>CAVVUE010000044.1:0-9177 GCA_963751285.1 uncultured Acidobacteriaceae bacterium | reverse complement strand
AAAGTCGAAGAGCCGCCTCCGCCTTGAAAACAAATGATTCAAAT
This sequence comes from uncultured Acidobacteriaceae bacterium, assembly GCA_963751285.1. Lineage (GTDB taxonomy): Bacteria > Acidobacteriota > Terriglobia > Terriglobales > Acidobacteriaceae > Telmatobacter. The sequence continues at coordinate 9,133 of CAVVUE010000044.1, read as the reverse complement.
TCCCGGTAAACGAGCGCCCTACTCCCTTGCGACTCTTAGCGTCTTGATCTCCCATGGCATCATACGAAAATGAATGGTTTGGTCCCCGCTGGACCATCCCTGAAATACATCCTCAAGCAGATTGGAACCAGTGGCGCGAATCGGCCGGGGAAACTCGACGGCCACATCGCAGTCGCGCCCTTCGGCCTCATAAAAGCGCAATAGCGCCCTTTTCGTAGAAGCTCTCCATCTGCTTCATAGCGTTCAGAATCACGTGGTCGCTGTCCGTCTTGATAAACGAATAGGAATAGGAACCCAACTCCGCGATGAGTTCAGTCACTTCCTTCAGCCACCTGCCCGAATTCCCGCTCATCGATCCCCCGATGTCGGCTCCTTCTCGCTGCCGAATGCGTCCGTCAACGAGATGACTTTCATTTGTGCGCGTAAATTCTCGATCGAAGCAGAGCTCGTCACAATTATCATCGCCGTTTCTCCGGGGAGCAAGTCAAAGTAGTTATCCGAAACTTTCGCATCAAGATCCCCAAAAGAGAGATACACATCGCGCGCCAGTACCGGCGACGTAATGCGAATCTTGAAACTGCCGTTCTCCCCTGAAAATTGTGCAGTAAGGGGTGCATTGGGGAGCTGCACGTTCTTTACCGGGACGAGGTAGGTGAGGTTTCGCGAGATTTCGACCCCGTCAACGATCAGGTTGACAACGGCTATGACTCGGGCGGCGTCGGCAACGCCGACATCGGTGAGTTTGTCGAGTGGCCACGCGATGGCAACGTTGCTCGACTGCGGCGCAATCTCAACGCTCTGCGTCTTGTCCAGTAATACTTTGCCCTGAAAATCCATCAGTCGCAGGCGCAGCGTTCCCTGTTCGGCTTGCGTTTTGTCGGAGACGATGTAGACCTTCAGCGCGCCGTCTTCAACATGAGGCGAGACCAGGATGAGAGCATAAAAGCGGCGAGCATAGTATTGGAGGGCCTTCCAGCGGCCGAAGTAGTCGATGCTGGACCACGACGCCACGGGCCAGCAGTCGTTCAGTTGCCAGAAGATGGAGCCCATGGTCTGAGGACGGCTGCGCCGGAAATGCTCCGCCCCGATCTTGATCCCCTCCGCCTGCAGGACCTGGCTGACATAAAGAAAACTCGCGAAGTCTTTGGGCTTAGGGTAATCGCGCGCGATGTAGTCCTGAATGATGGAATTGCCTTCGTTGTTCTTCTGGTGGGCCAGCATGACCGGCGTAAAGATCCCGGTGAGGTCCTGCGGCTCCGTAAAAGCCTCTACCGTACGCATTTCAGGGAAAGATTGAAATCCGTATTCGGTGACGAAGCGCCAATGGTGTTGCTCATATTCGCTGAACGGAGCGCGGCCGTGCCACACAGTCCAGTCGTGGGTGTCGCCGGACTGGAACTGATCGCTGAGCGGCTCATAATCGGCACTGGGCGAACTGGGCCAGTACGGTATCTCCGGTTCAAGACGCGCGACGACGCGCGGCAGGATGCCGCTGAACTCGGTGAGGTAGTCCTGCCACATCTGAAACTTCACGTCGGCCGGAAGAGTGTTGCGTGGGGGCCAGTTGAACCCCATTTCGGTTTCGTTGTTGCCGCACCACAACACGATGCTCGGGTGATTGCGCAAGCGGCGCACCTGGTCTTCGGCTTCGGCTTCGATGTCCTGCTTGAACGCATATGTGCCAGGCTGCCAGTCGTTCCCGAACATGAAGTCCTGCCACACCATGATGCCCAGCTCGTCGCAGATGGAGTAGAACTCATCGCTTTCGTAGTAACCTCCGCCCCAGTGGCGGATCATGTTCATGTTGGCATCGCGTGCGGACTCGAGGATACGGCGATACTCCGCCGAGGTCACGCGGCTGGGAAAGCTGTCGAAAGGGATGACGTCAGCACCCTTGGCAAAGACGGGAATGCCATTGACGATGAATTCAAAGGAACGGCCCCATGGATCCAGTTGCCGGCGCAGTTCGATCGAGCGAAGGCCGGTCTTGACGGTACTGTCGGCGGCAACATGCCCGCCTTCGCTTAACTGTGCGGCGAACTGATAAAGGAAGGGCTCGCCGTAACCGTTTGGATACCAGAGGCTGGGGTGCTGAATCTCGATGGGAATCTCGACCTGGTTGTGACCGGTGTGCAGGGCCGCGGTTGAATCAAGCTCGACGGGCTTGCCCTTGTCGAGGAAGCGCACGCTCAGTTTTGCGGCGCCTTCTATTGAAGATTCGATATCGAATTCAGCGTTGAGATGGGCGACGCCGCTACTTACGTCGCGCTGGCGAATGGCGAAATCCGCGATGCGCATCATGTTCCAGGCTTCGAGGTGGACCGGGCGCCAGATACCGCTGGTCACGAAGCGAGGACCCCAGTCCCATCCATACTCATATGCGGCCTTGCGAATATACGTTTTATCCGCGGTCTTCGATTGCAGGCGGAAGGGATCGCCGGCGGCTGCTTGCTCAGCGGCTTTGATCGGCGAGGGAAAGACGACGCGCAAGAGGTTCGTTCCGGTATGTAGGTGCGCCTTCACCGGGACGCGCCAGGTACGGAACATGTTGTTTGCATCGAGCAGGGGCGCGTCATTCACGAAGACCTGTGCTGCAGCGTCGATTCCATCGAACACCAGGTCGACGTTGGCGCGCGCCAGCAACTCAGGAGTGACATCGAAGCTCAGGCGGTACTCCCAACTGGCGTTCTCAATCCATTGCAGCTTGGCTTCGTTGTCGCGATAGAACGGATCAGGGATCTTCTTGTTCGCCAGCAGATCGAGATGAACGTCTCCCGGCACAATAGCAGGAAGCCATCCGCTAGCTTCCTGCGTTTCGGCAGTGACTTGCCGGAATTCCCAGCCCTTGTCCAGATTCAGAGTCACGTTTTCATCGAGCTTTGCCTGAGCGGGCGAAAGGACGGCGGAAAGTGCAAATGCAGCAAGGATTGAGAAACTCTTCACAATCTGCAAAATATGCAGGCGATTCATGCGAACTCCTGGTAGACAGGTTTAGTGCAGGATCTCAATCACGCAAGCTTCCTCAGGACCGAGGCTCAACTCGACGCGGCCTTGATGAGCCGGCAGAATTCGGTCGTGCGCCAGATCGCGCACATGGCCCGCCGCCTCAACGGTGATACTCTTCGCCGTCGAAAACGGATTGTAATAAAGAAACGTTGGTGGGACGCCGGGATCAAGAAAATTCGTCCTGGTCAAATCCCACCGAAGGAGCCAGGGGTGACCTAGCGGCTTGACCATCTTGTCGAGCCACATCACGTATGCACCGCCGTATACAGAACGATGGCCCGCAAAGTCACCTTCCGCGTAGGGCGTTTTTCCGTGGGATTCACGGTTCAGCCGTTCGTAGGGAACCGACGGAGTCAGATCGGGGCGGCTTTGATTCTCCCGCGGAAGGTACTCGGGGTAGAACCAGCGTAGGTTCGCAGCGGCATTTAAGGCGTACCGTGCCACCTCTCCGGCCAGGTCCGGGCGGAATCGCAACGCCGGCATGAGATACGGAAAGGTGACCATCGACTCCATGCTGTAAGCCTGGCCTGGAGGTTCAGTGCAGAATCCCGCCATCAGGCCGTCGACCGGCACCGATCCCCACTTGCCGGTGGCCATGAGCCCAATCTTCGCATCGAGCACGAATCCGAATGCTTTTCGAGTGTCGACGGGGTAGCCCATTGCCTCGAGACGCGCGGCCGCCAGCACGGCCATTGCGCCCGAGGGAATCTCGTACCACGGATTCTTTTGGAATGCCGTGTAGCGATCGATTGCCGTCTTGGCCTCGGCGAGACAATAATCTTTGCCCGTCATCTTCCATGCCAGCAGCATCACGTAGCTATAGCCACCCACTGCATCGGGTTGACGATAGATACTCTGCCGGGTAAACGGCTTGCCCGCGGCATAGTCGTAGCCCTGGTCGTTGAAGCCGTATCCGATCTGATGCGCCATTTCTCTCAGGCTCGCGGCGGAGCGTTCAACCCGGGCAAGCCATTCGGCGTCGTGGGCGAACCGAGTCTGGATCAGCGCGAAGGCCAGCGCGTTCACATTCATCAGATACCAGTACTCGCACAGGGTCTTCCCCGGACCGTCGAGAAACACCCCATACGGCTCGCTGAAATAGGCCTTCAGGGAGCGCGCCAGTTCATCAAGGCCGCTGCCCCGCAGTTCCTTTCCCATGGCCACTGGCCCGTAGCAAGTCAACCCGCCTTCGTCGGTGGTCTCGAGCGCCGAAGCAAAATACTGGCGGCCAGTCTTGTCGCGAAGATTGACCCCGTGTGCGGGGTCCATGACGTAGGAATCAAACGCATCGGCCATCTTGCCAAAATCCAGCGGCTCCTGGTCCGGTTTCGGCGGCAATCCGCTCCATCCGGCGGACTCCGGCGGCAGCGAGAACATGGTTCGCGTACAACCGGCGAGACCCGCTGCTGCCACACCAGCAAGGAACCTTCTGCGGCTGGTCTGCCATCGCGCCGCGGTGGATTCTGGCGTCTCTTCGGCCATTTCATCTCCTCGACAGTTGATTATGGTTACAGCAAACATGCGGCGCTCCAGGAGTAGCGCAGGAAGGAATATTCGAGCAAGCCCATTCTTCACGTCGATGCACGAAGCGGCAAGGGTTTAACACGGCATATCATCAGCCAACAATCGCTTTACATGTGAATCGCCAAGCATTACCGCAGTGCTCTTACCCCGGGAAGCCGTAGCGTATAGCTGATTCCTGCTGCGACAACGTACATAAATGCGAAGATCCAGATGACGCCCGACACGCCAAGTATAGGCAAAAACACACCGGCCACCGCCGGACCAATGAAAGTGCTCATGCCGGAACCGAGGTTCATGATGGACATGGCCGCGCCGCGTGACTCGGGGGCCAGCGTAGCCATGATGGCGCCGATGGGAACAAAACCGGCCAGGGCCGTGCCATAGGCCATGCCGGCGGTAACCGCAAGCGCATAGTTTGCGCCGAATGCGTGCGGCACGTAATACAAGCCCAGCGTGGTGACGGCGCATCCGCACGCGCCGATGAACGTGATGGTTCGGCGCCAGCCGATGCGATCGCCGACCCAACCCCAGATGAGGTTGGCGACAACATTGGTAGCGAACATGATGCTCAGGATCTGCAGCCACTGCTGGAGCGTGAAGCCGACCACCCGAGTGAAGAAGATGGGAAGAAAGACCAGGAATCCGAACTCCGATGTGGTGGTGATGGTGGCAACAATGCCGCCGAGGCCCACCTTGGGATGTCTCCATACGACGGAGACGCTGGACAAAAGCAGCCTGACTGGATTGTGGCCAGTGGTTGAGAGAGGCACCATCCCGTGCTTCTCGCGCACGCCGAGCAGGGTGATCAGCCCGCCCGCCAACACCATGGCGACAGAGATCCAGAGCGTCTTGTATGCGCCGGCCCAGGGAACGGAGTAACTGGCGAAGAGCGCTCCCAGAGTGGGCAGTCCGCCGGTTCGGGCCGACCAAAACCATCCCACCGCCGTCCCCATGTACCGTTCCGGAGTCACCGCGGTGATCCACACCAGGAACGCGTAAGCGAACAGTGGATAGCCAAAACCGCGCAACGAATAGCTGAGCAAGATGGCGAAGTAATTTGCATGGGCGATGCCGAGGGTCAGGAAGGGCATTTCGAAAGCAAGCCAGATAAGGTACCCGGCCCACATCACTTTCTTGGGACCGAAGATGTCAGACAAGGCGCCGCTGAGCCACGAGGCCAGCGCCGCGGCGATTCCGTAACCGGTGAATACGATGGCTACCTGGGATGGTGTAAAGTGAAGATCGATGAGCATCGGCGACAGAAAGCCCGCTTCCACGCCGTCGCCGATCATGAACAGCAGCAGCCCAAAATAGCCGATCACCAGTTCCGGGTGCATGCCCAGTTTCTCGGCGAAGGCTGGTTGCGCGGGCGGCGCCGGTTCCATCACATCAGTCTTCATGAAGTTTCCGATGCAGCGCTTCTGCGATTGCCACGCGTGCGCCACGGCTGCGAAATTGGTCAAGATTGTGCTGTACGGCGCGCACGATCTGGGGATGCGTAACAGTCAAGTCCCCGAACAGGGTGGACAAGGAAAGAGCGCGCATGGCGTCTGATCCGCTTGCGGCAAGGAAGGGCCGCAACGTCTCGAGCGATGGATCGTCGATGATACCCGAGCCGTCGCGAACTGCTACGTAATGCAGCCAGGCGGCAAGCACAACAGGAATGATCCGCGGCCGAATACCTTCTGTCAGCAGGTCACTGAGCGAAGGCACGATGAACTTGGCCATCTTGGCGCATCCGCTGGAGCAGATGCGCGACACCTGGTCGCAAATCGATGGATTGCTGAAGCGGCTGACAATGGTTGCTGAATACGAGTCAAGATCGATTCCCGGCAGGGATGCAAGTGTCTGTCGAACTTCGGCCATGAATTGAATCAGCAGCTCGCGAAGGAGGGGGTCGCTTGCCGCCTCGAAGATATAGTTGAGGCCCACGAGGTCCGCTGCGTAGCCGATTGCGAAGTGACCGCCATTGAGCAGCCGCATTTTGGTTTTTTCATACGGCGCAACGTCACTGGTCATCTGCGCTCCGACCAAGTGCCACGCGGGCCGCCCGGCAGCGAAATCATCTTCGAGGACCCACTGCCGAAAGCTCTCGCAAACGACTGGCGCCTTGTCCTCAACCCCGAACTTCCGTGCGATACGATCGCGATCCTCCTCCGTGGTCTTTGGAGTGATGCGATCCACCATGCTGTTGGGAAAGGTGACGTTGTTCTCAATCCAGCGGCGCAGTTCGGCGCTGCACCCGTCTGCGTAGGCCAGGAGCGCCTTCCTGGCGGTGGCCCCATTCGACTGCAGATTGTCGCAGGAGAGCAGCGTGAAGGGCCCGCCATCAGCTTGCATGCGGCGCAGCGCCGCTGCGGCCACGTACCCCAGCCAGGTGCGAGGCGCATCGGGATGCGCAAGATCGTGTTGAATGTCCGGGTGATCGGCAAGAAAGCGCCCGGATGCATCCTCGATGAAGTAGCCGCCTTCAGTCACGGTGAGCGATACGATGGAACACTCCGTTGCGCTGAGACGCTCCAGGACCGTCGCGGTGCATTCGGGGGCATAGAAATGCCCCACCAGCGAACCAATCACGCGATATTTGTCACCGTGGCCTTCGAGTTCCAGCACGCCATACAGGTGGTCCTGACACGCCAGTGCCTGGTTGATCTGCTTGTCGGGCGCGAGCAAGCCGATGCCGAACTCACCCCAATGCTGCGATGCGGTGCAGGAGAGCAGGTCGTCAAGGTACACGCATAGATGCGACCGGTTGAAGCCGCCTGCTCCGATGTGAACCAGGCGCGGACGAACAAGCTCGCGATCGTACCGCGGGATGACAACTGAATCCGGAATCCGGGAGAGCATGGAATTGCAAAGGGGGACAGGCGACGAGACCGGTTCATTGAGCATGCGAGTTCGTCCGCGGAGATGCCGGGATGCAAAGCAGGTTCACGGAATGTGAGTCTCGCGGAAGGCGTGAGGTTTGTCAAGCCGAGCGCAGCGCTTATGGATGGAACAGGCGAGTCGCCACAATGGATGTGGCGTTGGGAGCCCCGGCAACAGCCTGCGTGCGAATGAGTGCTTCGAAGTAGACAGGCTGGGGTGTCGCGCTTGTGACTCCCAATGCCTGCTCCAACTTCTGACGATTACCGGCATCCGCCAGATAGAGCGCCGTCGCTTCGGTGCCCTCCTGTTGCAGTCCTTGCAGGATCAGGACAGTTCCGTGGCCGTTGGACATGGGTAGAAGTGAGATGGTCGCGTAATCTTCGCCTGAGCTTCCAGTGAATTCCAGCCCCTGGTACTTCTCCTGCTCGCCCTGCCGGGGATGCATGTTTTCAAAGAACTTCATGCTTTCGCCGACCACACCCTCGCGCTCCTGAAAGTTGAGGCTGCCCTCAAATTCAGAGACCCATGGATTGGAGCTCGGACTGCCGACTAAGACGAAGCTGCCCTCTTCGAAATCGCGGGGCCGTATTTCGCGAGCCGAACGGATGGCGATCGAATCGCGGTCAGCTCCCGCCACGTGCAACAGCGTGCTGACAACGGCGAGGTCGGCGTACGACGTGAGCAGTGATCCCGACAGGTAACGCATCATCCGAATTTCGCGCTCAGTGGGGTGAGCGTTGGAAAGATCCTCGCCATTGCGGTAGGAAGGCCCCAGATAAGTGTCGAGGGTGACTGGGCGCTCCTCCAGCAGTCTCGTCATCCCATAGTTGGCGTCGGCAACAACCACCTGCACCTGGTGATTGCGCGAAGCGAAAAGCTCCGCAAGGGGCCAGGGTGCGGGAGCCGGAGCGGTAGCGTGAGGATGGAAATACCACGCCGAGACAGTCGTGATAAGGAAGAGTGTTGCCAAGCCCCACGGAAGAACTTTCTGCCACCGCGGTTCCTTTGCGGGATGTGCGCCGGTCTCCGACGGCGCGGAAGCACGCTGTTCTACCTTGCGAAAGACAGTGGTGTACGCGCCCTTCGGTATCTCGACAATACAGGGCTCGTCTCGACCCTCACCATCGAAGTATTCGTGAAGTTTGAGCCGCAACTGGCGCACGTGTACGCGCACCGCGCTGTCCTCGACGACGCTGTAGTGCTCAGGCTTGCCGAAAACGGCGCTTCCGATGCGATGTTCGGTCAGGTCCGCGGCTTGGCCAAGCAAGGTTCGCTCGGCCATGTAGCGCAACAGGTCCCGGATGCGAGCCGATTTTTGGAACGACGGGGTGGCCGTGATTCTCTCAATCAACTGCCAGCGGGCGTCCGTTTTCAGTTCCTGTTCAACTTCCATCACCCTCGTCCCATCTCGTCCTCTGCAATGCGCAGAACCTCCCTTAACGGCGCGAATGAATGATAGCACGGGCGTTTATCTGTCCGAAAAGGAGGACGAAAGTCGGTAGAGTCTGGAACCCACACAAAGGAAATCCGCCGTTGCCGGGCCTCCAGCAGGTTGCGATTCACATGTAGATCGCATTGATTTTCATTGTTTTCCGGCGTAAGTACCTTTTCAAGCCCGTAGGCGCTGCATCATCCTTTGGACTGATTTGCAGCTAGTCCCTTATGACGGGTACGCAGCCCGAAGTCCATCTCTTTCCTACCCGTGAAATCGAAAGCGCCCCCGGCTTTTCAGCAA
>CAVVUE010000043.1:0-8045 GCA_963751285.1 uncultured Acidobacteriaceae bacterium | reverse complement strand
GCCCTTTCCACCAAAGCATACTGCCGCGCCGTTGACTCCCGGTTGTTCTCTACCTGTTGAGGACTGGACTGACGGATGTAGACGAAGGCCGCCCGCCGGGTATGAGTGAGTTTTACCTTGCCGGAGTCATTCATCGCCCTTCTCCTCGTCTTGGGCTATGGCGGCGTTGGCGATCAGCCGGGCCAGTATGTCGATGGCCTGAAGCTGTTGCTCGGCCTCGAGTGCTTCCCAGGGACCGCTTTCCTCGAGAAGCAGATCGAAGAGACTCGGTTGGTTTTGCTGCACGTTGACTCTCCTCTTCAGCCGCCTTGCTTGTCAGAGCCGCAAAGCGGTTGAGGAGAGCGTCCGTGATGGCGCGTGCATGAAGCAAGTCCTCGACAGAACCCAGCACGGCTCGGTTCTGTACCGAAACAACTTGTCGGGCCTGACTCACTGAGGCATAATCTGTCCACTCCACCGGGATCATGGACTTACTGCCGTCAGGCAGGAATAGGACGAAGTACAGGCGACCGTTACGATGGATCTTGCTGAGAACCTCGAGCGATTTTGCTTCAAATGGATGGCGACTGCGGATAATCGTGACCCGCCCGGGCAGGTGCTGATGATGGGTAGTGTGTCGTGGTTTCCTTCGATCGAGTCAATCACGACAGACTGATGGCGCAGATCGCCAAGCGCGTCGAGGACAAGCGGCTGTTGAAACTCATCCGGACGTTCCTGAACGCCGGGGTGATGGAAAACGGGTTGATCAGCCCAAGCGTGGAAGGGACTCCCCAAGGAGGACCTCTCACTCCCCTTACACAAGAGCGAACTTTGGCCACCTGGGGGAGACTTCTGGGAGTCGCTGTATGCCGGTGGTCCCGAGGGGATGGGGATGCTGTGGCGAAGGGTGATGGTGTCGTCTCCGATCAGGACCTCTTTGACCACGAGGCGCACGATTCGCTGGCGCTCGATTACATTTAGCGTTTCGGCGGCACTGCGCAGGCGGGCAAGGAAGGATGTCAAGGTCTCGGCGAGGCGCAGGAATGCAGCCCGGTCAGCGGTCTGATCGGCGATGACCTGAAGCTCAGCGTGGATCGAACGTGCGCGCTGGCGCAACGCCGGCATGCGCTCGCGCAACTGTTCAATCGACAGGAGACCTTCCTGATAGGCGTTGAGCAGCCTTTCGATGCCTTTGCCCACATGGGTCAATTCTCTTTGCAAACTCTGCTCGCGCTTTTTCGTCGGATCGGAGGTGCGCGCAGCCAGCAGCCGACGGTCGAGTTCCTGCTGGATCAAAGCAGGATCTTCCAGCAGCCGGATCACTTCGCTCCAAACGATCTGATCGAGGAGATCTTGTCGGACCAGACGGCGGTTATCGCAAACCGGGCCGCCCAGTTTGCGCCAGCTATCGGAACCGATGCATTTGTAGTAGTGAATCTTGCGTGCACTCGTGTAAGTCGAGGTGCGTGAGAAGGCATAGCCACACTTCGCACAACTGACCAGTCCTTGCACGACACTGGGCTCGATGGTGCGCCGGCGCGAGCGGATCCTGTTTTCCTGAAGAAGCTCTTGGGCACGCGCGAAGCTCTCTTCCGTTACCAAAGCCGGTACCGGAATCTCGATCCATTCCTGGCGAGGACGTTCGTGGCCCACCGTCTTACTGGGCGTAGTCGTTCCCCGTCGACGTTGCCAGCGCATGACGCGCGTGCGCGCCGACGCACACGTCTTGCCAAAGCAGGCAAGACCGCGATAGGCAGGGTTACGCAGCACCGCCCAGACGGTCGAGCGTTCCCAGCGAGCACTCCTCTTGCGCGTCGGGATGCCTTCGGCGTTGAGCCTGCGTGTAATCTCGCCGATGCTGAGCCCCTCTACGGTATACATCTCATACACTCGCTGCACCACACGAGCCTCGGGTTCAAATACGGTGTAAGCCGCGGGCGCCTCATCGGTCTTACGTGTATAGCGGTAGCCATACGGAGCGCCGCTCATCACACTGACCTCACCGGCGTGCGCGCGGTGCCGCTTGCCACGGCGCGAGCGCTCCAGAATCTGCGCCCGCTCATACTCGGCAATCATACCTTGGAACTGCACCAGCAGCTGATCCTCTGCGCTGTCACCCTGCGGAGCCTTCACAAACAGCGTTTCCACTCCCTGACGGGCGAATTCTTCCATGAGGAGAATCTGATAGGCATACTTCCGGCTCAGACGGTCCGGCGAATAGGCGAGCACCACCTGGATCTGACCTTCCGCAGCCAGGTCGCGTATCCGTTCCAGGCCAGGTCGTTCCAGCGTCGCACCACTATAGCCTTCATCTTCGAAGACCCATTCTTCGGGCACTTCCAAATCGTGGCTCTTGGCAAACTCGATCAGTGATGCCGTCTGGCTGGCAATCGTCTTCTCTTCGCGCTGCTGTTCGGAGGATACCCGTGCGTAAATCGCCGCCATCCGCATCATCACACTCCTTTACACGCCCCAAAGGGCGCTCCCGAGCGGGAACCAGAATCGCGTAGGCCTGGGCGAGCTTCGACTCGAGCAGGCGATCAAAGACATAGGCAACGTGGATTTCGAGCAGGCCGCTTTTGCAACGCGGCTCAGCCATGCCTGTTCCTTGTTCGCAGGAACTGCTGCAGGGAGTCCGTCACGATCGCGCCCATCGTCAGCCCCCTGCTTCTGGCATACTTCCGCAGCCGTTCCACGGTCCGCGGCGGAAGCTTCAAAGTGACCGGCACTGTGGCCTCTGCAACCTCGACCGGGCGATCGAGCCGCGAAGCCGCCTCCAGATACCGATATGCCTGGCGCTCTGACAACTGGAAGGCGCGGGCTAAATGCCGCATCGCTTCCGGCAAGGCAATGTTCCGCGCCAGTAATCTGCGAGCGGTATTTAGCTTGCGAGCCTTGTCTGCCTTGGTCGACCGCCTCATGCGACATAAACATATTACCTCTTCAGTCGCAAATCAAGCACTGGGTATCTCGTTCGCCACCCCCTCAGCGTTCGTTCAAACTGAAAGTTTGCTTTTGTGTAAGGGGAGTGCTTTCGCCATTACTATCGAATCTTGTCCTCGATCAACTTGACCGTGAGTTGGAGCGAAGAGGGCATCGGTTCGCCCGGTATGCGGACGATTGCAACATCTATGTCCGCAGCCGTCGAGCAGGGCAACGCCTGATGGGAGGTCTCACAAGACTCCTTGAAGGCAAGCTCAAGCTGAAGGTAAACCGGGAGAAAAGTGCTGTGGCACGACCGTGGGAGCGGAAGTTCCTCGGGTTCAGCTTTACAAACGGAAAGCTGCCAAAGCGCCGAATCGCGCCCAAAGCAAAGTCCCGGTTCGAAGCTCGAATCCGAATCCTTACTCGTCGAACTCGTGGTATCAGCATCGAGACCATGGTTCGCGAGCTAGGCCGCTACCTTCAGGGTTGGCAAGGTTATTTCGGATTCTGCCAAACCCCGACTGTGTTAGACCGTTTCAATCAGTGGATTCGACGTCGTTTACGCTCTGCTGCCTGTAAACAATGGCGGACAGGGAAGACACGATACGCTCGATTGCGGCAGCTCGGTCTAAGTCATGACCTTGCGGCCCGCACGGCAGGGCATCAGTGGGGTCCTTGGCGGCTTAGCCGCACAGAAGCTCTCTCGTATGCCATGCCTGCCGCTCACTTCGATCGCTTGGGACTTCCCTCCCTGCGCTGCACACCATGTGCTTAATCCTACCGAACCGCCGTGTACGGACCCGTACGCACGGTGGTGTGACAGGGAACGCGAGTGATCGCCTACCTATGTCAATTGGCGGCTGCCATTGCCCAACCTCCGATAGACTAGACAAGGGACAAGAGTGCGATCCGCAACGCAGCCGCGAATCTGCCTGATATGGACGATGATGCTGGCCATCACCGCTGCCCTTTGCGGGGGCCAGACGGCAACGGCGCCCGATCAACAGCGGCAAACCGCGCTTGCGCTGGAACAGCAGGGCGAGAACTCCGAGGCTGAGGCGGCATGGCGCGCATACCTGAAGGCTCATCCATCAAGCCCGGAGGCGTACGCCCATCTTGGCCTCCTGGAAGCCCGCGAGGGACACTACACAGAGGCGGTGCCCCTCTACCGCAAGGCCTTGGCGCAAGATCCTGGAATGCGCGCGCTGCGCTTGGATCTCGGATTGGCGCTCTTCAAGGCAGGCGACTTGAAAGAGGCCATCCCCGAATTCACTCTGCTGCTCAAGGGTCAGCCACCATCCTCACCTGAAGCGCAGCGTCTGACAATCCTCATCGGAATGGCGCATTATGGGCTGCGCGAGTACGCGCGGGCGGTTCCGTATCTGAAAACAGCGGCCGCCGCCGATGCGCAGAATCTGGCGTTGCGCCTGGCCTTGGCGCATAGTTGTTTGTGGTCCAAACAGTACAAGTGCGTTCTGGACACCTATCACGAGATCCTGATGTTGAACTCTGAATCGGCCGAGGCCGACATGCTGGCCGGGGAAGCCTTCGACGAAATGAAGAATGCTTCTGGCGCCATCGAGCAATTCCGCGCCGCCGTGAAGGCCGACCCCAAAATGCCTGATGTTCACTTTGGTCTTGGTTACCTGTTATGGAGACAGAGGAAATATGCAGACGCCGCGCCGGAGTTTCAGGCTGAATTGGACAACAATCCGAAGCACGCCCAAGCACTGACTTATCTGGCGGACTGCGATTTGCAACTCGGAAAACGCGATGACGCAGTTCCATTGCTCAACAAGGCGATCCGGATTGAACCGGCGATCGCGCTCGCGCACATTGACCTGGGAACCATCGAAGCCGATTCGGGCCATCGCGACGATGCCTTGCGCGAACTGACGACTGCCGCGAAGTTAACGCCTAACGACGTCAATGTCCACTGGCGCCTCGGGCGCCTCTACCGGGCGATGGGAAGCCAGGCGCAGGCAAGGGCGGAGTTCGACAAGGCAAAGAACCTGACCCAGGCCGCCGATGACACACTCATCAACAAGTTGAACGCGTCCACCGGCAAAGATCAGAGTCCACCATCATCTCCGGCCAGCAAGTAGCGAGTCCAATTCATTGGGTCGCTACACAAGCGACTGCGCCCGCATGCCGGTGGAAGATCGCCTCCATCGATCACGGGTCCTAACGGCTGAAGACGATATACCTGCGTCCCGCGTAGAGCCTGAATCCACCGCCCGGATCAGCGACAATTTGCAGCGGTCTCGGCAGTTTAAGGTTTGCGTCGATTGCTGAATCCGCCGTGAGCACCTCGTGCGCGCCCACATCGGTGACCACGAACTTGTTGTCCGCAATGAATCCGATGCCATAGACGCCGGTGCCAAGCCTCTTGCCCCCGATCTGGATTGGAACCTCGGTGATGAAATAGGCCTGATACTTCGTGGCGATTGCGCTCGAATATCCCGAAGTGTCCACATCGCTGGCCAGGATGAAGAACCCGTCGGCGAACTTCACTCCGCCCGAGTTCCTGAGTTGTGTCGTCGCCGATTGTCCACGATAAAAGACAGTTCCCGGCATCAGCCTTTCCATCTCCGCCGGTTTCAGAATGGTCGCATTGCCTTGAGCTCGGACTCCTGCGGGCACGGCTGCCACGACTGCAGCCAGCAAGACACTGATTGCGACACTCACGGTCGAACCTTTTCGCATCATCATTCTCCCTGTAATGGATTTGCCATGAAGTATAGCGCGTGGCGTGCGCAGGAGTCAGATGAACTGAACCCGGATTTCGATCTAAGTTGAGGTGGGAAAGCCGAGCGCAAGGGAAGGTAAGTTACTGAAAGATTGGCTCCTCGGGTAGGACTCGTTCTCCGAAAGCATCTTCCAAACTATTGCAAACACATATGTTGTTGAAAATATACGCTGAGAGATTTCGCATATTTCGCAGATTTCGCCTGTTTCATATTTCCTTGGGACAGTTTTTAGGACAGCGAAATTCAACCCCGGCGCTGCCCTATCGCCGCCTGAAGTCGGCGACGATGGCGACCCGGTATCTGATAGGTGAGAAGTCAGCCCCAATGCCCAGGCAGAGGCGGACGGGCACACACGAAACTCTCCGGCTGAAGACTTGGCCAATGGAATTACGGCATCAAGGAAGGCACACCCTAATCTTTCGTTTTACTTCTGAGGAAGGTCAGCAGATTCTTGCCACTGATTCGCAGCTTCTTCTTGCCCCGATTGTATCGGCGCGTCGGCGTTCCCAGATCGACCACGCCCTTCATCTTCAGCATCGCTCGTAATGCGGCATCGTAGCTGATATTCAGTATCGCTGCTACCTCGCTTGGAGAGTAGTTCCGCTCGGGCTCAATCTTGACGGTCTGCTTGCGTGCCAGTTGTTTGTATCCATGACTGCCCGTGCCAGTCAGCACTTCATAGATGTCCTTCCCTACCTTGCGAAGGTCAGGTTTGTTGCCATGTGAGGGAACGGTGCTGATAGGCACCCCAATCCCATTTATGTTCTTCATGGGTTCTTCTTCAGATTTCGGCACGAGTTCCAAATGGATAAGACACAACCACGCTCGCTACATTCGGTGGCCGGTTAGCGACTCCGTTTAATGCAAGCCTGATTTGCCACCGAAATGCAAACGAATTCGACATGGAGAAGGGTTTCCTCAAAAGTGTTGAGCGACCTGCGATGGGTTGTCGTACCCACTGGGAAGATAGTGATGCAAATCTCGCTCGATGTAATGCCTCACTCCAATTCTGGCACTCAGGTCTATCATCCGGAGGGTGTAATCCTGCCAGTCAATGCCCTTGCTGTACTCGCCGAGATAGTTGGCCTTACCCACCTTGAAGAGGTCTACGAATCCGTGCGTGGCCTCTACGATTCCCAAGCTGGACTCCACATCAAGGGTGGGCTCCAACGAAACCCAGGTGAATATGCCCTTTTCGTGAAACGCCTTCAATGCTGCCAGACGATCATCAGGAAAAACGGCATGCACTCCCATTTGCGGGAAAACGATTCATCAGGGCTGGTCAGCGTAGACGCAAAACAATCACTGTCATCCCGGTTCAGGTCAACGTCAGCCGGCGCCCGAGTACCACATTCGGTCAGCACGCAGATGCCCAGGCCGTACTTCTGCACGACCTCCAATGATGGCCTTGTCAAAGAGTCAGCTCTCCTGCAACTTGCCGCTGCTCCTGATATGCCCTGATTATGCCATATGTGTTTGTATTCTCAAGGGCATCGGCGATCCATATATGCATCCGACCCCCTGGTTCCGAACCAGATTCAACGGCTTATTGAAAACATGTTGAAACCGAGTGAAAATAAGTGATTTTGATTGAACGCGTTGCAGTCATCTTGTTGAAAGTTGTGGTTCCGCGCTGCTCTTGGAAGCTCTGACCGCTACGATTTCGACTACACCTGTGTGGGGTGAACCCCTGCATTGAGACAGTTCTCTATTGCTACACCGGCAGCGTCTTCGATTCTGAACCCTTTATCTGAAACAGTTCTGGGTTCATACAGTTTGACACTCGGCTTTTCGGTGCAAGTCATCTCGTTGATTCTCCAAGCCGGGTAGGGGTGTGGGGAAGGGACGGCGTCTGAGTCCCTTCCCCTACCAGCGCCTTTGTAACTTTCTGCGGATCTGCGGTGAAAAACCGCAGTGTAGCAGAATGCAACTCCGCTTCGCTTTTGCCGCGCGTTTGAGCTTCGAACTCCTCCGGCGTTTGGTAACCAAGGGCGGAATGAAGTCGTTTCTGGTTGTAGTAGCAGTCGATGAACTCCTCGATGTGACCGTGCAGATCCTCCAGGTCTCGGTATTCGTTGGCGTAGATTTCCTCGCGCTTGAGCGTCTTGATGAAGCTCTCACAACTGGCGTTGTCGTAGGGGTTCGCCGGCCGACTCATGCTCGGAACCATCCCGTGCAGCTTGAGAACCGCGACGTATTCCGCCGAAGCGTACTGCACTCCACGGTCGGAGTGATGCACTAATCCCGGCAGTGGGCGCCGCAGGCCAATCGCTCTCTGCAGCGCTTCGGTCGCCAGGCGGGAGGTGAGGGTACGATCCAGCTTCCAACCCACGACCTTGCGCGAGTAGCCGTCTAGGATCACCGCAAGGTAGACGAATTCGGCTTGCAATC
>CAVVUE010000042.1:0-11993 GCA_963751285.1 uncultured Acidobacteriaceae bacterium | reverse complement strand
GTCAGCCACCCACAGCTGATCAACTCCGTTGAGCCGCATGCGCCGCGATAGATTCAAGTAAACCTCCAGCGCGTGGTTGGAATCCGTGGTGGTCACAAATTCCTTGGGCTGGACCGCGAGGAGGTTATCCTCACGCATGATCCGCGCCACTCGCTTGTGGTTCACCGGCATCCCGCGGCGTTTCAGCTCCGCTGTAACCCGCCGGTAGCCATAGCGACGCCGGTGCTCGAGTGCGATCTGCTGAATGGCCGACCGCACTTCGGTGTCCTCTTCGCGTGGTAAGTGCTCTTTCAAGAACCGGTAGAACCCCGCCCGGCTCACTCTCGCCAACAGGCACATTCGCTCGATACTCAGGCTGCCTTGCATCGGCATCACCTCCCGGATCTGGTCGTAGATGCCGTCCCGCCAGAGTCCTTGCTGCTCTGGCGCCGCGCCTCGACTTTTTGCAAGGCACCTTTGAAAAAATCCACTTCCAGCGTCTTCTCCGCAAGCACACGCTTCAACTCGCGCACCTGCTTGCGGAGTCCACGGACCGGAGATGTGACCGGGGCGCTGGACTCACCTGCATGCTCAAGCTGCCGTTGCCACTGATACAAATTGCTGCGGTCGATGCTCAACTCTTCCGCCAGCGCCGACACGCTGGGACAGTCCTTCATCCGCTCCACCGCCATCTGCCGGAACGACAAAGGGTATTTGCCGACTCGTCTCTTTGTCACTTGCAGTTCCTTTCCCTGCCAAGTGTTGCAAAGAATTCTGTCTCATTTTGTGGGGTCAGTCCACGGTTCTTTCCTTTCGGATCAACGGATGGCAATTGCGCGATGTCCTCCGCACGCACTCCCTGGCGGAGGGCCTCCGCAACCCGACTCGCAATCGCGGCGGGCAGATGCTCTCTTGGGATCGTTTGGTCATCGAAGGTGATTAGGCCTCGTTCGCCGGCGTATTTCGCCCGGCCCTCGATAGCAGGGACATTCGGCCTCAACTGCCGATACAGATCGATAATTCGCTGTGTAGAGCGGTAGTTTCCGTGCAGCGTGAAGTGCTCGATCTCATCCAACCCGAATTCGGACGCGATTTGCTCGGGGGTCTTCGTCGTCGCCCCTAGCGACTCATAAATGGATTGATCCTCGTCCCCAACGAAGTAAACTGCCGGCTTCGTCGCCGCGGCCATGTAAATCCTGGAGAGGATGCCGTACTGCAGGTCTTGGATACCGCCAGACATTCGTCCGGTTGCGGCCAAACATTCCGAGCTGGATATTGTTCCTGTGCGGCCCATTGCCCTTGCGAAATACAGCGACCAACTCATGTTGTGAGCGATAAAAACTACCCATTCCGCCGTTATCCTTCACCCACACGCACAAATTGAGGAACTCGTCGTAGGTCTGTTTGCCGACGGCAATTAGATCTCCCACATGGCGCCAATCTATGCAGATGTAATGAACGGAATTGTTTGCGCTATACTTTGCCCACAGGCGCAAACTAGTGCCCAGGAAGGAGACGTACTCGGCATCGCTCATCTCGCCCGAAGCCATGGCGAACTCACGATGATGAATCGCTCCGTTGCCAGTCGCGTGTCCGTCGATCCTGACGTTGTACGGCGGGTCGGTGAAGACCATCGCAGCCCGGTGGTTCCGCATCAGGATTTTGTACGTCTCGTCGTGCAGAGAGTTGCCGCACAGGATTCTGTGTTTGCCCAAGAGCCAAAGGTCGCCCGGTTCGCTGATTGGGGTTGCGCCTGAAACCGGCTCGAGGAACTCATCTTCTTCTATGGGCCCCTTCGCTTCTTCGAGGATCGCGTCGATTTCCGCGATCTCGAAGCCGGTGATCTCGACGCCAAAATCTGCGCAGTCGAGCGTGAGCAGATGCTGCAATTCGACTGCGAGTATTTCCCTGTTCCAGCCTGCAAGCTCGCCGAGCCTATTGTCGGTGATGACATAAAATTGGATCTGTTCTTCGCTGAGGTCCTCAAGCCGGATCGTCGGAACCTGGTCCATACCAAGCAACTTGGCTGCCTCGACCCGGCCGTGGCCGGCAACGATTCGGTTGTTGCGGTCGACCAGGACCGGGTTGACAAAGCCGAAAACGCGAATGCTTTCGGCAATCTGCTTGATCTGCCGTTTCGTGTGGGTGCGTGCGTTGCGGGTGAATGGTTTGAGTTGACTTATCTTCTGATACAGGATCAAGAGTGGCGAGAATTTCTTTGCCTTCATGCAATCTCCTTGCACCGTCTTTCCAGCGAATCGGAATGGATGCATGCTGAGACGGCTCTCCTGTTGCCGTCGGTTGTCGACATGGCGAACGCAGCAGTCAGGAGAACTGCACGCTGCTGAGGTACAAACTTTTTGGCAACTGCGACTTCTACTCAAGTTGCCGTTGGACGCAACTCCGCGCCGCGAGATTGGTACTCGTCTCGCAAGAAATTTGAACTGTGAAAAGGAGCTGGATAGATTTCCCAGCGACGTCAGAAATCCAACGAAGCGTGCGTCCTCGGTTCTCGCAGGAACGCAAGTTGTCATGCGCCAGAATTAGATGGCGGCAAGAAATTGGATCGGTTCAATCTGTGAGCGGAAAATCAGAGAACGCTGGATCAATCAGAGTCGAGCGCCTGCAACCCTCAAGTAACACGAAAGCCGAAACCCATCTCGCAGGCTTCGGCAAGTTTACGCACAACTCACTTCTAGTACAGGCCCATGGGCCAATCAGTGTCTATGGGTTAGCATTATGGCCCTAACCGGCCTTGCGAGCACTCTGTTGCGCACTGGACAACGAGTGGTCGGTTATCGTTTTGGGCGGTACACACTTCTCCGTCGTTTTAATTTTAGCCTGATTTTGCATGAAAAACAACTGCACTTTCTGACTCCCGACGCTGGAGTACCAGACGATTGTCGCGCCAAAGCGTGAGGGCGAATTGTACCCTTCACCAGTTTTCGGCACTGCGGTTTTGCGCCATAAGCATCGTCAGGTTTTGACAAAATCGCCGCTCGAAATTTTGCCGAATGCTAGCATTCGCAGTGGCTCAGAAATACCGGGGCCGATCACCTGCCGGCTCGACGCACTTTGATCACCGGGCAGGCCACGTGACCCCAATATTAGGGCTAGAGACCAAAGCGCTTCATATTCTTGCGCAACTCCCGTTCACTCTTTGACGGATTTCGTTTCTTCCAAACCGCTAATTGATGCTGAGATGCGTTATCCACCAATTCGGCAATGGCTTGCATCCATGGCCCTTCAACGAACGCAGTAATCTCTCCTAGGTCTTCCCTGAAGAGCGGCCCTTCGGGCGCAGCTGTAACTGAGTTTTTCATGCTGAACTCAAAGGCTAGTTTGCTATCAACATGAAGTGTCAAGGTGATCGGTGTTGTGATAGTTTTAATTCCCGTTAAACGTGCTTTCTGCGAGTTCCTTTCTTTCTTGCCCTCTCGATAAATCAATTTGTACGAGATATCGCCCAGGGTGAACTGATACACGCCACGTGCAATAGAAAGCGACTCTCTAATAGGCAGATAGATTAGTTCGGCGTCGTTTGCCAAGGCATAGGCGTACCCTCGCAGAACTGAACTGTAAAGCAACCACAACTCCTCACGCAGTTTGAGGTCCCTCGCTCGTTCTCTGCGCCGTTCAATTTCAGCCCAAATTTTGTCGGGTTCCATCGAAAATCCTCAATGGGACAAACGCGTTGATTTGCCAAGGCTTTCCCACCTGCGCGTGACAAATTTGCCGAGTCCGCGGGCCCGATTCGCGTAAGTATAGCGCGGATTAGGTTCGTGCTGAAAGAGTGGACCGAAGGCTGACGCGGCAATTCAACTGAGCGAACAGCGGCTTTAAGCCGAGGGGTTAATCGGGCGCATCAAATGAATTCGAATAACGCGCCCACTTCTAATGGCCTGCCCGATGTTTTGTGCCAGCGCGATTGGGGCCGAACAACGGTATGTGATCCTGCGCACAGCAGGTGCTCGCGGTGGGGCACATACTGTCGGGCAACCATTGGTGACGAGGTTCATCGGCTCTTGCCGTAGGCGCTGACACATCTCGGTGTCTCACTCCATGGGGAGGGGAACGACAATTCGTGGAGTTCGACGAATGAAGGATCTGGTTCAGGTCGTGGTTGTCAGCTTAGTGCTCGTGTTGACGCTCCTGTTGGCTGTCGTCGCATTCTTGCGATAGTAGGAGAATGCGTCTTCCAGACAGCACTTTTCACTTATCGGTGAAGCGAGGGGCTCACACAGGTTTTTCCTGGCCTGCCCAACCACCGGCCGGCGGGCGCTTCGAGCGTTAGTGGAGTGGGATCAACAGCAACGGCAGCGGTCGGTTGGAAATGACGGACGCTGAAGCAAGGCACGGCAAGTGTTGAATGGTGTGCTGTGGATTCTCCGCACCCACGTGACCTGTGCAGGATCTGCCGCGACGCCAGGGTTCCTATCAGACCTGTCACTGGCGTTCTTAACAGTGACAGTATTCGGGGGCCGCAGGGGACACCCGACAACAGTGGAAACGACCAAGACTATTTCCTCTCGCACGGAATGCTTCTTAAAGCGTATGCTACCCACCTCTTTGAGATCACGCCAAAGGATCTAGGCGGGGAATAGGTCGCTTCGCGGCTGCGTTGGATAGGTCGGGTCCGATCTTGGTTGGCGACCGCGCGGTCCTTTCTTCAAGCCTTCTGCCGCGCTCGCGCCACGCGCGGCGCCGCAATCAGCGTCAGTGCAACCAGAAAGATTGAAGCGGCAATGTATCCCAGATGCCCGTGGCGCAGGTCTTCGGTGACGAGTTTGACCGCGACCAGGCCCAGCGCCGCGTAGCCCAGCCGCGTCAGCTCCCGGCGACGCCAGTGCGCGCCGCCAGAGACCAGCACGAGCGCGGCCGCGCACAGAGCCACGGTGCGGATCAACGCCAGGTGATGCACTCCGGGAGTCACGCTCAGCGCGGTGAGCGCAAACAGCCCGTCGACCAGCAGCGCCGCTAAGGCGCTGGCCGCCAGCGCGGCAAAGCCGAGATGTAACACCTGCGGTCTCCATCGCTCGCCCTCGCGCGACCGCGCAAGCAGGTAGCACAGGACCGCGCATACCGCAATGAGCCACATGCCCGCTGCCGGTGCGCCGCTAGGAATCCCGACGAGCGCGCTCACGAGAAAGTCCAACAACCCCGATGCGGCTGCCGCAGCCAGCAGAAACACCATTCCGTAGAACTCGAAGACTGTCCAGTGGGGATGCCGGCTGACTCCCATAGCCGCCAGCGCGGCTGCGCCTAGCAGGATCATCCTCGGCAGCGGCGGCAACCAAAGGAAGCTGCCGGAGAGCACCAACGCCGCGGCCCATGCGGCAAAGACTGCGGCATTCCGCTGTGGCGCAAAGACGGTCGTGTTGCGCTCCGCCGAGGAGCGCGCGAAGACCGTGAAGACCGCCGCGTAACACGCCGCAGAGAGAATCAGGCAAGCCACGCCAAGAATCTCTGTGCCGTCCGGCTGACCAAAGTCCGCCAGGCTCACCGCGGCCAGCACAAACGCGATGACCGTCTGAACGGTTTCGAAGGCCGTGATCGGCCGCGCGTGCAGCAACGTCTTAACGCAGACGCTTGCCGTGAACAGGACGAAGACCGCGATGCCGGGCGCAAGCAATGCGCCTCGACTCAGGGTAGGGTAATCCGCGAGCGCGTTTTCCCCGGCGAAGTAGACGTAAATGAAGACCCAGATGGCAGCATCGGTGGCGAGCGCGACCAGCGCCGCAACCTCCGGCACGCGATCGCATCCCGGCACAAACTCGCAGACGGCCGCAAGGACGAGCAGCGCCACCACAAACGGAAGGAACGCGTGCGAGGCAACGGCAAGCGCCAGCGCAAGCCCGGCCGCGGCGATGCAGGCGACGCGGACCACCGGCTTCAAGTCGTGCTTCCACTGAAGTGCAAAGGTAGCAAGCGCGTAGCCGCAGACCAGAACGGCGGCGACCGGCGCCGGCAACACTTTGAAGCGCAGGGTCAGCTCCCAAAGCATGGGAGCCAGGATGAGCGCCGACGTGGCGGCGTAGATAGAGCTTGTGAATCGCGGACCGCCGCGCACATGCGCCGCCCACGCCAGCCACAGGAACGCATACACGATGCCGGCACCAGCTGCGGCGATACGCGGAAGCGGGCCCGTCTGCTCCAGGGCGCGCAACACATAGGCGCCCGCAATGCCCAGCAGAGCGATACCCATCACAGAAAAGATGCTCTTCGCCGTTGCAGACGCCGTAGCTCCTGCCGTCTGCGGTGCAAAAGCCTTCTTTGGCTCTGTTGCCGGGCGCGGCAAGTGCGACGCCAGCGGATGTTCCAGCGCGGAGACGCGCCGCTCCAGCGCTTCCAGGCGTTCGATCACGTCGGGATGATTGTTCATAGTTTCCCTCCGCTCGTGCTCGGCCGCTGCCGGTCTCAGTCGCGGCTGCGGCTTGGCGCAGGTTCTTCTCAGGCCGCCCCGGGGCAGCAGCTTCCCCAGCACCCAGAGGAAGAGCAGTGATAGGATGGTCAGGCCGATTGCGACCAGCAGACCCTCGCGCGACACAAGCCCTGCCTTGGCCGCCGATCACCACGCGGCGATCTCCGCAGAGCCCTCCGATTACTCTCCTGGGGTTACTGCTCTATCTTCCTGATGTACAACCAAAGCCCAGCTAGCAACATTCCGATCGCGATGAGAGAAATGGCCAGGCCTACACGGCGCCGGTTGCGTTCAACCATGGCTTGCTGACCCGCTTGCAAGTCATTGTTGGCAATTTTCAAGCCTGCCTGAACATCCTCGTCAACGAGCTCTGGCTTGAAGCTATGGATGACGACTCGAGCCTTGGTGAGCGAGTCCTGCGCCTGATTCTGAGCAAGGCGCGCCTCGCTTACCTCCATCCCCGAAGCCTCCGCGACAGCGAGAGCGTAGTCAGCTTTCTTGATGGCTCCGTCCAACTGCGTCAGTTCGCCGAGCATCACCACCCTGGCCTGATCGCAGTTGTCCCCCGGGGTATGACACTGCATGCACACAGCTCCAGGTCCGGAGCCAAGCTTTGCGTCTGTAGGATGGGCGATTGCATGGTTGCCATGACACACCACGCAGCCGGGAAGAGAAGCCGCGTCAAACGCTTGCTTGTGCGAACTCTTGTCGTACATCTGGGCCTGGAAGACGTGACACGTTGCACATACGTTCTGAACCTTATCCACCCCCGGCGGAGCCGCGCCATGGTTTCCATGACAGGTGGTGCAGGTCGGCGCGCTCAAATCGCCGCGCACCGCCAACGCGTCGTGATGAACGCTTGTGTTGTATTTAGCGAACTGGTCTGTGGGAATCCCGTACTGCCTCATGTAATTCGCGTCGGCGTGGCAGCGTGAGCAGGTTGTGGCCACGTTGACGGGATTCACGGTGGAACGAGGATCGCTCGGCGGGCGGATATCGTGGACGCTATGGCAGTCGATGCAGACGGCCACCTTGGTGTCGCCAGCGGCCAGGCGCTTGCCGTGCACACTTGTGTGGTATTCGGCCAACTGGTCAGTGCGCAGGCTGGGGTCGTATTGGCGCATGAGGTTGGGATTCGAGTGGCACGATCCGCACAACTCCGGTATCTGCCTGCGATCGATTTTGCCCTTGAAGCCCGCCTTGCGGCCCATCGACTGAGTGGAATCGTAGCTCGAGGCGTCGCCGCCGTGGCAACTTGTACAGGTGAGGCCCTTCTGCGCGTGAATATCCTGGCTGAACTGCTCCTGGGTCACTCCCAAAGGCGCAGGCAATGCGGAGTGGCAATCGAGGCAGGAGTTCACGGCCTGCCCGTAGCCCAGGCATGCCTCGAGCGCGAGGAAGCCGGAGAGCCAGGCAAAGGCGGTTGCAAGCAAGCGCAGGCGTTTATTTCGCAAGGTAGCCATAAGCAGTCATACCGATCACGTAAGCTAGCGCAAAAATGGCAAGGCCGGTGATCCAGACTCTCGTGCGCACGGGCCGGTCACTCTCAAAGAACGGCAGCAGAAGCCAGAACAGGCCGATCAACGCGCAGCCCACGATGCCCAAAACCTCCCCGTCGACGAACCACACCTTGGCGGGGATGAGCTTGAGCGTTTGGTACATGAACAGGAAGTACCACTCGGGCTTGATGCCCGCCGGAGCCGAGGCAAAAGGGTCGGCCTTGACGCCTAGGTTCCAGGGAAAGAGCGCGGCCAAGGCGCCGAGCGTGCCGATGGCCACATACCAGGCCATCAACTCCCGCAGCAAGAAGTTGGGAAAGAATTTCATGTCCCGGCGCAGAGCAGGATTCGCGGCCCACTTAGCTTCAACTTGTGGTGGGACGCTCATGCCCTGACGTTGAACGAGAAACAGGTGAATGGCGATCAGCACGACCACCAATCCGGGCAGGACGGCAACATGGAAGCCGAAGAAGCGTGTCAGCGTAGCTCCAGTCACCTGCGGGCCGCCGCGGAGAAAAATCATGATGGGATGGCCGATGATGGGAATTTCTCCGGCCATTTGCGTGCCCACCGTGGTGGCGAAGAAGGCCAGCTTGTTCCAGGGCAGCAGATAGCCGCTGAAGCCGAATCCCATGACCAGAAAGAGCAGCACCATGCCGGTGACCCAGGTCAGCTCGCGGGGCTTGCGGTAGGCCTTGAGAAACAGGACGCTGAACATGTGGGCAAAGGCGGTGAAGATCATGAGATTGGCGGCCCAGGAGTGAATGGAACGAATCAGCCAGCCAAACTGCACGCGGGTCATGATGTACTGCACGCTCTCAAAGGCCTCGCTGGCGCCGGGATGGTAATAGAGGAGGAGCAAGATGCCGGTGAGCACCTGGATCACGAAAAGAAAGAGGGTGATGCCTCCGAAGAAGTACCAGTAGGTGAGCTTGTGCGTAGGGACGGTTTTATGACGGAATGGGGCCAGGATTCCGTCCAAATCGAGGCGTTCATCGAGCCAGCGAAGGATGGCACGGAACACGGTCACGCCTCCACATTCCGGCTGACAAAAATCTCGTCGCCCCGCACGTGGACATTGAAGACTGTGAGCGGTTTGGGCGGAGGGCCTGAGACGTTGCCGCCATTGAGGTTGTAGATGCCGTTGTGGCAGGGGCACCAGATCTCGCGCAAGTCGGGACGATACTGCACCGTGCAGCCGAGGTGCGTGCAAGTGGCCGACAGCGCACGATAGGTGCCGTCGGCTTCCAAGATCAGCAGGCCGGGGAGGCTACCAAAGCGGAAAATCATCCCTGAATTCGGCTTCAGCTCCCCGACCTTGGTGGCCACGACCTCATCGACACCGAGTTCCGCCACCGGTGGCGGGACGAAATAGCGCAGCACCGGGTAGATAAAGGAAGCAAATGTGGCCAGTATGCCGCCGCCTAACAAGAATTCGACAAACCGCCTACGGGGTACAGGCGGGTGCAGCGGGCAGCTTGGATTCGCCATTCCCGGGTCATTGGTTCCCATATTTGTTTCTCCGATCTGCTGCTCTCATGTAAGCCCTAACGCGACTGACCGCTCGCCTTTCCTCAGGAATGGCTGCCGCCGGCCCGATTCCCATTGTTTCTGTCAGCACGGTCCAACTCATCCGTGTTCTCTAACGCCGGCGGCCCTTAGTTCAACCGTGCGCTGCATCTCGCGCAGCCACATTGCCTGGACCAGTTGCAGACGTTGTCCCACCAGGATGGCCAAGTTCATGCCGATTTTGTAACCGACCGCTGGCAAGAAATCGCAGAAGGCGCAAAGCGCCTCCCGTGACAGCGCAATCACTTCAGTTTCCAGCGGCGCGGTGGCGGAGAGTGTGAAGCGGTAGGGTGGAACCAGGGCGGACCAGCCGACCGTTTCACCGGGCGATTTTTCTTCGATCAGGATGTCTTCTTGCCGGCCCCGAACCAGCATAGGAAGTGTCAGCCGGATGCGGCCACGCTCGGTGAGAAAGAGGCGGTCAGCCGCGTCTCCCAGCCGGAAGAGCGGACCTCCGCTAGGCACCACCACTCTGGTACCCAACGCCAGCACTTGATCCGCTTCGGCGGGTGACAAACCGCTCAACAGTTCATATGTCATGAGCGATTCCCTTAGTTAACAAACGGCGAAGTTGTCTTGCTGTGCAACAGAGCCTGAGTCGGAAACGCAACGAACGATTCCGCAGCGGCCTGTTCCAGACGAACGTGGTTTTCGATTTGCTGCAGCAGAACTTCAATCGGCACCAGCGGCTGCAGCGGAATGGACGCCGCCACGTGGTCGGAGAAAAAGCGGGCCGGGGCCACCTTCGCTGCGGGAAGCTCGGGCTGAACCGCTGGGGTTGACCACCTTGGACGCGTCGCCGCAACGAACGCCATCGCGGTGACCGCCACGCCTACGAACGTCATGCACAATCCCATCAAAAGCATGTCCATAGCAATAGTCCCTCCTTGGTGGCCTGCTATTGCACGTTGCATGCCAGGAGAGTCGTTGGCTAACTCCTTTTGTTTCAGCACGCGTAAGGTGGCTCCGATAGTCTTGCTGCCAACCTGTCATGCCGCTACTGACAATTTGTCAGTGTTTGACGGAGGGGAACCGGCATGCGACAATGCGAACATTGGTTACCACTTCAGCATGAAGCTGCGTTTCGCCAGCATGACGGTCGGCCTGACGCTGGGTGTTACCGCAGCCGTGGTCGTGGCTTGCTCGGTGGCCGCCTACTTCTATTCGGTCCATTACTTCAACAGCATTCTCGAAATGGCGCGCACCAATGCGCTGGCCGAAGGCGAGCTGATCCACACCGCCCTCGAGCATGCCATGCTGAACAACGACAGGCCCCAGATTGCGCAGATGATTGAGGGATTCGGCAAACAGGCGCGCGTAGAACAACTCGTGCTGCTGGACAGAAACGGCGTGCCGCGCTACTCGAGTTCACCGCTGAACCAGGGAGAAGATTTTCGGATTAGCTCTCCTACCTGCCAGGCCTGTCATCGCGACCCGCCGGAGCGACGGGGATCGAGCCGCGTGATTGAGACCCGGGGCGGAGCCATTCTGAGGACCGTGATCCCGATTCGCAACCGTGAAGAGTGCTACAGGTGCCACGACGCGGCGCAGAAGATTAACGGGGTTCTGATTCTGGATTACGACGCGGGCGAAGTGCGCGCCGGCATGACGCGGGACCTAGGCTGGATGGTCGCCGGCACGGGTGCGCTGACCTTCGTTATCGTGGGAGCCATTTTTGTAGTGATCCGCGTGTCGGTTTTGCGCCGGTTGCAGCGTCTAGAGATGACGGCGCGCCTGGTTTCGCAAGGCGACCTGAAGCGGCGCGCGCCCGTGGAAGGGTCGGATACGCTGGCCTGGCTGGGACGTGAGTTTAATATCATGGCTGACTCGGTGGCTGGACTGGTGGGTGAAGTCAGCGCCCAGCGGGAACGGCTGGAAACCGTGATTAACAGCATCGACGACGGGATTGTCGTCCTCGATCCGGAACGTAAGATTATCGCAGCCAATGACGCATTTCTGCTGCGCATCGGCAGTTCCCGCGATCAGATTCTGGGTCACTGCTGCTATCAGCTAGAGCAAGGGTCCTGCAACCTGACCGACTGCCCCACGCTCGAATATCTGCGCTCGGGAACGCATCAGGTGAGGATCTGCGAACATCGAGCCGGCAATGGCCCGGTCACGTGGGAGGAGATTCACGTATCGCCGATCCAGGATGCCAACGGCCGCCTGACGCACGTAGTGGAGGTGTGGCGCGACATCTCTGAGCGACGGGCTGCGGAGGCGAACCTAGCCGAGTCCCATCGCCTTGCATCGCTGGGGGTATTAGCCTCCGGCTTTTCGCACGAGTTGAACACTCCGCTGGGCACCGTGCTTGCCTGCATCGAAGGCATCCTTCGCGAGACTCCTGCCCAACAGGAGCGGCAGGTGGATCAGGCCAGGATTCGCGAGAATGCTTCGATTGCGCGCGAGCAGTTGCTGCGCTGTCGCGGCATCACCCAACACTTCCTGCATTTGTCGCGAGGACAGGGCCGTACCGGAGCGATTGTCGATGTACCCGAGGCGATCGAGGCCGCACAGCGGCTCGT
>CAVVUE010000041.1:0-16298 GCA_963751285.1 uncultured Acidobacteriaceae bacterium | reverse complement strand
TCCTTTTCTGAAAATTGATTTTGAACCCCATCGTTCCTGCCAGACCCATGGATCTGGGCTGGCCCGTTTCCCTCGTGTTTCATGAGCGCTTGATGCCCCCTTCGAATCCATTCGCGAATAAATAGCGGACAGTTTCGAAGTTCTGTACCGGCTGCTTCTGCCACGGCGAGGAATCGCACAGCGTCAGCATCCACCAGCGTTACCTCACCGAGTTCGAGAGCAATCGGCGACGGATGAATTTGCATTTGCACCTTCAGCTCCGCAAGATTTTCCGCGTCGATACGCCCACTCACTCGGAGAAGGTGTGAGTCGCGACTTCTTTCAAGTCTCAACATCTGGACCAGAACTCACGAGCAACTACGCCCGCAATAGGTGCAAGTCAAATGCCAATCGCAACTCACTGAGGCCATTGAGGATGATGAGAGTTTTCCGTGGTGAGATCTCGGGAATTGTCGGGTTTTCGGCAAGGAGGGCCGTCTTGCTGCCTGCGGAGGGAAGGAGTCTGAAAGGTCAGCTAGGAAGACCGAAACCGATACTTGTTAATGTTCAAACTCTTGATCCGCGATTCAAGAGTAGAGCGGGGAATGCCCAGGCGGCCCGCCGCACCCAGGGGGCCAGATACCTGTCCGCGGCTCTGTGTGAGCGCGTTCTCGATCAATTCCTTTTCCTGATCGGCAAGAGAGGCGAGACCAATTCCGCCCGGCGCAGATATAGGCGAGGCACGCACCACCCAGCTCTCATCCACAGCAAGCGTTGCTCCCTCGCATAGGATGACGGCTCGTTCGACCACATTTTGCAGCTCCCGTACATTCCCAGGCCAATGATAGGTCTGAAACAGCTCCGAGGTTTTCTTATCGATCCGGTTGATCTTTTTTCCCATCTTGCTGGCATAGCGTTGAGCAAGGTATGCGACGAGCAGAGGAATATCTTCGACGCGCTCGCGCAGCGACGGCATGCGAATCGGGAACACGTTCAACCGATAAAACAAGTCGCTGCGGAATGAGCCCGCCTCCACAGCGGCCTCCAGGTCGCGGTTTGTGGCGGCAATCACCCGCACGTCAATTGCGACCGGCTGGGCGCCACCGACTCGTTCCAACTCACGCTCCTGCAGCACTCGCAGCAGAGCGATCTGAGTCTCAGCCGGGAGGTCGCCCACCTCATCCAAGAAGATTGTCCCGCCATCGGCAAGTTCAAACCGCCCCAAGCGTCGTTGCGTAGCGCCTGTGAAGGCTCCTTTTTCATGGCCGAAGAGTTCGGAAGCGATGAGAGAAGAGGGAATGGCGGCACAGTTCACTGCGACAAACGCTTTCCGTTCGCGGCGCGAGCGTTTGTGGATTGCACGTGCTGCAAGTTCTTTCCCGGTTCCCGTTTCACCCGTGATCAGCACGGTGGAATCGGTCGGCGCAACCTTGCACAGTACAGCGAGAACTCGCTTGATCGCATCCGATACCCCCACGATCTCTTCGAACATGGATGTCTGATCGATCTCTTCCTTGAGAGCCAGATTCTCATTGTAGAGCTGGTCTTTTAGCGTTTGGATTTCGTCAAATGCTTTCTTGAGCGCTTCCTCTGCACGCTTCCGATCGTCGATCTCGATACTCGCTCCATACCACATCACGACGTTCCCTTGATCATCCCCCTGGGGAACGTTTCGATGCAGAAACCAGAGGTATTGTCCGTCGGCACGCCGCACGCGGGTTTCGTACTGGAACACTTCTCCGCTGGCCCGGCAAGCCTGCCACCTTGTCAACATTCCATCTAGATCTTCAGGATGAATGAAGGCAGTCCAAGCCCAGCCCTGCAGATCTTCTTCACTGACGCCGAGGTATTCAAGCCAGCGGTGATTGAAAAAACCGAGATTGCCGTCAGGGTCAGAGCTGTGCAGAAACGCAGGAGTAGTATCAATGACGCGCCGCAGTAGATCTTCGGCGGGAGTTGTTGGCCAAAGCTTACCTGTATCGCGTGTCGCCGTAGCGGCCTCCGTTTCAGGCGGACTCCTGGCAAGTCATTTTAGGACACGAGGGCCATGGGTCAAGCCAAACCTATGTGTCACTGGTTTCCTGGGAGGAGTTTAGCCCAATGCCTGGATCGTCGCTAACTCGGCAGTCACTTTTCTGTAACAGATACCATGAGCCGGGATTTTATTGGATCCGTATAGGACGGATTGCCGGAGTGCAAATGCGCCAGAATCAGGCAACCTTCCATCCGCACACCACAAGGACAGAAGATCACAAAATCTTGTAAGATATTGATTCTACAATAGTTAAAGAGTGCCGGGAGGGGGGGTCGAACCCCCATGACCGCAAGGGTCGGCAGATTTTGAGTCTGCTGCGTCTGCCAGTTCCGCCATCCCGGCATCGGGCGAGTCTGCTCCCAAAGTATCGCATAGCCATTGGGTTATCTGCCACCTCTCGGCGCGGCTCCTTTCTCACGCGTGCTTCCCGCTTCTCTGTACCCGGCTTTCCACATTCGTCATCCATCGCTCGGCGCTAACCGCTGTGCGAGAATGGAGGCAAGCGCGATGACCACAGCCTCCTCCGCCGTTGTTCCGGAGCCAGTCGCCGTAACCCCCCAGTTGCTCGCGCAGCATAGCATCACTGCGGAGGAATACGAGCGTATTGTTGCGGCGCTGAGCCGTACGCCCTCGCTTACAGAACTCGGCATCTACAGCGTCATGTGGAGCGAACACTGCTCCTACAAGTCCAGCCGCGTGCACCTCAAGCGCCTGCCAACCAAAAGCGAACGCGTCGTCCAGGGGCCCGGCGAGAATGCCGGCATCATCGATGTGGGCGACGGCTGGGCTTGCGCCTTCAAAATTGAATCGCACAACCACCCCAGCTACATCGAGCCCTACCAGGGCGCAGCCACTGGAGTAGGCGGAATCCTGCGCGACATCTTTACTATGGGCGCTCGCCCGCTCGCTGTGATGGATTCGCTTCGCTTCGGCCCCATCTCAGAAGATGGTTGCCCCATCCTTTCCGCGGATTCTCATAGAGAAGACGCGAAAAGGGTGGGAACCGATACCGGGCAGCGCGAAATCGTCCACAAGAACCACTCCATCCTCGAAGGCGTCGTCAGCGGCATCGCCGGTTACGGCAATTGCTTCGGCGTCCCCAACCTTGGCGGCGAGACCAAGTTCGAGCCCTGCTACAGTGGCAACCCCCTCGTGAACGCATTTGCTCTCGGCCTCGTGCGCAAGAACGAGATCTTCTATGCCAAGGCCAGCGGCACCGGCAACCCCGTCATATATGTAGGAGCCAAGACCGGTCGCGATGGCATCCACGGCGCAACCATGGCCAGTGAGGAATTCAAAGAAGGGTCAGAGCAAAAGAGACCCAACGTGCAGGTGGGCGATCCGTTCATGGAGAAACTCCTGCTCGAAGCATGTCTTGAAGCCATGCAGACCGGCGCTATCGTTGGCATTCAGGACATGGGTGCTGCGGGGCTCACCTGCTCCACCTGCGAGATGGGCGCGCGCGGCGGTGTTGGTCTCGACGTCGAACTCGATCGCGTGCCCCAGCGCGAAACCGGCATGAGCGCTTACGAGATCATGCTTTCTGAGAGCCAGGAGCGCATGCTCCTCGTTGCTGAGAACGGCCGCGAAGATGAAGTGCTACGCGTCTTTGCCAAGTGGGGACTCGACGCAGTCATCGTCGGCACCGTGCAACCTGAGCCCCGTTTGCGCATCCGCCATCACGGCGAGCTTGTCGCCGATATTCCCAACCGCTCGCTCACTGACGACGCGCCTCTCTATCACCGCCCCATCGGCACGTGGAAAGTTCCCGTCTCGCTCGATCCTCCCGATGAAGTCCTCGCTCAGCTGAGCGCGGATCGCGACTCCACCGCCGACTTGAAACGAATGCTGGCCAGCGCGAACGTCTGCTCCAAGCGCTGGGTCCACGAGCAATACGATTCCATGGTGCAGACCAACACCGTCATCGGTCCCGGCGGCGAAGCCGGAGTGATGCGCATCAAGGGAACCGGAACCAAAGGACCGAGTGGGGAAGGGAAGAAGGAGCGCGGTCTCGCCATGGCGCTCGACGGCAACGGCCGCTGGTGTTATCTCGATCCCAGGCTCGGCGCCATGCATGCCGTGGCCGAGTCCGCGCGCAAAGTGGCCTGCGCCGGCGCTACGCCCGTTGCCGCCACCAACTGCCTCAACTTCGGCAATCCTGAGAAGCCCGAAATCATGGCTCAGCTCTCGGCCGCCATCGACGGCATCGCTGAAGCCTGCACCGCGCTGGGCACGCCCATCACCGGCGGCAACGTCTCCTTATATAACGAGACGCGCGGCGAAGGCATCTATCCCACGCCGGTGCTCGGCATCGTCGGCATCCTCGATGATGTCACCAGGGCAGTTCCCGCCCACTTCCAGCGCGAGAAAGACGCCATCATTTTGCTGTGGCCCATTCCGCGCGGCGAAGAACCCAATCCCAATCTCAAGGTTCCGCTCAATCCTCCGCCCATCAGCCAATATCCGCTGCCCGTGCTCGAACGCGAACCAAGAGGCCGCGCACAGGCGGACGCCACCGACGCGGAGGTCGCTGAGAACCTCATCGCCTTCGGCTCCTCTGAGTTCGCCAAAGTCATTCTCGACGATCTCTGGGGCCGTCCGCCCGCGCTCGACCTCGACGCTGAGGCCGGCCTACACAAACTTCTCTCTGAGCTCGCTTGGCGCAAGTTCATTCATTCGGCGCGCGACATTTCAGACGGCGGCATCGCCGTGGCCCTCGCGCAAGCCGCGTTCTCCAAAAACATCGGCGCCACTGTCGAGCAGGACCCGTCGCTCCTTGCCCACCCTCTTTTTGGTCTCTTCGCTGAACCGGCATCGACCGTGATCGTCACTGCGAATCCAGGAAACGTTCCCGAAATCGAGAAACTCGCTGCCGAGTTCAACTTCCTCTCTGCACGCATCGGCACAACCGGCGGCAGCCGTCTCGACATCAAGATCGAGCGCGAGCTTTTCATCTCCGCGCCGCTCGCTGATCTGCGCACAATCTGGGCCACGGCCCTGGAAGCGAATCTGCATAACGAGGTTTCCATGTGATGCACCGCCTCTTTCAGGGTGTCCCCGGCGTCGCCGACCTTTCCGCATCTTTGCGAACAACCTCAAAACATTGTCATTCTGAGCGAGGTCGCCGGGGCGACCGAGCCGAAGGATCTGCTTTTGCTTTTCCTCCAGTCCCTAGTCCGTATGCCCCTCAGTCCCTGCATTTCGTCGCCCATGGCGACGAATTGCATGAGGAATGCGGCGTGGTCGCCATCCACAACCATCCTCATGCCGCGCGCGAAGCCTATCTCGGCCTCTATGCTCTGCAGCATCGCGGCCAGGAGTCAGCTGGGATCGCCACCGCCGACGGCCACCATCTCGCCAATATCAAAGGCATGGGGCTCGTCTCCGAAATCTTCACTGACGAAGTGCTCGCCAAGCTTCCCGGCCGCATGGCCATCGGTCACACGCGCTACTCCACCACCGGCGACTCAGCCCTGCTCAACGCTCAGCCCATCCGCGTCGATTCCACCAAGGGGTTGATCGCCATCGCGCACAATGGCAATCTGGTGAACCTCGGTACGCTTCGCTCCAAGCTCGAGCTCGAGGGCGCATACTTCCAAACCACGTCCGACTCCGAAATCATCGTTCAGCTCATTGCGCACTCGGGCGCGAGCTCGCTCGTAGACGCCATTGCCGACTCGCTCTCGCAGGTTGAGGGCGCGTTTTCCATCGTGATGATGACGCGCGACCGCATCTTCGCCGCCCGCGATCCGCGTGGCTTCCGCCCGCTTTCCATGGGCCGTATGAAAAATCCTGACGGCCACGACTCCATTGTCTTCGCCAGCGAGTCCTGCGCCTTCGACCTGCTTCGCGCCGAATTCCTCCGCGATGTTCTGCCGGGTGAGCTCGTCATGGTGTCTGAAGATGGCGTCACCAGCCGCCAGTTCGCCAGCGGACTCCCGCAGGCGAGCTGCATCTTCGAGCATGTTTACTTTGCACGTCCTGACTCGCGCATCTTCGGCCGCTGGGTACAGGAGAGCCGCGACCAGATGGGCCGCCAGCTCGCGCGCGAATCCGGAGTGCCAGCGGACGTCGTGGTTCCCGTCCCCGACTCCGGCGTGACCGCCGCATTGGGCTATGCCGAAGAGGCCGGCCTGCCTTTTCGCTTCGGCCTCATCCGCAATCACTACGTCGGCCGCACCTTTATTGAGCCGGAGCAGCGCGTCCGCGATTTCGGCGTGCGCCTCAAGCTCAACCCCGTGCACAACCTCCTCGCCGGCAAGCGCGTCGTGTTGATTGACGACTCCATCATCCGCGGTACCACCAGCCGGAAGATTGTCCGCATGGTGCGCGGCGCCGGCGCGACCGAAGTGCATCTCCGCATCAGTTGTCCGCCCACTATTTCGCCTTGCTTCTACGGCGTCGACACGCCCAGCAAGAAGGAATTGATCGCCGCCAACAACTCCATCGAAGGGATTCGCCACTTCATCGAGGCCGACTCGTTGGCCTATTTATCGCTCGAAGGGCTGCTTCAGTCTGTCCGAGACGAGAAAAAAACCGGCTACTGCACCGCCTGCTACACCGGCAACTACCCCACGCAATGGGTTGACGTCGAAGAAATTCTTCCCGCGGCGGCGGCCATCTAACTCGATCTTCCCGCGCCATAAGCCTTCGTACCCGGCGATTCTTCGCTTCCGGTTCTTTTTTGGGAGCCGATTCAGCGTACAGTCTTCCCGCGCCGTAGGCGGAGTGTTCATTAGCCCCGCACTTCAGTGTGGGGAATAGGTCAACGTTCAACAAGCTTGAGTCCCGTAGGGACGACGCGCTTTTTCTCAGGACACGACTTCAGTCGTGTCAAAATAAACGAGAGCGAGCCTCAGCCACAAATCTCACGCCGTCTCATCGGCCAGCGCCGCGACACGCGGCGTCATCTTCCCACGCGCCAAACTGCGTGTCAACGCATACATGGTTCCCGCCGCCAGAAGGCAAGGCAACACCAGCCCCCTCAATCCCGCTTCAT
This sequence comes from uncultured Acidobacteriaceae bacterium, assembly GCA_963751285.1. GTDB lineage: Bacteria > Acidobacteriota > Terriglobia > Terriglobales > Acidobacteriaceae > Telmatobacter. Next base: position 9,285 of record CAVVUE010000041.1, on the reverse strand, counting down.
AATTCCCCGTGTAGTCCTTCATCACGCCCATCCAGTACGGTCCCAGGAATCCGGCGAACATGGTGATGGTATTCATTGCCGCAATTCCCGCCGCCGCCGCGCGTCCGGCCAAAAACTGCATAGGGACCGCATTCGCCGGCCCCAGCAATGACATGAATGCGATGAAGCCCGCCGCCAGCCCCGCCACTACCAGCCACGGCTCCTTCGCATAACCCGCAGTCAAATAGCCGGCCGCCATCACCAGGCAGGGAACAATGGAGTGCAGCGCGCGCTCCCCGCGCTCGTCGGAGTGGGCGCTGTTCAGCAGCATTCCCGCCGCGCCCGCCAAGCCAAAGCACGACACCAGGAAGCCGACATTCGTAACGCTCCAGCCGGTCACCCCCTGCAGAATCGCTGGTGCAGAGAAGCTGTAAGCGTAGTTGGTGGTGAGCGCAAAAAAGAAGAACACCCCAATCATCCATACCTTCGGTGAAAGCAGCGCCTGCGCCACTCCGGCACTGTGTCCGAGGTGCGCTTTTTCGCCGTCCGCCTTGAGCTGGTTCGCGAGCCACGCTTTTTCTTCCGTGGTCAGCCACGTTGCCTTCGCCGGACTGTCCGGCAGCATCTTCAAAATCACCAGGCTGAACAATGCCGCCGGCAGACCCTCTGCGAGAAACAGCCATTGCCAGCCTGCCAGCCCCAGCTTCCCGCCTAATCCCATGAGCCATCCGGCCAGCGCGCCCATCACTGCCGAGGCCAACGGCAGCGAAACATAAAACCGGCTCACCGCCCGCGCTCTCATCCGCAGCGGAAACCACAGCGTCAGGTAATAAATCACGCCGGGATAGAACCCGGCCTCCGCCACGCCCAGCAGGAACCGCAGCGCGTTGAACTCGAGTGGAGTGCGCACGAACATCATCGCCGCCGCGAGCAGTCCCCAGGTGAACATGATCCGCGCCATCCAGCGCCTGGCTCCGAAACGCAACAGCAGCAGGTTCGACGGCACTTCGCACAGCGCATACCCGATAAAAAACAACCCGGCGCCGAATCCGTAGACCGATGCGCTGAAGTGCAGATCCTTGTTCATCTCAAGCGAAGCAAAGCTGATGTTGATGCGATCCATGAAGGCGAGTCCATAACCCACGCCAATCACCGGAAGCAGCCGCAGCGCAGCCTTGCGCTGCGCCGACGCGCCAATCGCAGCTGCGGACGGGGTCCCATTCGTGAAAGGCGCGGCAGAGCCATCGCGACGATCGGACATCGGCGTTGACCTCACATTGCATCAAGATCATGCGAGAAGAGCGGGGAATGAAGGGGGACCGGTAAGCTGAATCTATCACACGTTCGCCATTGGCTGCGCATCCTTTCGCACGCACTTGTCCGCGCGACAAGAATCGTTCATTTTTCTCTTGCCAATTCATCATTCCTCTACTAAAGTCGTTTCAAATCCCTCGTGAAAGTTCCTGGGTTAATAAATTAGGGTTGGAGAATTCCCCTGCTTACCGGAGCGCTCTGTCTTCGGTCATCGGTGTTCACGCCCCAAGGATGGTTAATATGCGCCTTCCACAGCTGCTTCATGCGGCTGCGCCGTTCTACGCCCGGCTGAGCCAGGTCCCCAATTCACTTATATCTATCTTAAAAATCGGCGACAAACCTTCATGCGCGCGCCCTCTTGTCTTTATCTCTTCATTCATCGCAGTCGCATGTCTGGCAGGCTGCTCAACTGGACTCGTTCAATCCAGCGCATCATCGTCAAAACCCTCTTCGTCCGACGATTCCAGTTTGTCTTCGGAGCTCGCCGCCTCTGCGGCCAATTTTGTCGACTCAGCCGGAGTCGTCACTCACCTCAGCTACACTGACACGCCCTATTACACTCATTTCCCCGCCGTGCTCAGTGCGCTCGAAGCGCTGGGCATCCATCACATCCGCGACGGCTACTACCCCTGGCCGTCTTCTTCGCCCATTGTCCAGGCTCACAAGCAATTGGCTGCCGCGGGCATCCAATGCGATTACGTTGTTCCCTTCAACACCGCAACCACTCCCCAATCCATTGAGAGCTTCGCTCCCGAAGTGGGAGACATGGAATCGCTCGAATTGCCCAATGAATGTGACCTCGCCGGCAACTGCGGCGGCGCCACCAGCGCTGGCGGTATTCAGAACATGCTGTCGATGCTACCCACCGTCCGGGCCGCGGCAACAGATTTGAATCTTCCCCTGCTGGGACCGTCATTGACTCAACAGTCCTCCTTCGCCTCCGTCGGCAATCTCTCCTCGGCGTTGAACGTCAGCAATCTGCATATCTATTTCTGGGGACTGAATCCGGGCAACATCGGCTGGGGCATCGGCGGTGATGCGGAAGGGAATGCATACGGAAGCTTCTCCTGGTGGCTCGACCAGGCCGCCATCGATGCGCCCGGTCTTCCTTCCGTGATCACTGAAACCGGCTACATGGCCTACCCCTCAACCACCACTCCCTACACACTTCCCGAGAGCGTCGAGGCTTCCTACATTCCGCGCACGCTTCTTCTCGCCTACACCTACGGACTCAAGAAAACTTATTTCTACGAACTGCTGGATGAGGTCTCCTCGCCGGGCTACGGCCTGCTCCACAGCGACCTGACTCCGAAGCCAGCCTTCACCGCGCTCCAGAATCTGCTCGCCCTTCTCAATGACTCGGGTGGCGAATCCTTCATCCCCGGATCGCTGCAGTACTCCATCTCGGGCGCCGTCCCCGCATTGAATCATCTGCTGTTGCAAAAGCACGACGGCTCATTCTGGCTGGTCCTGTGGCTCGAAGAAAGCAGTTGGGATCAAAACACCGCGACGCCGATGCCGGTGGCTCCCGCGAACATCAGCATCAACCTGAGCAGCTTGTACCAGGCCACCACCGACTATCAATTCGACTCAAACGGCAATGCCACGTCCTTCAACCAGCCCATGCAAGGCAATTCGACTTCGCTCACAGTCACCGACAAAATCTCAATCGTCAGGATCGTGCCAAGATAATCCCAATGTGATTTCTGAATTACGGCACGAGTCGAAAGCTTGGCGAAAAAGCTAAAAGGCTAAAAGCTAATGACTGATAGCCGGCTTTTCAATAATCCTGAACTCCCCGCTCGCGTGCATCATGTTCATCAGGTAAAGCAGTCCGTCGTAGTAGCGCTGCTCGCCACTGGGCACGGGCATGTTCCACAGAGCGTCGACAAACGCCTTGGCCACCGGCCCGTCGGTCGCGGCCAGGCTGCCCGCCGCCGTTGTCGCCACCATCCCCGGTGAGTGCGTGGTCGAGAGCGGATTGCCGTCCAGCGTGTACCGGTTCACAAACTTTTCGATGCCCTGGCCGTACAGAAATTTCTGAATGCGGTCGCTCAGCGCCGTCTCGCGCGCATCCTTGTGCCACCACGAATAATCCACGCTCCAGTTACTCACGCTTCGCCATGAGTCGGCCATGAACGCCGTCGCCTTCCCGTCGAAGCCCATCACTGGAGTGCCGTCGTAGTTGCTCCGGTCGGGCGTCAGTCCCGTTTCCGGCCCGGTCACACGATTGAAGAAGTCCCGGCTCACATCCGCCGCTTTCGCCCAGAACGCGCGATCCTCCACCGGGCCCCATCGCGCCCATAGCTCATAAAACGCCGGCAGATGATAGCTCGCGTCGGTCACGCCATCCGGCAGGTCGGGCACAAACTTGATCATGAAGTGGCTCTCATCCACCATCGGCCCAATCGTCTCCTCGCGCGGCCCGCGCGGAAATCGATACAGCGGCCATGGCCGTCCGCTCGCCTTCGCTTCCGCCTCCTGCCTGCGATTGTTCGGGCTCGGCCACGGATGATCCGGTGGAATGAACAGCGGGTCGCCGGGATGAATCCGGAACGGGCTCGTTCCCGTCAGCACCGGATGATGCCGCATCCCGCGCAGAATCTTGTCCGCCTCCGCCTGGTAGTTATAGATCCCTTTGCCGTTGGCCCAGCGGTGCGCCGCAAAATACAGTGCCATGGTGAAGTATTCTTCACCATCCGGCGCTGCGCCCGTCGAGCGCGGCGTCCCGTCGGTATTCATCGACCACGCAAAATACCCCACCGACGGGTTCTTCTGGTCGGTGATCAGCATGTAGGTGTGCGCCCAGTTCCAGATCGCATCGAACTCGCGCTTCTTGTTGAGCTCCACGCAGATCATCATGCCGTAGCTCATCCCTTCCGTGCGCGCATCGTTGTTCGCCCAGTCCGTCACATAAGCCAGCGTTCCGTTTTCATTGGCGCCGGTCTCAAAGTAGATCCGTTCTTCCTGCCCGTCGCCGTGAAACAGTTGCTGAAAGGCCTTCTCGATCTTGGCGCGCGTCTCCGCCGGCGAGTGTCCCTGCTCCGCAAAAAGATCGCGATAATGATGCGTCTTGTACGCGCCGTCGCCGTCTCCGGGAAAGCGTTCGATCTCGCCAAGCGACGCATTCACGTGCGGCGCAGGCATCGCGAATCCCGCGCGAGTCTGCGCCGGTTTGGCGTCCGTACTCTGCGCATTCGCCGTGCAGGCAACGAACAAAAGCGCAACTGCGCCCAAAACACAAAACAAGTAGTTCCGAAACATCATGCCATAGCCTTTCGCGAAGAATCCGTGCGCTTCCAATCTACACTACGATCAGCGCAGTTTGCCCATGATGACCACGGCTGCCATCCTGATCCTTCTGGCGCATCTCATCTGGATTGTGCTGGTGATCTTCGGCGCGCTGCTCACACGCCGCCGTCCGTTGTGGAGCGTTCTGCACGTCCTCTCCCTCACCTGGGGAGTCATTGTCGAAGCTGGCCCATGGCCCTGCCCGCTCACGCTCGCAGAACAATACTTTGAAATGAAAGCCGGCATCGCTGCGTATCAGGGAAGCTTTCTGCTCCACACCCTCGACGCCATCGTCTATCCCAACACGTCTCCGTGGGTCGTCACGGTAGTCGGCGTCGCCGTCTGCGCCTTCAACCTCGCCATCTACTTCTGGCGCTTTAGAAAATACCTGCACCGCGCATCAGCCCGTGACGCCTCATGATCTGTGGCGACTGACCACTGATCACTGACCACTGTTTTTCGTCGCCGTCAACTGTGTGCTCCAGCTTCCATCATCAGTACCGAACGTAAACACAATCTGCCCGGCGGACATCTTTCCCGAGTACAGCAGCTTATAAGTCTGTCCCTGGTAATCGGTGTTCACCCAGAACTTCACCGTGTCGCCATCCACCTTGCCGTCATGAATCTCCGCGGGCGTAGTCGGCAACCCCTCGACGGTGCCCGTCACTGCTCCCGCCGCGGTGGCCAAATGGATCGTCAACGGCACACTCGCGCCGTTAAAGTCGAATGTCCCCTTCCACGTCCCGGTCAAATCCACGGGAGCAAGCGCGGTCGCAGGCGCCGTGTCGGCGCTCCTTGCTACCGTTAGCTGCGCACTCCAGCTTCCATCATCGGTCCCAAAGGTGAATGCAATCTCGTCGCCGGCAGGGGAAAGCTTGCCCGTGTAAACAATCTTGTATGTTTGCCCCTGGTAGTCCGTGTTCACCCAGAACGTGATCGTGTCGCCAGTCAATTTGCCGCCGTGGATTTCGGCCGGATTGGTTGGCAGTCCTTCCACTGTTCCCGTCACCGCGCCGTTAGCAACCGCCAAATGGAATGTGAGCGGCATGCTGCTGCCCTGAAAATCGAACGCTCCCTTCCAGGTGCCCGTCGCGTCCGCGCCATACGCAGCCGCCGACAATGCCAAACACGCAAATAGACCCGCGATCCCGAAGCCCATTTTCATGGAGATCCCTCCAAAGCAAAAACGAGTCTACCACGATTGCACGCAGCTTCGTATGGAGTCGCCAATCCCCTTGATGAAAGGCAGCAACACCAAAACTGGTTGTATGAATACTGTTTTGAAGGGCTGCGACTTTAATCGTGCCGAAAGAACGCAGAAATCAGAGGGCTTAGCCCGTGAGGTACGTCATCAAGCCACCGGAGCGGATTGATGCAGCCCGCTCTACTCGCTCCACCTTCGCATCACGAGCGTGGCGTTGATGCCGCCAAATCCAAACGAATTTGAAGCCGCGATCTCAAACTGATGCTTGATCGCCCGGTTGGGCACATAATCTAACCGGCACTCGGGGTCCACGTTCTCGAGATTCATCGTTGGCGGAATCTCCTGGTTCACGAGGGCCAGCACCGTGATGCCCGCCTCCAGTCCGCCCGCGCCGCCCAGCAGATGCCCCGTCATCGACTTCGTTCCGCTGATTTTGAGCCGATGGCTGAGCGCGTGCTCGCCGAACACCGCCTCAATAGCACGCGACTCGTTGCCGTCTCCAGCAGGCGTGGAAGTAGCGTGGGCGTTGATGTATCCCACCTCTTCGGGGCGGATTCCCGCGTCTTTCAACGCGGCCCTTATGCTGCGCTGCGCGCCGGCACCCTCCGGAGCGATACCCGTCATATGGTAGGCGTCAGCGCTCATGCCGTAGCCAATCACTTCTGCCAGGATCTTTGCGCCACGCGCGCGCGCAAATCCCAGCTCTTCCAGAATCAAAATCCCCGCGCCCTCGCCGATCACAAAGCCATCGCGGTCCCTGTCAAAGGGGCGGCTGGCATGCGTGGGATCGTCGTTGCGCGTTGACAGCGCCTTCATGGCGGCGAACCCGCCTACGGAGAGAGCCGTCACCGCGGCCTCCGCGCCTCCGGCGATCATCACATCCGCGTCGCCGTGCAAAATCATGCGCACCGAATCGCCAATGGAGTTGGCGCTGGTGGCGCACGCCGTGGCCGTGGCGGAGATAGGCCCGCGCGCGCCGTAGCGGATGCTGATTTGCCCGGCGGCCATATTCACAATCGTGGCGGGAATGAAAAAGGGCGAGAGCTTACGCGGCCCGCCGTTCAACAGGTTGGAGTGCTCGCGCTCGATGATCTCGAACCCGCCAATCCCCGAGCCGATAAACACACCGGTACGATCCGCGATATCTTCCGTGATTTTGAGACCAGACTGGGCCATCGCCTCCTGCACCGCGGCGAAGGCGTAGTGAATGAAGCGCCCCATCTTGCGCGCTTCCTTCTTCTCGACAAATTGGAGAGGGTCGAAGTTCTTAACCTCGGCGGCAAACGTGACTGGGAAACCGGTGGCGTCAAAACTCTGGATGGGAGCCATTCCGCTGGCTCCGGCCAATACCTGCCGCCACACCTCGGTTGCGGTGTTCCCCACGCCGCATAGGAGCCCCAGGCCGGTGACTACGACTCTTCGCGTTGGTGCCTGGGTCAATGCTTACTTGCCGCCTTTCGCGTTTTTCTCGATGTAGTCGATGGCGTCCTTCACGGTCTTGATCTTCTCCGCATCCTCGTCGGGAATCTCCATGTCAAACGCTTCCTCGAACTGCATCACCAGTTCGACCACGTCGAGCGAGTCGGCGCCCAGATCTTCCTGAAAGCTTGCGCCCGGTGTCACTTCCGCTTCGTCCACCTGCAATTGCTCGACGATGATCTGCTTTACCTTTTCTTCAACGGCCATGCGTGCTTCTCCTCATTTGATTGGGAACTCAAGAAAAACGCTCCGGGGACTGGAACAACCGCTCCGCCCCGCGAACCTACCATACTGGCCCGCGGCTGGGAAGGACAACCACCGCGCCGAAAAAATGCGCATGGCCCCGAAACTTCAAGTCTACCGGCAGGACCCCGCGGTGTAAAGCTGTGCATCCGGGGGAAACGATTGAAGAAACAGGGAATTGGGGGCGGGGGGCAGGGAACAGTTCCGGCCCCGCGAAATGCACAACCCAAAGGCGTATATTTGGCGAAGAGGGAACTGCCAATGGGGAGCTCTGAAATCGTGTTGGCGTTGATCGCTGTCGGTCTCTTTCTTTTGGGATTGTGGCTCGGGCACAGGCAGGCGCGTGCGGGATCGCAGCTGTTGCTGGATGAGGCGAAGAATGAACTCAGGATCTCCGCCCAAAGGCCGAAGAGCTCGCCGCGGCAAAACAGCAGCTCAAGCACGAGCAGGAAAAGTACGCGCAAATGAAGGCCGATCTCGACGCGGCTTTCAAGGGTGCGGCTGCCGATGTTTGCGCGCGCCACCCTGTCGTTCCTCGCCCTCGCCAAACAGGAATTGGGCAGCCAGAACCTGGAGGCCCAGAACGCGTTCAACGCCAAGGAACTGGCGATTAAGAATCTGGTCGATCCGCTCGGCGTTGCGCTGAAAAGCCTCGATGAACAGACCCGAGCGATGGAAAGGGCCCGCTTCCGGAGCTTACTCGGAAGTGAAGGCATTGGTAGAGACGATGCAGAGCTCGATTCCAGCGTCCCTCGATGCACTGAAGAACGAAACATCGCAACTCGTGACAGCCTTGCGCGCACCCAAGACCCGCGGCAACTGGGGTGAGCTGCAGCTCAAGCGCTGCGTTGAGTACGCGGGCATGGTTGAGTACTGCTCGTTCTCCGAACAAGTGACTGCGCGCGACGACGCCGACAAGATGCTGCGCCCCGATATGACCATTCAGCTGCCCAACGGGCGCGAGATCGTAGTGGATGCGAAGACGCCTCTCGATGCATTTCTTGACGCCAGCGGCAGCACTGATCTGGCCGCGCAGAAGCTGCGCTTCGAGGCTCATGCGCTGCGCGTGAGGGCGCGCTTGAAGGAGCTTCCAGGCAAGGCCTACTGGAAGCAGTTCGACAAGGCTCCTGATTTTGTGGTTTGCTTCCTGCCCAGCGAGGCGCTGTTCAGCGCGGCTCTCGAGGCCGACCCCTCCCTGATCGAGTTTGGCGCGCAGAATCAAGTGGTGATGGCAACGCCAACAACCTTGATTGCGCTGCTACGTGCGGTCGAGTTCGGCTGGCAGCAGTCGAAAGTGACCGAGAATGCGAAAGCCATACAGGAAACCGGCCGCAAAATCTACGAGAAGCTTGTAGTTGCGCAAGGACATATCACGAAACTTGGCAAAGCTCTGGCAAGCAGCGTTGATCACTACAACAGCGTCCTTGGCACGGTGGAAGGCAAGGACGGCGCCTTCTACCACGGCCGTCAACTCGCCGAATTAGCTAACTCCAGGGAGGAGTTGGTGGAAGCGCAGACGAAGCTGCAAGTCGAGCTTCGCGAAATGAGATCGCCAGAGTGGTCGCAGCCGCTGTTGGACTCCGCAGCAGCCGAAGAGCCCAGCCTCGCCCTTGACGTGAGAGCCGACGACGATGGGCAAACCGGCTCGTAGCGCCGGTCTCCTGACCGGCTGTCGTGCGGGCGTCCCCGCCCGCACCCGTCGACCCCTATTCGTAGCACCGATCTCCAGACCCGCACTTGCGACCGATACGACTTCCGAATCACCAAGACCGAGT
>CAVVUE010000040.1:0-15289 GCA_963751285.1 uncultured Acidobacteriaceae bacterium | reverse complement strand
TGAGTTTTCGGCAAGGATGCGCAGCATGTGAACCAACTGCCGAAGGGCGGTCAGGTCCCGCTATTATTGGCGAGCAGGGAGTCCATATCATCGCCGACGCCATAGCCCAGATTGTGGCTGATGGTGCGCACACGGTCAAGCCGGACGATTAGGGAGTCGCGGTCGCCCTTAGATAGCTGACAAGCGGCCTTGAGGGCCTGTTCGAACATGTTGACCAGAGCATCGAAGTAGCCTTCATCCTGGTAGCCGACATCGTTGGAGAAGCCAGCAGCACTTTCGCAAAAAAACACCATTAGCTCTGCGAGTCCGGCAGGTTCGCCAACCGCCTTTCTGTAACTGGAAACGGCCTGTTTCGCTTTTGCAACGGAAACATCCTGGTTGCGCAACGGGTCTGGCCAGAGCCAGCGGTCAAGTGTTTCTTTCTAGGGCTTAACAACGTCCTCGCCCAAGCCAAAGCGGGTGTGAAGGAAGATCTTATTATCCTTGTGGGCGGCATAAAGATCCTGAACTAGGCCGATTAATCCTATCCGGTCAAGGCTGGTGAGCTTTGCCTTAACATCTGTCCATTTGGGCTGCGATCGTGGATCCGTTTCGTCATGAGCGTTCAGATTCTTACTCGTTGGGGAACGAATCATATGCCAACATTCCCGGTATGTAGATCAGAAGCAGTACCCCTGGGCCACCCAGTAATGCCAGTCTTTGATAGCTTCGCAGGTCGATTCATCCGGGCTAATGGCAGTTAGTTGAGAGAGCGGGACAGCCATGTTTCGGCTCTGCCAGTGGATCAGCACGAGCATGTCGGTCGAGCATGTATCTTCAGGCGCCAGACCCAGAACGTCTACAGATTCGCCCTTTCGCAAGGGAGAGATTACTTTGGAAATGGCGCATTTTGCCTTGAACGGGAAGCGGATCTTGTCTTCCAGATAGTAGTACCAGCCCATGGCCTGCTCCTCGGGCCCATATGCATCCACGATGATTTCCTCATGGATGCGCTCCTCGCGGACGGGATCGCGCTTTGATTTTGCCATGGCTCTCTATGACTGAAGGAGTTGACGGACACGGGCGAAGCGCAGCAACTCTTCCGCGCCCATTACGGGGTTTCCAGCCAGACTTCAGCTTCTTCAAGGTCTTCGTCGGGTTCCGATTCAAGGTCAACCTCTTGAGGCGCGAGATATCTGGTTCGTTCCAGGTGATCGAGGTAGTCACGGATCTCCTGTGATGTAAACAGCCGTTGGATTTTACCGATGAAGGCAGGCACCTCGGCAGCGAACAGAGGATCGCGCTCGGCCGCGTGCAGGAAGGAGAAGAGTTTCTCGCCGATCAGATAGTTCAGCGCGTTCTCCAGGCCGAACTTCTCGCTGATACCTTCGGTTGCCGCGCATTGGTCGATCCAGATTTTGTGGAACTCTATGGGGGCGCTGTTCATGCTTTAGTTCTCCTGTCCAGGATACGACGAACCGAGGTTCGACCGATTTTGAGGCGGCGGGAGATTTCAGACTTGCTGAGGCCGGAGCGATGAAGCTTACGGACTTGGCCGGCACGAAGTCCAACGGTTAAGGGTCGGCCCAACCGCTTACCGTTCTGGCGGGCATGAGCGAGACCTGCCCGCACGCGCTCCCCGAGGAGTTCGGCTTGAAGGCGGCAAAAACGGCCAGCAGCGCGGCCATTGCACGACCCGCCGGAGTGGTCAGGTCCAGGGCCTCGGTGAGCGATACGAAGCCGACGCCGAGATGCTCCAGTTCCTGCAGAGTCGCGAGCAGGTCGGTTACCGATCTTCCCCAGCGATCGAGCCGCCACACCAGCACGACATCGATCTCCCGGCGCCGCGCAGCTTCCAGCAGCTTCTCCCGCAACTGGCGCTGGGTCGCACCGGATCCGACTTCCTTCACTTGCATGGCGATGCTCCAGCCACGCCGTGCGGCATATTCGCGCATAGCGCGGTTTTGCATGGGCAGCGTCTGCTGATCCTGCGTGGAGACGCGGGCATAGAGACCGGCGCGAACCATTTTGGCGTTCTTTTGCCCCTGGCCGAAAACCTTGCCGGATTTCCTGATGCCGGACCGTTGTTTTAAAGGCATTCCATGAGGCTCCCCAGTCATGGCCGCAGACTATCCTTTTCGGCCATCAGGGATTCATCATAGCTCTGCCGAATCGGGGAGCGAAGCGGTTCTCGCCAGAGTCTCGCGATAGTACCATGGCATCCATTCCGCGGGGCAGGCGGCGAGTTCCTGGGAGTGGCGTTGTAACTCGACCAGGTAGTCGAAGGAGTTGGCGCCACACAACTGGCAGGTGTGGATCAGGCTCATGAACAGATCCCCGACCTCGGCACCGTTCAGGGTGCGATAGTACAAGGCGTTCTTGCGATGAAGAACCGCTCGCTTCAAGGCCCTTTCTACTATGTTGTTATCCAGTGGGGCCCCGGCCTGGCGGAGGAACAACGTCAGAGGCAGCCAGTGCCGCAGCAGATAGCTGATTGCCTGGCCGAGCCCAGAGTTAGGCTCGGTTCGGCGTTCGGCCAACTGCAACTCGAGCCAGACATGCAGCTTGTCCATCACAGGTGCGCTGCGTTCCTGATGGAGATGCAGCCGCTGGTCCGGCGTCAGCCCGAGATCCCGTGCTTCGGCATCGTAGCCGTACACCTGGCCAAGCATCTCCAGCACGTAGCGACATTCGGCGGGGAAGTTCTCCGCCACCTCAACGAACTGCCTGCGTCCATGCGCCAGACAGTTGGCCAGAAGGATCTCCGTCCCCGCAGCGAGACGGGGCACATTGCGCGATAGTGCATCGCACATCTGAATCGGGCCAGGCCGTTCTGAGCTGCGCTGTTTCAGCACGTCGGCAAGGTTTTCGCCGGCATGTTTGGATCCGGTGAAGTACAACGCGATCTTCCGTCCCTCGCAAGTGGACACGATCCCGCTGGTAAACACACCGGTGCGCTCGTCCGATGGATCGCGCTCGAGGCGCAGCACGCGCATGCTGGTGTCGTCATTGTGGACCACCTCGCCTTGCGCCGCCTGGCGGATCAGCTCGTCACGCGCCGGCTTGATCGGCCGCGCGGCTTTCTCGACGATCTCCCACTGCGTAGCCGCCGGCAAGGGAATGCCCAACTGCTTTTCCAGTTGCTCCAACCGGTTGAACGGCGTACCGCTGCCGTACTTGAGCTGAGCGATCATGGCCGCGGCCGATTCATCGTACTTATCCTCGCCCATGCCTTCGGGCGACTGCGCCGTGAACACCTGTCCACAGGCGCCGCAACGCAACCGTTCGAGTGAGTAGAGCGTAGCCGCCAACGGCGCTTGGCCCACGAACCGTACCAGCACCTTCGGCTCCTTCTGCCCGTATACATTGCCTTTCCCGCACTCCGGGCAGCGATCGCCGTGGGTCAACGTCTGGTGCTTGATCTCCACTCTTCGAGCGCCACGGAAGGCCTCGGCTCCGTTGCGGCCGTGTCCCGGTGGCGAAGGCGCATCTGGGTCCGGCTGCTTTCCACTGGCGCCCGCTTCGTCTTCGGGCTTCTCCACTACCGAACTGGTTTTCTCCGTGTTGCGCGGCCGCACCAACATCGCCGCCAGGGCATGCAGCGCCTCCCGCAGCTTGTGATGATCTTCTTCGCTCAGCGGTGCCTGACGTGCTCCATCCAGCACCCGGTCCAGTTCCTCCAGGTTCACATCGATGCGGCGCCGGGTCTGCTTCACACGGCACCGCCCAGCAGTTCGCGGAACCGCCTGGTCAGCGGATAGCCCAGAACCTCCTTGATCGACCGGTTCGGAACATAGCTGTTCGATTGCTTGCCCCGACCCGTCGTCCGACCCAGCAGCACCCAGTTAGCCGCCCGATAACAGGTCCCGCGAAAACGCTCCGGATCGACGAACGTCTCCAGGAAGTAAATCGGATGCCCGTACAGTTTCTCCCAGTCCTCAGAGATCCGCGCCGCCATGCGCCCCAGGATGTGCGAGGCCAGATGCTCCACGCGCACCCATGGCAGGATCAGGAAGCGCGTGTTGTAGGCGATAAAATGGATGCGGCTGCGCCGCGTCGCGGCATCCCAGCCGATGTAGTGGTCGCGGCTGGCCAGGTGGCGCGGCGCCGATGACCAGGCCAGGCAAGCGATGGGCCGACCTCCTGCCCACACCAGATATTTCAGGTGTTCGCCAACCGGCTGTTCATAGCCCAGATAGTGATGTTCCTCCATCAGGCTGTTGAACAGCGGCTCCTGCGCGGTCCGCCGCACCTGCTCGAACTCGAGCGGCTGCAGTTTGCGCAAGCGATCTTCGATGGGTGTCTTATCGATCAGCACCGGCTCCGGCCGGGCTCTGTGTGCAAGCGGATTATGCCGCACGTAATTGACCGGCTGTAGCGTGATCTGGCCGGCCCGCTCCAGCATAAGCAGCATGCCTCGGCACACCATGTCGCGCAACGCGCCATTCGCCTGGCGCCACTGCCAGGCTTCGCACAGACGGACCGACAGCTTGCGGCGGCTCTCCCCGGTGTGGCGCTCGATCAGCGCACGTATATATAGGATGTCTTCCGCGCCGATCTCCCGCCCGCGATATCGGAACTGGCTCATTGCCCAGCAGTATGAAGCGGTCTTTTTTGGAACGCAAGGGAAAAATGCGGCCTTACGCGACGGCGTTCACTCGCCGCCACATCGGCGCGGCGCGCACCCGCGATACATCGCCGGCTGCCATTAGCAACTGCGCCTCATAAGCCTCCAGCGCCTTGGCCGGTGAGTTCGATTCCGGCCACCACCGGAATTTTCCGTGGGAAAGACGCTTTTGCGCCAGCCAGTATCCCTGACCGTCATACGTAAGTACGCGTATCGACGTCCCTCTGCGGCTTCTGAAAACGAAAACACAGCCGCCAATCGGATCCTCAGAAAGCTTCTCCTGGCAGACGCGAACAAGAGAATCGATACCCTTGCGTCCGTCTACGGCCTCGATCGCAACCAGGACGCGCATCTGCGCGGTGATATGAATCATCGCTCCGCTTCCCGCCAGGCGCGAAGCAGGCTTCCCCAATCGGGCGCCCCGGAGCCCTTCCACTGAATGCGCATCTTGCCGCCACTCTGAGACTCGAACTCGATCACGCACTCCGCTCCGGCCGCCGCATAGGGCGCAACCAATTCCACGAATCCCGGCGTTCGAGACGTTTTCTTTTCTGCGATCTCTGTAACGCCTCCGAGCCGGCGCTTCAGTCCCATATAGTCCAGGCGCAGCGGATGCGCTACCGCATTCAGACCATGCTGACCCGCCAGTTCTACCGCCGCACGCCACAGCGCTTCTGGAATCCTAGCCCGATGCGCATGGGAACTGCGAAACTGATCCAACTGGCGTTGCAACTGCACGATGGGCTCTGGAATAGGCTTGTTGCTCTTGTCGTTCAATCTCACCCGACCTCAACGGATATCTGAACGTAACAATGCAACCTACCCGACGTCACGCAGCCCTGCCGAAAACACACACTGCATCTCAAGCGACGTCAAACTAGGGAAGAACGTCCACCTCTCGAAGTTCTTAAAGGAAAAGTCCTGAATCTGCACCATCACTTCCAGGAGCATCAACTGGGAGTACGCAGAAACGTTGATTTCCCTACCTGAGAATGACTTTGCTACTTAATCAGTGGGACACTCGATGGAAAGCGCTGAACCTCGCCCAGCTTCTGCTGAATTAGAATTGAAACTCGCTCTTCGTGCATAGTTCCCTGATCGATTGTCCGAATCGGACCGAATGAAAGGTCCGCAACCATGGTTAGCACCGTTTCCGGCTGGGTCTGAAGCATCTTCTCCCAATCCTTCAATAGTTCATTGAAATAGATGAGACTGTCGCCAGGCAGGACCCTCCTCCAATCGCTGGTCACAAGTATGCGAGCGTCACTTGGCGTTGTAGTCAGACCCTTCCATGTAACAGCGCAAAAGGGCTTCGGCTCCTCTTCATTCTGCCGGAGAAAACCGATAAGGACGTACGAGGTCAATGCCGGGTGACGCTCCGCTTGTGTCCGCAATTCAAGAAGGCGCGTGAAATGCTCCTTCTGTGCTTTGAGCTGAGCGTGTGCGAGGAATAGTGTCTTCGCCGAGGCAAGCATGCGATTTGCCTCGGATGTTAATTCCGCAATCTCCGCCTCAATCTGTTCATTCGTAATTTTCACCGCTCGCCCTCCTCCTGCACAGCTGGCAGCGGCCGTGTGGACAATGCATTCTGGCCGTCCCTTCTTGGGAACGCTTGACCGGCCACAGGATTCTCCGACAGAAGACGCGTTTTCGAATCAGTCCGTGCCCCAGATCACCTCGGAAAACCCTGTTTACTGATCTTCAAGGGGGAGTCGTCATAGAGCATTCTAGACTCGGAAAAGACAGGAGCATGATTCTGAATTGGAATTTTCCATGTCTATCTCTCTTACCGCGAGGGGCGAGCACCCCGACAGCGAGCTCGGCTATCCGGCCGCATGGTGTGATTAAGATCACAATCTTTTGCTCACCATGAACTTTTAACAAGAGTTTTCTCTTTTCGGTTGACAGAGCGCTGTCTTGCACATCTCCGATGCTCACTCGCCTGTGCAAAACTTGTTAATTTCTTCACCGTCATGACCGGGGTAGTGGGAGACCGCTGGGGCGGTCGGGAAACCACAGAGCATACGCAGCTTCAAGATTTGCCCTCTTTGAAAACCCTTTAGTCAACCCCGTCATGCGGCGCATTCTCATCCGATAGGCGCTCGAAGAGTTCAGACCGACCTTGTTCCACTCGCCTGCCCGGGGCGCGGACACAGAGCAAACTCCTAAACGAGATCGTTGCCAAAAACCGACAAACGTCATCACACGTCTGTACGCAACCCCAGACCCACGCTTTTCGATCGGGCTTCAATCCGAGCACCAATGTCGGCGCGGGCTGTAGCTGTCATCCGACCGGCTGGGACCATCATCGCTCGACTCGCGTTCCTATACATCCTGTCTGGCCAAGGCCAGTTGCACGCTTCCGAGTACTGGTCCGCTGTCGAGGAGCGATCTGGCGGTTGATGGGTAGCTTGGACGTATTCTATGGACTAACGGGATTGCTATGAGTGAAGGACCAATCAAACTCTTCTCGACTATGTCTGAGCGCTATCCTGAGCCAGACGAAACAGATCAGGCATTAGCGATCGCGCGGAGCCTTGTTGGCGCGGCTCCTCTGGGTGGTAGCTTGCTTGAACTGCTGTCGCCAATACTCGGCCCACCTGTTGAACGGCGTCGTGGAGATCCAGGGTCGGGTCAGCCCCTCTTAAATCATCGCCCTGAACAAATCCTTGGAATATGCGAGATGGTCCTCGCGAGTACCAATGAGGTTGTCGTCTACAAACAGGATGACTTTTTCCCGGATCACTCGCAGGTCTCGAATCACATCATCGATGGGCCGGCGGCGGTACGTGCCAATAGGTCAAGAAAGACAGAATACATTATATAGACAACCGTTTGTCTTTGGCGCATAATGGACACCGTCAAAGGGCGGCCGAGAACCCCGATAAGAGCCGCGTGTCGGTACTGACCAACAGCAACAACGCTGAGCAACAGGTAGACTGCAGACTCGGAGATCAGATCCTCAGGGTCGCACTGCCTTCGGACTCAATTACATCTTTCGTTTGGTAGATTCAGCTGAACCTGGTGGTGGGAAGCCATGAGAATGTTGGGAGTGATGAAGGTGAGGATCGGAATCTACGCGGCGACGGCAGCGATCGCCTACATGATCGGTGCGGCGCGACTCGGTTCGCAGACGCCGAGTGCGACGGAGCAAGCGAGTCTGCAGTCCGACGTGGAAACGGTTTTGCTGGACCTGGCAGTTCGCGACAAGCACAATAAGCCGATTCTCGATCTGAAGCCGGGGGAGCTCACGGTTGCTGACAATGGCGAGCCAGCCAAGCTGACCGATCTGCGGCTGGTGAATGGAGAGCAGCAGGATGAGCCGCTGATCGCTCTGATTTTCGACCGTCCGGGCATGGAGGACATCAAAAAGAGGTCGGAAGACTCTTTATTTGGCACCCCTGCATCTGCCGCGCGAGAGAACAGCAGAGAGCTGCGCCAGATGGCGTCGAGATTTCTGAGTGCGTTTCCGTCCGGCGGGTTTCAGTTCGCGGTCGTGGACGTGTGGGGACGGTTGCAGATTCAACAGGAATATAGCGCAAACCGCAAGGCAATCGCAGCGGCTGTCTCCACCGCCGTACAGCCGGAGGTGTATGGAACAAGGGTGGAAGCGAATGCCGTGGAGCGGCGCCTGGTGCGGGAGGCAAAGACGGGGCAGGATCCTACAGGAGCCGCTGTGAGTGTGCGCGAACGTACTCTGGCCCGTTCAATATACACCGCGTTGCAGACTTCGAGTCGCGTTGCCAAGGATCAGCACCTGTCTCCGTTGCAGGCGAGCCTGATGGCCCTGGTTGAAACGCAGCAATCGCTGCCGGGGCGCAAGGCCATTGTTTATTTCAACTCAATTGAGGAAGGGAGCGGCGACCCATACCAGCGGTCGGGCAAAGACAGTCACGCCAAGGATGCGCTGAAGTCGATCATCGGCGCAGCGAACCGTGCGGGCGTGAACATCTATGTTGTTCTTCCGGAAGAGCAGAAAGTTAGCCCCCTACTCGGCGCCATGAGCTCGGCAGACCTGAAGGGCGGTATCGGTGGACTTAATGCGGGTCCGTTGGCTCCGCCGGACCTGGGCTCGGCCACCATGATGAACCAAAATTACGAATTCGTAGCGTCTGCGCGCTCGGCCTCGAAAAGCATCCTCTCGGTGCAGGAAGACATGGATCTGCTTGCGAAGCAAACCGGAGGCGATGTACTGATCGGAAGCGGGCACATGACAGGTCGAGTGAAGGATCTTGTCAGGAGCCTGACGACGTACTACGAGGCGTCTTTTGTTCCTCCTTCCGGCGTCGACGACGGGACCTTTCATACGACCACGTTCAGGGTCTCGCGCAGGGGCCTGAGGATGCGCGCGCGCACGGGCTATCTGGCAATGCCGCCGAGTGCGGGAATCACCGATCCCGTTCAACCGTTTGAAATACCGTTGATGACTATGCTCAAGCGCCTGCAACTTCCCGCGGACGTGGACTTCCGCGCGAGGGTGATGCAGATGGAGTATGTGGACGAAGGCAACATAGGTCTGCTGGCGCTTGAATTGCCGGTGAGCGGAATACAGGTCCGCACGGATACGAGCACGCGCCTGAGCTCGGCGCATGTTTCGGTTGTCGCCACAATCAATGACAGTGCGGGCACGCAGATCGAGCGGTTCAGCGAAGATATTGTGCGGCGGTGGCCCGCTGGGGATGGCTCCGGGACCGCACCTCGATTCATTTCTTTCGAGCGCAGTTTTGCGGCCCCGCCGGGCACGTATGTTCTTGAGACTGCGATTCTGGACAACAATACCGGCAAAGCCGCGGCAAAACGGCAGACATTTGAGATTTCTGCTTCCCGATCCGTGCCCGAACTGAGCGACCTGATGGTGGTGCGTGGAATTGAGCCGGCGGACAATGGGAGCGGCGAACCCGATTTGTTGTGGCGCGGCGAGCGGCAGGTGCTGCCGAATCTGTATGGAGAGTTGCCGGCGGGCGCGCACAAGGTTTCGGTTTTCTTTGTTGCGCACATAGTTCCGAACTCTCAGGCGCCGGCGACCGTGAAGCTGGAGGTACTGCGCAATGGCGAGCCGCTGAAGGGCGAGCCGCTGACCTCGACTTTAAAGGCCGGCGACGAGTATTGCGAGGTGCTGAACGCCTTTTCAGTCACTTCGGCCGCGGATGGAAAGTACGAGGTTCGGGTGACCCTGGTTCAAGGCGAAAAATCCGCAGAGAAGACCGCCGAGTTTGTGCTGACCGGGGAGGACGAGCACATAGCCGGCGGCGGCGCCGCGCGAACCGGCGACGCACCGATTGCTGTCGATCCACCTGGGTTGGCAACTGCCGAGCAGCCCACCGACCGTCCGACTCAGGAGGAGCTGGACCGGATTCTTGCGGATGCGCGCAAGAACGCGCTCGACTACGCAGACGCACTGCCCAACCTGATCTGCCGGCAGACGACGCAACGGCTATACGATCCGAGCGGGAAAGGGGATTGGAGGCTCGAAGACACGTATTTCGAGCTGCTGACCTACCTCAACCATGAAGAAAACCGGACTTTGGTTGGCGCAACAACCACCGGAGAAATGCCGGATAGGAGAACCAACATGTTCTCCACCGGCCAGTTTGGCGCGTCGCTAGCCGATATCTTCAGGCCGGAGTCGAAGGCCATGTTCACGTGGAAAGAGACGGGCACGCTGCGCGGGGAGCCGGCGGAGGTTTTCGACTATCGGGTCGAACAGCAGAACTCAGCCTTTTTGTTGAACGCCCCCGAAGGCGTGGCCAAGGTCAGTTACCATGGCCGGATCTATATCGATCGGGCTTCGCATGGAGTGAAGAGCATCACGATCATTACCGATGAGCAGCCGAAGAGATTCACAATCCGCAAGGCAGCGATCCGGGTGGACTACGACTATGTGGCGATCAACGATCACGACTATCTTCTGCCGGTGAGCGCGCAGGTCGTCACGAGGGTGGGCGGGGATCTGCTTGAACGCAACGATCTCACGTTCAGCGATTTCCGCAGATTCGGATCGAATGCGCGGATTGTGGGGGCGGCGACCAAAGAGTATCCGCAGTAGAGAAGGGCGTGGGCGACGGGGGTTTTGCTGTGGCAGGTCCTTCGACTTCGGCGCCGCGCATAAGCGCGGTGACCATCATCGCTCGACTCGCGTTCCTATACATCCTGTCTGGCCAAGGCCAGTTGCACGCTTTTGAGGAGTAATCGGCATCGTTGAGCGCCTTGGCGATTATTCATGAGGAGAGCAACTACAGAGCAAGAGCGAGTGCGCCAAGAGTGAAGCGATCTTGTCCAAGATCTCGATTCTCCGGCTTAGAGTCCAGACTGTCAGACTGTCCTATTTGTGGTGTGCTTGAGGAGGGTCACAACATCCGCCTGAGGGCCTTTCGAGCCTTGGACGATGTCGAACTCGACCTCATCGCCCTCTTTCAGCCCCTTGTATCCATCCGATTGAATCGCTGAGTAGTGGACGAATACATCCGGCCCATCTTCACGTCCGATGAATCCGTAGCCTTTGGCGTTGTTAAACCACTTAACAATTCCTTTGTGTTCTGCCACAAGTTCCCGCCTTCCTTGCATCTTCTTAAGGTGTCGGCGAACCGGGTGAATGGGATACACGCACCGATATGAGTTGTGACGCGATTCATCGACAAAGCGATGCCTGAGGCCAAACGGATAAACGGAACTGCGTTCGGAGTTGTGATCTTCCAACTCCGCAATGGCTGGCATTGCCAGTTCTTGGAGCAGGACTTGAAGACCTCGCTGCCCTGAAAGCTGCACTTATACGCTGATGATTGCAGCTTCCATCATCGCCGCTGTTCGGCTGGCACGAGATGACATCACCAGACCGTCACCCCGGCTGCATTCCGTGATTGCAGACAGCGTGGGGTTGGCAAGGATGATTTTCGACAGGGTCGTGCGATAGTCTTTCTTAAATCTGACATCAAATCTCAGAGAACGCCCGACGAGCAGTGCGAACTTCTGCCGCGAGCACCCGTAGCAGCTTGGGATATAACGACGGGTTCGCTTGCATCACATCTTCAAAGTCGGCGCGAGTCACGAACCTGACCTTGGCACTTCTGCGAACCATCGCGGTCAGAGAGTAAGGTTCGTTCCCAATGATTGCAGGAAGGCCGAGCAAGCAACCAGCGCCAGCACGAAGGCACATGACGGCGTTGCCCGTTGTCGGTTCCAACATGAGGTTAGCTTCTCCACTCTGGAGAATGTAGAGGCCGGCCGGTACACCGCTGGCGCCCGCGGCGCAGCTCTTGAAGCGCTTCGATTTGCCCGCGAATCCGATCTTCTTCATGGCAACAAGTGACCTGCCACAGATTGGCGCCGGCCACGCCGCCATCATCCGGAAGCGCACCATTAGAAGCGCACAACTGAATGGCGAGCATGATTGCGACCACCCCGGCGCGCAATCATGCCGCTCCGGAGCCGCCGAGAACGCCTGTACACATGACTGTTTCGGTGAATCATGACCGCCTTTGGGAGTGCAAGCGCGGTTCCGGTTGTATCACCGGCCACACGGAACCAGCGCCCGATCATCAGTGACGAATGGTCAGCGAGAGAAATGGGAGGAGGCCTTTGATCCACGACCGCATCTAAGCGACGGTTTGGTCCGGCAGAATGCCGGAGGAGCGTACGTATGGATTGCCCAATCTGTAGGGACCTAAAGCGAGCTTATGAGACTGGGCTAAGTGAGTACATCGAAGCTCGTTCATCTGCGAGTTATGGGATCAGCACGAAGCTTGCGGCCTTCAAGAGTGTCGAGATGGAACGCGCCAGGTATGACCTGGAAGAGCACCGGTTTGTATGCGCCTCCGCCATCAGGGTGGTTGCACTCTTGCCGGAGCGGGACGTGTCTGCAAGCTTGAGACAACTGGCGGCATAGTTCCGTGTAGATTTTCTTCTCCCGTCGGCCCGGGTCTAGCAGTGGTAGCGGGAGATTCGTTTGCGAGATGACGGCCAAACCGGAACTTGAGTCTCAGCTACTCGTGGGCAAACGCTGGGTCGGTCTGGAGCCTATAGAGCACGTCCCAGATTTCGTGGTAAAGGAGTGAGCGCTTCTGACCCTGTCTCTTGGCGACTTCGTGTTTGAAGTTGCTGTAATCCACGTCAGCGATCATTCGCGCCATCGCCGTCGAAATTTCTGCTCTTGGCGCAGTTGCTAGATAGCTGTAGTCCGTCTCCACGTTTTCCTGAATCGGGCCAAGGGATGGGAGGTACTTCTCCTGGAGCGCTTCCAAATCGCCGCGCACCCTGGCGCGAACCGTGAGCGTTCCGGACGCTTCGTCGTCATGCTTCTGGACGACGCTGAAGAAGCCGATGGGTGTGATGAGCCACATTGCTGATACCTCCGTGCTGACACAATGATTTCACAATCCAAATCATTCTCATCTATTTAGGTGTAGGCGCGCCTTGACCATACGGGGTACTGCGGGCAACGTGCCAGAAGCAGCCCAATACCTTACCGCAGAATCGCGGGTGCCCGCCAGAGCCAACTCAGGAAATTGGGCCGATTCGCCCTGAGAACTTTGCGAGAAGAAGACTGGGACCTTTGGCTCTCTTTGTTGGAGCGAAGAAGCTCGTCCTCAAGTTCCTCAATTGTCTTCTTACTCATTTGCTGTTTCGTGTGTCCTGTTGCTGGTCTTGCTTCAATGCTGCACTCTTCCGTCCGATGTATTGCCGTCTGTTGGCTAGGCGTTTCTTTTCGGCCTTGCGCTGCAAATTCCCATAAACGTGTTGGCGAGCAAGTTCCCGATTGGCAGCAACCTCTGACGGTGTGGACATCGAAGTGGCCCCTTCGCTTACTCGAATGCCTTCCACCGCGCAAAGGATTCTCGCTGCCTCAGTCGCAATAAAGGGATTCTTCGCTGTGAGCAAAGCAGCCATTGCCTCTCGCAGATGTTTCTTCGTAGTTTTGTTCATTTGAATTCTCCAGACATAATACCGCTGGGATTTCCATTTTGCCTTACCGGCGACGAGAGAATATACCCCGGAGCGCTTGGCTCCCTGGAGCGGCCCAACTGCTATTCAGTATCGTGACTCATTGCTCGTTGACTCGCAAATCAAACCCAAGTTACTGAGTTGAAGTTACATCTCGACAAAGCGTTCGATGCCGCTGCCGCAGGCAACGCTTTCGGTTAGGGTCGGGAGAGTCGCCCCGGGGAATCACACCCCGAGGCGCTCGCAGAACTGTATCCTCTCGCCCTGCAACACTCCTGCAACTGCCCGGATCAGTGCAAGGACTGCTATCCAAACAAGAATCGGCCTGCACACGCTCGCCGATCGCTCTACGACCTGTACGGGCTGACACCCAGCTTCTGCACTTGCTCTGTGAACTCCCGGACAACCTGCGCAAATCTCGCCCCTTCGGCCGCCGAAACCCACTCCAGGCGAAAGCGCTCTTCCTCGATACCGAAATCCGCGAGCATCAGCTTGATGGCTTCCGCGCGTTTTTCGGTTTTGAGATTGCCCTCCTGATAGTGACAATCTCCAGGATGGCAACCGCAGATGAGGACACCGTCCGCCCCCTTGGTGAAGGCATCAATCACCAGGTTGGGATGCACCATTCCCGAGCACATGACGCGGACGATGCGGATGCTGGGCGGGTATTGGGTGCGGGAGACGCCCGCCAAGTCTGCGCCGGCATAGGAGCACCAGTTGCAACACAGCGCGATGATCAAGGGCTGAAAGTTGTCGTCCATTACTCTACTCCCAAAGCAGCATGGATCTGGGCCTCGATCTGATCGAGGGTAAATCCACGGATGAATACGCCTTTCTTTGGGCACGTAGCCTGGCAGCAGCCACAACCCTTGCAGGTGGATTCGTTGGTTTCGACGACTTTCTTGATTGACCCCTGCCATTTGTATTCGACCAGGGTGATGGCTTTGTAGGGGCAGGTGTCCACGCAGTAGGCGCAACCGTCGCAGCTGGTGTCCACCACTTGCGAGATATTCGCCCCCAGTTCGAGGTTATCCTGGACGAGGACGGATGCTGCGCGCGCCGCTGCTGCCTGGGCCTGCAGGATGGATTCGTCGATACTCTTGGGAGAATGGGCCAGCCCGCACAAAAAGACGCCGTCCGTCATGAAGTCCACGGGGCGGAGTTTCATATGGGCTTCGAGGAAGAATCCCTCGCTGTTCAGCGGAACCTTGAGGAACTGCGCAATGGTCCGGTTGTCTTCATGCGGATGGATACCGGCGGACAGCACCACCAGGCCGGCGGAGATCCTAAGCGGCATCCCCAGTGTCTGGTCATAGACGGTGACCTGAAGTTCTTCGCCGTTGCGCGCCACCTCGGGTAGGCGGCTCTCGTCGTAGCGGACAAATACGACGCCTTGCTGGCGAGCCTTGGTGTAGTAGCTCTCCTTGAAGCCATACGTGCGGATGTCGCGGTAGAGGACATACACGTGCGCCTCGGGGGAGAGAGCCTTAATCTTCAGGGCATTCTTGATGGCGCCAGCGCAGCATACCCGTGAACAGTAGGGGTGCTCGGCATCGCGTGAGCCCACACACTGGATCATGACAACCGTCTTTGCGGGTCGATTGCCCTCCCGCGCCAGGAAGCCTACCCCGGAAGCGAGGCGCGCTTCAAGGTCACGCTGCGTGAGGACTCGGTCGTCCTGCCCATAGAGGTACTCTTTGGGCTGGTACTGCTTCGCACCCGTGGCCACGATTACTACCCCATGCG
>CAVVUE010000039.1:0-42575 GCA_963751285.1 uncultured Acidobacteriaceae bacterium | reverse complement strand
TCTCTATGGCCGGTTTTCACCTGATCATCTATGGCCGCTTTTGGGTGATCACCGAGGTCCTGTCCCGCCTGCATTCGCTGCCGAATCACCTTCAGTTCAACGACACTCAGAGTCCCTTTGATTCCCAGAACCAACTGGTCATCGAGATAATTCAAATCGTATATCTGTTGTTCGTCGGCGATGAGCGTCCCAAAGATCTGGCACACTTCCAACAACCGGCACCAGTCTTTGTCGGTGCGGGACAGTCGCGATGCCTCCCGGCTGCCGACGATTCCGACCTCACCCAGCGCCACGGCACTGAGGACCCGCTCGAACCCTTCCCGGCGCGCCGATGCCATGGACGCACTGCATCCAAGATCGCTATCGATGATCTCCACCTGCTTCCAACCCAGTGCACGTATCCTTTCGGCTACTTCGTATTGAAGACGCTGGCTCTCCAGATTCTGCCGAACCTGCTTCTCGCTCGACTGCCTTAAGTAGACGATGGCTCTGCGAGCCAAGTGCTCCGGCCTGATCTTCGGACTGTATACCAGCTCTGTCATCAACGTTTCCTCCTTCTGCCTGAAAGACCTCCATCAGAATGCGAGCCATCAGATCGATCAGATCGGCGCGCACCATCGCATCCATCTGCACGATTCCGCTTTCTTCCGGGATCGTCAGACCCAGCAGTTTTAGTTGCACCACGACCTCCCTTGCATCCGTCAACAGCAGTTGGCAGAAGGTTATCGTGATCGCGATTCTCAGGGGCATGTGGAGAAAGCAACAACATGAGAGAAAGAAGGGATTCGCTGCTTAGATGAACTTCATCGCTGATCTTGATCGCGGTGCAATCAGGCAACAGCATCCATACGGGGATCTTCAACCGTTTTCCGCCTCGATCGATGACAGAGACCGCGCCATCTCCCCGCTTGGGCCTGCGGAGGATCTGAAGAGTAGAACCATAAAGCGGATGGAACGGATAGAAAACCTGGACCTCGTTGCTTTGCGCGAACAGGGTATTGTGGGCGCGGATGTCATCATCCCCACGTTCACTACATCGTTCCCGCCGGCGGCCTTGCTCTCGACGGTTCCGGATGGATCGATTCCTCGCCACGCTTCTTCCTGCCCGTCCACGCACTAAGCCGCGTCTTCCGCGGCAAGTTCGTCGCTGCACTCGAGCAACTCGCCGCCGAGGACAAGCTCCAGTTCCACGGCTCGCAACAGCATCTGGCCGCTCCCGGCTGTTTCTCCCGTTTCCTCCGGCAGCTATTCCGAAAGGACTGGGTCGTCTACGCCAAGCCGCCCTTCGGCGGCGCCCAACATGTTCTCAACTACCTGGCCCGCTACACCCATCGCGTCGCCATCTCCAACCATCGGCTCGTGGCCTTCGAGGATGATCGTGTCTCCTTCCGCTGGCGAGACTATGCACATGGCGGCAAGAAGAAGGTCATGACTGTTTCCGCTCAGGAGTTCCTGCGCCGCTTCCTGCTGCACGTATTGCCCGGCGGCCTGGTTCGCATCCGACACTTCGGTCTCTTTGCCAACCGCAGAAGGAGTGCGGCGCTCCAACGCTGCCGCGCTCTGCTCGGCATGGCGGCCAGCGTCGATCTACCCCAGCCGCCAAGCTTGCGTTGCCCCGCCTGCTCCGGCATCATGCTGGTCGTCGAACGGCTAACCCGCGGCCAGCTTCACTTCCATCCAGGCCTGATCCAGCTCGAGCCAGTGAGGTGCGGCGATGACAGCTCCTGAGCGCCTCAACGCTCGCCCGTCCGCTATCCATCCGTCCCGGCGTCGTGCGACAGGACGCAACGTCGAAGTGCGCTCGAACTCCGACAGCGGCCATCACGGCACGCGACCCAGGACACAGAACGGGCGTGCATTTAGCCATGTAACCGGAGTCCGCGCTACTCGAGCCGTCGCTCCCCGACCTTGCCGTGACCCGCAGGCCATCGGCCGCCCATTGAAATCCCATAGGTAGATCACCGCGTCCGCCGCAAACGCCAGCGACTTACTTCAAACGACCCTATCGAAACTGCCCCGGCTAAAAGTCTCGTGACAAACCACCCTCCTCACGCCGGGGTAGTCCCGATAGGGAGCTATCGTTTCACGGGAGTAATACTGACCATCGCGCGTAGGCGACTCTCAATGAGCACAGTGGTCCGTTATCGCCAAATGCGATTCTTGTGCGCATAAGAAGATGAACGCAAGTCGATCGATCGAGTAGGCCCAACGTTACATTGACATGTTGTCCAACCCAATATGGGACTAGCCACCAACAGATTTAGGGACGCACAGTGCCGAGGTACTTATCGAGCCAGTCAAGGGTCTCCCGCACAGCCTCGGGACGGGGGAACGCGCCATGTCCGCCCTCGTAGACGACGTGCTTCTTGTCCCTGGGCGGGGTACCCAGAAGCTGAAACATGGGATCTTGTGATGACTCCACCGGAAAGTCGACATCGTATCGGCCATTGAGCATCAGCACAGGTGCAGTGACGTGACCGGCGAAGTTCAGCGCATCCACTTGCGGCAGGTTTTGCCGGTTCTGGAATCCGCCTGATAGCAACACCGCAACCTTAAGGCGCTTTTCCATGGCCAGTAGCATCGGCCCTTCCGCTCCTCCCAAGCTGTACCCCAGGTATGCCAAGTGGTGATTGTCAATGTCCTTGCGGGTCTCCAGGTAATCCAGCGTTCGGCCCAGGTCCTTCGACCAGGCGATCGCGTGATCGCGGAAGAAGGCAGGTTTATTCCGTCCCGGGATGAATCCGTCGCGACGTTCATATGTGCCTTTATAGATGGGAACCACGAAAGCCCGCCCACTCTTCAGAATGAAATCGTAGGCATCTTCGACAGTCGAAAGGTTGAGCCGGTCATCCAGGGTAGCCATTGCGCCGGGAAAGAACACAACAGTTTGCCAAGGGGGCGATGCATGACGGGGAAGAAAAACGTAAGCGGACATGCGCTCGCTGCCGTAGGCTGCATCAAAGGATACGCGCTCGCGGACGGAGCTATCGGTCACGGACTTGTCTTCTATCTGGGCGTTCAATTCTGTCTTGTCGTAGGAGAAGAGCCCTGCGTAAGCCCGGAAAAGTTCGTCCGAGACAGGCTTCTCATGCCAGTAGTCTCGAACTACGCCTTGGATGAGCTGTGAAGCTTGAATCGAGGCGGGCTTCTTGAGCCGAACGCAACGGAATCCGAAGTTCGGCCGGCGGTCCCACGGCGGCTGTGCATCAGAGAAGTTGAACATGTAGTCCGGCTCGCCGTAGCCGCCTCCCAGGATCATCCGCTTGTGTTCCCACGTCTCGTTCAGGCACCATTCTTTGACATTGCCGGCCATGTCGGTGGTGCCGTATCCGCTCAGGGATCCCGGAGCCCCAACGGGCTGGGTACCTCCAGAGCGGAAATTGCTCCCCGCCACAATCAATGGCGTGTAACTGTCTGCCTGCGAGGCGAGCATCCAGTGGTAGGCCGTGGGAAGGCTCTTACCCGCGAAGGCCGCATACGCCATGGCCTCGTACCAACTCACTCCGGCAACTGGATACTGCGCACGTCCGTTCGGATAGCTGCCAGCCTCCCAGGTGGCAGGGCCGGGTCGTCCAGTCGCATCGTGAAACTGGGACATCGCCTGCTCCCATGAAAGGGTGCGGCCGTCCCTGACCAAGGGCTCCTTCCAGAATTCCTTCCTCTGGTAGCCGCCTGCGTCAACAAAGCGCTTGAACTCTTCGTTGGTCACCTCGTGCCGATCGATCAGGAAGTCCTCCACCTTGACGGGTGGAACGCCCATCAAGGGATAGTTCAGGCCCGCCCAACCGTCCTTCACAGGTACCATCTCCGGCGGAACGGACGATGAGGCCTGCAACGTTACGGTGATGTCGAACTTATTCACGTCGCCCACCAGCCCCATCCCTGGCGGCTTGCGGATGTAGAATTCCGGGGCATACCCCTCTCTAGTCAAGCGGAAGATATACGGCTCCTGCGGCAGGCGGATCTTTATCAGAGGCGTTCGGCCGAGCCGCGTCCAAGCGTTGGGATCACCGTGGTATGGGCGGTAGTCAACGTCCGCGCCGGTGGGCTCAGTTCGGATGGAAACCTCTCCGGTTGCGCGTAACCAGAGGTTCTTTATCGTCAGATCACCAGGGAGAGCGGAGGACGCCTCCAGCGCGAGAGAAGCAGCCCTGGGATAGTCGCCGGCCTCAAGAAGGCGAACGACTTCTGGCTCAGCCGATTCCCGCGCCCACCTCTCCTGTGAGTGTTTGTGCCAAATCCATCCAGTGACAAGCACCAGCAGGAGGATGGCGCCCGCAGTCATCCCCTTCCACACTGCGGTGCGTATCCAAGTTTGGCCCGAGGCCAAAACTTGCGCTGAACCCGCAACCGGTCTGTCCGCCCCCTGGTTGGCGTTAGCGGGATTCAGACTATTCAATGCCCCCGCATTCTCCAATCGACCTTGCCTTGCCTCCACCGGGCACATAAAGCGGTACCCGACCTTGGCAACGGTTTCAATGAGCCTCGGTGATCGTGCATCATCGCCCAGCGCTTGGCGGAGCTTGACGATGCTTCGGCTGAGGGAATTGTCCGTTACCTCGACGTCGTCCCAGACAGTATTGAGCAACTCATCCTTGGTAATGACCTTTTGTGGGTTGCGCAGCAGAACCAAAAGCACCTGAAATGCACGCGGCTCGACCGGCACACTCGTATTGCCTTTGAAAATGCAGAATTCCCGCTCCCGGACCTCAAATTCAGCAAATCGGAAAACAAGGGGATTCTCTGCCATTGTGGCTCCGTCACAACTTGTTCACATCTCTGACTGCGGAAATCACGATTACGTCAGGACAGAATTCGAAAAGCCAATTAAGTATGTGGTCAGTTATTTCGGAAAGGAATTGTCCGGAATCAACGGTCTCAGGGGATGTGAACATTATGCACATTGGGCTTCCCCGTTGCTAGTGAATTGCGATGTTGCAACCGTTTACCTCCCCCAACTTCCCCTGCATGAAAGCGCCTTCGCAGCAAGAAACCGGCCGCCGCGGCAGGCAGAAGGCTGAAAGTGGCCAATGTTTAACCGTGAAACCCAAATGAATTCCTACCTAAGGAGAGAATGACCATGTTCAGCAAAAAGATTTGGCTAGTTGCAGTCGCATTGGCTTCCTCCATCTTTCTAGGGACGACCGCCGGCGTCGCCCAGGACTCGCAAAGACGCTTCACCATCGAAAGCCTTCAGGGCTCCTACGCGATTGTCGGCACCTACGGCGCGAACATCGCCATCGCTCTTGGCAAGCGGTATATGGACGGGAAAGGCAATTTGACGGGAACATTCCTGGTGAACGAGCCCGTTGCCGGATCACCAACCGGAGCCAGGGCGATTGTGACCGGGACGCAAGCAGGAACCTACACCGTGAATTGCGATGGCACGGGTGTGATTACCCGGGTTCTCACGGTTGGCACTACGCAAACCACACAGCTTGATGATTTTGTCATTACCAGGGCAGAGGTTAGACATGGGAAACTGATCGCGACCTCAGTTGCGGATGCCACCGAAACTCCATCCACAATCGTCGCGGGCGGCATATTTCTGACTCGAGTGTGGACCAGGCTGCCGCAGGACGATGACTCAGATGACGATCGACATTGAGATGAGTGGCGATCAACATCGCATGCAGTGATTTGGGCGGGCAGGTCAGGACTACCTGGCTTGCCCGTCTTCCTTTTGAATCTCGACCCGGTTCCATTTGCGTGCACAAGAACAGTCCATCCCGGTCTTGGCCCAAGGGCCAGGAACGATTCTCGGTTGATCCCGAATGGCTAATGCACTCACCGAAGTCGGATTAGTCCCGGAAGTCGGCCAGTATCCCCCCATTCATCCATAGCCGCGTTAGGCTCGGCGAGAGCCTGGCGCCGGGCAGGACGGTCAAGCAACCTGTCCATCAAGCGCAGCAGCATCCTCGTATATGCCTTTAGCATCGAATAGACTGGTCGGTTCGAGATATGTCGGAAAATGGTAAAAGGAATTGAAATGAAAGCCCGCAACACGCGAGATCATCTTCTCCAAATTGGACTTCGGCGTATTCGTGCCATGGGCTACGCCGCCACCGGCGTAAAAGAGATTCTCGACGAGGCTGGTGTTCCCAAAGGATCGTTTTATCACCACTTCGCCAGCAAAGAAGCCTTCGCAAAGGAGGTCCTCGGTCTCTATGTTCGCGGAGAAAATGAACGAGCCGCAAAGATCTTGCGCGACGGCAAGGCCGCGCCGCTCATGCGCCTGCGGCGATACTTCGAGGAGCTCATGGCTGTCTATGGGCCTGGAGCTGCCGTGAGCGGGTGCCTTCTGGGGAATCTCAGCCTTGAGATTGCAGACCACAGCGATGCGATCCAATCTCTGATCCATGTCTCGTTCTCCAACTGGCAAACGGCAGTCGCCGGCATCCTCCAGCAGGCAATGGACCGCGGAGAGCTCGCCAAATCGACCAAACCCCGCGAGCTGGCATCTTTCCTCGTCAACAGCTACGAAGGAGCCCTCCTTCGCGCAAAGGCGGACCGCTCCATCAGACCGCTGGAAAACTTTCTGCACTTTGCTTTCAACGTCTTGCTGAAGCGTTAAGAATACATTCCTCGTTTCCCAATAAAATCTGAATCGCTAGACCGACCGGTCTACTCTTATGGAGTGAGCCTGCTTGGACCTCCCATTTCAACGGCTCAGAGGAGACACACACCATGGCAAATTCTTCGCATCCCGGCACCGCACTCATCACCGGAGCATCCACCGGCATCGGCTCCGTCTATGCTCACCGTCTTGCCCGCAGAGGCTACGACCTTATCCTGGTTGCCCGCGATCAGCAACGCCTGGCTGCATTGGCCAAAGACATCAACGTAGAGACGGGCCGGAAGGCCGAGGCCCTGGCCGCAGATTTGACCGCAAAGGCTGATCTTATGCGCGTTGAAGATCGCTTGCGCACAGACAGCTCCATCACCGCTCTGGTGAACAATGCCGGCTTCGGCGGCGCTGCCACGCTGATTGACTCCGATGTCGACGAAATGGACAACATGATCCAGCTCAACGTCACAGCTTTGACGCGTCTCACATCCGCGGCCTTGCCCGGCTTCCTCGCGCGTTCTAGCGGCCTCATCATCAACGTTGCTTCCGTTGTCGCCCTCAACCCCGAATTGCTCAACGGCGTTTACAGCGGCACCAAGGCATTCGTAGTCAATCTCACCCAGTCTCTCTACAACGAGGTCAAAGACAAGGGTATCCAGGTGCAAGCCGTTCTTCCCGGCGCCACCAGGACCGAATTCTGGGGTCGTCTCAGGCTGCCCATCCACAATTTGCCCGCGGAGATGGTAATGTCGGCGGAGGAATTGGTCGACGCGTCGCTGGCCGGCCTGGACCAGGGCGAACTGATTACGATTCCCTCGCTCCCAAACCAATCCGATTGGGAAAACTATGAGCAAGCCCGCAAGGCTCTTGGCCCCAATCTTTCTCGAAATCATTCGGCCGCCCGTTACGGCATCTCTGCTTGATCTGCCGGCCGAATCAGCACAACAGCCCCCGACGACCCCAGTCCCCGTGTCATCCCGGAGCGTCGCGGAGCACGAACCTCATTGAGAGCCGCCTCCTCCCTGTGTCATCCCGAGCGGAGCGGCTTGGGGCCCCATGATCGCGAAGCGATTTTGGGGTAAGCGGAGCCGAGGGACCTGCTTTTCGGGATGCGCTGACTGCGGCGACAAAGTCCGCCTCACACTTATCGGGGCCCAGGTCGTTGTCGCCGGGTGGGACCGACCCCTGATCTCTGTTCTCTGACCTCTCGCTCAAACGCGCAAAAACGCGTCAAAATGAGGCTCAAATCCGCGTTTTAGAAGTCAAAAAAACGCAACCTCTGGTGGTTACATTTAGGGGCCAAATGACACCAAATCAGCGAACGATTCACGTGTGCAACGCACCACTTTCGCGAACATTTCACATAATTCCAGGCGCTTTACAGCCCCTGCGCCGAAATTGCGCACTGAAAGTAGTGCACCGCACTCCGTGCCCGTCCCGCAGCGCCGCACAAAAAAGCAGTCCGGGCCAAGCGGCCCGGACTGCTATGGTGAAGGATCTGCCGAATTAGAAGGTCAGCTTCAAAGCCCCCTGCATCACCCGTGGCGGAATATTGCCCAGGCCGCTGATCACGCCGGTGTGCGACCCGCCCCATTGCGTGCCGTCCGGATTGGCGAAGTTCGGGTGGTTGGTGACGTTGAATGCCTCCCAGCGGAACTGCAACTTTGTGCTCTCAGTCACATCCCACGTCTTCATGATCCCCGAATCGATACCAAAAACCCGCGGACCCCAGTAAGCGTTTCTGCCCGTGTCGCCGAAAGATGCGCCATTTGTAAACGCAGCTTTGTTGAAGAATCCGTTGCCATAAGCCCAGCTCTGCCGATTTCCCTGGCCCATGTTGCTGGCCACTCCCGGAACCGTATCGGCGCGATCGAGCCACAGGTTGGACTGTGAGCCGTTCGTCCCCGACATGACTGAGAAGGGGTTGCCGGTCTGCGCTGTCATGATGCCGCTCAGTTGCCAGCCGCCGAGTGTCTCCTGCAGCAACTTGTTCTGGTTCTGGAACCTGGGACCCTGGTAGATAAGATTGGTGACCCAGTTCCACGGCATGTCCATGTTGGAGTTGCCGCGGTTCCACCTCATATCGAAGGGGTCGCCCAGCTCAGGGTTGCCGTAGGAAATGTTGGCGGAGCTGGCCAGATCGATAGCATGCGCGTAAGTGAAATTGGACTGTAATTGCAGGCCATGCGCCATCCTCCGGTCAAAGCCGAGCTCGAGCGCGTTGTAGCTTGCCGTCGCCAAACTGTTGTCTTCAAGAATATTGCCGAAGCTCGAGTACGGAGCGACTCCCTTGACTTCGGTATTGCGGTTGATCTCCGCCGACTGATGATAGGATTCGCTGCCAACATAGGCCGCGCGAAGCACCATCACCGGGTTGATCTGTTGCTCGACGGAAACGTTCCAGCCCTGCGTCATGCCCAGCTTGAAGTTGCGCGAGAATGCCTGGCTGATTGTGGTTCCGCTGCTGAAGGCAAAGCCGGATGGCGGTTTGTACGAGGTAGAGGCCCAGGGGTAGGTCCCAGGGAAGGGACTGGATGCCAAGGGCGAACCCGCGCTGTTCCATGGGTTATCAAAATGGATGACCGAGTTGTTCGCAAACGAAGTATCTGCATTGCAGGGATAGCACCATCCATAAAAATCGTAGGTGGGACTAAACGGTGCGATGTCGGCTGAGTGGTTGTACATCGAATACTCGAGCGGACCCGTGAACATGCCGAGGCCGGCATGAAAGACGGTCTTGGGCAGCGATTTAGGCTGCCAGGCCACGCCCACGCGGGGCTCCCAGTAGCCATAAGTGTCGTTCATCAGAGCGGCTGTCATCCCCGCATCGCCCGGGAAGATCAAGCCTTTGGGAGCATTGGGGAACTTCGTGCTTTGCTGTCCAGCGACGAAGGCCGCGCCGCGCCCCCCTGCCGAAGTTGGCGCGAAGTTCGGATCCCAGCGGATTCCCAGGTTGACTGTCAGGTTAGGACGCAGCTTCCAATCGTCCTGGACGAAGGGTGCAAACTGATATCCGGCCACGTCGGCGATCTCGCCGGCGCCCTGCATGTATTCCTGCGCATATCCGAGCAGGTAATCTGCCAAAGCGTTGCCGGTGATACTTCCATTGAATACAACCGTCGGCTGTGTCGGATACTGCGTGGACTCGACCGCGCGCTGGTGCATCAGGTCGACACCGGCAGTCAGCGAGTGCCTGCCCACCAATTTGTTCACCGTATCGACCAGGCCAAGGGTATTGCGGACTTCCTGCGAAGGCTCATCCCATCCGGTTTCGATGCTGTAGCCCGCATAGACCCTCATTGCTTCCATGTAGCATTGGCCGGGCAACTCGCTCACGTTGATATATCTCGATAAGCACATCGGCTTGCTGCTCGAGTCCAATTCCTGGGCTCCGTTGTGCGCGCTCATCTGGTTCCAGAAAACCGAAATCGTGTTAACCGTGGTCGGAGTGATCGTCCAGGTGTGCTCGAGGGCGTCGTTGAAGTAATACATCTGCTCCCAGAAGTTCGCAGTCCAGGATTGGTGATTGTACGCGGTCTCCATGTTGCCCGGAACGTCGGTCGACGGGGCAGTCATATAGTTCGTGAAGGACCGTAGCGAAAGCGTTTGCGAGGGCGAGATGTTGTAGTCCAGCTTCGCTGTGCCCTCCTGCAACGTGTTGTGGACAGCGGGTATGGTGTAGAACATATCGCCGTCGTTCTTCTGGAAGCCCGGGGCCAGCGTGCCGGAGTTTGCCATCAAATTGTTCAGCTGGGGCAATCCGGTCTTGGTTATGGTCACCGCGGCTGCATCGAGGCTGGCGATGCTCGTATCGAGTTGGTTGGCCTTGCCGTTGATGGTTTTGAACGGGCCAACCAGGTTCGTGACTCCTGCCGTTGTAGCCAGACCGCTGAAGTCGCCAGTGAGCATGGCGGCTGTAGGCGTGGTGGTGAGTGCACCGCTCGAGGCCCAGGCCATCTTGGTGTCTTGGTAGTTGGCAAAGAAGAAGAGCTTGTCCTTCTTGATAGGGCCGCCGACGAAGCCGCCGAACTGGTTGCGCTTCAGCATATCCACCGAGTGGCTAAACCAGTTGCTGGCGTTCAGATCGTTGTTGCGTACAAACCAGAACGCACCGCCGTGGAATGCATTGCTGCCGGATTTAGTGACGATTGAGACCACCGCGCCAGGCGAAAAACCGTATTGCGCGCTGAAGTTATTGGTGATGACCTTGAACTCCTGGGTCGCGTCGGCATTGGGAAAAGGCGCGGTCAGGTCGTTGTAGTTGTCCATATTGGTGACGCCGTCGAGCATGTAGAACGTGCTGCCCTGGCGACCGCCGTTAGCCGAGGCGCCGGTCTCATTCGGAAAGGAAAAGCCGGTCTGAATGCCTTCGCCGCCGTGTTGCAAGACGTTGTCGGTCCCGGGCGCCAGCAACACAAGGCTCGAAGGATCGCGTCCGTTCAGCGGCAACTCTGAGATAGCGGCTTCATTCACCGTCGATCCCAACTCGGCTGTGGTGGTGTTGATGAGTTCGGTGTCAGCCGTTACGCTTACCGTTTCGCCTGTACTTCCAATTTTCAGATGAACGTTCTGGGTGGCATACTCGTTGGCGTTGATCACTATTCCTGTTTGCACGTATCCGGCAAATCCCTGGGCGTTGATCTTCATCGAGTAGCTTCCGGGTTCAACCGGCTTAATGAGATAGACACCGGTGTTGTCGGTCCTGACGGTTTGGGCGAAATTTGTGCCCAGGTTCGTCAGGGTAACCGTTGCCCCCGAGACAACCGCACCCGAGGGATCGGAGACGAGTCCGGTCAAGCTGCCGCTGGTGCCTTGCCCATAGACGAAAACACCGCAGCCGGCCAGGGCGACGACCACGAACATAAGAGCCCTCAGACACTTTGCGCCGATTGATTGCATAACTTCCTCCTGAAATGAGTGCGAGGCGAGACAGACACCGGGCCCACACCTCTCCGCAACTGCCAGAGACCGCATGAAACCGCTTTCATTTCGATATCCCCTCAGCCCCTGATGAAAACCACGTATTTCCAGCGTGAGCTCAGACCGCCATTCTGGATCGGTCGCACATTTTCGAGCCGCCAGAGAGAATTATTCTGAGTCGTGCCGAACATTACCTGTTTCCATCAATGGGGTGCATCCGCCAAAAGTACGATCCATCTGAGAATCCGAAACGAGATCGCACCCCGTAATTGGTTTGATCCCGGCGCGAGTCGGGAGCCGATTGGTGGCAACGACTCGCCGCGGGACAGGGCACTCGAGAGGCTCGGCGAACTTTGGAGAGTACATTCATTTAAATCCAGGTGTCGAGCCATTCAGTGATTTATCAACAAGATACGATCGCCGCCCGCGCGGGAATGTGCGCCAATTTGCACATTTTGCGTGCTAAAATCGCTGTCACTGGACACCGCATGATTGAGACCGAAATTGAGTTCGGAGCTACGCCGGAACTGACTGCGGACATGATTCGCGCACAGCTCGATCTGCTGGTCCGCGACGAGGTCTTTCGTTCAAGCAAAAGGTCGGTCGCCTTCCTGAAGTACGTCGTGGAACAAACACTGAACGGCTTGGCCGATCAGATCAAGGAACGCACCATAGGGGCCGAAGTATTCGGTAGAGATCCGTCGTACGACACGAATCTCGACCATATCGTCCGCACAGCGGCGACCGAACTCCGCAAGAAGCTGGCAACTTATTACGTCGACGAGAAGCACCGTTCCGAACTACGCGTGGAACTTATACCGGGGTCGTACATTCCAAGGTTCGTGCTCCCCGGCCAGGCGCGTCACGCCCAAGCGGACGCTGAAAGCGAATTGGAAACGGGCGAAGATCTTCTTGAGACTCACAGTCCACATTTGGTCAGGCCGGTTCCACTTGGTGGGTTCAAGAATGCTCATGAGCGAACGGCGTCACGGTGGAGGCGGGCCTATCGTGGTGTTGCCGTCACGCTTGTTGCGGCAACAGCAATCATTCTGTGGTACAGCTGGCTGCATCGAGCCAGCCCCGAAGATCTCTTCTGGATGCCGGTGGTGGAAACGCCGGGGCCGGTGCTCGTCGCCGTAGGCGATCACCCAAACGGCCCGCCGACGCTGCCCATGATGGATGGAAACGAAAGTCCGGTCACTCCCGTCCCAAGCCTGGATTCGTCGCAGACGGTCCCTTTTGCCGACACCGTCACCATCGCGAGAGTCGTTGGTGCGTTGGAGGCGAGGAAGAAACAGGTTGTCATCCGCATGGGCCACTCGAGTTCTTTCTCCGATCTCCGCAGCGGGGCCGTGGTTCTGATCGGAGCGTTCAATAACGAGTGGAGCCTGCGGTTGACGCGCCAATTGCGCTACAGTCTGGCCATGGATCCGGAGAGGCATCTTATCTATATTCGAGACGCAAAGAATCCAACTTCTCTCAGTTGGTGCTGGGGCACCAATCAGCCGCGGGAACCGGTGACCGGCGCCAATAGCCCCAAACTGCAGGACTTTGCTTTGATTTCCCGAATCCGGGACTCGGAAACCGGGCACGTTGTTGTGGTGATTGGGGGGCTCTACACTTACGGCACTGAAGCCGCGGGCGAGTTCTTGAGCGACACGGAGCTGATGCGGGAGGTCGTCAAACAGGCACGACTGAATGGAACCGGGCAAAACCTGCAAATTGTGCTGGGTACGACAGTGACGGACGGAACCCCTGGGCCACCTCGGATTCTTGCAGTTTCATCGGAATAGCGCTTGTCTCCATCGCCGCAAGTGTGGCATTAGTCGCTGTGTTTTTCCAATGAAATCAATTAGTTGATTCCAGGCTCCTGACAGTCAGGGACGGTATCTGTCTATCTATTTACCCTTCCTTCCAATACAAACTTCACGACTCGAAATTCATTTCAACCGGCAGCATGCAGTCCGGGTCCCCAGATCTGCTGTGGTTGGGTTTCGATGAGCTTTAGGAGGCTACAAATGAAAAGTTTGCTCAGGATGATCGCCAGTCTGGCGGCCGTGTGCGTGTTGTGGATCTCGGGCCCGAGCCATTTGTTCGCACAGGGGTTTGGGAGCATCAACGGAATCGTGACCGACCCAACCGGCGCAGTGATTCCTGGTGTCGAGGTCACCGCGACTCAGGCAGGTACGGGGATTTCACAGAAGACCATTGCAGGCTCGGAAGGCAACTACGTCTTTCCAACCCTTGCGCCATCGGTCTACAACATCGTTGCCACGCACTCAGGGTTTGAGGCATTCAAGAGCAACGGTGTCGAGGTACGGGCGGATGCGGCGGTGACGGTTAATATCGCGCTGAAAGCGGGCAGCACATCCGAGACGGTGACGGTAAGCGCCGACTCCG
Source organism: uncultured Acidobacteriaceae bacterium (assembly GCA_963751285.1). Taxonomy (GTDB): domain Bacteria; phylum Acidobacteriota; class Terriglobia; order Terriglobales; family Acidobacteriaceae; genus Telmatobacter. The sequence goes on along the minus strand of CAVVUE010000039.1, from coordinate 28,687 downwards.
CACAAATCGATGTGACAACCGGGACGCTTTCGCAGGTCATCGGCACCTCGCAAGTGAGCGATCTGCCGCTGAATGGCCGCAACGCTTCTGCACTCACGGAAGAGGTCGCAGGCGTCACCTTCGCGCCTGGGGGACAGGCTGACCAGGGTAACACCAAGACCTTCCCGTCAGCGGTTACCATTTCGGCCAACGGCACGTTTGTGGGCCAGACCAACTACATGCTCGACGGCGGCAACAACGTGGACGAGTACACCAACGTCAATGAGCCGTTCCCGATGCCTGATGCGCTGCAGGAATTCAGCGTAGAGACCAGCAACTACAACGCGCAATACGGCCAGAATGCCGGCGGCGTGGTCAATATCATCACCAAAAGCGGAACCAACCAATATCACGGTGACGCGTTTGAATTTGTTCGCAACCGGGCCTTCAACGCCGCCAACCCCTTCACCTACAGCACCGCGCTCAACGCCAAGGTCGTCGACCCGCTCCACCGCAATCAGTTTGGCGGCACGGCCGGCGGCCCGCTCGAGATTCCCCATCTCCTTCATAGCGACAAGTCGTTCGGCTTCTTCGGTTACCAGCGGACGATCAATCATGCGGCCTCGACCGCCGGATCCTCCACGATCCTTCTGCCGACAATCGCCCAGGCGGGCGCGAACTCGTCGGGCGGAGCGCCGGGAACCAATAACCTGGTATTTGGCTCGTGCGTCAGCAATCCTTTTGATCCCAAAGGAACCACCTATATGGTTGCCGATGCATCTTGTCCACAACTACCACCAGGCGGGAGTGCCGTTTACGCCGGTTCGCACACCTGGAAGCCGTCTGCCATGAGCCCGGTGACGCAGAAATTCTTTGGCTATGTCCCGGCATTGTCCTCCAACGGCTCTGTTGCTCCCTTCTCACTCCCAAACAATTTCACAGAGGCGGAGATCACGGCGCGCGCCGATCAGGAGATTACGTCGAAAGACAAGATATTTGAGCGCTACTTTTCCGACGCGTTCATCCTGCAAGGCTTGGAGAACACGGCAAACATCCTCACCCTGGCCAACGGAGCTTCGAACCACTACTACAACGCGCTGATCTCCGAAACGCACACCTTCAACGCGCACATCGTCAACAACTTCATCATTAGCGATCAGATCCAGAACGACGGCCGCGGGCCGGTTGCAAGCGCTGTCGACGTGGCTGACTTTGGCGTCACCGGTGTGTATCAGCCGCCGCTGAAGCAGATCTCCCAGATTCAGGTGGCGAACTATTTCACAGTCTCCACGCTCGGGCAAGCTACCTTCCGCAGAGGGAACTATACCCTGACCGACGACATCCATTTCCTGATGGGCAAGCACAACATCGACGCCGGCTACCACGGCGAGGTGTCGAAGGTCGATGTCGATAACCTCAACTCACTGCCGGGTCAGTTCAACTTCAGCCCCACGGGCACCGGCGATTCCGCCGCCAGCTTCGAGTTCGGGTATCTCTTTCAAATGAACCAGGCAAACGGCCAGCTTTTCAAACCTCGCGGCAAATTTCAGGGAGCCTACGTGCAGGATAGCTGGAAAGCCACTCCCAGCCTGACGCTGGACTACGGTGTGCGCTGGGAGCCTTTTGTGCCATGGCGCGAGAGAGATGGACGCATGGGAGGCTTCAACCCCAAGCTCTGGGCGTCGAACACCCACTCGACCGTATATCCCTTGGCGCCTGCGGGAATGCAGTTCGCTGGCGATCCGGGTTTCAACCGCAACGGCGCCGCCTCGGCTTACGGCCACTTTATGCCCAGGCTGGGCTTTGCCTGGGATGTCTTCGGCAACGGAAAAACCAGCGTGCGTGGCGGGGCCGGCCTGTTCTTTGACAGCCGTATCAACAGCACCCTTTTCAATATCTACTCAAACGGCGCGCCGTTCCTTACTTCCGTATCGCTTAATTCCACATTCTCGGCTACCAATCCAGCCACTGACATCAACATGACCTTCGCCAATCCGTACGGCTCCGCAGGCGTCGCAAATCCCTTCCCGGCTCCGGCAGTGCCGCCGCCCACCGCGCCGATCAGCGCGTCCAATAACTGGCTGACCTTCGACCCGTTCAAAGGCTTCCAGGATCCGCGCACCGTCGACTACAACCTGGCCGTGGAACAGCAGCTTAGCAGCAGTTTCTCCCTGCGTGCTGCTTATGTGGCCGAGCAAAGCCGGCACGAATGGCAGAATCTCGAACTGAATCCGGTCGTCAACGGGACTGCCCTTTACAATCAGCCGGGCTGCTCGGCTACCAACAGTTGCTATCCGGCTTCGAACTTCATCACGGCAGCCAACACCGGCGGCAACACCAATTACAACTCATTGCAGGTTTCGGCCGAACAGCGCGTCAAGTATGGCCTTACCCTGCTCTTTAACTACACTTGGTCGAAGGCGCTCGACAACATGCCTTACAACCAGGCAGCGACCTCCATTGGCGGTGGCAACTCCTTCGTTTATCCGTTTACCATGTCTAATTTCAAAGCTCTGGACTACGGGCCGACGGAATTCGATCATCGCAATGTGGCTGAGGCTTCATACGTGTACAAGGAGCCGAAGGTCATGAACGACGCTCCTGCCGCTCTGCGATATCTGGTGAACGGCTACGAGACCACAGGCCTCTTCCAGCACCGCTCCGGCGACCCGCTGACCATTACGTCGAGCTCAAGCAACAATTCCGGTGCGCACCAGAATCGCGATCGCGCCGTGTATAGCGGCAGCAGCGCTTATGGTGGCTCGGCATGCGCCAGCCCCGTGAATTGCAGAAACTTCCTGAATCCGGCAGCTTTTTCCGTCAACCCCGTCGGTACATTCGGGAACGTTAAGAAGGGTGCATTCAGGGGGCCGGCCTACACCGACTGGGATGCCAGCATCGCGCGCGTGTTTCCATTCAGCGAGCGGACGTCTCTGCAGTTGCGCGCCGAGTACTTCAACCTGTTAAACCACACCAACATGGGTGACCCCGCCACCGGCCTGGGAGGGTCGTTTGGCAGAGTCACCAGCACCGCTCCTCAGAACGTAAGTCCCGCCACGGTCGTAAACGATCCGCGCATCGCGCAGTTCTCGCTGAAATTGCTGTTCTAACTCAACTGGGAGAGCGTCTGAGCCCCGCACTCTTCATTTTTCACGCTTCGGATTCGGTGTCCAAGTCAGCAACTCGTCATTGGTCGAGTGCCGAAATGAAACAGCCCGAGAGGCCCTGTCCATCTCTAAATCAACTCTGAGCAGAACGCGACGTAAGGGCCACTCGATGACCGCGACCGCAGAAGCTAAATCACGAAAATGGCACGTTAGGAGGTTGTTGGCGATCTGCCTCGTCTCGTTCGCCCTGCCCGCTACGACGCAAGCCTCGGCGCGCACAGGCGAAGGCGTCTATCGCAATCCCATTCTTTTCGCGGATTACTCCGATCCCGATGTGATCCGAGACGGCGCGAACTACTATCTGATCGCTTCAACTTTCCATTTCGTGCCGGGCATTCCGATTCTGCAGTCTACCGATCTTGTGCACTGGACCATTGAGGGCCACGTCGTGAAGCGCCTCAACATGGACCCGCGCTACAGCATGATCGGCGGGAACCGCTATGGCAAAGGGGTTTGGGCGCCGGCGATCCGGAAGCATGACGGGCTCTTCTATGTCTACTTCCCGACGCCGAGCGAAGGCATCTTCGTAAGTACGGCGCCAAAGATCACCGGCCCGTGGAGCCCTCCGGAGGTGGTGATGGCCCAGGTCGGATTGGAGGACCCGTGTCCTTTCTGGGACGAGGATGGCAAGGCGTACCTGATTCACTCGAAAACCGGCGCGGGTCCGCTGATTCTGCATCGCATGTCGCCAGACGGAAAACATGTGCTCGACAACGGGAAGGTGATTGTGGACGATCCAGTGCACCTGCCCGTCCTTGAAGGGCCCAAGATGTACAAACGCGACGGGTACTATTACATCTTCGCGCCCATCGGAGGTGTCAGCGGGGGCTCGCAGGTGGTCTTGCGTTCGCGCCAGATCTATGGCCCGTACGACTACCGGGTGGTGCTTGCGCAGGGCTCGACGGGCATCAATGGCCCGCATCAGGGTGCCTACGTTGAAACGCCAAATAGAGACGGCTGGTTTGTTCACTTCCAGTCTGAAGGCGCGCACGGCCGCATCGTTCACCTCGAGCCAGTGCACTGGCAAGACGATTGGCCCGAGATCGGCGCCGATCCTGACAATGTGCCCATCGGACAGCCGATCCCGTCCGGCCCGATTCCGGGTGATCCTCGCGTGCTCTCCCGGCAGCATCCGCAGACCTCGGATGATTTCACCGGCCCGAAGCTCGGTCCGCAGTGGGAGTGGAATCACAATCCGGATGATGCGCATTGGTCTTTGAGCGTGCGGCCCGGCTATCTGCGCCTGATTCCCATGCAGGCGGACGGGATTCTCTCTGCGCGCGATACGCTCACCGAGTGCATGCAAGACAACGCATTTGAGTTCACCGTCCGCCTTGACCTTACGAAGATGAACCAAGGCGTGCACGCCGGTTTGGCGATGTTTGAGCAGTCGGCGAGCGGCCTTGAGGTGGCGCAATCGGGCAGCGATAGGCGATTGAGTTTCTTCCATCTTTCTGATCGTGTCGCCGGTCCGCTCGTTGCGCAGAACATCGTCGAACTGCGCGTTAATATCAATGGGGATGAGGCTCGCTACTCGTATAGCCTCGATGACGGGAAAACCTTCCACGCGCTTGGCGCCGAAACGCCCATCCGATTCAGTTGGTGGAAAGGATCAAGGCCCGCGCTGTTTGCCTACACGACCCTTGACTCCGATCCGGGAGCCGTCGACTTCGACTGGGCCCACTATCAACCGGAAGGCGAGAATCCCTGGTAGACTGGCGGCCGAAACTTCAACTGCGGCTTGCGCGATCAGCCATTCTTCTTCGCGCCAATCCGCTCTTCTAGAAATTCTTTCAGCGCATCGGCGTTGTTATGCTCTTCGTTTTTTGAGCTGTAAAGCAATGTAATCGTGCCGGCATGCGCGGCCTCAAGCAGGGGCTGCCACGCCGCAGGATTCTTTTTAAGTTCCGCAAAGTAGCGCCGCCGGAACTCTGTCCACTCATCCAGGTGCGCGTGGTACCAGTGCCGTAGCTCGTCGCTGGGAGCCGCATCTTTGGGCCAGGACTTGATCGCGAGCGCCTCCTTCTTGATGCCGCGGGGCCATAGCCTGTCGACAAGATAGCGGTCGCCGTCTGTTTTTTCGGCTGCCTCATAGGCGCGCTTGACGTGAATCATGGCTTTTTCTCCTGCCGCAACCAGAATACTCGTTCGGAGACAGAAGATTCTCGCGTTGCGTGGGCGGCGCGCAAATGAGTTTCGGCGCATTCCATTCAGCAATTCCGAACGAAAGGCGCCGCAGTTTTTTGGGGCGGGATCAATGCGTGAGTACTGCTTCGCGCTCCTCCTCCTGCTGTTTTGCGAAAGTCTGCGCAGTTGGCTTCGCGTAGGAGTGGCCGGTGAGCAGGCCCAGCACAAACCAGCCGAGCAGCGCGGCGCCTAGCGCGAAGAGAACATCGCCGGGAACACGCATCCAGCGCAGCGTCTGCATGGTTCCGGTCTGCAGGAACTCCGCCGAGCGGGCGTACCACGTGCCGCGCTCGATAGACGCCCACGCCTGCATGATGCCGATGGGGAACATGCTCAGCACCACCATGAACACCAGGCCGGCATTGATGAGCCAGAATGAGACCTTCAGGATGCCTTCTTTCCATGGCCGGCCGGGCCGCAGAACGCGCAGGCAGAAGAGCGTGAGCCCGAGACCCAGCATGCCGTAGACACCGAAGAGCGCCGTATGTCCATGAACTGGAGTCAGGTTCAGACCCTGCATGTAGTAGAGGGCGATGGGCGGGTTGATGAGGAACCCAAAGATCCCCGCGCCGACCAGGTTCCAGAAAGCGACCGCAACGAAGAAGTAGATGGGCCACTTGTAGTCGGCGATCCACGGAGCTTTTACGGTCGGATGCGAAAGCCGCAGGTTCTCCCAGGCCTCGTACCCGATCAGCGTGAGCGGCACCACTTCGAGTGCGCTGAAGACCGCGCCCAAGGCGATGACCGCGGGTCCCGAGCCTGCGAAGTAGAGGTGATGGAAGGTGCCGATGATGCCGCCCGAAAGGAAGATGATGGTTGAAAATAACACCGCGCGTGTTGCGCTGCGGATCTCGAGCAGCTTGAGTCGAGTGAAGAGGAAGGCGATGACGACCGTGGCGAAGACTTCAAAGAATCCTTCAACCCAGAGGTGAACCACCCACCAGCGCCAGTATTCGGCGGTGACCAGATTGCTGCGCTGGCCGTACATGAGTCCGGCCGCGTAGAACAGCGGGATCGCGACGCTGGAGATTAGGAAGAGCGTGAGCAGCGGCCGGTCTTCGCTGTTGCGCTGGAAGGCTGGCTTGAGCGCGCGAACCATCAGCACCAGCCACAGAACGAGGCCAACAAAGAGCAGGATCTGCCAGAAGCGTCCGAGGTCAACGTATTCGAAACCCTGGCTTCCGAACCAGAACCAAAGATTGCCGAGCTTCTGCTCGATGCCCAGCCACTCTCCGGCCAGCGAACCGCCGACGACGAATACCAGCGCGACAAACAACACATTCACACCCAAGCGCTGGAACTTTGGTTCACGGCCACTGACAGCAGGCCCGACGTAGAGGCCCGTCGCCAGCCATGATGTGGCGATCCAGAAAATCGCGAGTTGCAGATGCCAGGTGCGCGTGATGGCGTACGGAAGATACTTGTCGAGCGGGAAGCCGTAGAATCCCTGTCCTTCGACTCCGTAATGCGCCGTCAACGCGCCCATCAGGATCTGCACGCCCCAGAGAGCGACGACCACGAGAAAATATTTGATCGTGGCCCGCTGCGAAGGCGTGGGTTGAACACCGAGGAATGGATCGCGCTCTGGATACGGGCCCGTGATCGCAATCTTCTCCTGCGAGGTGTACCACAGGACCAGCGCGCCAATGCAGGCGATGAGGCATACGATGCTGATGATGCTCCATAGGACCGCGCCCGGCGTGGGATTGTTCGCAATCAAAGGTTCATGCGGCCAGTTATTGGTGTAAGTAACCGAAGAGCCGGGGCGATTGGTGCCGGCGGCCCAGGCAGCCCACCAGAAGAAGGCGCCGAGCTGCTTTTGCTTCGCTGTGTCGGTCAGCGCGCCCCGCGGAATGGCGTACTCCTTGCGTCCGTCGCGAAAGACGCTCGCATAGTAGGCTGCGAGCTGATCAAAAGCTGCAGCCTGATCGCTGTCGAGTGTCACTCGATTCTTCGCGGCGTCGTAGGTATTGTTGCGCGACTCGCGAATGAGTCTTGCTTGCAGAACCGCCTGCTGGTCAACGTTGAGCTCAGCGAAGTTCGCTGTTCCGTCGCGCACCGCCCAGCGGTCAAGCAGAATTCCGGATTGGCGATGAATCCAGTCTGCGCTCCAGTCAGGCGCGACGTAGGCGCCATGGCCCCACACCGTACCGATTTCCTGACCGCCGATGGACTGCCAGACACCCTGGCCGTCGGTGATGGAGTGTCCCGTGAAGAGAAGTTGCCCATCCGTCGTGTAGACGTCGGGGAGGGGAGGCGCCTCACTGATCATCTTCCGTCCTACTCCTCCGAGGATGGCGAACGATGTAAGAATGACAGCGGCAAGAGCGATCCAATAACGCTTGTATGACATGACGTTTTCCTCAATCTGCGTTGCAAATTGCTTGGGGTGATTTTCTGATCCACATATTAGGTCGCAGGAGAGATGATGGCAGGGACTTTAGTCACAAAGTGGCCTCGGATCGGAGAGGAAATTCGGCGTGGTATTCCAAGTCAGGCGCAAATACCCATCGCCACGGACGCCGAAGCTGGGGAACCCAAAAATTCGTACGAGATCGGGCAGTCAGATGCCTGGCTGCACGGCGGGCGCCAGCGCCTTCCGGCCGAACACGAAGGTCAAAACGATATTGGCGGCAAAGACGAGGACTCCGCTCAGTTCCAGCACCCCGGAAATGGGGAGCGTCTTCCAGGCGAATGACGCGATTCCTTCATACGCCAGCGGCTCTGACAGGACGCGCAGCGTGCAGCCGATCTGCAAAAGCAGGAGGGCGGCGAACATCAGCCGCTTGCTGAAGACACCATAGAATCCGGCGAAGTGCGGCAGAATGCGCGGCCCGATGGTGAAGACCATGGTGGCCGCAAATCCCACAGTCAGCGCATGACGAGACGCGCCCCAGATGCCGCCATGTTCATCGGCAAAGGCCGCCCAGATGCTCATCAGGCCTGCGATCACCAGCCACGCATACGCAATCCGGATAAATGTTGGAAAGCTCGGGTGAATCCCCTGCACCTTGGCCTTCCCATGCGGCCGCTCGGTGAGACGCAGCGCAAAACAGATGGTGATTGCCCCGCAAGCGAGAAGAATCGTGGCCGCGCGTGTCCAGCCGGACACGCCGGCAAGCACTCCGGCGAAATCGAGAATCAACGCGAGCTGAAACAAGTGTGGATTGGGCTTGGAAATTGCGAGAAATGTGGGTAGCCAGCGTGCGGAAAATCCCCAGACGACAAGGGCGAGGAATCCCCACCCAAGCAGTACGAGAAATCGCTGGTCGAGTGCATGCGGGAAGGCGCTGGCCGCGCCGAGTACCGCGAGGCGGATGCATTCAACTGCATTGAAGATCACTGTGGCTGCGAGGCCGGCAGTCGACAAAAGCACCGCCGCCACCCAGAGTTCCATGCGCGGTTTTCCGTGGCCGGGTCGCGACGAGTCAGGCAGTTTGTGGCGTGACGCGGCGGCAAGAAACAGCAGAATTGCGATCAGCTCGAAGCTCGCGGAGATGATGAACAGCGAGCGCCAATGCCATCCGTAGATGCTGGCGACCCACCGCATGCCCACGCCTGAGGTCCAAAGCAGGAAGCATGCCAGCGGAGTGCGGATCGCCGAGCGCCCATGACTGGGCTGTGAATAGAAGCCGATGCCGAGAACGAAGCTGCCGATCCAGCCGAAGACCTGCGCATGGCCGTGGCCCTGGATCCATGCGGCCGGCAGGCTGCCGAGACCGTGATGTGCGCTGATCGCCAGCAGGTTCGAGAATCCCAGCAACGTGCCCGGCAGAGCCATGTAGAACAAGCCCACGGCGATCCATGCGCGGAGCATCAGGCTTTTTTGCCGCTCGCGAACGACGATCGTCTGCAGCACGCGGGCTCCGGCCTGATCGAGAATTGGCGTGGTTTGAGGAATTGCGCTCATCGTGATGCCCTGCAATTCAGTTCGGCTTCCAGGTCAATGGCGCGCGGAAAGAGCACATCGTTTTCGAGATGCACATGTTGCCTGAGATCAGCTGCGAATTCCCGCAGGCCGGCGTAGAGCGCCATGTAACCTGCGCATGCCCACGCGGGCGGCTCGAATCCGGCTGTCAAGTCGCGAATCTCCGCCACACGGCCCTCCGCCTGTCCGTGTTCCACGATCATCATTGAAACCGGCTGCGCGACGGAGCGGAAGCATGTTCGCTGCGGAGCGTAGCAGGCGGCCACATCCTGCTCCATCTCCGTAATGAAGGGGAAGAGAATCTGCTCCTCTTTTTGGAGATGGGCGAACATCTCGCCACCCAGAAGACCCGTCAATTCCTCAACTTTGTTCAATTCGGGGGCGCGATTGCCGTGTTTTCCGGCGACCTTGTGCGCCATTTGAGCCAGTCTCGGCAGTTCACGCCGCACGTATTGATGGTGCGTGCGAACGATGTGCTGGATCAGCCGGCTCAGCGAATAGCCGGTCAGATCGGCCGGGGCGGCTCCGTGTTCAGTCGCGGCGGCATCGGTGAGCTTTTCGAGCACCTGCTCGACCGAGAGTTGCAGCCCGGCGCAGGCTTGCGTGAGGGACTCGTTGGCATGCGAGCAGAGGTCGATGTCGAACCGCTCCAGAACCGCGGCTGCCGAAGCTTGCGCTGAAACGATCTCGCTGATGGACTGGATTGAAGTGGCCATAAACATTCTCCACCTGCAAAGGTAGAGAATGTCGGAACCAACCACAGTAACTTATGTCACTCAGGGCGAAACAGGCTACGGAGCTGACTCAAGCTGCGCGCTCAACTCCTTCATATCCTTCACCACAATCTGCCGGGCATCCACATCCAGCAGGCCTTCAGCCTGCAGGCGCATCAGGTTGCGCGAGATCAGCTCTCGGACGGTTCCAAGTTGATTGGCCAGCTCCTGGTGGGTCGCGGGGAGCAGGAATTCGATTCCGCGGTCGGTCTTTTTGCCCTCGGTTTGCGCCAGCTTGACCAGAACGGAGATGAGCCGCTGCCGAATGGTCGTGAAAGAAAGCTCTTCGATGATTCCCACCAGCCGCCGCAGGCGCGAGCCCACCACCGAGAGCACTTTGAGCGCAACTTCGGGATGTTCGAGGCAGAAAGCATTGAAGTCGCGCCGCGAGATGAAGGCGATCTCCGCATCCTCAATGGCCGCGGCAGACGCCGGATAGGGTCCGCCATCGAACACCGGCAGTTCAGCAACTGTATCGCCCGCGCCATTCTGTGCGAGCACCTGCTCGCGCCCGCCCATGGATGTTTTAAAGATGCGAACTTTGCCTTGCGCGATGACATGCAGGCCGCTGCACGGCTCACCCTCTGAAAACAGCAACTCCCCCGCGCCAAAGAGCTTTCGCACGGTGCGCGAGGCCAGCATCTGCAGCTCTGCAGGCGAGAGGCCGGAGAACAGGCCGGTTTTTCCCAGAACAGCGACGAGATCAGTGCGGGGAACAGTCACCACGGAATTCTAGCAGCCTGCGACTTTGGTCACTGCGGCCGGCACCGAGTCGGCTTCTCATAGAACCATGAACGCGCCAATCCCAGCGATCGATTTCAACGAGCGTCCCTTTCTGGCCATCTGGGAAGTAACCCAGGCCTGCGACCTGGCCTGCGTGCACTGCCGCGCATCGGCGCAACCCAATCGCCATCCGATGGAATTGAGCACGGCCGAAGGCAAGGATCTCATCGATCAGATTGCGAAGATGCAGGTGCCCGTGTTCGTTCTCACTGGCGGCGACCCCATCAAGCGGCCCGATCTCTTCGAACTGATCGGCCACGCCCAGTCGGTGGGTGTGCGCGTCTCGCTCACACCGAGCGCGACGCCGTTGTTGACGCGGGAAATTGTAGTGCGGCTCAAAGAGGCCGGCCTGGCGCGGCTCGCCGTCAGCCTGGATGGCTCGAGCGCCGCAACGCACGACGTATTTCGCGGCATGAGCGGATCATTCGCCCGCACCATGGATGCCGTTCGCTGGGCCAATGAAGCCGGCTTGCCGGTGCAGATCAACACCACCTTCAGTCGCCGCAACATTGGTGAAATCGATGCCATGGTGGCGCTGATTGAAAGCCTGCGCATCACGCTCTGGAGCGTGTTCTTCCTCGTGCCCACGGGCCGCGGCAAGCTCAATGACCTTCTGAACGCCGACGAATTCGAGCAGGTCTTCCAAAATCTTCACCAGCTCTCGCGCACCGCACTCTTTGACATCAAGACAACCGAGGCACAACACTACCGCCGCTACCTGCTGCAGCAGCATGCGGCTGATCGCCGCGCGGGAATGGCAAGCGCAACAACGGAGCGGGCGCCGGACATGATCGGGCGCGCGCCGCGCGGGTTGAATGACGGCAAAGGGTTCGTATTCATCTCGCACACGGGCGAGGTCTTTCCCAGTGGGTTCCTCCCTCTCAGCGCCGGAAGCATCCGCCGCCAACCCTTGAGCGTCATCTATCGGGAGTCGCCGCTCTTTCGCAATTTGCGCGACACGGATAAGCTGGAAGGGAAGTGCGGCGCCTGTGAGTTCAAGAAGATCTGCGGTGGCTCACGGGCCCGCGCCTACGCACTCACGGGTAATCCGCATGCAGAAGAGCCCTGTTGCTCGTACATTCCCAGGGGATACGTTCCGCCGCCGCCCATGGTGAAAACAGCAAACACCCTTCACGTACTGCAAGGAGCATGACCGATGGGAATCCAGATTGGCGCCAAGCCTGACAGCGGATTTGACGACCCGATCGGCATGCTGAAGGATTGTCATCGGAGAATCGAGCATTTTCTCCATATTCTGTGCGTCGTTGTCGAGCGGGCGCACGGGCGGGAATTGACCACGGAAGAGACGGAAGCGATCGAAGCGGCGCTCGAATATTTTCACGTTGGCGGACAACGCCACAATGCAGACGAGGAAGAGTCCTTGTTTCCGCGGCTTCGCGCCGAATGCGCCGGCGAAGAGCTCGCGCAGATCGGCGGGCTCGAGAACGATCATCAACACGCAAACGCGCTGCACGCGGCCGTGGAAGATCTGTACCGCAAGTGGATCAACCACGGAAAGCTGGCGGCGGAAGACGAAGTTCGGTTATCTTCATACACCGATCAGCTCCAGCGTCTCTACCAGGCGCACATCCAGATTGAGGAGCAAAAGGTCTTTCCGCGCGCGGCACAGGTGCTGTGCGGCGATGCCATCGAAGCCATCGGCGAAGAGTTTCGCGCGCGGAGAAAATGACTCCGCCTATCGGTGATTTCCTCGATCCTGCGGCGCGCCCACGGGATCTTCAGTGAGTGGCGATTCGGCCATGAGAGACACAGTGCGCTCCGACTCGCGCCGGACCGCCCGGCGCCGGCCTGCAAGCAATTCTGCCGCGCCGACTGTCCCGATGATCTTATCGGTGTCGCGATCAAGCACAGGCAGGCTCAACAGCCCGGTGGTTGCCATTTCTTCGGCAACCGCCCGGCAAGTCTGATCGGCATAGGCAAATACTTCAGAATCGTGGAGCAGGTTACCGTTTGACTCTGCTGGTTTAGCCTCCGGAGCAACCTCCGTCATCACTTCCGCAACTGTGATCATTTCAAGCGGATCGACTCCGTACTCGCGAGATAAGTGATACCCGCGGCGTGCAATTTTTTCCGTCATGATTGAGCGCGGCATGACCAGGCAGGTGATGAGATACGATGCCGCGCAAGCCAGCGACAACGGCAGTACCGCAGCTTGCGCATGAGTCAGCTCGAGCGAAAAGAGAATTGCGGTGAGGGGAACGCCCACCGCTCCCGAAAGCATCGCGCCCATCCCCATCATTGCCCAGAGCGCCTGCGTTTCAACCGGCATATGTGCGAGATGAGCCCCGGATTCGCCGATCGCGGCTCCGATCATCAGCAATGGAGCCAGGACGCCGCCTGACGTTCCGGAACTGAGTGAGAACGCCCACATCAGCGACTTGGCGATCACGAGCCCGATCAGCAGCCCCACAGGCGCGTTTCCGCGCAGCAGTTCTGCGATGTTGTCGTATCCCACGCCCAGCCCTCGGGAAAAGAAAAGACCGCCAATCCCGATGCCGATGCCACCAATCGCCGGCCACCAGATCCAGTGCACACCAAAGCGGCGAGAGAGGAGCTCGAAGCCATCTTCAAGGCTATACATCAACCGGCTCAACCCGACCGAAGCAAATCCGACCACAATTCCCAGCGGGCCGGCGACGAGCAGCGACTGGGGCAAGTTGATGCCGTGCGACAGGACAACAGGGAAGAGCGGACCGTGGCCGAGCCAGGCAATGCGCAAAGCGGCGGCAATCAGGCTCGCTACCGTGACGGGCACGAGCGATCGCGGACGCCACTCAAAGAGGAGCAACTCCACCGCCAGCAGGATCGAGGCGATCGGGGCGGCAAAAGTCGCCGACATGCCGGCGGCAGCTCCGGCCACCAGCAGCGTGGTGCGCTCGGCATCCGACAGCTTCAGCCATTGGCCGACCAATGAGCCGAATGCCCCGCCGGTCATGATGATCGGGCCCTCAGCGCCAAAAGGTCCGCCGGAACCAATGGCAATGGCCGCGGAGAGAGGCTTGAGAATCGATACCTTGGCTTCGACGCGCGCGCCCTTCAGCAGAATTGCCTCAATCGCTTCAGGAATTCCGTGACCGCGTATCTTGTCGGAGCCGTAATACGCCATGAGCCCGACGATGATGCCGCCCACGATAGGGGCCAGCATCCGAATCCAGGCCGCCTCGGGTGATCCGGCCGGTCCGACCATGGCGAGGCTGAAGCGATGGTAGTAGAAGACGTTTGTGAAGAAGGCAATGGCTCGAAGCAGGATAACGGCCCAGATGGCTCCCGCGACGCCGATCACTGCCGCAACGCCGGTAAGCAGCCACACGCGCCGGTCTACGGTAAAGTCGCGTAATGCGGACGGTCGAGATCTCATCGAGCCTCCGCGCCGGCATCGATTGCGGCATGCGACCTTACGTGCTCGAGGGCCTCAATCAGCCGAGGCGCTCTGTCTTTCAACTCATCTGCGTGATCGCTCGCGAGACGGTCCAGAAGGCTTCGTCCTTTGTTGGACATCTCCAGGATTGCGCGCCTCTTGTCACTGGGGTCTGCAGTTCGCGTCAGCAAGCCTTCACGCTCCGATCGATCAACCAGTTCCACCGTGCTGTTGTGCTTCAGACCAAGTCGCTCCGCCGCGTAGGCAATGGTGACCGGCGCGCCATCGCGGGCACCGGCAATCTGCAGCAAAAGCTGGTGCTGCTGCGGCTGTAATCCAGCATCCAGAGCTATGGATTCGCTGAAATGCACAAAACGGCGCAGTTCGTATCGGAACTCCGCCAGGGTCTTGAGCAAGGGGTTCGATCCCGGCTCCCGATGAGGGTGCGTCATAAATATATCGTATCACGATATGTGTTTGGATGCGAGTTTGGCTCGATAGGCGGGCGTGGCATTTCAGACACACGTTTCCGCGCTCGGAGATGCCCTATATCACTGTGTGGCAAAGATTTCCGCGAGGTTGCCAAGGACGCGAGCGGCTACATGCCGGGGTGGGTTGCCGATTTGGCGCGGGGCACAAGGTCCATATATACGGATTGCGGTATGCCCGTTTGCCAGTGACTCGTTGCCCTGGCAAACAGGACCATGCCAAGGAAGATGTAGGCCAGAATGCCGGCAAATACAGCTGGACCAACGACGCGGCGGCGCCAGCGCTCCCGGGATGTGGTCGCACGCCTTTGCGGCAGCGAGAACTGCAACGCGTTTTCCGCCGGGCAAACCGCGACGCACTCCATGCACGCCGTGCACTCAGCGGAACGGATTTGCACAAGGCGGTCGACCGCCAAACCGGACGGGCAGGCTTTTGCGCACTTAGCGCAATCGATGCAAGCCTCGGAGTCGCGGCGAATCTTAACCGGACTCAGGAGCGAGACGATGCCCATCAGCGCTCCATAGGGGCAAAGGTAGCGGCACCAGAAGTTCTGCACGAGCACGGAACCGAAGACCAGAATTGCGATCACGATTCCTGCCGGTTCCCCAATGTTGCGGAAGAAGTTCAGCATCTTGACGTCGGCGATCACCCCATATGGCGTGTACATGAAGCTTTGCAGTGCCTCGGCCGACATGGTTCCCACGATGAAGAGAAAGAAGCCGAGAAGCAGGTACTTCAGGCCGCGAAGGGGAATATCGAGCCAGCGCGGCAGTCGCAGATTGCGGCCGAAGATCTTTCCCCCGAGCTTCCACAAAGCCTCAGAAAACGTTCCGACGGGGCACAGCCAGGAGCAAAACGCCTTTTTCAGCAAAAGGCTCATCAGGACGAAGGCCAGGAACAGGAACATGGCGGCGCCGTGGATGAGCGGAACACTGCCGGTGCGCAGGAAGTAGATGGAATTCATGAGCCCGGCGATGGGCAACCATCCCTCGACACCTGCCGGCCGTGATACGTAGAGGCCATGCCCGCCGCGCTCGAAGTAGCGCACCCACAGATAAAACTGGGCTGCGATCCAGCAATTCAAAACAACGAACAGGCCCTGTACCACATGCCGCGCTCGCTGTGAACGGTCCGGCGCGGAACGGCGAACCAGCTTCTTTTTCCCGTCAGGCGGTGCTTGCTCCGGAATTCTCTCGAGTACCTGTGCAGCCATCTCCCTGTTTCCTTCTAAATGGAGAGTAATGCGGAGGAATAACGCGGGCAGCGACTTAGGTCACACGGCATTTTTCTGGCTGGAATGGGAACAAAAGCAACGATGTTAGCGGTAGATTTGCCGTTACGGGTGGACTTGCAGGGAGCCGCCCGGCAAGCAAAAACCGAAAGCAATTTCTCTCCCAAGAAAATCGCTTTTCCTTGTTGCCATGCCATGATTCAGCGGCTAAACTGTTCTGCAGCCAGCGAATGGGTCATTTGGAAACGGATTCTCTCCTCGAATTCAATCCGATCGGGGTGGTGCACTGCTCTTTGAGGGACCCGATGACTTCGGTCTGCGTGCCGGCTTCTCGGAAAGAAGCTCTCCGAGCACGATGATGATTCAAAGGGTTGATCAGGCCTTTCCAGCCGCACTTCAGGTTAAAGAGTCCAGTCGAAACAGAAACAGGACGTATGACAAATCCGACTGCAGTTCGAAAGCAAGGGCGCGGAGCGATCCCAGCCTATAAAAACACGAGCCTTCCCACGGCGCGTAGGGTCAAGGATCTACTGTCGCGCATGACGCTTCAGGAAAAGGCCGCTCAGATGGTGTGCATCTGGCAGCAAAAGCCGCAGACGCTGGTGGACGCTGAAGGCAACTTCGACGCGCAGAAGGCAAAGGCTGCATTTCGCGACCGCCGCGGGCTGGGCCAGGTGGGGCGCCCCAGCGATGCGGGAAAGGGCAAAAACGCGCGCGAGATGGCCGAGTTGACCAACGCCATCCAGAAGTTTTTCCTTGAAAACAGCCGCTTGGGGATCCCGGTGATGTTCCACGAAGAGTGCCTTCACGGGCACGCGGCGGTGGATGGGACCAGCTTTCCGCAGCCGATCGCGCTGGGCGCAACCTTCAATCCCGAGCTGGTTGAACAAATTTTCACCGCGACGGCGGCAGAGGCTGGCCTGCGTGGAACGCACCAGGCGCTTACGCCGGTCGTCGACGTGGCCCGCGAGCCGCGATGGGGCCGTGTGGAAGAGACGTACGGAGAAGACCCTTTCCTGGTTTCGCGGCTGGGCATTGCGGCAGTTCGTGGATTCCAGGGCGACAAAAAGTTCCGCGACAAGCGGCACGTGATTGCCACATTGAAGCATTTTGTTGGCCACGGACAGCCGGAATCGGGCATGAACTGCGCACCGGCCAATGTGTCGCTGCGGGTGCTGCGCGAGACTTTTCTCTATACCTTCCGCGAGGCGCTGCGCGAAGCGGGCGCAATCAGCATCATGGCTTCATACAACGAAATCGACGGCATTCCCTCGCACGCCAACAAATGGCTGATGCGCGATGTGCTGCGCAAGGAATGGGGCTTCAAGGGGTTTGTCGTATCGGATTACTTCGCAATCTGGGAGCTCGGTTACCGGCCCGACACGCACGGGCATTTCGTCGCTGCGGACAGGAAGGAATCCTGCGCGCTCGCCGTCAAAGCCGGCATCAACATCGAGCTGCCCGATCCGGACTGTTATCTGCATCTCGTCGAGCTTGTGCGCAAGGGAATTCTCAAGGAGCGAGAGCTGGATGAGCTCGTGGAACCGATGCTCTTCTGGAAATTCGAAATGGGCCTGTTTGACGATCCGTATGTCGATCCCGCCGAGGCGGAGCGCGTCACGGGCTGCGATGAGCATCGCAAGATCGCGTTGACGGCCGCGCATGAAGCCATCACTCTGCTGAAGAACGAGAACAACCTGGCTCCGCTCGATCTCAGGAAGATCAAGTCCATCGCCGTCATTGGTCCCAACGCGAATCGCACGCTGCTGGGCGGCTACAGCGGCCGGCCGAAGCAGGAGATCACGGTGCTCGAAGGTATCCGTAAAAAAGCCGGCAAGAAAGCCAAGGTGCTTTACAGCGAAGGCTGCAAGATCACGATCGGCGGCAACTGGAACCAGGACGAAGTCGTTCCAAGTGATCCCGAGGAGGATCGCAAGCAGATTGCCGAAGCCGTCGAAGTGGCCAAACAGGCCGGCGTCATCGTGCTTGCGATCGGCGGCAACGAACAAACCTCGCGCGAAGCCTGGTCACTGCAGCACATGGGCGATCGCACCAGCCTTGACCTGATCGGTCGCCAGGAAGAGCTGGTGCAGGCCATGCTCTCGCTGGGCAAGCCGGTGATCGTGTTCCTCTTCAATGGCCGTCCGCTCTCGATCAATTTCCTCAGCAAGAACGTGCCGGTGATTTACGAATGCTGGTACCTGGGCCAGGAAACCGGGCGCGCCGTGGCTGATGTTCTCTTCGGCGACTACAACCCCGGCGGCAAGTTGCCTATCTCTGTTCCTCGCTCCGCGGGCCATCTACCCGTCTTTTACAACTACAAGCCGTCGGCGCGGCGCGGCTATTTGTTTGATGATGTTTCACCTCTCTACGCCTTCGGGTACGGACTCAGCTACACGAACTTCTCCATCACCAATCCACGCCTGACGAAGAAAAGGATCCCGCGCAACGGAACCACCCGTGTTCTTGTGGACGTGACGAACACCGGTGGCCGCGAAGGAACAGAGGTGGTTCAGCTCTATATTCGCGACGTGGTCAGTTCGGTGACGCGGCCCGTGAAGGAGTTGAAAGCCTTCAGGAAGGTGCGGCTGCAGCCGGGTGAAAGCACAACCGTCACCTTCGACATCACGCCCTCGATGCTCTCTTTCTACGACGTGAATATGAAATATGTTGTCGAGACCGGCGATTTCGAGTTGATGATCGGCAACTCGTCGCGCAACGAAGACCTCACGAAGTTAACTCTGCAGGTATCGAAGTAAGCGCCCCGGGGGACGCTGAAAGTCGAGGCGGCTATGATCCAGAAACTTTCGTTTGCAGAGAAGTTCGGGTATGGTCTGGGCGACATGGCCGCCAACTTCGTCTTCCAGGCATTGCTGGCGCTGCAGCTGGACTTCTACACCCACACCTTTGGCCTCACGCCGGCACAGGCTGCAAGGCTCTTCCTCGTTGTGGGCCTCGGTGTGGCCTGTCTCAATCCAGTCATGGGAGTAATTGCCGACCGGACGAGCTCGAGATGGGGCAAGTTCCGGCCCTGGCTGCTGTGGACGGCACTGCCCTTCGGGATCATCGGCGTCCTCACCTTCACCACGCCTTCTTTAAGTCCCACAGCAAAGATTGCTTATGCGTGGATCACCTATGCGCTGCTGCGCGTGATCTACACCATGAACAATGTGCCGTACGCAACGCTCACCGCGGTCATGACCTCGGACCCCGACGAGCGGAACAGCATCGCATCATACCGCCAGATCTTTGCCAATACCGCGGGCTTCATTGTGCAGAGCCTTGCGGTGCTGATGGTGGCCTGGTTGGGGCGTGGCAACGACGCGCGCGGCTATCAGCTCACCATGGGGCTGCTGTCGGCCCTCAGCGTGATCTTCTTCATCGTCGCCTTCGTTTCAACTAAGGAGCGCATTCAGCCCGACCCGCAACAGAAGACTTCGCTGGGCCAGGACCTTTCTGACCTATTTGGGAACCCATCATGGGTGGTGCTGTTCCTGGCCACGCTGTTCTATTTCACCGCGATTGTGATCCGCGGCAACGTGATGCTGCCCTATTTCCGCTACGTGGCCGGCAATGCGAACCTCTTCTCATGGTTCAACGGATTCGGGCTGGCCTCGCTGATCGCGGGCGTTGCGTGCTCCACGGCAGTGGCTAAACGCGTGGGCAAGCGAATGCTCTTTATTGCCAGCATGGTTTTGTCCGCGGCGCTGGCGACGGCGCTGCTGTTCCTTTCGCCGCACGCAACCGTTGAGATCATCGCGATCGAAGTGCTGCGCCAGTTCTCGTTCGGATTGTCGGGGCCGATCCTTTGGTCCATGATGGGCGATGTGGCCGACTACGGCGAATGGAAGACGGGCCGGCGCGCCAGCGGCACGGTCACGTCCGGCGTGGTCTTTGCACTGTGGGCAGGGCTCGCGATTGGCGGCGCCGTGGCCAGCAAACTTTTCGATGTGTACGGTTTCGTTTCCAAAGCTGACGTGCAGACGGCACACGCGCAGGCCGGCATTGTGCTCACGGCCAGCGTCTGGGCCGGGTTGGCTTTCCTGGCCACCGCCATCTCTTTGCTCTTCTATCCGATTTCTCGCGAACTCAACCAGAAGATCGCCAATGAACTTGTCGAGCGCCGCAAGGCTTTCGCGCCAAAGGCAACGATTTGAATGCTTCAATTCGCTAAGCGGTTCAGCACGGAGGAATCATGCTGGTGAATTCGTGGATCCGGATGGGATCGGCGGCGTTGGCCGGCCTCATGGTGGTTGCACTTACGGCTGCGGCTCATGCGCCCACCACGCTCAAAGATGCTTACAAGGGCGATTTCGTCATCGGCGCGGCCATGGACGCCGGAGATATTACCGGGCAGAATCAGCGCGACGATGCCATCATCGAGACGCATTTCAACTCCATCTCTCCGGAAGATGTGCTCAAGTGGGAGATCGTACATCCCCAGCCAGGCAGCTATAACTTTGATCTGGCCGACAAGTATGTCGCGTTCGGCCTCGAACAACACATGTGGATCCATGGGCACACACTGGTGTGGCACAACCAGGTGCCCGCGTGGGTCTTTCGCGACGACAAAGGCAATCTTGTTGACCGCGACACCTTGCTCGCGCGCATGCATGACCACATCCTTACAGTGGTCGGCCGCTACAAGGGAAAAATCCAAAGCTGGGATGTGGTGAACGAGGCACTGAACGAAGACGGCACCCTTCGCCAGTCACTGTGGTACAAGATCATCGGTCCGGACTACATTGAAAAAGCTTTTGACTATGCGCATGAGGCCGATCCGCAGGCGCAACTCGTTTACAACGACTACAACCTCGAGAATGAGCCCAAGCGCAGCGGAGCGATTGCGCTCATCAAGAAACTGAAGGCGGAAGGGATTCCGATTGGCTGCGTCGGATTGCAAGGTCATGAAAGCCTGACATGGCCTACCGCCGAGCAGGAAGACGCCACGATCGCAGGGTTTGCGGCGCTCGGCGTGAAGGTTGCCATCTCAGAACTGGATGTAGACGTACTGCCTTCAGCCGGGACTCAACCCACGGCAGATGTGTCTGTTCATATCCAGCAGAATGCGGCGCTGAATCCATATGTCAACGGATTACCGGATGCTGTTGCGCAGCAACAGGCCGCGCACTACGCCGATCTGTTTCGCGTATTCCTCAAGCACCGCGATGCCGTGGAGAGAGTCACGTTCTGGGGCGTCACCGATGCCACGTCGTGGCGCAATGATTTTCCGATGCGGGGACGCACCAACTACCCGCTGCTCTTCGACCGCAGCGGACAGCCGAAGCCGGCCTTCGACGCGGTCATCCGCATCGCCGCTGAAGCCTCGCAGCGCTGAAGGCCGCTCACCGGTTGGGATCGCGGCCCACCATTTGCGCATAACACATTCCGAATGGCGGACTAGCACAACAGCAAGTCCGCAGCCCGATTGTTTCGCAGAAGGGAATCAAACTTATTGGCAATTCCAGCTCTGAACGGTAAGAAACCACATGTGGCCAAGCGAGATGAGTGCACCGAGGCCAAGAATCGAAAAAGCAATCGGCATCATCAATGAGAACGGGATGCACTGGAATGCTGCCCGTCCCACAACCATCAATATGCCGATATCGAGACCCGTTGTCAGCGATGAGACCACGAGCCTCGACCGGAACTCTCCATTGAGCGGGGCATGTTCTGCAACCATTACCTCGGCAACTGAACTGAAGCTTGTCATATGGTCCCTCTCCTTTTTTCTTATCCTGCGGGCCCACGAGAAAACCCAACTGAGTCGCACCCTCTCCTCCGACTATGCAAGCGAGGGACTAACGTTGCTGAACCCGCTGTTCGCGGCTGACGCTACATGGGTGATGCCCGCAACCAGCAAAAAGTGCGATCAAGCAACATGGCAATGCATACACGACCGGGCCCTGGCCTTGTTCACTATTCTTGAGGATCTGGAGCTTCAGGTAAGACCGGGTGATGCATCTGCTTTTCGAACCTCCCTCGTGTCATGAATCTAGAATCTAGGGCAGGGAATCATGATGTGCAATGCTGCTTTCGCTGCGAACCTGCTGCCCGATCAGTGCTCTCCCCGAGCATGTCGGTAACCGATGAATGATTACCGTCCGCCTCAATGGGGCGGACACGATCTTTGATGGAACTCGGGTATGACTACCAGGCCAGGCCTTGGCCGGCGTCCGCGAAGCGAAGAAAACCCCTGGTCCCAGCAGAATTAAGGGAAGGCTACTGGGCCAGTCGCGCGGGACGTTCTGTTGGCAATTTCTTCAGATTGAAAGACGCGCGATTGACGCTCAATGTGACGGGCGCCTGATCGTCTATTGACTCAGGAATTGCGCTGGCGGAGAGGGAGGGATTCGAACCCCCGATACCCTTACGAGTATGCCTGATTTCGAGTCAGGTGCATTCAACCGGGCTCTGCCACCTCTCCGCTTTGTTTACAACACTTTACGAGATGCTCTGGAAGTCCTCCGTCTGCTACTGGCAGTTTTGATGGCACTTGCGCCCCCGGAAATCCGCTCCACCGCCGCCTGCTTGTGGTTCACGCTCAAGTGTGCGTACCGCTTGGTCATCTGTGCCGTCCGGTGCCCCAGAAGTTCTCCGACCGTATGCAAATCCACGCCGGCCATGACCAGTCTACTTGCGAAAGTATGGCGATTGCAATGCCACGTGTAGTCCTTAAGCCCCGCCCGATCAACAGCTCCGAGGAACCAGCCGCGCGGGCTCTCCGCATCGGGAAACACAAACTCATCTTTGGAGGAAGCGCGCAGCTTTTTGAGTGCCGCCAGAGCGGTCCCATTCAGGGGAACGTCCCTGGGGTCGCCGTTCTTGGTCTTTGGCAGATACAGTTGCCGCCGCTCGATATCGACCTGCGACCATTTGAGGCCGTACTGCTCGCTCATGCGGACCCCGGTGTGGATCGAGAGCAACAGATGGGAATGAAAGCCGGGATCGGTCGCCTGGAGCAGGGCGCGCTCCTCTTCGTCGGAAAGAAACCGCACCTTGTCGTTGTTCTCCGTCTTCCGCTTGATCCCCGCCGCCGGGTTCCTTGTGATCTTCTCGTTGTCGATGCCAACGCGGAAGATGAGCGAGAAGGCCGCCTGCCAGCGGTTCCGGCTCGAAGGTTTCCAATCGCGCGCCTCAGCCTGTTCGGTAAGCCAGCGGACAATCTCCTGTTTGGTAATCTCTTCGGCCACCCGGTCACCGAAGACGGGAAGGAATTCGTTTATCTTGAGCTCAAGCTCGTGAGTGCTCTTTGAGCTATTCTCCGCCCGCGAGTGTTCGAGGGCATCGGCGCAAAGGGCGCGGAACAGGATCGCCTGACGCGGAGAGGGAAGCTTCCGGCCTTCCAGTTTGGCGCTTCTGCGGATCGCCAACAGGTTAATGGCAGCTTCGCGCCTTCCGACTTTTTCACGATGGCGCTTGCGCTGGGCGTCGAAGTATTGAATCCACCAGATATTCGAGCCCCTGGGGTCCTCGTAAATGCCGCGCAGCTTCTCCCGCTTTCTCGCCATCAGACAACCCCTCCGCCTTCATGGTACCTGACTACCTGAAAAACCATGGTCAGGTACATCATTTTAATTGTCGGCGGGAGAGGGGTCCGCGGGCACGCACTGAAGCTGGAGTGCTCTTCGAAATCGCGCTGTGCTTCAACTCAAGATACAATCCGCTCCGGATCATCGCCGCGCGCATATTTCCTCAGATCCGCAACCGGAATCAGGACCCGCCCACCGATTCGCCTGGTTGGCAGACGCCCGGCCGCAATGAGATAGTCGACTCCGCGTTCGCTGATTGAGAGAAGTTGCGCAGCCTCGACCCGGCTGACCAGCAACTTGCTATCCGGAGCGACTTTGACGCTCTCTGGCGGCTTTCGACGCAGGGCATTCGTTGCTCGCTTAGGCATTTGCGTCGGCGATTGAGGCGGAAACAGGAGCGGGGGATGAATGCTGGTCCGACTCTGCCCTCTGCTTCTCCTACGGGACTGCGGCAAGGGATCATGAGGCAAAGAAGCGGCCTTCTCCGACGTGTACATCCGCATGGGGCCGTCAGCCAAGGGGTGCTTGCCATCGTTCGTATCTGCAAGCTCGACAGGGATTCCGTTGAGGACCACTTCAGGTGGCTCTGTCTGAAGTCTCTCTATCAAAGCCGATTCGTCGATTTGTGCAGCTCTTGTTTTCATCCGAGTCCCCTCAGGTTCAAAATGAGTTTTCCCTCGGGACCGGTATATCCTCCATTACAAATTCGGTCAAACGGCGCTTGCAGTCTCCCCAGCGCCATTTCCCACATACAGCGTCCGGCGGAAGTAAGTGCGCTAAACAGGCGCAGTGAGTTTCCAGGTTGTGGTCAATATGGTTTCGGCAGATTCTACTTAACCCTCCAGGCCTAAAACCAAGCAAATTTGACCGAGTTTTAGAACCACCTCATGCTTTCTCCGCATTGGAGGAGGCCCGTGGCGGAACGGAAGGCCTATCTTACGATCGCCCTATTGCTGACGATTCTCGACGCCGTCGTGGTTTTGCGCTATGGAGGAGCGATCTGGACGGGGTGGTCGGGAGTCGTGTGGATTCGCCTGCGAATGCTTCTTCTGGCAGCACTTTCGGCAACGTCGCTCGCCAATGTCTGGGCCCAAGCTATCTACGGGTTAGGTCGGGCGCTCGATGGTAAGCCGAGTGCGCTCGCACTGAGCGCGGCAGCAAATCGAACGGAACCGCAGGGAGAAGGCGATGTTTGATTCGATCACTGGCCTCGCTTGCAAACTCGCCGGGACGGGCTACTTCATTGACCCTGTCATGACTCAGGTCGTCTTTCTCGCGGCCAAGCTCCAGAAGCCTCTTCTGCTAGAAGGGCCTGCGGGCTCGGGCAAAACACAACTCGCCGTCTCCGTTGCCGCCGCGGCCGGCACGCACGTCGAGCGCCTGCAGTGCTATCGCGGAGTGACGGAAGAAAAAGCAATCGGGCGTTTCGATGAGAGTCTGCAGCGGCTCTACATGGAATTCTCGAAGGGCCAGCACGAGAGCTGGCAGACCGTGCAGGACAACCTCAAGGGACGGGATTTCTTTCGGCCCGGTCCATTGATGCGCGCACTCGAATGCGAGCGGCCGTGCGTGCTGCTGATTGACGAGTTGGACAAAGTTGACGACGGGTTCGAAGCAATGCTGCTAGAAATACTCTCTGCCTGGCAGCTCTCGATTCCCGAGTTCGGTACGGTCTCGGCAAAGAGCATTCCCTTCGTCGTGCTGACCAGCAATGAAGAGCGCCGTTTAGGAGACCCGATCCGAAGGCGCAGCCTCTATGTGCGGGTCGAGCATCCTACGCCAGACCGCGAGGCGGAGATCATCGCGAGCCGCACGCCGAAGGCCGATGAGAAGTTTCACCGGGAAATGGCGGGGATCGCACTCTCGTTCCGCAATTACTCTCTCGAGAAGCCGCCCTCAGTCTCCGAGATGATTGATTTCGCCAATGCTCTACAGCTGCTCGGAACGGACCACGTGACCGAGGAGCACCGCGATGTTCTATTGCCGTTTTTGGCGAAGACTGAGAAAGATCGCCGGCATCTTTTGCTTCGCGAGGGGTTCAAGAGTCTGCTTGACGACGGCGCCAGGTTCGCGCAGAGCCTGACGGTCTCCGGAGGATCAGCCTCATGAAGCAATGGCCTCTTTTCTTGTTGCTCGTGTTTCCTGGGTTTGCATTGGCCCAAGCCGATCCCGCGGTGGCGGAGCACTTCGTGCGGCAATATGCGGCGCACTATCGTGTGCCACCCGAGTTGATCGCCGCGTTGATCGACGTTGAATCGCGATGGGACCCGCAAGCGGTTTCAGACAAGGGCGCGATGGGACTCATGCAACTGATGCCCGCGACAGCGCGGCGATTTGGCGCCTTTGAACCCTTCGACGTCGAGCAGAACATTGCTGCGGGCACCCGCTACGTCACAGCGTTGATGTGGGAGTTCCACGGTGACCTGCGGCTGGTCGCCGCGGCCTATTACGCGGGCGACCACTGGATCGCGCGGGAGCAATTGGACTATCGCAATCCAGAGGTTGTGGCCTATGTGCAGGCGGTCCGGCGGCAGTACATGATTCGCAAATTTGCGGCCATGAGGCCGCCGAGGAGGTCCTTTCCGTGAAACATTGCTGGTTCATGCCCATCGCGCTCCTTCTACCGTTGCAGCTTAACGCGACGGACGCAGCGGTCGTGGCGCGTGTCGCCACCATCGCCATCAACCCGAGAGAGATCACAGTCCTGCATCTGCGGCCGGAGTTTGAGTCGACGATCCGGATGCCAGAGGAGGTCACCTCCGTCATTCTGGGCAGCCCCGGCGAGTTCAAGGCTGAGCATAGTGCAGACGAGCCCAACTACGTCTACGTCAAACCGATCACCAAAGAACCCGCTCAGTCGAACCTTCTGATTGCGATGAAATCGGGTCAGCATGTGACTTTAGAGTTGGTCAGTGATGGCGCGAGCATCGCGAATCAGTCGCAACCGGTGGACTTTCTAATCGAGTACAGCTCCGTACGAAGCTTTCTGATCTCGTCGGATTCCGGCGCTCTGGCGATGCCAACCCCGCCGAGCAAGGAGCGGGAAGATGCCACGAATGGCTCGGACGCCGGAACGGGCTCAGCGCCGCTTTCCAGCCTCGACGGAGAATTCAAGGAGCAGGCGAGAGTGAATGCTCCCAGATGGACCAAGTGGGAAGGCCAGCAGATCGAGACATCGATTGGCGACATACGGCAGTTGAGCAACGAGACCATGATCTCCTACTCCATCCTGAACAGCTCGAATCAACCCGTCGAGGTCCTTCCACCGCAGATCCAGATCACGGAGCGCAGGGATACAAGGAAGAAAAAGAAGGAGGGCAAAGGCATCATCTCGGACCAGTTGGAAATTCGGGACTACCGATTGAGCACAACCCGGCTGGAGCCAGGAGGACGGACCGACGGCGTGGTTGTCTTCGATCGGCCCAATTTCAAAGAATCAACGGAGAAGCTATTTCTCGAAATCGCGCAGGCGGACCAGGTGGATCATCCTGTCCTGATTCGTCTGCCGTTTACCCCACCCATCTCCGGCAATGGCAACTAGAAGGGAGCCCTGAGGCTATGAGCATCAATGACAACAACACGAACGGAAGCCGAGGGTTATCAACCCCGGTCGTGGAAGCCGCTGAGCCGATGGCTTCGCCAGCGCCGTCTCAGACGCGTGACCCAGCCATCCTGAGCGGCAAAGAAGAACCTGCGACCAGGTTCGCGACGAGAGCTGGCGTCAAGGGAGCGGACGGGATCAGCAAAAGCAAACTCATTCTTCTCGGGGGCGGCTTGGCCGTCGCGGTTCTGTTCTTTGTGTTCACGGCTATCGTCGGCAAGTCTCCGAAGAAGCCGGCGCCCGTCAAGCAGGCGTCTCAGTCTCAGCAAGCCGAACAGGAGCAGACAACTCCGCCCAAAGGCAGCGTAACGCCACTGATGGACACCCCGCGCACGCCGGCGCCGGACAACACCAGCGGCCAGCTCGGGCCAGGCGACATCCGGCGCACACGCTCATTAGACAATGGCGCAACCACCAAGCCATTTGCCGCCAAACCTGTTGTTGCCAGTTCTCTGGGAGCGGTACCCTCTTTCGCGGACACACAACAGAGGTGGGAAGATCCTGCGCCTTACGGCGGAACTCCACCCGCAGAGACGCCGCAAACGCAGCAGAACAGCCTGAAGGAGACGTCCATCGTCTTCGTGCGGAGCCTGGCGCAGAACCAGGCTGGACCAGCGCCCAGGGTCACTTCCGATGACGATGGAGCGCCCCGATTGGACCTGACTCCGGGAACGCGCATTCAGGCGAAGCTTGAGACGCAGATATCGAGCGCGGTGGTCGCCCCTGTTGTGGCGGTAATCGAATACACCTATGCGATCGGCGACAGGATCGTCGTTCCCGCCGGCGCGCGTGTATATGGCCAACTCCAGCAGGCCGATCGGAGCGGGCTGGTCAGCGTGAAGTTCGACGAGATCGAGTTACTTGATGGCGCGCGGGAGAAGATCGACGCCGTCGGCACCGGGCTCGATCTAGGGCCGATCAAGGGGAACGTCGACGGGAAGAACACAGGCAAGAACTTCCTGGTGCGCGCCGCATCGGGGATCGGTTCAGTGCTTGCCGAAGTAGCCGGAAACAATACGAGCGCCGCTTTTTCCGAAGACGACATGCTACGGGAGCGGCTGGCCGAGAACGTCGGCACTGCGGGCGACTCCGAGGTCATGAGCCTCAATGCCAACAGCCGCGTAGTCGTCTCCGTTCCCGCCGACACGAAGATCTACATCGTGTTCACTAAGCACGAACAAACCCCCGCCGAGCTTCATGCGGCAGCTCCCACGGTTCAATAAACCGCGGCGCCCCACACGCTTCTTTTCCTCGCCCTGGCCCGAGCGCCAGGGCGTTTTTGTGTAGGGCGATCTAGTGCTACGGACGGCCTGCCCGAGCGAGTTGAACTACTCTTGCATCGCGTCTTCAATGCTGCTACGGTGAACGAGTTCTCCCCGTCATTGCAACCCCGCCCGGGCAAAGATCGATCCGCTTGACCCAGTGTGCGGTTGAGCAATCTTCGCTCCCAATGCCCCAGAATGTAGTTGAGCAAAGATCGTTCCCGTTGACCCAATTCCCAATTGAGCAAAGAACGATCCCGATGGCTCAGTGTGCAGCTGAGCCATTTACGATCCCGATTGCCCAATTCAGAATTGAGCAAAGATCGTTCCCGTTGACCCAAAGTGCGCTTGGGTAATCGTCGGACCGATGACTCGG
>CAVVUE010000038.1:0-13166 GCA_963751285.1 uncultured Acidobacteriaceae bacterium | reverse complement strand
CGCTGAGCGAGCACACCGCACCGTTCGATGCTCTAGTCCAGATGCTTGAAGGCGAGATGGAGATCTCAATTGATCGCAAACCGCTCAGCGTTAAAACCGGAAACGTCGTTCTTATGCCTGCGAATCATCCGCATGCACTCAGGGCCATCACAAAATCCAAGATGTTGCTGACGATGATTCGGTCAAATTGAGCAACATAGTGGCTCTCAATAACGCATCCGATCTGCGCATCCCTCATTTTTCAGATCAGAATCCCAGCTTGTGGACTTACGTCTCGTATGGCTTCGGCGCTCTTACTGAGTCCTTGTTCCTTCCTCGCCACTCAGAGGTACGGGCAACGGGTATTCCACGCCGCGCCGATTCACGATGGCGGGCACCGAAAGACACACGTCATCGAGAGCGCGGTATGCGGTCAAAAGCGAACTGACCGGCAACACCCGGCCCTCATCCCACAAGATGGCTTCGGAGGATGCTGCTCACCGCAAAGCCAATCGCGTAGTTGGTCGCGCCTTTCCCAGCGATGATTTGATATGCCGATGTGCGCACGTTCTCGAATATCGCTGTACGCTGAGCGGTGGTTAGTCGGTTTGGGTATATCCATTGGTCTAAAGGCACATTCCCTATGCTGGCGCTCGACCACAACGGAATCTCGCTGTCACCATGCTCCCCGGCTATGTAAGCATGCACGTTCTGCACGGCGACCTGGCAGTGCTGCGCTACGAGAAAGCGAAAACGCGAGCTGTCCAATACCGTACCGCTTCCGAAAACTCTCCGGCTCTCCAAACCGCTGATCTTCAACGCCACGTAGGTCAACACGTCGACGGGATTCGTGACCATCAGCAAGATCGCATCCGGAGCCACTCGAACGATTTCAGGGATAAGCTTGCGGCAAATCTCCGTATTGGTCTCGGCCAAGTCGAAGCGCGTCTGGCCTGGCTTTTGTTTGGCGCCGGCGGTGATGACAACGATGTCTGCCCCTTTCAGTACTTCAATATCGTCGGCGCCGTCTATTTGTGCTTCAGGAACGAACATTAGCCCGTGGTTGAGATCGAGGACCTCGGCATGCAGTTTTGGTTTGGCAACGTCGAACAAGCTGATGTGCTTACCGATTCCCCGAACCATGCAGGCATAGGCAATAGTCGCCCCGACGCTCCCTGCGCCGACGATCCCGATCTTCTGTTTGTGTTCTCTCTTCATCTCAAATCACGACGTGTGCAACATAAAAGCTCTTGGTACTCTCCACACTGCACGAGTTTGCTTCTTAGCGTGGCCGACCCGGTCAAGCGGCGTTCATGGCCTCCGGCCAGGCAATGGTGAGCAGGAAAGCGCTCTCTTCCAGAGCCTCTACGTCGTGCTCCAGGCAGCGATCGAGCGTCAGAAGGTCGCCCGGCTTCAGGTCTTCCATGCGATCTTCGGGAAGATGCACGCGAACTTTTCCCTGAATCACATGAATGGAGATTGGCCCCTCGGCTTTGTGGTGGCTCATGTAGCTTTTCGGCTTCATCCGCACCAGAACGATGCGGAACTCGTCATATTTGACTAGCGTTTCGGCGCTTCGTCCCGATTCGCGCTGCCATGACTGAGCTTTCTTCAGCTTTTCCAACTCATCGCCGATGTTGCGTCGGATCACCTCGGCTGCCAGCCCTGGAAGACGTGTCAGGTTTTCTCGTTGACTACGCATGGGAATACGCTCCTCATCATTTCTTTTCTGTTTCTTCGTCGGTAGAACGACTGATTCTGAGTCTGACCCGCATGCCGAAAAACCGAAATGATCCGGCTGTCCTACGTGGGGATACAGATGTACCTGCGGCTGTTTATACGGCGCTTGTCCCGCACTACTGCAGACAAAGGCACGATGCCCGCTCCGTGGGTTGCAGCAAGTGCTGGAGAAACTCCCTCAACGCTACAGCATTGTTGTGCTCCGAGTCGTGGGAGCTGTAAAGGAGCGTTACAGTGCCTTTGCGCGCTGCTTCGAGAATCGGAGAAAGACGATCCTTCCGATGCTTCAACTCCGCGAAATATCGCCTGCGAAATTCATTCCAGCGTTCGGGATCATGATGGAACCATTTGCGCAGCTCCGCGCTTGGCGCCACGTCTTTCAACCATTGAGCATCCGCCAACGCCGATTTCGTGAAGCCTCGAGGCCACAAGCGTTCCACGAGAAAACGCGTACCATCCTGTTCGGTTGGCTGATCGTAGACGCGCTTCAATTGCAACGTGATCTCCACTTTTCTCACCTCCTTGCGAGCGGCACTTCATCCCAGAGTCGCCGGGACCGGTTCATGGGACTCCGCCAGTGTTAGATACCGGATTGCTCGCTTGACGCAAGTGGGCTGGCTGTTGCATCAGCGTGCCCACGAGATTCAGGGCAAAGAGAGTCACCGCTGTCAGCTCGATCACCCCGGAAACCGGAAGCAGTCTCCAGGCAATCTGCCAGTCGAGTTCGTAGGCCAGCGGCTCCATGCTGACGCGCAGCAGGCAGCCGAGATTGAGCAAGGCAAGCGACCAGAACATCAGCTCCTTGCTCCAAAGCACACGCATCCCGCAGAAGGCAGGAAGAACTCGTTGACCGATCGTGAAGACCATCACAGCGACAAACCCGACAGTAAGCGCGTGACGGCTTGCCCCCCACAATCCACCCGAGTGATCCTCAGCTGCCGCCAGACAACCAAGGAGCGACGCAATCATTAACCAGACATAAGCGACGCGGAGAAAATGTGGAAAGCTCGGATGGATGTTGTGCACCTTTGCCGGCTGCACCGCCGGATGCCACACTCGCAGTCCTTGAGTGGCCGCGAGCGCCGAAGCCACAAAAACGACCGCGGAGGCTCCCCACCAGTTAAGAAAGACCAATAAGATTCCCACCAGGCTGAGTCCGAAGGCGGTGAGCAGCCAGCTTGGGCGCGGCTGATCAAAGCCTGCGAAGATCGGTAGCCAGCGCGCATTGAATCCCCAGATGGTCGGCACCAGAACGCCCCAGAGCGCCATGGTCACGAGTTGGAGGTCGAGGCGGTGCGGCAAGGCCGGAGTACTCCCGCTGGCCGCCAATCGAAAAAGGGCAACAGCGTTGATGACGAGCGTGAGAAGGAAGACGAAGGTGGACAGAACCACCAACACCATCCAAGTTGCTTTCGCTGATTGGCCACTGGCCGGACGATGCTTGCGCACGGTGAGGAAGAAGAGCAGAAAGCCGACCAATTCGAGCATTCCCGATGCTGGAAGGATCCTCCGCCACTCCCACCCGGTGACCCCGCCCAGCCAGCGCAGGGCCACGCCAGCAGTCCAAAGGCTCCACGACGCCCAGCCCTTAGCCACAGGAAAGGTGCGTGTGCTCTGCATCTTAGTCAGCGAGTAGAAGCCGATCCCCAATATGAAGCTTCCGACCCATCCGAAGACCTGCGCCTGACCATGCGCCTGTAGCCAGGCTGGAGAGAGTGCGGCGAGCTCCTGACGTCGCGAAATCCCGATCAGGTTCCACACGCCAAGAAAGGTTCCCGGCAGCAGCATAAACAAGAGGCCACTCACTAAAAATGCTTCAATCAAAGCCTGGCTTTGCCGCTCCGCGCGGATATGAGGCTGTTCGATTGAGTTGGTCTCTGTAACCTTGAACTCACTTTGCATCCCGTGTCCCTCGATATCGATGGCGCCCTGGGAAACTTCGACGTGTCCGGGCCGTCCGTATCATCGCGCCGCGCCTTTCTAATGGCGACATTAGCTTAACCGTCGTGCCTGCCTTATAAGTAGGCCTGAAATGAGCAGCAGGCAATGAATCAGCCATACCCATCCAAATGACAAATGTCATTCACAGTCGGAAAGATCGAAATCGATATTTTGCAATCTCTGCGGTTCCTGTGACTAAAGTCCCTGCGAATTGAATCCCATCTTCTTTACTTTCAATATCGAAGGAGGTCATCATGACCGCAACAACCCAAACAGTCCGTGACATAGCAACCGAGAATCCCGCTACAGTTCGCGTCTTTGAGAAATATGGAATTGAATACTGCTGCGGAGGCAAAGTGCTGCTGGCCGATGCCTGCGCAGCCAAGGGCCTGAACGTCGATGAGGTGATCGCATCTCTGGAAGCTGCCACGGCGCCCTTAGCTTCAGGAGAACAAGATTGGGCTAATGAATCCCTTGGTAGCCTGGCTGCGCACATCGTGGACGCCCACCACGCCTACGTAAGTCACGAAGTGCCCCGCCTGAATGAACTCGCGGGAAAAGTCGTGAGCCGGCACGGTGATACCCGCGAAGAACTTCCCACAATTCAGTCGAAGCTGGCAGAGCTTGGGGAGGAACTGATCACGCACCAGGGGAAAGAAGAAGTCGTGCTCTTCCCGTACATTGGCAAGCTCGAGCGGTTCGCAGCGGGAGATGGGACAATGCCGCGCAACTGCTTCGGATCGATCACTCACCCGATTGAGATGATGACCCGGGATCACGATTTTGCCGGCAATCTTATGGCAGAGATCCGGGAGCTAAGCCAGGACTACACGCCTCCCGACGGCGCCTGCCCAACGTTCCGCGCGTTCTATGAGGGTCTACGCGAATTCGAGCAGGATTTGCATCAGCATATCCACCTTGAGAACAATATTCTGTTCCTGCGAGCCGTCGAGTTGGAGGTGTCTGTATCACATCGGTAACAAGTATGCTGCCGATGGGGTCGTGGCGAGCAATATCATGTGAGAGGGTCAATGGATGATAGCGTTTGATGCTGAGCATGCGGCGGTGCACTATCCTGCGGACCGCCGATTCCGCCTCTGGGTTCGTCCTTCGATTCTGATCGGAATCGTAGCGGTAATCGTCTCGCTGGTGGCCGCAGCCTGGATCGATATGCTGGTCGCCGGCCTGCCCCACATTCCGGCCGTCCCTGTCGTGTATCCCAACAACTTCGCCGGCCCGCACGGATTTCCGCTTTGGGTCCGCTACTGCCACTTCTTCAACTTCCTCTTTGTGACCATGCTCATCCGCAGCGGCCTTTCCATCCTGGCTGATCATCCGCGGCTCTACTTCAACGACGATTGCACGCCCGGCAGTGAGTGGATCCGCTTCACTCCCATCAAGGTTCCTCGCGACCGGCTGTGGACGGCGAAGGACGATGCCCGCTATCTCACGCCGTACATCGGCACGCCTGGCTACCGGCACACCATTGGCGTGGCGCGTGTGTGGCACTTCATCAACGTGCACGGCTTCATCCTCTGCGGCGTATATTTCGTCGCCATGCTCTTCTCGACCGAGCAGTGGAAGCGCCTCGTACCCACCTCGCCTACGGTAATCCTGCAGGCGTGGAACACCTGGGTGCACTACGCCACCTTCCATCTGCCTGCCGAGCCCAACGGCTTCTTTATTGGGTTGTGCGAGGGGGCATAGGATAACCCAGGAGACTTCGGTGTTGACTGGCAGCACACGAAGGCGCCTAACTTCCGGATAGATACTCACCCTCGACCCCGAGCGTCGCGAAAACCGAAAGGCCACCATCGACCAGGAAAACCTGAGCAATGGCCTTGATCTTCGATTGACGCTCAAGCTGCTTGTGGCTTCACATATCCAGCGTCGAAACACTCTCCCTTCTTCCAAAGCGTTAGCGTAATGGCCGCGATCTTGCGCGCCAGTGTGACGCGGGCCAACGCCGGCTTCATTCCCTTGGCCAGTAGGCCTTCATAGAAATCCTGGAATGGTCCCGCACGAAGTGCGGCGCTCAGGGCCGCACCTTTGAAGATCTCCTTCATCGCGTGGTTGTGATTATGATTGAGGCCGCGGACCTGCTGTGGCTTTTTCGAGCGTTGCAGTTGCCCATCCACGTAACGATATTGCCCGCTGTCGTGCGTCTCAACTGCCAGACCGCTGTAGGTCCACAGCTGCCGCTTGCTCCGGAACCTGTGCGGCGTCTGCATAAGGGCCACCAGCTGCGCGGCCCGCATCGGGCCGATGAAAGGAATCTGACGCAGCAGTTTCACTCCCGCATGCTTCCGGCTCTCCGCTAAGAGCTCTCCTCGCACTGTGTGCCGCAAGGTCTGCAATCCATCCAGTTGTTGATAGAACAGCTCTGCGCGGCGGCGCACGCCAGGCTCCAGAATCTTATTCAGCCACGGCTCGCGATGGCGTCGGCTATAGACCTGCATGCCCATGCAGGGAATACCCCATCCTCTATAGAGCGCCTTGACCCTATTCATCACCCGACTTAAGTCTTTGCTGACCGCCTCATAGCTGCGCGCCAATTCCCGCAATGTCCGCAACCCATTCTCTCCGTGGTAGACCGCGCGCAGCATTCCGGTGCGCAGCAACTCGGCCAGCTTGCGTGCGTCAACCTTGTCGCTCTTGCTGCCCTCTTTCAATAAGGCATTGCGGCGCGGGTTGCAGACTACAATTTCCCGCACGTGGGGTTTGAGCACGTCGTACAGCCAGGCCGCCCAGGTTCCTTCTTCCAACGTCACATGCAGCTCTCCCCGCAGCCCTTCGAGGAACTGCACCAGAGTGCTCGCTTTGGTTTCGATGACCGACTCCATGACCAGCTTCCCAGCCCCATTCAAAACCGCAATCGAAATCGCTTCTTTGTGAACGTCCAGCCCGATATACTTGATATTGCTACTCCGCATGTTGAGTACCTCCTTGGGGGGAACGTGATCCTTCAGCCAGAACACTTCCCCCTAAGTAGAGTGTCGTACTCTTAGAACCCATCCAAAGATGCAGCTCTTTTCCCGCCGCAGTAAAAGTAGAATCTGTCTTGAACTGAGCGGAGGATAGGGCCATGCTGGGAAGCAACCCGAGCGCCGACTCAGTGGCCTCGACCGATTCAAGGGGATGCTACGGCATCCCCTTTTCGCCATCTGCTCGCAGAAACTCCCTATCGGGAGAGGCAACAAAGCGCTAAATCCTGGGGGTACGGGGGCAAAGCCCCCGTCGGCTTCGCCGCCCATTGCTTCCTGCCGAAGCACGGGCGACCTCTCATAATGCATAACCCGATTTTGGAGTTCCTTCCGGATTGCCGGTGATCCAACCGGAAAGTGTGCTGCTTGATTGTTGCTTGTAACGGCAACACATCGCTTTCGCACCGAGTCTCAATCGTGCCGCGTGGAAGGTTGCGCCGGCATCGTGCGCTGGCGCGACAGGCAGAGCCACGCCTTTGCGTTGCTGCCGCCGAACTCGGCTGATCGCAACTCGACGATCTCGAGCGCAGGCTCGATGCCGAGGGTGACCTCGCGTGCCGAGCGGCGCGGAGGACCGGCTTCGCGCGGCGGACCTTCAGTGCTGCCGATCAAGCTCAGCCACAGGCCGTCCGGCGCCAGTGCGGCAGCGACTTGTGCCGCGAACCGCTGTCTCTCGCCTTGTTCATCGAACACGTGGAAGCAACCGCGGTCGAACACGAACTGGAATGGGCCGTCGGGCAGAGGCGCGGCGAGAAAGTCCCGTGCAGCGAAGCGGCAGCGCAGTGCGCGTTCTTCCATCTTGGCGCGGGCACTCTCGACGGCGAGCGGCGAGATATCGACTCCGAGTACGTCGAAACCGCGTTCCGCCATCCAAATTGCGTTCGTACCGGTACCTGCGCCGATCTCAAGCGCCGGGCATGGCGTTACCGCGCCCGATTTGACGAACTCGACGAGCAGAGGCTCCGGTTGCCCAGTGTCCCAAGGCAGCTGTCCTGAGGCGTAGCTCTCATTCCACGACGGGTGCGGCATCACGATGAGATTTTAGCTCCATCCGCAATGGCGTTAATCGAGCCCGCCAAAGCCTAAATGAGTTAATGGTACGGCCGAAGGAGCCACGATTGTGGTTGTCGGCCAACCGTACTTTACCGTTGGGTAAAGTACGTGTGGCCGGTGACCCGCCCTTGATCGCGTAGCTCAGTTCAGAGCCGCCTCGTTGGGCGGCGAGGGGTGTGAGCATCTGCCGCTCGCCGCTCAGGAGATTGCGCATTCACCATTCCAGCGTTGCCAGGGTGTTCTCGACGGTGACGGCAAAGAAGGCGTGGCCAAACTCGGTAGGATGTTCTATGTCCCAAAAGAAAGTGTGATCCGGGTCGGCGCAAACGGGTGGCGCAGGATTGAGGGCCGAAGGAAGGCTCGTACAGGGCGTAGTGATGTTGGTAAATCCGAAGTGGGTGGGGTCGGTTACAACTGCGCTTTCCAGGCTGAAGACATCGAGGCGGACGATGTGAATGCCTTCGAGAAAGCTTTCCAGAGCCAGCAGATCGTTGAGCGATTGATTGGTGGCATTTGTGGCTGCAGTGGCAAAGGTGGAATTGCCGGCAGCAGCGGGGAGTAAACCGACGTTGAACAAATTGGGAATGAGAAAGTGGCGGGCGCCGGCATGGCGGAGCAACAGCTCACTTTCGGAGATTCCAAGCGCAATTTCAAAACCCAACTGCTGGGGCGAGCGAGACACGGCGTTCAGAATGTCGTTGCCGCCTCCTTCGATGATGTAGAGCGCGTTGGGATCGGCTTTGCCGTCGACGGACTGGAGATAGAGCGCGACTTGCTGGGGTACGCTGGGAATTGTGCCTTGCGGAGTGATTACCGGCGCAGTGACCTCAGCGCCGCCAAATGCGAAATCCGTTCCGCCGGCCAGAGAAGGCTTGAGCGCGCCAAGTTTCAGAAATCCGGCGACGTGGTCGACCCAGATGGGACCGTTGGAGAAGCGGCCCGCATAGTATGGGGCGGCAGGCTCGGCGCCGCCGGCGGCTATGAAATCGTTGCCGATATCGCAGTAACTGTCGCCGAAGACGTAGAGGTGCGTGAAGGTTGGGGTCGCGGCCTTGCTGGTCCAGGGCATCGCGCCGAGGAAGACGCTCATCGTCACAGTACAAAGGATTCTGCGCACGGTTTTTCTCCATTCTCCGGGTTCAGGTGTGATGAGTTTATTTGGCTTACAGGGTTTGGGTGATCTCAGCCCTGTTCTCGGCCTGGCCTGATGCGAGTGTGGGGTTTGATGCCTGTCCGAGGACGACAATGTTTTACCGTGCCACGGCGCGGAAGGCAAGAGAATCTTCAAAGATTGGCCGCGACTGACGAAGAATACACAAATGCCTACCTCCGCAGGACCGGTGTTTCCCCGTTGTCAACGGTTGTCGGCTGTGTTGACGTTTTACGAATCTTCGCCTCGATAATCTCAACTTCACCATCTCCAACCCGGCCGCGGATGGCGAAATCGGAGTTCTGTACGGGTTGGCGGTTAACCAACCAGAGCTCGTGTTTCAACCGAATTAGCGATAATTACGACTAGGAATCTGGACCATTAAGGCTCTGCGTGACGGCCACTGCCGCGTGGGTCTCTGATATTGTGAGCAGGCCCTGTTACAAAAGCCACCGGTTTCGGCCAACCTGCGCTTCGATTCGGCGTCAAAATAAGTGCATTCTCTTGTAGAATGAGAATGGCGAGGCTTCCCCAGTTGACAGCTTTTCGGGCACATTTCCGCGCTCAAAGCAGCTCCCGGCAGAAATTGACGCTGGTAGTCGCGGGCGTGTGCCTTGTCCTGTTGGCGCTTCTGGCCGTGGGCCAAGTAGCGCACCTTCACGCCAACCAATCCGACGCCGATCATTGCCAATTGTGCATTGTGTTGCACACGCTGGTGCCCGTTGCGGCTGCTTGCGCCGAGGTTGTGTTCGTTCGGTTCGGCGCACCCGCTCTGCAGGCCGACCCTATAGTCGTTGCCCGCCAGCGCCAGTTCGGGCTTTTCATTCGGCCCCCTCCTGTCTCCTGCTAGAGCATCGGTCCCGCCTTCAGCCAGGTCGTCGCATCGCCCAACGTCCCCGTCATCCGGGCGATGCTTTGGCGCATTCAGAAAAGCTGATTGAAGCGGTTCGATGCCCCATCAATGCACTGAATCCTCCGCGGTTGTACGTTCCGCGTCCTGTTTTCACAGCATTCAGCCATTGTTCAGGAGACAATCCATGCCATTCATTCGTGGCGCAATTCTAAGAATCCTTCCCCTCGTCGCAGTGCTCTTTACGGCGATGTGCGCGCCGGCGCAGAGCGGTAACGCTGGCGCCGTGCACGGCACCGTCAGCGATCCGACCGGCGCCGTCGTTCCCAACGCAACGGTCCACCTTTCGAACGAGCTCAGCGGATTCGAACGGACCGCGGCCACCGACAGCACCGGCCAGTTCACAATCACAAACGTTCCCTTCAATCCCTACCGGCTGGACATCTCCGCCAAAGGGTTTGCCAATTTGAGCCAGAATATGGAGATTAACTCGTCGGTAGGAACAACCCTCAAGCTGGTTCTGCAAATTGCTGGCGCCAGTCAAACAGTCACAGTCGAGTCCTCCGGCGACCTGATTGAGGACGACCCCACATTTCACGTCGATGTGGACCGCGACCTGTTCAACAAGGTGCCGTTGGAAAGCGCATCCTCCACTCTCAGCTCACTGGTCACGCTCACTACCCCTGGTGTCGCTGCCGATTCCAACGGCCTATTCCACGGTCTCGGCGACCACGCCTCCAACTCCTTCTCCGTTGACGGCCAGCCGATCACCGATCAGCAGAGCAAGATCTTCTCCAACCAGCTTCCCTCCAACTCCATCCAGTCCATTGAGGTCATCAGCGGCGCGCCGCCGGCTGAATATGGCGATAAGACCAGCCTGGTGATTGTGGCTACCACTCGTTCCGGGCAAGGCGTTACGAAGCCAGCGGGCGATATCTACGCCTCCTATGGATCATTTGGATCTGCCAATGCGGGCTTCGATCTTTCTTACGGCGGCAAGAGCTGGGGCAATTTCATCGAGGCCGACGGCCTCAATACCGGCCGTTTTCTTGATCCGCCTGAGTTCACAGTTTTCCACGACAAGGGAAACGAGGAGAACGTTTTTGATCGCGTGGACTACAGCTTCACGCAGGCCGACTCCGTCCATCTCGACTTCAACTACAGCCGCTCCTGGTTCCAGACACCCAACGCCTTCCAGAACCTGAATATCCAGAACGTTGAGAACGGCGGCACGGGAATCGGCGGAGGAGCCAGCGCCAATCCAACCTTTGTCAACGTTGGCAATACCGATCAGCATTCCAAGATCGGCACCTTTAATATCTCTCCAACTTACACGCACGTCATTAGCAACAACTCCGTTCTCAACTTCGGGGGCTACGTCCGCAGAGACGATTACAACTACTATCCCAGCGGCAACCAGCTGGCTGATCTCGGCCCGGCCACGTTACAAACCTCTTCTATCGCGCAGAACCGCACGTTGACCAATGCCGGAGTGCACTCCGACATCACCTATGTGAAGGGACATCACAACATCAAGGCCGGCGCCGTCTACGAGCAGACGTTCTTGCGCGAGCACGACAGTCTGGGCATCGTCGATCCCACTTACCCCCTCAGCGCTCCTTGCGTCGACGCGGACGGAAACCCGCTTCCCGGCTACGTTGACCAGTCCCAATGCCCCAACGGTGGCGCAAGCGGCCCGAATGCGAACCCGAATTACCTTTCAACCTTTGGCCCTTACGACCTGACCCGCGGCGGGAGTGACTATCTGTTCTTTGGCCACACCGACATAAAGCAGATCGCCCTCTACCTTGAAGATGAAATCAAGGCCGGCAACTGGGACTTTAACTTGGGAATGCGTGGCGACATTTACAACGGCCTTGTCACGACGAAGCAACCCGAGCCGCGCGTGGGCATTGCCTACAACGTCAAGCCGTCTGCCACCGTCTTGCGTGTCTCCTATGCACGCACGTTGGAAACGCCCTTCAATGAAAACCTAGTACTCTCCAGCACCGGCTGCTCTGATACGGTTCTCAATCCGCTCCTTAGCTGCAACCCCGGCGTTTCCGGAACCATGCAGCCAGGATTCCGCAACGAGTTCCATGCCGGATTCCAGCAGGCGGTCGGCAAGAACGTTGTGGTCAGCGGCGAATACATCTGGAAGTACACCCACAACGGCTTTGACTTCAGCATCCTTGGCAATACACCCATTACCTTCCCTGTCGACTGGCACAACTCCAAGATTCCGGGCTATGCGCTGGATGCGGAAGTTCCGGATTTCCACCACTTCAGCGCTTATCTCGTCACCTCTTCGGTGGCTGCACGCTTCTTCCCGCCACAAGTGGCCGGCGCCGGAGCCACCAGCGGCGTCGCCGCAGGCCAAGCCCCCCTTCCCTTCCGCATCGACCACGACGAGAAGTTCAACGAAACCACGCA
This sequence comes from uncultured Acidobacteriaceae bacterium, assembly GCA_963751285.1. Lineage (GTDB taxonomy): Bacteria > Acidobacteriota > Terriglobia > Terriglobales > Acidobacteriaceae > Telmatobacter. The sequence goes on along the minus strand of CAVVUE010000038.1, from coordinate 1,036 downwards.
CCTTCAGTACACGTTCTCCCACGATGGCAGTTGGTATAACGATCTTTGGGGCGGCTTTAACTGGCGCTTCGACTCGGGCTTGGTGGCGGGTTCCACCCCTTGCTATGGCGCCACAGATCCATACAATCCAATCGCCAACAGCCCTTGTGGCAACAGCACCACCACCTTGCCTGACGGCGTAACCCCCGCCATCGCCATGGTCGACAACGTCGCCCCGCCCAGCCCGGCCACCAACAATGTGCCCCTTCCCTTGACTGCGGACGAAGAATTCCAGGCAGGATTCACGTGCAATGGAGTGAAGGCCACGCCGACCACCCCGTTGCCTACAGTCTGCCCGGCCAACGAGTTCAGCTCGAACCTCATCAACGTTCCTGCGCCAAACCAAGGCGACAACGACCACAACCCCCAACGCATCGCGCCGCGCAGCCTCTTCGATGTCACAGTCGGCAAAAACAACATCTTCAACAAGGAGCACTACAAGACGAACCTCGACTTCACAGCCATCAACGTCACCAACAAGTACGCGCTCTATAACTTCCTGTCGACATTCAGCGGAACACACTACGTGACTCCGCGGGCACTGACCGCGAAGATCACGCTGAACTTCTGATTGGGTAAGCAATCCCCGAGGGCCAGATAAGGCGATTTCATTCGGAATCTCCCCAACTGGCCAATCCGGAGGCTCCATGCGTGTCATCAACTTCGATCGAGGCAGCAAGCGGCGGCTCCGTCAGATACGGTGGACTTCGCGCGAACGGATGAGCGTTGCTCTACTCTTCTTGTCCCTGCTTGCGCTCTGCATCCTTTATATGCATTGGGATCTTAGCCACGAACACCCTCTCAGCGGGGACACGATGACGACCATAAGATCGAACCCGGAGTGAATACGAAGTTTCGCGGCCAAACGATTGTGGCTGCGGAAAACCGTTGTCTGAGCGAGTCCGAGCCTATACCCGAGGTCGGTTCTCTCGACCAAAAATTAGCCGTCGCCTGATGCAATTAGGCCGATGCAATCATCGTTACCCTAGCGGTTGGA
>CAVVUE010000037.1:0-314476 GCA_963751285.1 uncultured Acidobacteriaceae bacterium | reverse complement strand
CACCAGTTGTAGGCCGGGACCTTCAGCCGTGGAATGGCGCGGGCATCGTTCACCAATTGCGAAGCCTTTTCGTCCAGGGTCATGTGGCTTACCAGGTCCTGGGCCCGCATTTGTGCCGGCAAGTCCGGGTTCAGATACGGCGGGTTCGCCGCATCCTGCGCTAATGCGCACGGCAAACTGGCGCCCAGCAGGACGATGCCCGTCCATGTGGCCATACCCGCGTTCAATCGTTTTACGAAAGATTTCACAATGCTCCTCCAGGCGACCCGATTTTCCAACGCCTATCAATATTTAAACCAGAACCCCCGGAAGGGCTACTGGCAGTTGGACTGGAAACAAAGATTCTTGCTGAAGAACGGTATCACGTGGTTCTGAAAGCGATCTGCGACAGCGCTCGTGTGCGTGCCGTGATAGATTTCAAAGCTGCTCGCAATTCCGTATTCATCGAGAATATTGTGCAATTTGATCGTATCGAAGCGTAAACCATCCTGGTCGCCAACGTCGATCCCTACGGCGCGGTATTCGCGCAAATTGTCGATGTACTGGTCTATGAAGGCCAATGGCGCGTTGGCAGCCCACTCTGCGACGATGTCAGGCTGGACGACACCGTCCTTAAACGGAAGGTCAAGGTAGAGCGGCGGGTTCTTTGGGTCGGGTGACCATGCCGCGGCCGATGCAAGCATGGCGCGGAGACCGAAGGGAAGCTTTGCCGAATCTTCAGGCGTCTTTACGGATTCGAGAGCCTTTTCAGAATCCATGTTTGCGCCGTTTGGACCGTTGGCGCTCCCAGGCGTCCGGTTTCCGTCGCCAAATTGCCGTGCGGACATACAGCACGGACTCATGATGTAGAGCGCGCCGAACACATCAGGATGCTTCATGCCGATCTGGCTTGCGCCATATCCTCCCATAGAGTGGCCAACCAGGCCGCGACTCAATCTGTTGGGAAGCGTCCGGTAATGAGCGTCGATGTAGTCAACCACATCGTGGGAAATGAATCGCTCAAAGTCTCCCGTCGTGACGGAACTCGAATACATCGAACCGTTGTGCACCGTCTTCGCATCGGGAAGCACGACGATCAATTCCCTGGAGCCCAGAGCGAATGCACCCTCTATCGTCTGCGGTACATGAATCTCATGGGTCCATTGCTCCGCCCCGATTGAATAACCATGCAGCGCGTACACCACGGGATATCGGCGATGCTTCGCCGTTGCGTAACTGGGCGGCAGGAACACGATCACATCGCGGTCTACAGCGTCACCCTCCAGATTGCCTTCCAGCGATTTGCCATGAATCTTGATGTGCTCCACGGTGACAGACTTTGCTCCAGGAACCACCGCAGGCACCTCGGTCTGGACCTGCGCCATGCTCGGCCTGACATTGGCGAGCGCCAGCAGAGCCAGAACCGGAAGCGTGCAAAGAAATCTCAGTCGCATCATGATTTGTTCTTATCGTTTCTACTTAATCGTTTCATACCGGCGGCAAGTTGGCTTGGACACAGTTCGTCACCGAGCTTACTGCGCAACCTGGAACCGGTAGATATTCACGCTGATGGGCGCGACCGAGATCGAACCCGACGTGTTGCTCATCGGAATCTCCTTGATCTCGACCTGAGCCGGCTGGCCAACGCGGTCCATTGCATCCAGGCTGCTTCCGCTCAACTGCCAGAGCGTCGACGGTCCCGCGATCTGCGCACCGGCCACGCTTATGTCGAACTTCTGCTCCGAATCCGTCGCGTTCACGACGGCCACATTCAGATACTTGTGGTCCGGCGTGAGCGCTGCAAACACATCCAGAGGATAAGTCGGGCTGCCGGAGCTGACCTTTGGCTCATCTCCGTATTTGGCGCTGTCGGTTGGCGGTTGCGGCGAATTGCCGGCGACCGCAACCGGGATCGTTCCCGGGAAATGCTCTCCGTACATCTCGTAGACCAGTCCGACGGCATTGATGACTGAGCTGGTTGGCGTGATGTCGAGCGATGACGTGCCCATGGTGTGTGCCCCCATCGTGATGAAATCGGAATGCCGCATCATCTCATCGAGCAGCATCCCGTACGCCAGCGCAGATTTCAGATTCGGGCCGCCTCTGCCACCTCCGCCTGGACCGCCATAAGCGTACTCATCGATCGACATGAAGATCTTATGCGGGATCATCTCAGGGAAACGCTGCTGGTATCCCTCCCACTCTTCTGCGTGACGCAGAACCACATCGCCGGCGTAGCGAGCAAACTCCAGTGTTGTCGGTTCATATGTGTCGTACGCGCCCGTCGCAGGAGCATCGGGTGCCAGCGCCTTGGCCTTCTCGAGGTTGAAGTGCCGGCCCGGTCCCTCGTACCAGTGCTGCGCGATGCCGGAGAAGGTTCCCCAGCTGTTTTTGAGAAGGCCGCCGGTCCAGTCGTCATCCGATCCATACATTGGTCCCAGGTTGTCGACGTATTTCGCGCGGTCCTCGCCTTTCAGCCAGGATGACTCCATCATCTTTGCCGAACCAATCAGCGCGATCGATGCGTCCACGTCCCGCATCGCCGCGGCAAAGTCATTGTTCTTGATAACGTAGTACTTCAAATCGGTGTAGCCAATCTGGAAGGTTCCCCAGGGCTCGTTGCCGATGTTCCAGTACTTGATGTGGTAGGGTTCCGGATGGCCGTTCTTCGCGCGCTTTGCGCCCCAATAGGAGCTTGCCGGGCCGTTCAGGTACTCCACCTCTTCAGCTGCCGAGTTCGCATCGCCGAGTCCGGCGTTTACGGTGACATACGGATCGACATCGATCAATTTGCAGAAGGTCATGAACTCGTCCATGCCCACGTCGTTCACCTGCATCGCATTCCATGCGTGATCAAACATGGGCGGCCGCTTGTCGATATCGCCGATGGCCTGGTGCCAATCCCAGTTAGACAGGAAGTTGCCGCCGGGCAGCCGCCACATGCCGGAGTGAAGCTTTTTCAGCAGCGCAATCGTGTCGGGCCGGAATCCGTCGATGTTGTCTGCCGGCATCAGCGACGCGGCACCAATATGGAAATTTCCATTGCCTGTCCCGGCAATTTCGAAAGCGCCGGCATTGGTGTCGGCGCCGGAAGTGAAGCTGAGCGGAAACTTCTTGTACTCGCCCGTGATCTCACCGATCGTGACCGTCTGCCGGTCGTTCGCGCCATCGCCCCAGATCAGCGAAACCTTCACCCTGGTGCCGGGTGTGCCGCGCAGATAAATGCGGCCCGTATACTTCGTTCCGTTGACCAGGGCAAGGCCCGGCTGACTGATGCCGTGCGCGGTCGATGAGTCGAGCGCGATACGCGGGCTCTGGCCGCCGACGAACGGATGGTCTTTGTCCATCGTAACGACGTCGTCAGGCCCGACCGGTCGCCACTTGCGCAGCGGCATTCCCCGCCCTCCGCCGCCACCGGGGCGCGCCGGAGCCTCCTCCACCTGCGAATTGATGGGGAAGTAAAACTTTCGGTCATCGAGCATCTCAGACCAAAGACTTCGATAAATCAGCGGTCCAATGTGCTCGATGAAGCTGCCGAACAAGTACTTCGAGACCGGTGGCGCTGCCTGATCAGTGTTGATGGTCACTTTCAACTGGTCCGGCACGCTTGGCTCAGCCTGCTGTGCTCCAGCTGGGGCAACAAATCCGATCGACAATATCGCTGCAACGAATGCTGCAACTCGAATATTCATTGAACCCCTCCTGTATCTATGCAGCTCTTTGTCATTGGATCCCCCCGGTCCTGCCGTTTTCATGCCTCCTAATTTAAACGCCTTTCTGGCTTTTGTGGATATGCGCTTTTTCTTTTCGCCCGACTCACGCAATCTTCGACCAAGTGTCAAGAATTGTCGTGGAACGCGGCGCGGGCCGCAACCTTCAGCGTGCCGCGGGGGTCAATCGGTTAGAAGACTCACCGAACGCGGTTTCGCGCTGCTGGCTAATCGCGAACTGCCGTTGGGCCGGATGGTTGTGGTAATGGATCGATCAGCATATCATCCTTGCGCGGCATCGTTTCCACGACACAGAGAAAACAGTGGCTGTTTCATATTCAAATCAATTATGAATGCCCCGTCTGGCTGTCTGAGGGAGTTGCAACCGGGTACAAGATACCGTATACGATTTCCATATGATTGAGCCGTTTCTTCCGCCATTCTCGCAACACGCAGTAGAGGATCTGCGCCGTCGCCTGCGAGAAACGCGATGGCCGGAAACCGTCGCTGGCGCCGGCTCGTCGCTGGGCGTGGATCGCGACTTCCTAATCGATCTTTGCCACTACTGGGTGGACAGTTTTGACTGGAAATCGCAACTCGACCGTTTTGCAACTCTCAATCACTACGGTTACCAGGCCACGGAAGGGCGCATCCACTTTATTCACGCAAAAGGCAAGGGTCCTTCTCCGATGCCGCTGATTCTCACGCACGGCTGGCCCGGGTCATTTCTGGAGATGCTCAAGATTCTGCCTCTCCTGACCGATCCTGCGGCCCATGGGCGCGATGCGGCTGACTCGTTCGATGTCGTCATTCCGTCACTTCCGGGTTTCGGCTACTCCGACAAGCCCAGCCAACCCGGCATGAACTTCTTTCGGGTCGCGGAGATCTGGGTAGAGCTGATGGGCGCTCTCGGGTATGAAAAGTTTGCTGCACAAGGCGGCGATCTTGGGGCCGGTGTAAGTACGGCACTGGGGTTGCGCCACAGCGAGCGGATTACTGGTATCCATCTGAATTACATCCCTGGTTCCTATCGTCCCCATCTGCCTCCCGGCGAAACGCCAACAGCAACCGAAGAGAAATTCCTCGCAAGGGCTGCAACATGGTTCGATGAAAACGGCGCCTATGCGCACCTCCAGGGGACGCGCCCGCATACGCCAGCCTACGCGCTTAACGACTCGCCTGCCGGCCTTGCCGCATGGGTCGTAGAGAAATTCCGCGAGTGGTCCGACTGCGAAGGGGACGTCTACCGGAGTTTCACGCGCGACGAGCTGCTTGCGAACATCACTCTTTACTGGATGACACAGAGCATTTCGTCATCTTTCCGCTTGTATCACGAGGGAAGAATCTCTCCGCTCCGCTTCAGCGCCGAAGACTTTGTTCACGTTCCGTGCGCCATGGCTCATTTTCCGAAAGAGATCATATTCCCGCCACGAAAGTGGGTCGAGCGCGGTTATAACGTGCAGCGTTGGACCGAGATGCCGAAGGGCGGCCACTTTGCGGCCGCGGAACAACCCGAGCTTTTGGCCGCCGATATGCAGGCCTTCTTCAGACCGCTCCGGCCGTGAAAGAATAGATAAGGCGTCCGCAGATTCCGAAGAGTCCGGCCTTTGTGGGCCCCCTCCTGCTGCGGGCTCAGAAGATTCACCCCAGGCTCGTCCAGTCCAGCACCACTTTTCCGGCGTTGCCGGAGATCATTGCGTCGAAGCCTTTTTGAAAGTCCTTGTAGGAAAAGCGATGCGTGATCACGGGCGAGATATCTAGGCCGGTCTCGAGCATGACCGACATCATGTACCAAGTTTCGTACATCTCTCGGCCGTAGATACCTTTCACGGTCAGCATGCTGAAGATGATTTGCCGGAGATCGATCACCGCTTCTTTGGCGGGAATACCGAGAACAGCGATCTTTCCGCCGTGGCTCATGCTGGCGATCATGTCGCGCAAAGCCTGCGGATTGCCGGACATCTCCAGACCCACGTCGAAGCCCTCGGCCATGCCTAGCTGCTTTTGCACATCGGCCAGTCGGGTCTCGTTTGGATTGATGGCAAGCGTCGCGCCCATCTTCCTCGCCAACTCCAACCGGAAGGGATTGAGGTCGGTGACCACGACATGCCGCGCCCCTGCGTGCTGCACCACGGGGATGGCCATGATGCCGATCGGTCCGGCGCCGGTGATCAGAACGTCCTCTCCCAGCACAGGAAAGGAGAGAGCTGTGTGCACAGCGTTGCCAAATGGATCGAAGATGGCGGCAACTTCCTGGTTGATGCCAGGATTGTGCCTCCAGATATTGGTCATCGGTAACGAAATCAATTCGGCAAAGGCCCCTGGACGGTTGACGCCGACACCCTTGGCAGAGGCACAGAGATGGCGCCTGCCCGCCAGGCAGTTGCGGCAGCGACCACACACCACGTGCCCCTCGCCGCTCACGATGTCTCCGGGGTAAAAGTCGTTGACATTGGATCCGACGGCGACGATTTTGCCAACAAACTCATGGCCGATGGTCATTGGCACATGAATTGTCTTCTGCGCCCAGTCGTCCCACTCGTAAATGTGCACATCGGTGCCACAGATGCCCGTATAGCGCACGCGAATCAGCACGTCATTGATGCCGATCTCGGGCTCGGGAATCTCTTCCAGCCAAAGGCCGGGTGCAGCCTTGCTTTTCACCAGCGCTTTCATGTGGCGCCTCCTGATGCACAAGGGGTCCGCTGGAATTGTATCGGTTTTAAGCGATGGCGTTATGCTGTCGGGCCAAATCGTCAGCAGGGTGCGCGGTTCAGGCTGGATCGCTCAGAATCGTGTCAATCTTTGCCAGCTCCTCTGGTGAGAAGGCGGGGTTGGCAAGGCACGCGGCATTCTGGGCAATCTGCTCGACGCGGCTGGCGCCGATGAGCGCTGATGTGATGCGGGTGTCGCGCAGAACCCAGGCCAGGGCCATTTGCGCCAGAGTCTGCCCGCGATCGTGAGCGAGCGTGTTCAAGGCTCGCACTTTGGCGAGGCATTGATCGTCAATATCCTGCTTCTTGAGGAATCCGTGCGGCTTGGATGCGCGCGCATCGGCGGGAATGCCGTTGAGATAGCGGTCAGTGAGCAGGCCTTGCGCAAGTGGGCAAAAGGCGATGGCCCCCACGCCTTCCTTGGCCAACACATCGAGCAGGCCGTTTTCGACAGTGCGCTCGAACATCGAGTATTTGGGCTGATGAATGAGACAGGGTGTGCCCAGGGAGCGCAGGATTCTAACGGCTGCGGCGGCCTGTTCCGGGTTGTAACTGGAGATGCCGGCATAAAGAGCCTTGCCGGATCGGACGGCCTGATCGAGCGCGCCCATGGTTTCCTCAACCGGCGTGTCAGGATCAGGACGATGCGAATAAAAGATATCGACGTACTCGAGGCCCATGCGCTTCAGGCTTTGGTCGAGGCTGGCCAGCAGGTATTTTCGCGATCCCCAGCTGCCGTAGGGTCCGGGCCACATGTCCCAGCCGGCTTTTGTGCTGATGACGAGTTCGTCGCGATAGGGCTTGAGGTCCAGACGAAGAATTTCGCCGAAGTTGTTCTCCGCACTTCCCGGCGGAGGGCCGTAGTTATTCGCCAGATCGAAGTGGGTAATTCCCAGATCGAAGGCGCGGCGCACCATAGCCCGGCAGTTTTCGAAGGCGTCAACCCCGCCAAAGTTGTGCCAGAGACCGAGCGAGACGGCAGGCAGGCGAATGCCCCAGCGCCCGCACCGGTGGTACTGCATGGTGTTGTAGCGCGACTCATTGGCAAGATACAAGGTCGTTCCTCGACTCGAAGGGGGATGTCGGTGGCTCTAGCTCAGGATGCCCGCGATGGAAACTTCCTTCCGGCCATCCAAGGGAGCGGACACTATGCTGCCGTCAATCGGTGCGCCGTCGACAGTCAATTCAATGTGATTGCCCTTGCCCCTGCGCTCGATGTCGATCCTGTAAACCACATCGCGGAAGATTCGCGTTGCAGTGAATCCGGGCCACGTTTTGGGAATCACGGGGGCGATCTCGAGTCCGTCATAGGTGGCGCGGATTCCAAGAATCCACTGCGCGATGGCGTAATAATTCCACGCCGCCGTGCCGGTAAGCCATGAATTCTTGGCTTCGCCGAATGTCGGAGCATCCTTGCCGGCAATCATCTGCGCATAAACATATGGTTCGCAGCGATGCACCTCGCCGATCTCTTCGCGCGCCGAGGGATTGATGCGGAGGTAGTAATCGTGAGCCTCGTCCCCATGGCCCAGCCGCGTCTCCGCGATCATGATCCAGGGATTTACGTGACAGAAGACACCTGCGTTCTCCTTATATCCGGGCGGGTACGACGAGATCTCGCCCAGATGGAGGTAGTAACGCGAGTAGGCCGGCTGATGCACGACGATGCCGTGTTTTGTGGCCAGGTGCTTGCGCGTCGCGGCAAGGGCGCTGGCGGCTTTTCCGTCATCGAGGCCGATTCCTGCCAATACACAAAAGCCGTTCGATTCGATGAAGATCTTTCCCTCTTCACACTCCTTCGAGCCGACCTTGGCGCCAAAGCTGTCGTATGCGCGCAAAAACCATTCGCCGTCCCATCCGTGCTTCTTGATCGTCTGCTCCATTCTCTCGGCTGCAGAAAGAAAACAGGATGCGTCCGCTTTGTGACAATGGCGACTAGCGATGGCAGCCAGCTCGCGTGAAGCGTGGACAAAAAGGCCCGCAATGAAGACCGATTCGGCCACTTTGCCGTCCTGATTGGTCGTGGTCTGGAACGACATGCCGGGCGTCTCAGAGAAGCAGTTGAGATTAAGGCAATCATTCCAGTCAGCGCGGCCGATCAATGGCAGCCCATGAGGCCCGAGGCGCTCCAGCGTGTAGCGGAGGCTGCGATGCAAATGGTCGTAGAGCGTCGCTTCCGTTCCCGGCTGATTGTCAAATGGCGCCATCTCGTCGAGGATGCTCCAGTCGCCAGTCTCCTTCAGATACGCCGCGACGCCGAGGATAAGCCAATGCGGGTCGTCATTGAATCCGCTGCCAATGTCGTTGTTCCCGCGCTTGGTGAGCGGCTGGTATTGATGATAGGCACCGCCGGTTTCGAGTTGGGTGGCGGCCAGGTCGAGAATGCGCTGACGGGCGCGCGCAGGCGCCATGTGCACAAAACCGAGGAGGTCCTGGTTGGAGTCGCGGAAGCCGAGGCCTCGGCCGATGCCCGATTCAAAGAGCGAGGCGGAACGCGAAATGTTGAATGTGGCCATGCATTGGTACGCGTTCCAGATGTTCACCATGCGGTTGGTATGGATGTCGGGAGTGTCGACCTGAAAAATGTTCAGGAGCCTGTCCCAGTATGCGTGGAGGCGGGCAAAGGCAGCGGCGGCTTCATTGGCGTCGAGATACTTTGCGATCACCGACCTGACGCGGCACTTGTTAATGATCTGCGAGCCGGGAGGATCAAACTTTCGGTCTGCGGGGTTTTCCCGGTAGCCGAGAAGGAAAATGATCTGCCGCGTTTCGCCTGGATCCAGGTCCAGATTGATCTGGTGAGCTCCAATGGGTGCCCAGCCGTGGGCGATGGAGTTGGTCAATTGTCCGGATGCCACTGCAGCAGGCTTATCCCAGGCAGAGTACGGGCCAAGAAACGCATCGCGCTGCGTGTCGAATGCGACAGGATCCGAGCATGCGAAGTACGCGAAGTGGTTGCGGCGCTCGCGGTACTCCGTCTTGTGATAGATCACGCCGCCAGCAACCTCGACTTCGCCAATGTTCAAATTGCGCTGGAAGTTGGTTGCATCGTCCTGTGCGTCCCAAAGGCAGAATTCCACGCACGCGAAAACGGAGATTTGCGCGCGAGCCGCCCGCCGGTTGGTGATCGTGAGCTGCCAGATTTCAAGATTCTCGTCGAGCGGCACAAAATACCGGGTGTGCGCTGCGATATCGGCAAATGTTGAACCGATGATGGTGTAGCCCAGTCCGTGACGGCAGGAGTAGCCTTCGGCGGAGTGACGGGTTGGCTGCCACGAAGGCGACCAGAACTGCCCCGATTCACGATCTCGCAAGTAAATGTATCGGCCGCCGCAATCGAGAGGCACGTTGTTGTAGCGGTAGCGAGTGAGGCGGCGCAGGCGGGCATCGCGATAAAACGAATAGCCACCGGCGGTATTGGAGACGATGCCGAAATATTCCTGACAACCGAGGTAGTTGATCCACGGCAAAGGAGTATCGGGCCGGGTGATCACATACTCGCGATTGCGATCGTCGAAATACCCGAACTTCATGGCCAGTTTCCTCTTCCATATCCGGGGCGAAATCAACAGCGCTTTCGAAAGAATACGCGCTGAAACGTTTTTGCAGAGCCAATTGGTTGCTTTTTGAAAGCGAACCGCGATTATACTAGAAGTCAAGGAAGCGAAACAAGATTATTTCGGGTCTATGGGTGGCGGCGCGAAAAGTGCCGTTGCCCGGTTCCGGGGATTGTGAGAGACTGATCCGTCTTTCCATCAAGCACTGGCTCCGACGCGAAGCGAAAACGCAGATATGGCACGTACAGACAGGGCAGATCGAGTGATCCGGAATCTACGAAGCTCTTTCACGAGTCGGCCGTGGCTGTGGCGGGCCTGTGTTGCGGGATTTGCTTTCATGGCGGGCATTCTGGCTTGCGGAGCCGGGGTTCCGACAACGGCTTTCAAGGTGGACCAGGTTGGGTACCCCGTGAATGGCCCCAAGATCGCGCTGGTGAGCGCGCCAGCTAAAACGTTTGATATCAGAGATGTTGACGATGGCAGAGTCGCTTTTCACGGACTGCTTGAGCCGGCCAGGCTCGATCCTGCCACCGGAGACACGGTCGAGGCGGCGGATTTTTCCGGGCTCCGCCGCGAAGGAAGATTCTTTCTTGAGGTTCCCGGAGTGGGAAAGAGCTGGACCTTTACAGTGGGCGGGAATGTCTTCGAGCACACCTATTTCCTGGCAATGCGCGGCTTTTACGGGCAACGGTGCGGAACAGCCGTGGACCTGGGGCCAGAGTTTCCGGGCTACTCCCACCCCGCCTGTCATCTGCACGGTGAGTTTCATCCCAGTTCTGGCCAACGAGGGCCACGAGACAACATCGGTGGCTGGCACGACGCAGGTGATTACGGCCGTTACATGGTCAACTCGGGAGTGGCGACTGGCACGCTGCTTTGGGCCTGGGAGATGTACGGGCCAAGACTCAAGCAAATTCGGCTCCGGATTCCTGAAACCGGGAACGGCACGCCTGACATTCTGAAGGAGGCGCGCTGGAACCTGGAGTGGATGCTGAAGATGCAGGATGCGGACGGTGGCGCCTGGCACAAGCAGACCAGTGAGCGTTTTCCCGGATTCATCGCACCCGATAAAGACACGCTGCCGAGTGAAGTAATTGGGACTGGCTCGGCGCCCTACAAAAGCACTTGCGCGACGGCTGATCTGGCGGCGGTGGCAGCGATTGCCGCGCGCGTGTACAAGCCGTTCGACGCAAAGTTTGCCGCGCGGGCCTTGGATGCCGCGCGAAGGGCCTGGAATTGGACGGAGCAATACCCGAACGTTACGTTCAGGAATCCGCCCGGCGTAACGACCGGGGAGTACGGTGACTCCAACTGCTCGGACGAGCGGCTATGGGCGGCAGCAGAGCTTTGGCGAACGACAGGCGAGGCCGAGTACCAACAATTTTTCCTGGCTCACTATGCCGACTACCTTCCCACCCTTGATTCGCCGCCCGCGGAAAATTGGAAATCTCTGGGCCCGATGGCGTTGCGCAGTTACGCGCTCTCGAGGCGCAAGGATGCAGACGCGAAGGCGCAAGCCGCGATCCGTGATCGCATGCTGGCTGCAGCGCGCGCCATTGTGAATGAAACCTCAGCCAATCCTTACCATGTGAGCCTTCAGGGCAAGGATTATGTGTGGGGTTCGAATGGAATTGCAGCGCAGTACGGAATGGACCTGCTCATCGCCGATGCGATCGCTCCGAATGCTGCGTTTGTGAATGCCGCGCAGGACAATCTTCACTATCTACTGGGGCGGAACACATTCTCGCAAAGCTGGGTCACGCAGGCCGGCGAGCACTCGGTGCAGCATCCGCATCACCGTCCAAGCGCCGCGAGCAAGCAGGGACCGTGGCCCGGGCTCCTGGCGGGAGGACCCAATGCTGGCAGGCAGGATTCAGTCCTGGCCGCGTTGCCGAAGGATCTGCCTCCGGCCAGGGTCTACGCCGATGAAACGGACTCGTATGCCAGCAATGAGATCGCGATCAATTGGCAGGCATCGCTGGTTTTCCTGTTGGCGGGGCAATTGCGTTAGGAACTGGGCCGAGCCGCACTCGGGGAGCCAAAAAGTCGGCAGAAGAGCGGTAAAGGGCCTCAGCAGAGCAGTAAGGAATTGACGAAGGAAATTCGGGAACGTCAATGCATCTTCAAGTTTTGGATATTGTCATTATCCTGGCGTACTTGGCCGGCACCGTGCTGGTAGGCTACTGGGTCTCCCACCATGCTTCGCGCGACATGGCGGCCTATTTTCTCGGCGGCAACAAACTGCCGTGGTATGTGCTGGGTCTCTCGAATGCATCGGGAATGTTCGATATCAGCGGTAGCATGTTGCTGGTCTACTGGATGTTCGTCTACGGCCTGAAGAGCGTGTGGATTCCCTGGCTCTGGCCGACCTTCAACCAGGTCTTCCTGATGGTCTATCTGTCGGCATGGCTCAGACGTTCGAATGTGATGACGGGCGCGGAATGGATCAAGACGCGTTTCGGCACCGGCCGAGGCGCGCAGTTGTCGCATTTGATTGTCGTGATCTATGCGTTTGTCAGCATCATCGGGTTCTTCAGCTACGGGTTCAAAGGCATCGGCAAGTTCGCGGCCACGTTTCTTCCTTGGCATTTGACGCCCAACGAATACGCTGTGATCCTGATTTCTATCACCGCTATCTACGTGGTCAAGGGCGGCATGATCAGCGTGGTCATCACGGAAGTGGTGCAGTTCTGCATCTTGTCGATTGCGTCCTTCGCCGTGGGCATCATCGCTATGAGCAAAGTGGCGCCGCAAACCCTGCTGCGGGTGGTCCCCAAAGGCTGGGATAACGTGTTTTTCGGCTGGCATCTGAACCTCGATTGGTCGAAGCTTATCCCTGCCGCAGACGCAAAAGTCGCGCAGGATGGGTACGGGCTGTTCGGCTTCCTGGTGATGATGCTTTTCTTCAAAGGAGTGCTCATCTCGGCCGCGGGCCCGGCGCCAAACTACGATATGCAACGAATCCTTGCCGCTAAATCGCCGCGCGAGGCGTCGATGATGAGCGCCTGGGTCAACGTGGTGCTCACTTTCCCGCGCTACTTTCTTACCGCCGGACTGGCGGTCCTGGCTGCCGTGTTTTTCAGCCAGAACATTCGCGCCATGGGAACCGGCATGGATTTCGAGCTGGTGCTGCCCTATGCGCTGGGGCGATTCGTGCCCATGGGTCTGCTGGGCTTCCTGATCTCCGGCTTGCTGGCCGCATTCATGGCCAACTTTGCAGCCACCGTAAACGCCGCGCCTCCCTACTTCGTCAACGACATTTACAAGCGCTACATTCGGCCCGACGCATCTCCCAAAACCTACGTTCGCCTCAGCTACATCAGCTCTTTTGCCGTCGTGGTCATCGGCATCCTCATCGGCTGGAATGTCAATTCGGTTAACGGCGTGGTGCTGTGGATCGTCAGCGGCCTTTGGGCTGGCTACATGGCGTCGAATGTTCTGAAGTGGTACTGGTGGCGCTTTAACGGCTACGGATACTTCTGGGGCATGGTGGCTGGTATCGCCTCGTCGATTTTCTGCGTCATCGACGCTAACACCACCAGGCTGATTCACAACCAACCCTTCGTCCACCACCTGCTCTCCACCTATTCCATCAACGAAGAGGTGTCGATCGTTTTTCCCCTGGTGCTGGTTCTCTCCCTCGCCGGCTGTCTCCTCGGCACGCTGCTTTCGAGGCCCGAGGACGAAGAGGTGCTGAAAGGCTTCTACAGGCGCGTGCGCCCGTGGGGATTGTGGGGCCCGGTACACAAAATGGTTGTGGCCGAGGACCCGGACTTCCAAAGGAACAACGACTTTTTCCGCGACATGTTCAACATCGTCGTCGGCATCGTGTGGCAGATTTCTCTCGTTGTGCTTCCCATGTATGTCGTGATCTGGGAATTCCGGCGGGCCGCAATCACTTTGGCGGTGATCCTAGCAACGTCAGTCATCCTCAAGTTCTCCTGGTATGACCATCTCGATGTGCGCGAAATGGAGCCCGAAAAGGCAGCCGTACGAGCAATTTAGCTCGTCGTCGGACCGCGCAAAAATGGCACCGGCATGTTACAACAAGAGGAAATGGCGAAAAGATCGAAAAAGAAGCGGGAGCCGGTACCGGGGCAGCCCGTCAGTCTGCGGATTCTGGGCGAGTACCTGGATCTGTCGCCGGCCACCATCTCCCTGGTGCTGAACGACGCTCCAGGAGTGCGTGCGATCCCGCAAGAGACGCGGGACCGGGTGAGGGCGGCGGCTGCCAAATTCGATTACCGGCCCAGCTTCTATGCGAGGTCGTTGCGCAAGAGGCAGACGTACTCCATTGGCGTGCTGGTCCCAGAGCTGAGCGACGGCTATTCCTCACAAGTGCTCACGGGTGTGGAGGAATCTCTCATCGAGGAGGGCTACTTTTACCTGACTGCGAGCCATCGGCGCAAGCCTGACCTGATAGAAGAGTATCCGCGCCTGCTGATGGAACGTTCGGTTGAGGGCTTCATTCTGATCGATACCGTGCTGCAGCATCGCTTCAAGTTGCCTGCGGTTGCAGTCGCGGGCCATCAGCAGATCCCGGGAATCACGAATGTGGTATTGGATCAACGGCGGGCAGCGGAACTCACATTGCGGCATCTGTTTCAACTCGGCCACCGGCGAATCGCTTTTATGCGTGGCGGCAGTCACAGCTCCGACGCCGATGAGCGCTGGGAGTGCCTGCAGAATGTGGCAAGAGATCTTGGCATCGCGATACGGCCAGAGCTAACCGTGCAGTTGAAACTCATGGTCTCCACGCCCGAACTAGGCTTTGAGCCGACACGCGAATTGCTCAATCGCACGACCCAATTTACCGCCATGGTCTGCTATGACGATTTTGCAGCGATCGGCGCGATCCGGGCGATACGGGACAATGGATTGCGTGTTCCCGAAGACATCTCCGTGGTGGGCTTCGACGACATCCAGAGCGCGGCGTTCCACAACCCCAGCATCACGACCATCCGCCAGCCGCTGCATCAGATGGGCAAGATCGCTGCGCAGATTCTCTTAGAACGAGTTCGCGGAGAGGCTGCTATCCCGCGCGTCCGGTCGGTGCTGCCGGAGTTGATCATTCGCGAGTCAACCAGTCCACCACCCGCGGAGAAGCCAAGCCGCCCGAAGCGCAGTTGAACATGTAACGTTAGCTGACTTGGGAGAGATCGATTTGGCAAGACGCACGGCGAAACCATCTGCGAGCAGGACGAAACAGCGGCTCGCAGCGCCCTTGGTGCAGCGGAAGCCGACGATGAGTGACGTCGCCCGGTTAGCCGGCGTGGGGACCATGACGGTTTCTCGCGTGTTGAGCGGTACGGTTCCGGTTTCGGCTGAAACGACGCGACGAGTACAAACCGCGATCGAACAGTTGAAGTATCGTCCCAATGTGCTGGCGCGTGCGTTTCGCGGCCAGCGCAGCGGCTCCATCGGACTTATTATTCCCTACCTCTACGATCCCTTTTTCGCCAACTGCGCGCACGCCGTAACCACGGTGGCCAAGGAGCATGGCTACTCTGTGCTCATCACCACATCCAACGAGGACCCGGATACCGAGTACACCGAGGCTGACGAGATGCTGCAGCGGCACGTCGATGGCCTCCTCGTGATTCCGTCGCAGTTTCGTCACTCGCGCGTGACGCGGACGCTCGCCGGCAAAACTCCGCTTGTTGCGTTTGACCGACCGGTCTCGGACCCTTCAATCGATGTCGTGCTGGTGCAAAATGCCGTTGGAGCGCGGCGCATCGTGGAACATCTGATTGAACACGGCCACAAGCACATCAGCTATATCGGTTTAAGCCGGAGTTTGTTCACCATCAACGCACGATACCTGGGCTATCGTCGCGTGATGCAGGAGGCCGGACTTGAGGCGGATGCGGTCTTCGATTGCGGATCGGAAGAGATTGCGTTGCGGGTCTTGCAAACAAAGCTCAACGGGAAGAATTCGCCGACGGCGATCTTCACGTCAAATACCCTGGTGACGCGCTATGTCCTCAGTGCGATTGCGCGTCTGGGCATCCGCATGCCGAAGGATCTTGCATTCGCCGGGTTCGATGACTTCGACCTTGCCGAGTTTGCTTCTCCGCCGCTCACAGTGGTTCGCCAGCCTGCGCAGGAAATGGGCCGCGTGGCGGCAAGCCTGCTCTTTGACCGCATCACGCGCGGCGAAACGCCGCACACGGGCAACCGGATCGTTCTCCCTGTAGAGATTGTGCTTCGGCGCTCGTGCGGATGCAATCATCCCGCTCCCGTTGTCATCCATTAGCCGCAGCGCGGTGCTCGACCGCTCCGGAAGCTTGATCCGTTTTGATGTAGATATCGTTATCATCCATCGCACGGTGGAGCCTTCCGAAAGGAATATTGTCCGGCGCTTGAAGCCGCCGGATCAGCGAGGGTCTTCCAAGCAAAACTCCCGCGAATTTTGCGGGTTTTCCATCAAATCTTTTGCGAAAACAACGTCGGATTCGAGGTAATTCATGATACAAATGATAACAATCCAAGCCGGAATGAGAACGATCTCAGCGGTAGGTAAAGTGCGACAATTATGACGGCAGACCTCCTTGAACCATGCGTGCTCGCGTTTGACGTTGGCGGCAGCCACGTCGCGTCCGCGGTGTGCTGCGGGCGGGAGTTTCATCTCGGGCCTGTAGTCAGCGCTCCTCACCCTGCCGCACAAACCAGCGAGGCTTTTCTCGACCTGTTGCATGAGCTTGGAGTGAAGGCCGGGGTTACGGAGAACGGAAAGATCGGCGCCGTGCTTGCGGTGCCAGGCCCCTTTGATTTGCAGGCCGGCGTGAGCCTGATGCGCCATAAGCTCCCTTATCTCTACGGAATCGATTTGCGCAAGGCGCTGGCTGCGCGTTTCGGCACAGAGCCTGCTCGGGTGCGGTTTCTGAACGACGCTGATGCGTATCTTCTGGGCGAGATCGGCGGGGGTGCGGCGCGAGGGTTCAGGCGCGTCGTGGGTCTTACGCTGGGCACGGGAATCGGTTCGGCATTTGCGGTGGATGGCCGCCTGGTGGCCGAGGGAGCGGGAGTGCCTCGCGGCGGCGAGATCTGGAATCTTCCGTATGAAGGCGGAATCGTGGAGGACTTTGTCTCAGCCAGAGCCATTGCAGGAAACTACCAGCGGCATACCGGGGCGAAACGCGAAGTGGTCGATCTGGCGTCTCTAGTTCAAAAAGATCCCGCCGCGGAGCAGGCTTTCGTCGAATTCGGCCAGCATCTGGGAGAAGTGATCCGGTCGTCGCTCGCCGGCTTCCATGCGGACGTCATCGTGCTGGGCGGAAGCATCTCGCGATCCGCGGATCTGTTCTTGCCCGCCGTTCGAGCCCAGATGAGCGAATCGGCGACTCAGTTGCGTGTCTCGGAACTGAAAGACAAAGCAGCACTGGTGGGTTGTGGAGTCGCCGCGCTGCAGTCATCTGAAGCCGGTACGGATTTCAATGATTCGAAATCCGTGCGCGCGGCCTCGGTGTAAGATCGGCGGCCGTCCGCTCACCGCCGCGTCGCATCTCCGACGCACGTCGTGGATTCCGAGAAGCCGCACTACTGCACAAATGTGACGATGCTTTGCGCGGGCAGCGTGTAGCTGAACTGCCCGCTCGAAACGGTCACTGGGGTCTGTGCCACCAGTCCTGCGGCTGACGTGGACTGATAGGGCGTCATCGAAGTTACAGTCCCATTGTTGAGCACGAAAGTCAGGTTCTCCGCAGTTGTATTGGAGTTGATCGCTACGATCACGTAGTGCGACGGCGAACTGTTGCTATACGCCGAAACATACACGCCGGAGACGGGACTCGCCGTTGCCGAAACGCGCATGTAACCGGGCTGGATGAACTTGGAGTACTGGCCCATCACTTCGCCCATCACCGTCGGATTGCCGCTGTTGTCGACCAGACCCCAGGTGCCGGCAGCGGTAGGAGTGCCGAAGATCCCCCACCAGACATAGGCGTTGTATTGGCCGGTGACCAAGGAGTTATGGATCGATTCAGCATATGTTGTCACGGCTTGAGCCCAACTTGGTGTCGCTGTGGTCAAGGGGCCGAATTCGGTCATCCAAAGTTCTTTCGGTGTGTCCGCTGAGGGAATGGAATAGGGCACAATCGAGCCCCCAGACAAGACTTGATAGATGTGGCCACCGACAATAGTGATGCGGCCCTGCGCGTTCGAGTCGTTGAGAGCCGTTGCAGCATCGACGGGGTTGAAGGTATCTGACTCCGGCATGATGAGCTTTGTGGAGTATTTGTCCGAGGTGATTGTGGAGGCGTTGCTTGCTACCCAAGTATCCATTTGCTGAGGAGTCCATACGCAGGATTCATAGGTCACGTTCTCTTCCGGCTCATTCTGCATCGAGATGGCGTAGAGATTGAAACCGCTGGTGGTATTGAAAAAGCTGACAAAATCCTCCAGGTAGTTTGCGTAGTCCGCGTAGTGGTTTGGATCGAGGTATCCGCCGCAGTAGTCAGCTCCTTCGCCGCACGTGGTGTTGAAGGATTCGTTAAAGCTAGTGCCACTAACAGTGACGGTGGTGCCATTGAGCTTCCAAGCGGCCGGTGGCGTCCACGGCGACGCAAAGACGATTGCATTCGGGTTGGCTGCGACGGCTTCCCTGCCGTTGGCAGCTTCATAGTCCCATTCGCTGGTTTCATAAGGGTTGGCGCTGGAGGGCGAGCCCTGGGGATCGATGCGCAGGCGCAGGATGTTGAGGCCGAGACCGCTCGTTGGGCTGAACAGGGCCGTGGCCACGGCCGTGGGCATCTGCCCAAGCCAGGCCGTCGAGCCGCCAAAGCCGCGGATGGTTTGATAGGTGGTTGCAAAATCGACCGTCACCTGGTTTGGAATCGCGCCGGTAGTGAAGTTCCAAATGTAGGAGGAGCCGAGCGGCACCTCGCTGGAACTCTTTGCTCCGGTAGTGATGGTGGCCGTGTAAGAGGTATTGGACGCGAGGGGCGAGTTAGGCGTGAAGGTGGCAATGGCGGTAGCGGCGTTATAACTCACCAATCCCGCGACAGGTGTGGCGCCGCTGGTTGTGGCCAAAGTGAAGGTGGTCGTGTTGATCGTCGTTGAGTCCATCGCCACACTGAATGTCGCCGTGAGAGCATTGCTCACATTCACGTTCGTGGCACCGCTGGTCGGGACAGTGTTGACGACAGTTGGCGGTTGCGCCGAATTCACTGTCACATTGACCAAGCCAGTTACGGTGTTGTAGTCCACTGCGTCGCTGGGACTGAAGGTCACGCTCTCGCTGTCAGTCCCCACGCTGGGCACCGTTGTGGGTGCCGTCCAGGCAAATGTGCCGGCCACCGACGCCGCGCCTCCGCTTAGCGTCGAGGACGCCAGTGTTTCGCCGGAGGTGATCGCGCTTGCAGTCGGCCATGCCGTCACCGTCGGCGTCGCCTGATTCACCGTGACATTCACGGAGCCAGGTACGGTGTTGTAGTCGGTCGCATCGCTAGGCTTAAAGGTCACGCTTTCGCTAGCCGTCCCTATGGCGGGCGCTGTCGTGGATGTTGTCCAGGCAAACGTGCCGGCCACCGACGCCGTGCCTCCGCTCAGCGTTGAAGACGCCAGCGTCTGGCCGTAGGTGATCGCGCTCGCTGTTGGCCATGCCGTTACTGTGGGCGTTGCGGGGTTTACGAGCACGCTCACTGAGCCCGTCGCTGTGTTGTAGTCGGCGGTGTCGGTGGGCGTAAATGTCACACTTTCGCTCGGCGTGCCCGCACCGGGCGCCGTTGTGGATGTCGTCCAGGCAAATGAACCGCCCACAGACGCCATGCCTCCGGTCAGCATTGAAGACGCCAGCGTCTGGCCGTAGATGATCGGGCTCGCCGTCGGCAATGCAGAGATCGTCGGAGTGGACTTGGTTTGAGTGCCCGTGCCTCCGCCGCTGCTTCCGCTGCCGCCGCAACCTGCAACCAAAGAGGCTGCTGCCACCAGCCAACCTGCTGAACGGAACCGCATACTCAATTTCTCCTTGAATCAGATTGACGGCGCGTTGCGCTCATCCAAGTACAACTCTGTCCGGGGAAACGAACAGATCCCGCGCGCTGAATTCACGCCTTTCAATTCGAACCTTCGGGCGGCATCAGGAGCGTAAAACAAATTCGCTCTGCGAAGGCGGACTTCGCTGCTGATCTGAGGTCAACCCATACTAAATCAATTTAGTTAAGCTGGCAACGGTTCTAATGACCGACTGGAAGCTCTCTTGAATGGCCCACTATAGCTGCAAAAACCAGACCTCACACAATGATGTTCGGACACCTGCCGCAACCCGAGGGCTGAGTTTTTTGCGAGCCGGCGAGGCCGCGGCGAAGGCGCCGAACTGAAAAGAAAAGTCTTCTAGAAACAACATCGCGCCGCTTGCACGGCGCGATGAAAGTTTATCCGGGCTACGTTACGCCCTTGACTTACTGCACAGTGACGTTGACAGAGAACGGCAACGAAACGGGGTTATTGCTTCCGTGCGCGAGTTGGCCTGTACCGCCAGACGACGTTGTGCAGTTGTCTGAAGGCGAGGGAGAGGTCGGCTCGCACTGATTTCCCACTTGCTGCGCCGTAACGGTCACGGCATAGGTGCCCGCAGGCGATTTCAACACCGTCTCGGGGGTGAGGTTTGTTGTGGAGCAGGCAGTTACGCTGACCGCAAGTGCCACTGCCAGTGCGACGAGGACGACTAAGAGGAACCGCCGGCTCTTTTCAAAGGCTTTGCGCCGGAAGAAGAGGCCAACCATTCCGAAGCCGAAGATGGCGGCCAACGTCACCGTTGCCGGGCTCACGTTGCTGCTCGCTGTCGTTGTGCCGACGGTGACGTTGGTATTGATCGTCATCGTCACCTGAGCGGTTCCCGTCGTCATCATCACGGTCGACGCTGGAGTTGAGGAAGTCGCCGGCACAGTGACCGGCACGGGTGTGTAAGAGATCGCACAAGAATTGCCGGTGCCTTGGGGCGGGAGAGCAACTGACAACCCTTCCGCAACCTCCGTCGTCGTGCAGTCGGAGGGGAACGGGATATCTACCGCCGTGGAAATGCTCGGATCCGGTTTCGGATAGTTGAACGAGCAGGTGGCGTGCGGCGGCAAATTGTCGCACGTCAACGTGACCGGGAAGGTAGCGTTATTCAGTAATCCGTTCTGGCCGGCGATTCCATAGCCCAGGATTGAGGTGAGAGTGAGATTGATGCTTGCAGCCCCTCCCGGGGAGACGGTCAACGAAGGAGCGGTCGTGGTCGCCGGTGATGCGGGGGTACCGATTTGCACGAGCGGTCCGCGCGTCGCCTGGAACAGCATGGGCGTTCCGTTGGAGGGATTGAAGTTGGCATCCCCGCTGTAGACAGGCGTGACATAGTGGGTATAAACTACCGGTGTGTACGTCGTTCCCTGCGGCACCTGGTACAGGCAAGCAGTTGCAAAGGGCTGGTTCCCTACGGCGGAGCCGACAAGTGTACTCGGGTCGGCGGCGCCATTCTGCAGAACCTGGTTGCTGTTGGCCGAATTCTGCGGGCACGCTATGCCCTTGTAACTTGCCAGCGCACAAGTAGCTGTGCCCAGGCCCGTTGACGAGGTTCCTGCCGGACAAGCAGTCGAATCGTCGTCGACTGTGAGACTGCCGGTGGGAATGCCATATTTCGTGAGTACGCTCAGGGTGAAGCTGTACTGCCAGGGCAGTACCGAACCGTCGTAGGGCGCTGAGCCAGTGCCGTTGCCCGGCATTACAAACGGCAGATTGATGTCGGTCGGATCCGGAATCGGCGGCTCCTTGATGAGAGCAACGTTCGATTTCGCCACAGTTCCGGTGACGGTCTGGGTTGATCGTCCGTAAGCGCGATCGCCGCTGTAGTTCACGGTGAACGTCTGCGACCCCGCCAAGACCGGATATAGAACGACCGTCGCTTTGCCGGTTTTATCGAGTGCCTGTGGCGGCGTGGTGATCGTATTGGGGACGATCGTCTCAACGCTGCCAGCGGCGCCGGCTTTCACAGTCCACGATGGGTAGGTGACTGTGACAGTTCCGGAGGGAGCGGTTCCACTGCCGGCCTTCGGAGTGACCGTCACGTTAAGAGGTGTGTTGACGACCTCTGCCGAAGTCATCAGTGCGCCAGCGCTCACCGAGTTGGCAAGGGCCAGTCCTGTAGCGCTCACATTGATCAGCGCGGGAGAACTCGGTGCATCACTGCTGATATTGATTTTGCCGGTAAGGTTACCCTGCTCTCCGGGTCCCGGATTGAAGGTGACGACGGCCTGGCAGGTGCTTCCAGGTGCCAGAGGGCTGCCCGATATGCAAGTTCCATCGGCAGCGGTGAAGTCAACGGAGTTGGTGCTGGAATACGACTTTACATTCAGAGGTAGGTTACCGGAATTGACAATAGTCGCCGTTGCTTGAGTGGACGAGGTGAGAGAGGTCGGCGTGGGCAGAGTCATCACGCCGCTGATGGCGACAAGGTGCACGTTCAGGGCCGTGCCATCGACCAGATAGGCATCTCCCGCGCGGTCGAGCGCCACGCCCATCGGATTGGTCACCGACACAGCGATCGTCGTTTCGTTTGCGGGCGTCAAGGCTCCGCTGATCAGAGGAATCCGCGTGGTGCCGCCCGATTCAGAGATGTAGACCGCGCCTGACGCATCAATCGCGATCCCTGTGGCGCCGTTCAGATTGTTCAGAAGGGCAGTGGGTGCGCCCGTGCCACCGGTAAGCTTGAACAGATTTGCGCCATCAGCAACATAAAGACTGTTGTTGGGTCCAACCGCGACAACCGAGGGAGCAGTGAAGCCTGTTGTGAGCATGGTTTCAGCCTGGCCCAAGTTCGAGGAGGTGGAGGCGCTGAGGTCGCTCAGCTTGACGACACGCTTGTTGGCCGGGTCGGCGATGTAAACGTTGCCCAATCCATCTGCCGCCAAGTTCAGGCCGGCGCCCAAACCGGTCACAAGAGTGGTTTGTCCTGCTGTAATCAGCCCCGAGGGCCCGTAGGGAATTTCATACACAGTGCCCGAGCTGCTATCAGCAATGAATACATCTCCGGCCCCGTCGACCGCGACGCCAGTGGGAGAAGTCAAGCCGGTTCCAATGCTGGCAGGAGTCGGGGAGCCCCCTGATCCGGCGGCATACATCAGGACCTTACCGAGTCCGGCATCGGCGACATAGACGTTGCCGGCCGCGTCGACAGCTACCTGGCTGGGAGTCTTCAAGCCGGCGCCAATCGCAGACTCACCTGCAGGCGATACCTGGATATTGGAGCCGGTGCCGGAGCCATGAAGAGCAATCGAAGCCAGAACATTATTCTTTGCGTCAAGCGCGACAAGCTTGGCGGAAACATCGCCGATGACAGTCGGGGTCATCGTTATCTGTGCCAGGCAACCGGAGTTGGGTCCATACGCGGTTCCAGCGGTACATGCGCCAGTGGTGGGGCTGGTGGAGCTGATAGCGAAATCAGGTTTTGTTACGCCGGCTTCGATGATGGCAAACTTGGCCGGCGTCACGGTGCTTCCCGCGGCGGGGTTGAAACCAAAGCCAACCATACCGCTCGTGGTGCTTGCGGTCCCCACGGTCGAAGCTCCCAAGTCTACGTAACCAAATCTCACTAGAGCTGCATCAGCCTGCCCATTGTTCTGGCTCTGGTTGGTGGGGACATACATAATGTTGCGCGCAAGGTCGAAGGCAACTTCGCCTACAGCCGGCACAGGGGAGAGCATCACCGCGTTCGCGGTCTCCGGTGTGCCCACCGGGTTCGGAATCAGGAAGACGCCGGCTTTCGAGTCGCTCACATACAGGTTGCCGGCGGAATCGGTGATCACTCCTGAAACGCTGGGGAGATTGGGGTCGACTCGGGTGATTGACGCATCGTTGTCGCCGGCCAGCAAGGATGCACCGGCGGGAATACGGTAAAGTCCTGACAGGCCGCCGGAATCCTCAACGAAATATACGTTGCCTTCGGGGTCCTGGGCGACGGAGATCGGTCGCTTGGTCATTGCCGAGATCTGCTCGACGGTTACTACGTTAGTGGAAGTCGGGTTTGTCCAGGCATTTTTCACCCCCAGGCTCATGATGAAATTGTTGCTGTTCTGATTTCCGATCAGAATCGTGTTATTCATGCCGATGGCAACACCCCAAGGCTGGAAGTATCCCTGTGAATAACCGCTAATTCCATATTGGGCCCAGCAATTGGTCCCGTTGCCTTTGCCGGAGTTGGTGCAGATAGCCGTGGTTGCGTTGGTAGGAGTTACCGAACTGAGGCCATCCCAGGTATTTTGGGCTGCATCCCACGGGAACATGACGATGCCGTTGTTCCAGTTTGCGCCGAGATAGAGATTATTGCCGGGGTCGATGAGGATTGCCGGATTCTCGTATCCGCCGCCCAGTCCCGGGGCAGCAACAAGCGTAATCGCGGATCCACCGCCCGCGGGGAATTCGTACACGGCGCCGTTGACCCAATCCACGACGAGCCAATCGCCGGCCTGGTCGATTGCGGTCTGCTGGAGTTGTCCCCAACCGGTGGGATGGCTCATACCAGCGGCGGAACTAGCGGTCACCAGCGGTGAGCCCTGTCCCGCGGCAAATCCCGTCAGGCAGAGGCCAAGCAGCACCAGGGCAGACGCAAAGCCGGCGAGCCGGCGAAGATGAGTGGACGACGTGGCGACCATAACATTCCTCCCGAAAAAAACTCGTATTAAACCTCCGCGAGTCTTTCTGTTTCACTCGCAGGTCGAGGCCTCACCTTTTTTCGCTCTCCGGGAGCCGCCTCCAGTTCCCGGAAAGGATCCGCTTCCTCTAACGCAGTCCCGGCTGCGCTACTGCACGGTGATCGGCAAAGTGAACATCGGCGTAGCCAGCGAGCTTTGTACCAATGAATTCTGGTTATAAGTGATGATCTGCACGTTGTAGGTGCCCGAAGGAGTTGTTACCTTGGGCGCCGGCGGCGGCGTCGAATAGTTTGCATTCGTGCAGGACGTGATTCCGGCGAAGACTCCCGAGAACATCAGCGCCAGGCAAACCAGCGCCAGGTAACGATTGAGCCTCTTGCGGCCTGCGATCAAACCCATAAGACCGAACCCGAAGAGGCCAGACAAAGTCCACTGCACTTTTCGATCGAGCGATGCCGTGCCGCCATTGGTCGGAACGTTGGTGCTAAAGGTCATCACAATGGTGGACGGAACCGCCCCGGTTTTACCCACTCCAACGACGCCATTCACAGTGTCCGGATACAGGAACGAGCACTGGGCGTATGCCGGCAGCATGGTGCTAGACCCCCCCGACAGCGGCGGCACTGGCGCATCTGAAGCGTTGCATTCCAGGTGCACGGAGTTGCTGAACCCAACCAGCGGCATGAGGGTGAGCGTTGCCTGGGCGGGCGTTCCGGCCTTGGTGGTCACCGAACCCGTTGCTGTGATTTGCACGCTTTGCGTAATGACCTGGAAGGTGGCCACGCTGATGGTTTGCGAGGAGTAGTTGGTGTCGCCGCTGTAGACGGCAGAGAGGTTGTATACGCCAGTGGGCAGGTTGGCAGTCGAGAATTCAATTCCAGGTACAGACTGACCGTTGGATAGCTTGATGGTGTTGAGCGGAATGGCCCCGTTGACGCCCTGGGTCGGGTCGGCCGGCTTACTGCCGTTCATGATCGTCACAGTTCCGGTGGGCTGCGCTTTAAAAGTCGAAACGACGGTAGCCGCAATGAGGACGGGTTGCGCCTGGTTTACGTAGACGCTGCCGTTCCAAGGGGTCACGAAGTCCTGATTCGGTGTGCAGGGGTCAGTCGATGCCGTTCCCTCTGCGAGGCAACCGGCGTTGCCGGGCTGACCGGCTGCAACGGTTGGCTTGGTGGGGCCGACTGTGAAACTTGTCTTCCCGATGGACCCTGCGAAGCAGAGAGAGCCAGACGGCGAGCACGAGTTTTGCGTCGCGCCGGCCGAGCCATTACCGGCATACAAGCCGTTGACGGAATAAGTGCCGCCAAGCAGATTGGTATAGCTGAACGTTGCAGTGCCATTGCTGTCGAGTGTCTGGCTCTGCCTGGGCAGCGCGCCGTTGGCTGAACTTGCCGTAAGGAAGACGGTTCCTCCAGGCGTGCCAAAACCTGCGCCTGCAGAGACGGTCACTTTTACGGATACGGTTCCGGGGTAAACCACCCCGCTGGACGGCGTGACGGTAAAGGCCAACGAGGTCACCGGGCGAATATCTGAGATGACGTTAGCGGACAATGCGATATTCAGGCCGGTCGCAATGTTGGGCGTGGGAGTAGTGGACCCTGGCATCACTGCGATCGATGCAGTGGCTTGTCCTGTTTGTGTCGCGGTAATCTGCAATCCAAGAAAACAGGAAGCTCCCGGCGCTATGGTTGTTGACGGCCCGCAGGCGGGAGAGCCCAGGTTCGGCGTGATCAACGCGTAATCACTCGCGGCGGCGCCGGAGATTACGTCGTTCGTCGAATCACTGTCAACTGTCAAATTGGCGTTGCCGAGATTGAAAATCTGGGCATCGGCTTCAAACGGAACGTTCGGATTGATTTCGCCAAAATTGTCGAAGTCGAGTGATCCGGCAATACCAAGCTGCGCCGCACCTGCAGTGGAACTGGTGCCATAGGTGGCATAGGCATTCTGATTTCCATCGAGTGCCACGCCGATCGGCAGCGCAGAATTGCCGGCACCCAATCCGGCCGCGACAGTGAGCTGGCCGTTGATATTGAGCGTACCGGTCGAAGGATTGAACGGAATCCAGATGAGGCCGGTAGCGCCCGCTACGAACACAGAGCCCGAAGGATCAACGGCAATGCCGGTCACGGGAGCCTGCAAGCCGCTGGCAACGACCTCAGATACTGCTCCGGCCGGCATCCCGATCTCCCACAGGTTCGAACCGTCAGCCACCCAAACATTCCCGGAACCGTCTGTCGCTACCGCTGTCGGCTTCTGGAAACTCGAACCGAGTGTGAGAAGCGGCCGTCCGGCAAGCATCAGGGCCGTTTGCGGGTTCGGCACCATGACGACCTGCTTATTATCGGTATCGGCCACAAATACGTTGCCGGAACCGTCGGCAGCAAGATTCAGATGACTGCCCAATCCGGTGGCGATGGCGGTTTGCTGCGAGATGGCCAGCTTCCCCTGGATATTGGGAATTTCGATTACGCTGCCCGAGTCACCGATATAGAGGTTGCCGGAGCCATCCACCGCAACACCGGTCGGCGCGGTCAGTCCGCTTCCGATGGCAGTGCCGGCTCCTGCTGAGGTCGATCCTGCCGCATATTTTTGAATTGATTTCAGTCCTGAATCCGCGACGTAGGAATTTCCCTGCGAATCAGCCGCCACTTGCAATGGGGTGCTCAAACCGGTGGCCAGCGGCTGCACAGCGGGCGTGGTGATCACGGAGGCGGCTGGAGCTATTCCGATTCCGTTCAAATAGCCGTTGCTGCCCCCGAAAATAGCGTTCTTGTTGGAAGGATCCTGCATCTGCAATTCGGCGCTGACTCCGCCCGCAGAGGTGGCGGTCATGGCAACCCAATCAGCGCACCAGCTAAATTGCGATGGGCTCGTTTCCACCGGACTGAAGGCCGGATATGCCTGGCCGTTCGTACATGGAGGGTTGGGAGTGGTGGCAGTGGTGTTGTTTATTGGATTCGGTACACTTTTGAAATTAGCGGCATTCGGACCCGCAAAGACGAAGTTCCCGGTAGTGTTCTGGGTGAACATGAAAAAGAGCGGCTGCCCCATGGCCGGAGTGATACTGCTCCATGCGGAGGAGGTCAGGCTTAGAGTGCCGGGCTTCCACAGCACGATACTTGACGTCAGACAGGTCGCGTTCGCCGTTTTGACGCTCGTGGTATCGCAGCTTGGAGCGTTCGACCCTGAAGGAACCCAGTTGCCGCTGCCGCCTGTCGCCAGCCACAACAAGCCTCGCGGATCGATCATGGGCGGGAACCCCGAACCAACCGGGGAGACCCTCGTGGTGTCGGCCCAAACCAAATTGGGCGCTGTTGGCGTACCTTCGTTGGGGATCATGAAGATCCCATCCACCTGGCCGCCGTAGCTGGAGTTGTTTTCGCTGCTGAAGTACAGGTTTCCATGGGCATCAAACGCGATGCCCTTGATGCCGTTGTATCCCAGGCCGTTGGGGTCGATCCGCGTCAGCTTGGATTCTGCTGATCCCGTCCCATCACCTGCTATCGGAAGGGTAGCGTTGACAGGAATCTCACGGATTCCATTCACTCGATTTGTGGGCGAGTCATAAGCGTTCTCAAGGAAGAAGATATTGCCCGCATGGTCAACCGATATATTGGAGACCATATCCTCAAGACCGGTGGCCACCGCCGTCACGGAAGTTACGTTTCCGTTGATATCGACGGTGTATTTGTAGATCGACTCGGTATCCGAGGTCGTTACATAGAACGTGGCGCCATCATCGCCGACCTGAAGATCCTGCGGCGGAATCGGAACCGCTGTGCCGCTGCTGCTTTTGTACGTTGGACCTACCCAGATATCAGAATTGGCGAAGTTCCAGGTGCCTGAGCTCGCGTTGTAAGGCACGCGGCAGAACTGGACTGCCGAGCCATAGCGGTCAGTAACGTAGAGATTGTTCCATTTATCGAAAGCAATGGCTGCATTCCAGTAAGTCCCGTTGGGCTCCAGATCTGAGCAGTCGGAGTGCCCGTTCGCTCCTGCCGGCCCCACCACTTCGGTGGGTGTCAACGACCCGGGCGAGAGCTGGTAGATAAAGCTCGCGGCGGAATCCAGGAACAGGATGTTGCCGTTGGGAGAGATCTTCATCGAATAAATCTGGTTCCATGCCCCCGTTCCACCGTGGGCGAAAGGAATGACCGAGCCAACCGTGACTGGTGCCGGCTGCTTGACCGGCAACTGGGCTACGGCCGCGCCGGCCGCCACCAATCCGACAAGCAGAGTCAGGCACGCGACGCGTGCAACCTTACGAAATATGACAGCAGACTCGATGGCCATACACTTCCTCCCAACAATCTCAATCCGAAGACTTGCTGCGACCGGCCTGCTTGCCGGACGCGTCTCTTGTGACGGCATGTTTTCCCCAAATTCATTCCGGAACCGGTCAGGTCGCCGTTGCCGGTGCCCTGCCGGTTCCGCGCCGGAAACCCTGTGGTCCATGCCGACAGAATTTCCGGTAAATCCTTAGAACGAAAACTTCGCTTCCACTGAAACCAGCCGGTTTCCGACCTTGATATTTGCGATTCCAAAATCCTGGTACTGGAGCACGTTCGACGTGAGCGCCTGCCCGACAGTGGCATTTTGAAAATTGAGCTGAAGGTTGGTGGTGTCATTGTTGTTGAACGACACCAGGGGGTGATTAAAGACATTGAAGCCAGCCATGCTGAGCTGCAGGGTTTTGCCTTCGCCCATACCAAAGCTCTTGAATACGGTCACGTCATGATCCAAATACGCGGGTCCGCGCAGGTACGGAAGCCGATATGCACCGTTGCTCCCCGGAGCGGACAGTCCGAAGGCCAGAGGATTGATGAATTGATTCTTCTTGGGTCCACCGGTGGGATTACCTTTGATCGTGGGCATCAACTGAATGTCGGGCGAACCAAGCCACACCACCGGATTCATGCTCGTTCTGCAGAGACCATTGATCCCGTAGTTGGTCTTGCAGGTCTGCTCCTGCTGCGGCGGCGCCTGCGTCACGTTGTTCACCTGCACCGGAGTAATCGAGCCATAGCCGAAGCCGAAGTTCTCGCCGTTCTCCGAAGCGAGCGGGAATCCGCTTTCCACTGTCGAAATTCCGGAAACCATCCAACCGTTGGCGGACTCTTTCAGCAACCGCCTCCCGCCCTTGTAGAGGTTTCCCAGATTGACCAGGTAGGTGATGTTGAAGGTCTGCGTCCGGTCGTACGGGACTGGATTGTAATCATTGCGCAGATTGACGGGATCAACGATGTTGTTGTTCCACGAGGCTGCGGTGGCGAGGTTCTTGGCGAAGGTGTAATTCGCGCCGAAGGTTACCATACCCGCCTGCTTGTTCCATTCGACCTGCGCACTGGTGTAGTTCGAGTAGAAGTTGTGCTTGAGCTGGTAGATGTGCTGATAGAACGGATATGGCCGGTAGAAGTCCTGTTCGGCGGTGTCGAAGCTGCCGAGGTCGGCGGTGCCGCCGGCAAGGCCGTTGGCATTGCAGAGAGTGCCGCCCTGGAAGGTGCAAAGCGCGCTGTAGGACGGATCAATATTGATCAGGTTGTCGTTGGTGCCCTGCATATTCGGATTGTTGTTAGTGGGACAGCCGCTTTCGATGCCGCAGATGACATTGATGTCCGAAGCGCTGTTGTAGCTGTTGCTATTGCTGTACGATCCGAGATTGACGTTGCGGCTGCCGACGAAGGCGACCGAAAGATGCGACGGTCCGAAGTGCATAAACCCGATTCCAGGCAGAGCCTGATCGATACCACCATTGAACTGGTAGTAGATCGGGCGATTGGTGTCTGTCGGGGAAAGGGTGTAGGCGATGAAATCGGGTGGATTGACGGGCGAATCGTTGTCGATCTGGCTGTATGACAAAATGCCCTGGATATCCGTGGTCTCATATCCCTGCGCCGTTGCGGCCGCAAGAGCATAGGGATTGAATTGTTCCTCATTGCGGTAGATTCCCCACCCTCCGCGCAGAATCGTGTTCCGCTTGCCGAAGACATCCCATGAGGCGCCGACGCGCGGCGTGAAGAAGATGTTTGTGGGCGCATTAACGGAATTGGAAACGCCCGACTTCTGCGAAGACCAGGTGATGCCGGGCATGGCCAGAGCTGCGCTGCAGACGCGGGTGATGCCGCCGCATTGCTGTTTGTAGAGAGCGTCGGAGAAAGTCGCCAGGCCGTTGTTATGCTGGTCGGTCCAGGGACCAAGGTGCTCGATGCGCGCGCCAAGGATCAAGGTCAGGTTGTGAAGCTTGAATGTATCGTTTGCGTACCCGGAAAGGGTCGTGTAACGCATGTCCACGGTAGGGGTGAAATTCGTCTGCTTGAATTCGTTCGCGAATCCCTCGTACATCATTGCGGTGGGATTGATGCAGGTCCCCAGATAGGCAGCGCCTGAATTACGCAGAGTGCCGGCGGGATTGGGATTGGTGCAGCCGTTGTACGGCTCATGAATGACATACGAGCTGTATTCGAAGTAGTTATTCCCGGGATTGAAGTTGTACTGTCCCTGCGGATAGGCGCCATTGGTGTCAGCGATGCCGTTGTAGGTGCCTGTCTCCCAGTACGCGCCGAACTGCAGGAAGTGGTTCTTGAGCTGCCAGCTCACATTATCCTGGACAATCGGATCCACTTTCTTTGTCCGGATGCTGTTGGTGTAGAAACCGCCGGGCATGGACACATTCGGATACCCGTTGTTGCCGCCGCTGGCGACCGCGGGAACGGCATAATCGCCGGTGTTCTTGTACATGCCAAAGTAGTCGAAATTGCCGTTGCCGCCGTTATAGGTGTTCATGTTGAAGCGCTGAGCGGCCAAAGGATTGTTCATCTTTCCCGGCAAGCTCACAAACGACATCGCGGCGAGAAGCTCATTCGTGACGCTGGAGCCGAAGAAACGCGTATAACGTGCCGAGAGAATGTTGGAGACGTCTCCGGTGGTCACATTGCCGGGATAAGGGACCGCGGCGCTGGGGAAATACCCCAGAGCAACGGGATCTTCGTCGACCTCTCTTTGCAGCCCATAGACCATGAACAGCTTGTTGGTTTCATTGATGTCGTATTCCAGCGTGCCCTTGAACATGCTGACGTTCTGGTCCTGGATGATCTGCTGAATGTAGTTGTAGCCGAACGGATTTGTGAACGGGTCGGCGTTGGGCTTGGGGAACCAATTCACCAGGGCTGCGCCCGATGAGTTCACATAAGGCCTGGTGTTGTTGTTGGCGATGGATGTCCCATCCGGATAGTAGTTGTTGGTGTAGCACATCGGCTGAATCGCGTTCGGATTCTGCGCTCCATCGGGCCGGCCGCCGCAAAGCTCTGCATTGAGCGAAGCGGCACTGTAATCGCCTTCGCGCTCAGCCATGGTGGGCACCCAAGCCGAGATAGCCTGCTGGTTGGCTTCAAAGCTCTGGTAGTCGTACTCATATCCGGCGAAGAAGAAAAGCTTGTTTCTTCCGCGATTGAAGTGCGTGAAAGGAAGAAGGAGCGGGCCGCCGATGTTGCCGCCAGGGTAGAAGTACTGCCCCGCAGGGCGGGACTGACGCAGGAAATTGTCATACCAATCGTTGGAGTTCAAATCGGTGTCGCGGGCAACAAGGTAGCCCTCGCCGTGGAAGGCCGATCCGCCTGTCTTGCTCTCCGCACTGATCACCGCCGGCCCCTTGGCATACTGCGCGCCGTAGGAAGAACTGGTGGCCTTCATTTCCTGCACCATGTCGACGTTGACTGTTTGCACCGAGCCCGAATTGGTAGCGATGTCAGTCAGCGAAACGCCGTCATTCACGGTCGCAATGCCGGTCACGCCGGCGCCATTCGCAGAGAAAGCCCCGGTTGGGCCGCTCAGCCCCACCACGGCAGTGTTGTACCCGGGCCGGTTAAAGAGTCCCTGGTCGCCGGTCGACATGGAGTAGCCGGGTAGCGTCCGCACCAACTCGGTCGCGTCACGGCCGATGATGCTGAGAGTATTCAGGTCCTTGGCTGTGATGGTGTCACTGCGCTCGCCGGTGTCGAGCGCCGCCAGTCCCGAATCGATCTGCGCTTCAACGGTGACCGCTGCGGTTGTGGAGCCCACTTTCATTTTGATGAGACCGGCGTAACTCAGCAAATCGCCGGCGCGCACCGGGAACGGCTGCGACTGCCAGGGCTCGAAGTTTGCCGCGGAGACATCGATTCTGTAACTCGTTCCGGGGGTGACGCCCGCAAACGCGAACGCGCCGTCGCTATTGCTGACCGTTGTGCGCTTGATTCCAGTTTGCAAGTCGGTCAGAGTGACGTCGGATTTTGGAATAACCGCGCCCGTCGTATCCGCAACGACGCCGGTCACGTTGCCTGTCGCCTGACCGTGAAGTTTCAATTGCGGCAGCAGGAGCACTGCGGCAAGCATCACCAGCAACGAGGCTGTCGGCCTGATCCCTGAAAAGAACTTCATAGTAGTCCCCCCGTCGGCTACATTCCGTATGTCACTGCGACACCGGGCTCTAAGTCTTCACACCCTACTTAAGCCTTTGAGTGCCTGAACGCAGATTTCCATTCAGCATTGATGACTGGGAATTCTGAAGCTTCGGGTTAGAGTCTGTCAAGTGAATTCTTTCAGGTTTTCACGCATGGGATCGATATCGCGAGTTTCGCATCGATTCCGGCTTCCCAGTGTGCGGAGAAGGCATTGGCAGAGGGTCGGAGACACACTTCAACCGTGATGAGCACAGTATTCAACGCTCGGGGGGATTCGGGCTGCGGGATAGATTCGCGCGTGCGGCGAGAAAAGATTCTCCTCGGCCAATCACCCCAAGAGGAGTCCGTTCTGCCGCCCTAGCAATCAGGCCACAAACGACGTGTCTTTGGCAAGAGGAAAAGCGTTTCACTCGGTAACCCTCTTTCACCGCCGAGACTCGAATCCGTGAGCCCGCAAAACCCGGAACGCCGCGACGCGAGAGCAGCCTGGATGCCCCTTCGGCGGACACCGGACTGGCAACGTCGGGCAGGCGATTCGGCCCTGGCGATCTTCAGATCCTCAGTGGCCGGAGTTTTTCTGAAGAGCGATGGTTTTGAACTATTGTCGGTGCAATTCGCGGGAGTTTTGGCGCATTCTTTTCCCGCATGATTGCGTTATCATTCCCCGCGCATGGCGAAGATATCGCGCCGGCCAGAGCAGGTGAGAAGGCGCACCGTTCAAACTGCCGGCTCACAGGTCAACTGGGTCGCGATTCCGCGGCACTCCATCGTGGTGCGCAACAGCGCGGGACCGCCGCGTTAGTCTGGCACGACAAACAAGGTGATGGACTGGGCCGGGAACGTGTAGTTGTTGATGGTACTTGTCGTCCCGCTGCCTGATGGGGGCGTGACGTTGGCGGGAGCCTGCTGCACGATCGAGGTCAGGTTGGCATTGCTGTACTGGTAAACGCTCGCGGTAGTGCCGTTTGGGGCCGAGAAGTTCTCGAGGCTGATGGTCGAGGTGAGCGAGCCAAAGGTCTTGTTGATGACCATCACCGTGATTGCGCTATCAGTACTGCGCTGCCCGCCGTAGACAGCAAGCTGGTTTTCGGCATCGGTACCCGAGGTCGCGCTCGTGGCGTACAGGTAAACGTCTCCGAACGAAGCTCCGTCGTTTGCCAGGTCATAGTTGCGATACATGGCAAAGGCGTAGTTGCCGGGCCCCTGCGAACTGTAATTCGTGGTGGGCCAAAACGCGCTCATGTCCAGGCCCTGGCGCCCAAAGATGCCCAGAATGTCGGCCTCAACCACGGCGCCGTTAATCGACTCAAGGGCGCCGAAGTTGTACTCATCGATCCCCGTCTTGGTGCCGGGATAGTCCTTGGCGACCCACGACTTCAGCATGGGAATGACCTGCGGTGCCTGTAACGGCGTGTTGCAACTCGATGTGTAATTCGAGTCCATGACGTAATTGGGCTGCGGATAGTTGGGATCTGTGTAGGTCGGATCCCAGAAGACGCGCGTGCCGTTCATGCGCGTCTCTTGCTCCTGGGTATCGCCCGCGGTGGTAAAACCGACGGAGCTGCCGTTGTAACTCGGCGAAAAATACGAATGGACGTCGAGATAATCGAGCAGACGAGTGTTGTAGTAAGACGAACTGGAGTACTTGGCAAACTGCTGTAGGTAGTACTCGATCAGGGGAACGCCGCCGTGAGCCTGTCGATCGATAGGACCGCTCCACGGCTCATAGCAGGGCCCAGAGCTCCATCCATTCTCGATGTCCTTCTTCGAGTAGAAGTAGGCCCACCAGTAGTCGATCACCGGGCCGCTGACGCGAGCCGTCGGATCGGCGGTCTTGATGGCCAATGCCGTGCCGATTCCGTTGTTGGTCACCTCGTCGTAGGTGAAGGCCACGGGATGCACATCGCGGTGCACAGCATCCCACCAGGTTGGCTCATTATCCAGATCCCACATGGCCACGCCTTTGCCGCTGGCGCCATTGCCGTAGCTCGGATTGGTCACGATCGAATTCACCCAGCCGCCTGACCAGGTTCCGTCAGCCCAGCTCGTCGTCACCGAGCCCGGACTTGGAATAGGGTTGCAGTTCGGATCGGTCAACGTAGTGGAGTTGCACGGCGGCGGCGTGGAGTTGCTGGTGATGGCGGCGATGGTGTTGTTGCCGTAGATATCGCAGCCGCCTGAAGTGTTGCAGCCGTTGGTCCCCTGGGGATAGATGCCGTTGCCGCAACTGTTGCTGTTGTAGCTCTGCTGGCCGGGGTACGCCGACTGGGTGAAGCTGCACGCCAGATTCGTATTGTTGGTGACCCAGCCAAGCACAGGGACGGTGCCCAGCGCGGCCGCGCCGGCGGTGTCGGTGGCCGGGAAGAACTGCGTGAAATTGGTACTGCCGCTCGAGTTGGGGAACTGGTTCGCAGCTCCCTGAAAGCTTTCAAAGTAATAATCGTCCGCAGAGTTGGTCATGTTGTTCTGATAGTTGTAGCGCGATGTATCGTCGCCACCCCAGCGCAGAAGGCCGGGATTCGCAATCTTCTCTGAGGCCGAATCCAGAAGATAGGCGTTCATCCCGTAGACATACTGGCTGATCGTGTGCGGATCCTCGGCAGGATTGGAGGGCGTACCGACATCCACCGTGAGCGCAGGGCCGGAAGCCGTCGCAGGTGGGTTCAACGTGACAGTGGCGAAGCCGCTGACCGAAGTGGTTTGCACGCTGGTGGCGGTGATGGTGACGCTCGCCGGCGCCGGATACGGTGTGTTGTAGAGCCCCGACGAACTAAGGGTGCCGGGGCTCAGCGAGCCGCATGAAGCGCAACTCAGCGACCAGGTGACCGCCTTGCTGTAGTTCCCCGTCCCATTCACCGTTGCTGTGAACTGCTGTTGCGTTCCAATGGTCGCGGTGCTGGGCGACACCGTGATGGAAGTGATCGTCGACTGGTTGTAGGTCGCGGTCACGGTGGTGCTGGCGTTGACACTCACCGTGCAAATGCTTCCACTGCTTCCGCTTGTCGATGTGCATCCCGTCCAGGAGACAAAGGAGGCTCCATTTTCTGACAAGGCTGCGGTCAGGGTCACCTGCGTGCCGCCGTTATAAGTGAGTGTGAAAGGCGTCGTTCCACCGGTCTTGGAGTTGTTGTCCGTGGGGCTTGCCGTGATGGTGATGCCAGTTGCGGGCGCAGCCGAATCGACCGTGAGCGTGTAGCTGACTGCCGAAACAGTCACAGATCCCGTTCCCGACGCATTTGCATACATCGTCGAGCCAGCAGTATCCGGCTTATAGTTCGCGGTTAGAGTGACACTGCCCGCAGACAGAGAATTGGCGGGGATGTTGATGGTGGCACTGCCGCTGCTCAGGGTCGTCGCGGGAGAGGTGTACCCGCCTCCGGTCAGCGTGACCGAACCGGTGGGTGTCGGGCTGCCGGCACTCCAGGCCACGGCCACCGTTACCGATAGAGCTTGGTTCGCGTTGATGCTTGATGAGCCCGGAGTTACCGTCACCGTCGGGGTCACAAGGCTGACAGTCACTCCCGCATTTCCCGAGGCGCTCGCGTAAATCGCGGATCCCGGCGTGTCAGGCGTGTAGGCCGCGGTCAATGTGTCGGATCCTGCAGCGAGTACCCCGGGGGGCACAACGATCGTGGCGCTTCCGCTGCTCAATGTTGTTGCAGCTGAGACATAACTGGCGCTCGTGAGAACCACCGTCCCGGTAGCCGTCGGCGCGCCGGTTCCGCCACTCACAGCCACTGTCACGCTCAGGCTCTGAGGGGCAAGGACGCTCGAAGAAGCCGGCGTCACCGACACTGTGGGCGTTGCCTTCGTGATACTTATCTGGCCGTTGCCCGAAGCACTGTTGTACGTCGAGGAACTCGATGCGTCTGGCATGTAGCTCGCGCTCAACGTGGCCGTTCCGGCCGCGAGGTTGCCTGGGGGAATGCTAATCTGCGCGCTTCCGTTGGTAAGCACGGCGGAGCCGGAATTGTATGAGCCGCTCGTCAGGGTCACCGAGCCTGTAGGCGTTCCGCTCGTTCCGCTTACGGTCACCGTCACCTGCACGGTCTGTACCGTAGTCACATTCTGCGGTGGCGTTACTGTCACCGTGGGCGTTGTCTTGGTCGGCGGGGGGTTGGTATTTCCTCCGCTTCCGCTTCCCCCGCAGCCCGTCACCCAAAGCCCTGCCAGAATGCTCAACCAAAATGCCGCTCGACGTCCCCACACGTTTACGGTCCAACTCCTTTGTTTGATCGGCATAAGGTTTTGATCTCCCCGAATCAGGCGGATTTGCCGCCCCTATCTTAGCTCTATGCAGGTGTCAGCCATCCTACCACGCAAGAAGTGAAACGGTCACTTACCTTGGAGAGCCCGGCTCAAACGTTTTGCTCTTGCCAACCACAGTGTCCATGTGCCTTGATGGGTCCGGTGCTCATCCGCCTCGTGCGACCTGCCGTGGTGTAGCTGGCCGGTCGACGGTTTCGGATTTTATTCACCTTCGATAGGTCAATCGAGAGAGGTTTTCTTCAGAAAAAGCCTTCGAGGACTGCGAGCATTTTGCCCATGCCACGGAGCAAACAGGAACGCTGCGTGGGAAACAGACGCCGGTTCGGCTTCCCCTTTTTTTATTAAGAACGGATAACGGTATCATGCATTCGAGAATTACCGGACGCCGACGCGCCATGGCCTGATGGGCTGCATCGTCTTGAGGCTCCCTCCTTAAGCGCCCGTCCGCGGGGGAAAGCAGATTCTTGAAGGTTTAAGCGGCGAGACTTCGTGCTCTTTCCATTCGCTTGAGAGGCACCTCTAATTCGCTTTACTCAAACGTTTTTTACTTGACAATGCCAAATTTTGTCGAGTAGGGTGTATCGTTACCAAATTGGTCTTTGATTCTGTGCGGAGTTCCAAGTAGGGTGGCATACCCGGCGTGCGCCAAAAATTGCCGGGATGCGAAGTCCGGATTTGCAAGGGTTCTTTTTCCCTGGCAGTGATTCATCCCTCCGTTCCCGGGAAGGGACGGCAGGGTTCAACGGTGGATCGATATCACTATCAGCCGCCGGCGGGGATTCGTTGAGCAGATTTGGGGTTTTGATTTCAATACAACAAGCCTGAGCAAATATCTGAACCGCACATCCGTTCCGGGCAGGTGAGAGCGCGGCGGGTGCGTGGCTTCGAGAGGCCCAGGGTCTCGAGACAGAGATGTGATTCGGAGCCCGGTGAGTGGTTCAGGCGAATATTGCCGGGTGTGAAGCAGACCAGTTGATTGCGAAGAACAATGCGGGACAGAGCAGGGCGT
Organism: uncultured Acidobacteriaceae bacterium; assembly: GCA_963751285.1. Classification (GTDB taxonomy): domain Bacteria; phylum Acidobacteriota; class Terriglobia; order Terriglobales; family Acidobacteriaceae; genus Telmatobacter. Next base: position 276,167 of record CAVVUE010000037.1, on the reverse strand, counting down.
AGCCGATTCCCGAATTCGGAGAGAACCAAATCGGAGGAAGAGTAATGCAGACTACATTGATCAGATCGACGAGTCCAGTGCGGTCCCTCAATTCCACATCTCTAGCCTTGTTGTCGGTGCTGGTCGTTTGCCTTGGCGCTAGTTCCGCGTGGGCCGTTAGTGTGCCTCCGCCCATTATGGTGACCGGTCCGTCCGCGCTCATCGGAGACCTGCAATATAACGGCGCCGGCGGCGGCTGGTTCAGCGGACAGGCCCCCCTTGGCGGCACCTTTGTGGTCGGCGCAAACGGCCACGTGATCGTTGGCGACGGTTACGGCAAAGGTGTCTTTGAGATTACCCCGGCCGGGACGCAAACCGTCCTCGCGAACTTCAACAACAGCAATGCGGCGGGCATGGACAAGTATGGCAACGTGTATATCGCGCGGGATTACGGCGACACCATCATCAAGCTGCCATATAGCGCCGCGACTGGCACGTATACAGGATTTAGCGGCAGTACGCCGACCGCCAACTGCCTGGGCGGGACGCAGGACACAGCGGCGTGCGTTTTTGCGCCCGGTACCAAGGCAGTGATCGACGCGGGCGCCACGGCGGGCGGCGGGAACGCCGGATTCTCATCCTTGTTATTCGACGGGCAGGGCAACTTCTTCTTTGCTACCGACACGAACCCAGGCACTGGGGCCGGCGGCAACGCCAACACAATCTACGAGTGCAGTGCGCAATGCCAGGCGGAGACAGACGGCGCGGGCACCTATCCTCCGGTTGTTGTTTACGCCGACAAGCAAGCAGCGCTCGGCGTAGTGACGATCGATCCGTGGGGCAACATGTTCTTCTCCGATGGCCAGGGCGACAGCACCAAGGGAGACGTGACCTATGTAGAAGAATTGCCGTACTCGGGCGGAAAATATGCCTCGACACCGACGGTGATCACGTCGTACGCCACTATCGCCACCTACAACGGGATCAGTGGCGTGGTGGCAAGCAACCTGGGCACGGTTTATTTTGCGATTCCGAACGATGGCGTTTTCGCGATTCCGAACTCGTCGTCGGGACCGAACGCTGCGGGCATTTACAAAGTTTCTACACTTGGCGGCAAAGGCATGGCGATGGACAAAGCCGGCAACGTGTACCTGGTCCAATACAGCGGGACTCTTTCTCACGACGGGGTCTTCATGACCCCGATGGGAAACATCGGATTCGGCGCCTCTCCGGTGGGAACGGCCGCCGCGACAGTGTCTGTGACTGCAATCGACAGCGCCGGCAACTGCACCACGCCACCAACCATCGCGTTTAAAGACAGCGAGGGCGGCGTCACGACAACTGAATTCACAACCACACCTGGAACTAGTTGCTCGACGGCCGTGGGCACAGGGAATGGAACGTTCAGCCCTGCATTCGCGTCCACCGGCGCGTCGTTTACGGCCACGCTTGGGTTCACGCCTGCCGTGGCAGGTGCGCGCAATGCGGCACTCGTGATCACCGACTCGACGAACAACGCCAGCGGCATGACGGCGCTCAGCGGGATCGGCCAGGGCGCGATGGCAAGCCTCGATCCCGGCGCACAGCCGAATGGACCTTATACAGGATTCACCGGCCCTACCTCCGTGGTAGCAGATGCGGCGGGCGATGTGTTTGTCGCTGACTCGGCTGCGGGAAAAGTGTATGAGATCCCTACCGGATCAACGACTCCGGCTGCGATCGGCTCGGGATTCGTCAATCCAACGGCGTTGGCCCTCGATGCCAACGGCGACTTGTTTATCGCGGATGACGGCTTGCCGGCGGTTCTGGAGATTGCGAACACCAGCACAACAGGCGCATTTGCGGCGGGCACGGAATCGACGGTCGTCAGCAGCACGGCGAGCCTCGGTGCACCTCCGCTGGCAAGCGCTAATGGCATCGCCGTCGGACCAACGGGCACGCTCTATATCTCCGACACGACAAACAAGCAGGTGGTTTCCTATAACCCGATCACCGGAGAAGCGGGCGTCACCCTCGCCGCCTCGGCGACTGGCCTCTCATCTCCGATGGGACTTGCTGTTGACGGTTCTGGCGATCTATTTGTCGCCGACTCGAGCGCGAACAAAATCTTTGAAGTCTCGGCTACCGGGGTGGTTAGTTCTGTCGCGGCACCCAATGTGACAAAGGCGTCCGGTGTTGCAGTGGATGGATCGGGTAGTCTCCTGGTCTCCGATGCGGGTGCGGGTAATATCGTCCTCATTCCCAACTCCGGCGGAACGCTTTCCACCTCGAATGCGGCTATCGTCGAAACGGTTGGGTCACAAGCGTCTTCTCTCTGGATGGATTCCAAGGGCGATTTGTACGCGGCAAGTACGAGCGGCAAGTCGGCCTACGCCATCATGCGCACTTCGGCTTCTGTCAATCTGGGGACCGTTTCGGATGGCGTGACGCAATCCGCCACGGTTTACCTGGAGAGCTCCGGGAATGCAACCGCAACACTGGCGACGCCGGTCGTCACCGAGCCCACCAACACCATGTTCACCTTGAACCCGGCAACGACGGACGGGTGTACGGCTGGAAGTTCAGGCCCTGCAGGAGCGTTTTGCCAATTCGTGGCCTCCTTCACTCCGCCTCCCGGAACGGCCAACGGTCCTCAGAGCGGCGCGGGAGCCATCAATGTTGCCACTCCGGCGTTGACCCTGGCCGTGAGTATGACGGGCACAGCCACGCAATCGTCGATTCTTCCGCAGACCATTACCGGCTTCAGTCCTCCGGCGACGCTGCAGGTCGGCCAGCAGATCACGCTGTCGGCAACGGGCGGCGCATCGGGCAATCCGGTCGTCTTCAGCATCGATGCGGGTTCCGCATGTCCTACCTGCGCAACGATCGCGGGCAACGTGCTATCGGCGGTTGCGACAGGTGTCATCAAGGTCGACGCCAACCAGGCAGGTGGCAGCGCCAACGGCAACCAATATGCTGCCGCGACGCAGGTTCAGGCAGCCATCACGGTTAACAACAATATTGTTGCGTCCGACGTACCTGCACTCACGATGAACCAGATCAATTGGAGTTATCAGAGTGGGGCCTTCACTGACGGGCAGAATCCGGCCGGCGGTAGCTTTGCTGTAACACCGAATGGCATGGTGGTCGTCGGCACCACCTACAACAATAAGGCGGACTTCGTTAACACAAGCACCGGCGCCCTCATCAACCAGGTGGCTATCAACGGACCGGGCGGGTTCACGCTCGACAGCAAGAATAACCTGTACATGTCGCATCTCTATGGCCCGGCGGTCTTGAAGATTCCGTACGTCAACGGCGCATATGCGGCATTGAGCGACGCGACTCCCGCAGCCTGCACCGGCACCGACACAGTTTTGTGCACTGTGGGGTCCGCACCGAGTGGAGGAGTCAAGGCGATCTCCTTTGATCCATCGGGCAACCTCTATATGGTCGCCGTTCCAAGTTCGACAGGCACCAGCGCAATTTACGTGTGCCCTGCGAGTTGCCAAACTGGCGGTACCGCAACATTGCTCTACTCGGATACGAATGCAATCAGCCAGATCGCTTTCGATCCCTGGGGCAATCTGTTCTTCACCGAAGGTGTCTTCACCAGTGCAGGTAACTTTGGCAACGACGAAGTCGCGAGTTCAAACCTCAACGAACTGAAATACACCGCGGGAACAGGCTATGCTGCCACTCCGACCCTTCTACAGACCCTCACCGACGCCACTCCCGCTAACTACGACAATCAGCTGGATGGCGTCGCTGTTACTCCCACGGGCACCATCTACTACGCAACCCAAAACGAAGGGACTTTCGCCATCCCGAATACGCAAACAGGCGGTCCCGACACTGCGCATCAGTACGTGGTGTCAGCTTTGGGCGCAAAAGGAATGGAGCTCGACGCGCAAGGGAACGAGTGGGTGGTTGTCTATCACTCCGGCGGCGATAATATTGGCGAAGCTTTGCTCGGCGACTTGACCACGCCCAACGCTCAGTACCAGGGCGCTCCAGTCACCGCTCCCGCGACGGTCGTAGATAACGCCTTCGGCTGCGGAACGGCTGCGACCCTGGCCATTGCATCTTCAAACACAGAGTTCGCCGCAACGGCTGCCACTACATGCTCAGGAGTTTCGGCAGCTTTCTCCACTGCGGTTTCTGGATCCACCTATCCGGCGACCATCACATTCACGGCGACGAAGCCCGCTAGTCAAACCGCAACGCTGACCGTTTCAGACACCGCGAATGGCGGCCTGGGAACTGCAACGGTGACCGGCTTCGCCTTGACGACTCCGCAGACCATCGCTTTCACCGCACCCGTGGTTACGACTTACACCTATGCACCAGGGCTGACAGTGAATGTGAGCGTAAGCAATGGTGCTTCGAACAACGCAATCGCCTTCACGGTCGACCCGACCAGCACCGGCACTGGAACCTTCTCGACCACAACGGTAACCGGCACAACCTCCTCCTCAACGTTGACAGTGACGCAGGCAGGGACCATCGTCATCGACGCCAATGAACCGGGCGGGCTGGTGAAAGGGACTTACTACGACAGCACCTCGCAGCAGTTGACAATCACCGTCAACAAGGCCACGCAAACCATCGTCTTCCCGGCGCTCCCGCCGGTCACGTATTCTCCCACATTGACGGTCACTCTAAGCGCGACCGGTGGCGTATCAAGCAACCCGGTGGTCTTCACCATTGACGCGAGCAGCACAGGGCAGGGCAGCATCGCCGGAAACGTCCTTACGGTCACCCAGGCAGGCACTTTTGTGATCGATGCGAATCAGGCGGCGGATGCCAACGACTCGGCAGCTGCACAGGTTCAACAAGTCCTGGTCGTTAACCAGGCAAGCCAGACCATCGCCTTTACTCCGATCACAACGCCGGTACATTACATTTCGTCGTGCCCGGCTCTTGCTCAGTGCGCGATGATCAGCATTCAGGCCTCGGGCGGAGCGACGAACAGCCCAATCGCGATCAGCCCGGATCCAACGAATACCGTCGGCTTCACGATCGTCAGCTCGACTACGTCGAAAACCGGGGTAACGACAGCGGTGCTGGTGCTGCTGCCAAGCCAAAGCTTCACCTTCCCGACGAAGCTCGTCATCGACGGGAACCAGCAGGGCAATGTCGACTACTCGGCCGCGGCGCAGGTGCAGCTGATCATCAGCGTACTGGGGCCGCTGCCACTGCAGACCATCACCTGGGCGAATCCAGGGACGCAGGTTGTGGGCGGTTCGTTGACGCTCAGCGCAACATCCAGTGCCGGCGCAGGCTACCCGATCGCGTTCACCGCGAGCCCTGCGTCCTCGTCGGTCTGCACGGTGAGCGGCTCGAAGCCCACGTTCGTTGGCAGTGGCGCCTGCACCATCACGGCTTCACAGGCGGGCGACAATACGAACTTTGCAGCAGCCATACCGTTGACGCAAACGTTCGCTGTGAACGCCTCCGGTCAAGCGCCTTCAATGAACATGAGCCTCTCGCTGACCTCACTGACCATTCAGTCTGGAACGGTCGGGCTAACGCAAATCACCATCAACTCCGTGAATAACTTCGCCAGCTCCGGGGTGAACTTCGCCTGCTCCGGCTTGCCGACGGGCTATTCCTGCGGATTCAACCCAAGCTCCACGGCTGCCTTCACTCCAAGCGGAACCACCGGTTTGCCGGGGGCTTCAAGCGCGAGTACGACGCTGACGATCGCTACGCCTTCGACAGCGGCCCTTGAGCTTCACAACCCGAGGCCATTCTTGCCGGCGACCCTGGCTGTTGCGCTCTGCTTCCTGGGCTTCAAAAAGCGCAGCCGGCTGCGCCTGCTCCTGCTGCTGGTGGCTCTATTCGCGGGATTGGGGATGTTCTCCGCATGTGGAGGAAGCAGTACGACGACGACAACCAAGACCACGACAACGACTGTCACCATCACCGCGACCCCCACGGGAGGAATGTCGGGCGCGTCGGCATCGGTCCAGTCGACAGCAACCTTGACGGTGATCTCTGAATAGGAGACTTTCCTTAAGCCGCTTCAAATTCGGGCCTCTCTACCCTGAAAGCATCGGGGTAGAGAGGCCTTGATATTTTTGCGAGGCGAGCACTGGCCAAACCGTCGCGGTCGGGGCTTAGCGACGCGTCCATCCGCAATATGAAATGACCTCTCGTTCAAGAGAGGCCACGTCGTCTATCGGGTTTTCTGCTTCGGGTTTGGAGCCGACGGTCAGACTTGAACTGACGACCTGCTGATTACGAATCAGCTGCTCTACCAACTGAGCTACGTCGGCCTGCTGCTTCGATTGTATCGTTGCGCTGATGAGAGGTAAAGTTGAGCGATATGCTCATCGGCCATGCGGTTTGCGCCGTCGGGCAACGGATGAAGCTCATGCCGGAAACGCTTTTTGGTTACACTCTTCGACTCGCTCTTCGCATTGCCATGGTATGGGCAGGCGGCTTCGTGCTGGCCGTCGTCATACGCGCGCTTCTGCCCGACGACCTGGTGCTGAGTTTTTCCGGCATCCGGCCCGATCTGCATCTTCCCTACAGCCGCATCGGTTTCTGGACATGCCTGCTCGCAGCGCTCACTGTCTCCGCGATGGTTGTGATACGCACCATGCTTGTGGACCTCGGCCTGCGGCCGAATCGCTGAGCAGCCTCGGAGTCGTCGTATACTTCTGCCCATGCAAGTGGACCCGATTTCGGAGTGGCAGCGGCTCACCGAGCACTACCGTCAGATCAGCGATGAGGAACTGCGTGAGCTCGCCGTTGATTTCAGCGATCTCACCGAAGCTGCTCAACAGGTGTTGCGCAGTGAAATGAGAAGTCGTGGGCTGGGCGATCCAGAGAGTGCGCGCGCCGCTTCGCTGGTTCCTCAGCCAGCAGCGATGGAGCCAGCCCAAGCCGTGCTGCCGCTAAGAAACGCGCCATGGGCTGGAGATCCGGTCGACATTGCATTCGGCACCCCATTCGGCGCCCGGGCGCCGGATCTTGTTCCCGATACTCCCGACACCGACGACAAAGCGGCCGGGCCGCACGAATTTACATGGAAGACCCCGCTGTGCGAGCGCGAAACGCCGGCGAAAGCGTGGCAACTTTCCGAGGCGTTAAAGCAGGCGGGCATCGAGAGCTGGATCGAAAGCCCACGCGCATATGCCGTGGACCAGGCTGGGCTTTTGGGCGAGCCCGGCGGCCCGCGCGTGCTCGTCGCCGCCGATCAGCTCGATCAGGCGCGTCTGGTTGCTGCGCAGCCCATTCCGCGAGAGATCGTGGAAGCAAGTGAGACGAGCGAATCGGAATTCACCCCGCCCAAATGCCCGGCGTGCGGGGCCACGGATCCGGTTCTTGAAGGTGTCGAGCCAGAAAACACCTGGCGGTGCGAGCAATGCGGCAAGGTATGGACGGAATCACTACCCGGCCCGAGCCCGGGGCTGCCAACTTGAGCAGAAATCCCACCGAAGACGGAAAGAGCCGCCCGGCAACGGGGCGGCTCTCTCCTCAGGGAGAATAGTTCCAACGGAGGCAAACCCATCAGAACTTTCTTGGCTGCATAGTAGGTGCGGGGGGAAAGCGTGTCAAGGGAAAATGTTTGGGAAAATAAATCACATTGTTTCAATCATTTAACATGGCTCGCCAGGGCAGGAAGGTGATCTGATCTTTGCCTTGTATTCGCCTCTAAATCTTCGTTATTTCCCGTGATTTTGGCGGGTTTTTTCGGGTTTCGGCCCCTTTTTCCACAAGCCGGAGTGGCCATTAACCCTTCGGATGCGGCCTCTGGATTACCTCGATTGTTTCGGTCCACTCTTCCCGCAAATCGAGATGGATGAACTCCTCGTCGAAAACGGATGAGGCCGGTTTGCCATGCGCAATCCGGAAGAGCGCCCTGCCGCCCCCGAGGAATCCTCCCAGCAGGATTGCGGCTCCGGCACCGATGAGCGTGATCACGGCGATGCTCATTAAGATCTCGCCGGTCTTCTCGATATCTGAAGGAACGGGCTCCGGAATCGCCGTCATGTCGGCCTCGTAGTGGACCGACTCCAGCAATCGGTGGCTTTCGTCGGGGATTGCATCTCCACTCACGACAGCAACCAGCGGTCCGCTGTGCCGAACCTCGAGCGAAGCGGCGTCAGACTCGGTCAGCGGCTTTGACCATGGCGGCTGAGCTTTGCCGCCGGCCTTCAGATATGCGTCAATTGCTTTCTCCTGAGCTTCGGCGATCTGCGGCGTTGGATAGTCGATGATGGTGAGCGTCGCCGGCCCGGAAGACAGCGAGTAATTGGCCGTCACTACCTCGGCGCCCTTATCGAAATTGACTAGCGATGGCGGCAACACCCCGCCTGATCCGGCGTAGCCCGCGGGCCCTAGTGCGTAGTGCGTGGTCTGTCCTTCGAGCGAAGCCTTCGGCAGGCTGGCCAGAATCGGAGGTATAAGCGCGCTGTTGCCCGTCGGCGCTGACAAGTGGCGAGCAATCTCGCGCAATTCGCCGGCCGTCATCGGCCCGACCCGCGAAAATGCCGCCTGCACCAACGTCGTTCCCTGCCAAAAGATGACGTTGTTGTGATCGGACGCGGCTCCCATGGCGATATCTGCCTTGGCCCAGCCGTTCTGCCGGTAATACGAATAGGCGCCGTAGGCCCCGCTCACATCGCCAAAGCGAAGAGCGCGCAGGCTAACGGTGTCGCCCTCGCGTTTATAGTTGGCCAGCACGGCTGCATTGAAGCCGTACTCTTTCAGCGCCGCGGCGTTCGCAGGGTCCGCCTGCGAAGCATCGGTCACTACCTTTGAAGGCTCTGCCGTCACCCACCCATCAAATGCGTCGGGCAATAGCGTTTCGGGCGATGGCGGCAGCATGATGGTTGTTGCTGACCGCTTTTCCGCCTCCGTTGGCTGTCCCGTTTGGGCGATAGCGCAAACCGCGCCACAGCACAGCACCGCAGTACCAGCCAGAATGGTCATCCAACGCATCGAGAAAGGCACCCGCCCCTTTGGGCGTGCATCTTGGCTTATGAGGCCCGCCCCAACCTTCAGGGTACACGCTGGCGCCGGTTCGCCGCCCCGTACGCCCCTATCACTTTTTGACACTGGAAAACCAAAAAAGGTTCCCGCGTCACTTGCCGCCGTCCCATGCGGTCAGGCGCGGCAGCCAACGAGGCACATGCCTCTTGAAGCGCACGTACAGCTCCCCATAGCGGCGGGCGAGCGTGGGTTCTTCGTGAAAGCAGACGAAGAGATGAGCAGCCAGCCAAACCAGGATCAAATACACAACCATGACCCGGCTTTCAAAGAGGATGGCTTCGCCCACCAGCGAGGTCACAACACCCACGTACATTGGGTTGCGTACATGGCGGTAGAATCCGCTCACAACAAGCTGCTCGGTCGGCGTCGTCGGCACCAGCGTCCCCCGGCCGACATAGACAAATCGCCGGACCGACTCGAGGAGGGGAAGTGTCCCTGCCGCGATGAGCACTCCTGCCGCGAGCATCTGCCACCAGGGTTCAGACGCGGGCACGCGGAAGTGCGTCATCCATAGGGGCAGATAAACCAGAACGATTCCGGGCCCGCCAAAAACGACGAACAGGATCGAGATGATCACATTAGTGCGATGAGCTGGCATCCGGAGTCTTTCAGTTTACTGGCACCGGCGGGGGCTGGCAGCGCAGGCGTGCTGCCCGTAATTCCGGTTGCGCGAGGCCGACACCGCGTCTACACTCCATGTCGTCGCGGTTTCCGCAAGGAGGATGGCCGTGAACTGGACGGAGTTTTTGAAACGCGAGATTGAAACTACGTACGCAACGACCGCAAAGCTGATGGACCAAGTGGACGCGGACAACCTGGAATGGAAGCCTTGGAGCGGTTCGAATTGGATGACGGTTGGCCAGCTTTTGAAGCACCTGGCCGAAGGCTGCGGTGCGGGAATGAAGGGCATCGTCACTGGAGACTGGGGCCTGCCGGATGGCAAAAAAATTGAGGACCTGCGGGCAGACGAGATGTTTCCGCCGGCCGAGAAGCTGCCTGCGGTGGTGAGTATCGGGCAGGCCAGAGGATTGCTCCTCGAGGACAAAGCGGCGGCGTTGAAGGTGATTGAAGATGTCGGCGAAGAAGATCTGTCCCAGAAGGAGATCGCTGCACCGTGGTCAGGCGGCGTGAAATTTCCGCTCGGGTGGCAACTTTTCCAGATGGTCGTGCACCTCGACCGGCACAAGAGCCAGCTTTTTTATTACCTGAAGCTGCAGGGCAAACCGGTCGGCACCCTGGACCTCTGGGGCTGAAGAGCGGCAAGAGAATCTCGCGTTGATGCCGCGAAACGTCTGATTGGATCATCGTGCCTTATTCTGGCGCGGGAATCGTCGCGAGAGGAATCTCATTTTTCTAGCGATCGGAAGAGGCTCGCGTCTAGAGCATTTTAGGAAATACCGTAGACCGCATTGCAGAGTCTGAACCAGGCCTTGGCGTTGTCCGGCGTGATCCGTTTGAGAGCCTCGCCGATGGCTTGTTCAAGAGCTTCCCGGGTTCGGGCCTGGGCGGCGCGGAGCAGTTCCTTGAGTTTTGCCCAAGCCTTCTCGATGGGATTGAAGTCCGGCGAATAGGGCGGCAGATAGAGCAGTTCCGCACCGGCTTTCTCGATGCTGGCGCGCACGGCGGCAGCCTTATGCGAACGGAGATTATCCATCACCACCACGTCGCCAGGTTGCAACGCCGGACACAGCACTTGTTGCAGGAAAGCCAGGAAGATGTCGCCGTCGGTGGCTTCTTCGATGGTCATGGCGGCGACCATACCGTTCAGGCTCATGGCCCCCAAAATGGTCATGATTTTCCAGTGACCGCCGGGCGTCGCCTCATGAATGCGCCCCCCGCCGGTCGAGCGGGCGCGCCGCCGCGTCATCGAAGTAGTGACTCCACTCTCATCCAGAAAAATCAGCCGCTCCGGCGCGATCGTGCCCATCCGCGCGGCGAATTCCGCGCGCTGCTTGCGGTTGGCTTCGCTGTCGCGTTCGCTGGCGTGGAGTGACTTTTTTTGAGCCGCAAACCCATTTTGCGCAGCAGGTACCAGATTTGCGGAATGCTCAGCCTCACCCCAGCTTGACTGCGCAGCCTGGCTTGAATCTCGGCCAGTGTCAGGTCCGGCTTGGCCTCAATCCAGACCAGAAGTTGCTGCTGCGCCTCGGCCCCGGCGTGCGGCTTGCGCCCGGCGCGATGAGCCACCCGCTCGGCCTGTCCGGTACGGTTTCGCTGCGCGGAGATCTTCTTCGCCCAACCTACACTGACCAGGAAACGCTCGGCCAACTCCCCAAGCGTCTCCTCGCCTTCGTCGTAGGCAGAAAGAAACTTACGGCGCAAATCATCCCCATAGGGTCGCCCCATATCTTCTGCATCGCGGACTGTCGCCAAATACAGTCTATACTATTTCCTAAAATGCTCTAATTGAAAATCCCAATGATTGAAGCTCCCGGAAAGAAACGTGTACCCGCGATGGTTCAATGGCTGCTTGCTGCAGCTCTCGTGGGGCATCTTGGATTTGCGCAAGACCGCGCGCAGGCTGCGGGTGCTGGCGCGAAACTACCGGAATTCGAAGCCGCTTCGGTGCGGCCATCCGGCCCGAACGACCGGGAACTCAACGGTCTTCGCACCTACCCCGGCGGCAGGATCATTGGCAAAGGGGTCCGGGCGCAATATCTCCTCATGGTGGCGTTCAACGTCCAGCAGTTTCAGATCGTCGGCGGCCCGGTTTGGACTGATTTGGTGACCGGTCAGGGATTCGACATTCAGGCTGTTCCCCCAGGTGACTCCGCCTCCATCCATTCGAACCCGGCCTTCTCAAAAAATCCTCCAGACGACGAAGAATGCCGAATGCTGCAGGCCCTTCTGATCGACAGGTTCCAGTTGAAGTACCACATCGAAACCAGGGAGGGCCAGAGGTACCTGCTTGAACGCGGCAAGGGCAAGCTCAATCTGCAACCCCCCAAGGACAAGAGTGCGTACCCCTGGGCCGGCGGGGACTACAAAACCTGGTATGGCGGGAAAAACATCCCCATGCCGAAACTGGCCGAACGCCTGAGCGCATGGCTGGGGCGCCCTGTGATCGACCAAACGGAATTGAGCGGTTCCTTCGACTTCGAGTACAAACCCGGCGACGCCGATAACGACGCGGACATCACGGGGTTCCTTCTCACGGCGATGAAGGCTCTCGGCCTCGAGCTCAAAGCAGGAAATGGCCTCATCCAAACCATCGTGATCGACCACATAGAGCGGCCCTCGCCGAATTAACTCGGATTTCTCACACGGGCACTGACGACACCGCCTGTTTACCATTGAGTACCCCCTACCCCCCATCCCCCGTTTTGGGGTTAAGTAATTTTCCCTTCAATGAGTTGCTCTCTGATCACTCAGGCCGAGCGACTGATTCGAAGTAGGTTATCGCGCATAATCGCCCATCCAAAGGAGTTATGCCGACGGACCGGCAACCAACCGCCGCAGATCAATCGCCATCTTGTACGGGATTCATTTCCCCATTGTGCGCCAATCGACGAATTGATCCGCAGCCTTCAGGAAAAATCTATTTTGCGCGCAGTCAATGAGATAGATGCGGGAGCCGGGACAAGATCAGTTGACAAGTTTTGGGGTGCACCCCTTGGGTGAGACAGTTGGAGAAATGCGAACTAAGCAGTTCGCGAGCGGCCAATGCCTGCCGACCCTGAAGTTGGCGCTGCGTCTCCAATGGTTGCGCGCCATGCATCGAACGCGGCCAGCGCGCGCTCGCATTGCAAGCGGTGGCGTTGCTTCTTATCGCGAATTCTCTTGCGCACCTCTTCGTCGAGCGGATCAAGCAAATCGAACGTGATATTCGCTGGCTGGAAGTTCTTTGCGTCGGCGTGCGTGATGTAGTGAACGAGCGATCCGAGGGCCGTTGCGCGCGGTAGAGGCGCTGGTTCGTCGCCTCGTCCAAGCGCTGCCGCGTAGATGCCCGCCAGCATTCCTGTGGCGATCGATTCGGTGTAGCCTTCTACTCCGCAGATTTGGCCGGCAAACAGCAGCACGTGCTGCGACGAAGGCGGGAACCGCAGAGCCTTTGACTCGTCCGCTTCGCGCTCTCGCTCAGGATGACAGGCTTTGGGCGCAAGCCGCAGGCATTCGTCCAGCAACACGGGCGCGCAGATATATGTGTTGCGATGAATCTGGCCGTAGCGCAGGAAGCGCGCATTTTCGAGTCCCGGAATCAGCCGAAGCACCCGCGCCTGTTCGCCCCACTTCAAGTGATTTTGAAAGCCGACGAGGTTATAGCTGTCGGCGCGCAGATTCTCCTTGCGCAACTGCACCACGGCCCACGGATTCTTGCCGGTGCGCGGGTCGCGCAGGCCCACTGGCTTCATCGGTCCAAAGCGCAGCGTGTCGCGGCCGCGCCGCGCGAGCACTTCAATCGGCAAACAGCCCTCAAAATATTCGAGTCTCTCCCACTCTTTTTTCTCGGCTGCTTCAGCCGCAAGCAGCGCCTCATAAAACCGGTCGTACTCCGCACGGTCCATGGGACAGTTGATATAGTCGGCCGTTCCCCGGTCCCAGCGCGCGGCAAAGTAAACGCGGCTCATGTCGATCGATTCGGCATCGACAATCGGGGAGATTGAGTCGTAAAAGGCCAGGTGGCCGGCGCCCGTCAAGCGTTCGATATCCTTGCTCAGCGCTTGAGAGGTGAGCGGGCCAGTGGCCACAATGGTCGCGGCGATCTCCGGATCCGCCGGCTCCAGGTGGGTCACCTCTTCGCGAATCACGCGGATTCCTGACTTGGCGGCGATTGCCTCGGTGATGCGCCGGGAAAACTCCACGCGATCGACGGCCAGCGCGTGGCCCGCCGGGACCGCCGTCTCACCGGCAATTCGCAAGAGCGCGGAGCCAGCGCGCCGCATTTCCTGCTTCAGCAGCCACGGTGCGCTCCATTCCGTCTCGCTTTTGAGCGAGTTGGAACACACCAGCTCGCCGAATTCCGTGGTCTGGTGTGCGGGTGTCAGGCGGGGCTTTCCATCCACCAGCGCGCGCATTTCGTAGAGATCCACTTCGCAGCCCAGGCGCGCAGCGGTCAGGGCTGCTTCCGGTCCGGCCAGACCGCCGCCAATCACGCGAATTCTCACGATGCCGCTCCATCGGAGTCTCTTCTGAAGGACAGCCGCTTCGCCCTGTTCGCCGACCCCCTGCGCCAACCGCTCCAGTGCGTCGCCGCTTATGCGAGCATTGCGCCACTCGTCCAGAAATTCAGCGCCCATGGCGCGATAGAAGTCGATGGCTGGCGTATTCCAATCCAGGACTTCCCATTGCATGCGCTGGCAGCCCATTTTCAGCGCAACCGCCGCCACTTCTCTCAGCAGCGCCTTGCCGATGCCGAGGCCGCGGAATTCTGGGTGCACAAAGAGATCCTCAACATAAATGCCTGGCCGCCCCACCCAGGTGGAGTAGTTGAAGAAATAGAAAGCGAACCCGGCGGGCCGGCCGTCGTGCTCGGCGATCAGGCAGTAGTAGAAGGGGTTTGGGCCAAACCCATCGCGGACCAGCCCCTCCTCGGTCGCCGTCACCGCGTCCGGCGCCCGCTCAAAGGTCGCCAACGCGCGAATAAAGGCCAGAATCTGGGCGGCGTCCGCGGCGGTCGCCTTGCGTATGACGGTTCCCATATCTCGATTCTAGAGGCCGTTGTATACCTTTGCCCGCAGCCTGCCCGGCTTACGACAGGCTTTCTTCTGTGATAGAGGCCACAAGCGGCATGGCGGCCAGCTAGCTACCATGGCAACCGTGTGCCACCTGGCACAATGTGCTGCGGGCGAGGCGACTAACGGACGAGGCGCCGCGTCCAAAAAATGGGAGCCCACTGCTGCCCAAGACTCTTGGGAAGCGCGGTTTAGGCGTGCCCCCTCTTGTGCGGGGTGGTGGATTGGATTTAACGTTGGTTCTGCTGGAAAAAGGGCTCTGCCGGATCGACTGGGGCCGGTGCCCCGTTTCGGTGTGCGCGGAGACGCTGGCACCTGAACGACAATCATGCCGAACGATCGTTGGACCGGTTGGCACCGATCTTCGAAAATCGAGCCGGCTGTAGGTTTGCGGCCGGCCCACCGCTGGGTGACCGGGAATTTGATTTTTTTCGAGCTTGCGGGCAGTAGTCCTGCCGCCGCTCCCAAGGAGAAGACATGAAGCGCAATCTTTCAATTAGGCTGGGTCTGGCCGCTGGCGTGGGCCTGTTGGCATGCGTCCTGGCTCCTGCTCAAGATCAGCAACCGGCTGCTGCAAACGCTGCAAATGCGGGCAAAATCCACGGCCGCGTCATTAATCCCACAGGTCAACCCCAGGGGGCAGGCTCGGTGAGCCTCTCCACGGATGGGGGAGCGACGCTGAAGTACACCTTCCCGGTCACTGATACCGGTGAATACACGGGCGAAGCTCCTGCCGGGACTTATATGTTGATCTACCGAGCGCCCGACACCCCGGCCGGAAAGATGGTCGACTCGATCCGCGGCGTCAAGATTGTGGCCGGACAGGATACGGCCCAGGACGATGACATGTCGCGGCAGGAATACATCGACAAGATGTCGCCGGACGAGAAGAAGCAGCTTGAGGATTTGAAGAAATCCAATGCCGACGCGTTGAAGGCGAACCAGCTTATTAACGTGCTCAACGCCGACCTGAGGACCGTAGGCCAGGACAAGAAAGACATCGACGGCGCGAACGTCTCCGCGGTACAGGCTCTCGGCGCGACGGCCTCCAAGGCAGATATTGCTAATAAAGCCGAAGAGATCAAGACCGCGAAATACACAGACATTGAAAGCCTGATGACGAAGGACACTGGCCTCAAAGCCGACGAGGCTCTGCTGTGGGTGAACCTGGGTTACGGACAAGCGGGACTCAAGAAGTATGACGACGCAATTACGTCATATAAAAAGGCCATTGACCTGGAGTCCGCCTCGAAAAAGCCGCGTGGAGGTGTTCTTGGCCTCGCCAACGCCGGGTTGGGCGAGATCTACGCCCGCACCGGCAAAGTGCAGGATGCCAACGCAGCCTATGATGCCGCCGCCAAAGCCGATCCCACCAATGCGGCGCTTCATTTGAGGAACGAAGCGGTGATTTTCTTTCAGCAGAACAACGGCCCCGCCCAGGTCGCCGCGGCTGACGAAGCGATCAAGGTGGATCCTAACCAGGCCATCCTGTATTACATCAAGGGACAGGGGCTCGTGCAGAACGCGACCGTCGATCCCAAGACGCAGAGGATTGTTCTTCCGCCAGAGTGCACGGCAGCCTACCAGAAGTATCTGGAACTTTCGCCCACCGGCCCCTACGCTGATGAGGTAGCTGGCATCCTGCAGCAAGCGGGAGAAAAGGTCAGCTCCTCTTACAAAGCTCCCAAATCGAAGTAGCTCGACTGTAATCCTTCGCAAGCAAGGGCGTCCGAATGCGGACGCCCTTCTTGCCTGTTTTCCATTCGTAATCTGCCGCGAGCGAGCCGCAGTTCTCACGGCCGCGATTACGCTCTACAATCCATTGCATGAGACGAACTTCTGCTCTCACGCTCAGCCTTTGCGTCCTTATGTGCGCGTTGGCACCAAGTGTCTTCTCTGCGTTTGCCCAGGAGTACTCGCCACCGCCCACGGGCCGGATTCACGGCCGCGTGATCAGTCCTACGGGGCAGCCGCAGAATGGCGGAACGGTCAGCCTCTCGACCGACGGTGGCGAAACCTCGACGTACACCTTCCCGGTGTCTGCCAACGGCGAATACGCAGGCGAAGCATCGATCGGCGAATACACACTGCTTTATCGCGCTGCCGACACTCCTGATGGCAAAGTGGTCGATTACATTCAGGCCGTCATCATCCTCGCAGGAAAAGATGTGGCGCAGGATGTCGACATGACACGCCAGGAGTATATGGACCGACTGTCGCCAGAGCAGCAAAAGCAGATCCAGGCGATGCGCGCGGCCAGCGCCGCCGCGGCGGCAGCCAGCAACCTGGCAAACGATGTTAATGCTCACCTCGAGGTCGTGAATCATGACCTTCAGGACGCCGAAAAAGCACGAGTGTCCGCCGTGGAGATCCTTGGGAACACAGCCACGCAGCAGGATATCGATGCCAAGGCTGCAGAGATCGCGAATGCGAAGTACACCGAAATCGAAACTCTCATGACCAAGGACACCGCCTCAGATCCGAACGAACCGATTGTGTGGATCGACCTGGCACGTGCGCAGTTGGGCCTGAAGAATTACCTGGATGCAGAAACCAGCTTCAAGAAGTCTCTAGAACTGGAATCGAAAGCACAGAAGCCGGAGCCGCAGGTTCTGGGTGCGATTGAAGGCGGTCTAGGCGAAGTTTATGCTCGTACCCTGATGGTGGACGATGCGAATGCCGCCTTTGACGCCGCAGCCAAGGCCGACCCCGCGGACGCAGCCCTTTACCTCGAAAATCAAGCCATCATTTTCTTCCAGGCTAAGAACGCCTCAGCGCAAGTGGACGCCGCGGACAAGGCCATCAAGGCCGACCCCAACAATGCTTTTCTCTACTACATCAAGGCGCAGGGACTCGCGCAGGACGCGCCCTTCGATGCCCCGGCAGACAAGTCCATATTGTCTGCGGAATGCATCGCGGCGTTTCGCAAGTACCTCGAACTGGCTCCGACCGGCCCCTTTGCAGCTGAAGTGAACACGGCCCTCGAACGGTCTGAAGAAAAGGCAAGCGCGCCAACTCCTCCACCGACAAACTAGTTTGCGGCGCGTTGGCATTAGGACGGCATCGCTACCCTCTACAATCCATCCATGGGTTCTGCCTTGCCCACGTCCAAAGTGTTGAGTTTTCACGAAGCCGCGAAACTCGTGGCGGCGCGCGCTTCAAGACTGGCGCAGTGCAAGCCATCGGTCGAACGCGTGGGACTTGCTAGGGCTTCTGGCCGTGTGCTCGCCGAGGTGCTCAGTGCCGACAGCGACCAGCCTCCCTTTGCCCGCTCAACCCGCGACGGCTTCGCCTGCCGCGCGGACGAAGCCGCGTCTCATCGGCTCCTTCCCGTGGCCGGCTCGACGCGCGCCGGTGAAGCGCCGGCAAGCACGCTGCCTCGCGGTGCGGCCTGGGAGATCATGACCGGCGCACCGGTTCCCCGGGGGGCTGACGCCGTGATCATGCTGGAACACGTCGAGGCGAGCGGCAACGGATCGGAGCGAACCATCCGTCTACTACCCGAGCGTGCCATCAAGAGAGGCGAAAACATTGTCGCCCGTGGTGCGCAGGCGCGCAAAGGCGATGCGCTGCTGCCGGTGGGAACCGCGATCGGTGCGCCACAAATAGCGCTTGCCGCGTCCTGTGGTTGCGTTGAGCTGAAGGTTTTTGTCCGGCCTCGCGTGGCGATCCTCGCCACAGGCGATGAGCTGGTGCCGATCAAGTCAAAGCCGGGTCCCGGCCAGATTCGCAACTCAAGCAACGCGATGCTGGCCACGATGGTGGCTGCAGCCGGCGGCGAGCCATGGCTCCTGCCCATCGCGCGCGACACGGCAAAATCCCTCGACGCCGCGCTGGCTCGAGCAGCGACGGCCGATCTTCTGCTCATCACCGGCGGCGTCTCCGCAGGCAAATTCGACCTGGTCGAACCTGCTTTGACCCGCGCGGGCGCCAGATTTCATTTCACTGGCGTACGCATCCAGCCGGGTAAGCCGGTGGTCTTTGCGGAGCTGGGTCGCCGCGCCCACACCGTCCAAAGCTTGAGCGGCACAAATTGCTGCTTTGGCCTTCCCGGCAACCCGGTTTCATCCGCAGTCACATTTCTGCTCTTCGGCGCGCCGGTGCTTGCCGCGATTGCCGGCCGCCGCGAACTTGGCCCTCGGTTCGCCCTCGCGCGCTTGGCGGAAGGTGTCAAAGCGAAGCCCGGACTAACCCGTTTCTTGCCCGCAGCGTGTACCTTCTCGGGTTCTTTGCCTCAGGTCGGACTGGTTCCCTGGGAAGGATCGGGAGACCTGGCCGCCATGGCCTGGGCGAACTGTTTCTTGGTGGTACCCGAAGAAACCGACCATCTTCACGCGGGCGATATCGCTCGCATTCTTCTTGTCTGAGGAGTTCCATGCCCAAACCTTCGAAGCTTTCGCATTTTGATTCGTCGGGCCAGGCACACATGGTCGACGTGAGCGGAAAGCAGGCTACGCGGCGCACCGCGACCGCCTCGGCATTCGTCGAGCTTTCGGCGGCCGTGCTTGCGGCTCTGCCCTCCAATCCCAAGGGCAATCCTCTTGAAGTGGCGCGCTTCGCCGGCATCCAGGCGGCCAAGCGCACGGCCGAGCTCATCCCCATGTGCCATCCTCTTCCCTTGACGCAAGTGGACGTAAAGGCACAGGTCGTCGCCGGGGGTGTGCGCATTACAACCATGGTGGCCACCACCGGTCCCACCGGCGTCGAAATGGAGGCGCTCACCGCCGCCGCCGTCGCTGCACTTACGGTTTACGACATGACCAAGGCGCTCGATAAAGCCATCATCATTCGCGAGGTGCGCCTCGAATCCAAGTCCGGCGGCAAAAGCGGAAATTTCTCAAGAGATGCGAAATCGGCTGCAGGTTGACGCGGGGTGTCCAGTCCAAGTTTCGCTCGGGCCGGATAAGCGCGCAAAACCGGGAATTGCCTTAAACTTGGATCAAGCGGCTCCGTGCGGAAGTGGTGAAATGGCAAACACACCAGCCTTAGGAGCTGGCGCCCAAAAGGCTTGCGGGTTCAAGTCCCGCCTTCCGCACCAAGTCCCCTTCCAAGCACGAAAACTCAGTTGCCGGCCCGCACTTGTCCGGCTGTGTCCTTCGCCTGGAAGTTGGGAACAGTTTCGCTTCGCGCATTCTGTCCGTGCGTCGCGGCGAACCCATCATGATGCCCACCCGGGCTCGCCCAAACCTTGTAACTGTTGAAGAGAAAAACTCCGCCGAGGAACAGCAACCAGACCCAGAGTGCAAAACGCAGCGGGCGGCGAGGAACATGCGTGCTCACCAGCGTTCCCGAAACGGCTCCAGCAACGCCGCCGATGATCAACTGCAGCAATAGCGCGGGATTCGTCGAGTGCGTGAACCAGTGCGCGCCGCTGCCGACGAGGGAAACCAGGAAGCCGAAGACGATATCGGTTCCCACAACCTGCGCAGGCGGCAGCGGCGTAATGGCAAGCAAAGCGGCGCTACCCAGCGCGCCCGCTCCCGCCGAAGAGAATCCAACCTCTGCGCCCACCGGAAACATCAACCACGGGAGCAGGGAACTCCGCTTGTGCGCACGGGAATTCTGCCGCATGGGGCGGAATGAATAGAAAAGCTGCCAACTCGCTGTCGCCACCAGGATCGCGCCAAGCACCGCGTTCAGCAGGTTCGCCGATCCTGCCGTTACAAGGTGCCGCAGAAACAGTGACCCCACCAGGACGCCCGGTGCGCCGCCCAGCAGCATAAAGCCCAGCGTGCGCCATGCCACATTGCCACGCGCGATCTGCGCCGGCGCCAGGATCAGCTTGACCGCCGCTGAAAACGTCAACCCGATACCCACTGCGACCGGCGCCGGCACACCAAGAAACAAGACAAGGACAGGCACGGTGATCGTACCGGCGCCTACGCCAGTGAGCGCAATAAACAGCGCGATCAGAAATCCGATGATGTACTGCATTCGTGGCCCCTTGCTTTCAGTTCGTCGTTCACAGTTCGTAGTTCTTCGTTGCGAGCGTCGCAGACGGGAACTGAATGCTGTGAACTAAGAACTATGACTGGCAGCTTCAATGTGGATTCCGCACTCGACCTTGCGCCCTCCCCATCGGCCCGACCGTGGGTCGTTGGGATCGAGCGGCAGCGTGGTACACGGCTCGCAGCCGATGGAGGTGTAGCCGCGTTCATAGAGCGGCATCAAGGGAATCTGAAGCTCCTCGCACGCGTACCACACGTCGCGCGTTGTCCATTCGGCAAGCGGTGCAAGTTTCAACACCTGCTTGCCACCGGGCAGGGCGAACATCGCGCGTTCTTCGAGAGCCGTACGGCTGCGCGCCTGCGCGCGGCGCAGGCCGGTAAGCCATACGCGATATTGCGCCACCGCCCTGAACAACAGCTCAACTTTGCGTAGCCCGCAGCAGCGGTCGGGCGCGCTTTGATATAGCAGGCCGTGTTCGGCCTCCTGCTCGGCGACTGTTTTTTCCGGCAGCAGGTTGATCAGGTTCAACCCCCAATCGCACGCGATGCGATCGCGATAGGCGTAAGTTTCGGCAAAGTGGTAACCCGTATCGAGAAAAAGAATCGGAATTCGCGAATCGATCTCGATAGCAAGTTTCGTCAGCAGCACGTCTTCGGCCTGGAAGCTGCAAGTCAGGCAAACATCGCCTGTGCCAGTCACTTCGCGCCCCAGCACCGCACGCACTGCATCTAATTTGAGCTTCACTACTGCACCAATCTCCGCAATGCTCATCACAAATCCGCCTTTTCTGTCGAAGAAAAAATGCCTGCACGATGCAGTAACTGATGCACGGCAGTCACTGCATGCATGGCTTCGCTTGCGTCGAGGGTGACCTCAAATCCGCCCACCCTAGCCACCAATGTCGCGTCATCGCCGGAGCGCGCCACAAGCGTCAGCAGGCCGGATTTCGATTGGATCGAGGTGACGGCGTGCAAAAGGTTGGGCTCAAGCAGGAATACATCACTTTCGCCATCGATGCGGCACGTGACCGCGCCCACGGCAAAGAGCGAACGCTCGATGGCGTCAATCAACCCGGTGGGGCCGGATAGCTCCAGCACACCGCCGCGATGGCCCCAGCGCGCCTCACGCTCGCCGGCGGTTACGCGGCCCCAGGCAGCCGCCTCATCATCTTCGCTTCCGGCCGCCAACCCAAACGCCGCGGCAATCATCCCTGCTGCAACCGTCGCATTGGTTTCTGGGTCGATCAGGATGAATGCGCCCATCGAGCGATTTTCGCGATAAAGATCGACCGCGATCGGGCGCAACAAGCTCAGCGAAACTGCTCCGATATCGTTCATGTGCAGCGTGGATGCCGGTTCGTGCTTGATCGCGGCCAGATCCACACGATGATCGATCGACGAAACAAACGCTGGCACAACGTGGCTGGTATGTTTCAGCAAGTAGCGGCGATTCGGCTCGAGGGGATGCCGGTCCATCCATACCAGCGATGCCCTTGCAGCGCGAGCAACTATTGGCGCATGCAGTGCGCCGGCGATCAAATCGCCGCGGGTGATATCGAGTTCGTGATCGAGCACCAATGTGACCGACAATGGCGCTCGAGCTGCCTCGAAATCGCCGTCAAATGTGACGATGCGTTCCACTCTCGCGGTGCGCCCGGAAGGATACGCCGTAATCTCATCGCCCAGGCGAATTGTTCCTGAGGCGATTTGGCCGGCGAAGCCGCGAAACGTGTGATCGGGCCGCAGCACGCGCTGCACTGGAAAACGGAAATGCTCGTTGTACAATTGCCGCGACGAAGGCAGCGATTCCAACAATTCGAGCAGCGACGGCCCCGTGTACCAGGGCATCGCGCCGGATGCGCTCGCAGCGCGATGCACGACGTTGTCGCCTTTCAATGCGCTGACAGGAATAAAGTGCGCGTCGACCGGCGAGCCGGTATCCGACGCGATCTGCTCGAGCACTGTGCGGAAGTCCGCCTCGATCGCGCGAAATGCCGCTTCGTCATAGCCGATGAGGTCCATTTTGTTCACGGCCACCAGCACGTGGCGCACGCGCAGCAGCGACGCAATATACGCGTGCCGCCGCGACTGGATCTGCACGCCCTTGCTCGCGTCGACGAGCACGATTGCGGCATCGGCTGTGGATGCCCCCGTGGCCATGTTGCGCGTGTACTGCTCGTGGCCCGGCGTGTCGGCAACGATGAACTTGCGCCGCGCGGTCGAAAAGTAACGGTACGCTACATCAATCGTGATGCCCTGCTCGCGTTCTGCGCGCAAGCCGTCGGTCAGCAGCGCGAAATCGATTTGTCCCGGTGCGGTCGTGCCTTTGCCTTCAATTGAGCGCACCTGATCTTCGTAGACTGATTGCGTGTCGTAAAGCAGCCGGCCTATCAGCGTCGACTTGCCGTCGTCTACGCTGCCGGCAGTGGAAAAGCGCAGCAAGTCCTTTTCGCGCTCATTCGTCAAAAACTCGCCGATCTCGAATTCTCTGTTCTCTAACTCTGCAGTTGTTCCCAACCCAACCTCCGCTTTCTCGCTCCCTTGTGACCTCGTTCCCTTGTTCCCTGTTCTTCAGAAGTACCCTTCCCGTTTCTTGATCTCCATCGAGCCTTCCTGATCGTGGTCGATCGCGCGATTCGCCCGCTCCGACGAGCGAAACGAAATCAGCTCCGCAATAATGGCGGGAATGGTATCAGCGTCAGAGCGAATGGCGCCCGTGCAGGGGCTGCAACCAAGCGAGCGCAGCCGGCATTTAACCATTTGCGGTTTTTCGCCGGGCAACGCGACAAAGCTCTGCTCAACGGGCAGCAGCGCCTCGCCGCGCACAAACATGGGACGCTCTTTGGCAAAATACAGGTCGACGACCGGAATCTTTTCTTCGTGGATGTACTGCCACACATCCATCTCCGTCCAGTTCGAGAGCGGAAACACGCGAATGCTTTCGCCGGGATGGATGCGCGCGTTGTACAGATTCCACAGTTCGGGCCGCTGGTTTTTCGGATCCCACTGACCGGCCGTATCGCGAAACGAATAGATTCGCTCCTTGGCGCGCGACTTTTCTTCGTCGCGGCGCGCACCGCCAAAGGCCGCGTCGAAGTTGTAGTGGCGCAACGCATCGAGCAGCGCCTGCGTCTTCAGCAGGCCGCAGCAGCGCTTGGTATCGAGCAGAACAGGATTGGTTCCCGCGGCGATGGCCGGCTCATTGCGCCACACCAGCAGCTCCGCTCCTGCCCGACGCGCCATCGCGTCGCGAAACGAGAGCATCTCAGCGAACTTGAAACCAGTGTCGATGTGCAGGAGTGGGAAGGGAATAGGCGCTGGATAAAACGCCTTCTGCGCCAGTCGCAGCATTACCGACGAATCTTTGCCGATGGAGTAAAGCATCACCGGCCGCTCGAACTCCGACGCGACTTCGCGCAAAATATGGATGCTCTCCGCCTCAAGCAGGCGAAGGTGGTTGATCCGCGAGGTTGCGGAAATGGTGTGGCGCGGCAAGGACAGGGATACATCGTTTTCGGCGACCGGCATGATGACCTCTCAGGTATCGGGGAGATGCTGAAGGCCGGTGCGCACAAAGACAAACCCGGCGTTCAGCTACGGGTGCGTCTTCTGTGTCGATTGTGCTGAGGAGAAGAGACTAGCGGCGACACCCGTCGAAGATGTTCGACAGGCAACAACAACCGCGGATTTGCAGGGTGCAAACCATGTGTTGAGTCATCGTAGCAAATCACATTCGCGGGCGCAAGCGAACGAAACCGCAAGCGACGCGTGTCTTACCTATTTCAGGCGCGCGCCCAGCGGCACGTCTTCCAGAAATCCCGCCAGCACGGGCGCGCCGCCTTCAAGCGATGCGGCCAGCAGCATTCCGTTCGACTCCAGGCCGCGCATCTTGCGCGGAGCCAGATTGGCAACGATGACAATCTTTCGGCCAATAAGCTTTTCGGGTTCATAGTATTGCGCAATACCAGCCAAAATCTGCCGCTTCTCATAACCCAGGTCGACCTCAAGGCGCAGCAGCTTGTCGGCCTTGGGAACGCGCTCGGCAACAAGGATCTGCGCAACGCGCAGGTCGACCCTGGCGAAATCATCGATGGTAATCTGCTGCGTCTGCGGCGTGGCAGCCTCTTGACCTTGCGCTGCGGGAGCAGGTGTCGCAGGCGGCGCCAGGGGAGCCTCGGCAGGCGCGGGCACGGGCGTGGAGTTTAAGCGGCTGCTGGCCAATGGCGCTGGAACCTGGTCAACCTTTGCGGTGTTGACGGGCTGCGCGGGATTTGCCGGTCCGGCAGCGGTGGGCGTCAGCTCCTGATGTGCGCGAACTGAGGTTTTGTCGGTGTCAGTTGTGGGGTTCACCGACGTCGCCGCCGGAGCGTGCGACGGGGCAACGATTTCGTCTTTGCTCGCGGCCTCGACTGCTGTGCGATTGTTCTGGTCCTCAAGACTCTGCATGCGTTCGATTGCGTCCTTTTCCGCGCGAGGAAACAGCGGCGCAGGCTCGCCGAATTTCGTGCCCGGCTTCAAGCCGCCCCACGCGAGATTCTTCAAGAATCCATTCCCGGCAGCGTCTGCAAGCTCGCCTTGCCCGAGTTGTTGCCAAACTTTCGCTGCGGCATCGGGCAATATGGGAAACACCAATGCCGTGATGATGCGGATGGCCTCGGCAGCGGTTGCCAGCACGCGCGCCTGCAGCTTCCCATGGTCGGCGTCGGTTCGATCCATCGGCTTCTTCCAGGGAGCATTGGCCGTCAGATAGCCGTCGGTCTCCGCCACCAGGAGCCACAGGCTCTTCAAGGCTTCGGAGAAATTTAGCTCATCAAAAGCTGGACCAAACGAAGCAATTGCGCCCACCGCGCTCGCGCGCAATGCCGTTTCGGCTTGCGTCTCTGCTCCGGCTTCAGGCACCTCGCCGGCAAAGTACTTGTGCACCATGTTCACCACGCGGCTCACAAGATTACCGTATCCATTAGCCAGGTCACCGTTGTACCGCTGCACCAGCGCATCAAACGAGAAGTTCCCATCCTGCCCGAAGGGAATCTCGCGCAGAAGGAAGTACCGCAATGCATCGGCGCCAAGCACGTCCTGCACGGTCTCAGCCCGCACAATGTTGCCTCGCGACTTCGACATCTTTCCCTGGTCGAAGAGCAGCCAGCCGTTGGCCCGCACCGATCGCGGCACCGGAATGCCCGCTGCCATCAGAAACGCAGGCCAGTAGACGCAATGGAAGCGGCTGATCTCTTTGCCGATCAGGTGAATGTCGGCCGGCCAGAACTTTTTGAACTTTTGGTCGTCTTCAGAGCCGTACCCAAGCGCTGTGATGTAATTCGTAAGCGCATCCAGCCACACATACACCACATGCTTCTCGTCGCTAGGCACGGGAATGCCCCAGGAAAAACTGGTGCGGCTCACCGACAGATCCTTCAGGCCGCTGCGCACAAAGCTCATCACCTCGCGCCGAGTCGACTCCGGCGCCATGAATCCCGGATTCGCCTCGTAAAACTCCAGCAGCTTGCGCTCAAACGCCGAAAGCTTGAAGAAGTAGTTCTCCTCGCTTACTGTTTCGGTGGGCCGGCCGCAATCGGGGCAGGGCGTACCGGGAGGGCCGTCAACATACGCTTCATCGAAGACGCAGTATTGTCCCGTGTACGAGCCTTTGTAGATGAATCCACGATCGCGCAGTGTCGCGAACAACTTCTGCACGCCGCGCTTGTGGCGCTCCTCGGTGGTGCGGATGAAATCGTCGTAAGTCAACCCCAGCCGGTCCCACAGCCCGCGAAATTCCCCTGCAATCTGCGTTGCGAACTCCTGCGGCGTGCATCCGGTGAGCTTCGCCGATCGCTCAATCTTCTGCCCGTGCTCGTCGGTTCCCGTCAGGAACCACGTTTCGATGCCGAGTGCCCGCTTGCGCCGCGCGATGGCGTCGCACACGATCGTCGAATAGGCATGCCCCAGGTGCGGCCGCGCATTTACGTAGTAAATCGGCGTGGTCAGATAAAAGCGGTCTGGATGAGAACTTGAATCAGTCATGGGCAGCGCATTCCGTTCGCGCAAGCGTGTGCGGCAGTCTATTTCCATCTTACGGTATGGCGCGCAGCTGCTTCAGCCCGCAGATTGGCTGCGGCAGTGCATCGCCGGATGGTATTCGGCAGCACTGCAGATGATAAAATCACCTTGAAAATCAAGGATTTTTGAGGTTTTAGTGTGGTTCTGGAATTGGAGAAGCGGCTTGGGCGTGGCCTGCGCGCTGTTCTGAAACAAAATTACGATCTTGAAGTCGCGAACATTCCGCTCGAGACGCCGCCCGACCTGCGCCTTGGCGAGATCGCCACGCCCATCGCGTTTGAGCTGGCGCGCAAGCTGCGCAAGGCGCCGAAGATCATCGCCCAGGAGATTGTCACCGCGCTGGGCGAGGTGGAGGGGTTCGCTCATTTCGAAGTCGCAGGCGCGGGCTACATCAATGCGCGGCTCGATCGCGCTGTGGCCGTACGCATGATCGTTCGGGCTGAAGGCGGTCCGCCGCACGCGAAGGGCCATGCGCTGGTTGAGCACACCAGCATCAATCCCAACAAGGCAGCGCACATCGGCCACTTGCGGAATGCAATCCTCGGCGACACTTTTGTGCGCCTGCTGCGCGCCGCCGGGTACAAGGTCGATGTGCAGAACTACATCGACAATACCGGCGTACAGGTGGCCGATGTCGTAGTGGGTTTTCTGCACGTCGAAGGCAAATCTCTCGCTGAAGTTCGTGCGCTGCTTGATGAACTCGCACGAAAGGACAAACGCATTGACTACTACTGCTGGGATCTATATGCCCGCACGTCGCTTTGGTACGAGCAGGGAACCGCCGACGAGCAGGCCGCGCGGAAGAAACTGCGCCTTGACACGCTGCATCTGATCGAACGCGGCGGCAACGAGACCGCCGAAATCGCTGATCTTATCTCGATCGCTGTTCTGCGCCGCCATCTTGAGACCATGCTGCGCCTCGGCATCGAGTACGACTTTCTCCCGCGCGAGAGCGAAATCCTGCACCTGAAGTTCTGGGATGCGGCGTTTGAGAAGCTCAAGAAATCGGGCGTGCTTTACTTCGAGAACGAGGGCAAGAACAAAGGTTGCTGGGTGATGACGCGGCCCGGCGCGCCGACACAGCCAATTCAAGACGACAACGGCCCGAAGGCCACTGATGATGACGCGAAGGTGATCGTCCGTTCCAATGGCACCGTCACGTACGTGGGCAAGGACATCGCCTATCACCTTTGGA
Source organism: uncultured Acidobacteriaceae bacterium (assembly GCA_963751285.1). Lineage (GTDB taxonomy): Bacteria > Acidobacteriota > Terriglobia > Terriglobales > Acidobacteriaceae > Telmatobacter. Next base: position 248,331 of record CAVVUE010000037.1, on the reverse strand, counting down.
AGTTCGGCTTGCTCGGCCGCGACTTCGGCTACAAGCGGTTCTTCCAGTATCCCGATCACGAATGCTGGATCTCCGCTGAGGCCGGCGAGAAAGAACACCCGCACTTCGGCGATGCAACCGCGATCTACAACGTGATCGACTCGCGCCAGTCTGACCCGCAGGCCAATGTCGTCCAGGCCCTGCAGGGCATGGGCTACGCTGAGCAGGCCGATCACTATACGCACTTCAGCTACGAGATGGTGGCGCTCACACCGCGTTGCGCGATTGAACTCGGCTACGAAGTGGCGGAAGAAGATCGCGGCCGCGCGTACATCGAGGTCAGCGGACGCAAAGGCTTCGGCGTCAAGGCTGACGACCTGATTGACAAGCTCATCGCCGCGACACGCGCTGAAGTCGACGCGCGCCAGACCGGCGGAACCGGCGAGAATGCCGACGCCGAGCGGCACAAGATCGCCCGCCAGATCGCCATCGGCGCGTTGCGCTACTTCATGCTCAAGTACACGCGCAACTCGGTCATCGCCTTCGACTTCAAGGATGCGCTAAGCTTCGAAGGCGAAACCGGGCCCTACATTCAGTACGCCGTCGTGCGCATTCGCAATATCTTCCGCAAGGGCGGAACAAGTCCTGAAGCGGCGTTGGCGGAGTCAGCGGAGCTGGAACCGGGCCGCATCGCGCAATTTCTCTCCGGTGAGGAGAACGATGACATCTGGGCGCTCTGGCTGCGCGCCGGCAGATCTTCCATGGTTTTGGAGCAGTGCATCTCAGGCTCAGAACCGGCATACCTTGCCAAGCACGCCTTCCAGCTCGCGCAGGAGTTCGCCAACTTCTACCACCGCCACCACATCCTCACAGAAGAGGACCCCGCGCGCAAGACGCTTCTGCTCGCCACCGCCGCAATCACCCTGCGCGAACTGGTTGCATCGCTCGCCCTGCTCGGCATCGAAAGCCCCGAAGCGATGTAAAGGCAGCTTCTAGCTCCTAGCTTTTAGCTCATTCGTGGCTGGTTGAATGCGGAGGCATCCGACCCTGAACGCAATAAGGGCGTTTGGATCGAGGACCCGAGTTGTTGCAGATGAAAAAGCTAGAGGCTAGAAGCTAGCAGCTAGAAGCTGCTTTTCCATTTGCCAACCCCAAGCCCCAGCATTGACAATGCCGCGGTAGTGGTCTGACCAGCTTCGCTGTGGCGAAATCCTTTTGCCAGGTCCAGGCCGCTCCATTCACAATCGGGGGCTTTCCATGCGTCGTTCGCGTCTCATCTCGCTGCTCTTCATCTGCGCTTCAATCATCTTCGCATCTGAAATTCGGTCCCAGGTCGCCCTCGAGTACGCGCCGCCCGTCACCACCTCGATCCTGCCGCCGAACCCGCATGCATCGGAGCCCGGCCTGCTCTTTTATCTCTCCGGCGATCACGGCTTCAACGCCAATTATGCTGCCGGCGGCAATCCCGTACCCAATTACTTGCACGATGTCACGATTTTCCCCAACGGCGTCTCAGGCTCCTACATTCAGTGCGGCAACAGCCAGCTTCTCTCTTACTGGGCGCCCGGCAACATCTATTCGCAGCGCGGCACGCTCTCGTTTTTCTGGCGCTCGCGCGATCCGCTCGATGAGACCGAGTTCCCCGTCTTCCGCGTCGGCTTTGCCGACCACTCCAGCTGGGACATGGTCTGGCTGCGCATCGACTGGAACGGCCACGGCTTCGACGCTTTTGTTACCGACGTCAACCTCGGTCGCACGCGCGTCTCCGTCAAGCTGCCGGAGGTTCCCAGGCCGGACCAGTGGCTGCATCTTGCGCTCGCATGGGACGAGACCAGCGGCATTCGCTTTTACATCGATGGCAAGTTGATGGCGACCAGGGAAGCCACCGGCCTGTTCGACACCGCGCTCGACCAGTTCGGCCCGCACTCGCGCGTCATCGGACCGACAGGCGTCGAAAGCTCCTACAGCTACGACCGCGGGGGCGACATGGACGAGCTGCGCATCTATGACCGCATGTTGAGCGACGACAACATCGCCGGCCTTGCGAAGAATCAAATTCCGCAAAACATTCCGCCACTCAATCGCAAAGTGGCCACGGGCTCCTCGCCGAATGAGTCCGCGGCGGCGATCGTGCCGAGCGAAGGCCGGTATGACTCCGGCTCAGGTCACGCGACAGACTGGCAGAAGGAGTGGAACCTCAAATATGGCTGGAACCGGCCGGGCGACGATCCGGTTGTCCTCAACGAGGAGTACACCACTGTCCGCAAGGTCGAAATTCACGACGTCTACGATCTTGATCGCTGGTGGTGGAAGGCAACCGATGGCATTCGCGAAACGACGTGGCCCGGCGTTTACAACCGATCGCGCCTCATCGGCCGCGATGACTATTTCGAACTGCCCGATTGGGATTGCTACTCGCTCTCCGGCAAGACCGTCACCTTCTACATGCCCGATGAACCCTGGAACCATTTCGAAATCGAGGGCGGAGCGTGGGGCACGTGGACGTTGCTCGCGCACGACAAGGATAAGGCCACGGACTCAGAGAGAACTCTCTTCGTGCAGCCCATCGGCCAGGAGGTCACCTATCACCAACTCGACGCACCCATTACCGGCCAGAAGGTTCGCTTCGTCAACGTTGAGCAGGAGCAGCCTCTCGGCGAAGTTTCAGCCTACTTCGTGCACCCCGGTATGGAGCCCACAGGTGTCGACACACTTCGGTATCGCCTCACCAGCAGCGCCAACGCCGCAGACAATCCTTCGACGGTGCCGCTCGTGAATTATATTGAGGGCCGCTTTCCGGCTGACGAGCGAATGACGATGATGGCCATGCCCGCTGCGGGCCCCGGCGGACCCGGCTTGCGCTCTGCCCGCCGCCAGGACACATCATCTGGAAGCGCTCCTGCCGGCCTGCCCATTGTCCACATCCTTATTCCCGCCGATTTCCGCTCGCAGATGAACACCGAGGGCCACGGCTCCACCTACTCGTGGGAGAACATGGATGGTGGCCTTGACGGGATCGCGATCGATCTGCCTCCGCTCAAGATTCAGCCTAACGCCGACGGCGTGATTCCTCTGAACATCCAGGTGAAGGATCCGCTGTGGTCGATGCGCAACATGCTCTACTTCACATTCGCGGTCAAGCCCGGCACGCCGCACACGCTTTGGCTCGACACGCGCGATCGCATTCTGCCCAACGGCAAGAGCCTCTATATCACCATTGCCGCGCAGAGCGCAGACTTCTCAACTGCCACGCTTGAAGGCGCCGAAGTCCGCCTCATCTTCAAGCCGTACAAGGACGCGCTGCACGAGGAAGTCGCCGACCGCCTCACGCAGGTTCGCGACGAATTCGCCAACCTCGTCGAGGAATCTGTCAGCTCACGCCGGCTCAACCTTTTCAACCGCTTCGACGCCGATATCACCGACCTGCTGCGCGTCGATCCCGAAAACGCGCTGGCCCGCGACTACTGGCACGAGATGAACCACGAGCAGGCGCGCCCGCCGTTCACGCTGCCGCAGGCGCCGCCGGGCGTACCGCAGTGGGCATTCCTGCAAGTGGAAGACCTGGGCTACTTGAAGCGTCTCATCAACTGGTACATCGACAATCGCCAGATCTCAAACGGCGAGTTCGGCGGTGGCTTGTCAGACGATAGCGACTTCACCGAGTGGTGGCCGGGCTTGGCTCTGATGGGTTCCACGCCCGAAAAAATCAAGGCGTCGCTCTGGAAGGAGATGGACGCCATGTACGCGCAGCACATGTTTACCAACGGGCTCGCCACCATCCAGACTGACGAGTTGCACAGCTACGAGGACGGCCTTAACGTGCTCAGCGAATCCATGCTCCTCGATTTCGGCAGCCCCAAGCAGATTGAGCGCGCCATGGTGACGGCCAAGCGCCTGGAGTGGCTTACGGGCATCAACGATGCCGGCCATCGTCATGTGCATTCGAATTACTTCAATGGCGCCAAAATGGCCACCGGCGGCGTGTGGGGCTGGTCGAAGGAGAGTTCGTACATGGACTTTCATCCTGCGCTCTCGCTGGTACTCTTCAACGGCATGCCTGAGACGCGCAAGATGCTCCTTGAACTTGCTGACGGCATTTTGGCCCACTATAAGCCCGGCCCTGACGGCAGAAAGACTCTGCACCTCGAAGTCAACTTTAAAACCGACGAAGACAAGCCGACGGGCATGCGCGCGTGGTTCATTCTGTGGGCCGCCTACCGCTGGACCGGGGACCCCAAGTACGTGCAACCCTTCGTCGATTCGCCGGTGGAATCGCTCGGTCTCGTCAACGCCGACATGCTCGACATGGTGAATCTGCGCAAACAGGAATCCGATCCGATCGTCGCTGCCGCGAGCCGGGTCAGCGGCCCGACCGGCATCGCGCAGCCCAGCGAAACGCTTTGGCAGCTTGCCTGGCAGGCCACCGGCGACACATCGTATCTCGACAAGGTCTACGCCTCGCAGATTCAAACCGCGCACGAGCGCGAGTTCATCAACACCCAGGGCAGCCTGTGGATCGATCGCATCTACTTCAATAACGGCGAGCTGCAGCGCTCACGCCTGGGTGGCGTGGCGCTCATGCGCAACTACTGCTATCCCGGCAACGCAGTGAGCTGGCGGTTTGAGGCGCCGGCGGACGACCTGAGCGTGGCAATTCTCGTCCCCGAGGCCACCCCCGATCACGTCAAGATCATCGCCTACAATCTCGATCGTATTCCCGTCACCGCGCAGATGACCGGCTGGGAGGTCGATCCCGGTGAGTGGACCATGACGCAGGGCACGCAGACCGGAATCGGCACCGCGCCGCCCGCAACAGATGCTCCCGTGCAGGACCTGACAACCAGGACCGTCCCATTCGAGCGCAGCAAGTCCGTCACTATCACCTTTGCGCCGCGCACCACCACGGTCATCGAGCTCACGCTCAAGAACAAAGGCGTGCCCTATTGGTCGCGCCCCGATCTCGGCATCGATCCTGAAGATGTCAAGGTATCGGGATCCACGATGACAGTTACCGTCCACAGCGTGGGCGCTGTCGATGCGCCGGCATCAAAGGTTGTCCTGCGCGACGAAGCAGGCAAGACGCTTGCGACAGCCGACGTGCCGGCGCTCAAAGCGCCGCTCGACCTGATGCCCAAGACTGCGCAGGTCACGCTGGAAGTTCCTGTCGACGCCGAATTGAAAGGTGCGAAGGTAACGGTGGAGTGCGGCGGCGACGTACCGGAGATCACGCTGATGAATAACAGCGTGACGCTGTGAAGGGAAGCTGCTTCTAATCCCGCTTCCGCCGTTGGTGCGTCGACGGAATGTTCATGTCTTCGCGGTATTTGGCCACGGTGCGGCGGGTGAGTTGAATTCCTTGATTTTGCAGCATCGCCGCAAGCTGATCATCGGTGAGGGGATGCTTCGCATCTTCGTCCTCAATCAGCTTGCGCACCTTACGCTTCAGCACCAGCAGCGGCGTATCCGCGCCCTCAGGTCCATTTGAACCTTCGCTGAAAAAGAATCGCAGCTCCAGCACGCCCTGCGGTGTGTGCGCGTACTTGTTGGCTACGGCGCGGCTCACGGTTGAAGGGTGAACCCCGATCTCTTCCGCTACTTCCTTGATCATCATGGGCCGAAGCGCTTCCACGCCCTTCTCCATGAACTCCTGCTGCCGCCGGACAATTACTTCACAAGTGCGCAGAATCGTGCTCTTCCTCTGCGCGATGTTACGCATCAGTTGCAGCGCGGAGCGGAACCGCTCCTTGACGTACTCCTTCACTTCCTTTTCGGTATCGGATGAAACCAGCATGCGCCGGTAACGCTGGCTCAACCGCAGGCTGGGCAGATCCTCTTCGTTCATCGATACCACCCACTCGCCGCCGCGCTTCACAAAGAACACATCGGGCTCAATCAGCCGCGTCTGCTCGCGGTTGTACATGCGCCCGGGGCGCGGGTCGAGCGTGCGAATGAAATCGACCGCGGCATGCGCTTCTTCGACGGTCACCTGCGCTGCGCGCGCCAGGTCTTTCACATCCCGCTTCTGCAACAGCGGCAAGTGATGATCCACAATCAGCGCCGCAATTTCCATCACCCGTCGCCGCTCTTCAATCTTGGCGTTCGCTTCCGCGCTCACGCTGCGATGCGGATCCTCAACGCCGTTGGGCTCTTGAAGCGGCTTTGCGTATAGATGGTCAAACTCCTGCAGTTGGGCTGCGATTTGGAGCGACAGGCATTGCCGCAAATCGCGAGCGCCTACGCCGGCCGGATCAAGATGATGTACCAGGTCAATTGCACGGTGGATCAGATCAAGCGCTGCGGCCTGCTCCGCCGCATGGCCATTTGTGGCTGCGGCATCCTGCGAGGTCCCAGTGAACGCTGACGCTAGTTCCACATCTTCAGCGGTCAGGTAGCCGTCCTCGTCCAGATTGCCGACCACAAACTCAGCGGCTTGATGCAGGCCTTTGTCGAGGCTTAGAGCTCCCAGCTGCCACGCCAGGTGATCGGACAGAGTCGTAGGTTGGGAGAGAAAGTTCTCAAACGAGGGCTTTTCATTATCCTCGTATTCCGGCTGCGTGCGGTAGCCAGGATCGAGATACTCCTGGAAGTACGAGCCAAAATCGATCTCGTTAAAGATATCTTTGGGCGGCGTAACAGCTTCCTCGGCGCCGCGCTCGAGCCGTTCTTCGCGGACGGCCACCTCATCCAGTGTCGGAACCGACTCGTCAATCTCTTCCAGGACGGGATTTTCGACCATCTCGGCATCGATCATCTCCTTCAGCTCGAGCTTGTTCAAGGCAAGAACGCTCACCATCTGCATCAGGCCCGGAGTCAGGACCTGGCGTTGCGCCACTTTCAGACTCAGTTTTGGTTGCAGCAGCGCCATAGTTGAGTTTCTTTCGCAATCGGTCGCAATATCTCTGTCTAGATGAGCTTACCCGCGTGAGAAGAAGTTTAAAACAGGAACTCTCTCCATTCGAATCACCCGTTCGAGTGATTGTCCCGGAATGGGTAATGTCCCAACCCGGATGCTCTATCTATGGACCTTAGGCCAAGAGCCGCGTCCTCAGCGCGACCCATTAGGATATGCGCGATCTCCCTTCGCCGTCCAGAGCGTCAACCCAGCGAAAATCCCTCGCCCAGGTAAATTCGCCGAACCTCCACGTCGTTGCCCAGTTCATGCGGTGTGCCGGAACGGAAGATCCGCCCTTCGGCAATAATGTAGGCCCGATCGGTCACACTCAACGTTTCGCGCACATTATGGTCTGTAATTAAAACGCCAATCCCGCTTGCCTTCAGGTCAAAGATGATTCTTTGCAGCTCCAGCACCGCGATCGGATCAATGCCGCTGAATGGCTCGTCGAGCAGGATGAAGTTTGGCTGAATGCACAGCGCGCGCGCAATCTCTACGCGCCGTCGCTCGCCTCCCGAAAGAGCATAACCGCGGGTCGTGCGAATGTGGCCGAGGTTCAGCTGGTTAATCAGCTTCTCAGCGCGCGCCCGTCGCTCCTGGTTACTTAGCGACTGTGCCTCCAGCACCGCCAGAATATTTTCTTCCACCGTGAGCTTGCGAAAGACCGATGGCTCCTGAGGTAGATAGCTGATGCCGTAGTTGCGCGCCCGCAGGTACATCGGGAGCCGCGTGATGTCGTTCTCATCTACCAGCACCCGCCCGGTTTCAGGCGGCACAAGTCCCACGATGATGTAGAAGCTGGTGGTCTTGCCGGCGCCATTCGGGCCCAGCAAGCCCACCACTTCCCCGCGCGAGATTTTCAGGTTGACATTTCTGACAACCTGGCGTCGCTTATAGCTCTTGCCGATTCCCTCGGCAATCAATGTCTGCATTGATCTCGCTGGCTCTCTTCCGCCGCTACTTCACGTGCACTTCCGGCGCGGTCGTCTGTGTAATGGTCTCGCGGCCGCCACCTTCGATACTGACGCTATCATCGCCGCTATGGAAAATCAAAGCTTCGCCGGTTACCGTTCCGCGTTGGGGATCAGTTAATTTCGGCGGCGCAGCAGAAGTCCCGGTCAGCACGTACTCTCCGGTGACACTTGAGTACGCCAGTTGTTCCCCGCTTCCGTTCCGGCCTTGCGAAGTAAGCACCACGTGCCCCGTCGCAGTCATGCGGTCCACTTGCGTTTGCCTGCTTGATTCTCCTTCCTGATTCGTGGCCGGCATCAGCCTTAGTTCGACTTCATGGGAAGAGGTAGTCGCCGTTCCCGTTTCGGCGATGACCGCGCCCAGCACGCCAGCGCGCATCACTGCTCTACGCTCGGCGTCCGAGTACCAAAGATCGCCCCCGTGCACACGGATCACCGCCGGAATGGTCGGCGTGGTGCCAGTTGCAGAACGTCTCAGCGTGGAAGGCACGCCCAATCCCGCCGCCGAACCGCCCGCACTGAGCATGACTGCTCTCACTGGCTCCGAGGGATTGGAGCTTTGCGCCACCAGTGTTTGCAAATGCTGGTTCAGCACGATCACCGGCGCCGACACGGAATTCGTCACTTGCCACAAGCGCGCGTGCCCGCGGAATTTGACCTCGCCTGTTGATTCGTTCAATTCCGCATCTGCCGCAATCACATGGGCCGGGCCATTGCCGCCGAGTGCCAGCGCGCCTGAGCCTGCCCCGCTGTCGGCTGCGCCATTGTCGCCGCCGGAGCCAGCCGCGGGCGTGTTGATCCATGTTGCTTTTACATCGCCGTGCGCAAATGCGTCTCCCGACTGCTGCGATACATCCAGCTTCTCGGCGGTCAGCTCCAGGCTGCCGTACTCCATGCGCGGGTTAATCGTCAGGTGCAACCAATGGCCGGTATCTTCATATACGGCCTTACCCGCCGTTGCGCTGATTGGCGGCTGCGCACCAGGCTTCGAGCCGCTAGCCGAAGACCCGTCGCCGGAAGCCCCGAATTTCGCTGCTGGCTGCTCATGGAGCACGACATGACCATCCAGTTCCGCAGATTGCACTTCAGCGGCCCCTTGCCCACTCGCTGTCCTGCTTTCTTGTTCCCTTGTTCCCTTGTCCCTTTGTTCCCTGATTTCTTGTTTTCCGCCTTCTGAAAATCGCGCCTCCAGGCGGTCGCCGGTCGCGGTTTGGCGCGCGCCGGTTGCAGTCGCCTGCGTGATCGTTGCGTGACCTGTTCCGATGAGCTCCCGGAGCATCGACCTTTGCGCGAACATTCCGGTCACCTCATCGGCGGCCATCTTTGAGGGCACCGCGGCTGCACTGCCATCCTGGGATTCGCTCGTTACCACCACCCCACCAGTTCCATGCAGGCTTTGCAACTCCACTTGTCTCTTGCCCGCATCGTCAAATTTCAGCTGAGCCGTGGGAGAAGTCCATGTCCTGATTACACGCAGCTCTTCGGCCTGCCCCGCGTTCGCCCGGCCCGACTGCTCGCTCTCAAACTGAACGCCGCGCTCCAGATTCGCCTGCTTCAACTGGCCCTGGTCGGTAAACTCAAGCCCTGCAACGGGCGAAGTTCCATGCATCGTCCAGCCCGGCCGGGTTGAATCCATGGTCACACCGCCTTCCAGGCGCCCTTGGTGCGGCTGGCTATGTTCGTCAAAGCCCAATTGTGCTGTAGGAGCTGCCAGGCGGCCGCCGGTTGCCGTCTCTGCCGTGAATCCGCCGGTCGCGTCGAGCTGCTGTGCCGTGCCGTCTACACGGAACGAGATCTTGGCCTGGGCGGCATCGGCCTTCCCGCCCCGGTAGCTCATGTGAGCCGCGCGCAGCACGCACACCTGTGCGTTGCGATCAAACTCGGCGTGCTGTGCCTGTACCGTAACCAGCTCGCCGGCGCGGCTGGTCGTGAGCTCCACGTCGTGGTCCAGAGTCAGGTAGCCGTGCTGCGAGTCGAACATCGCGCCGACCGCGCTCCCTGAACCCTGCGCCATCGTGAAATCGACACGCTTCGCCGTCGCCACCAATCCCGTGTCCCTGTCAAAGGTCACGCCGCTCGTGTTCAGGTGGATCTGCCCCGAGACGCCGGCTGCATTGGCGGCGTTGGCCTTGCCGGCCGCGCTTGGCGCCGGCCGCGTTAGCACCATCTCCACGGGCCCCTCGGCAATGGCCAGACTGCTCTTCTGGTCGTAATCGAAGGTGTCACCCGTGATCTCGTCGACTTTGGTGCCGTCTTCGCCGTAAAGCTCAATCTGCACGTCGTGCAATTGAATTCGGTTGTCTCTGAGCTGCACATATCGCGAGGCATGAATCTTGAACTGAGAGTGTGCGCCGTACGCATGAACGAAGCTGAACTCTTTGGCCTCCTGCTGGATGTTTTGGGCCAGCCGCTGCGGCAGATCGCGGCGAATCAGCACATTCTTCAACTTCGCTTTGATCAGAAATCCACCCAGCGCCGCCAGCAGCAGCAACGCAGCCACCAGCACTATGGTTCGGATTCGTTCGATCGTAAACTGCACAAATTAATTTTCCACTCCAAGGCGCGCTGCCAGCCGCTGAGCGAGACTCTCACCCAGTTCACTCCACAACAGGCGCGCTGTCGCGCCCGACGCTTTTTCGACGGCAGCCGTCAGCTCTACGAGCTGGCGCACGTTTTCCTCCACATGTTTGGCACCCACCTGGTCGAGATCCGCGTCTTCCTCGAGGAACGGTGCGTCCGTGCCAAAATCGACCCGGATGTGGCCATCCTGCTCATAGGCGCCTTCGTCGAAGAGCGGGCCGTAGCCCGTGACCCGCACCAGCCGCGGTCCGCGGACCCAGCGGGGATCGAGTCCCGGCGCGGCTTCGAGCTCCCACAAGTTCCAGCCGATCTGGAACTCATAAGCGTAGTCGTCATGCAGCAGCTCCAGCGCCTCCTCCACGGCCTGCCCTGGAGCAGCGCCGCGCCCCGCACCGGGACCCTGGGCCTGCAAAGGTTGACCCACCATGCGCCCGTAAACCCGCTCAAAGACCGGGGATTCGCTCCAGTCCACCGGCCAAACCGTGGCGGAATAGACCCTCGCTTCGCCGCCATGCGCGGCGAAGGCGCCCAGCACAGCCATCAGCTTATCGGGGAGCGCCTCGAGGCACAGGTTCGGGTACCACAAGCTCAGATAGAGCGCGTCAGCCATCGATATTGATTTTAGACGTGCGAAGGCTGGTCTGGATGCGAGCAAGATCGCCCCGTCAATGCAGCGGCTTTTGGGTGGAAGCTGGGGCAAGCGAAGGGATGGGTGTTATCCCGTTACAATCTCGCTGAAATCCGCCATGGTCGAGAAGTTCTTGAGAACCTGTTCAATCAGCCCCAGATTTGAGCTGCGGACCGTCTCATCCGCATCGAGCACCATGACCTTGTCGAAGAATGCATCCACCGTGGGCCGAAGTGTGGCGATCTGCGCCAACGCCTCGCGATAGGCACGCTGTTCGCGCAGGTTTGCGATTTGCGGGGCAAGGTCCTTTGAGCGGTCCCACAGGTCGATCGCCTCGAGGGCCAGTTGGGCGAGCTTTGGCTGCGAAGGCTGGTAGCCCTTCTCCTCTGCCTGCCGCAGGATGTTCTTGATGCGCTTGAACGCTGCTGAAACGGCAAGGAAATCCGCGGAGCCGCGCACCGCGGCGAGCGCCTCGGCCCGAGCGATCGTGTCGCGCACATCGTCGGCGCCAACGGCGAGCACGGCGTTGACCACGTCGTAGGTGAAACCGCGCAAATCCTTCAGGTAGAACTGCAGCCGCTCGCGGAAGAAATCGCTCACCTGCGTTTTGCCGGCATCGTTCACGCCCGAGGCTTTTATTACGTCTTCCAGGGTAAGCGGCAATCCCGACTCGGCGAGAATCTTCACGATCGCATTTGCCGCGCGGCGCAGCGCGAACGGATCCTTCGATCCCGTCGGCGCGTTGCCGATACCGAACATGGCAACGATGGTTTGAACGCGGTCTGCGAGCCCGAGCAACTGGCCTTCGACCGTCGACGGAATCGCATCTTCAATCGAAGCCGGTATGTACTGGTCGTAAATGGCTTTCGCGACTGTCTCGCCCAGGCCCTGCGCCCGCGCGTAGAGTCCGCCGATGATGCCCTGCAGCTCGGTGAATTCCTTCACCAGCTCCGTCGTCAGGTCGGTCTTGGCCAGCTCTACGGCCTTGAAAAGGGCGGCCTCATCGAATGCGGCGTCGCCTACCCGCGCTTCTGCCGCCAGCGCGGTCGCCACGGCAAGATTTTGCTCAGTCTTCCAGTAGTAGCTCCCCAGCTCCTTCTGGAAGGTCACGTTTTTGAGGCTCTCGAATCGATCCGCAAGCGGCGTCTTCTGGTCAAAGTCCCAGAAGAACCGCGCATCTTTAAAACGCGCTCGCAGCACGCGAGCATTGCCGTGGCGAATGATCGCCGCGCCCTCTTCGTCGGTCTGGGTGTTGAGTACGGCGAGGAAATGCGGCAGAAGCTTACCCGCTGTGTTGGATTTGACCTCTGCATCTTCCATCGCGAAGTACTTCTGATGATCGCGCATCACGGTCACCAGAACTTCTTCGGGCAGGTCCAGGTACTCGGGCTCAAAGTCGCCGACGATCACGGTCGGCCACTCGGTCAAATGCACGACGGTTTCGACCAGCGGCTCGTCTTCGCGCCAGCGCGCGCCGGGTATAGTGCGCGCGGCCGCATCGAGCGCCTTGCGGATGAACTGGCGGCGCTCGGCCACATCGGCAACCACGGCTGCGTCGAGAAGACTTTTGGCATAATTCCGCGCCTGATCGATCACGACGGGAACATCGCCGTGTAACACGCGATGGCCGCGGCTCGCGTTCCCCGCGGTGATCCCGGCAATCTCCACCGGAACCACGTCCGAGTCCACCAGGGCCACGACCCAGCGTACCGGTCGAACAAAGCGTTCCGGCTTTCCGGCGCGCCAGTACATGTTCTTGGCCCAATAAACGGCGAGAACTTCCTTCGGCAACTCGGCCATCAGGATCTCGTTCGCGGTGCGTCCGGTCTGCTTTACCGAAGCGCCCACATATTCGCCTCTGGACGTCTCCACTTTCTTCAGGTCCGCAACCGTAGCGCCGGCCTTCTTCGCGAATGCCTCAGCCGCCGCGGTCGGCGTGCCATCCTTGAAGGCCACCTTCCACGAGGGGCCCATGACCACTTTTTCGGCGTCGGCCTGCTTGGCGAGCACGCCCTCGGCCAGCACAGCCAGCCGCCGTGGCGTGGAGTAGGTGGTGAGCTTCGCCTCGGGCGCAACAAGCCGCTCGCGCTTGAGCAGGTCGCTCACGCGCTTGCCCAATTCGGCCTCCGCCCCGGCAATCATGCGGGCGGGAACCTCTTCAAGCCCGATCTCAAGTAAGAAGTCTGACATACCGTTATTTCTTTCGAGCCTCTAGCCGCTAGCAGCCGCTTCTTGCTGTGCCGTCCACGCCTTGGCCACACCAACGGCCAGGTTACGAATTCTCCCAATCACGCCCACGCGCTCCGTCACGCTGATGGCACCGCGCGCGTCCAGCAGGTTGAACAGGTGCGAGCACTTCAAGGCCAGTTCATACGTAGGCAGCAGCGGGAATCTTTGTTTTTCCTTCGGACTCGCGTTTTCATCTGCCAGCAGCGTGCGGGCCTTTTCCAGCAGCGCCTGCGCTTCTGCCTCGTAACTGTTGAAGTGCTCCCAAAGCCGCGCCACGTCGGCCATCTCGAAGTTGTACACCGAGAACTGCAGCTCTTCAGCAAGCCGCACATCGCCATAGGTCACCTGCGCTCCGGTCTCCGGATCGCGCGCCCACACAATGTCGTAGATCGAATCGACATCCTGTAAAAACGCGGCGATGCGCTCCATGCCATAGGTGAGCTCAGCGCAGATGGGATCCAGATCCTGCCCGCCGCACTGCTGGAAGTAGGTGAACTGCGTGATTTCCAGGCCGTCCAGCATCACCTGCCAACCCACGCCCCATGCGCCGCCCGCGGGCCACTCCCAGTTGTCCTCCTCGAACTTAAGGTCATGTTGCTTCAGGTCGATGCCCATGGCCTCAAGCGATTCGAGATACAACTCCTGCACGTTGACCGGCGGCGGTTTGAGGATGAGCTGAAATTGGGTGTGCTTGAAGAGCCTATTGGGGTTTTCGCCGTAGCGCCCATCGGCCGGCCGGCGCGAGGGCTGCGCATAGCCCACCTTGTAGGGCTTGGGCCCAAGCACGCGCAGAAACGTCTCAGGGCACATCGTGCCCGCGCCCACTTCCACGTCGTACGGCTGCTGAATTACACAACCGCGCTCCGCCCAGAACGCCTGCAGGCGGAACAAAAGGTCCTGGAACCTGAGGGATGTGGGGCTTACGCGCGGTGCGGGCTGGGCTGTCGACACAGGCTCATCTCTCTCATCGGGACTAAGGGATGATTCTATCAGCCGGAACGCGTGCTTCCGTCACTGCAATGTGACCGCGGATTCACACTTTGGTCACGTTGCCATAGCCTTCTAGATCAATAAGATCAGCGCTGAGATCCGCAATTCGGTGGAGAAAGTTCAAGCCTTGGTATAGAACCATGGACATCGAATCGGCTTCGCTTCCAAAGCCAGTTGCTTACCCACCCAGCCTCGCCAGTGCCTCCGCGCTGCGCAGCTTCTTCTCCAGATGCCGCTCGAGCGTCTGCAATGTGTACCGGCGCAAATCCTGCCCGCGCTTGCGCGTCCAGGGCTCGACGGCAAAGGCCGACGCCGGCGCGCGCAGCATCCGTTGGGCCAATTGCCAGCTATCGGCCGAGAGCGCGCTGGCGCTGCCATTGCGATGCAGCCCGCAAAACAGGCCGTCAGCATAGTTCGAGAACGACACCTCCGCCGCCTGTAACGCCTCGCCACAGACGATGCAATGAGCAATATCCGGTAGAAGGCCCATCAGGCGCGTCATCCAAATCGAGAAATACGTCAGCGGCATCCACGGCTGGACAGTTTCCGATTGCACTGCGTTCGTGTGTTCGAGCACGGAAACGAGCAGGCGAAAGACTGTTTCCTGCGGATCGCGTTCGGGCAGAGCCTCGTCAATCACCTCGGCAAAAAAGCTCAGCACAGCCATGCGCGCATGGTCCACTGGCGCGGAAAGCGGCGAGCGCAGAATTTCCAACTGATCGAGACGAACCAGTTCCTGCCTTGGCCGTTCGACAAACCAAGCGCGAGCCAGGGTCATTGGCTCCACAGCCCCGCCAAAACGTTTGCGGCTTTTGAGCGCCGCTTTGGCCACGCCGCGCATGCGACCGTAATCGCGCGTAAAGAAGCTGACGATGAGGTCAGACTCATGCACCGGCCAGGTGCGAAGGACTACCGCTTCCGAGGTGAGCACGGGCATGCATCTTCATCATCGCACCGCAAAGATACAAACGCGCATCCGGCCCGGAGGCAGGACGCGCGCTGGTGACGATTCAGGATGTCGCGATCAACAGCGCTCGATCAGCGCCCGAAGTGCTTCGCGTTCTTCTCCGAAAAGTGCGCCCACTTCTCCGGCAGGTCGTCCTGGGCAAAGATGGCCGAAACTGGGCAAACCGGCACACACGCGCCGCAGTCGATGCACTCGACCGGGTCAATGAACAACTGATCGGACTCGGCGAAATCTGCTTCATCTTTCTTTGGGTGGATGCAATCGACGGGACAGGCGTCCACACAGGCGCTGTCCTTGGTGCCGATACAGGGTTCTGCAATAACGTATGCCATCTCAGCTCTCCGGGGCTTTCAGCGGTCCTACAAGCGCGGACCGCTCAGAACTTCACGTCGCTGATAGTAGCATACGGCGCCGAGGCCGCGGGTCAATCCGTGGGAATCGGGTTTTGCCATGCGAGAACAACAGGGAGTAGTGAGTAACCAATAGGGAATAGAAACACTGTGAGGGAGGAATCGCCGGCTCATTCGGAAAGGAATCACGTTTCGAAGGAATCGGTTCGCGTCTCTTCTTTCTATTCCCTGCTGGCTATTCCCTATTGGCTACTCCCCGTTCCCTGTCTCTCCGCGCCTGCGCAAACTCCTCGGCGGTAGGGATGGGCGACAAACCTCGCCCGGCGAACATGTCGCGGAAAAACCCAATTAGCTCGTCGTGAATCAGCCCATTCGACGCAAGAACTTCGTCGCTGGCGAGTTGCACATAGGTGCCGGAAAAGTCAGTGACGCGGCCGCCGGCCTCCTCCACAAGCAGAATTCCAGCCGCCGTGTCCCAGGGATTCAGGTTGAACTCCCAAAACGCGTCCATCCGCCCACAGGCCACGTACGCCAGATCGAGCGCCGCCGAGCCGGCCCGCCGCACCCCGTGCGAGCGCAGCGTGAATTCGTGGTAGAAGTGAACATTCGGGCTCGAATGACGCTTGCGGCTGGGAAAGCCGGTGGCCAGCAGCGCCTCAGCGAGTTCGGCCGTACGCGAAACCTTCACCGCATTGCCATTCAATCGCGTGCCGTGCCCGCGCTCGGCTGAGAACAACTCATCGCGCATGGGATCGTAGATGACTCCGGCCACCAGCGTGCCGTCCTGCTCCGGTCTGGTGCCGGCGGGGCGGTGCTCCAGTCCCATGGAAACGGCAAACTGCGGGAACCCGTGAGCGAAGTTCGTGGTTCCGTCCAGAGGGTCAACGTACCAGCGGAACTCGCCTTCCAGCCGTTCGCGCGTGCCCTCTTCCCCGTAGATCCCGTGTTCCGGAAAGGCCTCGCCGAGCCGGGTGCGCACAAGTTTCTCCACGGCGCGGTCAGCTACCGTCACCAGGTCCACGTCGCCCTTGTACTCGGTCTTGACGCCCTGGGAGCAGTACTCACGCAAGCGCGCACCCGCTTCGCGCGCAATCTCCGCCGCTTTGGGGACGTACACCAGAGTCGGTGCAATGGCCTGCCCTGTTTCACCCGTCACAAGGCAGCCCCGTTTGCCCCGGGCGTGTCCGCGGGTTCATAGCGTGGCGCCCGACGCCGGCCTACTTCGCTGATCGTGCGAATCTGGTTCTTGTAAATAAAAAGGTTGGGTTGGCCCTCACGCGTCAGGCGCAGCATGGAATCGTCAAAATATTCAATCCAGCCGCGCACCGTCTCGCCATCGCGCAGCTTGATGTTCACAATCACCTGGCGCTCACTCAGAGAGCGCAGGTAGAGCGCTTCTTGGCCGGTTTCGCCGGGAGGAGGTGTTTTGGAGCGGCGGCGCGACGAGAGGGGCGGTGTCATATAGCCATTTTAGATGCAGGGGCAAAGGGGCCGGTTTGGCACCGCTCCAAACGATCTCACTAGCGGAAAACCAGCAAGGCGCTGCGGCCGACCCGCCCGAGGCGCCGAGCGCCGCCTTCAGTTGTTTTTCAGTCGTGTGTCGCTGTAATAGCCGGCCTTGTTGCGGATGTTGAATTCGTCTGGAGCGGCGCGCGGAATCGTAACCACGACACGATGAAAATCGGCGCCGGGATCCTGGTGGCGTGGATAATAGCCGATCAGGTACTGAGTGCGAAGATCGTCGCTGACTTGGGCAAAGGCTTTGTCCAGACCGCCGTCGCCCACATAGAAGTGTTTGCCGCCAGTCTGCTCCGCCAGCGTGATCAGCGCATGTTCGCCTCCGATGTCACGTCCGGCGCTGGCCTCAATTGGCACGTCGATGATTGAGTAAATCATGACCTCGTTGCGCAGCGCGGCCTCCAGGGCGTCAGCGTAGGTTGAGGTCTTGGCCGTGTCATCGCCATCGGAGATGACCACCAGGACCTTGCGCCCTTGCTTCGGCCCCAGCCGTTCCGCTCCCACAGAGATGGCCTCGTAGAGCGCGGTTGCCCAATCGCTGTGCAACTCATGAAGACCACGGTCGATGACTGCCAGCTTATTGGTGAAGGGCGTCAACTCGTGCACCGTGGTAGCAAACTGGAGCACGCTCATTTGGTCCTGGGGGCGAAGGATGGCCTGCGCGAAACGCTTCGCCGCGCCCTCCTCTTCGCTCATGTCTTTTTGCACGCTTCCGCTGGTGTCAATGGCCAGGGTCAGATTCAGCGGCACTTCCGACTGCTTCTCGAAGATCGCGATCTGCTGGGGGCGTCCATCCTCGAAAATTGCGAAATCGTCGCGCGTCAGGTTGCCGACAATTGCGCCGTCTTTGTCGGTCACATTCACGAAGATGTTGACGAGCTTGACGTCCACATGAAGTGTCGTTTGTTGCGCGGCCAGCGCCAATGGCGCCACCAGAAGCAAGGCCCGGCTGCCAACTCCCCGGCAAAGGCTGACCCATGCGCCGCGCCTAGCCTTCATGCGTTGCCTCCGCTGTGCCCATCGCCAAGTCCTTGGGGAACGGCTCGCCGGGCGCCCACACGGCGCCATCCACAAAGGTTTCCTTCTTCCAGATGGGAACGGTCTGCTTCAGGTTGTCGATGAGCCAGCGGCAGGCCTCGAAGGCCGCACTGCGGTGCGCGCTGGCCACCACAACCAGCACACTGGTTTCGCCAATCTCCAGCCGGCCAAGGCGGTGAATCATCGTCACCTGACGGACGGCGAATCGCTCGCGTGCCTTGCGACCAAGCTCTTGCATCTGCCTCACGGCCATTTCCTCGTAAGCCTCGTAGTCCAGATGAAGGGTTCTTCTCCCGCGAGAGTGGTTACGAACGATCCCGTCGAAGATCACAACGGCTCCGTCATCGCCGCGCTTGGCGGCCGCGACAATCTTCCCGGCATCGATCGGCTCGCGTGTCAGCGCGACGACGGTCGCCGGTTCTCCCTTGCTCTGGCCCAAAGCGTCCGCCGACCGCTCAGGGTCTGGACGCGCAGTCCCGCCCGAGACCGGCGGAAGCAACCCCACTTCGTCGCCATCGTGCAGGATATCCGTGCCCTGGGCGTACTCGGCGTTGACACTCACGGCAATACCATGCAAGAGCCGCTCTGGCGCGCCGTCGCGGAGGGTCGCCGTCAAGCGCTCTAGCAGCACCCCCACGGATGCGCCCTCCGGCAGTTCGACGGGAGCAGCCGCAGGACCCAGCCAGTCTCTCAACACTCCAAATGGAAGCACTTGCACACGCATCTCACGAAAAGAATACTGCCTGCCGGTTAGACGTTGCAGAGGGGGATTCTTCGTCGTGGTGGGCCGACTCCTGCGCTGTTGCCCAGTCAGCCGGGGTAGTCGATTCGGCCAATGCATGCCCGGCCGGAGCGGATAGAGCTTTGCCAAAATGCCCTTCAATGCAAAAGAAAAGGGCCGGCTGGTTAACCGGCCCTGCGAGGCTGTTTAAGCGGCGCTCACGCCGCAGCGGTGACCGAAAGGGCCGGCGCCGGCGGCTGCATTTGCGGCCGTGCTGCCACAAGCGGGAGGGCCACCGACAAGACGTCTTCGATCTGGTCGGCATAGTGCACGGTCACGCCTTTCATCATCTCCGGTGTCAGGTCCTCTTCCACATTTTGGCGGTTTTCAGCAGGCAGGATGATGTTTTGCACCCCTGCCCTGCGCGCGGCTAGGAACTTCTCCTTGATACCGCCAACCGGCAACACGTTGCCGCTGAGCGTGATCTCACCGGTCATTGCGGTCAGCGGCCGCACCGGCGTATCGGTCAGCAGTGAGGCCAGCACTGTGGCCATCGTGACGCCGGCTGACGGGCCGTCCTTGGGAATCGCTCCTGCCGGCACGTGGATGTGGATGTCCATCTCCTTGTTGAAGTCCTCAGCCAACCCCAGCCGTCCGGCGTTCGAGCGGACCCAGGTAAGGGCAGCCTGCATGGACTCCTGCATCACCTCGCCGATCTGTCCGGTCATGGTAAAGCCGCCCTTGCCCTTCATCTTGTTGGCCTCGATAAAGAGAATGTCGCCCCCAGCCGGTGTCCAGGCCAGGCCCACGGCCACCCCCGGACGCTTCACTCGCTCTGCCACCTCGGTATCCACGCGAACCTGGATGCCGCCAAGAAACTCCTTCAGGATCTCCTTGGTGATGACGAGCTTTTCGCTGTTTCCCTCGACCACGCGACGCGCCTGCTTGCGGCACACAGTTCCGATCGTCTGCTCCAGCTTGCGCACGCCGGCCTCGCGCGTATAGTGCCGGATGATTTGCCTCACCGCGTCCTCTGGAAACTCGATCTGCTCGGCCGTGATCCCGTTTTCCTTGATCTGGCGTGGAATCAGGTACCGGTTGGCGATGTGCACCTTCTCCTCTTCGCTATAGCCCTGCAGCGGAATGATCTCCATGCGGTCCTGCAGCGGCGCCGGAACGGTGTCCAGCATGTTCGCAGTGCAGATAAACAGAACCTTCGAGAGATCGAACGGCACGTCCAGATAATTGTCCCGGAATGTGTTGTTCTGCTCCGGATCCAGCGTCTCAAGCAGGGCCGAGGCGGGGTCGCCCCTGAAGTCCCGTCCCAGCTTATCGACTTCGTCGAGCATAATCACCGGATCGTTGGTTTCCGCCCGGCGAATGCTCTGGATGATTTGTCCCGGCAAAGCGCCGATATACGTGCGCCGATGCCCGCGGATCTCCGCCTCATCGTGCATCCCGCCCAGGGAGACGCGCTGGAACTTCCGGCCGAGGGCGCGCGCGATAGAACGTCCGAGGCTGGTTTTCCCCACGCCCGGAGGGCCAACGAAGCACAGAATCGGACCCTTCATGGTCGGCTTCAATTCGAGCACGCTCAGATAATCCAGGATGCGGTCCTTCACCTTCCTGAGTTCGTAGTGATCCTCATCCAGGATCTGTTTGGCTACGCTGATATCGATCTTGGAGCCTGAGCTCTTCGCCCAGGGAAGCACGGCCAGCCACTCAATGTAGTTCCGGGTGAGCGAGTAATCGGCCGCCATAGGCGACATTCTCTGCAGGCGGGCGAGCTCCTTCAGAGCCTCCTTCTTTACGTCGTCGGGCATGCCGGCAGCTTCGATCTTCTGGCGCAGATCTTCTACATCGCGCTGCCCTTCATCCTGTTCTCCCAACTCCTTCTGGATCGCCTTGAGCTGTTCGCGCAGATAATAATCGCGCTGCGACTGCTGCACCTGGTCCTGCACCTCGTTCTGGATCTTGGCGCGCAGCTGCTGCACCTCAATCTCCTTGGCCAGGAGCTTGTTCAGTTGCTCGAGCCGGTCTTCGATGCCCCGCGTCTCAAGCAGAAGCTGCTTCTCGTCGGTGGTCAGGAAGGGCAGAGAGGAGGCGACAAAATCCACCAGGCGGGCCGGCTCGTCAATGTTCGCGGCGATCGTCCGCAATTCGTCGGAGAGGGTTGGGGACTCGGAGACGATCTGCTGGAACTGGGCAATGACGTTGCGAACCAGGGCTTCAAAACCTGAGGAAGGCGCTGGCGCAATGTCCTCCAGTGTCTCCACCTCGGCCATCATAAAAGGCTCAGCCTGAAGAAACTGCACCAGGCGGACCCTGCTTACTCCTTCAGTGAACACAAACCGGCTCTGGTTCGGCATGCGAACCACCTTGTGCACCGTGGCCAGGGTTCCCACAGAGTGCAGGTCTGCCGGCTTGGGCGAGTCCAGCCGGGGGTCCAGTTGGGCGGCAACAACAATCGCCCGCTCCTCACCCAGGGACTCGATCAACTGAATGGAGCTTTCCCTGCCCACGGTCAGCGGCAATACGGCGTGCGGAAACAGGACGGTGTCGCGGACGGGCAACACCGAAACCCGGCGCAGCCCAGAGCTGCTTTGCTGCGATGAGGTCTCCGGTGGAGGTGCGGAATTCTGGTTCGACATTGAGTGTCTCCGTATCAACTTTTCTTAATTAGATAATTAAGAACTGGAAAAGTTGCAAGACTTACCTACTCCCTTTGACGTCTCCATTGTCCTTTAACCCCCTTTGTTACGTAATAGTTGCCCACGTGGTTCCCCAAAAACAGGCGCTTGGCACGTCCGCGCGCCCGGCTCGAGAACCTGCGAGGAGGCTACTTCAGTCCGATCCGTGATGTCTCCGATCCCGAGAAACCAGGCGGCTGGTGCCGGATGGTCGCAGGCTTGGTCCTAAACCTGACTCCACAGCGTCGTTCGTCGGGTGTATCGGCGGAAACGGCGGGAAGGTGAGCATTCGCGACTAGCGTCCCAGGGTGCGTCGAGCCTACTACGCAGGTCATTTCCTTCACCAAAACCCATCGCCAGGCGAGGGCGCGGTCGGTTCAGTCCAAGGTCGGTGCTCATCGGCCTCGGGGCGCCATTCCGGGCTCCATTCCGCCGTCCTCGTCTTTCTTGATGGCCGATTCGATGTGCTCCCAAACCTGGTCAGAGGGTTCCGCGCTCGGAAACAACTGGCGGGCCGCATCAGCGATGGTTTCCAGATCGGCCAGCAAAGCGCGGCAAAGCTCGCAGCTCTGCACATGGGGGTGCGCGGAGATGTCTTCCCCTGTGCTAATCAGCTCAGGGAGGTGAGCCTGGAATTCGGAACAGTTCGCTTTGTTGAAATCGCCGGTCATGACCGTTCCTCCTGGCGCCGCTGGGCTCGTAGAGCTTCACGCAACTTCAGCCGTGCTTTGTGCAGTTGCGATTTGCTGTTGCCAATTGAGCATTCCAACATCGAAGCAATCTCATTATGCTCAAAACCCTCAACGTCGTGAAGGATAAAGATGAGCCTGTAGCCGGCTGGTAAATCGGCCACGGCCCGCTCCAACGCGAGGCGATCGATCGCCCCTGTCAGGGTCAGGTCGGGGGCGCCAAAGCTGCGGCTGGGGCCCTCTTCCGGAGTTGGCTCCATGGCTTCGTCAAGTGAAATCAGCGATAGGCCCTTCTTGCGCAATTGCATCAATACCACATTGATGGCGAGCCGGTGCAGCCAGGTGGAAAAGGCCGAGTCGCCACGAAACGTGGCAATCTTCCTGTGGAGCTGCAGAAACGCCTCCTGCGTCAAATCTTCGGCTTCTGCAATATTACCCACCATACGGAGGCAAAGAGAGTAAATTCGCCTTTTGTGCAGCGCGTAGAGTTGAGCAAAAGCCTGATGATCACCGGCCTGCGCGCGAGCCAGTACTTGGGCGTCTTGAGGATTGGGCGTGCTCGTGGTGGCATAGTTGGATCGACCAGGGGCGCTCCCAGGCGATCCGTCTGAGTTGCGGTTCGATCGAATGCGATTAGGCGCTTGCGTTGGGGATGGGGAATCGGACATGCGCTTCCTTGGGAATTGTTTTTCGAAGCCGTTCTCGGTACGCGAACAAAGATTAGATGCGGAAATGCCCCAGGAATGGGCTCTCGGGTCAGCCCGGCCACCAGGACGAGAACTTCTGGCGAGCAAGTTTGGTCATTGCAGGGGAAAGAGCGGCGATTGAGGGGGGTCAAAACGGATGATCGGATCTCCCGTTTTGCCGCAGCTTCCTTCCTCGTTAGTATATGTGGAAGCGATTAAGGTTTGCTGGGTTGAAGGAAAAACAACGGAAGGCGGGACCCTTCGAGACCTCTTGATGCGCTGTTTCTGATTGAATTGAAATAGGGTTTCCCGCACTTCTTGATCGAGATATGGTTTTCAAGACAAAGCCGGCAGAGAGATGCGGCGCTCAACCGGGCCCCCGGCTGCAAGTGGACGCCGGTGCGGCGGTTCACAGGGGCTCTCGGTGGTTGATTGTTACTGAGAAGGTTCGCCTGAACGAGTGGAACGCTCGGAACGGGAAGTTACTCCTATCCGTCCTGATCTTTCTGTTCGGCCTCTGCGCCGCCGCATGGTGCCAGCCGCAGGCCGTAAGCGCCGGCGCCGATTCTTCTCAGTTGAACTCGGCGCAAACGACCTCAAGCGGCCAGGCGGCCAACGATTCCACGCAGGCGTGGGAAGGCTTGCCGGTCCTGAACATCTCGTTCGAAGGCGTTCCGGCCGCCCGCATTGAGCCGCTTCCTGAGCATCTTGCCCAGACTGTCGGGTCTCCGCTTACATCCGAGAACTTGAAGAGGAGTTTGCGTCAACTCCACGCAAGCGGTTATTACGACACGATTGAGGTTGAGGGCAAGCGTCAAGATAGCGGCGTTGAACTGATTTTTGTGGGTCAGCCGCGCGTGTTTATCGGTACAGTTGGCGTGTATGGAGCGACCGGTCCGACCGCGAACACCCAATTAGAGCGCGCCAGCCAACTCGAGGCGGGCGCTCGCTTCACCGATGCAAAAATGAAGCGTGCTCTCGACCAGATGCGCGCGTCACTAGAAGAGAACGGCTATTACCGGCCGGCGATCACCTACACCCAGACCCCGCACCCTGACGAACAACTGATGGACATCGAGTTTCGCATTGTCTCTGGGCCGCGAGCGCGTGTGGGAAGTGTCTCTGTGACGGGTGATTCGGGGATGAAAGCGGACGAATTCCGTCGCCATGCGCACCTGCGCACCGGCGCTTATGTCGACCGGGATACCGTGAATCACGCATTGGATGGAGTGCTTCGGGAATATCAGCACCAAAATCGACTGGAAGCTGAGGTCAAGCTCGAATCCGCGACGTACGACCCCAAGACAAAAGCGGTGAATTATCAATTCACAGCCATCCGCGGGCCCGTCGTGGATGTGAATATCGAGGGCGCCAGCCTCGATCCGGATCGGATCACGCGGCTGGTTCCCATCTTTGAGGAGGGTAGCGTTGACGAGGATCTCCTGAATGAAGGCAATCGCCGTCTGCGTGACTACTTCCAGCGCTTGGGCTATTTCGATGCGAAGGTCGATCACAAACGGCAAACCGTCGGCAACGCCCAGGTCACCATCGTCTATACGGTGCAGCTCGGGCCGCGCCGCCGCGTCGACAAGGTTTCCATCACCGGAAACCACTACTTCGACACTGCGACACTCAAGGATTTGATCAGCGTTCGCGCAGCCGATGTTCTCGACCGCCATGGAGTTTACAGTCAGGGATTGTTATCGGGCGACGTTGGCGCACTCGAAGCTGTGTATAAGAACAACGGCTTTGCCGATGTGAAGGTCACCCCGGAGACCAGCACGCCGGAAACGGTGGTCGCCGATAGCTCTCTGCCACCCACCACGGGGACGGCTACGCGCCCTTCTGCCATCGCCCGCACCGCGCCGCTCACGGTCACATATCACATCGTTGAAGGGAAACAGTTGCGCGTGGGAACGATGCAGATAGAAGGGAACGAACACATCGCCACCGGAAAACTGGTTTCGTTGCTGAACACCGCTCCCGGCCAATTGCTTTCTCCCCGCAATCTGGCCCTGGACCACGATGCTTTGCTGACCGAGTATTACGGCCGGGGTTTTGACCGTGCGGCTGTCAACGTTACACAGCAGCCAGAGCCGGCCGATCCTGCGAAAGTTGACGTGGCCTTTCACATTGTTGAAGGGCAGCAGATCTTCGTTCGCAACGTGTTCTTGACCGGTTTGCAGTTTACGCGTCCTCAAACCGTGGCGCGCGCCATCACCTTGAAGGCCGGCGATCCGCTCGACCAGACGGCGCTCTCTGACACGCAGCGCAACCTTTACTCCTTCGCGCTGTTCAATGAAGTGAACACGGCCGTTGAGAATCCTGCCGGAGACGCGACGGCGAAGACCATTCTGCTTCAAGTGGCGGAAGCTCGGCGATGGACGTTGACCTATGGCTTCGGGTTTGAGGCGCAAACCGGTCAACCCCAGAACAACTGCTCAGGCGCGTTTTATGCCGGCGTGGCCTGCAGCCCCAACGGCAAGACAGGAGTCAGCCCCCGCGTGCTGATCGACATTACGCGCAACGACATTTTTGGCCGGGCGCAATCGGCGTCGTTGCAGGGCACGTACGGCCTGCTCGAGCAGAGTGTTGGCATCCAATACCAGGTTCCGCATATTGAAGGAAATCCCAACTTCGGATTTACCTTCTCTGGTGGATACGCCAACAGCCAGGATGTCTCTACATACGTCGCTTCCCGTTTGGAAGGCGCATTCCGGTTGACAGAAAACTTCAACCATCCCGAGTCGTGGCTATCAAGAGCAAATACCTTCATCTATGAGCTGGATTTTCGCCGGGTGAAAGTGGCGGCCAGCAGCTTGCAGGTTTACCCGGGTGAGATTTCGGAGCTCTCGACTGCGACGCGTGTGGGCGGCCCCGCCTTCACATGGATTCGCGACACACGCGATGTGCCGATGGATGCGCGCCGGGGCACCTACACCAGTTTTCAGGAGTTTTTATCTGACAGGCTATTTGGTGCGCAGGCCGAATTCAATCGCATTGACACTTCGAATTCAAGCTATTACGCCTTCGACAAGGGAAGATTTGTGCTGGCTCGCAACACACGCTACGGCCAGGTGCGTTCGTTCGGCACCGGTTCAAGCGGGCTGATTCCGCTTCCGGAACGTCTCTATGCCGGTGGCGCCGTTTCATTGCGAGGCTTCTCACAGAACGCAGCCGGACCCCGCGATCCCGAGACCGGCTACCAGATTGGCGGCGCGGGAGCGCTGATCAACAACACAGAGTTGCGCCTGCCGCCGCCGACGTTACCGTGGCTGGGCAATACCGTGAGCTTCGTCGTCTTTCACGATATGGGCAATGTATTTACGAATGCGGGCGATGCATGGGCCAGTGCGCTGCGCGTTCGCCAGCCTGACAGCGATGCATGCAGAGACGCGGTCGCAACCGATCCGTCAGGCTACCCAGCGGGTTACACGCCTACCGGCAACCCAGCTTCCACAGGCACGCAGGGACCGTGCAGCTTTAATGATTTCTCGCATTCTTTGGGTGTTGGCCTGCGCTATCACACGCCGGTAGGACCGATCCGCTTCGATGTCAGCTATAACCTGAATCCACCCATCTATCCGGTCAACATCAACTATTCGATCCCGACCGCTCAGGGAAGTACGATTCCGGGGTTTGCAACGGCGCCTTACCTCGGTCAGGCGCCCCACATTCTTTTCTTCTTTAGTCTTGGGCAAGCATTTTAATGAGCAAATTGGCCACAGTCCGGAACTTGCTCTCGAGTGAACGAATTTGTGTGTGTGTGATGACCGTGTGTCTGATCGCGTGCAGCGCAGCCCGGGGCACAAGCCAAAGCGGGAAATCGGCAACGGAGAGCCAGCCGTTCAATGCCGCCTCTCCCGTTGTGCTCGATCGCGTCGTCGCCGTGGTGAACAATCGCGCCATCCTGCTCAGCGACGTTGAAGACGAAATTCGGCTTTCGGTTCTCGATCCCGTCCGCGGCGGACAGGGCCCGCTCACCGAGCAGCATGCCCTCGAAGAACTCATCAGCCGAACTCTCATTGAACAGCAAATTCGCCAGGAAGATCTGCAAGCCATCGAACCCTCGCAACAGGAGGTCGATTCCCGCCTGGAGGACCTTCGCAAGCAGCTTCCCGCTTGTATCCGCCAGAATTGCGCCTCCGATGCGGGATGGAAGGCATTTTTGGCGTCGCACGACCTCACGGCAGAACGCGTCGAGGCTTACGCCCGCTACCGCGTTGAAATCCTGCGCTTCATCGAGCAGCGATTCCGGCAGGGAATTCAAATCTCCCAGCAACAAATCGAAGACTATTACCACAACACGCTCCTGCCGCAGTACGCGCCCGGTGAGGCGGTTCCATCGCTGGATCAAGTCGCCTCGCAGATTCAGGAGATCCTGCTGCAGCAGCAGGTGAATGTGCTGTTCGATAACTGGCTCGACAGTCTCCGCCAGCAGGGCGACGTAGAAGTACTTGATCCCAAGTTGGCGCCGGCGCTCAACGATCTCAGCGCCCCTCGCGAACCGGGAAGGGGTGATCCGTGAGCGATCGTGACACCTCTCCCAACGCGCAGGAACCTGCGATGCCTCCCGATCCTGCCCCACGCCGCTGGCGCCGCCGCCTGCGCCGGTTTTTCCTTCGCCATCTTCCGCTCAGTTTGGGCGGCGCATTCGTTTTGCTTCTCCTCCTGGTGGCTGGAGCGTATTTTGCCGCGAGCACGTCCGCATTCGAGAATGTGGTTCGCAAACGCCTGATCGCGGAGATTGGGAATCTTACCGGCGGCCGGGTTGAGATTGCATCGTTCCACTGGCGACTGTTTCATCTCGAGGCTGAAGCAGGCGGAGTGGTGATCCACGGCACGGAAGATCCGGGCGAAGCACCGTACGCGCAAGTCGCAAGCCTGCGAGTGCAGGTGAGCATCCTGGGCATCTTGAGTCCCCACGTTCAGCTGCGCAACCTTAACATCATCGGGCCCAGCCTGCACTTCATCGTTTATCCGGACGGGTCGACGAATCAACCGCACCCGCGGAAGCCTGCAACATCGAGCAAGCCTGCGATCGAAACACTGTTCAACCTCCAGGCTGGCCATGTCGCGCTCGAGAATGGCACGTTGCACTTCGACGACCGCGCTGCGGTGTTCGATTATCAAAACCGTTACGCGCCGCTCGATTTCGAAGCCAATGACGTTTCCGTGGTCACGCGCTACGCGCGCGCGGCGCATGGCGCACCTGAGTTCTATCGGATTGAGGTGGGCGCTACGAATCTCAATCTGACGCGTCGTATCCCGCGAAGGAAAACGGCCGCTGCACAGGGTGCGGTACAGGCCACACTCGATCTGGAGCAGAATCGCGCCTTTTTACGCAGCTTGACGTTCAAGGCACGCGGTTCCGGAATCAGGGATCAGGGACTCGCGGTCTCTGGAGTTCTTGAAGATTTCACTCATCCACGATGGCAGGCCAAAGTTGCAGGCGATCTTGACATGCGGCTGCTCGAGCCGGTTACCGGATACGCCGACGCTCCAGAAGGCATTGCCCGGGTCGATCTCTCGGCAGCGGGACTTGAAGGAGCATTCGACATCGATGGCGGCGTCCATGTGGCACAGGGATCGTATATCGGAGCGGGCATCACGGCGGCGGGTATCACTCTCGATGCGCGGGTTCATGCGGATCGCAAGCAGCTCCTGATCACCCAGATCGTTGCGCGCCTGCGGCAAGGCGGAGAAATTCAGGGCTCGGTCGACCTGGAGCCGTGGCTGCCCGCAGCTTCCTCCGTAATCACGAGGCCCCCAGCAATCGAAGCTGAAGGAACTCCCGGCGCGCGAAATGTGCTGGTCCGGGCAGCACCCTGGAACGTCCCGGTGAATGGCAAAGTTACGGCAGCCTTCAAAGACGTGACGCTGGACGCGATCCTGGATATGGTCTGCGCACCTCCTTTCAGGCGCCTGGGCGTGGACTCCCTGGTGAACGGCCCGGCGGAGGCCACCTGGTCCAATGGTGACGCGCGCAGCATCGCCGTCACTGCAGCTTTCGGCCTGAGCCCCTCCGCACACACTCCCGCTGGGGAAGCTCCCACCCGCGGCGCAATCGATGCGACCTATAGACAACAAACCGGCGCAGTGGAGTTGCGCGAACTGGAGCTGCGACTTCCCGCCAGCGAGCTGGATGCGCGCGGCACTATTGGCGCTTATCCGTTGAAAAGCGCATCGGCAATCAACGTGGATTTTCATTCGCACAACCTGGGAGAGTTCGATACTGTGCTGCGCAGTTTGGGACTCGAGCGCAACGGTAAGACCGGAATCGCGGCCTTGCCGGTAGCCCTGGCAGGCCAGGCGGATTTTCACGGCACGTGGACCGGCTCGCTCATTGAACCGCATCTCACGGGTTCCCTGAAGGCCACAGATTTCGCTTTGGAAATGCCCACACCAAACGGCAACTCGAACCAGCCACAGATTGTGCACATGGATTCCGTCGAGGCCACCGGGAGTTATTCGCCTGCCCAGATCGCTATTCAAAGCGCGCAGTTCGTCCGCGGAAAGTCCAGGATCGTGCTCAATGGAACGCTGGACGCTTCGGATGGCTCCGAACAGAGCTTCGACGAGAACTCAGTTGTGCACGCGCAGATCGCAGGCACGAATGTCGACATCGCGGACATTCAACCATTCTTCGGTACCGGCGGCGGCCAACGCTTCCCGATAACAGGAGATTTGAACACGCGCATCCAGGTCGACGGTCCGCTGCATGCGCCGTCGGGCTCCGGCTCAGTGGAAATGAGTGGCGGCAGCCTCTATGGCGAACCGGTCGACCACCTCCAAATCGAAGGT
The DNA here is from genome assembly GCA_963751285.1 of uncultured Acidobacteriaceae bacterium. Taxonomy (GTDB): domain Bacteria; phylum Acidobacteriota; class Terriglobia; order Terriglobales; family Acidobacteriaceae; genus Telmatobacter. Next base: position 218,599 of record CAVVUE010000037.1, on the reverse strand, counting down.
GCGATTGCGAACGAAGAACTCAAAGTAGCATCGGCGACGCTCAAGGGCGCCGGCAACATCACTGCCTCAGGCAGTTACGACTTCAGATCCAAGAGCTTTCGAATCGACGCGCACGGCACAGGCATCGACGTCTCGCAGATTCGCTGGCTGCACCAGCACAATCTGGATGCAGCCGGCCAGCTGAGGATTTCAGTGACAGGCTCCGGCTCCCTGGATGATCCAAATCTGCAAGCTGAAGCTGAAGTGAACACGCTCACTCTGGGGGGGCAGAGATTTGGAGCACTTCACGTATCGGCGCACGCCGCCCACCGGACTCTTCATTACGACGCGAACACACAATTGGAGGGAGCCGAACTTGCGCTGCGAGGAGACACCGCACTGAATAACGAATACCAAACTCAGGCGCAGCTAACCTTTACGCGGTTCAATATTGGTGCGCTTCTTAGAATGGAGAACGTCGCAGCTTTTAGCGGAGAATCGGCGCTGGCAGGCACGGTGGTGATTTCCGGTCCGCTGGCGCATCCTGAGCAGCTTCATGGAGACGTACAGCTCCGTCAATTGGCCATGACCATCGCAGGGGTCCCACTCGAAAGCGATGGCGGCGTCCATGCCACGTTGTCAGGCGGCAGCATTCACCTCCTTCCCCTCCACGTAACGGGCGAGGATACCGACGTACGCGCGCAAGGCACTGTATCGCTTCAGGGCTCGCGGCAGATCGATCTTGCGGCCGACGGATCCATCAACCTCAAACTCGCCGAAACACTCGATCCCGACCTGACTGCTGCCGGTGTCACCACGTTCAAGGTCGAAGCCCACGGTCCACTGGAACATCCCAACCTTCAAGGCAGCATCGAATTCCAGAATGGCTCTCTCTCCCTTGAGGATCTGCCCAACGGCCTGAGCCAGTTGCACGGCACGTTGGAGTTTAACCAGAACCGGCTTGAAGTGAAAAGCCTGACTGCGATGAGCGGCGGTGGTTTGCTCAGCGTGACCGGATTTCTTGCTTATCAACGCGGCATCTTCGCCAACCTGTCGGTCACCGGCGATGAAGTTCACATCCGTTATCCCGAGGGAGTCACCTCGCTCGCCAACGCCAAATTGCAACTGCAAGGCTCGCAGAACAACCTTCTGCTTTCAGGTGATGTGCTCATCACCCGCTTCGGCATGAACCCCGACGTCGACCTTGCGGCCTTGGCTTCCCAGGCCAACAGCTCCCTGCAGACGATTGCGGCACCCGAATCCGCTTCGAACCACGTGCGGCTCGATGTGCACATCGCCTCCTCGCCGCAGTTGAGCTTCCAGAATGCTTTTGCCAAGCTCGCCGGCGACGTGGATTTGCGTTTGCGCGGCACGCTGGCCTCGCCGTCACTACTGGGCCGCGTCTCGATCACTGAAGGCAGCGCCATGATTGCGGGAACGCGCTATGAGCTTGAGCGCGGCGACATTACGTTCACTAACCCGGTCCGGATCGAACCCATCATCGATCTGAGTGCCACGGCGCAAGTGGAAGATTACGATATCTCCCTCGGCCTCAATGGACCACTGCAAAAGCTGGCAATCACCTACCGCAGCGACCCTCCGTTGCCTGAGACTGACGTGGTCTCGCTCCTCGCCCTGGGCCACACGGCGAGTCAGCAGCGCCTCTACACCCAGCAACAGGAGCAGTCGATCACCAATCCCACCACCGATTCGCTTCTCGGTGGGGCGCTGAACGCTACGGTCAGCAACCGAGTGCAGAAACTGTTTGGGGCGGGCTCCGTAAAGATCGATCCCAACTATCTGGGCGCCTTCGGCAACTCCACTTCGCGGATTACCGTGCAAGAGCAATTGGGTCGCGACGTTACGCTCACTTACGCAACCGATGTGAACACGACAAGCCAGCAGCTGCTCCAGGCGGAAGTCGCCATCAACCGGCACGTTTCCCTGGTGGTGGCCCGCGACGAATCGGGCGTCTTTTCCATGGTCATCAAGGCCACGCGGCGCTACCGCTGAAACGCCGTCGCACTGCTTTTAGTGCAGGTTTTCGGCGCAGGGGCCGTAAAGTGCCTGGAATCATGCGGAATGTTCGCGAATATGGTGCGTTGCACACATGAAACGTTCGCTTAATTGGTTACGAAATGCATCAAAATGTAACCACCAGAGGTTGCGATTTTACGACGCTATGACCTCTCCAGGTGCCGAATAATTCGCAAATGACACCCTCGCAGGTTGCGAAATAGACCAAAGCGCACCGGATAATTACCCGAAAGAGCAATTAAATGTAATTATTTGACCTCTAAAACGCGGATTTGAGCCACATTTTGACGCGTTTTCGCGCGCCAAAGAGCGAGAAAACGAGATTAGAGAACAGGGATCCAAAGACAGGGAGCAGCGAACTTTGTTCATTCCCACCCAAGCGGAGCTTGGATGGGGCACCCGATTTCAGGAGGGTGCGGACTGGTGGACTCCCCACCCCTGGCGGAGCTTGGATGGAGCACCCGCGAAAGAACAGAGATCGGTTCTTACGCCCCGCTGAAGCGGGCTGAGGCTCCATATCGCTCTTCCACTCCTTAAGGCCCGCCGATTCGCGCAACCCCGAGCGCCGATCACGTGTCTAATCAGGGGCGTGCAAGAGGAACAGCGGCGATTGCCCTGCGCATGCGCCGTCGTCCAGAAGACGCCACAGAGGAGGAAACCCCCATGACAAGAATCATTCGTCCCCGTAAGACCTTGGTATTCGCCGCGGCCCTGATTGGATTGATCGTGGCCGTTCCCACCGAATCGCGGGCGGCTGCTGGGCCGCAGGATTTGCCCAGCGCGGTTCAGGCCAAGCTGAATAAGTCGCAGTTCAAAGACGTCAAGGTGAGCGCCGACGCGAGCGGCATCGTGACCCTTACCGGATCGGTCAGCCTCTACGAGTACAAGTCCGATGCAGAAAAGAACGCGCTTCACGTCAAGGGTATTAAGGCGGTGCGAAACCTGATCTCGGTGGACGGCCCTGCGGTCTCAGATGCTGATCTGGAAAAGAAGCTTGGCGAGCAATTGATCTATAACCGGGAGGGATATGGGAGTCTGTACGACGCCATTACATTGCAGATACAGGATGGGGTCGTGACCCTGGGCGGTCATTCCCACGACTATCCGAATCGGGATTCTGCCGTGGCGCTCGCGGCCACCACCCCCGGCGTGAAGGATGTGGTCGACAACATCGAGGTAGATCCGGTGTCGCAGATGGACTGGGGAATCCGCATTGCTGTAGCGCGCGCCGTCTACAGCTTTCCCTCGCTGAGCCAATATGCCATCGACCCCGCCCACCCCATTCGCATCTCAGTGCAGAACGGTCACGTGGAGCTCTATGGCCTGGTAAATTCACAGGCGGACAAAGAAGCTGCGGGACTTCGCGCCAACACCGTGCCCGGAGTATTCAGCGTCGAAAACGATTTGCAGGTAGCCGGCCAGCCTGCCGAAAAGAAGCCGTAGATCTGAACTGCCGGAATGCAACTCGCGCGGACCTGGGCGATCCAGTGTCCGCGCGCGTTACACCCAGCCATTCCGGGCTGGCGCTCGAGAGTCGATTCCATCGCTGCGCCGGAGGCGGTAATCGTTCGTCACCGCGCGATTGCCGATGAAATGTTTATGCTGTAGAGTGCCTTTTTGGCCCGCTGCAAGCCGGCAGAGGAATTGTGGGGGCGCGAAGGAGACTCGATGGAGCCGGGATTGCAGCCCAAAGTCAAGAACCAGGCGGGCAACAGGTCCCCTTCCGTCCCCGATTCATTGCTGCAGCCGGCAATCACCGGCCACGAAACGTACAAGCCCGACCGCATGGAATGGATCCTCATCGGCGCTCAGGGCTTGCGCGCCGGATGGTCGATTCTGCTTTTCGCTGCGTCGTTCTATTTTTTCCGCCTGATCATCGGAACGATCATCTACTCTACCGGGCTCGTCGGCGAGACGAATGTCGATTCAGCCACAAACGTTCTGCCGGGGGCCCTGGCCGCGCTTCTTGCGCTTGCGGGCACCGCTGCATGGATAAGCCTGCTTGAAGGGCACCGCATTCGGGATTACAACCTGGCTGACCTGCACCTGCCCCGGCATCTCCTCTCGGGACTGATCTCGGGTTTTGCGGCGATTTCCGTCCTGGTGGGATCGTTGGCCTGGGGCGGCTGGTTGCGCTTTGGTGCGGACGATCTTTCGGGAGCACAGACCCTCGGTCTTGCCGCCATGTGGGGCTGCGCCTTTCTTCTCGTGGGTTCGGTCGAAGAAGGTCTCTTCCGGTGCTATGGCCTGTTCACGCTCACGCGCGGCATCAACTTCTGGTGGGCGCTTTCCGCCGAGGCGGCGATTTGCCTTTATGTGCTTGAGCACGGCGGAAATGGCGCAAATGGCGTGTTCGCCGCGGCCGGCCTCGGCCTGGTCCCATGTCTCATCCTTCATCTCAGAGGCGCTGAAGGGAGTTGCTTCTGGCAGGCGGCATGGGTTACTTCCACGGTCTTCGGCGTCTATCACACGCACAACAACGGAGAAAACTGGGTGGGAATCCTTGCGGCCGCGGCGATCGGCTTTGTGTTCTGCGTGAGCGTTCGAGTGACTCGGTCGGCTTGGTGGGCCATTGGCTGCCACGCCGCCTGGGATTGGGGCGAAACCTACTTCTATGGCACCTCAGACAGCGGCATGTCCGCTAAGGGGCATTATCTGAGCACGACGCCCGTGGGCAATCCGCTGTGGAGCGGGGGCTCCGATGGCCCTGAAGGCAGCTTGCTGGTGCTTGGCGTCATTGTGCTGCTTGCGCTCCTGCTGGTATTTGCGTATGGCTGGAACAAGCTTCGCGCCGGCGACATGTCAACGGATCCGGCGGCAAGCTGAGGAACTTGCGATGCGACTTTGGCTGAACCGAAGCGCCGATGTTCCTTTGCGCGACCAGTTGGTCACGCAAGTGGTGCTCGGCGTCCTCACTCGCGAAATCGCGCCGGGCGAGCGTTTGCCCTCGACGCGTGAGCTGGCGCGCCGCTTCGGCATTCATCCCAATACCGCCAGCGCGGCTTATCGGCAACTGGAGCAGGAAGGCTGGCTTGAGTTTCGTCATGGCAGCGGCGTGTTTGTCTCAAACGCGCGCTCCGCCGCGCCGCGCAATCGCGAGATGGCGGTCGACCAGCTCATCGGCGAGCTGGCGGCAAAGGCGGGCAAGATCGGTGCTACAGACGCACTGGTCCGGGAGCGGCTGCGGCGCTGGCTTTCATTCGAGCCCCCCGCGCGATGGCTCGTGATTGAACCAGATGCCGAGCTGCGTGCCATTGTCATGCTTGAGATGGAGGCCAATCTGGCCCTGCCGGTTGCGGGCTGCACGCCGGAAGGGTGCGGAGCCGCGGAGGTGCTGGAGCGATCGCTTCCGGTGGTCTTGCCCAGCAAAGCGGCTGCGGTGCGCAAGCTTTTGCCTGCCGGAACAGCGCTCACTGTCCTTGAGGTACATCCCGTGACCATCGCGCTCGAGGCCAATCTGCAACGTTATCTTCCAGAGCACGCCGCGGATCTGGTAGGGATCGTCTCGCGCTGGAGCGAGTTCCAGCGCATCGCGCGCACCATGATTGTGGCTGCGGGCATGGCCCCGGAGAATTTGCTGGCGCGCGACGCCACCCGCCCGGGTTGGAAGCGTGGACTTGAGGCGACCTCGGGGGTCATCTGCGACGTTGTGGTCGCGCAGCAATTGCCGAAGAAATGCTTCCCTATCGTCTTCCACCTGCTCGACGAGGCCTCCATCGCGCAACTCCGCGCCGTGGAAGCCGAGGTGACGGAAAAACCCGCTGTCTCGCCCTCCCATCCGGTACTGTGACACTTCAGAAAGTGTCCTCTTCGCCCGCGCAGCCTTTCATCGAGGCAGCTAGCATCTGTGGGCATGAAACCAGCAAATCTCCTCAGCCGAAAACCACCTCGTTGGATTGCCCTCATCGCAATCTTTGCCATCCTTGCCCCAACAGCGGAGCCGGCGCAAGCGAGACAACTTGCGCCTGAGGCCGTTCGCTCGCGTGTCTTGAAACTTGGCGTCGGTCAATCGGTTCGCGTGCGCGAGCAAGGCGGCGTGGAACTGAACGGTAAAATCATCGGCATCGGTCCGCAGGTATTTCAAATCGAGCAGCGCGATGCCGCAGGGCCAACGCTTATCTGCTACGCAAATGTGGCCCGGATCAAACGGGCGCAATACTCATCGGAACGGGGTGATTTTCCGCCGGGCGCATGGGCCGGACTCGCTATCTTCGGAGTCATCTTTCTTTCCTGGGCAATCTGCAAAGCTAACAACTGCTCCAAAGCAGCGACGCAAGCCTCGTGGTGAGGCAGTGCCGGTGAGACGGGCAGCGGTATTCTGTAGCTGACCGATGCCTGATACACCCCCAGCAGATTCACTTCCTGTCGAACCAGCGAGAAACTCGCGCCGCGCCCGCAAACATCGCTGGCCGCGCATTGTCGTATGGACGCTCGCGAGCCTGCTGCTGCTCCTGCTGCTGGCCGCCGGCGCGGGCGTATTGTGGCTTCGCTCTGCGGCGCTTGCTTCGCTGCCGCAGCTTGATGGCGATGTGCATCTCGCCGGACTCTCCGCGCCAGTCATCGTCGAGCGCGACGCTCACGGCGTACCCCACATCAGCGCCGCTACTCAGGACGATCTTTTTGTCGCGCAAGGTTACGTGACCGCCCAGGACCGGCTATGGCAGATGGACAGCCTGCGCCGCGCCGCGAATGGCGAGCTGGCCGAAATTCTGGGTCACTCGCTCGTGGAGTACGACAAGACGCAGCGCGTCCTCCAGATCCGTCTCACCGCCCAGCGCGTCTACGATCATCTGCAGGCGGGCAACCGCGCGCGCCTTGAGGACTACGCCCGCGGCGTGAATCTTTTCATCGCGCAGTGTGAGCGATCCAACACGCTGCCCGTTGAGTTCCGCCTGCTGCGGTATCGGCCGCAGCCCTGGCGAGGTGTCGACTCCATCAGCGTTGGGCTCAACATGGTGCAGACCCTTGATTCGCACGTGGCCACCAAGCTTTCGCGCGCCCGCATCTCCGCCAGGCTCAACAACCCCGAGCTTGAAGCGGATCTCTATCCGGTCGGTTCATGGCGCGATCGGCCACCCACGGGCATCAAGGTCGACCTCAGCGAGCCGCAGCCGCAACTCGCTCCTCAAAAAAAGGACGACGATGATGAGAACAATGAAACGAGCCTCGTGCCTTTCAAGGCAACCGATGCCATCTCGCTCCCATCGCCGCGGGTGATGGCCCTGCTCGGGCTGGCCCCCTGCGATGGCTGCGCCGTGGGATCAAACAACTGGATTATCGACGGCAGCCACACGGCAAGCGGCAAGCCGATGCTCTCGAACGACATGCACTTGACCCTGCGCGTGCCCGACAACTGGTATATGGCCGATCTATATGCGCCGACTGTTCACGGCGCGCCGGGATTTCACGCTGCCGGCGTCACGCTGCCGGGATTTCCGCTCATCATCGCCGGGCACAACGAGCACGTGGCCTGGGGATTCACGGCTCTGTTAGGTGACGTCCAGGATCTCTACGTTGAAAAACTCGATGGCAAGGGCAGCTACCAGGGCGTGGACGCCACGTGGCGCCCGCTCACGGTCGATCGCGAAGTGATTCATATACGCGGAAGCGAGGATGTAGTTCTCAACGTCGAGTCGACAGACCATGGGCCGCTGCTCAATCCACTTCTTCCCAAAGACAATCCGCCAATCGCGCTCAAGTGGACCCTCTACGATCCCGCGCTCAACACGCTCCCGCTCTACGCGATGAATGTGGCCTCGAATTGGGCGGAGTTCTCTACCGCGCTTGCCCATTGGTGCTGGCCCACGCAGAATCTGGTTTACGCGGATGACCAGGGGCACATCGCATACCACGCCATCGGCAATGTGCCGCTGAGGCCTGCCGGCCTGGTCGATGTTCCCATCACCGACAACGCGCACGAGTGGCAGGGTTACATTCCTTTCGACGCGATGCCCAACGCCGTCGATCCACCAGCGGGTTTTCTGGCGACGGCAAACTCGCGCGTCACCACCGACAAATCCCCTTACCCAATCACCGACGACTGGATTGCTCCCTACCGCACCGAGCGCATTTATAAAATGCTCGACGGCCGCGACGAGCTCACACCGAAGGACATGCTGGCCGTACAGACCGAGATCTACAGCGAAGTGGACCAGGAGATGGGTGATCGCTTTGCCTATGCCATCGACCACACGCCCGGCCCCGAAGGTAACGGTGACGCTCGCATGCGGCAGGCGGCCGACTTGATGCGCAAATGGGATGGCCGGCTTACCACCGACTCCGTCGCCGCATCGCTCGTAACCGAGACGCGCGCCGCGCTCTGGCCGCTGATTCTGGAGCCAAAGCTGGGCAAGCTGGAGGACGATTACCACTGGAGCGAAAAGGATTTCGCCGAAGAAGAGATCGTCATGCACGCCAAGCCGGAGTGGCTGCCAAACAACTACAGAAACTGGGACGCGCTGCTGACCGCGGCGGTTCGCAACGGCATGGAGAACGGTCATGCACCAGACGATCTCTCGCAATGGACTTATGGAAGCTGGCACACGATCGATCTCGAGCATCCGCTGGCGCGCTTTCTGCCATTCATCGGCCGCATAGCAGACATCGGGCCTGAGCCCATTGGCGGCGACGGCACCACCGTGAAACAGATCGGCCGCGACGTCGGTCCTTCGCAGCGCTTCACCGTGGATTGGAGCAGCATCGACGGGTCAACCGAGAATATCGTGCTGGGCGAGAGCGGGAACCCGATGAGCCCCTATTTCCGCGACCAGTGGAACAACTGGTACAACGGAAGCACTTTCGCTCTGCCCTTTACGCCGGCTGCTGTAGCGGGCGCGACCCGCCATACCCTGCGACTTCTGCCGTAAAAAGCAGGGAACGAGGGACCAAGAGACCGAGGGAACAAGGGAGCAAGGGAACGAGGGAACAAGAGAACGAGGGAACAAGAGAACGAGGGAGCATAGGGACGAGGGACGAGGAACGAGGATCGGCGATGGCCGCGGTGAACGAATCGAAGCATGGTTGGAAGCGATTTGCCGGGCCTGCGGCGATTCTTCTCGCGGCCTTCGTTGCCATCGTTCCGCAGCTCATTCGCGGCAACTCCTGTGGCCACGACTTCGATGTCCATCTCGTCTCCTGGCTCGATTGCGTCAACAGTTGGCGTCATGGCATTCCCTATCCACACTGGGCGCCTAGCCCAAACTACGGCGCGGGCGAACCGCGTTTCGTCTACTATCCGCCGCTCACCTGGATGCTGGGAGCAGCGCTGGGCATGGTGCTTCCGTGGCCAATCGTTCCCATCGCACTCACCTTTCTCACACTGGCGGGCACTGGCCTGGGCACACGCGCCCTTGCTCTTGAAGCGCTCGACGATATACCAGCCACGCTTGCCGGCTGCGCAGCACTCTTTTCCGGCTACGCGCTTTTTACTGCTTATGAACGGGCTGCGTTCCCTGAGTCCGCCGGCGGTTTCTGGATTCCGATTCTGCTTCTCTTTCTGCTGCGCGATCGCAATCCCTCCGCGCCGCTCTTCCGCCGAACCTTCGACGGTTCAACGGTTCCGCTCGCGCTTGCCCTCGCCGGTTCCTGGCTCTCGAACCTCCCTCTTGGCGTAATCGCCGGATACCTGTTGGCAGGCGGCGCGCTTTTATGGGCACTGGTGAATCGAACCTGGGCGCCAGTGCTTCGTGCCGCCGTTGCGGGCGCCCTCGGCTTCGGTCTCTCTGCGCTCTTCTTGCTCCCCGCCGCCTGGGAACGCTCATGGGTCGACTTCCAGCAGGCGTCGCAGGATCCCGGCGCTAGAATCGAGGAAAGTTGGCTGTTCAGACACAACGCCAATCCAGTGCTCGCAGTGCACGACCAGGTCCTGCGCCAGGCCTCCTGGATCGCCGTCTCGATGATTGCTGTTGCCCTCGTCGGTTTGATTGTGGGCTGGCGACGGGGCACGCTGCCCATCCCCAAAAATTCCGGCTCCCGCCATTGGTGGATCCCTTTGGCGGCCATTCCCATCGTCGTCCTCTTTCTCCTGTTGCCCGTCTCACGGCCGGTCTGGCTTCTACTTCCCGAATTGCGTTTTCTGCAATTTCCCTGGCGGTGGCTTGAGGCCGTTGAAGCGCCCATGGCCATTTTCTTCATTGTGGCGATTTGGTCTTCCCGTCGCCGCGGTCGCACCGCAGCAGTTGCCGCCTGTAGCGCGGCTTTCCTGGCAGCGACGGTCTTTGCGGGCACCCATTTTTTCCTGGTCTGCTACCCCGAAGACACTGTAGCTTCCATGCTGGCCGATTACCGCGTCAACCCGGGATTTGAAGGACTGAATGAGTACGAACCACCTGGATCAGATAACTCGACCATAGCTTCCGGTCTTCCTGATGCCTGCCTCGTGACCGATCCAGCCGTCGTTCTCGGTAAGCCGGATTCCGACGATCCCGACTCCAACCCCACCTGGAGTGCGGACCAGGGTAGTTGTCAGGCTACGTTCGCGAGCGTTGATGCCGGGCGCGGCGACCCCGAGCACAGGGCCCTTCGCGCCACCGTCCCCCATCCCGGTTACCTGGTTCTGCGGCTTCTCAGCTTTCCCGCGTGGCGCATTCGCTTGAACGGCCAGCTCGTCACCGAATTGTCCAAACGCGACGACGGCCTCGTCGTCGTGCCCGTTCCGGAAGGTTCAGTCAATCTCACTGTCGACTGGACGACTACGCCCGATGTGGTCTGCAGTCGCTGGGTAAGCGCCTTGAGTGTGTTGCTGCTCGCAGCACTATGGTGGCTGGAACTCAGGTACAGGCATTCTCGTCTAACATGATTGAAATGCCTGCGGACGTGAAATTGCTGCTTCAGGAGGGCGCCGAGTTGACTGATCAGGCGCTGGAGTCGCTGATTCCGTCTGCGGTCACGGTTCCTGCGTCGATTCACGGCGCCATGCGCCACTCCGTTTTTGCCGGCGGCAAGCGGCTCAGGCCGGTTCTGGCCATGCAGGCGGGCGTCACCATCGCAGGCACCCTGCCCAGGGGAATCGAGCGGCTCGGTGCTGCGATCGAGATGCTCCACACCTACTCACTCATCCACGACGATCTACCCGCTCTCGACAACGACGACCTGCGCAGAGGCAAGCCCACCTGCCACGTAGCTTTCGGCGAGGCGATTGCCATTCTTGCCGGCGATGCGCTGCAAACTCGCGCCTTCGAAGTGCTGGCCGGTCTCGAGTGTCCAACTGCCGCGATCGTGCAGATTATCAGCCTGATCGCCAACGCGGTGGGCACCGTGGACGGCATGATCGGCGGCCAGGTGCTTGATCTTGAGAGCGAGCATTTGAAACCTACACCGGAACTCGTCGAGGCCATCCATCGCGCCAAGACCGGTGCATTGATCCGGGTGAGCGTTGTAACCGGCGGCATTTACGGCGGCGCGACAGCAGACGATGTCGCACGCCTTGACCGCTTCGGACGCAAAGCCGGTCTCGCATTCCAGATTGTTGACGACGTGCTCGACATGACAGTTGACTCGGCGCAATTGGGCAAGACGGCGGGCAAGGATCAGGCCACTGAGAAAGCCACCTGGCCCGCAGTTTACGGAATTGACCAGAGCAAGCGCGACGCAGCGCGATTAATCGAAGAGGCCTTCGCAGCACTGGAGCCTTACGGCTGGCGCGCCGAAGGTCTCAAAGCCGTCGCCCGGTATCTGGTTGAACGGAAGAACTAAGAGGGCATATCCAGTCGAGCTTGATGCCGGCAGCGGGTACGGAGTGCGCGATTCGATCGTTGATTGTTACTTCCCGAAAGCGCGGCGAAGATTTTGGCCCTGGGCGGAGAGATCCTCGACTGCATTCTGCGCACGGCCGAGCACTTCATCGATCCGTTCAAGGTAACCGGGAAGAGCATTCCACCAGGCACATAAAGCATCCTGCTGGTCGATCAATGCCAGGGCGGTGCCGGTCACCGCGGTCAGCAGGCCTGCACGCCGATTTCCGGTGATCAGCAGCGCTCCGCTTGCAGCCAGAGTGCTTGCAGCCGCAATCCTGATCCAATTCGCGGACTTCTCACTGTCAGCGGACAGTGCGCCTACTGAATCCTTTGTCCCTTTGGTGAGCGGCACAACTACCATAACCCCTCCTTCAGTATTCGATGCCACAGCCCGGCAGCATGGGAAGCAGATTGCCTACAAAGTATGTCTGCAATGCGAGTTTCAATTTCATTCTTCCTACATGATCGTCGCCAAAGCCGGCTCCCGCGAGCCGCAGATCATCTTAATCCAAATCGATTTCGCGTAGCGGCTTGCCTTCGGGGGCATCTTTGGCCTTTCGCATCGCTTCTTCAAATCTCTTTTCCAGTAAGTCGGCCTTGTTCTTCTCGGCGTCTACACTCTGCCGAAAGATGGATTCCGTACGCTCGCCATGCTCGCGCATAGCCTTGGCCGCCGTCTCCAGGTCTTCGAACATCCGCTTTCGCGGCGCGGAGGTGTGACTGACCAGGACACCAGTTGCTGCATCGATCTTGAGCATTGCCCCGCAATCCGGGCAAGCGACTTCAAACGTCTTATCTTTGTTCTTAGCCATTTCCAACTAAAATTGTATGCGCTGCGGCCGGTTTTCGCACGTCCGCGTACGATTCGCCCAGGGCAATCGCATGAATGAAATCTTGAGGCCGATTTAGGCGCTTACGCCGTCCCTACGGGACTAGAGGATAATTGCTGACAGTTTCCCCACGCTGAAGCGCGGGGCTAACAACCATTGCGCCTCCGGCGCGGCAGAAATCGGAACCAGCCTGGTCAACATCATTGATTCATGCGACTCCCCTGACGATCTGCGCCTTGTCCGGATCCGATTCGCCTCTCCGGCACTCATTGACATCTGTACGTCCCCGAGGAAAAGATGAATGCGCTGGACGTCGGCGCCTATGCGTGCCCTCAAAAGCGACTGATCTCCGGCGAACCCAATCTGCTTTCAGGAAGAATCAAATGCGGCTGAAACGAATGCTCCCCTTGCTTGGAACTTCGGCGTTGCTCTTTGCTTGCGTCTTCATGGCAGCCGGCAAGGCGCCGGGCCCAACCTCTGATTCCACTGCGGAGGGCGTCCTCAGTTCGATGCCGCTGAAGGTCGACCGCCTCGATGCCTCGATCAACAGCATCATTCCGGCCGGCGCCATGCTCGAGCGCATCGCCACGGGATTCACCTGGGTCGAAGGCCCGGTCTGGGACCGCGGCAGCTTGTTCTTTGCGGAAATCCCCTCGAACAGCATTCGGCGGTGGACGCCGGGCGAAGGCGTGAGCATCTTCCTGCAACCCAGTGGCTACAAGGGCTCAGCTCCGTATGGCGGTAAGGAATCAGGCTCGAACGGCATGACACTCGACGCGCGCGGCCGCCTGACCGTCGCAGGCCATGCCCAGCGCGATGTGTTTCGCTTCGAGTCGCTCGATTCTAAAGGGCCGATCACCATCCTCGCCGACAGCTACCAGGGCAAGCGCCTCAACAGCCCCAATGATTTGGTTTATCGCTCTGATGGATCGCTCTACTTCACCGATCCGCCTTACGGACTGCGCACGCAAAACGACTCCGACCCTGAAAAGCAGCTCATGGTCAACGGCGTCTATCGCATTCCGCGTGCGCTTGAGCACAAGCCCGGTGTGCCACCTGCAAATGCCGATCTGCAACTCCTTGTCAGCGATCTGCCGCGGCCCAACGGAATCGCCTTCTCGCCCGACGAAAAATATCTCTACGTCAACAACTCCGAGCCGAAGAAGATCTGGATGCGGTATCGCGTGAAGCCCGACGGCACTCTGACCGATCCCAAGTTGCTCTACGATGCAACGGCCGATCCGCGGGTCGGCGGGCCCGACGGCATGAAGGTCGATATGGAGGGCAACATCTATAGCGCAGGGCCGGGCGGCGTGTGGATTTTTTCACCGGAAGGCAAGCCGCTGGGAACGATCGTGATGCCCGAGCGCACCGCCAACCTGGCATGGGCCGGCCCTGATCGCAAGACGCTTTACATTTGCGCAAGCAGCAGCATCTACCGCGTCCGTCTCAAAATTGCCGGGGAACCTCTTGTGAAGACGAAATAGCAGAGTTCGCGGCCGCTCCGCCGCGAATCTGCTCTGATGCTGCCGATTCATATGGATCGATCGAATGGATACGAAGGGATTGCGCCGGAATTCCTGGCTCGCCGTGGCCGAAGTCGCTCCACCGGCGTGGGCGTGAATGAGGTGCGGAAGTGGGCCAGAGCGCTGCCGCCAGGATCTGCGGTAATTGATCTGGGGTGTGGACCCGGTTTTCCTGTAACCGAGGTTCTGGTCGCCGAAGGACTGAATGTCTTTGGTGTGGATGCAGCGCCATCCTTCGTTGAGGCATTCCGGCGCAATCTCCCGAATACGCCGGTGGTCTGCGAAGCGGTCCAGGATTCGAAGTTCTTTGATCGAACCTTCGATGGGGTCCTGGCATGGGGGCTCATCTTCTTGCTCTCTGCCGAGGACCAGCAGCGCCTGATCCAAAGGTTCGCCGACATCCTGGCGCCGGATGGCCGCCTGCTGTTTACATCGACTGCAGAACCCCAGGTGTGGAACGATGCGATGACGGGATTGGAATCACGCTCCCTTGGGGCCCCGGAGTACCGCCGCCTGCTCTCTGAAGCGGGCTTTTCCTCAACTGATGAATACGAGGATGTAGGTCAGAACCATTATTTCGATGCCACGAAGAGATGCATGAGGATCTCGCCCGGCGCTCCTGAACCCTGATCCCCGACCCCCGACTCCTGACCTCTGTCTCTACGTCACCGGGCCCGGATTGAACAGCACAAAATCGTTGTGCAATCCCCAATGATCGGCCCAGGTTTTCTTGCGCCCGCTCGCAACCTCAAGAATGAGCCGGAAAATCTCCCACCCTACGTCTTCCACGGTCGCCTCGCCCGTCGCAATCGTTCCGGCATTCACGTCGATGAGGTCAGGCCAGCGCGCGGCGAGCCCGCTGTTCGACGCAACTTTGATCACGGGCGCCATTGCCAGACCATACGGCGTGCCACGGCCCGTGGTAAAGATGTGCATATTCATTCCCGCGGCCAGTTGCAGCGTGCCGCAGATAAAATCGCTGGCCGGCGTCGCAGCAAACACAAGCCCCTTCTGGGTCACGCGCTCGCCTGGTGTGGTCACGCCCATCAGCGCCGTGCTGCCGGCCTTGGCAATCGATCCCATCGCCTTCTCGACAATGTTGGCCAGCCCGCCCTGCTTGTTGCCGGGTGTGGGATTCGCCGAGCGGTCGGCCCCGCCCACGCGCAGGTACTCGTCGTACCACGCCATCTCGCGGACAAAATCCCGCGCAACTTCCTGAGTGGCCGCGCGCGCAGTGAGCAAGTGCGCCGCGTCGCGCACCTCCGTTACCTCTGAAAACATCACCGTCGCTCCGGTGCGCACCAGCAGGTCGGCCGCAAAGCCCACCGCCGGATTTGCCGTGACACCCGACATCGCGTCTGATCCGCCGCACTGCAATCCGACCACGAGATCGGCAGCTGGGCACGTCACGCGCCGCCGCTCATTGAGCCGGGCAAGCTTCTTCTCGGCCAGCGCCATGATGTTTGCAACAATCTCACCAAAGCCCTCGTGCGCTTCCTGCATTACAGCAACGCTGGGCTCTTCCTCAAGAACAGGCAATGCGCCGGCAGGCATCAGCCGCACCGGCTGCATCTTTTCGCAGCCCAGGCTCACCACCATCAACTCGCCACCAAAGTTGGCGTGCTGCGCCAAGTTGCGCAGCGTGCGAATGGGAATCGCCGCTCCCGGCGCATCAATGGCCACGCCGCACCCGTAAGGGTGTGTGATTGCCACCACGTCGTCCACGTTTGGATAGCGCGGCAACAACTCAGCCTTTATCCGCTTTACCGCGTAGCCCACAGTCGCGGCCACGCATTGCACGGTCGTGCTGATGCCAAGAATATTTTTCGTCCCGACGGAACCATCGGGATTCCGATAACCCTCGAAGGTGTATCCCCCAAACGCTGGCAACGGATTGGGTGTCGCTGTGGCCAGTGGAGAATCCGCGAGCATTGGCGCCTCCGGCTGCGTCATCAAGCCTTCGTGCACCCAACTGCCTCGCCGAATGGCTCTGTTCGCAAAGCCAATCGTCACGCCATAGCGAATAATCGCATCTCCTTTAGCGAGGTCTGTGAGCGCGACCTTATGTGCCTCGGGGATCGCCTCCGCCAGCTCAAGCCCGTCAACAAAGCGCGTGCCCGCAGACAATCCGCCATCGTTCACCACAACTGCGACATTATCTTTGGCATGTACGCGGATATAGCGAGGTTCTGCAGAGCTCATGAAACTATGGTAGTCCCCGCTTCATTGCTCCCTACTCCCTGTTGGCTACTCCCTATTCCCTGTCGCGCCATCAGGCGCGACCTCACCGCACCAGGCACGGCCGTTTCGGGTCGAACTTCCACCCCGGAATGAGAAACTGCATGGCTATCGCATCGTCGCGCGCCCCAAGCCCCTTTGCTTGATACAACTCATGCGCACGCTCGATCGCATCCAAATCCAAATCCACGCCCAATCCGGCGCTTTGCGGCACCGCGATCTTACCCTCCCTGATCTGCAGTGGGTTGCGCGTCAGATGCTGCCCATCCTGCCAGATCCAGTGCGTATCAACGGCCGTGATGGCGCCCGGCGCAGCGGCTGCTACATGTGTCACCATGGCCAGCGAAATGTCAAAGTGATTATTCGAATGCGATCCCCACGTGAGCCCGTTCTCGCGGCAGGTTTGCGCCACGCGCACCGCACCCTGCATCGTCCAGAAGTGTGGATCGGCAAGCGGAATGTCCACGGCGCGCAGTGCGATCGCGTGCCTCAGTTCGCGCCAATCCGTCGCAATCATGTTGGTCGCAGTCGGCAGGCCCGTTGCCTCGCGAAACTCCGCCATGATTTCGCGTCCCGAAAGCCCGTGCTCCGTACCGCAGGGATCCTCGGCATACGCCAGCACATCCTGCTTGCCCTTGCACAACGCAACTGCTTCCTTCAGGCTCCATGCGCCGTTCGGGTCGAGGGTGATGCGCGCGTTAGGAAATCGCTTATGCAGCGACTCCACGGTCTTTATCTCTTCCGCACCCGACAGCACGCCGCCCTTCAGCTTGAAATCGTTGAATCCGTACTGCGCCTGCGCCGCCTCGGCCAGCCGCACAATCGCCTCGGGCGTCAACGCTTCTTCATCGCGCAATCGGAACCATTCACTCGTGCCGTGGCCACCACGCCGGTAATCCAGCCCCGTCTTTCTGCTGTCGCCAATGAAGAACAGGTAGCCAAGCATCGGCACGCTCGCACGCTGTTGTCCCTCTCCCAGCAGCGCGGCAACAGGCTTGCCGAGGAACTGCCCAAGCAGATCCAGAAGCGCCGACTCAATCGCTGTCATCGCGTGAATGGTCACGCGCTGATCGAATGTCTGTTGCCCGCGTCCTGTCGCATCGCGATCGCCGAAGCGCTGCTGGATTTTGTCCAGGATCGCGTTGTAAGCGGCAATCTCGCGACCAATTACCAGCGACGCCGCTTCTTCCAGAACCTTGCGGATCTTCTCGCCGCCCGGAACTTCACCCACTCCGGTCTTGCCCGCCTCGTCCGTCAGCAAGACAAGATTGCGCGTGAAATACGGCCCATGCGCGCCGCTCAGGTTGAGCAGCATGCTGTCCCGCCCAGCTACGGGCACCACGCGCATCTCCGTCACACGCGGCGATCTTCCTATCGGACCGATCACAACACTGCTTGCCGCGTTCTCTTCCGGTGATCTCATGCCTCTCCGCTGCCGCACATCATAGCATCGCGCAATCCTCGCCCACTGCGCGCCCGGATCACCTCACTTTACAGACTCGCGTCCCATCGCATAAAAGTTGGAGATCAACGCTCGGGGGAGGGAAACATGAATCGAAGAGAGTTTCTGGTTTCAACCGGCGCAGCAGGAATCGCCGCCGCCACCGCAGCCTCACGGGCGTCTGCCGACGCATCCCCCGCTTCTCAGCCCGTCCTGATGAAACTCGGCGACCAGACCGAGCCTACGAACGACTTGCATCTCAAATACCTCGCGCGCTATAGCGTGCGCAACATCTGCGGCTACCCGCAGATCGACGGCGACCGGCTCTACGCCACGGTCGACGAGCTCAAGCGCATCGTCGATATGGCCGGCAAATACGGCATCTCGATCGACTGCATCGCGCCGCCGTTCCTTGCCTCTTCGTATATCGATACGGAAAAGCACCCAGCCATCATGCTCGCCGAAAGCCCCGAGCGCGACCGCGACATCGAACAACTGCAAACGCTCATTCGCAACTGTGCGCAGGCCGGAATTCCGTCGATCAAATACAACATGAGCATCCTTGGCGTGCTGCGCACCGGCCGCGTGCCCGGCCGCGGCGACGCGCTCTACCACCAATGGAAGCTATCCGAGGCGCATCCGAAAACTCCGCTCACGCGCGCGGGGGGCGTCAACGCCGACGCCTTCTGGGAGCGCATCACCTACTTCCTCGATCGCGTCATCCCCGTCGCCAACGAATACAAAATCCGCATGGCCTGTCATCCGCAGGATCCTGGCGTACCGCCCGAAGGTTATCAGGGAGTGAACCGCGTGCTCGGCACCATCGATGGACTGAAGAAGTTCATCACCATCCAGGAGAGCCCCTGGCACGGCCTGAACTTCTGCCAAGGAACCATATCCGAAGACCTGGAGGATCCGGGCACCCAGATCTTCGACGTCATCCGTTACTTTGGCAATCGCAAGAAAATCTTCAACGTGCATTTCCGCAACATTCGCGGCCATCGCAACGACTTCATCGAAGTCTTTCCTGACGAGGGTGACGTCGATTTCGTCAAAGCGATCCGCGTCTACAAAGAAATCGGCTACCCGTATATGCTCATGCCCGATCATGTGCCGCTCGCCGCAGACAACGCCGACCCCGGTTCACTGCAATCCTTCGCCTTCTGCTACGGCTACATTCGCGCGCTTATTCAGGCGGTCAGCGAAGAAGCCTGAGCCGGCGCCTCGGCATGGTACCGTAAAAACGAAACCGAATCACCGCATCGATCCCCGCATCAAGAGGACAGTTTTGACTGAAGCGCGGCAAACGCGAGTTCGCTATCTCATCATCACCATCCTCTTCATCGTCAGTTGCTTCAGCTTTGCAGACCGCTCGGCGCTCTCGCAGGCCGCCTCCGTCATGCCTAAAGGCATGAACTTGAACGCCGCGAGAATGGGCTATCTGCTCTTCGCCTTTGGCTGGGCCTACGCGCTTGGGCAATTACCTTCCGGCGGTTTGCTCGACCGCTTCGGATCAAAGCGCGTTTACGGCATTGCCATCATCGGATGGTCGATTTGCGCTTTTCTCACCGCGTTTGCAGGCTATCTGGCCGCCAGCGCAGCGTTCACGGCCATCTTCATCCTGCGGATTTTTTCCGGACTCTTTCAATCGCCGGTATTCCCTGGCAACGGCCGCATCGTGGCCGCCTGGTTCCCAACCTCCGAACGCGGCCGTACCTCGGCGATCTTCAATTCAGCGCAGTATTTCGCGCTGCCCATCTTCGCGCCCATCTTCGGATGGCTGATCCACATCGCCGGATGGCGCAGTTGCTTTTGGTTCATGGGCGCTCTCGGGTGCGTGCTCACCGTCGTCTGGTACACCAACATCTACGGTGTCAAAGAGCATCCGCGCATCTCACCCGCCGAGATCGAAACCATCGAACGCGGCGGCGGACTGGTCAACACCGACTCAGCCACGAGCGCCAAAAAGAACACGCTCACCTGGGCCACGGTCAAAAAGCTGCTCAGCTATCGCATGCTGGTCGGCGTATACATTGGCCAGTTCTGCATCACCACGCTCACCTGGTTCTTTCTCACATGGTTTCCGCTTTACCTTGCACAAGCCCGCCACATGTCGGTGCTCAAGGTCGGCTTCGCTGCCGCCGTGCCGGGGCTTTGCGGAGGCATCGGCGGAATTCTGGGCGGCGTCATCTCCGACAAGCTGCTCCAACGCGGCCACTCGCTCAGCTTCGCGCGCAAGGTTCCCATCATGGCGGGCATGGCGCTCGCGATCAGTATCATCGCCTGCAATTACTCCTCGTCGCAGAGCCTCATGCTGTTCTTCATGTCGCTCTCGTTCTTCGGCAAGGGAATCGGCGCGCTGGGTTGGACGGTCGTCTCCGACACGTCGCCGAAGGGCATGGTGGGCATGAACGGCGCGCTCTTCAATCTCTTCGGCAATCTGGCCGGAATCACGACGCCGCTCATCATCGGTCCCATTGTGGTCAGAACGCACTCCTACAACGGTGCGCTGGTCTTCATCGCCTGCATTGCCTTTTGCGTGATCTTGAGCTACGGCCTGATTGTCGGCGAAATCAAGCGCTTGGACTTCAGTTCGCCTCAGGCCGCCTGAGTCCATGCCATTGTTGCCCCGCTCGTTTATGCCGTGGCAAAGTCGGCGAAAAAATGTGGGAGACGACCCTTACAATCGCCAAAGGAGATGGAATAATGCCCGACGCGCCCGGCAATCTTCCCCGCAATGCATTCAAGCAGGCTCTCTCGCGATGTGAGCGCCAGGTGGGGCTCTGGTGCGCCCTTGCGAGCCCGATCGCGGCGGAAATTCTGGCGGGCGCCGGCTTCGATTGGATCGTCATAGACGGCGAGCACGCGCCCAACGACATCTCCACGCTGTTGCCGCAGCTGCAGGCCATGCGTGTCGGCACGGCTGAGCCGGTATTCCGCGTGCCATGGAACGACCCCGTCATCATCAAGCGCGCGCTCGACGTGGGCGCACGGTCGCTGCTGGTTCCCTTTGTGCAAAATGCCGACGAGGCGCGTAAAGCCGTGGCCGCCGCGAGGTATCCTCCACTGGGTATTCGCGGCGTGGCCGTAACTCCGCGCGCAACCGACTACGGCCGCACGCAGGGCTATCATCGCAACGCACACCTCGAGACGTGTGTGCTCGTGCAGCTGGAAACCAAGGCGGCTTTGAACGAGATCGAAGCAGTTGCCGCGGTCGAAGGTGTCGATGGCATCTTTATCGGCCCCAGCGATCTGGCTGCGGCCTTCGGCCATCTCGGCAATCCCAATCACCCTGAGGTGCAGACGGCCATCAAGGATGCTGCCGCGCGCATTCGCGCCGCCGGCAAATCTGCGGGCTTTTTGACGGGAAACGTCGACGATGCCGAAGCTTTCTTCCAGATGGGCTTCAACTTCACCGCCGTCGGCAGCGACGTTGGCATTCTTGCGCGCAACGCCGAAAGCATCGCCGCACGGTTCCGTAAGAAATAGCGTCGTGCGTAGCGTCTTGTTCCCTTATTTCCTGTCGGGGCCCCGGGGCGAGCGATTTGTGTTCGCTGGTGTGGCTTGTTCCCTGTCTTTACGCCGCCGGCGTCGCCGCAGTCTTGACGTTGATCACGTGATAAATGGCCGGCTCCGTGCCCACGTTCTTGAACCCGTGCAGCTGGTTTGATCCGTTGAAGATCACCGATCCTGGACCGACCCGGATCCATTCGCCGTTCGAGAGCGTCTCCACCGTGCCCTGCCTCAGGATGATCAGCTCCTCGTTAGGATGCTTGTGCGGCGGGTGCGGCGACATGCCGGGATTCAGCGTGGTTACGTGGATCTCAAGGTTTTCGAGCGTCGCCGTCGGTGTGCTGCAGAACGATCGCACCGAACCGTAGCTCGTCGGCTTCGCGGGAATCGAGTTCCAGTCAAAGACCTTCGAGCCCATCACGGGCTTCGAGTCAGCGAGGGCAAGCGCATCGCCCGTGAAGGCAGCCGCGGCCATAACTGCGAATAGTTCTCTGCGATTCATCGTCTCTCTCCTCATTTTGGTTCGTTTTGGGTTTGCTGTGCGCTCCGGGCGGAGCCGGCACTCATGCTCATGTCCAGCTCCGTGTTTACCCACTTCAACGCTCTCACCTGCAGAGCCATCCGCCATCCACAACGAGCACGTGCCCCTGGATATAGTTTCCGGCCTCGGAAGCCAGCAAAACTGCTGCGCCGGCCAGGTCTGAAGGCAGCCCCCATCGGCCCATCGGAATCCGGCTCAAAATCGCCTGCGATCGCACGGGATCGGCACGCAGCGCCGCCGTGTTGTCTGTCGCCATGTATCCCGGCGCAATCGCGTTTACGTTGATGCCCTTGTCGGCCCATTCATTGGCAAGCGCCTTGGTCAACTGCGCCACTGCGCCTTTTGACGCGGCATACCCGGGCACCAGGATCCCGCCCTGGAACGACAGCAGCGACGCCGTGTTGATGATCTTGCCGTGCCCCTGCTTGAGCATCAGCCGGCCCGCGTACTGGCTCAAAAACCACACGGCATTCAGATTGGTATTGATCACCGAGTTCCAGAACTCTTCTGAGTGTTCGGCCGCAGGCGCGCGCTTGATGGTCCCGGCGTTATTCACGAGGATGTCGATCGAACCGAACTCCTTCACCGTGTCATCCACCAGCATCCGGCAGATCGCCTTGTCGCACACATCGCCCGAACGCGTAATGAATCTCGCGCCGGTCTTCTTCACGTCCTCGATCGTCGAGTCCAGAACCTTGTCGTAGTTGTGCAGCGTCACGTTCGCGCCGGCCTGCGCAAACGCAGTGGCGATTCCGGCGCCAAGGCCCTGGCCCGATCCGGTGACCAACGCGTTTTTGCCTTTGAGGCTGAAGAGATCGAGGATTCCCATGCGCTTTGCTCCTTTTGTCGCGAGATTTGGGGCGCCGCGGCGCTCGCATCAATTATCCTCGCGGCGCCTTATTTGCGTAAGGCGTGCTGTCAGGTGCGGCATCTGCGCGTGACACGCGTTACATACTTCTAAGCCGGATTCAATTACTCTGCGCATTGCCGGATGGGTAGTCTCGCTTTGCGGCGCGCCCTTTGCTCGCCGGCATTGGACCTGCACCTCCGCAGTTCCGTTCGGCTGGATGGCTCTATGAAGAGATCCAACTCCTCGATGCAGCTCACGCGCGGCGCCGACTACGCTGTGCGCGTGATGGTTCATTTGGCCTTGCCGGAAGGTGATGGTCTTCTCTCGCTTCCTTGGCTTGCTGCGGCCACGGATGCTCCTGAGAGCTTCCTCTCCAAAGTTCTGCAGTCGCTGGCACGGGCCGGGCTCATCACCTCACGACGCGGCCAGGCGGGCGGTTTTCGCATCACGCAGCGCGGCCGCGATAGCTCAATGCGCGAAGTGATTGAGGCTGTCGACGGAACCATCTGCCTGAACGTTTGCCTCGCTCATGGCCCTTCGTGCACCAGAAAAGCACATTGCCCCGCGCATCCTGTTTGGGCGCGAGCTCAGAAGGCCATGTTCGACGTTCTCTCCAGTGTCACGGTAGCCGCAATGGCTGCCCAGGTTCAAGCTCCCAGCCGGGCTAATGTGC
The DNA here is from genome assembly GCA_963751285.1 of uncultured Acidobacteriaceae bacterium. Taxonomy (GTDB): domain Bacteria; phylum Acidobacteriota; class Terriglobia; order Terriglobales; family Acidobacteriaceae; genus Telmatobacter. The sequence continues at coordinate 195,237 of CAVVUE010000037.1, read as the reverse complement.
CGACAGCTATTCCCGGTCTTCATCCGCATGCGAATCCAGCCAAGTGATAGGCACTGAGCAAGAGCTTGTACCGGGACAGTTGCCAACGTTCCGTGCGTGGTGTTTCAATTGGCTTATTGAAACAGGGGTGCTCCACGCGTTGTGGGGCTGAGAAATACCCTCGAACCCGATCCGGATAATACCGGCGTGGGAAGCTTTCTCCGACCGAGCGGCATTCTTCCTCACCTCACTTCGTTGCGCATGCCCCTTTGTTTCACGCAACACCGAAACGAAGGTCCCTATGCACGCAGCCGCTGTCTTTTCCCGAAACGCAAAGCCAAATCCCGCACGCTTACGCCGTCCGCTTGTGACTTTTCTCGCCACCGCCATCACACTCGCGGCGCCAGCCGTCACAATCGCTCAAGGCCAGCAGCAAACCGCGTCGAGTTCAACGACGGCTCCGCAGGACACCCAGCAAAACCCGGTTCCAAACGAGCAAAAACCCGCTCCCATCACCACCACCGTCATCGTTCACGGCGAAGTGCAAGACAACTATCTGCCCGAATCCGTCACCGTGGGCACACTCACCGGTGAGAAGCTTGAGGACGCGCCGCTCTCTGCCTCCGTGGTCACGCGCGATCTGCTCAACGATCAGGTTTCGCGCCTGCTTTCTGACGTGGTAATCAACGATGCCGCCGTCGGCAACGACTACGTGCCCGTTGGCTACTACGGCGACTACCAGATACGCGGTTTCCCTCTCGACCTGGCTACCGGGCTCGAGATCAACGGCATGACCATCGCCGGTGAGCAGGATGTGCCGCTCGAGAATAAGCAGAGCGTCGAAATCCTGCACGGGCTGGCAGCGGTGGAGAGTGGCGTGGCCTCGGCCGGAGGGCTCATCGATTACGTGACGAAGCGCCCGGCCAACATCCAGGATCTCGATCTTGCCACCGATCATCGCGGAACTACTTATGGCGCCGTGGATCTCGGCCATCTCTTTGGCAGCCGCAAGCAGGTGGGTGCGCGCGTGAATCTCGCCGGCGAGCGAATCGTCACTTATATGAACGACACCAACGGCTGGCGCGCCATGGGCGCCGGCGCGGCCGACTGGAAGCTGAATCCGGCAACCATGCTGAAAGGCGACTTCGAGTACCAGCACAAGACCGAGCGAGACGGCAGCGGCTATCAACTTCTTGGCGGCTCAACGCTGCCCGACATCAACCGCATCTATCGCTCAACTATGTTGGGCGATCAGTCCTGGAGCACTCCCGACACTTACGACACGTTCAATACCAGCGCGCGCCTCGATCACAACTTTTCTCCGTCGTGGCTCGCTTTCGCTACCGCCGGCCTCAGCCACTCGCTCATCCGGGACAACGTGCTTTACGTCTACGGCTGCTATTACGAGACGGATTGCTCAGCACTGGGTGGCCCGGCCCCGAGTTACTTTTTCGCTCCGGACGGAACCTATGACGTTTACGACTACCGCGACCCCAACGAGCTGCGCATCGACGCCGAGGCGGAGGCACTGGTCACGGGCCACATCAAAATCGGCGCAGTCACGCACGACATCGCCGCCGGAGGCGAACTGTTCATGCGCAGAGTGCAGCAGCCCGGCTTCTACACGGTCGCGAATCCATACGATCCCAGCGGCGTTGTGCAGGACGGCGCTGTCTACACCTACGTCGGATCTGCAAACATCTACCAGCCCATCGCAACTCTTCCACCGCCCGGCACACCAAACTCCCTTGAGCCTACGCTAGAATCCGCCGGACCGCGCCGCCTTTGGGAAGACAGCCACCAGGCCGCAGCCATCATGCAGGATCGCATCCATCTCCCCGGCCGTATTCAACTCATCGCCGGCGCACGCTACGATGCTCTTCACGATCACAACTACTCGACCTATGCATCGTGCGCGGATTTCTCTGATTCCTCCGCGTGCGCGCCAGACCTCACCAATAAACCTGTCTGGCTTCCGCAATTCGCCGTCACCTTCAACCCTGTCCGGAACCTCACTCTCTACTCAAACTACGGCGTGATGCTGTCGCTCGGTCCACAGGCGCCCTTCTGGACTGACAATGGCAGCCAGTTCCTCGATCCCTTCTTCACGCGCCAGGTTGAAGTGGGCGCCAAGTACGAGCCCGGTTCGCGCATTCTTGTCACCGGCGCGTTCTTTCACATGCGTGCGCCGTTCTTCTACCCCAAAACGCTCGCAGGCACCGACAGTTTTTGTCCCACGGGCGTTGCCGGTGATCAATGCTTCGAATCTGAGGGCCGCGAGACCCATAACGGCGCCGATTTCAACGTTGAAGGCAAGGCTGCCAACTGGCTTCGCCTTAATGCTTCGGCCGAAGTGCTGAACGCCACATCCACCGACACCGGCACACCGTCCTTCGACAACAAGCAGGTAATCAACGTGCCTCACCTGCACACCAATCTCTTTGCCGATCTCACGGTGCCTCGCGTACCCGGCCTGCACCTGCTGCCCGGTTGGAGCTACACCACGCGCAAGGAGGCCACACGCGACGACGTAGTCAGCGTGCCCGGCTACAATCTCTTCAACCTGGGAGCGCGCTACACTCCCGGCGGCGAGCAGGGCCGAGTCACCTTCCACATTTACGCCAACAACATCACCAACAAGCGCTACTGGTCTGATACTGGCGCCAGCCTCGGCGACACGTTCGTTTGGCTCGGCGCTCCACCAACCGTGCGTCTCGACGCGCACTACACTTTTTAGCTGTCAGTTATTAGCCTTTAGCCTGCGCCGTGACAAGTTAAATCGATTCGGCATGCGCGAAAAGCATGAAGCAAGTCGCTAAAAGCTAACAGTTGAAAGCTGAGAGCCGAAGGCTGAAAGCTCGAATGAATCGATGAGTTCAACACCCAAAGCGCACGGCATGGACGGCTCGCTGGTCCTGCCAGATTGGCCTCCCGTCACCCTCGCCGAGCTGCGTGAGCTTCTCAGCAACTTTCCGGCGATAGGCGAGCCAACCCGGATCCTCACCGTCAGCCCACGGCCGTTCTCTGCGGCCGGCATTGTCGCCACACGCAATGCTCGTGGGGACGAGGCTCGCGTCTTTATCAAGCGTCATCACTGCTCTGTCCGTGATCGCGAAGGACTGCTCGAAGAGCACCGGTTCCTCGCGCATCTTATCGCTCATGGCGCTTCTATTCCGCGCATCTTCGCTTCGGCATCGGGCGACACCGCCGTTCAAATCGGCGATTCCACTTACGAGGTTCACGAGATTCCCAACGGCATCGATCTCTACGAAGACGCGATCTCGTGGACGCCCTTTCGCACCGCTGCTCATGCCTATTCCGCAGGGCAGGCTCTCGCGCGTCTCCATCTCGCCGCGAGCGACTTCGCCGCGCCACCTCGCGCAGTGCGCCCGCTCGTGGCCAGCTTCACCATCTTCGCTGGGCAGCAACCCGCATCAGCACTTCATCGCTACCTCGCCGCGCGTCCATCCCTCGCTGGTCACAATGCCGTTCGCGCCAGCGCAGACCGGGCGCTTGCGATCCTGGCTCCATACCACGTCGAACTTGTGCCGCACCTGCCAGCGCTAGCCCCGCTCTGGACCCACAACGACCTGCACGCTTCCAACCTCTTCTGGAGCGATGCCGGCCCTGACGCCCGTGGAACTGCGATCATCGACTTCGGCCTCGCCGACCGTACCAACGCTACGCACGACATCGCCCACGCCATCGAGCGCAACGTCGTTGAGTGGCTCGTCCTCGTGAACAATCCCGCCCGCCCTGACGACGTTCCCATCCATCTGGACCACCTCGAAGCGCTTCTCGAAGGCTACGAGTCCATCCGCCCGCTCAGCGCCGAAGAGGCCGCTGCCCTGGCGCCCATGACCGCGCTCTGCCACACTGAGTTCGCACTCTCTGAGGCCGACTATTTTCTCGGCGTGCTGCACTCTGAAGAAAAAGCCGTCATGGCCTATGATGGCTGGCTGGTGGGTCACGCCCGCTGGTTCTGGAGCCGCCCCGGCTGTACGCTGCTCGATGCCTTGCGCCGCCGCGCCAACGCGCCCCATTCACACGGAGCGAGCAGGCCATGACCGAAACCGCAATTGTCGCCTGGCTCGCCGCTCACGGCCTTGAGCTCACCGGAGCCATCACCGCTGCGGTCGGCATCTGGCTCACCACCCGCCGCTTGCTCATCTGCTGGCCCGTCACCCTCATTTCCATCTTTCTCTATATGGTGGTCTTCTATCGGGCCGGGCTTCTCTCCGACGCGCTGCTGCAAGTGTTCTTTGTGATTTTTACGTTCTATGGCTGGTGGCATTGGTGGAGCGGAATGCGCCGGGAGGGTGAGGTCCGGGTCGCTCCGCTCCGGCGATCGAGCCTGATCGTCGCCGTCGCCCTCGGCGTTCCGGGCAGCTTCGCGCTGGGCATCCTTGCGAAGCATCTCCACGCCGCGCTGCCTTACCTTGACGCGGTGCTCATGAGCTACTCGCTCGTTGCTACCTGGTGGCAGGCGCGCAAGCATATCGCGAACTGGTGGCTCTGGATCGTTGTCGACGCGGTGTACATTGGCGAGTACATCTACAAGGATCTTTGGCCAACGGCGTTCCTCTACGCGGGTCTCGTCGGTCTCGCCATCCTCGGCCTGCGCGACTGGCGCCGCGCCCCGATGGCCGCCACCGAAATGTAGCGCCGGTCTCCAGGCCGGCTTTGGTTGGCCTATCCTTTCCGGAGGGTGGGAAGCGCTGCCTAAGTCGCCGCCTGTACCACATTCTTTAGCGACTCGCCCGTCAGATAGCGCCGCAACTCATCCGCCGCTGTGCGCAGCGCGCGCGGAGTAAACTCCGGCGTTGACGCGCCCACGTGCGGCGTAATCAACAGATTCGGACAACTCCACAGCGCATGGCCTTCAGGCAACGGCTCCGGATCAGTCACATCGAGCGCGGCACGGACCTTCCCCGATCGCAGCGCTTCCACCAGCGCATCGGTATCCACAACCGGACCGCGCGCCGCATTCACCAGCAGCGCGCCCTGCCGCATCTGCGCAAGCTGGCGCGTGCCGACCAACCCCCGCGACTCCGCTGTCGCCGGCAGGATGAGCACCACCACGTCAGCTTTCGGCAGCAGACTATCCAGGTCGGATACTGCGTGCACTTCCGGCTCGCTGCGGGCCCTCCGCGCCAGGCGCAGTACTTCCACTTGAAACGGCTTCAGCATCCGTTCAATCTCTTTGCCGATGGCTCCGTAACCGATCAGCAGAATTGTTTTCCCGGTCAGTTCTTCCCCCAGCACCGGCGGATACATCTCGCGCGCATCGCCGTGCAGCTCGGCGTACAGCTTGCTCGCTTCAAACCGGCGCTTCCATACGCCTGATCGCTGTATGTCGAGATACAACGGAAAATACTTGAGCATCGCCAGAATTGCCGCCAGGGTCCATTCGGCGGTAGAGACATTGTGCGCTCCGTGCGCGTTACAGATGGTCACATTCGGTCCGACCGTTCCGGGGATCCATTCGGTGCCGGCCATCATGGAGAGCACCAATTTCACGCCGCGCAGCCGCGGCCATGCGCGCATCGCTCGCGTCGAGTAAGGATCCGGAATCCAAACGTCGATCTCGACGTCGTGCTCCATCTTGTCAGACACGGGGATCAGCTCGATCCCTTCGGGGAAATCGCGAAACCAATCCTTCGACAATGTGGCTGGGTATCCGACGCGCAGCATGAGATTTTTTCGCCCCGACCGGCTGAACGCTCGTTGCCTTTATGCTATCCCAGCAGGTTCCGGACCAAGGCGCATCGCATGTTTTCGTGCGGCGCCGATCGTCAAACCGCGAGCATCTCAGTGTAGACCGCCATGCCCACCACTGCATCCGCACCCAGCGCGTCGAGTATGTCGACCTCCTGCTGGCTGCGGATACCTCCCGCGACGATGAGCTGTCGCTGCGTGAGCTTGCGCAACCGCGCCGCCGTCTCGATGGGAAAACCCTGCAACGTACCTTCCGTATCGACATGAGTGTAGAGAAACGCTGCAGCGAAGGGCTCCAATTGCGGAATCGCTTCGTCCGGCGTAAGCTCCACCTGCGCTTTCCAACCTTTCACGGCAATTCGCCCATTCTTCGTGTCGATCCCGGCCACCACGCGATCCGCGCCCACGCTCGCCGCCATCTCCGCGGCAAAGTCTGTGTTGACTGTGCCTTCCGCGGAAAACAGCGCCGACCCGATGATCACGCGTCTCGCGCCCGCATCCAGCACCTGCCGCGCGCGCTCAATCGTGCGAATCCCGCCGCCCGCCTGGCAGGGCAGCCGCTTGGCAATCTGCTCCACCAGCGCGGAGTTGTCGCCCTGCCGCATCGCAGCATCCAGGTCAATCAGCTGCACCAGGGGATAGCGCGAGAATTTTTCGATCCAATATTCAAAATCGTCGAACGCGAGCCGCAGCTTCTCGCCCTGCACAAGCTGCACAATGCGGCCGCCCAGCAAATCGATCGAAGGAATCAGCATGGCAGCCTCACGGGAACGCCCACCTGCGCCAGTTCCTCTTTGAGCGATCGCGATGTCGAGACGCCGAAATGGAAAATGCTTGCTGCTAGCGCCGCATCGGCCCTGCCGCGTGCAAACACATCGGCGAAGTGCGCCACTGTTCCTGCGCCACCCGACGCGATCACCGGAATGCTCACCGCTTTGCTCACCGCCGCCGTCAATTCACAGTCAAATCCAGCGCGCGTGCCGTCTGCATCCATTGAAGTGAGCAGGATCTCGCCTGCGCCCCGCTGCTCCGCCTCCCGCGCCCACTCCACCACGCGACGGCCCACCGGCTTGCGGCCACCATGCACAAACACCTGTGCCTCGCGCACCGGATCGGCCGCCTGCGGGTCGCGCCGCGCGTCGATGGCAACAACGACCGCCTGCGCACCAAAGCTCGCGCCAATGGCGGTGATCAGCTTGGGATCGGCCAGCGCCGCGGAGTTGATGCTCACTTTATCGGCCCCTGCTTCAAACACCTGCTCCGCATCGCGCGCCGACTTGATTCCGCCGCCCACACAAAACGGCACAAACAGTTCGCGCGCGGTGCGGCGCACCGTATCGAGCAATGTCTGCCGTCCCTCGTGCGTCGCCGTAATATCCAGCAGCACAATTTCGTCGGCGCCCTCGCGCGCGTGCCGGGCCGCCTGCGTCGCCGGATCGCCGGCGTCGACAAGATCGACAAACTGCACGCCCTTCACCACGCGTCCCGCGTGCACGTCGAGGCAGGCAATGATGCGCTTGGTCAGCATGCCGTCGCCTTCGCGTCCCACGCAAGAAAATTCCGCAGGATCTTCAGCCCCGTCTCGCCCGACTTCTCTGGATGAAACTGCACGCCCATCACGTTCCCGCGCTCGACAGCTGCGGCGAACGGCTCTATATACTGTGTCACTGCAGCGGTATCCGCCGTGACAGGCCCTTTGTACGAATGCGTGAAGTACACGTACTCGCCCGGCTCAACTCCCTTCAGCAATCGCGACCCGTTTCGCACTTCGAGCGAATTCCACCCCACGTGCGGCACCTTTTCCGCGCTTTCCGCAAACCGTGTGCACGATTCCGGAAAGATTCCAAGCCCCGGCTGCTCGGCCGCTTCCGTCGATCCCGCGTACAGCCACTGCATCCCCACGCAAATTCCCAGGAACGGCACGCAGCGCGCCACCGCCGAACGAATTGCGCCCGTCAGCCCCGTTGCGTCGAGCCGCTGTGTCGCCGCAAAATGCCCCACACCCGGCAAGACAATCCGCTCCGCCGACTCTACAAGCGACAAATCGCCGTCCGTCACCACGGTCTCCGCGCCCAGGTGCTTGAGCGTCTTCAGCACCGACGTCAGATTGCCGGCCTTGTAATCGATCACCGTGACACGCATCAGAGCAGCCCCTTGGTGCTCGGCAGCATCTCGCCCAGTTGTTTGTCACGCGAGCACGCCACGCGCAGCGCTCGCGCAAACGCCTTGAAGATCGCCTCGATCTTGTGATGATTCGAGCGGCCGTACATGATCATCACGTGCACATTGGCCCGCGCGCCGCGCGCAAAACCCTCGAAAAAGTCCGTCACCAATTCCGTCTGCAGGTCGCCCACCAGCCGCGCTCGCACCTTCGTGTCGACTGCAAACGCCGCGCGCCCGCTTAAATCCACAGCAGCAACCGCGAGCGTCTCATCCATCGGCATCACAAAGTAACCCGCGCGCAGAATGCCCCGCTTCTCGCCCAGCGCTTTACCAAACGCCTCGCCCAGCGCGATGCCCACATCCTCTACCGTGTGATGCTGATCGACATCGAGATCGCCGTCGCACTTCAATTCGAGATCGAATGCGCCATGCCGCGCGAACAGTTCGAGCATGTGATCGAAAAACCGAATCCCGGTTGAAACTGTGTATTGACCCTTTCCTTCAATCGTCAGTTCCAGCTCGATCTTCGTCTCCGTCGTATTGCGCACGATCGTTGCCGCGCGCGCGTCTGGACGTTTGCTTTTCGTCGTGCCTCTCTTTGCGGTCATCGTTTCCCGCTCCCTGCCTGCAGCGCCTTGAGCGCATCATGCAGCGCGGCAACTGCCATTTTCATCTGGTCGCGCGTTCCGATGGTGACGCGCACACAGCCGTCGCAGCCCGGATCGCTTGAACGATCGCGCACCAGCACTCCCGCGGCGCGCATCAGCCTCACAAACTCGGCATGCCGCGCGCCAATTTCTATCAGCACGAAATTTGTGCGGCATGGCCAGCGGCGCACTCCAGAAGCATCGAGCGCGGCTTCGAACTCGCGTCGCGCTGCCAGCACTTCGCCCACATACCAATCGAGATACTTCGTGTCCTCCAACGCCGCCGGCAGGCAAGCCAGTGCGAGCGAATTCACGCTGTACGGCGAAAGCACGCGGCGCACCCACCGCATCAACTCCGCCGGTCCGGCGAGCAATCCCAATCGCAAACCTGCAAGACCATAAGCTTTTGAAAAAGTTCGCGCGACAACCAGGTTCGGCAGTGTGCCCACCAGGTCCATCAGCGTTTCGCCATAGAAGTGAAAATAGGCCTCGTCCACCATCAGCACTGCCTGCGGTGCCCTCCGTGCAAGTTCCAGCAGTTGCTCCCGCGCGGCCACTGATCCCGACGGACTGTTGGGATTGGCAATCGCGATCACTTTCGTTTGCGGTGTGATCGACTTGAGCAGCCGATCAAAGGGGAACTGCAGATCGCCCGCAGCCTGCACCGTCACTACGCGCGCATCCGTCGCCGAAGCATAGACCTGGTACATGGTGTAGGTGGGCACCGGGAGCAGCAATTCGTCGCCCGCGTCAAGAAATGTCTCGAAGAGCACATGGATTGCTTCGTCCACTCCGTTCGTCAGCGCCACCTGTTCCGCGCGCAGCCCCAGCTTTGCCGCGACGATCGCCTCCACCGGCTCGCGCTCGGGATAGCGCGTGAGCGCGCCGGCTGAAATCGTAGCAAGCACCTCGCGGACCTTCGGCGAGCACTCCAGCGTGTTCTCGTTAAAGTCCAGCCGCAGCGCGTCGCGGCTGCCGAGTGGCGGGTGATACTCCATCATCGCCTGCACACGCGCGCGCGGCGTCGGCGTCGCTGTCGTTATGGCGTTAGCCACGGACCCTCCTCTCGATGCGTTTCCCTCGGGCTCGCCGCGGCGCCAGTCGTTTCCGAATCGCTGCGGCATGTCCAGCCAACCCTTCCGCTTCGGCCAGCAGCGCAGCCTTCGGACCCAGCGTGCGTACGCCCTGCTCGGTGTACTGCTGCACCGTAATCAGTTTCACAAAATCGTTCACACTCAACCCGCCGCGCACACGCGCCATGCCGCCAGTGGGCAGCGTGTGATTCGGCCCGGAGATGTAGTCGCCCAAGGGCTGCGCCGACCGTCGCCCCACGAATACCGAACCCGCATTCTCCACCCACTTCACATCGCTCGCGGCATCCACGGTCAGGTGCTCCGGTGCAAGCAGATTCGTGATCCTGCGGGCCTCTTTCACCGATCCCGCCACAATCGCCATGCCATTTCGTTCAAGCGCTTCACGCGCAACGCTGTTGTCGCGGCTCCGTTCTTTTGCCTCCGCAATCACCTTCCGCGCCAAGTCCTCGCGTGTCGTCACAAAGATCGCCAGCGATTCAGGATCATGCTCAGCCTGCGCCACAAGATCGCTCGCAATGTCGGCCGGGCTCCCACGCTCGCTCGTCACCACGATCTCCGTTGGTCCAGCCAGCATATCGATGGCGCAATCAAAAGCCACGAGCCGCTTGGCTGCTGTCACGTAAAGACTGCCCGGACCCACAATCTTGTCCACACGCTCCAAGCTCTCCGTTCCGTAAGCCAGCGCCGCCACGGCATGTGCCCCGCCCAGCCTGTAAAACTCCGCGATCCCCAGCAGATGTGCCGCGGCCAGCGTCTCCGTCGCAGGCTTCGGCGAAACCGCAACGATTCGCCGCACTCCTGCCACTTGAGCCGGAATCGCCGTCATCAGCAGCGTAGACGGCAGCGGATGCCTGCCGCTCGGCACGTAACAACCGACCGACCCAAGCGGCCGGACAAGCTGCCCCGTCGTTAACCCGGCAATCGGAGAAGCCTTCCACGATCCCGGCATCTGTTTCTTCGCAAATGCCCGAATCTGACTGGCAGCCGTCGTGAGCGCATCTTCCAGCGCAGGATCAATTGTCTTCCACGCGGAACGCATCTCTTCCTGCGACACGCGAAGCGCGGCCAGATTGTTTTCCCGTCCGCCGAACCCATCGAACTTCTTCGCGTAGCGCAGCAGCGCGCGGTCGCCGCCCGCTCGCACATCGGCCACAATTCGCTTCACCGCGGGCAATACGCTGTCGAGGGCCGCGCCGCCGCGCTGTTCCAGCTTCGCCAGAGTCTCTGCCGCGGCTCGCGCGCCTCGCCCTGTTGTACGGATCAGCTTCATCGTTTCCTCAGGGGCCAAAGCCCCCAATCATTCCGGTCGGCGGCGATGTACGGGTTAAAGCCCGTATCCCTCGCTACAGAACCACCTTGTTCAGCGGATATTCCACAATGCCCGCGCCGCCGGCCGCCTTCAGCCGCGGAATCACATCGCGCGCCACGCGCTCCTCGAGAATCGTGTTGACCGCCACCCATTCCGAATCGCTCAGTTGCGAGATGGTCGGCGAATTCAACGCCGGAAGCACCGCAAGCACAGCCTCAAGGTCGCCGCGCTTCACATTCAGCATCAACCCCACCTGCGACTGCGCGTCAATCGCGCCGCGCAGCATGGTCGCAATCTGGTCGATCTTCTGCCGCTTCCACGCATCAGCCAGCGCGGCCTTGCCGGCGATCAGGTGCGTTTCACTCTCCATCACGGTGTCGATAATCTTCAGGTGGTTGGCCTTCAGTGAGCTGCCCGTCTCCGTCACCTCGACAATCGCATCAGCCAACATCGGCGGCTTCACTTCCGTCGCGCCCCAGCTGAATTCCACCTTCACATTCACGCCCTTTGAGGCAAAGTAGCGCTTGCTGGTTTCCACCAGTTCGGTTGCAATAATCTTGCCTTCCAGGTCTTCGGCTTTCTCGTATCCGCTCGACTCCGGAACGGCCAGCACCCAGCGCACCTTGCGGCGGCTCTGTTTGGCATAGGTCAGCGTGGTCACGCTTTCCACTTCCAGGCCGCTCTCCACCACCCAGTCAATGCCGGTCAGCCCCGCGTCCAGCACGCCATGATCTACGTACCGCGCCATCTCCTGCGCGCGGATCAGCATGCACTCAATCTGACTGTCGTCGATCGAAGGAAAATACGATCGCCCGTCCGCGTAGATGTTCCATCCCGCCCGCTTGAATAGCGCGATCGTTGCTTCCTGCAAACTGCCCTTGGGAATTCCCAGTCTGAGCTTGTCAGCCACGATTCACCCCCGTCCACGGTCCCGCTTCGATCGGCCGCGTAAAGCAACTCACCGTGCCCTCGTGGCACACCAGGCCGTCGCCTTCCACTTCGACGCGGAACAGGAGCGTGTCGTTGTCGCAATCAGTCGCGGCCGAGATCACGCGCAGGCGATTGCCGCTGGTTTCGCCTTTCATCCACAACTTCTCCCGCGTGCGGCTCCAGAAGGTCACAAACCCGCTCTCTTGCGTCTTGGCATAGCTGGCGGCATTCAAAAAGCCCAGCATCAAAACCTCGCCCGTTCGCGCATCCTGCACGATTCCCGGCACCAGGCCGCCCATCTTGGCAAAATCAATTGTCGTTGTTTTCTCAGTCATGCTCGATCCTGTCCTGGGTTGAAAATTGTGTCCAAACGCGAAAAAACCCACCAGCGTTGATCGCCGGCGGGCTTTGCTTTCCTTTTGATCTCTCTGGCCGCTTATCTTAGGCCATGGCAGTCCGCCGGCATAGTTGTCCCATGATGATGGTGATGGCCGTGATGGCGGAAGCTCTGCATCTATTTCCCAAGCTAAATGCAAGCCTCTGCATTGTCAAATAGATTCTTGCGCGCTCCATTGCGCCACAGCCTCACTGCGCGGGAGCTTTCTGTTGGTGAAGCAACTCAACCACGCGCTGATAGAGCCGATTGCTCAAGGCGAATCGGTCTGATGCCGCCGCCACATAGCGTATCTGCAGATCGATGCCCGAGCCGGACGGCCGCGAGCTCACCACGGGCGCCGCGCTAAACCGGCTCAAGCTCCCCTCCCGGATCGCATGTTTCCACTCGTGCTCCGCGCGGTTTGCATTGTCGTGCGTCTCCTCGGTGACAGCTTTCTGAACCTGCTCCATCACCGCATGGATGTCGGCGGACGCCGGCACGCTCACTGAGATCTCATCCCACATCCACTGCCCAGCCGTGGAGAAATTGAAATACTGCCCCCGGATCGCAAAGCCGTTCATGAACGAAATGCGCCGGCCCGTCGGATACCCTTGATCCGCCAATCCGCTGGTTTCCAGTAGTGTTGTGGTCATCAAACCAATCTCGTGCACCTCGCCGCAAACGCCGTTGATTTCCACCCAATCACCGACATGGATGCCGTTCTTGCCCATCAGAACGAACCAGCCTAAAAACGCGAGGATGTAATCCTGAAGCGCAATCGTCAAAGCAGCGGTGGTGAGTCCCAGAATTGTTGGCGTCTCTTTGGGCGGGCCAAAGATCACAATCAGGATCAAAATGACGCCCAACGCCTGAATGCTCAACTCGAGAACACTGCGCAGCGTGCGCATCTGCCTGCGTTCGATTACGGGCCGGTCCATGATGCGGCGCACGAGGGCGTCGCCTAAGAAGATGCCCGCCAGGATCACAAGAATCACCATCAAAGACTGCAGGATCAGGTGCAGCACAATCAGATGCTGCAACTTCACCTGGTCTTCCCATTTCGAGTACAAGGTCGCAAGCTGCTGTTCTGTTTGGATACGGTCGTCGTCGATGCTCAGGATTTGCCGCTCGATGCTTCGATCCTTCAGGTTCGCGAGTTGCGATGCGCGGTCCGGCGCGGCACCGGCAGTGGCCGCCGCATTTGCCTTGGTCTCCAGTGCATTGTGCTCCCCGGTCAGGTTGTGCGCGTCATTCTGCGCTTCTCCCAACGCCTCTTTGATCAGCCCAGCGCGCTGACGTTGCCTGAACCAGGCTGCGATCCTTGAGGCCAGTGTTTGATCCTGCCTTGCTGAAACGACCGCGATTTGCCCACTTTCCATCTCGCTGTCGTACTTCTTCATCGATTCTTCATGCGCCGCCAGCTCGTTCTGGATCTCCTCGCTGTGATCGCCGGCTGCCCGCGCCAGATCACGTTGGGTGTCTGTGAGCTCGTCAGAGTCGAGCCCCAACTGCGCCTTGGCCACTTCCAGGTCGTCGCCCGCCGATGCGCTTTGGGCGCTGTTCCTGGCTGAGGCTCCATGCGGATTGGCCTCGGCCGCCAGGCTGTCTACCAGCGCCTGATCCTGCTGCTTCAGTTGCTCCAGCTGGGCCACTTTCTGCGAAAGCGCCAGCGCGTCTCCGGAGAGCTTCCGGTTCTCCGTGTCAAGGCGTGCCTCGCGAAGGGCCGCGGCAAACGCCTGATCGACTTCGTGGTCGGCCAGATGCTCAGCCTGGCGCGCGTACTCGTTTTCTTCGGATGTCACCGCCAGGGAAGCCAGTGCCTGTGCGGTCTGCCATGGCTGCACGTCGACGAGCGACTGTCCCTGTCCCGGACCGTGCGCGCCGGTTTTGCCGTGAAGGTAGGTCATCGCGCCACGCGTGGTCCACAAAAAGATGGCGCATACAATCAGGAGCGCAAGCAGGCTGGCGCCCAGCACGAGGGCGGTCTTGCCAAAAAGGCGAGTGCCCGACGGTCCGTCGTTGGGGGGAACGGCAGGGGAAGTTGCCATAGTTCTATTTTTACAGGCCGCTCGCCCCTTTGGGCTGCTCAGCCGTCCTTCGCTTGCCGGCCCACCTCCGGCTTGCGGGGAACGGGATAGGGGCCGAAAATGGAGCCGTGCATTCCCGAACTCGTTTGATGGAGATCGTAGTGGCGACCCTGTTGTTCGGCCTCGCCGGCCAAAGCAGCGCTGCTGCGGCTCCGCTGCAATCCGATTCTTCTCGAGCCGCGGCCAAGGCGAAATCCATTCCGCCGCCCGAAGAGCGCACCGACGTTAATCACGCGAGTGTTGCGGAGCTTCTCAAGATTCCCGGCATGACTCCGAGTTGGGCGGGTCGGATCGTGCGTTTTCGCCCCTACCGCACCAAGCAGGACCTTCTCGATCGCGGTGTGCTCCCCAGCGATGTTTACGATCGCATCAAGGACTACGTGATCGCGCACCGCGAAAAGCAGTGATTTCCCGGCGCGACTACGCCGCCGGCCGAACCGCGGCCAATGCCCACGGCCACGCGGATTCCACAGCCCGCCTCCTTCCCGTGCTCGTTTGCAGGTACACTGTCCTCTTAAAGGAGGGTTCCCCATGCAAACCCAAATCGTAGGCACCACCATGCCGGTGCTCGACGTGCAACTCGACCCCAACGAGGCCGTATTTTCTGAGAGCGGAGAGCTCTCCTGGATGACCGCCTCGATCCAGATGATGACGCACACGCAAATGGGAGGCGGTGGTGGGCTCTTTGGTGTTCTCAAGCGCGTGGCCGGCGGCGGAAGCATCTTCATGACTGAGTACCGCGCCGTTCAGTACCCTGGCGTGGTGTCCTTCGCCACCAGGGTCCCCGGCCACATCGTGCCGGTTCAACTGGGTCAGGGCTTCGAATACATGGTGCACCGGCACGGCTTTCTCTGCGCCACCCCCCAGGTCACCATCAGCGTGGGATTCCAGCAGTCGCTTGGGGCGGGCATCTTTGGCGGCGACGGGTTTCTGCTGCAGCGCGTAGGCGGCGTGGGCATGGCCTGGCTCGAACTCTCCGGCGAGCTCATCCAGAAGAACCTCCAGCCCGGCGAAGTGCTGCGTGTCCATCCGGGTCACGTCGGCGCATTCCAGACCTCGGTCGGCTTCCAGATCACCACGGTTCCCGGCATCAAGAACATGATCTTCGGCGGCGACGGAATCTTTCTGGCGCAAATGGTTGGCCCGGGCACCGTGTGGCTGCAAACACTGCCCATTTCGCGGCTGGCGCACCAGATTTACGAGTATCTACCCCACACTGAGGCGCGCGCTGCGACGCCTGCCGCCGCAGTAGGTGGAGGCCTGTTGGGAGCCATCGCGGGCTCAATCCTCAGCGGCGACCAGTAGCGGCATCGCGCAATCACGCGGTTTTGCAATCGGACAGGCGGCGCATGCCGGCCATACAGCGGGGCGCTGCGGACCTGAACGCTGTACGATGGACCGGGTACTCACGAGTGGCGCTGAATCCTGGCTGGGTCGTCTGCCCGATCGCTGACGTGCATCGAATCCGGTGTGCCTGCAAGGAACGTCTCGCATGACTCAATCGTCCCTCTTATCACGCAAGGTGCGCGGCCACATCGTCTTCTCGTTTCTGATTGTGGCGGCCGCATACGTGGCGTGGCTTGTCCGCGGCGTCCTCGTATTGCTTTACGTTTCCGCGCTATTCGCGGTTGTGCTCACCCCTGTGGTGCACGCCACTTCGCGCATCCGTATTGGCCGCTGGCGGCCATTTCACGGCTCACTGGCGATCCTGATTCTTCTGCTGATTGTGGCAGGCGTCCTCACCGCCTTCGGATTCCTCGCCCTGCCGCCGTTTATTCGCGACATGCAGTCGCTCGACGTCGACCTGCCGGCCCGTGTTCCTGCGCTGCTCCAGAAGATCAGGCAAATTCCATTCGCTGAGCGATTGGGCTCCGGCGACTTGATTAAGTGGGTTCAGGATGCACTCAGCCGGGCGGCAACGTTTCTCTTCTTCTCGGTCAAGACCTGGGCTGGCGCCTTCGTTCAGGTTGTTGCCGGTTTTGTGCTGACCCTTTACTTCATCCTGGAGGGCGACACAGCTTATCACTGGTTCCTATCCTTCCTTTCGCCCAAGCCTCGTCAAAGGCTCGACGCAACGTTGCAGCGAGCGGCCACGCGCATGCAGAAATGGCTGCTCGGCCAGGCCAGTCTCATGCTCATTCTCGGAATGGCCAGCACCATCGTTTTTCTCGTCCTGGATGTCCGTTACGCCTACGCCCTCGGCGTGCTCTCGGGATTGCTCAATGTCGTTCCCGTGCTCGGCGCCGCCGTTTCCGTCACGCTCGCCCTCCTTGTGGCTGCCGTCGATTCGTGGGGACGCGTGCTTGGCGTCGCCATCTTCTTTCTCATTTATCTCCAGATCGAAAATACGTGGCTCGTTCCCCGCATCATGCAAAGGCGCGTGAATCTGCCTGCCTTGGGCATCTTTGTTGCATTGCTTTTGGGCTCCACGCTCGAAGGCATCCCCGGCGCCATGGTCGCCATTCCCACAGCTGTGCTGGTAACTGAGTTAGTGGATGAGTATCTCGTGCACAAAGACGAGGCCTAGCTCATCCTGTCGTATTCTTCGCGCCGACCGTCACGCCACGGGCTGGCGCATCGCCTCCAGCGCAGCCGTCAGGTCTCTTGCGAGTGCACCCTGCGCTTCAGGAGCTAATTTTTCACCCTGGCTCGTCAGGTAGAAGACATCAATCGCTGTTTCCCCTTCGGTATCGATCAGCGCCACCTTGATATTGCATTGATGCGAGCTGAGAGTGAGGGCAATTTGCCGCAAAAGGCCGGGCAGGTCCTGGGCCACAACCTGCAATAGCGTGGAGTGGCTTGACGAATCGGAATCGAATTCGAGCTTCGTGGGAACTTCGACCTTCAGGTTGGTGGGATGGTTCAAATGGCGGCGGGCTTCGAGCAATTGCTGCACAGAGACTTTTTGCGCCACCACGTCGTGAACGTTCGCAAGAAATCGCTCTTTCTCGCTCGGATTCAATTCAATGGTGCGGAACGCGTCGGAAAAATGAAAGCTGTCGACAATTACGCCGGCGTCGTTCGAGTAAGCTCCCGCCCTGACGATGTTCATGCCCCACGCCGCCAGCACGCCGGCAACGTCTGCAAACAGCCGGGTTCGGTCGCGTGTAATTACCGTCAGGTCGAAGAGTTGGCGGTTGGGACGCAGGTCCAGTTGCACCGCATCCTGATTGAGATTTAGAGCCATCTGGAAATGATTGCGAATCTGTTCCGGCAGGCGGGTCTGCAAGTACCGCTGCGGCAGCCCTTCAAGGAATTGCTTCAGCGCATCATGTTGCGCGGCCGGAACCATGGAACGAATGCGATTGAGCAGGGTGGGATCGATGGCCGCGTGATAACGTGCTTCGTCCACCGAGCGGTCCATGAAGTTTGACGTGGACATGTAGAACTGCCACAGGTTTTCAGCCTTCCATGGAGTCAGGGCGTCGGGATTGACTGCCTTGATGTCGGCGAAGGTCATCAGGGTAAGCATCTTCAGCAGTTGCGGGCTTCCAATCTTCTCAGAGAATGCGCGCACGTTGTCCAGATCGAAGATGTCGCGCCGCATGGCCGATGACATCTCCAGGTGCAGGCGAATCAGCTTCAGGATCGACTCGCGCTCTTCGGCGTCGAAATCCAGCCGCGCCAGAAAACTGTCTGCCAGCTCCACGCTCTGCTGCGCGTGCTCGCCGGTGCGCCGCCCTTTGCCGGTGTCGTGCAGGAGCAGCGAGAGGAAGAACAAATCGAGGCGGTCGATCTCGGGCAGCAGTTGCGCCAGGCGCTGCTCGTGCTCATTTACGGGCTGGCGAAGCCCATGCACGTTGTCGATGACCAAAAAGGTGTGTTCGTCCACGGTATACCGGTGATAGCTGTCGCGGATCACCAGCGCATCGATCCCGTGGAACTCGGGGATCAGCATCTCCAGCACACCCAGCGCATGCATGGTCCTGAGAGCATGGGCAGCGTGGGGACCGAGTAAAACTTCGCGCAGCGCGTTCCAGAGATACACCCCCTCCGGGATGGAGATGGCAAGAACGGGCAAGGCGTCGGTGATGCGGTCCTCCGCAGCCTGTGACAGGGTGTAGCCATGCGTGGCCATCAGCGAAAAGATCCGCAGAATGGCGGCCGTGTCGTTGAACTGCGCGCCGGGCTGAATGTCAATGCGGCCTTGGTCGAGCAGAAAATCAGTCCCGGCAATGGGGGTGCGGCGGCGGCGAAACTGGCGATAGAAGCTTACGGGCGCAGGCAGGTGTTCCATCAGCAACGCGGCGCGGCGATACACCACGCGCGCATGCCGGTAGTAGGTGCGCATCCAGTAGCTTGGATCAGCCGTACCTCGCGTCTCAAGTCCAATCGAGCTCGCGGCTGCCTCGTCCTGCGACTGCCAGTCGAGGATGTTATCGTCCCGGCCATGGCGGAAGTGCAAAAAGCAGCGCGCGGCGGCAAGAAAATCAAAAGCTGCTTCGGCGTCGCCACGCGCGCTTTGAAAAACCCCGCCTCGCTGTCGCGGCCACTCCTTGGTCTCCTTCAAATGAAACAGCACGGCGAACCAGACTGCCAGGTGATAGTCGCGCAGCCCGCCTGGGCAATCTTTCAAGTTCGGCTCGAGGTGAAAAATGGTGTTGCCGTACTTGGCATGGCGGTTGCGGGCGATCTCACTGAGCTTCTGCGTGATGCCCGCCCATTCTGAGAGGACAAGACCGGGGAAGGTGACCTGATGAAGTTGCTGGTAAAGCGGAAACTGCCCAGCCAGAAAGCGGCGATCGAGCGTTGCCAGCGTGAATTCCAGATTGTCAGGATCGAAGCGGCCGGCTTCCTTCACCGTGCGCGAGCTGGGGCTCGCTCGCAGCCCGATGTCCCACATGCCCTGGATGATGGCTCTCACGGCTTCGCGCGACTGCTCTTCCGTCTTCTCGTCCGCGAAGGCAAACAGCACATCGATGTCGGAGAAGGGAAAGAGATCCTTGCGGCCATAGCCGCCGAGCGCCAGCAGCGCCACATTCTGCGCGGGCAGGTTCGCGAAAGCCCTGCGCCACATTTCAATCAGCGTGCGGTCCACCACGGCTGATCGCCGCCGGATCGCGGCGGTCCCATCCCCGGTGCGTTCGCAGGTCTGGCGCACAAGCGCCATCTCCTTGAGATACTGCTCCCGAAGATCGTCAACCGCCACAATCACTGGATTCATAGGTTTGTTTGCTGGGTCTGCCGCAGCAAGAAGGAATTGTTAAAAGAATAAGCGATTCAGGCCGGAAAGAGGAGATTTCGTGCCAGAGTGCGAAAGGTTTCGCGCAACGGAAAGTGGATGAATCGGAGCCTTTCCCAAGGAATCGGGCGCCAATTCTGTCAGCTTTCGCATGCCCCATCAGCCCGGCCTTCTGGATGATTCAGCGAGCCGGACAATACAAAAAAGCAGTTTCCAAACTCTTTTCCAGCATGATAATCTGACCCTCCCCAGGCCCCTCATCCCCAGGAGGTTTCTTTGAAAAACCTAGCGGTTTTCGCCATGCTGTTCGCTTTGCCGGGCGCATGGGCCCAGGAGTCGACCCTGAGGCCTGTGGTTCTGATGCCGGGTCTCGGCAACCTGCATCACCCCGTGTCCACAACAAACTCTGAAGCACAGCAGTTCTTCGACCAGGGACTGCGGCTGGTGTATGCCTTCAATCACGAAGAGGCAGCGCGCTCGTTCCGACACGCGGCCGAGCTGGATCCCAAGCTGGCCATGGCTTGGTGGGGCGTGGCGCTGGCAGCAGGGCCAAACTACAACCTTCCAGTTGATCCTGAGCGCGAGAAGATTGCTGAATCAGCAATCGAAAAGGCGAAGTCGCTCTATGCGGATGCTCCGCAGGTCGAGAAGGACTACGTGGATGCGATGGCCAGGCGATTCTCCGGCGATGCAAATCCGAATTATCACCAGCTTGACCTCGACTACTCGCGCGCGATGCGCGAGCTTTCGCAGAAATATCCTGACGATCTGGACGCAGCGACCTTGTTTGCCGACAGCATGATGAATTTGCGGCCCTGGAAATTGTGGAACGCGGACGGAACGCCGGCCGAGGGCACCAATGAGATCGTATCGACGCTGGAAGGCGTTTTGCGCCGCGATCCCCACCACATGGGCGCCATGCATCTTTATATCCATGCCGTGGAGGCGTCGCCCCACCCCGAACGGGCACTGCCCTTTGCTGAGGAGATCGCGACTTTGGCGCCCGCAGCCGGCCACCTTGTGCACATGCCGGCGCACATTTACGAGCGAACTGGTAATTTTGACGGCGCACGCGCGCAAAACGCCGCTGCAGCAAAAGCCGACGAGGACTACGCCGCCGCCACAGGCTCACAGGGTTTGTACATGATGATGTACTACTCGCATAATCTCCACTTCGGAGCCGTATCCGCGAGCATGCAAGGCCGCTGCGCAGAGGCGAAACAATTTGCCGATCGGCTGGCCGGGAATCTGCGTCCTGCCCTAAAAGATATGCCGATGGTAGAGCCGTTCGTGGCCATGCCGTTTGCGATCGCCGTGCGCTGCCGGTTTTGGGATGATGTGATGGTGGCGAGCGAACCATCGGCGCAAACGCCTACGTTGAAGGCCTTCTGGCTCTACAGTCGCGGGATTGCTCTGACAGTGCAAGGCAAGACTGCCGAAGCAGCGGCACTCGAGCAACAACTCGCCGCCATCGAAAAGGCCACATCACGCGACGATTTGTACATGCCTCCGGTTGAGAACCACACGTGGCAGATTTATCACATCGCCGACGATGTTCTGGCTGCGCGCATTGCCACCGCCAAGGGGGACAAGCCGGGAGCGATCGAGTTGCTGCGCGATGCAGTGGCCACGCAGGACAAACTCCTCTACGATGAGCCGCCGGACTGGTACTACCCGGTACGTGAATCGCTCGGCGGCATGCTGCTGCAAGCCGGCGATGTGAAAGGCGCCGAGCAGGTGTTTCGTGACGATCTCGAAAAGAACCCGCGCAATCCGCGCTCTCTGTTCGGGCTGGCCGAAGCTCTCACCAGGCAGCATCGCGATTACGAAGCCTCGTGGGTGAAGCAGCAACTTCAAACGGCGTGGCAGGGCGCCGATGTGGAGTTGAAAGTCGAGGATCTTTAAACGACGCGAGGAAACGCGAAGTTTACTGCTGAAACGGCACGAACATCTGCGCGCACGACGCGGGATTTCCCTCCGCCGGTTTCCCTGAGACGGTTGAGTCCGTGCCCGCGGGCAGTTGCAGGTTCGTCGCCTCGGGTCCGAGCGTGATATCGGCGTGATCCAATTCGTACCTGTACTGCGCATTATCCGCAATCTGCACGCCATCGAGCTTCACCGCAATGCGATGCGTCGGGTCGTAACCGTTGAAGGTGATCTTGCCTCCGCCGGAGACGCGCACGTTGTGCAGAGTGATGTCGCGCATGGTGGGCGGCGAATTGCCTTGAAGAGGCCCATTGGCAGAGTAGGCCGTGTCGAGTGTGATGGGGTTCGGCGAGTTGCGAATGCAGACGTCGTCGTAGACTACATCCTCGGTCAGGCCGCCCCGCGACCCGTTTGATTTGATGCGGATTCCGGCGTCTGTTCCGTCCAGCGAAAGATCGAAGACGCGGATCTTGCCGACCCCGCCGTTGGTCTCGCTGCCGATCGACATGCCATGACCCCAGTAAAAGTGGTCGTGGCTGATGGTCATGTTGGTGGCGCCGCCCGCGCCGCCCTTGATGGCCACGTTGTCATCGCCGTCGCGAATGTAGCTGTGCGTAATGGTGACGTTCTTCGCCCCGTCGCCGGGATCGATGCCGTCGGTGTTGCGCGCGAGCGGATGCGGCGAGTCGGTCACCCGCCGCGAGGTATCGATTTTCACGCCCCATGCCGTGAATCCGTTGCCATGATCGTAGGCCACGTGAAAGTTCGGCGAGTTCTTCAGCGTGATGCGATACAGCGTGAAGTTGTCAGAGTAGTTGGCCACAACCAGGCGGAAAACCTGCTGCGCGCCGCCGTCGCGCGCCTGCTGAGCCAGGTCCCACCATGAATCCTGCGAGCCGAGCATTTTCTCTCCGCCGCGGCCGTCGATCGTGCCGTCGCCCATGATCCCCGAATTGGGCGCGTGGTCCACCGAGATTAGCGGCTTGCATCCGCGTGCGCCGAATCCATGGCTGATGATCCCGCAACTGCCCGGCGAGGTGGCGTAGACTGCCGGGTCCCGCGAGGCAAAGAGCGTCACGCCCAAGCCGATGATGAGCGTGACGTCGGGGCGCAGTTCGAGCGGTCCGCTCAGAAACGCGTTGTTCTGCTCGTTGACGTGGAGCAGCACGGCTCGACCCTTGCCGCACTTGTCGATAGCTTTCTGAATGCGCTTAGTATCGAGCTTCTGCTCATCGGCAGGAGCCAGCGATCCGCCGCTGGCCTGCAACTGCGCGTCAAGCGTGGTGCAGAGCTGGGGAAAGAACGGCTCAACCACCGTGCGCGTATCTTGCGCGCGCAGGGTGAGCGGCGCTGGAACCAAGGTGGCCACGATCGCAATAAGAACCAATGGCTGGCGCACGAAAGATGTCGGACGGCAGTGCATGAGGTTTGCTCCTTGAAAGGGTCGAAAGAACTTGCAACGTTGGTCCCGCTTCTTAGCATAAATAATCTGCGAGCCCGGCTGATTTCTCACTTCCGCAGCGCCTGGCCACGCGAATTCGTGTGTTGCCCCCGCGAGCCGGGCGCGAATCGCGATTGCACATCGAATTCAGAGGATCGCTGGCACCGCCGAAAGTGCGCATGCCGCCGTAGGCGTACGATGAGCCATGCGCCTTCTGGTGTCAGCCGGAGTGCTTCTCATCTTCCTGTCGGGTCGGGCGGTCCCGAGGATCGTGTCCCAAACGCTCCAGGACAGCGACCATGACGGACTGAGCGATGCATTGGAGGACGCGCTCCTCGCACAATTTGCGCCCCAATTCATGTTGAGCGTCCACGACTGCTCAATCCGGCCCGCGCAGTTCGTCCCCTTCCAGGCAAGTCCCGTTGTTCAGCAGGACAACGGCACCATTTATGGTCAGGTGTCTCCGCGCGCTGGCCATGCCGATCAGGTAGAGGTGCACTATTTCCACCTCTGGCGGTCAGATTGCGGAGAGATGGGCCATAACCTTGACACCGAGCACGTGTCTGCTCTTTTGAGCCGCGACGGGGAGTCCACGTGGAAAGCGCTCTACTGGTACGCTTCGGCCCACGAGGACACCGTCTGCGATGCCAGTCAAATTGCACGCGCGACAACCCTTGATGCCGAGCGGCACGGGCCGCGTATCTGGATCTCGCGTGGCAAGCATGCCTCTTTCCTGAGCGACGTTTTGTGCGCACATGGCTGCGGAGGAGACGACTGCGGTGAAACCGAGCCTTTGGCAATGACCAGACTCATCAACCTGGGCGAATTGAATGCCCCCATGAATGGAGCCACTTGGATTAGCTCTCCCGAATGGCCGTTGGCGGCCAAGATGCGGCGTAGCGACTTTACCGGCGCCCGCATAATTCGCGTTGACGATCTTCCGCCCACGAGCATCGCATGGGCAAACCCTGATGAGCGGCCGATGCAGGCAGCCATCCGTAGCGGGAAAAACACAATGGACGGAGTAGCGGCTGGCCGGCGCGCTACAAGCGTGGCTCTGGATCTGGCGGACTCAGATACGGGACAAGCTCTGGGCAGCGCCGCGGGCAGCACCGGCATTGGCATTTCGATGGCGCTCCGCGGATTTGGGAAGGCGTTGAACGCGACTGCGCGAAAAGTCGGTGGTGCGATCGGAGCTAAGTAACGAATCGCCACGTCCCGAAGACGGAACCTGGCGCGCCCGTTCAGGCATTTCGTTGCCTAAAGCGCGTTTTCCCCACGCTCATCATTGCGGATGCGAATGGCTTCATCGATCTTGCTGATGAAGATCTTGCCGTCGCCGATGCGGCCGGTGCGGGCAGCGCCGACGATCGCCTGAATTGCCTTTTCTTTCAGATCGTCGAGAATGACCATCTCAATCTTTACCTTGGGCAGAAGATCGACGGTGTATTCCCTGCCGCGGTAGAACTCCGTATGGCCCTTCTGGCGGCCGTGGCCGCGGGCCTCCAGAATCGTCATGCCTTCAATGCCGGCTTCAAGCAACGCGTCTTTCACGGCATCCAGCTTTGAGGGTTGCAGAACAGCTTCAATCTTCAGCATATGCAGAGATTCCTCGTTCGATAGCCTATCAGGCGGGGCGGCTCATTGGCCGTAGCCTGCCCAAAGTTTTTGTTTCCCCGAATTACCAAAAGCAACCGAATTGGGTTCCGGCAACTAAGTCGTTTCGAAATCGTAGCCTTCCTCACCGTGCTGCGACAGATCAAGACCGGCCGCTTCGTGCTCGGGCGCAAGGCGCAGCCCGATGATCTTATCCACAACAAAGAGCAGGATCAGCGTGCCCACAATCGAGATCCCCCAGGCCATGCCCACGGCAGCCAGCTGATTGAGAATCTGGCTCCAGTGTCCGTCGACCCAGCCCGTCGGCACTCCCTTGCCATAGACCGGGTTGATGACGCAGGTGGCAAACACTCCGGTCAAAATCGCGCCCAGGGTTCCGCCGGCGCCGTGAACGCCAAATGCGTCCAGCGAGTCGTCGTAGCCAAAGATGCTCTTCACCTTGAAAACCATGAAGGAGCAGACAAATCCGGCGGCCAGGCCGATAAGCAAGGCGGGAAACGGCTGCACAAACCCAGAGGCGGGAGTGATTGCGACCAGCCCGGCCACTGCGCCGGAGATGGCGCCGAGAGCCGTGGGCTTGCCGTTGTGCTGCCACTCGAAGATGGTCCAACCAAGCGCCGCGGATGCAGTGGCAAAGTGTGTGTTGACAAATGCGCTGGTGGCCAGCGGGCTTGCAGCCAGGGCGCTGCCCGCATTGAATCCAAACCAGCCCACCCACAGCAAACAGGCGCCGATGAAGCTCAACACCAGCGAGTGCGGCGGCATGGCGGTTCGCGGGTAGCCGAGCCGCTTGCCCATGTAAAGGGCGCAGACGAGCGCTGAGACGCCGCTGGTAATGTGGACCACGGTCCCGCCGGCAAAATCGAGGCTCGGAATGTGATTGCCTGCGCTGTTGAACAGACCGCCAACTCCCCACACCATGTGCGCCATGGGGCAATACACAAGCAGCGACCAAAGCGATAGAAACAGCGCCATGGCGCTGAACCTCATGCGCTCGGCAAATGCGCCCGTAATCAGCGCCGGCGTGATGATGGCAAACATGAGCTGATAGATCATGTATGTCTGCTCTGGAATGGTGGCGGCGTAATCGGGATTCGGGCTCAGTGACACACCGTGCAGGAAGAGGTGCTCGAATCCACCGATGAACATGTTGCCGTGTCCGAAGGCGAGCGAATAGCCCAAAATCGCCCAGAGAATGGTCACCAGGCCCATCATCGCGAAACTTTGCATCATCGTTCCCAGGATGTTCTTACGGCGAACCAGGCCGCCATAGAAAAGCGCCAGGCCGGGGCCGGTCATCAGCAGGACCAACGCGGCCGAGGTGAGCATCCAGGCGTTATCGCCCGCTGATTGCGCATTCTGAACGGCCTGCTGCAATGCCGTGATCTGGGCTTGCGTCACCGGCGCCGATGCAGCTTGGGATGGCGCCTGGGCCAGGGCAATTCCGGCAGATCCAGTCATGGCGAGCAACAGCAATGGCTTCATCGATCGACTACACATGTGATTTCCGCTCCGAAAACAGTTATCTCTCGCGAGGCGCAGAGAAATGCAGTTGTGAATTGTCAACAGCTGGCTAACGTGGGCCGGTAAGGCAAGCTCAGCTAACTTGCCAGGAGAAAATCTGCGAGTACTCCCAAGGATCAGATGATAAAGAAATGGGGTCTTTGCGGTCATATCATTTTCATAAAGATAGGAGAATTAAGCAAGTTTCCCCGGCCGTTGCTCGCGAACGGTTAGTCATCTGCTCCTGGAAACACGCGCGATCCCCTCACCCTGCGGCAGAGCGCGGCGGGCTCATATCCGGAGCGATAAAGCTGTATAGTTGAAAGTATGGCGGCTTCGGTAGAGCGCGACCATTATCTTTTCGGCGCGCTGGAGAGCAGCGCAAAAAACCGCATGAAAGTGAAGGAAGTGAACTACGGCTACGAACAGCCGGAGGGCGTCTTTCTCACTTCACTGGATTTTGCGGTCAACTGGGTGCGCAAAAATTCGGTATGGCCTATGACCTTTGGCCTCGCCTGCTGTGCCATCGAGATGATGTCGATGGGCGCCGCCCGCTTTGATATCGCGCGCTTCGGCGCGGAAGTTTTCCGCCCTTCCCCACGCCAGTCTGACCTGATGATCGTGGCCGGCCGCGTTTCGCAGAAGATGGCTCCCGTGCTCCGCCGCCTTTATGACCAGATGCCGGAGCCGAAGTGGGTCATTTCCATGGGAGCTTGTGCCACCTCCGGCGGCGTATTCAACAACTACGCCCTGGTGCAAGGTGTGAACCAGGTCGTGCCCGTCGACGTTTATGTTCCAGGATGTCCGCCCCGTCCCGAGCAACTCATCTATGCCATTTCCCTGTTGCAAGAAAAAATACTGCGTGAACCGCGCAGCCTTCTCAAAACTCTAAACGCCGGATAGACATTTGAATCTATTGTGTTTTCCCAGCCTCCGGGAAGCTTGAGAACCCGAAGCTGAATCGGTCGAAAGCAACTCGCAATTTCGCAAGACCGCAAGCTCACACTCATTGATTTTCTCGAAAGTTGCTGGGGCACTGGGCCTTCTGTTGCCGACTCATGCATGGCGAGCGGCCGCAGTGGTGGCTCACGAACTTGGTTGCCTCGAAAGTGTCCCGGGAGAATCCTGCCGGATACGGATCATGCTAAGTACTTTGATCCGGGCACGGCGCGAATGAAAATCAGGCGAGCGGCGTTCGTTGTCTTCAGTCCTTGTTGTTCGTAGTTACACCGTAATTAAAGACTCGGAGGTTATGTCGGAGAATGAAGCCCAAATTGTGACGAGTATTTCCCTATGTTGAGCGGCTGTTCGCCATTGCCGTTCTGGCGTTGACACCTATCGGAGTAGCAGCTCAGGCCGCCTCCGCTGGACACGGGCCGTCGAATGAGTCGGCATCTAGATTTGATATCTTCGCCGGGTACAGCTACCTGTCTCCCCATGGGACGGTGCAGGTTCTTATGCCGAACGGCACAACCGAGCCTGTTTCCTACGACGCAGTCAATGCCGGTGCGATCCTCAGTGGCGCGTATTTCTTCAATCGCTTCGTCGGCCTTCAGGTGGAGGTTGCCGAGCATGAATTCGGCGGCGCCCTGCCTCACACCAACATCGGCACTGAAGGCAACAATGACGGATTCGTGACCGCGGCCGGAGGCGTGATTGTTCGCTTTCCCAGGGGAGCGATCACTCCATTCATCCACGGGCTGGGCGGAGGCGCAATGGCGGGTGGACCGTACCACGAGCCCAACACATGGGGCCCTGATGTGACAGCGGGCGGAGGCCTGGATATTGAAACGCCATGGTTCAATCATCATCTGGCGATTCGCCTCGTCCAGGCGGATTACGAATATATGCACGTCGACTTCGGCAACATGATCTATGGGGGCACAGCCAGCATCAATGCGGCTCGCCTCAGCGCCGGCCTCGTGATCCACTCTG
Source organism: uncultured Acidobacteriaceae bacterium (assembly GCA_963751285.1). GTDB lineage: Bacteria > Acidobacteriota > Terriglobia > Terriglobales > Acidobacteriaceae > Telmatobacter. The sequence goes on along the minus strand of CAVVUE010000037.1, from coordinate 167,330 downwards.
GATCCGTCACCCCACCAACGCCCGTCACGTTGGCCTGCTCTGCGAATCCTGAGACGATCTATCCCGCGGACCCGGTGACCGTGACGGCGTCGGCAGGCGGGTTAAATCCGAAAGAAAATGTCATCTATAGCTGGTCAGGCACAGGCGTCACCGGCAACGACACCACAGCTAAGGTGGACACGAGCTCGCTCGCACCCGGAGAGTATTCGGTGCAGGGAACGGTGAAGGAAGGCAAGAAGGGCAAGGAGGGCTTGAGGCCGTGGGAGACCGCGAACTGCACGGCGGGGATTACTGTGAAGGCCTATGAGCCCCCGACCATCTCCTGCTCCGTAAGCCCCACCACCATCAAGCCCGGCGAGTCAGCGACCATCACTTCAACGGCAGTGAGTCCGCAGAATCGTCCGCTCACCTACAGCTACTCCGCTTCGGCGGGCACCGTCTCGGGGACTGGGACCACCGCGGAATATTCCTCAGCCGGGGCACCGACGGGCGTAGTTGGGATCACATGCAATGTGTCGGACGATAAAGGGCATTCCGCAAACTCCAGTACGAATGTGACGATTGCGGCTCCGCCGCCTCCGCCGCAGCCGCACGCGCAGGCGCTTTGTTCCATCACCTTCGCCAACGATCCGCGGCGACCGACTCGCGTGGGCAATGAAGCCAAGGCCTGCCTCGATCAGGTGGCTCTGGACCTGAAGCAGCAGGCTGACGCCAAGGCGGTGCTGGTGGGCGAATCGACCGAAACTGAGAAAGCGACGACTGCCAAGCAGGGGCAGTACGCCACGCGCCATAAGCGTGCCATGGTCGAGTACTTTGCTGCGCAGCGCGCCGTGAACGCGAAAAACTACCTGGTGACCGACCAGGGAGTCGACGCTTCGCGCATCACGGTTGTCACAAACCCGATGAGCGGCCAGACCGTTCAGAACTACCTCGTACCCGCTGGCGCAGACTTCGGCTCCGACGTGACTGGTACCACCCCGGTGGACGAGACCACGGTGAAGCCAGAGGAGCGCAAGCCGCTGCCTGCCAGGAGGCGCTAGGCGAACAAGGCACCCTGCACGTTGATTCAATGGCTCGCGGGCCCGCCCCATTGCGAGGGAGGGCCTGGGAGCCCTCCTCGCGCCGCCCCCGGAGTACAAAGAGCGAAACCAGAGAAAGTATGTGCCTGAGCTTATTGCGGATCGCGCCGGTCTCCAATCCGGTCCCAGGCAGTCCCGCTCCGGGCTTGCTGAGGCATAAGACCGGCTATAGCAGGGCCCCGGGAGGCCGATCATTTTGCGACGCTGACCACGACCGCCTGTCCGGTAGGGCGTGACTTTGGTTTTTCCATTGGAGATGCTGACCTGTAACCAATTCGGTCAGCCCCATCGCTTTTTGGCGGAATTCTTGTCTATTCTTGATATAGAGATGTGTGGGAGATGCCAGTTTTAATGAGCCCCTTGCGATTTTTTCCCCTGCGATCGCGCCGTTGCGGGATTCCAGCCCGGTTCCTCGTCTGTTTTGCGTTTTTGTTTTGCGCCTTTGGTTCGCCTGCGCAGACACGGTGGAGCATCGCCGGTCCCGCGGGCGGTGACGCGCGCGCTTTTGCAGCGTTTCCAGGGCAGCCCGACCATCTTCTCCTCGGCACCACCAATAGCTGGCTCTACGAGACCATGGACGAAGGCTCAAGCTGGCATCGTTTGGCGAAACTTGGCGCTGAAGACGGGCTGGTGCTTGACAGCGTAGTCGTCGACTCCGCCGATCCTTCCACGGTCTATGTCGGGGCCTGGAAGAACTCTGACGATGGCGGGCTCTGGATCAGCCACGACCGCGGGCGAACCTGGACCGAGTCGTCCGCTTTTCGCGGTCAGCCCGTGCACGCCCTCGTACAGGCGCCTTCCGATCCAGGCGTTCTTTATGCAGGAACGCTCGCCGGAGTCTTCCGTTCGAGCGACGGCGGTGCTACCTGGTCGCAGATCAGCCCGCAGGGCAGCCGCGAAATTCACGAAATCGAGTCGCTGGCAGTCGATCCCGTCCACCCTGAAATCGTGTACGCCGGAACCTGGCACTTGCCATGGAAAACATCGGACGGCGGTAAGACCTGGCACAACATCAAGCAGGGACTGATTGTTGACTCCGACGTCTTTTCCATCATCGTCGACCCGGTCCACCCGAGCACCGTTTACCTCAGCGCTTGCAGTGGCATTTACAAGAGCGAAAACTCCGGAGCCTTATTCCGTAAGGTTCAGGGCATTCCTTCTGAAGCCAGAAGAACACGGAAGCTGACGCAGGATCCTGAAAACCGCGAGATCGTCTACGCGGGAACCACTGAGGGCCTCTACAAGACCGAGAATGGCGGCAAAGCCTTCCGCCGCATGACAGATGCCGACGTCATCGTGAACGATGTCTACGTCGATCCGAGAGATTCCAACCGCGTGTTGCTGGCGACGGATCGCGGCGGCGTTCTAGCCAGCCAGGACGCGGGCGTCAAATTTGTCGCGTCGAACCAGGGCATCTCCGAGCGCAAAGTTGCGGCACTCCTGGTCGATCGTACTGATCCCGATTGCCTCTATGCGGGCGTGGTCAACGACAAGAACTTCGGTGGCGTCTTCCGTTCGACTGACGGCGGCGCGCACTGGAGTCAGTGGGGCTCTGGCCTTGGCGGGCGCGACGTTTTCGCTCTTGCGCAAACCAACGATGGAGCAGTCGTCGCGGGGACCAGCAGTGGCATCTTTGTGCTCGATCCCCCCGCAGATGATCCGTCGCCGGCAGACGGCGCGAAGGCCGCTGACCCGGCCGGTGCATCGGCGTTGGCAGATCCTGTGTCCTGGCAGCCCCGGAATACCATCGCCAACACGGTGATGAAAACCATCACGCAGACGCACATGAGCACTCGCGTCAACATTGAAAAGCAGGTGCAGGCCCCGGCGATCGAGTTGGAGAGCCCGGTCAATGCGCTCGACGTATCGGGCGACGTGTGGGTGGCAGCGACCAACTACGGGCTGCTCACCAGCCATGACAAAGGCGCCACCTGGCAGGGCGGGCCGGTGGTGGGAGAGGGCAACTTCCTGTCTGTCGCGGTTGATGGGAACAATATGGCAGCAGCACGCGCCGATGGCGTGGTGCTATCGAAAGATGCCGGGCAGTCCTGGTGGCCGATGGGCGTGCCCACGATGCTCACGCGCATCCATCGTGTCGTTTTCTCGCCTGACGGCACGCTGTGGCTCGGCGCACGCGAGGGAGTCTACTACACCCGGGACCTGGGCAAAACCTGGATGTGGGTTGATCGCCTTCCCTTCCGCGATGTCGACGACCTGAGTTACGATGCGGCGTTGAAGAGAATCCTTGTGAGTTCGCGCTCCAGCGATCAGATCTACGCCATCGACCCCAAGACCATGACATGGAATTGGTGGCAGACCGGCTACGACGTCGTCCTGATTCGTGCCGCCGGCAATCGCCTGATAGCGGCGTCGCTCGGTGACGGCGTGCTCATGGGTCCGCACACCGCTCCGGCCGAATCCAATGCAGCTTCAGCTACCAACGACAAAGAGTAATCGCAGCCACTTCACACGCAATTGGTAGCCCCAGATACTCTGCAGCACTCACGGCAACTTGAATGCCTTGTCCACAATCGCGTTTGGATTCCGGCCGGCAGGCAACAGCGTGAATGCAACCCGGTTCAGGTCCGCAGTGCGCACTACGGCCACGTCACCTGAGCGGCTGTCAGCCACGAACAGCAGATGCCCGGAGGCCGAAAAAGCCAGGGCCACGGGCCCGTCGCCGACATGGATCGATCCAATTCGCTTGCCGTCGTCGATGGAGTACACGGTTACTTCCTGCGAGCGTTCGTTGGCCACGTAGAGCAGGTTGTCGCGCGACACCAGCCCGAAAACAGGCTGATTCCCAATCAAGTATGTGTCGCCGACCTCGTCGCTCGAGTCATAGATCTCTGAAACGGAGTCGGAAAGGGAATTAGCCGCAAAAATTTCGCCGCCGTCCGGCTTCAGCGCCAATTGAACAGGCGCGCGCCCCACGTCCATCAGCGTCTCCAGGCGATCCGGCTCGGCCGGGTGAGCATCGGGTTGAGCCAAAGCAATCACCATCACCTGGTGACCACCCGAGCACGGCACAAACGCCTTGGATGAATCGGGAAGAATCACCACGCCCCCCGCACCAGGGCAGCCTCCAAACGTGGAACGGACGCGGCCGCTCTCCGCGTCGATCAGGCTCACCGAACCGCTATGTCGGTTGGCAACCACCAGTGTCTTGCCGTCCCGAGCCAGCCGCGATACTACAGGCTCCTCGCCGACTTCGATCTGCGTAACTTCGCGGCGATGCTCGAGATCAATCACCGAGACCGAGTTCGAGCCGGTGTTTGCTATGTACGCGAGGGTTCCCGCTGAATTGAGATCGATCGACACCGGCTGCCGGTGCAAGGGAATGGTGGCGCTGACAGTGTTGTGTTCGGCATCAATCACCGAAAGAGAGCCTGTCGTGCCTGCCGCGCCTGCGTTCACCACGTAAATCTCGTTCCGCGTCGGACTCGCGGCCAGCGCAACCGGATCATGTCCCACGGCCAACTCCCGGTCCACGCGGACGTTCACGACGTCCAGCACCGTTACCGTGTCACTGCCCCCGTTCGTCACATAAACATACTCGCGGTAGTTGGGCGGATATTGCGGAAAATCATTCTCGCGACAGCCGGCATTCGCCAGTGCGAACAGTGCGACGCCTGCAAGAAATCCAAGACCTCTGATCACTGATCACTCGTTCCTGGTCGCACGCTCACTTGGTTCCCACGGTTGCTGTGGTCGAAACACCGCGAGCGAGATTCCGGCCGACAATCGGAGCAATCCGCTCGATCTCATCCATCATGCTGGCAAACTGCGCGGGATAGATGGATTGTGGTCCATCAGAGCGTGCGCTTTCGGGATGATTATGAACTTCTACCATCACTCCATCGGCTCCCGCTGCCACGGCAGCGCGGGCCATGGGCAGCACGCTGTCGCGGCGGCCTGTACCGTGACTGGGATCGACGAGAATCGGTAGGTGGCTCACGTGCCGCAGTGCCGGAATGATGCTCAGGTCCAGCGTGTTCCGCGCGTGGTCGCTGAATGTGCGCACTCCGCGCTCGCACAAAATCACCTGGTAGTTCCCCTCGCTCATCACGTACTCGGCAGCCATCAGGAACTCTTCCAGCGTGGCGCTCATGCCGCGTTTGATCAGCACCGGCTTGCGCAGTCTTCCCGCCTTCCGCAACAGCGAGAAGTTCTGCATGTTGCGCGCGCCAATCTGCACCACGTCGGCCCATTCGGCCACGGTCTCAAGCGTCTCGGTGTCGAGCGCCTCGGTCACGATGCGCAACCCAAATCTCTCCCTGACCTCGGCCAGGATTTTGAGCGCTTCAAGTCCCAGCCCCTGAAATGCGTAAGGAGAGGTGCGTGGTTTGTACGCCCCTCCGCGGAAGAACTGCGCGCCTGCCGCGGCTACCTGTTCCGCGATGGCCAGGGCCTGCTCGCGGCTCTCCACGGAGCAGGGCCCGGCGATCACGGCAAGACTTCGGCCGCCGATGGCCGCGCTGGTGCCGGGAAAGCTCACAACAGTGTCTTCTTCTTTCACGTCGCGGCTTGCCAGTTTGTAAGCTTTTGAGACGCGAATAACCTCAGCGACGCCGCTGAGCGATTCCAAGTTCCCGCGGTCCACCTCACCCTGGTTGCCGGTGATGCCGATGGCTGTTCTCTGGGCTCCGGGAAGCGGATGAGCTCGGAAACCTAACTGCGCAATATGATCGCAGACCGCCTGAATCTCTTCCTGCGTGGCGTGCGCCTTCATAACCACTAACATGACTCACCCCGAGCACCCAGTCTAAAGGCTGAGCGAGCGAACGGCAATTTGCGGTATCGACTCAGGGTGGGTCTGCCCCAGCACACGTTTCCTGAACATGCTCTGCGGCATGCTATCGCGTGGTCTTCTGCTTGAGCGAGCGCCACTTCATGCCGAGCCACGCCAGATAGCCCAGTTGAATGGCCCAGGTGATCGAGTATGCAGCGCTCCGATACGCATGATCGAGCAGAGCCGGGTCGGCAGGCGTCGACGCCACCAGGTAAAGCGCCCTGCACAACAGGACGATCGAGACGGTGGCGATCAGCGCTATTCCAGCCTTTTTCATCGAAATTCCTCGTTGTTCCGTTCGCATTCGGTCAAGGTTCACACTTGGAGAGCAGCCTGGGCCTCGGCTTCGGTCTTCTTTTGCTGGAGTCGTTCCACATGGTAGCGAAAGGCCAGAATCATCACGCCCCATCCGAACCAAGCCAGCATGTTCCAGAGCAACACGCTCGCCATGGACCACGCCATCCCTGAGCCCTCTGAGCCGCCGAACACCGGCGATGGGTGCTGCGTCCGCCACCACCGGTTCGACATGTACACAATGGGAACGTCGAGAGCGCCAAAGATGCCGAGGACAGCGGCCTGCGTCTGCACTTGCGATCCTGCGGCGAAGCGGCGAAGCAGCAGATAACTCATATAGATCAGCCACAGAACCAGCGTCGTAGTGAGCCTTGCATCCCACGTCCACCAGATGCCCCACGCCCGCCGTCCCCACAGCGGGCCCGTCGTCAACCCCACGGTGCAGAACACCACGCCCACCTCGGCGCCCGCTAGCGCCAACGCGTCAGCAATCCGGGCGCGGTCGGCATGGTTGTTCCGGAAAGCAAGAAACCCGATCGACCCTGCCAAATTGACGGCAAAAAAGACAAAAGCCACTGCAAACGAAGGTACGTGGTAGTAGATGATCCTGAAAATCTCGCCCTGCATCGCGTCGTTGGGCGCAACGTAGATGGCCTGGTAATAACCCCAGATCATCAGGGCGATGGTGACCAGAACATAAAAAACAATGGCGAATTTTTTCATGGGGAACCTGATGCCTTAAGTGTACGACTCAGAGGCCATTGATAAGTGATTTTGGTCACTCAGAATGGAGGCGGTCGCTTCAAAAGCTGCGTTGGGCTCGTACGCTGGCGACACGATTCTTCATTGACCAGGTGCTTCGATTCTGGAGCGTTGCACCCTTCCAGGCCTTTCTCGCATCCACATATTGCCAGGCTGGGGTCAAACCTTCACGCTGCTACCATGAACTTGCCGGAGGCGTTGTGCGCGAGCATCTGGCCACGTTGATCGATGATTTTCGCCGCTTTGACCGCGAGATCGCCGTCGTGCGCTACCAGGGCAATCGCCGCCGCGTCACCACCTACGGCGATCTGGCTCACCTTGCGGGGCGGTTTGCCGCGCTGCTGGCAGCCCGCGGCATTGTGCAGGGCGACCGTGTGCTCATCTGGGCTGAAAACAGCGCCGAATGGATCGCCGCCTTTCATGGATGCCTGCTTCGAGGCGTTCTGGCAGTTCCCCTCGATGCCGCCGGATCCGCCGATTTTGCCGAGCGAGTCGCCGCCGATGTCTGCCCCAAACTTGCTGTAGGAGACACACTGCTCCTCCGCAAACTCGCCGCGCAGTCCAGGTTCGCCGTATCCACCCTTGCCTTTGAAGACTGGGATGGCGAGCTCCCCGAGACCGAAGCGGGCGCGATCTCAGGCCTTTCTGACCAAACTCCGCTGCAGATTCTCTTTACTTCAGGCACCACCGGCGATCCCAAAGGCATCGTCCTCACCCACGGCAATGTGCTGGCCAGCGTGGGACCCATTGAAGACGGCGCCAGGCCGTATATGCGCTACGAGCGCCTTGTCCATCCCCTGCGCATTTTGAACACGTTGCCGCTCAGCCACGTCTTCGGCCAGACCATGGGACTCTGGGTTCCACCCATCCTCAAGGCTGAACTTCACTTTGAGGGCCGGTTAGCAGCCCCGCGCCTCGTCGAGTTGATCCGTAATGAGCGGATCTCGGTACTCGCTGCCGTACCCCGCGTCCTGGCCCTCATCAAGACGCATCTTGAGGCTGCGGACCCCGGCCTTGCCCAGCGCATCACGGGCATGCGGACCACCAATCCATGGCTGCGCTGGTGGCGATTCCGCGCCGTGCATCGCGAGTTTGGCCTCAAATTCTGGGCCTTCGTCTCCGGCGGCGGGGCCCTGCCGGGTCCGTTGGAGCAGTTCTGGAACGCGCTCGGATTCGTGCTCATCCAGGGTTACGGAATGACCGAGACCACCGCGATCATCACGCTCAATCATCCCTTTCACGTCGCAGAAGGTACCATCGGCAAGCCGCTCCCCGGGCGCGAGGTCCAGCTCGCCCCCGACGGCGAAGTTCTGGTGCGCGGCGCGGTCATCTCCGGCGCCACCTGGAAAAACGGCGAACTGCGTCCGCGCGAGGACGGCTGGCTCGCAACCGGCGACCTCGCGGAACGCCAGGAGTCCGGCGAGCTGCGCTTTCTTGGGCGCAAGAGCGAGGTCATCGTTACCGCGGCCGGTGTCAACATTTACCCCGAGGACATTGAAGCCGCCATTGAAGAACAGCCCGACGTCGCCGCCTGCGCCGTGGTCGCCATGGACACCCCCACCGGCCCCGAGCCCTGCGCGGTGCTGGCATGCCGCGGATCGGGTGGATGCGCCACCGCAGCCGTCGAGCGCGCTAATGCTAAGCTGCCCGAGTTTCAGCGCATCACTCGCTGGGTCATGTGGCCCGAACCCGATCTTCCCCGCACATCCACGGGCAAGGTCAAACGCAAGCCTGTCGCTGCGTGGCTGGCTCGCATTCAGGCCGCAGCCTCCGCGCCAAGCAACGGTAAGCAGCATCCCGTTTCCGACGGCGCCTTTGGCCCCTCATCCGACTGGCTTCTCGCTCTCATCGCTCAGATCACCGGCGAATCCAACACAAGTGTCGGAGACGAGCTTCGTCTCACTGAGGATCTTCATCTCGACAGCCTCGGCCGCGTGCAATTGGCCGCCGCCATTGAGGAACGGCTCGGCATCGTCGAAAGCAACGGCCTGCTTGAAGAGGTGCAAACGCTTGGCGACCTGCGAAGGATCGTCGCCGGCGATATCCCTGCGGATGACGACGCATTTTCCGCTGCCACTTCGCCGGAATCGGCGCCACCCGTGCCCGCGCTAGCTCCCGGCACCGCTGCTCCTGTCGCGACCGCTCCGTCCGCCTCTCCGCCGCGCCCGCACTTCCTCTATCCCACGTGGCCCTGGTGGGCGACCGTCCAATGGATTCGCGTTGCATTCCTTGAAGTCATCGCAAGGCCGCTCACCTGGCTCCTGGCCGCGCCACGTGTCGTCGGCCCACCTGCTGCGCTTCCGCCGGGACCCCTCCTCATCATCGGCAACCACGTCACGGCTTACGACGCGGCACTCATTGAGTACGCGCTTCCCGCCAGGATGCGCCGCCGCATTGCCGTGGCCATGATGGGCGAAATGCTTGAAGATTTCCGGCACTTCCGCAACCCCGACTGGCCGCCGGGACACAAGGGTTTCTACATCCTGGGCCCGCCCGCGTATTGGCTGGTCACCGCGCTCTACAATGTGTTTCCGCTGCCGCGCCAGCGCGACTTCCAGGCCAGCTTTGCCCATGCGGGCAAGGCCTTGGACCGCGGCTACAACGTGATGGTTTTTCCTGAAGGCACACGCTCGGCTGAGGGACAGCTGGCCCGATTCCGGCCGGGCATTGGACTTCTCGTCAAAGAGAGCTTCGTGCCCATCGTTCCCGTGGCCATCAAGGGATTGGGCGAGCTGAAGACCCGCAAGCGGGGCTGGTTCCGCTCAGGGACCATCGAAGTGCTTGTGGGAGATCCGATCCAATTCGCCGTCGAGGAGACGGAAGCGGCGATAACGACGCGACTGCACGCTGAAGTGGAAAAACTGCTGGGCGGCCAGGGGTAGACGCCTATCGCGAACCGCCGCCCTCGCCCAAACCCACGCTGGTTGCCCCATCCTTTTCGCGGCTCCGTCGCGAAAGGGTGGGATCCCACGAACGCAGAATTCCTTTTACCGGCGCGTTGCGCGCAGGCCGGCAACAATTGCCCCCGCCGCGCCCAGCAGAGCCAGAATGATGGTCGGGTCCTCCGGCGAATCGGTGCAGCCGGTTTGCGCGCGGAGTGGAAGTGTCAGGGCGAGCATCAAGGGGAAGCCAAATACCTGTATTGTTTTCTTAAGATTCATCCTCTCCTCCGATTCGTTTATCGAGCATCCTCAAGAAACTGGCGGTCTTTCCTGCTCACTCCTTCGTAATCCCAGGCGTCCAGGAGATTCGCGCTGAGCGAAATCCTTTTGTTGAATCATGCAGTCGACCGCAGGTTCCTTTGCAGTTTGCGAAAACATATGAAGACGAGAAATGACGGCTCATTCCGTGGAAGGGGGTGAACATGATGTACCACAGCGCGAGGTGACAAATCAACGAAAAAGTTCGCGGCTGATGGGAAAGCGTAGAGTGATCGGAGAGCAGGGATCAAGCTCTGAAATCAGGGAATAAAGTCTAAAAGCAGAGTCCGGCGCCGGTGGGTGAGCTTCTTCGTCGTGAGTGCATGTGTCCCGTCCCTTACTCAACGGTCCGGACTTTTTTGTAGTAGCAGGTTCCTCCGGCAAGGACGAGTGTCCAGAGGCTGAGGTCGGCGGGCTGTTCGCTGGCGCCGAGAAAGAGAATGCCGTCGGAGGCGAGCAGCCGATGGATATGAGCCAGCAGCGTGCGCCGCGTTTCCTGCGCGAAGTAGAGCATCACGTTGCGCAACATGATCACGTCGAAACGATCTACCGTGTGGTGGAAGGGCGGCGAAGAGTTGCACAGGTTGGCTTGGCGAAAGTTGCAGAGATTGCGAACTTCCGGCTTCAAGGTCCAGTCCTCGCCAGTGTGCTCAAAATAGCGCACGACGAAGCGTGCAGGCAGCCCGCGATTGATCTCGATGCGGTGATAGCGGCCGCTCCTGGCGCGTTCCACGACGTCGCGGCTCAAATCAGTCCCTTCGATCCTGACATTCCAGCCTGCGAGGAGGGGAAAGCGCTCGAGCAGCAGCATGGCCAGCGAGTAGGCTTCCTGGCCGGTGGCGCAGGCGGCGCTCCAAAAACGCAGACGGCGGGTTGGACGGCGCTCCTCAATGAGTTTCGGGAGCAGTTCGGTGCGCAGCAGATCGAAGGGCCTGACATCACGGAAGAAGCTGGTTTCATTGATGGTCATGGCCTCGGCGATGGCGTTTTCGAGCGCGGGATTCCTGGCGGCGCGCAGTCGGCGCACCAGTTCGTCCACGCGGTTCACTCCATGGTTGCGCAGCAGTCTGGAGAGGCGTGATTCAAAGAGATAATCGCGCGAGGGGTCGAGCACGTTTTGCGACAGCGAGTACACAAGCTCGCGAAGGTAGCCGTAATCGGCGCTCAGGGCGGTCTCCACCATTACGCCACCATCGGAGCAAGGCTGCGGGTTTCGGCCTTCGCGGCGCGGCCGGCGATGCGCACGATTTCAGCCGCCATGCCGTCAAGTGGAAGCACCTTGTGCGCCAGGCCCGGCCTGGGTCACTGACCCGGGCATGCCCCAAACGATGCTGGTGGCTTCATCCTGCGCCAGCACCATGCCCCCCTGGCTGCGGATCAGGCGGCAGCCGGCGAGGCCGTCCGAGCCCATGCCGGTGAGGATTAGAGCGACAACGCCGGAGCCGTAGACCCTGGCGACACTGCGAAAGAGCACATCCACAGCCGGACGGCAGTGATTTTCCTGCGGATCCTGGTTGATGTGAATGGTGGCCGGCTTGCCCGTGCGAGTTGAGGCAATCACCTGCATGTGCCAGTTGCCGCGGGCGATGTAGACGGCGCCCGGCATCACCGGCTCGCTTTCGGAGCCTTCGCAGACTCGCAGGCGGCAGCGCCGGCTGAGCCGCTCCGCAAAAAGGCGCGTGAAGACCTCAGGCATGTGCTGAACAATCACAATCGGCAAGGGAAACTCGGCGGGCAGCGCGGGAAGAAGCACATCAAGAGCCGCCGGGCCTCCGGTAGAGACGCCGATCGCCACCACCCGCGGCGGAGACGACGGCAGGGGCACTGCGACGGATGCTGCGAGCTCCGCCGACGAAGGCCGCGGCGCCAGCGGATCAACGGCGCGCGCTTGCAAAGGCCCGATCAGCGCATGGATCTTGGGAATCAGCTCCTGGGCCAGCGCGCGCACCGCAGCCTCACGGCCGGGCTGGCCCGAAGGTTTGGCAACATAATCGCTCGCGCCCACGGCCAGCGCTTCGATCGTAACTTTGGCGCCGCGCTGGGTAAGCGAGCTGCACATGATGACCGGAATCTTGGGGCCGCGTTCGCGCAGCTGGCGCAGCGTCACGAGGCCGTCCATGACCGGCATTTCGACATCGAGCAGAACCAGGTCGGGAGAATTGAGTGCCAGGGCATTCAGGGCTGACGCGCCATCTGCCGCGATCCCGGCCACTTCAAATGCAGGGTCGGTGGCGATGACCGAGCGTAGCATGCTGCGCATCACCGCCGAATCGTCTACGATCAGGATCCGGGTCCGCCGGGCGGCCGCCATCGATCAGGCCTCCGCCAAGCCGAGAATGGCCAGCTTTTCGCTGAGAGCCTCTTCATCGAAGGGTTTCATCAGGTACTCATCGGCGCCGCACTCGAGTGCCCGAATAATAAAATCGTTTTCGGCTTCTGTGGTGACCATCAGGACTTTCAGGTCGCGGAATCCGGCGGTGCGCAAATGGCAAAGCATCTCCACGCCATTCATCACCGGCATGTTCCAATCCACCAACGCCAGATCGAATGCAGGGCTGCATTCAAGCCGCTCCAGGCCTGCGCGCCCGTCGGCGGCTTCTTCGCACTCGATCCCTTTTTCTTCCAGCAGGCCGCGAACATAGTCCCTCACAAAACGAGAATCGTCGACGATGAGTGCCCGCATGATCTCCTCCTCAGAAGGGCGCTCCGCGCGCCGCGCAATTTCAGGCTGCCCGGCCCGCGCCCGACAGCGACGAGTCGAGCCGCGCTGCGTCCAGCCGCATTGGATCAAGTCGATCCGGATCGAGCATCACAAGCAGGCCGTCATTGAGCTTGTAGGCTCCGGCTAGCAATTGCCTGGGGCGCTCCTCAAGGATCGAGGGGTTCGGTTCATAGTCGGCCGCGGACGCTGTGAGCACTTCTCCTACCGAGTCGACAAGCAGGCCGAAACATCCCCCTTTGCTTTCGAGGACAAGAATGTCCTGGGCGCCCTCTTTTGGCGGCAGGGCCAGTAACTGTCGCAGGCTTACTGTGGTAAGCACGTCGCCTCGATAATGAACGAGGCCGCCGACATAGGCCGGCGCCAGTGGCACCGGTCGCGGCCGCGCCGCACCCACGATCTCAAGAATGTGAGTAATGGGCACGCCGAACAAAACTTTCCCGACGCGCACTGAGCAAACTTCAACCAAAGATTGCGCGTTCTGCTTACTGCGCGATGCTGTTGGAGCCCGATTCATCCCACTTCCTCCGCAACGAGCTGAGTTTCCTCGGCCGCTTCCTCGAGCGCGGGCAGCGGCGGCACACCGCCGAGGTTGATGACGCCGGTCACACGTTGTTTGAGCAGCGTGACGCCGTCGGTTTGCCGGCTCGATCCCGCCTCAAACAGGCTGTCGCCGGCGGCTACATCCAGCACATGCGAAACCACAATACCCACCTGGCGGTTGCCCTCGCGGCACACGACCACCACGATTTTGGCCTCGGGATCACCCTCGCCGGCTGCGAGAATGCCGGCTGCGTCTTCAACAGGAAGCAACTGGCCCTCGAAGTTGAGTAGAGGACGCGGTCCAATGTACTCGATGCGCGAACCTGGCATTTGTTCGATGCGCAGCACGTCAGCCAGCGGAACGGCGGCGTGACGCCCGCCGGCTTCCACCAGCAGGTAATCCATCCTCGCGGCTTCGGTCCCGCCTTCTTCCTCTCCGCCGCGCGCCGATTCTTCTTCGTTGCGCATGGATATGCCGGCGCGCACAGCGATGAGTCCGGGATCGAGGATCAGGGCCAGTTCGGCATTGCCCAGCACCGTGGCTCCCGAGTAAAGCCCGATATCCTTCAGCACCGCGGAGCGCGGCTTGACCACGATCTCTTCAGGGTCTGCGAGCGAGTCGACCACCAGGCCGAACCGGCGGCCGTCGGCATCGAGCACCGCAATAAAGTTGTCCCGGTCGCCGGCCAGCTTCCATTCGCGCTCTGGCATCAGCAGACGGTCAAGGAAGACCAGCGGGAGCAACTGGCCGCGCAGGCGATAGAGCGGAGCGTTCTCAATCCACTCGAAGGCCGTAGCGGCCTGTTCCGGCGGAATGTGCACCAGCTCAGACAGTGCGGCCTGCGGCAGCGCGAAGCTCTGGTTGAGGCTGCGCACAGTGAGCGCTGGGATGATGGCCAGCGTGAGCGGAATGCGCAGGCGCAGAGTGGTTCCCCTGCCCACGCGCGAGTCGACCTCGACCTTGCCGCCAATCTTCTCGACGTTGGTGCGGACGACATCCATGCCTACGCCGCGTCCGCTCACATTGGTCACCTCAGCGGCAGTGGAGAAGCCGGGCAGGAAGATGAGCTGCAGGAGTTCCCGTTCGGGGAGCTGGGCGGCGCGCTCCAGCGTGATGATCTTGCGCTCGATGGCTTTGCTGCGGACCTTCTCGACCGCGATGCCAGCGCCGTCGTCGCTGATTTCGACGATGACGTGGCTGCCCTCCTGCACCGCGCGCAGAGCGAGCAGGCCTTCGGGATCTTTGCCGGCAGCGCGACGTACCTCGGGTGGTTCAATGCCGTGATCCAATGCGTTGCGGACGGCGTGCGTAATCGGGTCTTTGATGGCTTCGAGAAGGCTCTTGTCGAGTCTCCGTCTCCTGGCCCTCGGTCTGCAGGCGGACACGGCGCCCGAGCGACTGGCTCAGGTCACGCACCATGCGCGGCACTTTGGAGAAGACATTTGAGACCGGCTGCATCCGGGCCTTCATCACCGCCTCACGCAAATCGGCGGTGACCATATCCAGACGGCGCGAGAGCAACCTCATGTTTGCGTCGGCGGCAGTGGCCTGCAGAACCTGGTTGCGCGTGAGCACCAGTTCGCCCACCAGATTCATCATGCGGTTAAGCAGGGCGACGTCGACACGCAAGGTGCTTTCCGCGGCAGAAGATGTGGCGGGTGCCCTTCCTTTGGAAGCATCGGCGGCCGGCGCAGAGACTGCCGCAACCGGCGGATCAGGCGCGGGCGCTGCGGAGCCGGGAACAGCTTCACGGGGCGAATTGGCGCGGGATCTGGCCCCGGCTGCAACCGCGACTCGTGCCGGCTCCCGCAACAAGTCGAGTCGGCCAATCAGTAATGCGTCTTCGCCGTGCCCTCGGTCTCTTCGGCCTCGATGGTCTTCAGAATCGTGCGCAAGCTATCAAGTAATTCAAGAAGCGCGGAGATCATTGGGGCATCCGCAGCCAGTTTTCCGTCCCGAAGCAGGCCGAGCAGGTTCTCCCCGGAGTGGGCCAGCTTCTCAAGCCGCTTGAAGCCGAGAAACCCCGTCGTTCCCTTGATGGTGTGCACTGAACGAAAGATCTCGGCAAGCAGGGCGGCATCCTGCGGTTTTTGCTCCAGTTCGGTCAGGCACCGCTCCATGCGGTCGAGGCCTTCCTGGCTTTCAATCAAGAATTCCTTCGTCAGATCGTCCATTGCGCACACTCATCCGGCTGGCGAAATTACGGGTTCGCGCGGCAGGCAGTCACCAGGGTTATCGGAGAATCGCCGCACAACTTGAGAGGGGCAGGAAGTAGCTAATAGGGGCTAGTTTGCCGATGGCATTTCCTCGTGGTCCACCACGAGAACCTGCACCGGACCTTTTTGCGGCACGAGCTTCAGTCCGAGCTGCTCCTGGAGCGCCGTAAAAATCGAAGGAGGCGCATTGGAGCTGGTGGTCGCAGCGGAAGCAGCATCATCCGGCGTCCACTTCAAGGTCAGATGATAGCGTCCTGCAATGCCCGTCCGATCGACGACAGGTCGCCCAAGCTCATCCGCTAAAACCTCGGCGAGCAGTGCGAGGCTGTTCGATCCCTGCACTTCAAGATGGTCCCTCCAGGAATTGGCCACCGTGCCGGCGTCATTGATGTCGCCGAGCTTTGCGCCGCCTTTCGCGACCACGAGCGCGTAGATCGGCATCTCGCGCGTCTCGGTGTGCGTCGCGAGCTTGAAGCGGTTCGCGAGCAGCGCGTGCAGCATCTGTTCCTTCACTTTTCGTCCGGCATCGGAGCTCATCTTGGCCAACTGCTGATTGACTGCTGGATCGGCCTCAGCGTCGATGTTGAAGAAGGTAGACCTGGCCCAGCCGGGAACATCGAGAACGCGTGTATCCGGCATCTCGTAAGCCCATTGAATGAGCATGACGACCGACATGTTCTCGGCTTTGAAGTGCCCGTCGAACGGCGAGCTCCAGATGGAGTTGTGCTCGTGCGGCTGGGATTCATGCAGATGGATTGCGGCGACATCGAACTGCGGCGTAGCGCCCGGCGCGGTTGCTGCCTGCGCTGGAGCAGGTTGTTGCGCAGGCGCCGCAGCAGAAATAAGGAAGGCCGGGCACAAAGCCAGTAGCAACCGGATCGGGTTGCGCCGCGGGAAATACATGGCTGCCTCCAACCGAGTGTACACAAGAGGTTGAAATGGATTAGCCTCTTATCTTCACCCCTATATGGGCGCGGAGATCCTTGAACGATGACGAAGGCGAACCAGCCGCCGCTCGAAAAGCTGCTCGAACTCGCGCGGCAGGCGGCTGAGCATTCGTATTCTCCCTACTCAAAATTCCGCGTGGGAGCGGCATTGCGCCTTGCCAGCGGCGAGATCGTCACCGGAACCAACGTGGAAAACGCGAGCCTGGGACTGACCATCTGCGCCGAGCGGGCGGCCCTCGTGCGCGCGGTCACGCAGTTCGGACCAAAGATCCGCATCGCTGCCGTGGCGGTTGCCAACCTGAATGGCTTGCCCAGCCCGCCGTGCGGGGCGTGCAGGCAAATGCTTGCCGAGTTTGCATCGCCGGAGGCTCCAATCGCGTTTCCCTCGGCGAGCGGAATCAAGACCATGACCTTCAACCAGGTGCTGCCGGTGGGGTTCGAGTTCAAATTGAAGTAGCGCTCGACTCGGGCTCTCTATGAGGGATTCGACTTGAATCCCTCATACGTCAGGTACGCGCCCAGAACCAGCATGAATGCGGTTACCGAATACACGTACGCCCCGCAATTGAGCACTGCCTGGAAGAGTCCCCCGAGCCACTTCGCCGGCAGAAGCAGATAGGCAATGCCCTTGATGAGTGTCAGCCATCCCAAGAGAGTGACGATGACCACCACCGGGCGTTTTGACCAAACATTATGGACGAGAACCGTCGCCAGTCCGGCGAGCGAAATGAGCAACGAAGTCCACAACATGGCCAATGAGTTGCCCGAAACCATGGCAAGCGCATCCGTAAAGATTTGTTTGTGAACGATCATCGCCAGGCCGCAAATCAGGAAAAAGAGTCCAAGAAGCCGGCTGAGGAACAAAGTGCGGTATGACATGGTGTCCTCCGATTCGCAAATGATTGTTGCGAGCATCTTACGCTTGGACCAGAGGTACGGCGAGCCTTGTGCGGTATTCTTATTGCCTTGCACCCCAGGGCAAAATCCATGGAATCTGACTCCGTTACACCCCTGCACATGATCGACATCATCCGCAAGAAGCGCGATGCCGAGGCGCTGGATGCTCACGAAATTGGCTTCGTGGCGTCTGGCGCGGCGAATGGATCGATTCCATCCGACCAGCTTGCGGCGTGGCTGATGGCCGCTTGGATTCGCGGGCTCTCGCTCGACGAAACGCGCGCCCTCACGCTCACCATGCGCGATTCGGGTGAGAAGTTCTCGCCGGCGCAACTGGGCAAGCAAGCCGTGGACAAGCACTCCTCGGGCGGAGTGGGCGACAAGACCAGCTTCCTGGTTGCGCCGCTGGCCGCGGCGTGCGGCGTGGCCGTGCCCATGATCAGCGGCCGGGCGCTCGGTCACACCGGCGGCACTCTCGACAAACTGGAAGCGATCCCGGGCTACCGCACTGCGCTGACGCTGGCCGAATTCGAAGGGGTGCTGAAGAGGTGTGGCGCGTCGATCGTGAGCCAGACGCCGGCTTTAGTGCCTACGGACCGCGTGCTCTACGCCTTGCGCGACCGCACCGGAACGGTGGAGAATCCGGGACTGATCTGCGCGTCCATCCTGAGCAAGAAGCTGGCGGCGGGACTCAATGCGCTGGTGCTCGACGTAAAGACCGGTTCGGGGGCCTTCCTGCGTAAGATGGAGGACTGCGAGTTTTTGGCCGCGCTGATGGTGGCCACGGCCGAGGCTGCGGGAACGCGCACCGTGGCGTTGCTGACCGACATGAGCCAGCCGCTGGGCCGCGCGGCGGGCAATTGGATCGAGGTGGCCGAGTGCGTTGAGCTGCTGCGCGGGCAGACTCCGCTGCGAAGCCCCGAAACCAATTTCGACCTGCGCGAGCTTTCGCTCATTCTGGCAGGGTGGATGATCCATCTTGGCGGTAAGGCGAAATCGCCGCAGGAAGGCTACTGGATGGCGGAAGCCGCCTTGGCCGACGGCGCAGCGCTGGCCGTCTTTATGAAGATGGTGGATGCGCAGGGAGGAGATGTTTCAGTCTTCGACGATCCTGCCGCATTTCACAAGCCCGGCGCGACACAGGTGGTCGAGGCATGGGAGAGTGGATTCGTCGCGGAAATGGATACCACCGCGCTGGGTTGGGCAGTGCAGCGTACCGGCGCGGGGCGCGAAAAGGCTGAGGAACCTGTCGATCCGCATGCGGGGATTCTTTTCCACGCGCGGCGCGGAGCAGAGGTGAAGCGCGGCGAGCCGCTGGCGACAATCTACGCAACGCGTGCCGAATTGCTGGCCGAGCCGGCCGCAATTCTCAGGCGTGCCATTCACTTTTCCAAATCGCCGCCGCATGCGGTGCCACTGGTGGGCAAAGTGTTTACGCGCGCCGAAGCGGAAGAATATCTCAGTGGTCAGTGATTTGCCTCATTCATCCATCTCGGTCCGCGTTGGCCAATGAATTGAATCGGTTCAGAGGACCTTCGTGATGTTCACCGCTCGCTGTTTGAGCTCAAGAAGGCTACACTGACGACTAACCACTGACCACTGGCCACTGACAACTGTTCTTGAGGAGGCAACCGCATTGGCTCGATTCACTGGGGTGTTGGGGATTCTCGCCGTACTCGCGGCCGCATATCTCTTTTCCACTGACCGCAGACACATCCGCTGGCGCACGATTTTCTGGGGCATTGGCCTGCAATTTTGTTTCGCGTTCCTGGTGCTGCGCTTCAGCATCGGGCAGGGTGTGATGACCTGGGCTGGCGCCGTCGTGACGAAGATGCTTTCCGCGACATTCGCCGGCACGCAGGTACTCTTCGGCGAGTTCGGCCTTCCCAACTCGGGCGCGTTCGGCAATCTGCTGGGTCAGCTCCCGAACCATACAGCGAACCAGGGCGCCGTATTCGCATTCCAGGTGCTGCCGACCATCATCTTCATCTCCGCATTTTTCGCCGTTCTCTACCACATCGGCGTCATGCAGATCATCATTCGCGCCATGGCATGGGTGATGTTGAAGACCATGCGCATCTCGGGCGCGGAGAGCATGAATGTGGCGGCCTCGATTTTCATGGGCCAGACCGAGGCCCCACTCACCATCCGGCCGTTCCTGTCCAAGGCCACCCGCAGCGAGCTGATGACCATCATGACCAGCGGTATGGCGCACGTCTCCGGCGGGATCATGGCCATGTACATCGCGCAGGGCGTCGAGGCGAGGCACCTGCTTTCAGCCGTCATCATGACTTCGCCGGGGACGATTTTGCTGGCCAAAATGCTGGTTCCGGAAACTGAGGTTCCGGCCACCGAGGGCCAGGTGGTCATTCCCAAGGACGAGCTGCACTCCGAGGAGAACTTCATCGGCGCCATCGCGCGCGGCACCATTGACGGCGGCAAACTGGCGCTGAATGTGGCCATCATGCTCATCAGTTTTCTGGCGCTGGTGGCGCTGCTCGACATGCTGCTGGCCTGGGCGCATGGGCTGGCCTACACGCATTGGGTTCCGTCGAGCCTGGGGCAAATTCTGGGATTTGTTGGCGCGCCGGTGGCGTGGCTCATCGGCGTGCCGTGGCGCGATTGCCCGGCCATCGGCAATCTGCTGGGAACGCGCATGGCGCTGAACGAGGTGATCGCATATATCGGACTCGGCGCGCAGAAGGCAACGCTGCTGCCGCGCTCGTTCACCATTGCCACATTCGCGCTGTGCGGTTTTGCCAACCTGGGATCGATCGGCATGCAGATCGGCGGCATCGGCGCCCTGGTTCCCGAGCGGCGCAACGACCTGGCAAAGCTGGGCGTGCGCGCCATGTTGGCCGGCACGATGGCGAACCTGATCTCAGCGTCGATTGCCGGGATTTTTCTGGGGTAGGTGAACGGCGAGTTAGTTTGCGAATCTCGACGCACTCCGCGCTCTTCTCTTCGCGGCCTCTACTTCACGATCCTTCTTCGGCGCATTCGTCTGAAGGCTTTGGAGGAGCTTCGCTGACGCCGCTGCAACCTCGCCAATCGCCTCGTCGAACGCTGCCGCGTTCGTGTTCGAGGGTTTGTTCAGTCCGCTGATCTTGCGCACGTATTGAAGCGCCGCCGCACGGACCTCCGCGTCTGTGGCTGGAGGCTCAAAGTTGAATAGCATTCGGATATTTCGGCACATAAGAAGAGCTGCTAGCGCAAAAGTCGGTGGCCTTATCCCGGATACGCGCCCGTAATGTACCCCTCGAGCGCCTGAATGGCATGTTCCTGGCCGCTGATGACCCACTTCACCATATCGCCGATGGAGATGATGCCCACAACGCGGTCGCCGTCAATCACGGGAAGGTGGCGGAAATGGCCTTCGGTCATCAAGTTCATGCAATCGTCGACCGTGTGCAGCGGAGTCACTGAGATCACCGGGCTGGTCATGATTTCGAGGACCTTCGTATCCCTGGATGCGTGCCCCTGGAGAATGCCTTTGCGCGCGTAGTCGCGTTCCGACAAAATGCCGACGAGACGCGAGCCCGACATGACCATCAAAGCGCCGACATCGTATTCGGCCATCAGCGACAGGGCCTCGTGGACCGTCTGTTCCGGAGAAACAGGCAGAACCTTGTTGAACGCCTTGTGCTTCAGCACCTGGTCAACGGTGTCGGTGATTCTCATCGGGTCCTCCAAGGATCTTAACCAGGGAAATGCTGCGGCAGCCCCGTGGTCGCCAAGGGTCTTTGCCGCCGTGGAAGAGCAGTATACGCTGGATTGCATTCCACTGTCGTACGCGCTGTTGCATAAACTGAGATGTGACCGGAATCACCTACGGTTGGTTAGTGCCCCCGTCGCCAGAAAAAACCCGTGATCAGCGTTGCGCCCGCAGCCGGCGAACACGGTAGGCGATGGTCAAAAATGTGACTGTGCCGCAGGTGAAAAAGCTGGCTCCCAATCCGATAATCAAGGCGTTGTCGTGTTCATAAATGCCGTGAATGACACCGAGGATCTGCAGGATGCAGAATCCGCCGAACGTGACCAGGGAGACGCCCTCGTCCGTTTTCTTGCGCCAGACGGCAATGGCCTGGGGGACAAAAAGCAATGCATTGCCGATGAGGCCGAGTCCAAAGATGAAGGCCACGATTTGCCGCATGTTGCTGATTTCTCCGGGTGAGATGGGACGCCAGTCCCTATGCTCTCATCGAGCGCAGGTCGCGGCCGATCAGGTGGCCGCAGCAGGCTGGTTTTTGTGCATATAAGATCAATGGAAACAGCAATTTGCCGCACTTCAACTCGCCGCATCTAAATACGGAGTGCAGACTGTTGCCAGAACTTCAACCATTGCTTGGATCATCGCCTGCGGAATCTGCCTCGCGGGTTGCGGCGGATTCGTCGAAATGGTGTCTAACAATTCAGGTCAGGCCGTCCAGCAGCAGCCGGCCAGCAATCCTCCCGAGGAATTGAAGCCGGTTCCCCCGACTCCAATCGCGATCCAAAAGGCTGAGCTCGACGAGCCGACATGGGACCCGGCGTGGAACATGCTCATTGAGCAGGCGCTGCCTGCAAATCTCCTTTCCTCGCGGCGGGAAAAAGAAGTGAAACCGCTTTGCCCGCAATTCCGCCATTTGAGCAAGGGACAACGGCGTGCATTCTGGGCCTATTTCTTCCAGGCATTGGCTGGAGCCGAGGCGGGGCTGAAACCGACTTCCGACGTGCATCACACGCAACCTGAGGTCGACGTGCCTGACCTTGTGACCCACCTGCCGGTCCACCAGCAGGGCCTTCTGCAACTCACTTACATGGACGATTTGCGCTATGGCTGCAACTTCGACTGGCAGAGCGACAGGCATCTGCCCGAACGCGACCCTTCGAGGAGCATTCTGCTGCCCGGGAATAATCTGTTTTGCGGGTTGAGAATTATCGAAGATCAACTGGTGAAGCGGCACGAGCCCCTGCTCAGCGACAAGAGCTACTGGTCGACCCTGCGGCCAGATAATCAAAGCTTTGCCGTCTTTGAGAAGCAAATGGCGAACGTGCCGGCTTATTGTGAGCTGCACCCGCAGTCTCGCCAGCCGTTCGAAGGCAACCCGGCGCCCATGGTGGAAGCGACCAACCACACTCCAATGTCCGGTCAGGACCAAGGCACAGACGATGCCCAATCGCCTCCCGAGTCGGCAAGCGCCAAGCGCTGAACGATGAATCAATGAGTCGCTGGGTGGCTGGGCGCAGAGCGGCGGCTCGGGCAGATTCGGTGCTCGGATTAGTTTTCTGAGTGGCGTGGACGGCCCAAGCGCGCTCCCAGAGCTCCGCCGGCTACGGCAAGAACGAGGATGACAAGCGCCAGCAAGCCGATGTTGAAGAGGACAGAAGCAGCGCGCCCCTCCGGCGAAAGCATCATCAGTTTCGTTGCGGCGATGGTCTGCGGGTCAAAGCCGAGGGTCGACAATTGCTGGCTTCCCTGGTTGATCTGGTTCTGCCACATATCGTCGAAAACCTCGCCCTGGCGGAGCCAGAAGCGCATGGCATAGAGAGTGATTCCCGTTGTCAACGCTGCGGTCCAACCGCCCAAAATGCCGGTGACGAGGCCAATGCGGGCACCCGCGCCAATCGTGATCCATGCCGGCCGCCGTCCGCGCACGTAAAGGGCGACGACCCAAGCCGCTGCTGCGGGGATCAGCAGCAGCCCGAAAAGGCCAAGGCGCGTGAGGGCAGCGCAAAGCACACCCGCCGGAATGGCCAGGGCAAGAGTCGGCCGCAACGCAGGTTTCCAGTCGACCGTGTTCGCATCCCGCACCACTTCGCCCCAATGCTCAGGTTGCCCTGACGCCGCGGATGGGTCGGCGGAGTAGACGAGTTGCGGCAAACCGCACACCGGGCAGAAGCAATCTCCCGGCTGCACGGTCTGGTGGCAACGGCTGCAGGAGAGCTCCATATAGAAAGCCTATCGTATCGCGCTTGGCCGCAGCGGGCGCAAGGTGCGAGGCGGATGGCGCCAGGTTATATCCACACAGCGATTGAGGTAGAAGCTGCCATCGAACAACTCTTTCCTGCAACGAACCCTCTATTCACTTAGCGCGGACCCCGTGGCCGAATCCTAGAGTGCCCAGCGGTCGATTCGAAGAGGAAAATGAAATTTCTGGCTGATCCGACTCAGCTCAAGCCGATTCGAAAAAAGGATGGCTTGGTCCAGGTTGTCATTGAAACGCCCGCCGGCAGCCGGAACAAGTTTGCATTCGATCCGAAGCAGTCCACGTTCACCCTCAAGAAGGTCCTCCCGGCCGGAATGACGTTTCCCTATGATTTCGGATTTCTGCCCCGGACAATTGCGCCGGACGGAGATCCGATTGATGTGCTCCTGTTGATGGACCAGCCGGCCTTTCCCGGTATTTCCGTACGCGCGCGTCTTATTGGCGTGATTGAAGACGAACAGTTTGATGGGAAGAAAAAGATCAGGAATGATCGCCTCGTAGCTGTTGCTGAAGCTAACCACGCCTATGCCAAGGTGCGGAAGTTGACGGATCTGCCTGGCAAATGGATCAAGGAACTTGAAACGTTCTTCGTGAACTATCACGGTCTCGAAGGGAAGACGTACCGATTGTTGGGCTGCAAAGGTGCCGATGCTGCGCTTCGATTGCTGAAGAGTGCCAGAAGCAGGAAATGAGCGAATTCATACTGCGCTTTTTCGTCGGCGGTTTAGTCGTCAGTTTTTTCGCGATGCTTGGAGACATGCTTCGTCCCAAGAGCTTCGCAGGGCTGTTCAGTGCCGCACCCTCCATCGCATTAGCAACACTGACTCTTACGATTCACAAGTACGGAAGAGCCTATGCCGCCGGTGAAGCTGAAACCATGCTGCTCGGCTCGATCGCTTTTCTTCTCTATTGCGCGCTGGCCAGTTTCCTTCTTCGGCGCTTTCGGCCGAGCGCCTTCATCGCCAGCTTCGCGCTCCTGCCGGTCTGGTTCGTCATCTCGATTGGGTCATGGATGATTTTCAGCGGGAGGTGGTGATTTGATCTCCGCCAGAATATCGTCATTGAAAGAAACCAAACCGCACGAATACTTCATACGATTCGCCTTCGGCGGAGGGGCAACGGTTCTCGCCGGGTTCATCGCAGCGCATTTCGGCCCTGGCCCGGGCGGCTTATTTCTCGCTTTTCCGGCCATATTTCCCGCAACTGCGACGCTGATTGAGGCGCACGAAAAAAAGCGCATGGCGAAGATCGGCCATGATGGAACCAATCGCGGACGCATGGCTGCAAGCATCGACGCGGCTGGCGCCTCGCTCGGCTGCATTGGGCTTGCCGGATTCGCCGTCATTCTCTGGCTCATGCTCCCAAAACACAATGCATTTCTATGCCTGGTCGTTGCACTCGCGGTTTGGGCAGTGCTGTCCGTTGTGCTGTGGAAGATCCGCAAGAGTCGTCTTTTTGGGTTTCGAACATTGAAGTGAGGCCGCACTGATGGCGGTATGCGACGATCTGAGGTTGACGGAGGCCGCAGTCGCCCCGCCCGGGCCAACTATGCTTTCGCTGCAGGTAGGCCCAGCTTCTCGCCCACAATGGCCTCAGCCGCGGCAACGGCTTCGTCCAGCGTCATGTTCGTGGAATCCAGAAGAACCGCATCGGGCGCGGGCTTGAGCGGTGAATCGGCTCGATTGCGGTCCCGCTCGTCGCGGGCGCGCAGATCGCGGATCACCTCTTCCGGCGGAGTGACGGACGAGCGGTCTTTCTCGCCGAGCTGATCGTAGCGGCGCTGGCCCCTTACTTCGGGCGCGGCATCGAGGAAGATCTTCACCTCGGCATGCGGGAAAACGACCGTGCCGATGTCGCGGCCCTCCATTACGACGCCGCCCTGCGCTGCAAGCTGCTGCTGCAGGCGGACCATCCAGGCACGCACCGCGGGAAAAATGCTCACCCTTGACGCCGCTTCAGTCACAGTTGGGTTGCGGATGAGCCCGCTTACGTCCTCGCCATCCAGCAGGACGCGATTCTCCTCCTCGCCCGATTCAAACTGGATGGAAGTTTCGTGGGTAAGGGCCTCGAGGGCGCTGCCGTCATCCAAGGGAATCTCTGCGCGCAACGCCTTCAGCGCGAAAGCGCGATACATTGCGCCCGTTTCAAGATTCAGCAGGCCGAAATACCGCGCCAGGTGGCGGGCGATGGTACTTTTTCCGGCGCCGGCCGGGCCATCAATGGCGACAATCATTCGGCGGCCCGGTTCTGAGGTAGCAATGCGGTTCTCGTTCCCGCTCATCCGCGTTTCTTTGAACTCCGCCTCGATGGAGCGGTAAATCCGTAGCGCCCCCGGTTGCCTGACTTCGCTGAAGCTGTCAACGCGGGCTTGCGGTTGCCGCGCGCGCCAAGCTTTTCGCCGCGCACATCCTTGCGAGATACGCCGGGGCGGCGGGAAACTGGCTTTGCGGTTGCTTTGCCCGCGCTCGCGTAGCCGTTGCGCAAACTTCTCGATGCAGCGGGCTTGTTCGTCCGCATTTTTGCTGAACCATTGGAGTGGCCATTGCCGTTCGCATGGATACGGCCCGCACCGCGCTTGTCATGGCCGTTCTTGGCCGCTCCCTGCGCCCAACGTGCTGCATGGCCATGGCGCGAGCTGCCTTTGGCGCGCGCCGCGCTGGAACGTGTGGCTCCGCGAACATTGCGGCCTGCATGACGGGCCACGCGGGCGCCCGTGGAGCTTTGGCCCGGCTTGTGGATGTGCGAGCGAGCAGGTTGACGGTTCAAAGGTGGCCGAGTCACTCCCGGCTCCTCTTTGGTATCAACGTCTGCGTCGGCCTTGCGAAGTTGCGAAGTTTCCGCGGGCTTTTCCATACGGACAGGAGCAGAAGTGGCAATTGACGTCCGCGTTACCTGCTCCCGCGGCACATCCTCGCGTTCATAGGAACGCAGGAAGTAATTGGAGGCGGGCATGGAGGAGCTCGCGTAGACCGTTGGAGGCGGCGCGAACTCGGGAAGCGTTCCAGCCACGTAGAAGTGTGGGGCGTGCCCGAATGAAATGGTGTGTACCTGCCGCGTGGCCACCAATCCGCGAAGCACTTCGCGGACCTTGCTGCGCGCGGTCAATGGGGCGAGGAACAATTCCACTTCTTCCATGCTGGCGGCGATTACGGCCTGCAGGTAAATGGAGGCGAGCACAGAGATTGCGGTGACCTGCGAAGTGGAAGCGCCCTCGGCAATGGCCTTTTGGAAGCGCAGCCGCAGAAGCTGCCACTGAGCGGGCTTGCCCGGAGCCGAGACCACGGGGATGATGCGAAGCTGCTGCCAGAGTTCGGTGATGGCACGTAGAACCGCAGACTCCGAGACCTCGCGGCCCAGCGTATGCCGCAGTTGAGAGATTGTGGCGTCGCCGCCTTCTAGAACCTTGTACGCCTGGATGGCGAGAGGCGAAACCTGTCGCGAGCCGGTCAATTGCGGGCTCCGCCGCCAATCGCGATCACCGCGAAGAGCGTACACGTAGGGCAAAACCCATCCGGCCACGACGAAATCAGGCTGCTCGCCCGGCTGGCCAAGCAGGTTCAGGCGCACTGCTACGCCGTCCGTTTCGAGGCGGATCAGCAGCTCTTCAGCCAGTGCGACAGTTTTGGCTCCGGGAGCGGAATTTCGCTCACCTGCAACGGCTTCAACAAATGATGGCGCAATAAACGCAGAAAACTGCCGCCGCGGGAGGAAAAGGCAGAGCCCCGTCTCCTCGAGCCAGATTCGGGCGTCTTCGAGGGTAAGTGCCCGATTTCCGTTCAGGCGCATCCTTTCGGAGCGTGATGCTTCCAATTGTTCCGCTGTCAAAGAAACCTCGCTTCCAGGTTGGCAATCACTCCGTGCAACCCTCACTCCTGAGAGCGGGGCGGGCCACCTTCCAAGTCCTCTAAATCCTTTGAAAGGCCCGCTGGATCTCCTTCCAAGAATACAACAAAGCAATTGGACGTCCGTGCGGGCAACTGGTTGGGTGGCTGGTCTTCGCCAGCTCTAACAATAACCATTCTATACGTTTTGGATCAAGAGGGGTATTCACCTTTATCGCTGAATGGCAGGCGATGGATGCAGCAATACGGGTGCGAAGCTTCGTAAGCTCCTCATTTCGAAAGGGTTCTTCAGAATCTTCCGCAGTCTGCTCGATGACCTCGCTCAACATTCGCTCGAGTTCAGCGCCGGCCAGCCCCACCGGGGCTGCCTTCACTGCAAGTGTTTGTGGCCCAAAGGGTTCCACCTCAAAGCCACTTTGTTCCAGCTCCCGGGCGATGCGTGCAAAGACCACCATTTGTTCAGGCTTCAGCTCTACCAGCAAGGGCATCAGCATGCGCTGGCGCTGCACCTTTTCCACTTGGCGATCTTGCAGGATCTTTTCAAAAAGAACACGTTCATGTGCAACGTGCTGGTCGATGATCCACAGCCCATCGTCGCCGGCCGCCAGAATGAACGACTCGCGCAACTGCCCAAGCGGTTTTAGAGATCCCAGGCGATTCAGATTGGCCGCCGCCTGTTCCGCCTCGACCTGCGCCGCTGCCGCACCCGAACCGTCGGCGTAACCTGCTGCACCATTGAGAGTTGGGCTGCATGCTCCGGCATCGGGAATCGCCGGCGGCGTGAACAGGGCCTTTGCTGCCTCGCCCCATTGCTCCCGGTCAAAGGAACCCGCGTTCAAAGGCTGGCCGCCGGGAACCGCTCGCGCAGCGAAAGGCAAGCTCCCGGGAACTGGAGAAGGCTGTCGGGGAGTCAGGCGGAATGGTTCGCCGTCGACCTGTACGGCAGCGAACGCACCAGGATCAGAGTCCGGAGGTGGCACGCCGTCCGATTGCATTGAGTCCCGCGCGCTGCCGGGCGCGCCAGGGAGCGGCGAAGCGGCTGGCGGCATCAGAGATGGGCTTGCCGAGGGCTGCGAATCCAGGGCGGCCAGAAAGCCAGCCGCGGGCCGCGCCTTGATCAGAGCTGTGCGCAAGCTGTCGCGGACAAAGTCATGGACGAGGCTCTGCTGGCGGAACCGCACTTCGGTTTTGGCAGGATGCACGTTGACGTCGACCTCTTCAGGCGGCATCTCCAGGAAAAGAAGCACGACGGGGAAGCTCGTGGGCGGAATGACGTTGCGATAGGCCTCAGTGATCGCATGCAGAAGGAGCCGGTCACGAATGAGACGCTTGTTCACGAAGATGTAGATTGAATTGCGATTCAGTTTTTGCAGCTCCGGCTTGGAGTAGAAACCGGAGACGCGCACAGTGCCGGGCTTGCGCGACGGCTGATCAGGGTCCTTCCTCCACGGCGGCGGCTCGGGCAGGCCTGCATGTTCGAATGGCGCCTCGGCGGCGACGGGCAGCAGTTGCGCCAGTGTCTCCTTGCCGAAAATCTGGTAGATGCGCTCGGCGGTGCGCGTTACGGGCGGGGCTGAAACGATCGTGTGGCTGGCCGATAGAAGTTCGAAGTGCGTTTCCGGATGGGCGAGCGCATAATGCGTGACCAGCGCTGTGACATGTGCGAGCTCAGTGGCTTCGGCGCGCAGAAATTTGCGCCGCGCCGGCGTATTGAAGAACAGATCGGCGACGGCAATCGTCGATCCACGCGGCAAAGCGGCGTCTTCAACCCGATGAATCTTGCCGCCGGCAATCTCCAGGCGCGTGCCGGCACCCTCTTCGCCCGTGGATGTCTCCAGCATCACGCGTGCGACGGAAGCGATCGAAGGCAGCGCCTCGCCGCGGAATCCCAGGGTGGCAATCGAAAGCAGATCGTCGGCGGTGCGAAGTTTCGATGTGGCGTGGCGTTCGAAGGCCAGCAGCGCATCGTCGCGATTCATTCCGTGGCCGTCGTCGGCGACGCGAATCAGCTTCCGGCCCCCGCCCTCGACTTCGACGCGAATGCGCATGGCTCCGGCGTCGAGAGCGTTCTCCAGCAGTTCCTTCACCACCGAGGCGGGGCGGTCGACGACCTCGCCGGCAGCGATCTGGTTGGCAACCTGATCGGGAAGGATGCGGATGTGGCCCATCGAAACTCAGGGTAACGCAATTCGATGAGCCAATCCTGTGCGAGACAGGGACGAAAATCGTGCACCCCACCCAATCCGTACCTGGATGGGGCACAAGGAGCGGGCCTGCAGCCTAGTTGGCGGCTTCCTTCTTCGTATGTGCCGCAACGGGCTTGACCTTCGCGCGATTCGCCGGCGCGGTTGCGTTGGCCATTGCCGGCGCGTTGGGTTGCGCCGTCGTCGGCGACAGCATCGTCGCCTTCTCGATCACCGCTTCCGGCGCGGTCGTGGTAAAGCCTGGATTGCTCGTTAACTGCGCACCATACCACTGCGGCGGCAGATACCACTTCGTGTCTCCGGATCCGCTCAAATAGTCGTAGATGAGCGGCATGTTGGCAGGCACCGCGACGTGGTCGCGCTCAGAGAGCGCGACATAAGCCTTCAGCTCGCCTGCAACCTGGTCGTGGTTCGTTGGATTCTCCTCCATGAGCGCGACGGCATACTCCAGGTGCGCTGCGGGGATTGCGCCACGATCCGCATCCAGCCGGAGCGCCGTAGTCAGGTGATTGAGCGCGTTCTGCCTCTCGTCGGGTGTGCGCGCCGTCAGCCGTTCCAGCTTGGCCAGGTAAAAGTGAGCATAGGCATCATCGGGCCGATCCTGCACGGCGCCTTCAAGATTCCTTTTGGCCACCGCAAAAAGGTCGTAGTCCATCGAGAGAATTCCGTTGTCGCGCTTGACAGAGGAGATCATGGGCGCGAAATCGGAACCGTCGGACTTGAATCCGTTTCCCTTGCTCTTCATTTCGATTTCCGCCTTAAGCTCGCCGCTCAGTAGCTGTTGCAGGCGAGCTTCGCGCTCCTTGATTCGCGGCGCGCTGCCCATGAAACCCAGCCCCATGCGGGAATCGACGGTGGTCATTTGATTGAGTGAGTCAAAAAAGCGCTGAGCCTGGCGCGGATCATAGCCTTGCTCAATCATGTACTTGGTCGCCAGTTCATCGGCATCATCCTCTTCTTTCGACGCCCATAGCACAGGCTCGATCTGGGGATGAATGAAGTAGTGGCCGACTTCCATTCCGGTCGCCAAGCCGGCGCTGCCGCCCAGGAGCGAGCCGCCCAGCCGAAACGGAATCATGGCGCCGCCTAATCCGGCTCCCATCACCAGCGAGCTGACGTCGGTGATCATCTTTTCCTTCTCCGCTTTCTCCTTTGCCAGCTCGACTTCCACGTTCTTGTCGCGGATGCGCAGGTAGGCCTGGCGCAGCTCAACGTGGGCAATTTCGTGCCCCAGTGCATAAGCCAGCTCCGATTCGCTGTTGAGCATCGAAAGCAGCCCGGTGGAGATGTAAATGGTTCCCGTCGACAGCGTGAGCGCCTTGGGAATGGGATCGTAGAGCACCCGGAACGTGTACAGGTTGGGCGAGCCCTTGGGAACCAGCCGCTGGCCAAACTCGTTGACGTAGCTCTGCACCACCGGATTGCTGTACAGGCGCTGCCGATCAAACGCATCAGCCGAAACGCTGTCCTGCGACACGCCCAGGTTTTCGGTGAGATTGATGCCGTATGCGAGCTGCATGTCGCTCCTGCGCAGGGCGTCCCACTGTTGCTGGATCTCGTCCTGCACCTCGGGCATCTGTTCGACCCTGGCAATCTTGTCTTTATCCACGGTGCTCAGATCGGCCGGCGCATCGGCCGACTTTTTTTGCTTTCCGTTAAGAACATTGCCGAGCTGGCCTATCTGGGCTGAAGATTTTGGGGCTGAAACTCCGCAGAGGAGCACTGCACACAACGCAACTGTAAGGGGTTTATACACGGATCCTCCTGTCAATTCGAACGCGGCGTCAAGGTGACACCGCCGACCGCCGGTAGCTGGGGAGGGGAAGGCCCGGTGGAGAGAGTATAGGCTGGATTTTCCTTGCCAGTCAACGATTCTGCGGGGTGATTCATCGCGGTCAATCCATGAGGGCATACGCCTTTCCCATGACCTCAAAATCGCGCCATCGGCCGCCTTATCAGGGCAAAAACGGGTAGCCCTGAACCTGGTTGCCGCGTTTGCGGAAGGTCAGACCCGCCGTTCCCGATGGCTCAGCAATCAGTGAGCGGACCAGTCGGCCAGGCGAATTGACGGGACGACCAGGCGCGTGGTCAAGTGATCGACTGCGGCATAGCTCTTGATGAGTACCTGTGCGCTTCCAATCTGCGATCCATCAACCGGGTAGCGTACCAAGCCCGCCGAATCGCGGAAGTAGAGGTTGGTACCCTCGCGCATGATGGTGTCGGGCGGTTTGTACCGGCCAAAGTACGGAGAGTAGTCGTCGAGGCACCCGTGAATGACGGGATTGTGAGCCCCGGTTGCGGGGTTCGCCAGCAAAATGGTGCCGCATTCCGGCTCCGAACCAGCCGCCAGGCAGCGAACCTCGATCTCAGTCCGGCTGTCGTTCAGCTTCGTCTTGCACCAGCCGACGTTTGGCAGGCGCTGATCTGCATCAAGCGCCGGTAGCGTACTTGTGGACACGAGCCTCAACACGGTCGCCGAGTAATCCACTTGCAGCGCAACGGGAGCGGACTTCAACTGGCTGAAGATTCTGGCGCGAACGTGAAGCGGCTCGTAAGAGGTCACGGGCCCCTGGACCGCGGGCTCATTCGATACTTCGAATCCACCGGCTTCGCCTGCCGGGCTGATGGACTTGCCCTCCCTGCCGTTGGCATCGACAAGATGAATCTCGGCGCGGTCGACTTTCAGAATTGCCCCGCTGGGAAGGCCGCTGACCGCTAGAGGAATCTCGATCTCGGCAGACTCTTCCGGCGCCCGTAAACTGGTTGTGCCCATCTGCACTCTGGCTCGCGGGTCTGGATCCGAAGAGACCGGCGAGTGGAAGCTGCCCCGCGCGGGATCAAATTGAATGGCGATGGCCGCACTTGTTGACGGCGCCCGAGAAAGCAACTTCTGCAAGCGGTAGGCGGAACGCCACGGAAGCGCCTGGGTGATCAGGCAAAGCACGACGGCTGCGCCAAGAACGTAGCGCGAGACGCGGGCATCGCGCCGAAAGTACTGCAGGCCGAGAATCGCAACTGCAGCCGCTAGGTAGATCAAGAGCCGTTCGGTCTGTGGGATCCAGGCGACGCCGGTTTCCGCCGTAGGCCCCAGCGGGTTCCCTCCGTTCCAGGCCGCGATCACAAACTCAAGTCCAATGACTCCGATGAATAGGGCAAACGCGCCGCCCAGCGCTTCGGTCAGGTTCCTGGTGAGTGACACAAACGCGAGTATGGGCAGTGTGAAGCCGAGCAGGAAGTAGAGATTTTCTTGCAATGCCGATGAAAAGCATGCCGAGAATGTGAATCCGTCAATCAGTCCGCCGGCGAGGTTGGCAAGGAAGAGCGGAAGTTGCGCGACGAGCAGAAGAAAAAGCAGCTTGGCCGCGAGCAGATCACGCCGCCGGACGGGGCGGACAAGCCAGTCCTGCCTCACGCTCACCAGGCCGTCGAGATGAACGAGCACCGCGGTGAGCATGGCCACGCCGAAGTACAGCATCAGCTCAAGCAGAAGCAGCAGCGATGAGAGCGCGTCGTTTTCTTCAAACTGGTGCCCCATCTTGAAGTGAACAACCGCGATGGCAAACGGCAAAGCCGCAACCGCAAGCCCGAAAAGCCGCAGCAGATGCCAATCCTTCTTGAATATGTGCCAGATCATCATTGAATTCCTTTGTTTAGGCCGCCCGATCTCTCACGGCGCGGGCCAGCGACGTGAAGACGGTTCGCAGCGCTACCGGCTCCACATCGATTCTGCGAATGCCGTTGAACTGCGATTGCAACCGCCCCTGAGAATCGCCATCTTTAAAACGCGAGTCGATGAACTCGAGGACGTTGCCGTCGGTGGAAACGCGCAACCAATCATCGGGCAGCACGGCGGGCAGACGCGCCGGCTTCTCGAAAGTGATGCGCACGGCGCGGAACCGGGCGCGAAGGTCGTCCATGGGCTCGTCAAAGAGCAGGCGACCCTCCTCAATAAAGGCAACATGCGTCGCCACGCCCTCAATCTCCCCGAGCTCGTGCGTGGAGATGAGAATGGTCGTTTCGCCGGCCTGGCCGAGGATTCCGTCCATGAATTCGTCGCGCACCAGCGGGTCGAGGCCGCTGAATGGTTCATCGAGCACGAGTAGCCGTGGGCGAAACGGCAGCGCGCAGGCGAGTGTCATTTTCATCCGCATGCCATGCGAGAGCGCGCCGATCTTGCGGCCGCCGGGCAGCCGCAGTTGCCCGCGCAGTAACGCTTCAAGATCGCGGTCCCATCGCGCATAGAAGGGCCGCAGGTAAGCGAAGTACTCGTCCACCGTCAACCGCTCCGGCAATTCCTGATTTTCTGAAACGTAGCCGATCTGGCTGAGTTCGCGTGGTGAGATCCGGCGCGAGTCAACGCCCAGCACGGTGGCGCAGCCGCGCGTGGGCTCCATGATGTTCATCAGGATCTTCATGGTTGTGGTTTTGCCCGCTCCGTTGGCGCCGATCAAGGCATAGGCACTGCCTTCCGTGACGTGCATGCTGATCCCTCGCAGTGCATCGTGCCGGCCGAAGCTCTTCCATAAATCTTCAATGCGGATCATCCAAGCGCCGCCTCCTGCGGCTTTTCGATCTTTGCCCATTGTTCTTCGATCGCTTCGAGCAGTTCGGGCAATTCCAGCTCCACGCGGATGGCCTCGACCACGATGTGCTCGACCTCCTGTTGCAGCAACCGCTTGCGGTCACCACGCCGTGGCTCCGGCCTTCTGGCAACTACGGTTCCGATTCCCTGCCGCACGTCGAGCCACCGGTCCTGGATGAGATACTGGATCGCCTTGTGCGCGGTGTTGGGATGGATTTTCAGGTCGGAGGCCAGCGCGCGGACCGACGGAAACGGCTCCCCGGGCAGAAGCTCGCCGCTGATGAATGCCTTCTTCGCCGCGAAAATTACCTGGTCGATGATGGGCTCGCCGGCCTTGAGCTGGAACCGCAGAGGTGTCACATGGATAATGTGACAGATGGAACACTCGGCGTCAAGCTGACTGTTGCCACAAGGCTTGGGAAAACTGACGCCGCAACGAACGGCCGTCCGCAGCCGATTTCACCATGCGAGATGTCAGCCCGAAGTGTGACCTATCGCACAGGCGCTTCGCTGCTCCCACGCGACAATAGTCTGGACAGTCCCGGCGAGCTCTCGCTCTGCTGGGTGGGGAGAAATGATTCATGAGCGATCTTGCCACCTTGGCTGAAGCCGTTGCTGTTGATCCACTTGTCGGCCATCCGCCTGACTACCACGTGTTTCACAAATTCATCGCGCGCTGCAAGAATCTGCCGGCGATCACCACTGCCGTGGTATGGCCCATGACCGATGTGGCCATGAGCGGAGCCGTCGAAGCTGCTGCCGCCAGGCTTATCGAGCCGACTTTGATCGGTCCCGAAAAGGCCATGAAAGCCCTTGCCGCAAAGATTGGCGTGGACATTAGCTGCTTTCCGATCATCGACGCTGACACCGAGGCGCAAGCCGCCGAAGCAGCTGTCGCGATCTGCCGTTCCGGCGGCGCCCAGGCCCTCATGAAGGGCAGCCTGCACACCGATGAGCTGTTGAAGCCGGCCATGCAGCGCGATACCGGCCTGCGCACGGCGCGCCGCATCTCGCACGTGTTCATCATGGATACGCCCGCCTACGCGCGTACGCTGCTCATTACCGACGCGGCCATCAACATTACGCCCGAGCTCGAAGACAAAATTCACATTGTCCAAAACGCCATCGATCTAGCACACGCGCTGGGCATTCCCGAGCCCAAAGTCGCCCTGCTTTCGGCGGTCGAGACCGTGAATCCCAAGATCAAGTCCACCCTCGACGCCGCCGCACTTTGCAAGATGGCCGACCGTGGACAGATCACAGGCGGTATTCTCGACGGGCCGCTGGCTTTTGACACCGCGGTAAGCGCGAAGGCCGCCCAGATCAAGAAGCTGGTCTCGCCGGTGACCGGACAGGCCGACATTCTCGTGGTTCCCGATCTCGAGAGCGGCAACATGCTGGCCAAGCAGCTTGAGTACCTGGGCGGCGCGCAACTGGCCGGCATCGTGCTCGGCGCGCGGGTGCCGACCATCCTCACCAGCCGCGCGGATTCGGCCGAGACGAGGCTCACAAGCTGCGCCGTCGCCGTCCTGCTGCACTACGCGGCGCATCCGGCAGTGAAGGTATAGAGCTTATTGCTGCAAATATAGAACGCCATAAACAGAGCCAGAAACAAAGCGGGCGCCCTCCATCGGGCGCCCGTTTTGTCGCAATGTGAAATCTCCAGCAACTTCCGCTTTCCACAGCATTGTTTCGGCGAACGAGTCAGTTCAGCGCGGCATCAAAACCCGTGTAACACAGATCCCGCGAACTGATTGCCCGATGCGGGCCCAATCAAAGCAAAGGAGATGTTCGATGTCGACCCATACCAGCCAGACTTCGAAAGCAGTGAAGGTCAGCAATCCGGATGGTTTTGCTCCGGAACAGATCAAGGACCTTTCCAGCGTTCTGAACGCGCTTCTTGCCGACGTATTCGCACTTTATCTCAAGACCAAGAACTTTCACTGGCACATGAGCGGAGCACACTTCCGCGACTATCACCTGCTGCTCGACGAGCACGCTGACCAGATCTTCAAAATCAGCGACGAAATTGCCGAGCGCGTGCGCAAGATTGGCGGGCAAACGATTCGCTCTATCGGCCACATCGCACGGCTGCAGCGCATCAGCGACAACGACCAGGAGTTTGTGCCGGCGCGGGACATGCTGCTCGAACTGCACGGCGACAATCGCGCGCTGGTTGAAAGCCTGCGCACGGCCCACGAAGTAGCCTCCAAGGCCAATGACTACGCTACGACCAGCCTGATCGAAGTGTGGATAGACGAAGCTGAGCGCCGGGCCTGGTTCCTGTTCGAGTCGACGCGGTAATTGGCCCGTCTCTTTGGCATGCAATGGCTGTCGCGCGGGAACCGGCGTGTGCCGTGGTTGGTGCGCCGGCCGCAGCGGCTTGCGAAATTCAAAGAAAACACATCCTTTGGCGATTGCGGCAGTTCCGGGGCGTATCGTAAGGTTGGCCTGAGGCGTCCAGGAAGACAGGAGGCCACCCACGCCGATGCATCCCACCACCGCATCCCCCACTGCCGCTGCGGGCGGCAGCTTTTTGCTCGAGTCACGCCAGCCGGAGGAGATCTTTACTCCCGAAGATCTGAGCGAAGAGCAACGGCAGATCGCGGCTACGGCGGAGCAGTTCGCTCGCGAAGAGATCTTGCCGCGTGCGGCAGCGATCGAGGCCAAAGGACCGGGCGCGATGCAGGCGCTGTTGCGCAAGGCAGCTGAGTTGGGCTTCACCGCGGTCGACATTCCCGAGGAGTATGGCGGCCTGGGAATGGACAAGGTGAGCTCGACGGTGATCACTGACCACATCTCGGTGCTGGCCAGTTTTTCCACTGCCTTTGGCGCGCACGTCGGCATCGCCACGCTGCCGCTGGTGTGGTACGGCACCGAGGAACAGAAGCGCCGCTACCTGCCCAAACTGGCAACTTGCGAATGCATCGGCGCATACGGATTGTCCGAGGCCAGCTCTGGTTCCGACGCCATGAACATCCGCACGCGTGCAACGCTTTCGCCCGACGGCTCACAGTACATCCTGAACGGCGAAAAGCAGTGGCTCACCAATGGCGGCATTGCGGCGCTTTACACCGTCTTCGCCAAGATCGATGGAGAAAAATTCTCCGCGTTCCTGATCGAGCATGGCACGCCAGGCCTGACGTCCGGCGCCGAAGAACACAAGCTGGGAATTCGCGGGTCGTCCACCTGCCCGCTTGTCCTCGCGGATTGCAGAATCCCCAAAGAGAATCTGTTGGGCGAGGCGGGCAAGGGGCACCACATCGCTTTTAACGTGCTGAACGTTGGGCGCCTCAAGCTGGGAGTCGCATGCATCGGCGGGGCGCGGCAGGTACTCGCTGCAATGATCCGCTACGCCAAAGAGCGGCGTGCGTTCGGCAAGTCGATTGCCGAGTTTGGCCTGATCCAGCGCAAGATTTCGTCAACAGCGGCCCGGCTCTACGCCGCCGAAAGCATGGCCTACCGGACGGCGGGACTCATCGATGCAAAACTTGCGGAGACTGGCACGGCGCAGAACATGGATGCTCCGCGCAGTGTGGAGCAGTATGCGGTCGAATGCTCCATTTTGAAGGTCTACGGTTCAGAGATGCTCTGGCTGGCGGCGGACGAGTTAATCGCGACCATGGGCGGATACGGCTACGTCGAGGAGTATCCGGCGGAGCGCTACTACCGCGATGCGCGCATTAACCGCATCTTCGAAGGCACCAACGAGATCAACCGCCTCATCATCACCGGATGGCTCATGAAGCAGGCCATGACAGGAAAGCTGCCGCTGCTCAACGCCATCAAGCGCGTGATGGACGAAGTCACCGCGCCGCCCTCGCTTGACGGCGATTCAAGTGCAAGCGAGCCGCTGGCCAGTGAGGCCGCAGTGTTGGCCGCGATCAAAAAGATTGCGCTCTTTGCTGCTGGCGTCGCCAGTCAGCGCTTCATGACTGCCCTCGAAGAGCAGCAGGAGATCATGGCTGATCTGGCCGATATGATCATTCACGTCTTTGCGCTGGAGTCGGCTCTGCTGCGCGCGCGCAAGATCGTTGGCGCGGGACGCAATACGGCCGAA
The DNA here is from genome assembly GCA_963751285.1 of uncultured Acidobacteriaceae bacterium. Taxonomy (GTDB): domain Bacteria; phylum Acidobacteriota; class Terriglobia; order Terriglobales; family Acidobacteriaceae; genus Telmatobacter. Next base: position 129,223 of record CAVVUE010000037.1, on the reverse strand, counting down.
GCCGCTGCGGCGATCACCGGCCTGCTGGCGGACGATGCCATGAGTCTGGCCGAGCACGCGGCCCGGCGAGTGCTCGCAGCCTGCGGCGAAGGTGACGAGTTGCGAACCCAATTGGCGATTTTGCGGCGGCTGGCGCGTGTCGCTCCTGCGGATTCGATCAAGTTGAGCCGCGTCGCAGCCCGCCATTGCATCGAGGTCGAGCGCTACCCCTTCTGACTCGCGTTTATCTGATGGTTAAGCTTTGTTCTCGTGGAAGGACCCGATCCGGCGCGGCGCGCCTGCGCGTGGCGATAGAAGATGGGCGACGATCGCCACCGCGGGAATCAGGTACACCATCGAGCCACACACCCACATGAAAGCTCCGGCGGCAACCTGATCGTCGAGTGCGCCGAATCCAAAGGGGCGCGGAACCACGCCATAGCTCGGGTACAACAGCCGGCCCGAAAAGCAAAGAAACGCCGATACTCCGGTGTTGACCACGTCGGCGAGCAGCAGATACGGAATCAGCATCCAGCGCGATTGCGCCAATCGGGTCGGCCATGGCCGGATGACCGGCCACCAGAACATCAGGTTGGTGAAGAAAAAGCAGGCGTGCTCGAAGTTGTGCCAGTTCTCTGATGAGAGTGCGAACTCGTAGGCGCGCGGAACGTGCCAGCCAAGGTAGGCGGCATTCATGGCCAGCCACGCGACGCGCGGGCGCGTAAGAAAGCGGCCCGCAGCGTGAAAAATGCGCGTGACAAAGAGCGGCCGCAGCACGCGGATAAACCATCTGGGCAGTCCGCGCAGCATAGGAACCACTGGAGCACCCAATACGATGAGCGGCGGCGCGACCGACATGAGTACAAAGTGCTGCGCCATGTGCATGAAGAGCAGCGATTCGCTGAAGGTATCGAGTGGCGACGCGACGGCCACAAAGAGCGCCGCGATGCCGCCAAGAAACGCCGCCATCCGCCACGCCGGAAACTGCGTCGGCCGCGTGCGGTGGATACGCCTCCAGCCGCGCACGTAGACGACGGTGATCACGGCGAGCTCACACGTCACGATCCAGGGAATGTCCCAATCGGTGAAAAGATCCGCGACTGTCGTGGTATCGATCATGGATTCGTGCCGCGATTTGCCGCCGGATTCGTGGCAGGCGCGCCGGCATTCGGTTGAGACTGCGATTCGTCCACAGCTCGCCGCGAAGCGTCGTAGGCGGGCGGCTCGTTGGCTGGATGCAGCGTTTCCAGAAAGCTGACCAATGCTTCAATCTCCGCCGCTGAGAGGTTCTTGCCGTAGGCCGGCATGTTGCCGCCGCCGCTCACCACCTTGAAGCGCATCTGGTCGAGCGTCATCCGCGTTGCCACATCGTCAAGCGCCGGACCGCGCTCGCCGCCCGCTCCTCCAATGGAGTGACAGTTGCGGCACTGCTTGGCCTGGAAGACAACGGCGCCCTGCCGGACCAGCGGAGTCGCGGTTTGCAAGTAGCGAACCGGAATCGGATCGCCGCTCCAGGCGCTCATGTGCGGGCTCCATGGCGTACTGGTGCCCAACTGCGTCAATACCGCAAAGCAAATCGCGATCGTGGAAACGGCAAGCACGGCCACCGGCCTTCGATGCCAGCTCTTCTCACCTTCGCCCGCCCAGAAGGGAATCGCCAGCAGAATGGCGATCCCGATCAGCGGCGCAATCAGAATGAACGGCGTCTCCATCTCCGGCGGAAGATACGAGAGCACCGTGTAGATCCACAGGAAGAAGAAGTCCGGCTTCGGGACGGTTTGAATGATCGAAGGATCGGGCTGGCCGCTCGGCCCGAACGGCCCCAGGACAAACGCGCACACCGCTACCGCGGCAAGAATTGCGCCGGAGAAAGCGAGATCCTTCCAGAACGCGCCGGGGATAAAAGGAATGCCGTCTTCGTGGGCCAGCCGGTTGTATTCCTCCATGTAAGTCGCGCGACGTACGAGCCGGCCCGGCATCGGCCAGTCGTTGATTCCCAGCTTGAGCACCATCCAGATGTGCAGCAGCGCGAAAACCAGCAGCGCACCAGGAATGATGAAGACGTGGAGCGCGAAGAAACGCGATAACGTGGCCCCGGCAATGATGGGACCGCCGAGCAGCAGATGCACCAGCCCGCCGCCGATGAAGGGCACGCGGCTCAGGATGGATGCGCCAATTCCCAAACCCCAGTAGGCATCCTGGTCGAAGCGCAGCACCTGGCCCGTGAAGGCCATGCCCAGCGTCATCAGCAACAGAAAAACGCCGAGAATCCACGTGAGCTCGCGCGGAAATTTGTACGCGCCGAACAGAAACACCTGTGCCATGTGAATCAGAACAATGGCGACCATGAAGTTCGATCCCCAGCCGTGCAGGGCGCGCAGAAACCATCCGAGAGGAATCTGGTGATTGAGAACGTTCAGGCTGCTCCATGCCTCGCCCGCCGAAGGCACATAGACCAGCGCCAGCAAGACGCCGGTAACGATCTGCAAAAGCAACAGCGTAAAAGCTGCGCTGCCGAAGACGTACCACCAGCTCGCGGTGCTGCGCGGAACGGGATGAAGGGCCGCGTCTTTCACCGGACCCTCGAGCTGCAATCGCTGCTCGAACCACGCGTAGACGCGCTTCGCTGTACCGGTCATCCCTGGCATGAACCATCTCCCGGGCCGAGCGAAATCTTCACCAGCTTCGCCGTGTTTGAGAGCGTCGGCATCTGGCCGGCATCGATGTGCAGTTCGCCGGAATCGACCTTCCAGTTGTAAGTGAAGAGGCCGCGCTCCGGCGGTCCCGCGGCGCGCGATCCGTCAGCATAATACACGCCGCCGTGGCACGGGCACATGAAAAGCTGCGACTGCGGGAACCAGCGCACCGGGCAGCCGAGATGCGCGCAGTTGATGGCGAAGACCTGGAATTGATTGCCGCCGGCATTGCGCACGTAGCAGGCGACGTTATCAGTTTGCCCGTCCCAGGAATTCGCAGACGGATTCTTGTAGAACGCCAGACGCGTTTCGCCTGCGGGAAATGAGTCGATCGAGCCAAGAGAAACCCACGAGTCGTAGCTCGCGTCCTTCCTCCACGGCGCAAGCAGATAGCGGAACACGGGCACAGCGAGCACAATCCCGACAAGACCATTAAGCCCAATGGCCGCCTTGAACAGCAGCCAGCGGCGCGAAACGATGCGCGGATCGTCGTGCCTCGCAGCGTCGCCCGTACCCGGCGCGCCAGCGCTCTGTGTTGCGCCTCCTCCCAATGGCTGCTCTTCCTGACTCATCTCTTTCACCTCCCAGCCGGCGTGGCAGATGCTGCCTGCGCCGACGACGTGCCCGTTGTCACCTGCTGGCCCATGGTCCGCAGGCTCGCAAGATACGTTGCGATGTCGTCCACATCCTGCGCGGAGAGCGGCGCATTTGCCTTGCCGCCCGGCCCATCGTGGCGCCAATCAGGCTGCCCAATATCGGGCCGCCCGGCGATGATGATGGTGCGCAAGGCCTGATCGCCGACAAGCGCCAGATACATCGGGCTGGTGACCTGCTCGTGGCCTTGTTCGTGAGTCGCCGCGTGGCACATCGCGCAATGCGCCTCGTAGCTCGCCTCGCCGCGGTGCAGATCGCCCGCCGCAGTTTGCGCGTAGGCCGGAGGCGCTGTTCCGCCGAACGCATCCGGCCGCGACCACTGCCTCCGCATGCCCGCAATCAGTGCATTCACTTGCGCGTCCGTGAGCATGCCTCCTTGTGACTGCGCAAAGGCCGGCATCTCGGTGCCCGGCATCCCGCCCGAAATCCATTTGCGCAGCGTGGCGTCGCCAACCAGCGCCTGGTATTCGGGATTGGCCAGGTCGATCGATGGCCCATTCTGCCCATTCGCTCCATGACACGCAGCGCAATTCTGGCTGTAAAGCGTCGCGAAATCGGTGACCTCGCTGGGGCGCAGAATCGGGTTGGGCGGGTAGCCCGGCGCATGCCCGCAGCCGCCGAGCAGCGCTGCGCCGCAAGCCAGAAGCACCGAAGCAGCGAAGCGCATCAGTGATTCTCCTGATCGCGCGAGTTGTCATATGGCGGCCCGACGTCCGGTCGTGACTCCATCAGCCCCGGCGCCTCAATCCCCAACCGCGCGGCCCATGGCAGGGATTGGCCCGTGGGAACACGGTCCTGGCGCGCAACCACGATTCCCGCAACCACTCCATAGGTCACCTGAGAAACCAGGAACCATCCCCACGCGATGCGCTGATCGAGTGCGGGATTGATGATTCCCATGAACGAATGCAGAACGCCCGTCCACAACACTGGCGCGAGAATGCCGCCGAGCAGGACGGGATGCCTCGGCAACATCGGCAGCATGGCGCCGTAAAGCAAGCCGACCAGCAGGCAAGTCACGGAGTGGATCAAAATGGCGACCAGCAGTCCCTGCCAATGAAATGCGGCGATTTCGGCCGTGGTGGGATTGCGCCAATGCGCCACGCCCGCCCCGCCCAGCAGGTTCACCGGATACCAGATGCTGTGCTGCGCGATCAGTCCGTACAGCAGTGCCGGCAGAATCATCGCAATACCGCCGGCAATTCCGCCTTTGATGCCGCTGATGATGGGATACGTTTCGATAGGCAGGCGCGCACGATGCTCGGGACTCAGGCGAATGCGCTCCACCAAAGCGCGCGCAGAGGTGATGGTGACCGCCTGCTCCACGATGGGGACTTCCTCATGCTTTTCGTGCGGCAGCACCTGGCGAAACCATCCAATGCACCCCGCAAGCACAAGCACCCCGCCCAGGACGCTGATCCCCATGTTGGTCACCAGGCCCGCGGCAGCCAGCGTGCATCCGAAGGCCAGCACGATGGGCCACGCTGTAGGCGCAGGCAGATGAATACTTGCCCCCGCAGCGTGTTCCTTCTCGTGTTGTGCGAATTCCGCCATCGCCATCACCTTCCCACGATGTAAACAACGGTGAAGACCACCACCCAAACCGCGTCAACAAAATGCCAGTAGAGCGAGAGCACCTGGATGCGCTCTGTGTGCCGCTGCTCCACGCGGCCAATCAGCGTAAAGATCATCACCAGCGAAAGCATGATGAGTCCGACAACCACGTGCGTGGCATGCAGACCGACCAGCGAGTAAAAAGTGGTTCCAAAAAGATTGCTTCGAATGGTCAGGCCGTCGGTGAAAATCAGCTTGTTCCACTCCAACGCCGTACCGGCCAGAAAAATAATGCCGAGCGCCATGGTGAGCGCCCACCACGCGCCGAAGAGGCGAATGCGCCCGCGCTCGATGGCATGTTCCGCCAGCCAGATCGTAAGGCTGCTCGAAAGCAGGCAGATCGTGTTGAAGATGGGAAAATCGAGAATCTGCGGTGCCGGTCCATAAGTGCTGCGGCCGATGTAATACACATACGCGACGACAAAGATGGTGAAGATCGCCGACTCGCCGATGATCAGCGAGAACATGCCCACGCGTCCGCGCGACGGCATGCGCCAGTTTTCATCCGCGAAGATGGGAATCGTACTCATCGTTCGTACTTCCAGTCGGGATCATTGGGGTGCTTCAGGTCCCAGAGCGGCCGGCGGCTGCGTACCACCGGATCACTGGCGAAGTTATACGGCGGCGGAGGCGACGGCGTGGACCATTCCAGCGTCCACGCGTCCCACGGATCGTTGCCGGCCTTCTCGCCGTGAAGATAGCTGTCGATCAGGTTCCAGACAAAGATCAGCACCGCTATTCCCTGGATGAAGCCGCCGATGGAGACCACCATGTTGAGCGTGCCCCATCCGCGGTCGGCTTCGTAGGTATAGATCGAACGCGGCATGCCGAGAAGCCCAACGAAGTGCATGGTGTCGAAGGTGACATGAAAGCCGATGAGGAAAAGCCAGAAGTGCCACTTGCCGAGCTTCTCACTCAACATGCGGCCGGTCACTTTCGGGTACCAATAGTAGATCGCTGCAAAGATGCAGAAAACGATCGCCCCCACCAGCACATAGTGGAAGTGCGCGATCACGAAGTAGGAGTTGTGCAATTGCCAATCCCACGCCGCCACAGAAAGCATGATGCCGGTGAGGCCGGCAATGAGGAACTGAAAGAGAAATGCTGTGCAGAAGAGCATGGGCGTGGCAAAACGGATCCTGCCGCCCCACATGGTTGCCAGCCAGTTGAAGATTTTGATGCCCGTAGGAATGCCGACCATCATGGTGGAAAGAACAAAGAAGGCGTTGCTCACCGAGGTCATGCCGACGGTGAACATGTGGTGCGCCCATACGGTCAGGCTGATGAAGGCAATGCCCACCGAAGCCGCGACCATTGCCGGATAGCCAAAGATTGCCTTACGCGAGAAGACCGGAATGATCTCGTTGGCGATGGCGAATGCAGGCAGCACCAGCACGTACACCTCGGGGTGGCCGAAGATCCAGAAGAAGTGCATCCACACCACGGCTGAGCCGCCGGCCTGCGTATCGAAAAAGTGGCCGCCGAGATAGCGATCGATAACCAGCATGATCTGCGCCGCGGTCAGCGGCGTGATGGTTATCAGCGTGAGCCCGCTGACCACCAGCATGAGCCACGCGAACAGTGGCATACGAAAAAGCGTCATGCCGCGGCAGCGCATGGAGAGGATCGTCGCAATGATGTTGATGGCAGTGCCCAGCGTGCCGAATCCGCTCACGATGAGCGCCAGCGCCCAATAATCGGTAGCGTGCCCGGGCGAGAATGCCTTGGCGGTCAGCGGCGCGTAAGCCCACCACCCCACATCGGGAGCAGCGCCCATGCCATAAAGGCCGAAACCGCCGATAAAGCTGTAGTACAGCAGCAGCCCGCCAAACGCCGTCATCCAGAAGCTGAATGCATTCAGCCGCGGGAACGCCATGTCGCGCGCGCCAATCATCAACGGCACCAGGTAATTGGCAAAGCCAAACAGGATCGGCATGCCCACCAGGAAGACCATCGTCGTGCCGTGCATGGTGAAGAACTCGTTGTAGAGTTCCGGCGAAAGAAAGTGCGCGTTGGGGACGGCAAGCTGGATGCGGATGGCGAGAGCCTCGACACCGGCGACAACAAGAAAGAAGAGCGCATAGACAACGTACAGGATCCCCAGCTTCTTGTGGTCGACGGTCACCACCCAGCTATGCAGCCACTCCAGCAGCGCCGCGCCGCGCGAGGGCGTTGCGTCCAAAGAGCCGGGAATGGGGTAGGTCTGGTCGGCCATAGTCTTCCTTTAGTGCAGCGTGGTCAAATAAGCCACTACTTCGTTGATCTCCTGATCGCTGAGTTGCATCGCAGGCATCAGCGCGCCGGGTTTGAATGTGTTCGGGTCCTCGATCCAGGCATGCAGGTTCCCTGGTGTGTTGGCCGCGGCGCCTGCGGCGATCGTCATGCGGCTCATCAGGTGCGTCAGATCGGGGCCGAAGGTTCCACGCGCAGCGGTGCCTTCAATGGTGTGACAGTTCATGCAGGCTTCGCTTTCAAAGATGTGTCTGCCTTCGGCAGCGGCCGCATCCTGCACCGCCGGCTGCTGCTGATTCTTCGCCCACTCTTCAAACTGCTGAGGTGTGTCGACATACACCCGGATGAGCATCTTGGCGTGCTCGATGCCGCAGAACTGCGCGCACTGTCCCACGTATAAGCCTGCTTCTTCCGGATCGATCCACATCTCGTTTGGATGATTCGGAATCAGGTCGGTTTTCCCACCGAGTTGCGGCACCCAGAAGCTGTGATCCACGTCGGCCGAAAGCAATCGCAAATAGGTCGGCTCCGGCTGCTGCGAAGTGCTCACGGGGACGTGCAGCTCATTTGCGGTCACGATATTCAGCTTGGGATAGCGGAACTCCCACCAGAACTGGTGGCCAATCACCGTTACGTCGAGCGCCGATTCCGGTTTCGGCTCATCCTGGATGGCGAAGATGATGCGCGCCGTGGTGAGGAACAGAACCACCACGATGAGCACCGGGATGACCGTCCACGCCAGCTCAACCTGAGCACTGCCGTAAATCTGTGCGGGTTCGTGCTGTGCGTCTGACTCCCGCTCACGGAACCTGATGATGACAAAAACCAGTAGCCCAGCAACCACGGCAAAGATAGCTCCAGTGATCAAGAGCACGAACAGCGAAAGGCCATAGATTTCATGTGCAGGCGTTGAAGCCGGCGCCAGAATGCTGGGCGTCGTTTGCGGGCCTTCCGCCGCGGCTTTGAGCCCGTTGGCGCACAAAAGGAAGAGCGCCACAAGCCGGCATCGAATTGAGGAAAGTCTGCGGATTTGCTGCATATTCCTGCGCGTTCCGGTCGCGGATGGGTTGAGCACTGCGGCAGACAGAGGCCAGCACGTGCGTCTGAAGGTTGCTGTATTCGCTCTCGCGAACAAGCTTTGTTTCTTTGTGAGCCGTCTCGTTGATCAGCGCTACCGATTCAATTCGGCGCCAACGGGGAAGCGAGCATCCAAGTCGATTATAAATCGTCACCACCGCCGGAATTTGGATGCCGCGGAGGGAAGCCAGCTGCATACGCGCAAAGAAGACAGGAATTTCGCACGATGTGGGAAACTGAAACCAGGTTCGATGCAAACTACGCAGGCCAACGTTTCCACCCATCGCATGCTTCTCGCTCACGCCGAGCGTGTGCTTGCGACGGGTCCGCATCCCGAAAAGGCGCGGCGCGATGCCGAGGTGCTGCTTCTGCACCTCCTGCATGAAAACGCGCCCGGAGCAAATTTGGCCTGGCTCATTGCGCACCAGGACGACAATCCGCCCGCCGATGTCGCAAACGCCCTGCGCGCACTCGTGGAGCGTCGCGCCGCCGGCGAGCCGCTCCAATACATCACTGGCGAGACGGAGTTTTGCCGTCTGCCCATTGCTGTGAATCGCGATGTGCTGATTCCGCGCCCGGAGACCGAGCTGCTGGTGGAGAAGGCCATCGAACTGGCGCGTGATTTTCCGACGCCGAGGATTCTCGATGTCGGCACGGGTTCCGGCGCCATTGCCATCGCGCTCGCGCATGAGTGTCCCGCCGCGATGGTCACCGCGACAGAGATCTCAGAAGCCGCGCTCAAGATCGCGCGCCGCAACGCAGCAAACATCGGAGTTGCTAACCGCATCCGGTTTTTGCAAGGCGACCTGCTGGAGCCTGTCGCTGCCGAGAAGTTCGATCTCGTGGTCTCAAATCCCCCCTACGTACCGGAGCGCGACCGCGAAGCGCTCTCCGTCGAAGTGCGCGAATTCGAGCCCCCGCAGGCGCTCTTCGCCGGCGATGACGGCCTGGCCGTTTACCGCCGTCTCATCCCAGTTGCATTTGATGCGCTTGTATCCGGCGGATTTGTGGTGCTGGAGATCGGCTACGGCCAAAAGGAGACCGTCGCCGCGCTGCTCGCGCAATCCGGATTCACTGAATTTGAGTTCACGCCCGACCTGCAGGGCATTCCGCGTATCGCCTCAGCCCGCCGGCCGTAGATCAGTTTCAGGGAAAGTCAAGCTGAAAATCGACACTCCGCGTTTCCCGATCGGAGTGCGCGTTGATGCAGCGACCAAGCACACGTTCGCCCGCAGGCACGAAGGTGGCATTTACGGCGAGCCAATCCGCGAGAAGTTGAGGATTATACGTTTTGCCCTGGATTGATTTCCACGCGGCGAGCAGTTCCTTGGCGGCGCCTGCGTGTGGTTCCACTCCATCGAAGAAGAGTCGCCCAAATGAAAAGCGGGCGCCCTCGTCAATATCGAGGGTCAAACTGAAAGTCTGCTGAGCTTCGTTCATCGCCAGATTCGGGATTGCGCCAAAGTCGATATAGCCTTGCGACGCATAAAGGTTTTTCAGGTTTTCCAGGCCCTTGCCGATGAAAGTGGCATTGAAAATATCCCCGATGTGAATGGGGAATTGTTGAAGGATTTGATCCTTCGGCATCGCGGCATTGCCCTCGATGACGATCGTATCGAGCTTGTATTTGCTGCCTGCCTTGACCTGAAAGGAGATGTCAACAGGCTGTGTTGGAGGCGTCGTAAGCAACTCAGCCATGTGCGACATTTCCGCGCGGGCCTCGGCGTAACCAAGATCGCGCAGATTCTGCCGGACGCGTTCAGTGAGCTCCAGGAGCGGATAGGTCTTGCCCCGGTACGCGTCTGCAATTTGCAGCCGCTCAGCCTCGGGCAAATCGTCCGAAACAATCGTCAACGTACGTACGTGCACTGACACATCTTGTGTTTCGGCGGGCGATTGCGCGAATGCGATGCTCGCAAGGGACGCGAAGCAGAAAAGAGCGATGGCGGTTCGCATGGGAGCTTCTCCAACGCACGCCCAATGCGCCGATGACGCTCTTTGGAATTTCCGGCACATTGGCAGGCACGGTTGCTCGCTTTGACGCTTGGCGCGCGCGAAGGTATCGTGGCTGATTGGCAGAAAGGCAGAGGAAGTTGTGCCTGCTTTACGCCCGCCCGCTCTTGTTCAGCTCCTTGTGAAACCCAAGATCGCGTCCCGTCAGGCTCTTCGTGATGTAGGCGATTTGTCCGTAGTGCAAACCGAAATGTTCAACAACCTGGTAAACGGCGTCGAGCCCGCGCACGTGGTAACCCTGAATCTCGTAGGGTGCCAGCAGCTCAGCGACCGTGAGCCGATCCAGCACCGCCGCTGCCGCATCCAGCGTAGCGCTCAGCTTGGCCAGCAGCTCCGCCGCGATCGCGCCTTCCGTGGCCGCGAATTCCGCCGGTCGGTCGCGCCTATCTTCATCCTTGTTGAACGATGCCACCAGCCATTGCCGCACATTGCCGTTCAAATGCAGCAGCAGATTGCCGATCGAATTTGATGCCGGATTGGGCCGCCACCACAGCTGCTCAGGTGTCAGCGGCGCGACGCATTCCCTCAGCCGCGGCCAATACTGGTTCAGCAGTTTCTTCCGCGAGAATTCAAGAAACAGCGTTGCAAGTTCGTCGGTTGCTGCCATAGGAAATCCGCCCTCCTCAGTTTGCTCGACCGTTTCGTCAGCCCTAAATCAGCTCGTAGCCTGCGAACCAGTAGCCGGTTTCAAACGCGGCAGTGTCTTCGGCGTCGGAACCGTGAATCGCGTTCTCCTGGATCGAGCTCGCAAATTCTTTGCGGATGGTTCCCTCTTCGGCGTTTGCGGGATTGGTCGCACCCATCAGCCGGCGCAGGTCTGCAATCGCGTTGTCCTTCTCCAGAACCATGAGAATCAGCGGACCGGACGACATAAATGTAGTCAGGCTATCGAAAAAAGGCCTTTCGTGATGCACGGCGTAAAAGCCCTCGGCCTCGCGTTTTGAAATCGACTGTTTTCTGATGGCGACGATGCGGAAACCAGCCTTGTTGATCTCGGCCAGAATCGCTCCGGCAAACCCCTTGCCCACCGCGTCTGGCTTAATGATGCTCAACGTACGTTGCGGCACTCGGATTTCACTCCTTCTTGTGGATTTCTCCACAGGTTCATTTTAGTAGGCTGGCATGCAGAAATGCCGCTTTCCCGAGCATTTTGAGCGATTTAGATGACCTAGTTACTTTCGCTCAATGTCCGAAAGAGCGATAACTCATCCCCCAAAAGGGGTATTCCTGCCACCCCGTTCTGCGCTCGCAAGCACTCTGTTTTCTGCTATTAATAGAAATGTATTCAAGAGTGTTCCGGGCGCGGTCACCTGAATTCTCAGTTTCCGATGTCCGTTTTGGGGATCACGATTGATGCTGTTAGTCCTTCAAATTGCGGTTGTGGTTGCGGTCGCGTTCTATCTCGCGCGTTGGCGCAGGAACGTGCAACGCCGCAACTCCCAATCATGGGAAGCATTGCTCGCCAAGCTTCGCCCCGAGTGGAGCGCGCGTGAGCTGAGCGATCACTTCCTCTGGCAGGAAGGACTGAGCGCCACTCCTGAAGATGCATGGCAGCGCATGGAAGGCCCGAAAGGCCTCTGGGTGATGTATCAGAACGCGCGGGTCATGCTCGAGATGGCGGATTTTGCCGCGAAGCATTGCGAAGGTGTTGACCGCCTGCTGGTAGAAACACTGCACAGCGACGCCATGCAGATTCGCGTATGCGTCCTGACGGCTCTTGCTCAATATGCATTCACCCAAGCCAGTGAGGGCGTTCGCGTGAATGCCTTCCGCGCTGCCGCAATGTACACCGGCATGGCCGCCCGCATGACGCAGTTGTTGCAGGAATACGCGGCCACCATGGTTCCGGACTTCGTTGCCGCGATGTAACCCGGTTTCCTCCTCGAACCAAAGAACCCCGGCTTCGGCCGGGGTTCTTGATTTTGACGTGAAGATAAAATCCGTTACCGGCGCCTCGCCAATCCTGCTACGTCTGAAGACCGCGCCAGCATTCGTTTCATGCCGGGTTGGCGGCGATGAATTCGTTGATCCGTGTGTACTCGTCCTGGCTGAGCCGGAAGCTGAGCGCGGGCGCCGTTTCTTCCACCTGCTTTGCGCTGCGTCCGCCCACGATGGCGCCGGTGATTGCCGGGTTGTGCAGGGTCCAGGCAACCGCCACAACCCCGGGCAGAACGCCATGGACCCTGCCTATCTCGCGCAACAGTTCCACCAACCGCAGATTGCGGTTCAGGCGCGGCTCGCTGAATTCCACATTTTTGCGCCGCCAATCGTCAGCGGGTAGCGCAGCCGCGCGCTCCGCCGTCATCTTGCCCGCAAGCATGCCTGAGAGCATGGGCGAGTAATTGATCACGCCGATACCATTGGCATGCGCGAAGGGTAGGATGGTTTCCTCAGCAGCACGGCGCAGCATGGAGTACGGCGGTTGCAGGCTTGTGATCGGCGCGATCTTCTGGATGCGCTTCATCTGCTCGACATTGAAGTTCGAAACGCCGATCCAGCGCACCTTGCCCTGCTCACGGAAGCGCGCGAGTGTCTCCCAGGCCGCTTCGATCTGATCTTCCGGATCAGGCCAGTGGATCTGGTAGAGATCGATGGTTTCCACGCCCAGCCTGCGCAGTGAATCATGCAGTTCCGCCGTCAGCGAATCGGCGCCGAGATTGCTGTAAATGGAGCCGTCGGAATTCCAGCGGCGGGAACACTTGGTGAAGATGTACGGCTTGTGCGGCGCGGATTTCACAGCGCGCGCCACGACTTCCTCGGAGTGGCCGAGACCATAAACGGCCGCGGTATCGATCCAATCGATGCCCAGGTCGAGCGCACGATGGATGGCGGCAATCGAGTCGTTGTCGTCCTGCGGTCCCCAGGCATATTGCCAGTCGCTGCCCCCGATAGCCCATGCGCCCAGGCCGATGGAGGTCAGTTGCAGATCGGAGTTGCCAAGAATGCGGAGAGAAAGCGAAGCGGCTTGAGTCATGACATCAAGATAGATGCTCGGAGCAGGTAGCGCGACGCGAAAAGCGCAATGCTAATTCAAAAACATCGTGCGATACAGCGTATCGCGCTGCACCGGCTTGAAACCGGAGCACGAAGCTCGCCCTCAGGCGGCAGTACGAACGCGTGCGGCTTTCGCAGGCTTCCTCGGTGGCCGCTTGCGAGCCATTTTCTGTTGCGGCACGACGGAAAGGCGCAGGCTCATGGTGTTCAGAACCGCAATGAGCGTTTTGAGCGTCGGATTGCCCTTGGGTGAGAGCGAACGATAGAGAGATTCACGGCTGATTCCAGCCTTCGCAGCCACTCCGCCGAGTCCGCCGTAGGCTTCGGCCAGGGCGCGGAGCATAATCAGACTAGCGCCACGATCCTCGGGGTCATCGAGAGACTCGAGTGCCGCCTTCAAATATTTCACTGCAAACTCGGGATCTTCGCGCAGTTCCTCCACTTCCCGCTCGTGGTGCGACACTGCACCAACAAGTTTTCTCATGGTTGCCTCCGTTTCCAATCGGCCCAAAATGTCTTCGCTCTTGCAATGTCGCGATCCTGGCTGTGCTTATCTCCGCCACAAAGTAAGATCACCATCAGGGTTCCGCGCATCCCGAAGTAAACTCGATATCCAGGTCCTGTATCGATACGCATTTCACTCACTCCCTCGCCGAGGGGTTTACAGTCCCCGAAATTGCCAACTTCGACCCTGCGCAACCGTTTACCGATAGCCGCCTTGGCCACGGCGTCACGAAGCCGCCGATACCACTCAGTGTAAGGTTCAACGCCGTCTTCACGCTGGTAGCGTACGATCTCGAGCACGGGACAAGTGTAGCATAAAAGCTACAACCGGGAGTATACTAGTCAGCGAATCAGCTCGAAGGGGTCGCAGAAATGAACCGCCAAAGAACGCGAGGCGTCTGTGTCGCATGCGTTGTCGTCACAGGATTCTTTGCAGTAGTTGGAACGCCAATGATGCACTCTCAGGTACCCAACAAGGAAGAGACGTCGTGCCGCGAGTTTGTGCAACAATTCTACGATTGGTATCTAAACAGTGACTCTCGTTGGTATGACGTCGCTAAGCTGAATCCAAAGGTTCTAAGTGCGGAACTTTTCAAGCTGCTGAGGAAAGAAGACCAGACTCAGGAGACCTGTAAATGCATCGACCATCTGGATTCTGATCCGTTTCTAAATAGCCAGGACCCCGATCGCAAGTATGTCGTCAAAACCGTCAAAGTTGCGAGTGGGAGATGCAGCACAACTGTGAAAGGCGCCGGCGAAGATGCGGCCGAAGTCAGACCAGAGCTGATGCGGACCTCCGCCGGCTGGGTTTTCGTCAACTTTCACTACAGCTTCTATTCGGAGAATGGTCAGAGGAAGCTCTCTCCAGATAACGACCTGATTAACATGCTGAAGCATTAGTCTAAGCTGGTCAGAAAAGTGGCGCGATGTTTGCCTAAAGTCACTCGCAAAAATCAGTTCAAAAACATCGTCCGGTATAGAGTGTCGCGCTGCACCGGCTTGAACCCCGCATCGCGGATGATGCGCCGCAGCTCTTCTTCAGTGGTGCAATTCGACGTTCCCGCCGCGCGCACTACGTTTTCTTCCAGCATCACGCTTCCTACGTCGTTGCCGCCGAAATGCAGCCCAAGCTCCAGCACCTTCAATCCCTGCGTCACCCAGCTGGCCTGCACGTTCTCGATGTTGTCGAGATAGAGCCGCGCGATGGCGAGCACCTTCAAATACTCCACACTCGTCGCTTCGTCCCAGCCGTGCCCGCCCAGCGCAGTGTTCTTGGGCTGGAAACTCCACGGGATGAAAGCCGTGAATCCACCCGTCTCTTCCTGCAACCGCCGCACTACTTCAAAGTGGTTAATCCGCTGGTCGAAACTCTCGCCGACGCCGAACATCATCGTCGCCGTGGTCCTCATGCCGAGCTGGTGAGCCGTCCTGTGCACGCTCACCCAATCCTCTGTGTCGCACTTGAGGCGCGCGATGCGATGCCGCACCTCGTCGTCGAGAATCTCCGCGCCGCCGCCGGGAATGGAATCAAGGCCGGCGTCACGCAGCCGCGCAATGGTGGTTCGCAGATCGAGCCCGGAGTACTCGGCGATGGCCAGCACTTCAGACGCCGAAAGACAGTGCAGCCAGATCTGCGGAAAGCGCTGCTTGATGCCGCGGAACAGCCGCTCGAACCAGTCGATCTTGAGGTCGGGATGAATGCCGCCCTGCATCAGCACGCCGGTCCCGCCCATCTCGATGGTCTCTGCGATTTTCTCGTAGATCTTTTCGAAATCGAGAATGTAGCCCTCATCGGAGCGCGGATCGTGCTTTCCGGCCCGGGGCAGCAGGCGATAAAAGGCGCAGAAAGTGCAATACTCGGTGCAGAAGTTGGTGTAGTTGATGTTCCGATCGATGATGTAAGTAACAACGCCCTCAGGATGCAGGCGCCGGCGCACCGCATCGGCCTCGAATCCCAAACCGATCAGGTCGGAAGAATGAAAGTAATCGAGAGCCTGTTGGCGCGTTATCGGCATAGCTTCATTTTACAGGGGTGAAAGACCAACGTCCGGAGATCGCCCTTCAGGATGAGCACTACCTAGGCCGGAAGAGAAAAATGCCGCGCGTGTGCAGCGGGCGTCCCTGCACTCGAGCAAGATTCGACGCCGTCGAGACTCCGTTGAACAACACAAAGAAATCGAGAAATGCCCGGAAGAAGCTTTTGTTTTTAATGGCCATCGGGGAAGAACCTTCTGATGCGATTTTACCCGCCCTCAGATACTTGGATCGAGTAACCGACCCGGCGGTTGCAGAAAATGCGGCGGCCAGGCTACGTCCGCACAAACGTGGCTTTGCCCTTGTCCTTGCGCGCATGGCTGACGGAAAACACCTGCCCGTGCATTACAACATAGACGCCGGGCGAAAGCAGACGCGCCGCAAACAGGCTCTCAGTCAGGTTTTGCAGAGCGTCGCTGCCCTCGAATCCCAGTGGCGTCATCGCGCCGGTCAAGATCACGGGCACTTTAAGATTTTCGAACGCGCGTTCAAGAAAAACTCCGGTTTCCACCATGGTGTCTGTGCCGTGCGAAATCACGATGGGCACGCCTTCCGGCAGAAGCTCGGCCACTTGATCACGCACCTCTCCGCGATCGGCGTCCGTCATCTCCAGGCTGTCTTTGTTCATCAGCTGGATCGTGCGAATCTCCGCATCGGGCAGGCGAAGCATGCGCAGATAGCGGTCCAGCTTGGCTGCGCGATTTTCAACGGAGCCACTCTGCTCTGAGTAGACCTTTTCAATCGTCCCACCTGTCGAAAGCAAATAAATGCGCTGCATCGGTCTTACCGTCACATGCTGTACCGCTTCTGGTGCCAGATCCATGCGGTTCGAACGATCTCGTCGAGTTCGATGTAGCGCGGCTTCCAGCCCAGCTCGCGCATGGCTTTTTGCGAACTGGCAACCAGCACGGCAGGGTCGCCCGGTCGGCGGGGAACGATCTCGGCGGGGATGGGATGGCCGGTGACGCGCCGCGCCGACTCGACCACCTCGCGCACGCTGAAGCCCTTTCCATTACCGAAGTTATAGATCAAGGGAGATGGTTTTTCGGCCGCGGCTCCAAGCGCCGACAGGGCGAGCAGGTGTGCGTCAGCCAGGTCCGACACATGGATGTAGTCGCGGATGCAGGTTCCATCCGGGGTCGGGTAGTCATCCCCGTAGATTCGAATGAACGGCCGCCGGCCCAGAGCGACGTCCAGAACCAGAGGGATCAGATGGGACTCCGGCTCATGAGCTTCGCCGCGCGTCACCCCCTGGGGTCCCTCGTGCGCTCCTGCGACATTGAAGTAGCGCAACGAGGCGTATCGCAACCCATGGACGCGATGGAACCACGCCAGCATTTGCTCGACGAGTAGTTTGGACTGGCCGTACGGGTTTGTCGGCGCAAGGCGCGCATCCTCTCGAATAGGGATCGTTTCGGGTTCGCCGTAAACAGCGGCCGTCGAAGAAAGGACGAAACGCCTCAGACCGCAGGCAAGCACTGCTTCAAGCAGCGACAGTGTCGAGGCGCTGTTATTCCGGAAGTAGAGCTCCGGGTGCTCCATTGACTCGCCGGCCTCGATCAGTGCGGCGAAATGGAGTACGCCGTCAAAGGGCTTTCCCTCCTCTGCGGCGGCTCTGAAGATTCGCTCCAGCGCGGCCCGGTCCGCCAGCTCTCCCTCGATGAATTCGGCGCCTGCGGGCACCGCGCTGCGCCGGCTGTGGCTTAAGTTATCGAAGATGACAGCATGGTGTCCCTTTTCGATCAGCAAAGCGGCAACAGTGCCCCCAATGTACCCCGCGCCTCCGGTCACAAAGATCTTCACAAAAGAGGGTCCCTTCCGCAACAGATTAGGCTACCTCGAGTCTATAAGAGTAGTGCTACACTGGTCGGCATAGGGCCACGAAGCAATCCGGTTCTGCTCGGGTCAGTTGCCATGCGCAAATTTGTGCGTGGCGCCGCTGGGCAAATGGGTGCGCTACAAGAGCTCCAACTGGAGCATCACTACAGGGATACCCCCTTGAGCGATGCAAGATCGTCATATTTTTAGCCGCTGCCTTGGATATGAATTTGAAACGGGACTCAAGGTCCAGGGATAGGTGCGCAGGCGGTCCAATTCCGGCTTCGCCGGTACATTTTGGGGCTACACTTCTGGTGGCTCGTCTATACCCTATTTGGGTGATCTTCAAGTAATCAGGTCCCACGTATAATGGTAATGTCTTATCCCTCGTCATCCGCGCAGAATCTGGACCTCGAAAGATCTGGAGGCTTCGGCGCGGCAACTGGGAAGGCCCAAAATCTGGCGGCATCGAAAAGCAGCAAGTTTACAAAAATGCCTTCCGGTTGGCCTGGTTTTCTGAGCGGTTTCAGAAGGCAAAGACGGGACACTGAAAGATTCACTGATCGCGGAAGTGTGCGGCGGGGAATTTGCTTGCGGCAGGGCTGCAGGCCGATTTTCCGTCTCCAATATCAGGCCTTTTTATTCAGGTCGCCCCACGACGGCGTGGGGGCACTAAATGAGGGCTGAAGGAATGCCGATGACATACTCCCCTGGACAAATAAATCTCGGTCTGTTGCCAGAGCCTGAGGGCCGATCTGTTTCCTTCATTACCAGTTCGCTCGTCAACGTGACAATTTTAGGCGTGCTTCTGTACGTGGGCGTGACGGCGAAACAAGTTATCCAGCGGCACTACGAGATGACGGAGCTGATCGTTCCCAACAACCCGCCACCACCTGAGAAGGTCAAGCAACCGCCTCCGCCCAAGCTGCCGCCTCCGCCGGAGCAGCCAAAGCTTGAGATTCGGTTGCAGCCCAAGCAGATCGAGCTGCCGAAGCCGAAGCCTGAGCCGAAGCCGGTTCAGCTCGAAGCCAAGCTTACGGTCCCGAAGATGGAACAGGCGAAGCCTCAGATCGTTCTCGCGCCGCAACCCAAGGCCGTGCTAGGGGCAGCGATGCCTGCGCAAGACGCGTCGGTCAAGCTCTCCACGGCGCCCGTACACCTCGGGCAGACCTTTGGCGTGACGCCGAACCCGAACGCAACGCGTCCGGCCACGGTCGCTGCCATTGGCAATCCCTATGGCGGAATGCAGGGACCCGCAGTTGCGCCGCATGGACTTGTGGGTTCGACAGGATTTGGAAATGGCAGGAACTTCGGCTCGAGCGCCGGTATAGCGGGTAAGGTGGCATCGGCCGGAATCCCGGGCGAAAACGGCAACGGAAACAGAGAGAACTACGGCAAGGTCGCATCGGCCGGAATCCCGGCCATGACGACTGTGGCCGCGCCCAAGATGGTGGCGGAGCAGGTCCAGTCGACTGAAGTCGAGGTGCTTTCGAAACCAGCCCCGCAATACACGGCGGAAGCACGACAGATGCGCGTGGAGGGAGATGTGGTGTTGAGTGTCACATTTCTTGCCAGCGGGCACGTCGTGGTGCATAACGTAATCCGGGGCCTGGGACACGGGCTGGATGAGGAAGCGCGTCGCGTGGCCGAGCAGATTCGTTTTCGCCCGGCGACAAGCAACGGTCATGCGGTGGACTTTACGACGAAGATTACCATCACGTTCCAATTGGCATGACAGCAGTGCCAATCGGGATAGCATTGATTTTGTAGTGACTCACGTGGCCTGTTATCGGCCGCCGCAATGTGCAAGGCTGGCGGCGGCGAGACAAGCCGGAAAGAAACGAACTAGGAGTTAACATGACGTTTCGGAAGATCCCCCTAACCTTCCTGATCTTGACCATGTGTGTGGCCAGCGCATACGCAAAACGCCAACCGAAGTATGAACAGGCCAGGCAGCTGACCCCCGAGCAAAACGCCCTGGTCCAAAGGGCCATCACTCAGGAGAAGGTTCTCATCAAGAACATCCAGCTGCGCACCCCACTGGTTGAGACCTACATCCAGGACACGCGGCCCGATGTGAAGCTCTACGAAGTCCCGATCGACGACCATTACATGCTCAGCCGCGTGGATTTCGGCAAGGGGTTCTTCGACAAGACGTACGCGCCCAAGCAGGAGGCCAGGCAAGGCTTCTTCAAAGGCTCCCTTGGGGCCATGATGGACCTGAGTAAGGCCCTGGGCCTCGAGAAGTTTACCTACAACCCCAACGGGTTTATGCAGATGATGTTCATCGACCCGTCCGGATTCGACCAGCAGCACTACGTCTTCAGCTTTGTGCGCCGCGAGTTTCTCGGGTCGGTCCGCACCTGGGTCTTCGATGTCCACCCTAAGGTCGACGTGAAGGGCATGGGCCGCTTTTACGGTCGCATCTGGATTGAAGATGACGGCGGCAACGTGGTGCGCTTCAACGGCACCTACACAGGGCCCACGTCTGAAGACGCCTCGAAGTACTACTTCCACTTCGATAGCTGGCGCATGAATGTGCAGCCCGGAATCTGGCTGCCTGTGGCCGTGTACGTCGAAGAGACGCAGCGCACCGAGACCAACAAGTCCGTGGGCTTGAAGGCGCAGACACATTTCTGGGGTTACTCGCTCAAGCTGCCCACCCGTGACAGCGAAAACGTGAGCGTGAAGGTCGATGAGGCCGTCGACAAGAGCGACGACTCGCAGGACGTGGGTCCGCTGCAGGCGTCGCGCATGTGGATCACACAGGCCGAAAACAATGTCATTGACCGCCTCGTTGAAGCGGGACTCGTCGCCCCCCTCGATCCCGGCGGCTACGAAAACAAAATCCTCGATCAGATTGTCATCAACCTGGTCGTGCCCAACAACCTGGCCTTCACTGACCAGATTCACTGCCGCGTCCTGCTCACCGACACCATCGAGGCCACCACGGTGGGCAATACCATTTTGCTCAGCAAGGGGCTCCTCGACAGCCTGCCGAGCGAGGAAGCGATCGCCTCGGTGATCTCGATGGAACTGGCCCACATCGCGATGGGCCACCACATTGACACCCGCTATGCCTTCAACGACCGCCTGCTCTTTCCCGACGAGTCGACCTTCCAGCGCATCGATATGAATCATACGGATGTCGACAATGCGTCGGCCGCGAAGCGGGGAATGGAGTATCTCCAGGCCTCGATGTACAAAGACAGGCTGGCCAACGCCGGCTTGTACTACGAACAGCTCGTCGATCGTGCGAGGGTTTTGAAGTCCCTGAACAGTCCTAAGCTGGGCGATTCGCTTCTCAAGCCCGATGGCACGCCGTGGATGGCCGACCTGTCGCACATGGCTCCCAAGTTGAACTGGGACGACCTGGCCCAAACGGCGGCGCTTCCCCTGGGGAGCTGGCTCAAAACGGATCCTTGGGACGACAAGGTCCACATGCTGAACGCCAAACGGTACGCGCCGATGAATGCGCGCGACAAGATGCCGTTTGAAGTCACCCCGATCTTCTACAAGTTGCAACGATACGATGCGGCCAACGTTCCGCCAGCCGCTGCCGCAGCTCCTGCGGCGCAGCCGGCGAGCGACCAGCCGGCTTCGGCGCCGGATAGTGCTCAGCCGGCTCCGCCACCGTCGCAACCTGCAAACAGCGCCGCTGGTCCTTCTGATCAGCAATCAACAGCGGCGCAAAACCCACAGCCATAATAGAATGAGTCACGTTGGGTTCGGGCACGGCGCAGGACAAGCACAAAGCGCCGGCCCACCGCTGGTAGCGCGAGTCCAATCGCGGTTCCCGCCAGGCGAAGACTCAAAGGATGTGTTTGCGTCGTGCCCATGAAACAGTCGACTTTGGCATTTTTTTTGATCGCACTTTCCTTCGCAGCCGTTTCCGCTCGTGCGCAGGTCGTCCCCTCAGCTACAACAAACAGCTTTACCTTAACCGCTGGTGGATTTGGCTCCGCATTTCAACCGGATTACGCCGGTGAAGGAATCGCGCAAACCAGCCCCAACCGCTTGTATGGCGCAGGCGCCTACGTTGACGCGCGTGTGAATCGCTGGGTGGTGGCTGAGTTTGAGGGCCGCTGGCTGCGCTACAACACCTACCTCGGCATCAACGAAAATACCTACATGCTTGGTCCGCGCGTTCCCATCGTTACCTTTCATCGCATCACGCCATACGGCAAATTTCTGGTGGGTATGGGCAACGGCAGCTTCCTCTCTGGGAACACTTTCGTTCTTTCCTACGGCGGTGGAGTCGATTACCGGCTGAGCCGAAAGTTCACGCTGCGCGCTTTCGATTTCGAATACCAGCAGTGGCGATTGACACCCGTCATCTCGCCCTATGGCGGTAGCGTAGGACTCAGCTACAAAATCTTCTAATCTTCTAAGAAAGCCGGCATCAGCAGAGCCAGCGTATCAAGGTGCGACGTGCAGCGGTGTGCCTTTCGCCGTCGTCATCCGCACTTGCAGAATCCTCGCCACCGTCGGCGCGATCTGCCGCATATCCACCACCCCAAGATCACGATGACGCGCGACGCCCGCGCCCACAGCAAAAAACGAGGCGCGCATCTCGGGATACTCAGGCGAAAACCCATGCGAGCCGCGCGACCCCGGGACAGGCGTCACCAGGCTGCCGCTGAGCGCAGAACCCGCATAGTAGCCGGGTTTGAACACGACCAGAAACGCCGCGTCAGGAAAGGCGCCGCGCTTGACGATGGCCTCGTGATCGAGAATCTGCGCGATGCCGCTGTCAGCGTCGGCGGCGAGCTTGTCGAGCATCGCCTTCACTTGCTGCTCCGTTGCATGATCATTGCGACCGTGCAGCATGATCGCCGCCATGCCGCCGGCCATCCACGGCTCGGCCTTCCATGAAATAACCGTCGGGGCTCTGCCTGGATTCGGCGTCGCGTCAATCATCCTTGCCTGCAAAAACGGAATCGCGAGGTTCACGTAATGCGAGATGTTCATGAATCCGTGATCGGAGACAATGAGCAGCACGGCGGAAGGATTGTTGGCGAACTCCTGGTGCGCGAGGCGCGCCACCATTCCGTCGAGCGCTTCAAGGTCCGCGCACGCCTCCGGGCTGAAGGGGCCATGCTGGTGCTGCGATTCGTCAAGCGAGTCCAAATGCAAGGTCACGAACTCGGGCTTGTAGCGGCGCAGAATCTCCAAAGCATACCGGGTCTTCGTCTCATCGCCGCCGATCGAGGTATCGTTGCCGTTCATGTAAGGGCCGGCCGCGGGTTCAAGCTGCTGGATCAGAGTATCCGGACGCGCCAGCGCCGCCATCATGAGCGCGTCACCGGGATTCGTCGAGCCCGAAACATTGTCGCCGCGCCAGTATTCAGGGATCAGCCAATCCACGTCCGTTGCCCCTACGCTCACCGGCCAGCCAACACTGGCGGTGCGCAGGCCCGCATGGTGCGCGACCTGCCAAAGCGTCGGCACGCGAATCTCCCCGGCATACCAGTTCCACGCGCTCCCGTAGCGCTGCTCGGGGTCAAACACCTGGTTGTTAGTGATGCCGTGCTCGGCAGGCCACACGCCGGTGATCAGCGTCGTATGGCTTGGATACGTGATCGTCGGCCAGATGCCGATCACGCCCTCAGCGTACGTTCCGTTCGCGATCAGCGTGCGCAGATAAGGAATCTTCATGCCGTGCGCGTCGGCCTGCGTAATGTATTCCGGCTTCAGCCCATCGATGGAGATCATCAGCACCGGCGCCGCGTGCGCGAACGAAGCGAAAACGAAGACGAAAATGAATGCGAAGGAAAAACAGACGGCAGGACGGCGAACGGCTGCATTCATGCAGGATGCTCCTCAAGAGATTTTTGCGGGGAACAAACAGGCCCCGCCGCAACTCTAGGATGCACAGGCGAGCGGTGTCTTGTTTGCGGAAGAAGTATACAGTGGAGAGCTTTCAGGAGCACGGGACAGCATCATCGCCAGCCAGCACATTCACGCGGAGACACAAAAAGGGCTGCTCCGGAGATCTTATACCTTGAACGTGCATAATTCGTGAGTGAGTGAGATTATCTATCGAATTATCAATGGATTAGCTCACTCACCGTTTTTATGTATGAATACATCTGACTACATAGAAAGAGCCAGATCCTCCGATGCCGCCACAGTCTCATAAAGAGGCGGGCCCGGTGGTTTTGGGCGCTGCCTAGCTGGATCGAAGGCCAAGGATACTGCGGCCGCATGCCCGGAAGAGCTCACTCCCCGTCGCTTGAGCACCCTCCGTCTCCGAAAAGCCAATTCGTATCAGGGGTTTGCATGAGTACAATTTCGATCACAGAGCAGCCACCAAATTCCTAGCGCTCTCTTGGGAACACAATCAGCAGATCACGGGAGCCACCTGTCGCCTGTGGAGATTGAATGAGTCAGATTCAAGTTCAGCTTGTGTTTGAAGGTTCGGCAGTTCAAGAAGGAAAGATTGATGCCGGAGCCCTCGCACTGTCGCTTGCCGGGTACAACGGGTTATTTCGTCGTGCAAACGCAGTAATTAACGGCGAGGCGAGCGAAGCTGTCGTTCGGGTTGAGTCGAACTTCATTCCCGGTTCATTCATAGTCAACTTGCAATTCGACCAGCACTTGATCGAAGCAGCGACCAGCTTCATAACTCATCATCAATTCCTCACCGCCGCTTCCCTTGCCTCTGTCATCGGATTAATTAAGAGGACTGAATGGGGCGAAACCCTAATTGATGTATGGAAGTGGCTGAAAGGGAAGAAGCCAGATGAAGTTGCGCAAACAGGCAATAACACCGAGATTACGTTGGGCACCAATAAGAAGACGGTGAGCAGCGTGGTCTACAACCTGTATGGAGATTCGGCGATTCGCGCCGCATTGGGCCAGGCGATTGAACCACTTCGCCTGGAGGGATTCGACCGTATGGCCGTCCGGCAAGACAATCAGGAGCAGATGGCCATCGAAAAACAAGAAGCAGAATCCTTCGGGACAGACACTTGGGAGCTTGAGCCAGCGAGTACACCTACGGAGGGTGAGAGAGACGCCCTGCTGATTGTTTCCAAACTCGCGTTCACGGAAAAGAGCTCCTGGAGCTTTTTTGATGAAGGCGCAACGGTGGTCGCCACAATCGAGGACGAAGCATTTTGGCAGCGAGTACACGATCATGAGATCAGTTTCGGTGAGGGCGATAGATTGAGAGTTCGACTCCATTGGAAAGTTGAGTCGAAGAACGGAAAACTGAAGCAAAAGAACAGAATCGTCAAGGTCCATCAAGTATTTGATCGCCCAAAGCAGTTGCGGCTGGATGGAGGCGACGACGGAACCCAGCCACGCCGTCCAATTCGGCGAATCGTGTTGGATGACGAGAATGAAAGCTAACGCAAACATGCGGGCTCTCGTGTATCCGGCCGGCATTTCTCACGCGACGTGTGTGTTGCATGCGGGTCAGACCTCTGGGGCTCCGCCCCAGACCCCGCACTCGCCGTGTGGCAACCGGGCAGGTGTTAAAAATCCACCAGCCCGGCGCTTGCGAGCGTGAGGCCCTCCAGTGCGTCAAGAGGCTTTCGCGGCATAAACGGACTCCTCCCCGCTTCGCGGGTCCCCTCCATTTATTCCACTGTCCTCTTGACCCCCTTCCGGGCAGAGGCAGGATTGCTCTGCGTCGTTTCTGTTGTTTCGTCGTATTCAGGACTAGGTTTATTTGATCTTTGAGCTGGACCAGTCACGCCCAGGAGCTTGCGTACTGCGTGGGCAAAGCGCACTTCGAACACAATACGGCCGTTCTTATTGAGAATTTCGCCACCGTCGCCTTCGTGCATGCCGCGGTCTTCCAGGTAGTCGGGCGATACTGCCTTTCGTAAAGCTTCACGCTCAGAATCGGTTAGTTCAGCGGATGGGGATAGCACAGCGATTTTTGCGCCACCCGGGCGCCGATCTACGATCACCTGCGTCTTGGACTTTAGGAGGTTGAGTTGCGCTTTGAGATTGTCCCGCTCCGCAATGATGGACTGCATGATGGAGCGGATGGCTGGGTCCTCGATGCGCATCAGGTATTGGTGGCTCGCCAGCATTTTGGGCGGCTTGGGCGAGGGCGGTCCTGCGTAGGCTGCCCAGGCTTGGATCAGCGCCCGGTAATCGGCAGACTGAGCGTTGTAGAGTGCACGGCCCTTTATGATGCTTTCGGCTTCGGCCAAGCGGCCAATGGCCGGCAAAGAGAACTTACGTGAGCCGGCTTCATGCTGTTTGCGACAAATCTCGTGCATCTTCGAAAGATTTGAGCGCCGGTTCGACCGCCCTCCCTTAGCAAGCAGCGACTCGAGCACGGCATCCGGGTGAACATTAGTTTCACCGCTCATGACCACCTCCCAACAAAGGTTGAGGCACGGCATCGAAGAACTTGATCGCATCCACGGGTTGAGAGGATCTGATCCGCTCAGGCAGCAACGACGTTATGTCCACGCCAAAGCGTTCGCTGAGGCTTTCACCCGCATCGATAAGTCGAATCACTTCCCGCTTTCCGAGCCCCGGATTCGATGGGTTCATCTGGACAGCAAGATTGCGCATCCAGGCATTGCAGGCGAGGAGTTGGTCCCGCTCGCTCAACAGGATGAACACGGGCCGCTTTCTTTCCCGGATTAGGGGCGCGTCAAGAAGCTGGGCGAAGCGGCCTATTGCCTTGCCGGGTTCGAGGTCAGGGTACAACTCGATGTTTTCGCAGACGCCGGCGACCTGGAGCAATTCGGAGTCCGTCTCCTCATAAACAAATTGCACGTCGCTCAATGTGCCGACCGCCACCAACTGCCTCTTGTCTTTCTGACCGCTTTCATGGGCCTCTTTGCAGCGATCCATGAGACGCCTGCAGGCAGCTAAGTCCAGAAGGAGGTCGCCGAATTTCTTCATGGTTTTTTCGAACAGCCGTTCAGCCTGCCGGTAGACCTTCATCTGCGTAAACGGCTGGCCGGAGTCTTCTATATCGGCTTTCTGTTTCTTAAGGTTCTGTAGTTCGTCTTCACGAGTCGCACTCTCTAACTTCGCCTCGTCGCAGTGATAGCAGAGATTCTCACAGTGGGCAGCCAATGCAGGTAAGTAGTGTGGCTCAGTGACGAACCACCGGCATCGCACGCAGTTTTGACTTCCCCCCGGAACAGGCCCATGCTTCGGCTTGTTCGATGAACTGCCGCTCAGAATCACCGGCCCTCCATTAAAGCAGCCACCTATCTTGCCGTTACTCTCGATCTCGCTGGTATTGCCGCCGACCAGACACATTCCATGGTGCAGAGACATCCAGCCCGCCGCGTTGCGCGCTGCCGGATGCCGCGGGATGGCAGCGGCGAGGCTTAAGGGGTCGTTGCAGATTGCCTTTTGCAACAGTTCGTCGTACTCGGTGTCGAGCAGGAAGTTCTGGATGCTCTTTTCCTTGTTCGCCTCCATCTGCTCCGCCGCATCAGCAAGTACTCCATTGATGTAGGCCATACCAGGCTTGATGTAGTACAAGGTCATCAGCAGTCGGCTGTGGCCGACGAGCCTGTACAGGATTTCTACCGGCACCTTTCCATCCAAGGCCAACGCGGTGATGAGGGAGACGCGCAGGCTGTGCAAAGGAAAGAGGGTTGTTTTTGAGAAGTTCCGTGCTTCCGGAGGCGGGAGGAATCGAATTGGGGTGCCATTGCTATGGGTTTCGCCTCGGTTGGCGAACTGCTGCTCCAGCGCTTCCAGCAATCCGAACCAGCACCGCTCCAACACATTATCCGTCAGTGGCAGATGATTCTCACCGTCTCTCGCCTCCGGCAACCTGAACAGGAAACAGGCGTCGGGGTAGCTCGCCAGTTGCACCTCGCTCTTCACTGAAATATGACGGTTATCTAGCTCCGACCAGGACGTGCGCCGCGAGATGGGATTGTATTTCTCCTGCCAGTTGCGCAGCTTCTCCAGCCAGTGGAAGACGTTCTCACAAATCGGTCCGATGGAGATCCACGGAAAAGTGTAGCCTTTCTCGGGACCGGACTTAGCGATATCGGCGGTCTTGTTGGTGTTGATGTAGAGCAGGGGAAGGGCGCGGCCGCCAACGACGAGCGAGTCACTGCGCCGGAACACCCCTTGTTGCAGCGGCCTCCGTTCACTGCCTTGCCCGAGCCTGTTCGGGTTCGATACCCATGTTCCTGCCTCATAGCGCAAAGTATCGGCTTCGCCCGAGTCGAGCATGCGAACCTGAAAGGTGCGCAGCGGCAGAATGAGCTTCACGAGCAAGGCCACCCAGCGCACCGGGCTCCACATCTCGAGCACCTGCCCACCATCACGATACCCAGGGCTAAACTTACGAACCCGCCAGACGCAGTCCGGATCGTCCCGGTCAATCTGATCTTCGGTAACCTCGAACCAGTCAGGGGCTACGATCCCCCCAGTTCCGATCTCGGCACCGATAGCACCTTGGGCCCATTGCCAGTCACGGAAATGTTCACCTTCTGCGAGCATTTGGCGCAGTTCCGCGATGTAGCCGTAAGGCAACGGCGAATACACGCTCTCGTTCCGCCTGGGGATACCGTCCTTGGACTTCTGAGGCACAGGATTGCGGAACGCGGGAGAAATCACCCGTTCGCCGTCGTCTGCGTCTTCGCTGCACTGGCGTAGTAGCACAAACTCTAAAAAGTAGTGGATAGCGTTGTTATAGTCGATCCCCTTTTGTGAGTCTGGGCAAGCCTTCTCGTAGAAGTTCGGCAAATCGATGCTGCGTGCCAGGAACACTCTAGGGTCGAGTGGTAGATTGTTTGCACGATGTAGCGCTCGAGGAAAGCCACCAATGCGCACAACCTGAGGTGCACACCTCTCCTCTGGCCCCTCATCCATTCCACCGCTAATTCCCGCCAGGCTTCGAGCTGGGGATAATCCCGCTCGACCCATCCGAGCTTTATGTCTGAATCGCGCGTTACACCTGGCTCCTTCTTCTTTCTTTCCATTTGAGCGTTCCTTAATCGTTGAAATCGAGTTGCGTACCAGGGTATTTGTCTTGCAGCCGCTGCGCGGCCGCCTTCAGCTCGTCCATGACTTTGCGGGTATACGGCCGCGTGTAGACCTTTTGACTTTCCTCCGAGCCGTGATGCAGGCAGCGCTGGATGAGCTTAGGCTTGATACCCGCATCCTCAAGTCGCTGACCATAGGCATGGCGGTGACCGTGCGGCGTAGTGCCCAGCGCCTTGCCTACCGTGAGCCCGATGCGTTCGCAGGCGGCGGCGTGGGCCTTGTTGTACTGGGCGAGCGTGTATATGGCGCCTGCGGGCTCGCGGTTCAGGTTGATAAAAGCAAAGGGGTGGTCGCGCTTGACGCGCGCGACCTGATCGAGGTAGAGGCTCCAGTATTTCAAGAACCACTCGCCATACTTCGGCTCGAACCAGTACGCCACCTTGTAGTAGGCGGCATCGTGCAGGCCGCCCTTCCAGCCGGCGTGCCGGTGGTCCATCATTTTCGTGCGGGGCAGAAGGCCATACTCTTGGGCGAGGTATTCCGCTCGGGTGCCTTCGCGCTTTCGGCCTCGCTTGTCCCGCCACGCGGCAGGGGCCTTACCGAGACTCGGGTGATGAATGAACACTCCGGCTTGCTGTGGATCTACAGGGTTAGCGAATACGTCCTCGATGTAGAGGTGACAAGGCTCGGACTCGCGAAATCCTGCGCCATGCAGCAGCAATGTGATGAGCATGCCGCGATAGTCGGGGCGCCCAGCCGGGCAGAATCCCTCGAACAGAAGTTCCTCAAAGCGTTCATCCGGGAAGGCGGGCGGTTCGCCCTTTGCGACCTTGGGAAGGCGTTGAGGTCGCACAAGGTGCCCGCTCTTTTCGGGAGGTGCCTGTAGTTCCCAAGTGTGCCCAAGGAAGGCCTTGTTGCGCCGGTACTGATAAGCAGCCTCGTTGATCTGCCGGTCGAAGGCGTCACCCGCATAACGGGGATTTACCTCGGCCGCCTTAGGACGCGTTTTGCTGAGCCAATCAAAGAAGGCGGAGAGATGAGTAATGATGTGTTGGGCATCTTGCGCAGAGCGTGGCGCCCAGCAAAGGCCGCTGGGATCAAGCCTAGTCTTCAGGTCGAACGTTCCGCTGTACAGCCGCTGGGCAAAGTTCTGAAATATGAGGTAGGGAGCGCGCTCGGACGGATTGACCTGCAGGTATTCGAGAAAGGTCCGCACCGAGCGGATCACCTTCACCATCCAGGTCAGGCTACGATCGTGGCTGCGAGAGAGGCAGTAGTCGAGCAGCGGCTCCAGCACGCCGGCTGGCGTCAGCAGTGCCGGGATCTCTGCATAGGCGCCCGTGGCGTCCTCGTAAACGCGTGCTTTGACGCTCACGAACATATGGCAGGCTCCTTGATCATGTCGGCCAAAGCGACCTGGCGGTGGGAAGCATGCGGTGGGTTCTCGACTGCGTGTCGGGCCACGTCGATATCGCCGACCATGATGACTTGGCGTTTGGCGCGAGTGATGGCCGTGTAGAGCATTGTGCGGTCCAGGTTACGTGCCGCATAGACGGGAACGAGCACGCGTGGGAACTGGCTGCCTTGGGCCTTGTGCACCGTTACCGCATAGCCGAGTTCCAGCGTATCGAGTACCTCCTCGGTCACCGGCCGGCGCTCACCGTCGTCCCAGCGCACCCACGCCAACGCCCTGCCTTTCGGCTCGCCATTGGCGTCCTGAAGCAGCTGTGGTGTGTCCTCGATGGCATCGATTCGGCCGATACTGCCGTTCTGTAAGCCCCACCCGTGCAAGTTGCGCGTGCATTGCACCGGCTCGCCCAGCCGCAGCCCTGTATCCTCTCGGCGCTCGCGTTCGTCGTTCCAAACGAGCAAACGCTGCGCATTTTCGACGAGAGCATGCTGGCACAGCGCGTTGAGCGACTTGGCCGAAGCGACGCCGCGTTCGCGGGTAAAGGTTAGCACCTGCGTATTGGCAGGGTCCGCCAGATAGAGCCGAAGTACTGTATCGGCCAGCGCATCGGGCGCGCAGGGCAGGAAGGCGAGTGCTTCATCGGGAGTGTTGGGCAAGGATGGCCATCGCCCTTCCCGAACCGCCGCTGCGCCAATTGCGATGGCGCCACCGAAGCGCCGCACCTCAGTCAATTGCACCTGGGGCACCGCCGGAACCGGGGCCAGCGCGTGCAGAGTCAAGCCCGGTCCGACCGGGGGCAACTGAAACGGGTCTCCTATGA
Organism: uncultured Acidobacteriaceae bacterium; assembly: GCA_963751285.1. GTDB lineage: Bacteria > Acidobacteriota > Terriglobia > Terriglobales > Acidobacteriaceae > Telmatobacter. Next base: position 98,442 of record CAVVUE010000037.1, on the reverse strand, counting down.
AGATGATTCGGCACGACGCAGGGACGGCGTTGAGCAACCTATAGGCGAGCACGATGTCGAGCATGCTTGCTTCATCGACGAGGAGCACGCATTTCTCCAGCAGCCCCTTTGGCGCAACGTTGCGGAGGAACCCGGCAATCGTCATGGCAGGACGCTGCGTGGCTTGGGCCAGTCGGTTGGCCGCCCGGCCGGACAGAGCCATCGCGTAGACATGCTGGCCGCAACGCTCCAGCAGGGCTTCGACCGCCTTCAGCACGGTTGTCTTGCCCACACCCGCACCGCCGGTGATGAGTACTAGGGGGTGGCGTGCCACTGAAAACACAGCCTCTCGTTGTGCGGCGTTCAGGGCGAAAGTCGAAATGCGGAGTGATACGGCCTCATCCTGCTCGAATCGGTTCAGGAATGCTTCCACTTCAATCCGGTCGGCGAAGATGTCTTCCCGTCCAAGCCGGGCCTGAAGCGTTTCAGCGACGGTTTTCTCGATGAGATATGGCCCGAGGGCATGGAACCGGTTCTCACAGACTTGGACATAGTGATGTGATTGCGCCAAGTCAACGGCGGAGGACACCTGCGCCTTGCCGACCAGACGCGTGAGAGCGGCTTCCACCACCTGGCGCGCGCAGTAGGTGTGCCCCTCATCGAACTTCTCGTACATCACCGCTTCTACGGCGGCGGCCAAGCGGCGCTCGTCGTCGGCAGCGAGCCCGAAGTGTTTACAGGCCAGGGTGTCAGCGGCTGGCCAGTTCATCCCGAACCCGATGAGTCGATAAGGATCGGCTTCGACAGTGGCCAGCGCCTCGTCTTCATAGACGTCCAAGAGCTTGCGCGACAGCCTCAGACTTAAGCCGATACTCTGGAACCAGCGCAGCGCCGCTGCATCCCCGTACTGACGCCATCCGGCGAGCAGCACCTGCGCCAATTCTGCCCCAACGACGCTGGCCAAGGCATCGATATCAGCGTGATCCAAGCTGTCATAAAGCGACTCGCCGAGTTGCTCCCACAGCCTGCGCGCCTTGACCTCGCCGATGCCTGGAAACGCTGGACTAGTCGACAACAACTGGACTATATGCTCACCGCTGGGACGCAGAAGTTCGGCGTCTGCCGCAAAGATTCGGTTTTCGACCACGCGGAAGCCGTCGACCTCGTATTCCGTCAGCACGGGCTTTCCGGCAACCCGCCACCACTGGCCCTGCTCAACCTCCGCTACCGCCAAGCGGGAGGCCAGCGTGACTCCGTAACGCGGTGCGTTGGCCACGCGCCGTCCTTCGTCATCAATGGCCAAACCCGAGAAGACGGTTGCTCTCTCAGAACGATGACGAACACGCTGAACACGCAGAAGAACAGACTGGCTCATCGTGCGAGCCTCCCTGTTTCCGACAGCAACGCCTCAAGCGACTCGAAGCGCTTGAGACGTTGGCGCACTTCGGCAAGCTCGGCACGCAAGCCGGCGTTCTCTGCTTCGAGTCGGTGCAGCCGCTCAGCTTCGGTCGCGGCTTGTAGCTGGCCTTTTGCGCGCAGCGGCGTGGTGTCGCTTGGCACTAACGCCGGCAGGATGCCTCGTGTCCTAAGCTGCTCTTCGAGTTCGCTCAGCGCTTCCTTGATCCGCGGGTTCTGTACGAGCGCCGAACGACCGAAGCCGCACTCTCGGCAGATTTCACCCCGGTTCAGTCGACCCTGCATGACCATCTCGAGAAAGTCAGGATCGGTCTTGTTCGCCACCCAAGTCTGGAAAGCCAGGAAGTTCTGGTCTGCGCGCTCTTGCCCGTTCATCGTATGGTGCTCCGTGCCACATGCAATGTAGTTTATGGTATAGCTTCACAAGATACAAGTCCAAAAGGTCACCCCCTCTGAGAGGGGGTGACTTAAATACCCTACGAAATTCAGCTCGGCAAGATCAAAATATGTATTCCCTCTGGGGGAAATAACCAACGAGCAGCCCTTATGTTTTCTACTCCCCGTTCCAGTCTTTATCACGCCGGCGAAGGCGAGCCTTCCGGCAGGCCGCTGCTGGGTCCGCGGCTCTCCGGCTTGAGCACTTGCTGCGGAGTGCCGCCCGTGTCGCTGGGCGTAGCCAGCACGGAGCGCATCGGAGGTAGTTCCTTGCCTTCGATGAGGAGCCGGACTTCTTCGGCGTCGATCGTTTCGCGCTCCAGCAGCGCGGCCGCAATGCGGTGCATGGCGGGCTGGTTTGCTTCCAGGATGACATGCGCCGATTGATAAGCTTCGTCGATCAGGCGGCGAACTTCGAGATCGATCTGTCGCGCCGTCTCCTCACTGAAGTCGCGGTGTTGCGCAATCTCGCGGCCCAGGAAGATCTGCTCTTCCTTCTTGCCGAAGGTCAGCGGGCCCAGCCGGCTCATGCCGTACTCGCAAACCATGCGCCTTGCCAGGTCGGTGGCGCTTTCAATATCGCTGGCCGCGCCAGTAGACATCTGGGTGAGGAAGATCTCCTCGGCTACGCGCCCGCCGTAAGCCGTTGCCAGCCGCGTTTCGAGATATTCGCGCGTATAGTTGTGCCGGTCGTCTGGCAGATAGACCGTGACGCCCAGCGCCATGCCTCGCGGAATGATGGTGACCTTGTGAATAGGGTCGGAGTGATCGCGCAGGTACGAGACAAGCGCGTGCCCGGCCTCGTGATATGCAGTGACCTTCTTCTCCTCGTCGCTCAGCAGCATCGACTTGCGCTCGGCGCCCATCAGCACCTTGTCCTTGGCCAGCTCGAAGTCATACATCGTCACTTGCTTGCGGTTCACGCGCGCCGCGTTCAGCGCCGCCTCGTTCACCATGTTGGCCAGGTCGGCGCCCGAGAATCCCGGTGTACCGCGCGCCAGCACGTTCAGGTTGGTGTCATCGCTAACCGGAACCTTCTTGATATGAACTTTGAGCACTTCCTCGCGCCCGCGCACATCGGGCAGACCCACAACCACGCGCCTGTCGAAGCGCCCGGGCCGCAGCAACGCAGGATCGAGCACGTCGGGCCGGTTGGTGGCAGCCACCAGGATCACGCCGTCATTCGACTCAAAGCCATCCATTTCCACGAGCAATTGATTCAGCGTCTGTTCGCGCTCGTCGTGTCCGCCGCCCAGGCCGGCTCCGCGATGGCGGCCCACTGCGTCGATTTCATCGATGAAGATGATGCACGGTGCATTCTTCTTGCCCTGCTCAAACAGGTCGCGCACTCGGCTCGCGCCCACGCCCACGAACATCTCAACAAAATCCGAACCGGAGATGGAGAAAAAGGGAACATTGGCCTCGCCGGCCACCGCGCGCGCAAGCAAAGTTTTGCCGGTTCCCGGAGGGCCCACCAGCAGCACGCCCTTGGGAATGCGCCCGCCCAGCTTCTGGAACTTCTGCGGCTCGCGCAGGTACTCGATAATCTCCTTCAGCTCTTCCTTGGCCTCATCCACGCCGGCCACATCTTTGAATGTCACCTTCTTCTGCTGCATCGAGAGCAGGCGCGCTCGGCTCTTGCCGAACGAAAGCGCCTTGTTGCCACCCGATTGCATTTGCCGCAGCATGAAGAACCACACGGCAATCAGCAAAACGAACGGGCCCACATTGATCAGCAGGGGAATCAGGAAATTGCTCTGGGGTTCTTTGACGTTGAAGTTGACCTTGTGGTTCGGGTCCAGCATCGCCTTGATCAGATCTTCGTCGTTCGCAGGCAGCGTAGTGTGAAACTCGTCTTTGGGTGAGGTCTTCAGGTGGCCGCGCAGCTCGTCGCCCTGAATGGTGGCATCCAGGACCTGGCCGTTCGAAACCTTGTCATAGAGATCGGAGTAGGCGTACTCCTGCTCCTTACCCATGCTTGCGCCCCTCTGCACCACACCCCACAACAGCATGAGGCAGATGAGGATGAAGACCCAGAACATGATCGTTTTAACGCTCGAGTTCACCTACGTCTCCTTTTTCGCGGCGACGGAGAAAGCTACCGCGACCTCCCACATCTCTGGCCGAACCCATCTTCCATAACCTTGCGTCCGTAGCGGCGTTCCTGGCCTGCCCCAATCCGCCGGATGACGCTCCCTCGAACGAATCGGTAAACAGCGTCCGATTCGGAAGATGCCTCATACCACTTTTTAGACGCTAGCGCGCCACACAAAGTGGCAAAAATTAGACAAATCCCCCAACCAACACGCCAAACGTGCCGCCTGAAGGCAGTAGATCAAATTGTACTCCCAACGCTGTGAAAGTTGGAGGTCCCAGCCTACTGCCTTTGTGGCAGAACCTTCAAGGTGACCCTCGTGTTATGGAGCCTTTTCAGAGAGATGCGCGGTAGCGTTCTCGGCAGTCATAGCCGTGACCACGAGGCCGGGCTCGGGTTCGAGCTCCACTCCACGCACCCAGATAATGCGGCCTCCAACCTCCAAAACCGGCCAAAGAGCGCGCTCTGTGCCCGTAACCCGAAGACGTTCCAGCACTTCCTTTACTTTGCGCGGCGCGCCCGAGTATCGCAGTCTTACCCGGTCGCCGGCCTTCCAGTTGCGCAACGTGGCCCTCCCAGCGCTCCGGTTACTTCCTTGCCCAGGGGCAGCAGCGTCGGCCAAAAGCTCGATATTTAGCCGCAGGCCAAATGCCGGCGCATCGATCTCTCCCGGGATGGCCGCACTGTACTCGGGAACCGTCGCAGCGGCCGCTTCCTCCGCGGTACCGCCTGGCCCCATTTCCAGGCGCAACTCGCGGGCCGTTCGTTCGGCGCGCATCCCGTTGGCAAGCGCAAGTTTCTGCCCGGCGCGGCCACCAAGAGCCAGCGACCGAAGCGCCTCCGTCGCGGCAAAATCGAGCGAAACGCCACATTGCTCGGCGGCGTGGCGCAGCAGCCGCCTTTGCAGCGCCGGAGCCAGCGCAGTCAGCCGCTTGACCTCGATCGCCAGGCCGGCCGCTCCGCCGAATCCTGTGCCACGCCCGCCGCCGCGCACCGGCCGCCCGGGCATGAGCATCTGCGGCGCCAGCCGGGCAAGTTCAGCCTGCCACCATGCCTCTTCGTCCCGGGCCAGGTTGGCCATCTGGGCCAGATGCCGGCGCAACTTCGGGTTCCATTCCTCCAGCAGAGGCAGCAGCTCATGACGGATCCGGTTGCGCGTAAACGTCAGATGGCGATTCGACGTGTCCTCGCGCCAATCCTGCCCAAGTTCACCCAGAAAGGCTTCAATTTCAGCGCGGGTCGTGGCCAGCAGCGGTCGCAGGATCTGCCCCTCGGGAAAGTTGAGAACTGGCGAGATCCCCGCCAACCCCTCCGTCCACGCGCCTCGCAGAAACTTGGCAAGCACGGTTTCGGCCTGGTCGTCGAGCGTATGCGCGGTAGCCACCGCATCAATCTCGCCAGACGCGAGCATTTCGCGAAACCATGCATACCGCATCCGCCGGGCCGCCTCCTCGATAGTCTCGCGAGGCTTGCCCCGCTCAGGATCAGCCTTTGCCGAGTCGGCGGTGTCGACGCGCGCCTCGTGAAAGGCCAGCCCGAGCCTCGCCGCCAGATCGCGGCAGAAATTCAGATCGCCATCGGCCTCCGCTGCTCGCAACCCGTGGTGCAGGTGCGCCGCGTGAATCACCAGGCCAAGCTCCCCGCTTCGCGCCGCAAGCGCGCGCAGCAGCGCCACTGAGTCTGCGCCTCCCGAAAGGCCCACGGCCAGCCGCAAACCCGGCTTCAGCAGCGAAGTGTCGAGCAGCAGGCCGGCGTCCAGCTTCGATTTTGGTGGATGGGTCACGACAGGATGATAGCGCGGGCGAGCCGTCGGCTTTCAGCTCCTCGCCTTCAGCTTTCCTGGTCGCGAGGCCCCGATCAAGGGCGCGTCGCAGCCATCTCCTATACTCAAAACCATGTTTACCACCCGCTCTGCCTCAGTCGACGATGCGGCGCTCCTCACCGCGCATCGGAACGCAATGTTTGCCTCAATGCCCAACCCGAACATTACGGCGCTTGAAACCATGAGCCGCGCCTTCGAGCCGTGGGTCAGGGAAAAGCTTGCCAATGGCCGGTACATCGGCTGGATCGCAGAAGAGAACGGCCGCGTCGCTGGCTCTGCCGGCCTGCTGCTTCTCGATTGGCCGCCGCATCCGCTGCATCCATCGAGCCACGAGCGCGGCTACGTGCTGAACGTTTTTGTCGAGCCCGATTTTCGCAAGCGCGGCCTGGCGCACCAACTGCTCGAACACTGCATGGCCGAAGCGCGCCGCAAGGGGATCCGCGTGATCACGCTGCACGCCTCCGACGCCGGCCGTCCCGTGTACGAAGGATATGGCTTTCGTGCCACAAGCGAGATGCTCTACGCCGAGCCCCCGAAGGAGTGAACCGAACCGGTAGCTTCGATCGGTCACTCCAGGCAGCCTCGAGCAAGCGAAGATTGATTGCGGCGGAACATGAAGAAAAAGTGGGCGAAACTCCGATAGCTGAGAGCTGAAAGCTGATAACTGACAGCTCGCGCGGTGCTATACTCCACGAGTCATGCAAGTCTTCGTCATCCTTCCCGCGGCGGGGTTGGGCACGCGGATGGCCGGCCCTCAACCCAAGCAATTTCTGGCACTCGGCGGCATTCCTATCCTGATTCATTCTTTGCGCACTTTTGCAGCAGTGCCGCGAGTCACGTCGATGTATGTGGCCGTGCGCAAGCAGGAGACGGAGCGCGTGGAATCCCAGATCAGCGAGTACGGCTTTGCCGGGCGCGTGCACGTCGTGGAAGGCGGCGAGAAGCGGCAGGAATCGGTAGCGAACGCCTTATGCGCGTTGCCCGCACAGCCCGATGACATCGTGCTGGTGCACGACGCGGTGCGCCCGCTCATTGACGCGGCCACCATCGAGCGCACCATCGATGCGGTGGCGGAGACCGGCGCGGCCATTGTGGGGATGCCCGCTGTTGATACCATCAAGCAGGTTGAGCGGACGGCCCATGGCGCGCTGGTTACGGCGACCATCCCGCGCGAGTTTGTGGTGCAGGCCCAGACGCCGCAGGGCTTTCGCTTCGGGCTGTTGCAGCGCGCGTTCGCTGAAGCAACCGCGGACGGGTTTGTGGGCACTGATGAAGCATCGCTCCTCGAGCGCGCCGGCATTCCTGTAGCCGTGGTGCACGGTTCTCAGGTTAACCTGAAGATTACACAGGCGGGTGACCTGGAACTGGCCGAGTTCTATCTGCAGCAGCGAAACAGGCACTAGAGGAAAGTGATCAGGGACCGACGCCCTGATCACTGACCACTGACCACTGATCACTTTATGGACACACGGATCGGCTTTGGCTATGACTCGCACGAATTCAAGGCGGGCGTGCCGCTGCGCATTGGCGGCATGACGCTGGATCACCCCGAGGGTCTCGCCGGCCACTCGGATGGTGACGTGCTGCTGCATGCCATTACCGATGCGCTGCTCGGCGCTGTCGCCGCCGGCGACATCGGTAATTTCTTTCCGCCAGGCGATCCGCGCTGGAAAGACGCCGACTCCGCAATCTTTCTGAACCTTGCGCTCGAAGAGTTGCAGCACGCCGGCTACCAAATCGTCAACATCGACACCACGCTGATTCTCGCCGCGCCCAAGATCGCGCCCGTTGCCGGCGAAATGCGTGCGCGCCTCGCCGACCTCCTCGGCCTCGAAATCGATCAGGTGAGCATCAAAGCCAAAACCCCAGAGGGACTGAGCCTGGAGCACGTGGCGCAGTGCCATGCCATCGCCCTGGTGGAGCGGGTGCAGGAACCTGAGGAGTTGAAAAGCCTTGAGGCGGTAGCCGAAAGCCAGCGCCAGCTTGAGGACGTGGTCGACGACCTGCTGAGCTCAGTGCATGGCGTCCCCAAGCGCCGCATCATCCAGCCCGTTTACGACACCGAAGACATCACCTAAAGACAGAATTTGCGGACGCGAATCGACACCACTACAAATGTGGAACTTGGTAGCGCAGAATCTGCTCGTCAACCGAGACGAGGATGAGCGTTTCGAGCTGCGCTTGTGCTACAAGCAGTCGATCAAATGGATCGCGATGGTACTGGGGAAGCTGTCCGGCCCACTCCGCGTGCTCGACGCTGATCGGCAAGGGCTGAAACCCGTGCCGCTCAATTGCTCTTGCGGCCGATCCCGAGAAGGTCAATTTTCCCGAAGCCTTTTTGATCGCAATCTCCCAAACCGACACTGCGCTCACGAAAATCTGGTTGTCCGGCGAGCCGATTGCGACACGCAGAGCAGTCGGCAATCGGACGTCGTTCGCGTCCCACCAGAGAAAAACGTGCGTATCGAGCAACAGATCCATTTGCTAAAACCCGAAATCCTTCAGCACGTCTTCCGTCAGTGGAGCGTCAAAGTCCTCTGCCATATAAGTGATCCCCAGCAAGTTCTGTCCCCAGCGGCGCTTACGGGGACGCGGTGAATCAATCTGAACCAGGCGCGCCATCGGCTTGTTCGCCTTCGCAATCACGATCTCTTCGCCGTTGGCCGCACGCTCTACAAGACGGGAAAGCTGCGTCTTCGCCTCATAAAGATTCACCTGCACCTTTTTGGGAGCCTTCTTAGCCGCCTTGGTATTTACTTTTGAAGACATCGCGCCGCTCCTTCAGCTTCATTCTCCAGCAAATGCCGGAGTTGGTCAAGCTGGTCAAGTACACTTGGTCAAGTTGGTCAACAAGACCGTGCCTCAACGACTCATCGCACGCCGCGCCAAGTGCTACGATGGCCCATTTCAAGAATCCTAAGCAGGAGGAATTTCTGTGGGCGATATGCTTGTGCCATCCCATCTTCTTTTGCTCTTCTTTGTGGTCCTCCCAATCGCGCTTTTCATCACCATCCCGCCCTACTGGATGATCTTCAAGAAAGCCGGATTTTCTCCATGGCTGTCGATTCTCACCCTCGTGCCGTTGGTCAAGTGGATTGTCCTTTGGATCGTTGGCTTCTCCGAATGGAAGTCCCCCGCCAACCGCGTCTCCTGAGACCGCCGATTTTCATTGCGGATTCAGGCATTTGGCTGTAATTTGGCTCCAACCGTTTATCGCATTCACGGAGTGTTTTCTATGTACGAATTAGCTTTTCTCCTTCAAAGCGGACCCGATCCCGAAGTCATTCGGAAAATGCTCATGATGATCGTTCCCATCATGCTCATTGTCTTCCTGGTCGTGGTCGCAGTTCTCATGATCCCCTGCTGGATCATCCTGAAAAAGGCCGGCTTCACGCCCTGGCTTGCGCTGTTGTGCATCGTTCCCTCACTGGGCACGCTGGTGCTGCTGTATGTACTCGCCTTCGCCCAGTGGAAAGTGGTGCCGGCGCCTAGAGCGGCATGGCCGCCCATTCCGCCGCCTCCGCCCGCCCCGCCGCTCCCGCCGCAGTCGTGAGACGGCAAGGCCAGCGCAGAGGGAGCCGTGCGATAGCATCGTCAAGAGAAAGTAAACCTCGCGATGCCTGATTCTGCTCCCTCCGCGTCCCGCGCTCTCCGGGTCCGTTTCGCACCGTCGCCCACAGGCTTTTTGCATGTTGGCAGCGCCCGCACATTCATCTTCAATTGGCTCTATGCACGTCATAACCACGGGACGATGATTCTGCGCCTCGACGACACCGATGTGGAGCGCAACACCGAGGCAAGTGTGCAATCCATCTTCGAGGGGCTGCGCTGGCTGGGCCTCGACTGGGACGAGGAATACAGGCAATCCGAGCGCCTCGAACTTCACCGGGCTGCAGCTTTCCAAATCCAGGGAAAAAACCTCGCCTATCGCGACTTCACGCCCGCGCACACCGGCGACAGTGAGCAGTCAAATGCGCAGGGCGCGTGGCTCTGCAATCCAGGAATGCGCGAGCTGAGCCGCGAAGAAAGCGACCGGCGCGCCGCTGCCGGCGAGCCGTTTGCCCTCCGTTATCGCGTGCCGCGCGGCCCAGACTCGGGAGTTGCCCGCGTCCTCCACTTCACCGACGGCGTATACGGCCCACAATCCAAGCTCGCCGACGAAGTCGAGGATTTTGCTCTTCTTCGTTCTGACGGCATGCCCACCTATCACCTCGCGTCGTGCGTTGACGACGCCGACCTGCGCATCAGCCACATCATCCGCGGCCAGGATCACCTCACCAACAGCTTCAAGCATCTGCTCATCTTCGAGGGTCTGGGCGTCGATCCCCCTGAGTTCGCGCATCTTCCCTTGCTCGTCGCCCCCGACGGCACCAAGCTCTCCAAGCGCCGCCACGGACCCGTGGTCAGCGTCACCACCTATCGCGATGCCGGCTTCCTGCCGCAGGCTTTTGTAAACTTTCTCTGTCTGCTTGGCTGGTCGCCGAAAAATGACCGCGAGTTCATGACGCTCGACGAGCTCACCGGCGCCTTCACTTTCGAAGGCGTCAACCGCGCCAACGCCGTCGCCAATTTCACAGATACTGACCCATTCGATCCCAAAGCGGTGTGGCTCAACGCCGAGCACATTCGCGCTCTGCCCGTTGACGAGCTCGCCCGCCTCCTCCAGCCCATCTTCGAGCAGGCCGGCTTCCATCCCACGCCGGAAAAAGTTCTCGCTGTCACGCCACTCATTCGCGAGCGCATCAAGCTCCTGCGCGATGCCGTCTCCGCCGCCGACTTTTTCTTCCTCGACCAGCTCGCACCCTACGATCCCGCCGAGCTGATCCCGCAAAAAGGCGACGCGGCCCTCGCGCTCCGCGTTCTTCAGGCCGCGCAGCAAATCCTAGCCACAACCCCTTTCGATCACGATTCGCTTGACCAAGCGCTCCGCCAGGGCGCCGCATCGCTCGGCGTCAAGGCCGGCCCCATGTTTCAGCCCATCCGCGTCGCCGTTTGCGGACGCAAAAACGCTCCGCCGCTCTTTGAAACCTTGGTCGTCCTCGGCCGCGAAGCCTGCCTCGCTCGCATCCAACAGGCCGAAGAACGCCTGCAAACGCTCGCCTGAACGCAGAGGTTTATTCTCTTAAGTCCTATGATTAGATCATGAAGAGTCCTGAGGCAAAGATGTGGCTCAGAGTTGTCGCAACTCTGGTTCTCATGGGATTCGCGCTGTTCCTTGCTGCGGGGACTTTCAATTATTGGCAGGCGTGGGTTTTTCTCGGGGTGGTCGCTGTGTCGAGCGGCCTTCTCACGCTCTCCATGACGAGAATCCCGACGCTTCTTGAAAACAGAAGCAAGTTTGGCCCGGCGGCAGAGAAACGAACCACCCAAAAGATCATCTTGTTAAGCGCGGGGATCCCGGCCATCGCCACGTTCATTGTTCCCGCGCTTGACCGCCGTTTCGGCTGGTCAAACGTTCCCTTTTGGCTCTCCATAACGGGCGACCTTTTAGTACTTGCCGGCATGTGGATGGTTTCCCGCGTGTTCGAAGCGAACCCTTTCGGATCCGCAACCGTCGAGATTACGAATGATCAAAAAGTGATTTCGACTGGCCCGTACGCCATGGTGCGGAACCCGATGTATGCAAGCGGGTCAGTGTACCTCATTGGTGTACCCTTGGCGCTCGGTTCCTATTTGGGGCTAATCGCCGCTATCTTCACAGTCCTCGGCCTCGTCTGGCGGCTCTTCGACGAAGAGAAGTTCCTCGCCCAAGATCTGCCAGGCTATACGGAATACTGTGCCAAAGTGCATTGGCACCTGATCCCGGGTATTTTCTAGCGTTTGGATTCTGTTTGGATTTTTGATCGAAAACACAGCCTCATATAAAGGAATCCGTTTGCTTCGCTCTATAATTTGCGAACACGAAACCGCGGCGGAGCCGCAGCAGGAGAGTTAGGAATCGCACCAATGACGACTGCAAACCCAGAAAGCCTCGCCACTCCCTCCAACTTCCTCCGCGACGCCATCGCCGAAGACGTGCGCACCAGAAAATACGGCGACGCCCAAATCCAGACGCGCTTTCCTCCCGAGCCCAACGGCTACCTCCACATCGGCCACGCCAAAGCCATCTGCATCGACTTCGGACTCGCCGACGAGTTCGGCGGCAAAACCAACCTGCGCTTCGACGACACCAATCCCGAGAAAGAAGAGCAGGAGTACGTCGACGGCATCCAGCACGACATTCGCTGGCTCGGCTTCAACTGGGAGCGCCTCTGCTTCGCCTCCGACTACTTCCCCCAGCTCTACGAGTGGGCAATCCAGCTCATCCGCGCCGGCAATGCCTACGTCGACGACCTCTCTGCCGATGAGATTCGCCAGTATCGTGGCACGCTCACTGAGCCCGGCAAAGACAGCCCATATCGCAACCGGGCGATAGACGAAAACCTGGACCTGTTTGTGCGAATGAAAAAGGGAGAATTCCCCGACGGGTCACGCGTCCTGAGAGCCAAGATCGACATGGCCTCGCCCAACCTCAACATGCGCGATCCGGTCATGTACCGCATCCTTCACGCCACGCATCATCGCACCGGCGACGAGTGGTGCATCTATCCCATGTACGACTTCGCACACGGCCAGTCCGACTCCATCGAGCACGTCACCCACTCCATGTGCTCGCTCGAGTTCGCCGACCATCAGCCGCTCTACAAGTGGTATATCGCCCAGCTCGGTATCTTTCCTTCACAGCAAATTGAATTCGATCGCCTCAGCCTCACCTACACGCTGCTCTCCAAGCGTAAGCTCCTCCAGCTCGTGCAGGAAAAACGCGTCTGCGGCTGGGACGATCCGCGCATGCCGACCCTCTCCGGCCTGCGCCGCCGCGGATTCACGCCCGAAGCCATCCGTGCCTTCATCACCTCTGCCGGCGTCTCGCGCACCAACGGCATCGTCGACATCGAGATGCTCGAGCACTTCCAGCGCGATGACCTCAACCATCGCGCCGCGCGCGCCATGGCCGTGCTTCATCCGCTCAAGGTCATCATCGACAACTACCCTGCCGATCAAGTCGAGTACGTCGACGTCGCCAACAACCCCGAAGACCCTTCGGCCGGCACGCGCCAGGTGCCCTTCTCGCGCGAAATCTACATCGAGCTCGACGATTTCCGCGAGGTTCCTCCGCCCAAGTATTACCGCCTCTCTCCCGGCAAGGAAGTCCGCCTGCGCAACGCGTATTTCATCACTGCACAATCGGTCGTCAAAGACGCAGCCGGCAGTCTCACAGAGGTCCACTGCACATACGATCCGGCCAGCCGCGGCGGCAACTCACCCGACGGCCGCAAGGTCAAGTCCACCATGCACTGGGTCTCGGCCGCCCACGCCATCTCTGCTGAAATCCGCCTTTACGACAAGCTCTTCACCAGGCCCGACCCCGGCGAAGTCGAAGAGGGCAAGACTTTTCTCGACAACCTCAATCCCAACTCGCTTGAAATCGTCACCGATGCCAAACTCGAGCCCTCTCTCGCCGCCTCCAAACCGGGCGATCGCTTTCAATTCGAACGCGTCGGCTATTTCTGCGTTGATCCAGACTCGACTCCCGATTCTGCGCTAGGCAAGCTCGTCTTCAACCGCACACTCGCTCTCAAAGACACTTGGGCAAGGATCGAGAAGAAGACGGGCGCATAGCAGAGCGAGCCCCACGCCAGTGGCTCAGGCCGCCATTTTTGTCAGGATGATGGTTGCTTAGCGAAGAACGCAGAAACGATGGAAGAGGGTTGTGCGCTGCGTACTGCAGGGCTTCTCGGCCTCTTACAGGTGCGGCACCTTGGCCGTGTCGGAGAACCAGTTCTTCAGGGAAGCGATAAGTTCCGGATGCATGTGCACAGCCACAACGCAGCACGCTCCCATCACCAGAAAAAGCGCCATCATAATCATCATGGAATTCGCTGACGACGAAGCAGACATTGTTCCTCTCCTCAAATCTTCTACAACTAAAGCATGAGGCAGAGAACAGCGCCATACTACTTTCCGATCACATCAATCGGCACATCGATCGTCTTCGGCGGAAGGCACTGGTTCTGGTCGCAGGCCTGGTAGTGCAGTTTGCCCCGCATCAGGTGGTTGCCCGCCGCAGCCACAATGCGCGTCTCGATCGTGAACTCGCCGGTATACACACTAAGTGTCGTCTTGGGATCGTAAGCGAGCGAAATGATGGTTCCCGCGGGATAGTTGGCCGTGTCAAGCTTCACGCCTTCACCGTCGGGTATCGAGAATGTGGTCGGAATCAGGAATGAGTCCTTTGGAGTATGCGAGTTGATGTGCAACCCCTGCGCGACGCGAAAGTGCAGCAGGACCGGGCTCGCCTTCCCCGCAGCGACGCTCACTTGCTCAGGGAAGAGGTACTGCACCGCTTCCGTCTTGACGATCGGCCGGCTCTGCGCATTCGGCGAAACCAGCTGCGCCCTTAGCGTCAGCGCGGCCAGCGCCAGCACCGCAATCGCCACAGCAAACCGTTTCTTCAACACGTCAACCAAGCTTGATTCTCGCTTCCGTAGCTCGCGCCGGGCGTCGTCCTTATCGCTCCACATCACCATTCTTCGGCCGAGCGTTCGAGGCTCAAGACGCGGGCTAAAAGCTAAAGGCTAACAGCTAAAAGCTGCTTCATTGCGTCAACGCCTTCTCAATATTCCCCTCGATATCGCTTTCTGACGTCAACCCCACCTGCGCGGCCACCACTTTTCCGTTGCGATCCACAAAGAACGAAGTGGGCAGGTCATCCAGTCCGCCGTATTCCCGGCTGATCGAGTCGCCGTCAAGCAGCACCGGGTAGTTCACCTTCATCTCGGTGACGAACTTGTTCGCGTTGGCCTCCGCCTTGGCCCATCCGGTCTTGTCGTTCGCTTCCAGATCGTCGCCTTCTGTGTCGACGCCCAGCACTTCAAATCTCTGCCCGGCGTACTTGTTGCGCAGCTCAACCAGCCACGGTGTCTCCACCTGGCACGGCCCGCACCACGTAGCCCAGAAGTTGATCAACAGCGCCTTGCCGCGATAGCTCGCCAGCGAAACCTTCTTGCCGCTCAGGTCGTCAAGCGCAAACGCCGGTGCCAGCTTGTCCATCAGCGGAGTATGAAATTCCAATGTGCCGGTCGTCGCAGAAGGCACCAGCTCAGCGCGCGCCGCGTCAGCATGCAGCCGCTCGGATTCCTGCCGGCGGTACTCCCAGTTGGCCCACCCCGCCCACGCGAAGACGGTGAGAATAAAAAGTACCGCGATCAGAACAACTGTATTACGCCGCACGGGAAAGGACCTCTTGCTCCTATTTTACGAGCGTGATCCGGGAGCAGAGAGCAGTAGACAGCTGGCAGGGAGCAGACGCTAGTCCCTTGTCCCTACGTCCCTGGTCCCTCAGTCCCTGTCTTTTGTTACCATCAAGAACCAGTGAGTCCCATTCAGAAAGACGACCCGTTCCAGCCGGCTGCGCTGGTCCGCACCGAGGCTGCCGCGCTCGAAGAGCTTGCCGCGCGCCTCGAAGGCTCCATGTCCGTGCCGTTCGCGCGCGCCGTCGAAATGATTCTCCATTGCAGCGAGTCGAACGGCCGCGTCGTTGTCACCGGCATGGGCAAGAGCGGCATCATAGCGCAGAAGATCGCCGCCACGCTCAGCTCCACCGGCAGCCCGGCCCTGTTTTTGCATCCAGCCGAGGCAGTACACGGCGATCTCGGCGTGCTGATGGCGGGCGATGTAGTGATTGCCCTCTCGGCCAGCGGCGAGACCGAGGAGATCCTCCGCCTCCTCGCCACCCTCAAACGCAAGGGCGACGCGCTCATCACCTTCTGCTGCAATTTGCAGTCAACCCTCGCCGCAGCCAGCGACGTTGTGCTCGATTGCTCGGTCGAGCGCGAGGCCTGCGGGATGAATCTCGCGCCTACCGCCTCGACCACCGCGATGCTTGCCCTGGGCGATGCGCTCGCCGTCGCCGTTAGCCTGCGCAAGGGCTTCCGCGCCGAGGACTTTGCCGAGCTTCATCCCGGTGGCAAGCTCGGCAAGCAGCTCGCCAAAGTACGAGACCTGATGCACACCGGCGAAGACATTCCCGCCGTCGCGCCCACCACGCGCATGGCCGATGTCATCTTCGAGATGTCGTCAAAAAAGCTCGGCATCACCACGGTGCAGGAAGACCGCCGGCTGCGCGGCGTCATCAGCGACGGCGACCTGCGCCGCCTGCTAGAGCGCGAAGGCGGTGCGGCTCTCGGCAAAACCGCCGGCGAAGCGATGAACCCGCATCCGCGCACGATTGCCGCAGATGAGCTGGCAGCCAAAGCGCTCGCCATCCTCGAAGAGCGCAAGATCACTTCGCTGGTCGTCGTCGACACTGATCAGCGAGTCGAAGGTGTCGTCCACCTCCACGATCTGTGGGGTGTGGAACTCATCTGAAACGTAGCGACCGCGCCGGCTCCTATCGAAATTCCGGTGCCAGCATCGCTACCAGCTCCACGTCGCGATCCAGAATCACCGACCGCTGCGGATCCGACATGTTGTAGTGCACCATCACGTGCTTGTCCTTGATCTGGCGGACGAACTCGTCTGCATCCTCTTCGCGGCGAAAGTGGCTCACATACTTTCCCGCGCGATACTCGCCCACGTAATAGGTGTAGCTAAGCTCTGCCCAGTAGCTGCGCCAACCCTTCTTGTGAACCTGCCCGCTCTGGATCGTGGCATCGGTCGCTGGCCAACCTGCCATCGCCTGGTTCTGCCGCCATTTCTGGTAGACCTTGCGCACTCCAAATGCGGCAAGTGCGCCCGGAACCAGCCCGAAAACCTTGAGCAGCTTGATAAGCTCCAGAAAAACCAGGGCCCAGGGTATATGCAGATGATGCATGGCTGAAAGTATGCCATGCCGCCCGCCATTCGGCAGGCATTTAAAATAAAACCTGCTGCCATTTGTCCTGCGTCTGCTTTGTCAGGCGGGAAAGTTTGCGCGTCCTTTTTATGCATCGTTGGTCGAAGCTCTTTATCCCTACTCTGCGCGAGGCCCCGGCAGATGCCGAAGTGGCCAGCCACAAGTTTCTGATTCGCGCCGGCTACATTCGCCAGCTTGGCGCCGGCATTTACAACTATCTCTTCCTCGGCCAGCGCTCGCTCAACAAGATCATCGCCATCGTGCGCGAAGAGATGGACAAGATCGGCCAGGAGTTCTACCTGCCCGCCATTCTGCCCAGGGAGCCATGGGCGGAGAGCGGCCGCTGGACAACCATGGGCGACAACATGTTCCGCCTGAAGGACCGCAAGGGCGCCGACCTGTGCCTGGGCATGACACACGAAGAGATCATGACTACCATCGCGCGCGGCGAGTTGCGCAGCTACAAGCAGTTGCCGCAGATCTGGTACCAGATTCAAACCAAGTTTCGCGATGAGCCGCGGCCCAAGGCAGGCCTGCTCCGCGTGCGCCAGTTCATCATGAAGGACGCATACTCCTTCGATATCAATGAGGCCGGCCTCGACGAGAGCTTCAACCGGAACGATGTGGCCTATCGGACAATCTTCACGCGTTGCGGGCTCAAGTTCGTTGCCGTCGAAGCTGATTCGGGTGCCATGGGCGGCTCGCAGTCGCAGGAGTTTATGGTCCACACCAATGCGGGCGAAGACCTGATCGCAAGCTGTCCGGTCTGCGGCTACGCGGCGAACCTCGAAAAGGCAACGTCGCGCCTCGACCCTGTGGTTGAAATGCAGCCCACCGGCGACGGCAAGCCTGAACTCGTCCACACTCCCGGTTGCGCAGCCATCGCTGATGTGGCCGCATTCTTCAAAATCTCGCCCGCCTCCGACATCAAGTGTGTGGCCTACATGGCCGAGCGTGGATTTACCGGAGAAGGCCACGAGATCTGGCTTCCAGTCGCAGCATTCTTGCGCGGCGACCACCAGGTGAATGAAACCAAGCTCCTCGGACTCCTCGGCGCCAGCCAGTTGCGCCCCATGCACCCCGAAGAACTGGTGAAATACTTCCACGGTCCCGCCGGCTACCTCGGGCCCGTAGGCCTGAAGCCGAAGCAGGTAACGAATCCCGGCAGCTCGCCGCTTGCATTTTCTGAGACCGGCGAGTTGGTTGTCGTCGTCGATCGTTCGCTCGAAGGCCGCAAAAACATGGTCTGCGGCGCCAACAAGCTCGATTATCACCAGCGCAACGTCACTCCCGGCCGCGACTTTACGTGGACGCTCATCGCCGACATTCGCAGCGTAAACGAGGGCGAAAACTGCCCGAAGGACGGTTGTGCGGGCAAACTCGTCGTCGGCACCGCGGTCGAAGTGGGCCACATCTTCAAGCTCGGCGACAAATACACTCAATCGATGGGCGCGCGCGTGCTCGACGAAAACGGCAAGGAAGTGGCGCCCATCATGGGTTGCTATGGCATCGGCATCGAGCGCATCCTGACGGCCGCAATCGAGCAGTCGAATGACGCCAACGGTTTTTGGCTCCCCGTGTCCATCGCGCCGTTCACCGTCGTGGTCACGATCACCAACTCCGCCGATACGGCCCTTCGCGCCGCCGGAGAAAAGCTGGCTGCCGATCTTGAAACCGCCGGTCTCGATGTGCTGCTCGATGACCGCGACGAGCGCGCCGGCGTCAAATTCAAGGATGCGGACCTCGTCGGCATTCCCTACCGCATCAATGTAGGAAAAAAAGTCGCCGCGGGCCAAGTGGAGTTGGTAACACGCGCGACAAGCACCAGTGAGGATGTAGCCTTGAGCGAAGTAGTGGATTTGGTTAAGAAGCGCGTCCAGGAAGAATTGCTGCTCGAAGCGAGTTTTTAGCCTCGCACTTCCGATTTTTCGCGCGCGGATCGAGGCTGTTTCAGGCCCATGACGCAAAGCTGATCGAAGCAGGAACAGCTCATGGCAAGAAGCTGATAGCTAAGAGCTAAAAGCTAAGAGCTGTTTTTCGGAGCAACAATGACTTTACGAGTCCGGCTCGCCAGACCCGAAGTAATGCAACATCTGCGGTTGCGCATTCTTCTGGTTCTGCTGGGCCTCTTCGTGGTCGCTGTGCTGGTGGGCTTCTCCATCTTTGGCTTTCTTTACGTCAAGTATCAGCACGTTGTGGATGACCGGCTCAAACAGCCCATGTTCGCCAAGACCGCCAAAATCTACGCTGCCCCGCGCGAAGTCCGGCCCGGCCAGAAACTCACCGTCCACCTCATCGCCGACGAGCTGCGCCAGGCGGGCTACACCCCCGGCGGCGCGCCGCAGGCTTCCGAGTTGGGAACCTTCAACGAAGGTGTGCAGCAGATTACGATTCAACCTGGCCCGCAGTCGTACCACGCGCCCGACAGCGCCACGATTCATGTGAGCAGCGGCGTGGTCGACGCGATCACCGACGCGCGCGGCCAGCAGCTTTCCAGCTATGAGCTAGAACCTCTGCTCATTACCGGCCTGAGTGAGGGCACCCAGCGAACCAAGCGCCGCCTGCTCACTTACGATGAAATCCCTCCCAACCTCGTCCATGCTGTCATCGCCATTGAAGACCGCCGCTTCTTTGAGCACGGCGGCATCGATTACGTGCGTATCATCGGAGCGTTCCGCAACGACATCTTCCACCTTCATCGTTACGAGGAAGGCGCGTCCACTCTCACGCAGCAGCTCGCGCGCGGATTCTTCCTCACGCCCGAGCGCACGTACAAGCGCAAGATTCGCGAAGCGGTCATCAGCATCATCCTCGAACACCGATTCACCAAGCAGCAGATCTTCGCCATGTACGCGAACGAGATTAACCTCGGCCAGCTTGGCAGTTTTTCGATCGACGGCTTCGGCGAAGCGGCGCAAGCGTACTTCGGAAAGGACGTGAGCCAACTCGATCTCTCCCAATGCGCGATGCTCGCGGGCATCATCCAGAGTCCCAGCCGCCTCAATCCTTTCCGTCACGCCGATCGCGCCATTGAGCGGCGTAACCTGGTGCTCGACTCGATGGTGGATGTCGGTTCCATCACCAAGGAGCAGGCCGAGGCCGCCAAGGTTGAGCCGCTCCATCTGGCTCCCGCCAGTGTGGACGAAAGCGAAGCGCCCTATTTTGTCGACCTGGTGCACGACCAGCTCACGCAGCGGCTCGGCGATCGCGATTTCAATCGCGAAGGGCTGCGCATCTACACTTCGCTCGACCCCGATCTGCAGCGCATCGCCACGCAGGCCGTCGACGCCACGATTCATGTAGTCGACGAACAAGTGGACCACCTGCATGCGCGCGACAGGAAACTCGGCAAGCCGTACGCCTACCCGCAGGTGGCCCTGATTGCGCTCGATCCTCACACCGGCCAGGTGCTCGCCCTGGTCGGCGGGCGCAGCTATGGCACCAGCCAGGTGAATCACGCCGTCGCGCACCGTCCCACGGGATCCATCTTCAAACCGTTTGTGTACGCCGCAGCCTTTCAGACGGCGGTCCAGGGCACTCTGCTGCCTGGCCAGACCAAGCTGTTCTCGCCAGTGACCATGCTCGACGACGCGCAGAATACCTACGGCGAAGGGACGCCCTACGAGTACACGCCGCGCAACTATAAAGGCGAGTTTTACGGCGAGATGACTGCCCGCTTGGCTCTGATGCGCTCTGACAACAACGCCACCATCGGCCTTGCAAGCATGATCGGCTTCGACCAGGTGGCAGCGCTGGCCCGCGATGCCGGAATTAAAAGCGCGCAAGGCACGCCTTCCATGGCCATCGGTTCATACGACGCTACACCGCTCGATATGGCCGGCGCTTACACCATCTTCTCCAATGGCGGCATACACATCGATCCTTGGATGCTGGCCAGCGTGCGCACAGTCACAGGCGACATCATCGACGACTACTCGCCCACCACGCGGCAGGTCCTCGATCCTCGCGTGGCCTTCCTCACCACCTACATGATGGAGGCTGTTCTGCAAGGCAACGGGCCCAATGGCTGCCTGATTGGAGGACGAGATTTCTGCGGAACCGGCGCCGGCGTGCGCAACATGGGTTTCCTGGCTCCGGCTGCAGGCAAAACCGGCACCAGCCATGACGCGTGGTTCGCCGGCTTCACGTCAAACCTGCTGTGCGTAGTGTGGGTGGGCAACGACGATTACACGAGTATCGATCTCGAAGGCGCGCATGCAGCGGCGCCCATCTGGGCTGACTTCATGAAACAGGCCATCCAGCTCCCGCAGTACTCCGACACCAACGACTTCACGCCTCCGCAGGGTATTGACATCGTCACCCTCGACAGAAACACGAATCTGCTCGCCGACGCTGCCTGCACCGACAACTACACGGCCGCATTTCTCGACGGCACCGCGCCCACCGATACCTGCGACCACCCTCCCGATCACCGCAACATCCTGCAAAAGATCTTCGGCCTGGGTAAGTGAGGGAACTAGCGCTTTCTCGAGGGACTTGCGGCTAGGCGCCGCGGCCGCTGCTTGGCTGAGATCGAGCGAATCACAAGGGTTCCTCGCCCCGACGTAGCCAAAGGCGCTTTGCCCTGTGCAATTGCCGCGCGAATCAACGCTTCAACCTCAGCCCTGGCCAAATCGCTCGCGCTCTCGAGGCGAATGAACCGGTTCTGATTGCCGCCGCCTTCGAGGATTCCCCTGGGGTCAGGAAGCGTGGAACCGTAGTAGAACGCGAGCCGGATGCCGTGCGCGTCGGCCACGAGCATCATCATCGAGTCCGAAGGCCGCAGCGTCGAACTGTATCCAATGACAAAGAAATTGTAGTTGTCATAGACCAACTCGTTCGCCGTGGGCACGCGTTTGCGCAATGCAGCGCGTACAGCCCGGATCGCTCTCGCCATCTCCGGCGAGAACTTGTCGATAAACCCCGCCAGCTGATCTTCGGCTCGATTCGCCGGGGCAGGTGCGCTGTTCTTCATATCTCCTCCTGCTTGTGGCCCGGTCTTCTGATTATCCGTCGACGTCCGATCCATCAGGCATCGCCTGGCAGCTCGGGCACCAGAAAGTCACGCGCGCATCCGCGCCCTGGATGCGCCGGCGAATCTCTTCTCCGCATCGCCGGCACGGCTCGCCTGCGCGCCCGTAGACCCACAAACTCGCTCCGGGATCGGACGCATGCGTGGTGCGCCGCTGCTGGCCGCGATAGGTCACGATCAAGTCGCCGGAATCCTCGAGCACGTTGGCCTTCAACAGTCGCCGCGCGCAGGCAATCGCCGCCACGGCTTCGTCGCGCGTAAGCGTCCCCGCTTTGCGGAACGGGTTGAGGCCCTGGACAAAGCAGATCTCCGACTTGAAGACGTTGCCCACGCCGGCCAGCACCGTTTGATCGAGCAGGGCATCGGCGATGGCTTCACCTGGGCGCGCCAACAAACGGACGACCGCGGCCTCGGCATCAAACTCCGCGCGGAGCAGGTCGTTTTCGGCTCGAGCTATGCGCAGATCGCGCTCCAGCGACTGCGCCGTGTGCATCCGCGCCACCGGTACGCGAAAGCCGACCGCCTGGTACTCGCCGTTTTCAATCACGATGCGCATGTGGATGCGCGCGAGTTGCCATTGCTCGCCGTGCCGGTAGATATGCCAGCGGCCATTCATCAGCAGATGCGAAGTCAAAATGCCGCCGCCGGAAAAATAAATCAGCAGCCATTTGCCGCGGGCCTCCACGCGATCCACCGTTTGCCCCGCGATGGGATGGTCATCGTCGAATCGAGTAAGGAGCGGATAAGTCGAACGGAACCCGATCACGGTTTTCCCCACAAGCGCGCGGCCTAGGTTGCACGCAGTGCGAAAGACCGTATCGCCTTCGGGCATCTTCTACTGAACCTCGGGCCTTCTTGGATCCGCGTGTCCGACAGGCAGCAGAATGCGCCGCAGATGCATCCCCAGCGGCCCTGGATGAAATCCCGCATCCATCAGGAACCGCGCCATCGGATGCGCACCTGCCGGCTGACCATTGATGGTCGTGATCAGCACGCCATCGTGGCTGCTGGCCCGCATGCGCGCTTGCCCGCGCGCGCACAGGAAATGCGCCAGGCCCGCGGCCACTTGCGAGCGCTCCGGCTCCTCGGCAGGCAAAAACACCAGCAGGTTGGGATTCCCACGGCGCAGCCATGCCACCAACTGGCCGTTGCGCAGAATCACCTCGGCGTAAACCGCGCGCGTCAACACACGCGGCGCCGATTCAGAATCTTCCTCCATCATCGGCAACTCTGGCCAGCGCAGCACTGAACCGTACGGATTCGCCGGGTCGGTCGCGGCCAATTGCACAAACTCCGGCTTTTCTGCCGGCGGTTCCGTGCGCAACTGGCGCAGCAGATCAACCGCGGCGGGCAGCGCAAACTGCGTCGCTCCCAGCCCGCCGACAAAGTACCCGCGGCGAATCCGCCCGCTCTCTTCCAGCACCTTCAGCACGTCGTACACGGCGCTGAATCCGCCCGGCACATTTTCTGCCGCCACCGCTTCCCGCAACAGCACGCCGTAGCGATGAAGCATCTGCATCGCCAACGCATGGCTCCGTTCAGTTGCCGTCGGGGCGCTTGTAGTGCCGGCCTCCTGGCCGGGGTCCCCAACGACGGGTCTTGGTCGTTGGGGTGGATGGCCGGCTGTCGTGCGGGTCTCCAGACCCGCACTTCGCAGCGGCAGCACCGACCACCTTCCCTGCGCCGTCGGCGGCGTAGTCCGCCGCGAGCGAAAGACCATCCCCGTCTGCGTGCGTCGCGGCGTCCGTGCGCTCTCGGGCCGCGCAATGTACGCGCGCAATGCATGCAGCGAGTCATTCGTCACAAGGCCGCGCCATACGAGGCTCCAAAGCGCATCCATGGTTTCACCCGGGTACCCGCCTCCCGCAGCCTGGTGCAGCGGATCGAAAAAGCTCGCGCCCGTCGACTCCAGCACCGCGAGCAGCTTTTCTTCGCGTTCGCTCAAAGGGTCAACCAGCGGCCGCTGTTGCGCCAGCAAAGGCAATTTGTCGGCAAGGAACAGCGCAATGCGACCATCGCGCTCACCAATGGGCTCCACTCCGGCCCATGACACCTCACCCGCGGCAATCAGTGTGTCCAGCCCCGCAGGCGTGTAATCGGCAATGCGCGCCGGCAGAATGGATGCTTCAAGCAGCGAAGCCGGCAACGGCGCGCCCTGCAGATTCTCAATCACATCAAGCAACGCGTCGAGATGTGCAGGTCCAGTCCGGCGCGGCGCCAGCAATCCCTGCCAGTGCGTGAGGAACCGCGCCAGTGTGTGCTGTTCCACCGGCTCCACTTCGCGGCGCAGCCTGGCCAGCGATTTGCGCCGAATCTGCCGCAGAATCTCCGCGTCACACCATTCGCCGTGCAGCCCTCCCGGCCGGAATCCGCCTTCTAGCACGCGCCCCTCCGCAGCAAGCTGCCGCAAAGTGCTTTCAACCGCCGACGCGTCGAGCGCAAATCGCTCCGCGGTCTCGCGGAGCGTGAACGGCCCGTGCGTGCGCGCATAACGGCGCACCAGCTCGTGCACAGGCTGCGCCACCGGCTCGAGCAACGCCGCCGCCAATCCGGGCGGCAGGGGAATGCCAAGCCCATCGCGGTAGCGCGCCGCATCTTCGGCCGCGATCAGCCGCTTTTCTCCTGCGATGCGCAGCTCAAGCAAGCGCCGCGATCGAATCAGCCGGTCAACCTGTGCCAGCAGGTCCGGAGAAGCGATCCGCCTGCTCAGTTCCTCGCGCGTAAGATCGCCCAGCCGCAAACAGAGATCGTGAATGCCGTCAGCCGATCGCGCCCGATAGTTTTCAGCAAGGCACTGCGCCGTTTCTTCCACCTCGGCAATCGCGTCACCGTCGAGCAGTTCGCGCAGGTCGGCCTCGCCCAGCAGTTCGCGCAACTGGTCCTGGTCGATGGTGAGGGCCTGCGCCCGTCGCTCCGCCAGCGGCGCGTCGCCCTCGTAAACAAAGTTGGCTACGTAGCTGAAGAGCAGGGAAGCCGCAAACGGCGAAGGCTTGCGCGTCTCCACCACGTGCACTCGCACCTGTCGCTGCTCAACGGCGCGCAGAATTTCGATGAGCGCCGGCATGTCAAAAACGTCGCGCAGGCACTCGCGATACGCCTCAAGCAGCAACGGAAACTGTGGATACCGCGAAGCCACGCTGAGCAGATCGTAGGAGCGCTTGCGCAGTTGCCACAACGGCGAGCGCTGATCGGCACGGCGGCGCGGCAACAGCAGCGCCCTGCCCGCAGCCTCGCGGAATCGTCCGGCAAACAGCGCCGTCGACCCGAGCTGCCGCAGCACCATCTGCATAGCCTCGGCCGACTCCACCAGGATCCAATCCGGATCGGGCGGCTCGTCGGTATCCGGAAAGCGCAGCACAAACCCATCGTCTCCCCACAGCGTTTCCACTTCCGGGCCGCCCGCGGCTCGAATCCGTGCGCTCACCGCCATCGCCCACGGAATATGGATGCGGCTTCCAAACGGAGTCAGTACGCACACGCGCCAGTCGCCCAGCTCATCGCGGCAGCGCTCCACCACGATCGTCCGGTCGTCGGGAACCTGGCCTGTCGCTTCAGCCTGGTCCGCCAGAAAGCGCAGTAGATTCTCCGCCGCACCGGAATCGAGATCGTGCTCATCTACGAGCCGCGCAACCGCCGCCGGCTGCGGCAAAGCGCGCAACTCGCGAACCATGGCGCCGATGCGCCGTCCAAACTCCAGCGGCCGGCCCGGCCCATCTCCCTTCCAGAACGGCATTTTGCCGGGCTCGCCGGGAGCCGGCGTCACCAGTACGCGGTCGTGCGTAATGTCGGTGATGCGCCACGTCGACGCGCCGAGAATAAATGTCTCATTGGGGTGCGACTCGAAGACCATCTCTTCGTCCAGTTCGCCCACGCGCACCGGCTTGCCCTCAGTGAATGCCAGGAATACGCCGTAAAGCCCACGGTCCGGAATGGTGCCCGCATTGAGAATCGCGAGCCGCGCCGCCCCATCGCGCGCCGTGACCATATTGCGCACACGATCCCACGTCAACCGTGGCCGCAAATCGGCAAACTCGTCGGATGGATAACGCCCACTCAACAAGTCGAGCACACCTTCGAACGCCGATCGGGACAAATTCGCAAACGGCGCCGCGCCGCGCACCAAATCGAAAAGAAAATCGACCGAAACTTCGGGAACAGCGGGGCTAGCGAAGTTAGCGGAGTTAGCGTTGCTAGATTCTTCCCATTCATCCATAGCAAATGGCAGTGCGGCCGATCTCTGCTCTCTGTTCTCTGATCTCTTCTTTCCGCTCCCTCGCTGCGCCGCTCCCTTGCTCCCTGCTTTCCCCGCACTTGCCACAATCGCCACCAACTGCTGGCACAGCACGTCCAGCGGGTTGCGCGGATACCGCGTGGACTCGATATGTCCCTCGTGCATGGCGCGTGTCACAGCTGCGCACGCCACAAGATCGGCGCGATACTTGGGAAAAATCACGCCTTCGCTCACCGCGTCCACATGATGGCCGGCGCGCCCAATCCGCTGCATTCCGCTTGCCACCGAAGGCGGCGACTCAATCTGAATCACCAGATCGACCGCGCCCATATCGATGCCCAACTCGAGCGTCGAAGTTGCGCACAGCGCGCGAATCTGCCCGGCCTTGAGCTGCTCCTCAATCACCGACCGCTGCGCCGCGGCCAGCGACCCATGATGTGCGCGTGCAATGGGTTCTCCGGCCAAATCGTTCAGCGCCCCCGCCAGCCGCTCTGCTGTCTGCCGCGCGTTTACAAACAAAATCGTCGAGTTGCGCTCGCGGATAATCTCGAGCAGCCGCGGATGGATCGCATTCCAGATCGACACGCGCCGCGGCGTCTGCGAAGCCGGCCCCGATGGAATCTCCTCCATCTCGCCCAGCCGCGCCATGTCCTCCACCGGTACCTCGATGCGCAGCTTGAGCTGCTTCGGCGCAGCAGCATTGACGATCGTGACGGGACGATACCGGAGTGAACCTTCGAACTCCGCACCGGTTTCTCCCGCCTCGTTGAAACCTTGCTCGCCAACTGACAACGTTATGCGCTGACTTGCTGACCCGCTGACTCGCTGACTTGCTGTCCCCCGCACTTCCACCCCGCCCAAGAATCGCGCCACCTCTTCCAGCGGCCGCTGCGTGGCAGAAAGTCCGATGCGCTGCAGCGGCTTACGCGTCAGCGCCTGCAGCCGTTCCAGCGTCAGCGCCAGGTGCGCGCCGCGCTTGGTCGGCACCAGCGCGTGAATCTCATCCACGATCACGGTGTCCACGGTGCGCAGCGCATCGGCGGCCTGCGAGGTCAGCAGCAAATAAAGTGACTCGGGCGTGGTGATCAGAATCTCTGCAGGATGCCGCACGAAGCGTGCGCGCTCACGCTGCGGCGTGTCGCCGGTGCGCACGCTGATCAGCGGTTCGCGAAACGGCACCCCCATGCGCCGCGCCATGTTGGCCATGCCCGCCAGCGGCGAGCGCAGATTCCGCTCGACATCCACGGCCAGCGCCTTCAACGGCGAAACATAAACAATCCGGCAACCGCGCGCGGCGTCACGGCTCCGGTCTCTGTTCTCTGATCTCTGATCTCTCGTCCCCAACATCAGCCGGTCCAGGCACCACAAAAACGCCGCCAGCGTTTTGCCCGTTCCCGTCGGCGCCAGGATCAGCGCGTTCTCGCCCCGCGCAATCACCGGCCACCCCATCCGCTGCGGCGCAGTAGGCTCCTCAAACACAGCCCGGAACCACGCCGCCGTCACCGCGTGAAAGCATGCAAATGGATCAGGAGCTTCTGTCGGTTTTGTGGGTTGGGGAGACATGCTGCTTTCACGAGATTAGCGCGCGGAGCCAGCGAATACAAGGCGAAGAAATGCACAATCGGCGGGCGACCGCTCCGACCATTGAGCTGGGCGGTCGAGCTTGCCTAGTCCCCAGACCCTACGCCCTATTGGCTACTGGCTACAGGCTACCGGCTACTGGCTGCTGGCCTTTTAGCTACTCCCTGTCTTTCCACCGCGCCACGCTGAACTGCGCCCCCGCGAACAGAATCAGCCCCGAAATATACGCCCAGAACAGCAGCCCGACCGAAACATAAAACGGCCCATAAAGCGCCTTCAGGTCGAGGTGCGGCAGAACCGAAACGAAGATGAAGCGCGAGATCAGCCAGATGAGGCCGGTAATGATGGATGTGCGTAGCACTGGCCGCCAGGGCACCTTGCGGTTCGGCAGCAGGTAGTAGACCGAGAAGAAAAACACGATCGACGCCGCGCCCGTCGAGAGCGCAAGCCAGATATAACTCAGGGCGCCGTAAGAGTAGTTCAGAATTCGGAAAAACCAGTTGTTTGAGTCATGCACGAGCGCAATAGCGAGCACTTTATCCACGCCGACGTTCACCACCATGCTAAGAACGCCGAGCCCCACCATTAGCAGCGCCAGCGCGAAAGCAATGGTCTGGTTGTAGAGATAATTGCGGCTCTTGGCCACGCCCCAGGCTTGGTTAAGGGCCACCTCCAACGGCAGAAAAATCCCCGTGCACGAGATCAGAATCATCACCAGCGACAACGCTTGCACGCCATGGCGCGACGAAGCAAACGCCGCGGCGTCGAGGCTGTCAACCAGCCAATTCTGTTTGCTTGTCACAGACGGCAGAAAGTAGTTCACCATGTCGTTCACCACCAGCACCATGGGACCCTTGGGTGGCGAATGAAAAACGCGCAGTGCCAGCGTGTAGAGCAGGATGACGAATGGAATAAACGAAAGAATGGCGTTGGCAGCCACGCTAAAGGCGAACGTATGCACTTCGCTGTCGAGCAGATACGCAATCAGCGCTGTGCCGTCTTTGCGCCATTGGTACCACTTGGAGTGCGTGACCGGCTGCGTCGGTCCTTTCGCGGCCTCGGCAAGAGCTTCTCCGGCGCTGCGCGCCTCTTCCATCACAGATTGACTGTCTTCAGCCAACGGCAATTCCCTTTTCCGAAGCCGGCCACTTCGTCACGGCTCCAATTCCGAAAATGCAATGTTTGCAGGTTCTATTTCAAGGATAGCTCGCAGCGCAGGGGCTCGCATCGTGCGCAGACGTTGTCAACATAGCGAAAGTACCGGAAAAGCCGAAGTCTGTCGCGATCCGGCCGGCCTCACCCGTTTCTTAATCGGCCCAGCGCCCACTGCGCCGCAGCCCGCAAACCCTCGTCGGCTGCCGCAGCCCACTCTTCCAGCCGCAGCCCAAACCGCGCCACTCCGCTGTTGCCCATCGCAATCGCCACGTTGCGCCGCAGCCCATTGAATCCCGCCCTCCGTACCGGCGACCCGTTGAACTCGCGCTCGAAGGATTGCTCGTCCAGAGAGCCCAACCAATCCAGCGCCGGATTCATAAGTTCCGGGCGAGGCTCGAGATCGGCATCAGCAACAATCGGCGTTCGCCGCGGCGAATTCCACGGGCACACATCCTGGCAGATGTCGCAGCCAAACACCTGCCGCCCCATCCCCGGCATCAGCGATTCGGCCACCGGCCCCTTGTGCTCAATCGTCAGGTACGAGATGCAACGCCTGGCATCCATTTGATAGGGGGCAACGAGCGCTTCGGTCGGGCAAGCCTCAATGCAGCGCGTACAGCTTCCGCAGCGATCTGGAACAAGCGCTGGCCCGGCTGACTCGCCAACTTGCTGACTCATTGACTCGCTGACTTCCAGCGACGTCAGCAGCAGAGCCAAAAATCCGAACGATCCCAGCTTCGGATGAATCACGCACGTATTCTTTCCGATCCACCCAACGCCCGCCGCGACGGCCAGTGCCCGCTCGACAACGGGTCCAGTGTCCACATAAGCGCGCGATTCAAAATCTCCGAACCGCTCATGAAGCTGCGCCTCCACATGGCGCAGCCGCTTCAACAGCACCTTGTGATAATCGCTCGGCACGCGCACGCCCTTCGCATCGCTCCGGCTGGTCCACGCGTAGCGCGCAATCCACCCACTGTGCGCGTCAGCTGCCTCAGTCGAGAGCGGCGCCCGGGAATTGTAACTGGCAAAGCAAACCAGCGCCGAGCGCGCCCAGGGAAAGGGAACGCTCACCCGTGAACGCGTGAGCTCGCCGTTCTCCGCCTTGCGCTCCAGGTAGCCCATCGTCCCCGCGCGCCCCGCGCCAATCCAATCCGCAAATCGCTTCGCATCACGATCTTCGGCTGCATAGGGCAATGTCACCAGCCCGGCCTCGGCAAATCCCGCCGCAAGCGCCATCGAGCGCGCCCACTCGCGTGACAGGCCGGATACAGACCCAGTCATCGCGGCAGAGATGGAATGTGCGAACTCGTTGGCCATCAGGATTCGCCGCACGCTTGCGCGGCTATCTCAGAATATTCCGTCGGATGCGATGGCCGCAGTTCTCGCCACATCGGCGCGCAATTCCGTTCACCGAACATCACGCCCCGCAGCCGCTGCGAGACCGCGTTCCGGATGAATTCACCTTCGATCAGAAACTGGGATACAATGATGCGAATTCAGAAAACGGGAAACCGGTCCCTGAAAACGCGCCAATGACCTTTCCGCCCTCGCAACCCGCCTCCATCCCCTCGATGCCCGCTCATCGAGAACACACGCCGGTCAGCTTGTATCTATTCCTCGTGTGCCTCGTCGGTTCCACCGGAGGCTTCCTCTTCGGATTCGATACCTCGGTGATTTCGGGAGTCATCGAGTACATCTCCGGTCCCAAAGTCTTCAATCTCGGCGAAATCGCCAAGGGCTGGACCGTAAGCTGCATCATCATCGGCTGCATGATCGGCTGCGCCCTTGCCGGCCCCCTGAGCAGCCGCTTCGGCCGCAAGAAAACTCTCATTCTCACCGCTGTCGTTTTCCTCCTCTCATCGCTCGGCTGCGCTTTGTCGAGCCAACTCGCAGTCTTCGTCGAGTTCCGCATCATCGCCGGCGTGGCCGTAGGCGCGGCATCCATGCTCGCGCCCATTTACATCGCGGAGCTATCCCCGCCAAGCCACCGCGGCAAGCTGGTTTCGCTCAACCTGTTCGCCATCTTTCTCGGCCAGTCGACAGCCTTCTATTCCAATTACTTTCTGCGCGACTTCGGCGGCGCCAACAACTGGCGCTGGATGCTCGCCGTAATGGCGATCCCGTCGTTCCTGCTCTTCGCATCGCTTTTGTTTGCTCCCGAAAGCCCGCGCTGGCTCATCGCGAAACATCGCCGCGAGCCGGCGCTCAAAATTCTCACGCGCATCAACGGGGAGCAGGAAGCCGCTCGGGAGCTGAAAGAAATCGATGAGTCGGTCCGCAACGAAGCGCGCGGCAAATTCGTCGAGTGCTTCCGGCCCGGCATCCGCGGCGTTCTTGTGATTGGAATCCTGCTCGCGATCTTTCAGCAAGTCACCGGCATCAACGTCGTCATGTACTACGCGCCGGCCATTTTCAAGTCCGCCGGCTTCGGCAACAGCTCCGCATTGTTCCAGACCGCGCTCATGGGCATGGTCAACCTCACCTTCTCCGTCGTCTCCATGTTCTTTGTCGATAAGCTTGGACGAAAACCCCTCATGGTGATCGGGTCCATCGGCATGAGCATCGCCATGTTTCTGCTGGCACTCACGTTTATCAGCGGCCACGCGCGCGGGCCTTTCGTGTTGATCTGCATCATGGGCTACCTCGCCGCATTCGGATTCTCGCTGGGGCCGGTGGTCTGGGTGCTCATCTCCGAGCTGTTTCCCAATCGCGTGCGCAGCTACGCGGTGGCCATCGCCACTTTCATGCTCTGGGGTGCGAACTTTGTTGTCTCGCTCACATTTCCTTACCTTTTGAATAGCTTGCGGGGCTACTCTTTCGTGATTTATGGCGCAATGTGCGTGCTTTGTCTGCTGTTTGTCGTGAAATGCCTGCATGAAACCAAGGGAAAAACATTGGAGCAGATCGAAAGCGAGATCGCAGGATACGGAACGCAAGAGGCTCCTTAACGGCCGTTTTGAGAATAGGCTTCGTATCAGGGCACGAGCTTACTCGTGCCGAAGACGCCGCGAAATCAACATAGGCTTTAGGCCCTGAGGAATTTCAAAACGAACCCGACTGCAACATGGTCAAAGAGCTTTTCGCACCAACGCTGCACGCGGCCCACGGATGTTCCTGAACTGGAAAGACCGTAAGCTGGAAAGGAAACATCGCCATGATCGCACTCGAACACTACGGCGGCGGAGCGTCACCGGCCCTCGAGCAGACCGTCTCCGAAAGCATTCAAACCGGCTTCGTCGAAGCCGACCTCGAGATGCAACCCGCTGAAAAAGTCCTGCTGCGGCAGTTGGCCGAACGAGTCGCCGCGCTGGCCGCGTTGCCCGTGATGAGTGAAAAGCGCGAGCTATGGCGGCGCCACAATCGCCTCGAACCAACGCGCCCCATCATCTTCTGCGATCCTGAAAACGGCTGGAACGAGATCATCACCGACCGCCAGCTTCAAAGCAAAACAAGAATCGCCCGCCGCTGGGAGATGAATCTGCGCAAGGAGATCTTCTGGGGCGAAGTCATGGGCGACGACCGCCCGGTCGAAGCGATCTTCAATGTCCCGTACACCTGCTCTGCCGACGATTGGGGCGCGGAGATCCGCTACCACAAGCCCGAGCAGCTCGGCTCCTACGTTTGGGAAAGCCCGATCAAGGATTTCGCGACCGATCTCAAGCGCATTCATCCGCTCACTTTCGAGATTGACTGGAACGTCTCACGCGCATGCGTCGATCTCGCTTCGGAGCTCTTCTCCGGAATTCTCACCGTCCGCCAGAAAGGCACCTGGTGGTGGTCCCTGGGCGTCACCTACCCCGCGGTTCTGCTGCGCGGCATGGCCAACATGTATACCGATTTCCGCGATTACCCCGACGAGATCCGGAAGTTGTTCTCCATCATTCTCGAAGGGCACATGAAGAAGCTCGATTATCTTGAGACCAACAACCTGCTCTCACTCAACAACGACGGCACCTACGTGGGCTCCGGCGGTTACGGCTATACCGGCGAGCTGCCGCCATCCGATTTCAACGGCAATGTCCGCTGCCAAGACATGTGGGGATTTACCGAAAGCCAGGAATCGGTTGGCGTGTCGCCGAAGATGTATGAAGAGTTCATCTTCCCCTACGAGAAGCCGATCATGGACCGCTTCGGCCTCACTTGCTACGGTTGCTGCGAGCCTCTGCACTCGCGCTGGAACGTCGTAAAGCGCCATCACAATTTGCGCCGCGTCTCCTGCTCCGCGTGGGCCAACCTGGGCAAGATGGCCGCCAATCTCGAAGACCATTTCATCCTGTCGCTCAAGCCGAACCCGGCGGTCCTTGCAGTCCCCAACCCCGACTGGGAGGCGATCCGAACCTATCTTCGCAACGCCATCGATACCTCCCGCGGCTGCCGCCTCGAAATCATCATGAAAGACAACCATACCCTCGCCAACCACCCGGAACACGCCGTCGAATGGGTGCGAATTGCGCAGGAAGAAGCAGGAGCGCGCTGAATCATTCCGGCGCCCTTCGCTTTTACCCGTTTTTCACACTGGCAAGAGGCCCCGCACCAATCACGCCCGGCAACCAGCCAGCCGCACCACAAGGGAACCGCCAACGCCCTCTCTGCGTATCCATAATCGTTGTCCGTTTGCGGACACAGAAAGCGAAAACTGAACGCCCAGCACGTCGTTCCGCGAGCCGGTCGCGAGCATTTTCCCGGATTTTCCGTCATTTCTTTGATAACCAAGATTGGAAACGAACGTGCTAATTGGTAGGGCAGGCAGCATCCCGCTGGAGGTTCAACATGATGTGCAATTCAAACTGCAATTCTTCCACGGCCGCATACGAGTCCTACAGGCCGGGTGAAATCACTGAACTGGTAAGAGGCAGCGAACAGCTCATTCTCGAGCGCTTTCTTCCCCTGGTGCGCCAGCAAAGCCTCGTGCTCGATCTCGGCTCCGTCACGCGCATCGACGCGGCCGGTCTCGCCGCGCTCATCACGCTCTACGCTGAAGCCTGCAAAGCGGGCCACACCTTGACTGTTTCGAATCTCACCCGTCACGTGCGGGAGATCCTCTCACTGGTGGGTCTTGACCGGCTCCTCGAATCCAGCGATTCAGGCAAAGATCCATTTTTCACTGGCCAACTGCAGCAGTCCGCCGCGTGACCGGCGAGGTTGCGGAGGCACGTCCAGTCCGCCAAAGCGTACAATGATCGCAGCCCTCCCCCACAATCCCGAGGAACGTCAATATGCGCGCATTGCCGCGGATTGCGATCGCCGTCTCAATCGCCGCAATGCTCCCGCCCTGCCCGTCTCATGCGCAGGACGCAGCCTCTGCGAAGGCCTTCATCGCCTCAATCTACCAGCATTACCAGAACGGCGCCGAGGATGGGAGCGCGGGGATCAATTTCGATGGATCCAAGGCCGCTCTCTATTACCACTCCTCGCTGCTGGCCCTCATGCGCGCTGACGTCAAAGCCAATGGACCTGACAATGTCTCGGCCATCGACTTCGATCCCATCTGCGGCTGCCAGGACTGGGATGGAATCTGGGATCTCAAGATCGATGTGCAGATCCAAACCCCGCAGCGCGCGCTGGCCAGCCTGTCTTTCGCCCTGGCCCCGCCCAAAGACCGCCCGAAAGACGCAACGCGCAAACTCGTCTTCACCCTCGTCCCCGAACACGGCGCCTGGCGTATCTACGACATTCGCGACGAGTCCGATCCGGCCATGACCTTCTCCGTCCGGAAACTTCTCGAAGATGACTTGGCAAGCCTCCACAGCAATGCCGCCCCCAAAGCCTCGCCCAGCCCCGCACCCAACACTCCGCCCAAACCTTCGCATTAACCCCATGCCTCCGGAACGAGCTGCACCGCACCGCTGCCAACACGCCACAAATGCCGCTATTGTTGTGCGTCACTGATTCTGACGGTTTTCTGAAAGCCCGCGGAGCGGGCGTCAGATCGATAGCCCCAGGCGCGAGCCTGGGGAAACCAGGCAAATCTCGTATGCCTCAGCCCCTGTAGGGGGCGGAAGAACCAGATCGTCCAATACCGTAGGACCAACCGGTCATCAGGCAATTGACTGACGCACGACGCTCGCATCCCCACCAATATCAACATGCGGCACGCCGTACCCTTCCGCAGCCCATGACTTTCCACCCCTTCCCACCCCATGTGACCCATAGCACAGGCAGCCTTAACCCCAAGACGATATTCCTACTAACGACAACCCCGCATGGCGCAGCCGAAAGTGCATGTGAGCCTCGCGCGCTTAGACCATCCGTGATCCGCTGGAGTTCTGAGCCCCCGATCCTATACCCTTGCCTATGGACCGCCGGTGCGGAATCCCAAGATGGAGGCTTTATCCATGGCGCAGGGCGTAATGGAACAGGCGCCTGCTCAGGCAGCGGGCACGACGACAACGAAATATGTTTATTTCTTCGGCGGCGGCAAGGCTGACGGCAACGGCAAAATGAAAGACGTGCTCGGCGGCAAAGGCGCCGGCCTGGCCGAGATGACCAACGCCGGTCTGCCGGTTCCTCCGGGATTCACCATCCAGACCGAAGCCTGTCGAGAGTACATGCGCGGCAAGCTGAGCCCGCAGATCGAGACCGAGATGCTCGACGCGCTCGAGAAGCTCGAAAAAATGCAGGGCCAGAAGCTGGGCGCGGGCGAAAATCCGCTGCTCGTCTCGGTTCGTTCGGGCGCAAAGTTCTCCATGCCCGGCATGATGGACACGATTCTGAACCTGGGCCTCAATGATCAGGCCGTTGAAGCTCTGGCCAAGCGCAGCAATAATCCCCGCTTTGCTTATGATTCCTACCGCCGCCTCATTCAGATGTTCGGCGACGTAGTTCTCGACATTCCCAAGAAGAAGTTCGAGCACATCTTCGACGGCGCAAAGCACGCGCAGAAAGTCAAGTATGACTACGAGCTCACACCCAACGCGCTCAAAAAGATCATCGCCGAGTACAGAAAGCTCGTGAAAAAAGAGACCGGCAAGGACTTCCCGCAGGATCCGCTATTGCAGCTCGCCGCGGCCCGCGACGCCGTCTTCCGCAGCTGGCAGAACGATCGCGCCAAGACCTACCGCCGCATCAACCACATCGACGACTGGCTCGGCACAGCAGTCAACGTGCAGGCCATGGTATTCGGCAACCTGGGCGAAAACTCCGGCACCGGCGTCGGCTTCACGCGCAATCCCGCCACCGGCGAGCACACCTTTTTTGGCGAGTACCTCATGAACGCGCAGGGTGAAGACGTCGTCTCCGGCGTGCGCACGCCGAACCCCATCAGCGACCTGCAAAAGGCCATGCCCAAGGTCTTTGAGCAGTTGAAAGACATCACGCGCAAGATGGAAAAGCACTACCGCGACATGCAGGACTTCGAGTTCACTATCCAGGATGGCAAGCTTTACATGCTGCAGACGCGCAACGGCAAGCGCACCGGCCTCGCCGCGGTCCGCGTCGCCATCGACATGGTGCGCGAAGGCCTCATCACGCAGGAAGAAGCCATCTACCGCGT
This sequence comes from uncultured Acidobacteriaceae bacterium, assembly GCA_963751285.1. Classification (GTDB taxonomy): domain Bacteria; phylum Acidobacteriota; class Terriglobia; order Terriglobales; family Acidobacteriaceae; genus Telmatobacter. The sequence goes on along the minus strand of CAVVUE010000037.1, from coordinate 62,328 downwards.
CGAGCCCAACCAGCTCTACGACTTCCTGGTTCCACGGCTCGTTGAAAAGGGCGAGAAAATTGACGTGCTCGCCACCGGCCTGCCGGCATCGCCCGGCGCGGCCGTGGGCCAAATCGTTTTCACCGCCGAAGACGCCGTCAAGCACCACCAGAACGGCAGCTTCAAATCCGTCATCCTTGTTCGCGGCGAAACCACGCCTGAAGACATCGCCGGCATGGAAGTAGCTGACGGCATTCTCACCTCGCGCGGCGGCATGACCTCGCACGCGGCCGTCGTTACCCGCGGCATGGGTAAGTGCTGCGTGGCCGGCGCGGGCGACTGCGTGGTCGACGAAGCCCAAAAGGAACTGTGCGTCAAGGGCCAGACCTTCAGGCAGGGCGACTACATCTCGCTTGACGGCACCACCGGGCGCGTCATCGCCGGCAAACTCAAGACGCTCGATGCGCAGCCCGACGATCCCGATCTCGTCAAGTTCATGAGCTGGGTCGATCCCGTCCGCAGGCTCCAGGTTTGGGCCAACGCCGATATTCCGCGCGACGCCAAAAAGGCCCGTGCCTTTGGCGCCCAGGGCATCGGCCTCTGCCGCACTGAGCACATGTTCTTTGCCGAAGACCGCATCGAACACATGCGCACCATGATTCTCGCCAACAACGAGAAGGACCGCCGGGTTGCACTCAAGAAGCTGCTCCCCATGCAGCGCTCCGACTTCGCCGGCCTCTTCAAGGCCATGGAGTCGCTCCCGGTTGTTATCCGCCTGCTCGATCCACCGCTCCACGAGTTCCTTCCGAAACGTGAAGACCTGCTGGTTGAAATCCAGCACCTTGAAGACACCAAGCCCCGCTCGCCCAAGCTCAAGGGACTGCGCACGCTCCTGGCCCGCGTGGAAGAGCTGCACGAGATGAATCCCATGCTCGGCCTGCGTGGCTGCCGTCTCGGCATCACCTTCCCTGAGATTACCGAGATGCAGGCGCGCGCCATCATCGAAGCCGCAGTCGCGGCCAAGAGCAAGGGCGGCGATCCCCATCCCGAGATCATGATTCCGCTCATCGGTTCCATCGAGGAGATGCGCAATCAGGCCGCCATCGTTCGTCGCGTGGCTGAAGAAGTTTTCGCTGAGAAGAAGGCCAAGGTCGACTTCAAAGTCGGCACCATGATCGAAATTCCGCGCGCGGCCCTGACCGCCGATCAGATCGCCGAAGAGGCCGAGTTCTTCTCGTTCGGCACCAACGATCTCACGCAGACCACCTTCGGCATCTCGCGCGACGACATCAACAACTTCCTGCCCGCTTACCTCAAGCTCGGCATCTTCAAGCAGGATCCCTTCGCCACCCTCGACCAGGTGGGCGTGGGCCAACTGGTGAAGATGGCCGTAGCCAAGGGACGCAACACGCGGCCCAACCTGAAAGTCGGCATCTGCGGCGAGCACGGCGGCGATCCCGAGTCCGTCAAGTTCTGCCACCGGATCGGCCTCAACTACGTCTCCTGCTCGCCTTTCCGTCTGCTCACGGCAAGGCTGGCAGCGGCGCAGGGCGCGCTCGACGAGAAAAACGGCACCACGCAGGGCGGGAGCAAGTAACCGCAACTCACTTCAACACATCAAGGGCGTCCGTTCCATCGGGCGCCCTTCGTGTCTGTAGCGCCGGTCTCAACCCAAACCGCGCTGTCATCCTGAGCCGGTCCGCGAAGCGGACGAGTCGAAGGACCTGGATCTGCAACTCGCTCATAGTCGCAGCCACGGGGGTGGGATCTCGCGAACTTAACCCCGCCAACCCCGCTCGAACAATCGCCTGCTAATTCAGGTTAGCGGGGCATGTTGCGGCAACCCATTGGCCCGTGTAGGACGCATGGCCGTGCATCGTTTGGCCGTTGCTGGTCAAAACGATGTCGAAGGTTCCCGTGCCGTTTTGCGGATCGCTCACGTGGATTGTGCCTTGAACGCTTGCGGTCATGCCGTAGTTTTTGCCCAAATCGCAGGAATCCCCCTGCACTTCCATGTCGGTGCCATTGGAACTCAGAGTGGTCCAATGGCAAGCATGCCCAGATCCTTCTCCCCACGGGTTGCTGCTCAAGTCCGCCTGCTTTACGCACGATTGGTATTTCACGGCAATCCCGTTGCTCATCGAAGCCGCCAATTGCGGTGGAAGCCCCTGCCACGTAACCGTTTCGGTCATTTGCCAAAGGCCCGTGTTCGCGTTCAATGGCGTTAAGTTGAGCACTCCATTCGTGACCGGCACGGGTTCCTTGGCCTTGTTGTTCTGTGTCTGGGCAGGAAGCGCCGCTGCCATAACACAGATACTGCACAATAGAATGATTTTTCGCATGTCATCCTCCTGGAGAATTGTGATTCCCACTCGTAGCCCGTTACTGCTTACCCCATCACTGCCTGATCATCGATGTGCCTGCTCGGGGTCTCCTGCAGCCGCCTACACAGGTTCGGGCTCCTTGTGGTCGCGCCGGCTCGAGTGCAGCGGGTTCGGGATGAAGTGAGTCAGGACTTGCGATCGCCGTGCTTTCGATTTTGCAAATCTGCTGATCTCTCGTCTTGGCGTGTCCGGTTACAACAACCATGCAGAAGAAGAGGACCCATCGAGTGCGGCAATGCACTCGGCGCATGGCTTGACTCCCACTTGCGGGCTGCGGACTGGTTTTCCGGGACCCCGGTCGCTAAAGGGAAGAGCCGGGGTACGAAGCCACTATTAGAACACCATATTTCTGGTGTCAAGCAGAAACTTGTCCTTACCCCTGCACTCAAATCGAATGGACAACCTCTTGAAAGATCACAGGTGCCCCAGGTCCGGGGTCCCCAGGGACAGGTCTTCGTCCCTGGGGTGGAGATCCCTCGCATCTGGGGACCTGGGATCGCGCGCCCAATCCTCCCGTCAATCCTTACCACCACGGCGTATCATCCCGAGCGGAGCGCGCTTGGGGCCTCGATTCGCAACGCGAATGCGGGTAAGCGGCCGGGGTGGGGCAGCCGAGGGATCTGCTTTTGCCCTTTGCTTTATGTGAAGGAGTGCACACCTGCTGAAGCGGTAACCGAGTAGGTCGTCTGCCTATCGTTCAACCTCCGCTCTTCTCTTGATCCCATCCAGCCACTCACGCCGTAGCAGCCCGCTCCCGGGAACAATCAATCTCCAGTAGATCGCCGGGCCGCGGCTCGACTGATCTTGCACAAACACTCGCGTCTCGGTGCTGATCGTGCACCATCCGCCGCCCGTATCTTCCGCGTTGAAGTCGAACGCCGTTTTAATCGCGCCCTGTTCCCGGTAATCAACGAATTCCTGCGCACTGCGCACCCCGGCGCCGCGTCTCTCCCTCATGTTCACAGCTCCGAACATCACGAATTCGTGTTCGCTGCTGTCCACCAGATAACCGGACGCGGCAAACGCATCCAGAATCCGCTTGTCCGGCGAAAAATAACCGTTGTCATGGAAAGGCGCGCGCAGCACCGCTCCGCGAACTTTCATGAGCGTATTCAGCGACTTCAAGTCGCCCCACGTGGCCGCGCGCGTTGCCTGCATCACCTGCTCGGGATGGGCGCGAGTCCGAACCGTGTGCCGCTCGGAAAATTGGTACTCGGGCATGATGTCGTCAAGGCGCGTCCGGTGTTGCGCCACCCGATAGATCGGGGCTGGCCATAGCAGAGCCGCAACGGCCAGTCCCATGCCGCCCGCCAGAATCCATGCCGCGGTAGCCCGCTTGCGGACTCCAAAAAACCGGAAGGGAATCGCCAGGTTCGCCAGCCCGACAAGCGCCAGCACGATTCCGGAGTACGCCAGAGTGCTCAGCGGCTGAAACGAAGCCAAGTAGTTGAACAGCAGAATGGCCCCAATGGCGATTGCGGCAAGCACAATCCACCTGCGAGTCATAATGGACATACGCTCACTCTCTCGTCTGCAGCGTCCGCTCGAATGTTTGAGATCTGTGAAGGAATACGCGACGCGAAAGGCCCGAGTTCCGGTGTCCTTGCGAAGTCGCGGCGTGTCATCCCGAGTGGCTCGCACCGCTCCCTGTCAACCCTGCCACCACGCCTCCCGTCCGCATCTCGCTGATTCCGCGCCGAATAGATTTCTGCGCAGATTTGCCGATCAATTCGTTCGCTGGCGCACAATGAGATGAGTAGTTCGATCAGAGAGAGGGCATTTGGTCTCTGATCTCTCTTCTCTGTTCTTCGATCTCTGCCCCGGCCTAACTCTATTGGCTGGAGTATTTTACGCCATAACCCACCTGGAATCAGTGGGTTAGCGCAAGTGATCAGGAGAGCAAGTGATTGAAAGAAAATCACTTAACCCCAAAAAGGGGGATGGGGGGGCGGGGGATATACTAATCAGTTAACAGCCCCCACTGAAAGTTGAAGATGCCCGTCTTTCCTCACGAAATGTTGCGCGAGATCTACGAGCAGCCCGAAGCGCTCAAGCGCACCATCGACCTCTATCTCGCAGGCCGCGCGCTGAAGCCCGAAGTCGCCGCGAAGCTTGCCTGCTGGCCCAATCCTGCCGGCGAAATCCTGATCGCCGCCAGCGGCTCCAGCCGCCACAGCGGCCTATACGGTGAAATCCTTCTCGAAGATCTCTGCGGCCTCGCCGTCGATGTCGAATACGCCAGCGAGTACAGCACGCGCGGCGGCCCCGGCTATATCGACGTGCGCCATCCCAGCGTCCTTGTCCTCTCGCAGTCCGGAGAAACCAGCGATACTCTCGCCGCGCTTGCTGAAGCCCACCGCCAGGGCCACAAGACTCTTGCCATCACCAATCACGCCGAGTCCACCATGGCCATCGAGGCCGATGTCTCCATGCCGCTCGCTGCCGGAGTCGAAAAAGCCATCCCAGCGACCAAGAGCTTCACCTGCCAGTTGGCGGTGCTTTATCTTCTCGCTCTCTACGAGGGCTCGCGCCTCGGCCGGATGAGCTCTGCCGTCGTCGCCGCGCATATCAACGGATTGCTCGCGCTTCCCGGTGCCCTCGCGTCTCAGCTCGGCGCCTGGCGCGAGCAAACCGCCGCGCTCGCCCGCAAATACTCGACCGCTTCGACTTTCCTCTATCTCGGCCGCGGGATCCATTATGCGATCGCCCGCGAGGGCGCGCTCAAGCTCAAGGAAGCCTCTTACGTTCACGCCGAGGGCTACCCGGTAGGCGAGCTCAAGCACGGCCCCAACGCCCTCGTCAGCGACCGCGTGCCGCTAGTGGTGCTGGCCACCGTCGATCCCGCGCTCGAAGCTTCCGTTCTGCGCTACGAAAAGACCCTCCAACTGCTCGCCGACATGAAGACGCAAGGCGCCCGCGTCATAGCTCTCGCCAACACGGGCGACGCAGAGGTTTCCGCGCTCGTCACCGACTGCATCGCTGTTCCGCCGGCCTCCGAATATCTCTTGCCCATCCTCGAAGTCGTCCCGCTCCAGCTCTTCGCCTACTTCATGGCGCTGGAGCACGGCATCGACGTCGACCGCCCGCGCAATCTCTCCAAAGCCGTCGTCGAAAAATAGCTCCAGGCGTGAGGATTGATCAAGAAACTTATTTCAAAGCAAGCCCTGTGTCAGGGCACGACTTTAGTCGTGCCGCAAAGGCCGCCAAAATTGCGGGGCTTTAGCCCCTGAGAGACGTATTTCGGGATGCCAAAGCATTTGTGCGAGAACTTCCAGATACTAAGAGCTAACAGCTAATAGCTAAGAGCCAAAAAGCTAGTAGCTAGAAGCTAGCGGCTAGCAGCTGTTTTTCCCTCAAAGTGCGCCTCAATCTCTTCCAGCGTCTTGCCCTTCGTTTCCGGCAGAAAGAACACGGCCACCAGGAAGTACACCACCGTGAAGCCCCCAAATACGAAGAACATCGACGAGTAGCCGTGCTTGCTCACGAACGGCAGAAAAATGGCGGCCAGCGTCGTCGACACAGACTGGTTTAGCACCAGCGCAATGCTCATGCCGTTGGACCGGATCCGCGTTGGCATCAGTTCGCTCAGTGCCAGCCACACTACAACACCCGGCCCCATGGCATAGAACGCGATAAACAAGTAAAGCCACAGCGCCACCAGCCAGCCATGGTTCGTCTCAGGCACGCTGCCGACCAGCGCTTTTTCTATCTTCAGCGGTGCGGTCTGCGCAGCCGTGAGATTTGCAAACGGATTCTTGAACAACGCCTCGATCCGGTTCGCCGGCACGCAGCTTTCGCGCGTAATCACAATCGGCGCCTGCGCTGCATCGTCTGACCGCACAAAACTGGTCGCTGCGATGAAATCTCCATAGGAGTAAATAATCGCCAGCGAAGCACGTTCACGATCGATCCAACGGCCCGCCTCGCCCTCCGCGACAAGTAGCTTGCTCGCTTCCGCCGCATCGAAGCGCACCGTCAACTCCTGGCCGGGTCCCACCATCGCCTGCACCGCGTCGCGACAATCCACGCTCAACTTTTCTGTCGTTCTGAAAAGCAGCCCCACGCCAACCATCGCGACGATGATTCCCGCTGTACCCATCACCAGCAGGAATCTGCGGCCCTTGCGGTCTACCAGCGCCATGCCGATCGCTGTCGCCAGAAAATTCATGATCGTGAAGATCACGTATCCCCAATGCGATGCCAGATCGCTCAGCCCGCTCTGCAGCAGGATGCCGGTATTGTATTGAATCACCGAATTGATGCCCGTCGCCGTGTTGCAGGCGAGAATGGCGCAGGCCAGCAGAAAGGGAATCAGGTACTTGCGTCGCAGCAGCGAATCACGAATTTGTTGCCCCTTCGCTGCCGATGCGTGTGCCGTTGCCTCCATCTCCTCAATTTCCAGCTTCGCCTGTTCCGGGGTGCGCGAGCGCAACAGCGCCGTATAGGCGCGATCTTTCGCCCCGCGCCGGAACAGCCATCGCGGCGACTCCGTCACGAACAGGCTGCCCAGCACAAACAGCGCGCCCGGAGGCAGCGATACCCAGAAAATACTGCGCCATGCGTAATTCTTGAATCGCAGCAGCGCCGCCGCATCGCCCAGCCTTGCCACCGCCGTCACGCGATAACTGAAATAAATCCCGATGAACGCCGCAGCCACGATTCCCAGCGTGAGCATCCATTGAAAAATCGCCGTGCCCTTGCCGCGGTTCGATGCCGCCAGGCATTCGGCGAGATACAGCGGAACCACCACGCCGATCAGGCCGCCGCTCATCCCCTGCAGCAGCCGCCCTGCAAACAAAAAGCCATAGCCTTGCGAGAGCGCGATCACCGGAATGCTGAGCACAAACGCGCAGCCGCTCACGATCATCAGCCTCTTGCGTCCCATCCAATCGGCGAGCAGCCCTGAAAACAGAGTCGAAAACACGCTGCCCAGCAGCACCGCCGCCACCACCACCGAAAGCTGCGCGGTGGTCAGCCCTGAAGTGGCTTCGAGGTAAGGCAACGCGCCGCCGATAATGCCGACGTCGATGCCGTAAAGCAGGCCGCCAAGGCCGGCAACCAGCAGCAGAAAGGCGTTGTACCGCCGAATCACAGCCGATCCGTCTGGTGACATCGTTTTCGCTGCGTCGCTTGCGGTCATCAATGTGAAATCCTTTCAGTCATCGGCCCATAGCGGCTCAGCGCCGTTTCACTTCCACGCAAGCAGCAATGATCCTCGAGTCCGATTCCTCAGTCTACAATGGTCGCATCGATCTCCAGCGCTTGATCGTTCAACTTGATCGCTCAAGCGGAAAGAAGGTAGCCTTTGCCGGGCCTCAGTCCACGCCTTGTTTTTTCGTGTCTTCTTTTCTCTGTTCCTTGTTGCCTGTTCCCTGTTTTTTCTGCGGCGCAAGTGCAACCACCAAAGCTGCTTCCCGCGCCGCGAGAAGCACACCTCGACAAGCTGGTAGAGTTGCCCGATCGCATGGTCGTGACCGCTCCCGGTCACAATGAAGAGGACGAATTCGCTGCGCGCGATTTGGAAGACGCCCTGAAGCATGTCGCACCGGACGCCGATGAACCGCGCACCGCTGCCGCCAGGGCAGCTTATCGCGTGATATTGCTGCGCAGCGATTCCGCTGAAGCCAAGGCTATCCTCGCGCGGAACAATCTCACCTTCGACCCCGCCATGGAGTCGGAAGGTTATGCGCTGGTCGTCGATCCGCACGAATCCTCGATCATCGGTGCGAGTGGCGCCGGCGTTTTTTATGGCGTGCAAACCTTTAAGCAGCTGCTGCCTTTGCCGGGGACGCCGCGCGTGTTGCCCACGGGCACAGTGCGCGACTGGCCTGCCATGCGCTATCGCGGAATTGACGACGATCTTTCGCGCGGCCCGTTTCCCACGCTCGAGTTCCAGAAGCACCAGATCCGCGTCTTCGCCTCGTTCAAAATCAACATCTATTCGCCATACTTCGAGCACACGCTGCTCTATCCCGATCAGCCGCTCGCCGCGCCGCCGGGCAGCTCGCTTACGCCCGAGCAGGCCAAAGAGCTTGTCGCCTACGCCCGCCAGTATCACATCACCATCATTCCCGAGCAGGAGGCCTTCGGCCATCTGCATCACGTGCTCAAGTGGGAAATCTACCAGGACCTCGCTGAAACTCCGCACGGTTATGTGCTGGCGCCCGGCCAGGCCGGTACGTTGCCGCTGATCAAAGATTGGTTCACCCAGATCGCCCAGGAGTTTCCTTCGCCTTTCATCCACATCGGCGCAGACGAAACCTTCGACCTGGGCGCGGGCCTCACCAAGGATGCTGTGCAGCAGCAGGGATATGGCCCGGTGTACATGGCATTCCTCAAGCAGATTCACGACGAACTCGCTCCGCTTAATCGACGCCTGATCTTCTGGGGTGACATCGGTGACGAAAACCCTGATGCTGTGTCCAGCCTGCCGAAGGACATGATTGCCGTGCCCTGGAACTACCACCTCGCATCGGGATTTGACAAACTCATCGAGCCCTTCGCCAAAAATGGCATCGAGACCTGGGTTGCACCCGGCGACGCCAATTGGAACGAAGTCTACCCCGTGGAAAAAACCGCGCTCTGGAACATTCAGGGATTTATTCGCGATGGCCAGCGCCTCGGATCCACCGGCGCGCTCACCACCGTGTGGAACGACGACGGTGAAGGTCTCTTCAACATGGACTGGTACGGCGTGCTCTTCGGAGCAGTAGCCGCATGGCAGCCCGGAGAGAGCTCCATCGCCGATTACCAGGACGCATACGGTCAGGTGTTTCACCTCGACTCCAGCGGCAAGATCAACGCGGCAGAAAAAGAGCTGATGGCTGCCGAGGAGGCCATTGCCGATGCCGGCACCCACATGACCAGCGACCAGATCTTCTGGGTCGATCCCTGGAGCGCGCAGGGCCAGTCGGTTTCCGCCAGGTTGCTGCCCACCGTGCACGATCTGCGCGTTCACGCCGAACAAGCGATCGTGTTGCTCGACCAGGCGCGACAGCAGAACTCCGCGCTGCGCCAGATCGAAGCGCTTGATGCCATGGACCTCGGAGCTCGCCGTCTCGACCTCATCGGCCTCAAATTCCAACTCGCCCAGGAGATCGGCACAGCATACACCCAGGCGGTGGCCCAGCAGCACGACAAGACGCAGAACTCTGAAACCAACAGGCTGCTGAACGAGATCAGCAGCAACAATGGCAGCTGCGAAGATCTGCGCGATGCCTATTCAGCCTTGAAGAATGAGTACAGCCAGGTTTGGCTCAGCGAGAATCGCCCCTATTGGCTCAGCAACGTCACCGTCCGTTACGACCTGGCGATCGAAATGTGGCAGCGGCGCGGCGACCAGTTCGAAGAGGCAACTCACGCCTGGCATCGCGGGCAGGGTCTGGCCGCCCCTGCATCTCTTGAATTGCCTGCGCCGGCCGAAGCAGCTCACTGAACGCGTGGCAATGTGCGCCTGGCGGTCCCGGCGGCTGTCCCGGAGGAGCCACGCCGGCCTCGATTTCGGGACCCGGGTCCGTATCTGAACCAAATGGATACCGGGCGCGAAGAAATTCTGGCGAGCCGGCGCGCCGCGGATGCACACTAGATGCATGTTCTCGCAAGCGGGACAAAGCGAACTGCCCGTGGTCCTGCTGATTGACGACGATCTGGTGAGCCGCGAAGTGGCAGCCACGCTGCTCACCATGAGCGGATACACCGTGCACACCGCGGTGAGCGGTGCGGCCTCGCTCAAGCTGCTCGCATCCGCGCGCTGCCGGCCCAACGTCATCCTGGTGGACGCGCAGATGCCGGGGCTGAGCGGACCCGAATTGATTGCCAAACTCAGATCGCACAGCACCGCTCGCATCTTTATTGTGAGTGGAAGCAAGCCCCCGCAGGAACTGGCCGGAGCGGCCGACGGTTTTCTCGTCAAGCCTTTCTCTCCCGACGCGCTGCACAAGCTTCTTGACGGGCACAAGGCGCAGTCGTCTGATCCCACGCTCCTCGATCCCAACGATCCCGTCGTCAGCACCGAAGTTCTGGCGCAATTTCGAAAGCTCATGCCGGAGCCCGCCATACGGCAAATCTACACTGCGGTTGTGGCTGATCTTTCCAAGCGAATCGAAGCTCTGGCGGGCGCCATCGTCAAGGGCGACGCCGACGAAATCCGCCGCATCGGCCACGCCATTAAAGGGGGCTGCGGAATGGCAGGCGCCATACAGGCAGCCCATTTGGGCGCCCTCCTTGAGGCCGCGCCGGCTGGCGCAGAGGATAACCAATTGGATAACAGCGCAACCTTGCTCCGCGATTTGCGCACCGCCGCCCAAGGGTTGGAGCGTATGCTGGATTCTGAATTGCCCGCCTGATCCTCATCGCGTTCAAACACGGTGGATCGGGCCTCGCGGAGGCGTGTGGGAAAGATGGAACAACCAATCCGAATCGTGGTGGCGGACGACCATCCCGTGGTCCGCATCGGCGTCCGCAACATGCTTTCTGAAAAAGAGGGCTTCGAGGTGGTGGGCGACGCCACTGATGGTGACGAAGCCATCACCCAAACTCTCGAACTGCAGCCTGATGTGCTGCTTCTTGATGTCGCCATGCCGCGTCTGCCCGGCCTTGAGGCCATGCGGGCCATCATGAGCGGCCCGTCCACGGCCAAAATCCTGCTTCTTACTTCCACCATCACCACGCAGCAGATCATCGAGGCTCTGCACATCGGCGCCCGCGGCATCGTGCTCAAAGATGCCCTCGCCAGCCACCTGCAGGCCTCCATTCGCACCGTTCACGCGGGCGATTACTGGATCGGCGGCAAGCGCGTAGTGAATCTTGTCACCGCTTTGCACGACCTCATGCAACAGGCGGCCGTGCCGCAGCGCAAAACCTACGGCCTCACCCCGCGCGAGCTTGAAGTGGTGGGTTGCATTGTCGAGGGTTGCAGCAACCGCGATATCGCGAAGCAATTCACTCTCAGCGAGGAGACGGTCAAGCGCCATCTCTCGAACATCTTTGACAAAACCGGCGTCTCCACGCGCCTCGAGCTGGCCTTATTCGCCATCGCACATCACCTGGTCACGCCGCAGTAGTCTGTCCAGCCGGCTCAAATGTATAAGTGAACGTGCCGGACTGGACCGGGCCGTCGGAGTTGAGCAGAATCCGGTAAATCTGGTTTCCCCAACTTTCGCGCAATCCTGCGTCGCTCAGCGGAATCGTCTCGATCTTTGGCTCGAGTTGCTCGCCCTGCCACGTCAACCGGCAATCCCTGCCGCTTCCTTCGGCAAGCTTCAACGTGATACCGCGGCTTTCGACCGCAGCAGTTCTCGGCGTCATGATCGAAAACGACAACGGCACAGAACGTTCCAGGTCAAATTCCTCCGCGATCACGACCACGTCCCTCGTGCGATCGAGCCTCACAGTCCGAATCCATTTCTTGATTCCCGCCTCCTTCGGATACGCCGCAGCGATATCGAACGAAACCACGGCTTCCTTGTCGCTGGTCTCATACTTCCGGTCCGTCGCCTCGTACTCCACTCCGTTGTGTTCCATCACGCCGCCCACAGTCGGCAAATTGTGATACGCCGACTGCATCGTCCAGATCGAATAGCGGTCTTTCGAGAAAGTCTTTGCCGTGTACGCCTCCACGCCAACGTCGATCGTCACCGGCTGCCCATCCAGGTAAATAACGAAGTTCCCCACATCGTTGTGGCTATGGCTGCGCCCGTTGTTTGCGGCCAGCACGGCAACATACATGCCATCGGTTGAGCCGGCCTTCTCCCGCGCCGTCATCAACCCGAAATCCGGATACCACGCGTCGCGCACCAGGACGTCCTGCTGCGGCGCGCCCCTGATTTCGGTCGCTTCCAGCACCGCCGGCAGTGACCGCGACAAACTTATATTCTGATTCACTGCTCTCGCCAACCCAGGGCCCTTCGCATTCAATCCGTCCTTTGCTGCGTATAACGCGCCGAAGGCCGCAAGCTCCTCGTCGTGAACCGTCTTGCCGAAGCGGTAGAGCACGTCACCCGACGGCGCCGCCCTGCGATGCGCGTCCCCATACGCCACGTAATCATCGCCCGCGATGTGCACATTCAGAATGAATCGGCCCATCGCATCGAGAAACGGGTTGGCGAAGATGCCCGTTGCGTTCCCGGTCGCTGATTCCATCGTCCAAAGCACTTCAAACAGACTCAGCACGCTGCGGCTGTAGTAGCCAGGCCCTTCTTCTTCCGCCGCGTCGGGCCAGTAGTCATTCAGATAGGCCCCCACGCTGCGCATGATGCGCGTCGTCTCGTCCAGTCGCAGCTTCGCGTCATCTTCCAGGATCAGGTTCGTCACCACGAGGTTCGAATTGATCCACGGATTCCAGTTGTTCAGCCGATGCTCCTGCTTGTGGTCGCTCAGCCCCATCCATGTAAAGTCGTTGCGCTCGCGCGCCGGCTTCAGCATCCGCCGCTCGGTTTCAATTTTGATGCGCTGATTCACAAGCGGCGAAACCTGGTCGAGTTGCGGCGCAAGCAGGTACGACGTCCACGCAAGCATTTGCGCCGTCTCTGCCGAAAACAATTCGATGATCGGCTCGCTCACGTCCGGCAACCCCACGCCTGCCTTCTGTGCGCCAAGGTGCGCAGGCGCGCCCCAGAACGTTTCTTCGCAAACCAGCCAAATGCCGTTCACAATGTCGTCAACGAATCGCCCTTTTCCTTCGAGGCACTCCGCCAGAACCAGGTGCTGCAGCATCGCTCGCCGCCCAAAGCTGTCGCTCTCAAAATGGCTGCGGTTCCCGTTGCGCTTGAATTCAAGGAACTTTGTCGCCAGCAGCGCCTTCCATCCGGCCTTCTGGTCCGCCTCAGCGCGCTCCACAACCGCGGTGCGGATGTCGCTCGGAACCGCCTCCCACGCTTCGCGCTCGCTCCACTTGGGATAGGGATGCCACGCGCCCGGCGCAACCAGCTTGCTCGCAAGAAACGATTCCGTATAAGTCGTGCTCAGCAGATCGTGCGGAGCAATCAGCGGTGCCTGCTGCGGCGAATCGGCCGGCACGCCCGCTCCCGCGCTCAGTGCGAGCCCGTTCATCGCACGCAAAAGCTTCCGCTGCCCGGCCAATGCAACACTGCCCGCAACAAAATCACGCCGGTTCATGATCCCTCCCAATTTCCGCGAGCCAGTATACAAGCCCATCCGCCGCTCGCGCAGATGCATGCACACGCAGCCCCGCCGCACCGCGTCTCGATCGAGCGTCGGAGTAGCACGATCGACTTCGCCACCACCCAAGGAAGCAACAATTGCCTCTCGGGGGCCCCGGTCCCCGCGCTATCCTGTTGCTGCAAACCAGGAGTCAGCATGGGAGAGCTCAGCAGAATCGGCATTGCCCTCGATTCCGACCTGTTAGAACGGTTCGACCACTCCATTGAGAAGAGCGGATACACCAATCGCTCCGAAGCCTTTCGCGACCTGATCCGCGACCGGCTCGTGCGGGAGACCACCGCATCGCCCGATGCAACCGTCGTCGGCACCGTCACCCTCATCTTCAACCACCATGCGCACGGCATCACCGAGAAGCTGACCGAAGCTCAACATGCGCATCATGACCTCGTCGTTTCCACGAGTCATGCGCACCTTGACCACGATTCCTGTCTTGAAGTGCTGATTGTTCACGGCAAAGCGGGCCGCGTGCAGCACTTCGCCGACTTGATCATCGGGCTCAAAGGCGTGCAGCACGGCCGCCTAGTCATGACCGTCCCCACCCATGCGCTCGACGCCGTCGACGAACATACCCATGAGCACGAACATTCGCAAGACCATCCCCACAAGCATTAGTGTCCTTCGCCTTCAGGTCCGCAACACAATTGATTTGTTAATCCAGAACAAGGTCGCCGCGGCGACTGAGTCGAAGGACCTGCGGTTCCTTTTTCGATGCGTACCCGATTTAAATGCAACCGCACGCCGGGGAACGGAATCGAACTAAGGAGATACCACCAGTGTCCCCGGAAACAGGTACGCGCTTCAATTGCGTGCACAGGAGAGGACCTAGCAAAACTGATTCTCGCAATCGCGCGCGGATTGACTCCGATTAGCCCGAAGCGGGGCGCAAACACCCGCGCCAAGCCGAACAGTGAGAAGCAGACAATTCCGTTGTGACCGTGAAAATCAGCTCTGGCCGACGCACCACGCGATCTTTACACGATGCATGAGACAATGCACAAACAGAACCCAGGCAAAAGGGGGCTCTCGATGAATAACAACACGAAGACGAGCAACAACACTTCAAAGAAAGAGTTTTTGCTTCTCAGCGATTTCGACCAGACGCTCAGCTTCAACGATTCCGGCCTGGTGCTCGCGGAGATGCGGGGAATTCCGAATTTTCACGAATACGTGCGCAAGCTGGCAGACACGCACCTGGTGCAACAGGGCGGAGAACTTGCATACCTGCTGATGCACGAGCCTGCGTTCAAGGGCGTGCGCAAGCGGCATCTGCGCGAAGCTGGCAAGAAGGTGCGGCTCAAGAAGCACATTCAGCTTCTCTCGAGGCTGCTCGAGAACATTGGCGGCTGCCGCTTCTCGTTTTATGTGGTCTCTGCGGCGCCGCAGGAGATCGTGGAGTCGGCGCTTGAAGGCATCGTTCCGGCAGATCATATCTTCGCCAGCCAGCTCGCATTCGATAAGGAGGAGCGCGTAGTGGGCGTTTCCTGCCTGCGCGCCGGATACGGTAAAGTCGCCATTCTCGATCATCTCCGTGAGCAGGCGCCGGTCGGGCATAATCACCTCGTCTACGTAGGCGACGGCAGTTCGGACGTGCACGTGATGCTGCACGTGAACCGGCTCGATGGGCTGACCATCGCGGTCTCAGAGAATCGCTACCTGGCGCAGATCGCCAAGCGCTCCGTACTCAGCGAGGATGCGCTCAGCATCCTGGTGCCGATTACCGAGGAGATCCTGGGCTGGAGTGTGCAGCAGATCCGCGCGTTCTTTGAGCAGCACGGCTTCATTCTGCGTGAATGGGAGAAGGTGCAGACCGACACCCTGAGTATTGTGAGCGCGGCGAAAGAGGTGGAAGTGAGTTCCGTGCTGCCGGCGTAACACACTGCAATTCGGTAGCTGCCGCGTCTATCGCTCCGGCCTCGCCCCAAAGTGATAAGTCACACTCACGCTCGCGTACGAAGGGATCCGCACGCCCGCCACTTCACCCACAGGATTCGCCGGAACCAATCCGTCGCTGCCCAACCCCACGACTCCCGGCCCATAAGCTCCGGCCGCAGCGAAATTCTCTACCGTCTGCCCCGTCCATCCGCTGGCAACCATCGCATTCACGCCGACGTTAACCCTGCCGTCGAAGAACGGCCGCGCCACCGCAAAGCGGAGCTCCTTGTTGGGCAAGCCCAGGCAGTAATAGTTCAATGCGCTCGGATCGCCGCTTAGATAGCTGGCCTCATTGCAACCATTGCCAACCACTCTTCTGCCGACGTACTCAAATTCGCCCTTGGCCTGCAGGTGAAAGGGAAGTTTCTCATACCTTCCAATCAGATCCCCAATCAGCCGCGGCGCCTCCGGCACGACAGAGTACGACGTGCTCGCGAGCCGCGCGTCAGCCTGCTCGAATGTCGCCTCCAGCGAGCCATGCTCCAAGCGCTGTCGCACCGTCGCCGCCAGAAAACGAATCCGTCCCGGTCCCAGGTCAATTTGCAATCCCTGGTCCGGATCGATCTTGCCGTACTCCGCGCTCTGCGTCTCGTGGCCCAGCGTCAATTTCACGTCTGTCTTGTGAATAGTCTTGCTCGCCACCAGTTGATACGAACGCGCCGTCTCCACTGGATCGACCGCCGGGCGGCCGGCGAGCGCCGTACCATCTCGCGGATCCTCGGTGAAGAACGACTTGCCGAAACTCACCGACAGCATCGGCGCAGCCCTGAATCGCCCCGGAACGAACGTCAGCGTCGCCTTGGGCGAATTGATCCCCACAACTTTGCTCCATGAATCCTGCGGCGTCATCAGATCCTGATTGTCGATGAAGATTTCATCGCGCCGCCAGCCTGCGTAGTAATTCAAGTGGTTGCCCAGCTCGCCCTGTGCGGCAACATATGGCGACACCGGCGCAATGGTCACATTGTTCCCATCGATCTTCACGAATGGCCCGCAATTATCCGGTTGCGCAGGATTGAAAAAGTTATAGTGATCCAGATCGTCGCGCCGCGGCGCCTCGCGCTCATAATCCGTCCCCGCCAGCAGCGTGAAGCTCTTCGAAATCCTGTTCACATAGGCCGCGCTCGCTCCGCCTTCGGTACGAAACTCGCTTTGCCGGATCAGCCCCAGCCCGAAGTCCGAGAACAGCGAAAGATTGTAGGTGCGAAAGAACCCCGAAAACTGCACCTCCTGGTTCGCATCGAGTCTCCATCCATCGTTCAGCGCAGCAAGCGCCGTGTGCGTCTGGTCCTTCTGCCTTGGATCGATCGTGTCGGGAAAGGCCTGCCATCCCGCTGCCGCATCCACCGCATTGAATCCGAAGATCGGCCGCAATCCGGCCAGGTAGCCGCTTCCGAAATACGCGATGCCGAGGAGCGTCAGCGTGTGATTGCCCAAGTGATCCACGCGCCCGCCGTTGAGCTTGAATTGCTTGCGGTGCTCCAGCCGGTCGAGGAAACCATTCCCGTACGATCCCTCCGCCGCCAGCCACGAATTCGCCGACGGACTCACCCCGGTCGTTGCCGTCACATCGCGCGCATCTCCTGTGAGCGTGAGGAACGGCGCCAGGTGCGATCGCAACCCGTAAATCGCCGCCAGGTTCAGCGCATGGTTGCCCTCGCGCACGTTGTAGGCGCCGCCGTCTACCTGCACACTCTCAAGCGCGCCAGCAATCAGCATGTTCGGATCAGCGTATCCGTTCCCGTGCGCGTTCGCCGAAAGATTATTCGGCACCAGATACGTCCCCACCTGGATGTATTGCGCGATCGGCTCACCATGATCGCCGGCGACGCCCGGAGCAAAATATTGCGGCGCCTTGATGCCGCCCGATGCCGTCTCAATCGGATAGCCGGGAATCGAAATCGGCGCGCCCGGCCGTCCCGGATTCGCATCCAGCAGATCCTCCGTAGCGAAGACCTTCACCGCCGGATCAGGCGACATCACATCGCCGCCACTCACATCCGCCGTAACCACTACCGTCTGCAACACCACCGGCCTTAATTGAATCTCCTGATCGCTGGCGTCGTCCGCCACGACGAGGCTTTCATCGAGCTGTCGGTCGCTGGTGGCGCTCACAGTCAGCTCATCGGTTCCCGGCACAAGCATCAGCAGAGTAAAGCGTCCCGCTGTATCGCTGATCGCCTCGCCATCGCCAGCCACTCCGTTCAGCCGCAACGCGGCCCCCGCAGCCGTTGCAACCTCGTGCCCTTTCGCGCTTCCCTGCACAGCGGCGCCGTCTGCCGCGCCGGCACGCGCAATGAGCCCGCAAAACAGCGCGGCCGCAACGAGCGTCCGTATGGGCAGCATTGGCAGGCTCATAGCAGAACCCTAGCCGCCGGCTTGAGTGAATGGCTGTGAGCGACATCACACGAAACTCAGATTCGTGCTACGCCTCAGCGCATGATTCGCACGCTCAGAAATCTCGTGCGACTCACTTATAAGTGTCTTGTTTTGATAACGATGGGCTCTGTCGATGCGTATTTATTCGTCAGCCGCCGCGCCTCGCTGGCCGGCGGGGGCCTGAGCCAGTGCGGGCAGCGTGCCACGCGGAAAGTCCGTCGACCGGCGCACCACCAACCGCGTGGGGATCGGCCACTCTTTCTTCGCAGCCTTGGGATGACCCGGCTCGATCCCCGCGCGCAATGCCTCAACTGCTGCCATGGCAAGTGCCTTGCACGACATCTGCACCGTAGTCAGCGGCGGCAGCATGAACTGCGCCAGATGAATGTCGTCGAATCCTACCACCGACACGTCCTTGGGAACCCTGTATTTGGTTTCATCCAGCGCATGCAGAACGCCGATCGCGGTCATATCGTTCGAGCAGATCACCGCCGTCGGCGGCCCCGACTCCGCAAGCAGTTGTTCCATGGCAGCCTTGCCGCCTTCCATCGTGTGGTTGCCCTCCACAATCGACGCAGCAGGCACGGTCAATCCCAGTTCGCCCATGGATTTGCGGAAGGCATCGCGGCGCGTCACCGCGGTGCGCATGCGCAAGGGACCGCTGATAAACGCAATCTGCCGATGACCCAGTGCGGCCAGGTGCTGCACTGCTTCGCGAATGCCTTCTCCGTAATTCACCTTAAGCACGCGGATGTTTGGCAGGTCGGGCCCCGCATCCACAAACACTAGAGGGAACTCTTGCTCCACAAGCTTCTGCACCAGTTGCTCTTCGATGCCGAAGGTCATCACGGCCACGCCGTCGACACTGCGTTGCATCATGCGCCGGATCAACGACTCGGTTCGCGCGGCATCATAGTTGGTCGGCCCGATCATCACCTCATAGCCCTGCGCCACCGCCAGGTTCTCAAACTCCTGCACCAGTTCAGGGAAAAACGGATTCGTGATTTCAGAGACAATCAGGCCCAGAATGCGGCTTCGCCCCGACACCAGCGCCCGCGCCTGGGTGTTCGGCACGTACCCCACTTCGTCAATGGCCTTCCACACTCGCTTGGCCAGCTCTTCGTCAACCGTGGGAATGCGATTGACCACGCGCGAAACGGTCGCGATGGAGACACGCGCGCGCTTCGCCACGTCGTGAATGTTTACCGCGGCGCGGTGGCGATTGCTCGTACCCTTGTTCGTCCGGCTCATGAGCAAGAAGATTGTACCCTTTTCCCGGCGTTACCCGGTGCACCCTGCCACAAAGCGGCGCACAAAATCATTGAAATTTCGGTACTTTCCGAGTCATTCCGCATGCCCGCGGGCAAAATCGCCCGGCAGTAGTTATGGGAATGTTAGAAAGCGTTTCCCTCATCAGCGCTCTTGCTGCCTCGCTCCCTTGCTCCCTGTCTTTACGGATGCTTTTGCGCTCCTGCCGCGACCTCCAGCCCATGACGCAGCAGCGGCAGAATCGCCTCCAGGCTCTCCTCGGCGCCGCGCTTGCTTCCGGGCAGGTTCACAATGAGCGTGCCGGCGCGCATTCCTGCCACACCGCGCGAAAGCCACGCGAATTGGTTGCGCTCTGCCCCTTTGGCCCGCATTGCTTCCGCCAGTCCCGGCGCTTCGCGATCGATCACCCGTCGCGTTGCCTCAGGGGTATGATCGCGCGGGCCCATACCCGTGCCGCCTACCGTGAGCACCAGTGCAGCGCCCTGCCCACTCAAGTCTTCAAGCGCGGCGGCAATCGCGTCCTCATCGTCTGCAAGCAGCGTAGAGTGAATCTCCGCCAGTGGCCACTCGCGCTCGACCAACCCCACCACGGCAGGCCCGGCCGTGTCGGTCATCAGCCCTTGCGAGCAGCGGTCCGAAATCGTGATTACGGCGATCAGCATCCTGATCCGGTCCTCTCACTCCGCAGGCAGCACTTTGATGGTGTGCAGCCACGTCTCCACCAGCTTCGGCCAGCCCATGATCGGAAAATCCCTGGGCCGCAGTCCGTAGCCATGCCCGCCTTGTGCGTAGACGTGCAACTCGGCCGGCACCTTTGCCTTCTTCAATTCCATAAAATAGGTCACTGCATTTTCCACGTGCACCGGATCGTCCTCAGCCTGCAGCAGAAACGTCGGCGGCGTATCGGCCGTGGGATGAATGTCGGGATTCGGCGCGAAGTTCTGTTCCGCCAGCGCCAGGTAGCCGGGATAGAGCACCACCGCAAAATCCGGCCTGCAGCTTAATTGATCCGCAGCCTCCACCGGGTCATACACGCGCTTGTCATAGATGGCGCTGACCGCCGCAGACAGAAATCCACCCGCTGAAAATCCGAGCACGCCCACTCGGTGCGGATCGATGCCCCACTCGGCCGAATGCTGCCGTACCAGTCCCATCGCGCGTTGCGCATCCTGCAGCGCCGCCGCGGACTTGGGATAAGGCCCGCTATCGGGCACGCGATACTTCAGCAGCACGCAGGTCACGCCGATCTGGTTCAGCCAGTCGCAAACCTCCGTGCCTTCCAGGTCCATGGAGAGAATCTGGTACCCGCCGCCCGGAAACACGACAACTGCCGCGCCCGTGTTCTTCACCGTGGGCTTGTAGAGCGTGATCGTCGGCGTGGAAACATTTGTCAGCCGGATATACGGCCGGCCCGCCATCTGCTTGGTTCCTGCCGCGTTCACGTTGTACTCAGGCGGCGGCATGTTTGCCTTCTCGCCAGGCGGCGTTCCCGGCCAGATCGGCATCGTCAGGTGGTCAGCGGACGGCGGCCACGCGGGAGCCTGCCCAAGCCCGAAATTCGAGAACGCCATGGTCATAGCAGCAATTAGAATCCCTGTTTTCGTGTTCACGACCCCCCGGCACAACCGCGCCCAGCGATCATCTCAACCGCACCCGCAGCCGTGCAACTCGCAGTTCGTCACGCAAACAGCCGCATTCAGTAACGCGTGTGCCCGTTCCCTTTGTACTGCTCCAGCAACTTGGTAAGCCGCGAAACGACATCCGGCCGCGGTGCCCGCTGCTCGCAGATGTCGATCCACCCTGGTCATGGCTTCCGGGTCAACCGTACAGTGATTCAAATCACATTTTCAAGTGCTCCCTGGCACATCCGCGCTTTATTTTCGGTGCCACGCTTCGGGTATGAGGTGTTCGCCATGCGGGACTCGGATCCCCACCGCTGGACGCATCCGTCCACGATTCTTGTCGCTACCGACTTGAGCGATCTGGACCATCTCATGCCGTTTGCCCTGAAACAAGCCGGCGAAACCGGGGCGCGGTTGATCCTCATGCATGTGCTTACATCCGCAGCGTCCCTCACAGCTGATGCTGCGGGAATGCCCTACTACGACACCGTAGGCGCATTGGAGATCGCGGAGCAGTCGTTGCGGCCATGGTGCGAACTCGCCAGCCGCCACGGCATCCGCTCCGACATGCTGGTACGCGAAGGCCACGTCACCCAACAGATTGCAGCCGCTGTCCGCCAGTTTCAGGCCGACCGCGTGCTGCTCGGGACACGGAGCCGGGGCAAGATTGGCAGGTTGCTCATCGGCTCTGTGGCAGAACAAGTGCTGCGCTCGGTCTACCTCCCGGTCATTACCGTGGGACCCGAGGCTCATCTCCCGGTGGATAAGTCCGACGAAAGTGTCGTCCTTCATGCCACCACATTAAGAGAGACCTCCCGCCCGAGCGCGGCGCTTGCCTGCCAGATTGCTTCCACACAAAACGCGAAGCTGATCCTGCTGCACGTTCTTCCGCCGATCCACGAGATGCAGCGCAAAGGCCTGCCCACAGGCATGGAATCCGCAGCCATGCTGGAACTGCGTATCCTTGCAGAACAAATCGGCGCACGTTGTTGTTCCGCCGTCGAGCCCATCGTTTTGCACGGCAATCCGTCGATTGAGATCCTGGCTCTCGCTGCCGAACGCCGCGCCGGCCTGATCGTGCTCGGCGCCACGCACCGCTCGGCCTTTGAGAATCTCACGCGCGACCGCACGGTCTACCGCGTGCTTGCCCACGCGCGCTGCCCCGTGCTCACGCTGCGCGAGCCGCAGCACGTTTCCGAGCCAGCTCACGTTGAGTCCGCCGCTGTCCACCATTTATCCGCTACGTGAATTCCGTAGCGTCGTAGAGTCACTAAATTTGAATCTAAGGTGAAGGGTACGGGCTTCAGCCCGTACAGAAACCACCGCAAAACGAACGCGACTTTAGCCCCTGAGAGGGAACCTCGCCCAAACTGCGCTACTTTTTCGAGACCGCGCGAACTCGTCTCGCGGTTCTGCGCCGACCGGTGCGCGTAAAGGCTCTCAACCGGCTCAGGCATTTTTCGTGCAAATGGTGGAGCTGCTGCAAGAGAGCCAGGCCCTCCGAATTCCGGCCTTCCGATTGCGATGCAAGAATCTCTGCGGCCAGTGAATGAAGCTCTTGATGAAGCAACTCAATGGCGCGAACATTTGAGAATGTGCCGCGCGTAGTCTGTTTCTCGGCATTCAGCCAGGACGTCACGCGGCAATGGTTCGCGTCGAGCGGCGGCGGAGAAGCGCGTTTGCCCAGCAGGTAGGCCTCAAAGGCCGAGAGCCATGCACGGTGTTCCACGCAGGCATAGAACACAGGCCGGTTCTCCGCATGCACCGGAGGCACGTTGGACCACCGCGGATCAGGCCGCCAGGTGGCCGCCCAGGCCCGCAGCTGGTTCGCCGGCATCGGCCGCGCGATGCCGTAGCCCTGCGCCTGCTCGCATCCCATCTGCAGCAACATCAAGCCGTGTTCCACGGTCTCCACGCCCTCTGCGATCACTTGCCGCCGAAACGCGCCGGCGAGCCCCATGATCCCTTCCAGGATGCTCAAATTCTCCGGATCATCGATCATGTCGCGCACAAAGCTCTGATCGATCTTCAAGACGTTGGCCGGCAGCCGCTTCAGATAGGTCAGTGAGGAGTAGCCGATGCCGAAATCGTCGAGCGCAATCGACACGCCGAGTTCACGGCAGGCGGCCAGCACCTGCGAGG
The DNA here is from genome assembly GCA_963751285.1 of uncultured Acidobacteriaceae bacterium. GTDB lineage: Bacteria > Acidobacteriota > Terriglobia > Terriglobales > Acidobacteriaceae > Telmatobacter. Next base: position 39,440 of record CAVVUE010000037.1, on the reverse strand, counting down.
TTTGCACAACATCCTCAAGCGCGCTGGTTTCCAGTACTTCCAATTCCAGCCTCGATGGTTCGATCGTCGGATGTGCCTCTAGCTGCTTGTGCAGGCGGTCCACAAAGTCCGGCTGCTGCAGCTCCAGTGCGCTCAGATTCACGCTGACTGGCAGAATGAAGCCCTCGGCCTGCCACTGTTCCATCTGTTCCAGTACGCTTTCCACCACCCACTGTCCGATCTCGATCGTCAGGGGATGTTCTTCGATAACCGGAAGGAACATGCCGGGAGGCAGAAGGCCGCGATCCGGATGTTGCCAGCGCAGCAGAGCTTCGGCGCCGATGATCGTCCCGCTGCGCATATTTACCTTCGGCTGGTAGTGCAGGACAAACTGCCGATTGGCCAGTGCCTGGCGGATGTGCTCAACGTTCTCATGCCGGCTGCGCGTGTTCAAATCTTCGCTCGGATCAAAGTTGTGGCTTCGGTTTTTTCCGGCGAGTTTGGCTTGATACATCGCCTGCCCGGCCTGCCGCAACAGCACGTCCGCATCAACCTCCTCAGGCTGCGGATAGTAGGTCACGCCGCAGCTTGCCGAGACGCGCAGATCAATGTCCCCGATCTGTACCTCCTCGGCCGCGGCCGCCAGCATGCGATGCAGAGCGGGCGCCACATTTTCCGGGCTCGCCGCATCCAGCAGCACTGCTGCAAACTCGTCTCCGCCCAGCCGGCCCAGGGTGTCGCCTTCGCGCATCACGCGCCGCATCCTGAACGCGATGGCCGTCAGAAGCGCGTCGCCAATGGAGTGCCCGTGCCCATCGTTGATCGCTTTGAAGCCATCCAGGTCGAAATAGGCCACGGCAAGCATTTGCTTGTTGCGCAGCATTTGCGCCATCGCCTGGCGCAAGCGGTTGGTAAACAGCACACGGTTAGGCAGGCCCGTCAGCGCATCGTAGTGCGCGAGATGTTCAAGTTGCTGTTCATGCCGCTTGATCTCCGTGATGTCGCTGAAGAGCGCCATGTATTGCGTCGGCTGGCCGTTTACGTCGCGAATCGCATTGATGGTCAGCGTCTCCGCAAAGATGTCGCCGTTCTTCGAGCGGTTCCAGACCTCGCCCGACCAATGACCGTCCCGTTGAATCGAGCTCCACATTTTTTCGTAGAACTCTTTGCTCTGCAAGCCCGATTTCAGTAGTCGCGGGTTCTTCCCCAGCACTTCTTCGCGCGTGTAGCCGGTGATGCGCGTGAATGCTTCGTTCACGTCGAGGATCGTGCCCTTGAGATCGGTGATGGTGATGCCTTCGCGCGCTCCGGTGAATACGCTGGCCGCCAGGCGAAGCCGTTCTTCGCCCCGCTTTTTCGCGGTGACGTCTTCGGCGAAGATCACAATGCCGCCAATTGACCCGTCACCCTTCCGCCATGGCCTCAATTCGCGGCGTACCCATTGCGCGGTTCCGTCTGCTCTCACCAACTCTCGCATTTCGGCGGGAACCTCCTCGCCGGCCATGCAGCGCCGATGCTCCTCGCGCCACGACTCCGGAACCTCCGGAAGAATCTCGTACTGCGAACGTCCGATCACGTCTCTGTCAAGAAGTGAATGCATCTCGAGCCATCGCCGGCTCACCGCCAGGTAGTGCATCTCGCGGTCAAACATCGCCAATGCGGCGGGTGCGTGATCGGTGAAAAGCTGCAGCAAGTCTTTGCTCTCGCGCAGCGCTGATTCGGCTTGCTTCCGTTCCGTGATGTCCTGTACCGTGCCCCGCAAGGCCAGCGGTTTTCCCTGCTCATTGCGCTCCAGCCTGCCACGCGTATGCACCCACCGCACCGTTCCATCCGTGTGGTGGATAATGCGATATTCGCTGTCGAAGGCATCGCGTCCGCCGCTAAAGTACTCCTGAAATCGCTCTGCCATTGCCGGGCGGTCGTCGGGGTGAATTAACGGCCAGATTTGTTCAAATCCGCGATCGTAGTCCTCCCCGATGCCCAGCAGTGCTGCCAGCCCAGGCGAGATGATCCACCGTTGGTTTGGGATGTCGAGCACATAGCTGCTTAATTCGGCAATCTCCTGCGCATCGCGCAGCCGCTCTTCGCTCTCACGCAGCCTTTTTTGCGTCTCGATGTAGTTGGTGATTTCCGGAGCCACGCCAAAGATGCCGATGAATTCACCGTCGGGGCCGCCGATCGGGTATTTGCGATTGTCGATCCAGCGCGTCGTCCCGTCCTGATTCCTCACCTCCTGAATCAGGTTGACCCGCATGCCCTCGGCGAAAGCTTTCTCCTCAAGCTCGTAATACGCGTCGGCGGCTTCTTCGGGGTGATTGTCGTAATCGGTGGTGCCCACCAGGTCAACCCGATCTTGTGCCGAGTCGGTAAGGCTCGGCAGGGTCCGGCTCGCTGCCAGGATCACATGGTTGCGATTCTTGATGTAGATGTAATCGTTTGTTTGCTCGATCAAAGTCTTGAAGCTGTTGATCAGAGTGGCGTCACCGGGCTCCTTCACGGTCCGCGCATCCGCCAGGTGAAGTTCTAACTCCACTTCTTCGCCGGGTGTTCCGGTCCGCGTGTAACTTCCCTTCACGCAGCGGATCTTCCCATCCGCGTGACGAAGCCGAATGTTGAAGCCGCCGGACGGCTGAGAGGCTTCAGAAGCGAACAGGGAATCAATGAAAGGGATATCGTCTATGTGAACGCGGTCCCGGAGATGGACCTTCGAAGTGAGGAACTGCTGCGCGTTGAAGCCAAGTAGGGTTTCGACGGCGTGGCTCACCGACGAGAGCAGCGGCGGATTCCTCAGCACGTAGCGGAAAGCAGCATCCAACATTGGGCCCAATTCTGCTGCAGCGGCGAAAGGTCGCGTGCCGCAGGGTACCATAGTGAAATTACCAGGGGCAAAGAACAATCGTAAGCGATTGAAACGAAACATTGCATCGCTCGCGAGGCAAACCGGACTACAACTTTTCGGGAATGGGACGACCCTAAGTCTCTTCGAGCCTTTTGGGACACACCTGCGAGCCATTCTCCGTGCCGGCCTCGGTACGTCGATGACGCTTGCGACGGAACCGAAAGCGAAATCTCAGGCAGGCCCTCGCTCTGTCGCGCGCCTTTCAAGAAACCCTCACCGAATCTTCACGATGTACCAAATCATGCACTCGTTATCCACGAGTTTTTTCTTGCGATCGCGATTCCGCCCTGCTTATTCACGTTCACTCTTGGCATAATCGCAATTGGAACGTCTCTCCGGTTCGTGCCGGCAGATCCTTGGAACTGGGGAGAGTTTGGAGAGCGGTTTCTGCGTACCTGTTCCAGAAGCTGCGGCGCGATCGGGCGGCTCAAGTCGGGTTCAGCTAAGCACGATCCAACCCGAAAGGTGCCTCCGGATCACCCGTACCGGGACCCCGGCCGACGGAAGTTGTCGCTGGGGTGGAGCATCACCTGTAGGAGCACACCAGAGTGACCAGCTATCGCCGTCAGGATGTTCTGCGCATCCTTCAACTCAGTTCCCGTCAGTTGCAAGCCTGGGAACGAGCCGGATTGATTCCTCAACACGAACTTTATAGCTTCCAGGACCTCGGGCAATTGCGCGTCCTGCGTTCGCTGCGCGAGGACGACGTTCCAGCAGCGTCCATCCGCGACTCCATTCTCGCCATGAAGGCCGTAGCCGGCATGTCCAACCCCTTGCTTGAGGCTCGCGTGGTTCGTACCGGCACTCGTCTGGCCTTCCGGCATCGCGGCGCCATGGTCGACCCCATCCGTCGCCAGTTGCTCTTCGACTTCGAACGCGGCAACCAACCCGAGTCCGCTTCAGCCCCGCGCCCGTCTCCGCTGCGCGGCCCCGGCGTCCCCGGCGCGCGCGATCTTCAGGAGCGCTTCCATGCCGCCGTGCAGGCCGAGGAAGCCGGAGAAAAACATCGCGCCATCGCCCTCTATGAAGAGATCCTCGGCATCGATCCCGACTATGCCGCGGCCTGCATCAACCTCGGCACCGTCTTCTTCCACATGCGCCAGTTCGGCCGCGCCGAGGACCTCTACCGGCGCGCCACGGTGGCCGATCCCGATTACGTGCTCGCCTACTTCGATCTGGGCAACGTGCTCGACGAGCTGGAACGGCTCGATGAGTCCATCGCCGCCTACATCACGGCGGTTACGCTCTCGCCTCGCTATGCCGACGCACATTACAATCTCGCCCTCGCTTACGAGCGCACAGGTCAGAACCGTCACGCGCTCCGCCATTGGCGCGCATACATCAAGCTCGACAACCGCGGACCCTGGGCCGACCACGCTCATGGCCAGATTCGCAAGCTCCTCAGCCGCGAAAAGCTCTCCATCGTCTCCCGCGCCGACTGCTACATCCCCCCGCGCAAAGGCACCGCCGAACTCGCGCTGGTTTAGCTGCTGGTCGCATCGCGAAGTCTGGAACAACCCAGCCGAGGCCGTTTCCCAATCGCACTAAATTTGTGTTTCGGTTGCCGGCCGGCCCTCACCCTGCAGTGGTCGCGGGTGCGCCACCCCGGCGGCTCCACGGACAGGTCTTCGTCCGTGGGGTAGACGTTCGCGACATTTTTGTTGTTGTCGCTAGGGTGGAGTAGGCCGCATCTCAATCGCCAACCACATGCTCAGCGGCCTTCGCCACTTCCCAAATATGCTCCGGCCGCGTCCGGCAACACCCGCCCACAATCTGCGCACCCGCCGCGAACCACTCCGCAGCCCTCGCGCCAAAGTCCTCCGGATCGCTCACCCCCGTCCAGCGGCGCGTCGCAGCATCCCATCCCTCTCCGGAATTCGGATAGACCAGCACCGGCTTATCTGATCCCTTGCGCAATTCGCCGATCAGAGAAGGAATCCACGCCGGCGGCACGCAATTCACCCCGACCGCAGTGGTCTGCGGAAACTTGGCAACCAGCGCCGCGCAATCCGCCACGCGCTCGCCGTGCGAAACGTGTTTCTCGTCGCGGCACGAGAAGCTGAACCACGCCTGCAGCTCCGGGTAAGGGGCCAGTGCATCGCCCACCGCGCGCACTTCTTCGAGTGACGGAAAAGTCTCGAACGCAAGTAGGTCCGGCCGCTGCATCCCAGCCGCGCGGGCGAACACCTCGATCCTCTCGCGATGAAAGCGAACCAGCTCGTCAAACGAGCAGTCGTAGTTGCCGTGGTACTCTCCACCGTTGTGGAGCGCAGCACCGTACGGCCCCAGCGAACCCGCGATCAGAACCCGCCGGTCGGGATACTCCGCCGCAGCCCTCCGCGCCAGCTCGACAGACCGCAACAGCGCCCCATCGGCGCGCTTCGGCAGCAGCCGGACCTCCGCATATCCCATGCGTGAAACCTGGTAGCTGCACGTGGCAATGCACTCCGCGCCTGCTTCGATATAGGCACGATGCACCGCGAGCAGAATCTCCGGCTCATCCTCGAGCACGTGCGCCGACCACAGCGGACCATCAATCCGCGCGCCGCGATATTCAAGCTCCGACGCCAGCCCGCCGTCGATGACGTGAACGCCACGCAGAATAGCGTTTCGACCCTCACCATTCTCTGTCATGAAGCGATGGTAACGCCCGGCAAAAGGAATTCGAACCGCCTCGCCTGGGCGGCGATCCTTATTAGTTGGCGGCGTCTCTCTGGCGGGTGGCCTTGACGGCCGACAGAATCCCGATGCCGATCATCACGATCGCGCCGACAAGAATCCAGTGCGAGGGCATACGCACCAGGTGCGCGGCGTACACCAGCCCGGCGATTACGATTGCGTAGCCAGCGGCATAAAGTCCAAACGACATTTGATCTCCTTGGCCTGGTACTGCGCGGTCACCCTGAGTTTCGCACACTATTCCAGCCTCGCACCGCGAGCGGACCTGGTCTGAGCAATTCAGACCACCTGTTGCGTTTCTGATGCAAGCGCGGAACCGCAAGAACGCCGTCTGTAAAAACGGACCGCCGCTCTTCGATGTTGGAATGGGATGGGAGACCTGGGTTACCGCGAAGTAGCTAGAGGCTGGGAGCTAGCAGCCGTCTCTAGACCTTCTGCGTCCGTTCCACCCTGCGCACACCTTCCACACGTCGCAGCCCCAGGACCATGCGATTCAGATGCCGCACATCTTCTGCTTCCACCACAAATTCGATAATCGCTTCACCGGCTTCATCCCGCCGCAACTCCACGCCGCGGATATCGGTGTTCTGGTCGGAGATCACCGCGGTCAGCTCCTTCAGCATCCCGGTCCTGTCCTCGCAGTTCACGATGATTTTCACCGGGTAGCGTGGCGCCTGGCCCTCGGCCCCATCTGCCACGCGCGACCACTCCACATTGATGCGCCGATCGCTCTCGTAAAGCAGATTCTGCACGTTGGGACAACTGCGAGCATGCACGGCCACGCCTTTTCCCCGCGTCACGTAGCCCACGATCTCCTCGCCGCGAATCGGGTTGCAGCATCGCGCGCGATACACCAGCAGATCGTTCTGCCCTTCCACCTGCAATGACTCCGATCCTCTGATGTGCAGCTTGCGAACCGCATCGGTCATGCCGCCTTCGCCCGGCTTCGTCTCTGCGGGCGCTTCGGGTTGTGACGCAATTCCCGGCGCCAGCTTGTTCAGCACCTGGTGCGCGGTGTGCTTGCCCTGGCCCAGCGTCGCCAGCAAGTCGGCGGCGGTGGCCACGCCGAACTCATTGGCAATGCGCCCCAGGTCCCGGTCGTCGATCTGCGACATCGGCACTTTGAACTTCCGCGCCTCGCGCTCCAGCAGCTTTCTGCCGATCTCCACCGCGCGCAGTCGCTGGTCCTCATTCAACCAGTGCTTGATTTTGTTCCGCGCCCTTGGGCTCTTCACAAACGTGAGCCAGTCGCGGCTCGGCTTGTGATCCTTCTGCGTAACGATCTCAACAATGTCGCCCGTGCGCAGCTTGGTGCGCAGCGGCGCCATGCGGCTATTGATCTTGGCGCCCACGCACGTGTGGCCCACTTCCGTGTGAATGGTGTAGGCAAAGTCCACGGGCGTCGCCCCGGCAGGAACCACCACCACCTTCCCCTTCGGCGTGAACGTGTAAACCTCGTCGGGATAGAGGTCCATCTTCAGGCTCGAGAGGAATTCGTTCGGGTCCGTCATCTCCTTCTGCCATTCCACGAGCTGCCGGATCCAGTTCAACCGCTCCTCGTCGCGGGCGCTCAATATGCCGTCGCTCGCCTTGTATTTCCAGTGCGCGGCAATCCCTTCCTCGGCGATGCGGTGCATCTCCTCCGTGCGGATCTGTACTTCGAACTGGTGGCCGCTCGCGCTCATCACCGTGGTGTGCAGCGACTGGTAGCGGTTGGCGCGCGGAATGGCGATGAAGTCCTTGATGCGCCCCGGCACCGGCCGCCACAGCGTGTGGATCAGCCCGAAGGCCGCGTAGCATGAGGCGATGTCTTGCGTAATCACGCGCACCGCCAGCAGGTCATACACCTGGTCAAACGAGATATTTTGCCGTTCGATCTTCTGGTAAATGGAGTACAGCCGCTTGATGCGCCACTCCACCCGCGCCTGGATGCCGTTCTCCCTCAGCTGCTCCACCAGCGTGTCTTCCACACTGCGCAAAAACTGTTCGCCTTCCACGCGGCGCGCTTCCACCGCCGCAGCCACGCGCTCAAAGCTCACCGGATCGGTGTACCGGAACGCCAGGTCTTCCAGCTCGCCGCGTACCTTGCCCATCCCCAGCCGGTGAGCGAGCGGCGCATAAATGTCCAGCGTCTCGCGTGCGATCGCCTCCTGCCTGTCCGGCTTCAGATGCTCTAGTGTGCGCATGTTGTTCAACCGGTCGGCCAGCTTGATCAGCACCACGCGCACATCCGACACCATGGCCAGCAGCATCTTGCGCACGTTCTCCGCCTGCCGGTCCTCGCGGTTGGCGAATTGAATTTTGTCGATCTTGGTTACGCCTTCAACGATGTGCGCCACCTGGTCGCCAAATCGCTCGCCGATCTCCTGGCTGGTGGCCTGCGTATCTTCCACCGCGTCGTGCAGCAGTGCCGCGGCGATGGCCGTCGCGTCCAGCTTCATCTCCACCAGCACCTCCGCCACCTCCAGGGGGTGCACAATGTAGGGGTCGCCGCTCAGGCGGGTCTGTCCTTCGTGGTGGGATACGCAGAACTCCCACGCCTTTCGAATCAATGAGATATCTTCATTGGGGCGATTAGCCTGCACGCGGCGAAGCAGGGCGTCAAAGCGCTCGTTGATCGCGTGCTCCGTGGGCCGTTCCTGGGCCTTGGGAGCCAGGATCTGGGTCCCGTCTCGAGACGCCACAGGGGCGCCGGACTTCTCTGCCGGTACGGTCTGCCGGACAGTCGCCATGCTTTATTATAGGCCGCTTATCTTCGCCTGTCGTAAATCGATGCAGCATCGCCCTTGATCCGGATCGAATCGTTAGGACGCGGTTCCGCGAACTCCAGCTTGGTAAGATGGACTCTGTTTCTGTCCGGCCACGACAGCGCTCAGAATCAATCACTTACCCCCGTGAGAAAGCCAAACAAACCGGAATCGGCCGCACCCCGCCGAAAACGCCCCACCAAAGGCCAGGCAGCGCCCGCCTCGCACCGCAACCAGAACCTCGCGGCCGCCGGCAGCCGAGATGCCCGCGCCGAAATACGATTGGAGCAGGCAAGAGTTGAGGCGCCGCAAAAGCATCCCCCTTTCCACGGCGCCATCATCACGCGCCGCGCAGCCGACCGCCTCCGCGCAGGCCATCTCTGGGTTTATGCGTCCGATATCCAGGAAATCGCTCCTCCAAAACCAGAGGAAACGCTTCTGCCCGTGGCCGACAACCGCGGCATCTTCCTCGGCACCGCGCTCTACAGCCCGTCCTCACAGATCGCGCTGCGCCTGGTCTCCCGCGATGCCCTCGATCATGCTGCTTGGCTCAAGCTGCTCGAAGCGCGCCTGCGTGCAGCCATCGCGCGCCGTAAGCCCATGCTCGACGCATCAAGCGATGCCTGCCGTCTCTGCTTCAGCGAGGCCGACGAACTTCCCGGCCTCGTCGTGGACAAGTACGGCGAGCTGGCTGTTCTGCAACTCTTAACCAAGAGCCTGCTCGCAGCGGGTGTGAGAGAAGCCTGCGCGCGCGTCCTCCGCAAGGAACTCAAGCCGGCCGCCATCTTCGAGCGGCCCGATCCGCGCATTCGCGAGCTCGAAGGCCTTCCCGCGCCAGCGGCCGAGCCCTTGTGGAGCGCCGATCCCGCGCATCCGGTCACGAGCACACAATTTCATCTCAACGAACTCGCGTTTTTCTACGACGTCAACGCCGGTCAGAAGACAGGCGCCTTTCTCGATCAGCGCACCAACTACGCCGCCGCGCGCGAATGGGCGCAGAAACTCGGCGCAACAAAATCGGGCGCCACAGGCCGCGCGCTCGACGTCTGCTGCTACCAGGGCGGATTCGCTCTGCATCTCGCCGAAGTCTGCCGTCGTGTCACCGGCATTGATGTTTCGCGTGCCTCGCTCGAAGTAGCCGAGCGCAATCTCGAAGCCAATCGCCCGCGCATCGCTGCCGACGTCGACTGGATCGAAGCCGACGCCTTCGCCATTCTCCGCGACCGGTCCAGCGCCGGTGAGAAGTTCGACACCATCGTCCTCGACCCGCCGGCCTTCGCCAAATCCCAACGCGCCGTCGAAGGCGCCCTGCGTGGTTACAAGGAGCTCAACCTGCGTGCGCTCAAGATGCTTCGCCCCGGGGGCCTGCTCGTCACCTGCTCCTGCTCGCATCACGTAAGTTGGGCCGATCTCGAAGGCGCAGTCGCCGCCGCCGCGGCCGACGCTTCCCGCCGCGTCCGCCTGCTCGAACGCCGTGGCGCCGCGCCCGATCACCCCGTCGTGCTTAACCTGCCAGAAACCGAATACCTCAAGTGCCTGGTGCTCGAAGCGGAGTAAGGCAGGGAGCAAGGGAGCAAGGCAGTGAGGGAGCGAGAAAAGAATGCGCGCTTCGCCGACGGATTTGCGAGCAAAATCGACGCGTCAGGACGAATTGCCGGAGGAAAGGCCAATCCAAAGAGCGCCAATGTGAAACAAAGCGCGAGTGAGGTTGACTCCCGGGTTTAGTGGGTTCTTCGCTCCCTTGCTGCCTTGTTCCCTGGTTCCCTGTTTTTCCCGCAGTTCCGCCACCGCATTCTTCACCTGCGCGCGCAGCGCCTCAGCCTCAAACGTGCACGAACGCAGAAACGCTGAGATCGTCAGCCCCGCTTCACCCGCTCGCAGCCGCAACCGGTCCAGCTCCGCCTGGCTCAATCGAACGGTCACGCTCGCCTTTCGCAGGTCTCCGTCGCTTCTTTCTTGCAATCCGCTGCTTTCCTTCGCCACAAACCTTTCGTCGCGCGCCGGCACTCTCGCAGCCTTCTCTCCATCCGCCTGCGCCGCCCAATCCCCGGCATCTGCCGGGCGATAGCGCGCATGAGTCCGCAAAGCTTGCTCGTAGCTAAGCGTCGCCACGTCCTCGCCCAGGTCGCCATCACTCCACGGTGGCGCAGCGTCCGCGCTGGCCGATGGCGGCGCAGTCAGCGTAGCCAGAAGCCCGGCAAAGCTTGAAGAAATGGGGGAGGGAAGCGATCGATCCGGCTGCTGCATGGCATGGAGCATAGCGCGCGAAACCCAACCGGCGATAGGAAAGCTCCAACAAGAAGCTCGGCGTCCGTCCCGAATCCGAACGTGTCGCGCAGCGTTCCCGAATCGGGTTACGCTCCAAACCAAATTCGAGGTTGCCCCATCCTATCCCTGCCGTTTGAAACAAACGGAGCGGATAGGGTTGGCGTCGGTCAATTCACGCCAACCGCGCTCTCCGCTACTTCCGGCAGAACCCGTCCCGGCAGGCGAAGCATCTCGCTCACTGTCTCCGGCGGCACCGGCCGCGAAAATAAATATCCCTGCCCAAATCGGCAGCCCAGCTTGCGCAGCAAGTTGTATTGCTCGTGCGTCTCAATCCCTTCCGCCACCACATCCATGCCCAGCACGCGCGCCAACTCCACAATGGTGCGCACAATTTGATACGGCTGGTCGCCCTCGGTCATGCGCATCACAAACGAGCGATCAATCTTTAGTACATCGAAAGGCAGCGTGTGTAGGTGGTTCAGCGAGCTGTAGCCGGTGCCGAAATCGTCCATCAGCAACGACACGCCAAGGCGTCGCAAGCTGCCCAGCACCTCCATCGCCGTGCCCGAGTCGGGGATGATACTCGACTCCGTCATCTCCAGGCCAAGCTGGCGGCTTGAAACACCCGACTGGCGCAGCAGCGCCTCCACATGGTCTGCCAATCCTTCACGCGCAAATTGCCGCGCCGAAAGATTGACGCACACTCGCGGCGACCCGCATTCCGGATCCTCGTGGCACCACGTTTGAATCTGCCGGCACGCTTCCGATAGTCCCCAGTCACCGATCGGCAGAATCAGTCCCGTCTCTTCGGCCAGGGGAATGAAATTCATCGGCGCAATCATTCCGCGCTGCGGGTGCTGCCAGCGGATCAGCGCCTCCAGCCCGACGATTTTCCGCGTCGCCAGCTCCACCTCGGGCTGGTAATACATCACAAACTGGTGCCGCTCCAGCGCCTGTCGCAGATCCGATTTTCGCGGCCAGATTCCTGTCGCAGTTTCGGCCGCATGCGATGGCTGCTGCCGATTTGCGTGTACCGTCTTCCGCAACCTGCGCAGCTCCAGCTGGCTGGCGACGATATCGGCCAAACTTTCCAGCATATGCAGCTCGTGCAAGGCCATGCTGCGCCGTGCCTGGCAGCCGAATACGGTCAGCGCACCCAGGATCCTGCCGTCGCCTGACCGGATCGGCGCGCTGGCGAACGAAAGCACCTCGAGCCTGCGAATCATGACCCGCAATCCTGCAAATTGTGGATGCTTCGTCATATCCGGCACAACTACCGGACCGTCTTCCGCCAGCACCATCTCAAAGACTGAGTGCTTCCGCGGCAGCTCGCGCACGGCCTCGCCCCAGTACGATTTGATCCAGATGCGGCTTTCATCCGCGAACCCGAGCAACACCGTGTCCGCCTTGAAATATTCCGCGGAAAGCCGCGTGATGGCATCGAAGCTGGGCTCCGGAGCAGAGTCGAGAATGCCCGTCGACGCAAGCGCTGCCAGCCTCGCGTCCTCTTGCTCCCAATCCGTTTTGTAGGTTTCCAGTTCAGCTTGCGGCATGTTTTTGAGGGCCCACACTCCACCTTGACCAAATCGCATCCGGCAGTCGGGCGCTCTGTGCACTGCGCACATTCTCTCTGCGCAGGCCGCAGTATCCGCTGGGATTCATCGACGGAGAATCTCCGCCGCCAATACCCCGCGACCGCGCCTTCAGGCGGTTTCTGGTTCAGTACATTCTTTATCGGACCGCGCCTCGCCGGCATGAGGTTACGTGAGGACATTTCCCGATCGAATGCACTTCTGCTGCGCATCACGAAAAAACATTACTTGTGTACTGGAACTTGTCCTGTTTCGGTCCAAAGGAAGGTAAGCTGGTCGGTCCCGTCCTGGATCTCCTGGTCCACGCTCACGCCCGCCGCGTGCCCTCCGGCCAGGCTGTAGTGCAGCAGGATCAGCCGCCCGCTCGACGAGTCGGCTTGCAGCAACGCCGTCATCTTTCGCGCGTGCATCGGATCCACGCGGGTATCGCTCGCGCCGGTAAAAAAGAACACTGCCGGATATTTCGTGCCCGCCTTGACGTTCTGATAGGGAGAATACTTGAGCAGATATGCAACCTGTTTTTCGTGGTCTGAGGACCCGTACTCCGTCGTCCAGAGCGGGCCCTCCTCAAACTTCTGGTAGCGCAGCATGTCGAGCAGCGGATAGCCACACTCCGCCGCCGAAAACAGATCGGGCCGCTCGGTGATGGCCGCACCCATCAGCAGCCCCCCGTTCGATCGCCCCATGATCGCAAAGTGCTCCGGCGAAGTGTACTTCTTCGCGATTAAATACTCTGCGGCCGCAAACCAGTCGTCAAACACATTCTGTTTCTTGTCAAACATCCCTAGCTCGTGCCACTGCTCCCCATACTCTCCACCGCCGCGCAGGTTCGGCAGCGCAAACCATCCACCCTCTTCCATCCATGCCGCAACCACCGCGTTCCACTCCGGAAGTTCGCTCACATCGAACCCGCCGTATCCGGTCATCAGCAGCCGTTCGGTTCCGTCCTGCTTCAGCCCTTTCTTGCCGGCAATGAACATCGGCACCTTTGTCCCGTCTTTCGACTGGTAAAACACCTGCTTCAGTTCGTATTGGCTGGTGTCGAATGGAACCTTGGTCTGCGCAAAGATCTCGCGCTTGCCGGTCACGGTGTCGAACCGGTAAATCGTGGGCGGCGTAACGAACGATTCAAAACTGAAAAAGCCGTAGCGATCCGTGCTCCGGCCCGCCATCGTGGTCGCCGCGCCAATGCCCTCATACTCCACGCTGCCCGCCGCTTTACCTTCCAGCGTGTACACCGTCGTCTCGGTCTTCACATCGTGCAGCCGGTCCACGTAAATCTTGTTGCCCACAATATTGAAGCCTTCAATCGCGTCCGGTCCCTCGGGAATCACCTTGTCCCACGCATCCGGCATCACGGCGGGGTAGGCCTTTAGGATGCAGCCGTTGGGTGCTTTGTAGTCGGTCTTCACATACCACGCGCCCTTCACGTACTCGGCTGTGAACCGCGAATCCACGCCCCAGATCAGAACGTCGAAGTACGTATTTGGCTTGGTCAGGTCGCGGTACACAATATCGACGCGCTTTGCCGGAACGCCGCGGTCGACTTCGACGACCAGGTAGCGGTAGTCGTCGGTCAGGCTGGGAAGAATCAAATCGCCCGGTCCCAGCGCCTCTCCGCGAAACTCGTGGCCGAAGATCAGCGTGTCGCGGCCCACCAGCGTCCCCAGCTTGTGTTCATAGAGCAAACTGCCCTTGGGCCCTCTCTTTGAGTAATAAAGACCGCTCCCGTCCGGCGTAAACAGCACACTCAGGTAGTCCGCGCTGGGCAGCACGTCAAAAAGCGTCTTGCCCGTCTTCACATTGAACACGTGCACCGTGGTTTCATCCGCTCCACCCTCGCGCACCACGTAGGCCACCTGCGTTCCATCGCGCGACACGTCCGCCAGGTCAACCGACGTGTTCGGGTCGCGGCTGAACTGCGCCGGATCGATCAGCCGTTTCTCCTTCTCCGCCCATCCGTGCCGCACGTAGATTGACGCCTGCCCCTCGCCCGCCAGCGTTTTCTCAAAGAACAGGTCATTTCCGCGCTGCATGGGCACCGTCCAGCTCGTCACGTGCTCCAGTTGATCCAGGTCATCCGCGAACTGCGGCTTGATCCGCGCTTGTTCGAAATACCGCGCGGTGTAGGTATTCTCGTCGTCGATGAACGCCTTCGTGTCGGCGCTGTTGGCGTCCTCGAGCCATCGGTAGTTGTCCACCACCTTCGTATCAAAATAATCGTCGGTCACCGGCGCAACCTTCGCCTCGGGCGGAGGCGGCATCGCGATTCCGCCACGCCCGCGAATACCCTGGCCCGCGGCAATCGACCCCAGCAACAAAACAAGCCCAAACCGAGCGAAAAGCTGCATGCAACGCCTCTTGCAAAACAGAATACCCGGGCAGCCGGTCGAGGCGCTGCCTGAATCGCGATGACCGGTACAGCGGTTTCGGAAATGTTGGATCCGCATTCAAAGCAGTCAAGTCGGCGCGACCCCGGGGAGCGACGACCCTAATCGTCGCGGTGATCGGCACAGAATTTCCGAAACCGCTCTAGAATCAAGAACAGTGGCAAGCCAGTCGTCAAGTCAACCTTCGCACGGCTCCTGGTGGGCGCGGGCGTTACGTGTCCTCCACCCCGGCCACGCGCACACCGCATTTTCGGCGTCCGTGCTTCTGGCTTCCTCCTCCGTGGTTTCAGGTCTGGTCGGGTTGGCGCGCGGCAAATACATCGCTTGGGTTTTTGGCGCGGGCCCGCAGACCGACGCCTACATGGCCGCGTTCCGTCTCCCCGACCTCATGAACAATTTCCTGGTGGGCGGCGCGGTTTCCATCACTTTTATCACCATCCTCAACCGCTACCGCGAACGCGGCGAGGAAGTCGAGGGCGAGCGGGTCTTGTTCACCGTCCTCAACGTGATGGTCCTTGTTCTGACCGCAGCCTCCATCATCCTCATGTTCCTTGCGGCTCCGTTTGTCCGTTGGACCAATCCCGGTTTTCCTGCCTCGGAAGTGGCGTTGTGCGCCCACATGACACGGATCCTGCTTCCCGCGCAAATCTTCCTCTTTGCCGGCAGCGTCCTCGGGGCAACGCTTCTGGTGCGCAAGCAGTTCATGTACCAGGCGGCAACTCCGATTCTTTACAACGTTTCGATCATCGCTTTTGGCGTGATGCTGCACCGCAGACTCGGCGTTTCTTCGCTCGCCGTCGGCGCCACCGCGGGGTTTTTCATCGGTTCGCTCGCCATCAACGCATGGGGCGCGATGCGGGCGCGGATTCGCTTTCGCTGGGAGATCGATCTTCGTCACCCGGGCCTTCGTGTCTGGCTCTTCATGACGTTGCCGCTTATGTTCGGCTTCACTCTGCCGTTCCTCGATCAGTATTTTGCCGGCTACTACGCTTCGCACGGGGCAGGCGATATCACGCGCCTGGCCAACGCCAAGCAGCTCTTCTCAGCGCCGATGGCGATGCTGGCGCAGGCAGCTGGAGTGGCCTCCATGCCCTTCTTTGCCCAGCTTTGGGCCAAGGAGGAGCGTTACAAGTTTGCAACGGGAGTGGCCGACTCGGTTTCGCGCGTCGTCGCACTCAGTTTTCTGGCGGCGTCGCTGATGATGGCTCTTTCACAGTCAATGGCCAGCGTAATCTTTGGCGGCGGCAGGTTCACGCCGCACGACGTCAACCTCACTGCGTGGTTCTTCGCTTTCTACGCCACCTCGCTCTTTGCCTGGTCCGCGCAGGCAATCTACGCGCGCGCATTCTATGCGGCAGGAATCACCTGGCTGCCGATGTTGGCCAGCACCATCATTCTATTTGTCGCGTTTCCACTCTATGGGCTTGGCTACAAAATGTGGGGTGCTGGAGGGCTGGCGCTGGCGTCTGACGCGGGCATCCTGCTCCAGGCCGGCACCCTGGCCTTGCTTTTGCACAAGCGTCGCATGGTCTCGCTCGCCAGCCTCGATTTCGCCGAGATGGGCCGCTGCCTGCTCGGCGCAGGTGCAGCCGGTGGAGCGGCCTGGCTCACCGCCTGGCTCCTGCGTCTCGCGTTCCCCCACCTGAACGCCGTCACGTGGCTCCATCGCGCGCGTCTCACCGATGCCGTAATCCTTCTCGCCGGCGCACTTGTCTGGACTGTCATCGCGAAGTGGGTTCTCGACAAAACCGGCTCGGCTCTTCCCCGCGTCGCTCTGCGCCGTCTCGGCCTCGGATAAATCGCCTGCGGTGAAGACCCGCCGCATCGGCGCGCGCTCCCACAGTTCTCCCCGCGGAAAACAAACGAGCGTCTCCCTCGGTCAGGAGACGCTCGTGCCCTGGTGAAATTGTTCTTTGGCCTTAGGCCTGCGCGACCTTGGCGGTCTCGTGCGTCGCTCCGGAATTCGTCACCGCGACCGGCCCGCCCACGCCCGGCAGTTTTTCCTGCTTGGCGTCGGCCTTGCGGATGTCGATCCCGCCCTTGAAGTACGCGCCGTCTTCAATGCTGATGCGCGCTGCGGCCACATCGCCGTTCAGCGATCCTTCCGCGCGAATGTCCACGCGGTCTGATGCTGAGACGTTGCCGCGCACTTTACCCAGCACCACCACCTCGCGCGCCGTGATGTTGGCGCCGACCTGCCCGTTGCGGCCAACCGTCACCCGGTTGCCGGGGAGGTTGATCGCACCCTCCACCTTGCCGTCGATATAAAGCGACTCGGAGCCTGTGATCTCGCCCTTGATAAAGAGCCCCTTGCCGATGGTGGCCTGGTCCGCGCTCGCTGCTTGCACGCGGGAGGGGCTTTCAGGCACGTGGGCCGGAGGGGCCGCATGCTGCGGTTCCGGCGTCTGGTTTGGCATCGTCGATCCGGTCTGGCTTGGTTTCCACATTGCGTTCAAGGGTTGTTTCCTTTTCTGTCCGATAGGGACTGGGGGATCTCAAGGCAAGGCCAATGGCTGAAACCCAAATTAAAATTGCGCTCGCCGTCCTGCTGGCCCTTTTGGCATCTTACCGGCGGCTGTAAGCCCGCGCGCATGCGCCAACCCGCTCCGCCAGATGCGGCGTTTCCCCCATTCTACGGCATGATTCAAAATCCTGCGCGGCCACGCTACGCGAAACGTTACACCTTCGTAATTGCCGTAATCTTGGCGTATGACCGATCGCGAACTCGTCGCCCGCATTGCCGCCTCCGCAGGCCGGAAGGCCGGCTACAAGCAGTTGGTTCGTGAGCTCGGGCTCGGCGGCGGCCGCGAGCGCCGCCTGCTTCTCGAGCAACTGGCCCGCCTCACGGCGAGTGGCCGCCTCGTCAAAGTCGATCCTGAGCATTGGAGCCTTCCCCGCGCTCCCGCCCGGTCCAATTCGGCCTCCCGCGACAACCTCATCGCCGGGCGCCTCGATCTGCATCGCGATGGCTACGGCTTTGTCCGCCCTAATCGCCGGCCCGGAGCCGCCCGGCAGCCAACCGGCAACGAAGACGTCTTCATCCCGCCCAACGAAATCCACTCCGCCATGCAGGGCGACCAGGTGCTCGTGGAGTGCGACCCGCCCAAGCCCGACGGTCGTATGCAGGGCCGCATCGTTCGTATCCTCGAGCGCCGCAATCCCACCGTCGTCGGCACGTTTCGCTATGCCAAACCCGATCGCGGCCAGCGCCAGAATGTTGTCATCCCCTTCGATGACCGCATGACCCAGCCCGTCCAGATTCCACCCGGCGCCGAGATTCCCCCGTCCCAGGCCCTCACTCAGCATCGCGTCCTCGGCAAAGAAGCAGGTGCGCCTCTTCGGCAAAAAAGCCTTGAGGGAATGGTCGTCGATGCCGAAATTACAAGTTGGCCCACTCCCACGCGCCCTCCCATCGGCCGAGTGATTGAAGTCCTCGGTTCGCCCGACGACTTCGGCGTCGACGTCGAGATCA
Organism: uncultured Acidobacteriaceae bacterium; assembly: GCA_963751285.1. Lineage (GTDB taxonomy): Bacteria > Acidobacteriota > Terriglobia > Terriglobales > Acidobacteriaceae > Telmatobacter. Next base: position 21,414 of record CAVVUE010000037.1, on the reverse strand, counting down.
CGATTCGCAAGCATCAACTCCCGCGCATCTTTCCCGAAAACGTCCTCGCCGAAGCTCGCGCCGTCGCTCATCTCGACCCCGCCGAAGTCCCCCACCGCCGTGACTTCCGCTCCCTCCCCATCGTCACCATCGACGGCGAAACCGCGAAGGATTTTGACGACGCCGTCCTCGTCCGCGAGCGCCCGCACGGCGGATTCGAGCTCCAGGTCCACATCGCCGACGTAGCCCAGTACGTCGTCCCCAACTCCGCTCTCGATCTCGAGGCGCGTCTCCGGGGCACCAGCGTCTATTTCCCCGATCGCGCCATCCCCATGCTGCCGCAGGAGCTTTCGACCGATATCTGCAGCCTGCGCCCCGGCGAAGATCGCCTCGTCATCAGTTGCCTCATTCAGCTCGACGCCATGGGCCGCATCGAAAACTTCGAAATCGTTGAAGGGGTCATCCGTTCTGCAGAACGGATGACCTACACCGACGTGCACGCAATCCTCGAAGGCGACGCGGAAACGCGCGCCCGCTACGCGCAACTCGTCCCCGAATTTGAACGCATGAAGCGTCTCGCCGTGCTCATGAACCAGCGCCGCGAAGAACGCGGGTCCATCGACTTTGATTTGCCCGAGCCCGTCATCGAGTTTGACGACAACGGCCAGATGCGCGGCGTCACCCGCGCCGAGCGCACCTGGGCCAACCGCCTCATTGAAGAATTCATGCTCGCCGCCAACGAGTGCGTCGCCGTCTGGCTTGAAGATCTCGGCGTGCCTTCGCTCTATCGCATCCACGAGAAGCCCGACCCGCGCCGTGTCGTCCAATTTGAAGAGCTGGCTGCCAGCTTCGGTTATTCGCTCGGTCTCGGCCCGCTTCCCGTCCGCCGCATCCAAACCCGCGGTGAGCGCCGCGAATCACGAGGTCAGGGCCGCAACCCTCGCCTGCATGAAGTCCCTGAAGACATCGCCGTCACGCCGCGCATGTATCAAAAGCTCGCCGCGCGCATCGAAGGCAAGCCCGAAGAGCGCATCCTCAGTTACCTCATGCTGCGCTCGCTCTCGCAGGCGCGCTACTCCGAGATCAACGAGGGCCACTTTGCCCTGGCCGCGCCTACTTACACGCACTTCACCTCGCCCATCCGCCGCTATCCCGACCTCATCGTCCACCGCATCACCAAAGCGCTCCTGCGCGCAGGCGTCCCCGCCCACCGATCCGTCACCGCCGCCCGCCTAAGCTCCCCCTGGTCCCACCCCCACGACATCGGCGCGCCCCACTCCCACCAAGTCGGGGTGCCCCATCCTAGCTCTGCCAGGGTGGGGGTCCATTCACCCTCTCCAACGGACTCCGAACTGAACCCACCTCCCATTCCTGAATCCGACCTCGCCCAGATCGCCGAAGAATCCAGCCAGGCCGAGCGCCGCGCCGCCGACGCCGAGCGCGAGCTCGTCGAGTGGAAGAAAGTCCGCTTCATGCAGGACAAGGTCGGCGACGAATTCGCTGCTCTCGTGCTCAACCCCACAAAGTACGGCCTCTTCGTCGAGCTCACCGATCTCTTCGTCGAAGGCCTCGTCCCCATCGACACGCTGCTCGGCGACCGCTACACCTTCCGCGAGAACACCCACGAAATTGTCGGCGAGCGCTCCGGCGGCCGCTTCCGTGCGGGAGACCGCGTGCAGGTCATCCTCGACCGCATCCTCGCCCAGGAGCGCAAGCTTCAGTTCTCAATTGTTCAAGAGGGTTTGGTGCTGACCGGCAGGAGCTCCGGCAAGTCCGCCGCAAACACAAAGAAGCGTGAGCGCAGAGACAACACAACTCACGCTTCCAAGGCGAAGAAGCATCTCAACAAGCGGGCAAAACGCCGCTGAACGACCGGGTGCTCGCGACGCCGCCGTGTGCCCCACCCTCCGGGCCCCCGCAGACAGGTCTTCGTCTGCGGGGTGGACCTTCGGCACGTTTCTGCTTTTGTGCCCAGGGTGGAGCTGATCTCAACTCTGGATCGCCTATGCGCCGCCCGATTGCTTCAGAGCCAGCGGCCCAATCACCGGGATCACGAACCGCTTCCCCTGGAATGCCTGGATGATGCAGATCAGCCAGAGAATAAAGAGTCCCAGGCCGAGCAGGAGCATAATCAGCCAGCCGAGGATCGGCACGAAGGCGAGCACGATGTCGAGCACCCATACGCAGATCCATGCGCCGGTCAGGAAGATCGACTGCCACGCGTGGAATTTCACCTTGGGGTTAGTGTTGTAAGGCGCAACCATCAGGAAGATGAGCGCAGGGATGAACGTGAGATACGCAATGCCGCTGGCGGCATCGTCTGAAAGTCCTGAGCTGGCTGCGGGTACGTTCGGGCTGGCCATAGCGACTCCTTTCGCGGAAAACACTGGTTGTGGGAGAGAGTTTCGTCACTTCCATGCCCGGCCCGTCCGTTGAGGATAGCTAGATTAGTGCCCATGGACCGTGCAGTGAGGTGGAGATAGAACAACCTGACTCCCACCCCCTTGTCAAGTGAAATCATGCAACTTACTTCCATAGTGCGACGACGCCCCGTCCCGTATCACCTACAATATCTCTGGGAGTAACTGGAATGGCGCACACCGTCTTTTGCGTTCGCTACAAAAAGGAGATGGAGGGCCTCGACGAGCCGCCCTTCGACTCGGAGTTTGGCCAGAAAATCTATAAAAACGTCTCCAAAGCCGCCTGGGACGAGTGGCTCAACCGCCAGAAGATGCTCTTGAACGAGTATCGTCTCCAGCCCTGGACGCCCCAGGCGCAGCAGTTCCTCGTTGAGCAGATGGAGCAGTTCTTCTTCGGCGAAGGCTCAGCCCTCCCCGCCGAATTCGTCCCCCCATCGCACTGATCCTCCCACTAGCGTTGCCCCATCCTAAACGCGCACTTTGCGTTTAGGGTGGGATCGTACAAGTCCCGACCCGCACCAGGCCATCCTGATAAAGTGGGTGCCCCGGGTCCGGGGTCCCCAGGAACAGGTCTTCGTCCCTGGGGTGGAGATCCCTTGCATTTGGGGACCTGGGATCGCACACCGCTTCCCCAGGCGCGAAAGAAGTTGAAAGCTGACGGCTGATAGCTGACAGCTGTTTTCAGTGGCTCGTCTGCCCGCTATCGTTGTTCACCATCAAACTCGACACATTCACCGGCTCAAAATCCGAGAGCGTCAAGCTCGTCAGGCACTCGAGATCTGTATCATTCCACCGCGCGTCAGGTGTCCCGATCAAACCTCCGCTGTCGCCGTTGTCCGCCAGGATGATTCCGTAACTCCGGAACGCCGTAATAATGACGGCCGCCTGCGGGCTTGTGGCCGCGCATGCCGGCGTCGCCACCGATGCCTTCAGCCGGTAAATCTCGCCCGCCGGCCCGGTCATGGTGCAGCTCGCAGGTGGCGTTGCCTGCGAAATCTCCGACTCCGTTGAAATCGTGCCGCCGCCGTTTGCCGTGCAGCTCCCCACTCCTGCCGTCTCCGTCGCCGGCCACACCCAGTAGTTCAACATGTGGTTCAGCGTGAACCGGATAGGATGCTGTACCGTCCCGTTCGGAGCGGTGGGTGTGCCCGTCCCGATTACCTCATCGGCATTCACCAGCAGCGGCCCCACCGGCAGGCCCGCGGCATCCGACGTCCCCTGCCCCTGCGGCGTCAGCGCGTCTCCGGCCACGTTCGGCCACTCTGCATTCGATGAATCGGTCCACGGGCCGCCCTCGTAGATCCCCTGCCACATCTCATACAGCGCGGGATTGTTCCCGTTGCCTGCCTCCAGGTATACCAGCACATGCCGGTCGCCCGTCGAGTTGCTCGTGCCTTCCACCGGCGCATAGGCCGGAATCGGTCCAGAAGTGAAGTATTGTTGATACACCGTGGTTGAAACCGGTACATCCGGCTGGTTCCACGGCACCTCGATCGCCGGAATTCCGTTCGGAAAATTCTCGTACGCATTGTCGCCGAAAAATGCCTTGACCGTCGACGGCAAGTATCCGCTGTAAATCGCCGCCGCGGGAGAAGTATCCACGGGCAGGCTTGTCGTCGCCGCATCTACGCGATGGTGGAAGATCGAGTCCGACGGAAAAATACTCTCGAGGAATGCATTGTTTCCGCTGATGGCGAAGCTGATGTCCGCGGTGGCCTGCGTGTTGGCCGAGTCGGTCACTACAATTTCGGGAATATACGTGCCCTGGCCGCCAATCAATGTGCTCGAAATGCTTCCCGTCGACGCGTTCAGTGTCATCCCCTCGGGCAGCGGAGGGTAGCTGACGCTGTTGCTGACTGAGAATGTATAGGGCGGCGTCCCCCCGCTCGCGCCAATCGTGCAGCCCGCATAAGCTGTCCCTTGAGTCCCGCCCGGGCAGCTTGTCGTCGTGATCTTCAGCGGCCCGCCCGCGCTCACTGTCACCTTCGCTGTCGCGGTGTTTGAGCCGGCCGCATTGGTCGCTGTCAGCGTATAGGTCGTGGTCGCCGTCGGACTCACCATCGTAGTGCCGTTCCCGGATGTCGATGTAAACGTCCCCGGCGCAATCGCGATGCCCGTCGCGCCCGTCGTCGCCCAGCTCAGCGTGCTGCTCGATCCCGTACTGATGCTCGCAGGGTTCGCCGTGAACGAGGTGATCGACGGCAGAGTCGCCGTTTGCACCGTCACTGTCGCCGTCGCCGTCACCGATCCTGCGGCATTGGTCGCCGTCAGCACGTAAGTGGTCGTTGCCTCCGGGCTCACGTTCGTCGTCCCGCTCGCTGAGGTCGATGCAAACGTTCCCGGCGTGATCGTAAGCGTCGCCGCGCCCGATGTCGTCCAGCTCAGCGTGCTGATCGCGCCCAAAGCGATGCCCGTCGGGCTCGCCGTGAAAGAGGTGATTGTCGGCAGGTTCGGCGCGGTCACGGTCACACTCACCAACGCAGTCACCGACCCGATGCTGTTCGTGGCCGTCAGCGTGTACGTGGTAGTGGCCGTCGGACTCAGCGCCACCGAACCGGTTCCTGAAGTCGAAGCAAAGTTCCCCGGCGCGATGGTCACGCTCGTCGCGCCTTGCGTGTTCCAGCTCAGCGTGGTGCTCGCGCCTGCAGTGATCAACGCCGGGCTCGCCGTAAACGAAGAGATGGTCGGCGCCGGATCCTGCTTAGTCGTCGGGATCGGCGAAGTACAGCCCGCCATTCCCAAACATGCCGCCAGCAACAGCCCCAGTGCGCAGACGACCGGTCCAGGGATCCTGCGCAAACCGGAACTAAGTTTCCCCATGCGAATTGAATGAGCCGGGTCCATGCGTACCTTTCCGTCCGCTACTTACCGCGAGTCTGGGTAAACACGAAGATGCGCAGGGCCGGGGGAGTGTTTCGAAACGAGAATTGCAAGTGCTCAGCAGGCACAATCGGAATTTCGGGCTGCGTCTTGCGGGCGGGATTCCTTCCTGGCTCCCAACCCTTTTACGCATGCCGTCCCTGACCGGCTGGCTGCCATACCAGATTTGCCGTTAACTTCCACATTGCACGCAGAATCTGGTTTTGGGTACATGACGAAGGTCACAGGCACCCGCAACGCGGTCGAATAGGCCGTCAAACGATCACAAATCGGCAGCCTCACCCTTCAGCGCCGCCACGCGGCCCCGCGCTTGCCCCACGAACGCCTCACCCCCGCCCGAGCCGGGCTTCATCGCTTCAAGCCCGATTGCTTCAAGGTTGATCTCCACATTCGCAATCGCCCCCGCCATCGCTGCTTTTGCGAGAGCAATCGCGGTCGTGAGGTCCGATTTCATGTTGGGATTGGTGATCGCCGTCAGCCCAGCAGCGATCCGCGCCACCTCCGCGGCTCTGTCGGCCACGCCCAATGGCACCGCAGCTGCCTGCTCGAGTGCGGCCGCAATCAGTCGCGGGCCGTCGGCAGACTCCTTCGCAGCTTTGTACGCCTTCACCACCGCGCTGTACGCATCGGCGTCCGCGTCAATCGCCGACTTCAGCTCCTCGCGCAGCGCCCCAAGGCGTGCCAGCGCCTCGCTGAGTTGGCTCTCGTATTGCGCATACGCTTTTTTGCCGCGCGACATACCCGCAACCATCCCGGCCAGCCCGGCAGCCATGGCGCCACTCGCCGCAGCGGCGCAGCCTCCGCCCGGAACCGCGGTCGGCGCGGCCAGTTGCTCGATAAACGGCTCCACTCCCGCGCGAAATCCTCCAGCGGCCGCCTTCCCGCCCACAACCGCTGCCAATCGGTTCTCCAGGATCAATGTGGAGTCGAAGTTCTCGATCTGAAGAAACCACTCGGCGGCCTGCTCGATGGCTCGCTTCGGGATCAGACCGATAATCTCGCTCGAAATGGGCAGCACGCCGTAGCGTTCCGCCTCCCGCTTTACCGCCTCAAACACGCGATGCAGCGGCGTCTGCTCAAAATCGGTCAGGTTCATGGATACCTGCGCCAATCCGCGCACCAGGAAACCCGACGCTTTCACGAAGGGCATCCCGCCCGATGAAAATCGCACTGTCTTCGCAATGCTCTTGGCGATGTTCACGTCCGGAGAGTTCAGATAAATGTTGTAGGCGATCAGGAACTTCCGCGCTCCCACCACCGTCGCTCCCGCCGTCGCATGCAAACGCGCCTCGCCGAAGTCGGGTTTGCGCGCCGGATTCGTTGCGATCTCGTCGCGGATTCCCTCAAACTGCCCGCGTCGGATGTTTTCGAGATTCTGCCGCTCGGGCGTCGCCGCCGCCGCTTCATATAGATAGACCGGAACCTGGTAGCGCTTCCAGATTTCAGCTCCTGCGTGACGCGCCATCGCCACGCAATCTTCCAGCGTGACGCCCTCAATGGGGATGAACGGAACCACGTCCGCAGCTCCCAGCCGCGGATGCGCGCCCTGGTGATGATTCAGGTCGATCAGCTCCGCAGCCTTCCCCACGCCGCGAATCGCCGCTTCCTGAATGGCCTCGCGCTCGCCGGCCAGTGTGATCACCGATCGGTTGTGGTCGGCGTCCATCTCGCAGTCGAGTAGATAAACGCCGGGCAGCTTCATGGCTTCGACAATGGCGTCGACCTTCGCGGAGTCGCGGCCCTCTGAGAAGTTCGGTACACATTCAATTAAGGTGTTGGGCACGCAAAAAGGATAAGATTCGCAGCCCAATCCGGCAACCGCTGCAAACGCTCTCTCGCCTGGGTGCCCCAGGTCCCGGGGTCCCCAGGGACAGGTCTTCGTCCCTGGGGTGGAGATCCCTCGCAATTGGGGACCTGGGAAGTGAACCCGGCCTCCCCATTTCCATCAAACCTGGGTGCCTGGGAACCACGAACGCCAAAGTGCAGAATGACTCGGTCGCAAACTGCCTTCACAACACGTTTTCCTTCGCCGGGAGTATCCTGTGTATCAATCTTCGAAACCGGGGCGAAATCAGCCCTTTCGTCGCTCTCGTCGCGCCTCACAGGAGGAGCGCATGGCAACCAGCGCAGCTCCCATCATTCGTTCGCCGCGCGGCACACAATTGCGCTGCAAGGGATGGCAGCAGGAAGCGGCGCTCCGTTGCCTGATGAACAACCTCGATCCCGAGAACGCCGAGCGCCCCGCCGATCTCGTCGTCTACGGCGGCATCGGCAAAGCTGCGCGCAACTGGGAGTGCTTCCATGCCATCGTTCGCGAGCTGGAACGGCTCAACAACGACGAAACGCTGCTCGTGCAGTCCGGCAAGCCAGTCGCCGTGTTTCCCACGCACGAAATGGCCCCGCGTGTTCTCATCGCCAACTCCAATCTTGTGGGCAAATGGGCCACATGGGAGCACTTCAATGAGCTCGACCGCAAGGGCCTGATGATGTATGGCCAGATGACCGCCGGAAGTTGGATCTATATCGGCACGCAGGGTATCCTCCAAGGCACGTTTCAGACCTTCGCCGCGCTCGCGGAACGGCACTTCGCCCATGCGCATGGATCTAGCTCGCTCAAGGGCAAACTCGTAGTCACCGGCGGTATGGGCGGAATGGGTGGCGCGCAGCCGCTTTCCGTCACGCTCAATGACGGCGTCGTGCTGGTTGTCGAGGTCGATCGCAGCCGTATCGAGCGCCGCGTCGCCACCCGCTATTGCGACCGAATCGCCGAGAACCTCGACGAGGCTCTCGAGCTTTGCGAGCAGGCACGGCGTGAAGGCCGCGCGCTTTCTGTGGGCCTCGTCGGCAACTGTGGCGACGTGCTTCCCGAAATCGTCCGCCGCGGAGTCCAGGTCGACGTCGTAACCGACCAGACCAGCGCCCACGATCCGCTCCACGGCTACATCCCGCAGGGACTCTCGCTCGATCAGGCAACCGAGTTGCGCCGCCGCGATCCCGCCGAATACGTGCGCCGCTCGACCGCAACCATGGTCGTGCACGTGAACGCGATGCTCGCGTTGCAGCGCGCGGGCGCGGTCACCTTCGATTACGGCAACAACGTCCGGCGATTCGCATTCGACGCCGGCTGCGCGGATGCGTTTCTTATCCCCGGCTTCGTGCCCGAATACATCCGCCCGCTCTTTTGCACGGGCCAGGGACCGTTTCGCTGGGTGGCGCTCTCGGGCGATCCCAAAGACATCGCCCGCACCGACGATCTGGCCCTCTCGCTCTTCCCCGACAACGAAATCCTCACGCGCTGGCTTCGGCTCGCGCGTGGCCGCTTCGCCTTTCAGGGATTACCCGCGCGCATCTGTTGGCTCGGCTACGGCGAGCGCGCGCACATGGGCGAGGCCATCAACGAGCTCGTGCGCAAAGGCGAAATCTCTGCGCCCATCGCCATGGGCCGCGACCACCTCGACACCGGTTCGGTCGCCAGCCCCCATCGCGAAACAGAAAAGATGCTTGATGGCTCCGATGCAGTTGCCGATTGGCCAATCCTGAACGCGCTGCTCAACACCGCATCGGGAGCCACGTGGGTCAGCTTCCATCATGGCGGTGGCGTAGGCATGGGCTATTCGCTCCACGCCGGCCAGGTAACCGTGGCCGACGGAACCGAAATGGCTCAGCGCAAAATCGAGCGTGTCCTCAACAACGATCCCGGACTCGGTGTCGCTCGCCACGCCGACGCCGGCTACGAACTCGCACAGCAAACCGCCCGCGAACGCGGCATCCCCATCCCCATGGCGCAAAAGTGAAAGAGACCGAAGCGCTCGCCATCGTCAACATCGGCCAGCTCGTCACGCTCGCGGGCCCTCCGCGCCCCCGCGTGGGTCCGGAACTCCGCGAGCTTGGCATGATTCCGAACGCAGCAATTCTCATTGAAGAAGGCCGCATCGCTGCCGTAGGTCCTTACAGCGAAATCCAGTCCGAAACTCCGCCTCACGCAGTGATGGTCGATGCGCAGGGCCGCTGCGTCACGCCCGGATTCGTCGACGCACACACGCACATGATCTTCGCGGGTAACCGCGCCGCCGAATTCGAGCAGCGTATTGCCGGCGCCAGCTATCAGCAGATCGCCGCTGCTGGGGGCGGCATTCTCTCGACCGTTCGCGCCACCCGCGCCGCCTCTGAAGACGAACTGCTGGTCGAGTCGCGCCGCCACCGCGATTGGATGCTTCGTTCCGGCACCACAACCGCCGAAGCCAAGTCCGGTTATGGACTCGATCGCGCGACGGAGCTGCGCATGTTGCTTGTGATGGCTCGCCTCAACGCCGAGGGCCCCATGCGCATCGTGCCAACTCTGCTCGCCGCGCACACCGTCCCCGAAGAATTCGCCAGCCGCCGCGCCGAATATGTCCGTTGGATCGCCAAAGATCTGATCCCCGAGGTCGCTGCTCTCAAGCTCGCGCGTTTCTGCGACGCCTTCTGTGACGACCACGCCTTTACCGTCGAAGAAGCGCGAACAGTGCTCATCGCCGCCCGCGCCCGTGGTCTGGAACTGCGCCTGCACGCCGAGCAGTTTCGCCCCGGCACCGGAGCTGCTCTGGCCGCCGAGTTGAACGCCCGTACCGCAGACCATCTTGAGACCGCCACTCCCGAGGTCCTCGATGCGCTGCGTGCAGCCGACGTGCAGCCCGTATTGCTGCCCGGCTCAGTGTTTGCGCTCTCTCGCGCCGCCTATCCGCCTGTTCGCACAATGATTAGGCATGGCCTGGCCATCGTGCTCGCTACGGATTTCAATCCCGGCTCGTCGCCCATCTGTTCCATGCCCTTCATCCTCTCGCTTGCCTGCCTGCAGATGGCTCTCACTCCTGCCGAAGCGCTCACCGCTGCCACCATCAACGCGGCATGGAGCCTAGGCCTCGGCGACACCGTTGGCTCACTCGAGATTGGCAAACAGGCCGACCTCCTCATCCACGAATTTGCCGACTACCGCGAGCTGCCCTACTTCATCGCGGCACCCGCGCGTCCACGCGTCTTCATCGCCGGCCAGGAAGCGCCCCTCAAGGAATAGATCCTCGCATTCCCCAAATTCACGTGCCCGTCCGCAACCCGCAAGGCATCTGTACAACCGCACCCCCCGGTGTTAGACTCCTCCGCACGAGGGTCAGCCATGCGGCCAAAGATCCTGCTCTGCTTGTTCGCGCTCCTTGCTTTCAGTGCGGCGAACCATGCCCGCGCCCAGCGCCGCGGCGGAGCGGGCCCTGGCTTCGCCCGGGGTGGCTACGGCTTCAGCCACGGCAGCAACGGCTTCAACCGCGCCCGGGCCTTTTCGTCCCGCGGATACGGCCACGCATACCTGCCCTACGGATTCGGCTACGCTGACCTGCCTTACGACTCCGGCGACGAGTACGGCTACGCGCCCCAGCCGGCCGTTTTTGTTCAGCAGCCACCTATGTTCTTTCAGCCGCCGGAACCGCCTGAGCCGCCCGTCGTCAGGCCGCCGGGGCATGCTGTGATCACAAACTACACATGGCCTGAGGCAAGCGCTCCTTCATCCCCCGCCGTGCCGTCCAAAACCTCGGGGTCTCAGCCACAGGACTTTGCCATCGTCCTCAAGAACGGATCTACCCTTTCCGCCGTAATGATCTTCGCCTCTGACGATGGTCTCCACTACGTCGATCCCGACGACAGACTCCTGCGCATTTCCATGAGCCAGGTTGACCGCCCGGCAACCCTCAAGCTCAACCGCGACAGAAACCTGAATTTGCATCTTCCCGCCGCGCAGTAATCCGCACCCGCCAGCCGCGCTTCGACAGTGGGTCAGTTTCATTTGGCCCGCCGGAATTCCGCAGGCAACGCTCGCGCATCGTGGGCCGGCAGACCATTGCTGGCTCGTCGACGAAGCTGACCTTGAATTGTGAGTGAATTGGTCGGGACGGGCAGATTTGAACTTGAGCCGTTTTGCGGGCGTGAGCGCCAGCAGGAGCCCGCAGGCGAAATCCCGAGCGCAGTCGAGGGATCTCTGAATTTAAATGGTCGGGACGGCCAGATTTGAACTGCCGACCCCTCGCACCCCAAGCGACTTCCGCACAATTGATGCAGATTGCTATTGTCTGCTTAACTTCACTATCGTCATCAGCTTGCACGCGTCCTGTAATCAGACTGGATTGCTGCTGATATATGCCATTTTCTATCCGGGGTCCCCACAAGAGTCCCCACAGTGTTCACGGCCCAAAACAGGCGACCTTCTGCACCGGATCTCCTGCCGTGCGAGGCTACGTGCTCTTCAGTCCGGCGATTTCTGGTGCTGCTCACGCCAGATTCTGTCGCGCTCCTTCTTCCGAGCGAGTCGCAACTCATGCTGCTCTTGCTTTAGCCGCTTCCTTTCTTCCCTTCGCTTCTGGACATTGGCAGGATTATTCAACTCTTCACGCCTCCGCTGGGCAGCCATGCGAGCCTCATAATGTGTTTTCATGCGATCGAGTATGCTTCCGGCCCACGAACCGGCAAGCAGATTCTCGCTGTCCGTTTCTCTGAGCACCCAAGAAGCCCACAAATCGTACAAGAGGAAACGGACGGCACCCTCAAATGCTGTGCTAGACCCGCCACCATCATCGGAAGCGACTTCGGCAAGAGCTTTCAGAAGTCTAATGCCCTCCTCTCGTTCGAGAGGCCGTCGGTAGTTCTCGCCCGCACCTTGGGCTGCATCTCCGTTCAATGCCGCAATTAAGCCACGTCTGAACTCCGTCGCACCACAGGTGGAGCAGTTAATCTTCGTGCAAAGTTTTCTGCGTACTGCATCGGCCAAATAGGACTGTAGCCAATTGCCTTTCACTTCCCCTCCCGGCGGCATGACATTGTAGGCGCGCTCTTTCTACGCTTCACCACCCGGGTTTTCGGTTGCTACGTAAAAATCGCTTCGACCGGATATCTGCAGGCCCGCAAGCAACAGCCGTGCCGCCAAAGCCAGCGCATCGACGGGCCAATAGGTGGCAGGCCGGGGCTTCTTCACACCTTGCAGACCCTCGATGGGGTGGCAGGTCAGCACATGGTCCATCCACTGCGCGGGAATTCCACCCCGTCCGTGCACCGCGCCAAGCAGGGCGCCAGTGGCATGGCAGGTGGAAAGCAATACGGGGCATGGAAAAGTGGAAAGCAAACAACGCGTCCCACTTTTCCACTCCCCCGACTGCGGCTATCAAACTCACCCGATAACTGCGCTACACTAACTCTCGCGCTGATGCAAAACGATCGGGCAGGCCAGTTTTGTGGAGGTTTGGATGTCAAACAAAGAACAGTACGCACAGAGGCGCATGTCTGCTTTCGATGCGGTCCACAACGTAAAAACCGGGGAGACGATCGTGGTTCCCGCCGGAGTTGGTGAGCCTCCGATGCTCCTAACTGCACTCTCGGAACAGCGCCGGGACTTCCACGACGTCAAGGTTTCCCAGGTTCTGCCTATTCGAGAGTATGGGTATTTTGATCCGGAAACAGTTGAGAACGTCCGGCATGTGGCCTATTTTTTCAGCGGTCCTTCGCGGACAGGCGGTCAAGAGGGCTGGATCGACTTCATCCCTGCATATTTTTGGGAATTGCCCACACTCATCAATCGCAATCTGATCCCGGCCGACGTTGTCTTCAGCATGGCCTCGCCTATGGAGGAACACGGCTATTTCTCTCTCGGTCTTGCTGCCGACTACACCATGGCGGCGATCCAAAAGGCGCGGGCCATCGTTTTGGAAGTTAATCCAAACGTCCCCTTCGCCTACGGCAACTGCCACGTGCGCATTTCTCAGGTCACCGCTCTCGTGGAAAGCGAAGAGCCCGTGATGGAAGTGGGATTGCCAAGAATCGGACCTGTGCAGGAAGCAATCGGCAAGTACGTGGCCGACATGATTCCCGACGGCGCAACCCTGCAGATTGGCTATGGAGGCATTCCGGACGCCGTGGTCATGCAACTCATCGACAAACATGACCTCGGCGTTCACACCGAAATGGTCGGTGACGGCATCATGTGCCTGGTCGAGGCCGGCGTTGTCACTAACCGCAAGAAGAACTACAACCCTGACAAAATGGTGGCCACATTCGCTCTGGGTTCAAAAAAGCTATACCAATTCATGGACCGCAATCCAGCCCTGGAAATGCACCCGGTCGATTTCACCAATGACCCCGCCCTTGCGGGCAAGAATGACAACCTGATCGCCATCAACGGCACAATGCAGGTGGATCTCATCGGCCAATGCGGATCCGAGAGCCTTGGCTGCGTACCTTACTCTGGCACTGGCGGTCAAGCCGACTTCGTTCACGCCGCAAACCGATCCAATGGCGGAAAGGCCATTATCGTCCTGCCATCAACGGCGAAGAACGACACCATTTCACGCATTGTTCCGACCCTTACCCCGGGCACACATGTGACGACTACCAAGAACGATGTCAATTATGTGGTCACCGAATTCGGACGTGCCCAATTGCGAGGTAAGACTGCAAAGCAAAGAGCGCTGGAACTAATCAACATCGCTCACCCGAACTTCCGCCAGGAACTGACCGAGCAGGCTAGGCGCATGAAGATCGCTTGAGACAAGGAGTCCGTTGTACAGCGAAGATTGGTTCGCCCGGCGAAATCTGTACTAGTAGTTTTGAGACAAACTGGTATGGAAGCAGCATGGGATGCATAGGGCAAAGAAATACAGTCCGGAGCAGATCGCGAGCCTGCTGCACCGGGAGACATTGCGGATGAAATCACAAGTAACGCTGGGCGCAGATCATTGCCCGCCATCTTCTCCACCAAGCAGTGCGGGGTGATCTAGAGACGTGCGGGAATTCCGCGAAGCAACTGAGGAAGCGTACTCAAGGCTAGCTGCTTACGCGAATAGCGCGCTGCTCAATTCCGACGCGGGGCCCCCTGTATCAGATCGTCTTCGTCGAGTCTGATGGGGATGGCCGCCCAGCGTCCGGCACTGTCATCGACGTCAGGAACGCAACTTCGCCGCATTCGTTGTCCGCTAATGCGGATTGATCGCAACAGACGCACAATAAATCGAGTAATGTCCGCGTAGATGGGATGAGAAGGTCGACCCCGATCCCGACAGCATTAAGCTATCGGTGATCAACGCACTCAGAGGTGCAATCCCGAAGGATGGAGGTCGACCCGTGAAGAAGCATAGCAGTTTCTTGGAGCAGAGAGAATCCGGAAAGGCAACGAAGTCAGTGCGGCGTGACTCGCGCGAGGTGATGGCGGAACTGGTTGCGCAACTGACGAAGCAACTGGATGTAGAGAGTGTTGCGGTGCCAGGCGAGGACAAGAATGTGCCCGATGGAGAGAGCCCGAACCTGGATCGTTTGACGGTGGGGGTGGATCTGGGGGATCAGTGGAGCAACTACTGCATCCTGGGATTAGGTGGCGAGACACTGACGGAGGGACAGTTCCGGACGCGGCAGCAGGAGGTGGCGGAATTCTTCCGAGGTCTGGCCCGATCGCGGGTGGTGATCGAAGTGGGGACGCATTCGGCGTGGGTGCGTGAAGTGATCGCCGGACTTGGCCATGAAGTGCTGGTTGCCAATGCGCGACGGATGTCAGGATCGAAGCGACGCCGGCGCAAGAATGACCGGATCGATGCGACCAAGCTGGCCAGGCTGGGACGTGTGGATCCGAAATCGCTGTATGCGATTCAGCATCGCAGCACGGAAGTGCGAGAGGATCTGCTGGTGCTTCGCGCCCGCGAGGCCCTGGTGGAGTCGCGCACCAAGTTGATCAGTGCGGTGCGCGGCCTGGTGAAGACGATGGGGGCGAGAGTGTCGCACAGCTCCAGTGATGCCTTCTCCAAGAAAGCGGCAGCGGAGGTCCCGCAGCAAATTGGGGAGACGATACAACCGCTGTTACGTCTGATTGCGAACCTGAGTGAGGAAATCAAGTCCTATGACCAGAGAATCGAACGGCTGGCCAGTGAGAAATACATGCACACGAAGTTGTTGCGGCAGGTGACGGGGGTCGGGCCGGTGACCGCACTGGGCTATGTGCTGACTTTGGAGACTCCACTTCGCTTCTCCAGGAGCCGCGATGTAGGTCCGTATCTAGGATTAGTGCCCAGGCAGGAGGACTCCGGAGACAGTCAACCACAGCTGGGTATCAGCAAGGCGGGCGACAGGATGTTGCGCAAACTGCTGGTGGGAAGCGCGCACTACATCCTTGGACCGTTTGGGCCGGACACCGATTTAAGACGATTCGGAAAGAAGCTATGTGAGCGTGGCGGAAAGAATGCCAGGAAACGAGCAACCGTTGCGGTGGCACGAAAACTCGCAGTTTTACTGCATCGGCTTTGGGTGAGCGGCGATGTCTATGAACCCCTCGGCCACGGCACCCTCGATAAAACAGAGCACGCCGCCGCTGCGTAGTTTTGAACGATGGCTGCGGAATACAAATCGGTTTCAATCGCTTGAGAAAGACCATCTGTTTCCCGGAGGTTGATTGTAGCGACATCCACCGCCTTGTTCGGATGACTGCGTGTGACCGGCTGATCCATCGAGATCGTCGGTTAGATTGCAGCACCCAACAACCCAGGCCCGTCACCGTCGTGACGGGCCTGGGCTTGAAATCGGACCCCAAATTGCACCGGGCCCGCAGCGGCCCATTCAGAGTGCGGATAGAAGCCCGGCAACGTGGGTGGCGCAATACAAACTCGGGAGCGATCGTCACAGAAGTGAAGGGAACCGAACTCCGTGGCGCGGAATCGAACAACCTTACTCTAATAAGGAACGAAGCTGAACCAGGAACGTGTTCCGCTTCGTTCCCAACTCGAGTGTCCGAGCGGCGGTGAACGCTGTCAAGGGTCGAGATGAACGTCCCGCGGGACGCCCTTGACAGTGTCCACCGCCGCTCCCCGAATCGCTGTTTCGCTGAGACTAGGACGGCCGCCACGTCGGCCTTGACTTTTTAGACCTTCTCATAGAAGCCGGTGATCCGGGGAGCGCCGGGATAAACCGGCATGTTGTAGGGGATGTAAGAGCCCTACAGGAAAGGAAGTAGCGAATCCATCCTGGCCTCGAGTCTTGCAGGCGGCGTCGTGAGGCGTCGCTTGAAGCGTAGACCGGAGGCATCGGTGGGCGGGGCTATTGAGCTTCGAAAAACCGGTAGATCAGGACGCCGACTCCATCCTGAGAAGGAGGAAGGCAACACGGCAGCCGCGTTACTCGCGAGTGGCTGTTCAGGTCCTGCGTAGTCGAAGAACCTGCGCACGCCGAGAAACAACATGCACGAGAACCGGGAGATCTCCAGCACGCCTTGGTCGGACGATCAAGGCCGGTCCGCGAAGGCCATAAACCGTACGGCGGACGTGCACGTGCCGGAGAAGTCGGACTGCGCCGTAGTACCTGTGAACCAGCCGAACAAGGAAGGGAAACCTTCTGCGGAGGTTGGGGAGGAAAGGGCGCAGGCCATGGAGAACATCGTTCTATCCCACATGCTCCCGACACAGAGCGGGAACTGCATGTCCCAGGGATTGGCCGATGTGCGGCAAGCGGCTTTTGCCGTCTGATCCATGGTAAGAGCCGTATGCGTAGACGCGCACGTACGGATCTGTGCGGGTTGCGCCTTGAAACTCATGAAGTTCAGTCTCCTGAAATGGAGGCCGCGGCAAAGCTTAGCTCGCAGCCGCGTACCAAGTCTTGCGTGATGTCCGGAGACGGCCATTGCGAAGCGTAGACCGGGAGGTTTGCAGGCCGAAACAGCAGTAAACGGCAATCTAGCCCCGAAATCGATCGTGGTGGAAGTAGCCGACCCTATCCCGTAACGGGGAAGGCAGAAGCTCAGTATGCGTTATGGCGAGTGTGCTGAGGTGCTTCCGGGGTTCGTACCGTCAGCATGCAACCAAAGGATTTCATGGGAACAAGGGAGAGCCGTCAGGCTCAAGCCTGGCTTGTAGGGTCTGACAAGCTGAACAAGTGAGGAAGATCCGAAGGCCTGACGGAAGTCAGACTGCCTGATAGTACTTCGAGGTCGGGAGAGCCGGCTACATGGGGAAGCGGGCAGCGGAAGTTGAATTGTTCGTGGGAAACATGAGCTCCATTCAAAGGGAGGATTCGGCCTTCTATGCAAAGAGAAGAACCGCCAGTCATGACAACAGGACTCGAACGAATAGCAGTCAAAGCTCGGTGTGAACCGAAGCTCCGGTTTACGTCGCTGGCTCATCACATCACAAAGGAGCGGGTTTGGGAGAGTCTTAGTCAGATTCCTGCCAAGTCTGCAGCCGGAGTGGATGGACAGACCGTAACTGAAGCGAAACAGAGTTTTGAGGAATGGGTTGCAGCCATGCTCCAATCTGTCCATCGCAAAGGATATCGAGCGCCCGTGATACGGCGTGTCTATATCCCGAAGCCCGGAAAGCAGGAAATGCGCCCTCTCGGGGTGCCGACTGTAGCCGACCGGGCACTCCAGCGAAGCGTCTCTCAGGTGCTATCCGCCATCTATGAACAGGATTTTCTATCCTGCTCGTTTGGTGGACGTGCTGGAAGAGGTGCCCACCAAGCGCTAGCAACGCTCCACGAGAGAATTGCTGGCGGGAAAATCGAGTGGGTGCTGGAGGCGGACCTCAAGAACTTTTTCGGGAGCCTAAGTCACGAGTGGATGCTCCGCTTCGTGGAACATCGAGTAGGAGATCAGCGCCTGATTAGTTTAATCCGGCGCTGGCTGAAGGCTGGCGTTTTCGAGAATGGAGAGGTTCATCCAAGCGAAGAGGGGACCCCGCAGGGAGGTTCGGTCAGCGTACTGCTGAGTAATATATATCTCCACTATGTGCTCGATCTGTGGTTCGAGCGAGTGGTCAAGCCGCGACTTCGCGGGGAGGCCTGCATGGTGCGATATATCGACGACTTCGTGCTGTGTTTCCAATTCCGTTCGGATGCTCTTCGCGTTCAGGAAGCGCTCGCCAAGAGGCTGAGTAAATTTAGTCTGACCTTGGAGCCGACGAAGACCAAGCTCGTTGAATTTGGTAGGTACGCGCATCGACACGCGAGCAAGCGTGGCCGTAAACGCCCGGAGACAATCTATTTCCTGGGCTTTACTCTGTACTGCACTCGCAATCAGAAAGGGAACTTTCGAATTGGAATGCTTACGGAAAAGTCACGACTGCGACGCGCGCTCATGCGCTTGCAAGACCAGATGCGGCGGATGCGGCACTTGTCGCTGCGAGAACAGGTGAATTATCTCAATCAGATGCTCCGTGGTCACTATGCATACTATGGCGTTGCTGGCAATCTTCGGGCACTGCTAAGGGTTCATAGGGCTGTGGAACATTACTGGCACAAAATGTTGAGCAGTCGGAGCTGGCACGGTACGGTCCGGTGGGAGCAATTTCAGCGGATCAAGGAACAGTTCCCGCTGCTTCGACCAAAGCTGCACTTTTCCTATAAAGAGCTGCAGGCTATCGCCATACTGTGAATCAACGTCTGACGAGCCCAGTGCGGGAAATCTGCACGCTGGGTTCTGTGGGAGCCGGGGGCGGGTGACTGCCTCCGGCCACCCAGTGGGCGGTCAGTAATGACCGTCCCTACCGCGACCGCAATCACTGTTCCACCCGGTTCTCAAAATCGGAGAGGTTCTCCGCTCCACATTCCAGGGAACCCCAGGATGTCCCGTTAAGACGCCGAGGCCGAAAGCCTTGACGTCAAAGCATGGCGTCTTATACACATTTGGCAGCCTCAAAAAACAAAAAGGAGAAAGAAGTATGCGGATGTTGCTTAGAGTCTCGATCCCCGTAGAAACCGGCAATGCCGCCGCCAAAGATGGAACCCTGGGTTCCACGATCGAGGGCATACTGGCCGATCTCAAACCGGAAGCGGCCTATTTCTTAGCGGACGACAACGGCAATCGGTCCGGCTCCATCGTTTTCGACATGAAGGACACATCACAGATTCCGGCGATCGCTGAGCCTTGGTTTCTCGCCTTCAACGCAAAGGTTTCTTTAAGGCCGGTCATGAATCCTCAAGATCTTGCCAAGGCCGGGCCATCGATTGGCAAGGCTGCAAAGAGATACGGGAAGTAGACACTCTCCGGATCTTCGAGATCACAAGAAGATCTCCTGCGCAGCCCGGGAGGTGCCCGCCGGCGCGGCGCCCTCGCTGTGCCCGGTCTTCAGGGTTCGGAACGAATTGTTTGAATGTTAAGCGGTGGAATGGGCGTCCCCAAAAGGAACGAGATGAACATGCGGCAGCGATACTGGTGATGCTGGCGCCTGCGGCAGTTACAGCCCGTTTTGACACTGGTGTATTGGAACCCGTTGTTAAGCGTGGGTCCGAGGGCACGTAAGGGTCAGTGGTGACGTCTGCCCCGGCAGCGATCCCGTTCAGGAGTTTGCATTCTTCGTAACCTCGGGCCGCAGGCGCCAGTGGAGAGGGGGATGCATGAGATCGTCAGAAAAGCCTAGAAGGAAGACAGCTGCTCGTATGCTTCCGGTGCTGCATCCGGATGCTGCAGGGATCGACATCGGTGCCGAAGAGATTTACGTTGCGGTTCCACCGGATCGGGCGGAGCACTCCGTGAGGTCCTTCGGAACATTTACGCGTGACCTGCAGGATCTGTGCGACTGGCTTGGCAGCTGCAAGGTTCGAACTGTCGCGATGGAGTCGACGGGAGTCTATTGGATCGCGTTGTTTCAGCTGCTCGAGACTCGCGGCTTCGAAGTGTTCCTCGTTAATGCGAGTCATGTCAAGAACGTCCCAGGCCGGAAGAGTGACGTCTCTGATTGTCAGTGGATTCAGTATTTGCATTCGGTTGGCTTGCTGAAGGCCAGCTTCCGTCCGAGCGATGAGATATGCGTTTTGCGATCGCTGTGGCGACATCGAGAGGGTCTGCTTCAGATGGCGTCCCAGCACACTCAGCAGATGCAAAAGGCGCTGACGCAAATGAACCTGCAAGTCCACCACGTACTGAGTGACATTACTGGAGTGAGTGGAATTGCAATTCTCGATGCGATACTTGCAGGCGAGCGGGATCCCGTACGCCTGGCGGCTCTTTGCAACCGCCGCGTGCGCAGCTCTCGCGATATTGTAGCTAAATCGTTGGAGGGAGATTACCGCTCAGAACATCTCTTTACGTTGCGGCAGTCTCTGGCCGCATACAGGTTTTACAGAGGCCTGATGGCAGACGCAGACAAGGAAATCGAGAAATATCTGCGTGCTATGTCTGCGTCGGCGGATGCCCAACCAAAGCGGCCTTCAGGGACGAAGAAGCGTATATACCAGCGGGCAGGCAACGAGCCGGCATTTGATCTGAAGTCCGAGCTGTATCGAATCGCCGGAGTGGACCTTACCGATGTACCTGGACTCAGCACCCTGACGGCACACACGATCATCATGGAAATCGGGCCTGATGTTTCGCGCTTCAGAAGTGCGTCTGCGTTTGCGTCTTGGCTGGGACTGTGCCCGGAAAGGAAGGTCAGCGGAGGCAAGGTCCTCCATTCACAAACGAGGCACGTAAAGAACAGGGCCGCCATCGCTCTCCGTCTTGGAGCACAGTGCCTGTATCATGCGAAGAATCATCTCGGCGAATTCTATCGAAAAGCAAAATGGAGATTGGGGGCACGCGCCGCCGTAACCGCCACGGCTCACAAGCTCGCGCGTATCGTCTACCATCTTCTCGCAACGAAGCAGCCCTACACGGAAGAGGTATTCCAAAAGGCCGATACACAAGCAAGAACCCGCGCTGAAAATAGACTTCGACAACAAGCGGCAGCCCTGGGCTTCCGCCTATCACCTGCAATAAATACAACAACACGTTAGTGAGGTGTTCATCAGGAGTCAGTGAGGAGCACGAGGTGTTGCATAAGCTGAACTCAGCGGCAACGCTGATTCAGAGAACAACCACGGAGGCTCCTCGAGACCATATGTATTACATCGGACTTGACGTTCACAAGAGGACGATCAGCTACTGCGTGAAGGATGCAGCTGGTCATGTGCACCAGGAAGGCAAGATCGGATCAACCCGGTGCGAGTTGGATGGGCGGCTCAAGACCCTTCCCCAACCCCGGGTGATGGCCATGGAGGCGACGATCTTCACCGGGTGGATCTACGATCATCTGCTTCCTCACGCCGAGAAGGTAAAGGTGGCACATCCGCTGATGCTGCGAGCGATTGCAGCGGCGAAAAAGAAGAACGACAAGAT
>CAVVUE010000036.1:0-45131 GCA_963751285.1 uncultured Acidobacteriaceae bacterium | reverse complement strand
GCCCTTTCCACCAAAGCATACTGCCGCGCCGTTGACTCCCGGTTGTTCTCTACCTGTTGAGGACTGGACTGACGGATGTAGACGAAGGCCGCCCGCCGGGTATGAGTGAGTTTTACCTTGCCGGAGTCATTCATCGCCCTTCTCCTCGTCTTGGGCTATGGCGGCGTTGGCGATCAGCCGGGCCAGTATGTCGATGGCCTGAAGCTGTTGCTCGGCCTCGAGTGCTTCCCAGGGACCGCTTTCCTCGAGAAGCAGATCGAAGAGACTCGGTTGGTTTTGCTGCACGTTGACTCTCCTCTTCAGCCGCCTTGCTTGTCAGAGCCGCAAAGCGGTTGAGGAGAGCGTCCGTGATGGCGCGTGCATGAAGCAAGTCCTCGACAGAACCCAGCACGGCTCGGTTCTGTACCGAAACAACTTGTCGGGCCTGACTCACTGAGGCATAATCTGTCCACTCCACCGGGATCATGGACTTACTGCCGTCAGGCAGGAATAGGACGAAGTACAGGCGACCGTTACGATGGATCTTGCTGAGAACCTCGAGCGATTTTGCTTCAAATGGATGGCGACTGCGGATAATCGTGACCCGCCCGGGCAGGTGCTGATGATGGGTAGTGTGTCGTGGTTTCCTTTAACCACATCCAGCATGATTGGCTGCAGAAGATGGTGGCTTATCGAATTGCAGACCCGCTCATCCTGCGCCTGATCGGCAAATGGCTGAACGCGGGGTTCATGGTGGGAGGAGTTGTGACGCGGACGGAAGAAGGTTCGCCGCAAGGCGGTCCGATCAGTCCGATCTTGTCCAATATCTACCTGCATTTTGTTCTTGATCTTTGGTTTGAAAAGAAGATCAGGCCGACGTGTCAGGGAGAAGCATATTTGACGAGATTCGCGGATGACTTCGTGGTGAATTTCCAATACCGGCGCGATGCAGAAGAGTTCCAAAAGAACCTGACGGATCGATTCGGAAAATTCGGGTTGGAGTTGGCAGAAGAAAAGACGCGGATCATGCGCTTCGGACGATTTGTCCGGGGGAACCTTGTGAAGACCGGCCAAAAACCGGACACGTTTGACTTCCTAGGTTTTACGCATGTGTGCGGCATCGATCAAGGAGGCAAGTTTGCCTTGGTGCGGATTCCGTGCATCAAAAGCCGCCGAAAGTTCTTGGCCAAATCCAAGGAGTGGCTCAGGCAGCATAGGCATGGGACGCTGGAGGATCAGCAGAAGCAACTTACGCTGATGCTGCGCGGCTTCTACCAGTATTTCGGGTTGCACCACTGCAGTCCAAAGCTTAGAGATGTACGGCTCGAAGTAGTGCGTCAATGGGTCCACATCCTACGGCGGCGGAGTCAGCGGCATCGCCTGCACTGGTCCTATCTGCTGAGACAGCCATGGTTCGAACTGCCCTACGCCGTTGCAGTACTTCATCCCACGGTATGATCGCCCTCCCGTGAGTGCAACCTGTGGAGCCCGTTGCGGGAATTCCGCACGGCGGGTTCTACGAGGGGGGACGAGCACAAGAGGCGAACAGCCTCAAGGCTCGTCCCTACCCCCCCTCTGAAAGCTGATGCCCGAAGATAGCCGGTGAGCGCGCGCCGTGCCGGTCTACTCCGTGTCGGGATTCGGCAGGATGATGTCGCGGATGATGGTTTCTAGATTCGCGCAGACTGGCGGTGTGGACACCGCCAGAACAGCCGGTCTGGAGACCGGCGCTACGCAACCTGTTATTCCGTGTCGGGGTTGGGGAGGATGATGTCGCGGACGATGGCGTTCATCTCGGCGACGGCGGCGATGAACTGGCGGAGGGTTCGGCGCGTGGAGCCGAAGGTGTCGAACTCTTCGGGGGTGAGGCCGTTCTCGGTGTAGGCGCGGCGGAAGTCTGGGAATTTGGCGAGGAGCGTTTCCACGATGCGCGGGGCAACAGGTTGATCTATGCGCGGAATGACTTCGATATCGGATTCGTTATAGCGGCGCTGCCAGGCGCAGGGTGGTGAGATGACGACGTCGCCGCCGATGAATTCGCTCCAGTGCATGTGATTGCGGAACGCGGCGGAGAGCAGGCGTGCGCGGTAGCCGCGCTCGCGGAAAATCTTGTAGGCCTTCTTGAAGACGGCAACGCCTGCCCACTCGAGATAGCCGGGGTCGACAGAGAGATTTTGCTTGTCGTGAAGGACTTTGAGCCAGTCGTCGAGACGGCCGACCATAAGGGTGCAAATGGGGCCCATGGTCGAAATATCGGCGCCTTCAGATTCGCGCCGCTTGAGGCCGCGCTCAACGGCCTCAGCGACGGCGATGGCCTGGGGGAGGGTAAAGCTGACGGTGGCGTTGATGCTGATGCCGCGGTAAGTGGCTTCTTCAATCGCGGGGATTCCGGCGCGCGTGGCGGCGATTTTGACGATCATGTTGGGCGCGAGCCTGCTGAAGTGGACGGCCTGCGCCAGCATTGCCTCGGTGTTGCGGTAATTGCGCGGGTCAGTTTGAATCGACAGGCGGCCGTTGCGGCCTTTTTCGCGCTCGAAGATGGGAAGCAGAAGCCTGGCGGCGTTGGCTGAGATTTCTTCGACGACGCGCCAGGAGAGATCGTCTTCGTTGAGCTCAGGATGGGCGGCGGCGAGCTCAAGGATGCGCGGCTTCCAGACAGCCATCTCTTTCTTGAGCACGGAAACGGCGATGGAGGGATTGCATGTGGCTCCGACGGCGCCGTGCTCGATGGAATAAGTGAGGTCTTCGATGGAGGCCGAATCGTTCCACAGGCAGGTTGGGGTGGTCTGCGTCATTTTGTGGAGCGGGCTTTTGAACTGGAGCGCGGTAACGGTGGGAGCCATGGAGCCTCCGGGGCGATGCAAACGTGTGCAGAAAAACCCTAACACCCCTGCAAGTTGCTGGTCAAGACGGGCAGCGAATCGGGGCGAACGCAATTGCGAAATGACCGCGGATTCGCTGGCGATGTGCTGAGTGCGGACCGCTGGCGCGAGCGGAAGGGCCGCTGTTTTCGATTCGCCTTTTCTTCTCTTTCGAGGGGCGAAAAAAATTGATGTCCAGAGACCGCTTTCCGATTGACAGAAGGTTTCGGATCGGAGATCATCTTAGAGGCGATGCACACGTGTGCATCGGGGCCCTGTTTTACTTCTTGTCCGGACCCAACCCGGGCCGGAACTTTTATGACGCCTTCCCTACTTCCGGCGTCTGCAGGAGAGAAAGATCGATGAGTCAATTGCTAATCCGCCCCGAAGCCTTCCGCAACCGGATTGATGACTTCGGATATGAGTTTTTGTCTTTTGAGACGCGCAAGCTGGATCGGGCCCAGACGTACTACGGTGAAACCTCTCGCACGGAGCTTGCGATCGTCGTACTGGGAGGAATCTGTTCGGTTACGAGCTCACGCGGTGAGTGGCTGAATTTTGGAAAGAGGGCGACCGTTTTTGACGGGTTGCCCTACACGCTGTATTTGCCCATCTTCACGTCTTTCTCAGTAACCACTGAGAACGGGTGCGATTTGGCCTTCTGCTATTGCAAGGCGGAAGAAGAATATCCGGCGCGATTGATTACGCCGGACAAGGTGGAAATTGAGATTCGCGGTGGAGGCAACGCGACGCGACAGATCAACTCCATGCTGCCGCCGTCGTTTCTGGCGCAGAGGCTGATCGTAGTGGAGGTGTTTACACCAGCCGGCAACTGGTCGAGCTATCCACCACACAAGCATGATGTGCACAATCCCCCAGGCGAAGTCGATCTCGAAGAGATTTACTACTACCGGATCGAGGGGCCGGAGGGATTCGCAATTCAGAAAGTTTATACGGCAGATGGGCGCATCGACGAAACGATGACCGTACGCGATGGTGAGCTGGTGCTGGTGCCGGAGGGGTATCATCCGGTGGTGGCCGGGCATGGCTACAACGTGTATTATCTGAACGCGCTTGCGGGATCGGCTCGATCGCTCGCGTGCTCAGATGACCCGAATCATGCGTGGGTGAGGGCTGAGTGGAAGGAAAAGGACCCGCGGGTGCCGCTGGTGAAACGGCGGTAGTCCAGAGACCGGTCCAATCGGGAGCGCGTTTCACAACACTCGGCTAGATCGAGGAGAACGGATATGAAGACGCGGCGCATGACGATGGCGCAGGCTTTGATCCAGTTCCTGAAGCAGCAATATGTAGAGCGGGATGGCCGCGAGCACGCATTCTTCGCCGGCATGGTTGGAATCTTCGGGCACGGCAACGTGGCGGGGATCGGCCAGGCGCTGCAACAGAATCTCGATTTTCCTTACATCCTAGTTCGCAACGAGCAGGCGGGCGTGCACATGGCGACCGGATTTGCCAAAGCCTCGAACCGGCTGCGTACCTTTGCGTGCACATCGTCGATTGGGCCGGGTGCGACCAACATGATTACGGGCGCGGCGCTGGCCACCATCAACCGGCTGCCGGTGCTGCTGCTGCCCGGCGACATTTTCGCGCGGCGCAATGTGGCGCCGGTGCTGCAGCAGTTGGAGTCGCCGGCCACGCAAGACATCGGCGTGAACGATTGCTTCAAGCCAGTGTCACGGTATTGGGACCGCATCTACAGGCCCGAACAGCTCATCACGTCGCTGCCCGAGGCGATGCGGGTGTTGACTTCGCCTTCCGATTGCGGCGCGGTGACGCTGGCGCTGCCGCAGGATGTGCAGGCCGAAGCGTATGACTATCCCGACGAACTTTTCGCAAAACGCGTTTGGCTGATCCGGCGTGTTGAGCCTGACCGGGTTTCGCTGGAGCGCGCGGCGACGGCGATTGGTGCGGCGAAGCGGCCATTGATCGTGGCGGGCGGCGGCGTGCTGATGAGCGAAGCGTCGGCGGCACTGGCGGAATTCGTGAAAGCAACTGGGATTCCTGTCGCAGAGACGCAGGCGGGCAAAGGCGCGCTGGCTTGGGACCATTCGCTTGTGGTGGGGGCTATGGGGGCAACGGGATCGCTCGCAGCCAACCGGCTGGCGAATGCTGCGGATCTTGTGATCGGCATCGGGACACGCTACTCCGATTTCACATCGGCGTCGATGACGGCGTTCCAGAATCCCCAAGTGAAATTCGTGAACATCAACACTGCGGAGTTCGATGCGTACAAGGTGGGCGCGATTCCAGTGGTGGCGGATGCGCGCGTTGCTTTGGAGCAGCTTGGCGCGGCGCTCGCGGGGCACAAGGTGAGCGCGGCGTACGCGGCGAAGGTGGCGGATTTGAAGGCGAAGTGGGACGTGGAGGTGGACCGGCTGTTCCACTTGAAGGGTCAGGATTCGGGTCAGGATTCTGGTCGGGGGAGCAAGCCGGCGCAGAGCGAGGTTATTGGAGCGATGTGCGAAGCATCGGGGCCGCGCGATGTGCTGGTATCGGCGGCCGGCAGCCATCCCGGCGACCTGCATAAGCTGTGGCGCACGCGCACTCCCAATGGCTATCACATGGAGTACGGCTATTCCTGCATGGGTTATGAGATCCCCGGGGCGATGGGGGCCAAGATGGCCGATCCGAGCCGCGAGGTATTTGTCTTTCTGGGCGACGGCACGTATCTGATGATGCCGGCGGAGATTGCGACTTCGGTGCAGGAAGCCGTGAAGATCATCATTGTGCTCGTGGACAATCACGGTTTCGCGAGCATTGGGAGCTTGAGCCGTTCGCTGGGCCAGGAGGGATTCGGAACGCGCTATCGCAAGCGCAACGCGAAGAGCGGGCAGCTGGATGGCGAGCCGGTTGCAGTGGATTTTGCGGCTAACGCGCGCAGCCTGGGCGCGCATACCATCAAGGCGGCAAATCTGACGGAGTTGAAAAAGGCGCTCGAGAAAGCAAAAGCCATGGATCGAACCACGGTGATCGTGGTGGAGACGGATACATCGGTTGGCGTGCCGGGGTATGAGTCGTGGTGGGATGTCGCGGTGGCCGAAGTGTCGGAGATGAAGAGCGTGCGCGAGGCGCGCGCCCGGTATGAAGAGGCGCGCAAGCGCGAGCGCCAGCATCTGTGACGAGAGCGGAGCTGGCGGAGTTCGCGGCGTTAGCGGAGTTAGATTGGCAAGTTAGCGAGTCAGCAAGTCAGCAAGTCAGCGAGTAGGCACGCTGGCGCGTGATCCGCGGCGGGCTCGGAACGGTGGAGCTTAAGGAGAAGACACGATGGAGCGGTTGCAGAATTTTATTGAAAACACGTGGCGCGCATCGAGCGGCAGTGAAGCGTTGAGAGTGATCAATCCCGCATCGGCCAAGGTGCTGGCGGAGGTTCCCCTGTCGCCGGCGACCGATGTGAACGCGGCGGTCGAAGTGGCGCAGAGGGCATTTTTGGAGTGGCGGCGCACGCCCGTCGTTGAACGGATTCAGCCGCTCTTCAGATTGAAGACTTTGCTCGAACAGCATCGCGACGAGTTGGCGCTCTCCATCACCGACGAGTGCGGCAAGACGTTGGCCGAGAGCAAAGGCGAGATTCTGCGAGCGGTGGAGAACGTGGAAACTGCCAGCGCCATGCCGATGCTGATGCAGGGCACGAACTGCGAAGACATTGCATCAGGCATTGATGAGCACATGATCCGGCAGCCGCTTGGAGTGGTGGCGGGGATTGTTCCATTCAATTTTCCGGGCATGATTGCGTTCTGGTTCTTTCCCTACGCGGTGGCGGCGGGGAATTGCTTTCTGCTGAAGCCGTCGGAGCGTGTACCCATTACGTCGCAAAAGATTTTCAGCTTGATCCAGCAAGCGGGCTTTCCGCCGGGTGTGATGCAGCTTGTGAACGGTGGCCGCGATACGGTGAATGCGATCCTGGATCATCCGGGAATCAAGGCGGTGAGCTTTGTGGGCTCGACGCCGACGGCGAAGTATATCTACAGCCGCGCCGCGGCCAACGGCAAGCGCGCGCAATGCCAGGGCGGCGCGAAAAATCCAGTGGTGATTATGCCCGATGCGGATATGGACATGACCACGCGGATTCTTGCCGACTCGGCATTCGGCTGCGCGGGACAACGCTGCCTGGCTGCTTCTGTGGCAATCACGGTAGGCGGAGCGCGGGCGGCTGTCACCGAGCG
Organism: uncultured Acidobacteriaceae bacterium; assembly: GCA_963751285.1. Lineage (GTDB taxonomy): Bacteria > Acidobacteriota > Terriglobia > Terriglobales > Acidobacteriaceae > Telmatobacter. The sequence goes on along the minus strand of CAVVUE010000036.1, from coordinate 38,110 downwards.
GATTGCTGCAGCGGCGAAGGGCCGGAAGACAGGCTATGGCGCGTTGCCGGGCATCGAGATGGGGCCCGTGATTTCGGCCGAGAGCAAGACGCGGATCGAAGGGCTGATTGCCAAGGGCGAGCAAGCCGGCGCGCGCGTGGTCGTGGATGGGCGCGGAAAGAAAGTGGACGGCTACGAGGATGGTTATTTTGTGCTGCCTACCGTGCTCGAAGATGTTGCGCCGGATTCCGAGGCGGCGAGGACGGAAATCTTTGGGCCGGTGTTGAGCCTGATGCACGCGCAGACCATTGAAGAGGCCATCGCACTCGTGAACGGGCGCAGCTACGGCAACATGGCCTGCATCTTCACTACCGATGGCGCCAACGCGCGGCGCTTTCGCTATGAAGTGAACGCAGGCAACGTGGGAATCAACGTGGGCGTTGCGGCGCCGATGTCGACCTTCCCGTTCAGCGGGTGGGGAGACAGCTTCTTTGGCGACCTGCACGCGCAAGCACATCATGCGGTGGAATTTTTTACCCAGACCAAGGTGGTGGTGGAACGGTGGCCGAAAGAGTGGAGCCGGAAGTTTTGAAAAGCAGCTACTAGCCTCCAGCTTCTAGCTGCTAGCCCTTTTCAACAAATGCACACGTGTAAAGCGTCAACCAAAAACGAGGCGAGAAGGCTGAAAAACCCGCGGGAAGGCAAGGAGATCGTATGAAAGAACTGTTGGTCGGAAATGCGCCCTGCTCCTGGGGCACGCTGGAGCACCAGGATCAAAGCAAGGGGATTCCGTTTCATCAAATGCTGGACGAGCTGGTGGAGACGGGATACACGGGAACGGAGCTGGGCGACTGGGGCTACATGCCCACCGATCCGGTGCAATTGAGTGAAGAACTGGCGCGGCGCAACGACGTGGTGATGCTGGGAGCGTTTGTGCCGGTGGCGATGAAGAATCAGGCGGCGCATGCAGAGGGGACGGCAAGAGCGGTGAAGACGGCAAAGCTGATTGCCGCTGTCGCGACCACGCAGGCGCCATTCCTGGTGCTGGCCGACGACAACGGCACCGACCCTGTGCGCACCAAGCAGGCAGGGCGCGTGACGCCGAGCATGGGACTCAGCAAGGACCAGTGGAAGACGTTCGCCGGCGGCGCGGACCGGATTGCAGAGGCGGTGTTTGACGAGACGGGACTGCGCACGGTGTTTCATCACCACTGCGCTGGCTACGTGGAGACGCCGGACGAGATCGCCACGCTGCTCGACATGACGAACCCCGAGCGGCTGGGCCTGGTGTTCGACACCGGCCATTACATTCATGGGACGGGCGCCGAAGAGGTCGACCTGGTGGATGCGCTGAATCGCTTCAAGGAGCGCACCTGGTATATCCACATGAAAGATCTGGAGCCGAACGTGGCGCGCCGCAGCCGAGAGAACGAGTGGGATTACTTTACGGCGATGCGCAACGGCCTGTACCCCGAGCTGGGCAAAGGGTGCGTGGATTTCCCGGCCCTGCTGCGTTGGCTTGCCCGCCGCGATTACAAGGGATATGTGCTGGTGGAGCAGGACATTTTGCCCGGCATGGGAACGCCGAAGGAGAGTGCCGCGCGAAATCGGGAGTATATCCGGTCGATTGAATCGAATTTTGCTTAACAACAGCTTCTAGCTGCTAGCTTCTAGCCTCTAGCTGGTGCGGATGAGATCCGCGAATTCAGTTGGAGAAAGTGAGGCTAGCAGCCAGGAGCTGGAAGCCAGGAGCTAAATGTCTATGAGCGGCAAGAAACTTCATTTTGGAATTCTTGGTGCGGGACGAATTGGCCCCGTGCATGCGGAGACGCTGGCCTTTCGCCTGCCTGAAGCGGAGATTCTGGCGATCGCGGATTTGAATCGCGAGGCTGCGCAGGCGGTTGCCACGCGCTGCAACATTCCCACGGTGGCGGCGTCGGCAGAAGAGATTTTTGCCGACAAGAGGATCGACGCGGTCCTGATCTGCACTTCGACTGACACCCACGCCGACCTGATTGTGAAGGCCGCGCAGGCGGGCAAACACATCTTTTGCGAGAAGCCGGTATCGCTGAGCCTGGAAAAGATCGACAGCTCGCTTGCCGCAGTGGATAAGGCCGGCGTGCGCCTGCAAGTGGGGTTCAATCGGCGGTTCGATTCGAACTTCATGCGCGTGCGGCAGGCGGTGGCGAGCGGGGAGATTGGCAGGCCAAGCCTGATCCATATCATCAGCCGTGATCCCGCGCCGCCGCCCATCTCGTATCTGCGGCCTTCGGGCGGAATATTTCTCGACATGATGATTCATGACTTCGACATGGCGCGCTACCTGATGGGCGAAGAAGTGGAAGAAGTTTACGCGTCGGGAGGAGTGTTGATCGATCCGGCGTTCAAGGGCGAGGGGGATCTGGACACGGCTTTGGTGGTGCTGCACTTCCGCAGCGGAGCGATCGGCACCATCGACAACAGCCGCAAAGCGGTGTTCGGGTACGACCAGAGGGTTGAGATCCTGGGCAGCAAAGGCAAAATCGCCAGCGAAAACCGTTATCCGAATCAAGTTGTAGTCAGCGGCGAGAAATCCGTTTACACTGATCTACCCTTGAATTTCTTTATGCAAAGGTACACAGAAAGTTTTGCGCTGGAGCTGCAACAGTTTGTTGAGGCAGTGCTGGAGGGTAAGCCGATCCCGGTGACCGGCGCAGACAGCCGCGTGCCGGTGGTGATGGCGCTGGCGGCGCGCAGGTCGTACGCCGAGCACCGGCCGGTGCGGCTGGCGGAGGTCACTGCGTGAATCGATCGAAGTGGATTTCCATCCTGACCGATGTTCATCTTTGGGTGCCCGTGGTGGTGCTCGTTCTGGGAATCACGCTGCTGATGTCGTTGAGGTAACCGCATGAGCCAGAACACGGCCACCGCCAGCGCGCGGTCTACGCTTTCGTTGCACAAGCTGGGCGTCTTTTGCGGGCTGGCTGCGGCCGTGTGGCTGGGCAGCGCTGAAGCGCCGACCAAGCTCGTAAACGAGGGATTCTCTCCATTCCTGATTTCGATGGGAATGGTGATGGGCGCTTTTGTGGCGCGATGGACGATTCCCACGCTGCTGAAAGGCACCGCATTTCTTTTCGACGATCTTCGGGAAAAGCCGCACCTTCTGGTGTGGGCGCTGCTGGCGGGCATGCTGTGGGCGGTGGGCAACACGCTCACCATCTTCGCCGTGCGCAACGTCGGGCTGGCGATCGCGTTTCCGCTTTGGAACACCAACAGCCTTGTCGGACTCGCCTGGGGCTGCCTGCTCTTCAGGGAGCTGCGTGGATCGCGCGCGAAAGACTGGGCGAAGGTGATTGGCGGCGCGCTAGCCATTGTGTTTGGCGCCGCATTGCTCGCTGTCGCGACCGCCGAGCAGAATGCGGGCGCGCCGGGCAAGGCCGCCACCGGCATCATCGCCGCACTTGGCGCGGGCGCTATGTTCGGTACCATGTACATTCCCTACCGCAAGGCCTATATCAGCGGCATGAATCCACTTTCGTTCGTCACCATCTTCACCTTCGGCGAACTGGGAACGATTCTGACGCTTGGCTGGATTTTTTACGGCGGCACTGCGCCCATGGTTGCCGAGCTGCATCGGGCCCGGACCATGCTGTTCTGGCCGTTTCTGGGCGGATTCTGCTGGGTAATCGGCGATCTTTTCCAGCAGTACGCGGCGAAGTACATCGGCATCGGCCGCGGCATTCCCCTCTCCAACACCAACCAGCTTTGGGGACTCGCTTGGGGTGCGCTGGTGTTTGCAGAATTTGTCGGGCTGTCGGGAAGCGGCAGACTGCTGATTATCACTGGATCGACGATTATGATTCTGGGCGCAGTGTCGATCAGCGCGGCAGAGCCGCCGCCTTCAGAGATGGAGAACTGGCATGCGGCGATGCATCGCGAGTGCGACCGCTATCAACTGGATACGGAAAATGTGACCGCTGTGGTTGCCGGCAACGATCCGCTGGCCGATACCAAGCATCCGCGCCGCTGGTGGGAGTGGCTGATTGTGTGTGTGGCCACCGGCATTTTTGTGTGGCTTGCCATTGGGACGCGCGCGCAGCACATTTACGTGAACGTACCCTGGATGCTGGTGCTGATCATGGGAACGATGATTCCGCTCGGTTGGTGCGGGACGCTGCTGTGGCGGCGAACGCGGTTTTCCTAGAGCAGGCACGAATGAATCTGCGATGGATTGGGCGGCTTTTGGCCGGCTGGCCGCCCGCCCGTTACTCATCTATCTAATTGAAATTAAGTGAGTTATATTCAGGATCCGAACCCAGGATGGCGCCGGGTTACCCACCTGTCAGGAATCGGAGGCGTGGCGTCCGGCTGCACGCGATTCCTGTGGTCGAACTTGCGCGCAAGCCACGGAAATGCAACAGCTTCCCTGGGGCTCTAGAGAGTGAACTTGGTCACATCAATCCAAACATACCCGGGCATAGAATGACGGCGGTGCGTAAGAGGCGTGCTGCGTCTTGCCGGCACCACGATTGTGGGTCCTGCAGTTCTCCCAGGTGCGGAAATGTTAACTCAAGAAGAAATCGCAAAGAAAAAGACCATCGGCGACAAGATCGCGGAGCTTGCAGCAAAGCGCGCGGAACTGGAGTTGGGCGGCGGAAAAGACCGCATTGAGCGGCAGCATGCGTCGGGAAAACTCTCGGCGCGGGAGCGCGTTGACCGCCTGGTGGACCGCGGCAGCTTTGAGGAGATCGGGCTGTTTTCGAAGCATCGCGCAACCTATTTCGGTATGGCTGACAAGGAGTTGCCGGCCGATGGCGTCGTGACCGGCAGCGCGACGATCGACGGGCGGCTGGTTCACCTGGCGAGCCAGGATTTTACCGTGGCCGGCGGCGCGGCCGGCGAGATGCATTGCAACAAAGTGGCTGACATGATGGCCATGAGCCAAAAGACGGGCAGCCCGTTTGTTTTTATCAACGATTCGGGTGGGGCGCGGGTGCAGGAGGGGATCGACAGCCTGGCCGGTTATGCGCGAGTTTTCTATCACAACGTGATGCTCTCAGGTACTGTGCCGCAGATTTCACTGATCTGCGGGCCGTGTGCGGGCGGGGCTGCGTACAGCCCGGCGCTGACGGATTTCGTCATCCAGACCGAGCATGCGCGAATGTTCATCACCGGGCCGCAGGTGATCAAGCAGGTGACAGGCGAAGAGGTAAGCGCCGAGGAGTTGGGCGGACCGCAATCGCAGATGCACTACTCCGGTGTGGTGCACCTGATCGCGCACGATGACGATGAGGCGCTCGAGCTGTGCCGGCGGCTGCTGAGCTTTATGCCGCCTAACAATCTTGAGGATCCGCCGCGGCTGCCCTTCAGCGGACGATTGAAGCCTGATTCCGAAATGAACGGCATTGTCCCGGTAGATGCGAAGGTCGCTTACGACGTGCGCGACGTAATTGTGCGGGTGGTGGACAACGAAGATTTTCTGGAGATTCAACCGTCGTTTGCCGCGAATATCGTGATCGGATTTGGGCGGCTGCAGGGCCGACCCGTGGGGATTGTCGCCAACCAGCCGTGCGTATTGGCCGGCGCGCTGGATATCGATGCATCGGACAAATCAGCGCGGTTTGTGCGCTTCTGCAATGCGTTCAATATTCCGCTGCTGACGTTTGTCGATGTGCCGGGATTTTTGCCGGGCGTGGAGCAGGAGCGGGGCGGGATTATCCGGCACGGCGCGAAGCTGCTGTTTGCGTATTCCGCGGCAACGGTGCCGAAAATCACGGTCGTGCTGCGCAAGGCGTATGGCGGCGCATATATTGCGATGTGTTCCAGAGGGCTGGGTGCAGACCGCGTGGTAGCGTGGCCGACGGCGGAGATCGCGGTGATGGGCGCCGAGGGGGCAGCGGAGATCGTCTTCCGGCGGGAGATCGACGCTGCTGACGACCAGGCAGCGCGGCGCAAAGAGATGGTGGATGAGTATCGCGAGACATTTTCGAATCCTTATATAGCCGCGGGGCGGCGGCTGGTGGACGACATTATTGAGCCGGCGGAGACGCGCAGGTATGTGGCGCGGGCGCTGGAATCGCTGCATGGGAAGCGCGAACTACGGCCGCAAAAGAAGCACGGGCTCATTCCGCTGTGAGATGCGAATCCGGCGCGAAGGATCGTCGCCGGCGTACCGGGAAGGAAGGGGGTGGCGCGTGAAGTTGCATTGGACAGAAGTGATGGCAGTGACGGCGCTGGTGGGAGCGGGCTGCATTGCGATCTATGCGGGGCTGTCGCGTGTATTGCGGCGCGCCGTTGCCGCGCGGCAACGCGAAACGGAGCGTCAGATGAGCGCGATGGCCACCACGGTGAAAGCCCTGCAAGCGCGCGTGGCCGAACTGGGCCGGCTGCATGCGGCGCAAACACAGGAAGGCGATTTTGCAATCGTCGCGCCGGCGAAAAACGATGCCGGCCGCAAGAATGAACCGGTGAAGCCAGAGATTGTGGCGGCAATGACCGCGGCTGCAACGGCGTTTCTCGGGAAAAAGGCGCGAATTCGGTCAGCGCGGCAACTGGCAGATGAAAGCGCCGGCGCCTGGGCGCAGCAAGGACGTGTGATTGTGCAAACGTCGCACAATCTTCGTCCGAATGGATGAGCTTTTTAGAGGTTTTGCGGAAAGGCAGCACGTTGAAACTTCAGATCACGATTGACGGCAAGGCATACGAAGTCGAGGTTGAGGTTGTAGAGGACGAAGAAGCCCCGGCGCCAAATCATACGCCGCACCCCACGCATACCGCAGCACGCCCGAACAGCTATGGAGGGGTATGGGACAGCAATGGAAAAGTGTGCCGCAGCCCTGTGACAGGACTGGTGATCAAGGTAAACGCGCAGCCGGGACAAAGCGTGAAAGAGCACGAACTGCTGCTTGTGCTGGAAGCAATGAAGATGGAAACCAACGTGACAGCACCGCACGCGGGGATAGTGAAGAAGATCCATGTCGCGTCGGGCGATTCAGTGAAGACGAACCAGATTCTGGTGGAGTGCGAGTGAAGGCGGCGGAGAAGGACTTGGGGAAGATGGATCGACAGAATGAAGGCAACGGCGTGCCGGAGGAATTGAAGGAGGTTCCAGGAATCCAGTTCGTTGATCATGTGGCGATTGCTGTGAAGCAAGGCGAGTTGGAGAGCCAGGTCAAGGCCTACGGGGCGCTGGGCTTCAGAGAGATTCATCGCGAAGAGGTTGGCGGAGCGGACCAGGTGCGCGAGGCCCTGCTTGAGATTGGGATTGGGCCGAACCTGATTCAGTTGCTCGAGCCGCTCACGGCGGACTCGCCGGTACAAAAACTGATCGACAAGAACGGCGGGCGCGGCGGACTGGCGCATGTGGCTTTCCGCGTGGAGAGCGCTCAGCACGCGTTCGATGCAATGCGAGACGCCGGCTTCCAGCTGATTGACAAGGCTCCGCGCAAGGGCTCGCGCGGCACGACGGTGTTTTTTGTGCATCCGAAATCGCGAGCCGATAGCGCGTTTGGGTTCCTGATTGAGATGGTCGAAGACCCTGAGGGCAAGTGAGAGACGATGGCGACGGAACATTTGCTTGAAGAGTTTCCTCCGGTGAGCACCGCGGAGTGGGAGGCGGCGATTGTCCGCGACTTAAAAGGTGCTGATTACGAGAAAAAGCTGATTTGGCGCACGGAGGAAGGGCTGACGGTAAAGCCCTACTACCGTGCCGAAGATTTGCAGGGACTTGCCGGTGCGGATGCCGCGCCCGGGGAGTATCCGTACCGACGGAGCACGCGCGCCAAGGCTGGCTGGCGGATTCGCGAGGTGATTGACGCCCCGGACGTGGAGGGTGCGAATCAAGCTGCGCGTGCGGCGGTCGCCGCGGGGGCGGAGGAATTGGCTTTTCGCGCGCCGGCCGTTGCCAGCGCTGGCGAATTGAGGCGATTGGTCGCAAATCTTGGCGAGATTCCACTACATTTTGAGCACGCCGATGAGCAAACGATTCGGCTGCTGATTGGCTGGCCGGGTGAGGATCGGATTAGCGCGCAGGTTTCGACTGGATATGGCGCGCTGGCGAATGTGGAGTTCGCGGTTGAGGTGATTCAATCGGCGCCTGCGGGGTTTGTGCCGTTCACGATTCACGGCGGTGTGCTGGAGGAGGCGGGCGCGACGGCGGTTGAGGAAGTTGGATTCGCGCTTGCCGCGGGAGTGGACTTTCTGGCGGCAATGCAGGAGCGCGGCGTTGCCGTGGATCGCGCAGCGACAGCGATTGAGTTCTGCTTCGCGACCGGAGCCAATTACTTCTTCCAGATTGCAAAGCTGCGCGCCTTTCGCATGCTGTGGGCGCGGGCGGTGGAAAGCTTTGGCGGCACGCCGGAGTGTGCTCGAGAGCGCATCGCTGCGCGGACCTCGCGATGGAACAAGACTGTCTATGACTCGCATGTGAACATTTTGCGCGCCACTACCGAGGCGATGGCCGCGGTGATTGGCGGAGCGGATTCCGTCACGGTGGCGCCGTTCGACGAGTGCTACAGGCAGCCGGATGAGGCGAGCCGGCGGCTGGCGCGAAACACGCAGTTGCTGCTAAGGCATGAGGCGCTTCTGGGGAACGTGGCGGATGCGGCGGGCGGGTCGTATTACGTGGAAACGATCACAGATTTTCTGGCGCGCGATGGCTGGAAGCGAATGCAGGAACTTGAGGCGCGTGGCGGCTACCGAAAAGCGCTTGCGGCAGGCGAGATTGGTCACGCGCTGGAGCAGAAGCTGGCGGCGCGTGAGAAGGCTGTGGCGTTGCGGCGGCGTGTGCTGATTGGGACGAATCAGTTTGCGAATATGGCAGAGCGTGCGCTGGGGCGTGTGGACGAACGGCGAATGAAGGAGACGCGGCGCGGCGCACGAGCATTTGAAGAATTGCGGCTGCGTTCCGAAAGATACGCTGCATCAGGGGGCAGGCTCCCGCGCGTCATCCTGGCGGAAATTGGCGACGTGAAGATGCGCGCGGCGCGGTCGAATTTTGCGGCGAACTTCTTTGCCTGCGCCGGCTTTGAAATTGCCATGATGCGGTTCAAAAATGCGAAAGAGATTGTGGAGGCCGAGGGCGACCTGATCGTGCTTTGCAGTTCTGACGCGGAATACGCGGCGCTGGTTGCGGGATTGCGGCAAGGATTGAGGAAACTGGGGCGGGAAACGCCGGTGATCGTCGCGGGATTTCCTGCGGATGCCGAAGCGCTTGCGGTTGCGGGGGTGGCGGAGTTTATCCATGTTCGCAGCAACGCGATCGAAGTGCTGACGAAGTGGCAGGAGCGGTTGAGGGTTAAGGGCTACGGCGGTTTCGGAAATACTGCGTCCGGTGAGAGCGATCATCAAGGTCGTCGCTCCTTCCACCCCGCAGACGGAGACCTGTCCGCGGGGACCCCGGCCTTTGGGTCGCGACGACTTGACTGTTCTGAATGCGGATACACCATTTCCGAAACCGCTTTCGCGATGCGTCCGGATTTTTCAAAGATCGATTGGAGACCGCAAGCTGGCGGTGAGGCTGCGCATGAGGCTGAGCCGTGGCTTTCGCCCGAGCAAATTGCGCTGAAAAGTTTTTATACGCACGAGGATCTGGAAGGTCTCGAGCACCTGGAGTACGCAGCGGGGATTCCTCCTTATTTGCGCGGACCTTACAGCACAATGTATGCGATGCAGCCGTGGACGATCCGGCAATATGCGGGCTTTTCGACGGCTGAGGAGTCGAACGCGTTTTACCGGCGTAACCTGGCGGCGGGGCAGCGAGGATTGTCAGTGGCTTTCGACCTGGCAACACATCGGGGATACGATTCCGATCACGAACGCGTGGCAGGCGACGTGGGCAAGGCGGGAGTGGCGATCGATTCGATTCTCGACATGAAGATGTTGTTCCGCAGGATCCCGCTGGACCAGATGTCGGTGTCGATGACGATGAACGGTGCGGTGCTGCCCATCATGGCGTTCTACATCGTGGCGGCCGAAGAGCAGGGTGTGGCGCCTGAACGGTTGAGCGGCACCATCCAAAACGACATTCTGAAGGAGTTCATGGTCCGCAACACGTACATTTATCCCCCGGAGGGATCGATGCGGATCATCGGCGACATCTTTCGCTACTGCGCGGAGAAGATGCCGAGATTCAATTGCATCAGCGTGAGCGGTTACCACATGCAGGAGGCGGGCGCGACTGCGGATATCGAACTGGCGTATACGCTGGCGGACGGGCTCGAGTACTTGCGCGCCGGAGTGAACGCAGGGCTCGACGTGGACGATTTTGCGCCACGGATCTCGTTTTTCTGGGGCATTGGCATGAACCATTTTATGGAGATTGCCAAGATGCGGGCCGCGCGCATGCTTTGGGCGAAGATCGTGAAGGGATTTGGCGCGAAGAATCCAAAGTCGCTGGCGCTGCGGGCCCACTCGCAAACTTCAGGATGGAGCCTCACGGCGCAGGATCCTTATAACAACGTGGTGCGAACGTGCGTTGAGGCGCTGGCCGCGGCCTTGGGGCACACGCAATCGCTGCACACCAATGCATTGGATGAGGCGCTGGCGCTGCCTACGGATTTTTCAGCGCGGATCGCACGCAATACGCAACTTTATCTGCAGAGCGAAACCGGCATTACTCGCGTCGTGGATCCATGGGCTGGGTCCTACTATGTGGAGCGGTTGACGCACGAACTGATGCATGCGGCTTGGAATCGAATTGAAGAGATTGAAAAGCTGGGCGGCATGACGAAGGCCATTGAAACCGGCCTGCCCAAGATGCGAATCGAAGAGGCGGCAGCGCGCAGGCAGGCAGGAATCGATTCGGGGCGCGATGTGATTGTCGGCGTGAACGCATACCCTGCGCCCGAGGAACCGGAGATTCCGGTGCTGGATATCGACAACGACGCAGTGCGCCAGACGCAGATCAAGCGGCTCGAGCAATTGAAGCGCGAGCGCGATGGAGACGCGGTTCGCGGTGCGCTGGAGCGGCTGAAGAAGTGCGCGGCGACCGGCGAGGGAAATCTGCTGGAATGTGCGGTCGAGGCGGCGAGGGTGAGGGCTTCGCTCGGGGAAATTTCGCTGGCGCTTGAAAAAGTGTGGGGCCGGTATGAGGCGACGATGTGCACGATCGCGGGAGTGTACTCGGCGGAAAGCGCCGGCGGCGAGGAGTTCAACAAGGCTCGGCGGATGGTGGCTGAGTTCGAGCGCGAAGAGGGCCGGCGTCCGCGCATCCTGGTGGCGAAGATGGGTCAGGATGGCCACGACCGCGGCGCGAAGGTGATTGCGACGGCCTTCGCGGATATTGGTTTTGACGTGGACCTCGGGCCGCTATTTCAGACGCCGCGTGAAGTGGCACGGTTTGCCCTAGACAGCGATGTCCACGTGGTGGGTGTGTCGAGTTTGGCCGCGGGTCACAAGACACTGGTGCCGCAGTTAATTTACGAATTACGCGCGCTGGGCCGCGACGACATCCTGGTCGTGGTGGGCGGCGTGATTCCTCCGCAGGACTACCAGTTTCTTTATGACGCCGGTGTGGCGGGGATCTACGGGCCGGGCACGGTGATTCCAGTGGCGGCGCAGAAGATTGTGGAGATGCTGAGCGCAGCCGTGATTGGCTGAGTGCGCCGGCGGGTGGTCGCGATGAAGAGCGCGTTAAAAGAACGGCCAGGATGCAGGACGCCGGAGGCTCCGGGCGTGGCAAGAAGGCAACGACCGCTTTCGCGCGAGGAGTATCTCAGCGGCATTCTGCGTGGTGACCGCTCAGTGCTGGCGCGCGCAGTAACACTGATCGAGAGCGCGCGTGAGGCCGACCGGGAATTGGCTGAGCAAATTGTGGAGGATTGCCTGCCGCACAGCGGCCACTCGATTCGCGTGGGAATTACCGGCATGCCTGGGGCGGGAAAGAGCACTTTGATTGAAGCCTTGGGCCGATACCTGATCGCTGAGCAAGAGCAAAAGGTGGCGGTACTGGCGGTCGATCCCAGCAGCCAGATCTCCGGCGGCAGCATTCTCGGCGACAAGACACGGATGACGACACTTTCGGCGAGCGAGATGGCGTTCATCCGCCCGTCCCCATCGAAAGGAATCGCCGGCGGCGTGGCGCAACGGACGCGCGAAGCAATGCTGCTTTGCGAGGCGGCGGGATATGGCGCCATTCTTGTGGAGACGGTGGGTGTGGGTCAGTCAGAAACCGCGGTTCACGAGATGGTGGACTTTTTTCTGCTGATCACGATTGCCGGAGCGGGCGATGAGCTGCAGGGAATTAAGCGCGGCGTGATGGAGCTGGCAGACCTGGTTGCGGTGAACAAGGCCGACGGAACAAACATTGCTGCGGCGGAGCGCGCGCGCGCAGAGGCGCAGAATGCACTGCATTACTTTCCGGCGGCGGAGTCAGGATGGACACCTCGGGCGACGACTTGCTCAGCGCTCACTGGTGCGGGGATTCGAGAGCTCTGGGAGTGCGTGCTCGAGTACACGGCGCTGATGAAAACGAATGGATGGCTTGCGCGAACGCGCCGGGCACAACAGAAGCGGTGGATGCACGAGATGATCGATCAGGCGCTGCGGCAACGGTTCGATGCACATCCCGCGGTGCGCCACAGCTTGGAGGCCTTGGAGCGTGACGTGGCGGAGGGGCGGACGACATCATTCCGCGCGGCGCGAATGCTGTTGGAGATGTATTCGCAGTCAATCGCCGAATAAATCTTTTTTCAACATTTCAGCGAGTACGCGGATCCAGCGCCGCTGCCGGTGCGGTAACTTGTCGCGGGTCCGACAAGTTGACCGATCAAATACTCAAAATCGCGCAATCTAATTTCTGGCTTTGAGAATTTGAAGAGTCTCTTCGAGTGCAGCTTGCCACGGGGAAAGCTGCATGCCGAAGCGCTCGCCCAGCTTGGCATTGGAAAGAACGGAGTTGCGAGGGCGCGCGGCTGGTGTGGGATAAGCGCTGGTGGAGATCGGCGTAAGTTGCGGCGCTTTTGCGCCGAGAAGCTCGGCGGCTCGAGCGAAGATGGCCTGGGCGAAACCGAACCATGAGACAGAACCGGCGCAGGTCATGTGATAGCGGCCGCACCAGTCTGACGGCGCGCCGAAGCTGCCGGCGATGATGCCGGTAACGAGAGCGTGCGTGGCGCGGGCGAGTTCGATTGATGTGGTCGGCGCACCCACCTGGTCGTCCACAATGGACAGGCGGTCGCGCTCGCGGCCAAGGCGCAGCATGGTGAGCAGAAAGTTGTTGCCGTGCGGGCCGTAGACCCAACTGGTGCGGAAGATGAGGAATTTACCGCCGACCTTCTCGACCGCTTGCTCACCGGCCAGCTTGCTTGCGCCGTAGACGTTGAGCGGATTCGGCGTATCTGTCTCGACCCACGGCCCAACTTTGCTGCCATCGAAAACGTAGTCGGTGGAGTAGTGGACGATGAGCGCGTTGCGCTGGCGGGCTTCTTCAGCGAGGACACCGGGCGCCTGGGCGTTGATTGCGTGAGCGAGCTCAGGCTCGGATTCGGCGCGATCGACAGCAGTGTAGGCAGCAGCATTCAGAATGAGGTCGGGCTCAGCGCGGCGGACGAGGGCGCGGGTTTGATCGGCGTCGGCGAGATCGACGGATTCGCGGTCGACGGCGATGATGGGACCGACGCCGGTAAAGATGCTTTCCAATTCACGGCCAAGCTGGCCGGCGTTGCCGACGATCAGAATGCGTGGAGATAGAGGAAGGTTTACGGCGGTCGATCGCGTTTTGTCCATTGAGAGAGGCTCCGAAGGTCTGGAAAATGCGCTTCTCGCATTCTAATTGGCGCGGCAACGCCTGCGGCCACTGGGCAGGATTCGCGCTGCCATGCAATTCCCCGTACAATTTATAGAGGGAGCGACTCAAGATGCGCCGGGTCTATTGCGATGCGAACGCCACAACGCCTCTGCTGCCGGAGGTGATGGAGGCGATGCGCCCGTATTGGATGGAAGAGTTTGGGAATGCGTCATCCATCCACCTGGCGGGCCAGCAGGCACGAAAGGCTGTCGACCAGGCACGTGAGACGCTGGCGCGGTTTTTCAATTGCCGTGAGGCCGAGGTGGTCTTCAACTCCGGAGGGACCGAGGGCGACAATACGGCGATCTTCGGGCTGCTTCGGACTGGCGATCACTTCATTACGACGTCGATCGAGCATTCGGCGGTGCTGCGCGCGGCCGATCGCGTCGCGGAGTGCGGCGTGGAGGTCACGTTTGTCGCGCCGGAGAAGAACGGGCTGATCGATCCTGAGGCGATCCGTGCAGCACTCACACCGAAGACGCGATTGATCAGCGTGATGCTCGCAAACAATGAGACGGGCGTGGTGCAGCCGGTGGAGGAGATTGGGAAGGTCGCCGCTGAGGCAGGTGCAACCTTCCATATTGATGCAGTGCAGGGTGCTGGAAAGGTTCCGTTCGACGTGCAGAGGTTCGGCTGCCACCTGTGTTCGATCAGCGCACACAAGATGCACGGGCCGAAGGGCGTGGGCGCGATGTACGTGCGGCGCGGAACACCGCTGGAGCCGCTGATTGTGGGCGGGAGCCACGAGCGCCGGAAGCGCGCGGGTACGGAGAATGTGCCCGGCATCGTGGGATTGGGGAAGGCCACAGAACTGGCGATGGAGAGTCTCGAGGACGGAACCATTGATCGCGTTGCTGCGCTGCGCGACCGGCTGGAGGCGGGGATCCTGCAGATCTCCGGGACAGGCGTGAATGGCGCCGGCGCTCTGCGCGCGGCGAATACAACCAATATCCGGTTTGAGCAGGTAGAGGGCGAGGCGCTGGTGATCGCGCTGGACCTGAAGGGCGTGGCCGTGAGCGGAGGGTCGGCATGCCACTCCGGATCGACAGAGCCAAGCCACGTGCTGATGGCGATGGGGCTCGACAAGAACGCGGCGCGGGCGAGCTTGCGGTTCAGTTTGCTGAAGACAGCGACGGATGAAGATGTGGATTATGTTTTGAAGGTCGTTCCGGAGGCGGTGGAACATTTGCGTGCGCTTTCGCCGGTGGCGGCGGGGACGGCTGGATGAGACAGCGGTGTTGGCGGAGTTAGCGGCGTTGGCGGAGTTGGCGGGGTTAGGCTAACTGCGAAAGACTCGAAGGCGGGCTCCGCTGATCCCGCGAACAACGATAGCCCGCTTTTCGAAGAGAGAATCTATGACGGATCGCACGACCATTGCGGTGGCGATGTCCGGAGGGGTTGACTCCTCGACGGCGGCGGCGATCCTTGCGCGCGGCGACGGAGCCGGTGGGGAGCGCGCGAATGTTGTCGGGCTCACTCTGCAGCTTTGGGATCAGACGCGGCTGGCGGGCAAGCACGGGATTCCGGATGCGCCGAAGGCCGGGCGATGCTGTTCGCTCGACGATGTGTACGATGCACGACACGTGGCCGAGCACCTGGGGATTCCGTACTACGTGGTGAACCAGGAAGAGCGCTTCGAACGCGACGTTGTCCGTCCATTTGTGGAGGAATACCTGGCCGGGCGGACGCCTATTCCGTGCTCACTCTGCAACAACCACTTGAAGTTTGACCAGTTGCTCAAGACGGCGCGCAGCATTGGCGCCGAGCGGATCGCAACCGGGCACTACGCGGTGAACGAGTACGACGGAACTCGCGATGGGGGGCGCGGTCGCTGGATTCTGAAGCGGCCGGCGGATCTCGGGAAGGACCAGACGTATTTTCTATTCGGGCTGACGCAGGAACAGCTTTCGCGGACGCTGTTTCCGCTGGGGCGGATGACGAAGCCGGAGGTGCGCGAGGTGGCGCGGCAGCATGGACTAAGGCTGGCGGAAAAGCCCGACTCGCAGGAGATCTGCTTCATTTCCGGCGGCGACTATAAGCAGTTTTTGACGGCATATCTTGAGGAGCAGGGCGAACCTGTGCCGGAGACCGCGGGCGAACTTGTCGCGTCAAGCGGCGAGGTGATCGGGCGGCACGACGGAATCTCGAATTTCACGGTGGGGCAGCGCAAGGGATTGGGCGCGGTGGACCGCCCACATGGTCCAGCGCCGCTGTATGTGCTGAAGATCGATCCGGTGAGCCATCGCGTAACGGTGGGCGCGGACGCGGAACTGGCAACACGAAACCTGCGCGTCCGGCGGCTGAACTGGATCAGCATCGCGGAATTGACGGGACCGATGCGAGTGAGGGCGAAGATCCGGCACCGGCACGAGCCGGCGTGGGCCACGCTGGAACCGGCGGGGCCGGACGAGGCTGTCGCGACATTCGACGAGCCGCAGCGCGCGGTGACGCCGGGCCAGGCGGCGGTGTTTTACGACGGTGACGAGGTGGTCGGTGGCGGATGGATTTTTTGATTGATCCGTCCGTGCCGGAGCTGCGACGTTCGCTGAATTCGACGGTTCCTTACTGGCGCACCGCCCAGGCCATGCCATCGGGATTGCCACCGGCATCGATGTGACCCACCATAGAGAGGGTTTTGAGATCGATGACGGCGACGTAGTTGTCTGAACTGCAGGCGACAAAGGCGCGTGTTCCGTCAGGCTGCACCAGGATGCCTCCTGAACCGTGACCGATCGGCAGGCGCTTGATTTCCTTTCGCGTTGCCGCGTCGAAGATCACGGCATTGGGCCCGGCAGAAACCAGGACAAGCTTGCCATCGGGCGTGAACTTGAGGCGGTTCGCGCCAGGCACATTGGCTGCGAGAGTTGCTGTCACGCGCTTCGAGGCGATGTCGATGATGGAGATGGTTCCATCGCCCGCGTTGGCAACCCATGCCTCTTTGCCATCAGGCGAAACGTCGAAGCCTTCATCACGCGAGCCGACCGGGATGACGGAGAGCAACCAGTCGCCGCCGGGAGGAAGAATTCCTCCGCGGGGTACGCCAGGCATTGTTTCTGCCGGCTTGAGGTCGTACTTTTCGAGGATCGTTACCGTGCCGGAGTTCACGTTGGTGGTGAGAATGCGCTGCGCACCGGGAAAGACGTAAAGCATGTGGGTGCGGTTCTGGCCGATTCCCATGACCCAATCGATTTTTCCCGTGGATGGGTCATAGCTCCCGATCGAACGCGCTGCCTCGGCGGTAAACCAGACCTTGCCATCGCGAAAGACCAGGCCATGCGGCCCATGCAACGCGCCAAGATCAATGGCAGGCAGTGGCTTTTGCGCAACCAAGTCAACCACTGCAAGCGTGTGGTAGGCGCCGAATCCGTAGTTGGAGACATAGGCGGTCTTGCCGTCGGAGGATGCGACAACTTCGTGCGGGTCGTTGCCAACGGGAATGCGCGCGACTGCATCCAGGCTCGCGGGATCGACAATAGCTAGCGTGCGATCGGTCTTAGAAAGGACAAGCAGAGCGGGATTTGGCGTGGATTGTGCGAAGGCGGGGCTTGCCACGGTTAATGCGACGGCGGCGAGTAGCGAACAAAGGCTTGATCTCATGGGTTGACCTCCTGTTTTTGCTTTTCAGCTCCGGGGCGAACCAACACTGGCCGGGCGTTTCCACGGTCCAAGGCCATGCACCATTGCAAAGGATTCATTTTGACTTGGGCCGCTGCATTTCAAAACGGTCGTGGGTTCGAACATAGGTTGGCCCGCCCATGCGGCCGATCGCTTTCAGCATTTCAGGGTCGACCTTGTAACCGTCAAGGAGCGACTCGAGCACATGGAAGCGCAGAACCTCACCAATAATGAGGAATCCCCCGCCGGGCCTGTCGCTGGTTGCGACGATCTGATGCAAACGGCACTCCATTTGCGCCTTGCTTTCAGCCACGCGCGGCGGCTTGACAAGGTCACTTGCGATGGGGGTTAGCCCGGAAAGCGCAAATTCGTCGACCTCGGGCGGCACATCAGCCGAGGTGATATTCATCCGCTCGGCGATTTCTTCCGTTACGGTATTCAAGACAAACTCGCCCGTCGCCCTTACGTTTTCGAGTGTGTCCTTGTAAGGCCGTGGGCCCGAGCGAACAGTAGTGGAAAAACATACCATGGGCGGATTGGAGCTGCACGCCGTGAAGTAGCTGAATGGCGCGAGGTTCCTGATGCCTGAGGAGTCCAGCGTGGAGACGAATGCGATGGGGCGGGGCACGATGATGCCGATCATCAGCTTATAGATATCGCTGTAAGCGATTTGGGCAGGATCGAGAGTGAGCATGGCTTTCCGTGGTGGACAATGGAGCGCGCAGGCGCCGGGCTAAACGAACAGGTCGTTATCGCCGGGCGAGTTGCCCGGATGTGAACGGGGACCGGGCTCCGCAGAGCGCAATGATTCCACAGCGGCCTTGACGGAAGCGATGACGGCAGAGACCTGACGCATGGGCTTGGCCACAGCGTCGGCCATAAAATTGCTGGCGCGATCCACGCCGTCAAGAAGATCGGACATCACGGCGTCGAGGCGGCTGGCCTGTACGCGGACGCGAGAGGTGATTTCATTTGCCGCATTCTGCAGGTCGTCCGTTTGAATCCGCAGCGAGTGGGCAAGAGCGGTCAGATCGTCACTGGTTTTGTCGATCTTCGGCGTCAGGCGTTCCATGAGCGCGCGAGAATTGTCGATCAGCGGAATGACCGATGCATGAATGCTTGCCATCTTCTCGCTGGCGTCATGGGCCGCCTTGCGCATGGTTGCGAAAAGGGCAATCAAAATGATCGACTGAAAGACCATGGCCAAGACAACCACAGCGATCAGGATCAGTTGAATGGTCTGATTGTCGATATGTTGCATCGTAAAGACCTCGCACAGGAACCCAATGGCGTGCGTCAAACCGAAACGACGCGAATCTCAAACGAACCAAGCGTCAATCACGGCGACTCCAGAGAGGTTGTGCGCTGTCAGGGTTCTTGCTAAGCCGGGCGACTCCCTGATGGTCGCGTCGGCTTGTACTCCAGCGGCGGCAATCCACGGCTGGGGTTTCCGGACTAAAGCGTGACGGCTTCGGGCCGAGGTAACTCTGGAATTACCAAGGCTGGAAGCCGGCGCGGGAATCTGATGCGACGGTTCTCGCGCCGCGCGCCGGAAGTGTGAATGAAGAGGCATCGGGCCGGAAACGGATGCTGGCCAACTTCGGCCGGCTCTCAATATTCGTGCGTTTCGGGCTCGTTCGCGGTCGTCTGGTACGCCTGGCGGCCGGCGTCGACCGCTGCAGAAACCTTGGTGGTCTGGTCGGCGACGAGATTCTTGCCCCGCTCCACAAACTCTTCCCATTGTGCGCGTCCACGATCAATGACGTCGCGGCCTCGATCGACGTATTCGCCGACCTGGTCCTTGCTCTTGTCGACAAAGGCACTTACCTGTTCCTTGCTCTTGTCAACAAACGCACCGACATTTTCCGCGGCTTCACGCCCGCGAGCCTTCAGATACTCGGTGCCTTCGCGCGCGCCTTTGGCGAGGTCCTCGCGAGTTTCTCTGCCGCTCTTGGGGGCATAAAGAATACCTACAAGGGCGCCAACCCCTAATCCGGCCAGGAACCAGGCTAGTCCGTAGTTTTTGCCTTCGTCTGCCATATCAAAACCTCCACCTTTCCTCAGGATTTGCAATACCCTGAGCCTATCGGGCCACTTTAGTGTAGCGCAATTGGGCTCCCTGCCGGGGCGAGGATTTCCCAATGTAACGCCGAACGTATCCGCGCAGGAACCCGCTCGCCGCTAAGCAGTTGCACTGTGACTCGGCACTTTCACGAGTGATCCACGACACTTGAACATCCACCGCATCCGCAGGTGTGGGCCAGGACTTCAGCGAAGTGGAGAGCCCTGACGTGCCCGAACTGCCCGATCTGTTCGCGGCAACTGAAGCCATCGGCGACGACGATGGTAGCGGCATCAGAGGATTGGATGGCTGGAAGCAAATCCTGGTTGGCAATCGTGCGCGACACCTCAAACTTGTCCGCTTCAAAGCCGAAGGGGCCTGCCATGCCGCAACAGCTGGCATCGATGAGATCAACATTGGCACCCGCTTTGCGCAGGATGGCGATCTCGTTGGCCGGGCCGCCAAAGACAGCCTTGTGATGACAGTGGCCGTGGATCAGGATGCGCGCACCAGCCAAGCCACCGGCGACGAAGTCCGGCGCCCTGGCGGCGAGCCAGTCAGCCAAGAGCCATATCTGTTGGCTGAGGCGCTTCGCGCGCGGGTCGTTAGGGAAGAGCTCAAGAAGTTCATCCTTGAAGACACTGGCGCAGCTCGGCTCGAGAAAGATGAACGGCATTCCCGCATCAATTTGCGGAGCCATTTGCCGAAGCACGCGCGCGAGATAGGACCGGGCGGCATCGAGCAAGCCGAAGTCATAGAGCGGGCGGCCGCAACAGATGTGTCGCCTCGGAGTTTCCACCGGGAAGCCGGCCTGGGTAAGAACGGATTCCGCAGAGGACAGAGTTTGCGGATGGTAGTAGTTGTTCCAGGTGTCGGGCCACAGTAGGACTCGCCGTCCAGGCAATCCCGCTTCGCGCCCAGAGGCTGCTTGTGAAGAATCCGCGGATTTCGAACTTTGATAGCTTTTGGCCGCCAGACGGGGAAGTTGACGCTCCTGGGCGACTCCTGCGATGCGCTTGACGAGCGGGCTGGTGAGCGGACCGGTCAGCACGGCGTTGGTCAGGGCCGGCGCGAGTGAGCCGTAACGGGCGAGCCGATCTGCGAAGCCAAAGATGTAGTGATGAAGCGGGTGCAGCCTGCCCTTGTATCGCTGGGCCAGGAACTCGGACTTGTACGCAGCCATGTCGACCTGCACCGGACACTCCGACTTGCAGGCCTTGCAACTGAGACAAAGATCGAGGGCCTCGTAGACAGCGCGGCTCTGGAAGCCCTCATTGCGGAGGGCCCCGGCAAGCATCTCCCAAAGGAGGTGCGCGCGGCCGCGGGTAGAGTGCTGCTCCTCGCCCGTGGCCCGATAGCTGGGACACATGACGCCGCCCTGGGTATTGCGGCACGAGCCGACGCCAACGCAGCGCTCCGTAGCGCGCTCGAGTGAGCCGTTGTCTTTCGCGAACACGAAATGAGTCTCCCAGGTCCCAGATTCGGGACCTGGGGCAGCCGTATGCGAAGCGGGCGGATGGTGGCGAAGATTCTCCGTGGGGTCGTAGACACGTGCTGCGTCGGAGAGTTTGCCGGGATTCATTCGATTATCCGGATCCCAGAGCGCTTTGAACTCACGGAAGGCTTCGATGAGCTCGGGGCCGAACATTTTCGGCAGCAACGCGGCGCGGGACTGACCATCGCCGTGTTCGCCGGAGAGAGAGCCGCCGAAGGAGAGCACAATATCAGCGGCGCGGTCAATGAATTCGCGATATCGGCGCACGCCCTCGGCACTGCGAAAATCGAAGTTGATGCGCGTGTGGACGCAACCCTGCCCATAGTGCCCGTAGAGCGGGCTGCGGTAGCCGTACTCCTCCATGAGTGCCGTAATGGCGCGCAGGTATTTGCCGAGCTTCTCGGGAGGAACAGCGGCATCTTCCCAGCCTTCCCATCGGTCGGGCTCGCCGGGAACAAAGACCATGGCGCCGAGCGCGGATTCACGCACATGCCATACGGACTTCGCTTCCTCCGGCGTACAAATGTGCGCGACCGGCGGCGAGGGCCAGCTCTGCGCGGCGCGCGCCACAGAGTCGGCTTTGGCGTGGGCTTCTTCCGCTGTCCAGGCCCCCATTTCGACGAGAAGAAAGCCGACTCCCGGCGGGAGCTGGTCGAGCTCGCGGAGCGCGAGTCCCTTGCGGCGCATGAAGTCGACAAGCAGGTGATCGAATCCCTCTAGGCCGATGGGCTTGTGTTCGAGCGCGAGCGGCACGGCATCGGCGGCAAGGTAGGGATCGCTGAAGCCGAGCACAGTGAGAACGCGGAAGGGCGGACTGGCGGCAAGGTTCAGCGTGGCGGAAACGATGTTGACGCAGGTGCCTTCAGAACCGACCAGCGCGCGCGCGACATGGAAGTTGCTCTCAGGAAGCAGTTCGTCGAGGTTGTAGCCGGAAACCCGGCGCGGGATGCGCGGAAATTTTTCGCGAACCAGCGCTGCGTAGCGATCGCGGATGCGGGAGAGGCCGGAATAAATCTGGCCTACGCGTCCCCCGTTGCGGATGATCGCTTCAAGCTGCGCCGGTGTCGTGGCGCCGACGGTGAGGCGCGTGCCGTCGTAAAGAACGATGTCGAGGGATTCCGTGTTGTCGACCGCCTTGCCGCCGAGCAGCCCGTGAACACCGCAACTGTTGTTGCCGATGATGCCGCCCAGGGTGCAGCGCGAGTGGGTGGCGGGATCGGGCGCGTAGGTGAGGTGATGAACTTCAGCAGCGTCGCGCAGGCGGTCAAGGACGATGCCGGGTTCTACGCGGGCGAGGCGGATCTCGGGATCGATTGAAGTGAGAGCATTCATGTGGCGCGAGTAGTCAAAGACTACGGCCACGTTGACGCACTGGCCGGCGAGGCTTGTGCCCGCGCCGCGCGGAAGAACGGCTGCACCAGTGGCGCGGCAGGCGGCCAGAGCGGCCTCAACGTCGGCTGCATCGCGGGGAAAGACGACCCCGATGGGAAGCTGGCGATAATTCGAGGAGTCAGAAGCGTAGAGGGCGCGCGAGCCGAGATCGAAGCGAACTTCGCCCCGCAGATTTTTCTTCAGAAGAGATTCGAGCTCGCGATGAGCCGAGAAGCGTTCATGGTCGAGCGGAGCGGAATTGGAGAGGATGGAAAACGAAGACGTACTCACGTTGGAATGGTAGCGCTTTGGGGTGGCGGGCGCGCTCACTCCGATGAAGAGCCTTCAGCCAAGCCTCTCGAGGGTCGCGCACAATTGTGCCGGCTGGTCGATCATCACGTCGTGGCCACAGGTCACGGTTTCAGTCTTCCACGAGCGATCTGTGTGGCACTGTACAAAGGCATTGTCAAACGCAGCATTTTTGAATAGAGGCGCGCGAATATAGGTTTTCTGGGGAATGTTTTGGTATGCGCCTGTAACCTTGAGTTTTTCAGAAAAGCAGCGGATCGGGTGCGGGGTCAATTTGCTCTCGACCCATGCGCTATCCGCTGAGTTCACATGAAAATATGCCGCCGGGTGAGGCGGAGCAACAGGTCCGGAAGGCGGAGATGCGTGAACGAGATCGAACAGCGATTGACCATCGGCCGGCATAAAAGCGTCAAGGTACACGATGGATGCAATGCGGTCTCGAAGCTGCTCGGCAACACCGGTAATGACCATTCCCGCATACGAATGACCAACGAGCACAATGCCATCGAGATCCTTCCATTTGATCTCGCCGATCACATCGTCAATCTGAGTCGTAAGGCTGATCGAATCGGGCGGCAGATGCGATCGCTCTCCTACGCCGGAGAGAGTGGGTGCAACGACATAGTGGCCTTTGGCTGTGAGTCGATCGACGACACGCCGCCAACACCACCCGCCATGCCATGCGCCGTGAACCAGGACAAATGTGGCCCGCTTCGGCTGCGCGTGCACAAATGGAAGCGACTCAATTTCAGCGGCGGCAACCAGGCCCAGACCAAAAGACATGGCTTGCCTTCGCGAGATGGACGTTGAGATTGAAGGTTTCATGCGGAGTCTCCGTGAAGAGCCTTGGGGAGTAGGCTACTGTACCGCGCCGAGATCGTTGAGTTGACGGATGACGGATTCAACATTGCGGCGGACCATGGGGCGGGCCGGGGCGCGCGGAGAGGAAATCGGCTGTGGCGATCGTGAGCGGCTCGAATCTTAACCCACCTGCACTACGGTGCGGGTTGTCTTTGCGATGGCCGCGCGTGTGCGGAGAGTTTCCTGGATGTACAGGACGAGGTCTGCAAGCGGAACCGCTGCGGCTACGCAACTCCAGACGATGATCTCAATAAACCTGGGATCGAGGTTGAACACGCCTTGGACGAAGCGGACCTCAAGAAAGATAATGGCGCAGGCAAAGCTGCGCGTCATCCACTGCCGGTGGAGTTGAAC
Organism: uncultured Acidobacteriaceae bacterium; assembly: GCA_963751285.1. Taxonomy (GTDB): domain Bacteria; phylum Acidobacteriota; class Terriglobia; order Terriglobales; family Acidobacteriaceae; genus Telmatobacter. The sequence continues at coordinate 14,299 of CAVVUE010000036.1, read as the reverse complement.
CTTGCGCTGCAGAATGAACGCCAGGGCCATGAGCGTGCAGAACATCCAGATTCCTGCTTGAAAGACTGAGGCGATCGTGAGGGAAAACTCCACAGGGTCGTTGTGGTAGAGGTTCACCGTGTTGAAGTTCTGAATATAGAAGCCGATGGGAGCGCCGATGAGAACGCCGCCCACGTAAAAGCGGCCCATAACGCGATGAAGTTTAGCAAACCGGTGGCGCAAACGCTCGGAAAACTGGAATGGCGCAAGGAACAGCGCGCATCCGGCGGCCAGGCCGTGGGGCAGTAGAAGCCACTTGAAAGGGGCAATATGCAGCCATTCCGGGTCGGCGCGGTTGATGAGAAAGCTCTCATTGTGCCAGAGCACATAGGCGTACATGAATCCGATGAACGCAAAGAGGAGGTACTTGGGGCGCAGCCAGGAGGAACGCTGGGTTGGCGCCTTAGCTGAAGTGGGCTGGAAGGTTGCGGCGAGGTCGGCTTTCACGAGGCTTCTCCTTGCAGATTGCTGGAATCAAAGCAGTCCATTGCTCTCACGCGGCATGCTGTTTCGAACTCAATTCGGGGCATTCGGGGAAGACTTGGGGAGGGATTTACTGTACCACGGTGAGCAAACGGCGCGCCATCACGTTTTCAAACCGGACTCTAACTGTGAAGGTCTTTGCGTTCGGGGCAGGAAGGGAAGGCAACCGGATAAAGTTACCGGGCAGGCCACTCTTCGACGACCACGCCGAGGTCATTGAGCTGGCGGATCACCGCTTCAACGTTGCGACGAACCTTCGGGCGGTCTTTGGGAGCGGCGGTCGAGGATTCCGCAACGGCGATCACGCGGCCGTAGTGCCATGCGCCGGCAGGGATGGCGGCGACGGCCTCGTCAAGATCGGAGGGGCGCAAATTGAGCTCCTGGCGGCGGGCGGCCTCAGTGCGAAGCAGAGTCCCCACGCCGGCGGGGCTGGGATTTTCATCGGGCAGAATGATGCGGAGAGTGAGCATTTCGGAGCCGACCGAGAGAAAGGGGTTGGTCCACTCCGCTGGATCGTGGATGTCGATATAGAGGCTCTTGGTGGGCAAGGGAATCTGTTCGAGCGCGGCGCGTTCCTGATCGTGTTGGGTGGCGGCGGCCTGGGCCTGATGCTCAGCCTTGGCGGCGTTGTGCGCGACGCCTTCGACGGCCTGTTCCTCCTTGTTGCAGGCGGCAAGACAGAGGCCCAGCAGGCATGCCAGGACCAGAACTGAATTGCGGCGGGAATCAAGGATCACAAAGTCAAGGATAGCAGGGTGAACGTTGGCGGTGACGCGGGTGCGGGGCCATGTATGCAGAGCGAATCAATTTGCGCAAGGGTTGCGCAAGGTGTGCGCAAAATCACGGCGCGGGAACGGAGCTGAACCTAGCCTGATCACGAGCAGGAGAGGGAAGTATGAGCACCCGAGTTGTGGCGATCGTGGGCAGCTACAGGCGAAGCGGAGCGACAGACAGCGCGGTGGAGGCGATTCTCGAGGGCGCGCGGGCGAAGGGCGCTGTGACGCAGACCTTCTGGCTGAAGGAGCAACACCTTGAGTTCTGCAAAAACTGCCGCGCCTGCACACAACTGCCGGGCGAGGAACGATGCAAGTGCGGGCAGGAGGACGATCTGGAGCCGATGCTGGTGGCGATTGATGCGTCAGACGCGGTGGTGCTGGCTTCGCCGGTGAATTATTACAACGTAACGGCGCTGTTCCGGCGCTTCCTGGAGCGGCTGCTAGGATATACCTACTGGCCGTGGGAACAGAATGGACCCGTCATGCGCAGCAAATTGCAACCACGCAAGGCTGTGCTTGTGGCGACGGCGGGTATGCCCGGGTTTCTGATTCCGTTTGCGACTGGTGCATCGCGGGCGTTGCGCCTGGCCGCGAAGATGTTGGGAGCGAAGCCGGTGGGCAGGATGTGGATCGGATTGATGGCCGGCGAGCAACAACCTGTGCTTCCGGCACGGACGCTGGAGCGCGCGCGGCGGCTGGGGATGAGGCTGGCGTGAATGCGAGCTTCCGGACTATTTCGGGATGAGGCTGCGTGCAACAGAGTCCAGAACGCCGTTCAGGAAATTGATGGACTCAGTAGCGCAGTAACGACGCCCGATTTCGAGAGCTTCATTGATCACGATGGGAAAGGGCGTTGACTTGAAGCCGATGAGTTCGGCGACGGCCATGCGGAGAAGATTGCGGTCGACAGCGGGCATGCGATCGATCCGCCAGTGCGTGGAGTGAGCTGCAATCAGAGCGTCGATTTGCTCTTGCTCGGCGAGGGCGACGCGAAAAAGGTCTTCAGCGAAGCCTTGCACTTCGGGTTCGACGGGATCGCCTGCCTTCCAGAAAGTGGCGCGGACTTGATCGGGAGATTGGCGCCCAATGTCGGCCTGAAAAAGCATCTGCATCGCGAGCTCGCGAGATTTTCGGCGATGACGAGAGGTCAAGCGGGACCGCCTTGTTGAATTTTCTTCCGCAGGCTGACCATCTCGATGGCCGCAATGACGGCTTCAAAGCCCTTGTTTCCCGACTTGATGCCGGCGCGGTCGAGGGCTTGTTCGAGATTCTCGCAGGTGAGTACACCAAAACTGTGCGGGATGCCGGTTTCCTGCTGCGACTGGCCGATCCCCCTTGCAACTTCGTTGTAGATGGCTTCGTAATGAGCGGTTTCTCCGCGCAGGAGGCAGCCGAGCGCGATGATGGCGTTGACGCGGCCGCGATCGGCGCAGGCGCGGGCGGCGGCAGGGATCTCCCAAGCGCCGGGAACACGAACGATCTCGACGTCGGAACGGTCCGCGCCGCTGCGAATCAGTGCGTCAACAGCGCCGTCGAGAAGGCGGTCGGTTACGACTGCATTCCACCGCGAAACAATGATGGCGAATTTCATGCCGGCGGCGGAGAGATCGCCTTCAAGGGCTACCGGCTTGCCTTTGACAGGATCGGACCAGGCCCAGAAGCTGACGAAGAAGCCGGGTTCGGGCTCCGCGCTGAAGAGGCGCGATTTCCAATGCGTTTCAGTGATCGCAGATAGACGGGCTACCGCTCCGTCGCCTCCCTGAGAGCGGAGCCAGGCTTCGGCCGCCTGGTGAATCGAGTCGAGCGAAGTGACTTCGATGAGAACATCGGCATTGGGAGGGAAGCGGCCATCCACGATTTCGAGATTGCCGAGTGGAGCCAAGAATGACGCACCCCGAGATCCCTCCTCGTGCCACCCTTTGCCGGGGGCGAAGCCCAGCGCGGCAAAGAAGCTTGCGAGCCTTTCGTAGCCCGCTGCGCTACCGGCAGGACGCAGAAACGAGATGCCCTTGATCATGAGTAGATTGTAGCGGAGCGGGAGAGCGTGCCAGCAAGTGAGCAGGTCAGCAAGTCAGCGTGGTTTGACACAGCTCCGCAACTTGGCCGGTCCGAGCCGGTAATCAAGCGCTGCTGCTTGCCCGCTTGTTCTCTTGCTTCCTGCTTTAAGTGACCGGCCGCGGCTTGACGGTGATGACCGTAGCGGGGACAACTGTATTGGGGCCTGGCGCAGTTGGGTAGAGACAACCAGCATCGTTGCCTCCGGCCGACACCGGCGTGCATGCAGGCAGATTCGGACTGAAATGATTCGTTTCAGCCGGTGGCGCCGACGTGCTCAAATTGGTGGGAATGCTGATGAAGTGGATCTGATTGTCGCCCGCGGTGGAAACGAAAAAGATGCTGTTATCGGGGCTGAATGCGCCAGCGAGCGGAGCAGTGGGCGGCGTTGCGGAGGTGCTGTCAGCAAAACTGACATAGCCCACCGGCCCCGCGCCGCTCGACTGGGGCAGGTAGTAGGGCAACGTGGACGCGGCAGTGGAGCTCGATGGTGTGTTGTACGTGATGAATGCAATCGGTGCAGCGGTTGTGACGGAGGCAGTGGTTGGCGCCACGCCGGTCACGACCTGATTGATTGCAGTCGCGTTGGTGACGTTGTTCAGGCCCACCGTTCCATTGATCTTGGGATTGGTGGAGAGCGCCGTCATGGTCTGCACCTGATTGGGCGGCGTGCCGGTGGTGGTTTCAGAGCAAAGGGTCGAGGGAATGCTCACGCCGATATCGTCAAGCGAGATGCTGGTGCCGTTGAGGGACGCACCGAGAATGTGCGCGCCATCTATGGTGCTGCCCAGAATACTTGTCGGGAGATTTACAGAATCGCTTTGCGGATAGAACTGAATGCTGGCGTTGTTACCGACCGTGCCGGTGGGGCACCACGTATGGGCAACCGTGGGATTCCCGGCGAGATAAGCCCCCACCCCAGGGACGGTAAGCGCGAGATTCTGCGAGCCGCCGGATGCACTCAGGTCATAAGTACTCCAACCCGAGTTGTCATTATGGACGTAGAGCGTATTGGTGTGGCTTCCGCCGAGCGAAGCGCTGTCGACGATGTAGAGCGTGTTGGAATCCGGCGTCCAGGCGGCCGCGACCCCGAGGCCCGAAAAAGTAGAGGAGGTTCCGGAACTGGAGTTGTAAAGATAAAAGACGTCGCGTATCGGATCGTTGACCAGCACCTGCTCGCCGTTCGGCGCAACGGCCAGCACCACACCCGGCGCGCCGGTATCCTGCTTGGTGATGGCGTTGGAGGCTGTCGAATAGATCATCAACTCGCGTGCAGAGCCGAAATATATATTGTTCCCCAACTGGTCCATCAGCATCGAGTTGGGCACATAAGGAAGCCGCGTGGTTAACCCCGGGGTACCGTTCAGCACTTCGAGCGAAGAAAAATACTGGGACTGACCTGGCGCCCCGAACCACGCGAAGTCACTTGTGGTGCCAGGGACGATGATGTTCACCGGGTTGGAGGAGACCGAGAGCCCTGTCCCGTTCAAGCCGATTTCGTTGATAGGAGCAGGATTGCAAGTGCTCGGCTCGCAGATCGCGTTCACGCTGGCAACACCGGGAAAGGCGGGTGTGATGGATCCGCTGCCGCCGGCGGTAATGTCGATGGGGTTCGTGGACTGGTAGGTGAGCGTCAGACCCGTGATTGGATTGCCCTGGGTATCTGTGACTGAAGTGGTGAGGTTTTGCCCCACACCCTGGGTGATCACGCCTTTCGTGGCTCCGTTGGCAAGCGCAATATTGATGGACTTGGGCGGGCAGGTGGAAAAGTAGCCGGCCGCGGAAGAGGATTGCGCAATGGTCGCGGTAATGACGGTCGTGCCTGGCTGTTGCGCGGTAATCACGTTGGTTGCGGAGTTAATGGTTGCGACGGACGAGGTACCCACGGAGAAGTTGAGCGTGCCGATGGAATTCAAGCAGTCAGGCAGTGTGCTCGAACCGGGCGCGCAGAGCAAGGTTTGCACGCCGTTCGAACTGTAAAAGGCATCGGCGTCGAGCTTCGCCTCCTGGTTCTGCGAAAAGCACCCTGGGCCTGAGGAGCCCGACACCGGTGTGGTCACGAGACTGATACTGGAGATCGGTGCGTGCACATATACCGCTACAGGATTGGATGTGACCGCATCAGCTGTCGCGGTAATATAGGCGATGCCGTAGGGCAAACCGCTCGTAGACGGTAAGGGATTGGGGTAGTAACAGTAAGTGTAGTTGGCGATGCCGCCGCCCGTGTTGCGGTTCCACGTGCCGGCACAGATGTTACCGCTGGGAGAAATGTCAACCAGCTGGTTGTTGGTGGTACCGTAGCTGATTTGGCTCGAAGCGATCGACGCGGCCTGCCCCTTGCAAGTCGTGGCAGTGGGATTCTGAGCCTGGATGGTTTGTCCGTAGGCCAGTGAAATGCCCGCAATCTGCGGTTGCAAGGTGATGTTGGCGACGGCGGTATCCTTCAGGCCGTAGCCGAGACCATTGCAATAGTTTCCCGCCGGGTTACGCGTGCAGCCGGAGATGGAAACCCCGGCTGGAATTGCCAAGCCGAGCAAACAAACAAGCGTCAAGAACCGCCGCATGAATCCTCCCCGTTCCGCGCCGTCGAACCGCGAAACGGTCTGAATGAGCACGTAAGAAAAATGAATGATCAGCACCCCTTCGCATGCTCAAAGCGAAGCCGCGACAGGCAAGCCGCAAGTAGCCGCCGACACGCTTTTGCATGCGGGCGGAGGGTCGAAGCAAAAAGCGATAACTCCAAGAGAAAAGTGTATCAGGGCGGGCCAGTTTCTGGCATACAACGAGCCCGCAACCAAGCTCTGTTGAATAGACTGGCCTGGCGACGGATGGGGAGCAAAGAAACAGGGAGCGGGGGGAGCGAGGGAACAAGGCAACGGGACATTTCCATAAATTCCGAACCGACATCGCGTCCGCAAAAAGCCGAACGAATCTCTCACGGCCAAAGAGGCCGCGGATCCTGAGCTGAAGACTAACGGCTTTCTTCTTGCTCCCTCGTTCCGTTGCTGCCTCGCTCGCTGTTTTTATGGCATGTATTGAGCGAACCAATCGACGGCGCGCTCAAGAACGTCGCGGCGATGGGCTGGATCAGAGAGTCCGTGGCCCTCGTTGGGGTAAACGACCAACTCGCTGGGGACGTGCAAATCGCGCAAGGCGTGCCAAAACTCAAAGGACTGTGGTGCGGGGCATTCGCCGTCGCGATCGCCTACCACGGCGAGGGTGGGAGTGGAGACATTCTTGATGAAGTTGATCGCAGAGCTTTTGGCGTAGACTGCGGGGTCGCTGTAAACCGAGGCGCCAAAGTAGGGAATCATCCACTGGTCGATGGAGTTTTCTCCGTAGTAGGAGAGCCAGTTGGAGATGCCTGCGCCGGCCACCGCCGCGCGGAAGCGGTGGGTCTGGGTGACGGCGAACATGGTCATAAATCCGCCGTAGCTCCAGCCGGTGATTCCGACTCGATGAGGATCGACCGAGTATTTGGAAAGAACGGTATCGACGCCGGCAAGGATGTCGCGCAGGTCGCCATACCCGAAGTCTTTGCGATTGGCCTGGGTGAAAGCTTCTCCCTGGCCGAAGCTGCCGCGGGGATTGGGCTCGAGTACGAAGTAGCCGAGGTCGGAAAAGACCGCGGGACTGAGCGGGCCACCCATCGCCCAGCGCGAAAGCACAGCCGAGGCAGGACCGCCATGAACCTCAACAATCAATGGATATTTCTTCGACGGATCGTAGTTCTGGGGCAGCACGAGCCAGCCCTGGATATGGAAGTTGTCGTTGGTCCAGGTGAGCGAGATCGACTGGCCCCAGGCCGGTTTGACACCGTCATTGAAGTGGGAGAGCTGCCGGAGGCCCCCGAGGCCGCTCGGTGGAAGCGAGGGCGCCTGATCCGAGCGCGCGGCGAAGATCTCGGGCGGCGTCTCAAAGCTGCTTGAGACGAACACGAACAGCGAGCGATCTGCCGTTGAAGAAAGGCTCCGTTCCATTCGCCCGTCGCCAACCGTTCCGGAGATGGAGAAGATTGTTCTCGCTGCCGTCATCGAGACTTGATTCGAGCGTTCTTCCTCTCTGACTTGCCAGCGGACCAGGCGGCAATCCCCACCAGCCACATCGCTGATGTAAAGGGCGCTGTCATTGCCCCATGTGAACCACTCCGCCGTTGAGGGCTGGTGCGGCGTGAGGTCTGCGGGTTGACCGCCCGTGGATGAGACGACCCAGACGTCCCCGCCGGTGACGCCCTGATCGCTCATGAGGCCGCCAATGAACGCGATCCATTTTCCGTCGGGCGACCAGCGTGGAACTGCGATTTGCAGGCCGTGGAGCGGTCCTGAAACCAGGGATGGATTGAGGATTGCCGCTGCAGAACCACCGACTGGTTGGGTGTAGAGCCGGGCAACCCACCAGTTGTTTTCGCCGGGCGGGTCGGCGGCTATGTAAGCAATTGACTTTGAATCGGGCGACCAGTCGAACTCATATGCGTGCAGATTGGCCGGCGTGATGAAGGTCGCATTGAGAGGTTGCGACGCGTCGGCAGGGACTGTGGCCACGCGCTGGACATCAACATTGTTTTCGCCGATGACGCCGGAGGGCAGGTCCTGCGCGGCAAGTGCGCCGGCGGGGCGGCTGGCTCCTTCTATATAAAGAAATGCGATTTGTTTTCCGTCTGGAGAGAATGCCGGCGCATTTACGTCGCCATGCAGCGTGGTTAGACGGCGGGCGGGGCTGCCGTCGAGGGCGGAGATGTACAAATCGAGTTGGTCGCCGGGATTGGCGCAGTCGGAAAGGAAGGCGATGGAGGTCGAATCGGGCGACCAGTCGATATCGGATTCGCGGCAGCTCTGTGGCAGCGTGCCGGCACTTACCTGTTGGCTTTCGCTGAAGTTGTCGATGGGGGCGATGCGAACCACGCCGCCCTGCACCCATGCAAGACGTTTGCCATCAGGCGAAACGGCGACCTGCGCGACGGAGCGGCCATGGTGAATGCCGGAGAGGATCTGGTCCACCTGAGCTGCGGAGGGTACGGAGGGTGTTTCTTGCGCGCGGGCCGGAAAGCTCAATAACGCGCAGAGCAGCAGAGGAATCGAAATGAGCTGCAAGCGGCGGGGCGAAACGAGCATAGGAAGCATGCTAACAGGAACGCGTCGCGATGTGGATGGTACCGTAACGATGGAAACCCTGTGGAATCAACCGAAATGTTCGTTTTTGTGGTGCGTTGCACACGTGAAACGTTCGCGGAATTGGTTGCATTTGGGGCCCAAATGTAACCACCAGAGGTTGCGATTTTACGACGCAATAACCCTCCCAGGTGCCATTTTGCATGCAAATGTAACCTCCGCAGGTTGCGAATCAGAGCAAAGCGCACCAAATAATTACCCGAAAGTGGAATTATTTGCAATTAAATGCAATTATTTGGCCTCTAAAACGCGGATTTGCGCCACTTTTTAATGCGTTTTGCGCGCGATGCGCGGCAACCGCAAACAGTGGCAAAGCCTGTGACCGCCGGCACATAAATCGGCGATGCGATGGTGCTTTCCTATTGCCAACCCATAGGGCCGCGCGAACGGCTCTTATGGCTTCTGAACAGGAGGCGCCATGGCGGAAAAGGCGGACGTGTGGCAAGGCACCCTCGCCCTGATGGTGCTGCGCACGCTTGAGACCATGGGCCCACAGCATGGCTACGGCCTGGCGCGGCGCATCGAGCAGACCAGTGACCAACTGCTTGCGCTCAACTATGGCACGCTTTACCCGGCGCTTCTCCGGCTGGAGCAGGAAGGCTTCATCCGCTCGCGCTGGGGATCGTCGGAGAACAACCGCCGCGCCAAGTTTTACGAGCTGACCCGTGCCGGCCACCGCCAGGTAAAGAAGGCCACCGCGGAGTGGGAGCAGACCACGGAGATCCTTGCGCGCTTTCTGCGGCCGGCTGAGGAGGCGTGATACCAAACCTCGCACGAAGATTCAGAGCAGTCTGCTTACGATTTGCCGGGCTGCTGCACATGGATCACGCCAACGACGACTTCACGGCGGAACTCGAAAGCCATATCGCGATGGATGTGGATGACGGCATCCACACGGGTCTTGCGCCTGACGAGGCGCGACGGCAGGCCCTGATCCGGCTGGGCGGCCTCGAACAGACGCGGCAGACTTACCGGGAGCGGCGCTCGCTGCCGTGGGTCGAGATTCTCATCCGCGACGTTCGCTACGGCCTGCGCGGGCTTGCAAAGAACCCGGGATTCACAGCCGTCGCCGTCTTGACGCTGGCGCTCGGCATCGGCGTTACGTCCACAATATTTGCCGTTGCCGATGCGGCGCTGCTGCGCTCGTGGCCGGCTGCGGAGCCGGAGCGGCTGGTGCGCATCGTCGCAAATACACCCCAGGGGCCTGACGATTTGTTCTCGTACCCGGAGAGCCAGGACCTGGCTGCGCAGGGGAAATCGCTCGAAGGTGTCCTTGCCTATTCGCGACATAGCGCCATACTCCACACCGCTTCTGAGTCCAGGCAACTGGTCGACGAGGTTGTTTCTCCCAACTACTTCTCGCTGCTTGGGACCGATCCAAAGCTCGGCCCAAGGTTCTTGGCGGCGGCGAAGAATCACGAGCGGATTGTGGTGATCAGCAACGCGGTGTGGCAGCGTTTTTTCGGCGCGGACCCACGGCTTGTGGGCAAACAGATTTCTCTTACCGGTCGCAGCTTTACGGTAATCGGCATCGCTCCGCCGGGATTTCGAGGATTGATGCCGTTTGTTCCGGTGGAATTGTGGCTCCCTCTTACCACCTGGGGAGGGGAAAACGAACGCGGGAGCCGCGACTTCGAGCTACTGGGGCGATTGCGGCCGGGCGTGACTGCGGCGGAGGCGCAGGCGGAGATCGACACGATCGGGAGGCGCATGGCGCAGGACTATCCGGCTCTCAATCGCGGAAGAAGCGTCTCGATTGTCTCCGAGCGGCAGCGCCTGCGCGATGCGGCAGCCCCCACGCTGCTCATGATGATCGCGGTGGGCATGGTGCTGCTGATCTGCTGTGCCAACGTGGCCGGCCTGATCCTGGCGCGCTCCGATGGCAGGCGCAAGGAGATTGCCATGCGCCTGGCGCTTGGAGCCACGCGAGCGCGCCTGGTGCGCCAATTGCTGACCGAAAGCGTGCTTCTCGCCGCAGGAAGCGCAGCGCTCGGCCTGCTTCTGGCCGTTTTTTTGTTCCGATTGCAGCCTGCGCTCATGCCTCCGTCGAAGGTGGCGCTCGGCCTGGATCTGCACCTAGATGCGACGCTGATCTTGTTCACGACGGTTTCGTCGATGCTGGCTGTCCTCATTTTCGGCTTGTCGCCCGCACTCCAGGCGACGCGGGTGGACTTTGTTGCGGCGCTGAAACGAGGAGAAACAGGCGCCGATCGCTCCCGCCGCCGCCTGACATTGCGAAACGCATTGGTGGTGGTCGAGATTGCCCTGGCAGCCACATTGTTGACCGCGTCGGGCCTGGTGCTGCACAGCTTGCTGGCCAGCCGCCGCATCGATCTCGGCTTCGATCGCCAGAGAAACTTCGTCTTTTTTGATATGGAGCCGAATCTCGTTGCCGGGTATACGCCGGCCCGCACCGCGGCGTTCTTCGACCAGGTGGAGACACGGACTGCGGCGCTGCCCGGCGTAAAACATGCGGGCCTGGCGCAGCGCGTATTGCTCTCGGAGACCGAAGGCGGCGAATCCAAACGAGTGTCGATTCCCGGTGTGCAATTGCCGCAGGGCCAGCCGTCGATTCCCGTCAAGTTCAATGCCGTCGACGGCAACTATTTTCAGGCGATGGGAACCCGCATCCTGGAGGGCCGTGCATTCGCAATGACAGACAGCGGGGCCGCACTGAAGGTAGCGGTGATCAGCCGGAACATGGCCAATCGCTTCTGGCCCGGCGGGAGCGCCCTGGGAAGGCAGATCGTCGTCGACGGAACGGCGTGTGTTGTGGTGGGGGTTGCGGAAGACGCCAAAATCAACGGGCCGCGCGAAGACCCTGAACCATATCTGTACCTTCCCTTTGCGCAATGGCCCAGCAACCATGCAAGCCTCATCGTCGACGGTGGAGCGGACTCGCGTGCGCTGATCGCCGCCGAACGCAGCATCTTCCAAAGCACGGATCACAACGTGCCCTATGAGGTACGCACCATCGGCTACCTGATGCGGCAATCGTTCTGGAGCGACCAGACCCTGGTGGGCTTTGTCGGGACTCTCGGGATGCTCGCAATCCTTCTCGGGGCGATCGGTCTTTATGGTGTCATTGCGTTCATCGTCAACCGGCGCACCCGGGAGATCGGCATTCGCATGGCATTCGGAGCGGAGCGCCGCAACATTGTGCGGCTGATGCTTCGCCAGGGACTCGCGCTTGCCGGAATCGGAGCCGGCGTGGGGCTCGTGGCCTCGCTGCTTACAACGCGTTTCCTTGCCAGCGTGCTCTACGGCGTGAAGCCCACCGATCCGCTGTCGTTCGCCGCAAGCGCCATCTTCGTAGTCCTGGTGGCTCTGGCCGCCTGCTGGATTCCGGCGCGGCGCGCGGCGTCAGTGGATCCCATGCAGGCGCTGCGGGTGGAGTGAGCAGAACTATCTCAACCGTTTGAGCGATTCGAGTTCCGCCTTGACGTATGCGCAAAATGAAGGATAACGTTTTGCACCCGGGAGCCAGTTCGCGAAGAACCAGGTTTCCCATTCCCCTTCGTCGTTGACGACTTCAGGATTGAGGAGGACGACTGCTACTTTGGCGGCAAAAAACAAAAACGTCAAAAGGGTGGAGCACCCCGGGGTTAGACGCGGCTTCGCCGCGAACTTTGTTTTTCGGAAAAATAGTGGGCTCGTATCCCAGGGTTTCACCCTGGGCTAATTTCCATCCATCCCTCCGGGATGGTGCGCGCGGGACGACGTTTGCGCGCGGGTTCGCCGCGTACTTTGTTTTTCGACAGCGGGGGGCGGGCCGTCTGTTGAGCGAGCCGGTCGGAGGGTCAGCCTATCCTAAACGCAAAGTACGCGTTTAGGATGGGGCACCCCGCGAGTCAGCGAGTCAGCGAGTCAGTGGGGTGGGAGAGGTGGGCTGATGGTCATCCCACCCTAAACGCAAAGAGCGCGTTTCGGATGGGGCAACCGGCGAGCCGGCGAGTCAGCGAGTCAGTGGGGTGTGAGAGGTGGGCTGAGGGTCAGCCTAGCCACCCAAGCGAAGCTTAGATCCACCCCACAGACAAAGACCTGTCTGTGGGGACCCCGGAGATGGGGCACACCGATCTCAGGTTTCGAGAACCGTGAGCAAACCGCGGGTGGTGATCAACGAGCCTGACGAGTGTTGATGCATAATTTTGGGCGGCTGATCCGTATACACGGGGTATGTTCGAATATGACATGGCGATGGCCACAGGATTGAGCAGCAATACCCGGGAAATTGCAGTGGGCCTGCGCCAGGGAAATGTCAGCCTGCTGGAAGAACTGGTCGGGCAATATCAGTACCGGCTGACTCGCTACCTGATTTATTTGCTGGGCACACGCGATGGGGTCGACGACCTGGTGCAGGAGACGTGGCTGCGGGTTCTCGAACGCGGCTCCTCCTACGACGGGCGCTCTCGCTTTGAGCCGTGGCTCTTCACCATTGCGCGCAATCTCGCGATCGACTCCATGCGCGGGCGGCGCATCTTCAGCCTGGACTCGAAGGATGACGACACGGAGCGGGAACTTCCTGCGCAGATGCCGGCATCAGATGCGCCTTCGCCCTTCGCACTGGCGGCGCGAACCGAGGATGCGGAGCGGCTCGCCGGTTCACTGGAGGCGCTGCAACCGATCTATCGCGAGGCGCTCGTGCTTCGCTTTCAGGAGGATCTATCACTACAGGAAATCTCCGCCATTGTGGGATCTCCAGTTGCCACCGTCGCGTCAAGAATTCGTCGAGGACTGCGAACGCTGCGGGAGGAATTGGAGGGAGGAAATCATGGGATCTGAGGTTCACGAAGTTTTTGAGCAAACGATCGACGAAACGCTGGCAGGCGACGCTGGGCCTGAGAAGGAAGAATCGCTTCGCCGGCATTTGCAGGGTTGCGCGCGGTGCCAGGAATATCTCGCCGCGAGCACGAGAGTCATTGCGGGGCTGCGCGGGTTTTCGTTCGATGTGGATCCGGCCTCGCAGGCGAAGGTGTGCGCCGTGATGCGGCAGCGTGCGCAGCAAATGGAAGCGGCGCCGACGAGCCGCAGGCGCATGGCGTGGATCTCGGTCGCGGCGCTGATTCTCACAATCGGCGGGTCGTTTCTGGATTTGCAATTCGGCGGGCTGATCGCGTCGGCGTTCGACATACAGCGCGCGCAGATGCAGCAGGGCGTGATTGCCTTCGGGATCGTTCCCTCGTTGTGTTTGCTGATTTTGATTCCGATTTTGCTTAGGTTGTCGGCTGGCGGCACGGGCCGGCAAGAAAGGATTCGTTGAAAATGAGACGCTTTTTGAATGTAGTGCCCAGGGCAGTTCGGATCGTCGCTGGAATCGTTGTGGCCTGCGGTGCGTTTATTGGTCCGGTTGTGGGCGCTATCGCGCGAGCGACCGATCATCATCCCCACGGGCCGGTTGGCGTGTTGGGGGCAGGGTTTTTAGGCCTCGTTATGGGCTTGTTGCTTGGCTGCGTGACCGCAATCTGGTTGCTGTGTCTCGGGTTTGTTTACGCAGACGCGAAGCGGCGAGCGATGCGGCCGGTGCTTTGGCTGCTGGTCGTCATCCTGTTTCCTAACCTGCTGGGATTTCTGCTCTATTTTGTGATGCGCCAGCCGATCGGGGCAGCTTGTGCGGGCTGCGGGCGGACGATTCCAAGCTTCCAACCGTTCTGCTCGTGGTGCGGGCATGCGCAACCGATGTCGACTGGAGGCAATGCGCCGCAGGGGCCGGGGTCGCCGGGGATGGGTTCGGTTTCTGCCGTGTGAGTGGGGGATCTGTGAAAAATGCGGTTTAGGCGT
>CAVVUE010000035.1:0-16663 GCA_963751285.1 uncultured Acidobacteriaceae bacterium | reverse complement strand
ATGAACACCTCACTAACGTGTTGTTGTATTTATTGCAGGTGATAGGCGGAAGCCCAGGGCTGCCGCTTGTTGTCGAAGTCTATTTTCAGCGCGGGTTCTTGCTTGTGTATCGGCCTTTTGGAATACCTCTTCCGTGTAGGGCTGCTTCGTTGCGAGAAGATGGTAGACGATACGCGCGAGCTTGTGAGCCGTGGCGGTTACGGCGGCGCGTGCCCCCAATCTCCATTTTGCTTTTCGATAGAATTCGCCGAGATGATTCTTCGCATGATACAGGCACTGTGCTCCAAGACGGAGAGCGATGGCGGCCCTGTTCTTTACGTGCCTCGTTTGTGAATGGAGGACCTTGCCTCCGCTGACCTTCCTTTCCGGGCACAGTCCCAGCCAAGACGCAAACGCAGACGCACTTCTGAAGCGCGAAACATCAGGCCCGATTTCCATGATGATCGTGTGTGCCGTCAGGGTGCTGAGTCCAGGTACATCGGTAAGGTCCACTCCGGCGATTCGATACAGCTCGGACTTCAGATCAAATGCCGGCTCGTTGCCTGCCCGCTGGTATATACGCTTCTTCGTCCCTGAAGGCCGCTTTGGTTGGGCATCCGCCGACGCAGACATAGCACGCAGATATTTCTCGATTTCCTTGTCTGCGTCTGCCATCAGGCCTCTGTAAAACCTGTATGCGGCCAGAGACTGCCGCAACGTAAAGAGATGTTCTGAGCGGTAATCTCCCTCCAACGATTTAGCTACAATATCGCGAGAGCTGCGCACGCGGCGGTTGCAAAGAGCCGCCAGGCGTACGGGATCCCGCTCGCCTGCAAGTATCGCATCGAGAATTGCAATTCCACTCACTCCAGTAATGTCACTCAGTACGTGGTGGACTTGCAGGTTCATTTGCGTCAGCGCCTTTTGCATCTGCTGAGTGTGCTGGGACGCCATCTGAAGCAGACCCTCTCGATGTCGCCACAGCGATCGCAAAACGCATATCTCATCGCTCGGACGGAAGCTGGCCTTCAGCAAGCCAACCGAATGCAAATACTGAATCCACTGACAATCAGAGACGTCACTCTTCCGGCCTGGGACGTTCTTGACATGACTCGCATTAACGAGGAACACTTCGAAGCCGCGAGTCTCGAGCAGCTGAAACAACGCGATCCAATAGACTCCCGTCGACTCCATCGCGACAGTTCGAACCTTGCAGCTGCCAAGCCAGTCGCACAGATCCTGCAGGTCACGCGTAAATGTTCCGAAGGACCTCACGGAGTGCTCCGCCCGATCCGGTGGAACCGCAACGTAAATCTCTTCGGCACCGATGTCGATCCCTGCAGCATCCGGATGCAGCACCGGAAGCATACGAGCAGCTGTCTTCCTTCTAGGCTTTTCTGACGATCTCATGCATCCCCCTCTCCACTGGCGCCTGCGGCCCGAGGTTACGAAGAATGCAAACTCCTGAACGGGATCGCTGCCGGGGCAGACGTCACCACTGACCCTTACGTGCCCTCGGACCCACGCTTAACAACGGGTTCCAATACACCAGTGTCAAAACGGGCTGTAACTGCCGCAGGCGCCAGCATCACCAGTATCGCTGCCGCATGTTCATCTCGTTCCTTTTGGGGACGCCCATTCCACCGCTTAACATTCAAACAATCCGACCGGAACTCGGATTTCAGTTCCCGAATCGATCAGCGCAGGGCTGGTCGCGGAGAACAGATACCAGTTTCCCGGTTTCTCGGAGATCTGTCGATTCTAAGGGAGATTTCGCAAGTCAAACTCTGCTTATCGCCGCGTCAACAGAAGCTGAAGAGGCCATGAGTCACTCCTTACGGCTGTCCAGGCCCGCCGGCTTTGGCCACTTGGTTGATGATTCGCTGGAAGACGACGACCCGGACGTGGATGCGGCGGGCCACGTCGGGCAGGAACTCGGTGATGAAGTTCTCGATGGGCGCGCTTGCCACCGCGATGCCGTAGCGCACCGCGCTGGCGGGCAGGTTGGTCTGCTGGCCCGGAACGTAAAAGTTGCCGATCTCATCGTCGAAGGCAAAGCCCACCAGGTTGGCGTAGTTCATCATGTCCTTGCCGTTGTCGCCCTTCGTCCACACCACCTGGAGGATGGCATGAGCTGCCCGGCGCGGAATGGAGGCGTCGGGCATGCGATGGTAGTGCGGGCCCTGGTGGACAATGGTCGGGATCAGGAATGTGCCGAAGAATTCGCCGGTCATATCCTGGGCATAACTGACTC
Source organism: uncultured Acidobacteriaceae bacterium (assembly GCA_963751285.1). Lineage (GTDB taxonomy): Bacteria > Acidobacteriota > Terriglobia > Terriglobales > Acidobacteriaceae > Telmatobacter. Next base: position 14,430 of record CAVVUE010000035.1, on the reverse strand, counting down.
CCACGTAGCGCCCGAAGCCAGGCATTCCAGGTCCGTAGGGGGAGTAGGCGTTAGATCCCACGGCGATGCCGGCGTCGCCCAGAATCGTGATGGCATTGAACGGGTCCATAACATTGCGTACCGCCAGCCACCTCTTTTCTTTCGGCGTCATCGGCTTTACCTGCGGTCCATTGGTGAAGCGTTCATACCAGTTGATCTCCGGCTTTGGCGGGCAGGGCGCCGGAACGGGTTGAGCACCTGGCTGGGGGTTGGCGCCCGCCGGCGCATTGCCGGAGCCGGGAATTGTCCCCGTTGCGATTGCCGTGGATTTGGCGCCGGAACTGGCGCCAGCTCGGGTTTGGCAGGGCCCAGATGCCGGGGCGCTGGCGTGGGCCGGGGGTTGCGTTTGAGGGGATTCCGGCAGCCCCAGCGAGGGCTTGGGGCTCTCACTCTGCCCGGACCACATCGGCCTGACGGGCAGAAAGAGCGCCGCCAGGAACAGTGTCAGGTTGGCAAGCCGTGCCCTCCGCATCCGGTGGAGGTTGCCGGCGGTTCTGCTTCCGTTGTGATCTGATGGCCCGCTTTCCAAGAACCAGGTCCTCGCTGGCTTGATGTTTGGAAGCACACTTTTGCTCAGACCTGTTAACTCTACCCGGACGGTCGCGACGGGAGCCATTTTTCGCCAGTTTACCGCTGGCAGCAGGATAGGCGTGGCGGCCAGACGAAACCAATCTGGACGACGAAGGGAGTTGAAGGAGAGGTGTCTGAGAGAGTGGCCCGCAATGCGGCAAATCATGGCTTTTGGTCCCAGTAGCGGTCCTGCCGGGTACGCTCCGGCTCTGGCGTTGGACCGAATCCGAAAAGATGGCGAGCAAGGCGCTGGGCGGTATATTCTCTCGTGGCCGGTAAGGCAAAATGGAAATTCCGGTAGAAAGCTCAAGAGCCAGATCTCACGAAGGAGAATCGCATGTCGAAGACTTGGGAACATTACCATCACGCTGCCCGTCACCATGAGCAGGCAGCCTACCATTTCAAAGAGGCAGCGAAATACGACAAGGCGGAGGAGCGCGAAAAGGCTGCGCACCACGCATACCTGGCCCACGGACACAACCAACTTGCAATTCATCACGATGCCGAGGCAGCAAAGCTGCACGCCGAGCGGTGCAACTGTTTGGCGACGCCCGTTTCCGAGCAAGGGGCCAGGAAGAAGAGTGCTACCTAAGAGCGGCTCTTTTTTGTGTCCACGCCCCGTTAACACCGAACGAGACCTGTCCTTCACGGGTGTGCTAGGTGACCTGTTGCGCAGCAGTCCGGAGGTCCGTGCGGCGCTCTCGCAGAGGTACCGCCACATTCTGGTAGATGAGTTTCAGGACACCGATCCGACTCATTGCGAGATCCTTTTTCTTCTCTGCGGGGAGGATGCTGACGGTGATTGGATCGACCGCCGGCTGCGAGCCCGCAATTGTTCCTCGTCGGCGATCCCAAGCAATCGATATATAGATTTCGCCGTGCCGACCTCGATATGTACTGCCGCGTGCGCGATGCCATTGCGAGCCAGTTCCCTGCAAGCGTGCTGCCCATCACCGCCAACTTCCGGTCGGTAAACCTGTTTATGATGTCCCCGGTCAAATGCGGCAACGCCTTCGCGTCTGGGGCATGCCTCGATACGGTTTTCGACATCCGCCGCTATGGCTTTGGCATTCAATTCTTGGTCAGTCTGAGCCGAAGCGATCCCAGGAAGGGCTATGAGTAGAAGTAAAGAAAGCATGGCGCAATTTCTAATAAGCTTTGGGGTCTCCGTTCTTGATCAATCTCAGCCGTCATTTAGTCCCTCCTACTTCCATGCCTCCATGATCTTCTTTGCTGACTCTGAGTACTGGAACAACGCTTCACGCTTCTTTGCAAGGTCAGCCGTTCGCTGCGCGCCGAGGTCCCTCATGTCGATGAGGTGAGCATCGATGACGGTTGCGCCCCCCATGAGCTCCTTGCAATGGGGGTTGTCTTTATCGATGGAGATCACGTGAAGCGTGACCTTCTGTGCATCACGGACAATCTCCATTTGGTCTCTTTCACAGGGCGGATTCGTGAGCTCTGCCAAGATTCGATAGTCATCCCATTTGGTGATGTTGTAATCCTTTGTCGTAACCGCGAGTGCGGTACCAAAACTCAAAACGGCGTCCGACTCCGTACATAAGCGAGACTTTGGGTTGCACTCAATATGGCTGGCTTGTACGCTGTTGTCGCCCTTGTTCTGATAGTCCCATGCTCCGTCGGCGGAGAAGTATCCATTCCAAAACTGCGCGAAATAGAAGAAGCCCCCAGGCGTAACGATCCTCTTGTCTAAGAGCATCTCGTCTTGAGACAGCGCAAACGATGTCACTACGTCGACATTGCCACTCTGAAAGATGCCCTTGCTCTTTTGGTAGCGGGACAGCGCATCCTGCGTTCTTCGATCGACACTTCCTGTGAACAGTGTCCCGTACCCCAGAGTTCCAAGTGTTTTCTGGGATTCAAGAACGTAAAATGCATACTCCTTCTTGGTGCCCGCAGGGTTGTCCTTCAAGCCTTTGAGGTAAGCAGCCTTTTGATCGTCGTAGCTCTGGCGCTGCTCGTTAGTCAGGGTCTTCAGGTATGCGGTGGACCCTTTCTCTGAGGCTTCGATGTCTGCTGGAATTGGAACGGCCGGAGGGACCCGGCACCCACCGAGAGCGAGCAGAAGGGTGACCGAAGCAATCTTGGATTTCATGCGCCGAATTGTCTCACATCCGCCGATAAAGAACTCACCGATCTAAATTGTAATTATCTTTTTCAATTAAGACTGCCAGCCTGAAATCCGCGTTCGAAGAGCGAGCTATGCCGGCATCGCGAAACGCAGTTCGAGCTCCGATGGGCGGGAACTCCCATAGCACGATGTCATGAAGGTACGGGTCGCGCATGATGAGATGCGTCGCCATGTAGAACGGCACGATCCTCCAGAATTTGAGCAATGCGATACAGACTCTCCAAAGTCGCGGGCAGAGAATTATACCTACTGGAGCAGGTGACTGAAGATGCCGTATCTTTCGCATTGGCTTGTGGTGAACGGAAGCATTCTGGCCGCGCTGGTCACGGTGGAGGTGGCCGTACTGCTTGTCTGTTGCGTCGAGTCCACCCGCTGCCCGAAACGCGAGAAAGAACGACATCTTCGACCGGCACGAGGTCTGAAGACCCTCTACTGCTCGCCCGCCGCCTGGGCCTCCGGCTTCTGATCCGGCGACACATCCGGCTCTAAATACTCTTCAAAATGCGCAAGAATTCGGTTTTAACCGGAAATTACTGTGCGCCGTGAAAGGCGCTGGACCACAGTGGGTGCAAATCCCACCCGGGAACTGGATCGCTCCACCCGGTAGCAATCGAAGGAGCAGAGGAGGCAACGAATCTGCTGGAGCCTTTGGTGTAGAGGGTCGCGTAGGCGACTTGGCGATCATGCAGGCCGTAATGGAGGTAAACGCTGAGCAGGCCCCGAAACCGGGGATGCAGGAGCCGACCCGCCAGTAATCGAGGGAAGGCCGACGCTGATGGGAGAATACGAGCGAATCAGTCACATCAGTCCTGCCGGGGTATTGGCGACGGCATGTACGAAAACGTGGACCAGACGCAACACGGGAAGCCCCAGCGGTGATCCATAGTTGGGATCAACCGGCAACTCGCGAGAGCCAGGTCGGGCCGTGTGGGGTGGCGGGGAGGTCCGTAGTACCGATGAAGCCGGGTAATGCCGGGGGAGGGAAGGGACCTTAGTTGGAAGCAAACGCGAGAAGTGACGAAGACAGAGGGATTGGCGATGAGCCTAGCAACTCCGGAAAGCGTTCAGAAGTTACAGACAGCGTTGCACGACAAAGCGAAGAAATCGCCTGACTTTCGCTTCTATGCGCTGTACGACAAGGTGTACCGGAAGGACGTTCTGAGTTTTGCCTACAAGTGCTGCAAGACCCATGGCGGAGCAGCAGGAGTAGACGATCAGACGTTCGAGGACATCGAAGCGTATGGTGTGGAGCGATGGTTGGACGAACTGATGCAAGAGCTGAAAAGTCAAACCTATCGACCTCTTCCTGTGCGGCGGGTGTATATCCCGAAGCCCGGGGGGAAGCAGCGTCCGTTAGGGGTACCCACCATCCGCGATCGCGCGGTGATGATGGCGGCGGTACTGGTTCTCGATCCTATTTTCGAGGCCGATCTGCCACCAGAGCAGTACGCCTATCGGCGCGGCCGCAGCGCACTGGACGCAGCAAGACGCGTCTTCAAGCTGATCAACACTGGGCATCGAGAGATCGTTGATGCGGATCTTGCCAGCTATTTCGATCTTCTTCCCCATGCCGAGCTTTTAAAGTCGATGGCTCGCCGTGTAGTCGATGGCGCAATGCTTCATCTGGTCAAGATGTGGCTCAAGGCGCCTGTCGAAGAGACGGATGAGCGTGGGAGGAAGCATCGGAGTACGCGCAATCGGGATGAAGGTCGAGGATCCCCACAGGGATCTCCGATCAGCCCGCTGCTCAGCAATCTTTACATGCGCCGGTTCGTGCTTGGATGGAAGAAGCTGGGGCACGAGAAGCGTCTTGGAGCGTGCATCGTCAACTATGCCGATGACCTCGTGATCTGTTGCCGGAGCAGGGCGGAAGAAGCTCTGGCTGCGATGCAGGTCATGATGACAAAGCTGAAACTGACGGTGAATGAAACCAAGACGCGGGTCGCGAAGCTGCCGGAAGAGAAGTTCGATTTTCTAGGGTACACGTTTGGTCGTTACTACTCGCCTCAGACGGGCCGCGCACATCTGGGTTCGGCCCCGTCAAAGAAGCGGGTTATCCGCATCTGTCGGGCGATCAGTGACGAAACCAGACGCAACAGGACCCTGCTGGACCACAAGTACGTTGTAACGAAACTCAATCAGATGATGAATGGTTGGGCGAATTACTTCTGTCTGGGTTCAGCCAGTAAAGCTTATCGGGCAATTGAACAACATGCCTGTAAACGGCTGCGTCAGTGGCTGTGCACCAAACATAAAGTGACGTGGCCGGCGTTCAGGAGATTTCCTCCGGAAAGTCTGTACGACACGTTTGGACTTGTCCGGCTTACTCAGCGGAAGCGCAGCTTTTCGTGAGCGAAACCGTGAAGCTTCCTCCGGGAGCCGGATGCGGGAAAACCGCATGTCCGGTTCGATGAGCGGGATGTGGAAACGGAGTATGGTCCGGATAATGAGGCACCGGCAGACGAAAGAGCCGGGAACAGATAGGCCAGACCTAACCCACCGCGCCACATCTCGACTCTACAGTTGAGTAACATCCCAAGGGCCGGTGAAGGGTGTTGGCGAAATCGTCTCCGTATCAATGGAGTTCGTCGGGCAGAGCGTACCGATCGCGAGTGCAGTGGCTCGAGACATGCTGCGACTGAGTGAGCGGAAAACCCCATCCGAAAATCGCCGAAAGAGCAGTGGCTTCAAAGGGCTTTAGCCTGCGCTGTGAAGTGAGCGGAAACTTAATAATTTGCGGCCATATCCCGGTGGAATTCCTTGGCGTCTGCAGCTCGGGCAATGTGCCTCGAATTTGGAGTATTCCCAGCTCATTTCTCTCTTACGTTGCTCAGACTCTTCTCCTGGCGTGGTGCCAATTACTTTTCTGATTTTCCGGATTCGGGTTGTGAATTCTCGCCTTTTTCTAAAAGGCTGTTCCCGACCTTCCCCAAATCTTGATAGCCTCGAAAGTTTGAGATTTTCGTTGCAATCTGTTGGACAAGCGTTCCTCGACCAGTTTGGTCTCTCGTTCTTATGCCCATATGCCTAGCTACTGCTTGCAAATCGCGTGCCGAGTATCGATTCTCGTCATTGAGTGTCCGTCTTATCTCGTCTATCGGCAACAATTCAAGCTCCGTAATCTGTGTCCGAGCGCGTGCCGAGTCCAAATCGTTTAACACTACAGGCTTTCTTTTCGGAATAGATGGCGGCTTCAGTCCGAGAACTGCGCGCAATCCACCATTCAATTCAGATCGCGCGATCAGATCATCGACGGCTTTCAGCGATCGACTCGTACTCTCAGCGTCCTCCCGGCTCGGCAGCAATTCTAATCTCGTCCTGAGTTCGGACAAGAATTCGACGATACGCACAAAATGCGCATCAAGTTCTCGCTTTTCGGAATCAGAGGGTAGAGAATCCAACAATTTGGCGAGCGCCTTGGTGAATTTGGAGACCTCAAAGAAGTCTTTTGCTTTCCCCATAGTTCAAAACCTTTTCATAAACTCTTGTGTGATGTCTTCGTATTCGCGCTTCGCGGCAGCTCGTTGCGCATTCGGTGTGTTTAGCATCCAGATAGGAGCAAGACCTTCTGCTGCTTCGCTGTATCCGATTAGCTCGGTTGTGTGGTCGTTGAAACAGACTCCTTGACCTACGAGTCGATTGACCTCTGACATCTTGTCCGCATGGACATTCGTTAGAACGCTTCCGCCGATGCGGACACGCACGAAGATTATCCCCCCTCTTTGAGCAACTTTCAATGGCGCACCAGACTCTCCAGCAAAGATTTGGGCCGATTTCAGAAATTCGCCGATTCGCGTCACTTTCTGGTCCAGAATTTGAAGGCCTATCGTGGAAAGATGATCGGGTATAGCGGTAACGACGTACCATTTGCTCGCTGCAAGTGCGTTCTGCGTCATTAAATAGAGATTCGGTGGACAATCGATCAATACGTAATCGTAGTCGTCTTCGATCTCCTTTAGAGCTTTCTTCATGAAGAGGCGATCACGGAGATATTGCGTCGCTTGTCGCCTAAGCAATTCTAGGTTTGGAAACGAGCCCGTGACCTGTCCGCTGCTAAGGTCTTCCCCCAGGAGATCTATATCGCATGGAATTAAATCCAGGTTTTGAATCCGCTTCTGATTGAACTGGATGGGTGACCGCCAGATGTGGCGCTTCGTGTCAATTGGCTTCTTATCCAAATATCGCTGATACATTGTCGCTATAGTTCCGGTCCTCCTTTTAAACTCTTTCCATTTCTCGATAGGAGCGCACAAAAACGTGAGATTCGTCTGCGGATCGATATCGACAAGCAATACCTTCTTGTTGAAGTGCTGGGCGAGAGAGCAGCCCACGTGATAGGTGGTTGTAGTCTTCGCGACACCACCTTTGTAGTTTATGAACGAAATGATTTTGGCCCTGGGCATTTAGTCACCTCCGAACGCATGACTTGTAGAGGGCTCGACGTAAACCGCATGATCCCTGAGTCGACGCTCGATCTCGGGTACGGATCGCCTCGGTGCAATGGTACAGATCTTGGAAGAATTCTACGCCAAACCGTTTAGCCATCGCGAAAAGGGCGGCGCACCTGAGCCACTCTTTTGGGTAGATTTCCGGGGCCTGCAAGCTCTTGAGCGAACAGGCAAAGCAGCTCGTGACCCTCTTCAACCGATACAGGAGGTTGCGTGTCCCTTAGCGCAATTTTCTTTTGCGTCTTTTTTTACGGGTTTTGGTGCCTGTAACCGCTTCAATCACTTGGATCTGCTTGCCAAGTTGCTTCCCCAATTTCTGCAACTGTGCTGACATTTCTGAACTTCCAACCTGTCTACCTCGCTCGTGTGCAGCTTCCAACAGCGTGATCAGATGGGTACCGTCGAATACATCCAATTTTTCGGCAACTATCTTCCACGATTCGCTAAGGTATGTGCTACCGAGTAAAGCAAGAGCGGTCTTCGCTTCTTTTGAAGTCAGTGATTTGGTTTGAGCCACAAAAACGAGTCCCCCCTGAAGCCCGACGAGAAATTAATGGTCGCAGATCAATGCGCTCATTATCGGCGCTTCTTTCGATGAAAAAGTACAACTTCACTGCCGCTTCCCGATTGCTCGCTTTGGCTCGCATACCACTTTCGATTCGGAACGCTTCTCCAAATGCGCCCGTCCTTCGTGTTTGCAAACCTCGACGCTTTTTTCTCACTTAGGCCGACATTTTCGAGCATTTCAAGATATTCGGGCAACTGCGACGATGGATCGGAAAATGCGACCATCTGCACGACCGTAGTTTTGTCGTCCGATACTTCAGCGACGGAGCGAAACGCAGCAGTTGCCTGCTCAAAGTATTTCTCCGCGCTTCGCGCGTTCCTGGCTCCGAACGTGTAAAAGGAAGCGCCATTGCGTTAGTGACGGTTGCCCGTTCTACCGTCGTCGGCTTCTTCTTGGTCATTACTCGATCTCCTCATTCCCGAACAGCAAGGTTTCCAGCTCTCGGCGCATCCCCGTGAGGGCATCGCCGAGACTGTCATCCTCGTAAGCATTCGCAGCGTCGTACATGGCTAGGAATGCCTCAATGACCTGGGCAGGATTGTGATGCTTCGTCCATACGGTCTGCAGGAATCGCTGCACAAAGTCGATATGCGGCTCCAGACGCAGCTTGCGTGCTTCTGCCGATTCGCTGCTGGGTATGATTTGCTTATCTTCGCGTTCTGTCATCGGTTCACCTCCGGTTCGGTTATGCGGCATCGTTGGCAACAAGAGACTCTTCTGCTGGCACGAAAATGAACGAGCGCACAGCTTTTTCGTCAGGTGTGGTCTTGGTTTCGCGGAACAACTCTTCAGCGGGTTTCAAGAAGAACGAGTCTTCACCGCTAAATACCAATGCCGCGCGAGCTGCATTGGCGACGGCGATAAGCAAGAGCAAACCAGAGTAATCCAGCAGGTCTGCCTGCAACATGGCACCTGAAATCAAGTGCTTGAACTTCTCGTGTGCTTCCGCCACGGTGATAGTAGGTTCGTTGTTTTCCATATAGGCTCCAATTCCAATTTGTTGTTTGTTAATGTCACGCAGAAATACATGTGTCCTGCAACCGTCACGTGCTATCCTCCCTTCGCAAATCTGTTGAGCAATGGTCATCGCGAAGATCTAGTAATCCGTCTCTGCTGCCTCCTAGCCTGCCCCTCGGCTTTAGCGCTGCGTTCATGCTCAGCCCATGCTTTTGCCTGTGAAGTAGGGATTCGCGTGGTCTTGCCGGGGAGCACTGCCGGGATGAGCTCTCCCCTTTCGATTGCGTAGCGAACCTTTGTCGGAGAGCACCTTGCCTGGAAAGCGATAGTTGTCACGCGCCAATAGCCCCTCAGCTGTGCATTTTTGCCTGTGCCTGTCTTCACTCACGTTCTCCTTGCGATCACCACGGATACGGCGCTCCGGTTTCCTGCTTCTCGCGAGTGGAATCCCGCCCCGAATATGTTGGGAAGTTATTGAGTGGCTTTGTGAAAGGGCCACTTACTCAGGCTTTAACCAGTTATCGAATCACTCTGCGGTTATTCGATGACGTCCGCCTAAATCTACAGATAGGACGTAATCTGAGTTCCCGTCAACACTTCATACACCCAAGCACGTCGTAACACGGCTAACAACAAGATGGCCCGAGCCGGCGTCAGGGTTGAGTGCGTGTAATGGCTATCTGCCGAGAATCGATACCTCTGGAGACAGCTCTCCCGGGGAGGCTTCTTCGAGGGAGCCATTGACGGCAGCTGCCGAACGGATGTATTTGTAGCAGAAGCACGCAGTCCGACTCTTGGCAGCACCGGTAAACTGGGCGTAGTCCCGCGGTTATGGCTGCTTCAAGACAACAAATGGGCCATCAGACCACCCCAGAGTGACCCGTAGCACCAGGGAAACCAAGCCGGGTTGGTCATCACCTCCAAGACATCTCGACTCCGCAGGCAAGCGGCACACGACACGTGTGTCTAACTCGCTAAGTGGACCAACTCTGACATTGCTTTGCATCGTCCAGAGTTGGCTACATATGTGCTCGAGACCGATCAGAAAAAGGTGGTCACGATGGGCGAGCCATTTGTATCCGCCGAAACCGCCGCCGCACACCTTGCCATCTCCAGGCGTCGCTTGCTCGATCTTGCGCGTAGCGGCGACCTCCCGACCTACCCTCTGGCCCTTGGCCGCAAGCGACACGAGTGGCGGTTCCGTCTGTCCGAACTTGATAAATGTTTGGAAGACAGGAAGGGTAGCTCTGCTGCGCCCCTTGGCCGTAGAACTGACCAGAGTCGGCGGTCGGGGGACGCCGAGACGGGACGATAAGAATGGCTCGCGAACGATACCAAAAGGGCTGCCTTAAGCGAGAAAGTCGCAGGAGTGGGCATGTGTGGGTTTTTCGCTATTACGCTGACCGCGCCGATGGTCGTCGCGTGGAGAAGAACTATGTTTTAGCGACAGTCCGCGAGTGCCCATCAGAAACCAGTGCATGGAAGAAGGTTCATGAGCTGGACCTGCAAACTCGAATCAACAAGCCAGGATATGAGGGCCCAACGTAACGTTTGGGGCGATGTCGAGCCTGTATTGGGAGAAGGTTCTGTTTGATGGACAGACAAAGCTTAGTCACACAACTGTTATTGGCTACAGGAAGTTCCTGCAACGGTACATCCGCCCTCGTTGGGACAAGGAGATAGCCACCCGCATTGAGACTTGGCAGATCGAAGACTGGATGCTGGACCTTCAGCGAGAGTACAACCTTGCCAACAAAACAGTCGGCCACATCAAGCAGTTGATGGGTCGGGTGTTCAACTTTGCCATTCACCGGAAGATGATTTTCAAAAACAATCCCGTTGAAGAGGCAGAGTGGTCTGCGGAAACTGACTACAAATCAATCGTTGTCACACCTCGGGAAGCTCAGGCCATTCTGGAACAGCTTCATCAACCTGAAAGTACTCTGCTTCTGCTGGTCACCTGTACTGGCCTGCGGTGCAGCGAGGCTCTAGGGCTGAAGTGGGGGGACATCGAGCCTGATCGCAAATTGATCAATGTGCGCCGGAGTTGGTCGATGGACAGGGAGGGCAAGCCCAAGTCCAAAGCCAGCAAGGCTCCCGTGGCCTGCATTCCAGCTCTAGCTGAACATCTTGAGGCTTGGAGACGAGAGTCAGTCTACAGCCGGGACGAGGACTGGGTGTTTCCTTCCTACCGGAACAAGGGTCGTACACCGAGGAGCGGTAGCATTCTGACGAAGGACTACATCAGGGCTGCGGCCGCTCGAGCTGGAATCATCAAACCGGACGACAAACGTCCGTTTGGCTTGCATGTGCTCAGGCACTATGCCGGGTTCCGGACTATTCCGGGTGAGTGCATTTTCGCGGCATTTAGACGTTAGTTTGAGGTCAAGTTTCCCGGCATAGTCCGGCGGTGTCTTCTGAGAGGCTTGCCTGGAAGGAGAACACCGATGGAACAAGTTTTTAAGGAACACCACCTGTGCAAGCTGCGCGGACCGTTGGGTCCGTATTTCGATTCCTATGCCACAGAGATGTGTAGAGAGGGCTACGCACAGCAGACAAGAGAAGTGCAGGTCCGCGTGGTTGCCGATTTCGACCGATGGTTGGCAAGACATCGGCTTGGCGCTCAGGAAGTCACTTCAGAGCTGTTTGAGCCGTTTCTTCGTGCGCGAGCGCGACGTCGACATCTGACAAGGTGCGATGTTTCGGCTTTGAAGCGGGTGATGAGGCTATTGGTTCGAGAGCGGATTGTTCCGGAGCCAGTGCGACCAGCGACGACACCTGTCGAACGACTGCAAGCTGAGTTTGGTCTCTATCTGCAAGAGGAGCGGGCACTCTCGTCCAGAACGCAGTTTTGTTACCTGATCTTCGTCCGCGAGTTTCTGAAGGAGCGCTTCGGCAACAGGTCAGTCGACCTGTCCTCTCTGCGTGCGGCGGATGTTACAGGATTCGTGCGGCGTCGCGCCGCCACCATTCAGAGCAAGCGAGTCCAGATGATGACTACGGCTCTGAGATCATTTTTTAGATTCCTGCGCTATCGGGGAGATATCGACAAGGATCTTGCCGCATGTGTGCCGGCCATTGCCAACTGGAAGCTGTCGACCATTCCTCGCGCCATTCCGGCTGACCAGGTTGAACTCCTGCTGTCTTCCATCGATCGAAAAACGGCTGTAGGCCGTCGTGACTATGCGATTCTCTTGATCCTGGCGCGCCTGGGTCTGCGTGCCGGCGAGATTAAGGCACTCACGCTGGGAGATCTGGATTGGCAAGAGGGGTTAATTATGGTCCGTGGGAAGGCGTCCCGTTATTCTCAACTGCCACTGCCGGTCGACGTCGGCGAGGCCATCGCTGACTACTTACGAAACGCGAGGCCCACAGCTGAGAGCAGATGTGTGTTTCTTCGGTCGAGAGCACCCGCAGGAACCTTTAGGAGCGAAAGCGCAATAGCCTGCATTGTGAAGCACGCGCTGGAACGGGCAGGGATTGATGCTCCCCGAAAGGGAGCCCATCAGTTTCGTCACGGCCTTGCTTCACAGATGCTGCGGCAGGGAGCGACATTGTCAGAAATCGGTGAGCTTCTCCGACATCGCAGTCCGCAGACTACGGCTATTTACGCGAAGGTGGATTTGGTTTCTCTTGCGACGTTGGCTTTGCCCTGGCCAGGAGGTGCACAGTGACCTCGTGGCGTAAGGCAGTTGAGGACTATGTCGATATGCGCTGCAGTTTGGGATTTAAACTGCGGGAAGCCAAGGTCGGATTGATAAGGTTCGCTTCTTTTCTCGAACAACGGCGCGCTACACGCATTACGATTTCCCTGGCGATGGAATGGGCACAACAGGACAAGACCGCGCGCCCGGCGGAATGGGCCAGGCGGCTCACCTTCGTACGTGGCTTCGCTCGTCATTGGAGCGCCCATGATTCACTCACCGAGATCCCACCGTGTGGCTTGCTGCCTCATCGGCCAGGACGAGCGCATCCGTATTTGTACAGCAACGGTGAGATCTGGAAGCTGCTTCAGGCTGCAAGGCAGCTGCCGTCGGCCCACGGTCTCCGGGGACCAACCTATTACTGCCTCCTCGGACTACTGACGGTCACGGGCCTTCGCATCAGCGAGGCGCGCAACCTGAAGACCGAAGACGTAGATCTACGGGAAGGCATCCTCACCATCCGAGGAACGAAGTTTGGTAAGTCTCGGCTGGTGCCGATTCATCCGTCTACCCGCGTCGTGCTTTCAGATTATGCATCACGGCGTGATCGTTTCTTGGCTCAGCACCCGGATACATTTTTCGTATCCAGCCGGGGAACCCGGTTGGACGGTGCCGAGATCCGGCGCACGTTTTATTTGCTGTCCCGGCATATCGGGTTGCGTGGCCCATCTGAAAGTCATGGGCCACGTCTTCACGACTTCCGCCACCGCTTCGCAGTGGAGACACTGATCCGTTGGTATCGGTCCGGTCAAGACATCGAGCGCCGCTTGCCGATTCTGTCGACATACCTGGGGCACGCACATGTAGCCGATACCTACTGGTACTTGACTGGCTGTCCCGAGTTGATGGGTTTGGTCGTCAAGCGTTTCGAAGATTACTGGGAGAAGCAATCATGAGATCTACAGCCACATTGGCGGGGTTGCTCGAAAGCTTCTTCACGCAGCGCCTGATGAATCAACGCCAGGCAAGTCCTCACACCATCAGTTCCTACAGGGATACATTTCGTTTGCTGCTGCAGTTCGCACACCAGCGTCTGCATAAGCCGCCTGCTCGTCTGGATTTCGAAGAGATTGATGCGCCGATGGTCGCTGCTTTTCTGAGCGATCTGGAGAAGGGCCGCGGAATTTCAGTTCGAAGTCGCAACCTACGCTTGACGGCGATCCGCTCCTTCTTTCACTATGCCGCCTACGAAGAGCCCTCCCATGCCGCTCAGATTCAGCGCGTCTTGGCTATACCGGGCAAGCGCCACACTCGCGCCTTAGTCCACTTCCTGAGTCGTCCTGAAATCGATGCCCTGCTCGCAGCTCCCGATCAACACACCTGGTTTGGTCGCCGCGATCATGCCCTGATTCTGGTGGCGGTCCAAACCGGTCTGCGCTTATCGGAGTTGACCGGCCTGCTGCGCCATGACGTGACATTGGGCACTGGAGCACACGTGCGCTGTGTAGGAAAGGGACGCAAAGAGAGATGTACGCCACTTGCCAAGACAACCGTAGCGGTGCTGACGGCTTGGCTACATGAGCCGCCAAAACACCGCACCGAAATGTTATTTCCCAACGCCGCTGGCGGCCGCCTCAGCTCAGACAGTGTTGCAGACCTGTTGGCGAAACATGTGACCCTTGCTCGCAAGTCTTGTCCGTCACTCCAGAAAAAGCACGTTACCCCGCACGTCCTTCGACACTCGATGGCCATGGGCCTGTTGCAGGCAGGCGTCGATCGAGCTGTAATCGCTCTCTGGCTGGGGCACGAGTCGGTGGAAACCACACAGATCTACCTCGAAGCGAATCTCGCGATGAAAGAGGAGATCTTGGCGAAGACAACACCGCCCGGGGCGAAGCCTAGCCGCTACCACCCAGGCGACGAGTTACTCGCATTCTTGCAAAATCTGTAACCAAACTATGCCGGGCGGCTGCACCAACAAATCCGGCCGCGGAGTGTACTGACACGCCTTTCGTTGATCGGATCTTCTGTCACCCGGAATAGTCCGGAACC
>CAVVUE010000034.1:0-20055 GCA_963751285.1 uncultured Acidobacteriaceae bacterium | reverse complement strand
CCACATCCAGCATGATTGGCTGCCGAAGGTCGTCGCTTATCGGAATTGCAAACCGCTAATCCTGCGCCTGATCGGCAAATGGCTGAACGCGGGGGTTCATGGTGGGAGGAGTTGTGACGCGGACGGAAGAAGGTTCAGCCGCAAGGCGATGCCGATCAGTCCGATCTTGTCCAATATCTACCTGCATTTTGTTCTTGATCTTTGGTTTGAAAAGAAGATCAGCCCGACGTATCAGGGAGAAGCATATTTGACGAGATTCGCGGATGACTTCGTGGTGAATTTCCAATACCGGCGCGATGCAGAAGAGTTCCAAAAGAACCTGACGGATCGATTCGGAAAATTGGGGTTGGAGTTGGCAGAAGAAAAGACGCGGATCATGCGCTTCGGACGATTTGTGCCGGGGGAACCTTGGGAAGACCGGCCAAAGAACCGGACACGTTAGACTTCCTAGGTTTTACGCATGTCGACAGCATAGATAAGAGGAGACAAGTTTGCCTTGGTGCGGAATTCGTGCATCAAAAGCCGCCGAAAGTTCTTGGCCAAATCCAAGGAGTGGCTCAGGCAGCGTCGGCATGGGATGGAGGAGGATCAGCAGAAGCAACTTACGCTGATGCTGCGCGGCTTCTACCAGTATTTCGGGTTGCACCACTGCAGTCCAAAGCTTAGAGATGTACGGCTCGAAGTAGTGCGTCAATGGGTCCACATCCTACGGCGGCGGAGTCAGCGGCATCGCCTGCACTAGTCCTGTTTGCTGAGGACCAGCCATGGTTCGAACTGCCCTACGCCGTTGCAGTACTTCATCCCACGGTATGATCGCCCTCCCGTGAGTGCAACCTGTGGAGCCCGTTGCGGGAATTCCGCACAGCAGGTCCTGCCCGGGGGGACGGACGCCCGAGGCGAACAGCCTCAAGGCTCGTGCCCTTCCCCCCCAGGCGGTCGGTGATTTCGCCCATTATGCTCACTAGGTTTTAGGTTTCAGGCTTCGCGTCTTCCTCAGGCCGAGCGCGGCTTCTGGATGGCGCGCAATCCCTCGTACCGGGAGATCTGCCACCTTTTGCGTCCATGAGGCGACGCTGCGCTGGGCCCGAACAAGGCGCTTTTGCGCCTGCAGGAGCTTTCGCTCGGCACGGCGCAGGCGCTGGCGTTGGGCTCGGTCAGAAGTACGGTCGATTGACATGCCGGAAGCAAGTCTGCGGTTTCAGAATATCGTGTACATATGCCCATCTGCCTAACTGTGTTTGCCGATGCTTCCTTTGATCATCGGAGCGGCATCGCGGCGTTCGCTGGCTGGTTTAGGGCGGCGGGGCCCGTTCACAAAATATCCAAGGTGTCGGAACGTCGGTTTGCATCGAGCAACGAAGCTGAGTTGGTGGCGCTCTGTGCCAGCCGTTCTGCGGTTGCTTTGCGTCGTCAGCGAACTTTTGGTGATGGCGATTTTGTGCCGTGGCTAAATCCAACTGTATTTACGCCATAGAACATCTAAAGCACAGACTGGCGGAACTACAGAAATTGAACGTCTCATGGTGGCTGGAGTTAATGGCCTCTTCTGAAGGACCATGGCTTGAGATTCTATGTGCGTCACGTTAAGGGCCATACAACGCTCTCTGAGCCGCGATTTTATGTGAACCGCTGGTGCGACGAAGAGGCACGCCAATTTGATGCGTCAGGCTGTGCGACAAGACACAAGACAACAATCAGAGAAGAAGAAGCGGAAATTCTGAGAATTTGAGAAGCCATGCCGTGTGGAAGTGGCAAGAAATACAAACGTTGCTACGGAAATGCATGACTCTACTTCAGAGATCCCGCAACGGAATGCACCGGAATCGGTCACTTCTGGATTGCCGGTTAACCATCCAATACCGCAATCGCCGAGAAAGACGTACAATGGTGCCGTTTACGAGCTCAAAAAGAAGATTCCAGCTAACAGGCCGGCGGACGGATCATGAGCGTGCACGAGCGTTTCCATCGCAGCACGCGAACACCATGAATCCTGAAGATCGTAAAAACCCGGATTTCTTGCGGCCGTTCTGGGGCCGGCTCGGCATCGCGCCCTGGGGCTTATCTCTCCTGCTCTTCGCTGTTCTGGCCGCTGCCCGGTTATGCGCGGCCTTCGGTCCACCGCAGTTCCAGATCCTGTTCCTGCTGCACGTGCTGGCGATGTGGGCGCTGCCGTGGATCTTTCTCAGCGCGCGGGGCCGCCACGGGATTGGCCTTTGCAAGCCGCGCAAATGGCTGCTGGCTCTGGCGCTGAGCGGGATCGGCGGGGGTATCGCCGGCTTGCTATGTTTCGCTCTCGGCTGGGCCACGCCTCATGACTCGCCCAGCAACCTGCTCGTCAGCGTCCATCATGGCCTGCAGTTGGAGCAGATGCGCGCCGCAGTGCCTCCGGGCCTCATCTTCGTCGCGATTGGGGTGCCGGCGCTGGTTCTTACGCTAGTCGGCGAGGAGATTTTCTTTCGTGGAATCATGCAGCAAGCTTTCGCCCAACGCTTCAACGGAATCGCCGCCACGCTTGTTCAGGGCGCTGCCTTCGGCATCGTTCATTTGCAGCTCGTCGCCCTTTCGCACGACGCCGGGGGATTCCATTTCCGCTGGCTCGCGGGGGCGGCCATGGTGGCGGGCAGCGTTCTCCTGGCTGCGCTCTTCACCTTTTGCCGCATGCGGTCCGGCTTGCTTTTTGCATCCATGGTGGCGCACGCGGCCTGCAACCTGACCATGATTGGCGCTGTGATTCTCTACTTCTCTTCGTGAATCGGCCGGGGTCCACGCTTGCTGCGAATCGGTCGCTTTCGGTTCGGCTAATGAATCGCCACTCGAGTCATGAGCGGTTGGTCGCCCATCCTTCCCGATGCCGAATCGTCGTCGGGCGTGCTTTCGAACACGACACCTTGTTAATTCGGATTACAGACGCGAGCGATCCACTCGATGCTGATTGGGGCAAATTCATCAAACGCGTCGTTATGGCCTCGACCGGAAATAGAGTGAAACTCCTTGGGTTCATTTGCAAGAGCATACAGTTCACGTCCCTGCGACGCGGGAACGACTTGATCGCTGGCACCGTTGACGATCAGCAAGGGAGTTTGGATCTTGCCGATCTTCCTTTGGTTGTCAAAGTGATCCAGCGCAAGGTACGCCGAAGGAAAATACGGGAAATGGACCCTGGCCAACTTCGGGAGGGACAGGAACGGCGCCAGTAACATCAATCCGCCTACATGGAATTCCTCAGCCATTTCTGTTGCCACCCCGGTACCCAGAGATTGCCCGAATAGGATCATGTGCTCGCTCGCGACGCCCCGTGCGATCAAATCACGCATATAAGCGCGTGCGTCGTTGTACAGACCGGTCTCCGTCGGACTGCCTGGCAATCCGCTGTATCCCCGATATTCAGCAACTAGGAATCCGTATCCCTCGGCAATGTATGGGTCAGCGATCTGCGCGGCATTGTAGAGGCAGTCGGCATTCCCGTGGAAGAAGACGATCGTGAATGGCTTGCTCGTCGCGGGAGCGTACCAAGTCTTCAGGGCTATGCCATCGCTGGTTCTTACCGAAACCTCTCGGAAAGCTCCATTCACGCGGGCTTCTGACAACGGCACATAGGAGCGGCTTGGGTAGTAAAGCAGTCTTCGTTGCGTCACGAAGAAAACTGCCAGAAGCAACAGATAAAGAGCGATTGCAGAGGCGATGAAGATCTTGAGTACCCTCACGAGACCACCACGAATGCCCGGGCCGACCTACACATGTCAAGTGACCAATTCGTTAAAGATGAATGCTTCCGCGCGCACCAATTCTACTCGGTTCGAAGGGTTCTGTGAGTGTGGTCGGCTAACGTGACCTATGCCCAACCTTCGCTGCCCAGTGAGTTCCGCCCTGCCGGTGAGGGGTCTGGTTTCCTATGGATCACACGCAGGTGGCAGACGAGCGCATGGGTGATGTAACAACATTCGTTGCCGTCGGGCAAAAACGACTCCCTCGTGAGGCGAGCTAGCCCGCTTCAAAGACATCAAAGGAAAACGGCGAAGTCGCTTCGGCAATTCATTCCTTGGCCAAAGCTTTAGCCGCTTTGCGCACGTCGGCCGGCTCCACTGAGATGAGTGCGCCGAAGCGGCCCGACCCCGCAGCTAGAGCATGCAGCGAGGTCACGTTGATCCCGGCTTCTGCCAATTTGCATGCTAGCTCGGCGAGTGCACCGGGACGATCTTCACCTTTCACCATGAACGCGGTCTGCTTCTTGCCAAGGGTAAGGCCCACTTTCTTGCCTGCCGCGCTGACTCCCTGTGTCTTCTCATCGACAGCAACGACAACTTCGGCGTTCCGAGCCGTCTTCCGGTAGCCCAAAAAGCCAGTCAAGTTCACTCCTGCCTCTTTGAAAGCGTTCAGAACTCGAGCAGCTTCCCCGGCTTTGTGAGGTATCGCTACGACGTAATACTCAACGCGTGAAATCTCGTCGACCATAGTCGCTCTCCTTCCTGTAGCTTACTCAAATCGATCCGTGTTCTTCGATGGCCCGGCCGCAGATAAAGCGGAGCTCGTAATTCCCTGCCTTCGATCTGGCCCTGTAACTGTAATGGTAGTCAATCTCGAAGGCCAACCGAAAGATCAGCAACCCCAAAGCGATTCTCAATTGGCGTGACAGACTTTAGCGCTGATCGACGGAACCTGCCCGGGTGGTCGCCTACTCTTCCCCAACCCCGAATTTGAGCCGCGGCAGACCCTGGGAAGGCCAAAAACCGGGTAACTTCCGCATTGCCGGTTACACGCTCGGAATCTCGGCAAGGGACCCAGATGCCAATTTGTAGAAGCTATGCAGGTGCAGGGAATCCGCCAAGTCTCTGGTGACTCCCCGATCAGAGATCGTGATCAGATGGCAGGGCCGGTCCGCCGGGAAAAGAATGATTTCACCGGCAAGAATTGAGCTATCACCATAGGCAGGAAGATCAAGATTGGCTCAAAGAGGCCCCACCACCACAAGTTCCACGGAGTTGTTGCCGGTTTCTTTCCGGTGGCTTCCAGAATCAAATCGGACACTGTCTCCACCACCAATCGGGGGTGCACAATGAACGGCAATATGCCGAGTGGGATTGCCAAGGCAGACACTAAGATGAACATGACAAACCAGGTCCAGCGAACTTTGTTGAGGTATCCCGTCCATGTAACGATGAGACCGACGATAACAAGCACCAGCGAAAGCTTGCCAACATCGCTAACTGAGCGTGCATATGCCCTATCCATACCGTGTAGTGTCTCAATGCCGCAATAGCCTGCAAGGACATGAGTCCATAGTGGTGGAATGAGGCAAACCAAAGCGATCGTGAAGAGCACACACGATACGAAAACCGCATCATGACGGATTCGCAAGTTACACCTCTCTTTCAACCGATCACCGAGAGAACGTCGATCATTGGCTCCCCGAAATTATAAGCGTCAGCGGGGAGGCGAACAGGCTCCATTGCGGCTTTCCGGTTGTGTGGTCGGCAACTGGGAAATAACCCGATTTTGGGGTTCCTTCCGGGTTGACGGTGATACGACAGGAACAATTCCAATCCCACGAAAGACCAGCGATCTGCCGCCTGCGAGTTTCGAATTCCAAGATTGCGCAAACTGCAGATGCAGGGATGCCCACCATTCTCACGATTCCGATGAGCATTCACGGTGTGCTGGTACTCATCGATTCTTGATTGCGGAAGTGTCCGAGTTCGCCGCTGGAAGTGCTGTCAAGTCCAGGTTGTGCATCACCAGGATTTGCCACTGCCCATCATTCTTTGTCATCACGAAATTCAACAAACCCAGACGATCGGGTCGTGGGTTTCCCTGGGCATCCATCGCACCCGTCATCTCCCAATGGACATCCACGGCTGCTACGTCGGGACGAATGAACCTGGACTTGATGGTTGTATACGTCTGGTGACTGTTCTTGAAAATGGTCGTGAACATCGGCGCGTGGAATTCTTCAATTTTCGATCGTCCACTCGCCCCTGTTCCGCGCCAATTCGTGAAGTCGCCGTCCTCAGCGAAAACTGACGCGAATGCCTTGGCGTCATGCCGGTTCCACGCATCCATGAACCGGTCCATCAACGCTACGATTGCCTGCTCGTCCGTTTCCACTTTGCTCTGACCTCGAACGGTAAAAGTCAATCCGGTGCTTTCGTTGTTCACAATGTACTACGTCTTCGTAGCCTCGAACAGGTGACTATCTGCAAGTAGTGAGCATTCTGAGAGGATGGTCGCCAAACGGGAATGTATGGTCCGCCGCCGTTTTGCAAGCGAAAAATGAGGATGACAGAATTGGTCTGCGCGAATGTATCCGGCCTCTGTTGGAGTAGCGAACTCCTGGCCTGAATGGAATGCGCTGCGCCCTCGTCCTTTTTAGTAACGCTGCCTTTAAAGGCATTTTCCCGTTACAGGTTTTCGGGAGCGCCGGGATCGACCGTTGTGCCATCTCATGGTTCGCCAGCAAATCTGGCAGGAATCTCAAAACTCAGAGCAGTCGCCGGTGGGCTGCAAATGTGGGAATCGCGAAGCGATTTCCAAGCCTGGCATTTGTGCCAGGCGTCATGTGCAGGCCATCAGGCTGCGATCACTTGTGGTAAAGATGGCGGGCGATAGGCTTCTCCTTTGTACAAGACCGCCCAGGCCATGCGCGCCATCTTATTGGCTAATGCCACGGTTGCCACCTGCTTGCGCTTGCGTGCGGTGAGACTGACCAGCCACGTACTCAGGCCCGAAGATTGCTTGGTTTTCTGAAGTAGCACGGTATGCGCTCCTTGCACGAAGAGCTTGCGCAGATATTTGTTTCCTCGTCTGCTGGTACCGGTCAGCTTTTGCTTGCCTCCGGTGGAGTGCTCGCCGGGCACCACTCCCAGCCAAGCAGAGAATCCGCGGCCCTTCTTGAAGGCTGCCCCGTTGCCGATGGCTGCGACCGTGGCGGTTGCAGTGATCGGTCCGATTCCGGGGATCGCGACCAGGCGTCTGCACTGTTCAAGTTCGCCGCAGATGCGCGCGATCAGCTTGTCGGTTTCACCGATCTGTCCATGCAGATATTGCATCTCCGACCGCAGTTGGGTCAGAAGCACTCGTAATGCGCCGGACAGCTTGTTGTCCGGGTCTTCCAGGATACTTGGTAGAGACTCCTCAATATGATGGCGTCCTTTACGGATGGTGATGCCGCGCTCCAGCAGCATCCCGCGGATCTGGTTGATCACGGCGGTGCGGCGCACAACCCACCGCTCGCGCACTCGGTGCAGCGACTGCAGATCGAGCTGGTCATCGGTCTTGATCGGCACAAAGCGCATCGTGGGGCGGGTGACAGCCTCGGCACACGCTTCGGCATCGATGAAGTCGTTCTTGTTGGTCTTCACGTACGGCTTCACATACTGTGCCGGCATCAGGCGCACATCGTGGCCTTGTTCCCGCAGAGCACGGCCCAGAAAATGAGATCCTCCGCAGGCCTCCATGCCGATCAGGCACTCACGAACGTTCGACGTAAAGCGCAGCAGCTGAATCCGCGAGCACTTCTTGCGAACTACGACTTCGCCCCGTGCGTTGACGCCTACAAAGTGAAACACTGTCTTCCCTAAATCGATGCCGATTGTGCAAATCTCCATGGAACACCTCCTGTGTTTACCTCTACACCCTCGAGGGGGCTTAGGCGGTAGAGTCGAGATGTGGCGCGGTGGTTTAGGTGCCCCCTATCTGTTCCCGGCTCTTTCGTCTGCCGGTGCCTCACTAGGTTCACCCTGCTCCGTTTCCACATCCCGCTCATCGAACCGGACAGGCGGATCTCCCGCATCCGGCTCTCGGAAAAGACTCACGCTTTCGCCCACGGAAAATTGCGTGTCCGTCGGTCTAGACGAACAAGACCCAAGGCTCCATAAAGATATGCATCCGGAAACATCCCGTTTGCACGTCCTGAGAGCTTATGTTTCGTTCGCAACCACAGACGCAGCCTCATCTTTGCGTAGTTATCTACAGCACGATAGGCTGTACTGACTGGTCCTAGACAAAAGTAGTTCGCCCATCCACACATCGTGCGGTTGAGCTTCGTTACTGTTGTCACTGGATCCAGCGAGGTTGTACCCCGTCCGGTCATTTCGCGTATTTCCCCGCAGATGCGATGCACCCGCTTTCGTGCTGGAACGGTGCCAAGATAGGCTCGTCCAGTTTTAGGGCTGTAGCATTGACCAAACGTGTATCCAAGAAAGTCAAACTTCTCTTCCGGCAAAACGCAGACCCGCGTCTTCGCGTCGTTCACCGTCAACTTCAGCCTCGACATCATCTTCTGCATCGTGGTTAGGGCTTGCTCCGCTCCAGTTCGACAGCAGATGACGAGGTCATCGGCGTAGTTCACGATGAACGCTTCCCAACGCTCCTCGTGCCCGAGCTTCTTCCACCCGATCACAAACCGGCGCATATACAGATTGCTGAGCAATGGGCTGATCGGAGCTCCTTGTGGAGTACCTCGACCTTCGTCCCGATTGCGCATACTCCGGCACTGTTTTCCACGCTCATCGGTTTCCTCAACCGGAGTGTCCAGCCACATCTTGATCAGATGCAGCATTGCTCCATCGACGACCCTTCGAGCTACCGACCTCATAAGTTCGGCATGTGGAATGCTATCGAAGGAAACCACGACACACTACCCATCATCAGCACCTGCCCGGGCGGGTCACGATTATCCGCAGTCGCCATCCATTTGAAGCAAAATCGCTCGAGGTTCTCAGCAAGATCCATCGTAACGGTCGCCTGTACTTCGTCCTATTCCTGCCTGACGGCAGTAAGTCCATGATCCCGGTGGAGTGGACAGATTATGCCTCAGTGAGTCAGGCCCGACAAGTTGTTTCGGTACAGAACCGAGCCGTGCTGGGTTCTGTCGAGGACTTGCTTCATGCACGCGCCATCACGGACGCTCTCCTCAACCGCTTTGCGGCTCTGACAAGCAAGGCGGCTGAAGAGGAGAGTCAACGTGCAGCAAAACCAACCGAGTCTCTTCGATCTGCTTCTCGAGGAAAGCGGTCCCTGGGAAGCACTCGAGGCCGAGCAACAGCTTCAGGCCATCGACATACTGGCCCGGCTGATCGCCAACGCCGCCATAGCCCAAGACGAGGAGAAGGGCGATGAATGACTCCGGCAAGGTAAAACTCACTCATACCCGGCGGGCGGCCTTCGTCTACATCCGTCAGTCCAGTCCTCAACAGGTAGAGAACAACCGGGAGTCAACGGCGCGGCAGTATGCTTTGGTGGAAAGGGCCTGCGAGTTGGGATGGGCCAGAGAACAGGTGATCGTGGTCGATGAAGATCTCGGCTTGTCCGGCTCCGGAACGGTGAAGCGCTCCGGATTCGCCCGCATGACGGCGGAAGTGGCACTCGGCCATGTAGGCATCGTGCTGGGTCTGGAGGTTTCGCGCCTGGCGCGCAACAACGCCGACTGGTATCGCCTGCTCGATTTGTGCGGCATGACGGATACTCTGATCGGGGACAGCGACGGAATCTATCATCCCGCAGCTTTCAACGATCGATTGATCCTCGGATTGAAAGGCACCATGTCGGAAGCAGAACTTCATATCCTGCGCGCACGGCTGGATGGCGGCATCCGCAACAAGGCAGCACGCGGTGAACTGCGCCGCGGTTTGCCCGTGGGCTTTGTGTGGGGCGAAGGGGACGGCGAAGTGCGCTTCGATCCCGACGCGGCCGTGGTCGGCGCCATTCGTACCGTGTTCGCAAAATTCGCAGAGCTGGGATCGGCGCGAAAGGTCTGGCTCTGGTTTCGCGCCGAAGGCCTTAGCTTCCCATTGCGCGCTCACATGCACAGCCCGATTCGCTGGGTTGCTCCAACGTATACCGCCATCCATCAGGTGCTCACTAATCCGGTGTATGCTGGCGCATATGCATACGGCAAGTGCCGCCATGAACGTTATATCGATGAACAGGGTAGGTTGCGCAGACGGACGCGCCATCTGCCTCAGGCTGAGTGGGCGGTGCTTCTTCCCGATCACCATCAGGGATACATCGACTGGGCAACTTATCAGGCCAACCAGGTGCGTATCGACGCCAACGTTCATCCTCAACCTCACCAGGCAGGCGGCGCAGTGAGAGAAGGCGCCGCATTGCTGCAGGGTCTGGCGATCTGCGGCAAGTGTGGCCGGCATCTGCACACGCACTATCGCGGCCGAAACGCTTCGCCTGGCTATCACTGCTCGGGCAAAGATATCGTGCAGGGCCGTGGCGTCTACTGTCTCAACATCGGCGGCATCCAGATCGATCAGGCGGTAACAGATGCATTTCTGAAGGCGTTGACGCCGGCTGCGGTCGAAGCTACCGAACTGGCGATGCGGCAACTGGAGGCCGATCACGATGCCGCGCTCAGCCAGTGGCGGCTTGCCGTAGAACGTGCGCGCTACGAGGCAGAGCGCGCCGAGCGCCAGTATCGCGCCGTGGAGCCGGAGAACAGGTTGGTGGCGCGTGGGCTGGAAACCGAGTGGGAGAAACGGCTGCGCGATCTCACAGCGGCTGAGGCGGAACTGGAGCGCCGGCAACAACAACGTCCGCGCACACTCAGTCTGGAAGAAAAGAGCGGGCTCCGCGCTCTGGGCTCCGATCTGCGCAAAGTCTGGAATGCGCCCACCACCACAGATCGCGACCGCAAGGAACTGTTGCGCACGCTGCTGGAGGAAGTGATCGTAGCTGTTGATCGCTCCGAACATCGAGCCCATCTGACGCTACGCTGGCGGGGTGGCGAACTAACCGAGATCGATCTTCCTCTGCCGCGCTCCCAGCCGCGCGGTCGTCGCACCAGTGAAGACACCCTCTCGCTGCTGCGCCGCCTAGCCGCGCTCTATCCCGACGAGGTCATCGCCGGCATCCTGAATCGTCAGGGGCGCAAGACGGCGAATGGAGAACGCTTCACCGCCGTTCATGTCGGCGGTTTGCGCCGCTATCGCGGCATCCCGCGTTTTCAGCCACCAGCCGAGCCTTCGCAGGGCGAAGTCGTCTCCATCCGCAAAGCCGCACAAATCCTGGGTATGAACACCTCCACCATCCATCGCTGGCTGGCTGAAGGCTTCATCGCCGGTGAACAGGTCACTCCCGGCGCGCCATGGCAGATCCGCATCACCGAAGAACTGCGGGACCGCATCGCGCCACAGGCCCCGCCGGAGTATCTGCCCATGCTGGAAACAACCATGAAACTGGGTGTCTCGCGTCAGACCGTGTTGCAGCGTGTAAAGCGTGGCGAACTCGAAGCCATGCTTGTCACCAGCGGACGTCGCAAAGGCTTGCGAATTAAGGTCCTCGACGATCAACCCAACCTATTTGCCGCTACTTCATGAATATGGGGGCAGTATGAAGTACGATCCAAGTAGCTGCTGAGATCCGCATCGACAATCTCGTCATGCCCCGTGTTGAGCAGCTTATGGACATGTCGCACTGCGTCCAACGCGCTGCGGTCTGCCCGATAGGCATACTGCTCCGGCTGCAAGTCGGCTTCGAAAATCGGTTCGAGCACCAACAGTGCAGCCGTTTGCGCAACCCGATCCCGGATTGTTGGTATCCCTAACGGCCTCTGCTTCCCATCCGGCTTGGGTATGTATACCCGCCGCACAGGTTGCGGTTGATAGGTTCGACTTTTCAGTTCCTGCGCCAGTTCGTCCAACCACCGCTCCAAACCGTACTGATCGATGTCCTCGAATGCCTGATTGTCCACTCCCGCTGCTCCGCCATTGGCTTTACAACGCTTGCAGGCATACATCAGAACGTCCTTGCGGTACACCTTGTCATACAGTGCGTAGAAACGAAAGTCGGACGATTCCTTCGCTTTTGCGTGTAACGCCATCTGCAACTTCTGAACGCTTGTTAGGGTTGTTAGGCTCATCACCAATCCCGTAGTCCTTCGTCGCTTATTACGTTCGTCTTCAACTGAGGCCTCTTCCCTCCACCGGCATTACCCGGCTTCAGCGGTACTACAAGCCTCTCCGCCACCCCAAACGGCCCGGCCTGTCTCTCGCGAGCTGCCAGTTGATCCAGCTGCAATCGCCGTTGGGGCTTCCCGTGTTGCCTTCAGTCCCCTTTGCTTGCATGCCGTCGCCACTACCCCGGCAGATTGGAGGAAGCTGTTCGCTCATACTCTTCCCCCTCATCGGCCTTCCCCAAGTCCGCTGCGGGTCGGCACCTGCATCATGGATTTCGAGGCTTGCTCAGCGTTCACTCACGTTACGGCCTGCACGCTTGCAGAGTCGTCTTCACGACCCTCTTCCACCGGAGGCTTCAGCAGCTTTGTTACCTCCACCGCTGCTCCGATTGCTACCGGGCGGAACGAACAGTTCCCGGGTGGGATTTGCACCCACTGTGGACTAAACGCCTTTCACGGCGCACGCGGACCATGCCAGTAGTAACCCCTTTTTGGTGCAAGTCGAGTAGGGTTATGGCGCTGAGCGGGCTTCGAATGATGCCGCCGTTTCCATAACCCCCTCTAAAATTGTCGAGTAGGGTCATGGCGCTGAACGGGCTTCGCATGATGCCGTTGTCTCCATGACCCTCTCTAAAAGCCGGACGGTGGGTTTTCCCCAGTACGGCTTCAAGGCTGACGTATCGGGTGGTGCCTTCCTACAGATCGAATTGCTTAATCCTGCTCCCGGAATACATAACTCGCACCATAGTTTGCATCCACCTTTCGTATCGTTCCAGACTGAGACCTGGTCTCCCGCACTGAGTCGGGCAGGTATTCTTTTGCGATACCGTCATTCAAGCCTCACGGCTTTACCCCAGAGGCCCTCGCTCCGGTCAGGGTTATATTGTCCCTGTCCATCAACACTTATTGGCCTCATCCGAGCCACTCACGAGCACTCCCCGATTTCCCAGCCTTGCCGGTTATACGAGGAGCCTTGGCTGTGCGGGAGCGCCTAGGCCGCCCATGAGTGGGTCCGAGCTTTCGCTCACTAATCCTTGTCAGCATGCTGTCCTCTGAGACCACGGAGAGTTCGCCAATTGCATATACCCAGTTCCTTCACTGGCGACACAGCCTTCATCACGTACGGATGGATTCGGCACTCTCGACACCCCCATCACAGTCCGCTACCGATGGGAAACCCATTTCGTGGCTAACGATTCACATTTGCTACGGCCTGCTGACTTGCTCGCCTCCCTGACGGACCCGACTCCGCTTTCGCTTTGCCGGCTGAGGCTTTTACTTCGGAGCTTTCAGTCGGGTCGATCACTCTTCCCGCTGTCCGATATGACTACAGTAGCAACTGGGCAAGTTCTACTGGCAGGTCCTTCCTCCTGCTGGATTAGCAGCTAGCTTCGCTGCGCCCGTACGGCGGGTTTTCCCCAGTACGGCTTCAAGGCTGACGTGTCAGATGATGCCTTCCTGTCTGCTGATCTGCTTAAGCCCGCTCCCGGCGTTCGCAACGCAACAAACAGTTTGCTTCCATCCCTCGTATCGTCCAAGACTGAGACCTGTGATCCCGTACTGTGCCGGGCAGGTTTTCTCTTCCGATACCGTCACTAGGGCCTCACGGCCTTACCCCAGAGGTCCTCGCTCCGGTCAGGGTTGTAGTGTCCCTGTCCATCAACACTTATTGACCTCATCCGACCCACTCGCGTGCACTCTCCGATTTCCCGGCATTCGCTGGTTATACGGGGAGCCTTTGCTGTGCGGGAGCGCCTAGGCTGCCCACGAGTGGTTCCGAGCTTTCACTGCTAATCCTTGTCAGCATGCAGCCCTCTCTGACCACGGAGAACCCGCCGGTTGCTTATACCCAGTTCCTTCACCGGCGGCACAGCCTTCATCTCCGGAAGAAAAATTCGGCATTCTCATCCATCCCACCACAGTCCGCTACCGGTGGGACCGTCTTTTCGCGGCTAACGGTTCGCTCCTTTCGCTACTGCCTGCTGACTTGCTAGTCCCCCTGACGGACCCGACGCCGCTCGCGCTTTGCCGGCTGGGACGTTTACTCCGGAGCATCGACAAGAGAGATCACCCTCTCTGCCGTCCGGTATAACTTCAGTAGCAACTGGGCAAGTTCTACTGGCAGGTCCTTCCCCTGCTGGATTCGCAGCTAGCTTCGCTGCACCTTCCGGGTTGGCGGTCATACGACCTGAACCCGTTTTCGGAGTTCTCATTCCGTCCCGATTCAGCCGAGGAGTTGCAGAACGATCTTGCCGTTTTTATGAGGTGCACCGGCAAGCATCTCGTGCGCGCTACGCGCCTCTGCTAGGGGCAGCACCGACCCGACTCGGGCGGAGATCCTGCGCGTCTCAAACAGGTCCGTAACAGTACGCAATCTCTGGCTCGTAACCTCAGCGTAAAAGAACACCGACTGCATCCCTGCTCTTTGTGGAGGTTGCGTGGAGGCCACCGATACTAGCCGCCCCCCGGGCTTCACTGCAGCGGAACAGCGTTGGACTGTGTCACCACCCACGGTGTCGAGGACGGCGTCGACCTGAGGCAAGGAGTATTCGAAACCGGCAGCGCTCGAATCAAGGATCGTTTCGACGCCATATGCGCGGAGCAACTCCTGGTCAGAGGAGCGGGCAACCGCAATCACCCGCATTCCGGCCTCGAGAGCTATTTGCACGGCATAGGCGCCTACGTTTCCGGCGGCGCCTGTGATCAAAATCGTATCTCCACTTTTCGCCTGGGCATATTCGAAGAGCATCTGCCAGGCGGTGACTGCGACAACTGGCGCCGAAGCTGCCTCGAGGTGGCTCAGGCGCCCCGGTTTTGGCGCGATCATCCCCGCGAATGCGACGGCGAATTCTGCCTGGGCGCCACAGAATTGCGGGTTGGTAACACCATAGACGTCATCGCCAATTGCAAATTGGCTCACGTCAGGACCAACCGCCTGAACGCAGCCTGAGAGGTCGGAACCAAGTGTCAATGGAGGCTGTGGACTTACCTTGCTCTTGCCCTCACGAATGACTGCGTCCCATGGAGCGACGCCCGCGGCAGCAACGCGCACCAGCACCTCTCCTTTGCCAGGCGACGCCTTAGGAATATCTTCGACAACGACGACCTCAGGCGGTCCGAAACGATGGATGCGCACCGCCTTCATGTGAACCACGCCTCCTTCACACGAACTCACTGGATTTTATGCCTTGCGACAACAGAATTCCCGACATCGAGAAGCATACAACTGATCGGTCACGGTCGGATTGTCGGCAATCCGTACATAACCCCAATTTTCGAGTTCTGTACGTATAGCCGGTCAACCGTCCCGAACTATTTGAAACGCTATGAGCGGTTAGGCACTCCCGATTCGCTGGGGAGGAACCCCATTTTGGAGATCCTTCGGGATCGGCGGTTAGCTGATCGAGTAAATATCTGCCTGCTTCAAAATCGCTTCGCTAATTTGGAGCGGAAGCAGCTTGAGCTGAGCCAATTTGCGTCCCGATCACCTCTCCGGACACCACAATCTCAACTCGCCGGTTCTTTTGTCGTCCTTGTGCCGTGCTGTTATCGGCCACCGGATTATCCATTCCGTATCCTTGCGCCGACAGAATGCTTGAATCCAACCCTTGAGTCGCGAGGTAGTCGAGGACTGAGTCCGCCCGCGCCTGCGATAGGTTCATATTGAAATCCGCGGTGCCGGTCGAGTCCGTGTATCCTCCGATCGCCAGCTTCAGAGATGGATAGTTCAGAACGATGCCACTCAACTTCGCGAGCGCAATCTTCGCGTCGGTGTTGAGGTCGGCTTTTCCAGTGGCAAAGAGAACATCACCCATGTTGACCACGAGACCGCGATCGGTGTCGGTCGTTGGAAGCACGCGATTGAACTGCTGCAGAAGACGCTCGCGAAGCTCCTGCTTCTCCTTTTCGGCCGCCACCTTTTGAGCTTCGGCCTGTTTCCGAGCCGCTTCCTGGGCTGCAATCTCAGCATCCGCCTTCTGTTTGGCTTCCGCGGCTGCTGCATCTGCTTGTCGCTGTGCCGCAGCGGCTGCTTCATCTGCTTGACGCTGAGCCTCAGCGGCTGCGGCATCCGCTTTACGCTTCGCCTCGGCGGCATCGGCGGCGGCCCTGGCTTCTGCTTGCGCTCGAGCCGTCGCTGCAGCCGCTTCTGCCGCTGCTTCTTTCTCTTTCTGGATGCGTGCCGCTTCCTGCAGTTGAACCGACAGCGCGCGAGCATCTTCGGCAAACTGCGCGGTCTGGCGGGCCTCCGAGATGACGTTGTTGTTGTCAGACTTGGCGCCGACCGCGCTGTCCATCACTTGCAGGCTTGCTGTGGCCTTTGCAAAGGCTTCCGGAGCGTACTTGTCGGCTAGGTGAGACTTCGCAATCTCCACAGCGTTGCGCGCTTCGTATACCGATAGAGGAATCTTCGGATCAAGGGTCATGCCCAGCGGGTTCCCAAGTTGTTCATATTGTGCGCGCTTCATCAGCTTGTAATCGGAAACCGGGATCAACTTCCCCCGCGTACTCTTTGTCGGCTCACTCTGCAGAGCCACCATCTCGCCTGGAATGCGAACCGCGAAATAAGGTTCAGCGGTCACAATCAGCGAGAATGCCTGCGCGGACGTAGTTGCGCTGAGCTTACCGTCGCCGTTCTTGTTGAGCAGCACCTCGCCCAGATTGTCTGCTCGTCCCTCCGGTGTGACATCCCACAGGACATAGGTTAAGAATTCGGTACCAATGGTCGATGCCGGCTTCAGACCCTTCACTTCAATGTCTACACTGGCTCGGTCCGCCTTCGATTTGATCTGTACCTTCGCCTGGCCGTTCGCACCGGTCGCCAGATCCGTGGCGATCAGGTTTACTCTTGTGCTGCCGGTGCCAACCTCGTATCCCACAGCCGTCGAAGATTTCGTCGTCAAGGCCGATGCGGGCACTCCCTGATCCGGCTGCGCGCCCTGATTCTGGCCCTGCACCGTTGGAGTGGCAATTACCAGGAGCCCGCAGCAGATCGCTGTCGCTAAGATGTTCCCCCTGACACGCAAGTTCATCTCCCCTACCTCACATGAATTCACTCGAGTCTCAATTCCCTAGGGTTGAGTGTGGCTGCGCACATTATAAGACTGGGCAGATTCCCATCTCCACAGTTTCTGCTTGGCACTTATTCACTCAAATCCTGCCCGGCAATGGGCCCGCTCTTGGGTGCCCGCGCACAAAGTTGCCTTCGCGCGCAAGGCACCGGCAAAAATCAGCGGTTCGACAGCCGTCTCCATTGTTTATTCCCGGTTAGTCGCCAATTGGGAAGTAACCCCATTTTGGAGCTGCTTCCGGGTTGCCGGTTATCCAGGCACAAAGATCTGAAAGAGAACCGACGGCCTGTCTTTTAGTTATTTGAATTGTGAATCAGTTGTTCAAGACTAGGCGAATTTGCAGGAACGGAAAAAATGAATGGAGGTTCGGCCTCAACATCCGGTTCGCGGAGCGCTCTCCGACAATCTCGCCACTGAAACTGCGCCGTCATGAGGCCCCGGATTTCGGTGAAAGTGCATTGGAATCACTCCGGCCGCAACGAGGCCGGCTCGCCGATCGCCAAGAGCTTCTGCCTCGCCAGGTTGAGCAGATCCTGCGCCGAGAGGAGACGCTCGCACCACCGGTCTGCACGACCGGTTGTGGCGCGCGCGCATGCGCCTCGGCGTATTGGAAATCCACCGCATAAATTTGCAGGTAATTGAAGGGCGTGGCGCCCTGGGTCCCGCCGAAAGACGTTGCGGCTGCCGTGCCATCGAAGAAGACCTTCAACACGTTGTAGACCGCCTGCTCCGGCGAGATCAGGTCCTTCTTGGGAACGTTCTTGAGTGTATTGAAACTCGTCAGATCCGCCTGCGCAACCCCAGGGGCGAGGCAAGCCTGCGGAATGCACGCCACCGGAATGCACAGTTGAATCGTGCATGTGGACGGAATGCTGCATTCCGCCGGCCTCGCGGCAGGCGGGGGTGGAAACCTGCTGGTGCATCCTTCCGTCAGGGTGAAATTTGTGAAGGAAGAGTTGAACTGGGCCCCGCCCAGAACCTGAGCCGAAGGCGCCTTCAACTGCGCCGTATTCCGCGCCACCACTTTTATGCCGTCCACGCCCAGGTTGAACTGTCCCAGGCTCACGCGCGCGGCTTCCATTCCGTCCTCCTGCGCTGCCTTTGCGTTACCCCCGCCCACGCCGGGTTTCGCGAAGTAGGAAAGGATCGTCATCTCGGCCGCACAATCCATGTTGGGCCTTGGACAGGCCTCGCTGAACTCGCTGGGGACAGTGAAGCCCTTAGCAGCCAGGTTGGGAAAGCCGCTGCCGGTCGTGGCCACCAGGGTTACGCCGCTGAAAACCTCCCCGTACATATCGATCGCTGCCTCCCATTCATCGATGAAGGCCTGATCCGACCTCTGGTATACAGGCCTCATCGGGTAGTGGAACGCCAGCAGCTTAAGCCACATGGCATTCGGCTTCAGATCCCCGAACTGATCTTGAGAGGGTGTGTTCGCGTTATCAGGAAGGATCATCTCCTCTGATGAGGCCGTTGGTCCCGCAACAGATATGGATACGAACGCCGGGTTTGCCTCATATCGGGCGGCAAGCGCAGTAAGTAAGGTCCGCCACGAGTTTTTGTACACCTCGTTCCACGGCAGCGGCAGCTCCCTCACGCCGCGCCCTTCCACGAAACCGGCAACGGTCACCTTCCCGCATGTCGCTTCAGGAGTGTGAACGGGCGACTGGAACAGTGCGTCGCAACTGGGAATCCGATCCAACAGCCATTTTGGCGTCTGAAAGCCCGGAAGCGGGACGAGCTGGATCGTCTTCGGAGCTTGCGTTGGATTCCGAGTATTCCACGCGGAAGCCTGGCTAAAGGCGTCATCCAAATAAGTCCAGTCGTAGGCATCGGCGGTGCCTGGAGGGTTGGGATTGAGCGCGTTCCAGTTCACCCACAGCGCAAGCCCCGCAACCGCCGGGTTGCCCAGCAGATCCTGGTAAAGGTTGATGAAATAGGCTTTCAGCTCGGCAGGCGTGACCGAGGCATTCGCCGCCTGTTCCTTCTTGATGTTTTCCTCGACGTTGACCCCGGCATAGATGCCCTGCGGCCTACGTGGAGCTGGCTGCGCCACCAGAGGCGGTGCCAGCACAAGAAAACTCAGTACGAGAGCGAGCCTCACCGAACAGCCCATGGTCCCCTCCTCCCCTTTGTCACCTCTTCCCGTCGCAGTCGCTCTTCAAATCCGCAAGTGTCTCGATGAAGAGCACCGGCACAGTGACAAATGAATAATGCTTTTGAGTATCCACACCTCGTCGCGCGAAAAGCACGGGAGCAATGACTTGTCGAGAATGATTTAGGGGGCCGATTGGTTCGCGAGGCCGATTATACGCTGCCGCAGCGATGGTCGATGAATTCACGCGATAGATGAGTGGCAGAATGTCGCATTCATGAAATCTGAGATCGGCAAACTCGGCGAAGTCTTTCTTGAAGAGAGTTCCGGATGGATCGTCGTCAATACGGAAGTTTGGCCGCCAGGGTGCGTCCCGCCTAGGTCCGCAACAAAAGAATTCGTTGGGAAAAGTGTGAATTACGCGACGAAAAGGGGGCAGCCTTCCTTCAGCGCCCTCAGCTTCATGCCAGGTGGTCGCTGGAACAGCTGAGGCCGAGCAGACGCGCCCATCGGCTCAGATAGATAGAGCTGAACAGGTGGTCCGTAGATTGTCTCGTCCAATCGAGGAGACGGGCCGCTGGAACAGCATAGATGTGCTTCGCCTTAACTTTTTATCCCAAGTTTCGTCAATCTTTGCCTTCCGCCTGAGAAATTCGGCCTTTGCAGTGCCTGTCTGTCCCGTGTCAGCCCCATCCACACCCGACAGCAACGCATAGGCGGTCTGGGCTAGCCATCTGCATCCTTGTCGATTCGGAACTACACTTCGACCAAGTCTTCGCTCGGACCCATGCTTTCGTGATTCTGCTTATCATTCATACGTGAAGATCGCGCCGTGGGATCGTCAATCATTTTGCCATATCCGAGAGCACCCGCCGAGCCGGAAGTCATCTGATCCCATGTATTGAGAGGATGGTCGCCTACTCTTCCCCAACGTGATTTGGCTCACATTACGTCCGGCTTGACAGTAATTCGACCGCAATGCGAGAGAAAGC
>CAVVUE010000033.1:0-133232 GCA_963751285.1 uncultured Acidobacteriaceae bacterium | reverse complement strand
ATTCATTGGCCACAAATCTGATCTCATGGGGTACAGACGTGAAGACCGTTCAGGGAATGATGCGCCACGCCAACCCGCAAACCACTCTGGGAATCTACACCCAGTCGGTGGGCTCGAATATGCTGGCAGCGCAGGGCATGATGTACGACGCTCTTCGGGGCATTGAACCCAAAAAAATGCACTAGTTGAGGCAATTGCGGGGATAATGCGGGGCAGAAATTTAAGGGTAAGGCTAAGTGATTGATTCTGGTGGCGGAGGGCAGGATCGAACTGCCGACCTTGGGGTTATGAATCCCACGCTCTAACCAACTGAGCTACTCCGCCGGGAGGTGGCTCCGGCGGCGAATCCGCGCTCAGGAGCCAACTTCGATGATACGGGGGCAGCATTGGCAGGTCAAACGCCCGGTGCACCCAACTCCTCCTGCGAAAATGGCTGTATTACTCCACGTCAGCCTTATCTGAGAGCGCGTCAATGCCCACCCTACTGCATATCGACTCCAGTCCCCGCCGCACATCGGTCTCCAGCCGTCTTACCGCTGCCTTCGTCGCGAAGTGGAAGGAGCAAAACCCCGGCGGCACAATCATCCACCACAACACTTCACTGGAAAACTTCCCCTACCTCGACGAAGCCACGGTCGAGGCTTTCTTTGCCGCGCCCACGGCGCTCACATCCGCGCAAAAACAAACCCTCGCCTGTTCTGACAGCCTCGTAGATGAACTGCTTGCCGCCGACGTTATCGTGCTCGGCGCGCCCATGTGGAACCTCTCGATCCCCGCCTCGCTGAAGGCGTGGATCGACCTGATTGTGCGTGAACGCCGCACCTTCGCTTTTACGCCGTGTGGTGTGGCTCCGCTTGTACCGGCCGGCAAAAGGGTCTACGTCTTCACGGCGCGTGGCGGCGCGTATCCAACAGGATCGCCCTTCCACGCCCTCGATCATCAGGAGCCCTACCTGCGCTCGATTCTTGGCGTCATCGGCCTCAAGCAAGTCGAATTCATCCACGCCGATCGCCAGAGCCAAAGCCCCGAGGCAGCCGCCGAAGGATTGGCCTGTGCCCAAGGGGCACTGGAGTCGATCGCCGCCTGAACACTCGGCAGAGTGCGCCCCGCTGCATATAAACTCGACTTCATGAGCCCCCTGAGGATCGCAGCTGTCATTCCGGCGCGGCTCGGCTCCACCCGTATGCCACGCAAGGTGCTTCGCCCGATTGCCGGCCGGCCCATGATGGAGTGGGTGTGGCGCGCGGCAAATGCAAGCGGCCTCATGGAGCCGGTTGTCGTGGCCACCGACGCAGAGGAAGTCGCCGCCGCCTGCCGTGAACGCCAGATCCCGTTCGTGATGACTTCGTCCGCCTGCCCCAGCGGCAGCGACCGGGTGAGGGAAGTGGTTCGCCAGATCGATGCCGACATCTATGTCAACATCCAGGGCGACGAACCCACGCTCACGCCTGATTTCTTCCCTCCGCTGCTCCGCCTATTCGAAGGGCCCGCGGTCGAAGTCACGACGCTCGCCGTGCCCTGCCCACCCGAGGAGTTCACCAATCCCAACGCCGTCAAAGTTGTCACCGCTCTCGACGGCCGCGCGCTCTACTTCTCCCGCGCCACCATTCCTGCTGACCGCGACGGCACCGGCTTTACCGGCTACCGCAAGCATCTCGGCATCTACGCATACCGCAAAGCTGCACTCGAGCGCTTCGCGACCCTGCCGCCGTCGCCCCTCGAAAAACTCGAGCGGCTGGAGCAACTACGCTTCCTCGAAAATGGGATCACGATTTACGTGGCAGACGCCCCGAGAGACACCATCGGCGTGGATACAGAAGAGGACCTTGTTCGGGCCGAAGCGCAGTTGCAACAAATGCAATCGCGATAGAGTTGCTCCGGGCGCCGTCCGCGAAGATGCGAGCCGGTGGCCGCGTCGAGGCTTACTCCTTGCCCACCACGAGAATCTGGAATGAATGCGGGATCATGGGCGGCCTCGGACCGCGCATGAATGCCGGACGGCCTTCAGACGGGCCGCCAGGCGGCGGAGGCGTGCCTGCCGCCAAGCCGGTCGGCGCCGCCGACGGAGCAGGCGGAGCGGGAGCGGCGGGTGTTGGTCCGTACTCGGCTGTGATCAGGTAAAGATTGCCGGTCTTGGTATCGAGCGTGATGGTCTTGGCGCGCGCCGGAGTGAAAACCGTTTGTTCCACCGCGAAATCGGTCTGCGAATTCTCCTTGACCACTGTGATCGTGCCGTCACCCTGCGAGCTGAAGGCTTCCAACGTCTCCGGATTGAACGTGACGCCGTCGCAGCCCACACCAGTGGGCAGGTCGGTGATGATGTGGCCGTCGGTGGCCGAGAGAATGATCATGTTGTTTTTCTCGCGGCAGGCTGCAAAGAGGATGTTGTTCTTCGCATCGAGCGCAAGGCCCGCGCAGCCGCTGCCGTGGCTCGACACATCGTAGCGGCCGACCATCTTCATCGCGTCGGCATCGATGACGGCAATGGCCGCCTTGTCTTCGATATCGACATAGATCTTGCCGCGACCGTCGGTGGCCGCTTCTTCGGGCGCGCCCCCAATGTCGATGGAGCCGAGGATTGAGCCATCCTTGTCGTCGAGGACGGTGATATTCGGCTCGGAGTGGCTGAGGATGTAGAAGTGGTGGTTGTAGGGGTCGTTCAGATAGCCGTCGGGATTGCCCTCAACATCGATCTTCTTGATGATCGCGAAGGTCTTTGCGTCGAACATCGTCACCGGCTTTGAGGTTGCGAATCCGTGGCCGGTCGCTGTATCCACCGCGCCGCCGTGTGCGCTCGTGCCTGGAATGTCGCCCACCTGAGCCAGTGTGTCGAGGTTGAAGACTCCAATGTGTCCCGCAGGCCCGGAGCGCGCCACGTACAAAATGCGACCGTCCGGATCGGCCGTGACATAGTCGAACCCTCCGTCGCCGCCGACCAGTTGGATCTTCTGGACCTGGTATGGACCGCTGGCCTGCGCGAAGGCGAGACCCGCAAACGAAAACAGCAAAGCAATGGGGATTAAGGCGAGTGACTTGAGTGACATGGCGATACCTCCATCGATCAGGCTGACTGCTTCGCCGTCGTCCTAACCGGCTAGCCGGGAGTCAATCCTCGATCTTGTCCGCACATCGAGGATACACGTCGCTTAGCCCATAAGGCTGAGTTTCCCGTGGATGCGAAATCGATATCAGCCGCGAATGGTGGAAGCTCAAGTGAGAAAAGGAATTACACGCAAGAATCGGAGTGCGCAGCGATCAGCGATGAGCGACTATGATTCCCATGAGTAGCAACGCGCTGATCGCAACACAAATCGCAGAAGTGAATACGATGCCCAGAGTGTCCACTCCAACGGCTGCGACGAGTCCCGTGATCGATCCGGACTTCGCATGGAAGCAGCTTCTTGCCCGCGACCGTGAGGCGCAGTTTTTCTACGCCGTCACGACGACCGGCGTCTTTTGTCGGCCGAACTGCAAGAGCCGGCGGCCGCTGCGCGCGAACGTACGCTTCTTCGCAACGGCTGCTGAAGCTCACGCAGCGGGCTTTCGCCCGTGTATGCGGTGTCGTCCGGAAGCGCCGGGTCGGACCGATGCTCTGGCCAGAGTGCGCAAGCATATCGAGGCGCATCTCGATCGGCAGGTGCGCCTCAACGAACTCGGTCGCGTCGCCGGCCAGAGCCCCTTCACGGTGCAGCGGCTCTTCAAGCGCGAAATGGGTGTGAGCCCACTTGAATATCAGCGAGCGCTGCGGGCGGGAACGTTGCGCGCCGCACTCAAGAAAGGGGAACCCGTGACCGATGCGATTTATCGAGCCGGCTTCGGCTCGTCGAGCCGCGCCTATGAGGGAAACCAACTCGGAATGACGCCTGCGCGTTTTGCGCGGGGGGGCAAAGGAGAGCGCATCGGCTATGCCTCCGCGCGCACTCCATTCGGTTGGATGATTGTCGGTGCGACGGAGCGCGGCCTCTGCTGGCTTTCGCTCGCAGCCACAAGGGCCGAGGCCGAATCCACGCTGCTCGCCGAGTTTCCTTCTGCCACCACTCGCCGCGATCCGTCGATTTCACGTTGGATTGATACGGCGCTCGCGAGCGTCCGCGATGGCAACGACCTGGTTCGAAAGCCTGCCGCGCCGCAGGTGCCCACGGAGCGGCTTGACTTGCGTGGCACCGTGTTTCAGCTTCGCGTGTGGCAGGCGCTCAGGCAGATTCCCCGCGGCGAGACTCGCAGTTACAGCCAATTAGCTCGCGAGATGGGCAATCCCAAAGCTACCCGTGCCGTCGCCCGCGCCTGTGCCACCAATCGCGTGGCTATTCTCGTACCCTGTCATCGCGTAGTGGGCGTTGACGCATCGCTCACCGGCTACCGTTGGGGAGTGGACCGTAAGCGCCAGATTCTCGAAGCGGAACGCGGCTGACGCGCCACGCTTCCGCCCTTTCGCGATCGCAGCCGCGACCGAAAGGATGGGAGTGAGACTCGCTTACAGCCGGAATCCGCCGGCAGCATGAATGACCTGGCCATTCACCCAAGCGGATTCATCTGAAGCGAGGAATGCAGCGATCAAAGCGATGTCCTGGGGTTGCCCGATGCGGCCCAGCGGTGTGCGCTGGACTGCTTCCTTCTCAAAGTCGCTGCCGATAAAACCGGCGGCCTGCACGCCTTCAGTGACGACCATGCCGGGATTCACTGAGTTGACACGAATCTTTTTTGGGCCCAACTCCTGCGCCAGAGCAGCGCTCACCGAATCCACCGCTCCCTTGGTGGCGCTATAGACCGCACCGCCCCCGATTCCATCGGCCGCCACAGAGCTGATGTTGATCACGCTGCCACCGTTGGCATTAAAGTGCGCCACAGCCTCCTTCGTTGTCAAAAGCAGGCCCAGAACATTCAAATTGAACATCTTGTTGAAGTGGGCCGGCGTTACCTGCTCCAGTGGGCCAAATTCGTAGACCCCGGCATTGTTTACCAGGATGTCGATGGGCCCGAGTTGCATGGCCACAGACTTTACCAACGGGCCGATTGCATCGGGATTCGAAAGATCCGCCTGCACAACGATAGCCTTGCCGCCATTTGCGTTGATCTCTGTTACGACTTTTTCGGCCGCCTCTTTGCTACCGGAGTAATTGACGGCCACCGTCGCGCCGCGCGCCGCAAACTCGCGAGCAATTTCGGCACCAATGCCTTTCGATGCGCCGGTCACCAGCGCCACTTTTCCTTGAAGATTCTTCATGTCCCTACTCCTCAGGCCGAAATGCTTTCGTTTCGACATTTTGACAACCATCGAATTGATTAGGGAGCCCCGGGAAAGGATTCAGAGGTCGTGTGAAAATCATTTGAACGGAGCTTCAGGGTCGCGCGCAACCTGTTGATTCCAGCGCTACCAGGCTGCCGGCAACCGACTCGAGAACTCCTGGCCGCAGCGTAAGATACGCGAATTTGCCGTTGCGGCGGACGTCAATTAGTCCTGCGGTCTCAAGTTCTTTCACGTGATGCGAAAGCGTCGCCGCCGAAATCGAAATGGCCGCCAACGCCTGGGTGCAACTCAGCGGGCAGCCAGCCTTGGCGATGCGTTCCATCAGTTCAAGACGGCGTGGATCGGCTAGCGCCTTGAGGATGGCGATGCGTTGGGCGCGGGAGAGGCGAGGTGGTTTGTGCTTGGATGAAACTGCATCGGCACTTTGGGCGTCTTTGGCCATGAGGTGGTCTCAGGTTCAGAGGGTCTCCATATTTTGGATTGGTCGCAGGTTGGATTCGATGCACATCCGGTGGGCTGCGCATCTATGGCCAGACCTAGTCGTGCCCCAGCGCCTCCATCGGCGAAAGTTTCCCGGCTCGCCACGCCGGCAGCGCCCCTGCAACCAGCCCGGCAAGCAGTGCGATTCCCATCGCTTCCACGAGCAGCGGCCATCGCAATGAAGGTGAGATCAGGCTCGCGGTTTGCGGCAAAACCGAGAGCACACGCAGCGCGCACCATCCCACGATGATGCCTAGAAATCCCCCGCACAGGCCCAGCGTGGCCGCCTCAAACTGGATGAGAACCAGCACCTGCCACCGCTTCCAGCCTATGGCGCGGAGGACGCCGATCTCCTTGGTGCGCTCGAAGACCGACATCACCATGGTGTTTGCGATGCCCAGAATGCCGATGATGATGGCAAGCGCAGAGGTGCCCCATGCCGAGGCATGGGCCATCTTCACTATCTGATTGTCACTGGCGCGCTCTGCCGCAGGAACAGCGCGGAGCCCCGGGGCGGCGGCTTCGATCTGAGCCTCCGCCTGCTTCATGTATTGATCCCATGATTCCCCGCGCGGCGCCGGGCGCAGCCGCACATGAACCGTCGACGCCTTGCCCTGCAGACTGGTCAGTTGCTGCAATTGGTCCAGCGGCATGATGAGCGCGTCCGCTTCAAGCGAGGATGCGCCGTGGTAGATGCCCGACACAGTAAAAGGCGTGCCCTGAATCTCCAGCGTGTCTCCCGGCTTCTTTTTCAGATCCTGAGCCAACAAATCGCCGAGCATCACCTCGGGATCCCCGTCACTAAAGCGCTTCCCCGAGAGAATCTGCAGCGAACTGAATTCGAAGGAATTGGCCTTCCAGCCGTAAACCAGCGCGGTCACGTCCGGAGTCAGGTCCATTACGTTGAAGATCATGGGCGCGGCCTCGGCTACATCTGGCAGGCTGCGGATCTTTGCCGCTGCTGATTCATTCAGGGACGTATTCACAAAGGTTCCCCGGATTACGGTGATGTCGATGCCGCTCGAGGAGTAGATGCGCAGCCACTGCTGTTCGAATGCGCGAGAAAAGCCTACCAGGCCCACAAACGCGCCGACTGCCATGCCGATCCCGCACAGCGTCAGGAAAGTTCTGAGCCGCCGCCGTTGCAGATTCTTCCATACAAATCCCGTAAACGTGAGTGTGGGGGCCATGCAGCCGATCAAGGTCCTTTTGAATTCGGATTGATGGAGAGCGTGCAGCCGGTGAATCCAACAGCTTCCACTTCGCCCGTGGAGAACCCCGTTTAGAATATGGGGTTGAAGCAGATTTTGCCAATTTCCGGCGATTGGCCCTCCTTTCCATTCGCTTATTGCCTCGCTGTGCGCCTGCGAGGGGCCGCTAACCGGTCAGCCGAGGAGGCAAGCACGTTGGCGCAAACTCAGCCTCAGATCGCCAACAGAATGCCTCCGAGCGCAGCGCTGACGCTCGCCGGCATTTTTGTTGCGCTCACCTTCCTCGTTCATCTTGGAAGCTCTCTGTGGGGCGCCCATCTCGGCTATGGCTTTTTCCGCGATGAGATGTATTTTCTCGTCTGCGGACATCATCTCGCGTGGGGTTACGTCGATCAGCCACCGATGGTAGCGCTGCAGGCCCGGTTGGCCGAGTTGCTTTTCGGCATCTCGCCCACCGGCGATCGCGTCTTCAGCTTCCTGGCGGCTGGCGTCACGGTCGGGCTTACCGGCCTGCTCACCTGGCAGTTTGGCGGCCGCAGGCCCGCGCAAATCCTAGCCATGACATGCGTGCTGGCAGCTCCGGTCTTCCTGGGCACATCGAACTACCTCTCGATGAACTCATTTGAGCCCTGCTTCTGGATGGGAGCGCTTTTCTTTGTTCTCCGCGTCGCCGATGGCTCGGCCAGTCCCCGCGCGTGGCTGCTATTCGGGTTGCTGGCAGGGCTGGGCATCGAGAACAAACATTCGACTGGATTCTTCCTCATCGCGCTTCTGGCAGGACTGCTGCTCAGCCCCCAACGCCGCATCCTCTGGTCTCGTGCCTGTGCCGGCGGTGTTGCGATCCTGATTCTTATCGCCCTTCCAAATCTTGTGTGGGAGTGGGCCCATCGCTTTCCCACCTACGAGTTTCTCAACACCGTTGCACACACCGACAAAAACCTTCAACATTCGCCACCGGTCTTTCTCTTCCAGCAGGTCCAGGTGCTGCTTTACTCCACCGCTCCGCTCTGGATCGGCGGACTTGCCTGGCTCGGTTTTTCCGCGAGAGCGCGCGCCTGGCGGTTCGTTCCGCCCACCTATCTCGTCTTTCTCGCGATGATGATGGCCATGCACGCCAAGCATTATTACCTTGCGCCCATCTACCCGGTTTTGTTCGCGGGCGGCGCTGCCGGCTTCGCGCAACTCGTCCGCCGCTCCTGGCCGGTAAATACATACGCAATCGTTGTCGGAGTCGCGATCTTCGCTACGGGCCCCATCACACTGACCATCCTGCCGCCGGACAAATACAACGTTTACACCGCATCCGTCGCGCCCGATTCGGCGAGGATGGAAAAATTCACGAGCCCGCTGCCGCAAATTCTCTCCGACCGCTTCGGTTGGCCGCAGATGGTCGAGGGATTTGCTGCCCGGTACGACGCGCTGCCGCCAAACATTCGTGAGCACACGGCCATCTTCTGTGACAACTACGGCGAGGCAAGCGCAGTGAATATTCTCGGCCGCAAATACGGCCTGCCCATCGCGATCAGCGGCCACAATAATTACTTCTATTGGGGATGGAACGGTTATACCGGCGAGTCGGTGCTCACTCTCGGGAGTAGTCGAGAAGAATACACCACCGACTACACGGAGGTGATCGACCTGGGCCCATTTGACGCGCCATGGACGATGAACTACGAGCACAAGCATTATTTCTGGCTGCGCGGGCGGAAGCGCTCGTTCGCCGCCGATTGGTCGCGGCTCAAGTTCTGGTATTGAGCTCTGTGGATGCGCGGGACCCCCCGTGTGTGGAGTTGAAGTGCGATCTGAATGATGTAACGCCCCTTACATCGATGTAACGATTTGCGCTTGACTTTCACAATATTTGCGTCAGAGAATTACTGCCTCATGGAACCAGGGCAAGTCTTTTCCCCGCCCATACCCATTCTGAGGTTTTTTCAAAACGCAACACGAGGAGGTCCTTATGAGCACAGCGCAAGCTCCTACCATCAACATGGATCAATTGAATGCATTCCTTGGGAAATTTGTCGGCGATCTCGGCGCATCGGTTCACGCCGGGATGGTCGTCATTGGCGAAAAACTGGGTCTGTACAAGGCCCTTGCCGAGGGTCCGACAACCTCCGCAGAATTGTCGAAGAAAACGGGAACCGACGAGCGGTATCTGCGCGAGTGGTTGGCGTCTCAGGCGGCCGGGGGATACATCACTTACGACGAAACCACACACCGATTCAGCCTTACGCCCGAACAGGCGTTTACGCTCGCCTCGGAAGATAGTCCTGCGTATCTGCCTGGCGCCTTTGAATTGGCGCTCGGATCTCTCGCCGCGGTGCCGCGGATTGCCGAGTCATTCCGCACAGGCGCTGGGATGGGCTGGCACGAACACGTGGACGGCGTCTTTCATGGCTGTGAGAAGTTCTTCCGGCCAGGCTACGCCGCGAATCTGGTGAGCACTTGGATTCCAGCTCTCGATGGCGTACAGGCGAAACTGGAAAGCGGAGCGCGCGTCGCGGATGTGGGATGTGGTACCGGATCATCGACGCTTCTCATGGCGAAAGCCTTTCCCAAGTCTGAATTCTTTGGCTTTGACTATCACGACAAATCGGTTGAGGCCGCGCGCGAAAAGGCCAAGAAAGAAGGTCTCACCGGCCGCGTCACCTTCGATGTAGCGAAGGCTAAAGAATTTCCCGGCAAGGGATACGACTTTGTCGCGGTTTTTGATTGCCTGCATGACATGGGCGATCCGGTTGGTGCAGCAAAGCATGTGCACCAGTCATTGGCTCCGGGCGGCACCTGGATGATCGTCGAGCCTTTTGCCAACAATGAGCTCAAGGACAACCTGAATCCTGTTGGGCGCGTCTACTACTCGTTTTCGACGCTTCTCTGCACGCCGTGCTCAAGATCGCAGGAAGTTGGGCTCTGCCTCGGCGCACAGGCTGGTGAAGCGAAGATTCGCGACGTGATT
Organism: uncultured Acidobacteriaceae bacterium; assembly: GCA_963751285.1. Lineage (GTDB taxonomy): Bacteria > Acidobacteriota > Terriglobia > Terriglobales > Acidobacteriaceae > Telmatobacter. The sequence goes on along the minus strand of CAVVUE010000033.1, from coordinate 123,334 downwards.
AGCGCGGCGGGTTTTTCCAGGTTCAGGCGAGCTACCGAAACGCCCTTCAATATCGTGTACGAAGCCAGGGTGTAGGACCGAGCGCTCCAGGCGAAACCGAGGCAGCAGTGTAGGAGACGATTGGCGTTCCTTGGCCGCGGCGAGCCGGGCGTTCACGCTGGCAAATTCGCAACAGCGAGTAGCGTCTGAAACTCCGGCGTCTCCGGCTCTTTGTCCACGACCATAGCTTCGACATTGGCGAAGCCGGCGCTGTGAAGCATTGCCTCGAGCTCCGCTTCGCTGAAGCCGAGCCACTCATCGGCATAAAGCTCGCGCGCCTCTTCAAAGCGGTGCTTCAGCAGATCGAGGACGACGACTCGGCCGCCGGGCGCGAGAATTCGCGCGGCCTCAGTAAGCGCGCGACCGGGATGCAGCGCGTGGTGGAGTGACTGCGAAAAGAAGACAACATCGACTTCGCCCGCAGCGATCGGAATCTCCTCCATGTCGCCCAGTCGGTAATCAATGTTTTTCACGCCGTGGCGCGCGGCAAGCTCGCGGCCAACCTCGATCATCTTGGCAGAGGAGTCAACGGCGATCACTTTCTTGGCCTGCTGTGCGAGCAGCAAAGCAAAGGCCCCCTCACCTGCGCCCAGATCGGCGACGACCATCGGCGGCATCAGGCGCAGCATCGCCTCGGCCAGGCTCTTCCACGATTTCCCTGGAACGTGATCCTTGCCCAGGCGGCCGGCTATGCTGTCGAAAAACGCTCGCGTTTTGTCCTGCCGCTTCTTCACCACCCGGCGCATGGCAGACTGGTCGGCGGCGGCTTCGGGAATCTCGGCGGTCGCTTTAGCGAGTAGCTCGTCCAAGAGTTCAACCGTGCTGGAGGCACTTAGGCGATACAGATTGCTCTTGCCGATGCGGCGGTCCTCAACTAGTTCCGCTTGCTTGAGCTGCGACAGATGCGTGGAAATCGTGCTCTGGCCCATGGCCAGGATCTCCTGGAGCTCGGCCACCGAGAGTTCTTCTTCCTTTAGAAGCAACAAGATACGCAGGCGATTGGGATCGGCGATCACCTTTAATGTTTTGACGATTGACGGCATAACGATCTTCTGGTAAACATCAATATATCACGATACGTCGATATGAGGAGATTTACATGGCAACAGCAACCCTGGAAGGAACGAAAACCGGCAAGCCTGAGACCGAGTACAAAGTAGCCGACCTGAGCCTGGCCGATTGGGGCCGCAAAGAAATCATCATCGCCGAGCAGGAGATGCCGGGCCTGATGGCGATCCGCAACAAATATGCGGCGGAGAAGCCGTTGGCCGGGGTGCGCGTCACCGGGTCGCTGCACATGACCATTCAAACGGCGGTGCTGATTGAGACTCTCGTAAGCCTGGGCGCAGAAGTGCGCTGGGCGAGCTGCAATATCTTCTCCACACAGGACCACGCGGCGGCGGCGATTGCGGCGGCGGGCGTTCCGGTCTTCGCCTGGAAGGGGGAATCGCTCGAGGACTACTGGGAGTGCACCTATCGTGCGCTCACGCACAAGGGTGGCAAGGGGCCGCAACTCGTGGTCGATGACGGCGGCGACGCAACGCTGCTCATCCACAAGGGCTATGAGCTTGAGAACGGCGACAAGTGGGTCGATACACCGAGCGGCAATCACGAAGAGCAGGTGATCAAGGACCTGCTGAAGAAAGTGTTTGCCGAGGACAAGCTGCACTGGCACAGCGTTGTAAAAGACTGGCGTGGCGTCTCCGAAGAGACCACCACCGGCGTGCACAGGCTCTACAAGATGATGGAGCAAGGCAAGCTGCTGGTTCCTGCCATCAACGTGAACGACTCAGTAACCAAGTCGAAGTTCGACAACCTGTACGGCTGCCGCGAGTCGCTGGCCGACGGCATCAAGCGCGCTACCGACGTGATGGTGGCGGGAAAGGTTGCAGTGATCTGCGGCTACGGCGACGTGGGCAAGGGCTCCAGCCACTCGCTGCGCGGCATGGGTGCGCGCGTAGTGATCACAGAGATCGACCCCATCAACGCGCTACAGGCGGCGATGGAAGGCTTCGAGGTCACCACGGTCGAAGACACGCTGGGCCGCGGCGATATCTACGTGAGCTGCACAGGCAACACCGACATCATCACGCTGGAACACATGCAGAAGATGAAGGACCAGGCCATTGTCTGCAACATCGGCCACTTTGACAACGAAATCCAGATCGACCGGCTGAACGGTGCGCCGGGCGTGACCAGGACGAACATCAAGCCCCAGGTGGACAAGTACACGTTCCCCGACGGACACGCAATCTTCATCCTGGCCGAGGGAAGGCTGGTGAACCTGGGCTGCGCGACCGGCCATCCCAGCTTCGTCATGTCGAATAGCTTCGCCAACCAGACGCTGGCGCAAATCGACCTCTGGAAGAATCGGGATAGCTACAAGGTGGCCGTTTACACGTTGTCCAAGAAGCTGGACGAAGAAGTTGCGCGGCTGCATCTCGAAAAGATCGGCGTGAAGCTGACGAAGCTCACTGAGAAGCAGGCCGATTACATTGGCGTGCCTGTGGATGGTCCGTTCAAGGCCGAGAATTACAGATACTAAGAAACAGTTGTCAGTGGACAGTGATCAGTGGTCAGGGAATCTGTTTGACTTGAACTGATCACTGACCACCGAGCCCTGATCACTCCCAATGAGTTCGCCGCTCACATTTTCGTTCGAGCTTTTTCCCCCGCGCACGCCGGAGGCACAGGCGAAGCTGCCGTCAACTGTCGCGCAGCTCGCGGCGGTGCGGCCGGATTATTTTTCCGTCACCCATGGCGCAGGCGGTTCCGGCCAGGAAGGCACCTACGAGACGCTGTTAACAGTTGTGGAGCACACCGGCGTCGAAGTCGCGCCGCACCTCACCTGCGTTGGTTCCACTCGCGCCAACATCGCTGCCCAGCTTCAGCGTTATCGCGAAGCGGGCGTCAAGCGCATCGTTGCTCTCCGTGGCGATCTGCCGGCCACGGCAATGAGTGCCTCAGCCCCGGGTGAGTTTCACTACGCTAATGAGCTGGTGAGCTTCATTCGCGAAAAGCACGGCGATGGATTCAAGATCGAGGTCGCCGCGTATCCCGAGATGCATCCCCAGGCGGCGAAGCCGAGCGAAGACTTCGAATACTTCCGGCGCAAGGTCGAGGCGGGCGCCGACGCGGCGCTCACGCAGCTCTTCTATAACGCAGACGCCTATTTCGACTTCATTGAGCGTTGCGCCAAGGCCGGCATCACGATCCCGATTGTGCCCGGCATCATGCCGATCACCAGCCACACCAACACCATGCGCTTCTGCAACGGCTGCGGAGCCGATCTACCGCGGTGGGTGCGGCTGCGCCTCGAGGAACTTGAGGACGATAAGCCGGCACTTCTCGACTTTGGGCTGACTGTGGTGACGCGCCTGTGCGAGACCCTGCTCAAAAACGGCGCGCCCGGGCTGCACTTCTACACCATCAATCAATCCAGCCCTTCGCTGCGGCTGTGGAAGAGCCTTGGGCTGAATTGGCCCGCCTAAGACGGAGCCAACTTTGATACGGCCCCCGCGAAAATAACTAACACGACCACAGGACAAGCGGTATGATCATGGCGGCAAGGGCGCTGCAACTTCCCTGCGCTGAAACCATTCCTATCGGTTGGCTTTTTCCATAAGAACGGCACAACGCAAGATGAGCACGGTACGTGAAATTCTCAAGAACGTCCCAGGCAGGATGCGTGCCAAACTGCATTCGTTGTCATCGCGTCCTGCGCCCGGGCCAGCAAGGAGGCGGCTCTCATGGAGACAGATTTACATTCGACGACCCACTCGGAGCGAAAACCACCTTGGTCCGGAGTCTGGAAGGTTTTCTTTTTCATTGTGTTTTTTGCACTGGTTTTTCTCCTTGCCCAAAGCATGGTGGAGCACCGTTTCTTTCAGGGTGAAAGGGTCCACAGCAATGGGTCAGTCGGGCAATAACCATACCTGCGATGCCGGGCACACGCTTTCCGGTTACTCTTGAGTCATCCGGGAATTGACGTAACTTCGATCTGGAGGCGTTGTGCGACATGAACCACCATTGGTTCTCAATCATTGCGCAGTACGCGAGCGTCGTCGGCTTCATGATCGGGCTGCCCGTCATGGCGGGCGCGTATTATGAATCATTCAAAGCGCGGCGCGAGGCGCGTTGGGCACGCGAGGGAGAGCTGCACAGCCTCAACTGCGTGGAGTTCGTGGCCGGAGACGGAACCTGCATCAACCTTGTGCCGCTGGAGAGACTGCACTCGCTGCCGCACGCAGGAGACGTGATCTTGCTGCCGGGGAATGACACCGACGAGTTTCTTGCCGGCGCCTACCTTGTGGAGAGAGTCGAGCATATCTACACGCGCGCCGAATATAGAGGCTGCCGTCCGCACGAAGCGCGCCTGACGAAAGCCGTGGCGCAGGTCACATCGCTGAATCCGGTGATGACCGTGTGAGTGGTCGGGCCGCAGCAGTTACTTGCCTTTGCGCCCGTTCGCTCGATGCCAAAGCCGCCACAACGCGCTGTGCAAAAGGCGCGTCTGCTGGGCTTTCAGGGCCTGGTAGGAGTTGGTTACGTAGATATCGAACTCCGGCGGCCAACCGATCATCGAACGCCGCTCGGTGTAATCTTCGTCGGCCCACTTCAGGAGCAGCGCCTTGTAGCCGACCACGTGGGTCACAAAGTCAAGAAGACACTGCGGCATTTGCTCCTCGACGATCAGGTGAGCATTCTCGATGATGAGTTTCTCGCGGACATCATTGAGTGGCATGAAGATGGCCTTCATCCACAGCATCCACTCCTTCAGGTCCTCGTCGCGAATGGGATGGCACTGCGTTTTGCCCTGCTTTTTGAGCAGCGCATTGTAGGCAATGTTGCCCGCGACTGTGGCCACGTAGAGGGGGCCATAGAACTCGTTCAGGCGCTGGTTCACCAGGCGCAGCCGGTCGGCGTGGCGCGCCATCATGCGATTGCTCGTGAAGGTAACAAGGTAGCCGGCGAAGGCCAGCAAGACGGTGAGTACAGCCGCGTTCTGCAGGGTGCTCGAGCTCAGGAACGATGAAGGATCTATGGCGTCCATAGTGCGATCACTCTAACTAGCCGAGAAGTATACGCGGTCAAAGGAAAGCCGTACTGTGACGACCGTCGCTTCGCGGGCAGGGAATTCCAAAATGCTAGTTGGCGTGGTGGGTGGGAATGAGTTTGGCCTGTTCCGGGACAATCTTGATCTCAAACAGCCTGGGCCAGAGCTTCCCGGTCACGAAGAGCCGGTCGTGCGCGGAGTCGTATGCGATGCCGTTGAGAACCGCCTCGGGATTGGAGCGCTCATCTTGCCCCAACAGTCCGGTGAGGTCGATCCACCCGAGCACGCGGCCGGTGGCCGGCGAAATGCGGGCGATGCGGTCGGTGTGCCAGACGTTGGCGTAAATCTCTCCGCACACGTATTCGAGCTCGTTGAGTTGGGTCACCGGCGCCCCTTGATCCTTGACCACAATGCGCCTGACCTCGCGAAATGTCTGCGGATCGAAAAACCGGAGGCTGGCCGTGCCGTCACTCAAGATCAGGTTCCGTCCATCCTGCGTCAGTCCCCAGCCTTCGCCGTCGTAATGAAAAGTGTGCAGCAGGCGGAAGCTGAAGCGGTCGTAGACAAACGCAATGTGCGCCAGCCACGTGAGCTGGATCAGCGTACTACCCCACGCGGCAAGGCCCTCGCCGAAATATTTGTCCGCCATGGGCGCCGACTGCAGAACGCGCCCGGTTTCCAGGTCATCCATGCGAAGCGACGATCGCCCATTCAAACCGGTGCTTTCATAGAGATGCCCGTCCACGTAGACAAGACCCTGCGTATAAGCCCGGGGATCGTGGGGATAGGTGTGGATGACGCGGTATCCGTCTGCTGCGAAGGCGTGCGTTGCCGCCACGACGCTGACGAAAGCGAGCAAGTTGCGACAGGAGGAAGAAATGCGCATCAGCGAATCCACTGAGTCTAATTTACCGGCCAGGCATCGTCGGCCACTCTTCTTTGGACGGGTGAATTGCTTGTGAGTTGCAAGTCAGCGATGAGCACGACACGAACCTCGCCGCCGGTTAGCAAACTGGTCAATCACTTCTTGAGCAGGCCGCCATGGAATCGCCCGAAAGTACGGGCAAGCATAACTGACATCGTCAGAACGCCCGCGCCCACTGCAGCCACCTGACCTATGTCGTGAATGCTGAAGTTGCCGACGCATAGGATCAACAAATAAGCGACGATGAGATTGAAGAATCCCCACAAAACATTCACAGTCGACGAGGACAGGCCCTTGCCCGGCGGCTTGGCGAACGGGCTTTGGAATGGTCGGCCGGAGACGCCATTGATAAGGTGAGGAAGCGTGTTGGCGAAAAATGCGCCGCCGAAGAAGTAAGCCAGATAGTCGTACCACTGCATGGTTGTCCCCTTTCTTGATCGGCCAACATGGTAGCAGGTCCTAATTTGTGCCGAGGTAGATAAAGCGAGCCAAGAAGAGTGCGGCAATCAGGTAAAGCAGCCAGTCCTGCCGTCTTACCCTCCTGGCGAACAAATGCAGAACCGCCCACGCGATGATGCCGAAGCCAAGGCCATTGGCAATGGAATAGGTGAGAGGAATGAGCACCAGCGTGAGAAACGCGGGCACGGCAACCAGCGGATCGTTCCACTGAATTTCATTGATGGCGGCCAGCATGAGGCATCCGACCAGGATGAGCGCGGGGGCGGTGGCTGCCGAAGGCACAATCCCGATAAATGGTGCGGCCACGATGGCGCACAGAAAAAGCAGTCCGGTCACGATCGCGGTCACGCCCGATCTTCCCCCGGCCGCCACGCCGGCCGTGGACTCCACATAACTCGTCACGGTCGAGGTTCCCGTAAACGAGCCGAAGACGGTCGCCGTAGCGTCAGCAAAGAGAATTCGGTTCAGCCGTGGAATCGAGTGATCAGACTCGATCAATCCCGCCCGCTTGGTGACGGCCACCAGCGTGCCCAGGTTGTCGAATAGATCGACGAAGAAAAAGACGAAGATGATTTCCAGCAGGCCCGTGTTCACCGCGCCCATGATGTTCAGCTTGAACGCGGTTGCCGCCAGCGCATGAATTCCGCCCGCCGAAGGGGTCCAATGCACAAGGTGCATCGCCCAGGCAATGCCGGTAACGGCCAGGACGCCGATCAGAATCGAGCCTTTCACCTTCCTGATTTCGAGCGCCACCATCAGGATCAAGCCAAGAAGCGCGAGATACGCCGTCGGGTTGCGGACGCTGCCCATGCTGACGAGGGTGTGCGGGTCGCCGACTACCAGGCGCGCATGCTGGAATCCGATGAATGCGATGAAAAGGCCAATGCCGCCGGCTACCGCCGCGTAGAGCTGATGGGGGATGGCGCGCAGAATCATCTGCCGGATGCCGAGAGCGGTAATGGCCAGAAAGATGACGCCGGAAAGAAAGACCGCGCCCAGGGCCGTTTGCCAGGGCACGTGCATCTTTCAGGCAAACGGTGTAGGTGAAGTAGGCGTTCAGGCCCATGCCCGGCGCCAGCGCGATGGGATACCGCGCGACGATGCCCATCAGAATGGAGCCGAAGGCCGCGGAGATGCAAGTTGCCGCGGTGACTGCCGTCTCGGGCACGCCGGCATCGGCAAGGATGGCCGGATTCACCAGCACGATGTAAGCCATGGTGACGAAGGTGGTCGCGCCGGCCAAGATCTCGGTGCGCCAGTTGGTTCCCAGGCGGGCGAATTCAAAGTAGGCTTCGAGTTTCTTGAGCATGGGCGGGCACTTGCCGGAGTTCTAGTAAGGAAAACACAAACCCCAACTTCAAGCCAAGCTGCTAGAGCGAAACCAGAGTTGGTGTGGCCTGTTGAGTTTTGCGCAAGGTCGCCGCTCCCTGTTGGTCGCGTCGACTTGAGCGAGGTACTTTCGGTATACAGCCACTCTGATTTCGCTATACTCGAGGGCTGTATCGCAAGCCGGCTTTCTACGCTGGCGTTGATTTCTGAACTGAGCGATGCCGGCGGCGGACTATTTAGCTTTGAGTACCGGGGGCCCCCCTCCCATCGCCCCCGGGGCTATTTTGCACAAAGTCTTCCCGTGGAATGAGTTAGGAACGACAGTTCTCGACCAAGTACCCTATTTTTCAGTCACTTATAACTAAAATTCCTGAAAATCAAAAGACTTGCAGGCCGAGTCAGGTTTCGAGTGCTGGTCATCTCGGGACAAAAGTGATTCAAATCGTTGGTCCATTCGCAGCTCGAACCGGGTTGGAACACTCTTTCGCTCATCCTGACGTCAGGATAGCGATGTCAGAGAGATTCTCTGCACTTTCCCGGGATCTATTTGCGATCTGTTTTCAGGCAGTTGCGGGGGCCGGCGGTTTTGGGGTATTGACATTGCCGCGTGGCCGCTCGAGAGAAATGCGCGCTAGGCCTAATACTGTTCACTTAACTAAATCTGTGGCATTCTGTATGAGACAAGGACAGGAGGCCACGGTTGGCGCGTACGGTTGCGGAACTCCCTCCGGGTGCCCGGATCACGGACTACATCAGCCTTGGCGTAATAACCAAGACGTTTCCTCTCTCCAGCATCGGGCCAGTGCTTTCAACCACAGGGAGGTCCAGCATTCGTCAGCGCGATCTGCCGGCACAGGTGGTTGTCTACTACGTCATCGCTCTGGCGCTGTACATGCAATCGTCCTATCGCGAGGTATTGCGTTGTCTTCTGGAAGCAGTCCAGTGGCTGCGCGATCCGTCATTGGGTGTGCGGGTGGCTGGGAAATCGGGCATCTCTCAGGCCCGAACGCGGCTGGGCTGGGAGCCACTGCGGCAGTTGCATGATGAGTTGGTCAAGCCGGTGGCTGTCGGCAGCACGCGGGGCGCGTGGTATCGGAGGTGGCGCCTGGTGAGCCTGGATGGCAGCACATTCGATGTTGCCGACGAAAAGGCCAACGAAGATGCTTTCTCTCGTCCTGGAGCCAGCCGCGGTTCAAGTGCTTATCCTCAAATCCGTTTTGTGTCCCTGGTGGAGAACGGCACACACGTGCTGTTTGGAAGTCACATGGACGGTTACCGGACCGGAGAAATCACGCTGGCAAAATCGGTTCTTCCGGCTTTGCGTAAAGGCATGCTCTGTTTGGCTGACCGGAACTTCTTCGGCTTCGAACTGTGGAATCAGGCATCTGGCACGGGCGCGGACTTGCTCTGGCGGATGAAGAAGAACATGCGCATGGCCTCAGAGAAACGCCTGCCCGATGGCTCCTATTTGAGCCAGGTGTATCCTTCCGAGCGCGACTGGCGACACAAAACCAACGGACAAATTCTTCGCGTGATCGATTACCGCCTGGAAGGAATCGCGGGCTCCGAGCCGATCTATCGCTTGGCGACCACCATCCTCGATCCTGGCAAAGCTGCAGCCGATGAACTCGCCGCCCTTTATCACGAGCGCTGGGAGATAGAAACGGCATTCGATGAACTCAAGACCCACCTGCGCGGCGCCAAGATCGTGCTGCGCAGCAAGACACCGGATTTGGTGCGTCAAGAGTTCTACGGACTTTTGATGGCTCACTTCGCCATCCGCGGCCTGATGCACGAAGCCGCCCTCAAAGCCGATGAAGACCCCGACCGGCTCTCGTTCCTCCACGCCGTGCGCGTGATCCGCCGCAAAATGGGTGTCTATGGCGCCATTCCCCCCTGCGAAGAGGAGAGCCTTTCATAAGGCGGTGCTTGGCGAAATACTCGAGGAACGCGTCGTCTCCAGCCGCGATCGCCACAATCTTCGCGGGGTCAAGCGCAAGATGAGCAACTTCCCGCTCCGTTCGCGCCACGGCAAGACCCTGCCCGCGATCAACATCCAAGCAGCCATCAGGATAGCTAAGTGAACAGTATTAGCGCTAGGCCAGCAGCTTGGCGGCATCCTTGGCAAAATACGTCACGATGAAATCCGCGCCGGCGCGGCGGATGCCGATCAATGACTCGAGCATCGCGCGATTTTGATCGAGCCAGCCCTTTTGAAACGCAGCGTGGAGCATCGAGTACTCGCCGGAGACCTGGTATGCGCCCATGGGCACGCCGAAGCGCTCGCGGGCCGCGCGAATGACATCAAGGTAGGGCATAGCCGGCTTCATCAGGATCATGTCCGCGCCCTCTTCAAGGTCGAGTTCGATCTCGCGCATCGCCTCGCGGAGGTTGGCGCCATCCATTTGATAGCTTCTGCGGTCGCCAAACTGCGGCGCCGAGTCGGCGGCTTCGCGGAAGGGCCCATAGAAAGCCGATGCGAACTTCGAGGCGTAGCTCAGGATTGGCGTTTGCGCGAGTCCCGCGCTGTCGAGCGCTTTGCGAATCGCGGCCACCCGGCCATCCATCATGTCGCTGGGAGCGACCACGTCAGCGCCGGCTTTCGTCTGGCTGACGGCGGTGCGGGCCAGCAACTCAAGCGTGGGATCGTTGTCGACGTCAAAACTGTCTCCCGATTTGACCACTACGCCACAGTGGCCGTGGCTGGTGTACTCGCACAGGCAGACATCAGCGATGAGAACCAGCTTTTTCGCAGCTTCGGATTGCTTGATGGCGCGTAACGCCTGCTGAACGACTCCGTTTTCTTCCCACGCGCCGGTGCCCTGGTCATCCTTCGACTCAGGCAGTCCGAAGAGGAGAAGTCCTGCGATCCCGAGTTTCGCCACCTCTTCCGCCTCGCGCACCGCTTCGTCGACGGAGAGATTGAAGACGCCGGGCATCGATCCGACGGGTGAGCGCACGCCTTTGCCGGGGCAGATGAACAGCGGATAAATCAGGTCCCCGGGCTCCAGCGTGGTCTCGCGCACCAGCGCGCGCAATGATTCGCTTCTGCGCAAACGCCGCATCCGGCTGACTGGGAAGCTCATGGAACGATTGTAAGACAGCTGTCAGCCTTCAGCTCTCAGCTTTCAGCTACAAACCCCTACGCGCAACGCGTTCGCTATTGCGGAGGAAGACGCATGGCGAAGGCATCGCGTCGAGGTACCATCTGATCGCTCTGGGACGATGATGCGCTCTCCTAGTGAACTTGAGCCCGCATCAGGCAAAAGCTGTGAGCTGACGGCTGGCAGCTGATAGCTGGAAGCTGTTCTTACAGCTGCTCGTACAGCATGCTGTTCCGGTAGCCGAGCAGGATGATAAGCGTGGCAACGCCCAGAGCTGTGCCGAAGGGAATCTTGATGAGGCAAACGATGGCGGCAATGATCGCCACGATGCGCCCCCACTCTGTGCGCTCCAGCAGGCCCCATCCAGCCACTGCCGCCAGAATGCCGCGCAGCGCCAGCATCAGCCAGGCAAAGTGCAGGATTGCCGGAAAAACCCAGGTCGGCGGCATGGGGCCGTGCATCCAGGTGCCGAAGGCTCCGGACAGAAACGCGTTCGCGAAGGCCAGTCCGGCGAAGCCGAGAATCAACGACAATCCGGCGTAAACGAGCCACAGGACGCCCAGCACCCTTACTTTGCTGGCGTAATTCGCCAAAACGAACTGGGGATCGGGCATGGGGAAAACCATCGGCGCAACCGCATTCGGCGCAACCGCTCGCCCGCATTTCGGACAGAACCCCTGCCCTGGCTCCATCGCCTGACCACATCCGCTGCAATACATGGCGCCTCCTGAAGTCCGAGATTCAGATACGCAAATGCCAGGCGGAATGTTCCGGAAGATCGTCGCAGGAAAGCCGGCGGTCAAGGGTATGCTCGGCAAGAGAGGGGGAACGCGTGAAGCAAACCGGCGTGTTCCTGACTGCAGAGTGGCTTAACCTGCTGATGCTGAACTACTCGGTCGATCCCGGCCTGGTTCGGCCATTCCTCCCCGCAGGCACGGTGCTGGATACCTTCGAAGGGCGAACGTTCGTCAGTCTCGTCGGTTTTGTGTTTGGCAGTACGCGCCTCGCCGGCGTCTCCATCCCCTTTCACCGTTCCTTCGAGGAGGTGAACCTCCGCTTCTACGTGAAGCGCCGACAACGCCGTGGTGTGGTGTTTATACGGGAGCTGGTCCCAAAGCGTGCAGTGGCTGTGGTGGCCAGGCTTGCGTTTGGTGAGAATTATTCTCACGTGACGATGTCCCACAATTTCAACCCAGGTCCGGAGAAAGGAACCACGCAAGCGGAATATTCCTGGGGAAGAGGCCCGAGCCGGTGCTCCATGCGGATTGAAACCGCGGGACCCGCATTTCTTCCCACCGAAGCCTCGCTGGCCCAATTCATCACAGAACATTACTGGGGATACGCTGCGCAGAAGGTCGGCGGTTGTATCGAATACGAGGTGCAGCACCCGCGATGGCTTGTCAGGATGGCAAAGCGTGCCGGATTTTCAGGAGATGCGGCGCGGTTTTATGGCGATGAATTCGGCAATGTCCTGAAGCGTCCGGCGGACTCTGCATTCCTGGCCGAAGGATCTCCCGTGACAGTATTCAAGGGATCGCGGGTTGCATGAACGATGAAATATTCGATTGCCAACTTGTTACAGGCAAAATTAGCGCCGGCTATCGCCCGCCTGCCGCCAACTTCAGCCATCGCTCCTCATGCCGGCTGTCGCGGAGCACATAACCGGTGACGTGCCCCTGGGCATCGCGCTCGAACGTCAGGTGAGTGGCTAACGCGCCGGCAGTTTCGCTGGGACGAAAAAACGTATCGGCCGTCTCCGCTTCCAGCGTGGTCACTTCGCCGCCCGGGCTCCTTTGGGAAAGCTGGTCGCCCTGCCGGAGGATGGTTGTAATGGCCTTACCGTTGGGCTCGCGGTACTCGCCGGCCAGCGCATCAAGTTGCGCGGTTGACAGCTTGATCGTCGGTGCATGAAGCGGAACAACGATGCGTTCCGCCATCACTTCCGGAGCCTCCGGAATGCGCTGGGCGAGCAGCCAGCGCGGCAAATCCGGCTCATCGTAGGCGCGGGTCCAGCAATCGTGCTTCAGTCCCTGGTACATCCAAAGGCGGATGTTTCCCTGGGCGGCCTTGAAGGCGTCGAACATCAGTTCGCTCTGGCGAGGTGCGACCACCGGATCGAGGCTGCCATGAAAGAGCCACACCGGCGTATGTCCCACGGCATGCGCGTAGTCGGCGGGCAGAATCGTGGACTCCTGCCAGCGCTCCGGCTCGTAACTCCAGAACACGCCGCTGGCTGCAATCACAACCGCGGCCCAGCGATGCGGATGGAGGCGCGCCAGCTCCCAGGCGCCGTAGCCGCCCATCGAAAGCCCGGTGAGATAGGTGCGCGCAGGATCACCATGGAATTCCGCAGACTCCTGATCGAGCGCTGCCATGGCCAGCTCCAGCAGGGCGGGATCGGTCCAGTGCGCGTTCTGCGGGCACTGCGGCATCACGATGACAAACGGCCACCGGTCGGGGTGGTTGCGCACAGCCTGGGCGATGCCGATTTGCGTTTGCCACATGCCCTCTGAGCCTCGCTCGCCGCGGCCATGCAGGAAAAGAATGATGGGCCACTGCTTGCCGTCGTCGCGCCGCCAGTCCTCCGGCAGGTACACCTGGAATCGGTATCTGATTCCATGCAATTCAATCCTGCGGTTCAGGAATCCCGTATCCTGCGGTGGAGCAGGTGGCGGGCGATGCGACTTGGACACGATTCCGCGCGCCACGCCGGGCGACAGTGCGGATGCCAGCACCAGCCAGGCGGCAGCAGATTTGAGCCATCGGGACATTGATCCTTCCATCATAATGAGTCCCAATGTCGGGCCCGGCTCTTTCTTGCATCGTTGGCCTTTCCTTGCACATTTCTTACAATTTGCATGAAACAATCGAAAATGCGATGCAGGCTCCTGTGATCACCAAACTTGCGGCCGGAGAGACCCTGGACCATTACCGTCTGGATGCGGAGGTTGCGCGCAGCGGCATGGCGACTCTGTTCCGCGCCACCGATCTGCGCACCGGGCGACAGGTGGCCGTGAAGGTGCCGCATCCGGAGATGGAGGCCGACCCCATCCTGCTCGAACGGTTCCGTCGCGAGGAGGAGATCGGCCAGGAGATCGATCACCCCGGAATCGTAAAAACCTACGACGGCGAAGAGCGCAGCCGGCGTTACATGGTGATCGAATGGGTCGACGGCCAGTTGCTGCGATCGATATTAAATGCTGAAAGAAAGCTGCCGGCCGATCGCGCCGTCGCGCTGACGCTGGCTATCTGCGACGCGCTCGATACCATGCACAAGCATGGTGTTGTGCATCGCGACCTGAAACCGGAAAACATCATGGTCGATGCGCAGGACCGCGTCAAGATTATCGATTTCGGCATCGCCTTGAAGGAAGATGCGCGGCGCATCACCCACGCCACGTTGACGCCTGCCCTGGGCACGCCCGACTACATCTCACCCGAACAGGTGAAAGGCCAGCGTGGCGACCAGCGCAGCGACGTGTACGCGCTCGGCGCCATGCTCTACGAGATGCTCACAGGCCAGCCACCATTCGTCGGACCGAACCCGCTGGCCGTGATGAACGAGCGCTTGTTACACGACCCCGCGCCGGCGCGTGAACTGAACCCGGAGATTGCGCCCGAAGTGGAAGAGATTCTGTTCCGCGCATTGGAGCGCGACCCACACCATCGCTACTCGACGGCCGCGGAGATGGCATGGGAACTCGAGCATCAGGAACTGGTGGGCGTCGACAATACAGGACGCCGCCCGGCATTGCGCAGAAGGTTTTTGCGTGGCGGCCGAAAGATGCTGCTTTACGCCGGCCTGGCGCTGGTGCCCGTGGTTCTCTTTGTCGTGATGTGGTTGCTGGCAAAACGCTGATCTTCCAGTCGAAACACAGACCCCGGGGAAAATAAACTCCGTCCATGCAAAAAAGCGCGTAGTCTGGTTGCGTTCGCCCGATTTGCCTGTCAAATGGTTGCGCAGTCGCGCTCCGGGGTGCCCGATGAAACTGCTGAAGACGATCACTTTGTTGCTCGTGGTGGTGCCCGCGCTCATCTCGCTGCAGGCCAAGACAAAAAAGCCCTATAAGCTGCCGGCTTTGTTTAACCAGGCACAGTACGTCTGGGTAGAAGCGGTCGATGGCCAGGAATTTAACCCGCGGCTACTTCCAGAGGACCGCCAGGCGATCGGCGATGTGTATCAAGCTCTTTACAACTGGAAACGCTACGTGGTGGTTACTCAACGCGATCAGGCCGACCTGATCTTTGTGGTCCGCATAGGCCGGGTAGCCGAAGGACGTGTCGGCGTCCTGGTTGGTACCGGACCGCAAGGGGGTCCGCAGCCTGCGGGCGCGCCCGGGCCATCCCATGGAGTTGGGGTAGGCGGTGAGGTCGGCCCTCCCGATGATCTCCTTGAGGTCTATTCGCAAAGCCCAAACGACACTCACGGCACGCTGATCTGGCAGCGTACCCTTGCCGATGGCCTCGACCATCCCGAGGTCCCTCTCTTCAAACAATTGAAGGATGAAATAGAGCACGATTACCCGGTCCAGACCGCGAGCAAATCGTCGAAGCCTTGATCAGGCAGGCACACGCTTGAGGATCGCGCTGGCGCGCCGAAACCACGGGCGCTCGCGCCGGCGCAGGTAGCCGGGCATGGTCGGCTTTTTGTCGAGCACTTTCTGCGCCCATTGACGCGCTTCAGCGTTGCGCCCGGCCGATGCCAGAAAATCCGCGTAATTCAAATACGTTTCAGATAGAGTGGACCGCTCGATCGCCTGCTGGAACATCGCGTCCGCTTTTTCCGCTTGTCCGGTTTGGGCATAGGCATGGGCAACCAGCCCTGCCGCGCGATAGAAGTCGTGGCCGGCATCCTTCCGCACGGCTATTTCGAGGTCGGGCAATGCAGCGGCGGCATCGCCAAGCAGCAGCGCGCAAATGCCGCGCCGGTAGAAGCAATCGAGGGTATCGGAACGCGCGGCGATGGCTTTGTCGAATGCCTCGTGGGCCAGTTGCAGCTTGCCCTCATCCATATACAGGTCGCCGAGCTCTTCATAATTTCCCGCCGATGGATTGTCGTGAATATCCAACAGCAGTTGCGCGATGCGCTTTCGACGCGGAAATGTCTTGAAGGATTGCCGCAGAATTCCGAGATCGGGCAGCGCCTCGGCAAACAGATAGATCAGCGCGCCGAGCGGGCCGAGAAAGATGATGATGAAGATCCAATACGTGTCGGGACGGCGGCGAATGAAGTGAATGATCGCCGCCGCTTCGAGAAGCAGTCCCCACGGGTAGAACAACGAACCTAGAAATCCCATGCGCCTTCTATCCTAATGTGGGCCCGGGTCCCGGAAGAGAGATTTTCGTTACCGGTATGACTCGTCGCGATGGATGACGAATTCGGGGTATGCGCCTCCGCCGAGCTCGTGCAGATCCATTCCCATGCGCTCGCCGTCGGGATCCACGCGAAACGGAACGACGCGGTTGAGCAGCGCGAAGAGCAAATACACGAGCGGAAGAATCACTCCGAGCAGCGCGGCGATACCCACCAGTTGCGCCAGGAGCTGTCCTGGTTGCGATGCGAAGAGGCCAGCGGCGAACAGCCCCCAAAGAGCCGCGGCGCCGTGCACGGTGATGGCGCCTGAAGGATCGTCGATCGAAAGCGCGAGCTCCAGCACCTCAACCAGCAGTGGAGTGAAGATTCCAGCGAGGCCGCCGACCAGGATGGACTCGCCCGGCGTCACGATGGCGGCACAGGCGCTGGACGCCACCAAGCCGGCAAGCCAGCCGTTCGCGCAAAGGCTGGCATCGGGCTTGCCAAAGCGAACGCGGGTCAAAATCAACGTAGCCAGGATCGCAGCCGAGGCGGAGAGCAGCGTGTGGATCGCGGTGTTGGGCAGCGCGGTGAGCGGAGCGTGGAGCCACAGGATCGCTCCCGCTGCATTCCAGGCCAGCCATCCCACCAGAGCCAGCATGCAGCCGAACAACACGTACGCAGCGTTGTGGCCGGGCATGGCGGTCGAAAGTCCTTCTTTGGGGAACTTGGCGCGACGTGGTCCGGCGATCCACACCACGACCAGCGCGCTCAATCCGCCAAGCGCGTGGACGGAGGCCGCGCCGCCAAAGTCCAGAAACCCCGAGCCAAGTGAAAAATTCACGCCCAGCGAAGCAAGCCATCCGCCGGCCCAGATCCAGTGCGCCACAAGCGGAAACACAAATGCAGACAGAATCACGGCAGAAGCGCAGCCGGCTGCGAGCCGAAAACGATCCGCTCCCGAGCCCCAGGGAAGCAGGACGGCCATGGCCACACTCAGAAATTCAAAAAGCAATTCAAGCTGCGTTTGCGGCGCGGCGCTGCCGAGTCCGCGAAGCAGAAACGAGCCCGCGCCGAGCCAGCTCCACGACTTTCCTGCGGCGCTAAAGCTGAATCCTGCGCTGCCCGAGGAGCCGGGCAGGCTTCCGGTCAGGGTTGCGCCTACGAGCGCGAAGACAACCGCGGCGATGGCGATCACAGCCAGATTTCCCAGCAGTGCCTGGGCCGCCGAACGCGACCGGCCCAGCCCGTTATTGATAAGAGCAACACCGGCGATGGCCAACGGCGCAAGCAGCAGCAGCGCGAAGGCAAGCGCGAAAACGCCTTCGCTCATTGGAGGAACCGGCGCGGACGGGATGGGAGCAATCGGATTCATGGGCGGCTTGTCCCGCGCGGCAACATGTGGCCGCGCACCGCGACGGTGAGGCCCAGTCCCTCCACCGCCAGGCCACAAATCACAAACAACGCTCTTCGCGCCGGATCGGGAAACAGTGCCAGCGCGGCCAGTGTCAAAAAGAATCCGGCAGGCATCACCAGCAGTCCGGCATACTTCATGGTCTTTCCTTTTCGGAATCAGAGTCAGATGAGGTTAGCGCCCGGTCTTCAAAACCAATGGAGCAGGCCCGCGTTGCGGGGATTCTGAGACCGGGAAGAAACGAACGTAATTCCTTCACGAATTCTAATGCATTCACGAAACCGCGGCAGCATCGGCGCCGTCCACGCGCAGGTTCACAGTGTGGGAGCATTCAATGGGCCTTTATAGATTCCTTTCATGTGCCGGAAAATAATGACCCGTGAGCATTCGTCTTCAACGCGCCAACGCGCTTCTTCCGCTGGTTCTCGGCATCATTACGCTTGCCGGTGTTGTGTTGCTGCTTGTCCAGGATGCAGTTCCGCGCTTGTTTCCTCCGGCCAGCCATGATCTTCTGGCCGCGTTTTCGCTGGCGATGATTGCAACCGCCTACATGGTCTTCCAGCTTGTGCGTCGGTCAGCGTCAATGGAAATGGCCAAGGCGATCATGCTGGCGGCTGCCTTTCTGTTCTGGGCGGCGAATCAGTTCTGGCCCAGGCTGCCCGAGGCGACGTTGTTCAACGACATCGCAATCGGACTCTTCGTCCTCGACGTATTCCTTGTGATCTCAGGTTGGCCGCCCGCTTCGAAAGACAGCCTTTTCGCTGAAGGCGACGGAGAACAGCGGAGAGCCGGGCCAGTCCAATGAGTGCAGAATAAGCGCGATTTGGCGGCCTTCCAACGGCGTTCTGGAGGGGATGATTCTCCCAATCGCTACGTATCTGTCGGAGTTTCCGGCCACCGATTCCCTGGCGCATAACCGCAGAGCCAGTTCAATGCCTTGTGGCGCTCCATGGCAATCGAAGTGAGCAGGCTCAACTCTTCCTCTGAAACTTCGCGAAACGCCTTCCCGAAAACCGGAAAGTCTCCGCCGATTGGCTTATCGGATATCCCGTCCTCGGCCGCCTTTTCAGCCGTCAATCGAATGATTTCTTCCATCGTGGTCCCATTGGGAAGAATAACCGGGATTCTTTTCGTTTCCAGGAGAGAGTGTGTACGACAGCGCCAGTGCCAAAGCTCTGCGATATCGCGTTGCTGGTCGATTTCGGCCTGGGGCCTCAGAGAAGCATTCGCTATCAATTCGGTCGCTTTTTCGCCTCCGGTTAACTTATTGGATTCAGGGGCAACTTCCTGGTCATATGGGGGAATCTGTTCGCGGCGGGCCATGGCCCAGAGCAGGCACATGATGGACTCCGCCAGCCAACTTGCGTCAATCCTCTGCTTCATCGTCGTCTCGAAAACACCGGTGCGCATGAACTCCTTCTCCGTGTCATCGAGGCGTTCCCACAGTCCTGCCGCGCGAATCTTCTCCTCATGCTGAGCAAACATCTTCTGGAGGCCGTCAGCCAACTTCGCTCTCTCCCCCTCCATGCCCGGTCCTGTAAATCGGGAAAGGATTTCCGCAGGTGGAGTGGCGCGCGCCTTCAAGAAGATGTGGGACAGAACGACTACCCTCGTCATGACGGTCTGGGCGTCGGGCGGGCGGTTCTGTTCCATTTGTGGCGCGGACATGCGCACAGCATAGCAGGCGCGTAGCTGAACGCCTCTTCAAGACGACGATCTGCAAAATCCATGCGCGCAAGTCGGGTCCCGAGTCCGCGAGAGGTCTCGCATAGTGGCGCAGAGTGGCCCCGAAGTGATATTTTATTGGGCAGCACACTAACCTCTGGCATGCAACCCTCCAGGGGAACGATGGTGGCTTCCCGACATTCGCTCTTATCACAATCAATCTTGTTTTCAGAGGGTTGCAAAACTGGTTTCCCACGGAATTTTGTTAGATTTTTGCGCTCGACGCGTATTGCGCGCCCGGCGAGGGCTGCTATATTGAAATTTCGGGCTTCCCCGCCCACGCACCTGAATTCTACCGACGAGCGTTTCTTGTACATAACCTATGTGACCGCGGGCACAGCGGCGCATACAAATGACGAAAGTCAAACCGGGAATCGTTCATGGCGCAAATCTTCGACCGCAGCTCCAATGCACTGGCTCGCATGAGTTTGGTGTTGACGGGGCTGATTGTGATTGCCCTGGGAGTGACGTTGGATCAGCTGCAGCGTTCGCCGTGGGTCACGCGGCAAGGGCAGCGACCGGGCCAGCCGATACCCTTCAGCCATAAACACCACGTGGAAGGCCTGGGCCTGCAATGCCAGTACTGCCACACGTCCGTAGAAAAATCGAGCTACGCCGGCATTCCTCCCACGCGCACGTGCATGAACTGTCATGCGCAGATCTGGACCAATGCCCAACTGCTCGAACCGGTGCGGCAAAGCTGGTACACCGGCGAATCGATTCCATGGATCAAGGTGCACGACCTTCCTGACTTCGTCTACTTCAACCATGAGATTCACGTGAATAAAGGCATCGGTTGCGAAAGCTGCCACGGGCAGGTGAACGAGATGCCTTTGATGTACGAGCAGAACACGCTGCAGATGGAGTGGTGTCTCGACTGCCATCGCAATCCGGCCAAGAACCTGCGGCCGACGAGCGAGATTTACAACATGGCATGGGAAGCGCCGACAGACGTACGGCCTGTCTGGTGTACCTCGGTGCCGAATCGGCTGGATGTGCCGACGGCGCAAAGCGTGAGCTGCACAACGCGGGATCCGAGCCAGGCGCAAGCGCCGGGCGCCGAGATGGCGTCGCTGCAGCTCCCCGTGGGCAGCGCAAAAGGGTTGTCGGCTGAAGTTGCCGCGGCAACGGTGCCGCCGGGCGCTGCCGCTTATCAAAAGTTCACCGACCAGGACGGGCTGGGGCATTTCCTGCTGGATCATTACAAGATTCGCACGCCGAAAGATTTGACCAGTTGCGAGGTGTGCCACCGATGAGCGCAAACCCTGAGAACTCTCGGGCGGTGGAGAAACCGATGGGGAACGAAGTGAGCAACGCGAAGCAGAACGCGAGCAAGACCCTCGCTGCAGAGAATGCAAATTCCGCGCCGATGTCGCTCGAAGCCGTGCGCCAGGAACTGAAGGGCGCGAAGGGCAAAAAATATTGGCGGTCGCTGGACGAGCTGGCCAACACGCCCGAATTTCAGGCTGCGGTTGAGCGCGAATTCCCTTCGATGGCCCAGGAGTGGGTCGATCCGGTTTCGCGCCGTGGATTCTTGAAATTGATGGGAGCTTCGCTGGCGCTGGCCGGAATGGCCGGTTGCACCAAGCAGCCCGACGAGATCATTTATCCCTACATCAAGTCGCCGGAAGATCTGATTCTCGGCAAGCCAATGTACTTTGCCACCATGCACCCGTTCTCGACGGGCGGCGTGCCGGTGCTGGTGAAGAGCGACGAATTCCGCCCCATCAAGATCGACGGCAACCCCGAACACCCATATAACCAGGGCGGCTCTGATCCGTATTCGCAGGGCACATTGCTCGACCTCTACGATCCCGACCGTTCGCAGCATGTGACATTCGAGGGCGATGGGCGGGAGTGGGCGGAATTTGCCGAAGCATTTCGCGGAAAGGTGGCCTCGACGAAGGACGGCACGGGCATCTACTTTCTAAGCGCGGCCTTCACTTCACCCACCCTAGCGCGGCAATGGCAGGAAGTGCAGAAAGCCTATCCGAAGGCGAAGCTCGTGCAGTACGACCCGGCGCTGGCTGGAACGGTGCTCGCGAACGGAATGAACGTCCGCTACGACCTGACCGGCGCCGATGTCATCGTTTCACTCGATGCTGATTTTCTTTCCGGCGCCTCGTATCCCGGCTTCCACCGGCTGGTGCGCGACTATGCGGATCGGCGCAGGCAGCCGGAAAACGGCATGAATCGGCTTTACGTGGTCGAAAGCACGCCGACCACGACCGGCATGAAGGCAGAGCACCGCCTAGGTCTTCGCGCCAGCGAGATTCCGGCCTTTGCGGCGGCGCTCGCCGCGGCCGTCGGCGTCGCGGGAGTGAATCCGCCGGCCTATACGTGGACCGATGCGCAGCAGAAGTTTCTTGCCGCTTTGGCCAAGGATCTGAAGGCGAATGCGGGCAAGAGCGCCGTGCTCCCGGGCGTTTATCAGGATCCGTCAGTGGCTGCGCTCACGATGGCGATCAACAATGCTTTAGGGAACGTCGGCAAAACGATCTTCGTCTCGTCGGATCCTGTAGTCCCGCTGCCCAGCGATCAGTTTGGCGACTTCAAAGCGCTCGTTGCCGATCTTAATGCGGGCAAAGTGGATTGGCTCATCATCCTCAACGCCAATCCCATCTACGACGCGCCCGCCGATCTCGATTTCGCGAACGCGTTCAACCAGGCCAAAGTCGTGGCGCATCTCGGCTCGCATTACGACGAGACCGGCCACCAGGCCCACTGGCACATTCCCGCGGCCCACTATCTTGAGTCGTGGTCGGATGCGCGCGCCTACGACGGCACCGTTTCGATCGTGCAGCCGATGATCGACCCGCTTTATGGCGGCCATACGGCGCACGACGTGTTCCAGACGCTGCTGAACGAGCCAATGCAGAGCGCCTATGCGGCGGTGCGCGAGACGCAGAAGACCAATATCAAGGGCGATTTTGAAGAAGGCTGGCGCAAGGCTCTGCACGACGGCTGGATCGCCGACACCGCGTACGCTCCGCAAGACAAAGCCCGGCCTGGCGGACCGTCGATTCCGAAGGTTCCCACACCGACGCCGAAAGACTCGCTCGAAATCATCTTCCGGCCCGATCCGAACATCTACGACGGCCGCTGGAACAACGTGGGCTGGCTCCAGGAGCTGCCCAAGCCCGTCACCAGCCTGAGCTGGGACAACGCGGCCATCATGAGCGGCGCAACACTGGTCAAATACAACCTCGAAGAAGACGACATCGTTGAGTTATGCGTGGGCAACGGCAAGGTGAAAGCACCCGTGATGGTGGCGCCGGGTCATCCTGACGAGTCGATCACGGTATATCTCGGTTATGGTCGCGAGTTTGCCGGGCGCGTTGGTTCGGGCCAGGGCTTCAACGCCTACCTCATTCGCAACACCTGGGCGCCGTTCTACGCAACCGGATCGTTGCGCAAGTTGGAAGGCAAGTGGGGCATCGCCATCACCAAGAGCCACTACCAGGACCACCGCGCGAAATCCCTGCTGGGGCAAGGAAGCGGCGACAATTCGCTCGAAGCTGACGAGGCGCTTGGACCGCGCGGAATCATCCGCTATGCCACGCTCGACGAGTTCAAGGCCAATCCAAATTTTGCCCACGAGGGCGACACGCACGAGACGCCGAGCCTTGACACATCGCTCTTCCCGAACTGGCCATACAACGAAGCGTACGCGTGGGCGCTGTCGATCGACATGAACAGTTGCACGGGCTGCAATGCATGCATCGTGAGCTGTTACGCCGAGAACAACATCCCCGTGGTCGGAAAGCAGGAAGTACGGATCGGCCGCAACATGCAGTGGCTCCGGATCGATACGTACTTCGAGGGCGATCTGGCCTCGCCGCGCGCGCACTTCCAGCCGATGAATTGCCAGCAGTGCGAGAACGCTCCCTGCGAACAGGTTTGCCCGGTAGGCGCCACTGTGCACACGCCTGAAGGCCTGAACATGATGGTCTACAACCGCTGCGTGGGCACGCGCTACTGCTCCAATAACTGCCCCTACAAGGTGCGCCGCTTCAACTTCCTGCTCTTCTCCGATTACGAGACCGAGAGCCTGAAGCTGATGCGCAATCCCGATGTGACGGTGCGTTCGCGCGGCGTAATGGAGAAATGCAATTACTGTGTGCAGCGCATCCAGGCTGCAAAGATCGAAGCCGACAAAGAAAACCGCAACGTCCGCGACGGCGAGATTGTGACGGCGTGCCAGCAGGCCTGCCCGGCACAGGCGATTGTCTTCGGCAACAAGAACGATCCGAACAGCAAGGTTTCGAAGCTGCGCGCCCAACAGCGCGCTTACCAGGTGATCGCAGACATCAACACGCGTCCGAGAACCACTTATGTGGCAGAGGTTTTGAATCCGAACCAGGAACTTGAAGAGACGCCGGTGACGCACGAACCGGCAAAGGGTTGAATTCACGATGGCAACCAGGGAAGTAAAACCCAACGATCCCGGGATCGATCCCGCAACCGGAGAATTCCGGGTCATAGGCCCGGGACAGACCTTCCGGTCGATCACCGAGAAGATTGCACACATCGTGCTTACGCCGCATACGCCGCAGGGGTGGTTCGGCATCTTCGCCATCGCCGGCGGCGGCAGCGTGATGTTGATGGTGGCTCTGACGTGGCTCTTTCTGAAGGGCGTCGGTATTTGGGGCATCACGCAGCCGGTGGCCTGGGGCTTTGCCATCATCAACTTCGTCTGGTGGATCGGCATCGGCCACGCCGGCACGCTCATCTCGGCAATTCTTCTGCTTTTCAAACAGGGCTGGCGCAACGCCATCAGCCGCTTCGCTGAGGCCATGACCATCTTCGCTGTCATGTGCGCGGCGATGTTCCCGCTCATTCACGTCGGCCGTCCCTGGTTGGGTTACTGGATGCTGCCGCTGCCCTTCACCATGACGGTGTGGCCGCAGTTCCGCTCCCCGCTCATGTGGGACGTCTTCGCGGTCTCAACCTACGCCACCATCTCAGTGGTCTTCTGGTACATCGGAATGGTGCCCGACCTCGGCACGCTGCGCGACCGCTCGCAATCAAAGATCGCGCAATACTTCTACGGAATCATAAGCGTAGGCTGGCGCGGCTCGGCGCGCCACTGGATGCGCTACGAAACGGCGTCGTTGCTGTTGGCCGGCCTGGCCACGCCGCTGGTGCTCTCAGTACACACGGTCATCAGCTTCGATTTCGCCGTCGCTGTGCTGCCCGGCTGGCATACTACGATCTTCCCGCCTTACTTCGTCGCCGGCGCCATTTACTCGGGCTTCGCCATGGTGCTTTCGCTGGCCATTCCGCTGCGCAAGTTCTATCACCTGGAACAGCTCGTCACCGAGCGCCACATCGACAACATGGGCAAGATCATGCTGGTCACGGGCTTCATCGTCGCTTACGGCTACGGCATGGAAGCCTTCATGGCCTGGTACTCGGCCGACCACTGGGAGGCTTTCACCTTCTGGAACCGCGCTTTCGGGCCGATGGGCTGGTCCTACTGGCTGCTGATCACATTCAATCTGGTCATTCCGCTCACTACGCTTTGGTCGCGCAAGCTGCGGACCAACATCCTGTTCATGTTCGTCCTCTCCATCATTGTGAACACGGGCATGTGGTTTGAACGCTTCGTCATTATCGTCACCAGTCTCACTCGCGACTTTCTGCCGTCGGCCTGGGGCACATATCGCGCGACTAAGTGGGACTACATGACCTTCTTCGGCACGGTAGCGTTCTTCGTGTTCATGTTCCTGCTGTTCGTTCGTTTCCTGCCTATGATTCCCATGAACGAAATCCGCATGTTGTTACCGGGAGCCAAGATCAAGCCCAAGGCTGCAGTGGAGGCTGGAGACTGAGATGCCCGCGCGCGAAGGAACCTACGGCCTTCTGGCCGAATTCGAAACTCCGGGAGATCTGGTGCGGGCCGCGCGGCAGGCGCACCAGGACGGCTGGCGGCGTATGGACTGCTATACGCCCTATCCGGTAGAGGAAGCGGCCGAAGCCATCGGCTTCCACCGCAACAAGGTGCCGCTCATCACCCTCATAGGCGGTTTGCTTGGTGGCGCAGCCATGTTCAGTCTGGAAACCTGGATCTCTGTGCTGGCCTATCCGCTCAATATCGCGGGCCGTCCGATGTATTCGTGGCCGGCCTTTATCGTGCCGGCATATGAGTGGACCATTCTTTGGGCCGGGCTCTCCGCGGGTTTTGGAATGCTGGCGCTTTGCGGGCTCCCCGCGCTCTACCATCCTCTCTTCAATGCGCCGAACTTTCGCGATGGTGCAACGACAGACAAGTTCTTTCTGTGTCTCGAGGCGCTTGATCCAAAATTCGAGCTTGCTGAGACCAAGGCATATCTCGGGCAATTCAAGCCGAACTCAGTGGTGGAGGTGAATTACTGATGCGCGCGCAGCTTTCAGCTTTCAGCCATCAGTCCTCAGCCACTGGCGTCGCGCGGCGGCTCGCGTATCGCTGTGTGGCTGCTGCCGGAGCTGCCGCGCTGCTGCTCGTCGCCGGCTGCCGCCAGGACATGCACAACGAGCCCAAAATGATCCCTCAGCGCGGCTCCGAGCTCTTCGCCGATCATCGCGGGGCGCGTCCGCAGGTACTCGACACCGTGGCCCGCGGCCAGTTGCACGAGGACTCCTACTTTTACACCGGAGTGGTCCAGGGACCGAACGGCTACAAGCAAGAGCTGAACGCGATGCCCTCCGAGATCCCGGTCACGATGGAAGTGCTCAAACGGGGGCAGGAGCGCTTCAACATCTACTGCACGCCCTGCCACTCGCGCGTGGGCAACGGACTGGGCGAGATTGTGCAACGCGGCTTTAAGCCGGCCGCCAACTTGAATGACCAGGTGCGCGTATCTCAGCCCCTGTCCCACTACTTTTACGTGATGACGCACGGGTACGGCGCCATGCCCGATTACTCATCGCAATTGACTCCGGCCGACCGCTGGGCGGTGGCGGCGTACATCCGCGCACTCCAGCTCAGCCAGGACGCGCCGGCGAAGGATGTTCCTGCGGGTGTACAGATCCAGAAGCTGAAAGATCTTGCCGCGGCTGAAGACCATCCTGAATACGCGCAGCCGTGGCCCATGCCGGCAACTGCGATTCAGGCAACTGCGCCCGTCGCCGGCGAGGGAACGCCGGGGATGGCCCCCGCCTATCCCGCGAATCCGAAGATTTCGATACCTGCAACGAAACCGGCCCCCGCGGGGCAAAAGTAGGAAGGAATGGCTAACGAATCGCACGCATCATCGCACGCCAAGACGCTCCCCGCGGAGCTCGGCGCACCCGCCTTTGTCGACGGCTGGAGAAATCGCGCGCTGATGACCGGGGTGGTTTTCTCGGTGATCGCCGTGATTCTGGCGTTCCTCGGCCAGGCGCAGGACCACCTGGGTTGGGACCATTTCCTGCGTGCCTGGACGCTGGGTACGGTGATCACCTGGGGATTTGCCGTGGGCGGCCTGACCATGCTCATGGTGCAGTACTGCTCTGGAGGCAAATGGGGCTTGCTGCTGCGCCGGCCGCTTGAGGCCATGAGCCGCACGCTGCCGCTGGTCTTCATCTACTGGGTGGTAATTGCCATCTTCATGAAGCGCCTCTACCTGTGGGCGAACTATACCAGCGTCAGCGAGACAGCAGCCGGGTTGAAGGCCGGCCTGATTACAGAGATCCAGGCTCACTGCCTCAACTTCAAACGCCCCATGCTGAACCCATTTGCGTTCCTCTGGGTCGGCCTGCTCTGTTTTGCCATCTGGGGCTTGTACACGTGGCGGCTGAACGCGTTGGCATTGCAGCGCGATGCGCAAGGACCGGAGACAACGCCGTACTGGATCAAAAAGTTCGAGAACGTCAGCGGCCTGGGAATTGTGATCTACTCCGTGACCATGACCGCCGCGGCGATTTACTGGGTGATGTCGATCGATGTGACCTGGTTCTCGACGGTCTACGGCCTGCTGTTCCTGGTCGAGCAGGGTTTCCAGGTGCTCGCGCTCGGCATCATCGTTGCACTCTCGCTCTCACGGACCGAGCCTTTCAAAACCATCCTTCGCCAGACCGAGCAGCACGACCTGGGCAAGCTCACCTTCGCCTTCGTGATGCTCAATATTTACCTCAACTTCGGGCAGTTCCTCATCATCTGGTCGGGAAACCTGCCCAATGAGATCAACTGGTACCTCGACCGCATCCGGGGCGGCTGGGGCGTCATCATCACCCTCGATTTCATCTTCCACTGGCTGGTTCCGTTCACGATGCTGCTGTCGCGAGACCTGAAGCGCAACAAGCGGCGCCTGATCCTGGTTTGCCAGATCATGATCTTCGCCGTGGTACTGAACCAGTTCTGGCTTATCGAGCCGAGCTTCAAAGATGCCGCGCGCAACCTGCATTTCAGTTGGGGGATTTTCGAGTACATCGCGGTGCCCGTAGCCATGACGGCCTTTTGGATTGCCTATTTCTGCACGCGCCTGAAGACCAGGCCGCTGGTGCAGTTGAACGACCCGCACCTCAAGGAGATTCTGGAGCCTGAACATGCCCACGCATAACCATCCCGATCGAGATCCGTCACAGGGGCACGAGCCGGAAAAGCATGAGGTTGACGCATCGGCGGGCTTCGAACAGACCGATGCGAACATCACGGGAATCGTTGTGTTCCTGACTGCGCTTGCCATCTTTGCCGCGGTTACGGGCTTGCTTTGCTACGGAATCGGCAAGGTGATCAACGCCCACATGGATAAGGAAGACGGGCCGAACAGCAAGTGGACCAAGACGGTGGATGTGCGCCAGCTCGGCAACATGCCTTCGAGCCCCGAACTGCAGAACAAGGTAGCCGAGCTTACGCAGAGTTTCCCCACGCCCCGGCTACAGTTCGATGACGGCAACCAGGATATCGCTGAACTTCACGCGCGCGAGGATTTGCTGCTTGACAACTATACCTGGGTTGATCAATCGAAGGGCACGGTGAGGATTCCCATCGATCGGGCGATGGAAGTAATTGCTCAGCAGGGACTGCAGGTAGCTCCGCCCGCGCAGGTGCAGCCGCCCATGACGGGCGACAACCGGCCGGTGATCGTCATGCCGCTGACCAATGGATTTGCGCGCACCGCGTTCGAGCAGGAAGAGGAGCACGAAGTGGCGCTCAAGGCACAGCGCGGTGAACAGTAAAGACAGGGAACAGGGATTAGGGAATAGGGATTTAGGGATTAGGGAACAGGGACCGAACGACGAAAAGAAAACGCCAGGGCTTTAGTTCGAAGGAGATTGCATCATGCGGTTGAGAAGCACAATCCGGAAATGCTGGCGCGGCGCGGCGGTGGCCACGGCGGGCGCGATTGTGCTCATCATTGTAGTCATCCTGGGCGCTTCCCTCGCCGCTGCGCAGGCATCGAATTACGGCGATAAAGGGCTCCCTGCTTCAAACACCCAGCCCGCGCCGTCGAATGACCAGCCGCCCGCGATCCTCAACGGCGTGGGAATCGACCAGCACCTCAACACACAGTTGCCGCTCAATCTCACCTTTACTGACGATGCCGGCAAGCAGGTTGCGCTGGGCAGCTACTTCGGCAAAAGACCGGCCATCCTGGCGCTGGTGTACTACCGCTGCCCCATGTTGTGCTCTGAAGAGCTTGACGGTTTGACGAGCGCACTCGAGATGGTGCGCTTCGTGCCCGGCAAGGATTTCAACATCGTCGTGGTCAGCATCGACCCCACCGAGGGAACCGATCTGGCCGCTGAAAAGAAGCGCACCTATCTCAAGCGCTACGGCCATCCCGAGACGGCTGGCGGCTGGCACTTCCTCACCGGAACGCAGGCCAACATCGATGCCCTCACGCAAGCTGTTGGCTTCCGCTACGTCAAACTCAAGGTGCCCGGCAGCAGCCTGACGCAGTATGCGCACGCAAGCTCGATTCAGATCGTCACGCCACAGGGCAAACTGGCGCAGTACTACATGGGAGTTGAGTACTCGCCCAAGGACATGTTGCTGGGTCTCGATGAGGCGTCGTCAAACAAGATCGGTTCGCCGGTCGACAATATTCTGACCTACTGCTACCACTACAACCCTGCGTCGAACACGCACGACCTTATCGTTTCGCGGGTGGTGCAGCTCGGAGGACTGGTGACGCTTGTGCTCCTAGGCGGTTTCATGCTGATGATGTTTCGCCGCGACGCACGGCAGGATCATGCATTGGGAACGGGGCCCCACGGGGCACCAAAGAGAGTGAACGGATAAAGGAATGGACCACATCAGCCCAGTACTTTGGCAGTTTCTCGACAAGTGGTTGGAGCACTTCCAGCTCTATCCGCCGGAGGCGTCGAAGATCGCGCCGCAAATGGATGCGCTCTACTTCTTCATGGTTCTGGTGAGCCTGGTTGGTCTCACGATAGTGACGCTGTTGATCGTGGCTTTTTCTATCCTTTACAACAAGAAGCGTCATCCCCAGGCGGTTCAAATCGAGGGCTCCACGCTTCTTGAGGCTACCTGGACCATCATTCCGCTGGGCATTTTCCTGGTCATCTTCGTCTGGGGCGCGCTGCTGTATTTCCGCATCTACACGCCGCCCGCCAACGCCATGAACATCTATGTGGTTGGCAAACAGTGGATGTGGAAGATCGAGCATCCCGGCGGACAGCATGAGATTAATGCCCTCCACATCCCCACGGGCCAGCCGATCCAGTTGACGATCATCTCGCAGGATGTGTTTCACAGTTTTTCGATTCCGGCCTTCCGCGTGAAACGCGAGGCGATTCCCGGCCGGTACACTTCGGTCTGGTTTGAGGCAACTACACCCGGCACCTATCACCTGTTCTGCACTCAGTACTGCGGCACGAATCACTCGCAGATGATCGGCGAAGTGGTGGTGATGACGCCGGACGACTTCAAGAAGTGGCTGGCCGGTTCTACGAGCGGCAACTCGCTGGCGATGGATGGTGAGCGCCTTTTCGCGAGCCTGAGCTGCAATGCATGCCATAATTCGCGGCCCGACGCGCGCGGACCGAACCTGGTCAACGTTTACGACTCCAGCCTGACGCTCTCCACGGGACAGACGGTCACCGCCGACGACGCATACCTGCGACAGGCGATCCTGAACCCATCGCAGAACATCACGCAGGGCTACTCGCCCATCATGCCAACCTATCAAGGTCAGATCAGCGAGGAAGGCGTGATCGCTCTCGTCGAATACATCAAAAATCTTGACTCCGACTATCGCGTCCAGGAGACGCTGAACACCACCGATATTCCACCGAATGAAGCCGCGCCATCCCCGGGCCAGAAACCTGCGGCGCAGAAGGAGGCCAAGCCATGAGCGCTGCCACCATCCTGAGTCTTCCCGATCAGTCCACAGCCAGGATTCCCAAGATGAACTTCCTGTCGAAGGAGAATGGCTTGCTGAGCTGGCTGCTCACGGGCGATCACAAGCGGATCGCGACGCTGTACCTGATTTCGATTACATTCTTCTTTTTTATCGGCGGAGCCCTTGCCGGACTGATCCGCCTCGAGCTTTTAACTCCGCAGAGCGACCTGATGGCCGCAGACACCTATAACAAGGTGTTCTCGATGCACGGCCTCATCATGGTTTTCCTGTTCCTGGTGCCCTCCGTACCGGCTACCATCGGCAATTTCGTGATCCCCATGATGGTGGGGGCCAAAGACCTGGCGTTGCCCAAGATCAACCTGCTGAGCTGGTACCTCTACATCATCGCGGGCGGCATGATGATCTATACGATGGCCGTCGGCGGCGTCGACACTGGCTGGACCTTCACCACGCCGCTTTCGACCCACTACCTGAACACCCACGTCATCTCCGCGGGCCTCGCGGTGTTCGTGGCCGGGTTCAGCTCCATCTTCACGGGGCTGAACTTCGTTGTGACCATCCATAAAATGCGCTGCCCGGGCATGACGTGGTTCCGGCTGCCGTTGTTCGTCTGGTCGAACTACGCGGCAAGCATTCTCATGATTCTCGGCACGCCGGTTTTGGCTATCACGCTGGTGCTGGTCGTCCTGGAGCGCACGGTGCACATCGGCGTCTTCGATCCGGCCTTCGGCGGCGACCCGCTATTGTTCCAGCATCTGTTCTGGTTCTACTCGCATCCCGCTGTCTACATCATGATTCTGCCGGGCTTCGGGGTGATCTCCGAAGTCATCTCGACCTTCAGCCGCAAGCGCGTCTTTGGCTATACTGCCGTCGCCTTTTCTTCAGTGGCGATTGCGGTCTTCGCCTTCTTTGTCTGGGCCCATCACATGTTCATCATGGGCATTTCGAATTATGCAGCCCTAGTTTTTTCGCTGCTCACCATGCTGGTCGCGGTCCCATCGGCCATCAAGATCTTCAACTGGGCGTTCACGCTCTACAAGGGGTCCGTTACCTTTGAAACGCCCATGCTCTACTCCATCGGATTTATGGGCCTGTTCACCATCGGCGGCATGACGGGCGTCTTCCTCGGCTCAACCGGCACTGACATCCATCTCACCGAGACCTACTTTGTCGTAGCCCATTTCCATTTCGTCATGGTGGGCGGCATGTTGATGGCCTTCCTTTCCGGCATCCACTTCTGGTGGCCCAAATGGACAGGCCGCATGTATCCGGAAAAAATCTCGCAGCTCGCGGCGTTGATCACGTTCATCGGGTTCAATCTCACCTTCTTCCCGCAGTTCATCCTCGGCACGCTGGGCATGCCTCGGCGTTACGCCGCATACCCGCCAGAGTTCCAGGTGTTGAACGTCTTCTCAACCGCTGGCGCGACGGTTCTCGGCGTAGGGTACCTTTTGCCGATTCTTTATCTGACGTGGTCGCTGAAATATGGCGCGATTGCGGGTGACAACCCCTGGCAGGCAACCGGGCTCGAGTGGCAGACACAGTCCCCGCCGTTGACCGAAAACTTTCCCGAGATTCCCATCATGGACCACGAAGCCTACGACTACGAGTGGCTGGAAAAACAGAATCTCGCCCGGCAGCAGCAGGAAGAGGTGGTTTAGTGTCGGATAGCACCACAGTTGCCAACGGCGCCGTGGCGGAAGAGCACCACGAACATCCGTCGTACCAGCGCCATCACTTTGAGACGGTCGACCAGCAGTTCGACGCCACGAACTTCGCCATGTGGCTCTTCCTGCTTACCGAAATCATGTTCTTTGGCGGCCTGTTCATGGCCTACCTGATCATGCGCAGCTGGTACTACCCCGCATTCGTTGAGGGTTCACACCAGTTGAGCATCTTCTGGGGTACTGCCAATACCGGCGTACTGATTGCCTCCAGTTTCACTATGGCCATGTCCGTGTGGTCGGCTGAGGTGCGGCGCAAGGGCTTGCTCTTGCTCTTCTTGAGCCTCACGCTGATGTTCGGGTTCATCTTCCTTGGCATCAAGGGTATTGAATGGCACGAAAAATGGGAGAAGCACCATGTACCCGGCATGCACGAGTACAGTA
Source organism: uncultured Acidobacteriaceae bacterium (assembly GCA_963751285.1). Taxonomy (GTDB): domain Bacteria; phylum Acidobacteriota; class Terriglobia; order Terriglobales; family Acidobacteriaceae; genus Telmatobacter. Next base: position 90,591 of record CAVVUE010000033.1, on the reverse strand, counting down.
TCGCGGCGTTTCTCAATCCCGCCTCTGACCCGGAAGTGCATCAACAATATCCCGACGACAAGCCCCTCCCTCTCGGCATGGCGCAAAAGACCGAGCAGTATTTCTTTCTCTACTTCGCCATGACCGGCATGCACGCGCTGCACATGGTGGTCGGCGTTAGCATCCTGATCTTCATGCTCTTTCGAGCGAAGGCCGGGGCGTATACCTCGGGGCACGTGACGTTTGTTGAGAACTTCGGCCTCTACTGGCACTTCGTCGATATCATCTGGATCTATCTTTTCGCCCTGTTGTATCTGATCAGCAGGCATGCCTGAAGGACAAATGCGTATGAGCGGACAATCCAATCACGGCGAACACGAGCATCACATCGTCAGTCCCAAGATCTACCTGGTCATATTCCTCGCGTTGCTTGTGGGTACGGCGAGTACCGTGGGTGCTTCCTACGTCGACCTCGGCGAGTGGCATATCGCGCCCGGCGTCACCCTTTTCTGGAATCCGGTTGTTGCACTGGCCATCGCCACGGCCAAGATGCTCCTGGTCGCGTTGTTCTTCATGCATGTGAAGTACACGACGCGGCTCACCAAGCTCACCGTCGCTTCGGGGGTCTTCATTTTTCTTACGCTGATCGGCATGACGCTCACCGACTACATGAGCCGCGCGTGGGGGCGGTGGTAGGGAAGCAGCTATTAGCCGTTAGCTCTTAGCCTTTAGCTTGAAGGGCCGCCAGTGGGCGGCCCTTAGATTTTGCGCACCTTGATTGAGGACCTTTTTCGTGGCGCCTTGTTCCCTTGGTCCGTGCTTTAAAGCGTTGGCTTCAGCGGCTTCACCACCGTCCATGCGTTCGCGCCAGTCACCTTCACTGGCCGCCGGTAAAGCTTGCCGCCCTGCGCGGCGTAGATCCAGTTTGCATCGCCTGCGCCGGCCAAGGTGATCGCGCTCAGCGGCTCGCCGCCCGGCGCCGGCGGATTCAAAATCTCGGCGACGCGTCCGTTTTCCATGCAGATTTGAATGCCGAGAAGCGTGGCGAAAAACACCATGCCGGCTGTGTCCTCCATCGCGCCTCGCGTCCCACTCTGCCATGGCAGCATGGTCGTCTCGGGCAATTCCATCCTGTAAAACGGCTCGCCGTTTTCGAGTGAGCCATCGGGCGCAATCTGGAACGACCAGCTATAGCGAGAAACCCCATCGCTCACCACCAGCATCGATTGGTCGGGCGAGAGGGTCAGCCCTTGCGGTAAAGTCATCTCCCCATCCAGATCGGCCCAGCGTAACGCGGTCTTCGCCTCACCGGCAGAATCGATGAGCCCAATCGTGGCCGACGAACCATCAATGAAGTAGATTGCGCCTTTTTGCGTAACAGCAAAGTCCTTCACACCGGCAACGTTCCTGATGATCGTCCGTTCTCCGCTCGCCACGCCGGTTAGCGTGTTCGAAGCAACAATGTCGCCGGTTCATTGCTCGTACGTGTAAAGCAGATCGCCGGCGCCCATGCGCACTATCGAAGCGTAGTCAGGCGGCTCGGTAAAATGTGTCACCTTGCCCGTCGCGTCCACACGATCAATGCATCCCGCCACCGGATCGGGGAAATAGACATTCCCATTGCGGTCGGCGGTCAGGCTGTGGATTGAATGAAACTCGCCGCCGATTTGCTGCCATGGCTTGTCCACATAGATGATCGAAAAGACCTTTGCGGCCGGATCCCAGTCTGGCTCGTGCACCGCTGCAGGCTCATGCACCACGACTGGCTGCGGATAGTCGCGCCACAGCCAGCGCAGCGCATCGGGCATAATCGCGCCGCCCTGCTTCAGGTTGTGGCCCTCCGTGCCCATCACCAGCTTCACATCGTAGCCCTCGAACTCGAGCGCTTCGTACATCACCTGGTTGTTGATCGGCCAGCTTCCGGCAAACGATGTCCCATAAGTCTGGGTGGGCACAATGTGATCGTTGGTTCCGTCCTGCATGAAAATGCGGATCGGCTTCGGTTCTGTCCTGCGCACCAGCGCCGGCAATCCATCCGCGCCTTTCATTGCCACATACGTGCCGATGAAGCTCAGCACGCGATGAAACTGGTCGGGCCGGTTCCACGCCGCCATGAACGCGCCTACCGCACCGGTGCTGACGCCGCTCAGGCCGCGGTCGTCAGCACTCTTCGAGAGGTTATAGCTCTTCGCCAACGCGGGAATGAGTTCATTGAGAAGAAAATCCGCAAACCGCGGCGTCATCGAGTCGTATTCGTAGATGCGGTTGTAGCGGTTCTGGGCGAGGTCCGGGTGGGTTGGGTCGGGAACCACAGGCAGAATACCGGGATCGACGAAGATGCCGATCATCGCGGGAATTTCGTGCCTGGCGATCAGGTTATCGAAGACCACCGGCACCCGCATCGAGTTTCCCAGCGCCTGGCTTCCGTCCAGGAAAATCATGAATGGCGTGGGCTTGCTCGCGTCGTACTCGGCAGGCACATACACGGCGCAGTTGTGCGGCGTTCCCGCGTAGTACATTCCCGGCGGCAGCACGAACTTGGTTACCGTGCCCTTGGGGACGCCGTCTTGCGGCTGCGAGTCGGGGCCGAGAGTGTAGTCCTGGGCGGGCAAAGTGATCGCCGCAGAGATCAGCAAAAGAAAGAGCAGAAATGGTCTCATGCAAAACCTTGGCTGCGAAGTTTGACGTGATGGAATCGAGGGAAGAGGCGCCTTGCCTCAGCGCAACGTAATCATCTTAAATGGCGGCGGACTCGTTGAGAATAGAGCCGGAGGCCGCACGTACGTGATTACCGCAAAAGGCGAGACGCAACTTCCTGATGAACTCGCCGACCTGGCCAATCAACCCCGCGTTTTGGTCCGTCGCGGCGGCTCACCACGCAAAGGCGCACGCTCAGTCGTTTACTGGATGCAGCGCGCCGTGCGCGTCATCGACAATCCTGCGCTCAATGTCGCCATCGAGGCTGCCAACCTGCTCGGCTTGCCGATGGTCATCTTCTTCGGCGTCATTCCCAACTATCCCAACGCGAACCTCCGTCATTACCACTTTCTGCAGCAAGGATTGCGCGATGTCGCCGAGGACGCCGCGGAGCTTGGCGCCGGCTTTGTTATCCGCCGCGTACCTGACACCCTCATATCCTTCCTCGAAGAAGTACGGGCGGCTCTCCTCATCGGCGACGAAAACCCGTGCCGCGAACCCGAGCGATGGCGGCGCGCCCTCGCCCGCCGCCTCAGTATTCCTTACTGGACCGTCGATGCCGATGTCGTAGTCCCTTCGCGCGTCTTCAATCGCAGCTTTGTTCTGCTGCATCACTTTCGTCCCCGGCTCAAAGCGGAGTTGCCCAACTTCCTTGTCGCGCCGCCGAGAGTTGCGCCTACTCTCCCCTGGAAACCGCGCAACCCGCTCCGCCACTTTGACGTCACAGGCGACATCACGACCGGTTTTTCCAAGCTCGACCGGACTGTTGCGCCCGTCGACAGCTTTACCGGTGGAACGCATGCCGCACTCAAACGATTAAGCGATTTCATCCGCGATGGCCTTGCCCGCTACGATGAAACGCGCAACCAGCCCGAAACAGCCGGAACCAGCCGCCTGTCTCCCTATCTTCATTTTGGCAACATCGGCCCATTGACCATTGCACTCGCGGTGCAGAGGGCGGCGAGGTCGGGAAGGATCCCATCCAAAGCCAGTGAAAGATTTCTCGAACAATTGATCGGCTGGCGGGAGTTGGCGATCCTGTTCGTTCGCCACGAACCGAACTACGACAACTGGGAGTGCGCCGCGCCCTGGGCGCGCAAAACGCTCCTCGAGCACGCTTCCGATCCGCGCGCCTACAGGTACACCCTCGCCCAGCTCGAGCGCGGTGTGACGCACGACGATCTTTGGAATGCCGCCCAGAACGAAATGGTCTCCACCGGCTGGATGCACAACTTCATGCGCATGTATTGGGGAAAGAAGATTCTTGAATGGGCGCCCGATCCGGCGACCGCCTTCGACTGGGCAGTCATCCTCAACGATCGTTATCAGCTCGACGGCCGCGATCCCAACGGCTACGCCGGCATTGCATGGGCTATCGTGGGCAAGCTCGACCGTCCCTGGTTCAATCGCCCCGTCTTCGGGCTTGTTCGGTCAATGACGAGCAAGTCGCTCGCGCGGAAATTCGATGCCGAAGCCTACATCCGCCAACACGATGAGAGCGGCTAACCTCCCTGGCTCCGCTCATCCCGGCCACATGTATCCGGCATCACACTTTTTCCCATTCCGCGCTGTCCTATAATGGGCCACAATCTCATTCCCGGAAGTTGCGTGTTTCGTTGAGTGTTATTCGGTGGATTCTGCGCTCATCCCCATTGGAAGATTTTCACGAATGGGGAGGCCGGAATCGGCTTCCGGATGCACATCACGAATCCAATGCACGATCGGAAAGACAAGGGCCCCTTTCGTAACGCCGGCGCAGGCCGCCACATTCTTCCTGCGCTCGGGCGAGCGTACCGCCGCGCGTGCCCGAGTCTGGCGCTCGCCGCCTGGCTTCTGACGCAATTCCCGCTCAACCCGCCAGCCATCGGGCAGCAACTCCTGCCTGACGTGCAAACTCCACCCGTACCGCAGCACGAATCTCAGTCTCGCCACATTCCTCCGCGTGTCAATGGAGCACAGCGTTTTCTTCTTCAGCGTGGATTCGCTCCGGGTCATCGCGTAACTCCGCGAGCGACTGCTCTTCAAAGATCGGCCACTCAGTTTTCGGGTTTCGCAGCCGATCCGGCAGCGCAGGCTCAACCCGCCTTGAGCACAGTACCAAGCGCTACCTGGCAACCCCTCGGACCCACGGCTGTCCAAAGCTCTGACTTCGGCCTCGTCACCGGCCGTGTCGCCGCGCTGGCGCTCGACCCATCCGATGCAACCGGAAATCGCCTTTACATCGGAACGACTGGTAGAGGCGTGTGGATGGCGAACAATGCTGCAGTTTCAACACCCGCGTCCATCGTCTTCACCCCGCTCACTGACAACGTGGCGGCCCTGGGCGGAGCCCCCGACGCGTCTATCAGTATCGGTGCGCTCACGATGCAGCCCGGCGGGACGGGTGTCATCCTTGCCGGCACCGGCGACCCCAACGACGTTCTCGATTCCTACTATGGGGCCGGCATTCTGCGCTCCGCCGACGGCGGCAACACCTGGAGTCTGATCCGTAAGACGGCGGATAAAGAGGACAGCCTGAGCACCGAGGACGATTACTTCGCCGGCAACGGTTTTGCCGGGTTTGCATGGAGCACAGTCAATCCACAAGTCGTCGTTGCGGCGGTTTCCCAGGCCTATGAAGCCACCCAGGTCGACGGGAATCGCGCGAATGCGAGTTACGAGGGTCTCTATTATTCCTCCGACAGCGGCGCGACGTGGCACCTGGCCACGATCACCGATGGCGGCGGCAATGACGTGCAGGGCCCGCTCGATACCTTCCGGTCGCCAAACGGCAACGCCGCCACGGCTTTGATCTGGAACCCGGTTCGGCAGTTATTTGTAGCAGCCGTCCGCTTTCATGGCTACTACCAGTCGCCCGACGGCATCACTTGGACACGCATGTCGGCGCAACCCGGTTCCGGACTCACACCAAAAATGTGCCCCAGCAACACGGGCAGCACCGGCTCCATTGCCTGCCCCATCTACCGGGGAACTCTCGCCGTAAATCCGCAAACTGGCGACACCTTTGCCTGGACCGTGGACCTGAACAATCAGGACCAGGGGCTATGGCAGGATCAATGCGCCATCAGCGGCGGCAGCTGCACCAACACAACCGTTACGTTCTCCATGCAATGGAACACGGCGGCAATTGAGACCAGCACCCTTGACGGTGCCGCGACCATTGCCGACGGCGACTACAATCTCACGCTTGCCGCTGTGCCTTCGCAGCAGGACACGCTGCTGCTGGCAGGCGCTAACGATCTTTGGAAGTGCAGCCTGGCCATGGGTTGCGTTTGGCGCAATACCACCAATTCCACCACGTGCATGAGCGCGCAGGTCGGCGAGTTTCAGCACGCGCTGGCGTGGAACGCCGCCAACCCCGAGCAGATTCTTTTAGGCAACGACAGCGGGCTCTGGCGCTCAATGGACGCGATCGGAGAAAACGGAACCGTATGCTCCGCATCAGATTCCACGCATTTCCAGAATCTGAATGAGAGCCTGGGGTCGCTGGCCGAAGTGGTCAGCATGTCCTCTATCGTTACCTCGCCATACAGCTTGATGGCCGGCCTGGGAGTGAACGGAGCTGCCGGCGTAAAAAGTACCGCCGCCATCGCGGACTGGCCGCAGATTCTTTCCGGCTATGGCGGCCCGGTGGCCGTCGACCCCACAAACATCAACACCTGGTACGTGAACGACCAATCCGGCATCTCCATCAATCGCTGCTCGCAATCGGGGCCATGCACGCCGGCTGCATTTGGCTCCAGCCCCGCCGTAACGGACGCAGATGTGGGCGGCGATGGCGACGCCATGCCAGTGCCGGCGCCGTTTCTGGTTGATTCCCTCGACCCCTCGCAGTTGCTGATCAGCACCTGCCGCCTGTGGCGCGGGCCCGCGAACTTGAGCGCTTCCTGGAGCGCAACCGACGCCGTCAGTCCAATTCTGGATAGCGGCGCGACAGGTGTGCCGTGCAACGGCGACGCGCTCATTCGCTCCATGGCCGCCGCCTCTATTGGTCCGCACCGCGAAATCATCTACCTGGGCATGTACGGCTCGGCAAGTAATGGAGCAAATCTACCGGGTCATCTCTTGAGTGCGGTCTTCGATTCTTCCTCAAGCGCATTGCCAACCTGGACCGATCTCACGCTCGACTCTGTCGGCAACGACGCTCATGCGCTGAACTACTACGACCTCGACATCTCCAGCGTGACGATCGACGCGCACGACCCAACCGGCAACACGGTCTACGTGACCGTTGCGGGGATGGAAAATCCGCAACAGGAGATCCAGGTTGTGTACCGCTCGATCAATGGAGGGTCAACGTGGACCGATATCACGGCGAACTTGCCGCCTGCACCGGCCAACAGCCTGGTGGTTGACCCGCAAAACGCAAATACCGTGTATGTCGCCACCGATCTGGGCGTCTATTTCACGACCGAGGTCGCGAATTGCACGCAGATTCTGTCGAATTGCTGGTCGGCGTTCGGCGCGGGCCTGCCCCCTGCGCCGGCCGTCGCTCTCAGCGCTGCTCCTTCCGGGGCCTCGGCACCGGTGCTGGTGGCGGCTACCTACGGTCGAGGCATATGGCAAACTCCGCTGTGGAGCGCGGGAACGGCCTTGACCACAGCCGCGGCGAGCCCGGCCTCGCTCGCTTTTGCAAGCCAAGTCTCCGGCACCGCCAGCAGCCCGCTGACTGTGACGCTCGAGAACACCGGCGGCCTCGCCTTAACACCCACATCCATTTCGAAGAGCGGAAATTTTAGCGAGAGCGACAATTGCGTGAATACGTCCATCGCAGTCGGCACAACCCGCGCCATCCAGGTGACATTTACTCCGCAGGCAACCGGGCCGCTTTCCGGCGAAATGACCATCTTCGCCAACGTGTACGGCGGCGAGCTCACGGTGGACTTGACCGGAACGGGATCGGCCGCGGGCGCCGTGAGCCTGGCCCCAACCAGTGTCAGCTTCGGCGAGGTGGAAGTCGGAACCACATCCGCGCCGCTACAGGTGACAGCCGCGAACGGTGGGGCGAGCGCAATTCCCATCGGCAGCATCTCTGTTACGCCTCCATTTGAGCTCGCCAGCAATGCCTGCGGAACCAGCAGTCTCGCGGCGAATACCGACTGCCAGTTGCAGGTGGAGTTCGCGCCCACGCAACCCGGCCCGGCTGCGGGCCTGCTCACCTTCACCGATGCTGAAGGAACGCAGACCGTGGACCTGAATGGCACGGGCGCGGCCGCGCCCACTGACGTTCTGAATTCCACGTCGCTCGCGTTTCCGGCCACCCCCGACGGCCAGCTCTCTGCCGCGCAAACTGTAACCATCACCAATACCGGCGGCTTGCCGCTCACCTCGATTTCGATTTCGGCGACCGCGCAGTTTCAGGAGTCGAGCACCTGCGGCACACAACTGGCAGCGGGTGCGGTCTGTACCATCGGCGTGAAATTCGCTCCAACGCAAATCGGCGCTGTGACCGGCACTCTGACCATTTCGGATGCCCTTCGAACCCAAACTGTGGCGCTGAGCGGAACCGGACTGGCGCCGCCGGCCTTCAGTGTGAATCCAACCAGCCTGACCTTCACCAACCAGCGACCAGGAGTGCCCAGCACGCCGCAGACACTTACCATTACCAACAGCGGCGGCGCGTCGATGGCCAATATCGGCTTCCAGATCACAGGCGCCGCTGCAGCCAGCTACTCCCTCGCCGCCACCACCTGCGGGGCGCTGCTATCGAGCGGAAGCAGTTGTACTGTTCAGATCGTTTTTACGCCGGGCGCTACGGGTGCCATCGCCGCCACGCTCGCCATCTCCTCTTCCACATTTGGCGTCACCGCGATTTCAGTTCCATTGAACGGATCGGGGCAGCTCGCTTCGGGTCTGGCCACGAACCCCTCGCAACTGACGTTTCCTGTCGTGGCCGCTGGCCAATCCAGCACCGCGCAGGCAGTCACCGTCACCAACTCGTCAAGCTATGCCATCAGCTCAGTCACGGTCGTGGCCGCAGCGCCATTCAGTGTCACGCAAAACACGTGCACTGGCGCCATGGCGGCAGGCGCAAATTGCACAGCTTCGGTGGTATTTCAGCCCGGTGCCGGCGGCTCGGCATCCGGCGCGTTGACCGTAACTTCCGCTTCCGTTGCTGCGCCGGCAACCGTCGCCCTCTCAGGCACCGGCTTCGACTTCGCTGTTTCCGTCTCCGCCCCTCCAGCCTGACCGTGGCTCGCGGGCAGCAGGCGACGTACACGATGGTCATCTCGCCAAGCGGCTCCAGTGGGGCCTTCACCTTTACCTGCGGAACGCTGCCTTCGAATGCGCTCTGTCTCTTCAATCCGGCCGCGGAGTCGCTGGTTGCCGGGGTTCAGGGCAATGTTGCAGTAGAAATCTCCACTGGCAATGGTTCCCAGGTTCGCGCCGAGCGGCCATTGTTTTGGCATACGTTGCCGCTGGCTTGCGGGCTGATCCTGCTGCCCTTCGCGGTACGAAAGCGGCGCAGAATGTTCTTGCTGGTTTTACTCGCGGCAATCCTGACCATAGGCGTCACGAGTTGTGCCAGTTCCGGAGGCGGTGGCGGTTCCGGCAGCCAGGGTAGCGGGTCCGGGACCCCGACGGGAACCTACACCATTCCTGTGAACGTCACGTCCACCGGCATTACGCATTCGTTCCGCGTCACGTTGACGGTCGACTGAGTGCCATCAGCGGGGACACTCGTGCAAGCGGAGAGGAAATCGATGACCAGCTATACTTGAGCTTCGGGAATCAGAAGCGGAATTCGCGCCGAAATTCGTAGCGACGGCGTTGTGGAGAGAATCAGCGAATGCCTGCCAAAGTTACTGAAAAAGACGTGGAGCGCGTCGCCGAGCTCGCGCACCTGGAGCTTGCGCCTGAGGAGACGGGACGCATGCTGCGCGACCTGAACGCGATACTCGACTACGTGGCCGAACTGAATGAACTGAATACGATGGGCGTCGTGCCCCTGGCGCAAGTGAGCGAGCTCGGCGACGTCGCCGGCCCCAGCGCGCCGCGCGCAGACGGGCTTGAACCTTCGCTGAAGCGTGACGCCGTAATGTCCCAGGCTCCGGAATCCGACCGGGCCTTCTTCAAAGTTCCGAAAGTGATTGACCGATAACCTGAAAAGGCAGATCAATTGGCAACCGAGACCCAGACCGCTGGATCCTTTGTCGCGAAGCCGAAGACGTTTGGCGAGTTGCGCGCGGAGATCGCCGCGCGCCGCGTGAAAGCTTCCGATCTCGCCGCCACCTACTACCAGCGCATCGAGAAGATCAATCCGCAGCTTAATGTCTACCTGAGCCTGACCAAAGACCGCGCCTTGGCGCAGGCCGATCGCATCGACGCGATAGCCGCCAAAGGCGATCCGCTTCCTCCGCTCGCCGGCATTCCGGTTGGTATCAAAGATGTGATGGTCATGCAAGGCGCTCCGGCGACGGCCGGATCGAAAATCCTCCAAGGCTACCAGCCGCCCTACGATTGCACGGCCGTGGCCAGGCTCGAAGCGGCCGGCGCGGTGCTGCTGGGCAAACTCAATTGCGACGAGTTTGCCATGGGATCGTCGAACGAGAACTCGGCCTACGGGCCGGTGCGCAATCCTGTCGATCCTGAGCGCGTTCCCGGCGGTTCCAGCGGCGGCTCAGCCGCAGCGGTCGCCGCCAACCTGGCCGTGGCTACGCTGGGATCTGACACTGGCGGCTCCGTGCGCCAGCCGGCAAGCTTCTGCGGGGTTGTCGGTGTGCTGCCCACCTACGGTCGCGTCTCGCGTTACGGCCTTATCGCCTTTGCTTCTTCACTCGATCGCATCGGCCCGCTTGCTGCGAACGTTCGCGATGCCGCCACCGTGCTCAGCATTATTGCCGGCCACGATCCGAGAGACGCAACCAGCTCACCGGCTCCAGTAGAGGATTATGCTGCCGCCAGCGACAAGCCTGCAGCGGGCCTGCGCATCGGCGTGCCGGCCGAGTATTTTGGCGAAGGGCTCGATCCCGAGGTCGGCGCAGCCATTGAAAAGGGAATTGATGGGTTGAAGGCCGCCGGCTGCCAGGTGAAACCCGTCCGCCTGCCGCACACCCGGTACGCCGTCCCCACGTACTACCTGGTGGCCACGGCGGAAGCCAGCGCCAACCTCGCTCGTTTTGACGGCGTTCGCTACGGCTATCGCTCTCCCAACTCCGCAACGCTGTCTGATATGTATTCGCACTCGCGCGACGAGGGATTCGGCGCCGAGGTCAAGCGCCGCATCTTCCTGGGCACCTATGCGCTCTCGGCCGGATACTACGACGCCTATTATCTGAAAGCCCAGCAGGTTCGCCGCCTCCTGGCGGAGGAGTTTTTGCGTGCATTTGCCGAAGTCGACGCCATCGTGACGCCTACTTCGCCTTTCCCTGCTTTCAAATTGGGTGAAAGGGCCGACGATCCGCTCGCCATGTACCTGGCCGATATTTACACGGTCACCGCAAGTCTGGCCGGGATCTGCGGCGTTTCTGTGCCATGTGGCGCCACCAGCGCGGGCCTCCCGGTCGGCATGCAGATTCTGGCAAGCCACCTGCGCGAAAGCACTGCGTTCCGCGTAGCGCGGGCTATAGAGGAAGCGAAGATCTAGGAGCAAGGGCCATGAGTAAGCGTACGGGTTTCGCGATTGTCATTTCGTTGTCGTTGTTGAGCCTTGGAGGTTTTGCACATGCCGCGCCGCGCAAGACGCATAGCGTGGTACTTGGCGCGGTAAAGCACGTGCCGTACTCCCAGGCGGGTGATCCGGCCGGTGCTGCTACCGGCGAGAATACTCTCAATATCCGCGCTCTCTTTGTCGATGGCCTGCTAAGGGAATGGACGACAGGTGATGCGCACGATGTCACGGATCGCAGCTTTGTTGTGCGGAGGGTGATCCGGCTGAACGACGCTCTGCCATCTGATAAGCCGGGCTCCGGCGAAAAGCCATCCGCAACGGGTCGATGGGTGTGGCAGCGCGGCCCATGGCTGCTTGTGGATCGCGTGAGCGGCCACATCGTCGCGCTGAAGTTGCCCGACTACGACCCAGGCGTCAGCCAGGTAAGCTGGTTTCGGGACTATGCTGCCTACTGCGGCGTAACGGCAACCGGCAAGAGTATGTATGCCGTGGTGGCACAGGTGGCTGTGCGCAAGCCGGCGCTGGCTAGAAAGCTCGCAGCCTTCGAAGCTGAAAATCACCCCGAACCGGTCTGCGCCCCGCCTGACTGGCAGCGCGACCCACTGCGAATCACCTTTCATCCCGCGGGCAAAGATGCCGTGAGCTACAATTTCGTTCCCGGCTCGGCGATGCTGGTGGAAGATACGGGCGATGAAGAGGAAACTCCGAACGCGGCGCCGGCGAAGTAGCAAGTCAGCGAGTCGGCAAGTCAGCAAGTCAATGAGTCAGCGAACTGGCGGCGACAATGCAATCATTCGAAGAACTCTTGCGGCAGGCTGAGGCCGCGCACGGGCACCTTTGCGCGGGGCAGATTCTGGGTGTGCGCATGGCCTTGCTCGGGCTCCGGCGCTTGGGATTCGAAGGCCGCCCGCAGGGGCCCGATCGCAAGCGCCTCGTCACTTACGTCGAAATCGATCGCTGTGCCACCGATGCCATCTCGCTGGTCACCGGTTGTCGGCTGGGCAGGCGTGCGCTCAAATTTCGCGACTGGGGCAAGATGGCGGCGACGTTCGTTGATTTGCAGTCAGGACGGGCCATACGAATCGTCGCCCTCGAAGACGCGCGCGAATTGGCTGAGCGGCATTATCCGCATTTGGACTCGAAGAACCGGAAACAGATGCAAGCCTACCGGGAATTGGCCGATGCTCAACTCTTTCGTGAACAATGGGTGCGAGTCGCCATCAAACCCGCCGACTTGCCCGGCGCTACAGGAGATCGCGTGGTGTGCCCGCGCTGCGGTGAAGGCGTAAGTTTTGGCCGCGTTGTTCTCGTCAACGGTGAACGGCTGTGCCTTACCTGCGGTCATCCCGAGTTGCGTTACTGGGATCCAACCGCGCACGAGGATTGAGGCCGTTCGTAAAGCGTTGGCGCTTTTCTTCCTTCCACCAGTGCCAAAGCACCCACAACATGAAGCAGATGGCAAAGGCCGCTGGGACGAGCAAGAGGCCTTCGGGATGAACATCTATCGCCACGGCATTGATGCCCCTTTCCGCCGCCCTGCGGGCAACATCCGTCGAGCTACGCAGGAAGACTCCATGCATCCAGTCCACGCCTCTCGCAATAAAGGAGGAGTAGCCAATTTATAAGGGCTATATAAACCGACGGGTGCGCGGCCGTAGCTATCGGCTGGCCCTTCCGGCACCTTGACACCGAACCGGCCGCACATTTCTTATCTAGTTAGGCATTCTTTCTTGGCAACCCAGGCAGGACCGGGATGGTGTAAGCGGGTCTTCTTCGGTCTGGATTGCAATGGAATTACTGTGTCGAAAAGGAAGCTGGCGGCAGTAGGGTGAAGAAGCGCATGCGGGCAGGGATTCCTGGTTTCCGGTTTGCGCAGCCCAACCCTCCTCCAGAGCCTGGGCCGGAGATGACTGAGGCCTGAGGACATTTCCCGGAGACAAATCTTCTTTTCAGGTGCCGGCAAAATGGCCGGGTGTGCCTGCGCCCCAAGCCGGGCAGCGCCGGACGCGGGGGCGAGTGAAGGACGCGAACCAAACATGAACGCAGTTACGAGTTTTGCATTGTGGGCGACGCCTGCCCCTGGAGCGGCAAATGGCTTTTCCATGCTGCTTCCCATTTTGCTGTTAATCCCGCTGTTCTACCTGCTGTTGATCCGTCCGCAGCAGAAGCGGCAAAAGCAGTGGCAGCAGATGATGGGGGGCATCAAGTCCGGCGACCGCGTGACCACCGCCGGCGGCATCCGGGGAACCATCATGTCGATCAAAGACGACGCGATTGTGATTCGCGTTCCGCCCGACAATTTGAAATTGGAAGTATCCAAGAGTGCGATCGCTTCGGTCACCACTCAGGAGGATGCTTCGAACTCATAGGGCCCTCCGCGTTTGGGCCTTTTGGACTCGGACCAGGGAATCGGAACCATGAAAAAGAATCTCAAAAACAAAATTGCCTTGATCATCGCCGTTCTTTTGCTCTGCCTGTATGGCATCTTTGGAATTCCGTCGGGCCTCAGCGGGAAGGCCTTGCTAAGCGCCATATCGAGCCGCATTCACCTGGGCCTGGATCTGCAAGGGGGCGCGCACCTCATCCTGAAGGTGCAGGTCGCCGACGCTATCAACGACGAAACCGACAACACAGCACAGGATATTCAGCAAAGCCTGAAGAAGGCCAACCTGACCTTCTCGCAGGTTTACAAGCCTGATCCGAATAAGCCCGATGTGATCCGCATCGAAGGCACGGCTCCCGCGCAATCCGACGCTGTGAACACGTTGCTCCAGGGCAACAAGTACGCGAACGAGTACGACCTTTCCGGCGGCCCCAACAATACCTGGACGCTTACCATGAAGCCGATTTACGAAAGCGATCTGGACAAAAGGACGGTCGACCAGGCGATCGAAACCATTCGCGACCGGGTGGATGCGTTGGGTGTGAGCGAGCCGCTGATCCAGGAGTACGGCCTGGGCGAAAACCAGATTCTCGTCGAACTACCCGGCATCAGCGACCTGGACCAGGTGGAGAACATCATCAAATCCACGGCGCGGCTTGAGATTCATGCCGTCGAAGGCGGTCCCTTCCCCAGCCAGGATGCCGCACTCGCGAGTGTGAACGGCGCACTTCCGCCCGAGCAGGAGATTCTGCCGAGTTCCGGCGAACTGGCCGGTTCGAGCGGCACAGCCTACTACATTCTGGAGCGCACTCCAGTCGTCGAAGGTAGCGACTTCCGTTCCGCCGAGCCCGGCGTGAATTCAAACACCGGTCAGAGACAGGTGAATTTCACCCTGACCGACGAAGCCGGTGACAAATTCTGGAACTTTACCAGCGCCAACGTCGGCCGCAACATGGCCGTGATGATGGGCGGGACAGTGCGTGAAGTAGCGGTCATCAAAAGCGCGATTCGCGACAGCGGCCTGATCGAGGGCAGCTTCAGCCAGAACGAAGTCATGGAACTCTCCAAGCTGCTGCGCACCGGCGCTCTCCCGGCATCCCTCACCTACATTGACGAGAACACGGTGGGTGCGACGCTGGGCGCTGATTCCATCCGCGAGGGCGTCACCGCTGCCGTGGTCGGCTTTGTCCTCGTCATGATTTTCATGCTCGTCTACTACCGTGGCTCGGGCATCAACGCCGACCTGGCGCTGGTCCTGAATCTGATCATTCTGCTCGGCATCATGGGGCTTTCCAGTGCAATATCGTCAGCTGGGGGTGGAGGCGGCTTGGTTCTTACCTTGACGCTGCCAGGCATTGCCGGCGTCATCCTCACCATCGGCATGGGCGTTGACTCGAACGTGCTGATTTTCGAGCGCATCCGTGAAGAAATTCGCGCCGGCAAGTCGGCTTCGGCGGCCGTGGACCAGGGCTTTGCCCGTGCCTGGGTCACGATCGTTGATACGCACGTCACCACCATTGTCTCGGCGGCGATCCTGTTTATCTTTGGCACCGGTCCGGTAAAGGGATTTGCTACTACCCTGACCGTTGGTCTGGCCGCCAACCTGTTTACGGCGGTTTTTGTCTCCCGCGTGATCTTTGAAGCGCATCTGAATAACTTGAAGCCGGGCGAGATGGTATCGATCTAGGGACAAGGGACAAAGGGACGTAGGGACTTGGGAAGAGGAGCTGAAAGCTGATAGCTGAAAGCTCACGAGAAGGGAAGAGAATCGGTGGAATTCTTTCACAGACCAAATGTGAACTGGTTGGGATGGAAGTGGTACTTCCTTGCCTTTTCTTTGATTTTTAGCGTTGCCGGCATTGTAAAAATGAGCTGGAACTGGAAGCACATCGGCAGTCCTGTTCCGCTGGGCGTCGATTTTCAGGGCGGTACGCAGGTGGACGTGAAGTTTTCGAACCTGCCTGACCTCGACGCGATTCGCCATGCCATGGATGCGGCGGGCCTCAAGGACGCAACGCCGCAGAATTACGGCGCAGCAGCGAATCACGAGGTGCTCATCAGCCTGCCGGAGCAGGCCAACGAAGCGGCGCTCGACGCAGGGCGCGCGCAGATCGAATCGGCGCTGCAGGCCCACTACAACAATTACTTCAATCCCACCACCGGGGTGAAAGTGGACGTGGTCGGGCCCACGGTGGGCCATCAACTCGAGAAACAGGCCACCCTCGCCACCCTGTATTCCATGGCTGGCATGTTGATCTATCTCTGGTTTCGCTTCCAGTTGATCTACGGCGTGGCCGCCGTGGTCGCCTGCTTCCATGACACGCTCATTACCGTCGGAGCTTTCGCCCTTACCGGCAAGGAGATCAGCCTTACCGTCATTGCCGCTATTCTCACCCTGGTGGGCTACTCCATGAACGACACGATCGTGGTGTTTGACCGCATCCGCGAAAACCTGCGCATCAGCCGCCGCGAGCCGCTACCCGACCTTGTCAATCGCAGTATCAACCAGACGCTGAGCCGGACCGTGCTCACTTCGGGGCTCACCTTCCTCACTGTGCTTTCGCTGTTTATCTTCGGTGGCCAGGTGCTGAACGGCTTCTCATTCGCTCTTGTCATAGGCATTTTGATCGGGACCTATTCGTCGATCGCGGTGGCTTCACCCATGCTCGTTGCCTGGCAACAGTTCCGCGCGGGCAAGGGGAAGGTTGCCTCGCTCCCAGCTGCCAGACGCGGGAAAGCTTGAAACAACATGAAAAAGCCTGAGACAATATGAATCCGAAATGCGCGGAAAGGTCGATCGGAAACCGGTTCCCAGAATCGCCGGCCGACGTGCGCAGAACCGGACGAAAGAAGGGGTCGGGCAGACGTGGAAAGGGCCCGGGAATTGCACCAGTTTTGCAGCACTTTTTGCAGGGGACGCGCAGTTCTGTTAAGGTTGTTTCGCTCCTGGATGGCAATATTTTGCCGCTGGGAACAATTACCTTTCCATCGGTGTCTAAAATAGGAGTAACAAACCCGATCCCAGAGGCTGGCTATGTTTGAAGACTCCACATTCGAATCCGGAAAAAGGATCAAAACCAAGAGCGGCCGTTGGATGCTTTTTACAGGCGGCATCAACTTTGCAGTGCTCGTTCTCTTGGTTCTCATTCCGTTGATCTATCCTGAGGCGCTTCCAACAGAGTTGATGGCAACGGTATTGACCCTGCCACCCCCTCCACCCCCTCCGCCTCCACCACCTCCGCCGCCTGAAGTGCACATCGTCCATGTGCAGTCAGAGATGATGAACAATCAGCTGACGGCTCCGACGCGGATTCCGAAAAACATTGAGATGGTTTCGCAGAAGGAAGCTCCACCATCCAGCTTTGGCGTGGCCGGCATGGAGGGCATGGGCGGCAGCGGCTCCGGTGTCATGGGCAGCCTGTTTGGCGAGGGCAACGGCCCCAAAGTCAAGGCGGCTCCTCCCAAGAAGGTGAATATCTCCGCCGGCGTGGCTGTGGGTATGTTGATTCAAAAAACCATACCTGTCTATCCGCCGATCGCCAAAGCCGCGCGCGTGCAGGGGACGGTCGTGCTCCAGGCCACCATCTCCAAGTCGGGAACCATTCAGGATCTGCGTGTGGTCAGCGGACCGGCCATGCTGCAACAGTCGGCGATGGATGCCGTGAGACAATGGCGCTACCGGCCTTACCTGCTTAACAACGAGCCGGTCGAGGTTGAAACCACTGTCAACGTGATCTTTACCCTGGGTGGGTAAACGTATTAGCTCCCTGCTGATTTTGGCAGGGAGCGTTGCTTTTTGACCGGAATGCGAATTTGCAAGGACCGCATTCCACTGAAACACCCGCCCTGGCGGGTTCAATCCAGTCCAAAAGAATCTCCTTAGGAGGAACGATTCAGTGATTCTCGCTCAGCTCGCACATTTCGCTTCGCACACCGTCAACAGCCTGGCGCTTTTTCAGGAAGAGCAAACGGTCAGCTTCAGCCCCTTGGGCCTCTGGAACCATATGGGGTGGCTGGCCCGCTCCGTGGCGATCATCCTGTTTATTGAGTCGGTCTGGTCACTTGCCGTTATGATCGACCGGTATCTCTATTTCTCCGCCGCGCGCAGGCAATCCCGCGAATTTGCGCCCAAAGTAGCCGGCGCACTGAAAGAAAACAAACTTGAAGAAGCCATCAAGATCGCCGACCGCAGCAAGAAATCTCACCTCGCCGAGGTAGTCACCTCCGGCCTTCAAGAGTTCCGCATCTCTTCCGGCGCGGCCACCGCGGAGACCATTGAGAGTTCAGGCCGGGCGCTCGAGCGGGCTGAGGCTATCGTCCATGCCAAGCTGAAGAGAGGGCTTTCGGTGCTGGCAACCATCGGCGCCACCGCCCCGTTCGTTGGGCTGTTCGGCACCGTGGTCGGCATTCTGCACGCCTTCCAGCAGATCGCAACCCAGAAGACTTCGGGCATCGGCGCGGTCGCGGGCGGCATCGCTGAAGCGCTGGTCACCACAGCGTTCGGCCTCCTCGTGGCTATCCCGGCTGTCATGGCCTTCAACTATTTCACCGGACGTGTCGAAGCTTTCGACGTGGAGATGGATAACTCCTCGAGCGAACTGATCGACTACTTCATCAAGCAGAGCCACAAGCGCTAAGAGCGAAGCGGCTTGGCTCGAGCGAGACACTGCGTGGGGCGGGAGAGTTGAAACTCTCCTGCCCCGCGATTTGAGGTTCGCGCGGAGCGCTTGATTTTCCGCAACACCGGAGAAGATCCGAAACAAACTTAATACGCACGGAGTCCCCAAAATGGGAATCGCAGTTCGTAACGAAGGTTCGAAGATCAATTCCAACATCAACGTCACCCCCATGGTCGACGTGATGCTGGTGCTTTTGATCATCTTTATGGTGATCACCCCCATGCTCATGAACAAGGTGCAGATCGACATGGTCACCGTGAATAACGCGATCGCCATGCCCGATGCCAACAAGACCGACGCTATCGTCCTCGCGGTCACTCGGGACGGCGCGGTGTTCCTTGGCCAGGACAGGATCGATCCCAGTCAGATCGGCAGCCAGGTGCGCGACAGGCTGGCGGACAGAACTGACAAGACAATCTATGTCCGCGCAGATTCTCGTTCGCAGTTCCGCACGGTGGAAGACGTCATCGACGATGTCCGCACCGCCGGTGTGGAAACAGTGAACTTGCTGACAGAGAGGCGCCAGGGCAATCTTGAAGGCGGCGAGTAACTCGCGTCGGGATTGCATCTATAACGGTTTGAGGAAAAGAGGAGTTTAAGCCATGGCAATGTCTATGGGTTCGGCGGGCGGCAACATGTCCGAGATCAACGTTACGCCGATGATCGACATCCTGCTGGTGTTGTTGATCATCTTCATGGTGATCGTGCCCACGGTGCCGCACGGTCTTGAAGCGCTGGTGCCCCAGCCGCCCAAGAATCCGCAGCAACAGCAGCAGCAAGACCGGACCATCGTGGTTCAGGTGCTCTATCGCGGCGGCCAAGCCCCTGCGTACAAGATCAACGAGACGGATGTGACGCATGGCGAGTTGCTGGCCAGGTTGACCGAAATCTATGCCAACCGAGCCGAACGCGTAATGTTTGTCAAGGGCGACGACAACGTGAACTTTGCCTCGATTGCGGATGTCATCGATATCGCGAAGTCTGCCAACGTGGACCATATCGGGTTGATGACGCCCAAGATTCAGCAAGGCCAATAGTTGGGCCGTCTTCGCGAGCAACTGCTCCGGAGACGAAGATTAGAACAATTCTTTCGTGCCGTGGCTTTGGTTCATCCCGCGCGCGGCCGTTGGCAAGAGATTCCAGGTGCAGCCCGCGGGGCTTCACCTGAAGGAGAAGGATAAGAACATGAATGGACCCGCACGTTTTTGGGTGTTCGCGATGACTCTGGCAGGGATGGCGGTGGGCATGAGTGGTTGCAACCAGCTTGCCGCCCGTGACCAGTTGAACAAGGGAGTGGACGCTTATAAGAGCGCACACTACGACGAGGCAATTGAGCACTTCCAGAAGGCGACGGATCTCGATCCCAATCTGCCGATGGCAAAGACATATCTTGCCACTGCTCTTGCTCAGAATGTCGTTCCCGGAATGACGACGCCTGAAAACTTGAAGAACGCCAATCAGGCCATCAACATCTTCAAAGACGTTCTGGCTACCAATCCCAACGATGTCAACAGCATGAAGCAGATCGCGGGCATTTACTTCAGCGTCAACCAGCTTGAAGATGCCAAGTCCTGGCAAAAGAAGGTCATGGCCGTGGATCCCAAGGATGCCGAAGCTGCTTATACCATCGGCGTGATTGATTGGACTGAAGCGCACAAGAATCTGCTTGCGGCCTTGCAGCCGGCCGGCTTCAACGACGACGGCAAAGGAAACGTCAAGGTGCCGAAGAAGGTGATGGAGCCGCTGGTTCCCCAGAATGCGCCTTTGGTCGACGAGAGCCTGAAGTATCTCAACATGGCTGTGGACGACCGCCCCAACTACGACGATGCCATGGTCTACATGAACCTGGCTTACCGTGCGAAGGCCGACGTGGATTTCGGCAACAATTCCGCAATAGACCAGGATCTGGCGCAGGCTCAGGACTGGTCCACGAAGGCGATGGGCGCGCGCAAGGCGAATGAGCAGAAAAAGAACGCGGAACCCGGCGGCATCACCATGGGGACCGGTGGCGAGCAATAAGCGCTCGAGATTTTGTGTCAACACAAAACGGCCTCTGCCATCAGCGGAGGCCGTTTTTCTTGGAATGAATCCCTTCTTTCTCTGAGGTGCATTTTGATCCATGCCGCACGCGTTGCCAGCATTCTTCTGTTCCTTGTTGCCTGTTTTCCCTCGGTTGCAGTCTCCGCTCAGGACCCATTGGTTACCGCAGAGGTACCTCACCCTTCAGCGATGCAGGTTCAGCAGTCCAGCACCGGGTTCACCGCTCGCAACGATCGTGAAGTGCTCGAGGTCACCGTCTGCGGCGATTCGCTCATTCACGTCACGGCGCGGCCACTGAACGCGCCGGCGGCGCAGGAGTCGCAGCCGTGGATGCTGTCGCACGCAGAGGCCTGCCCCGGTGCAACCTTCCAGTTCAATGACGCGAATGGAACGGCCACCGTTACGGCGGCGCGGCTTGCTGTATCGCTGCCTGCGCGCGACGGCAACCTGGTCTTCAAAACCCTTCAGGGCGAAACCCTGGTGCGAGAGCGGCCCAACCTGCCGCGTACTTATCTGCACTCTGACGCATCGGGCCTCTTCCATATCGAGGACCGCTTCTCACCGGACGCCACAGAGGCCCTCTATGGACTCGGGCAACACCAGAGCGGCATGTTCAACTACCGCGGCAGCGTCGTCGAACTGGGCCAGAACAACACCGACGTCGCCATCCCGTTTCTCGTGTCAAGCAAGGGATACGCGATCCTCTGGAACACCGCCTCCTTCAGCTACGTGGACAATCGCTTCCCCCTCGATCTGAACCTGGAATCGATGGCGGCGCCCCAGATCGACTACTACGTCCTCTACGGCCCGCAAATGGACGACATCATTCATCTGTACCGCTCCATGACCGGACATGTGCCGCTTTTCCCGGAGTGGGCGTACGGCTTCTTCCAATCCAAGGATCGCTACAACACGCAGGACGAGATCCTCTCTGTCGCCGCAGGCTATCGTACCCGGCATATCCCGCTGGACGCGATCGTGCAGGACTGGTTCTGGTGGAAGCAAGGCGGCAAAGGTGATCCGGTCTTCAACTCCGGTTACACCGACGTTCCCAGCGAGCTGAAGACCCTCCATGACGAGCACGTCCACGCCATGATCTCCGCTTGGGCCATGATGGATTCGACCGCGCAAAACTACAAAACCATGCTCCAAAAAGGTTTTGAAATCCCCGGCGCGCAGGTTTACGATCCCACTAACCCCGCCGCGCAGGATTTCTTTTGGAACGATTTTGTAGGCAAGCTTTTCGGCCAGGGGTGGGATGCGTTCTGGCTCGACAGCTCGGAACCCGAAGAGGCATGGCCGCATGTCGGAGACGCGATTCTCCGCTATAAGGCGCTCCACATCGGCAGCGGCCTCGTTTATACGAATATCTTTCCCCTGGAGCACACCGCCGGCGTTCAGGAGCGGTGGAAGCAGGCAAATCCCGACAAGCGCGTCTTCCTGCTCACCCGCTCAGCTTTCATGGGCCAGCAACGCAACGGCGCAACGGTTTGGTCCGGCGACGTGTACAGCAGTTGGTGGGCATTGCGCCGCCAGGTTCCGGCAGGCCTCAACTTTGCGCTCTCGGGCTATCCCTATTGGACAACCGATATCGGGGGATACCATCCGCTATTCGATGGCCAGGCCAGCCGGCCTGCCTATCAGGAGCTCTACGCCCGCTGGTTTGAGTACGGCGCCTTCTGCCCGGTCTTCCGCACCCACGGGCATCGCGACCACAACGAGTTGTGGACCTTCCCCGAGGTCTTTCCCACACTTGTCGCCATCGACCGGCTGCGCTACCGGCTTTTGCCCTATGTTTATTCGCTTGCGTGGAGAGTTACCAGCGACGATTACACGATTCAGCGCCCGCTCGTGATGGATTTCCGCCAGGATCCCGCCACTTGGGAGATCGGCGACGAGTTTCTCTTTGGCCCGGCCCTGCTGGTGAGCCCGGTGCTTGAGGAGCACGCCACAACGCGGTCGGTTTATCTGCCCGCCGGTGCAAATTGGTACGATTTCTGGACCGGCGCGCGCACCGAAGGCGGTTCCGCCGTCACCGTGCCTGCGCCGCTCGATCGCATCCCGCTGGCGGTGCGAGCGGGTTCAATCCTGCCTCTCGGCCCGGCGATCGAGTATACCCGCGAGGCCACCGATCCCATCGAACTGCGCGTCTATCCCGGAGCCGATGGCGATTTTACGCTGTATGAGGACGAGGGCGATAACTACAGCTACGAAAGGGGCGCGCATTCCACCATTTCCATTCACTGGAATGACGCCGCCCGCACACTTACTTTGGGCGCGCGTCAGGGCAGCTATCCCGGCATGCCTGCCGGCCACACCTTCAATGTGGTGATTGTGTCGGCTGGCCACGGCGTGGGAGGAGAAGCAACTTCGGCGCCGGACAAGACCATCCAGTATTCCGGCGCAAGCATCGAAGCCAGATTCTGAGGTCCCAGCGGGCGGGCGGACTCTACTGTCCTCCCTGCTTCAGAATCTCCTCGGCTAGATAATTGTGGACTCGCGCATCGTCTTGAAGTTTCTCGATGTAAGCAGTTTGCAAAAGCTGCTTCTGGGCGTCGTGCAAGGTCTGGTGTATCGTCTGCCGCACGTTGGGGTCGGTCAGCAGTCTCTGCCCAGCAGGTTCGCGCGCAATCAACTTGTAGATTGCATAATAGGCAATCTTGTGGCCGGGGCTCGAATCGTACATGGGGAGAATATCCGTAAACTGATCGGGCTTGAGCTTGCCAATAGCGTTATAGACTTCGGGGTCCGAGCGCAGCGTCGACTCGGCTACGATCCCCATGTCACCGCCGCTTGAGGCGGTGCGCGGATCCTCTGAGAACTGCATGGCCACGTTGGCGAAGTCCTGGCCGCTCTCCAGGCGGCTGTAGAGCGCGTCGATCTTCTTCTTGGCGTCCGCTTCGCTAGTCGCCTTGTTGTCTTGGAGGCCCCCTGCCTGCTGCGGGGGCGTGGTCGCCACTACGATTTGCGCAAGGTGAAACTGCGGCTCAACCACGTTGAAGCCGGCTTTGTTCTGCTCATAAAAGTCCGCAATCTGCGCATCGGTGATGTTGATCTTCGACTCAATTTCCTTGTTGATCAGCTTGGTCTCAGTCAACTGCCGCCGCAGGTCGTGCTTGAATTCGTCCAGCGTCAGGTTGCGCTGCTTGAGCATGTTGTAGAACTGATCCTCGGTATAAGGGGCTTTGATCTCAGTAAGCCGCGCGTTCACATCCTCATCACTGGCGGTCAGGTTCAGCTTGGCCGCTTGCTGATCCAGGATTTCCTCCTGGATCATTTGGCGCAGGACATTCAGCCGCCCGATCTCAGACTCCTGGGGTGAAGGCTTCTGCGGGTTGTCTCCCAGGCTGATCTGGTAGTTTCTCTCCAGATCGGCGCGCAGAATTTCCTTGCCGTTCACCGTCGCCACCACATCCGCCGAAGGTGAACGGTGGCAGCCGGATAGAGCGGGAAACAAGGCGCCGCCAATAAGAATCATGGCAGCAAAACTAAAATGCGCGCGGAATTTCGATGCGACTTGCAAGCGGGTCTCTCCTATCGGGTTGGCCATCGCCCCTGGCATTCAAGAATAAATCGCGCGACGGATGCGCGAAAAGTGCCCGTCGCGCTACTTGGCGGCGCCGGCCGAAGCGCCCGGTGTCACTTGCGCCTGCTGGGCAGGAGGCTGCTCGCCAACGGCCCGCAAGGCGCGGTCAATCGCCAGCCACACTTGCTCCTGCGGCAGCGCTCCGTTGATCCGCTCGCCATTCACAAAAAGTGCAGGCGTTCCGTCGATCCCCAGGCTCTCTGCCTCTTTCGCCGAAGCTTTTACCTGTGTTTCGTCCTGCTTCGCGATGCAAGCGTTCAACTGTGTCTCGTCGAGTTTGCCCAACGTGCCTTCCTGCCGGGCGATCCGGTCCAATGCGGCAATGCTCTTTGTCAGATCGCGATCTTCGCCCGTAATCTCTTCCGAGTGCGCGTGCAGGTAGTCCACGTAGGTCCAATAGACCCCGCCATTCTGCGCGGCCAGGCAGTTGGCATCTACCGCAGCGTGCGCCGCCCACGGGTGTAACTCTGAAAGAGGATCGTCTTTGTACACGAACCGCACCAGGTCCTTGTAGTGCTCCAGGGTCGCTGGGAACAACTCCTGATGCATGCGCGCGCAGAACGGGCATTCCAGGTCGTCAAAATTGATCACCGTCACTCTGGCTGCCGGGTTGCCGCGGATGGGCCGTCCCGTGATTGGGATCGCGTTTGCCGGATCCTTGGTCAGGTCGAGCGTTTCCAAATGGACAAGCTTGGCGTTATCGGGTGAGATCAGAAAGTCAATTACCTGGGACTTTGTCCCATTTGTGATAGTGATGGGCAAGGTTTCGTAACCCGTAAACTCGCTTGGTTTGCGTGTCCCGATGCTCACGTTGTAATCCGGAGGCAAGTCGTATTGCGATCGAACCAGAACCTCAATGCGGCGGCTAAGAACGGGGTCGGGCCCGGAAGGCGTACTGCTCTGCGCCTTGCAGCCCGCGGTCAGGCCGATCACGACAATCAGTCCGGCCACAATGCGAATTCGCGGCAACGTGATTTCCTCTTACGAAAGGATACTCCAGGCGGCCACATCGCGGACCCTCTCAAGGCGTCTGTTTTCCAGGTCGCTCGTAATGGATGGACGCGCGCCAGCTCAAAAGGCAACCAGCAAACGGGGAATGGAGAGCAGGGAGTAGGGGCCAGGGAATAGGGACCAGAAAAACATCCCAGATGCCAACCGCGCTCCATTCCCTACAGGCTATTCCCTACTCCCTGTATCAATACGCAGGCGGCAGCGTCGGATCGCGAAACACCGAGTTGGCGCGGCGAATGTCCCCGACCGCCCCGAAGTTGGCGAGCGTAAAACTATAGAGCCACTGGGTCTCGTCGCGGCTAGTTGATCCGATGGTTCCCAGCTCAAAACGGCGGTATCCCACCGTCAGGCCGCAGCAGTTCCAGTTGTAAACTGCCTGCACGCCACCGTATTGCAACTGGTGTTCTACGAAGTCGTAACCACCATTCATTGCCAGGTTGAATCCGTTTCCGCTGGACTTTCCGATCTCGAGGAACGGTTGTAACTGCTGGCTCTTGATTGTCGAAGACGCGCCGCTGCTTACTGTCTCGTCCGGGGCATTCAGCAGAGCGTGGCCAATCCCAAGGGTCGTGCGCCCAAAGCTGTAACCCGCGAACAGATTATTGGCCGCGAAATTACCGGCGATGGTGTCGTAATCCAGGTCCCACTCGACGCGCAGGTTATCGATGGCTTCGAAACGAATACGCGAGTCGATCGGGGCGATGTTGCGCGGCGAGGTCAGAAACGTTGGCGCCATCAGATCCAGCGTCGCGTCGAAGACATTGCGCCGGCCGGGGATGAGCGCGCCACCGAAATTGGGATCGATAAAATACTCCTGCGCGATCCGCCAGCTCGCCCACTCGCGAGGTGGTGCGGGGCAATTCTTCGTTGTTGCCTCGTCATTCTCCGCATCCGCGTCGTCATCGCTACATGGTCTCTCATCCGTAGACTGCACATAAAACCGTTGCGTGAGCGCGAAGCCGCCTTCGTTCACGTTGGTGGCGATGTCGGTGGTATCGAACAAAAGTACATTCCGCGCCTGTGTTCCAATTCCCGTTACGTACCGGTAGTTCAGTTCGGGCTCGATCACGTGGCGCAGCTCACGATGCCAGCGCGGGAGTTCGAAATCGCGCTCCAGCGCCGGCGGCCGGATATCGATCGCAGCTTCGATATCTTTGCGGTCGACCGGATCATGACTGATGGTCGGAACCTGAAGCGGGCCCGTCAAAGTCGGGACCTGGCTGATGGTGTACGCGGTGTCGCGTAGCGCTGCCTCGGGAACAATGCTCCATCCACCGGCGTTGATCGGCATGGAAAGGTGGGGATAGAAATCCAGCCGGCCCACATTTCTCGAATGAAAAAACGGCTCCGACCGGTTCAGGAAGCCGAGTGAGGACCACAGGCCCCAATAGAGTGGCGAGCTGCCCAACGGCCGGTCAAGCACATCGTAGCGAATAAGCGGCAAACGCAGAATCTTCACCTCGTTGCCGTTTGTGGTGTTGGCGAAAGACTGAAAGCGGTCCAGCCACACCGAAGGAATCATGCCGCTGCGGTTGTTTGTCATGACGATCTCGCTCGACACTTCTGAGCTGATTGCCTGCGCGTAGTTGTCGTCGAACACTAGCCGGTAGACGTAGCTCGAGAGGTATTCCGCTGATCCGGCAACGCGAGTCTTTGGCGACAGATCTTTGCGCCCCAGCACCGACACATCAACGCCGCCCTGATTCACGAGCTGATTGGTGACCTGGCCCGTCTGCGCGTTCGTCGTGGGCTCTTCGACGCCGCGGTCGAGCAGCGCATTCCAGC
Organism: uncultured Acidobacteriaceae bacterium; assembly: GCA_963751285.1. Taxonomy (GTDB): domain Bacteria; phylum Acidobacteriota; class Terriglobia; order Terriglobales; family Acidobacteriaceae; genus Telmatobacter. Next base: position 63,820 of record CAVVUE010000033.1, on the reverse strand, counting down.
GCGCGATTACGTGGTCCAGTCCCGGACCCTTGTAGCGGAAGTCGCCATTGGGTGCCCAGCCGCGCTTGCTGTAGTACTCCGTGCCAACCACCGCATCCATGCTGCGGCTGATCGCCCAGTACACTTGCTCACCAAAGGTGTAGCCCTTGATCGAGGACCCGTTGCTGATTACCGGCGTAAGCAGCCCGCTCACCCGTCCTGTCGCGTTGGTTGGGTGGTGCAAATAGGGTAGATAGAAAACGGGAAGCCCGAGAAACTCGAAGAGTGCGTTCGATGTCGACGCATTCTTGTCATCCATGCTGATGGTATGCGCAATGATCCGCCAGTCGGGGTGAGGAAGCCGGCAGTTGGTCATCGAGCCGTCGATCACTTTGTAGTTGCCCTCGCCTGTTTGCAGCAGCACCCGGCCTGAGAACAGAAGCGGGGTTGGTGTCGAGTACACGACCGTGTGTCCCACGGTGCGTATGCCTTGTGATCCGGTCACGTTGTAAAAGCGGGCCGTGTGCATGTTCAGCCGCATGTTGCCCTGCGTGGCCTTGATGAACACGTCATTGGGTCCGCCTGTCACCTGCAGGTGCCCGTCAGCTTCCAACTCGGTTGTTTCGCGGTTGTAGACCACTTTGTCAGCGCGAATCACGTAATCCTGGTAGTGAACTACGACGTCGCCGGTCAGCGTGACGGTATTGGCCACCCACTTTTGCTGCTGGGCTTCCACCTTCAAGGGTGTCGCGCTCGAAGGCGTTGGCTCCGGCACCGCGACAGGAACCAGTTCCTGGCCGGGATCGTCAGGCAACGCGTCCGGAACGGGAGTCGTTGGACTCTCGGAGGCGCCGTTCGTCTCACGTTGCGCCGCGGGTGCCGCATTGGTCAACGTCTGCGCACCCAGTTGCAGGTGACAGACGGCCAGCAGCGTGATAAACACTAGATAGCGAGGACGCATCCCAGAACCATCACCGCTGTAAGGCTCAGCATAGCAAAGCTGGCCGCATGGATTAGGACTTGCACCACGCCGCTCTGGTAGCACACAAAATCCGCCTCGACCGCGCCCATGGGCCACAGTCCCGTGCTTACTCCGATTTTTCTCCGCGATTATCGTTCCTTGGTTCATCAGCAGTGCTTGTGTCGTCCCGCGCGAACCGCGGGGCTCGACACGGCGAATAATTGCTGCGCAATGCCGCAAGCCGGTGTTGCTACCGCAGCAGAAGGGACTTGAGGAGCATTGAGTACAGCATTGAGTACGGCAACACTTTCCCCATCGTGGAAGCAGGAAGTCAATCGGCGAGTCGCTGCCCATAAGAGCCACAAGGCGCAAACTGCGGCAGAGCCCGTCACATCAAGAGAAAGCCGCGGGTCCGCCGCCAGCCCCGCTGCGCAGGCCGCGCAGCGAGTGGTCGCGCGTTTTGCCAGCGCTCCCAGCTACAGCGAAATGCTCGCCCGCGAGGCACTAGCCGCCGCTCGGGCCGCGGAAGCCGCGTCGAAGGCCGCGCAGGAGGCGCATGCCGCCGCGCAATCTTTTCTGTCGGCTGTCTCCATGGCTGACCCTGACTGGGATTCGCGGGCTGAAGCCGGCCAAATTTCAGATTCTCACACCGTGGCTGCAACGGTGCCGGCGCCACAGGATTCCTTTGGCCCGACCCTCGTCGAAGAATTGCCGCTGATCGCCGATATCCCGGCGCCTGAACAGCCGGTACAGCCTCCGAGCGCCACTCCCGCACGGACGAAATCCCGCAAACGCCGCCAAAGTTCGAATGCGACGACCGACAACGGCCCACGCGACCCGCTTTTGGCCGCGCTGGATGCAGCCGCCATCGAGGGCGCGCCTGCCGCCGAGGTCGCGGAGCCGATCTTTGCCAACCTCATCCAGTTTCCGCGCGAGGTAATTGCCACGCGCAAAATGCGTCCGCGGCGTGTAGAAGGTCCCTTCGCTGCTTTCTCTTCCGCTTCCCAACTCAGCATCTTCGAGGTCGACCCGGAAACGGTTTCGACCCAGCCATCGACGGCCGTCGCCGACGGGCCGGCAGCACTAGACTGGATGCGCACGGAATGGTCGAACCTCGAACCGAATCTGCCTCCGCAGCAGGAGCTTCTGGAGAAAGAAGAACCTGCCCGGCAGATTCCGCATTCAGCCACCTTCAAACTCGTCTCTCTGAATCGCCGACTTATGGCTTTTGTGGTTGATGGAAGCCTGACCCTCGCAGCTTTTGTGGGTGCCTCCGCTTTGGTTGTGACCTATGGAAAAGGGCCAATGGCACCGCATACGCTTGAGTTCGTCGCCGCATTCGCACTGCTGGCCATTGCAGCCGCTTATCAGACCCTGTTTTTCACTTTAGGCAACGGGACGCCAGGAATGATGTACGCTGGCATCGGCCTCAGGACTCTCGACGGCCAAAGTCCAACCCGCGAGCAACGATGCGCGCGCCTCCTGGCGCTTCCATTGTCGGTACTGCCCGTCGGCCTTGGGCTCATCTGGGCGCTCTTTGACGAAACCCACCTCACATGGCACGACCGGCTGTCAGGCACTTATCTGCGCAAGCGCTAGCCGGAACATCGAAAGATGATCGAAGATCCGGGACTGGACCACTCACTTCCAGACTCATTCTTGACCCATGTAGCTGTCCGGGACCAATGGCCGATCCCTGCCGTCCCGCCAGATTCTTTCATTCCTCAGCGAGCCAGCGCCCGCACCGCACTCACCCCCGCACCAATCAATGCGGTTTCGTCGTCCGGTGGCAGGATTTCCAAAGAGAAGCTCTGGAGCGGGCTCATCCTTACCATGCTCTCCAGGTGGCTGCGCAGCAGGGGCAGCTCCAGGAAGCCGACGTTGTACCCGGTAAAGTAGAACCGCCCCGGGCCAGCCAGGTGGATGAATGAAGCGGTTGCGGCAGCGAGCGCGCGATGCCACAAATCGACAAATTCGCGGCAGCGCAGATCGCCTTTTTTCGCGTTCGCGAAGATTTCTTCGGGTTCAAGGTCAAGAAAACGCATGCGCATGGCGCGGTAGCCCATGATGCCCTCCAGGTGGCCCGCGCCACCGCAGCCGCAATAACGCTCTTTGGGGTCGAGGGTTACGGTGATGTGCCCGCCCTCCCACACCCCATCGATGTATGGCCATCGGCCGTACCCAATCCCGTTGCCGATGGTCCATACCCGGATGAGTTCATCAAGCCGCCCGCGCGTCGCGGCCACTCCTGCAGCGATGGCGTCGGCGTCATTGGCCACGTAAACCGGCGCCTCGATTCCATGTTCTGCCAGCGCCTTGGCCAGCTTCTCCGTCAATCGTAAGCCTTTCAATTGCTTAAGATTAGGAGATTCCTCCACCACCCCGTGGCGTACGATACCCGGCACGGCCACTCCGATCGCACCCACACTTGCCGCGCCATCACTCGTCGCCGCCTTTGACAAGACGTCGATATGCCCGGCAATGATCTCCACGAGTTCGCTTGCGGGCATTGCGGGGAGCGCATCCTGAGCTTCCGGATCGTTGGGAAAACGAAGCAGCTTGCCGGTCAGCCGTTCATCCTGAAGCCTGCCGCTCACAACATGTTCGGTGATGACGACGCCGATCGCCGTAGTCATTCCATCCTCCTGGCAACGAGCCAACTCACAAACAGCTAACGGCGGACAGGAACCGGCGCTCAGTTTCTTCCCAACGAACACCGCCGTGAACTGCTTCAACGTTCACTTATTCAGACTGGTACCGGTGCAATCGACCCAAGCCATTGAACGCCGCCACCTTGTAACACTCGGCAAGTGTGGGGTAGTTGAATACGGTTTTGATGAAGTAGTCCATCGTCCCGTCCAGCGTCATCACCGCCTGCCCGATATGTACCAACTCGCTTGCGCCCTCGCCAATCACGTGCACTCCCAGCACTTTGAGCGTGTCGCGGTGAAAAATCAGCTTGAGTCTCCCTGTGGTGTCTCCGCGGATCTGGCCGCGCGCCACCTCGCGATAGTAGGCCATGCCCACCTCGTACGGCACGTCCTCACCTGTAAGCTGCTCCTCTGTCTTGCCGATGAAGCTGATCTCCGGGATCGTATAAATGCCATAGGGATAAAAGCTGGGGTTCGACTTCGCATCGTGGTCGCCGAAAGCGCGCTGCGCCGCAATCCGCCCTTGCTCCATTGAAACTGAGGCCAGCGAGGGAAACCCCACGACATCTCCGGCCGCGTAGATGTGTTCGACTTTCGTCTGATAGTGCTCATCCACGGCGATGCGCCCGCGCTGGTCTGCCTCCAGGCCTGCAGCCGCCAGGTTCAGGTCGTCCACGTTGCCTTGTCGCCCCACGGCGTAAAGCAAAGCGTCGCCGGAAACTTTCTTCTTGCTCATCAGGTTGGCCACCACCGTACCGGGTGTCGGCTCCTCCACGCATTCCACCTCTTCGCCCAGCCGCAGCGTGACGCGCATGTCGCGAAGGTGATAACTCAGCGCCTCGATAATCTCCTGGTCGGCGAACTCGAGCAGGCGGTTGCGTTTTTCAATTAAGGTGACGCGCACGCCCAGCACCGCGAACATGCAGGTGTATTCCACGCCGATGACGCCGCCCCCCACCACGATCATCGACTTGGGCAAAGCGTCGAGCCCCAGGATCTGGTCGCTGTTGATAATGGTTTTGCCGTTGACGGGAACCTTATCGGAAACAGCGGGCCTTGTGCCCACGGCGATGATGATCTGGCCCGCCTCGAGCGTCGTGTCGGTCTGCGAACCTTCTACATGTATCTTGTGAGGATCGACGAAGCGCGCAATTCCGTGAACCACATCGATCCCGTTGCGCGAGAGCTGCGCCTCGGTCACGTCCACTTCGGTCTTGATCACGGCCTGCACCCGGAAGGCCAGGTCGGCCATGGTGATCTTTTCCTTCACCCGGTAATTCACACCATAGATGCTGCGGTAGTTGTAACCGGAAAGGTGAAGCACAGCTTCGCGCATCGTCTTGGACGGAATGGTGCCGGTATTGATGCAGACGCCGCCGACCACTTGACGGGCCTCGACCACGGCCACGCGCTTGCCCATTTTGGCAGCAGCCACTGCGGCGCGCTGCCCAGCGGGCCCGGAGCCGATAACCACCAGGTCATACTCGATCGCGCTCATGCGTGTCTCTCTCCCGCGTAGGATGCACTTTAAGGGCTTGCTGCAACGATAGGCCGGCAATTCCGCAGCCGAATCAACTGCATTTCAAGAATAACTGGACGGGGGCGCGCGCCGGAGAGATGAAAACTTAAGGTTTGGTTAAGATGGTCGGGCGGCTCGGGCCGCGTTGTGTGTCGCGGCCCGGGTAAAGCAGGCGGGGAGCTCCGGCGAGAGACTTGGGTTCACTCGCCGGAGCCCGCAGATCCGGGGTTCCCGCCTGGATCAATCCTGTGCGGGTCTCGCCCGCCGCTAAATTTACGCTGCGCGCAGCGCGGCGCGCGTAGCCGGAGCGCTGCCGGCAAATCGCGTGTCGCCCTGCTTCTCATCTTCAAGCCGGAACTGGCGAATCAGGCCGTCAAGTTCGGCAGCCAGCGAGGTCAGATTCTCGAGCGCGTGCACCGCCTCTTCGGCCGCTTGCGTGTTTTCGATCGCCAGTTGCGAAATCTGTCCCGCTGAGTCCGAGATCTCTCCGGCAGCCGAAGTTTGTTCGGTTGCTGCCGTGGCGATCAGGTCAATTTGCTGCTCCACGCGCTTTGAGGCTTCAATCGTTGCTTCCAGGCTCTGCCGCGCATTCGAGGTCTCCTGCATGCCCGATTCGACCGCGGTACGGCTGTCGTCCATCACCTGCAGTGTCTCGCGTGTCTCCTCCTGAATACTGCGGATGGTCCCCGCAATCTCCTCGGTGGCGCTCTTGGTGCGTTCGGCCAGCCTTCGCACTTCACCCGCTACCACGGCAAACCCGCGCCCATGCTCACCGGCGCGAGCAGCTTCGATGGCTGCGTTCAGAGCCAGCAGGTTGGTTTGCTCACTGATCTCCTGGATCACATTCACCACTTTGCCGATCTCCTGCGACCGGTCGGCCAGCGACGTCATTTTCTCTGAAACAGTTTGGGTGGCGGCGGCAATCTTCTCCATGGTCGCTGCCGCGGCCTGCATCACGGCCCCTCCCCGCTCTGCAGTCTGCGCCGACTCGCGGCTGGCGCTTGCCGCGTTCTCGGCGTTGTGGCTGATCTCGCCGATGGTCGCCGTCATCTCCTGCACCGCCGCAGCGATCTGGTTGATCTTGCCCGACTCGGTGCGCGCATTGCCGGCGCTCTGCACACTTCGCGTGCTGATCTCAGTTGTCGCCGTCGAAAGCGTTTCGGCGCCTTTTGCCACCGAGCGCATCACTTCCCGAATCGTCTCCATCGTGGAATTCAATGTCGTTCCGCATCTTCCAATCTCATCGGTTCCCGTCACAACCGCATACGTGGTCAGATCCTTCGCTGCGATCTGTTCCAGGAGCCGGCCCAGGTACCGAACCCGCGGCGCAGTAACCCTTGTTAGCGTGACGCCGATCAACGCGCACATCAGCACGAGGAGCAAAGTCATGCCGGAATTCATCTCGGTGGCCCGGTTGCTTTCGCTTGTCACTGCATTGCTCAGGTCCGTGCCGATCTTTGCGTGGATCTGAATACCATCGTTCGTCGCGGTCAGAGCATCATTCAACGAGTTCTTCACCGCACCCGAGGAAAGAAGATCGAGCGCATCCCCCTTTTTGCCGGCCGTTAGCAGCGCGATTCCTCGATCGCTCGCGTCTTGATATTGCTTGATTGCTCCAACGAACTGCTGGTAATGTTCCCGCTCCTCCGGAATGACGAGCGGGTCAATTTCCTTCAACGCGGTCTGGTATTTGGAGATCGCTTGTTGCCGCCTGGCGGTGTGCTCCCCGATGCATGCGGATGCCTGGCATAGCATCAGCTCAAGTGATTCCCGGCGCTCCACCTGCACCCCATCGCGGATGTCGCTGATTTTGACCAGGCTGGGAAGGTGGTTCGCGCTTACTGCAACGCTCTTCTGAGCGATGCTGTGGAACGCCATCAAAGTAAAGATGCCCATCACCAGGCAAAGCGCACACACAATTCCAAAGGTATAGATGAACTTACGCGCGATCGGGACGTTTCGTGCCCAGGACATGGCATCCCCTTTTCAAGAATGGAGTTACCGTTCCTATCGGCGGAATCTACCCGATCTTGAATCCCGATTGGCGCAGATTTGCGGTACTGCGCCCCGCCCCCAGCACGCAGCTCGCGCCACTGCGCCACGACCTGCCGATCGCGGCTCGCTTTGGAATGATGGCTGGTTCTAGTCTCCTGAGTCATTGATTTCTTGCATAAACAGCAGGTGCGTGAGCGGCGAGAGTGGAAGTGGCGAATCGTGCGATGGCGGCCAGGATCTGATCGGCGGACTTGGTCCATCGAAAAGGTTTCGGCTGTCGGTTATGGGCCTTGATGAATTCCCGGATAGCATCTTCCAGTTCCTGGACGCTGCGATGGGAGCCGCGCTTGATTTGTCGTTGCGTGAGCAGTGCAAACCATCGCTCGACCTGGTTGAGCCATGAGGCGTGTGTGGGAGTGAAGTGCAGATAGTACCGTGTTCGTTTCTGCAGCCAACGGCGGACCAGAGCCGTTTTATGGGTGCCGTAGTTATCCAGCACCAGGTGGACATCGAGATCTGCCGGAACAGTAGCATCGATCTTCTTCAGAAAATCCAGGAACTCGACGGAACGATGGCGCCGATAACACTTGCCCAGGACGTTGCCGGTGGCGATATCGAGAGCGGCAAACAGGCTAGTGACGCCATGCCGGTTGTAGTCGTGGGTGCGTCGTTCCAGTTGCCCGGCCTGCATGGGCAGCACAGGCTGGGTACGGCTCAGAGCCTGAATCTGCGACTTCTCATCCACGCATAAAACCAACGCGTGATGAGGCGGATCGAGATACAGTCCAACAATATCCCGCACCTTGTCGATCAGCAATGGATCGCTAGAAAGCTGAAAACCCTCCGCACGATACGGCTTCAGTCCGAAGGCCCGCCAGATGCGGCTGATCGTGGACTGGCTCAACCCGGTCTTAGCGGCAAGCATACGGCTGGACCAATGGGTAGCGCCCTTCGGCGTCTTCTCCAGCGTAAGTCGCACCACCCGTTCAATCTTCTCGTCACCGATCTCGCGCGGCGCCCCCGGACGCGGTTCGTCCCCTAGCCCGGTAACGCCTTCGGCAATGAAGCGGTTGCGCCACAGACCCACTGTAAAACCCGTCGTGTGCAACTTCGCCGCAACGGCTGCGTTGCTTGCTCCTCCGGCGCACTCCAAAACGATCCGGGCCCGAAACGCTGCCGACCTGGCACTACGCGACTGTCGCGCAATACGTTCTAACTCCACTCTCTGCGCAGGGCTCACCACCAGTTCATGCTTCTTCGGACGTCCACGACCAGGCTTCATACCTCACCATAGAACGTTCCCATCCTATATGAAAGCTATTTATGACTCAGGAGACTAGAGATGCTTCGGCATCATCGCTCACCGCGGATGCGCCTGCGCCCACGTCTTATACTCATTCAGCACTGCAACGCCTTGGCTGTTGAACCACGAGTAGCCATTGCGGCGCTCCCGGCTGAGCTCGCTGACATCGTCATGGATCGTTTTATCGCGATCGCCAAAGATCGGCTTGTCCGTGCCGATCTGGTAGTAGCGCGACCAGATGGGGCCGGCTCCCTCAACCGCCACCAGCTTGCGCCCGTCGGGGCTGCTGCGGTCCGCCATGAAGTTTCCGCTGCCGTAGCGATAGCCGAAGAGTTCCACTTTGGTGAACCATGCGCAAGCGGCATGAACCGCGGCAACTTCCGCCGGCGTGGGATCCGGCAGGCTCATGAAGAACTCCACAATCGGAAAGCTCTCATCGCTGGTCAGTGAAGCCATTTCGTAGTTGCGCGCCGAAGTCGGCTCCAGCGTCAGCGCATCGTATTGCTGCGCCCAGGCTGTTTTCACGCCATTCTCGTCGATTTGCAGTTTCAGCAGGCAGTCGATGCCGCGCTGCGAAGCCGGTCCCGCCCTCTTCACCAACGACGGCGGCAAGAACCTGTAGTCCGGGGCACCTTCCGCCACGTCATGCAAAATCTCAACGGCATGCGTCATGGCGTCGTCATTGATGGTGATCGCGTCGTGATATCCACCCTCCAGCGGCCAAACCTGTGGCCAACCGCTGTTCGGATACTCCGAGCTCAGCAGGTACTCCACGCCTCGCTCTACCGAGGCGCGAAACGGCGCGGCATCCGCGTCGCGATGCGCATCAAGCAGGGCTGTCGTCACGTGCGCCAGAAACCGGATCTGCATCCACGTCGAGTCGTTGTCGAGAGTCGCAATGTAGTGCCAATTGGGATCGACCGGCTTGTCAAAGTCAGCCGTGTCGGGAAAGCGGTTTTCGTTGTCCGCGTCATACAGGTCGCCCGGCGCGCGCGGCTTGCTCACCATGTCGATGTTCTTGCTCCATCCGCCGTCTGCCACTTGATACGTCACAATGTTGTGCGCATCTTTGATGGCTTCGTCGCTGGTCCACCACTCCGGCGGATGCTCTGCGCGAAGCGCAAACATGCCTCGACCACCCGAAGCATGCTTCGGGTTTGTGTTTCCGGCCGCCTTCTGCTCGTCGGCGAGCGTCTGCTTATCCACGGCCTTCTGCTTTTCTGACCGCACCAGATAATCGAGCCAAGCTTTCTGCTGTTTTTTGGGCAATGTCGCGATCCGCTCGCGTGTCAACGGCTTGGCGATGACGTTCATGCCAATCACCTTTGCTGAAGCAATCGGCGAAAGGCCCAGGGCTGCGGCGAAAGCCAGGAGCAGGAAGCGAGCATTTTGGCTGTAGAGACGCATGGTTCGCTTTGTATCCCAGCCGATCGCCGGTTGTCAATGCGAGGTCTGACCACTTGGGATGCTAACGGAATTCTCAGGACATCCGTCGAACCCGGTATAGTTTTCTGCATGAGATACGCGGCAGCCCTGCTCATCGTCGGTGTTTCGCTTGCTTTCTTTCCGCGCGGCATCGCGCAGTCCGGTGCCGCCATGCCGCCGATGGATGACATGAAGCCCGTCCCGCCGCCCGATCAGCTGCCCGTCCCCATCAAAATGACCGGCATCGGCAACTCGCACATCACCATCAAGGCCAACGCCGAGGCACAGCAGTGGTTCGATCAGGGCCTGAGCCTTTTACACGATTTCTGGGACTACGAATCCGCGAAGGCATTTGAGGAAGCCATCCGCAAAGATCCTCGCTGCGCCATGTGTTACTGGGGTCTCGCGCAGGCTGAAGAATTTCGCGGGGGGCCCGGCAAGACCTACGCGAAGCAGGCGCTCGATCAAGCAGTCCATCTCGAACCAAATGCAAGCAAGACCGACCGTCTCTACCTTGAAGCTGCTCTCACCGCATCGCGCGAGGATCCTGGCGACGACCACTCCGGTTCCATCGCCATCTATCGCCAGCTCGTCCAGAAGGAGCCCCACGACATCGAGGCGCGCATCTTCCTTGCCAACGCGCTCGGCGGCGACAGTAACAGCGGCTACGACGACAACGGCGAACCGAAAGGCGGCGAGAAAGAGAAGATCGCCATCCTCACGGACGTGCTCAAAGACGCGCCCAACGACTCCGCCGCGAATCACTATTGGATCCACGCCATGGAGCCGAGCAACCATCCTGAGCGCGCCATTCCCAGCGCCGCGCTCCTCGCGAGCCTCGCGCCCACCAGCGGCCACATGGTCCACATGCCAGGCCACATCTACTATCGCGTTGGCGATTACGCAAGCGCCGATCGCTGGTTCACCGCATCCACTGAAGCCGACGAGCGCTATATGCGTGAGCAGCACGTGAGCGTCGACGACAACTGGAACTACGTCCACAACCTCATGTACGCCATCGCAAACTTGATGGAGCAGGGCCGACTCGAGGCTGCCAACGCGCTCAGCGACCATCTCGCTCAGGCTCGCGGCCAGGTCTCGGAGTCGCTTTACATCTGGAGCGCGCGCGACCAGATCACGCGCGTGAGCCGGCGCCTGCCTGTCGCGCTGCGCATCGGCGACTGGCCCGCCGTCATCGCCATGCTCGATCAGGCGCAGCTTGCCAGTGGCGACAAAACCCCCAACCTGCGCTTCCTGCAATCCGAACTGCATAGCTTCGCCCTCGGCATGCAGGCCCTCGATAAGGGCGACCTCGCCGCAGCGCAGGCTGCATCCGCGCAGATGGATGCAGGGCTCTGGCGAGAGGGCTTGGACGAACAAGCGGAGAACGGGGCGAAGGCCGACGCCGAAAAAGCCAAGGCCGATGCCGACCACGCGAAACCCGCCACGGCAACCGGAAAGAGCAATGCAGCGTCGACTCAGCCCGTGACCGATCCAATCAACCCCGACGCCTACTCCGGCCCGCTCGTTAAAACGCTCAGCATTGCCTCAGTCGAGCTGCGTGCCGGCGTCGAACTCTTGAAGGGCAACACGCCGCAGGCGAATAAGCTTTTCAATCAGGCCATCCAGGCCGAAAAGAAGCTCGGCTATCACGAGCCACCGTTCTACATCCGACCCGTCGCAGAAACCGGGGCCGAGGCTCTGTTGCGGGCGAAGGACTACGTCGGCGCTAGGGCGGCTTTCCAGAAAGCCCTCGAGGAGCGCCCGAACTCGGGATTCGAACTTTACGGCATCGCGCGCTCCGATGAGCTCGCCGGCAACACCGCCCTCGCGCGAACCGAGTACCGCGCCTTTCTCAAGGCCTGGCCCTCAGCCGATCCCAATCTTCCACAGGTCCTCCATGCCCGCGAGGTCCTCGCCGCATCCGTTTCTCTTGCCGCCAGATAACCTGCGGTGTCAGGCAGCCGTCCTGAGCGAGCTTCTTGCCTTCGGTCGCATCGGTCATTCGATCCTTCACTGCTATTCCCCGCACCCCGCTTTTTGTTCTACGCTCATACCATGGAGTTCAAGATCCTTGAGCTGGAGCGCGAGCCGGTCAAATTCGACTTGCAGCTCAAACCGGGCGCGGTCGATTTCGGCGATGAAGCCGAGCAGAGGGGCGATCTGGCCACATCGGGGCGCGCCGAAGTCATTCATGAGCACCGCGGCCCAAGAGAGATCGTTCCGGACATCCGTCTGAAAGGCCGTTTGGCCGGCAGATTCCAGGTTCCCTGCGCCCGCTGCATTGAGCCGGTCGAAATCCCTCTATCCGCGGAATTCGACCTCATCTTTCGCCCCATCGGCGCTGATGCCGGAGCCCCCGAGCGCTCCATTACGGCGTCAGAGACCGAAATCGGTTATTATCAAAAAGACAGTCTGCTGCTTGAAGATGTGCTGCGTGAGCAGGTGCTTTTATCCCTGCCGGTCAAGACGCTGTGCAAGCCCGACTGTAAGGGACTTTGCCCGCGCTGCGGAGCCAATCGCAACACTCAGCCCTGCTCCTGCGGTGAGGGACAAAACGATCCGCGCTGGGAGGCACTAACCGAGCTGCGTGGCCGGATCAAGTCCTGAAAATTCAGTCCCTTGAGACGGGGTGCCCCACCTTCGGCGGTTCTTTGTTTTTTATGCCTGAGGCGGAAGGTGAACCGGTCGACCGGGCAAGAATCGAAAGGAATTGCATCATGCCGAATCCAAAGAGGCGTCATTCCGTGCGCCGCACCTCCAACCGGCGCGCCCACGACGCGCTTTCCGGCGTCGGGCTCAGCGAGTGCCCGAGCTGCCACGAAAAAAAGCTGCCGCATCGTGCCTGTCCCCATTGCGGAGCCTATAAGGGCCGCGCCGTTCTGGACGTGAAGGAACAGAAGTAGCTGCCACCCACTCTGATGCTGACCGACATCGCGCTTGACGCCGTTGGTTCCGACAAGGCTCCCGAGCCTGAGATTCGCGGAGCCATCCTTGCCTGTCGCGCACTGCCCGTGCGCGTCCATCTCATCGGACCTGAGCACGAACTCCGCGACCTGCTCGACGAGCATCTCGAAGACGAAGATCTGCCCATCGTCATCCACCATGCGTCAGAACGAATCGGAATGGATGAGAAGGCGGCTCACGCGGTGCGTTCCAAGCGCGACAGCTCATTGCGTGTGGGCCTCAAGCTCGTCCGCGAAGGCAAGGCCGCAGGCTTCGTTACCGCCGGCAACACCGGTGCGGCCATGGCCACCGCCAAAATGGTGCTCGGCGCGCTACCCGGCGTCGACCGCCCGGCCCTGGCCACCCCCATGCCCACGTCAAAAGGCAATCCCTGCGTTCTGCTCGACGTTGGCGCCAACGTCGACTGCAAGGCGCAGAATCTCGAGCAATTCGCCGTCATGGGCGAAATGTATGCCCGCAGCGTGCTCAAGATCGCCCGGCCCCGCGTGGGCCTGCTCTCCATCGGCGAAGAAGAAAGCAAGGGCAACGAACTCACCCGCGAGGCTCTCCCCCTGCTCAAGGCGTTACCCATCCACTTCATCGGCAACGTCGAAGGCCGTGACATCTTCAACGGCCAAGCCGACGTGATTGTCTGCGACGGGTTTGTGGGCAACGTGGCGCTAAAGGCCAGCGAAGGCATCGGCCGCTTTGTGCGCGACGTGCTCCGCGAATCCCTCACCCGCACGGTGACGGCACAAGTCGGTGCGCTGCTCTCGCGCCGTGCCTTCAATGACTTTCGCCGCCGCCTCGATTACACCGAATACGGCGGCGCGCCGCTGCTCGGCGTGCGCGGCGTGTGCATCATCGGCCACGGCTCCTCGAATGATGTGGCTATTTACAACGGGATTCGCGTGGCGCACGAGTTTTCCCGCTCCGGCACCAACGAGCGCATCGAGCAGGCATTCGCCGGCCGTCCAAAACATCGCACGGACCACAGCGACCAAACAGACGCGACGATTCAGTAATATTCCGCCAGGCCAGCATGCTCGAAAAGCAGTCGCCACCGGCCGTCTTCGACCCAGCCTTGCTCCCGCAACTGGCCTGTCCTGCATGCCACAGCGATCTTCGTCTCAATGCTTCTCGTCTGATTTGCGCAGAATGCCGCCGCGCCTACCCTGTCATCGACGGCGTTCCGATCCTCATCGTCGAGCGCGCGGGAATTCTCGTCGATCAGCGCACAGGGGAAGTTCCCGCTTCTCGAAATCTGTGAGACGCAAGTCTTCCGGCCTGCAATTCGGCGGTCTACCGGCCCTTGTAAAAGGGGTATACGATCAGCGCCGCGATCGCTGAGGCTGCGAGCAGAGCCAGCACAATCAGGCTGTAGAGCAGCGTCAGGCTCGGTCCCGTGGAAGGCTTGTCGTCCGGATCTTCGTTCTCATCCGGTCGCGGGCTCCCGGAATCACTCATACTTCAGCGCCTCTACGGGATCCAATTGCGCGGCGCGCGTGGCGGGCACCGTGCCGAACACCACTCCAACCAGCGTGGCCGCGGTGAGGGCGATCAACACCGACCACCAGGAGAAGGGAAAGGCATAGTCCGTAAAGAAGCGGATCGAGAAGGGAAGAGCGAGACCAACGATGCTGCCCACGATGCCGCCGGTCAGCGAAATGAGCACAGCCTCGGTGAGGAACTGCAGCTTGATCTCGCGGTAGGTGGCCCCTAGGGCCTTGCGAATTCCGATTTCGCGAATGCGGGAGCGCACGTTCGCCAGCATGATGTTCATAATGCCCACGCCACCCACCGCCAGCGTGACCGCTGCCACCAGCAGCAACACCGCCGTTAGCTCGTCCGAAATCTGCGCCGCAGTTACCAGCAGATCAGTCAGCGTTTGCGGTTTATAAACGGAGTTTGCCCGGTGCCGCGAGCTCACAAGCTGCTGAATCTGCTTGGCAGCGTCGGATACCTCATGCATGTTTTGCATGGAGAAGTAGATCTGGCTCACGCGATCTTGTCCGGTAAAGTACCGAGCCACGGTATATGGAATCAGGACCGTCTGCTCCGTAATCTCCGACTGGCCAAAGTCGCTCACGCTTTCTTTGAAGACTCCGATGATCGTAAACGGCAGGCCGACGATCTCAAACGTCTGTCCCACCGCGGCATCGTCGCTGCCGTAGCGTTCTCGGGCAAAGGGCTGGGTCACCACCGCGCATCTGGCGTCAGTGTTTTGGTCGATGTCGTCAAAAAATCGCCCCTCGGTGACAATGAGATTGCGAATCTGCTGATACGGGGGACTCACGCCCAGTACCGTCGTATCCTTCTGCGTCCCGCCAGGGAAAGTGAGGCGGTTGTGCATCTCAAGCACGGGCGAGGAATACAATACACCGGGCACTTCCCGGTCCACGGCCTTTTCGTCTTCAATTGTCAGGTAGTCGTTGTATCGGGCGCGCTCCGCCTGCGAGGCTCCTCCGCCTGCGTATTCCAGCTCTACTGAGTTGGTGCCGATTTTCTGGATCAGTTCAAGGATGTACTGCTTGCCGGTCATTCCGATGGTGACGACCAGGATCACCGACGCCGTTCCGATCACCATTCCCAAAGCCGTCAACATAAAGCGCGTCTTGCTCGCGCGAAAGCTGTCCATGGAGATTTTGAGGATCTCGCTCATCATCATGGTTCGGCGTGCACTGAGCAGCGTCTGTTCGAAGCTGCGGGGCCGGGCCTGTTGGGTGACGGGATTCATCGTTTCCTTGAGGATTAGACTCCGGAATGCGGATCATGGGTTCCGGAATTTGCGAACCAACCCGTTTCGATGCCGCGTTCGGAGTGATCCCCTCCAGATAGCTTACGCGCCCGTGGGTTCGCTGCAAACCAATTGTTGGACCCGCGCCTCAAGAGAAAAGCGGCGCCTCCCAGGCCACTTCCCATCGATCCATCAATGATCGGAACGCAAAGGGCGAAGGCACTTGCTCCCGCTGCGAACCATTCAGTGAAGCCGGCGCCAGAGCGCTGCCAGGGCTTCTATCGACACAGCTTCGGCCCGAGCCTGGGCGTCAATGCCAGCGCTCGCGAGCGCCGCTGCCGCGTCCCCGGGCGTCACTCCGGCCGCGCGCAGATTGTTGGCCAGGGTCTTTCGTTTTTGCGCAAAAGCTTGCCGCAGGAAGCGCAGAAAACCGGCGTCATCGACTCCCAACTCCACAAAGCGCGGAGCAAACCGCCAGCGGAAGACCGTGGATTCCACTTGCGGACTGGGCGAAAAGGCCGAAGGTGGCAGCGTAAACAAAGATTCAACTGCTCCGTACATCTGCGCCGTCACTGAGAGCAGGCCGTAATCCCGCGAACCGGGAGCGGCCGTGATCCGCTCCGCCACCTCCCGCTGCACCATCAGGACCGCCAGGTCGAGTGCCGCGTGACTTCTAGTCAGTTTCAGCACGATCGGCGACGTGATGTAATACGGCAGATTGCCCGCCACGCACAGCCCCTGACCGGCCCGCTCCGCAGCCTCGGCGAAATCGAACTGCAGAACATCCTGCTCGACCACTGTCACCCGTTCCGTTGCGAATCTCTCGCGCAAACCGGCGGCAAGCTCTCGGTCGAATTCAATGGCAATCACACGCGCAGCCCTCGCCGCCAGCGCTCCGGTGATGGCGCCACGGCCCGGGCCGATCTCCACCACCGTGCGGCTTGAAAGATCGCCCAGACTCGCCACAATTCTTTGTGCGGCCTGCGCGTCAACCAGAAAGTTCTGACCGAGCTTGGGTTTTGCCTGCATGTTCTGCTTCGATGTTAGATGAGCCGAGGCCCTAGCGGCCCAGCGCCTGTGCAATGGTTCCGTATTACCGGACTGCACTAAACTAGACGAGTTGCCGCCAGATCCCCATGATGTCGACGAGGCTCGTTTGCTGATCGATTCCCACGCTCACCTTGACAGCCCGCGCTACGACACCGACCGTGAGGCCATGCTCAGCCGCGCGTGGAATGCAGGAGTGCGCACCATCCTCTCCATCGGCATTGGCGACGGTCCTGCCCAGATGCACCAAGCGCTCGACATCTGCCGCGAGTTCAGCGACCGCCCCAACCTTCCCACGATTTATGCAAGCGCCGGAATCTATCCCCACAGCACCACCGAGGCCGATGACGACGCCTTGGCCAGACTAGATGCTTTGCTGGCCATGCCCGAGGTGATTGCATGCGGCGAAATCGGCTTCGACTACTATCACGAAGGCGCCCAGCACGACGTCCAGCGGAAAGTGCTTATCCGCCAGCTCGAAATCGCTGCGGCGCGCAAACGGCCCATCCTGATCCATTGCCGCGGCACCAATGAGTCGGCCGACGCGTGGGACGATCTGTTCCTGGTCCTGGAGGAGCATTGGCGGTCAACAGGCCTCGGCGGCATCATGCACTGCTTTGGCGGCGGACGGGAGCAGGCGCGCCGCTCGCTCGAACTTGGATTCCTGATCTCCTTTGCCGGAAATCTTACCTATCCCAAGGCGCAGCCGCTTCGAGACGTGGCCGCACACGTGCCGCTGAACGCGGTACTGGTTGAAACGGACGCGCCCTGGCTTGCGCCCGGACCCAGTCGAGGCCAGCGCAATGAGCCGGCATTCGTGGTCCAAACTGCGCAGACCCTCGCGCAATTGCTCAACATCGCCAGCGACGAAATCGCCGCCGCAACCACAGAAAACTTCTTTCGGCTGTTTCCCGTCCGGCAGGACATGGGAAACTAGTAGAGAGACAGCGTACGGCAGCCCCCGGCCGTTTGAGGATCGGTAAGCCATGGCCCAGGACAATTCATTCGACGTCGTCAGCAAGGTCGATATCCAGGAAGTGCGCAACGCCATCGACCAGGCGCTCAAGGAGATTCGCCAGCGCTTCGACTTGAAAGATAGCCACTCCGAGGTCGATCTGGAGGGACACGAGAGCATCCAATTGGCCTCTGCCAACGAGTACAAGCTCGAGGCGGTGAAAGACATCCTTTCCCAGAAGCTCGTCAAGCGCGGCGTCTCGCTCAAGAACCTGACCTACGACAAAATCGAGCCCGCCGCCGGCCAGCGCGTGCGGCAAAAGATCAGCCTTCAGCAGGGCATTCCCGTGGAGAAGGCCAAGGAGATTGTGCGCCTGGTGAAAGACTCGAAGAGGAAGGCCCAGGCCAGCATCCAGGGCGATACAGTGAGAATCTCCAGCAAGGATCGTGATGAATTGCAGGCTATCATCGCTATCCTGCGAGGCAAGGATTTAGGACTGGAGTTGCAGTTTACGAATTACCGCACCAACTAGGCGGGACGCTTCGATCTCCCCCGAGAGCAAGCAAACAAGGGCCATCGCAATTTGGCCGCACGGCACAGCGGGTCGCCTTTCGCACCGCAGATGCATTAAAATCGGAGAACTTTGAGCACACTCAGTATAGCGACGGCCAGAGAGGTCTTTGAGCTGCTCCGGGAAGACCTTGTCGCTGTGGAGCAGGAGCTCGGCCGCGACGCAGCATCGAGCGTCAGCACCATTACTGAGATTGCCGAATACCTGCGCGAGGGCGGCGGCAAGCGCATTCGGCCCTCGCTTTTGCTGCTCGCCGCGCACCAGCTCAACTTCTTTGGTCAGGGCGCCATCCGCCTTGGCGCCGTCGTCGAAATGTTGCACACTGCCACGCTGGTTCACGATGACATCATCGACGGGGCCGACATGCGCCGTGGTCGCCCTTCGGCAAATACCAATTGGGGCAATGAGAAGTGCGTCCTGGCCGGTGACTGGCTTTATATGCAGGCTTTCAAGGTGTCGCTCGAAGAGCGAAACCTGCGCGTGCTCGACCTTCTGATCAGCCTCACGCAGCAAATGGTCGAGGGCGAGCTGCTGCAGATTCAGAAACTCGGCAAATTGGTCTCTGAAGCCGAATACTACGATCTGATCTTCCGCAAGACCGCCTGCCTGTTCTCGGTATCCATGCGTTTGGGCTCCGTCTTGTCCGGAGCCACCGAGGCTGAAGAGACGGGCTTGGCTACGTTTGGCAAGGCCGTGGGCCTGGCCTTCCAGATTGTTGATGACGTGCTCGACCTGACTGCCACCGAAGAGGTGCTGGGCAAGCCCGTGGCCAGCGATCTGCGCGAGGGCAAGGCTACGCTGGCAGTAATTCATGCCGCCGACCATGGCACGGCCGCCGACCGCAAAGCCATCCGCCGCGTTCTCGACGACCGCAGCTTCGAGAACGTGAGCCGCCAGCAGATCCGGGAGATTTTGGTGCGCAACGGATCCGTCGAATACGCCATGGCCGCGGCCGACCGCTACGCTGAGCAATCGCGCCAGGCCCTCGCGCCGCTCGCTGATACGGAATACAAGCGCGCCATGCTTTGGGTCCCCGATTTCGTAGTCGCGCGCGAGAAGTGAGAGAGCAGCCAGTAGCCGGCAGCTCGTAACCAGTAGGTAACAACAAGCGGCCAACAGCAAAGCAGCTACGAGCTACAGGCTACCGGCTACAAGCTATCGTTTTAATCCCATGAGAAAAAACTCCAAACTGCTTTGGACCGCCGTCGATCGCTACTTTGGCGATCTGCTTGCTCCCCACGACGAAGCCCTTAACGCCGCGATCCGCGCCAACCGCGACGCCCGGCTTCCCGCCATCGATGTGTCTCCGCTCCAGGGCAAGTTTCTTCACGTCCTTGTGCAGATCACGCAGGCCAGGCGCATTCTTGAGGTCGGCACCCTCGGTGGATACTCCACCATCTGGATGGCGCGCGCTTTGCCCCAAGGCGGTCGCATCGTTTCGCTCGAATTCGAGCCCCGCCACGCCGAAATCGCTCGCGCCAATCTCCGTTGCGCCGGCATGCTTCGCCGCGTCGACATTCGCGTAGGCCACGCGCTCGCGAGCCTCGCGGAATTGAAGCGATCCGGCGCCGGCCCATTCGATCTGATCTTCATTGACGCAGACAAGGAGAACAACCCGCAGTATCTGAAGTGGGCTCTGAAGCTTTCGCGCCGTGGCACCGTCATTGTCGTCGATAACGTCGCCCGCCACGGGACGGTGATCGACGCCAGGAGCAAAGAATCTGACATCGTGGGCACGCGCCGCTGCCTCGAGATGATGGCCGCCGAGCCTCGCCTCAGCGCCGCAGCTCTCCAGACTGTCGGCATGAAGGGCCTCGACGGCTTCGCCATCGCCGTCGTCTTGCGCTGATCCGCGCTTCAGGCGTCCTGCGCAATCGTCCCCTGGTGATACACGGCTTTCCACCCCTCCGCCGTGCTCTGCCATATTGTTGCCCGCCGCGTCAGTCGCTGCTTGTACTGCAGCAGCGTATATGTCAGCAGATACGTATCCAGCCCCAGTCTGCGGCAACAAAGGTCTCTGGTCTCCCAAACATCTTCGTGCGGAGCGGAAAACCGCTTATCCAGTTCGTCCAGCACGTACTGCCTGGAATAGCGTCGCCCTGAAGCGCCGGTCTCCCAAAAACCCTCCACCGTCATGCGCTCGAAATCGGCCCGCGAAGTTCCGAACTCGGGTCGATGGAAGATGGGCTCGCGCGCAGATAGTTCGGCGAGCACTTTCTCGAGCTCCGGCGGAGTCACGAGCCAGGGTTCCGTCAAGATGGGTTCCATGGCGACCAGCATAATCTCTTCCCCGCCGGAATTCCCTTTGGAAATCCGGGGCGATCAGGCTAAATACGCTGCCCGCCGCCATTTGGGCGTAGAATTCTCACCAAGATGAACGAGCGTCTTGAGCAGATACGAAAGCTCCTGGGCGAACTGGAGCTTGAGATGCGATCTGGCGCTCCGGCGGGGGATCGCGATTTCTCCGCCCTCGAATTGCCGCTCATCATCCAGCAGATCGTCGACGACCTGCAGCCGCAGCTCACGCCTTACGTCGCTGCTTTTTACTGGTTCCTCTTCCGGCATTCCATCGCCAAAGACGGAGATCCCCATCTGCGCGTCAGCACGCGCCACTTGCGCACTGCCGTCGTCAAATCCTCCTACTCGCAGCTTGATGAGAATCCCGTTTCGCTGGGAAAGGTGCAGGAGACGCTGCGTGCCCTTGAGAGCATCGGCGCCATTCGCAAAGAAGGCGAACGCAACCGCGACGGCACGTTGTACCGCGTCATGATCCCCGACGAAATTGAAGCATGCCGCCGCTATCGGGTCGAGCGTGTGTCGGCAGAGCCCGAGCTCAAGTTCCGTTTTTCAGGCCACGACGAAGATCTGCAGCGCGAGAATCGTATCAAAGTCTTTGAGCGCGACGGATACATCTGCCACTTTTGCTCGAAACAGCTCACGCGCTTCACGGCCACCGTGCACCCAGTGAAGCCGATCTCCGAAGGCGGCGATAACAGCCTCGAAAATCTCGTCACGGCTTGCCTGGAGTGCAACGCGACAAGAAGCAAGCGCATATTGCAGAGTTCGCAGAAGTAGTCACCCGTGAGGTACCCACGGTCTTGCCCGCTGCGCGAATGAGAACTTCGCACTTCTTTCTAAAAGAGGAGACTCAAGCGATCCGGCACCTAGCTGTCCGCCATCAGCGCCTTGATCGCCGCGGAATACTTCGGCGGCAATGGCTTGCGATTCAACTGGTCGTCGCAGACAACGTGCACCGTTTCGCCTTCGGCCAGCAGCGTGCGTTCTCGTCCCTCGCCCTCCTTGCGCAGGATGGTGTAAGCGAACTTCAGCACCGAACCGCGCAGCATCGCGGGCCGTGTCTCGATCAGAATCTCATCATCGTAGCGCGCCGGGGCCCGGTAACGGCATCTGGCCGATACCACCGGAAGAATGCAGCCATGATCGGTCTCCAGCCGGCTATAAGCGAGCCCCAGAGAGCGCAGCAACTCCACCCTTCCCAGCTCAAACCAGACAAAGTAGTTGGCATAGTAGACGATGCCCATCTGGTCGGTCTCGGCATACCGCACGCGCAATTCCGTCGTCACCGGCATAACGTGCTCCAGGATTCACAGAATAGAGATTAGAGAAAAGAGATCAACGAACAGGGGGTAATTCATGATTTTGCACAATTCCGCCCGTCCCTGATCTCTGCTCTCTAATCTCTAGTTTTCACGGCTTGATGTGCGTGAACAGCGGCAGCTTGCTCACGTCGTTGAACACGGTGAACGCAATGAAGGCCACAATGACCACAAAGGCTGCCGTATAAATCCGCTCCTTGACGGCAAGACTGATGTCGTGGCGCAAGCCGCTCTCAATCAGAAGAAGCAAAATCATGCCGCCATCGAGAATGGGGAAGGGAAACAGATTGAGGATGCCCAACTGGAGGCTGATCTGGGCAGCCAAACCGTACTTGGGATACCATCCATCCATCTCGGCCGCTTCACCCGCCGCTTGCGCAATGCCCACAGGCCCCATCATCTGCGTGACCGAAATCTTGTGCGTAAAGAGCCGTTGCAGCA
This sequence comes from uncultured Acidobacteriaceae bacterium, assembly GCA_963751285.1. GTDB lineage: Bacteria > Acidobacteriota > Terriglobia > Terriglobales > Acidobacteriaceae > Telmatobacter. The sequence continues at coordinate 41,673 of CAVVUE010000033.1, read as the reverse complement.
CTTCGCCCACCAGCAGCGAATTGTTCTCGAAGAAACCGACAGAACTGCTGAAAGCCGCGGGCAGAGACATGGGCTGTTCGCGGATCGGAATCCCCGCCGCCGCAAAACCCAGCTTCCACTTCGTATCGAGCTTGGTCGGCGTCACGTTAATCTGCACGGTCGCGCCCTTCCGAAGCACTTCCAGCGTCATGGGCTTGCCCTCCGCCCATTGCATGTAGGCCAGCAGTGTGGCCACGTAATGGAAAGCGTGGCCGTCGACGGATTCGATCTGGTCACCGGCCTGCAATCCAGCGTGCGCGGCGGGCGTGTCTGGCTGCACCTCCGCCACTCCGATCGGGCCTTCCCTGTATTGCGGCGAAATCCCCGTATCGCTGAAATCAAAGTTGGGGCTCTTGGCGCTGCTCGGTATATGCAGGCTAAGCTGGATTGGCCTTCCGCCGCGGTCGACCGTCACCTGCACCACCTGATTGGCATTCACCAGCGCATGGTCATACACAATGTCCCAATTGGGGTTCGTAACGTTGTCGAATCGCGTGATCACGTCTCCCGGCTCGAACCCGGCCACTGCTGCGGCCGAGCCTGGCGTCACCCACTCCATGGTCGTGGTTTTCATCATGGATGCCGGGACCTCGTTGATCCAGGCGTAGTAGACGGTCATCAGCACCAGCGTGAGTGCAAAGTTGGCCATGGGTCCGGACAGCCCGATCAGGATTCGCTGCCAGCGCGGATGCGAGGTAAAGGCGCCGGGGTCTTCCGACAGATCCGCGGCGGCGGGGGCTCCGCGCGCCTCGAGATTCTGCTCGGGGCTTTCGCCCGTCATCTTCACAAAGCCGCCCAAGGGCAACAGGCAGACCTTGTAGTCTGTATCCCCGTACTTGAATCCGAACAGGCGCGCGCCAAAGCCGAAGGAGAACGCCTCAACGCGCACCCCGCACAGCTTGGCCATGACAAAGTGTCCCGCCTCGTGCACCACGACCATGACGCCGATGAGGACGATAAATGCTGCGGCTGATACAAGAAACGCGTGCATAGTTGTGTGGTTATTCCCTCGGCGATAGCAGTTCCAAGGTCCCTTTACCCCCGGAGCAGCCCAATTCAAGTTGCCACGACCATCAAGGAGCGGCAACCTTGAATACATCTAAAATCAGTTCAGCAACCTTGGTACCGCCGTAAGCGCGATCTTGCGCCCATCAAACTTATGTGAGCATTGCCTGTGCCTGTTCTCGCGCCTCCCGGTCGGCAGCCAGCACCTCTGCAATTGTTGCGGGATGCGCCTCCGGGGTCGACTCGAGCACTTTCTCAATTGTACGCGGGATGCCGGTGAAAGAAATACGACGTTCGAGGAAAGCTCCCACGGCTACCTCGTCAGCCGCGTTCAAAGCAATACAGTGTGCTCCGCCCTTTTCGGCTGCTTGAAACGCCAGGCGCAGGCAAGGGAAGCGCTCGAAGTCCGGCTGCTCAAATTCCAGGTGCCGCAACGCCGCCAGGTCGAAAGTCAGTGTCGATGGCACCCGCTCCGGCCATGCCAGGGCGTACAAGATAGGCAACCGCATGTCGGTCACCGAAATCTGCGCCAGGATCGAACCGTCCACGTACTCCACCATCGAGTGCACCGTCGATTGCGGATGAATCATCACCCGCACCTGGGCTGGCGTCACGTCGAAAAGCCGGCAAGCCTCGATCACCTCTAGGCCCTTGTTCAGCATCGTGGCCGAATCGATGGTGATGCGCCGCCCCATCACCCACGTTGGATGCTTGAGGGCCTGCTCCGGAATGATTGCCTCGAACTGGTCCAGCGGCAGTTGACGGAACGGGCCGCCCGACGCCGTAAGCCAGATGTACTTCACTTCGTTATGCGCGCCCACGCGCAGACACTGGTGTACGGCGTTGTGCTCGCTGTCAATCGGCAAAATTGGCACCTTGCGCGCGCGCGCGGCAGCCGTCAGAATCTCGCCGGCCGCCACCATGCACTCCTTGTTGGCCAGACCCACCGGCTTTCCGGCCAGGATGGCCGCGTGCGTCGCCTCCAGCCCCGCCACGCCCACGATGGCCGAGACCACAAAATCCACTTCACGCAGTGTTGAGCAGGCGATGGTGCCCCCGGTGCCATGCACCACTTCGATCCCGCTCACTCCGGCCTGGCGCAACCGCCTGGCCAGCTCTCCGGCCAATTCCTCCGTTGCCAGAGAAATCATCTTCGGCCGCCAGCGCTGCGCTTGCGCAAACGCTTCGTCCACATTGCGCCCCGCCGCCAGTGCAGCCACGGCGTAGCGCTCAGGGAACTGCTCGACGATGGAAAGCGTGCTCTGCCCGATGGAACCTGTGGAACCGAGAATGGCGAGTCGTTTCAAAACAGCTTCTAGCTCCTGGCTTCCAGCCACTAGCTTTTGGAGGTGCTGAAGAATAGGATTTCACATTCTGTGCCGGTCCATCCCAATGAGCGGCATCAGTCCGCGGCTCACCAGGCGCTTCAGGCATTTAGCTAGAAGCTAGGAGCTAATAGCTATAAGCTGCTTTTCAAAACCTCTGATGAATCACCTGCGCATACCACAGCACCGGAGCTGCCAGCAGCAACGCGTCGATGCGGTCAAGCACGCCGCCGTGCCCGGGCAGCAGGCTGCCTGAGTCCTTCACTCCTGCAGACCGTTTCAGCGCCGACTCCGCCAGATCGCCCACCTGTCCGGCCAGGTTGATGATGACGGCCAGCAGCAGCCAGTACCAAAGCTCGTTCGGATACGAAATCACCGCCGAGGGGCAGGCGCGTTCCATCCAGGCAAGTACGCCCGAGTTCCACGGCGCCTGCAGCAGATTGGCCAGCCCGACAAGCGCCCAGGCGATCAGCACGCTCCCGGCCACGGAGGCAACTGCTCCCTCCCAGCTCTTTCCGGGACTCAGCTTCGGCGCCATCTTATGTCGGCCCCATGCCCGGCCGAAATAATATGCCGATGTGTCGCCGGCCCATACCGCGAACAGCAGCAGCACCAGCAGCGAAGGGCCGTTCTCCTGAGCTCGTAACGTGGGCAGGGCAAGCAGCGCCAGGCCGGTGTAAAGCAGGCAGAAGATCGCCGCCGCGGCAGACGCAATTACCGCCTCAACCGGCTTGAAGAATGTGCAGTACACCAGCAGGCCCAGTCCCAGGATCCCGAAGAGCCCCGGAATCAAATCGGGCCATTGAAAGTTGACGACAAACAGCGTCGCAAGCGCCACCAGCGTCGCAACCCTCGGCGGATTCGCCCCGCAGCGCTGTGTCAGGCTCATGTACTCCCAAGCGGCAAGCAGCGAAACCACGGCAACGGCCAGCGAGAACATCCACTGCCACCGTGGTCCCAGAAACACCAGAACCAGGACCACTGGAATCAGGACGACAGCCGTAAGTACTCGTTTCATTCAGCGTTGAGGATACACTGCCGAGGCGCCACGACACAGATTACAAAGGATCAGGAGTATTGATAAGGAGGTAAACGCGTTGGAACCGCCTGCAGCCCGAGAGCGCGGCCGCGGCGGATGATTGGGAATATTTCCAGTCTTGCGGGTTCTTTGCTTCACTAGCTCGCAGCAATCTTGATGCTCTCGAAATCTTCTTCCACCTCGCCGCTGTCTTCACCAATCCCGCCATAGCGGCGCTCCCGGCGCTGGAAGTCTGCGATTGCCTCAAGCAAATGAACGCCGCGGAAATCGGGCCAGTATCGTTCCGTAACAAAAATCTCGGTATATGCGATCTGCCAGAGCAGAAAGTTCGAGATTCTCTGCTCCCCTGAAGTACGAATCAGAAGGTCGGGATCGGGCATCTGCGCCGTGTAGAGATGGCGATGAACATCTTCCTCCGTGATGTGGTCGAGGTTCAGATGCTTGTTTTTCATCTCGGCCGCAAGACCGCGAAATGCGTCCACCAGCTCGGACCGTCCGCCATAGTTCAGCGCCAGCGTCAGCGTTGTGCCGGTATTGCGCGCCGTGGCCTCTTCGGCCCAGCGCATCTTGTCCTGGACTTCAGGCGGCAAATCGTGCGTCCGGCCGATGTATCGCATCCGGACGTTGTTTTTCCTCATGCGCTCCAGATTGCTATCCAGGTAGGTCTTCAGCAGGCGCATCAGAAAGTTGACCTCTGCGCGCGGCCGCCGCAGGTTGTTTTCCAGGGAAAATGCGTAGAGCGTCAACCATGGCAAATTGATTCGCGACGCGGTCTCGGTCACCAGTTGCACGGCCTTGGCGCCCTGCTGGTGGCCCACGAAGCGCTTGAGCGACCGGCGCCCGGCCCAGCGGCCGTTCCCGTCCATGATGATGGCCACATGCTGGGGCAGGCGCTCCGGCTTCAGCGTAGCGTAAACATCCCGCTCCTCCGCCGACAGCTCATTGATGCGCGACGTTGGAGATGGAGATAAGGACTCGCCTCTAGGTTGCATTTACGGTTTCCACGCGGGAGCCCACAGGGCGTCCCCAAGTGGCGCCGACGGCGTTCACGCGCGATAGGACCGAAGGACTGCAGGTCACGCGAACGAAACTCCGGCCAGGATAAAACCTGTCCGCGGCCGGATCCGAGGAGTCACACCATCGACCGTAGCACAAGCCACCACGGGCTGCAATTGCCCTGGGGGCCACCGCCAAGACCCGGCCGCCGGCGCGTCGAATTGCCGTCGCTCGGGACGAGATTCTGTGTGTTTGCCGCCCTATGCTGAACGCCGTCGGCCCATCGCCGAATCTCGCACCGCACCCAGCAATAGCGTCCGGTGCAGCGAGTCCAGATGCGGCAGCAGCGAGGAGATCTCGCCTAGGAACGGATCGTTCAGAATGGACGTAACTTCCTCTTCGCGCCGGCTGCGAGCGTCGCGAACCAGCATACGCATGTCCACGCCGAGGGCCGTCGCCAGCCGTTCCAGCGATCCCAGTGTGGGAATTGCCTTGCCATTCTCGATTTTGGAGATGTAGGTTCGCGGCACCTGCATCCGCCCCGCCAATTGTCGCTGGCTCAAATGGCGCGCGCGGCGCATCTCGCGCACCTGCGCAGCAACCTGCAAGCCAGCCCGTTCGCCATCCGGCACCGGCTGGCTGCTCACCAGTTGCGGCGCCAAAGGCAAGGGCTCCTCGCTATCGAGGGGCCGGCGGCACTTTCTGCATAGGGAATTGCTGGTTCTATACTGCATCAGTCTGCAGTAATCACACCGCACCACTTCGCGTGTTTCCACGCTGACCAAGGTAGTCGCCATCGGGATGCGCGGAGTGCCAGAGCTTGGACCCCGAGGGTGCATGGTTGCACCACATCTGGTGCTACTGTCGAGGATGTGAACCATAATTGTCAAGTAGAAATTTAGGGACAAACGGAACAAAGCCCTAAGAGTTCCCTAAGAACCCTACAAAAAACGAACCAGAATCGTCAACAGGAGATTTCAATGAATGGAGCTCAATCGCAATTTGGGCGCGAACAAGCCTGGCAGCTGCTCACTGAGTGGACCCAGAGCGAGAGCCTGCGCAAGCACGCTCTTGCCGTCGAGGCCTGCGTGGTGGCATGCGGCGAGCGGGAGGCTGAGAGGCTTGCGCTTGACGGCCAGGCCCGCGCCGCGCTTCTGGAGTTGTATTCCACAACGGCGCTGCTCCACGACTTCGACTACGAGCGCCACCCCACCGCCGAGGAGCATCCATTCGTTGGCGTCCGCGAGCTGGAGCGACTTGGCTGGCCCGAGGAGCTGCGCACCGCCATTCTCGGCCACGCGCAATACTCCGGCGTTCCGCGCTCATCACACCTCGCGAAGTCCCTCTTCGCATGCGACGAGCTGGCCGGCTTCCTCACCGCCTGCGCCCTGGTCAAGCCGTCAAAGGCGATCGCGGACGTCGAGGTTCCCAGCGTGAAGAAAAAGATGAAGGACAAAGCCTTCGCCCGTGGCGTCCACCGCGAAGACATCATTCAGGGCGCAGCCGAGCTCGGCGTCGACCTCGACGCCCATATTGCGTTCTGCATTGAGGCGATGAAGAAACGTTCCGCGGAACTTGGGCTGTGATCGGATCGCGATGAATCTGACTCTTGACTCCTGATCGCCGCTATCTCCTCCACGCTCCGCTCGCAATTCGGCGCGCCTCGTCCGGCTTCCCGTTGTACCGGTAAAACCAGCACTCCATCCTGTGCCCGTCGGACAGCTCCACCGATTGCCGCTCTCGCACAAACTCGCTCGAACCATGCGCTTTTGGATCGAAGCCCTCATAGTCATCAAGCAGCCGTAAGAAATTCTCGTCCTCCGGCAACTCCATCACCGTGCCGGCAATCCTGTTCTTCGCGCGAGAGTCAGGCACCGCGCCGGGATAGCGGCCCAGATCGTACAGCGCGCCGCGCACGAATCCCTCGCCCACCGGCCGCAGCTTTGCGGCCAGCGCCGCGACTCCCGTCGGCGCGCGCCCCGGCTGCAATGTGCCGTACGCAAAGAGATATTCGCTCATTTTCGCGGTATGCTTGACAGGTCGTTCCCCGGCCCCCAATGTCGTCCAATTCCATGGAGGTCCCTGCGCATGAGATCCCCCGATTCGCTCGCAGGCGTTTTTTGTGTCGTCGCTATCCTGTCCGCGCTACTCCCGTTTCAGCTAGCTCACGCGCAAGATGTCATCACAGTCAGTCAATGCCCGAATTCGCCCCCGCCCCCGGTCACCTTCCAGATCGACTGCACCCACGTTGCTGATCCATCAGCCAAAGCGCTCTGCCGCCCCTTTGCCGAGAACCAGGCCTGCAAGGTCTTCTTCGCCTACCGCAAAATCACAGGGATCAATCTCGAAGATTATTGTCCAACGTTCACCTACATGCTCTACGACAAGAATCAGTGGCCGAAGGAGCCCGGTGACGCAGGTGGTTTCTCACGGCGGTGTGGCGCCGATCTTATGACGGATGGCATCATCCAATCCAGCATCGGTCCTTACGACGTGCACGAGATCCTGCACGTGTATCAGGATAATGTGCTCGGCGCGCTGCCCGACGGGCATATTCTTTTTGGTCCCGCGATGGCCGAAGCGCAGCGCCTGATCGGCGACGGCAAGAGTTACTGGAACACGATGGGGCGCATGAAGGTTCAAGTTGCCCGCACGACCGACGCGCAGTACGCAGGACTTTCGCCGGATGCAAGCTGCGTCAAGGCCGAGTTCTATATCGAAGACAGCCTGTACGTGAAAGACATCAACAACGTGGAACTGTTCTACCGCAAGCTTGAGCGTGGTGGCACCAAAGACACCGCCGGCCGCCAGGCGCGCTTCAATCGCATGTTCAACGCCGTGTCAGGAGGAACGGCGCGGCCCTACCTTCTCGCCCACGGCTGTGCCCCGTTTTAGTTCGCCGAGCCAGATTTCTGCGGTATTCCGGCCCCTAGGTCCCTGCCTTTTCGTTCCCTTGGTCCCTTGTTCCGTCAGTTCCCTGTCTTTCGCAACTCGGCAACGATTTCCCTGGCCGCCTCTCGCGCGTCCGCTTCTTTATCCGGCGGAAAGCTGATCGCTCCCACCCGTGCGTGCCCGCCCCCACCATAGCGCTCGCAGATCTGCGCCAGGTTCACCATCTTCGCCGGGTCGGCCTTCGTCCACGGATTCGATCCCACCGCGACCTTCGTCCGAAAACTCGATTTCGACAGCCCGATCGAATACGTCGCATTGGGATACAGGTAGTACGGAATAAACTTGTTGAACCCTTCCAGAGGGTGGTCCGTGATGTCGAAGAAAATCGTCCCGTCTCGCTCTGCCGCACGGCTCCGGATGAGTTCGATCGCCTGCTTGTGACGCTCGAGCAGCGGCGGCAGCAACGACGCCACAAAGGGCTGATTCAAAATCTCCACGAGCGGCATCTCCGTCAGCAGCGGAATCAGTCGCGGGATGAACTCCGGATCCTGCGTCGCCTCGATGATCAGCGTGAGCTTCATCGCCGGCGCAGCCATCTCCACAGCAGCTTCAGGGCTTTCGTACTGCGCTCCGTCCACAATATCGGCCCAGTGAATCAGCTCCGCGACCGGTGCAGTGTCGAAGCCGTAGCGCGTCGAGGCAATGTGCGCCAGAAAGCTTGTGCACGAAGTGTAGGTGGGATCGAAAAATTTCCGCGCAGCGCACTCCGGATCGCGCTGGCACGCAAGGAAATGTTCGTGATCCTGCGGCGTCAGGAATGCCGATTGGTGGTGATCGAACCACCACGTAATCCGCGACGAAGCCGAGTATTTGAAATCCACAATCGCATTCTCGTCACCAGTAAACTGGGCCTCGTCAAAGAGTGCGCCTGCACGATGCACGAGCCCGTGGTAGTCGTAGCTTGCCTCCGGTGCAATGCACTCGCGATGAAATCGCGTAAACAGCGATGCCGAGCAAGCGCCGTCAAAACATTTGTCGTGATAGAAGACGCGAACCCGCAAAATCGGCGTCCTCCTGCCGCCAAGACTTGAAAAAAGTGGAACTGTACAGCATCAAGGCCCCGGCCCATTGTGTCAAGGCGCGCGTCCCATGCGGGACGTCGCTGCCTCTCATCCCTTGAACAGTGCAAGCTTTGCAAATCCAATGCTGTGCTCCGGGCCACAGGTCTGCGTACCGCCCATCGTGTACCCTCAAAAAAGCCATCCCGAATGACCACGGCCGATGCTCATGCTCGTTACCCGCTCACCCAGGGCGTCAACCCGTGGCTGGTCACGCTGTCGGTCATGCTTCCGACATTCATGGAAGTACTCGATACCGCGATCGCATCGGTGGCCCTGCCCTACATTGCCGGCTCGCTCTCGGCCTCCAACTCCGAAGCCACGTGGGTCCTCACCAGCTATCTTGTCGCCAACGCTGTCATTCTGCCCGCCTCCAATTGGTTTGCCCGGCGCTTTGGCCGCAAGCGCTTCCTGCTCACCTGCGTCATCATCTTCACGGTCGCTTCATTCTTCTGCGGAGCCGCCCCGTCACTCGCTGTGATTCTGCTGGCTCGCGTGATGCAGGGCGCGGGCGGCGGGGCGTTGCAGCCTCTCTCGCAGTCCATCCTGCTCGAAAGCTTCCCCATCCAAAAGCGGTCCATGTCCATGGCCGCGTACGGCCTTGGCATCGTCATGGCTCCCGTCCTTGGCCCCACGCTGGGCGGCTGGCTCACCGACACCTTCAGCTGGCGCTACGCCTTTTACATCAATATCCCAGTCGGCATCCTCGCCGTCATCATGATCACGCGCTTCGTTCACGATCCTCCGTATATCAAGAATGCCAAGGTCAGCGCCTTTGACAACATTGGCTTCGGTCTCCTCATTGTCTGGACCGGCTGCCTGCAGGTCGTCCTCGACAAAGGCCAGGAGGACGACTGGTTCGGCGCCATCTGGGTCCGCTGGGCGGTTGCCGCGCTCATCGTCGCCTTCTTCCTTTGGGTCTGGCGGTCGTGGGCGAACCCCAAAGGCCTCGTCAACCTGCATGCACTCAAAGATCACAACTTTCGCACCGGCTGCATAATGATCGCCCTCCTGGGCATGTGTCTCTACATCACCATCGCCATCCTGCCCCTCTATTACCAGGAGATTCTCGGCTATACCGCGTTCACCGCTGGCCTGGTTGTCTTTCCGCGCGGTGTTGGGTCCTTCATTGGCTCGCCCGTCATCGGCATCCTCGGCTCGCGCATCGACAACCGCAAGCTCCTCACCGCCGGTTTTATTGGCTTCGCCATCTGCGCCTATATCTTCAGTACGGTCGACCTCGACATCGGTCCCTACACACTCTTGTTTCCCATCACCCTCACTGGTTTCGCGCTCAGCTTCGTCTTTGTTCCGCTCGCGACCATGACCACGGCGACCATCCCCAACCGCGAGATGGGGAACGCGACAGGAATCTTCAATATGCTGCGCAATATCGGTGGATCTGTCGGAATCGCCATGGCCACCACCGCGCTCATTCGCCGCGCCGCCCTCCACCAGACTTACCTCGCCGCAAATCTCGCCCCCTCCGGCGCGGTCCTGCAGCAGAAATCCACCATGATCGCCGCCTATCTTGGCCGTCAAATCGGCCCGGCCGGCGCGCGTCCGGGCTCCTTCGGCTTGCTCTATGGGCTCATGCAGCAGCAAGCCGCCATGCTCGCCTATGTCGACGTCTTCCGCTGGACCGCCGCGCTGGCCCTGGTCTGCGCCGCTCTCACCTGGATGTTCAAAAAGCCACAGAAGCACTCCAGCCCGCCGCCTGGCGCGCACTAATTTCAGTCGGCATAACGATGCGTGTGACCTGGGTATATCGATGCCCCCTCGTACACTTCATCCCCGCTCAAGCACCTTTTGTCACTATCCCCCGTCCAATTTGCTAACTACGACTTCGAGCCGCCGTATCATTCCCCACAGAGGTCGCCATGCAATCCCTGCTTCAGGACATCCGCTACGGCATCCGGTCGCTGGCCCACTCGCGCCGCTTCACCATCGCTGCCATCCTTACCCTCGCCCTCGGCATTGGCGCCAACACGGCCATGTTCAGCGTCATCGACTCCGTGCTTCTCGAGCCGTGGCAAATCAAGGATCCCTCGCGCGTCCTCATCGTCTTCGAGCGCCAGGCAAACGGCAACATCAACAACTTTTCCACGCAGGATTTTCTCGACTGGAAACAGCAGGGCGGTCTGCTTGCGCAAATGGCCGCGCACGTTGCGTGGCAATTCAACCTGAGCGCAGCCGGCCAGCAGCCTGAACGCATCAACGGTGTTAAAGTGTCGCAGGATTTTCTGCCCGTACTCGGCGTCCGTCCCTTCAGGGGACGCTTTTTTACTCCCGAAGAGGACACAGCCGGCGGCCCTCACGCCGTCATCATCAGTTACACGCTTTGGAAGAATCGCTACAAATCCGATCCGGCCATTGTTGGCACGGCCATCTCGCTCGACAGTACTCCCTATACGGTTGTCGGAGTCATGCCGCAAGGCTTCAATGGTTATGCCGGCCAGGATCTGTTGTGGACACCTCTGCAATTGAGCCGCGATGGCGGCATCGGTTCCTCATCGAACATTCACTGGCTTCTAGGATTCATACGCCTGCCCACTGGCCTGAGCCAAAAGCAGGCGCAGGTGGAGCTCAACGCCATCGCAGCCCGACTGCACCACGACAACCCGACTGCCGGCCTTGGCTTTGGTGTCGACCTTGAGACCATCACCAGCGCGTTCTCCGGCAATGTTCAACCCGCTCTGGTCATGCTCATGAGCTGCGTTGGCTTCGTCCTGCTCATCGCCTGCGCTAACGTGGCCAACCTCCTCCTCGCTCGCGGCGCGGCTCGCCGGCGCGAGATCGCGGTCCGTACCTCGCTCGGCGCATCCACCGTTCGCATCATGCGCCAACTCCTTACCGAGAGTATTTTGCTCGGGCTTATCGGCGGCCTGGCCGGCATCGGCGTCGGCTTCGCGGCGCTGCGCCTGGTTCTCGCTCTTCATCCGCCTGCCGTCCCCCGCATGGACGCCGTCCATATCGACCTCACCGTCCTCGGCTGCGCGCTGCTTGCCTCGCTGTTCGTCGGGGTTCTCTTCGGTCTTGCGCCAGCCATCAGCGCCGTGCGTGGCAACGTGAACGATGGCCTTCGCGAGCGCACCGGATCTTTTTCACGCGGATTTGCGATTCAGCGCGCTCTGCTCGTCATCGTCGAAACCGCGCTTGCCTGCATCCTCCTTACCGGTACCGGCCTCGCCCTATCCAGCCTCTGGTCTATCCGCAACGTCGATCTCGGCTTCAATCCCGCGAGCGTCCTTACTTTCCGTATCGCCGTGCCCGGCACTCTCACCGGTCCGCAAATCACAGAGTTCTATCGTCAAATCGCCGACCGCGTTCGTGCCATTCCCGGTGTCGACTCGGCGGTCATCGCGCGCAATCTGCCCTTTAGCGGCGGAGATCCATCCATGCCCATCACCGTCGACGGCAGGAATCCTGCGCCCGTCCAGGGCGAACTCGTCACTCGTTATCGCGCCGTCGGTGAGGGCTACTTCCATACCCTCCAGATTCCCCTCATCCATGGGCGCGACTTCGACAATGGCGACAGCGCTTCATCCCCCTTCGTGGCCATCGTCAGTCAGTCGCTTGCCCAAAAATACTGGCCCGGCGAAAGCCCCATCGGCAAACGTCTCAAACCCAACTTCAAGGGCAGTTCCTGGTGTACCGTCATCGGCGTTGTGGCCGACGTCCGCCACTGGGGCGCTGATGTTGCCATTGAACCCACGGCCTACTACCCCTACACGCAGATTCCCGACAGCATTCGCTCGCTGCTCGAGGCCAACATGAGTCTCGCCGTCCGCAGCAGCCTTCCGGAGCGCTCGCTGCTGCCATCGATCCGCGCCGCCGTCTCCCAGGTCAGCGGCACAACACCGATCTACAGCGTCGAATCCATGTCCGGGTTGGTCTCCGACGCCGGTGCACTGCGGCGCTTCGATCTTTCTCTGCTCGACATCTTCTCCATGCTCGCGGTCCTGCTCGCCGCGGTGGGCGTTTACGGCGTCACCGCATACTCGGTATCGCAACGCACGCGAGAGATCGGCGTTCGCATGGCGCTTGGCGCGCTCCGCCGCGACGTCCTCCGCCTTATTCTTGGCCAATCCGCGCGTCTCGCTCTCGCTGGGGTCCTCATCGGCGTTCCTGCTGCCATCCTGCTGCGCCGGCTGATGGCGAGCCTGCTTTATGGCATCGGCGAAAATAACCCGCTGGTTCTTGCCGCGGTTCCTATTGTCATGATGCTCGTCGTCCTGCTTGCCTGCTACGGTCCCGCGCGGCGGGCCGCAGGCATCGATCCACTCCGTGCCCTCCGCGAAGAATAGATCCACCCTGCCGGGGAGACTACCGTTACTGGACGCGCACTGAGACTTGCTGTGTCAGTTCACAGCGGTTGAGACTCGCTCCCGCCTCTCAGCCTGAGCCCACGAAGATTCTCCGCGAGACAACTGACCACAATCCCCTTGCCTCCAACCCTGCGAGCGCTTATCTGCTGTTGCAGGTTCCCGCGTTCGAAAATCAGGCAGGGGCAGGAGGTTTTCGCGATTTCCCTCCCTTGCCGGCGGCGAAGGAGAATCGCACTGGCAGCCGTCGGACCCTGCCTGTAACCCTGCGCTTACGCGGCTTTCCCCATCGTTTTCGCGTCCACGCGCGCACATGCGGAACTCGCAGTACCGAATCCGTAACAGGCCGTAAACCCACTGCTGTCGCACGCCCTGTTCCAAAGCAACCAGCCGCCTGCATCTTGCCTCAAATCTTGCAAGGGCACGCGTGTGCCGACCCCGGCCACACCATATTTCCAAAATATCTATCTCTGGTAAAGAGTCATGCCACAGCCGTCTCGTGATCTACAGCAAACCGAATCCGCCATCCATACTGTGCTTGAAAGCCTGATCGACAGCCAGGAGGCTCTCGTCGCCATCGGTGAAAAGCTTGAAGACCGAAATCTGAAGTACTTCTTCCTCACCGAATCGCTCACCCGCGCTCAGTTTCGCGGCGAACTGGAATCGGTCCTCAACCAGGAGGGCATCAGCAACCTGCGCGAAAGCGGCACAACTGCGGGAGCTTTGCACCGCGTCTGGGCCAGGCTGAAATTCAAGTTAGGCGGGGGCGATCACACTTTGCTCGCCACCGCCGAGCAGGGCGAAGATGCGGCCAGAGAGGTCTACGATAACGCCATCCAGGCAACGCTTCCGCTCCCCTTGCGTCAGGTGCTTACCTCGCAAGCCGCGCACATCCAGGAAACGCACGACTTCATGAAGGCCGCACTCGACCGCATCTAATAGCGCGGCAACAGCCGGGCCGTCCCGCGTTCCAGCCAACTCGAGTGCATCCCGCGCTGAATTCTGAACACGGCAGGTCCCATCACCAAACCAGGGGCGCAAACTTCTTCAGCCCTTCGTCGTATTCCTCAACCCGTCCCGTCAAAATGTCGTAGTACCAGCCGTGAACCGAAAGCCGGCCCTCCGCTACGGCCCGCATCACGGAAGGTTGCGCGAGCAGGTTCTTGCATTGCGCTACCACGTTGCCCCGGATCAGCGCCGCCAGCTCAGCGCCGTCGCCATCGGCCGCATTCAGCGGCTGCATGTGCGCAAATGCCGACTCCACGTGCTCCAGCCACCGCCGCGCTTTAGGCAGATTCTCCAGGCTCTTCTTGTCGAGCGCTGCTTTCATCGCGCCGCAGTCCGAGTGTCCACACACGATCGCGTGCCTAACTTTCAGCACGTCCACTGCGTACTCGATCGTCGCCGTTACCCCGTCCACATCCTGGCTGCTGACGGGCACCACGTTTCCAATGCTGCGCGAAATGAAGAGATCGCCCGGCTTGGTTCCCAGAATCAGGTCCGGCAACACGCGCGAGTCCGCACAGGTAATGAACAGCCACTGGGGCGACTGTCCTTCCGCCAGAAGATGAAAGTGACTCTTCCGTGCCGGAAATACCTCGGCCAGGAAGCGCTTGTGTCCCTCAATCAGTCGTTTCATTTTCGTCTAACGTCTCCCATGCGCTTCCGGCGACGCGCATGCCCATCACGCTCATGCGCAGCTCGTCCTTCGACAGCCTAACGCACCGGGCGGGCTCATCGTGTCACCGGTCCAGGTGCGACAATCCTTGTCAAGAGGAATCCGCCACAATGCTTCGTCCAGAAAGTCTCTTGCGTCCCGCCATTCTGTTGCTTCTGCTCATGGCGGCTTCGGCCGCTTTCGCGCAAACTGTGGATACGATCTCGCCCGATCTACGCGGCCAGGTGGATCGCATCGCCACACAAGTCCTTCAGGAAACTGGCGTCCCCTCGGCCTCTGTCGCCGTTGTCCAGCATGGCAAGCTCGTCTACACCCATGCCTATGGGTTCGCCCACCTGGCCACGGATTCCTCACCGGCCGTCCCCGCCACGCCCGACATGCGTTACTCCATCGGCTCCATCTCCAAGCAATTCACAGCCACGGCGATTCTGCTTCTTCAGGAACAGGGCAAGCTTTCCCTCGACGATCCCGTCGGCAAATATGTTCCCGGCCTCACGCGCGGCGACGAGGTGACAATTCGTGAGATTCTCTCCCACACTTCCGGTTACCAGGACTACTGGCCCGAAGACTACGTCATGACCACGATGAATCATCCTGAGACTGCGGAGCAGATCATCGACACGTGGGCCAAAAAGCCGCTCGACTTCGATCCGGGCACGCAGTGGCAATACTCCAACACCAACTTCGTCATCGCCGGACGCATCGTCGAGGTTGTCTCAGGCGAGCCCTATTGGAATTTCCTCACCGAGCACATCTTCCGCCCGCTGGGCATGAAGTCCGCATGGAACTCCGACCAGATCAAGCTCACACCACCCGACGCGACGCCATATTACCGTCATGCCCTTGGCCCCTTGCGCATTGCTCCCAACGAAGGCATCGGCTGGATGTTTGCCGCCGGCGAATTGGCCATGACACCGCACGACCTCGCGCTCTGGGACGAAAGCTTGCTCGCACAGTCACTGCTCTCGTCCGAGAGCTATAAAAATATGTTTACCGAAGTAAAGCTGAAAAACGGGAAGGGCACACACTACGGCCTCGGCGTTGAGGTACGCGATCGCGACGGCCACCGCTCCATCGAGCACGGCGGCGAAGTCTCCGGCTTCGTCTCGGAAAATGAAGTTCTCGTCGACTCAGGCGCCGCCGTCGCCGTCCTCACCAACCAGGACGCTGTCGGCGCAGCCAGCACCACCGCTCACCTCGCTGCGCCGCTCGTTGCCGGCTATCCGCTAAGCGCACCCGAACAACAGGCGCTTGATATCTATCGCGGCCTCCAGCAGGGCCGCATCGACCGCTCCCTGCTCGCGCCGAATCTTAGCGACCACTTCACGCCGCAAGCCATCGCCGACTTCCAATCGAGCCTTGCGCCGCTGGGCGAGCCGCTCAGCCTGCACCAGACGCAGGAGGTGCTCCGCGGCGGCATGACCTTTCGCAGCTTTGACATCGTGTATCCAGGGAAGCGGCTGCGGCTCACGACATATACATATCCCGACGGCAAGCTGGAGCAGTACCTGATCGCGCCGGAAGAGTAGGCGGGTCGCACGATCGGAGGGATCGGACAAGCGTGTGATCCCTATTGACTTTCTGTGTATTATCTGATATAATACTAAAGTACCATTCACTTCCGGAGGCGCCTGTGCGCCTCTCTCACTGGAGAACTCATGGAAAACCAGCTCCGCTCTGTCGAGACTTTTCTTCGAGATTACGAACGCAACGTCGTTGCCGGGAATATGCCGGCCCTGCTGGCCCAGTTTGCCGATCCGTTTCTGGCGGCTAATCCTCAAGGGACGAAAACCGTAAGCGCCGCTGATTTCACTCAGGGTCTGCCCGCGCGCAAGCAGCTCTTCGATCGCGTAGGCCGCAACTCCTCGACCCTCGCGGATATTCATACGATTCCTCTGAGTGCGCGATACACGCTGGCGCTTACAAAATGGCGCTTCAGTTTCGTTGAGACTCAAGACAATCCGCAGGACATTCTTGTCGACACGGCATTCATAGTCGACACCGGCGCCGGGGAATTCAAAATCATCCTCTATCTTGCCGGCGATGACGTCAAGGCGCTGATCAAGGAGCGTGGCATCCTGAAGAGCTGATCTGACTTAAGAAAAAGGGTAAGGCTGCGGATTGACTCCTGGCCTTGCCCTCTTTTTCTGCGCCTGGTCTGCGCTCTATCGTGGATCGACGTGCAAGGGGCCGGTGTGCGTCATCATGTCGGCGAACGGTCCTGCCACGCGATCGCCGTTGACCGGTTTTCCGAAGAAATCCGAGTCGATTCCCTTGAACTGGGGCAGCGGTTTCACATCGCCTTTTACAGTCAACGTGAGCTGCAGCGTGTCGGGATCGAGCGATGCCGCAATCTGCGCCATGGTTCCGTTCATATCCCAGCCGCGCTGCTCGCGCCACGATTGCAGATCGTCCCACTCGGGAGGCTCGGGAAACTTCACGCGCAGAATCGGCTGGCCGAAGCCACGCATCCCGCCGAAGCCTGCGGGAATCGGATAGATGTTGCCATCGGCGTCATTTTTGCCATTATTGAACTCGATCGCCGAGCGGCCAATGCCGAAGAACACGTTGCCGTGTACCTGGAGGTTGTGCACATCGTTGGTGTGGCCGCCGACGGGCCGCGGGCCGTTGATGCCGGAAACCGTGTCGACGCACACCTGGTGACAGTTGAGAAAGAGGTTGTAGGCGATGATCACGTTGTTGGTGTCGCGGATGAGGATGCCGCCGGTGAGGTCAGAGAAAATGTTGTTGTCAATCTCGTTAGGCACCTCGCTGCCTTCAATGTGAATCGCATGCGGATTCACGTCGCCGGGAATGTCGGCGAAGACATTTCCAGTGAGCCGGTCATTGGCGTTGCCGATATCGAGCCAGATGCCGTTGGCGTGCCGGATATGCCGTACGACGTTGTTGCGGAAGAGCAGATTGCGCGCGGTATGCATCTTGGTGCCGCCCGATTCAGACATCATCGCCGCGCTCTGCCAGCCGACCCACTCGAACAGATTCTTCTCGACGAGCATATTCTGCGGGCCGCCGGTGCCCCCGAGGCCTTCGATGCCGCAATAGCGGAAGGTGTTTCCACGCACGATGTCGAAACCGACCGGCTGCGGCGGCCGCGAAGCGCCCCAGTCTTCGTTGCCGACATCGAGGCCCACGCTGTTGGCCCAATCGAAAGTGTCATCTTCAAAAATGAAGTGGTTGCCGCGGTTGACTGAGACCATTCCCCGCTGCGGAACCGGGAAGCCGTTGCCCGCGTGCTCAAACGTGATGCCCTTGACGCGAATGTACGACTGATAGCGCTGGGCCGGGGAAAAAACCTGCTCCTCGGTGGTGATTTCGATCGTGTGCTTCGACGGGTCGTCGTCATTGGCGAGGCGGATGTGCAGCGTCATGCCGTTCATCTCGATCCATACCTTGCCTGCTTCGGGCTGGAACTCTTTGAAGAGAGGCGTCCAGTGGACCTCGGTGAAGTAGTTCATCGAGCGTGGCGAGGGGCCGGCCAATTCTTGCGGCGTCTCCACCGGCTCCAGCGGATGTCCATCGACGAAGACAAGGCCGCGACGCCGGAAGTAGGTGCTCATGTTGTCCTGGGCGTAGCGCAGCCAGGTCTTGTTCCCGAGAACGTTGTCCACCTCGAACGGGTTGTAGCCGGCAGGGAACCAGGACGGATCGAGTTTGAGCTCCCACGCTTTCACCGGCTGGTGCGTCGCGGGATCGAAGCCGAAGTTCCAGCCTTCGCTGGGCCTCCAGTCGGTCACAACACGCGAGCCTTTCACCATGACCTTTGTCCCAGGCGCGGCCTCGTAGCTGATTATCGCGTCGGGGCCGGTGCCGCCGCGCGCTGGCTGGATAAACTCGCGATAGACGCCTTCGGCAATCACCACGCGCTCGCCCGGCTGGAGCACCTGCGCAGCATGGTTGATGGTCTTGAAGGGATGATCCTGCGTTCCCGGCCCGTTATCGTCGGCGTTCTTCGCGTTGCAATCAACATAGTAGGTCTTGCTAAAATGCAACGGCTTTTCCCACATGGGAAACTCCGTGCCATCGGGCAGCGTGGAATTCGAAGCCCATCCTGCCGCAATGAAAAAGCAAAAGAAAGTCAGGCAAATCAGAATCCGCTTCAAAATAACCTCCCGCACCAAATGCGTTGATCAAGATCGGCCGGGCGGCGCACACTCGACTACGCGGCGTTGAATTTCCCGGCGCGCCTATGCTAAATCGGTTTTTCGAGTGTTGTCGAGGAACGGTGGTGAAGTTGTTGGCCGCAATCATGCCCGGCGATGAAAACAAAGGACTGCGAATCGAGGAGCGAGTCTGCGGCCCCGCGAAATAGGCGCACCTTCGGTACACTGAAACCTGACCATGTTTGAGAACCTCACCGACAAATTACAGCGAGTCTTCAAGAACCTCCGCGGCCAGGGCACGCTCACTGAAGAGAACATCGCCGAAGCCCTGAAGGAGATCCGCGTCGCCCTGCTTGAGGCCGACGTCAACCTCAAGGTAGTCAACGAGCTCATCGAGCACATCCGCGAGAAGGCCGTCGGCACTGAAGTTCTCACTGCGCTCTCGCCCTCCGAGCAGGTCGTCAAAATTGTCCACGACGAGCTCGTCGCCCTCCTAGGCAAAGACACTGCGCGCTTCAACTTCGCATCGAAGCCGCCGACCGTGATTCTGATGGCCGGCCTGCAGGGCTCCGGAAAAACCACCACCAGCGGCAAGCTTGCCGCGTGGCTCAAGAAGGGTGGCCACCGTCCCATGCTCGTTTCGGTCGATGTCTACCGCCCTGCCGCCCGCGAGCAGCTCAAGGTCGTGGCCAAACAGGTCGAAACCCGCCTCTACGAAGGCGACCAAAAGGGCGAGCCCGCCGGCTCCGCTTTTGTTGAGCGCCTTGCGAAAGAAGCTCGCCGCGAGGCTGTCATCATGGGCTGCGATACGCTCATCGTCGACACCGCAGGCCGCCTGCACATCGATGAAGAACTGATGGCCGAAATGGAGCAGCTCAAAAAGCTCCTCACCCCGCAGGAGATTCTCTTCGTGGCCGACTCCATGACCGGCCAGGACGCCGTCAACTCCGCGCAGGATTTTCATGCCCGTCTTGGACTGACCGGGGTGGTCTTAACGAAAATGGATGGCGACGCTCGCGGCGGCGCGGCGCTGT
Source organism: uncultured Acidobacteriaceae bacterium (assembly GCA_963751285.1). Classification (GTDB taxonomy): domain Bacteria; phylum Acidobacteriota; class Terriglobia; order Terriglobales; family Acidobacteriaceae; genus Telmatobacter. Next base: position 22,101 of record CAVVUE010000033.1, on the reverse strand, counting down.
CCATCCGGCATGTCACCGGCCAGCCCATCAAGTTCATCGGCGTGGGCGAAAAACCCGACGCCTTCGAGCCATTTCATCCGGATCGAATTGTCGGCCGCATCCTGGGCATGGGCGACATGCTCTCGCTCATTGAAAAGGCTCAGGAAAAGCTCGATCGCAGGAAATCCGAAGATCTCGCCAAGAAAGCTCTTCTCGGCGATACGTTCACGCTTGAAGACTTCCGCGAACAGATCGGGCAGATCAAAAAGCTCGGCTCGATGGAAAGCATTTTGAAGATGCTGCCCAACGTTGGCCCTTTCGCCAACATGCAGCAGGCCGCAAGCCAGGTCGACGAAAAGCAGTTCGTCCGCCTCGAGGCCATCATCAACTCCATGACGCCCCGGGAGCGCCGCAATCACGAAATCATCTCCGGCTCGCGCCGCAAGCGCATCGCCGCCGGCTCGGGCACCAGTGTGCAGGACGTGAACCAGCTCCTCCGCCAGTACGCTCAAATGGCCAGGATGTTCAAGCAGGTGGGAAAGGGCGGCCTCGCCAAAAGCATGATGCGCGGCGGCCTGGCCGGCATGGGCATGGGTCGCCAACGCTTCGGAAGGTAATCGTCCGCCGCGGCGGAAGACGAGTCGAGGGTTCTGCAGTTGCTTTTCGAAAGGCCGAGAGAATTCGCATGCCCCCCCTCCAGGACCAGCTCGACGAGATTACCGACAACACCCGCCACCTCGTCCAGCCGGAACGCATGGCGTTGAGCGACCGCGCCGTCGCCGAACTCCTCGCCTCCGGGATCGAGCAGAAAATCCTCCCCGTCGGCGCCACCGCACCCGAATTTACCCTCTCTGACGCTTCCGGCCGCCCGACCAATTCTGCCGACCTGCTGTCCTTTGGTCCCCTCGTCCTCGACTTCTTCCGCGGCCGCTGGTGCCCCTACTGCGTCACAGAGCTTGAGGCCTGGCGTGACCTGCACCCGCGCCTTCGCGAAGCCGGCGTGCTTCTCGCCGCCATCAGCCCGCAGACCAGCCGCCAGAGCGACTTCATGGTCGGCCAGCACTCGCTCCCGTTCCCCGTCCTCAGCGACCCCGGCTGCGCCCTCGCCGAGAAATTCGGCTTGGCCTACACCATTCCCGACTACCACCGCGCCTACTACCGCTCCATCCTCGTCAACATTCCGTTCCTCAACGGCGACGACTCCTGGCGGCTCATCCTGCCTGCCACCTACGTCCTTGCCCGCGACCGCCGCGTCCTCTATGCCCAGGCCTACGCCGACTTCCGTGTTCGCCCGGAGCCGGAAGAGGTCCTCGAAGCAGCCTTGGCCGCCGTCAAGCAATAGCTGCCGGACCCGCTTTTCCGCAAAAACGCCGGAATCGGCCCAAAATTGCATCCCATTTAGGGCATTTGCATCAAAGAAGTTGACAGTATCTCACTCAATGTGGCATTCTGCCTCGTTGAGTCTATCTTCGAACCAGGTAGGAAACCATTATGTCCAAAATGATTGGTATTGACCTCGGCACCACCAATTCGTGCGTTGCCGTCCTCGAGGGCGGAGAGCCCAAAGTCATTGCAAATGAAGAAGGTGCGCGCACAACCCCCTCCGTCGTCGCCTTCACCAAAGGCGGCGAGCGGCTGGTGGGCCAGGTCGCCAAGCGTCAGGCGATTACCAACCCCGAGAACACCATCTTCTCCATCAAGCGCTTTATGGGCCGCCGTTACGACGAAGTGACGGATGAGATGAAGATGGTGCCTTACCGCGTCGTCAAGCAGGGCGACCACGTGGCCGTTGTAGCCCAGGGCAGGGAATACACCCCGCCGGAAATCTCCGCCATGATTCTGCAAAAGCTCAAAAAGTCTGCGGAATCCTATCTTGGCGAGTCGATCAACGAGGCCGTGATTACGGTCCCGGCCTACTTTAACGACGCGCAGCGCCAGGCCACCAAGGACGCGGGCAAAATCGCCGGTCTCGACGTGAAGCGCATCGTCAACGAGCCCACGGCGGCTGCACTGGCCTACGGCCTCGACAAAAAGAAGGACGAGACCATTGCCGTCTATGACTTCGGCGGCGGCACCTTCGATATTTCCATCCTCGAGGTAGGCGAGGGCGTCATTGAGGTCAAGGCGACCAACGGCGACACTCACCTCGGCGGCGATAACCTCGACCAGCGCATCGTGGACTGGCTCATCACCGAGTTCAAGCAGGAGCACGGACTCGATCTCACCTCGAAGGGCAATGAGATGGCTCTGCAGCGCCTGAAGGACGCCGCGGAGAAGGCCAAAATCGAGCTTTCGACCACCCTTGAAACCGAGATCAACCTGCCCTTCATCACCGCCGACGCGTCCGGTCCGAAGCACCTGGTCCGCAAGCTCACTCGCGCCAAGCTCGAGCAGTTGGTTGAAGACCTGATCGAACGCTCGGTCGATCCCTGCAAGCGCTGTATGACCGATGCAGGCATCACGGCGAGCCAGATCGACGAGGTGGTGCTCGTGGGCGGGCAGACCCGCATGCCCAAGATCCAGGATCTCGTGAAGAAGCTCTTCGGCAAAGAACCGCACCGCGGTGTCAATCCTGACGAGGTCGTGGCCGTGGGCGCGGCCGTGCAGGCGGGCGTGCTCTCCGGCGACGTCAAGGATCTGTTGCTGCTCGACGTCACTCCGCTCACCCTGTCGATCGAAACACTGGGCGGCGTGGCCACGCCGATGATTCCGCGCAACACCACCATCCCGACCAAGAAGACTGAAACCTTCTCCACGGCAGCCGACTCGCAGACTGAGGTTGAGGTCCACGTGCTGCAGGGCGAGCGGCCCATGGCCGGGCAGAACCGCACCCTGGGCAAGTTCAAGCTGGGCGGCATTCCGCCGGCGCCGCGCGGCATCCCGCAAATCGAAGTCACCTTCGACATCGATGCCAACGGCATTCTCAACGTAACCGCCAAAGATATGGCCACCGGCAAGGACACGCGCATCACCATCACCTCCAGCTCCGGCCTCTCGAAGGAAGAGGTGGAGAAGATGGCGAAGGAAGCCGATGCCCACGCCGCCGAGGACAAGGAGCAGCGCGAGCAGATCGAAGCCCGCAACTCTCTCGACAGCCTCGTCTACAACATCGAGAAGATGCTGAAGGAGAGCGGCGACAAGGTGGCTGCGGCCGACAAGACCGACGTCGAAGCGGCGCTGGCTGACGCCAAAAAGACCATCGAGGGTTCGCCCACCACGGCGCAACTGAAGGCGGCGAACGAACGGCTCACCCTCGCCAGCCACAAGCTGGCCGAGGCCATGTACAAAGCCAGCACGCCGCAAACGGGCCCAGCACCCGGTCCAGCCGCGGGCGCGCCTCCCGCCGGCGAGCAGAAGAAGGACGAGGGCGTGATCGACGCCGAATACGTCGACGTCGACGACAAGAAGTGAGGACTGGATAAGCAAGAAATAGGGTGCCCCATCCTAAACGCGCTCTTTGCGTTTAGGGTGGGAGAGCAGGAAGGCGGAAACCTTCGGGGTGGGCGACTTTAAGTCGTCCACCCCTAGTTACTCCTAGCCGTTGTCATCCCGAGCGACGAGCGAAGCCAGGAGTCGAAGAAATCTGTGCCGGTAGTTCTCGACGATCAGAAGGTAGTCGAATGGGTCTGACGGGCAACAGGTGAGATTCTACGAGCGCCTTTAGAAAATTGACGAGAAATTGGAATTGAAAATGCGATGAGTCTGTATTTAGGCAGTAAAGGAGTGGGAATATAGAAGGAAGAAATGCCGACCACCACCCACAAAGACTATTACGCCACGCTCGGCGTCAAGAAAACGGCCACGCCGGAGGAAATCCGCAAGGCCTTCAGGAAAGCTGCGCGCAAATACCACCCCGACGTGAATCCGGGCGACAAAAAGGCCGAGGAAAAATTCAAAGAGATCTCCGAGGCCAATGACGTCCTGAGCGACGAAAAGAAACGCAAGATCTACGATCAGGTCGGCTTCTACTCTGACCAGATTGACCCTGCGCAGGCTGAAGCCTATGCACGCCAGCAGCGCTCGGGCGGCCAGCAGCCCCCCATCGACTTTGGCGGTTTCGACTTCAATGGTTTCTCCGGTGGCGGCTATCCCGGCCAGCAGGAGGGCGCGGGCGGCTCCGGCTGGGGCAGCTTCAAAGACATCTTCTCCGGCATCTTCACCGGTGCACAGCATCCCCAGGCGCCGCGCGGCCCGCAGCCCGGGAGCGATCTCGAGTATCAGGCCACGGTCGATTTCTGGTCTGCCATCCGCGGCGGCCAGGCGCGCATCCAGATCAACCGCCAGGAGACTTGCCCCGCCTGCCACGGTCAGGCTCACGTCGGCGGCACCATCACCTGTCCCGAATGCCAGGGCACCGGCAAGGTGACGCAGATGGGCGGCCGCATGAAATTCAACATCACCTGCCCACGTTGCAACGGAACAGGGAAGATCGAGAACGACTGCCCCGGCTGCCACGGTGAAGGCACCGTCACCCGCACCGAGACCGTGGAATTTCGCATCAAGCCCGGCACGCGCGACGGCCAGCGTATTCGCCTGCAGGGCAAAGGCAACGCCGGCGTCAACGGCGGGCCACCGGGTGATCTGTTTCTCATCGTGCGCACCGGCACGCACCCGGTCTTCACGCGCCAGAGCGACGACATTCTGCTCACCGTGCCGGTCACCGTGTCTGAAGCTTCGCTGGGCGCCAAGGTCGAGGTGCCCACCATTGACGGCCGTGCGCAGTTGAAGATTCCGCCGGGAACGCAAAGCGGCCAAAAGCTGCGCATGCGCGAGCGCGGCGTTGAGAACGCGCAGCATCCCGGCCAGCGTGGCGACGAGATTGTCACCGTTTCAGTCGCGGTGCCGCACCTAAATGACGAGCGCAGCCGCGAAATCATGCGCGAGCTCGCACGCCTCAATCCCGACGACCCGCGCAAGGCGCTGTTCGACAAGATGTAAAGAGCAGGGAGCAAGGGAGCAAGGAAACAAGGGAACAAGGGAACAAGAAGACCAAACGGACTGGCGCGAGCTTTCAGTTGGTTCGAACCGCGCATGATTGCTTTGGAACACGACAATGCCCACAAAACGCAAATCCAAAGGCGCCTACATGATCTCGGCCGTAGCCGAGATGTACGAAATCCACCCGCAAACCCTGCGCCTCTACGAGCGTGAAGGTCTGCTCAAACCCTCGCGTACCGAGGGCAACACGCGCCTCTACACCGACGAAGACCTCGAGCGGTTGGAATTCATCCTCAACCTCGCCCGCGACCTCGGCGTCAATATCGCCGGCATCGCCATCATTCTGCAAATGCGCGAGCGCATGGAAGAGATGAACCGCCAGATGCAGAGCTTCGTGGAGCACGTGCGCAGCGAGATGCTCTCGCGCTTCCAGCAGGCCGCGCCCAATGCCTCCGCCGCCATCGTCCCCATCCGCAAGCCCGTCACGCCGCCCCGCAACGGGTCGCCGCGCAAACCGTAGCTTAACTGCATCCGCAAACTCGCCGACTTTCGGGGTGCCCCATCCAAGCTCCGCTTGGGTGGGGTAAGCAAACTCGCTCCCACGCTCCCTCGTTATCCTGTTACAAGCATGCCCTACGTCCTCTTAGGCCTGGCCGTCTTCGGCCTCATCACCTCCACGGTCTTTGCCGGCATTGTGCTGTGGGCGGTTCCGGGCTACCTTCGCGAGCGTCGCACGGCCCTCGTCCAGCTTGCCGCCCGTCCCGGCTTCACCCCGCCGCTCTCGCTATTTAAGCCCCTGCGCGGAACCGATCCCGGTCTCGAATCCTATCTCGAGACATTCTTCACCCAGGACTACCCTGAATACGAAATCCTCTTCTGCTCCCGCGACGCCAATGATCCCGGCCTCGCCACCGCCCGTCGCGTCGCCGCGCGTCATCCGCACATACCAGTCAAACCTCTTTCCACTGGCGGGCAACCCGACTACATCAACGACAAAGTCATCTCCATGGAGAAAATGGAGGCCGAAGCAGCGCACGGCATCATCGTCATCAGCGATAGCGATGTTCGCGTCTCGCCGGATTATCTCCGCGCTGTGGCCCTTCCCTTCGCCGACCCTCGCGTCGGCGCCATGTGCTGTCTCTATCGCGGCGTTGCCGCGGAAGGTGGCCTCTGGGCGCGACTTGAAGCGGTCGGCATGTCCGTCGAGATGTCAGCTGGCGTCCTCGCCGCGGGCGCCATGGAAGGCATGCAGTTCACGCTCGGCCCCACCATGGCCTTCCGCCGCGAAACCATCAGGCGCATGGGCGGTTTCCGCGTCACTTCCGATTACTGCGCCGACGATTTCGTTCTCGGCAACGAAACCTTCAAGCTGGGCCAGGCCGTGGCGCTGAGCCATCATGCCATCGATCACATGGTGCTCAACTCCAGTTTCATCTCCTCGCTCAAGCACCAGGTTCGCTGGATGAAGTCCACGCGCTTTTCCCGGCCCAAGGGGCACTTCGGCACCGCCCTCACCTTCAGCATGCCGTTCGGGCTGCTCGGCTGGGCCGCTGCGGCATGGCTCGGCGATCCCTGGTGCGGCTTGGCGTTGTTTGCTTTGGCAGTTGCCACCCGGCTCGCGCTTTCAGTCGCCGTCGGCCGCCTCGTCGTGCGCGACACGAGTTGGTTCGGCCTGCTCATTCTCTATCCCATCCGCGACCTGATGGGCTTCTGTATCTGGGCTGCCAGCTATGCCGGCCGCCGCATTCTCTGGCGCGGACGAGTTTATTCGCTGCTGCCCGGCGGCAAAATGCGCGCCGAGCAGTGAAACACCCCGGCGTTGCGCACGCCCCGACCCGCGAACTTCAAACTGCAATTTGAAAGCTGGAAGCTGTCTTACTCCACCGGCCGGTCCGTCCAGAGTGTTTTGTCCGCGATGGTTTCCACCGGGTACAGCCGCCCCGCCAGCACCTGTTCCACCTTATCGCGATCCGGATCTTCCGCAAAAATCCACTTGCGCTCGCCCGTGCCCCATATCGCCTCGAGTTTCTCGTTGCTCAGGAAGATATCGGGCGCGTCAGGATAACAGGAGCCCCACAGCAGCGTTGTCCCCTCGCCGTGCTGCCCGCAGCGCGGCAGCACCAGCAGCGCTGGTCTCCAGTGGAAGAACGTGTGCGTATAAAAGATGACCGACGATCCCGACGACTGCTCTCCGTAGATGATGAACGTATCGTTCGGCGTGCCGTCTTTCATAATCGTGTCAGCCAGCTGCTTGCTGCTCAGCATAGGCTCAAAACGCGCGAACGCAATGTGCGCTGCGACAAAAAACATCGCCATCGTCAACGCCACGCTGATCGTTGATGCCAGATGCTTCTTCTTGAGCCGCAGCAGCCATCCCGCCGCGGGCCCGATCAACAGGACAATCGCCGCGATCACCGCCGGCAGCCGCAACGCTGCGAACGACGGACCCGTCAAATCGAACAGGTGCGACATCGACAGCGTGTAATCGCCCACGCCACGACGCGCCAGCAATGTCCCCACGTCGGACACAAAAGGCAGATTCCGTGACGTCCACAGTCCCCATGCCAGCGCCGCCGCCGAAAACACTCCGATCGCCGCAAAACCTCCCTGCGCGCCCGTCAGCCATGCGGTCGAAAGCACTGGCGCTCCATTGCTCGCGCTTTTTCGCTCTTCAATCTCCGCCATGACTCCTGAAATAAGGATCACCAGCGGTGGCCACACCGGAAACGTGTAGTACTCCTGGTTCGTTGAGATCGAGAAGAACAGCAGCGTCCACGCCGAGAACAGGCTCAGCAGCCAGATGGTGCGCGCGCGGAACTTCACTCTCAGAACATAGGTCGCCACGTCTTCGCGCATCGCGTGGTCCAGGTAAAAGTCCACGGTCTGCCCGGCCTCCTGGCGCAAGTGCTTCAGCCAGGTGTGGCGAGTCTTCCAGGCTACAGCGGCCGCAGCCGGCAGGAACAGGCTCCAGGGAAAGACCCACGCCAGGTGAGCCAGCCAGTACAACCACCCCGGCATCTTGTTGTAATCATCCGGGTAGCGCAGGTGGAAGAACCGCAGTACGTGCTCGTTGATGAAATAGAAGTAAAAGAAGCCGTGCACATTTCCGAGCGTGGGGTGGTTGCCCACGGGATGTCCCTGGTCAGGATTCGCCAACCCACATAGGATTTCCCACGGCGCACCGATCGCCAGGAACACGAGCAGTCCACTCACCGGCTTCAGCGCGCGCCAGCGCCGCCATTGACCGGTCAACAGCAGGTAGGGAATCGCCGCTCCGCCAAAAAACACAGGCGCAATCAGCCCTTTGGTCAGCAGTGCGAGCGCCACGCAGGCCCACGCCCAGTAAATGCGCAGCGGCCTGCCGTCTTCCAGGCTCGAAATCATCGCGTAAAGCGCGGCCAAAAGAAAAAAGGCGAGAATCGACTCGGGAATGATGAAGCGCGTGAAAAGAAAACACCCCACCGAAGTCAGAACGCCCAGCCCGGCGTAGAGCCCGGCGCGATCGCCCCACGCCCGCCGCGCCCACAGCCACGAGAGCCACGCCAGCCCAAGCATCGCCAGCGCATTCGGGAAATGCGTCGCAAAAGTGTTCTGGCCGAAAATCTTGTACATCCCCGCAACAACCCAGTACGGCAGCGGAGGCTTTTCAATATAGCGGATGCCGTCGATCTTCGACGTGATCAAGTCGCCCGTCTCGGCCATGCCCTGCGCCGCTTGAGCATGCGCCGCGTCCACGTCGTCAAGCAACGGCGGAGAAAACAGCGACGCAAAATACACCGCCAGGAAGACAGCTGCAAAGAGCAGCCATACCCTTCCTGTCGACAGCGCACGTCGGGTGCCATCGAGAGCGATGCCTCTCCGCGAATCGATATTCACGGCCATGTTCCTGTCTGGACTCATCCTGACTTTGGCGATCAAGTCCAGAATACCAGCCGGATTCGCGCGTTGCGCAGACGTGCTCGCGTCGCCTTCGTGTATCTTGGCTACGAGGTCGATTCTCTCTCACGGAGCGCCCAGCAATCCACGATGCCTACCTTCGCCGCCATCGACATCGGGTCCAACTCCTGCAGGTTGAAGATCGCCAGAGTGCAGGCGCATCAGCTCAAGACCGTGGCCGAAGACCGCGAGGTCACGCGCCTCGGCGGCAGCGTCTTCGACACCGGGCTAATCTCTCCTGAGGCCATGGCCGCAACGCTGCGTACGCTCAAGCGTTTTCAGCGCACGGTGCAGACTCACGGAGTGGACCGCATTCGCGTTGTTGCCACCTCGGCCATGCGCGATGCCCGTAATTCTGCGGCCTTTCAAGCTTGGGTCAAAGCCGAAACCGGCTGGATCATGGAGATCATCTCCGGCCTGGAAGAAGGCCGCCTGATTCACCTCGGCGTCACCGGCGCCGAGCCGGGAGCCGGCGGCCGCGTGCTGCTTCTCGATCTGGGTGGCGGAAGCTGCGAGCTCACACTCTCTGAGCATAAGCACATCAAGGAGACGGTGAGCCTGCCGCTCGGCGCCGTCAGGCTCACTGAGCAATTCCTCTCGACCGATCCGCCGCCTGCCGATGGCCTGGCGCGCATGGGTCAGTTGATCGCGCGCGAACTGCGCCGCGCCCATCGCCGCCTTCAGCCCGGCCGCGCTCCCCTAGTGATCGCCACCTCCGGCACTGCCGCCGCTCTCTCCGCGGCTTACCTGGCCAGCGCGAAAAACGGCAAGGGCAGCGGCAAAAAAGCTGGCAAGAGCCGCTCCGACCGTGATCATGCTGCGCATCGCTCCGCCATTCTCGCCGGCATGGTGACTACGCGCGCGGTGCGCAAGCTGGCCGGCAAGCTGGCCAAAATGTCTCTGCCCCAGCGCGAAGCGGTCCCCGGCATCGGTCCGCGCCGCGCGGAGATTATCGTCGCCGGCGCGCAGGTCTATGCCGAGGTTCTTGAGACCTTCGGCCTGCCGGGCTTTCGATATTCTCCGCTTGGTTTACGCGATGGCATTCTGGCGCAGATGCTCGCCGAGCAGGATGCACGCGCCAAAGCGCATCGCGAGTTTGAGCATGAGCGCTGGGAGAGCGTGCTGGCAACGGCGCGTCGTTATGGCGTCGATCCCCGCCACACCGAACCGGTGCGCGATCACGCCGTGCAGCTCTTTCGCGAACTCAAGTCCCTCCACGAGCTGCCCGCCGAATACGAAAGCTGGCTTGCCGCCGCTGCCATGCTCCGCGACACCGGCAAGTTCATCAACCACCAGGGCCATCACCGGCACGCGCAGTACATTATTTCCAGCTCCGAAATCTACGGCTATACCCAGCTGCAGCGAACGCTGGTGTCAGCAATCGCCCGCTATCTTGGCAAAAGCCGCCCCCAGCCCGGCGATCGCGCCCTACGCAACATTCCTTCTGAAGAGCACAAGAACGTGCACCGCGCCGTGGTGTTGTTGCGCATGGCCGTGGCATTAAATCAGGACCGCGCCTCCGGCGTTCTCCGCGTCGGCACAAGGCTCTACCCGAAGCGCGTCTACCTGGAGTTGTATCCGGGGCGCACCGGCGCGGAGTTGGAATTGTGGTCGCTGCGCAAAGAGTCAGGCTACTTCCGCGAAGTCTTCGGACGCGAGCTCTTTGTCACGGTGGCGTAAACCGCCCGGGCCGTGCGCGGATCCAGAAGCCACTGCAACCGCGGCGGATGACGATCCGCGCGAACGCATGCGATCGAGCCCTTCCTCATGCGGATGGCCGCGCCGCCGTTGCCGGTAATCATGCGGCCGAGAAACTGAAAAATGTTGGGATTATGTCCGACCACCAGCACCCCTTCGCGGTCGGCATATTTCTCCAGCAGCCGCTGGAACTCCGCATAGCTCGCATTCAATCCCAGCGCCGGACTCACTTCTACTTGCGCCTCGTACCCCAACTCGGTTCCCACCAGTTGCGCCGTCTGCCGGGCGCGCTTCAACGGGCTCGAAACAATCACGTCAATCGGGACCTTGAGGGCTCCAAGCAGCCGCGCCATCAGCATGCACTGTTCCTTCCCCTCCTTCACGAGACCCCGCTTGGTGTCCAATTGGGGGTTTTCGCGGACGGTTCCGGCGTTGGCGTGGCGCATCAGGAAGAGCATCATGGGGATGGTTTCGGCGGGACTTAAGCAACTGGACCGAAATCCTTGCATTTCAATTTTAACAGATTTGTAACATCCGGAATTTCGTCGCCCCGTCCTTGTTGTCGCCCCGGCGGCCCCATCCTTTCGCACTTCTTGCGAAAGGGTGGGATACGCAGTGCTCCCGTTGCCCCATCCATTCGCGCTTTTTGCGAATGGGTGGGATATGCGGCCCCCTGAGCCTTATTACGCGCCGCAGGCGCAACGTTCATCAGCCCCGCGCTTCAGAGCAGGGAAGGCAACACAAAACCGATAGCGAGTCCCGCTGGGACGGCGCTCAGCCGCAGCACGGCGCGGCTTCAGCCCCGTCACTTCCCCAACAGCCCCTTCAGCTTGCTGACCGTGTTGTTTTGCTTCCCGTTGGAGCTTCCAAACAATCCGCCCGTCTGTTGCTTCACCATGGCTCCGATGTTCGCGCGGATCGACGGACTCGACGCTGTCCCTGTGACCGTCAGCGGAATGCCGCTGTTTGCTGCGGTATTGGAGCGATTGCCGAGCAGGCTGGCGACGGCGTTCAACCCCGCGTTGGCAGCCGACCCCACCGCGGATGCATTGTTGAACTTGGCGACCAATTGGAAGTTCAGCGCCTCTGAGGGAGAGATGGTGCCGCTTCCGGTTGCAGTCCCAATGGCCGGGACAGACTCAACGATGTTGTTAAAGCTGGTCATCTGCGGCAAAGAGTTCACGTCCGTGCTCACCTTCTCGATTTGCGTGCCTCCGCCTGTTCCTCCCAGCGGATTCAAGCCCTGGATTTTGGATCCGAGGTCGAAGCCCTCAAGTTGCGTGTTATCGATCTCGACCGGTCCGGCAATGGTCATTGCGTTTGCTGGACCCGTGATGGTGAGGTTTGACGTGAGCGTCCCGCCTTTCAGCTTGGAGCCGCTTGGCAGATTGATGCCCGCGGCCGGCAGCAACTGCTCTATTTGATCAATCGCGAGATTGGGCGCCGACAGTCGCAGGTTCAGCGTGACGCCCCCCGCTACCGTCTGGTAGCCTCCGTTGATCTGGACGGCGGCCGTGCCCGAGTGAATTGCCAGGTCCGATACCTTTCCCGTGCGCGTATCGAGGTTGTCGGAGATTGCGAAGTCGATGTCCACTGGCTGCGGAGCGGGCGATCCATTGCGCGCCAGCTTCAATTGCGATGCCGTGATCTTTCCCGTGCTCGACAGGTTCCCGCCGCCTGATGCAATCTTCGCGTCTAGGTCCGCGACCATGGCAATTCCATCGCTGGCCTGAACCGCATTGGCTGCGACCGGATCAAAATGCTTGATCTCGAGCGTCGCCTGAAAGGGCGTTTTCGAGGCGTCTTGCTGCGCAATGGGCCCTGCCGTCCCGCTCAGTTTCACGGTTCCATCTCCAGGCAGCTTGACCGAAAGATCGAAAGGAAATGCGTTCGTAAACGAGAAATGCTTCACGCTGAGATTGATTGCGCTGCATGTGAATGAATTGCCGGTTGAAGGGACCGAAGCGACCGTTGCGCTTCCATCCTTGATCTTCAGTTCATCCACCGAAAGGGCCGGCATGCTGCCGTTTCCGGACGTCGGCTGACCGCCTGAACTCCCCATGCTGGAGAAGTTCCAGGTGCCGTTTTCGAGGTGGATCAAATCAATTGCCGGCGTATCGACCGTGAGCTTCGTGATCTGCACCGAGCGGTGAAAGAGGAATTGTCCCAATTCAATGCCGAGGTCGAGCTTTTTCGCCTCAAGAAATGGAGTTGAGGAAAGCGACGGATCATCCGCAATCGAGATGTTTTCCGCAACCAGGCTGCCGCTGATGAGGGAAAGGCTCAAATGCCCGAGCGTCACTTTCCTGTTGAGCGCGCTGGAGAGTTGGCTCTCGATGGCCGGGCGGAAGGTATCGGCGTTGATGAAGAGTGGAACCAGCCCGAACACGATGACCAGCAGTGCCACGATGGCGACCACGATTTTCACCCAGTGCTTCCGCATAAGGCCCTCCTTCGCGAGCGGTGATCCGCAGAAATTTTATCGCTCTCAGTAACCGCCTTGCTTGAACAGATGGTGGATCGCTTTGCGATGCGTTACACTGTGCGCGCCGCGGCCGCATCCCGGAACTCCGCTCCGAAGCCGCACAACCTCCACCAAAGGTGCGCAACCACCATGACCAGGACTCAGTCAATTCAGGTCGGTCCGCTTCGTGAAAGTGAGCTCGCAGAAGCGGGCCGCATTGTCCGGCTGGCATTCGGCACGTTCCTGGGTCTCCCCAATCCGCTCGAATTCATGGGCGACCGCGACTTCCTCACGCCGCGATGGCGTTCGCGCAACACCGTCGTGCTGGCGGCGCGCGAAGATGGCAGGTTCCTCGGCTCCAACGCCATCACGCGGTGGGGATCTTTTGGTTTCTTCGGTCCGCTCACCATTTCGCCCGATTGCTGGGGCCGCGGCATCGCCCAGCAGTTGCTCTCAGCCACCATGAAGGTTTTCGCACGGTGGCGCGTGAGGCACAGCGGGCTGTTCACATTTGCGAGCAGTCCCAAGCACGTCGGCCTGTATCAGAAATTTGGCTACTGGCCCGGCTCTCTTACTGCGCTCATGAAACGCACGCCGCAGCCTCCCGCGTGGACATTGAAAAGCAGCGTCAAGGTTCCGGTGTTGCTCTCTTCGCTTAGTGACCGCGAAAAACGACAGGCGATTGCCGCATGCGCAAAGCTCGCAAGCAGCATCGAGAAAGGCCTCGATCTGGGCGAGGAGATTCGCGCCGCCCTCAAGCAGCGCATCGGCGAGGTGCCCCTGATTTATGGTCAGCGATCGCTCGACGCCTTCGCCGTGTGCATGAACGGCCCCGGCTCGGAGGGTGGCGCGAATACCTGCTACGTCAAGTTCGCCGCGGCGCGTGGCGGCCCAGGCAGCGGCGAACGGTTTGATCGCCTCCTCGACGCCATTGAAGCGCTCGCCTTGGCGCGGGGAGCCGAACTGGAAGCCGGTGTGAGTCTCGCCTGCGACGATGCGTTTTGCCGCATGCGCTTACGCGGCTATCGCATGACCGCGCTGGGTATCGCCATGCAGCGTCCGCGCGGCGAAGCCATCAACCGGCCCGGCAACTATGTGTTGGGTGACTGGCGTTAAAAACCTGACACGCGCCCATCCTGACAAGTTGGCACGGTGCCCCCGGGTAGCGGATTCAGGTGTCCGCCGGATCCGCGCCGATCGATGTCCAATCGAAGTCGGGGAACGGCAACTACAGCAATAACTTGCCGCATATCTTACCAAAGTTCAAATAGGCTGGTTACTTTTACGCTTTCGGGGCTAAGATGTTTCTTATATTTGGATTGGATTGGCGATTGCCATGAGCGCAACAGCAATTCACGGTGAATTTGTCGGACGTGTCGTCAGCGGCCGATTCACCCTTCTTCGATGGCTGAACAGCTCCCGGGGGGTGGAGACCTACCTGACCGAATTCGGCGATCCATCGCAAAAAGCCACCGTCAAGCTCGTTCCCGCCGGCTCGGGCGACGCGGAAATCCGCATGTCCGGCTGGCTGGCTGCCGCGAACCTCTCCCATCCCCATCTCATCAAGGTATTTGCCAGCGGGCGTTGCGAAATCGGCTCTTCGCCCATGCTCTACGTGGTCACCGAGTACGCCGACGAAGTCCTCGCCGAGATTATTCCGGAACGCGCTTTGACTCCCGAGGAGGCGAGAGAAATGCTCGGCCCGGCAGTGGACGCCCTCGCATATCTCCACGCCAAGGGCTTTGTCCACGGCCGGCTCAAACCTTCAAACATCATGGCTGTAGGCGACCGGTTGAAGCTCTCCGCAGACGGCCTGATTCTCGCGGGCGCAATCGGCAAGCCCTCCATCGAGCGAACCATCTACGATGCGCCGGAGACGATCCAGGGACGCATCGGCGCAGCGGCCGACGTGTGGGCGCTCGGCGCCACGTTGGTTGAGATTCTCACGCAGCGCCCCCCCGCATGGTACGGAGCGGCAGCGGCTGAACCCGCCGTGCCTGAATCGGTCCCCGAACCCTTTGCGACCATCGCGCGAGAATGCCTGCGCAAAGAGCCCGCGCGGCGCTGCACTCTTGACCAGATCAGGATGCGGCTGGACCCCGGAGCAGTTCTCCCGCCTGTGAAGAAGAAAGCGGTCCTCGAATTCAAGGCCAGGCCCGAAGAACCCGCCAAGCCCGCCAGCCCTCCCCTCGCGTCGGTGAAGCCCGCAATCGCCGCCGCACTCAAACCCGCCATCGCCGCCGCACTGGCTGTTCCCAGGCGTCGCGTGGTGGTCTCGACGGCCGTTGTGGCCCTCTTGATTCTGGCATTTGTCGTGTGGGCAATCCGCTCGAACCACAAGCCGCTGTCGCAGCCTGCGCCGCAAGCTCAGAATGCTTTGCCTACATCGCCGGCCGCGGCTCCCGCTCCACAAGCGGCTCCCCTGCAATCTTCCGCCGAGACATCAAAGCGGGATCAGTCCGCTGCATCGGCTGCAGTACCTGCGCCCGTCCCGGCATCGCCGGGTTCAGCCGCAGCGCCGCCCCGATCATCGGCCGCGTCGCAAGCACCGCCGCCATCCTCGGCTAATGCCGCACCTGCAGAGTCAACGCCGGCGATGCCGCCCCCTCAACCGCAGCCAGCGGCGTCACAGCCATTAGCCGGCGGGGCGCCGAAAGGTCAGGTGATGCAGCAGGTTGAGCCCGACGTGTCGGCCGGCGCCCTGCGAACCATCTCGGGCACCGTGAAAGTGGCAGTGCGCATTTCAGTCGATGCCACGGGCAGAGTGACTGACGCCGGGTTTGAATCCGCAGGGCCCAGCAAATACTTCGGCGGCAAGGCCATCGACGCCGCGCGGCATTGGACCTTCAAACCCGCTCAGGTCGAGGGCCAGCCCGTCGCCAGCGTCTGGATCCTGCACTTTGACTTCAAGCAAAGCGGAGTCATCGCCACCCCGGTGGAAACGGCTCCCTGAACTGGAGGGGAGTGCAGCACACTGCTTTTTGTGCAGCTTTTCGGCCTGGAGGCGATAAAGCGCCTCGAATCATCGCAAATGTTCGCTCGAGTGGTGCGTTTACCCCCTCAAATGTTCGATGAAATGGTTACATTTTGGGCCAAAATGTAACCACCGGAGGTTGCACTTTTACCACGCAATGACCTCGCCAGGTTCCGATTTGCGCGATTTGTAACCACCTGCGGTTACGAATCAGAGCAAAGCGCACCCAACAATTTCGCGAAAGAGCAATTAAATGCAATTTTTTGGCCTCTAAAACGCTGATTTGAGCCTCATTTTGACGCGTTTTTTTTGCGCGATTGTGCGCGTGTAACGCGAGCGACAAAGGGAAAAACGCCGCGAGGGGGGGCACCCAGCTGCTGCGGTGAGTCAGAGGTTCGTTGAAGAGCAACCGCAGATCCTTCGATTCATTTTGGCGCGAAACGCGCCAAAATTCGCTCAGGATGACAGGTTGTTTTACGATGCGAACTTCAGACTCGGGACACTAATCCGCCGCGGTCGCCGTAGGTTGCGAAGCCTTTGCTCCGCGCTTGGTATCCGGCGCGGGAATCGCATCGAGATCCGTCTTCCCTTCAGCCAACTGCATCAGGAAATCCTGGCTCGAAAAAAGCGGCGCGTCCTTCATCAGCTTGTTCGCGCGAACATAGCTGCCGTCTGGCTGCTGGATGCGCGCTTTCACGCTGTCTGCCATGTAAGCCGGGAGAATCTCGCCGTGAATGCGGGCCATCACTGCAGGATCACGAACTGGGAAAACGACTTCGCACCGTTCGAAGAGGTTGCGCGGCATCCAGTCCGCCGAGCCCAGGTAGATTTCGTCGTTGCCTCCGTTGGCAAAGTGGAAGATGCGCGAGTGCTCCAGAAAGCGCCCGACGATCGACCGCACGCGGATCCGGTCCGACAATCCCTTGACGCCGGGCCGCAGCGTGCACAAGCCGCGGATGATCAGGTCGATCTCAACCCCGGCTTGCGAGGCCTGGTAAAGCGCCTGGATAATCGAAGGCTCCAGCAGCGCATTCATCTTGGCCACGATGTGCGCCGGGCGTCCGGCCTGCGCGTGCTCCTGCTCGCGCCGGATCAGGCGCAGAAAACTCTCTGCCATCGTCAGCGGTGCTACCAGCAGCGGCGTGTAGTCATCAAGCTCCGCGTGCGCGGTCAGGTAATTGAACACCATGTGCACGCGTTCGCCAATTTGCGGGTCGCTGGTCAGCAGGCTCAAATCCGTGTAAAAGCGCGCGGTCTCCGGGTTGTAATTGCCAGTGCCCAGGTGGCAGTAGCGGCGCGTGACGCCGTCCTCGTCGTGGCGAACCAGCATGGCCAGTTTGCAGTGCGTCTTCAATCCCACCACGCCGTGAAACACCTGCACGCCGGCGTCTTCCATGCTGCGCGCCCAGCGGATATTCGAAGCCTCATCGAAGCGCGCCATCAGCTCCACCACCACCGTGGCTTCCTTGGTTGCTCCCGCTTCGGTCAGCGCCTGGAACATCGGCGAGTCGTGGCTGGTGCGATAGAGCGTCTGCTTCATGGTCACCACTGCCGGATCCTGTGCGCCCTGCTGGATGAAATCGACCACGGGGTCGTAAGCATCGTAGGGGTGGTGCAGCAAAATATCGCGGTGGCGAAGCTCATCGAAGATTCCCGTTGACTTGCGGCTCAGGATCAGCGGCTTTGGCGTGAACGGCTGGAATTTCAACTCCGGCCGCTGCACATCGCTGTAGAAGAACATCAGGCGCGAGAGATTCACCGGCCCTTCGCAAAGGAACACCTGGTCCTCTTCCAGTTCGAAGTTCACGCGCAGCCGCTCCACAATCTCGGGATCCGCGCCGGTTTCAATCTCCAGGCGCACCGCATCGCCCTTGCGCCGGTTGTGCAGCTCCACGCGGATCGTCTCCAGCAGCGACCGCGCTTCTTCTTCCTCGAAGTAGAGGTTTGAGTTGCGCGTCACGCGGAACGCCGCAGAGGCGAGCACCTCGTATCCCCGGTACATGCCGGCCAGTTGCTGCGCGATCAGGTCCTGCAGCAGCAGGTAATCGTGGCGGCCGTGGTTCGAGGGAAGGCGGACAAAGCGCGGCAGCGCGCGCGGCACCGTGACCACGCCGAGCACGTGCGGGCCAGAGCTGCGCCGCTTGGCGCGCAGAACCAGCGCCAGGCACAGCGCCTTGTTGAGCACGCGCGGAAAAGGATGGGCGGGATCGATCGAGATCGGCGTCAGCAGCGGATCCACTTCGCGCTGAAAGTAGCCTCGGGCAAAATCGCGCGCGTCTTCGTCCAGCTCATCCCACTCCAGCAGCCGGATGCCCTGCTTGCGCAAATCGGGCAGCAGCAGCTTGTTCCAGCATTGATATTGCGCGGCCACAAAGCTGTGAATTTCGGTGGTCAGCGCGCCCAGCGACTCATCCGGCCGCAGCCCGTCGTATCCCGGCTCGCGGTAGCCGTCCTCAATCCGCTGCATCAGTCCGGCCTGCCGGATTTCGACGTATTCGTCAAGATTCGAGCCCGTGATGGCCAGAAATTTCACGCGCTCCAACAGCGGGTTCGCCGGGTCTTCAGCCTCTTCCAGGACACGGCGATTGAACTGCATCCAGGAGTAGTCCCGCCCGTTGAAAAGCTTGATTTTCTTTGGACTTCTGGCCATTTCTTCTTCTCAGGCGCTGCGTTTGGAAGTCTACGCCGTTTTGGCTCGCCGGCGATACTCCAGCTTCGCCTTCCCAGCCTACAACGTTCCGGCTATGGGCCGGGCATCCAGCGGTCTCGTTGCGTGCCCGATCCCACAGAGTCATCCATACAGGAATCGGCCTTTCAGAATCGTTAAACAGCGAAGAAAAGCGCATGGCTTCACACGGCGGCCCAGCGACCCCGCGCCGCCGGAGAAAGTTACAAATTTGCCGCTTGGCGCATAACGCCAGGGATTTTAGGGCGCGCAGTGCTTTGTATCAGGGCACGATTCAAAGGCCCTTTGAAAACAAATAACTCGCCGATTCAGCAATGCTCCGTATGTCGCAGATGTCCAGAATGTCCAAATCGGTGGCACACAATAGCACAAATTCACGCACAGAACGGCTGCCTGCCTCGGTCGATGCTTCCGGATTGGCGACAAACCAGGAGTTGGAGAACCCAGTGAATGCGGCGTGCCCAGCGAGCGCCTGAGTTCATGTCTTGTCAGTTTCCGAGATGCGTGTGGAAGAAGGCGATGATGCGGCGGCGGGCGTCCATCGCTGCAGGCTCGTTGAAGCCGATGTTCCGATACCGAAGCATCTTGAACCAGAAGCTCTGCTTGTTGTTCATGAAAGAGTGGCCGGCGTCGGGGTATTCTTTAACGTCGTGAGGGACGAGAGCGCGCTGGAGAGCTTGCTCAAGCTGATCGGCGACGCCTTGTTCCCAGTGGCTCTTTCCCCCGTAGCTGCCGACCACGGGGCAGGCGACCTGGAGGAAGGTTTCCACATCTGGCGGGAGCTTGCCACCATAGTTGATGCTGGCGGCGGAGAAGCCGTGGCCTGAAGCGAGCAAAAGAGCGAATCCACCGCCCATGCAGAAGCCAATGACGCCGACCTTGCCGTTGCAGTTGGGTTGGGCAAGAAGCCACGTGCGGGCGGCTTCAACATCGTCGAAGGTGGGTCCGGCGCGGGCTGTGAAGTCGCGCATGATGGCGCGAAGACAGAGCGGGAACCTGCCTCGGTAGTAGAGATCGATGGCGAGAGCAAGAAAGCCGGCTTCGGCGAGCCAGTCGGCTTGGTTGCGGTGGTCCTGGCTCATGCCGCCGACATCGTGAAGGACTACCACGCCGGGAACCGGCGCCGGATTGGACGGGACGGCGAGCCAAGCCGGCATCTGGCCGAGGGGGGTAGGGACGAGAACGTTGGGCATGTGTGTTCTCCCAAGTCCGGCGGCGCTACAGCATTTTCATTTCTACTCTCTACAGAAAACGTGCGGTCGAGTGGCTTTTTCTTAAGAAGAATCACCTTGCGTGCCAATGCGATGCCAGCACGTGAAGTGAAAATGCTCTAGGGCCGCCGACAGAAGATTCTACGCCAGGCAGTCGTCAGGTGCGATGAATGCGAGGAGCTATGAACTGCCGCGAATGCCGCCCCGTGTGAACAGACCCTCTCAATCCGTTCAGTTTGTGCGCGATTCGGAGGAGCGGGCGAGGACGTTCCGACCCACATCACTTGGCGAGAAACAGGTCGTTTCGTAATCTGAGGCCGGAATCCTGACGGCAATGGATGGTTCCCCGTCTCGGGATGTTTATCAAGCATTAACTGCCGAACAGGCGACAAACCGGTCGCAGCTGGGTCAATGAGTGCCTCGCCCTATTAAGGTAAGCTCTACCTAAGCACACTGTCGTCTGTCTTAAGGAGCACTGCTAGCGTTGAAAGACAACGGAGTAACGATTGTCGATCCCTACTGTTTGGGCTGCGAACAATCGAATCGTGGCTTGTTACTGATGAGACGACGCGCGGTTTTTCTAGACCTGAATGGCACGTTGGTATTGCCCATAAAGCCGCGCAGTTTGAGTGAACTAACCTTGATTGAAAATGCGTGGCAAGCGATTGCTCGACTTTCGCGAGCGGGTTTATTATGTCCGGTTGTCACCGTCCAAAGCGGGATTAACAAGGGCGTCTTCTCGCTCGAAGAATTCCAACAGTGGTTCAGCGAGTTCGCCCGCGATCTTAGAAATTGTGGTGCCGAGATTGTTGGGCCTTATGTGTGCCCGCACCGTTTTCGGGAACCCTGTGAGTGCAAGAAGCCATCTACTCTTCTGTATGAACAGGCTGCCAAGGACCATGGAATTGATCTTCAACGTTCATTCGTAATCGGAGATTCGGCGGAGGACGTTTGCGCAGCTCGCCAGTTCAGCGGTCAGGGTTGCTTGGTAAGAACAGGATGGGCCGAGGATCCTGCTGTAGCGGAGCGTGCTGCACCTTACACGCCTTTCGTCGCAGAGTCGCTCAGCAAAGCTGTGGACTGGATCCTCGCTCAATCTTGAGTTGCCGTTTAGTGTTACGGTCTTTTCCTTTTCGATCCAAGCTGAACCTAACTGTTGAAGGACCGCCAACGCTCTCATCGAGGGGTTCCCGGCGGTTTACCGCCGTTCCGGAGTGCGCCGGGATAAACCGGCATGTTGTAGGGGTGCAAGTCCCTACAGGAAAGGAAGTAGCGAATCCATCCTGACCTCGAGTCTTGCGGGTGTCATCGTGAGGTGTCACTCGAAGCGTAGACAGAGGCATTGGTGGGCCGGGCGATTGAGCTTCGAAAAGGCGGAAGATTAGGATGCCGACTCGATTCCGTGATGAGGAAGGCAATACGGCAGCTGCGTTACACGCGAGTGGCTGACCGGTCCTGCGTAGTCTAAGAACCCGCGCACGCTAAGAAAACAACATGCACGAGAACCGGGAGATCTCCAGCACGCCTTTGTCTAACGACCAAGGCCGGTCCGCGAAGGCCATAAACCACAATGCGGATATGCACGTGCCGGAGAAGTCACACTGTGCCGTAGTACCTGTGAACCAGCCGAACAAGGAAGCAGAAGCTTCTGCGGAGGCTGGGGAGGGAAGGGCGCAGATGAAGGAGAACATCGCACAGTCGAACATGCAGCCGACACAGAGCGGGAAGCGCATGTCCCAGGGACTGGACGGTGTGCGAAAAGCAGCAAAGGAAAGGAAGCAGGAGCGGTTCACTTCCTTGCTCCACCATCTGACCGTTGATCTACTCCGCGACAGCTTTTACACGCTACAACGTAAGGCTTCGCCCGGAGTAGATGGCGTGACGTGGCAGGAGTATGAAACCGGACTGGAAGATCGGCTCATCGATCTCCACGGCCGGGTTCATCGTGGAGCGTACCGGGCGCAACCTTCAAGGCGAGTCTATATACCGAAGGCCGACGGACGACAACGTCCGCTGGGCATCGCGGCTGTGGAGGACAAAGTTGTCCAACAGGCCGTGGTGACGATCCTCAATCAGATATATGAGGTCGACTTCATGGGCTTCTCCTACGGGTTTCGACCGGGCCGCAGCCCGCATCAGGCGCTTGACGCGTTGACGGTGGGCATCCAGCGGAAGAAGGTGAACTGGATACTCGATGCCGACGTTGTGGGCTTTT
>CAVVUE010000032.1:0-268272 GCA_963751285.1 uncultured Acidobacteriaceae bacterium | reverse complement strand
TCTGGTTTCGCGCCGAAGGCCTTAGCTTCCCATTGCGCGCTCACATGCACAGCCCGATTCGCTGGGTTGCTCCAACGTATACCGCCATCCATCAGGTGCTCACTAATCCGGTGTATGCTGGCGCATATGCATACGGCAAGTGCCGCCATGAACGTTATATCGATGAACAGGGTAGGTTGCGCAGACGGACGCGCCATCTGCCTCAGGCTGAGTGGGCGGTGCTTCTTCCCGATCACCATCAGGGATACATCGACTGGGCAACTTATCAGGCCAACCAGGTGCGTATCGACGCCAACGTTCATCCTCAACCTCACCAGGCAGGCGGCGCAGTGAGAGAAGGCGCCGCATTGCTGCAGGGTCTGGCGATCTGCGGCAAGTGTGGCCGGCATCTGCACACGCACTATCGCGGCCGAAACGCTTCGCCTGGCTATCACTGCTCGGGCAAAGATATCGTGCAGGGCCGTGGCGTCTACTGTCTCAACATCGGCGGCATCCAGATCGATCAGGCGGTAACAGATGCATTTCTGAAGGCGTTGACGCCGGCTGCGGTCGAAGCTACCGAACTGGCGATGCGGCAACTGGAGGCCGATCACGATGCCGCGCTCAGCCAGTGGCGGCTTGCCGTAGAACGTGCGCGCTACGAGGCAGAGCGCGCCGAGCGCCAGTATCGCGCCGTGGAGCCGGAGAACAGGTTGGTGGCGCGTGGGCTGGAAACCGAGTGGGAGAAACGGCTGCGCGATCTCACAGCGGCTGAGGCGGAACTGGAGCGCCGGCAACAACAACGTCCGCGCACACTCAGTCTGGAAGAAAAGAGCGGGCTCCGCGCTCTGGGCTCCGATCTGCGCAAAGTCTGGAATGCGCCCACCACCACAGATCGCGACCGCAAGGAACTGTTGCGCACGCTGCTGGAGGAAGTGATCGTAGCTGTTGATCGCTCCGAACATCGAGCCCATCTGACGCTACGCTGGCGGGGTGGCGAACTAACCGAGATCGATCTTCCTCTGCCGCGCTCCCAGCCGCGCGGTCGTCGCACCAGTGAAGACACCCTCTCGCTGCTGCGCCGCCTAGCCGCGCTCTATCCCGACGAGGTCATCGCCGGCATCCTGAATCGTCAGGGGCGCAAGACGGCGAATGGAGAACGCTTCACCGCCGTTCATGTCGGCGGTTTGCGCCGCTATCGCGGCATCCCGCGTTTTCAGCCACCAGCCGAGCCTTCGCAGGGCGAAGTCGTCTCCATCCGCAAAGCCGCACAAATCCTGGGTATGAACACCTCCACCATCCATCGCTGGCTGGCTGAAGGCTTCATCGCCGGTGAACAGGTCACTCCCGGCGCGCCATGGCAGATCCGCATCACCGAAGAACTGCGGGACCGCATCGCGCCACAGGCCCCGCCGGAGTATCTGCCCATGCTGGAAACAACCATGAAACTGGGTGTCTCGCGTCAGACCGTGTTGCAGCGTGTAAAGCGTGGCGAACTCGAAGCCATGCTTGTCACCAGCGGACGTCGCAAAGGCTTGCGAATTAAGGTCCTCG
This sequence comes from uncultured Acidobacteriaceae bacterium, assembly GCA_963751285.1. Taxonomy (GTDB): domain Bacteria; phylum Acidobacteriota; class Terriglobia; order Terriglobales; family Acidobacteriaceae; genus Telmatobacter. Next base: position 266,739 of record CAVVUE010000032.1, on the reverse strand, counting down.
ACGATCAACCCAACCTATTTGCCGCTACTTCATGAATATGGGGGCAGTATGAAGTACGATCCAAGTAGCTGCTGAGATCCGCATCGACAATCTCGTCATGCCCCGTGTTGAGCAGCTTATGGACATGTCGCACTGCGTCCAACGCGCTGCGGTCTGCCCGATAGGCATACTGCTCCGGCTGCAAGTCGGCTTCGAAAATCGGTTCGAGCACCAACAGTGCAGCCGTTTGCACAACCCGATCCCGGATTGTTGGTATCCCTAACGGTCTCTGCTTCCCATCCGGCTTGGGTATATAAACCCGTCGCACAGGTTGAGGTTGATAGGTTCGATCCTTCAGCTCCCGCGTCAGTTCCTCCAGCCATCGTTCCATGCCGTACCGCCTCGATATCCACGAATTCCTGCCCATCCATTCCCGCTGCTCCTCTGTTGGCTTTGCATCGCCGATAGGCGTAGCTCAGCACGTCCTTCCGATACACCTTGTCGTACAGCGCATAGAACCGATAGTCGGGCGACTCCTTCGCTTTCGCCTGTAACGCCGTTTGCAACTTCCGAACACTGGACGGAGGTATTAGGATCATCTCCAATCCCTCGGTCCTTCACCGCTTCCGGCGTTGCCTTGAACCAGGGCCCCTTCCCTATCTCGGCATTACCCGGCTTCACCGGTACTGCGGGCCTCTCCGCCACCCCCAAGCTGGTCCGGCCTGTCCCTCGCGGGGCTCTCCGGTTGGCTGTCACGCTCCAGCCACCCCTCTTGGGGGCTTCCCGTGTTGCGTCGATCTCCCTGCGCATTCATGCCACCGCCAGATCCCGGTTGGAACCGATGGGTGCATGTTTCGCTCCCACTTCCCCACCGACGACAGCCTTCCCCGTTTCAACGCCCCGGGCTCGGCTTCCACATCACCCTTTTGGGGCCTGCTCTGGCCTGCTCAGCGTTCACTACACGTTGCAGCCTGCATGCTCGCCGAGTTACCACAAGACCCTCTTACATCGGAGGCTTCAGCCGCTTTATACCTCCACCCGCTCTCCGATTGCTCCCGGGCGGAGCAACCAGTTGCCGCGTGGGTTTATCCCCCACTGTGGAGTCGACGCCTTTCACGGCGCACGCCGCGGACCATGCCAGTCGTAACCCGTTTTCGGGGCTAGTCGAGTAGGGTTATGGCGCTGAGCGGGCTTCGAATGATGCCGCCGTTTCCATAACCCCCTCTAAAATTGTCGAGTAGGGTCATGGCGCTGAACGGGCTTCGCATGATGCCGTTGTCTCCATGACCCTCTCTAAAAGCCGGACGGTGGGTTTTCCCCAGTACGGCTTCAAGGCTGACGTATCGGGTGGTGCCTTCCTACAGATCGAATTGCTTAATCCTGCTCCCGGAATACATAACTCGCACCATAGTTTGCATCCACCTTTCGTATCGTTCCAGACTGAGACCTGGTCTCCCGCACTGAGTCGGGCAGGTATTCTTTTGCGATACCGTCATTCAAGCCTCACGGCTTTACCCCAGAGGCCCTCGCTCCGGTCAGGGTTATATTGTCCCTGTCCATCAACACTTATTGGCCTCATCCGAGCCACTCACGAGCACTCCCCGATTTCCCAGCCTTGCCGGTTATACGAGGAGCCTTGGCTGTGCGGGAGCGCCTAGGCCGCCCATGAGTGGGTCCGAGCTTTCGCTCACTAATCCTTGTCAGCATGCTGTCCTCTGAGACCACGGAGAGTTCGCCAATTGCATATACCCAGTTCCTTCACTGGCGACACAGCCTTCATCACGTACGGATGGATTCGGCACTCTCGACACCCCCATCACAGTCCGCTACCGATGGGAAACCCATTTCGTGGCTAACGATTCACATTTGCTACGGCCTGCTGACTTGCTCGCCTCCCTGACGGACCCGACTCCGCTTTCGCTTTGCCGGCTGAGGCTTTTACTTCGGAGCTTTCAGTCGGGTCGATCACTCTTCCCGCTGTCCGATATGACTACAGTAGCAACTGGGCAAGTTCTACTGGCAGGTCCTTCCTCCTGCTGGATTAGCAGCTAGCTTCGCTGCGCCCGTACGGCGGGTTTTCCCCAGTACGGCTTCAAGGCTGACGTGTCAGATGATGCCTTCCTGTCTGCTGATCTGCTTAAGCCCGCTCCCGGCGTTCGCAACGCAACAAACAGTTTGCTTCCATCCCTCGTATCGTCCAAGACTGAGACCTGTGATCCCGTACTGTGCCGGGCAGGTTTTCTCTTCCGATACCGTCACTAGGGCCTCACGGCCTTACCCCAGAGGTCCTCGCTCCGGTCAGGGTTGTAGTGTCCCTGTCCATCAACACTTATTGACCTCATCCGACCCACTCGCGTGCACTCTCCGATTTCCCGGCATTCGCTGGTTATACGGGGAGCCTTTGCTGTGCGGGAGCGCCTAGGCTGCCCACGAGTGGTTCCGAGCTTTCACTGCTAATCCTTGTCAGCATGCAGCCCTCTCTGACCACGGAGAACCCGCCGGTTGCTTATACCCAGTTCCTTCACCGGCGGCACAGCCTTCATCTCCGGAAGAAAAATTCGGCATTCTCATCCATCCCACCACAGTCCGCTACCGGTGGGACCGTCTTTTCGCGGCTAACGGTTCGCTCCTTTCGCTACTGCCTGCTGACTTGCTAGTCCCCCTGACGGACCCGACGCCGCTCGCGCTTTGCCGGCTGGGACGTTTACTCCGGAGCATCGACAAGAGAGATCACCCTCTCTGCCGTCCGGTATAACTTCAGTAGCAACTGGGCAAGTTCTACTGGCAGGTCCTTCCCCTGCTGGATTCGCAGCTAGCTTCGCTGCACCTTCCGGGTTGCCGGTCAGCCAACCAGAACCTGGATCGCTGCTACTCCGACGCGCCTATCGGTGTCCAGCGGGCACACTCCAGATGTCGAGTACACCGCTCGATGAGTGCCGATTGGCGTTGCCCTCGGGAAGGGCAATCTTGCCGGGAACCACGATGGGGCTGTTCCAGTGGCCGCTGCCGCATTCAAGGTCTGCGATCTGAGTTCCTTTTTCCGGATCGTAGACGCGCAGACCGCCGCGGGGATCGTAGATATAAAGTAAGTCCCCCGCCACCACCGGGCTGGTGCCCCCATTGCCATTCTTCCATGCGGCAACCAGCTTGCCGCTCTCAAGCTTCCATGCGGCGGTGCCGCCTCCGTCGGCGGCAAACATCCACGTTTCTCCGCCATGATGCCACACCGCTGGGGCGGTGAACAGCATGTTGCCCGAGGGCGTGGATACCGTCTGCAACTCATGGTCCATATGCGCCGGGGCGCCGGCGATGGCTTTGATGCTGAGCAGCCGGATTAGGTCGTCCTTGCCCCCCTGCGCTAAAAAGTCGCCGCCGAGCAGCACCGGCGAAGTCGAGCCGACATCTTCGTCACGGTCGTTGAGCTCGGCGTTGTTCGCCGGGGTATAGTTGCCAAGCATCTTGCTGGCATCCGGACTGAGCTCGATCACGGAGTCGCCCCAATCGGTTTTGCCGTCATATTGGCCATTGCCGGTGGCCACGAAGATGTTGCCTGTCGCGGCATCGATCGTCGCTCCGGCGCGGCCCCAAATTGCGGACTGCGTATCCGGGCAGGAACTCGGTTGGAGCAATCCGGTGCGGTTGCTGCAGAGCGAGTTCCAAACGTTCAACAGCTTACCGCTCGTCGCGTCGAGAATGGCAACGTGGCCCTGGTATGGGGGTCTGTCACCAACGTAGCCGCCGGTAACGGCAATAATGTGGCCGCGGAACTCCTTCAGCGGCGAGGCGATCTTCTCCCGAACCGGCAGCAACGTAATTGGGGTCGTCCACACCGCGTGCCCGTCGGAGATGGTGAGCTTTCGGATGCCGCCGTCAGGGGCGGCGGCATAGATGTGTTGGCGGTCGGGATCCGCCGCCGGCGTACTGTTGGTGATCTGGCGCGAGCCCTCCCAACTGGCGTATCCGTTCGGCGTGTACTCCCAAAGAATGGAGCCATAGTTGGCATCCACCGCAATCGTCTTTCCGTAACTGGTGGTGACAAAGAAAACATCGTGCCGTGATCCGTTGACACTGACGCCTTCAAGGTAAATGGCGGAGGCATCGACGGTGCCGTCGAGCTTCACTTCGTGCCGGCTCAGGGAAGCGACGTTTGCGGCGGTGATGCCCGTCCCGAAAGAGGGGGCGCTGCTGCTGGCTACGTGCCATCCGAACTGAACCCAATCGTTCTGCGCCCGCGCCGCGGCCCCCAAAATTCCAATTCCCCCGAGTACCAAGAACGCCACAAGACATCGCTGCCAAAGAGTTCCGCCAGCCATATGCTCACCTCCATGAAAAGTATGCCACCACAAGCCGCAACTGTATGAAATCGAATGACTGGAAAGAGAAAGCAGCGGAGAATGAAGCGGCCAGAGCAATGCTTGCGCACCCTGCTGGCATGTTCCTGTAGTTCGCGCAATCACGCTCAAATTGTCAGTTCCGGCTGGTATGTCGGCTAACCGTACATGGCCCCGATTTTCGAGTTCTGTCCGGGTTGCCGGTAACTCGCCCGCCATCGGTGGCGAGCACGGATGGAGCTTCCAGCTTTCACGGGAGGACCCCTTGCCAGCTGAGTGGGACCCACTTCAACGGAAGTGCCTCGGCTGAAATCAGAAATGGGCCTGTCGCGAAGCCCCTTCCTGAAGGCTTTTCTTCTTCGCACCACGTTGAAGGCGACCATCGAACCCGAGCCCCGCACATTGTGCGCGGCTAGTCTGGGAATCCTGCATTGCCCCTGTAGCCCTGCAGACAGCCATGCGTTCGATGGACCGATTCCCACTCTCCTATTCCCTATTCGTTACGTAGCGCCACCACAGGATTAAGTCTGGCTGCTCGGCGGGCCGGGAACCAGCAAGCGAACAGTGCGATGGCCGCAAGCACAGCAGGGGCGAGGGTGAAGGAGACAGGATCCAGCGAACTGACCTCAAAAAGCATGCTGCTGAGCGCGCGGCCAATACCCAGTGCGAGCAGGAAACCCAACGCCGAGCCCACCAGCGTCATGACCAGGCCTTCGCGGAGAATCATGCGCAGTATTTCGTCCGGTCTGGCGCCCAGCGCCATGCGGACACCGATTTCGCGCGTGCGCCGGACAACTGCGTAAGCCATAACTCCATAGACGCCCACGATGGCGAGAACCAATGCCAGACCGCCGAAGATGGAAACCATTGTGGCGCCAGTCCGAACGACCCAGAGCTGCGGGCTGGCGTCGAGGTGCTGGCGGAAAGTTCTTACCGTAAAGATGGGCACGCCGGGTGCGGCGGAATGGATCTCGCGGCGAATGAGATCGAGAAAAGCAGCGTCGGCTTCGGGAGCGTTTGGCGCGGTGCGCACCTGGAAGAAGACGTTGCTCTGGAATCCTTGCGCGAAAGGCACGTAGATCTGGCCGCCGACTTCTGACTGAAAGAGCTCCCAGCGGGTAGCGGGCACGATCCCGACAATCTCCGCCGATTTGGGGTCGCGGGCGCTTCTGGCCATGTCGTTGCTGATGCCCATGGTGCCGCCTCCTCCGCCAGCGGCCGTGGGCGTGCCGGGTTCGGCCCACTGGATGCGCTGGCCCAGCGCTTCGCCGCCGGGCCAGAGCTTCCGGGCGAGCACCTCGTCGATGATGGCGACAGCCGGGGCATCTGCCACCTCGGCCTCGGTCTTGGTGAACGTCCGGCCGCGCAGCAGCGGCAGACCCATGGTTGTGAAGTAATCGGCGCCCACGCTGTCCCAGCGAACATTGAAGGCCAACCCTTCCGCCGCGGTGGCGGGGTGAGAATCGGGAGCAGGCTTCGCCCCGGCTCGCTGGACGGGACGGTTAATGGTCAGCAAGCCGAAGGGCACGGTGGAAGCGATGCTGGCCGCCTGCACTCCGGGCAGCGCCGCGAGGCGGTCGACGGCGACGCGATACGACTGCAAGCTGCGGACCAGGTCATAGCCGCCGAGGCTGGAGTCGGCCTCGATGAGAATGGTGCGGTCGGCCTTGAAGCCGGTTTCGACGCTGCCGGCTTGGAGCGCGCCACGAATGAAAAGTCCGGCAGAGGTGAGCAGCCCGAGTGACAGCGCCACTTGCGCCACGACGAGCGGGTTGCGCGGCATCCCGCGGTGGCGGTGAGGGGCGGAATCCTCGCCCGCCTGCTCCTTGAGATCGGTAGGCACGCCGGCGCGCGTCAGCTTCACCGCTGGTCCAAGAGCGAAGAACATCGTAGCCAGGGCGCAGAAGCCGAGGGTGGCCGCGAAGACTGCGGGATCAGCTCCGCCGCGAAGGAACATCGGGACCGGCATATGGGCGGCCAGCGAGGCTGCCAGCAGATCGGAGGACACGAAAGCAATCAAGAAGCCGCCGGCGCCGCCCGCGAGAGAGAGCACGAAGCCCTCAGTCAGAAGTTGCCGGATGATGCGGCCGCGACCAGCGCCCAACGCCAAGCGGATGGCGATCTCCTTGCGGCGCGCCAGGCCCCGGGCGAGCAGTACGTCTGCGAGATTGAGGCAGGCGATGAGCAAGACGAGTGCCGCGAGCGCAGACATCATCATGCCGAACACGGTCAGAGCTTTCTCTTTTTGAGGGTAGGTACTGGTGCTGGTGCGCGGCAGGGGACGGATGATGAAGGTCTGGTCCTTTTGCTCAACCGGCAGGGCCCTTTCGAGATTGGCGGCGACGTTCTGCAGGACGGCCCCCGCCGCGGTGGCTGTGACCCCTTTCCTGAGGCGACCCACGACATAAAGACCATAGGCATCGCGCCGTTCAAGACTGTTCTTCGCCTTCGCTTGAAAATTGTTCGTCAGCAGGTCGAAGTCGCCGAGCGGGAAATAGAGCTCTGGGCCGAAGACCATCATCGTTCCAGAAAAATGATTCGGCGCGATCCCCACCACCGTGAATTGGCGCTCATTGACGCGGATGGTCTTGCCCACCAATTGGGGGTCGAAGCCGGCCTTCTTCCAGTAGAGATAGCTGGCGATGACGACCGGGCTGGCGCTGCCCGGCTTTTCTTCTTTGGGGAGGAAGCTGCGGCCCTGCACCATGGGCACTTCGAGCGTGCTGAAATAGTTCGAGCTGACAATTGCTGCGGCCGTGCGGCGGCTTCCTTCGCCCTCGCCTACGCCGACCTCAGTCAGGTTGTGGGCTAGAAGGCCGGAGAAGACGGCGCTGACGGCGCTATCGCCGCGAATATCGGTGTAGGTGGGGTAGGAGAACAGGCGGAACTTTCCGGTATCTTTCTTGTCCTGCGTATAGAGCTGGACGACCTGCGCTTCGTCGGGGTAAGGCCGTGGGCTGAAAACGACGTCGCGGACAATGCTGAAGATGGCGGTATTTGCGCCGATGCCGAGGGCGAGGGTCAGTACAGCCACGGCCGTGAAGCCAAGCGACTTGGCCAGGGTGCGGAATGCAAAAAGGATGTCCCTCGCGAAGTCCTCCAGAAGGCGCCCCGTCCGTACGGTGCGGACCTCCTGCTTGACCTGCTCCACGCCGCCCAATTCCATCAGTGCCTCCCGGCGGGCTGCCGGTCGGGAATGTCCCTCCTTCATCTTCTCTTCCGTCAGCAATTCCACAGAAGATTGCAGCTCATCGTCCAAGGCCTGCTCAACCCTTGTCTTGCGAAACAGGTTTCGGAATAAACTCAGCACCCGCCTTGACATGATGTCTCCATTCTCGACTCATGCAGATTCAACGGCAGCCGTCATGATCTTGACCACTTGGTTCCAATCCTGCTCTTCCACCTTGAGTTGTTTGCGCCCGGATGCCGTGAGCCGATAGTACTTGGCCCGGCGCTTGTTCTCTGAGGTGCGCCACTCGGCCTCTACCCACCCCCGCTCCTCCATGCGGTACAAAGCAGGAAAGAGCGAGCCGAAGCTTACCTGAAAGGCTCCCTTGGTGATTTGCGTGATTCGCCGGGAGATGCCGACTCCATGCAACGGCTCCAGGGACAGCGTTTTCAACACCAGGAGGTCAAGGGTTCCACGGAGGAGATCGGTTCGTCTTGCGTCCATTTGCATCCTCTTATCGGAATACGATAGAAGCCAAGCAACGGTTCCACGAATTTCGACAATATTCGGTTGGGCCCCACAAGAACTCCTGCATGCGCGCGCCACCTGGCGGCGTAGTTGAGCAACCGGACAATCCGGAAATCGTCCCGGTAGAGTGGTTTTCCGGTTTCCGAGGCATTTCTGGCAGCGTGCGAGGTGGCCTTTTTGAGGAGAAAGCCACTCAGCTACGGCGGTTTCCTTTTACTGCAACTGGAGGAACGCTTTGGAAGCAGCAGCCGAGATCCTGGGAGAATTGTCGCCAACCCTTCCGTAACTCGAAAATGCACCAAATTTGGGTTATTTCTGTATTGCTGGTGACTCGCCCCGTACCTGCGGCTATTGAAAACACGGAATGTATTTCTCCGGGACCCAGCTAGGCACCATCTCGCCACCCACGATCCGCCAGTGATTGTCCTTGAGAACCGTCTCAGCTTTGGCAAGTTGGAAGGAAAACGATTTTCGCGCTCCTGCTCGTTCAATGACCAATTCCATGCGTGCCGGCTTTGGGCTGCTCAGAAGCGATTCGAGTTCGGCGAGAGATTTTCCGCGGGGATCAACGCCGTTCACCGACACGATCTCGTCCCCCCATCGCACGCCACTCTGGCTCGCCGGTCCATCTTCCATTCCCCCAACCCTGACCTGGCTCCCCTTGTCCCATACGAACACCTCGAACCCCGGGTAGTAGAGACTCTTGTCAGCGGGATAGTGGCCAGGTAAGACCGTGAAACGGTCGGTCGCGCTGCCCATCGCTTCGATTACATCGCGCTGCTCCTGGATTTCAGCGTCGCTAGAATCTAAAGCAACCAGACGCCCATCGCTGAGCATGCGCAATCCGTTTCGCGCCAGGACAGAATCAAAGTTCTCGCGTTGAACGGTGAATTTCTGGTGCGAGCCGTCTCTGATCACTTCGAGTGTGACCGGACTCGGCGAATCTGAGGGGAGGCGGCGAGCTGCATCCTTGAAGCCGTCAACCTCTTTCCCATCGATTGCCACGAGTTGGTCGCCGGGCAGTATGCCCGCAGCAGAAGCGGGGGAGACCTTTTGAACGCCGCCGATGAACACGGGATCGCCGGGACACGAAGGCCCTGGCCCGACCAGGCTTGCTCCGGTGACGAATTTTGGTCGACTTTGTTGCGCACCCACGGGGACAAGGAAGAGAGCCAGTCCGAACGTTACAACCCATTTCCGCATTGCACGCTCCCTTCAAACAGCAACAGTCTACGCCAATTTCGACAGGCACCTGCATCGCCCATCCCGCCAGAGCCTGAACAAGGTCAGCGCGACAAGGTATCGGGGCGGAAAGGCTGGAACGCGTCGGAATCTACGAACCTCACAACACTCTCTTCAGTTTGGCGTTTGATTCTGGGACGATGACGAACCCTGACCAATGTTCGAAGAATGGGGTCAGACATTTATAACCGAATTCAATCGTTGGATAGAGAAATTCGGGACAGGAACGGGCAGGCTCTCGACGCAAGCCGGAATATGTGTGACGCCAGCGCTCTCAGACTGTTACGCGAGCCTCCAATGCCTGAATGTCTACCGTGGATTCAGTACCCGTAAACGCCGATGGCGCCAGCGATCCGCCGGGCCGGCATCACCCCGGAACAGGTGGCTACTCTCCGAGCCGCCGGCGCCTCGTGGAAGGTCATCTCCCGGGAACTGGGCATCGGTGTCGGCACCGCCTGCCGTGCCCTCCAGAGCCGTTCCAAAAACCTGCCGGAATCGTGCGCTGTAAACGCCTGATTCTGCTGTGCAGAATTCGGCGATTTTCACCCTTCCAGAAACAGGTGATTTTGGAGGGCGGCCGGTGCGGCTGTGGTGGCGACCCGGCGGTCAGGTTGGATCGGATTGGCCTTGGTAGCTCCAGAGCGGATACGCGCTTCTCTCAGGGTTGCGAATCGGCGGTCCGACGGTGCCGCTCCATGGATCCAATCATGGAAAGCTTGAGGCGGTTTACCTAAGGGTTGGGGACGGTGCCCGGATGGAACCGTCTAATTGGACGCGATCCGACAGGCCAGCACCGGCTAGGTTAGGTCTTCGGCCCGACCGATGAGGGGGTCCTTGCAAGTTCGCGGTGAGGCAATCAGTCTTTGGACCCGACCGGTCATGGATCGATCGGGGACCCAAATCTTCATGTCCAGGCCGGCTCTGCGATACGGAGCGATTATGCCCTCAGAATGCAACAGCCGTAGCACCGGTGCAACTAGCCGACGGCCGTGATGGTCAAGCCCCCGGTGCAGCGCGTTTTCCTTCCGCCCGGAGCCGCTTTGCAAGTAGATTTTTTTCAACACCGTAAGGAGTACCCTGACGCCCAGGGGCAGATCCATTCCACCAATGGCATTTGTCGTTTCTGGCGCTTCTGAAAACTTCTCGAATACACAGTCACCATCAAAGACGTTGGCGGGGAGATCGCGTATTGAGGACCTGCCGTCAAGCTGGTCCACGTAGCAATTTTGGAAGTGCGGCAACTTCGCCGAGGGTAGTTCACGATCGAGCGCCAAATGAGAAAACATGCAGCCGCTGAATCTCAACTGCGAACAGTCTCCCATACTTTCTGGGAGGCTGTAGGAAGGAAACATAAACGTCTCGCAGTTCAACCGGAACTTGGATGTCGCAGCAGTACTCGATTGAGATGCGGACCAGGTCCAAGACCAATACAGAAGCGTCGTCCGCCTCAACTGCCCTCCTCAGCGCAGGAATCATCATTCCACTCTTAAAAGCAGACTGCTCGGCTTTGGCCATGACGAGTCCTGCACCCAAATCTCCAATGCAACGATCTGCGCCGCGAAACACCGACGGCGTGAAACCGAACGGGTCAAAGAGGTAGGCGTAGATATCACCCGCCCGGCAAATATCTGCGAAGTCTTCGTCTAGGAACACTCTGGTTCCTTCTTCCGCGCGGTCGATGCCGAGGCCCGGAAGCCGCTGAAGGAGCACAAGGCCCTTCCCATCAGGTTGGTATCCGCAGACATCTTTGAATGCGCCCATTAGCCGATCCTGTGTGAGTGGCCCCAGGCCGCTCTGGCTTTGGCGCGCAAATGTCGCGAGACGTTCCAGGATTCTTCGGACGGTCTGACCATCAATGCCAGCTTCGATTTCTGCTTCTCGCTCACAAACTCGGTCGACTATGAAATTCCAGCCTTTGACTGGGTCGGCCGAGAGCGCTTCCCGGTTGGGGTTCCCGGGGGAAAACGCCGCTGATAGAATTCCCGAGGCCGCGAGGTACCCCACGAGAAGGGGACGTGAAGGCATCCAATTAGGAATATTTGCTTCCAGTCCCTTCTTCCCGAGGTAAGCCTTAATTTGTTCATCGTTGAACTCGTTCAGCGTCAGCTCGGTGAATGAGCTGGTTGCTGCAAATGCCTTGATTCGTTCTCTTTCGCTGTCGAAGAAATGCGCGCGACCCGTTAATATGAGTCCGACCCCGATGGGTTGCTCTCTAATGAACTGGCGAACCACTTCCATCGAGCGATATCGAATTTCCTGCAGCCTCTTCCAGAGACCCTGGATCCCAAGGGTCGTCAATTCGTCGAATCCGTCAATAAGGAGGATGGCGTAGCCCGCGCGCCAGGCTCTGACGAGGTGCGAAGGGTGTGGAAAGCCGACGTTCCTTGCGTGGCGTTCAAGCACCTCTGCGGGGTTCGTCTGACCGAAGTGATCACGTAGGTTCAGGTAGATCGGAAACCTGCTGGTCTTACCTCGAAAATAGGCTCTCCTAAGTTCCCGATAAACCTCGCGGAGAGTCATACTTTTCCCGGAGCCGTAGTCCCCGAAAATAATGAAGCGCCCGCCGTCGAGCAGGCAGGTCCGGATCTCATCGATGCTCCATGTTTTCTCCGCACCGGTCTGCACTATGTCGAGTGAGACGTACTCAATATCAGCTTGTACACTTCCTGTTGCCGGGTCGCGAACGCTACCGAAGGGGTAGTTATCTCGTAATCCTAAATATGAAGTTATGTCCATCAGCTTGCTTTGGAACTGCGCGAACGAAAGAGCATTCACCGATGGGCTATTGGCTTTGACGGCGGCCCTCTGTTCAGCCGTCGGCTCATCCTTTGTAATAAACCAGCATCTTATTGCTTTTTGGGGGTTCTTTGGCTGAAGCTTCTTCGCCAGGGAGACCAGTTTCTTCGAATCCTCGTCAGCCTTTTCCTTGAATCTTGAGGTCGTCGCTTCGAGGAGCTGGACGCAGTCCTCTGTTTCGAAAATCCCGTCGCGTTCGCGCCCTTCGAACATCGTTGCGCCGTCGTACTCCGCGCTCGGCCAGAGCGCCCTTGCGGCCCGGCGAACCTCATTTTCGAAAAGCGCCTCTTCCTCGCGATCCAATGAAGACATGCTGTACCTACCGCTCCAAGTCTAATGCGGTTGCACCCAGTTTCGCTGCTCACATAACTAAATTACGAACTCTGTTTGGTTCTCACTGACTGCTGACAGGTGTTTCGCGAGCAAAGCATTTATGCCGCGGAGGGCCTGGCGGGTGCGTCCTTCGTTCTCGGTCGACGCGAAGCAAACGCGGGTGCCAATTAGGAGTCTAGCCAGTTGAGGTCTTCGAATCCGAGAAATGGCTCGAGTTCTGAGCCTCTCCGCCCTTGGGCTGATCGCGCCTGAGGTTGGTCGAGCCGTCCATGGGGCACCCGGCGGTCCGCTCAGGATGACACGCGATTGGGCCGTGGTTACGCGGGCACCACGCCCTTTGCCAGCATCGCCTTGATGCCGCGCAGCGCCCGTTGGGTGGATTCTACCGCAGGTTTGGTTAGGAACCATGTGACGATTGACTGCGGAGGTTCGCGGGTTCCCACCCTTCCCACGATGAAGCTGCGGGACGGATGGCGCGGAATGCTGCGTGCGAAAAAGCGTGGGAGTAGGTCCACGGCCGAGACTGGGCGAGGGAAAGTACTCCGCGATTAGCTGTATTCGCCAGTTGGGAACGTGTTGGTAGTGTTGCCTGACCGAGCGTCGCTACTCAACTTTGTCGAGCGGGCTCCGGGTGCGAGGTACAGCAAGTCCGTCACTAAAGAACATCACTTCCGAGCCGGTGTATCTTCTGGCCGCGGTGTAGGAAAGCGAGTAAACGAGCTTCGGACAGCCGTCGTACGCCTTTCTTATCTCGGGATGGTTGTCGTAGGAGACAATCCAATTCGCGTGAAGCTTCCTCCTCACGAAGCGCGCTAGCCGCGCGTGGTCTTCAGGCAGATAATGATCTTCGTATAGGCTGCGTCCCTGTTTGTAGTAAGGCGGGTCAAGAAACACGAGCGCCTTCGCTGGCATCGCCGACACCCTGCTTGAGAGGAAATCCTCCGCATCCTTGTTCGAAACCCTGATGCGATTGCGGTACGCAGCGATCGCCTCGACTCGACGGACAAGTTCCTCCCTGTTGTAACGGGCGTCAAGCTTCCACGCGCCGGACTGATCGTTTCCACCAATCATTCCGCCGGTGTGAACTATACCCGAACGATTCGTACGGTTAAGAAAGAACATCGAGAATCCAGCTTCGAGGTGCGAGTGATTGCGGAAATCACGGAAAATGGCGCGCTGGCGTCTCCATTCCCGCGTCGTCACACTTACATCCCAAATGAGCTTGCACAGCGCGTCCGTCTCATCGAGCACCGCCCTCCAGAAGTAGTAAACAGGCCTGCTCGCATCGTTGATATGGATATGAGATGCGAACTCCATGAATAGAAGCGAAAGCGCGACACTCGCCCCCCCAGCATAGGGCTCAGCGTAATCCCCGTCGAGCAGCTTGTTCTCCTCGAAGATGCGCTGAACGAACCCAGCCAAACGGCCCTTACCGCCCGGGTATCGTAGCGGGGAATGGTGTCGGTTCACGCTAGCGCACCTAGGCATGCCAGAGATTCTCGATGAACGGCTCTAGGTTATCCCAGGAAGTCTTCAGGTCGCTCGCGGACGGATAAAAATTCACATTGTGGACGTAGGCGTTGAGAGTCATGGTCGAGAATAGGGAATTTGGATCGTTTCCTGCCTTCCGGACGGCGAGCAGTTCTCTCCTTTCCATTATATTATTGGCCTCCATGTGATCGGCTGCCTTGAGCATCTTTTTGCTGAGTTTGTCCGTACCGCTAACCCCCGTGACCGCGCGCCGAGACAGGTACGCCTCCACGCTGAACTCCAGAAAAACGCGGAGGAGGATTGCAACAGCATTGCGGAACCTCTCAACGTCGAGCCTACGGAGCTCATGGAAGACATCGTTGGCTCGGCCCGTGGGAGGGCGCACCGAGGAGCCCCCCGGTATCAGCTTCCGTCTTTCCGCGGTGGGCCGATTCGGCCTTTTCTTTTTGAGCGCCCCGCGTTCGAGGCCGCCCACCTTCGTCTCAGCGTTGATTGCCCACCGCCGCGCGGAATTAGATGGCTTCGGGTGTCTGGCAAGCAGTTTGCCGAAAAACCTCTTCTGGTCGGCGGCCGCGTAAATCTCCTTGACCGAGAATCTCTCGCCGTTGAATTCTTCCCGGGAAATGGCGGTCACGATCTCGCGCAACACCGCCATCACCCACTTCTTGTTGGCCGTCGTGGTCAGGTACGATTCGCCCCGGTCGAGCTCCATCTGCCCTGAAATATACGCGGAGTCAACGAGGCGCTTTAGATTCGTGATCGGGAAATCTTGGCCCGTCACGCGCTCTTCTACGTCGGGGTCCAGGTGCCCATGGGCCAGGGCGAACTCCAGTACATCAAACTCGGGCGCCGATCTGCCGCGCGCCGCGTTCGCCCGATACTTTGCAATCGTTGACCACGGCTCAAGCCCCGCCCCCTTCAGCCCGGTGTCGTGGCGTCGCTGCATCCAGATGAAGGCGTCCTCCTTACTGGGCGAGACGACACATCGTATTTCCGACGGCAGCTGGCCTGGGAGCAGCTTGTGCAGCCGCTTGAAGGCGTTATGCCACGTCGTGTCGGCCGCTAGGTCGGGCTGGGTAGCAAGTTTGATCGCAGCGACCCTGCGATTGCCCTCAATCACGACAAATCGAGTCTTGTCGTCTGGTACCGGCGCAACAAGGACCATCTCGAGGGGACTCAAGCCATTCTCGATAATGTCCTGTGCAAGGTGGACGAGCTTGTTCTTCTGTTCGGCGATTAGGGCGTGTATTGCCTCTCTCTGGTCGTCCTGTTTCCCAGTTCGGTAATTCCCCGTGTCGAGTTGTAAGTCGGTGACGCGGATTGGTCTTTCCTTCATGGGGCCTCGGCGGGACCACTTTCTCGGAAGTCACTTAGAGAGCGAGAATTCATCGGATAGGCCGAACTATACACCATAGCGACCCGCTGTCAATATTATTGGCCAAGCTCTTCTGCGCGGGTCCTGGGGCTGCCGTTACGCAATCGCGTGTGAGGCTGGGGGTCATGATCACATTCGATGCTGAACATGGAACTGTACACTATCCTGCGGATCGCCGCTTCCGCATCTGGATCAGCCGCATCGAAGCGACGAGTTGTGCGCTTCGCGGCTCGTTCCTCCCAATAACACCTGTTTCTGGAAGGGTGAAACCGGCCGTTTTCACAGCCGCAGAATCAAGCGTTTGCAGCGCACGATTCCGCAGGGTTTTTGGAAGGGGGTTGGAGCGCCCGGCAGGCGGTGCCGACACCGATGCCCAGTTCCCGGGAGATGACCTGCCATGAGGCGCCGGCGGCACGTAGGGTGGCGACTCGCGGATCGCCGGCGCCTTGGGCGTTTATGGGGCGTAATTTGGGGAATCGTGCACAACTCACGTCCATTGAGTCGTTTGCGCTGTTAACCGGCCAACGGTTCAATTTACAGCTGGGCGAGCTTCCACATCATTGTGCCGGCCTTCGTGCGATGAGGACGGCGTAACCGAGCTTTCCACTGCGAATTGCGTTGGCAGCGGCACTAGAGAATCGTTTGGCTTCACTGAGATCGATGCCGGGGATGTGCAACTTGCCGAGACCAGAAGCGATCTCCATGCCAAGCAGGCGGGATTGAACGTCGCGCACCATCTCTCCGAGCGCCTCGTCATGAATTTCAGTATTCTCGACAGACAATCCAGCACGCGTAAGGAACGACGCATAGGTCTGTAGCGGCAGTGCATCGCCGATGCAAGCAATCCACGCAAGCAGACCTTCGAGTTCTGGCAGCTGCGCTTCCGTTCGTGTGAGATCGCTGATCCCAACGCCGCCGCCGACCTTTAGAGCACGCGAAAATTCAGCCGCAGCAATTTCCTTGCCCGGGAAAGTGCAGAAGGCGCACTCGCACACGATCGCATCAAAGCTCGCGTCCGGGAATGGCAGCCGCTCGGCATCCGCCAATTCGAAGTGCACCCGTTCGGACAGTCCCTGCACGGCGGCTTCTGCTCGTGCTGCGGAGATGTTCTGCTCACTGAGATCGATTCCGGTCACCCGGCAACCGAAAATCTTGGCCAGGTGAATTGCACTTGTCCCACGTCCAGCCGCCACATCCAGAACATGCGAGATTCGCATGAGTCCTAACAGATCACCGATGCGCTGGGTCAGGCGCACTCCACCCGGATGAAAACTGTCGCCGAGCAGCATGCGCGCCAGATCGCTGCCGTAGAAGGTCGCGCAACACTGTTTGATAGTGTTCTGTTCCATGGCCCGTTATAGCTCCATGCCCGGTTTACCAATTTCGAGAAGAGATGAACTTGCCGGCTCCTGCGTATTGTGCTGAAAGTCGAAGACGACAGGCTGGGGCCGATAGGGTTTGCCCTCCCGCCGGGCCTGTTTCCGTCTCGGCTCCATAGCATCGAGCTGAACCCGGGCCTGCTCACGATAGCCGACAGAGTTGTAGGCACAAAACGGGATCTGCTTGCCGCCCGGCAGCAAGAATTCCTTACAGCACTTCATTAGATTCTTTTGATTGAAGGTCCAGGGGTCCATAAAGTCCTGGAGCATGATCATGAGCATGTTCTTGGCGATATCGCCGATCGTCAGACTCTCCGGCAGACCACAAGCCTGGCAGGAGATGGCGAACTGCTCTGCGGACTTTTGCGAGCCCGAAACGGAGGATGACGACCAGAGCCCTTCGAGCGCTTTCTTGATCTCCAGGCTGAAGTCCGGCATGACGCGGTTGGTGATGTAGTCAAGATAGTCGTAGACGTTGACGATGCGAGAAAGAGGTGTGACTTTCTCTCCGTCGAGAAAGGCATAGGTCACCGAGTTGCAGGTGGGAAAGCAACACGGAACCGGGATGAAGTCGCTGGCGACGAACTTGCCCGCAGTTTGCTCCTCAATCAGGCGCACGATGTCGGGAATAGTCATACGCTGCATGGGGTCATGCTGCATGTGACGTCCGGAGTGAAAAGCAGGCTGGAAGTTGATGCCGCGGATCGCGGGATGCTGGATAGCGAGTTCGATGATTCGGCCCATCTCGTGATCGTTGACGCCGCGTTCGATGGCGGGAACCAGCGTGACGTTGAGCCCCACGGCGGCCAGGCGATCGAGCGCTCGCAGCTTCTCTTTGAGAAGCTGCGGCTCGCCGCGGATGATGCGATAGGTTTCGCGGTCAAAGCCGTCGAACTGGAAGTAAATTGAAGGACGGACCTCGGCCAGCTGCTCCAGAAATCGGTCGTCCTGAGCGACGCGCTTCCCGTTGGTATTCACCATCACGAACGGAATATGGCGTGCATGGGCCGCCCGGACAAAATCGATAATTTGCGGATGGATGGTTGGCTCGCCTCCCGAGAACTGAATGACCTCGGGGTTGCCCTCGGTACGAACGTAGTCGTCAAGCATCGCCTCCACTTCTTCGAGCGTCAGGCTGAATCCGGGCCGAGCATCCGCAAAGCAGAGCGGGCAATCCATGTTGCAAGCGCTGTTCACATCGATGATGCCGAGGCAGGCATGTTGCTGATGGTCGGGGCAGAGTCCACAATCGTGCGGACAACCGTTTGCAATCTCGGCGCCGAACGCCAGCGGGATGGTTCCAGGTTTGTTGAATTTTGAGAAATTTGTATAGGCCTGAGCGTCGCCATACACGAGCGCTTCAAATGGTCCGCACTCCGGGCAGCGTTTCGACATATAGACTTTGTTATCGCGCAGCAGAATCTTGGCGTCGATCACCTTTCGGCAACTCGGACAAATACTGCGAGTCAGCTCGTAGAAGACATAGTTCGCGTCCTTCTTTGCTGTCCGGACCGGTCCCGTCGCAAGACTGGGACCGGGAGTACCGTCAACAGACATATGGATGCTCCCGGAGTCGTTTGATGCTCGAATAAAGATCACCAAGATTGTTGTCGAGCATGCTTGGCTATTCAATCAGTATCAAGCAGCCGATCCAGACGCTTCAAGGCGGCGCGCTCGGGCCTGTTGCAGCCACTACGCCGCCTGAAGCTCACTCGCGCTCGTTCGGCCAGCCGACTTCCATCCGAGAATTGCACCGTAGACTAAGTGGGCCATCAGTGCCGCCGCTGCGCCCATCATCCCGGGGCCATTCACACCAAAGAAGCCGGCACCCAGCATCGGCATCACGGCGGCTTCCATCATCAGCCACAACACAGCGCCGAAAATGAGACCACGTATAGCCGAGCTACCGGGCACTCGGTCGGCAAACACGAAAGCAAACGCAAGCGGAAAGACGATAATTCCGAGCATGAAGTGTGCGGCCAGACCCGCGGCCCAGGGCATCCTCATCATGCCTGCCAGGCTTGTCGCTATGTCCATATGTACGCCCATCAGTGGCGCCACAAACATCGTCATCGCTGCCATACCGAGCGTTGCTGTTACGCCTGCCCGGATGAACCGTGCTGAGATTCCTTTCATCGAACACCTCTCGTTTCGAACGAGTTCCAAAGGTCCAAAAGGTTACAGCCAAGTTTGAGACCGGTTGGCGGATCAGCGGCATTAGCCCTGTAACGTTTTCGCGGCTGGCGACTCGTTATCATTGAGTAGGTCTGCTGCGAAGATGAACGAGCAAGTAAATGCCGCAGATAACGCGTTGGAAACCCCTTCCCTGATCCGGAGATTCCTGGCCGGGGAACAGGAGGTCTTCCACCAGCTAATCCGTCCCTACGAGCGGATCTACTATCGTCAGGCATTCGGCATTCTGCGCAACGAGCAGGACGCGGAAGACGCCGTTCAGCAGGCGATCGTCCTGTTGTTCACACGACTCGATCAATTGAATGAACCAGAGCGCTTCAAACAGTGGAGCCTGCGCATTGTACAGAATGAAGCGAAGATGCTGTGGCGCAAGCGACGGCAAAACCAATTCGAGTCGATCGACGAACCTGGAGACGACGGAGAAGCCAGAAATTTTAGGGCTCCCCGGGATTTCGCCGACTGGCGTGACTTGCCAAGTGAGGCCGCGGAAAAGCAGGAGTTACGCACAGCGCTCGCCAAGGCGATAGAGTCGCTTCCCGCAAGCTACCGCGAAATTCTGCTGCTGCGCGACATGGAGCAGTTGAATCTTGCCGAAACGATGGAGGTCCTGGGCATCAGTGAGGCACTCGTGAAGACCCGGCTGCATCGCGCCCGTCTGATGTTGCGTGAGGCGCTCGCTCCCACCTTCGCGAAGCCGCGGTCTTCGTTCTGGGAACGCTGGAAAGGAGTGAATCCATGGTCACCTGCAAGACGATAATCGCCCAGCTTTCCGACTATCTCGACGGAAACGCATCGTCTGAGATGCGACAGAAGATCGAACGTCACCTTCGCGGCTGCCGCCGGTGCAGCGCCGTGTATGACAGCGCACGCAAGATGCTGGTGATTATGGGTGACGAAGAGGTCTTCGAGGTTCCTGAGGGCTACGGAACCCGGCTCCACAGCTTTGTCGATTCGCTGGTAGCCAAGGCAAAATCCCACTAATCTACACCGAAGATGGAGCTTTCTGTTCAACTCATCCGCAACTGATGAATTCGCGAAAACGCAGCCGCTGGACTTGGCGGTGGTGATCCTGGGTCACGCAATCTTGCGCGTCGCCAGCGGTGCAAGCGCTGTGCTCATCGGTGTGTACCTGGCCGGCCTCAACACCTCGGACATGAGAATCGACGCGGGCTTCATCGGGGTGCTGGGCGCCGTGTCGTTTGCCTCCGAATTGCTTGCATCCATTCCCTTTGGTCTGGCCGCCGATGCCGTTGCGCCGCGATGGCTCATGGCGGGTGGCGCACTCGCAGGCGCCGCGGCTGTTCGAATCTTTGCCCTGGCGGCGCATCCAGGAGTCTTTTATATCAGCCGGGCTTTAGAAGGCGCGGGAGTAGCCGCGGTGACACCGCCGCTGCTCGCGTATCTCGCGCAATCCACAACGCAAAGCTCCAGTTTGCGCGCCCGCGTGATGAGCTTCTTTGAACTTTCACTGCTGGCGGGTCTCGCCTTGGGCGGTGTAGTCGGGAGCCAGCTTTGGGCGCACATTCATTTGCACTCGTTTTCTCTGCTCGCTCTCGTCTACGCAGCGTGCGCGCTTCTGTTCTTCTTAGGCGCCCGCAGCATTCGTTCGCACGGTTCGAGAGCTGCGGTCCACGGCCTGAAACAAGCAATCCGCAGCCCGGAGATCCGCTCTCTGGCTCCGGTTTGGCTTTGCGTCAATGCAGTCGTCGGCCTGTGGCTGGGTCCGACAACCACATATCTGCTCACACAGAAGCCCGCAACCACTCAG
This sequence comes from uncultured Acidobacteriaceae bacterium, assembly GCA_963751285.1. Taxonomy (GTDB): domain Bacteria; phylum Acidobacteriota; class Terriglobia; order Terriglobales; family Acidobacteriaceae; genus Telmatobacter. The sequence goes on along the minus strand of CAVVUE010000032.1, from coordinate 246,155 downwards.
TATCTTGACGGCGTCTTCGCGGCAGATCCAACGCACGTAGGCTGGATGCTGCTCGGCTATTCGGCCGTTTTCGGTGTAGGAGTTCTCGGTTGGAGTTTTGTGCTTCCACATGTTCCAGTCCGTGCCGCCATGCAGATATCGCTTATAGCGATGCCATTCGTCTGCGTCGGACTCTTCACAGTCAATCACTCTACAGGATGGCCAACTGGAGTACGCACTGCGCTGCTGGCGGTCACAGGCCTCATCATCATGATCGAGAGCGGGTTCACTCCGGCCGCACTCGCGTGGCTGGCGCAGACGTTAATAGGAAGCGATGGCAAGGGCGTGGCAATGGGAATCTATTCCGTCCTGCTTGGAGTTGGAGCCATCGTGGGTTCGCTGCTTGCAGGATCGCTCGGCAAAATGCTGCGATTCGACGGTCTGCTGCTGGGAACCATGATTCTTGCTGTCCTTTCACTGTTTCTGCTGCACTGGGTGACCGTGGATGGATCAGATCGGAAAGAGGAAGGGTATGAAGCTGCAAGAATATGATCTGGCAATCATTGGCGCTGGAGCTTCCGGGCTGATTGCCGCGGACTTCGCACTGCAACTCGGCGCGCGAACCGCGCTCATCGACAAGGGTCCCATTGGCGGCGACTGCACCTGGACGGGTTGCGTGCCCAGCAAGTCGTTGATCAAGGTGGCTACGGTAGCGAATCACGTTCGCGTCGCTTCGAGATTTGGTATTCAATGTTCCGCACCGCAAGTGGACTTGAATAAAGTGCGTGCTTACCTGCGCGGAACAATTGAACAGATTTACGAGCCAACCAAGCCGGAGAATCTGGAAAAGAAAGGCATGGATGTGCTCCTCGGCGCGGCGTCGTTCCTCGATCCTCATACGCTTCGTGTCGGAGATAGGGCCATCCGCGCCCGCAAGTTCCTCATCAACACGGGAGCCGAGCCGAAGCTTCCTTCGATCGAGGGGCTTTCGTCGGTTCCATTCCTCACCTATCAACAGATCTTTGAAAACGACCGCATGCCGGAACATCTCGTAGTCATCGGCGGGGGGCCTATCGGCTGCGAAATCGCACAGGCATACCGCAGGTTGGGAGCGCGCGTCACCATCTTCGCCGAACATCTGCTTCCCAACGAAGATGATGAAGTCTCCGCGCTCATGAGCGGCGTCTTTGCCTGCGAAGGAATTGAGCGCATTGCCGCACGGGCGCAGTCCGTTTCTGGAACAGCCGGATCCATCCTAGTTCGCACTGCCGGCGGCGAGGCTGCAGGGGACCTGCTGCTGATTGCTACTGGACGGGCTCCGCTAGTCCGCGGTCTGGGACTTGAAGCCGCCGGCGTGCGCTATTCCGAGCGTGGCATCGAAGTAGACACTTATTTGCGCACTTCTGTACGTAATATCTATGCAGCTGGCGATGTAATCGGTGGTCCCCAGTACTCGCATCTAGCGGGCTGGCAGGGCTTTCAGGCAGTCCGCAATGCCCTGCTGCCGGGTAAGAACAGGGGTATGAGCAAGTCGCTGTCGCGCATTACCTTTACCTCGCCCGAAGTGGCGCAAGTCGGGCTGACCGAGCGGGCTGCGCTCAAGCAGCATTCCGTGTCTGATCTCCAGGTGATGACCTTCGACATCGCTAAAGTAGACCGAGCGGTCAACGAAGATGACCGGGCGGGATTGCTCAAGATCATTGCCCTGCGCAACGGACGCATCCTGGGCGCGGTAATTGTGGGTGAGCGGGCAGGAGAGACTATTACAGAACTTGCAGTAGCGATTCGCAATCGCCTGAAGCTCGCCGATCTTGCCGCGACAATTCATCCCTATCCCACTTATTCCTCCGGTGTGCAGTTTCTGGCCACAAGAATGGCAATCGAAGAGACATTCTCGCGGAGGTCCGGAAGAATTATTCAAGCCATTTCAAGACTGTGGCGCTGATTGTCCTGCCTTAGCCGAGAAGGAGAAAAGTCGCAAGTTCAATCACCGAAGCTGATTGCTCCCCGAAAGTCGGCATCGCGACGGGAATCTCATGACCTGTGCCCGGGTGAGGCGATAACAGCGGGAGATGTGTACGGAGTTGGAATCGGTCGCTGGTTCAAACGACCCCGAGAAGCCACCCCTCGATTTTGGCGATACCGCGTTCCCGATGCGGCTCATGTCGTCATGCAAGTCCTGTACGAGGGCTATCCCCGATTCGGAGTGGCTTTTACACCGCGCCCCGGTTCCGTGAGCGACAGTCACAAGCTTGCTGCTTGGGGCTGTAGCGCCCGAACGGCCGTGCCTATTCCGATGCCGAGTTGCTCAGAGATAACCCGCCACGAGACACCGGATGCCCGAAGTGCGGCGACCTGTTTGGCATCCACGGCCGTACGTGGACGCCCCAACTTCTTGCCCTTCGAGCGGGCGAGCCGCAGTCCTGCACGCACTCTCTCTTGCGTGAGTGCCCGTTCGAACTCGGCCATGGCGCCGACGACTTGGAACATCAGACGACCGCTGGGCGTGGTGAGGTCGAGGTTGTCATGCAGGGAGACGAACGAGATGCCGGCGGCGTCGAGGTCGGCGAGTGCGTTGACAAGATGACGCAGCGAACGGCCGAAGCGGTCAATCTTCCATACCAGCAGGACTGCGAACCGCCGCCAGCGAGCATCGGCCATCAGACGGTTCAACGCCGGCCGGGACTCCTTGGCACCGGACACCCCTTCATCCACGTACTCGCCAGTGACCGTCCACCCGCGGCGGGTACTATACTCTCGAAGTTCGGCCAACTGCACTTCAGGGTTCTGGCCGTTCAAAGTCGAAACTCGGGCGTACAGGGCGACACGCATGGTAACCTCCAAATGGTAAGCGGCGGACGCAGCGGTTGGGTTCATTCCCCTGCCTCTTCTTCTACCGAAACGTCCTGCTCGGCGGTGTCAGCTTCTTCCGAGAGGAGACTTTGAGGAAGCAAGGCTCTGGCTTCACTGGTCGGGAGTTCCTGAACGTCCTTGAGCTTCCTTCCAATTGCACGAGACCGGGCCTTTGCTTTTTCAATTGTGTCAGTTGCCTGATGAAGCTTCTTCTCCACCGCATCCAAGACCTCGCCATACTTCGTCCATTCTGTCTTTACACCCGCAAGGAGATTCCACACTTCACTGGTACGCTTCTCGATAGCCAGTGTGCGGAAGCCCATTTGGAGGCTATTAAGAATTGACCAAAGCGTCGTCGGACCGGCGACAATCACGCGGCAGTCTCGCTGAATGCCCTCAATCAAGCCAGTTCTACGAATCGTCTCTGCGAACAGACCTTCAATTGGGAGATAGAGAATGCCAAAGTCCGTCGTATTCGGCGGAGCGAGGTACTTTTCGCTGATGTCCCGAGCACACGAGCGCACGCGGCCTTCAAGTTCCTTTCCTGCCGCCTCGATACCTTCGAGGTCGGCGCGTTCCTGAGCATCCATCAAACGCTGATAGTCCTCGCTTGGGAACTTCGCATCAATTGGAAGCCACACAACCTCGCTTCTATCCGCACCCTGTCCGGGAAGCTTGATTGCGAACTCCACTCGCTCACCATTGCCCTTCGTTGACACGTTTCTCGCGAACTGGTCGGGGCTCAGCACCTGTTCCAACAGTGCCCCAAGCTGAACCTCGCCCCATGTTCCACGAGTCTTTACGTTCGTAAGCACTTTCTTGAGGTCGCCGACACCGGTGGCAAGGGATTGCATTTCACCGAGACCTTTGTGTACCTGCTCCAAACGCTCACTGACCTGCTTGAACGATTCGCCCAGCCTCTTCTCCAAGGTGCCCTGAAGCTTCTCATCCACAGTCAGGCGCATCTGCTCAAGCTGGGTGGCGTTGTCTGACTTCATGCTTTGGAGTTGAGCCTCGACCGTGTTACGGACGGCTTCGAGCTTTTCGCCACTGGTTTTGGTGAGCGACTCAATCTGCTTTGAGAATGCCTCCAGTTGGAGCTTCTCGGCAGCGGCCAAGTCCTTGAGAGTTCTTACCATGGCATCCGAAATCTCTGTAAGGGTTCTGATGACCTCCTGCCGAAGCTGCGTTGCCGTTGTTGCAGACTCAGCACGAGCACCATCGAGCTTTTCACTGATGGTGGTTGCAAAAGCAGTCAGTTGGGCGGCGAACGCTTCAAGCTGCGACTTTTGGATGCTGGCAACGTCGCTGATGCGTTGCCCCACCGCATCGCCAAGGGTCTTGAACGCTGCAGAAAGTTCTTGCCGCTGGTCGCTGGCAGCTTTACCCAGTTCGCCTCGATTCAGCGCAATCTCTTCCTTCACCACTCGCTCGGTACGTTCCTGTGCCTTCTCGAGCGACTCAAGACGAGATTCCAGTGCGGCGGAACTGTGCCGGGACACTTTCTGATACATCAACCCAAGCAGTGCCAAGGCGACGACAACGAGAGCGAGAATGATGAATGCGACAGTTGTAAGCATGACTGAACCTCCGGGCTCAAGGCTAACGCTCAATGGAGCGTACTGAATACCGGCTAACGTTGGTGAAGGAAGACGGCCGTTGTCCGCATGTCACAGGGGCGACGGTGACACGCGGCACCAGTGAAGGACAAGCCGCTTTCATGGCAGAAGACGGCAGAATCTACGGCAGCAGCTTGCCATTGATAACGTTGCTGACCGTCACCTTGCCGTTTGGCTCAAAGACGGTGACGTTCTGATTGACTGGGCGACCGCTGTTGGTGTCGTACATTGTGTTGGTTGTGATGGCCTTTCCGTCCATTGTGCGGAAGCGATTGATTTCGGCGACGAGCTTTCCGTTGTTGTCGAAGGTCTTCATGGACTCTCCTTGTAAGGTTAATGTCAATGACTCTGAACGTTCTGCACGGCATATCCATCTACGCTGCACACTTCTCCAGTTGCTGGTCGGCCTCGATGCGACCCACGCCGCGAAGACGAGCCTCACGAACGAACCTGACGACACTTGCCCTGGAAATACCGTGCCGCTTCGCAGTGGCGGTCAGGCTCATCCCACTGAGCCGGTCGGCCACGATGGCGTCATGGTCAACATCCAACGGCTGACGGCCAACAGATAGGCCATCCAGTCGCCTACGCCTCATGCCAGCGCGGATGCGTTCCCGAATAAGGTCGGCTTCCAACTCGGCGATGCTGCTAATGATGGTGAGAAACAACCGCCCCATCGCACCATCTGTCGCGATGTTCTCGCGCCTCGAAATGAACTCGACTCCGAGGCTGTCGAGTTCATCAACAACGCTGAGAAAATGCTTGGTCGAACGTGCCACCCGGTCGAAGGCTGCGACGATAACCACACCGAACTTCCCGTTTCGAGCATCCTTCAACATAGCGTCCAGACCGGGGCGACGAGCCTTAGTGCCGGAGACGCCGACATCGGTGAATTCCGATGCGACCTCGAATCCGCGTTGCTCGGCAAATTTGCGGAGGTCGTAGAGTTGATTATCGATTCGCTGCTCCGGGGTGCTGACTCTGGCGTAAATCGCACATCTCTTCATCCCAAGTGCCTCCTGATGCTTTCAAGCAGAATATGTGACGGATCGACGGATGACCGTAGCCGTTTGATTTCAGCGAGTGCGGAGTCGATGTTTCGGTAGCCAACGCAATGCATCCACGCAGCAGTGAAGCTTGGGGCTCTGCTCACGCCCACGCCGCAATGAATTAAAACGGATCCCCACCTTATGTTTTTGGCTAAGGTATGGACGACCGAATAGAACTGCCGGATCGGTACCGGCTGGTGATCGTCAATCGGTAAATGTACGTAGTTCACGTCTCGGCGCTTGGAGGTCACAGATGCCTCGCACAACGAAATGACCGTAGTGATGCCATGCGGATTTGACTTTACCAACTGTTCGGCATCTGCGAGTCCACCGAGCCAGAGTCTTTCCCAGATGCGTGTCATTGGGCTCCTTCCTCTCTCCGACCTCTTTTGCGGTGATTGGTGGAGTCTTCAACGACGAGGATGGGCTTAGCGGCTCTCCTCCGTTTCATTACAAAGCAGCGGCCAGTTTCCCAGTCGATTTCTGCGTATTCGACGTTGAACACGGACATCGCCGAGGCATTCCGCTTATGTTCAGGAAATAGCCGCCATGCCTCCAGCTTGGCCATCAGCGCACAGGTGGCTGGAAGAATGACCGAGACACCTAGATCGCCGGAGTGGCGTCTGAATTCGACCACATAGAGGTCTGGGGCGGGAGAAATTTCTATGGGCTCCCCTGTACTCATGTATTAAGTATACACGTGGTTACGTATATACGCAACTGTACCCGACACACTCCCGTCTTTGGGTGTTCTCTGAGGCTCCAACTATCGACTGTAAGCTGGACTTGTACGGCATACGTAGTTGCGGAATCGCGTATACTGTCGTTTCGAAAGGAATCTCAAGAATGGTGACCAAGAAATCCGTGCGTAGCCCCGCCGCCTCACGGCCACGTCCAGCGGTCGCTAAAGCGGCTTCTGAGGCGAAGCCAGTCGCGCTAACTTTGAAAGTCGATAGCCAGACATACGTTCGGCTTTGCACACTCGGGGCTACTCAGCGGCGGACGAACCAAGACATTTTGCAAGAGGCTCTACAACAATACCTCGACCGGGCGAAAGCCTAATACCCAAACGCGGCCACACGAAGCGGGGCCCAGGACGGTCTCCGGTGAGTTAGAAGTGCCGGAGCACCCTATGGGACAGAGGCGGAGTTGATGGGCGCACCCGAGAGGCAAAAAGTAAGAAGAGGCGCAGCCAGCGAACTAAGAAACAAAAACCAAATTGATTCCCGGCCAGCTTCGACTCTCAAAAGAGATTTACAGGGCTCAGAGCCGTCAATTGATGCATCGTGATAATGCGCCAGCCTGGCAAAAGAGCCAGTCAATTGTCGGTTCATCTCGAGTCCGGTTCTCAGTCGTCGAGGAGGGTAGTTTCCGCGTTCCCTGCCTGCAACAGTCCACTAAGAAACTTCTTGTCAATATCTCAGGCATACTATACATTTGTATAGTATGCTTGCAGGCTTGACCCCACCACAGCAGAGAGTCCTCGATTTCATAGCGGCGCGCGTCGCGCGGGGTGAGAATGCGCCAACGTATCGCGAGATTTGCAAGACCCTTGGCTATCGCAGTCCAAAAGGTGCGGCCGACCATGTTGCAGCACTTGAGCGAAAGGGTTACGTGATTCGGGAACGGGGCCAGGCACGAGGCATCAGGTTGACGAGCAAATCGTCGGGTGTTCCGCTATTGGGGCGGATTTCCGCCGGGTATCCGAGCGACTCGCCGTTAGAGCTCGAGGCCCGTCTGCCAATCGATCCAACAGTATTTGGCATCCGCGACCGCTCGAAAGCATTTGCTCTCCGAGTTCGCGGTGACTCCATGACTGGGCGTCAGATTCTCGATGGTGACATTGTGCTCGTCGAACAGGAACAATCGCCCCGGAACGGCGAGATCGTCGCCGCCATCATCGATAATGAATCGACGCTCAAAACTCTCGTACGGCGGAATGGAGAGACGTGGCTGCGGGCAGAAAACCCGCTCTACCCGGATCTCGTCCCGGCGATTGGTCTTTCGATCCAGGGCGTTGCACGAGCCGTCATCCGGTTTCTAAGCGTATGAAGACAGGTCTCGAATCGCTTCATTTCACGCCAACCGGGTCCCTCCCAGGACTCGTCGCAGTCAATGGCGATGTGGTGTTGGATAGGATCGAAGAACAGTGTGCAATTCGGCAGGCTGCTGACATCGGGGGAATTGATTACGTTTTCTTCCGCCGATTCTCGGACGGTAGGTCCTCGCAAGCGGCTGCCTGCGTCATCGACAACACCGGAGATCGCCTCGACGAAGCGCAGTTGGCTGAGATCCATAAGAGGCTTTGGCTCAATGGCTGCTCTCCGTTGCTCTATGTTGGCTGGGAGACGCGAGTCGACGTCCTCAGTTGCGCTCGTGGCCCCGACTTCTGGAAGGATTCGAGAATCGAGTATGATCCGGCGGAGAGAATTGACGTAGCGAGGCGGGTCTTACTTGCTCTCGAAGACAGATCTAGCCGTTTCTCCGCATATCGTCTGAGTGACGGCACATTCTGGGATGACCCGGAAAACTCAGCGCTTGCCCAGTCCGATAAAGCTGCACACCAGCAACTCATTCGGGCAGTCGTTGAGACTGACAAGGAGATCGAGGGGCACGAGCATCCAGTTCTCCGCCGGCTGCTACTCCTGACCGTTCTCATCAAATACTTGGAGGATCGCCGCGTCTTCCCCGACGGATGGTTCAATCAATTCCATTCAGGCGCAAATTCCTTCAACGATCTGTTGCACCAGGGATCGCCTGACACTATCCGCCAGCTGCTGGCAGAGTTGGAGAGAAAATTCAACGGTGACGTTTTTGAACTGCCGGAGACTGGCAACCGGCTAACCATTGCCGACTTGCGCCGCTTCGCAGAACTCGTTGAGGCAAAGACGCTGGGTGCCCAGCGCTATTTGTGGGAGCAGTTTTCGTTTCGTTATATTCCCGTGGAGGTTCTCAGCCACCTCTACCAACATTTTGCCCAAAAGGGTAAGGGCGCCGTATTCACACCCCCCATGGTCGCCAACTTGATGCTCGACTACGTGATGCCTTACGAGCATTTGACTGGGCAGGAACGCGTTCTAGACCCAACATGCGGTTCGGGAATCTTTCTCGTCGGAGCCTTCCGCCGGCTCGTTCACTTATGGCAGAGCAAAAACGGTTGGGGGAAGCCTGATGTCACAACTCTGAAGCGGATTCTCAAGCGGAGCATCTTCGGGATTGAACTGCAGGAAGAAGCCGTTCACCTCACGGCATTCAGCCTCGCGCTCGCTGTCTGCGATGCGCTTCAGCCCAATGTGATCTGGGAAAAACTGCGCTTCGATAAGCTAGTAGGGGCCAATCTTCAGAACTGTGATTTTTCCGAGTGGCTCAAGTCATCCCATGGGACTTCCAAAGAGAACAGCTTCTCCGTTGTTGTGGGGAACCCGCCCTTCCTTTCCAAGCTGAACCAGGCGGCGCTAAAGCTTCGCGAGCAGCAAAAGCGCTCTGCCGCGATCCCAGACAACCAGATGGCGTACTTTATCGCTGAGCAGGCAACATCTCTCTTAAACGATGACGGACGACTGTGCCTCATTCAGCCCCACGGCTTTCTATATAACGACAAGGCCCGCAATTTCCAGAAAGTCTTCATCTCTGAGAACCAGCTGGAAGCAGTACTAGATTTCACCTCGATTCGCGGTCTTTACGACGGAGCCGACTCGAAAACGATCGCGCTGCTATGCACGAAGCGCAAGCCCGAGCCAGACCACCGTATTCTCCATTTGACATTCCGCCGCACCTTCAGCATCAAGGAGCGAATTGCGTTCGAACTCGATCATTACGACCGGAATGTCGTGCCGCAAGAGACCGCAGAGACGCATCCATGGACGTGGCGGGCAAATCTGCTGGGGGGCGGCCGGCTGCAGAGCCTCGCAGCGCGCATGGTAACGATGCCAAAAATGCGCCAGTTCTTGAAGAAGAAACGCTGGGACTATGGCGAGGGATTCGTTCTCGCCAAAACTGGAAGTCGGCAAACTGCCCCCTGGTTGACGGGCAAGCCGTTCCTACCAACGAACGCATTCAACGACAGCGGAATCGATTATTCGCAAATAGGCATCGTGGAGGCAAAGGAGTTTCGCTCTGCATACACCGAAGCCCGCTATAGCGCTCCCCTCGTTCTAATCAAGGAAACAGACTCACTTCCCTGTGACTTCGTGACCAAGGATTTCCTTGCCTACAGACACCAGATCGTTGGGATACACGCTCCCAAGGCTGAGGAAAAACAACTCCGCGAGTTCTATGAACAATTCATCGCTAATCGAGAGACTCTCCGAGCATTTTGCGCAATTTTTGGAACCCGCGCACTCTCGGGCAAAGCAACATCGATTCTGAAGCGGGACCTTGACGTATTACCTTGGCCCGAAGGAGGGGGCAGATGGAGGATGAGTTGGTGGGAAAAGGGCCTCTGCGAAGACGTCGTTGAGTACACTAGTGACTTCATCCGCCTTGGACAAACTTCGCGGCTACTCAAGGAGCAGGTCACAGAGAATCATCTCCAAACATTTTCCAAGGTCTTCATTAAGATGCTGGGGAGCATTTATTCCAACCTCCGAGCCAGCGAATCAGGTCTGCGTGACGGTCTCGCGTTCCAAGCATTCTGTTTTGGTGATAAGTCCGATTTGGACTGGCCGCCGGACTGGAGTGGCCAACTCCAAGAAGTCATCTATCGCGAGCACGGCGACGCTCTGCGCACCGTCCGAATCCTCCGCTTCTACGACCGCAACACAATCATTATGGTGAAACCGGACCGCTTGCGCTATTGGATCGCATCGACCGCAATTCGCGATGCTGACGAGACACTGGTGGATCTCCAAAGGCAGGGCTATTGATGCCAGAAGCCCCCTCCTTAAGCGAACCGAGTCGAGGACGGATCTCTGCGGGGCCGACCGTGGCGCTCGTCGATCGCACAGTAGAGTTCGTCCTTTCAGAACTCGCCGGATGGCGTGACGACCCTGATCGCAGCCCCGAGGAGGCAGAAGAACGCCTCAACGCGCAGCTCTGCAAGTACCTGAACGTCGCTGCTTCAAATCGGTTCCCTATGGTCCAGTTTCACCACGAGGAGAAGCAGACCGGAACCCGCCGCGTCGATATTTCGGCGCTCCCCAAAGGCAAGGGCTTTGTCGGCCAAACCTATCACACGATCTATGACTCGTTCCTTGTGTTTGAGGGGAAGCGCCTGCCAGCGCCAGGATCCAACCGCGACAGGGAATATGTCACCGGCGGGCCACAGAAGTCGGGAGGAATCCAAAGATTCAAGCTCGCGTTGCACGGCGTTCGACAGAAAACTGCTGCGATGATCGGGTACATCCAGCAAGACGGGGCCGGGGACTGGTTATTGAGAATCAATCAATGGATTCGGGATGAAGTGACGAACAACAGCAGCCCTGGGGAGAGCTGGTCCATAAGTGAGCAGCTCGTGGACTTCAAAAGTAATTCTGTTCTGCGCGTAGCTGACTTATCTTCTGTGCACGAGCGCAATACTTCCGCGGTTTCACCGAAGATCCGGCTTCGGCACCTGTGGGTAGAAATGAAGGGCTGATGTGCTCCGCTTAGTCCTGTGAAGTCGGCTTCTCGCTGGCCAACTTCAACTCCCGTTCTACGGTGTCGCAGGTAGGAGTTGGCCTCGCGACAGGTGGCAATTCCATACTGAAGCAAGTGAGTTTCGGAATTCGGCTAAGAAAGTGCCTTGGACTATAGTGGTCTCCCGAAGGTACACGGCCATCTTGTTCATCCCCGATACAGATCTCAACTATTCAAGCTTGAAATCCTTCGCGATCTTCCCCAAAAGTTGATTTAACTTTGCAATAGCCTGCGCTGAACCCGAAGTCGCTCCAGAAACCTCGACCTGCACGTTGAACTTGAGATCCAGTCCTGCGGCGGCCAGCGTGATATCGCTGATCTGATCCGCAAGGTCTTGGATTTGGTTTGACCTTAGTTCAGCCTTAGCCACCAGGACGCCGGGCTTAGGCGGAGGCGGTGGCAGTGGGGTCGGCAGTGAAACGTCCAGCGGGCGCCGCAGTCTCACGTTCTTCGAGTTTGAGTAGTCAGTGGGCCAGGCACCAGAGTCCTCGGTCCGCTCGAGAATGCGTGTGCGAATCGCTCCATCAATCGCATCCCTGACAGGCGCCCAAGGCAACGGCTTGCCAGCCTTCTTCGACAATGCAACGGAGATTGAGAGGGCCGTTGCCGTCCCGTTGCTCCACGCATCTGTGAGAACGTCGGGAACGATCGCCATCGGTGAAATTGCCTCGGGCGGCGACTGGATCTGAGCATCGTTGTTCAAAAGACCGGTGGGAATCTCCTCAGCAAAGACGCTAGCTAGGCCACTGGTGAACCACAGTCGTCCCTCTTTCACTGCAGCCTCAATGGCAGATTCGATGACCGCTTTTCCTGCCTTGGGGATCGCAATTGGTTCCTCATAGCCTTCGCGTTTGACCTTCACGATCTTGCCGCCAGCAAAGTAGTCAAGGACGTCCTTGACCGTGATCGACTGGCCATCCCACAGCGACGGGAGAATCTGCGGCGACAACAGTCCGGGCGAAACCCCGGTGAGTTCCGCTGCTGCGGGGAGCACGACCTCAAGACTGGAGTCCTTGATGGCGACGTCGTCGGGCATCTGACGCCAGAACGTGCGAATGGACTTATCCGGGCGCGTGAGCTTCAATACGAAAGCCCCATTCACACAACCATCGATGATCGTGTCCAAAATAGCCTTCCGATTGAGCATTTTGGGAAGTTGTGGCCGCTGGGCGAATGCGTTTACCAAGTCCTTTACACGGTGCGCAGTCTCCCCTTCACGCCACTGATCGTATGGACCGCCCGGAAGCATGGCCTCAGCGCTGATGGCGGTGTCCTGAATACGGGAGCGCGAGTCTTCTTTGATGATTTGGAACAGCGGCCGATTGTCGACCGACAGCTTGAAAGCCTGAACTTCGTTCTTGTCCGAAACTGCCAAGACAATGCAGTAGGCTTGCTGGATGGCTTCCGGAATCCGTTTCCGGGCGGCGTCTCGATTCATTGACAGTAGCTCGGTGCGCGTTGGATCGAGTTCCTGATCCTTCAATTGCGCGGTCACTTCCTCCCACCCCAGGTACTCTTTGATCGCGTTTCGGACCACATCCAGTCCATCGCGCGATGGCACCGCCAGGACGACTGCGTTGCGATATATTCGCGGAGAATCGCCCCCGGCCTTCTCGTCGATGAATCGTCGGGCCTCTGCACTGGGCTTTCCAGAGTCCGATGCGGCCTTTGGACCGAGGACGCTGTAGTGGAACTCGCCGTCATCTTCGATGTCTTTGGGCTTCTCGGGTAGATTGTGGACTTTGCCGACGACCGCTGCCGCGCCAGCCGTGAGACTCTTGACCTTCTGAATCTCGTCAAGGAGTTTCGCTTCGACGACCTCGGGGATCACGTTGTCGCACGCGGCGCTATGCATCTGCCGCAAGTTCGGCCGCGACCCGAGGCGCCAGTTCTTTGGCAGCCCCTTCTTGCCGTCGCCACCCAGTTCAGCGTCTGCGATTGCGCCCTCGTCGAGGAACCAAGACACCTCAGTCCAGCGTCGGAGTGCTTTGTCTAACTCAATCCTGTCTGGCCTCGTGTGCCCGACCAAGCTGTAAATCTCCCTCAACACAGCTTTCTGCCCAATGGGCTGCGAATGCACGAAAGTAGCGAAGACTGCCTGCTCCACTTCCCGGTGCCGTAAGCCCGGATACATCTGCTGGATTTGCTTCGCTTTGTTAAGTTCGCCCTGAAGAATGGCACTCCATTCCTGCTTCTTACCCTCGTACTCTTCACTGGTCGCAACTCCGGTAAGTTCACGCGCTGACTCCGAAATCGAATCTGCATCGGACTGAAAGAGAAATGCGTTCGTCGATACCAGTGGTGACTCATCCACCTTCTCAGAGTCTCGAAGGGCCAGTGCAAAAGTGCGCAGGATTCCACGCGTGCGCTGGAAGCTCTCCAAATTAGTCCACTTCGTGTAGAAGATATCAGTCAGATCAGGATGGAAGGGGTAGCTCTTCAAGAACCTTTCCTCCGCGCTTTTACCTTCTTTCGAGGTTTGTTCGTCCAACGCGCTGATGCCCTTCAGTGCGGCTACCACATGGGATCGGAAGGCCTCGCGATCACGGATAGAATCGGGCGTGAAGAAGCGGCGGCGTAGAACCTCTGCTACGTCTTCCTTTTGAACTGGTTGGACGCCCTCTTCTTTCTGTCGCCGGAAGATCGCATACAGTTCATTGGTGAGCTCCTTGCCAAGGGTATCGCTCTTGGATGGATCGGTTGCCAGCAACGATGCCACGACTGCGCAGCGATCGACCTTCGTGGCTGCCTGCGTAAGGTACTGGAAAAAGTCGACCAATTTCCCTCGCCAAGACGGATCGATGCCAATCTTGCCGCGTGCATACATCAGTACCTCGTCGATCAGCAGCAGCGTGGCTAGGCCGTTCTTGCCTGGTAGGGCAAGCAAGTCGACCATCAGATTCTCGGCAGGTGCACTCTCGCGTTCTTCTGCTTTGCCCTCGGCGTGAAGGAGCTTAAGCCCGGCATCGCCGCCGATCTGGTATGCGAGGACGCTCCAAGGGTTCCGCAGCCACCGCTTCTCGCCGACGGGTCCCTTTACCTCCATTCCCTTCTCCGGATCGAGCTTGTCGAACGGGAGAACAGCAATACGTGCTTTCGGTGGCGTTATCCCGATGTGTTGCACAAACTCCTTCACGGCCGGGAGGTCAGGCAATGAGGACGGCTCTGCTACAAGGTGATAGAGGGTGATCAGTGTGTGCGTCTTGCCGCCTCCGTAGGTCAGCTCCAGTTGACGCACGGCTTTGTCATTCTTCCCCGCAAGGCGGATGCAGACGTCCTTTGCTAGCTCTCGCAGGTTGAAGGTCGGATAGGTGAGCGCGAAGAACTCCGAAGGCATCTGGTAGACAGGCTTCGCCTGGCCCATCACTACGTCATAGAGGTCCGCGGCGAACGTAGCCATCGACAACTCGCCCGACTTGATGTCATCCCGCAATTTAACGATTTGGTGCCACGGTGTCCATGCCAATTTGTTCATCTTGAACTTCCTCTCCTAGCTTTCCAACGGCATCTGTCTGTCGTCATATGCAACGCCGCGGGCCATAACGTGATTGCTTACACTTTCCAGGATTGACCTCTCTTCGCTACCGATTGGTGAAAGTTCAATTAATGCCTGCAGTAATTGACCGAAAATGCTGTTGCGGTGCAGGGCTCGAGCATCCAGGTAATCATTCACTTTGACGACATTACCAGCGCGCCAAAGGTGCATTACTTTATGTATCTGGTCAATCAAAGGAGCAGCTCGTCCATCCAACTCCTCACCGAGTGTCTTTCGGAGTCGCTGATTCCACGCCTTAAGTTTGACCTTCGCGCCTGCTGACAATTCCCCTTCGTCCTCAGCGCCGTCCTCGCCATCATCGGTGCCCTCCTCCTCGTCGCTGCCTAACCGAGACAGTAGTTCGTATCGATCACAAAGGTCACGGTCATTGAGTCCACAAGATATGGCGTAGAGAATACATGCCCCGATGGGCGCCTCATCGAACCCAAAATCATAACGATGAAGAATGTAATATGTGGTCAAGTCATCCAAGCCGCCTACCGATTCAGCCCCTCCGCTCATAGTCAACACCTGACCCACAATGAACTCCACGACGAATCGCCGAACATGTCCCAGGAACTCCGATACCGCTAGAATCTCCCCAGGCGAGTTCGCTTTTTTGACGATGGGATGTTTACTGTATATTTCAAGTGCGGGACCGGTTGCGGCCCATACAAAGTCCGGTCCACGAATGCCAGCGTCCCAGTATTCGCGAAGGCGAGTTTGGATACGTTCGCGCATCTCATCCAGAACAGTGCTGTCCCATCCCAGCCTCGCGGAAGAAGGTCGCTTTTCGCAAATTAGCCAAAGAGAAGAGGCGAGGGCGGCTGACGACTGCGCTCTGCCCCTGTTGCCCATTTCAGTTTGGATTGGCCATGACGCTGTAACGACGAAGCCGTTGCGTATCATAGCAGCTGCTAGTGTTTCCCACGCCTCGGGATCCTTGTGGGCAAAAACAATTCCCAAAAGTCCGTCATCTCTGAGGGCGTCGTGGGCCCTAGAGAATGCCTCACTCATGCGGGACTCATACTTCGCCTTTTCAACCGTTCGATTCTTGTCAGACCGAATATGCTGAACAGCCTCCTTCTCCTTCGGAGACAGGTTTTCAGAGAAAGAGGAATCCTCTGAGCGTAGGCGCTTCTGCCAGATATAGAAGAAATCAGACAAGTCTGCATAAGAAATTGCCTGATAGTATGGCGGATCAGTTAGCACTAGATCATAATCGCCGCCCGCGACGTCGTCGGTTGCAGATCCACAAATGATCTTCGCAGGAGGAGCCTCCCTTTCCGCGTTTGTGCAATGCTCTACGACTTGTGCTACCCATTCAACCGCGCCGGAATAACCACCAGTGACGTCTGAAATAGGATTCGCTTCGCAGAAGTCCCATAACATCGGAAGAGAAAATCGTGAGAATGTGTTATTGACTTTGGTGTAGCCGATATCCCACCGACAAAATACGCTTGATCGGTCGGCGACGCGGTCAACCACAACGCACAGGTAGTCGAAGATCGCATTAGCCCACTCAGCGGGATAACCTTGAGCCAAAGCCTCATCTCTGGCAGCACGTGTTGCCACGATGAGCGTGCCTAGCGAGAGCTGTTGGCGGTCTGTGAACGCCTTTGCGAAGTTGTCAACCCCATAAAGATCACAAGAGATTGATCGTGAACTCGCCGGTTTAATCGGCTCTGTTAATCTACCGTGTGGAATCTGCGAATATACTTCATCAAGCGCATGTGTTGCGCTCTCTGCACTCTCTATGTCTGCGCTTGTAGGAGGCCTATACTCCTTGGTTTTTTCCCCATCTACCACGACCGCGGTCATAACTACGCCGAGTTTGCCTGCCACCCCTTCGGCACGAATCTCCTCCATGGTCATGATAGTGCCGGTGCAGCATGGGCACGACACCCCTGATCGGGACATCGTACCTGCCCCAAGCCGCTTGTCTTGTTCGCGTCGCTGGGCCGCGTTGCCACCGCTTTCTTGAACATCGGGATCGACACCAAACTCAACGCCTGTCCTGTCAGGCTTTGGACTCATCGTGAGCAAGACCCTCTTGTTGTCTTTCTTGCAAAGCCACTTCGTCTTCAGGAGAGGGATAGTCGCTCGGCAACTCTTGCATCTCACTGTTCTAGCCCACAGATAGGCGACCGTGGGGCTGGAATTGATCGTCGGATAGAAGGCATCTAGCTTGAGTGCAGATTTCTGCAGCACCCACCAACCCCACGCCCGTACATGCCATGCAATGTCAACATCAGCAGCTGGGAAAAGCCGATCTTGAACGGCTTTTAGGTTGCGCTCGAGCTGCTTCTTTGTGAGTTTGCCAGCTCCCTTGAAGAACTGCTCCATAAACTCGGCAGACTGCAAGGCGAAATCAGGTAAGGGTCGATGCTGACCAGCAAGTTGCTGAGGGTATTCAAGGGTACACTTCAGGATCAGGTTAGCAATGGGGTTTAGATCAACAGCCGTAACCTCGCAGCCGAGCCTCATAGCTTCGAGTGGAATTGCACCACCCCCCGCAAAGGGGTCCAACACTCTAGGTGCGCGCCCACCGACAGACTCGCGTATCTTCGTTCGAAACCACTCAAGATCGGGACTTGCCTCTCGGCCCCAATGAAGTACTCCTCCTACGGTCTCCTGAACAACTTGTTCAGCAATCTTGCCACTGGGGAGTTTCTTCTTCTTTAATACATCGACAATTTTGCCTGCAAGTCTGTCCAAAACCTGCGCCCGCTCTTCTTTGTTGCCAGAATCTTGCAAGAGTGTCGCAATTAAAGCAGCTCGCGATGCCGCAAGAGGTCGCCTTGCCGGCCAGATGTGTAGAGTTGAGATATGACCGTGGCGCATGTTCTTTTCGTGAACCGAATCGAGTGACGTTTGTTTGAGTGGGAATGCGACCTCGATCAGTCGCTTGTCATCACTAGCCATTTGATTTCCTTTCGGTTGGGCGCTGCAGTTCTATGCACGGTGAGACCAGTGGATGCTTCTGCACGCGCTCCCAAACGTCAGAAAGGGCGATTCCCGGAGGCAACGCTGCGTTGACAGCAGGTCCGGACAGCTGACACTCAAGACGCAGCAGGGCATAAGAAGTGTTTCTCAGCAGCCAATACTGAAGAGGGTTCGCCGCTGGATCCCCTTTGAGAAATCGATCGACGGTCAGTTCCTCAGCAGGGTTCATGAAGTACGCGCTCTTCCATTTCTTGAGATTTGCGAGCTTCTGCTCGGGATCTCCCCTTGAGACTGCATAAAGCACCAGAGGGGTGTCCATCATGAAGTATGGAATCTTCATCCCGTAATCAAGCCGAGCAATCAATTCAGAATCGAATACCATTCGCGGCGCGATAAGGGCCAGAGACTTGTGGAGAAAGCTGCGCAGTATTGATCCCCCATCATCGAAGTTTTCAACTTGAATGCTGAGCCAGTGTGGGTCGTCGTTCAACGCAAAGTGAGTTTTCGGCAAGGATGCGCAGCATGTGAACCAACTGCCGAAGGGCGGTCAGGTCCCGCTATTATTGGCGAGCAGGGAGTCCATATCATCGCCGACGCCATAGCCCAGATTGTGGCTGATGGTGCGCACACGGTCAAGCCGGACGATTAGGGAGTCGCGGTCGCCCTTAGATAGCTGACAAGCGGCCTTGAGGGCCTGTTCGAACATGTTGACCAGAGCATCGAAGTAGCCTTCATCCTGGTAGCCGACATCGTTGGAGAAGCCAGCAGCACTTTCGCAAAAAAACACCATTAGCTCTGCGAGTCCGGCAGGTTCGCCAACCGCCTTTCTGTAACTGGAAACGGCCTGTTTCGCTTTTGCAACGGAAACATCCTGGTTGCGCAACGGGTCTGGCCAGAGCCAGCGGTCAAGTGTTTCTTTGTAGGGCTTAAGAACGTCCTCGCCCAAGCCAAAGCGGGTGTGAAGGAAGATCTGATTATCCTTGTGGGCGGCATAAAGATCCTGAACTAGGCCGATTAATCCTATCCGGTCAAGGCTGGTGAGCTTTGCCTTAACATCTGTCCATTTGGGCTGCGATCGTGGAGCTCGTTTCGTCATGAGCGTTCAGATTCTTACTCGTTGGGGAACGAATCATATGCCAACATTCCCGGTATGTAGATCAGAAGCAGTACCCCTGGGCCACCCAGTAATGCCAGTCTTTGATAGCTTCGCAGGTCGATTCATCCGGGCTAATGGCAGTTAGTTGAGAGAGCGGGACAGCCATGTTTCGGCTCTGCCAGTGGATCAGCACGAGCATGTCGGTCGAGCATGTATCTTCAGGCGCCAGACCCAGAACGTCTACAGATTCGCCCTTTCGCAAGGGAGAGATTACTTTGGAAATGGCGCATTTTGCCTTGAACGGGAAGCGGATCTTGTCTTCCAGATAGTAGTACCAGCCCATGGCCTGCTCCTCGGGCCCATATGCATCCACGATGATTTCCTCATGGATGCGCTCCTCGCGGACGGGATCGCGCTTTGATTTTGCCATGGCTCTCTATGACTGAAGGAGTTGACGGACACGGGCGAAGCGCAGCAACTCTTCCGCGCCCATTACGGGGTTTTCCAGCCAGACTTCAGCTTCTTCAAGGTCTTCGTCGGGTTCCGATTCAAGGTCAACCTCTTGAGGCGCGAGATATCTGGTTCGTTCCAGGTGATCGAGGTAGTCACGGATCTCCTGTGATGTAAACAGCCGTTGGATTTTACCGATGAAGGCAGGCACCTCGGCAGCGAACAGAGGATCGCGCTCGGCCGCGTGCAGGAAGGAGAAGAGTTTCTCGCCGATCAGATAGTTCAGCGCGTTCTCCAGGCCGAACTTCTCGCTGATACCTTCGGTTGCCGCGCATTGGTCGATCCAGATTTTGTGGAACTCTATGGGGGCGCTGTTCATGCTTTAGTTCTCCTGTCCAGGATACGACGAACCGAGGTTCGACCGATTTTGAGGCGGCGGGAGATTTCAGACTTGCTGAGGCCGGAGCGATGAAGCTTACGGACTTGGCCGGCACGAAGTCCAACGGTTAAGGGTCGGCCCAACCGCTTACCGTTCTGGCGGGCATGAGCGAGACCGGCCCGCACGCGCTCCCCGAGGAGTTCGCGCTCGAAGGCGGCAAAAACGGCCAGCAGCGCGGCCATTGCACGACCCGCCGGAGTGGTCAGGTCCAGGGCCTCGGTGAGCGATACGAAGCCGACGCCGAGATGCTCCAGTTCCTGCAGAGTCGCGAGCAGGTCGGTTACCGATCTTCCCCAGCGATCGAGCCGCCACACCAGCACGACATCGATCTCCCGGCGCCGCGCAGCTTCCAGCAGCTTCTCCCGCAACTGGCGCTGGGTCGCACCGGATCCGACTTCCTTCACTTGCATGGCGATGCTCCAGCCACGCCGTGCGGCATATTCGCGCATAGCGCGGTTTTGCATGGGCAGCGTCTGCTGATCCTGCGTGGAGACGCGGGCATAGAGACCGGCGCGAACCATTTTGGCGTTCTTTTGCCCCTGGCCGAAAACCTTGCCGGATTTCCTGATGCCGGACCGTTGTTTTAAAGGCATTCCATGAGGCTCCCCAGTCATGGCCGCAGACTATCCTTTTCGGCCATCAGGGATTCATCATAGCTCGGCCGAATCGGGGAGCGAAGCGGTTCTCGCCAGAGTCTCGCGATAGTACCATGGCATCCATTCCGCGGGGCAGGCGGCGAGTTCCTGGGAGTGGCGTTGTAACTCGACCAGGTAGTCGAAGGAGTTGGCGCCACACAACTGGCAGGTGTGGATCAGGCTCATGAACAGATCCCCGACCTCGGCACCGTTCAGGGTGCGATAGTACAAGGCGTTCTTGCGATGAAGAACCGCTCGCTTCAAGGCCCTTTCTACTATGTTGTTATCCAGTGGGGCCCCGGCCTGGCGGAGGAACAACGTCAGAGGCAGCCAGTGCCGCAGCAGATAGCTGATTGCCTGGCCGAGCCCAGAGTTAGGCTCGGTTCGGCGTTCGGCCAACTGCAACTCGAGCCAGACATGCAGCTTGTCCATCACAGGTGCGCTGCGTTCCTGATGGAGATGCAGCCGCTGGTCCGGCGTCAGCCCGAGATCCCGTGCTTCGGCATCGTAGCCGTACACCTGGCCAAGCATCTCCAGCACGTAGCGACATTCGGCGGGGAAGTTCTCCGCCACCTCAACGAACTGCCTGCGTCCATGCGCCAGACAGTTGGCCAGAAGGATCTCCGTCCCCGCAGCGAGACGGGGCACATTGCGCGATAGTGCATCGCACATCTGAATCGGGCCAGGCCGTTCTGAGCTGCGCTGTTTCAGCACGTCGGCAAGGTTTTCGCCGGCATGTTTGGATCCGGTGAAGTACAACGCGATCTTCCGTCCCTCGCAAGTGGACACGATCCCGCTGGTAAACACACCGGTGCGCTCGTCCGATGGATCGCGCTCGAGGCGCAGCACGCGCATGCTGGTGTCGTCATTGTGGACCACCTCGCCTTGCGCCGCCTGGCGGATCAGCTCGTCACGCGCCGGCTTGATCGGCCGCGCGGCTTTCTCGACGATCTCCCACTGCGTAGCCGCCGGCAAGGGAATGCCCAACTGCTTTTCCAGTTGCTCCAACCGGTTGAACGGCGTACCGCTGCCGTACTTGAGCTGAGCGATCATGGCCGCGGCCGATTCATCGTACTTATCCTCGCCCATGCCTTCGGGCGACTGCGCCGTGAACACCTGTCCACAGGCGCCGCAACGCAACCGTTCGAGTGAGTAGAGCGTAGCCGCCAACGGCGCTTGGCCCACGAACCGTACCAGCACCTTCGGCTCCTTCTGCCCGTATACATTGCCTTTCCCGCACTCCGGGCAGCGATCGCCGTGGGTCAACGTCTGGTGCTTGATCTCCACTCTTCGAGCGCCACGGAAGGCCTCGGCTCCGTTGCGGCCGTGTCCCGGTGGCGAAGGCGCATCTGGGTCCGGCTGCTTTCCACTGGCGCCCGCTTCGTCTTCGGGCTTCTCCACTACCGAACTGGTTTTCTCCGTGTTGCGCGGCCGCACCAACATCGCCGCCAGGGCATGCAGCGCCTCCCGCAGCTTGTGATGATCTTCTTCGCTCAGCGGTGCCTGACGTGCTCCATCCAGCACCCGGTCCAGTTCCTCCAGGTTCACATCGATGCGGCGCCGGGTCTGCTTCACACGGCACCGCCCAGCAGTTCGCGGAACCGCCTGGTCAGCGGATAGCCCAGAACCTCCTTGATCGACCGGTTCGGAACATAGCTGTTCGATTGCTTGCCCCGACCCGTCGTCCGACCCAGCAGCACCCAGTTAGCCGCCCGATAACAGGTCCCGCGAAAACGCTCCGGATCGACGAACGTCTCCAGGAAGTAAATCGGATGCCCGTACAGTTTCTCCCAGTCCTCAGAGATCCGCGCCGCCATGCGCCCCAGGATGTGCGAGGCCAGATGCTCCACGCGCACCCATGGCAGGATCAGGAAGCGCGTGTTGTAGGCGATAAAATGGATGCGGCTGCGCCGCGTCGCGGCATCCCAGCCGATGTAGTGGTCGCGGCTGGCCAGGTGGCGCGGCGCCGATGACCAGGCCAGGCAAGCGATGGGCCGACCTCCTGCCCACACCAGATATTTCAGGTGTTCGCCAACCGGCTGTTCATAGCCCAGATAGTGATGTTCCTCCATCAGGCTGTTGAACAGCGGCTCCTGCGCGGTCCGCCGCACCTGCTCGAACTCGAGCGGCTGCAGTTTGCGCAAGCGATCTTCGATGGGTGTCTTATCGATCAGCACCGGCTCCGGCCGGGCTCTGTGTGCAAGCGGATTATGCCGCACGTAATTGACCGGCTGTAGCGTGATCTGGCCGGCCCGCTCCAGCATAAGCAGCATGCCTCGGCACACCATGTCGCGCAACGCGCCATTCGCCTGGCGCCACTGCCAGGCTTCGCACAGACGGACCGACAGCTTGCGGCGGCTCTCCCCGGTGTGGCGCTCGATCAGCGCACGTATATATAGGATGTCTTCCGCGCCGATCTCCCGCCCGCGATATCGGAACTGGCTCATTGCCCAGCAGTATGAAGCGGTCTTTTTTGGAACGCAAGGGAAAAATGCGGCCTTACGCGACGGCGTTCACTCGCCGCCACATCGGCGCGGCGCGCACCCGCGATACATCGCCGGCTGCCATTAGCAACTGCGCCTCATAAGCCTCCAGCGCCTTGGCCGGTGAGTTCGATTCCGGCCACCACCGGAATTTTCCGTGGGAAAGACGCTTTTGCGCCAGCCAGTATCCCTGACCGTCATACGTAAGTACGCGTATCGACGTCCCTCTGCGGCTTCTGAAAACGAAAACACAGCCGCCAATCGGATCCTCAGAAAGCTTCTCCTGGCAGACGCGAACAAGAGAATCGATACCCTTGCGTCCGTCTACGGCCTCGATCGCAGCCAGGACGCGCATCTGCGCGGTGATATGAATCATCGCTCCGCTTCCCGCCAGGCGCGAAGCAGGCTTCCCCAATCGGGCGCCCCGGAGCCCTTCCACTGAATGCGCATCTTGCCGCCACTCTGAGACTCGAACTCGATCACGCACTCCGCTCCGGCCGCCGCATAGGGCGCAACCAATTCCACGAATCCCGGCGTTCGAGACGTTTTCTTTTCTGCGATCTCTGTAACGCCTCCGAGCCGGCGCTTCAGTCCCATATAGTCCAGGCGCAGCGGATGCGCTACCGCATTCAGACCATGCTGACCCGCCAGTTCTACCGCCGCACGCCACAGCGCTTCTGGAATCCTAGCCCGATGCGCATGGGAACTGCGAAACTGATCCAACTGGCGTTGCAACTGCACGATGGGCTCTGGAATAGGCTTGTTGCTCTTGTCGTTCAATCTCACCCGACCTCAACGGATATCTGAACGTAACAATGCAACCTACCCGACGTCACGCAGCCCTGCCGAAAACACACGAAACAATGCCGCCTTCTGCAAAAGAAAGCTGGGTTGTTGTGTGGGAATCCTGGATTAACGCTGCAATTCTATTGATGGTCTGCGCCACGTACTGCTGACGTTTCGCAGGATTCTTGTCCGGCAACTCACCTTCCCGCTTGGAGAGAATGGCGATCAGTTCCGACTTCTCGGCAGGATGGGTTTTCTTTGTGACCGTAATGCAGGGCGCGTTCATGGCCCTAAAGAAAAGATGCCCAAACGGATTGAGATCGACGATCCTCGAAAGAGTCGAATTGTAAGCAAGCAGCGTTCTCAGGCCTGCGGCCCATTCCTTTTCCAAATAGGTTCCCTGGGTAATCAGCGCGAACTCGCCGCCGTCCTTGAGCAGTTGGAGGCTGCGCTCCATGAACAGGCCATAAACATCGTACTTTCCCTGTGCGGCGCTTTTGTAAATCGTTTTGAATGTCTTCTTCTTATTGGCGTCATAGACAGGAGCCAGCGGCCCCTTGAGTACTCCGCCCCAAGGCGGGTTACCAAATACCCGATCGAATTGGTTTCGCAGCGTTTGCTTATAACGCTCGAAGTCCACTTCTGTCCTCTGCATCCGGGAGTTCATACGCGCGAATATGGACATTTGTTCTCTAGGTTGATCGCTTGGCGGTTCCAGGGAGTCCCACGCAAATATGTTGAGATCCACCACAAACTCTGGATCGTCTCTTCTGGCCAAAACGTAGAGATTCAGAACCGCAAAAAGAACGTTGAGCGTTGTAAGGAAACTGGCAAATGGATGGAGATCAACGGCATTTGCATTCCTGGAAACGATGCGGAGGGTTTCCTCTAGCTTTTGAAGGGCGGACTTATTCCTGGAAAATAGCTCCTGATGGCAGGGCATTGGTTTAGCCAGATGTGCGAGAAGTCTGCCAAGGGCAGTGGTGACAAAGGCTCCGCTGCCGCATGATGGATCGATAAAAGAAAGCTGGCAGAGCGCCTCCGCGTCACTTGTATAACCCGCCAGGTCGAGCACAAGGTTGACTAACGCATCGGGGGTGTAGAAGCCGCCTAGGCGCTGGCGTTCGTCTTCAGGCAGGTAATTCTCGTAAAGATTGCGCCAAATATCTACATCCACTCCTTTGAATGAGTATCGGTTTAGCCGCTGGAGCATCGCGCAATTGAGATGCTCGAATTCTTGGTCTCGTGGCAGGAGCCAAGCTCTCTGCGCATTTGTGAGGCCGGGCCGGTATTCCGGCTTCACCATCCACCAGTCAAATTCGCTCAGGACATAGACGGAGGGAAGAAACGATTGCATCCGACTGCGGACGAATTCAATCGCCT
Organism: uncultured Acidobacteriaceae bacterium; assembly: GCA_963751285.1. Classification (GTDB taxonomy): domain Bacteria; phylum Acidobacteriota; class Terriglobia; order Terriglobales; family Acidobacteriaceae; genus Telmatobacter. Next base: position 221,286 of record CAVVUE010000032.1, on the reverse strand, counting down.
CAGTAGCAGGGAATGACCTTCCGAGCACGCCAGTTTGCCCTGCGGACAAAATCTTACTCAGCGCCACCCCGCTAAGATAAGGATCAAATACCTCCTCGTCTTCGCCGACCCTGTAAAGCAGGATTCTGGCCAATTGCACGTGCGCCGTTTGCGCGCAAAGTTGCCTGATGTACGGCTCAAAAAGAGGCCACAAAACTTTGGCTATCCTGTCTTCGTCCAATCTGGCGCGCGGAGACATCCCTAAAATGATCTCCGCAACCTGCTGCGCAGTCGGCCCCTCAAAACCGTATGCCTTGAAGCATTCAAGCAGAGTGTTTGCGGTTTCACCCTCGGAACGTAACGTCTCGCAGACCGCTGCGGCCAGCCTCTGGGGTGTAATGCGAAGAGACTCGTCACTCCATCGAGAGTAGACAGCGTTGGCAACGGATTCCGCGTCCTCACCAGCAGAACCTGCGCGCAACCCGTGGAAAAGACCATTGAAGAAAGCCATTAGCTCGGCGATGGAGGCCTCCAAATCGGAGGTCAAACGCATCAATGCGGTCTGAATGAATGGCTCATCCTTGGAGACCCTGAACCTATACCCCACAGGCAAGAGAACCTTGCCTTGATAACGGAGCGGCTCAAAAAAACTGTCTGCGACAAGCGGCCCAACATTCGAGAGTTCAAAGTGCGCTTGTTCGAGCACTGATGCAGTGCCGTCTCGGTGTTCAATTCCGTATCTTTCCCATTCGTTCCCGCTGGTAAAGATCGCGTATCGCAACGTTGGAAACGCGGCAAGCCTTTTCTCGAAGTCCTTGCGCTCTTTCGCAGAAGCCTTGTGATAGGGCGTCTTGGTCTCAATGGTAACTATCGGCAAGTCCGATTCATCGCGGAGAATCAAATCGAACCGTTCGCCTTGGACGACAGATGTACTTGGCCAGCCGAGTAAATCAGTCAAGAATTCCGTAGCGAGCCAAAGTCGGAAACGCCTTTCGCCACCCTCGCCAGGGAAGTTCACTCGTTCCCCAGTCAGTTCGCAACGGCGAAGAATCTCTTGAAGACGCTGAATTAAAGCTGCTCCAGGCGATTGTTGAGTTCTGGTGGGCATGGCCTCTTCTTTTTGCAACCTAGAAAGATACAGGCGCAGGTCTTCCTCAAAACGCGCTATCGTTGAGTACAGCAACATCCTACTATGTCCGAGAGCACACTGAACTCCGAATGGCGCGTGAGCAGCGGACGGTTGAAGATACCTTGATGATGAGCAGGCTGCCAGAGAAAATCAAGTGTGCACTTCCCGATGAACTTGTTTCCGCTGTCGAAGCTCTCTGCAAGTCACTAGACGACGCGCATTTTCGATGCGGGAAGGTGGCGGAGGTATTTTGCTACAGCTTGCTTCACCCCGGAGAAAAGTTGCCCGAAGTCCGGGAGCACAAGCAGGCCTTGGGGCAATTGAAGGGAATCGTTGGGCCGCTCGTGACTCAATCTTGCGAGCAACATATCGCGACGGGGACTGCACCGGCATATTTTCATGCAATGTTCGAGCTGTATAAAGCAGGATTGGCGGTCCAAGCCGTTCGGGTGTTTCGTGACTTACTTGAAATCGGCATCACGCACGAAGGTTCGCTAGCAAAACCGCCGATCCAATGGGCGCACGATCTCACGCTGGAGCTAGCCAAGATCTATGAAAACAGGGCAAAGTTCTGGATTAGGGCCGTGTGTGATCCCCCTGATTTCGATACTGACCTAAATTGGGACGATCCAGACGAAGCCATCATGGGAAAAGCATGGTGCGCGCCTCTGTTGATCGTGATGCGACCTTCGCGCTATATGCCGTTCGATGAAACCCGCCAGTGGAAGAGGGCAGACCGCGAAACGACCAAAGGATGGCTGAATTCGTTTGCGGAGTTTTTCACCATTCTCATTAAGCTGCACATTGATCGGCTTGCTGATGAGAAAACCGTAGAACTTGCCAAAAAGCCAAAGCCAGTGGACGACCTTCATAGGGCTTTCGAGGTTCATCAATTCGATGCTCCTCAAACTGACACAACTGAAGGCAGGAATCGGTTTTCTGAGCAAGTCGGCAAGTCACACTCGGGTTTTACTTGGAAGGAATTAGAGATCAGATTCCAGGAAATACAGGCGAAGGTGTTGCCGCGTCAGAGCGTGTATGCGGTAGTCACCAGGACTGAATGGATTTCTGGCGCTGTCGGCGAGGAATGGATTGTTGGCGGAAACTTGGCATTGCAGAAAGAGTTTGAGTACCTGGGTTCAATCGCTGCTCAAAAGCTCGGCTATGCGCCTAGCAACCTTGTATTTAAGGATTGGCTTGGCCGCGTTCGGGAATGGATGCAAAAGACAGGGCTGGACAAAGACCAGAGCTTCACATGGCGTCCGACTGGATATGTAAGCGATGGCGGGACGGTCGGTACAACGCAGAGTCTCGTTTCAGAGAAGATTGCCGAGTTGTCGGCAAGGTTCTGTATGAAACTGATTGCTCTCGGTACTCCCGAGTCGATCGACTATCAGCTTCCACCAATGGCGCAGGCTGAACGCGCGCCCAATGCTAAGCCGGGACGTCCTCCTGGCCGTCGAAAACTCAAGATCATGCAGGCCGTATTTGCGGCCTTACAGGCTCGTGATGAAGGGCCGAAATATTGTGAAACCGTGGATCGTTACAGGCCGCCAGTTTCTCAAAGTTGGATTGAGGATGTTTGGCCCGGTTCCTATGCGAAGGCATATACCCAGCCAAAATGGGCCAAGCGGATTCAAGATCAGAAAAGCAAGTTCCGTCGGATTTATGACCAAATGAGTAACCAGCAGCGAGAACAGATCATTCAGGGCACAGCCTCAACTCGCCATAGTCGCTGACGGCGAGTGAAGGTGACTCGCAGCAAACCCAGATAAATCAAGCATTAAATTCAACTCTTACTCGCCAACTGCCATTCGCAAGTTGAGACTTCCTGTAGTCATCTCTACCGTTGAATCCTGAGCGACGCTGAATCGCTCAGGGAGAATTCAACATGACTCATCACATCCTGCGGCTTCCTGCCGTGAAAGAAAGCACGGGCTTGTCCCGTAGCACTGTGTACCTGCGGATTGCGCACGGAGTCTTAACGCATCCAGTGAGCCTGGGCGGTCGCGCCGTCGGCTGGCCTGCTCATGAAGTGGCGGCGCTGAACGCGGCCCGGATCGCCGGAAAGCCGGACGCGGAGATTCGGGAACTGGTGGCGAAGCTGGAAGCGGACCGCAAGGCAGCGGCATAGTGACGGGACGGCAAACCCCATGCGCAAGCGCCGCCCCAATTACCGGCTTGTAAAAATCCATCGCAGCTACACCGTGGAAGAGACCGCCCGGCTTTTTTGCGTACACAAGAACACCGTGCGCGCGTGGCTGAGGGATGGATTGCCAAGCTGTGACTCCAAGCGCCCCACGCTCATTTTAGGCCGCGACCTTGCCACCTATCACCATGCGCGCCGGACAAAGAACAAGCAACCCTGCAAGCCCGGTGAGATTTACTGCGTGCGGTGCCGCGCGCCCAAGCGGCCCGCCGCAAATATGGCCGACTACCAGCCGACTTCAGCGAGCCTCGGCAACCTAATCGGCATTTGCCCGGACTGCGAAGGGATGATCTACCGGCGTGCCAGCCGGGCAAAGCTGCCTGAGATTAAGGGGAATTTGGACATCACTTTTTCGGAGGCAGAGCGACGTGTAAGTGAGATTGATCCCCCCATCGTAAACAGTGACTTCAGCCAAGGGTGAGAAACCATGACGAAACACAACCCGGAAAACGAGCGAATCAAGCGCAGATACCTCATCTATCTGGAAGAAGCCAAGGGCCACAGCGAGCAATCGTTGGACGTGCCCGCGAAGGCCCTGAGCCGGTTTGAGGAGTACACGGGGTATCGGCCCTTTAAGGCGTTCCATTTTGAACAGGCCGTCGCCTTCAAGCGCCATTTGGCCGAACAAACGGGGCAGAGGTCCGGGGAGAAGCTGAGCAAGGCGACCCTGCACGCAACGCTAAGACAACTGACGTCATTCTTTTTCTGGTTGGCCGGGCAGCCGGGGTACAAGGCGCACCTTCAGTATTCCGACGCCGACTACTTCAAGCTGTCGGAGAAAGATACGCGGATCGCCACAGCCCAGCGGGAGCGGAAGGCCCCGACGCTGGAGCAGGTGCGGCACGTGATTGAGACGATGCCGGGCAGCAATGAGATTGAGCGCCGGGATCGTGCGCTGGTGGCCTTTACGCTCTTGACCGGCGCGCGGGATTCGGCCATCGCGTCCATGAAGCTGAAGCATGTGGACATGAAGGAAGGGTGCGTCTCCCAGGATGCACGCGAAGTGAAGACGAAATTCAGCAAGACCTTTACAACGTACTTTTTCCCGGTGGGCGATGGCATTCAGGAGATTGTGGCGGAATGGGTGGGCTTTCTACGGGAAGAGAACCTGTGGGGTACTGACGATCCGCTGTTTCCGGCAACGCGAATCGTGGTAGGGCAGACGCGGCAGTTTGAAGCGGCAGGATTGGGAAAAGCTCACTGGAGCAACGCCGGGCCGATTCGCAAGGTCTTCCAAGAGGCATTCGAGCGGGCGGGGTTGCCCTATTTTCACCCCCACAGCCTACGGAAGACGCTCGCGCGGCTTGGGCAAGAGGTCTGCAAAACTCCCGAAGAGTACAAGGCATGGAGCCAGAACCTGGGGCATGAGCAGGTGCTCACAACGTTCCTGAGCTATGGTTCCGTGGCGACTGACAGGCAGGGCGAGATTATCCGTGGATTGGGTGCGGCACGGCCATCAAAGCAGCCGGACGTAGAGGAATTTGCGGAAGCCGTCGCCAGACGGCTAAAGGGTCAAAGCGCTGGCCTTCCGACGGCTCAATAGGCATCCGCTATGCCGCGCCGCGAAAGGGCAACACCTTGCCGCCACGCTGCGTCTGCTCAAGGAAATCGGCCCAATCTTGCATCATTTTGGTGCGTGGCTCCAGGTAGAGCGCATGGTTATATGCGGCGCTGACCTCGTTGCGCGGCGCGTGGGCAAGCTGAAGCTCGATGTGGTCGTGATTGTACCCCTGCTCGTGAAGAATCGTAGAGGCAACCCCTCGGAAGCCGTGGCCGGTCATTCGCCCCTTGTAGCCCATGCGCTCAAGCGCCTTGAGAATTGTCATATTGGACATTGGCTTCTCCGAAGCCTGCTCGCCAGGAAACACCAGCGCCTTGTTGCCAGAGATGGTGCGCAAAAGCTCAAGAACCTCGATGGCCTGAGAAGACAGCGGCACGATATGTGGTGATTTCATTTTCATCCGTGCTGCGGGAATGGCCCAGCGCTGGGCTTCAAAATCGAATTCTTCCCAGCGCGCACAGATAAGCTCACTGGTGCGGACAAAGGTAAGCGCCATTAGCTTGATAGCCAGCCGCGTGAGTGGCCTTCCGTCGTACAATTCGATGGCGCGGAGCAGGGCCGGAAGTTCTTTCGCATCGATCCGCGCTCGATTCTGCTTGCGCGTCGGCTTGAGAATATCGGAGGGCCGAATCTCTGCGGCGGGGTTGCGCTTGCTATAACCGTGGGCCACTGCGAACCGGCAGACCATGCCGATGATCTGGAGAATCCGCTTCGCCATATCCGACGCTCCTCGCGCCTCGATGTCCTTTGCGAGTTGAACAAGCTCCATTGGTTCCACTTCCGCAATTGGCCGTTCGCCCAGGACCGGGTAGACGTTTGCCTTAAGGCGATTCCGCGTCGTCTCCGAATGGCGCGCGCTTTTGTTGCCCTTCCAGTGTTCGAGCCATAGCTCGCCGATCTTCTCGAAGGTGTGTTCCGTGGCAACCTTGACGGCTGTCTTTTCTGCCATCCGCTCAGCCATTGGATCGACTCCACCAGCGAGCTTCTTCCTCGCGGCATCGCGCCGCACGCGCGCATCCGCCAGCGCGACTTCGGGGTATCTACCCAGCGACATCAATTTCTCGGCACCGTCGAAGCGATATTTCCAGCGCCAGAGCTTTCCGCCGGAGGAAGTGACCAGAAGGTGTAGGCCGCCGCTGTCAGAGAGCTTGTAGGGCTTGCTCGTGGGCTTGGAGCGCCGAATTTCAGTATCGGTAAGAGGCACGGCTCATTCCCCCGATTTCCCCGAAAATTGGAAATACCCCCAATTTCGGAATCTCGTACCCCCAATTATACCCCCACCGAAAATCGGCTTTAATGGTGCGCAATGGAGCAATTTAGGACGCAATGAAGGAGAAAATCACGTGTTTTCAGCGATTTTTAGCACGGGTCTAGGACGAGGTGGGATCGGATAGAATCTAGCTGGAATGGAAAATGGTAGGCACGATTGGATTCGAACCAACGACCTCTTCCGTGTCAAGGAAGCGCTCTAACCAACTGAGCTACGCGCCTATTCGCGATATTTGATAGTTTAGCAGGGCCTTTGGCGACGTGGAAAGATGCAGCGCAGTTGTGCTTGGCTCTGGCAAGGCTCGGAGGACAAGCTCCTGCGCGTGACAATCACCTGGGCCAGACCGGGGATACCCTTCCCCGGTCCTGACTCCTGTCCCGCTGTCGTTTGACCCCACCTCTGCGTCTAAATAGACTTGCAGTCAGGGTTTCTTTCATGACGCCGCGCCCATTGCAGCATTCGGCACTTTTCGTTGCCGCCCTTTTCTTTCTCTTCGCTGGCCTTTCCTCAGCCCACGGTGTGGCCCAGCCCTCCAGCAGCTCCTCCTCCAGCCAGAGCTCGTCCTCCTCGCAGATGTACGCGCAGGAAAAGACCCCGACGCTGGTTGAAGCAGCCGGCCCCACCATCTCACTCATCCCCTCCGAACCGGTCTTCGTGATGTCGGCCGCGCTCAACGCCTGCGGCTACGACGAAGGCCTCGACGACAGCTCTCCCATCCGCAAGCACATCCGTGATGAGATGAACCAGGCCTTCGCGCAAAGCGAAACGGCTCGCGCCAAGCGTGACGCTCTCTGCCTGTACATCGCCCAGCACCGCATGACCGGCACCGAGCACGACATCTCGCAGTACATTTCGCTTGCTCTTTACCTTACGGCGCCTCCTGATTTGGATCTCACAGCGGACCTGACGGAAATGCCGCCCGACTCCACGCAGGTGGCCGAGATCCTGCCCCTTCTGCGCGAGTTTTCGGCCGCGGTCGACCTTCACGGCATCTGGCTTACGGCGCACCACAGTTATGACGAGGAAATCGACCAACTGCACAATCCGCTGACGCAGATGATGCTCTCCACCAACGTCTACCTCAAGATGCCGCCCCCGACATACGACGGGCGCAGATTCATCGTGGTCATTGAGCCGCAGCTTTCGCCCAGCATGGTGAATGCCCGCATCTACGGCACGGATTACGTGGTGGTCGTCTCGCCGGTCAGCGGCAAGATTCCCATGGCCGATGTGCGGCACACTTACCTGCACTACATCATCGACCCCATGCTCTACGCGCGCACCAACGCTCTCGATCGCGAGCAGCCGGTCCTCAAGGAAATTCGTGATGCGCCGCTCGATTTTCGTTTCCGCTCCGATACCGTAGCCCTGACCATCGAGTGCCTGATCAAGGCCATCGAAGCGCGGACCATGGATACAGGTATCCCCGAATATAGAATTCCGGGCGGCGTCGACCGCTCGCAGCTGCCGATCTACGAGCATCAACGCGAGCTATACCAGCAGAAGGTCGAGGCCGCGAAGTGGGCCAAGGTGCAGCACGATATGACGCAGGGATTTGTGCTGACGCAATACTTTTATGAGCAGATGATCCAGTTCGAGAAAGATCCCTCAAGCTTGAAGGACGCGATGGGCGAAATGGTCTACAGCATGGATGTGGATCAGCAGGTGCACCGGGCGCGCCAGATCGAGTTCGACAAGGAGGCTGACGAAGACGTATTGCAGCGCAGCAAGCCGCGCCAGTTGTCGGGACTGGACCTGGCCGAGGCCAGACTGGCCTCGGGCGACGTGAATTCCGCGGCAGCGATGGCGAAAAAGGCGATCGCCAACCAGTCAGACACCATCGCATCCACAGCCGACGCGGCACGGGCGCATTTCATCCTGGCGCGCGTTGATCTCATGACCGGCCATCCCGATGAGGCAGTCGACGACTTTCAGAAAACCATCGCCACCAGCAAAGAGCTTCGCCTGCTCGCCTGGTCGCATATCTATCTCGGCCGCATGCTCGACCTGGAGTGCAAGCGTGACCAGGCGCTGACCGAGTACAACGACGCACTCTCTGTGCGCGATGGCCAACTCGATACCCGGATCGCCGCCGAGCACGGCGTCAAGACGGCCTACGTCGCCCCCGGCCATGAACACGATTGCGACGACGAGACTGGTGACAACTCGGCCGGTCCGCCCGCGCCCCCATCGGGTCAGCAATCTCAGCAAGGCGCGTCGAAACCGCAATAATCCCCAAATCTGCTGCTTTGAAACAACCGAATGCGTCCAATGCATGTGGTGGAGAAGGTTCCCCATCCGTCGATGGGGGATCGCAATCGGTCAGAATGGATACAGCGCATCTCATCATTTGACGTGAGCCGGCAGCGAGCGGAGCAGCGACTTATCAGCGGAACGGCTCCGAGCGATTGAGCGTTGCAAATTCGCAGGACGAAGATTCAAAGACGCACAAAAGGAAAGGGTCGAAATCTGACGAAGCACGTGGAAGCCGATTTCAAACCGCTTGAAGCCGCGATGGGGCATGAATTCGCAAACCCTGAGCTGCTGGTGTGCGCGCTCACCCACCGCTCGCTGGCCCATGAACTCGCGCAAGCCGAGGCAAATCATGTTTCCGTCAGCGACAATGAGCGCCTTGAGTTTCTCGGAGACGCTGTGCTCAACCTCGTGGTTGCCGAAGCGCTCTTTGCATTACATCCTGAATGGCAAGAGGGAGAGTTGACGCGGGTGCGTTCCGGCCTGGTGAGCCGCCAGCACATGGCGCAGGTTGCTGAGGCGGTTGGCCTGGGCAGGCATCTGCGCCTGAGCCGTGGCGAAGAGCGCAGCGGGCTGCGCAACAGGAGCACCGTGCTTTCCAATACCATGGAAGCTGTGATGGGCGCGCTGTTCCTTGATGGCGGGCTTGAGCCGGTGCGGGCCTTCGTGCGCAGGCAGGTGATGGGCGAGGCCGCAGACCAGCTCGCGCTCGAATTGAGTTCCGGCGCTGCCCTCGGCAACTATAAATCCGCGCTCCAGGAGCGGTTGCAGGCAGCGCGAGCGGGCACGCCGGTCTATCGCGTCAAAAGTGAAAGCGGTCCCGACCACCACAAGCGCTTTCTTGTGGAGGTACGCCTCAAAGGCGAAGCCGGAGCACAGGGCAAGCCCCTGGCTCGAGGCATGGGGCGCACCAAAAAGCTGGCAGAGCAGGATGCCGCGCGTCGCGCTCTGGAAAGGCTGGCGAATCCCGGCCGCGTCGCTGCCGCCGATGCAGGCTCGGTGATTCGAGCGAATGAAGAGGAGCCGTCCGCGCAATGATTAGTCCGGCGACCGCGCCGCAGCCACCTCTGCACCGGTGGGAGCATATGCGCATGCACCTGCCCTCTTTGCCCCACGCGTTCGCTTCGCTGCTGCAAACCGTGGTGGTCGCGCTGTTCGTGCTTACGTTTCTGCTGCAGCCCCTCCTCATTCCCTCTGAAAGCATGGAGCGAACGCTCCTGGTTGGAGATTTTCTTCTCTTCAACAAGCAGGTGTTCGCGCCCGCCGATCGGCTGGCAAAATGGCTTCTGCCTTATCGTCCAGTCGCGCGCGGTGACATCATTGTCTTCCATCACCCGCAGCCCCCCATGCTGATCAAGAGAGTGGTGGGCATTCCCGGTGACCATCTCCGCATCGTCAATGGCCAGGTGTTCGTGAACGGGGTCGCGCTTCGTCAGCCGTACGCCGTCTTCGAGCCCGCCCCGCCCGATCCGGCTCGAGAAAATTTTCCCGCAAAGATTTATACCGACCCCGAAGTCGATCCCGAGTGGTGGCGCCAGATGGAAAGCCTGACTCACAATGGCGAACTGGTAGTGCCCGCCGGCGAATACTTTGTTCTGGGCGACAATCGCAATCACAGCCTCGACTCCCGCTACTGGGGGTTCGTTCCGCGAAGAGCCATCGTGGCGCGTCCGCTGGTCATCTACTTTTCCCTGGTGCGCCACTCGTCCACCGACGCGCAACTGGATGCTCCGCAAGCCTCGGATGATAGACTCGGACACGAACGGGAACTCGCCGAACGTCTCACGGGATTTGTGCGGTGGGGCCGCATCTTCCGCGTGGTCCACTGAAGTTTTTTGTTGATTCGACTTTGGAAGTTGATTCGACCTTGAATCATTTCTTGAAGAGCAAAAGAATGTCAAAGAAAAACTCGCGAGCACCCAGAGAACCCTCAAAAACTCAGCCAGAACCCCCTCCCGCAAAGGTGGAAGAGACCCCGTTTGAAGCTGTCGCCAGCATCTGCTCGGTGCTGGTGGTGGGACTGTTCATCCTCACCTTTATCGCGCAGAATTTCGTCATTCCTTCAGGATCCATGGAGAAGACGCTGCTGGTCGGCGATCACCTCGTCGTCGATCGCATCACGCTCGCGCCTCCCGCAAAGTGGATGCCGCTGGTGCACTACCGCGAGCCCAAGCACAACGACATCGTGGTCTTCATCAAGCCCGTTGCCGAGCCTGAACCGGACGCCGAGGGCAAGCCGCAATACTTTTTCCTGGTCAAGCGGCTCATCGGAGTTCCCGGTGATCACATCCATCTCCGCGACGGCATCGTCATTCTCAATGGCGTCGCGCAAACCCAACCTCACGCCCAGCCCACCACGTCCGACAACTACCAGGAGTTTCTTGACGAATTTCCGTCCGTCCCGCCATATCCGCAAACTGGCGGCGCTACCGAGGGTTGGGCCGTCGATTTTCCCAAGCACGTTGTCAACGGCGACCTCGTCGTTCCACCCGGCATGTATTTCATGATGGGCGATAACCGGCACAACAGCCTCGACTCGCGCTTCTGGGGCTTCGTTCCCCGGCAAAACATCGTCGGCCGTCCGCTCTTCAACTACTGGTCGTTCGACACGCCAGAATCGGTCTACGAACAAACCGGCGTGGCGGCGCGCATCGCCTGGATGGGCCACGTGGTCCTCCATTTCTTCGGCGGCACTCGCTGGAGCCGCACCTTCCACCTGACGCGCTAAACATGGCTCGAACCTCCGCAGTTGCATCGAATCCTCCCCGCGCGGCAGAAGGTCCGCCAAGCGAGACGCCGTTTGAGGCCCTCTCAAGCATCTGCTCGGTTCTCGTAGTCGCGCTCTTCATCCTCACTTTGCTGGCGCAGAACTACGTCATCCCATCGGGTTCCATGGAGAACACACTTCTCGTCGGTGACCACCTCGCAGCGGATCGCATCACTTTTGCTCCGCCCGCAAAATGGATGCCGCTGGTTCACTATCGCGAGCCGAAGCGCGGCGACATCGTGATTTTTATCCGGCCCGCGCCCGAACCCGAACCGGACGCTGCCGGCAATCCGCAATACCTCACGCTCGTGAAGCGCCTCATCGGCGTTCCCGGCGACCGCATTCACCTCAGCGGCGGCATCCTCTACGTCAACGGCGTAGCCCAGGCCCCGCCGCGCGAAGGGAGAATCTCCGCGAGCGGCGATCCCGCATACGTCGACAACTTCCCATCCCTTCTGCCCACGCTGGCCAACGACCGCGGCGCCGTCGATACCTGGGTCATCCAGCTTCCCAGCCTGCTCCAGAACGGCGATCTCGTTGTGCCGCCCGGCATGTACTTCATGATGGGCGACAATCGTCATGGCAGCTACGACTCGCGCTATTGGGGCCTCGTGCCACGAGCCAATATCATGGGCCGGCCTTTGTTCAACTACTGGTCATTTAAATCTTCTGAATCCGATCTCGAGCAGCCCGGCCTCGGCGCGAATATCGCCTGGATGGGCCACGTCGCCCTGCACTTCTTCACAGATACACGCTGGAGCCGCACCTTCCATCGCACGCGGTGAAAAAGCAGCTTCTAGCCTCTAGCTTCTAGCCGTTAGTTTTTCAGATCGATAGCAGCTTCGTGCGCGTTGCTTGCCGATCGCGCTTGCTCACCCCTGGCAAGAAACATTTCGCGATTCTGCTGCCTCGAGGGGCTTTTCTTTGCATTGCATCCAGAGACGGCGCTGGCCGCAAAGCAAACGGTTTCTCGTTCTCCTTGGAGAGACCGGGCCCGAGCGACGCGTGGAATTTTGTCGTCGCGCCAGGCGGGCTAGGAGCTGAAAGCTAGCGGCTAGAAGTTAGAATTCAAACAGACAATGACCAACGACGCAGAAGGCAAAGAACGAGTGCGTGGGCGGCTGCGGATGGCCCTCGCGGCTATTGCTATCCTCGTGCTTCTGCTGGTCGTGCCTCCGCTGATCAATGTCAACCATTACAAGGGCCGCATTACTGAGCTCATCTCCCAGTCCCTGGCTCGTCCGGTGCACATGTCGTCGGTGCAGGTGCGTCTCTTGCCCTGGCCGGGATTCGAGATCTCCGATTTGAGTGTCGCCGAGGATCCAGCCTACGGCGCCGAACCGGTTCTCCACGCCGGCACAGTCGTCGCTACCATCCGCCTGCTGGGGCTGGTGCGCGGCCATGTCGAGATCGGCAAAATCAGTGTGGAGGATGCCAGCCTCAACCTCGTCCGCGTCCGCCCCGGCCAATGGAACCTCGACCCGCTCTTCCGCATCGCCGCGGAAAAAACAGGGTCCTCTTCCGGCGCGCGCCGCGTACCGACCTGGCCATACCTAGAGGCCACCGACTCGCGCATCCATTTCAAGAATGGAGCGGAGAAGCTCCCGTTCTCTCTCGTCAATGCCGATCTTTCGTTCTGGCAGGAGAGCTCCGGCGAATGGCGCATTCGGCTGCGAGCCCAGCCCGCCCGCACCGATGTGAGCCTGCAGCAGGAAGAAACCGGCATCGTTCGCATGGAGGCCAGCGTTCGCCGCGCGCCGACGCTGAGCCAAATGCCCCTGCAACTCGATCTCGATTGGCGAGAGGCGCAGTTGGGCCAGCTTGCCCGCATCATCACCGGCTCCGATCCCGGCTGGCGCGGCGCCCTTACCGGTGAGCTCCACCTGAACGGCACTGCAGAAGCCGCGAATGTCACCATGAGGCTGCGCGCCGCGGGTGTGCATCGTGCCGAATTCACGCCCGCCTCGCCTCTCGACTTCGACGCCAATTGCGCGTTTGTTTACGACTACGCGCAGCGCAGCCTGCAGAATCTCGCTTGCGCCTCGCCGCTCGGCGACGGCAGCGTGCACCTTACCGGAGAAATGCCTGGGCTGGGCGCCCCACCGCAGTTCTCTGTTGCACTCGACCGCATTCCCGTGACCGCCGGGCTCGACGCGCTGCGCACTCTTCGCAGCGGCCTCGCATCTGACCTGGACGCCAAAGGGACCGTCAGCGGAAAAATCGTTTATGCGGCCGCTGCCGCCAACAGCGCGCAACCCGCACAGCCGGCCAAGCCGTCCGGCAAGCACCCGGCGAAGGCCGTGCCTCAGGAAACCGGCCCCCTCACTGGTACCCTCACCGTCTCCAACTTCGCCCTCAGCGGAGGCGGACTCACCCGGCCTCTCGCAGCGCCGAAGATCACCCTTGAACCGGTCGTGGCCGCGCAAGGCCCCCCACAAGCTTTGGCCGGAACCGTGGCCATTCCCGCCGGCGGCGCTGTCCCGCTCGCATTCAATGTGCGCCTTTCGCTCACCGGCTACCGCGTCGGCGTGCACGGCCAAACCAGCTTCGCGCGAGCCAGAGACATGGCCCAGGCCGCCGGCATCCCCGGCACCGACGCCCTTGCCTCCCTCGCCGGCGATCCTATTTCCGTCGATCTCTCTGCGGCGGGCCCATGGCTGCCGCCAGAACAATTTTCCTCGACCAACGGAGTCTCGCCCGAATCTGCGCCTCTCGTTTCTCCTCCGCCGCAATCCACTGAAGCGCCCGCCATCGCCGCATCCATCACTCCGGCCTTCGACACGATTGCCGGGACCGTCATCGTGCACAACGCCAACTGGAAGGCCGACTATCTCGCCAACCACCTCGAAATCTCTGAAGCCACATTGCACCTTGACAACGGCGATCTTCGCTGGGACCCCGTGGCGTTCTCTTACGGCCCTCTGAAAGGAACTGCGAGCATGACCGCGCCATTGAGCTGCCCTTCAGACCAGCAGCCTGCGCAGCCTTGCCCCGCACAGTTCCAGATACACTTCGACGATCTTGATGTTGCGGCCCTCGAAACTGCGCTGCTCGGCGCGCGCGAAGAAGGCACGCTGCTCTCCGATCTCATTGAGCGCTTCCATCCCTCTTCAGCGCCGCCCTGGCCGCAGCTTGAGGGCACGGTGGCTGTGGATTCGCTCGTTCTCGGGCCGGTTACACTCCAGCAGGTTTCCGCGACCTTGCGCATCCTTCCTGCCTCGGCGGAGATCACCAGCTTCGATGCCGGACTTCTGGGTGGAACTGTGCATGCCACCGGATCGCTCCAGAAACCCGCCACCGATCAGGACAAGCCCGACTACACATTCGAGGGCGATTTCCAGAAGGTCAACGCCGCGGATGTGGGTAGCCTCGTGGGGCTGCGCTGGACCGGCGACTCTCTCGACGGCAATGGCAAAGTCGAACTCACTGGTTACACCGACAGGGACCTGGCGTCCTCGGCCAAAGGAACGCTTCACTTCGAGACTCGGCAGGGAATGATCGCTGCGCTCAAACCTCCGTCAGCCGTTGATGCCGCGAGCGCCGGCGAGGCGCCCAAAGCTGTCGTGTTCCCTGCCGCACTCACCCGCTTCAGCGGGTTCACAGCCGACGCCACCATCGCCAACGGCGCGATAACGTTCAGCCAGGATCAGGTCACATCCGGCGCGCGCAAGCGATCCATTCAGGCCATCATCACCTTCGGCGACCCGCCGACGCTGAGTTTCTCTCCCCCAAAGGAGCCGCGCACACAAAAGCGCTGAAACGCGCTTTGGTCACTCATTGCTCGTTGCCCCACTGCTGTCTCGTCCACTCGCTAGAATCGACTTGTGTCCTCCTCCGTTCTCATTCATTGCAAAGCCATCCTCTTTGACATGGATGGCATTCTCATCTCCTCCATCGGCTCAGTCGAACGGAGCTGGACAAAATGGGCAGAGCTCCGCGGCGTCGATCCGGCATTGACGCGCAAAACGGCTCATGGGCGCCGCGCCGTCGAAACCATCGCCCTGCTCCGCCCCGATCTTGATCCTGAAGCCGAGCTCAAGATCATTGAAGACATCGAGGTCGAGGACAATGAAGGCCTCTCTGTTTTGCCCGGCGTGCACGAACTCCTAGCCGCGCTGCCTCCCGATCGCTGGGCAGTGGTCACCAGCGCCACCGAGCGCATCGCGCGGATTCGCCTCGCAGCCGGCGGCATTCCGCTGCCATCGCGCCTCATCGCCGCGGAGCATGTCACGCGAGGCAAGCCGCACCCCGAGCCGTTCCTCGCCGGCGCCGCACTGCTCGGCGTTGCGCCGCAAAATTGCGTAGTTTTTGAAGACTCGGCATCAGGCGCCAAAGCCGGCCGCGCCGCCGGATGCACCGTCGTGGCGACAACCTTCTCTCTTCGCGCCGAGTCCCTCGAAGCCGCTCACTACATCGTCCGCGACCTCACCGGTGTCAGCGTCCAGATCAATCGCGGCAGCCTGGCGTTGAGCCTGACACCGCTTGCAGAGAACAGAGAAACGCCAGCGGCTCCCAGCTAAAAGCTAAATACTGACAGCTGCCAGCTGCTTCAATTTTCCGTCGGCTTCTCGTCGATGCTGTCGATCACCAGAACCTGCTCGGGGTGCTTTTCCTTTATGATCTTCAGGCCAATTTCCTTCCTGATGGCGTCGAAGAACGACATGGCGCCGTTGGGGTCGGATGCCGCTGGCGCGCCTTCGGATCCAGACGCCGGACCCGCACCCGGCCCTGGATTCTGCGTCAGGTTTGCGGAACTCCAGCTCAACGAAAAGTCCCATGCGCCCTTGAGTCCCGTCTCATTCACAACCGGATAGAAGAAATAATCGGGAGCGATATGGTGTATCAGGCCGGCAAACTGGTCCATGGTCACATTCCAACACGATTCCTGGCTGTTGATCATGGCGTTGGTCAGGCTCGCGTCCTTCGCATCGGCAGCGGGGCCTTCCCCGCACGCGGTCCTCTCTGACGGGTCGGATTTTTTGAGTTTGGGATGGTCGGCCACGAGCGTGTAGGCGTCGATGGAGCGCTCTTCCATGTGGTACTTGATCTGGAAGCGATCAATCAGGAGCTCGCGCAGCATCGGCCGGAATTCATCGAAATTCATGGAATTCGATCCTACCCGCATGCTGCTGCTTCCAAGATCGCTTTCGGCCACCTTGGCATGAATATCGATGCGGTCGGATTCAATCCATTTGGGCGCGACCAGGGTATCGTCGCTGCGCGGATCGATGTCCCAGGCCATGGTGATGAGAAATTTGAGCGGGATGCCCGAGAAGTTGAGCTCATCGCCTGAGACTCTGCCCATGCCTCGTTCGTCCGGCCTGCTGGGGTGAATGGTTGCGACTTCAAACTGCGGCGTCGGCAGTGGAGGCATGATTTTGGCGAGGTCCGGCGCGTTGGTCGTGGGCTCCTCAATTGCACTGTCAATCACAAGGCCGGGACGTGACGTGGTTTTGAATTCAAGGTTAAGCCCGGCTTGCTCGAGGGCCTGAAAGACGGAAACTCTAGTGGGACCGGCCTTGGGAAGAAAGAACTTCGGCGTCCATTTGAGGTCAATGTCGTAGAGGCCCTTCAAGCCCGTGGCGTCGACAACAGGGCTGCCATAGGGCAAGTAGTCTCTGCTCTCCTTCTGCTCGAGCAAACTGGCCAGCGACTTCATGCTCAA
This sequence comes from uncultured Acidobacteriaceae bacterium, assembly GCA_963751285.1. Lineage (GTDB taxonomy): Bacteria > Acidobacteriota > Terriglobia > Terriglobales > Acidobacteriaceae > Telmatobacter. Next base: position 204,453 of record CAVVUE010000032.1, on the reverse strand, counting down.
GGCCTTGCACTCAAGCTCCATCGTAGGGATCGTGTCGGGCCCGGGAGGCGAAGGGAATTGGGTTTTGCACGAGCCTTCCTCTTCTGAGGTGGAGGCCTTGAGGTTGGGCTTGCTGTTCGCAACCGTGAGCAAATAGGCAGGCACCTGCACGTCGCCTTTGTGGACGACGAGCTTGAAACGCTCGGCCAGCAGATTCTGCAACATGAGCCGCGCTGTATCCATCGTTGTGCCGGGCGGCACTTTGGCTTCTATGTCGTAGCGCGGAAATGCAACCCAGGAGGGTCCGCCGCCGATGAAGCGGGTTTCATTGTAGTTGTATGCGGTGGCGATGAGGTGCAACAAGGTGGCCTGGTGTATGAAGAGGCGGCCATTGCTGAGGAAGGCTCCGGAGTAGAACACCGACCGGGACCAAGGAGTGAAGTGCACATCGGCGGCTTCGAATCTGGTTGGCGCGGCGGCAGCCTGCGTGTTGGTTGACGGTTTGGCTTCGTCCGCGGCCGGTTGAGCAGCAGCCTGGCCCGCGGGGGCCGGAGGCGGTGGTGGTGGCTGCGGAGCCTGCGCGAAGACGGGAAAAGCGAAACTGGCAACGATGGCGAGATAAAGAATGCTTCGTGTGATCAAGGCAACCCCAGCCACGCAATGTACGAAGGAACTTATCTAATGGACGCGCGAACCCGGCGAAGGGCATGTACGGCCGCGCGCTCACTCTAAAACTCATCCCTCTCATGGGATCGAGAGCCAGAAGCCAGAAGCTGGCAGCTGCTCTTACTCGCTCGCCTCAATCCGCCGTCCGTGCGCATCCTGGATCGGCCGCGTGTTCATCCTGAAGAGGCTCGTGAACGACTGCAACTGTGTGCGGCTCATGCTCAAGTCGTTTTCGAACACGAACCACTGGACGCCCTCCGTACACGGCGGCGTCACTTCAGAGCTAACATAGGTCCAGTAACCGCGGTCAGCCGGCAGCAGGGCGCCGGCACTCACCATATCCGTGATCTTTGCGGTTTTGCCCGCGGCCGGCAGGTGGTCAAAGAGCGAAGCGAGCAGCGCGTTGGGAAAGCCGCGGTCCTGGTTCAGGCGCACGGCCACAATCGCGAGCTTGCCGTCATCGCTGCGATGCACCAGGTCCACTTCCATGTCGCTGAGCTTGCCCTTCACCGAGTGCTCGCTGGGGTGGTGAAAGTCGAGTTCGACCAGGTTGTAGCGGACGCCGTTCGCTACCATGCTGCTGCCCGCATTGACGCGCGCAACGATCCCGCGCCCGGTATTCTCCACCGTCAACGGCCCCGCAATGTAGTGGAACTCGAGCGGCTGCAGTGCTTTGTTCAGGTGCGCTCCGCGAAGATCGAGAGGCGATTGCTCGTGCCCCTTCGAGCAGGCCTCGTACGCACGATCGAGCTTGCCCCAGACCAGCGGGCCGGTATGACCCTCGTAATTCCAATTGGCCCCGCTTTGCGCAGCGCAGATCGACACGAAGCCGAGCAGAAACGCAGAAAGAAAAGTCAGGCGCATAAATGTCTCCGTTATAAATCGGGCGATGTCGCCCGGGAGAATTCTATGCCATCGCCGGCCGAAGCCAAAAAAATGGGACCCGCCGAAGCGGATCCCATTTGTCTCTTCACCGGCAACCTGTACGAAATTTCTTACCGCGCCTTCACCGCCGCGGATACGCCGGCCTGCTCCGCAAGATTTGCGGCCTTGTCCGTAGACTCCCAGGTGAACTCTGGCTCGCTGCGGCCAAAGTGCCCGTAGGCCGCCGTCTTCTGGAAGATCGGCCGGCGCAGGTTCAGGTACTCGATGATGCTCTTCGGCGTGAGCGAAAAATTCTTGCGGATCAGCTCGGTGAGCTTCGCCTCGCTCAGCTTCCCGGTTCCGAAGGTCTCCACCAGCACGCTCACCGGTTCAGCCACGCCAATGGCGTACGCAAGCTGAACCTCGGCCTTCTCAGCCAAACCCGCAGCAACAATGTTCTTGGCGATGTGGCGCGCCATGTAGGCAGCCGAACGGTCCACCTTGGTCGGATCCTTGCCCGAAAATGCGCCGCCGCCGTGCCGCCCCATGCCGCCGTAGGTGTCCACGATGATTTTGCGGCCTGTCAGGCCGGTATCACCCATCGGCCCGCCGATCACAAACCGTCCCGTCGGGTTGATGTGATACTTGGTGTGCTCGTCGAGCCACGCAGCCGGAAGCACAGCCTGGATCACGTGCTTCAATATGTCGGCATGCAGTTCCTCGTTGCTCACGGCCTCAGAGTGCTGGCTGCTGATCACAACCGCATCGATGCGCGCCGGCTTTCCATCTTCGCCGTATTCCACCGTGACCTGGCTCTTGCCGTCGGGCCGCAGGTAGGGCAGCTTGCCGTTCTTGCGCACGTGGCTGAGTTGACGGCAAAGCTTGTGCGCCAGCGAGATGGGCGCGGGCATCAGCTCAGGCGTCTCGTTCGAGGCATAGCCGAACATCATGCCCTGGTCGCCGGCACCGCCGGTGTCAACGCCCTGGGCGATGTCGCCCGACTGCTTGTTGATGCTCGAAATCACCGCGCAGGTGTTGGAATCGAATCCATAAAGCGCGTTGTCATAGCCGATCGAGGCCACCACTCCGCGCACCAGGCTCTGGAAGTCCACGTAGGCCTTGGTCGTGATCTCCCCGGCAATGACCACCAGCCCTGTGGCCGTCAGTGTTTCTGCCGCCACGCGGCTATAGGGATCCTGATCCAGACAAGCATCGAGAATGGCATCGGAGACCTGATCGGCAATCTTGTCGGGATGGCCTTCGGTCACTGACTCAGACGTAAACAAGAAACGATCGCTCAACTTCAAACTCCTTCCCCAAGTGTGGGGTCAATTTAGTGCTTGCGGCAGTGGACGATTCGCCCGCCATCCTGAGCTCAACAAGCGGCAGAAGACCGCATGTCTCAAAATCCGGATTTGCGGTTAAATCAGACGGGCAGTCCTGCACAAGCAGGTTCAAGCCTTTTGATGCATCCTTTCCATGGTAATGGGATCGGTGGGTTGGCGGCAAAGGGCTGCAGCGTATGGCAAGCAATCGACGTTCAACGGTGGATTGGAGGCCCTGAGCCGGGCATTCATCTTAAATCGCAGGAGATCAGAATCGCGAGGATACCCCCGCCGCCAGGGATCGGAAAGTCGTCCGCAGCAGGCCTAGCGCCATGGAAACCTTGTGCCCCGGCACCACCGAGTGCCACCAGCCCTGGCGCACCCCAAGATAGCGAACCATGAAGTATGCGGCCACAGCGACCGACAGCAGAAGGACCATGGCGCCAATCCAGCGCAGGCGCATCTGGGTCGCCTCACGGCGCAGAATCCTCGCCTTGCCGACGTTGGAGGCAAAGGCCGTCCAGTTGCGATCGTCGTCGATCATCTGGCCTGATTCGGTATAAGCACTTAGAAAGCGCTCGGTCCAGTCCTGCTGATCTAGCCCCAGCGCACTGGCATAGCCGCGCACAATGCCCTTGCTCAGGATGCCGCCGGGCAGCAGGCGAAACCTCTCCTGCTCCAGCGCAAGCAGATGACGCTGGCTGATCTTGGTAACCGCCGAAATGTCTTCCAGCGCAACGCCCCGCGAAACGCGTTCGTTGCGTAAATCGTCTCCAAAACTCATCGGCGATCCAGGCGGTGCAATAGGCCCATTAAAATCGTATCTTCACGATAATCCCGGTTCTACCCCCGGGCAAAGCACGTTTTGGCTTCTTGGCCGCCTGCGGACTCACTTATGTAACCTCTGCCACACCATGCAATTCCGGGCTCCGGGCACACTCCCGCGCCCGGCTGTTACCCTGAAGGCAGGGCTTTTGGGCCCCGGACTCCGGATTCGCGTCACAAAATGAATAAGTTGATCTTCGCCAACTTGCTGCGCCGCCCCCTGCGCTCGGTCATCAGCGTCCTCGCCGTGGCCATTGAAGTCATCATGATCCTCTCGATCGTGGGCATCTTCATGGGCATGCTCGACTCCCAGAAGGAACGCACCAACGGTATTGGCGCAGATCTCATGCTGCTTCCGTCTAACGCTAGCTTTTTCAATGGCATAGGCGGTGCTTCCATCCCTGTCAAGGATGGCATCGCCCTGGCCCGGCTGCCGCACGTGGCCGTGGTTTCGCCGGCGATTCAAAAGATCTCCACAAGCGGTAACGTCGAGATCCTTTACGGCATTGACTATGACAGCTTCGACGCACTCAAGCCGTTCCGATTTCTTGCCGGCGGCAGGTTCCAGGCGCCGTACGACGTTATTGTCGACGACGTAATTGCCGGGACAAACAATCCCGCGACGGGAAAACCTTACAAGTTGGGCGACACGGTCATGATTATGGACCATGCCTTCCGTATCTCGGGCATCGTCGAGCAGGGCAAGGGAGGCCGCAAGCTGATTCCTCTCGACACCATGCAACAGCTTATCGGCGCCCAGGGCATGGCTTCACTCTTCTATATCAAATGTGACAAACCGGCCAACGACGACCTCGTCATGCAGAAGATCCGCTCCACCCGCGGTTTCGAGAAGAACACCCTCAGTACGGTCGATAGCTGGCTTGACGAGATGACACCGTCCAAAGTCCCCGGCTTCAATCTTGCCCTCAAAATCGTCACGGGCATCGCCGTCGTGATCGGCTTTCTGGTGATCTTCCAGTCGATGTATACCGCAGTGCTTGAACGCACGCGCGAAATCGGCATTCTCAAATCCATGGGTGCGTCGAAGACGACGATTGTCGGGGTCGTGCTGCGCGAGTGTGCCCTGCTTGCACTCGCAGGCGATGTGGTGGGTATCGCGGGAGTTTATGGAGTGCGTCTTGCGTTACTTCACTTCTTTCCCACCCAGACCTTCGAGATCACCCCATTGTGGATCGGTTACGCCGCTACTATCGCCTTCACGGGATCGCTCTGCGGCGCGCTTTATCCGGCCTCGATGGCTGCCCGCAAGGACCCCATCGATGCCCTTGCGTACGAATAGCGCGCGGGCCTTCTTGCCCGATAAATCATTTCTTTACGTGATTTTGACGCGTTTTCCACCTCGCCGTGTGCTAGGCTGGTCAGGATCAACGGCATCTTTGGAAGCTATAGCTACTGGGCCCTTTCAGAGCGTGTCATCCGTCTCCCTGGTGCTGATCAATGATCGGCCGGGAGGCTTAGCTCTTTTCGCCGTGTAACCCCCACCATGCGGCGCTGCTTTCATTCCTTCCGAAGGTGTAACGACAGCCAAAACATCCTACAAGGAGAGCCTATGACCAAGCTTTGCAGTTTCTTTCCCCGAATTCTCGCCGCGTTCGCATTGACGGCGTTCTTCGTGGCCCTCGCCGGCGTGTCCGCCTGGGCGCAGACATCGGGCGCAGGCACCGTCAATGGAACCGTGATGGATTCCAACCAAGCAGTGATCCCGGGCGCTTTGGTTGCGGTGACTGACATCGATACGGGAGTCACACACAATTTCACGACGAATGGCGCAGGTCTCTACGAGGCGCCTTTCCTGCTTCCCGGCCATTACGAGGTCGATGCTTCGGCTCCCAACTTCGGCAAGGTTCAGGAGAAAGGCATCACGCTACTCGTCGGCCAGACGCTCACGATCAATCTGACCCTGAAAGTCACCAGCGCGACGACGACAGTTGAGGTTTCCGGGAGCAATCAGATCCTCGATACGCAAAAAACCGAGGTTTCGCAGGTCGTCGATTCGCAGTTGGTCGCGAACCTCCCGGTGGCCGTGCGCAACTGGAGCGAATTCGTCCTGCTCACTCCCAACGTCACCCAGGATGGCACCACCGGGCTGGTGAGTTTCCACGGCATCAGCGGCCTCTACAACCAGAATTATGTTGACGGCGCCAACAATAACGAGATGCTGTTCTCTGAGGCGCGCGGCCGCTCCAACGGCATCCCCTATGTCTACTCGGTCGACTCGATCAAGGAATTCCAGGCTGAGACCTCCAACTACTCTGTCGAATTCGGGCAGTCGGCGGGCGGCCAGGTAAACGCGATCACCAAGAGCGGCACCGATAGCCTGCACGGCGACCTGTTCTACTCTCTGCGCTACCCAAGCTGGAACGCGCTGGACCCGTACAGCAAGTACATTGCAGTCAATAACCCCCCGACTCCGGCGGCCGGAAAGTTTCTTCTGACCCAGCCAATCCACCAGCAAAACCAGTTCGGCGGCAGCGTGGGGGGACCCATCAAGAAGGACCGGCTGTTCTACTTCTTCACCTACGATGGATTCCGCCAAGTGGGGAATGTCCTTTACACCGATACGAACACAATCACCTTGACGCCGACGGCCGGCAACAGCGGCGGGACGATTATCTCGCCGACACAATGCCCTGGGACGGTCACCGCCGCGCAATGCAACGCGGCCATCACGTTCCTAATCAACCAATCCACGGCCGCGCCGAGGCGCTTTTCGAAAGAGACCCTCTTCTTCCCACGGGTGGACTACCACATCAACAGCAAGAATGACGCGTTTGTCGACTTCGATTTCGTCGACTTCGATAAGACTTATGGCTACAACGGAGCGAATACCAACAGCAACGGCTCGCCCTCGAACAACGCGCCGACGAGCTACCACGAACGAATTCTGGTGGGCGGCCTGACAACGATGATTTCCTCATCGGCGGTCAATACGGTGCATTTCCAGTGGGGCCGCGATCTTGAGACGGCGGGCGCCAACGCCCCCGGGCCCTTCGTGAGTATGGGCGTGGATAGCTACGGCATGGTCAATGCCATACCTCGCGTGGCCGAACCGGACGAGCACCGGTTCCAGGGCTCCGATGTCTTCTCAAAAGAGTTCGGAAGACACGATTTGAAATTCGGCGGCGACATCAACAACGTTCACGAAGTAATGATCAACCTCTTCCAGGGCGGCGGTCTCTACAGCTACGGCGAAAGCACGTCAGCAGCTAATTTCGTGGACTGGATCGAGGATGCCTTCCAGGGACAGGCGGGTGATACCGACCCCTATGCCGGCTTCCACTACAACACGTTTGTGCAAACCGTCGACGTCGTGAATACCAAGCCGGGTACGCAAGGCAAGGACGACTTCTACATGAACATGTTCGACATTTTCGGGGAGGACACCTGGAAAGTGAATCGGAACCTCACCGTGACGGCGGGCATTCGCTGGGACGCCCAATTTACCCCACCGCCGGGACTGGTCAACAACAACTACGCGCCACTCTCCACCGAGTACACCCAGAGCATCAAGAATGTACTGGACCGCGTGCAGCCGCGCATTGGCTTCTCCTGGAGCCCCTATAGCGGAACAGTAGTTCGCGGCGGGTACGGGCTCTTCTCCGCATTGAACCAAGGCAGCACCTACTACGCCGACCGCGTCGAGAACGGCGTGGTGCAAATCAATTACAACTACACGGGATGTGAGGCGCTCGTCGGCGGCGTGTCGGGGTCAAGGTGTCCCACAATCCCCACGACCAGTTCCAAGCTGCAATTCCCCAATGTGCCGTTCACGCCTACCGGACCATCGCTCTCAAAGGCGCTTTATCCCAGCGGCGGCGCAGCACCCGCCGTCAACGGGCCCACCATTACCGGTCCGCAAAGCTTCCACGGCCTTGATCCCAATTTTGTGCCACCCTACGCGCACGAATTCGAATTATCCCTCGAGCAAGCCATGCCAGGCAACATATCGTTGAGCGTAGGCTACGTAGGCACGCGCGGCATGAGGCTGCCGGTGTTTCTTGACTCGAACCTGATCGGTCAAAAACCCAGCGGTCAACGCTCTTACAACGTCCTGAGCGCCTTGGCCTCGGGCGCGACCCTGGTCAAGCAGCTTACGGTGCCGGTCTATCTGCCGACCGACCGGCGCAATCAGACGCTGGCCAGCTTCAACACCGGATTCAGCGTGGCCAATACCTGGTACAACGCGATGGCTGTGACGGTGAAACGGCCCTTCCACAACGGATTGGAATTGCTGGGCAATTACACCTGGGCGCATGCCAGCGATGACGGCCAGGTTGCAGGCAGCAGCGGCACCTTCTACGGCGGCGACATTCCGCTCGATCCGAACAACGTCCGGCTGGAGAATGGCGCGTCGGATATCGACGTCCGCAACAGGGGAACCCTCAGCTTTGTTTACCAACCGCAGTTCATGACGGGAAACCCTCTGGTCAAGAACCTGGTCGATGGCTTCTCGTTTTCAGGGTCTGAGATCGCATCGGGCGGCGAACCGATCTACCTGGGCAGCGGCATAAGCGGAACCATCTACAGTGGCTCAACCAGTTCAACGAGCTACGCGGATGAAGGCGGCATTTACGGCGGTGCCATGAGCTCCAGCTCCGGCGTGGCCGCCAATGGCCGCCCGCCGCAGATCGGCCGCAACAGCATCTACGCGCCGGGATTCAACAACTTTGATTTCCGTATCACCCGCGATGTTCCAATCCATGAAAACATCAGAATGCAGTTGGTCGGCGAGGCATTCAACCTGCTCAATCACACCATTATCAGTGGGGTAAACGGCACCTACAATTCGTATACTGCCGCCAGCACAAGCGGCAGCGGCCTAACCTGCACCAATAGCGGCGCGGCTCCGACCGGTTCCGTTCTGCAGGGTTGCCTCTATCCCTATACAGGAACAGGGCTGAGCGCTTTTCGCGCCACCAGCGGAACCAACAGCTACCTGTTTGGCGCGAGGCAACTGCAGATCTCGGCCAAGTTCTTCTTCTGAACCTTCGCCAATCGGCGAATCTAAAGGGCGGCAGCTTTGGCTGCCGCCCTTTTTGCGTGCTGCCACGTAGCGCCATTCCCATGGCCGGTGTCCACACCGCTGACTACGTACCCGTGCTCATCAGCGATACTTGAGAGTGGACTCCCGAATCTGCCATGCGTACCGGGGAGCCGCCGAGGCCATCATGCAAGTGGAAACCCAGACTCTCGTATCCCTCGACGCCATCCGCGCCGCAGCGCAACGCATTGCACACATCGCCATGAAAACGCCGCTGGTTCGCGCGGCCTTTCCGGGCATCTCAGGCCATGGCACCGGCAGGGAAATCTGGCTCAAGGCCGAAAGCCTGCAGCCCATCGGAGCCTTCAAGATTCGCGGGGCCTCCAACAAAATTCTTCAGCTCACGCCCGCCGAAATCGCGCGCGGCGTTATCACCTATTCGAGCGGCAACCATGCACAGGGTGTCGCTTATGCAGCGCGCGAAGTTGGCGCCAGGGCAGTCATCGTGATGCCCTCGAATGCCCCGGCCATCAAGCGCGCCGCAACACTGGCTCTCGGAGCGGAGATCGTCGATGTCGGCCCGGCCTCAAGCGAACGGCTGGCCAAGGCGGAAGAACTCGTCCGCGCACACGGCTACGTGGTCATCCCTCCCTACGACGATGAGCAAATCATCGCCGGGCAGGGAACCTGCGGCCTCGAAATTGTGCAAGAGCTCACCGACGTGGATTTAGTCGTATCGCCGGTTTCCGGTGGAGGCCTGCTGAGCGGCATTGCTGCGGCCGTTAAGCAGCTTCGCCCGCAAACCAAAGTTTTTGGCATAGAGCCGGAGCTGGCTGCCGACACCGCGGAGAGTTTTCGCACCGGGAAAATCGTCACCTGGACTGCGGAACAGACCAGCCGCACACTGGCCGACGGCCTGCGCACGCAAAGCGTCGGCGTGCGCAACTTCGCTCATATTCAAGCCTTCGTCGACGGCATTGTCACGGTCACCGAGGCGGAGATTCGCTCCGCCATGCGCGCCATCGTAGCCGCAACGCGGCTGGTTCCGGAACCGAGCGGCGCCGTCGCTACAGCCGCGCTCCTCTTTCATGCGCACGAACTGCCGGCCTATCGCAAGGCCGTGGCCGTGGTGAGCGGCGGCAATGTCGACCCTGTGCTCCTTGCCCAGGTGCTCACCGAAAGCGCGTCGTAGAGTCTGTTAGCAGACTCTACCGTCGTTCAACTATGATCGACACTGTGATGACACCGCGCATTTTCGCTTGCCGCGCTCTCGCCTTCGGAGCCGTGCTTGCTTGCGCCGTGCTTCCGGCAGCCGCGCAAAAAAAGCAGCCGGAGCTGGTCAAGCCTATGGCCGGCCCTCGCGCCACAGTGCTGCGCATCACGCCGCTTTACATCTCGCCTGACACCGGCTCGCAAAGGGTTGATAGAGTGCAGGTCGGCCGCGAGATGGTGGTTGCTGAAAAGAGCGGCCCATGGGTGCGCGTCTACGCCAACACCGACGTCCAGGAGCAGCAGGAAAACGACAGGGACGCCCCTATGGTCGGCAGCGATGAGGTGCCCCCTCCCATCTCCGGATGGATGGAGGCCAAAGGAGTCGTGGAGGAGTCCACCCCCGACGCCGACCAGATCATCATGGGTGCGGCAGCCAACGAGGAAACGCTGGCCTCCAATCCGCGCGGCCCGGCGAACGCAGCCCAGAGCGCGCGCATGCTCTACCGCCGCGTAGTCGAAATGTTCCCCAACTCCCCGCTCGCGCCTGAAGCTGCATGGCGCGCCGCCGACATTCAATGGCAGATTGAGAAGGCGGATGCGTCAACCCTGCCTTCGGCCCACGAGAAGAGCCCTGTTTTTCGCCAGGGCATGGACGAAGACGCGTTGAGAAAAGTCGTCAAGTACTATCCGCGCACACGCTGGGCGGCGCTGGCGGCCTTTGACCTCATCGACAACAAACTCTGCGGCGATTGGCAGGGCTCCGCACAATGCCCTGAGAAAGAAGCCGATCTTTATCTGAAATATGCCAACGAATACCCCGACGGTCCGCGCACCGCGCGTGCTCTTTACGAAACGGTCTATCGTTTTGCGGTGCTCAAGGACATGTATGCAGCCGACGGCAACGACCGCAAGACCAGCGACGCTCTCAACCAGGCGCATTCCATTCTGGCCCAATTGAAAGCCCACTTTGCCGACTCCGACTACACTTTGCGCGCAGGAGCGCTGGTGTACAAATTGGATCAGGGCGTTCCTGTTTTTGGCGTTGACATGGAATGAGCCGTCCGCGGCCTCCTTTCTTGGTATCCTGATTCTTCGCCACATTTTTAAAGATTGACTGAAACCGGGAGGCTTTTTGAGCCCTTATATCTTGTCCATCCTTTTGGGAATTGTGGAAGGTTTGACTGAATTCTTGCCCGTCAGTTCCACGGCTCATCTTCGCATTGCTGAAGCATTCATGAAGATCCCTCTCGACGACCCCTATTGGATGATGTACACCATCGTCATTCAGGTGGGCGCCATCTTCGCACTTTGCCTGCTGTTCCTGGAGCGGATCCTCAACTTCATGCGCACGTTTCCCGCTGGTGAACGCGGCGATCGCAACTGGTTTACCCACCCCATCTCGCTAACCCTTATCGCCTTCGCGTGTACCTCGGCGCCGGCGCTCCTGCTGCGTAAATGGAGCGAGAAAAACCTGGGCAGCCTCAACGCCATGGCCCTGGCGCTGGTTCTGGGCGGCATCATTATGTGGATCGTCGATGTGTGGAGCACGCGCTATGAACCCAACACCACCCACGTCGAAGAAATGTCGTTGACGCAAGCCGTGTGGATCGGAATCTGCCAAACGCTTTCCGCCATCTTTCCCGGTACCTCGCGCTCCATGTCCACTATCGCTGCCGGCCAGATTGCCGGCCTCGACCGGCCCTCCGCCCTTGAATTCAGCTTTCTCCTTTCCATTCCCACCATGATCGCTGCCACCGGGTGGGATCTCTTGAAGGAGATTCATGTCAGCAAGGCCGCAGGCGCAGCCGGTTTGGCCTCAGCACAAGTCGTCATGAACCAGGAGCGCTGGATCGTGCTCATCATCGGCATCGTTGTGTCATTCGTCGTGGCTCTCGGCGTGGTTGAGTGGTTCCTTCACTGGGTCCGCAAGCACGGCTTCGTGCCCTTCGCCATCTATCGCATCCTGCTCGGCGGCTGGCTGCTGTTCTGGGGCGCCAGGTTTATCGGCAAATAAACGGGCTTGCCGCGACAATGTAACGGATCATGTTTGATCTTCCTTGAACTAAGGCCCGCAATCCAACGGATGACATCGAGAGGCGAATCAATGGCTTATGTGTGCGTTGCGCGAACCTTCGATCTCGGCCGCTCAGCCGGTTCTGACATTGTCAAAAACAAGGATTCAATGATCGCCGCGGCTTTTGACTCGTGGCAAAAGTTTACCGGTAATGCCGGTGGTTCCCCTCATCTTCCATTTGCCCGGTTCTACCCCTCCCGCCGCCGATAATAGAGATGCTCTGGGACGATTTGCCTGTTCCCGCTGCCGGGTCAATAAATCTTTTCATGCCGGAACGGGAACCGAAGCGCCCTCATCATGAAGCCCATCCGGATCGTTCTTTCGCCTACGCGCAGCCGTCCCGTGAACGTGTTTCTCGGGATGTTGCTCCTGCTGGTTTCGCTGCTTCTTTTCCTCGCCCTGGCCAGCTACCACGCCGCAGACCCGTCTCTCAACACGTCCAGCTACATAACCGCGCCGCGCAATTGGGTTGGTCTGTTCGGCGCTTACTTCGCCGACCTCCTTCTCCAGGCGCTCGGCTTGACCGCGTTTCTGCTGCCCGTTTGGATGGGAGCCGTGGGCTGGACCTGGATGCGCTCGCGTCCGGGCGGCTCGCCCATTCTGCGCTGGATCGGAACGCTGTTCACGTTGGCATTTCTGCCTGCGGTTTTCGGGCTTTTGCCGTGGCATTGGCACTGGCTGCATGCGGTTCCGGTGGAAGGCGTCGTGGGCCGCCTGGTGGCCGGCATGCTGGTGGTCTACCTGAACATCCAGGGAGCCTGGCTCGTTGCGGCCGCGCTGGCTGCCTGCGGGCTCTACTTTGCGTCGGCCATCAGCATCTCCGTCGTCCGCGAAAGCCTCACCGAGCATTGGAACACCTTCGTCGCCTGGCTTGAGCGCTGGCGCGAACGGCGTGAGGCGCGCGCCGAGATGCGGGCGGAGCGCAAGGCTCAGCGTGAGGAAGGGAAGCAGCCAATCCCGTTTTCACAGTTTGCGGCAAAACCCGGCGAATCCGACGAAGAGGAACCACCAGCGCGCCGGCAAAATCGTTTCCTCGCGTTCTTCTTCCGCAAGCGCGCGCCGCAGCAGGATCCGCTCGACGAGATTCCTGCGTTTCAACGGGAACGCTCACTACCGGTTGAAGAAGCGATTCCTGTAACGCAGACGCGCAGGCCCAACATCTGGGAGCGGAGCGAAGCCCCACAGGCTCCCGCCACGCCGGTAGCTGCGCCCCTCGCGCCGCCCGCGCAATACCAGCCCCTGCGTCCCGACTCCGCGATCGCCCGCGCCTTGGCTCCGCAGCCGCCGGCCAGGCCCGAACCGGTTCCTGCCCCGCAGCATCCCGCCGACGAAATCGCCATTCACGGCCGCGCCGACGCTGAAGTTCGCACCGTCACCGTCACCCCGAAAAACGTCAGCGGTTACAAGCTTCCATCGAGCACGCTGCTCAGCGAGGGAGAAGGCCCGCAATCGGTGCGCGAAGACGTGCTGCGCGAGGAAGCCCAGGTCCTGGTTGAAAAATGCGCAGAGTTCGATGTCCGCGGCCAAGTTGTGCAAATCAACCCCGGGCCCATGGTCACGACATTTGAGTTCAAGCCCGAAGCCGGCGTGAAATACTCGCGCGTCACCGGGCTGGCCGACGATCTTTGCCTCGCCATGCGCGCCGAAAGCATTCTCATCGAACGCATGCCCGGCAAGAGCACGGTCGGCATCCAGGTACCAAACCACGAGCGCGAAACCATTCACCTGCGCGACATCATTGAGAGCGAAACTTTTGCGCGCGCCCGCTCGCGCCTCACGCTCTCCATGGGCAAAGACATCAACGGCCGCATTGTGACTGCCGATCTGTCCTCGATGCCGCACCTGCTCATCGCCGGCTCAACCGGCTCGGGCAAATCGGTGGCCATCAACGGCATGATCATGAGCCTGCTCTATCGCACCACGCCCAGCCAGGTGCGGCTCATCCTGGTCGATCCCAAGCGCGTGGAACTCGGCATGTATGAAGGCATCCCGCACCTCTTCACGCCCATCATCACCGATCCCAAAGCCGCCGCCAACGCGCTGCGCAACGCAGTCCGCGAAATGGAGCGCCGCCTCAAACTGCTGGCCAGCCGCAGCGTGCGCAACATCGACCAGTACAACAAGCTCTTCGAGGGTTCCATGGCCTCGCTCTTCGACGAGGGCGAGCACGAGGAGCCGTTGCCCTACATCATCATCATCATCGACGAGCTCGCCGACCTGATGATGCTCGACCGCGCCAACGTTGAAGAATCCGTCACGCGTCTCGCACAGATGGCGCGCGCCGTCGGCATTCATCTGGTTCTGGCCACGCAGCGGCCCAGCGTCGATGTCATTACCGGCCTCATCAAGGCGAACATCCCCACGCGCATCAGCTTCCGCCTGGCCACCAAGGTGGACTCGCGCACCATCCTCGACACCAACGGCGCAGAGGCTCTCTTGGGTCGCGGCGACATGCTCTTTCTGCCGCCGGGAACCAGCCGCCTCGTGCGCCTTCACGCTCCTTATGTCAGCGAGAAGGAGACAGCAGCAGTGGTTGACTTCTGGAAAGCGCAAGGCACCGCCGAATACGTCGAAGGCTTCCTCGACTCGCCCAAGGACGAGCGCTCCTCAATGGAAGGCGAGAGCGAAAACGCAAACGAAGAAGATCCCATGTTCGACGACGCGGTCCGTCTGGTCTTCGAGTTCGGCAAGGCTTCCACGTCGCTCTTGCAGCGGCGGCTGCGCATCGGCTACGGACGCGCCGCGCACCTCATCGATCTGATGGAGCGCGACGGCCTGGTCGGCGCCGCCGACGGCCCGCGCCCCCGCGAGCTGCTCAAAGCCCCCAACTGGCTCCATGAAGTAATGGCCGGCAACGACTAGACTACCCTTGGGACGCGATCGTGCCACGGGCGTTCGTCGCGCGAACGGATGCCGCTTCCCTGCGTCAAATGAATCAAAGGAGCTTTCTGCGATGCGGAGAGTCCTGCCCTTTTTCCTGCTCGTCTGCCTCCCGCTTTCAGCGCAGGTCGCTCCCATCCCCACGGCTACCGACCTTCCCGGTTCTCCCTTCTTCATCACGAAAACCTGGTACATCGGCGGCCCTGGAAATTGGGATTCCCTTACCCTCGATGCGTCCGCCCAATTGCTCTATATCGCGCACGCGCAAGTCGTGCAGGTCGTCGACATAAAGTCCGGCTCCGTGGTCGCGGAGATTCCCAACTTCCGCGAAGCCCGTGCCATCGCCCTCGACGACACGGGTGATTACGGCTACGTCAGCGACGGTCCCGCGGGCGGCGTCGTCGTTTTTGACCGCCATACCTTCAAGATTCAATCCATCGTTCCCATTTACTGCTCTCCCCGCTCCATTGCTTTTGAGCCCCGCAACAAGCTCGTCTTCGCCATCTGCGGCGCCGGCGGTGCGGCTGCCCAACCATCGCCCGCGCAAACGCAGGCCGCCGCCACGCATGCCTCGCACCCCCCGCCGAATCCGGCTCAGACAAATCTTTCCGGCACGTCGCACTTGGTCGCCATCGACGCCACCAGCGAAAATGTTCTCGCTGATATCGACATTGCCGGCGACTTTCGCTCCGCTGCCTCCGATGGCGCAGGCCACGTCTGGGTCACGGTCGGGTCCGTCACGCAGGCTCGCCTCGTGGATCGCACAGCCGTCGACGATTCCTTTCCGCCGCGCATCGCCAGGCTCGACGCATCGGCCATCGCCGCGGCAGCGCAACGCGCTCTCGAGAAGCAACCCACCCAAACCTCGCCCCCTCAGCCTCTTCAAATCGATTGGAGCCAGGAGGCCAACCCCGCCTCCCTCATCCGCTTCCTGCGCCTCTCCTCTGCCTGTCAAAATCCGCAGGGCCTGGCTGTCAACGGCAAGAATCAGCGTCTCTTCATCGCCTGCGAGGATCAGCAATTCGTTGTCGTCAATGCCACCAGCGGCGCACTCATCGCCTCGCTCGTCACCGGACCCGGCGACGATGTCATCGGCTACGATGCCGAACGCGGGCTGATCTTTGTCGCCAACGGCGCTGGATACGGAAGCCTCACCATCATCCGCGAAGATCAGACCACTGACTCCTACGCAGTCGTCCAGAACCTGCCCACCCAGGAGCGCGCCCGAACTCTCGCCGTTGATCCCTCCTCCGGCGACGTCTATCTCGTCACGGACTTCCAGGGGGCCGACGTCAGCAAGCCAGGCGGAATCGGGACGCTCAAGATGGTCCAGGTGCCCGGCAGCTTTCAGGTGCTGGTCGTCGGCCCCTGAGCACTATCAATGCACCTGAGAAGGGTGCGGTCCTCTCCGAGCGATATGCTACACTTCTTCGAGCAAACGTTTACCCGATTGAGGACTCAGGAAGCCGTCTGCTTGCGCTTTACCACGCCTGTATCGGCCAGAGATTCCATCCCCCAATCGGCATACTTTGCCGCTTGACAAATCATCGAGTAAAGCAATTTACTTGAGGGCGACTGTCATAAGCCTTCGCGGACGAACTCTCGCCCTCCAAGGGAATGTGCATGTTCGGATTCCTGCCAGCCACATTCGCTTCCGGCACACCAGCCTCGCTGCCGGCCCTGCTTGCCCTCCGCGCGGAGCCGCTCGCCCATCTGCGGTCCCTCGACATCGTCGTCATCGCCCTCTACTTCGCCATGGTCCTTTGGATCGGCTTCTATCTCAAGGGCCGTTCCAACACCGGCGAGGATTTCTTCATGGCCGGCCGCGAAATGACTGCGTGGATTGCCGGCCTCAGCTTCGTTTCCGCCAACCTCGGCTCGCTCGAGCTCATGGGGTGGGCAGGCTCGGCTTATCAATACGGCATCCTCGCCGTGAATTGGTATTGGATCGGCGCCATCCCCGCTATGCTCTTCCTCGGCCTGATGATGATGCCGTTCTACTACGTCTGCAAAACCCATTCCGTCCCCGGTTATCTCGACCTTCGCTACGGCGGCGAGGCTCGCAGTGTCGCCGCAATCGCCTTCGCCATGGAGATGATCCTCATGAGCGGCGTGAACATGTTCGCCATGGCCGTGGTCATGAAAGTCGTGCTCGGGTGGGACCTGAACTTTTCCATCATTGTCTCGTCGTTGGCCGTCGCCGCATACGTAGGACTCGGCGGCCTGCGCTCCGCCATCTTCAACGAGGTGATGCAATTCGTGCTCATCTGGGGCGGCGCGCTGCTGGTGCCGATCCTTGGCCTTGTGCAGGCAGGCGGATGGACAGGCCTCAAAGCGAAAATCCTCACCAATCTCGGCTCTGACTCTTACTTCCACATCTGGCGCGACACCGGCAGCTTTGCCGCCAATCCCATGGGAGTCCACTGGACCGGAATCGTTTTTGGCCTCGGTTTCGTCATCAGCTTCGGCTACTGGACCACCGACTTTCTTGTCGTGCAGCGCGTTCTGGCCGCACACAATCTCCGCGCTGCGCGCATGGCGCCCATCATCGCTTCATTCTTCAAGATGGCCGTGCCCTTCATCGTCATTCTGCCCGGATTGCTCGGTCTGGTGCTTCTGCAGAATCCCGACGGCAGCCGTCGCGTGCTCGTCGGAGAAGACGTGGTCGCGGCCTGTTCGTCTGGAGCAGGCGGAGTTCAGGATCCGTCAGGCTGCTCGGCGGCGATGGCCAAGACCACGCTTCCAGCCGACTATCAGCAGAAAGTTCTGAGCGGCGCTCCCAACGCGGAATTGCACACTTACAACCAGGCACTGCCGCTGATGATGGTTCGCTACATGGGACCCGGCTTGCTCGGCCTCGGCATCACTGCACTCATCGCCGGCTTCATGAGCGGCATGGCAGGCAACGTCAGCGCATTCTCCACCGTGTGGACCTACGACATTTACCGGCCGCTCATCCACAAGACTGGCTCCGACAGCCACTATGTTCTTGTCGGCCGCCTCTCCATCCTGATCGGTGTCGCCATCTCCATCGGCGCAGCGTATCTCGTCCAGCAGTTCCACGGCATCATGGATTATGTGCAGGCGCTCTTCAGCATCTTCGTTGCGCCGCTGCTAGCCGTCATTCTTTTCGGCATGTTCTGGAAGCGCGCGACGCGTATGGCCGGCTTCCTCGGCCTGTTTCTTGGAATCGTGTTTTCTGCCGGCTTGTTCATCTGGGTCAAGTTCAATCCTGCGGCGCTGGCCACGGTTGCGCTCTCGCCCGACGCCAAGCCGATGGCCGAGAATGTATTCCGCGCTTTGTGGGCATTCCTGTTCGCGTCGATTGTTTTGATTCTCGTCACCCTGGTCACCAAACCGCGTCCGGTAGCAGAGCTCGACGGCCTCGTCTACGGCGCAACAATATTGCCCAAAGAAGAACCTGTTCCGTTCTACAAAAACGAATGGGCGTGGGCCACCGTCGTGTTCGTGATCTTTGTCGCACTTAACATCATCTTTTGGTAGGAACGCGCCGCACACGTCGGCCGCGGCACTCGCGCACTGGAGAAGAGAAGAGGAGAACAAAACGCCATGCATGGTTCCGGCATACCGATCTGGTTTTTCATTGGCGTCCTGCTGATTATCTACGGCGTCATGATTTTCGGCTACGGTGTGTACGAATGGTCCACGGCAACCTATCCGCTCGGCGTGCAGCTCACCAATTTGCATACGCCGGTCTGGTGGGGTGGTCTGCTTTCACTTCTAGGTCTTCTTTACGTCATCAAGTTTCGTCCCGGCCGCACCGGGAAATAGGAAGTACGGGACCGCCGGCCTCCAGACCGGCTGAACTGGCGGCGACCACGCCGCTAATCATCAAATCGACACACCGGTCAGTTGACCGGCAACGCAGCATATAGGAGCAAGAACATGGCAGCGCAGCGCAAAATGACCTTTGGAATCGTAGTTGGTAATCGCGGCTTTTTCCCTCACCACCTGGCCAAGACCGGCCGTGATGAAATCATCTCGGTTCTCGAGGCGGCGGGCGCAACGCCCATCGTCCTTAGTCCGGAGGAGTCGCACTTCGGTGCGGTCGAAACTTACGCCGAAGCGCAGCGCTGCGCGGAGCTCTTCAAAAAGCACGCCGACGAAATCGACGGCATCATCGTCACCCTACCCAACTTCGGCGAAGAGCGCGGCATTGTCGACGCCATCCGCCTCTCCGGCCTCAAAGTTCCCGTCCTCGTCCAGGCCACGCCCGATCGCGCAGACAACATGACCATCGCCATGCGCCGCGACAGCTTCTGCGGCAAGATGAGCTGCTGCAACAATATGATGCAGTACGGAATCGCCTATTCGCTCACTTCGCTGCACACTGAAGCCGTCACCTCGCCTGAATTCAAAGCCGACCTCGAATGGTTCTCGCAGGTTTGCCGCATCGTCAAGGGCCTCAAGAATCTTCGCATCGGAGCCATCGGCGCGCGTCCTACGGCGTTCAACACTGTCCGCTACTCCGAGCGCATCTTCGAAACCAGCGGCATCACCATCGAGACCATCGACCTTTCAGAAATCTTTGGCCGCATCAACCGCATGAAAGACAACGACGACGCGGCACAGGCCAAGCTCGCCGCCATCAAAAAGTACGTCACCACCGCCGGCATCTCTGACGATGCGCTCATCAAGATGGCCAAGCTCGGCGCGGTTGTCGACGGCTGGATGAAGCAGGCTCACGTCACTATCAGCGCCGTGCAGTGCTGGACCTCGATGGAAGAGTTCTTCGGCGTCGTGCCCTGCACCATCATGAGCATGATGTCGAACGAGCTCATTCCTTCCGCCTGCGAAGTCGACGTCCCCGGCACGCTCAGCATGTATATGCTCGCGCTGGCGAGCGGCACGCCTTCGGCCCTTCTCGACTGGAACAACAACTACGGCGCCGATCCCAACAAGTGCGTCTGCTTCCACTGCTCAAATCTGCCCAAGCACTTCTTCAAGGATGTGCGCATGGACTACCAGGAGATCATTGCCGGCACGGTGGGCAAGGAGAATACTTTCGGCACCTGCGTCGGCCGCGTCAAGGCCGGCACGATGTGCTTCGCGCGCTACTCAACCGACGATCGGCGCGGCATCGTGCGCGGATACACCGGCGCGGGCCGCTTCACGGACGATCCGCTCGAGACCTTCGGTGGCGCCGGCGTGGCCGAGATCCCGCAGCTCCAGAAGCTGCTCAAGTACATCTGCCGCGAAGGCTTCGAGCACCATGTCGCTGCGAATTTCAGCGATGTCTCAAAGGCCATCCACGAATCCGCGCGCTACCTCGGCTGGGAGAGCCACTACCATCCCGCGCTGGAGGAGTAGGCGCTGCACGATCGGCGGGTGCCCCAGGACCCGATTCTGGGACCTGGGAGGAATCCTGCAAATCCACAGACAGAAAAGGCCCCGCAATGGGGCCGTTTCTCTAGCTCCGCAAACACTGCTAACTTCGCTGGCTCCGCTTTGTCGCTTCCTCCGGCTCCAGCGTCAACCGCGCCGCCAGCACCACCAGCGCCGACCAAAGCACATCCGCACCCAGCAGATGCATAATCTGCAGCCATACCGGCGCCAGCAAAACCACATCGAGAATGCCAAGCCCGTATTGCACCGCGAGAAGAATCAAAACCAGGGCGCACAATCCGCGATTGTCCCAGTGTGTCCGCCGTCGCGCAGCCTTCACGACCAGCCAGATGAGAAAAATGCAGGCCGCCAACGCAACCATGGGATGCGTCCAGCGCCAGCGAATGAGCCATCCGCTCGTAGAGGCAAAATCCTGCCTGAGCGCTGCGCCCAGCGAGCTCGCCGGAAAGAGCGTGTCGCCCAAAGCGGCAAGCGATCCAGTCACGCCGACCAGCAGCAGCACGACCACTGCGGCAATCGCTCCAGCCGGCGCCACCAGGCGAACCTTTCCTCGCATAAAACCACTGTGACGGCTTAGCAGGTGCGCCGTCAGGGTCAGCGCCGCCAGCAACAGCAGCGTGTTGGTCAGGTGCAAAGCAAGATAGGGTGCGCGCAAGGGGGATTGGCTCTCCGCCGTCAGCCCAAGCTTCACCAGGAAGGCCCCGAGCGCCGCTTCAATCAAGGTGAAGACAACTGCGGCTACAGCCGTCGTACGCGCCAGGTGGCCTTTTGCCGTTCGCGCGAACGTCCACCAGGCCAATGCCACAACCGCAAAGAATGAGAGCCCGCTGGTGACGCGATGCGTAAACTCGATCATCGTATCGATTCGCGGCGAGTGCTGCATCACCGTTCCATTGCATAGCGGCCAATGGTCGCCGCAGCCCGCGCCCGATCCCGTGGCGCGCACCAGCCCGCCCCACAGAATGACGGCAATGAAGTAAACCAGCACGCCCCATGCAAACCGCTGCAGCGTCGGCGATGCCATTCTTCTTACTTCGGCAGAAACGGCTTGAGAGGGCATGAAGGCTA
The DNA here is from genome assembly GCA_963751285.1 of uncultured Acidobacteriaceae bacterium. Classification (GTDB taxonomy): domain Bacteria; phylum Acidobacteriota; class Terriglobia; order Terriglobales; family Acidobacteriaceae; genus Telmatobacter. The sequence continues at coordinate 183,191 of CAVVUE010000032.1, read as the reverse complement.
GCTCCACATCGAACTCACCAGTGTAGAACAGCCCGGCGGCGCGCATTCTCATTTGCGCAATCTGCGCTTGACCTCCATTTCGTTCTAACGGCATACTTGGCGCAATCCGGCGCCGTTGCGCGGGGATTCGTGCGATCGTCTCGGAGCCCGTCACGCCATTTTCTGGAGAGCAGAGAAATGATTCATCGACTGGTGATCAACTGGGTCTACGGCGGATTTCTTGCGGGAATTCTGCTTCTGATACTGGCGCCGCTGTTCATACTCGACTGGACGCCCGCGCTCGCAGCCGCCTTCTTTTGCCTGCCGGCCTACATGCTCCACCAGTACGAAGAGCACGACAACGACCGCTTTCGCATCTTTATGAATCGCATCCTCGCTGGCGGCCGCGACGCGCTCACCCTTCCGGCGGTATTCATCATCAACGTCCCCGGCGTTTGGGGCGTTATCGCACTTTCACTTTGGCTGGCATCCCGGGTCAATCCGGGCCTCGCCCTCATCGCCGTCTACCTGCCGCTTGTCAACGCGGTCATTCATTCCGCTCATGCCGTCATTACACGCAGCTACAATCCCGGGCTTGTGAGCGCCATCGTGCTTTTCCTGCCTGTTTGCGGTTGGTGCCTCTTGACCATCCAGCGATCCGGCTACGGAACGCCCGCCATGCACGCCATCGGCGTAGGCAGTGCCTTGGCCATCCACCTCATCATTGTGGTTTGCGTTTTGCGCAATCGCCGAAAGTACGTCTGAGGCCGCGCAAGCGCCTCTCACTCACCCAGCAGCCGCACTACGTGGTTCACAATCATCAGATCCTCGAGAGGCGGAATCACCCGCACCGTGACCGGCGAGCCCTGTGCGGAAATCACCGCAGCGCCGCGCACGTTGTTGCGCTCCGGATCAAGCTTGATTCCCAGCCCCGCGCAAATCTCCGCGCGCGAGGCAATGTCGTTCTCGCCGATGCCGCCGGTGAAGACCAGCATATCGAGACCGTTCAGCTCCGCCACATAGCTGCCGATCCACCGCGCAATCGTCCAGCAGAACTTGTCCACCGCCAGCCGCGCCTTCGTATTACCCGCGTCAATCGCCTCGCGCAGGTCCCGCATGTCGTTTGAGAGCTCGCTTACACCCAGCAGTCCCGACTTCTTGCTGACCACGGTTTCAAGCTTTTCGGCAGCGTCGAGAGTGTTCGGCGTCGTCGCGGCAATCTTTTTCAGGATGAAGATCATGATCCCCGGATCGATATCGCCGGTGCGCGAGCCGCTGATGAGGCCGCTGGTCGGTGTCAGCGCCATCGAAGTATCGAGGCACTCGCCCTTGCGAATCGCGGAGATCGACGCGCCGTTGCCCAGGTGCGCCACAACCAGCTTTTCCGGCACATTGGGCTGCAGTTGATACACGATCGATTCGTACGAGATCCCGTGATAGCCGTACTTGCGCACACCCATGGCCACGTACTCCGTGGGAATCGGCATGCGCGTGGCCACCTCCGGCAGCGTGCGATGAAAGTAAGTATCGAGAATAGCGAAGTTCGGAATCGCCGGAAACAGTCGCAATGCCTCGCGCATGATATACACCGCGATCGGCGTGTGCAGCGGCGCAAGGTCGGCATAGCTTTCAATCTCGTCGATCAATTGCGGCGTGATGCGCTGGTTTTCGCGCACCGTAGGACCGCCGCATACCGTGCGATGCCCGATCGCCGCCGGGGCAGGGAACTGGCCTGAGTTCAGCGCATCGACGACAAGTTTGAATGCCACGGAGCGGCTTGGGACCTCGGGTGTTTGGTCCACCAGCTTCTTTCCACTTGCATTCTTGATCCAGAACTTTCCCTGATCGGTGCCGATCCCATCGACCGCACCCTCAAACAACCTTGTCCGTTCGCCGTTGCCGGCTTCATACAACGAGAATTTGATTGAAGAAGAACCACTGTTCAATACCAAAACCGGCAATGAAGACATGAATGAAAATACCTTTCGAAAGTTTGAGCAGTAGCTGGACGCTCGTAGCCAGCAGCCTGTAGCCGGTAGCTAAAGACCAACAGCTACTGGCTACAGGCTACAAGCTACCGGCTAGCTTTCCCCGGCCAGCGCCAATCCTTTATCTCCGGCATATCGTCGCCATTCTCCGCCACGTAGAGCTTGTGGCGCTGAATCGCTTCGGAGTACCACTGTTGCGCTGCATCTACCTGTGCAGCGAGCCGCGGCACGCGCCGGATCGCATCAAGCGTAAGTTGGAAACGGTCGATATTATTCAGCACGCACATGTCAAAGGGAGTCGTCGTCGTGCCTTCCTCTTTGTATCCGCGCACGTGCAGTTGATCGTGGTTGTGCCGCCGGTATGTCAGCCGGTGAATCCCCCACGGATAGCCGTGAAACGCAAAGATCGTCGGCACGGCTGGCGGAAACATCCGGTCATAGTCTTCATCCGACAGCCCATGCGGATGCTCCGACTGCGGCTGCAGCGCCATCAGATCCACCACGTTCACCACGCGGATGCGCAGATCGGGAACCCGCTCGCGCAGCAGGCACACCGCGGCCAGGGCCTCCATCGTCGGCACATCGCCGCAGCAGGCCATTACCACTTCGGGTTTGCCCGCATCGTTCGACGCCCATTGCCACACGCCCATCCCTATGGTGCAGTGCTCAATTGCCTCGTCCATCGAGAGCCACTGCGGAGCCGGCTGCTTGCCCGCCACAATCAGGTTGATGTAGTTGCGGCTGCGCAGGCAGTGGTCGGCCACTGACAGCAGCGTGTTCGCATCCGGCGTCAGATACACGCGGACCACGCTTGCCTTCTTGTTCACCAGGTGATCGATGAACCCGGGATCCTGGTGCGAGAAGCCATTGTGATCCTGCCGCCACACCAGCGAGCTCAGCAAATAATTCAGCGAAGCGATCGGCTTGCGCCACGGAATTTCGTGCGTCGTCTTCAGCCACTTGGCGTGCTGGTTCACCATCGAATCCACAATATGAATGAACGCCTCATAGCAGTTGAAGAACCCATGCCGCCCGGTCAGCAGATATCCCTCAAGCCAACCCTCGCAAAGATGCTCGCTCAGCACCTCCATCACGCGTCCCGTAGGCGATAGCTGCTCGTCCACAGGCAGCGTCGCCGCCAGCCATCTCTTGCCCGTTCCGGTAATCACATCCTGAAGGCGATTTGAAGCGGTTTCGTCCGGGCCGAAGACGCGGAAGTTCTTTTGATCCAGGTTGCCTTGCATCACGTCGTGCAAGTACCGGCCAAGCACGCGCGTTGACTCCACATCCTCCGCGCCGCGCACGCCGATCTTCACCGCGAAGTCGCGAAAATTCGGCAGATTCAGCGGCTGCAGCAGCAAGCCGCCGTTAGCGTGCGCGTTCATGCCCATGCGCAAACGACCCTTCGGCGGAATCTCCGCCAGATCCGCGCGCAGCCGTCCCTTCGCGTCGAACAACTCCTCAGGCTTGTAGCTGCGCATCCAGTCTTCCAGTTGCTGCAGGTGCTCCGGCTTCTCGCGCAGTTCGCTCAGCGGCACCTGGTGTGCGCGCCACGTGTTCTCCACCGGCTTGCCGTCGACAAATTTCGGCCCCGTCCATCCTTTCGGCGTGCGCAGAATCAGCATCGGCCACGCCGGCCGCTCTGGCTTTGCGCTGTCGCGCGCCGCCTTCTGGATGGCCGCAATGCGATCGAAGATGGTGTCGAACATGGCCGCGGCCTGCTGGTGCATGACCATCGGATCATCGCCCTCCAGCGTGTAAGGCTCGTAACCGTAGCCGCGCATCAGCTCTTCGAGCTCGCTATGCGGAATGCGCGCCAGCACTGTCGGATTCGCAATCTTGTACCCGTTCAAATGCAAAATGGGCAGCACCGCGCCGTCCGTAGCCGGATTCAGAAACTTGTTCGAATGCCAGCTTGTCGCCAGCGGCCCGGTCTCACTCTCGCCGTCTCCCACAACGCACGCCACAATCAGGCTCGGATTGTCGAAAGCCGCGCCGTAAGCATGCACCAGCGAGTAACCCAGCTCGCCGCCTTCATGGATCGATCCCGGCGTCTCCGGCGCTACGTGGCTCGGAATCCCGTAAGGCCAGCTGAATTGCCGGAACAACCGCTTGATGCCGTCCTTGTCCTGTCCAATGTACGGATAAATCTCCGAATACGATCCTTCGAGATAGGTGTTCGCCACCAATCCCGGTCCGCCATGCCCCGGGCCCGTAATGTAGATCATGTTCAACCCGCGTTCGCGGATCAGCCGGTTCAAGTGCAGATAAAGAAAATTCAACCCCGGCGTCGTCCCCCAGTGGCCCAGCAGACGCGGTTTTATGTCGTCCAGCGTCAGCGGCCGCTCCAGCAGGGGATTGTCTTTGAGATAAATCTGGCCGACTGAGAGATAGTTCGCTGCCCGCCAGTAGGCGTCCATTTTCGTTAATACTTCAGGGCTCAGGGGACCCTGGATTGTTTTCTCGCTTGTCGCGGCTTCGATCATGGCGCACCTCGCAAAAGGGGAATTTGCGTGCTGCTTCAAGCCTAGCAGCCACTCCGGGACACGAGGGGTGACTCATGTCACAAGCAGATGCACGCCGGATGATTCTTTCAAGAATTGAAGCCGGCCCCAGTGCATTCCGGCGCAGCCGCACGCATCAAGCGCAATCGGTGCCCGGCGGCCGGCAGCGCCATCTTTTTTGTTGTGCGTGTCGCCTCGGGCGCTCAAACCGAATTCACTTCGGTGCGGCGGGTGCTGTTCCTTCCGCGGCAAGCGGCGGCAGCTTCGCCACGGCCTCTACCGGCAGTTCCAGCGCGCCCACGCGATCGGTGCCGGCATCGCGCATGCCAAGCCTCAAATAGTATTCGCCCTTCACCGGCACGCTGATCTGCTGTTGGTACTGGAGATTCTGCTTCAGCAACGCGGAAAATTTGTCCGCGCCGATATTCGCGCTCACGCTGTTCGTCTGCATGTTCACAAGCTTCCCATCCGCGTCGTAAACGAAGGTCAGAAACTCGAGCATGCAGTGATGCACCCCATCGGGCGTCGGCGTCCAGTTCACTTCTCGCGGATTGGTCACGAAGATCACGGAATATCGTCGATAGGGGCCCGAAATCTTCTTGCTTGCCTGGTTGCTCTCCACGATCGCAGGCTCCGCGTCAGCCGAGCTGGGCCGCACGCTCGCCACAAAAATCAGCTCGGTCGGATCCGGCCCTCCGCGCATCATCGCGGTCCGAAGCGCGCTGTAGTCCGTTGCATCGGCCTTGGCGGTCTGCGCCGCATTGCGATGTTCCGGCCCCAGCGGATCGTCGGCATAGTAGCCCCGCCGGTAAGCCAGGTTCACGCTTGGCCGGTCCACCTTCACCTGGATCTTGCGGAATGCGCCGTTCCAGTTGCGGTTGTCGGGCGTATACGCCACGGTGTAGTAATTGGAGCCGGTTTCAATTGCCTTTTCAATCGCTTGCTTCAGATCGTTTGTGTTCACGTACGCCTTGCCGCCCGTTGCCTCCGCCATCTGCTGCATCGTGCCTTGCTCGCTCGCTGTATTTGTCAGCCATTTTGAATAGGCATTGCCGAACCCATTTGGTTTCCTGTTCATCGTGGAGCCGCTCTGCGTTGCGCTCAGCATGGGCGCCACCATCAGGCCCCGCGCGTCGATGGGATACACCGCGACCTGGCTGCGCGACAACATTGCAACCGTCTCCTTGAACTCATCCGCCGCCGACGCCACCACCGCAAACGGGTTCGGCGTAAAGGCGCCGGACTTTGAGCCTGGCGCGGATGCATTCTCCAGATCGGGATCGGGCAGGATCGTGATCGGAAACGAGCCCGAAAACCAGATCAGGTTCTTGCGTCCCGGCAAATTGCTCATGTAGCGCGCCAGTTGATTCAGCGCATCGAGCGTGTACTTCTGGCGAAGTTGAATCTGAAACGACTGCATCTCCGCCTCGAACTGCTGCAGGTTGGCCAGAATGGTGGCGGCATCGGGATCGTTGCCCAGGGCGTCAGTCATGGTGTCCATCATCGGGTCATCGGCGCCCGGCTGGTCGCCTTCCATCGCGTTGTTCATCAACGGCGAGGCGCCCTGGCTGCCCTTCTTGCTCTCGACGAGCGCCCGCAGCAGTTCGGGATCCGATGTGAACCCCTGCAGCAGCTTCAGCTCGGTGGTCAGCGAGAAAATCGCTGTCCTCGTACCTGGCGGAGCCTCCTTCAAATACTTCAGCACCTGGTCCCGCACCGCGGTTTGCGCGTCCATGGGCGTGTTCAGCTTGTCGAATAGCAGAATGTTCAGCGCGCCGGTCTCGGGCGCTCCGGAGAAATTCGTAAACGTGCCTGGCCGGAACTTGGGCGCAGGAGGCAACGGTGAGGGCGGCCCGGCGGCATGCTCCTCAAACACTTTTACGGTCTGCGGCTTTCCATCTTCCAGTACCGTGAAATCCGCTGCGGTCAAATGTTGCACTGGGTTCTGCCGCGCGTCGTTCACCGTAACGTCCACCAGCACCAGATCGGCATTGGCGTGCAGCTTGGTCTCCGGTTGCTGCGGCGCCGCCGGCGCAGACTGCGCAGATTGTCCGGCCGCATAGAGCGGAACAAGCACCAAGGCAGAAAAGACAGTTGGAACAAAAGCACGGAACATGGCGGAGTCTCCTCTTTGAGGACAGTTCAGGATAACCTGCCGTCGAATGGACTGTGAGTGATCAAAACGTTTGCTCTTAGAATAATCAACGCGGGTTGCCCCATCCTTTCGCGTTCTTTGCGAAAGGGTGGGAGGATTCGTTCACTGCGCTAACCCGCTAACCCCGCTTAAAAATACCGCTTCAGTTTCAGTACCTGCGATTCAAACCCATACCACAGCGCGGTCGCTGCCAGCGTCGACACGGCCAGGCGGAACACGACAACCGCCAGGTTGCCCGCCATGCCATAGCGGTCCATCCTCAGGTCAAACCATCCGAAGTAAATGAAGACCGAAATATGAATCATGTAAAGCCCGTAGCTGATCCGCCCATAAAACTTCAGCGGCCCGCGTCGCAGCGCGGCACTCAGCGGATTGCGCGCGCCGGTCGAAGCGATCGCGGCCACCATGGTTCCTGCAAACCCGATCGAGAGTGCGGAATCCAGAAATGCCGTTCCACCGGCAATGGTTGCCGCCGCGGCAAAGCCAAGGACGCCGCCGCCGAGCCCCAGCCAAAGCCACGTTCGCCGGCTCCACTTGAGCGTGTACATCGCCAGCGCCAGCAAACTTCCCCACGCGAGCGCATCCAGGTGAATCAGTGTGTGCGTCGGAGTGAGCCATGCGTGATGCCCGAGCCGCAGCGCGGGTGAAGCAATCAGCGCGCCCACCAGCACTGTCGCGAGCATCCACGGCTGCCGCAGCCAGCGCGCCACCGGCGCCCACACAAAGTAATACTGCTCCTCAATCGCCAGCGCCCACGTGGGTCCCAGCGCCGGCGGCAGCGACAAATGAAACAGGTTCTGGATGCAAAGCAGGTAGGCCCACCACGGTGCGGTCTTGATTGCCTGCCACACCGGCGGCCCGATGAACCACGGCGCGTTCAGGTAGACCACCACCAGCAGCAGAAGGTACACGGGCCAGATGCGCAGCGCTCTGCGCGCATGAAAGTTGTGAAAGTAATGCGGATTCTCGCGGGTCGTCAGCAGGATCGAAGTAATCAAAAATCCGCTGAGCACAAAAAAGATGAGTACGCCCGCCCATCCCCAGAGCGCTGCCCCGTAAATCCATGTGCCCACCAGGCGCGGTTTGCAGTGGTAGAGAACCACCCACAGAATCGCCAGCCCGCGCAGGCCGTCGAGTTCCGGCACGTAATTGGGAAGCCAGCTTGGCCGTTGCATGGGCAAATCTTGACGTGGAATTCGGAGAACGCTGCCTTACGATTCCTTTCTTGCAAATCCTTCCACGATCCACCCGGCCAGCCAAAGCACGCCTCCCGCGATTGCCAGATAGATCGCAAGTACGGCAAGGATCATTGCGCCAGGGATCAGGATGCCGAACCCCCGGTACAGCTGCCCCGCTGTTAGCCCAATCACCCAAAACAGTATGACGACCGTCGACGGAACCGCGAACAGCCACCGTCCCGCATGCTGTATTCTCCTCGCGCCCTCTTCAACGTTCATCATCGCTCCTCCTTGCTAAGCGAATCACTCTCGGTCCCCGATTCCCTATTCCCTGGTCCCTGGCCCCTGGCCCCTGTTTTTCTTACCCCGATGCCAGTTGCCGCGCTCTCTCCGTCGCCCGCATCACCGCCTTGATCAGCGTCACGCGCAGCCCGCCTTCCTCCAGCTCCAGGATGCCGTCGATTGTGCATCCCGCCGGAGTCGTCACCGCATCCTTCAGCAGCGCCGGATGGTAGCCCGTTTCCAGCACCATCTTCGCCGCCCCGTATGCCGTCTGCGCCGCGAGTTGCGTAGCAATGTCGCGCGGCAGACCCACCTTTACGCCCGCCTCCGCCAGCGCCTCAATAATGATGTAGAGATACGCCGGTCCCGAGCCGGAAAGCCCTGTCACCGCATCCATGTGCTTTTCGTCCACCAGCACCGTGCGGCCCACGGTTTCGAATAACCGCTGCGCCAGCTCCATCTGCGCGTCTTTCACAAAGCGCCCGCGGCACAGTGCAGCCACTCCCGCGCCCAGCGCCGAAGGCGTATTGGGCATGGCGCGGATCACGCCAATCTCCATGCCGGCCACCTCTTCAATCGCCCGCGTCTTTACCGACGCTGCAAACGATACGAGCGTCTTGGCCGGCGTCAGCGCGGGCTTGATCTCCGCAATCAGGTCAGCAACCTGGAACGGCTTTACGCCCACCAGGATCAGCTCCGACTGCCGCACCGCCTCCACGTTGTTCGTGCTCACGTCCACGCCCCATTGCGTGCTCAACGCCATCGCCCGCTCGGCGTGGCCCACCGTGGCGTGAATCTTATCTGCTGCAAACAGGTTCTCTTTCAGAAACGCCTGCACCAGGATGCCGCCCATCTTGCCGGCGCCCAGCACTGCCACGCGCACATGCGGCAACTGAGCAGGGGTCTGCGTTGCCTCGACGGCGATCTCAGCCATGCTTTTCTTTCTCCTTGTTTTCTCTTGATCTCTGGCGCCGTGACCGGCCCAGCTTTCAGAATACGCGCACCGCGAGGATTCCGGACTCAAGCCCGCTCGAACGGTTTGCTTGCAACCATGCCCCACAAGCGAAAGTCCCGCACAGATTTCGCGGCGTTCCCGGCGCCCCCAGCCCGCGCTCAAGGCAAGTCTCTGAAGTCGCGCCCCGACACGAAACCAGTTCGCCAGGTTTCTCGTTTCCTCGCCGCCTTGCTCCCTCGTTCCCTCGGTCCCTGTCTTTCTTCACCTGCTCAGCTGCGCTTCGCCTGCCAGAAAGTCCTTGAGCGTCGCTTCCATCTTGTCGTTGCGGCTGTCCGCAGGCCAACTCGAGTCCCACAGCAAATAGCCGCCGGGCAGCGACAGAAATTTCTGCCCGCTTGAAACCGCCGTCACCGTCGTAAGAACCCAGGCGTTGTACTCCAGGATGTAAGGCGGGGCGTTTTCGTATCCCGACTGCGGAGTGCGCAAATCCGCAATGTGCTGGCCCATGTGAACCACAGCCCTCGACAGCGCAAGTCCCTGCAGCCGGTCCGTGTTGAACATGCAGTTGAACAGCACGCCGTCCGGTGAGTCCTTGCTCCCCATGCCCTCTTCTTTTCCGCCCGCCTCGTTACTTACCGAGTTGCCGAGCACAACTCCCGCTTGCTCGCCCGGTTTTCCGTAGGCGTCGGTGGACTTCAGCAACTCATCCTTGGCCGGGCTTGTTGCCATCGCTTGTGCCCCCTTCTGCATCATTGCGATCGTGCTATTGATGTCGTTGGTGCCTCCCTGCGGCGGCTCATCGCCCTTGGTCGCGTCGTCGTTCTTTGAGAAGTCGATCTCCTTGGGCGTCACATCTGAAACCGACTGCAACACCAGCCGTGCTGGATACGCGTTCATGTTCCCGAATCCGCCAAAACCCACAACCTTGCCCGCCGCGTCGCGCTTCAACGTTGCGTCGGCCACCGTGTCCAGCCGCCCCACCAGTGTTGCTGTCACGGAGTAGCGCACGCATCCCAGGCACATGTCCGCGCCTTTCTGGTGCGACTGCGCGAGCAGCGAATCGAACTGCTTGAACACCTTGTCTTTCTCGAGCGTCACCGCCGTGCGCGCCGGCGCCGCGTATTTTCCCGCGAAATTCCGCGCCGGTTGAATCACCACCATGGCTGCCGGTCCCGCCTTGCCCTTCGCTCCCGCCGGATACGAGAGCCAGATCCCGTCAACCTGGTATCCGCAGTTCGGATCCTTCGTATCTTCGATGATGAACTGATCGAATCCCGCCACCACCGTGCCCGTGATCCGCACCATCTTTCCATCAAACGGCGCCGGGTTCTTCACCACGTCGCACACGTTCACATCCGTCACTTGCGCGCGCAGCCCAACTCCCAGCCCCAGAATCAAGCCAGCCAAAATCAAACAACGTTTCATCGAAACCTCTCCACCCGCTGCAATCCGCAGCGGCAGCAAAATTAAGGCGCAATCCATCCGCCATGAACAGGAACCCGAAAGAATATCATGCCGGGAGCCGTCTTTTCCGTGCCGCCGCCCCGTCCCCGCCCTAACTCCCAGCCGAATTCCTCGAGGCAAAAATCCACCCGCGGAAACCCCTAGTCCCTATAGAACCGGTTGCATAAATGGCTCTGTGTCAGGGCACGACTTTAGTCGTGCCGCAAAGGGCCCATAAAACGTGGGGCTTTAGCCCCTGGGGGATGTTTTACGAGCGAGCTCGGGGATTTATGCAGCCAGCTCTAGTCCCTAGTCCCGAGTCCCTAGTCCCTGCTTCTCCCCAATCCACGCGTCCACCCGCTGCTCCAGCACGTCGAGCGGCAGCGCGCCCGAGTCAATCACCTCGTCGTGGAACGCGCGAATGTCAAACTTGCTTCCCAACTGCTTTTGCGCCTTGGCGCGCAGCTCCAGAATCTTCAACTGGCCGACTTTATAAGCCAGCGCCTGGCTCGGCCACGCAATATAGCGGTCCACTTCCGCCTGCACGCTCGGCTCGTCCACATTCGAGTGCTCATGGAAGTAATCGACCATCTGCTGCCGGCTCCAGCCTTCGGAGTGCACTCCCGTATCCACCACCAGCCGGATGGCCCGCCAGATATCCGCCTCCAGCCGCCCGTAATCCGAGTAGGGATCCTGGTAGAACCCCACATCCTTCCCCAGCTGCTCCGCATACAATCCCCAGCCCTCGATGAACGCCGTGTACCCGTTGTACTTGCGGAATTCAGGAACTCCGGTCAGCTCGCGCGCAATCGAAATCTGCAGATGATGCCCCGGCAAGCCTTCGTGATACGCGATCGACTCCACCCCATACAAGTTCCGGTCCTTCGCGTCATAGGTGTCGATAAACAGCCGTCCCGGACGGCTGCCGTCGGCCGTGCCCGCCTCGTAGTAGGCCGGCGCCGAAGTCTTTGCCAGATAATCGGGAACCGGAACCACCTCGAACGGCGCCTTCGGCAAGCGTCCAAACAGCTCGGGCAGCTTGGCCTGCATCGGCTTCAGATAACCCTGGTACGCATCGAGCAGCGCCTCGGCCGACTCCGGGTGCAGCTTGGGATTGGTCTTCAAACTGGCGCGAAAGCTGGCTAGGTCCTTGAATCCCAGCTTCTGCGCAATCGCCAGCATCGCGGCCTCGTCTTTGGCCACCTCGTCCAGCCCGATCTGGTGAATCTGCGCGGCGGTCAAATCCGTCGTCGTGGTCCGCTTGATCAGGAACTGGTAGTACTTCGCCCCATCGGCCACGGAGTCAATGCCCGGCTTCTCGCGCCCCGCAGGAACGTAGCTCACCTCAAGAAAGCGCGCAAAGTGCAGATACGCCGGCAGCACTTCCTTCGCAATCGCGTCCAGCATCTCTGTCTTGATGCGCGCCTGCTCCGCCGCCGCAATCGACCCCGGAAATTTTTTCAGCGGCAGCGCCAGCGGCGAGTCCTCCGGCTTTTGGTTGGCCAGTTGCTTCACCTGGTCCAGTGTTTTTTCCAGCAGATATTTCGGCGGCACGCGATGGTCTTCCATGCCGATTTCCATGTTCTGCGTAACCTGGTCAAACGCCGCGGGCAGCGCGTGCAGCCGCGCGATCCAGTCGTCATAATCCTTCACCGTGGTAAAACTCAGCCCCGCCACCAGTTGCGGATAGGTCGCGTAGATGCCGCCCATCTGGTTGACCGGCATCTCCCACTCCTTGAATGTCGCGCCCTCTTCGTCCGTCTCAAATCGGCGGATCAGCAGCTCCTGGCTGGTCTTTTCCTGGTCCGTCAGCCCGGTGGGATCGATCGCCGCCAGTCGCATCAGGTATCGGTCTTCCTGGGCCAGCTCGTCGTTCACCGCCTTCACCGAGTAGTCGGTGACCTGGTCGTTGTAGCGCTTGTCCCCGATCAGCGAAGCCATCTCGGGATGCCGCTTGAGGTGGTCTTCCCAGTACTCGTGAAACACATCGTTCAGAGCTTTTCTGCGGTCCTCAAGCGACACCGGCACTTCCTGCACGCCGGGCATGGCCTGCGCAGGCAGCGCGCGATGCGCGGGAAAAAGGGTGGCGACAGCAGCCAGAGCAAACAGGGCAGATTTTTTCACGGATGCAATTTCCTTGGGGCTGAATTGGCCTTTTGTTGAGTGTAGCGGACTGAGGCAGGGACCAGGGGCGAGGGAGCAGGGAACAGGGAACACCGAGCTTTTTCCGCTTGCTTTCGCGAATGCTCCACTCTATTCAAATGAAGGTTCGAGCCAATCCCCCACCCAAAGGTTGAGGACAACCGTTCCGCAGTCGCGTATTGTCGTCACTCATTGAAAGATTCTGTGATTCAAAGCCCATTTCCCCGGGCTTGAATCTGCGAGTGCATTTCAGGAGGTCAACCATGTCGTTCTTCAACAGCAAGGTTCTGTCCATTGCGCTTGCCCTCATCGCAATCAGCGGCGAATGGGCTTTCGCTCAGGGGTGCGTGGCTGCACACAGCAATCAGCGAACTTTCGACGAGCTGATCACCGGCTCATATGGAGAGGTTTCCCACACCGGCAGCCACGACTGGATCCATAACCTCACCGTCGATATCGGCTACCGGGAGTTCAACTCCAATAAGTACTACCAGGGCAGCACTGAAATTCCCCGGCCCAACGCGGTGCGAAACCACCAGAATATCTTCGACATCTTCGCGGAATACGACCTGTCGCATCGCTGGAGCATCATTGCCGACGTGCCGGTATACAACGGTTCGCGCAATCAAGTCTACCCACCGACGGGAATCTTCTACGTAAGCGGAATAGGCGACATCACGGTCGGTGTACAGTCATGGTTGTTCCGGCCTCCCACGGAAAATGGCGGCAACGTGGCCGTGAATGTGCAGCTTAAAATTCCAACCGGGACGGACAATGCTACCGGAGCAGCGACCCTGAAGGGGCAGACGGTGATCGCTACCGCCGATCAATCCCTGCAGCCCGGCGACGGCACCTGGGCCTTCAGCGTCGGTTCGCAGGCGTACAAGAAGCTTTGGCATTCGGCAACTGCCTACGCACAGGGCAACTACCTGTTCAGTCCGGCGGATACCAACGGCGTGTCGACGTTTCGATCGCAGCCCGGGCAAGGCGTGATGTCGGCAACGGATCAGTACCTCTATCGCGCAGGGATCGTGCAGATGGTTCCCAAGGTCAAACGGCTGGCTTTCAGCGCCGGCGTGCGGGGCGAAGGCGTTCCGGTACACGACGTCTTCGGAGGCAGCGACGGTTTCCGCCGTCCCGGTTTCATCTTCTCTTTCGATCCAGGCGTGATGTTCAATTACAAGCGAGACACGATCTCGGTGAACGGGCCGTGGGCGATTTACCGCGACAGGCCGCCCAGCGTGCCTGAGATTCAATACAACATCACCAATGGAGACGCATTCTTTTCCGACTACACGATCATCGCGAGCATCTCACATCATTTCTAAGCCGGATCGGAGCGAGACACCGATCCCCTACGGAAGGCTGCTAAAAAACTTCTTCATCTCGTCGATCACTTGCGCTTCATTCGAGCGGTAGACGTAATGGTCCGCCTTCGGAATGCGAACGACGCGTGCGGTTGGAACTCCGCGTGCGAAACTTTCGGCTCGTGCCGTGCAGGCCGCAGTATCCGCTGCAAGTCGCGCTGCTCTGCGTTGCGGGTCGTTCGGAAAGAAGTGGCTCCAATCGTGAGGGCAGGCAAGAATCGCGAGGACCGGCACGGGGATGGACGTGTACTTTTCCGCGCCGAAGTTGAGCGCGGCTCCAATCGGTGACCGCGGCGGCAGCGGAGGCATCGTCTTTACATCCTCATTGTTCTGGAGCAGTACGGTCTCGAACTTTGCAATCGCAATTTCAAGTTCGCGTAGCTTCTCCTGCTCATCCACCCCGCCAGCTTCAATCTCGTCGATGCGTTTCTTGATTCCGTTCATTTCGATCTCTACCTGCGGGTGCGCGGGATCGTAGAAAGACCAGCTCGCTACGGCATCAAGATAGACGAGGCCGGATACCTTATTCGGAAAGCGACTGCCGATTGAGCTTAGCTCCTCACCCGCAATCGAGTGCCCCACCAGAACAGGGCGCTCGATCCGAAGCGCTCGCATGACTGCGAGTACATCGTCTCCCAGGCGATCTGCTGAGTAGTTCCCGCTTGCCGGCGCCGGCTTGCTCGACGCGCCAAAGCCCCTGCGCGTGGTGCCGTAGACATGATTATGGCCAGTAAACTTCGGGGCAAAATTATCGAACGCGTGAGCGGTGTCTCCGGCGCCCGCCAGGAAGATGAGCGGTCTGCCGGATCCTCCCCAATCAAGCACTTCAAGCTGAACACCCGGCTCAACGGTGACGAAACGAACCTTGTGCGGTGAGGAATCCGTCTGCGCAGCCCCCGTCAGAGAGACCGCGAGCGCCGCAATCAAAAGAAAAAGTAAGATCCTCATTTTGTGCACAAGACTCTCCCGGAACGATGAACGCTACCAGTTGCCAAATTATAAGGGGGGCCGGGTAACCAAAAACCGCCGCAGGGTCCGGAAAACGGGCTCAGCCTGGATCGACAGCTATCCAGTGATCAGGCCGGGAACCCCTTGTATTGCAGGCATCTACAAACCCAGCGGCCTGGTTGCCGGCGTCAACGGCACACGGAGCTGAATCAGCGTATGCTGGAAACAGTACCCCGTTCGTCCCTTCTCGCCTCCAGCATTCCAGCCCTCGCTCCAGACGAGCATCTTTCAGGCACGCGACCGAGCTACTGGAGCCGCCATGAGTTTTATCCAGAAGAGCAATGTGAAGCACCTGCTGTCTCCCAGCGACCGCACCAAGATTCATCTGCGCCGGCCCGATGCCACCGGCTACTCCGTGGCCGAAGCGGACGCAAGCAATGCCGGGCAAGGGAATTTTGCCGAAGATTTCTTTGCGGAGCATTCGTCACCCTGCGCAGCTTTCGTGCTCACCGAGCAGGTGGCCGATTGCAGCAGCCAACAGGCGCCCCTCGTTTCAAAAAGCGCGCAAGCGTGAACCCGCATTCCGTTTTCCTGCGCAAGCAGTGCACCCTGCCGGAACGTCTGGATCCGCACACGGAGCCGGTTGGCGAAAACTGGACACTTGTGGAAGAGATCGCGGCGCCGGATCTCGACGCGATGATTCGCCGGTTGGGCTGGCGCTTCATGTGGGTGGGGCGCCCCTGCTCCCGAAGAGGCTATGGCCTGTCGGAGAAAGATGCGTCCCGGCGAGCGTTGGCGAATGCACTAAAGGCAGTGACTTGGCGATTTAACGCGGCCGAGCTCATTTCCATTCAGGCCACGAAACACCTGGGCCTGCACATCGCAAGCGTTACATTGCAACCCCGCCAGATTCAGCAATTCTCGTGGCTCGAGATTCCCGAAGACAGGCTGCCGCTGGCAGTCCCCGCCAGTTAAGCCAAGTCCAGACAAGCACAGTCCAGACAAGCCGAGCGTCGCGGCGCGCCATTTCCGTTTCTGAAACCTGGGAGACCACCGGAAGCCCACGACGCGGGCGGCATAAGGTTAGCCCCAGTCGCGAGACTGGGGTAGCGTACGTTTTTCCGAAGGGCGCGCGCGATTCCGCTTCGCTTTCCTTTCAAATCAATAGTCGATCCCGGGGATATACCCGCTCGGCGAAACGGTCTCAAAGCGGCCGGGATTGGCATTGATCAGTGCTCCTGCCAGGCCGTCTGAAGTGGTTGCGTGGCCTCCCGTTTGGGTGTCGACCACGACTGACTGATCGCGCAGCATGTTCGACATGCCTGCGGTCATGCGGTCCGCGCTGTCGTTGTATTGCGCCACCGTATTCAAAGCCTGGTTCGTAATCGCGATGCTCTGTTGAATTTGCTGATTGACGATCGCGTTCACCATCTGCGTATTGCGACTGTAATTGGGGAAGATCTCCGCAATGGTGCTCGCTTCCTGACCCATCGCCTGCTGCGGTCCGTATATCACATACAACGTCATCTGCCACGTGCCCATGGCGACGACCGGCGTATTGATCATCTGCACCACAAGATACTGCTTGCCCTGGCCGTCGTTGAAATCGATATCGCCGAACATGAACTCGTTCGCGCCACCCTGCATCGCGATGTCCTGCACTTTTGCGATGTCGATCACCGGAGGCTGCTTGCGCGCCTTCTGCGCCAACTGCGTAAAGGCAGCCCTGAAAGCCGTGGCTGGGTCGGCGCTATGGGGGATCGCCACAAAATTTCCCGGCGCAGCTCCGCGGCTGTTCCCCATCAGCGCGCGCGATTGCGGGTTTGTGGGGTCGATCACCGCAATGGTCCAGCCGAAGCGCAGCTTTTCACCGTGCGGACCTGCGACGGTCACATCGCCTTTCTGCGCATTCTGCATCTGCCATCCGGCAGGCAACCCGATCGACCCGGTTCCATCCGGAAAGACCGCGCGCTGCAACGGCTGTGCCGGCCCCGGCTTCACGGGAGCGCCCGCCGCAGCGGAAGGCCCCGGATTGGCGGGAGCTCCTGACCCGCTGGCCGGCGCGGCGCCGGACGAACTCGCTGATGCACCCAGCTCCTGCTTGAGCCGTGTGAACATGGAGTTCACCGTGGTCGGAAACCGGTCGGCGTCATCCAGCAGCACAGCGCCGCCTGCGGTTCCGGTCTTGGGCGCATACACAATCGCCAGGCCCTCCATCGGCTTGCCGTCTAGGTTCTTGCCCGTCACGGTAAAAAAGCCGGCCAGAATCTCACCCGTCGTATTCTTATCCAGCTTGCCAAGCTGCGGGCGGTCGCCGCATAAAGCAGTCACACGCTGCATGACCTTTCCCATCGCATCCGGCGGCGTGGGCTGCCCGGCCAGCGCGCCCAAATAGATGGTGCCGCCGTTGGGAACGGCAATGGTCTTGATGCCGCCTTGCGCTCCACCGGTGTTTTGGGCTGCCTGCGCTGCGACACCGCTGGTTGCTGGTGGTTGCGCTGCTTTGCATCCGGTCGAAAGCGCTGCCAGCAACATTGCGCCCCCCACCCAAGTCATGTGTCTCCAAGTCCGGTGTGTCATTGCTGACCTCTTTCGTGATCGCTGTGAAACCAATTTGAGGATGGCTTGCCTTCAGCCGTCGTACGCCGGTCTCGATTGCTGGATTGGCAAGGGAATTGACTCGCCGCGGCGCATGAGCACTGGATGCGCGCCCCGGTTTTCTGGCCAGGCGATGCTGACCCTGGAAGGTGCCCCCATTGAGGAAGCTCTCACACTACTATTTGAGAGTGGAACTGGCCTCGATTATACGACCTGAATCGCACGAATCTCAACAATCATTCAATCGCCTCGCAATTGGCACATTCAGGGCGATCACGCATTGAACGCTGCATTGAATTCTGAACGGATAGTCGACGACTCTTCCATTTGTCGAGTCTTTGTCTCCGGCGACCCAGTTCCCGTTTCTGACCGCCGGAAGCCCGCGACGCGGGCGACACACGGTAGCCCCAGTCGCGAGACTGGGGCAGGGGGCGCTCTCCACGCCCAGCTCGCTTCAGCGGGCGAAAGAATCTCCACCACAGAACGCTGGGTGCCCCATCCCCGGGGCCCCCACAGTAAGCACGTCTTGCAGCGCCGATCAGGGCTATGCATTATGAGAGGGCGCCCGTGCCTCAGAAGGAAGGTTTTGTGGTCGGCGCAGCCTGCGGGGGCTTTGCCCCCGCACCCCCAGGATTTAACGCTTTGGTGCCTCTCCCGATAGGTAGTTTCTGCAAGCAGACAGCGAAAGGGGGATGCCGTAGCATCCCCCTGCATCGGTCGAGGCCACTGAGCCGGCGCTCGGGTTGCTTCCCAGCATGGGCCCTATCCTCCGCTCAGTTCGAGCCAGATTTTACTGCGGCGGGAAGCGAGCTGCAACGTTGCGGTGGGTTCTACAGAGATCACACTTAACCTTGAGGGAAAGTGGTCCGCTGAAGAATCACCTTTCCCCCAAGGAGGTACCCATGATGGTGGGTAGCAATGTCAAGTATATCGGTCTGGACGTACACCAGGAAGCGATTACGGTTGCGGTTCGCAACGGGGCCGGGAAGCTGATCATGGAAGCGATCCTGCCCACCAAGGCAAGTGCGTTACTGGAGTTCCTGGATGGAGTGCGGGGAGAACTGCATGTGACGCTGGAAGAGGGGACTTGGGCGGCCTGGCTGTACGACGTGCTCAAACCGCACGTGGGAGAGCTCGTAGTCTGCAATACGCGCCGCAATGCCTTATTGAAAGAGGGCAGCAAGGATGACAGGGTGGATGCGCGCAAGCTTTCGGAGCTGCTGCGCGGCGGACTGTTGCGCGCGGTCTACCACGGAGAGAATGGGTTGCGGATGTTGCGGGAGCTGGCGCGCAGTTACCAAGTGATCAGTAAAGACCAGCAGCGCGTGATGAACCGGATCAAGGCGCTGTATCGCAGCTGGGGCATTCCCTGTACGGGCACGCAGGTCTATGGTCGGCGCTATCGCGAGCAGTGGCTGCAAAAGATCAACGAAGCCGGCGTACGCCGGCGCGCCGAGCTGTTTTATCAGCAGCTGGATGGATTGCAGGGCTTGCGGCACACTGTGCGAGGAGAACTCTTAGCCGAGAGCCGGAAGCATGCGGGAGTGAAACTGCTGCGTCAGATTCCTTTTATCGGCCCGCTTCGAGCCGCGCAGCTGGTGGCCCTTATGCAGACGCCGCACCGGTTCCGGAACAAGCGGCAACTGTGGACCTACAGTGGTCTGGCAGTCGTGACGCACGACAGCGGGCAATACCGTTACGTGGAAGGACAACTGCAACGCTCGAAAAAACCGCAGCAGATTCGCGGCCTCAATCAGAATCACAACCACGCGATGAAGGAGATCTTCAAGAGCGCGGCCCTGAGCGCCGCTCTTCGTCCCGGACCCTTCCAGGATTTTTATGCAGGCCTCCTGGCTAGAGGAATGAAGCCGGAGTTGGCACGCCTCACAGTGGCACGCAAGATCGCGGCCATTACGCTAACGCTTTGGAAGAAAGGAGCGTGTTTCGATGCAGGATATGTGAAGCCACAAGCAGCTTGAGCGTCAATCGAAGATCAAGGCCATTGCACAAGTTTTCCTGGCCGATGGCAGCCTTTCGGTTTTCGTGACGCTCGGGGTCGAGGGTGAGTATCTATTGGGAAGTTAGGCGCCTTCGTGCGCTGCCAGTCAGCACCGAAGCCTCCAGGGTTATCCTATGCCCCCTCGCACAACCCAATAAAGCTATAGGCCTCGAGTCACACATAGGATCATGGTTGGCATGTTATCTGGAGCCAACAGTCCTGCTTGCGCAGCTTCACGAGCCGAGGGCATCGAGCCACCATCGCAACATGAAACCGAGGAGACAAAACCCGCAATCGGCTGAGTCACGCTCAAGAAATATGCGACTAGCCCATAACCTCGGCGTCTCGAAGCTCGGGCTGGATGCAAGGCGAACAGCTTCCCCTCACAGGGGAGCAAGGGAGAGTTTTTCTCTTGACATCCCCTCTCATAGGACTACCCAATTAGCGACCCATCACGTAAAGCCATCTCACGCGCCCGGAAAGGGGACCGTCGGTCGCAAATTATTCCTGACGCAGCGCGACGACAGGGTCAACGCGCCCGGATCGCCGAGCTGGCAGATAGCAGGCCGACAATCCCACCAGCGCCAGAATTCCCAAGGCGCCCGCGGCGATTCGCAGATCCGACCGGCTATGCTGAATGCTTTGCGCTACCGGGTCCATGCTTGCCGCCATCACATGCATAGCCAACACTGCAAGCGTAATCCCGATGCATGACCCTACGACAATCAGCATCGCGCCCTCAGCCATAATCATCCGCAGAATATCTTTTGAGCGAGCCCCCAACGCAAGCCGGATGCCGATTTCGTGGGTGCGGCTTGAGACCGAATAGGCCGTGACGCCGGCCAATCCCACGCTGGCCAGCACCAATCCAAAGACTCCCATTAGCCCGTAGCTCCATAACCCGATCTTCACAATGAACATGATCTGCTCAATCCATTCCGGCATCGTCTCTTCGTTGAAGGTTGTCAGGTTTGCATCGATCGCCGCGATTTGGGCGCGGACGATTGAGGCCGCATCGAAACCCGGAGTGGTGCGAGTTGCCAGGGTGATGCCCTGAAACGGTGGCCCGGCGTAGTCTTCATCTGTCATGGGCAGGTAGACCGCGGGGCCCGGTCGTTCTACGGGAGTTTCCAGCACGTCGGCTGCGACGCCGACCACAACGTAAGATCGGTCTGGCGGTGCGGTGTCGTAATCAAAGGCCGATCCGCTCATCAATCCAAACGTTACGCCGTTTTTGCTAACGAGAGAAAGCCTGTGTTCGAGGGGATCATCGTTCTTCCATATAGATTGCGCGAGGGCCTCACTCACCACGATGGAGCGTGAACGGTCGTTCTCATCATCTTTTACGAAACCGCGCCCGCGAAGGATGCGGATTCCCATGGTCTGAAAATAGTCGTATCCCACAATGTACTTTGTCGCTTGATCAATCCGCCGGGTACCATCCGTATCCGTGGTGAAAGTAATCTTGCCGCTGGGCTGCATCGGGATCGCTTCCGTCCAGGTAGCGGAAACAACCCCCGGCAGCGCCTTCACATGGTCCAGAAGCTTCAGATAAAAATCTTCTGCCTGTGAAACGCTGTACCCGTCACGAATGGGGTCAACTGAAATGAGTTGAACGTTCCTGGCATCGAATCCGCTCGCGCCCACCATCGTGCGCTCCATTCCGAAGACAATGTAGCCGGTGACCAACAGCAGAGTGAGCGATCCCGCCATCTGGGAAACGACCAGCAGGTTCCGGGCGCTAAAAGCCCGGCGCCTTCGCATCTTGAAGTTGCTGCCGTCTTTCAACGCAGGCACAAGATCCGGACGCGTCGCCTGCATTGCGGGCAGTAAGCCAATCGCAAGTCCGGTAAGGGCCGTGAGTCCGATTGTAAAAATAAGCACGCGCCAATCCACTTCTACGTTGAACTGGACGGGCATGGCATGCGGAAGGCGCAGCCGCGAAAGCAGATGCATCAGCCAGCAAGTCAGCGCAAATCCTAGCGCGCCGGCGCCGGAAGCGATCAGCAGACCCTCCATCATCAGCTGGCGTATAAGGCGCGCGCGACTGGCGCCCAGGGCCAGTTGCACCGCGACTTCGCGGCGCCGGTCCAATGCTCGTGCCAGAAGCATGTTTACAACATTCGAGCAAGCGATCAGCAGAAGGAGCGCGATCACCACCATGGGCAGAAATGCGAACAAGCCAAAGGCTCTTTCGCGTATGGGGATCAGCTTGCCGCCAGAAGCAACCCAGACAAGGTGCCCTTTTTCCGTTGCCGGGTGGCCGCTATCGCGAAGCATCTGCCGCTGCATCGTATCTAACGCGGTCTCAATCTGTGCAGCGGTTACGCCCTGCCTCCGCCTGCCCAGGAAATGGAACATCGTAAGTAGCGGGCGTTCCAGCGCATCCTCCGCCATTTCCGGAGCGACTCTTGCACCCTCGGAAACCGGCAGCCAGATATCGGCAACGAACATCATCGGCGAAGCACCTTGAAATCCCCTTGGCGCCACGCCCACGATGATGCAGAGTTTGCCATTGACGCGGATTGTTCTGCCGATCACGTTCGGATCAGAACCAAGATTGTCTTTCCAGAAACGATCGCTGACGATGATCGGTGGGGTTCCTCGCGCGTCTTCATCGCGTGCGTCGAACAGGTGTCCGGCCTCCGCTTCGACTCTCAGTGTCGAGAAATAAGCAGGCGTGACGATGTGTCCCCAGATTCGCTCGGCATGTCCGTCAAAACTGATCCCGAACGGCACCGGAGCCACGTAAGCCGAGGTCGAGTAGAACAAGTCGTTATGGTCGCGAAAGCGCCTGTATGCGGGATAGGAGATGGGCTGTTGAAGGGTAATCAACTCATCGGCCCTTGCCACGCAAGGCACATCGCGCAAGATGGTTCCGTTCAGTTCGCTGTAGAAAGCAGAGCCGGCACAGATAGCCAGGCTCATCGAAGTCACTGCCACGAAGGTGAAAGCAGGCCTTCGTATCAGAAGTCGTACTTCATAGCGAAAATCCCATATGCATTTGCGCAGGTGCGACCCTGCGATTTGGGCTGCCAGATCCGCCAAAAGGAGCATGAGACCTAAAAAGTTTTGACGCCGTATCCAAACAGCGGCCTCCTCCGTGGTCTCGAGCATTTCGCGCTCGAAGGCACAGCGGAATCGGTGAGGGAAGAATCGCGCCAGACTCCGATAGAGGCGAATGACGAATCCATTTGAGCGCGTCTCACCTTCCATGAATCACGCCTCCGACTCGGCAGCCCGGCGCTTGGCCCGGATGATGCGAACCAAATCCTCAAGGCGCACACTTTCGCCAGCCAGTACGCGCCGCCCCAGAGCAGTAAGGCGATAATAGCGGCGCCGGGCATCATCTTCGCCCGCTGGCGGTCGCCGGCTCGCCTCTGCGATCAGGTCCTCATCTAATAGGCGCTCCAGGGTTCCGTAAAGGGTCGCCGGCCAGAGGCGCACCTTCCCATTTGTCCGCTCCAGTACTTCCTGCATAATCCCGTAGCCGTGTTGCTCTCCGTTGGCCAATGAGAGCAGCACGTGAAACCAATTCGGCTTCAAAGGAAGGAAACGTTCGACCGCAGGATCCTCATCGTTTTTCACGCAGACAACTCTATATCAGTTGATATATATCGTCAACGGTATTGTAGATGGCGGCCCTTGGCCGAATCGTTGAGAAACAGGAGGCAATCGTACCCAGATTTGGTCAGCATGGAGGGACTGCCCGACGGGCAGCCGCGGATCTTTCCGCTCCGGTCGCCGCGGCGGCCGGAGCTCGAAGAGGCCAACGGAATCTATGGTCCCGAAAACAGCACAAATAGCGGTGCATCACGCTCCCATCAGCCCCGCGACGGAAACGATCAGGTCTTTGAGTCCCCCATCTTGCCAATGCTGGTGACGAGTTGCTCCTTGCCGAACGGGGACGACCCCGACTGAAACGGCGTCTGCCTGGCAAGTTTTCTTCGCATGTACTTCAATCCCTTGCCGATGCGTTCTGAAGCGATGAATAAGTGTCCGGCAGTGAGCCCACCCAGCACGCGGTGATGGCCAACGGCGGCCAACGCCATCGATGCGACGCATCCACACTGCCCGCAATCCGGATCTCCGCCAAACTGGCAAGGCGTAATCTGCGTTCTCAAATCTGCCGAGATGGTTTGAGTCGTTCTCGCAAAGATGCACTCCTCAGGGCTTTTAGGTGGCGTTTCCATCTCTCGAATCAATGGTTCAGGCATGTCGAGAATGGGATACGCCACCCGCAATCGCCGAAGGTCAGCTACCACAGCGGCCCTCTGCCTAGGCGTCAGGATCTCCGGATCGATGGCCCCGCGCTGCGGAGTAAAGAGACTGAACCACACCCTCACAACCTCGGGACGACTGCTCCAAAACTCAAGAAACTCATCCAGGTAGCCGGGCCGGCCTGCGATTTGCGATGTGATTGTGCAGTGAACCGTGACGCGTGCCCCTTGAATATTCTTGAGGATGCGTTCATAGGTGGCTGGTTTGCGCCGCGCATCGTGCTCCGGCTGCAGACCGTCGATCGATACAACGACGTTCAATTTCTTGAGTGCCGTCCAGTTCCCGGGAATCACCCTGAACGCACTCGTGACGATCTGCGTGTGGACACCGCGCTTTTCTATCTCCGGCAACAGCTGTTCGACTTCCCTGTACCGCACCAGCGGATCGCCGCCAACGAGCGACACGTGAAGTGGCTTGTGTTCATCGATGAGCGCAAGCACTCGCGAGACCAGTTGATCTCCCTTGAAATCAGAAAGTTGACGCAGTTGCGTCGAACCTCCGAGATGCGCCGCATCAAATGCGTAGCATCCGGGACACTGCAAAGGGCACTCTTTTGTGATCTCGATCGATAGCGATGGCGTGCGGCCGCCCAGAATTCTGGACCAGGCCTGAATCACTTCAGACTTTTTCATTGTCTCTCCGCAGTAGACGGAATGGGGTCTTTCGTCTATGGACGGCGGATGACTCGTACCAGCGAGCCATCCAAAATAAGTGCCAGGAGAGTCACCGGATCAGATTTGAAGAGGAAGATTGTAATTTGCCAGATCGGAGCTGGCTCGCCGTTCTTGATGAAGCGCCACGAGAACCCCAGTTCCGAGCATTGCAGCTGATTTGTCAGTGTCGAAGATGGCCAGCGATAGCCGCCACCACGGAACGCGCAAATTCTCGTCTTGCCGGCAGTGGTGACGGAGCACAAGCAAAAGGCCAAGGCAGACCACAAAAAACAGGAGGCTCGACTCGAAGTCCATACCACCGTGAAGAAAGTGGTCCCAGGTCCAGGCATACTGCGTCAAGGGCATCGAAATCAGCTCGATGGCAGCGAGCACCACCAGGAAGCGGCCGACACTTTCAGGAGCGTGGGTCATCAACGCCGACGCATTGTGATAGGACCGATTCATGTACGATGCATGATCCAAGAATTCCCCGCTTCCTATGTGGATGATACGCTCTCTGGCCAATTGAGCGGCCTTCGGATTTGACGCGCGACAGGCATTCCGCGTTGCAGGATCTTGAACAAATGGCGATGAGCGGACGAATTCCGCGAGATTCGGCGGCCTGTAAGCCGTCGGATTGGCGAAAAAAGTGGACGATGCACGAATTGCCGGGAAATAGCCGATCAATTTTCTCAGATTCAGAGGTTAGACAAATTGGGGAAATGCCACCGACGCGAAAAAACTGTTGTTGACATTCCTCGCCCCAATTCTTACAGTCTATTCACTCAGTGTCTTCCCGCTGCAGTTCCTTGCATGCTTTTGCAGAGTTCGTGTCGTTGCCCCCCCAATTTTTGGGGGCACGGACAGGATTACGGCCTCACCGGCCAAAGCCTGTGATTTCTCGTTTTGCACAGCGGCACCGGTGAAAGCGTAGCCGAGCCTGAACGAAACCAAGTTCGATGTTCGCCTCGATCAGACGTTCTCCGCCAGGGACAATGCCTTTGCTCGTTTCAGCTATGACCAGGCGTTTACCTTCGATCCGGGCGGCGCGCCCGCGCCATCTCTCGCTGAGGGCAACCCTTTCGGCAGTAATGAGAACCTGATCAACCACGCGCGCAATATTGCAATCGGCGAAACCCACGTGTTCTCGCCCACCACGCTCAACCAGGCTACCGTGGGCTACAACCGCATCTTCGACTACATTGCCTCGCAGGATAACTTCACGTGCGAATCGGCCAAATTGGGAATTCCGTACGCCGATCTGGGCTGCTCGTCCAGCGGTTCCCCCATCTCCAGTGATCCATACAGTCAAGGTGTGGTTTCCACCGAAGTCTATGGCGGCTATTGGTCTCTCGGTGATCGCGGTTACTCGCCGTTTCAGGGCGGAACGAATATCTTCTCCTTCAAGGATGTTCTCGACCTGATCCGTGGCAAGCATGAGATTCGCACCGGCATCGATTTCCGCGACAATCAGATGGACGCCGGAACCGAGGCGTTTCAAGACGGTTTCTGGCTGATCGGCAGCGGCGGCTACTTTACCGGTGACGGCAACACGCCTGGCAATCCCGAGGCCGATCTGCTGCTTGGCATTACCGGCGGCGCCATCCACGATCAGACCTACGCTGGCGCCGTCACCGGCCGCCGCTGGAAGATCTATCGGCCCTTCGTCGAGGACGATTGGCGAGTTACTTCATCGCTCACGCTTAATCTCGGCCTGGCGTGGGACATGACCACTCCGGAAACCGAGATCCATAACCGGCAGTCGGACTACATTCCCTCCTCGAACCCGGCACAGGCGGGAAAGCTTCTGCTTGCGGGCAAGAACGGGGTGGGCAATTCGGCTGGCATCAATATGTATTGGGGCGGATATGAACCCCGCGTCGGAGCCACCTGGAAGGTTCTGGGCAGCGACAAGACTGTTCTTCGCCTCGGCTTTGGCATCTATCACGATTCGGCGTGGAGCCAGGGCGTGCAGGGCCTGTGGCAAAATCCGCCGAATTTGGGCGAGTCTGACAACTTCACCGGCGCCGGCTGCGCCTACGCATCGTCTTATTGCGCCGTTACCCTTGGCCAATCGCCGTCGGCGATCGGCCTGTCGGATGGCTTTCAAGCCCTCCCCACTCCGCAAAATGCCGCCAACTTCACCGGCTCCTTCAATTACATGCCGGCGAACTTCCAACCAGGCCGGGTTCACCAATACAACGTGAACGTTGAACGCCAGTTGCCCGGAAACGTTTTGCTCACAGCGGGCTATGCCGGCTCGGTTGGCGGTCATCTGCTGGAGTACGGCAACGACCTGAATACGCAGAGCCCGTCCGCTTGCGGCACCGTCTCCGGCTACACTCTTGGCTGCTTGCCGAGTGGACAGCCGTATGTGCCGGCGTACGAATCCAACACTCCCGTCGACAACGCTATCTTCCTCATGGGCGACGTCGGGCAAACGCACTACAACTCAATGCAGATCAAAGCCGAAACCAAGACCCCCAGGTACGGTCTTTACGCGCTGTTCGCTTACACATACTCACGTACCTACGACAACGGCCTGTCCGATGGTCTGGGCTCGGAGTTGAGCGCCCCTTATTTCCCGCTGCCCAACTGGCAAAAACTCGACTGGTCCCTGGCGCAGATCAATCTCGATCAAAGCTTCACCGGCAGCGTGATTTATGAACTGCCATTCGGCAAAGGCAAGACCTTCGGGAGCAGCTGGAATGCCGTGACCGATTCCATTCTCGGCAATTGGCAGGTGACCTTGATCGAAAAAGCCTTGTCCGGGTTCCCTGTCCCACTGATCGACAGCAGCAATCAGGCTGGACAAGGTTTCAATTACTTCGAGAATGGTGGCAACGACAACAACTACAATCGGCCCAATCAGGTCGCCAACTGCAACCCCTACGCCGCCAACCACGGTCAGCACCAGTGGATCAA
The DNA here is from genome assembly GCA_963751285.1 of uncultured Acidobacteriaceae bacterium. GTDB lineage: Bacteria > Acidobacteriota > Terriglobia > Terriglobales > Acidobacteriaceae > Telmatobacter. The sequence goes on along the minus strand of CAVVUE010000032.1, from coordinate 155,794 downwards.
TGCCGCCTGCTTTGTTGCGCCGCCCGCCGGCGAGCTCGGGCATGCTGCGCGCGTCCCTGTCGTCGGACCCGATTTTGTCAACTCCGACTTCTCGCTGATCAAAGATTTCGCGCTGCCGCGGAAAGAGATGGGGCTGAACTTCCGCGCTGAGTTCTTCAACCTCTTCAACCACCCTCAGTTCGGCAGCCCGATTGCGGATATCAACGAGCCTGGATTTGGCGCTGTGAGTTCCACGGTGAATAATCCTCGCCTTGTGCAACTGGCCCTGAAACTGTCGTTCTGAGGCCGATAAATCTGCGAGCAAGGCAGCGTTCCGTTCCCGATCTAGGCAGAGCCTGGATCGGGCGCTCGATGAGCCGCGGGAGTTCGCTGAGGGTCACAGCGGTATTCAGGATGCGAACTTGTTGGGAGCGGCCACTATAAGGAACGGGCGCGGGCCAGTTCCACGATCTTGTCAATTACATCGGCGTAGGTGTAGTCGGCCTTTTTGGCGGCCATGATGAACTCGGCAGCGCTGGCGAGCCATGGGTTCGGGTTGGCTTCGATCACGTAGACCTGGCCCTTCTTGTTCAAGCGCATATCGATGCGGCCGTAGTCGCGCAGCTTGAGGGCGCGATAGGCGGCGAGCGCGGTGTCCTGCAGTTTTTTCGTGGTCTCCTCGTCGAGGTCTTCGGCCGGCGCGGATTTTGTAAGCTTGTAGGCCTCGGTGTCGTGATCGAATTTCACGTCCTGGCCGGCGATGCGCGGAGTTCCCTTGGGAAGTTTGGAGAGGTCGAGCTCAATGAGCGGGAGCACCTCGGCGTTGTCGTTGCCGAGAATGGAGGCGTAGATTTCGCGGCCTTCGATGTACTCCTCAATCAGCGCCGGGCTGTCGAACTCCTCGTGGATGTAATGAATGCGCTCCATCAGCTCTTTCACGCTGTCGACGACGGAGCCCGCGTCGATTCCGATGGATCCGTCTTCAGAGACGGGCTTGACGATCAGCGGAAACTCGATGTCGTGTGAATGCTCGGTGAGACCTTTATAGGAGGTTGCGAAGTCGGGAGTCTTTATCTTGTGAAAGTCGAAGATTTTTTTGGCGAGCGACTTGTCCTGGGCAAGATGGAGAGCTTCTGGACCACCGCCGGTATAAGGAATGTGCAGCAGCTCCAGATATGAAGCGATGTTTTTGTCCATGGTGTCGTCGCCGGCGTACGACTCGGTGAGGTTGAAGACGAGGTCGGCGCCGCACTTGGCGAGTGCAAACAGGGAATGATTCTTGCCGTCGAGGATGTGATAGGAGGGCTCGTGCCCGAGTTTGGTGAGCGCCTCGAAGATCTCTTCGCGGTCGTGCAGGGGATCTTTTTTCTTCTTGCGACGCTTGCCGGCCTTGCCCCGCGGCGCCTTCACCGGTTCCGGCTCAGGCTCAGGTGGGCCCTCTTCCCAGACGTCGTGCAAGATCGTTACTTTGAGGTTTGCCATGATGCCTCTACGATTTTTCGGTACGACACCAATCAGGGCTGAATGAATTTGCCCCTAGTGATGTAGTTCATCGCCAGCGCGGTCGCGTACACGGCCACCTCGGTCAAGTATTCCCAATCACATTTTAAGTCCGCACGCAGGCCGAGGTCGCCGACTTTTGCTTCGATGGCTTCCACTAACTTTTTCACCAGCGGACGTTGAACGCCGGTCCAGTAATTCACTTTGTCGACGAGGACCTTGCGGTTCTCGCGAAGTAGATCGACGGCCGGGCGAACATTTTTTCTGCGGTGCTTCGATACGTTGAAGATGTCGCGCAGATCGGTGTCGAGAGGAAGCTCGCCGGGCGAGAGCTGCTGATCGATCGCATGCTGATAGAACTCGCCGACCGTCAGCTCCATCTCATCGACGGTGATGTCGGTGTCGCCGCGCGTGACCACCGGATCGGCATCGACGAGCTTGCGGGCGACGCGATCCATATAAAGCAGCTTCTTCATCGCGCCCCAGCCTTTGTACCGCTTGCGCCAGTTGGAGCGGGGCGTCATCCATACCGCGAACGTTTCAGCGAAGTCTTCGTCGGGATGCTTTTGCGCGTACCAGCCCTCCATGTGGCGCACGAACTGGCGCGAGAACGGGACCGGTTTGTAGTTGTCGCGGTAAGGCCGCCGGAACGGTCCGAAGATGTGGCGCCACTCCTGCGTTTTAAAGAGCGCGTATGCGTAGTTGAAAGCGTGGCCGGCCTCATGGCGCATGTACATCATGATCTGGCGCGCGTCTTCAATGTCGTTCATCTCCGATTCAAGGCGCTGCAGTTTGGGATCGGCCAGGTAAAACGGGATTCCGATAACGGGCTCCATGTTCGGGCAACCCCACTCATCGGTGAGGTAGCACTTGGGGCGGAAGCGATGGAGGCCTTTGGCGTCCAGTTCCTTGTAGAGTTGCAGGACGAAGCGTTCGAGGGGAGAGCCTTCCAGCTTCAAGCCGAGCTGGCGAATCGGCTTGGATAGGATTTCCTGGACCTCTGCCGGCGCTTTTTCGAAATTCGCCACTGATGGTCGAAGCGTAGCACGCGCGAGAGGCAGTTCGGCCGAACGCTAGTTACCTTCTGGGTAACAGTGGAACGTAGGAACTGGGGAACACAGAACGGAGAACAAGAAGGCTTCTGACGCGGAGCGAATGGGAAATGTGTCGATCGCGTGCAACCACTGCGGCGATGAGGGCCACTGAACTTGTCATGTACTGCCTGGCTTGCGGCGCCAGATTGCTTTCGGCTCGTTGGAGCGCCTCGCGGTCTCTGGCAGACTGGCAGAGGAGCGCGCCATCCGGCGGCTGCGCGCCATTCCGTCTGCGGGAGGTGAGTGCAATCTGCCCATGAGCGCCCTGCTTGCTGCTGCCATGTCTGGCGCTTTCTGGAAGTGGATCTACCGCCTGGGTGGGCCGGGGTTGATTCTTCTGGGACTACTTGACAACGCTCCATTTATCTCCGCCCCGCCGGGAGTGATGGATATTTGCACCATCCTTCTGGCGGCGCACCATCCGGAGTGGTGGGCGTATTACGCCTTGATGGCGACGGTCGGAGAAGTGGCCGGGGGCTACCTGACCTATCGGCTCGCGGAAAAGGGCGGCCAGGAGAGCCTGGAAAGACGACTGGGGAAACAGCGCGCAGAGGCGGTTTACAAGCGCTTCGCAAGATTTGAAAGCATGATGGTGCTGGTCGGAGCGATTTTGCCGCCGCCATTTCCTTTCAACCCGGTGGTGATGACCGCGGGAGTGTTGCAGTACCCGCACAAGAAGTTCCTGCCCGCCCTGGCCGCCGGCCGCGGCGCGCGCTATTTCGCCATCGCGTATCTGGGCAGAATCTACAGCCGGCAAATGATGCGCTTTTTTTCGCGCCATTACCGGTTGTTTCTGTACGCGCTTGTCGGTATGGCCGTGGCAGGTGCTGTCGGCGCCCTCGCTTTTTTCCTGTGGAATCGGCACCGGAAGAAGACAACAAACAGGCGTCGTCATTGACGGTCCACGCAGGCGCTTCATCCGGCCCGGTCGTGTTGCCGTCAGCCGTCCGCTTCCCCGAGTTCCCGTGGTCGATCAGCGGGGGCGCGGCTGCCGAACGCTGCGGATTTCAATGGGCCGAATGGGCGTTCTTGAAGTCAAGCTGGATCGGTAGCCAGTCAGAGAGACGCTTCGAGTTGACTTCATCGTCTGAAGCCTGGCTGCTGATGGAGGAACGCGCAAGCAGCACGGAGATTTTGATTTTTCCCTTCATGCCATATGCGGTGAGAAGCTTTGACAGCCCTTTGTTTGCTGCGTCAATGTAATCGGCGGGCAGCGCGCCTTCCGCACCGGAGATGTCGATCGGGGCCATGATCATCTGGTCCATGAGCGGCTGGTCGGTCTTCGCTCCTGAAGTGTCGAAGCGAACGACGAGGCTGGCGCGTCTCTCAAGCGCGTCGGGGTTCGCTGTGTACTTGATGGACGGGATGGTGATACCAGAAGGGTTCGGCTTGGCTGCAGCCGTGTCAAACGCGAGACGGTAGGGTGGCCCCTGCCACTTGGGCTGAACAGGAATTTCGTAAGACTGCTGCTTGCCGCAGCCCGCTAGAGATACCAATCCGACGATCGCCAAAATGATGCCGTTTTTCAAGTCACCCTCCTTGCCCGCAGGAAACAACGGGCCAGCATACCACTGCGGCGGCTGAATGGAATGTGATGGCCGTGGTTCGGCGTAGCTTGAGTTCATTGCCCAGGGATTGAAGCCCGCACTCGCTTTGGGCGGTTTGCGGCACGACTAAAAGTCGTGCCCTGACACAAGACTCTCCCATCCTTGAGTCATTGAGAAGACTCCCAAGTTGTGCGCTTTCAAAGCGGTTTCAAAGTGACTGGCGACCGGATCGTGCGGGGTCTTTACTTGGAACGCAAAGAGGTGCTAATTTGCATAGCATCCCCCGGCAAGTTCCTCACCCTCAGGAGAGACCTCGATGTTTTGCCCGAAATGTGGAGCGGCGTGTCTGCCGGAGCACAAGTTCTGCAAAAGTTGCGGTGCGCCCATGGGAGTAGCCATCGATGCGGGGGTAGTTGGGCAGGTAGCGCCGGCTCCGATGTTGCAGACCAATGGAGGCACACAAGCGTTTGCGGCGCATCCCAGTGTGCCGCCGCCGGGTGTGCTGCCCCCCGGCATGCCGCTGCCATACATACCGCCGGGCGCGCAGCCAGTAATGTACCCGGGCGTTGTGCAGCCGGTGTATTACGTGGCCGCACCGGGCGCGCAGGTGCACTCGCAGGTGAATCTGCTGGAAAGCCTGAGAGGACGCATTCGCAGCATGGCCTCGACAGACAGCCTGGAAGGCTTCAGCCTGGGCCAGATGTTCAGCGAGGTGTTCAAGCGGCGCGGGGCAGACGTGGTGGAGAATTACCTGCTGGTGGGATCGACTAAGACTACGCCGCCGATCGATCTGGTGGAGACCGGCTGGCCCAAGCCGTGGCTGTTCTTCAGAGTGCTGGCGGCACTGGTGATCGCCTACGTCGCGCTCATCTTCATGTTCATGCAGACAGGGAACCCGAACTGCGTGCCGGGGATCATGTTTCTCGGGGCATTTGCCGTGCCCCTGGCCACGCTGACGCTGTTTTTTGAGCTGAACACGCCTCGGAACGTGTCACTGCACACGGTGGGGAAGCTGTTTTTGATGGGAGCGGTTGTTTCGCTGGGCATGGCGGTGTTCATCGAGCCGCTGTCGATCTTTCAGATTTCGAGCATGGAAGCAGGCCCGGTTGAGGAGACGGCGAAGCTGCTGGCGGTGGTGCTGGTGATGCGCAATACGCGCTACAAGTACATGCTGAATGGGATTCTGTTCGGCGCGACAGTGGGCGCGGGGTTTGCCGCATTTGAGACGGCAGGCTACGCGCTGAACATGGCCTTCCTGCCAGGGCTGGTGCCGGGATTGCTGCAGGGCATTTTGCAGAACGGGTCGTTGAGTCAGAAGGCGAGCGATGCGGCGACGCATGCGGCGGTGGTGCAGATGCTGCAGATCCTGCGGCTGCGCGGCATTGAAGCGCCACTGGGCCACGTGGCGTGGACCGCTTTGGCGGCGGGGGCGTTCTGGCGGGTGAAACAGGACAAGCCGCTCAACGTGTCGATGCTGCTGGATACGAGATTCTTGAAGGCATTCGCGATTCCGGTCGTGATGCACGCGATTTGGGACGCGCCATGGCAACTGCCGTTCGAGGGGAACCAGATCCTGACGGGGTTAATCACGTGGTACGTGGTGTTCGGGCTGGTGCAGCAGGGATTGCGCCAGGTGAAGGAAGAGCAAAAGACGCATTTGGAAAGCACACTGGTAAATGTGGAAGCTGCACTGCAAGCACCTGGGCCCGCGACCGCCTGAACGGCGGACGCGATTTGATGTACGGCGCGCCGAGTTGGACGAAAATAGCCTGGATCAGCGAGCGAGGTGAGAACGTATGGCATTCTGCAGCAATTGCGGCAACCAGCTGGAAGGCAATGAACGCTTCTGCGTGAAGTGCGGAAGCGATGTTTCTGCCAAGACAGGGGCGTCAGGTCCGGTTGCATCCACGAGCGCGGCGGGGCCGCGTGTGGTTCCGAGCATGCCAATGCAGCCTGTTCAGCCCATGACGGCGATGCCGGGGCAGTATGCGGCGCCGGGACCGATCCCGGTTCCGATGGCCATTGCACAGCAGCCTCCGGCGAAGAAGGGAGTTACATTCGGAACCCTGGCGGTTGTGGCCGCGCTGGCGTTGGGGGGCTATTACTACTACACGCATTACCACGTGAAAGACCACCCGCCTGCCGCCGCGAAATCGCAGCCGCAGGGCGGAACGGCCGCGGCGCTGGGGAAGCAGCAGGCGTTTGATGCGCACTGGCAAACCGTGAACGGATTCGTGCAGCTTTCCAACGGGAAATGGACGAATAACGCGAATGTGGTGATTCAATCGTCGACGCTGGAGTGCGATCAGTATGACGCGGGCGGAAACCTTCTGGATCAGATGCGCACGACGTTGAACGGGCCGGTACAGCCGGGAGGCACAGACACCTTCAATCCATTCAACGTGGGCGCGGTTGCGAACAATCTCAACAGGGTGACTTGCACGATCATGTACGCGAAGGCTGTAGGCCAGTAGTGCCGCGACAATCGAACGAGCAAATGAAAAGGCCCCTTCGCGGGGCCTTTTTCATTTGGTGAGTGGGGGAGGGGGAACATTAAGCTCGTGCAGCGAGGCGAACAATCGGGGTCCGTTTTCGGACGAACGCAACCCACCCTGCTCATGACAGATGCGCAGACGCAGGCGTTCGTTGCCTGGGCCCGCTAAAATGGCCGGCGTTCGCACTTTTCTATGCTTACCGCGTTTGCAGCGAGCTTAAGGATGGGGCAGCCTGCCAGGTTAGCGAGCCAGCGAAAAGGCCCCGCTGAGGGGCCTTTCGTCTTGGGCGAGCAGGAAGTGACGGGACAGGGCAGCAAGTTGCCGGGGCCTCACTTGGTGAGGGGGCTCTCGTTGCCGAGGATGCGATAGAGGGTGGACCGGCTGATGTCGAGCTGGCGGGCGCTGCGGAGCTTGTTGCCCCGATTGAGGTCGAGGACATATTGGACGTGATGGCGAATGACGGCGTCGAGGGAGAGCTCGGCAGGGCGCGTGGCGGGATGGGAACCAAAACCAGCGTCGAATGGCGGATCGAAGGTCTGTTGGGGACCATCGGGCAGGGCGAGATCGGCTGGACGGATGAGGCCGTTCGCGGCTTCGAGCAGGGCGTTTTCAAGCACGCTCGAGAGTTCCCGGACGTTTCCGGGCCAGGAGTGCTGCAACAGGCGCGCGAGGGTGCCGGGCGCGAAGACGAAGGGGCGCTGATGATAGCGGACGCAGAGACGCTCGAGTAGGAACTGGGCGAGCGGAGCGATGTCTTCACGGCGCTGGCGCAGCGGTGGGATTCCGAAACGGATGGCGGTGAGGCGGAAGGCGAGATCTGGAAGAAGAAGTCCCTGGCCTGCCATCTGCCGGAGCGAGGTCTGCGATGAAGTCAGGACCACAGCGCGGCCGGGAGGGCGATCCTGAAGCGTCTTAAGAGCGCCGAGGAGCAGGCCCTGGCCGGGAGGGGCGAGGAGATCGACGCGATCGAGATAGGTGAAACCGGCGAGCGTGGTTGGATCGCCATCGGTGGCCAGCCACTCGCGCGCATCGCGGCGCTGGAAGCTGGAGCCGGAAAGCGGTGAGCGGCTGAAGAGATAGCGCGCCAGCATGTATTTGCCGCTGCCGTGCTCGCCTTCAATGGCCGCGACCTGCAGGTGCGGCGCGGCCATTTCAGCTTGCGTGAGCAGCTTGCGCCACGCCGCGCTCACACCAACCAGGTGAACCGCCGGGGACGTGGCGTCGAGCTCGACCAGCGCCAGGCCAGAGGCGGAGGGATGCGTTTGCATTGGAGTGGAATTTTGCATGGAACTCAACGTGCCTCGCCTCCAAGCCGAGTTGCGCCAAAGCTACACACGTTTCATCGGCGTTTCGACGGAAAACATGAACGAGGTTACGGGCGGGTTTTCCACGGCAAGAGAGGGAGCAGGGGAGCAAGGGAACGATGGACCGAGGCGCTCAGGGCAGGGCGAAGGAGAAAATGTCGCTGCCGGCGGCGACGGCGAAGTATTGTTTGCCGTTGACGGCGTAACTCATGGGCGAGGCGTGGATGAGCTGGCCGACATTGAAGTGCCACAGAGGCTTGCCGGAGCGCGCGTCGAGAATGACAAAGTTCTGGGCATCGTCGCCGTAAGCGAGCAGGCCGGCGGCCGTAGTCATCACTCCGCCCCAGCCTTTATATCGGCCGATCTGAAGATCTCGCCAGGCGAAATCGAGCGTATCGAGGTCAAAGGCATTGATGTAGCTCTTGCCGGATCCTTCCATGACCCGAGAGCCCGTTGAGTAGTAAGTACTTCCTTCCTCAAAGGGCTCGGTCTTCGATTTGAAAAGCGCGCAAGCCTCGTAAGAGCGGAAATAGAAGATGTGCGATTGCGGATCGTAGCTTGGCGAGTACCAGTTGGTGGCGCCTCCATTAGCAGGACAAACCGCGACACCGCTTTCGTTGGGAATGAGCCCGGCGGAGATGGGGCGGCCGCTGGAATCGATGCCCTTGGCCCAGGTTTGCGCATTCGCGAATTGTTTGGCGAAGAGGAATCTGCCGTCGGTGCGATCGAGGATGTAGAGAAAGCCATTGCGATTGACGGAGACAATGAGCTTGCGCGGCTTGCCCTGAAAGTCGGCGTCGACGAGCACTGGAGTCTGCACGGCATCGTAGTCGTACAGGTTGTGCGGGGAATATTGGAAATACCATTTAAGCGCGCCGGTATCGGGATCGAGGGCAAGAAGGCAGCTTGTGTAGAGATCGTCGCCGGGGCGGACGTTGCCGTCGTAGTCGGGCGAGGGATTCCCGGTGCCCCAATAGAGAGTATTGAGAGCGGGATCGTATGTGCCCGGCATCCAGGTGGTTCCTCCACCGTGCAGGTAGAGGTCGCCGGGCCAGCTTTCGTTGCCTTTTTCGCCGGGGCCGGGGATGGTCCAGAAGCGCCATTTCTCCTTGCCGGTATCGGCATCGAAAGCGGCAAGAAAGCCGCGCACGCCGTCGTCGCCGCCGGAGGTTCCGACGATCACGTTGTTTTTCACGATCAGGGGAGCACTGGTGGCGCCGTAATTCTTGTTGCCGGTGGCGTAGGCCGCGTCCCAGATGAGACTGCCGGAGCGCGCGTCGAGGCAAAGCAGATGCGCATTGTCGGTCACCATATACACGCGAGTGCCGAGTACGGCCACGCCGCGATTGTGATGAACAGCCGCGTCGTCGACGAGTCCTTCAGAAAGAGCCCGCGAATGGTGCCACAACTGCTTGCCGGTGGCGGCGTCGAGGGCGTAGGCGTCGTTGGCGCTGGTGATGAACATGACGCCGGCATCGACCACGGGAGTGACCTCGAGAGGGCTGACGTCACGCGGGTGGAAGACCCACTGGACGACGAGGCGAGAGGCGTTGGCGGTCGTGATTTGCGTGAGACCGCTGTAGCGGCGGCCCGTATAGTCGCCGTTGTAGGAAGGCCAGTCCGCTTGGGCAGGGTTCTGCAGCAGGCCGGCCTGCGTGACATCAATGAGGCCGGCGGTGTCGCGGGGCGCGGAGACGGATGAACTGGAGGACAGTTGCGGCGAGGACTCGGGGGCCTGGGAGCGCGCGAGAGTTGCGGAGATTGCGAGCACCAGGTAGGCGACTGGCGCGGCGCGCAACGAGCGGGTTCGCAGCGGACGATGCATGGAGGAGCGCGGACGCGATTCAGAGGCGCAAGTCATCGGCTCGGCTCCGCATCCGTGGGGCCTGGCTCCGCATCGGCGCGTGGGCTGCGGCCTTGCGGTTCGTGGCTCGACGCGATGAGAAATCCCACGATGTCGCTCAGCTCGTTCGAAGTCAACCGCGTGCCGTAGTCGAGCGGCATGAGCGAGTGATCTGAGTAGGTTACGGCGGTGAGATCACTGCGCGACAAGAAATGATAGCGGCCGTCCTGGGTTTGCAGGGCGAGGTTGAAGGCGTCTTCATTGCGCAGGACACCGGTGATTTTGTCACCGGCGACGGTGGTGACGGTGACCACGCGCGCACTGGCGACGAGGGGCGAATCGGGCGTGATGATGGCGTCGACGACAGCCTGGGTGGAGCGATTGCGGGTATAGGTTGTGAGATTGGGCGCGATAAAGCCGCCTTCGCCGTGGACCATATGGCAGGAAGAACACCCGGCCTTGCCAAAGAAGAGGGCGCGGCCGGCGTTGGCGTTTCCAGGTGGCGCAGCGGTGGCCGAGGCGGGAGTGGGAACCGCGTTCTGCTCAAGGATGCGGAGGTATTGAACGACTGCGGCAAGGTTGGCATCGCCGATCTGGGCGAACGGAGGCATGCCCTGCGCCGTGCCATCGCGAACAATGCGAAAGAGTTCGGCGTCGGAGCGGCTGGTGACGCTTCGGCTCGTGGCCAGAGAGGCTGCCTTGTCGCCGCCTTTGCCGTCGGCGCCGTGGCAGCCCGCGCAGAATTGCGTGTAGCGGCGAGCGCCAGTGATGCTGCCGGCGGACGGCGCCTGGGCCGGGCAGGGCGCGCACAAAAGGAAGGAGATGGCGGAGACGATGTAGAGGGTGCTGAGGAAAGGGGTCGAGATGCAGAAGAGGTCCGACATCAAGCCGATGGGACGGAGGGATCTGGAACCATGGTGTCCGGGGTCAGCGCCGGTATGGGGTAACATCGAGAAGATCGGTGTCAGAAGTTGGTGCGGGGAAGCCACTTTTCAAGGGCCTTCGGCATCTAACTATACTGAACTACGACGGAGCACACAAATGCGGGCGTCGATTCTGTTCGGTATTTCTCTTTGCCTTGGCATCACCAGCCTCCACTGTACAGCCCAGTCCACAACCTTAGACGGCAATGTCCGCACCTACATTCAGGGGATCGAGATTCCGTCGATTGCGAATGCGCCCTTTACTGCCAAGGTTGTGGTGAAGTGGGACGAACCCTTGAGCGGCGGCGGCACAATCTCGCGAACGTATTACACGATGGTGGCTCGCGACAGCCAGGGCCGGGTGCGGCGCGAGACACGCGACTTTGTGCCTGCGAACTCGGGGGCCGAGCCGCGGCTGCGCAGCTTCACCATCAACGACCCTGTGGCCGGCACGCGAACCGTATGTGCGACGGCGACGATGACGTGCACTTCCACAAACTTTCAACCGCGCATGAGCCTGACCGACGACGCCGGCGGATCACTCGCAGGCGGCTCGGGAAACGTGAAACGCGTGAGCTTGGGCCAGCAATTGATCGACTCGATGCCGGTGGAGGGAACCCGCGAGGTGACGACAAATTCAGCGGGCGAAAGTGGCAACAGTCGCGTGGTGATCAGCAACCGCGAGATGTGGTTCTCGCCGGACTTGCAAATGGATCTCTCGGTGAGCCGCACCAATCCGCAGATGGGACTAGTGACGCTCTCGGTGACGAACCTGGTTCGCGCTGAGCCCGCGGCCTCGTGGTTCGCGATTCCATCGGGCTACCAGATGCGGAACCCCGGCGGCGAATAGCGAATCGCGATCGGCGATTTCGCAAACAAATCCATTCCTAAACTGGATGCCGTATTTCGATATGGCGAGAGTTCTTGATTCGCGCGTCGACTCTGTTTAGGAGCCCGGTGCCAGCGAGGCAACGGTCGACTTCGCGTTCTCTGGTCCAAGGGAAAGCGTGAAATCAGGTGGGGGCGCTTCAAGGGAGGGCCCGAACGGTCGCGCAATGCGCGGCTGGAGCCGATAGAGGGCCGCGATGTTGGCGTGAGGATTACGGGCGATGTTGATGGCGGCTTCTGCCGTGTCGGTTGCCAGGGCGCCGGTGACACCTTTGCTGCGCGCATTGGCAAAGAGGCCGGTGCAGCCCGTCGAGGCGGGTCCGGTTGAGTTGACGCAGGCAGCGAGGATGTTGGCCAGGGTGTGAATCTTGTTTCTCGGGACGCGGTATCGAGGTTTGCCGGGAACGGATTCGTTGGCGAACCCCGTGACGATGTTGGCGAAGTCGGACGCCCCGGCGACGCCGCCAGAGACGCTGGAGACGTGAGTCGCGTCAGCGGCTGCATCGGCCATGGCATACGCCGCCGCTACCGTGGTGACCTCGTTGACAAAGATGAAGGGCGCGGATGCCTCAAACGTTCCACCAGCAGGGCACGCGCCGAGTGAGGCCATGAGACCGATGGCGGGATTGGCGCCGTCGTCGCCGCTATTGCCGCCACGCGCAAAGATGTAAACCTGGCGTCCGGGATCGCAGGTGTAGCTGCCGGCGATAGAGAAGCCGCCGTATTCGCCGGTGAGCACATAGTGGCCGATGGTGTCGGCCGGATTGCCGGTGGTCGCCGTGAGCAAAGAGATGGATGGGTCGCTGGAGCTGCTGGCGTTAGCCTCGAGCACATAAACCCTGGCGCCGACGACGGCCCTGGATTCGCCACCGTTTACGAGTCCCTGAACGGGCAGTGCCGGCGATGTGCTGGAGTCGTTAAAAGCGAGATGATGGTGCGTTCCGGGTGCAGGAACTGCGTCGCCGGATCCGCCGGACCCTCCGCCGGAACCACCACCAGAGCCGCCGCCCGAACCCCCTCCGCCGGAAGTTCCGCCGCCACCGGAGGTTCCGCCACCGCCCGAAGTACCACCACCGCCCGAAGTTCCACCACCGCCACCGCTGCCAGGGATTCCCCCCGACGTGCCTCCCGAACCGCCGGAGCCGCCGCTACCGACGACGCCAACCCCGCTGCTGCAATACTCCCTGTTTTTTTCTGAGCAGTTGGTGTTTTTTGAGCAGCCGGTGAAAATCGGAACCAGGACAAGGAGGGACGAGACGAGATAGGAAGGGAAGCGCATCGAGCAGCCTCTGGCGAGATTCGAGCCGTCTGGAGAGATTCTACCGGGTCAGGGCTGCAATTCAAGTGATGGCGAGCCCCGCATCAAGAACGGAAGCCTTTTCCTGGATCCCGGCATCGCGCGCTGCGCAAACCTGATTGTCCTGAATCCCCTCGGCGTTCTCCGAAATTTGCCTGGAGCCCGCCGTTAAGGTTGGATGCAGAAAAACGGATACGCGACTATTCGGACCCCGCGCCAGCTTGAACTGTACTGCTTCGACGCCCGCGGCAATCCCCGAGGCAGATCGTGGCGGAAGAATACGGGAGGACCAGCCGGAGCCCCATTAACGCGAAGGCTGGCGGCAAATGGAAGCCAAACGGCCCGTGACAGCAGTCACTCGACAGCCGTGTATCCGGATGATAGCCTTCCCGGTGGCAATTCCCCCGGTGGGGCGAGGTCTGTTCCGAGGTGTCTTCCGGATGAAAGCGGGCATTCCCGATGCGGATCCGGAAGGTGCCGTGGGGCCGCGGATCATGCGGCTCTAAAACTTAAACCATGGAGGGTGTGTGACTGTACTGGGTTGGGTGTACTTTTCTGTGGGCGTGAGCATGCTCTCGCTTTTTGTGGCTGCGTTCTTTACGCGGCAGGTCATGGGTTCCGAATTTGGCAAGGCTGAGATGCAGCCGATTTCCGCCGGAAACCGGCGAGAGAGCATAGGAGAAAGCATGAAAAGCAATTTATTTTCGTGGCGCCGCGGGAGGCTGGCCGGTGTCATGGCCGCACTCGTTCTGCTTGGGAAATGCGCGGCTTTTGCAGCGCCTGTGGAGGCGGCCGGAGGCGAAGCCAATCTGAAGCTTCCCGATTTGACCCAGGTCCAGTTTTTGGGAATGAACGGCCACAGCCTGCTCATGTACGGGCCGTTGTTTTGCATCCTGGGCATGATCTTCGGCCTCTTCATGTACGTCCACCTGAAGGGCCTGCCGGTGCATCGGTCGATGAAGGAAGTGTCGCAACTGATCTGGGAGACCTGCAAAACCTATCTCTTCAACCAGGGGAAATTCCTGCTTCTTCTCTGGTCGTTCATTGCAGTCGTCATCCTTGTATATTTCGCTGTTCTGCTTCAGTTCAGCGCGGCCCGAGTGACCATCATCCTCGCGTTCAGCGTGCTGGGAATGGCGGGCAGCTATTTTGTCGCGTGGTTTGGCATCCGCTTGAACACGCTGGCGAATTCGCGCACCGCGTATGCAGCGCTGAGCGGTAATGCATATCGCACATTCAGCGTGCCGCTGAAGTCGGGCATGAGCATCGGCATGATGCTGATCTCGATCGAGCTGCTGATGATGTTCAGCATCATTCTCTTCGTACCGGGAGACTATGCCGGTCCATGTTTCATCGGCTTTGCCATCGGCGAATCGCTTGGCGCCGCCGTACTGCGGCTTGCCGGCGGCATCTTCACCAAGATTGCCGACATCGGCGCTGACCTGATGAAGATCGTGTTCCATGTGAAAGAGGACGATGCCCGCAACCCGGGCGTAATTGCCGACTGCACCGGAGACAATGCCGGCGACTCGGTGGGTCCCACCGCCGACGGCTTTGAGACATACGGCGTGGTCCAGGTTGCTTTGATCGCGTTCATCATGCTGGGCGCGAAGGATGCGGTCGTTGGAGTGCAACTGCTCGTCTGGCTGTTTGCCGTTCGCGTGGCCATGCTGGTGGCCGCAGTTGCGGGTTATTACATCAATGAGGTGATCGCCAGGGCGAAGTACGGCAAAGCGCGCGAATTCAACTTCGAGTCGCCGCTCACGTCGCTGGTGTGGATCACTTCCGTTGTGACCATCGCGGTAACATATCCGGTCACCTATATCCTGATTCCGAATCTGGGTGGAGACCCGACTCTCTGGTGGAAACTGGCCACGATCACATCTTGCGGAACCGTAGCGGGCGCACTCATTCCTGAGCTGGTGAAAGTGTTCACATCCACCAAGGCGCGGCACGTGCAAGAAGTGGTGGCATCGGCAAGGGAGGGTGGAGCTGCTCTCGGCCTCCTGTCGGGGTTCGTCGCCGGGAATTTTTCCGCCTACTACCTGGGAGGCGCGGTCATCGTTTTAATGGCCCTTGGCTATGCGGTGAGCACCGCGGGATTCGCTGCTGTGATTCTGGCGGCGCCGATGTTCGCCTTTGGCCTGGTCGCTTTCGGCTTCCTGGGCATGGGACCGGTAACCATCGCCGTCGATTCTTTTGGACCGGTGACGGACAACGCGCAATCCATCTACGAGCTGTCGCTCATTGAGAACGAGCCGGGAGTGCGAGAGGAAGTGAAAAAGCAGTTTGGCGTGAATGTGGATTTCGATCACGCCAAGAAGATGCTCGAGGCGGGCGACGGTGCGGGCAATACGTTCAAAGCCAGCGCCAAGCCTGTGCTGATTGGCACCGCCGTCGTGGGCGCCACCACCCTGATCTTCGCCACCATTATGGCGCTGACCAACTCGCTGACGACAAATCTTGACAAGCTCTCGATTCTCAACGCGCCCTTCCTGCTCGGCCTGGTCACCGGTGGCGCGGTGATCTACTGGTTTACCGGCGCTGCCACACAGGCGGTGACCACTGGTGCCTATCGCGCCGTGGAGTTCATCAAGAGGAACATCCACATTGAAGGAAGCACAAAGGCTTCAACCGAAGACAGCAAGAAGGTGGTGGCCATCTGCACGCGCTACGCGCAAAGCGGGATGCTGACGATCTTCATCTCGCTGTTTTTTGCCGCATTGGCTTTTGCCTTCCTTGATCCGTTCTTCTTCGTCGGCTATCTGATCTCGATTGCCGTCTTCGGCTTGTACCAGGCCATCTTCATGGCCAATGCCGGCGGCGCATGGGATAACGCCAAGAAGATCGTCGAAGTGGATCTGCACGAAAAAGGAACGCCTCTCCATGAGGCGACGGTGGTTGGCGACCTGGTCGGCGATCCATTCAAGGACACTGCCGCAGTGGCTCTCAATCCGGTGATCAAGTTCACTACGCTTTTTGGCTTGCTCGCCGTCGAGCTGGCGGTGCAAATGTCTGCCACCCACGGCGAGATGTGGACGCACATTCTTGCTGCGGTCTTCTTCCTTATCTCCTTCTTCTTCGTGTACCGCTCGTTTTACGGCATGCGCATCAAGAACGACTAGCCGCAGTTCCAGGATTGCTGTACCCAGAGCTTGTTGTCCCATCCTTTCGCGGGCTTTTTCGCGAAAGGGTGGGAAACCCTGAAGGCCGGGTACACCTTTCCTGGAATCGCCTTATCGCCTCGTTGATCTTGCAGGTCTGATTGTGGTGTTTCGAATGCGGCCATCTCCGTTCGCCCTGGCGGACGGAGATGGCCGAAGCTTTCTCAAGCCGTAAATCTCGCTATCGCAATTCCCGAGTCTGCAAAATCGTTGCGCCGGTCTCCCGACCGGCTGTAGTGCGGGTCTCCAGGCCCGCACACGCGGAGGATCATCACCAGGCCGCGCAATCAAGGCACTACGGGTTGGGCACAGCGTCGTTGGGCGCCACGGTGACGGAGCCGCCCGTCGGACCTGCCGTGACGAAGCTGTAGTCGTTCCAGCCACGCACGGATGGCGCTGCCGAAGTGTTGGTCAGCTCGAGGCGGAGCGCGTCGTCCTCATCGCCTTGGGGCTGGCTCACGCCGATCGTAAGCACGTTGTTTTCGCCCGCAGGCATGAGCGCGCTGGCCGGCCACTGGAAGGCGATCCACTGCGTGTAGCCAGAGAAGCCGCTGCGCACCGCGGCATCACTCTTGTTGACGTTTGACCAGATGAGCTGCTGCCCATTCAGAGTAGCGATGTAGCTGGCTTCGGTGGCGGCGAGTGAAACCGAAATCACCACGTAGCCGTTGGGGTAGTTCGTGACATCGGAGGGCGTAGCGAAGTTGACTGTCCACGGCGGAAGGGGCGTGCCCACGCCGTTCTTTCCCGTCGTTCCAGACAGCCCTGCGACGTAGCTGGGAATAATGCAGGTGTAGCCGTCGGTGGTGTCGTCGGCAGCATTGCAGAAATAGCCGCCAAAGAGACCGGGATCGAATGACTTCCAGTGGTTGTAATTCCACTTGGTGAGGTCGTTGGTCGCCGGGCCTGCAGGGCCGCTGGTGGCGTTGTAGACGACGGCGCCCTGGTTGGCCGCAAAGTCGGCCCAATAATTCCAGTTGCCCCAGAACTGGCGGTCGTCGTGGCCTTGCGCGTCCTGCCCATGGAGGAACTCGTGCGAGGAGCGATTGGGAATTCCGATGTTCCATACACTTTCGCCGAAGTCCTCGTGCACGAAGCTCATGGTAGGAACCACCGTAACCTGGTCCGCATTCACCACGACACTTTCCTGGCGCAGCTCGCCCCAGTGGCCGAGATCGTAAACAGACAGGCGATAGGTGCCGGGAATCACGCCGCGAAATCGTCCCACGCCGCTGCGGCTGATGTCGATCCAGTACTGAGAACCGGTGGAGTACTGGAAGTTCTTGCCCGGATCGCTCAGAACGGCCCAGGCGGTTTTTTGAGGGCCGGCCACGCCGTTCACCTGGACATCGACATCACCGCGGCCCGTGGAGGGAACATAGCCGGATGCAAGAAGGTCGTTCTCGTTATCGTAGAGGATCCCGGAAAGCTCACCGAAGAGCACGGCGTCCCAATACATGGCAGTTGGAGTTTGAAGAAGCCCGCCAAATTTGTTCAAGCGGACATAGAAGGGGCCGAAGAGCCGATGTGAGGCGGTGCCTGACGGCGTGATGTCGGTGATGTTGTTGTCGAGGTGGTTTGAGAAGGCCTCGATCATGTCAAGATTGCCGGTGAAGAGCAGCATCTGCTTGGTGGGTCCGCCGACGAGGGATTCGTTCGATGGGAAGACCACCCATGCGCCATATTGCGAGCCATACACGCCGTGGCAGAGGTTCAGGTAGTTGTAGCCGGAGTAGTCATATTTGTCACCGAACTGGCGGCCGAACCCGGGCGCGATGGGCGGAAATGCGGACCAGGGCCCAGCGCCGTATCCGTGCATGTCGACGGTGGCGTCCTGCACCGCGCGGCCAGGGTCGGCTGCGCCCAGGCCGTCAGGATTGACGGTGCCGAAGTACTCGGCATAGGTAGGCATGGGACCGAGCTGAACGGGACCAGGATTGCTGAGGTCTTCGTTGGCCATGTACAGGTTGTTGAACTTGTTGAGGTCGAGCCGGAAGACCCATTGCACCTGGCCGATAGAACCGGTGGCGTCGGTGGTAGCGTGGTCGGCGACAAAGTAGACGTGAACGCCGGGGTCATAGGGGGTGACGATCCAGTGTTCGCTGTAGGTGTAGCTGTTGCCTGTGCCCGAGGGATAGGTGACCCACCAGTCAAGGTAAAAGTCAGTGAGGTCATAGCCGGGGACGCCGGGAGGGTTGCCGAAGCCGGCGTTATCCATGTAAAAGCCCTTGGGAACGCCGCCGCCGGTCTGGGTCTGGTCGACAAGATTTTCGGAGGTGCCATCGGGAGTCATGTCGATGATGCTGGCGTGCGCAGGGTAGAAGCAGATATCGAGAGCGCCGTTGTTGATCTCCCAGACCGCGCCGGCTGTTTGGCCGCCGCAGGTTGAGGTGGTGGTGTTGATGGTGAGGGGGGTAGCTGCAAAGGCCGGAACCGCCGGAAGTGCCAGCGCGAGCATCCCGACCGCAAAGGGGAAGAATTGTTTATTCAAGGGGGAGCTCCTGATTAGTGATTTCGCGAGCAAAAGATACCGGGCGAACAGATGAATAGAGAGCTTTTCGAGCCAGGTTCCTGCAAAGGAGAGATAGGTGCTGCGAATGGGAAATAATTCTAGCGGCGGAATTATGCGCCCGTGAAACAACAGCCGTCAAGGGCTTTGTTTGTGAATTCTCGATTTCGCGGGAACGCGTCTTTCGGGCCGGGCTTTAGGCGTTATTTGCGATGCGTGGCGACTTCAGGCGTCCTCGCGGCGCCGAAGAAAGCATGGCGGGCTGATTTGCCGGAGGCCTGCCAGCATCGCACTACTTCGTAGACGATGACGGTCATGTAGGTGACCGCAATCCAGACAAAGACAGCTTCGGCGGGAAGATGATCCCAGGCGCGGATATAGACGCCGACCATGGCGGTGTCCTGATAGTTCCACCAGCCATAGGGGACGGCCAGTGTGGCTTCCCATTCCAGGCTGGCGAGCACCACGATGAAAAGAGTGAGGCTGAGGGCGCGCCAGTTGATGACGTTTTTGGCTTTGGGAAAGAGTGCGACGGAGGGAAGCAGTGAGCCGAGGACGAGGAAGGTGAGGTAGCCGGGAAAGCCCGGCGTGCGCGTGGGCGCGAAGTCCTTGTAGACGATTGCTGTGCCGATGAGAATGATCGCGAGAATGAGCGAATCAGGATGAAAGCCGAGGAGGCGGCGGAAAGTTTTGCGGCGGAGGTCCTGCTCCGGGACGCTGTAGGCGTGCAGCCAGTAGCCGTCGAGCCAGATGTAGAAGAGCAGGACAGCGAGGAACCCGGTGAGGTAGAAGAGATATTCCTCAATGGGCACAGGTTTGCCCGATGCCGGCGCGAGGATTCCCAGAACGGCGTTGCGATTGGGGAAGCAAAAGAAGTATCGGGCAAAGAAGAAGTCGAGGAGGACACCGAGGGGAAACAGAATTCCGATCGTCCACCAGAAGGCTCGGCGAGAGATGCGGACGCGGTCATTGGGGAGAAACCAGAAAGCGATGAGAACGATGGGAACGACGAAGATGAGGAGGCTGGTGGTGTAGCCGTAAGGAGAAGGATTTTGGGCGATCAGTTCCGGCAGTGGGCGGAAGGCGACGAGTTTCACGGTGCAGAGGGTGATTGCGACCGGCGCGGCAATCATGGCGATCATCGCCAGGAGATACCAGAAGGCGAGGCGGCTGGATGGGAGGATCTTTGGCAGCTTCATGGCCAATCCCTGGTGCACTTGAAGAAGTTGAGATCTGCTGAAGGCAATATAGCCCCGGCGCGGGAGGCGAGCAACGGCGGCAGAGGAGCTTCAGGGAAATTACTCCGAGCGGAAGTACATTCGCCTTCGATTGCCTAGGGAGTACTACTCTCGGCCCATCCATTTGCCACTTTGGTAACACAAGAACGGTTATCGGAGACTTAAGAATCGCCCTATACTTGATCCGAGGTAACCATGCCGACCCGCCTTATCAAACTCAACGCCGAACAGGACCACTTCGTGGCTTCATGCGTGAAGAGCGGCCACTATGCCAGCGCCAGCGAGGTAATGTCCGCCGCCCTACGGCTGCAGGAGCAACAGGAACGCGAGTACGCCGAACGGATGGATCTGCTGCGCACGGCGATCGAGGAAGGGCTTGCCAAGGGATCGGAGGACGCGGGATTGTTCGAGCGCCTGCGGGATGCGATCGGCAGGCCGGCGGCCCAGGGGGCCGAGCAACGCCAGGCCAGCGCCGGGTAAATCAACCAGCGCAGCCATTCCAATCAAAATTTGACAGGAACGAGACTGGAGCTGAATTCTCGCGCCCGCCCCGCGCGTCACCACGGCTTGGCTTCGGTTGGGTGGGATGCACTGCGATTTGTGCTGTTTTGCGGGACCAGGGGGTAAGGTGCCTGGAATCATCACAGATGTTCGCGGATATGGTGCGTTCACCCCCTCAAATGTTCGCTGAATTGGTTACGAAATGCATCAAAATGTAACCACCAGAGGTTGCGAATTTACGACGCAATCACCCCTCCAGGTACCGAATAATTCGCAAATGACACCCTCGCAGGTTGCGAAATAGAGCAAAGCGCACCATGTAATTACCCGAAAGAGCAATTAAATGCAATTTTTTGTCGTCTAAAACGGGGTTTTGAGCCTCGTTTTGACGCGATTTTGCGCGACTTTGCGCGCAACCCGCCTCCGCGCAGACCGGGCCCCATTTGTCCACATCTGCACAGCCGCGCACAGCGAATTGCACCGATCTTGCGCCTTGCTTCCGATCGAGCAGAGGGCTAGCCTTTGTTTTGCAGGCGACGATTGCCCTGCTTTCACGGCATTTGAAGCGCGCAACTCCGCATCGCACAAGGCTGCGTAGAGCTTTCCACAGGCAAAGCGCAGTGTTTAGAGAGCAGATGCGCCAAATGTGAACAAAATACAAGATGTTGTGGTTTTGTGTTGACACGTACCATGGACAGCGGTATTTTTTCATCTGCGGCTGTAAACGAACTGTAACGAAGAAGCGGCGCACATCGAGCGATTCCAGAATCCAATTGCTCTTGCCCGCGTCTCAGGGGTGGGTGTTTTTAAGAGAGCAAGTTCCCGGGCGCAGGCAGCAATAGAGTCGAAAGACAAGGAGCACGCAGAGCACGCTAAAAGCTGTTGAGGGCACTGAAACTCACGGCCAAAATTATTCTCCCGTTCTCCGTTCGTTTTAGCGATGTTGTGATGAGTTTCCCATTCCGGCGCCATCGCCGGTTGGAGGGAGCTTTTCACCAATTTTTCCCGATGGAGAGGATCCCGATGAACGAGGCTCAGATTCAGACTTCGAGTGCTGCATTCCAATCCAGCCCACGCACCAAGCAGGGACTGACATTTGCGCGCCGGTTCTCAAGGGACGGCGTTTCACCTTACGAAGAGGTCCAGTGGGAACGCCGGACCGCGTCGATCACCGACACCAAGGGCAACACGATCTTCGAGCAGAAGGACGTGGAGGTGCCCGCGGACTGGTCGATGACGGCCACGAATATCGTGGCTTCGAAATATCTGCACGGGCAGTTGGGCACGCCGGAACGGGAGACGGGAGTGCGGCAACTGGTGGGGCGCGTGGCAGAGACGGTGCGCGACTGGGGCATGGTGAGCGGCTATTTCGCCACGCCGGTGGATGCCGCCATCTTCCACGACGAACTGGTGCACATGCTGCTCACGCAAAAGGCGGCGTTCAACTCGCCGGTGTGGTTCAACGTGGGCTGCGACCGGCTGGAGCCGGATGCGGACGGGCAAAACTGGCACTGGGATCCGGTGACGGGTGGCGTGCAGTATGCGGCTACGGGATACAGGAACCCGCAGTGCTCCGCGTGCTTCATCAACGCGGTCGACGACTCGCTGGACTCGATTCTGACGCTGGCCAAGACCGAGGGCATGCTGTTCAAGTGGGGTTCCGGAACTGGCACGAATCTCTCGTCTCTTCGCGGGTCGATGGAGCTGCTTTCGGGCGGCGGGCAGGCGAGCGGGCCGCTGAGCTTCATGCGCGGTTTCGATGCATTCGCGGGAGTGATCAAGAGCGGCGGCAAGACGCGCCGGGCGGCGAAGATGGTGATCCTGAATGTGGATCACCCGGACATCGTGGAATTTATCGAGTGCAAGTCCAAGGAAGAAGCCAAGGCGTTCACGCTGATCAAGGCGGGATACGACGGATCGGGGCCGGATTCGGAGGCGTTTTCGTCGATCTTCTTTCAGAACGCTAACAATTCAGTACGGGTCAGTGACGAATTCATGCGCGCGTACGAGGCAGACGGCGACTTCACCACGTACACAGTGAAGGGGCACGAGCCGGTGAAGACCCGCAAAGCACGCGAGATCATGTACAAGATCGCCGAGTCAACGTGGCAGTGCGGCGATCCGGGAATGCAGTTCGACACCACGATCAACAAGTGGCACACGAGCAAGAACACGGCGCGCATCAATGCGTCGAATCCGTGCTCAGAGTACATGTTCCTTGACAACTCGGCGTGCAACCTGGCGAGCCTGAACCTGCTGCGGTTCATGACGCCGGCAGGAACGTTTGATATTCCGGCATACCGGCATGCGATCAGCGTGTTGATAACGGCGATGGAGATTCTGGTCGACAATTCGGGATATCCGACCGAGGCCATCGCGCGAAACTCGCACGACTACCGGCCCCTGGGACTGGGATACGCAAACCTGGGCGCCCTGCTGATGGCCCTCGGTCTGCCGTACGATTCCGAGGCCGGGCGCGACCTGGCAGCGGCGATGACGGCGATCATGACCGGGCAGGCGTATCTGCAGTCGGCGATTATCGCCGCGCAATGCGAGCCGCTGAGCTCGGCGACGCCGCTCACAGCGTCGGTTGAGCACCAGGGCGGAGCGTGCCCGGGGTTCTACGTGAACCGCGAGCCATTCCTCGACGTGATCCGCATGCACCGGGCGGAAGTGAACAACATCGGCAAATCGCGGGGCGCGGGCGAGCCGTTCATTGTGCCACAACTGCAGGCGCTGATCGACGCCAGCCGCGAGAGCTGGGACATGGCCTTGCTTTACGGCGAGCGCTACGGTTATCGCAACTCGCAGACCACCGTGCTGGCGCCTACGGGGACGATCGGCTTCATGATGGATTGCGACACGACCGGCATCGAGCCCGACCTGGCGCTGGTGAAATACAAGAAGCTGGTGGGCGGCGGGATGATCAAGATTGTGAACAACACGGTGCCCGCGGCTCTGTTCAAGCTTGGCTACTCCAGCGATGAAGTGAATGCGATTGTGAGCTACATTGATGCGACGGGCACGATTGAAGGCGCGCCCGGCGTGAAGCCGGAGCATTTGGCGGTGTTCGATTGCAGCTTCAAACCGGCCAAGGGAACGCGCTCGATCCACTACATGGGGCACATCAAGATGATGTCGGCGGCGCAGCCATTCCTTTCGGGAGCGATTTCGAAGACCGTGAACCTGCCGCAAGAGGCGACCGTAGACGACGTGGCCGAGGCGTACGCGGCGAGCTGGGGGCTGGGCATCAAGGCCGTGGCCATTTATCGCGACGGTTCGAAAGGCACGCAGCCGCTGAATACGAGCATTGACGCCAGGAAGGAGCCGTCGGCGCTGGACACGGTGGGCGGCCGGCTGCTGGGCCATCTTGCAGCATCGCAGCCTGCAGCGGAAGCCGACCTGAAGGCGCTGGAGACCCATTCCGGCGACAAGGTGGAGGTGAGCGCGAAGCAACTGCACTCCGTCGCGCAGGCGTTCCAGAAAGCGCTGGATGAAATTGCTTCGGCGGCTGCAGTGCCGGTGCTGACGGCGGCGCCGTCGCTCAACGCCGAGGATCTTTCCAAGGGCAACGAGCAGGATTTGAACGCTCCACCGCGCGCGATACGCCACCGTCTGCAGGAGGAACGCGCGTCGATCACGCACAAGTTCTCGATCGCGGGGCACGAAGGCTACATCACGGTGGGCCTCTATCCCAACGGGCAGCCGGGCGAGATCTTCATCCGCATGGCCAAGGAGGGATCGACCGTTTCGGGATTGATGGATGCGTTCGCAACCTCGGTCTCGCTGGCGCTGCAGCATGGCGTACCGCTAAAAGTGCTTTGCGAGAAGTTTGCGCACACGCGGTTTGAGCCTTCGGGCTGGACGGGCAACGAGCAGATCGGCTACGCGAAGAGCCTGATGGATTACATGTTCCGCTGGCTCAGTCTGCGCTTCCTTTCGGGCCAGCAGTTGACGCTCTTTGCGGGACTGGCTTTGCAGACGCCGCAACTTCCACCCTCCCCCAGCCTGCTTGAAGAGAACGAACCGGAACGGGATGCAAGTGCGGCCGCGACTCAGCAGCATATTGCGCGCCTGGCAGAAGAAGTGGCCAAGCGGTTGAGCCAGGTGACTTCGAGCGGCGGGCACGCGGGCGGAGTGGTTGCAGGCGGTGGCATCGCGCCCGAGGTGCAGCCGAAGCAAGCACCACAAGCGCCACCGACGCACGCGCCGAAAATGCAGGATCGCGGGCTGTACCATGCGGCCGACGCCATGCGCTACATGTACGACATGGGCGACGCGCCGAGCTGCAATGTGTGCGGCGCGATCATGGTGCGAAATGGAAGCTGTTACCGCTGCATGAGCTGCGGATCGACAAGCGGATGCAGCTGAGAAATTGAGGGACGATTACGCTGGAATGTGTGGGTTTACGCATAAAGTGAAAGTTGTGCACCATAACGTGAAAGTTCGAACCTCATAAAATGAAAGTCGTTCATTCTAAATAGGTTATATCGACTTCGGCCCAGCGCACATAAACGAGGTTCAAAAACCTCCATAACCTCCATAACCTCCTCAAACTACTTGTTTTCTGTAGTTTGCGAGCTATGGAGGTTTTCGGTCTCTACCGACGTATCCTCCATCATGTACATCGTGGCAAGCTGCTGAATTTGGGCGACGGTGGCCTTATCGAAGGTCAAGCCATTGCCGGTTTGTGATAACCGGTGCGTGGGCAGACCGAGCTTCTTCAACTGGTGGCCTACGTCCTCGGGGCTCAGCCGCGCCATTTCCCCGCGAGCTTCGCGCAGCTGGTTGGCCGCGCCCGCAATTTCCCGGGCATAGGCGTGTTCCCGCCCGTCACGGCTGAGCGCCACGGTCGCTTCCAGAACGATGGCCGCGGAGGTGTCCGACATCTCGGAGAGACGCTGCTGGTCCTCGCTTTTCAGGAGGGCAACCAGCTTCTGCCGGAGCTCAGGTGCGTCCCCAACGCACTTTCCGAGTGGCGTCGCAATGGCCGCCATTTCGGAGGAAAGGCCGAAGGGAACCCACGTCCAGTGGCGTACTTCACTGCGATTCTTCACGCGATATTGGTCCAGGTGGACGGGGAGGCGCTTAGTCATTTTATGCAGCCATGGGGGAGAGACTGGTGGTGCTGCGTTTGTAAGAGGAATGTGGATGTGGATGGAGTTCTGGATCTTGTGAGTCTCTGGATTCTCGCCGGCGTAGATCGCCGTCGACCTGGCGTAAGAGGTCAACGAACTGCCTTCCGCGACCGTGAAGTACCGATCGGTCAAGTTGCCAAGTAAGTCGGCTGTCCGCCGGTCGAGGCTTGGCTCCGAAACCAAGTTGGTTTTGCAGCCCCATTGCAATGTGCGAAGGTGGCTCCGCCGGAATCCGGCCAGCAGCTTCGCCTCCCGGCAGAAGTCGCTGAGGACGTGCAGAACGACCACCGCGTCATGGGCGGGGCCGGTGATGACCAAGCACGGAAGAATGGTTAATTCAGTTTGAAACCAGGTCGAGATCGCGAAAAATGCGACCAGTTCGGCCGCATTCTCTGCCAGGTGCGTCTGCGCCAGGAGGCTCCGCTTGATCCACGAGATGAGCTCGGCTGCCGTGGCCACCCGAGGTGGCGGGAGTGGCGCCTCCACCGGCGCAGCGAGAGTCTCGCTGGACTGTGCCATTTCAGCGTCGTCTCTGTCTTCGGCCGCCGCGGGAGCCGGAATCTCCGTCTCCGGTGTAGTGTCAGTCGGGGTGGGGATGCCGTTATCGCGGAGGATTCTCTCAATTGTGGGCATGAGCGATCGTGGCTTGGGTTTCGGGGCCGGCTTGGGTGCGGGGGATACTGAGGCCTGGGGAATGAAGGGTTCAAAACATCCGCCGTCATCGTCCTCAGTAGTTTCTGTCAGGGATCCTGCGGCGGTCAGGAGGGGGTTGATGTGGGGAGCATTGGACAGAGCCGGCGGAGTTTGGCCCTCTGCACCGGCTTCATCTTTCCTTGCGCTAGCGTCGGACATGTCGTCCGCGGGCGATGTTGGTCCCGCGGTCCCCAGTTCTGAGGGAGACAGATTAAGATCAATCGCCTGCTCTGGCATGTCTGGGTTCCCGGAGGCATCATGCTTGACCAGGCATGTCGCCGTTGCTTCGGGGCTGTCGGATGCGGCGCGCGCAACTTGGCCCTCGGCACCGGCCGGGTCATTCGATGGCGCGACGTCCGCCGTGCCGGTCTGTGAAGGTGTTGATTCTGCGGTCCCGGGTTCTCCGAGAGACGGGATAGGATCTGTTGTCCGTTCTGGCGTATCTGGGTTCCTGACGGCATCATGGTTGACGGGGCTTGTCGCAGTGGCTTCGAGGTCGTCGGATGCGGCGCGCGCAACTTGGCCCTCGGCACCGACCGGGTCATTCGATGCCGCAGCGTCGGCCGTGCCGGTCTGCGAGGGTACTGGTTCCGGGCTCCCGGGTTCTGCGTGAGCCGCGTCATGATCGGTCGCCTGTTCTGCCGCATTTGGATTGGTGAAGGCATCATGCTTGACGGGGCTTGTTGCCGTGGCTTCGGTGCAGTCGGATGCGGCGCGCGCAGCTTGGCCCTCGGCACCGGCCGGGTCATTCGATGGCGCGACGTCAGCCGTGCCGGTCTGTGAGGGTGTTGATTCTGCGGTCCCGGGTTCTCCGAGAGACGGGATAGGATCTGTTGTCTCTTCGTGCATCAATATAGTCCTCCGTGCACTTTGGAGAGGGTGAGGTCGCCTCCAAGTCTTGCCACGAAGCATCAAGTATGGTATCCGCTACGCTCAGGTAAGCTATCCATTGCGGTCCCCATGGCCCCTAAATACGGACTTTTCAAGAGAAAACGAAGGAGGTTTGCAATCTTTTTTTAGGGGCCCTTCGTGGACGACCCGATTAGCTTTAAGGCGGTCACCGCCGACGTATGAACTGGCGGCAAGTTCCTTGGGCCTTGGGCGGCGACCGGAGGGCCTGATCCTGGAGACAGAGGGGGGCAGCATTTGCCTTGGGGGAGATACGTGGATGAAGTCATCGAGCTCAAACGGCAGGGTTTAAGCATCCGGGCGATTCGCCGACTGACAGCCTACGGCCACAGGCCGACAGGCCGAATCTGGCTGCTCCTGCGGGCGGTCCGGTGTATGGGGCCTCGAGCCTCGACTGAGAACAAGGCGAAGGTCCTCAATGCAAGTCTGAACGAGTGGCTGCGGCCGGTGTGTAGGACGCCAAAGAGCTATTGCCCGAGCTCTCGGAGCTCAACTTATGGTAGCGCGGGTATACTATTCCGACCGACTGGCTGCGTCCGTAGCGGAAGGAACCCTTGTGGGCGGGGGTGCAGGGGTTTGAGGCGCCGCCTGGCTAGTCGGCGCAAGCGGATTGGGGCCATCTCGGTATCTTGTCGGAAGCGGGCCGTCAGCGAATGGAGCTCGAATTTTGCGGTTTAAAACCGCAATTATCGAGCTCATCCGCATTGGTCTCGTCCGTTTTCGCGTCCCGCTGCGCGGTTCGCAGCCGTTTTCCTGACGAGGAAGAATCGGAAGAGCCAATTTTCGGGTTTCTTACCCCAAAAGTCATGTCGTTCGACTCTCACGCGCATGTCCCGAACCACCCCGCGCCGTAACACTCGTAAGCCTGGCGGAGCCTTTCTCCGTCGGCCGCCCAAGCAGAATGAGATTCACTTGCACAAAGCTCGTGCAGGCCCAGGGGTCCGCCCGGAATATTGCCCTGGACGAGGACGTCAGCATCGCCGTTGTCTTCTGGTCATGACCTCCTTGCGAACGGCCAAGTTCGATTCCTGGCGCGCGGCAAGGTGCGGGGCGCCAGCGAATGGAGCACGAATTTTGCGGTTTAAAACCGCGATTCTCGCGCTCATCCGAGTTGGTCTCGTCCGTTTTCCCGTCCCGCTGCGCGGTTCACAGCCGGTTTCCTGGAGAGCCACATTAGAAGAGCCAATTTTTGCGGTTATCTACCGCAAAACGAACTCTTCCAGGGCCACGTCCTTCTCTAAGTCATCCCAGCCGCCGAAGAGCGCATGATGTTTCGCCTGCAAGTCGGCACTGATTTTTGCCGGCCTGTCTGGCGAACTGAGATCCTTGTGCACGACACGAGATTGGGGCCCTGGGGACCGGCGCCCCCGGAAAACTACAGCGAAGCAGGACGTCAGCTTCGCGGTTGTCCGCTCGTCATGACCTCCTTGCGAGCGCCCAAGTTCAATTCGTGGCGCCCGGCCAGGTCCTGGGGCTTCAGCAAGTTGAGCGCGAAGTTTGGGGTTTAGAACCGCAATTTTTGATCTCATCTAGACATTCCGGGTCGGTCGGCATGCTGCGCGCGACCAGCCGTCGTCTCACCTGGAATCAAAGGCCCCAACGCCGTCAGCTGCGAGTCACGATCACTCGCTTTGCCGCGAAGCTCAGAGGCGCCTTATCCTTTCAAAGGTCCCCTTGGGACAGGGCATTGGCTGATTACCGGTTTCGATCGCTGGAAAAAATCGGCACTTGGATGCGTAAAATTGCTGACTTGGTGGACGGTGTGTTATTCGATTCACCGCCGCCAAGCACCCGCGCAGTCGTTGGCAGACCGGAACGTGAATGTCGATACAGCAGGCGCTTCACTCCTTTGCCGGGAGCTCTGAAACGGGCGGTAAGTCTGTGAGTAGCGGAGCCAGTTCGTCCACTAACTCCGTTTGCGCTTTGAGCAAGGCCGCTTGGGTGGTGGCCTTCATCCATCGATAGGTCGTTCCAACAAGTAGCGGCTTTCCACGGGAGGATGGGTTGCGACGAAGGCGCTCCATTTGATTGCGAAGATCTTCTGCTTCCTGCTCAGTCCTCTGGGCTGCGGCCTGCAGCTCCTCCTCGGCGTAACCCAGCCATTTCGGGAAATCCTCCAGGTCAGAAGCCAGCCAGGCAAGAAGTACGGCACGAGGTATTGATTCGAAGAAGCCAAATGTCCCGACCCACCAATTCTCGTTCTTACCTGAAGCGAGGGCCGCGCGCAGCTCGGACTTGCCCTTGGCGGTGATCGAGTAACGTAGACTCCTCCGCGTACCAGGCTCAGCCGTCAGCAGGCCCGCTTTTTCGAGGTGCTGTAGCACGGGCCCGCTCTGGCCCACAGACACACCGGCCTGCAACTTGAGGTCATAGGTCGTCTTTAGGCCACATTTAACTAGGGCCAGTATGAGGATGTGGTTCGGACTATTTGAACTGTAAGGCATGGCATTCGGTGCGGCCCCTCTCAGCATAAGAGGCCCCGAGCCAAGCATAGTACATATCGG
The DNA here is from genome assembly GCA_963751285.1 of uncultured Acidobacteriaceae bacterium. Lineage (GTDB taxonomy): Bacteria > Acidobacteriota > Terriglobia > Terriglobales > Acidobacteriaceae > Telmatobacter. The sequence goes on along the minus strand of CAVVUE010000032.1, from coordinate 126,268 downwards.
TGGTATACCGTTGACAATTGCACATACCTACGGTATAATTGCGGTATGTTGAACGGTCTACGCCTGACAACCACCCGCCATTTAGAGTCGTCATTCTCAACCAACACGGCAGGTAGCCAGCTGTGCACGACCGACAATGGCCCTTCCGACGTTCGTGCCATTATCTTCCCCGAGCCGGGACAATTGCGTTCTCGCAGGGTGGTGTCGCGGTCGAACTCGCGCTCCGCAGGGAAATACCCGAGTTGGAAGATGAAGCGCATGCTCCACTGGGAATCCATCCATGAGCTCAACGCCTTTCGCTTACTGGATTGCGATCCGGACGTCACGCAATTCAATGAGCAGCCGTGCGAGATCGAATACGTCATCGTCGGAGTGGAAAGAGTTCACTATCCCGACATCCTGGTCACTAAGACTGAAACAGAGGAGTTGTGGGAGGTGAAGCCGCAGTCCAAAGCACTCGAGCCAGCGCTTCTTGCGAGGACCGTATTCCTTTCCCGCGCACTTCCCAGGTGGGGTTACACGTACAGAATGATGCTTGCCGAAGACCTCGCCAGGCAACCACGCCTCAACAACGCAAATCTTCTTCTCCGTTTCGGCGCGCGAGGGGTCGGCGACAGCGAATGGGAAGAAATCAGGCGTGTTGTGCAGCAGAGGGGCCGTCTGATCTGGTCAGAGGCTTGTCGCGGCGACTATGGGCCGAAGGGCTGTGAAATTCTGTGCGGCCTCGTACTGAGAGGAATATTGGCTATTGATATGAACTCCCCGGTTTCGCCCAATACACATTTCTTTACCAGAAGGGAGCTCTAGTATGGCGACCGGCTGCATAGAGAGTGGCGCAATCGTTCGGATAGACGGAATCGACCATCGCCTCGCCCGCAAGATCGAGGACAGCTGGCAGTTAGAGCAGTCGAAGACAGGGCGCATTACTGAGTATAAGGAGCCCGATCTGCTGCGGATGATCGCAGAGAACAGGTTGACCTTTCCCGGGAACGCGGCCCTGACCAATTCCGGGTCAGTCCACTGTGCGCTGTCGCCAGCGGAATTCGAAACGGCAAAGCTGCGGCGCAGCTATGTCCTTGCTGTGCTCAACATGCCCAATACGCGTGAACGATTGGAGAAGGCCATCCATAATACATGGACAAGAATCAAGTCGCCCAAGACTCCCCCAGGATACGTCAGCGTCTATCGCTGGAAGGTTAAGTTCCTCAAGTCGAAAGGCGACATCAGGGCTTTGGCTGCAAATACTCACAGCAGGGGCAACCGCCAAACCCGATACCCAGCTGCAGTCATCGAGATTTGCGAGCAGTCCATATCAGCGAAGTATCTGAATAAAGTGCGTAACAGCATCCAGGAAACACTCGAGGACGCACTGCGTCGAGTGAAGAAAGAGAATGAACTGCGGCCAGCATGCGACGCGCTGCCGTTACCAACACGACGACTCATTGCCAGCATGATTGCGGATATTCCGGCATTTGATAGGTACTCTGCCCGCTACGGGCATGACGCGGCGGTCAGGGAGTTTCGTTCGGTGCAAGGTCACTCCGTTGCGCAGGCGCCGCTCGAACGAGCGGAGATCGACCATACTCTGCTTGACGTGATGGTCGTCGACGACCAAAGCGGCTTGCCCTTGGGGCGGCCATGGGTCACGGCCTGCATCGATAGCTATACACGGTGCATCCTGGGGATCTACATCGGGTTCAATCCCCCCAGCTTCCAATCTGTAGCGGCCTGTCTCAAGGATTGCTTTCTGCCTAAGGTCAATTTGAAGCGAGACTACCCGGAGATTGTGAATGACTGGCCGGCGTATGGCGTCATGCGCAACCTCGTTGTTGATGGTGGCCTCGAATTCTATTCCACGAGCCTCGAACAAGTGTGCCTATCGCTGAACATCAACTGGATCGCTGCCCCTCGCCGCACGGCCTGGTTCAAGGGCAAGATTGAACGTTTCCTTGGCACAATGAACCGCGCCATTGCTCATGGAGTTCCCGGTACGACGTTTAGCGACATCTTCGAAAAAGGGGACTACAATCCCGCAGAACATGCGGTGGTCACTCTCGCCACCTTGCGAAAAGTCGTTCGCATATGGATCACCGACGTTTATCATCAGCAGGTCCACCGGTCGCTTCAGACGACGCCGGCAAAGATGTGGGCCTCGAGCATCAGGCCTGAAGATATTCGTTTGCCCGATGAGACGACGCAACTAGATTTGGTTATGGGCCGAGTAGAGTCGCGCACTCTGACCCACAAGGGAATCGAGTTTGAAGGCCTTTTCTATAACTCGCCTGAACTGACCGAATTGCGTCGAAAGGAGGGCGCGAATCTCGCGGTCGAGATTCGTATCAATGAAAATGACATCGGTTCCATCTTTGTGCTGTCGCCAAAGAGCGCAAAAGCTTATACCGTTCCGGCGCTGGATCAGGACTACGCCGCCGGGATTAGCCTGTGGCAACACAAGGTGATCAAGAATTACCAGAGACAGCACTCGGACATGGATCAGGATGTGCACGGTTGGTTGCAGGCAAAAAGCGAGATCACCCGTTTGATTGATGAGAGCCTTAAGCTGAAGCGAACGCGGACACACAAACGCATCGCCCGCTACCGAGAGACTTCCGAGCAGATGCCCCGGGAGCAGCCAACCGGTGAATCTCAGGCGCAGGCTCTAACGGATACAACTGCAGGAAATTGCATGGTTGAAGCCTTGGCCTCAGTTGGCACCGGGGAGCGGGCTCCAATGCCACTGTGCCTGCAGGTGCCACTCGTGGCTCGCCCGCGATTCACGGCCGAGATCAGGGAAATCTATGAAGACCAATAGTGCAGCCAACATCGTTGAACGGATGGTTATTCCACATACCGCCTTCGCAGAGGCAAGGCAACGCATTGAGCAATCCTTTGCCTTCTCGGCGGCCAAGGCGGAGGCCGAGGGATTGGCCATCGTCGGCGAGTCTGGAACGGGCAAGACCAGTGTCCTCAAGAGCTTCCAATCGAATCACATGCCAACTCGTGGTCGTGACGGCATGGAGATTCCTATCCTGTATGCTTCGGTTCCACCGATGCCCACCGTCAAGAGCCTTGCCGGCGTGATGTTGGCCGCACTCTACGTGCCCGATTGCGAGCGGGGCACAGAAAACGAGAAGTCGCGGCGGCTAAGGATCCTGATGAAAGAGACCGGAACGCGCATGGTGATGATCGACGAGTTTCAGCATTTCTACGATCGAGGTAAACGCCAGATCATGCTCCACGTCGCTGATTGGCTCAAAGTTCTGATCGACGAAACGCGTTCAACTCTTGTCGTTGCTGGGCTTCCGTCGTGCCGAGTGGTCATTAACGAAAATGAACAACTGGCCAGGCGGTTCATGGCGTCGATCCAGCTACCGCGATTTTCCTGGACAGACACAAGGCAGCGGGGAGAGTTTATCTCCATTCTCGAGGAATACCACGCACAGATTGCAAAGGACTTTGATCTTCCGGTCCTTCATTCGGACGAGATGGCCTTCCGCTTCTATCTGGCGACTGGGGGACTGATTGGATATCTGTCCAAGCTGCTGCGAACGACGCTGAGAAATGCGGCGGATTGCAGGAAGACCACCATCACCCTCGAAGACCTGAATATTGCGCACTTGCAGGCGATGTGGCTCGATGTGACCGTACAAGAGCAGCTCAGGCCGTTTGCGCATGGCTTCAAACCTGCCGAGACAGTAGACGCACTGAACCGTGCCGACAGGATTGGGACCGTCATTGATTCACTGCCGTCGCCAACGCGGCGATCGACCGGAAGGCGGAAGGCAGAATCCATCAACGCCGCCCTGGTGGCCGCATGAGCCAGCCACTCCTTGTCCGGCATCCTGCTCCATATCCCACCGAGAGCCTCGTGGGGTATGCGTTACGCCTCAGCGAGAAGAATGGGTATGTCTCGCCTTGGAGCCTGTGTCAGCTGGCAGGAATGAGACAGAGAGAACTGCAAACCACGGGCATCAGAATGGAGAAGCTCGCAGCCATCGCCAACTGTTCAGCCTCTGAGTTGAGCCAGATTGCATTCACGTCGGCAAGCAATCGAAAGCTACTTTCGCTTCTCGGTCACCGGCTGACGCCCACCGACCTCAACATTACCCAGCCGAAACTATGTTCGCGGTGCGTCGCCGAAAAAGGTTTCATAGAGGCCCACTGGCATCTCGAACTCATGGTGGCGTGCCCTATTCATCAATGCCTCGCGACATCACATTGTCCGACCTGTGCAAAACGCCTGCGCTGGTTCAGACCAGGACTGCTGGAGTGTGAATGTGGCGGGATTCTGCTGGAGTCAGAAACATCCATCATCTCTCAACCCGAGATTGCGCTGCTTGACCTCATCAGGAGAAAGACATTAGGAGATCCAGCTGCCAAGGAAAATGCTGTGTCGTTTCCTCAGGATGATCTGATGGCGATGACACCGCGATCGCTATTGATGGTGATTCGAGTGCTCGCGAAATTTCGCATGATCGCCGACAACTGCGCGACGCCGATATCCGAGAGACAGGTGATTTTCGCAGCTTCTCACGTCCTGATGGATTGGCCGCTCAATCTCATAAGGTTGCTAGGGGATCTCGGTGAGAAGCTTCCTGCCGATGTCGCTGGTGGAGTCGCGAGGCAATTTGAAGGCATTTATCGGGCCCTGTTCCGGAATCGTGCAATCGATCGGGGAGATACGGACTTCCTAAGAATTGCGTTCCTGGACTTTGCGATGAACCACTGGGGTCGTGGCTATGTCGACCACAAGTTGATCACGGAAATGGGAGCTGCCGTCCCAAAGCGATTCCTGACTCAAACCGAGTTCGCAGCTCGAATAGGAGTGCAGCAAGTTACTGCCGCTCGGTTGCTAAAAGATTCGAAGCTCGCAGCGACTCGAGTGAAGTGCGGCAAAGCCAACCGGATTCTTATAGACGCAAGTCTCAATGCAATTCCTCGCACCGCTCCCGGTAGAATATTCAGGAAGAGGCAAGCAGCGAAACTTTTAGGAATCTCTGTATCTCTGTTAGAGGCAATCAAAGAGGCTGGCATTTACGAGGTCAATAATTTGCTACCCACCCGAGCCGGGTTCCACGAACTCGACTTGAAAGCTTTCAGCCAAAAGCTGTTCGCTTTGGCTCCGGAATCCAATTGCCAAGACGCTTCAGGATTTGAAAGCATCACCTTGAAGAACGTTTCTTGCGGGCACCACGAATCCACTGCGACGAAGCTCAGTGTCCTACGGGCCCTACTGACAAAGGAAATCGCGATCGTTGGCAATGCCAATGGAACGATTGGAGGGCTCCTATTGGATAGATTTGTGTATCGCAAGTTCATTGTTAATGTTCGACTCAGTGTCGCAGCGAACGCTTCGAGCCCTTAAGAGATTTCGAGGCTGCTGCTAGGTTGTCCTCCGCCAAAGTGTGCCATGACGGCCGAAGCAGGAGGTAGGAATGTAGACCGAATGCAGCAGCCTTCAGAGGCATAAACTACGCACACTCGAATTGTCTTAACTGTTAAGAGGAAGCTGCGTCAGCGACGGACGGAATTTTGACGAGTGACAAGCCAACAACAGTCTCGGGTTGAACGAGGATCAGAGCTCTCTGCCATCGCGGCCAGAAGCGCCGCAACATAACCCAGAGGAATCGGTCGGCATTGGGAAACCGTGGCCGAGGGCGATGTCGCGCGAGGACCAAAACCTGCTGCCGCAAAGCCAGGTTTTCCAAGAGAAGATGATGGCGTGTGCGTAGGGACCGTGCGAGCAGAATAAAGAAAAGCCTCAACAATCGGGCCATGAATGGGTTATACCAAACAAAGCATAGTGGAAATCTGGCCGAATCAATCTCCGCCGAGTTCAGATTGAAGCGGGCTTCCCTCGATTGCCTTAACGGTTAAGAAGCGCTCGTGAGCCGTGCGGATTTGATTTTGTCGAGGCACAACCGGATTGTCGGGATTAACAAGATAGAGTCGCATCCCCTTCCCCCCGGTCTGCTGCTCGATTCGCTTGCTGCAATTTGGTGTCTCGTCCTGTTGAGTACTCCTTCTGCCACAGCAGGCCGACTCTTCACTGAGAGTTGAGGGTGTGTCCCGGAATTTCCGTTTTGACTTCCAGGAGCCTGACGCGATACTTGAGTTTCGGTTCTTGATGCTCACCTGACGAATAAAAGCCCCTAGGCAGCGCATAACTGTCCATAATTGCTCACTTTGTCAGGCAACTACTTCGGACTCCGGATGTTCCCCTCGCGCAGCCGATACAGCTCCGTCACTTTCCCCCCTTTCTGCCGTTTTTATTTTCCAAGCTCTTCGACTACTCCGCTGGCACCGGCAGAGCCTCCACCCTGCTAGAAAAGAAGACTGGGACGTTTGGCTCTCATTGCTGCAGCGAAGAAGCTCGGCCTCAACTTCCTCCATTGTCTTCTTACTCATTTGCTGTCTCGTGTGCCCTGTTGCTGGTCTTGCTTCAATTCTGCACTCTTTCGTCCGATGTATTGCCGTCTGTTGGCTTGGCGTTTCTTTTCGGCCTTGCGCTGCAAATTCCCATAAACATGTTGGCGAGCAAGTTCCCGTTTGGCAGCAACCTTTGACGGTGTGGACATCGAAGTGGCCCCTTCGCTTACCCGAATGCCTTCCACCGCGCAAAGGATTCTCGCTGCCTCAGTCGCAATAAAGGGATTCTTCGCTGTGAGTAAAGTAGCCATTGACTCTCGCAGTTGTTTTTTCGTAGTTTTGTTCATTTGAATTCTCCAGACACTAATTCCGCTGGGATTTCCATTTTGCCTTACCGGCGACGAGAGAATATACCCCGGAGCGCTCAGCTCGCCATCTTTTCGCCTTCGGTTCAAGGCGAGAGCCGGAGTGTACCCGGCAGGACCGCTACTGGGACCAAAAAGCCATCATTTGCCGCATTGCGGGCCACTTTTGCGACAAGAAGCTTTCTGTGGCCTTCATTTTCAGCAAAACAATCGTCGATTCTCTTCTGGGGCAATATCATGCTAGATCGACGTTTACCTGTTTGGCTGGCCCGACGAGGATTGTTGTGCGTCTTTTCGAGTCCCGATAGAAAAACGGCCCCGATTGGAGATCAGGGCCGCGTGGAAACCAGTTTCTTGGTCACCCAGAATGGTTCTCTGTGGAATTTTCATGAACTCACGGCCTCTGCTCTGGCAGTCGCAACTGAACCCAAAGAGCCCCAGTTGCCGAGCGGGCCGTGATCTATGAGAGATGAGTGCTTACAAGTTATCAGGGCGTACGCGGAGCGTATTGTGACAGCGATCACAGACAAACTGAGGCCTCGATCTAAGAGTGGCCTTGAGTCCTAAGGGAAGTACACGGGAGATCTTCCCCGAAAATGAGGTCTGAACGATGAAGTTCAATATCAAAGCGCTGGCCCTGACGTGCGCAATCCTGTGGGGAGCGGCGGTGCTGCTGATGGCCCTGGTCAACCTGAGATGCGGCGCCTACGGCCAGCATTTCCTGGAAATGCTGGCCTCGTGCTATCCCGGCTACCATGCCGCGCGGAGCATTCCTCAAGTTGTGATTGGGACGCTCTATGCAGTGGCAGACGGCCTGATTGGCGGCGCAGTCTTCGGCTGGCTCTATAATTGGCTGGCGAAAATCGCCTGGTTTAGCTCGGCGCCCGCGAAGTAGACAGTCGCGCAAAACGGACGTTGAGCCGTTGGGCGGTTGCGGGCGCACGCACGAAGGGCGTGTCCTATGCCCGGCGACAGAGAGGCTGGTGACGTTCTTTTTGATTCTGTCATAGGGCGACCCAACAGATTTGGAGTTGCTTGGCGTTGTTGCTACCAGCCAAGCCAGGTCACGTCGGGTGGTCGCCGATGGTGCTCTCAACGGGAACCGAAAGAGGGTTCTCTCTTTTCCAATTCTTGCTCGAGTCCTCTCCTGCACGGAGGTTGAGGAATGAACATTCATGCATACAGCCTTAGGGACGACCTCCGCGCAATATTCGGCTTTCTCCTTCAGCGAATTCGCGGTTCCTCGCGGCGTAAAGTTTTTTCCGTCTCCTGCAAGTCCTGCGGCCGAACCGTACAGACAGGCTTGACGGAATTCCCATTCCATTCCGTTTCGGTTGAGTGTTGCCTTTGCCATGAAACACGGCACTATCGCCCGTCGGAGATAAGCTTTGGCATGCCGCACTGTTCGACGCAAAGCCAGGGAGGGCCGCCAACCATACGTTCGGGATACGCAGAAGGACGAGTTTTGATGTTCGCTCTGCGCCCACCAAGACTACAGAAGGCGTCACCTCTTCGATCCGCCTCAAGGTTCTAATCTCTTCACCAGATTCCCGGCGCTAGAAACGCGAAATTGCATGGTGTGAGTTTGAGAAACGCAGACCCATGCAAATTCGCTGACACTTGCCGAGTCTCGAGTACCTATCGCGCAGACGCAGCTATTAGCCGCTGTAACGCGGGTCGGAACTTCATTGGATTCATCGTTACTCGGCTCTCGGCAGGTCAGTCTACACTCTTCCTCACTTCGATACGGCTGCCATGTCCGCCTGCGGCTCACCTCTGACGCCATAGGGGTTGGAGCGCCATGTGCATCGTCCTCCTGCTCAATCTGGGGCTATCCTAACGCACCATGGGGAGTCAGCGTTTACCGGTTCGAGACGGAATGCTGCGCAAGGGACATCAGAAATAATGAGATACCCATTCAGCCGTGGCCCAAGCGGCTGCTCGGGGCATCCTTGCGGTCGAAATCCCTGTGCTGGTTCCACTTGCGAACCTTTGGGCAGGATGAAAGGAAAGACGTCGGCACGCTGGCTCTGGCAGGCGTATCCTTGAAATAGCAGGCAATTCCTCCTTCTCGCCTCTCGCACTCCAAGCTCTGCCCCAGACGAGCACCGTTCAAGAATGCAACCGAACGACTGGAGCCGCGATGAGCCTCATCAAGAAAAGCGATGTGAAGAACCACCTGTCTCCCCGCTTCCGCACAAAGATACATCTGTGCCCGCCCGTAAGCCAGCCCGATGCAACCGGCTTTTCCGTGGCCGAACTAGACGCAATCCAAGCAAATCCATCGAATTTTGCTGAGGATTTCGTTGCGGAACATTCGTCATCTGGCGTAGCCGTCGCGCCGACCGATCCTGTGACCGGTTCCATTCGGTCTCAGGCACCCAAAGTATCCGAAAGCGCACAAGCGTGAAGCCGCATTCCGTTTTTCTGCGCAAGGAGTGCATCCTGCCGGAACGTCTGGATCCGCTCAGGGAGCCGGTTGGCGAAAACTGGACGCTTGTGAAAGAGATCACCGCGCCGGTTTTCGATACGATGATTCGCCGGATGGGCTGGCACTTCGAGTGGGTGGACCGCCCCTGCAGGCGAAGAGGCTTTGGGCTGATGGAAGAGGATGCGGCGCGGCGAGCGTTGGCCTGTGCCCTGAGGGGAGTGGCGAGGCGATTCAACGCCGCCGAGCTTGTTTCCGTTCAGGCCACGAAACACCTGGGTTTCCTCATCGCCAACGTTACATTGCAACCCCGCCAGATCCAGCGATACTCGTGGCTTGAGATTACCGACGAGAGGCTGCCGCAGGCGGTCCCCGCGAGATAAGCAGAGTGTCGCGGCGCACGAGGGCCGAGCGTTGAGCCAAGTGCCACGCGTCCGCGCTGATATCGTGTAGCGTACCTCAAGCGCGGAGCGAATCAGGATTGGAAAGGGGATTGGATGTCTTTCCCCGAAATGATACGTTCCGAGACACAGGCTGGAAGAACTCGTACGTCAGCTTCTTTGCCCGTCGCGTTGAAAGCCAGCCGCCTGCCGTTGCCCACGCGCATCGCTGTCGTGGGGAATTATCTGCCACGGGAGTGCGGCATTGCCACTTTCACGACCGACCTGTGCAACGCGCTCGCAGCCGAATACGGGGAAGGACGCGCGTTCGCCATTCCCGTCAACGATCCCGATTCGAGCTACGATTATCCGGAACAGGTGCGCCTGGAATTGGACCAGGAGGACGTTGCCTCCTATGAGCGGGCCGCTGATTTTCTGAACTTCAATAGCAACGATCTCGTCTGTCTGCAGCACGAATACGGTATCTATGGCGGGGCCGCGGGCCGCTACATTCTGGCATTGCTGCGCAGATTAAGAATGCCGCTGGTCACTACGCTGCATACGGTTCTGCGCGAACCGGACGCAAATCAACGCATCGTGCTCGAGGAGATTGCACAACTCTCCGATCGCATGATTGTCATGAGCGAACTGGCGGCCCAACTCCTGCGCGAAGTCTATGCGGTTCCGAACGGAAAGATCGACGTAATCCCACACGGCGTCCCGGATATGCCATTTATGGATCCCAATTACTTCAAGGACAGGTTTGGCACGGAAGGCAAGTTCGTTCTGCTCACATTCGGCTTGCTATCTCCGAACAAGGGAATTGAAAACGTAATTCGGGCGCTGCCGGCGATTCTAGCGCGGCATCCCAACGTGGTATATATCGTCTCCGGAGTGACGCATCCGCATATCCGCCGGCGCGAAGGCGAGCGCTACCGCGAAGGGTTGCAGGCGCTGGCCGAACAGCTTGGTGTTTCTTCCCATTTGATTCTGAACAATCGCTTTGTGAGTACAGAAGAACTTGTGGAGCACGTGGGCGCGGCCGATATTTACATCACTCCCTACCGACAAGAGGCGCAGGTTGTCTCCGGCACGCTGGCCATCGCGCTTGGCGCCGGCAAGGCAATTATCTCGACGCCCTACTGGTACGCCAAGGAACTGCTCGCGGAAAAAAGAGGAGTGCTTGTCCCATTTGAAAATCCAGATGCCATCGCAAAAGAGGTTGTCGCATTATTAGAGAACGATGCGGAGCGCCATGCGATGCGGAAGCGAGCGTATCTGCACTCTCGCGGAACAACATGGCCGACGACTGCGCGGGCATACATGGCGACCTTTCAGCGGGCACGCTTCGAGCGCTCATTGCAGCCCAGGGCCGCCCAGCCGGACGATGCCGCCTTGGAACTGATAGACCCGATGGAGCACCTGCCGGTCCTGAATACCGATCATCTGTTCGCTATGACCGACGACACAGGCATGTTGCAGCACGCTATTTTCTCTGTCCCCAACACCCGCGAAGGCTACACGACCGACGACAACGCGCGGGCACTCATCGTGTCCACTCTTCTGGATAAGGGGGTTGGGCATGAGCACAGGGAGGACCATCTCAGCCTCTCTCGCCGGTACCTTGCTTTTCTCTGGCTCGCATTTCATTCCGATACCGGACGGTTCAGGAATTTCCTTGGTTACGACCACAAATGGCAGGAAGACGTTGGATCGGAAGACAGCCATGGGCGCGCTCTGTGGGCCGTGGGATCCGTGCTCGGCCATTCGCAGATTGTGGGATTGCGGGGAGCGGCAGGAAGACTCTTTGAGGCCGCCTTGCCTGCGGTTTTGACGTTCAGCAGCCCGCGTGCATGGGCATTCAGTGTTCTCGGTTTGCAGGCCTATCTCGACTGGTTCCCCGGCGACAGGTCCATCCAGGGCATTCGCAACACGCTTGCCAATCGCCTGCTGGATATTTACGAGCGCACTCACTCCGAGACCTGGCATTGGTTTGAAAAGAGCCTCTCGTACTCGAATGCGAGGCTGCCGCAGGCGCTGATCCTGGCCGGTGGGCGCAGCAATAACAAGAAGATGATCGCGGCGGGAATCGAGTCGCTCGAATGGCTTGTTGCCGCTCAGCACTGCGGTGACGGAGAGATCTTTGTGCCCATCGGTTCTAGCGAATGCTTCACCGAGGGCGCGGAGAAACCCCGCTTCGATCAGCAGCCCCTCGAAGCCTGTGCCACGATCTCTGCTTGTCTTGAGGCATACAGGCTAACGCACGAGGAGCACTGGAGCGGCGAAGCCCAATATGTCTTCAGGTGGTTCCTGGGCAAAAACGATCTGCGGGTACCACTTTACGATGCAACAACGGGCGGATGCAAAGATGGACTTCATCCCGACCGCGTAAATGAAAATCAGGGAGCGGAATCAACGCTTTCGTTCCTAATGGCGCTCCTGGAAATGCAGAGAGCGAACGCGACCCACGCAGAAGAAACGGACCAAGAAATGAGTATCTCCCTTTGAATCCACTTATTAATCCAGCGGCTTTGTCGGAAGCCAGTGCTTTGGAACAACCGAAATCGGGAGCATGTGCAGACCTTCCTCTGTTCACGCGCTATTCCGGCAAGGTTCTTCGTCACATTTGGTGAAGAGGCTTCAGGTATTGCTGGTCTGTTCGAAGGACTTGGGATTTCATTCGGCATTCACGACACGAAGTCGAAGCAGATCGAATTTGGCGCGGCCATACATCGAGCGTTTGATTAGCTTCAGGCGGTGAACATGTCCTTCGACTGGTCCGTTGCTCCACGGGTGTTGAAGGGCGGCAAGCAGAGCAGCCTCGTCTTGGCAGAGGTGCTTTGCGAAGTTGGCCAGCAAACTCGTTTTGACGTCTTCTTTCCATTGCTTCCAAGCAACCGCATCCCGCTGCCGAATGATGCGAACGAACTCCCGTGCCATTGAAGCGCAGGTGGCGATTTGCGATGATCTTCGGCATAGTTCTTCGAGATAGCCCCGAGCGTCTTCTGGTTCGTTCAGCAGCGTCCAGGCTGTTTGTCGTGGGGATACGCGGGGCGGGGACTGGAAGGAAGGTTGCTGTGCAGTGCGGTACCTTCGTGAACCGTAGCGCCTCCGAACCCAGGTTCGGACTATAGGGCATTGGCCGGCAAAGCCTCTTGCACGAAGTTCGTGCCAGAGTTGGGTGGCATTGTGACATCCCTCGTTCCAACGCTGTTCCAGATATTCGCTGTGTTGATCGACGGTAGATCTGCGGCCGACAAGCTTTCGCTCGGGAAATCCACGAGCACGGATCCAGCGACGAATCGTGCGTATGCCGAGGCCGCAGCTATGAGCAATTTCGCGCTGAGTGACGCCTTTCGAGATCTGCTCCATGACGGCTTGATAGCTTGCGAGACGAAGTTCACGATTGTGCTGCTGTCTTTTCTGGTTTCGAGAGTTCGGCTTGGCCACATCAGAAGGGAGAACCACCGGGGTGATAGGGGTCTCTGGTTTGCTTGTCGAGGCTTGCGCGGCCTCCACCAGCAGACGATGATATGGCACGAGTGCGCCGACAAGTGCCTCGCTGAGGTTGTGAAGAAGGTGCCAGCGGTCGGCAACTTGCACAGCGTGCGGCGCGGCCGCCGTAGCAGCTTGGGCATACAAACTGGCTCGATCCCGGCTGACAATCTCTGTTCCAGGATGAGCTCGAAGCCATTGCGCAGTGCTCTCTGTGCTGCGGTCTGGCAACAAATCGACGACCTTGCCACGCTCCAGATCACACAGTATCGTGCCGTACCGATGCCCCTTGCGCCATGCCCAGTCGTCGATTCCCAACACCCGAGGGGCATGAGCGGAAGACGTGATCACCTTACGGCGCAACTGACGGAGCAACGTCGAACCGCTGGCCAAGATGCCGAGTTGCTGCGCCAAACGAGACCCTGCTGAACCGCCCAACGCCAATGTGATCTGTTCCAGTGATGCGCTCAATCGGCGTGTGCGTCGGGCGTATCGCTGTACTGTGTTCGCAAGGCGCTCAGTGAATATCTGTTGCCCACAGTCTTCCGTGCCGCAAAAGAACCGGCGGACGCGTAGTTCTATCCGCACAGGAATCCCTTCCCAGGGCAGATCCTTCAGCCGTCGCGTGTAGCGGCTGTGAATTCGCCACGATTCTTGCCGGCACGCAGGGCAACGACTCGCCCCGCCCATAGCTCGCAACACCATAACGAGCCGACGGTTACTCTCAACCATCAACCGATCCAATACCACTTCACCGGCATCCGGCACCAATGTTCGTTGTTTCATCGGCTTCTACCGGAAACCGCCAGAGCCTGCCACCCTTCTATCGCGTTTCCTCCGCCACACAAAGTGACCAACGTGGTTCACCAAATGTGACGAAGAACCTCCGGCAATCCGATTCTCAGCAGCCAAAATTGGCCCTACGCCATTAACAGCGTCTTCAACGCAGGAGCAGTCCGATTACCCAGCGGAGACACATTATTACTCTGCCGCGTAGAAGACCGGAGTGGCTTGTCGCACCTGTGCGCGGCGCGTTCGGAGAATGGAATCGACGGATGGCTTATCGATGCCAAACCAACGCTGATGGCGAGTCCCAAGGAATACCCCGACGAAATCTGGGGCATCGAAGATCCGCGCATTACTTATGTTCCGGAACTCGAGCAATATGCGGTGGCGTACACATCATTTGCGCGCGGCGGCCCAGGAGTTTCACTGGCGCTCACAAGGGACTTCCGGAGTTTCAAGCGACTCGGCGTGATCATGTCGCCCGAGGATAAGGATGCCGCTCTGCTGCCGCGAAGAATCAACGGCTACTGGGCCTTGATCCATCGCCCGATGACCACGCTTGGCGCTCACATGTGGATCTCTTACTCACGAGATCTGCAGCATTGGGGCAGCCATAAAGTCATTCTGGTAGCCCGGCGCGGGGGATGGTGGGATGCGAACAAGATTGGCTTATGCTCTCCGCCCATCGAAACGCCAAAAGGCTGGCTGATGATCTACCACGGAGTGCGGCAAACCGCCGCGGGAAGCATTTATCGCTTAGGTCTCGCCCTCTTTGACTTGGAAAGACCCGAGGTCTGCCTGCAACGGGGTGACTCCTGGATGTTCGGTCCCGAAGCTCCCTACGAGCGCGGTGGAGATGTGAAGGACGTTGTGTTTCCCTGCGGCCAAACCATCGGCGCGGATGGGGATACGATTCATCTCTATTATGGGGCCGCTGATTCCTGCATGGCCTTGGCCACGGGCAGCATCCGTTGTCTGCTCTCATGGCTGGACGCGAATTCCAGCGCGGGAGACGGAACCGAGCAGTGATCGATGCCGTCCTTACCCAGAAAGGAAGTTCCCGATGAACGTTGAGGCGATGACCTGGCCGCGTTGGCTACCGAGAGTGCTGTGGATGGGACGAAGGTGCCCCCGCTGCGACTGCGTTCAATTCAAACCAGCCGAGTTGCGCTTCTTCGATGGTGTCCGTCGCCAAAATTCAATCCGGCCCAAATTGCATTTGCTATTAACCGTTAGGGGAACAAACAGCGAGCTAATATTCGGCGTCAATGGCGGCGTTTCCCGTCGACTAAGAACCGGTAGACGACCGCGAATCGCAGTTCAACGGCAGACACCGCTGGGCATCCACAATTTCGCAGTGAATTGATTGCAGTGGCAAATCAGGCGGCGTGGTCGTAGCGATGGTGTAGGCCCCCGAGCCTTGGTATGCAGATAACGTTGCTGCTCGTGCTCTCACCCTTGGCCGCTTCGCGGCCTGCGGGCGTCTGCTTGTCCAGGCCCAGATGAGTCCGGTCTTCGTGGTAGTAGTGGATGTATTCGTTCATGAGGCGCTTGAGATGGCGTTCGTTCAGAACGATCACGTGATCGAGCAGATCCCGGCGGCAGGAACCAACGAAGCGTTCCGCCACACCGTTCTGCCAGGGGCTTTGGAAGCAGGTGCGCTTGGGCTCAATGCCGAAGCTCTTGATTGTTTCGACGACCTCCTCGTTGAAACTCGCGCCACGATCAAAGATCAGGTAGCGGGGTGCAGAGTCGTAGGGAAACGCCTCGCGCAGTTGCTGCACCACCCAGGCGCTCGTCGGATGTTTGGTGACATTGAGGCGCAGAATTCGTCGCCGATCATGGGCGATGACAAAGAAGCAGTACAATACGCCGAAGGAAAACGTCGGCACGGTGAAGAAATCCATCGCGGCGATCACCTCGCGGTGGTTGTTGAGGAATGCTGCCCATCGCTTTGCCGGCTCAGGATCTCTGGGCGCTTTGCGCATCCAGCGCAGTACCGTACGCTCCGAGATGTCGAAGCCCAACATTCTGAGCTCGCCATGAATCCGTGGCGCCCCCCAAGTCCTGTTGTCGGCCACCATGCGGAAGATGAGCTCGCGCAGTTCCTTGTTCACGCATTTTCTTCCTGCATGTTTGCGATGCCGGGAGAGCCAGGTCCAGTAAAGCTTGAAGCCAGCTCGATGCCAGCCAACAACAGTCTCCGGTTGAACGAGAATCAGAGCTCTCTGCCATCGCGGCCAGAAGCGCCGCAACATAACCCAGAGGAATCGATCGGCATTGGGAAACCGTGGCCGAGGGCGATGTCGCGCGAGGACCAAAACCTGCTGCCGCAAAGCCAGATTTTCCAAGAGAAGATGATGGCGTGCGCGCAGGGACCGTACGAGCAGAATAAAGAAAAGCCTCAACAATCGGGCCATGAATGGGTTATAGCAAACAAAACCCAGTGGAAATCTGGCCGAATGAATCTCCGCCGAGTTCAGATTGAAGCGGGCTTCCCTCGATTGCCTTAACGGTTAAGAAGTGCTCGCGAACCGCGCGGATTTAATTTTGTCGAGGGACAGCATACGCGGTGACGCTGGACAAGAAGATCACCGGCACATCCGTTGTGGACATCGATAAGAAATGCAAGGCTTGGCTCATCAGTGAGGAAGGCAAAGCCAGCACTACTGAATTAGGCCACGTTGGAGTCGATCCGACTTGGGAGCAACATTTCGCTCAGACGCCCAAGTAATTTTCAGCCACGTGATTCGCGTTGGTGGTGTCGCTCTCCCGAAGCCCATCGAGGTTCGATTTGCGCGGGGAAGCGTCGGTGAGCTTGGGTGCCGGAATTCCCTTTATGACGGCACAATTCTACGCCTTTGTCGCCTGATGGTGGCGTTGGAAAGCGCTTTGTCGCAATGCCTCAAACCGGGCGGATGCGATTATCCGCTTGATGCAAAGGCGAGTGCGGTGAGACGATTTGGCCGTGAGGCTGCACAATGAGGGCGAAATTCGAAGTGCCTCCTGATCCGATTGGCATAACAGCGGCTGAGTTCGAGGAATTGCGTCACCTCACAGTCCGTTGGCGCTACGATGCAAAGGCCATCTTCAGCACGAATTGCGAAGGAGATGTGTGGCCTTCTACTCGCTACGGACAGACGCCTCCCGGTGAGCGCGAATATATAAGCGACATGCCGTATATTCTTGGTCAACTCAGGCGGAGCTTAACCGTTCGGCGAATGGAGGGTGGGAGACTCTTTGTGAAGGACGACGGCGCATATTGGAAAATGGGAACGACTGGCAACATCGAGGAAGTCCAGTTTGCCTATTGGCGCTGGAAAGGGGAGCGTCCCGTGCATGAGGAAATCCCCGAGCTTTCCCGTGAAGAAGTAGTTGCTTCTATTAAACGCCGAGCCGCCGCGAAGCGAGCAGCAAAGTATTTAGCTCGGCGCTGATGTGCTCAAGATGAGAACGAAGTTCCGTAATGCAAGCGCAGCGGATAACACTAACGTTACAGTTGTAGATCGCTTTGTCCGGAGGGAGCCGGGGGCTTCAGCCCCCGGAAAATAGTTGAATTCACGGGCCTTTAGGCCAGGGTCTTTGGCGCTTTGCCGTTAAAGACAGTAAATGCAACTGCAGTATTATTAAAGAAGGGTAGAAAGAGGTGAATTTCATGGCCAGAACAGCCATCAAATCATTTGCAATCTTGCTCGCGTTGCTTTCATTGACGGTCATAGCGCAAAACAACAATGCAGCCTCCGCTGGATCGCCAGGATGTGGCGATGATGCAGTCAAATTCAGCGTGAAAACAGGCCAAGGTCAGAATCCTGCCCAACCGGACGCCGGCAAAGCGATTGTTTATTTCATAGAAGATGATTCAAATTTCAATTCGATTGTCAAACCCACCACTAGGGCGGGCGTGGATGGCAAGTGGGTCGGAGCCACGCACGGCAACTCTTACCTTTACTTTTCTGTCGACCCCGGTGTACATCATCTTTGCGCCAGCTGGCAGAGTAATGTCGGTTTGGAAAACGATCGCAAGACGGCTGCGGCTCATTTCACCGCCGAAGCGGGAGGCGTCTATTACTTTGAGGTTAAGAACATCTTCTACAGTTCAAAGTCGTCAGAGATGATAGATATGAGTTTCATTCCACTGGACAGCGATGGGGGTCAACTCTTGGTAAATAAGTTCGCGCTCAGCACTTCCAAGCAGAAAAAATAAAGTGAGGTTCTGGCCTGACCATCTATGCGCTGGAATAATCGGATGCTGAAAGGTTCGCTGGCAGCTCTCGCGGCAGCAGGATCGTTCGCCGCCGCGCAGCAAGCACCTCCTGCTCGAAAAGCGTGGAGGGGGAAGGAGCGCGATGAACAAGACAAGTGTTTCCATCGGGACGAAAGACCTCGGAGACCAAAGACCGGGTGCCACAACAGGGTCAGCGCCCAAACTGAAAGTCGCCAAGCTCGGCGTCGTCTCTCGCGATTACAACCACAGGTTTTCGAATGGATTTAGAGATTTCAGTGCGGTCTTTTCTGACGTGATGAAAATGCTTGATGGCGAACGCTGCGATACTGTCCTTTTTTCCCCATGGAGCATCGTCCCTCGAACGCCATTTGATCCATCTCACTCGCTCCAAGTGCTTCAGCACATCAAGGCTGTGGTTTATGAGGAGTTTATCGACCGAGGTAGACAGGGACGAGAGGGCACAAGGAGCGTAGTCCTCTACCGGCAGGGAAATGCATGGCGCGAGTACGAACTACCGGGTGGGGGCTTTTCCTCCCTAAAACGGGTGAAGGCGGGACAAGTTGAAGGGTTCGTGCAGAGCGTGATACCGGACAGGATTATGGGTAACTGCTGCGTCATAATTTGCGGGGAGACCAATGGCGTTCCGTACCACCAAAAAGCGAAGACGGTAGAAGATGATTTCGGTCTCAGACAATCTCTGCCCAAGGACGTGACGGTCATCCTCAACCCAGTACACGATTGGATGACCAGATTTGAGATGAAGCTGAAGCGGAAGTTCCTCTCAGAGAACAATCGTTGGTTGATTTCAGTTTGGAACAAGGGTAAGCGGGATAAGAGCGGCGGACCCCGCGATGCGAGGAATGAACCGTGGACTGCATTTCACAACGGACGGAACGAAACCTTACAAATTATCGAACCCCCGCGTGAGATAGAAAACGTAGACATTGGAATATTGGAAGTACGAGGAGCATGAACCACTAACCCGCCAACCATACATTCGGTTTATATGGGGCAGGTAGGAGACTGGCCTATTCCTGCGGGTAGCCATGGGGACGTGTGCTCAAAATACCCCGCGCTGCTGGTTAAAAAACCCTCTGCTTGGTTCGTACCACCTGCACCAGCCCAGTCGCCCATCTCCGCCCTCCCGACCGCTCACAGGGGCGCTGGCGGGGTAGGCCGAGGGGCAGGTTTTGGGGAAAATTGCGGAAATATCGGCCTGCAAGGGGTGGAGAGCCACGTAGAAGGCAAGTCGGCAGGAGAGGCGTAAAATGGTGCCGTCTTCATGTCAAAAAGGAAAATCGGAGGCTACATCGTGAGCCGCCTTGTCATTCCGAGGAGGGGAGTGCAATGCCTGAACAGATTACTGATCTGCCGAGGACTTCTGCGGCTATCAAAGAACTCGCAACGGAATTGGCTCGTTACCTGAAATGCAAAATCAAAAACACCCTACCACCCGCTACCAATTGGACCTGTCAGAACATCTCTCTGCTCGACAGGTTCTTCCGCGACCGAGGATGCGATTGCAATTTCACTTCTACGACCTGCGCGGAGTTTCTCTGGGATTTCACTGCTTACATTCCGTTCAAAGGCATGTTGCTCGTTGCGGAATCTGAGCACGACACCGATCACAACAAGATCACCGAGGATTTCGACAAGCTGCTTTATAGCAATGCCCCTCTCAAGCTCATGATGTGCAGAATTGAGAAGAAATACGATACGCGCAAAGCGGCAGAGACGGAAGCACGACGGATTCAGGCCGAACTTCTGGAGCATGTCCAACAGAACTGCATGAACTACTCCGGAGGCGATGTCGTTGTTGTGTATTGTGTGTGGTGGGCACTTAAGGACGGGAAGAACCGCGATTTTGCATACATGCTACAGGTCGAAGGTGAACCAAACCGTCGAGATGCAAAAGGAAAAAGCTTTGAGCCGACGACTTTCGGTTAATCAGAGAGTGTGTAGTTGCCTGTTGCGCTGAACCGCATAAAAGGACAAATCGCACCCCACGGTGGAGGAAGATTGATGCCAGCGAAGCTGAAGCGTCTGTTGAGCGGCAAGTTCGATGAAGCCCTGCAATTGGCATCACATCTTCACCGCGAACAGGCAAGGAAGGGTACGCAAATTCCCTACATCTCGCATGTCCTTGCCGTGACGGCTCTCGTTCTCGAAAACGGCGGAACGGAGGCACAGGCAATCGCCGCCTTGCTGCACGATACCGTGGAGGACTGCGGCGGTAAGCCGACGCTGGTAAAAATCGAGGCGCAGTTTGAGAGGGAAGTTGCAGCAATCGTGGAGTCTTGTACGGATTCTTTTGAAGAAGGCGCAAAGCGAGATTGGAAAGAGCGGAAGGAAGAGTATCTCCAGCACCTACGGGATTGTGACTCGGCAAGCTTGATTGTGGTCGCGGCAGACAAACTGCACAACCTCACGGCCATTCAGCGAGACCTTGAGCAACTAGGCACAGCCCTGTGGAGCAGATTCAACGCTGGCCCGGACGAGCAAAGGTGGTACTACGATTCTGTCATCAAGATTTTGAAGGAGCGGCTCGACAATCCAATCGTATCCACCTTGGATGAGACGTACGCACGAGTCCGAGCGCAGATGGTGCGGTAGAAGAACTCCGTCAATCGAAGGCTAACGGGACAGTTGTCGCCAGCTTGGATTTGGTGCAACATCCGATGACCAACATCCTCATGGTAGTTGTCATGGACGCCTGAAGAATCTAAAGTAGAAAGCCGCGAACACCAAGACAATGCCTATATTCACTGTCAGCCGTTCCCAAGACCGGTTTCTGAAGAACGCGAAATCTACTCCGACGATGATGGCTACCATCGCCACAGCGTAAAGCACGACAGCTACCTGTTTGCCCATTTCAAATTCCTCTAAAACCGGAATCTCCGTTCCGCTGTGCTCCGCAAAAATCATCGACGAATTGAAAAGACAGGCGTTTCGGTCCGAACCGCCTGCCGGTTGTCAATCGCCGAAGCGCTCCGTTGATAATTGGCTTGATGAGCTTCCTTAGGTTGATCCGGTCGGCACTTGGCGTTCTTCGAGATTTGGCGGGCGACGCTCCGAGTCTCATTCGCTTGAGTCTCCGTTCTCGAACTGCTTTGATTGCCGAGAACCTGTTTCTTCGCAAGCAATTGGCGTTCTACCGAGAACACCAAATCCAACCACGGCGACTGACGAACGCGGCTCGGCTTTGGTTGGTCTTCTGGTCGCGCTTCTTTGCTTGGAGATCCGCTCTTCTGGTTGTCAAGCCCGCAACACTGATCGGCTGGCATCGCAGGGCGTTCCGATTGTTTTGGAAGTGGAAGTCGCGACCGGGCCGACGTCCGATTCCGTTGGACCTCCGCCAACTCATTGTCGAAATGGTTCGTGGGAATCCGACCTGGGGAGAAAAGCGGATCGCCCATGAGCTATGGCTGAAGCTCGGTATCCGCGTCTCTCCGCGCACGGTGAGAGCCTACTGGCCTGCAGAAGATCCGTGGTCCGACCGGCGCTCGCAGAACTGGAACACATTTGTCCGCAACCACGCCCGAGCCCTGCTGGCGTGCGACTTCATGGTCGCGGTCACCGCTCGCTTTCAGAGCCTTTATATCTTTGTGGTGATGGAGATCGGTTCCCGCCGCATCCTTCATTGCAACGTGACCTCTTTCCCAACCGCCCAATGGACGATTCAACAGTTACGTGAAGCGATACCAAGCGATCACGAGTACCGCTTCCTCATTCATGATCGACACGCGACGTTTTCATCAGAACTGGACGCGGCCGTTGCTGCCCTCGGACTGGAGGTGGTAAAGACACCCATTCGAACACCGCAGGCGAATGCATACTGCGAACGATTGCTCGGAACGATAAGAAGGGAATGCCTGGATTTTATGATTCCGCTCAACGAGCGCCACCTGCGCAGGATTGTTCGCCAGTGGGTTTCACATTACAACCGAGGTCGCCCGCACTCCCGCTTAGGTCCGGGAATTCCGGATCCGAGATCGGCACCTCCGCCCAGGGCGCATCGCCACTACTTTGAGGAAGCGGAGCGAGTCGTGTCAACGCCCGTCTTGGGCGGACTTCACCATGAATATGCACTCGAACGAACCGCCGCATAGCTGCAGATCTGATTTTTGTGGACGACAGCGGGGAAGGAGTACCTTGCCTCACTCGCGCGCCGTTGCCGTCTTGCGCTACCCATTCCAACGGGGCACCAACGCCATTTTCCCGGAGGAATCCGCCTTGCCGTTGAGCAGGCTCGACAGCGCATGCCGCGAAGCACACCATGCCGTCGTGGCCCCCGCAACCGTCAGTTCCAGCGGGCTCGATGATCTCCAAATAAAATCTCCAGGATAGGACGGATTCTTAGTGGGCATGATGGTTTTTCCTTCGGGCTCACCAAACTTTAGTGAGGTTCGCCAGACTTTGACGATAGTCGTCCTGGTCAATTCTGCTTCGAACCCCAAATTCTCCGAGGAGCGTCATCATCTGTCCCACGGGCAGCCCTGCCACTTCAGCAGCCTTGCCCAGCGACGCTTCTCCCTTCCTGTACTTCTCCACGGCAAGCAGGATTCTGCCGCGCGTCACCAGGTCACGCACCGCCTTCGACAGGTCGCTCCGCTCTTCCCGGCTGACCGCGCTGAGGAACTGGTAATTGTCTCTGTCCATTCGGATACTCATGGTTTTGGTCATGGTTGTTCCTCCAGTTTTCTTTTCGCATCTTCGACAATCGAACTTTTGTAACGTCCGTACCTGGCGAGTGTCGAGAGCCGAACCAGCGCGTCGCCGTGGTCGATCAGACCCTTCTGCCGGCTCCGCAGCAGAATAGCCACCGCCGTGGTGAAGGGAATCCCAACCAGCTTGCAGGCATTGATTCCGTGTTTGTCGTCGATGCCCACCAGCCGCGCCTTCTCCTGCAACGCCAGGGCGACGACTTCGGATTCTCCGCGCGCCATGCTGAAATCCTCTTCCAGTTTCAGCACCAGCTTCCTGTTTCTTACGTTCCTGACCGTGATTCTCGACTCGTCCACAGCTTTTTGGATCATCAGCACATCGAGAGTCTTCTTCCCGCCGCAACATTCCTCTTCCACAGCACGCGGAATCGCAACTTCCATCCCGACTTCGCTCAGAAACAGATCCAGCAGCTCCATTTTGGCGGTCAGGATCAGCGTCGATGAGTCGAAGACGAACATTATGACAAACTATTACAAATGTAATCATAATCTCTTTTTCTCAAACTGCCAATCTGGCAGGACACCGAACCGTATTGCTCCGTTTCGTTTTGCAGGGGGAAGGGGCACCTTCCCTCGCTGCAACCGCCGAAAAAACCTGCGGTTTCCGCTCCCCATCCCAGCGGGGTCGGGTAAGGGAACGGCATTGCTGCCGCTCCCTCCCCTAAGAACCGGACGTGACAGTTTCCCGTCATCCGGCTCAAGCCGTGTGTAAGCCCCGCGTGAGCGGAGCCGGTAGAACACATCACCCAAGGAGTCAGCGACGGGGGTGGGCTCCTCTAAATCTCTTTCGAGACTCGAAGTAGCCACGCCACAGTGGGTCGAACGGGTTGGCGTCCGACTTCACCTTCACGTAGCGCTGGATGGCGATATCGGTGGGGTCAACCAACCGAACGACATCCGGACCCGACCTTTGCGCGTGAGAACTAGCCAGTGCAGCAAAGTACCACTTGCGTTGCCCGAAACAGTCCCAGTACCGATGTAGTATCCAGCTAGAAGACTTGTTCGGGTGTCTCCGCGTTGCCCATCGCCAGAGCGAGTACCAGAGCGCCATTCTCACTTTCCGATACGCCGAGTCTGCCCCGATATGGCGGTGATAGGATGCCCAACCACGGATGATCGGGTTGAGCAGCCTGATCATATTCTCCTGTTTAGCGGCGCGATTCGAGCGAATCGTGTCACGTGCCTTCTTCAAGAAGGCGTGCATGTTCTTCTTGGAAGGCGTAATCAGGAGCTTGCCGCCGTACTTACGCAGGTTCTGCCCCAGGAAGTCGAAGCCCTGTTCGATATGCGTGATGCAGGTTTTCTCCGGTGAGAGCTGCAAGCCTCGTTCGGACATGAACTGTTCGACCAAGGGCTTGACCTCATCCTCCAGTAGCTCTTTCGAGCAGCCAGTGATGATGAAGTCATCGGCATAGCGTACGAAGTTTACTTTCGGCCTGTAGCACTGTCCTCGGATTATCTTCTTGCGGAAGGTCTCCTTGAGCAGTCGCTCCAATCCATCCAGCGTCAGGTTCGCCAGCGTGGGCGAGATGATTCCGCCCTGCGGTGTGCCTGCCTCCGTAGGAAACAGCGTTCGATTTTCCATGAAGCCCGCCTTCAACCATTTCCTCAGTACCTCTTTGTCGGTGGGGATATGAGTGAGCATCCATGCGTGACTGATGTTGTCAAAGCAGCAACGGATATCGCCTTCAAGTACCCACTGAGGACCGATTTTTCGAGCCAGCACGGTGAAGCACTGCTCGATGGCATCGGCGGTCGAGCGTTTCGGTCGAAAGCCATAGGAGTTGGGATCGGCGGTGGTCTCCGCGACCGGGAGCAGCGCCAGCAGGTAGAGTGCCTGCATGGCGCGATCCTTCATCGTGGGGATTCCCAGCGGCCTCAGCTTCCCATTGGATTTCGGGATATAGACACGCCGCAGCGGTTGCGGCTGATAGCCGCGCCGTCGCAGTGTGTCGATGGCCTTGTATCTGGACGCCAGAGTGCTCCAGATTGCTCCGTCCACTCCCGGCGTGTTCTTGCCCTGATTGAGTGTCACCCGTTTTACGGCCAACGCTCGACCGTAGAACGAATGGGTCAGCAGCCATTGCAGGGCTTTCACCTTGCCATAGCGGCCTTCCTGTGTTGCCTTGACGATACGCTCTTGCAGTCTCCTGACCTTGAGTTCACACTGAGACCAGTGGATCTGTTCCCATTGCGCCTCCGGGCTGGAGGCTGCACACATAGATTGCTCCACGTTCATTTGCAATTTCCTCCCGCGAAGATTCTGTAAGTTCTCTCGTCAACCACGACCAACTGGAAGTCTGCCTGCTTTCGCAGCGGAGTGATGTCGCAACTCCTATCCGCTCCATTCCAGAGCGGCATTCGCTTTCTCCAGCATCCTTTACCCGCTACCCCAGCAGCGTGCCTTGCGGCAACACCTGCCTCCGAAGAGGCGGGGCATCGGGCTTACTTTGTTCCATTTGAATGACACGAGTGACGTAGTCCCCGCCTCTACACCGGCAGCCTTTATGTCCGTGTGCCCCAAACAGGCGTTGGAGCATCCGGCTGCGTGCCTTTTGGCTAGAGCCTGTCAGCGTCTTTGGCTCTTCGGCAGTGACGGCGCCTTCGGCGGTTCACTTATATTGGACCTATCACTCAGCCTGGCCCTCCCACCGCCTTGACGCTGGCAGTGACAGAGATCGCCTCACGGCATTCTCCATTGTCATAAGACAGAGGTACGTTGTCTCGACAGCTTTCGACCCAGCCGTTACCAGCTACGCCGATGTCGATAGGCTACTGCGGACGGAACCGCAGGTTCAGCTCACTCCTTTCGTGTTGAACAATCATCCAAACAGCTTCAAGTCGCACGCCTCTTCCTGCCCCGCAACGCCCGGCCCTGACAGGCGGACGAACGCAAGACAATTCGGTACGGTCTTCTAAATTTCTGCTTCTGTCAGTGCCCCCGCTTCATGTGGCTTTATGGCAGAGGCTGTCCCTCGCCATACCGGACGCGCGTCTCGAACCGGAAATTGCAGGTAGCGGATGCCTGGAACTCGCTGTACCACCGGCTCCCGGCACAGGGTGATCACGGTTGAGATTTGGTGGAAATTCGCCGCGGCCAGGGCTTCAGCATCCTCCGAGCTGCCCAGGAAGAGGCGTTCTGAAACCTTGGTTAAGGGTGGGACGGAGCGTTGAGTTCTCACACTTATAAAGTACCGACGGACGACCGGATTTGGTCAGTTACCGAGGTAAGTGTCTAAAATCGCTCTCTACTCGGTATACCGTAGATATGGGAGATCTCGCCAAATTTTCTGAGGTGGGTAAAGATCCATTTCCGCACTGCTGCGCCTATTCCGTCAGTGGTCAGCAGGCCGACCGTAACGCAGCAATCAGCAGTATTATCTTTCCCGAGGCGGGAAAACTGCGCTCCCGCGAGGTCGTATCGCGGTCGTCTGCCAGTCACAAGGGGAAGTATCCATCCTGGAAGATGGAGCGGATGGTTCAGTGGGAATCCGAAAACGAACTTAACGGGTTTCGTCTTCTCGATTGTGATCCGGTTGTGACTCGCTTTTATGAGCAGCCATGCCAGGTCACGTACGTTCTCGACGGGCAGGTGAGAAGCCATTATCCAGACATCCTTGTTGTGAGGAACGGTCGAAAGGAACTGTGGGAGGTCAAGCCCGAATCCGAGGCGGAGCAACCAGAAACCGCTACGAGGACGGCTTTGCTTGTCCAGGGACTTCCCTTATGGGGCTACACCTATCGTGTTGTGTTGGCCAAAGACCTTGCCATGCAGCCGCGGCTGGGTAATGCACGCTTCCTTCTTGGTTTCGGCCGACGCCAAGTCACCGACTGCGAGCAAGAGTTCATCAGGCTTGCTCTCCTTCGGCACGGGTGCCTCCTCTGGTCGGATGTCTGCCGTGGGGAATACGGCCCATGGGGCCGCGAGGTTCTTTGCAACCTGGTTCTCAAAGGCGTATTGACTCTCGATTTGAACTCGCCCATCACACCCGACACTCGCTTTGTTGCCAGGAAGGAGAACATCTGATATGGGAACCTCTTGCCTGGAGCAAAACGCGATTGTGGAGATTGACGGGAGGGGGTATCGCCTTCACCGCAAAATCACTGACACCTGTTGGCAATTGGAGGAATTAAAGACAGGCCTGTTGGTTACGAAAGAACACCATGAACTGCTTCAGATGGTAGCTAAGCAGCAGCTGGCCTTTCCCGCCAGCATCCCGGTAAGCAAACGCAACCTAGAGAATCCCCAAGTCCCCGAGATCGCAAAATTGCGGAGAACCTACGTCCTTGCAGTGCTAGACGTTCCCAATTCCCGCACTCAGATGGAACCCGCAATCAATGATGTTTGGAAAAGAGTGAAGGAGCCGAGGAAGCCCCCCGGGTGGATTAGCGTGTACCGATGGAAGACTCGTTTCCTCCAGTCGAAGAACGACATCCGTGCTCTGCTCGACAACGCAGTCAATAAGGGCAACAGAGCAAGCCGCTACCCTTCAGTTGTCACGAGCCTTTGCCAGGAGGCCATTGCAGCCAAGTATCTGAGGCGGGAGCGCAGCACCATCCGGGAGACATTTGAGGATGCATTGCTGAGGGTTATGAAAGAGAATCAACTCCGACCGGACTCTGACCAATTGCCGATGCCGACACGGCGACTCATTACCCGCCTGATCGCAGACATTCCCGAGTTTGACAAGTATTCTGCCCGTTATGGCCATGACGCCGCTCTGAAAACGTTCCGGTTCGTAAGGGGTCAACGTCTTGTATCTGCACCGCTTGAGCGGGCTGAGATTGACCACACCCACCTCGATCTCTTCGTGGTAGACGACAGGACATCCTTGCCTTTGGGCAGGCCGTACGTCACGGCCTGCATTGACAGCTACACACGGTGCATTCTGGGCATATACGTAGGATTCAACCCGCCGAGCTACCAGTCTGTTGCCGCCTGTCTGAAAGACTGCTTCCTGCCGAAAGTGAATCTCAAAGCGGAATATCCTGACATCGTCAATGAATGGGCTGCACACGGCGTAATGCGCCAACTCGTAGTTGACGGAGGCCAGGAGTTCTACAGCAAGAGCCTGGAGCAGGTCTGCCTCTCGTTAGGGATCGAGTGGTGCGCTGCGCCTCGTCGCGAACCGTGGTTCAAGGGAAAGATCGAACGCTTCTTCGGGACCTTCAACAGAGGCATTGCTCATGGAATTCCTGGCACTTCATTCAGCAATATCTTCGAAAAGGACGACTACGACCCGTCGAAGCACGCGGTCGTAAAGTTCTCGACATTGAAGTGGATCGTCCGAAAATGGATTACGGATGTGTACCATCAGGAAATTCACCGGGCGCTGCAAACAACGCCGGCACGAATGTGGGCAACCAGCATCAGGCCTGAGGATATCCGCCTTCCGGATGAGTCAACGCATTTCGATGCCGTCATGGGCCGCGTATACAGGCGCGTGCTGAACCACAAAGGAATTGAATTCGAGGGCTTGTTCTACAGTTCGCCTGAACTGAATGACTTGCGGATTCAAGAAGGCGCGAATCTGGAGGTCGAGATTCGTGTCGATGAAAGCGACATTGGTGCGATTTACGTCGTGTGGCCGAAGACGAACAGTATCTATCGTGTCCCGGCTCGCAACATGGAGTACGCGAATGGCATCAGCTTATGGCAGCACTCGATCTTCAAGAAGTGGCAAAAAGAACGGGATCCGTTCAACCAAAACCCGTACGGCTGGCTGAAGGCACAGGAAGAAATCCAGCGCAGGATTGAAGAGGATCTTCACCTGAAACGGCGGAGGACGAGGATGCGCGTTGCGCGCTTCAAAGAAGCTTCCGCGAAAGCTTCTACCCAAACAGGCGACCGCGAGACGACATTGGCCCTGCCTGAAGCAGTATTCCATCCGTCAACGAGAGGCTTGGCGACAGAGAGTAGTGAACTTGAAGCCACTTCGACGGGTGGATTTAGGAATCAGCCAGCAGAAGACATCGAAGACAGCGGGCTGAATTTCACGGCCATGTACAAGAAAGGATACGAAGTTGAATAAGCCTCTGACAATCATTGAACGGATCGTGATCCCCCATACTGCTTTTGTGGATGCACAGCGACAGATTGAGCAGTGCTTCGCTTTCTCTGCCGGCCAGGGAGCCCAGGGTCTCGCAATTGTTGGAGAATCCGGTACTGGCAAGACCAGCCTCCTGGAGAGCTTTGAATCGAAGCACGAGCCAATTCGTCGGGATGACGGAATGGAGGTTCCAGTCTTACGCGCAACGGTGCCAAGCGGGCCGACTGTAAAAAGCCTGGCGGGAAAACTGCTTGAAGCCCTCAATGCACCCGATCCCGAGCGGGGAACGGAAAATGAAAAGTCCAGGCGGCTCCGCGTGTTGATGAAGAATTCGAGAACTCGGATGGTCATGATCGATGAATTCCAGCACTTCTACGATCGAGGCAAGCGGCAAATCATGCACAACGTCGCGGATTGGCTCAAAGTTCTGATCGATGACACGCGGACAACACTCGTTGTGGCCGGGCTCCGCTCCTGCAGAAACGTCATTGACGAGAACGAGCAATTGGCACGGCGGTTTCTCGCCCCAATTCAATTGCCGCGATTTTCATGGACTGATGTTGGCCAGCGTAGCCAGTTCATTTGCATCCTGAAGGCGTTTCATAAAGAAATTGCCAAGCAGTTCGAGGTTCCCGTTTTTCATTCGGAACAAATGGCCTTCCGCTTCTACTGTTCCACTGGGGGACTGATTGGCTATTTGGCCAACTTGTTGAGACAGACTCTGAGGAATGTGGCCGCTGAAGAAAGAAAGGTTATTCGCCTCGACGATCTCGCTACGGCACACGTGCAATCAGTCTGGTCGAGTGAGTACTTCTCAGCTCTAACAAACCCGTTTGAACGCAGCTTTCGGCTGGTTGAATCCGTTGACCTATTGAATCGGGTAAGCAAGATAGGTACTGTCACCGAGATGGCACCAATGTATTCGTCACCCACGGGGAGAGGACAGGAGTGCAAATCGATTGATTCCCTGTTGGTGCGCTCATGAGCACGCCACTCTTGGTTCGACACCCTCCGCCATTTCCGACGGAAAGTCTTGTTGGGCACGTTCTTCGGTTGGCCGAGGAGAATGGCTACGACTCGCCATGGAGTGTGTACCGCCTAGCCGGCCTAAAGCAAAACGAGATCCGGTCTAGCGGCTTCAAATTGGAAAAATTGGCGGCAATTATCAACCGTCCTTCGTCCGAGCTCGAGAGCATCGGGTACTCCGCACCTCTCAATCAGCCTCGCTGGGCTCGCTTGCTCGGACATAGCGTCGTTCCGACGGATTTGAATATCGTGAATCCCGGACTATGCCCACGGTGTGTTGCCGAAAAAGGATTCATCGAGGCACATTGGCACCTGGCACTGATGGTCGGCTGTCCGATCCATCAGTGCACTACCGCATCGCTCTGCCCCAAGTGTGGCAAACGACTGCGCCTATTCAGACGTGGACTTCTCGAATGCGGCTGTGACGGGAATCTGATGGAGTGCATTTTGCCTCCACTTTCGAAGGCAGATGTCGCCCTTCTTGCCATCATTCGGCGAAAGGTTCTCGGACTCCCAGCAAATGATGAGAATCCTCTTTCTCTCCCTCGGGATCAGCTCATGGCGATGAACTTGCGTTCAATGCTGCACATTGTTCGCGCTCTGGGGAGGCACCGCCTGATCGCTGACGGAAGTACGAGCGTCAAGGATGAGCGGAAGCTCATCTCGGCTGCCGCACGCGTCCTGCAGGACTGGCCAAAGAATTTCATCGCCTTGTTATGGGAGATTGGAAAGAAACTCCAGCAGAGTGGAAAAGGCGGAGTTCGAAAGCAATTTGAGCCGATTTACGATGCTTTGTTCAAGAACCGCGCCATCCACCCAAGCCAGCAAACAAACTTTCTCAGAGTGGCGTTTCTGGAGTTTGCGGAGAATCATTGGGATCGTGGTTATGTGGATCCCAAGCTCCTGAAGGAAACGCAGGGGAAGGTCAGTAGCCGGTTCGTCACACGATCAGAGTTCGCTGCCCAGTTGGGCATACACATTTTGACTGCTTCGCGGCTGCTCAAGGACCAAAAGATACCGACGAGGCGGATTCAATGCGGCAAGTCGGAACGAATTCTTGTCGACTTGAGCAGCACCGTAATCCCGCGCACTTGCCCGGGAAGAATTTATAGGGAGAGAGATGCCGCGAAGCGTATGGGGCTTTCCGTTGGAGTGCTGCGGGCCTTGAAGAACAGCGGCATCTTCGAGTTCAATCATCTCTTGCCAACCAAAGGTGGTTATCATGAGCTCGACATCGACACGTTCACCAAGAGGCTGTTGGCGCTGGCGCCGCCCGCGGAGCCGGCCAGCGGCAACACCAGTGAGTACATTACGGTAAAAACCGTCATGAGTGGGCATCATGATTCACCGGAGACAAAAGTGGATGTGGTGCGCGCGCTGCTGGCCAGAAGTCTCGCGATCGTCGGCAATACCGACGGAACGGTTGCCGGTTTGCTCATGGATAGCGCCGAATACGACCGTTTTGCCACCTCTGCTCGCAGCCGTGCTGCCGGCGATACGATGCCTGCTTATATTGTTGAGAGACATCTGCATTGTGATGCAAGTGTGGTTCACGGCTTGTTGCAGATGGGCCTGCTCGAAGGCCACAGGTCACCGACAGGCTTGAGGATCACAATCGGAGCTATCGAGGCGTTCAAGACAAAATATGTCTCTCTGGCTTCAATAGCGAACAACCTTGGCACCACCAGTACCAGAGGATTAATGCATCTCTGTGAGAAAAATGGGATCAACTTGCTATTGGTGCCGAGAACGGGACAAAGGGCCCAACAGCCATTTATCCGGCTTTCGGACCGCCCGAAATTGATGGAAGCCAGGCTGAACTAAGTCAAGCGCCCGGGAAGTCGACGCGCTCACCGGTGTAAGATTCCGCGCAGGCAAGAATCCCGCGATCGGAGGAACTCAGACGATGATCTCCGCCACGCAGCTCTACGATTTTGTCCATTGTCCGCACCGAGTATCCATGGACGCATTCGGTGACGCAACCGAACGAGATGAAACCTCGCCTTTCGTAGAGCTCCTCTGGGAGCAAGGCCTTGTTCACGAAAACGCAATTGCTGAGGGGCTCGCGATTACCGCAAACATGAAATTGATCGACTTGGCCGATCGCGAACGAGAAACACTCCGAGCGATGGCTTGTCGTGAGCCCCTCATATACGGTGGACGCCTGACAGCGGGTGATTTGGTCGGGGAACCTGATCTCCTAGAATGGACCAGTATGGGGTACATCCCGGGCGACATCAAGTCCGGCTCCGGCTTTGAGGGAGATGAAAGTGAAGGTAGGTTCAAGAAGCACTATGCATTCCAGCTGGCGCACTATGTCTTCATTCTTGAACAACTCGGTTCTGCAGCTCCCGGTCGCTCCGCCTACATCGTTGACCGTGATGGCAGGCGTGTGGCGTATCCCCTCATGGAACCCCAAGGAATTCGCAATGCAGCTACTTGGTGGGACAGCTATCTTGAGGCCTTATCTGAAATTCGAGCGATCCTTGCGCAGGCAAAGAAGTCCAGGCCGGCGTTGAGTTCGGCGTGTGGTTTGTGCCACTGGCAGTCATCCTGCAAAGAAGTGCTTGAAAAAACGGGTGACCTGACGCTGATTGCGGAATTAGGTCGGGCCAGCCAAGATAAGATCAGCGGCGTCATCCCAACCATTCAGGCTTTCGCCGATAGCAATCCCGACACCTTCGTGCAGGGAAAGAAGGCTGTTTTTTCAGGCATAGGGCCGGACACCCTCCACAAATTCCACTCTCGGGCCCAATTGCTCAGTACGCCGGGCGCGACAGCCTACCTTAAGGAAAGGGTCAATCTTCCAATCAACAAGAAGGAAGTCTTTTTTGACATTGAGGCTGATCCGATGCGCGGTGTTGTTTACTTGCACGGATTCGTGGAACGTGAGTATGCGCGCTCGGACACGGCAACGTTCATGCTGTCCCTCGCCAAAATTCCATCCAGCCAAAGCGTGCCTGTTTTCTGTGAGATAGCCCGCGGCGCTGCGGAGCTCTAGAGAGAGCTTCGCCGAATTCTCTTAACCGTAAAGAGTAAGCGACAAAAGCTACGGTTAGAATTTTGGCGAGGCACAAGTTCTTCAGAGGTTCCTTAGAATGCGCGGTTTTGTGCGGTACCCGACATTATCCTGGTTTCTTATTCGTAGAAACGTTGAGCAACAATCTTGGAAGGCAGGGCTTGAGCACCGAGGCTTCTTGTCATGATCAAAAGTTCGAAAGGTCTCAACACGCCCTCCGCAGAGACGGATTGGCGAATCAATGGGCGCATTGTGGCGTCGTCCAGCAGCATATTCGCAGCAGCTTCAGTTCCCGCCATATTGAGTCCTTCGATCAGAAGAATCCACCCGTTGCGGTCAATATTAGGCAACAATGCAAGCAATGCGTAGGTCTGAGGAGAAGAACCCTCGAGCTTGCTTCGATAGATGGGAGATTCGCCCGGGGCGGGGTGAGAATTCAGGATGTAGCAGTCATCTACGCGTTTTCCGCAGACGAACTGAAAATTCAGGCTGCTCTGCAAGAGACCCACCCAGGGATCGGTATGAATTGCGCCGAGCAGAATCGCGTTACCATCCTTCAAATCATCCATGCGCAGATCGCGAGCGAATCTGACGATCAAGTGATCAGGCACAACCTCAGGCAAGTGAATTAGGCGCGAAGTGATATTCAGGTCTACCATGCTGGTATAGCGCTGGGAGCGTAGATCGTTCAGATTCCCCTCATCCAACCCCCTCACTTTGACATCAGTGAGGTATTCGCCATTTGCATAGTCTGTGACGCTTGCCGGCACGTTTGCCAAATTTTGCAGGATCCCAAGTCCGGCGTCGGCGGGCACAATGAAGGTATCTCTATCCTTGGAAAAGAGGACAGACCATAGGGGGTTTGTTGTAACCTGCGGCGATAATCTTGCGCCATGCGGTAACCAAAGATAGAGGACGATGCCCAGCAAGAGCGCTCCCAACGCCAAGCCGAAAAGGAACATGCGCCAATCTGCTTGACGCGGAGCAGTCGATGCGACCAAAGGCTGCGCGTGTTCGGTTCCCACTATTTCATTCTCAGTAGGAATCGGCGCTGCTAGTTCTTCGCAGGGGACCGTGGGAACAAAGACTGGAACATAACCACCCCGCGGAATCTCGATCCGAAACTGCTCGTCCTTTCCCTCCTGCTCAAAATAGAGATTCAAACGCTTGCGCAACTGCACAGCGTAATTACGGACAACATTGTCATCACCCGGGTTGTATGTTGGCGCCCTGCCAAAGACGCGCACGCCGATGTTTTGCTCATGGATCTCGTCAGATTCGTCCTGCAAATACAATTTGCAAATGTACAGAAGGAATCTGGGCAGGAACTCTGAGCGA
This sequence comes from uncultured Acidobacteriaceae bacterium, assembly GCA_963751285.1. Lineage (GTDB taxonomy): Bacteria > Acidobacteriota > Terriglobia > Terriglobales > Acidobacteriaceae > Telmatobacter. The sequence goes on along the minus strand of CAVVUE010000032.1, from coordinate 92,063 downwards.
GAAAGTATATCGCTTCCGGCGATCCGTTGAGCTAGTTGCCACCGCGGATCCTCGGCGAGAGATACGGTTTCCCTCTCCACCTGAGATGGGATTGTGCCTGATGGGATTGTGGCTCTCTTCGTCTCTGCTAACATAGGCCACCTCCGGGCCGATACGAACCCGCCGGGCTCAAGCGACTTCGGCACAGAACCTCAGAAGTTAATCCGAATAGAACGCCTTCATTATGCTCGCTGTCGTGTACGGACGACAATGGGACTCTCCGGCGGATGCGATAAAACGCTCATACCGCGTAACGAGCGTAACCCCCGCACAAAAGAACCATGGCGGTGTCCAGTTCATATCCCGCTGATGAAAAAGTGCTTAGCAAACACTGGCAACTGTTCACGCTGTATTCTCCACAGGTGTGCTCCACAGTGAAAACACCTTGCCGAACTCAAGCGAACCTTGGATGATTGTCGCGTTGTCCAACCCACCTCTTGTGGTGGAGATTAGGTGCGCTTGATGAACGCGTATTGAATTCCCCAAAGCGCCGCCCTCCACTGCTCTCAAGCGGAGGGTGGCAGAATATCGCGCCTACAAAACATGGTCACCGATAAGGAGGAGACAAAGTGGCAAAATTTCCAACTCAAAGCACAGTTCGGTACACGTGCTATGCTTGGGTTCTCTGCGCCTTGTTTTTGTCGGGAGTTCTCGCGCGCGCGCAGCAGGATACCGGCGGAATCCTCGTTGCCGTGACGGACACCTCGGGCGCATCCGTGAGCGGTGCGGCCGTGACGGTGACGAATAATGGCACGCAAGCTCATCTGCAAGGCGCCACCAACGACATCGGCACTTGGACAGCCAGTCCATTGCCGCCAGGCGATTATGAGGTTAAAGTAGCCCGGGCCGGATATCGCACGGCGGTCGTTGAGCACGTAATTGTCGTGCTCCAGCAGAATACTCGTGTGGCTGTCTCTCTGCTGGTGGGGAACGTTCAAGAGAACGTGGTTGTAAGTGCCGAGGAACCGCCCCTTCTGCAGACTGAAGATGTTTCGGCGGGACAAACAATCAGCGGAGTGCTGGAAGCAGAGCTGCCAGTGAGCGACAGGGATTTCAACCGCCTGGCAGTACTGACGGTGGGCGTCAATTACTCCACACCTTCCGGCCCTCGCGACTCTGTAAGCGGCGCATTCTCTGCCAACGGCATCTCCCAGTATCAAAACAACTACATTCTCGACGGTACCGACAACAACAGCTATGACCAGAACATCAATGAAGGGCGCACATTTGCCATCGAACCCTCTCTCGATGCCATCGCCGAGTTCAAAGTAGAGGCGAACGCTTATTCCGCCGAGTTTGGCCGAGATGGCGGCGCCGTGATCAATGTCATCACCAAATCCGGCAGCAACCGGTTCCACGCTTCGGCGTATGAGTACTTCCAAGATAGCGATTTCAATAGCAATGACTTCTTCAATAACGCTCAAGGTATCGGCAAGACTGACTACACGAAAAACATTTTTGGAGCTTCGCTAGGTGGACCGGTCTGGCTGCCAAAGCTCTACAACGGTCACGACCGTACATTCTTCTTTGCCGATTTTGAGCGCCAGCCCTACCGTTCACCTGGCACGGCGAACACCGGCATGATTCCCACTGCGAATGAAGCATCGGGAAGCTTCGCCGGGGATGCTCCTATCTACAATCCACAAACCAATCAGCAGTTCACCAGCAACACCATCCCTTCGAGCACGATTGATTCGGTCGCCAAGAAAATTGCGGCGGCCATACCGGCAACAAACCTGCCAAACTCCGGCACGGCAAACTACTTCCACGATAGCCCAGTGGACAACGACGACAATCGCGTGGCGGCGCGCATCGATCACCAGTTCTCTCAGCACAACACAGTTTTCGGCCGGTATCAATATCAGTACCAGAGCGAGCCGCAGATCGGTCTCCTCTCAGGAACGATTCTGACTGGAGACGTGAGCAATACCGCGACCGCGCAGGGAGTGGTAGGCGGCTGGACTCATATTTTCGGACCTCACCTGATCAACGACGCCCGGTTTGGCTGGACGCGCCTTGACTGGATTACGGCCCCTGCAAATGGAAACCAGAATATTAACCAACAGGTGGGGATATCCGGCGTGCCGCTGCAGGGCGGACTCGCTGGCGGTTTGGCCACAATCTCGTTCGTTAACAGTAGTTTGAATGAGTTCGGCGGCGCCTATTCCGAGCAGGACCTGAATGGCACTTACCAAGGTGCGGACACTGTGACCTGGACGACGGGCCGCCACACGATCAAGTTGGGCGGCATGTATAGGTGGGTGTTCTTTCAAAGCTCGGCCAGCTCATTTGCCCCGAACGGGGAGTTCGACTTCGACGGCCATTACACAGCACATTACACGAGCGGCGTCGCCGATCCGGGGACAGGGAACGCATTTGCCGACTTCCTGCTCGACCTGCCGGAAATGGCGCGCATCTCGGCCATTCACACCAACTATTATCAGCGCCGGGCATATTCTGTGTTCGGTCAAGATTCCTGGAAGCTTTCTCGAAAACTAACTGTCGACGTCGGACTCCGTTGGGACTACGTAACGCCAGTATGGGAAGCGCATAATCACGGAGCCATTCTCAATCCGTCAACCCACGTCCTGAACATTCCGAATTACTCCGGTACCTTCCCAACTGCGGTGGTTGACCAAATCAACCACGGAATTATATCGGTCAACAACAATGCCAATCGTTATTTCGGAATAACGCCGGATTACCACGATTTCGGTCCACGTCTCGGCTTCAGCTACTTGGTAACACAGGCGACCGTTTTCCGCGCCGGTTACGGGCTCTATTATGGCCCTGAACAACTCGGGCCTTATGGGGAACCAAGCGCCGGCTTTTCCACTCCTTTTCTGCTGCAAGACAGTTTTCAGGTCGCGAACTCCAATCCTACGACGATTAACACCGTGACGATGGACACGGGCTTCCCGTCGTATGCCCTTACCAATCCGGGAGATCCCACACTATTTGCGACTGCGTACCCTCTCCGTACGCCCTACTTCGAGCAATGGAATGCAACGGTCCAGCGGCAGTTGACCACCAACAGTGCTCTCGATGTTTCCTATATTGGATCGAAGACCACTGCTATGTTTACCAATCAAGACTGGAATCTTCCCGCAGCCGCTGTAGACAACTCGGTTCCATATGCTCTCAGACAGCCGTTTCCAAGTGTCGACTCAAACGGGAATCTGATTACTGGCAGCGCGATTCAGGGTCCATCGAACCAGGGCTTTGGAACTTACAATGCGCTTGGCATCAAGCTTCAGGCCAACCTGCGGAACGGTCTCTCGATGATCAGCGCCTATACGTGGAGCCACGACATCGACGACATCACCAATTCTGGTCTGAGCGTAGGGAATAACGGGCGCGGTAGCTACCCCGACCAGCAACTTACACTTCAGCGCGGCAATTCGGACTGGGATGTCAGGAATCGTTGGGTGACGGCGTTTCAATATGATCTTCCTTTCGGCCGGGGCAGGCACTTTGGAAACAATATGAGCCGTCTGACCGATGCTTTCCTGGGGGGCTGGCAGACCGGGGGTATTCTGACCCTAGAGAGCGGCCCATGGTACACAGTCAATCAGAACTACGACAGCGCACATAACGGGTTCATTTGTGGAAACTGCCGGCAACGCCCCGATGCTGTACCAGGCCAGAACGCGAATAAGGGTCCTCGCCAGGTTAATCCCAACAACAACGCCGTGCACTGGTTCAATGTGAATGCATTCACAACTGCAGCGAACGGCACTGTAGGTGACCTGCGCCGCAACACCGTACTCGGACCTCCGCATCGCAACTATGATGCCTCTCTCGGCAAGGTATTTGGGTTGGGAGAAAACAGGACCTTCCAAATTCGTCTGGAAGCCTACAACTCAACCAATACAACAAATTTCCTGGCCACAAACGGAGGCACTAGCCCCTCCGGCTTCTCCCTGGGCAATTCCAACTTTGGCGATCTCTTAGCTGATCGCGGGGGGCGAACGGTGCAACTGGCTGGCCGCTTCGTCTTCTAGTGATAGAGCCAGCTTGCACTTGCAAGGAGCAAGTCGCACACCCGTGCGAGTGCAAGCTGGTTAGATCCCGCGCATTAAGGAGGGATTGTTTTGTCATGCAGACCGAACGGCCGTTTGGGAAAGGTTCGTTTCATCCCATTGTCGCATTGCGGCTCGGTGAGAGGCTGACTGGAGCCGGTGCCGAGCGCGGTCTTTTTATGCAGGTGGAATTGGCGCCAATGTCGCGGAGGACATGTCTTCAGCACTGTTTCACATTTCGTGGATTCGGTCCCATCCGGTTGTCATCTTAGCTATGGAAAAGCAGGGCGCCTACATGTTGCCAGATTTGAACGGTTCCCTCGCACGTGCACTGATCGCACTCTGTTTACTTGCAAGTGTCCCGCGCATTGGCAATGCGGCTAATTTAGAGAACAACGGACTGCAGCCAGCGAGGGCGGTGCTCAAGCGACTGATTCCATCCTTGCAGTCGCAAATCAGTCTTTCGGTGATGTACAGAAGTGACGGCTGCGATGCGTTTCGTGTTTCTGGAACCGCCGGACACATCAGAGTTGCGGCAACCTCAAATGTTGCCGCTCTTTTCGGTGTAAGCTGGTACCTCAGGTACGTGGCGCATCTGCAAATCTCTCCAAACGGAGATCAGCTTCGCGCACGGAGCAAACTGCCGGCGCCTCCCGGCCCGATCGAGAAGAATTCACCATATGTCTATCGCTACGCGTTGAACGAAAATACGGATGGCTACTCGACTCCCTACTGGAATTGGCCACATTGGGAGCATGAGATCGATGTGCTCGCAGCCAGCGGCATAAATGCGGTCCTTGTCGAGCGTGGCGCGGATGAAGTCTTTTATCAGACTTTCCGCGACTTTGGCTATTCCGACGGGGAAATTCGCCGGTGGATCACCCAGCCAGCACACCAGAACTGGCAGTTCATGGATAATCTGTGCTGCTTTGACGAGCCGATTTCGCGGCAACTCCTTGCCCGGCGCACGCGATTTGCCAGACAGATCATTTCACGGTTGCGCGAGCTCGGCATCACTCCGGTCCTCCCGGGCTTTTTTGGTATTGTCCCGGAAGATTTCGCCGCACGACATCCCGGCGCTCATGTGATTGCTCAGGGAACGTGGAACGGCTTCAAGCGGCCTGGTTGGCTTGACCCCCGTGACCCTCTCTTCGCGGCCGTGGCAGCTTCGTTCTATCGGCACCAACGCGAACTCTTCGGCAACACCTCCATCTACGACATGGAGCTTCTTCAAGAGGGTGGCACACCTGGAGATGTCCCTGTGAGTGGCGCCGCAAAGTGCATCCAACAGGCGCTCAATGTCGCCCACCCCGGCGCACTCTGGATGACCCTCGCTTGGCAGGAAAACCCTTCGCGCGCACTGCTCGCCGGCGTCGATCGCGCCCAGCTTCTGATCGTTGATATCGATCAGGGTCGCATCGTCCACGAACACCGTGAAGAGGATTTTGACGGCGCGCGCTATCTCTTCGGCGGGCTTTGGGAGTTTGGAGGACGCACGACTCTTGGCGCGAATCTTTACGACTACGCCGTGCGCCTTCCGAAGATGGGAACTCGACGGGGAAGCAGAATGGCTGGCACAGCGTTGTTCTCGGAGGGAATTGATACGAATCCTGCCGCCTTCACGCTTTTTACTGAAATGGCATGGCGCAGCGAACCGGTTGACCTGCTTGTCTGGTCGAGAGACTACGCAAGAAGCCGCTATGGATACGACGACCCCCATGCCCAGCGTGCGTGGCAGATCCTGATGCAGACGGTATACGGTGGGCGTGCGGACGGAGTTTCTGGCCATGGGGAACGGGACGCTGCCCCCGAGTCTCTTTTCAATGCGCAGCCGAGCCTTGCAGCTACCTCTGCATCATCGTGGGCTCCCGATCAGCTCCGTTATGCCCCGGATCAGTTCGAAAGTGCGCTCGCCGAGTTGCTTCAAGTCAGCGCACCGATTCGAGCTACTGCCACATATCGGTACGACGTGGTGGATGTTGCCCGCCAATCGTTGGCCAACTGGAGCAGAACGGCTTTGCCGCAGATCAAAGATGCATACGATCGTCACGACGAGTTGCTGTTCCGTAAGCTTACTGATCGCTGGCTGCGGATGATGGATTTAGAAAACACGCTGCTTGCGACAAATTCGTCGTTTTTGCTCGGCCCGTGGCTTGACGCGGTTCCTCCATGGGTAGGGAGTGAAGACGAATTACGGCGGCTGCAATACGATGCACGTTCTATTCTGACCACATGGGGTGACCGAACCGCCAGCGAAGCTGGCCTGCACGACTATGGCAATAAAGACTGGGCCGGCCTTGTCTCCGGCTACTATCGTCCACGATGGCAACTTTATTTCCAGCAACTCGATGATTCCCTGAAGACGGGACGGGATCCCGGCGCCATCGACTGGTTCCGGTTCGGCGAGCGATGGAACAGATCCACGACGCAGTATGCCGCACAGCCACACGGTGATTCATGGCTGGCGGCCAAGCGGGTAGAACATGAACTCGGTATCGCCTGCTCGGCATCAAGCAGTCCAGACTGCGAGCGGTCGTCGGTTGCCGCGGCGCTACCCAAGACAGGAAACGCTGTGCGGAACACCCAATCGGCGTCATCGGCGCACCGGAGGTAATCGTGACAGCTTCAATTGCAAATTCTCCCGGCAAGCGCCTGGTTTCTCTCGATCTGCTCAGAGGAATCACCATCGCCTTCATGATCCTGGTCAACAACAACGGAGATGGAGAGCGGGCTTTCAGGGCACTCAAGCATACGCAATGGAATGGCTTCACGCCTACCGATCTTGTTTTTCCCACCTTTCTTTTCCTGGTCGGGGTGTCTCTGGTCTTGTCCACAGATTCGCGGCTCGCCAAAGGCAATTCGCGGCTGTCGATCGCCCTTCATGCAACTCGGCGCGGCGTGATCCTGTTTCTGTTGGGACTTGTAGTGAATGGCTATCCTCAATTTATTTGGAGCAGCCTCCGCATCTACGGCGTGCTGCAGAGAATTGCTATCTGCTATCTGATCGGCAGCCTGTTGTACCTCGCCTCAAAACGCGTCTCTGTTCAAATCTCGCTTCTGGTGGCGGCCCTGGCAGGATATTGGATTCTGATGCGCTTCGTGCCCGTCCCCGGCTACGGGGTGCCAGGCCGGGATATCCCGCTGCTCGACAAGGATGCAAATCTTGTGGCGTTTATCGATCGGCATCTTCTTCCGGGACTCCTGTATGAAGGCACGCGCGACCCGGAGGGCTTGCTCAGTACGCTGCCTGCCATCGGTACGCTGGTTTGTGGAATGCTCACTGCCCATTGGCTACGCTCCGCGTTTGGCTTGTGGCAAAAACTCCAAGGCCTTGTCGTTGCAGGAGTGGTTGGATTGGCGGCGGGTGGGCTCTGGAACTTCTGGTTTCCGGTCAACAAAAAACTATGGACGAGCTCGTACGTGCTGTATGCGGCGGGTTGGTCGCTCCTTGCACTCGCATTCTGCTTCTGGATGGTGGAGATTCGCCAGCAGAAGCGGGGTCTGCGCCCGTGGCTTGTCTTCGGAACCAATGCGATCACGGTCTACGTGTTCGCCGAGCTTTTCCAGTCCACACTAAATGCGATTCATGTGCACGATTCGCTTTCACTGCAGCACTGGCTTTATCTGAATGTTCTCGCGATGGTCCCGTGGCCGGCATGGGCTTCACTCCTCTATTCCATCTGCTTCGTTGCCGTCTGCTTCGTTCCCATCGCCATCCTTTACCGCAAACGGATTTTCATTAAGATATGAATCGAGGCCCGCATCATGAGCTCGCGCACAACAGTTCCTGCACCCGAGACAACTCAAGCATGCTCTTCATGGTTTGGTGCTATGGTCCGAAATATTCTTGCATTACTCATCGTCGGCATGGCCGGGATCTGTCATGCCGGTCATTTAGCGGCTCAACAGCCTCCAGCGCGCCGTCCTGACGTAGTTTTGAGTCGTAGTGTCCGCTATTCCGATTACCACCGTTTAATGTCCATCCCCTTCCGGGTGCCTCCAGGCACTATGCGTATCAGCGTTCAGCTTTCCTATACCGGGCAGGAACAGCACACTGCTCTCGATGTAGGTCTTTGGGGCCCGGAGGGCTTTCGCGGGTGGAGCGGAGGTGATAAAGACAGCTTCACGCTTTCGGTCACCGACGCCACGCCATCTTACCTTCCTGGCCCTCTTTCTCCGGGCAGGTGGGATCTCGTTTTGGGGGTGCCGAACATCCGTCCCGGAGTGGTTTCAGAGTTCGTTGCGAAGGTGTACTTCGATCACTCGGTTGCAGACGATGCGAGCGATCCCACACTGCAACTCAGCCTTCGTTCACAGGCCGGATGGTATCGCGGAGATCTTCACATGCATACGGCCCACAGCGATGGCACCTGCAAGAGCCAGTCCGGCCAAAAGGTGCCCTGCCCGCTCTTCCGCTCTGTTCAGTCTGCGGCCGAGCGCGGCCTCGATTTCATCGCCATCACCGATCACAACACCGAGTCGCATTACAATGAGGAGCGCGAGCTGCAGCCCTGGTTCGACAAGATCCTGCTCATGCCTGGCCGCGAAATCACAAGCTATCAGGGGCACGCCAACCTTCTGGGGACCCGCCGGTTTGTCGACTTTAGAATCGGAACTCCCGAAGTGCCTTCGATGAATGCGATTCTGCGCCAGGTTCAGAATCTCGGCGCCGTCATCTCAATCAATCACCCTTCCGTGCGAAGCGGAGAAGTCTGTATGGGATGCGGCTGGCTGCCGGAGTCGCCCGTCGACTATCACCTGATCCAGGCTGTGGAGGTAGTCAACGGCCGTGCGGATAGCGAACCGAGCGGCGTGGCTTTCTGGGAAAAGCTTCTGAACCAGGGCGATCGGCTCACAGCAATCGGCGGAAGTGACAACCATAACGCAGACATCCAGGGGCCCGGTTCCATCGGAGATCCGACGACTGTGGTTTACGCTCGCGAACTTTCTACCCCGGCCATTCTCGAAGGAATCAAGGCAGGACATGTATTTGTTGACACCGAAGGAACTCGAAATCGCATGCTCGAATACTCCGCGGTCGCGGACGGTCGCAGTGCTGCGATGGGCGATACACTTGGGGTGAAAGAAAATAGTTCTATTCACATCGCAGCGCAAGTGAAAGGCGCGAATGGAGCGCACGTTGTTGTCATAGCGGATGGAGTAGAACTCCAGACAGGGCAGAAAACTGGTATTCACAGCGATGACACTCAATTGGCCCTTGATTTCGATGGAAACCAGGTCCGGAAATGGATAAGGCTAGACGTATGCAATGCGGAGGGACATCGGCTTTTGATCGGAAATCCGGTATATTTACAGCCTTCGCAGTCACCTTAAAGCCATCCACAATGAGGCTCATCCGCGGTTTTGATGAACCTGTGCCTCGCCGAGTTCCATCTAGGCACAAATTCGAGTCTGCGCTTAGCTTTATGATTTTCAAATATCAATCTGGACGGGCTTCAGGGACAGGTCACTGCCAAAGGGGCACATTCCGAACCACGCAGGCCGAAATTTCCAATCTCTTGCGGCCAAGTTCTCCGGGACGGGTCATCCGTCGCGCTACATCAATGTCTCACCGGTACAAGAGATCGGGCAAATCAATCTCCCTGCAACCTGTGCTGATTTTCTCGCGTTTCATTTCGATCCGAGGAGGAGATAAGCCCTTGTAGCAGATTGGACTAACGCAGGAATCGATTAGTTGACAGCTCATTCGGAGGATTCGCAATGATTGAAATGGCGCAAACGGATGCCCTCGAATCCGCGACACCCCCGGCCAACAGCGGATTGAAGGCCGTGATTCTGGCGGCGGGGAAGGACACCATCACCGCCGATGGCCACCCGTTGATTCTGCAAGCCCTGGGCGACTGTAGCATTCTCGAGTGCGTTGCGCAAAACGCGCTCCAGGCCGTCCGCGCCGAGGATATCTACATCGTGGTTGGCGACCGCAAGGAACAGGTGCGGTCACTGTTGGGCGAGAGATACAACTATGTCGTCCAGGAAGAGCCGCTCGGTACGGGGGACGCGGTCTTGCGCGTATCCAGATTGCTCGGCGCTTTTCCCGGCAATCTGCTCATCCTCTATGGTGATACGCCGCTGCTCCGACCCGGCACGATTCGCGGACTGCTTAATCGCCATCGGTTGCGGAAAGCGCATCTCACACTGCTCACGGCCAACGTAGACCGCTCGCTGCCTTACGGGCGCATCATTCGCGACGCATCGCGCGAGATCATCGATATCATCGAAGACAAAGATGCTTCGGCTCAAGTGCGCGAGATTCACGAGTTGAACGCCGGCGCGTATGTGGTCGATGCGGGGGTCCTCGCGGCCGCCCTCGGCAAGCTGTCCGCCGTGCGGCGCAACGGTGAAAACCAGCTCACCGATTGCGTGCATCAGCTCATCCGGCGCGGCTGCCCGATCGCGAGCTATCAACTCTACGACCAGGACGAGGTGCAGGGCATTAACACCGCGCAGGATCTGGAACAGGCCAGGTTCATTCTTCAAAAGCGCCTGTATCGCCCGCGGCGGGAAGAAGAACAAAACTTGATCGCCTTTGGAACAGGCGGCTGGCGCGCCATCATCGGCGAAGGTTTCACCATGCACAACGTCCGGCGCCTCAGCCAAGCAGTGAGCAATGAGATTACCCGGCGCGAGGTCGAAAGTCACGGCGTCATGATCGGCTACGACAGGCGCTTTCTGTCGAAACAGGCAGCCGAAGCGTCAGCCGAGGTTTTTGCCGGCAATAACATTCCCACCATCCTCCTGAACGGGGACGCGCCTACGCCGCTCGTCACCTACGCAACAGCGATCGAGAGCTCTGCCTACGGTCTGGTTTTTACCGCCAGTCATAATCCGCCGGAATGGAATGGACTCAAGGTCTTTCATAGCGACGGATCGCTCCTTCTGGACGACGAGACCCGTCAGATCGAGGGCGAGACCAACGCCCTGACGCCGAATGACGTCATCAAGCTGGAACTCGACATCGCGCTCGAGGCCGGGATTGTCCGGCGCAAAGATTTCACCAACCAGTACGTCGATGCCGTCGAGGCACTGATCGATCTGGACGCGATTCGCAGAGCCAACCTCAAGGTGATCGTGGATCCGATGTACGGAGTGGGACAGCTTACGCTGGGAACGGTTTTGACAGAAGCGCGCTGCCGGGTGACCTTCATTCACGAGCGCCACAATCCCTTGTTCGGAGGCCGCTCGCCCGCGCCCAGCCTGGAAGCACTTCGCATCCTGAGCTCGCAGATGGAAGAGGACGGCTATGACGTGGGCCTAGCCATGGACGGCGACGCCGACCGCATCGCGATCCTCGACGAGACGGGCCGTTATATCTCGGTCAACGATCTATTGGTGTTGCTCTATTGGTATCTCCACGAGGTGCGTGGCGAGCGCGGCGGAGTGGTGCGCAACCTCGCCACCACACATCTGCTCGACCGTCTGGCCCGCTCCATGGGCGAACAATGCTACGAGGTCCCGGTCGGCTTCAAACACATTGTTTACGCGATGCAGCAGCATAACCTGCTGCTCGGCGGCGAATCTTCGGGCGGGCTTACCATCCGCGGACACATTTTGGGAAAGGACGGCATCTTCGCCGCGGCGCTGGTGGTTGAGATGTTGGCGCGCACGGGGCAAAAGATCTCAGAGTTGCGCAAACGCGTGTACGCTATCACAGGGACGCTTTATGACCTGGAAGAAAACATACCGGCGACGCCGGAGATGAGGATTGCGGTGCCACACAGGCTGAAAGAAGCCGCGGGCGGAAACATCGGGCGCTACCCCGTCATAGGCATCTCCTATGCCGACGGCATCAAGATGTTGCTGGCCAATGACAATTGGGCATTGCTGCGGTTTTCAGGGACTGAACCGCTATTGAGGCTTACAGTGCAAGCCGAGACAGAAGAAAAGGCAGGTGAGATGATGGAGTGGCTCCAGCAGTTTGTTACCCCCAAAGCGTAGAGCAAATGGGGTCAAGTCTCAGTTCGGTGGAATGGCCCCGATGGATTCGCGATGCAGTATCCGCGCTTCGCCGTTGAGAGCTTCTGCGATAGCGGTGCGTGACCGTCCGGTACGCCGTACCTGGGATTGAGAGTTTGGTAGCATCTTACTCAATCTCACTGCGGACAGCATGAAGCATCATGCCGTCGATTCCATTGCCCGGAAATCTCCAACCAGGAAGACGAAAAAAAGAAAAAATCAGCACAAAATTCAATACACCCAACTTGACGAAAAACGGGGTTAATTCAATTCCGCTGTCTAAGGAGATGGATGAGCGAGTCTCAAGCAGGATATGCGCGTCCGCGACTATATTTTGTGAGCGCACTTGCATTTGCAATGGCTGGCATTAATGCATCACTGCGCGCAAATACGGCGGGCGATCTTCAGCGGGTGTTTCTGGATCCAATTGACGCTGTTCATTCGGCAAAGATGATCGCCAACATCCTTGGAGTGCCTTTCCTTGGATTCGCGGTCACGATTGCGCTCGGCAGCTCGCTCATTGACTCGCTGGGTATGCAGTGGATGCTGCCGCTGTCCGGTGTCGTCCGCAAAAATCAGATCTGCAGCTATGCGGCGGTTCTTTCGAGTGCATATTCATGGTGAAGTCCGCCCAAGACGGGCGTTGACACGACTCGCTCCGCTTTCTCGAAGCAGTGGCGATGCACCCTGGGCGGAGGTGCCGATCTCGAATCTGGAATTCCCGGACCTAAGCGGGGGTGCGGGCGACCTCGGTTGTAATGTGAAACCCACTCGCGAACAATCCTGCGCAGGTGGCGTTCGTTGAGCGGAATCATAAAATCCAGGCATTCCCTTCTTATCGTTCCGACCAATCGTTCGCAGAATGCATTCGCCTGCGGCGTTCGAATGGGTGTCTTTACCACCTCCAGTCCGAGGGCAGCAACGGTTGCATCCAGTTCTGATGAAAACATCGCGTGTCGATCATGAATGAGGAAGCGGTATTCGTGATCGCTTGGTATGGCTTCGCGTAACTGTTGAATCGTCCATTGGGCGGTTGGGAAAGAGGTCACGTTGCAATGAAGGATGCGGCGGGAACCGATCTCCATCACCACAAAGATATAAAGGCTCTGAAAGCGAGCGGTGACCGCGACCATGAAGTCGCACGCCAGCAGGGCTCGGGCGTGGTTGCGGACAAATGTGTTGCAGCTCTGCGAGCGCCGGTCGGACCATGGGCATTCCCTGGGCCAGTAGGCTCTCACCGTCCGCGGAGAGACGCGGATACCGAGCTTCAGCCATAGCTCAGAGGCGATCCGCTCCTCTCCCCAGGTCGGATTCCCACGAACCATTTCTACAATGAGTTGGCGGAGGTCCAGCGGAATCGGACGTCGGCCCGGTCGCGACTTCCACTTCCAAAACAATCGGAACGCCCCGCGATGCCAGCCGATCAGTGTTGCGGGCTTGACAACCAGAAGAGCGGATCTCCAAGCAAAGAAGCGCGACCAGAAGACCAACTAAAGCCGAGCCGCGTTCGTCAGTCGCCGTGGTTGGATTTGGTGTTCTCGGTAGAACGCCAATTGCTTGCGAAGAAACAGGTTCTCGGCAATCAAAGCAGTTCGAGAACGGAGACTCAAGCGAATGAGACTCGGAGCGTCGCCCGCCAAATCTCGAAGAACGCCAAGTGCCGACCGGATCAACCTAAGGAAGCTCATCAATCCAATTATCAACGGAGCGCTTCGGCGATTGACAACCGGCAGGCGGTTCGGACCGAAAAGCCTGTCTTTTCAATTCGTCGATGATTTTTGCGGAGCACAGGATTTTTGGCGAGGGACAACAAAAGGTTCGCTTTGGTGAATGTTTCCTGTGAATCCCTTAAACGCCCTGCATCTCTGCCGGTGATTGACATCACTTTTGTTGGACGCCGAGGAGGGACGCCTCCGGAAATTGACCGCTGATTGTCACAATGTGTTACGGCTGGCACTCGCGTGTTGTACACTGAACAGGGTGAAAAACATGGCAAAGAGCCTGCAGTCCCGCAAACGCCAGCTTGTTCGAGATGCGATCTACGATGCAGCGATTGAGTTGTTCGCAAAGAGAGGTTTCGATGAAACAACCGTTGAAGAAGTTGCCGAGGCAGCGGGAATCTCGCGACGCTCGTTCTTCCGGTATTTTGAAACCAAAGACGATCTTCTTGCGCTGAATACCGTGCATTGCGGAGAGGTTCTTTGCCAAACGGTCGCATCATGTCCGGCAGGCCTTAGTCCTCTTGAGGTGGTGCGCGAGACAGTTCTGGCCGGGGTGAAGTTTACTGAAATTCAACCGCACTCGCACCAACTCATTGAAATCGCTCAACGGAGTGCTTCCGCAAGGCAGGCGCACCTATCGCGCCTTACGGATATCCATGACAGGCTCGCAGCAGCATTTTCCGCGCGTATGCCAGGCGCGTCTCACTACTACCAGGGACCGTATTTTCTCGCCGGGATGAGCCAGCTGTTGATAAATGCCGCGACGGCTTCGTGGTTCTTTGGGGAACACAAGGACGTAACAACCGCAGCGAAGCACGCTTTCCTCAACCTCGCAAGAGTGCTCTGTGACAAATCCGCTACTTCGGTCGGCCTGAAAACCGCACCGGGTAGCAAAGCGCCTATCTCGAGCGTACCGAAGAAATCGCGAAATACAAAGAAAAAGAAATAAAGGCGATTTGGCCGCTGAGCTCGCGTTCTTCTCCATATATATGGGAGTACAGAGTTCGCGAAGGCCGCATATCCCATGGACCTGCCGAATACCCGTTCCAACTCATCCCAATTCTGCAATGAGCCCTGGTTCGCGCGGATATGCGCTTCAAGCGAATCGAAAAGCCCAAGCCACGGCCTACCGACCGGCATCTCGCAGTATAGACGCAAGATAGCTCACTTTACGCCCTGCGGTCCCTGCGGGGCGGTGCGTCAGGCCCATTTTTTTCTGACATTTTGAGTTGACAATGTCACCAAATGCCACCTAATATTATTCCGGCATGGCACCCAGTGCCAATAACGCATCGAATCCAGGACACGGCACTGGTTGCAGGCTACAAATTCTTGGAGGCTAGAAAAGCCGAAGGAGTCACAAATGAAAGGGACAAGTCTACGGTGGTTCGCATCTCTGCTGAGCCTGGCCGTATTGATCGGTGCTTGCGGATTGACCATGCAAACGCTCGACGCCCAAGTGACCTCAGCCGATATCGTCGGAACTGTCACCGACCCGACCGGCGCGGTAATTCCAAACGGAACCGTAACCGTGACGAATTTGGGCACTGGTGAAGTCCGTACGATGAACACCACGTCGACCGGCGAGTATACGTTCACGGCACTGCAGGTTGGAACGTACTCGGTTTCTGTAGTAGCGCCAAACTTCGAGACATTCAAGGTGCCCAGCATCGTGATTGCAGCCGGCGACCGCGTGAGAATTGATGCGAAGATGCAGCCGGGTGCAGCCAGCCAGAGCATCACAGTGACCGGTTTGGCTCCCGCTCTGCAGACCGACACATCTTCTGACGGTGACTTGCTCGGCGCACAGTCGGTGCAGGACCTCCCGCTGAATGGCCGCAACTACGTAAATCTCTTGCAAGTTGCGGCTGGCGTTAACGCCGGGCAGCCGAACAGTCTGCAAGGCGGCAACCGCAACACCGACCAGCGCCAGACGGGTTCCTACTCCGCAAACGGAATGTCGGACTACTTCAACAACAATATGATCGACGGCCAGGATAACAATGCCGCCGGTTATATTGGAGTACGTCCTTCGATTGAAGGTATAGATGAGATCAAGGTTCTTACCAACAATTACTCGGCGGATCTTGGCAGGGCGGCTGGTGCCGTAGTGAATATTATCACCAAGGCCGGAACGAACACCTTCCATGGTTCGGTCTTCGAATACGTGCGCAACGACTACTTCGATACAAAGAACTGGTTTTATTCTCCCGGGTCTCCCACTCCGGAACTTCGTTGGAACCAATTTGGCGGCAGCATCGGCGGACCGATCTTCAAGAACAAGACGTTCTTCTTCGGCGACGCCGAAGAATTGCGCACGATTCAGACGACTCCGTCGCGTCTCAACGTACCCACTGCCTATGAGATGAACCAGTTCCTGACCAGCGGAGTTGGCGATTTCACCGACGCCTGCCCTTCAAGCCTTTCGGCGACGACTTGCAAGGCGCAATATTACGTGGCGAGCCCGAATGCGGTCGCTGCTGCGTACTTCAACATGTACCCTCATTCGGGTCAACTCGCCGGGTTCGCAAACAACTATAGCGGGGAACCCAGGAAGCAGCAGAATGCGACAGTAATGTACGCAGGAATCGATCATCACTTCACTGCAAACGACCTGCTGTTCTTGCGCTACGCGTATAACCCGACGTGGACATTGAACGGCAGCACATTTCCGGTGGAAAAGTTGCCCGGTGTCAGCGCGCCATTTTCGGCTGGACTTGGCGGCGCAAACGGTCTGAGTGGAACAAACATCAACACGACGCAGAACGCGATGATCGACTATACGCATATCTTCAAACCCACGCTGCTGATGGAATTGAAGACTGGCTATACAAGAATGGACCAAGAGTCCCTTCCGCTCGGTTATGGGATGAATATTCCCGCGGCGTTCGGGATGAACAATGTAAATCTCCCAAGCGTGCCGGGGACTTCGGGATTGACTCAATTCTCTATCACAGGGTTGTCGAGTTTAGGCAGCGCGGGCTATTTGCCAATCTTTGATACATACAACGTGCTCCAGCTCAACGGTGCGGTCACCTGGATCCGCGGGAATCATACGCTCAAGATGGGCGGTGCAGTGATTCATCGGGAAGTTAACGGCTTTGGAGGCACGCCGGGCGCATACCCAACCGGCATAGCGGTCTTCTTTCAACTGCCTTCGCTTGCGCCGTACTTCCCTCATCTGGCATACGGCGCCGCGGCCATGCTCGCCGGCCAACCTCTTGAGATCGTGCGCATCAACCAGCTTGTGAAGCAGGTGTCTCTCGCAAGAATTCCATCCGCGAACACAAGAGGCGGCTCTTAGCGGTTAAGATCGGAGAAATCTTCGGACAAGCGAGGATCGGAAAAGATGACGAGGCTGTTGGGTCGCTCCAGAGAAATGCGATGGCCGGAGCAAACGATGCTGCGCATCTTCAGCGAGCACACTGTTGCTGATGGCCTTTTCGTAGGAGAGCGCGATGATTACATCGCGATGCTTCATGCGGCCAGATCGTAGCGATGATGTAAGCCGCCGAGCCGCGTCATGGAGATGACCCTTGCACGCCCTGCGGTGTCGGCCGCCGCCCTGCGGCCTGTCGGAGTTCGCTTGTCCAAGCCAAGATGCGTACGATCCTCGTGGTAATAACGAACGTACTCGGCAATGAGCCGTTTCAGATGGCGTTCATTCAGCACAATCACATGGTCGAGCAGATCGCGGCGGCAAGAACCAACGAAGCGTTCTGCGATGCCATTCTGCCAAGGACTCTTGAAGGTCGTGCGGACGGATTTCAATCCAATAACCTTCATAGTCTCCACGGCCTCGGTGTTGAAGATCGAGTCGCGGTCGTGAATCAGGTACTTCGGCGCCGTGTCATAGGGGAAGGCTTCGCGCAATTGCTGCGACACCCATGCGCTTGTTGGATGTCGGGTGACATTGAAATGCAGAATTTGACGCCGAGCGTGGGCAATAACGAAGAAGCCGTAGAGCACGCCAAAGGTGAGCGTCGGAACTGTGAAGAAATCCATGGCCGCAATCGCTTCACGGTGGTTGGCCAAGAATGTCGCCCACCGCTTTGCGGGTTCGGGAATTCTCGGAGCCTTCCGCATCCAGTTCAGCACTGTTCTTTCCGAGATCTTGAAGCCGAGCATCTTCAGCTCGCCATGAATCCGCGGCGCGCCCCAGGTGGGGTTCTCAGCTGCCATTCGGAAGATCAGCTCCCGCAGTTCCTTACTTGTGGGTCTTCGTCCCATGCTCATCCTGCGCCGCGAAATCCACTTCCAGTACAGCTTGAATCCGGCGCGATGCCAACGGATAACGGTTTCAGGTTGAACAATGAGAATCGCCTCCTTCCAGCCAGACCAGAGGCGGCACAGAAGAGCCCAGAAGAGCTTATCGGGCAACGTCAGGCGTCGCCGAGGCTGCTTCCGAACCATGACCGAAAGTTGTTGTCGCAGAGCCAGATTTTCGAGCAGGAGATCGTGTCGCGAACGGAAGAACCGAGCACAAAATACGATGACAACGCAGAATATTCGAAACATTAGCCCAAGATTACGCGAGAATACCGCTGCAGGATATTATGCTGATTTCAAAAGAGATCGGAGTTTTTGCGAGCCACAGTACGGTACTGCGCTGGATGCGCAAAGCGCCCAGAGATCCTGAGCCGGCAAAGCGATGGGCAGCATTCCTCAACAACCACCGCGAGGTGATCGCCGCGATGGATTTCTTCACCGTGCCGACGTTTTCCTTCGGCGTATTGTACTGCTTCTTTGTCATCGCCCATGATCGGCGACGAATTCTGCGCCTCAATGTCACCAAACATCCGACGAGCGCCTGGGTGGTGCAGCAACTGCGCGAGGCGTTTCCCTACGACTCTGCACCCCGCTACCTGATCTTTGATCGTGGCGCGAGTTTCAACGAGGAGGTCGTCGAAACAATCAAGAGCTTCGGCATTGAGCCCAAGCGCACCTGCTTCCAAAGCCCCTGGCAGAACGGTGTGGCGGAACGCTTCGTTGGTTCCTGCCGCCGGGATCTGCTCGATCACGTGATCGTTCTGAACGAACGCCATCTCAAGCGCCTCATGAACGAATACATCCACTACTACAACGTGGTTTCATACTGCCCCACCTCGCTATGTGCTTGAAAACAGGTTCAGGTGCGTTTCGGAAAGCAGTACTGCGGCTTTGTGCGGCCGGGAGTGTGCCTGTGATCTGAGAGTCTGGGCAGCTTTGCTTTCCAAGATTTCTCTGCGGATGACCCAAGGCCCGTCTGCGAAGGGATGATCGGCGGGGATTTGGCCGCGATCGATGGCCAGGCGGAGTGTGCGAGGACTGATTTCGAGATAAGCGGCGGCATCGGTCAGGTTGACCCATGGCTGCTGGTCATCCGGTTTATAACAAGGAATGCGATGATGACTGCGCAAGGCGGTTACCCTCTCGCGTGTCCATCGATTGCCACGTCCTGTGAGATGGCCGTTGCGGTTCAAAACGCTGGCGATGATATCGTCGGATGAAATGCGCGCAAGGATGGAGACAGCCTCGATCAGTTCACGGGGAGTTTGCGTGCTGCACTGACCACGGCGCCGGCGAGGAAGTCGTAAAGGAGTATGAGTGCCGCCCTTCCAATGGATGGTCAGCAGAAGTTCTCCCTGAGAACTGTCCACGTCCACCAGTACTTCCTCGATGAGCGTGCGCACAATCCGCTTTTTCAGTTGCACACTTGTGGTCGGATCGGCCCAGATCGCTTCGAGCTGAGTGGCAAGTTGGGAGAGGTCTTGGTCGGCGGCAGTTGGAGTCCGATCCATATCGGCATCGTGTTGGTGAATGCGCGCCTCGATCTCGTGGACGTGTTGCAAGGCCAGATTCCAGCGCCGCTCCAGTTCCGCGGTAACCAGCCGGTTCTCCGGATCGGCGGCATCATACTGCCGCCGGGCCCGATCTGCCGCATACGTGGCGGCCTGTCGATCGCGTTCGAGCGCTTCCAGCACATCGTCCTGTTGCCGGATACGTTCTTCGTGAGCCAGCACGGAAGCTTCGATCGCCGCAGGTTGAACCACGCGAAGTACCTCTCTGCCGATCGCCTCATCGACGGTGATGCCACCGAACGCGATGCAACGGGGCTCGCCGTTGTCCAGGAACCCACGCATGCACGAATACCGCAACACGTCATGCCCGTTGCCGGTATATCGTACCGTCAGCTTACGTCCACAACGGTGGCATCGCAAGAGGCCAGTCAGTAACGCCTGACCGTTACGCACGGCGCCGGGCTGGGGTTCACCCCGGTTGTTCTGCTGAATCATGCGCTGGATATGCTCAAACTCGTCCCAGCTGACATAACCTTCATGGGTGCCTGGGATCAGAGCCAGCCACTGATCTCTCGGTTTGCGCCGGCAGATGTGATGCGCGCGGACTCCCTCGTAGCCGGTGAGGTGTTCCGTCTTGCCATAGGCATAGGCTCCGCCGTAAACCGGGGAAGTCAGCAAACGATGCATGGAGCGGTAGACAGGGCGTTTCCACTGGGTCTTGCCGCTCGGCGTGCGCGTGGGTACTTCCAGTCCATGCTCCAGAAACCACATCAGCGTCTGGCGCACAGTACCCAGTTCGGTGAACTTGCGAAAGACGAGGAGGATGACCTGCTGCACGCGCAGATCCGGGTCCTTCTCCAGACGCTGATCCTCACCCTTGATGTAGCCGACGGGAGCCGAAACGATCAGTTCACCGCGACGTGCCTTCTCTCGTCGAGCTTCGACTGAACGCTGACGCAGCAGGTCCAGTTCATACTCGTTCAAGCTGCCCTTGAGTCCAAGCAGGAGCCGGTCGTTCGAGAGCCGTGGCGCATAAACCATCTCCTGGTCAACCAGTACGGTATCGACCACCCGGCAGACTTCAACGAGTTGTTGCCACTCCCGGCTGTTCCGTGCAAATCGAGAAACCTCGCGGGCTGCAACGGCACCGACCTTGCCCAGGCAAACTTCAGCCACCATGCGCTCAAAGCCTGCACGCGTCACCGACCCGGCCGCGGATCGCCCCAGGTCCTCGTCGATCACCTCGATCTCGCGCCACCCCAGTTGCCGCAGTCGTGCTTCCATCGCATACTGCAGCTTCTGGCTCTCCAGGTTATGGATCACCTGATACGGAGAGGACTGGCGAACGTAGAGAATCGCCTTGCGCTCCAGATGCTGCGAACGAACCTTCTCACTCATCGCCCACCTCCGCTTGCGCGTGGGAACGAAGCTTCTTCTCCAGGTGTTCGTTCATCATCCGCGCCAACAAGCGAACCATCCCCTGATAGGCTTCCTGCGGAAGCTTCGGTTGCGGTGGTGGTGGAATAAACAGCTGACCCTGCTGGGTCCTGAATCGGAATGTTGTCGGCATCAGCACCTCCTGACTCTCTGGGAAGATGCTGCGCCTGATCTCCACACGACTCAATATGATTTGCATCCGGCGACAGAAGTACTCGCAGCGCACGCAAAGCGCTGAGGCTCACATACGCAGGGCTCCCTGCCTTCTTCTCGCTGCAACGCCCAGAGTCGAACATCCACTCCGGAATCTCCAATGCCGCGGACCTGTTCAGCTCATCACGTACGCATCGAAGTACAACCATGCCACCCCGTCGTGCCTCGCCGCGAACATATACCTGCTCCCCGTGCCACGGATGCCATGCATACCGGACTTCTCGAATGTAGGTTTTATGGGTGTCTTGTACCCCAGTTGTACCACGAAGACCGGACTCATCTGGGCCTGGACAAGCAGACGCCCGCAGGCCGCGAAGCGGCCAAGGGTGAGAGCACGAGCAGCAACGTTATCTGCATACCAAGGCTCGGGGGCCTACACCATCGCTACGACCACGCCGCCTGATTTGCCACTGCAATCAATTCACTGCGAAATTGTAGATGCCAAGCAGTGTCTGCCGTTGAACTGTTGTGCATTTTGTTGCGCTCTCTTCAATATCCGCGATCTCCTACAGGTTCTTACCCGACCGGAAACGCCGCCATTGACGCCGAATACTAGCTCGCTGTTTGTTCCCCTAACGGTTAATAGCAGATGCAATTTGGGGCAGATTGAATTTTGACGACGGACAACTACCAGCCTGTGACGCAACTGCCGCAACAGAGTCGAGCCGTTGGTTAGGATGCCAAGTTGCGCGGCCAGGCGAGACCCTGCCGCCCCACCCAAAGCCAAAGTGATCTGTTCCAACGCCACGCTCAGCCGTGAGGTACGGCGAGCGTACCGCGGCGCCGTCTCCGGCAGTCGCTCCGTGAAGATGCGTTGTCCGCAACCTTCCGCATCGCAAAAGAATCGTCGCACCCGTAATTCGATGCGGACTGCTATGCCTTCCCAAGGAAGGTCGCTCAACCGCCGACGATACCAGCTATGGACACGGCGGCTGGTCCCCCGGCACATGGGACAAGCACTGCCCGCTACGACCGGCCGTAAGACCATGACGAGCCGGTCTCGCCCTTGAACCTGCATCTGATCCAGAACGACTTCGCCCACATCCAGCAACAATGTCCGCTGTCCCATGGCCAACTACGCGGGGCCGCCAGAGCTTGACTCCCTTGTACCGTCCCTCTCCCCTCCGGCAAAGTGCCAGCCTTGGTTCACCAAATGTGAGGAAGAGCCAGTTTTAGCCGGGCCCTTCATCAGCGCAGCGTGACCTTTGCTCCCACCAGCTTCGTAATCGATTGCCCATCGCTAGCTTCAACCACCAAGCCCTTGCCTGATACGTCGGCATATCGGATCGTGAGGCCATGCTGAGCACTGATTCTCACATTGCGCAGAACCACGCCGGTAATGGGCGCTTCCGGCAGCCCCACGATCACTCCAGCCCATCTGCTGCCTGTCGCCGTCACATTTTCTATTGTGATGTTGTGAAGGCGCGGCGTGAGCCGTGTAACAGGCTGAGCCGCTTCCCCATCGGGCGGTAGAACCTTCTCGGCTACCGCATAGTAATCGCTTATATTCACTGCGTATATCACGTCCTTCATGTCGATGTCGCGAAAGATCAGAGGACCCACGTCGTTGCCGCGGCCGCGGTTTACCTTCACGTGAATGCCGTTATCCGTACCTTCGAAGCGAATCCGCTCGGCCCGGATGTTCCTGGCCCCGCCTGCAAGTTCGCTGCCCAGCGACAGGCCGTGGCCGTGCAGGAAAGTGCAATCGGTAATGGTAATGTCGCGGCTCGGGTCATCCGGTCCCAGAGAACCAGGCATGCCTGACTTGATCGCGATGTCATCGTCACCTACGTCGACAAGAACATGATCGATTCGTACGTTCGAGGATGAGAATGGGTCGATGCCATCCGTATTCGAAGAGTGGGCAGGCGCCAGAACCTTGATATTCCGAATGGTCACGTCGTCCGAGTAGTAGGGAACTAACTGCCAGTCTGGAGAATTCTGGATCGTGATTCCTTCTACCAGCACATGTCTGCAATGGTCAAAGACAACCAGCCTTGGCCGGGGGTCCGCGGTAGACATCCTCACCTTTGATCCCACATGCTCGGGCACCATGATCCACCACCATGTCGCCCCCGCCCCATCGATTACGCCGTCGCCCCTAATCGCAACATTCGATGCATTCGTTGCACTCACAAGCGCCTGCAGGCCGGGTTCACGGAACTCGGTTTTAGGCGGGTAGTCTCCATGGTCCGGTGATCCGAGAAGTGTTGCGCCCTTATCGAGCTGCAGCGTGATGTTGCTCTTCAGCACGATCGGAGCACTGAGATAGGTGCCAGCGATGAGCCGGACCGTGCCGCCACCTCGCTGTTCGCACACATCGATCGCCTCCTGAATCGCGGCTGTATCTTTGGTGACGCCGTCGCCCTCGGCGCCGTACACACGTGGATTGCAGTTGGCAGATGAACCGTGTGCGTTTGCAGAATTAGTCGTAAAGGCTGACGCTACAGCCAGCGTGATCAGAACGTGCACGAACAACAATCGCCGTCGGATCATTGACACTCCCCGTAAACAGATGGTTGACTTTCCAGTACGTCGCCCGAATGACAATTTGACAGTGGCGAGATACTGTTAATGAGCGACCACGATCATTGCATAGACCCTGACTGCTGGTACGATAAACTTTACCGAGCCTCCAGACTCCTTGAAACTCAAATTGATCGGGGAATCCAAGTCTGGTGTGATGCAGGTTATGGACTTGATTGATTCCGAATACTGCTTACGCAAGATGACCGCAAATGGGGCAGTTCTGTTCTCACGGTCGAAATTGATGAAATGTGCTATCGTCTCGCGCGTCTTGGGACGGTTGAGCAGTTCCATCACCGTAGTGAGCGGCGCCTCGGTGGTAATTGAAAATCCGCCAGGAGTTGCATCTACAATGGATTTGTAAATTGCCTCGTGATTCTTGGGCAGCACCCATTGTGTCGGAATTATGTGCATTCCCCTTTTTGCATTTAGTCCCGGTTCAGGATTTAGATCACCAGTGGATAATTCGTGGCGAAGCATGTCACCACGAACGATCTCCGGAATGTAAACGAAGCGACCTTTGCCCTCGCGCCCTGGCGGAGGTAGGGGACTGACAGTCCGCTCTTCACGCCATTCGTTGAACTGGCCGGCCTTGCCAGACACGATAACCGTGCCGCCGCTCCGAACATACTTCTTCAGAAGTGCCACTTCGGCGTCTGAAACACATTCCTGACCTACCAGGATTACTGCGGCATAGCGGTCGATGCGATTGAACTGTTCTTCAAAGAGCAGATCGAAGGGAACCTTATACTGAATCAGCACCTGCTCCATCAGCGTGACTGGAATGTATGTAGCGCTGATGCTATACGCCATGGATGGCCAATTCCGAATCACTGCAACGTCAGTGACGCTATCCGTTTCGGTATAATATCGGTCGTTGTATTCGCGGAAGAACTCGATGATCGGCGTGAATACGTTGAAGGCCCCCGGTCCGAACGGAGCGGCAGTGCATACCGGTTTTCGATAGCTGAAGGCCATATGTACAGCGGCGCGAACCTCATCGTCTAAGGAGTCCGCGTCCTCACTGCATGCTCCCAGTTGCCTGGCAACTTTATACGAGCGAATCTGCGAGATCAGGGCCCCCGTAACTGGATCAACTTGCGCATCATATCCGCCTGTGTCGAAAGAGATGCGGTCGACGTGGCCGACAAACAGTGGATGATAGACGGCATTCGTCCAGTAATGGTTGTCGCTGAAAACCCCCTTCATGTTGAAGCTGACCGCCACGTTTGAATTCAGGTCCTTCGCATAGCTGTAAAGGTCGCTGGCATATTTGGCCAGATATTCGCAGCGGAACCGTGTCCACTCTTGAAGAACCGGATCGTTAAGATTCGCCAAATTTACCTGTTGTGTGTTTGAGACCCATTGAGTGACTCGAATCCAATCCACGTCAGGCAGGCCGAAGCGCCGCATGACTGTCTCCCGGGTGGGATAGCGCCGCCTTAGAAAGGCTCTGAAGGCATCAATGCACCAAGGACAGCGACATGACCTCGGTTCAGACTGGAGCGTGATCTGGTCGAACGCAAGCTCATCGGCTCCCACATCTTGAATGCCGATCTTTATGACACGCTTCAAGTAGTCTTTATAAGCCGGATTGTTGAGGCAGGCGAAATGTCGATAAGTTTGTATGTCACCGTAAGGAATCCAATGGTCCGAACAGTCGCGCGCCTCCCAGTTCTCGGCTGCTGGAATCTCTCGATAGAGGGCTTCAATAAACATGGTTCCTGCCACGTAGAGACTCACCTTCATACCTAGCCGATGCATGATGGCGGTTGCGCGTTTGGCCTGCTCTATGTGCGGTTTCTCATACTCCAGGCCAAAGCCCTTGTAGAAGAAAATTCGACCGAAAATGACACCCGCATCAGCCATGCGCTTCAAGTTATCGGGATCGACCATACGTCGGTAGCGCCCCGGCTCATCATCGGAGGCCTCGTTTTGACGAAGCACATAAATCAGCGGCTCGTGAGTGAGCCAAGTTACATCCTTGGTCAACTCCCGATTATGCTCGGCTTTCCGGTCCCAGCGCGTTGGGCTTGTCTGATCGGTGGACGTATTTGCGCTGCCAACATCGAGTAATTCCGCCAACGGATCGCCAGTGCCAAGCAACTGTGTGCCCAAGGCTGTTCCTCCGGACAGGCCCATCCATCCCATCAACTTTCTTCGGCTAATTTTCATGGCTCTGATTTGAACCTCCGGTTTTTCGTGGATTTGTGTTGAATTTCTTACCGTTCGGCGACAGCGTTAACGGGCGTGATGGTTTCTGAAGCGATGTTCCAGCCGTCGAGTTGCACGATAGGCGCTGGGACGGCATTATCCGGGAGCAACGCGGTTAATGTGCGCGATTCTCCCGGTACCAGCTCGATCCAATTGTCGGACCAGAGAACAGGAGCAATGAGATCGCCCGAAGGGGTACGGACGGCACCTCGAACCTGAAAGGCCAACGCCGTGGATTGGTTGTCGAGATGCACCAGAATCTCGCGGCCCCTTGGCGTGTTCTCGATTTCGGCGCGCGAAAGAAGCTTGGCCGGCGGCAGGCTGGTGAGCGCCCTAAGGTCTTCGTAGCGAGCTGCGGGAGTGTCCGGGCCGCCGTTCTTCCGTTCGAAACGTCCCGCAGCGGGGTCCGGAGCGCCGGTACTCTCCCAATCGAAGGTTGTAAGTGTGCCGGGTACCCAATAGAAGTTACGGCTGAGGACGTTGCCGGAAGCATCCGACAAGGTCAGGTTTATAAAGAAGATTCGATCGGCACCAGCATAGAGGCTATCGGGGATTGTGAACACACGCTGCGAACTGTCGACGCCTGCATCGACCGCGGCTTCAGAACTGAGCAATTCCTTCCACTCCAGGTTGTAGACATGGATGCTGGCATGAAGTCCGGAAACGCGCTCATAGGTACTGTTCACCACGACGATGGAGCGGTCGTCGTAGGAATATTGAATGTGCAGCGGCTCGCAGGCCTTTTTGGTCCCGAAGTATCCGGCATCGGCGTCCAGGTAGTAATCGTAGAGATGCCAGAGCATGGAGGGCCATGCGTTGTTCAACATGTGCTGAATCACGCCTGTGGCAAAATACTTGTTCTTGTTGAAGGACTCGAACATGGCACGCTCGGAGTCGTAGGCCATGGTATTTGCCAAGCGCTCGTAATCGGCTGCGGAGTGCGGCTTGCCATAGATGGCTTCCATGGCCTCATTGAGGACCTTGGAGGTTGTGTACATCCGACTGCCGTTGTGAAAATTCCATGTGGGAGTGGGTGGCAGCGCCTCGGGGTCCGGTAGGAACTTCTTGCGGCTGGCAAGCGACGGAATGTCAAAGCCCATACCGGTCTCGGGGTTGAATCCGAAGGCACCGCCAAACTGTCGATCCACATACCAATAACTGGGCGCGACATAATCATAGGGCCCGTTCATCTTCACCCCGGTTGGGCCCGCTTGACCAGACTTACCCCCGGCCGACGCCAGCACGGGGTTGGGCCAATGGGTTTCGGCCTCGACCTTCAGGTAGGCACTTTCCACGTCGGGAGGTGGAGCAAAGTCGCTACCGTTCAGCCAAACCAGCAGGCTGGCATGATGGCGAAGCCGCAGCATTTGCGAGCGCAACGATTCCGTGGCGATGGTCAGATCCTCTGGGGTCCATTTGTCCCAGTGCTCCCATTGATCGCAGCATGCCCAGCCCAAGAACACCAGGATGCCTTGCTCATCGGCCAGGTGAAAGAACTCGTCAGATTCGAGGTGGCCCTCCAGACGGATGGTGTTGAGGTTCAGGTCGCTTACCAATCGGAACTGATCGCGAAGGCGGCTATCATCCTCGCGCAGCAGCATGTCCTGCGTCCAGCTCCCGCCACGAATCAGCAGCGGTTTGCCGTTCACTCGGAACAGGCGGCTGCCATTGATTGCGGTAAGCTCCGAGGTCATCTCGCGAAATCCGAAATCCACGCTCTGCTCATCCGTGAGTTGGCCCTGCACCGTGAACCTCACCGTCAGACGTTCCAGATGCGGCTCGCCCATCTGCCGCGGCCACCAGGGCTTGGGATTGTGAATGTGCAGTTGCGGATACGCCTCCGGAGTAAAGACCACGGTCCGGTCTTCATGTGCCGCCAACTCGACCGGCTGCTCGAACTGGACTCCGGCCGCCGACCCTGCCGCCACACCCTTCACCGTGTGATTGGTCGCGTTGTACAACTCGGCGTATACGGTCAGGTCCGCAACGCTCAGCGCGCTATCTTGGAAATGCGTGACCGCCAGTGGCGAACGCACGGTGACTCCGCCCGTCCCAACCAAGTCGACCGCGCCCCACAATCCCATATCCTTGTCTGGCGGACAGGGATTCCAGTCTATCCAATTGATGCCCAGATCATTCTCAGTAGGTGCAAAAGTCTCCACCGCCAGTACGTTCTTTTCGCCACGGCGAAGATAATCCGTCACGTCGAAGTCGTATGTCCGATAGGCACCGGCAATGGTCTTCGTATCCGCAACCTTGCGGCCGTTCATCCACAGATCGGCGCGATAGTTGATGCCACCGAAATGCAACCAGTACCGCTCCTCATTTGGCGATGCGGCCGTTGCTGTGAACTCGGTGTGATACCACCAGCCGCAGCGGTAAGGACTGTCCTGTGGCATGGGCAAATTGTTGAAGTTCTGTCCAATGGGGTACTCCGTCCCTGGAATCTGGCGCAGGTTCGTGCCAAAGTAGGGATCCGGAAACACTCCGTCAGCGACCTGTGCCGCGAGGACGGTCCTGGGTACGGAGGCTTTGAGCCAGCCACTGACCGAGAATCCCTCCGTGGAGATCGAGTCGCCGCTGGCCTGCAGCTTGCAAGCCGATTGCACGCTCCAGCCATCGCGAAGGGGCGTTACGGTTCCGGCTCTAAGAGCTGCGGGCAACGCCAGTGACGCGATAAGGCAGAACACGATCTTTTTGCACACAGGCTCCATAGTTCTTTCCTCCACAGAAAGAAGTCTTCTGGCTGCGGAACGATGAGGTCCAAATTGATTCCGGGAATGCTTTGTCCTCTGCTGCAAGGAGAGGTCGATGAACGGAATTGGCTGGCATCGCAACAGGCAACGCGATATCTCTCTGCCCTTCGTCGCCACGGCTATCCCTCCATCTTCTTCCTGTACTATGGCTTTACGCTGATCTTCTCGATCATTGTGGCATTCTTCCTGCCTGGGACTACACAAAAGTCTGTGAAGGAAATGGAAGCAGGTTTTGAAGGGTGGAGGGGTATCACCCAGCGAATGCGACCCGCATTGAAAGCATTCAGTCAACCGATTCACTCTCCAACACTACCTTGGAGATATTCCTGAGCCGGTCCACATCCACACCGTGTTCCAGTCCCATGAAATAGGCGAACAGCTGCAGCGGAACCACCTCGGGGATGGGCAGCAGGTACTCGGATGTAGGTTGCACGTACACGCAATCGCTCACCAGGTCCCCCACCTCTTCATCCCCCACGTTGGCGATGGCGATCACTTTCGCTCCTTGTACCTTCATGTCGCGCAGCAGTTGCAGTGTCTTCTTGTAGCGCACCACCGAACTCTTGAGCCCGGGGTCAACCGTGGCCAAGACAACCAGGGGCACACGGTCGTCGACCATCGCATTCGGCCCGTGCTTCAGTTCACCAGTCGGGTAGCCCTCCGCATGGACATAGGACGACTCCTTCACCTTCAACGCGCCCTCACGCGCGATAGCATAGTGAATGCCCCTGCCCAGGAAGAGAAAACTGGCGGCGGATTTGTATTTGTCCCGCACTAGGCCTTCCATCTGCTCCCGCCAGCCGTCGATCTGAGCTTCGATGCTGTTTGGCACGGCCTGCAAATCTGAGATGTGCCCAGCTAGCATGGCGGCATCCAACCGTTTCCGGTTCGCCCCCTGGTAGAGCGCCAACAAGTAGAGCACAGCCAACTGACAGGTAAAGCTCTTCGTGGCCGGAATCGCCTTTTCCGCGCCCGCAGCCAGCGGCATGGAAATATCGGCCTCGTTTGCCATGGCGGAGGACGCGACGTTCGTAATGGCCAGGGTCTTCTGCCCACATCGGCGGGCCTCTTGCAACGCCGCCAGCGTGTCTGACGTCTCACCCGATTGGGATACGACTAGGACGTTGGGACGACGCAGATTGTTGCCTCCGCGGTAGACGTATTCGTTGGAATACTCGACATCAACGGCCAAGCCGCACAGATCCTCGAGGAAGATCTTCGCGGCCAGTCCACTATGGAGACTGGAGCCGCTGCCGGCGATCAGGATTTCACCCTCCGGGTCTGGCCAATCCGCCAGCAAGCTGGCCACTTCTGGCTCCAGGTTCTTGCCATCCAGATAAAGCTCCAGAGTGCGGCGAAGCGCCGCAGGTTGTTCGTAGATCTCGCGCAACATTTGATAACGAAAGCTTTGCATCGTCGTTACTCCGTCCTACTGGCGAATGGAATCTTTCTGAAATAATCGAATACCTTTGAATTCGTTTGAAGTGATTCGAATTTAGAGTTTATATCTCTTCGAAATGGAAAAGTCAAGGATCAAGCTCTTTTTTTGCCGTTCGCGTCGAGCGAGCGATTGCGAAATCCGGTTGTTGCTACATTTTGGTGCGAGTTTGCCTTGGTGTTAATCATCACAAGATGATCAATTCTAAGCACTTGATTCCAAGAGAAAATGTCGCTCAAAGCAACCGGTCTGATGCCGGTTGGGCTCTTGGTATATCGGGACAGTGTTCGGCTGCAGGGGGATCAGTTAACGGAGCGACCAAAATCGTGCGCCAAGGGGCAGATGCCTCCAGGCAAAAAGTTCGTTAAGTCGCTGAACTTGAATCAGTTAAAACCGAGATAGACCAAAGGCTTAGCTGGTGCGCGCGATCCAGGTACCGCACGGCTCTGCCAGAATGATGTGAAGTTCCTGCCGTACCTCGCGCCGCTAAGCCGGGGCCACGTCAATTTGACCAGAAACGACACGATGTGGGGGCATTACAGACTCAGTTGAGTTGGACAAATATCGTCCCCTGCACATAGCAGATGAGATCTCGCGGAGGTCTTCTTCCGTCTTGAGAGTTGAGCCCAAGCTCATCCGCAAAGTAATCCGTCTTCCTACCTAACTGGAAAAACCAAAATCGTTGTTAAGCTTTTTTCCTGCCTTTATTTGCAATCGTCAGAGCGACGTAACCAGGACAAGCGCGAAATAATTCTTGACATTTCCATTACGAAGAGATATAAAGCGTTGATCCAAATGAATTCGAATGAAATCAAAGCAAACCGCGTGATTTTGAAGGATTCAATTGGCCAAAACCAGTAGCAGCGGTAGAGGCGTTAGGTTAAGGATGGGATGTTCCTAGAACCGAAGCAAAACAGAACCGCTATGGAGGTTTCAATGAGGCAGTTAGTCGTAGATGAGCAGGCAGATCGGTCCAGTGCGGTCCCGCATCGCGCCACCGGCCATGACCAGCAACCGGCGGCAATGGCTAAATCGCAGGTTGGCATTTGCAAGACAGTCACAAGTTTGCTTTCTCTGCTGATCTGCGGTCTGCTGCTTTCGGCGGGAGCATTTGCGCAGGAGTTCCGTGCAACCATCAGCGGTACTGTTGTTGATCCGAGCGGAGCGGTTGTGCCGGGAGCCAGCATTGTGGTGCTGGAAACACGCACTGGAACGATCAACCGGACGACGAGCGATAGCGTCGGACAGTATGTGGTGCCCTTCCTTCTGCCTGGAAACTATTCGATCACGGTTACAAAGGCCGGGTTTCAAGCCCTGACGAGAAGCGGCATCGTGCTGCAGGCGCAAGAGCACCCGATGATCAACCTGGCCCTGACGCTGGGCAGTGAGAGCCGGACGGTGACGGTAACGAGCGCAGCGCCGCTGCTGAACCAGGCGAATGGATCCATCGGGGATGTGATCCCCGCCGAGTCGGTAGCGAGTCTGCCCATCAACGGGTACTCCCCGCCGCTACTGGCCGAACTTTCGGTTGGTGTCCACCCGACCTCGCAACCAGAGCAAGTGCCGGCCTACTCGCCCGGTACGTTGAACTCCTGGAGCATAGGCGGAACGCACGCTAATGACAGCGAGATCCTGTTGGATGGCGCGGCGGACACGCAGATGAGTGGAGGCGCAAACGGAGGAGCGGCGTTCGTCCCAACGGAGGACACAGTGCAAGAAGTCGCGGTGCAAGTATTCAGCACCGATGCGTCCATCGGGCACTCCCTCGGTGGCGCGATCGATCAGGTCACTAAGGGGGGCACCAACCAGTTGCATGGCTCCGCCTACGAGTTCACGCAGCCCACGAATATGACAGCGAATCTCTATTTCAATGGCCGGACCACGCCGGTTACGCCGATACCTATTGCCCACTACAACCAGTATGGTCTCACTGCGGGCGGGCCGATTTGGATTCCCAAAGTCTTCAATGGCAAAAATAAGTTGTTCTTCTTCTTTGCCTGGGAACGAATCAATGCTTTGACCCCGGCAACGACCATAGTGACCGTGCCCACGGACGCGGAGAAGGAGGGAGACTTCTCGGCGTTGCTCGCAGGGGGATCCAGTTACCAACTCTATGAGCCGAATACAGGCACCTTGAGCGGCGGTGCGTTCACGCGCACGCCCGTTCCGAACAACTGTTTGACCAACAAGTCGAGTCACTGCGCGAGCTTAGCGAATGCCGGCATCACTATTGACCCGATTGCCGCCGCTTATTTGAAGCTTTACCCCGAACCGAACACCACATCCGGAGTATCTCCGATCACGAACCAGAACAACTACAACAGCAACGCACCCAGCTATCAGCGTTACAGCACCGAATTTGGGCGGCTGGACTATAACCTGAGCGCGCGCGATCATATGTTCTTCGACTTTCGGCACAACCAATCGGTGAACGGGGGGAATGATCTCTTCGGAAACCACAGCACTGAAAACGTCCTTTTCCGCGGTAACGATGGAGCGGTGCTGGACAATGTCTTTACGATGAATCCTACAACAGTATTCGATGTGCGTCTCAACTGGAATAACTTCCTAGAAGTGCATAGTTCGCCTGCGAACATGTACAGTCCCACTTCCGTAGGATTTCCTGCCAGTATGGTGAGCGCAAGCAACCTCGTGACTCTGCCCAACATATCCTTCAATAGCAGCAGCATCTATGGCGAGGGTGATAGCAAGACGCAGTCTCTCGATCCGTCAAACGTCTACCAGATCTTCATCAACATGACGAAATCAGTGGGCAGGCATACGCTGAAAATTGGCTTTGATGGGCGGACATACCGGCAGAAGATCCAGACCTTTACTTCCTCCTCGGGCAGCTTCACATTTGGAAATAGCTTTGTGACGTGCGGGACAAGCTGTTCGGCACAACCGTTCGGCGGCGATCTGGCGTCGTTCGAATACGGCCTGCCAACCTCGGGCTCGTTCGGTATTAATGCGCTGGGTGACTATCGCGGCGACTACATCGGATCGTTTGTTCAAGACGACTGGCGGGTGAACAAGCACCTGACGCTAAACCTCGGTATACGATTTGATATCGACACGCCCTATGGCGAAAAGTTCGGGCGCACGGAAAGCGGCTTCAACCCAAGTGCGGTGAACTCCGCCTCGGCGGCGGCGACGGCCTTCATTCCCACCACAGTGACCAAGAACAACACCACTGTGACCGTGAGCAGCATCAACGCGCTGGGCGGACTAACCTTCCCAAGCTCGGACTGGGGCGCGCCATACCAGATACAGAACAAGACCGGCTTCTGGAGCCCGCGCGTCGGTTTCTCCTATAGTCCTGCGTGGCTCAACAAGACAGTGGTACGCGGCGGTTTCGGCGCCTTCGTATTGCCGCAATCGCTTCAAGGCAATAGCTACTCCGCTGGCTTCAGCGCAACGACGTCGTATCAGGCAACGAACAACAATTACTTCACAAACCTCAGCACGCTGGATAATCCATTTCCGAGCGGGTTCGTGCGGCCGGCGGGCGCGTCGCTGGGAGCGAACACGTATCTTGGCTCGCCCTCGACGATCAGCTACTTTGATCCAGTTGAACACGATGAGTACTCGGAGCGCTGGACCCTTGATGTGCAGCAGGCGCTTACGGGCACGACGCTAGTTGAAGTAATTTACGAAGGTAACCACGCCGTGCATCTGCCGGTCAGCTCGCGGAACATCAACGCCACTGAGCTACAATACCTGACAACGAATCCTTACCGGGATCAGAATCTTGCGACGGCATTGAGCACCGCTGTCGCTAACCCGTTTGCGGGTTTACTCCCCAACGGTAACAGCAGCTACAACGGTGCTACAACCTCCCTCAGTAATCTGCTGGTACCGTTTCCGGCGTTTGGCAGCGCCTCCATCAACGAGGAACAATTAACGAATGGGCAGTCGTTTTACGAGAGCGGGATGGTGCACGTCGAGCAGCGCGCACAGCATGGCCTAACGCTAACGGCAAATTATAACTTCTCGAAGATGATCGAGCAGGATGTCTACAATAACTCCGAGGACACGAAGCTCTACCGCGGAATATCACCCAATGAGGATTACAGACATCACTTCACGATTGGTGGGGTCTACGAACTGCCCTTCGGCCGCGGCAAGCTGTTTAGTCTGGGCGGTGGTAAGCTAGCGGACGAGATCGCCGGCGGTTGGGTGCTGAACGGGATCTATCAATTCCAGACTGGTCTTCCAATCAACTTCGGGTCGGATATCCCGTTCCAGCCAGGGATGTCGGTTAGCAATATTCACAGCCAACCGCGGAACACGAGTCCTGCGGGCTCGGGCAATCCGGCGCTAACGAATGCGCCCAGCGTGTTCGTCACAGGAACCGGTACCAGCTGCACGGTATCTGGATCGCAGCCATGCGATGGCACAGTGTTTTTCAACGGTCAGTATTCCAATCACTATAGGACACTGCCAAGAACGTTTGATAACGTACGCGCTGATGGCTGGAACCAGTTGGATTCGTCGATGCTGAAGAACTTCCATTTCTCGGAGAAGGCCTACCTGCAATTTCGTTTCGAGACGTTTAACACTCTCAACCACCCGTTCTTCTCGGCGCCGAGTACTAGCGCCACCTCCAGTTCTTTCGGCTACATCACGGGAGAGACGGCCACTCCGAGGGTGGTGCAGTTGGGAGCACGCATCGTGTTCTGAGCTTTACGCCGTGAAAGACATACAACGCAGAGCAGGTCAAGCTTTTTGGCGTATCGTTAAGTTCACCTTCTAACCGATTCACCTCGCCTGCCTGTTTCTTGGGCGGGCGAGGTGTTTACATACCCAGAATTGATAGCAGGACATTGTAGGGAAACGACTGCAATCTTCGCATCGAGAACATAAACAGAAACATTGCGAGACGAGGAAAACATGGGATTGCGCGGTAGCAATCTGAGGAATTTCTTGAAGATGAGTAGCGCTGCGTCAGCGGCGGCCATCGCATGACGGACGCCTTGCACCTTGCTACTCGTAAACGCGTATGCTCCGCAAGGGAGCAACAGTCCAATCGTTTCGTGTTGCGGAGGAAGGGTAAGACCGTGAATTTCCGTGAATTGCACGTTCTGCGCAGTTCTTTGATTTTGGCCCTGCTTACCCTAATTCCACTGTTTTCTTTCTCGCAAGACATGGTCCCAAATACTACAGTTCTACTGAATGGGACGTGGCAATTCGCACTCGCGCCCACCGATGCTGCGGCTGATCAATTGGCCAATTTCTATCTGCCCAATTACGATGCAACGCAATTCGTGCCGATCACGGTACCTTCGAACTGGGCCCTTGATGGTTTTGAGTCGCCGCAGTATGGATCGTTCAAAGGACAGGCGAGCCAGGGCTTCTATCTCCATCGGTTCACAGTGCCCGGCACATGGATGGACAAGCGGGTGCTGTTGCACTTTGGCGGAGTATGGGATTCGGCAGAAGTCTGGTTAAACGGGAAGTCACTTGGGCGGCATGACAGCGGATTCACAAGCTTTGCATTCGATGTGACAAAGGAGCTAAAGCTCGGCGCCGAGAATATCTTGGCAGTTAGAGTTAGGCAGATTACCAGCGAGAGTCTCGACATGAATGATGATTGGGCGCTCGGCGGAATCTACAGAGACGTCTCTCTTGAGACAATGCCCAAGATTCGCTGGATCGATCGAGTGGATGTGCAGACTGTGTTCGACAATCAGTTCCAGGATGCCGATCTGAATATTCGGGTGATGGTTGGGGATTCGCTGCCACGTTTCGACGGGGCTAAACCGTACGACTTGCTTCTGGTGTTGTTGGGCAAGGACGGGGAGGAGATTCAGAGTTCCAGGGTTACGATCACGACTCCCCCTGGAACGGAGCGACAAGATCGCGATGTCAGCGTTTCCATGCACGTGCGGGGTCCGCTGCGTTGGACCGCAGAAACGCCAAACCTCTACACATTGCGTGTAGATCTAGCGGAGGATGGCCAGGTCTCTCATACGCGCACAAGGACTTTTGGGTTCCGGCAAGTCTCGACTGCCGGTGGCATATTCCGTGTGAACGGGCAGGCGATCAAACTGCGTGGGGTGGACCGGCACGACGAGTATCCAGATGTCGGTCGCGCGACGACTCCGGCAAACTGGCTACAGGATATCACGCTCATGAAGGCGGCGAACATTAACTTCATCCGCGCCTCACACTACCCGCCTGCTGAGGGCTTTCTGGATCTCTGCGATCAAATGGGGATGTATGTCGTTGATGAAGTGCCAATGGGCCGCGACATGAATGATCCATCCTTTGCGAGTGCAGCGATGCTCCGTGCATATGAGACCGTTTTCCGAGACATCAATCATCCATCGGTCATTATCTGGTCAGTCGGAAATGAAGATCCTTTGACATCGCTGCACCTGGCGGCAATCCGCGCGGTAAAGGGGTTGGATCCCACCCGTCCTGTATTGATGCCGGGGTCGGGAGATGAGTGGCTACCCCCCGAGATCGATATTCTTGCGCCACACTATTACACTGCTGCGCACTATGACGAGTTGGCTGGCCGATCGACTAGGCCGGTTGTAACGACCGAGTATACCCACGCTTACGGCACCGACGGTTTTGGCGGCCTGGAAGATCGATGGAAGGCCCTGACGAAGCATCCTGCAGGGGCTGGCGGCGCGATCTGGATGTGGGCTGATCAGGGATTGCAGGTTACGCGTGACATACCTGGAGGTGGCAAGACCTCGGTGCTTGAACTGAACCCAGACGGCATCGATGGGATCGTGGGGTCATACCGTGAGCCGCAGCGGGACTACTGGGAGACGAAGGCCGTCTATGCGCAAGTGTACCCGGGTATTGACAAAGTGGCATTTGTGCCAGGACAAGCTTCTGTCCGAATCCCGGTACAGAATGACTTCGACTTTACAGATCTCAACACAATCAAGATAAGTTGGCGTCTCATGGAGGATGATCGCGAACTAGACCGTGGCACGACATCGATGGCGGGACAGCCGCACGCGACAGCATGGCTTGACCTTCGCGTAAACAAAGTGAATGAGATTCGCTCTGGAGCGACGTACTATGTATGGTTCACCTTTGAGCGCGCTGATGGATCAGAGATAACGCGTCGTACGGTTGAGCTTTCGCCACAGATTGACGCAATGCTCCCTATTACCCGAGAGGCTGGTGCCTTGAGCGTACATTCGGGAAAAGACTTAGTGGTTCAGGCCGGGGCCGTGACTTACAAATTCAATCCTCAGTCAGCCCAGCTGACCGCTGCTTCGCTCAATGGTGTGCCGGTCATTACCGATACACAAACCACAATCTGGCGACCTTTGAATTCGACAGAACAGATCATTGTTAATGTGGAAGGGGGGAAAAGAAATCTACCGGACCTAAATCAGTATCATACTGTCGTTCGCTCGTGGCACGTAGCGGAGACTGCGGATGAGGTGCGGATTGAAGCCGTGGCGGACCATATTGTCGATCAAGATGACCATTTTGTGGCTTCATATTCCTACCTAGTCCACCGTGATGGGGTGCTCTCAATTCACTATTCCATTCAACCCCAGGTGCAAGCGAAATGGCTTCCGTTTGTAGGAATGACCATCCGCACTGCGCCCGGGATGAACCATCTGCGGTGGCTTGGACTCGGTCCGCTGGATGCTTACCCGAATGAAAAGGCCGCGGCCATTCTAGGCGTGTGGTCAGGCGATCTCGGCAGTTCCGATATAACAGGTGTCAAGGCTACTCGCCGGGCAGAGCTCACCGCAACGTCGGGAATTGGACTCAAAGTGAAGGATTGCCCATATATCAGGCTCGAAGGGGGCTCCGGACTACAGGCACTGACCTCGGTGGTAGGACGTCCGTCGAAGAAACAGCGGCCAGAGAATCCCGAACTGCGTCTAGAGAGCAATCCCGGTTCCTCATTTGAGGGAGAATTCAGTATCTCCCTTCTACAAGTTGTTCCGTGAAGTGCAGAGTATCTTGAGCGGAGTGGTGCGGCCTTTTCATCGTCTCTATGATGTTTTCGAAATCAAGCATGTGTTTGTGAGGAGTCTCAATGATCCGACGGCGATTGTTGTTCGTGCACCTTCTGATTACGCTGGCTGTAGCAACAGCCTTTACGACTAATTCTGCAAACGCACACGGTTCATCTGCCAACTGCAATCCGCGTGTGTACGGCGCCAAGGGCGACGGCGTCGCTAAAGATACGGCTGCGATTCAGAAGGCGATCGATGTGTGCGAACAACGAGGCGGGGGTACTGTCCGGCTCGATGCAGGTACGTATCTCAGCGCCCCGATCGTACTGAAGAGCAACATCACGCTGCAACTCGATAGGGGCGCAACACTTCTCGGATCCTCGGATCATGCAGACTACCCGCCTAAGACCGAGTTCCGTGAACCCGGCCTGCAGGCGCTTGTGAGTGGAACCAATGCATCGAATGTTGTGATCAAAGGAGAAGGCGTAATCGATGGGGCGGGGGCGACTTGGTGGTGGATCATGGTGCCCGAGCATGTCGGATCAACTGTGAAAATGTCTACCGCGGATCCCCGGCCGAGGTTGGTTGTCTTCGACCACTGCCAGCATGTGCTGGTAGAAGGAATCACGATCCAGAACTCTCCAGATTGGCAGTTGGTTCCTTACTACTCGGACGACGTGACCATTCGGAACGTCAAGATTCTAGCGCCTGCCCACTCTGCGAACACGGACGCAATCGACCCGTTCTCATCCTCGAATGTACGGATCGATCATGTTCTTGCCGACGTAGGCGACGATGACATTGCGATCAAGTCGGGTATGCCCGGCTCACCGGGGCCGGATGACCCGAGCCGCGACATTACCATTACCGATTGCACCTTCCTGCACGGCCACGGCCTGTCGGTGGGCAGCGAACTTGCAGGCGGGGCCAGGAACATTCGGGCCGAGCGTATCCACTTCGAAGGCACGGACAATGGTATTCGCGTGAAGTCGAACCGCGACCGCGGCAACGACGTGGGCCCTCTGATCTTCCGCGACATCGACATGAAGGATGTGAATAACGCACTGATTATCAGCGAGTACTATCCGAACGTTCTGGCACCCGATGGAGAAGCGGTGCAGCCCGTTACACGACTCACCCCGCATTTTCATGACATCACGCTGGAAAACGTGACTGCGACGGGCAGCAAATCGGCTGGAGCGTTTGTGGGGCTGCCGGAAGTGCCCATTACCGGCGTGGTTCTGCGCAATGTAAGAATCAGTGCTCAACATGGACTGACGATCAGATACGCCGACGTAACAGGCACGGGCGTGGTGGTCGAGGCCGCCGATGGGCAACCGATCACGAAGTTGGCGGGAGCAAAAGTCTCGCTGCGCTGATTACGATCTTTGAAAATAAGCCATCTGTTTGTGAGGAGTCTCAATGATCCGACGCCAATTGTTGTTCGTGCATGTTCTGATTACGCTGGCTGTAGCGGCAGCCTTCACGACTACTTCTGCAAACGCACACGGTTCATCCGCCAACTGCAATCCACGTGTGTACGGCGCCAAGGGCGACGGCATCACCAAAGATACGGCTGCGATTCAGAAGGCGATCGATGTGTGCGAACGGCGAGGCGGCGGCACTGTTCGGCTCGATGCAGGGACGTATCTCAGCGCCCCGATCGTACTGAAGAGCAACATCACGCTGCAACTCGATAGGGGCGCAACACTTCTCGGATCCTCAGATCATGCAGACTACCCGCCCAAAGCCGAGTTCTATCAACCAGGCAGGCAGCCTCTCGTCAGCGCTACTGACGCAACAAATGTCACCATCCGTGGAGAAGGCGTCATCGACGGATCGGGAGCGGCTTGGTGGTTGAGAGAGGATGAGATCGAAAGAGATAGTCCTGGACCAAAGTTAATCATTTTCGACCACTGCAAGTATGTGCTGGTGGAAGGCATCACGATTCAGAACTCTCCAGGATGGAATTTGGTTCCTTTTGATTCTGACAATGTGACCATTCGCGAGGTGAAGATCCTGGCGCCTGCGAACTCTCCCAATACAGACGCCATCGACCCTTTCTCATCGTCGAATATTCGCATCGATCATGTCCTGGCTGATGTGGGCGACGATGATGTTGCAATCAAGTCCGGTGAGCCAGGTTCAACTTGGCCGTATAAGCCAAGCCACAACATCACGATTACAGATTGCACCTTCCTGCATGGCCATGGTCTGTCGGTGGGCAGCGATGTTGCAGGTGGGGTAAGCAATGTCCTGGCCGAACGGATTCATTTCATGGGAACAAACAATGGGATACGCATAAAGTCGAATCGCGATCGCGGCGGCGACGTACATTCCCTTATCTTCCGCGATATCGACATGAAGAACGTGAAAACTGCATTGAATATCTACGAGTACTCCGGTATGGAAACACGCCTCACCCAGAAGGGTCCTTCTACGGATGACGAAACAGCGCAGCCCGTTACCCAACTCACGCCCCACTTTCATGACATTACGATCGAAGATGTGACAGCTCAGGGTGGTCTTTCGGGAGGAGAAATTCTCGGGTTACCGGAAGCGCCTGTCTCCGACTTGGTTTTGCGGAATGTGAAAATCGCGGCTAAGCATGGACTGACCATCCGGTATGCCGACGTGTCAGGCACGGATGTGGAGGTCGAAGCGAGCGATGGGCAACCGATTACGAAGTTGGCGGGAGCAAAAGTCTCGCTGCGCGGATTGTGATTTTGGAAAATTCAACCATCTGTTTGCGAGGAGTCCCAATGGCTCGATGGAGATGGACGTTTGTGCACCTTTTGTTTTCACTGTCTGTTGCGGCAGCCTTCGCAGCCACTTCTGCAACCGCGCACGGTTCATCTGCCAACTGCAATCCACGTGTGTACGGTGCCAAGGGCGACGGCATCACCAAAGATACGACCGCGATTCAGGAGGCGATCGATGTGTGCGAACAGCGAGGCGGCGGCACTGTCCGGCTAGAAGCAGGAACATATCTCAGCGCTCCAATAGTGCTGAAGAGCAATATTACTTTTTGGCTCGATAAAGACGCCACGCTTCTTGGGTCCTCCGATCAGGTGGACTACCCACCTAAGACAGAATTCCGTAAACCCGGCCGGCAATCGCTTGTGAGTGCGACCGATGCCTCGAATGTTGCGATTCGAGGGGAAGGCGTAATTGATGGGGCGGGAAAGGCGTGGTGGCAGAAGAAGGGGGCTATGGACGATGTATGGGTCCGGCCGAGGCTGGTCGTCTTCGATCACTGCAAGCATGTGTTGGTCGAAGGAATCACGATTCAGAACTCTCCAGATTGGCAGCTGGTCCCCTACTATTCGGACGATGTGCTTATTCGGAATATCAAAGTCCTGGCGCCTATCCCCTCGCCGAATACAGATGCTATCGATCCATTTTCATCATCAAATGTGCGAATCGATCATGTTCTTGCTGACGTTGGCGACGATGACATCGCAATCAAGTCGGGTATGCCTGGCTCTCCTGGACCGGACAGGCCAAGCCACGACATAACCATCACCGATTGCACCTTTCTGTATGGTCACGGTCTGTCAGTTGGCAGCGAATTAGCGGGAGGGGCCAGGAATATTCGTGCCGAGCGTATTCATTTCAAAGGAACGAACAATGGGATCCGTATAAAGTCAAATCGCGATCGCGGTAGTGACGTCGGTCCTCTGATTTTCCGTGACCTTGACATGAATGGCGTGAAGACCGCATTGAACATCTACGAATACTCCTCGACGGAAACACACCTTACCCAAAGCGGCACTTCTGCGGATGGCGAAACTAAGGAGCCCGTTACGAGGCTCACACCCCACTTTCATGACATTACGATCGAAAATGTGACAGCTCAGGGCGGCCTCTCCGCAGGAGAGATTCTTGGTTTGCCGGAATCGCCCGTCTCTGGCCTGGTGTTGCGGAATGTGAAAATCGCAGCCCAGCATGGGCTCACCATTCGGTATGCCCAGGTGTCAGGCGCTGGTGTGGTAGTCGAGGCGAGCGATGGACAACCGATTACGAAGTTGGCGGGAGCGAAGGTCTCGTTGCGTTGACTGCGCAAACCGATTATCCCCGTCCACGCCTAGCAGTATGTTTTGATCTCTTTCATTGCCTTCGCTGCGGACACAGGCGGGAGCGCAACTAGGAAGAATGGTCCGCAATCGTGGCTTGAAAGTTCCTTCTATGGAGGAAAGAACTATGGAGCCTGTGTGCAAAAAGATCGTGTTCTGCCTTATCGCGTCACTGGCGTTGCCCGCAGCTCTTAGAGCCGGAACCGTAACGCCCCTTCGCGATGGCTGGAGCGTGCAATCGGCTTGCAAGCTGCAGGCCGCTGGCGACTCGATCTCCGCGGATGGATTCTCGGTCAGTGGCTGGCTGAAAGCCTCCGTACCCAGCACCGTATTGGCCGCGCAGGTCGCCGCCGGAGTATTTCCGGATCCCTACTTTGGCATGAACCTGCGCCAGATTCCAGGGACGGAGTATCCCATTGAACAGAACTTTATGACACTGCGGATGCCGCAGGACAGTCCTTACCGCTGTGGTTGGTGGTATCGCACCGAGTTCACGGCCCCCGCCGCTTCGCCGAATGAGCAGCGATACTGGTTGCATTTCGGTGGCATCAACTATCGCGCCGATCTGTGGATGAACGGCCGCAAGGTTGCGGATACGAAAGCCATTGCCGGTGCCTACCGGACCTACGACTTCGACGTGACGGAGTATCTTAACCCTGGCAAAGAGAATGTGCTGGCAGTGGAGACCTTTGCGCCCACGGAGAACGATCTGGGCGTCAACTGGATGGATCAGAATCCTTATCCGCCGGA
This sequence comes from uncultured Acidobacteriaceae bacterium, assembly GCA_963751285.1. Lineage (GTDB taxonomy): Bacteria > Acidobacteriota > Terriglobia > Terriglobales > Acidobacteriaceae > Telmatobacter. The sequence continues at coordinate 49,171 of CAVVUE010000032.1, read as the reverse complement.
CAAGGATATGGGATTGTGGGGCAGGGTCGATCTGGTTACGACGGGCGCAGTCACCGTGCGTTCGCCGCTGGCGGTCACGCACTTTCGCGATAGCGCGCTGAACGTTGCGGACCTGACCGTATACGCCGAGTTGCACAACGCGACCAATCACACGGTGAAGGGTGTGGCGACAGGTTTGGCGGCCGGAGTCTACTTCGAGCAGCCGGTCGAGTTGACGGCGCATGAAGACCGTACCATGGTCTTTACTCCGGAGGCGTATCCGCAACTGCGTATTCAAAATCCTAAGCCCTGGTGGCCGCGGCAGATGGGCGAGCCGCATCTGGAACGTCTGACGGTCGGGTTTACGGTGCAGGGCCAGGTTACGGATGAGCAGAGCGTGGATTTCGGGTTTCGCGAGATGACCTCGGAGCTTACCGCAATCAGTGGCAGCCGCCTGTTCCGCGTGAACGGCAAACCGCTTCTGATTCGCGGCGGGAGCTGGACGCAGGACATGCTGTTGCGCGAGGACGATAGCCGCCTTCGCGACCAGTTCCGTTTGGTCACAGACATGAATCTCAACACCATTCGCCTGGAGGGCAAGCTCGAGTCTGATGAGTTCTTTCATCTGGCCGACGAGCAGGGCATTTTGGTGATGCCAGGTTGGGCCTGTTGTCAGAATTGGGAGTATTGGGACAAGTGGACCCCGGAGGATCTGACCATTGCCACTGCCTCGTTGCGCTCGCAAATGCTGCGGCTGCGCCATCACGCCAGCCTGCTGGTATGGCTGAACGGCAGCGATCATGCTCCGCCGCCCGATGTAGAAAATGCCTACCTGAAGGTCGAGTCCGAGACCCACTGGCCCAACCCCGTGCTGGCGTCGGCCGGGGCCAGGTCTGGTCAAGCGGGTCCAACCGGGGTGAAGATGAACGGGCCCTATGATTATGTCGCGCCCAGCTATTGGTATGTGGACAAGCAGTACGGCGGCGCGTTCGGCTTCAATACCGAAACCGGTACAGGCCTTGACATTCCATCTCTTGCCAGCCGCGAGAAGTTCCTTCCCGGTCCGGAGGCATGGCCGCCCACCCCCATATGGAACTTTCATAACGGCCGCAGCAGAAAGTACACCACACTCAAGGTCATCAATCAGGCCATGGAAGCCATCTACGGCAAGCCACATTCCTCCGCCGAGTACGAGCGTATGGCAAATACCATGGCTTACGACTCCGAGCGCGCCATGTTCGAGGCCTTCAATAAGAACAAGTACTTTGCCACCGGCGTGATTCAGCACATGCTGAACAACGCATGGCCCTCCATGATCTGGCACCTCTACGATTACTACCTAGACGCCGATGCCGGATACTTCGGGACCAAAAAGGCCTGCGAGCCGTTGCACATTCAGTATTCTTACGACGACCGTTCGATCGTGGTGGTGAACAGCACCTATGAGCGTGCTCCTGGACTTCATGCCAGCGTCCATGTTTACAACCTGGCGTGGAAAGAGTTACTCAGTTCCGAGACCACGGTCGATGCGGGCGTCGATAGTTCGCAGCGCGTGTTCACGATCCCCGATAGTCTCTATGCTGGCGCCGATCGCGTCTTCTTCATCGACCTGACCCTGTCGGATGCCAGCGGCCGTGTCCTCAGCCGCAACTTCTATTGGGTGCCCGGCACGCTTACTACCTTTGATTGGGAAAAAACCGGCCCTAATACCACTCCTGCGAGACGCCTCGAAGACCTTACCGCGCTCAGAAGCCTGCCGCCGGCCAAGCTTCTTTCTCACGCCGAGATCGAGAACACGCCACGCGGACGCGAGATTCGCGTGTATCTCGAAAACCAATCCACCGCGTTGGCCTTTCAGATTCGTGCTGCCGCCCGCACCCCGTCAGGTGGTCTGATTGCCCCAGTTCTCTGGTCCGACAACTGGATCGAGCTGGCGCCGGGAGAGTCGCGCACATTAACCGCGTTGCTCCCGGATAATACCGTCGCCGCGCCCATCGTGCAACTCGACGGTTGGAACGTCGCTTCGGAAACCATCACGCCGGTTGCTGCCGTCGCCGCACGTTGAGGAATTCAATGGTATCGTTTCTTGGCCCTTGGGCCAAGTTTTCATCACAACCTTAGGTCCGACGAAACGCCAATCCAACTATCGGCATTACGATGGCCCTATCGACGATTAATCTTCTAGGGGACCTACCATGAATGTGCAGAATCAAAGAAACTCCGCATCAGGATCCTCTGGCGATGGGGCAGTTCGCCTGCAACGAACGCTAGGACTTTGGAACCTTGTCATCATTGGAATGGTGATGGTGCAGCCGACCGCGCCGATGGGGATTTACGGTGTGATCAGCAACAAAGCACATGGCCACGTCGTCACGACCATTCTTTTCGCCATGATCGCCATGCTGTTCACGGCCATCAGCTATGGCCGCATGGCGCGGGTCTATCCCAGCGCCGGCTCAGCTTACACATATGTAGGCCAGGAAATACACTCTGCCTTCGGGTACATCGTCGGCTGGAGTATGGTGATGGATTATATTTTGGGCCCGCTGATCTGTATCGCTTTTTGCGCCAAGGCGGCGATGAATATTCTTCCGGGCCTTTCTTTCTATGTCTGGATTCCGATCTTTGCAGCGCTTTTTACTTGGTTGAACCTACGTGGAATCAAGACCTCTGCGCGGGTGAACGAGGCTCTGTGCACCGGCATGGTGATCGTAGTCATCCTGTTCCTTGGTAGTGTGATCCGCTCGTTATGGCACCTTCACCAGGATCCCGGATTCTTCACCCATCCCATCTACGATCCGGCTGCGTTTCATTGGGCGAATACCTTTGCAGGTACCTCTGTGGCTGTACTCACCTACATCGGCTTCGATGCAGTCTCCACGCTATCCGAGGAGGTTGAGAATCCGCGACGCAACATTCTTCTTGCCACTGTTCTGGTCTGCTTGATTACAGGCCTTCTGTCCGGACTCGAAGTGTATGCAGCACAACTCGTCTGGGGATCAAAACCGTTCCCCAGCGATCAGGTCGAGTCGGCTTTTGCCTTGGTTTCACGCCGGGTAGGTGGCGCCATTCTCTTCCAAATCATCAACTTTACCCTGCTAGTGGCAAACATCGGTTCCGGTATGGGCTCGCAGCTCGCCGCCGGACGGCTCCTCTATGGCATGGGGCGAGGGAACGCGCTACCAGGCTCGTTCTTCGGCGCAATCGAACCTAAGCACCGCATTCCACGCAACAACATTATGTTGGTAGGATCTCTTGCGCTTGTCGGAGCCGGTATTCTCGAGTTCTTCGCCGGACGACTAGGTGGAGGGGCCTATGAAATCGGTGCGCAGGCACTCAATTTCGGCGCCTTCATTGGCTTCATGGGAGTCAATGCCGCGTCTTTCATCCATCTTTGGCGGCAAGGGACGACCAGAACTCTAAGCAACCTGGTCGTACCGACCCTCGGGTTCTTGATTTGCGGCTTCATCTGGATTCATCTCAGCCGTCCAGCGTTAGTGCTGGGCACTGTATGGATGTCTGCCGGAATCGCTTACGGGGTATATCGCACGCGCGGCTTCCGTACCAAATTGGTTAGCTTCGATATCCCTCCGGATGGGGCCTGATGAGTAGCGTGAATCCAATCCTACTTACAGATTAGGTGCCACTCCAATGCACGCAGCTCTTATCCCAGCAGTGCCCACTACACCAGAATCAGATTGCATCCCATCGAGCGCAGCTTCTCCTGAATCTCTTCGCGGAGACTGGTGTCGCTAATGACGGTATCGATCTCTGAAAATGGAGCGATACGCGCCATGCTGCGTTTCGTGAACTTGCTGGCGTCGGCAACCAGGATGATTTCCCGGGAAATCCGCATCATTGCCCTATTCACCATCGTCTCTTCTACGTAGGCACCGCTGATCCCGAAGTCCGGGTCACATCCAGCTCCACTGAGAAACAGCTTGTCGGCGGAGAATTGATCTAACATATCCTCTGTAAAGCGCCCGGTGATCGACGCCGAATCTCTCCCCAGTGTGCCTCCGACGATGAAGATTTGCGCGGCTCGCGCGTCCAGCAGTTCGACAGCGATATTGACTCCATTGGTGATGATCTGCAGCCCCTGCTTCTTCTTGATATTTCGGGCAATTTCTAGTGTGGTCGTGCCGGAATCGAGGATGATGGTCTCCCCTTCTTTGATGAGCGAAGCTGCCTTCGCGCCGATGCGCCGCTTCTCCTCGGAGTGCGCCTTAAGCCGCTCTTGCACCGGCGACTCGCGGAGGATGGTATCCGGGAGCACAGCCCCCCCATGTGAGCGCAGCACCAGCCCGCGCTGATGCAGTTCATTCAGATCGATGCGGATAGTGACTTCCGAGGTGTTAAACAGGCTGGCCAGCTCGTTGACCTTTGCACGGCCTTCCCTCCTGACGATTTGAAGGATCTGCGCGCGCCTTTCCTCGCCCATCATCCCGTCGACCATTGGCGATATCGCGTTAGGCGCCACGGCCGAAGCGGACTGAACCTTCCCTTTAGGCTCGTGCAGTTTCAAGTCACCTTTAGACATCTTCATATCCCTTTCTCTAGCTTTCGAGATGAATCCAGTGTAGTTCCACTCTGTACGATTGACCATCACCTCAATAAAGCTTCAGCCCAAGAGATTCTCGATCAGGGGCACCCGGATGCGCGTCCGGACGTTCAACAGCCACCGCCACCGCAGATCCAATCCTCTTGAATCATGCTTCACCGAGCACATTCCTCCATCTCAAGGGACCCCCGGATTATCTCGCCGTATTTCAGAACGCGCCTGCGCACGGCGTCAAGCTAGTTCGTAGCGCTCAATGTCCCCGCGGAATTGACTGCTCAACGGCCTAACCTCTGGTTTTGGCGTTATTTACCCTAGCCTAGCCATCCGGATGGGACGAGATCGAATTTGCTCTTGACTTTCTTCATTCAAAAGATATATAAACCGAAAATCCAAATCGAATTCGCACAAGGTCGAAGCAATTCGCTCTTATTCGAAGGATTTGTTGGCCAATGAGCTTTGTATGAGCGGGAGGAATAATAGATGCCTACGAAGGGCACTTTCCTCCTTTTGCCCTAATTGGTCGATAGTAGCCTGATCGCGCGTGGGCGCGGCAGGCAGGCAAATCGACAGACGAAACTGAAGAGGGACATGGGCGGCAAATTACTCAGCGTTGGCGTGGACCTCGGCGGAACGAACATCAAGTTCTGCGTTTCTGACGAATATGGAGCGATTCGCTCGCGACACCGGATAAGAACGCCAAATGAGGCTGGCTGCGCTGGAATCATTGAAAGTATCGTGGCCAACATCCCCATTGTGCTGGAAGGCGCGAATACGCCGCTATCACAAATCAATAGCATTGGCCTCGGCATACCAGGAACAGTAGATCCCCAGAGGGGTGTTATCGTATTCGCTCCGAACATATTCGCAGTGGATGTTGAGATCGTGAAGGCAATCCAGCGCTTCTACGATTTGCCTGTATATATCTCTCAAGATTCGCAAGCGGCCGCATGGGGAGAATATCTGGTTGGCGCCGGCCAAGGCTTGTCGACCGTAGTGAGTGTCACGTTGGGCACGGGAATCGGATGCGGGATGGTGATTGACGGTAAGATCTACCATGGCGCGCTCAACAATACTGCCGGCGAACTGGGACATCAGATCGTGGAAATCGACGGCAATCAATGCAATTGTGGGAGGCAAGGATGCTTGGAGGCATATGCAGGTGGCCTAGCGATCGTTCGAGCGGCTAAGGAATCGATCACCGGACTCAGCGATCTGATTGGTAAGAGCTCGGATTGTGTCTCTGTGGAAGATGTCTTCGCGCTAGCCAGGTGCGGCAACAAGGCAGCCAAATACATCACCGACAATGTCGTGAAATTTGTTGGCATCGGATTGGTGAACCTAGTCAATCTCATTAGCCCTGATCTGATAAGTATGAGCGGGGGCATCTGTAATGCTCCTGCGGCTTTGCTGTTCAATCCACTTGCTGAGTTCGTTCGCAAGAGAGCATATCCCACGATTTCCGAGAGCGTGAAGATTTGCCTGTCTCCGCTTGGGAGCGACGCTCCTCTCATTGGCGTTGCAATGTTGCACAGACAGACGAATGCTTACGAGGCGGAATTGCGCTAGCTCCCTCGAGACTATAGTGCAAAGAACTGACAACAGTTCCAGGCGTCTCAGAAATTTGTGAGTTTGTATAGCAACGTGAAACCAGGGGACAGCAGGATAGTCAGTGCAACCATTTCTATGCAAAGAACCGTCAAAATCGAAGCATCATTGGCATGCGCCAACTTTAAGAATCTCGAGCGCGACATCAAGCAGCTCGAAGAGGCGAAGATCGATTATTTTCACTTCGACATAATGGATGGGAACTTTGTTCCTAACTTCGCTCTCGACTTCACAATCTTAGGAGTAGTGAGGGAGCTGAGCCGCACAGATGTCGTTTGCCATTTGATGATTGAGGAGCCAGAACGGTACATCGAAAGAGCAGCCGTGTTCAGACCAGCATTCATCTCAATTCATCTCGAAGCTACACGGCACGTACAAAGAGCTCTTCAACAGATCCGCAATGCAGGAGTTAGACCGGGGATTGTGCTCAATCCAGCGACACCGGTCTCGGCATTGCAGTACATTCTTGACGATATAGATCTAATTACTGTCATGACTGTCAATCCTGGATTTGCAGGTCAGGTGCTGATTCCCGCTACAATCCGTAAACTCGCTGATATACGGAAGCTGATTGATGCTGAGGGGTGCACTCACATTGAGCTTGAGGTCGATGGTAATGTAAGCTTCCAGAACATACCCACCATGATCAAGTCTGGAGCTACGATGCTCGTTGGGGGAACTTCGAGTGTGTTTTGCAAACAATACTCCATCGGCGAGGCCATTGCAATCGTAAGAAACCTTGTGGTCTGCCCGGCAAATTCTGTACCAGGAGGTATGAGACAAACTGGTATGGAAGGAGCATAGGATGGGCAGGGCAGAGAAACACAGTCCGGAGCAGATCGTGAACCTGCTGCGGCAGATTGAAGTGGGTATAGCGAACGGTAAAACGCATCCGATCGCATGCCGGGAAGTCGGAATTACGGAGCAAACGTATTACCGCTGGCGCGAGGAGTACGGTGGTTTGAAAGCGGACCAGTGTCAAGGGCGGAATGATAGGGGTTCTTCGTCACTTTTGGTGAACCATAGCTGACACTTTGTCCGTGCGGGGGTTGGCGTTACAACGGGATCGGGTTCTGGCGATGTTCCGCGGCGGCTATGGGGCAATGGACGTTGTTGCCGGATGCCGGCGAAGTGGTTTTGGAGCGGCTGCAGGTCGAGGGGCGGGATCGGCTCGTTATGGTGCTGCGGCCGGCTTCGGAGGGAAGCCGTTGTCCTGTCCCTCGCCAAAATTCCGCCCGTAGGTTTTGTGTCTTCCTCTTAACAGTTAAGACAATTCGAATAGGTGCAGTTTAAGGCTCTGAAGGGCTCGCAGCTATCTCAAAGAAAACACAGTGAGTTCTGGGCGGATGGAATTTTGGCGAAGGACAGCCCGCACTTGCTGCTGCGCCTCGGGTCCAGCGTGCGGCTTGCGCCCGGCGCGATGCGGCACCCGCTCAGCCTGGCCGCTACGATTCCGTTGCGCGGAAATCTTCTTCGCCCACCCAACACTGACCAGGAACCGCTCGTCTAACTCTTCCAGCGTGCCCTCGCCCTCGTCGTAGGCGAAAAGAAACTTGCGGCGCAAATCATCTCCATAGGGTCGCCCCATGTCTTCTTCGCCGCGAACCGTCGCCAAATACAGTCTATACTATTACCTAAAATGCTCTAGACTTCAAGTGCGGAAAGAAAACCAGTAATCAGGCAGATCAGAACCGTAGCAAGAAGGATGTTGCGCCGCGGATTTTCGACCTCCTCAGAGAGTGTGGACACTGCATCGAAGCCGATATAAGTGAGTACAGCCACGGAAGTGCCGGCAAAGATGTTAGACCATTGAAACTTGGCCGGGTCGTAGAACGGATGGACGAATAATGCCGGATCTGCGTGAAGATGCCATAGCATGCGCGCGACGCTGCTGAGAAATAGAAGGACCACAATCAGCATGCCGGTACACAGAGCTTCATTCAGCTGCGCCGAGGTCTTGATTCCACGTAGGTTAAAAGAAGTGAAGAGCAGAGCGAAGATGAGAATCCAGACATAGAAGGACAGGCCGGGAGGAATATTCATCGCGGCCTTGGCGCAAAATGCTATACAGATGAGCGGACCTAGAACGTAGTCCATCACCATGCTCCAGCCGACGATGTAGCCTATGAGCGGATGGATTTCTTGACCCACGTACGTGTAGGCTGACGCGGCACTGGGATAGATGCGCGCCATGCGCCCGTAGCTAATGGCTGTGAACAACATGGCGATCATAGCAATGAAGATGGTTGTGACGACATGACCGTTCGCCTTGTTGCTGATGACCCCGTAAATCCCCATGGGCGCGGTCGGCTGGACCATGACCATCCCGATGAAAACAAGGTTCCATAGACCCAAAGCGCGTCGCAGGCCAACGTCTTCGACGCCAGAAGATGGGGACGCAGATGCAGTGGTGTTTTCGAGAGTCATGAAATGGCCTACTCTGGAGATTATCCACTGGCAGGGTTATGGAGATGCCAGGGAGGGAACAATGATTCGCTCAAGCGTATCCCATATTTCTCCAATGTAGCGTGGACGGCAGATTCTACGTTGCTACTTACAAGCAGTGCTGGGGGAACCCCATTCGCAGGCCGATGAAGCACGCGGCACCATCAGCCGCCGTTCAGCGAACCAGCTCGCGCTCCAACACCACCTTGGAGATATTGCGGAGCCGGTCTACGTTGATGCCGTGCTCGAGCCCCATGAAATAGGCGAAGAGTTGCAGGGGAACCACCTCAGTGACGGGCAGCAGGTATTCCGAAATCGGCTGCACGTAGACGCAGTCACTCACCAGGCCAGTAACCTCTTGATCGCCGATGTTGGCGACCGCGATCACTTTTGCTCCCTGTGCCTTCATATCTCGTAGCAGTTGCAGCGTTTTCTTATATCGAACCACCGAGCCCTGGAGCCCGGGATCAACTGTGGCAAGCACGAACAGCGGAACGCTATCGTCCACCATCGCATTCGGCCCATGTTTCAGCTCCCCGGTGGGGTAGCCCTCTGCATGGACGTACGAAGACTCCTTCACTTTCAAAGCGCCTTCTCGCGCGATCGCGTAATGAATACCCCGACCGAGAAATAGAAAGCTGGCAGCACACTTATATTTGTCGCGCGCTAGGATGGCCATCTGCCCTCGCCAGCCATCAATCTGTGTTGCGATCTGATCGGGCAGGTCCTGCAGAGCAGTGATGTGATTGGCTAGCGTGGCGGCGTTCATTCGACCCAGACGGATGGCCTCATAAAGGGCCAATAGGTAGAGCACTGCTAACTGGCAGGTAAAGCTCTTTGTCGCCGGAATCGCCTTTTCCACGCCTGCCGCCAGCGGCATGGATATGTCCGCCTCATTCGCCATGGCCGACTTGGTGGAGTTGGTAATGGCCAGCGTCTTGTATCCACGCCGGCGCGCCTCACGAAGAGCTGAAAGCGCATCGGTTGTCTCGCCAGATTGGGAAACCACCACGACGCTTCGGTCGTGGAGATTCGCCCCCCCACGGTAGCTATATTCGCAGGAATACTCGACTGCGACGTCAAAACCACACAGATCCTCTAGAAAGATCTTTGCGGCCAGCCCACTGTGCAGGCTCGAGCCACTCCCGGCGATCAAAATATCTCCGTTCGGGATGGGCCAGCCCTCCAGCAGCTTGACCGCTTTCGGTTTCAGCCTGTCGCCATCCAAATAAAGCTCGAGGGTACGGCGAAGTGCCGCAGGCTGTTCGTAGATCTCGCGCAACATCTCATAAGGAAAGCTCTGCATTGTGGCTGCTCCACCCTATCTCTCAGCAATCGGTTCTTCAAAGTCATTCGAAATACTGTGAATCTATTCAAAATATTTCGAATTAATGGTATATAGCGTTTCGGAACCTAGAAGTCAAGCTCCTGCCCCATGACTGAAGGAACGTGTCCGCGTTGTTACCTTCAATAGACATCTGTCCTCGCGCAATTCACATGTGCTACGCATTGCAAGTCATCATTTGGCTCCGGGACCAACATACGGAATCTTGTCAACAGGCGGAGGAGCGCCTGCCATTTCCGGCGCCTGCGCCAGAGTTGGATACGATACAAACCGTCCATCGCAATTGAGCGGTTTTGCTCGATGCGAGCCTGGAGTCTGGCGTACCGTCACATCGTCGCCGGATGGCTCCAGATTGCCTCGCTTGCTGCCTATCGTGATTTCCGCATCCTTGATCAGCATCGTGGAATGCTGCTGGTCGTCGGCGAAGACATTGTCGAACGTCAAACCGAGCTTATGCTCCGAGTCCAGTCCAAGAAGCGTATAACTACCCGGCGTGAGAATGTGAATGTCCTCGAGCGTGATGTCTCTGTAAATGGGAAGCAGATCTCCACCGTTGGTCGTGTAGAGCGGGGTGAAAGCGAGCGGATTGGTCACGTTCCGCATACAGACACTCCGATAGGTGATGTTATGAACCAAGCCGCCGCGACTGCGGTCTGACTTGATACGGATTCCGTTGTCAGCGCCATCGATCGTAAGGTCATCGACCAGCATGTGATCGATGCCACCACTAGTTCCACTGCCGATGGACATGCCGTGACCTGCATAGAAATGATTATGTAAAACGGAAATATTCGATGCTGGGATCCCACCGCCGGAGCCAAACGTCACATTATCGTCTCCGTTATTGATGAAGCAGTAGGCGATGGTCACATTATGCGAAGAGCCCGGATCGATACCGTCGGTATTCCGTGCTCCCCGTGGCGTCATGATGTTGACTTTCCAAGCCGTAAATCCTTCCGTCTCGCCGATGCCCGCATGCGTTCCCGGCGCGTTGCGGAGGGTGATTTTGTAGAGTGTGAAGTTCTTTGCCCGCCGCACTCTGATGAGGTCAAAGACACTTTGCCGCCGGTTGGTGATCTTTGCCTGATACGCCAAGTCCCACCACGTCACATTCTGGTCCAAGAGTTTGGCGCCACCGCGTCCGTCGATGGAGCCATCTCCCATCACGCCACTGTCTTGGATCCCATCACCGGAAATCAGCGCCTTGCACCCAGCACTTCTTTTGTCCCTGTCACTCAGGATTCCGCAGCTGCCGGGGGCGCGATCATAAAGACGTGGATCCCGCGAAGCCACGAGCGAAGTATTTGCGTCCACCACAAGAGTCACGCCGGAACGCAGCACAACTGGGCCTGACAGGAACACATTTTCCTTTCCCTGACCGCGCAACACAACCGCCTTGCCGGGGGCGCAGTTGTCTATGGCCTGCTGGATGCGCTCGGTGTCGAGAGTGCGCTCATCCTGGTCTGCAATAACGCCGTAGTCGGCCTCAATCCTGGCCTCCAGAGTGACGCAGGCGACCGGGATGTGCGGTTCGGTTACGTGGCGGGAATCCTGTGCGCACAGTATTGAAATCGATGGACAGAGCAGCAGAGGCAGAACGAAGGGCGAGAAGAACTGAAAGAAACGCATATTAAATTTAGGCCGGTCTAACGCTGCGTCGCGCCCATTGGCATGTTGCGCTACCCAAGAGGAAAGACCTCTTGCAATATTCATTTCATTTTCCTCATACGCATACGACCGAAAAACGGCGAGACCGGTCGAGGTACCAGGCCGGCCCCGCCTGGGAGGTTACTAGAAATTTATACGGCCCGAAAACTGGAGATCGCGTTGGTGATTCGCCTGTGAGGTGAACGTGCCAAAAGATGCAGTCGTCGACGGCGCATAGGTGATAATCGGCGTGTTCTGCTGTGGCAGCGCATTCGCAGTAAGGGACGTCGTAAGTCCTCCGAAAATCACGTTGTTCGGAACGTTGAAAACATCCATCCTGAAGATAAAATTAGCCCTACCCTCTGGCAGAATTGGAAACTCTCGACGAACACTCATGTCGAGGTTGTGATCGCCGGGACCATATAAGTGGTATGGTGCTGTTGCTGGAGCATTTCCAAAGCTGTATGAGGGTGGAGTCGTAAACGCAGTCGGATCGAGATATTGCGTCGTCCCAAGAGTGGCAGCTGTCACATGTGAACCATAACCCCCGTGTATGCGAGGGGAACCGGTATAACCGGGCGTAAGGTTCGGAATACAGGTGCCGCCCGTACCGCCTGTATTACAGCCGCCAGTAGTAACGGCAATCGCGTAGCCGCTCGCGTATTCGAACACACCGGTGACACGCCAGCCGCCAACAATAGAAGACAGGAACATGTTGTCACCTCCGACGATGTGACCACGGCCAGCGGGAAGATCATAAATCGCATAGGCTGTAACGTAGTTTGGAATGTCAGTAACACTCGGGGACCACTCTGCTCGCAGAGGCTCATAGGGATTCCGGAAGTTCTGGACGTCGTCCATCGCCTTATCCCATGTGTAGTTTAGGGTGAAGCTTACGCCATGGATCGGAGCGCGCTTGGTAAGGACGATTTGCATGGCGTTATAGTTTGTTGTCCCAAGCGCTTCGTAGGTATCGCCAATTTTGCTATATTGCGGAAATGGCTTAGTGAGTTGTTGAATTGACTGTGAGGTGGGAAATGTAGGATCCACCTTCAACGCGGGGAACATCGCTTGCGCAGTCGCAAGTGCAGTACTGTTTGATATCGGCAGAGAAAGAATACTAGACTTTGCATTAGTCGAACTGGGGATCGGACCTAGCGCGAGATATTGCAAAGGCGATGCATTATTGTAATAGCCCCTTGCCCCGCTTATCACTAGATTGTATCCGAGGTTTCCCACGTAATTGGCGCTCAGCACTAGATCCTTATAGAGAGCGCGCTCAACTCCGAAATTGAAGTTCACGTACTTTATAGACAGACCCCCCAATACGGGATCAGCATAGTTCATCGATGAGCCGGTTGATCCAGCGGGAAGAAGGGTAGAGTAGTACGTTCCGAGGCCTGCAGCGGCGGAAGTAATCGCTGGCGGCAGATTATACGCTGGGATCGACGAACCTGCTTCCGACCCGGCGCTCGGAGTTGATGTAGGACCATTCGGACTCAGCCAGAAAGCCGGCAAACCAGGATAGGTCGTCGTGTTGCCGTTCGTAAAGCTGGGGGCGACCGAATATCCCAAAATTCCAGTGCCAGATAGAAAAGTACTTTGGCCCGTGCCCGTACCGGTGTTATTGTTGCGCGAATAATAGATACTGTAGCCGCCGCGCACCACGGTCTTACTGTCCACGCTGTATGCGAAGCCGAGGCGAGGCCCCAGGTTGCCCCAGTATCTTTGAAGCGGTGTATCGCAGTTGCAATACTCAGACCCTGATCCGTGTCCCGCAAATTCAAGAGCTCCTGGATAGCCACTGTATGGATTCGCTCCAGTTGGATTGAAGAATGAAAAGTGGTCATGTGCTTCGTGGAAGGGTTGATCCATATCCCAGCGTAGACCCACGTTTACGGTCAGCTTCGGAGTTATTTTGATATCGTCCTGCACGTAAGGGGACCAATTATGGAGACGCAGACCTGAGCTCAACATTGCCTGGTCGGAAAAGCTCGCTGAATCGACAGCCCCGAGCAGGAAGCTTGCATAGGCGAATCCGGTATTGGCGGTCTGCTTGTTTCCTGCAAGAGCCGCTGTTTCTGAGGCGGCATAGTTCAGGGAAAGAGGAGTCGAGCCAGTAAGCGGGTCATCGAGAGTGGCCTCGAGCCACTGCGCCAGGGCGCCAAAGGTGAAAGAGTGCCTGCCTTTCGAATACAGGAGGTTATCGACAAAGGAAAAGTCTCTCGAAACCGTCAGATACCCAGTCTGACCTGCCCACTCATTGGGAAACGACCCAGTCTTACCACCGAACTCAACTTGAGGGAATGAACCTGCTGCCTGCCCCGACGGTAATGCGGTGATTCCAAGAGTGGTCGCTCCGAAGGCATTCGCCTCGGAAAAATTAGCATCCAGATCCCACCAGGTATCGATGCCGTATTTTATCTGGTTCACAAGGTGAGGCGAAAAAGTGTACGTGTCCTCAAGGACAACCGCTTTCGTGTGCGTCAAACTTGGATGAGAGTTGGTATAGGGGGCTGGGGCTTGTTGGTTCGAGTTGCCTGGTATTCCAATGCTCGCCGCCAGGCCCTGTGCGTAAATCACCGAAATCTTATTGCGGTCACTCAAATTGAGATCAAAATGTCCCGCCGCCGACCAATTACTATTTCCAGAATTCGTAGTTAGAAGAATATTATTGCTTCCGATGGGTGTGCTTTGATTCGCTAAACTGGCCAGTTGCGTCATGCCCATGTTTTCCATGGCCTGAGAGATGGTCGAGATGCGTGCTAAACCGCCGGGCATATTGGCGAAGTTGTCGCCTGGAATGGCCGTTCTTGAACATGTGGATGGATTTCCGGGAGACGTGCAGGTTTGGCTCGCCGGGTCATAAAGTTGATATCCCAAGCCGCCAGGAGCGAGCAGTTCGGAGAAATTGCCCTGTATCTCCGCAAGATTTGGCACCTGCTCGAAGAGGGGAGTCACAGAGACCGACTCTCGGTATCCAGCATAATTCCCGAAGAAGAAGAACTTATCTTTCCATCTCGGCAGGCTCGTCCACTGCGGAAAAAGTCTAAGAATAGGACCGCCGATCGTAAGGCCATATTCATTTTGATGTTCTGCTGGCTTACCTGCGGGCACCGTCTGGCCGGCCGCGTTCTTCTCTGTTACGGCCGGTTGCGTGAAGCCCCAAGTATCAAACGCCGTGTTACGTAAATAGTCGTAGACCGAACCATGCCAACTCTTGGTCCCCGACTTCAGCTCATAGTTTTCGACTCCCATGCCTTGCTCGCTCGCCGGGTAAGCGGAAGTCTGAATTTTGACCTCACTGACGGTATCTGCCGCAAACGCTATCCACACATTCCTCGAGTCGCCGTCACCACCACTCATAGGAATTCCGTCGAAATAAATCTCCGTGACGGTCCCTCCCGGCCCAGAACCGTTGACAACACCAGTATTGTCGTTATCGGAGGTGCTGGTATATCCGGGTGCCTGGTTCTTCGTGCTATTCTGCATGCCGGGGAACAGCCACGAGAGGTCCGTTATCATGCGTTGGCTGCCGTTCATCAGCAACGGTATTGAATCAACAGTTCTTTGATCGAGCACCCCACCGAGCGTAGCATCTTCGGTTTCAAGGGTTTCAACCTGAAGTGGGTTTTCGGTCACGGTTACAGTCTGCGATTCGCTTCCCACCCTGAGTTTGATATTGAGACCCACTTTGCTTGCAGCATCGACTGTGATGTTGTTCTCCGTGAACGTCTCAAAACCAGGGACTGTTACCGTCACCGAATAGTGTCCGGGAGCCAGTGGCGAAATGACGTAGTATCCCGTGCTACTCGCCTTTCGATCGTACTTTGAACCTGTTTCGAGTTGAACCGCCGTCACCGCTGCTCCAGGAACAACTGCTCCAGTTGAGTCTGTAATGGTCCCACTAATCTCGCCGTTGCCCGCCAACTGCGCCTCAGCGAGGCTGCCAGCAAACAGTAGCAACACTATCGAGAGCGCGATCGAGCTTGAAGTAAGAAGATGGTTGCAATCCATCCATAGCCGGATCCTTGACGTCATGTTGTCCTCCAATTGTCCTCTCATGTTGTCGCTCAATACGACGCTCTCGCCCTGGCAGGCTTGGGGAGACGAGCTTCGTGAAACGTTTGAAGATTTCGAAATCGCTCGAATCACTCCGAAAGGATTCGAATTCGTTTGGATTTTCGCTTTATATCCTTTCGTCGCAACAATGTCAAGAGTAAATTCCTCGTACCCTTAGCTCCGCCTGTCATCCTAGCCGTAACTCGTTTTGGATAAACGCATTATCTTGTTTTCGGTTCTTCAGTTCGGCGTCGAAAGTGGGCTGGTTTTCCACTTGGAATGGGCTTCCAAGGGGCTGGATCTTCGAATCCGAAAGCGTGGTAATGCGCTCGCGGCTATCCATAATCAAGGTACGGTACATCGCACCGGCGGCGAAGAATGAGGTCTTCAGAACATTTGAGATGGTGGCAGGGCGTCCTGAGGAGTTTTAGGGCGGCGACCGAAACAGAGTCGTGAGTATCATTCGTGTCCCAGTTCGACGATGATCTCTTCCGTAGCGGAGTACCGCAGAATTCGGTTGAGCTCTCAGCTTGCCTACAGATAAATTGGCTCTAATCTGTTCACCACGTAGTCAGCGCAGCGTTTGAAGTCGACGAGCGGACCTTTTCGTGTTGTATCTAGATCGACACAGATCCAGCCGTGATAGTTCACACTTTTCAAAACCCGATGGCACTCGGGAAAATCAATCTCTCCGTCGCCTAGGTCATAAATGCTCGACAGAAACCTCGCCCAAATCGAATCCTTGGGAACCACTTCCCCGTTCGGTTGAACCCAGTCGGCGGTGGGTGTCGTCCACTTTGCATCCTTGTAGTCCAGGAACCGGATGCGATGCTTATATCGTTCAATCGTTCCAACTACGTTGCAGCCCGCCAGATCCAAGTGGGCTGTATCAGGAGAAAGACCGAAGAGCTTCGCATCGGTCATTGCCATCAATCGATCGACCTCCTCCTGGGTCTGGACCATCTCACCCATGTGATTGTGTAGGCCTGCAGTGAACCCCATCGCGCGGGCCAATTCTCCTATCTGATCGCAGCGCGCGCACAGTTCCTGAAACGCTACAGGATTACCTGTTGCCGGCTTGGTGCGTTTCGGTGAAAAAACGACGAGATGGTTGGAGCCAAAATCAGCAAGAAACTTCATTGCCTCCCGCGCGCTATCCAAAACCTGCTGGCGTTGGGTTGGATCCTCCAATGGGCCACCCCAGGAAGTGGTTACTACGCTCAGACTGCGTTTTGAAACTTCACGATGAAGCTGCGCCGCTGTCAATCCATAGCGATCCAGAACATGCTGGAATCCGTCAAGACGAATGCCAATGAATCCAGTTTCGCTCATCAAGTCGAGAATGTCAGTGAACGTACAAGGTGGAAGGTAATTCCACAGCGCAGACGAGAGCGCCCATTTGATATTGCGATTTGCCGGTAGACGCGCTTCGCTGCCGGCGAGTAAAGCTGGTAGCGCTGAAACCGAAGCGACAAAACTCCGACGGTTCATCATCATTTATTTGGCGACCAATATCCCTGGTTCATGTGCCATGAAAGAATTTGTGCACGATCACGATCAATGCATCGTAACCACCGCATCGGTCTCTTTCTTGATTGGATTTCCGTCTCGGGACTCAATCACAAAATTCGACCCCGCTACACTGGCGTAACGAACGGTTAGTCCCCGATCCGCGCTGATCTTCACGTTACGCAAGACAATTCCTGATATCTTGGCCTCGGGCAAACCGACGATCTCTCCGGCCGAAGCGCTCGCCGTCGACGTCAAGTTTTCAATAGTGAAGTCGTAAAAGTGCGGCGTGAGGCTTGTGACGGGCTGAGGGGTTTCATCGTCCGCAGAAGGTCCCTTCTGTGTCAGCCGAGTTTCCATTCCGGAGTACTCGTAAATGTTCAGCGTCGTCTTCACGTTTTTCATGTCGATGTCGCGGAAGAAAAGATCATGTACGTCTCCTCCGCGGTCACGATTCGACTTCACGCGAATTCCGTTATTCGTTCCAACAAAGTGAATGCGCTCGGCCCGAATATTGCTCACGCCGGCCGTAACATCGCTACCCACCGAAAGGCCGTGGCCATGGAGAAATGTGCAATCCGTAATGGTGATGTTGCGGCTCGGCTCATATTGGGCGTTGACTCCGGGCTCGCCTGCCTTGATCGCGATATCGTCGTCGCCCACGTCGGCGAGTACATGATCAATCTTCACATTCGATGACGAAAATGGGTCGATCGCGTCGGTATTCGGAGAGTTCGCAGGCGCGAGAATCTTCACATTCCGAATGGTGACGTCGTCAGACTCGTAGGGAACCAGATTCCATCCGGGAGAGTTCTGGATCGTTACTCCCTCGATGAGCAAGTGCTTGCAATGATCGAAGATCATCATCTTCGGTGCAGGTCCATCGGGCTCCGGTTCACCCTTCTTTGCCCACCATGCCGACCCCGAGCCGTCGATGATGCCGTCTCCTCGAATTGTTACGTTCCTGGCCGCCGTTGCACCCAGAAGAGGCTGCCGCCCCGGCGTCTGAAACTCGGATCGTACCGGGTAGTCCGCATGATTCGTCGATCCGAGCAGCGTCGCGCCTTTCTCTAGTTCAAGCGTGATATTGCTTTTCAGCACAATAGGCGCGCTGAGATAGGTGCCGGAGGTTAGCTGCACGATCCCGCCACCACGTTGTTCACATCTGTCAATTGCCTCCTGAATTGCGGCAGTGTCCTTGGAAACGCCATCGCCCTTCGCTCCATACGCGCGCGGATTGCAAACCGTAGGCGCAGCGGATGCGCTGGTTGTTACGCCGGTAAGAATCATCGCGCAAACCAGGCAAAAGCGAACCGATGCGAACAATCTTTCACGCTGCTTCATCCTTTTCCTCTCCATTACAAACTCGAGCTTTTTTGTTCTTCAACGCGGAAGCCGTTCGATTTTGAACCTCCACTGCGCGGCAAAAATCTCCCGACTAGCCCGCCACTCAGTTTGCCTTAACGAGCCCATATCTCATTGCACGAAATCACTCATAGGCTGCCTGCAAGAGCGATAGGTTGAACTCTCCTACAAACGAGGAGTGGGGATTCACGTCGAGGCGTTGCTCGGGGTCTTCTGCGCGGTTTCTCTTCGACGGCCGTCCAGCGACCGCCGAGAGTGCTTGCAGACCCGATCCACCCTCGAGCCTGATATAGGGCGACCCGGCAATACGAACCCCAGCGCCTGACGCCTGCGTCAGTTCGGCCCAACGAGTTGCTTTCACTCCATTCGCATCTGCATTGCTGAGATCCTGAGACCACACTCCTAGAATGGCTGCGGCCTTCTCGTTAGGGTAGGCGTCGAGTGGGCCAAGCCCCAGCCATCGCAAATGATTGATCTCAGGTGCGGTGCGCAGCGTCATGCCGACAAATGGCAGCCAGCGCGCCTGCACTTGTGGCTGCACCGAGTAATGGACCGTCAGCTCGCCGTCGCTACGAATTACGTAGGTATAGGAAGTGTCGAAGTGATCTTTCGCGTCGACGATATGATTCGCGGTCGCCTCGATGCGGACTTCGCCGGCGAACCGGGTCACTTTCCACGAGTGAACAACCGTGTGGTATTGGTTCAGATCTGGTAGGTCTTTCACCCCGCCCTCCGCATCCACGATGATCTGCTCCGTTGAGTTCATCGGGCGCCAGATCGTAGGTCTCATGCCGGCGATCACAGGAACACCTCTCAGCGCAGCAGAGGTCAGTTGGGCAGATTGAGGGTCGAATATATATGTCGAATCCCCGATCTTTACGACAACCTCTTTCCCTTGGGTCACGGTCAATGCCTCCTCCGAGGCGGCCGGCACCTCGCTCAACTGAGGCGTCAGCTCGACCGTCCTTTTGGTGATTTCGGATCCATCGGCTCGATCGAAGGTAAACCACGTGTAGTATGTGGCTCCTGGGCGGATGTTGCTTAGCTTGTTCAGTCGCAGATTGAGCCATGCCGCTGCGTGCGGCTGGCCAGCGATCGAGATGGAATCATGATCCAATTCCTGGTCGTCGGCCATGAGCTGCCAACTGATTTTCACTGTGCTGAGGTCAGTGAAATCAAAGTCGTTCTGGATGGGGATGCGAACGGACTCCTGTCCGGGAACGAATGTCACTTTGTCGATGGCTGGGTAGACTTGCGCGTAGACTGCCTTTGTCTCCCAGTAATCCCTTTGCGGCTCACGATACGATCCGACAATCCCGTCGATCCCATCAGGGTTTAACTCGAGCACGGACTTCTTGCCGCCGCCAGGCACATCCTGCGTTACCTGCAACCCTTGATCGGCCCACATCCAAATGGCGCCGCCGATCCCGGTAGGATGCTTGGTCAAAGCCTTCCATCGCTCCTCGAGGCCGCCGAAACCATCGGTACCGTAGGCGTGCGTGTATTCGGTCGAAATCACAGGACGCGTCGATCGCCCGGCGAGCTCGTCAAACTGCTGAGCCGTGAAGTAGTGCGGTGCGAGGATGTCGATCTCTGGCGGAAGCCAATCGTCTGCTCTCCATGGCATCAACACGGGCCGCGTGGGATCCATCCCCTTCACCGCGCGAATCGTCGCCATGTGCAGCGACGTCAGGGGATTCTCATTTCCAATAGACCATAGGATGACCGACGGATGATTCACGTCGCGCGCCACGGTTTCATACGCACGCAGCATCGCAGCGCCAGCATACGACGGATCGTTTCCACTATCACCTCCATAACCCATCGGCACTTCGTCGTCCACGTACATGCCCATGCGATCGCAGAGATCGAGAAATCCATCCGCTGGCGGATAGTGCGACGTGCGAATGAAGTTGATGTTCGCTGCCTTCATCAACGTGATGTCCTGCAGCCAATTCGCGGGGGTAGTTGCCCGACCCACGGTCGGATATTCGTCATGGCGGTCCACGCCGCGCAGTTTGATCGCCTGCCCGTTCACACGGAAAATACCGCCTGCGGTCGAGATCTGGCGAAATCCCACTGCCTTCGCTCGCGCGTGAGTGACCTGCCCAGCCTCGATCAGGTCCGTGCGCAGTGTGTAAAGGTACGGTGTTTCAGCGGTCCAGTGTTGCGGGCTTTGTAAATGGAGCGTTACGCCAATATCGCGGTCTGTCCCTGGATGAGCTGCAATCGTGATCCTGGAGCTTTGGGCAACCTTCCCTTCCTCATCAAGCAATGCTAAGTCCAACTCATATGGCTCTTCCTCGGTATGGCGTGAAGTCGAATCGCCGATCATAATCCGCACTTTCAGATCGGCGCCGCGAAACAGATCGTCGAAGACCGTTTGCACATCCACCCGGTCGATCCATCGCGTCTTCGGCATCGTCTCCAACCAAACGTCCCGATAGATGCCGCCCATCGCCCAGTCGTCGTTCGTGTCGAAGTGATAATCGTGCGTGATCTGCCGAACGCGAATGGCCAGCACATTCTCAGCACCGAGATTCAGGTCCGGCGTCACGTCAAACGCGAAACTGGTGTACCCGCTATCGTGCCGTCCAAGCGGCTTTCCATTCAGCCAGACCTCCGCGGAGTCCCACACGCCGCCGAAGTGCAAGAGCACTCGCTTGTCCTGCCATGAACTAGGCACGTTGAACCGATGGATATAGAATCCCTGGCTTGCCTGATCCTTAAAGGGCTTGTAATGCGGCGGCTCGAATCCGTCCATAGCCCAATTCGACGGTACGGTGATGGGCACGAACTTCGAGGTGTCGTATCCAGACTGATAGAAGTCGCTCATCTGGTCCGCTGCGGCGTCAGTGGAAACGAGCGCGAACTGCCATGTACCATTCAGCAGAACAGTTTCGCTGGGCGCGGCGGCCTGCGCGGTACACAACAGTAGCGTCAGCACAAGAAGCCCCGCCATGCAGAACCTCAAAACTGTGCGAACACAACATCTGGACCGATTTCTATACATTCTCACCAGCGTGTTTGGGTCATAGAAGGTTTGAATCATAGCTTCACTGCGGTGTAATCTCATGGTTTCGCATTTCTCCTTGCGCTCAACACTTGTTGTAGTGCCCGGCCATACGCTGGAGAGCTCCGTATTCTTTACCTACCTACTGCAGTGAGATGGCCTCGATCTCTGGCTCGGGGCCGCAGCCAGTTGAAAAGGTCAATGTATTCTTTGCTCCCGCCCGGTCAAGCAAGGCTTGAATCCAGACTGCACTTGGACCACTGTCTTCTCCCGTGGTGGGAAACACGATCCTGGTTCCGCTCTGCCCGTTCACACGCAGCTCGACGGCGAGTGGCAACTTCTTGGTGTTCGCATAGATGATTTGAATCGCCGCAATTCGGCTCCGAGATCCCACATTGGTGAACCGGAATTCCCGCCCGCTCGAACATGAAGTGACAAAGCTCCCCGTTGCCGGCTGGTCGATCACCTCGGGCCGATAGCGAGCTGTTTCGCCTTCTTGGCCCTTCACCAGAAGCATTATGGCGTCTCCACCTTGAACCGTAGCCGATATGGGTTTCGCTGAGGCGGAAAGTTCCTTCTTCGTCCAAAGATCCTTCACGGATGCCGAGGCGGAACCGAGGAGCCCGAGGGCGCTCCACTCCACCGAAATCACCGATGGTTCGCTCGTCCGATTCAGCAACAGAACTGCGCGCTCACCTGGCATCGCGAGCTTTTTGGACCAAACCTCGAGCCCAGTCCTCGGTTCCGCAACTTTAATCGCTTGCAGGCCCAGTGGATCCTGATCGACCTGAATCACTGCAAGATTCTCGAGTGCTGCAAAACTCGCAGAGCTCAACTTTGTGAGATCCGCACCAGCGATCAATGGAGCTCCCGACATCGCCCATAGGCTCATGTGGACTCGATTTTCTGTCTCCGTCATTCCCGGCATTCCCAGCACCATCATGTCAGGGTCGTTGTAAAAACCCGTGTGCTGCGCCTCAGGATGAATACCCTGATCGAAGTTGCGAAGCACTTTCTGGAAGCTGGCTTTGCGTGGACAGTTCTTCGTGCAGGTGAGATTCATAAAGGCATTCGGACTGCCGGCCACAACGGGAGCAACAATGTCGCTTCCCGTCCGCCAGATATCCGTCAACAGCCCACCGATGTTTGGTGCCCACATCCAAGGACTGCTTTTCCCCGCGCAGATCGACAGGAACATAGGGTGCCCGGCGATGGCCTCGGCGCGCGCAAGGGCCCGCACAATCTCCAGATACTGATTGGCCGGGTCCAGATTTTCTTCCCCGGCGCCGCAATAGTCGATCTTTATGTAGTCGAATCCCCACCTTGCGAACTGCGTGAAGTCCTGCTCGTAGCGCCCCTCGCTACCGGTATATGGGTATCCGGGACCAAGATCTGGCGAGTATGTCCCGCATCCGTTCGCTCCGGCGTCCGTGTAGATTCCGGCCTTGAGCCCCAGGCTATGGATATAACGGACGATGTTGCTCATATCCCCGGCGCGTTCGTCAGGAGCGAGCGCCGGCCAAGCATTGGGAGCGACCACTATGTTGCCTTGCTCATCACGCTGGCCCTGCCACCATCCCTCATCAATATTGATGTACTCGTAACCGGCATTCTTCATTCCCGATGAGACCATTGCTCTTGCTTGCTCTGCGACGATCTCCGAATCGACCGTATTTGAAAAGCTATTCCATGAAGACCACCCCATGGGCGGTAGCGGAATTGCGATTTGCTTTGGCGATTCCTGCGCGTGCAAGGCAACGCATTGGCATAGGCTCATCGCCGTGAGCGCAATCAATCGCCGCGTCTGAGGTAATTTGAGACCGTCGTAGAAGCGCATGATTCTATCCTTTATGGGAACCGGCTGGTCACATGGCGTGTTAAATTCGCAACCTGAGCTCGTGTTTCGAAATATATCGACTATCTCCGAAACAATTCGAATTCGCCTCGATCCTTGCTTTGTATAGCCTTGGTTGCGTGAATGTCAAGGGCCAAAGGTCCGTCGCCTGGAGTCGTATCTCATGCATTGATAAGCCAAACAATTCAAGTGACATAAGCGGAAGACCTCCTCAGCGGTGCAGCTCTTCTCCGGCTCTGTCGGCCGGACGATCCCACACCTTCATTTTCGGCCTCAACTTGAGCTCGAGCGCGGCTCCTCATTCACCCATGGACCAGGACCAATGCTCCAAATCGTCGCTCCAGGCAAAGCCGATACTCGCAAAATTGTCGAAGCCGCCGCGTGAATCCTCCTCCGGGTAGCGCGAGCCATGAAAAAACAGAATGGCCTTGCCCACTGCGAGCAAATCACGGAGATCGAGCACGAAGCCGGCGGTCAGCCGCCCCTGCGCCCAGGGCCAGTCTTGCTGTCCGAGAGTCAACAGCGCAACTTCGCGCCAATTCCGCAAATCGGGCGAACGTCTTACTCCGATCCCGCCTTTCGGAGAATCGAAAAGAACATATTCGTTCCGGTCGACGATCACGCAAGGATTCTCAGCTGCGGAGATGTGGCCGGCGAACGTCCAAGTATTCAAATCGCGCGACCACGACATGCTCAGGCCATTCTGTTTGTAAATGCACCACCACTTGCCCGGTACATCTTTATCCGCAAACAGATATGGGTCGATCATTCTGCCCATCGCTTCGACCGGAACATCCGGTCCTTTGACCTTTAAAAGCAAGGGCTCTGACCAATGCTCGAGATCGCTACTGCGCATTGTCCAGATCCTCGCGTTTTTGTTTCCGTATTTCTCCCTGTTCGGTCGCGGATAGGTTTGTAGACACAGAACCCAGCGATCGTTGAAGCGAATCACGTCGCCCGGCGAGCCATAATTGAGACCGAGATCCTCTGGAGTAAACGGCCTGACTTTTGTCCATCGCCTCAGGTCACGGCTCTTGCTCCACGCCACGCGAGAGTATGCAATGCCGTCCCGCTCTTTTCTTACGTAGGTGAAGTAGAGATGAAACCAGCCGTCGTGATAAATTGCCGCAGGATCACGATAGGCTGTCTGCGCGTCTCCCCAAAACAGGACCGGAGATCGGTGCACATCAAATAAGAGTTTCCGGTCGTTGCCGCGCCTGCCAACTGCGGCAAACGCGTCTCCCGTTGTAAGGTGGCCAGCGATCGCCAGCGGAAGAGCAGCGGCGCCTGCCGCGGACTTCAGAAAATCCCGTCGGGACGGCCGATTCAACACGACACCTCCAACTCGCCGGAACGAAGTGGCTTCAATCTTGACTTTCTGATTCTTGAGGGAGTATAAACTGGAAATTCAAATACAGTCGAATTATTTCGAAGCAATTCGACTATTTTCGAAATACGGTATCCTTGGCCGGAAGGTCTCAAGCAGGAGAGTAGGGTTGGAGTGGTTTCTAAGTATGCCCAACACGCAGTGGATCGCTCCCCGGCGGCTGACCATGTTTGGAACGTGTGAATCGCCTCAACGTTCAATCCTTTCATTTCCCGGCTGTCTAGCCGCTCTGTTTTCGCAGCACGCAGTGAGATGGCCGTGAACTTTTCCCGGCTTGGAAGCCGCTCTTCGATGGAGGAAAGAAGCATGTTGGTTGCTCGATGGATTCTGCCATGCCTTTTTGGCACTTTTCTGATACCTGCGACTTCACAAGGCAGCACTGTAACTCCACTTCACGATGGATGGCGTCTCCAATCCGCTTGTAAGTTGCAGGCCGGTGGCGAGGCGATCTCGACGAAGGGATTCCCGGTGGATGGGTGGCTGAATACCACCGTACCCAGCACCGTGCTGGCCGCGCAGGTAGCCGCCGGAGCCTTCCCCGACCCCTTCTTCGGCATGAATCTACGCCAGATTCCCGGTGAGGAGTACCCCATCGGCCGCAATTTCATGCGGACTCCGATGCCCCCTGATAGTCCCTACCGCTGCGCCTGGTGGTACCGCACGGAGTTTATTGCTCCAGCGAGCTCACATAATCAGGACCATTATTCTCTCCACTTTGAGGGCATTAATTATCGCGCCGACATCTGGATCAACGGTCATCAGATCGCTAATTCTAAATCGGTCGCCGGAACCTACCGCACCTACGACTTTGATGTGACGACTAATCTTGCGCCGGGCAAGCCGAATGTCCTTGCGGTAGAAACCTTTGCTCCTACGGAGCACGACCTGGGTGTGAATTGGATGGATCAAGCTCCCGCCCCGCCCGACAAGAACATGGGCTTGCAGGGCCGTGTCGATCTCGTTGCGACGGGCGCGGTCACGGTGCGCTCGCCCATGGCGGTCACTCACTTTACCGATGGCACACTCACCACTGTTGACCTGACGATCTATGCCGAGCTGTCCAATGTCACTGGAAAAACTGTGAACGGCATCATGACTGGATCTGCGGCCGGAGCGCTATTCAAACAGCCAGTTACGCTGGGCCCGCATGAGCACCAAACGGTCGTCTTTACCGCCACGCAGTTTCCGCAACTGCGCCTTCACAATCCCAAACTTTGGTGGCCACGCCAGATGGGTGACCCGCACCTAGAGCAGCTCACGCTTGGATACTTGGTAGACGGTCAACTCACCGACGAGCAAAGCGTCAAATTCGGGATCCGCGAGATTACGTCCGAACTGACGGCAATGAACGGGGGGCGTTTGTTCCGCGTGAATGGCAAGCCCCTTCTCATTCGCGGGGGAGCGTGGACACAGGACCTGCTGTTGCGCCAGGACAACAAGCGCCTGCGCGATCAGTTCGATCTGGTGACGAACTTGAACTTGAATACGATCCGTCTGGAAGGCAAGCTCGAGCCCGAAGAATTCTTCCGCCTCGCCGACGAACGCGGCATTCTGGTCATGGCTGGTTGGGCCTGTTGTCAGAACTGGGAAAACTGGGAGGATTGGACCCCGGAAGACCTCAAAATTGCCGCTGAGTCGTTGCGATCGCAGTTGCTTCGCTTTCGCTCGCACGCGAGCCTGCTGGTCTGGCTGAACGGCAGTGACCATGCGCCACCTGCGAACGTTGAGAGCGCCTATTTGAAAGTCGAATCCGAGACGCATTGGCCGAACCCTATTCTCGCGTCGGCTGGAGCCAGGGCCGGTCAAGCTGGCCCGACCGGATTCAAAATGAACGGCCCGTATGACTACGTTCCGCCGACTTACTGGTATGTCGATCGCCAAAACGGCGGAGCATTCGGATTCAACACCGAGACAGGCCCAGGAGAGGATATTCCCTCCCTTGCGAGCCGAAAAAGGTTTCTGCCAGATCCCGAGGTGTGGCCACCAGACCAGACATGGAATTACCACAACGGTGGCGGCAAGTTCGCTACGCTTCAGATCTTCGACAACGCAATGGCCGCGATCTACGGCAAACCGCATTCCTCGCAGGAATACGTACGGGTGGCGGAAACCATGGCCTACGACTCCGAACGCGCAATGTTCGAAGCCTTCAATAAAAACAAGTACTTCGCCACGGGTGTTATCCAGCACATGCTCAACAACGCGTGGCCCTCCACGATCTGGCACCTCTACGACTACTATCTCAACGCCGATGCGGGATACTTCGGAACCCAGCGGGCTTGTGAGCCGCTGCATATTCAGTATTCCTACGACGACCACTCCATCGTCGTTGTAAACAGCACATATCAACGTGCTGACGGGCTTCACGCGAGCGTTCATGTTCACAACGCAGCGTGGAAGGAATTATTCAGTGCCGAGGCAACCATCGATGCCTTCGCTGACAGCTCGCAGAGCATTGCCTCTGTGCCAGCGAATCTCTATGCTGACGCAGACAAGATCCTTTTCGTCGATTTAACTCTAACGGACTCAACAGGCCGGACGCTCAGCCGCAATTTTTACTGGGTACCCACAAAAACGACAGAATTCGATTGGCCGAAGAGCAATGCGCACGGCACTCCGGCAACTCAGTACGAGGACCTGACCGAGCTTGCGAATTTACCACCGGCCAAAGTTGTCTCGCGCGCCGAGCTCGAAGATACGCCGAATGGCCGCTTGCTCAAGGTGCATCTCGACAACCAATCTGCGGCGCTCGCTTTTCAAATTCGTGTCGCAGTTCATTCGCCATCAGGCGACCAGATTGCGCCTGTCCTTTGGTCCGACAATTGGATCGAGCTCGTCCCGGAAGAATCGCGCACGCTAACTGCCTTGTTGCCGAAAAGCACCTCTACGCCCGTAGTGCAAATCGACGGCTGGAACATCAACTCGCAAACCATTACGCCGCATTAAGCAACCAAAGCATATTCGGCGGGGAGCTACGGGCTCCGTGGTGCATTTGAGATGATGACGTTCATGCGGAAACACACAGCCCCTTATTCCTGGTCAAAATGGCCGGTTGCAACTCTCGCACTGTCTGCGACGATTGCGCTCGCGCAAAGCGTCCCCGTTGTCACCGGCGATACCCGCGTCGATAAGTTGTTGAGCCAGATGACGCTCGAGGAAAAGTTGGCCCTGATCCATGGCACTCACGAGGATCCCGCCGTGTATCAGGGACAAGCTGGTTATCTGGGTGGTGTTCAGCGCTTGGGGATTCCTGGAGTGCGTTTTGCTGATGGGCCGCCCGGGGTACTTACGCGGCATCCCTCACAGGGAGAAACGGCTACCATGGGGGTCGCGGCGACGTTCAGCCGAGAGATGGCCGAGGCGAATGGCGAGGTAATTGGGCGAGAAGATCGTGCGTTGGGCATCGACGTTTCATTGCAGCCTTTCGTGAACATAGATCGAGATCTTCAGTTTCGCCGCAGCTATAACACCTTTGGCGAGGACCCCTTTCTGACCGGTGAAATTGGTGCGGCCGAGATCAGGGGAATCCAATCACAACGAGTCATGGCGCAAGTGAAGCATTATCTAGCCTACGACTCTGGCAGCAGCAACATCTTCGTTGACGACCAGACACTCCATGAGGTCTATCTGGCTCCATTCGAAGCTGCGATCAAAGCCGGCGTCGCTTCGATTATGTGCTCTTATAACCGGATCAATGGCATCTTTGCCTGTGGTAACAAATCCACGCTGACGAAAATTCTGCGCGACGAACTCGGTTTCAAAGGGTTTGTCACCTCCGATTGGAGTGCGGTCCACGCAGTAAGCTTTATCAACGCCGGGTTGGACGTGGAGATGCCAGGTGAGGCGACTCCGGGCGACAAGCGCTTCCGGCCTTCGTTCTTCGACCTGCAGCCCGCTCAATTTCAACCGGAACAGCACGCTGAACCAGCCGATGGTGCCACCGATGTATTTGCCGGGCACCTTCCCGAAGAACCTCCGAGAATCGCCCGCCCCGCCGGTGACATCGGCCTCAGCCTGAACCCAAAGAAAATGGCAGAGGCATTGCGTGACGGTACTGTCACTCAAGCAACTATCGACCGCGCTGCCGGCCATGTGCTCTACGAGATGGCCCGCTTCGGTTATCTCGACGGCCTGTCGAAGCACGAAATTACTGCGCAGTCCATCGAAGAGAACTCCAGGATCATTGAAAAGACAAGTGAGGAAGCCGCTGTTCTTCTAAAGAACGAAGGCCATGCGCTTCCCTTGAATCCTTCCCGCCTGGATTCCGTCGTTCTGATCGGCCCGACGGCAGCTCAAGTCGACTCCATCGGCATCAGCGGTGAGCGGTCCGTCGGGTTACCTGAGCGCCAGGTCGGTCCTCTGGAGGCATTAAAGAAGATATCAGGTGACAATCGCATCCGCTTCGCGGTCGACGACGATATGACCGGAACAACGATTCCCGCGAGTGTACTCGGTCACGACGGCAAGCCTGGGCTCGTGCGTAGCGAAGCAGGAAAGAACTCCGTCGATTCTCAGATCGACTTTACCGGCAAGAATGCTTTAGCTCCCACCTCCACCGCCGTGTGGAGAGGTTCGATTACTGTTTCTCATGCCGGCGTCTATTGGTTTTGTCTTCAAGCGATGGGCGCAGACGCCAATTTTGCCATCGACGGCAGGCGTCTGGCGGGAACCGGAGCGTCGCAGGGCTCAAAGCACGGTGACACTCTGCAGGCAAATCAAGACAATATCGTTCCGACTCCAGATGGTCTCGATAACGTGCGTCGCGCTGTCGAATTAACGGCTGGGGCTCACGACCTCGAGGTGAGGGTCGGCCCTGACAGCTCGGGCGCGCCGGTCCAGATTCGGTTCAATTGGTATACCCCCGAGCAACGCGTAGCCGATCATGCGGCAGCAATTGCCGCAGCCAGGAGTGCGGAAACTGCGATCGTCTTTGTGTGGGCGCGGACAACCCCTGTCTTTGGTCTCCCCGGAGAGCAAGACAAGTTGATCGAAGAAGTGGCGGCGGTGAATCCCAACACCATCGTCGTGCTCAATACAAGCCAGCCGGTGGAGATGCTTTGGCTCGACAACGTTAAAGCGGTTTTGGAAATGTGGTGGCCGGGTGATGAGGGTGGTTGGGCCACCGCGAATCTGCTGTTGGGGAAAACTGTTCCCGCAGGCCGATTGCCCGTCACCTGGGCCAGACATCTCGAAGATTATCCGGCCAGCGATCCCAGATATCCCGAGCGAACTGCCAGCGGTGTTCACGGCAAGACCATTTACACCGAGGGTGTAAATGTCGGCTACCGTTGGTTCGACAATGAGAAGATCGACCCACTCTTCCCGTTTGGATACGGCCTAAGCTACACCCAATTCGCCTACTCCCAACTCAAAATCGATAAAGCTCCTGATGGAGGTTTCGCTGTAACTGTGACTATCAAGAATACCGGCTCCGTGCCTGGTGACGAGGTTCCTCAGGTCTATTTGAGCGCACCGAGTGAGACTCCTGATGGCGTGCAGTTTCCAGTGCGTGCCCTGGTGGCCTTCGACCGAATCATCCTCGCAGCTGGACAAACCAAGCGTGTCACCCTTCACGTGGCGCCGCGCCAGCTACAGTACTGGTCAATCAGGGAGGGCAAGTGGCTTACTGCAAAGGGTAAACGCACACTCAGTGTAGGAGCATCGTCTCGCGACGTGCGCTTGGAGAAGCAAATTGAGTAAGGAAATTGCTCGCGTGTGGTAGCCGCGGAAGGCCTTGAAACCCGATATCGAATTTCCCAGCGAACGCGACACTTATGGACAAGAAAATTATTGAATGTGGTTCAACGGAAGAGACGCAGAGAGGGGGCGCTATTTTGAATGTTCGCGAATCACATGTTTTCCGCAAAGCTCTGATTCTGGCTCTGCTTGCACCTATACCGCTGTTTTCTTTCTCGCAGACCGCGGGCCCAAATAATACCGTTCTACTGAATGGGACGTGGCAATTCGCGCTCGCGCCCACGGATGCTTCGGTTAATCAGTTGGCCAACTTCTATCTGCCCAATTACGATGCAACGCAATTCGTGCCGATCACGATACCTTCGAACTGGGCCCTTGATGGTTTTGAGCCGCCACAGTATGGATCGTTCAAGGGACAGGCGAGTCAGGGCTTCTATCTCCATCGGTTCACAGTGCCCAGCACGTGGATGGACAAGCGGGTGCTGCTGCACCTCGGCGTAGTGTGGGACTCGG
This sequence comes from uncultured Acidobacteriaceae bacterium, assembly GCA_963751285.1. GTDB lineage: Bacteria > Acidobacteriota > Terriglobia > Terriglobales > Acidobacteriaceae > Telmatobacter. The sequence goes on along the minus strand of CAVVUE010000032.1, from coordinate 18,188 downwards.
CGGAAGTATGGTTAAACGGGAAGCCACTTGGACGGCATAACAGCGGATTCACGAGCTTTGCATTAGGATCAGGCCGGGGATTGCGCTCAATCCAGCGACACCGGTTTCGGCGCTTCAGTACATTCTTGACGACATCGACCTGGTTACCGTCATGACTGTCAACCCGGGGTTTTCAGGTCAGGCGCTGGTTCCAGCCACGATCAGTAAGCTCGCCGACGTTCGCAACCTGATCGACGGGAAGGGGTGTACGAACATTGAGCTTGAAGTGGATGGCAATGTGAGCTTTCAAAACACACCAATCATGATCGCATCTGGAGCAACAACGCTTGTTGGGGGCACTTCGAGTGTGTTCTGCAAACAATATGCCATCGGAGAGGCGGTCGCCGCCGTCAGACAGCTTATCGAGGCGCACACTGTGGAGTGATCGCGAATGCGCTATCGGGTCGGTGCGCAGATTAAACAAAAGGTAAATCCGGTATTCCTCGCCGGTGCATGGGAATCGGTCGAAAGGCAATCGAAGGAGAAAGAGTCTTTGCATGAGCGGACATGTTTGCAGCCCAATCTAAGCAGAAAGCAGGAACGTTTTTCTCCAGCAGATCAAAAGCTGTTCAGATAATTTGTAAGTCAACCTCTTGTTTTTCGAGGAGTGCCAATGATTCGACGGAGATTTTCGGCTTCACACTTTCTGTTCTTCGCTGGCTACGGTGGCAGTTTTCGCCGATGAAAGCGACCATCCGTCAAATCACCCAGAGTTGCAAAGAGAGGGTACTAACACTGATGTCCGTAAATTGCACCTTCTGCGCATGGAGTGCCCGGGCAAATTCTGTGCCAGTGAGGATGAGACAAATTGGTGTGGTGAGAAGGAAAGCGTCTTTCGCTTTCGACATCCCCATGGCCCAGTATAATTCTGAACTCGGCAGGAGTTCTATATGCATGCGAACTGTGAGGGCGCTCGCAGTTGTACTCCTGCCTGCAGTTTTGCGAGGTTCGCCGTCTGTCAGCCGTCCATGCCGGGATTGGTTGGCAGCTTCGTTTTGCCCCCCGTGTGCGTCTTCGCCTTCGGTATGCCGTGCTGGTGGCAATCGGCGCACTTGACCCAATGGATGTTATGGGCGCTAGCGGAGGTTGCGTAGGTCGTATCCATCTTCTCCACGTCGAGCCCGCAGTTGGACATCTGCGGGTGGCAGGTCTTGCATGATGCCCGTGTGTTCTCGTTATGCCCATCGTGACAGGAGATGCAGCTCAGGCCCTCGTGCACGCCCATCGGTGTACGGTCATCACCCGAGCCCACCTGGGGCTCCCAGGCGTTCGTTGCCGCAATTGAACCAGTCTCCGGCTCCTGCGGCGCGTGACACTGGTAGCAGAGCGCCTGCCGTGGGTCCTGACTGACTGCCACTATTCGGGCACCGTCGTACAGTTGCGGAATGGAAAGCGCAGCTGCGACGAAGTGAAGGGTTTCCCGCCGGTCGTAGAAGGCCAGCGAATAGGGCACGGCCACGCCAGCCACAGAGATGCGCGAGGCAGGCCTGGTTTCCTGCGCGCCTTCACGGTGGATTTGGTGGCAGGTCATACAGGGCATTGCTGGCTGATCGGCCATGCCCGAGCGAATCACTCGCCAGGGCCCTCTTGTATTCAGGGGCTGGACCAGGTCACGAATGGATCCATGGAAATACATGCCATGGCAGCGGAGGCAATCATCCATCAGCTTACGTTTGGAGTTGTGTACGGGATCGGCAAATATCTGGCAGTAGGTGGCGCTGTGCGGGCCCGCATGCCAGCTTGCATATTCCTGGTGGTGGCAGGTCCTGCAACTCGCCGTCATCGCCGGCACGTCCACATCCCGCATCCGAATGGCCTCAGGAATCGTGCCAAAGATGTGAACCCGCATGTGACGCAGCTTGGTGGCCAGGCTTGCTTCATGGCAATCCATGCAGCCCTCGGTCCGGTGGGGTGCTGAATGCACTACGCTGACGTAGGCAGCCATTTCGTGACAGCTTGCGCATCCCTGGCCGTATTGCGATGTGTAGTAATATGACGCGCCATACGTGACACCGACCGCAAGCAAGGACATTGACCCAACAGCGATTGCCGCAAACTTGAGGAATGGTTTCATGAACGGAATCCCGTACCTTTCCAGTTGCGGACCAAGGCTTCAGAGGCAAAATAGGCGATGGCCATGATGGTGAGCGCCGGATTGAAACCTCCGTTGGTTACATGCACGCTCCCATCGATCACGAAGACGTTATCCACGTCGTGAAGCTGGCAGTTGCGGTTCACCACCGAGCCTTGCGGATCGTTTCCCATCCGGCAGGTGCCGGCCTGGTGCTGGCCGGCTGGTACGATCAAAGGCTTGGAGAGCTTGAGAGATGTGCTGATTGCCCCCGCCTCCTTGAGCCACGCTTCGCAACGTTTTGCCTGTGCAAGACCAATCTCGAAGGTGTGGGGATGGACATTGCCGGAGATGCGCGCTACCGGCATTCCCCACTTGTCTCTCACGGTTGGATCGAGAGTGACTCTGGCATCCGCGGCAGGGATCTCCTGGGTTGGCCCCATGACGGCAATGTTGCGCTTGTAGAAGTTACGCATGGCCTGCTTGTGTGCAGGCCCCCAACGGGGCGTGTCGCTGGGCATCCGCTCGATCATTTGAATCGGCAGGCGGATGAATTCATTGGCCAGCATGCCCCCACCACAGAGGCCCGGGGTACCGTGATTGTAGTCGGAGACGGCGATGCTGGCGCCGGGCCCCACATCGTCGTAGGTGTCGAAGTCGAAATAACCCATCGCGCCGGTGTAGTGGTGGCCTTGCAGATTTCGGCCGACTTGGTCGTGGCGATTTCCGAGACCATCGGGAAACAGGCGGCTTCTGGAATTCAGAAGCAAGCGGGCAGACTCGACGGCACAGGCGGAGACCACAACGAAATCGGAAGGCTGTTCCCGCAAGTGCCCATTGGCGTCGTAATAGGCTACGCCGCGTGCGCGTCCCCGCTCGTCGGTGAGGATCTCCCTGGCCATGCACTCGGTTCGCAGCTCGCAGTTTCCCGTGGCCAGCGCTATAGGGATTACGGTGTTTTGCGAGCCGTTTTTCGCATCCACTTCGCAGGCGAATCCGACGCACCACCGGCAGCGCATGCACGGGCCGCGGCCGTTGTAGGGCACGCTGTTGCGCGCCATGGGAACGTGAAATGGATGCAGACCGAGGCGTTTGGCTGCCGGCTCGAGGATTTGAAACTCACGATTGGGAGGCAGTGGGGGCATGGGAAGAGAACGTCGGCGAGGACCATGAAAGGGAGTACCCGAGTAGTCTCCGGATACGCCGATCTCATATTCGGCCTTCTCGTAGTACGGCTCCAGATCGTCATAGGAGATGGGCCAGTCTTCGAGCGAACTCCCAGCCGGCGCTCCGTAGGTTGAGCGCATGCGGAAGTCCTGAGGCATATAGCGCCAGGCCATGGCTCCGTAGCTCAGCGTTCCACCGCCCACGCAAGCAGCATTGTTCGAGTAGCTCGCCTCGCTGGGCAGCACGATCTGCGCCACGCCGGTCGCATCAACCGAAACGCGCGGATTGCCTTCATCCTCAGGCCCGAAGGCGTTGCCCAGCACCGTAGTGCGTTGATTCCGCAGGTCATCCTTGCGGCAATCGTTTGTGGTGTACCACTTGCCCCGCTCCAGCAGGACAACGCTCAGTCCAGCTGTCGACAGCTCCTTGGCTACGATTCCTCCGGCCGCGCCCGCGCCCACAACAACCGCATTGACGCGTTTCATGAGGCCGGGCTCTTTCTCAGGTCGTACTGCGCGCGACCGCGAACAGGCGGTTCAGCCAGACCCAGCATCCTCCAGCTCACGGCGTCGCGATTGCCGCCGTGCCGCGGCGAGCCATAGTAGCCCTCAAGGGTGTGGCCGCGCACCAGATCGAAGAACCAGCGATTCTGTTGCTCGATGGCTCTCACGAGTCTCGGCCTGCTGGGGCACGGCCAGCGCCGCCGGTTCCCGGTCAAAGCGCTTTCTGCTCATCGCATCAGCCTGCTCCAGCCCATCCCGGTAAGTATTCCGATGGCGCCTGTAGTGCCGGGCGAGTTGACGGTCGATATAGATGAGCACGCCGGCTTGCGAGGCGCTGGGAAATTCATCCGCGGGAACAATTTGATCGCAGATCGCGGTTAGGGTCCGGGCCTGGGTATCGTTGAGGAAATCCCAACTCCCCTGGTTGCGGGAAATACAGCCGACGGCGAGGGCCGAGCCGCCCATGACTCCCGCAGCCACAAATTGCCGGCGCGTAAAACGGATGGCCTGCCTGTTCGATTGCATCCGCAACCACCTTGAGAGGAACTCAGCCCAGTACTGGGTCGCCGACAGCAAGGCCTAAGCATTGCGACGAACACCATATCCAGTCCATGTTTGGCGCGCCCGATTAAATCAGTCTGTGCCGCAAATCACACTCGAAATACCCGATCCTTGTCAGGATTCATCCATCTTTGCGAGGAGGCTTGTTATTGGCCGCTCCAGTTGTTTGGTCCCTGCACTTGATCGGTTGGATCGAGAGCAAATCTATGCGGCCATTTTTGCCAGTTTTGTGAAGATGAATTCATAGACGGTGAGGCCTCCGAGAGTCTCAAGCCTCATGGCTAGGTTGTAGGCGGCAACGAAGTCGCTGAGGTACGTCTGTTGCTGGTTGCGGATGTCGTAGTGGTGACGCTGAACGGTGGCTTCCATGGTGCTTCGGTTCATTCGCTCGACCTAGCCGTTCCTCTGGGGATGGCTGAGCTTGGTCAGAGATGTTCGATGCGATAGCCAAGACAGACCCAGGGAATGCTGACCCGGGACGCACGACTCAGAAGCCTGCGGAACGCGGTTACCCCGGCCGCTTAGATTCCGTGACGCTTACAACTTCTTGCTCATAAATGGTGTAAGTCCGAAAAGAACCTCATCGGTGCACAGCGCTGGGACAAATTTCCTGAACCCCCGTTTTAGGCAAAAGTTTTACTTTACAGACTAAAGACATCCTTTCAGACGAGCGAGAATAATCGGACTCCGAAGACGAGGTGCGGCATTCTTTGCGTGTAATGGTGTCTGGCGCATCAAGTGCGACCCGACTACCGCCCGGGAATCTACCTGAAATCGAGATTTGAAAAGAGACGTTAATCGAAGAAATGCAAAAGTTTTTATGGAGAATTCAATGAGGCATCTAGGCATGAAAGGACAGGCAGATCGGCCCAGCGCGGTTTCTCATCGCGCTACCGGTCGTCACCAGCAACTGGCAGGGACACCTAAACCGCAGGTTGGCATCTGCAAGGTAGCCATAGGTTTGCTCTTTCTGCTGATCTGCGGTTTGCTGCTGATTCCGGCGGGAACCTTTGCGCAGGAGTTCCGCGCAACGATCAGCGGCACGGTCGTCGATCCGAGCGGAGCGGTTGTGCCGGAAGCCAGCATTGTGGTGCGGGAAGCGCACACGGGAGCCATCAACCGGACCATGAGCGATAGCGTCGGTCAATATGTGGTGCCCTTCCTTCTGCCTGGAGACTATTCGATCACGGTGACGAAAACGGGGTTTCAAACCCTGATACGAAGCGGCATCGAACTGCAGGCGCAAGAGCACCCGATCATCAACCTGGCTTTGACGCTGGGCAGCGAGACTCGGACGGTTACGGTAACAACCGGAGCGCCACTAGCGGACCAGGCGAATGCATCCGTCGGGGAGGTAATTTCACCCAAGGCGGTAGAGGATCTGCCGCTGAGTGGATACGCTCCGGCGGTGCTGGCCGAACTATCAGTCGGTGTCATCACAACAAGTCCCCCTCAGCAAGCCATTGCCTTCGGCGGCGGTACGATGATCAACTGGAGCATAGGCGGAACGAAAACAAATGAGAGCGAGGGACTGTTGGATGGCGCGGTGAACATGGCGCTGAATGGGTCGGGCGCCGGAGGATTGGCGTTCAGCCCATCGGAGGACACGGTGCAGGAAGTCTCGGTGCGGGTGTTCAGCACCGATGCGTCTGAAGGGCACACCATCGCCGGCGTAGTCAACGAGGTCACCAAGAGCGGCACCAACGTCTTGCATGGCACCGCCTACGAGTTTGCGCAGCTCTGGGATCTCGATGCGAATCTCTATTTCAATAAGCGGACCGTGCCGGTTACGCCGACACCCGCTGCCCCCTACAACCAGTACGGCCTCTCGACGGGTGGGCCGATTTGGATTCCCAAAGTATTCAATGGCAAGAACAAGCTGTTCTTCTTCTTTGCCTGGGAGGGAATACATCAAGTGACGCCGTTGACGACCATAACGACTGTGCCGACAGACGCGGAGCGGGAGGGCGACTTCTCCGCGCTGCTGGCAGGGGGAACCAGTTACCAGCTCTATGAGCCGAATACCGGCACTCTGGTCAACGGCGCGTTCACGCGCACACCAGTTCCGAACAACTGCCTGACCAACAAGTCAAGCTACTGCTCGAGTAGAGCGAATGCCGGCATCACCATCGACCCCATCGCCGCCAACATTCTGAAGCTCTACCCGGAACCGAACTACACGTCCGGCGTCTCGCCGATCACCAACCAGGACAACTACAACAGCAACGCACCCTCCATCACCATATTTCACAGCGAATTCGGGCGGCTGGACTACAACATGAGCGCCCGCAATCACATGTTCTTTGACTTTCGGCACAACCTCGGGGTCCAGAGCAAGCAGAATTACTTTGGGAACAACACCACGGGCAGCGACCTTTTCCGGGAGACGTTTGGTGCGACACTGGACGATGTCATTACGATGAACCCCACTACGCTATTTGATGTGCGTCTCGACTGGGCAGACTACGATGAGGTACATAATAACCCTGCGAACGTCTACAGCCCGACTTCCCTGGGGTTTCCTGCCGGCATGACAAGCGCAAGTGACTACCCGGGCCTGCCTTACATCGCCTTTAATGGCAGCAGCTACCAGGACCTTAGTGAGACCGGTGCGTCCCTCGATCCATCAACCATTTATCAGGTCTTCGGCGACCTGATGAAATTGGTGGGCAAACACACGCTGAAGATTGGCTTCGATGGGCGGCAATACCGATCGAGGCTTCGGACTTGGGACGACGCCGATGGCAGTTTCACGTTCGGAAACAGCTTCGTGACGTCCGGTACAAGCGGTTCGTCACAGCCGTTCGGCGGCGATCTGGCTTCGTTCGAATACGGTCTGCCAACCAAGGGCGAGTTCGATCTTGAACCGCTGGGCGACTATCGGTCTTACTACGTCGCATCGTTCATCCAGGATGACTGGCGGGTGAACAAGCACTTGATGCTAAACCTGGGGCTGCGCTTCGACCTCGATACACCCTATGGCGAAAAGTTCGGGCGCACGGAAAGCGGCTTCAACGCGAGCGCCGTGAACTCCGCCTCGGCTGCTGCTACTGCTGCCTTTATTCCCGCCACAGTGACCAAGAACAACACAACCGTGACCGTGAGCAGCATCAATACGCTGGGCGGACTGACCTTCCCGGGCTCGGATTGGGGTGCGCCTTATAAGATAGAGAACAACAAAGGCTACTGGAGCCCGCGCATAGGCTTCTCATATAGCCCTGGTATCGCGTGGCTCAAAAAGACGGTGGTGCGCGGCGGTTTCGGTATCTTCGTAATGCCGCAGGCCCTCAATGGCCATAGCTACTCGGATGGTTTCGCCGCCTCGACATCGTACGTGGCAACGACCAACAACTACTTCACAAACGCCAGTACGCTGGACAATCCGTTCCCGAGCGGGTTCACGCAGCCGGCCGGCGCATCGCAAGGAGCGAACACGTTCCTCGGTGCTCCTTCGTCGATTACATTCTTTGCTCCTGTGGAGTACGATCAGTACTCAGAGCGCTGGACTCTTGGCGTACAGGAGTCGCTAACTGACACCACGCTGCTCGAAGTGATCTACGAGGGCAACCACGCCTTGCATCTGCCGGTCAACAACAATCTCAATTCAATCGGACGACAGTACTTGACAACGAATCTTTACCGGGACCAGAATCTGGCGACGGCGCTTGGCACCGCCGTGACTAACCCGTTCGCGGGTTTACTCCCGTTAAATGGCAGCTACAACGGTACTACAACAGCGCTGAGCAACCTACTCGTGCCATTTCCGGCGTTTGGTGGCGCCTCCGTCACCGAGGAGCAACTAACGAACGGGCAGTCGTTTTTCGAGAGCGGGATGGTGCACATCGAGCAGCGCGCCAGGCATGGTCTGACGCTGACGGCGAACTATAGCTTCGCGAAGGATATCGAGGAAGATACCTACCTCAATCCCGAGGATACGAAACTGTTCCGCGGGATTTCGCCTAACGACGATTACAAGCAACACTTCACAGTAGGCGGGGTCTACGAGTTGCCGTTCGGCCGCGGCAAGCTGTTCAGCTTGGGCGGCAGCAAGCTCGCGGACGAGATCGCCGGCGGTTGGGTACTGAACGGAATCTATCAGTTCCAGACCGGCCTGCCTATCAACCTCTCAGCGGATATTCCGTTCCAGCCAGGCATGACGGTCAAGGATATCAAAAGCAGTCCGCGGAACACGAGTCCTACGAGCCCGGCGTTAACGAATGCCTCCAGTGTGTTCGTCACAGGATCCGGCACTAGCTGCACGGTAGCCGCGGGGCAGCCATGCGACGGCACGGTGTTTTTCAACGGGCAGTATGCCGATCACTATCGGACAATGCCGACGACGATAGGGTCCGTACGGTCGGACGGGTACAACGACCTGGACTCATCGGTGCTGAAGAACTTCCACTTCACGGAAAAGGCCTACCTGCAACTCCGTTTCGAGACATTCAACACTCTCAACCACCCGATTTTTGCGGCGCCGAATGTTTCAAGCGCCACCGCCAGCAACTTCGGCTACATCACAGGAGCCGACAGTGGCAGCTTACCGAGGCAGGTACAGCTGGGCGGACGCATTGTGTTCTGAGCTCTGCGTTTTGAGAGGCAAGCCACCTCGGCGGCCTGTAATCTGGGCGGGCGAGGTGTTTGATCACCTTCGCGATTTAATAGCGAAACACTGTAGGGAAACGACTGGAATCTTCCACAATTCACAACTTGAACACAACATAACCAGATAGGGGAACACACGACATTGCAGGATAGCAATCGCAGGAGTTTCTTGAAGATGGCTGTCGTTGCGCCGGCGGCGCGAGGAGTTTCGTGCAATGCTTCCAGCTATGCCAGCATTGTTGCCGTTGACGACCGGGTCAAGGTAGGCGTCGTCGGCTGCGGGATCGCATTAAGGGCGTCGTGCACATTGCTAGACATGAAAGGATATGTTCTGGAAAGAACCATCCGTCCAATTACTCAGAGTTTCAGAGAGAGGGTACTAACATGGCTGTCCGTAAACTGCACCTCCTGCGTAGTCGTTTGATTTTGGTCCTGCTCACACTTCTTCCAATCTGGTCCGCCTCGCAGACGTCGGTGCCAAATACTAACGTGTCACTGAATGGAACGTGGCAATTCGCTCTCGCCCCAAATGATGCTGCAGCTGATCAATTGGTTAGTTTCTATCAACTCAATTACGATACAACGCATTTTGCGCCCATTACTGTACCTTCCAACTGGGCCCTCGAGGGATTTGAAGCTCCACAGTATGGATCGTTCAGAAATCACGCAAGCCAGGGGTTCTATGTTCATCGATTCACAGTGCCCAGCACATGGGTAGACAAGCGGGTACTTCTGCACTTCGGCGGGGTATGGGCCTCTGCGGAGGTGTGGCTGAACGGGAAGCTGCTCGGGCGCCATGACAGCGGATTCACTAGTTTTGCCTTCGACGTGACGGAGGATCTGAAGCTAGGTGCCGATAATGTTTTGGCGGTGCGAGTTCGCCAGGATACGCGAGGCAGCTTCGACACGAATGATGATTGGGCGCTAGGTGGGATCTACAGGGACGTTTCTCTTGAGACGATGCCAGCGTCCCGCTGGATCGATCGAGTGGATGTCCAGACTGTATTCGACGATCAGTTCCGGGATGCCGATCTGAAGATCAGAGTAATGATTGGAAACTCGCGGCCTCTTCCGGATGGGGCGCCGCCGTATGACGTTGTTGTGACGCTATCGGGTAAGGATGGAAAGGAGATTCAGAACTCCAAGATTACGATTACCACGCCCTTGGCAACACTGCGATCGAATCGTGATATTGGCGTGACGATGCACGTCCAAAGTCCGCTCCATTGGACGGCTGAGACACCCAATCTCTATAGGCTACGCGTGGATTTGGTTGAGGGCGGTGAGGTCTCTCATACGCGCACGAGTTATGTTGGTTTTCGGCAGGTCGCGACCGCCGGAGGCATATTTCGAGTCAATGGCCAGGCAGTCAAATTGCGTGGAGTGGACCGCCACGACGAGTATCCGAATGTTGGCCGAGCTACTACCCCGGCCGACTGGTTGCAGGATATTACGCTGATGAAAGCCGCCAACATTAACTTCATCCGCACTTCCCACTATCCCCCTGCAGAAGGCTTTCTCGATCTTTGCGATCAAATGGGGATGTATGTCGATGACGAAGTACCTCAGGGCCGCAACATGAACGACCCGTCCTATGCGAGTGCGGTGATGCTTCGTGCTTATGAGACAGTCTCGCGTGACATTAATCATCCATCGGTCATTATTTGGTCCGTCGGGAATGAAGATCCACTCACTTCGCTGCATCTTGCGTCAATCCGTACGGTGAAAGGGTTGGATCCCACCCGGCCTGTGTTGATGCCGCAGCGAGCCGAGGATTGGCTACCGCCCGAGATAGACATCCTTGCACCACATTATTTCACTGCCGGGCAATACGACGAATTAGCAGGGAGATCGACTAGGCCAATAGTCACCACCGAGTTTACGCATGCTTACGGCACCGACGGTTTCGGCGGTCTCGAGGAACGATGGAAGGCTCTGACGAAACATCCGGCAGGGGCCGGTGGCGCGATCTGGATGTGGGCTGACCAAGGACTGCAAGTGACGCGTGATACGCCCGGTGCCGGTAAGACGTCGGTGCTTGAACTGAATCCGGACGGTATTGACGGAATTGTCGGATCGTACCGCGAGCCGCAAAGAGACTATTGGGAGACAAAGGCCGTCTATGCGCAGGTGTACCCGGCTGTCGACAAAATCAACTTTGTGCCAGGGCAGGCTTCGGTCCGAATCCCGATCCAGAACGACTTCGACTTCACTGATCTCAAAGCGGTCAAGATAGCTTGGCGTCTCATGCAGGATGATCGTGAACTGGACCGTGACACGACCGCGATTGCGGGCCAGCCGCATGCGGCCGCTTGGCTTGATCTTCGTTTGAACAAATTGACCAAGATTCGGTCCGGGGCCACGTACTATATTTGGTTCACTTTCGAACGTCCGGATGGATCGGAGATAACCCGCCGCACCGTTGAGCTTTCGCCGCAGATGGAGGAGAATTTCCCAGTTCTCCAAAATGCCGGAACCTTGAGTGTGCATTCAGGAAAGGAACTGGTAGTTCAGGCAGGAGCTGTGACTTATAAGTTCAATCCTCAAACCGCTCAGTTAATCTCTGCTTCGCTCAATGGTGTACCGGTCATTTCTGATACGTTACTTACAATTTGGAGGCCCTTGAATCCGACCGAACAGATCATTGTTGATCGGGGCGGAGGCGAGCAAAGTCTTCCGGATCTAAATCAGTATCACACTGTCGTTCAGACGTGGCACGTAACTGCGTCTGCCGATGAAGTGCGAATTGAGGCCGCTGCCGACCATATCGTTGATCAAAAGGATCGCTTCGCGGCTTCGTATAGTTACTCAATCCACCGTGATGGCGTACTTTCGATCCACTATTCCATTCAGCCTCAGGTGCAGGCGCAATGGCTTCCCCTCGTGGGGATGACCATCCGGACTGTGCCTGAACTGAACCATCTGCGGTGGCTAGGACTTGGTCCGCTGGATGCTTATCCGAATGAAAACGTCGCATCCATCCTCGGGGTTTGGTCCGGGAATCTCGGCAGTCCAGATATCACGGGCGTCAAGGCCACTCGCTGGGCAGAACTCACAGCGACGTCGGGACTTGGACTCAAACTCACCGACTGCCCATATATCAGGCTCGAAGGAGGACCCAGTCTGCAAGCTCTTACGTCAGTGGCAGGACGCCCATCGAAGAGACATCTGGCAGATCGCCCCGAACAGCGCCTGTACAGCAATCCGGGTTCCTCGTTTGAAGGAGAGTTTAGAATCTCACTTCTACGTAAGGCTCAGTGAAACACAGCTACAAGTGAGCGCTTCGAAGCGGAACCGGCGTTTGCTCATTGTGGTCTGCTTAGATTGGAGCAAATTGCGCACTTTGGAGAATCTCGCTCATAACGAGATGGAGAGAACAGGCTGAAGCCATGAAAATCAGCCGGAGAAGAGTGATGGGATGGATGGGGCTGTCCGGAGGGGCGGCTCTGGGTACGCAGTGGTTGGGCGCCGGGAGGGCGGTCGCAGGCGAACCGTTGGCAGGCTTGCTAGACATGGACCTCACGGACCTGTCCGCGAACCAAGCTGGTCAGACGCGCTGGGAGCAAAGCGCCCAGCGTAAGCGCGAATTGACCAAGGATGTAACCTGGTTCTTTCTTTCGCCGCTGGATTATCATCTTCGCCGCGGTAATCATTCCGATGACGAGCCGGAGCAGTATCGGCGCATGATCGATCCGGACAATCTGAAGCGCATGGCAGATGCGGGCGTTGTTTGGAATCGCATCTTCTTCTACATGGGATTCGGCCTGGAGTATGAGAAGCCACACATAGAGCAGGCCAAGCGCGCAATCGAAATCATGCACGGGCTGGGCATGAAGGTGAGTGTGTACGTGGCGGGAACCATGTTTACGGAGACTCTCTATCGCGAGCTTCCGGAAGCCGAGAGCTGGGAGCAGCGCGATTGTTGGGGCCATTGGGTTCCTTACGGTATACAGACTTATCGGCATTACCCCTGCATCAACCAGCCGGCATATGAGGAATATCTGAAGCGCGTTATGAGGATTGGTATTCAGGACGTGGGGGCCGATGAGCTTGCGTTCGACCAGATCATGCTGCAGCCAGAGCCGAGGTCATGCCGTTGTGCGCGGTGCATCGAGGCGTTCGGAGCTTATCTGCGGCAGCGGTATCCCTCAAGCGAGGCAGCTAGGCGACGCTTCGGCCTGCCGGACGTGGATTGGATTCGCGTCAATCAATGGGATTCCCTCGAACAGCCGGAAAGCTTGGCGTTTCTCGACGATCCGGTTCTCCAGGAGTGGACACGCTTCCGCTGCGAATCTCTAGCCAAGCATGGCGTCGATCTTTACAACTATGCGAAAAGCCTGAATCCAAACGTGTCGGTCAGCTACAACATGAAAGGAGTTTTCTGTTTCAACCGATACTGGAGGAATGCGGTTTATCACCCGCTGTTCACCGGCCACGTTGACCGCCTGTCTTTCGACACCGGCGGATACGGTGCGCGCATCGACCCAGTCACAGGAGCGCTGGTCTCGCAGATTCGCTCCTACAAGATGGCCCGGCGAATAGGGTCATGCAGTGAGGAATCGGGATACTTAGACGACGATGAAGTTCGCACGGCAGTACATATGGCCTTTAGCTATCAAAAGCCGGTATGTACCTCCCCTCCGTTAGGGCCGGGAGCCTTTAACGTGTTCACGTCGATCATGGAATTTTTCCGTGAGTATAACGATCGATATTACACCGAGACAGACAACGTTACCGATGTTGCGGTGCTGCTCAATTGGCCGTCCATGGCATACAGCATTAGTGCGACCTGGATTCCAGCTACGCTGATGGAGCAGATACTAATTCAATACAAAGTTCCCTTCGATCTGCTGTTCGATGAACAACTCGATCACATCGGCCGTTACGCAGCCGTGATTCTGGCGGGGCAAGAATGCGTTTCAGACGCCCAAGCGGCACTTCTGATGAGGTACGTCCGGGACGGCGGCACACTGGTTGTGTCAGGCAGCGTCGGTCAGTTCAACGAATGGCGCGAGGATCGGAGAGTCAATGCTCTGCCCCCAGCACGGCGGGAGGGCAAAGGCCGCATTGTTTACATTCCAGAGATTATTCGTGCTGACGCACACAATACCAAATCGGTCGAAGTCGACCAAGACCCTGAGCCGGGACTAAGCGGGCGAAGGGGTATTCAAATAACTCCAGCGCAGTGGGTACTGCCGAAGAATCACGAGGAGGTTTACAAATCCATCATGGATGCGATGCCCGGCGGGCTTTCCCTTACCACCGAAGCACCGCTAACTACCGTGATGGAATTGCTCACACGTCCCAAGACACATGAGACGATTGCCCATTTCATCAACTTCGATCGTAAGAACAGAACTGACCCGTTTGTGGTGACCCTCCGCAAGCAGTTTTCCGGATCGATCAAGTCCGTAACTTGCATGACACCGGAGATGGATTCGCCGATCAACCTGAGTTTCAAGGAATCTGGCGGCTCGGTGAAGTTCGCCGTACCGGCCATTCGGGTCTACGCAATGATGGTGGTCGCACAGTAACTATCCTCCGGCAGGGCCGGAGACCCTCCAGTTGCCGGCTCCTCGAAGGGGCTGATCGCTCCGGAGAAAAGCACCGGACATGTGGAGGAGGTTCACCGTACAGTGAAAAGGCGCCGCATCCTGGATTGTGAGCTGTCCAGCCAGCGAATACAGGTATAGTCTTACCCGGAGCGACGGGCCCAGAACTCTCCGAGTACAGGCTGAGAAAATCGAGAGGAGTCCCGTTCCACATGAAGAGCGTTCTTTCTACCCTCGTATTGTTTGTCATTGCGGCTGCGCAAGCTGCTCCTGCGTATGCACAGAAAGCATCCGGCAGTAATCTGACCTACGCTCCGGTCTCAAGGCTCATGCTGGAGACCATCACTTGAGTTACATTGACCGCAAACATGCCCGTCAATCGGGCACAAACCGAACTAGGTCGAAATTTCCAACCTACTTCGGTTCAGTTTGTCGGGGTGGGTCACTGGTCAAGATAAGACAATGTCGTGGTGAATAGGATTCTTCACGATCCAATTCCTATTCACGAAGCGTGGGTCGATATTGACGTCTTTGCAGATGCCAGCCTGATATTTCGTTCGCCATCCACCCGGTGTTTCGCCGCAGCTCTCATGGAATGCGCGGGTAAAGTGGTGGATGGTTTTAAAGCCTACCCTGTCGGCAATTTCCTTCAGGGAATGATTGGAATACTCAATTTGTTCCTGGGCCTTTTGAATTCGGTACTGAAGGAGATAGCGGCGGGGAGACATTCCCAGAGCGTCTTTAAAATGCTGGCGAACCTGTTTATCAGATCGACCAACAACACGCGCGATCTGCTGTAAATTACAGTCTTTTGTATAATGCTCCCAGATAAACTGCACTGCTTGCTGAACGATCCAATCCCCGAACAATTCGTGCTTGGCCTGACCGTTATGTGCTTCCCCAATCTTGTGCGCATTGTTGTTCCGAAGATGGAGAAGCAAGAGTTCAATGAGGAGTACGCCGCAAGTTTCTTGGTATAGATAGGCTCTGCGGCTGCCTTCGTGCCGAATACGCTCAAACAGGTCGGGAATCCGCGGCTCATTCCCATCGAACAGATCGTTGGCGGAAAGCACTAAATTGCGGAGCCAGCGGTCTTTCACATCGAATTTAACGTCCAAAGTTTTCACAATAGAAGAAGGGTTCAGGGAGTGCGCGCGTCTGGGCTTGACCAGAAAAAGAGAGTCGGGAGTAATGATGTATTCACGCCCGGCCAAAGTAAAGCATCCGGAGCCGGAGATAAAGTAAATCATTTGAAAGTATTCATGCTTATGCGTCTCAAGGTTCCAATGGGGTTGATAGTCGTAGCGCGCAGTCCAGAGGACTTCGACAAAAGACGTTAACATCTGAGGCTCCTCGGGCCTGAATTATACACCGAAGATTCGTGGAGAGGACGATAAAAAGCTGCGTCTGGCCTGCCCGACGCAAATGGATTGCTATGTGCATTCGGGATGTTGTTGATGGAGATGAGGATATGGAGAATCTCCTGAAACATATTGCAGATTTGTGCGATCGCAAGTCGATCTGTCCTGGGAACAATTGCTGGCAGAGGTTCTGCTGATCTCGGTTACCGCTATGTTGAGCGGTGCCGAGAGTTGGAACGACATTGCCTGGGAAGGGGAGTCTGAGCCGGATTGGTTGAATACGTTCTTGACTCTGTCGCCTGGCATTCCTTTGCACAATACGTTCAACCAGGTGTCTGCGGCCCTCGACGTGTCGCGGGTACTCAAAGAATCCCCAGTTCTGGGCCGCGATTGGGCATTGTGTTTCCGCGAGGGAGCCGGATGCTGCGATTCGGGAATTTCATGAAGATGCAAAAGCAGCATCATGACGGATTGAGCGTGAACGAGACCGCGAAGTGGCTGGAGATGGACAACAAGATAGTGCGGAAGTATCTACAAGAAGCGCCGGCGGAGTACCAGCGTAAGCCGAAGAGCTGGAAGATAGACCCTTTCAGAGCGCTCCTACGGGAGTGTTGGGAGCGGGTTCGAGAACGCCAGCCGCTTGTTTCGGAAGCGCGGGAGCGTGGCTTTTGCGGCGGTATGACCTAGCTGAAGAAAGTGATGCAACCGTGCGCGACGAAAGACAGTAGCTGCGTTTGTCCGGTTCGAGACAGCTCCGCGTGAGCAGACGCAAATTGACTGGGAGCGATTAGGCAACTTGATCGGCATAGGGGCGGCAGTCACCTGCCGACCCCTGCCACACCACCGTGCGAACGGGTCCGTACACGGCGGTTCGAGAAGTTAGGCTAGTAGTTCTCGAACAGTGAAGGTAGTCCGAGTGAGCGGAAGTATGCATTCGAAACTCCCACGGAGAGAGCTTTGGAGCGGGCCAGGTACCAGGGGCCACGACCACTTCCGGCCGTATTGGCGGCTAGTCGCGGACGTACCCCCAGTTGCAGCAGCGCGGCTCGGCGACGACGGGGAGTTTTCCATTGTCGCCAGAGTGCGCATCGCAGCCTGAGCCGCACCCAACGGATTAGGCCGATCAGCACCTCGGGAGTTTCGCAGAAGCCGAAGTAGCCGCGCCATCCCACCATATAGGTGGCCAGTCGCTTCACTGTCGTCTCGATGCTTATACCCTTGGCCTGTCGCGTGATCTCTCGGATTTTGTCTTTGAAACGAGTCAGAGCCTTCGGAGCAATCGCTCGCCTGATCTCTGGGCCGTCCGTAAAACCAAATCCGAGGAACTTTCGTTCCTGCGGTCGCGCTACCGCGCTCTTGGTCTCATTTACCTTGAGCTTGAGCCGCTGAATGATGAGTCGCGTAATGCTCTTCATCACCCGGAGCCCCGCACGTTCGCTGCGCACATAGATGTTGCAGTCATCTGCGTAACGGACGTGTTGGTGTCCCCGGCGCTCCAGTTCGCGGTCGAGTTCGTCGAGCACGACATTGCTGAGCAGCGGCGAAAGAGGGCCCCCTTGGGGAGTCCCTTCCACGCTTGGGCTGATCAGTCCGTTTTCCATCACCCCGGCATTCAAGAACGTCCGGATGAGCTTCAGCAGCCGCTTGTCATCGACACGCTTGGCGATCTGAGCCATCAGTCTGTCGTGGTTGACTCGATCGAAGGAAACCACGACACACTACCCATCATCAGCACCTGCCCGGGCGGGTCACGATTATCCGCAGTCGCCATCCATTTGAAGCAAAATCGCTCGAGGTTCTCAGCAAGATCCATCGTAACGGTCGCCTGTACTTCGTCCTATTCCTGCCTGACGGCAGTAAGTCCATGATCCCGGTGGAGTGGACAGATTATGCCTCAGTGAGTCAGGCCCGACAAGTTGTTTCGGTACAGAACCGAGCCGTGCTGGGTTCTGTCGAGGACTTGCTTCATGCACGCGCCATCACGGACGCTCTCCTCAACCGCTTTGCGGCTCTGACAAGCAAGGCGGCTGAAGAGGAGAGTCAACGTGCAGCAAAACCAACCGAGTCTCTTCGATCTGCTTCTCGAGGAAAGCGGTCCCTGGGAAGCACTCGAGGCCGAGCAACAGCTTCAGGCCATCGACATACTGGCCCGGCTGATCGCCAACGCCGCCATAGCCCAAGACGAGGAGAAGGGCGATGAATGACTCCGGCAAGGTAAAACTCACTCATACCCGGCGGGCGGCCTTCGTCTACATCCGTCAGTCCAGTCCTCAACAGGTAGAGAACAACCGGGAGTCAACGGCGCGGCAGTATGCTTTGGTGGAAAGGG
>CAVVUE010000031.1:0-112084 GCA_963751285.1 uncultured Acidobacteriaceae bacterium | reverse complement strand
ATACGAGTCCTGCACAGATACGCAGAGTCAATGACTTGCCGGAAAAATCTGCACGGAATCTGCACAGGACGCATCGAAAAAGACAGACGCGAACATGGCATTCGTCACGGACAAAGCGGAACTCAAGCCTGGCCTGGTTCTCTTCCGGCGCGGCGACGTGGAGCATCGGATGTGGTATTGCCGCATGAAAATACCCAAAGCTGACCGCTACAAGACGGTTTCGCTCAAGACGACCGACATCGAGGTGGCGCGGGAACGCGCCTTCGACCAGGACGCAGACATCCGGTTTCGCCTGAAGCATGACGTTCCTGTGTTCAACCATCCTTTCCGTGAGGTGGGGAGAGAGTATCTGCTGAACGCAGGAGGCGCGGGCGAGACGCGGAGAGATCAGCGCGGCGCGGCCCAAGAAAGTTCGTGCCATTATCGAAGGCGCTTTAGACCGATACGTAGGCTCAACGCAGGTCCACCTTATTGGTGATGAGCTTTGGGGCGGCTATCCGGCATGGCGGCGGGAGAACGGCGCGGGGCGCAACAAGCGCAACGGCGTTCGGGAAATCACAGCCGACATGGCGCAAGCCTTCGCGGATAAGGAAGCCGAGCGCCGCACCAAGGTTCAGCAAACCCTGGGCATCAGGGTTTTGAAGCCGATTGAAGTCAAACCTTCCAAAGAACGGACGGTTCCTTTTATCAGCGATTCCACGATCCGCCTGGAGATGTCCATCTTCGGTGCGGTGATGAATTACGCCATCAAGAAACGCTACGTTGCGGCCAGCCAGCGTTTCGACGAGCGCCCCAAGCTCAAGACGATGAGGCGCGATGAGTTTACGCTGGAGGAATACCGCAAACTCCACACGGTCGGAAGGAAGTGGATTGCCGAGGCGGATAAACCTTCAAGCATCTGGTATCGCACCGTCACCTACAACATGATCCTGGTTGCCTGTAATACAGGCATGAGGCCAGCGGAAATGAAGAATCTCCGCTGGCGCGACATCATGCCTGCAAAGGATCGCGAGGGTCGCGAGATCGTTGTCTTATTCGTGCAGGGCAAGGGCAAATCGCGCAAGCTGGTTGCGCCCAAGAGCGTCGGAGAGTATCTGGAACGCATCCGCGTTATCTCCAAAGCCACCGAACCGGACGACAGAGTATTTGCCAATGTTACGGGCAAGCCCGCGATAACTCTTTACAGCTCGCTGATTGCCGACCTTCTGAACGAAGCGAAACTGCGCGAAGGCACGCAGGGCGTGCCGCGCTCGACCTATTGCTTCCGGCACACCTACGCTACGCTCCGACTGCAGGAAGGCGTGGACGTGTATTTCCTTGCCGAGCAGATGGGAACTTCTGTCCACATGATTGAAAGCCACTATGGACACGTGAACACCATCAAGCACGCCGACCGGGTGTTGCAGGGCATGGCGGGATGGGAACTGCCGCAACCGGACGACGCCAAGGCCAAGGCGTCGAAAGCGGCAGAGACTCACGATAAATCCAAAAGAGGTCAACGCAACAAGCCGCGTTGACCATGAACCTCCCGAAGCCGTTTTTGCCGGAGCCGCTGGCGGAGGCTGGCGCAGGGAGGTAATCGTCCAGATGTCCTGCCTGGATTCTCCTCACAGAGATTGTTCTGATTTGCCGCTGCCCCGCTGGGGCGCTCTTAGCGGCAAATCTCCCTGCACGTGCCGCCGCTGGCGGCTGTTCTTCGTGCAGTTCCAATCTCTTCGTATCGGGGAAGGGGTCGGGTAAGGAAACGCTATGCTGCCGTGCCCTCCAATAAGAACCGGACATGACAGTTCCAAGTCATCCAGCTTCAAGCCGTGTCGAAGCCGCGAGCCGCCATCCGGGACCGCATTTCCGCCCCGGCGCAACCGCGCGTCTGGCCCCCGGAGGACTTCCGCCGACCTTGGACCGCGCACCGCAGTCGATCAGGCCCTCCACCGGCTGGTTGCTTCCCGCGACCTGCGGCGAATCGCCTGCGGCTTCTATGACATCCCCCAGGACAACCGGCTCACCGGACCCCCCCTACCCCAACCCGCGCGACGTGATTGACGCGCTGGCCCGCAAGGGCAAGGTCCGTGTGGTGGTCGATGGCCTCACCGCCGCCAACGACCTCGGACTCACCGACGCCGTTCCGGCGCGCATCGGCGTGCTCACCGATGGCTGCCTGCGGCCCATCACCCTCGGCAACCTCACCCTCGACTTTCAGGTCGCCGCGCCCAGCCGCCTCTACTGGGCGGGCCGTCCCGCCATGCGCTTCGTGCAGCGCTCCATTGGCTGCGCGAAATGCTTCCGTCCGACGACGGAAGCCTCCGCAAGCGCCTTGTCTCCATCCTCAGGGACCGCGATCATGGACAGGCCATTCAGGACTACTTGCGCAGCGGCCTGTCGGCGCTGCCGGAGTGGATGCAGGTGTCGTCGCCGATCTCGTCCTTTGGATCGACTATCTGCAATGGCATTTCCGCACTCGCGGTGATGCACAGCCGCCCATACCCGTTATTCGCAATTTTCACAACATCGTTGAATCAGATACTCTTCTCTCATGGAAGAAAAAACTAACCGTCGAGGATAGAGAAGGCGTTGTAGTCACGCAGTGTGATGGCATAACCAAGAAGGAGCATCCGACGACCGGCCAACAAGTTCCAGATGAGACTGCAAGGCGTCCAGTCTACGAATACACCGATGTAAAGCAGGCAAATTGGCCGGAAGCCGACTTTATCGTTGGCAATCCGTCTCTCATTGGAGGGAAGGATATTCGTTCGGAGCTTGGCGATGGCTACGTTGCAGCTCTTCACAGGGTGTACGACTCGGTTCCCGAAAGCGTTGACTTCGTTATGTACTGGTGGCAGCGTGCTGCCGAACTTGCTCGCGCCTCAAAGATTCGACGCTTTGGCTTCATCACCACAAATAGTCTTCCGCAGGTCTTCAATCGCAAGGTAGTCACGCAAAATCTGAATGCCACCCAAGACCCTCTCTCGCTGATCTTTGCAATTCCAGACCATCCCTGGCTCAACTCACTTTCCACTGAAACGCGCTCTGCTGCGAAACATGCCGCTGTTACGAGCCGCCTGGCCACCGTGTTATCGCATCGACACGGCGGAAAACGTTCTGGCTCCGGCGGCGACCCGCACCAGCACCACCGAGCCGAAGCGGTCTTTTGTCCTGGCCCAGTTCAGTCCGGGGTTCGCAGATAAAGCCGCCGGGGCGACCTCCTTGAGTTTTCTGCCGTCGAACCGGACGTGGCGCGCCACAATGTGAATACGGAGCAGATAGGTGCGGAGCGGGCCGGCATAGCTTCCCATCGCGGCATCAATAGTGATCCGGGTTTCATGGCCTGTGCGTGCGGCGGTCACAACCTGGCGCAGATAATCGCCCTTCTCGTAGTTATAGGTTTCACCGTCGTCGTCGTAGACGGCAAATGAGGCCGCCGATTGCGAAGGGAAGATGTCGAGTGTGAATTCCGCCACAGGATGTTGCCCGACATATTGCTCCAGCGGCTGGGTGGCGAGGATCGATCCGCTGCGGATGAAGACGGGGATGTCTTTCCAGGTTGAAGCATCGGTGGGAACGGAGATGGTCTGCGCCCCCGCGTAGCGCCGGCCGGTGGAGTAATCGAACCATGCGCCCGGAGGAAGGTAAATCTGTTTTGAAGTTATGCCCTGAGTTACAACTGGCGCCGCGAGGAGCGCGTCGCCGAACATCCATTCCGAATCTATGTTGGCCGACGCGGGGTCCGATGGAAATTCCCAGAAGAGCGGGCGAATGAGGCCGACGCTGCCTTCCGTGTCGAGGTGGTAATAGGAGTAAATGTAGGGCAGGAGTTCATAACGCAGGTCGATCGCGTTGCGCGCCGCGGCTTCGGCGATGGGGCCGTAAACCCACGGTTGGCGCTTCTCGCCGAGGTCGCCGTGGACGCGCATGATGGGCACGAAGGCGGCGAACTCGACCCAGCGGGCGTAGTTCTCGTCGCTTGGATGGCCGTAGAAGCCGCCGGTGTCCATGCTCCAGTGAAGCTCGCCGGTATCGAGGGCGGCTAACATGCGGCGGCGCTGAATGGCCATGCTGGGGAAACCGGTCACGATGTCTCCCGACCAGCCGGCGTAGCCGTAGCGGCTGGCGCCCAGGTAGAACGCGCGGTTGATGGTCCAGACGCGCAGGTTGGAGCCAGCGCGCTGGCCGTCGTAGATGGCGCGGCCCATGTTGAGAAACTGAAAGTTGTTGAAGGTGGTTGTGCCGGAGATGTCCGCTTCGTCGTCCCACCAGGCCACCATCCCGGCGTGAAAGGCGGGGAGCAGGTGCAGCCAGTACCAGGCACGCTCGGCGGGATTGTTGAAGTCCAGGTCGCGCGCCATGCGATGGGAGTAGTAATCCGGAATCAGCGTTTCGCTTGGATACCAGAAATTGTGCGCGGTGGCGTAGGCGGCGGCCTCCGTAGGCTGGTTGGGATTGCCGGCGACCGTGGTGAGGATGCGCGGCTTGAGGATGCCGGCCAGCTCCACGCCTTCGGCGGCGAGCCGCTGGGCAAAGACGCCGGAAGCGCCGTCGGGGAATTTATCGGGCGCGACGTTGCCGGAACCGTCGGTCGAGTTCCAGCGCCACTCGCCGTAGTCGTCTTCGCCCCAGGCCTTCCAGTCGAAATCGAGGATGAAGGCGTCGATAGGGATCTGTTTCTGGCGGTATGTGGCGACGATGTTTTCGACTTCGGATTGCGTGGAACCCCACTGGCTGTTGAGGAAGCCGAGGGTCCACTTGGGAGGCATGGGCGGCGGACCGACGAGGCGCGAAAGCGCGGCCATGGTTTGGAGCGGAGGGCCGGCGAGGACGAAATACTCGACGTCGGAGCGGGAGCCGTGCGCGAAGGTGAGGCTGCCGGGGGCGGTCGAGAAGTCGCCGCCGTCGGAGTCGAGGAGCAGGCCGTAGCGGACGGTGAAGACGAAGGGAGCGCTGCTGTCTCCCTGCACGCCGGCCACGACTTTGCCGCCGTTGTTGCGGGTGAGGCCGATGGAATAGTCGTTGAGGCCGAGGCCGGTGATTCCGTAGACCGGATCTTTGTCGGCGCGCTCCATGGTTACGCTGCCGTTGCGGGCTTCGCCGAACGGGTCATCGCTGCGAAGCAATTGCCGGCCCGCGGCGTCGGCGAAGGAGATGCTGTAAGGCGCTGTCTCCTCGATGCTCACCGAAAGGCTGGGCGTGGCAAGCGTGCAGATGCCGTTCCGCTCTGATTCATGGACAGCGGACGGCTGGCGCAGCACCGGATGCGGAGACATGACCAGCGTGCTCGGTGTTGTCTGGCCATTGAGCCGCACATGCACGTCCACAACCCGATCTTCGAGGACCTGCACATCGAGCGCCGACGCTCCGAATCTCAGCTCGACGCCATTGGGCAAAGGTGAGACGCGCGCGGGCGTGGATTGCGCGGATGCGAGAGAGCCGGCGGCGAGCAAAGCCGCACAGAACGGCACAAGTATCAGTTTCATGCTGCCTGCATTATCCGCGATCAAACCCCGCTCCTTCCCGTTCCGCCGGCCTCCACCGGCTCACCGCACCGCATAGATGGTCATCGATTCGGCCGGGTTGGCGCGACCGAAATCGAATTCGGTACGCCAGATGTTGTCGAGGAAAACACCAATGGCTCGTCCGTGGCTCATTTCCTGGAAAAACGGAATGCTCTTGTAGATAGGATCAGTCGACTCCTGCCAGGCGAAGGTGTCGGTGTTCCACATAGTAAACACTTCTCCTGCGCGATCAAGCGGTCCGGGCTTGTCTCCGAGACCGAAGAAGTGATCATTGGACCTTCGCCTTTTGCTGACGGTGAATTTCGTTCCTTCCCACTGCACGGGTGCAGCATCTTCCTGTAGCACATTGCCCGCAAGGTCCGCCACGGTAAGGCGAAGCTGGTCATCGAGCGTGACGCGCAATTGTTTGGTCGCAAATCCGTGCGGCTCGGCAACAACCCGTACATTGCTGGTCCAGGCAGAAGGAAGGACAGCCCAGGAGGCATCTTCCGGAACAGCATTGCCCCTCCATACGCGTACGCGAAGAACGTCGTCGCGTAGCGCCATCACTTGTAACATTGTGTCTCCAGCTGTCGCGGTTATGCCGCCGGGAGTTGCGCTTAACTGCTGTGCGCTTGTACTTACCCCTGACGGACTTAGAACGCATAAGATTGCAGTGGGAATCCAACGGGATGCAAAGCCCGGCATGATCATTCCCGTCAGAGCAGTCCCTTTCATCATTTTCATATAGCCGGCCGTTCGAGCATTCATTTCGCTCTCACAGTAAACTCCTCGAAACGAGCACTGCTGCGGTACGCGAACATGCCGGCATCCAATTTCTCCTTCGCGTGGGGCACGTCGGCCTCACCTACTTCGGTCCAGTGCACGTCATCTGTGCTTGAGTAGCCGATGAATCGACTGCCTTGTCTTTCCAACTTCAGCCAATGCGGCCAGATGGTATAACCTTCTGCCTCAGCATGCTTGTCGAGCACCCCACTGTCGTCTCCGGCCCACTCAAGGTACGTGCCTGCGGCCGGCGACGAACCCAAAACAAGATAGCCGCCGGAATGGCCTGGCTGGTCTATCTGGTTTCTTACGATGATTCCGGACAATCCTGGCCAGTTCGTGCGTAGATCAGGATTATCTACCCTCACGACCACAGTGCCGTTGGGCGGCAGAGCCTGGTTTAGATAGATGGAGGCGTATTGGTCGCCGTAGTGCATGACCGTATAGTCCCCGTCGGCGCGTATGTAGAAGCTGTTGTTGGATTCGTCAAATTCGGAGGTGACATTGTGGAATGTTTGATAGGGCGCTTTGACTGCTTGTGCAGCCGGTTTTTGAGTTACATGAAGCTGTTTACTTTGCAACCCGGCATGCACATCAACTTCCCCAGGTGCGACGGATTGCAGGTTGGTGAACGTGATAGCTGCTTTCTCCCCGGAGTGTAACCATACACTTCGAGGCACGGTTCGCATCCCTAGATGTAACGGTACTTCCGCAAGGCCATCAGCGCCGGTATTTTCAACAGTTTCTGTGACGGTGAAAGGGGCGCCAGCTATTACGGCGTCTTGCGGAATCTCCATGTTGCTTACGCTCGCCCGCGCTTCGGCCACCTGCTTACCGTCTATCACAAGGTGGCCGAGGCCTGCAGCTTGAATGGAGGGAGAACCGCCCGGGGACCGCTCGGCGTGAAAGCGATCAAGCTCCAGAACGCCGATATTCTCCCCGAAGACCGCGGGTCTCAAGTCGACATCGGTAAAGTCGACCTGCACGTCGTGAAGTTCCAGATTCTCGACGTTCCGCGCATATATACCATAGGAAGCAAGAACAGAATATGGACTGTAGCCCTGCCCCTCAGACTGTTCTGGGTTTGCGCCTCCTGCAAACGTCAGGCGAACGTCTGTCAAGAGGATCGATTTGGCGGGATTACTCTCCGGCGCGGAGATGTACACAGGCGTCTTGCCCACAGCCAATGCAGTTAGATTGTTCACGGTGATTCGTCCCACTCCGAGGTTGTGCGCGCTGTACGGAGCGTCGCCGCTGTACGCTATATAGATTGGCGTACCAACATTGATCATCGTGATGTTGGAAAGAACCATGTTATCGACCGGACCACGCGCTGCGTACTTGTTCTCCACACCTGACCCATTGGGGAGAATCTGAAAACCGGCCTCAGTATAGTTTCGGAGCGACGTGCCGCTCGTTGATTCTGCCGGTCCGTAGATGATAGTGTTGGTGATCAGCACGTTCCGCCCGCCCACGCGGATGCCGTTAGCGGCCGCGTTTAGAATGCAGTTGCTCACAGTGACATTCTCCCAGTACGCGCCCGCGAGGCTATCGTCTCCAGTGAAAAGCCGGCAGTTGGAAATGGTGGCATTCTTGACGTCGTGCATGTTGATGCCGTCCCAGCCGCCATGAACCGTCAGGCCATCTACATTGACACCTTCGCTATGCCGAATGATCAGGGAGTAATTGCCCGCGTCCTTGATCGTCACATCGCGAACGGTAACATTCTGCGCGTCATAAAAGAGAAGCGCATGCGGACCTCGTATGTGCTCCTCGCCTCTTGGGTTGGAGATGTGGTTACCGTCAATAACACCGCGGCCGATAACGGCTACATTGTGTACGTCTTTCGCCACAACGAGCGCATCATACCAATCCTGTCCGGACCCTCCAGGAGCCGCCGATTCATACGCTGTAAGGTCCTTGGTCCCCAGCACGGTCGCACCCGACGCAAGCCATAACGTGACGTTGCTCTTCAGATGAATCGTGCCAGTGAGGTAGGTGCCTGCAGGAAAGTAGACCGTCCCTCCGCCAGCTTTTGCGCTCGCATCGATCGCCGCAGCAATCCCTTTCGTATCAGGTTGTACTCCCTTTCCCGTCGCACCATAATGCGTAACATTGAAGAGGGTTACTTCCTGGGCGCTCGTCGGCTGTACTGCGGTTAGCAGCACGACCACCCACAGCGAAATGCCTAGCCATCGCCTTTTCATATTCACTTCTTCTCAAAAATGCGGAAGCCATAAGCGTCTAAAGAAACCGATGGAATAGCAACCTGGGTATCGTGAGACAAAGGCTCCTTCACTTCCTGCCATTCGCCTGAATACGCTTCCACAGTGCCGCGAAACGGTGTGTTGGAGAGGTTGATGACCACGAGAAGCTCTTCCTTTCCGGAACCACGCAAATAGCTGAGTACGTGCTGCTCGTCGGAGTTATGTACCCACGTTATTTGCCCCTTCCAGAGCACGGGGTGTTGCTTGCGAAAGGGAATCATGAAGTCGTAGAACTGTTGAAACTCGGGGCGTATTTGCGAAGATTGCCAATAGATTTTGAGCGTTTCGAACAGTGCGGGCCCTGACGACGGAGTGGCATCTCCCACTTCCATGCCGTTGTAGAGCAAGGGAACGCCTTCCATGGTGAACATCAGTGCAGAGGCAGCCAGCGCGCCCGGAACGCCGTAACGCACTATTGCCCGCTCTTCGTCATGATCGTCGGAGATCATCATGTGCAGGGCTTGTTCGGGAAACTTTGCACGTTGCTGCTCAATGGTTTTGCGCAGGTCGCTGGCCGGGGCGCCGCGCATGAGTACATCGTCAAACTTGAACAACAACGGCCACGCATAATCGAGCTGAAAGGCGCTACGAAGGAGTTCTGGCTTCGAAGCCTCGGCAAGCATGAGAATGTCGGGATTCACCTGATCCAAAGCGCGCCGCGCCTGCTCCCAGAAGTCAATCGGCACTTCACTGGCGGCATCGCACCGATACCCATCCACACCGAAATTCTTTACCCAATATGTGAACACGCCGATCATGTATTGCCGAAGTGCTGGATTCGAATAATCGAGTGCGGCTACGTCCTTCCATCCGTGAGGAGAGATGAGACGGCCATCTTTGTCGTGCTTGTAAAAGTC
Organism: uncultured Acidobacteriaceae bacterium; assembly: GCA_963751285.1. Classification (GTDB taxonomy): domain Bacteria; phylum Acidobacteriota; class Terriglobia; order Terriglobales; family Acidobacteriaceae; genus Telmatobacter. The sequence continues at coordinate 102,688 of CAVVUE010000031.1, read as the reverse complement.
AGGGTGAGCGATCATGACGTTGTCGAACGCAGTGTGATCGGCGACCATGTCCAGAATCACTCTCATCCCCCGGCGATGAGCTTCATCGACCAGGTGACGCAGATCCTCTCTCGTGCCGTACTCTGGAGCGATCGCATAATAATCCTTAACCGCGTACGGGCTTCCTTCGGTGCCGAGTTTCTTGAGCTGTCCCACCGGATGAATGGGCATAAGCCAAATAACTGTGACGCCGAGAGCTTTCAATCGATCTAACCCCGCGGTTACTCCATTCAAATTTCCCTCGGCAGAAAAGGCACGCGGAAACACTTCATAAATCAGTCCGGAACGAAGCAATTCAGGAGCGCTGTGGGCAGCTAATGGACTTGCGAGTTCGAAAATATTCGCCGGCGGTGCAGACTCTTGGCCAAGGGTGACGAGATCGCCCGCGGCCATGAGTACGGTCGTTACTAACAATAGATTACGCAGACGGACTGTTCGCAATGTATGCTCTCTCTTTACGTTTGATGGGATGGGCTTTTGGGTGATCGGCCCAGTAAACGTCGCCATGCGAGTGCAATCGGCGGGGTACGATCCCTTGTTGGCACAAGAAAACTGCGGACAACTCCACCGGAGGACGGTGGAGTTGTCCCAGGATGGTCTTGATTAGAAAACGAAGCGAGCTGCCAATTGAATTTGACGAGGGCTTCCGTGGAGGCTAGTAATCTTGCCAAAATTGCCGTCGCCCTCGCCGCTGTCTGGAAAATTGAAGTTTGGAGTGTTGGTTACATCGAAGGCGTCGCCATGCAGTTCCAGAGTTCTGCCTTCGGTAATCTGGAAATTCTTCTGGATACTGACGTTGTCAGTTCGGTAGCCGGGGCCGCGGACATAATTCCGTCCAAGCGTTCCCACGCGCGTGTACACGTAGTTTCCCGATCCATCGGTTGCCGGCGTGGTGGGAATATTGGCGCTTGAAAAGGACGTGGGGTCAAACCAATAACCGCTTATGCTTTTCGGGTATTTAACCGGAGCGATTAGGTCGGGCCGATTGCCGGGTTGGGCGCTGCCTTCCGCGCCAATATCAATTGGCTCCCCAGTCTGAAGAAGAAGGATATCGTTGAACTGCCATCCGCCGATCACCGCGTCCAGGGCGCGGGGAACGTTTGCGGCGAATCGTTTGCCATGTCCGAAGGGCAGATAGGCAACGAATGATCCACTGAAGACCTGCCGTTGATCTTGATCAGCATTGCCATAGTTGGCCTGCAAGTTGTTATAGAGCGGCCCAAAGGCAACTGACGGGCCGCTGAATGCAGTTTCTGAATTGGCGAGCGCGTGAGACCACACGTAGGATGCCGTGGCCGTGTAAATTGTGCCCTGATGCTCGACGTGCGCCTGCAGTCCGTTGTAATTGGAACTGCCGTTGTAGTCGTTCAGTGTGATGCCCCCAATCTTTGGGAACGGCATCGTTGTGGCGCCGATGGTGTAGATGTTGTAGGGATAGTAGGTGGAGAGCCGGCTGGCATGGGTGCCTACATACGCCAGGCTGGCCATGTTATTCCTGCCGAGCTGGTGTTGGAGTTGGAGGTTCCATTGCTCAATCATGCTGTGGTTATTGTTCTGATTAACGGCAATTCCGTTATACGTGGATGGAAGGTTCGTTGGATCGAAGTTTGGGTAACCGGGCTGTGGCTGCCCATTATAGGGGGCTGCTTTATCCGCATTGTAGGAACAGTTGTACGCGGCACCCGGCGTTCCGCCTGGGTTTGCCAATCCGGTTAAGCCGGTGCAATAGCCGGCGTAGGCGTAGTAGGTATTGGCGCCGGCAAACGGTTGCTGCTGACCTAACTGGTTGCTGATGCCTCCATAGTCGGGAAAGTAGAAGATGCCATAACCGCCGCGAACCGCGGTCCTGCCATTTCCCGACAAATCGTAGGCAAATCCGAGACGGGGCGCGAAGTTGCCGTAATCCTGGTTGATGATGCTTCTGGGTATGCCGTTCTGGCCGGCCAACATCGCGTGGCCGGTCTGGACATTGAACGCAGCCATCTGATTGTGCATCTCGTAGGGCCAGGTCAACAAATCCCAGCGCACGCCGAGGTTGAGAGTAAGCCGATGATTGACCCGCCAATCATCTTGGACAAAAACGCCATCTTCCTGGCTGACTTCTCCGTAGTATCCATTCTGGCTACCGATCTGATACCAGTCTGCGTAGGCAGCGAGCATTTCGCTCACCTCGTATCCGGTGAAGTCGGCTCCGAATGCGGCATAGGAGAAGAAGCCCTTTCCGGAAATGGGGCGGAAGTATTCCAACTGACGGCGAATCCATGTGCCGCCGAGACTGATCGAATGAGTTCCTCGATTGATATTGAGGGTATCGGTCACTTCATACGTGTTTTGAGGGGTGGCAAACAAGCCATAATCGCCCGTGTACCTGATTTCACTGTTAGACGCGCCAATGATTGGGCCGCCCGTCGCGCCCGCCAGACCGGGTGCATAAATCATTCCGAGATCCTTGGCGACATTGTCCCCTATGTTGTTTGGTTGGAAGCCGTAGTTGTCGCGCAGGTAGGCAATACGCAGTTCGTTGACGATGCTAGCCGAGAAGGTGTGTGTGTTTCCAAGATCCCAACCACGGGCGTGGGTATAGTTGCGGTTGCCACTGACTGACAACGCAGGTTCGCCCGAGACCTGCGGAAGTTCCGATGTATTGAAGTTCGCGGAATTGTCATAGGACATGCGCAGGAAGTACAGATCGTTTGTCGAGCGATTCCAGTCGAGACGGACATCGAAGGTATTGAAGTTGTAGCCCGTGGTGGTTGCAAATTGATAGTTGTTCAGGACGCGGTCAGTCCGGGTTGGCATCGGAAAGGCCGCGAAGTAGGCCAGTGCCGCTGGATTTTGGCGGTCGGCTGGGACCAAGTTGTCCGAGAATGGCGCGCATGTCTCGGGGTCCCAAATCTGCCCCGTGCTGTTAGCTGCGACATTTTCGTTCAGAGTGGCAGCATTGGGGTAGCAATGGGGAAATCTCGTGATGAAGCTTCCACCCGTCAGGGCAGGATTAAGCAACTCGGTGAAGTTCCCTTGCCGCATGAGCGCCGTCGGAACGGTGTCATACCCGGAGCCGCTCGGTTCGCCGGAGCGAGTCGCTTGGTAATCGCCGAACCCGAAGAGCTTGTTCTTGAGGAAAGGCCCCCCCACGGAGCCTCCGAACTGGTTGCGCCGGAAAGGAGGATTCGGGGTAGGAGAAGCACCAAAGAATTGATAATTCGGGTTCGCCGCCCATTTGCCACTGCGGTTGAAGTCGAAGGCCGACCCGTGGTAGTTGTTGGTTCCGGACTTGATGGAGCTGATTAAAAATACCCCACCGGCGCTGCCATACTGCGCAGGCGCCACGCTCGTATCGACTTTGAACTCCTGAGTTGCATCGACGGGCGGGAAGAACACGATGATGTTCTGCAAACTATCATTGTTGTCTACGCCGTCCAGGATGAAATTGTTCGCTTGCTCGCGGACGCCGTTGGCTGAGAGCTGACCGCCGCCCGTGTCGTAGTAGCGATTGATTGTATCCTGGCCATTCTCGTTATAGGCGCCTATCGTCACGCCCGGGGTGAGCAACGTCAGGTTGAGAATGTTACGGCCGTTCAAAGGCAGCTCGGTGATCTGTTTTGACTCAACCGTCTCGCCGAGTGTCGCGTTCGTCGTGTCTACCAATGGCGCGGCACTCGTGACTTCGATCGAAGTCGTGACCGCTCCCGGTGTCAACTTGAACAGCAGGTCTTGTACGTTGGTGACAGTCACCGTGATGGATTGGCTCTGAGACTGGAATCCACGAGCCGAAATTTTGGCCGTATAGGCACCACGCGGCACGGCAGGGAGATTGAGCTCTCCGACGTCGTTGGAGGTGGCCGTCAGTACGAGGCCGGTTTCACTGTTCGTGAGGGTAAGGGTCGCTCCCGGCACGACCGCTCCGCTCACATCCGTTACCGTTCCAACAACTCGGCCCGATTCCGATTGGGCGTGGGACCACAACAGCATCCCAAAGACAGCGAGGACGAAGATCCCCGCGCTGCGTAGCAGGCGCCACGCCCTCCGAGAATGGGAACAACGGCTTTGAACGAATCGTAATTCGACTTCTACTCTCTTTGATCTTTCGGCGTTCATCTGCGTATCCTCCAAGGTCTTCTCGGTCAGCCCGTTCAATCTATCTCGCCGTGCCAATCCAGAATCGGACTAAGGAGATTCCGGCGGGGCGCGGTTGTCAATCTCCCGCCTGACTATTGACTATAATTTGTGTGCCTCCATGTTCGCCTCCCCTTATCTATAGCGGTTTCTAGTATTTACAGGAACTTATCTCTCGGAGAAGCCACTGTGCAGCGCCCCCCTGCTGTGTTCTTTTGCGCTCGTGGCCGTTAAGATTGAGCATCGACGAGAGGAAACGCCAACGCTGGGATGTAGTAAAATTCCTCTAAATTTGCCCTGACAACAGCTTTGGCCTCCGCCTGAGAACGCTTGCGGCGATCAACGGATGTTGCATTAAGCGGCGAGACAGCTATTGGGCTGGAGGCCAGCCATGAAATCCGGAGAGCCCGGAACTCCAAATTGCGTCCGATTTGGCCAATTCGAAGCCAATTTCAAGAACGGCGAACTGAGCAAGCTTGGCAATCATATTCGAATCCAAGGGCAACCCCTGAGAGTGCTCAACGCCCTACTAGAACGGCCAGGCGAAATAGTTTCAAGGGAAGAGATCCAACAGCGGCTTTGGGGCCCCGATACTACCGTTGATTTTGATCACAGCCTGGGGTTAGCGGTCAACAAGCTGCGAGAGGCATTGGGCGATTCGGCGGATGCCCCGCGATATATTGAAACATTAGCGCGGCGGGGGTATCGCTTCATCGCGCCTGTTTCGATTGTGGATTGCCCGAACGGTGCTCCAGCATCCGTGGGAGAGCTCGGAACAGAGAAGTTGTCCAGCTCTCATGGTGTCTTCAGGCGGTTCGCGCCGCATTTCACCGCCGTTCTCGTACTGGTCATCATTGTCCTAACAGTGTCAATGATTCGGATGGCGCTCTATTTGCATTCTCCGGCTCGTTACCCTTTTCGCATCATGCGGTTGACTCAGTCGGGAGATGTCCTGGCCAGTGAAACCAGTGTCGAGACTTTTGCCAACCTTGCTACCGATGGCACCCGTATCTACTTTTCCCATCTGGAGGATGGGCAGCCGGTTCTAGCCCAGGCGCTCATCGCGAACGGCGAAATCAGCGATTTGAGCCTTCCGTCCGGAGTTGCAGATCCCCAGATTGGCTCCCTTTCACCCGATGGATCCAGACTCATCGTGTGCGACCACCTCGCTGCGGCCCCTGAACAACCGCTTTGGATTATCTCTACACTCGGCGGTCTTGCGAAGCGAATACCTGGAGTTACGGGCCATGACGCAACATGGATGCCGGACGGCCAGCATGTCCTCTACGCCGTTGGCGACGACCTGAACATCGTGAACGAAGACGGTTCCGGAAAACGAAGGCTGATTAGCTTATCTGGGCGTGCATTTTGGTTGCGCTTGTCGCCAGATGGAAACCATCTGCGCTTTACGATTCTCGATTCTGACAGCAGGACTTCCTCTCTGTGGGATTTCTCGTTTAAGCAGGACTTACTCGAGCCCCCACTTGCAGGCTGGAGTAAACCCGAATCCGAATGCTGTGGCAGTTGGACCGCCGATGCCAAGTATTTTGTCTTTCAATCCCAGCATAGCGGATCCAATGATATCTGGGCCATGCCAGGTGCTTCGACGGCGCGCCCGCTAAGAACTCTCCCTTGGCAAATCACAAGCGGCCCGCTTGACTATGAAGCTCCGGTCACTTCACCACAAGGGCACAAAATTTACTTTGTAGGGGTCGATTCTCAGTATGAGTTGCTTCTCCAATCGATCACGTCGGGGCAGTTTTTGCCTTTGTATCCGAATCGCGAAGCAAGATGGGTCGAGTATTCCCGTGATGGACAATGGATGGCCTGGCTTAATGCTTCAGACGGTTCGCTGTGGCGAAGTCGCATCGACGGCAATGAGCGTTTGCAATTGACCACCCCACCATTTCATGGCTTTACGATGAAGTGGGCACCCGATAACAACCGGCTGGCGGTAATGGGCCAGGTACCGGGTAGTCCCTGGACTATTTTTCTCGTGGATGCGAATGGGGGCGGGGTTCAACCCTTGTTGCACGAGCAAGGGCGAGGCGAGGCAGATCCGGATTGGTCGCCGGATGGCGGCACGATTGTCTTTGGACGCGTGCCGGACCGAATGGGGTATGAGAAACAACCGAAGGCAATTTACCTGGTTGATCTCAAAACACGGGCGATGACTGAGGTCCCTGGTTCCATTGGTCTCTTCAGTCCACGCTTCTCACCGGACGGCCGCTTCATTGCCGCCATTCGGTTGGATCAGAGGGCGCTGCTGCTGTTTGATCGAAGCTCAGGAAACTGGAGGCTGCTCACGGCTTCTCATGGCGTAGGGGATCCAGCCTGGGCGAACGATGGCCGATTCTTATATTTCCAGGATTTTCTGGAGGATGGCAAACCTATCTACCGGGTAGACGTGAGAACGGGCAAGCTCCAAAAGGTGGCTATGCTCAACAATTTGATACCAGCTCAGGTGCTGGACTATCGTTTGACGACACTCGCTCCTGGAAATCGGCTCGTCGTGGGCGCTGGAAATGCGAGCGTCAATCTCTACGAGGTGAATCTCGATCAGCACTGAGTATCACCCTCAGGATGATGGACTGCTGTTCACGTCTTCGCGTCAAGCTGCTTAAGCGTGTAATCTCCTGCTTTCAATTACCACAATTCCGCAGCGATCGCGGATAACAGTTGACTGTCGGGATTCGGCATCAAATCAGTGACTTACGCGCTCTTGGTCTGTGTGGCGAACCGTTGCCATGGACAAGTTGCGCAAGGTTCATGGCAGGCATCTGAGAGAGTTGTCGGATTCCTCCGCGGAAGAATGGACCAACCAGGAAGTCGCGGGCAACCATTTTCGGGATGTCCGGCACGGCAAGCGGTTGCGGCAGTTTGTTGGAGCAGCTTTCGAGCCGAGTCGACGCGACGACGACACCGTGGGCAGCTCAGGACTGGACCAATACCAAGGCCGCCTACCGCTTTTTCGCCAATGATCGGATTAGCAAGGCCAATATCCTGGCCGGCCACTTTGCATCCGCACGAGAGCGGTGCACAGCCACATCCGGCTTCCCCCTCCTGGTTCTTCACGACACCACCGATCTGTGGAACCTGTTTCGGCCCCGCAACGCCCGCCCCCGACGTACAAAACAATTCAGTGCAGCCTTCGGCTGGTCCTGCCTTTTGACATTCGTTTCCGGGCGAACTCTAGGCTCCGTTCGGCTCCTTCTGTCAATCCCGCTTGTGCAGCTCCGCGCGGCGCAAACTGCGCGCCGTGCTCGCTTCCGCGCCCCTGCGGGCTTCGGGGATTGACAGCGCCTCTCTCCGCCCTATTTCGCCTGCCATGAAACGAATGTCTTTTTTTGGCCCACCAGGGCCGAAAACGGGCAAATCCACACCAAGGAGCATTCTCATGTCATCCGTCAACACAAGCGCCACCATGAACGTCACCAGCAGAAGCACCGCGCTGCACAGAAGTAATGCGGCGCTTCGGAGCCGCAGCGACTCGCCCTATCAGCAGCGGACCACACAGCGCGACAACCCCACGCAACTGCTCATCAAGCAGGCGGTGGATTATCTCATCCAGCAGCTTGAGGCGGGCAAGAGCGAAACCCTCACCGCCTATCTGAACGCAATGGCCCGTTTCCATTCCTACAGTTTCGGGAACATTTTGCAGATCGCCAGACAGCGCCCGACGGCCACCCGCGTGGCGGGCATTCGCAGATGGAACGAGATGGGCCGCTTCGTGAAGCGGGGCGAGAAGGGCATCCAGATTCTCGCTCCGATGGTCGGCTACCGGCGCAACCGGAAAGATACAGTCGCCGAGCCGGAACCAGAAACCAAGCCTCAATCCGTGCTGATCGGCTTCCGTGCCGTGTACGTGTTCGATGTGGCGCAGACCGAAGGCGCGGACCTACCCGAATTTGAGCACAGCATCACCGGCGAAGTGGGCGAACACCGCGACCGGCTGATCGATTTCCTCGGACAGCAGAACATCGCGCTCGAATTCAACGAGAAGATCGCCCCGGCGCTTGGCGTCAGCTACGGCGGAAAGATCGCCCTGCTCCCCGGCCAGTCGAAGGCCGAGGAGTTCGTCAGCTTGGTTCACGAGACGGCGCACGAGCTTTTGCATAAGGCCGAGCGCCGCACCATGACCACGCAGACCGTGCGCGAGACGGAAGCCGAGGCCGTGGCTTTCATCGTGGGCCAGGCCGTTGGCTTGGAGATGGGCAGCGCTTCGAGCGACTACATACAGATGTACGCGGGCAACGCAACGCTTCTGGCCGAGAGCCTTGAAGTCATTCAGCGCACCGCCTCCACCATCCTCCGGGCCATCCGCCCGGAGGAGGGGGCAGCAGCGGAACAGTTCGCACCGGCCAGCTAGGCCCAAGTTCTGAGCGGGTGCGCTCAGAACGCGCCCGCTCTCCCATTCACTCTCGACAACCTGAATAGGAGTATTCCACATGACGACCACAGTTGAAATGCAGTCCGAGTATCGCAACTTGCCGATTCTCAACCTCACGGAATCAGCAGCCAACCCGCGCCGCGCGTTTGACGAAACGGCGCTCAACGAACTGGCAGAGTCCATCCGAACCCAGGGCGTGCTCTCGCCCCTATTGGTTCGGCCCAAGGGTCACAGCTACGAGATCGTAGCCGGGGCGCGGCGCTACCGTGCGGCGCAACTGGCTGGACTCGATTCCGTTCCCGTGCGCATCGTGGAACTCACCGACGCGCAAGCACTCGAAACCAGCATCGTTGAAAACCTGCAACGGCGCGATGTTCACCCGCTGGACGAGGCGAACGGCTACGTTTCGCTTTTGCACCTTGATTGCACAGTGGAGCAGATCGCGGCCAAGTGCGGCAAATCGCCCGCATACGTTGCTGCCCGCGCCCGCCTCGCACAGCTTGCCCCGGCAGTGACCGAAGCCTTTGCCAAGGACGACATTGGCGTGGGCCACGCGCTGCTCTTGGCGAAGCTCCAGCCAGAACAGCAGGAGGAAGCACTCGCCGCCTGCTATCAGGAAACCTACACCAACGGCAGCAAGCCAAGGAGGATTCTGCTCCCCGTCCGCCATCTCCAGCAGTGGATCGAGCACAACATTCTGCTGGAGCTTGCCGCTGCGCCGTTCTCGAAAGAGGACGCGCAGCTTGTGCCCGAGGCCGGTTCCTGCGTTGATTGTCCCAAGCGCACCGGCCATAACACGCTGCTCTTTGCGGAAATCGGAGCCAACCAGCCCGATTCGTGCAGCGACCCGAAATGCTTTGCGGCGAAGATCGACGCGCACGTGAGGCAGACCGTTGTGGCAAAGCCGAAGCTGGTACAGATCAGCACTGCCTATGGTAAACCCGCCGAAGGTAGCCCGGTCATTCCACGCAACAAGTATGTCGAAATCCGGCACGACAAGCCGAAGAGCAAGAATGAGCGCGATTGGCCGGAATACAAATCGTGCAAGTACACCGCCGAGGCCATCGTCACCGAAGGCACCGAGAAGGGCGAAACCAAGCGAGTGTGCGCCAATCCCGAATGCCCGGTCCATCACCCGAAGAAACAGCACCAGCGGAATCATGCCGATGCTGCATTCGAGGCCGAACAGGACAAGCGCCGCCGCGAGGAGGCGCTGGCCCAAGCCACTGGCTTGCGCGTGCTCAAAGCAATCGGCGACGCGGTTCCTGTCCGGCTGATGAAGCGCGACCTGCTGTTTCTGGCCGCGCGGCTGACAGCTATGCTGGACGAGCGGCGCCTGTCCGTACTCATCCGGCAGCACGGTATCAGCAAACCCAAGGACGACGCGGCCCCCGCAAAACTGCTGGCCGCGTTCCTCCCCAAAGCCGAGGAAAGCAAATTAGGCCGCATATTAGTGGAGACGGCTATTCTCCTGTCCATGCACAACCAGACCGACGCGGCGAAGATTCTCCGTGACGGCGCGCAGGCTTACAAGGTGGACCTTGACGCCATCTCCGCGCAGGTGAAGCAGGAATTCGCCGCGAAGGAGAAGGGGAAAGCCAGCAAGAAGGCCACGCCCAAGTCGGCATCGAAGCCCGCGAAGAAAGCAGCGGCCTAACCTGCCACTAACAAGAAACTCTCGCGGGGCCAGCAAGACCGGCTCCGCATTTTCATGCCCGCTGCCCGTCTGCCCGCCCTATGCGATGCCCCGGTCGAGCGCCGGGGCGACATTCTGGCCCTCCCGACGAGCAGCCCAGCCCGCGTTTAGCCCCTACCGTGGAACTGATTCTCGGCAGCACGTTTAAGGTAGAGAAGGAGACAACCGAAAACGCCGGGGATGCCGCTGTCAGCGGCATCCCCGCAGCCGTTGCGATGAGTATCGCTCCGGCGATCTACGGCTATGCTCATTTCTGAGCAGTGGCCGGAATGCTTATCGTGCTCTCAGGTACTCCGAGGGCGTGACAATGCGCGTTCCCTTGTGCGCGCCGAGAGTCAGTAAATCCTTGTCGCCTGCGACCAGCAAATCCGCTTTCGCAAGGGCGGTGCACTCCAGAAACATATCGTCGTTGGGATCACGGCAGACCTTTACCGTGCCTCGAATCTTCACACGGACGCCGCGCGCCAGAATCGTTTTCAGCGCCGATGTTGCCCGGTGTTGCTCCCAGGAGAACTTTTCCGTCAGGACGCGCAGAATCTCCGCATCAATTTCATCGCAGGTGGCAATCACGTCTTCGCTCATCGCTTTTTCGAGCGCCAGCGTTGGCGTGCCGCGACGTTTCGCAAACTGGAGCGCGGAAATCCATACGTTGGTGTCGATGACGACGATCACCCGTTAGACCGTACTCTGCGGCGCGGCTTCTCGGCACGCACTTCTTGAATGAGCCGGGGCACATCAGCCTCGGTATAGCCCTTCGGGTTGCGGCCTGCCGCATATTCGCCCAATTCACCCAGCGTCGTTCGCGCCTGCTGCGCAGAATAGGTGCGGAAGGCTTCACGGAATAGCTCGCTCATAGTGCGGCTGTCCCTCTGAGCCAGCGCCTCAGCCCTTTGTGCGAGTTCGGGCGGGAGGCTGATCGTGTAGACCTTTGATTTCCTTGCAGTAACAGTAGCCATACGAGAATATTACACTGTAATGGATTCCATTACAACCGATGGGACGCAGCCTGCTCACTTGGCGCTTAAGGCGCTGCCGTCTCATGGGGAGGAGGCTGCTGATCCAATACCTTCGCCTCCCGGAAAAGACTCTCAATTCTTTTGAGATCGCTGTAGTGAAGAAGCAATACCTTATTCGTCGAGGCCAGCTGTTCTGCCGCTGAAGTGTAACTGCTGTTTGACACCACGGCGCAGTAGTGCGCTTGCTCGAACGCCCTGGCAGCGACGGCCTCTTGGACCGCCTTATTGCCAACCGGGGCGGAGTAGAGCTTGCACTGCAAAACGATCCGTAACCCGCTCTTTTCAGCGATAACATCTACGCCTTGATCTCTGCTTTGTCGAGTCACGTGCGCGTCCCAACCTGATTGCCTCAACTGTTCAGCGCAGAACGCCTCGAATTCCACGGGCGTCATCGTCTCCGAGAACGAGTCAAACGCAGGTTTATCGCGCACCACTTGCTCAATATGCTGCATTATCGCTTGTGTAATCGTGGCCTTTTCTCGTCTCAAAAGCGATTGTTCTTGGGTAGTCAATAAAGGTCCAACGTGTTCGTTAATGAAATAGTGGATTTCTTCAACCCATTTCTCTAAGAGAGGCTTTCCATAGGCGTCTTGTCGAACGAGTTGAGCTCGGCGTCGCGCCAGACGATCAGCATTGCGATCAACCGCTGCGTTCGCTTTGTCGATGAGGCTTCGACGACTCCTTTCCGGTAGCACCACCGTGAGAGCAACAATGATCGCAAGAACTACGATGACTGCTAGAGCAAGCACGACGATAACTGACGGGTTCTTCAAAAGCAGCCAGAGTATGAATAGGCACGCACCAGCCGCCAGGATTGCGCGGCCTTCAATTGCGGATGCTTTTCGTTTGCGACGTACCATAAAACGTCCCTATCTGCGGCTCACCTTTCAATGGGCCAGGCTGGAGAATCCTTTTCACCTAGCCGACCTATACACCTTCTCTACCTCGTCAGCAATGTTTGCCAGGTTGCTCTGTCCAGCTGCTGCGGTCTGCATATCTGTGCTGATTGCCGCGTCAACCTGGGGAACGATGCTTCTATAGCCTGCGATCAAATGGCTGTCGAGTAAACCGTCTGGAGGGAGGGAAGTCAACCTCTGCAATTCTTTCTCGCAAGCGCCAACGTCTTTTGCGTACGGGCACGCGGACTTTAGCTCATCCAATACCTTTGGGAACTGATGCTGTGCGGCATTGATCCTCGCATCCAAGCCCGCAATGGTGCCTTGGTTCGTCCCTTGAAGGTCTCGAATAGATTGTGTTTCCTGGTCACGATAATACTTATCGTTTTCAACTGCCAGAGCACAAGCCTGCCAACGCCATGACGGAATTCCTTGACTGGCAAGCGGGCGAATCGTTTGCAAGCACTTCGTGTAGCGCGTCTCGCGGTCAGCGTACCAGTTACGAACACCTGACACATGGTTAACCCGTTCCTGACCCCACGCAATATATTTTGCCAGGTCAGCATTGAGCTGTTGATCGTTCGCCTCGGCTTCCTGTACTGCTCCGACGGCTTGCCGAACCATTGTAATGTGGTGACCGATCTCATCCAAACCTGCGAGCACTGCGCCATATTGCTTCTGCGAGGTTTCGTGGAATACCTCCGTCTGGTTTCCCGCGCTGAGCGTTAGCGTTCCCCCTCTCAGGCTGCCGACCAGGTTCGTCGAGGCTCCAAAGAACTCCGCCAAACCGACTAAGCCGCCCTCAAGTTGCAGACTCACATTCGGCCTGGTTATCGTGCCGGTGACATCATAGATGGCGTCTTTCTTCCTTGAGCCATCGGCGTCGAGGGACGAAACGACCAACGAGCCGCTGAGGTGGCCTGGCGGAGATTCGACTAGGCGGAGCATATCGACCTCCACCGGGTTGTCATGATTGACGAACAGCCCAGTCAACATCGACTGCGCACGCCCCGAGTTGCCAACCACTGCCAAGCAGATCGTCACTGTGAGGCCAACGGCGCGAGAACACATCCGAGGCTTCATATCGCACCTCCTCGCGAAAAGCATTGTTACATGCCCTGAGCCGAAGGGGCAGCGAGAACATCACCGGCCCCGCCATCAAGCCACCGAACGACACTAGGTAGACGGTGCACTGCCTCAGTGAAACCGCCATACCAAACTGCCGCGTAGGGGCGGGGCGTTTTCGAGAGTTTCGGAAACTGGATCATGGGAACACTGAAAGCCTATCACTCTGGCGTCATGCGGAACGTGATTTCAGGGGGCTGTACTTTCGGCGAATTGGGCAAGGATAGTCGTTCTCGCCTCTTCAAGACGGGAATCTAGCAATTTGCCTTTGCCATTCCTATTAAGCAAAAGGAGGCCAAAGATGCAGAGACCGCCAAATTGAAATGCGCCCCATCTTCCTAGCTGGCGTAGGTTGTCCGATAGCGCGCCGCTAGAGGCGTTGGCACCGAGCAGTTTGAAAAGCTCACGCACAGTTCGCCATCGATTGTGCGCCATTGCGAGATCGTCATCCGTTGCCACTGCGATGATTTCGCGCATCGCACTGATAGAGAAATTCCGGCGTATGAAGTCGAGCCATTCCTCTAATTCTCGTTCGCTGACGAATTCAGAACCCTCGCGATCTGCGCGATTGTGATACATCAGTGCCCGCGCAGTATCAGCTAGCTGCTCATCAATGGCAATCTCAGCATCGGGATGCGGATTGAAGAAAACGTTCAATACCTCGACTAGGAGCGGCTCCAAGCGAGTCGATGGGAGGTGTGCATTTCTTGCCCATGATTGATCCGAAAGATTCTTGGCGAGACGAGGGCATAGCCCACCGAGTGCATCCTCACATTCCTCTTTCGAGAGGGCGGTCCCGATCCATTCCTTCCTGGTACGGGCGAGCGATTCGAGCCACAACGTTCTGATGGTTCCGAGGTTCACTTGAAAGCCTGCGAACCACAGCCCCAACGGTACCCATTTTGTTCGCCCATTCCTGTCAAGGAGGTCACAAACGGCCATTGTCTGAGAGAGGATTATTTCGTTGTCCTCCCAGTAGCGCAGAACGCCCAAGCCGCGGCCCTGGCTACGACGATTGAGAGGTGGCAGCAGGCTCTTGGCCCGCCAGTCCCTCAGCTGCCGTTCGGTTACGTGGTAGCCACGCTCTTGGAGTTCAGCAACCAATTGTGTCTGCGACACCATTCCGTCTCGATTTTACAAGTGACATTCTTGTACGATCGCCCCATTTCATGCCGTTGCTACATTGATGCCCAGACCACCTTGGTCTTCGGAGGTGTATTGCAATGGAGCGTCGGAAAACAGTATTGCTCATGCCGGAATTGGTGCCTGGACCGCTATGGGGAAGGAGCGCTCACAAAATGCTGGGCAGTAAGGCAATTTGGAAAAAGCAGATTCGCGGCGACACGCTGGCGGAAGCGAACAATCGCTGTTCAGTTTGCAAATCGAGTGAGGGGCGCATGACCTGCCACGAAAAATGGGGATACGACGATAAGCAATGTGTCGCAACCCTTCTGGGATTTGAGATTCATTGCTCGAATTGCGATCTCGTGGCGCACGCCGGTCGCGCCTTCAAACTCGGTTATGGCGAAGTCGTCATTTCGCATCTCTGCGCAATGAATCATTGGGATATCAAACGTGCCGTGACCGTTCTCAAACACGCGATGGATGTCTGGATGAAGCGAAGCAAGGAAGAGTGGAGAATAAGGGTGGCATCTTCTTTGGTGGAGCGGTACCCGGAGCTTACGGCTTTGCCAAGATTTGTTCCGCCGCCAACCGCATATTGATGGCTGACGGCGAGATTTAAGACCGGCGCTGCCTACGGCATCGGGTGGAAGGATGACACGTGATCCCCGGCGGGTTGGCAGGTGGCCCAGGTCCCCATCCAGCGAAATGAACCAATCGGGTGTCCCAGGTCCGGATTTTCGGACCTGGGATAGCATGGACACTGCCCACTGTCGCGAGGCGCTTAATAGCGGGTCATGTGGCGGATGGTGTCGAGCTTGTCCGGGGCGAGGCCGCGCAGGTCGTCTTCGTTGATCTGGCCGTCGCGGAGCAGGGCGGCGAAGACGAGGGGCAGGACGGAATAGCGGTAGTCGAAGTTGCGGTCGATCCGGCGGCGGCGCTTGCCGAGCCAGCGTTCCAGTTCCCACAGGTCGGCGGCGCCAGCGATCCGTGCGGCGCGCTCCTTGGCCTCCCGGATGACGGCCTCCAGTTCCCGGCTGAGGGCCAGGTCGAAGGCTCTGCGGGCGACGGCCTTCTCCGCAGACGACCACTTCCACTCGCGCATCGGGGCTGGTGTCAAGCTGGGTGTGCTGCTCACGAGCCGGTTCTCCTGGAGGCATTTTAGCTCCCGCGCGGCGTCCTCTGAGCTGCCAACGACCCGCACGCTGCCTACGGCATCGGGTGTACGCTGCGACACGTCACCCCGGCTGGGTTGCTGGACGGTAACCTGCGGTTACCGCCCGGGAACTTGTTGAAAGCAGGCGGCTAAAGAAAAACTCTTTAAGTTGGGTTACTCTGGTAGCAACCTGGCGTTGCTGAAGGGGTAACTTGATGACTCCCCTCCCCTTAGCAAGAAAACGGCTCCGTTCGGCCCGTTGCCCGGCACGTTGCGGCACGCGGCTAGCGTGCGGCCTGAATCCCGGCCTCAATCCCCAGCACAATCGAAACGGCGGTGAGCGATGAAAGCGCAGCGCGGTCCAGTTTACGTGGGAGCGGGCCACTCGCCAATGCATCAAGCAAGACCCGGTTTTTGAGCAAGGTGCTAGCGCTTCGGGTGGTCGCCAAAGGGGACGAAGGCTGGCAGGAAGACGTCCTCGTACGTCATGTACGCCCGTATGACCGGATTGGCTGAAGCGCGTAGCTCCTTGTGCACGAATTCCGGCTCTTCAACAGGGTATAGCGGGAGTTCGCCATTCCGGACTTGGTCGGAAAGGGTCTTACGCGACTCAGCTGGAACGGGGCGTGAAAAGCGTATGAGGTTCTTCAGGATCTGCAGATAGGCGAGCGGATCTTCTTCCTCCAGCGGGCTCGAAGTGAGAAAATCCACTTCGCCATTCACCCAGCTCTCGAGCATGCGACCCGCAGGCAAGGCGTTTTGCAGGATTAGGAAGATTTGGCCTCGGGCACCCAATTGGCAGAGCGGACAGCCAACTCCTTCGTCTACAGGCGAGAGAGCGAATTGCAGCAATTCATCGACGTCGGAGCTTTCGGGCTCGATCATGCTGGGGTTGCTGGAATTGTAATTTTCGGCCTGGCGCGCCTGGTTGGCGAACACAATGCGTCGAATTGCCGATCCCACCGTAGCGTCGTCGATGGCGAGCAGCGGATCAACAACGGGCTCCGCAGCCGTGAGTGTGGTTAGTTCAGACGGATCGATTCTCTCGGGAAAACCCGGAGAGGCGGGCGTGAGAAGACTGTTAAAGGACGACGCGATCACGGCCCGCGGGGCGGTCACATCCGGGCAATAGCTCCTTGACAGGTTGGCGGTCAGGCCGTAGCGCAACGCCTTGAGAAGCTGTGCGTAAGGTGTCTGCGCGTCTCTCATCCGATGCACCAGTTCGGAAATTCCGGCGAGTAATGGTCCGGAAAGCGCAATCTCCTCGCGATCGGAGGCGACGGCCTGCTGGATATTCGCGGCCAGGTAGCCGGTTGAGATGCGAAGATCGTCGCCCTCGAACGGGAGCTTGCTCATGATGGAAACAAGCGGGGCGATCCGTTCCAGGTCGTTGGCACCACGAACGACCGTCAGGAAAAAGTCAGCTTTCGGTTGGCCGGCGATCGTTTTGACGCGGCTGTCGCGCATCAATAGCGCGAGAGTTTCGTAGTAGCTGGTCAGGTCATCGACAAGGGGGTCGGCGCAGGTCGGCCTGCGGGCGGGAAGTGAGATCTGGCCGAAGAGGTCGGACGCTTTCTCGGGCATGTCAGGCAGTAGAAGCCGAACGGCTCTGGTTTGAACGTCCAGTGTGTCGATCCGCATGCTTTCAAGGACCGCGGCGTCGTTCGCTGCCAGGCTTGTTCCCGGTTGGTTTGCCGCGTATTTCTTGTTCGCCTTGTAGAGCATTTTCGGCGCGGCATTGAAGATCGCCGTCAGGGCCCCAAGCTTCCTTCCGGCCGGGATTCTGCTCCAGTTAAATTCCAGAATGTTGAGGCCCAAGTCCGCCTTGTACTCTGCAGGGAGGCCTCCAAGTTGGTCCAGAAGAGACGCAATCTGGATCTGAGACGGATGGGCGTTCCCCGGCGCACCCGAGAAAAAGTCCTGTGCTTTGGCGGCAAGGCAGCCGAGAACCACCCCGAGCAGACACACTACAAAAACTGGCGAGTTACACGCCATTGGCTTCGCGCCACCAGACGATCGTCGCGGTTTCATCACGCTGCTACTTTCTTGGCGATCCCCCGATGACTCCGTTATAGATGCAGTAGGTACTTTGGCAGGTATTGCAATACCCCATGGTGACGGCGCTGCAGTAGTAGTTCGAGGTTCCGCACGAGATCCCGGACGGACACCCCTTGCCGGCTGCGCGCACTTTCGGGGCTTCCCAAACGCAGGCGAGCAATGAGAGGGTCAATGCAAGGACAAACAGCAACTGTCTGTGTATGGAGTTCACAGGTCACCTCCGGTGGTTGGATTTTGAATTGTTGAGCCTGCCAAGGTAGCGCGCAATGCACGGCTGAACGCCGTGGCCTCTTCGTCGTCTAGCACCCCAGCCCACGACGACTCGACTCTGCCTTCTCTGTCAAGCAGAACAGTCGTCGGGACCACGCGAAACCCATGGAGAAGCCCTTCCGGCGGATCAATGTGAAGGACATTGCGGACGGACTCCAGCCTCGACTGCCTGAGGTAATTCTGGTCGAGCGCTCCCGTCATATCCGCGAGAACTGCGTTCTCCGGACCGATAAGCGAGAGCATATCCCTCCACTTGGGCAACGTCTTGGCGCAGTATTGGCAAAATGGCGACATAACCATTACGAGCGAGGGCCCGGCCCTGTGCGCGAGGTCAAGGACCATAGGCTTGCCATCAAGCGAGGTTCCCCGGAGCGTGCCGATGTGGGATCCGACAGAGGGAGCGTCGCTAGCTTCGAGGCTTTGGACTTGGCCCTCAAGCTCAGCGTTGCGCCGGTGGAGGAGGACGTTTACGCAGAGCAGGCACAAGCATGCGGAAAATGCGAGCCAAGGGAGTGCATCTGACGCAAGTACCTTTAAGCTTTTCACGACGGCCTCCAATGGGAAGCTTGAAGGAGCTTTAAGGGGCCCGTCGAGCCACTTAGAAGGTACTCAAGCATGGCTGGCGCGCGCCTGTCAAGTGGATTTTGGGCGAAAGCGGACACACGGAGGAGGACGGCTGAATTTCTTCGCTGAATCTCCGCCATGGATCTAGATTAGCGGAGTCTGACTAGGGCTGGTCGTGAGCGGTATGCGCCTAAAATGTCGTTCATGGACGAAGCATTGGCGTTGGCCGGCGTGCAGAAAATCCTGCGATTTCGGATGCGAGCCGAGATAGCTGATCTTCTGGACCGAGCCCAACTGGAACTCGATGTAAGTGACCAGAACGGCTGACGTCTCTTTTCGCAGCTAGTCTATCGCTGGCGCGCATTCACTTTCCCCTGCACGAATATGAAAAGCTTCGGGCCTTGTCCAAATCGGAACAGGAGAAGAATTGCATCGCGCCCTAACAGAGGTCTACCCACCGAGAGGCCATTTAATTGAGATCGCCGGTTTTGAGTTCGTGGTGGACACAACTAGTTCCGATCGAGTCACCGGCTACTCTTCAGTAATGAGGTGGTTAACAGCCGGTCCCACCTCCGGCGGGGATGATGCTAACTCTTCGGTCAAACTGCCAGTGGCAGGATTGGACTGTATTCCGAAGTGGCGGTGAAGTGCGCAGCGCCAAGCCTGTAGCTGACAAGCGAAGAGGCAAAATTCCTGAAATCGCGTTACTCTGGTAGCAACTCGGCGTTGCTTACGGGTAACTTGATGATTCCCCTCCGTAAGCCAAGAAAGCGGCTTGGCACGGCCCCGTGTCCCGTACGTTGCGGCGCGCTGGCGGCGTGCGGCCTGAATCCCAGTTCCCATCCCTTCTCCATTTCCGGCGGTGTCCAGTGAAGCCGCCGCTCCGCACCAAATCCGTGGGCACGAAGGTCAGTGAAGAAGAGTTCGCCATGTTGGAGGCGCGCGCCGAGACAGCGGGACGGACGCTCTCGGAATGGGTGCGGGATGTACTGCTGGCCGCGCCCACGACCGAGGGCGAGCTTATCGGGGAGGTGGCGCTCGGGGAGTTGCTGGCGTTGCGGACGCTGCTCTTGAACTTGTTTTTCCGGTCGGCGAAGGGCGAGGCGATCCCGGAGGCGGAGATGCGGGCGCTGATCGAGCGGGCCGACGCGGTGAAGGGCGACCGGGCGCGGGAGCGGATCGAGGCGGCGCGGAGCCAGGCGGCAAAGAAGGCGGAGCCGACCGGGGAGCCGGAGGCGGAGGAGGTCTGAGAAATGGCGGAGTGGGGCCGGAAGCAGTACAGCAAACCGTGGCCGAGCCGGACGCATGTATGGACGTGGGGAGCTTTTTTCCTTAGCTGCCTGTTCTTCGTGTTCGCGGTCTGGCAGGACGGGCGGGTGAACTGGACGGCGGCCGAGCGCCTGTACCTGTCGGACTATTTGAGGAGCGGGGCGCGGGAAAAGCTGCCGGGAGCCAGCGGGCGGTACACGCTGCTCGAAGGAGTGATGACCAAGGGCAGGCAAGTGTTCGTGACCGGCAACGAGATCGAGGCGGTGAAAGGCGCAGACGGGCGTTACGGGTACGTGCTGACCGACCAGGGCGTCAAGGATGGACTGACTCGGTTGCAGTGGACGACCGGAATGTTCAACGACCGTAGACTGCACGAAGCGATGGCAAGCTACGTTTATGGCAATCAAACGCTGTGGGACTTCGTGAAGCGGCCCACGTACTGGACGGCGGCGTTTTTCGTGCTGCTTCTGCTCGTGACCGTGCCAAAGGACAGGGCGCGGCGGATGGTGTGGAGGTACGGGCGGCGGCTGCGCGGGCCGGAACTGGTCACGACGGCGGAATTCAACGAGCGGCTGGGGCGAAAGCGATGGCTGATGGTCTATCCGCCGGACGGGATCGCGTTCATCAATCGGGAGGGAACCTGGCTGGCGCAGTGGATTGACCGGCTGCTGCGCCGTCGCCGCTGGGTCCGCCTTCCTAGAGAGCGCGAGGCCTGGCACTTCCTGATCGTGGGCGACACTGGGGCGGGCAAGAGCGCGGCCACCCGGCAGGTACTCTCGCAGATATGGGAGCGCGGCGAGACGGCCATTGTGTACGACCCGGCGCTCGAATACCTGCCGCAGTTCTACCGCGAATCACGCGGCGACGTGGTGCTCAATCCCCTGGACGCGCGCTGCCCGTTCTGGATGCCCAGCGACGAAGCGCCGCATGAGGCGGAGGCGCTGACGGTAGCCAAATCCCTCTTCCCGGAGCGCGGCTTGGAAAACCGCTTTTTCGTCGATGCGCCGAGGAAAATCTTCGCGCACCTGATCAATCTGAAACCCACGCCGGAACAACTTACATATTGGATGTGCCACGAGGAGGAGATCGACGCGCGCGTACAGGGTACAGAGATGTGGGCCATGATCCACTCGACCGCGCCAAATCAAAGATCGGGAGTGATGGGTTCATTGAATATGGTTGCCGATGCCTTCAAGCTGCTGCCAACGGAGCGGGAGACGAAGCGGCGCTGGAGCGCGTATCAGTGGAGCCAGGAGCGGCGCGGATGGTTGTTTCTTACGTCGAAGCCGACAGTGAGGGAGCGCCTACAGCCGCTGCTGAGCCTGTGGCTGGACCTGTTGGTGTTGCGGCTGATGAACGAGGGCGGGGACGGGGCGCGGAAGACTTGGTTTGTGCTCGACGAGCTGGCGACGCTGCAAAAGCTGCCGCAGTTGTCGACGGCGATCCACGAGAACCGGCATTCGAGCTGCCCGATGGTTCTCGGCTTCCAGGGCAAAGCACAGGTGGAGGCGCTGTACGGGCACGTCGCCGAGGCGATGCTATCGCAGCCCGCGACGAAGATCTTTTTCAAAACCAGCGAGCCTCATGCGTCGGAGTGGATCTCGAAATCCATCGGCGAGATAGAGGTCGAGCGGTTCCGGGAGAGCCGGACGCGGGGCGCGTTCCCGCAGCAGCGGGAGAACGAGCAGCGGGAAATCACGCGGGAGCCGCTGGTCATGGCGTCGGAAATCGGCGGGCTTGAGCCGCTACACGGGTATCTCAAGCATGGGAATTTTGTGCTGCGGCTGCGGATACCTTATCTCAAGCTGGACGAACCGGCGGAGAAGTTTGTCGAACGGAAGATGACGACGCCGGCAATGCCGGCGACGGAGCCGGAGCCGGCGCAGGCCATCACGCCGACAGCGCCGCCGCCGCGGAAGCCTGTACGCGCCGTCCAAGTGGAGCAAGGGCAAGAGCAGCGGCCTGCAGCGGTGAATGAGCAGTCGCCGTTCTTCGAGTGAAGCGATGATTACGCTGTCGAAACCGATCAGTTCGGGCCAGGCGCGGGCGTACCACAAAGAAGAGTTCGCCAACGCCAAGGAGAACTACTACACAGAAGGCGAGCGCGTGCGCGGCGAGTGGCAGGGCCAGCTTGCAGCGCGTTGGGGCCTCAACGGTGAAGTGCAGGAACAGCAGTTCACGCGGCTGGCCGAGGGCCAACACCCTGAGACGGGCGAGCAGTTGGTACGCCATCAGACGGCGCGGGAGTACGTGAACGCGCAGGGCGAAACCGTGCGCACGATGGAGCACCGGGCGGGATGGGATGCGACGTTCAGCGCGCCGAAGTCTGTCTCGCTGACTGCATTGGTTGGCGGTGACGACCGCGTGAGAACGGCACACCGGGAGAGCGTGCGCACGGCGCTCGATGAGATGGAGAAGTACGTACAAGCGCGAATAGGCGGCAATGTCCCGGCGCAGACCACGGGCGCGTGGGCCGTGGCGAAGTTCGAGCATGACAGCAGCAGGCCCGTGGACGGTTACGCCGCGCCGCAGTTACACACGCACGCGGTCGTCTTCAACGTGACCGAAACGGCGGACAGTCAAACGCGGGCGTTGCAGCCTCGGGAGCTTTACCGGACGCAGCAGTATGCGACGGCAGTCTATCGCTCGGAGCTGACGGCGCGGTTGCAAAACCTGGGCTACGAAATCGAGCGCGGCGCGCACGGACAGCCTGAGATCAAGGGGTACACGCGCGAGTATCTGGAGGCGTCGAGTCCACGGCGGCAGCAGATCGAAGAGCACATGGAGAAGGCGGGAGTGCGCGGGGCTGGCGCCGCGCAGATCGCGGCACATCAGACACGTGACGCCAAGCAGCCGCTCTCGCATGAAGAAGTGCGGGCGCAACATCAGAGGCTCGCCCAGGAACACGGCCAGCAGCCGCAACGTGTGATCGAAGAGGCGGCGCAGCGGCCCGGTGTGGAACTGAAGCCGGAGCAGTCGGGCGTCGCCGCGCACGATGGCGTGAGCTATGCACGCGAGCGCGGGATGGAGCGCGAGGCTGTAGCCGATGAAAGAACGCTGATGCGCGATGCTCTCAAGCACACGATGGGCGACGCCAGGTTGCCGGAGGTGCGCGCCGAGTTCGAGAGGCGCGTACAGTCGCATGGGCTGATCGAAGTGGAGCGCAGGCCAGGCTTGGCAGGCCGCGCCTTCACGACGCCAGAGATGCAGGGCTATGAGCGCGAGCTGATCGAGCGGATGAAGATGGGCCAGGGCACGTGCGAAGTGCTGGCTGACGGCCAAATCCGGCAGCAGACGATGGAGCAGCATCCGCACTTGAGCGTGAGCCAGCGGCACGCGGTCGAAGACGTGCTGACAAGCCGCGACCGCATGATGGCGCTTGAAGGCGTAGCCGGAGGCGGAAAGACGACATCCTTAGCCGCTGTCCGCGAAGCTGCCCAGTACGCGGGCTATGAGGTCGAAGGACTCGCGCCGACATCGCGTGCCGCGCAGAAACTTGCCGAGGCGGGCATCGAGACGCAGACGTTACAGCGGCATCTTGCACGCGGCGAACAGCAGGACGACGGACAGAAGCGGCTCTATGTGGTCGATGAGTCGAGCATGGCGAGCACTCGCCAGATGCACACCTTCGTGGGGCGGCTAAAGGAAAATGATCGAGTTCTCTTCGTCGGCGATGTGCGCCAGCACGAAGCCGTCGAAGCTGGACGGCCCTATGCGCAGTTACAGGAGGCTGGGATGCGCACGGCCAGACTGGACGAGATTATCCGTCAGAAAGACCCGGCGTTGAAAGAGGCCGTGGAGCAGCTTGCGCGCGGCGAAGTGCGCGAGGCGATTGGCAATCTGAATCAACAGGGCCGCGTGCACGAGATCGGCGACCGCGAGCAGCGCATCGCGGAGATCGCACGCGAGTATGTGCGCTCGCCCGAAAAGACACTCGTGGTCTCGCCGGACAATGCCTCACGCCGCGAGATCAACGAGGCCATCCATCGCACGATGCAAAGTGAGGGCAAGGTATCGAACGATGAGCAGCGCGTGCATGTGCTCTATGCGCGCCAGGATGTGACCGGCGCGGACCGGCAGCACGCGCAGAACTACGAGAAGGGCGACGTACTGCGCTACTCGAAAGGCAGCAAGCCGTTCGGTATCGAGCCGGGAGAATATGCGCGTGTGTCGCATGTGGACCGCGAAAGCAACACGCTCACGGTGAAGCGGCATGGCGGTGTGGAGTTGAGCTACGATCCGCGCCGGTTGCAGGGCGTCACGATCTACCGCGACTCGGAGCGCCATTTCGCGGAAGGTGACCGTGTGCAGCTCACAGCGCCGTACCATGAACAGAAACTCGCTAACCGCGAACTCGGGACCATCGAGCGGATCGACGGCGGCGGCAGCCTCAAGCTGCGCATGGACTCAGGGCGCGAGGTCGAGTTCAACGCGCGGCAGCATCCGCATCTCGACTATGGTTATGCGGTGACGAGCCACAGCAGCCAGGGGCAAACCGCAGACCGCGTGCTGATCCACGTGGACACGGAGCACGCTCCCGAACTTGTAAACAGCCGCATGGCGTATGTATCGGTGTCGCGCGCTCAGTTCGACGTGCAGATTTACACGAACGACGCGAAGACGCTAGGATACGAGTTGAACAAAGATGTATCGAAATCGACAGCCCTCTCACAGCAGGAATTGGGAGAAAAGATCGAGCCTCGGTCTGTGGGCGTAGAGCTATCGCAAGGATTGTGCGTTGGATGAAGCAGAGATTTGCTGGAAATTACACAATTTGCCTGCACAGTTCCTACACAGCAAAAATCTGTGGAGTTATGCTCAGTTGAATCATAATTTTGCAAAATCATTCTCACCCGCTCAGGATGACACGCCAATGGTTGGGTGAGTTTCTGCGCTGGTTCGCTAAATGCGGACCAGTTCCTGCTGGATGCGGCCGGTGACCCAGGCTTTGCCAGGGGCGGTGAGCATATTGATTTCGCTGCGGACGCCGAACTCAGGCAGGTAGATGCCGGGCTCGACAGAGAAGCAGGTGTTGGGCAGGATGCGGCGCTCGTCGTGGGTTTCGAGGTTGTCGAGGTGCGCGCCAGGGCCGTGAATCTCGTGGGCGATATTGTGGCCAGTGCGGTGCACGAAGTTTTCTGCGAAGCCGGCGTCGCGGATGACAGAGCGCGCGGCATCGTCGGCTTCGAAACCATGGATGGGACGGTTTTCGGCGAAGGCCTGCTGCACGGCAGTGATGGCGGAGTCGCGCGCGAGGCGGACCGTGTCGAAGATGAGCTGCTCTTTTTTCGAGGGCTCGCGACCGATGACGCCAGTCCATGTGATGTCGTAGAAGATTGCCGAAGGTGAATCGAGGCGGCCCCAGAGATCGATGAGGAGGAAGTCGCCCTCGCGGATGGGCGTGGCGCGATCGGCAGTGGGCTCGTAATGCTGGTCAGAGGTGTTGGCGTTGACGCTGACGTCGGGACCGTTTTCCCAGACGAGGCCTTCGCGGCGAAGGGCTTCGCGCAGCCAGACGACCATGTTGTACTCGGTGAGGCTCTCGACGCGATCGATGCCGGAGGGCGGGCGCAGATGGCGCGCGATCTCAGCCCAGGCGGTAATGAGAATGACATCGACTTCGCGCTGTGCGGCAGAGTGGCTGGCGATTTGCTCGGCGGTGAGGACGGCTTCAAACTGGCTGACAAGGTCGGCGGAGCTGACGATTTCTTTGCCGATGCCGCGAAGGAATTCGACGGTGCCGGCGTCAACCATGGAGACATACATGATGTCGTTATCCGGCGAATACTGCATGGCGATCTTTTTCTGGTTTTGGAGGAGACTCTCGATTCCCGCGCGCAATTCCTGCCAGCTTGAGTACTGGGTTTTGGCGCCGGGAAGGCAGTCGAGGCGGCCCTGCTCAATGCGGTGCACAAGTTTGGATGGCTCGCCGGTGGCAGGGATGAAGTAGTACCAGCGGCGCGTGACGTGAGCCTTGGGGTCGAGGCCGAGGACGCCGGCAGCGATTGAATCGCGGTGGTGGTGGTCGTAAAAGAGCCAGCCGTCGAGCGCGGATTCGCGAAGGGCTGTTTGAATTGCGTCGAGATTCATACGGAATAGGATACGCGTGTCATACCCCGCCCTAACAAAGTTAGGACGGGGCACCCAGGTGTGCGGGAAGTCGTGATCAAGCGGTGGCGCGGCGGCGAGCGTCCTGGAGCTTGCCCTGAATGCGGATGGCCACGTGGACGAGCGAGAGAGCGGCGGGGGTGACGCCGGGGATGCGGCTGGCCTGGCCTAGGGTCTGCGGGCGCACGCGCTCGAGTGTTTCGCGCATCTCGCGCGAGAGGCCGCTGATGACGCCATATTCGAGCCAATCGGGGATGGTGACGGATTCGGCAGCCTTGAGACGCTCGATGGATTTCTTTTGCTGCTCCAGGTAGCCGGCGAATTTGATTTCGGTTTCGACGGCGCGCGCCTCGTTGCGCATTTCGCTGCGCTCGATGGCGGCGCTGCGGTGAGCGGGATTCTGGGTTGGGTCGGCGATGAATTCGGCGAGGAGCGGATCGCGGGCGAGGTCGTCGCTGAGGGCGGCGAGCAGAGGTTCGATGGTGACTTCAGGGCGCTTGAGGAGCTGCGCCCAGGTGAGGCCGGCGGTGGCGGGGAGATCGGCGAGTCCCGCGCGGTCCAGCTTTTCTGGATCGGTTTTGTTTGAGGTGAGCAGGCGGTCGAGGGCGGACATGCGGGCCTGCTTTTGCTCGTACTCCGCCCAGGCCGCGTCGTTGATGAGGCCGAGGCGGCGGCCATACGGCGTGAGGCGGCGATCGGCGTTGTCGATGCGCAGATGCAAGCGAAACTCGGCGCGCGAGGTGAACATGCGGTAAGGCTCGTTGGTGCCCTTTGAGATGAGATCGTCGATGAGGATTCCTGTGTAGCCCTCGGTTCGGTCCATGGTGAAGGGCGGCTGGCCCTTGAGCCAGAGCGCGGCGTTGATTCCGGCCATGATGCCCTGGCACGCGGCCTCTTCGTATCCGCTGGTGCCGTTGATCTGGCCGGCGAGGTAGAGGCCCGTCATGCACTTGACGCGGAGGCTGCGGTCGAGTTCGGTGGGATCGACGGAGTCGTATTCGATGGCGTAGCCGGGGCGCAGCATCTCGGCCTGTTCGAGGCCGGGGATGGAGTGAACCATCTGCCACTGGACTTCCATAGGCAGCGAAGTCGACATGCCGTTGATGTAGACCTCGTGAGTGTTGAGGCCCTCGGGCTCGAGAAAGAACTGGTGCTGCGTCTTGTCTGGAAACTTGACGACCTTGTCTTCGATGGACGGGCAGTAGCGCGGGCCGATGCCCTGAATGCGGCCGGAATACATGGCCGAGCGGTGGACGTTTTCGCGGATGAAGCGGAGGGTCTCCGGCGTGGTGAAGGCGATGTGGCACGAGATCTGCGGCTGCACGATCTTTTTGGTGCGGAAGCTGAAGGGTGTGGGATCGGCGTCGCCGGGCTGCTCCTCAAAACATTCCCAGCGAATGGTGCGGCCGTCGAGGCGCGGAGGCGTGCCAGTCTTGAGGCGGCAGGTGCGCAGGCCGAGAGCGCGAAGGGCTTCGCCAAGCAAAACGGATGCGGGCTCGCCGCTGCGGCCGGCAGGGTAGCGCTCTTCGCCGCAGTGGATGAGGCCGTTCAGGAAAGTGCCGGTGGTGATGATGGTGGCGCCGGCGATGAGGTTGCGGCCATCGCGGAGCTTGAGGCCAAGCACGCGACGGTGCGGGCGCGTTGGACGAGGGAGTTCGGGCGGTTCGCCAGCCGAATTCCCATCCCAGGTCCCCGAATGCGAGGGACCTGGGGCACCCAATTCCTCCAATACCTCGTTCCCTTGGTCTCTTGTTCCCTGCTCTTCCATCACCAGGTCGACGACCTCGGCCTGTCGGATGTGGAGGCCGGGCTGGGACTCGAGGACTTCGCGCATCTTGACGCGATAGAGCTGCTTGTCGCATTGGGCGCGCGGGCTCCAGACCGCGGGGCCGCGCGAGGAGTTGAGGAGGCGGAACTGGATGCCGACGGCATCGGCGACTTCGCCCATGATGCCGCCGAGGGCGTCGACCTCGCGGACCAGGTGACCCTTGGCCACGCCACCGACGGCCGGGTTGCAGCTCATCTGCGCGATGAGATCAAGGTTCATGGTGATGAGCGCGGTCTTGAGGCCCATGCGCGCGGCGGCCATGGCGGCCTCGCAACCAGCGTGACCGGCGCCTACAACCACAACGTCGTATTGCTCGGTAAAAGGCATCCGATTCTATTTTACGGATTGGGGGGTGGCGCAGCCGAGAGCGGCGGGAATGCGGGCGAGAACGCCGCAGCCTCCGCGGCGACCCTGTCGGGAGACCGGCGGTACGGAGCGTCAGTAGACGACCTGGTAGGCGCGGGCTTCAAGATCGAGTGGATCCGTGAGATTCGAGTGAACGCAGATACGAACCGGCACGCCCGGAGTGAGGTCGTTGACGTCAATTTCGGCGACAAGCAAGGAGGATCGGCCGCCGAACAGAGTATTGCGGCCGCTCTGGTTGAAAAGCCTGAAGGGAATGGGCCGATCCGATTGAGTGACTTCGAGGGTGAGGGGCTGGCACGCGCTTTGGGACTGGTGTGCGCCAGCGGAGCCGTCTGGCTGAGGTTGACCTGCGGATGCCCCAGCACGCAAGACGATGCGCAGAACGCCCTTGATGGGCGGATCGAGGCTCGCCTCAATCGTGCCGGGAGCCCCAGTGTGGAAGACGGCGTGAAGGGGCTCGACGGAGCGGGCCTTCGAGTGGGCGGCAGAAGCGATGGCCGCGCAGCCGGCCAGCAATGCCAGGAATAGAATCCGCGAGGCTGACCGACGGCGAATCATTGCTGGGTCTCCCGGAATGAACATTGCCGATTGGCGCTCCAAGCCACATGAGCGGTTTCTTACCTATTGCAAGCGCGATCCGTGAACGATCAACTAACGATTTCGATGCCACAAAGTTGCTTCCCGGGAATGACCTGCGGCGGTCACGAGCGGGTGGGGAAAGTGCGGTGAGGAACCCATTATGCTGCTCGCAGCTCCAAAATGATCGCAGCGCCACGCGGTTCAAGGTTCACGGCTGAAGCGCGGCCGTTCTGATCACGCAGAATCGTGGCACAAAGGCTGAGACCCATCCCGGCAGTTTCTTCGCCGGGCCGCGCGGGAACAAAGGGGTCGAAGGCACGCTCAGGCTGCAGGAAGCCGGGACCGGAGTGGCTGACGGAAATCTGCACGAGTTTGCCATCCCTCGACGCTTCGAGGCGGATGGTCTTTGGTTCCTTGCCGGCTGCGGCAGGGCCTTCGCGTTCGACGGCGCCGATGGCAAACTGGAGGCAATGCAGGACCGCCTGGCGCAACTGCTGCGCGCCGCAAAGGATCCTGGGGAGGCCGGGCTGCAAGTTCACCTGGAACTCGATGGAGCGCTGCAGGAACTCTGGGCGATAGAGCTGCTCCATATCGGTAAGCAGCTCGGACACGGAGATGGCGGCGGGCTGGTCGGCGCGCGAACGCGACACGCGGGAGAGGCTCTCAAGCGTCGAGCGAATGCGCCGTGCCTCGGCCATGATCGCCTCCACCGCTTTGTGGTCGGGCTCATCAAGCCCGGACGCGTCCTCAAGCAGCGAGGCATAACCAAGGATCACGGTCAGTGGGCTGTTCAATTGCTGGGTAACGTTGCCTGCCAACTGTCCCAGGCCTGCGAAACGTTCAGCATCGATAAGTTTTTCAAAGAGCATGGTCTGGCTGCGCGTGGCCTGCACGCGGGCAACGAGCATTTCGATGGGCAGCAGGTCATCGGTGCGAGGCGCTTCGCCTGCGCTGGTGGAAACCTGACCGTCTTCAGTGCGCATGGCGCGGAGCAGCAGGGCTCCATCGGTGCCGGTGCGGCCCATCATGGGAACGGCCAGGACCGAGGTGAAGTGAAGTCGCTCAAGGTCGTCGCCGGGAAGCAGCCAGGGCGTGAGATCGAGCCGCAGTGTTTTGCTTTGTTCGACCGCAGGCGGCGCAGAACCCGGCGCCAGAAAGCCCTCGATCGGAATGCGCGCAATGAGCTCGCCGAGAGGCTTGGCGATGGCGATCTCGAGGCCGGCACACCCCGCCATGCGATAGCGGCCTTCGTGCTCAAGCAGCAACGCCGCTTGTGTGAACCGGCTCTGGGCGACCACGGTTTCGCAAATGTCTGCGCCCTGGCGATCAAAGTCTTCGACGCGGCGACGGCTGAGCATCAGGTTGGAATACGCCTCGAGCTGGCGCCGAGCCCGCCGTTCGCGCTCCTCAGCCGCCTTGTTGCTCTTCAGCTCATCTTCGAGAGCGAGCACAATCATGCCCACTGCCGCAACCACTTTGCCCATCACGATAATGTGAACCAGATTGAGGCTGAAAACGGGATGGTGATCGGCCCATGGGAGAACTTGCAGGCCAGAAAGCGACCAGGCGAGAAAGCCGGTGACACTGAGGAGGACGCCGGGAGAAAACCGGCGGAAGACAAAGACGAGCAAGAGTGCGGCCATTTGCAGGTTGACGCACTCAATGAATGTGAGGGCGCGGGCCGGTCCCTCGATAAAACAGGCCCAAACGGCGAGAAAGCCCAGAGAGCCGCTGAATGAAACACCGAGCCAGACCGGCACGGTTCCCTTCGCCGTTCCCCAGGACATGCCTACGGCAAAACTCATAGCAGCGAGAAGAGGAAAGAGGAGGACCATGGGCCCGGCGGGAGGCACGCCGCGAAACACGCCATAAAGAAGGACAGAGTAGACAACAAGAGGCAGAACGTAAGGGACGATGAAAAGGACCTGGAACTTGCCCACCCTGAAGCGCAAAGGCGACAGGGAGCCCAAAAACATGGCTGAACTGAGTTGAATGCAGGTTTGCCCGACGGCGGCCAGCCACGGGTAGATCGTTCCAAACGGACTTTCAGGCCCGATGCTGTAGAACAGGACCATGGAGGCCATGGCGAAGAGGAAGCCGAGAAACCAAAGCAAGTTGCGCGTGTCGCGGAACCGGAGATAGAGATAGCCGAAGGCAGGCAGGAGGAGTACCGTCAAGATCAGCGCCGGAGCGTGATAATAATCGGGCATGAAGGGCCTTGAGTCTCCTTCTCGAAGGGCAAATACCTCAAATCGCTTGCTCGTTCAAAAGGTTGGGCCCGAAGCCGCCCTGGTAAAGAGCGATTGGCCCGGATACACGACGGGTTCTCGCCCCACCGCGGAGGCTTCCGAGGCTAGATTGAAGCCTCTCCAAGGCGCTGTACATGCGTCTAAAGTTGCAGGGTTAGGCCGCTTTCAGGGCGCGTCAAGGCAGTCGTAAAGGAACAGGAATCGGAGGGAAATCGAAATGCGAATGCGAAGCTGGATGGCTGCCATGGTGGTGGCTGCGTGCTCCCTGACGGCTGCGGGCCAGAACGAGGACACGTTTACTCCCATGCCCCTTGATTCCGGTTTCGGCCCGATGAACCTCACTGAGCCCTCGATCACTCCCGAACAGATCATCAAGGAGTTCACAGCAAAGGAAGACCAGTACGCCGAGGCGTATCACCACTACACGTATCGCCGCGAAGCACGCGTGGACACTATCGATGACGACACGCGCAAAGTGACCGGAGAGTGGTACGAACAGGACGACGTAACCTTCAATCCGTCGGGCGCTCGCATGGAAAAAGTGGTATTCGCGCCGCCGAGCACTCTGGATCAGGGAGGCATCATGATGACTCCCACAGACCTGCAGGACATCCAGCATAACTACACGTTCGTCATCACCCCTCAAAATCTTCCCGAGTACGACGTAAAGTACGTGGGCCGGCAGAAGGTGGACGACGTGGAGACGTATGTTTTCGACGTCACTCCCAAGAGCCTGGATAAGAATAATCGGCGATTCGAAGGGCGCGTATGGGTGGATGAGCAAGGCCTGCAGATCGTGGTGAGCAACGGCCGCATGGTGCCCGACGATACGCGCAAGGGACACGAAGATCTGCACCCGCCGTTCATGACCTGGCGGCAACAAATCGACGGCCAATACTGGTTCCCGGTTTACACAAAGGGTGAAGGCCTTCTGCACTTCGCCAGCGGATACGGCTACATGGCCCAGGATGTGCATATCCGCGAAACTGTGAAATACACCAACTACAAGCGGTTCGGTTCAACCAGCAAAGTCTTTTACAACGGCGCAGAGATTAACAAGGACAACAGCCAGCAGCCGGGACAACAACCTGACAGTCAGGCGAAGCAGAGGTGAGAGAAGAAAGGAACACGGGAACGAAGGAGCAGGGCTCGCAACTTTTGGTTGATCGCAACTAGCTGATCGAGCGGGTTGACGTGGAGGATGCGCGACCGGCGCCTGCGCCCATGAGAACGAGCGAGCGCTGCGCAAAGGGCGAGTAGACGAGAAGAGTGGTGCAGGCGAGCGCCAGTCCGACGTTGATGTGGTGCAGAAGCAGGAAGGGCGAGAGCGACCAAAGCACATCGAGGACAAGCAGGAACGGCCAGAGCTTGAGAAACTTGAGCTGGATCCGGGGCGCATGAAAGATGACCGCGCTGAGCAGGAAGGCGCGGACGGGAATCAGCATCGCGGCCGTGACAACGAGGATGTTGAAAATCCACGCCGACTTGGGAAGCGGCGAGAGAAGATCGTCAATTTCCGCCAGATTGGCCAGCGCCCCCACATAAAAACCCAGATACATCAACTGAAAAAGGATGAAGAGCGTTTGCACGACCTCGTGGGGTACCTTGGGTAACTCCTGCGGAGATGCAAGAACATGATTGCCGAGTGTGGGTTCCGGCTCGGTGAGTTCGTTCGAAGTGGGAGATAAGGAACCGGGCTGCAAGTCCTCGGCAGGAACGATGCGCTCGACAGGGGCCACGAAGCGATAGCCGCGGCGGGAGACGGTTTCAACGAATCGCGGACTGCCTGCGGTGTCGCCAAGAGCCTCGCGGATGCGATTGACCGCGGAGTTGACGCCGTGCTCGAAGTCCACGAACGTACCATCGGGCCATAGACGGCGCGAGATTTCCTCGCGCGTGAGCAGCTCGTTGGGCCGCTCCAGGAGCATGAGGAGCACCTGGAAGGGCTGCGTATTCAGCTTGACGCGCATTCCCTGCCTGCGAAGCTCTCCCCTGGCAGCGTCTGCTTCAAATACTCCAAAGCGATAGCGCTGTGCCGGCTTTTGTCCTGAGCTCTCCTCCATGACTTTGGATCAGTGTAGCCGAAGGAGAGATGGATTTGCGGCCGATGAGCGAATGACAACTTTCCGGAAGTGCAAGGCGTTAAAGATGTTGCGCAGTGAGGAACAACCATTTCCAGATGAGTCGCGATGCATTGCCATGCCCGTTGGGCCAGAGTAAGGTGCTGACCATGACGCAAGACCAGATCTCGAAAACGCAAGCGGGGTTTTCGAAATGGAGAACGGCTGCTCTTGGGGGCGTGCTGCTGCTGCTGGCTGCGGCAAGGCTGCCGGCGGAAGAGCCTTCGGAGGCAGCCGTGGCGGACTTCAATTCGTATATCGGGCGCGTAGAGGCGCGGCTGGCGAAGCGGCACGGTTCGACGGGCAGCTTCCTCGCGCCCGAAGATCAGACGCGTTTGCAACGGGGCGAATTGATCATCGAGCAGCTGACGCCGGCGACCGGGCAGGAGTTACCGGGAGCCTTGCTTCACGACTGGCGCGGCACTGCGTTTGTTCCGGGAGCAGAAGCCGCGGATTTTGATCGGCTGATGCGGGATTTCGACGCATATCCGCAGCACTATTCGCCACAGGTGTTGCGGGCGAAGGTGCTGGCGCAGCAGGGCGACCACTACCAGGTGATGATGCGCCTGCGGCAGAAGCACATTCTGACTGTGGTGATGGACCTGGAGTACGACGTCACTTTCTTCCGCGACGACTTTGGAAAAACGGGGGCGCAGCACGAATACAGCCTGTCGCGCAGCACGAAGATCGCGGAGATTGACTCGCCGGGGACGGCGAAGGAGCGCGCGCTGAGCCCGAGGGAGGAACACGGGTTCCTGTGGCGGATGAATACCTATTGGAGCTGCGAGGAACAGGATGGAGGGTTGACCATCCAGGTCGAGTCGGTGACGCTGACGCGCTCGATCCCGATGGGGCTGGGCTGGGCGATAGGGCCATTCATTGAGAGCATTCCAAGCGAGTCGCTGGAGTTCACGCTGCGCGCGACGCGGGATGCGCTGCGGAGATAACGCTTATAAAGGGGCGATCGCGAAAGGGAGGCGGAGATGGGCACACAAATGATTGCGACGAATCAAAGAGAGAACTTTCAGAATGCGCGGCGGGTGAACCAAGCGTTGACAGCCAGGTTGGAGAAACGCGCATTGCAGAGGATGGCAGAGCGCGCACCGAGCTGGGTGAGTTCGGATCAACTGACGGCGCTCGGATTTGGCGCGGAGATCGGCGCCGGGATTTGCTATGCGCTGACACGCTTCGACCGCAGAGCCCTGCTGCTTGTGATCGTGTGCCTCGGCCTGAACTGGCTGGGGGACAGTCTGGACGGGACGCTGGCGCGCGTGCGACGGCAGGAGCGGCCGCGGTATGGGTTCTACGTGGATCACATGGTGGACATTCTGGGAGCGGCGGCGCTGATGTGCGGGCTGGGCTGCAGCGGGCTCTTGCACTGGCCTGTCGCGATGGCGATGCTGATCGCGTTTTTGATTCTCTCGGGCGAGAGCTATCTGGCCACCTACACACTGGGGCGGTTCGAGCTTTCGCAGGGATTGTTTGGGCCGACAGAGATTCGCATTCTGCTCGCGATTGGGAATTTGGCGGCGCTGCGCAGCCCGTACTCGACGGTGTTTGGCCACAGGTTCTTGCTGTTCGATTTGGGAGGGGCGATCGCGGCTGCGTCGATGGGCGCCATGGCGCTTGCGGTTGCAGTGCGTCACACGGCGCAGCTGTATCGCGAGGAGCCATTGCGATAAAGATGGACAAGCAGAGACGAGACCACAGAATCGGTGGAGTTCGAGGCCGCCGCTTCCTGGGGCCGCTCAAACTTGCTTCAGAAAACGGGGTGAGTGAGCAAACACGTTGCGACGCGAATGAAAGAGGTCATGGTGTCATGCGACCAGTCCAAGCTCGTATGTAGAAGAAATTTTGAGCTAAATCAAAGAAAATAAGCACCATAGTTCCATTCTCAGGGGATTTCGATAGACGCCAACGTTTGGAGCCGACATGGCCGTCATGCTGGCTGGTCGTTGTGGCGAGGTTCCGCGTGGTGTGCACCGGAAAGTGCAGCATGTTCTTTGCAAATAAGATATTTAGAATGAAAATTTTAGGTTTTTCTTAATTTTGTATGGGAATCGACATTCTCTAATGCTGGCTCGCCGGACCGAGAAGGAATATTGTCTGGAATGTCGGTATTATACTATTATTGCGCAGTCGAACAAAATCGCTCTCGAGCGGCTTTGGGAGATGAGTTTATCGGTACGGAATCCGCAGCGAAGCAACGCGGGACCCTGATCCCGAGGGAAAAACGACGAGATAGAAGAGACACTGTTCGCGCACCGGAAACTCCTGATCCGGTGAGGGATCGATGTCTCCGCGAGCCGGCCAGGAGGGTAGAAGCAAAC
Organism: uncultured Acidobacteriaceae bacterium; assembly: GCA_963751285.1. Lineage (GTDB taxonomy): Bacteria > Acidobacteriota > Terriglobia > Terriglobales > Acidobacteriaceae > Telmatobacter. Next base: position 67,391 of record CAVVUE010000031.1, on the reverse strand, counting down.
AATGCTGCCAGCACAGTGGGAAACATTCAAGCGAGCGGTGCGCCGCGAGAAGATGGATAAGATTCCGATGGCGCTGATCATCGACAGCCCGTGGATTCCGGGCTACCTCGGCATCAGCCATATGGATTATTTCCTGGATCCGGAGCTCTGGTTTCAGTCGAATCTGAAGATCATGCGCGAGTTCCCGGATGTCATCTTCATCCCTTCGTGGTGGATGGAGTACGGAATGGCGGCGGAGCCTTCGGTGCTGGGCGCGAAGATCAAGTTTTGGCAGGACAACACGCCGAGCGAGTATCACACGCTGTATCACCTGGAAGATATCGACAGTTTTCCGGAATATGAAGTTGACGCCGATGGGTTTGCGGGCCTGACCTTGCATCGCATCAAGATGGCGCGCCAGCGGATTCTGGATGCGGGTTACATTCTGCCGATGGTGACGTCACGCGGGCCTTTGTGCACGGCCGGTTTTGTGCGCGGTACGACGGAATTCATGATCGATCTGGTGGAGAATCCCGAAGGCGCACATAAGCTGATTGACCTGTGCACGCGCGTGGTCATTGACTGGCTAAAAGCGCAGCAGAAGGTGATGGGCGATACGGTCGAAAGCATCTTCATTCTCGACGACATCGTTGGATTTGTGAATGAGGAACACTACCTGGAGTTCGCGCACCCCTATTTGAAGCGGATCTGCGACGCGTTTCCGAAGGACTGGGTGAAGCTTTACCACAACGACGCAGAAGTGGATGCCTGCCTGGATCACCTGCCCGACACGGGATTCAACGTGCTGAACTGGGGCAAGCAACGGCATATCACCGAAGTGAAACGGCGCGTGGGCGACCGGATGTGCTGATGGGCAACGTGAATCCGCTGGAGATTGGCGTGCGCGGCACTCCGGAGGAAGTGAAGGACGAGACGCTGGAAGTGCTCGAGGGTTCAGGCGGCGAGGGAATCATTCTCTCCGTGGGCGGCGGCACCAGCCCCGGCATGCCGCGCGAAAACATCCTGGCCATGCTGGAGGCACTGGAAGAATTTAATGCAAAGCGCGCTGCAAGCACCGTTGCGAGCGCGCGCTGAGGAACGAGGACTGATGCCCGATTACGCACAGATGAACCAGTTCCTGTACGAAGGCAACGCCAACGAAGTGGAGCGGATGACGAAGGAAGCGCTCGCCGAAGGCCGGCCGGTGCAGGAGGTGCTGAACGATGGATTGATCGCCGGCATGAGCGTTGTGGGCGAGGACTTCAAACACAACGTGCTCTATGTCCCCGAGGTCCTGATTGCGGCGCGGGCGATGAAGGCGGGCATGGCGGTGCTGAAACCGCTGTTGACCTCGAAGGATAGCGGCACCAGGCCCAGGGGCGTTCTGCTGATGGGCACGGTTCGCGGCGATCTGCATGATATCGGCAAAAATCTGGTGGGCATGATGGCGGAGGGCGCGGGGTTCGAGTTGCACGACATCGGCGTGGACCAAAGCGTAGAAAAATTCATGGCCGCGGCGGAGAAATGCAAGCCGGACATCATCGGCATGAGCGCGCTGCTGACAACGACAATGATGTACATGAAGACGGTGATCGAAGGATTTCATGCGGCCGGACTGAACCATATCAAGATGGCGGTAGGTGGCGCTCCCATCAGCCAGATGTTTGCCGACGAGATTGGCGCCGATGGTTATGGGGCGAACGCGTCGGCCGCGGTGGATTTGTTTTTGCGGCTCACATCGCAGGTGACAGCGCAGGTGAAGTGATCCATGGCCACTTACAAAATTCTTTACTGGCAGCAGATTCCCACCCAGATCAAGGCTGAGGATGAGAGCGACGATGTGACGGTGATGCTGGACGAGAAATTCATGAAGCATGTCGACGCCGTGGCTACAAAGCTGGGGTTGCAAGGCGCAGACGACTACCTGGCCCAATGGAGATGGGGTGAGGAAGAAGAGCGCGACGGGTCTGCCCGGGAAGTGGCGGAGGCGCTGAAAGCCGAGCTCGAAGCGAAGAGCTGGTAGGAACGATCTCAAGAATGGCCGTCACGCTCACCATCAACGGACAATCGACCGAGGCGCAGAGCGGGCTTTTGCTTTTCGATCAAGCTGAGGCCATCGGCATTGATGTGCCCACTTCGTGCCGCAAGCAGGGCAAATGCAAAGAGTGCATGGTGGAAGTGGTGGAAGGGATAAATCTCCTGTCGCCACTGGCCGCGCCGGAACAGCATCTAAAGGGGAACTTCCGTCTTTCGTGCCAAACGTATGTAGCGGGTGAATCCGGACACGTTCGCTGCCACACCATGCGGCGCGGAACGATGCGCATTGAGCGGCAGGCGCTTGGATTGCCGGTGAGTCATGAAGAATTCAAGCTTGATCCGGCGGTTACGCGCGACGGAGACCGCATCCTGATTGACGGCGTTGAAGTCGAGCGCTCGACGGGGCCGATTTACGGCGTCGCCATGGACCTTGGGACCACGACGATTGTCCTGCGCCTAATCGATCTGGAAAGCGGAGAGCTGATCGCAGACACGTCGTTTGAGAATCCGCAGCGCTTCGGCGGGTCAGAGGTGATGTCGCGCATCGCGTACGACACTGACCATCCTGGAAAGCTGCTGATGCGGACGCTGGCCGGCTACTTGACGCACGCAATTGAGAAATTCCCTGTCGATCCGAAGACCATCTACGAGATGGTGGTGGTGGGCAACTCGACGATGCGCGATCTTTTCTTCAGGCAGAACGTGCACTCGATCGGGCAGAGCCCGTATCGGTCGATCACCGAAATCGAAATGGGAGAAGGCAAGCGCGAGACAACCAGCCTGGTTCAGTCCGGATTGCGCAGCTTGCTGCCAATTCATCCCAAGGCGCGCGTGTACGGCGCTCCGATCATCAGCGGCCACGTGGGAGCCGACGCCGCGGCCGCCATGCTGGCCGTAGACCTGGCGCATGAAGAGCGGCTGATTGCAGTCATGGATATCGGAACGAATACGGAGCTGATCGTCGGGAACCGTCACCGGATTCTCGCCGCGTCGTGCCCGGCGGGGCCGGCGTTTGAGGGCGGCGCGATCGCATGCGGCATGCCGGCGCTGGACGGGGCGATCGAGGAAGTGGAAATCGTCAGCGACGGGAGCTTCAGCCTGCGCGTGATTGGCGACGGCAAGCCTGAGGGAATTTGCGGGTCGGGGTTGGTCGATGCGTTGAGCGAATTGCTGCGCACCGACCGCATGAATGCCATGGGCCGCTTCAACGACGACATAAAACGCATCACGCTCTACCACGGCAAAGAAGCCGATGAAGACGTTTATCTGCTGGAGAGCGACGTGAACGAATTGGCGCAAGCCAAGGGCGCGAATGTCGCCGGTTTGCAGGTTGTTTTTTCCAGTTACGGCATTGACTTTGACGATGTGGATGTCTTTTATCTTGCGGGAGGGTTCGGGCGACATCTCAATGTGGAAGCTTCAAAGCGAATCGGGCTGGTGCCGAACCTGGATGGGGCGAAGATCGTCCAGGCAGGCAACACTGCAATTGAAGGCGCAACGATTGCTCTGCTTTCAATGCGGAAGCGGCAGGAACTGGAGGCGATGGTGAAGAAGGTCCAGCACTGCCGGTTGGAAACGCATCCGAGCTTCTTCGATTCCTTTGTGGAAGGCTGCCAATTCAAGCCGGTGGGGTTGATTCCGTGCGCGAAGTAGCTGAGAGGATCGATCTAGCCGGCACGTTGCCCGAGGTAAACGTGCTGCCGGAGGAGTATGCTCGGCTGCTCGGATATCCGCGCGGCTGGGTCATGGAAGGCCGGGCACGCGAGCTGGCGGATTGGGCGCGGGGCTGGTACGCGAAGAACGGGCGGCCGTGGTTTTATGCGCGCCAGGCGGAAGCGTTCGAGATCGCGGGAGATTTGATTCGCATTGATGGCGTTTCGTTCTCAAGCAATCGCTTGAAGAACACGTTGGAGCAGGCGGATGCGCACAGTGTGATCCTGGCCGCTGTTGGAGCGGGGATTGAAGCCGAAGAGGAATCGCACCGGCTGTGGGAAGAGGAAAAGCCTGACGAGTATTTTTTCCTGGAGATGTTTGGCTCGGCGGTCGTGGAGCATTTGACTACGCTCACCGGAGCGAGGCTCTGTGATTGGGCGGAGCAGCGGGGCATGGCGGTGCTGCCTCACTACAGCCCGGGATATCCGGAGTGGGATGTTGCGGAGCAGCCGCGGCTGCTTGAGCTGATGAAAGGGGCGCGAGGCGAAGCGCACCTTTCCGGCGTGGATGCATTTGAGTCGGGGATGCTGCGGCCCAAGAAAACCCTGCTGGCCGTTTTTGGATTGACGCGTCACACGGACCGATTGCAGCGGTTGACCAGCCTTGTTCCATGCGAACGCTGCTCGTTCGGGCCATGCCAGTACAGACGCGCGCCTTATCGGCGGGCGCCGCGCCCTGCAGGCGAGCCGCTGCCCGTGCGCAATGGGGTCCTCGATTACGACGCGCAGTACAGCGTGAATCGAAAGGCGCTGCAGCGGTGGACCGAGGAGCGGCTTGCGATACGCGAACTTGAAGATGGCTCGGTGGAGGCAGTGTTCCGCTATGATGGAACCACTTGCACCAACATGGGCCGGCCACTCAAGTTTCTCTACAACGTGAAGCTCGGTCCGCGCGAGGAAGGTTACCCGATCAGGGGGCAGCGCTGCGCGCCGGCCGACGGCGATTTGGGTTACGAGTCCATGTGCAAGTTTATTGAAGACCCGACGGCGCTGATGACCGCGATCGACAGCGAAAATCCACTGAATGGTGAACTCTTGAACGCGGTCCTCAAGTGGCGGCGCGGCGCGAACGCGGCGGGATGCTTTTGCGAACCGGCGAGCCGCGAACACAAATGGGGCCTGGTTCTGGAGACGATTCACTACGCCCTGGCACAAAGAGAACTGGCGCAAGATACGGAGCCATGATGAAGAAACTTCTGCAGGAAACGATCGTGCAGCGGCCGCTGTTGTGCGACGGTGCAATGGGCACGCAGCTCATGCTCGCGGGTTTGGAGCAGGGCGGTTGCGGCGAGAAGTGGAATGTAACGCATCCGGAGCGTGTGCTGGCGATTCAGCGCCGCTATGCGCAGGCGGGCGCGGAGTGCATCATCACCAACACATTTGGCGGGTCGCGCATCATGCTCAATCGCCATTCGAATGGCAGCCGTGCGGCGGAATTCAACAAGGCGGGAGTGGCGATCGCGCGCCAGAGTTTTGACGGCAGAGATGGATATGTACTCGGCGACATCGGACCATTTGGCGGGTTGCTGGCGCCGTTTGGCGATTTCACCGAAGAAGATGTGCAAAGCGCGTTTGACGAGCAAGCAGCGGCCCTGGTGGAAGCTGGAGCGGATGCCATCATCATCGAAACGCAAACATCGCTCGAGGAACTCGCGATCGGGATCAACGCAGCGAAGAAGGCTGGCGCGAAGTGCATCATCGGTTCGATGGCCTACGACGTGACGCTCGACAGCTCGACCTTCCGCACCATGATGGGCGTTGAGCCGGAGAAGGCTGCGGAGTTTATGGAAGAAAATGGCGCGCATATCGTGGCTCTGAATTGCGGCACCGGAATGGACATGCAGCGCGCCCTCGCGGCAGTGGAACGCTACAAGAGCGCAACCAGCCTGCCGGTGATGGTGCAGCCGAATGCGGGAAAGCCGAAGCTCGTGAATATGAAGGTGGTCTACGATGAAACGCCGGAACAGATGGTGAAAGGCCTGATGCCGCTGCTCAATGCGGGCGCGAATATCGTGGGCACCTGCTGCGGGAGCACGCCCGAACATACGCGCGCCTTCAGGAAGGTGATGGACGAATTTCTGGAATCGAAGGGATTTGAGCCCGTTGGAGCCCAACGTGAAAACTAAGCTTTGTGAAGTGAACGCGGACGCCGTGAACAAACTGCCAAAGCACACTGACGACAAGTCGGGCATCGGAGTGCATTATGTGGACGCGTACATCAAGCCGATGAACGTGAAGCTCGAAGATGGCACGCCGGTGAAATGCAAGCGGCGCGGATTGAAGATCACGCTCTCAGCCGGCGCGAAAAAAGGGGAAGGGCTGATGCGGCGGCTCGCTGTGAGCCCCGACCCTGTAGTGATGCTTGACGCTGCGCTCCAAGAAGCGGCGAAAGGCGCAGGACTTGAGCTGACCGTGGAAGACGGAGCCATCTTTCTTAGGGTCTGAGATTTGTGGCAGGGCACGAGTTTACTCGTGACGAAAATGCCGCAAAGCGCGAGTATGAGTAGCGCCGGTCTCCAGACCGGCTGTCGTGCGGGTCTCCAGACCCGCACTTCCCGGCCGCGGATGATTACCGAATGACGTGGTCACGGGGCTAGGCCGTTACCTGTGCTGGATGAAGGTTCCGGATTGCAGTTCGCTGAAGGCCTGGCGCAGCTCTTCCTGCGTATTCATCACGATCGGCCCGTACCACGCCACCGGCTCTTCCAGCGGCTTACCCGAAACGAGCAGGAAGCGAATGCCCTCGGGGCCGGCCTGCACCACGATCTCGTCGCCACGGTCGAAGAGGACAAGCGAATGGTTTTTCGCGTCGTAGACCGGCGTGGCATTGGGGTCGACTGCTGATTCCGTGAGCACCGCCTGCGGCTGCGAGGCATCGCGAAAAGTTCCCGAGCCCGCGAAGACGTAGGCAAAGGCGTTGCGCGTGGTCTCAACCTGGATGCGGCGGCGCTTGTTGGGCGGCACTGAGATATCGACGTAGCGCGCGTCAACCGAGTATTGCCCGGCGGCGACACCTTCGACCGGACCGGTTTTTCCCCAGAATTCTCCGCAGATGATGCGCGCCTTGGTGCCGTCGTCCTCGGTGACCTCGGGAATCGCCGTGGATGGGATGTCCTGATAGCGCGGGTCGGTCATTTTGAGCGATGCCGGCAGGTTGGCCCAAAGTTGAAAGCCGTGCATGCGGCCGCGCTCGTCGCCTTTGGGCATCTCCTGGTGGAGAATGCCTCTGCCTGCGGTCATCCACTGCACGTCGCCGGCGGTCATGCGGCCCTTGTTGCCGAGCGAGTCGCCATGCTGGACTTCGCCGGCCAGCACGTAGGTGATGGTCTCGATGCCGCGATGCGGGTGCCAGGGAAATCCGGCGAGATAGTCTGCCGGATTTTCGTTGCGGAAGTCGTCGAGCAAGAGGAACGGGTCGAACTCGTGCGTTTTGCCGAAGCCGAAGGCGCGCTGCAGCTTGACGCCTGCGCCTTCAATGGTGGGCTTCGTCTGGTAGATCTCTTTCACAGCTCTGAGGGACATGGTGAACCTCCGGGGAGCGGACCTGGAGCAAGCTTAACGCGCGCGTCAGGCGCGGGGGCATCATCGATAGAAAATCCCCTTGGCGGCGACGCGCCGGCAAGCGTTGCGCTGGATCCGCTGATCCGTACCCCCATTGGATGCGCGGGTGAGATATTCGTTGCAACAAGTAATTCAGGGATCAGGGTTCAGAGTCGAGGATCAGAAGAACATTGTGCACTGTTCCCTGCCCGTAAGTGCGGCTTTCGGCGCGGCCGTCTTATGCGGCCTTGACCAATTGCACATCGAGAGTAATGCCGACATCTTCGCCGACGAGCACGCCGCCGGTTTCGAGGGTCGTGTTCCAGGTCAGGCCAAAGTCTCTGCGGTTAATTTTGGCTGTGGCTGTAAGACCGATGCGTGTATTTCCCCACGGATCCTTCGCGGGCTCGCTCACTTCCTCGACGGTCAAGGTCACAGGCCTCGTTACGCCTCGGATGGTCAGGTCGCCCGTAACGGCATACCCGTCGCCCTTGTGCTCGATACGGGTGGATTTGAAGGTCATGGCGGGGAAATTTTCCACATGGAGGAAGTCTGCGCCTTTAAGATGTCCGTCGCGTTGCGCGTCGAGCGTGTTGAGGGTGCTGGTATCAATGGAGACCCCAAGAGTGGAGCGAGTGTGGTCGGCTTCATAGCGGTGCAGCACGCCGCTGATTCCGCTGAACTTGCCTCTTACGTACGAGATCATCATGTGCTTCACCTTGAACTCGGCGGCGGAGTGGGCGGGATCGATGTTCCAGGTGGTCGTTGCGGAAGTGGTGGCGGCCGGGGAGGTTGGGGAGGTGGCGGTTGGGGTCATGGGTTTCTCCTTCTGCCTGGTTGGATGCAGGAACACACTATTCGTTGCAACAACTATTTTGCGCAGAAGGGACAAAAATCAGGGTTTCGAGGGCCGTAAGCCGACCAAGCGCGAAAAAGATCTGGGTGGACAGAGCGGTAAGTTCTTCCCTGTCAATCGAGAATGGTCACTCGCCGCCAAGAACAGCCAGGTCGAGAGAGCGCAGCCGCGATCGGTCGCCGATGACGTCGATTTGCGCAATCCTGCCGCCGGCGAAGGTGAGCTTGAGCACACGGTAGAGGCGCCCGCGCGGCGCGATCACGACGCCGACCGATCCATCGACCAAAGCGGCGCGAGCAGCCGCCGCGCCACGTGCAGACTTGATCGCCTGGTGGGCCCAGGCCGGGGCGCCGCGCACTTCGGGCGGGATGCCGGCTGGCAACGCAGTCAGATCCGCCTTGACCACCAGATCGGGATCGAGCAACGCGACGAGCGATTCAAGATCGCCGGCGCGCAAGGCAGCAATGAACGCCTCCACAACCCTGCGCTGCTCAGAGAGTTGATGGCTTGCCTCAGGCGTTGTTCCGCGCACCCTACGGCGGGCACGGCTGGCGAGCTGGCGCGCTGCCTCGGGAGAGCGGCCGATGACTGCGGCAATCTCGTCGAAGGAGAGGTCGAAGGTGTCATGCAAAACGAATGCGAGCCGTTCAGGGGGTGTGAGTTTTTCAAGCACAACAAGCAGTGCGAGGCCGACGGAGTCAGCCATGAGTGCTTCCTGTTCAGGATTGGCGGAGGGCGACGGAGTTGCCGCCTGCACCTCCGATGTGTCGAGAGAGTCTTCACGGTGCGACTGGCGCGAGCGCAGCATATCGAGGCAGACACGGGCAACGACGGTGGTGAGCCAGCCGCCGAGATTGCCGATGGCGCTGGCACCGGTTCGGTTCAGGCGCAGCCAGGCCTCCTGGACAGCGTCATCGGCCTCGACCACCGAGCCGAGCATGCGGTAGGCAACGCCGCGAAGATGACTGCGGTTCTGCTCGAACTGCTCAGCAAGCCACTTGTGCTCGTCCATGATGAATTGTCTCTCCGGATGAAAATGATGCCGCGGTTTCACTTCCGATCGCGATCTGTCAAAGATATTGACGAACGAAAGTCGCCGAATGTGACGGGGATATGCGGAAATCGAAGTTGCGGTTTAACTCGTCACATTTCGGCGCTGCCTTTCGTCATGGTGGTGAAGAGCGTAAGAGATTTTCGAAACCAAGGAGATTCCCCAATCATGAAATCGCGAATGAACAATCCCGTAATGATCATCCCCGGCGCGACGCAAGCGCTTTTGACTTTCAGCAAGCTGGGAAAGGAAGGCACAGTCGCTGCGTCCACCATCGATCTTATTCACCTGCGCGTAAGCCAGATCAATGGCTGCGCGGTATGCGTCGACATGCATTGGCGAGAAGCCAAGGCGGCGGGCGAGACCGACGAGCGCATTCTCGCAGTGGCGGCGTGGCGCGACGCACCTTACTATACCGATGCGGAGCGCGCGGCGCTCGCATTGGCAGAAGCGGTGACACGGCTCGCCGACCGCACGGATCCCGTACCCGACGAGATTTGGGACGAGGCCGCCCGGCACTACGGCAAGCAGGAGCTTGGCACACTGCTGCTGGCGATCGCAGCCATCAATGTATGGAATCGGTTGAACGTGGCCACCCGGCAAGTGGCAGGCGAGTGGATCAAGTCACCGAAGGCACGGGAGCAGGCGGCAGAGTACGCGGTGGCTCGGTAAGGAGGGCGTGGCGGCTCAACTGCCCGGACCCTTGCTTCGGGACGCATGCCCCGGGGCACGCCCGCAAAGAAACCACCGGCGGAGGCTCACTCAAGGATCGATACGTAAAAGGCGTTGTTGCCGCTGCGGAGGTCCTTGCCGCAGCTGAAGACCAGGCCGGAGCCAAAGACGCGCAGCTTGGCTTGCGCACCGGTATCGAAGAGCCACTTGTGCGATCCAAGTTGCGTTCCGGGATCTGTGATGTTTCCGATATCGAAGAAGGGGCTGAACTGGAGCTTGACGATGCCGTTGCTGTAGAGGTTTTTATTGAGTTCCCAGTTCTCGAGCAGGTAGTTGCGGCCCAGAGGAGCGCTGCCTTTGCGACCATCGCGCGTGCCGATGTGAGCGCGCAGGGGAAGGTCGTTATCGCGCTCCAGGCCGAGGATAAAGAGCTCATCGAAGGGCGGCTGGCCGACGGTTTTGCCGGCGCGGAGCTGTTGCGAGGTTTCGTAATCGTCTCCGCTGAGTTGCGGAAACCAGTGCCAGGCGAGCGAGCCGGTGAGCTTCTCAAAAGACTGTGAAGGTTGCGACCAGAGTCGCGCAGCATCGGAGCCAGCTCCGCCGGTGACAACGAACCTGCGCTCGGGCACACGCCAAAGCGCGCTGTCGATTTGCGTTTCTTGCGAGAGCTCGTAACCAGAGGCGAGCATCTGCGGTGTGAGGACGGCGCCGGACGCGACGCTGCGGAAGTCGCGGTGTGAAACTTCGCCGCCGGCGGACCAGGTGAAGCCGTCTCTGGCGTGCGACGCAAATTGGAAGGATGCCCCTTCAGTGCGCATGTTGAAGCCGGCGAGGACCGGAGCGGGCCCTGCAAAGCCGTTGCGGATGGCCCAGTTTTCATTGCGAAGATCGGCGGCGAGATCCCAGCGGTATTTGTCCTCGTGCGCGAAGGGTCCGGAAAAATCAGCGAAGATGCGCCGCTTCTGCGCGTCCCAGCGGAACATTGAAGTGAAATTGATGGCTTCGCGATGCAGGTTGTAGAACTGCGGGTCGACCTCCTGGAACGGGAGGCCCTGAAAGAACAGGAACAGCGCTTCGAGCTTGCTGTCGCCGAATCCGTTGACTTCGCGGGCGCGGAAGACGGCGTCAAATTTGCCGTCGTTACGAGCGTCGAGATCGAAGTTGAATTGCGGAAAGACGCCGAGGCCGCGAACGCGCGCGTTGGAATCGAGAAGCTCCGGCAGAGTCAGCGTGGCAGCGGGCGAAAATGCGAAGGCATGATCGAGTAACGACGCGTCGATGCGGGGCTGGGGGTCTTCGCGAACTTGGGCGATTGCAGGCTTGCCGACGCGATTCCAGTACTTCAAAGAGGCCTCGAGATTCCCCTCAAGAAAGTAGGCGGTGCCGAGAAAGTTGTTGACGTAGTCGTCATGGGGCGCAAGGCGGGCGGCCTGGCGCAGGCTGCGAATGGTCCCCGAATAATCCTTTTGAGTGAAGGCGATGCCGGCCAGCTCGGTGGGAAATCTTGGATCGCTGGGAGCGAGGCGGCGGCCGGCTTCGAGCGCGGCTTGCGCTTCAGACAAGTGTCCGAGATGCGCCTGGGCGATTCCCAGATAGAAATCCATTTCGGCCGTGCGTGTGCTGACGGGCTTGAGAAGGGAGACGATGGTGTTCCACTTCTCCTGGCCGGCGAGGTGTTGCAGTTGATTGTCCGATGGCGTTGGGGGGGTGGCGATTTGCGCAAACGGGCGAAGGCAGCCGCATGCAAGAACAGCGCCAATGCTCCAGCGCCGGAAAGCGCTCAATGGCCGCTCGTTTCCGGGACGGCAAGCAAGGTCCAGCGGCCAGCCGCATTCCATTCCCGCTCGAACTGGGAGATGTCCTGTTTGAGGAGTTTGCGCTGCGCGGGATCGTTGATGAGGACGAGTTGTTGAGGCTGATCGAGGCCGACGACCACGATGTAATGGAGCGATGATCCGGAACCAGGCTTGAGTGCGACGAGGAGTGGACGGCCTTGCGCCAATTCGCGCTCGAGATCGGCCGCCTGACCCGCAAAGGCAAAGGCACTGTAGCCATTTTGCTGAAAATAGCGGACCATGGCCGATGCATAGATTCCGTGCGCAGCGGGAGCGTACAGGACGTGGAGGATTCGGGCGGGCTCGGCTTCCGGCTGCACGGCCCGGCCCTCGTGCAGTTCCCAGTACTGCATCACCATGGCGATGCCTGCGGCGCCGCAACCATCATTCTGTTGCGGCACGAAAGGAACATCGAGCCACAGATTGGCGGATCCGGCCGCGAGCGCAGGGATGCAAATCAACAGGAATGCAATCGAAGCAGCGCTGGTCATTCTGCGCAGCATGGAGTGTCTCTCAGCGCACCGCGACAATGATGAGGATGAGCGCCGCAATGCAGATCAGGATGATCAGCAAGTCGTAGTTCGACATATTCCCGGCGGCAAAATCGTTCTGAGCCTTTTGGGCACGCGAGGCGAGTTGCGCCAGCTCCTGATCGCTGAGACCGGCGACGGCTTTCTTTACCTCCTGCGGATTCATGCGGGCCGATTGCAAGGCCTTCTGCGCCTGGTCAGACGAGAAAAAAATGTTGAGGGTGTCGATATTCTGCTGCCGGCTTTGCGAGGCGTCTACCGTGGCCTTTTGCAGGTCGGATGGGCTCACCAGGTGTTGTGAGTCCTGGGCAATCACATTTTTGGGAACGGCAAACGCGGCGATACTTAAGGCAGCCAGAAAAATTCGCGCAAACTGCCACTGTGCTGAACGCATCATGCATAACCTCCAGGGGATGAGGAACGAGCAGGGCAACAAGCAGCGCGCTCCCGGTTTGGTATAGCAAGCGGCCCGCGGCAGGCTCAAGTGGGCGCCATCGGGCAGCAAAAGTACTACAACTCAATGATTTTATTAGATGAGGGCCTCGGAATGTGAAGTTGCTTGGCGATCCACCACCTCCACATCGGGTTCGGATGCGGTGGCCTTATCCTCATGTAGAGATTCTCCTTTGAGCGATTTTGCCCAAACCGTGAAGCAGCAGTCCGACATCGTGAAGGTGATCGAGGGATACATCCGGCTCCGCAAGGCGGGAGCCCAGCGGTTTACGGGGCTGTGCCCGTTTCACAAGGAGAAAACGCCCTCGTTCAGCGTGCATGCAGGGCAACAGTTTTTCTACTGTTTTGGTTGCCAGGCCAGCGGTGACGTGTTTTCGTTCGTTGGCAAGATTGAGAACGTGGGCTTTCCTGAGGCGGTGCGGATCGTAGCACAGAAAAGCGGGATTCCGCTGCCCAAGCGGGAGTTTTCATCGCCGGAGCAGGCTGCCGAGGCGCGTTTGCGAACGAAACTGCTCGATCTGCACGAAACCGCCGCGGCGTGGTTTGGGGAGCAATTGCGCGGGCCGGAGGGTGCGCTGGCTCGCGAGTATCTCGCTGGACGAGGTCTGACGGCCGAAGGGATGAAGACATTCCGCATCGGGTATGCGCCCGACAGCTTTAACGCGCTGCGCGACCGGTTGAGCGGAATGGCCGATGAAGCGACGCTGCGCGCCAGCGGGCTTTTCAGCTCGAAGGAGCAGGGAGACGGGAGCCAGGGTCCGATTTACGATCGCTTCCGCAAGCGCGTCGTGTTCCCCATCTGCAACGAGGGCGGGCGTGTGATTGCCTTCACGGCGCGGACGCTGGAAACGGGCGAAAAGGCCGGGGCAAAATACATTAATTCTCCGGAGACTCCGCTCTACACGAAGGGTCAAGTGCTGTTCAACCTGGACAAGGCGAAACAGGCGATTCGCGCGCTGGAGTTTGCCTTGCTGGTGGAAGGACAGATGGATTGCATCAGCGTGTTTCTGGCAGGGATTCAGAATGTGATTGCAACCAGCGGAACAGCGTTCACCGAGCAGCAGGTCGCGATCCTCAAGCGGCATACCTCGAATGTCGTGGTGAATTTCGATCCCGATGCAGCCGGCGCAAATGCGGCGGAAAAGTCGATTGCGCTGCTGTCGGAGGAAGGATTTGCAATCAAAATTGTGACGCTCGAAGGCGGCTTGGATCCCGACCGATTCGTGCGCGAGCGGGGAGTGGAAGCGTATAAGGAAGCGATTCGTGGGGCACGGCGCCAGGCGGACTACTTGATCGAGCGGGCGCGGCAGTTGTTTCCCGGCGCGAGCGCGGAGCAGAAGGTGAAGGCGGTGAACTTTCTGCTGCCTCACATTCGGCGCATGCCCGAGATGGTGGCGCGGAGCCAGTTTGCGGTGGACGCGGAGCAAAAGCTGGGGATCGCTGATTCGCTCATTCGGGCCGAGCTGAGGCAGGCCGCGCTGAAGCGGCGCGAGCGGGTGGAAGAACGGGTGGCACGGCTGACGGAGGTGGAGCGAGTTCTGCTGCGGGCGCTCTCGATTGCAGACCCCGAGGAGGAGCCTACGCGGCGGCTCGCGATGGATGCCGTCCAGGAGCAGCCAGGCTGGTTTGAGCATCTCGGGGCATTCCAGGCCATACAGGCGTTGGCCAGGCGCGAAGCCAGGGACGCGATGGACGTGGTGGAAAATCAGGGGCAGCGAGCTTTACTGGCGGAGGCGTTGCTGGGTGAGGGCCGGCCGCCGGAGGTAGGTGAGGTAGCGAGCGCGCTGCAGGAGGTCCAGGAACGGGCCTTGGAAGGCCGCCAGCGCAGCCTGCGAGCGGAGATTGGCGAAGCCGAGCGCAGAGGTGACTTTACAGAGGTGGCTCTACTGACCCAGCAAAAGGCGGATCTGGATCGGAAATTGCGGCAGTTACAGGGCCAGAAAGGGCCGGAACAATGGGGTTTAGGGACGTGAACCCGATCATGACGCAAGTGCCACAATCTTGCGTCAAATCGACGGCTTCCGGCGTCTAAACAAGAGGAGCGGGAGCGAACGGACAGAGGTCCGCACCCGGTTCGGTTCGCAAATGGATGCGCGGGGTTGATTTTCCGCCGAGATTTGTTGTGGCGCTGGCACGCGAAGTTGTGGTAATCTGTTGATCTCAGTGAGGATGCACGCCCCTTTTGCCCCACACATGAGCTTCGGCTCGCGGGCGACCCAGGCGAAACCTGAAGCGTTGGCATCCTGTTCCGAGGAAAACACTTGTCCGCGTGAGCGGGATGCGTAGGTGTGTATCTGCGCCATGACTTCTGAAGAGAAGTCGTCTTTTCGTGCGTCTGGAAATCATTCCGGCGCCACTGGGCCTGACTCGACATTTTGGTTGAAGCCGTTGCGAAGCGGGGCTTGTGAATCCACTGGGTGAGGCACCCGGGATGAAATCGGGCGGGATGAATCCTGCCGAAGAGAGTAGGGATATTTTGGCAATTGAAGACAAATTCGAAGACGAAGTGCAGGGTCTGATCGATACGGGCAAGGAAAAGGGCTACCTGACCTACAACGACGTGAACGACGCCTTGCCGGATGAGATTGGCTCGCCCGACGATCTGGACGACTTGATGACGACCATCAGCGGCCAGGGGATCGACCTGCTCGACACTCCAAAGTTTCCCGGCGACAAGGATTTTGAGCTGGAAGAGGGAGAGGATGTCGAGCTCGATCTGACGCCAGGCACGCTGGAGAAGACCAACGACCCGGTGCGCATGTATCTGCGCGAGATGGGAACCGTGCCGCTGTTGACGCGCGAGGGCGAAGTGGAGATCGCCAAGCGGATCGAGCGCGGCCAGAACCGCGTGCTCAAGGCGATCTCGCGGTCGCCGATCGTGATTCGCGAGATTGCGGCGTTGGGCGAGGACCTGAAGCGCGGCGTGCGCAACGTGAAAGAGGTGGTGATCTTCGATGAGGAAGAACTCACCGAAGAAGTGGTGCAGGCCCGCGTAAAGGCGACCGTAGCGCGCACCGACGCGCTGGTGAAGCACCAGAAGAAGCTGGCGCAGCTTGAAGAGAAGCAGGCGGCAATCTCCACGGCGAACAAGGCCAAGGTGAAGGAAGCACGTCGCCTGCGCTGGTCGGTGGGCCGCGAAAGAGTGTACATCTCGCGCATCGTGCGCGAGCTGAAGTACACGGCGCTGGAGCGCAAGCGCCTGTTGGACAAGGTGAACAAGACCGTCGACACCATGCGCACGCTGGAGCGCCAGATCCGCTCGCTGGAGCAAAAGTACGATGCTTCAAAAAGCGAGGATATGAAGAAGGAGTATCGGCGGCAGCAAAAGAACTGCCGGACGGATCTGGAAAAGATCGAGGCCGACGCGGGTGTGTCGATCGCCGAGCTCAAGCGGACGCAGCGCGAGATGATTCAGGGCGATATGGACGCCGAACAGGCCAAGCGTGAGCTGATCGAGGCGAACCTGAGGCTGGTGGTTTCAATCGCCAAGAAGTACACGAACCGCGGACTGCAGTTCCTCGACCTGATTCAGGAAGGCAATATCGGCCTGATGAAGGCGGTGGACAAGTTCGAGTACCGGCGCGGCTACAAGTTTTCGACGTACGCAACGTGGTGGATTCGGCAGGCGATCACGCGCGCGATCGCGGACCAGGCAAGAACCATCCGCATCCCGGTGCATATGATCGAGACGATTAACAAGCTGATCCGGACCAGCCGGCAATTGGTGCAGGAACTGGGCCGTGAGCCTTCGAGCGAAGAGATCGCGCGGCGCATGGATATTCCTGTGGCCAAGGTACGCAAGGTGTTGAAGATTGCGCAGGAGCCTATTTCACTGGAGACGCCGATCGGCGAAGAAGAAGACTCGCACCTGGGCGACTTCATCGAGGATCGCCAGGCAGTTTCGCCTTCCGAAGCGGTGATTGGCGTGAATCTGAAGGAATACACGTCGCAGGTACTGCGAACGCTGACGCCGCGCGAGGAGCGGGTGATCAAGATGCGGTTCGGCCTGGAGGACGGTTCGGAGCACACGCTTGAAGAAGTGGGCCAGAGCTTCCAGGTGACGCGCGAGCGCATTCGCCAGATCGAAGCCAAGGCGCTGCGCAAGCTGCGTCATCCTTCGCGGAGCCGCAAGCTGAAAGCATTTGTCGAGGGCGTGAAAGAGATGTAAGGGAACGATTACGATTCAGCCGTGACGAGCCGCGTCGCCAAAAAGACGCGGCTTTTTATGTTCGCTAGAAGCCGTAGTTTTTCTTACGCAGCGCGTTCTTGTAGGCGTCGCGGGCCTTCTTGGCTGCCAGTTCCTCATCGTGGAGCTTGAAGCCAGCATCATCCCAGAGGCTCCATTGCCACCATTGAGTGGTCGTCTGTCGCGAGGGACTCTTCGGCGTGGATGGCGTCGACCCAGCGATCCGCGGCCGATTTGTAGTCTTTGAGAAGTTGGTCGAAGTCTGGGTTTGCCATAGATGTGAACCTAGAAGAGGCAGGGAGGGTCGTCAATGGGATACGCCCATTATTCATCACAGTTTCACGGGCCGGCCCGGGGCATTGAAGGGCTGCGTCCTCTTTCGCTTCCGTCGAGTTTCCCGAACGGGATCATGCAAAGAGTTCCGGCGCAACCCTTAAGGTTCGGGCGACGCTGCCGATGAATACTGAGAGGCATGATCCTTGCCGACCGCATCCTTGATTGATTCATGATGGTGCCGATAAGCGCCGGAGCAGGATGCGGAGCACCAGACCTGCTCGGTTATAATCGTCCTTTGATTTCGTTGCGACGAAGCACCTGATCGAAACGATTCTGCAAAATCGTTTTAGGACGCCTTCGCTGTAGCCGGGAGGACGATGACATCCATGAAAGAAATGACGCGCCGCCAGTTTGGCAAGACCGCAGCCGCTTCCGCCGCGCTGGCCGGTCTGACTTTGCCGGAGTTTTCATTCGGTCAGGCCGCATCGGAGGGCCGGCAATTCCCGAAGGGGTTCGTGTGGGGCTGCGCGACAGCGGCATATCAGATTGAGGGAGCGGTGAAGGAAGGAGGGCGCAAGTCGTCCATCTGGGATGTTTTTGCGCACACGCCCGGCAAAACACATGACGGAGATACGGGTGACATCGCCGACGATTCCTATCACCTCTACAAAGAGGACACCAGGCTCCTCAAGAACCTGGGTGTGGGCGGGTACCGAATGTCGATTTCCTGGCCGAGAATCTTTCCCGACGGCAAGGGCAAGCCAAATTCCGCAGGCGTGGACCACTACCAGCGCGTGGTGGACGAACTGCTCGCCAACGGCGTTACGCCCTACTTCACACTCTTCCACTGGGACCTTCCCCAGGCTCTCGAGGGCGGATGGCAGTCGCGCGATACGGCGCATGCCTATGCCGACTACGCCGGCTACGTAGCGCGCCAGTTTTCGGATCGCGTGAAGGCTTTCTTCACCACGAACGAGTTTGCGTCGTTCACCGATCTCGGCTATCGCACGGGTCAGTTTGCGCCGGGGCTGCGGTTGCCCGCCGGGCAGGCGAACCAGGTGCGGCATCACGGAATTCTCGCGCACGGACTGGGCGTGCAAGCGATCCGCGCTAATGCTGCGACGGCGCAGGTGGGTGTGGCAGAGAATCCGACGGCTTTTGTGCCTGTGATTGAAGACCGGGAGAACATTGAGGCAGCGAGGCGCGCAACTCGGGAGGAGAATGCGCCATTCCTGACCGCCGTGCTCGAGGGCAAGTATCCCGACAGCTATCTGGAGCGGGAAGGAGCGAATGCGCCGAAAATCGAGCCCCGCGACATGAAAGCCATCGGAAGCCAGCTCGATTTCGTCGGGCTCAACGTCTACTCGCCCCATTACGTTCGCGCCGACGGCTCGCCGCAGGGTTATGCGATCGAGCCTCGGCAGGCGTCATATCCGCACATGGATTCGCCCTGGATCATCGTCGGCCCGGAGTGCATGTACTGGGCGGTGCGCAACGTTTGCGATCTGTGGCACCCGCGCGCGATTTACATCACTGAAAATGGATGCTCCGCCGAGGATGTGGTGACGTCGGCAGGGCGGGTTGAGGATACAGAGCGCGTGATGTACCTGCGTACGCATCTCGCCAACCTGCAGCGCGCCGTTGCGGAAGGATTCCCAGTGAAGGGGTACTTCCTGTGGAGCTTGCTCGACAACTTTGAGTGGGCAGACGGATACAGCAAGAGGTTTGGGATTCATTACGTGGACTTCAGAAACGAGAAGCGCCTTCCGAAGCTGAGCGCCGAGTGGTACCGCGCGGCGATTGCACGGAACGCGGTGGTGTGAGGGCAGGGACCAAGGGACCGAGGGAACAAGATAGCCGCAATCAAAATCCGATAGAAGCAAGCTCAGTTTGCGCGCGATCGAGATCATCGGGAATACCGATGTCGAGAAAATAGCCGTCGACTTTGTAGGCTGCGGGACGAAGTCGGGCGACCTCGGGAACGAAGACATCCCGCTCGATGGAAAAGCTTTGCGCGAGGGCGGGCGGCCAGTCGATATCTCTCGAGAGCACATAGGCGCCGCCGTTGATCCATCCCGGACCGGAGCGGCCTTTTTCATCAAAGCCCACAACGCGATTGCCCTCAATAACCACGCCGCCGTAGCGGGCGATGTCGTGCTGGTGGACGACCGCGATGGTCACTGTGGCGGCTTCCGCCGCGTGAAAGCGCAGCATGGCCGCGTAGTCCGCGCTGAGAAAGGTGTCGCCATTCAGCACCAGCACCGATTCCTCGGCGGCCTGCGCGAGAGCAAGGCGAATGGCTCCTCCAGTGCCGAGCGGAACGCTCTCAATCACGTAGTCGATGCTCATGCCATTGAATGCTGAGCCGAAGTAATCCTGGATAACGTTGTGGAGATGGCCAACGGAGAGCAGAACGCGGGCGCAACCGGTACGCCGCAACTGGGTCAGCAGGATCTCAAGGAACGGCCGGCCGGCGACGGGAGCCATCGGCTTGGGCACGCCGTCGAGCCGCGACGCCAGCCGCCTGCCGAACCCGCCGGCGAGAACAATGGCTTCCATGGGCGCTTAGCCCTTTGCCGCAGCCACTGGAGAGGCGGCCGCGCTTTGTTCCGTGGCAAAGTATTTTTGCTCGACAATCATGCAGAAGATGTGCTCGAGGGCGAGGTGCGCCTGCTGAATGTACATCGTGACATCGGATGGCATGCGGAGGCAGTAGTCGCAGAGCGACGGCATCTTCCCGCCGCTTCTTCCGGTCAACCCGATGGTTGTGATTCCCTTCTCGCGGCAATGCTCGAGCGCGCGGATGACGTTGGGCGATTTACCGGATGTGGAGATGCCCAGAAAAACATCGCCTGGCTGGCCGAGAGCTTCAATTTGGCGCACGAAGAGACAATCAAAGCCATAGTCGTTGCCAACGGCGGTCAGAATCGAGGAGTCGGTGGTAAGTGCGACGGCGCGCATCGGTGGGCGATCGTGGACGAGGCGGCTGACGAACTCCGCGACAAGATGCTGCGCATCGGCGGCGCTGCCACCGTTGCCGGCAACCATCAGCTTGCGGCCGGATTTCAAGGCATCTGCCGTGGCTTCGGCGGCAGCGTTCAACGTCGCGAGCAGCGCGGCGTCGTGCGCAACGGCTTCAATCACGCCGAGCCCCTCAAGTAGCTTTTCCCGCACCAGATTGCTCATGACAATATCTACTTCTCCTCGAAGCCGATGGGCGCAACTTAGGACACTTCAGTCGCGCCGCAGTAGGTTCGCAGACCCTCACCGCAAGGTCCATCGTAAACCAGAAGGCGGGCGATTGAGCCGGGGGGAAGCCTGAGAAACCACGGCACCGCGCACCCGGAGGCTGTAACGCAACATAGGTGCGCGATGGAAATGGAGCAGAATTGCAGCCCGTGCTGCGCTTAGCGGCTCACATGCTCGAGCAGAAAACTCGCCATGATGTGGCTCGCTTCAATTGACTCGGGCAACGAGGCGTTGTACCAGAACGCATGAGGAAGCGCGTCAAAGACGACGAGGCGGGCGTCAACGCCTGCACGCAGAAAAGCGCGATGCAGGTTGACGGTGCCGCTCAGCAGCGCGTCGCGCGTAGCAGTAACGAAGAGCGTAGGCGGCATGCCGTGCAGATCAGCGTAGATGGGCGAAAGAACGGGATCCCTGGGATCGGCGCTTCCGATGTAGAACGGGTCGTGCGGTGCGGATGTGGGCGGATCGAGATGGCCGCCAAGCCCGCGAAGGGTAAACAAAGCGGCCGAGTCGCCGGGGACTGCGAAGTCGCCGATGCCGCTGAAGATGCCGAGCGCCGCGGGCTCTGGAAGGCCAAGCTGCTTGAGCTTGACGGCAACTTCACCGGTCATGATGGCTCCGGCCGAGGTTCCGTAGATGACGATGTGCTCCGGCTTGTAAGTTTTGAGCAGCTCCTTGTAGACCGAGATCACGTCGTCGACGCCGGCGGGGAAAGGATTCTCGGGCGCGAGCCGATACATGACGGCAATCACTTTGACGCCGGCGTAGCTGGCGATGGGGATTGACTCGGAGTAGGAGCCGGAGTCGGAGTTGAATCCGCCGCCATGGATGTTGATGAAGACCTTGTCGCGGTTGGCGGCCGGAATGCCGTCCGGGGTAACGATGCGAACGGGTACGCCTGCGATTTTGTCTTCGGTGATGTGATTGGGACAGAGCTTTGTCCAGGCAAGGCGCGCGGCTTCAGTCGACGCGTCGGTGCGGGTGCGACGCTCAGCCAGGGTCTCGGGCGGTGCTTGGTCTGGAACAGCGCGGGCGAGCATTTGCTGTGCTTCCGGGCTGATGGTCTGGGGCACAGGCACCACTCTGGTGATGTGCGCGGTTCCCTGATCGTCGATGTAGCTGGTGTCGCGATTGGGCGCCTGAGACGCGGTCGTGGGTGCGGGTTGCTGCGCGGCCAGGGTAGCCGATGACAACAAGAGAGCCAAAAGAGAGGCACAGAGAGCTGGACGCATGAAAGAGGCTCCTCACAATCCGATTTGCATAACAGACACGCATTCTTCCATGCCGAAGCGGAATGCGTCCACTGCAATCGGGAATACATGCTGGAGCGGAGTCTTACCGTCGCGGGGCGGATATAAAGTGCATCATCCGAAGCGCCTGCCTGGGGAATTTTGCATCTGCGACCAAACCGGCACGGGAAGGTGTAGTGCATGCCATCCTGTGCCGGATCGTCTTGGAACGCCTCGTATGGATTAATGCGGTAGAACCAAAAGGTTGGCCTTGAGGAACTTCTTAGTCAACCGGTCAAGCGCGAGCGCGAACCGATTGGAAACCGTTCGCGGGCTCATGCCCAGCAAGATTGCTGTTTCAGCCTGGGTGTACTCCTGGAGCACGACACGGCTCAATAGTTCGCGATCGAGTGAACCGAGCTTGCTCAGGCAGCTTTCAATATCGAGGACGAAGATCACTGCGTCTTCAAAGGTGCGCACTGGTCGACTGGACGCCCAACCCCGCGCGACTGGGTCGCTCAGGATAGAAGGAGCCCTGCCAACCTGCATGGAAGCATACAGGTAGCGTTTCGTTATTGGCGCGACAGACCGGCTTTGGACAGGCTCATCTCTCCAACTTTCTGAACCGCCGGCGCCGACTTTCGCTGGAAGCAATGGACCGGATCCTGTCCGCGCAACGATTAGCGGCCTCCGACCTACTTCCCCCAGTTCAACAAACTGATCATCGGCTGGAAAGTGAGGATGGCAGCGTCGTGCCGTTGGTTTCGCATGCCGTGGCGCTGTATGAGCCGATGATTCGCCCAACCGCCATCCAGGGTTTGCTGCACTTGCCGGCAACGTCGCTTCAATCGGTTCATGCCAGAGCGTTGAGCGCCCGCCTCAGGTGGGAGCGGTTTGTCGCCATCCGGGTGCCCTCAGCGGATGCACTGCCGATGGATCCGCGGATGCTGCCTGAGGCAATTGCTCTGATTGACCGACACTACAATTCCATGCTGCCCTACCGGCCTCACCGGCAGAATCTATACGCGGTGCGTCGCGGCGCGCAATTAACACTTCGCTATGTGGAATTCCTGTCGAACCGTCTCGTTTTGCGCCCGCATAACAATGAGTTTCCTGTGCACTTGATCAAGGTGGATCCTGGAGAGTCGCCCAACGAGCTGTTGATCGGGCGGATCGCGTTGATTCTCAATGAATTGTGAGTGATGATACCCGTCAACTTTGCGGATACAATCCACTCGCCAGGTCTCGTTCAGCTTCAACCAGATTTTCCGGTCGGCCGAGATCGCGCCAATAGGCCCCATCGGCGCGAAACGAGGCGATCTTCTCTCCCTGCGCCGCGAGGCGGAGATAGGTGTCGATGATGGAAAACGCGCCCTCCTCCGTCATCTTGCCGAAGATTCGGGGCGACACGACGTGAATGCAGGAGAAAGCTAGCGCGTGAGGCGAATCAACAGGACGGACAAGCTCGAGCGGGCCATCGCGCCCTTTGCGGCGACCGCAGAGAATGCCCAGATCGTCGAAGAGCAGGTAGCGCAAGGTCTCGCGGTCCTGCACGGCAAAGCTTGAGAGCGCGTTCCCTGCCCTGTGCGCCTCAGCAAGGCGATCGATGTCAATGGTGCTGATGATGTCGACGTTATGCAGGATGAATGGCGCGAGGCTGCTGTCATTGGGACTCTTGCCTTCGAGAAAGAACCATGCGGCTTTTTTCAGGCCGCCGCCCGTGTCGAGCAGGACCTCCTCGCGCGAAATCTCGATGCTCATACCGAAGTTGCCGTTGGCCCGCAGATAATCCACGATCATGTCTGCGAAGTGATGGACATTGACGATGACTTCGCGTACGCCGAATTCGCGCA
Organism: uncultured Acidobacteriaceae bacterium; assembly: GCA_963751285.1. Classification (GTDB taxonomy): domain Bacteria; phylum Acidobacteriota; class Terriglobia; order Terriglobales; family Acidobacteriaceae; genus Telmatobacter. The sequence continues at coordinate 43,933 of CAVVUE010000031.1, read as the reverse complement.
GGCGGCTGAGCGTGATCTCCAGCAATGTGCGGCCGCCAACGGTGATCAACGCCTTCGGCCGGTCGTTGGTGAGCGGACGCAGACGCGTGCCCAGGCCGGCAGCGAGGATCATGGCTTTCATTCAGGCGGACTCTCCGGAGTTGCCCAGCTTCTCGAGCTCCATGTGGCGGACAACGACCTCGACGTGGTTCTTGTCGCGCAGATGCTCGGCCAGGTGCTCCGCCAGATAAACCGAGCGGTGCTGGCCGCCAGTGCATCCGAAGGAGACCATCAGGCTCGAAAATCCCCGCTCCTGATAATTGGCGACGCTGGCATCGACGAGCGAGAAAGCGTGGGAGAGAAATTGGCCGACGCTTTCCTGCCTGTCGAGGTATTCGATCACGGCTTCGTCTTTGCCGGTAAGGGAACGGAATTGTTCCTGGCGCCCGGGATTGGGCAGGCTGCGCGCATCGAAGACGAATCCGCCGCCATGGCCGGACTCATCAGGCGGCATGGGATTGTGAAAGGAGAAGCTGAAGATCCTCACTTTCAACCCCGCGGGAGCGCGCGCCAAACTCTTGATTCTCTCCGATGCCCCGATCGCATCGAGAGCCTCAAGCAATGCTGGCAGGGCGATAGGAAGCCTGACATTGGCGGCAAGCCAGCGGAGATTCTTGAGCGCGTAAGGAACGCTTTGCAGAAAATGAACCTTGCGCTCATAGAACCCGCGAAAGCCATAGGCGCCTAACGCCTGCAAAATGCGCACGTAGACGTACGCGTAGTAGTGCTCCATGAACGCATCGCGATCGAGATCGATGTAGCCAGCCAGGCAATCGAGATAGTAGCGAAGCAGACTTAAACGTAAATCCGGCGGTAGATCGGCCTTACCGTCATAAAGCAGCGAAGCGATGTCGTATTGAAGAGCGCCTTTGCGGCCGCCCTGGTAATCGAGGAAAAAGGGCTGGCCATGGCGCAGCATCACGTTGCGCGACTGAAAGTCGCGATAAAGAAAATAATCGTGATCGGCGCCGAGCAGGAACTTCGTGAGCCGGCTGAAATCGAGCTCCAATGCCTGCTCATTGAAAGGCACGCCGGCGAGGCGCAGGAAATAGTACTTGAAATAGTTCAGGTCCCACGCGATGGACTGGCGATCGAAGCTCGAACGCGGATAGCAGACCTTGTAATTCAGGTCGCGGGCCGCCTCAACCTGAAAGCGCGGCAACACGGCGACGACGTTGCGATAGGCTTCAATAGCCTCTGGCGCGATGGCTTCTCCCGCGCGATGAGCGCTGAGAAACTCGAAGAGCGTGGTGTCGCCAAGATCCTCTTCGAGGTACGCGCCCTGGCGCAAATCCTCAACATAGATTTCAGGCACCGGCAAGCCGTGGCGGCGAAAATGCCGCGAGAATTCGAGAAAGGCAGTGTTCTCCTCGCGCACGGTGTAGAGAATACCGATGGCGTTTTGCCCGCCGCCGGTGAGGCGGACAATGGCGCGTCCCGAGCCGCCGAGCTGGCCCTGGAGCGGCTGCACGCGTTCAGCGGAGCGGTGAAAGTGCTGCTCAAAAAGCCGTTTTAAAACGTCCATTAACGTCTTCCCACAGTTTGCTCAAGGTGCTTCGACAAAGATAGCCATGCAGGGGAAGCCAGCGCAAGGTGGCACAAGGAGCTTTTGCCGCGAGCACCCTCAGAGCGAACTTGATTAGGAAAGGTGAACGGGTCAGGACTTGTCTTCACCAAAATCATGTGTCGTCTCGGGGTTGTCAAAGCATGTGTAGCGTGAGATGAAGTTCAGACGAATTGTGCCGGTAGGACCATTGCGCTGCTTGGCCAGGATGATCTCCGATTTCGCGCGATCAGACTCGGTCATCTCCTCGTCGCGATTGTAATAACTGTCGCGATGGATGAAGGCGACCACGTCGGCGTCCTGCTCAATGGAGCCCGACTCGCGAAGATCGCTGAGCATGGGGCGCTTGTCGTCGCCGCGGCGCTCGCTGGCTCGCGATAACTGCGAGAGTGCCACGACCGGCACTTTCAGTTCCTTGGCCATGGCCTTCAGGCCGCGCGAAATGGCCGAAACCTCCTGCGTGCGATTCTCATAGCGCTTGCTGCCGGCCCCGGGCAGCGAAGCCGACATCAGTTGCAGGTAGTCGACCATGACGAGGTCGAGGCCGCCGGAGTTTTGCTTGAGACGGCGGGCCTTCGCTCGCATTTCAGCAAGTGTTGTGCTGGCCGAATCGTCAATGTAGATGCGCGCATCCACCAGCATACTCAGCGCGGCTTGCAGTTTGCCTTGATCTTCGCGGCCGACGAAGCCGGTTTGCAGGTGGCGCTGGTCGACGCGTGCCTGGGTGGCCAACATACGGCGCAGGAGCGATTCCTTATTCATTTCCAGGCTGAAGATGGCGACGATGGCCTGGTGATGCACTGCTGCGTTCTGGGCGATATTGATGGCCAGCGCCGTTTTGCCCATGGAGGGACGGGCCGCGATGATGATGAGCTCGCCCTTCTGGAAACCGCTGGTCATGCGGTCGAGTTCGTAAAAGCCCGTGGCGAGGCCTGTGACTTCACGGCCTTGCTTGTAGAGGTTGTCGATCGAGCCGAAGGAGTCGCGAACGATGATGTCGATGGGCTGTAGGCCTTGCGTAAGGCCCGCCTCGCTGACTTCGAGGAGTTGTGATTCGGTCGCGTCGAGAACTCCGAGGGCGTCTTCACTTTGGTCGGCGGCCTTGGCGATGGCGGCCGAGCAGATGCCCATGAGGCGGCGCAACATGCTTTTGTCTTTGACAATGCGGATGTACTCTTCGATGACCGGGCGGCGCGGCAAACCCTCAGTGAGTGAGGCGAGGTAGGCGACACCGCCGACGGCTTCGACCTCCTTGTAACGAGCCAGCTCGTTGGCCAGGGTTACGATATCGACGGCACGGCCAGAGTCCACCAACTCGCTCATGCGCAAGAAGATGCGGCGATGCGAGTCGAGGGAGAAGTCATCAGCCTTGAGGATCTCGGCGGCTTCGGCGTGAGCGGTGTTGTCAAGCAGGATCGCGCCCAGAATCGTTTTCTCGGCGTCGATGTTTGCGGGCAGACCGGCTTCGAGGGTGAGGTCGGGGACGGTGGCCATAGGAAAGAGTGTAGGCCAGACCATGCGGCTGGGGGGATGTGAAGATTGAGTCCGGGAACTGGAAAACACGGAACAAGATAATCAGTGGGTGGGGACGACCACCGTGAGGACGGCGTTGTGCACGAGGCCATTGGCCGTCGCAGTGACCACTACGCTATACCCAGCCGCGGCCGGCGTGGGAGGCTGGGGCGGGCTTGAGTTCTTCACCGAGCCTCCGCAGCTTACGGCGCCGAGGCAGGCGAGAACGCAGAGGCTCAGCAGCATCGAGCGCCAGAGCGCGCTTTTCCTGAAGCGGCGTATGAAAAACAGCCCGAAGGCAAGCACGCCGGCAGCGAGGGGCCAGCGGGACGGCGCCTGGCGCCGCGAATCGGCGATGGTGCCGGCTTGCGCTGAAGCGTTCACGGTGAGTGTTGTAGTAGCCAAGCCATTCACGGCGACGGTTGTGCGACTGAGACTGCACGTGATGAGACTTGACGATGGAGTGCATGTAAGCGTGACGGTCCCGCTGTAGCCGTTGAGCGAAGAAAGGTTGAATCCCGCGGTTCCCGAACCGCCGGCATTCACCGTGAGCTGGCGGACCTGGGGGGCAAGCAAAAAATCCGGCCCTTGTTGCGAGAGGGTGAACTGGTAATTTTGCAGGTTGACAGAGGATTGATACACGCCGTCGCCGGAGTAGACGACCTTCAATTGGCTCCATCCGAGGTCCATAAACTGGCCGCTGGGTTCCATGGTTATTGTGGCGCTGTTGGGGCCGGATGGCGTGAGCGGCCCGTCGTCGATTTCATAGCCGTCATCGAAGAGGTCGACCGTACCTGTTGGGGACGTAGTGGACCCGGCGGGGCCGGTGACTGTGGCCGTGACATAGAAATTCAGCCAGAGAGTGTCATCGAAGGAAGGCGGGTCCACGGTAACGGTCGTGGCCGTAGGCTGTAAAGGCGCCGGCGAGGCCGTGGCAACCACCGTGAAAGTTGGAGGTGGACCGAGAATCGGACTGCCGGTGGAGGAAGTTGCGGGCAGGGAGTTTACATCGCCGGCGTAAGTTGCCGATACCGGATAGGTACCGGCCGGAAGATTTTGAAAGACAGCCTCGCCAACCATGACCGGAGTTCCTACCGGATTAAGGCCTAACGTAAGAAGTCCGCCCTGCGTGAAGGTTACGTTCTGTGAGAGGGAACCAACATTCACGGTGATCGCGCCGGTTGGAATGTGGCAGTTCGCCCTTGAGATTTGCACCTCCACGCGCAAACTGTCTCCCGCGCTCAACGAACAGGTCATCTTGGCGCCTGAGCCCCCAAGCAGCCCGCAGTTTGCAGCAGGAGTAGCGTAAAGCACGGGAGTTACCTGGGGAACGATGGCGGTGTAGGGCGCGGCCGTGGAAGAAGCGTAACTGGCGTCGCCGGAGTACGTAGCGCCGATGGTGTGGCTGCCAGCATTGAAGGTGGAAGCTGGAACCCAGGCAGCGTAGCCATAGGAGTTCAGGGCGACCGTAGCCTGGGGCGTGCCGTCAACGCTGAAGGTTACGCTGCCGGTGCCGGAGCCGAACGAAGGCCACGCGGCGTTGACGATGGCGAGCGGCGCAACCTGCCAGCCCGAGAAACTCGATCCGCTGGGCATGGGGCCCCAGGGGCCAAAGTTGGTCGAAGTCTCCCACACGGACTCGGTCGGATTGAGCATACACGGGGCTGCCGCGTTGAGGGTTTGGCCTTCCACTTGAAAGCCATAGAGATTCACGGTGCTGGCCACAGGTGTGATGGTGACCGACTGTGGAGCGGACTGGCTGGGAGCGAAGTTGCCGTCACCGGCGTACCGGGCCCAAACCTCGTAGGTTCCGCCGGGCAGATTGGTCAGACTGGCGTTGGCCGCACCATTGTTCAGCGTGAAAACGCCGAGCGACGGGGCCGAGCTTGAAGTAAGGTCGGCCATGAGGGTTACGCTTCCCTGCGGTGTGCCACCGCCCGACGATGACTTGACTTCGAAGGAGATGTTGACGGTCGATCCGCGCTGGGCCGTATTGGGAGAGACCTGTATTGAAATCGTTGTCGGCTTGAAGGTGATCGAGTTCCAGTTGTTGACCAGCACACTGGCGTCAATCGATCCGAGGCCGGTGGCCAGGTCGTAGCCTGCAATGGCCGGGTACTTCTGCAGGGAGTAAAGGCCGTCGCCGTTGGTGTCCTGCGTGCAACCCGGCGATCCCTGCTCGCAGGTCATGTTGTTGCTGCCCGTGGTGACGTCGTGAAAGGCTGAAGGCATCTGGCGGGCAAGAGCATAGAGGGTAAAATCCGCTTGCCCCTGGCGCCCGTACTTCTGGTCGATCAACGCCATGATGCCGGCCATAGTCTGGGCCGAGGCCGAGGTTCCACCTACCAGGGTGATCTGCATTTTTCCGCTCGAATCGGGTACGCAGTCGCCGGAGTTGGCGCAGATAGGGTAGGCGCTGAAGTTTTGCCCGCCAGCCGCGAAGAGGGAAACATCGGGAATGTCGCGCACGCCGTCGCTGGGAACGCCCGTGCCTGTTTGCCAACTTGGCTTCGCATAGCCGTTGACGTTGGCTGAAACCGACAAACAAAGAAATGGGTCGCCTGTTCCAGTGTTGTTTTCATCGGAGTTGATGCAACTGCTGGCTCCGCCTCCGCCGGCAGGGATGGACTTGGAAGAATTGGGAACGTAGGCGCCGGTGGCGTTCAAGCCATAGGGCGTATCCCAGACCTGCTCCGGCAGTGGGGCCTTCAGCGAGCCGTTGTCGCTGTCGTTGGCCTGGTTCCACAGGCTCGCCGCGCTCGTGCCCCCGGTTTTGTAATCGCTGTAATAGAAATCGGTGCCGCCGACCGCAACATCCCACGGCGTGGAGGCCAAGCCGTTGACTGCCGGACCGTACTGGGTGATCCACTGATTGTTGGCATTGTCGCAGCCGGCCGAACCGCTATCGCCGCTTGCAACAAGCACCGTTTGTCCCTGCGCCGCAGCTTGCTGCCAAAGCTCAGACCACAGAGTGTTTCCTGAAGAAAGCAGAAAGCCTTCGCAATCTGTGAAGCTCACGCTGAGGATGGCCGCCTGGTTGTCGTCGACCGCGCGCAGGGCCGCCAGGTAGAGGGGATCGACGAGATTGGTGTCATTGGGAGTGCCGGTGAAGACGCCACTCGTATTGGCGATGTAGAGATCGACAGTAGCTCCGGGGGCGACGGCTCCGGCCTCTTCAACGTCAAGGTACGACTCAATGTCGACGGGGCTCTGATCGCCTGGGTCGCTGCCGTCAATGACCAATTGGGGAGCCGCGCCCGAGAGACCGAAGAGCTTTTGATAGGCCTGGACCAGGCTGAGATCGATGTTGGATTCGTTGATGACGCCGATGGATTGACCAGCACCGTTGATGCCCGCCTTGTATAGCGGCGCGAGATCGTACTGGGTGGCGAAATCCTCGGGAGCCACGGCATAGAACGTACTGGAACCATTGGGAAGGGTCCAATCCACAGTGGCGCGATGGTTGTGCGGCGAATAAGAGGCCTCGCCAAGTGTTTCGAGCGCAGGCCTGGCATGAGTGCTGTCGAGGGGCGAGAGACCCTTGATGAGCGGCGCGAGCGCAGCGGGAATCTTGAGAGCGGTTGCGTTGGCGTAGCGCGTTTCGCCATTCACTTTGTACTGGTGAATCTCAGCATGAAAGGCGGAACGCAGTGCGCCGGTGGTACCGGAAAACTCGATCAGTTGGCGGCTCTTCGAAATCTTTGCGACGCTGAGGCCGTTCGACGTGAGCCAGGATGACGCGGCCTGGAGGTCGGAGTCGGAGGGACCAAACTGCGCGCCGAATTGCTCAGGCGTAAGCCACTTGTGGTAGTTCGCGGACCCGGGTATGGAAACGGATTGCAGAAACTGGTCTAGCGCGGCCTGGCGATCAGGCGGGCGATTGAGCAGGAGAATCATTCGGCCTGCGGGGAAGGAACCGGAGACGGCGCCGTTGTCGATGGCACCGCGCGCCATAGGATGCACGCTTCCGCGCAAAGTGACGAGATTGGTTTCATCCACTTGTTGCGTGACCAGCGAAGCAGGCTGATTTTGCGCAGCAGCGGGAAGGGCAAGCATGGCGCTCAAGAGGAGGATGAGCCCAATTCGATTCATGCTGCGCCTTCGGCCTCTATGGAGAAGGGGCCGACGATGCTTTCTTTGCGAAAAGCGGAGAGATCCTGCTGCATCAGATCGAGGGAATTATACAGCCAGCAGAGAAAAGAGAAGTTACGTTGGTCACGAGGCGAGGTCAGGCTACTGGGCGGATTTCATATTCCAGTCTTCCTGTGGTGCGCAGTTCAACCTCAAACAGAGTTTTATCCGGGACCGGGCCGATCACCTCGGCGCAGGGCAATTCGGGATCGGGGCATGCTGCGGGTCGCGGTCCAGTGATCTGGACGGGCGCGGGACGCATGGAATATTCGGCGGGCGAAACGACCGAGTTGGGATCGAAGACGGGCACGCGCTCCACGATTTCGCCTTCGCGCTGAACAGTGACATGGATGCGGTCGTTGGCGAAGACAATCGTTTTTTGGCCGCCGCCGGGGAGCGGATAGTTGATGGTGGGGTAGCCCTTCTCTTCACTGAAGTGCGCATCGAGTCCGGAGGCTTCGGCCGGGAGCGGGCTGCCGAGGGATGTCCCCCACGCCGTTTCGGTGCCTTTGGTTTGTGATTGCAAAAGCACGCCGCTCAAGGGCGACCACACCAAAGTGAGACCCAGGCGCTGTTGTTCTGTGATGACCTTGGGGGCCGACGCAAAGGCCGCGTAATAGGAAGGGCGGCGCAGATAACTAAAGACGATCGGCTCGCGCGTGTCTTGCAACTGCTCCTCAAACGAGTCTTCGTTGAGCGGGCGCAGCATTTTGCGCGCCTCGTCGATCTGCTCGGCGGTGGGATGCCAGTCATAGTGGGCACGCTGCAGGAAGCGATATGGAGAGAGCGCTTCAAACTCGCCTACGTTGAGCGCGTCGACCTTCGGCCACATCTTCTGCATCTTCTCGCGCGCCTCCTTGATCTGCTGGGCGCGGCGGTCAGGCGGCGTGGCGAAGGCGCGCATGATAACGGCGCGATCGGCGAGCGGCGTGTCGACGGCAGCGAAGATGGAGTGCTGCTGGCGGGTTTCAATACTGCGGTTGGCAACCCAGTATGGCTTGCCCGGCTCAGGCAGAAGGTTGTAGGAGAGCCATTTGCCGAAGCGATTCTCTTCTTCGATGAGGATGTCGCCGAGTGGCGTGCCGCGCCAGTAGTGATAGGCCATCTGCAGGTTTTCGTGGTGCGTGTTGAGCGTGTAGCCGAGGTCGGGGCCGTCGTGCTCGTACATGTAGCCGCACGGGCTTTGCAGCTCGGTGGGGCTGGCCTCTACCTTCTCTTTGAGCCGCGCCGAAAGCTCCGCATCGGGATACAAGGCGAGAAAGGCGGCACCGCCGGCAAAGATATTCGAGTACTGGTTGGAATAGCTTTTGCCGTGGCTGATCAAGTCGGGATCGAAGAGCGTGGCGTGCAGCGCCTTGCGGCAGCAATCAACGGCGCGCGCGTGGAGATCAGGAGTGATGGGCGGGCCCGATTTGAGCAGGCGCAGCGCCTCGGAGATGAATTTGACAGCAAAGGCCGTGGCGGCAAGGTTCCACTGTTGCGGACCGTATTCACTGAACTTGCCGTCGGGGCTTTGCAGGTTGCACCAGTACTCGAGGGCAAGCTCGAGACGCGCGCGCAAGGCTTTGTTCGCGTAAAACTGGTTCCACTTTCGGGGGCTTGAGTAAAACCAGGCGAGCGTGAGAATGCTCTCCATGATGCGCGCGTTGTAGGAGTGAAGCTGGCTGGTGCCGCGCCACACCGAGATGTTGATGAATCCGCGGTCAGGGCCGTCGGTTTCAACGCTGTTGGCGATGCGCGGCAAATAAGTGAGGTTGTAGGGCATGTCGAGATCGGCGTCGGCGAAGTCAGAGGGGCGGAGCCGCGACGGGTCGAAAGGCGGGACCTGGGGCACAGCAGTGCCGACGTCAGCTCTGATCTTTGAAGAAGCAAGCAACTGCGCGGCTGCGGCGGTCAGAAGAAACTCTCTGCGGTTCATCATGAATTTCGTCCCCCGTTCGATTGGGTGAAAGTTTCCAGCCAACCACCGTACAGGATGGCGGAGGGAAATTGTCAAGGCGAAGGCGGCACTGAGCAGGATTGAAGCACAAAGACGCAGCGCGTTAATCTTTGCTGCACCGCCAGCGGCCGATTAGTGATTCTCAAGGAACGTCGCGTTCAGCCGCGCAAAGAGCATATCGAAGTTGCCGTTCTCCGCCGCGAAGCGGAAGCCTTTGACGTTCTCGACGCAGATCTCGGGCGGTGTCGGCGCCGTGGTGAGAATTGCCATCGCCTCGGTGATGAACTTATCGAGAGGCATGGCTCGCGGGTTATTGGCGCCGTCCATAAGGTCGGTGGCCACATAGGGAGGGATCAACTCGAGAACTTCGATGTTGGTGTTGCGAAGCTGGGCACGGAGCGAAACCGTGTAAGAGTGAATTGCAGCTTTGGTAGCGCAGTAGGTGGGCGTGCGCGCCATGGGCATGAAGGCCAGGCCGGACGAGACGTTGAGGACGGTAGCACGCGGCTGTTTTTGAAGATGAGGCAACAACGCCGCGGTGAGGCGAATGGGGCCGAGCAGGTTTGTCGCAATAATGGCTTCGGCATCAGCGAGGTCTGGCTGCTGAGCGAGCAAGCTTTCGGCGCGCATGATGCCGGCGTTATTGACGAGGACGTTGAGCGCAGGAAAATCGGCCGAGACCCTGGCGGCGAGGGCGCGAATGGAGACGGGGTCCTGCGTGTCGACGATGAGGGATTTCATGCCGGGATTGGCAGCGGTTGTTTCGTCGAGAGCCTTTTGCCGGCGGCCAGCGACGATGACCTGGTTGCCGAGAGCATGAAGGGATTCAGCGAGCCCACGGCCAATGCCTGAGCCGCCGCCTGTGATGAGGATCGTATTCCCGACGGGATTCATGAGATTCCTTTCTTCAAGATGCATGATACCGAGATCCCGTAAAAGGCGACTTTCCAGGCGTGTTTCCTGGAATTCGACGAGAGCCGCAGGCGAAATTTTGGCGACATCAAATTCCCAGCTGAGCGTCTGAGGCACCTTTTGGAATCTGCGAGGCATCGCACGATTCAAAGCGGGACGCATTTGGGATTCCGTTACCAAGTTGGGACGCAAAATCATTGGAGTGATTTGGGTCACTCGTTATCGGAGAGAGGCAACAGCATAATGAACCTCGATAACAAGCCAAAGCCCATTGGCGTGCAAGGTTGTTATCGACCTCGACTCATTCGGACTCAGGTTTTGCCGATATGCGTCGAAGGAGGGTCCCAAGGTGCCATCTCGACCGTTCGACAACCCGAATAATGGAAGGGCCGCGGTCTCGCCGCTCGCGCCTTCATACCAGATGAGCAGTTCTGCCCTGCCGATGTTGCGGCCCCGTGTGTTTTCGAGCAGGGGAATGAGCCCTGATGCGGAGTGGCCCGTTGAAGCAGTCGTGGATATCTGGGTCCTGGGCAGGGGGGTGGCCTGGGCACTGGCGATCGAAGGCACCGCCGCGTTCGCCATGTATGTTGCGTGGCACCTCTTCACTCTTCTCCGATAGCCAGCCTGCGGCGAGACCCGCTTGACGAGAAGTTCGTGTTCTGGTCTACCCACTTGTTTGCATGACCACCCGTATACTTTCGTGTCATCTCTGATGCCAAGTCGGTGGGCATTTTCTCTTTTGAATCTGCGATGATGGAAAGACGTGCCTGTTGGCACTTTGAACAGACAGGAACACACCGTCCAAGTGAAACCCGCAATGCGCCGAGTGGCGCTGATCTACAACCCGGCTTCTGGTCAATACTCCGCGCGAAGGGATGCGGCTGTGAGAGAAATCATGGCTGCGCTCGAGGAAGCGGGCGTTGTTGCGGAGGCGTTCGAGACTGGTGCTCCCGGCAGCGCAATGGCTCTTGCTAAGCAGGCGGTTGGCTCGGGGTTTGACACGGTTCTTGCATGCGGCGGTGACGGCACGGTGCACGAGGCGGTGCAAAGCCTCGTTGGGACTGACGTCGCGCTGGGAGTGGTTCCACTGGGCACCGCGAACGCTCTTGCTGCAGACCTGGGTCTGATTGCTCCCCCGGCCAAGGTGGCGGAGATGTTGTTGCAGGCAGTGCCGGCGCGAGTATCCGTAGGACGCATTTACTTCACCGACCAAAACAACAATCCGGCCTCAAGGTACTTCGTTGTTGCCGCGGGAATTGGCGCCGATGCCTTGTTGATGTCGCGGCTAGATGCACGGCTGAAGCGGCGGCTGGGCTACGTGCTCTATTTGATTGAGGCGATCCGGATCTGGGCGACCTCATCGTTTCCTCTGTTTGAAGCCGTTTTACCGGCAAATGGAAACGGCGGCAGCCGCGTGGTGGATGTTTCGCAGTTGCTCGCGGTGCGGGTGCGGTCATTCGGTGGCGCGTTGCGCAGGCTGGCGCCGGGGGCGAGTCTGCGCAACGGCAGCCTTAGCCTGCTGGCCTTCAAGACGCAGAGCCGCCTGCGTTACCTGATGTTCCTGCTTGCTGCGGTTGCCGGAACGCATACCTTCAAGCGGGAAGTGGAATTGATAGAAACGCCATCCATCGAATGCCGCGCCCGCGCCGGCTCGCGCGAGGCACTATTCGTGGAAGCGGACGGAGAAGTTCTGGGCTCACTGCCGGTGCGGCTTGAGGTGGTACCTCACTCACTCACTTTGCTGGTTCCGCCTGGCGCCCAGCCGTGACCGAGACGAGTGGATGGCGACGGTGCTGGCTTTTGCCAGCCTCGTGCGGCGTTAATTTCCACGTGAAGGCAAGCAGCACAATGGCGAGAATCGTTGCGACAACGACTGCGTGAAGAGCCACGCCCCAGCCATATCGCTGGGCCAGCAACCCGATGCCTTCGCCCTCGACCATGCGCCCCAGGTAACCAAAGAGACCCAGGAATCCGGCTGCGGTGCCTACGGCTTTCTTCGAAGTGAAATCGAGCGCACTAACGACCAGCAGCAACACCGTGGGATAAACAAAGAAACCAATCATGCCGAAGAGGCCAAGGCTGATCCATAACCTGTTTGCGGGTCCGTAGATGATTCCAAGGTAGGAAAGCAGCACGGGGACCATGCAGAGGACGCTGATCATGCCGCGGCGGCCGCCCAGTTTGTCAGAGAGCCAGCCCATAAGGATGGTGCTGAAGATCGCAGAGAACTCGAGCGCGGCGGTGCTGACGCCGCCCTGGCCAAGCGTGGCATGCTTCACTTCTTTCAAGTAGGTAGGGCCCCAATCGAGCATGCTGTACCGGGCGATATAGACAAAGAAATTGGCGAACGCAAAAAGCCAAAGATAACCGTTCCGGAGAATATAGTTGGTAAGCAAATCGGCAGTGCCCAACTCCTGCTCTTTTTCCTTGCGGACTCCTGCGGGATAGTCGTTGCGCCACTCCTCAATGGGAGGAAGGCCGAGGGATTGTGGCGTGTCGCGAAGACGGATGAGCAGATAGATGGCGCAAAGGGTGGCGAGAACGCCCGGAACATAGAACGCCGAACGCCAGCCGAGCAGTCCGGTGGTGTAAGCCACAAGGATTCCGGTGAGGCCGCCGCCGAGGTTTTGCGCGACGTTCCAGAAGGCGAACTTGGTGCCGCGCTCGCTGACGCTATACCAGTGGCCCAGCGAGCGGCCGCATGGCGCCCATCCCATGCTCTGCGCCAATCCGTTCAATGCCCACAATGCAACATGCACGGGATAACTGCTCACGGCGCCGAAGGCGAAATTACACAGGGCCGTGATCACAAGCCCGAGCGGCATGAAATAGCGCGGATTGCTGCGATCGGACCACGCGCCCATGATGAGTTTGCCGACGCCATAAGCAATGGCCGTGGCCGCCAGGATGTTCCCTACCTGTTCCTTGCTGTAATTGAGCGCGATGCCCATCTCTCTGGAGACCACGGGAAGATTGTTGCGAACAAAGTAGAACGTGGCATACCCGATGAAAGTGGACTCCATGACCTGCCAGCGCATTTTCGGGTAGAGCCGTTCCGCCTGCTCCCGTAGAATTTCTGGGACGTGTGGCGCGGGCCGAAGCAACGAAAGGATCGATCTCATCGGACTTCCCATGGCACAATCTGCGCCCATCATCAGCAAACCGCAGAAACGAGGGAGCAGGTTTCGGTTTGCGGCAGGCGCCGAAGCCGGCGCTCAAGCGGCGCTCTCATTCAGAGAACGCCCGGCTTCTCATTCTTCGTAGAGATAGCCTTTCGCAGTTTCAAGAAACTTTGCGATTTCCTTCTCCTTCCACACTTCACAGTGGTTCAGTTCCCGTGCGAGAAGATCGGCGACGGTGGGCGCGGCCTCAATGGCTGCGCGCGCATCAAGGAAAAGGGCACGCGTGCGGCGTGCAAGCACGTCCTCGACGGAGCGCGCCATCTCAAAGCGGGCCGCCCAGACCACTTCGCGAAGCTTGAAGGGCAGTCGTGGATGCAGCAGCGCTTCGAGGCACGGATTCTGATCAGAGAGAGCGCGAAGCGTGGGCAGATCTGACCCGTAGACGGACTCCCACATCGAGTTCACATCACCGCTTTGCGGGGTCCAGCCATGCAGCTTCAACTCGAGAGTGTTTGACGGACGTCTGGGAAGCGCTGCTACTTGGGCGGCGCGATCGATGGTGTCCTGGCCCATGCGGCGGTAGGTGGTCCACTTGCCGCCGGTAACGGTGATGAGGCCGGAGGGCGCGACAAGAATGGTATGGTCGCGAGAGAGTTTTGAAGTTTTCACGCCCCCCTTGCGAACGAGCGGACGCAAGCCCGACCAGACGCTGAGAATTTCGCCGGGACGCGGCGCTTGCCCAAAGTAGCGTGCGATGGTTTCATTAAGAAACTGCTTTTCTTGAGGAAGCGCGCGAGGCTCGGGAGATATTGTGTCGACCGGCACATCGGTGGTTCCGACAACCAGAGCGCCGTGCCACGGAATCGCGAAAAGGACTCGGCCATCGGAGGTCTTGGGAATCATCAGCGCGGTATTTCCCGGGAGGAATGATCGTGGAAGTACGTAATGCGATCCCTGGCTGATGGCAAGCAGCGAACCGCGCGGTCGGCCGTCGAGTGCGAGGGTATCTTCGGCGTGGACACCACATGCATTGATCACGGCTTTGGCCTGCAGGTCGAAGACAGTGTCGTCTTCAACATCGCGCGCCTGGATTCCGGCGATCTTACCACCGCGCTCGATGAGGCCTATGGCTTCGACGTAATTGATGGCGGTGCCGCCGAGATCCTGAAGCGTGCGCACCAGAGATACGGCGTAGCGTGCGTCGTCAAACTGGCCATCGTGATAGAGAATGCCGCCGCGGAGGTGGCTTTCTGTGACGCCGGGCAACAATTCAAGCGTGGTCTTGCGCGAGAGCAATTCCGACCGGCCGAATGACAGCTTCCCCGAGAGGCGCTCATAGAGCTTGAGGCCCATTCCGTAGTAGGGGAGGGAAAAATAGCTATATGCGGGGACAACGAAGCTGAGATCGTGGACAAGATGAGGGGCATTGCGCAGCATGTGGCCGCGCTCGCGCAGGGCGTCGAGAACCAATGTCAGGTTCATCTGCTCGAGATAGCGAACGCCGCCGTGAACGAGCTTGGTGCTGCGGCTGGAAGTTTCCTTGGCGAAGTCGGAGCGCTCCACTAACAATGTGCGATAACCGCGGGATGCAGCTTCAACTGCAGCGCCGAGTCCGGTGGCGCCGCCTCCGATCACTAATACATCCCAAGGCTGGGTGTTGCGGCCGAGTTCATGCAAAATCTGATTTCGCGTCACGCCTCTCGCTCCGAACGTCGGACTACCAGATCACGGAAAACAACACGATTCGCGGCCAGGCGCTGTTGCGCGCAGAGCCTTGGGAAGAAGGATGCCCGCGAGCCGATACGCCGCCCTGAATCAAAGTGAATTGCTGTTTTTTCCGCCCAGACTCTGGTCTCTAAGTGGGCGTGACACGCGGGCCGATTCGCCGCGGTCTATTAAGCAACAGTGCCGCGATGCTGCCGCAGGCGTGCTGCTGACTTCAGCTTAGCACGATGGAGACCGCATCGCTCTTTTGGCCGCGCCAGCGCTTCTTCGCGGTGAATCCCAAGAAATGCGCCGGCGCGCGAGCCACTCTTGCTGTGGCTGGCGCGCCGATTCGTTGCAGGTTAGAACGTCACCTTCAATCCAAACTGGACGATGCGTGGCTCCAGCGTGCCGGTAATAGTGCCGCCGCCAAGGCTGGTAGGAGCGGAGGCGCCGTTGTCGGTGCCGGATACCGTGCCGCCGCCGGAACCGCCGGGCAGGTAGAAGTTTGTATGGTTGAAGATGTTGTAGAGCTCCGACCGGAACTCAATCTTGACCCGCTCGATGGGGGTATTGAACTTCTTGTTGAAGTCCAGGTCGGTTTCGTAGAAGGCAGGCGAACGGCCGTAGTTCTTGGGCAGGGTGCCAAACGGGCTAGCGATGGTGCCGCCGGCGAGCAGCGCACTGCCGGTTGTATAGGTTTCAGGGAGGTTCAAAGCCGCGGCGTTGATCCATTGGACCGTCCCGTTGGCGAGTTGCGTGCGCTGAATGTAGGGAACGCCGCGTACGAGGTTGGGACGGTATGCGGCGAATCCGCGCCAGTTCTGGGTGAGCTGAGGCGAAACAGCATTGGCTGCAGCCGGCGAATACTGAATGTTGAAGGGCGTCCCGGCGTCCATCGAATTCACGCCGCTGATCTGCCACCCGCCGAGAATGGCATTGGTAACTCGGCTGGTGCTGTTGAGCCAACGCCGTCCCTGGCCGAACGGCAGTTCGTAGACCAGCGTAGTGACGTTAGTGATGGGCAAGTTGTAGTCCGATTGTCCGTAGTCGGCCTGAATGTTATAGCCATTCTGCGGGCAAGGGGTGTTGGCTTCGAGTGTGGACGAAGCATTGTCGAGCGCGTGCGACCAGGTGAACGAGTTCAACAGGGTCAAGCCGCCGGTATATCGCTGCTCGTAGCGGGCTTGCAGCGCGTTGTAAGAGGAATGGAACTCGCTCAAAGCCTGGGTGATGTCGCCGTTGCTAAAGGTGGGATAAAGGGTTGGATTGTTGAGCAGGTAACCGCCCCAGCTCATGTACGGACGTTGAAACTGGCCTGCCGCGATTCCGGGATACTGTCCGGCGGTCGTGAGCGGCAGGGCCGGATTCCTCTGGTTGGCATTGATGAAGCCCTGCAGATGCACCCCGTGGTTGCCCACATAGGCGAGGTCGACCTTTGTGTTCTTGCCCAAGCCCTTTTGTGCATCGAGGAACCAGCTCTCGGCATAGCCGTCCTTGGTGTCGGGCGGGATAGAGTCGATGTCGTCAGTACCGGCGCTGAAGACTGTGGCTAGCCCCGTGGGGAAGCCCTGCGACATCCTTACGAAGCCGTTCGTGCTTCCGCTTGCGAAGCCAGTTGTGGTTCCGACAGTAGACGGGTTGCTGACCACGGTATAGAGAGCGAAGGGCGCGTTGATGGCAATGTTGTTGCCCGAACCGGCCCGCCAATAGTGAATGAAGGCCGTGCCGTATCCGCCGCGGACCACGATGCTCGGCGTAATCGCAGCAGCAAATCCAAAGCGCGGCGCCCAGTCATTTAGATTGGGATGGACCAGCGACTTGCCGAACACGCCGCCTCCGCTGAACGGGGCGATGCAGGCGGCAGTTCCGCACAGCGGAGAATTTGCCGCGGTGTAGCCGGGCGTCAGGGTCCACATGGTGCCGGTGGCCGGATTGAAGTTCGAGACGTGGTTGCCGCGTTCCCACCAGGGCGAACCGTACTCCCAGCGCAGACCGATATTGAGGGTCAACTTGGAACTGACCTTCCAGTCATCCTGTGCGTAAGCGCTATCCATCGACTGGTAGACGTGGGTGATGAAGTAGGTGGCCAGCGAATAAGCGCTGCTGGTTCCGAAGAGGAAGTCGGCCCAGTAAGTGTCAGCGACTTTGCTTGTGCCGGGGCAGCTGCTGCCGGCCGATGTTGGGCAGACGCTGTAGCCGCCGCCGTAGGTGAATGATCCGTAGAGCGGGTTCGAGTCCTGGATTTCCTGCCAGACCTTCTCCCACTCATAGCCGAATTTGAGCGAGTGATGGCCGTGGACCCAGGAGAAGTTCAACTTGGGATCGACCAGGGAGGGGTTCTGCCACTGCGGGTTGGTGCTTTGGCGTCCAAAAGACGTAAAGCCGCCGGAGATGGCGATTGAAGGCAGACCGCCGGAGACGCCGGCGATGGTCGGCAAGCCAGGGATAGTGCCTGCTGGAAACGAAGTACTGCCGATTGCGAATGTCCATTTCCCGGCTCTTGTGCCCGACAGGGCCAGGCGGGCATCCAAGAATTTGTTGGCGCTAAATGCGTGGTTGTAGCCGGCCGCAACCTGTTCATCGTGGATGAGGATGTCGCCGTTGGTCTGCATGTCGATGGGCTCGGGCAAGAGGTTGTAGTTCTTGCCGACCTCCTTGCGATCGCTGACCTTGAGGAACCATGAGGAGTTCGCGTTCTGCTGGAAGTCGAGGCGCAGATCGCCCTTGTCCGCGTGGTCGGTGAACGGCGCGTTCAAGGGGCAGTCATTGGTGGCCACGCCCGCGGACGTGCCGCTGGTGACCGTGCATTTGCCGGGAAGCGCGCTCGTATAAAGGCTCGCTATCTTCAGGGCCGTTGGATCGGCGTCGGCCTTGGCCTGCGTCGGCCAACTGGCGTAAGGCGTGCCTGCCGGGATGTAAGTGCCGGGACTCCACGGATCCTGAACAGCTACGGCCAGTTTGCCGTTGAGCTCGTTGGTTGTGGGAACGGTGTCGATGACCGTGGGCGTGAGTTTCTGACGGAATCCCTCGTAATCGACAAACCAGAAGAATCTGTTCTTGATGATCGGTCCGCCAAAGTTGGCGCCAAACTGGTTGCGGTTGAAGACCGGCTTGAAGAACGGATACACCGCGCCCGTGACGGCGTTTGTCGAGATCGGCTTGATGTAGCCGAACGCGTTCAGGTCGGTGTTGCGGATGAATTCGTAGAGAGTGGTGTGGAACTGATTGGTGCCGCTCTTGCTGGCCACGTTGACAGTGGCGCCTGAAGAGCGACCGTATTCGGCACTCTCGTTGTTGGTGATTACTTCAAAGTTTGCGACCGAGTCGGGCGGCGGCTGAATAATCTGGTTGTCAAAGCCCTGGTTGCTCTCGCCGTAGGAGTTGTTGTCCATGCCGTCGATCATGTAGTCGTTGAACATGCTGCGCTGGCCGTTGACGTTAAAGGAGCCGGCGCGCGTAAACGAGGTGACCGCAGTGGTGGTGGCGTCGGCTGGTGCTCCGTGCGCGCCCACCACGTAATCCACGAGGTCGGAGTAATTGCGGCTGACCAGCGGCAGAGACTGCGTCTGATAGTTAGTAATGGTCTGGTCGCGCTGGCTGGACTCGGTCTGCAGTTGCAAAGCAACGTCGCTGACTTCGACCGTGGTGGCCTGCGCCGTGCCGACCTTCAGCACGAGGTCGATGCGCTCACGCGCGCCGACGGAAATGGTGATCTGATTTGCTTCGGCAATGGCGAAGCCTGAAGCGCTGGCGGAGATGTTGTAGACGCCGACGCGCAACGAAGGAACCTCGTAGTCACCCTGCTCATTCGTCTTGACCACGGTGGCAACGCCAGTAGCGGCATTCACGATGGTCACTGTCACATTTGGAATGGCGGCGCCGCTGGAGTCGCGAATCGTACCCACGAGGCTGCCGTTGTCGTACTGGGCCAGGGCCATGCGCGAAGGGAGCATCAACAGAAGCGCCATCGCCAGAAAGACCCACACGAAACTTCGGCCGGTGCGATCAGTTCTATGAATGATTTGCGCTTTTTGCTCAGAAGTGCGATTTGTCGAGTACATTTTGCCTCCCAATCTTCTCGTTTCAACAACGTTTAGGGGCATCCGTCACGAAGCATACGTGTCTTAATCGCGACGAGCTATCGAGTGCCATCGTTGTTCACGGGCGTTACATTGCGAAGAACGAGCCGTGAAAACTCCGCAAAAGACAAAAACCCACCCCAAACACAAACCCCTTCCTCGGAGCGCACTTTCACCCAGAAGGCTTCGAAGAAGCTGTATTTGGCGGTGGATTTCTCTTAGTCTTTTTCCGCGCAAGGAAGCTAACAAATAGGTAATGCAGGTGTCAAGCAGAATTGCGGCGGCCCGCCGGCACTCGGCGGCCTCAAAGAACAACAACTTCCTGCCCGGTCAGGCAAGCACGCTGGCCGCGGCGGTCCAGGCACGATGCTGGCTTTCAGCAACGCCACGGTACGTCAGTATGCCCAGCCAGGTGTTCAGCCCTTCGGCTAATCCGGCGTCGTGCTTGAGTGCTTCGCGCGCGCCCATGTTGGCCAGGCGCAAAAGATAGGGGAACGTCGAGTTGGTGAGCGCCAGCGTGGAGGTGTGCGGCACGGCGCCAGGCATATTGGTTACGCAATAATGCACAACGCCATCCACTTTATAGCTGGGATCGGAGTGCGAAGTGGGATGCGCGGTTTCAACGCAACCGCCCTGGTCGATCGCCACATCGACGATGACGGCGCCTTTCTTCATCTGCGAGACCATGGCGCGGGTGACAAGCTTTGGAGCAGTGGCGCCGGGGATGAGAACACCGCCGATCACAAGTTCAGCTTCGCGCGTTACCTGGGCGATGTTGTAGCTATTTGATGCCAGAGTGTAGAGGCGGCCGCCGAAGATGTCGTCGAGCTCGCGCAGGCGATTCAGGTTGACGTCGATAAGCGTTGTTCTGGCGCCAAGGCCAAGAGCGATTCTCGCCGCATTGGTACCGACCACACCGCCGCCGAGGATGGCGACCTGCGCCGGCGGAACGCCGGGCACGCCGCCCAGCAAAATGCCGCGCCCGCCACGCTCTCTTTCGAGATAGCTGGCGCCCACCTGCACGCTCATCCGGCCTGCAACCTCGCTCATCGGCGTCAGCAGCGGGAGGTTTCCCTGGCGGTCACGAACAGTCTCATACGCAATGCCAATGACCTTCGCTTCAAGGAGTTTGTTTGTAAGCTCGGGTACGGGCGCAAGGTGCAAATACGTGAAGAGCACCAGGCCTTCGTGGAAATAGACGTACTCACTCTCGATCGGCTCTTTGACTTTGACGATCATCTCGGCATGACGCCACACATCGCCAGCGTTGCCGACGATTTCAGCGCCAGCATTCTGGTAGTCGTCATCGGGAAAACCGGACTGCGCGCCGGCCTGAGTTTCGACAAGTACTTTGTGACCGGCTTCGGTGAGTGCTTTGACGCCAGCCGGGGTTACACCGACACGAGCTTCGTTATCCTTGATTTCCTTGGGAACGCCGACAATCATGGTTGCTTCTCCTCAAGTGAAGTGGCCTCCATACGGTTGTTTCGACGGTCCCTGGGGGAGGGCTGCCTTTGGGTAAGCCGGTAAGCCGGATCGATGGGATGCGGGGAGCACAGGTTCCGGCGGAATGCGGTACACGGCTTCCATCTGGAAGGGATTTTACGGCGCTGCGAGCTTCCAATGTATGCAAAGTTCGTGATAGAACGGGGAAATGGGAACAAAACGTGAGAGAAATAGCCAGTCTGCGCAAGAAATAGCCGGAAAAACGGACGAGATCGAATCATTTGCGGGCGCAGCCGGCGAGCTGGATGAACTAGACGCCGCCATCCTGCGCTACCTGGCGCGAAACGGAAGGGCGACCAACTACGAGGTTGGCGAGGCGGTAGGGCTGTCGGCCTCGGCGGCGTCGCGGCGCATCCAGGTGCTGGAAGTATCGGGCGCCATCCGCGGTTATCGCGCGCTGATTGACGACCGGTTGCTGGGAAAGCACATGACTGTCTTCATCCGCGTGACGCTGGAGCGCCAGTCGGCCACGGTGCTTGGCGCGTTTGAGGCGGCGGTGCGCCACTGCCATGACATTGTGAGCTGCCATCTGCTGGCCGGACAGTACGACTACATCCTGGTAGCGCGGGTGGCGGGCATTGAGGATTACAACCGCCTGCACCAGAACGAGCTCTCGCGGCTGCCGGGCGTGACTCGGCTGGAGACGAGCTTTGCGTTGCGCGATGTGCTGGAGAGCGCAAAGGCCTAGCTCAGTGAGTCACCAATTCCGACGATTCTCGAAAGCCCGCGGAGCGGGCGTCAGACGGTAGCCCCACGGCGCGAGCCTGGGGAAAGGATCGAAAAACGAGGCGATAGCCCCCGCAAAGGGGGCGTACGAAAGACGCGTGCCCTCCAAGGCATAATCGACGAAAGCAACGACGCATTACATTAGCTGGATCTGCTTACTCCATGGTCTCCCGAGCTTCGCGCCAGAGGTCGAGATCACCCTCCTGCGCGTAGCTGTCGATCTCTTTGAGCTCGGCGGCGGTGAACTTGAGCTTCTTGAGCGCGTCGAGCGAGTCGTCAAGCTGGTCAACATTGCGCGCGCCGATCAGCGCCGAGGTGACGGCCGGCGCGCGCAGCACCCAGGCGATGGCCATTTGCGCGAGCGACTGGCCGCGGCCCTTTGCGATTTCGTTGAGCGCGCGGACACGTTTGAGGTTCTTCTCGGTCAGGAACTCTTTGAGCAGCGAGGAGCCTTCGAATTTGGCACGCGAGTCTGCTGGAATGCCTTTCAGATATTTACTGGTCAGCAGGCCCTGCGCGAGCGGCGAGAACGCGATGCAGCCGACTCCCAATTCTTCGAGCGTGGCGAGCAGACCGTTCTCAACCCAGCGGTTCAGCATGGAATACGACGGCTGATGAATGAGCAGCGGCACGCCCATCTGCTTGAGGATCTTCGCCGCTTCGCGCGTGCGCTCGGGATTGTACGACGAGATGCCAACATAGAGCGCCTTGCCCTGATGCACCGCGCTGACGAGCGCGCCCATGGTCTCTTCGAGCGGGCAATTCTTCCACGGGCGGTGTGCGTAGAAGATGTCGACGTAGTCGAGGCCCATGCGCTTGAGGCTGTCGTCGAGCGAGGCCAGTAAATATTTTCGAGACGCGCCGATGCCGTAAGGGCCGGGCCACATGTCCCAGCCGGCCTTGGTGGAGACGACAAGTTCGTTGCGCAGATTACGGAAATCCTTGCGAAGAATGGTGCCGAAGTTTTCTTCGGCTGAGCCGTAGGGCGGGCCGTAGTTGTTGGCGAGATCGAAGTGCGTGACGCCGCGGTCGAAGGCGCGACGAATCATGGCGCGGCCAGTTTCAAAGACGTCGGCGCCGCCGAAGTTCTGCCACAGGCCGAGGGTGATGGCCGGCAGCACCAGGCCGGAGCGGCCGCAGCGGCGAAAGTTGGCGTGGTCGTAGCGGGTGGGATTGGGAATGTATGCGGTTTCCATCGGTCTCCTCGGAGAAAAACTGCATCTACGAGTATCCCACCCGAACCGCGAGTTATTCCTTCGTGCGCAGTGGGCAAGTTTGCTAGAAACCATCCCGCCGGGGCTGAACAGACTGCGGAAGAACTCGTGACGGAGGGAGGCGGGGGGTTCACAGGCTGCGGAAAAACTCGATGGGCCACAGATTTGTAACAGGGCACGAGTTTACTCGTGCCGTAAGTGTCGCAAAATCAACCTGGCCTTCAGGCCCTGAGGGATGCCTTCCTGACGATCGGGCCGCATTGATGCAACCGGCCGCGGCGGAGGGAGGCGGGGGTTTCAACCCCCGCGCAAGACCCGCAAAATCAGCAAGGCCTTCAGGCCCGGATGCAAAGGCTTCTTCAGATTCACCCTATGTTCCCCATTTTTCCGCAATCTGTGAAGCCCACACTCATTTGTGCGCTTTGTTGGCACGAATCATCCACGGGAGCCGATGACGGGCGGAATCTCAATGTTTGATTCGGGTGGGCGGGCCGGGCGCGAGGGCCGCGGAGGACGCCCGTGGAAGTAGCAGAAGACGCTGCCGCGCATGGCGGGCGACTTGCAGTGGAGTCCACTGGGCATGATGTGACGACATTCCTTGCACTCGGTCATGACGTTTTCTCCTGTTGATATTTGGGTAACGGACCCCCCCTCCCCTCTCCCCCCGGGGGTGTTCGAGGAATTCGCTTATTGCCAGCGGGTTGCAGGGTAAGGTTCTGCCCGAGTTCTGCTGTTTTGAGGAATTTCAAAGCGAGAATCTTCAAAACAGAGAATTTGAAAGCCATCGCGCCGGCATGGAGGCTAGACGTGATCGCCAGTGCATGCAGACTCTGATTACTTTCCATTCAAGAGTAGCGATTCGCGAGAAATAATTCGCAAGACAAGTGGTTTGGGAAACGATTGAAAAGACGGGAGAAAGACAGATTTTTGGCGGGAAGGGGGATTGACAAGGCGCTGAAAAGGACAAATGAGATTCCTGTTTTCCCACCCTTGCCGCGATAAGACTGCGTCAAGGATGGGGCACCCTCGATGGTGGGGGTACGAAGAGGAAAAACGAGGGTGCGCCTCCCGCCATCGCCGGGGACCATCATCTCATGAGACCATTCTGCTAATCTGAATGCGCTTTTCAACGCGCCCCTGGAGGTCTATGCACATACGTACATTGGCAATTGGTACGGTGCTGGGAATTGGATCACTTGCCGTAGCCGCTCAGGCGGGATCGGCCGACAATGGGCAGCAGGCTGCCGAAACCAACGCAACGCCATCGCAGGCACTTGATTCGGAACTCACTTTGATCGAACAGGAAATGATGGGTGCGGTGAAGGCGATGCCGGCGGAAAAGTTCTCTTTCGCGCCCAGTGCTGCCATCTTTGTTCCCGCGCAGACGACTGAATTCCAGGGTGTGCGGACCTTCGCGCAGCAGGCCACGCATGTGGCTCAGGCGAACTACTTCTTCTACGGCGTCGTCAGCGGCCTCAAACCCGACGTG
Organism: uncultured Acidobacteriaceae bacterium; assembly: GCA_963751285.1. Lineage (GTDB taxonomy): Bacteria > Acidobacteriota > Terriglobia > Terriglobales > Acidobacteriaceae > Telmatobacter. Next base: position 19,993 of record CAVVUE010000031.1, on the reverse strand, counting down.
GACGTAAGGGCAATCGCAAAGCTGACTAACAAGGAAGACATCGTCGCGGCGCTCGCTGGTTCGTTCAGTTTTGCCCACAAGGCAATTGCGACTCTTACACCGGCCAATGCATTTGAAGTAGTCAAGACGCCCGAGCCGGGCCTGCAGACTCGCGCAACGCTTGCAGCTTTTGGCATCGCCCATGCCAATGATCACTACGGCCAAATCGTCGAATACCTCAGAATGAATGGAATTGTCCCTCCGGCGAGCGCTGGGCACTGAGTTCTGGAAGATCGCCCCGCGCCAAACGCCGTTCGGGTCAGCGATCCGGCTGACCGATTTCTTTGAGTTCGGTGCGTGCCCCCGCCTGCGAGGACTCGTCAGCGGGCGTAAGAATCGCCACCACTCAACGCACAATCGTGCAAAAACGCGTCAAAATGAGGCGCAAATCCGCGTTCTAGAGTACAAAAAATTGCATTTATGGCATCTTTCGGGAAATTATTAGGTGCGCTTTGCTCTGATTCGCAACCTGCGGAGGTGTCATTTGCAATTTATTCGGCACCTGGAGAGGTCATTGCGTCGTAAAATCGCAACCTCTGGTGGTTACATTTAGGCCACAAATGTAACCAATTCAGCGAACGTTTCACGTGTGCAACGCACCACTTTCGCGAACATTCCGCCTGATTCGAGGCGCTTTACAGCCCCCAGGCCGAAAACCTGCACAAAAAGTAGTGCGTCATTGAGGGTGATCGGGAATTACTCGGCGTTATCGATCTGGGCGCGCTGCAGCTTGTCGGAGTAGTCGACGTAGACGGCTTTCCAGGTAGTGAAGAAGTCGAGTGCGCCGAGACCTTCGCGGTGGCCGTTGCCGGTGTGCTTGACGCCGCCGAAGGGCAGATGCACCTCGGCGCCGATGGTGGGCGCGTTGATGTAGGTGATGCCGGCTTCGAGGTCGCGCATGGCGGCGAAGGCACGGTTCACGTTGCGCGTGTAGAGCGAGGTGGAGAGGCCGTAGTCGATGGAGTTGGCGATCGCGACGGCTTCTTCGAAGCTTGAGAACTCGATGAGCACGACGACGGGGCCGAAGACTTCTTCGCGGGCGATGCGCATTTGGGGTGTGACGCCGGCGAAGACCGTAGGCTCGAAGAACGTGCCACGGGCGTAGGCGCCGTCGATGAGCGGGTGGCCGCCGCAGAGTATCTGGGCACCTTCGCGCTGGGCGATGTCGACGTATTGTTTCGAGGTTTCGATCTGAGCGGCGTTCACCTGCGGGCCGACTTCGACCGATTCATCGAGGCCGTTACCGACCTTGAGCTTTTTGGCGCGGGCAACGAACTTGGCCGTGAACTCGGCGGCGATTCCCTTTTGCAGCAGGATGCGGCTGGTGGCCGTGCAGCGTTGCCCGGTGGTGCCGAATGCGCCCCAGAGTGCGCCGTCGAGGGCGAGATCGAGGTTGGCGTCGTCGAGAACGATCTGCGCGTTCTTGCCGCCCATTTCGAGCGAGACCTGCTTGAAGGTGGCTGCCGCGCGCTGCGCGACCAGAGAACCGACGGCGCTGGAACCGGTGAAGCTGATGGCGCGCACGTCAGGATGCTCGACGAGAGCCGTGCCCGCGGAGGAGCCGGTTCCGGAGACGATGTTGACCACGCCGGGAGGCAGGCCGGCATCGACCAGGGCCTGGACGAGGTTGTAGGTGGAGAGCGGCGTGTCGGTCGCCGGCTTGATGACGCAGGTGTTGCCGGCAACGAGCGCGGGAAAGAGCTTCCAACTGGGAATGGCCATGGGGAAGTTCCACGGCGTGATGAGGCCGACGACGCCGACAGGCATGCGCACGCTCATGGCGAACTTGTCGGGCAGCTCGCTCGGGGTGGTGACGCCGAAGAGACGCCTTCCCTCACCCGCTACGTAGAGCGCCTCGTCAATGGCTTCCTGCACGTCGCCGCGTGTCTCGGCCAGCACCTTGCCCATTTCGCGGGTCATGTCGCGGGCGTACTTCTCCTTGTTCTCAATGAGGATTTCGCGGGCGTGGAGCAGGATCTCGGCCCGTTTGGGTGCGGGAACCAGGCGCCAGGTGGCGAAGGCCTTCTTCGCGGCGGCCACGGCGAGGGCCACGTCTTCAGCTTGCGAGGAGGGAAACGCGCCAATGACGTCAGAGTGGTCGGCGGGGTTGAGGTTGAGGGTGGTTTTGCCGCTTGCGGCCGGAAGCCATTGGCCGCCGATGAGATTGTGACATGTGGGATTGGTCATAAAGCCTCAGGGAATAGCCAGTAGGGAAAAGGGAGTAGGCCGGTCAATTGACCGCTATTCCAGTTCCCAAGCTGGACGGAGTCCGGAGAACAGCATAATCCTGTTGCCGCTCCTCCGGCCAGAAAGGAAGGTCGCGAGTCCAATTGCGCGGGCTGCTGTTGACTAAACCGGCACGCTTTACGGTACGCAGGTTTGAGACGTTCGTGGAAGATGCCTGCGGCGAAAGCCCACTAGCCGTACAATAGGCTTAAGGCAGATCCAAAATTTCAAGTTTTTTGAGGTCGATTCAGTTTCTCCATGTCAGTGAACGGTTACACCTCGCGCTCCTCCCGGTCGCACAGCCTGCGTTCTCTCTTCAGCATGTTTTCGAGCGACCTGGCAATTGATCTCGGCACCGCCAACACCCTGGTTTATGCGGCAGGCAAGGGCATTGTTGTCAATGAGCCCTCCATCGTCGCCATCAACAAAAACACCGGCGAGGTGGAAGCCGTAGGCAAGGAGGCCAAAGAGATGCTGGGGCGCACGCCCGGCAACATCGTGGCCATCAAGCCCATGAAGGACGGCGTGATCGCCGACTTCAAAGTCACCGAGAAGATGCTCAACTACTTCATCCAGAAGGCGCACAACCGCAAGATGCTGGTGCATCCGCGGATCGTGATCGGGGTGCCTTCGGAGATTACGCAGGTAGAGAAGCGCGCGGTGGAGGACTCAGCGTACCGCGCCAAGGCGAGCGAGGTTTACCTGGTGGAACAGGCGATGGTGGCGGCGATCGGCGCAGGGCTGCCCATCACAGAGCCTTCGGGAAACATGGTGGTGGATATCGGCGGCGGAACGACGGACATCGCCGTGATTTCGCTGAGCGGCATAGTTTATTCGCGCTCGGTGCGCATGGCCGGCAACCAGATGGACGAGGCTATCACCAATTATCTGAAGCGGAAGTACAACCTGCTGATCGGCGAGCGCACGGCCGAGCAGATCAAGATCGATATCGGATCGGCCTACCCGCTGGACAAGCCGCTGACCATGGAGATCAAGGGACGCAACCTGATTGAGGGCGTGCCCAAGACGATCACCATCGACGACAGCGAGATTCGCGAGGCGCTGGGCGAGTGCATCGCTGTGATCATGAACGCCATCCGCGTGGCTCTGGAGCGCACGCCGCCTGAGTTGTCGGCCGATATTTCGGACCGCGGCATTGTGCTGACCGGGGGCGGGGCGCTCATCAAGAATCTTGACAAGCGCATTCGCGAGGAGACCGGGCTTCCCGTTTCCGTGGCGGACGATCCGCTGGCCAGTGTGGTTCTGGGCACGGGCAAGATGCTCTCGGACTTCCGCCTGCTGCGGAAAATCAAGATCGATTGAGGCAGGGAACAGGTTTCAGGGGTCAGGGATCAGAAACTGACTGCCTTGCTTTCTTTCTCATTACTTGCGCTGACCCCTGACACCTGACTCCTGAACCCTGGCATTTATGGATTCGCTATTCACTCGCTATCGGAATCTTGTGGTGCTGCTCGCCTTCCTGGTGGTGCAGATTGCGGGCCTGGCCGTGCAGGTGCGCCGGACCAGCGGCGGCCGCAGCACGCTGGACACGGTGGATCCGAAAAGCGTGCGGCTGATTCGCTTGTGGGCCAATGCCGTAGTTTCGCCGCCAGAGCGGCTGATTCATGCCACCAAAATTGGAAGCACCGGCTTGTGGAGCGATTACTTCGACCTGATTCACGTGCGCCAACAGAACCAGGATCTGCAGAAGACGGTGGACCGGCTTCGGCTGGAACAAGCCGCATTGCTTGAGGACGCACGCCAGGGCCAGCGCCTGCAGGCAATGCTGGGCTTTCAGGAGAAATACATTTACACGACCGTGCCAGCCCAGGTTTACGGCTCCAGCGGCAGCGACCGCTCGCATGTTTTCTATATCGACAAAGGCGCGCACAACGGCCTGAAACCGGATATGGCGGTGATTACGGCGGACGGAATCGTGGGCAAAGTGCGCGACGTGTTTCCCTACTCGGCGCAGGTGCTGGCGGTGAACGATCCGACGAGCGGCGCGGGAGTGATTCTGGAAACGACGCGCATCCGGGGAGTTTTGAAGGGCGACGTGGCCGGCAGGCTGGAAGTGGTGGGCGTAACGGCCGACCAGCGTATCAAGCCGGGGGAAAATGTGCTTACGGCGGGCGGCGACTTGATCTTTCCGCGCGGGTTGCCGGTTGGGGTGGTGGAACGGGTGGCTACCGATCCCGACAACGATGGACTCGTCGACATCTACCTGAAGCCGGCGGCGCATCTCGATCGCCTCGACGAAGTGCTGGTGATTACCTCGACCGAGCCGCGCTTTTCTACGCAGGATCAGCAGGACATTGCCACCAGCGAAAATCTCAAGGGCGCGGAGGCTGCCACCATCAGCGACCAGTTGAAGGCGGCGCAGATCATGGGCGAGAAGCTGCCCGGGCTGGTCGATCCCAGCCTGCCGCCGGACAAGCAGCCACTTTACGACGATACGAACCCCAATCCGGCGACACCGCCGCCACAGCCTTTGCATCCCGATGAATTCTCGCCGGGCGCTGCCTACACCCCGCCATTGACTGCAAATCCGCCGGCTGGTTCGGGCACGGGCGCAGACAATTCATCCGCCGCGCACGCCCCTTCAGGCGCGGGCAGCAAAGCCGCGCCTGCATCCCATCCCGCGCCGCAAACTCCGCCGCAGAGGAACCCATAGCTATGGCCTTGCTCGGCGCCGATGCCCGGCGTGATTTCGAGATCCACCGCTATCCGCTGCTGATTTACGCGCTGGTTCCGCTGGTAGCGCTGGTGCTGCAGGCGTGGCTGCCGCGCATTCTGGGGCGCTACGCCTGGGTCGATCCGCCCCTTGTGATCACCGTTTACTTCGCACTGGGACGCCGCAATCCAGTCCAAGGCACGGTGATTGGCGCGGTGATGGGCCTGTTTGAAGACGCGCTCTCGCATTACGCCATCGGCATCAACGGCATCGCCAAAACGGCTGTCGGGTTTCTGGCGGCCTCAGTTGGCATTCGCGTTGAGGTGGACAATCACACCGTACGCGTGCTGCTGATCTTCGTGCTTTCGCTGGTTTCGAGCGCGATTTACCTCTTTGTGAGCCGTTTCATGCTGGGACTGGCGATCGAGTGGAGCTGGCTCACGGAGCTCTTTCGCGCCGTGGGCAACTCGGTGGTTGGGCTGGTGCTGTTTCCGGTGCTGGATCGTCTGCAGATCAGGGAGTAGAAAGACAGGGAACAAGGGAACGAGGGTAATGCAGGGCGGCGGGAGAGAGCCGGCGAAAGATTGATCTCGGGGTATTCTTAGGAAAAGGGCATGGTTTCAGGCAGCAATCGCGGTGAAAAACTCCCCACCCTCAAGCTGACGGTGGTGCAATACGGCATCCTTTTGATGATGCTGGCGTTGATCGCGGGACTGTGGCGCCTGCAAGTGCTGGATGTGCAGAACTATCGCGTGCTGGCCCAACAGAATCGCATTCGCCAGGAGCCGATCCTGGCTCCGCGCGGCAAGCTCTTCGATCGCTATAACCGGATCATTGTCGATGACTATCCGTCGGTGACCTGTTTCCTGGTGCGCGAGCAGAACAAAAATGTGCAGGCCGACCTGCCGTTGATTGCCAAGGGTCTCGATCTGAAGCTGGACGATCTGCAGGCCACGCTGCGCCATTACCGCTCCGAGCCCGGATATCAGCCCATCCCGATCAAAGAGGATGTGACTGCCGATGAGCAGGCGTTTATCGCGGCGCACCGCAACGAGCTGCCAGAACTGGAAACCATCGACGTGGAACGCAGGCTTTATCCGCGCGACGGTTTTGCCGCGCACCTGATCGGCTACGTGGGCGAAGTGAGCGAGGAAGATTTGAACAACCCGCGTTTCGCATACTACGAACCGGGCGACGTGGTGGGCAAAGCGGGTGTGGAGGAAACCTACGATCAGCTGCTTCGCGGCCAGGACGGCTCGCGTGAAGTGATCGTGGACAGCCACGGACGTGAAGTGGGTTATTTCGGCATCCAGCACGCTGTGCCGGGGCAGGATCTGAGGCTGACGATCGACAACGATCTGCAGCGCGCTGCCGAGCTCGCCCTGGGCGACCGCCAGGGCGCCATTGTGGCGATGGATCCGCGCAACGGCCAGATCCTGGCGATGGTTTCGCGGCCCAGCTTCGATCCCAACGAGTTTGCCATCAAGATCGACCGGGCGGACTGGAACAAGCTGATCACCGATCCTGACCATCCGCTGATGAACAAAGCGATCCAGGCGCAGCTCGCGCCCGGCTCGGTGTTCAAGGTCCTGATGTCGGTGGCGGGGCTGCAAGAGGGCGTCGCACAAAACCTGCATGTTTTTTGCAACGGCGGCGCAGATTTTTACGGGCACCTTTACCACTGCGACCGCCATCATGGGCCCGAAGACATCGAGACGGCGATTCCGGACTCCTGCGACACGTTCTTCTACACGCTGGCCGACAAGCTGGGCATCGACACGATTTCAAGGTATGGCAAGATGTTCGGGTTCGGGCAGAAGACGGGCATCGACCTGCCTGACGAACAGCCGGGTTTGATGCCTTCGGCCGAGTGGGTGATGCATGCCTACCACCACAAGTGGTACGCGGGCGAGACCATCTCGGTGGGAATCGGGCAAGGCGCCATCGAGGCTACACCGATCCAACTGGCGCGGTACATCAGCGGGGTTGCATCCGACGGCCACATGGTGCGGCCGCATGTAGTGTTTCCTGACGAGATTTCCAAGATTTCTCCGGATTTCTACAAAGGGATTCTCGAGAGCTTCCCGGGATCAGGCGATGCCGACGTACCCATGGATCCGCAGAACTGGATGCTGATCACCGACGCGATGGCGCAGATCACGGAGCCAGGGCCATTCCATACCGCCGTCTCGGCGCATCTGAACGGCATCGACCTGGCTGGCAAGACAGGCACGGCAGAGGTGATCAGCGACGCGTTTCTGAAGGCATCGGGACTCAAAGGCAAAGAAACCGCCCCGAACGTATGGTTCGTGGGGGTGGTGCCGCGGCGAAATCCGGAACTGGTGGTGGTGGTGCTGTGGATGCACGGCGACTTCAGCTATTACCCAGCACGAATCGGCGCGCAGGTGGTGAAGGCTTATGTCGATAAGAAGCGCCGCGAAGCAAACAACCTGCCACCGGAAAAGGCGGCCGCGCCCGCATCACCTATAGAGGTCGGCGCCTTGTGGTCTGTGCCGAACGCGCCACCGGGCAAGGGCAACAATACGGTCGCCCAAGGTGCCACGCGTCTGCGGGGTGGACATTTCTTTTTGGGCCGAAACGGGATTGTAGCCGAGAATGCTGCGGCATCAACTTCTGATTCGAGACCAAAGAACAAGCCTGCCTCGCCGCGCGTTGCGGCCGGTTCCGCTGTGAACCCGTCGGAGCTGGCTTCGGCGCTGGCGATTCGCCGGAAAGATCCCTAGCTCGAATGCGACGCATCCTCAGTTTCCGTGACTTCGACTGGGCCCTGCTCCTCATGGTGCTTGCGCTGTGCGGCATTTCGCTCATCGAGGTTCACTCCACCACCATGCACACCCGGTTCGCGAGCTTTGAAAGCAAGCAGATGCTTTTCATCGCGGGCGGCGTTGCCGGCATGTTCATTCTGGCGAAAATCGACTATCACCGGCTGCTCGACTGGGCTCCCTGGGCCTATGGAATTTTTCTGGTTTCGCTGGTACTGGTGAAGCTGATCGGGCACAAAGTGATGGGTGCACGGCGCTGGATCGGGATTGGCCCGGTGCAGTTTCAACCCTCCGAATGGGTGAAGCTGGTGCTGGTTCTCGTGATCGCGCGCTACTTTGCCAACCTCGGCGCGCGCAACTTGACATGGAGTGACATTTTCAAGGCGTTTGCCATGGTCGGCATTCCCATGATTCTCGTTCTGATTCAGCCGGACCTCGGCACCACGCTTACCTACGCGCCCATCCTGATTGCCGGACTGTTTCTGGGAGGAATCAGCTTCAAGCAGGCGGCTATTCTCATCACCTGTTTCCTGGTTCTTGCCGGCGGAGTCTGGTCGAGCGGAAAGCTGCTGAAGCCGTACCAGAAGGCCCGGCTGACCAGCTTCATTAACCCGGCAAACGATCCTCGCGGCTCCGGCTACCAGATCAATCAGTCTTTGATTGCAGTGGGATCCGGGGGCATCTGGGGCAAAGGAACGGAAAAAGGCACGCAAACCCAGGGGTATTTCCTGCCGATTCCGTACACCGACTTCATCTTTGCGGCCTTCAGCGAGGAACACGGGTTTGTGGGCGCGGTTTTTGTGCTACTGCTATACTTCCTAGTATTGATGCGTTTGATTCAAAACGCTCAAACAGCCGCAGACCTGTCTGGTTCCCTCATTATCATGGGAATCGTGGCTGTGTTGACCTTTCAGATTCTGGTCAACGTAGGCATGGTCATCGGGCTGATGCCCGTCACCGGAATCCCTCTACCTTTAATGAGTTATGGCGGATCTTCGGTGCTGTTCACGTTCCTGGCGCTGGGGGTGGCAATGAATGTCCGCATGCGCCGGTTCGTCAACTGACGCATCTCGATCCATTTGGGTTCAGATGTCGTCCAGAAAGTTCGCCTCTTTCCCGGCGATGGGGCAATTGAGTATTGCTCTGGACCGCGAAGGAAGGATGTTTCAAGTAATTCGCCGGCATGGTCCCGATGGATCGCGCCTGGCAGGATTGGGTTTATGAGTACGCAGAGAGGGGAAGACCACTTGCGGCTCGCACATTGCAAGGATCGCTTTGAGATTTCGGGAGGCAGCTTCCCCGGCTCCCTTTCGCGAAGGCGCCTTGCATTAGCCGCTGGTCGAACGGCCCCGCCGGGGGCACCGGGCAGGGCGGCCACAAACTCTCTGACATCGGATCACTGCAATCAGCAGCCCGTCCGGCTTCTTCAGCCTGGTCGGCCGCCCATGGGGCAGGCCGCCGCGCTCTCGCCGATACGCCAGCTTCAATTCGGTAGTCCGCCCATTCCTTCCTGCGCTATTGAAGCGCGCGTCCATCGAACCTTGCCGTGGGTACGGTTAGCCTTGCGCTGCCGGACGGAAAGGTACGATGGCAAAAGAAATTTGCATTTCCAGCACGCCGCATGAGACGCGGCTTGCGATTTTAGAAGACGATCAACTCGCGGAAATCTACTACGAACGCGAAAACGAATATACCCTCGCGGGTTCCATTTACAAAGGCCGTGTGACACGGGTTTTGCCGGGCATGCAGTCGGCATTTGTCGACCTTGGCCTGGAGCGCGATGCGTTCCTCTACGTAACCGACTTTATTGAGCTCGAAGACCAGGAAGAGTCCGACGAGCTGGAAAAAGCCGCAGCGAGCGGACCGGCTGAGCCGGCTCCTCGCGAAGCTCGGCAGGCGCATCCTGACGACCGCAGCGGAGGCCGGCACGAGGAACGCGGCGGACGCAGGGGCCAACGAAGCGAGTACAGGCCGACACCGGCTCAGGAATATCGGCCGACGGAGGAAGCCGCTGCGGAACCCGTCAGCTCACCTGCTTCAGAATCAACAGTGCATGCAAGCCAGCCGGGAACTCCACAGACGCCCGACGAGATGGGGGCGCGCCGCTGGCGAGGCCGGCGACGCCGCCGTGGGGGCCGGGGGATGAACCCGGAGGCCGGGCCACAAACAGAATTCGAATCGAAATCACCCGCACCCATTGAACTGCGTCCTGAAGCTGAAGAGTTTCTGGTGATTCATGCGCTCGAGACGCATGCGGCGCCACAGCGGCCGAGGGGACATCAGGCTCAGGAAGCGATTTTGCTTCCGGGGGAGTCGCTCTCGAAATATGGTGGCGCGCCCGGTGCCGATGCTCCAGAAGCTGCACCGGAACGTGCCATGCCTCCGCGCCGGTCATACACATCGAGGCCCTCGACATTAATTGAGGCGCCGATCGCGTGGGATGGCAGCGGGCTTTTGCCCGGAGAGTCGATCTCAAAGCATCGCCGCCAAGCAGAGCCTGCTCGTGGGGACGCGGAGGAGTCGCAAGCCGACGTTTCGGCGGAGCATCCCGGATACCTGGAACGCGAGGAAGCCGCGGTAGACGATGATGAGACGGCGCCGCCGTCTCATCGTGAACTTGAAATGGCCGAGGCTCAGGAAGCGAATTTTGAGTTCGAAGAGGAAAGCCTGGCCGCGGACTCGATTGAATCGCCGTCCGAGGAGACGGCCGCGCCGGAAGATGAGGAAAGCGCCGATGGAGACGAGCCTGAGTTCGAGGAGTTCCCGTTCTCCACGGCCACCGGCCATCGGCCTGGCGAAGAGGAATCGGCAGGCCCCGCGGACCCCGAAGAGGAAGCGGACGCGTCTGCATCGCACAACATCGATCCTTCGACTCCGACGGGGTTCCGGCTCTTTGGGTTTGGCGGCAAGAAGAAGAAAGAAGATGAGGCTGCGGCTGGAACCACCACCGCACCGGTAGCGAAAGCCTCTTCCTATGCTCCGGGCAACGGCGTCATCGAGGAAGAGGTGATCGAAGGCGAGGAACTAGAGGCCGCGCCGCATGGGCGGCGGCACAAGCCGGAGGTGCACGACCTGGATGATTACGAGGAGCAGACGCTGCCCTCGCATCTGCGCACCGGCGAGTTGGGCGAGATGCTGCAGGAGGCTCATCTGGATCACCGCATTCAGATGAACTTCGACGAAAAGGCGGACGAAGAAGAGGATGTTGAAGTCGCTGAAGAGGAAGCCCCAGCGGGGACGCAGCCGGCGCCCGGCCGGGATGGCCGCGAGCGTGGCGGGCGAGGACAACGCGGGCGAGGCATGCAGGGTGGTCGCCGTGGTCCATCGCGCCGCTCGGCACAGACCACGGATCTGCCGATCATCTCCGATCTGTTGAAAGCAGGACAGGAGATCCTGGTGCAGATCGCAAAGGAGCCCATCGCCAAGAAGGGCGCGCGCATCACGAGCCACATCGCACTGCCCGGCCGGTTCCTGGTCTTCATGCCCACGGTGACCCACGTTGGCGTAAGCCGCAAGATCGCTTCGGACGACGAACGTCGCCGCCTCAAGCGGATCCTGATGAACGAGCGGGGAGAAGCTTCTGGCGGATTCATCGTGCGGACAGCGGCCGACGGCGCATCGGAGGCGGAACTACGCGCCGATCTGCGCTTCCTGATGAATCTCTGGAACGAGATCAAGCAGCGGTCGGATTCCTCCAAGTCGCCGGCGCTGATTTATCACGACCTGTCGCTGATTGAGCGCATTCTGCGCGACCAAGTGAGCGCGAATTTTGCGTCCATCTGGGTAGACACGCAAGAGGACTACGAACGAATCGTGCGCTTCCTGAATCGCTTTTCGCCCTCGCTGATGCGGCGCGTGAAGCTCTACACCAAGGAGACGCCGCTGTTCGAGCACTTCGGCATTCAGGACGAGATTTCGAAGGCCCTGCGGTCGAAGGTCTGGCTCAAGAGCGGCGGATCGATCGTGATCAACCAGACTGAAGCGCTGGTGGCGATCGACATCAATACCGGCAAGTATGTGGGTAAGTCGGCGCGGCTTGAGGACACGATTCTCAAGACCAACCTGGATGCGGTGCCGGAGATTGTTCGCCAGATCCGGTTGCGCGACCTGGGCGGTATTATCGTGATCGATTTTATCGACATGGACGAGCGCAAGAATCGCTACAAGGTGATGGCAGCTTTGGAAGAAGCGCTGAAGAACGACCGCGCGCCGACCAAGGTTCTGCAGTTCAACGACTTCGGCCTGGTGGCGATCACGCGCAAAAGGGTGAAGCAGTCGCTGGAGCGGACGCTGAGCGTAGCCTGCCCGACCTGCCAGGCCACCGGCATGGTGAAGAGTCCGGCTACCGTGTGCAACGAGATCTACATCGAGATGCGCAAGATGCGGAAGCATTTTGAAAATACCGATGTGCTGCTGCGCGTGAATCCTGAAACGGTGAAGGTGCTGAAATCGAACGGCAATCGCTGGCTGAACGATTTTGAGGAGCTGATTGGGAAGAATGTCCTGGTCAAGAGCGACCCGACGCTGCACCCGGAGCAATTCGACATCCAGGGGTAAGCGGGCTAGCGGGGTTGGCGGAGTTAGCGAAGCTAAAAACTGTCGAAAAACTCGCCGTGCCTGCTCGCCTGGGGCTCCGCCCGATGCGTCCGAACCCGGATACGATATATAGATGGACTGGCGAAGCTCCCGCCGGGTGCAGGCGAATGCAACTTTCCGCCGGCGCGAGGAATCTCATCCAGCGGGAAACAATATTCCAGTTGAGCAACCTCTAACGGATTTCTGTGTCTAACCCTAGTTGGGCGTTCCTTTTCCCCTGAAGTTGAACAAAATTCGATGCTTGAGGTGTTTTCCATGTCGTACACCTTTTGGATGCGGCTGGCGCGGTGCGCCGGCCTGGCTGCAGCCGTGGTTCTGTTCACTTGCTATGTTGCGAAAGCGCAGTCTACTGCTCCTTCCCAGGATCAGGCGAGCTCTGGTCGGGCGAGCGACACAAGCTATTCGTCGAGCCAATCGGGCACGGCGCAGGTGGCCGAGTTGGCATTGCCCGAAGCGCCGGCGCCGAGACCTTCCGCTGCTGCTTCAGGGCAGTACGGCAACGGCGGTGGAAACGGCGGCGGCGAGAAGAAAGGCATTCTTCACCGTCTCACCTTTGAGGCGGGGGGCGGCTTTAACGCGCCCATCAGCAGCAGCGTCACCTATGGCTTCAATTTGACGGTCGGCGGGGGCATGAGGTTCGATCCGCATTTTTCGACGCTGATCGAGTATCAATTTCTCGACGACAAGCTGCCCGGCGCACTGATTGCCGAAACCAACGGAGAAGCAACCGGCGGCCACGCGCACATCTGGTCATTCACCGTTGATCCCGTGGTTGACCTGGCTCCCAAGGCTACAAATGACGTGTATGTCACCGGCGGCGGAGGCTTTTACCGGAAGGTCACCACGTTCACATTTCCCATGGCGCAGGAGTTTTGCTCCTACTTCTACTGCGGTGTCGGATATGTTCCGGGCACTGTGGGCCACTTCTCAAGCAACCAGGGCGGGTTTAACGTCGGCGGGGGATTCCAGCACCGATTGGGGGGCATGTACGGCGAGAGCAACACCACGCTCTTTGCGGAGGTCCGCTACCTCGATGTGCTCTCACCAGCGATCGTAGGCAAGTCGGCGAATGGTCTACCGCCCGTGACGATCGACAAAGACACCCAGGTTCTTCCCATCAGCTTCGGCGTGCGCTGGTAGCGCCGGAGACAACGCAGCTCGAAGCTCCCATTCCCTGGCAGTCCGGGGCACAAAGGAATGGGAGTCTCTCTCCACGGCGTTTTAGGGAAACAGTTTGGGGATTTCGCCTGGTTGCAAGGTCGTCGCTCCTTGTGGTCGCGCCGACTTTGAGTTAGCGGCTTTCCACTGCGGCATTTCCTAAAACGCTATGGCCAAAAGCATGGACAAATGCGCACATCTTCCCCGTGCAGCGTATTTTTGCCTCGCGTCGCTGACGCTCCTGGCCGGATGCAATGCCGCGTACCGCTCTACTCCGCAAGAGTCGCAAGGCCCTAATTCACCACCGCCCACGAGCGCGCCGCCGACTGCGGGCCAAGGCGGGTCAGTCACCATTTCTCCGCAGTACGTGGCGCTGGCGCCGGGCCAGAAGGTCCAATTTACTGCGACCGAGACCGGCGGCAGCCAGACGGAGTGGCTGGTGGAAGGCGTGCAGGGAGGCAACGCCGCAACAGGTACAGTAAGCGGCAGCGGCAGTTACACGGCGCCCGCAACGGTCGCGCAAAGCGAGAACCTGACCGTGACCGTGGCGCTCACCGGGTCGGCCACGCAGAATTACGCTACGGCGGTGGTGTCGATTATCGCGCCCGCTACAATCACCTGTCCGTTTGAGCTCGGCAATCCTCTGGTGGCGCGGTACTCGCTTTATCTGCCCGCGCCGGGAAAGATTGCAGTTCAGTTCGGAAAGACGACGAGCTACGGATTGAACACGTGGCAAGTGCCGACACCGACCGCAGACGGCGGCGAAACGCAGATCTACGTGGCCGGAATGCAGGGCCTGACGCCGTATCACATGCGCGCCCAGGTAACGCTGTCGAACGGCGCCACCTACAACGACACCGACCACACGTGTACGACCGATGCACCACCGGCGACCTCGGCGGTGAATGTTTCCACGCCCGGCGGAGGAACGCCTCAGCCGGGGATCGAGATGTGGAATACGATTCAGCCGGCGAATGACAGCCAGGCCTTCGCCACCGATCTGAGTGGCAACGTAATCTGGACATACAGCTATTCGCACAGCTCGAACGACTACATCCAGGGCATTCAACTGCTGCCGAATGGCAACCTGCTGATGGTGATTTCGTACCTCTCGTCGATCACTACGGGCCTGAGCCCCAGCCTGATCAACGAGGTGAGGGAGATTGATCTGGCGGGCAACACGGTGAACAGCCTGAACGTTGCCACGCTCAACCAGAAGCTCGCAACGGGGAACTTCCATGATGCGGAAGGCAATTTGTACAAGCTGGGCAGTTTTCACCACGACGTGCTGGCTTTGCCGAATGGACACCTTGTCTTGCTCGGCACCTATCAGCGGGCATTCAGCAATCTCGCAGGAACGTCGGGCGCGACCGAAGTGATCGGCGATGTGATCGTGGATATGGATCAGAACTTTAATCCCGACTGGGTGTGGAACACGTTCGACCATCTCGATATCAACCGCCGGCCGATGAACTGGCCTGACTGGACACACTCGAACGGCATGCTCTATTCGAGCGACGATCACAATCTGCTGCTCTCGATGCGGCACCAGAACTGGATTATCAAGATCAACTTTCTCGACGGCACCGGCTCCGGCGCGGTGATGTGGCGGCTGGGCGAAGGCGGCGACTTCAAGCTGGTGAACGGGACCGATCCGACGGACTGGTTCTACGCACAGCACGGGATGAATTACTTCACGCCCAATACGACCGGCGTGTTTCGCCTCGGGTTGATGGACAACGGGAACGACCGGATGTTCCCGTCGGGAGCGGTATATTGCAAGCCGTACTCGCCGGTGTCGTCGCAATGCTATTCGACGATGCCGGTGCTGGAGATGAACGAGACCAGCATGACGGCGACGATGATCACGCATTACGTTCCGCCGCCTTCGTACTTCAGCTTTTTTGGCGGCAATGCCGAGCTGATGGCGAACAATGATATGGAAGTGAATTTTTGCGCGACGCCCAGCGGAGCCCTCGTGCAGGAACTGAGTCCGGATGGTTCGCAAGTGGTGTGGCAGGGCGCGACGCCGGGCGCCGACCAATACCACGCTTATCGCATGCCGAGCTTGTACCCGGGAGTGCAGTGGTAGCGGCGTGTTTTGGGGACGGAGTCCGATTGATTAGCTAATGGGATGGTCCGCCGCCTGAAGCCCTGCGAGGTATAAGGGTGAGCGAGGAAGCTTCCCATTAGTTACCCTGCTCAGGGCCAGGAGCTAGAACCTCGATTCGCCGGGCGACCGCCTTTCAACTAAAAATTTACTTCTCACGGAACGTTTTACTGTGGATAATCTAAACCCATGTCTGCAATTCTGAAGCCCACGCAGCTTTTCACCCGGCCGGCACTAGAAAGCTCGATCTGGTACGGAACGGCGCTAATCACGGTTCTGGCGACGAGCGAGATGACCGATGGACATTACAGCATGCTGTCATGGCGGCTGGGAAAGGGTTTTGCCCCTGTGCCACACCATCACGGGCCGGAGGACTTCTACATCATCCGTGGCAAGCTCCACTTCTGGGTCGGCGAAGAGGAACTCGTTGCCGAAGGCGGCGACCTCGTCCGCACTCGTCCGAATATGTGGCACACCTTTCAGGTCGAGTCGGACGAGGCGGAGTTTCTCACCCTGTTCTCGCCTCCGGGCCTGGAGGGATTTTTCCTTGAATTGGGAAGCCCTGCAGCGGCGATGGAACTGCCGGCAGGGCGCGTCGGCCCACCTGACATCAACCGCCTCCGTGAGCTCGCTCCGAAGTACGGGATCGTTTTCTCTGCTCCGGGCACAACCCCTCAGGACATCGGCAAACTTCCCAAAATATAGCGTCCAAACTAGAGCCGCCACAGTTCAGTGACAGTACAAAGGAACACTCGATTCTGAGTGGCCCTAAATTATCGCAAAGATTGGTTGTGGGGGGCGATTTGAGGCTCATTCGCCTCGTTGTGCCTGGAACACCGCAAATCTGGAAGTTTCGTTTTGTGCGGAATCGGAAATCGCCGAAAAGCAACTGCAGTCGGAGATGGCGCATTGCGGCACCCGAAGACAATGAAAATAGCTTGATCGGGCGATGCGGGTGCGGGCGAGGACACCGGCGCTACAACTGGCCAGGCTATTTTCAAGGCAGATCCTTCGGCCGCCGCGGCGAGCTCAGGATGACAACCTCAAGACCGGCGGTACGTCTTTAGCGGTACGTCATTGACTCCGCAACCACGGCTTTCGCTGTTCTTCGGTGGGCGTGCCGACGTCGCCGCGCTCGATCCGCTCCAAGAATGCGCGCGCCAGCTTCCGTTCGCCGGGATGGCTTTCACCGTGCATGGTGCAGAGGTCAAGGAATTCGTCGCAGAGGGCGTTGCGCTGATCATTCTGGGCGAAGACGTTTTGTAACGCTACGGCCAGTTCTCGAAGCCTGGTCGCCTCGGGCCAGCCGCTTTCCTCTTCATCTTCGCTGACATACTCAGAGAACAACCCGCGACGCCCGCGAGCACACTCGTCGAGGCATGCGAGCAATTGATCGCTGAAGGCGCGGCTAAGCGCATCAAGCTGCTCGGTGGGCAGAGCGTCGCGCGGGTCGATGTTCATGTTGCGGTCATTTTCCCTGCATCACCGCTTCCACTTCATCGGCGGTGTGCGGCAGCGCGGCATCAAGGTCGATCAGTTTTCCATCCGGTCCGACGAGGAAGTCGCACTCAATGCGCACGCCGAGCTTTTCGTCGGGAATATAGACACCCGGCTCAATGGTGAAGACCATCCCCGGCTTGAGCACCACCGGGTAGACGCCTGGATCGTGGACGTCGATGCCCATCATGTGGCCAAGGCCATGCAGCCAATACTGGCCGAGCGGCTGGCCGTGCAGGTCTTTTCCGTGCGCGTTGATGTAGTTGTAAGCCACCGTATCGAGCGAGTTCGGGTCGTGGCGGTCGCGGTCGTTGATGGTGGACTTGCCGGCCACGAACGCATTGATGGCCGCCTGCTGAGCGCCGAGCACAACGTTGTAGATTTCTCGCTGGCGCGGAGTGAACTGACCATTCACCGGCAAGGTGCGCGTGATATCAGCGGCGTACATGGAGTACTCGCAGGCCGCGTCGACGAGCAGGATGTCGCCATCCTGCATGGTGCGGTCGTTGTCTGAGTAATGCAGAATCGTCGAATTGATTCCGGAGCCCACGATGGGAGCGTAGCTTGGCCGCTCGCATCCGTTTTCCATCCACACGGCGGTCATAGCGCCGGCAACGGCACGCTCAGTCATGCCGGCCTTCACCCACCACTTCATCATTACGCGCTGCGCCAGCATGGACGCAGCGGAGGCTTTCTTGATGAGCTCGATCTCTCCGTCATCCTTGACCTGGCGGAGCGGCATGCTCAGGGTGGTCACGTCGTGAGGCTGCGGCACTTCATTGGTTCCCAGAGTTGTGGCTGTGAAGTTGATGAGCGCCGCGGCCGCCGTCGAATCGGGCTGCGTCCATAGATTCGTGGTCAGCGCGTGATCGGAAGCGAGCAGCCGGGTCAGATCCGCGGGCAGCTCGGTCATCGACTCTACGTGATCCACGCCGGAGGCTTCAGTCACGCCAGGCGTTGCGGCGTCCATTTTCACGCCCGTGTATTTTTCGGTTCTCAGGTTGCGCACTGGAAGATAAAGGATCTCTTTGAATGCGCGAGGCGCGGCCGCCTGCGGTGCATCGCCGACAATCATCAGCGCCGCGCCCGGTTCGGTCCAACCGGTCAAATAATAGAAATTCGAATCCTGCCGGTAGGGCATGAAATCCAAAACCTGTTCTTCTGCGGCAAAAAGCACTGCGACCCCACCGTGCAGCTCGGCTGCCAACGCGACGCGACGCGCGTGATACGCCCCGGCCGGCTGTTTGTCCAGCGCATGCAGCGGCGGCACGGCCGCGGAGACAACCAGCAGAGCAAGGGGGAAAAATCGCATCGATTTCATCTCGCTATTGTCGCGCCTTGCGGTTCGGCACGCAAAGCAAATCCGCTGAGGATGTTGACAACTTTGCGCCGCCCGAGGAGGGCAATCAAAGGCTGTTGCCGAAGGGCAACAGCGGCCGGCCGATCCAGAAGCGATTGCTCCAACGGGTGAGCGCGCCCACCCGGCGCCGAGCCAGGCGCGTCTGCGCTTCGCGCCAGGGACCGGTGAAGCGGATTGCGGCCGGAAGGCGCCGGTAGATTGCGGGCAAGCGGCGCCTGGCGCGGGCGACAGATTGCTGCTCGGCCACGCCATATTCCAGGGCAAATTCGCAGCGGAAGCGCTCGGGTATCCACTCCGTGGTGAGGGCGCGATACCAAGATGGCAGCCGAACCCAGGGGCCGGCTCCAGCGAGGAGATTGTGCGCCATGGCGCGCGCTCGGTCGCTCACGCCCAATTCGTCAGAGGCGTGCATCGCGCGGTTATACGCCGCAAAGGCCAGCCAATCTTCCGGCAGCGAAGAGGCGCGAAGTCCGAAGAGCGCGGCCAGCGTCTTCCATTCCTGGTAGTACTGTTCCCGGTCGGCAGCGGCGAGCGGGGGAAGAACGCAGTCGTGGGCGAGGACGGCACTTTCGACGAGGGTCGCGAAGACCCAACGCAACGCTGCGATCTGATTGGCTTCGTAGTGCGAACCGCGTTTCCAGCGCGCGACGTCTTCAGGCATCGCGCCGCGAATGCGCGTGTGCAGTGTGTACAGGTGGCGGGCGGCGGCCAGCGCCTGGTCGAGCGTGCCGAAGACCATGGTGAAGACGACGCGAAAGGTGTTGTGGAAACGCTTGATGGGATCGTCCATTACGGACGAATGCTCGGCGAGCGAGGCCGTCACCCAGGGGTGAGCGAGCTGAAGAAGAGCCGCGCGGCCGGCGCCGAGGAAGAGTGCCGACTCGCGGTTGAGACGCCAACTGATTGAATTTGACCCGAAGATGCCGGCGTATGGGTCCGGTGTGCCGGCGGCGATGGCGGCGAGCAGGGATTCGCTGTCGCGAGAGGAGACGCGCCCGCCGGAATCATCATCGTGCGGGAACGGGATCGCGATTTGTTGCAAATCAACCAGGCTCAGCGGCAACCCTCAGCATTGCGGCCAGGCTTTGCTCAACATCTTCTTCGCTCGTAACCCAGGAGGAGACGCTGATGCGCATGGCCGTTTTTCCTTGCCATTTTGTGGGACCCGCCCAGCAGGTTCCCTCTTCCTGTAGACGCGCGATGACTCTTGTGGTTTTTTCGGCATCGCCGAAGCTGACGAGGACCTGATTCAGTACGACCTCGTTCAGCACTTCGTAGCCGGCAGCTTTCAATCCCGCGGCAAAGCGCTGCGCGTGGGCGCAGGTACGGTCGACGATCTCCGCCATTCCGACTTTTCCCAACTGGCGCAGGCCGGCCCACAGCTCAATGCCGCGCGCACGGCGAGAGAGCTCAGGGGTGTAGTCGGAAGGCTCACGCCTCGCGCCGCGTTCCAGATAGGCCGCGCGAAGGCTCATGGCCGCGCGCAACGCCGCGGCGTCACGCACGAAGGTCAGGCCGCAGTCGTAGCCGAGATTCGGCCATTTGTGGGT
>CAVVUE010000030.1:0-79104 GCA_963751285.1 uncultured Acidobacteriaceae bacterium | reverse complement strand
CATCGAATCGCTCCGACTGGCATATTTCGAACTCAAACGAAAAGCTGCGCCGGGCGTCGATGGGTTGACGTGGAGCGACTACGGAGCAGGCTTGGAGGGCAACCTTGCGAGTCTCCACGGCCGGGTTCATCGTGGAGCGTACCGGGCGCAACCTTCAAGGCGAGTCTATATACCGAAGGCCGACGGACGACAACGTCCGCTGGGCATCGCGGCTGTGGAGGACAAAGTTGTCCAACAGGCCGTGGTGACGATCCTCAATACAGATATATGAGGTAGACTTCATGGGCTTCTCCTACGGGTTTCCTACTGGGCCGCAGCCCGCATCGAGGCGCTTGACGCGTTGACGGTGGGCATCCAGCGGGAAGAAGGTGAACTGGATACTCGATGCCGACGTTGTGGGCTTTTTCGATAACTTGAGTCACGAATGGATTGCCTTATAAAGTTCATCGAGCATCGGGTGGCTGATCGAAGGATACTTCGCCTGATCCGGAAATGGTTGAAGGCGGGAGTGTCTGAAATACGGCCAATGGTCGGAGAGCAATCAAGGGTACGCCGCAGGGAGCAGTGGTTTCGCCACTGATCGCTAACGTTTACCTTCATTATCTCTTCGATCTGTGGGCTGATGTCTGGCGCAGGAAAGTGGCGAAGGGCGAATTGTTATTGTTTCCGGTGACCGCCGACCATGTTGTGCTGGCGTTTCAGCGCCTCAGCCGACGCCTGCCGGTTCCTCGATTGAAGTTCAAGGAACGGCTGGCAAAGTTCCCGGCTTGGAATTACATCCTGACAAGACACGGCTGATCGAGTTCGGGCGCTATGCGGCCCGTGAGCGGAAGCGGCTCGTGGGGAAGGGAAACCGGAGACCTTCAACTTCTTGGGCTTCACCCACTTCTGTGGGGCAACCCGCCACAAGACCGAGACCTTCACCGCTCTGGGCGAATCACTGCGAAGAAGCGAATGGTTGCGAAGCTCAAGATCATCAAGGCTGAGCTTCAACGCCGTAAGCCTATGCATCGCACCAGTCAGGTCCGGTGTATGGCTTCGGTGTGTTGTCACCGGCTACTACCAATACCATGCTGTCCCTCCGGCAACATCGATCAACTGCTCGCATCTTCCAAAGACGCGTCACTTATCGACTGTGGGCGAAGCGTACTTCGGTACGTCGTAGTCAACGCGCGTGGAAGAAGTGGGAGAAGTTCGCTCCGGTCTTCGACCGATGGATAAATCCCACCACCTCGCGTTCTGCATCCTTATCCCCCCGACACCCGCTTTTACGTCACCCATCCAACATAAGAGCCGTATGCGTAAGACGCGCACGTTCGGATCTGTCCGGGTTGCGCCTTGAAACTCATGAAGTTCAGTCTCCTGAAATGGAGGCCGCGGCAAAGCTTAGCTCGCAGCCGCGTACCAAGTCTTGCGTGATGTCCGGAGACGGCCATTGCGAAGCGTAGACCGGGAGGTTTGCAGGCCGAAACAGCAGTAAACGGCAATCTAGCCCCGAAATCGATCGTGGTGGAAGTAGCCGACCCTATCCCGTAACGGGGAAGGCAGAAGCTCAGTATGCGTTATGGCGAGTGTGCTGAGGTGCTTCCGGGGTTCGTACCGTCAGCATGCAACCAAAGGATTTCATGGGAACAAGGGAGAGCCGTCAGGCTCAAGCCTGGCTTGTAGGGTCTGACAAGCTGAACAAGTGAGGAAGATCCGAAGGCCTGACGGAAGTCAGACTGCCTGATAGTACTTCGAGGTCGGGAGAGCCGGCTACATGGGGAAGCGGGCAGCGGAAGTTGAATTGTTCGTGGGAAACATGAGCTCCATTCAAAGGGAGGATTCGGCCTTCTATGCAAAGAGAAGAACCGCCAGTCATGACAACAGGACTCGAACGAATAGCAGTCAAAGCTCGGTGTGAACCGAAGCTCCGGTTTACGTCGCTGGCTCATCACATCACAAAGGAGCGGGTTTGGGAGAGTCTTAGTCAGATTCCTGCCAAGTCTGCAGCCGGAGTGGATGGACAGACCGTAACTGAAGCGAAACAGAGTTTTGAGGAATGGGTTGCAGCCATGCTCCAATCTGTCCATCGCAAAGGATATCGAGCGCCCGTGATACGGCGTGTCTATATCCCGAAGCCCGGAAAGCAGGAAATGCGCCCTCTCGGGGTGCCGACTGTAGCCGACCGGGCACTCCAGCGAAGCGTCTCTCAGGTGCTATCCGCCATCTATGAACAGGATTTTCTATCCTGCTCGTTTGGTGGACGTGCTGGAAGAGGTGCCCACCAAGCGCTAGCAACGCTCCACGAGAGAATTGCTGGCGGGAAAATCGAGTGGGTGCTGGAGGCGGACCTCAAGAACTTTTTCGGGAGCCTAAGTCACGAGTGGATGCTCCGCTTCGTGGAACATCGAGTAGGAGATCAGCGCCTGATTAGTTTAATCCGGCGCTGGCTGAAGGCTGGCGTTTTCGAGAATGGAGAGGTTCATCCAAGCGAAGAGGGGACCCCGCAGGGAGGTTCGGTCAGCGTACTGCTGAGTAATATATATCTCCACTATGTGCTCGATCTGTGGTTCGAGCGAGTGGTCAAGCCGCGACTTCGCGGGGAGGCCTGCATGGTGCGATATATCGACGACTTCGTGCTGTGTTTCCAATTCCGTTCGGATGCTCTTCGCGTTCAGGAAGCGCTCGCCAAGAGGCTGAGTAAATTTAGTCTGACCTTGGAGCCGACGAAGACCAAGCTCGTTGAATTTGGTAGGTACGCGCATCGACACGCGAGCAAGCGTGGCCGTAAACGCCCGGAGACAATCTATTTCCTGGGCTTTACTCTGTACTGCACTCGCAATCAGAAAGGGAACTTTCGAATTGGAATGCTTACGGAAAAGTCACGACTGCGACGCGCGCTCATGCGCTTGCAAGACCAGATGCGGCGGATGCGGCACTTGTCGCTGCGAGAACAGGTGAATTATCTCAATCAGATGCTCCGTGGTCACTATGCATACTATGGCGTTGCTGGCAATCTTCGGGCACTGCTAAGGGTTCATAGGGCTGTGGAACATTACTGGCACAAAATGTTGAGCAGTCGGAGCTGGCACGGTACGGTCCGGTGGGAGCAATTTCAGCGGATCAAGGAACAGTTCCCGCTGCTTCGACCAAAGCTGCACTTTTCCTATAAAGAGCTGCAGGCTATCGCCATACTGTGAATCAACGTCTGACGAGCCCAGTGCGGGAAATCTGCACGCTGGGTTCTGTGGGAGCCGGGGGCGGGTGACTGCCTCCGGCCACCCAGTGGGCGCTCAGTGATGAGCGTCCCTACCGGGTCAATTGATATGGTGTGACCCTGTCAACATCTTCGAATGGTTGGGGTGGTTTTGTACTTGTCTTTTCGAGGACAGGATCAGCAGCAGCCGTGGCAGGGAATGGCGACGATTGATCAAGCTGATATTCGCGGGTCGGGACCGCATAATCATGATCCGTCGGGAGCTGCCTCTGACTACTGACGCGAGTCCGGCTGAGCCTGTCGCAAATTTCCGCCGAGGATTCTCCTTCGTGCTTGCTCCGGCTGCGGCTGACCCTGTCCTCGAGTTGGATGGCGATGTTCACGGGTTGAATGGTTTTTGCTTTTTCCTTTTTAGGAAAGTTTTTGCTTTTGTTCTTTCGGTCCCTGTCATGCCGCCATTTGTTGCTTGCATGCCATCGCTTCGGCCTTGATTCCGATGGCCCAGATGAAGCCCAGCAGTTCGCGTGCGACTGCCGTCATGACCTTCCTCTGATCCTTGCCCGCGTTCATCAGCTTCATATAACGCTGGTGCAGACGATTTTGCGCCTTCCACGCAATCTCGGTGATCTCCGCCGGAATCCCTTCGTGTCGCTTGCGCAGCTTTTCCCCCACGCGGGGCAGGTGTCGATAGGACCAGGCCGATTCCACCACGATGCGTCTGAGGTGCGCGTTGCCGGCTTTGGTAATGCCGCCTTTTCGAATGCGCTTGCCGCTGGAATCTTCGCTCGGAAATACTCCGCAATAACCCATCAGCTTCCGTGCACTCTCGAAGCGGGAGGAGATGTTGCCCAACTCGGAGGCGATCGTCACTGCCGAGATATGCGCCACGCCGCGCAGAGCCTGCAGACCTCGAATTACGTCATGCATGGGCTGTGGGGCCAGCTTCACCACTTCCAGGATGGCCTCTTCCAACCGCTTGACCCGCGCACTCATGTGCTCGACTTCGTTCAGGCAATCCATCAGCGTGACTTCCTGTGCCGGCTGTGTGTAGCGGACCTGCGCCAACCACCTCATGTAGCGTTCTGTCCATGGCTTCAGCCCCTGTGGTGGACGCTGCCCCGTACGCAGCAGGAGCTTGGTCAGCCGATGCCGCGCCCGCAGCTGATCCTGCTTGGCCGCCTCCCGTTGCCGGACAAGATCGCGCAACGCCTCGGAATCTTCATCGGGAACCCACACTGCAGTCAGATCACCGGACCGGTGACTGCGTGCCAGCTTCAGCGCGTCCCGGCGATCCGTCTTCACGCGGTCTCCGGGCTTCTTCGGAACCAGGCTCGGCGCCACCACCGCGCACTCGACACCCAACTGCGTCAGCTGCCAGTACAGTACGAATCCGGTCGGCCCCGCTTCATAGCAGGCACGCAGATGCTCGGTCGGGCCAAGCTTCCTGACGAACTTGCGGATCGAATCTTCGCGGTTGGCAATCGTGCCAAGGCTGCGCATCTCACCGTCTGGCTCGGCTACGGCTACCGCGATCGTTTCGGCGTGGACATCCAAACCCAAAAATCGTAACTTCTCTCTCATGACCGGTTCCCTCCGCTTGTGGCTCTGGACTGATGTTCGTCAAGCAAACTCAGCCTAATCCACGACTAGCGCATCGAGCCGGTCACACCATAATGACTACTATTTGATCAACAGATGACCGTGGGCCCTGATCCAGGATTACTCCCCGGAAGTCGGCTTTGCGACGGTAATCCTAGATTTCGACGGTTCTGGCCCGTGTCACCGGCTTCTATGAGAAGGTCTAAAAAGTCAAGGCCGACGTGGCGGCCGTCCTAGTCTCAGCGAAACAGCGATTCGGGGAGCGGCGGTGGACACTGTCAAGGGCGTTCCGCGGGACGTTCATCTCGACCCTTGACAGCGTTCACCGCCGCTCGGACACTCGAGTTGGGAACGAAGCGGAACACGTTCCTGGTTCAGCTTCGTTCCTTATTAGAGTAAGGTTGTTCGATTCCGCGCCACGGAGTTCGGTTCCCTTCACTTCTGTGACGATCGCTCCCGAGTTTGTATTGCCGCCACCCACGTTGCCGGGCTTCTTTATCCGCACTCTGAATGGGCCGCTGCGGGCCCGGTGCAATTTGGGGTCCGATTTCAAGCCCAGGCCCGTCACGACGGTGACGGGCCTGGGTTGTTGGGTGCTGCAATCTAACCGACGATCTCGATGGATCAGCCGGTCACACGCAGTCACCCGAACAAGGCGGTGGATGTCGCTACAATCAACCTCCGGGAAACAGATGGTCTTTCTCAAGCGATTGAAACCGATTTGTATTCCGCAGCCATCGTTCAAAACTACGCCGCGGCGGCGTGCTCTGTTTTATCGAGGGTGCCGTGGCCGAGGGGTTCATAGACATCGCCGCTCACCCAAAGCCGATGCAGTAAAACTGCGAGTTTTCGTGCCACCGCAACGGTTGCTCGTTTCCTGGCATTCTTTCCGCCACGCTCACATAGCTTCTTTCCGAATCGTCTTAAATCGGTGTCCGGCCCAAACGGTCCAAGGATGTAGTGCGCGCTTCCCACCAGCAGTTTGCGCAACATCCTGTCGCCCGCCTTGCTGATACCCAGCTGTGGTTGACTGTCTCCGGAGTCCTCCTGCCTGGGCACTAATCCTAGATACGGACCTACATCGCGGCTCCTGGAGAAGCGAAGTGGAGTCTCCAAAGTCAGCACATAGCCCAGTGCGGTCACCGGCCCGACCCCCGTCACCTGCCGCAACAACTTCGTGTGCATGTATTTCTCACTGGCCAGCCGTTCGATTCTCTGGTCATAGGACTTGATTTCCTCACTCAGGTTCGCAATCAGACGTAACAGCGGTTGTATCGTCTCCCCAATTTGCTGCGGGACCTCCGCTGCCGCTTTCTTGGAGAAGGCATCACTGGAGCTGTGCGACACTCTCGCCCCCATCGTCTTCACCAGGCCGCGCACCGCACTGATCAACTTGGTGCGCGACTCCACCAGGGCCTCGCGGGCGCGAAGCACCAGCAGATCCTCTCGCACTTCCGTGCTGCGATGCTGAATCGCATACAGCGATTTCGGATCCACACGTCCCAGCCTGGCCAGTTTGGCGGCATCGATCCGGTCATTCTTGCGCCGGCGTCGCTTCGATCCTGACATCCGTCGCGCATTGGCAACCAGCACTTCATGGCCAAGTCCGGCGATCACTTCACGCACCCACGCCGAATGCGTCCCCACTTCGATCACCACCCGCGATCGGGCCAGACCTCGGAAGAATTCCGCCACCTCCTGCTGCCGCGTCCGGAACTGACCCTCCGTCAGTGTCTCGCCACCTAATCCCAGGATGCAGTAGTTGCTCCACTGATCCCCCAGGTCTACTCCCACGGTCAAACGATCCAGGTTCGGGCTCTCTCCATCGGGCACATTCTTGTCCTCGCCTGGCACCGCAACACTCTCTACATCCAGTTGCTTCGTCAGTTGCGCAACCAGTTCCGCCATCACCTCGCGCGAGTCACGCCGCACTGACTTCGTTGCCTTTCCGGATTCTCTCTGCTCCAAGAAACTGCTATGCTTCTTCACGGGTCGACCTCCATCCTTCGGGATTGCACCTCTGAGTGCGTTGATCACCGATAGCTTAATGCTGTCGGGATCGGGGTCGACCTTCTCATCCCATCTACACGTACTTAACCGTTCAGTAGTGGATCACAGGCACGCGGCTTTAGCCGCTGAGGACCTTTTTCCCTCAGCACCTCCCAGCATTCGGTCTTCTCCCGCGGGCTCCTCGCTTCAACTGCGCCAGCATCGAATCCCCAACCCACGCCAGAGTAGAATGGTCTGACCTCGCTTCCCACCCTCTTTCACCTCAGGAGGCCGCACGTTGCAACCCGTCAATCGCCGCACGGTTCTCCGCTATTCCGGAATCGCCGCTGCTTCGCTCACCCTGCACAAAAGCTTCTTGGAGTTCGCCGAGGCGCAGTCTTCTCCGACTGAAACCTCGATCGCAAGAACCGAGTACGGAAAGATCAGCGGCACATTCGAGGATGGCATCAACGTCTTCCGGTCAGTCCCCTACGGCGCCGACACTGCTCCGGTCCGCTTTCAGGCCCCATTGCCGCCTACCCCATGGACCGATGTCAAAGCATGCGACTCCTTCACCACCCGCGCCCCGCAGTTGACCGTGCTTCGCGGCCTCGAGGGAGTTACCTCCGCTCCGAGCCTGGGCGCGGCGGGAATGACTCCGGCCGGAGCGCGTCCGCGCATTGCGCCTGAAGCCGGCATTCAAAGCGAGGATTGCCTCCACCTGAACGTCTTCACTCCCGGGCTGCGGGACCGTCGCAAACGCCCGGTGCTTGTCTACTTCCACGGCGGCGCCTACAACAACGGATCGGTGAACAGCCCGCTCTATGACGGCAAACGGCTATGCCACCGCGGCGACGTTGTCGTGGTCACCGTCAACCACCGGCTCAATGCGTTTGGCTTTCTCTATCTCGCGGCAATCGATCCCCAAAAGTATCCCGATTCCGGCAACGTGAGCATGCTCGACCTGGTTCTGGCGCTCAAGTGGGTGCGGAACAACATCGCCGAATTCGGCGGCGACGCTTCTCGCGTTTTAATTTTTGGACAATCCGGCGGTGGGGCGAAGTGCGCCACCCTGATGGCCATGCCGTTAGGCCACGGCCTCTTTCATCGCGTCATGACCATGAGCGGCCAGCAGGTCATAGGCGCATCCATTGAGATCGCCTCCAAACGCACCGAAGTGATGCTCGACAAGCTCGGCATTACCAAGGCCAATCTCGCCGACCTGAAAACCATGCCGTGGGAGAAGATTCAGGCCGCGGCCGCCGCAACAAGTTCCGACTGGCTGCCTGTCGTGGACCATGTCGTGCTCCCGCGCGATCCGTTCACTCCCGATGCGCCGCCGCTCTCTGAGCATGTGCCCATGATCCTCGGCAACACCCACGACGAAACCGCTGTACCCTCGCGCGGCACGCTCACGTGGGAAGACGCCCCAACTGCCCTGCACAACGCCGTCGCCATTTACCTCGGCCCTTACACCGCGGACGAGGTCATCGCCAAATACCGCACTTTATATCCCGACAAATCTCCCATCGACATCGTCGTCGCGGCGGCAACCGCCTTTCGCGCCTGGCCCGGTCAGGTGATGGAAGCTGAGCGCCGCGCGCGCAATCCGCAGAGCCAGCCGCTCACCTGGGTCTATCAAATGAATTGGCACCGCAACGCTCCCGGCGCTCGCGCCATCCACACCATCGACATTCCCTTCATGTTCGATAACCTTGACGCCGCGCCTGGTCAGATCGGCACCGCGCCTGAAGATCTTGCCGCCGCGCAGCCTCTGGCCGACGCCATGTCAGGCATGCTCATCCATTACGCCGCGACGGGGAATCCCAATCATCCCGGTCTGCCCGTCTGGCCGGCCTACGACCTGAATGGACGCAACACGATGATCTGGGACAATCCGCCGCACATTGAGAAGGATCCTCGCGGCGAGGAGCGACGTTACGCGGCGGGCTCGCCCTACCGCCAGCCCGGAACCTACTAGCGTCCTGGTCGCTCATCTAATTCGAGGCGCACGAAGGACATGCCCCAGGCGGCGGCAGTCCGATACACTACATAAAAGAACCGCGCAGCGCCTGCTGTGCATCCATTTGTCGTACAGCCATTTCGGTACGACTGCGTTCGCCGTTCTTGAGTTTTAGGTTCAAATTGCCAAATCATTCCAGCAAAAGCACAGTTCGTTTCTGTGCCTTCGGTTTTCTGTTGGGCTTTGCGCTTTCGGTTTCCGCCGTCGTTGCCGCGCAAACGGCCGTCATTCCACCTCCGCCTGCGCCAACCGCTCCCTCGGCCGGCAACTTTCAAGGCAGCGTCACCCAGGGCACTGCGTCGGCGCAAGCAATCGATCTCTCGCTCGACGACGCAATCCAGCGCGGCCTGCAGGCCAACCTGGGCATCATTCTCAGCAACACGCAGACTGCCGGAGCCCGCGCCCAGCGATTGAGCCAGCTTCAATCGCTGCTGCCTTCGGTCGACTTCGCCGCCAAAGAAACGGTGATGCAGACCGATCTGCCCGCGGAGGGCCTGCGCATCTCCGGTTTTCCGGTCATTATCGGACCCTTCGGATTCACCGACCTGCGCGCTTCGCTTAGCTGGTCGCTCGTCGATGTGGCTTCGCTGCGCAACTACCTGGCCGCGCGCCACAACTTTGCCGCCTCGCAACTCTCCGCGCAGGACGCGCGTGACCTCGTCGTACTCACTGTGGGTAACGCCTATCTGCTTGTGCTGGCCGATCAAACCGAGCTCAGCAGCGTTCAGGCGCAGGTGGCCACGTCGAAGATTTCGCTCGATCAGGCTGTCGACAATCATCAGGCGGGCACCGCTCCGCTGCTCGACGAGCTTCGCGCGCGTGTCGATTACCAATCACTGGAGCAGCAGTTGATCGTCGCGCAAAACGCGCTCGAGAAAGACAAGCTGGCGCTGGCGCGCACCATCGGTCTGCCGCTGGCGCAGAGCTTCAACCTGACCGAAGACGTTCCCTACGCGTCCTTCGACCAGTTGGACGCCGATACACTCATCAAGCAGGCCCAGGCGAATCGCAAGGATCTTGCGGCACTCGTTGAAGTCAACGCGGCCGCGGCCGAGCAGCGCAAGGCGGCCACCGCCGCGCGCCTGCCTGCCGTCGCAGCCAACGCTGACTACGGCGACATCGGCACCACGCTGGCTCATTCGCACGGCACCGTGGATGCGACAGCATCATTGACGGTTCCCGTCTTTGCCGAGTTCGCCCTGCGCGGATTGGCCCAGCAGGCGCAGGCGCAGCTCGATACAACGCAGGCGCAGCTCAGCGACAAGCAGGCGCAGATTGAAGCCGATGTGCGCGATGCTCTGCTCGACATCGCCGCCGCGCAAAAGCAGGTGGAAGTGGCGCGCTCGAGCAGTGACCTTGCCAACGAAGCTCTCAAAGAGGCGCAGGAGCGCTACGCCAACGGAGTCAGCGACAACCTGGCGGTCAGCCAGGCGCAGCAATCCGTGGCCCAGGCCGACAGTCAATACGTGGCCAGCCTCTATCGCGACAACATTGCCAAACTAAGCCTGGCCCGCGCGCTCGGAGACGGGCTGAACT
This sequence comes from uncultured Acidobacteriaceae bacterium, assembly GCA_963751285.1. Lineage (GTDB taxonomy): Bacteria > Acidobacteriota > Terriglobia > Terriglobales > Acidobacteriaceae > Telmatobacter. Next base: position 68,758 of record CAVVUE010000030.1, on the reverse strand, counting down.
ACAGGAAATACCTAGGAGGGAAGTGAACGTGGCAGATCCAACCACACCACCTGAACCCAACGAGTCGGTTGCCGAAACCGAAATTGAAGCGCCGCGGTCCCGCCGCAGAGGCATTCTTGTTGCCGCTGTCGTCGCGGTGGTGCTCATCGGCCTCGGTGTCTGGTGGCACTCCACTTACAGCGAAGACACTGACGACGCGCAGGTGAACGGCCACCTCATCCAGGTCAGCTCGCGCATCGCCGGTCACGTCGCCAAAGTGTACGTGGACGAAAACCAGCTGGTCAAAGCCGGCGATCCGATTGTCGATCTCGATCCCAGCGACTACCAGGTCGCGGTCGAAAACGCTGAGGCTGCGCTGGCCAGCGCCAAAGCAAACGCTGCGGCTGCCAGGGTGAACGTGCCCATCATCACCATCAACACCGGCAGCAACCTGCGCTCGGCCGACGCCGACGTCACCGGCGCGCGCGCTACCGTGGCGCAGGCCGAGGAACAACTGGATGCGGCCAAAGCGCGCGTGGAGCAGGCCGAGGCCAACAACGTCAAGGCGCAATCGGATCTCGAGCGCTACAAGCCGCTGGTAGAAAAGGACGTGATCAGCAAGCAGCAGTTTGACGCAGCCGTGGCTGCTGCAGCCTCTTCAAAGGCCGCGGTCGCCGATTCGCGCGCCAGCGAGCAGGCCGCAGAAGACGCCATCCGCGTGGCCCGCGAGCGCGAAGCGCAGTCGCAGGCCCTGTTGAAGTATGCCCAGACCGCTCCGCAGCAGATCGCCGCGCAGGATGCCAAAGCCAAGCAGGCCGAGGCCCAGGTCGAACAGGCCCAGGCGCAGCTCGATCAGGCGAAGCTCAACCTCGGCTATACAAAGATCGTTGCCCCCGCCGACGGCATTGTTACCCGCAAGAGCGTGGAGATCGATCAGAACGTCTCCTCCGGCCAGAACCTGATGACCCTCGTTTCTCTTCAGGACCTGTGGATCACCGCAAACTTCAAGGAGACGCAACTGCGCCACATGCAAGCCGGCCAGGCGGTTGAGATTCACATAGATTCCACGGGCAAGGACTACAGCGGCCGCGTCACCCAGATCGGCGGCGCCACGGGCTCCGTCCTGTCGCTTTTCCCGCCCGAAAACGCCACCGGAAACTACGTCAAGGTGGTGCAGCGCGTTCCCGTGCGCGTCGATTTCACCAACCTCGCCAAAGAGGACCCGAACCACCTGCTTCGCCCCGGCCTCTCTGTCGAGCCCAAAGTCCGCGTGAAATGACAACACTTCGAACTCGCTAAAATCGAAGTGTTGTCATCCTGGGCGAAGCTCGTTCGCCGTAGCGAATGAAACGTAGGATCGCTCTCAACCGAGTTGTTCCGTCATGCGTCGTTGACTCGTTTGTCTGCCGCTCACTTCGCCAAAGCCTCCTTCGCCTGCCTTCTCACCATGGCGTACTGCAGGTCGGGCAAAGTATAGGCGTCAGCCGCCTTCTTGTAGTAGTCCGCGGCCTTTTCCGTATCCTTCTTGCCGGCATACGCTTTGGCAAACTGGAACATGACGTAGGGCGACTGGAGATTCGCGTGGGTCAGATGTGAGATTGCCTCATCGTAGTGTTTTTGATCGAGGGCAATGATCCCCATAATTTGATGGGCTGTCTGCACCCGGGTCGGATTACCCATCGCCTCGAACCCGGCTCTCATGACCTCGGCTTGCTTTTTCGCATTCTCGAAATCACCCTTCGCGCTGGCCACTAATGCCATGCGGCCGTCGATTCCCAGTTCAAAGGACTTCTTTGTCGAGTCAGGAATACCCGCTTGCTTCGCGAGTTCGAGAGATTTCTCGAAAGCCCCCTTGGCCTCATCGATTCTTCCTGTGTTCAACAGCAAATAGCCCCGGGTGTCCTCATCCACAGCGATCGCAGCCTTATCGCCTTGCCGTTCAGACATCGACGATAATTTGGAAATCTCCTCCAGCGCTTCGGGGACCTTGCCGGCATCCACGTAGCAGTACGCCATGTTCAACAGCGCATCTTGGCGATCGCCGTCGTTGAGCGCATGATCATATTCCTTCTGCAGCTCCTCCAGCGCCTCCTTATGCTTGTCCTGGTACATAAGGTCCGCTGCAATGCCGCGGTAAGAGCTTGAGAAATGAGGATCGAGCGAGAGCGCCTTCCCGTAATTCTCGATGGATTCGTCGAACCGGCCCATCTTCATCAACAGCTCGGCCAGCGAATCATATGGATTGGGCTCATCTGAGATGAGCTGAATGTACTTGCGGAAAGCGGCCTCTGCCTCCTTGTTCTTCTGAGCATCCCGGAAGGTGTAGCCAAGCAGGTTGTAGGCCGGTGCAAAATCCGGGTTCAGTTCAACAGCCTTCTGCTGCTCCGCGATGGCTTTATCGTATTGCTGCATGTTTTGGTAATAACCGCCGAGCGTCTCGTGGGCGCGTTCGTCGCCGGGGTAGGCGGCCACCAGTTTCTGCAGGTCCTCTCCGCCCTCCAGGGTTTTACCGTTGGCGAAGGCCTCGGATGCCCGGATCATCAACCGTTCACCCTCCGAGACCTTGCCGGATGCCGCCCCGGCAGATTTCAGATCGGAGAAGAACTCATTTGCCGTGGTCGCCGTCTGCGCTCGCAGCAAGTAGGCCGCGGCGAAGTTGGGATCTTTGCTGATTGCCTGGTCCAGTAGCGACCGAGCCTCATTCGTACGAAGTTTGTCGAGGAGGTCCTGACCCTTGTGGTAGGCGTTTCGGGCTTCCGCGGAAGACGTGGTGATGGGGATTTTCCTGGCAGACTCAGAGGTCTGGCCATAGGCCATTCCCCCGAGCAACGCAGCGATCAAAAGTGCAGCGGCGTGTCTCATTTTTTCTTCTCCTGAAACGGGGGATTTTGATTTTGGATTGGGGACCGCCAAGAGTGTACACCCCTGCCTTCGTTGCCGCCTCTGTCTAAATCCCGTTCTGAGCCGGGTGCCCCACCCCGGGGTCCTCACGGACAGGTCTCCGTCCGTGGGGTGGACACTTGCGGCGTTTCTGTTTTTGCCGCCTGCGTGGGCCTGACGCCTGATCCCTGTTCTCTAATCTCTGTTCGCTGCTCTCTGCTTTATAGTGATTCCCATGTCCTTGTCCCGCAGAGAATTCGCCAAACTGGGCGCGCTGGGTCTTGCCGCGCACTACGCCCCACCCCTCTTTGCTCAGCCTGCCGAGCGCCAGACCGGCTACGCCATCATCGGCCTGGGTCGCATCGCCTCGCACTTCATGCCCGGCGTCCGCGCCACCACCAACTCCAAAGTGACGGCGCTGGTCAGCGGTCATCGCGATAAGGCCCTGCGCATCGCCGCCGATTACGGCGTGCCCGAGAGCTCCGTCTACAGCTACGAGAACTTCGACTCCATCGCGTCGAACAAGCAAGTCGACGCGGTCTACGTGGCGCTGCCCAACTCCATGCACGCCGAGTACACCATTCGCGCGGCCAACGCCGGCAAGCATGTGCTCTGCGAAAAGCCCATGGCCACCAGCGTCGCCGACTGCGAATCCATGATCGCCGCCTGCAAATCCGCCGGCGTCAAGCTCATGATTGCCTACCGCTGCCACTACGAGCCCACCAATCTCAAGGCGGTCAGCCTGATTCGCTCCGGCGCTCTCGGCCAGGTGCAGGCCATCGAAAGCTCCTTCGGCTTCAACATCGATCCCGGCGAGTGGCGTCTCGACAAGAAAATGTCAGGCGGCGGCCCGCTCGTCGACGTCGGCATTTATTCGCTCAACGCCACCCGCTACCTCACCGGCGAAGAGCCCGAGCACTTCGCTGCGTTCACCTCCGTCATTGACCGTGACGGCCGCTTCAACACGGTCGAAGAAAATCTCTCCTGGACCATGCGTTTCCCTTCCGGCATTGTGGCCGCGTGCAGCACAACCTACGGAGCGCAGATGAACGGCTTCTTCAAGGTGCACGGCCCCAAAGGATGGATCGAAGCCGAACCCGCATTCAACTACGATGGCCTGCACCTCCGCGCCGAGTACTCCGGCACGCGGCTCGACGAGCCCAACCCCGCCCGCGATCCCTACCAGTTCCAGGCCCAGGCCGAGCACTTCTCGCACTGCGTGCAGAACGACCTCGAGCCCAAGACGCCCGGCGAGGAGGGTCTGCGCGACATACGCTACATCGCCGAAATCTACCGCGCCGCCGGCCTCTCACTCTGACGACGCCATTGCCGTTGCCCCATCCTTTCGGCGCCTCTTGCCGAAAGGGTGGGAGAGGCTCACTCGGTATCTTCGCCGCGTATTTCGTGCTTCAAAATATCTCCAGGAGCACAGTGAAGTTCTTCGCACAGAGCGTTGAGTGTTGAAAATCGAATGGCCTTCGCCTTGTTGCTCTTCAGAATCGACAGGTTCGCCAGCGTAATTCCGACACGGCCGGCAAGCTCCGTGAGAGAGATGCCTCGTTCGAGCATGACCCGGTCGAGATGAACACGAATCCCCATCGCCCCCTACCTATACAGTGAGTTCGCTTTCTGTTCTGAGTGCGTAACCGCGACGAAAAACTTCAGCAAGTATTACGAGCACGATTCCCATGAAGATCGCGTCGGTATCGATCGCCCAGGAGACTCTTGCACCTGATTCGAGCGCCATTCCCCATTTCAGCAATGCGGCGCAAAAGGTCGTGCGCAGAAGAGAGCCGATCACGACAACGCAGCCCATCATCCGCAAGCGATTCGGAGTCCCGGGGTGAAACAATTCTCCGGCTCCAACGGGAGCCAGAATTCGCATAAGCAGGTAAATAACCGCAGCGTGGCAGGTTCGTGAAACCAGTTCCATCGCCCAGATCCACCATCTCGCTTCAGTGCCTTGCAACATTGGGAAGGAGGCCTGCAAAGGGCCGCTTTGCACATCGAACGATAGATACTGGAGCGAAAAGAAAGGAACAGCTGGAGCAATTGCCATGATCAGAACACGCGCGACCGCCAGATAGAACACTATCTTGACAACAAGGTTGAGTTTCGAAGCGATGGACTTCGGGCCAATCAGGTTCATATGCCCTCCAACGAAAGACAATGATGCGCCGTATATTATCGACTGTCAATAAAATAATCATGTTTTTCGATAATATTTTTGCGTTTTTCAATAAGTGATTCTAGGGCCGGTCCTTAGGGGGCCTGGCTGGGAGGCTTGCCAAGAGTCACTCCACGAAACCAAAAGGCGAACTCTTGGGTCGAAGCCGGAAAATCCGTTTTGAGCGGTCCGTCGAGAATCCGGAAGTTGATGTGCAGTAAGACACGCAGCCGTTCTCACGCCACAGGGGCCGGAGCGTAGCGCGCGGATCGGCTGTCAGGGATTCATTGTCGCGTGGTCGAACGTAAACCGCAGATCTTCAACTTGTCGCCGCGACGACTCGCTCAGGATGCCCAGGTGGAGATAAGCCGGGATTCGGGCGCGGCTTCGCCGCGTACTGCTTTTCCAAAATGTGTGGCGAGGGAATGTACGGCCTGAAGCCTGTACCCTTCACGCTGTGCTTTTTGTCGTATCCCACCCTTCGCAAAGAGCGCGAAGGATGGGGCAACCTGCTGTGGCGGGCTGAAGCCTGTAGCCTTCACGTCGTATCCCACCTTTTCGTTCGCCACGGCGAACGAAAAGGGTGGGGCAGCCCCGGCGCCCGGGGATTCTCGTGAGCAAACTTTGTGATTTGGTAATCGTTCCAGACAATTGTGGGCGTGGACGCCCACACGACAGCCGGCCTGGAGACCGGCGCTACCGTCGGGTTATTACCGAATCACGCGGGTGCGGTTTTAGTGGTGCCCTTGGGAATGGCCGCCGCTCCCTTGAGCATGGCCGCCACCCTTGTATCCGGGTAGCGCGTGTTCATTGCCGGCGTCATGATCGCTTTTGACTACATTGCCTTTGCCATCCCTCGCCTCATTGCCTTGGAAGTGGTTGAACGGCTCAGCTCCGCGCCCAGGCATCGGTCCTTTGTATCCGTGACGGGGGTCATACCGGTTATCGACATGGCCGGAGAAGTGGGCAGGGCCATGGAACCAGGGACCGGCTCCGATAAACACGCCGCCAACAAACCAATCGGGCCCGTAGTAGCCGTAGGGTGCGCAGTCGTAGGGAGCGTAGTCGAAGTACCCATAGGGGCACACAGGCGCCACTCCGATGCTGATGGAGACCTGGGCCGGCGCCGAAGGGGCACAGCACAACAGGCCAACAGTGAGGGTTGCGAAAACAAGGGCCGTAAACTTCGACATAATCTCTCCTCGATTCGTTTCGCTTTAAAGCGTGGATCGTGGGTTAAATCGCTTGGACGCCGATTCAACCCGGGGAATTGAGCGCCAGCAGGATAGCACGGATCCATGGCGAGTCGTCGGCATTGGGGAAGCGGTGTAGGCACCCCTCCGGCCGGGAGATTGGCTGGACAGTCGATCGGGCTTTTGAGCGGGATTTCAGCGCGACTCTTCCGCGTACTTTGTTTTTCGAGAACTTGAGGCGGGTGAATGTACGGGCTGAAACCGGTAGCCTTCACGTGGTATCCCACCCTTTCGTTCGCTGCGGCGAACGAAAAGGATGGGGCAACCGAATTTTGGCATCCAACCTGGGCGCAAAAGCAGAGACGCGCCGGAGGTGGGGCACGCGGCTTGGGCGAATTCGAATCGGGCGTAGAATGGTCGCATGAAGTTTCGGGCCGCAATCGCCCTGCTCGCGCTTGCCGCGCCCGCCTTTGCGCAACACGGCGGCGCTCACGCCGGATCCTTCGGCGGTCGAGAGGTCTCAGGGCACGCCGGGTCTTCAGGACATGCCGGTTTCTCGCAGCCTGGCGGCTTTGCCCGGTCTGCGCCGCCGATTCGGTATGGCGCTCCGGGCAACCCGGGATTTCGCGGCATTGGCTCCGCCAACTACGCAAGCCGTCGATTCGCCGCCAACGGAAATGGATTCACGGCGCGACGCGTCCCGTATCGTTCCGCGGCGGATGGCCCGTCGCGCGCCTGGGATCGCAGACCGGATCGTGATCGCGATCGCTTCGACGCGCGCAGACGGTCGTTCGCAAATTGGTATCTCTACAACTATCCGGCATGGCCCGGATACGGATACCCCTATGTCATCGATCCCGGATTCTACGATTGGGGGGATTCCGACGACTCTGCGGATGACCAGGGCAGCGCGGCTCCGAATGACGAGGCGCCGTACGCCGATTACGGCGCTCCGTATCCCGACCAGGGCTATGGCGCGCCGGGCGAGCCTCCACAGCAAGGATTCGCGGATGAGAATCCGCCCTGGAGCGCGCCAGTCCAGCGACCCGAGTACGCAGGACAATCCATCGCGGCCGCGCCCGCAGACGAGCCGGCTCTCACCGTGATTTTCAAAAGCGACCGCGCTCCGCTGAAAATGCAGAACTACATCATGTCCGGAAAGGTCCTCACCGATCTTGACCCTCACCATTACGAACAGATTCCACTGGAGGAGGTTGATGTAGCAGCAACCGAGCGCATCAACACCGCCGCAGGCGTGGACTTCCAAATTCCGGGCACATCGCGCGATTGACGCCGGCAAATTGTCCTTCCGCCGAATTGCTGTGCAGTGATCTTCAGCGCTTCCCGCGCGATTGCTGAACACTCGCTTCCGCCCCCAGCGTCAGTCATTCCTCTGATTTCTCCGCCGTGGCAAGAATTAGACTGATCTGAGCACAAGAATGAAAGACTCGATCAACGTCTCGAAGGAAAATTACCTCAAGGCCATTCTTGAGGCGGAGGCCGAAGGGCGCCAGGTGATTCCCGCCATGCTGGCGCACTGGCTTGAGGTGTCGGCGCCGGCGGTGACCATGGCGCTGAAGCGGCTGAAGCGCGACCGGCTGGTGAAGGTGGGCGACGACGGCATCGTGCGCCTGACGGCCGCGGGCCGCGAGACGGCATACCACACAGCGCTGCGCCATCACCTCATCGAGCGCATGCTGAGCGAGGTCTTCGGCATGGAGTGGCACGAGATCCACGAAGAGGCGGAGCGGCTGGAGCACGCGGTATCGCCGGCGTTCGAAGCCAAGCTGCGCGAGAAACTGGGCGAAGGCGGCGCCTGCCCGCATGGCAATTCTGTGCTACCCGTGAATCCCGCCGAGCGGAAGAAGCGGGGAGAAACCCGACTGAGTGAGGCGGCAGAAGGCAAACGCTACGTGGTCAGCAGCCTGCAGGAACGCGATCCCAAGCTGCTGGGATTTCTGCATGGCGCCGGCGTGGGACCGGGCAAGAGCCTGCGCGTGATGAGCCAGAACTACGATCAAACCGTGTTGATTGAGCTACCTACGGGGAACTCGATCCTGGGACGTCCGGCCGCCGAGGCGGTTTGGCTGAGGCCGGAAAAGCAGGGAACAGCGGAGCAGGGAATAGGGAATAGGAAAAACGCCTGATCGTGGCGGCCGAACCCAATAAACCCATGCCAAATGTTTACTGTAATGTAACATAAAATTCTTCATTAACCATAATTAACAACCTGTGGCATACTGGAGTTGAGGGACGCTGGCTGTCTCTCTATTCCAACGATTCATGTCCACAAACGTTGTAACTAGAACCGTGCTCACCGAGCCCTCGCTACCCGAGGTGCATTCGAGCGTGCGCGTGTCGCGCTCGCCGCTCTACTGGCGGCGGCTGCTGGCGTTTGTGGGGCCTGGCTTTCTGATCTCGGTCGGCTACATGGATCCGGGCAACTGGGCCACCGACATCGCCGGCGGCTCGCGTTTCGGTTACACGCTGCTGTTCGTCATCATGCTCTCGAACCTGATGGCGATTTTGCTGCAGAGCCTTTCGCTCAAGCTCGGCGTGGCCACGGAGCGCGACTTGGCGCAGCTTTGCAATGAGAGCTACGGCCGCATGACGAGCTTTGCGCTTTGGGTCATGGCCGAAGTGAGCATTGCGGCATGCGACCTGGCCGAGGTGATCGGCTCAGCGATCGCGTTGCAGCTGCTCTTCCACATTCCGCTGTTTTATGGCGTGCTCATTACGGGCGCAGACGTCCTCGTGATCCTCTTCCTGCAGCGATGGGGATTCCGCTACGTTGAAGCGCTGGTGATCACGCTCATCGGCACCATCATCGTGCTCTTCGGCATGCAGATGTTTCTTTCGCGGCCGGATTATCTGCCGATATTGCGCAATCTTGTCGTGCCTTCGCCCTCCATCGTGACCAACGGCGCCATGCTGTACATTGCCATCGGGATTCTGGGCGCAACGGTGATGCCGCACAATCTTTACCTGCACTCTTCGATCGTGCAGAGCCGCAGCTACCAGCGCACCTCCGACGGCAAGCGCGAAGCCATCCATATGGCCAACATGGATTCCGGCGTCGCGCTGATGATCGCGCTGTTTGTGAATGCGGCAATTCTGATTGTGGCTGCGGCAGTCTTCCATCGCAGCGGGCACTTTGACGTGGCGGCCATCCAGGACGCGTACAAACTGCTCAGCCCGATGGTAGGCGCGGCCAGCGCGAGCACACTGTTCGCCATTGCGCTCCTGGCCAGCGGCCAGAACTCTTCCATCACCGGCACACTGGCCGGGCAGGTGGTCATGGAGGGGTTCATTCACATCCGCGTGTCGCCGTGGCTGCGCCGGCTCATCACCCGTTCGCTGGCCATCATTCCGACCGTCATCGTGGTCGCGTTGATGGGTGAGCAGGGAACGGAAAAGCTGCTCATCCTGAGCCAGGTGATCCTTTCGTTCCAGTTGAGCTTTGCCGTGGTTCCGCTGGTGATGTTTACCGGCGACCGCAAGAAGATGGGCGAATTTGTGAACGGCCGCGGCCTGCAGGCGCTGGCATGGTCCACCGCCGTGCTGATCGCCGGCCTGAACGGCTGGCTCATCGTTGAAACCTTTATGGGCCGATAATCTTCCGCGGGCTTCCCCTATTTCCCCGGAGGTCGCTACGCAACGCAGAAAGACAAGCCGCTGTGTCCTGGGCTTTTCGCTCCTGTTGACCGCGGTTAACAGCGCCGGGCTTGCGGCGCAGAGCGGCACCTCGAGCGCGATCTTGGGCGCGGTGCTGGACGCATCGGGCGCAGCTTTGCCCAAGGCGGAAGTCTTGGCAACCGAGACCGACACGAAGGCTGTCCGGACCGATGAGACCGACGCCAACGGCCGCTTTCTCTTCTCGCAGGTCAATCCCGGGTCGTATACGATGACGGTTCGGGCGAACGGGTTTGCATCGCAAACCTCGCAGCCGGTTGCGGTCGAGGTTGGGCGCACGGTCACACTCAACTTCACGTTGGCCATCTCCGCGGCAGAGCAGACGGTTGAAGTGACAGCGCAACAGGCGCTGCTGAGCCTCAACAATCCCAACACGTCAACAACGCTGGAAGCGAAGACTATTTCCAGGCTGCCCAATCCCGGCGAGGATTTGACCTACATCGTTCAGTTTTCGCCCGGAGCGCTGATGAACACGGCCGGCTCGTCGAACGACGCCAAGGCCGCCGGCGGCTACGGCAATGTCGAGTTCAACGGCCTGCCGGCAACATCCAACGGGTACATCCTCGATGGCTACGACACCAACGATCCCTGGCTGGGCCTGAATATCGGCCTCTCAACGAATCTCGTCATCGGCCTCGACGCTGTCGATCAGGCGACCGTGAACACGAACTCGTATTCCGTGGATCAGGGGCGCTATGGTGCATCACAGGTGAACTACTTCACCAAGTCGGGCACAAATCGATTTCACGGCGACCTCTATGAGATCTGGAATGGCTCGCTTTTTAACGCAGAGGATTACTTCCTCCACTCCAACGACACGCCGGGCAACGTCGCGAAAAAGCCGTTCTCGAACGTGAACGAGTTCGGCGTCAGCGTTGGCGGACCCATCCGCAAAGACAAGCTGTTCTTTTTCGCGCATTACGAAGGTGTCCGGATTGCGCTCCCTCTCGTTACGCAGCTCGTTGCCCCATCGCAGGCATACCAGCAATATGTCCTCGGCCAATTGCCTCTGGGCGGCACGGACCCCATCACCGGAATCGCACTGCCTCCGGAGCCTGCGGAAATTCCGTTCTACCAATCGATGTTCAATCTCTATCGCAACACGGCAGGAACGCCTGTTTCGGTCAGCTCCTGCCCCTTGGATGCGAGCGGCGCTCTGCTCACCGGCACGCAAGCTGCTGGCAACCTGCTCGACGGAAGCGGATGCGCCAACCAGCGACAGGCTTCGTTCGGAAACGATGATACCGAGAACCTGATCGTGGCCAAGATCGACCACACCATCGACGCGAATAACACCGTCTGGTACCGCTTCCAGCAGGACACGGGATTGCAGGCCGCTTACACCGATCCAATCAATCCCATCTTCAACTCCTATTCCCCGCAACCGCAGCGCACGCTGGTCGTTGGCTTCACGCACATCTTCCGCCCAAATCTCGTCAACCAGTTCAACCCCGGCGCAAGCTGGTATTCGAGCATCTTTGAGCCCGACAACTATGCGCAGGTCCAGAAAACCTTCCCCATCGTACTCATGGCGGGGAGCAGCGATGCACCGTTCACCACCATCGGCGGCAACGACAACACCTATCCGCAAGGCCGCAATGTGACGCAGTGGCAGATCAACGACAACCTGGACTGGACGCGGGGCAAACACTCCTTCCGTTTTGGCGTGAATACGCGGCGCATCGATGTGAGCGACTACGACCTGGGTGAGGGAACCGTGCCCGCCGCCGTCTATAACGATCTCGCCGAGTTTACCTACGGCGCGGCTTACACAGAGAGCGCAACGTTCCCCATCTCGCTCAACGAGCGCATTGCGGCCGGAAATATCGACGCCTATGCCATGGACACCTGGAAGCCCACCACGCGCGCGACGTTTACCGCGGGCGTCAGGGCCACGTGGGATACCGATCCGGTGAATCAGCAGCGGCTATTTGCGCGACCTGCAGGGTCGTTTCTCGATCTCTCACACAACGTCAATCAGCCGCTCGATCAGGCAATTCAACCTCGTGTCCGCGTGCTGTTTTCCTCTACTCCGCTCCTCGTTTGGCAGCCACGCGCGTCATTGGCTTACCAGGTCGCGCAGGGAGTCGTCGTGCATGCCGGATTCGGCGTCTTCAACGACATTATTCCCGCGCAAATTGCCGATCTTGCGGCCACGAACGCTCCTGATGCACCCACGTTTGTCGGCGGCATCGGCGGGCAAGTGGGAGGCATCGCCATCGCACCGGGCGTGCCCGGCAGCGCCGCTGATGCTGCCGTAAACGCCAATCGTCAGTTCCAGTCGGTCTTCCGCTCCGGCGCCGCGCCTTGTGCCGGACTTGCCGCATCCTCCCCGGTCTGTCCATTGGCAGTCAGCCTGAACACGTTCCCCACGGGCGCGCTGAAGACGCCGTACTACTACCAGTTCAACGTTGGGATTGAGCGGCAGTTAGGCTCTGAAGGCGCCGTACGCATCGACTATGTAGGCACGCGTGGACTGCACGAACCTTTTCAGGTGGGCCTCAACGGCTACCAGATGGTTTGCGACGGATGCTTTGCGCCTTACCCGTATCTGCATCCGCTCGACCAGCGATTCGGCGCCGTCAATGAGTTCCGCACAGATGCCAGCAGCGCTTACTCCGGCTTGCAGGCTAGCGTCACCGAGCAGCTCCACAACTTCACCCTACGCGCCAACTACACGCTCAGTCATTGTCTCGATGAAGTCTCAAACGGCGGTCTGCTGTCGTTCTCCACGCAGGGCATTCTGTCACCATTGCCTGGCGAACTGAACCGGGAATACGGCAATTGCGATTACGACGTGCGCCAGAATATCTCGGCATTCGGCATTGTCCGGATTCCGTTTTCGTCAAAGAGTGCATTTCTTCGTGCGTTGTTTCACGACTGGTCGTTTTCTCAGACGGCATTTCTTCACAGCGGGCTTCCCTTCAGCGTTCTCAGCCAGCCGTACACGGCCAATGGCAATGGAGTTTTTCAAGCCAGCGGACCCCAGTTTGCCCGGCGCGTTCCCGGCGAGCCGATTTATCGCAAGACTCCGTTCCCCAGTGTGACCATTGCCGGAACCCGTCAATGGCTGAATCCCGATGCTTTTGTGTCCGTCGTCGATCCCACGACCGGCGCCTGCGCTGGTGGAGACTCCCAGGCCAACTGTCAGTTCGGCGATGCACGGCGCAACACCGTGCGCGGACCGCACTTCACTGACTCCGATATCTACCTTTCGCGCAACTTTCCGCTACGGGAGCAGACTTCGTTTCGTTTTGACGTGCAGCTATTCAACGCTCTCAACCATCCGAACTTCGCGCTTCCCGGCAGTGTCCAGGCTGGGGTTCCCGGTGAGTACATCCCGTCCAGATTCGGTACGCTCCAGAGCACAATCTCGCCGCCGACCGGCCTGCTGGGTGTGGGTCTGGGTGGGGACGGTTCGCCGCGCATGATCGCCTTTCAGGGCAGAATTGAGTTCTGATAACGCGATGGAAGTTACTAGCAAATAAGCATTTGCATCCAGACGAGGCCAGTCAAACGGCTTTCTTCCCGCCTGAGTAACCTGGTTACCAAATGACACAGAGTGGTTATTGCAGTACCGTGCAACGCATGATTTAATGGCTAAGATTGCCCGGGCTTGCTCCCCAGCTGCAGAGCCGGAGCGGAGTTTCGGGGGATTCAACTGTCAGGTACGCCGGGCCTGAAAGATGCGTATAGGCAGAAGCACACTGACCTTGATGTAAACCGCGGAATTGGGGACTTGCTTGGCGAGCGGAGCAGTTCAACTCGATCCCAATATGGGCGCATCCGGCGGCTCGCAAGCAGGTGCGCCTGTCAGCAGCTACAAGATCGTCTCCAATGCCCAGGCGGACAAGGCCCGAAACGACGAGCTTTACGCTTTCCGCAGTGCGGTGGCTGCAGCCGAGGCCCAGCCGGGCCAGCAGTCCGAAAAGCCAGCTCCGCCCCCCTTGCTGCGCATTGTGACGATCGGCGCCATCGCCCTAGCGGTCATAGCGCTTTTGGTGCTCGCTTTTTTCGCTTTTCCCAGCCTCCCCGCGCTCGGCAAACAGAAGCCCACGGCTCTCTACATCGATCTGGGAAATCGCCGATTTGATCAGGCTGGTCTGAGCGGCCGCCTTATTGTCCGCTGGCAAGACAAGGCCGCGTACGACCTTTATCTCGATCCGGTCGACCAGCAAGATGCCGGCGGCTTTCAGGCCCTCGCAGAAAACCCGTCACATCCTCTTTCTGTTGTGATCCGCCTGCTCGACGCCTCGGGAGTGGTCGCCTGCGAAAAGGAGATTGACTTCCCCGGTCCCACGCAGCCTGGCTCTCGCCCCGATCCTACGCAGTTGCTGATGCCAAAGACCACGGCAGCGGGAGACACGATCCGCGACATGGCAGGCTCAGACGGCCAGATCGCTGAGATCAACACATCGGGCCCGCTGCCCTGTCCGCTCAAGGCGTACCAGCGTATTGCCGCGTGGGATTTCGCTGCCAATTTCCCCACCTCGGCCGAACAGGAAAAGGAGGCGAGAGAAGGAATTGCCGGAGGTTCTGCAACCGGCTCCCGGAGTTCCCGTTTCGCTTCCGGCTGGCGCTTGTCAGCTGTTCATTTCCAGCATTTGTCTGCGGCCATTGAGGGAGACGACGTGATCGTTGGCGATAATCCTGGGCGCGGAACCGTAGACACAAACAGTGGCCACGAGTTCCTGATGGGAGCCGGCGGAGCACTGTCATCGGAGTGGCAGATCTTTCCTTCCGCCATTCATTTCCGCTGCGAAAAGACCGGCGTCTGCACCCTTACCCGTTACAGCTCCCACGCCATTCTGCAGGCGCGGCTGGTGCGATAAGCCGGAATTGGCTCGCGCTTTCCGGCAAGCACACGTTGCCTTTGTCTCCTTCGATTGTTGACTGATCTCTGATCCCTTAATCCTCGGCCGTCTTGTACCATGAAGGCGATGCACGTCCTCTCCGCAGCCGAGATGCAGGCCTGCGACCGCGCCACCACGGAGCGGTTTGGCGTTCCGTCGATTCTGTTGATGCGCGCGGCCTCTTCTGCTGTCGCAACCTTCGCACAGCAATACTTCCCGCGTGCTCGGCGCGTCACAGTGCTCTGCGGCCACGGCAACAACGGCGGCGACGGCATGATGACCGCGCGCCTGCTCGTCGAAGCCGGCCTCGATGTGACCACTCTGCTTCTGGGCGCGCCGGAAGAACTTAAGGGCGACGCGGCGCACGCCTGGCGCGAGCTGACGAGCCCCATGCAGGGCCGCGCTCACGTCATCGCTTCGCCTGCGGATCTCGTTCGGCACAACGACGCACTCGACACCGATCTGGTTGTGGACGCCGTATTGGGCACCGGCTTCAAACTGCCGATGAAAGGCCTGGCGCTGGCAGCGCTCGAGTGGTTGCGCCCGAGCCATGCGCCAGTTCTGGCAGTCGATCTGCCTTCCGGCTGGCCGGCCGACGAAACCAGCGCCACAGTGGACGGGCCGGTCTTTCCCGCCGATGCCGTCGTCACTTTCACAGCGCCCAAGCTGGCGCATGTCTTCGGGCAACTGACCCGCCGCTGGGATCAGCCCATCGTCGTCGCCCCCATCGGCTCGCCGGATGCGGCGATCGTGTCGACTCTCGGAATTGATTGGGCCGGCTTCTCGCTCGAGCTTGCGCAAGCTCCGCGCGCGGCTGCCGCCAACAAGGGGAACTTCGGGCACGTGCTGGTAGTGGGCGGAAGCTTCGGCACTGCCGGTGGCAAAGCCGGCGCGCCCGCCATGACGTCTCTGGCAGCGCTGCGTTCGGGGGCAGGCCTAGTGACCGCCGCGGTTCCCGCGCCCGCGCTGCCCATCGTCGCGCAATTTGTGCCTGAGCTGATGACATGGCCGCTCGCCGCTTCGGCGGCCGGCGAGATCTCTGCAAAGAATATCGAGTCCAAACACATAGCTGCGCTGACCGCGGGAATCACTGTGCTCGCCATCGGCCCCGGCATCGGGCAAAGCCGCGGCACCGTCGAGTTCACCGCTGAGTTTTTGTCTTCCACCCAGATTCCGGCTGTGATTGACGCTGATGCATTGAACATTCTTGCCCGCAAGCAGGCGTTGCTGGCCAGATTGTCGCGCAAAGGCAAGCGGACCGTCGTGCTCACACCCCACCCGGGCGAAATGGCGCGGCTGGCCGGAGCCACCGTTGCGGAAGTCCAGGCCAATCGCCTCGAAACGGCACGCAACTTTGCCCAGCGCTTCGGCGTGACGCTCGTGCTGAAAGGCGCGCGCACGCTGATTGCGCATCCCGATGGCCGGGTCGCCGTCAATACAACCGGGAACCCCGGAATGGCCAAGGGCGGCAGCGGCGATCTGCTTACCGGGCTCATCGCCGGGCTGCTGGCGCAGTATCTAGACGACGTGCCCCGCGCTATAGAGGCGGCGGTTTATCTGCACGGGCTGGCGGCGGATCTGGCCGTTCGCGATGGCGATGAGCACACGCTTCTGGCTACGGATTGCCTGGCAAAGCTCGCGCAGGCGTTTTCTACGAGAACCCATCGCTTTTCGAGCGGCGCCCAAAAGGGTTATGTTTGGTTGCAGGGGGCATTGCACGCGTCCGGCGAGTTTCCGCGTTCAGCGGACTCGAACTGCGTGCGACAATCCTCGATGAGGGCCGAGCAATGACCAATTCCACGGCGACTGCGGAAGGCAAGATCCGCGAGTTTACGACGCAAAGTGGCGCCGACACCGTTGCCGTCGGCCGCAAGCTCGTCAAATTGCTTGAGCCGCCGCAGTTTTTGCTGTTGAGCGGCGAGCTCGGCACCGGCAAGACGACGCTGGTGAAGGGCATCGCGCAGGCACTTGACGCGGCGGAGCCCGACGAGGTCACCAGCCCCACGTTCACGCTGATTCACGAGTATTTGGGCTCGCGCAACGGCAAGCCGGTCAAGCTCTATCACCTGGATGTCTATCGACTGGAAAGCGAGCGGCAGCTGGAAACGCTGGGCCTCGACGATCTGCTCACGCCCGACGCGCTGGTCATTGTGGAGTGGGGTGAGAAGTTCAAGAGCATCCGCAAACGGGCAACCGGCGAGATTGTGATCGCGTCGGAGGGCGGCGACGCGCGCAAGATCACGGTGACGCTGAAAGAATAGCGGAGCTAGCGGGGCTGGCGGCGTTAGCGGAGCTAGAGATTCTGCAGGTCAATCGCCATCGGGACTCACCAGGCATGCTGCTTTAATCTCAATGCAGAGCCAATGAACCGTATTCCATTCGAAGAAGTCCAGCAAACGCTCGCCGCCGTTCTGCGCAGGCTCAACTTTTCCGCCGATCGCGCGGAAACCTGTGCACGCCTCTTCGCCGAGACCACACGCGACGGCGTCTATACGCACGGCATCAATCGCTTTCCGCGCTTCGTTGCCACCATTCGCAATGGCCGCGTCGATCCCGCTGCGGAGCCGGAAGTCGTGGCCCGCTTTGGAGCGCTCGAGCGCTGGGACGGTCACCGGGGTCCCGGCAATCTGAACGCGCTGGCCGCGATGGAGCGGGCGATCGCGCTCGGCCGCGAGCACGGAATCGGGTGTGTGGCGCTGGCCAACACCAATCACTGGATGCGCGCCGGAACCTACGGCTGGCAGGCTGCCGAAGCTGGCGTGATCGGCATCTGCTGGACGAACACCATGCCCAACCTGCCGCCATGGGGCGGAGCAGAGCCGGTGATCGGCAACAATCCGCTGGTGATCGCCGTGCCTCGCGCCTCAGGCCCGGTGGTGCTCGATATGGCCATGTCGCAGTTCTCCTACGGCACGCTGGAGAGCTACAAGAAGCGCGGCCAGATGCTGCCCGTCGATGGAGGATTCGACGCAGGCGGCAACCTCACGCGCGATCCGGCGGCCATCGAAAAATCGTGGCGGCCGCTGCCTATCGGCTACTGGAAGGGTTCGGGGCTTTCCGTCGTGCTCGATATGATCGCCGCCATGATGTCGCTGGGCGAGGCCACGCACCAGATTCCCGCCGACCCGTTGCTCGAGACGAGTGTGTCACAAATGTTTGTAACCATGAACCCGGAGGCATTCGGGCCGGCGCCGCGAGCCGCGCAGATTGCCGATGAGATTGTGGCCTCGCTCGAGAACTGTCCGGCTGCCGCACACCAGGTGAAAGTGCGCTATCCCGGCGAGCAAACGCTGCGCACGCGCGCGGAGAACATGAAGCTCGGCCTGCCGGTCGAGGCTGCGGTGTGGGCAGAGATCCAGGACATGTGACCGCAGTGGCCAGGGCGAACCGGTCGCAATTGTGCCGGCGCATTCCGCATGCCAATTGCTGTTCCAATTAGAAACTCGCTACAGCGTGTTTCGAAGATGGCCCAGTGATCAAAAGAGGAATTTCTGCCGATACATCTGGGGACGAAGGTGAATCCCTGCCGAATCGCGTCACGAAATGGACTACGGGACTTTTTTCTTTACGAATATCGCTTCGGTCACCGTGTTCACGGTATGCATCGGCATCCTTGCCTGTTACAACCGCCGCGTGACCGGAATGCGCTGGTTTGCCGGCGCGCAGGCTGTGGGATTAGCCAAGCTCATCCTGCAAGGGCTCGAGGGCAAAGTGCCTGCGGTGTTGGGCAGCTTCACCGTCAGCGAGCTTTATCTCGTCTCGATCATGCTGCAGTGGATGGGCCTGCGCTGGTTTGTCGTGCGCACGCCCATGCGCAGCCGCTGGCCGTGGATCGCGATTGGGGCGGTTCTGGCGGTTTACGGGGTGATGTTTCCATTCAAGATCCCATATTCGGCCAACATCGCCAACATCCCGTTTGTGGTCGTATGCGGCGTCTCTTCGTGGATGTTGTGGAAACACGGCAAGGCGCCATTCCGCGCGGTGTCGCGCGTTTCGGCTGCGGTTGTCGCATCGCAAATGGCCGTGGCGGCGTACCGCGCAGTCCTCACCAACCTGCGGTACATGCACCCGCATGAAACGGTCAACGCCCACTCTGATCCGCAATGGGTTTACTCCCTGGCTGCTGCGGCGTTTTTCGCCACCGTAATGGTGATGTGCGAGTTGTGGTTCCTGGTCACGGAGCTGCAGCGGGAGCTTGCAGAGCAGGCGCGCACCGACCCGTTAACCGGAGCCCTCAATCGCAGGTCGATGGAAGAAGCGGCTCAGCGGGAAACCTCGCGCAGCATGCGTTACGGCCACGCGCTGTCGATGATTGTGATCGACATCGACAACTTCAAGCAATTGAACGACACGCGCGGCCACGCGGCGGGCGATCGCGCGCTGCAGGGGCTCGTTTGCCGGGTCAGATCCCTGCTGCGCAAGCAGGACTCGTTTGCACGCACCGGGGGCGAAGAGTTCGCCGTACTATTGCCGGACACAAGCGAGCTGGCGGCTCTGATGATCGCCGACCGGGTGCGGCAGGCTGTGGAGGAACTCGAAGTGCCGTTTGAGGGCGGGCCGATCCGGATCACCGTCTGCGCGGGCGTAGCTCAACTCGATACGGCCTGCGGCTGGGAACACATGTTGCGGCGGGCAGATGCAGCCATGTACGCGGCCAAGAAACACGGCCGCAATCTGATCTCGTCGCGGCTGGCGCTCCCTGAGATCAGTAGTGGATTCAGGCGCGCCGACGGGAAGAGCGATTGCCGCTATGTGCAGACCATCTGCGGCGAGGCCTGAGCGGATCAGTACCCCATGATGTTGTAGCCGCAATCCACGTATAACGTCTCGCCGGTCACCGCGCTGGCCAGATCGCTGGCCAGGTAAAGCGCTGTGCCGCCCACTTCGAGCTGATCCACATTGCGGTGCAGCGGTGAGCGCTCGGCGTGCGATTTGAGCATGTCGCCCAGCGCGCCTACGCCGCGAGCCGCCAGCGTTTTGATTGGCCCGGCGGAGATGGCGTTGACGCGAATGTTTTTTGGCCCGAGTTCAAATGCCAGGTAGCGCACTGCCGACTCAAGCGAAGCCTTTGCCAGCGCCATCACGTTGTAGTGGGGAACCACTTTTTCGGCGGCGTAGTACGTGAGCGTAATAATGCTGCCGCCCTCGGTCATCAACGGCACGGCGCGGCGCGCGACGGCAATGAGCGAGTAGACGCTCACCTCGTGGGCGATGCGGAACCCCTCGCGGCTGGTATTGATGAACTCGCCTTTCAGGTCTTCGGCAGGCGCGTAGGCAATGGCGTGCACCAGGATGTCGATCTTCGTGTACTTCTCTTTCAGCGCGGCGAAGAGAGCATCAATCTGCTGGTCGTTGGAGACGTCGCACTGGAAGCCGCTCGCGCCCGATAATTCGTTGATCAAATCTTCGGCCTCGGCCTTCATGCGTTCGTTCTGGTAACAAATGGCAAGGGTGGCGCCGGCCTCGTGAAGTTTTTGCGCGATGCCCCAGGCGATCGACCGCTTGTTGGCCAGCCCGAAGACCACGGCCGTTTTGCCCGCCAAATTGATCATGCTGTTTGAGATCCTCCGAGTGTGCGCTCCAGAAAATGGGAAAGGCAGAGTCGCCGTTTTTCAGAATACCAGAGCGATTTTCGAGGGGATCGTACGGGTGGCCGGTGATGGAGCAACTCTCCCACCCTTTTCTGCGCCGGCTCACGCCGACGCAGAAAAGGATGGGGCAACGAGCGGAAGGGATGGGGTAACCGTGTCAGCCGCCCAGGTCCACTAATTCCACCTGCCCAACGGGCCGCCCAAGGAATCGTGAGCCGAGCCGCTCGAATTTCTCCACGGAATCGGTGGCGAAACAGCGGATCTCGGTCGGTCCTCCGGGAGGTCCGCCCGGTGCCGAACCAAGCATGCCCCCGTTGAAAAGCTCAGCCGCAGCCTTGGCTGTCGATTCGGCCGAGTCGATCACTGTTCGTCCCGGCCGCACAGCGCGCTCAATCAGCGGCCTCAGCAGCGGATAGTGTGTGCAACCGAGGACCAACGTATCAGGATTCATACCCTGCGCAGCGGCCTCGGCGCGCAACTCGTTCAGATAAATCTCGATCACTTCTTCCGTGACGGGATGATCGGTCCATCCCTCCTCAACCAGCGGCACAAGCAGCGGGCAGGCTTTTTCGAGCGCTCGCAATCCGCGGGCCTGGCAGGCAGCAGCGTAAGCATGGCTGTGAACAGTTGCCTCGGTTGCGATCACCAGTACGTCGCCGGTGCGCGATGCCGCGCGCGCGGCGGCGGCACCCGGCTCAATCACGCCGAGCACAGGAACCGTGACGGCTTCCTGGATCGCGTCAAGCGCCAGCGCGCTGGCCGTGTTGCAAGCGATGACGAGGAACTCCGCCCCCTGCTCGCGGACCAGGAACTGAGCGCTCTGCGCGGCGTAGCGCGCAATGGTGCGGCGCGACTTGGAGCCGTAGGGCAGTCGCGCCGTATCGCCCAGGAAAGCGAAGCGGGCACGCGGCAGGCGTTCGATGAGCGCCCGCAGGACGGTGAGCCCGCCAAAGCCGGAATCGAAGACGCCGATGGTTGGAGCTGAGGCTGGTGTTTCTGTCGTCACGTATGCGCTCCCTCCGTGGGCACGGTTTCGCTGGTCAGATAAGTGCGGGTCAGATCGGCGTGCCCGGCAAGCGTGGCGCGTTGCTGGCCGTCGACAAGAAACCTGACCTCGGAGACATCGGGAAAGTTGGCGTGAAGCGTTGCGCAAATGGAAAGAATCGTGAGCGTCTCGGTTTCAAGGCCGGAGGGATGGCTGGAAACAAAGACGCCGGCCAGGTTCACGACTGCGAGTTGATCACCGCCGGTCGAACTGCTTCCTGCCGCGCGCCTTGAGCTTGCAGCAGCCGGGCCGGCGCCGGCACTCGAGCTCGCGCCGCTGGCCGCAATGGGAAGAAGAAACACCTGGCTGACTGAGCTTGCCCCCCCGGGCACGGGATGACCTGAACCGGGAGCGGAGTAAAGGTCGAGCAGCTTGCCCAGCACGGCGCGCGCGCGGGCTTCCGGGTTCTGCGGCAGAGGCAACGAAAACACGCGCGGCGTTACGGAGTTATCCGCGTCATTAGCCACCATCAGCGTCGCCTGCTCCGACGGCGCCACCAGCGGAGCCTGGGTTGGCGCCGTTTCCTCGCTGGCGAGCAAGCGCTTGTGCGCGCGATCCAGTGTGGTCCACAGCACGGCGCCCAGCGTGATCGATGCGACGAGCAAAACAACGAACAGAATCGTCTGGTGGCGCGGGATCATGGCTGTCTGCCTCCGCGTTCTTCTGATCGCCACTCGACCAGCGCAGCGGCCAGCGCGTCGGCCACGCGTGCCTGGTAGTCCGGATCATCCAGGCCGGCGGTTCCAGACCCGTCCGACGACTGCCCCGGCGCAACTTCAATTGCGACTGCCGGACAAGTCATGCTGTCAATCGCAGGCAGCGCGATGCGTCCCAGCGTCACCGTCATGCCCGCGTGAGTCAGCGCCGAATTAATCACTCCGGCCAATGCCACGCTGCGCTGAGTCCACGCGGCCTGCGCTGTCTTCCACGGCAGCATGGCTGCCTGCTGGGCAGACGCGAGCGAAGACACAAAGACGTGTGCGCCGGAGCCGCTTTCAGACGCGTGCAAACTCAGGCAGGCCTGCGCATTGGCGTGATCGGCGATTGCCGCGCGCTGGGCGGGATCAACAGTGGTGTCAGATTCGCGGGTGGTGACGACGTCGATTCCACGGGCCATCAGCAGGGAACGCAACCTCACGCCGAGGGCAAGTGTGTAGGCCTTCTCCGATTGACCATTGATGCGCGCGCCGGAGTCGGCGCCGCCGTGCGCTGCATCCAACACCACTACAAAACGCTCCGCTGGCTGAGCCTGCGCGAAAACGATCGGAGTGCTGAGTGCGAGCAACGCGGCGGTCAGACTTCCCGTTCTCCTCATCCGCTCGAGTGACAACGCAGAGAAGAAAAGTCGCGGAATGCGCATCCGTCCACGCATTTACTCAATCCAGTGCATAGATGGTCAGGCCGCTCAGCAGCTTGGGATAGAAATCGGTGGACTTCTGCGGCATGACCTCGCCGGCGAAGGCCACCTCCTTCAACTGCTCCATGGTGACCGGGTTGGTGAGGAAGGCCACGTCGGCCTGGCCTTTGCGCACCTGCTCCACCGCCTCCTGCGCATCGCGCAGATAGCGAAGATTGGTTTGCTCGCGGACCTTCTCGGCATCCAGGCCGAGCAAACGCTCCAGCACAACAGAGTGCAATTGCGCCAGGTCGAGCCGGCGCTGGCGCTCCGGCAGGCTGGATAATGCCTTCGCCATCGCATCGGGATTCGCGCGCAGCAGGAATTCGCCGCCTCGCGTGACGGCCACAAACGCTGTACCTTTCTGTCGGCTCAGCGTGTCGATGAGCCGGTCGGCGTCGCGATCAGAGAGAGATTCAACTGTGAAGTATTCTCCGGCCGCAGCCGCAAACTTCGCCGGGTCGAAGCCTTGAAGGCTATGCACCACGCGATGCGTCGGCAGAATCACCAGGCCGTCGGAATCCATATTCACGAAGGTCATCATCGCAGCGGCTTCAGACGCCTCGGGATTCGCCAGTGGCTGGCTCCGAAACTCACCCTTGGCCGTATGCCCGTCCCCGTGCTTCTTCGCGTAAGTCAGCGCCGTTTCGTAACGGTGATGACCGTCGGCAATGATGAGCTTCTTGTCGTCCATGGCAGTCGCCAGCAGGCCAATCGCCGCAGGGCTGTTGATGCGCCATAGCCGGTGCAGCACGCCGTATTCGTCGGTCACTTCAGCATCGGGGGCGCCTGCTCCTTCGTAGAGAATCTTGTCCACGCTGCCTGCCGGGTCGGAGTACAGCATGAAGATTTGGCCAAAATGCGCGTGCGTAGCTTCAAGCAGGTTCAGCCGGTCGCTCTTCGGCTTTGAAAGCGTTTGCTCATGCCTGAAGACAACCTGGTCGGCATAGTCGTGCAGCTTGCCCAGGGCAATAAATCCCCGCCGCTCTTTCACGGCGCCGGTTCCGGGCACATTGAAGCGCTGGGCATAGGCAAAGACGCACGGCTCATGTTCTTGGATCAACACGCCTTGTTCGCGCCAGGAGCGAAAATCGCGAGCCGCGCGGGTATAGACGTTTTCGCCTTTTTCCGCGTCAAAGAGTTCAGGCAGTCCCAGAATGATGCGGACCAGGTTGAACGGGCTGCGCTGGTAGTAAGCCTGCTGCATCGACGGGGAGATCTTGTCGTAAGGTTGTGTGACCACATCTTGCAGGCTCACGGCAGAAGGATTGTAGCGCCAGGCGCGAAAAGGATAGATACGAGCCATGAGGAAGGTCTTGCTCTCCGTTGGGGAGGATTGAATGGGAGCGCCTGCCATTTTGGCAGGAAAATTCGCATCCCACGGACGATTGTATCCCAGTGTGCGCAAAGGGGGTGGCGAGCAAGGTGCGCCGGACGTGAATCGGAATTACAATCTGCTTACACCAGAGATTTACGAAAGGTGCTACTATCGCGTTCTACCCCAGGGTGCAGCATGACGTCGCTTCCCCATGAGCGTAAGAAAAAGAGCGGGGACGGGAACAGTGCGTGGCTCCGCCGGGTGTGGATTTGCGCACTGGCGATCGCTTTCTGCATAGTTGGCACCCATGCCCAGGAGGATCCCCTTAACAAGGTCCACGTGCAGCCTCCCGGCAGCGCGACCACTCCTGCCACTGAGCCCACGGGCGCCGAAGCACCTGCCGAAACCGGCCCCTCATCACTGAGAATTCATCCTGGCTCTTTCATCCGCATGAATGTGGACATGGTGCTGGTGCCGGTCACGGTTACCGATCCGCTGAATCGTCTCGTCACCGGACTCGAAAAAGAGGATTTCGCGGTCTTCGAAAACAACAACCAGCAACTGATCGCGAGCTTCGCGTCTGAAGACGCCCCGGTCTCGATCGGAATCATCTTCGACCTCTCCGGTTCCATGACTTCAAAGCTGGTGCGCGCCAGGGAAGCGATTCTGCAGTTCATCAAGACCGCCAATCCGCAGGACGAGTTCTTTGTGATCGGATTCAACGACCGCCCTGAGCTGATTGAAGACTTCACCGGCTCGGTTGAAGATATCGAGGCGCGCCTGGCGAACGTTCACGCCGGCCATCGCACCGCGCTGCTTGACGCAATCTACTACGGCGTCGCCAAAATGAAGAATGCCCACCATGAGCGCAAGGCATTGCTTGTCGTCTCAGATGGTGGCGACAACCGCTCGCGCTTCACCGAGGGCGAGGTGCGGGCGGCCGTGCGAGAAGCCGATGTGGAGATTTATTCCATTGGCATCTTCGACCCTTACGCGCCGACACCCGAGGAGCGCACCGGCCCGCAGCTCCTCGATGACATCAGCTCCTCCACCGGCGGGCGGCTCTTCCGCGTCGATGACGTTGACGAGATGAGCGATATCGCCGAAAAGATTTCAACCGAGCTGCGCAATCAATATGTGATCGGCTACAAACCCAAGGATCTGAGCCGAGACGGCAAGTGGCGTAAAGTGAGGGTGAAGGTCAATCCTCCACCGGGACTGCCTCCGCTTACGGTTTATGCTCGCACCGGGTACTATGCGCCTTTGCAATAACGCGGCTCTCGCCGCTCTCGTGATCACGTCCGGACTTTTGCTGCGCGCGCAATCGGCCCCTGCGCCGGCGGCCCAGGCGCAGCAAGGTTCTGCGCCACCTCTCACGGTCGACACCGATCCGGTGCGCTCGCCCGATGTGGTTACGCCGGCGCCCTCTACCGGCCCATTACGCAAGCAGGGCGAAGGGTATCTTCTCCACACCGACGTGGAAGAGGTGGTGCTCAATGCCACCGTGCTCGACGGATCGCAGCTTGTGCAGAATCTTACGAGGAACGATTTCCAGATCTTCGAAGACGGCGTCAAGCAGAACATCATCAGCTTTCAGCACACCGATCTTCCCGTCTCCATGGGACTGGTGATCGACAACTCCGGCTCGATGTATCGCAAGCGCCCCTCCGTCAACAAGAGCGCGCTCGACTTGGTTTCGGCGTCGAATCCGCAGGACGAGGCCTTCGTGGTGAACTTCTCCGATGAAGCATTCATCGATGCCGACTTGACTTCGAATATCAACAAGCTGCGCGAAGGCTTGTCGCACATTGATTCGAGAGGCGGCACCGCGCTGTATGACGCGGTCGTGGCCTCGGCAGACAAGCTCGCAGCCGATGCCAAACGGCCGAAGCAGGTTCTCATCCTCATCACCGACGGCGAAGACAACGCATCCAGCCTGAACCTGGAGCAGACCATCCACCGCGTACAGGAGCTCTCCGGACCGGAGATCTACACCATTGGCTTGCTCTTCGGCGACGAAATGAGCCGCGCTGAAGTGCGCCACGCGCGGCGTGCGCTCGAGATGCTCTCCGCCGAAACCGGAGGCATGGCGTTCTTCCCCAAGTCGATTGAAGAAGTGGACCAGATTGCCGCCGAGGTGGCGCGCGATATTCGCAGCCAGTACACGATCGGCTACCACTCCACCAAGCCCACCACCGTGCCCGGCTTCCGCAAGATCGAAGTGACGGCCGAGTCCCAGGGCAAGGGCAAGCTGACCGTTCGCACGCGCACCGGCTACTTCCCCACAGTGCGCCAGACGAAACAAACGGCGGAAGTGACGAAGTAGGGCGCCAGGCTGAGCGGGACGCGGCGCGCCGCGATTTCCAAAGAACGCCATCGCACCGATCTTGAGATGCGGTCCCCGCTCGCCACGATAAGCTAGTAGCTAGAAGCCAGGAGCTAGCAGCTAACTCATGTCCCAGTACAAATACTCGACTCTTGCCGTTCACGCCGGCCAGCACTGTGACCCGCTCACAGGGGCGGTGAATGTCCCCGTTTATCTTTCTTCCACCTTTCAACTTACCGGCATTGGAAGCGACCGCGGATGGGACTACTCCCGCGCCGGCAACCCCACGCGCGACCGGCTTGAGATGGCTGTGGCGGCGCTTGAAGGCGGCACAAGCGGCCACGCGTTCACCACCGGGATGGCTGCCATCTCGGCGCTGGTGGCGATGCTCCACGCCGGCGATCATGTGGTCTGCTCGCGCGACGTCTATGCGGGCACGGTGCGGCTTTTCGACCAGATCGTGAGCGGCTACGGAATCCAGATCGAATATGTGGACAGCAGCAACCTGGCCGCCGTGGAAGCGGCGATCAAGCCCAACACAAAGCTCGTCCACATCGAAACGCCGAGCAATCCGCTGATGGTGCTCACCGACATTGCAGGCGTGGCCAAGATTGCGCATGCGCGCGGCATCGAAGTCAGCGTCGACAACACGTTTCTTTCACCTGCGCTGCAGCGGCCACTTGAGCTGGGCGCCGACATCGTGATGCACTCGACCACCAAGTACCTCAACGGCCACTCTGACGGCCTCGGCGGGGTGCTCGTTGGCTCCAAGCCCGAGCACAAGGAGCGCTTCCTCTTTGTGCAGAAGGCGGCCGGCGGTGTCATGTCGCCCTTCGAGTGCTTCCTGGTGTTGCGCGGCATCAAGACGCTTCCGCTTCGCATCCAGCAGCACGAAGAAAATGGCCGCGCGGTGGCGGAATTTCTTTCCACGCACCCCAAGGTCCGCAAGCTGGCCTACCCGGGCCTCAAGAGCCACCCGCAATACGATCTCGCGGTGAAGCAGCAGAAAGGCTTTGGCTCGATGATGAGCTTCGAGCTCAAGAATCGCGAAGAAGCCGCGCGATTCCTCACAGCCATCAAAATTTTCACCAACGCGGAATCGCTGGGCGGCGTGGAGTCGCTCGCTTCGCACTCGGCCACCACCACGCACGGCTCGGTCAGCGAGGAGGTGCGCCGGTCGATGGGCA
Organism: uncultured Acidobacteriaceae bacterium; assembly: GCA_963751285.1. Classification (GTDB taxonomy): domain Bacteria; phylum Acidobacteriota; class Terriglobia; order Terriglobales; family Acidobacteriaceae; genus Telmatobacter. Next base: position 41,130 of record CAVVUE010000030.1, on the reverse strand, counting down.
TCAACGAGGGCCGCATTCGCCTCTCCGTCGGCATCGAGGACAAGGAAGACCTGATCGCCGACCTCGACCAGGCGCTGGCCGCGGTGTAAGAGGATGTCGTGCAAGAGCCAAGCCTGATTCTCACCATCGACACCTGCGGGCCTTCGGGTGCGGTGGCACTGGGGCGGCTCGCGGGTCCAAACCTCGAAATCCTCGGGCAAATCGAGCTGAAAGGGCGCACCTATTCGGCGACGCTGGTCTCCGCGGTTGGCGATCTGCTGCAGGCGGCCGGCATCGAAGTCCGCGATCTCGGCGGCATTGTGGTGGTCAACGGACCCGGCAGCTTTACCGGCGTGCGCGTGGGCGTGAGCGCCGTCAAGGGTCTCGCCGAGGGTACTGCAGTCCCTGTTGTCGCGGTTTCGCGGCTTGAAGTGCTGGCGAAAAAGTCCGGGGTCTCCTCTTCGGCGCTCGATGCGCATCGTGGCGAAGTCTTTCTGCGGCTTGAGCGTCCGGGCACCGATCCAGAAGAGTCGCTCTCCGGCGCCCCAGAACTTGCAGCAGTCATCCCCAAGCCGGAGCGCGTGGCCGTCTGTGACGAGGCTGCCGGGGTTCTGGCGTCTGCGTGGCCGGAGGTGCAACTCGTCAGCACATCTGCTCCCCTCGCTTCGGATGCGCTCGCCGTGGCTGGCCCCCGGTTGCTCGCCGGCGAGCGGGTTGACCTGGCCCAGCTAGACGGCCACTACCTGCGCCGCTCCGACGCCGAAATCTTTGGCAAGGACGTCATTGCGCAGCAGGCCGCGGCGGAATTGAAGGGTGTGTGAGTCCTCAGGAAGAAGGCGTGCGAATCCGGCCCATGACCGCGGCTGACCTCGTTCGCGTGATGGAGATCGCCGCCAGCCTGCCCGATGCGCCGCACTGGCCCCAAGCCGCCTACCTGGCAGCGCTCGATCCCGCCTCCACTCCCCGCCGCATCGCTCTTGTAGTTTTCGATCAGCAAACCAAAGATCTGCAAGGGTTTACTATCGCCAATGTCTTGCCGCCGCAGGCCGAATTGGAAACCATTGCCGTGGACGCAGCTTACCAGAGGCGAGACCTCGGCCGCCGGCTCTTTGACGCGCTCGCCTCCGAATTGCAGGCTGCGGGCGCCCACGAAATCGTTCTCGAGGTGCGCGCCTCGAATCACGCGGCCCTCGGGTTCTACCGCTCGCTGGGTTTTGGCAAAACAGGCCTAAGGAGGGCCTATTACGCCGAGCCGGTGGCTGACGCGGTGCTGATGAAGCTCCGGCTCGGCTGATTCGGAGGCCGCCTTGCCGCACAGCGCTCTGCTCCGACTGCCGGGGTTCACAGGGCCACAGGCAGAAGATGACAGCCATCCCTGCCACTGCATTGGTAACTGAAATCCACAGGCTCCGATTACTTTTGGGAGAATTCCAGCTTGCCGATTGCCCTGCATTGGCGATATATGTAAATGTTCTAAGAAATTCGGCGGCTTCATATCGGCTAACTTGAAACCGCCGCACCGGGAGGTGCTTGATGGACGAAATACAGGGCTCCACGCTGGGCGATGAGATCGATCGCCTGCACGCAGAACATCGCCGCTACGCCCAGCGTTTGGAAGAGTTGCTTCAAAAGCCCTACCTCACCGAGGATGAACAACTCGAAGAGGTGCGCCTGAAGAAGCTCAAGCTGCACGCCAAGGACCTGATCTTTGCGTTGGAGCGCCGCGTGGCGCCCGCCATCGCCTAGATCCGAACCCACAGTTTCTCCTTGGCAGCTTGCCGCAAAGAACGCCCGGCCGGTGTTTGCTAGTCGAGTGTGCCCACCGTAACCCGCCAACTGCCGGATCAATCCTTAAATCACCGTATAATCGTTGGGGACGATGGTTCGCGACGGTTACATCTACGGCTTCAGTCTGCTCGCTGTCGCCATTGTGCTGATATGGCTTACCGGCGGATGGGCCTGGGGCATCATTCCCGTCCTTCTGGCCCTGTTCTTTCTATGGTTCTTCCGTGATCCGCGGCGCGCCATTCCTGCCGGCAGCGGTCTTGTCGTCTCTCCGGGCGACGGGCATGTGACTGAAACGGCCTCTGTGATGACTCCGGACGGCCCTCGCCAGCGCATCAGCATCTTCCTGAGTGTGTTTGACGTGCATGTGAACCGCTCGCCCATCAACGGAGTGCTCAGCCACGTTCAATATCAGAAGGGCAAATTTCTCAACGCCATGAACCCTGCCTCAGCGGAACGGAACGAGCAGAACACGGTGACGGTGCGGGGCCAGGGCGCCGATGCGGGATTCGAGGTCACCTTCAAGCAGATCGCCGGCCTGCTGGCGCGGCGCATCGTCTTTCGCTTGAAGGAGGGTGATGCTGTGGAGCGCGGCCAGCGCGTGGGCCTCATCAAATTCGGTTCGCGCGTGGATGTGCTGCTGCCGGCATCAGCGGAGCTTCGCGTCAAGGTGGGGCAGCGCGTGCGCGGCGGCGCCAGTGTGCTGGCTGCCGTGGCCCAGCCGGTTGCGGCGGGGCGAGCGACGCCGATCGGCGGCGTGATGGTCGCATCCGCTGAGTCTGGGGCTCGGAACGGAGGCCGCCCATGAATCATTCCGATCCCTCCCGGCCCAAAGGCAAACCGCACCCCCGGTTGCGCCGCGGAATGTATCTGCTGCCTTCGCTGTTTACCGCCGGCAGCATGGGGGCAGGTTACTTTTCGATCTTCGAGACCATCAAAGCCATCGGCGACAGCGGCAATTCGGCGTTCCATCTGGACTGGGCGGCGATTGCCATTCTCTTCGCGATCCCATTCGACGGGCTCGACGGCCGCGTCGCCCGGCTCACCAACACCGCGACCGACTTCGGCAAGGAGCTGGACTCGCTGGCGGACGTGGTCACGTTTGGCGTGGCTCCCAGCCTGCTCGCATTCGTCTGGGGATTTCATTTCCTGCCCGATTCGATGAATTCCGCGCTGCGAATGCACCTCATCCAGGCCGGTGCGTTTATCAGCTTCCTGTTCCTGCTTGGCGGGGCTTCGCGGCTGGCGCGCTTCAACATCAGCCACGACGCGCAGCCGCGCAACCCGGGCCGCCCTGACCGAAAATATTTCGTGGGCATGCCGATTCCTGCCGCGGCCTGGCTGGTTGCCGCAAGCGTGCATCTTTGCTATGGCATTCCCAATCCCTATTGGTACATCGCGATCCCCTGGCTCATCCTCGTAGGGCTCACGGGATTCCTGATGGTCAGTACCTGGCGATTCTGGTCGGCCAAGGAGATCAACTTCACGCGAAGACATCCCTTCCAGTTGCTGGTGTTGCTGGCGGTGATCGGATACGTCGCGCTGCGGTATTCGAATGTGGTGATGTTCCTCTGCGCGCTGGCCTACATGTTCTCGGGAATCTGGGCGCGCGCGGCCTACGGCTGGTCGAGGCGCAGGCGCAAACGTCCCACAAATTCGCCCGACCCCGGTCATGTGGCGCCCCAGCCCGATCCCTGGAGACCGTAGACAAACTTCCAGCCACGAACAAGGAGACCTGTGTACAAGATTGCCATCGCCGGGGCCTCGAGCCTGATTGGCCGCGAGCTCAAGGATGTTCTTTCCGACTCGCCGCTTGAATCTGCCAGCTTTTCTTTGCTCGACGAGGACGACACGCAGGGCCAGTTGGACCAGGTGGGCGACGAAGTCACCTTCATCCAGGCCCTCAATTCCGACGCCTTTGAGCACGCCGACTTTTCCTTTTTCTGCGGGACCGAGAGCCTGACGCGCAGGTATTGGCGGCAGGCGCTCCACTCGGGCTCCACGGTGCTCGACCTTTCAGGGGCGCTCGACCAGGAAACGGGCGTTCTGGTACGCGCTCCGTGGCTCGGAACCGAAGCTGCAGCCGTGGATCTGTTCACGCCTGCGGTGGTGCCTGCTCATCCCGCGGTCATTACCCTGGCGCTGCTCCTCGATCGGCTGCACCATGCCGCTCCCATTCGCTTTGCCGCGGCCACTGTGCTTGAGCCCGCCAGCGAATTTGGCCGCGCCGCCATGGACGAATTACACCAGCAGACAGTCAACCTGCTGAGCTTTCAATCCTTGCCGCAGGCCGTCTTCGATGCCCAGGCGGCCTACAATCTGCTCTGCGGCATGGGTGAAAGCGCCACCGTCAGCCTGCTTGCCTTGGAGGCCCGGATTCGCCGTCAGTACGAAGCACTCACCGCAGGCCGCGGCCCGTCGTTCGCCCTCCAGGTAATTCAGGCGCCGGTCTTTCACGGGCTTACCTTTTCCATCGCCGTAGAGCTGGAGCGGGGAGTCGAAATCGCGACTCTCGAAGAAGCTCTGAGCGGCGAGCACATCGACTTGATCCTTGAAGACACGGATTCGCCTTCGAACCTGGCAGCCACCGGGCAGGACAACGTCCTGGTGCGGCTGCGTCCGGAATTTACGGCTCGCAAGTCCGGTTCGACCTCGCGTTGGTGGTTATGGGCCGCCGCCGATAATCTGCGCCTGCACGCGCAAAATGCAGTGCAGTGCGCCCTCGATTTGCGGCGTCTGCGGCCGAAGGGGACCGTTCAGTAAGACGCTTCCTCGAAGTAAGACTATGGAAATATATCTTACTTATTGTCCAAATGTCTTACCTTTGATAACATGTAAGCCATGGAACTCGAAGAGCCCAAACGCGACGAACCGGTCTACGCGACATTTAGCAGCAAGGGGCAATTGGTGATTCCGGCGGCAATTCGAGAATCACTCGGGATTCAGCCCGGCACGCGAGTCGCCATCCGCCGGGAGGGACCGGAGCTGATTTTGAAACCCGAAACCCTGGTGGCCAAGCTTGAGCTGATCAGGAAGATGCGAGGCATCACCGCGGGCGGGCCGCCGCTGTGTGACGAACTGCTCGAAGACCGGCGCCGTGAGCGCGAGCGTGAGCTAAAAGAAGAGGGCTGGTAAGACCGTTCGATGACGACGTATGTTCTGGACTCTTCAGCAGCTCTCCGATACCTCGATGACGGACCAGGCGCCGATCAAATTGACGAGATTCTCCGTGCCTGCGCGAGCTTGCAGGCGGAACTTTGCATCTCGGCCGCGCAATGGGGCGAGATCGCCGGAAAGCTGCGCAAGCATTTTGGCGCTTCGGAGGAAGCTCGCATCCTAAGCAACCTCCTGCCGAGCGAGGCGCGGATTGTTTCAGCAACAGCCGAACGCGCGGTGCGCGCCGCTGGGCTCAAGGTCGATCGCAACATCGCCTACGCAGACAGTTTTGCTCTTGAGCTTGCGATGGGCTCACCCGATCATGTGCTCGTCACCGCCGACTATGGCTTCAAGTCGGTCGAAGATCTGGCCCGGATCGAGTTTCTCCCGGCGAAGTAAATGATCTACCCGCGAACCTTCACGCCTTCGGCGCACTCCGCTCCCACAACTGCACAATGTAGCGGTCTGTCATGCCGGCAATGTAGTCGGCCACCGTGCGCGCCAACCCCTCGGTTGGAATCTGCGCCTGGTGATCTTCCGGCATCAAGCCTGGATCGGCCATCAGGATCGCAAATAGCTGCGCGACCACCTCTTCCGCGCGCTCGTGCTCATGTTCCTGCCCGGGCGAGTTGTAAAGGCTCGCATAGAGGAATTTCTTGATCGCGAGACGCTCGCCCTCCATCGGCGTGCTCAGTGCGGCCAGCCTTTGTGGAGCGCGCCGAATCTCGTTGAGCGTTGTCGTACCGATGACGTTCACGCGCACGCGCACTTCGCAAATCAGGTCCGAGACAAAAGCGTTCAGAACCCGTCGCAGGGTCTCGTACACCACCAGTTTGCCCGCCGCCTTGGGGTACCTGGCTAGCGCGGCATCGTGCAACTCGCGAAAAAGCGGTGACGCTTCGCGCGCCTGGTCGAGTACCAGGATTCCAGAATCGAGCCCGTCGTCAAGATCGGCGGTCAGGTAGGCAATTTCATCGGCCAGGTCGATCAATTGCGCTTCCAGCGGCGGAAACTCGTCAAGAAAATACTCCGCGAGCTCTGGATGATCCGCAACGCTGTAGTCGCGCGAGTGCTTCACAATTCCTTCGCGAACAGCGAGGGTGAGATTCAGCCCGCGAAACCCGGGATAACGCTCCTCGAACCACGTGACGATGCGCAGCGCGTGAAGGTTATGGTCAAAGCTGAGGCCATGCGTGCGGAGCGCACGGTCCAGAGCCTTCTCGCCGGCGTGGCCAAAGGGTGGATGCCCGATATCGTGTGCGAGAGCCAGTGCTTCGGCAAGTTCCGCATTCAGGCCCAGGGCCGCTGCAACCGTGCGCGAGATCTGGGTCACTTCGAGGGTATGTGTGAGACGGCTGCGAAAGTGGTCGGAAAGCCCCTCGGCAGGCAGGCGCGTGAAGACCTGTGTCTTGCCGGCCAGGCGGCGAAAGGCGCGAGCATGCAGTACGCGCGCAGTGTCACGAGCAAACGGCGTGCGATAAGGGTGCGGCGGCTGTGCGTGCACCCGGCTTGCCAGTTCGCTTTCCGCGCCGCCGCAAACGGCAATTCCTGCGGGTAATTTCGCTCCGGATTCTTGTTTTTCCAAACTCATGAATGCGGCTGTGATTCCCGAAACCGCTCGAATATCTCACGTCTGGTTATACCGCAAATGGGGATGACTCGCGCCGGCGGCCGCATTTCTGTGTTCGCAATCACCGGCTCATGCCGGCCGGCACTGCTATAAAAGCAATTTCGTGCCGGAGGATGGACAAGCCCAACGCTCTGGGAGTACTATCCTGCCGGATTTTTTTAGGGACTGGCGCAGGCGTCAAATCGGACGCGTCGCCTGCGGTGGATTCGGAATTCAAGGGGAGGGTCAAATGAAACCGGTCAAAGGCATTTCGGGAATTTCGCTCGCGCTGGCGGCGCTGGCCATGGTGTTGATTCCGGGGTGCGAAAGGCACTCGGTGAAAGAGGTGTACTACCTGGTTGGGTCAAACATGGCGTCTTCTTACTGGAAGACGGCCGTCGCAGGATTCAAGAAGGCTGCCGCCGATTATGGCGTGACCGCCAAAGTGGCCGGGCCCGACAACTACGATCCGCAGAGTGAACGAACTGAACTTCAGAACGCGATTGCCGCCAAACCGAAGGGCATCCTGGTTTCAGTCTCTGACATGGGCGTGCTGCAACCGGAGATCGACGCGGCGGTGGTCGCCGGCATTCCGGTAATCACATTTGACTCCGATGCCGCGACGAGCAAGCGGCTCTACTTTATCGGCACCAATAACCTTGAGGCCGGCAGGCTGGGCGGCCGCCGCGTGGCGGAGAAGCTCGCGGGCAAAGGCAATGTCGTCTTCTTCACGATTGCCGGACAGCCCAACACTGAAGAGCGCCTGAAGGGCTTCAAGGATGTGTTTTCCAGCCAGCCCGGAATCAAGATTGCTGAAGTAGTCGACATCAAAGGTGCGGCGGTGACCGCTTTCGACAGAACCCAGCAACTGATGGCGCAGACAGGCGACAAGAAAATCAACGCATTTGTCTGCCTTGACTCAGTATCGGGAAAAATGGTGGCTGACGCCATCAAGCGCACCAGCGACACCAGCCGCGAACTCGTCGCATGGGACGTGAACCCGGATACGCTGCAGGCAATCAAGGACGGAGTGATCGACGCCACCATTGCGCAAAAGCCCTTCACGATGGGCTACGTGGGCCTCAAGGCGCTGGACGAGATCTTTCACTCTCCGCCGTCGCAGCTCAACAAGGACTTCAGCACCGACGCCTTCGCGCCCTATCCGGTTTTTGTCGATACCGGCACGGCATTGGTCGATAAGGGAAACGTGGACGGCTACCTGGCTTCCGCCCAGGCGCACGCGGAATAGGCCTGTTTCGATTGGGGTTGCGTGCAAGTCACAGGAACTTTTTCAGGGTCCAGTCTTTCTTGGCCGCCTCGACCAATTGCCCGAGCTCCGCAAGCAGTTCGGGCTCAGGGGCGGTCTTGAAGTTAAAGCAGGTTTTCCCCTGCATTCGCTTTTTCAAGCCAGGCGAAACGGCGCTCATGAGCGGCGGATTCATGTAGAGCGGCATCAGGTGGAAGCTCACATAGGCCTTGCCCTTGCGCACAGAACCGAACCACATGGGGTGGCCTTTGTGCTGCGGGAATGGAGAAGGCGTCGTGCACGAAACGGAGAAGACCGACGCAGTATTTTCAGTTACCGCCAGGTGGCCCCGTCGCTTGGCGAGGACATTCTTCAGTTGGGCAAACACCTGATCAAAATCGGAGGCCATTGCCGGAAGTCTATCTCTGACAGCCTCTTGTGCCGATCAGAAAATCTCAGCCAGCGCCAACGGGCCGCTCATTATTCCTGCTTCACCTGTCCGACGGAACTGTCTTCTTTGGCGAGCCGCATGCGGGCGCTTTCCAGCTTCTTTTGTACCTTGGCAACGTCGCTTTGTTCAATGTCGGCGGGCGACGACTTGGCAAAATCGGCAAGCGACAGTTCCCACTGCGCTGCGGCGAGCCGGATGCGCCCGGTTTTCTCGTACAGATCGCCCAGGTGCATGTGCACGGTGGGATCGGTCTGATCGCGATTGACAGCAGAGCGCAGGTTGTCCTCGGCCAGCTCGTACTCGCCCATCTTGAAGTAGACCCAGCCCAGCGAATCCAGGTACGCGCCGTTCATCGGCTCGATGTCAACTGCCTTGCGAATCATCTTGAGCGCTTCGGGCAGCTTTTCCCCTTTGTCGGCCCACATATAGCCCAGGTAGTTGAGAGTCATGGCATTCTCGGGGTCTAGGGTCAGAGCCTGCTGGAAGTACTGCTCGGCTTGCTCGGTGTGTTTCTGGCGTTCGGCTACTTCGCCTTTTAGAAAGAAGAGATAGGTGCGGTCATCCTTTTTCACAGCCAGGGGCTCAGCTTTGTCCAACGCATCCTCGGCATCTTTCCAGCGATGAAGACGCACGTTGATCTGCACGATCTCCTCCCACACGCCGCGCTGCTGGTCGGGAGTGGCTCCATTCAACTGGTTTTTCGCCATGGCCAATCCCTCATCGGGGTGGCCCTGGTCGGCGAGCTCGCCCGCCAGCATCAACTGCAGGTCGCGGTCCTTGGGATCGGAAGCCGCAGCTTTTCGCGCAACTTCCAGCGACTTGTCGAATTGATGAGCGTTGCGATAGACGTCGACCTCTTCCTGGTAACCGCGCACGGCATAACTGCCGCCCAGGTCAATCATCTTCTGATAAATTCCAATGGCTTCGTCGGTCTTGTTCTGTTCCTCGTAAACTCCGCCAAGCCGCTCAAGGAAGATGCTGCGATTGTTCTTCTCTTCGTCGGTGTAGGCGCCGTTGGCGTGGGTGAGTGTGTTCTGGTCGAGCAAGCTCTGGTAGGTCTGGGCGGCTTCATCCAGCCGGCCCAGGATGTCGAGCACAAGCCCCTCGTTGAAGCCTGCTTCGAGTGAGGTCGGATCGATCTTCCGCGCCTTGCGGATGGTAGCCAGGGCCTCTTCGTACTTCCCCTGGCGGCGCTGGATTTCGCCGATGTGGACCAGGGCGTCGAGCGAGTTGTCGGGATCCGCTTCGGCCAGAGCCTTGTACTCCTTGAGAGCTTCGTCGAGCTGGTTGTCACTCAGCAAGGCCTGCGCCAGCGCGTCCATGGTCTGAAGATCGCCCGGCTCCATCTCTTCTGCGCGCTGATATGCGGCGATGGCGTCGTTTGACTTCTTCATCTGCTCATAGAGGGCGCCAAGGGTGAACTCCATCTTCGGCGAGCGCCCGTCCACGGGCACATCCTCGATCACCTTCGCTGCCTGCTTTAGGTTCCCGCTCTCGGCGTAGAGCTGCGCCAGGTTCAGTACCACTTCTTCTGACTCGGGCTCGATGGCCTGGGCGGTCTTCAACTCCGCTTCCGCCTTATCGGGCTGGTGCTTGACCCTGTAAAGCTGACCCAGCACCATGTGGTCTTCAACACTATTGGGTTGCAGGGCCACAATTTTCTCGAATTCAGCAATCGCTTCATCGAGCACGTTGCCGGGCTGCGACGTGGAGGAAACGCCGTTTTCTCCCTGGCCGAGCTCGCGCAAATAAATCCGACCCAGCAGACGGTGGGCGTCAATGTCACTGGGATCGCGCTTGACCTCCGCGCGCGCCGCCACCTCGGCGTCATGCTCATGGCCCGGTATGTGGAAGTAGAGATCAGCGAGCCCGTCGTTCAGTTCCGTTGAATCCGGGTCGTCGTTGAGCGCCATCTTGTACTCTTCAATCGCCTTATTTGCCTCGTCGGTCCGACCCTCTGAAACTGCGTCGTCCTCATAAATGCTGGCCAGTCCAAGGTGATAGTAGGCCTGCGCGCGCTTTGACTCCGTAGCCATCATCGGCGCCAGGCTGTTTTGATTCAACGCGGGAGCTGTTTGGTCGGGCTTGGCAGAGGCGGCTTGTGCGGGCGAAGCAACCGGTGGTTTCGCCTGGCCCTCGGTCGAGGTGGCCGCGGTTCCGCTGGCGGGGGCGTTTTGGGCGCTGAGGGGCAGAAGCGGCGTCAACACCAGGAGGGCGGCGGCAAACTTGACCCCAATGGTCGGCAATGCAAGGTTTTTCTTCATCATGTAGGGAATTCCCCACGCTCCCAGCCGGAGAACCGTCAAAATGTTCTCAGGAAACTGTAACGCGGCGCAGGCAGCCGTCCTGAGCAACTCTGCCTGCTGTTACAGACGATTTTACGCGTCATTCGTCGCAAATGCGCGGCCCAATCCTGGGATTTTCGCCAAGGTGAGCAGAGTCGTAACGGCCCGCAAAGTATATGCCGGTCGGATTCCGTAGCTGCCGCATATTACTTCAGTGCCGGAAGTGCCGTATCCCCGTAAAGACCATGGCCAAATTCAGCTTGTCCGCAGCCGCGATCACTTCCTCGTCGCGGACCGAGCCTCCCGGCTGGATGACGGCCGTCGCGCCCGTCTGGGCCACAGCTTCAAGGCCATCGGGAAAGGGGAAGAATGCGTCCGATGCCGCCACGCAGCCTTTCAACGGCAGTACGGCTTTCATCGCGCCGAATCGTGCCGCATCCACGCGGCTCATCTGACCCGCTCCCACGCCCAGTGTCTGGCCGTCGCGCGCATAGACGATTGCATTGGACTTCACGTGTTTGCACACGCGCCACGCAAAGAGCAGCGAGCGCAATTCTTCGGCGGTGGGCGGACGCCACGTGACCACCTTCAGCTCCGACTCGGTCACGCGCCCGGTGTCGGCGTCCTGCACAAGCAATCCACCCGACACATGCTTCACCACCGGTTTCGCCGGCGCGGATTTCACATCCACCAGCCGCAGGTTTTTCTTCGCGGCAAATCGTTCACGCGCCTCCGCTGAAAATGCCGGCGCTGCGATGGCCTCGACAAACAGCTTGCCAATCTCTTCCGCCGCGGCTCCATCCACTTCGCGATTGATCCCGATGACACCGCCAAAAGCCGAGACCGGATCGGATGCAAGAGCTTTCTGATACGCCTCGAGAATCGTCGCGCCGGTCGCCGCGCCGCAGGGATTGGTATGTTTCACAATGATGACGGCAGGCTCGTCAAACTCCTGCGCCAGCTCCCAGCAGGCGTCCAGGTCCACGAGGTTGTTAAAGCTCAACTCCTTGCCCTGCAATTGCGTGGCGCCCGCGATCCCCAAGCCGCTGCCATCGGCATAGAGCGCAGCGCGTTGATGCGGATTCTCGCCGTAGCGCAATGCCTGGGCCAGCGGCAGATTGATGCGCAGCGTAGCGGGCAGCTCCGCGTCGCTGATCGCCGCGGGGGCCTCCGCCGCAGCTGGCTCCGCAATCCGCTCCAGCGTACTTGCAATGGCCGCATCGTACGCGGAGGTCAGCGCGAACGCCTGTTTCGCAAGCCGCCACCGTGTCGCGCGGCTCAGCCCGCCGCCGTTGGCCTTCAACTCGTTCATCAGCACCGGGTAATCTGCCACGCGCGTCACGATTGCCACATCCTCAAAATTCTTTGCCGCCGACCGCACCATCGACGGCCCGCCAATATCGATGTTCTCGATCAGGTGACCGAAGGCCACACCCGGTTGTGCCGCAGTTTTTTCAAAGGCATAGAGGTTCACCACCACCATGTCGATGGGTTGAATGCCGTGTTCCGCCACGGCGGCCTCGTGTTGCGCATTGCCGCGGATGTAAAGCAGGCCGCCGTGCACGCGCGGGTGCAGTGTCTTCACCCGGCCGTCGAGCATCTCTGGGAATCCAGTCAGCTCGCTGATGTCCTTTACCGCGAGGCCGGCTTCGCGCAGCGCCTTCGCTGTTCCTCCGGTTGAAACCAGCTCAACCCCGAAGCTCTTGAGCGCGCGCGCAAACTCGACCAGGCCCGTCTTGTCCGTCACGCTCAACAGCGCTCTTCGAATTGGCTTCACACCCGTTCCGCTTGCTTTCTCCTCCAGACTCACCATTTCGCTCCCGAATTTATGGATTGGCTTTAAGACGCAATCGCGCCGCGGCTCTGACCAAATTCCAGATTAAACGGTGAGCCCGTGAACAAATCCGCGCGCTCTGTTGAAGATCACTTCTTCGCGTAACCCGGATACACCTTGTCAAGCAGCACGCCGCGCAGTGTCGTCCGCAAATCGGCGGCTGGTTCCGGCTCGGTGTTTGATTTGGGATGCAGCTCTGGCGTCGGCGCCTGCTCGCCGCTGTCGGTCGTGTTCACAGCCAGAATGCTCGCGCTGTGCCCTTCAGGATCGACAAGCAGCTCCGACGAAAATCCACCCTGGTCGCCGTCATGGTAGATGTACCGGTGGCCGCCGGCTTCCATCACAAAGAATCCCAGGCCCATCTTCGGCTGCGCTCCATTCGCTCCGGAGGTGTAGGCGGTGGGAGCCTGGCCAGGCTCGACGGCCGGCAGCACTCCCGTCAACGCCTCCTCGAGCGAGCTGCGCTTGAGCACAATGTCGTAAATCGGATTCGCCGTGTCGCCGATCAGAAAGCGCAAATACTTCACCATATCGGGGATCGGCGCCTTGAGCCCGCTGTTGGCCGCCGTGATTCCGGTATCAAAATCGAAAGGCTGCGCAACCAGCTTGCCGCCCGTCCGGACGTAGCTCGCCGATACGTGACCGGCGAGAAAGTACGGCGAGCGATCGAAGTAGCTCGCGGTCATCCCCAGTGGCTTCAGGATGTTCTTGTCGATGTAGACCTCGATGTCGTCTCCGCTGAGCCGTTCAACGATCTGGCCGAGGAATATGTACCCGAGATTCGAGTAGCTCCAGCGGCTGCCCGGCGCGAACGCGATGTGCGTATAAGGCAGCATGGCGACAACCTGGCTCCAGCGCGTCGGCTCAAAGGGCTGCCAATCGCAATTGGAACTGTCGTCGCAGTCCCACGGCCAGGTCGGATTCCTGAAGCCGGCGCTATGCGTCAGCAATTCGCGGATGGTGATGGCATCGATGGGCCCGTAGGCATCGTGGACCTCGCGCAGTTCGGGCACGTAACGAACCGCCGGGTCATCGAGCGACAGCCGGCCGCGGTCGCGCAACTGCAGAATGGCGATGGCGGTAAAGGTCTTGGTGATGGAGGCCCAGTTGTAACTCGTTTCTGCATCCACAGGCTGGTGAGTCGCAACGTTTGCTTCGCCCTGGAAGAACTGTGTGGCCGAACCCGCGCCATGAACGAACGCGAATCCACCGCCAACAATTCCGTGCCGGCTCAGCTCTGCGTCGAAACGTGAGTGGAAGGCGTCGATCGGAGCGGCTGCAACACGCTCATCCGATACGGTGTTCTGGCCGATTGCCCAGTTAGCGCCAACACCCGGCCACGCCAGCACAGCGGCGATAAGCGCAAGATGCGAATATTTCATGCGGTTCATCATAGCCCGGGAGCGCACGATTGCTGCCGAAACGCTGCTGCGATGGAACATTTCCTCAGCGTTCACAGGGAAAACCCGGAAATGCTTTAGAGTGATGATATGGGCTTGAATCCATCGCCTCCCCTGCCGGAGGTTCTTCCGCCGGAGGGCCAATATGTGTCGCCGCCTCCGCGGCCACGCCGCAGATGGGCCGCTGCGCCAGCCACATACACGCTGGTCGGCATCAACTGCGCGGTATTTCTGGCCATGGTGACGCACGGCGTCAGCGCCTTCAGTCCTTCCGTCGATCAGATCATGCACTGGGGCGCGGACAACGCCGGCAATGTGCTCATCTACGGCGAATGGTGGCGCATCGTCACGGCCATGTTCGTCCACGTCGGCATTCTGCACCTGGCCACGAACATGTGGTGCCTGTGGAACCTGGGATTGCTGGCCGAGCCGCTGATGGGCTCGTTTGGCCTGTTTGCCGCGTACATTCTTACCGGAGCGGCGGGCAACCTGCTTTCCACCCTCTACAACTGGCTGCGGCCCATTCACGACGGCAGCAACATACTTTTCCCGGCCGGCGCGGGAGCCTCGGGAGCCGTCTTCGGCATTGCTGGCGTCCTGATTATTCTTCTCAAGTCGAAGCGCCTGCCCGTGCCGCAGTTCGAACTGAAAAGGCTGCGCAAGTCCGTCATATACTTTGCCGCGATCAACCTGGCCATCGGCTTTTCCATCAATATCGGGACGAATGTGATCGGTTCAGGGCTGCGCATCGACAACTGGGCGCACCTGGGAGGCTTCAGCTACGGGCTGCTCTTCGCCACTCCGCTTGTGCCGCGTATCGGCTCGTCGCGCAGCGTGTTTCAAATGCGCATGCGGCTGGCTATCGCGGCAATGGTCATGCTTCTCGTGCTCTTCGGGTTTTACATCTCCCACCTTCTGCCGCCGCAAAACTGACGTCGCCGCTCTGCCCAGCTCCGTGCGAAAATACCAGCGGATACCGTTCGTCTGATTCCACTGAAGGAGGCAGACCATGGAACGCCGTGATTTCCTGAAACAAGCCGCCATTACTGCTGCAGCCATGGCATCGGCGCAAGGCATACGTGCATCCGATGCAAAACCCTCAACGCCCTCAAAGCCGATCGCGCGCCGCCCACTTGGAAAGACCGGCGAGCATCTCTCCATCATCGGCTTCGGCGGAATCGTGGTGATGAATGAGGATCCCCAGGCCGCCGTCAACATTGTCTCGGAAGCTGTCGATCGCGGAATCAACTACCTCGATGTAGCGCCGAGCTACGGCAACGCGCAACAGCGGCTGGGTCCGGCGCTCAAGCCCTACCGCGACAAATGCTTTCTGGCGTGCAAAACCGACGGCCGCTTGAAAGACGACTCGCGCGCAGACCTTGAAAACTCGCTCAAGCTGCTTGAAACCGACCACCTCGACCTCTACCAGTTCCACGCCCTCACCAAGATGACCGATCTAGACAAGGTGCTCGGGCCCGGTGGGGCGATCGAGACCTTCGAGGCTGCGAAGAAAGAAGGCAAGATCCGCTTCATCGGCTTCTCCGTGCACTCCGTTGAGACGGCGCTTGCTGCGCTGGACCGCTACGACTTCGACACGGTTCTTTTTCCGTTGAACTGGGTGCTGGTGAGCCAGGCGAACTTCGGATTACAGATCCTCAAGCGCGCGCAGGAAAAACAGATGGGCATTCTTTGCCTGAAAAGCATGGCCAAATCCGTTTGGCCGGCCGGCGAACAGAAAAATCATCCCGAACCCAAGTGCTGGTACCAGCCCGCGGGATTTCCCGATGAAGCATCGATGGGTTTGCGCTGGACGCTCGGCCATCCCATTACCGCGGCCATCCCGCCCGGCGATGAGCGCTACTTCCGCCTGGCCATGGATGTGGCGCAGAATTACAAGCCTCTCGAACCGCACGAAGAGCAGGCGTTACTCTCCGGCGGCAAAGGCGTCGAGCCGATCTTTCACTTGGGCAATGATGTGTAAGCGCATCTGAGCTAGCGGTATTAGCGCAC
Source organism: uncultured Acidobacteriaceae bacterium (assembly GCA_963751285.1). Taxonomy (GTDB): domain Bacteria; phylum Acidobacteriota; class Terriglobia; order Terriglobales; family Acidobacteriaceae; genus Telmatobacter. The sequence goes on along the minus strand of CAVVUE010000030.1, from coordinate 25,375 downwards.
CGCCGTCGCGGCGAACTTCTTCACCATGGCCAGCAGCAGCTTGCGGTCGCTTTCATTCAAATTCGAGGAGTAGCGGCGGAGCTGTGTCAGGAACCGCAATTCGTCATCGGAGAGATTTTGCGCGTTCATCTGCCGCGCCAGCGTGTCGCTGGCAAAGAACTGCGCGATGGGCAGATCGAGGGCGTGAGCGATTTTAGCCAGCGTATCCAGTGAGGGAACGGTGTGGCCGTTCTCCACACGCGAAAGATAGCAGCGCAACAAACCGGTTTTCTTTTCAATGTCGCCTTGCGACAATCCCTTTTGCAGCCGGTATGCGCGAATCGTCGTGCCGATCTTGATCACCGCTGACGTCCTCTCCGATGCGACCACCGTTTACCGGCGTGGTAGCTATCAGGAAACTATTAGCTTAAGAGTTAACATGGGGCGACCCGGATTGCAAGCGACGGGTTACCTTTCCGGTCAACTCATCCACCAACACCTTCGCCGCTTCGCAGTCGAGCCCGGCCGCGCCGCATTCGTAAACCTCCAGGGCGCCTGATCCGTCAGACTGAATGCAGTAAAAAATAAGAACAAACAATGGCAGGGAGTTTGAATGCTGGCGGCGGGAGTGAGGCGTGCGTGTGCACTAGGGGTTCTTGTTGCTGGAGGCTTGGCGGGGTGGCCGCAGTCTCCGACGCAAGGCGGGGCGCCGGCTGCGCCATCGAGCGTGCAGTCGGCCGCTTCGCCGGCCGCGACGACTGGACCAGCGGCGAACTCGGCTCCCGCAAACCGGGCTCCCAATGAGCAGCTTCCCGCAAGTCAGGCTCCGGCGCAGCCATCATCACCAGCGGCAACACTATCCACTCAACCCGCGGCCGGCGGTAAATTGCATGGATTCGTAAAGAGCGGCAACATTCCGCTTCCCGGCGTCACCGTCACGGCGCAAAACACTCTGACCGGAAAGCGCTACTCCACCACCACCGACATCATCGGCGCGTGGCAACTGAATATTCCGCAAAATGGCCGTTACGTTGTTCGAACGCAGTTTGCCGCTTTCGCCCAGGGAGACCAGGAGGCCGTACTCAACGCTACGAGTCACGACCAGTTGGTGAACTTCCAGCTCATCCTAGCCTCGCGCCAGGCCGAACAGGAGCAGAAGGCAGCGCAAGCTGAAGCCCGGCAAAGCGCGCAAGGGCAGGATCTGCAGCAGTTGGCCGGAAATGCACCGGAGACCGTGGGTCTGATGAACTCACTCAGCGCCGACACCGATACGGGAGCGGGCACGGTGGGCGCCAGCGGCGCGGCGCTGCCATCGATCGCCCAAAACTCCGACTTCAGCGACGAGTCGGTTTCGATCACCGGCCAGGCGGGCCAGGTGAGCTCTTTGGCGGGACTCGATATGGACCGCGCGCGCGATGCGGCGGACTCGACCCGGATGCAAGGCGGATTGACCGGGCAAGGTCCGCAGGGCGCTGACAGCGCGCTTGCCGGGCAGGGTGGATTGTTTGGCGGCTTCGGCGGTGGTGGTGGGTTCGGCGGAGCCTTCGGCGGCGGTGGGTTTGGCGGGGGCGGCGGTTTTGGCGGCCCCGGTGGTGGTGGTGGCGGTGGGGGATTCGGCGGTCGTGGAGGCGGCGGCGGGGGCGGCGGACGCGGCAACTTCCGCGGCTTCAATCCCGCACAGCCGCACGGCGCCGTCTTTTGGGATGGCAGCAACTCGGCGATCAATGCGCTGCCGTTCTCGCTGCAGGGCCAGCAGCAGCAGCAGCCGGCCAACGGTTCCAACCGCTTCGGCCTCACCTTCATGACCGCGCCCTATATTCCGCACTTCACCAAACCCAGCGGCAAAGACACGATGTTCCTCACGCTCTCCGGCACGCGCTCATCCACTCCTGACGACTTTTATGCCATCGTTCCCACCGACGCGGAGCGCGCCGGCGACTTTTCCGCGGCGGGATTGTCGCCGATCTTCGACCCGACCACGTCGCAGCAATTCACGTATAACGGCACACCCAACGTGATTCCGCCGCTGCGCATCGCGTCGCAGGCCAAGGCGCTGCTCGGGTATTACCCTGAACCGAATCTTCCCGCGGGCAACGCGCTCAACAACAACTACCACCTGCTCACCACCGGGCAATCGAACACCACGCAGGCCGGCGTCCGTTACATGCGCAGCCTGGGCGCCAACGCCACGCAACCGGGCGGCCGCGGCGGAATGGGCGGCTTCGGGCGTCGCGGTGGTTCGCAGAAACAGGGACTGCGCCAGAGCATCAACCTCAATTACAACTGGGCGCACTCTGCCTCCGATCGCGTGAACATCTTTCCGCAGTTGGGCGGCAAGAGCGCTTCCGATTCCGACTCAGTGCAGGCCGGTTACACCGTCGGCTATCACCGGTTCACCAGCATCTCCAACGCCAGTTGGAATCGCAGCAACGCGCATGTGATCAATTTTTTTACCAACACTTCCATTGATCCTGCCGCGGCCGGCGGCATCACCGTTCCCAACAACGTCGCCCTCAACTACGGTGTGCCTTCCATTTCGCTCAGCAACATTCAGGGTCTCAGCGATACGCAGCCCAGCTTCTCCATCTCGCAGACGATCTCTTTCTCCGAGGTGTTGAGCTGGATTCACGGCAAGCACAATATGCGTTTTGGCGGCGATTACCGCCGCATTCACCGCGATTTCCTTGCCGGCAGCAACGCTACGGGGAGCTTTACCTTTACTGGGCTTTTCACGCAGCAGATCGAGAAGACGCCGAATGGCCCGCAGGTTGTGCAAGGCACAGGCTCGTCGCTGGCCGACTTTCTTCTTGGTCTTCCGCAAGCTACCTCGTTGAATTCTTCGGTGGCCAAAAGCTATCTGCGCGACAACGTCTACGATGCATATGCCCTGGATGACTGGCGCGTGCTCCCCTCGCTTACGCTCAACTACGGCGTGCGCTGGGAGTTCTTCGCTCCCTACACGGAAAGGTACGGACGCCTGGCCGAGGTTCTCACCAATCCTGACCAGGGTTTCACCAGCGAGACTGAAGTCGCGTCGGGCGCTTCCGGCCTGCCCGATTCGCTTGTCTATCCTTGGCATAAGGCCTTTGCGCCGCGTGTGGGGCTCGCCTGGCGCGTGCCGAAGGTCAAAAGCACAGTGGTGCGCGCCGGTTTCGGCATGAACTACACCGTCGGCGAATACGCCGGCTTCGCCACCACCATGGCGCACCAGCCGCCCTTCACCAATGAACAAACCAACGAGGAGGCAGTCGGCAACACCCCGTCCACGGCATGCATTCAGACAGCGACCTGCTTCACGCTCGCCAACGGATTTCCCGCCCCTGCCACGGTCGGCAACTATGCGCTCAACCCGCACTATGGACTGCCTTACGTGATGGCCTGGAACCTCGACATTCAAAAATCGTTGCCGCTGGGCATCGTGATGAACCTCGGCTACAACGGCGCGCGCTCCAACCACCTCGACGTGAAGCTTGCGCCGCGCGCCTTGCCGAACAGCGTCGGTACCGACCCGTCGGCCCTGGTCTTCAATTACGACGAGGCCGAAGCCTTTTACAAAATGAACGCCGCAACGGTTCGCGTGAATAAGCGCCTGGAGCATGGAGTGGCGCTTGGCGCAAATTACCAGTACTCGCACGCCATCGACGATGCCACGTCGGTCAACGGAAGCGGTGGATCGGTGGTGCAGGACTGGCAGGATCTTGCGGCCGAGGCAGGGAACTCCGTGCTTGACCGGCGCCACCAGGTGACTGGCACCTACTTGTTCGAGCTGCCCTTCGGTCCTGACAAGCAGTGGGTCACGACTGGCGTGGGCTCGCACATTCTTGAGGGGTTTTCTGTTTCCGGCAGTTTTGACTTCGCGACCGGCGCGTGGCTCACGCCGACCTATACGTTCAACACCACCAACGTGGAGTGCGGCACCGCGGGCTCGCTGCGCGTCAATCGCACGCCGGGAACTTCCATTACCGAAGGCGGCGGCACGCTGCACCAGTGGTTCAATACCGCGGCGTACACAGAGCCGTCGCCCACCCAGGGATTTTGCAACGGCTTCGGCAACGCGCCGCGCAATTCAATCGAGGGGCCGGGAACGATCTCGAACAACATGGCGCTTTCGAAAACCATGCAGCTTGGCGAAACCCGCAGCATGGAATTTCGCGCCACCATCAGCAACGTATTTAACACGGTGCAGTACAACGGCGTGAGCACCACGGAAGGCACGCCGCAATTCGGCGAAGTCACATCCGTGGGACAGATGCGGGCATTTCAGTTCATGGCGAGGTTCAGGTTTTGAAGAGCAGCGGAGTTAGCGGAGCTGGCGGTGTTAGCGGAGTTAGAAAGCCGGCGGTACGAGCGAACAGAATATGATGACGAGCTTGATCCAAAAAATCGCTTCGGGAATTGCGATCCTCGCGCTCTTTGCTCCCGGCGCGCTACCGATCTCCGCGCAAACCCCCGGCCAGGTTACGTCTACTCCGCAGGGTGGTTTCGTCCTCAAGACCAACGCCGATCTCGTGTTGACCAATGTCGTGGCGCGCGATTCCAAGACCGGCGAGCTCGTCAAGGGCCTCAAGCAAAGCGATTTCAAGATCTACGAAAACGGCAAGGAGCAAACGATCGACACCTTCGACTTTGAGAGCGTCGATATGGCCGCGCCGCTCCAGGAGGCCACTGTGAGTGGGCTCGCCGCCGGCCCCACCGGCAGCAAGGCCGTCGTGGTCGCCAAGCCGGAGGAACTGCGCAACCATCGCCTCATCGTGATGTTCTTCGACCTCACATCGATGCAGCCTGAAGACATCGAGCGCAGCGTTGACGCTGCAAAGGACTTTCTCCGCACCAAGATGCAGCCCGCCGACCTGGTCGCGCTGGTTTCGCTCGGCGACACGCTCACCGTAGACCAGGACTTTACCGCTGACAAGAACGCATTGATCAACGAAGTGGGCGCCTACAACGGCACCGAGGGCCAGGGGTTTGCGCAGGGCGCCAACTCCAACACCAACCAGGCGGAAGACACCACCGCCTACACGCCCGACGAGAGCGAGTACAACGACCTCAACACCGACCGCGAGCTCTTCGCCTTGCGCGCGATTTCGCAATCGCTGGCCAGGATCAACGAGAAAAAATCACTGCTTTACTTCTCGGGCGGAATTTCGCGCGACGGCATCGAAAACGAAGCTTCGCTGCGCGCGGCCATCAACGCCGCCGTCCGCGCTGACCTGGCCATCTACAGCGTCGACACGCGCGGACTGCAGGCCATCGGGCCGCTGGGCGACGCCTCCACCGGCAGCATGCGCGGGCAAGGCGCCTTCAACGGCGGCGCGCTCCTCAACAACATGAACCAGAACTTCGACACGCAGGAAGTGATGGACACGCTCTCCAGCGACACCGGCGGAAAAGCGTTCTTCGACTCCAACGACTTCATGCCTGCCTTCCTTCAGGTGCAGAAAGACACCTCAGCCTATTACGCCATCGGATTCCATTCGACGAATCCGGCGCGCGACGGAAAATATCGCAAGCTTTTGGTCAAAATCGATCGTCCCGGCATCAAGCTTGAATTCCGGCCCGGCTATTACGCGCCCGCCGACTTCAAGCACTCCGGCAAGGAAGACCGCGAACAGGAACTGCAGGATGAACTGGCCAGCGATCTGCCCGCGACGGATATCGCTGTCTACATGGACGCCATGTACTTCCGTCTCGATGCCAACCGCTACTACATGCCGGTCTCGCTCGTCGTGCCCGGTTCGCAAATTCCATTTGTGAAGGGCGGCGATAAAGACAAGGCCACGCTCGACATCATCGGCGCAGTCATTGACGAGGCCAAGCGCCCGGTCGGGCGCGTGCGTCAAACCGTACCGCTCAAGCTCGACGCATCGCTGCAGGCGCGGCAGAAGAATATCCAGTACAACACCAGTTTTAACCTGCCGCCAGGCAAGTACGAGATCAAATTCCTGGTGCGCGAAAACGAAACCGGGCGCATGGGCTCGTTCATTGCCGACGTCACGCTGCCCGACCTCAAGAAGTCTCCACTCAAGATGAGCTCTGTCGTGCTCGCCTCGCAGCGCGAACCGAGCAAGAAGGACGATCCTCTTGTGCACAACGGCCAGGAGTACGTGCCCAACATCAGCCACGTCTTCCGGCAGGACCAGCACATGTACCTGCTCTACGAGGTCTACGACCCATCGCGCGAGAAGGCCGCGGAAAACGAACCCAAAGGAAGTAAACCTGGCGTTGACCTGCTCAGCAGCCTCGAATTGATTCAAGGCTCGACCAAGGTCTACGAAACGCCGATCGTCCAGGCCAAATCGGTCAACGTCGAAGGCCGCGACGCTGTCTCCATCGAGCTCGATGTACCGCTCAGCGGACTTAAGCCAGGGCAATATGTGTGCCAGTTGAACGTCATCGACGATGCCGGGGGCAGCTTCGCTTTTCCGCGCTTTGCGGTGCTGGTGCGTGAGCCTGCTGCACAGCCCGCTGCCGCGCCGGCCACCACGCCGCCGGCAGTGCAGCCGTCTTCAACCGGCGGTTCCGAGTAAGATCGGTGGCGCCCGCCCAGTTCGCGATGGAGCTGCAAAAGGGGCGGGCTGCTCTCAAGCTCGCTTCAGCAATCGAACAATCACCACTAGGATGATCGCACCGCCTATCGCGATCAGGGTGCTGTAAATGAATCCTCCGCTCGGGTCAAGTCCGAGATGCCGCGCGATGAATCCGCCCACAATAGCGCCGGCAATGCCCAGCAAGATGTCCACAAAAAAACCGTAGCCGGAGCCCTTCATGATTTTGCCGGTGAGCCAGCCCGCGATCAGGCCGGCCACAATCCATGCAATGATCCCCATCTTTTCCTCCTCTGACGTTCAGCTCCTGCGTCGCCGGGCACGGGGGAAGCCTCCATTTTTCAGGAAGCCGGGGGCCCGTTTGCCGCAGAGGTGGATTTATACCACGCTCGGCATGTTTCCGGCCATAAGGAACTGGCTCCTGTCAGGAGGACTTCGGCGCGTTCTGGTCCGCAGCGGAGTTCCTTTCATACGGGCAGTGCCGGCATCCCGACCCGCAGCAATAGCCACGCTTCAGGTGATACGCGGCGGTAAACACCATCAGCGGACCCTCGAAATAGTAGTCCTCGGGATCGAGGCCGGGAGGGGGATGCGGCGCGGCCTTGGGCGGACCATTATCCATACGCTCATTCTCTCGTAAACTCCGTTGCCCCATCCTTTCCGCGGCTTTCGGCGGAAAGGGTGGGACCACCCCACCGCTCGATACAATCGAACCATGGCACTCACCGCGCCCCAATCTGTAATCGACCGCGCCCGCAAGATCAAAATCATCCTTTTTGACGTCGACGGCGTTCTCACCGACGGCACTATCTGGCTCGTCCCCGGGCGTCCTGCGGATGGCAGCCTTTTGGAGGAGATTGGCAGCAAAGAGACGATCGGCTTCGGCGTCCAATCGACGACCATGGTCGAGGCCAAGGGCTACAGCGCGCACGACGGCACTGCCATCTCGCTCGCGCGCCTCGGCGGGCTCAAGTGCGGCGTCATTACCAAGCGCATCAGCGAGACGGTGGCCACGCGCGCCCGCGACCTCAAGCTCGAGTTCATCTACCAGGGTTGCGCGTTCAAGATGCAGGCCATCCGCGAGATCGTGCAGAAGGAGGCCGCCGCGCTCGACGAGATCTGCTACGTGGGCGACGATGTAATCGATCTGCCCGCCATGCGCGAAGTGGGCCTTGCCATTGCGGTGGCCAATGCGCGCCCGCAGGTGAAAGCCGAGGCGCATTACGTCACGCCCAACTCCGGCGGTTATGGCGCGGGGCGCGATGCAGTCGAGTTCATCCTCGAGGCCCAAGGCGTTCTCGACCAGTGCATCAATTCCTACATAGACGAGCGCAACCCGATTCCACCTTCGATGGATATTGGCCGCGGCGGGGACATGAAGTAGCAGCGGGGTTCGCAGCGCTGGCCGTCGGTGAATCGCCGCCGCTACGAAAAGAATTTCGGATGACGAAGACAGTGAAAAAAGCGGTGGTACTTCTCAGCGGCGGTCTCGATTCCGCCACCGTCCTGGCAGTCGCAAAATCCGAGGGCTACCAGCTCTACGCGCTTTCATTCTCTTACGGCCAGCGCCACTCCTGGGAACTTGAAGCCGCCAAGCGCGTGGCCGCGTCGATTGGCGTGGCCGAACATCGCATCGCCGCCATCGATCTTCGCGCCTTCGGCGGCTCGGCCCTCACCGCCGACATCGCTGTTCCCAAGGGCCGCGCAACCGAGGAGATGTACCACGGCATTCCAATTACCTATGTTCCCGCGCGAAACACGATCTTCCTGGCCTTCGCCCTTGCCTGGGCTGAAGTGTCAGGCGCAAACGATATTTTTCTCGGCGTAAATGCGCTAGACTATTCGGGCTATCCCGACTGCCGTCCTGAATTCATCGTTGCCTTTGAGAAGATGGCCAACCTGGCGACCAAGGCCGGCGTTGAAGGCCGCATGTCGCTGAAGATTCACACGCCGCTCATCGCGCTCTCTAAAGCGGAAATCATTCGCATGGGGCTTGGATTGGGCGTCGATTACGGCTTGACCAGCAGTTGCTACGATCCCTCCCCTGTCGGCGTGCCGTGCGGCCAGTGCGACTCGTGCCTCCTTCGTCAAAAGGGCTTCGAAGAAAACGAGATCGATGATCCGCTGTTGAAATGCAGCTCCTAGCCTCTGGCAGCGAGCTTTTGTGCCCAGGCCGACGCCTCAGCCGATTGCGCTTTGAGCTAGGAGCTAGAAGCTAGAAGCTGTTCTTATGAGCTACGCAGTCAAAGAGATTTACTACACCCTGCAGGGCGAGGGCGCGCAAACGGGCCGCCCGGCGGTCTTCTGCCGCTTTGCCGGGTGCAATCTCTGGTCAGGACGCGAACAGGATCGCGCATCGGCGATCTGCAAATTCTGCGACACCGATTTTGCCGATACCAACGGAATTGGCGGCGGGCACTTTGCTTCGGCTGATGCGCTTGCAGCAGCCATCGAGCGAAAATGGCCTGCTGATGCAGGTGCCGCAGAACGATTCGTCGTCTGCACCGGTGGTGAGCCTCTTTTGCAGCTTGACGCCGACCTGATTGTCGCTCTCCATAAGCGAGGATTTGAAATTGCCATCGAGACCAACGGAACCATCGAGGCTCCCGCGGGGCTTGACTGGATCTGCGTCAGTCCCAAGGCCGGCGCGGAATTCCGGCAGCGCACTGGCGACGAACTGAAGCTGATCTATCCGCAACCCGGCGCCGAGCCGGCCGCGTTTGAAGGTCTCCCATTCCGCCACTTTTTCCTGCAACCGATGGATGGACCCCATCGCGACGAAAATACAACCCTCGCGCTCAACTATTGCCTTGAGCATCCGCGCTGGCGCCTGAGCCTGCAGACGCACAAGCTGATTGGCATTCCGTAAGTCGGACAATCGAAGTGGATTGATTCGCTACTCTATGTTGTCGCGCTTCTCGAGGTTGTGGCGCCCACAGAGAATTTGGATATTCGCAGGGTCTTTCGAAGATCCGCCCTTTGAATAGGGAATGATGTGATCAAAATGAAGTCCGGCATTTGACCCGCATTTGCGACACCTTCCCTGATCGCGCTTCCAAACCTCAAGCTTTACCCAAGACGGTATAAGGCGATCGTCCTCTAGCATTATCGCAACAGCAGAGGGGCTCGGGTGATCGGTCGTGGCCGAGAGTCGAAGCTTGAACTTGAATACCTTTCGTTCTCCTGAACTCTCCATCCAGTAATCGATCAAATCGAACACGCCGTTAAAGACCCAGATGCCGGACCTTATCTTTTCATAGACGCGGACTCTTTCCGGTGGCGCCTGCTTCTCCTTGAAGCGCTGCACTGACTCCGCGAAGAGGCCGTTCTGCGTCAGCGATCCACCGGGATTTAACCTCGGCTGGTCGATTCTCTTTGGATTGGGTACATCGATGGTCTTGGCGCAGTCATGCCCCTCATAAATCAGGGTCCTGCCCTCATCTTCAACCTGGTCTGCATATGGAGCCCCAGGTCGGATGCTCATCAGGATGACACTCTCACTGCCGTGCAACCGAAAATTCATTCCGCGCTGCAGGTTCGCTCCGACAGCTGAGCACATCTCCATATACGAGATGACATCGCCGGCAATGATTTTGTCTGGCAAATCGAGTCGATTATAAGACCAAACGCACGACTGGCCCGCTTAGGCTTAACTCTGTTGTGCTGCGCCTGGCAGGGTTTTCTACTCCCTATTCCCTACTGGCTACTCCCCGTGTTTCTCTGCTTCGGCCAGCCATCCCCGCTTGATTTTTCCCGCCGGAATGCTCGACAGATACGGCTTGATATCGAGCACCGGCGTTCCGTCCAGCATGTCCACGCCGCGCACGCGGAGCGATGAGCCGTCGCGGCCGAGCAATTCCACAACCGTCAGCCCGATCGGATTCGGCCGCCGCGGCGAGCGCGTCGCAAACACCCCGTGCGGCCGTTTCTCGTCGGTCGGCGGATGGGCAATCAGGTCGAACCCATCGGCGCGGTCGAACTGCCAAAGCACATACAGGTGCGAGAATCCATCAATATCCTTCAAACCCGGCTCGTATTCGCGAAGGAGCTCAATCGCGCCTTCGGCCTCATGCTTGGCGCCAATGCCTTTCGGAATGGCTGACGTTTCCCGGTAAGGGCTATGGATAAAGCCGATCGGATGCGCGGTAAACATTTGCATATTCTCTCCGGCTTTCATCCTAAGCGTGCCAGCCCCGGAATCGAATGCCCGCATCGACGTGGCTGGAAGCCCCTCTCATTCATTTCATCAACAAAATTTCAATGAGCCGAAAAACACGATCCCGTCCGCCTGGGAACACTCCCAGGGGCTATGGTGTCTAACAAAGAGAGAAGTTCTGCGGGCGAGCCGTGCCCCGAAGCAGTGTGATAAGGGCACATGCCAACGATGGCTGAATTGCGGTAACGTGGGAGGGCAAGGAATTGCAGGCAGACCTCACCATGGGCAATGTCGCGGGTACGCTGACGCTCCAGTCGGAAGAGGCGGCTCTCGTTGAAGAGCTGCGCGCCGGTTCTGAGCAGGCGTTTGCCTGGCTGATCGCACACTACCATCAGCCCATCTTCTCCCTGCTTGCGCGCACGGTGCGCAACAGCGCCGACGCCGCCGATCTTACCCAGGAAGTTTTCGTGAAAGTTTTTCGCGGCATTCGCGGGTTTCACGGCGAATCGTCGCTTCGAACCTGGATTTACCGGATTGCGTTGCGCGAGGCGTCAAACCAGCGGCGCTGGTGGATGCGCCATCAACAGCGGGAGTTCCCCATGGAGCAGGAGATCACGGTAGCGGAGGGCAAAACGCCGGTGTGCCTGAAAGACATGCTGGTCGATCCCTCCGAGTCGCCGTATGACCTGGCCCTGCACGAGGAGAATCGGGCACAGGTCGAGCGCGCGCTCGGCCATGTGCCGGAACCCTATCGCACCACGGTGATTCTGCGCGACATCGAAGGATTTCAATACGACGAAATTGCCGCCATGCAGGGCGTCAATTTAGGAACGGTCAAGTCGCGGCTGGTGCGCGGGCGAGCAAGCCTGAAGGCGCTGCTCGCTCCGCATCAACCCGGCCCGCGGCCCACAGCGCTGGCAGGGGTGGAATTCTCCCTGCGAGAGGAGGCGCGATGAACGGCTGCAATGAGATGCAGGCTGGCTTTACGGAATATTTGGATGGCCGGTTGAGCGGACGTGAGATGCAGGAGATCGATGCACACCTTGGCGATTGCCCGGAGTGTGCGCTGGAGTGGAAGTCGTTGCGCGCTTTGCAGGTTTCGCTGGCGGAACTCGGGCCAGTGCCCGAGCCTGCCGACCTGCCGCTGCGGATTCGCGTTGCGGTGAGCCGCGAACGCGCTCGCAGCCGCCGCAGCATCTTCACTGTGTGGGAACTGGCCTGGAAGAACACGCTGGGGCCGTTCCTGTTCCAGGCGGGCGCCGGCTTTGCCAGCGCGGTTCTGCTGTTGGGGTCGGTGATCGCGCTTGTAACCATGTTTGCCCAGCCGCAAACCGCCGAGGCCACGCCCGACGAGCCCCTGGGCAACGCAACCGCGCCGCGTCTGCTTTATTATTCCAATGCTCCGGGCGACAACGCGACAAACGATCTCTCAGGCCCCATGGTGGTGGAGGCCTACATCAACGATCAGGGCAAAGTGTATGACTACCGCATCGTCTCCGGGCCCAACGATGCCACCACACGCTCCCAGGTAATGGATCTCCTGCTCTTCAGCCGCTTTGCGCCGGCCCGCTTCTTCGGCCAGCCCGTCCGCGGCCTCGCGGTGCTCTCATTTGCGGGCGTCTCGGTGCGGGGATAAAGCAGGGAACGGGGAACAGAAAAACCTCCGCTGACGAAAAACACGGACAGCCATTCGGGGGACGCAATGAAGATCCTTCGTACCGTGACGCGCAGGGGCGACACCGTTCGGACTGCCGGATTCTTTACGATCCTGAGTCCCAACAGGTGGTTTGCCGCATCGAAGCTCCCGGACGGCTACCGCTTTCTCGACGGCCAACCCAAAGGGACTGCTGCGCAGATTGCGGCTGAACTAGCGGCTGTGGATCGCTCGAATAGCCAGGAAACGACGGCACCGCAGATCATGATCCCAAGCGAACAGAATCATCATCTGATGCGTCTCGCGTTGAGCGCTTTGGCAGCAATTGCAATCACGTTCTTCATGCTGTGGTGGATCGAGCGGGCCTAACCCCGGAGTGCGGCTTCCTCGCCGTGGCTCCCAACACAATTTGGAGTTTTCCGGAAGTCGCGATTGGATTCTAATAAAATCAAACCTTTACGAATTCGGTCTATTCCAGATACCCCCAAACATACCCCCTGCAGGCTTGCTCTAGGGCCTACTGGGCAACGTGTCTTGTTCATGTTTGCTTGCCAACGGTCTCGCTCTTACGCGGGTCCCGGCTCGGGCTCTTGGCGGCAGTCCGGGCGCGTTGGCACCCTGTAGGCCGACGTTTCAATGGGTCACCCCCGCGTGGGTGGAGCTGATTCAAGATCTTCGGGCTTCGCTGCTTTAAACGTCGGAGAACTGGTGATTCATGTCCGCAGAAAAGCGGATTCTCCACCCCCGCCATGGCTTTGAATGGAGAATCTCCTGTGAGAATTGCTAGGTGATTCTACTCGTGAAACCCAGGCAAATCGTTCGCACAATGATCTTGAGGTCGAGCCAGATGTTTCGATTCTTGACGTAGGCCTCGTCGAGCGACGTGTCATTGAAAGAGAGAGGTCCCCTGCGGGCTTGAACCTGCCACAAGCCAGTGATGCCGGGAGTCACCTCGAGCCGACGCAGATGATCGCTCAGCTTTTCCCCGCACACTTCGCAGACACGCGGTGGACGCGGCCGCCCGATTGGTTGGTGGGCCAGAAGTCGGGCACAAGGAGTTCCTCAGGATTCCTTGCCGGGTCGCCTTCCATCGACCGCCGGAAGATTCCGGGATGATTTGACTTCCAGTAAAGTCGTATTTCCAACGCTTTCAATTGTTTTCTGCAGGCGATTATGTCGCAATACACAGATGTGGCTGAGTCGCCATCGGCAGGCAATCCCTTCCGCGGAATGCAAGGAAAAGAACCTGAAATTTGCAATCGAGATGCGAGTCGGCCTATTTGGGAAGCGCAGACTCAGTGGCGGGCGGCGCCGATGCTGCTGTCGCCGGCCGTGTCTTCGGCTCTTTCAGCGTGTACTTCAAGAGACAATATAACGCGCGGATTCCATCCTTCCAGCCGATCTTCTTTCCCTCTTCGTAAGTGCGGCCCCAGTATCCGATTCCCACCTCATAAATCCTCAGATTGCGGCGCGCTAACTTCACGGTAATCTCCGGCTCGAACCCAAACCGATTTTCTTCGATGGGAATGGATTGGATGATCTCGCGGCGAAACGCCTTGTAGCAAGTTTCCATATCTGTGAGGTTGATATTCGTCAAAGAATTCGAAATAAGAGTCAGGAAGGTGTTGCCAACCGAGTGCCAGAAATAGAGCACCCTATGCGGACCACTCCCAACAAAGCGCGAGCCATAGACAACGTCCGCTTTCCCCGCACAAAGAGGCCCGATGAGTTGGTGATAGTCGGCAGGATCGTATTCCATATCCGCGTCCTGGATGACAACAAAATCGCCCGTTGCTTCTGAAATACCTCGGCGCAGCGCAGCTCCCTTGCCCATATTGCGCGGTTGCAGGAGAACACGGATTTGCGGATATTCGCCTTCGAGTTCTCGCAGGACTTCAGCCGAACCGTCGCTTGAACCGTCATCGACGCAAAGCAATTCGATCTTCAGCGGCACGGAGAGAACTCGCTCGACGACCGCGCGGAGCGTCGAGCGCTCGTTGTAGATGGGCATAACGACGGAGAGCTTTACCTCAGGAATGGATACGTCCTGCAGCGACACTGGCCAATTTGTCATCGCGCGCCCCTCCGCGGTTGGCGCCTCAAAAGCGCGACCATCTACTTCCTGCGATCATCGATTCTCCGCTCAAAAGGGCTCAAATACCAAGCGAGGGAAATGACGCGGGGAGTCAACAGGAAAGCCCATCATGTCTCCGGGGAGTCCGATAACGAAATCAACCTGAGGAGTGAATTCTGGGGTTGATTGCTCCTCCGCAGAGGATAGCAAAGGGTGAGACGGGGTTCAAGCGCGGATCGAACTGTGGGGTATCGACTTGTGGACCGTGCCAGCCGTCCTCAAGGAAATGTCGAAGCGAGTCCGAATCGACGGGCTCGAAGACGGATTTAACTCTGGTTTTCATGGCCTTCTGCTGGAGAAAGAGCCGACGGGAACCCCTCATTGCGGGTTTGACGATGGCTTACTTTCCTGCGTCCGGGAGAGCATGTAAACGAGAAGGGTGGAGCGCCCCATGCGATCGTTGAAGGTCTCGGCCAGGTTCGTTTGCAAACCGCGTGCCCGTGCGCCTTCGAGGAAGATATCGCGAGGTTCCGGGAAGTTGGTTGTGTCCGGTGCGTGCAGGACGTAACGAGTTCCCGGCACATTAAAGAAGCCTTGATAATCCGAGGCGTCGTGAACCTGCCACAGGTCCACACAGTGGAGGCGTCCTTGCGAAAGCACGGCTAAGGGCTGCTCGATGCCCCAATCGACAGCCACGACCGGCTGCGCTGGATCATGGTTCTCGAGCCAGGAGTCGAGAGCATAGATTGCATCGGACCAATTAGCCATGCCGCCGGTTTTTTGCAACCCGACCGTGACTTGCCTGTAGCGAAGCATGTTTGCCGTCACAGGCGCCGCAGCACCCACGCAAATGACTGCGGCAGAAGCGATCGCGCCGAGTGGTGCGCGCATTCGATAGCACTGCCTGACACCGCGAACGACAATCGCGGCGACCAGCAGATGGGGAAACGGATAGGCCAAAATCAGATGATGATTCTTGAATGCGCCGGGGGTGAGCGAAGCCAGTAACACGATAAAGAACGTTGCCAGCAGAAGGAACATTTCGCGCCGCCATCGCCGGCGCATACTGCGGATTGGGTAACAGACCAGCGTAATCAACGACGCTGCGAAGACCGCGAACGGCATGATCACGACGCGAGGCGCCGGCAGATCGCGCATGTAAACGACCGACGTTGCCGTGAAGAGATTCACGAAAACGGTGGTCCGCTGGATCAGCCGTCGCTCTACCTCTGGGAACGAATGCGGCGGGCCAGTCTCCCTGCCGTCGGAGTGATTTTGCGCCGCGAGGGCCGTCAAGGTTGGCGGTGGCCAATGGCGATTGTAGGCGACCAGAGGCAAGCAGCCGAGGATGAAGAAACCGCAGACACATGCCATCTGCCGCCATTTGAGGCGGGTAAAGAAGCGCGGCTCAAGCAAGATCGCCGCGCCGGCCACGGCCATCACGATCCAGAGGAAATTGGTTTTGTCGTAGACGCCCAGTCCTGACGCCAACGCGGCCCGGTACAGCGGCCACGACCTGCCGGTTTGCCACCAAATCATCAGCTGCCACAAAGCCACGCCTTTAAGGGCCATCATGAATACGGTTGGACCGAAGTCCGTGCGGCAATAGATGAGAAAGCTGGGGTCGGTGGCGAGGAAAATGATGGCGAGAGCAGCCGCTGCCGGCCCAAGGAATCTGCGCGCGAAACCCGCTATGGCGAGGAGTGCAAGCGCGCCAATCATGGTCGTGAAATACCGGATACTTCTCGGACCGAGAGGCAGCGTCGCCGCAATGGGCACAAAGGCGATTGTCTTTACCGCGCCAATGTAGCCCATGGTCATCAAAGGGAGCCGATGTCCATGGAAATGAATCGCAGTGTTGTCGAGTCCGGGCACCTGGCTATTCATGGCGTCGCCCTTGACGAAGTGGAGGGCTGGCGTCACCTGGATCAGTTCGTCGTAGTAGATGCCGGGAAGGTCAATGCTCGACGCGGCCAAAAGCATAAAAACGGCGACAGCGCCCAGGATGGCTAGATTCCAATACCTCGAGGGCGAGTCTTCGCCGCTTCCGGTCATTTTTTGGCCTCGGCTCTCGTAATTGTGTGCTGGCGTTTACCGTTCGCAAGAATCAAGATCAGTCGCGCTGCGGGACCGTAAGCAGGTCTAGCCTTTGGGTCTTGATTTGCTGCAGTTGCAGCACTTTCGAGCATTAGTACGATGCCAAGGCAGCCGATGTAAATGAAAAATGAAGTATCTTTGCGCCGCCGGACTCAATCGCGTAATCGGAGCGTCGAATCTCGGTGTCTGTGAGTGCCATGGCGAATTCTCCTCAAAAAGACAAAAGCCGCCTGGAAATCAGCGGCTTGCATCACTTCTCTGGATCTCTATGGATGTCCTTGAATCTGAGCGACCTGAGACATGGGTGACAGATTGTACCGGACACATGGGTAACACTTTCTCCTTATGGGGAGGAAGTGAGATGCCTTGGAAGGAGTGTTCGGTGATGGATGAGAGACTGCAGTTTGTGGCTCGCCGGCTGGCCGGCGAGCCGATGGCCGAACTTTGCAGGGAGTTCGGCATCTCCCGCAAGACCGGGTACAAGATCTTCGACCGTTATCAGGAATGTGGTCTTGAAGGGCTCACCGATCGAAGTCGCCGCCCCTATCGCTACGCCAACCAGCTTCCTTTTCAAGTGGAGAACTACATCCTGAACGTGAAGCGCGAGCACACCAGCTGGGGTGCTCGCAAAATTCGCGAGAAGCTGGTCCGCCGGTTCTCCGATATCCCCATTCCCGCCAAGAGCACCATCCATGCCGTGCTGGATCGCTACGGGTTAGTCGAGCGCCGCGGCCGCCTACGCCGTCGCGCACAGGGCACGGCGCTATCTGCCGGGCAGCGGCCCAATGAGCTCTGGTGCACCGATTACAAGGGGGAATTCCTGTTGGGCAACCACAAGTACTGCTATCCGCTGACGGTGACCGATCACGCCAGCCGTTTTCTGCTCACCTGCGAGGCACTCTCCTCGAATCGAGAGGAATACGCTTTTATCATCTTTGAAAGGCTTTTTCGGGAGCGCGGCCTGCCCGCCAACATCCGTAGTGATAACGGCGTTCCCTTCGCCTCGCCGAATGCCCTGTTCCAGCTCAGCAAACTGGCCGTCTGGTGGCTGCGCCTGGGCATCGGCATCGAACGAATCAAGCCCGGCTCTCCCCAGCAGAACGGCCGTCATGAACGCATGCACTTGACCTTGAAGAAGGAGGCCACCAAGCCGCCCAGTGCCAACTTCCTGCAGCAACAAGCTCGCTTCGACAAGTTCATCGACATCTTCAATAACCAACGGCCGCACGAAGCTCTCGACATGAAGTGTCCAGCCGAGGTTTATCAGCCTTCTTCGCGACCCTACACCGGACTACCCGACATCGACTATCCGTTCCACGACAAAACCATCGTGGTCACTCACTGCGGACGCATTTGCATGGGAAACAAAAAGATCAACTTCAGCCAGGCTTTCGCGGGACAGGCCGTCGGCATCAAGGAAATTCACGACGACATCTGGCTGGTTAGCTTCATGGACTATGATTTGGGATACTTCGACTTGGAGAACAGAGTGCTTGAACCGCTCGAAAATCCCTTCGGCCCAAAACTGTCACCCATCTGACCGGTACGTTCTGTTACCCATGTCTCCGGGTCAGACCATCGAAACTTGGTAGGCACGATTGGATTCGAACCAACGACCTCTTCCGTGTCAAAGGATGTAGATGTTGAACAATAAGGACTTAGAGGAACAGTCAAGCACACTGAAGTGAAGCTAAGTTCTTTAGAAATTGGGTTCGGCCAGCGATAACGGGTTGGATAACGGGTTGAGCGGAATGGCTGGTTGGACGGCATATTGCCTTCGGTTCTTCAGTGTCCTGGCGGCCTACCAAATCGATCGATCCTCATCATAGCCGCTCGGCCCGAGGGCTTCGGGCCGGAATTACCAGAAGTTGTCAGCGAGCAAAGCTCATCATTGCGGCTACCGCGCGGCGCCGGAGAATTGAGGCGACCTTCTCTGCGGCCGGGTTGCCAGCATCGATTATCCGAGCGTGTCGGGGTACTTCCTGTACCGCACGATCATGACAAAGACAGTACAAAGGTCGTTCCCGAGGTCGTCATCAAACGCCCAGGCCTGAGCCAGGTCAAATCCGCCGCACTCGTCCTTGTTCCACCAGGCCAGCAGGAAATCGGCAATTCTTTCGCCTTGTCCCGTGGGCCGGCTCGCTACATCGATCAAGCGCCGCAACGCTTGCTCTTCGTGAGGACGTATCCAGAGCCAGCGCCGAACTTCTTCCTGCGATTGCGGCGAAGTGACTTCCTTCGCAGACCACTCAACTAATGCCATGTTGTTCTCCTTGCCGGCGCCCAGGCTGTCACGCTGTTTGAACAAGACAGCACGGTAACCGCCTTCATCCGGTTTACCTCTGTATGCGAACTTGGCGTAGCGTCCAGGAGGGCAAACTCTTTCCGAGCCGAATTTGTTTTACTTCTGGACGCTCCAGGCGCGTCGGCGGATGGCGTCCCTGCAATCCAAACCAACCCTCAGAAAGGAGGCATTCTTTGTGAGCCATTCTCACGACGACGAAATCATCTGTTCTTCTGACTTTCTGCCTGTCTGTCGCTGGCTTGATACCTGTGAGCAGTTGTTGATCGCACGCGGATGCGAAACCTGTGAGTTCACTCGGAGGCTCGAGCGCAATGGCGCGCAATCCAATGGCACAGAGCCAACGGCAGTACTTCAGACTGGTCCCATCCCACGAGGCAGAGATGCCCTGGCGGAAAAGCCGCCCTGGAAATCTGCAGAATCCTTCCTCGCAGAACTCTCACGTCGGCAGTCCTTCGTCCGCGCTCCTGAACCGGACCAGAATACCGGACAATCGCCGGCGAAGCTGCCACCAGACGTACTATACGGCCTCGAGCGAGGATGGCAGATGGGTCCAACGACCGGATGCTCAAGATGGGCGGTGTCTGCCTGGCCACCTACGAATGATCGCAGGGATCTCGAGCGTTGGTTAGGCCGCCATCCGGAACAGCATAACTGGGTGCTTCGAGTTGGCCGCCAGTCTAACGTATGTGCAGCTCGGGTGGATGTCGATGAGGCTCGTGAAGCGCTGGCCCTCCTGAGCGAAGGGGACCAGCGCTGGAAATCGACAATGCAGTTCCGTTCTGCTCGCGAGATTATCTTTCTCTTCGAGTACCCAGGCAACGGCAGACGTATCTTGAACCGGCGGCCTTGTTCAGGCATTCAACTGCACTCCACCGGCACAATCTTTGTGCCACCCTCGGTTCTCTCAAGGAAAAGGCTTTTCTACGTGGATCCGCTTGCCCGGCTTGCCGAAGCCCCGGATTTTGAAACGGTGCTACGCGGATTCGCATTGTCGGGACGTGGCCACGCCGACTTTGGTCTTTGAATGCGAATGGCCCGGTCGATGCCGCCGAGCGGAATTCACTCGGCAATCGCCGAATCCGGCCCACAAACTTGCCAACCTAAATTCCTTACCACTACGCGCCGGGCCCGTCCAGTTGTCTCCGGACGAACCGGCGCGCCGTAGGCGTTGGAGCCCCAAATGGAACTTACTCATCTTCAACCGCGTGATGTTCTTCATTGCGGCGCGTGTGCGCTTGTCCAAACTTCTAATGTCAGCGGACGTTGTCGTCGTTGCGGCCAAAATCTCAACGTGGGGTTCCTTGAAATTGATTTTTCATCGCTGACCATCAACCAATCGCAACCCGCACGGGAATCTTTTCCGAGCCGCCTCGGTGCCGTGCTCCGCAGCCTGCGCCGCCGCCGGGGGATCACGCAGTCGACTCTGGCCCGCAAGCTCCACATCTCGCGCAGCGAGCTTTCGCGGGCCGAGACGGGCAGAGTGCTGCCGCCCCTGCGCATGGTACTTCTCATCGCGACTCAGCTCGGTGTCGACCACCTCACGTTGCGGATCCGCGATCTTTCGCCTTGAGCGCATCGACGTGACCTCCACGACGTCCGCATGTGCCGCAGATTTCCAACACCACTTTGGTAATGACGAGCGATTCGGCATCCGCCTTCATGTCACCATCTAAGTGCCGCCCGTCCTTGGAGGGAGGCAATGAAAGGTTGAATGCATGGATTTGAAAGGAGAAATTGATAATTTGGGGCTAGCCGGGAGCGGAGAAGAGGAACCTGGCCGGGACCTAACGAACGACGAACTCTCCGCCGAGTTCAACGCGATGATTTCGGAAACGAGCCCGGTCGATGTCGAAACGGACGACCTCCATGAGGCCGACTGGATCTTCGACGTGGGCGACAGCGAAAACAGTTCGGAAGAAACACTGCCGGAAATGCAATCGATCTTGGAAAACGAGTACGTGATATAGCACCGCTGCAAGTAACCAACCTGACTTCCCGCCAGATGCAGAGCTCCTGTATCTGCACAGGCGGCCTACCTTGCCTGGGGGTGAGTTTAACTGGCATAGCTAAGGCGGCGCCGGCGCGGACCAACGCCGATTGCTCTGCGCCGGCTCCTTCGGCCCACTTCCTTTCCGCCATTCCCACAGAATTCTCAAGCTCTATTTGGGCTCAAGCCCCGAAAGGAGATCCATTGCATCGAACACTGTGCTCCGCTCTGCAATCGCCACTATTCCATCAGTTGGTGAACGTAATTTTCAAACTCGTGATCGGGTTTCTCGTTTACGGGTTGTTTTGTTTTTTTCAAACGAAGCCGGGGGCCATCTGCTGGAAAATTCTCAAATCGTTGTTGCTAACTTGCCTTTTTCCGCTCTGGTTGCTCCACCGTATTCTTGGCAGTGGCTGCCGCTGCGGCAGCGTCGATTGTCCAGCCTGCAGTTGGTGGCTATGGGATTGATTGCATTGTGCAGCCGGTGGCCGGCCTTGTGATTTGTAGAGAGCTCACGGCACATGGCCGTTACGGATCCTTGCGGCAGGTGGACGGTGGACATGCATTTCGAGCATTTTGCGGACGTGCGAAGGCTGCGAAGTCGACTTGCCCCTCAAAATTGAACTTTTCAATTCTTAAACTTCAATGTGCTTACAACGAGGTTTCACATGAAGGTTTTTCACTCACTAACGATCTGCCGAGTTCCAGAATCATCCATTCCTGTGCTTGTTGAATCTCTCCGGTGCGGCGGATTCCTTTACGACCTGCTCCGGCAACAGCCGGGCTTCATTACGGCCGACCTTCTACAGAGTTGCAGCAACCCGAATCTGATTCAGGTGCACTTCTTCTGGACATCCTTCGATGCTTATTTACGGACACGGCAGGCACCTGAGCGCACCGTGTTCAGTCATTTCCTTAAGGGCCTCGCAGTTCAGACTTTTCGACTTGGCGCATTTGTTCCTCCGGGGCCCCGGGAATCTGACACAGATTGCCTCACTGATCGAGTGACCAGATTTTTGGAGCGGGAATTCCAAGTGAAACCAGCCAATGAAGATATGGACCGATCCGCCGATGACTAAATCATCAGTGCGCTCAGGACTTTTGCTGAACTAAGAAATCTCTGGAGGGACGTGTGGCGGAAAAAGGCGTCGGAATAAGTTGGTGTACAGAGGTTCTAAACAGCCTTTACGGCTGTCGCGAGTGTTCAAAGGGTTGCGAAAACTGTTACGCGAGGCTACGGATTTATAGGTTTTCGCAGTCTGAGGTTCATAACCGGGATGACCGATACAGCGACCTGGTTGAGACCTATGCAATGCCTGTTGTGAATGGCTGCGTCGAGCAGGAAGTGGGGAAGAGGCGCTTCACCGATCGAATCTTGTTCAACCCCGCCAAACTTTACGCGTGCTTCAAATTCAAGTTTGGATCTCTGGTATTTGTGGACGAATTTTCGGACTTGCTGCATCGCGCGGTGCCCATGGACGTGATCCTCGAACACTTTCGCGTTTTTCGGTGCGCACCGTACCTGCAATTCCAGGTCCTCACGAAGCGTGCCAACCGTCTCGCCGAACTGGACGCCGCAATCATGCGGGAATTCGGCGAGTGGCCTCCAAACGTATGGATGGGCGTCTCGGTTTGCACGGGTGAAAAGGGTGAGCTGAACAAGATAGTGGCATTGGGCGATACGCATGCCGACATCAAGTGGGTTTCCTTCGAGCCATGGATTTCGGATCCAAAAATGACACTCGAGGACGCCTGCCCTAACCTGACTGGCATGCTCCGCAAAAGCGGCATTGCGTGGAGCGTGATTGGTGGCGAGTCCGGTTCGAAGAAAGATTCACGGCTCATGACGCTGGACGATGCACAATACTTGTTTACATCGAGCCAGGATGCGGGCTGCAAAGTGCATTTCAAGCAACTCGGTACAAGGCTGGCCATAGAACGGGGAGTCTACGCGATAGGTGACCATCGAGCAAAGGGTGGAAATCTCGAGCAGATCCCTCGGAATCTCAGGAAACGAGAGTGGCCTGCACCGACCGGGGAGATTAAGTATAACTGCAATTTCGAGCCGCGATTTGATCCGAAGGGATTGGTCAAATTCGGATGATTCTGAATCCGATCCTCATCTGCGGGAACACGATCTGAGCAACACCTTGGGCTGGCGAAGTCCGTCATCTATATATATGGCGGCGCCAGCCCTTATACTTTTCCGCCGATAAACCGCCTGTCGCCCATAAGCCATGCCTTTTCGGTGTGTTAGAAACGTGATTCGCCCATATTCCAATTGCTTCTAACGGCTTACGACGAGAACGATTCACAGCTCTTGCACCGCCTATTCGCTTTGTCTTCGCCTATAATCCCTCTCATGCAGTGCGTCTATATGAGCTTCATGCTCCGGCAAGGCTGGCATTGTCAGTTCCTCGAAGAAGATTTGAAAACCGCATTGCCGAAGAAGCTCGCACTCCTAAACCAGGATAAGATCATCGAACTCGCTCGTCGCGGCGGAGCGGTCCTCAATCTCGAAGCCGAGCAGGCGATTCGTCACGCGTTCGAGATAGGCCGGGGTGGTGTTTGGTTGAATTTGACCGACGATCAATATCGAAAATTGAAATAGAATTGCGGCAAGTGCGGACGATGCAACAGACGTGTCATTGATTTGCGTTCATCAATGGCTCATCTTCCAGAACACCGCGGGAGCTCGTCTACCGACGCCAGTTTTGGGTGCCAGATGTATGCGCGACAGGAACGGCTTGTTAGGCAATTCTGTCGGGCAACGGCAGGATGAGCGCGGCGACTTTCACGACCGCTATCCGTCCGAATAGCCCTCGACGTTCTGGCACACCTTTCGCGCACTCGACAAGCGACAACATCACGAAACTCGCAATCACGCGGCCCGGGTTGGCTGATGCCGGATCAGTCGCCGCAATTCTGTCCCACCGATGCTTGGACGCTAGGGCGTTTTCCGTTACCGATTCTGCGCGACCGGCTGAAGATCGGTTGATTCTGGCAAATCTACGTGAAAATGCGTCCGCTATGGCCGTACAGGCGCGCCCTGCGGAAGCCGCTTTTGATTAAGGCGCTTTATTTACTCATTCGTTATTACCTTACCTATAATTTCCGCGTAGGCGACCTCCATGTAAGTCTCTGTCAAGTGAAAAGCACAACATCTCTGGGCGCGCTCCTGAGAGCGCGCTACTCGCTGTGATCAGAACATCTTGTTACGCAGTATTTGCCTCTCGGCTGGTGGTTCCTGCTTCGCAGAACCGGACATCCATTTGCTGTCTAAGACTCCGAAGAGTCCGCACAGAAGATTGAGTTTGTGTTCGCTGCCAGTCCCGAAACAATTCGGAGAGAGCCTCTGGAGTGTGACCTCCTTCGCTCAGTCGCCCACTGGCGGGACCTGGCAGCCTGCGCATCGAAGAATCCTGATGTTTTTGTTCTTCCATTATTGGAAAAGGTTTTTCACGCTGCCGCCGTACATTTGAATTCCTCGGCAGGCACGAAATCCTGCTTCCTGCGTTCCACCGCCAGCAGATAACAGACCATCTTCCTGGCTACGGCGAGTGTGGCGCGGTTGGGATTTCCTTTTTCGAGTTCTCTCTCTCGAACCATTGCCAGCTCGTGGCACTCTCGCGGCGCCAGTTTTGCTGCTTCGATCAGCACTCGCTGGATATGCTTGTTGCGCTGCTTGGAAAGCGGCATGCGCATCACCTTGTCGGCTGAACTTCTCTCATCTCCGCACAGGCCACAGTAGCTGATGGCCTGCTTGACCGACCGGAAGCGGGTGAAGTCGCCGATCTCCAAGGCCCAGGTCAGCGCGGTGATCGGACCTACCCCGGGCACCGTCCTTAGTCTCCTGAGCCGCTCCGCCAGCAGCGGATCCCGTTCCAGCGAACTGACCAGTGCATAGTCGAGCCTCTGCGCACGCACGATGTGTTCCCGGCTGATTTTTAGCAATGGCCGGATACTCGCCTCAACCTCCTCGTTGGTCGCCATCAGATCAGCGAAGTAGCCCACCTTGTGCAGCCGGCGCTTGTTGTAGCTGACCCCGGTCTCAAGCAGCAGGCCGGACACGCGATTCTTCATCTGCACCATCTGCTTGACCAGCAGGTTCCGGTAGCGCAGCATCCGGCGCCGGTCCCGGATCGCGGTCGGAGCCATGTGGCACTCCGGCAGGAAGTCGCAGCGCAGGCAGTCGGCGATCTTCGCGGCATCAATCTTATCGTTCTTCTTCTTGGCCGCTGCAATCGCTCGCAGCATCAGCGGATGTGCCACCTTCACCTTTTCCGCATGCGGAAGCAAATGATCGTAAATCCACCCGGTAAAGATCGTCGCCTCCATGGCCATCATCCGGGGTTGGGGAAGGGTCTTGATCCACGCATCTAACTCGCACCGGGTCGATCCGATCTTGCCTTCCTGGTGCACATGACCAGCTGCATCCTTCACGCAGTAGCTGATCGTCCTCTTGTGAACGTCAAGTCCGATGTAATACATATGGTCTCGAGGAGCCTCCGTGGTTGTTCTCTGAATCAGCGTTGCCGCTGAGTTCAGCTTATGCAACACCTCGTGCTCCTCACTGAC
>CAVVUE010000029.1:0-44151 GCA_963751285.1 uncultured Acidobacteriaceae bacterium | reverse complement strand
TATCTCCGCGAACGACCGGCGCCTTCATTTCGGTCTGGGCAACGCGACCGGCGCTGGATCTCTCGAAATTCACTGGCCGTCAGGCACCAAAGAAACCGTCAAATTGCCTGCAGTGGACCGTATCTATACAATCACGGAAGGCAAGGGGATCACCGGTGCGTTATGTTCCGAAAAGCCCTGCGGCGAATAGGACGCACTCTCGCAAACCACTTCTGTTGCGCTGCGGTATCGCCCACCTAGTCGATCCGAGCAATTCCTATGCGCCAGCGACCACGCTTCGCTGCACCCGGCCGCCTCGCCGGCCACAAAAAAGATCGATCGAACTTGGCGCTGCTTCAATTAGAAACTGAAGTACCCAACGTTTTATCAGCGAAAACATCAAGTCAATCAAAACTTGCCACTTATCGCAAAATCAGAGGATTGGTACTGAATTGAAGGCATTGGACGAGAGCTAACGCGACAGCGCGGCTTGAATCACGCTGGATGTCTCAAAAACGTGTTCTGTGATCTCTTCACAGAGGCAAAGCAGGACGCATCGAAGCGTAGGATTGACGAGAACACCCCAATGCACGTTTCGAGAGCGAGCAGCATCGATCGGTCCTGATAAACCCCGTAGGGTCTAGGTGTCTTTTGGGCAACTGCCGTGGCCTCTCTGTGTTGTCGTGTACGCGAAGGTATAGGTTTTGGAACAGCTCTTTTCGTCCAAAATCACCTTTCATTTTCAGTGAGATAGAAGGCACAATTTGCGAGGGCTTTGCGAACGGAAATGGCAGCTATTCCAGGGTCTTAGCCGTTACAAAAGGCTGCGGCGGCCGATCGACTTTCACCCCCCCTTTTGAGACATGACCTCTGAGGATGCTGCCAGAATTTGGATTCCGGGAGTATCACCGGCGCCGCGCCAGTCCTCGACCCGACCGGCCAGTGTTTACAAATCCTATCCACCTGGACGTAAAGCCGGCTACCGAGAGAAGTGACTTCCGAAGCTGAGCACGGTTGAGAGTCACATGGACGCGTAGGCGACTTCCATGTAAGTCTCTGTCAAGTGAAAAGCACAACATCTCTGGGCGCGCTCCTGAGAGCGCGCTACTCGCTGTGATCAGAACATCTTGTTACGCAGTATTTGCCTCTCGGCTGGTGGTTCCTGCTTCGCAGAACCGGACATCCATTTGCTGTCTAAGACTCCGAAGAGTCCGCACAGAAGATTGAGTTTGTGTTCGCTGCCAGTCCCGAAACAATTCGGAGAGAGCCTCTGGAGTGTGACCTCCTTCGCTCAGTCGCCCACTGGCGGGACCTGGCAGCCTGCGCATCGAAGAATCCTGATGTTTTTGTTCTTCCATTATTGGAAAAGGTTTTTCACGCTGCCGCCGTACATTTGAATTCCTCGGCAGGCACGAAATCCTGCTTCCTGCGTTCCACCGCCAGCAGATAACAGACCATCTTCCTGGCTACGGCGAGTGTGGCGCGGTTGGGATTTCCTTTTTCGAGTTCTCTCTCTCGAACCATTGCCAGCTCGTGGCACTCTCGCGGCGCCAGTTTTGCTGCTTCGATCAGCACTCGCTGGATATGCTTGTTGCGCTGCTTGGAAAGCGGCATGCGCATCACCTTGTCGGCTGAACTTCTCTCATCTCCGCACAGGCCACAGTAGCTGATGGCCTGCTTGACCGACCGGAAGCGGGTGAAGTCGCCGATCTCCAAGGCCCAGGTCAGCGCGGTGATCGGACCTACCCCGGGCACCGTCCTTAGTCTCCTGAGCCGCTCCGCCAGCAGCGGATCCCGTTCCAGCGAACTGACCAGTGCATAGTCGAGCCTCTGCGCACGCACGATGTGTTCCCGGCTGATTTTTAGCAATGGCCGGATACTCGCCTCAACCTCCTCGTTGGTCGCCATCAGATCAGCGAAGTAGCCCACCTTGTGCAGCCGGCGCTTGTTGTAGCTGACCCCGGTCTCAAGCAGCAGGCCGGACACGCGATTCTTCATCTGCACCATCTGCTTGACCAGCAGGTTCCGGTAGCGCAGCATCCGGCGCCGGTCCCGGATCGCGGTCGGAGCCATGTGGCACTCCGGCAGGAAGTCGCAGCGCAGGCAGTCGGCGATCTTCGCGGCATCAATCTTATCGTTCTTCTTCTTGGCCGCTGCAATCGCTCGCAGCATCAGCGGATGTGCCACCTTCACCTTTTCCGCATGCGGAAGCAAATGATCGTAAATCCACCCGGTAAAGATCGTCGCCTCCATGGCCATCATCCGGGGTTGGGGAAGGGTCTTGATCCACGCATCTAACTCGCACCGGGTCGATCCGATCTTGCCTTCCTGGTGCACATGACCAGCTGCATCCTTCACGCAGTAGCTGATCGTCCTCTTGTGAACGTCAAGTCCGATGTAATACATATGGTCTCGAGGAGCCTCCGTGGTTGTTCTCTGAATCAGCGTTGCCGCTGAGTTCAGCTTATGCAACACCTCGTGCTCCTCACTGACTTAACATTCAAACAATTCGGCCAAGTGTTCTGCGTTCCATGCTCGATGAACACATTGGCGATTTTTCACCAACTGGCCGTAACAACGCCCACCAGTCTTCCGTGTTGCCTGGCCGGGAGTTGACGCAGACGAGTCCGAGAATGTGCTTCAAAAAGGCAAGGTCTTGTGTTTTTGGGCCCGGTGGCGGTCAAGCAAGTCACACGCGGAGCATTGGCGTTGGAGCGGACGCAAAAGATCGAGAGCGGGGACAACGGGGTTATATTGGTTCGTAGCCGTGAGCCAAAATCGAATTCTTGGCTTCGGTGCGTAAGCCGACGGCGGTTTGTGAGTTTTGGGGATCATTGACACATATGTTGCCTCCGCGATGGTCGAATGTTCTCGGTAGAGTCACGTCTGCCGGCCCGTACGTGAATGAGAGGCTGAGCATTGCTCTGCTCACTTCCGTCGTGGTGGTTGGGATAGCTGTAGTCGCTTACGCAGATAAGTCCGTGACCTCGTTTTCACTCGCTCCGCTGTATTTCTTGCCCCTGGCCTTGAGCGCTCTGGTCCATCCGCTTCGCATCACTATCGCGCTTTCAATTGTTTGTTTGGCGCTGCATGATCTTCTAAGTCCTCTGCGTGATGCTGGAGACCAACACTTGACCAGGTATGCTGCCACTGTGCTTGGATATGTCTTCGTTGTCGTTGTCGTGAATCAGCTAGGCGCGCAGCGACGACGACTCGCCGATCTGGCTGCAAGACAACGCGACGAGCTTGCGAATGAGATTCTCCTGGCTGCAGAAGTACAACAGAGCATCCTGCCTCGTTCCATACCCAGGATGCCTGGATTTGAGTTCGCGGCGCGAATGTATCCAGCGAAGATAGTGGCGGGGGACTACTATGGATTCATAGAACTGCCTGAAGGGGAAATTGCGGTAGTCATTGCTGATGTTGCTGGCAAGGGAGTCGCAGCCGGTCTGTTGATGCCGTCCATTGAAGTTACCCTTCGCATGGATGCACCAAGATTTCCTGGCACAAATGACCTGTTACATGCGTTCAACAACGTCGTTCATCAGGTCACAGGCGGACACCGTTTCATTTCCCTCTTCTATGGGAAACTCTGCGCTCGATCGCGTTCCCTCGAATACACGAACGCAGGACATAATCCGCCACTCCTGGTTCGTGCTGGCGCAGACCCAAGTCGGCTAGACCAAGGAGGTCCCGTGCTAGGTATACTCCCCGATTCAGAGTACAGGCGGGATGTGGTCACTCTCTGCCAGGGAGACGTTCTCGTCCTATACACGGACGGAGTTGTGGAGGCAGAGAGCTCAACAGGAGAGGAATACTCAGAGAAACGCCTGGCAACGATGGTGAGTTCGCACCCGCAAGAGAGTGCTGAAGAATTGGTTGAAAGCATCTATTCGTCTGTGACCCAATTTCGAGGGACAACCCCCCAGGCAGACGACATGACCTTGCTGGTTTTGAAGGTTCTATAAATTCGAAAACGGCAGACCGCAATGAAGCCATTTCCCCGCGAAGAATGGGGCGAGAAGCGCGCAGCATTTCCTGTTGAACCCGGAGCCATCCGCGCCCGTGGCGAAGGGGAATCGGCTGGCGTCTGTCTGGAGGTGCGGGGACCCCTGTGAAACTGAACAGTTGCGTTAGCCCGCGCCGGTCATCCGGGTTGCGGCGGGCACCTCAAGCAATATCGGGCTTAATTCAGGACGGGTGACCGACGAAACTGTCCTGTTGGCCCGTGAAGGTTGGGTTCTCGGTGGCTTCGTCCCAGTTGATGCCTAAAGGGCATAGCGCGTTCCCAAGAGAACAGCGCCGTCGAAATGCGACGCGGCGATTCTGCGCCCATCGAGTTCGTCCACAACCCAAACTCCCGGATTGACGACGACATGGCCGTCACAATACTCCTTTCGGGCGTTGTTTTGGAGACTATCCTCGGTTCGTTGCGGGTCGTGTGCGCAATCGGTTAGTCTCCTTCAAACACTTGGAGAATCGACAATGAAATCAATGGCCGCTGTCGCATTGTTCCTGATAGCAGCGTTCGCTCTGCCTGCACGCAGTGTTTCGCAGACTCTGCCCGATAATGACACACGCGAGCTGACGCATCTCGAAGATGTGTGGAACCAGGCTCATGTCGCTGGCGACGCCGAGGCGCTCGACCACCTCTGGGCCGACGATCTGGAAGTCGCTGTTCCGCACATGGCGGTCATGACACGAGCTGATGCTCTAGGGTTCGCCAGATCCGGGCGCATGAAGTTCCTGCGCTATGAGACTTCGGACCTGCACATCCGCGTATACGGAGACGCTGCTGTGGTCACCGGCCATCTATTGCGCACCCGCACGTTGAATGGCAACAAAGTTTCCGACGACTGGCACTTCACGAAGGTCTACATCCGTCAAGCGCACCAATGGCGGGTCGTTTCCTTTCAAGCGTCCGATTCACCCGCGACGTGACCTCCCGAGCAGTCTGTCACGTCTCGCAGGTTTATCCCGGCCAACCGGCAACACGGAATCAGTTTCGATCTCCGTTGTTGACTTCAGGCCAAACCACGTTTCCAGAACTGTGGCGGATGGAAACGCGGTTTGGCGGTGATGCGCCAATTGAGGTAGCCTTTACTTCAACTTTGAGATTGCCGACGACTCACCCCCCCCGCAATGCAGTTTCGGAATGCGCCTTGGCCGGCTGCGGTGCAACCCGTGGCTGCGGGACAGGGTCCCGCTCCCGGAAGCAGCCAGCTGCCGGCCGTTCTCACGCGCAATTACGCCATCTGTCTGGGAAATTTGCCGAGCATCTTGTCGATCGCTTTTACAAGCTTCTTCGCATTCTTTTCCGGATTACCGCTTAAGGTGTCGTGCGCCATGCCGCGCCAGACCAGATGATGCGAACCCGTCTGGTAGACATCAATCACCAGCGTGCCCACCGGAACGGTTTCAACGGTGGTCGTGGATATGCCGCCCCACCCGTGCCAGCGCCAGCCGGGTCCGAGACCTTCATAGAACGTTTCGTATTCGGCACGATTGCTGCGCGCGGCGACTGCCGTCAGCGTTACATCTCCTCCCATGGGTACCTTCTGCCACCCGCGCGCCTGAAGGACGCGGTCGACATCCTCACGGATCCGCGCTTCGGCGAAAGGATCCGAGGAATGGACATGACCCCAGGAATAGGTGTGGAACTGCGAGATGTTTACCGAATGATCGTAATCGGTCTCCACCTTCTGAGCCGCCGCAGGAAGCGAAGCGAAGGCAGCCATCAGTGCAGCTATCAAGCAAAATTTTCTCAGTACACTCATAGTGACATCCTCCTCTCTCTTTCTCGTTAGTCAGGTTCGTCTCTGAAGGGTTTGCCTGCACGATGATGATCGTGCAGGCGCGTTATGGTTACCGTCTCGGGCGATGCACCTCCACGCGAGGTCCAACCGGACGCACCCACGGATGGGCATAGGGATGCACATAGCCGAACCGGTTCCCCCACACCCGGAGCCACGGACGGTGGTCGATGAGAATCGTGTGGGCAGGCCACACGAATCCCGAACCAATCCACCAGCCCCACGTCCCGAAGGTTGCTCCGATCGTGACGGCGGGGCCGAAGCGAATCGCAGTCGTCACGACGACGCCGGGACGCGGGGGAGCATAGACGACGTACGGGTCGTACCAGGGCACGTAAATCACTGCCGGATTCAGAGGCAGCACCTCAATATAACCGCCCGAATCCACGACATTCACATACCCATTCGGCGCCAGATAGCCATACTGTCTGGCTAGCCGGCGCATCCGCTGCACCGCGTCCATCACTTCAGGTCGCTGGTTCAGAACAGCATTGCCGAGCTGCTCGGTCCATGCCTGATCCTGCGCCATCATGTCCAGCACCGAAGGGAACGGCAGCAGTCCCAGCACACTGGGATCCCATTGCAGATGGTCAGCCTGGATGGCCGATGCCAGCGCATCGCCCTTGAGGTAGCTGTGCTGATCAGCCCAGGACGCAGCATCGGGAATCTGATCCCAATAGGTCGAAGCCGTTAGAATCTGCGCCAACAGCGGATCAGGATAGAGCGCAATCCGCTGGACGAGCTGGTCCAGTTGTGGCGGAGTGAGAAGAACTGGCTGTGCCACCAGGTTCGCCGCTTGGGCAAACAAAACCGCCGCGAGACCCAGAGCCAGCAGCCGGGTGAACACGGACTGACCGCCATGACGGTCAGCAAGATGGCGCCATCGAGACGATAGAGTAGATAAGCGATGTAAACAGAGCATCGTTTCCTCCACAGAAGTCGTTTTGTGACACCCGCTTTGCGAGCGGCTGCCTTTGGATTCTCCGAGTCCTTTCATCTCGGACTATCCACCTGCTTCTGACGCCGAGCCTCGGGAAAAAGTTGCTAAAAATATGAGCGTGTTGCACTCATATATTAGGTATTACAAGTAAGTATTTATTTAATAATAGTTTACGATGCTGATCCATGGTTCACCTAGCATTAAAACATGATAACACTACACTCATATTTACTGGCTGCTCGCCTTCCTGCACCTTTGATCTGGATCAAACTGCGAACTGCGCTCAACTCTCCGATCTCGTCTTCGCGACGCCGGTGAAGCCGCAGGTGCCTGAAAAAGCGTGCATTTGGCAAAGCATCTGGATCAACACGCAGCTGTCTTGGAGTGTTGGATCGACTCATTGGTGCTGTGTCACGGCTGTACAGAAGGTTCGGCCTCAATTGTTGACTTCAGTGGGGAGAGGCACTCATTAGCGATTCAAGTCGATCAATCTACTCAGCAGGTGAACGATAAACCGGCTATCAGTCAGCTGATATGGAGCAGATAAAAGCAGACACAGTTCTCACTGACCCATTAACCTCGTGATCCGCCACCATGGAGGGCGGCAATCATGAGGAAAACGTCAATGAATAAGGCAAAAGGCAAGAAGAGCCGACCCAAAACAAAGCTCGGTATACCGGATCTGGAACACTCCAAAGCCACAGTCCTCCGGAGCCTTGGTTCTCCCGACTCGAGGCGCGGATACCGGCACGCTATCGATGAGTTCGTCGCCTGGTACTGTTCTGAACCTCGACTGGCCTTCAATAAAACAGTGGTTTTGCGGTATCGGTTTCACCTGGAGGAGCGCGGACTCGCGCCGGGGACGATCAACGTGCGAATGGCGGCCGTGCGGCGGTTGGCTTACGAGGCGGCTGACTCTGGATTATTGAGCCCTGAATTGGCCGCCGGCATCCATCGCGTAAAAGGTGTCCGCAAGTTGGGTTCTCGTTTAGGCAACTGGCTTACAGCAGGCGAGGCGGCGGCGCTCTGGCAGGTACCCGATGGACAAACTCTGACCGGAAAACGGAATCGAGCGATCCTGGCCATCCTGCTCGGCTGCGGTCTGCGCCGTCGCGAACTTGCGGAATTAACGTTGGAGAGCTTGCAGCGTCGGGAGGAGCGCTGGGCGATCGTCGATCTCATTGGCAAGGGAAGACACATACGGACTGTTCCCGTCCCGAATTGGGTAAAAGAGACGCTCGATGCCTGGTTAACCGCAGCCCGTATCGAAGGCGGTCCGCTCTTCCGCTGTGTCTGCCGGGCGGGAAAAGCATGGGGACACGGCATTTCAGAAAAGACGGTCTGGCACGTTGTCGAGAAGACTGCCGCGAGCATGAACATTCCACGTCTCGCTCCACATGATCTCCGAAGATCCTGTGCGCGGCTCTGCCACGATTCTGGAGGCGAGCTTGAGCAGATTCAATTTCTCCTTGGGCACGTATCTGTGCAGGCCACAGAACGCTATATTGGTTGCAAGCAGCGTTTGAGAGTAGCTGTAAACGACCGACTTGGTATCGAACCCGCGTGAGTTGTCAACCCTGCAACTGGATGTACAGCCGACTTTTCGTCCACGTGGAGTGTTGACCTCTGCCGTGACAGCAAATCGAAGGCAGGTAACTCATTGGAATCAGGGGGAACGGATGGCTCCTTTCAGAGCCCTGAGGAACTCTTGGCAACGCTTATTGAACCCTTATCGCACCCACGACCTCTGTCCTGTAGACCTCTGCCCAAGACAGAATTCTCGGTGCAGACAGTAGGTGTCAGATCATAATCTGATCAGCCTGCAAGCAAAGTAGTCGTCAATTCAAGATGTGTTTTGGCCTTCGCCAAAGGCAGGCTTACGGCAATTCGCGCGCCGCCAGTTTCCCGATTCATGGCTTCCACGTTCCCGCGGTGAGCCCGGGCCACCGCATCGACAAACGCCAGGCCGTGCCCATGACCAGCTGAGGTTTTACCTCTTATCCGTCCGACGTGTTGGTAGGTAGCGCCGTGGGTTGGTTGATCGGCCGATACGTTGTGCATCACCGTAGGCGTTTAGACTGAAGATGGGCGCGCGACAACCTTTCTATGACCGGGTTGCAGATTCTGTTCGGAACGTTGACCCGGCCAATCAATTCCCATGGTGAATCGCAGAGATTTCCTGATCGACTCCGCACGCGTCTTGGCTGGGAGCTCCTTGCTAAGGCTCGCTCTGCCTGCTCAACCGAAGCTAACTGCTGACTACACTATCCGCATCGCGCCCATCCGCCTCGAAATCGCTCCGGGCAAAATTGTCCGCACTACCGCATTCAATGGCCGGGTTCCCGGTGACCTCATCCGCATACGAGAGGGCCAGCAGGTCACGATCGATGTGATCAACGAAACCGACGCTTCCGATATTGTGCACTGGCACGGCCTGCACATCCCTTCCCTACAGGATGGAGCCACGGAGGAAGGCTCGCCTGAATTGGCGCCGCACGGTGGTACGCAGCGCTACACGTGGGTTGCGAAACCTGGCGGCTGCCGCTGGTATCACTCGCATATGTCTGCTGGCCACGATCTCAATCGCGCCACGTACTCCGGTGAATTTGGCTTCCTCATGATCGATCCTGCATCGAACCCCGCGCGCTACGACCAGGAGATCTTCCTCGCGCTCCACGACTGGGAAGGTCACGCGCAAGGCGGCGCTGAAGGCTATCAGGAAGTCGTTTACAGCCACGCGACCATCAACGACCGCATGCTCGGCTTCGGCGATCCTATCCGCGTGCGGGAAGGCCAGCGTCTGCTGCTACATATCCTGAATGCGAGCGCGACTCTCATGCACGATCTTGCGCTCCCAGGCCATCGCTTTCTGGTGACCGCTCTGGACGGTAATCCCGTGCCTACGCCGTCTCTGGTCGAAACCATCCGTCTCGGTGTCGCCGAGCGCGTCGACGCGGTCGTAGAAATGAATCAGCCCGGCGTTTGGATTCTTGGTGAAACCGACCCCGATATTCGCAAGTCGGGCATGGGCATTGTGGTCGAATATTCCGGACGCAATGGCACGCCCGAGTGGCGCAACCCATCCCGGTTCGACTTTCAGTACGAGAATTTCGCCGCTTCGCCACCTTCCGCAGTTCCGGCTCAGGGCGAAATCATCGTTCCGCTGGTCTTCAAGCCCAAGTTTGAGGGCTACGGAGATTTTGATCACTGGACAATCAACGGTCTTTCCTGGCCGAAGACGGAAACCGTGCAACTCAAAGAAGGAACCCGCTATCGCCTGGCGCTTGACAATCAGAGCACCGATGTTCATCCGGTGCATTTGCACCGGCACACATTTGAACTCAAATCATTAAGCGGCAGACCAACCGCAGGGATTCCAAAAGATGTCGTTCTTCTAGCAGCAGGCAAGAAGGCAGAAATCACCTTTACGGCAGACAATCCAGGCAAGACGCTCTTTCATTGCCACCAGCAGGATCACATGGACTCCGGATTCATGATGCTCTTTGACTATGCTTAACGCGACAAAGAGGTGAAATGCAGTTTTGGGTCAATTCAAGTCGCACTATTCCGGTACTTGCCGTGCTCGCATTTTTCCTCTATCCCAGGTCTGTATTGTTCTCTCAGGAGAATTACGAAATCCAGGTCTATCCTTCTGAGACACAAGCGCCCGGCACCCTTCTCGTCGAACTGCACAGCAACTACACAGTGGAAGGCAGCACCACAACGCAGTTCGGAATGCTGCCAACGCAAGGACAGGAGCACGAAACGGTCGAGTTTACCCAGGGCATCAACGATTGGTCGGAGGTCGGTTTCTACGTCTTCACCGAGGAACACAACGGCACTGGCATTCAGTGGGTGGGCGACCATATTCGCCCTCGCGTGCGGGTCCCCCCTAGCTGGCATTGGCCGGTGGGAGTAAGTGTCTCCAATGAGATCGGCTACGCGCGCGCCGCTTACGCAAATCCCACCTGGGTCTGGCAGATCATGCCCATCGTCGACCAGACGGTTGGCAAGTGGTACTGGTCGGTGAACACGACCATGGATTGGGGCATCCATCCCACT
Organism: uncultured Acidobacteriaceae bacterium; assembly: GCA_963751285.1. GTDB lineage: Bacteria > Acidobacteriota > Terriglobia > Terriglobales > Acidobacteriaceae > Telmatobacter. Next base: position 33,357 of record CAVVUE010000029.1, on the reverse strand, counting down.
TCATTGCCGCCGGGAACGCCGCAGTCCGTGGTGAGCTACTATTACCGCGATGTTTCGCCCCATGGCATGACCTTCGGTCCCGCCGCGACTCTCATCTATCAACCGAAACCGGTATTCAACTTCGGCATTGAATACTACGGCTATTGGGGCGAGTTTGGCCACTTCGTCAATCTTCACAACCAGCAGCATCAAATTTTTCCCGTCGTCAACCTCTTCGTTTCACCGAAGTGGGAAATCAACTTCGGTGCTGGATGGGGCGCTACCGCTTCAACCGACCATCTCATCGTCAAAGTCGTTCTCGGTCGTTATTTCAACTGGGGGAAACAAAAGACGCCTGTCGGTCCCACCGTGCAGTGATGAAGGGCCTCTGGACATCAAAATCGACAAGGCGCTTGAATGTAGCCCGTGCCGCAATTCAGAAACAAGGAAAACCGAAAAAGGTTCTTCCGGTCTCTCACTCCGGACGCCCTGTGTAATGCTGTACCCGGTGCACTTCGGAGTGGTCTTCGAGGGACTCAAGATGTGTGGTCACTTCCGACGGCATTCCGAGCTCCAAGGAAAGGCGTTCTTCGACCGTCGTCGCCAAGCGATGCGCCTCGCCCAACGCCAGTGCCTGCGGGAACAATAAATGGACCTCGATCATCTGGCGATATCCGGTGGTGCGGAAACGAACTCCGTGATACTGCACTCCGAGTTCGTTGCAGATCATGTCGAGCTGGTTGCGAATCTTGTGTCCGATCTTCGGGTCTGAGTAGTCCAGCAGCCCCTTGAACGATTGCCACATCAGCCGCCCGCCTGACCATAGAATATTGGCCGATACCAGGAAAGCGACAACCGGATCCAAGAACTTCCGCCCAGTCATCATCACCAGGAGAAGTCCTGCCACCACACCGAAACTGGTCCAGGAGTCGGCGAGGACATGTTTGCCGTCAGCCTCAAGAATGAGCGAATTGTTTCGTTTTCCAACTCGTACCAGGTACCAGCCGAGACCGGCATTCAGAACACCCGCAGCGATGATCAAGAACACACCGTTGCCGAGATTCTCAAGAACCAAGCCGTGTCTTAACTTCTGCACGGTCGTGTAAAGAATGCTTCCTGCGGCCAGAACAATCATCGCGCCTTCGAAGCCGGCGGAAAAGAAAGTAATCCGTTCGTAACCGTACTGGAACTTCGGCACTGCCGGCCGTGTGCTGAGCCACAGGCTGAATAAAGCAAATGCAACTGCGACTACGTGCACCACAGATTCTGCGGCGTCGGAGAAGATGGCGGCAGAACCCGTGAGCAGATAGGCAGTCATCTTGCCCGCCAGCATCAACACGCCCACAACCAATGAGAGGCGCATGGCGAAGTGCGCGTCACGAAGTTTCCGCTCGTTCATTCCGGATGAAGATTGGCTTGTTTCGGTGCTCATGCCACTCCAAATGTTTCCAAGTTCGACGATGCAGGGCCCATCTACATTAAATTCCGCATTTGGCTACCGCTAATTGATGGCCATCGGAACTATTGACCAACTTAACGATGCCACACCGGGTTCGATCGAAGGACGCATGGCGATTTCTTCCACCAATTCGTTTTGCGTGCCATGCGTATCGATCTCAACTCTCAACCGAGTGCGAGCGCTGCCTTACTCGTGATCGCTAAGGCGCAACGCCCGCTTCGCGGCTGCGCTATTCCCTCTCTTGCCTCTCCGGGTTATCCAACATGAACTGCAGGGCGCGGTTTTCCGTCAACGCTTCGTCCCAATGACGCACAAGCATCGCCCACTGCTGGATAGTTAGTGTCGCGGTGTCGAACTCTCTGGCTGAGGATGTGTCTTTTCGATTTTGACACACGACGAGTGTTGCGAATGTATCGCTCACTCTGTCTGTCGCCGGTGACGGACAACATATCGGCCGATCATCCAACCGACGGCGCTGCCTACTACAACGTCAGACGGAAAGTGCTGACGTCCGAGCACGCGCGTCGCGCTGACACCCGTTGCCAGGCCGTACGCGGTGAGCTTGGTAAGGAAGCCGGGGTATTCGGAAGCAATCACCGCAGCCGAAGACCACGCAACGATGCTATGCGTCGAAGGAAATGAGGAGTCCAAGCCGACGCTGGTCTGGAAAAACTTGCCCCGCGCACCGTCCGCTGCAGGGCGCTCGCGCAGCGAGGCCAGCTTCAGCACTTCATCCACAGCGAGGCTGTCGACCATCGCTTCCCCTGCAAGGATTCCGGTCTCAGTTGCGTGGTCATCGTGGTGGATCTGACCCAAGCCGTAAATGATCGCAGGGGCAGCAACAAATGCGCCGGTCAGCCCGTTGGAGGCCGTGACCGCATGGTTGTTGAGCGACGTATCCACGGGCACGTGCTCGGACATCACCTGGTGATCGGTGGTAATCACGACCGCTGTTGCCAGCACAAGCAACGCGGGACCCAGTGCATTGGAATCGTTCAGGTGCGCCGGACTTGTCCAAATGGCCAGCTGGTCGGAGAGAATGTGTCGCGGCGTACTGGCTATGGTTACGTCATCGGCCGAATGGATCTGTGGCTGTGGCGCATCCGGAATCGTGTCGCTCGCGCTTTGCGCGTACGTGCAGCCGGCCTTGGCCGAAACCAGAAACACCGTAAGAAGAATTGACCGCACCGCCGGGAACGCACGTTTCCTTCGGAATCCCATAAAAACCTTAGACGCTGATTGGATCAAGAAAATCGGCTAGATGAACAAAACGTCATTTCAACTAATCGGCTCGTTCTCCCTGAAGTACTCCTCAAGCATTTGCGGTGTCAATTCAAGCTGAACGCCATGGCCACATTCTGCCTTACTGAACGCCACTATGTCTGTAAATTGTAACGATCATGGCAAGCACGAGCACGCCCACCGATTCGGCCACCAGATTGATATCGACGCGGAGACTTGCGCAGCGGAAGACAATCGTCATGGGCCGCATGCCATTCGGATCGGAAAGTTTGCCTTTATATAGGCCGCGGGCAGCGAATGCAGTATAGAAACCGAGCATTGGGATGCTGGCAAGGATCGCTGCCAGATAGAAACGCGGGTCCTGGAACGGGCCCCGAGCCAAGATCAATACAACCTCGAGCGCTGAAAGAAATGCGAAAGCGGCGGCTTGCCAGACAAGATGAAACCTCGCGTGGCACGTCCAATCCGGATTCGTGGCGTGGGTACGATTCAGGTCGATTACCAAGGTTGCCATCCCTCGCGAGCCGCAGAGAACGGCCAGCAAATCGCGGGCAATTGCCTGATTTGTCACACCGCCTCCTGGTGACATTGAAATGGCACTGGCATACCAAGTCCCGCGTCAATTCAATCCCGAAATTGAAGGAATCGAAGGCTGAAAGCTCTCTTCAGAAGCAAGCGGGAGCGTCACCGTAATCCGGGCTCCGCCGCCCTCTCGATTCTTTGCATCGACGGTTCCAGTGTGGGCGCGCACGACGGCATCGACGAATGCCAAACCAAGCCCGTGCCCGTTGGAGTCTCTTCCCTTCACGCGGCGCTCGAATAAGTGAGGAAGTACCTCCGCATCGAATCCTGGTCCATCGTCTTCGAGGATCAACTTTGCGGCATCGTCCTCGGCCCGCAGTTCGATCGTGAGCGTACCGGAAGGCGGCAGATGTTTCAATTCGTTGTCAAGAAGATTGGCGATCATGCGATGAAGAAGTGCAGCATCGGCATAGATCTCCACTGAACCGCTGCTGCGCAGCCTGACCACAAGGCCTTTCTCTGACATGGATGGTTCGTAGAGATCGAGCATGACTTTAAGCAGCTCGTTCAGATCGACGGAGCTGCGTGTAAGCCGAAGCGCGTCTGCCTTAGCCTCGGCAACATCCAGCGACTTATTGAGAAAATCCGTCAGCCGGTCCAGTTCGTCGATGGCGGCGCCAATTTGTTCGGTCTGCTCCCCATCTATGGCCGCGGATAATGACATTTCGAGTTTTCCGCGAATGGCAGTCAGGGGGCTGCGCAGATCGTGGGCCAGCGAGTCGGTGATGGTGTGCAATTGGTGGATAGAACTTTCGATGCGGTCGAGCATGCGATTCAGAGTCAGGGCCAGTTGGCTGACTTCATCATTGCGCTTCGTTGTCGGCACTCGGGCTGCAAGGTCGGAATGGCCGATTCTCGATGCGGCTTCGGTAATTCTTCGAACGTGGCTCAACATACGACGGGTAGTGAGGAAGACAATCCCGAAACCGAGGAGCACAATCAACAGCCACAGCAGGAAGAAGCGCGCGCGCAGGTTCCTAAGCACACGCAGTTGATCCCGTTCTGACAGGCCGAGATAAATATGGCTGCCGTCGCCGACGCGAAGACAAGCCACACGAAAAGGGACCGGGAATCCCGGGATGCGCAGATCCGTGGGACGGTCAGGAGGAATACTGGTCACCTGGATTGCCTTCAAGTGCTCCTCGCCGTTGCCCGCGCCGACCCACAGTTTGAGAGAGCCGTCAGCGCCCGATTGAAGAAAGAAGACCGAGTCGTTGGAGCCGCTCTCTGATGCCTGCTTGTTGGGCACCTCTCTGGCAGCCAACTCCGCCACTTCTCCCACCACTCGGCTATAGAGTGCATCCTTTGGCGTGCGCTCGGCGACATCGCCCAGCACCCCCACCTCGCCCGACAGCCATGCATCGCTACGGCGCTGAATATCGCCGGCGACAAAGCCTTGCAGAAAGACGAAGACCACCATGGTCCCGCATGCGAACGCGAGGGTCGCCCAAAGCGAGATGCGCCAGGCGGCGCTGCGCATGGTCGGCTTAACGGTCTTTGAGGACATAGCCCACACCTCGCATGGTTCGAATCAGCGGCTGCTGTCCTGCGCCGTCAACTTTGCCTCGCAACCGGTAAATGTGCACATCCACCACGTTGGTGTCCGGTTGAATGCGCATGCCCCAGACCTTGTCCAGAATCATTGAACGCGTCACCACGCGCCCCGCGTTTCTGCATAGGTACTCCAAAAGGACGAACTCCTGCTGCGTGAGTTGCAGCACCTGCCCGCCGCGAGATGCCTCTCGCCTCAATAAGTCCAGTTCGAGATCCAGCACGCGCAACCGCGTCGCGTCGCTCGCTGCGGGGCTGTTGCGCTTGAGCAGGTTGCGGAGCCGCGCCAACAATTCCGCCAGCGCAAACGGCTTGGTCAGGTAATCGTCCCCGCCCTGCTCAAGCCCCCGCACGCGATCGTCAACGGAGCGGCGGGCAGACAAGATCAACACTGGCGCCCTCACGCCCAGTTGGCGCAAGCGAAGGATCAAGGTGATACCGTCCTGATCGGGCAACCCTAAATCCACAATGAGTATGTCGAACAGGCCCTCGACTGAAAGCTGTTCGGCGGTCCTGCCATCAGGCGCAACCTCAACCTGGTATCCCGATTCTTCGAGTGAGCGGCGCAGGAAACTTTGTATATCGATTTCGTCTTCAACGAGCAGAAGGCGCATGGTGAAATATTAGTGCATCTGCATACTTATCTATACAGACACCAGCAATCTCGTAAGGTCACTCCACTGAAGAACGAATTCTGTCAAGATGAACATTTTGTCATCATAGCGTTCAGTCGCTGTCATCTATTCTCTTTATCGTTGGAATTGGACAAATCGCAATCAATGCAGATCCATATGCGTGCTTTCCAGAGGGCACTGCAATCCGTCTCACCATCAGTTCTGGCGCCAAACTGCCAACATTCGAAAAAGCTTGGGTCGGACAAGGATTTCCCATTCTTTCTGATCCGCGGAGAAGGAGCTCTCATGACCGTGAAGGCAGTGGCGCGCAATTTTTGGTCAGGAATCCTTTTGATTTTCCTACTGATCCCAGGCCAGGTTCGTGCGCAAGACGCCGCGCCTGCTCAGCAACAACCTCCGACCCAACAGCAACCCTCCGCCAGTCAATCACAACCCGCGTCTCAGCCCGAACTTCCCAATGCGCCCACCGCCGCTCCGCAGCAACCCTCGCTCTCCGATCTCGGCTTCACCCCACAGCAAACGCAAGCGGACCCCAAGTTGCAGGCCGAACTCAACAAGCGCACCGAGATGCTCAAGATTCACCAGCGTCTCGGCCTCATCACGCTCGCGCCCATGGCCGCCACACTCATCACCGGCCCCATGGCCAAAGCCAAAGGCCGCAACGGCCAAACCATCACCGAGCCCTCCAACGCCAACCTCGACTTCCACGCCGCTCTCGGCGGCACCACCGCAGCTCTCTACTTTTCTACCGCCTACTTTGCCATCTTCGCGCCCAGGGTTCAGCAAACTCCCAAACACGGCGCCATTCGCTTTCATGAGGCGCTCGCCTTTGTCCACGGGCCCGGCATGATTCTCACGCCCATTCTCGGCGCCATGGCCTACCAGCAGGAGCAGGATGGCGAAAAAGTTCACGGCATCGCGTCCTACCACGGCCCCATCGCCATCGCCACCGTGTGCGCATACGGCGCGTCTATCGTCGCAGTAAGCTGGCCCATTCACCTCAAATTCTGGGAGAAATAATGCACCGGCACTTCTTGCTCGCGTTTTTCTTTGCTTTGTTTACCGCCCTCATCTTTCTCTCAGCCTTCGCCCAATCCGACGCGCAATGGGTTGCCGATCAATCCACGCTCTCCTATCACATGTCGCATCCCATGCACGAGGTCGACGGCACGAGTCACGACGCCAAGGGCAAAGGCGTCTGCCACGCCGGCCAATGCGATTTCCTCATCGCTGTCCCCGTCAAGACCTTCGACTCCGGCGACACTAACCGCGATCTGCACATGATTGAGGCAACGCGAGGCGCACAGTTCCCCATGATTGTCGTACGCACCCATTTCGCGCAGTCCGAAACTGCGTCGCAATGGATTCACGCCGATCTCGACGTCCAGTTCGCCGGCCAAACTGCCCACTACGCGCAAGTCCCGTTCCAGCGCGTAGCTCAAGGGGGGCAGATCCGTATCACCGGAACCATTCCGCTCACTTGCTCGGACTTCAAGATTGAGCGTCCGTCGTTCCTCACCGTGCCGATCAAGAACGAGATTCCGGTGCTCGTGGATATGACGTGGCATCAGCAATGAGACGGTCGGCAAGAATACATCAAACAGATGGGAATATTTGGAAAAACGTCCCCAGGAGTTTCCCCATGCAGCGACCCGTGACGCCGCTCATTCTTTCAGTTTTTCTGTTCGCTGCGGCGATGGAAGGCCGAGTGTGTGCGCAGACACTGCAGAATCGGCCACCTGCGAAGCCGTCGGCACCTTCAACGCCCGCTCCCGCGCAGGCAGTTACAGCGCCTTCGTCACTTGAGCTGCCGCGCGGTACAAGCTTGCAAGTGGAGATTTCGCGACAGTATCCGATGAAGCGCGGCGAGCCGATCCAGGGGACGCTGTTGCATCCTCTTTACGCCGACAGCAAGCTGGTGATTCCCAAAGGAACAACGGTGCGCGGCAACGTCGTAGGGCTCCAGCCCGACAGTAAGGCGCGCATCCACGCGCGGCTGCTCGGCGATTTCACGCCTTTCCATCGGCCCGAGGTGCAGTTCGACGAGATCGAATTGTCCGGCGGGAGTCTGCCTTTGGAAGCCGAAGCCGCGGTCGATGGCGCGCCGGTGCTGCAGCTTTCCACGCCAGGCGCCGCACCGAAGGAGTCGGTGGTCGCCCGTGAAGTGGCGATGGCGAAAGCGAGCGTGCGCGACCGCGTAGCGTGGTTCACCGCTCCTGGATTCAAAGACCGCGCCATGCAGATGCTTCATCACCAGCTTCCGTATCACTCTGAATGCATCGCCGCGCATACGGCGTGGTCGTTTGAACTGGCAGCGCCGCTCGATGTGCCTTCGGCTCAGGTAGCCACATCGCCACCAGTACATACGGCGCCGGCCGGAGGCAAGCCGGAGACGTGGTCTGTAAATGCGCTGCTTACCTCTGCCCTCACGTCGGCGAATGCGCGGCCCGGCGACCCGGTCGTTGCGCTCGTCGTTGAACCGGTCTATGACAGGAACCAGCAGCTCGTGGTGCCGCAGGGGTCGATGCTGATGGGCAAGGTGACTACGGCGAAAGCGGCGCGCTCGCTTGGCCGCAACGGCAAGCTGCGTTTCACCTTCCAGCAGTTGCGCTTTCCTGAGGGCTTTGGCAAGCCGGTTGAGGGCTCGCTCGGCGGTGCGACGACAGAGAAGACGCAGAACCTTCAGATGGACGCCGAGGGCACCGTCACGCCGCGCAACCAGTCGAGCGCTATCGCGCCAATAGTGCTCACTCTCCTGGCAGGGCGTGCGCTCGATCAGGACGGGAACATGATGGCCGACACAGGTGTTGCATCGAACGGTTTCGGCCTGGTGGGCCGCGTCGTTGGCATCGCCGCCGGCAATCGGAACCTCGCCGCCGGCATCGGCTTTTACACCGCCGGCCTCTCGTTTTATGAGAACTTCCTGCGCTCCGGCCGCGACGTCGTCTTTCCGAAAGACACGCGCATCGAGATCGAAACCGCGCCGCTGCGCGCGCCGGTGCTCAAACCGAAAGAGCAGTAGGAGCTTGCGGACTTCCAGCGTTGACGCTCTTTAGAGTCTGCGGGAAAAGTCATCAGGAGGCACAAGACTTCCCTCAAGGGCAAAGGTTTCCCGTGATTGCCTCACGATAGGATTCCGACTCGCATTGAATCATCAAGATGAACGGAACTTCATTCGCTTAAGCGCTTTCAAAGCCTCGACCGACTCGTCTTATGGGTACTTGAACCGGTCATAGGATCGCGATTCTCGCATGAATCCCGCTCCTGGACTACCTGCACAAATGTTCTAAACGAAGCAAGGGGATAAGCGTGTCAGCACAGCAAGTCGTGACTGAATTGAATACGAACGCAATGGCGAAAGCTTTCAGTTCGTCGTTATTCCTGCCCTCATCTCTCGATCCGAATCTTGAGGAAGCGCTTTACCATGTACTCGGCAATCCTGGCAGCCTGATTCGCCCGAGTCTCGTGCTTCAGATGGCAACGGCATATGGATTAGGCCCGGAGACTTCCTGGAATCTCGCAGTAGCGCTCGAGTATTTCCACACTGCATCGCTTCTCTTCGATGATCTGCCATGCATGGATAATGGGCTTGAGCGCCGTGGCGCCCCGTGTACACATCTGATTTATGGCGAAGAGGGCGCTATTCTCGCCGCACTTGCCCTGATCAATCGTGCGTACGCGCTCCTATGGCGCGCCTTGGCAGGTTGCCCGAACGCCGTCCAGCCAAAGGTGCTAACGTTCGTCGAGCAGTGCCTGGGAGTCGAAGGCCTGCTCAACGGCCAGAGTCTCGATCTTCATTACTCCACTCTGCCGCAAACCCTAGAGACAGCTGATCGGGTGGCCCGCGGAAAGACCGTTTCCATGATCCGCTTGACTCTCGTACTGCCGGCGATCCTGGGCAATGCAGCTACTTGGGAAATACGTCAAGTCGAGCGCATCGCCTTGTTCTGGGGCCTTGGCTACCAGATTGTTGATGATCTGAAAGATGTGTTGCAAAGCGAAGAACAATCCGGAAAAACTTCAGCTCGTGATGTCCTGCTCGGCCGCCCGAACATCGCGGCAGTCATCGGAATCCGTGGCGCCGTTCAACGTCTCACGCGATTCATCGACCTGGGAGACAGAGCACTGCGAGGCCTCGTCGCTTCACGGCCCGAACTCGATTTTCTCAAAAGGCTTCGCGGTGAACTTCAGCATGAGCTTGCCATCGTCACAAGGAACTCGTGCGAGCTGGCGGAAAGAGGTGAGCCGTGCTCTTCCTGAAGCTGATCGTCACTAACTTACGCCGCCATCGTATCCGCTCTTTGATCAGCGTGGCCGGAATTACGTTCAGCGTAGCCGCAATGCTCACTGTGATTACCATCCTGCAGGGAGCGATCGGCATGTTCTCGAGAATTCTCTCGAACGACAGCGAGCTTATCGTCTTCGAACGAGATGTTTCCGATCTTTTCTTCAGCAATGTTCCCTCAGACGCGGCTCAACAGATTGCCGGTTGGCCGATCGTGGCGCATGCAAATCCCGTGCTCTTCGGAATCGTCTCCAGTGAAGGGCACCCAATCATCACTTGTTTTGGCGTAACCTCCACTGATGCGCGTATTCAGAAGGCCGAGTGGCTCCAGGGCGACCGCAGCAGTTTCGCGAAGCGAGCCAATGATGTAGTCCTCGGGGCTCGCGCAGCCGACTTTCTCTCGGCCAGTCTCAACAGCCAGGTTCAGATCGGCCATTCCACCTTTCATGTCATCGGCATCCTGAAAACGGCCAACGGCTTTGAGGACGGTGGAGTCTTCATGCCACTCGACTCTGCGCAATCCTTTTTTCACAAGGAAGGTACTTCCTCGGTGATCACGGTCAAGCTGCGCAATAAAGACAATGCCGCCAGCTTCAAGGACTTGGTCCGGGCAAAGTATCCCAACCTGATCGCGCTTGAGAATGCTGAGTTCACACGCTCCTATTCGCAATTCAGGATTCTCAAGGCCACCGCCTGGGCGGTGGGCGGTTGCGGTCTGTTGCTTGGGGGGCTGGGGGTTGCGAACACCATGATTATGTCGGTCTTCACACGAATTCGTGAGATCGCCATTCTCCGCGTCAACGGGTTTTCTCATAGGCAGATTGGGGGAGTCATCTTCGGCGAATCTGCGGTCGTTTCTGTCCTCGGCGCCATAGCGGGTCTGTTGTGTGGAACCTGCGCCCTCTTTGCACTCAAGCTGATCCCCGCTCTCGACGGATACGTCGACACAAACCTCCATCCGTTGCTCGTTCTTACAGTGCTCCTGCTGGCTTTGCTTACCGGCGTAGCCGGCGCCGTTTACCCGGCAGTCTACGCCATGCGTGTTCGTGCGATGGAGGCGCTACGCTTCGAATGAGAGCCGTTCTGGACTTCGATGAAACCCGGCCCATCGCTTTGCGCGCAGTCGACCTGTGGAAGAGCTACGACGAGGGAACGGTCGCGGTTCTCAAGGGCGTTGACATTGGGTGTTTCGAGGGACGTACTGTGGCACTCTGCGGGCCTTCGGGTTGCGGCAAGAGTACGCTTCTTCACCTGTTTGCCGGGTTGGATTTCCCCGACCGCGGTAACGTATGGATCAACGATGTCGAGATCAACCGCCGCAGCAATCTCCTGCAGCTTTTGCGACGCGAAGTCGGTTTCGTCTTTCAGCTTCACAACCTCATCCCCGATCTCACCCTCGCAGAAAACTGTCTTATCCCCACCGTTGCCGCCGGTATCGATCGGTGCACAGCAAAGGCGCGCCTGCTGGACCTTGCGGAGCGTACCGGGCTCAGCCACCGCCTCGACCATCGCATCCAAAAACTCTCCGGCGGAGAACGCCAGCGTACGGCGCTCTGTCGCGCCCTGATGAACAAACCGAAGATCCTGCTTGCCGACGAACCGACTGGCTCACTCGATGAAAAAACCAGCAGCATGGTCTTCAATCTCCTGCTTGATCTTGTGGCCGCTGAGGACATCACTCTTTTGATGGCCACGCACGATCGCAGTCTTGCCATGCGCTGCGACCGCCTTGTGGAGATGCACGATGGAAAGATCCATGAACACGCTTACGCTCGATGAAATCGAGGCGCCGTGCCGGGATACGCGGGCCGTTGCCAATGCCGCCTGGCACAGCGTCTTCTGGCTTGTTGTTGCAAACGCCGTCGGAGTGCTCATCGCGATCCTGCTGCTCGTTCCCGCTCTTAACCGGCAATTGGGTGAGTGGACTTATGGCCGCTGGGTGATCGTACACATGAATCTGGAACTTTACGGATGGACCAGCCTTCCCCTGGTCGGATTTCTGTTCAGGGTCTACGGCGCCGATCGCGGTCCTACAGCGAACTGGTGCCGACCTGTGCTTTGGGTGTGGTCTGCGTCGCTCATTGTGGGAGCATTTTCCTGGCTCAGCGGTCACTCCAGTGGCAAGCTCTTCCTCGACTGGAGCGGCTACTCGCGAATGCTCTTTCCGGATGCGCTTCTGGCGCTTTGGCTGCTTCTGGTTCTCGCCTTGATCGGAAACTGGAGGGAGTTTGAGAATGCGAATCTGATCGCCTGGGCTGCAAAGCTTGCCGGCCTCGTTGTTTTGCTGACTGTTCCATTTGTCATCTACATCGCCTCCGGTCCCAACACTTATCCTCCGGTAAATCCCGATACGGGCGGCCCGACAGGCGCAAGCCAGTTGGAATCCTCCCTTGCCATCGTCGCAATCCTGCTGATGCTCCCATTCGGACTTGCCCCTCGAAAACGCGGTAAAACCAGAGCCATCGTATTCGCCTGGATCGCGTTAGCCGCAGAGTCAATTCTCTGCGCCGCTTTGGGCCGTGCAGACATCAGCCATCACCAGCCTGTTCAATTCCTCAGTCTGGGCAGCCTTCTCGTATGGGTCCCGATCACGCCCGCTTACTACGCGGCCTTCGCGTGGCACAAAAGCACGCGGCGCTGGCGACTGGCTTTTCTCTGGTGGTGGGCCGCATTAGTGGCTACTGGCTGGATCCTTTTTCTCCCCGGAGTCCTCGACCACTTCAAATTCACTGATGGCCTCGTCGGACACTCCTTCGTGGCCATGGCGGGCTTCACATCGAGCCTGATTATCTTCGTCATGGTGCAGCTATTGGGCGACGATGGATGGATTCTCAACCGGATGCGATCGTTCCTCGTGTGGAACGGCAGCGTCATCGCCTATGTCGTGGTAATGCTCGTCGCCGGCTGGCGCGAGGGATTCGATCCGTCCTTTACCATCGTGCCCGGCATCGCTCGCAACGTCCTCTATACCCTTCGCCTCATCACGGGAATTCTGATGCTCCTTGCTTCACTGGATTGGCTTGCTGATGCGTCAACTCTTCTTCGCAGGCCCGTCCCCGCTTCCATTGAAGTTCCACAGGAGAAGACAGCATGAATCGTCCAACGCTCTTTGGTTATCAGTTGCTAACTGGAGTCTCCGACGCTTCAACCGGCGCTCTGCTCATGATTGCACCAGCATTCGCGCTGCGATTGATGCACTTAAGCACGCCATCTGACGCGCTGACCTACGTATCGTTCATCGGCGCATTTGTGCTTTCCGTGGGCCTTGCCTGCCTCTACGGCGCGCTTCTCGCCTGTCACAAAGGCAGCCGATCAAGAATCGAGATCGTTTGGCTGCTTACAGCCTTCACACGTGCCGGGGTCGCCATTTTTGTCATCGAGCAGGTTTTGGCGAACACGCTCGAAGCTGGATGGTCGATGGTCGCCATCTTCGACGGGGTGTGTGTTCTGATTCAGGCAATCGGTCTGCGCCAAGGTTGGCTGGCCAGTGTTGCGCGCTAAGAACGGTAATTCCGGCTGGCAAGGCGCATGCCTTGTCGCCATCACGTACGTCTACTTTCTCATCTTCGGCCAGTTTGCTTTTCTTAAGCGGTTGGCGAGCCTGGGAGTAGCAGACGCGCACCTGAAGGCCGTGATGGCGGCGATGGCCGTGGGCGGCATCCTAACGAGTCTGCTCGCGCCGCGGCTCAGCCTTTGGCCCTCGGCGAACCTGCGGCTCCGCATGGGCCTCTCAGTTTGTGGCCTCACGGCATTCCTGGCGCTTCTCCCGCTTGGCTTTGCTTCGGCCGCGACGCTGTCATTCCTCATCGGTGCGGGGCTCGGCCTGCTCACCGTCACCCTGGTCACGCATCTGCGTCGTTTCGCAGGCGATCGCAATCCGCTCCTTGCCGTCGGGGCGGGCACGGGCGTGGGCTATTTCATCTGCAACCTTCCAGGCTTCTTTACCGCCTCTGCTGAATTGCAGGCACTATCGGCAGGCATCCTATGCTTCGCAGGGATCGGCCTCACTTTTCTACCTCCGCCTGTGCAGCTCGAAACGCACATGATGCGCCCTAAGCCGGCGATCTCGTTTTATCGCGTTCTCGCAGGCTTCACTGCGCTCGTTTGGCTGGATTCGGCCGCCTTCTTCATCATTCAAAACACGCCAGTTCTGAAGGCTGGAACCTGGCAAGGAGCGCTGCATCTCTGGACAAACGGCATGTTGCATCTTGCTGCGGCGCTGGCCAGCGCATGGCTCTTGCAGCGCAAGGGACTTTCTTCAGTGCTCACAGCATCGTACCTTTCGCTCGGTACGGCTTGTCTGCTCCTGCTCGATCCCGGCCGTGCCCTGCTCGCTTCCGTTTTCTATCCTGTTGGCGTCTCGCTCTACTCCGTCGTGCTGGTTGCATATCCATCGTTGATAGCTCCCGCTGCGTCCACTGAGGAGCGAGGCCGGATGGCCGGCTGGATCTACGCGATTGCCGGCTGGACGGGCTCCGCGATGGGAATTGGCATGGGGCAGAATCTCGGCCATGTGCCGCCCATCTTTGTCGCCACTGCCGGCGCTGCTGTGCTGTTGCCGCAATGCATTCCATTCGTCCGCAATCGCGTCCGTGACGTGGCGATTACTGCCACGGTGCTTCTCGCGGCGTTCTTCGCGGATCGGTTTCTCCAGGCGGTCGATGCGTCACCGCAAGTCACTCAGGTCGAGCGCGGACGCCAGGTGTACATCTCCGAAGGCTGTATTCACTGCCATTCGCAATATGTGCGGCCTAACTCCCCCGACGTACTGATGTGGGGTCCTGTCGAGCCTGTCCAAGTGGTGCGCGCCGAGCAACCGCCGCTCATTGGCAATCGCCGCCAGGGTCCCGACCTTGCGGAAGTTGGTGCGCGCCGCTCGACCCTCTGGCTCAAAGCTCATTTCTACGATCCAGCCCAAGTTAGTGGATCCTCCATCATGCCCTCGTATGGTTTTCTCTTCCGTGATGAGCGGGGCGACGACCTTGTCGCGTATCTCGAAAGCCTGCGCACAGAAGCCACAGCGCAACACTACGAAGAAGAAAAGCAATGGCAGCCATCTGCCGCCGCCTTCGCCGAGGCTAATCTGGCCGACGGCGAACGGCTCTACCAACGCGATTGCGCCAACTGCCACGCCGCAGACGGCGCCACTCGTCGCGTATGGCAATCGAGCTTCAGGCAGCTCCCCTCCAATCTCACTAAGGGGCCCTATCTATATGTGTCGGCTTCGGACTCCCACCAGCAGCGCATGAATCATCTTGCGCAGATCGCCAAGTTCGGCATTCCGGGAACCGATATGCCGGGACACGAATATCTCTCTGACAGCGACATTGCCTCCATCAGTCATTGGTTGTCGCAAGCTATCGCGCAATCAAGTCAACAACCATAGAATCTCATTGCACTCAGGAGAACATTGATGAAGACGTACGCACCTGCCCTCTTTCTCGCCATCCCGTTCGCATTTGCTTCTGGCGCGCTCGCACAGCATCAGACCTTTCGTGTCAATCCGGACTCGAGCCAGGTTGCCTTTGCATTGGGTGGCAGTGGTCACCATGTGCAGGGAACATTCCATGTGCAGCAGGGGTCGATCGACTTCGATCCCCGCGCTCAAAAGATCTCCGGCTTAGTGGTCGTTGCGGCCGGTAGCGGCAACAGCGGCGAACCGAGCCGCGATAAGAAGATGAACACCGACGTGCTCGACACCGATCATTTTGCCGAGGTAACGTTTGCTCCAAGCAGCTATCAGGGAACCATCGCGCCAACCGGTGACTCCACCATCCAGGTCTCCGGCATCTTCACGCTGCATGGCACGCCGCATGACCTCACACTCCCTATGCAGATTCATATCGATTGCGCGAACCTGACGGCGAAGGGCCACTTTACGGTTCCCTATGTCAAGTGGGGGCTCAAGGATCCCAGCATCTTTGTTCTCAAGGTGGCCAAGGAAGTTGATATCGACCTGGATTTGCGCGGCGGTCTGACTCCCGGAAGTTAGCCCTTTCACGGATCCGCATCCATAATCGCCGTTTTGTCCACGACTGAGGTAATCTCCGGCGGTCGCCGATCATTTGCAAGAATCGCGAAAACGGGGTTGGAGACGAGTGGCCGGTCACCGGAACACCGAAGTTTGCATTCCAGACGCTCGATTCGAGCCTTGGCGATTTTTCATCAATCTAAGACTGCGGAGCGCCCGGTTCTAAATTGAGCAGGTAACTATTCCGAGCTGAATTCGTCTTATGTTGTACGTACTCCGGAATTTGACCTGCGGCAAAACTGTAATTCGTAATGGGCGGTGTGGGGGCGGAACCATGCTGCTGACATTCAGCGCCTCTGAACCCCAAACCCCGGAAAAGCGTATATTCAAGACAGGGCGATAGGATTCTTGAATCACACACCCAACACGAGCAGACTAGACCCCACTGCATTCGCATATGCGACGCGAATATATGCGCGGATCGGTCGCCTTCTGCTGATAGTGATCGCTGTTTCGTTGATTACCATGCCCTTGACGGAACGAATTTGGACCTGGGATCATTTTCTGCACGGCGGTCAGGACTTTGAGTTTACCTCACTCGCGATACTGACAACCCTATGCCTTGTGCTCGTGCTTGCTCAGCATTGCAAGCAGAGTGTCGACCTGTTGGTCGCTGCTCGGCATCTGTTCTCGCTCATCTGCCACGACTTTGTATTGGCTAGAACTACGCGAAGTGATACCATCTCAACTTTCCGTAACGAGCGAGTGTCCAGTCCAGTTTTAGGCATGTACTCACTCCCCCTTCAGATCTGATCCATTACCTCTCCGGGCACCCATAATGGATGACTCTTACAGAGCCGTTCACGGGCCGTTGATTTCCACTCATCCCACCGCGTGTGATGTGGAGAGGTAATGAAGAAATCCGAAGTCTCTCACGCATGGGCCAGGATTCTGGCCGGTCGCGCGCCTTCGCTTTCAATCGAGATCACCAAGGAATGCCCCTTGCGGTGCCCTGGATGCTATGCCTTCGATCCGGCACATCTCGGAGGCACACGGCAACTGCGGCAACTCTCCGATTTCCAGGGTGATGAGTTGGTTGCGAGGGTGCTGGCGCTGATCGATGAGCATAAGCCGCTCCACGTCTCTCTGGTAGGCGGGGATCCGCTGGTTCGGTACCGTGAACTCGAATTGCTGTTGCCGCAGATCGAGAACCGCGGCGTGCATACGCAGGTCGTGACCAGCGCGTTCAGGGTGATCCCTGCTGCGTGGATGAACTTTAAGAAACTGAATGTCGTGATATCGGTCGATGGCCTGCAACCGGAACACGATGCGCGGCGCAAACCAGCTACCTATGACCGCATCCTCAAGAACATCAAAGGGACCAGGGTAACCATTCACTGCACAATCACGTCGCAAATTGCAGAGCGCACCGGCTACCTCGATGAATTCCTCCGGTTCTGGACCAGCCAACCAGAGGTTGCAAAGGTGTGGTTCAGTATTTTTACTCCTCAGCGCGGCGCCACCGATCCGGAAATATTGACGCCTGCGCAAAGGGCTTCCACGATCGCTGGTCTAGGGCAATTGCGCCTCAAGTATTGCACCCTCGACATGCCGGAAGCAGTCATTCGGGAGATGGAGTTTCCTCCGAAGAGTCCGAAGGAATGCATCTTTGCGAGAACTACTGAAACCATTTCCGCCGATCTCAAGAAACGGGTCACGCCTTGCCAGTTCGGGGGAAACCCGGATTGCGAACGGTGCGGCTGCATCGCGTCAATGGGATTGGCCGCGGTTGGCCACTATCGTGTACTTGGGCCGCTTACTGCCGGGCGCATTTTCATGGCTTCGGACCGGCTAGGCAAAGCGTGGAGGGGTTTTAGCGGAATCCTTTCCCGTAAACCCGGAGTGCAGGTAGAACTTTCCCCATTCAACATCCTGGAACCTTAGTGTTGGCAAAGGGAGATGCTTAACGGAGTCAAGAGAGGAGCGAGAGTTGGCAAATCAGAATTATCAAACCGAAAACAAGTTGAGGCAAGAGATTGTCAGATTCAGCAAGTGGTTGTACCGGCCCGGCTTTATGCCGGGAACATCTGAAAATCTTTCTGTTCGGCTTGATCAGGAAAGACTGCTCGCCACTCCCACCGGATTCAGCAAGTACCTGGTGAGATCTGCTGATTTGGTGATCGTCGATCTTGAAGGCCGGCAGTTGGCTGGCTGAGGCGTAAACTGTCCTTAGTAGATCGGAGGCCGAAAGACATAAATGAGAACCCTCAGGCGCTCCGCTCCCCTCCTTTTTATCATCGCATTGCTTACCCCCACGGTATCGTGCAATGCAGCCGCCCAGGAGTCTGAGCAGAAGGCACAATTCGCCATCGATTCCGACCATGACGGCATGAGCGATGCGCTGGAGCAGGCCCTCTTGATTGAGTTTGCTCCGACGTTCATGGTCGCGCGGCATGACTGCTCAGAGATTCCCGCGGAGTTTGCACCGAATATGAAGACTCCCACGGTGAAGGCCGAAAACGGGACCATCTACGGCCAGGTGTTTCCGGGAAAATCTTCAAGCGACGATCTCCCGACTGCGGAGATTCACTATTATCATCTCTGGAAGCGTGACTGCGGGCCTCATGGGCATCCTCTCGACACGGAGCACGTGGCTGTACTGGTCAGCGCATCGGACCGCAATCTCGGTTCCGCAAAATGGAAGGCCATCTATTGGTATGCCGCGGCCCACGAGAACACGGTATGCGACGTGAGCCAGATTACGCGTGCCTCAACGATCCATGCTGAGGAGAACGGTGCCAAGGTTTGGATCTCGCCAGGCAAGCACGCTTCTTACTTGAATGAGACGCTCTGCCAAGCCGGGTGTGGCGCAGACAAGTGCGTCGATATGGTGGCACTTCGCCCCGGCAGGATCATCAATCTCGGTGAGCCTGGCCATCCCATGAACGGTTCTGTCTTTATCGCATCGAGCGAATGGCCGCTTATGGACAAAATGAGCAACACGAACTTCCCGCCTGAGCCGATTGCTCGTCTCAACCAAATGCCAGATACGGACATAGCATGGTTTAACGCAGGGAAGCATCCCGCTCAGGGGATCATTGCCGTCAGTAGTTCCACGGAGCAGATGTTGGCAGGCGGCGCCAGCCACACAACGTCATCCCTCTCCAAAGCAGGAACCTCCACGGGTGTGGCCATTTCGGTTGCGCAGGACGATACCGGCAATGCGCTTCAAAAGACCTACACGCACACCAAACATGCGCTGGGTACCTCCGCAAGGCATGTGGGTAAGGCACTTCATCCGAAACAAAATCCTGAAAAGCCTCAGTAGGCAGCTCGCCTTCAGGTTGACCTTGAATCTGATCGGCGGTGGATTTGATCGGGCAGCACCCCCAGTGGGGCGTGGGAGCCTGTTCTCAAACTGCTTGTGTCGAGCCCGACGATGTTCGAGCGAAAGGGGGCTGTCGGTAACTTGAACCGGAGAATGTTTGAATGGCGAACTTCACCGATCCGGACAGAACCCCGCTTTTCAGCCCAATGTCCGGTTTTCTGGTATTCCGGACGCGACTTAAATTGGCAATCGACCACTCAGGTGAGTGCCGCATTCTTGCAAAGACACCGAGATGCGTGGGCGATTATGGATTCCCCGCCGAGCCTATGCGCGGCACGTGCGAGGATCTTTCCGTTACGAGTCTGCCTTCCGGCCACTGGTTGCCGCTCGAGCGCAAAGCCGAAAGCATCCAAGCTATCCGTTCGTGGCTCAAAACGAAGAGATTGTAATTGGGTGATACCCAGAGCGATGACAATCGAACCCGGCGCTGCGCAACTTCGACAGAATTTTGATAAGGAAAAGGACAATGACCACACCTATCACCCCTTCCACCGCCAATGCATCCAATCCATTCGCTTCCTTGAAAATCAATCACTCAGCCATTCGCGTGCCGGACTTCGATACTGCGATTGCTTGGTATGCAGAAAAGCTTGACTTTCGATTGAGGCAATCCGTGTCCCTGGCCGGTCTCACATTCGCTTTTCTTTATCTCGCCGGGGACGATAGTTTTCACTTCGAGCTTCTGGCGGGCGCCGGCGCAGACAACCGCCGTCCCTATAAGGATCTCCATGACAGCTACAAGATGTCTGGCTGGCACCATATAGGTTTTCGAGTCGAAAGCGTCGACAACGCGATCGACGAATTGAAGCGCCGCGGCGTGGCAATCGTCAGCGAGCCGCATGATGTAGCCGCGATGGGGCTTCGCGTAGCTTTCTTTGCAGATCCCTGGGGCAACCTCTTTGAGATTATTCAGCCATTCAGTAATTAGCCCTGAGACACCAACGGATTCACAAATGCGTATCTAGTCATGGGAGAAGGTGCAATGTCATGAATAACTCTGAGAGGTCGCTAGATCAATCGGCCGGAGCGGAAAATCTCGCGGGCGCCCAGGGCCACGTTCTCAAAGAGTACGAGATCGCGACAAACGGCATTTCATTGCACGTCACTGAGCAAGGAGAGGGACCTGCTGTTCTTTTCTGCCACGGGTTTCCAGATACTTCCTATACGTGGCGCCGGCAGATGAAAGCGGTCGCGTCAGCCGGATTTCGAGCTATCGCTCCCGATATGCGCGGCTATGGTCGCAGCTCAGCTCCAGCGGACGCAGCCTTGTACACGCCGCTCCATACCGCCGGCGATTTAGTTGGATTGCTCGATGCTCTGCATGTGTCCAGCGCTGTCATTGTGGGCCATGACTGGGGCGCAACTCATGCGTGGAACGCTGCACTGATGCGTCCTGATCGATTCAAAGCCGTCTTATGCATCAGCGTGCCGTATGTTCCACGGGGCGATGTCAGCATTTTCGAGCGGATGCGGAAGAATGGCCATCAAAACAATTTCTACATGTTCGAACAGATTCGACCCGACGCCGATCAAATTTGGGCTGATGCCGCAGTCACCATTCCAGGGATTCTATATTGGGCATCTGGTTCTGCGCCATCCGACACGCGGTGGAGCCCCATGGATCCTGCACGGAGCCTTCATCGTCCAGCTCCGGGGCCGTTGCCGTCATGGGCTGAATCAGATTACGTCGCTCACAACGTCGCTGAATTCCAGCGAACCGGATTTCACGGCGCTCTGAATTACTACCGCGCCGCCGAACCATATTTCTATCTGTCCGGCGCCTGGAAGGGTGCAACGATCACACAACCTTCCTTTTACATCGCGGGCAAGGCGGATGGCCTGGGTGAGCTCTATCCGCCTTTCGAGAAACTCCGCGCCGGCCTTCCTGGTCTCGTGGGGAATCTTGAAATCGACAATGTGAGTCACTGGGTTCAACACGAAGCTTCTGCCGAGGTCAGTAACGAGATCGTGAAGTTTCTGCGCGCCGTCAGCACCGCCTAGGAAGGCGACTGAAGCACCACCACGATGAAACAGGTTCCTAGCGTTTTTATCTCTCCTCTCAAGGTCGGCGTTTGCAGGCACGAGCAAAGCCCCTTGCATTATCGACAGAGGCCTGACCTATCTCCTTGAATGGTGATAACAAGGGTGCATTCAATCGGTCGATGCAACACCATCTAATAGAACTTCTTCTTTTGAGGGATGGTGTTATGAGCCAAGGGAAGCGGTCGAGACTTTCGGCTGCGCAGAGATCGAATGTCTGGAGCCGATGGAAGGCCGGGGAGTCGTTGCATGAGATTGGGCGTGCCTATGGCAAGTCACCTAGCTGCATTCACTGTTTGTTGTTAGGTCGCGGAGGGATTCCTCCAGCCGCTCGCGCGCGCTCTCGTCTAGCGCTCAGCTTGGCTGAACGAGAGGACATTTCGCGAGGAATCGCTTCCGGCTCATCGATTCGTGAGATAGCCAGTGGCCTCGATCGAGCGGCGTCAACGGTGAGTCGGGAGGTTATACGCCATGGGGGCCGTTCGGCCTATCGGGCCCACGATGCGGATTGCCAAGCCTGGGAATCCGCGTTGCGGCCAAAGAGGTGTCTCCTTGCCGGGAACCGCAAGTTGCGGAACATTGTTGCGAGTAAACTGGTGTCGGACTGGTCGCCGGAGCAGATTTCCGGATGGCTGAAGACGCAGTATCCCGATGACGAAAGCATGCGCGTGTCCCACGAGACCATTTACCGTAGCCTGTTCATCCAAGCGCGGGGCGTGCTGAAAAAAGAGCTGATGGCGCATCTGCGGTCCAGGCGGAGGATGCGTCGCTCGCGACATGCGACGGTCAGGGGACAGTCACGGGGTCAAATCGTCGATGCCCTCTCGATCCGCGAAAGGCCTGCGGAAGCGAAAGACCGAGCGGTTCCTGGTCATTGGGAAGGCGATCTGCTGAGCGGCGCAAAGAACAGTTACATTGCGACTTTAGTCGAGCGTCAATCGCGCTTTGCCATGCTGGTCAAGGTGCCGAGCAAAGACACGGAAGCTGTCGTTGCGGCCTTGAGTCGACAGGTTCTTAAACTCCCGGCGACCCTGCGACGCTCGCTGACGTGGGATCGCGGGTTGGAGATGGCCAGGCACAAGGCGTTTACAGTGGCCACCCATGTGAAAGTGTATTTCTGCGATCCGCAGAGTCCCTGGCAGCGCGGCACGAACGAAAACACCAATCTACTGCTGCGACAATACTTCCCCCGAGGAACCGACCTGTCCCCCATCTCTCAAGCGCAGCTCGACCAGGTCTCGCGGCGCTTGAATCAACGTCCCAGAAAGACATTGGGTTTCCAGACTCCTGCAAGTAGACTGCAAGCAAGTGTTGCGTCGACCGTTTGAGCTGGCATCCTTTATCGTTCATAACCTGGTGGGTGTTGAATGCAGTCGACTCTGCCAACCGACCACATTTCCAAGACCGGCGAAACCTCAAAACGTGCTCTGGCGATTTGGCGCCCCTCGTTCTCATCTGGCCTCGGATTTGCGCGTGATTTTCCGCGGAAAATACGCAATCTACGTCGCCTCCAAGGCTAAGGCGAGTAGAGCTGGTCGCTGGGCACTGGTTAAACATTGTGCGGCCTTATCTGAATCCAGCAGATCAACGGAACAGGTTGGTTCGGGCCAGGTCGACGATTTCGTCACCACGGCCATTCAAGATGGCCCGGATCATGTACAGGTTGAAATCGACGATCTGATCTAGCTTGAGCGATGGTGGCATCGCAAGCTCCTGGCGGTTCACGGCGATATCAACTAGCGCGGGGCCGTCATGCGCAAGGGTCTTCTCTAGCGCGGGTCGCACTTCCTCAGGATCATCCACGTGGACGGCAAGCAGCCCCGCGCCCTCGGCAATCTTTGTGAAATCCGGGTTCTCCAAATCGGTGCCATGTTTAAGGAACCCTGTAGCCTTCATCTCAAGCTCCACAAACCCAAGAGAGCCGTTATTAAACACCACGACTTTTACGGGGAGATTCAGTTGCCGGAGCGAAAGAATGTCGCCCAGTAGCATGGAGAATCCGCCGTCCCCCGACATCGTGATCACCTGCCGCCGACGAAAGGCGGATTGCGCGCCGATCGCTTGCGGCAAAGCGTTCGCCATCGAGCCGTGATTGAACGAGCTCAACAACCGGCGCCGGCCGTTCATGGTGAGATATCGAGCTGCCCAGATCACTGGAGTACCGACATCGACAGTAAATATGGCGTCCTCAGCGGCTACCTCGTTTAGGATCTTGGCAACATATTGCGGATGGATCGGACGCTGCCCGGGGCGACCGGTCGCCAGATCATCCAGCCCCTTTCGTGCTTCGCGGTAGTGGTTGAGACAGGCATCGAGATAATCGCGGTCAGTCTTTTGCACGACGCGAGGCAGCAGTGCTGAAATGGTTTCTCCCACATCGCCAACGAGACCCAGGTCGAGATGACTGCGCCGACCCAACTGTTCCTCGCGAATGTCTACCTGAAGAACGCGGGCGTTCTTCGGATGGAACTGCTGATAAGGAAAGTCGGTGCCGAGCATTAGCAACGCGTCGCAATTCATGATGGCGTGATAGCCGGAGGAAAAGCCAAGCAGGCCGGTCATGCCCACATCGAAGGGATTTTCGTACTCGATAAATTCCTTGCCGCGCATGGCATGCACAATAGGCGCCTGCAGCTTGCCGGCAATTGCGATCAGCTCGTCGTGCGCCCCGGCACATCCGGCACCGGCAAGGATGGTGATGCGCCCCGCGCTATTGAGTTCGTTTGCCAGACGGTCCAGGTCGTCAGGGCGCGGTACGACATGTGGTTGCGCAAAAGTGAAAGTTACCCTGCGCTCGTCGTCTTCCGCGTTGAGCAATGCGATGTCGCCGGGAAGAACGACTACCGCGACCCCTCGTTTTGAAAGTGCAGTCTGAATGGCTATCTCAAGGATGCGCGGCATCTGGTTTGGGTTCGAAACCAATTCGCAGTAGTGGCTGCACTCCTTAAAGAGCAGTTCCGGATGCGTCTCCTGGAAATACGCGCTGCCGATTTCTCGCGAAGGAATGTGTGCGGCGATAGCCAGCACTGGAACGCGGCTTCGATTCGCATCGTAGAGGCCGTTGATAAGGTGCAGATTGCCGGGGCCACAACTTCCCGCGCATACACCCAACTTGCCAGTCAGCGCCGCCTCTGCTCCAGCAGCAAATGCAGCCGTCTCCTCGTGGCGAACTCCGACCCAATCAATCCCGTGGCGCTTGCGCACAGAATCGGTGATGCCGTTCAATGAATCCCCGGCAACCCCATAAATCCGCTCCACGCCTGCGGCAGCTAGAACATCTACGAAAACTTCTGCAACCTTCTTGGCCAAAGCCTACCTCCCAGCATCCCCAATGCCCCGCCAGATCCCTTGACTATCGGGGCCATTCCGGCGGCTCGCACTCAGGACATTGATGATTGACGAATTCCAGCGTACGCAAAATCTCCTCGACTTTCGGCGGCAAAGCGTGGCCCGGCACACCGTAGATCGCAACGATCTCTCCAAAACGGTCGGTCACATAGACGAGCGGAACGGGATAACCATTTTCATCTGTAGCCCCCGACCGGTGATGCACAGTTAATGTCTCATCGTAGAGCTCGACAATCGGCGAATCATTCGATGTTGGGATACTGCGCTTTTCCCGACCGCGAGCGAGAATAGCCACAACGCGCGTTTCTTGCTCAGAGAACTCGCGGCTGTGCTTGGCCATTTCGTTAAGGAAGCCACGCATTGCGTCCGACTGTCCAGAAAACACCAGGACAAGGTTAGCGCAGCCGCGGAAACTCGAGATTCGAACGTTCTCGCCCTGTAAAGACCTAAGCGTGAAATCTCGAATCATGTATCCGGGCCTTTGCGCACCAGTTCCCGGATCGATCCTTGCGGCGCCTCCAATCTCCGCCTGAATTCTTTCGTCGTCTGTCCCCATTGTCGATTCCTTCACGACATCGTCTCAAGCTCAATCGCGCGTGGAAAGAGGATGTTGTTTTCAAGATGAACATGCTGATGAAGGTCCTGCTCGAACTCCTTCAGACCCTCGTAAAACGCACGATATGTTGTGCACGCATAGGCCGGCGGGATGAAATTCCGGCTAAGGCTATGTATCTCGGCCATCAAGGCTCCCGCGTCATCATGTTCCTGGGTCAGAAGTGCAAGAGGTCGGTTCATGATCGCGTGGGATTCACCGGGTGTGGCGCTACTTGTGGTTCTGTCCCGTTCCAGCTTCGAAATCATTGGAAACACGAAGACCTCTTCGTCGGCCAGATGCTCCGTCAGCTTTTCGGCGAGTTGAGCAAACTTCGTTTGAATGATCGAAAGTTCCGGATTCGTTCCCCCGTGTCGCTTGGTCACTTTAATGGCCAAGCCAGACAGCCGCACAAGCTCATTCTTGCAATAAGCATGATGTTTTGCGACGACGTGAACGATCAGGTTCGCCAAAGTTTCCTTGCCCCAATCCCTCACCTTGGCGACTGGATTGCGTGAAGCGGCTTCGAGTGCTGCGATCACTTTCTCAACTGCGACATCCTTTCGCTTGCATGCTTCAGCAAGCGGTTTGCGGCCGTCACAGCAGTACTCAATTCCAAATCGCTCGAACACGGCTATCGACACAGGTTGTTCCAATGCGATCTCGCCGACGGTCTGCGTTGCGGTATTCATAGCCCTCTCCTGTTGCTTCAGAACTCACTCGGACGTGCAAGTCAATCTAAGTGTTGTCGCAAGTCGTCATCGTCACAATGGTACGTTCATACCGCCTGCAGATGAATGTCATCACCGGCGCGTCTGTATGCCTAGCCACGGCCGTTCGATGATCAATTCCACATTCCCTTGCAATGTATCGCTGAAGCAGTGCGCACGATCAGCAACTCTGCTTGACGGACCTTGACGAGACGCTCCGCTCAGCCAAATTCACCTGAAGGCGGAAGTTACATCCGTTTGCTGACTGGTACGCCTGTTTCATTGAGATCCAATGTCATACGAGCCGACCATAGGTTGGCTGAAGAAGAAAGCGCGCTTCAGCCGGAAAGAGGCACGTGATGAATACCGGCAATCATCCAAGATCGTCAAAGTTGTTTTCAGTAATCGGTCTAATATGCGCTGTGTCGCTGGCCGGCGCAGCATCCCTTCATGCTTCCACTCAAAGCCGTGTTAATCACACGAACAAGAATGCTCAAGAGGTCAAGGCTGCTGACATTGTTCGTGATCCCAGCGACCTTCCATCTCCGATCGGCGACCGTGGGACAGCGGTGATTCACGTAACCCTCACTTCAAAGGAGCTGGTTGGAGTGCTTGATCCCGCAAGCGGGACCACCTATCGCTATTGGACATTCGATGGGAAAGTGCCAGGGCCGTTCATCCGCGTTCGTCAGGGAGACACTGTCGAAGTGACCCTTAACAACCCCAAAAACAGCCAGATGGTCCACTCGGTCGATCTTCACGCCGTGATCGGGCCGGGTGGCGGGGCAGCTCTCCTGCAAGTTCCGCCGGGCCAGTCGAAGACTTTTACATTTGAGGCGACTACCCCGGGGCTGTTTGTCTACCACTGCGGTAGTCCGATGATCGCGCAGCACATTGCGAACGGCATGTACGGGCTGATTGTCGTGGAACCGCCGGGGGGATTGCCGCACGTCGACCACGAGTACTACCTAATGCAAGGTGAAATCTACACAACGGCGCCGAAAGGCAAGTCGGGCCTACAACAATTCAGTCCTGAAAACCTCATGGCAGAGAATGCCCAGTACTACGTCTTCAATGGCGCCGTGGACTCAATCACGAGGGAGTATCCGCTCCACGCCGACGAGGGCGAGACGGTGCGCATCTTTTTCGGCAATGCCGGTCCAAATGCCACCGCGTCGATGCACATGGTGGGCGAGATCTTTACCCGCTATTACCAGTTTGGATCGCTGAGCTCGGGGCCTCTGGAAGGAATTCAGACCGCGTCGATTCCGCCGGGCGATGCGGGAATCTTCGAGGTCAAGGCTAGGGCACCCGGGCAATTCTCGTTTATGGATCACGCGATCTCCCGGATGGAGAAAGGTGACATAGCCTTTCTTGAGGTAAAAGGCCCGGAAAACACGGCCTTGATTCATGCGGGACCGGCAACAACGCCGGCGGGAACAAAGGAGATCAGCGGCGTAACGACGGCGGATGTGGACGAGGTCGACCATATCAAGATTTCCTCGGCCGCTCTAACTGTCCCCGAATCGGCCATGAACATGCCCGGCATGAACGACATGCCCTCGATGGCCAGCGACCCGCCGCCCTTCAGCCTGAAATCTCTGGGCGGACTGATCGGATGCCTGACCATTGAGAACGATGGTAAAGCCATGCTGCAGCTACTCCATTCTCAGAAAGTCTATCGATTAGAAGCACAGCCGTTCCTTTTCTCACAGAATGCTGGCCAGTGGGTCCACGTGACTGGTCATTTCGGAAGCGTGCTTCCGGTCGAAGATCCTCGTGTTCCGAGCTACGTGGTCGATACAGTTGATTCAATCATGCCCACTTGCTCTCCGAAGATTACCTTTGCTGATATCAAGAAGGCGCTGGCGCCCCCTGAGGCTCCGGTTGGCGCAGTGGTCACCATGGGTTCCTCATCGTTTGTGCCTGCGACCGTCACCATCAACGCAGGAGAACAAGTGGTTTGGAAAAATACTTCGAGTTACTACCACAATGTCGTTGACGACCCGGCAAGAGCATTCAATCGTGTCGACGTTAGCTTTCCCTCCGGCACCGCTTCATTTGGCTCAAGTCTCTTGCAGCCCGATACAAGCTTCTACCACGTTTTCAACCAGCCGGGCACATATCATTATGTGTGCACGGTGCACGAAACCGCCGGGATGAGAGGCACCGTTATTGTGAAGCCAGGCCCGCTGCTCGCATCAGGCAAGAAATAACACCGGTCGGGGTCGCATCGCTGCGCTCAGCGCATTGATGTGACCGTTCTGCCTGTAACTCAAATGAGGCGGCGCTGCAGGGCATGCGTGACCGCTTCAAGCCGGTTGTGGGTCCGCAATTTCTTATTGATATGGTGGAGGTGATTACGTAACGTCTGTGGACTGATTCCCAACGCTTTGGATATCCGCGGGGCATCGTTTCCCGCCGCGAACATTCGTAAGATCTCAAGCTCCTGAGAAGACAGCGCGGTGATTGGCGCTGCTCCATTCGGCGGGTCCTCCATTGCACACACTTCTCTGGAAACGGCCAGTAATTTGCGAAATGCATCTTCTCGCTTCTTCTGGTCGCTGATGTCGCGCGCAAGGTGAACAATGAGGGTCTTTTGCGTTCTACGATTCAGGTAGGAGATGGTTGAGATGTTCACCCATTTTCGCTCTCCTCCACCAGTTGTCACGTTCAGATCGAAGTTCGGCATGGCTTTTGGTTTCAGCGTGCATTGCAGCTCTACACAGCGCTCATGACACACCTGCGTGCCCAAAGCCCCGACGCCATGGAGGAGTTCCGAGCAAGTCTTGCCCAGCACCTTCTCCTCCGGGTAGCCAAACAGCTCTTGGGCAGCCCGATTCCAAAAGCAGATCTCGCCCGTTTCCCGCACTGCAAATACGCCGTCGGAGGCTCCTTCGAGGACGGCGAACAATTCAGCTTCCAGCATATGCGTACCTCAGGGGCCAAGACCTAAGCCCATTGCCATGATTTGAGAATTGCGCTCCCACCTCCCCTCGGACAGTGACTTTTGTCGCTCTGGCCACGCAACCAATTGCCAGATCGGCATATAGAGCGCGATTCACATGGTGCTAAATAGCGGAAATCACAAGAGTTGAGGTTCTGAAGGAAATCGCAGCGAGTCACTTGCACTCGTCAATTCCGTACAATATTAACTTCATTGGAGGAGCGTTAGCCGTGAGTTCCGCAAAAGCAGAGATTCCCGTTGCACAACCAGTTCCATTGGCAGATTTGGTCAACTATCAAGAAGGATCAATTGTAAGCCGGGTTCTTGTGGGTCGTGAAGCCGGCACGATAACCTTGTTCGCCTTCGATGAAGAGCAGGCGCTGAGCGAGCACACCGCACCGTTCGATGCTCTGGTCCAGATGCTTGAAGGCGAGATGGAGATCTCAATTGATCGCAAACCGCTCAGCGTTAAACCCGGAAACGTCGTTCTTATGCCCGCGAATCATCCACACGCACTCAGGGCCATCACAAAATCCAAGATGTTGCTGACGATGATTCGGTCAAACTGAGCAACATAGCGCTCTCAATTACGCATCCGATCTGCGTTTCCCTCATCTCTCAGGTCAGAAGCCCAGCTTGTGGACCACGCCTCGTATGGCTTCGGCGCTCTTACTGAGTCCTTGCTCTTCCTCGCCACTCAAAGGTACGGGCAACGGGTATTCCACGCCGCGCCGATTCACGATGGCGGGCACCGAAAGACACACGTCATCGAGAGCGCGGTATGCGGTCAAAAGCGAACTGACCGGCAACACCCGGCCCTCATCCCACAAGATGGCTTGGAGGATGCTGCTCACCGCAAGGCCAATGGCGTAGTTGGTCGCGCCTTTCCCAGCGATGATTTGATATGCCGATGTGCGCACGTTCTCGAATATCGCTGTACGCTGGGCGGCGGTCAGTCGGTTGGGGTAGATCCATTGATCCAAAGGCACATTCCCGATGCTGGCGCTCGACCACAGCGGAATCTCACTGTCCCCATGCTCCCCGGCTATATAAGCATGCACGTTCTGTACGGCGACCCGGCAGTGCTGCGCTACGAGAAATCGGAAGCGCGAGCTGTCCAATACCGTCCCGCTTCCCAAAACTCTCCGGCTCTCCAAACCGCTGATCTTCAACGCCACGTGGGTCAGCACATCGACGGGATTCGTGACCATTAGCAAGATTGCATCCGGAGCCACTCGAACGATTTCAGGGAGAAGCTTGCGGCAAATCTCCGTATTGGTCTCGGCCAAGTCGAAGCGCGTCTGGCCTGGCTTTTGCTTGGCGCCGGCGGTGATGACAACGATGTCTGCCCCTTTCAGTACTTCGATATCGTCGGCGCCGTCTATTTGTGCTTCAGGAACGAACATCAGCCCGTGGTTGAGATCGAGGACCTCGGCGTGCAGTTTTGGTTTGGCAACGTCGAACAAGCTGATGTGCTTGCCGATTCCCCGAACCATGCAGGCATAGGCAATAGTCGCCCCGACGCTCCCTGCGCCGACGATCCCGATCTTCTGTTTGTGTTCTCTCTTCATCTCAAATCACGACTTGTGCAACATAAAAGCTCTTGGTACTCTCCACACTGCACGAGTTTGCTTCTTATCGTGGCTGACCCGGTCAAGCGGTGTTCATGGTCTCCGGCCAGGCAATGGTGAGCAGGAAAGCGCTCTCTTCCAGAGCCTCTACGTCGTGCTCCAGGCAGCGATCGAGCGTCAGAAGGTCGCCCGGCTTCAGGTCTTCCATGCGATCTTCGGGAAGATGCACGCGAACTTTTCCCTGAATCACTTGAATGGAGATTGGCCCCTCGGCTTTGTGGTGGCTCATGTAGCTTTTCGGCTTCATCCGCACCAGAACGATGCGGAACTCGTCATATTTGACTAGCGTTTCGGCGCTTCGTCCCGATTCGCGCTGCCATGACTGAGCTTTCTTGAGCTTTTCCAACTCATCGCCGATGTTGCGTCGGATCACCTCGGCTGCCAGCCCTGGAAGACGTGTCAGGTTTTCTCGTTGACTACGCATGGGAATACGCTCCTCATCATTTCTTTTCTGTTTCTTCGTCGGTAGAACGACTGATTCTGAGTCTGACCCGCATGCCGAAAAACCGAAATGATCCGGCTGTCCTACGTGGGGATACAGATGTACCTGCGGCTGTTTATACGGCGCTTGTCCCGCACTACTGCAGACAAAGGCACGATGCCCGCTCCGTGGGTTGCAGCAAGTGCTGGAGAAACTCCCTCAACGCTACAGCATTGTTGTGCTCCGAGTCGTGGGAGCTGTAAAGGAGCGTTACAGTGCCTTTGCGCGCTGCTTCGAGAATCGGAGAAAGACGATCCTTCCGATGCTTCAACTCCGCGAAATATCGCCTGCGAAATTCATTCCAGCGTTCGGGATCATGATGGAACCATTTGCGCAGCTCCGCGCTTGGCGCCACGTCTTTCAACCATTGAGCATCCGCCAACGCCGATTTCGTGAAGCCTCGAGGCCACAAGCGTTCTACGAGAAAACGCGCACCATCCTGTTCGTCTCGCTCATCGTAGACGCGCTTCAATTGCAACGTGATCTCCACTTTTCTCACCTCCTTGCGAGCGGCACTTCATCCCAGAGTCGCCGGGACCGGTTCATGGGACTCCGCCAGTGTTAGATACCGGATTGCTCGCTTGACGCAAGTGGGCTGGCTGTTGCATCAGCGTGCCCACGAGATTCAGGGCAAAGAGAGTCACCGCTGTCAGCTCGATCGCCCCGGAAACCGGAAGTAGTCTCCAGGCAATCTGCCAGTCGAGTTCGTAGGCCAGCGGCTCCATGCTGACGCGCAGCAGGCAGCCGAGATTGAGCAAGGCGAGCGACCAGAACATCAGCTCCTTGCTCCAAAGCACACGCATCCCGCAGAAGGCAGGAAGAACTCGTTGACCGATCGTGAAGACCATCACAGCGACAAACCCGACAGTAAGCGCGTGACGGCTTGCCCCCCACAATCCACCCGAGTGATCCTCAGCTGCCGCCAGACAACCAAGGAGCGACGCAATCATTAACCAGACATAAGCGACGCGGAGAAAATGTGGAAAGCTCGGATGGATGTTGTGCACCTTTGCCGGCTGCACCGCCGGATGCCACACTCGCAGTCCTTGAGTGGCCGCGAGCGCCGAAGCCACAAAAACGACCGCGGAGGCTCCCCACCAGTTAAGAAAGACCAATAAGATTCCCACCAGGCTGAGTCCGAAGGCGGTGAGCAGCCAGCTTGGGCGCGGCTGATCAAAGCCTGCGAAGATCGGTAGCCAGCGCGCATTGAATCCCCAGATGGTCGGCACCAGAACGCCCCAGAGCGCCATGGTCACGAGTTGGAGGTCGAGGCGGTGCGGCAAGGCCGGAGTACTCCCGCTGGCCGCCAATCGAAAAAGGGCAACAGCGTTGATGACGAGCGTGAGAAGGAAGACGAAGGTGGACAGAACCACCAACACCATCCAAGTTGCTTTCGCTGATTGGCCACTGGCCGGACGATGCTTGCGCACGGTGAGGAAGAAGAGCAGAAAGCCGACCAATTCGAGCATTCCCGATGCTGGAAGGATCCTCCGCCACTCCCACCCGGTGACCCCGCCCAGCCAGCGCAGGGCCACGCCAGCAGTCCAAAGGCTCCACGACGCCCAGCCCTTAGCCACAGGAAAGGTGCGTGTGCTCTGCATCTTAGTCAGCGAGTAGAAGCCGATCCCCAATATGAAGCTTCCGACCCATCCGAAGACCTGCGCCTGACCATGCGCCTGTAGCCAGGCTGGAGAGAGTGCGGCGAGCTCCTGACGTCGCGAAATCCCGATCAGGTTCCACACGCCAAGAAAGGTTCCCGGCAGCAGCATAAACAAGAGGCCACTCACTAAAAATGCTTCAATCAAAGCCTGGCTTTGCCGCTCCGCGCGGATATGAGGCTGTTCGATTGAGTTGGTCTCTGTAACCTTGAACTCACTTTGCATCCCGTGTCCCTCGATATCGATGGCGCCCTGGGAAACTTCGACGTGTCCGGGCCGTCCGTATCATCGCGCCGCGCCTTTCTAATGGCGACATTAGCTTAACCGTCGTGCCTGCCTTATAAGTAGGCCTGAAATGAGCAGCAGGCAATGAATCAGCCATACCCATCCAAATGACAAATGTCATTCACAGTCGGAAAGATCGAAATCGATATTTTGCAATCTCTGCGGTTCCTGTGACTAAAGTCCCTGCGAATTGAATCCCATCTTCTTTACTTTCAATATCGAAGGAGGTCATCATGACCGCAACAACCCAAACAGTCCGTGACATAGCAACCGAGAATCCCGCTACAGTTCGCGTCTTTGAGAAATATGGAATTGAATACTGCTGCGGAGGCAAAGTGCTGCTGGCCGATGCCTGCGCAGCCAAGGGCCTGAACGTCGATGAGGTGATCGCATCTCTGGAAGCTGCCACGGCGCCCTTAGCTTCAGGAGAACAAGATTGGGCTAATGAATCCCTTGGTAGCCTGGCTGCGCACATCGTGGACGCCCACCACGCCTACGTAAGTCACGAAGTGCCCCGCCTGAATGAACTCGCGGGAAAAGTCGTGAGCCGGCACGGTGATACCCGCGAAGAAC
>CAVVUE010000028.1:0-302401 GCA_963751285.1 uncultured Acidobacteriaceae bacterium | reverse complement strand
CCTCCGTATGGCCGGTTTTAACCCGATCACGTATGGCCGGATTTAACCTGATCACCGAGGAGGAATCCAAAGCGCGCCGTGGTGAGTTGTTCAAAAGGCTTCCGGTCGGCTATGTTCTGGATCCAATGGGCAAGATAGCCCTGCATCCCGATCAGCGGATTTGCGAAGCCATTCGACTTGTGTTCGTGAAGTTTCGAGAGCGGTGGAGCGTGCGACAGACCTTCCAGTGGTTCCGGGATCACGATATAGAGCTACCCGCGAATCCGATCCAGGGAACACGGCTAGTCTGGAAGATTCCTACCCAGAGCCTGGTCCGCGATATCCTGATCAACCCCTTCTATGCTGGCGCCTATGTATGGGGCCGCCGACCGGTCACGACGTTGCTGGTCGACGGCGGGCTGGAGAAGCGTCAGGAGACCACGCGACAAGCTGAGGAGTGCCGGGTCTTCATCCCCAATCATCATGTGGGCTATATTGACTGGGCAACCTATGAAGAGAATCGACGAATGACGCAGCGTAATTCCGTAAACTGGCAGGGGGATGAATCCATGACCGCGATTCGAGCGGGGCAAGGCCTTCTGGTGGGGCTTCTTCGCTGCGGGCACTGCGGCCGCAAGCTCCACGTACGTTACTGGGGAGGCCGCGGCACCAATGCGCGTTATCTCTGCAAAGGAAATTATGACGACGGTGGGCAGTACTGCGTTGGCTTTGGCGGCGCGTCGGTAGACCGCCGGTTGGGCCAGGAGCTACTACGCGTGATCTCGCCTCTTGGAGTAAATGCCAGCCTCAGGGCACTGGAGGAACTAAGTGCCGGCGATGCCGCACAGCGCATCGCTCTGAGCAGCAAGCTCGACCAGCTGGAGTACGAGGCTAAAAAGGCCTTCGAGCAATACGACGCCGTGGATGCCAGAAATCGTCTTGTGGCTAGCGAGTTGGAGCGGCGCTGGAACGAGAAGTTGGAGGAGATCGAAACCACCAAACAGAGGCTGGCCAGCCTTAATGGGAAAAGATACTCGCTATCGGCCGAAGAAGAAGCTCGAATCCTGGCGATGGGTGAGAACTTTACTGAGATCTGGCAAAGCGATCGCTGTCCACCGGCACTGAAGAAGATGATCTTCCGTACTGTTGTGGAAGAGATCGTCGCGCATACAGATGCGGAGAAAAAGACTCTTCAGTTCACTGTTCACTGGAAGGGCGGCACACATACCCAACTCACGATGGAGCGGCCGCGTTCAGCAACTGATTGCGCGACGTCGATGGAGGCACTGGAGGTCATCCGCCGGATGGCCGTTCGTCACGGCGATGATCAGATAGCCTCTGTGCTGAATCGGCTCGGATATTCGACTGGCAAGAGCAAGCGATGGAATCAAACCCGCGTGGCTACTGCAAGACGCAACCATGCGATTACCGGGCAGCGGAGAGCGTTACCTGATCCTGACAGAGTCAGCCTTAATGAAGCTGCCCGAATATGTGGAGTGAGTAGCAGCACGATCGCACGGCTGGCAGAGGCAGGCCTGCTGAAACGTGAACAGGTCACTCCTCGCGCTCCTTGGGGGATTTGCCGTGCCGATTTGAATAGCGAAACAGTACAAAGCATCATCGACAAGCTTCTCCGCACGGGCAAGCTAATTCTGAAAGGGGGTTGCGTGGAAGACCAGCCCACGCTGTTTATTGAAAACGAAGGAGATGATAATGCCGGGCATCATGAGTGAGGGTTCTGCTCAAGGTTCTGCCCCCAGGTATGGAGCACGCCGAGGAATCCAATATCGGCTCTCAGGTGCCTGGGATCGCGAGCCAGTTCGAGCATCGTTGCAGCGCTGGTTCGGTAGAGCAGATCGTAGAGCAGCCGCTTGTTCTGGAGGACAAGAGCGGAGATCTCGTGCGGCAGCGTGAAGACGATGTGGAAGTACGGAACGGACAACAGTTCAGCCGAGCGCGCCGCCAGCCATTTTGCGCGCGCGTTCCCCTGGCACTTGGGGCAGTGCCGATTGCGGCAGGAGTTGAACGAGATGGACTGATGGCCGCAGCGGACGCACTGATCGCGATGACCGCCCAGTGCCGCGGTGCGGCAACGGACGATGGCATCGAGCACCTTGCGATGCGGCCAGGCGAGATGCGACTGTTGCTGTTCTAAGAAACGGTTGCCCGTTCGACGGACGATGTCGGCCACCTCGAGGGTGGGCCGGCTCATCGTCTGATCTTCCTCCTGGAGCGCTTCACCTCGTCAGGGCTGGATACCTCGATGGCTTCCAGCGGACTGGGAATGGCCTGCAGATGACGCCTGGACAAGTGCAGGTAGACGGTGGTGTGAGCGAGCTTGGCATGACCGAGAAGCACCTGGATGGTTCGCAGATCGGCGCCCGCTTCCAGCATGTGCGTTGCGAAGCAGTGTCGAAGCGAATGCGGGGATACGTGCTTGGTGATGCCGGCCCGCTTGGCGGCCTCGTTCACCGCTTGCCAGACGATCTTCTCTGTAATGGGAACATCAGCCCGCCAACCCTTCACCGTACCAGGGAACAGATAGGTCCTGGGCTTCATCCAGCGCCAGTACTCGCGCAGTGTCTCCAGCAGCTTCGGGGTCAGCAGCACGTCACGGTCGCGGCCACCCTTGCCCTGGCGCACATGAATCACCATGCGCGTGCTGTCGATATCGGAGACCTTGAGGTGGCACATCTCGGCCCGGCGCAGACCGGTTGCATACAGCATCATCATCATGGTGCGATGCATCAGGTTGCTGGCCGAATCGATGAGACGTGCCACCTCTTGCTGATCAAGGATGGTCGGCAGGCGCCGCTGACGCTTCGGGAACGGAATGTGATCGGGAAGATACGCCCGACGAAGCGTCTTGATGAAGAGAAAACGCAGCGCTGCAGTGCGGCCTTCGATGGTTCCGGGAGAAAGCTTGCGCTCGCGAAACAGGTACGCCTGGTACTGGCGGATATGCTCCGGGCCAAGCCGTTCGGGCGAACGATGGAAGTACCTCGCAAAGTCTTCCACCGCGAAGATGTACGAGCGTGTAGTGCTCTGAGAGTAGTTGCGACGCTGGAGTTCATCCAGCATCTTCTGCCGAAGATGGGTCACAGCAAACCTCCTGTGACCCAAGCCTTACACCGTCAACGATGCCCGGGGACGCCCCACGCCGCAGCGTCCGTCGCGCCAGCGGCTCTTTAGAAACTTGTCTTAGGCGGCCGGACTGAGTGTGACTTCGAGTCCGAGTTCTTTGGCCTTTTTCTGAATGCTGCGGATTTGGTGATCCCGATACTTCTCTTCGTAATAGTTCATTCCTTTGTCCACGTATTGGTCTCCGTAACGGAGCATGCGGTAGACGAGTCGCGCCAGCATATGGGCCATAGCGGTGATGGCTTTGGGTGCACCTAGACGTGTTCGTAATCGGCGGAACTTGGCTCCCAGGTAAGTTTTGCTGCGCCACAGAGTGGAAGCGGCCATACGTAAGGCGGTGGCGGCACGGTTCTGGACATGTCTAGTGCCCCGGCGGAAAACTTTACCGCCGGTAATCTGGTTGTCCGGACACAAGCCCAGGAAGGAAGCGAAGTGAGCCTCACTGGGGAAGCGGCTCATATCGACACCGACCTCGGCGATGATGGTTTGTGCGGTGATGATGTTGATGCCATCGATTTGAGTGAGGTCAGTGCCACTGATGCGGTATAACTCTCCACGCACATCGAAACTGGTCGGAGCATTGCTGCCGGCTCTCTTGTTGGCCTTTGTTGGGGGCGGTTGACTGCCCGGTTCCACCTTGTCATCGAGGGTCTGCAGATGGGCCGCCAGGGCTGTGTCACATTCAGCGATCTGCTGCTGATAGATCTGATAGAGATTCCGCTCTTGCTGCAGAATGAACAACAGCTCCTTGCGCCAGTTGCCTTCCAGGCTACGGGCAATTTCCTCCCGGGTTGCGTGTATCCGTGGATCGGCCAGATCGGCCAGCTTGTAGTGGTCCCGCTCTCCATTCAGAATCGCCTGGATGATGGCCATGCCCGTCAGGCCGCTGATATCGCTGATGACGTTGGCCAGCTGCACGTTCATTTCGGTAAGTACCTTCTGCATCCTTTGAATACACGCGCCCGCTGCGGCCACGTGTTCACCCCGTTGCCGCCAATAGGCGCGCAGAACACAGATCTCTTCCGGTGGGCGGAAGGAATTATTCAGCAGGCCGAAGGTGTGCAGTTGCAGCAGCCACTGACACTCCTGCACGTCGGTCTTGCGTCCCGGCAGGTTCTTGGTATGGCGTGCGTTGACCAGAAACACTTCCAGACCCTCCTCGGTCAGGATCTCGTACACCGGTAACCAATAAACTCCGGTGGATTGCATCGCTACGGTATCGATGCCACAGCTTTTCAGCCAGTCCGCCAAACGATGCAGATCCTCAGTAAAGCAGGCAAACTGCCGGACCGGGTTGGCGTCCCGGTCCGGGACCACGGCTACGTAATGGGATTCATTGCCGATATCTATCCCCGCCGCGTTCGGATGCACTACTTCTAAATTCAAGCTCCACTTCGGTTGCCCGCTTCCAATCTGCTTGCTCCGCTTCTGGCTCATAACCTCACGCTCCTGGCTAGATTTGCAGCATACGGCCCGGTCGCGATTGGTTTGTAATTCTCTTTAACGGGGTCGAACTCGCCGTCGTTCGGCAATCTCGCCACCATGTCAGCGATCGCCTAAACCGGAACCACGCTTAGTTGCGGGCATTGAAGCACCACTGTCACCACGGTCATACTTGCCGCATGCCGCGTGAAACAGCATGCCAGAAACTTCATCCTCGACGCCAGTTTCTTCTCTAGGCGACGACCGCAAGGGCGTCCGGCGCTTAGTTCAAACGCCGTTAGCGCCAGCAGATATCGGACTTCAGCTTCGGGGCACGGAGAACTCGAGGAATTATTTGGGAAGAGCATATTAGTCCCGGGAGACTGAGGCACTCACTCAGGAAAGCACGGAGCAGAATTGCGGGCTTCGGTTTCTTAGGTTCCAGAAGCGGGACCTGGGGCGCCCATTGTCTTAACAAATCTACGGGCCGGGACTCGGGGCACCCGCCATGTTTTTGACCTTCAAAAATGCAGATTTGTGCCGCGTTTTGACGCGTTTTTGCGCAGTTTTGCGCTAGGGTGATGGTGCTCTTACGCCCGCCCAGACGGGCTGGCACGCCGAATCCGCATCACTGTCCCCAGTCTTGCGACTGGGGCCAGCCTTGTGTCGCCCGCGTTGCGGGCTGGGGAGAAGGGGGAAACAGAAAGCAGGGATCAGTGGTCAGTCACCAGCGACCTCTCTAAAAAATGCGCATTCCAATGCTCCAGCGGAGCTTACTATAAGACCGTGGAAAGTCTTCCCCCTCAAGAAATTCGGGCGCATATTGCACGAATCGGCTCCAGCCCTGCATTCGCCAATTCGGCACGGCTGCGCGAGCTGCTGGGGCACACTGTCGGCGAGGCCCTCGCCGGACGCGGCGAGGCGTTGAAGGAATCCGTGCTGGGTGTGACGGTGTTTGGGCGCAAGCCCGGCTACGATTCCGACGCGAACTCAATTGTGCGCGTGGAGTTCGCGCGGCTGCGCAAGAAGTTGGAGCAGTACTACGATTCCGACGGCGCCAATGAAGCGTTGCGGGTGGTGTTCCCGAGAGGAACCTACGCTCCCGAATTCGTGCGCATGGATCACCCGGCCGACCCGGCGTTCGCCGGAAGCGTGGTGGTGTTGCCGTTTACCAGCCTGGGCACCGACCCGGATGACGAGTGCTTCGCCGACGGCCTGACGGATGAGCTCATCACAGCGCTGACGCGCGTTCCGGGGTTGAAGGTTGTGGCGCGCACCAGCTCGTTTAAGTTCAAGGGGCGCGCCGATGACATCCGCGGCATCGGGTCGATGTTGCAGGTGAACACAGTGCTCGAAGGCAGCGTGCGCCGGCAGAATGAACTGCTGCGCATCCACGCGCAACTGGTGAACGTTGCCGACGGCTGCCATATCTGGGCCGGTAAATATGAGCGGCGGGTCGCGGCAGTGTTTCAGCTTCAGGAGGAGATCGCGGCAGCGATCGCCTCGGCTTTAAAGATGGAACTGCCGCGGCACCTTGCCACGTCGACACGCGTCATCGATCCTGAAGCGCAGTCGCTCTATCTGAAGGGGCGCTATTGGTGGCACCGCTGGAATCCCGAGGCCCTGCGCAAGGCCGCAGGATTCTTCCAGCAGGCCGTGGAGCGCGATCCGAGGTGCGCCGGCGCCTATTCGGGATTGGGCGATTGCCTTTTTCTGCAAGGCTACTACGGTTATGGACGGCCTCGCGAGGTGATGCCGCGCGCCCAGGCATACGCGCGCAGGGCCATCGAGATCGACCCTTTGCTCGGCGAACCGTATTGCTCGCTGGCGATGCTGGAAAACGCATGGGAGTGGAACACGCGGCAGTGCGGCGTTGAGTTTCGCCGCTGCCTCGATCTCAATCCCAACTATGCGATGGCCGTTGCCAAGTACGCGACCTCATATCTGCAACCCGTCGGCCGGTTTGAAGAAGGCGTGAAGTGGTTGAAGCGCGCGCTAGTGCTCGATCCGCTCTCTCCGCACATCAATGCGGACTTTGCGTGCAAC
The DNA here is from genome assembly GCA_963751285.1 of uncultured Acidobacteriaceae bacterium. GTDB lineage: Bacteria > Acidobacteriota > Terriglobia > Terriglobales > Acidobacteriaceae > Telmatobacter. The sequence continues at coordinate 295,813 of CAVVUE010000028.1, read as the reverse complement.
ATGGCCTACAGGGGACTTTTCGATCAATTTGAAAAGGAAGCAGCGCGTGTGCTTGAAGATGATCCGGCCTTTGTCAGGCTGTATTGGTTCCTGGGCAAGAGCCGCGCCATACGCGGCAACAAGGCCGGGGCGGTGGAAGCCGCCGAGCGCGCGCTCAGTTATTTGCCCGAAGACCCCATGACGCTGGGAATCGGCGCCGCGGCGCATGCGATATGCGGAAATGAAAGCCGCGCTGCGGAGTTGCGAGGCAAGCTCGAGTTTCTCGCCCAGATTCGCTGGGTTCCTTTCTTCGCCCGTGCGTGGGCTTACGACATACCGGGCGGCGAAGAATCTTTCTTTGGTTTGGTCGATCGAGCCATTGAGGAACGCGAGCCGGTGCTGCGGTCGTTGCGCATGCTTGCTTCCTTCACGATCCATGCGTCACACCCGAATTTTGGCATCGTCCTCGATAAGGTCGGCATCGGCGAGAAGGATTTCGCGCAGACGGCGTCGATCGACCTTCCCGGTTAGGCCCTTGGGCAGATCCTCCACGAAGATAATTCGCGCCGGAACCTTGTAATCCGACAAAAGCGCACGTGCGTGAGCAATCAGTTGATCCTGTCGCACGCTGCACCCTTCGCGCAGCGCAACAAATGCGACGGGAACCTCGCCAAACATCGGATCGGGAAGCCCGACTACGCCGGCTTCGAACACGGCCGGATGCTGGTACAGAGCATCTTCCACTTCCTGCGGCGAAATGTTTGATCCGCCGCGAATGATGATCTGCTTGAGCCGTCCTTTGAACCAGAGATACCCTTCCTCGTCGCGCGCGAACAGGTCGCCGGTATGCAGCCAGCCTCCTTCATACAATCGCGCCGTCGCCTGCGGGTCTTCCCAGTAGCCGACGCAGCCTGCGCCACCGCGCACCAGCATCTCGCCTGTCTCTCCTGGTATCACGTCGCTGCCGTGCGCGTCGACAATGCGAATCGTGGTGCCACACGCGAGACCGACCGAACCGGGCTGCACCGCGCCTTGCGGGTTGAAGGATGTCGGGCACAGCTCGGTCATGCCGCAGCCTTCCTGCACCACTACATGAAACTGCTCCCAAACGCGCCGCTGCAGCGCGATCGAAACGGTGTCGCCCCCGGCACCAATTGCCTTGATGCTGGCGACGCGGCGCGGCCGCATTGCCTGCTCCTCTGCCATGAGCTGCAGTGCGGCGGGAAGCGAGAACAGGTACGTGCAAGCGAATTCCTCAACGATATCGAGCGCCGCGCCCGGTTCGAAGGCGCGCAGCAGCACGATGCTTGCGCCCGCCATCAGGCCTGGAAAGAAGACACATACCAACGCGGCCATGTGGCTCAACTGCGAGACGGCAAGCGGTCTTTCGGCAAGGCCTGCGATGCAATGCGCCAAGGCACGCGCCCCTGCAAGCAGCGTGCGCTGCGTGTGAACTGCGCCCTTCGGCCGGGCCGTCGTGCCCGATGTATAGAGGATCATCGCCGGCGCATCGGGATCGGCATCCGGCAGTGGTGCAGGGCTCCCGGTGAGTTTCGGCAGTTCACTCACAATTTCCAAGCCGCTCACCAGCCCGGCCAGCGCCGGCTCGCTGAAGCAGAGCCGCGCGCCCGAGTGCTCGAGAACATAGGCGATCTCCCCCGCCTTCATGCGCGGATTGATGGGCACAACAATCAACCCGGCGCGCCACGCGCCCAGCATCAGGACGACGAACTCGATGGAATTGTGCCAATGCACGGCAACGCGGCCGCCACGCTCGAGACCCCGATCGGCGAGATGGCGGGCAAGGCAGTTCACGGCGAGATCCAGCTCGGCGTACGTGATGCTGCGTTCACGCGTGATCACGGCAGCTTTCGCCGGATGCGTTTGGGCGAATTGCGTCAAACACTGGTTCAGCAACATGGGGCGATTCTAAGAATGAAGCCGGGGAAAGGCGAGGAGTATCGGGTTAGATGTACGTTACTCCTCCGTTAGTCAGCGGGCAAGTGTCGTGGAGAACAGGGGTCAGGGGCCAGGGGTCCGGGGTCTGAGTTCGCTTACGCCGGACCCTAGCCGACACTTCGTTACCAGTGCCAACAGGCGAAGTACGAAGTACGCCGACGCTCCCAAGGGCCTGACCTTCGCGGGCGAGGGTCGATCAGATTTCATCACTGGTCTCGACTGTTGGCAGCACGTCGCTTTCTCTTGCCACCCAGACGTAGAGCGTGGGCAGCAAGAAGATGCTGATGACAAGGTTGGTGATGAGGCCGCCGACAATGACGATGGCGAAGGGCCGCTGCGAGTCGGAGCCGATGGCGTGCGAGAGCGCTGCCGGCAAGAGGCCGAGAGTGGCCACCAGCATGGTCATCATGATGGCGCGCAGGCGCAGGACGGCGCCGTCGATGGCGGCGTCTTTGATGGATGCCCCCCGGGCGCGAAGCTGGTTGATGTATTCGAGCATGATGACGCCGATTTCAACCGATACCCCGAAGAGTGCGAGAAAGCCGACTGCCGAGGAAACCGAGAAATTGGTGTGGGTGAGAAATAGCGCGAGTGGGCCGCCAACCGATGCCATGATGACACTGACCAGGATGAGCAGAGCCCATTTGGACGAGCGGAACATGGTGTAGAGGAAAAGGAAAATCGCCAGCACCGTGATGGGCACGACGAGGGCCATGCGGCGGTTGGCGCGCTGCTGGCTGGCGAATTCCCCGGCCCACTCGAGGTGGTAACCGGCGGGCAACTCAACGTTGCGGGTCACCTTGTCGATGGCTTCGTTGACGGTCGATCCCAGGTCGCGGCCGCGGACAGAGTACTTGATGGCGATGTAACGCTGACCGCCTTCGCGATAGATTTCTTCGGCGCCATCGTCGGTGGAGACCGTGGTCAGCTGCGCGAGCGAGACGCGCTCGCCGCCCGGCGTCAAAAGGCGGATGTCATTAATCGCTTCGCGCGTATCGCGGTAGGGCTTTTCGTAGCGGAGGGTCACGTCATAGCGCGCTTCACCCTGCTGCACTTGCGTGACAGCATTGGATCCGACGGCGGTCTGAATGGCGTCCTGAATATCAGAGACGTTGATGCCCCAGCGCGCGGCCGCTTCGCGATCAACGGAATAGTTGAGGTTGGGCTGGCCGATGATGCGGAAGATGCCGAGGTCGGCGATGCCAGGCACGTTCTGCATCTGCGCCTGGATTTCGTCGGCCTTGCTTTCGAGTGTGTGCAGGTCGTCGCCGTAAAGCTTGACCGCGAGCTCGCCCTTGACGCCGCTGACGGCCTCTTCCATGTTGTCGCTGATGGGCTGCGAGTAGTTCCAGATGACGCCGGGAAAGCGCTGGAGCTGCTTGTCCATGGCGGCGATGAGCTTTTCCTTGTCGCCGTGAAAGACCGGGCGCCACTGATTCATCGGCTTCAGATCGACGAAATATTCTGTATCGAAGAAGCCGGTGGTGTCAGTGCCGTCATCGGGACGGCCGGTTTGGCTGACCACCTGCGTGACCTCGGGAAAGGACGCCATGACGAGGCGCGCCTTATTGGTGAAATCGATGCTGGCGGTGGGCCCTTCACTGGGAGGCAGCGTGCCGCGCACCCAGATGGAACCTTCATCGAGGTGAGGCAGGAACTCTGAGCCGATGGGGCCGCCGACGGAAAGATAAATTCCGAAAGCGAACAGCAGCGCGGCAATGCCCACAGTCCAGAAGCGATGGTCAATGGCCTTGCCCACGGAGGTGCGGTAGTGATTGGTGAGCCAGGTCATCAGCGGGTTCTGCCACTCCGTGGCGCCTTTGCTGAAGAGGAAGAGGCTCGAAACCGGAGCGACAAGGATGGCAAACAGCAGCGCGCCGAAGAGCGCAAAGCAGACGGTCCAGGCCATGGGGCGGAAGAGGCGGCCTTCGACGGCCTGCAGCGTGAAGATAGGCAGATAGGAAGTGATGATGATGCCACGCGCGAAAAATACCGGGCGCTGCACCTCGTGCGCGGCTTCGCGGATGCGCTGCGAAGGCTTGAATGGTACATCATCGTGCGAAAGGTGGCGGACGATGTTTTCGATCATGACGACGGAGCCGTCGACCACCATGCCGAAGTCGAGCGCCCCGAGCGAGAGCAGGTTGGCGGGCACGTGAATCAAGTTGAGGCCGATGGCAGCGACGAGCAGCGCGAAGGGAATGGTTAGCGCGACAACAATGGCGCCGCGCACGTTGCCGAGAAAGAGAAACAGGACGATGGAAACCAGCACGACGCCGGCGGCGAGATTGTTCTCGACGGTGGTCACGGTGAATTTAACCAGTTGCGAGCGGTCGAGAAAAGGAACTACTTTGACACCCCTGGGCAGAATGCCGGAGTTCAGTTTGCGCACTTCATCGTGAATGCCCTGGAGAACCGGGTCGGAGTCCGCGCCCTTCTGCAGCAGCACAATGCCTTCCACGGTATCCGGATTGTCGACGATCGTGCCGTCGGCTTCAAGCGTGGCGCGACCGATCTGGCCAAGGCGAATCCTGGGACCTTGTGTGACGATGCCGAGATCTTTCACGCGAATGGAGGCGCCGGTCTGCGTCTTGATGACTGTGTTCTCGATATCCTGAATATCTTTGTACAGACCAAGCGACTGCACGTTGATTTGCTGCGCACCCTGCTCAATAAAGCTGCCGCCACCGTTGGTGTTGTTGTTCGCGAGCTGCTGTTCCACTTGCGAGAGGCTGAGACCGTAGGCAATCAGCTTATCGGGATCGAGGCGGACCTGGTACTCCTTGGTTGGGCCGCCGAAGCTGGAGTCATCGACAACACCGGGAACGCTCTTGAAGGCTTTCTCGAGTGACCAGTCCTCGAGCGACTTTTTCTCCATGACGTCATAGGCCGGATTGGTACTCTCCACGGTGTACCAGTAGATCTGGCCGACGGGACTCCAATCGGTGCCCATCTGCGGCGTCAGACCGGCGGGTAGATTGACGCCGTTGAGACGCTCGAGAACGTGCTCGCGGTTCATGTCGCTGGTGGAGTCGTCGTCGAAGATAAGCATCAGGCTCGAGAGGCCGGCAAGCGTGGTGGAGCGCAGGTGGGTGAGGTGGGGGATGCCGGCCATCTGAATCTCGACCGGCACGGTGACCTGGCGCTCGATTTCTTCGGCGCTTCGTCCGGGCCATTGCGTGATGATCTGGACGTAATTGTTCGCTACGTCGGGATAGGCTTCGATGGGGAGACTACGGAAAGCAACAACGCCCCAGCCGATGATGAGCACGACTGCGCCGAGGACGAGCCATCGGCTGCGGAGAGCGAAATCGACGAGCGCGCGAATCATTGCTGGCTCTCCTCTGCCTCGAGCAGAAGCGCGTGGGTGACATCCATGTAAGTCTCTGTCAAGTGAAAAGCACAACATCTCTGGGCGCGCTCCTGAGAGCGCGCTACTCGCTGTGATCAGAACATCTTGTTACGCAGTATTTGCCTCTCGGCTGGTGGTTCCTGCTTCGCAGAACCGGACATCCATTTGCTGTCTAAGACTCCGAGGAGTCCGCACAGAAGATTGAGTTTGTGTTCGCTGCCAGTCCCGAAACAATTCGGAGAGAGCCTCTGGAGTGTGACCTCCTTCGCTCAGTCGCCCACTGGCGGGACCTGGCAGCCTGCGCATCGAAGAATCCTGATGTTTTTGTTCTTCCATTATTGGAAAAGGTTTTTCACGCTGCCGCCGTACATTTGAATTCCTCGGCAGGCACGAAATCCTGCTTCCTGCGTTCCACCGCCAGCAGATAACAGACCATCTTCCTGGCTACGGCGAGTGTGGCGCGGTTGGGATTTCCTTTTTCGAGTTCTCTCTCTCGAACCATTGCCAGCTCGTGGCACTCTCGCGGCGCCAGTTTTGCTGCTTCGATCAGCACTCGCTGGATATGCTTGTTGCGCTGCTTGGAAAGCGGCATGCGCATCACCTTGTCGGCTGAACTTCTCTCATCTCCGCACAGGCCACAGTAGCTGATGGCCTGCTTGACCGACCGGAAGCGGGTGAAGTCGCCGATCTCCAAGGCCCAGGTCAGCGCGGTGATCGGACCTACGCCGGGCACCGTCCTTAGTCTCCTGAGCCGCTCCGCCAGCAGCGGATCCCGTTCCAGCGAACTGACCAGTGCATAGTCGAGCCTCTGCGCACGCACGATGTGTTCCCGGCTGATTTTTAGCAATGGCCGGATACTCTCCTCAACCTCCTCGTTGGTCGCCATCAGATCAGCGAAGTAGCCCACCTTGTGCAGCCGGCGCTTGTTGTAGCTGACCCCGGTCTCAAGCAGCAGGCCGGACACGCGATTCTTCATCTGCACCATCTGCTTGACCAGCAGGTTCCGGTAGCGCAGCATCCGGCGCCGGTCCCGGATCGCGGTCGGAGCCATGTGGCACTCCGGCAGGAAGTCGCAGCGCAGGCAGTCGGCGATCTTCGCGGCATCAATCTTATCGTTCTTCTTCTTGGCCGCTGCAATCGCTCGCAGCATCAGCGGATGTGCCACCTTCACCTTTTCCGCATGCGGAAGCAAATGATCGTAAATCCACCCGGTAAAGATCGTCGCCTCCATGGCCATCATCCGGGGTTGGGGAAGGGTCTTGATCCACGCATCTAACTCGCACCGGGTCGATCCGATCTTGCCTTCCTGGTGCACATGACCAGCTGCATCCTTCACGCAGTAGCTGATCGTCCTCTTGTGAACGTCAAGTCCGATGTAATACATATGGTCTCGAGGAGCCTCCGTGGTTGTTCTCTGAATCAGCGTTGCCGCTGAGTTCAGCTTATGCAACACCTCGTGCTCCTCACTGACTTAACATTCAAACAACCTGCTGGCCAGGCACTATGCCGGACAGGACCTGTTGCCGGCGGCCATCGTCGAGCATCTTGCCGGCGCGGACTTCGGTGCGGCGGAAGTGATTGGGGCCGGCGGGAACGTAGACCCAATCGCGGTCGTGCAAATGGAGAACGGCGTCGGCGGGAACGACGGCGAAGGTCTGCATGTCCGCGCTGCTGAATGTTGCCGTGGCAAACATGCCGAGCTTGAGAAAGCTGGGGTTCGCCACCTGAATGCGAACTTTTGCCGTGCGCAGTGACGGATCGAGGACAGGGCCAATATCGCTGATGTGGCCGATGAGGGGCCGATCGGGATACGCGTTCAGCACGATGCGCGCTTGCTGGCCGAGGTGGACCTTGGGCAGATCGTTTTCGTACACGTCGCAGATCACCCAAACGGAGCTGAGGTCGGCAATGGTGAATGCATTGGGCGATCCGGAGAGCTGAACGCCGGCGGCGGCGGCATTGGTAACGTTCTGGGCAATGATGACACCGGAGATGGGCGCGTAAACGTTGACGGTGTTGGTAGGGTGATTCTGGTCAACGCCGAGCAGCTTGAGCTGTTCCTCTGCTGCGACAAGGTCGGCTTTTGCATCCTTCTCGGCATCGTCAGCCTGTTCGAGCATGGCTCGCGAGATGGCGTTGTGACTGTATAGATCCTGCGCGCGGATCCAGGCCTTGTTCGCCAGCTGCTCGTCGTTGACGGCTTTCAGGTAAGCGTCGAAGGCGTTGGTCACATCGCTGCTTTGAACAGTAAAGAGCAGCTGACCCTTCTTTACGTTGTCATCGAGGCGCGTCTTGATGTCGACGACGCGGCCGTTGGCGAGAGAGATGACCGGAACTTCGCGCGAGACGTCGGGGAAAACAGCGCCGGTAACGTTGAGCTCGGCGGGGGCCTGGACCTGGCCGACGGTAGCGAGAGGGAATTTCTGTGATTCGGAGGGATCGATGGTGATCACGCTCATGTCTGATACTTCAACCACTTTGGCCGGCGGAGGAGCGCCGTCTCCCTGGTTGCCGGATTTGCATCCGGCGGCGGCGAGCGCGAAGAAAGTAAGTGCGAGGGCGAGTCGAAAACGCAGAGAGGAGTCGGTCATTTCGTCACCTCCTTTTCATCCGCGAGCCTGAGCCGGCTGAGAGTGGAGAGACAGGCGGCGCGCATGCGGGCATGCAGAAAGTCGTTGGTTTCATGAGAAATTCTTTTTTCGCCATGCGAAGGACGGCGCAGTCAGTAGGGGAAATCAGTTGGAGACGGAAGCTGTGGCGGGATCAGGCAGCAGGAGGGGGACGATTGTCGATGGAGGCGAGAACGGGCGTGCGCAGGACGGGCGTCCGGACAAGCCCCGGCGCGCATACACATGCTGGTTCGAACGCCAGGCCGAGAAGCGCAGAGACGACCATTGCCGCCAGCGCGGGCTGAACGAAATGCCCCTGAGCCGGATCGTGGTCGCGGCGGATGCTCACGTCCACTTCAGCCGGGTTGCGCGCGGCGATCAGGTCGTCGGTCATGGAGATGGCCGGCAGCAGAATGACGATGACCAGCGCGAGCGCAACGAATTGGACACGGCGATCTTCTCCAGCATGCGGCGTTCGCCGCAGCCAGGAGATGATCATCCACGTGGCCAGAACAGCCCAGCCGAGATTGAGCGCCAGTTCCACAGCTTCTGTCGATTTTATAGCAGGGGACGCAGAGCTCCCGATACCAGGACGAGGGGAGCACCTGCCCCGAGGACCCGCTCATCGCGAAAAGGCCGCGATGAACGGGGCACAGGTCCGGCGACGGCCACGTTTGAATCGCGCGTTGACAGCGCCGGGGGAGCGTTCCATAATGAGATTCCCTCTACGCGCTGGAAATCGTGCAGAATCACTGGGAAACCGCTCTTGGTTGTCACGCCAGCGCTGGATTGAAAGAAACACGATAAGCCTTCCCCTGTTTGCTTATCGTCCAGGCTTTTTGAATCAGAGCTCTCGCTAGTCCCCGTCGAGGAGTTGCCGCCGTGAAAGCAGGGAGGTCGTTTTCTCGTCAGCGCTGGTTAAAGATCGCGACGCCTGGACTGGCCGCGCTGGTCCTGATGGGGATCGTCGGCTTGTCGTATCGCCAATGGGAGCAGTTCCGGCGCTCGAACGCAGCGGCGGAGCACAGCCGCGAAACTCTGGCTGCTATCGACAGTGTTCTGGCCGCTCTCGAAGAGGCCGATAGGGGGGAGCGCGGCTTCCTGCTTACGGGCGAAAGCCTCTATCTCGAACCTTACAACGGGGCGCTCCAAGAGATCCCGAGAGACCTTGCAACCGTGAAGAACCTCCTGGGCGGGAGCCAGCAAGGGATACAGGATTTCGCCAAGCTCAACACCCTCGTAAATAAGAAGCTGGACGAACTTCGCCAATCGATCGAACTGCGGCGCACGGAAGGTCTGAGGCCGGTAATTGCTCTTGTCCTTAACGAGCAGGTGACGCGCACGATGGGTTCGATTCGCGTGCTTTGCGCGCAGATGAAGCGCAACGAGAATGCAAGGCAGGCGCAGGCGTCGGCCGAGGGAGAGGCAGCCGCGGGCACTGTGCTTCTTGCTACCGCCGCCGGCGCGCTCGTTTTACTTTTCCTGTTCTCTTTTGGATTGGAGCCATTTGCAAGCCCGGAACCACTGGCCTGGCAAAGGCCGTGGCCTTTGAGGTATGGAGCTGCTGTGCTGGCGGTGGTGGCGGTCGCGTTGTTCCGGGCAGCACTCACTCCGCTGATCGGACCCACGGAACTTCCGTTCACGCTGTTCTTCTTTGCGGTGGCCTTCGCGGCGTGGTTCGGCGGGTTTCGTCCCGCGGTGCTGTCGATTGCGCTCTCGCTGCCGATCGGCGCCTGGTTTTTTGCCAAGCCGACGCGGTCGCTCTGGGTGAGCGGGCACGATGACCAGGTTGCGATGCTGATGATTGTGGTGGTCGGCTTCGCAGTCGCCCTGTTAACGCGTTCACAATCGGGCGCGGTAGAGCGCGCCTTGCGCTCAGAGAACTCAGAGCGGAACCAGCGGCAACGATTCGAGACAACCCTGGCCAGTATCGGCGATGCAGTGATCGCGACCGATGCCCGGGGATGCATCACTTTCGTGAACCGGATCGCATCGGCACTGCTGAAATGGCCGGAGGACGAAGCTGAGGGAAGAGCGCTCGATGAGGTCTTCAGGATTGTGAATGAAGTGACACGTGCCGCAGTGGAAAGCCCGGTGGCGCGGGTGCTGCGCGAAGGCAAGATCGTGGGGCTGGCGAATCACACCATCCTGATCGGCAAAGACGGAACGGAGGTGCCGATCGACGATAGCGCCGCTCCCATTCGAGATGCCGATGGAAACATCCTGGGCACGGTCCTAGTGTTTCGCGACGTGACCGAACGCCGGCAGACGGAAAAGCAGCTTGCTGAACAGGCAAAGCTGCTGGAACAAGCCGTCGCAGAAGCGCGCTCGCAGCGTCAACGCCTGGGACTTGCACTTACTGCCGGAAAGATGGGCGCGTTCGAGGTGGACCCTGTCGCGAAGATGTTCTGGTGGTCGCCGGAGACGTATTCCCTCTTCGGCGTGAGTCCGGCGGAATTCAAGCCGGCGCGAGACTCGTTTGCCGCGCTGATTCATCCGGGAGACAGGGAAAACTTCATGCAGTATTGGGACGAAAATACTGCCGAGTTTCAACCCATCAACCACGAATTCAGGATTCTGAAGCCGGACGGCAAGGAGCGCTGGATCAGCTGCCGCGGGACGCCGAGGTACGATGATGCCGGGTCGCCGATTCACTACTCCGGCCTTTTCCTCGATATCACCGAGCGCCGAGAAGCCGACCAGGTGCTGCGGAAGTTTGAAAAGCTGTCAGCAGCGGCGCGCCTTTCGGCGGCGATCGCCCACGAGATCAACAATCCGCTGAGTGCGATAAGCAACCTGATCTATCTGGCAAAGAAGGCGCCCGGCATTCCTCAGTCCATCGCGGAACTGCTTGTCCAGGCGGAACACGAACTGGAGCGGGTGGCGCATGTCACCCGACAGGCGCTCGGGTTCTATCGCGAGTCATCGAGAGCCGAGGCGATCGACGTTGCGGAATTGATCGAGTCCGTGCTCAAGGTTCTTTCCACCAGAATTGAAGAAAAGAAAATCACGATTGAGCGGGACTTTGTTGAGGGTGCGCGAGTCGATGGCGTGCGCGGCGAAATCAGGCAAGTCGTCTCCAACCTGCTCGCCAATGCAATCGACGCAGTGCAGGTGGGAGGCACCATCTCCGTCGCAACACACCAGGCCGATGCAGGCGAAGAGCGGGCGGTCGAGATCGTTGTTGCGGACGACGGACATGGGATCGCGCCTGAACACCTCGATCACATTTTCGAGCCGTTCTTCAGCACCAAACCCGGGACGGGTACGGGACTGGGCTTGTGGGCTGCGAGAGAGATTGTTGAACGCCACCGCGGGAGCATTGCGGTTCGACCGGGGCTGAGCGATGGGCGCGGCGCAACGTTTGCCGTTCAATTGCCGAACGAGGCAGGCGCCCGCATTTCCGGAGCGGCGGATCCAAAAAAAACAGCAAGACCGGATCGGGACGGTTCCCGGCGCGACGACTTCAGGAAACTCGGCTGAAGCGGGTTTGGGGAGCTGATGCAACTCTCCGTTTCGCCGTGAGCGCGCTTGAACGGGCCAAGACAACAAATGGCGATGAAGTGAAAGGCGCCGGCCTCGTCCCATACATCTGGCCCGGGAGGCCGGCGCCCCTAGTATTCCTCAATCTAGATTGTATGAATAAGTCGACGTTATATGCCGGGGGGACCGGGGACCGTGTTCCCGGTCACGGTGCTGAGTTCATCGAAGGGGAATTTCGTGATTGGCGTCACGCGTTTAGGCGGGTGGGCTGGGTTTCGTTTTTACGCCCCCTGCGGGGGCTTTGGCGGCGAAGTTGATGCAATTTCCCCAGTCTCGCGACTGGGGCTACCATCTTTTGCCCGCTGAAGCGGGCTTTATGCAGCATTTGGTGAATCGAACGGCGGATATTTCGGTGAAAAAATCCCTCAGGGGCCGAAGCCCAGATTCATTTTGGGCACTCTGCGGCACGACTGAAGTCGTGCCCTGACTCAAAGCTCTCCGCGCCGTGAGTTTTTCCGCTGCCTGAATGCAGGATGCCGGACAGCGATGCAGGACATCGGGCATGAGGTACGGCTCAGGTTTGGGTGGGGGCGGATTTCTCTGTGGGCGGCGAAGATTTGCCGGTTGATTCGGGATCGCGGGAGATCCACCACATCACTTCTCCGAAGATCTTCCACTTGGAGGCGTTGGTTACGTTGACGGGGAGGAACTTGTAATTCGCCGAGATGAGGAGATCGGCGCCGGAGATGCGCTGGAAGCGCGCGACTTTGAAGCCGAGGTCGCGATGAGCGATGACCGCGATCCGCTGATGAAGACGGTCGCGCTCCCTGATTGCCGAATCGACGAAGAGGATGGAGCCGGGCGTGATGGTGGGCAGCATGGATTCGCCGTCGAAATGGATGGCGATCATCTTCTCGGGGTGCGGGCACCAGGCCAGCGGCGCGAGCAGAATCTCTTCAATATCGACTTCGGAAATCGTGACATTTTGCCTGGGCGGAATGCGGTCACCGTAAGCGGTGATATTGAGCAGCGGAATGGCGACGGCGTTTCCGTCGCCGTCAAGCTGGCGGGAGAGCTTGCGGGTTGAGACCAACTTCAAGTCTCGGAGCTTGACCGGCATGGAGACGGGCACATTGCTCAGGCTTGCGTCAGAAAGAGCGGCGGAATCGACGCCCGCACGTTCCCAGAAGTAGACGCCGTGCGGCGGCCGCGCGAGGTTGCCGAGTGCGACATAGAACTCGGCGGTCGGCTCCAGGCGGCCCTGCACCCACCGCGAAACCGTCGCGGGAGAGACGCCGACGCGCTCGGCCAATTCGGCCTGGCTGAGCTTGAGGTCGTCAAGAAGGCCGCGAATTCGGCCGGCCCATTCGGAGGGTTGTGGTTTCTGCACAGTCGATCGCATGGGTGGTCCGGGTTTCACCTGTGGAATCCACAAAATAAATCAATCACTTACGGAACAAGCTGGGTATACTTTCAAGAATTCTTCGCATCTTAGTGAGTGACGGACGAGGCCTCAGTGTTGGGGCTGGGCTCTTTTTCCGATCAAACCAGCTCCAAGTGTCGCCATGACCGCAACCGATCAGTCCCGAAGAGTCCTGGTACTCGACGATGCGCCGGCCGTAGCAGAGAGCCTGGCGCTAATCCTTTCGAGGGCAGGATTCGGAGTCAAGGTTGCCCACTCGGCGGAAGACGCCATTCAACTGATAACAAACTGGGTGCCCGATGTCGCATTCGTTGACGTGATGCTGCCGGGAATTAATGGAATCGAGTTTTCCGACGTACTGGAACGCAAGTATCCGCAGTGCGAAATTGCGCTGATGTCGGGGCATCCGGAGGCAGGGGACCTGATGGAGAACGCGAGAGAGGAAGGGCGCGAGCGCTTCGTTTTGCCAAAGCCGTTTGAGCCGGATCGCTTCATTGCGATTGCTCGCGGGGTTGAGTCGGCCTCCGGTGAGAATGAGACGCGCGTGGATACGACGGCACTCCCACTGGGACCGGAGACGCCGAGGGCCGGCGCTGATGAGGAGCCGGCAAAGGAGACACCGGGCCGGGGTGAGGCGGTTGGCAAGCCGGGCGATCCTGGTGGGGCGGTTTAGGGCGGCCGTGTGGATATCCCACCCAAGCGGAGCTTGGATGGGGAACAGCCGCGTGAAGAGACCGCGCTTCCCTCCCACCCAAGCGGAGCTTGGATGGGGAACACTGCATTCTGGTGAGGCTGCGCGGGCGTGGACGCCCGCACTACAGCCGGTCGGGAGACCGGCGCTACGTCATCCCAGCGAATTTGTATTTCCCACCCAAGCAGAGCTTGGATGGGGCACCCCGTTTTCAAAAACTGATTGCGGCTAGCCCATGAGGCCCAAGTAGGGGCTGGTGCCGAAGTTTCCGAAGTTGGGAAAGACGGTGCGGATCTGGCCGTCGGAGAGGCCGAACCAGCGGGCGAGCGTACCGGCGTATTGCTCGACGGCGGTGGTGGGAATGAGACGGCCGTTGCCGACGTCGTTGACCTGATCGACGCCCACGACCGGATATTGGCCGTACATGTCGCCGCCCGCCACGGCGCCGCCGACGACAAAGTGGTGGCTGCCCCAGCCGTGATCGGTGCCGTCGCTGTTGCAGGTGAGCGTGCGGCCGAAGTCGGAGATGGTGAAGGCGGTGACGTTGTTGGAAAGTCCCATGTTGACCATCAGCCCATCGAAATATTCAAACGCCGCGCCCAACTGGGTGAGAAGCTGCGCGTGAGTTTTGGCCTGGCCGTCGTGAGTGTCGAAGCTGCCGAGCTGCACATAGAAGATCTGGCGGCTGACGCCGAGCGAACCGCGGCCGGCAATGATGCGCGCAATGGTTTGCAGCGATGCGGCGAGCGGGTTGTTGGCGAGCATGTTGGTGGTGGGGTCGAGGAATTGCGGCGGATTGGGCACGCCGCCCACGCCAGCAGGAGCCATCGCCGTGACCAGCGCTGCTTGCGCCTGGATGGAGCGGGCGATGACGACTTCATATTCCTTGGCAAAGAGATTGGTTTCATCGGCGCTGAGAATGGAGTTGAGCGGATTGGCCGCGGAGGGAATGCCGAAGGGCGGCTGCTGCAGGCCGGCAATGGGAATGGGGCCGGCGGGCGTGACGTTGATCTGGAACGAGCTTTGCCCGGCAAGAAAGAGCGCGTTGCCGCAGGTGGAGATGCAGGTGAACATGGAATTGGAATTCATGTTCATGGCTTCAATGGCGTCGGCAACGGCGCCGCCCCAGCCCACGCGCTCGCCGCTGCCCAGGTTGGAGGCGACGGCCTGCCACGCGGCAGTCTGATCGAAGTGCGAGAAGAGCGAGTCTGGCAGTTCGACTGAGTTGGCGTTGATCTGCGTCTTGGTGGCGGGCGCGATGAGCGTGCCGGTATTGGCGACGATGGCGGCGCGGCCTGCATTGAAAAGAGTCTGGATGCCGGTGAGCGCGGGATTGAGCGCGAAGGTGCGACCGGTCTGCGGAGTCTTGAGGGTGATGGGCAGCAGATTGGCAAGCGGATAAGCGAGGCCGGGCGCGCCGGAGCGTGCCGAGGTGAACGCGGCAAAGGAGTCAGGATCGGTGGCGATCACGGTGCCGTGACCATCGTTGCCGCCCTGCAGATAAACGCAGATGAGGGCACGATAGTCTGACCCGCCGGTACCCTGCGCCATGGCGGCGAGCGAGTTGAGCTCAAGAAAGAACGGGCTCACGTAGAAGCCGGCCATGGAGGCCATAGAGGCGGTGCGAAGAAATTGCCGGCGGGTTTGAGGGCATGTGCACTTTGACATGGCTTACTCCTATTGCTGCGCGGCGAAGTCGGGCGACGCCACGGTGAGATAGATGGCCGCTTGCACGCGGTTCAAGAGCGCCGCATTGACTGCGTTTTGATCGCCGCCTGTGGGGATGGGAATGGAATTGATGGTGGCGAGAATCTGGTTGTAGAGCGTGGTGTTCATCTGGCCCGCCATGAGCAGCAGGTTGATGCGGTCGAGCAACTGATCGGGCGTGGCGGCGAGACTCATCTCGGTTGCATACGAGGAGAAGACATCGGAGCCGCCGAGAGCGTTGGAGCCGATGGCGCCCTGCATGTAGTTGATGAAGCCGACGACGCTGGAGACGTTGACGATCTGCATCTCGGGCGCGAACAGGCCGGCGGAAGAAATTGATGTATTGGGCGGAGTGTAGTTGGGCGCGAACCAGTTGAAGACGGTGGGCGAGCGGAGCCACATTTCGTTGTAGCCGTAGATGGGATCTTCTGCCGAACCGATGTTGAAGGAGCCGGTGCGCGATTGCGCGGTGAAGGCGCGCGCCCACTCAGCGTAACGCAGCAGCGGTTCGCGAACCTTGCCGTATTGCGCAGTGCCGACGACGGTGGCCGAGTCGCGCGCTTCGGGATCCATGAGGATGGCGGTGATGACGGCCTGCAGATTGCCGCGCACGCCGGTGCCATCGTTCTTGAAGACCTGCGCGATGCGGTTGACATAAGCGGGGCTGGGATTGCTGGTGACCAGGTGCTCGATCATCTGCTTGGAGAAGAAGGCCGGCAGATTCGGATGGTTGAACAGCGTATCGAGCGCGATCTTGAGGTCGCCGGCGGGGTCGGGGCTGCCTGAGGCGGGAATCGTCACGCCGAGGAAATCTTTTTCGACCGTGGAGTGGTGGTTGGGGAAGCTCTGCATGGGCAGCAGTTCTTCACCGTAGCCGGGGCCGACGTAGACGCAGCAGTTGGACCATGCATTGTCACTGGAGTCGCCGGGAATATTCCAGCTCCACCCGGTGAAGACGGCGGCCAGACCCTTGACGTCAGTATTCGAATAAGTAGGAATGGGATTGCCGTTCCCATCGAGCTTCTGCGTGCCGTCGTCGTTCAACTGCCAGAGGCCGATGGTGAAAAGCTGTTGCACTTCGCGTGCGTAGTTTTCATCGGGATCGGTGGTGGCGTTGCCCTTGTCGTTGCCCTGCATGGAGAGGAACTGGCCCATCATGGGGCTGAGGGTCACGTCCTGCAGGAGCTGGCGGAAGTTGCCGAAGGCGTCGGCGCCGAGCATGTCGTAGTAGCTGGCTTCGCCGCGCGGCATGCTTTGAATGGTGGTGGTGTTGTTGCTGGAGATGACGAAGAGCTGAGAAAGAGCGTACTTGACGCGCTGGCGGAGCTGATCGGGCGCAGTGAGCGATTGCTGCCAGAAGGTATCCTGGACGAGATTGCCGTTCTGATCGTTCTGGACGAAGAGCGCGGCATTGCACTTGACATCGCCCGAGGCGCAGGGCGGGTTGTTGACGATGACTGCCTGCTCGACAGCGGGCTCTGTGGCGGTGGCGGGCAGGGCGAATTGCTGGTCGAGCCACCACTGAAATCCGTTGAGCGAGACGTCGCGGACGTCAGCGTCGGTGGCGCCGAAGGTGGCCTGCTCAAGGAAGCGCGCAGCGTCGTCGGGGCTGACGATGGGTGTGGGCGGCGTGCCGTTAACGGTGGCAATGAGATCAGCGGATGTGGCCGGGCCGGGCGCGGGATTGAGGACCTGCAGGTCGAGATTGCCGGGGTTCGTAATATCGACGGTGGCAGTGAGTTGGCCGCCGCTGTTGAAGGTGGTTGAGACGGGTGAGCCATCGACAAGAACCTGCGCACCGTTGATGAACTGGGAGCCGGTGAGAACGATTGTGGCCGATCCGGGATTGAAATTCATCGGCGTGGCTGCGGAGAGGATCGGAATGGGGTTCATCACCGAGATGTTCTGCGTGATGGAGACAGTCGGGTTGTCGACGCTGGTGATGGTGAGCTGGACGATGTTGCTCGGAGTGGGAACGACAGGCGGCGCGGTGTAGGTGATGGAACCGTCCGTATTGGAAACCGCGGTGCCGACGATTGCGTTGCCACCGGCGATGCCATTGACCTGGAGCGTGACGGCAGGATTGTCAGTGCCGTTGACCATCAACCCGAGGTTGAGAGTGTTTGAGACGCGAACGTCGGTGCCGGCGTTGGGTTCAAGCAGCAACACCACCTGGCCGGGACCGACCTTGAGCGAAAGCGGAGGAGCGGTCGCCGAGCCGGGATTGGGATTGGTGACGGTGAGAGGAAAGACGCCGGGATTGGGAGCGGCGATCTGCGCGACGAGTTCGGTGGGCGAAACGAAAGTTGTGGAAACGGCGGCGCCGTTCCAACTGATCTGCGCGCCGTACACGAATTGAGAGCCGTTGACTGTGACCGTGGTGACGCCCTCAGAGAAGCCATTAGGGGTTACGCCGCCGAGTACGGGAATCGGGTTCCAGATCTGCACGGAGACGGAGCCTGGCGTGGCGCCGGGGTATTTCGAGATGGAGCTGGTGATCTGGACGGTGTAGGGATTAGGAACGACGGCAGGCGCCGTATAGAGACCGGCGCTGGTGATGGTACCGACAGTCGCGTTGCCGCCGGGAATTCCGTTGACCGAAAACGTGACGGGCTGACCGGAGGCGAGGTACTGCGAAGACAGCTGCATGGTCTGGTTGACACGCAGCGTGTTGCCCGGCGCAGAGATGGCAGCGATGGTGCCGAGGTTGACAGCGAGCGAACCGCCGCCGCAGCCGGGAATGAGCGCGGTGAGAAGAAGGAGCGAGGGCCAAAGAGACGCAGTGATTGGCCGCGGACCACGTGGGCACAGAACTCGCATAGATGCTCCTGGACGGGGAAATCAAAGGGCTCAAAATGCGCGTTGAAACAAGGGGAGGCCTGGGTGCAAAACGATTCGGTTGACTAGTTTCAGAGGTTATCGAAGTCACCTAATTTAAGCAAACCAAAATGCGGCTATAGATTACCTAGGTAATGGAAAAGGTGGGGTTAGCGGGTTGGCGGGGCTAGCGGAGTTGGCGTGCGCGGGCGTGGATGCCCGCACTACAGCCGGTCAGGAGACCGGCGCTACATCCGGGCGAGAGGCGGGCGGTTTCCTGGGGGTTGGGTTGCCCTCACTGCGAGTGCCAGGTCAAGTCGACGCGGACAGGGATCTCGTTTTTGATGGGCACGGAGAGGAACGACGGACGCTCAATCTTGAAGTCGGAACAGGTGAGAGGAATGGTTCCGGTGATACGGACTTCCCCGCCCTGCTGGACGCGCTCGAAAGGGACCTGGGAGTAGTGGGCATACTGGCCGGCGAACTGGACTTCGAGGTCGGCGTGAATCCATTGTTGCGTAATCTCGGACTGCGCAAAGCGGGCGCGCACCTGGATGAGGGGAAACTCGGCGCCGCGCGTGGCTTCGATCATGTGCAGATCGCGGTTGGTGTCGCCGGAGTCAAAGGACTTGACTGGGACGGCGATGAGGAAGTCGCACCAGCCGGCGTGACAGATTCCTTTGCCGCGGGCGGCGTGGCTGACGCCGTCGACCTCGTGCATGGGATGCGACATGTGATAGGAGAGGGTGGCCTGGCTGGTTAGCCATGTGGTGTCCGGCTGGGCGAAGGCGATGCGCGGAACAAAGAGGGCCAGCAAGGCGAGAAGGCAGGACGCTTCGCATCCAACGCTGATCAGCGCGCTTCCCACCCTTTTCGCAAAACGCGCGAGAAAGATGGGGCAACGAGCCGTGGACGATATTCTTTTCCCCGCGCCAGCGGCGAAAACAAAGACGCCGCGAGCGTGGGGCAGCCGGATTTTCTTCTCTCTCATTTCTTTCCCCAGAGGTGGATGGGCCAACTGACGGCGATGATGGCCGCGCCGTACGCGCAAACGGTGGCGACGGCGACGGGGCCATGGAAAGAGGCAATGCCGTGGACCTTTTCACCGTTCTGTTCCTGCTGGAAGGCCATGGCGCCGAGGACGGGAGTGAGGATCATGCCGGGACCGTGAACGAAGGCGAGGGCCTCGTGGAAGCGGATGGCGCCGTGCTTGGGATTGTTGGGAATTTTGGGCGCGGCAATGGCGAAGTACGCGGTGGTGAAATACAGGGCCGCGGTGGCGCTGCCGAGTGCTGCATGAAAGTCGAGGTTGGCGTTGGTGGGTTCGGTGATGGTTTGGCCGTTGCGGCCTTTGGCCTTGGCCATGGGCCCGGTAATGAGCGCGGCGGCCATTGGCGCGAGGGTGATGAGGCCGAGGCGCTGATGAATCTTGAGCATCTCAGTGTGCTTGTTGAGCTCGGCCTGGAGCTTGGGGTTGCCCTGGGTCTGCTGCTGGGAAAAACCAAGATCGGAGAGCGAGGGCTCTTGTGAAGACGAGGGCGGAGCGGGAGCCGGGGCGCTGGGAAGGTTGGATGGAGGCTGCGGTTGCTGAGCGCTGGGTTCTTGCTGCTGCGATGAGGGCTGCGGCTGCTGTCGTGCAGGCGTGGCGGCAGGCGGCTGCTGCTGCGGAGGGGTGGCGGACTGTGCGTGGAGAATACCGGTGAGCAACAGGCTGAAGATGAGAAGCTGGGCTGCCATCCCAGGTCCCAGAAGCGGGACCTGGGGCACACATTTTCGTGATCTGGTTGGTGGTCTCCCAGGTCCGAAGATCCGGACCTGGGGCAAACATGATTGACTTGCTGCGGAAAGAACGAGCTTCTCCGCTTGCTGGGGCATTCGAGATTCTCCTTGGGGCCGAGGCTTGGAATGCGCAGGTCCGTTGTTCAGACGCAATCGAGTATGAAGCAGTGAGCCGGCGTGGGCAAAGAAGTTTTCGTCATAAGCGCTCGTCGCTGGCGGACAGGCGCTAGCGGCTGGCGGCGATCATTTGCGCGGCGTGCTGGAGGCTGGTGTCGGTGACCTTGGCGCCGGACAACATGCGGGCGACTTCGTGAGTGCGGGCGCGATCGTCGAGGACGCGGATGCGCGTTTGCGTGCGGCCGTGGTCTTCACGCTTCTCGACGGCCAGATGTTGATCGGCGAAGGCGGCGATCTGCGGCAGATGCGTGACGCACAACACCTGCTGCGCGCGGGCGAGAGCCTTGAGCTTCTGGCCGACGGCATCGGCGGCGCGGCCCCCGATGCCGATGTCGATTTCATCGAAGACGAGGGTGCGGGGCGCGGTCTTTTTATTGGTCTTGGACGAGCTCTGTTCAACTGCAACCTTTAGCGCGAGCAGCACGCGCGAGAGCTCGCCGCCGGAGGCGATTTCAACGAGCGGCTTGAGGGGCTCGCCGGGGTTGGTGGCGATGCGGTATTCGACCTGGTCCCAGCCGTGCTCGGTCCAATGAGCGGTTTCGGAAGGGATTCCTTCAGGGGCTAAAGCCCCATCTTCTTTTTTTGCGCCTTCTTCGGCACGACTGAAGTCGTGCCCTGACACAAGACTTCCCTTCCCGGCAGATTCATTCTTCGCGCCGGCTTCGGTTGACTCCACGGGAGTGACGGCGACGTGGAAGCGGGACTTCATGGCGAGGGAGTTGATCTGGGCCTCGGCGAGTTTGGCGAGTTTTTGCGCGGCGACCTGGCGCTCGGCGGTGAGCGCGGATGCAGCTTTGCGGTAGGCTGCGGCAGCCTGCTCAAGATCGGCGCGAAGGGCCTTGAGGATGTCGTCGCGGTCTTCGACTTCGGCCAGCTTGCGGGCAACTTCTTCACCAAATGCGATGACTTCAGCAACAGTTTTGCCATATTTGCGCTTCAAACGATCCAGTAGTGCAAGGCGGTCTTCGATTTCGGCAAGGCGCTCGGGCGACGCACTGACGCGTTCGGCGTAGTCGCGAAGCGCCGCGCCGATATCGGCGACGATGGCACGGGCCGAGGCGAGCTGCTGGACGGATTCAGTGAAGCGCGCATCGTAGCGTGAGAGCTCTTCGACGTTGCGGATGGCGGCGCGGAGAGCAGCCTCGGCGCTGGAGCCGCCCTCGTAGAGCTGATCGAAGGCGCTCAAGGCGGCGGCGTAGAGCTTCTCGGCATTGGCGAGCACGCGTTTTTCGGTTTCAAGGGTTTCATCTTCGCCCGGCGCGAGGCGGGCCTGCTCGATCTCCTTGCGCTGGTAGGTCCACAGATCGACCATGCGGAGGCGGTCCTGCTCGCCCTGAAGGAGGTCGGTGAGTTTCTGCTGGGCAGCGCGCCAGCGAGCGTGGGCCTCGGCTACGGCGTCAGTGGAGATGCCGGCGAAGCGATCGAGGAGAATGCGCTGCTGGGAGGAGTCGAAGCTCGACAGGCTCTCAGATTGCGCGTGGACGAGAGCAAGCTCGGGGGCAAGTTGTTTGAGCACGGCCACGGTGGCGGGTTGGTTGTTGACGAAGACGCGGCCCTTGCCGGTGGAGAGAATTTCGCGGCGGAGAATAATGTCGCTGCCTTCGGCGTCGATGCCGTTTTGCTCGAGGACGGATTCGGCGCCGGGCGTGGATTCGAAGACGCAGGAGACGACAGCTTTTTCCGAACCGTGGCGGACGACGTCGGACGAGGATTTGCCGCCCATGAGGAGGGCGAGCGCATCAACAAGGATGGATTTGCCTGCGCCGGTTTCGCCGGTAAGGAGGTTAAGGCCGGGACCGAACGAAGCGATGGCGTGATCGATGACGGCGTAATTTTCAGCGCGCAGTTCAACGAGCATGGTTGATCCGGTTGTACCACGGAGGTTCGATGATTGGGCGAGTAGTTTCCACCCGCCAGAAACAACTGCAGATTCTTCGACTTCCTCCGTCCGATTCTCGGACTCCTCAGGATGACAAACCCAATCAGGTGTGCAACTGGAATCCGAGCGCAGCATAGCATGAACTCGTGGGGTGCGGGTGTGGGCACCCGCACTACAGCCGGCCTGGAGACCGGCGCTACAAATGCCGGCGGCGAGGGTTTTGAAGCAAGGGGCACCCGCTTCGTCACTTGGGTGCGGGAATGACGTCTGATACCGTGGAATTGAGGTGAATGCCGATTCTTACACTCACACTGGTGCTTTTCTTACAAGGTGATAGCGGCGCAGGCACGGGCGGCGCGCCCATGCCGAATCTCGGTTTCGGCGCGCTGGCAAATATGATGGGCAACATCGGGCCGATTGCGATCGCGGTGCTGGTACTGCTGCTGCTTGCGAGCCTTTACTCGTGGATGGTGATCCTGGGCAAGATGGCGTCGTTCAAGAGGGCCACCGGCCAAAGCCGCCGATTCATTCGCGCCTTTCGCAAGGCGTCGCGGCTGCAGGAAATTGCGGCAATTGCCGGCGATTACAGCGCGAGCCCGCTGGCGCAGGTGTTTGAGGATGTGTACGAGACTTACAAGCGGCAGACCGGAGGGTCGGGTCCGCCGCGGAGCCTGAAGCCGCTGGAGCGAACGGCGCAGACCGCGGCCAGCGAGGCGGTGACCACGCTGGAGCGGCGAATGACGTGGCTGGCGACGATCGGCAGCACGGCGCCGTTTGTAGGGCTGTTCGGGACCGTGATGGGCGTGGTGGATGCGTTTCAGGGGATCGGGTCGGCGGGCGGCGGGTCGCTGAAGGCGGTGGCTCCGGGTATCGCAGAGGCGCTGATCACCACGGCGGCGGGATTGTTTGTGGCTGTGCCCGCGGTGGTGGCCTACAACCAGTTCAGCGCGCGCATCAGGCTGTTTGCTTCGGCGACCGATGACTTTTGCCGCGAATTGCTGAACTCGTTCGAGGAGATGCCGGCGAGGGCGCAGGCGCAGGGTTCGCCGCGAACCGCGGCTGAAGCGCCTCGCGAGGCGGAGCGGAGTCTGTACAAACAGTAGCGGAGTTGGCGGGGTTAACGGGGTTAGCGGAGTTACCCGGCCAGGGTGAGCACCGATGATTCTTTGAGAGGTTGACTTTGGCATTCTCGATGGGCAATGGACAGACGCGATCGTCACTGGCGGAGATCAACATCACGCCGCTGGTGGACGTGGTGCTGGTGCTGCTGGTGATCTTCATGATCACCGAGCCGGTGCTGCAGTCGGGAATCGAAGTGAATGTTCCGAAGACGCGGGTGGTGAAGGAGATTACGCAGCAGCGGATGGTGGTGACGATAGACCGCAATGACAACATCTACCTGAACGATCAGCCGATCAATATCCACGATCTGCCGGTGAAGTTGCGTGCGGGGAGCCTGGACACTGCGCACCAGGCGATTTATCTGCGGAGCGACGAGCAGGTGTCATTCGGGAATTTCGCGCACGTAATGGATGCGGTGAAGCAGTCGGGGATTACGAACGTGTCGATTGTGACGCAGCCGATGGAGACGAAGGGGAGCAGCGGGAAATAGCGGGGCTAGCGGAGTTGGCGGAGTTGGCGGGGCTAGCAAAAGTATGGAAAGTGTTCTTGAAGGCAGCGAGCACCTGGAGCGGGAGCTGACGCCGGAACCGATTGCGGGGCCGGCCGCGGGATCCGTGGGGCTGCATCTCCTGGTGGTTGGGTTCATCCTGGTCTACGGCTGGGCGCTCGGGTTGTTTCATCACAACCTCTGGGGTAGTCCGGGCGCGGGCGGATCGATGCAAGTGACGCTGACGACTTCGCTGCCGCTGCCCGCAGACCAGGTCAACAACAACGTGCTCGCCACGGAGAAGCCCAGCCAGGCGCCGGCGCCTCCCAGTCCCAAGGAACAGCGGAAAGAGGATGAGACCGCGATTCCGATCCTGGGCAAGCAGGTGAAGCCCAGCAAACAGAACCTGGCCAAGACGCAACCGTACCAGCCAAAGCCTCAACAGAACACGGCGGCCTACGGCGAGCAGGCGGGTTCGCGGATGCCGCAACAGATGCAGCCGGGGCCGTCTGGACCGACGACGGTGGGCGACAACAACTTCGCCAGCATGTATCCGTGGTACGTGGACCAGATCAATCGCATCATGTCGCAAAACTGGAACAAGCAGCAGGTGGATGCGCGCACGCCCAAAGGCTCGCGCGTTTACCTGAAGTTCACGATCCATCGCGACGGAACCGTGAGCGGATTGCAACTGGACCGATCGAGCGGAAGTCCCACGCTGGATGTCTCGTGCCAGCTTGCCGCGCAGCGCGTGGATACGTTCGGCAACCTGCCGTCAACTTATAATCAAAGTACGCTGCAGGTTTCGTACTACTGCGAGTACTGAAGAGCAGCTGCTAGCTGCTAGCTCCTAGCTCCTAGCTTTTAGCTCTGCTCCCTGACCGGATGGATTGGATTCTCTCAGGTCATGGTTCCGGGTTCTTAAAATGAAGACCTGGGGCAACGGCAAGAGATGGGCAAGAGGTGGAGGAAAAGGTTCCTTTTACGCCGACGGGACAGCTCGGGGAAAAGCCAACCGCCGGGAACGGGCATCTAACGGATTGTCGTATCAGGCATCATGCAACTAAGACCGGTTGAGAACGGGCGCATCAGCGTCCGCTGCTCCAGAGGAAGGAATGCACATCGAATGAAGGCAACGTTGCGGGTCTTGCCGCTGTTTTTGGTCTCCCTCGTGTATTTTTCTGCGACGCAACTTACCGCGCAGGACTGGCTGTACACAGGGACCAAGCTGGGCAGCACGCGCATCCGCCTGGCCGCAGCGGACTTCAAGCCTGTCGGCAGCGATCCGCAGATTACGCCGCTCAAAGCGATCTTCGATTCCACGCTCAATAACGATCTCGCCAACGCCGGCATCTTCGACATGGTGTCAAAGAGCCTGGCGCCGCAGGCGATGCCCGGCTCGCCGCAGGAGATCGTGCTGAGCCAATGGTCGGCAGCGCCGGCGAACGCTTCGATGGTGGCGTTCGGCGCGTTTTCAGTGAACAGCGGCCGCCTGGTGGTTTACGGCTGGCTGGATGACGCCAGCAATGCCTCCAATCCGCAGGTGCTGGCAGAGCAATATAACGAGCAGTCGAGCGAGGACATGGCGCGCACCATCGCGCACCGGTTCGCCGATGCGATTATTTCGCGCCTAGGCGGAGGCCTGAACGGCATCGCTGAAACCAAGATCTACTTTGTGAGTAACCGCACCGGAGCCAAGGAGATCTGGGTGATGGACTACGACGGCGCGAACCAGCACGCCCTCACCCATTTGGGCAGCATTTCGAAATCTCCGCGCATCTCACCAGATAACTCACGAATTGCGTTTTCTTCGCTGGAGCGAAACGGATGGGCGATTCGCATGTTCTCTCAGGATCTGGGCCGGCTAGTGAGTTTTCCGACAGGGACCGTAGGAGGGAGCAATTTCACACCGGCGTGGTCGGCGGACGGCTTGGAGATCGCCTTCTCCTCGGCGCGGTCCGGTCATTCGGAAATCTGGATCGCCGATGCGAGCGGATCCAACGCCCATAGCATCACGTCATTCGGCACCGATGAGGGTGCGTGCTGGAATCCACGCACTGACGGCCAGATCGCATTTGTGAGCGGCAGGACGGGCGAACCGCAGATCTACGTGATGGACAAGGATGGTGCCAACGTGCAGCGCATGACCGACTCCGGTTATGCTACCGACCCTTCATGGGCGCCGAATGGCGGCCTGCTGGCTTTCACCTGGGACCGCAAATACGGCCCCGGCGCTCCGGGCAGCTATGACATTTACGTGATGGACATCGCCAGCAAGAACTGGCTGCAGGCGACTCACGAAGCCGGCATCAACGAACACCCATCGTGGTCGCCGGATACGCGGCATATTGTCTTCCAGCGGCAGATCGGCCACCGCACCCAGATCTGGACGATGCTGGCCAACGGCACCGAGCAGCATCAACTCACGTTTTCCGGCGACAATACGGAGCCCAACTGGAGTTGGAAGTGAGCATCGATGCGGGGGAACGGCGGAAGTTGCGCGTTCCCGCATAGTAACCGGTATCTCGATCGTGATCGACTATCATTTTAATGGTGCTGAGAATTGGAAGCCGGCACGCGGGCCCTCAAAAAATCCCCGCACCCGATCGACTCACTTGATCTTTTGAGAAGGAGTATTCCCTTGACATTCAAGAATAATCGGCTCTTGACCTCTTCGCTTTTGATGATTGCCCTGGTCGCGGTTGCAGGTTGCCACAAGAAGCAGCAGCAACTGCCGTCTACATCGGAGGCTCCGCCGACAAATGCGCCGGCGCCCCAGGCGCAGCTGACCGCAACGCCCAACGTGATTTCGGCCGGCGACCAGGTGCAGCTGAACTGGCGCACCACCGACGCCAACTCGGTTTCGATTGACGGCATCGGCGATGTGCCCACTTCCGGCGTGAAAACTGTAACGCCGACCGAGTCGACCACCTATCACCTGGTGGCGCGCGGAGACGGAGGCACTGCCGATGCTTCAGCCCATGTAACGGTGAATGCGCCCCCGGCAGTGGCTGTTCCCAGCACACAAATGAGCGAGGAACAGGATTTCAACGCCCACGTGCAGCCTATTTTCTTCGACTACGATACGTACGATATCCGGCAGGACGCGCAGTCCGTCCTGTCAAAGGACGCCGACTGGCTCAATGCTCATCCGGACGTGAAGGTCGTGATCGGCGGCTACTGCGACGAGCGAGGGTCAGACGAATACAACCTGGTGCTGGGCCAGAATCGCGCGCAGGCGGCCAAGACCGCGCTGGTTACGGCGGGCATAGCAGCCGACCGCATGCGGGTGATCAGTTACGGAAAGGAAAAGCCGTTTTGCCAGGAGTCGACCGAAGAGTGCTGGCAGTTGAACCGCAGAGACGGATTCTCGATCGATCGGTAGAAGAACAGCTTCCAGCTGCTAGCTTCCAGCTCCTAGCTAAGGGCTTCGAGCTACTGGCTTTGAGCGGAGCCGAACAAAAGTTTTCAATGAGACGGCAGCCCCGCTTGTTTGGCCGGGCTGCCGTATCTTGTATGTAGAAAGGTTGAACAATGCAAAGCCCACGTATCATTCGCAATCGCCTGCTTTCTGCCGCGGCATCCATTCTTCTTTTTCTTCCTGCCGCTGTGCCCGCGCATGCTGTTTCAAAAGAGATGGTTCAACTGCAAACGCAGGTGCAGCAGTTGCTGGATATGGTCCAGCGGCTGCAGTCGACGCTCGACTCGCGCTTTGGCGTGATACAAGACCTGGCGCAGCAGACGGCGGAGCAGGCCAAGCAGATGACGGCGACCGTGAACGCGCTGCAGCAGAAATTGAACACAGAAAACGAGGCCCTCAGCGGAAAACAGGACACTCTCTCAGGGCAGGTGCAGTCGCTGAACGATTCAGTGGATGAGCTGAAGGCGCGCATCGCCAAGCTCGACAAGTCAGTACAGGATTTGCAGGCGCAACTGCAGGCGATGCAGGCGCAGCAAACGCAGGCCATGCAAGGCGGAGCGCAGCCGGGAGGAACGCAGCCGGGTGCAATGCCGCCGGGCGGCCAGCCGAATACCGGCGGTCCCGACCAGGGACCGGGGATGCCAAACGTTCCCCAGGGCGGCAGCGCGCCGGGACCCAGCCCGGCATTGCAGGCGCCGCCGTTGCAGGAGACTTATCAGGCGGCCGAGCGCGATTTTGACGCAGGCAAGTTCAAGGTGGCGCAAGGGGAGTTCCAGGAGATTGTGCACTACTACCCGCTGGACGACCTGGCCGGCACGGCGCAGTTCTACCTGGGCGAGATTGCCTACCAGCAGAAGGACTACGCGGGAGCGATCAACTACTACAACGGGGTGCTGGAAGGATTCAGCGGCAATGCCAAGGCGCCCGCGGCGGAGTTACACAAGGCCTATTGCCTGCTCTCGACGGATAAGCGGCAAGCGGGAGTCGACGAGCTGCGCGAGTTGATCCGCAGGCATCCGCAGACACCGGAGGCGCGCGCGGCGCGCACCAAGCTGAATGCCATGGGTGTGAGGCCGACGGCGGGGCATTGAGGGAGACAGCTTCTAGCTTCTAGCTTCTAGCTTCTAGCTTTTGCCTTCAGATTTCGACTTTCAGATTTCGACTCTTAGGTCTTAGGCGAAGGAATTCTGTCGCCCCTCCGGGGCTTGACGCGTTCTTCTGCTGCTATCCCAGGACTGCGCTCCGCTTGTCCTGGGCTAACCTCTATCGCTCCCTGCGGGAGCTTGTGACAGTGAATCGCGGGAGCTTGTAACAGTGAATCGACTCCGCCTGTGATGCACGATGCGAAGGAGCCGTGGCTTCAGAGGCTGCGGAAAAACGCCGAATGTCAAACCGGACTGGCGGAAAGAGCACTCAGGGGCTAAAGCCCGCGTTGATTTTACGACGATTTCGGCACGACTAAAGTCGTGCCCTGACACTTGGTGGAACTTCCCGAAAGTTTTTCCCCAGCCTGTTCAACCCTCGGCGGCGCCTGCCTGCCCAACCCTCGGATGTGAAGGAGACGGGGCTTCAACCCTCGGCTGCGGCGGCGCCTGCCGGAGTGTTGTTGGTCTCGGTTCCGGCGGCAGCTCCATTTTTGGCAATGCTTTTGTGGTGGCGCACATCGGCTCCCTGCACCCAGAAGATGACATCCTCAGCGATGTTGGTGGCGTGATCGCCCACGCGCTCGAGGCTGCGGCAGATCATGAGCGCGTTCAGCGCCTGCGGAGCGATGTGGCTCTGCTCCTCCATCACCTTGGTGAGCGCCTTGAAAGCTGCGCGGTTCATCTGGTCTACGGCGTCGTCCATGGTGAGCACGCCTCGGGCCAGCTCGGCGTCGCCTTCGATGAAGGACTGCAGGCTCTTGCGCACCATGTCCTCGGCCATCGAGGCCATGCGGGGAATATCGACCGGCAGGTCGACCGCGGCCATCGACTGCATGATGCGAACGCGGTCGCTGATGCTTTTGGCGGCGTCGCCCACGCGTTCCAGGTCGGCATTGATCTTGATGACGCTGAGGATGAAGCGGAGATCGACGGCCATGGGCTGCTCCATGGCCAGCAGATCGAGCGCGGCCTGATCGATGTCGCGCTCCATGCGGTTGATGGCGATCTCGCTGCGGTTGACCAGGTCGCAGATGGAGAGGTCGCGCACCCGATAGGCCTCGATGGCGCGCTGGATGGCCTGCTCGGCAAGGCCAGCCATTACCAGGAGATTCTCCTTGAGGTCTTCAAGGCTCTGTTGAAAGCGAATGCGTGTCATCCGAACCTGCCCGTGATGTAATCCTCCGTGCGCTTGTCAGAAGGATTGGTAAAGATCTTGTGGGTCGAGTCGAACTCGACCATGCGGCCGTTGAGGAAGAAGCCTGTCTTCTCTGCCACGCGGGCCGCCTGCTGCATATTATGCGTCACAATCACGATGGTGTACTGCGACTTTAGTTGGAAGATGAGGTCCTCGATCTTGGAGGTGGATACGGGATCGAGGGCGGAGGCAGGCTCGTCCATGAGCAGGACTTCTGGATCGACGGCGAGGGCGCGGGCGATGCACAGGCGCTGCTGCTGGCCGCCGGAGAGGCTGGCGCCGGATTTCTTCTTGAGGTCGTCCTTGACTTCGTCCCAGAGCGCGGAGTTCTTGAGCGATTTCTCCACGACTTCGTCGAGGGACTTGCGGTTGGAGTAGCCGTTGAGCTTGAGGCCGGCAGCCACGTTGTCGTAGATGGACATGGTGGGAAAGGGATTGGGGCGCTGGAAGACCATGCCCACGCGGCGGCGAACCTCAACGGGCGTGGCGCCCTGGTAGATATCGAGGTCGCCCATGCGCACCGTGCCGGTGACGCGCGCGATGGGATTGGTCTCGTGCATGCGGTTAAGGCAGCGCACGAATGTGCTCTTGCCGCAGCCCGAGGGACCGATGAGCGCGGTGGCATGATTGCCCGGTATATTCAGATTGATGTCCTGGAGGCTGTGATTGGTTCCGTACCACGCGTTCAGGTTTGCTACTTCGATGCTGACACCCACTTAGCTAGCCCCTTTCAGAACGCCGCGGCTGGTGACAAAACGCACCAGCGAAACTGCGAGCACAATGAGAACGATCAAAACCAGCGACCCCGCCCAAGCCAGCCGGTGCCAGTCGTCGTAGGGGGAGAGCGCGTAGACGTAAATCTGCAGCGGCAGGGCGGCGATGGGCTGGTTGAGGCTGGTGCTCCAATAGTCGTTGCCCAGCGCGGTGAAGATGAGTGGCGCGGTTTCTCCGGCAACGCGCGCGAAGGCCAGCATGCAGCCGGTGATGATTCCCGGCGACGCGGTCTTGACGGTGATGGAAAGCACCGATCGCCAATTGGGAACGCCGAGGCCGAGCGCAGCTTCGCGCACCGCGTGCGGAACCATGAGGAGCATCTCTTCCGTGGTGCGGCAGATGGTGGGGATCATCATGATGCCCAGCGCCACACCGCCCGAGAGAGCCGAGAAATGATGTTGCGGCACGACGATGAGCGCGTAGGCGGCCAGGCCCATCACGATGGAGGGAACGCCGTTGAGAACGTCAGCGGTGAAGCGCACGCCGTTGGCAAACTTGGTGCCGCGGCCAAACTCGGCAAGGTAGATGCCGCCGCCGATGCCGATGGGAACTCCAAGAAGACTGGCAATGGCGAGAAGCGTGACCGAGCCGACGATGGCGTTGGCCATTCCGCCGCCCTCTTCGCCGACCGGCTTGGGAATCTCTGTGAAGAATGCGAGATTCAGCGAATGGGCGCCTTTGACGATGAGATAGACGAAGATCGCCACCAGCGGCAGAATAACCAGGAGGGTCGACAAGACTGCGAGAGATGTTGCCGCCTTGTCGACGAGCCAGCGGAGGCGTGCACGGAATTGGAACTCTTCTTGCACTGTTTTTCCGGTCCCTTTCTTCACCCACTGCTGCCGGTTCGTTTGCTTCTCAACGTATCGTGGCCGGGGTCCCCCGCGTAACTGCCCACACGAGCAGGCGGGCAATGGCGTTCACGATAATGGTGACAATAAACAGCGCGAGGCCGATCTCGATCAGCGCGCTCAGGTGCATGTCAGACACTGCCTCGGTAAATTCGCTGGCAATGACAGATGCCATCGAGCTCCCGGTGGACAGCAAGGAACGATGAATCTGCGGGGTGCTGCCGATAACCATGGTGACGGCCATGGTTTCGCCCAGCGCCCGGCCGAGGCCGAGGATAACGGCGCCCACGATGCCGATGCGGGCGTTACGCAAAACGCCCATGCGAATCATCTCCCAGCGCGTGGCGCCGAGCGCCAGCACCGCCTCGCGCTGCGAGTGCGGCACCGCTATCATCACTTCGCGCGTGAGCGAGGAGATGATGGGCAGGATCATGATGGCCAGAATCACAGCCGATGCGAAATAGCCCATCCCGGTGGGACTGGTATCGTCGAAGAGGCCCGTCCAGCCGAACCCTTTGATCAGGAGCGGATTGACATACTCGCGAAGCAGCGGCACCAGGATAAACACAGCCCACAAACCGTAAATGATGCTGGGAATGGCGGCCAGCAACTCCGTGAGAAAAGCCAGAGGAGCGCGCAGAAAGCCGGGGCACATTTCGGTGAGGAAGACGGCCACGCCGACGGCAAGCGGAACCGCGAAGAGCAACGACAGCAGCGAGGAGACCAGCGTGCCGTAGACGAATGGCAATGCGCTGAAGTAGCCGTTAACCGGGTCCCAGTAGGAGGGAAGATTGGTCGTAGAGTCGAAGTAGGTTTTCCAGAAGAATTTAAGGCCGAAAGCGTGCAATGTGAGCTGGGAGCGTTGCACCAGTTCAAAGAGAATGAGGGCGACAATTACGAAGATGCTGAATGCGCACAGCGCCATGAGCACCCTGAATGCGCCGTCAGTAATGGCAGAGTTGCCTCGGGCGAGCAGATAGCGGCGGATCGCCGAGTGCTCGACAGGCGCAGCGACCGCCGCGGCCTGCTCGGGAGTCTGAGCGGGTTCCGATGGAGGTTGCGTCTGGACGATACGAATCTCTGGCACAGTGGCGTCCACAAAGCTCAGGCTACCGAGAGATTATGAACGAGAGGTTACAAGTGTGCAAAATCAAGCGCATACGGGTGGAAATCTGAAAGCTCGCGGAGCGGACGGGAAAGAGTCAATTCGCGGCTCTGGAGAGGCGGGCGACAGTCGCAATGGGCCTTGCGGCGCGCGCCGCAGAAGCTGAAATAGCCCATGTTCTATAGGAAAATCGATTCAGCTCGATGAAATCGGTGTATCCTCTGAACCGGGAGAAATGTTACAACTGCTAGATGGCTAAGGGGAAAAAGACACCGCCGCAGGGTCACGTGAATCTGCGCATGCTCGCCGACCACCTGGCGCTGTCGCAGACGACGGTTTCACTTGTTCTTAACAACTCGCCATCCGCCAAGTCGATTCCGCAGGAGACTCGCGACCGGGTGGTGCAGGCGGCCCAGCGGCTGAACTACCGTCCAAACTATTTTGCCCGGTCGCTGAGGCAAAGCCGGTCAATGAGCGTGGGAGTGCTGGCGCCGGATCTGAGCGAAGGCTACTTTACGCGCGTGATGAGCGGCGTGGTGGAGGAGCTGACGGCAGCGCATTATTTTTACTTCACCGCGTGCCACGACTGGAACAAGGAACTGATTGAGAAGTATCCGCGCATGCTGGTGGAGCGCGCAGTCGATGGATTTCTGCTGCTGAATACGGCGGTGGAGCAACTGGCGGTTCCGGTGCCGGCGGTGGCCATCTCGGCGCATGTGGCGGCAGACGGCGTCACGAATATCGTGCTGGATCATCATCGGGCGGTGCAGCAGGCGCTGACGCACTTGCATGAGCTGGGCCACCGGCGCATCGCTTTCATGCGCGGACCGCGGGTGATTCCAGACTCCGAGTTCCGGTGGGAATCGATTCAGCAGGTGGCCAGAGAGATGGATCTCACGGTCGATCCGGCATTGGTGATTCGCATTGACACGGCGGCCTGGTCGATGAAGGCCGGGTTGCATCCTATGGCGCCGGAGATTGGCTACAAGCCAATGCAGTCGCTGCTGGAACGGACCCGGGATTTCACGGCGGTTTTCTGCTTTAATGACATTGCCGCCATCGGCACTCTTCGCGCATTGAAGGATGCGGGTCTGAGCGTGCCGGGAGATGTTTCAGTGGTGGGATTCGACGACATTCTTTCCGCAGCGTATGCGATGCCTTCGCTGACCACGGTGCGCCAGCCGCTGATGGCGATGGGCCGCCGTGGGGCGCAGGTGCTGCTGGAGCGGATCGGCAATCGGGAGAAGCAGTTCCCCGTCGACATCATGATGGAGCCGGAGCTGGTGGTGCGGGAATCGACGGGACCGGCGAGAAGCTAGGGGGCAGGTGTCAGGGATCAGGGCTCAGCGATCAGTTCACAGTTGTTTGCCTGTAGCCGGCACCTTGCAGATCTTGCTTTCAATTCCGTTGGTTGAACTGTGAATCGTCGTCCGTCCCTTCCCTGACCCCTGACCCCAGATCCCTGACCACTATTTACGAGCAGGCGGCTTCGAGCCAGCGGCTGACGTAGACCTGGGCGTGGGCTTCGCCGCAGTAGTGGCGCGCGCCGCGAGCGTCCGCGGCATCCTTGGTCCACTTGTGAATGGTGAGCTGTTCGCTGTTGCAGTTGATGACGATCCAGCGCATAGGATTGTCGCTTTCTTCGCCGCAGATTTCACATCGATAAATGGTGCCAATCATGGTGTGACCTCAAAGCATAGGGACCAGGGATGCAGGGACCAGGGACATAGATTACCAAAACGAGAAACAATCATGATCAGACCACTGATCACTGACCACTGCTATTCCAGCATTTGCAGTTCGAGCGGCTCGACGAGCATGCAGTCCATTTTGCGGATCGGGGTGAGCGCGCGCTTGAGCGCGGAGGTCTTGCACGGCTCAACGGTCACCACAAAGGGCAGCGCATCGGCGGGATAACCCGGCTTTTGCACGATGGCGCGAATGTTGATTTGCTCGTTGGCCAGCGCGGTGGTGATGGCGGCGACGATCCCGGGGCGATCCTTGACGAGAAAACGAATGTAATGGGGCACCTCGAACTCGGCGTCGATGCGCGCGGGCGATGAGGGGATATCGACGCGGCGCGAGCCGTGCGCGAGGGCGATAAGGTCGCTGACGACGGCGACCGCCGTTGGATGCCCGCCGGCGCCGTGGCCGGAGAAGACGACGTCGCCGCCGTAACGGCCGCTGGCGATGACCATATTCTCAGTGCCCTGCGACCAGGCGAGCGGTGAACGCTGGGACACCAGCATCGGCCCGACCGTGGCCGCGATGTCGCCATTTTTCTGCTCGGCGCGCGAGATCTGGCGGATGGTGCAATTCAGGTCGCGGGCGTAGCTGAAGTCGACCGGCGTGACGGTGTTGATGGATCGAGGAACGATCTCCTCGGGATCGACCTGCACGCGTAGCGCGAGGCGCATGAGGATGGCGAGCTTGGCGCGGGCGTCGAATCCGCCGACATCTTCCGTCGGGTCGGCCTCAGCGTAACCTTTGGCCTGCGCCTCGGCCAGCACCTTGGCGTACTCCGCGCCTTCTTCCATTTTGCTGAGGATAAAGTTGCAGGTGCCGTTGAGAATGCCTTCGATGCGCTCGATTTGGTCGCCGGCCATGCCCTGCTCGAGGCCGGGAATGACGGGAATGCCGCCGGCAACAGCGGCGCCATATTTCAGATGGCCACCTTTGGCCGCGGCCAGGCGTTCCAGCTCGATGCCGTGATAAGCGATGAGCTTTTTGTTGGCCGTGACCACGCTTTTGCCTGCTTCGAGCGCGCGGCGCACCCAAGTTCCAGCGGGATCGAGGCCGCCGATGAGTTCCACAATCACATCCGCATCGGAGGCAAGCACGGCGTCTGCGTTTTCGGTCCACTCGACGCTCGGTGGGACCCAGGCGACGCGTTTGCGCGCCACTCCGCGATTGAAGACGTGCGTCAGCTCGAGCCCGTGCGGTTTTGACTCGACGAGAATGCGGGCCACCGAGCTGCCGACTGTGCCAAAACCGAAGAGCGCGATGCGCAGATGGCGCGCGATGCGCGGTTGTTGCGAGGATGCGGCGGAAGACTCCGGCGACGCTGCTGAATGATGGACTTCAGGCAAATCAAGATTCCTTTGTAGGACTGGGCTGGGCGAAGCCGAGCGATACTCCGATGATAAATGAGAGGAGCAGGGATCAGCGGTCAGGGGTCAGGGGTCAGAGATCTGGCCTTCGTTTCCACTTTTTGCCACACAACCGGCGAAAAGGGTGGGGCAACCGGATGCAGGTGTGGTCAGCGTGAAGGTCGCTGAAGAGCAACCGCAGATCCTTCGACTCCGATTGCCGCAGGAAGCGCGGCAATCTCCGCTCAGGATGACAGCTGTATTCACGGTTCGAGCTTCAGATTCGGTCCACTACCTCCCAGCTGCGAGCCCCTGGTTCTCTGTTCTCTGTCTATTTCCTCTGCTAGCATCGAAGGAGATGCGGCGCGGCTTCTCCATTTTCCTGATCTTGCTCTTCGGGCTGGGTTCGCTGTCGGTGATGGTCGACGGCAGCGAGGATGCAGGCCTGCCGGCGTGCTGCCGCCGGCACGGAGCGCACCGTTGCTCCGGGGCCATGCAGATGGCGTCCGCGATGGCGCAAAGTGCCGATCCGCGGCCGTCGTTCACTGCTCCCGCTACCTGCCCTGAGTATCCCGGTCCCACGCTGGCGCTCCTGATGCCGGCGCACGCGCTGACGGTTTCTGCGGCCCGCCTGCGAGAGGCGGGCGTGCAAAGGCACAAGGCTGTTGCGGGGTACATGGTTGGATCCGCGACGCCAAGCCGCACTCACGCCGGACGCGGACCTCCTGCGGCGAATCTCAGCTAAATCTGCGTTGAAAATCTCGTCTAAGCGCGACGATCTGCGGTTTTGGTTCGTCTGCGAGGCGCCGGAGCCGAAGCCCTCAATTCTGTTGTGGCTGTTCCGGCATGACTGAAGTCATGCCCTGACACAGGACAGTGCGACTCGATAGATGCGGTTGTCCATCCCGCGCTGCTCGCCTGGACGGTTTTCAGCGATTCCCGAAAATAATGCCGCTATTGTGCGACCGCATTTGCTGCGCGCTGCGCAACACGCGTTCAAGATCGATCGGCACGGAGGTCTTTCCCCTGATGCGCCGCTGTTTTGCTGTTGCGGCTTTGCTGCTGGCCGCTTCCCTTCCCGCATTTGCCACAGTGTTCGCCACCTTGCGCGGAATTGTGCACGATCCTCAGCACCGGCCGATTGCCGGCGCGGACGTGACGCTCGAGGCGGTGGGGTCGGCTTTCGTGTTGCATGCAACGACACAGGCCGACGGCGAGTTTACCTTGCCGGCGGCGCCGCTGGGTGTTTACCGGCTTACAGCCGTTGCAAAAGGTTTTGAGACCGCGACGCAGACTCTCACTGTGGAGTCGGGCACGAATCCCATTCTGCATATCCCGCTTGCTCTGGGCGGCGCGACCGAGTCGGTTGTCGTGCGCGGCACTGCGGGAAGCGTAGACACGGTGACGCCGACAACGCTGATCACGCGGCAGACCATTGATGAGACGCCCGGCGCGGGCCGCACCACGGGAATGGAGATGATCACGGACTACGTGCCGGGCGCGTACATGACGCACGACATGCTTCACATGCGCGGAGGCCACCAGACGAGCTGGCTGATCGATGGAGTGCAGATACCCAACACCAAGATTGCGTCGAATGTGGGGCCGCAGATCGATCCCAAGGATATTGATTCGCTGGAGACGGAGCGCGGAAGCTACGGCGCGGACGTGGGCGACCGCACCTACGGCGTCTTCGATGTGCTGCCACGGAACGGGTTCGAGTTCGACCGCGAGGGCGAGCTGATGCTTTATGGAGGCAATCCGTACGATGGAGAAGCGCAGTTGTCGCTGGGCAACCACTCAGAAAAATCCGCGTGGTACACAAGCGCAACCGGGTCGCGGTCGAACTACGGGCTGGCGACACCGGTGATTGGGATCGACCACGACGTGACCAATTCGGAGAGCGGGTTTGTGTCGCTGATTCGCAACCAGACGGCGAAGGATCAACTGCGCGTGGACGGACAGGTGCGGCAGGACTACTTCCAGGTTCCCTACGACCCGAACAAAACCGACTACGAATGCGCGGGACCGCAGCCGTATTACTGCTCATGGGGATTGCGGGACGCGCAGAGGGAGCGCGACTCGTTCGTGATTGCCAACTGGGTGCACAGCATCTCGCCGAAGGCGCTGTTAAGCGTGGCGCCGTTTTACCACTTCAACCAGTCGGACTATGATTCGCAATCGAGCGATTACCCTGCTGCGACGACGTGGCACCAAGGATCGAATTACGTGGGCGCGCAGGCCGACGCGCACGTTGATGCGGGATGGAACAGCTTTTCGGGCGGGCTGTATTCGTTTTTCCAGAGGGAGAACGATTTGTTCGGTGTGAAGGTGAACGACGGCAGCGGGCCTTCGCAGCCAAACACGCCGGCAAACGAAGATGCAGGATTGCTGGAGTTTTACCTGGCGGACCATTTGCGGCTGGGCCAGTATGTGACCCTGCTGGGCGGTGAGCGGTTCACGATTGATCGGGCCGAGCTGAACGAGACGGCGATTTATCCGCGGATCGGCGCAACCGTGCGGATTCCGCGGTTGAACTGGGTGCTGCGCGGATTTTACGGGCACTATTTTCAGCCGGCGCCGATTCTCACGGTATCGAGCTCGGTGCTGAATTATGCGAGCAGTTTGCCGGGCGGCCAGAATACGTTCACGCCATTGCCTTCAGAACGCGACGAGGAGCACCAGTTCGGCATCGAGATTCCCTACCGCGGATGGAAGCTGGATGTGGACACTTTCAAGAACCGCGTAAACAATTTTCTGGATCATTCGAACCTGGGCGAATCGAATATGTATTTTCCAATCGCCGTGGATGGAGCGCTGATGCGCGGATGGGAGATGACGCTGCGCTCGCCTGAGCTTTGGCGGCTCGGACAGTTTCATGCGGCCTACTCAAACCAGATCGCCGAGCAGCGTGGGAACATTATCGGCGGATTTACATGCAGCATTGCGACGGATTCAGCGTGCGATCTGGGGCCGCAGTATGTGCCCGTCGATCACGACCAGCGCAACACGCTGAACACGGGATTCACGACGAATCTGCCCCTGAAAACGTGGTTTGCGACGAATGTGTACTACGGGTCGGGATTTACAAATGGGCTGGCGTGTTCCGATCCATCGTCTTGCCCGAATGACAACAGTCCATATCTAGGCCCGCATCTGCCTGCGCACACGACGTTTGATGCGTCGGTGGGGCGCGCGATCGGCGAGCGTTGGAAACTGTCGGCAACCGCGATCAACGTGACGAATCATCGCGTGCTGCTAGATAACTCGGTGACGATCGGCGGATTCCACTGGAATGATCCGCGGATGTTTGCGGTGGAGGCGAGGTATCGGTTTAAGTTCTAGCTTTCAGCGATCAGCTTTTAGCTTTTAGCTACTAATTCCTCGATGCCCGCTTGAAGGTTTCAGCTTTCAGGGCCCACTCTTTCGCAGAAGACTGGCGAAGGGATGGGGCAACCGGCAGGCGTCACGGTTGGACGTGAAACAGGCCGGGGAGAACTTCGCCGGCTTTGCCTTCGACGATGTGGGTGAAGGCGGCGGCGTTGAGCGGCGGCTCGGGGCCGATGTAGACCGTCTTTGCGCCGCTTTGGCGCGCCCAGTGCACGAAACCGGCCGCGGGATAGACGGAACCCGACGTACCAACCACGATCATCATGGTGGCGCGGGAGATCTCGCGCTCGATGCGCGGCATTTCGAGGGGGATCTCGCCGAAGAAGACGATGTGCGGGCGCAGGCGGCCGCCGCAGGCGCAGCGGGCGACTTCGCCGAGACTCGCGTAGACGGCGCGATCTTCAACGGGCGGGCTGCCGCACTCCCGCTCGCAGCGCGATTTTGCCAGCTCGCCGTGCATGTGGATGAGATTCCTGCTGCCGGCGCGATCATGCAGGTCGTCCACATTCTGGGTGCAAAGAAAAAAGCGGCCGGGGATTTTTGCTTCGAGCTCAGCAAGCGCGATGTGCGCGGGATTGGGGTTGGCTTTTTGCCCCTGCGCGCGGCGCGACGAATAGAAGGCCCATACCCCCGCGGGATCGCGGCTCCACGCGTCGGGAGTGCAGACGTCCTCGACGCGAAAGCCTGCCCAGAGACCGTCTTCAGCGCGAAAGGTGGGCAAGCCGCTTTCAGCGCTGATGCCGGCGCCGGTGAGAACGAAGAGGCGGTCGGTGGGAGCAATCGTGATGGTGGACATTCATTCGCTCCTAGCTTCTTGCCGCTAGCTCTTGGCTATTAGCTATTGCTTTTAGCCTTTGGCTCGAAGCCCGTAGCCGGTAGCTTGTAGCGGGTAACCTGCAGCCCTGCGCATTGTTAATCGAGGTCGCTTACCGCTCCTCGAACGAAGCTAAAAGCTAATGGCTAAGAGCTAGAAGCTGTCTTTACGGCACCAGCAGAATCTTGCCGGTGGTCTTGCGTTCCTCAAGGTCGATCTGGGCCTGGGCGGCTTCGGCGAGCGGATAGGTGTGCTCGGTGCGCACTTTCAGTTCGCCGCTGGCGGCCCAGCCAAGCACGTCGTTGGCGCGCCACTCGAGCTCGGCGCGCGTGGCTATGTAATGCCAGAGCGTTGGCCGGGTGAGAAAGAGCGAGCCTTTGCTGTTGAGCAGAATCGGATCGAAGGGCGGAACGGGACCGCTGGAAGCTCCGAAGAGCGCGAGCATGCCGCGCGGGCGCAGACAGTTGAGGCTGCCGTCGAAGGTGGTTTTGCCCACCGAGTCATACACCACGTCGACGCCTTTGCCGCCGGTGAGGCGCTTGACCTCAGGCTCGAATTCCTGCTCGGTGTAAAGAATCACGTCGGAGGCGCCGGCTTCGCGCGAGAGCGCGGCCTTGGCCTTGGTGGAGACAGTGGAGATGACGCGGGCGCCGATGTGCGCCGCCATTTGCGTGAGCAGCAGTCCCACGCCGCCTGCGCCGGCATGGACAAGCGCGGTTTCGCCAGCCTTGAGCGGATAGGTGGACCGCGTGAGGTAGTGAGCGGTCATGCCCTGCAACAGGACGGCGGCCGCGCATTCCAGGCTCACGCCTTCGGGCACCTTGACCAGCTGCGCGGCAGGAACCAGGGCGTACTCCGCATAGCTGCCGATGACGGCGGTGGAAGCAACGGCGTCGCCGGCTTTAAATCCGTTTACGCCGGGGCCGAGCTCCTCCACGGTGCCGGCAGCCTCACTGCCCGGGGTCAGTGGGAATGCGGTCTTGTAAACGCCCTTGCGAAAGTAGACCTCGATGAAGTTGACGCCTGTAGCTTCAACGCGAATGAGAACCTGTCCCGGTCCCGGCTCAGGGATGGGCAATTCGGCAAGCTGGAGAACTTCAGGTCCGCCTGTGGACTGAATCTGAATGGCTTTCATGTCAGGGATAAGGATCAACCCTGAGGGCGGGGAACGCAAGAGAATAGGGAGTAGCCAGTAGGGAGTAGGGAGTGGCCAATAGGGAATGGCAAATAGAGGACGACGATTGGGGAATTAATTCACTGTTCGCAGTTCACAGTTCGTACTTCGCCAGCCGCGCCAGGCGCGCATCTTCAATCCACAACGCTGCTCGCTCTTTCCTACCCCTTATTGGCTACTCCCCTATTCCCTGCCTTTACATCATTCCATCCTGGCGCTCGGAAAGGAGGCTCTGCTCGTCGGAAGAGGAGAGGCGGACGAGGCGATCGACCGAGTAGGCGGTCGGACGCCGGCTGCTGTAGAAGTGGCGCACCTGCAATTCGCCGAGAAGACCGATGGCAAGCATCTGAATGCCGGCAACGATTAGCACCGACCCGATGACAAACATGGGGCCATGCACATGCATGACATCCAAATGCGGATTGAAGATCTTCATGCCCAGCAGCGTTGCAGCCATCGCGCTGCCCACAAACATGCCGAGGAGCCCGAGTCCGCCGAAAAAGTGCAGCGGGCGGCCCATGTAGCGGAGCAGGAAGCGGATGGTGATGAGGTCAAAAATCACGTGAAAGGTTCGGCCGAGGCCGTAGTGACTTTTGCCCCGCTCGCGATTGATATTGCGGATGGGAATCTCGCAGATGGATGCGCCGTACCAGCTGGCAAGCGCGGGAATGAACCGATGCATCTCGCCATAGAGCGGAACATTCTGGATAATTTCGCGCCGGTAGGCTTTGAAGGTGGTGCCGAAGTCGTGAATGTCGACACCAGAGAGCCGCGCCATGATCCAGTTGGCACAGGCGGATGGGATGCGGCGCAGAACGAAGTTATCAATGCGCGTCTTGCGCCAGCCGGAGACGACGTCGTATCCCTCGTCGAGCTTTTCAAGAAAAGCGGGAATGTCATTGGGATCATGCTGCAAGTCGCCGTCCATGGCCAGGATGAACTCGCCCGAGGCGTGGTCAAAGCCCGCGGACAATGCCGAGGTCTGGCCAAAGTTGCGGCGCAGCTTCACCACGAGGACGCGGCTGTCGACGGCAGCGATCTCCTCGAGAAGTTTGTAGGTCCGGTCATTGGACCCGTCATCAACCAAGACCAGCTCAAAGGAGTCATCTACTTGTTCCATCACCTGTTTGAGCCGCGCATAGAGGATTGTTACGTTTTCCTCTTCATTGTGAAACGGCACAACAATCGAGTATTTCGCCATGCTGTTCCTTTAGACGCCAGTTAGAAGTGCGAAGGATTCACACAAACTCTGGAAAATTCGTCGACCCCTGCTTTAGCAGGAAATCCAAGCATAGACCTGAAGCCGATTCCACGGCTGTGACTGGACCCACTTCATTGTTGTAGCAATTCTTTCATC
Organism: uncultured Acidobacteriaceae bacterium; assembly: GCA_963751285.1. Classification (GTDB taxonomy): domain Bacteria; phylum Acidobacteriota; class Terriglobia; order Terriglobales; family Acidobacteriaceae; genus Telmatobacter. Next base: position 254,034 of record CAVVUE010000028.1, on the reverse strand, counting down.
ATCGTCTGCATCTCATTGACAGCGTGCCTGTTACCATCGCGATTGGCGCAGTTGATTCCGGCCTTCAGCCGTTCGACCGCCTGGGGCTTTCTGCCTGCTCGAACCAATGTTTGCGCAGCCATGAAGTAGCCTTGCGTGTAGCCGGGATCGTCGGCCAAGAGTGTATCAAACTCAGCAAGTGCAGCCGCTGTGTCGCCACGGCTCGCCAGCTCCATGGCCAGGCCATAGCGGGCAAAGCTATTCCGCGGATCCACAGCAAGAATTTCCTTCAGTCCCTCAATCTTGTCCATCTTGCTCGCATCCAGCCCGGCTCTCGGTTGCGGAGCGAGGATTTGCGAAATTGGCAGGGATTGCCGAAACTGGAACAGGGCCCATACGGCTGGACCAGCCGGCCAAATCTGCCGCCACGTCCATTGTATCCGCAGGCGGATTAAGATTTCAGAAAGATTCAGCAACGTGGAGGGAGCATGAGCGCCCAGGAGAACGATGCAATGGTGCGCACGGTGGCAAGCACGCAATCGGAGATGACAGAGATCATCCTGCCCAACGACACGAACCTCCTGGGGAACTTACTAGGCGGCCGGTTGATGCACTTTATCGATCTGACCGGCGCAGTGGCGGCTTTCCGACACTCGCGGACCTACGTGGTGACGGCAGCGATGGATCACATCGACTTCATCCAGCCGGTACGGCTGGGCGACTTGGTGACGCTGAAGGCGAGCGTGAACCGCGCCTTTACGAGCTCGATGGAAGTGGGCGTAAAAGTGTGGGCGGAAAACACGCGGACCGGCGCGATGACGCACGTGGCGAGCGCGTATATCGTGTATGTGGCCGTGGATGAGCACGGGCGTGTGCAGAAGGTTCCGCAACTGAAGCCGGAGACGCCTGACGAGAAACGCCGCTTTGACGACGCGCTGCGGCGGCGCGAACATCGCGAGCGGGAGAGTACGCGGCGCACCGAGGCAAAGCAGGCCGTGGCGGCGCGGGCGGAAGCGAAGCCGAGCTAACGAGCAAGATCTTTGATCCACGGAAATTTAACAAAGGAGAAACAAATCGATGGCACATGGTCACGCCATGCCCGCGCCTGTAGCTTTGCCGGGTGTCGCAAAGATTGTCGCAGTAGGTTCCGGAAAGGGCGGCGTGGGCAAGACCACGGTGGCCGTGAACGTGGCGATCGCGCTGAGCAAGCTGGGCAAGCGTGTGGGCCTGATGGATGCTGACGTATACGGACCGAATGTGCCGCTGATGATGGGCTCGTCGCAACAGCCGAAGGTCGGTCCGGGGAACATGATCGAGCCCAATGTTACGCACGGCATCAAGACGATTTCCATCGGCTACATTTCGCCCGGCGACAAGCCGATGGTGATGCGCGGGCCGATGCTCCACCAGATCATCCGGCAATTTTTACAGCAGGTGAACTGGGGCGAACTGGATTACCTCGTGGTGGATCTGCCGCCGGGGACGGGCGATGTGGCGATCTCGCTTGTGCAGACGGTGCCGCTGACCGGCGCGGTGGTGGTGTCGACGCCCAGCGACGTCAGCCTGGAGGACGCGCGCAAGGCGCTGGAGATGTTTGCTCAGGTCAACGTGGACGTGCTGGGGATCGTGGAGAACATGAGTCAGTTCACGTGCCCGCACTGCCATCATGTGATCGACATTTTTTCGCGCGGCGGAGCAGAGCGCACGGCGAAACAATTCAACGTGCCGTTTCTGGGTTCGATTGAGCTGGTGCCAGCGATTCGCGAGGGCGGCGATCGCGGATTGCCGGTGGCGCTGGCGGGACCGAAGAGCCCGCAGGCGGCAGCGTTTTATGCCGTTGCAGAGAAGTTGATGGAGCAGGCGGAAGCGTCAGCGGCGTCGGCTACCGATGTGATTGAGATTAAGTAGATAGAGATCAGAGATGAGAAAAAGCGGGGATCAGAAAAAGCGGGGCTTGCGCCCCGCTTTTGTTTCTGGCGTTGAGATAGGCTGTTGCCGTGCTCGCTATCTCCAGTGTCCTTCAACCAGGACCCAGCCATCGCCCCGGTGTTCCCAGCGGTGCGCTTCCCAGACAGCGCCTGGATGTGGCGGGTGGGCCCAATAGCCTTTGACCCACACGTAACGGTGTCCGTCCCAGCGGTGATAGCCGGGAATCCAAACCCAGCCGGCGTGCGGCGGCCGTCCATAGTGCTCAACGATGGGAGCCGGTGGCGCGACGCGAACGACGACTCCAACTTGCGCAAGTGCGGCCGCAGGCGCCAAACAGAAAGCGAGCAGCAGTGACAGTGCAGTTTTTTTCACGGAAATCTTCCCTCCATGGTTTTGGTGCGCCGGATTGGGGATCTTTTTCCGGGCGATTCATGTTATCAACTCAACGGCACAGGAGAAGTTGCGCACTGTTGAAATTCCTGGCCTTTGGGTGGTCCTGTGCGATTGGATGCCGGAGGTTCAGTCAGGTTGGCTGACAGGAGACGATTTTCCCTCGCGTGGCGCGAAGACGTTGCCCATGCGCTGGATTTGCGCGCCCACGCTGCTCAGTTTCTGCTCGAAGCGCTCGTAGCCGCGGTCCATGTGATACACGCGATCGATGATGGTTTCGCCTTCGGCGACCAGCGCAGCCAGCACCAGCGATGCGGAGGCGCGCAGGTCGGAGCACATGACCGCAGCGGACGAAAGCTGCGACGGACCGCGCACGGTGGCCGCGTTGCCTTCCACCTTGATGTTGGCGCCCATGCGCACCAGCTCCTGCACGTGCATGAAACGGTTCTCGAAGATGTTTTCGCGGACCATGCTCACGCCATCGGCCTGCGTGGCCAGGGCCATGTACTGCGCCTGCATGTCGGTGGGAAAGCCGGGATACTCTTCGGTGGAGATGTCGGCGGCGCAAAGTTTTTCCGCGCCGCGAACGCGGGCCGCATCGGGGCCGAGCACATCCACGCGCGCGCCGGCTTCGCGCAGCTTGGCGATGACAGCGCCAAGGTGAGCCGTGTTGCAGCTGGCGACGATCAGGTCGCCGCCGGTGATAGCGCCCGCCACCAGAAACGTTCCCGCCTCAATGCGGTCGGGGTTGATGCGATAGCGCGCGCCATGCAGGCTGGTGACGCCGCGGACGCGGATGGTCGCCGTGCCGGCGCCTTCAATCTGCGCGCCCATGGCGGTAAGCAGCGCGGCCAGGTCGGCCACCTCCGGCTCGCGCGCGCAGTTTTCCATCAGCGTTTCGCCTTCAGCCAGGACAGCAGCCATGAGCAGATCTTCCGTGCCCGTGACCGTGATCTTGTCAAAGACGATTTGCGTGCCGCGCAGGCGCGTGGCGCGGGCCTCGAGATATCCGTGCTCCTGGGTGATGGTAGCGCCCATTTGCTCAAGCCCCTTGATGTGCAGATCAATGGGCCTGCCGCCAATGGCGCAACCGCCGGGCATGGCCACGTGGGCCACGCCGGTGCGCGCAATCAGGGGCCCGAGCACGAGAGAGCTGGCGCGCATGGTTTTTACGATCTCGTAGCGCGCAACCGGGTCGGTAAGCGTGCGGCAACTGATGGTGGTGTGCTCGCGCGCGGAGCTTTCGTACGCGGCGGACGAGGGACTGCCGGCCGGCGTTACGATTGCGTGCAGCTCAACCTGGGCGCCCATGGAAGCGAGAAGGCGCCGCTCGGTTTCGATGTCGCGCACCCGGGGAACATTCTCGAGCGTGACTTCATCCTCAGTGAGAATGGCCGCGGCCATGCACGGCAGCGCCGAGTTTTTCGCGCCCGAGATGTGAACGGTCCCGACCAGCGGGTTGCCGCCGCGAACGACGAATTTGTCCATGGGAAAACAGCCACTAGCTTCTAGCCGCTAGCTGCTGGCTCTTTGCATTCAAGTGTAAACGCGAGCGAATGGCGGGACAGGCGGCAACTGAAACGAAGTGCGAGGATCATGCGCGGCAAAAGACACTCGACTGCCGGAAGAGGCTCGCCTGCGCAATTGAGAGACGAGTCCGGTTGTCAGCGCTCCCGGTCTTCGTCGGCGAACGCCGCTCAGTTGGATGACGGCTTGAGGGAGGGCGCGACCCAGGGGGCAAAGGTTTGCGCGACAGACGCGAATTTGACCGCGTTCCAGCGGCCGGACTCATTCTGCTGGGCGACGCGATCTTCGCCCGGATCCCTGAGAGCTTGAACCGGCCTTTCCCAGTTGGTGTTCGTCCGCCGCTCCAGCAATTGACTGCAATTCATGGGCCGCCTCCTCCGCCGGGGATGCAGGCTCGCGCCGCGATCCCGGCCCTGGCTGAACCTAGTTACCGGTTTGAGCCGCAGGGACAAGATTGAGCGGCTCGTTAAGCGTGAAAAGCAGATAGGTGCCAGACTCCAGCCTGGCCTGAGGATGGTTGATGAGCAAGTGTGCGGTGATGACGCCGGCACCGAGAATGGTTCCAGCCAGTGCGCCGCCGGGCCCAGCGATAATGGCGCCGGTGACGGCTCCCGCACCCACTGCGCCGCCGTATTCCAAGCTGGCCTTCTTCAGGCGCGAACCGGGAGTCACGGCGCCTTCATCGTCGACACGCAATCCTGAGCCGGGAGCGCCGGAAAGCTCGGCATACACGCGGAACCGCGAGCCATCGGGCAGGATCACCATCTCGGGGTGCAAGCGCATGGACCCGTGACCGGCGAAATGTCCACTGGAAACATCTGTTACGGTTCCATCAATTTCGGATCCGTTGGGAATGAGGACCTGGCCATCCTGAATCACGTCAGAGGCGACGCGCGAGCGGAACTTTTCGCCGGGCTCGCTCATCGCCGTGGAGAGGCCGGTGAGCAGGCGGACGCGAATCACAGCGCCCTGGCCGAGTTCGCCCGGAGGCAGCGCCGCGGGATGCACGATGTCGCCATCGGGGTCGTTCGCTTGGGCGCGCTGATTCAACTCGGGCCGGGAGTTTGTCTCGGGCGCGACCACCACAATGCCGCCGTCGGTGCCGTCGGCCATTCCGGGCTCATTCCAATTCGCCGACGCCTGGATGGGGGAGGGCTGGATCTGCGGGGCGGGTTGGGCCTGAGCCGGTGCGGCCGGCTGGGCGTTGGCAAGATGGCTCGGCGATGGCTTGGGAATGGGAGGCTGCTCTGGCTCGGGCGTTGTAATCGTTGCGTCGGGAGGAGGGTTCGAAGTGCCCTCGTATGGATTTTGCTGGCTCGCTTGCTGCGCTGCCAGGCCAGCCACCGATCCGGCAAACAAGGCGTACACAAGAAGGGTCCGCTTCATCCCAACCTCCTTATCGCGGGCGGAAATCACCTTGGTCAATTCAAACCCCAATTTGATGTGAAAGTTCCGCGCATGCGCCGCCGGGAGGGAGACGCACGTGTGAAACTACCCAACATAAGGGTAGCGTGACATTGCGCAATGGCACGCAGGTAGAACATTGGAGCGTGCCACGCCTGTTAAGAATCAAACCAGTTACCCCATTAGGAATGCTTTGCGGGGGCTTTCCTCCCTGTGATCGCCGCCACACACGGCTTAGATGTCTAGTTTGCTAGAATCCGAACTGATAGACACAGCTTTTTTTAAGCAATTTTCCACAGGATGGTGAGGATTTTTTGTGTACGCGCACGGGCTTCTGGACACGATTCAAAGCGCCGCCGGAGAAGCCGTTGCCGTAGATCGCCGTCGCCGACTGAATGACCGGCTGCATCACCACATCGTGAGGAGCAATATGACAGAGATTGTTGCAGTACGCGCGCGTGAAGTGTTGGACTCTCGCGGGAACCCGACCGTGGAAGCGGATGTGATCCTGGAAAGGGGCGCGATGGGCCGCGCCATTGTGCCTTCGGGCGCTTCGACGGGCGAGCATGAGGCGGTGGAACTGCGCGACGGCGACAAGAACCATTACCTGGGCAAGGGCGTGCTGCAGGCGGTGGCCAACGTGGAGACCGTGATTGCACCGGAGCTGGAAGGCATGGACGCGGCGAATCAGCGGCTGCTGGATCAGTCGATGATTTCGCTGGACGGCACGGCCAACAAGGGCAAGCTGGGCGCCAACGCGATTCTGGCGGTAAGCATGGCCGCAGCGCGGGCCGTGGCGCAAACGCTGGAGGTTCCTCTTTATCGCTACCTGGGCGGAGTGAACGCCAGCGTATTGCCGACGCCGATGCTGAATGTGCTGAACGGCGGCGCGCATGCCGACTCGAACGTGGACTTTCAGGAGTTCATGATCATGCCGGTGGGCGCGGAACGCTTCAGCGAGGCGCTGCGCTGGGCAGCCGAGACCTTCCACACGTTGAAGAGCGTGCTGAAGAAGAAGGGATACAACACGGCGGTGGGCGACGAGGGCGGATTCGCTCCTTCGCTAAAATCGAACAGCGAGGCCATTGAGCTGATCCTCGAAGCGATTGAGCAGGCCGGCTACAAGCCCGGCGAGCAGATTGCGATTGCGATCGATCCGGCGTCGAGCGAGTTTTATGACAAGGAGAAAAAGAAGTACGTCTTCAAGAAGGGCGACAAGAGCGAGCTCTCGAGCGAAGAGATGGTTCACTTTTACGACAACTGGATCCACCAGTACCCCATCGTTTCACTCGAAGATGGCCTGGCCGAGGATGACTGGGAGGGCTGGCGCATCCTGACCGACAAGCTCGGGGGACGCATTCAGCTCGTGGGCGACGATATTTTCGTGACCAACGTGAAGCTGCTGCAGCGCGGCATAGAAGAAGGCGTGGCCAACTCGATCCTCATCAAGCTCAACCAGATTGGGACGGTGACCGAGACGCTGGAAGCGATCGAACTGGGGCGGCGCTATGGATACACGTCGGTAATTTCGCACCGCTCTGGCGAGACGGAAGATACGTTCATCGCGGATCTCGCGGTGGCCACGGGCGTGGGGCAGATCAAGACTGGGTCGGTGAGCCGCACTGACCGTATTGCGAAGTACAACCAGTTGCTGCGCATTGAAGAGGAGCTGGGCGCGGGCGCGGTGTACCTGGGGCTGGAGAGCTTGAACTACGGTGATTAGTTCTGCCGCCGGGAACGATTTAAGCGCAGGGAAGGAGACAGTTCCCTCCCTGCGTTTTTATCTGATGCCTCACCCATTCTATTGGTCGACTAACGACTCACTGCGCCAGTGCTTGCGGCTTGATTCACAGCCTTTTCGATTTGTGCGGCGTCTCCCAGATAATAATGGCGAATCGATTTCAGATTGTCGTCAAGTTCCTGCACCATCGGCACGCCCGTAGGGATGTTGAGATCGACAATCTTCTCGTCCGGAACGTCTTCAAGATACTTCACGAGTGCCCGCAAGCTGTTGCCATGCGCCGCAATCAGCACGCGCTTCCCGGACCGGATGCCGGGAGCGATGACCTGGTGCCAGCAGGGCAGAAAGCGTTCGACGGTGTCCTTGAGGCATTCGGTGAGCGGCAGTTGCTGCTTTGAAAGGCTGTGATAGCGTGGGTCCTTTCCCGGATAACGCGGATCAGACTCGTCCAGCGCCGGCGGCCGAATGTCATAACTGCGGCGCCAGATCTTCACCTGATCAGCACCATACTTCGCTGCTGTCTCAGCTTTGTTGAGGCCTTGCAGCGCGCCATAGTGCCGTTCGTTCAGCCGCCAATCGCGCTGAACGGGAATCCACATCAGGTCCATCTGGTCGAGTGTGATCCACAAAGTGCGGATGGCCCGTTTCAACACCGAGGTGTAGGCGATGTCGAAGGAGTATCCCTGCTCCTTCAATGCCCGGCCGGCCTGTGTGGCTTCTTCTTTTCCCTTCTCCGACAAGTCGACATCGGTCCAGCCGGTGAACAGGTTTTCCTTATTCCAAATGCTCTCTCCATGACGAAGTAAAACGACTTTATACATCTCGACTCTCTTTCCCAAGCTGGAATCTCTTTTTTCGTCGATGTTTCAACTCAATTATAAGAAATCGCCGCGTCGCTTTTCGGCTGTGGAGCCGGATTTCCCGATAACGTGAAAAGGCCTCCCGCAACGGGAGGCCTTTCATTGGGAGGACAGGGTTGGCGTTATCGCATACGTAGAGATTTGATGGCGGCGGGCAAACGTTCCTCGATCAGCCGGGCGCGTTCGGCGGCGATTCCGCTGATGTAGGATGGCGCGGGCGTGGCCATGAGGACCAATGCCATGGCGATCACTGAGAAACAGAGCCCCGCAATCCCAGCCGATACCAGCATGTGGTAGACATCGAAGCTATCGAGGCCGAGAACCTTGAAAGCAACATGCTCCAGGGGTTGAACGTGCTTTAGAACCAACAAGGCGAACAGGAAGAAGAGGGCCGCTACCGAGGTGAGAATCGCTAGTGAGGCGTCAAGGCTCCGATGGAACCTCTGGCGTCCACTGCAACGGGCGCATTCGGCAAGGTGCTGTTCGTAGTCCCGGCGCATTTCCGGAGAAATCCCGGAGATGTCATATCGCCAGCTTGCCAAAATGGAGCCCACAACCCTGTCAGTGCATCGGATTTTTGCCGCAGGCATAAAGACTCGCTTTGCAAAAAATGAAATTGAATTTTCGTGCTTCCGATACTTACTTTCGGAAGTTACTTGATTGGACGCCTCAACGTAGGGGCTGGATGCTAAAGATCCGCGATTTGCACAACATCTGTGCGATTTTCCCTGACGGCGCCTTCAATTCGGCCCATTCACAATCTTCAACTTTTCTTTGGCCGATATTAGTATTGTAATGCTTTTGGTTAGAAACTGATAGGCGAAAGTGGCTGGTGTTGCTCGGCAAGTAACAGGCGGTTGGCCAGGAGGCTGGCGCGGCCCGTGAGGGCGCGCTCTGCGGCGACCCTAGCAAGCTCAGGAAGATTATTATTTTCAGAGAGATGCGCCAGAATAATATAGGCAGCCTGGCCGTCGTATGCGGAGGAGAGGAATTCCGCCGTGGCATCGTTGGAAAGATGGCCCACGCGGGAGAGCACCCTTTGCTTGACCGACCAGGGGTAGGGGCCATCGCGCAACATTTCGATGTCGTGATTCGACTCAAGCAGGAGCAGATCGAGGTTCTGGAGCTGCTGCATGACGTTGGGCGGGATGTAGCCGAGATCTGTAGCAAAGCCCAACCGCACCCTTTCGACCGTACAGACAAATCCGACCGGGTCAGCGGCATCGTGCGGGATGGTGAAGGGACTGAGGCCGATGTCGCCGATGGAGAATGGCTGGCCGGACTGGAAGTATTCGACTGAGGGAAGCCAGGTGGGATCCTCTTTCATCGAGGGCGGCCCAGCGGATTCCGGAGTGGGCGCGGGGTCTTCGGCGGCGGGAGTCGATGTTGGTTGAAGCTGCTCGTCAGCCTCGGCTTCCTCGGGATCGCCGGCGCAATCCGCGGGTTCTGACGCGGGCGAATCGAGTTCGGCCTGGCGCTCGGCGGCCTGCTTGCGGCAGAGCTCGACCCATTGAGCATAGGTCATCTGGCGGCGCGGTGTGAGCCAGCGCATCCAGGCGCGGTGCGTTGCCTCGGTAAAGTAAACCGGGATGCCGAGTTTGCGGGCCGTGACGGCGAGTCCGTTCACGTGATCCTGGTGCTCGTGGGTGATGACGATGGCGTCCAGGGTCGCGGGGTCTTCGCCGGCGAGCTTCATGCGGCGGAAGAGCTCGCGGCAGCTCAGGCCCGCGTCGATAAGGATGCGCGTGCGGCCGCCTGAAACAACAGTACTGTTTCCCTTGGAGCCCGAGGCGAGCACCGTGAAGCGGACCATAGCTTGAGATTACAATGAACGGCGCCGGTGGAGAACCAGCCGTCTCATCCCTGTTACCCTGCCCCAGGGCCGGCTCGATCCCCGGAGTTGCGGCGTCGAAAGAAAGGAGTCGCGCATGAAAGCCCACCCGGTGTCACCCATGCTGCTTGTTTGCGCTGCGATATTCCTTGTTTTTGCGTCCGCGCAAGATGCAAACGCGCAGAGCTCCGCGGCAGCCCCGATGCCTACGCCCATCGTTTACCGAAACATACAGTACGGTTTTTGTTTTCGGCTGCCGGCGGATTGGAAGGGGTACACGATTGTCACCGAGCAGTGGCGGGGTACGGTGTTTACTCCCGACGGAAGCAGTCAAGAGGGAATTGTTTATGGACCGCAACTGAGCATTCGCAATCCGAAATGGACAAAAGAAGAGTTGTACCAGGACATTCCCATCATGGTTTTCACGCCGGAGCAATGGCAGATGGTGGAAGACGTAAAGATGGCAGTCAGTGCGGCGCCCATCGGACCGTCCGAGTTGGGACACAGCAACAAATATGTCTTCGCTCTGCCACCTCGGTCGATCGGGTGGGCCGACGAAATTGGTGCCGATGAAGTGGCTGCATTGCTGAGGCAAAATCCGTTGGAGGCGCCGTGTGGGCACAAGACGACTCAACCGGCTGAGAATCTCCCCTAACTCGCGGCCGGAACCGTGTGGTACACCTCGCACATCAGGCCGATTGGATTCGCGTCAGGATCGCGCAGAAATGCCAGCCACAGATCGTGGTCGGGCATCTTTGCGACGAGGTGTGGTGACTGGGTAAACTCAATGCCTTTCGCTTGCAGCAGCGTGTATGCCTGCTGAATGTCGGGAACGCGAAAATACAGGATTGTCGCACCGGGCGACGCGGGCTTGTCTGAGGTTCCAATGGCAAAACGGATCGTGCCGCATTGGAAGAACGACATGGGACCGGCGTCGAAGAGGAATTTCATGCCGAGAACTTCCTGATAGAAAGCCCTGGAACGATTGAGATCGCTGACGGTCACGGCAATCTGGCTGATTTCGCTAAGATGCACCGGGGGTGGGGCTTGAGAATCGTGGTTCGTCATTCTTCTCTCCTTGTCGTGTGCGGCGGCTGAGATTTTCAACCGGGCCCGGCGAGGTGTGCGGGGATTTCGATGGAGATGAGGGTGCCACGGCCGGGGTTGCTGACAACATTGAAGCTTGCCTGCTTGCCGTAGAGGACTTCGAGCCGCTCCTGCACGTTCTTCATGCCAATGCCCGAACTGGTGCGCCGGTGGAGGGAGGCCGATCCGTTGTTCATGCCGACGCCGTCGTCGGCTACCTCGATGGCGAGGCGATCGCCCTCGAGGCGGCTGCGCAACGTGACCGTTCCGCCGTGGATGCGCGGCTCCAGGCCGTGCTTGATGCTGTTCTCGATGAGCGGCTGGAGCAGGATGCTCGGCACCAGGACCTCGAGGGTGCGGGGATCGATGTCCTTTTCGATGCGGAGCTTGTCGGCGCCGAAGCGCACCACCTCGATATCGATGTAGTCGTCGGTAAATTTGAGCTCGTCGCGCAGCGGAACGTAGGCGTCGTGGTCCTTGAGCAGAGCGCGCAGGATGTTGGCCAGCTTGACCGTCATCTGGCGGGCGAGCTCGGGCTGGCTGCGCACCAGCGAAGCAACGGAGTTGAGGGTATTGAACAGAAAGTGGGGATTGATCTGGCGTTGCAGGGCGTCGAGGCGGGCTTCAAGCACCAGGCGCTTCTGCTCTTCGAGAGACATCTCGACGCGCAGCGCATTCCACACCTTGAGGGCGATACCGACATTGATGGGCGCGGCGAGGCAGACCAGCGCTTCCAACCAGATCTTGTCGGAAACCAGCGCGAACAAGCGGTGCGGGAACATGTGCGCGATCCAGAGACGGACCATCTCCATGGCGGCGATCAGAACCAGGAGGAGAATCTGGCGGTCGACGCGCGGCTTGATCAGATTGCGTCGGATCCAGCGATAGAGGCTCAGATCAACGAAAGGCGTGAAGGACCAGATCTCTTCCTTCTCCACAAAGCGGCCGATCATGCCGGCAGCCAGACCGAGTGCGATATCGAACGGGAGCGCGAGGAACTCGTGGTGCAGAAAGGCGGGGATGGAAAGGACGGCGCCGCTGAGCATCGCCCAGCCGGGGCCGATGAGCAGGCCGAGAAGAATGACGGTTTCAAATGAAATGTCGGCAGCGAGAAAGTTGGGAACGCGAAACCGGAGCCAAACCCCGAGAGTGAGCGGCACCAGGAAAAACGCCAGCAGGGCCAGGGTTTGGCGACGACTTCGTGTCTCGGCAAAAAATAGGCGCCGGAACGTGGTAACGCGCGCCAGTACGCTGGCCACCGAGGCAACCACGCCAAGCTTGACTAACAGCGTGATCCAAATCAGGTTGTCCGTCACACGATCAATGTATCGCAACGGCAGAGATCAGAGAACAGAGATCAGAGGTCGAAGGACCGGCGAGAGAGCGACTATAGAGTCTTACGAATATAGATGGCGCCTTCGGTGGGCTTTGGGGAGTAAGGTTCGCAGCGCTCGAATCCCATTCGGTCGTAAAGGGCGAGGGCATCGCCCATCACCGGCATGGTGTCGCCCACCATTTCGGAGTATCCGGCGGCGCGAGCTTCGGCCATTACCCACTCGAGCAGTGTGCGGCCAAGGCCGGTACCGCGAAACGCCGGGCGCACATAAAGGCGCTTGACCTCGGCGCGACGCTCGTTGAGGCGGCGCAAAGCGATGCATCCGGCGGGCTGGCCTTCGACCATGGCCAGGGCGAGGCGGCCGCCCGGCGGCGCGTAGGCGCCGGGCAAACCGGCAATCTCATCACTGAAGTTCTGGAAGCAAGGGGTGAAGCCGAAAGAATCCCAATACTCCTGGAGCAGAGTGCGCACCGAGGCGAGGGCTTCGGCACTTTCGACAGGGACGGTCCGCACAGAGGACTTCATCAACGCTGCCTCTCTTGAGGGGTACCGTCGAGGGGGACACGATGTCAATGCGGATTGGTAGTGTCTCGCGGGCCGAAAACGCCGCGCGCCGTAAAATGGAAGCATGGCATTGGAGAGCGTGAAGAAGATTGCCGAAGCAGATTTTCCCACTCGATGGGGGACTTTTCGCATTCTGGGATTTGAGGCCGCGCGGAGTGTGGCGGAACCCGGCTGCGAACCGGACTCAGCGGTGGAGGGCCTGGTGGCGCTGGTGATGGGCGATGTGCATTCGGCGCCGCCGCTGGTGCGCATTCACTCGCAATGCCTTACCGGCGACGTCTTCGGATCGTTGCGTTGCGATTGCCGGATGCAACTGGAGCTGGCACTGACACGGATCGCCGAGGAGGGCGCGGGCATACTGCTCTACGAGCAGCAGGAGGGACGCGGCATTGGCTTGATGGCGAAGCTCAAGGCCTACGAACTGCAGGACCAGGGGCTCGATACTGTGGAAGCGAATGAGGAACTGGGCTTTGCCGCGGACTGCCGGGACTATGACCTTGCTGCCGAGGTGCTGAAGTTGCTGGGCGTCGGGCGCGTGCGGCTGATGACCAACAATCCTGAGAAAGTGGATGGGCTCGAGTCTGCCGGGATCACGGTGACGGATCGCGTATCGGCTGATGTGCCGACGCACAAGACCTTTGAGCGCTACCTGAAAACCAAGCAGGAGAAGATGGGACACATCTTCGAAGGCGGCAACACGGCCGAGCGCGTTCCATGAGGTCAGCAGGATTGCGCTTCGAGATCCGGGATCTTTGTCGTCAGGCTGACCGTTGATCGGAACTCCCTCGGCGAGGATCGGACAAAGGGAACCGCGCGAAGGGAACCGCACGAAAAGGACGGCGCGAACGTGGCCAATGAGCCTGTGACAATTGCGTGACAATTGATGGACGCGCCAATCGCTTGACCACCACTCAGAAACGCGTCCTGCGGAGCGATCCAGAAATGCGCGATTAGTGGATTGCACCATAAGTTGTGCAACCTTGGGCACAGGCAAACGAGCCCGCAGCACGCGCAGTTCACCGCGCATTTTGATTGCGCGAAGCGCTCGGCAGGCGCCTCGTACATCCCTTCATCAGGATCCCGCATCCCTCCCGGTGTAGTTTTGGCCATTCTTCTGGAGCGACGCTACGAATTTCTAAAAAAAGGACTAGTCAGAGTCACGCGTGCCTGCTAAGCTTCGGCTACACGTGGACAGTTCACCGACACAGGTGATGGGTCCCCCATCGTCATTACCCTCTGGTGATTGGGAAATATAAGTTCATCCGCAAATATCCCGTGATGGCCGCTGAGATTATTTTTCCGCTTTCATTCTGTAAGAAAGATGCGGAGATCAAGGGAACGCGGTACAACATGAGCCAATCGCACATGGCGGTTTTTGTGAAACCGCTTTGATCAGCTTGCCGATTTTGCGTGCAGACAGATTCTGATTCGTACGAAGTAAACGCAGATCTGGAGGGGGTAGATAAAATGAAGTTCCCTGTTCGCCCTGCCGCTGTTTTCGCATCGGGCTTGATCATGCTCGCAGCCTGCGCTTCAGCGCTGGCAGCGAAAGCGCCGTCGCCGGCGAACCCCGAGGCGGCTGGGGCTGCCGATCAAAATTCGACGGGCTCACTGGGCCCGGGGCAGGCGATAGACGTTCCCGGCCCGCTGCACTCCTTCCTTCGCATGACCGGCATCAGCCAGGAGATCACTCCCGCGGATGTGCTGCCGCTGTTGGCGCGCAACGCCTTCCTTTACGGCCACGTCGGCGACAAGAGGACGGAGTACCTGGTGCTGGCAGACCGGTACGTGCAGCAAGCGCGAGAGTTGCGTCCGCTGGCGGGCGGAGACGGCGTGATCCGCGTTACAGGATGCAACGACGTGGGGCCGCTCATCCAGATTCTCGGCTACAAATTTGAGAACGGTTGCAGCGCAAAGGACGCGTCGCTGATCACAGAGAATGCGGAGCGAGCATTCCTTACCGTGGATTCCGGTTTTCCCATCACCAGGCTGGAACAATCCCTTCAGCAGGGCGTCCCCTTCACCTTTGAGTTTCCAGCCACCCGCGTTCCCATCCTTTTCAACGAGAGTGACTGGACGCAGCTGCTGCCTACGAAGGAACGGAACGGCTCCACGGTGCTCGATTTGTTGATGAACAACGAGGATGCGGATCGGCTTTACTCGGCGCTTTCGCGGCTCGATCCGCAGACGAGGCTCGCCCTGTACCAGGCACCCGGGTTGAGGAGACTGCTCTTCTACGGCCCGGCGCTGGATTTCTATGGAAGCCGGTTGTGCATTCATGACGGCGCGGTGGATGTGCCGGGAGGCGCTGCCGCCGACCATCAATGGCAGGAACTGGTGGGAGCAAGTCCGAGGTCGCCTGGGGAGTTCGTCCTGCGACTGCTGGCAAAGGATCAAGGATGGGCGGTGGCCTATTTTGACGCGTTGTCGCGCGTCAGTCCCGAGCAGCAGGCGCATCTTGTGCAAGGCGACCGGTTGAAGCGGCTCTACGAGGCTTACCGGTCGGCCGTTCCTGTTTCCGCAGCGGCAACCAGCGTCTTCCCCAGGAACTCGAACCTGCTGCTCCTGCTCACTCGTCTGCAGTGGGACGCGAACGGCGATGTTGAGGTGCCCGGCAGCCTGAACCTGTGGCAGGGAATCTTTCTTCACGAGGAGAAACAGCACCACTTCCACGAGTCGGTCCGGCACGTCAGGCCCGACAACCCCGAGCATCTGCTTGAGGCCGTGGTGGCCTATTCCAACGTCCTCATCACCGGCGGCCCAACACAGATCTACCTGAAGCTGACCGCAATGGACAGCACGCGCCAGCAGGGAGCGCATCTCTCTGAAGACACGGCGCGCCTGCTGGCCACCCACTATGACCAATTGAATGCGTGGTATCCGATCTTCGTCGAATTCCCGAAACTGGGCGACGCATCGATTACGCATTTCATCAACACGGCCGATCACATCACGAGCATCTCGAATCCGACACTGCGGTCGAATGCCCTGGGCGCGTTGCAGGCCGAGATCGGAATCTGGCAGATTCTCGCCCGGCAGCGGCAGATTCCCGACAATAAGCTGAATGCCTCATGGGATGACGCGATTCAAGCCTATAGCGGAGTTTCATCGTCGAGCCAGCTCTTTGAATCGGCGCGGAAATCGCTGAACACGATCGTGGAGGCCGCCGGAGGCAGCGCGAATCCCACCGAGGATGAGGTTGTGGATTTGCTGGCCGGCCCCGCAGAGAGAAATCCCGAGGCCGAGCACGTTCACCAGGAGCTGGCGCGAAGAATGCATGCTGTGCTCGACGACCAGCGACTGGCATCGCTCGATACGCTTTTCGGACTCTACGACGGCCTGGGGCAAATGTCGCACGGCGCGGCGATTGGCGACAGCCTGCTTCCGCTAGCCGGAGCGTTGCGCGAATTTGAGATGCCGCGGCCGATCTTCACGGCAGGCGAGCGCGTTTCATGGTCGCCGACGGTGTATGTGAGCCGCCACGCGGAGTTGCAGGTACGCACGGACCTGTCGAAGGTGATTCGCGGCCCGGGAACTCCCGTGCAACTTGACGCAGCGCGGGCGCGGCTTGCGCCGTTCCTGAGAGATACGCTGGTGGGACTGAATTATGCCTACTACGAACCGCCGGGCGCCCAGATCCTGCACAGCAATCCGCTCTTCGTGCGCTCGCACGATTTCGCGGCGTCTTCGATTCAAGGCGTCAATGAGATCTGGGAGGCGCCGGCGCTGATCGGTATTGGCGCCACCGCGGGCGGAGGCGCATACCTGATCGGCTCGCTCGCCGATCTGCCCTACGTGCTGGCTTTGACCGAAGAGGATTTCATATCGCCGGAAAAAATCCAGGCGCTGATCTGGAAAGAGGCGGTGCCTCAACTCCTGGTTGACGCGGTGCTGCCGCGCTGGTGGGGCATCAGCAAGCAGGAGTTGCACGCGGCCAGTCTCTACCAGGAAGCCGGAGAAGAGCTGTTGACCGCGGCGGAGTCGAACGCGGATTTGCGCCAGAAGGTCGTTGATGTTCTGATGGAGCGCATGGATCGCGGACGGGTGGAAGAGATCCAGCAGGCGCTCGAACGAAAGGATAGCTCGGCAAGAGCAGTGGTTCAGATCCTACCCGCGGAAACGTTCTACCTGGAAGCGCAGTTCCGCAGACTGTATCCCGATCAGGCCACAGGATGGGGGCCGGCGAGCCGGGAGTTGGACGAGCTTTCGCGGCGCGATCCTGAGGCAACTTCGCTCGAGCGGCTGTCGCGGGATTTTGGTGTTCCGCATCCGACGCTGGCGGAAACCGATACCTGCGCGCTGCTTCCGGTTGAGCCGTTTCCCGTGTCCGGCGGATACGCAAGCCGGCTCTTTGGTGAATCCTGGGAGTCGAGCAACCTCTATTGGGCGCGGCTGGCGGACGAAAAAGGATATCCGCCGGCGATGCTCAACGTCCTGGTTCCCGAGCTGACTCGCCAGATGGTGGCGAATATCTCCGCAACCAGCATTGACGACTGGCCGGCGCTGTTGCGCGCCATGCGGCAGACAGGGGACGAATTCCGCAGCGGCAGAATTACGGTTCGTGCAGCTGGTTCAATCGCAGAAAACAGACAGACGGCGAATGGGGGTTTGGCATCGCGATGAAGAAGACATATACGCTCCTCGCAGGTTTTGGAATTTGTTCGATCGCACTACTCCTGCTCGCCGGTGCGCCGCGGTTTGCAGCCCAGGATGAGTCTTCGCACCTGCGCGTGACCGTGAACCTGGTGGAGTTGAATGTTGCGGTGACGGATCACAAGGGTAACTATGTTGGCAATCTGAAACCGGAAGATTTTCAAATTACGGAAGACAGGATTCCGGAAAGAATTGCCACGTTTGAAGAGGGCAACGGCTCGGTGCACACCGTGAGCCAGGGCCATGAAGTGCAGGGCTCCGGCGGCGACGCAAGCCCGAGCGATAGCCAGCCGCAAGGCGCGCCCCGAAACCCGCCCCCAGGAATGAGCACAGTCGCGGCCGGCGCTGACATCTTTATCCTCTTTGACACCAGCAATTACATGTACAAGGGATTCGTGTTCGCGCAGGATGCCATCGCGGATTTTGTGCGCTCCATGGACGATGCCAGCAAGATCGCGTTCTATTCGTACAGCCGTGATCTTTCGCGCGCCACGCTGCTGACGCCGGATCGATTCCGCGTGGTGAACGGCGTGCGCAGCACGGTGGCCGGCGACGATGCCGCACTGTATAACAGCCTGCTGCTGACGGTGAAGGACGCGGCGCCGCTGACCGGGCGCAAGGCGATCGTGGTGTTTTCGAACGGCCCGGACAATGCCAGCTCGGTTCCGCCTGAGGATGTGGCAGAGTTGGCCCAGGACACTGGCACCATTATCTATATTGTGAGCACGCGCCTGGCGCAGGATGATCCGGTGTCAACCGCCGCGTTTGAGCGCATGAGCAGGGCCACGGGCGGGAAGGCGTATTTTGCCGGGAACTGGCGCAAGGAAAAGCAGGCCTTCGGATCGATCAGCGACGACCTCAGCCACCTGTACTCCATCAGCTACTATCCGCAGCCCAACCCGAATCGCGGATGGCGCACAATCAGCGTGAAGCTGGTGGGCAAGGACTTGCAGAAATACCGCATCCGGACTCGCGATGGATATCGCCTGTTGCCGGCAACGCAGGTGAATGGCGGCACTTATCTTACCGCCGGGGCGGACCTTGATGCGCCGGAGACGCCGTCAAACTAGGCGCTGACCGCTTTAGACTCTGAGTGCTTTGACCACCTTGGCCGTGGTGACCACCTGGCCCACGTGGCGCTGCGTGTGGTCGGCTACATGAATCAGCGCGCCGCCGAGTGATGTGGGCAACTGCTTGCGGCCAACGGCACGTGCGGTGTTGAGGTCGGCTACGGCCAGCGCGCGAATGCGACTCGCGGCGTTGTTGAAGGACGCGCCGACTTCGGATAGTAGCTCGGCCAGCGTCTCCTGCTTCTCTTCCCCATCTTTCTCTGATTTGAGTGCGGTGAGTTGCGCGGCGGAGAGCTGGCTGCCTTCGGCGTAGGTGAGGATGCGATCGACTGAGCCGGCGATGTGGCGCAAAAGAAAAGCGATGGAAGGAAGGCCGTGCGGCTGTGAATGAACCTCGGCGTCGGTGAGGCCGGCGGTCCATTTGCGCAGGTCGTCGAGGGCGAGCTCAAGTGCGTGCAGCACGGCGCGGCCCGCGGCGGGAACGTCGGTGTGGGTTCCGCGGAGCCAGGGTTCAGTGTAGGGAGCGGAGGAAGTGCTCATGATCGTAGTTTAGAGCCCCGAATCAGCCAATCCGGCACTCTCCCGACTCTGTCATCCTGATGAGCGCAGCGAGCCTGACATAGTTGCCGAACCATGCTGCACGCGTTTTTACGATCGCGGTTCGAGGATGGAGCACGCCCTCACAGGCTCAGCGGGCTTCGATTTTGCCGGAGATGCGGTCGTACTCCGCGCGCGAGATGATGTGACGCTTCACCAGGTCGTCGGAGTCGCTATATGGCCGATGCTCGACGATGCGATGCGCGGCGGCATCGTCAATGCCCGGAAGCGACTTCAGGTCATCGGCCGATGAGCGATTGATGTTGATGGTGCGCTGCTGCTTCACACCTTCAACCACGCCCTGAAAGACCGCCTTCGCATCGCGAGTGGCAGTCGAGGTTGCGCGGGCTGTCTGCTGGCGAATTTCATCGGGGCTGCGGTCATGCTTCGTGCAACCAGCAAGAACAACAGGAACTAACAGTACAAGAGCCGAAAGTTTCACCTGTACTTGGATGCCACGGAGCGCTTCTGCGGCAGGCAGGGGTTGGAGCAACTCGACAGGAGCGCAATCGAAGAGCACCGCTGAAGTTCGACCCAGCGAATCGGGAATCCTGAGGCTCCTACCCCGCGTTCTTCACCCGCACCACGGTGATCTTCTCGAATCCCTCTTCGAAGACCGGCGGCTTGAGTTTCTCGGCCATGCGGCGCATTACGTCTTCGCTTACGCTGCGATCGCGCTGGCGGTTGCGCTCGAGGCAAACTTCAAGTGGTACATCAAAAAACACCGCCTGCACCTCGTAGCCAAAGCTTTTGGCCATCTTGATCCACTGGCGGCGTTCATGCACCGAGAGGTTCGTCGCGTCGACGTAGTTCATAGGCATGCGGGCGATGAGCCGCGCCCGCAACAGCGAGCGCAGCGTGGAGAAAACCAGGCCCTGGTAGCGCTGCTCTTCGACATCGTCGAAAAGGATGCCGCGCAACAAGTCGCTCGAAAGCGGTGTGATGCCGCGGCGGCCGAACCAGGTGGTTTTCCCGGAGCCGGGCAGGCCGATGGCCAGTACAACGCAGCCTTTGGGCGTTTGCCCCGCGGCGTTGGGCTTGGGCGTCGTGATCGGCGGCATCTCCGGCTGGGTTTCTACCTCGAGGCGGCCTGAGCCGGGCGGCTCGTTCCATTCGGGCCGGCGCTGCTGCGGCTGCTCCGGACGGCGTTGCTGTAGCTGGTCAGAATGGCGCTGATGCGGCTGGTCAAGATTGCGCGGAGGCGGAGCGGGACGGCCTTCGTGGGGCCGCGCCGCGTTCCCCTGCCGGGCAGGTTCGTCATCGAGATAGCTGGGGATAAGTGGAGCGGGTTGATTTGATGGGAGTTCCTGGCCGATTTTGCCTGTGGACTCCGAAATATTGGGGCCACGTCTGGAGCGTCTTCTCATACTGCTTCAATCCTTACGGAAAGCCTTGTCTTCCACCCGAATATCACATGGGACGATGGCGCTGCAAATTGTGTGCACTCCGTCACATACAGTTCCATCGTGGGAACATCACGCCCAGACAAGGAATTGTATGCCAGCCTGCGACTCGGATCACTTTTTTGGCGACGCCTCGGATGATACGATCAAGAGTTTGGTGGAATCGCTTTTCTACTGCATTTTCAGAGAACCTGCCACCTGTTCGGTACAGTGCGAGGCGGCGCTTCCATGGTGGTCGCGCCGGCCCGGCTTCCCGGCTACGGTCTGCACTTTCTCAGTCAACGCGATAGTCCGTCCAGACAACGCACCATTCAGATTCTGAAGCAACAGCTGGATTCATCACGAAGGAGAAAACACACATGGCAGTAAAGGTTGGAATCAACGGCTTCGGCCGCATTGGACGCAATGTATCGCGCGCCGCCATCGGCAATCATGATATCGATTTTGTGGCCGTGAACGACTTGACCAGTCCGGCTACGCTGGCGCATCTGCTCAAGTACGACTCGATCCTGGGAAATCTGCAGAATGAAATCTCCGCCGGCGAGGACTTTATCACCGTCGACGGCAAAAAAATCAAGGTGTGGGCCGAGCGCGACCCTGCCAAGCTGCCCTGGGCCGATGTGGGCGCGCAGATTGTGATCGAGTCCACCGGCCACTTCACGGATGCAACGAAGGCCAAGGCGCATCTGGGCTCAACCGTCAAGAAGGTCATCATCTCGGCTCCGGCCACCAATGAAGACATCACCCTGGTGCTGGGCGTCAACGAGAAGAAATATGATCCGGCCAAGCACAACATCATCTCGAACGCCAGTTGCACCACCAACTGCCTAGCGCCCGTCGTCAAGGTCGTTCTTGAGACCACCGGCCTCGTCAGCGGCATCATGACCGCCATCCACAGCTACACGAACGACCAGGTCATTCTCGACTTTCCGCACAAGGATCTGCGCCGCGCCCGTGCGGCTGCGCTCAACATGATTCCCAGCTCGACGGGCGCCGCCAAAGCGCTGAAGCTGGTGATCCCTGAGACCGCCGGCAAGCTCGACGGTTTTGCCATCCGCGTTCCAACGCCGAACGTCTCCATCGTCGATTTGACCTACATCGCCGAGAAGCCAACCACCGTCGAAGCTCTGAATGCCGCCTTTGTCGCTGCCGCAAACGGCGAACTCAAAGGCATTCTTGGCGTGGACTCCAACCTGCTGGTCAGCTCGGACTTCAAGGGCGACAAGCGCAGCTCGATCGTGGACGCGCCGCTGACCAAGGTTGTGGGCCAGAGCGTGAAGGTGCTGAGCTGGTACGACAACGAGTGGGGTTATTCCAACCGCGTCGTCGACCTGATTGGGTTCCTGGCGAAGAAGGGGCTGTAAAAGCAGTTGCCAGTGATCAGTTGTCAGTGGTCAGTGGTCAGTCATGTTGATCTGACCGCTGGCGACTGTTCGCTGACCACTTTTCTTCCATGCGCACCAACATCACTGGCGGATCACCCTTCGAGCCCATTATCGGATTCTCGCGTGCGGTGCGGGTGGGCAACGTGGTGCACCTGGCGGGGACCGGGCCAGTGGGCGCGGAAAATGAAGACGCTGCCGGCCAGACGCGGCGGGTCTTCGCCATCGCCGCCGAGGCTCTGGCCAAGGCCGGCTGCTCGTTCAACGACGTCGTCCGCACGCGCATGTTCCTGACGCACGTTGAAGACTGGGAGGCAGTGGGCCGCGTGCACGGCGAGTTCTTCGCAAAGATTCGTCCCGCGGCGACCATGGTCGTTGTAGCAGCCCTCCTCAACTCCGCGTGGCGTATTGAAATCGAAATGGACGCTGTGATACCCGGCACGGATGAATCTGCACGGTCGGCGTCAACTGACCAATGATCACTGTTATGAAGAAAGGCAAAACCCATGGCCAAGCTCTCGATCAAAGACATCGACCTGACCGACAAGCGGGTTTTCATCCGCGTTGATTTCAACGTTCCTCTCACTGAAGATGGCTCAACCATTACCGATGACACGCGCATCGTGGCCACGCTGCCCACCATTGAATACGCCATCCGGCACAAGGCCAAGGTGATTCTGGCCTCGCACCTGGGCCGGCCCAAGGGCAAGCCCAATCCCAAGTACTCGCTCAGGCCCGTTGTGGACCGGCTGCGCGAACTGCTCGACAAACAGTTGAGCGACGGCGTCAACGTAGCTTTTTCGCCGGACTCCGTGGGCGAGATTGCCGAAGAGATGGCGCGCCAGCTCGAGTCGCGCCAGGTGCTGCTGCTTGAGAACCTGCGCTTCCACGCGGAAGAAGAAGCCAACGATCCGGCCTTCTCGAAGGCGCTGGCTTCGCTAGCCGACGTTTATGTCAACGACGCATTCGGTTCGGCGCACCGCGCGCACGCATCCACTGAGGGCATCACGCATTTTTTGAAGCCCGCCGTGGCCGGCCTGCTGATGGAAAAAGAAATCACGTATCTGGGCAAGGCTCTGGAGTCGCCCGAGAAGCCGTTTGTGGCGATCCTGGGCGGATCGAAAATTTCGGGAAAGATCGACGTGATCCAGAACCTGTTGGACAAAGTGGACACGCTGGTGATCGTGGGCGGCATGGCCTACACGTTCTACCGCGCGCTCGGCGTGAAGACCGGCAAATCGCTCGTGGAAGAGGACAAGATCGATCTGGCCAAGGAGACGTTGGCCAAGGCGAAGGCCAAGGGCGTGAAGCTGCTGCTGCCCGTCGACAACGTGATCGCCGACAACTTTGCGAACGATGCGAAGACCCAGGTGTGGGACAGCTCGAAAGATTTTCCCGACGACTGGCAGGGCCTCGACATCGGGCCGCAATCGGTCGCGGCCATCGAGCATGTGGTTTCGACGGCAAAGACTATCGTGTGGAACGGACCGGCGGGCGTGTTTGAGTTTCCGCGGTTTGCCGTAGGAACGAATGCGATTGCCAGGGCGGTAGCCGCGAACAAAACAGCGACGTCGATCATCGGCGGCGGCGACTCGGTGAGTGCGATCAACCAGGCCGGTGTTGCCGACCAGATCACGCACATTTCGACGGGCGGCGGGGCTTCGCTGGAGTTCCTGGAAGGCAAGAAGCTGCCGGGTGTGGAAGCGCTGACGGAGAAGTAAAACAATCGTCAGTTCGCGGTGCTGTTTTCATTTCCCAGCGTCGAGCCCTCGAAAGTGTCCCTTCTTGGCAAGATCAAGCAGCGCGCGATCAGCGGTGACGAGCGTGGCACCCAGGTGGCGCGCGGTGGCAACGAGGATGCGATCGGCGGGATCGGGGTGCATCTCAAAGGGCAATCGCGTACTGGCGACGGCGATCTCGGGTTCGAGCGGAACCAAATTGATTCCTGGCTTGGATAGCGCACTCCGCATCCATACCATCACATCCGTGCTCAGCTTTAGCCTTCCTTTCGAGACCAACAGGGCGACCTCCCATGGCGAGATCGCGCTCACTGTAACCTGGTTGAGCCGTGCGGCTATATTGATTGCCCGCTTTGCTCCACTTCCCAACCTCGGCCTCTCATCCATCGACCACACCAGCGCGTGCGTGTCGAGTAAAAGTGGCCCCGACCGGGCCGGATCCGCCGCCGGGGTCACTTCATTGCCTCCCATTCCACGTCAATTGGTGAAATGATATCGCCTTCCCAAAGAACACTCCCATGCATGGAGCCCACGAGGTCGCCCTGGGACGGAATGGGGATGACCTCTGCCACGGGTTTGCCGCGTTTCGTGATGACGATCGGCTTGCGCTTTTCGGCAACTTCATCGATAAGTTTCAGGCACCTGGCCTTGAATTCGCCAGCGGGGACGGTGGTTTTCACGGCGATCCTCCCATGGTCACGGACCATGGTCATATTGTAGCGCAATTTGGCGATTGCGAAAAGAGCCCGCATTGTGACCGGAGATTCCGAGAGAATGAATACACTGAAAGCCGAGGGTGAAAACCATGGGCTACTTCACGCGGGTTCTGTCGAAAGATGAAGAGTTCCCTTCCTTCGTTGAACTCGCGCAGTTGGTTCGCGCGGAGCACACTGAGTATAGGCTGACAATCGAAGAAGGAAGTGAAGAGGAGTGGAACACTCTCCTACTCTCAGGAAATGATGAAGTCGAGGTCGCACTGATCGAACGCAATCCCGTGACGGATGGCTCCATCGGCCAGGATGAGATTGCGGACTTCATCGAAGACATTCAGGATTGCAAGCCGAAAAGCGGCGCCCAATGGCTTGAGGATTACCTGGCCTCTGTGAGGACGATTTATTCGTTTCAGCACCTGCAAGGCTCGGAAACAGTGGAAGGCAGTAATGCACTTCACGCGCTGCGCTCAGCACTTTGGGAGCGCAAAGATGCGATTATTCAAGCCGACGGAGAAGGCTTCACGAATGAGGATGGCTACCATATTATCTGGCAGTTTTCCGACTCGGTTTCTGGACCCTGGAACATGGGCGTGCTTCAAGACGGTGTCTGGCGACACTTCTCGATGGACGTGGGTGATCCCGATCATCGGGCTGCATTTCTGAGAGGTGCGGTACCCGACGATTTGACTGCGACCTTAGGACTGGGCTCATAGCGCCGGCCGCAATCGCTCTTTTTCAGCGGGGCCACTCGATAATTCCTCCCTGTGCCCACCATCACCCGGCGCACTGAACTCGATCACCTAAAATTGACTTGAGGAAATCCAAACATGTCTCGTAAAGCACTCATTGCTGCCAATTGGAAGATGTACAAGACGCCTGCCGAAGCCAAGGCGTTTGTTGATGCTTTTTTGCCCTTGGTTGCCGGCCACACGCGCGACGAGATCGCGCTCTTCCCTTCTCCGGTGCTGCTGCCGACGGTGGTCCCGGCCTGCAAGGGCTCGAACGTCGCGGTCGGCGCTCAGAACATTCACTTTGCAGAGGAGGGCGCTTACACCGGCGAGACCTCGGTCGGGCAACTCATGGCTGTGGGCGGCACGCATACGCTCATCGGCCACAGTGAGCGGCGGCAGTATTTTGCCGAGACCGACGAAATTGTGAACAAGAAGCTGCACACCGCGCTCAAGCACGGCATTGTTCCGATCGTGTGCATCGGCGAAGTGCTGGCAGAACGCGAGGCCGGCATGACGGCCGGCGTTCTGAAGAAACAGGTCGTGGGCGCGTTCGCGGGTGTTTCTGCCGAAGCTGCGAAGCCCATCGTGATTGCCTACGAGCCAGTCTGGGCCATTGGCACGGGAAAGACGGCGACTCCGGAGATCGCCGTCGACGCGCACCGCATTATTCGCGCTGAAGTGGCCAAGCTGCTCGGTGCAAATGTGGCCGCGGCCATGCGCATCCTTTACGGCGGTAGCGTGAAGCCCGACAATGCCAACGCGCTCATCGGCCGGGAAGAGATTGACGGCGCGCTGGTGGGCGGCGCGAGCCTCAAGCCGGATTCATTTGCGGCGATTGTGAAGTATTGAAGAAACGGCGGAGTTAGCGGGGGCTTGCGGAGTTAGCGGAGCCAGGAGGTACACGGCTGCTCGGAGCATTAGGCTTCGGGTGGCCTTTTCTATGGATGCGGGTAAAAGCTCGCAACCCAACTTTGCAGCAGCGCGGGGAAGCAGCCCAGCACCACGACCGCAGCTGTGATGACGACCAGCACGGCCACAGCGATGGGACGCGCGGCGATCGGCGATTCGTCAGTCGCGGGCATGACGTAGACGCGCTTGAGCACCTGCAGATAGTAGTAGAGCGAGACGGCACTGAAGAGGACAGCGAGCGCAACCAGCGTGAACGGAAGCGCGCCGCCGGAGGTGCGGAGGACCGCGGCGAAGAGATTGAACTTGGCCCAGAAGCCGACGAGCGGCGGGATCCCGGCGAGCGAAAGGAAGAGCACGAGCATCACCGCGGCCAGCAGCGGATTGCGCTTGCTCAAGCCGAGGAAGGCTTCGAGGCGATCGCTGCCCGCAGCGCGTTCGACGACGCCGACTACACCGAAGGCGCCGATGGTGGTGAGGCCGTAAGTGACGATGTAGTAGAGGACGGCCTGCGCGCTTACGTTCGTCCAGGAAAAGAAGGCCAACCCGAGCAGAATGTAGCCGGCGTGCGCGATGGCGGAGTAGGCGAGCAGGCGGCGGACGCTGGACTGCGCCAGCGCGGCCAGGTTTCCGAAAATCATCGATCCAACAGCGAGGACGGTCAGGATCAGTGCCCACGGCGCCTCAAGTCCGAAATACCGCGAGGGAAATAATCCAAAGCGGACGAAGACAAGGCCCCCGTGAACGTAGTCGAGAATGTGGGAAAAGGCTGTGCCGATGCCGATGAGCAGCGCAAAGCTGGCAACCTTCGATACAGATGCGATGAAGGCGGCGGCTGGAGCGGGCGCGCCTTCGTACGTGTCCGGCGCCCAGAGATGAAAGGGCACCGCCGCGACTTTGAAGCCGAGGCCCACGGCGACCATGACCAACGCGATGTAGAGCAGCGGAGTGGCGCTGGCCGCGCGGCCCACCGCTGCGGCAAGCGCAATCTCGTGAAGATTGGTCGATCCTGTAAGGCCGTAGAGGTAGCTAAAGCCGAACAGCAGAAAAGCGGCTGACATGGCGCCAAATACGTAATACTTGATCGCCGATTCAGCGCTCTTGCCCGACTGCTTGGCGAATGCGGTGAGGATGTAGAGGCTGAGCGAGAGCAGTTCGAGGCCCGCAAAGATTACGAGCAGATCCTGCGCGGCAGAGATGAGCAAACCGCCTGCCGCGGCCATGAGCACCACTGCGACATATTCGCCGGGGTTGCGCGTGAAATCGGAATCGATGAGCAGCAGAAGCGTGAGCGCGGTGAGTAAAAGGACGGCTACCTGGGCCACGCCGGCCGAGCCGCCAGCCGAAAGCAGCAGATCATTGCCCGCGCTGAACGGACCAGCGATGGAGACGGCCCAGAGCGCGGCAAGGCAGCCCGCGATGCCGAGCACTGCGGCGACGGCGATACGCGTTGCGCGCGCGGCGTTGCGCAAGAATCCAAGATCGACGAAGAGCACGAGCAGCGCGGCGATTTCGAGCGCGGTTTCAGGCAGCGTGGAGCGGAAGAGATTCAGGTAGTTCATCGCATCCCTCCCGCAAGCAGCGCCTTCACGGCCGGTTCAATTTGATCGAGCAGAATGCGCGGATAGATGCCGACGACGAGCGTGGAGGCGAGGAGCAGCGCGACACCCGTCATCTCAGACCAGCAGATCGGCGCGAACTTGTGCTCCTCCTCCGATTCAAGCTCATGCGGGGTGGGCAGCGCGTCGGTGAAGAACGCCTTTTGCAACGCGCGCCAGATGTACGCGACGCCGACGATAATGCCGACGCCCGCCACCACGGTCCACCACGGATTGGCGCGCCAGGAGCCGACGAGCACCTGCAGCTCGGCGACAAAGCCTGAAAATCCCGGCAAGCCCATGGATGCGATGCCGGCAACGACGAATGCCCACGCGGCAAACGGCAATCGCCGCGAGAGGTGCATGGTTTCGAGCTCGGCAAACTGGCGCGTGTGGGTGCGGTCGTAGACGATGCGGCCGACGATGGCGAACAGGAGGCCGGCGATGACGCCATGCGAGAACATTTGCAGCACTGCGCCATCGAGGCCGATCTGGTTGAGTGTCATGAGGCCGAGGAGCACGAAGCCCATGTGGCTCACGCTCGAGTAGCCGATGACGAATTTGAAATCGGATTGCGCCAGCGCCACCAGCGCGCCGTAGACGATGCCGATGACCGCGAGCCAGGCGAAGACGTCGCGCCACGAGCCGATGCCGATGAAGCTGAATCCCCAGGGATCGAGGCCGTGCGGAAAGACGCCCATGGCGACGCGCAGGCAGCCGTAGGCGCCAAGCTTCATGACCACGCCGGCGAGCAGCATGGATGCAGCGGTGGGCGCGGCGACGTGGCCGGTGGGCGCCCAGGTGTGGAAGGGCCACATGCCTGCGAGAATGGCAAAGCCGACAAAGACGAGCGGGAAGCACCACATTTGGAAGCTGGGCGGGAGGCCGGCGTGCGCGAGATCGAGGAGAGCAGTTGAATGGCTGCCTGCTGTCGCGTATGCAGCGAGCAGCCCAATCAGAACCATGGCCGAGCCGACGAACGAGTATAGCGCGAGCTTCATGGCGCCGTACTCGCGGCGCGTGGAACCCCAGATGGAGATCAGAAAATACTTGGGAACGATGGCGATCTCGTAAAAGAAGAAGAGCAGAAAGAAATCGAAACTGAGAAAGACGCCGTAGACGCCGCCGATGAGCGCGAGGTAGAAGGCGAAGAATTGATTGGTGCGGAGCTCGACGTTCCAACTGAACAAAACGCCGGCCACTGCGGCGATGCCGGTGAGCAGAACGAGCACGCGGCTGATGCCGTCGGCGGCGAGCATGTAATGGATGCCCATCGACGGCACCCAGAGCGCGTCGACGATGACTTCGCGGCCCTGGCCGAAGCCCCCGGCGTAGCCCACGACGGCGATCACAAGACCTGCTACGGCCACGGCAAGCGCCCATCGGCGCGCCAGCGCGGGTTTGTCCCTGGGCAGGAGCGCCGAGACGAGCGCGCCGGCAAACGAAATGTAGATCGCCCAAGCCAACATTAAAATCTCCAGTGCGCCAGCAGGTGGACGACGGTCGAATTGATGTTGCTCAGCACTACTTGTGGCACGAGGCCCACAAGGAACATGAGGATAATCACAGGTGCGAGGGCCATCCACTCGGCGTGATGCAGATCAGGAAATTTCGCCCAGTGCTCCGGCACGGGGCCATTGAAGACTTTCTGGATCACGGTGAGAAGCACGGCCGCGGTGATGAGCAAGCCGAGAACGGAAATGGTGGCAGCGACCCAGGAAAGCGGAAACACGCCGCGGAAGATGAGGAACTCGCTGACAAAGCTATTCAGGCCGGGAAGGCCCAGCGACGAAAACAGCGCAATGCCCATCAGGCCGGCGAGAATTGGCGCGGGCTTGCGCAGCCCGCCGAAATCGTCGATGCCGCGCAAGCCACCGCTGCGCATCTGGATGATGGCCATGAACCAGAAGATGGTGGCAGCGGTGAGGCCGTGATTGAACATTTGCAGGATGACGCCGTTGAGCGCCGCGGCCTGGCTGGCCTGTGCTGTTGCGCCGGAGGCGGGAATGGCGAGCGCGAAGATGGCAAGCAGGCAATAGCCGAGGTGATTTACCGAGGAGTACGCAAAGATGCGCTTCAGATCCTTTTGCGCCGCGGCGGCCCAAGCGCCCATCACCACGGTGATGACGGCGAGTACGAGAAGCGGCGTGCGCATGGCGGCGATCTGTACACCGAAAAGCGGGATGGCGATGCGCAGCAGGCCATAGACGCCCATTTTCGACATGGCGCCGGTGAGCAGCATCGTGACCGGTGATGGAGCTTCAGCGTATGCGGCGGGCAGCCAGGTGTGGAACGGCATGAGCGGAACTTTGACCGCAAAGCCGGCAAGCACGCCGATGGCGAGCCACGGCATCACGGCGCCGAGGTGCGCTGTGACCATTTGCGTGAGAACGCCCGATGAGGCCAACTGCGCCAGTTCGACAAAATCCATCGTGCCCGGCGCGTTTGCGCCGCCCGTCGAAAGAAAGACGGCGAGGAAGCTGACCAGCAGCGCCACCGATCCGGCCATGGTGTAAACGAGGAACTGAGTGGCCGCCGGACCGCGACGCGGGCCACCCCACAGCTTGATGAGGAAGAACGCAGGGATCAGGCTCAACTCCCAGAACAAAAACCAGTGGAAGAAATTAAGCGCGGTGAACGAGCCAAAGAGGCCGGCTTCAAGCATGAGCACCAGGCCAAAAAAGAGTCCGGGCATGTGGTGCACGCGATGCGCCGCGTCGATCGACATGAGCGTGACGATGGCGGAAAGCACGAGCATCAGCGCGCCAAGGCCGTCGACGCCGAGGTGGTACTCGACGCCAAGCGACGGCGCCCAATTATGCAATTCGACGAGGCCGATGCTGCCGTCGGCGGGCAGGCGCGTCCAGATAATAAGCGAGACGATGAGGCAGACCAGCGCGGTGATGATGGCTACGGCGCGCGCGTGCCGGCCTGCAAAAAGCGCGATGACCGCACCCATGAGCGGCAGCAAGGTGAGGAGCGTGAGAATCGGAAATCCGGTCGTCGCTGCGTTCATGGCCGGCTGCTCCAAAGAAGAATTGCGGCGAGCACGATGACGGCGACAGCGAGGATGCGCAAATAATCCTGCACGCGGCCGCTCTGTACGCGCGCCAGCAGGCCGCCACCGCTGGAAAGCTCGTCGCAGGTTTTGTCGAAGCTACCGTCGACCCATTCCACATCGAGCAAGCGATTGAACCGCGCCCAGAGGCCGAAGAGCCACGCGACCGCAGCGACGATGCCGCCCCACAAGCGGAGATCGAGCCAGTCGGCCACACGCGCCCACCACTCGTAGAAGGCAATCACCGTCATTCCATAGAACTCGTCGACATAAAATCGATTACGAAGTGCGGCCCACACCTGCGGCGCGGATTTCTCGAGGGTGTCCGGTTCTTCGGGTTCGGTCGATTTGTCGCCGTAGAATTTCCAGCCCAGGCCGAGGCCGAGAAAGACGATAAGAGAAGATGCAAGCATCAACCAGCCAAGACCTGGCTCGGCAAAGCCGTGAAAACTAAATGGTGCGGCATGGTTGTCGAGGAATGCGTGAAACCACGGCCACGCGGGAGTGCCGATGAGGCCAAGCGCCATGGCGAAGAACGCAAGAATGACCATGGGCAGGATCATCACACCCGGACTCTCATGCGCTGTTTCGTGGCCGCGCCAGTAGCCGAAGAAGACGTAGCATACCTGGCGCGTCATATAGAAAGCGGTAAGCAGAGCGCCGAAGGCGAGCAGATAAAACGGGACCTGCGAGATATTCCACGAGTGCGCGGCTTCGAGGATGCCATCCTTCGACCAGAATCCCGAAAAGAAGATGGGGAAACCGCACAGCGCGAGCATGCCGATGGCGTAGGTAATAAAGGTGAACGGCATGTCGACGCGCAGGCAGCCCATCTTGCGAATGTCCTGCTCCTCGTGGCAGCCGTGAATCACCGAGCCAGCGCCGAGGAACAAAAGGGCTTTGAAGAATGCGTGCGTGATCAGGTGAAACATGCCCACTGCCACGCCGCCGAATGCGAGGCCGGCCATCATGTAGCCGAGTTGCGAGATGGTGGAGTAGGCAAGAATGCGCTTGATGTCGTCTTGCGCGACGGCGATGAGCGCGGCGAAGACCGCAGTGGCCGCTCCGACCCAGGCAACGACGGTGAGGGCCGTCGTGCTTCCGTTGGGCCCGGCGCCGATTTGCATCAGCGGATACACGCGGGCGATGAGGTACACGCCGGCAGCAACCATGGTGGCTGCGTGAATGAGCGCCGAGACTGGTGTAGGGCCTTCCATGGCGTCGGGCAGCCACACGTGCAATGGAAGCTGGCCGCTCTTGCCTGCCGCTCCGGCGAAGATGAGCAGGCCGATGGCGCCGGCAGCGCTTAGGCCGAGGCCTGCGTGCTGCGTGAGCAGGTTGGCGAGCGCGAGGCCTTCGAGCGATCCGACGCCGTGGTTGTAGAAAAGCAACGTGCCGGTTTGCGCGAAGAGCCAGACGATTCCGAGAAGGAAGAAAACATCGCCGAAGCGCGTGGTGATGAAAGCCTTTTTTGCGGCCGCTGCGGCGGAGGGCTTTTGATACCAGAAGCCGATCAGGAGATAGGAGGTGAGTCCGACAATCTCCCAGCACATGAAGAGCAGCAGGATGCTGTTGGAGATGACGACGCCGAGCATCGCTCCCGCAAAGAGCGAGAGGAAGCAGAAGAATCGGGTGTAGTTTTCGTCGTGGGCCATGTAGCCCACGGAGTAGATGAAGATGAGCAGGCCGACGAAGCTGACCATCACCAGCATGACGGCGGCCAGGGGATCGAGCACCCAGCCGAGGTCAACACTCGTGCGCCCAAAGTGGAACCAGGCGAAGTTGATGGTTTCGCGCACAACAGCGCCATGCGCCCACCCGGCGAGGACGTGGCCAAACGCAATGAGCGAGAGCAGCAGCGAAAAGCTGAGCGAACCGATGGCCAATGTTGCAGCCGGCTTGCGCTGCGACTGCTTCATGAACGCAATCACGCCGGAAGCGAGGATCGGCACAGCGGGGATGAGCCACAGGATTCGCGTGATCGCGGAGGCGCCGAATTGTGGTGTGAATGCAGCCGATTCCTGGATCACGCGTTCAACCCTTCATCCTGCTGATCTTGTCGAGTTCGGCGGTGTTGGTGTGGCGATAGATGGAGATGACGAGGCCGAGGCCGACGGCGGCTTCAGCAGCGGCCACGGCGATGGAGAAGATGGCGAATATCATGCCGGTGAGCGCTTCGGGATGCTGCCCGTAGCGCCAGAAGGCAATCAAATTCAAGTTGGCAGCGTTGAGCATCAGTTCGATGCCGATCAAAACGAGAATGGCATTGCGCCGGGTGAGCGCGCCGGCGAGGCCGATGGCGAACAGCAGCGCGGCAACGAGAAGATAACCGGCAAGCGGCGTCGCGGCCATCATCGGGGTCTCACTTTCTCGTGCATGGCCACGATGACCGCGCCGATGGTGGCTGCGGTGAGGAGAAGCGCGACGATTTCGAGCGGCAGCACGTAGCGGCCGACGAGGGCGATGCCGATGTCGCGCACAGTAACTGCGGGCACGGCGGCCTGCTGCGGCACCGCGCGCACGCTCTGGAGCACGGCCCATCCCAGCACCGCAAAAACTGCAGCGGCGATGAGCAGGCCCACGGGCCACGTCTTGCTGAAGACCCCTTCTTTCGGTAGATCCGAACCGCGCGTAAGCAGGATGGCAAAGACAATGAGGATGACGACGGCGCCGATGTAGACCAGGATCTGCGCAAAGCCGGCGAACTGCGCGTCGAGTTGGAGGAAGAGCAGCGCCAGGCCGGCAAAAGCGACGGTGACGGCGAGCGCGCAGTGAACCAGATGCTTGAGCGTAACGGATGCCAGGGCGCCGGCGATGGTGAGCGCCGCGAGGATGTAGAAGATCGGGCTCATCGATTCAATCCCCTACTCAGCATAGCGGTAGCTCCTGGGACCGAAGCGCTCTTTGCGCATGCCGATGCGGCCCATCACCAGGTAAGCTGCTACCAGAATCACAGTGCACACAACCCAGCGCGCCCATCCCTCGCCCATGAAGCGCCACAGCGCGGTGACGAGCAGATCGAGCAACGTGAAGGGCAGGACGAACTTCCACGCGAAGTTCATCAGCTGGTCCTGACGCAGGCGGGGAAGCGTGCCGCGCATCCAGATAAAGACGAAGATGGAGACCATCACCTTGCTGAAGAACCAGATCCACGAAGGAACAAAAGTGAGGAAGGAGAACGGCGCGGACCAGCCGCCAAGGAACAGCGTGGTGCCCAGGCCGGAGATGGAGAACATGGCGAGGTACTCGCCGAGGAAGAACAAGGCAAACTTGAAGCCGGAGTATTCGGTGTGGTAGCCGGCGACCAATTCTGATTCGCCTTCCGGCAGATCGAAGGGGGAGCGATTGGTCTCGGCCGTGCCGGCAATGGCGTACATGACAAACGCGGCGAGGCCCCAGGGCGTGAAGATGTACCAGTGCGGCCATATGCCGGAGTAGGTGTTCTGCGATGCAACAATCGCGGGCAACGAGAGCGTGCCGGAGATCATGACCACGGAGACGGCGGAAAGCAGCAGCACGACTTCATAGCTGATCATCTGCGCCACTGCGCGCATGGCGCCCAGCAGCGAATATTTGTTGCGGCTCGACCAGCCGGCCATGAAAACCGAAAGCTCCGTCGCCGCGCCCATGGCGAAGTAGAACAGCAGGCCGGAATCCATGTTGACGAGGGCCATGTTGCGGCCCATGGGTAACACGGCAAAGCCCATGAAAACAGTTACGACAAGCACCAGCGGAGCAAGAAAGTGAACCACGGCATTGGCGCTGAACGGAACAATGTCTTCCTTGATGAGCGCCTTGATGCCGTCGGCGACCGGCTGAAACAGCCCAAAGGGCCCGACGCGGTTGGGGCCGAGGCGATTCTGGATGCGGCCCAGTCCTTTGCGCTCAAATACCGTGGTGAGCGCGAAGAGGCCCGGAAACACGCACACGATGGCGATGACGCTGAGGACGACTTCTGCGGCGGGACGAAGCGCGGCGGGCAGAAAATGCACGAGCCAGTCGCGGAAGAGGATGAAGATCTGGTCGAGCTTTCCGGCCATGAGCTAGTGTCCTCCTCCAGCGGGTGGTTTGTCGGCGGGTGGTGCGGGATTCGGCGCCGCTGCGGCTTTGGCTGCGGCAGCTTCGGCCGCGGCCTTCGCCTTGGCTTCAACCTTGGCTTTTTCCTCGGCCAGGCGCGAGTCCACTTCAGTCGCCTCGGTGGGATGGATCGCGTGGTAGTACTCGTTGGATTTTGCGAGCTCCTTGCGATCGAGCAGCAATCCGGCAAAGCGGTCGTCGGTAGCCAACTCAAATTGCGTGTCCATTTTAATGGCTTCAAACGGGCAGACTTCGACGCAGATCTGGCAGCTCATGCAAACGGAAATATCGATGTCGAAGCGAGTGGGATAAAACTGAGGCTTGCCGACGTAGTCGGGCTTCTTGTCCTTGCTCTTGTCAATCAGGATGCACTTGGGCGGGCACTCTTTTTCGCAGATCTGGCAGGCCACGCAGCGCATTCCCGCCTCCCAGTCGGCCCCGTCGTACACCAGAAAGGGAAACACGCGCGCGTTCTCGACGGTGGGCACCCGCTCTTCGGGGTACTCAACCGTCGTGAGCCGCTCTTTGGAGACGTAACTGCCGAAGAAGTTCCTCGCAGTCTCCGCCATCCCTTTCAAAATGCCTTCACCCAGCATGAAAACAGCTCCTAGCTTCCAGCTCCCAGCCTTCAGCTTTTCGTACCTCAAGCGACCGCTGTACCTGCGCTCTTCTGCAGTTCACCTGTTGCTTCACTCTCCACCACAATCAAGCTAGTAGCTAGAAGCTAGCGGCTAGCAGCTTGGGTTGTTACCGATCAACTTCTCCCAGCACGATGTCGACGCTGCCGAAGATCAGCACAACATCGGCCACGTTTTGGCCCAGGCACATGTCTTCGAGAACCGTGAGATTGATCAGGCTCGGCGGGCGCACGCGATAGCGATACGGATTCGGCCCGCCGTCGCTGATGAGATAAAAACCAAGTTCGCCTTTGGGCGCTTCGATACGGCCGTAGGCTTCGCCGGGCTTGGGACGGAAGCCACGAATTTTTGCCTTGGGATCCATGATTTGCCCGGCGGGAATGTCACGGAGCGCCTGGTCGAGAATAGTGATGGACTCGCGCATTTCAAGCACGCGCACCATGTAGCGGTCGTAGATGTCGCCGTGGTCGCCCAGCGGCACACGGAATTTGAAGCGGTCGTAGATGCCGTAATGGTCGACTTTGCGAATGTCGTAATTGACACCTGAACCGCGCAGCATGGGCCCGCTGATGCCGGCGTTGACGGCCAGGTCGGGCTTGAGGATGCCAACTTCCTGGCAACGCGCCATCAAGATCTCGTTGGTCGTGAGCAGCGCTTCGAACTCATCGACAAACCCGGGCAGCCCGGCGACAACTTTGCGCGTGGCATCGAGCCAGGCAGTGGAAACGTCGACGCGGCATCCGCCAAAGCGCATGTAGTTGCACATCATGCGCGAGCCGGTGAGCGACTCGAAGAGGTCCAGGATTTTTTCACGCTCGCGGAAGGCGTACATGAGCGGCGTGCCGCTGGCACCCATCTCCTGAAGTAAAAAGCCGATGGTCGACGCGTGGTTCTGAATGCGCGTGAGCTCGGCCAGGATGACGCGAATGTATTCGGCGCGCTCAGGAACCTCCTGGCCCGCGAGCTTTTCCACGGCCAGCGCATATGCCCAGTTGTTGGTGAGCGAACAGAAATAATCCAGGCGATCGGTATACGGCATCGACGCCAGATAGGATGCGCCTTCTGCGATCTTTTCGTGGTTGCGATGCAGGTAGCCGAAGACCGGCTTGAGGCGGATGACGCGCTCGCCATCGAGGGCCACATCCATGCGGAAGACGCCGTGCGTCGAGGGATGGTGGGGTCCCATGGCGACTTCGAGGAGTTCGCCTTCGCCATCCGGTTCAACGACCGGCGGCCGGTTCCAGCCCGCGATTTTCTCCGATTTTGTTTCCGCGAGGCTCATTCAGCGACTCGTTCCTGATCCCTGATCCCTGCTCCCTGTTCGCTGCTTTTGTGCTCCTGAGCGCGCTTGAGCACCTCATCGTGCGGCGTGGGCTCGTACTCAAAATCGTCGGGCTCAACGTAATCCTTGCGCATGGGATAGTCCTTGAATCCGTCCCACATGAGAATCCGGCGAAGGTCCGGATGGCCAGTGAATACGATTCCATAGAGGTCGAAGACTTCGCGCTCCTGGAACTCTGCCGAGCGCCAGATGGGTGTGACCGACGGCAATTCCACTTGGTCCGAGCGGTTCTTCGTCCGCATGCGGATCACAAGCGGGCCATGCTTCTTCGCGATGGAATACAGGTGGTAGACCACTTCAAGGCAGCCCGGCTCTATGCGTTTTCGCGTCTCGTCAACGGTTTCCTGGACGGTCTGCTCGACTTTGCCGTCGGGGCCATCGACCATTTTCTTTACTTCATGTGTTACCTTCACTTTTTCCGCGATCTCTTTGTCGGGCCAGTCAACTCCGGTTACGTTGGAGAGGAAGTCGAGGGCGAGTTCGGGATCGTCGCGAAGGAACTGTGCGATGTCGATCGCGCGCTCCGGTGCAATGCGGAGTGAGTGCTGCGCTGCCGGCCCGGGGTTGGGCACAAGCTCAACTCCAGCGCCCGGAACGGCCGATTCGATTGCCGCCTTGATTTCTTCGACAGACTGCAAAAACAGCTCCTAGCTATTAGCTTCTAGCTCTTAGCCACGCGTCCTTCGCTGCGGGCTGCTTTGTGATCCCTGGTCTCCGGCCAATGCTCCCTCAACCCCTGCCTTCTTGTTCCCTTGGTCGCTTGTTCTCTCGGTCCCTGCTTTTATCGAATCGTGATTGGCACCGGCCAAACTCCGGTGTTTGAAGTGGGCTCTAAATCATGTTCGCCCTGGTCCGGCACGGGAAACTCGCCCTGGGCATTGGGATTGAGAAAGCGCGGGCGATCCTCGCCGGTCAGATGCTGCCCGTCAATTTTCTTCTGCAGTGTGATGAATGCCTGCAGCAGCGCTTCAGGCCGGGGCGGGCAGCCGGGAATATGCACATCCACCGGGATGTAGCGATCGATGCCTTTGAGCACGTTGTAGCCCTGTTTGAAGGGCCCGCCCGAGATGGCGCACGCGCCCATCGCAATCACGTAGCGCGGCTCGGCCATCTGGTTGTAGAGCCGCACCACCTGCGGCGCCATTTTCTTGGTCACCGTTCCAGAGACGATCATCAGGTCGGCCTGCCGCGGCGACGGCCGAAAGACTTCGGCGCCGAAGCGCGCCATGTCATACCGCGCCATGGTGGTGGCGATCATTTCAATGGCGCAACAGGCCAGGCCGAACTGCATGGGCCACACTGAGCTGCGGCGGCCCCAGTTGTAGAGCTCCTCAATGGTGGTGACGAAGACGCCCTGCTTGCCCAGCTCGATCTTCAATTGTTGATCCATCGGTCGCTTCGCTCCAGTTGTCAGTGGTCAGTGGTCAGCGATCAGTAAAATGCTGTTCGAAGAGTTCATCCTTCATCGAGCGCACAAAAAACGCTCCCTATTCCCTGGTCCCTACATTTCTCACGCCCACGTCAGCACGCCCTTGGCCCACGCCCAGGCGAGCCCCTCTACTAATAGGAGAACAAACACCAGCATGGCGATGCAGGCCGCGGCGCTCAGCCCTGTAAACGCCACTGCAAAGGGCAGAAGGAAAACGGCTTCCACGTCAAAAATGAGAAAGATGATGGCGTAGAGGTAATAGGCCGAGCGGAACTGCACCCAGGCATCGCCCTTTGAGACCAGACCGCACTCGTAAATGGAATTCTTGGTTGCGTTCGGCTTGGGCGGCGCAAACAGCCGCGCCCAAAGCCAAGCCAGCCCTAGCGGAGCCAGGCCAAATGCAAGCGCCGCAACAAACAAAACCGCCAGTGAAAAGTAGGGACTGGAAACCATTGCGGGAAAAGAAAATCCTTCTCTTTCAAGCTACCAGCTTGGGGCGGGATTTGGCCAAGGAGTTGCGAGGGGGCTGCGCCGTTCGGGGGGCATTTTGACCCGTTTATCCCACCCTGTGAACCGTTGGCTGGCGGGCCCGCGATTCACGCTCTCGCGGCCTCTAACGTCTCATGAAGCTACAGGCCGATGGGGCTCCCGGTAGCTCGGACCCCGCCGATCTCTGGAGACCGGTTTCAGGAGTATCATTCCAACCACAATCTTCAGGAGGTGTTTTCGTGTTCGATCGGAGGTGGAGATGTGTGCCGCAATTTTCGCTGTATTGCATGATGATCATTCTGGCAGCCTGTCTTTGGGTCGTACAGCGGAGTTCTGGCCAACAACCTGCGACCGCCGGCAATGAATCGGCTACGTCAAAATACCAGTTGCAGGTGCAGGTTCCGCTGGTGCTTGAGGACCTGGTGGTTCTGGACCACAACGGCAATCCAGTGCATGGACTCAAGCCCACCGACCTGACCGTGACGGAGAACGGCAACACGGTCGCGCTCAAGAACTTCGAGGAGCATACGGCGCTGCCGGCCGGGCAAACGGTCCAGATAAACCAATTGCCGGACCTGGGATCGAATGTTTTTAGCAACATGGTGGCGA
This sequence comes from uncultured Acidobacteriaceae bacterium, assembly GCA_963751285.1. Classification (GTDB taxonomy): domain Bacteria; phylum Acidobacteriota; class Terriglobia; order Terriglobales; family Acidobacteriaceae; genus Telmatobacter. The sequence continues at coordinate 214,953 of CAVVUE010000028.1, read as the reverse complement.
CGCCGACCACGGATACGCTGAACATCCTGCTCTTCGACGCCCTGAACACGCCGATGACTGACCAGGCTGAGATGCGCGACCAGATGCTCGACTATCTGAAGACGCTCCCGCCGGGAATCCCGATTGCTGTCTTCGGATTGAGCGGTCAGCTCTACATGTTGCAAGGATTCAGCACGGATCCCAGGGTGCTGGCTGCGGCGATCGATGCAAGCAAGAAGTTGATCCGCGCTTCGCCGCGACTCGATAATCCGGTATCTGACGAACTGCCCCCCAAAATGTCAGAGTTCGTAGCAGAGAACCTGAACACCGGCGATCCTGGAATCGCGCTGATGCTTATGCATTTGCGCCAATTTGAATTGGAAAATCAGATCGCCGAGACGGCGCAGCGGGTCCAATACACGACGTTGGCTTTGAGCCAATTGGCGCGCTATCTCTCAGGCCTTCCTGGACGAAAAAACCTCATCTGGTTCTCCGGATCGTTCCCTCTCAACTTCATCCCGGACCCAACCCAAGCGCAGCCCTTCATGGCCGTCGCCGATTTCCAGGACGAGCTGCGCAAGGCAACCGAACTGCTGGCACGCAGCCAGGTCGCAGTCTATCCGATAGATGGCCGGGAGCTGTTTAACAATCCCGCTTTCAGCGCAACACAAAGAAGCAACCTGATATTTGGCGCCAGAGGTGGCGGGCCAAGCGTGGCGCCCGGCGTTTTGCATGAAGACGGGGGTAGGCGCCCCGCTGCAGAGCAGGCAGCTCATGATTTTGCAGTGAAGACGGGCGCCGAACACGCGACCATGAGCTTGATTGCCGACAATACCGGCGGCAAAGCCTTTTTCGATACGAACGGATTGAAGGAAGCCGTCGAGAAAACGGTCAGTGACGGGTCGAATTACTACACATTCGCCTACGCTCCGCCCGATGAAAAATTCGATGGCACATATCGCCGCATCGAAGTAAAGGTGGACCGGCCGGACCTGCACTTGTCCTACCGCCAGTCCTATCTTGCCGACAATCCTCAGGACGTTTGGCGCGGCAAGAAGGTGCTGCCGCAATCCACCATTTAGGCGGCAATGATGTTTGGTTCGCCCGCGGCAACGCAGTTGCTGCTCAGTGTGCAGGCGACGGCCGAGGAAAAGCCCGTCAACGAGCCTTCTCAGGGAACCAAGCCGGATTCCAAACTGATGAAAAAACCGCCTTACCGCCGCTACAACTTGGTTGAAGTCGTGGACGTTCACAACGTCCTATTCACTTCGACGAGCGACGGCGTGCGTCATGGCAAGTTCGAGTTTGCGGCGCTTGTCTACGACAGCGACGGGCACCTGGCGAATTCGTCGAGCAATCGCATGAGCCTGGATTTCCCAGCGGACCGATACGCGACAATTCTCGATCGTGGATTGCGCGTCGGCCAGACCATTGAAGCGCCCCTGAAGGGAGATTACTTTTTGCGCGTCGGAGTCTACGATGCAAACAGCGATCGCGTGGGGGCAGTCGAGATTCCGGTATCAAGCCTGAAATCGCAGCAAGCCATGACGCAGGGCGCGCCCGATGCCGCAAAATAGCCCGCTCCGCTTGCGCTTCCGTTGCTAGACAGTGGTGAGTCGCTCGTCCTTCAGGATGCGCTCGTAGGCGGGCAGCGTAAGGAACTCAGTGAACTGCGGGGCGAGAACAAGGTCACGCATCAGGTTCGCCGCTTTTTCGTAGGCGGAGTAGCGCGCAGCATCCACTTGTGACTTTTGCCGGCTCAGCTCGTTGGCGATGGCGTTTTCCACGAGGGGCGCGTCCACGACCCTGCCGTCGCTTAGCTTTGCCTGGTTGTGCAACCACTGCCAAAGCTGCGCGCGGCTGATCTCCGCGGTGGCTGCGTCTTCCATCAGGTTGAAGAGCGGCACGCAGCCGATGCCGCGCAGCCATGCTTCCAGGTATCCGAGACCGACGGCGACATTCTGCTTGAGGCCGGCCTCGGTGATGGTGCCCTCGGGAACCTGCAACAGGTCCGCGGCGGTGGCGTTGTAGTCAGGCAGTTGCTTCGAGATCTGGTTGGGCTGCGGCATCAGGCGATCGAAGATCTCCATGGCTACGGGTACAAGCCCGGGATGCGCCACCCATGTGCCGTCGTGGCCGTCGCCGGCTTCACGCTCCTTGTCAGCCTGCACCTGTGCGATGGCTTTTTCGTTGGCCACCGGGTCGGTCTTCACGGGAATATACGCCGACATGCCGCCCATTGCGTGCACGTTGCGCCGATGGCAGGTCTTGATGGCGAGCCTGGAATAGCTGCGCATGAAATGCGTGGTCATGGTGACCTGCGCGCGGTCGGGGAGGACGGAGTGCGGATCGCTGGAAAATTTTTTAATGAAGCTGAAAATGTAGTCCCAGCGGCCGCAGTTCAAGCCTGCCGAATGTTCACGTAGTTCATAAAGAATTTCGTCCATCTCAAACGTGGCCAAGATGGTTTCGATCAGCACGGTGGCCTTGATGGAGCCATTCGGCAGCCCGATCTTCTCCTGGGAGCGCAAAAAAATGTCGTTCCACAATCGTGCTTCGAGATGGCTCTCCATCTTGGGCAGATAGAAATAAGGGCCGCTGCCGCGATTGAGCAGCTCCTTGGCGTTGTGGAAGAAATAGAGCCCAAAGTCGAAGATCGAGCCGGACATCGGTTCGCCATCAACGCGCACGTGGCGCTCCTCAAGGTGCCAGCCGCGCGGACGCACGAACAGGACGGCCGTTTTTTCGTTCAACTTGTACTCTTTTCCGGACGATGGATCGGAATAAGTGATGGTGCGCCGAATGGCGTCGCGCAGATTGATGTGGCCCTCAATCAGGTTGTTCCAGGTGGGCGTGCTCGAATCCTCAAAGTCGGCCATGAAGACCTTGGCGCCGGAGTTGAGCGCATTGATGATCATCTTGCGGTCGACGGGACCAGTGATCTCGACGCGCCGGTCGAGAATGTCTTGGGGCAAAGGTGCCACCGTCCACTCGGCGTCGCGGATCTGTTTCGTTTCCTTGAGGAAGTCGGGCTTCTCGCCGCCTTCGATCCTCTTTTGGCGCTCATGGCGCGCGTCGAGCAACGCCTTGCGCCGTGTGTTAAACGTGCGCTGAAGGTCAGCAACGAAGGCCACCGCTTCCGGTGTAAGAATCGCGGCGTAGCTTTCGTCGACCGGTGCGAGGAACTCGACACCGGGAACAGCAACGGATTGCGCCATGGGGAAGACTCCCTGAGCAGCGAATTTGCCGTTGACAGAATAATCGCCGGGCTTGCGGGCTGTCACACAATACGGGAAAAACGTGAGTAGAGGGGCGAGGGCGAGCCGGGCGTCAACAGACTTAATGGAGTCTGACGCCGATCAAAGCGGCTCGCGGAACTTGCCTGGCGGCGCCCGCAGCGGGATCCTGGCTGGGTATCGCCGTCCTAATCGTCGTCATCGTCTGCTGATTTCTTGGAATGCGCCTTGAGCATCGCGGGCACGGGCGCATTGCCCATGGCGTCCTTCCACAGAATGATGTTGAGTTTTTCGGTTGGAGCACGGTCGGCGTGACTGAAGTCCATCTTCATGCTGGCGCTCGCGCCTGCGGCATTTTTCGGGTTCGCCGCATAGATCAGCCCATTTTGCTCATTGGAGTAATCTGCCGTATACGGCGGTTGATCGCCGGGGCCTGTGAACAGCGCAGAGATCATCGAACAGAAGGCGTCATTATTGTTCATGGGCGGGAGGCCGAGCAGTGCTTCCATAGAGCGCACCACGCCTACGGTCGAGTAAAAGTGGCTGTCAACGAATGGGCCGCCGTTCGGCGAGTGCGGCACATATTTGCTGATGACGAGCGCGATGCTGCGATGTGCGTCGATATGATCGGCGCCGGCCTGCGCGTCGTCTTCGAGGATAAAGAAAGCCGTATCGTTCCAGTACGGCGAATGGGAGATGGCCTCGACCGCTCGGCCAACGGCAAGATCGTTGTCGGCGACAGAGGATTTGGGCGAAGGCCCGCCGGGGCGCGTTCCCGCAGTGTGATCGTTGGGCAGGCGCAGCATCACAAAGTCCGGCATGGTGTCGTGGCCCTGTTCTTTGTCGGCAACCCATTGCTTGAGATGGCGCAGGAAAATATTGACCCTGATCTGGTCAGGAACCATGAGATTGAAGTCCGGAGACTCCGCCGCGAAGTGACCCACCAGCTCGGCCTTGGTGGGGGTGTCGGAAGCAAGCACAGGAATCGGCCACGGCCACTTGTTCACGCCGCCGCCCCACGCCGCGGGAATTGGTTCGCCAGGCGCAATGCTTTTCACCGCGCAATTGGGGCCGGCCAACATTGCGCCGAGCGTCGGATCGGGCACTGCACCCTGACCGCAGAACCGGGACGAAATGAATTCGCCGAAGTGGTAGTAGGTCTTGTCGTGCGCGGCCAGATCTCCCCAGAGGTATCCGCTGGCGGGCGCATTCACGTCGGGAATCTTTTGCAGCAATGGGTAGCCGTCGGCCACCACTCCCTCGTAGTCGTATGGACGCTGTGAGCCGCGGTAATTCTGCTGCCAGGTCTTTTCGAGATAATCAGTGCCAATGGCCGCCGTCGACCAGACGTGGCCGTCGCCAGAAACTTCGCCGGAATCAAAGAAGCTGTCGAGCACGCCGAACTGCAACGCGAGTTTGTGCTCGTTGGGCGTGACGGCCGCGCCGTACATCGCCCATTTTGCTTCGCCGGCGCCTACCGGCTTGCCGTTCTCCTCCAGGTCGCCGAGGATCTGATCATAGGTGCGATTCTCCTTGATGATGTAGATGACGTGTTTAATGCGGTCGTGCGTACCGTCGGCAAAGGTGATCTGTTCCTGCGCGGCCTTCATGCGATTCGAGGCGATCACGTTCGCGGTCCAGGAGGGGAGATTGCGCGCGATGTCGCTTTCTTCGATCGATGCCAGCGAGCCATAGAGCAGTGTTGCGATGTAGGTATTCGGCCGCGCCATCCAGTTCCGGTCCACGGTTTCAACGCGAGGCTGAGGAACGTTGTTCGGCCCGGTTCCCTTCCCCTTCGCTGTGGCGACGTAGAGCTTGCCGCCTGTTGGCGACGGGAGGAAGGCCATGGAAACCGGCATCCACTCCGTGGGCACAAATGCGTCCGGCTCGACCATTCCGGCCTTTGCGGCCTTCGCGGTGAGCTTTTTCGTGTCGATCACCGCAACCGCGTCGCTGGCCATGTTGGCTGCATACAGCCGGCTGCCATCGGCGTTCACCGCGAGCGCGTCGGGTTCGGCGCCAAAGTAGCTCTGGCCGGGCAGGCGCGTGTCAAAATAACCTTTCACCTGGAACTGCCCACCGCCAACGTTAACAACCGCAACGGCATCGCGATTGGCGAGCGCCACGTAAAGCGTCTTCTGGTCCGGCGAAAACACAAAGGCGCAGGGATGTGTTCCCGGCGCCAGCGGGTCGGCCGGCTTGAGCAGCGCCAGCTTGCGTGTAACGGCGCCGCGGGCGAGGTTGAGTTCCACGATCTCCGATGCATTCCACAGCGCGACGAACGCACGCTTTTCATCCTTGGTAACGGCCAAAGCGATGGGATAGGTTGACGGCACCGCATCGCTCTCGGAGAGATCGAATCTTTTCTCGATCGCGCCGGTCGCTGCATCGAGCAGAACGACGTCATCAGTCAGATTTTCGGCGACAAGCAGCTTTTCGTGGCCCGGCTCGCCCAGCACGGCGATTGCCGCCGGATATGGCACGCCTTCGCTGCTTTGCTTTCCCGCAGGCAAAAGGGTCTGGCGCCCACCGGGAAGCTGCACGATGGGCAGGCGGATCATCCGCTCCGGCGCGATCTTTCCGCCGGTAAAACTGTAAACGGCAATGCCGCTGCCCGTATCTCCTTCATTCTCGCCCTTGGGATCCTGGAGCGAAGCCATGCTGGCGTAGATGTGGGTTCCGTCGCGGCTGAAGGCCAGCCCTGAGTAGAGCGTTTGCTTCGCCCGTATGGATGTGCGCGCATCGGGAAAATCGGCAAGCGCGCCCGTCTGTGTGTCAAGAACGGCAAACGACTGCTGATACTGTGACTCGTAGGTGCCGTAACCGGCGTTCACCGTCACGACGTAACGGCCGCCAGGCGAGACGGCCATGGAGATGGGCAGACTGTTGAGGCGCTGGGGGTGGCCGGGCGCATCGCCGATCAATTCTTTACTTGAAGGCAGATTGATGTTCTGCGCGAAAAGAGAACTCGAGCCGAACAAAAAGGTTGCGGCGAATGCGAAAAAGGGAAATTTCGGCGGCATCAGGGATGACCCTCAATAGACTATTGAATGTCGTGCGGATGAACAGGCGATGAAAAGCTGCCGCGGAAAGCGCGGTGTCATGCCACCTGAATTGTACAAGAACACGAAGAGGAAGGTGTGTGCCCCATCCTTCCCTCGAGCGGTGCGGAAAGGATGGGGCGGGTAGTTTTGCCAACTAAAGGTTACGGATAAATTCCGCGAATCTGCACGGCTTCGGCCACGCGGCCGATGCCGAGCATGTTGGCTGCAATCCGCATCGGTACGTTTTTCTCAAGATGGATCTTGAGCACATCGCGGAAGGCCGTCTTCATGACACGATCGAGGCGCTTGTAGATGTCGGCCGCTTCCCAGAACAGGTGCTGTTCGTCCTGCACCCACTCGAAGTAGGACACGGTGACTCCACCCGCGTTGCAAAGAATATCCGGGATCACAAAAACGCCCTTGCTCTCGAGAATTCTGTCAGCTGCAGGCGTAATGGGCCCGTTGGCTGCTTCGGCGATGATCTTCGCGCGCACCGTGCCCGCGTTCTCGGCATGAAGTGCATTTTCCAGCGCGGCTGGGATCAGGATGTCGCAGTGCATGGCGAGCAGTTCGTGTGGCAGGATCGGCTCACTCTCCGGGAATCCGTCGACGTGGCCGCAGAGCGACTTCATGGCGATGAGTTCCGGGATGTTGAGGCCGTCGCGGTTGTAGACGCAGCCGGTTGAGTCGCTGACCGCAAGGATCTTCGCACCCGCTTCGTAGAGCAGCTGCGCAGCGATCGAGCCGGCATTGCCGAATCCCTGCACGGCAACAGTTGCGCCCTTCAGAGACATATGGAGATGCTCGCAGGCGCACTCGATGGTGAAGAAGACGCCGCGGCCAGTGGCCTCGTTACGTCCCAGCGAGCCGCCCAGGCTGATGGGCTTGCCCGTAACCACGCCTGGGATCATATAGCCCTTGGTCATGCTGTAGGTGTCCATGATCCAGGCCATGGTCTGCGAGTTGGTGTAGACATCGGGCGCGGGAATATCCTGTTCCGGCCCGATGAGCGGAAGAATCGCGCTGGTGTAACGGCGCGTCATACGTTCGAGTTCGCCGGGCGACATTATTTTCGGATTGCAGGTAATGCCGCCTTTCGCACCGCCGAACGGAATGTTCACCACAGCGCACTTCCACGTCATCCACGTGGCCAGCGCCTTCACTTCGTCGAGTGTTACCTGCGGATGGTAGCGGATGCCGCCCTTGGCGGGTCCGCGCACCGAACTGTGCTGCACGCGGAAGCCCTCGAAACGGTGAATGGTTCCGTCATCCATGCGCACCGGTACGCTGACCGTGAGCATGCGTTCGGGATACTTGATCATCTCGCGCGTATTCTTGTCGAGGCCGATGGCGTTTGCTGCTGTATCAAAGTTCTCCATGGCCACGTCATACGCGTTGTTTTGAAGCACTGCTGTTGGCATTCGTGTTTCCTCCTGGCCTGCGCCGCACGGGGCAATATCCCAGCTGTAAAAACTGAAGCCTGGGGCACGCGCCTCCGCCCTCGCTCAGGCGAAACTCGGTTCTTTCATTCGCGCCGCATCCTGCCTGACACGCCCGCTGCCATAAACCGGAAGCAGCCATTTGCGGTATTGCGGCAGATGGCCACGCGCGGCGTCGAAGTACAACTGCCGCAGGCGCCGCGTAACCGCGCCGATCTGGCCGTCTCCAACGGCGCGATGATCGACGCGCACCACGGGAGCGAGACCCACAGCCGTTCCGGTCAGGAACAGCTCGTCGCAGATGTACAGCTCGCTGCGGTCGATGGGCCGCTCAACAATTTCGAGCGCAAGTTCGTGCTGCGCAAGCTCGGCTACGCAATCGTGCGTGATGCCCTCGAGAACGTTTTCCGTAACCTGAGGTGTGATCAGACGCCCTTTGCGCAGCATGAAGAGATTGCAGGTTGCGCCCTCGGTCACATGGCCGCTCTCATTGAGCAGGATGGCCTCATCGAAGCCGCAGCGCCGCGCATCGTCACTGGCCAGCGCGCTGTTGGCGTAGGCGCCGCAGATTTTGCCTCGCGGCGGAATGGCATTATCGTCGATGCGCCGCCATGAGCTGACACCGGCATGGAGGCCATTCTCGCTGTGCAGATACTCGCCAAAGGGAAGGGCCACGATGGCGAAGGCGTCCTGATCGTCGATGGCCACGCCGATGCGCTCAGCGCACTTGTAGGCCAGCGGCCGGATGTAGAGATCGGTGCGGAGATTGTTGCGCCGCGCGAGTTCCGCTGTGATGGCACACAACTCCTCGGCCGGGGGCAAATTCATGTGGAGGATTCCGCTGTTCTTCTTCCAGCGCTCGTAGTGCTCCATGGCGCGCAGGACAAAGAGCTCCTGCTCGTCTTCGCTCCAGTAGGCGCGAATCCCTTCGAATACGCCGGTTCCATAGTGCAAGGCATGCGTCAGGATTCCGACCTTCGCCTCGCGCATGGGCACATACTGCCCGCCGAAATAAACAATCATGTTTGGATCGCCATCGGCACGCATTTCACACCTCCGCGAGCGTCTCTTTGTACAGCTGCCGTCCCCGCGCCATGGCGTGCTCGTCCAGTTCCACCCAGCGCGGGTTTTTCACCAGCCGGCGCAATGCCGCGTCAATGCTGGCCTGCGGCAGTACGCCTGTGATCTCAAGCAACGCTCCCAGCATCACCATGTTCGAGGCCCGCGTGTCGCCCAACTCGTCGGCCAGATGCGTGAAGGGCAAGGCGAGCACATGCACATCGTCGCGCGCGCAGTCGGCGGGAAATTCGTCGCCGTTGTAGATCACCCACCCGCCAGGGCGCACGCTTTTATCGAACTTGCGCAGCGAAGGCTCGTTCATGGCAACAAGAATATTGGGCGAAGTCACCAGCGGCGAGTCGATGGTTTCGCTTTCGATCCGCACGCAGCAGTTCGACGTGCCCGAGCGCATCTCGGGACCATACGAAGGCAGCCACGAAACCTCGAGCCCGGCATCGAGGCCGGCTTCGGCCAACACTTCGCCGAGAAGCAAAACTCCCTGCCCGCCAAAGCCTGCGATGCGTACCTGGAGATCGATATCGTGCTTGGACACTACGGCGTGCGCGTTGCCCTCGGGCAAATCCTCTTCCGCGACGCCGAGAATCCGCGGAATGTCCTCAAGCGGCGGCGCAGCTTTCGGTTGAGGAGCAGTCGTGGCAGAACTTTCCATGGCCTGTGACTGCGGCGTCCGCTCTTTCGTGCGGTCGCAAAACACTCCAAGCGGGAAGGTCTTCTCCATCACATCGTGGACCCAGCGCTGCGCGTCCACCGGCGTCATCTTCCAGATGGTCGGGCACGGAGAAAGCACTTCGATCAGGCTGAAGCCCAGTCCGCGCACCTGGTTTTCCAGCGCGCGCTTGATGGCTCGCGAGGCCTGCGCCACCTGCTTGTTGTCGCCAAGGGCAACGCGCTCAATATAGACGGGTGCTTCAAGCGTGCTGAGCAACTCGCTGACGTGCAGCGGATAGCCTTCCGTAACGGCGCTACGGCCGTCCGGCGTGGTGGTGCTCTTCTGGCCCAGCAGCGTGGTGGGCGCGCATTGCCCGCCGGTCATGCTGTAGATGGCGTTGTTGACAAAGATCACCGTGATGTTTTCGCCGCGATTGGCGGCATGCAGAATCTCCGCCGAACCGATGGCCGAAAGATCGCCGTCGCCTTGGTAGCTGATCACGATGCTGTTGGGACGGCTGCGCTTCATCGCCGTGGCCACGGCCGGCGCGCGTCCGTGCGCGGCCTGCACGTTGCCCACGTCGAAGTAGTAATAGGTAAAGACCGAGCAGCCCACCGGCCCGACGAGGATCGTCCGGTCCTGCACGCCCAGATCGTCGATGGCCCTGGCCAGCATCTTGTGCACGGTGCCGTGGCCGCAGCCGGGACAATAGTGCGTCTGGTGCTGCAGTTCGTCCTTGCGCTCGTAGTGCTTGTAGAAGGCCTTGGCCCTGCCGTGCGCGACTGTGTATTCGAGAGTCGGGTCCGCGCTTTCACTGGGGCTAAAGCTCGCCGGTTTTTCGGCCTCGTCCGGCACGACTGAAGTCGTGCCCTGGTACGATTCGGCGCTCGTGACATGCTCGCTAGACATTTGCCATCCGCTCCTCATCCACGGTTCGCCGTGCCAACCCGTGAACGAAATTCAGCACCTCTTCGTGCGACGGCACGTTGCCACCCACGCGGCTCAGAAATTCGACCGGGCGAGAGCCGTTCAGCGCCAGCTTCACGTCTTCAACGAGCTGGCCGTTGCTCATTTCAACCACAAGAAAGGCGCGCGCATTGAATGCCAACCGCTGGAATTGCACCACCGGGAACGGATACAGCGTGATGGGCCGCAGCACGCCCACTTTGAGGCCGTTTGCGCGAGCCTCGGCAGTGACGGCCTTCAAAATGCGGCCCACGATACCGTAGCCCACAAGCACGATCTCCGCATCGGCCGTGCACCACTCCTCGGCGCGCGCTTCGCGCTGCTCGGCGATTTTGTATTTGGCCTCAAGCGCGCGAACGTGCCGCTCCAGGTCGTCCACATCCATGTGCAGCGAGTTGATCATGTTGGGTCGCGTCTCCACGGTGCCGGCCACGGCCCACGGCGGCATCGGCGATTCGATCGCTTTTTGGGGAAACGAGACGGGCTCCATCATCTGGCCCACGAATCCATCGGCCAGGATCACCACCGGATTGCGATAGCGGTCGGCCAGTTCAAAGGCCAGCGCTGTCAGGTCGGCCATCTCCTGCACGGAGTGCGGAGCCAGCACGATCGTGCGGTAATTCCCGTGACCGCCGCCCTTCACGACCTGGTGATAGTCACCCTGCTCGGCGGCAATGTTGCCCAGGCCCGGGCCGCCGCGCGTAATGTCGGCGATCACACAGGGCAACTCCGCCCCGGCCATGTAGCTGATGCCTTCTTGCATCAGGCTGATGCCGGGGCCGCTCGACGCGGTCATGGCGCGAATGCCGGCCGACGCCCCGCCGTAGAGCATATTGATCGCCGCCACTTCGCTCTCAGCCTGCACATAGACGCCGCCAGCTTTGGGCATGAAGACCGCAGCAGCTTCGGCAATCTCGCTCGCTGGCGTAATCGGATATCCGTAGAACGCGCGACAGCCGGCGAGGATGGCGCTCTTGACGATGGCTTCGTTGCCCTTCATCAGTTGCTTGCGCATGACGCCGCCCCCTGACCCGAAACATTTGCCCCGGCCGCCAGGCCGGCGCGCGGGTTAACCACCCGCAGCACCGTAATCGCTCCCGGCTCCGGGCAGATCATGAAACAGATGCCGCAGCCGGTACAGCCCGCGCCCGCATACAGCGCCGTTTTGTAGCCGTAGTGATTGAGCCGCTCACTCATGCTGATCACCTTGGGCGGGCAGGATTCGATGCAAAGGCCGCAGCCCTTGCACTCGTCCGCATCGATCCGCAACAGGCCCCGATCTGGCTTCTTTGCGTCGGTCATCTTCGTTATCCCCTCCGGAGTTCCGCAGCTCAAACCAATGCTGCGGCCGGTTTGCGCTCCAAATAATGCGCGCGCACGGCAAAATCTTCGAGCTCAGCCTGGAACTTTGGCTCCGCGATCGCGATCAGCGCTTCGGCGCGTTCGCGCAGCGTCTTTCCATGCAGATAAGCGACGCCGTGCTCGGTCACCACATAATGAACATCGGCGCGGGACGTTACCACTCCAGCGCCAGGATCTAAAACCGGGACAATGCGCGACACTGTGCCGTGCTTCGCCGTCGATGGCAGCGCGATGATGGGCACGCCACCACGCGAGCGCGCCGCGCCACGAATAAAGTCAATCTGGCCTCCAATCCCGCTGTACGGCCGCGTGCCGATCGAGTCGGCACACACCTGCCCCGTGAGATCCACCTGCAGCGCTCCATTGATCGCCACCATGCGGTCGTTCTGCGCAACGACAAACGGATCGTTGGTGTAGCTGATGGGCCGGAACTCGAAGCTCGGATTCTCATGAACGAAATCAAACAGCCGCTGCGAGCCCAGCACAAACGCCCCCACAGCTTTGCCGCGATGCTGAGTCTTGCGCTCGCCGTTGATGATGCCCGCTTCCATCAGATCGACCACGCCGTCCGGGACGAGCTCGGTATGGATTCCCAGGTTGTGCTTGTCGCCGAGGCAGCGCAGAACCGCATCCGCGATGCCGCCGATGCCGGTCTGCAGAGTAGCTCCATCGGGAATCAGCGAGGCCACATTGGCTCCCACGCGCATGTGCGTCTCGGTAAGCGGCTCCGCCTCCAATTCGAGCAAGGGCCGATCGCTCTCGACTATGGCGGAGATGTGGCTTATGTGCACATTGGTTTCGCCGTGTGTGCGCGGCATTTGCCGGTTCACTTCGGCGATCACGATTTTTGCGTAGCGCACCAGGGTCAGCGTGCAATCCACTGTCGTGCCCAGGCTCACGAACCCGTGCGCGTCGGGCGGGGATACTTGCATGAGGACGACATCGAGCGGCAGAGCGCCACTCTCGAAGAGGCCTTCAATCTCGCTCAAGAAGATGGGAGTGTAATCGGCGCGGCCGTTGGCCACTGCTTCACGAACGTTGTCGCCCAGGAACAATCCGCGATGGCGGAAGTGACCTTCATATTCGGGCCGCGTGTAGTCCGCGCTGCCCAGCGTCTTCATATGGACGATTTCAACGTCGCGCAATTCGCTGGCGCGCGCTACCAACGCATCAACAAGAACAGAAGGAGTACCGCAGCCTGATTGGATCCATACGCGATTGCCGGAAGCGACTGGTTGCAGCGCCTGCCCGGCGCTCATGCATTTGCGCCGGTAGTCATCGCTCCAGGTCATTTTGAGCCGCCTCTGCACATCAACCATGCGATGTGCATCGGCGTCATTCGTCCCATCACGGGTCATGCCTCCGGGTGCTGCACTCGCCTTCCTCCAGGCCCGCGTTATTTTGCGCTTTGGCATTGGGCACCGCTGTGATGGTGGTCACGACACGGGACGAAAAAGTAACGCAATTTGTTGAATACCTTCACGATATTGCGAGCGCTCTCGGCACGCGTGGAACACGCATGAAAAATGGGGCAAACATGAGAATTCTGTTAGCTGTTAACAGATCGCAATTGCGGATTATGCGCTTCCTGTTAGCAGTTAACAGATCAGCCGCTCGCGCTGCTCGCGATCTGTTAGCTGTTAACAGTTCATGTCTGTTGCTTTGTCGAACGTTTCTCGCGCGAAATCGGCTAAGCGCGATGAACGAAACACGCGAAGCTGAGAGCTGAGGGCAAAAAATTTGCTCCGCCGGGAGCTCAAGCGGAGCGGATTCAGCGGACCTTCTGCAACGAGTAGTACGCTATGGCTTGCCCGCATCCGGCGGTGGCACTGCACCCGGAAAGAGATCGGGAATCGGCGCGCGCAGTTTTTCTTCCTGGTCAGGTTGCGGCAGCGGCTTGCGCGGCATCATCTGATCGCGCATGGCGGCGTTATACACAAAGATCGCCTCCACGGTGGCAATCTGCTTCAGGTCGGCGGCCTGCAGGCGCTCATACACATCATTGTTCGAGTGATGCGTCTGGCTCTCGTAGTCCAGCATGTCCTGGATGAACTGGAAGCCCGGAATGCCTACGGCATCGAAGCTCAAGTGATCGGTGCCGCCTGTGTTGCGTTCGGTCACAGTGGTTACGCCCAGGTCTTTCAACGGCGCGATCCACTGCTCAAAGATGGGCACGATGGCGGCGTTGCCCTGCGTGTAGATGCCGCGAATCTTGCCGGTGCCGTTGTCCACGTTGAAGTACGCGGAGATCATCTTCTGTTCCGGCTTCACCTCAAGCGGGCCTTCGGTGCGCCGCATGTAGTCCGGCAGGTTCACCTGGTCAGGCGCGGTGGAGAGCTTGGCAGAGCCGAAGTGGTCGCGGCAATAGCCGCGCGATCCAAAGATGCCCTGCTCTTCGCCGGTCCAGAAGGCAATGCGGATGGTACGCCGCGGTTTCACGTCGAGCGCTTTGAGGATGCGCACCGCCTCCATGGCCACAATGGTCCCCGCCCCGTTGTCGGTGGCGCCAGTTCCGGCGATCCAGCTATCCAGATGGCCACCGAGCATCACCACCTGGTCTTTCAGCTTGGGATCGGTGCCGGGAATCTCGGCAATGGTGTTGAAGCCGTGTTCGTGCTCGCCGGTAAACTTGGTGTCGATGTTGATCTCCACGCTTACCGGCACATGATCCTGCGTGAGCCGGTAAAGGCGCCCGTAGCTCTCAATGGCCGCCACGGCTACGGGAACCTTGACACGCTCGCTGGCCAGATAGGGCCTGCGGCCGAGCGTGGCTCCGTTATCGTCAAACAGCGTTCCGCCGGAGCCGCCGCCGTTGCTGCCATCGCGGCTGGGCTCGATGACCGCGGCCACCTTTTCATCGGCAAAGAACTGCGCAACTTTGCCGATCAACCTCGTGCGCTCCACGTAGGCGCGCAAGCGGGCTTGCAGGTCGGGCGTCGCTGCTGCCGGGCCGCCGCGGCCGGAGGCATTCAGCGGATATTTGGCAATCTCGTCGAGATCCTGGTCGCTGTAGCGCTCGAAGAGGGCCTTGTCCTCTGGCGGAACGTCGCGCATCGGACCAAAGAGAACGATCTTTCCGGCCAGCTTTCCCTTATATTGATCAAAATCTTTGTCGGTCTGGATTCCGACGTAGACCACGTCGCCGGTTACCGGGCCCTGGGTGGCGGGTGACCACGGCGTTGCCTGCAAAATCAGGACTGCCGGATCCGGCGTCACCATGCGCGCCCAAGTGTTCAATTGCTGCCAGCCCATGCCGAACTCGCCCCAGTCTTCAAGGTGCGCGTTTTCGAGGCCCATTTTGGTCAGCGTGTCGCGCGTCCATTCGTTGGCTTTCATCGCGGTGGGCGAGGCGGTGAGCCGCTGGCCGATGTCATCCATCAACGCGCCGGCAAACTCCATCACGTGCGAGTCGTTCAGGCCCTCGTTGCGAATGCGCTGATACATGTTCAGGTCGAGCGATTCGGTGGCTGGCTGCACCTCGGCGTAGGGGTCGACCTGCGAGGGTGGCGTGGGCGCAGGCGCAGGCTTAGGCTTGTTGGCGGCGTAGAGTGGGAGCGCGGCGGCCAACAGGGCCGCGGCGGGAAAACGAACCAGATTGAATGCCATGAGATTGGGCTCCGGTTGCAGGTATGTGAATCGATGGACCATTGTATGCCATCGATGCAACCGTACTCCCAAGGCAGGCGCCGGAACCCCCAAATCCAGAGGTCAAAGCCGATGCGGCGAGCAAGCTATCGATGCGCAAAATCTCAGTCGCTCTTGCCGGAGTTCCCGCTGAATTGCGAGGGCAGATCCACCGCGACCAGGGCAAAACGGGTCTGGCCCGGAGCTGAAGACTCAAAGCCCACGATGTGCTGGTGGCGTTTGGAGCCGGCTTTCAATTCGAAGCCGTTGTGGCCCGAGTGGTATCCATAATTCTGGCCGTGATCGTTGATCTGCACATTCTGCCCGCTGTCGGAGCATGTGAGCCCTTCCGTTGTCGCGGTAGGCGTGCCCACGGGATTGTTGTCCTGGCAGGTGATTACGTCGCCAAAACGATCGAGCGCCTTTTTGTAAAAAGCGACGACCTTGTCCTGGCTGTCGGCGGTGGAGTAGTTGACCACCTTGACCCGCAACTCCCACTCGCCGAAGCCCATGTGAATGTCGGCTGACTTGTCATTGTCTTTGTCGGGCGCGACCTGCGCTCCGGGATAGACCGGGAGGCCGAGATCGGCGGCCGTGGTCTGGTCGGTGTTGACATGGATGCCGCCGAAGGGAGTGTCCACCCGCACGTCCTTGTCCTCGCCGTTGGCGCCCTTATCCACGTGGATTTTGCACCCGGAAAGGCTCGCGGCTAAGCCCAGGCAGGCGACCAAGCCCGCCGTGTTGAGCAATGTGTTCCCTCTCATGGCAATCGCCCTCTGGGGACGTTATACGCCTGCGAGGGGCAAAAGGTTCCCGAAAACGTGCAGCCTCAGTCTGCTGGCCGGACCGTAGGACCCGCTTGATCGGTATGGTGAAACAGGCAGAACGCCACGTGTAGCGCCGGCCTCCTGGCCGGCTGTCGTGAGGGCGTCCCTGCCCGCACAAATAGAGCTCCAAGCATAGAATGTGCCCTTATGCCAACAATCGCCGGGCCCAATGCGTCCAAAAGCATCGTTGAGGGTGCGGTACAGCCTCGTTTCGGCGAGGTGCGGATTCGGCAGCGCGGCCGTCTTCCGCATTGGGAAAAGGAAGCCGGACTTTATTTCGTGACATTCCACCTCGCGGATTCCCTGCCCCTGCGGGTTCTCGAGAAGATTGTCGAGCGGCGGCGGGTAATAGAGGCAGCGAAGCGCATGGGAGCGAAGCTGCTGCCCGAACATAAGGTACTTATCGCCGAGTACAGTGCCCGGAAGGTCGAGGAGTACTTCGATCGCGGAGTCGCAGCTTGCCCCCTCCGCGATCCCCGGGTAGCCGAGACGGTGGCCCGTACACTGCGTTTTTGGCATGGAGAGCGATACAGATTGATTGCATGGTGCGTGATGCCCAATCATGTGCATGTAATCTTCCGGTTGTTTCCTGGACAGGAGTTGGCCGATGTGCTGCGGGGATGGAAATCGTGCACGGCGAGAAAGGCGAATCAAATCCTCGGGCGTATCGGGACCTTCTGGCAGCGGGAATATTATGATCGGCTGATTCGGGAAGACGGCGAATTTGACCGTGCAGTTCGATACGTGCTGAGCAATCCAGAACGGGCAGGGTTGAGGGAATGGAGATGGGTGTGGAGTGCGGGCGAGGACGCCCGCACGACAGTCGGTCAGGAGACCGGCGCTACAAGATAGCGGTCGCCGGCAAGCGGGATGCTGGCTGCCTGGCGACAGACAGCGAATCAGTGCTCCGAGGGCTTATCTTCTTTGCTGCTGGTGGCCCAGAGAATCGACGCGGCAAAGACGGCGATGATGATCGGGACCACAAAGAATGGGGAAGTGATGTGCATCGTACAGGCTCCTTGCTGCATTCAGGGTAACAAATTCAGTGGTCAGTGGTCAGTGGTCAGTGGTCAGTGATCAGGGGTCAGGGGCCAGTCCGGAGCTTGTAGCTTGTAGCCCGTAGCTCGGAACTTCTGGCAATCGCTTTTCGGGTTTCCGATGCGAACTTTCCGTTGCCGACCGCATGCGGATTGCCGACGGCTCGTTCTCTATTCTCTGATCTCTGGCCTCTGCTTTCTGTTGCCTACTCCCTATTGGCTGTTCCCTGCTTTCGGGTAATCCACCCGAATCGTCAGAATCTCGTAGGGATGAATTGGGACTTTGACTACGTTGTCCGCGATCGGGAGCGGGTCGCCTTCAGGCTGTTCCATCAGATTTGTGACCGTCGCGCTGGTTGCACCCGGCGGCACATGAAACTCCGCGGTCGTCTCCTTCCCTGCCCACTCGTATGCCCGCAAGATCAAGCTGTTTGCGTCTTCAGCCTTTTTCACCGCCGAGAGCACCACGTTTTCGGGCGACACCGACGCGAACGAGTTCTCAGGAGGGAGTGAGCCGGGGTGGGCCGTGGTCACGACTGCCTGGAGCGGATAGTCGTACTCCCAGCCGTGGCGCACCGTGAGCGCGTCCTTCCACGTGCCTGCGTGCGGATAGATCGCGTAGTGGAAGTGCTGATGTCCCTGGTCGGCATCGGGATCGGGCCACGTGGGTGAGCGCAGCAGCGTGAGTCGCAGCACGTTGCCGGCGGCGTCGTAGCCGTACTTATCCTTATTAAGCACGCTCAGGCCGTGCACCTTGCCGTCGGGGCCTGTGCCGGAAAGATCGGCCCAGCGCAGCGCCGGAACTTCAAACTGGGCTTTCTCCCAGCTATTGTTGCGCGTGGTTGGCCGCTCGATGGTGCCGTAAGGAATTTCGTAGGTGGCAAAGTTGCTGCTAACGGCGAGCGGGAACGCGGCTTTCAGCAGAATGTGCTTCTCGTGCCAGTCGATGTCATTTTCGATGTCGACGATGTCGCCAGTAATGCGGATGGTTTGCACAAATTTGGAGTTCTGCCAGTGGCGCGTAACGCGCACGGCGGGATCGGGATCGAGTTTGTCGTTGCCGAGCAGTTCCACAGAATCGGCTTTTTCAATGGTCATCGGTGGGACATCGAATGTGCCGGGATCGATGTTCCACGCGTCATATTGCTTCGGCAGATCTTTAAAGAACTGGAGTTGGTTGCCGCAGGAGTTCGGCGCAAACATCTCCACGCCCGATTTCTTGAGACTCGTAATGCACCCACTCTGTTTGTCGATCACCACGCGCGGATCACCGCCTAGCGTGATGGTATCGGCTGTTTGCTCTGCCTTCCCGCTCCACACAGGCCGCCAAGTATCCGCAGCCGTTTCCGGCGAGATCAGCAGCACTTGGTACCCCATGGGAGGAACACTTTGGGCCATTATCTCCGCATCAACAACGCCCGTCTGCTCGTTTGCCGAGAGTACATGGAAAGGAAGGACAAGGTTCCGGGTAGGGTCGGTTACGCGAATTCCTTCGCGGGTGAGCTGTGGCAATTGAACTTTGACGCGAACCTCGCCGAAGCGCGCCCAACCCGACGGGTTGTACACAATAACGGGAACTGAATCCTTCTCCTTGGTTTCGGTGTTGATCCTGGCATCGACAGTGTGCAGCGCCGCGGCCGAAATCCCATCCGTCGACATGCGCACCCATTGGTAATCCTGCCGCGCATCCTTATAAATGTCCGCTATGCCGGACCCCGCCGCCAGGTTGTGGAACTGGTTGAACAAAACCTTCTTCCAGTCCTCGGTGAGCTCTGCATCGGGATAACTTTTGCCGTCGAGCCACGCTAAGGACGACCATTTTTCGGCATTCAGCAGCTCTTCTTCCGAGACCCGCATGTTGTGCTTGTGCATAGTCTGCGTGGTGTAGACGCCGCGGTGATATTCGAGATAAAGCTCGCTATCCCACGTCGGAATCGAAACTTTTCCCGCCACTTCTGCCGGAGCCTCATAGCCTTTGGCAATCGACTGGTAATTCCACACCTTGCTTTCCGGTGCAATCTGCTTGTCCAAAGCCGAGAAAAAACTCTGCGCGGTGCCGAACTGATACTTTGGCGTCACCGGCGCGCCGCCGTCCGCAGCCACCGCGGCCACGCTAGGATCCCTCCAGTGGAATCCCTCGTCGAGCATCGCCCGTGTGGGCCCTCCGCCGTGATCGCCCACTCCGTAAAGGTCCATCATGTCGGTCATGCCCGTCGAGCGCTCGCGCGCAACCGCAAGATCGCTTGCCAGGCGCACCGGATTGAGTGTGGTGTTCACGTAGTCGTGGGGGAAATAGGTGAGCACCTTCGATCCGTCGGGCGACTCCCACCAGAACAGCTTGAACGGGAGTTCGTTGGTGTCGTTCCATGTCATCTTCTGCGTGACAAAGTAGTCGATGCCGCTCTTCTTGTAGATCTGCGGCAACTGCCATGAGTAGCCAAACGAATCGGGGTTCCAGCCGATGCGCACATCCACGCCGTATTGCTGCTTGAACCAGCGCTTGGCCACCAGGATCTGCCGCACCAGCGATTCGCCGCCGGGCATATTCAGGTCGGGCTCGACCCACATGCCGCCGACCACTTCCCAACGGCCCTCCTGGATACGCTTCTTGATTTCTGCGTTGATGTCGGGATACTTGTCGGCCATCCATTGGTAGTAGGCCGCGGCGGATTGCGTGTAGGTGTAGTCGGGATACTCGTCCATCAGCTGCAGCGCGGTGGAAAAGGTGCGCTTCACCACGTCCACGGTTTCGGTCCACGGCCACAGCCATGCTGCGTCGATGTGCGCATTGCCGGTCTCGTGATAGGTGAACTGCTGCTCGAGGGGCAGCAGCGCGTCCAGTTTGGCGTGCGCAGCTTTGAGACTTTCGTCGAACTTGTGCTGGTCCTTCGCGTCCAATGCGTCCAGATTCACGGTCTGGATCGCGGCAACGAGAACGTCATGCGGATCGACCCCCGCCACTGCGGACATCGACGGGAAAAGCACTGCAGCCGTCAGGAACTCCTGCGCCAGGTCTTCGGGATTGGGCCGGCTCTCGGGAAAATCGATGCGCAGCGTGGCGCCGCGGAACTGCTTGACGTCAACGGTGGCAAGAAGTTTCACAGCGACCACGACCTTGTCGCCTGGATTGGCATCGTCAAACAGGACAGTCGGCTCCAGGTCTTCGCCCATGGCCACGCGACGTCCATTGAAGTAGAGAATCTCGGGGATCGGCCCATTGGCATTGGCATGGAATTGGAACCAGACGCGCACGCCGGTCAGGTCGTAGCCATGCAGCGTGTCGGGAATCGAAAATGTCTGGCGAAACCACTCGGCATCCATCGAGGTGTCGGCGCGCATGGTCGCCGTTTGCCAGCCGCTGTCGTCAAGGTTCACATCTTCGCCGTGGGCCAGATCACCGGCATGCATCTTCCACGTGCCCACGGGCAACTGCGAGAGACTTTCAAGCCGGTCAATCACGGTGCGCGACGCGGCGGGCAGATTGGAGCCCGGTTGCGAAACCGGTTTCCCATGCTGGCCCAGTGCGGGCAGAGCGGCCAGTGCCGTTCCAAGACAAAAAAGCGAAAACGCAAGGATGGGGCAGCGGAGCTTCAAAGAAGAAATCATGACGGTTGAACCTTCCGTCGTATTTTAGGGCATGCAAGGTATGGCGCAGGCGAAAGCCCCGAGCGCGGGCTTGCGAAATCGCGTTTGCTGCGCCTGCGACCACTGAGAAATCGGCGCCGGCCGCCGCTGCGATTCGATCTCACAATGCGGTATCAGCATACTGATTTCAAATTCCTGATTTCCTTGGTGTGTGCGCGGTCACATCACCTGTAACGCCCGCACGCTCAACATGAAGGCATGGACGCAGCGACTCTGATTTTGATTGCTCCATGTGCGTTATTGTCGGGTGCGGCGCTGCAGATTCTGGTCGCGCGCCTCTTCTCAGCCCGGACAAAGGGAATCCTCGCTTTTCTCACCTGCTTACCCGCGGTTGCCGCGGTTATCGGCATTGCGCCATTGGTGCGCAGCGGCCAGGGCATCGACCTGAAGCCGCTTCCGTGGGACGGGCCGCTCGCCTTCGTCCTGCATGTGGACGCGCTCAGCGTGCTCTTCGCCTTTATGGGAGCGTGCATCGGCGGACTCGTGATGCTCTATTCCGTCGGCTACATGGCGCACGACAAGTCGGCCACGCGGTTCTACTCGACGATGCTGGTTTTTATCGCCGGCTTCATCACGCTGGTTTTCAGCGCCAACCTCTTCATCTTTTATCTCTGCTGGGAAGTGGTGGGGCTCTGCTCGTTCTCGCTGGTCGGCTTCTGGTACACCAACCGCGAAGCCGTGAACGGCGCGCGCAAAGTGCTGCTGATGACGCACATCGCGGGCTATGGGCTGCTGGCAGCGATTCTGGTCATCTATCATCGCGCCGGTACGGCGCTGTGGACCGATCCGGCGGTGGCGCACAGCATGACGAGCGGAGTCTTCGCGCTGATGCTGATCGCGCTGGTGGCCAAGAGCGTGCAGGTACCGCTGCATACATGGATCCCTGAAGCCATGGCCGCGCCCACTCCGGTGAGCGCGCTGCTGCACGCGGCGTGTTATGTGAAGGCCGGCGTCTACCTCGCGGCGCGCATGCACAGCTTTGGCGTTTGGCCCTCCGCGTGGGGCGAGAGCCTGATGTGGGTGGGCACGGTGACCATGGCGGTGGGCGTGATGTACGCCATGGTGCAGACCGATCTGAAACGCATGCTCGCTTTCTCCACCGTGAGCCAGATCGGCTACATGATGATGGGCCTGGGCATCGGTACGCCGCTCGCCATCACGGCCGGGCTGTTGCATTGCCTGAACCACGGCTTCTTCAAGGGTGGGCTGTTTTTGACGGCAGGCTCGGTGCAGCACGCATCGGGCACGCGCGACATGAATAAGCTCGGCGGCCTTGCCGGAAAGATGCCGCAGACCACGCTGTCCTGGTTGATCGGCGTGGGCAGCATGATGGGCATTCCGCTGATGAGCGGCTTTGCCAGCAAGTGGATGCTCTATGCCGCGGCGCTGCAGGCCGGATGGGCTGTGCCTGCGATGGTGGCGTGGGCCGCGAGCCTGGGCACAGTGTTTATGGGCGTGAAGGCTACCAGCGCCGTGTTCCTGGGCCCCACCACCGAGAACACCAAGGACGCGCACGAGTCGCCGCCATCGATGGTGTGGGGCATGGGACTGCTGGCCGCAGGCAGCATTGTTCTCGGCGTTGCGCCACAGTTGGCTGTGAATTATTTCCTGAATCCGATTCTCGCCGCGCTTGGCATGGGCGCGGGCGTGCACGTGACGTGGCTTGGTCTTTCGGCAGATGCGGGCAGCTTCTCTTCCACCGGCGGCCTGGTGCTGGCGCTGGTCTCGGTTGTGCTCGGCGGCGCGATCTACGCGATTGCTTATGCTGCGCGGCCGGCAGCGGCGACAGTGGGCGGCGCAGTGATGGCGGGCGCGGGAAGCGGCGCCTCTGCGGGGTGGGGTGGTGGCGGCATCTTCACCGGCGGCGAACCACTTTCTGACCAGGGACGCCTCACGGCCGGCGACTTCTCTGAGATCTTTCAGGAGCATTGGCGGTCGTTCTTCCGCTGGTCCAATGTCGATCGCGCGTATCTGGGTGTGTGGGCCGGAATTCAGGCGGTCTCCCGCTGGGTGGGCGCCGCGTCCGATTGGATGGAGCGCGATGCCGTAATTCTCCTCCTCGTCTTTGTTTCCGCAGTCTTCGGACTGGTCCGGTGGATTCTGCCGGGAACCGCATTCACAGGCCTCCCGGTGGTGATTCCGCTGGAGCAGGTTCCGCCGATGCTGGTGTGGGGCATCGCCGTGGCGGCAATGGCTCTCGCGGTTGTTTCACTCGTCAGCGCTCCGCGAAAGGGGCTCCTCCTCTGGCAGTCGATGCTGGCTGTTGGCGGATTGACGGTTCTCGGACTCACCTTGTCCGCGCCCTGGGCACGCCTCACATGCCTCGAGCTCGGAGCGGCGTTGTCGCTCCTGCCTGTGATTCGCGCGGCACGATCGCAAGCTGCCAAGTTTACCTACATGACGGTCGTGGTCCTCTCCATCGGATCGATGATTGCGAGCCGCCTGTTCATCAACTTCGGTCAGCTCGACTCAGCGCGCGCGTTTCTGCTCACCGGCATTGCCGTCAAGCTCGCCGCGATTCCACTTTGCTTCTGGCTGCTCGCACTGGCCGACGAAGTGCCCGCACTGGCGCTGGGCTTGATCATCGCCGTGGTCGATATGGCAGCTTTCGGCGAGTTTCTCCTGGGCACGCAGGAGATTCCCGGGCTGCTGACACCGCTACCGCTGATGATTTGCGCTGCCATTCTCACTTCGCTATTGGCCGCGCTGCTGATGCTCACGCAACGCAGCTTGAAACGGCTGCTGGTTCTCTCCACGGTCGAGGACGTCGGCTTCCTGCTTCTTGGGGTATCGTCAGCCAGCGTGATCGGCGTGCAGGGCGCAATCATCGCAGCTTCAACGCATGCGCTGGCCAAGGCGCTTCTCTTCATTTCGCTTGCTGCTCCTGAAGCTGCGGGCGAATTCGAAAGCGAGCCGGTCGCCCTGGCCATGCGCTACCCGGTCAGCGCCTTTGGCTTCCTTTTCGGCATGCTGGCCATGCTTGGAGTACCGCCGATGCTGGGCTTCGTCGGGCGCTGGCGGCTCTACACAGCGGCCCTCGGCATGGGCCATGTGCCGCTGGCTCTGTTCCTCCTCTCTTCAATCTTCGCGCTGATCGCGTATGCGATGGCGCTGGCGCGCAACTGGTGGGGTCCGCCGGGTGAAAACACACCGCCCGCATCTGTAGCGCGCGAGCCGTTCGCCTTGAAGGCTGCGATTGTCGTCCTCGTAGTGTTGCTCGTCGCCGCGGGTATATGGCCGAATGCACTGCAAATGCTCACGGGGGTGCGGCCATGAAGCTTTGGAGACGATTGATGTGCACCGCGCGCCGCCGCAGCCCCTGGCTCTTCCATATGAACTCGGGCAGCTGCAACGGCTGCGATATCGAGATTGTGGCTGCGCTCTCGCCACGCTATGACGCCGAGCAGCTTGGAGTGCTGCTGCAAGGCAGCCCGCGGCACGCCGACATTCTTTGCGTCACCGGCCCGGTCACGCGCAAGGCCGTGGGCGCCGTGAAAACCGTTTACGACCAGGTGCCGGGTCCGAAGGCGGTGATCGCCATCGGCTCCTGCCCGGCTACGACCAATGTGTTTATTGACAGCCGCACGCTTGAAGGCCCGCTCGACAAGCATGTGCCGGTCGACGTCTACGTTCCCGGCTGCCCGCCGCGGCCTGATGCCATCATCCAGGGCGTGGCCAAGGCGGCTGAGATCCTGGCTAAGCGCGGCAACAATCCACCAAACGCTGAGCCCGTCGTCACCTTCGTTGGGGAGGTGCAGCCATGACCTTAATCACTGCCCTCGCCCGTCTGCTCATCTTTCCCGGCTTGGCCTTCGCGGTGCCGGCTGCGTGGTTCTTCCTGTGGGTCGAGCGCAAGTCAGTCGCACTGATGCAGGAGCGCGTTGGCCCTCCCTTCATGCAGCCGTTCTTTGACTTCGTGAAGCTGCTCGGCAAAGAGACACCGCCGCGCACGGGCATCGGCGGCATGCTGATGCGCGCGTGGCCGTTGATCGCGGTTTCCGCAGCGGCGGGCGCGGTCGGCCTGCTGCCTGTGCTGCCGTCGTCCGGCGGATTCCAGGGCGACCTCATCCTGCTGCTGGCGCTTCTCGAGCTGCCCTCGGTGTGCATCATCGCCGCCGGATTCTCGTCGCGGTCGATCTTCGCCGAGATCGGCTCGGCTCGCGAAGCAGCATTGAGCGTCAGTTACAACATTGTCTTTCTGCTGGCCATTGTTTCCATCGCCGCTTCGCAGCACACCTTCCGGCTTGAGGCGCTTGCGGCTCTGCCCGCAACACCGCTGCTCTGGCTTGGCGTGGTGGCTATCCTCGTCTGCCTTCCCGCGAAGCTGCACATCAATCCCTTCTCGCTGCCTAACGCCGAGCAGGAGATCTATGCCGGTCCGATGACCGAGTACGCGGGCGCGGAACTGGCCATGTGGGAACTCGCACATGGGCTGGAATGGGTGGCCGGTGTGGGTCTCGTGGCCACGCTCGTCGCTCCACATGTGCACGCGGTGTGGCTCGCAGCATGCATCTTCGTCGCGATTTCGTTCGCGGTGGTACTGCTGCTCTCTGTTCTCGCCGCAGCGACGGCGCGCCTGGCCATTGATTCCAGCGTGCGCTTCTACTGGCAGTGCACGCTCATCTTCGCGGTTCTTGCCATCTCATCGGCAATTCTCATGAGGTTCTGGTCATGAACATCCTCACCATGATGTGGAAGAATCTGCGGCGCGGCTACCAGACGCTACTCTTTCCCGCGCGACCCAAGGTTACGGCGCGCTTCCGCGGCCTCGTTCAATTCGATCCCGAGCTTTGCACCGGCTGCGCTATTTGCCGCTTCCGATGCACGTCGCGCGCCATCGAGTTCAAGGCGGGCAAAGGCGAGTTCACCTGGAGCTACAACCCGGGCCAGTGCACCTTCTGCGGCCGCTGCGTAGAGGGCTGCATCGATCACGCGCTCAAGGAAGGGCGCACGGAACACGCGCTGAGCCAGCAAGAGGCGTGCCCACCCGTTTATTTCGCGCAGGGCGCGCTGAAAACGTCTTACACCGTGGCGCGCAGACCGCCGGCGCCAAAAGCGAGTGTCGGAACACCTGCCAAGAGTGCGGGCGTGAACGCCCACACGACCACCGGCCTGGAGGCCGGCGCTACGACCGGAGGCACACAATGATCGATCTTGACAGCATTCGCGAGACACTGGGCGTTCGCGATCCGTGGGTGGAAAGCCGCGGCGCGCACTGGCTGAACCCCGGCACCGCAAGCGTGCGAGAGCTCGCCGTGCTGATGAACGCCGTCGGCGCGCGCTTCGTCACCATTACTGCTTACCAGTTGCCCGGTACCGAGGGATTCCGGCTCGAGTATCACTGGGACCTCGAGGGGCGGCTGATCGGTTTTCCGTTCGTGATTGCGGGCAACACGCTGGAGAGCATCTACGATCTTTGCGAGGCTGCCGACTGGATTGAGCGCGAAGTGCACGAGGGCTTTGCCATCGATTTCACAGGACGCGAATACGAGCCGCTGCTGCTGCGCGCCGGCGACAAGCCGGGCGTGAACCTGCGCGAAATGGCAGCTCCCACTGGCGTGCCTGCGCAGAAGGAGGTGGCAAAGTGAGTTACAAGATTCCCATGGGGCCGTACCATCCGGGCCTGGAAGAACCCTACAAGCTCGACATGATCTGCGAGGGCGAAACCGTTCGCGACGCCGAGCTGCATATAGGGTTCAACTTCCGCAACATCGAGCACCTGGCCGAAACCCGCAATTATTTTCAAGTCATCGCACTCATGGAGCGCGTATGCGGCATCTGCTCTTTCATCCATACGCTCACGCTTTGCCAGGCCATGGAAAAGCTGGCCAACGTCGAAGCTCCGCCGCGCGCCACGTACATCCGCGTGATCATGGCGGAGCTGGAGCGGCTGCACTCGCATGTGCTCTGGGCGGGCATCGCCTCCAAGCTTATGGGTTTCAAAACCATGTTCATGACCTGTTTCGCGCTGCGCGAAAAAGTGATGGATGTGCTGCAGGCCATCTCGGGCAATCGCGTCAACTACTCCATGAATTGCGTAGGCGGCGTGAACCGCGATGTCGAGGATCCGATCGCGCTTCTGGCTCTGATCGACGACCTCGAGCGCGAGATGACGCGCACCGTGATTCCGATCTTCACCACCAGTTCAACGGCTCGCTCGCGTTGCGCCGGCATCGGCGTGCTCACGCACGAAAAGGCGGTCTCCTGCGCCGTGGTCGGGCCCACCGCGCGCGCTTCGGGCGTGAATCAGGATTTGCGTCGCGACGCGCCGTATGCAGCCTATGCCGAGATGCAGTTCGAGGTTCCGGTCGAGCGGGCCGGTGACGTGCGCGCCCGTCTCTTCGTCCGCGCCCTCGAGATTATGGAGAGCTGCCGAATCCTGCGCCAGGCGCTGAACAACATCCCGCCCGGCGAATTCTCAACGGGCGCCGACAAGTTCGCCTTTATCACCGGCACAGCCACAAGCCGCGTGGAAGCGCCACGGGGTGAGGTGATGTACAGCGTGAGCTGGAAAGAAGGTTCGCGGAATCCGGCGCGAGTGCACGTGCGCACGCCCACCTTCGCCAACATGCCGGCGGTGCGCTGGATGGTGCGGGGCGCGCGGCTCGCTGACACGCCGCTGATTCAGGCGTCCATCGACCCTTGCTATTCCTGCACAGATCGGTAGCGACAGCGGGGCTAGCGGTGTTAGCGGAGCCAGCTAAATTGCGGACCGCGGCAAATCTTTAGCCGCGCTCATTCCGCCAGCTCCGCTGCCTGTTCGCTACTTCTTGCTTTCCACCTCGACGTTGTGCTCCTTGGCAAGCTGTTGCAGAATCTGCAGGTGCTGGCTGAGCACCGGCTCGTCGAGCTGGGCCAGCTTCTGGACCGTGGGATTCTGCGCCGACTGCTCCTCGTCCTTGAAGCCCTTCACGTCCGTCTGCTGGTCTTTGAGCATGGCCTTCAGAAAGGCGGAGTCAAAGTCGGGGCCGGAGAGCGCCTGCATCTTCTCGATCTCCTGCTTGTCTTTTTTCGACGGGTTTTTCGGTTCATCGACGCCAAGCTGCTTCGCAACCGGCTTGATCTGGTTGTTCAGCTCCTCGTGAATCTGCGCCATCTTCTGGCCGAACTGCTTCACATCGTCGCTTGGGGATTTCTGAGCCGCCAGCTGGCCCATCTGCTCCTCTGCCACGCTGTCTTCGAGCGTCTTGCGCAGGAACGACTGATCTTCGAGCGACTGCGGAGTCGCATCTCCCGCTGAAGGCATGCGATCACTGGGCATGCCCGGGCTATTCGGAGCGCCCGGCTGACCGGGTTGTGTCTGCCCCGGCTGAGGGTTTTGTTGGTTCGGCGAACCCATTGATCCATTACTCCCGGGCTGTTGCGCGACGGCAGTTGCCACCCACAATGCTGTTGCCGTTATCAATGAGGTCAAGCATGAGTACCTGATCATCCGAAATTGTGACATTCCGCTTCCCTCCTTTCTCTGCAACGCAAGAAGCCGATCGGCAACCTCGCCCACCATACGGGCTGAAAGACGACAGGACGACGCCTCCGCGTGCCCGAGCCGCCACGCTCTTCAGCCACTGTTCGATGCCCCGGCTTAGGCAGCGAGTTGTCTTTCGCCGCCGTGGCCCGAATCTTCTCGAGCGGCAGGCGCGTCTCGCATTGATATGGAGTTCCTTACTGTGCCTGATTGGCGATGATTGTTTTCGCAGACACTTATCGCTCCACCCCGGGGAAATGCTCTACTCTGACTTATAACGTCAATGAAGCCCTACTTGGCACGAATCCGCGAAGCTCTGCTCCAGGCCCTGGCCCATGACGTCGTAAATACGGCCAAAGCAGCCGCCTATTCAGGCATGCTCATGTTCTTTCCGGCTGTCCTGGTGATCACCACGCTGGTTTCACAGGTTCAGGAGGGGCCCACGATGGTAGGCGAGACGCGCGCCGTGCTGGAGCAGTTTTTGCCGCCGGACACACTCGATCTTGTGCAAACGTCTGTGCTTTCGCATCATCACCACTCCATGCAACTGGTCCTGTCGGCCGCTACCCTTACTCTTTTTGCCGGTCTGGGCGTGATGCTCTCGCTGATGGAGGGTTTTCGCCGCGCGTACCATCTTCCACCGGAAGACTGGACCTTCTGGGGCCGCCGCGCGCGGGCGCTGCTCCTCGTGCCCATTGCCCTGGTTCCTCTGGCGCTGGCCTCGCTGGTTGTCGTCTTTGGCCACCAGATCGAACTGTGGATGATCGATCGGGCAGGCCACGAACTGCGCCACATGGTCATCTTTTTCTGGCGCATGGTGCGGTGGTCGGTGACCTTCCTGACCATCATCACCGTGCTCACGGCCCTTTACCATTTCGGTACCCGGCGCACAGAGCATTGGCTGTGGGTTGTGCCGGGAGCCGTTGCCGGCACCATCATCTGGTTTCCGGCAACGCTGGTTTACGGATGGTATGTGACCAGCGTCGCCAACTACACGCGGCTCTATGGCTCGTTTGCCGCGGGCATTGCCACCCTGGTCTGGCTCTATCTCACTTCGTTCAGCGTGCTGCTTGGCGCGGAGCTGAATGGAATCCTTTACTGGGATCGACAGAATCAACTTGCGATGCATTCCCAGGCTCGCGAGCATGCCGCACGAATTTCCAGCTAAGTTTTCTATTTCCTGAGGTTTCTGGTATAGGCACTCCCGATCGCCGAGGCTTGGGATCGCTTTGCGTTGCATCAGCTCCGCGCGCCCTGCCTCGCCATTTACAATAAAGCCGGTAGTGCTCCTCTGCCCCTTTCATCTGTTCGAAAACTTTTTTGGTGCAACTTGAAGCGATCGCGGAGACGTCTCGCATGCCTTTTTCCGATCTAACGTTGACCGAGATCCCCGCGCAGCGCCGCGCCAAGATCGTGGCTACGGTTGGGCCCGCCTCGAACACCGAGCCCGTGATTCGCGAGATGATTCGCGCCGGGGTCGATGTATTCCGGCTCAACTTCTCCCATAGCACGCATGAGCGCAAGGCCGCCGTCATCCAGAAGATTCGCAATGTCAGCAAGGAGGAGCACAGGCCGGTCTGCCTCCTGGCCGATTTGCAAGGCCCCAAGATCCGCACGGGGCTGCTCAAGGACCATCAGCCTGTTCTGCTCAAGGCCGGGCACCGGCTCGCCATCACGCCGCGTGACGTTCCGGGCACGGCCTCCGCGGTCAACACAACGTTCAAGACGCTTGCTGAAAATGTGGAGCAGGGCTCGCGGATCCTGCTTTCCGACGGCCTGATCGAACTTCGCGTGCACGAAGTGGTCGGCGACGACGTGGTGTGCGACATTGTCAACGGCGGAATGCTGGGCGAGAGCAAGGGCATCAATCTTCCCGGCGTGCTGGTGCGCACGCCCTCGCTGACCGAGAAGGATTCGATCGATCTGGAGTTCGCTCTCGCGCACGACTTCGACGCTATCGCCGTCTCCTTCGTGCGCACCGCGGAAGACGTGGCTCTTGTCCGCAACCGCGTCGCCGCTCACGGCGCCGATACCTGGATCATCGCCAAGCTTGAAAAGCCGCAGGCGGTCGAACATCTTGAAGCGATTCTCCAGGTTTCTGACGGCATCATGGTGGCCCGCGGCGACCTCGGCGTTGAGGTGCCGCCGGAGAAGGTGCCGGCGATACAGAAACACATCATCCGCCGCGCTGCCGAGTACTCCAAGCCTGTGATTACGGCCACGCAGATGCTCGAATCGATGATTGAGAATCCGCGGCCTACGCGCGCGGAAGTCTCCGACGTGGCCAACGCGATTTACGACGGGACTGATGCCGTGATGCTCTCCGGAGAATCGGCCGTGGGCAAGTACCCTGTCGCGTCGGTCGCTATGATGGCGCGCATCATCACCGAGACCGAACTGCACATGAAGGAATCGGGCACCATCGTGGCCCATGAGCACCGCAGCGGCCTCTCCATTCCAGAGACCATCTGCGAGGCCACGGCGCACGCGGCTGACGATCTGGACCTGCGCGCCATCGCCGTTTTCACGGAATCTGGCTCGACCGCGCGGCAACTTTCGAAGTACCACCCCAGCGCGCCGATCTTTGCGCTGAGCCCGCTCGAAGTCACCGTGAATCGGCTCAACCTGTTGTGGGGCACCACGCCGCTGCACTGCCCTCGGGTGAACACCACTGAAGCGCAGGTGCACTGGGCTGAGACGCTTCTCGAGAAGGGCGGCTATGTGCGCCCGCGCGAAGTCGTGGCCATCGTCGCCGGCACGCGCACCAAGTCCGGCTCGACCAACTTCATGCGGTTGCATGCCCTGGGCGAAACCAAATCCCCAGCCTCGCGGCAGGCTTCGCATCAAGCATCTGCCCCGGTGCCCGGGGGCAATGGCACAGGAAGAAAGCGTCGCGCTCCGCGCCTTGCTACACCCGTCGAATCACGAAGCTAGCCGCGCAGTTCTCAGACGGTTGCCGGCGCATTTCTTGTGAGTGACGTCGCACGGCATCCGGCGATCCCGCATAAAATACAGGAAAGCAAGCATGGACAACGATGCTCAATCTACGCGCAATACCATGCGCACCTGTCGCCCCTGGTTCAGCAATCCGCTGTTCCTGCTCGCGCTGGCCGCGGGCCTGATTGCATTCGTGGTGCAATCCGGCGAGCTGGGAACCTCTGATACAACCCACCGACTGAACGCAACGCATGCGTTGTGGACCTCGTCGCCTCCCGTGTTTCCCGACGAATACCCCGAGTTCGGAGTGCACGGGCGCGGAGGCAAATTGCAGACCTGGTACGGCATTGGCCAATCGCTGCTCATGCTGCCGCAGGATATGGTCGGCACCGCGATCGCGCACCTGCCCATCTTTGGCCGCTACGGGGACGACCCTTCGGTGCGCGACATTTTCGTCAGTTACGTCACCAACATGCTCCTCTCCGTATTGACCGCGCTCGTCTGCTTCCGTTTTTTGCGGCAGTTGGGCTTCAGCGTCGACCATGCCGTCGTGGGCGTTCTTGCTTTGTTGATCTGCACCACGCATCTGCACTACACGCAGAACATGATGGAGAACAACTATATCTTTCTCCTCACGCTCACAGGCTTCTCATGGCAGTACGAGTGGTTGCAGACCGGCGGCCGGCGCGCTCTGTTATGGGGCTCGGCTGCGTTCGGACTCAACCTGCTCACGCGCCTCACCACCGGCCTGAATCTGGTGGCCGGTGGGCTTTTCGTGCTTCTTGTGCTGTGGTGGGAAAGACGGCGCGGCCGTGAGTTATGGCGCCAGTGCCGGATTTATCTGGCGACTGCTTTGCCCGTCTATATCTTCTTTGGCCTGCTTGACCGCGCGTACCAGTTCTATCGATTTGGATCGTTCTTCAACACTTATGTAAGCGTGGTTGCGAAAGAGGCGCGGCTTCGGGATCCCTCGCTGCCGGCGAATTATCCCTTCGAGACTCCGTTCCACGCCGGATTTTTCGGCGCGCTGTTCGCTCCGGAGAAATCGATCTTTCTGTTCGATCCACTGCTGATCCTCGCCATCCTCATCGTCGTAATCGGGTGGAAGCGCTTCAGCCCCTCCATCCGCGCGTATGGGATCGCAACGCTTTTCATGCTGCTGGCGTATATCTGCTTTTACGCGCGCTATACCGTGTGGAGCGGCGACTTTGCCTGGGGCGACCGTTATGTGTCCACGTCGGTGGAGTTGGCGGCGCTGCTGGCGGTTCCGCTGCTGCTGCGCTATCGCGACGGATTCGGCCGGTTCGTCTGGGGCATCGGAGTATTTCTGGTTGTAGCCAGCGCAGTAGTGCAGGTTGCCTCGCTTGCTTTCTGGTTGCCGCTCGAGATCTATCAGATGGAGACGCTGGGTCACCCGACCTTCGTGATTGCCTTGCGCATCAAGAACATCGTCGCCTTCGCCCTGGGAAAGATGGATGCGTGGGGACTCAACAATCACGCCATGACCGAGGATCCCTGGGACTATGTCCACATTACGACATGGAATGTTCTGCCCTGCTTATTAAAGCGGGTGGGCGTTGCGCCGGCATGGGTCATGCATGTTGTGTTCGCGGTATGGTACGCAGGGCTTGCCGCATTGGCAGGCACGCTCGCGCGGCTCTGGATCGTGACCAAGCGCCTCAGCGCGACGCCATCCGCGCAACTGTCGTGAAAGATAGAGCGCCGGACCCTCTTCGGGTTTTGATTGCGAAGAAGGCCCGGTGTTTCGGAGTTCGATTAGCGAACTCCCGTCTACCATCCCCGGCCGCTGAAGCCGTGGTCGTCATTGTCGCCATCGCCGCTCGGCGTGAAAGACACGCCGCGCAACACTTCACCGAACCCCGCCGTGCGCAGAGTGTAGAACTTCTCGCCTGCCGCATTGCTTGCGTTGGTATTTCCGAGGTTGTCAGTGATCACCACGAGTTTGTCGGGATCGGCACCCGTGTCTCCACCGCCGCTTGTCGTCGACGTGATGGCCCAGATGGTCACCGTGCCGTCGTCATTGACCTTGCCCACAATGTTGCGCAGGCCGTCCGTTGCAGGCGACCAGGGAAGCTTGGTTGCCGAGTTGATGCCCGTCGGATAGCCTGGGACCGTATAAGGCGTGCCGAGGTTGAGGCCGTTGGTCAGCACATAAGCCATTACCCACTGTTTGGTCGACGAGTTGAAGACCCACTTCTCGAGGCCGGCGTTGGTCTGCGCGGCCGCGTCGGTGTATGTATTCGTCGTCGCGTCATAGGTGGCCGTGCCGTCACCTTCATCGGCGACGTAAAGCGTGTTGGCATTTGCAAACCAGAGACCGAAGGGGTAGTTGACCGGAGTACCGTTTTTGTTGGATAGCGTGGGGAATCCGGCCAGCACGCACATGTTGGTGGGCAGTCCCGTAGTGGTATCGAAGGAGAACGGCGTAGTCGGCAGGGTTGCGGATGAGGACGGCAGTCCGACACCGTTGGGGCAGGCCTTTCCGGTAGTGTCGACGAAGTAGACGGTGTTGACACCGTTGCCGCCGCTGCCCTTGGTGAAGTAGAGAACATTGTTGAAGATCGTGATGCCGCGGAAGTTGTCGTCTTTGCCGACCTTGTCGGCCTTGTCACTGAGCTCAGTCACAGAGAAGTTGCCCACCGGCGTGGGCTGGCCCGGAGCCTGCCTCGACTCAGGTTGATCGACGAAATCAAAAACCTCCGCTCCCGCGCCGAGGACCACGCCCGCAGGCTGAGGAGTGGACCCGTTGCCCGCATTTCCAGCAGCGTAAAAAAGGGGGTTGCCGTAAGAGTTGCTGAGAATCACCGCCCGGCCATTATTTCCGCTGTAGGCGTTGGT
Organism: uncultured Acidobacteriaceae bacterium; assembly: GCA_963751285.1. Lineage (GTDB taxonomy): Bacteria > Acidobacteriota > Terriglobia > Terriglobales > Acidobacteriaceae > Telmatobacter. The sequence continues at coordinate 180,804 of CAVVUE010000028.1, read as the reverse complement.
TTCGACGAAATCAAAATCCCCCCAGCTGTCGAGACGCGCAGCGGCCCGGTAAAACGTGCTCGGAACCGGGTTCGTGGAATCAATTGCGCCCGGAGTGTTTGAGTTCGAAACGTCAAGGGTGTTAACCGGCGCTACGTAGCCCATGAAAGTGAGATACCGGCCGTCGGTTGAAAGATGAAGGGCCAGCTCGGACTTGGAGCTGAAGCTCGTGACTAGCTGGTCGCTCGCGCTGCTGATGGCGCGCATGAGGCTGTTGGGCACCTCAAGAGAGTTCACGGGCCAGCCCCAGGGCGTGATCTGGTCGAGATAGATTCGCGAGGTAATGCCGAAGCTGCCGTCTACGGGAGCGTTGTTGAAGATGTACGGGAATTTGCCATTGCTGACTGCCGTAACACAGTTGGCGGGTGCGCAATTCGGAGGCAGTTGCTCGCCGACTTTCACATTGCTGCCCCGATTGTCATACACCGTGCGCGAGACAACGAGATTGCCGGGATAGAACTGAAACGGAAAGCGCTGATTGTGGCGGCCGAATCCAAAAGCATGGCGATCGAGATGAAAAACAATCGGCACGAAGCCGCACCGCTGGAAACACGCGTTCTCATACAGAACCTCCCGAGAATCTGAATTGGATGGGTGGAGAATGGGCGAACTGACTACACGCCTGACGCTAGCAGGAGGAAGTGAAGGAGGGGTTAAAAGAGTGGGAAATCTTGGCTTGGATGATCGACAAATCGGATCGATGGCGGGATGAGAAACGCCGCCGTCCTGCGTCAGGTCTAATCGTCGTCAGGCGGCCCGCTATCCTGCTCGCGCACGATTCGGTCGGCTGTCACCTTGGCTGGAACGGGCGAAAACGAACCGGGCGCCACAGTGTAATCGAAACAATCAGAAAAAGCGTCGGCCCCCGCGTCCCGCGTGCCCAGCGTGCCCAGATCAAAGTTGTGTTCGATAAACTTAATGAATCCGGCCGCGGTGTGATCGTTGTGCGTAATGTACCCGTGCTTCGCATACGGCGAAACGATCAGCAGCGGCACGCGGAAACCGGGACCCATCTCATCCATCTTGGGCGGAACGACATGGTCGTACCATCCGCCCCAGTCGTCCCAGGAGATGAAGATTGCCGTTGAATTCCAGAACTGGCTGTTCCCAACGGCATTGACAATTGAAGCCACCCAATCGGGGCCTTCGGTTCCTGACCCAGGATGGTCGGAGTGCACCCAATCGGGCACGATCCAGGTCACCTGCGCCAGTTCTCCGGCAGCGATGTCGGTGAGTACCCGATTCGACGGCGATATCACATTGTCGTTCCAGTCGCTGCCATAGCGGATATGGCGGATGGCGTCAAATGCGGACAGAATGAAGAAGCTGTCGCCGCTCGAAGGAGCATAGTAGCGCCATGTTACGCCCTTCTGGTCGAGCAAATCGGCCGCGGTCTGGTAATCGAAGCACGGAAAAACTCCGGGCAGTACCGTTCCGTTCGGCCCCAACAGCGCGGCCGTCGTTCCCGGATGCGCGTCGCAGCCCCAGATTGAACCACTGGGATTCTCCGCCACATTCGCCGACTGGCCGGCAATCATATACTGGTGCGCCACAAAGCTGGGGCCGGTGTTGGCCTGGAACATGCGGTCGCCAATCACGTAATGCCTTGCCAGGTTCCAATAGGGCTCCACATCCTTTTCAGGAACGTAGGAGTAGGGCAGCGTGGACGGGCTGCCGCCATTGTGCTCGAAGCCGTCCATGTTGCCGTTGTCCCAGTCCTGCCACCAACGCGCATGTGAATGTTCCAGGCTGCGCGAGTCGCCGAGGGAGATCGGCTTCAGCGGAATCACTTTGCCGTTGCTCATTCCGCTTTGCACGGTGTCGGCACCGGGAAAACCGTTGAAAAGGTTGTCGAAGCTGCGGTTCTCCTGCATGATCACGATGATGTGCTGGATGGGCGAACCGGCAATGGGAGAGACCGTACTCGCGGGCACGGGTGGCGAGGGGCCGAGCATGAGGGAGGCGTTGCACCCGGTGAGCCAGGTGAACAACATCGCGCTTGCCGTCAGAAAACAAAGAAGGCCCAGCCAGTGCTTGCGATGCGATCGCATCCAAGCCCCGAGGCCACGTTTCAGGTACTTCTTTTGCAGGCCCATGTTCCCCCGTTCGCGCCTGATCCTAAAAAGAATAGAGCGGAACTATCCTAAATCCAGTGACTGAAATCACCAGAGACGCTCCGTTGGGGGAAGCGGAGTAAGTCTCCTGAAAGCGGAACTTCAGCGGTTGTCTCGCCGTGGCGAATTCAATCCAGTTACAATCCCGTTACAATCTAATTACAATCATGGATGGTCGATGCGTCTTCGGCAAGCACAAATTTGTGTTTGAAGGGTCACTGAAGGTAACGGTCTCCCTGGTTACTTCTCGATTGAAGGGGTGGCGGGAGCGCAATAGCCCGCCGATAGCTGATTGTCGTTAGATCGCACCGATTCGGGAAATTGGTTCCAGAAAAAGCCGGGGCAAGACCGTACCACACATTGGCCACGTTGCACAAGACTTGCAATTTATCGGCATCGCCCCTACTATCCGCAATAGAAACCGGCCTGCAAAGCAGGTGGGTGATCAACGCTGGTTGAACCTACATTCATTGAACAGGAGCTCGACTCGACAATCGGTTCTGTGTGCCGTGTCCGCCAGTCCGGAATGCCTAATGAACCGCGGGGAGTTCCACCGTCTTAGGACGGGTTCACCAGCGCATTATCCACGGCCCAGTGGGCCGGATTTCTATTTTCCCGCCGCTCGGCTCGTTCGCTGTGCCTGATCGCCGAATCCCTTATCCTGTCTTGAAGTGCATCCTGTACTCTTTCACGTTGGATCCATTCTGATCCCGTCTTATGGCGCGACCGCCGCGTTGGGCGTCCTGCTCGGGCTGGCGCTGGCACAACGTACCGCGCGCGTGGTTCGACTGGATCCGGCAAAGGTGTGGAATCTCTGCATCCTCAGCCTGTTTGCGGTGCTGATTGCCGGGCGGCTTCTACTCATCGTCGTCAACCTGCATGCGCTGCGACGCCATCCTGGGTGGGTGCTTGGCCTCGCCATGGTGCACCACCCGCTGCTGGCCGCGGTGGGAGCGGTTGCAGGCGCCGCGTGTGCGGCATGGTACGCGCGTCGCGCCGGGTTGGCCCTGGCAGGCACGGCCGATGCTCTTGCCGCACCGCTGGCACTGGGCCTCGCCATTGAGCAGCTCGGCGCGCTCGCCTCCGGTTCCGGGTACGGCGTTGAAGCCGGTCCCGGCCTGCCGTGGGCCGTTACTTACACCAACCCGTTCGCCGCTATCTGGAGCGGCACGCCGCTCGGCATTCCACTGCATCCCGTGCAGGTATATGACGCGATGGCCTTTCTTGCGCTCGCCGTTCTGCTGTATGTATGGCTGCCGTTTCAGCGACGCCAGGGCGACGTGGCAGGCCTCGGGCTGATGGGTGCGGGCGTGGCAATCTACTTCACCGAGATGTGGCGCGACCCGGCCGGCCGTGGATCGCTGTTTCACGGCGCTCTCGACGGCCCGCAGATTGCGGCGGTTCTGCTGGTGCTCGCCGGTGCCCTGGTGTTGCGCGAGCGTGGAGCAGCACATGGTGTCGAGAATCGGGCCGCGTCCGGCCCTCCGGCGGTTCCTGTCGCGGGCAACGGAGGCAAGGCATGACGGTTTCGCGCGACTCGCAGCATGCGTTGCGCGAGATTGGCGTACCCGCCGAGGCACGCGGCCAGCGCCTCGACCGCTTTCTGGCGATGGAGTTTGCGTCCGTGAGCCGCTCGCGCGTGCAGCTCCTCATCGACCAGGGCGATGTGCTGGTGGACGGCGAACGGGCAAAGCCGTCGTTCAAGCTGCGCGGTGGCGAGCGCATTGTCATCACCGGTGAACCGCATCCTGCGCCACTCAAGGCAGTTCCGGAAGACATTCCGCTCGACGTCGTTTACGAAGATGACGACATGGCGGTGATCAACAAGCCAGCGGGGATGATGGTGCACGCAGGCTCCGGGTTGACCGAAGATGCGCGCAGCCGGGGAACGCTGGTGAATGCGCTGCTGCACCGGTTCGAGGCGCTTTCGACGACGGGCGGGGCATTACGCCCCGGCATTGTGCACCGCCTCGACAAGAACACCAGCGGGCTGATTGTCGTGGCCAAAAACGACCAGGCTCACGCGGCGCTGGGCGCGATGTTTGCCGGCCGCCGCATGCAAAAGACCTACCTGGCGCTGGTGCAAGGCTCGATCGCGCGCGAAAAAGGTACGATCAGCGCCGGGGTCAGCCGCGATCCGGTTCGCCGAACGCGTATGACCACACGCCCAAGTGAACATGCGCGTTCAGCGATTTCGCACTACGAAGTCGTCCGCCGCATTGCCACCCTTTTCGGCAAGTTCACATTGCTGCGCGTGCGGATCGAGACGGGGCGCACGCACCAGATCCGCGTGCATTTGGCGTCTATTGGGTATCCGGTGGTGGGCGACACGCTTTATGGCGGGGCCGCGCAGTTCATCGCGCAGGCAGGCAAGCAGGCGCAGCGAGCTCGCCGAAAAACCGACGCGGAGCCTTTGCGCCTGGGCCGAAACTTCCTTCACGCGGCAAGGCTCGAATTCGCTCACCCACTTACCGGCAAGTTGCTCAAGCTTGAGGCGCCACTTCCCGAGGATCTGACTGCTTTCCTTCGCAGGCTGGAGGCAGTCTAAACCTGCAATTCAGTTTGAGTCAGCAGGCCGCGTCTCTCTCTGACGAAAGTACCCGGGGCGTCAACCCCCGGAACTCTACCAGGAAGCTCCGCGATTGCTAGAATACAAGTAATGATGATGCAACTTTCCACGCCTCAGACGGTCGCACGCCGTTGGGGGCGGCGGCTTCTGTCCGTCGCGCTCACGGGTGCGTTCTGCTGGACGAACGTGCTCGGTCAGCAGCCAGAAAAAAGTTCCACCCCGCCGCCCGCTCAAGCCGCTGCACCGGCAAAAGCACCCGCGGCCCCGCCGGCCGCTTCGAGCACTCCGTCGGATGCCACTTCCCGGATTTTCAAGATCCAGGTCAACGAGGTTCCGCTCATCTTCACGGTCACCGACAGGCACGGTCATTACATTCCAAACCTGAACCAGAACGACTTCGCCCTCCTTGATAATCAGAAAGCGCCGGCGAAGGTTGACTCGTTCCACCAGCAGATCAATCTACCGCTCCGCGTGGGAATCGTCATCGACGCCAGCTCCTCGATACGCTCCCGCTTTCAGTTTGAGCAGCAGTCGGCCATTGAATTTCTGCTGCAGGTGCTGAAAGCGCACGCCGACCGGGCATTCGTGATGGGATTCGACGTGACACCGACGGTGACGGCCGACTGGACCAACGACATGGATGCGCTGGAGGCCGGCGTCGATAAACTGAGCCCCGGCGGCGGAACCGCGCTGTTTGATGCCGTCTACACCGCGTGCCGGAGCAAGCTGCTCAGCGAGCGCGGGCCGGAACCGGTACGCAAGGCCATCATCCTCATCTCCGACGGCGACGACAACCAGAGCCGCGTCTACCTGCCCGAGGCCATCAAGGAGTGCGAGCGCGCCGACACCATCATCTACGCCATCAGCACCAACTGGACGCCCAGCCGCGGCCCCGGCGACAAAGTGCTTGAATCGCTCTCCACTGAAACCGGCGGCGAGACCTTCTACCCACCGTCGGTGGAAGACATGGCGGTAAGTTTCAAAGCCATTGAAGAGGAGTTGCGCAGCCAGTATGCGCTCGTCTATACGCCTGCCGACTTCACGGCCGACGGCTCCTTCCGCACGATCTATCTCTATTGCTACGATCGCCGCTACCAGGTGCACGCGCGCAAAGGCTACTTCGCAACGGGCCAGTAGTCACGGCGCTGCCGGATCTTCCGGCGTCTTTCCAATGGATTGTTGAATTCTGATGGAGCGCGGCAATGTCCGCGCTTCTTTGCTGATCCGCGGGATTTCTGCTTCCACGCCCGGCATGCTCGCATCCAATTCGGAACGATTCTCCGGTTCGCGTTCCAATATGGATCGCACGCGGAATCCACAGTGGCACGACTCGTCCATTTCCCTCTTTTGCGCGATGAACTAAAAGGAGACGGCTTTCAGAGTCTCTCGCCCGAAAAGCGGTTTCGGAAATGGCGTATCCGCACTCAGAACAGTCAAGTCGTCGCGACCCCAAGGAGCGACGACCCTGACGATCGCTCTCGCCGGACACAGTATTTTCGAAACCGCCGTGGTTGCGCCGGCACGTTCGCCTTGACTTCTGCGGCGCTGATGACAGGAGGCAAGGTCACGGCAGGCAATGGCAACTCGGCATATGGGACACGCAGACTGAGGGAATCGCGGTGATCCGGCAGGCAATCTCGTGTGACATCTGCGACACAGAGAAGCGGCAGACCAACCACTGGTTTGTTGCCTACGAACAGGCTGGCGAGCTGCGCATCGGTGGATGGACTTCGCGCCACCGGCTGCGTACCGACGCAAAGCATCTCTGCGGGCAAACCTGCCTGCATAAGCTGGTGGACGAGTTTATGGCCAAATGCATGGACATGCGGGCGCACCGCGCCGCGGAGCCTGTTGAAGCGGAATCATCGCTTGTTGGCGACACGAGCCTGACTTCTGCCGCCGCTCATGCAGAGCCCGACCCGCCGCGGAAGCAGGGTCTGCAAGAAGCAGCTCTCACTTCTCCGGATCGAGACGCGGACCTTCGCGCGCGGACCGGAGAGCCGGAATCTTCGGCGCGATTGCTTACTCCGCCAATGCCGGTCCCGACCAGGCCGGCGTTTCCGCCTCAGCCAGATATCGGCGCCATGCCGCTGCGCCCACAACCCGAGGAAATTCCCCCAGGCCCCGTCGAGCCGCGCTACAGTTCGCGGAACTGGCACGCCGAAGCCTGGGAGAGGGAGCGCGAGCGCGAACTGCGCGCCGTCGAGAATCGTCCGGATATCGCGGCACGTCGCCGTTCCCACGCGTGAATTGGGAGAGCAGGAGGGTTGTCATGTGGTTCGATGTTGTGTTGGCATTTCTGGCGTTGCTGCCGCTGTTTTTCAGCAGCTGTTCTCGTTCGCAGTCCGCCGCGCGAATGCGTGCCTGACCTTCGCGCAGACAACCTACTTCGACGGCGCCTTGCCCTGCAGCATGGCTTTCAGTCCATCCTCATCAATGACCGGGATATTGAGCTCACGCGCCTTGTCGAGCTTTGATCCTGCTTCTTCGCCAGCCACCACGTAGCTGGTCTTTTTGCTCACGGAGCCGGCTGTCTTGCCGCCCGCAGCTTCAATCTTCTCCTTGGCTTCTTCGCGCGTCATGTTGGGCAACGTGCCGGTCAGCACAAAGGTCAGTCCCTCAAGCTGGGTGGTGCGCTGCTTCTTCTGCGCAGTCATGTTCACGCCGGCATCTTTAAGTGCCTGAACGAGAGCGCGGTTTGCCGGGCGTGCAAAGAAGTCCTCGATCGCCTCGGAGATGCGCGGTCCTACCTCCTCTACGCGCTCCAACTCTTCGCGGCTGGCAGACATGATGGCATCGATGGAACCGAATTCCTGGGCCAGCAACTCGGCGGTGCGCTCGCCGACAAAGCGAATGCCCAGCCCCATGATTGCCCGGGCCAACCCGGCCCTCTTCGAGTGCTCGATTTCGTTCAGCAGCGTGCGGGCGGATTTCTCCGCAAAGCGTTCGAGCCCCACAAGCTGCTCTTCGGTGAGCGAATAAAGGTCGGCGACGCTCTTGACCAGGCCGCGCTCGAGCAGTTGCGCCACAGCCGCTTCGCCCAGGCCTTCGATGTTCATGACGCCACGGCTGGCAAAGTGGAGCAGCGACTCACGCAGCTTGGCGGGACAATCGGCATTCACGCAGCGCCAATCGGCTTCGCCTTCTTCGCGCACGACCGCGTTACCGCACTCAGGGCAATTGGCTGGGAACGAGAAGTTGCGAGTCCCACGAGGGTGTTCGGCATCGTGCACCACCTCAGCCACTTTGGGAATGACGTCGCCACCGCGCTCGACCCGCACCCAGTCGCCGATCTTCAATCCCATGCGCTCAATAAAGTCCGCATTGTGCAGCGTGGCGCGGCTGACCGTGACTCCGCCGACGAACACCGGCGTGAGCATCGCAGTAGGCGTGAGTTTTCCGCTGCGGCCGACGGTGATCATGATGTCTTCAAGCTTGCTGATAGCCGCCTGCGCCGTGAATTTGTAGGCGATTGCCCAGCGCGGCGCTCGGCCTGTGTAGCCCAGCCGCTGCTGCGTGGCGTGCCCATTGACTTTCAGTACCACTCCGTCAATCTCGTAGCCCAGCGATGCGCGCCTAGTCTCGGCATCGTTAATGAACTTAAGCATCTCATCGACAGTGCGCACGCGCTCGCGGTGCGGATTGACGCGAAAACCGAGCGCCGTGAGCGCGTCAAGCGTCGCCGTCTGTCCCGCCGCAAAATACTCTCCGCCCACCAGCAGAAAATAGGCAAAAAAGACCAGGCCGCGATTGGCCACCAGGGACGGGTCCAGTGTTCGAACCGCACCCGCGGCCGAGTTGCGCGGATTGACGAAAGCTGCAAGGCCCTCCCGCTCACGCTCCTCGTTGGTGCGCAAAAATGCCTTCTCCGGCATCACCACTTCGCCACGCACTTCAAATGCCTGCGGCAACTTTGCTTTCTTCAGCTTCTCCACCGGAATCGTCAACGGCACGCTACGAATGGTGCGGATGTTGGTGGTGACGTCTTCGCCGGTTTGGCCGTCGCCGCGCGTCAGGCCCGACGACAACTGCGCGCTGCCGTTTGGGCCAGGCTGGTAGACCAGCGCCACGCTCAGGCCATCGAGCTTCAGTTCGGCGGTGTACTCCACCGGCAGGTTTCCTGCCAGCTCATGCACGCGCCGGTCCCAGTCGGCCAGCTCTTCCTGCGAGTAGGCATTGTCGAGCGAGAGCATGGGCCGCGAGTGCTGCGCCTTTTTGAATCCTTCGGCCGGCTTGCCACCGACGCGCTGCGTCGGCGAATCGAGCGTGACGAGAGCGGGGTTCGCCGCCTCGAGCTTTTTCAACTCGTTCATCAGCGCGTCGTACTCGGCATCGCTGATCTCCGGCGCGTCGAGCACGTAGTACAGATGCTCATGGCGGCGGATTTCATTCCGCAGCTTCTCGATCTTTTTTGCCGCGTCTCGCTCAGTCATAGCTAAGGATTATAGTGAGCGCCCTAGCCCAGTGACTTCGCTCAGTTCCCTTCCTTTAGCCCACGGAACTTCAGCATCGGCTCGGTCGTCGGAGTACCGCCCAGCCACTTGTCATACATCTTCTCGAGGTCTTCGGTGTTGCCGCGCGAAAGGATCATCTGCCGGAAGCGGTCGCCGTTGGCGCGCGTCATGCCGCCATGATCCTCGAACCACTGGAATGCATTGTCGTCGAGCATCTCGCTCCACAGGTAGGCGTAGTAGCCGGCCTGGTATCCCTCATTCCAGATATGCAGGAAGTAGCTGGAGCGATAGCGTGGCGGCACATCGCGAATCCACAGATCTTTCTTCTTCAATGCATCCACTTCAAACGTGTCGGGATCCTGGAGCGGCGCGCTCGCCGGAAGGACATGCCACTGCATGTCGAGCTCAGCAGCCTCGAGAATCTCAGTGAAGTCGTAGCCCTCGTTAAAGGTTTGAGACTTCATGATCTTGGCCGCTAGCTCAGGCGGCATGGGTTCGCCGGTTTTGTAATTACGTGCGTAGTGCGCGAGAACCGCGGGGTACGTAGCCCAGTGCTCATTGAACTGCGACGGAAACTCGACAAAGTCGCGCGGCACCTGCGTGCCCGAAAGGCTCGGATATTCCGTATCCGCAAACATGCTGTGCAGTGCGTGGCCAAACTCGTGGAACATCGTGGTCACATCGTCGAAGGTGAGCAGCGCGGGCTGGCCGGGCGCGGGCTTTTCGAAGTTGGCCACGTTGTAAACCACCGGCAGCTCGTGGAGCAGCTTCGACTGGTTCACCAGCACGTCTTCCCATGCGCCGCCGTTCTTGTTGTCGCGCTTGAAGTAGTCGCAGTACCAAAGCGATAGCGGTTTGCCCTCGGCGTCGTAAACCTCGAAGACGCGCATATCGGGCTGCCACACCGGAATATCGTGCCGCTCCTTGAAAGTGAGGCCGTAGAGTTCATGCGCGGCATAGAAAACGCCGTTCTCAAGCACGTTGTTCAGTTCGAAGTAGGGCTTCTCTTCCGATTCGTTCAAATCGAACTTCGCCTTGCGCACCTGCTCGGAATAAAACTCCCAGTCCCACGGCTCCAGCGTGAAGCCTCCATGCTGGGCCCCATTCTGAGAATTGATCAACGCCTGGATGTCTTTTGCTTCGCTCGCTGCGTTTGTCGCGGCCGCAGGCGCCAGCGCATCCATAAAGTGAAAAGCCGCATCCGGCGTCTTCGCCATCTGGTCTGTCAGATCCCACGCCGCGTAGTTGGGATACCCGAGCAGCGCAGCTTTCTGTGCGCGAAGCTGCGCCAAGCGCGCAATTGTCGAACGTGTGTCGTTCGTGTTGCCACGCTCGGCGCGGCTCCAGGAGTTCTCAAAGATCGCGTGCCGCGTATCGCGGTTCGTCAAATCAGTCAGATCGGGTTGCTGCGTCGTATTCTGCAGCGGAATGCGCCATCCTTGTTCCTTGTGGGCCTTCGCCGCCTCCGCTGCCGCCTCCAGTTGCGCCTGGCTCAGCCCCGCCAGCGTGCTTGCATCCGTGGTGGTATACGCGGCTGCCTCCGTCGCGGCCAGCAACTTGCTCATGAAGGTGTTTTCAAGCGTTGCGTCTTCTTCATTGAGCTTCTTCAGCTTTGCCTTGTCGTCGTCTGAGAGATTGGCGCCCGCCTTCACAAACTGCTGGTAATCGTACTCAACCAGCCGCAGCGACTCCGGATCGAGATGCAGAGACTGGCGCTTCAAATAAATCGACTTGATGCGGGCAAAGAGTTTGGCATCGAGATGAATCGCGTCAGCTTGCGCAGCCAGCCTCGGCGCTTCGTACGCCTGCACCTTTTCGAGCTCCGGATCGAGGTTGGCCGCGGTCACGCAGTTGTAGGCTTCAAACGCACGGTCCAGCAACTGCCCGGTACGCTCCAGCGCCACGACCGTGTTTTCAAACGTGGGCGGCGCGGGATTGTTGGCAATCGCGTCAACTTCCTTGAGCTGCTGCGCCATGCCCGCATCCATCGCCGGCTCGTAATCGCTGTCCTTGATCTTGTCGAACGGCGGCGCGAGGAACGGCAACGTGCTGGGCGCATAAAACGGGTTGTCCGGGCCAAAGCTTGCGGCTGAAGTTTGCGTTTGTGCGGCACAGACGTCTGCTGCGCAGGCGCACAATGCAGCCAATATTCCCGAAGCCGGAATTCCCCTCTTCATCCAGATTGAAAATGGCATCATGACGGTACAGGCCCCTCAAATGGCCGAAAGAATCCACCGATGATTGTAGGCGAGGAGACCGCGAACGCGCGGTGCTTCGCGCACAACCTCGTGTCTGCTCCGCGCATCTCGTCCCCGATCCTGCGCGGTTCGTCCCCATCCACACTCGCGCCGTCATTGACCGCATAGAATGAAGTCAACGGCCGCCGAGTGCTCGCCACAAGTGCAGCGGCCGAAATAAGAAGAATCTCCGAGGATGAATCATTGATGACGCCGACCGCTGTCGCTGAAACCCGCACACAGTCCGAAAGCCTGGATCAACTTGCCGCCGTTGCCGTACATGTGGGTCTTGGCCTCAAGACCGGCCAGGAGCTGGTGATGACCGCGTCAACTGACGCGATGCCGCTGGCTCGCCGGATTACCGAGCACGCTTACCGCGCCGGCGCATCGCTCGTCACCACGCTCTACGCTGATGATGCGTCCACGCTGCTGCGCTATCGTTTCGCACCCGAGGCGAGCTTCGACCACGCGGCCGCATGGCTCTACGAAGGAATGGCTGCGGCGTTCAAGAGCGGAGCCGCGCGGCTGGCGATTGCCGGAGCGGATCCAACACTGCTCTCCAATGAGGATCCCGATAAAGTCGGCCGCGCCAATCGCGCCGTTTCCAAGGCCTATCGCCCTGCGCTTGAACTGATCACGCGCCACGAGATCAACTGGACGATCGTCTCGAGCGCCACGCCGGCCTGGGCTGCGGCCGTGTTCCCCAACGACGCGCCCGACGTGGCCCTGGCCAAGCTGTGGGAGGCCATCTTCGCCACGACGCGCGTCAACAGGGCCGATCCCGTGAGCGCATGGAAGACGCACGACGCGGAGTTGCACAAGCGCGCCGCCTTTCTGAATGAGAAACGCTACTCCGCGCTGCGCTATCGCGGACCCGGCACCGACTTCCGGCTGGGCCTTGCCGACGATCACGAATGGCTCGGTGGAGGCACGACAGCAGGCAACGGCGTCTATTGCATCCCCAACATGCCCACGGAGGAAGTCTTCAGCATGCCGCATAAGGATCGCGCCGACGGCACCATCACAGCCACCAAGCCACTTTCGCACCAGGGCACCATGATTGAAGGCATCCAAGTGCGATTCGAGCATGGGCGCATTGTTGACGCGCGCGCCACACGCGGCCAGGAAGTGCTGCAAAAGCTGATCGACACCGATGAGGGTGCGCGGCGTCTCGGCGAGGTGGCGCTCGTTCCGCACTCCTCACCCATTGCGCAAAGCGGGCTCGTCTTCCTCAACACGCTGTTTGACGAGAACGCCGCCTCGCACATCGCGCTGGGCCAATCCTATTCGTCATGCGTGCGCAATGGCGACAAGCTCTCGCCGGAAGAACTTGCGGCGCGCGGCGCCAACTCCAGCCTCATCCACGTGGATTGGATGATCGGCTCCGGCCAGCTCGATATTGACGGCATCACCGCCTCCGGCACTGCCGAGCCGCTCATGCGCCAGGGCGAGTGGGCCTGAACGGCTATGATTCGATAACGGAACGCACGACTGAATGGAACCCGTCACCCATTTCCTTACCGGCGCATGCATCGGCCGAGCCGGATTGAATCGCAAGACAGCTTACGCCACGCTCGCCTGCGTGTTGGCCGCCGAGGCCGCCGATCTGGACATCTTTTGGGGATTCGCCGGGCCGGTGGAGGAGCTGAAGCACCATCGCGGCATCACGCATACTTTCTGGGCGGTGCCGGTGATCGCCGGCGTGATTACCGGTGCGGTGTGGCTCTTCGATCGATGGCGACATGCGCGAAGGAGGGACACGGTTACCCCACCCTTGTCATCCGTCGCGGCGGATGATCAGGGTGGGATGGCGCAACCCGCACCAACTGTGGCTCCTTCGCTCGTCGCTGCGCGCCAGCCCGTTCACTGGGGCTGGCTCTATCTGGCCGCATTCATCGCCGCCCTCACGCATATTCTTCTCGACTGGACCAACAACTACGGGGTCCGTCCCTTCTTCCCGCTCAATGCGCATTGGTACTCGGGCAGCTTCATGTTTATCGCCGAGCCGATCCTGTGGTTGCTGTTTTTCCTGGCATTCTTCATGCCGTGGGTGTTCGGACTGGCCGATCGCGAGATCGGCGCGCGGCGCAAGCGGTTTCGCGGGCGCGGATGGGCGATCTTCGCCCTCGCCGGAATGCTGCTCCTCGGCTGCTGGCGATGGACCGAGCATGGGCGGGCGCTGGCGCTGTTCCAGAACGCGGATGTGGCCTCGGAACCGGTTCTGCGCATGGCCGCGGAGCCTTACCCCGTCAATCCCTTTCGCTGGCACACGATGCTTGAGACCGCCGATTTCTTTCAGACCGCCGAGATCAATACGCGAACAAGCTCTATCGACAGCGATCCGAATCGCGACGTGCTCTACAAGCCGGCCGATACACCCGCGGTAGAGGCTGCAAAGCGCACGCTGCTGGGCCGTGTCTATCTCGATTGGGGAACCTGGGCCGTGGTGCGCGATGTTGGGCAGGAGCCGGTCGCCGGTCTTGATCCACCGAATCTTCCTCCCGGCCGCACATGGACCACGGTCGAGTTCTCAGACCTCCGCTTTCACTACTCGTTCCTGGCTTCGCGCAATTCCGCGGGGCGTGCGCCACTTGGCGGCTGGGTCTACATCGTCGACAACCGTGAGGAGGCCGGCGAAGTGATGAGCGGCCGCGCGCAAAAGTGAGCGGGATCTACAAGCGATTTCAACTCCTCATTCGTGCGGCGTCGCAATAGCGGTGTGCTGGCGCAGTATCCCGTATTCTCGTTCACTTCGCATGAAGAAATTTTGACGACGCAAAACTCTTTTTGTTGACGTAAACAGTGCCTGACGTCACAATGAAGGGAGCGCCATTGTTCTGCGCGGGCTCGGCCGTTTCTGCGTGACCGCGAAAATAGGCTCACGACTAACAAGATGAGGTGGTCATGTTTGCATATGTGCTGGTGTTGCTTGGCGTAGCGAGCCGTTACCTGGTTGCGGGCCATTTGCCGTTGTTGAATTTCACGGCGGTCACAGGTTCGCTGGTCTATTTCGGAGCACGCCGCTCGTGGCGCGAGATGCTGGCGCCGGTTGCCATCCTCATGGCGAGCGATTTCGCCCTGACCACCTATGTCTATCACTATCAGTTCCACTGGCAGGCGTACGTCACCACGTGGGTGTGGTACGCTGCCGCCATCGCGCTCAGCCAAATCCTGCTGCACGCGAAGACCACCTTCGTGCGCGGGGCTGCGGGCGCAATTCTCGGGCCGACCTCGTTCTTTGTTGTCTCGAACTACGGCTTCTGGGCCAGCAGCTTGAGCCCCTATCCGCATACGTTCGCCGGTCTCGTCACCTGCTACGCGGCCGCGATTCCCTTCTATCGCAACGATGTTGTCGCCACGTCCATCGTGCTCGCGGTTGCACTTGGCGCGCCCGTGCTGGTACGGCGCATGAACCTCGCTGGCGCCGAGGAAGCCGCGGTAAAGTAACGGCCTCGCTTTCGGCGACTTCAAATTTGTATGATCTTGCGCGCATGCCGCGCAATGGTGGGAGCTTGTGCTGTCCGCTCAGCGCGCCGCCGCATCCGGCACAATCTTCGCTGTCGATCCAAAGCGCCGATAGTTGGTGAAGCTCGCGTGGTTGATGTGGATCACGTCCCAGTTGCGCTTACGCGCCTCGATGACGGCGCGAAAAATTGCGGCGCTTTCGAGCGGGCAGATCAGGCTGTCTCCGCTGATTTCAACCTCGCCATACTGCACGACTAGCGCAAAATGCTCGGGCGGAACGAGCGTCTCCAAATCGGCTTCAAGCGTGAGTCGCAAGACAGCACCGGTTGACGGGTTCACGGTAATGGTTCCCCGATAGGCCGGCGTGCCGTGGTAAGAGTCCATCGTCCGCGTGACAGGATTGCGCGAGCAGCAGAAGTCAATTTTGTAGTGCGCTGCTTCCTGCGGCACTTCGTAGCGGAAGACGGCTGCCGGGCCTTCGGAGGTCTGCTCCCAGTGGCTCCAGATGACATTGCCCCGGGCGGAGTCGGTCATCACGGTGGCCAAAATCGGACCGAACTCGCCGGCAGAGCTGAGCGAGGGCGCGGTTGCCGCTGGAGCACCTGCGGCCCTGGCCGACGGCGCGCCGCTCGAAAACTCGAGGCCTTTGCGGTAGGCCACCTCATGGACTGACGAACCTACCCGATGCAGCCCGCTCTGAAAGCTGCTGTCGTCTGTCAATACCGGCACGTCCTCGTAGTTAAGGGTGGTGCGCGTGGCCAGAAAATCAGGAAGATGGGCGAGCGTGTTGGTGGCAAAGTTTGTTGCCTCTCGCAGCATCTCCTGTTGCGCCGCTGCATCGCGCGCTGCTTTTGGCGATAGCTCGGCGGTGGGAGGGTCAAGAAAAGCCGACAGATCGGCCAGTAATTCAAGCACCTCGCCGGTTTTTTCGCCGGGATGGAACTCGGACTTCAACCGGGCGAGAGTCGCACCGGTCAGCCTCTCGCTCAGCTCCAGCGAGCCGAGCTGCAATGCCGCATCGGCGTCGCTTTCTCGGGCTGCCTGCTGCTGGGCGAGGCACTGCTGCAACTGCTGGACTGTCACACGCTGGGCTGCGTGGGCAGCCGGCGCGCTCAAGGTCAATGCCGCAAGAAGAAGCGATCTGAGCATTTCTACCCCTTGGACGCGTGGCAGGGGCTTCGGCTTCCCGGCCTTCGCCCACTCCTCGCATGTCGCATCGAAGCCCTATGTTTCCAATGGGTTGCCGGGACGTCTCATGCGCCGCCACAACCACACAAATCCGGTCACAACGAGCACGGCGAGCACGAGCATAGACGCGAGGGCGTGACGTGCGATCAGGTCTACCGCGCCAGGCCCCAGCTTGAGCACCAGCAGCGACAGGACAAACCAGCGCACAAACCTTCCGAGGGTCACGGCCAGCATGAAATCAACGACGCGCATTTCAAAGACGCCGGCCGCGAAGACAAATATCTTCCAGGGTGTGGGCGGGGGCATCATGGACGGGATGAGGACCGCAAGGAACTCCTGCCGCTGAAAGCGGTGGCGTAAATAGTCAAATCGAGCGCGGTTGACTCGCTTGAGCAGGAATAACTCGCCGCCGGCGCGGCCCAGCCAGTAGGGCAACAGCCCGCCGATCGCCGAACCGACAGCCGCCATCAGGCAATAGAGCCAGAAATGGCGCTTGTCGTTCCATACGTAGACGGCAATGACAGCATCAATGGGGACGGGAATGCTCGAGGAGTCGAGCACCGCGACCGCGCCCACGCCCCAGAACCCCATTTTGAACAGCGCCGGCAGAATCACCAGCTTCCATTCCGCCACGATCCGCGCAAAAAACTGCTTCAAACGCCGTCCCTTTCCGCCTCATTCTGCGTCAATTCAGTAAGTATCATTGTACGAGGCGCTGAGTTACCCATCGACGCCGTGTCGCGCGGCATTGTGAAGGATGAGAGAATAGACAGGAAGGACTTCTAAACGGAGCCGGCCAGCGATGTACATGCCGTGAGCCGCTCCTTAGTACCGCATGCCCACCAGCGAAGCGCCAGCAGAAGTGAATGAGCCCAAGGGACCAGCCGACTCGACCCCAAAAACTGGCAGCCCCGCACGGGAAATTGCTATCCCTGGGGGAATTCTCGGCCTGACCGCATCCCTTGATCCGGCGCCTGCGGTTGACGTTCAGCCGGAGCGCGAGGCGGAGCTGGAACCAGGTTCCGAGTCGAGCGCCGGCCGTCCTCGCGTGGTTCGCGGATCCCGCTGGGTCGACTACGATACCCACGAGCTGCTGGAGATGATCAGCGAGCTCGAAGATGAGCGGCGCTGGAGCCGCTTGCGCGAGGGATTGTGGCTGGCCATTCTGATTCACGTCTTCCTGCTCTCCGCGATTACCTGGATTCCGATCTATCTTTTCAAGGTGCCCAAGGTCGTTGACCCCTTCGACGCGCTGAAAGAGCACAGCGATCAGACCTTACTGAACCTGCCTCCTGATATTTTGAAGCAGCGGCAGAAGGTCGCTCCCAAGCCCTTGCCCAAGCAGCCGCTGATCGATAAGAGGACATTGGACGAGTTCAAGAGCCAGGCTCCGCCGCCACCGCCGGCTGAGCAGCAGCCGGCTCCAGTTGAGCCCAAGCTGCAAGCATCGCAGCCCATTCCGCCCAGCCCGCAGTCGCAGCAGCCCGAGGCGCCGCGTCCTTCGGCCGTTCCCGCCAAGCCGAACTTCGCCATGGGCTCGCAGAACCCATCCGACCAGCTTCGCCAGGACATGATGAACTCCATGCACGGGCACGGGCAGCAGGGCTCGAACATGCCGCAGGGTGGTCTCTCCATGCACCCCGGTGCGGGCACAGGAGCACCCGAGATCCTGTCTGACACGCAGGGAGTCGATTTCAGCTCCTGGCTGGCGCGCTGGCATTACATCACGCAGATGACATGGGATCCACTGATTCCCGACGAGGTGAACCCGCCCATCCTCAAGTCGGGCGTCGTGGCGATTCGCTTCAAGGTTCTGCCCAACGGCCAAGTTATCGATATGACACTGGACGGCCGTTCCGGCGACACCGGGCTTGACCGCGCGGCCTGGGGCGCGATCACCGGCTCCAGCTATCCACCGCTGCCGCGTGAGTTCCATGGCCCGTATCTGGAGCTGCGTGCCTACTTCCTCTACAACATGCAGCCGCGGTAGAGACGCCTACCCCCGCAGGGACGGGGTTTCTGGCACAACCGATTCGCCTGCTCCCTTCTCCAACTCCTTGACAGGCACCGCCGCCTGCCCTTCGGGCCCGTGCGGCTTGTGCCTCTGATCCAGGTAAATGCCGTCCTGCTCCAGCAGCGCCTCGTACACCGGCGTTTGGCGCCAATACCGCGCCAGAGCAAACGCGCTCATGTTGGCGATCATCAGCGGCAGGATGAGCCCGTAACCAGCAGTCATCTCGAAGATGATCAGAATTGACGTCATGGGCGCCCGCACCACGCCAGCAAACACCGCCCCCATGCCCACCACGGCAAAGGCGCCAATCGAATCAGTCGAATGGTGAAATACCGTCACGTCGATCCAGCCCACCGCGCCGCCCAGCATCCCGCCCATGTAAAGCGCCGGAGCAAAGATGCCGCCAGAGCCGCCGCTCGAGTAAGAAGTCACCGTGGCGGCCAGCTTCATTATGCACAACGCCAACATTGCAAACGGCAACATACCCAGCTCGCCCGTCAGCGCCATGGTGAGTGTCTTGTAGGAATCGCCCGCAATGCCGTTCACGTGAAAAAACATGATCGCCACCACGGCAAAGCCGCCTGTCGCCGCGCCGCCAATTGCCGGGTGCACCCATTTGGGAACCGCTGTTAGCTGCTTGAACTTTCCGCGCAGCCAGAGCAACGAATCGGTAAACGCCACCGAAACAATAGCCGCCAGCAATCCAAGCAGCGCGTACCAGATCAGCGATGAGGAATTCGTCAGTTCGTAGTGATGTGGAACATGAAAGATGGGATTGGCGCCAAGGACCCGGTTCTCCACCACGGCTGCCAGGGCCGCAGCCACAATCACCCCCGAAAGCATCGTCTGATCCAGGCTCCCGGTCAGCTCCTCCAGCGTAAAAGTCACTGCGGCGATGGGCGCGTTAAAAGCTGCGGCAATGCCGGCTGCCATGCCCACCGAGCTCATGCGCCTTTGATTCTTCGGACTGAGCCGGGCAAGCCGCGATAACAGGCTGCTCACTCCGGCGCAGATTTGTACCGTCGGGCCTTCCACGCCGAGCGAAGCCCCTGTTCCCAACTGCAAGGTGCACAGTACAAACTTGCCAAATGTGTCTTTAATGGAGATTGCGCCAAATCGGAACGTATACGCCGTCTTCACCTGCGGGATGCCACTGCCGGCCGCCGCCGGAGCCCAATAGGCGAGCCCGAGGCCCACTACCAGGCCACCCGCCGCAGGCGTCAATATCGTCCACCAGATCCAGCTATGGCCCGGCGCCGCGGTCGCGCGATTGATCAGCAGGACATACAGGCCTGCGCAGCTAACATGAAAGGCAACCGCCGAAAGCCCGCACACGCCCCCGGCCACGATCGTAATCGCCAGCAGCCGTTGCCGCTCGTTGGGCATGCGCTGCGCCAGCCACGCGAAAAAGCGCGAAAAAAGCCCGTCGATTCCAGCCCAGTATTTCAATTCTCGGGGAAACCTCGCAACAGGGATGATCGCAATTCAAGTATAGGCGCAGCGCATCGCGGTATTCCAAGCCCAAAACACAGTCGAAAGCTTCGTCTCAGGGTTTCGGATCCGACTCTTTCATCAGCTCGATCAGGTAGTTCTCCCACACGGAAGCGACCGTGTGCGTGCCGTGGCCGCGCGTCGCGCCGGAGCTGGGAATCAGCACGAAGCGCGCGTTCGGCATTTGCTTCACCATTTTTTCTGCGATACCCAACTCGGGCGGATTGATGAAGTCGTCGGCGGAGTTGATCCAAATGACCGGCACGGTGATGCGGTCGAGGTGCGTGCTGGGATCGTAATTCCGGCTGGAGTTGAGCTGAAAGATCATGTCATTGGCATCGGTGACGGCCGTCGTCCGCCTCAATTCGCGGTCAACGTACGCTTCGGCTTCCACACGTGTCGGCGCCAGCTTCTGCATCCGCAATGGGCTCGATCCCATGATGAAGATCATCTCGTTTGCGGTTCGCAGGCCTTGCACTGGCTCGGTCTTGTACTCGCCATCCATCCATGCCGGATCCTGCTTGATGGCCTGCATGGCCATGTAGCGCATCATGCGGTTGCGCCCGGCGATTTGCACCGGCAGGCACGCCAAAGGCATCAGCGCATCGGCAAATCCTGGATACGTCTCTCCCCAGACAAAGCTCTGCATGCAGCCCATCGAGGTTCCCAGGATCAACCGCAGATGATCGATCTTCATTTCGTCGAGCATCATCCGCTGGCTGCGCACCATGTCGTCGTAGTCGTACGCCGGGAAGTGTGCGTGCAACCCATCCGAGGGTTTTGAGCTTTGGCCGTGCCCGATATCGTCGGGCAGGATGAGGAAGTACTTCGTGATGTCGAGTGGCGCGCCCGGGCCGAACAGCACATCGGAAAACAGCGGATTCAGCAATGAGTGCGCGCTTCCGCCGGTCCCATGCAGCAACAGCACCGCGTTATCCACGTGGCCTGCGGCGTTCAGGTGCGGCGTGCCCAGCGTGAGGTAATGCAGCCTGAGCTGAGGCAGCGTCTCGCCCGTGCCGAATCGGAAGTCCGGCAGCACCACCGTCCCGTCGACTGCTGGCCACTTGCTTGCGGCCGGCGACGCCGCCGTTGCTGGCGGTTTTGCCTCGGGCATTGACATGGCCTGAGCGCCGGCAGCAATTGGAATCAGCAATGAAGCGGCGAAAAGAAACCTGGCTACGCGAAACTGCATGCATTCACCCCCGGGGAGCACGGTATGAGCCTAGCTGTTGGTCGATCCGCAGGCAAGGTATTTCCACCGCGCCCGCACCTGCGCTAAAATTTTCCTGTATCCAATGCGCCGCCGCTTTGCCATTCCCGGCTCGCCTCACCTCAAGCGCTTCCGCCGCGGCCGCCACGACCGTGGACGCTGACCGCGTCCGCTAATTAATCTGTTTCCGACAAGTTTTTGGTCCGCGCTGATGGTTTGCGCCGCCGACCTGACTCCGCGAGCGACACCAGCTACGCCAACGCCGCTAACACCGCTGGTGCCGCCTGCAACAAAACTCCATCCGCGCGCATGCGGATAGAAAGGCATTCCCCGATGAACAGCTTCTCCTCGAAAGCCGTGCTTAAATGCGGCGGCCGATCCTACACCATCTATCGCCTTCCGGCGCTGGCCGCGCGCGGCTTCAACCTCGCGCGCCTGCCGTTCAGCCTCAAGATCCTGCTTGAAAACCTGCTGCGCCGCGAGGATGGCGTGAACGTCACCGCCGCCGACATCGAATTCCTGGCCAAGTGGGACGCGAAGGCCGAGCCGTCGCGTGAGATCGCATACATGCCCGCCCGCGTCCTGATGCAGGACTTTACCGGCGTCCCTGCTGTGGTCGACCTGGCAGCCATGCGCGATGCCATCAAGACCCTCGGCGGCGATCCCGAGCGCGTCAATCCCCTGGCACCCGCCGAGCTGGTGATCGACCACTCGGTGCAGGTGGATGAGTACGGCACTGCCACGGCTTACGAGGCGAATTCGCTGCTCGAGTTCCAGCGCAACCGCGAGCGCTATGCATTTCTCAAGTGGGGTCAGTCGGCCTTCCGAAATTTCTCCGCGGTGCCGCCAGGCATGGGCATCTGCCACCAGGTGAATCTTGAGTACCTTGCCCGCGTCGTCTTCACCACCGAAATCAAGGGCGAGTGGGTTGCTTATCCTGACACGCTGGTCGGCACCGATTCGCACACCACAATGATCAATGGGCTGGGCGTGCTTGGCTGGGGTGTAGGCGGCATTGAGGCCGAGGCGGCCATGCTCGGCCAGCCTGTGAGCATGCTTATTCCGCAGGTGGTCGGTTACAAGCTCACCGGCAAGCTGCGCGAGGGCGCAACGGCTACCGACCTCGTGCTGACCATCACGCAGGCGCTGCGCAAGCTCGGGGTGGTTGGCAAATTTGTCGAGTTTTATGGAGACGGCCTGACGCAACTGCCGCTCGCTGACCGCGCCACGATCGGCAACATGGCTCCCGAGTACGGCGCCACCTGCGGCATCTTCCCCGTCGACCAGGAGACCCTCCGCTATTTGCGCCTCACCGGACGCAGCGAAGAGCAGATCGCGCTCGTAGAGGCCTACTACAAGGATCAGGGGCTCTTCCACACTGCCGGCGCGCCCGAAGCCGAGTACACGCAGACACTCTCGCTCGATCTTGGCGACGTGGAGCCCAGTGTCGCCGGCCCCAAGCGTCCGCAGGATCGCGTGCTGCTGAAGGACGCGGCCACCAGCTTTGCGCAGCAACTACCTTCGCTTCTGGCGCCGACGGCGAAGCCGCTCGGTACACGGACCGCTGCCGCTTGGGATCGCTCCACCGTCACCGACTCCGCGGTGGCCGCCGAAGACAACGAAGGACCCGACACTTCCTCCGCGCCGACCGGAACGCCACTGCACGTCACCACCACGGTGGCCCAAAATACAATCAAAGCCCGCTTCAATGTCGATCCGGACCGGTACCTCGATCACGGGTCGGTGGTCATCGCCGCCATCACCAGTTGCACAAACACATCGAATCCATCCGTGATGATTGCCGCCGGGCTGCTCGCAAAGAAGGCAGTCGAGAAAGGCCTCTGCGTTCCACCGTGGGTCAAGACTTCGCTCGCGCCGGGTTCGCGCGTGGTCACCGATTACTACCAGAAGTCCGGGCTGCTGCCTTATCTCGAGAAACTGCGCTTCAACGTGGTCGGCTACGGGTGCACCACGTGCATCGGCAACAGTGGGCCGCTGCCCTCCGACGTGTCAAAATCCATTGACGAGCACGGCCTCGTCGCTGTCAGCGTCCTCAGCGGCAATCGCAACTTCGAGGGGCGCGTCAACGTGGATGTGCGCGCCAACTACCTCATGTCGCCGCCGCTCGTCGTCGCTTACGCGCTTGCCGGCAGAATCAGCCACAACTTCGACACCGATCCGCTGGGCATGGACAAGGCTGGACGGCCCGTTTACCTGCGCGATATCTGGCCGTCGCAGAAAGAAGTCTCCGAAGCCATCGAGCACGCCGTGTCAAGCGAAGGTTTCCGCCGCGAATACGCGACCGTGACCGAGGGCGACGCCAGTTGGCAGGGCCTCAGCTTTCCTACCGGTGACGTTTACCAGTGGGAACCCGATTCCACTTACATCCGCAAGGCGCCCTACTTCGACGGCATGACCATGACACCACCGCCCGTGACCGACATCGCGGATGCGCGCGTGCTTGCGCTTCTCGGCGACTCCGTCACCACCGATCACATTTCGCCCGCCGGCTCCATCAAGGCCAACGGCCCCGCAGGCCAGTATTTGTCGGCTCACGGCGTGAAGCCCGCCAACTTCAACAGCTACGGGTCGCGGCGCGGCAATCACGAGGTGATGGTGCGCGGCACCTTTGCCAACGTGCGCCTGCGCAACAAGCTCGCGCCGGGCACCGAGGGCGGCGTGACGCGCCTGCTGCCCGAGGGAACACAGATGTCGATCTTCGACGCCAGCGTGGAGTACGCAAAGCGCGGCGTTCCGCTCATCATCATTGCCGGCAAGGAGTACGGTTCCGGCTCCTCGCGCGACTGGGCTGCGAAAGGTCCCAACCTACTGGGCGTGCGCGCTGTGCTTGCTGAGAGTTTCGAGCGCATTCACCGCTCAAACCTCGTCGGCATGGGAATTCTGCCGCTGCAGTTTGAAGCGGGCAAGAGTGCCGAATCTCTTGGATTGACAGGCGAAGAAACCTACACCATCCTCGGCTTCCGCGACCGCCTCGCCGAAAAATTGGCGAACAGCCGCACGGTCGAAATAGCGGCCACCTCACCCGACGGCAAGAAGAAGACCCTCGAAGCCAGAATCCGCATCGACACGCCGCAGGAGATCGAATACTTCAAGCACGGCGGCATTTTGCAGTACGTCCTGCGGCAGCTTGCTGCAAAGTAGCGGCCTCAACTCGACCCGCGCCTATCCTTTCGCCGCTCCATCACGAAAGAATGGGGCCGGGTGGCGTTGCGCTGTAAATTTCCTGCTGATGCGAGAGAAGCCGGCGGCCAACCAACGCCCTGTTCCCAGCGGTGGTATCCTGTGTCGTCTCCGAAACAATCGGTATTTGTGCGTTTCGATCGGAATAAGGAAGGGAATATGTTTGCAAGTCCAACATCTCTCGCGCTTCTGGAATTCGTGATCGCCATCCTGATCCTGGTCTTCATCGTTCTCATTCTTAAATCGATATACAGCATCGGGCCAACGCAAATCGGATTGGTGCGCAAGCGATTTGGCGCAAAACTACCGGGCGACAGTCCGGTGGCCTTCAAAGGCGAAGCGGGCTACCAGGCTGAATTGCTTATGCCCGGGTTGCGCTTCAAGTTCTGCCTGCTTTACGCGGTTCAAAAACATCCGTGGGTGCAGGTGCCCGCGGGCCAAATTGGCGTGGTGATCGCCCAGGTGGGTGGTCCAACGCCCATTGGCGCAAAGTCGGGCGTCTATAAAGCCGAGTTTGGCAACTTTACCGACATCTCAACGTTCGTCTCGAGCGGCGGCCAGAAGGGTGTGCAAAGGCCGGTTCTCTCCCCTGGCATGCTGGCGCCGGTTCATCCAGTCGCCTTTTTGATCATCACCAAGCCCCAGGTCTTTGGCGTCCCCATCTCCGACGCATACCGCAAGCAGGCCGCTGAAAAAGGCCGGCTCACCTTCGAAGCCTTCGGCCTCGATGAGCGTCAGCTTGAGGTCACACGTATCGCGCCGCGTCCCGCCGAAAGTGGCAAAGTCGTCGACATGATCGGTATCGTGACCACCCTCGAAGGCCAGCCACTGCAAGCCGGCGCCATCGCCAGCCGATTGGGGACATTCGACGACGTAGCAGAACTCGAGAAGAAGACCGACACCACCGATTTCCAGCTCATCGCCTCCATCCTCGGCAGCAAAAACACGTTGCACAACAACTACCAGGACTTCCAGCAATTCCTCGATGCCGGCGGCAAGATCGGGTTGCAGCACGATCCGCTTCTCTACGGCGCCTACAACCTGAACCCGTTCCTGGTGCGCGTGGAGCAAGTCCCCATGCTTGTTGTGGAGCAAGGACAGGTGGCCGTCATCAAGGCCTACGTCGGCCTGCCCACCCAGGACACCTCCGGCGTCGGATTCAAATTCGGCAGCCTGGTGCGGCCGGGCCATCAAGGCATTTGGCAAGAGGCATTGAGAACCGGCAAGTATCCCATCAACCCCCGGATCTATGACGCCAAGGTTGTGCTCACCGCCATCCTCAAGCTCGACTGGGCCAAGGATGTCACAGGAGCCCACGGCCTCGACGCTCGCCTCGAACCGATCATCGCCAAAAGCAATGAGGGCTTCGTTTTCTCCATCGACCTCCAGGTGCTCATCCACGTTCCAGACACCAAAGCCCCTCGCGTCATCTCCATGGTCGGCTCCATGGAGAATCTCGTGAACGAAGTCCTGCAGGCCGCCGTTGGCAACCTTTTCCGCGACAAGATTGGCGGCATGGAAGCCATCAAGTTTATCCAGACTCGCCAGGTGGTTCAGGAAGAAGCGTTCGCCTACATCCAGAAGAAACTCGCCGAGTACGAGATCGAAACCCGCGGCGTCTACATCCAGGACGTGGTCTACCCAGCCGCACTGGTCACGGTGCTCACGGAGCGCGAGGTCGCTCATCAGGAAGTGGAAACCTTCAAGATGCAGCGGCAGGCACAGGATCAGCGCATTGAGACGGAGAAGGCAAGGGGCACTGCCGATATGCAGGCGCAGCTTGCGCAAGCTGCGGTCGGCGTCGGCATCAAAATGAACAATGCTGAGGCTCGCAAGGCTGAAGCTGACGGTGAGGCCACCTATATTGAGCGGACCGGCACCGCGCAAGGCGCGCAGGTCAGGGCCGTCGGCTTGGCGCGCGCTGAGGCTTATCAAAAGCAAGTGGCGGCGTTGGGCCAGGGAGCCACGGCCCTCGTTAACGCAATCGAGGCTCTCTCCCGGAGCAACGTCCCATTTATGCCCAACACTCTGGTCACGGGTGGCGGCGGTTCGGTTGGCGGAGTCCTGGAAGGGCTCGGCGCGCTCCTGATGCAAAAAGTCGGACCGGGCGCCTCAATCGATGCGGACAAACCGGCAGCAACTCCACCTGTCAAAGGCAATACGCGCAAGGAATGAGAGACGCTATTGCTCAGATCGCTCGTCTCAATTGAATCGTTAAAGGGGACAAACTGACTGATCGACGGCGCAGTGTGTCTCACTGCCTCAGATCCACCAGGGTGGCTCCCTGTCCGCCCTCGTTTTGCGGAGCCTCTTCGATTCCGGCGACGTGCGGATGGCTTTTCAGGAACTCGCGCACTCCGCGACGCAGGATGCCGGCGCCGTGGCCGTGAATCACACGCACCCGTGGCAGACCCGCAAGAAATGCGCGGTCAAGATATTTTTCGAGCTCGTCGGTCGCCTCATCGACGGTGCGGCCGATCAGATTGATCTCCGAGCGCATCTCGTCGGTGTTCGCGCTTGTCACAGAGACGTGCACGCCCATCTGCTTGCTCGCAGCCGCCAGTGGACTTTGTGCTGAACTCGTCCGAGACTCCGCCGTGCGCAGCACCTCGGCGATATCATCTCGCTTGACGCGCATTTTGATGGGCCCGAGCGCGACCTCGAACAGGTCTTTCTCAATCTCGCGCTGCACTACGGCCACTTTGCCCATCGACCTCAAGCGCACCTGGTCGCCCGCCGCCACATGACGCACCACATGCGGCTGAGCGTTCTGGTCTCCCTGGTCCGCGCCGGTGCGATGCGCTACGACTGTCTGGTTGAAGCTCTCCTGAAACTCGCGCCGCAATCGGTTGATCCGCCGTTCTGCTTCTTTGGATAGCTTCTGCTGCGCCGCACGGTCCTCAACAGCGCGCACATTCTCGCGCATCTGAAATTCGAAATCCTTCAGCAGCGAGGCCAGTTTGCCTTCGAGCTCGCGCACGCGGCTTCGGACCTCCGCGTCGCCTTCGCGCTCCAGCTTTTTTCGTTCCTGGTTCAGCGCGTACTGCTGCTCGCGCGTCGTCTTGCGCTCTCCTTCGAGTTCCGCCAGTTCCTTGTGCAGCTTGTCGAGGAACCGCGCGACGTCAGCCTGCTGCGAGCCCAGCCGCTCCCGCGCCCCCGAGATAATCGCCGCATTCAGCCCCAGCCGCTCCGCCGTCTGAATGCCCGCCGACGCGCCCGGCACGCCAAGATGAAACTGGTAGTTGGGCACCAGTGTCTTTTCATCCACCCCCGCCGCGGCGTTGCGTACGCCCGGCGTGTTGGCCGCATAGACTTTGAGCGACGTGTGATGTGTCGAGATCATCGACCACGCTCCGGCCGCAAGGAAATACGCGGCCACGGCCACAGCCAGCGCCGCGCCTTCCTCAGGATCAGTCGCCGAACCCAGCTCATCGAGCAGCACCAGCGAACGAGCGTCCGCGATGCGGGAGAGCCGGTCGAGATTCGTGATATGCGCGGAAAACGTCGACAGCGCCGCTTCGATCGACTGCGCGTCGCCAATGTCGGCCAGGAACGCCGTGAAAACCGGGAAGCTTGCGGAAGCTGCGGGCACGGGAATTCCCGCCTGCGCCATCATCGCCAGCAGGGCTACGGTCTTCAGCGCCACCGTCTTGCCGCCAGTGTTGGGCCCGCTGATGATGAGCTGGCGCTCGTCCGCCGTCAGCTCCAGCACGAGCGGAACAATTGTCCCGCCCGTCGCTCGCAGACTCTTTTCGAGAAGTGGGTGCCGAGCGCTTTCAACCAGTAGCGACTCTGGTCCAAAAGCCGGCGCTACGCAATCGAAGTCGCGGCCAAAGCGTGCCCGCGCCAGCAAGCTATCGACCAACGCCAGCACGCGCGCACCTTCGACCAAACTGTGGGCATAGCCGGACACTTGCCGCGTGAGCGCGACGAAAATGCGATGAATCTCCTCCTGCTCTTCCTCGATCAGCCGCACCAGTTCGTTATTCTGCTCGATGGTTTCGAGCGGCTCGACGTAAACCGTCTGGCCTGACGAACTCGCCCCGTGGATCACGCCCGTCACGCGCCGCTTGAGTTCCGCGCGCACGGGAATCACGAAACGCTCGCCGCGAATGGTGATGACGTCGTCCTGCGTGGCGCCCTCACCGGAGAGCTTGTGCAGCGCCGTGCGCAAGCTCTCCTCAATCACTTTCTGCTGCCGCTCCTGCTCGCGGCGGAGGCGATGCAGCTCCGGCGATGCATCGTCGGCCAGCGAGCCGTCAGGTTGAATTTTGCGCTCGATGGATTCGGCCAGCGGCCGCAGGCTGCTGGTTAGAGACGCCGAAAGCTCTGACAGTCCTGGCAGCTTGCCCACCAGCCGTACCGGCGGCTCGCGCAGCAGCGCCTGCCACGACGCTACATCGTTAGCCAGCCGCGCCACGGCTTGCAGTTCCCCCGCTTCGAGCGCCGCGCCGGCGATCTGCGCCCTCGCGGCGAGTTCTGTCGGATCGACCAAGCCTCCGAGAGGAATCGAGACTTCCTCGTTGAGCAGCAGCCGGACTTCGTCGGCCAGCTTGTGCTGGCGGCCGATCCACTCTTCATCGGTTGAAGGATGCAGTGCAAGAATCGCCTCACGCCCGACCGGCGAGGCGGCAAAGCCCGCCACGAGCGCAAGCAGCGGCTCCCACTCGAGCGACACCAGATCGGCATGCTGCACCGGCGACGGAATGGGATCAAGCAAAGACATGCTCACTCATTATCTCAACGATCGAAAGCACCACGCAGAGGCGCACTCCCCTGGTCACTTGGTCCCTGCTTCCTGCAGGTCCCCTTCCCATCGCGCCACCACCGCACTCGCCATGCAGTTGCCAATCACGTTCATCGCGGTACGGCCCATGTCCATCAGAGTGTCCACGCCGAGGATGATCATGATTGCCGTCGTCGGAATGTGGAACGAGGCCGCGGTCCCCATCAGGATTACCAGCACTGAACGCGGCACGCCGGCTACGCCCTTGCTCGTAAGCATCAGCGTGAACACCATTACAAGTTGCTCGCCTATGGTCAAGTGCATTCCCGCAGCCTGCGCAGCAAAGATCGCCGCCATGGAGAGATACAGGCTCGATCCGGTCATGTTGAAGCTGTAGCCGGTGGGAATGACGAACGAAACAATCCAGCGCGGAACGCCGAACTCTTCCATGCGCTCCATGGCCAGCGGCAGCGCGGCCTCTGAAGTTGTGGTGGCAAATCCGATGGCCGCAGGCTCGCCGATGGCAGCGCAGAACCTTCGCAGCGGAATTCGCGCAATGAACAGGATCGGCGCCAGCACCAGCAACACAAAGACGCCCAGCGCCGCGTAGTACGTGACCACCAGCTTGACCAGCGGCAGCAGCGTGAGCAGCCCCATGCTGCCCACCGTGTACGCCAGCGCCGCTCCTGCCGCAACCGGCGCCATGTACATCACAATCCGCGTGATCGCAAACATTACGTCTGTCAGCGATTGCAACACGCTAACGAGTGGTGCGCGACGCGGTTCTTTCAGCATGGCCAAAGCCACGCCGAACAACAGCGAGAACACTGCCACCTGCAGAATCTGGTTCTGGGCCACGGCTTGCGCAATATTTTCAGGAAAGACGTTGAGAACGATGTCTTGCCACCCGGGCGCGTGTGCCTGCGGCGCCAGGGCTTGTCCGGCGGCAGGCAGCGCGATGCCCCATCCCGCTCCCGAAAGGTTGATGGCGATCGCGCCGAGAAAAATGCCCAGCGTCGTGACCATCTCAAAGAATATGACCGCCTTGAGCGCGACTCGCCCCACCGCGCGCAATTCCCCGTGCCCCGCGATTCCAGTAACCAGGCCGCCAAAGATCAGCGGAGCAACAATCATGCGGATGAGGCGCAAAAAAATGTCCGCCAAAAAGCGGGTTTGCTCAGCGAAGTGCGGCGCGTCGACACCGAGCTCAGCCCCGGCCACCATGGCAAAGAACGTCCACACCAGCAGCGAGCGCCGCCGCAGGGCAACAGGAACAAACAAGCCAATGCCGGCCCAGCGCAACGCAGCCGCCATGTCAGCGCTGGCGTGCAGGCGCTCTGCGACGACCCCGGCAACAAACGACACTGCAGCGACCGCAGCCAGCGCACGGAAAAAGTCTTCCCTGGAAGACGAGGCGGCTGAGTCCGCACGGACTGTTTGTGGCGGAGTCCTTGGCGAAGAATCAGAAGGCATTGAGGAGTCCTGGAATTCAGGCTCCATTATCCTATGGCGGCACGTTGGCGCACGTGAGCCAGATCATGCGGCATCATGCCGTTCGATCAATCCTTCTTGGGGCTCGCGGGCGCGGTGGAAGTTGAACCAGAGGCGCTGGCCTTGCCGCTGCTACCATCCTTTGCGGTATCTGACTTGCTCTCTGACTTGCTTTCCGTGGCCGGTTTCTTTTCCGAAGGAGCGGCTTCGCCAGCGGGCGCGCTGCTCTTCGGAGCGTAGTCGTTCACGTACCATCCGGCGCCTTTGAATTGCAGTCCCGGCGCCGTCAACGGCCGCTCCAGCGCGCCGCCGCACTTCGGGCACACCTTCTCCGGCTCGTCATTGAATCGCTGAATTTTCTCGAATCGATGGCCGCACTGCGTGCAGCGATATGGGTACAACGGCAACGCTTCTTTACCCCTCGGCAAGGAATGAATCAACACTCTCTATTGTAGCGGGAGGGCGGCAAATCCTGAAGGAACCTGCCTCCCTCGCTGCGCGCCTGCCGAGCCGGGCAATTCAGCTCTCAATGTACTCGAATCGGTACCGAAGCAGTCACGTCCTCCCACGACAGTGTCAATGTGCCCTTGCCGCCGCCATCGTCGGTCAACGTGTACGTCAGGTCTTCGACCATTGATGGGGGCTTCGACATCGTCATCTGTGTTTTGCCCAAATCTTGCGAACTGTCGTAGGCAAGTCCCCATTCGCCGGTCTTCTTGTTCACGATCAACGTCCACTGCGAAGGGTTGGAGATGTCTACAAACAGAGTGTAGGTGCCGGCGGGAACGTTGAGGTCGCCGATCGTAATGTCGCCGTCAGTCTTCAGCGTGGTGGCCGCGTTGGCTCCGGCACGCCAAACGGGGTACGACTTATGGGTCTTCGCGATGAGCCCGTCTTTAGTGAAAATCTGGCCTTCACGCCCATTCACACGCGGCGAGCTGTAGTTGATGGAGATGGTCTTGCCCTGGATGGTCGCCGACGCTGTTTCCGGCGGGCTCTTGGGCGGCGCTTTCTGCTGGGCAAGAAGAGTCGTCGCTGCAAACAGAAGGCCCATACATACGAGAACACGTTTCATTGGAATGCTTCTCCTCCGGCCAGAGCCTTGTTTTGTTGAGCTACGGCCCCGACGGGTCGATTGTCGCACCGCGCGGCTACTTTTCGGAAGCCGGTCGCGGGAAATCCCTGTGAAAACCCTGTTATGATGCGCCAGAGGAAGCCCTGTGGCGGACGATCGCATTCATGGAACGGCGGGCGCACGCTTTCGCGCGGCGCTCGCGGCAGAAAAGCCCTTGCAGGTGGTGGGCGCGATCAACGCTTACGCTGCGCGATTAGCCGAGACCGCCGGGTTCCGCGCCATTTATCTTTCCGGCGGAGGCGTGGCCGCCAATTCTCTCGGTATCCCCGATCTTGGCATCAGCTCCATGGAAGACGTGCTAACCGACGTCCGGCGCATCACCGATGCCACTTCCCTGCCACTGCTGGTCGATATCGACACCGGCTGGGGTGGAGCGTTCAACATCGCTCGCACCATTCGGGAGATGATCAGGGCAAGCGCCGCCGCCGTGCACATCGAGGACCAGGTCAGCGCGAAGCGCTGCGGGCACAGGCCGGGCAAGGAGCTTGTTCCGCCCGAGGAGATGGTCGACCGCATCAAAGCCGCCGTGGACGCGCGGACGGATTCCCAATTTGTGATCATGGCGCGCACGGACGCGCTCGCCGGCGAAGGTCTTGACCGTGCGATCGAGCGTGCTCGGGCCTACGTGGCCGCGGGCGCCGACATGATCTTTGCCGAAGCAGTGACGGAACTCGCGATGTACGCGGCATTTCGCAAGGCTGCAGGCGTGCCAGTGCTCGCCAACATCACTGAGTTCGGCAAAACGCCGCTCTTCACGAGCGACGAGCTCGCCCGCGCCGGTGTCGACATCATTCTCTATTGCTGCGCGGCTTATCGCGCGATGAACGCCGCTGCGCTTAAGGTCTATGAGACCATCCGCGCCGAAGGCACGCAAAAGAGCGTGCTGCCGCTGATGCAATCGCGCGACGATCTCTACCGCTATCTTGGCTATCACGCCTACGAGCAGAAGCTCGACGAGTTATTCGCGAAAAGCAGGGAACAAGAAAACGGAGCAGCGAAGGGGCAGGTCAAAAAGCCTGAGTAGACATTTCCTGCATTGATTCGTTAGCTTAATCCTCGCTGGGGGTCAATTCATGAGCGTTCAAGAAGCGGGGCGTGCGCCGGCGCCTGTTCACCCCGACGACAAGAACCAGCCGCCCGGGGCCCCTATCTTCAAACCCAAAAAGTCCGTGGCGCTATCGGGCACGGTGGCGGGCGAAACCGCCGTTTGCACCGTCGGCCAGAGCGGTAACGACCTGCACTATCGCGGCTACAACATCGCCGATTTAGCCGCGCACTGCGAATTCATCGAGGTCGCGCATCTGCTGGTGTATGGCAAACTGCCCAACGCTGCCGAACTGGCCGCCTATCGCAAGAAGTTGCTCGGCCTGCGCGGATTGCCGCATGAAGTCAAGCGGGCACTCGAGTTGCTGCCCGCTTCGGCGCACCCCATGGACGTATTGCGCACAGGCGTATCAGTGCTGGGCTGCGTGCAGCCCGAGGCCGACGATCACAATGCCGCTGAAGCGCGCGACATTGCTGACCGGCTTCTGGCTTCGCTGCCTTCGATGCTCCTCTATTGGCATCACTTTGCGCGCAATGGCAGGCGCATCGAGACCGATGCCGACAGCGATTCGCTGGCCGCGCATTTTCTTCACCTGTTGCACGGCGAGCCGGCTAGCGCGGAGCGTATCCACGCCATGCAGGTTTCGCTCGTCCTCTACGCGGAGCATGAATTCAACGCGTCTACTTTCACGGCCCGCGTGATTGCCGGAACCGGCTCCGATCTTTACTCATGCGTCGCGGGCGCCATCGGCGCGCTCAAGGGGCCCAAGCACGGCGGCGCCAACGAAGTGGCACTCGAGATTCAGCAGCGCTACGCATCGGCCGATGAAGCCGAGGCCGACATCCGCCGCCGCATCGCCAACCACGAGGTCATCATCGGTTTCGGCCACCCGGTTTACACCAACGGCGACCCGCGCAGCCACTTCATCAAGGAGCAGGCTCGCGCGCTGGCGACAGACGCTGACGGCAAACGCCTCTTCTCCGTCGCGGAGCGCATCGAGATCACGATGCATGAGGCCAAGCGTATGTTCCCCAACCTCGATTGGTACTCGGCCGTGGCCTATCATCTGATGGGCGTTCCCGTCGATCTGTTCACGCCGCTTTTTGTCATGTCGCGCACCGCGGGCTGGTGCGCGCACGTTATTGAGCAGCGTGAGGGCGGCAAGATTATTCGGCCGTCGGCTGTCTATACTGGACCCGAGAATCTCGAATTTGTACCGATTGATCAACGGCAGTAGCAGCGAGCCTGTAGCGCGAGACCCGCGCCCTCAAAGCGCTGGTGGCTGCCGGCCAAAATCAAGGAGCACGCTTGTCGTCGGACATCAGCAATGAACGCCCCGCGCCGGACAAAGTTCTCACCGACATCGCCGACTACGCGCTGAGCTACAAGATCGAGAGCGATCTCGCCTATACCACTGCGCAGTATTGCCTCATCGACACCCTGGGCTGCGGTCTTGAAGCGCTCGAATATCCTGCCTGCACCAAGCTGCTCGGGCCCATCGTGCCCGGCACCATCGTGCCCAACGGGGCGCGCGTTCCTGGAACGAACTTTCAGCTTGATCCTGTTCAGGCCGCTTTCAATATCGGCGCGATGATCCGCTGGCTCGACTTTAACGACACCTGGCTGGCCGCCGAGTGGGGCCACCCCAGCGACAATCTCGGCGGCATTCTGGCCACCGCCGATTGGCTCTCGCGTACCGCCATCGCCGAAGGCCGCGCGCCGCTCCAGATGCGCGATGTTTTGACAGCCATGATCAAGGCCCACGAAATCCAGGGCTGCATCGCGCTTGAAAACTCATTCAACAAGGTGGGCCTCGATCACGTTGTGCTGGTGAAGGTCGCTTCGACCGCGGTCGTGTGCCAGTTGCTCGGCCTCACTCGCGAGCAAACCATTAACGCGCTCTCGCTGGCATGGGTCGACGGCCAGAGCCTGCGCACGTATCGGCACGCGCCGAACACCGGCTCGCGCAAAAGCTGGGCAGCAGGTGACGCCACAAGCCGCGGCGTGCGACTGGCGCTGATGGTTCGCGCCGGCGAAATGGGCTATCCTTCTGCGCTGACGGCCAAAACCTGGGGCTTCTACGATGTCTCCTTTCGCGGCCAGGAGTTCAAATTCCAGCGCTCTTACGGCTCCTACGTGATGGAAAACGTGCTCTTCAAGATCAGCTATCCGGCGGAATTCCACGCACAGACCGCCGTCGAAGCCGCGATGAAGCTGCGGGCGCGCCTTGACGCCTCGGGACAATCTGCCGCGGAGATTCGACGCATTGAGATCCACACGCACGAGGCCTGCCTGCGCATCATCGACAAGAAGGGCCCGCTTGCGAATCCCGCCGACCGCGACCACTGCGTGCAATACATGGTGGCGATTCCGCTTCTGTTCGGCCGCCTCACTGCCGCTGACTATGAGGATTCGGTTGCGCTGAACCCGGAAAATGCCCCGCGCATCGACTCCTTGCGCGCCAAAATCGAGTGCGTTGAAGAGCCGCAGTTTACGCGCGACTACCACGACCCCGACAAGCGATCGATCGCCAACCGTCTGCGCATGGAGCTGAACGATGGCACGATCCTTGACGAGACTGTCGAATACCCGATCGGCCACCGCCGCCGCCGTGACGAAGGCTTGCCACTGCTGATTGAAAAATTCAAGAACAACTTGCGCCGCCGCTTTCCGGAGCCACAACAGCAGCGCATTCTCGATGCGTCACTCGACCTCAGGCGCCTTGAGGTGATGCCGGTCAATGAGTACATCGATCTTTACGTTCCGTGAGCATGCGCCATGCCTTGCGGCGTTCCACGCAGAACATGACCAGTTGCGCGCAGGAGGCCAGCTTGCCCGCGTGCCATTGGTACCACTTCGAGAATGTCAAGAGCTCCGCTCTCGCGCACAAACCCATCCCGCTCATTTCAGACAGAATCTTCCTCCGGGGACATTGCGAGTTAATTCCGCGAAACCCCTAAGCTTGTCTTAGGTTCCCATGAGCTCGGGACCGGAACCGGAGATTTCCTGGTCTCTCGGTCCCTTGGTTCCTGCTCGGTTACCCGGGGTTATACCTGGCTCATAAACCTTTTGTTTTCAAATACCGAGGTATGGCATACGAGGGGGGTGGGGGTACCAGATGACTGAAATATAAACACACTGCCCGGCGGCATCGCCCAGCGTGAAGAATCGAGGTTAGAACCTCTGGGCTTTCACAATCAAAGTAAAGCGCGGACCCGAAGGCCCGCGCTGATCCGTCTGGATTGTCGTTTACGCTTTTGCAAGCACCGGCTTGCCGAGCCGCTCAGCCATAATCTCGTGTGCGTGGGCGAAGAATTCGTCGTTCGCGATCTTGCCTGCATCGAGATCGGCAAGGATCGCCTTCTGCGCGTCGTATTCGCGGTTCTTGATGCCCGCCTTCGACTGCAGCATGCGCCATGCTTTGCGGCGCTCGACGCAGAACATCACGAGTTGCCGGCTCAGCGCGTAGTAGACCGGCTTGCTGTCCTGATCCATCTGGATGAACACGCCGAAGTCCGGAATGAAGCTGCGGTGCTCCGGATGCAGGTAGCGGCGATAGACCACATCCTGCTGCGTGATGCGCACCAGCATGTTTTCCAGGGAGATCAGCTTCTCGGCCTGCTCCGGCTTGATCTTCTTCAAGTGATTGCGGAAGCGCGCCTCGGTGGTGCACCAGTGCGCCACTGTGTAGCGATAGGGTTCGCCCGTCGCCTTCGACTTGGTCTCGTACCAGTCGAGATCGATGGAGGGATTCCCCTTGAGGTCGAGCGCTTCCTGGTAGCTCTCGCCTTTGCGCGGATCAAAGACAAACTCCGGCACGCCGCGCGAGTCGCGCACGCGCTGCGCCTGAAAGAGCGCCATGTCATCGGGCACGCCGTGCTCCGGCTGGCAGGTGGTGTACGCCTGAATGAACATGGTGCCGCGATACTCCAGGCCATCGAGAATCGCGCGATAGAGCTTGGGTGCGTTGGCCATTGAAACCTGCGCCACGAAAGGAGATCCGTGCCCGGCCAGGAAGGTCTCGGCTACCGTCTTCTTCTCGGTGTTTTTGCCTTGCGTGGCCGCGCCGAAGGTGTTCATATCGCCGCCGCCGAGCATCGGTGTTGAATCGGAGTTCTGCCCGCCGGTGTTTGAGTAGACTTGCGTATCAAGCATCAAGGCCTTTAAGTTTGGCCGGTTCTGCAGAA
Organism: uncultured Acidobacteriaceae bacterium; assembly: GCA_963751285.1. GTDB lineage: Bacteria > Acidobacteriota > Terriglobia > Terriglobales > Acidobacteriaceae > Telmatobacter. The sequence continues at coordinate 144,238 of CAVVUE010000028.1, read as the reverse complement.
TCACCTTTGACATGTTCTGGTAGCCGATGTCGCCCATGCCGCCGTCGCCGCCGACCACCCAAACCTTGGGCAGCTCGACAATCTCCTGGTCGGTCATCAGCGCGTCGGTGAAGTGCGTGAAGTGGTAGTATTCCTCTTCGCTGAGGCCCTTGCCCTCGCGCGTGAGGATGATGTCGGCCAGGCGCTCAGGAATCACGGAGCGGCGCCCGTGATCGACAATGAAGCTCTCGCCCATCAGCCAGCCCACGGTGATTCCGTCCTGGAAGAGTGAGTTCATCCAAGGATAGGGATGCGGATTGTTCGGCGAGGTCGATCCATATACCGTGTTGCATCCGGTGTGCGCGGCCATAGCCATGACACTCATGCCGTTGGCCAGGCGCCCATCAATGGGTTGCAGGTTCTTGTGGTTGAAGGCCTCGGTCAACAGCACCGCGGCGATTGCCTCGATGAGCTGCGCGTCGGTCACTTCGCCGCTCTCCTTCTCGTGAGCTGCGATGCGAGCTTTCGTGTCCTTCGCATCCTCGCCGCCCAGGCCCATGAGCAGGTGCTCGATCGCCTGCCGCAGCAATGTATACTCGGCCGGATTGCTCTCCTTGACCGCAGCCAGCTTTGCTGCGCCCTGCTTCTCAAGCTCGCCCGCCTTGGCCACGAGCCGGTCGCTCTTGGCATGGAAGACTGGACGCATGTAGGCCTCGGTCACAGCGGCAATCGAGCGCAGCACGCTCTTTTCGCCGCAGCCCGCGCAGGCGCCGTCGCCGGAAACCAGCGCATCGTAATTCGTCCGCACCATGAGCATGTTGCGCAAGGTCGCGGTCTTCGAGTCCGCCGGGTTGGCGCCGTTAAAAAGGCCGAGATATTTCTGCGAGGTATCAGGTAGCAGATCCAGGAAGGCCGTTCCGGTCTCGTGCTCCGCGTTGACGTCCTCGGTTTCCTGCACCATCTTCAGCGCCTCGTGGTCGCCGCAAGCCGTCACGCAGGCGGCGCAGCCCTTGCACAGGTCCGAGACGAAGATAGAGAAGATGCCGCCCGAGCCAGGGGTCTTGCGCTCAGGCGACGAGAAGATAGCGTTGGCTTTCTGATAGGCCATCGGTACCTTCTCGAGGATGGAGAAGAACTGCTCCTTGGCCTGCGCCGAGAATCCGTCCACCGACTCCGTCACCTCGCGGATGATCGTGGGCATTGGCGTTCCCTGCTTGATGTCCGCGAGCATGCGCTGCCGGGCCAGCTTCTCGATCTCCGGCAGTTTCGCCATGATCTTGCGGCGTTCATCCGTATCTGAAACGTAGTGCGTAACCGCAGTGCTGAGAATGGTGCCGAGATCCTGCGAGCAGTTGGGCAGCGCGGTATCAGGGCAAACGCTGATGCACTCCATGCACTGCGTGCAATTCTCGGGAATGTAGAGCGGAGTCTCGCGGCGCGCCACATACTTCGAGGCCGTGTCGCCGGTGGCTGCCGCAATTACGCCCATGGCGGCCAGCGGCGTGGCCGGCTGGTTGTAGCCGAAGTGCGAGCGGAACTGCGCATCGAAATCGTTAATTGAAGAGATCGGTGTACGCGGCCCTTGTCCAGGAGGAACCGGCGTGCTGCGGCGCATGCTGGCCACTGTGCCCGCGGCCACTTCAACAAATTCAGACGCCTGATCAATGATCGGCAGCAACGCCTTGCCGCGCAGGCTGGAGTGATCGGCCGCTGTAACCTCGCCGATGGCAATCTCCTTCACCCGCTCAAAGCCCTGGATCATGACTTCCATGTTCGACTGCACAACGGCATCGCCGAGCTTGCCAAACTTCTTGACGTATTGCTTGTGGACGACTTCGCGGAACTGTTCCTGGGTGATGCCGAACTCCTGGAGCATGGGGCTGACCGCAAAGAACGCGCCCAAAAATGCGTTGCCCTGCATGCGCAGTTGCAAATCGCCGCGGTCGGTTGCTTTCTTGGCAATGTCAAAACCGGGCAGCGTGAAGACGCGAATCTTTTTCTGGATGATCTGCTTGCGCGCCCACAGTGGCAGGTTTTCCCACGCGCGCTCGCCGTCCACGTCCGACTCCCATATCAGGCAGCCGCCTTCCTGCATGCCGTCGAGCGGATTGGTGTGCGTAAAGGCCTTGGGATCGCAGCAGAGAACGACTGTTACGTGGCGCAAATCGCAGTTGACGCGAATGCGATCTTTGGCTGCAACCATGAAGTAGCTGGTCGGCGCGCCCTTCTTTTCCGATCCGTACTTGGGATTGGCGCTGACGTGAATGACTTCTTTCGGATTGCCCAGTGCATCGACGAGGTGGTCGCGCTCGAAGAGCAGGTCGTTCAAATCCCCCAGAATGGCGCCCAGGTTCTTGCCGGTGGTGATCGCACCCCATCCGCCAACCGAGTGGAAGCGCACGGCCACAGCGCCCTCAGGCAGCAGTGAAGGCATCTCGTCGGCGATCACGGAGTACGGATGATCGATGCCGAGCACGATAAAGTTCACGCCATCGGCGGCCTTCTTTCCGTCCTTGCGCGCGCGGCCCGCCGTCGCATATTCGAAGGCTCCGATGATGTGCTCCGGCCGGAAGTCGCGCGAGCCCAGTCCGTAGCTGCCGCCAAAGAAAAGCGGAACGTCGGCGAGCTCGACCTTGGGCAATCCTTCTGTTCCCTGCACTGCCTTCGAAAACGCGGTGCGAATATCGCGGCCCATGGGGTTGTCACCTGACAGCGCTTCGTCAGTCCGCTCCAGGATGATGACGTTCTTTTTGCCCTTGAGCGCGTTCACAACCGCAGCTTCGGGGAACGGGCGAATCACGTTCAGATGGATCGAGCCAACACTCGAACCGCGCGTCTGGCGAAGGTAATCGACAGCAGCCTCAATGTTCTCTGCCGCCGATCCGAGCGAGACAAATACCGTCTCCGCATCCTCGGTCTTGTATTCGCTGATCAGCCCGTAACGACGGCCGGTCAGCTCGGCAAACTTTTCATATGCATCTTCAAGGAAACCCAGAATCGGCTCGGCGAAGTTGTTGCGCCGCGCGATCACGCCCTGCATGTAGTGTTCCTGGTTCTGCACGGGGCCCATCAGGACCGGGTTGGTCAAATCCATCATCTTGGGCACGCGGCGGCGCGTGGGTCCAAACAGCACACGCTGCGCTTCCGTCGGGCAATCGATGACGTCGTCCGGCGCGCCCAGGTACTCGCGAATCAACTCCGACTCATGCTTGTAAAACGTACGCTCCAGATGAGTGGTCAGGAAGCCGTCCATGATATTCATGCCCGGCGTGAGCGAGAGCTCCGTGACGCGGCGAAGGATCAACGCCTGGTCGGCGGCCTGCTGCGCATCTTTGCCGAAGAGCATGATCCAGCCGGTGTCGAGAGCTCCATAAATATCGTCGTGACCGCAGTGCACGTTCAACGCGTGCTTGGTGAGCGCGCGCGCACCGACCTCCAGCACCATGGTCGATCCCTTGCCGGGTGCGTGGTAGTACTGCTCCACGCCGTAGACGACTCCCTGGCCCGATGTGAAGTTCACCACACGCTTGCCGCAAACGGAATGCGCGATGGCGCCGCCCTGCGCGGCGTGCTCGCCTTCAGTCTCAATGGCGATCGTGTTCCCGCCAAAGACGTTCAGCTTGCCCTCGGCGAAAGCCTGCTGGAAGAGCTCGCCGCCTTCGGTCGAAGGCGTGATGGGATAGAACACACCGGCGTCGGCGATGCGCGTCTCGGTGTGGTAGCTGACGAGCTGGTTTCCGTTGGCGGTAACGCGGATGCCGGGATAGCGAGCAGCTTTCATATGACCCTCACATGGAACCCTGTATTCACTAATTGGCGTCGCGGGCGAAAGGATTCGCCAAACACTGACCGTGCACACCCCGGTCCTGGAGCGTTATCGCGTACAGCGTGGCGCGTCCATACTATGCCCAAACAGCCTCAACGAAAGTCTTTTTCAGTTGCCTTGCACGTGACAAAACGGCCGAAACGGCAAATGGGAGACCTCAGGGGAAGGTTACTCCTTGTGGGATCGGCTCAGGATCAGTATGCGCCTACTTTAGAGACGCCGTACCAAATTATGGGAACACAAACGCCATCGACCGAGGCCTGCGGAGGCCTCGCCACCCGCATCGCTCTTCCCTTCGAATCGCCTGCGCTACCATAAACACAGGATTGGGGTTCCCATGTTTGTCGTGGTATGGCAGTTTGAGATTGCTGAAGAAAGAGTAGCTGCCTTTGAGGCAGCATATGGCGCTGAGGGTACCTGGGCGAAGCTTTTCCGGACTTCGCCCGATTACCAGGGAACGGAACTGCTGCGCGACGCCTACGTGCCCGGGAGCTACCTCACGATTGACCGCTGGACCAGCGAAGACGCATTTCGAGCCTTTCGCAAAGAGCATGACAGTGAGTACGAAGTCCTGGATCGCGCCTGCGACGCCCTCACCAGCCGCGAGACGCGCGTGGGCGCATATAAGATTTGAAACGAAGTGCCTGAGCTGGGCTCGGTCGGGCAGGGGCACCTCGATTACATCCAGCGCCCGACAACCACGAGCAGGACGAGACAAAATAGCGTCAGGCTCGGTATGGCTGTTTCCTGGCGGCGCATGTGATAGATGACGGCAGTCCCAGTCAGGACGGCGAGTCCGGCAGCTGCCAACTGGGCTGACGTGAGCTGGGGCAGGAGGCCGAATGGCGTAACCAATGCCAAAGCGGCCGCAACCTCAAATACGCCAACGGCCACAATCCACCCTCGTGGCAGCCCAAATGGGAGACGTGCCGAGTGAGCCCCGAGCGACCTTGGCCTGCGCCTGTAACTCATTATCTTGGTGACTCCGATGTAGAGGAACACCCCTGCCACGATGTACGAAATCCACTGATCAAGACTGTTCATCGCTCTAGCCGCCTTCCCATTTCGCCGCTGCATTTCCCGGCAAAAGGCTCAAATTGGGTCGCGGTCGTCGATATGCGCCCTTAAGATGAGCGAATCATAAAGAATATGTGAAGTCAATATAAAGACCAAAAAAGATCGAAATAGCAATTTTCGAAGCTCTGGGCTTGGCAGGAACCGGTTCGCTGGCCGCCAGACTCAGGTCGGCGCGTATACGGCCTAAGCTTCGAATTCTGGCAATTGAGGACCGGATTGTGCGCGCGAGCACACCTGTTCGGCGGCTATCCAAGTTTTCTCCATCTATTCGCCATTTTCTCCTGTCCTTCACTGTCCCATCCTGCTACAATCCCTTCGAAATCCAATTCATGCCCTCGCTGTTTCCTGCCCGGAAAGCACGAGATGCGGAGGGTGTGCATCATTCTGAGGAGCCCTCCCAAAATGGCCATCGCCGACGACCGCGCCAAAGCTGTAGAACTTGCCCTTTCACAAATTGAGAAACAGTTCGGGAAAGGGTCGATTGTCCGGCTCGGGTCCCGCGAGGCGCTTTTGCCCATCGCCGTCATTTCTACCGGATCGATTAGCTTCGACGCGGCCCTGGGAGTGGGCGGAGTGCCGCGCGGCCGGGTGACTGAAGTCTTCGGGCCGGAATCTTCGGGCAAGACGACTATTACCTTGCAGGTGATCGCCGAGGCACAGCGGAACGGCGGTATGGCGGCTTTTGTCGATGCCGAACATGCCCTCGACCCCGGCTACGCAAAAAAGCTCGGCGTGGACGTCGACAATCTGCTGGTTTCGCAGCCCGACTCAGGCGAGCAGGCGCTGGAGATCACCGAAGCCCTCGTCCGGTCGGGAGCGATTGATGTGCTCGTGGTAGACTCAGTGGCCGCACTGGTTCCCAAGGCCGAGCTCGACGGCGAAATGGGCGACAGCCACATGGGCCTGCAGGCGCGGCTGATGTCGCAGGCGCTGCGCAAGCTCACCGGCACAGTTTCAAAATCCCGCACCGCTCTCATTTTCATTAATCAAATTCGCGAGAAGATCGGCGTGATGTTCGGCAACCCGGAAACCACGACCGGTGGACGCGCGCTGAAGTTTTACTCCTCAGTGCGCATCGACATCCGCCGCATCGCCGCCGTCAAGGAAGGCGATACCGTGGTCGGCTCTCGCACCAAGGTCAAGATCGTCAAGAACAAGGTGGCCGCGCCGTTCCGCGAAGCCGAGTTCGACATTCTCTATGGCGAAGGCATCAGCAAGGAAGGCGACGTGCTTGATCTCGCCGTCACTCACAACATCGTGGAGAAGTCCGGCGCATGGTACAGCTATGCCGGCGAGCGCATTGGGCAGGGCCGCGAAAACACTCGCTCCTTCCTCAAGGAGAACAAGGACGTTTACACCAAGCTCGATGCCGAGCTGCGTAAGCGGCTGAGCATCGGCGCTCCAAAGGCGGAAGTCCCGGAGGTTCCGGCGGGCGGTCACGCCGAGGCCAAGGAAGCGGTTCGCGGGCGCAAAGGGTAGCACCCGAACCCAATCAACTACAATTTTGTCGCAGCTTGAATCCCTTGGAGGGCGCTTATGAAATCCTTTTCACGCCGCGACATGCTCAAAACCAGCCTGCTGGCTCCGGCCGTTGCCGCAGCGGCGCATGGAATCACCCCCGTTGAAGCCGCGATGCACGCTGCAAGTGAGACCGCAGGCCCGCTTCCTGCAAGCGAAACTGCCAAATCGGCTCCCGCCCAGTCCGGCGCGCTTCGCGAACGCCTGCTGCTCGACTTCGGCTGGCGATTTCATCTGGGCGATGCGTGCGACGCAACTAAGGATTTCGGATTCGGCGGCGGGCGAGCGGGCAACTTCCAAAAGACGGGCGGATTCCTCTCTGCCAGTTCCCTTGCCTTCGACGACAGCGACTGGAAACCAATCGATCTGCCGCACGACTGGGCGATTGAGCTGCCCTTTCAGAACGATCCCGCGCTTCTCAGCAAAGGCTTCTATCCGCTCGGCCGCAACTACCCCACTACAAGTGTTGGCTGGTACCGGCGCGTCTTTGAGATTCCCGCATCCGACGCGGGCAAGCGGATCACCATTGAGTTCGACGCTGCTTACCGCGAGACGATGGTCGTCTTCAACGGCTTCTATATCGGGCGCCACAGCGGCGGCTACGATCCCTTCCATTTCGATGTCACCGATTTTGCCAATCCCGGCGGTCGGAATGTGCTGCTGGTTCGCGTCGACGCCACGCTCAGTGACGGCTGGTTCTACGAGGGCGCCGGCATCTACCGTCACGTGTGGCTGGTCAAGACGAATCCGGTTCACGTGCGCCAGTGGGGAACCTTCGTTTCATCGGAGATCAAGCCCGGCGCGGCGACTCTTTCGATCCGCACTGAAGTGGAAAATCATAGCTCAGCCGCCGCAAACGCCCGCATCGTCTCTACGGTTCTCGACCCCAAGGGCAAAGCCGTTGGCAAGGCGGTTACGGCAACGTCCGCGATAGGTGCTGACTCCAACCAGACCTTTGAGCAGAAGCTGGCCGTCGCCCAGCCGCGCCTCTGGTCGCTGGAAGAGCGAAACCTGTACACGCTGGTGACGGAGGTCCGCACAGGCGGCGACGTCGTCGATCGCTGTGAGACGCGCTTCGGCATCCGCTCCATCAAAGTCGATGCACAGAAGGGACTGTTACTCAACGGCAAACCGGTCAAAGTGAAAGGCACTTGCAATCACCAGGATCACGCGGGCCTGGGCGCCGCGCTGCCTGATGCAGTGCAATACTTCCGCATCCACAAGCTTCAGGACATGGGCTGCAACGGCCTGCGCACATCGCACAACCCTCCCACGCCTGAACTGCTCGATGCCTGCGATGAACTGGGCATGCTGGTCTTCGACGAGACGCGCATGATGTCTTCGAATCCCGAGGGCCTCGGCCAGTTCGAGAATCTGGTTCGTCGCGACCGCAATCATCCCAGCGTCTTCATGTGGTCGATGGGCAACGAGGAAGGCACGGCAAACACGGACAGGGGCGTGCTGATCCTCACGGAAATGAAAGCTGTGGCCACGAAGCACGATGGCTCGCGGCCCGTTTCGATCGCGCCCACTGGCGCCATCGGCACGGGCGGGCTCGCGGTCTGCGACGTGGTCGGCTACAACTACATGGATCCGGGCGCAGAGGCATATCACAAGACGCATCCGGACCGGCCGGTCATCGGCACGGAAACGGTGAGCGCCGTGTGCACGCGCGGCATCTACGTTACGGATTACGACAAGGGCTACGTCGGCTCCTACGATCCCTACACCACCACGGGCCGCGCCTCGGCTGAAGGCTGGTGGAGCTTTTGCGATGCGCGCCCATGGCTAGCGGGCGGCTTTGTCTGGACAGGTTTTGACTATCGCGGCGAGCCCTCGCCTAACGGCTGGCCCAACATCAGTTCGCAGTACGGCATCATCGACATGTGCGGTTTCCCCAAGGACACGTTCTACTACTACAAGTCATGGTGGACGGCCGAGCCGGTGCTTCATCTCTTTCCGCACTGGAACTGGACGGGCATGGAAGGCAAGGTGATTGCGGTTTGGGTGCATTCGAACCTCGACAAGATCGAACTCTTCTTGAACGGCCAAAGCCTGGGCATGAAAGAGATGAAGAAGGACTCGCATCTTGCGTGGGACGTGACCTACGCTCCGGGCGCCATCGAGGCGCGCGGTTACAAGGGCGACAAGCTTGTGCTGACTGCGAAGCGCGAAACCACAGGCGCGGCGGCCGCTCTGGCCATCTCGCCCGATCGCAGCGAAGTCTCCGCCGACGGCGAAGACGTGGCCATGTTTGCCGTGGAAGTGCGCGACGCGCAAGGCCGCGTCGTGCCGATCACCGACAACGAAGTCACATTCAACGTGACCGGCGCTGGAAAACTGATCGGCGTCGGCAACGGCGATCCCACTAATCAGGAATCCGACAAGGGCACATCGCGCAAGGCGTTCAGCGGATTGTGCATGGCGATCGTTCAATCCGCGAAAACCGCCGGCAGCATCACGGTGGAAGCCACCTCGCCCGGGTTCGCATCAGCTCGCGCGACGATCACGGCAACGCAGGTCACGCTTCGTCCGCAAATGGCTGTGTGGGAACGCGAAGTGCCCGAGGGCGCCGGCGCTACGGGTCTCTGGAGACCGGCGCAGGAAGGCAGCACGCAAGTCTTCATCCTCAGCCAGGACGGAAACAATCTGACAGGAAGAGTGGAAGGCTTGGGCACGGGCTGGGCTGGCGGTTTTGATGCGCCGATTCCGATCACCGACGGCAAAGTCGACGGCACCCACATCAGTTTCAAAGTTGGGCGCGACACTTACTCGGGCAAGCTGACCGGAGAAACCATCACATTGGAGCGCGCCATGAACTTCGGCCCGCGCCCGGCGCGAACCGAAGCCGCGCCAGAAGGACCGAAGCCGGCGATTGGCCCACCGCCCGACGGATCGGACCCATCGCGCAGCCCGCTGTTCCGCTTCCCGACTTCGATGCAGATCGTGTTGCATCGCGCGAAGCGATAGGCTCGGCCAGCAAATGTCGGCCGGAAAACCACTCTCATTCGCAATGCCGTGAATTGGCACGCCGCCGAAGTTTTCCGTGTGGCACGGGCCCTGCGCCGTTCTTATATTGGAACGGAGGCTTATCATGCTTGCGCTACGTTGCCGCATTTCGACGTTCGCGTTCGCTGTTGCCCTCTTCCTGCCTTTCCTCGGTCCACGCATCTTCGCGCAACAACACCTCAGCGCGCCACGAGCAGATGGCCAGTCCACGCCGCTGGTGCTCTATCTCCCTTCCAAGTCAGGCGCGGGATGCGCTCCGCTGGCGGTCATCTCGCATGGGGCAGGCGGTTCCGAAAATGGCTACCGCTATCTGGCCCAGGCCATGGCCCGTCTCGGTTACACCACCGTGGTAATGGGTCACGCCGAGAGCGGTCTGGCCGCATTGCGCGCCGATATGCTTCGCTACGGCATCATGGAAGGCGTCACCGAGCTGGTTGCGGACCCCAATGCCGAGAAGGCTCGTCTCCTCGACACAGGGGCAGCGCTCCGATGGGCAAATAGCCGTTGCCGCGCACCCTTTCGCGTGCTGCTGGGTCACTCCATGGGCGCTGAAACCGTGATGCTTGAAGCGGGCGCCAAGAATATCATCGGCGTCGCTTCACCGCCCGCCAGCCAGGATCGCTTCGATGCCTACGTCGCGCTCTCCCCAGAGGGCCCGGGAGTCGTTTTTGATGGCGATGCATGGAGCGGCATTCGCAAACCCATGTTGATTCTGACCGGCACCCGCGATCAATCGCTCAAGGGCGGACCCCAGGCGCGGTTGGTGCCATGGCACGTTCTGCCGGGCGGCAGCTCCCAGTGCCAGTGGATGGGCGTGATTGACGACGCAACGCACATGAACTTCGCCGGCGATGGCCTGGGAGCGGACAAGGTTGAACCCCTGGTGACGCAAACCATCGCCGCATTCCTTGAGGGTGTGCGCATGCGCGCCTGCTCCCTGCCGCCGGCGTTGAGCGGAATAAAACTGCAGGCGAAATAGGCCTTTCCTCCGGTCCCTGCACCGCACCCATCGCAACTGGCCGCAGCGGGAGTTGGCGCTGCTAGAATCGCACCAGTGGCCCCTGCCCATATGCCAGTCAAAGCGATCTATCCCGGCACCTTCGACCCGCCAACGAACGGTCACCTCGACCTGATTCAGCGCGGAGCGAAGATCTTCGATCATCTCACGGTCGCCATCCTCGTTAATCCAGTCAAGAACCCGTTGTTCACGGTGGAAGAACGCGTGGAGATGCTCAAAGAAGCCACAGCGGGGATTGCCAACGTTTCCATTGCCACCTTCGACGGGCTCATGGTCGATTTCGCGAGCCGCCAGGGCGCATCGGCGGTGTTGCGCGGCATCCGCGCCATCTCTGACTACGAGCACGAGTTCCAGATGGCGCTCATGAATCGCCGCCTCGCACCGGAGATCGAGTCGGTCTTTCTGCAGCCGGCCGGCCGCTACTCGTTCGTCAGCTCGCGCATGGTCAAGGAAGTGTTCAGTTTCGGCGGCGACATCAGCGGGCTTGTTCCACCCAACGTCATCAAGCGGCTGCGCGCGCGCATTCCCAACGGCAGCTGATTTCGCATCCTCGCGCCGGAATTTTGCGCATGAAGGAAAATCTGGCAAGATGGAATTGATATGACTGTTATAGCCCCTGCAAAAGTCTTTGCTGACCGCATTGGCCGCATTGAAGTATCGGCGACCATGGCCGTGGCCGCCGAAGCGGCAAAACTGCGCGCCCAGGGCGCAAACCTGGTGGATTTCGGGGCCGGCGAGCCCCATTTCCCCACGCCGCGCCACATCAAGGATGCTGCCATCTCCGCCATTGAGGCCAATTTCACCCGATACACCGTGGTGCCGGGCATTCCCGACCTGCGCAAGGCAATTGTCGATCGCCACTCCTGCGACTTTGGTTCGGAATACTCGATCGACGAGGCCGTCTTTACGACCGGCGGCAAGCAGGCGCTGTTTAACGCGCTGCAGATTCTCGTCGACCACGGCGACGAGGTGATTCTGCCTGTTCCCTACTGGGTCAGCTTCAAAGACATCATCCAGTACGCAGGCGGCAAGGTGGTCTATCTCGAAACCAGCGAGGCGGAGAACTTCCGCATCACCGCGGATGCCATTGAGCGCGCCATCACGCCGCGCACCAAGGCCATCATTCTCAACTCGCCCTCCAATCCGGCGGGCTCGGTGGTCTCGGCAGAAGACCTTGAGCGCATTGTCCGCGTCGCCCACGAGCGCGGGATTTACCTGCTTCTGGACGAGTGTTATGTCTACCTGAACTACGCGGGCAAGCCGGTCTCCGGCGGCTCGTTCACCTGGGCCAAGGAGCACATCGTCATCCTCGGCTCGCTGTCAAAGACTTACTCGATGACCGGATGGCGCGCGGGCTTTGCGCTGGCGGCAAAGCCGGTGGCCGCCAACCTGAGCAAGCTGCAGTCGCAGTCCACGTCAAACGCCACCAGCTTCGTGCAGAAGGCGGCCATTGCCGCGCTCAGCGGCCCGCAGGAGTGTGTAGCCGAATTTCGAGCGGAGTTCATCGGCCTGCGCGATTACATGCTGGCCGCGCTTGCCAAGATCCCCGGTGTCACCTGCACCAAGCCCGAGGGAGCGTTCTACGTGTACCCGAATATTTCCGCTTATCTGGGCAAGAGCGGCATCCGCACGGCCACCGAACTGGCCACGCGCCTGTTGCACCAGGCACACGTGGTGACCGTGCCGGGCGAGGCGTTCGGGACGTCAGAGCATATCCGCATGTCGTATCCGGTGACCAAGCAGAATATCGACGAAGGCACGCGGCGCATGGGCGAGTTCCTGACCAGCTTGCGCTAAAGCAAGATTGCCAAAAGGAAAAGCAATCGGCCAGTCCTCCTCAGGACAGGCCTTCGCTTCTCTGCGCTTCAATCTGTTAGTTGCTTGTCAGCACTTCGCTCTGACGCTACTTTGCCACTGACGCGCCGCTGACGGCTCCGCGGCTCGCATAGTAGCCGGCGATCCACTCGCTCATGGGGCGAAGCTGCTGGCACTCGAGGCACATGGTTGTGGAGAATTGCGATTTGCACAGCGGGCAAACCGCCCCGGTTTCAAAGGTGTCGAAGGTTTGGCCGCATCGCGGACACTTCCAGTGAGTTCCCACGGCGGGCGCGGTGCCACAGCCTGGGCAAAGGAACCCTTCGCGGCGCGGAAGCTTTTCACTGCGGATAAGCGCGCGTGCGGCTTTCATTCCACCCCAGCAGTTCAGGAGCATATAAGCGGCAATCAGCAACAACCATTCGGAACCCTGCTCGGAACGCTGCCGCAGGGCGAGCAGAATAAATCCTACTCCGCCGGCAATGCCCAGACCTGTGGCGACTACCAAGCTGCGAGCACGGCCCAGCACATACCAGAGAAGCGAGCGAAGAATCTGGCCCCCATCCAGTGGGTAGATGGGCAGAATGTTGAAGATCAACAGCCACTTGTTGAGGAATTGGACCGTTGCGAGGAATTGATAGGCGTTGGGCATTGAGTGCGCCCACCCCAGTGAACCGCTCATCAGGACAGCCACATACAGAATCGGGATGAGAGCTGCGTTCACCAGAGGCCCGGCGGCAAGGCTCCACAGCATGGGTCCGGGCCTCGGCGGTGGACTGACATACGCCACGCCGCCCAGCGGCCAGAGCATGATGCGATTCGCCGTGCCGCCAACCTGCCGGCAAGCCAATGCGTGTCCGAACTCGTGCATCAGCACAATAGCAAACAGAGCCAGGTATTCCAGCGCATTCCAAGCCATTGAACTGTAAATGCCTTTACGGCTGCCAATCTCGATAATGGCGAGGACAAACCAGGACCAGTGCAGAAAAACATCAATTCCGGCAACGCGAAACAAATGGAGCGAACCCTGACGCAGGCTTGGCATTCCCGTTAGCTTAACTTATTTCGCGGCCAACCGGTGATCGGCGAACCATGCATCAAACCCTGAAAGCCGCCGAAATTCCCGGAATGAGCAAGTGCAACCCGGAATAGACCTATGGCAGCGCGATTGCAAGTTGCAATCTGACGGCCAGAGTTAAGTCCTCGCACACCTCCGATCTACCGCAATGTGGTCGATAGCGTCCGCCGCCGGGGCAGATCAGCCCTAAAATTATTCGTCCAACCCTGTGCAAACGTTATCTTTGTCGAGTACGATGTTTCTTCAATGTTGAACGCAATCGATTTTCGTCCCGTGATTCTTGCCGGGGGCAGCGGTACCCGCTTCTGGCCTCGTTCCCGGCGCGCCCGCGCCAAGCAAGTGCTGGCGCTTGACGGCGAGCGCTCCATGATCCAGCAAACGATGGAGCGTCTCAAACCCCTGGCCTCTCTCGAAAAATCCTGGATCATCACCAACGAGTACCTGGCCCAGGAGATCGCCGACCAACTGCCTGGCCTGCCTCGAGCGCAGATCGTCCAGGAGCCCGTAGCCCGCAACACCGCTCCCGCCTGTGGCCTAGCGGCCTTTCTCATTGAGCGCGATAACCCAGGCGCTGTTCTCGGCATTTTTCCTTCCGATCATGTCATCGCGGATGAGCCGCGTTTCCTCAAGGCCCTTCAACGGGGCATCGCGGTCGCTGCCACCGGCGACAATATGGTCGTCTTGGGGATCGAACCCTCCCGCGCCGAAACCGGCTATGGCTATATTGAAACCGGCGACTTGACCAACGACGACGCGGCCCTCCACGTGCGGCGCTTCATCGAAAAACCCAATCAGAACCGCGCCGAAGAGTTCGTGGCCGCAGGCAACTACTACTGGAACTCCGGCATGTTTCTCTGGTCGGCCCGAACCCTCGCCAACGCGGTCCGCGAGCATCTGCCGGAGACTGCTCCGCTGCTCGAAACCATTGCCGCAGCCTGGGGAACGCCGCAATTCGACGAGGTTTTCCGCACCGCTTATCCCAAGTGCGAAAACATCTCCGTCGACTACGCCGTTCTCGAGCCGCGCTCCGCCAAGGGCGAGCACCTTTCCAATCTCTATTGCATTCCTGCCGAGTTCAGTTGGAACGATCTCGGCTCCTGGGCATCGCTCTACGAGTACCAGGTGGAAACTCGCCTGCGCGGCGACCCTGAAGGCAACGTTGCCGATACGGTCGGCCACATGGCCATCGAAGCCACCGACAACTACATCTTCAGTCCGAAGAAGTTTGTGGCCTTGGTCGGCGTGGAGAATCTCGTTGTTGTGGACACCGAGGACGCGCTACTTATCGCCCACCGCGACCACTCGCAGGACGTGGGCAAAATCGTAAAGGAGCTTGGACTCACGGGTCACTCTGAGCTGATCTAGAGGCAGCAGTTTCCTGAGGTTCGTCTCAAAGCGATGCGGTCAAATCGAGCCGGGGCGAAGCTGCGGCGTTTCGTCGCTGTACAATTCTTGCGTGACTCAGCGTGCGGTAATCGCCTGAGTGGAGCAGGAAATGCCCGAAACGATCGATTGGCCCATGCACGGCAAGCCTCGCCGTCTGCGCTTTGTTTTCTATCTCCTCGTTGCCATCGTCATCCTCATCTTTGTCAGCGCGCGCACCGCGATCTCCTATTGGGTTGACCTGCTCTGGTTCAGCTCGCTCGGCTTCGCCGGCGTTTTCTGGAAGACCTTCAACTTCGAATGGGGAACCTTTGGCGCATTTGCCGTGCTCACCTTTCTCATCCTTTACGCGGCGTTCCTCGCACTTCGCCACAGCCACGCCGCCGACCTGCCTGAAACACACACCCTTTTCTTCGGCGGCCGTCCGATCACGCTGCCGGTCGCAAAGGTCCTGCGCATCATCGCGCTCGTTGGCGCGCTGATTGTCGCGCTCGTGACGGGCTTCGCCATGCAATCCGAGTGGCCCACGCTGGCCCTTTACTGGTACGCGCTCAAAACGGCCTCAGCCGTCGCCGACCCCATCTTCGGCCGCCCGCTCGGTTTCTATCTCTTCACGCTGCCTGCGTGGCAGCTCATCGCCGGATGGCTGCTTACTCTCGCGGTGCTGGTGTGCATTCTCGCCGCGCTTTTTTTGGTCGCGGCCAGCGGCGGCCGAGTGCTTGAAGGCCGTTTTCGCGCATCCGCCTCCCTGCCCTGGCGCGGCGCGTCCATTGCCGCCGGATTTCTGCTGCTCACGCTCGCCATCCGCGAGTACGTCGGCCGGTTCGAACTACTCTTTGCGCAGCACACCATCTTCGCTGGAGTCACCTACACTGACGCGCACGTCACCATCATCGGCATGTCGTTTATCAGCGCGGCGCTCGCAATTGGCGCAGCGATCGTGATTGCCGGAGCCCTCGCGCAGCCGCGCGCGCGCTGGCTGGTCATCTCGATCGTTCCCGCCGCTGCGTGTTATGTGATCGCGGGCATCGCCGGCTGGTATGTGGGTACCTTCATCGTCAAACCAAACCAGCTCGACCGCGAGCGGCCTTACATTACTGACAACATCGCCCTCACTCGCCAGGCTTACGGCCTCGACCGCTTCGACCAGCGCGAGTTTCCCGCCGACACCACCGTCGCCGCTGCCGATCCTGAACACAACCAGGCGACCCTCGAAAACATCCGCCTTTGGGACGTTCAGGCGCTTCACGACACGCTGCGCCAGGTGCAGGCGATTCGCACTTATTACGATTTTCCGGGCATCGACATCGACCGCTATCAGATCAACGGCTCGCTTCGCGAGGTCATGCTCGCCGTCCGCGAGCTGAATGTCGACCTGCTGCCCGAAAGCAGCCACAACTGGATCAACGACAAGCTCATCTACACTCACGGCTACGGCATCACCATGAATCCGGTGAACGGCTTTACGCCGGAGGGCCTGCCTGTTCTCTATCTCAGCAACATGCCCGTGCAGAGCACCGTGCCCGACCTTACCGTGACGCGCCCCGAAATTTACTTCGGCGAGATGACCAACAATGACGTCTACGTGAAGACGCATCAGCAGGAATTCAACTATCCGCAGGGCCAGAGCAATAATCTCTCCTCATACGAGGGAACCGGCGGCATCGTCATGGGCAGCTTTCTGCGCAAGACACTGCTTGCGTTCGATCGCGGCGATTTAACGAAGGTCCCGTTCAGCGACGACGTCACCGCCGAGAGCCGCCTGCTGATGCGGCGCAACGTGCGTACCCGCGTCGCGGCGCTGGCGCCATTCCTCACCTTCGACCAAGACCCCTACATGGTTGTTGGGGGAGACGGCCGGCTCTCCTGGGTCATCGATGCCTACACCACCTCTGACACCTATCCTTACTCAGCGCAGACCGCGCTTGAAGATCAGCCCGTCAACTACATGCGGAACAGCGTGAAGGCAGTCGTGGACGCGTACGACGGCAGTGTGACGTTCTACGTCTTCGACAATCAGGATCCGGTTCTCGGCGCCTGGCGCGAGATTTTCCCCTCGCTCTTCAAGGACGCCTCGACCATGCCCGCGTGGCTCCGCGCGCACGTTCGCTATCCCGAACAGTTGCTCAGCATTCAGGCTGAGATGTACGGCCTCTACCACATGACCAATCCCGAGGTCTTCTATAACCGTGAAGATCAATGGGGCGTGGCGACTGAGACCGGATCGAGCCAGGGCGACCAAAGCTCACAGGCCATGCGCCCGAACTTCGTGCTCATGACCTTGCCCGGAGAATCCGGCGGCCTTGAGTTTGTTGAGATTCTGCCCTTCACACCCGTCAATCGCAACAACATGATCGGCTGGATTGCGGCGCGCAGCGATGGCGCGCACTACGGCAGTGCGGTCGTTTTTGATTTTCCCAAGTCTCGGCTGGTTGATGGGCCGCAGCAGATCGAAGCGCGCATTGATCAGAATGCCCAGCTCTCCGGCCAACTCACTCTCTGGAATCAGCAGGGCTCGCACGTGATTCGCGGCAGCTTGCTCGTGATCCCCTGCGGGCAGGCGCTTTTGTATGCGGAGCCGATCTATCTTCAGGCGCAGCACAGTCCCATGCCCGAGATGCGGCTCGTCGTGCTGGCGCTCCAGGACCGCCTCGCCTACGGCCCCGATTTTGGCTCGGCTCTCAGTTCCCTCTTCGGCTCTGAGACGCCGTCGCTCACCTCCGTAACTGCGTCGCAGCCTGCGACGGCCGCTGGACCCGCCGGCGCTCCGCAGCCGCCCGCCGGTCTCAACACGCTCATTTCGCAGGCCAACCAGGATTTCGCCGACTATCAGCGGCTCACCTCAGAGGGTAAACTGGCGGAAGCCGGGCAGAAGCTCGGCGACTTGAAACACGTGCTCGATGAGCTCAGCGCCCATGCGAAATAACCGGCTCACGCCCGTTCAGCTTTCACACTCGACCTGACAACGGAGTAAGGCTCATGCCTCGCTTTGCCGCCAATCTGACGATGATGTACACCGAGCTCGGTTTTCTGGACCGCTTTGCCGCCGCTTCGCGCGACGGCTTCACCGCCGTCGAGTACTTGTTTCCTTACGAGCATCCGGCAGCCACCCTTGCCGCGTCGCTCAAGGACCATGGACAGCGCCAGGTCCTGTTCAATGCGCCGCCCGGCGACTGGAAGGCCGGCGAGCGCGGGATTACCGCACTGCCCGGCCGCGAACAGGAGTTTCGAGACGGATTCCTGCGCGCGCTTGAGTATGCGCATGTGCTTGAATGCCCGCGCATCCACTGCATGGCCGGCCTGACCCCTGCGGGGGTCGATCGTGCGCGGCTCCTCGGCGTCTACACGGCCAATCTTGCATGGGCTGCGGAGAAGGCGCGAGCCGCTGGCGTCGCGGTGCTCATCGAGCCCATTGCGCTACGAAACATACCCGGCTTCTTCCTCAACTGCCAGGCCGAGGCGCACGCCATCGTTAGCGAAATCGGCGCGCCCAATCTCAAAATCCTCATGGATCTATTCCACTGCCAGGTGGAGGAGGGCGATCTGGCGATCAAGATTCGCAAGTACCTCGCTGATCCAAAGCAAACGCGCGTGGGCCATTTCCAGGTCGCCGGCGTGCCCGAGCGCCACGAGCCCGACACGGGCGAGGTTCGCTACGAGTATCTCTTCGACTTGATTGACGGGCTTGGATACGATGGCTGGATCGGCTGCGAGTACACGCCTGCAGCCGCTACATCGCAGGGCCTGGGCTGGTTCAAGAAATGGAAAGCGGCTGCGTGACGTAGCGCCGCTCGCCAGAGCGGCTTTCGTGCGGGCCTCCAGGCCCGCATTCAATGCCGAGAATTGCTTCCCCGTCCTGCGGCGTAGACGCCGCCGGTACAGCCCGTCTGGAGACCGGCGCTACGCTATGCGAACGAACTACTTCGTCACTCCGAACGTGAACGTCGTGGTCGAGTGCATCGTCTCGCCGGGCTTCAATACCGTACTCGGAAAGTCAGGGTGGTTCGGCGAATCTGGAAAATGTTGCGTCTCCAGGCAGAATCCTCCGTGCTTTTCGTACTTCACGCCGTTCCAGCCGGTTAAGCTGCCGTCGAGGAAGTTCCCCGAGTAGAACTGCACACCCGGTTCCGTCGTCTCCACCGTCAGCTTGCGTCCGCTCACAGGATCGGTCGCAATCGCCGCCACCCGCAGCGCCCCGGGCTTGCCGTTCAACACAAAGTTGAAGTCGTATCCGCCTGCGCGCTTGAGTTGCTCGTTGTTGTCGTCGATCCGCGCTCCAATCGCCTCGGGCTTGCGAAAGTCCATCGGCGTTCCGGCAACCGACGCCAACTCGCCCGTGGGAATCAACCCCGAGTCCACCGGCGTGTACCGGTCGGCATTGATCTCGATCCGTTGATCAAGAATGTTGCCTTTGCCGTCGCCATGCAGGTTGAAGTAGGAGTGATTGGTGATATTCAGAACCGTCGCTTTGTCGGTCGTCGCCGAGTAGTCGATGCGCAGCGTGTCGCCCTTCAGCGTATAGCGCACCTTTGCGGTCAGCGTTCCCGGAAATCCCATGTCGCCGTCGGGGCTCACATGAGTGAATTCCACGCCGTCCGGCACTTCCTGCGACTTCCACACATACTGGTCGAATCCCATCGGTCCGCCGTGCAGAGCATTCGGTCCGTTATTCACGGGAATCTGGTAGGTCTTTCCATCGAGCGTGAACTTGCCCAGCGCGATGCGATTTCCGTAACGGCCCACGATAGCGCCGAGGTAGGAATTGGGCTGCGTCAAATATCCCTGCAACGATCCAAACCCGAGTATGATGTCCGCCGCGTTGCCCGTGCGATCCGGGGTTTTGACGCTCACCAGGTGTGCTCCATACGCCGTCACCCTCACCTCAATCTGTCCGCTGGTCAGCGTGTAGATCGGGACGGCAACTCCATCCGCGGTTTTACCCCATATCGCCATCTTCACTTCTCCCTGTGCAAGACTCGTAAATGCCATCGCCACTCCAATCATGATTGCAAAAAGCTTAGCCGCTTGTTTCACCATGTCCACCTTTGCTTTCTGGCGCGCACCGCTGCCAAAACGTTTCAGCCAACTTGATGTTTCCAGCCTTGCCGCAATCGAGCCCTTGAGCGCCTGATTTGCGCTCCTTGGCAAATATAGCCGAAAAAGCCGGCAAAGCCATCATAGGCTACCCGGCAACCGTGGCGAGGAATTGTGGATCGGAATCGCGGATCGAGTCGACGAGGGCCAGCAGGTCGAAAACTAGTAGATTCGGGAGGCAATTACCTGTGTGCCCGTGGCGTTTGACTCGATGCTGGTGGACCGCAACAGCACTTCGAAATTGTGCAGGGAGCCATCAGGCCGCGTCGCGCCCTTCAATATGGGGTCGATGGCCGATGGATGCAGCAGCATCTCCGCCGCAGCCTGGGTGCCCGCCACATCGAGCCCTTCCAGCACCAGCAGATGCCCGTTCCCGCCCAGGTTGGGGAGGAAGGCAATCAACGCGAATGTCTCATGCGCTGGCTCGTTCCAATGGCTGGCGTAGGCTGCCGCTTCTCCCGGCCGCGGCTTCATATTGATAATCTCGGCTCCGCTCATGCCGGGCTGATCCACAATGCGGAAGTTGGTGCTTGCTTCAGCCAGCGCGGCCCATGGATTGCTGCCCAGCGATCCGATGATTACCGCGTTGGCGCTCTTCAGATCTTCGAGGCGCAGATCGCGCGGGAAGCGAATGAATACTCGCTGCGGATCGTTCTCCGCCAAACGCGAAAGTGCGGACGCAATCTGCAGATCCACGAAAGGGGTCAGTTGCTGCGTGCGCAGATCCTGGGCGCTGTGGGGATCGACACCGGCAAGCGGGATCTCCACATAGCTGCCCGCTATGTACTCGGCAAGTGGCACCGGCCGCCGCGACAGGTCCTCAAGCAGGTTGAATCCCGCGTCGGAAGGAACAATGTAGCTGTTGGCGGGACCGCTGAAAAGAGCAGCCCACAATGCGTGCGCCGGCTCCTCTGCCCGGTGCGGAGCAGACGTGCGCGTGGCCGCATACCATGTTGCCGCGATCAGCGCCGCGCTATAGATCGCAGCCAGCGCTACGCTCACCAACCTGCGCCCTGCATTCGAATGCGGAACGATTGCCGCTTCCGACCCTTGCTGCTCAGTCGGCACGGGCTGGGCTTGTTCTTCCAACACCGCCGACGAGACCGCGGCTTCATGGTGTCCGTTGTGACCGTTGGCCGCAAGGAAGACCGGAACGTAGCCGCCGAGCGGGATGTCAATGCGCACCGGCTCCGCGCTGCCTTCTTCAGCAAAGTGCTCTGCCAGCCGCCTGCGCAACTGCCGCGCATAGCTCCTGACAATGTTGTCCTCAAGCGTGCGGTAGTCCGGCGGCCGGTCAAAGACCTGCACGCCGATCTGGTGCTCCGATATCTCGTGGCCGCGTCCCCCCAGAGTTTCGGCTACCACGTATAGCAAGAATTTCGATAGCAGGGGCGAGCGCGCAAAGTGAGGCCCGGCAGCCACACGCTGGGCGAGGACCCAGTGCGGATCGTCTTGCGGGCCGGGCGGCAACCCCTCTTCGGCAGGAGGTGTCCTGGCCCTGGATTGGACAGCGGTAATATGCTCCATCGAGCCTGTCCCCACGCAGCCGGTCTGCCCAGTAAGCACCTTCAGGTTGAGAAACAGCCTCACCCGACTGTTTGGCTCGCAGGCAAAAAACCGGTCTCTCTAAAAGCCGCAAAATCAAAAACGATCAGCGCTTTTTCGATCAATCGAAACTGAGCCGCGCTGCTCGATCCCGCGGCATTCGCGCTTTACCGCTTCGCGGCGATGCTTGCGAATGCTTTGCTTCGCACCCAAGTTTGCGATCATATTCAAGCCCATGAAAACGGGTTGTCATGAAGTATCATCGCAAACAGCAGCCGGCACGCTGCAAGCTGCTGAAAGCGCATCCGCTCAACCTTACAATTTCCACAGTTTACCAACAATTCAAGGGCGTAACAACTCTTTTCTGCTCAGATGGTTAAGTCAACTCAACACTAGTGTATACACCTGCATCCACATGGGTAAACACTCCCGCGCGGCGAATTGCTGCAATATTGTGGCGCTGCTCGAACAACTACGGGCAAATGCAAACGTGTGAAGATTTCTTTAATTGGAGGTAGCAAGACGTTCATGAAAACACAAAGACGATTCACGATCGCAGGTTCCCTGTTCCCGCTGCTCGCTGTCATTGTTGCTCTTTGCATTCCATGCAGGTTAACGGCTCAGCTCGATCGCGGTGAAATCACCGGAACAGTCGAGGATCCGTCAGGCGCAGTGGTGCAAAATGCGACCATCGTGCTGACCAACGACGATACGAGCGGCAAAATCACCAGCAAATCGACGGCAACCGGTACCTATGTTTTTGACGATGTGATTCCAGGCAAGTACACCGTACAGGCCGAAGCGCCTGGCTTCCAGAGGTACCTCGTGCACGACGTGCTGGTTCACGTGCAGCAAGTCCAGACCGTCAATATCAAGTTCGCCACAGGCAGCGTGCAGCAGTCCGTGACCGTGACCGCCGCCGCGCCGCTGCTTGAATCGGAAAACGCCCAGGTCGGCCAGACCGTCACGAATCTGACCCTGAACGATATGCCGCTTGTCACGCGTGACTGGGGCTCGCTGGCGCAACTTTCAGCCGGCGTGAATACGGATGCGACCGGAACCGGCGCTGGCGGGAACGGCACCGCCGACGCAGGCAGCTCTTCGTCTGCTTATTTCAGGGTGAATGGCGTCGACGAATGGCAAAACGATTTCCGTCTGAACGGCATTAACGACAATATCGAGATCTATGGCGGCAACTATACCGGGACCAACGCCGCCATCGTGCCGCCGCCGGATGCCATCCAGGAGTTCACGCTACAGAGCGGTGACTTCAGCGCCGAGTTTGGACACTCCACCGGCGGCATCATTAATGCGTCCATCAAATCCGGAACCAACGGTGTGCATGGCGACGCGTGGGAGTACGTGCGCAACAACGATCTGAACGCGAATTATTTCTTCAACAGAACTAACGTTGGCGGCGTTTGGAAAGCGAATCCCATTCCCTCCTATCACCAGAACCTCTTCGGCTTCACGGCCGGGGGCCCCGTCATGATCCCCGGCGTCGTCCATGGCAAGAACCGGCTCTTCTGGTTCGCCGACTACCAGGGCGGCCGCTACGTCCTGCCGGTGCCGGACGGCAATTTGACCGTGCCCAGCGCGGGCATGGTCAGCAGCAAGTTCACCAACCTCCAGGACAACATCGCCTACAACACCTCGAGCACCTGCAGCGCCACCGTCACCACCGGCTGCCCCAAGGACGCCCTGGGCCGCGTCTTCTCGAACGGCACTATGATGGACCCGGCCAGTACTCGCGCGGTCACGTCCGGGGTAACCGATCCGGTCACCGGACTCGTCGGCACGGCAACCGGCTTCGTGCGCGATCCGTTCTATAACTGCACGGCGGCCGGTTGCCCGAACACCGCAACCAGTTTTGCCGGGGGCAACAGAACCGACTTCACACAGGATGCCGGCGGCGTTGCCCTCTCCACCCTCAACGTCATCCCTACGGCGCGCCAGGATCCGAACGCCGTCAAGCTGCTGGGCCTGTATCCGGCGCCGACAGTAGCCTCCGCCCTCGCCAACGATTTTCAGGGCTACGTTCCCATCGAGGATAAAAACACCAACACCTACGACATTCGCATCGATGCCAACATCAGTCCGAAGGACATGCTGTTCGGCGTCTACGACCGGAGCTACCTCACGGCCGACGTGCCCTCGTATTTCCCGGGCGTTGGCGCGGGCCAGAGCGGCGGGCGTGTTGACCAGCTTCCGGCCTGGGCATGGGCGGTCGGCTACACACGCATCGTTACTCCGACCCTCACCAACGACATGCACGTAGGCATGGTGCACAGCGACAAGCTGCAGGTATCCGTCTGGGGCAACGACTTCGGAGGCTCAGCCTGTTCGGGAACGGTGAATCCGGGTCCGGGTACGTGCAATATCCCCCTCGAGTATGGCATCCAGGGCGTGCCGCAAGTGGCCGGCAACGGAGGCCTGCCCATCATCAACATTGGCGGGCTCAGGGGAATCGGCATCGGCAACTACTCGCCTACTTTGCAGTATGTATGGAGCCTGGAAGGTGTTGATGCGGTTACCAAGGTCTGGCGCAATCACGCCTTCAAGACCGGCATCCAGGTGGACGACCTGGAAGCCAACATCTCGCAGCCACCGCAAGGCCGCGGTGACATGAGCTTCAACGGCATGTACACCGATATTGCCAACCGTATCACTCCGAGCGGCACTGGGTTGAACGGCATCAGCGACATGCTGCTGACGCCCATCAACTACCAATACGGTTCTACGGGAACCGGCGTGAACCTGGTGGGCGGCCAGAACGGCTTTTCGGCCTCCAACATTCCCGTCACCGACGACCATCGCTGGTACATCGGCGCCTACTTCCAGGACGACTGGAAGTTGAATCCGAAGTTGACGCTGAATCTCGGCCTGCGGTGGGATCTCTTCACGCCCTATAACGAAACGCGCGGATTCCAGTCCAACTTTCTTCCAGCGGGCGGCAATGGACCCACGGCAAACTTCTTGATCCCGAACCAGGGATGCCAGACGGCGCGGGCGACGACTTTCAATACAGTCGCTGCTCTCAACAATATCAACATCGTGTGCTCTGCCAACTCCGCACTCGGCATCGCGCAAAAGACCAACTTTGCGCCGCGTGTCGGTTTCGCCTACAGCGTGAGGCCCACGCTGGTGGTGCGCGGAGGCTTCGGCACGGCCTACGGAGCGCTGGGCAACCTGGGTTACGGCGGCACGCTGGGACTGAACTATCCCTTCGGCTACACGCAGACCATCCCCGCGGCCGACTCCAATCACCCGCTGCTCGCCGGTTCTTCGAACGCGCCGGCGACCCTGGAGAATACCTTCAACAATTTCAACTTCAACAATCCGACCGTGCTGCAAAGCCCGACTCCGTACACAACGACGCCGGTTTCCTGCTCCACCCTGCCCCTCAACTCCTGCGTGGGAGGCCAGTACATCGGAAGCGACTATCTCGGCGCGACGCTCAATGGCCGCGCATACAACTACCAGACGCCGCTGGTACAAACTGAGAACCTGACCATTGAGGATCAGTTCACGAGCCACGACGCCCTCCAGGTGGGATATGTCGGCACACAGGGCCGTCACCTGGATATTCTGGGGAACTCAAACAGCAACAATTTGATCTTGCCTCCCGGCACCAACACCCAGCTCTATATTCCGTACCCATACATGGCGCGGAACGGCACCTACGAAACCACCAACGCCAACACCAGCTACAACTCCATGCAGGCAACTTACCAGCACCAGATGAGCTATGGGCTGCTGGTACTGGCCAACTACACCTGGTCGCGGTGTGCGGGCGACCAGCACGCGCCGCAGAATTCGGAGTTCAACGGAGGTTACCGCGCCCAGTGGCTGCCCGGATTCGGCATCAGGGGCGACTACGGCCTCTGCGATGCCGACGCCACCGACCTGTGGCACGCCGCGGCCACCTACGATCTGCCCTTCGGCCGTGGGAAGCAATTTGGATCCACCATGCCCAAGGCTGCGGACCTCATCGTTGGCGGATGGGAGATCAACGGCTTCTATACCTTCCAGAGCGGCCAGCCGTTCACGGTCAATTGCCCAACCTCAACCTCAGCCGACTTCGGCTGCAATGCCAACGTCGTGGCCGGCCAGAATTTCTATTCCGGCCCGCATAACTACACGCAATGGCTTAACCCCAATGCGTTCGCTCAGCCGCCCGCGGCAACCACCGTCGGACAGGTCAATTACGCGCCGCTCGGTGGGGAGACCGAACAGGTACGCGGTCCGCACTTCACCAACCTGGATTCGTCGATCCTCAAGAACTTCAACTTCACTGAAGCGGCGTATCTGCAATTCCGCGCCGAGGTCTTCAACACCACCAACACGCCGCCCTTCGTTCAGCCGCAGCAGTTGAACTTCCAGGCCGGCAGCTTCAGCAACATCGGGGCTACGAAGAACAGCAATGGAAATAACGGCGCGCGCACGCTGCAGCTCGCTCTCAAGATGTTTTTCTAAGAAAGGCTGGCCCTCCCTTCGTTCGTTGCATACCAACCCCGCATCCGGCATAGCCTTTACGCCGGATGCGGGCATTTCTTTGCGCGGTTGCTGAGCGCCCTGATGTGAATGGCTATAATGACACCTGCTCATTTCGCGGGCAGAAGAACATGCTCACCATGACAAGTCGCTCGCTCTTCCATTCGGCAGAGGTGGTCCGCCTGGCATCTCTCGCCCTGCTGTTGCTGCTCTTGCCCATTGCTGTCACGATGTTTGCCCAGGAGACTGCTCCCGCCGCGCAGGCCCCCGGCACAGTGCTCACGCTTGAAGGCACGGTTCGCGGCGATCAGAATCACAGTTACGTGCAAGTTCCTTTCCCTGTACCCGCCGGCACGGAGCGCGTGACCATCACCTTCGATTACACCGGCAAGGATCAACACACTGCTCTCGATCTCGGGCTTCTCGATCCCGCAGGTCTGCGTTGCTGGAGCGGCGGAAACAAATCCGTGCTCACTGTTGGCCTGATGGACGCCACACCTTCATGCCTGCCCGGAGCCATTCCCGAGGGGACGTGGAATGTTTTGATCGGCGTGCCCAACATTCGTGCCAATGTCGAGTCGCATTACACGATTCATGTCGATCTTTCGTCCACCGGCGCGGTCGCAGCCGAACCCGAAATTCTGCGCATGCCTCTCCGTCCCGGCCCGGCATGGTTTCGCGGCGACCTGCACATGCACACCGCGCACAGTGACGGCCAGTGTCCCAGCCAGACGGGCAAGATGGTTCCCTGCCCCGTCTACTTCACCGTCGATGCGGCGGCACGGCGCGGGCTCGACTTCATTGCAATCACCGATCACAACGCCAGCTCGCAATATGACGCGATGCGTGAGCTGCAACCCTACTTCGACAAATTGCTCCTGATTCCCGGCCGCGAAATCACCACCTTCCAGGGCCACATCAATTTTCTCGGCAGCACCGATTTTGTCGATTTCCGTCTCGACGGCAAGACCGTTCCCGACGTGAACACTTTGCTGCGCGCCGCTAAGCGCGTGGGCGCCATCACCTCTATCAATCACCCTGACTCGCCTACCGGCGAAATCTGCATGGGATGCGGGTGGACGCCGTCATCTCCGGTCGATATGCATCTGCTCACCGGCGTCGAGGCCGTCAACGCGGGCGATGAGCTGCATGGCATCTCCGAACTTGCCTTCTGGGACAAGGAACTGAATCGTGGTTGCCGTCTCACCGGCATCGGCGGCAGCGACAATCACCGTCCCATGATGCCGCTCGATCGCGTCGGCTCCATCGGAAGCCCCACTACGGTCGTGTATGCAACCGAGCTCTCCGCGCCAGCGATTCTCGACGGCATTCGCGCCGGCCATGTGTTTATCGACGTTGCGGGGACGGGTGACCGCATCATCGATGTGACGGCCCAGACTGCCAGCCAGACCGTCCATGCCGGCGATCTTCTCCAGGTAGCGCAGGGCGAACCCGTAAATTTTGAGGCGCACGTTACTGCCGCAGCCGTTGGAACGCTCCGCTGGATCGAGGACGGCCACGAAATCACTCCCCCGACCAACAGCGACGTCTCCCAGCCTCAGCAGACAGTCCCGTTGCCCTGGACGAGCGACGGGCTTCGTCACTGGTTCCGCGCCGAAATCACCGGCCCTGACGGCAAGCTGTGGCTTATCGCCAATCCGGTCTATGTCAATTGGAACCTGTCCAATGACTGCGACAAGGATCAGTCATTTCTGCCTGATGGATCGAAAGCGGAGCGATGATCCATCTCCATTTCAATTTGCAGCTCGTGCAGTTTTTCGTGGACCACAGAAATGTTTTTCTCACGCGCCTGTTCGTTGCTGCCAGCTTCTTCGGATCTGCCGCGTTTTACATTCTTCTCACTAGTTTCCTTTTCGTCGCGTGGGACAAGCGCCAGGCCATTCGTCTCTCGGTGCTCATTCTTCTCACCATATTGATCAACGACGCCCTGAAGATCTTCATCAAGAATCCCCGACCCTTTATCGAGCAGGGGACCTATCGCCAGAAATGGGCAGTCTCTCCGCGCGACGCGACAGTGCTTGCCACCGAATACTCCACGCCTTCGGGTCATGCCATGGGTTCGTCGGCGTTCTATTCCTACGTTTTCACGCTTGTCAAAAATCGCTTCGTCCGCGTGATTCTTGTGGTGGCCGTCGTTCTTATCGGCGCGTCGCGGCCGTACCTCGGTGTGCATTATGTTGAGGATGTCCTGCTGGGCTGGCTCGTTGGCCTGATTCTCGCCTGCGGGGCAATTCGCTATATTGCGCAGCTTGCAGAGATCTGGGAAAAGGTTCCCTACGGTGTCCAGATCGCCATCGCCCTTGCGGCCAGTTTCGCAGTCTGGCTTCTCGCTCTCGCGCTCGACGGCCGCATCGACGACCAGGTACGCGAATTGACGGCCTACAGCGGTTTGCTCACGGGAATCGTCGTCGGATTCCCCCTTGAGCTCCGAATCACCGACTTTGACCCGCGCAGTCGCAGCGTCATGTCCAAAATCCTGCGCTATGCCATCTCGCTCGGTGTCATGGCGTTGGTTCTGTTTGCGCTCAAGCTTGCCTGGCGGCCGATCGCAGCGAGCGAAACGGCATTTGGCTGCGCTCTCGAATATCTCCGCTACGTTGCGGCTGAATCGGCGGCCATTTTTGTTGCCCCGTTCATTTTTTGCAAATTGAACCTCGCAGATCGCTGCTCCAGGGCTTGAGGCTTCCACAGCTCAGCCGGGAGCTGAAATCCCGAGTGCGCCTCTGGACGTTCATCAACGGCGCGCGACCCAGCGTTACAACGATGACGGCTACACCGAGGCTGGCCCTTAGCGCCGCGACGATCTCCCGCTGCCCGGCTTCGTGTTTGCGCACAAGCCACCTGCGATCGCTTCAAGAATCGGGCAAATCATGGAGTTTTGGTTTCGTCAGAGGCTCTGTCGGGCGCGTCCGGTTCAATGGCTCTGGAACGAACACAGAAAATGATCGCAGCAGCAGCAACGGGCGATATACTGTCGCAGCCGGCAAAGCAAGATGCAACTTCCTTTTGAGATGGCTGAAACTCTGCGTCCACCTCGCGATGGAGGCATGGGAGATCGGTCTTAACGGCTTAGCTTTGCCGGAGCAATCATTCCATCATCTGGCTGATCAAGGACTCACATGAAGAAGATTTATATTGCTGGTTGTGGCGGCATGCTCGGCGAAGCCTTCCACAAGCAATTCAGAGAAGAATATGAGTTGAAATGTACCGATAGGGACGTCAACGAATCCTGGCTCTCCTTCCTCGACTTTCGCGATTTTGATGCGTATCAGGCGGATGTAATCGCATTCAAGCCGGACTATCTCTTTCATCTCGACGCCTACACCGACCTCGAATATTGCGAGAAGAATCCCGATGACACCTACGTCACCAACACACTCGCAGTCGAGAATGCGGTATTCATCGCAAACAAGCTGAACATCCCGCTGTTGTACATCAGCACCGCCGGGATTTTCGACGGTAAACAGGCGATGTATGACGACTGGGACACTCCCCACCCGCTTGGAGTGTACGCGCGGTCGAAGTTCATTGGAGAACGGTTTGTCACTGAGAACGCGCTCCGATATCTCATTTGCCGTGCCGGCTGGATGATGGGCGCCGGACCCGCCAAGGACAAAAAGTTTATTCAGAAACTCATGCGACAACTTAAAGAGGGCCGCAAAGAACTTGCTGTCGTCGACGATAAGGATGGTACGCCGACCTATACCCACGACTTCGCGCGGAATGTGAAGCTGCTGATCGAACGCGAGTTTTGGGGGCTCTATAACATGGTTTGCGGCGGACAAACGAGCCGGCTCGAGGTTGCGCAGGAGCTTCTCGCGCTTCTTGGATTGACCGACAAGGTGCGGTTGCAGCCAGTCGCCAGCTCCTACTTCAGCAAGGAGTATTTTGCGCCTCGTCCCGCTTGCGAGCGACTGGTGAACAGCAAACTCAATCTCCGTGGCCTGAATCTGATGCGCGACTGGCGGTATGCCCTCAAGGAATATCTCTCGGATTACTATCAAGGCTATCTGGAATGAAGAAGGGGGTTGCCATCGTGGGCACGGCCCGGTTCCCAGTCGCGCGGCGAGGCTCCCAGTATCATCGACCGACTCTGACCGCTTCTGACCTTCCCTTCGGCTACAATCAAAGAGAGGCCAAACGGCATCATTATCTTTGCGCGTTGCGCGCAAACGCGTTTTCGGGAACGCCGCGTTGCGAGGCCGCTGCTTTGAAGTCACCGCGACGAACAGCGAGCGGTGACCTTCAACTGCGCCTGACACGACACAGGATTCCCGAAAACGCCAAATCACCCAGCAAGGAGCTGCAATATTTATGGCGATTCCCGCCACACAACTGCGTCCGGGCATGATCATCAAGCACAATGACCAGCTTCACACGGTCTTCAAGGTCGAGCACCGCACGCCCGGCAATCTTCGCGCTTTCATCCAGGCCAAGCTGCGCAATCTGAAATCGGGGGCCATGTTTGAGCACCGATTCCGCTCCGCCGACGCTATTGAGAAAGTCGTTGTCGACGAGGTTGCCATGGAGTTTCTCTACGCCGACGGCGACGATTACTACTTCATGAACCCGCAAGACTACGAGCAGATGGTGCTCAAGAGCTCCACACTCGGCGACGCGGTCGAGTACCTGACTCCAAACCTGCAGATCAAGGTCAGCTATCACGACGGCCAGCCCGTCGGCATCGAGCTGCCCCAGACCGTTGATCTCGAGGTCATCGAAACCGAGCCCGGCCTCAAGTCGGCCACCGCCTCCAGTGTCACCAAGCCGGCTAAAACGGAAACCGGCCTTGTCGTGCAGGTCCCGCCGTTCATCAATGCCGGCGAAAAGATTCGCGTCGACACCAGCGAAGGCGCCTACTTAAGCCGCGCGTAGGCTTGTCACGGCCGCGCCCAACGCAAGGAGTTCTCATGCCCATTCCCGAAGCCATCGCAACCGCCGCAGAAAACTTTCGCTTCAACTCCGGCTTCTTGGCCAAAATGGTCGGCGACCTCTCGCAGGAAGAATGGCTGCGGCGGCCCGGCGACAGCGGCAATCATATTGCCTGGATCGTTGGCCACGTCGTCTGGACGCGCAAGTATCTGCTGGATCGCATCGGTACGCAGTGGTCACTGCCCTGGCTCGATCTTTTTGCGCGCGGCCTCAAGTGTGCCGACGCGGCCGCGTTCCCTTCGCGCGAAACGCTTCTCGACGGCTGGTGCAATGTCTCCGGAGTCCTCGACGGCGCACTCGACTCCGTGTCTGAGGACGTCCTCACACAGCCCTCGGTGAAGGGCCCGCCCAGCGCCGACGGCAAGGTCAGCGGCATCGTCAACTTCCTCGCAATCCATGAGACCTACCACATTGGCCAGGCGTCGTATCTGCGTAGTTGGATGGGCCACAAGGGCCTGATGGGATAGGAGCAATCAACCGGCTTGGCGATTTCTCTTGGATTCCGGTGCAAGAAAGTCGGCCCACCGCGTTCCATGTTTGCCGGATCTTTTGCCCGGTTGCGTACCGTGGGAGGTTCCGATGAATTTGCTGCACGTCGCAATTCTTGGCCTGATTGCCACTCCTCAAGTTGCCGCGGCGCAATCGGCAGCCCCGCAAAAGCCCGGCCCGCCTTCAGCCACCGAAGTTGAAGCGGTAAAAGGCAGCAACGCTTTCGCAGTCGATCTTTATTCGCAGCTACGTTCGCAACCGGGCAATCTCTTCTTCTCACCGGAAAGCATCTCCACCGCGTTTGCCATGGCCTACGCCGGCGCCCGCGGCCAGACCGCCGCCGAAATCCAGCATGTGTTTCACTTTACCCTCCCGCCGGCGCAGGTTCATCCCGCCATGGGCGCGCTGCTGGCCTCGATGAACGCTCAGCACAACGGCTACCAGTTGCGCGTCGCCGACGCGTTGTGGGCGCAGCAGGACGCAAGCTTTCTGCCAAGCTACCTCAAGCTCGTCCAAGCCGACTACGCCGCCGGCTTTCATCGCGTCAACTTCAAAGCCTCGCCTGACGCTGTGCGCAACACCATCAACCAGTGGGTCGAGGAGCAAACCAACAACAAAATCCAGAACCTGATCGGGCCCGGCGTGCTCACACCGGCAACGCGTCTCGTCCTGACCAACGCCATCTATTTCAAGGGCGATTGGCTCAATCCCTTTGAAAAAGCCTCCACCCAAAACGAAGAGTTTCACACATCTGGATCGCAGTTCGTCATGGCTCCGCTCATGCATCGCACGGGCAGCTACCGCTACTACGACGGCGGCACGTTCCAGGCGCTCGAGCTGCCCTACTCCGGCGATGAACTCTCCATCGATGTATTGCTCCCCAAAGCCAGCGACGGCCTGCCCGCTCTTGAGAAATCATTCACCGCCTCGACCGCCGGCGAATGGCTCCAGAAACTCGAGCCGGTGGATAAAGTCATCCTCACCTTCCCGCGCTTTACCATGACGCAGCAGTTCGAGCTGAGCAACGCGCTTTCCGCGATGGGGATGCCGCAGGCCTTCGGCAGCGCCGCCAACTTCACCGGCATGACCGGCAAGCCTGACTTCACCATCTCCGAAGCCATTCACAAGGCATTTATTGACGTGAACGAACAGGGCACCGAAGCGGCCGCGGCCACATCCATCATCATGCGCGCCACCGCGGCTCGCGTTCCCTTCCCTGAGCCGCCGCCCATCGTGTTTCGCGCCGATCACCCTTTTTTATTTCTGATCCGCGATACCAAGTCCGGCGCCATTCTCTTTATGGGCCGCGTCACCGACCCCACGAAATAGGGCAATCCGGCCCGCTGGCTCCCTTTTTGCACATCGATTCCGGTGAAACTCTTGACAATTCCACACCTTTCTGTGTTACCGTAGGTAACATTATGGAACGTAACATTCATTCCGGCCACGATCCGGCGGAATTAGGTGAGTTGGAACGGGCAGTACTTTCCATCGTCTGGCGGCTGGGAAGCGTCAGTGCCGAGCGAGTGCGCGAGGGGCTCGACCGCCCGCTTAAGGATTCCACTGTGCGAACGGTTTTGCGCCGTCTCGAAGAGAAGGGTTACATCGCCCACTCGGTTGACAACCGCACGTTTCTCTATCGCTCCGCGCAATCGCGCCAGCGTGTGGCCGGCCGCGCCGCCAAACGCATTGTCGACTGGTTTTGCGAAGGCTCGGTCGAAGCGTTGCTCGTTGGAATGGTCGATTCGAAGGTGCTCAATCGCGCGGAATTGCAGCGCCTGGCCGCGCGCATCGCAGCCGCGCAGAAAGCGGGCGCGCACAAGAACGAGACTTAGGGCTGAACGGAGGTTCATTGCATGATGGCAGCATTCGTCGACGCGGCGCTTCGTTCCCTGCTGTTGGCCGCTGCGGTCTGGGCAGCATTTTGCGTTTTTCGTGTACGCAACGTGATTGCCCTGAAGCGAGCCTGGGCTTCGGTGCTGGTTTGCGCGCTGCTCATGCCCGCGGTCCTTCCTTTCGCTGCGCGATGGCGCGTCTTTCCTGCTGCCAGCTTCGTTGTTCCGGCGGCGCTGAAGCGTGTTGCCTCGGTCATCGAACCCGCCACGCTGCAAGCTGCACCGCAGGCGCCTGCACTAGTATTGCCTCGGTTTGACGATAGTCCCCGTGCACCGCGAAACTCCGCCCGGCTGCGCGATGCATCGCCAGGCAATTCGAATCAACGCTCCGCACTCTTGCAGTCGGCTGTGACCGCGCCATCCCCAGCCGCGTCTCGGCGCCCCACGCCCAGCCGCAATCCAATATCGATCTCGGTGCTCGCAACCTGGCTCTATTTTGCCGTTGCAACTGCACTCCTGTTTCGCCTCTTGGTTGGGCTGGCGTCCACGCTTCGCTTGTGGCTCGCGGCAAAACCTGTCAAGCTCGCCGCCGCGTCGAACTTCGCTCACGGAGTTCGGCTCCGTTCCAGCGGCCAGGTTGCTTCTCCAGTCACCATCGGCTCCGGTGTTTTGTTGCCCGACGAATACCAACTGTGGGACGACGAAAAACTCCGCATCGTTCTCGCACACGAGCGCGTCCATATCCGCGAGCTCGATTTCTATCTGCAGATTCTCGCCTCAGTCTATGCTGCGATTGCCTGGTTCAGCCCGCTGGGGTGGTGGCTTAAACGCAAACTCTCTGACCTGGGCGAAACCGTCAGCGACCATTCCGGCCTCCTCGAGGCCGCCTGTCACACCACGTACGCCCAAATCCTCCTGGACTTCGCGGCTGCGCCGCGCCCAACCCTGATAGGAGTTGCCATGGCCCGTCAAAGCAGTATCTCCCGCCGCATCGAGCGCCTTTTGAATGACAGTGCATTCCGCCGCGCCTTCGTTGGAGGCCGTCGCGTGCGCATTGCCGTGATGCTCGTTCCCGTTGCGATCTTCACCGTCACCACTCTCGTGCGCGTGCAGGCCGCAAGCGAATCGTCATGGAAGACCGGAGTCGCCTACCTTCAGAGTGCAGCCACCGCAGACCCGCAGCCTGCGCCTCCAGCGCCCCAGGCTCCACCTGCTGCGCCTGGCGCTCCCAGCGCGAAAGTCATGCCTGCGACCGGCGTTGCGCTTGAATATCCGGGAGCATCCGGAGCACCCGCCACGCCTGCCAGTCCAGCATCGGCCGATTCTCCTGCCAGCCCAGCCGCTCCTGACGCGCCCGCATTGGCGCAAAACGAATCTGCGCCTGCCGCTCCTGCACCTGAGTCCACGTCGCAAGAGACGTTCGATCGCACTCTCTCGTTCAGCGGCAACCTGGCGCTCTCGGTCCTCACCGGCGCGGGCAACATCACCCTGACCAAAGGCGCGGCCGGCCAGGTTCATATCCACGGCATCGTCAAGGCGGGACGCAATGCGGACCCGGCACAAGTGCAGCAGATCGTCGCCAACCCGCCCATCGAGCAGAATGGCAATGTGATTCGCGTCGGCGGGCAGCACGGCGAGAACCTGCACAACATCAGCATCAGCTACGAAATTGAGGCGCCGGCCGACACCACCCTCATCGCAGAGACTGGGTCCGGGAACATCACCGATACCGGAGTGGGGCAGAACGCCAAGCTTCAAACTGGATCCGGCAACATCAATGCCACTGGAATTGAAGGTGGATTCAAAACCCAGACCGGCTCGGGCAACATCGAAATCGAAGGCACAGGTCAAGGCGATGCGAAGGCGCAAACGGGTTCCGGCAACATTGATTTGAAGGGTGTAGCTGGAGCGCTTGAGGCCCAGACGGGGTCCGGAGAGATCAAGGCCGAAGGGAAACCTTCTTCTCCCTGGAAACTTCAGGCTGGGTCCGGAACCATCGATCTCGCGACCGGCAATGCGCCAATGAATCTGGATGCATCGACAGGATCAGGCCACATCTCCACGAATCAAGCTTTGCCGATGGACACTTCATCCGAGCACCACAACCATCTGCGCGGACCTCTCAATGGCGGCGGCCCTGATGTCCGCGTCCAGACCGGCTCCGGAGATATTCGGGTTCACTAGCGCCGGCAGAGGTCACGAGGTTGCCCGGCAGAGATTGCGAAGTTGCCCCACCCTTCCGGCGTTTCGGCCGGAAGGGTGGGAAACGAACTCGGCAGCCCGCTCACGAGCGGCTAGCAGCCACTGGCTAGAAGCTGTCTTTCTCACTTGCCGTCGGGCAGCTTCACGAGCCGCGCCTCAAGCAGTGCTTCTATGACTTTCAGCGGTTCAAGCGCCGACTCTGAGACCGGCTCATCTACCTGCACGACGGCGAGCGCCTTCACGAGCTTACCGGCAATGCTCGGCGCTCGGCGTTCGCGGCCCAGCGCAAAGTTGGCAATGTTCACGCCCTGCTGGCCGAGAATCGTGCCGATCCTTCCGATCACACCCGGCACATCGAGGTTGCGACAGACAACTAATGTGCCCTCAAGTGGCGCTTCCACGTCGATTTCATCAAAGGCCAGCAGCCGCGGCTGCTCACCGTGAATCACCGTCGCGCTGGCGCGGCTCTCGCCCGATGCCGTCAACAGCACCACCGTCAGCACCGTCGCCGTCCCGCCGCGATGACTTTCTTCCTTCTCCTCGTGTACTCGGATGCCGCGCTCCGCAGCCACGGCGGCCGCATTAATCCGGTTCACATTTTCCGAACCCTGCAAGAGCCCGGCAATCGCCGCGTTGCGCACCAGCTCCGTCTTCGCCTCGCACAGCGCGCCCCCGTAAATCAGGTGAATCGCCTCAATGCCGCTCTTGCCCGCCTGCGCAAGAAACGATCCAAGCCGCCCGGCCAGATCGATGTACGGCGCCATCTTCACGTACTCTTCGTGGCTTAGCGACGGCAGGTTGACTGCATTTTGCACCACGCCCAGCTTTAGATATTCGCGTACCTGCTGCGCAATCTGCACCCCCACTGCCTCCTGCGCCTCGGCCGTCGAGCCGGCGATGTGCGGCGTCAGGATCACGTTGTCCAGGCCGAAGTACGGTGACTCCTTTGGTGGCTCTACGGAAAATACATCGAGTGCTGCGCCGGCCACCTGCCCACTTCTTAACGCGGCGACCAGTGCCGCATCGTCCACTAGTTCGCCGCGCGCGCAGTTGATAATCCGCGCACCCTTCTTCATCGTGGCCAGCGTTTTGGCGTTGATGATGCCCTGCGTCTGCGGCGTTAGGCCCACATGCAACGTCAGGTAGTCAGCCCTTGCAAACATCTCCTCCATGGGAACCAGCGCAATGCCGTTCTCGCGCGCCACTGCAGCCGGTACAAACGGATCGCTGCCAACAATCTCCATTCCGAATCCACGCGCGCGCCGGGCTACTTCGAGACCAACCCGCCCCAGCCCCAGGATCCCCAGCGTTTTGCCTCGAAGTTCCGCGCCCTGCAGACTCTTCTTCTCCCACTTGCCGGCATGCATCGTCGCATTCGCTGCGGGCACCTTGCGCGCCAGCGCGATCATCAGGCATATCGTCAGCTCCGCCACAGCTACCGCGTTTGCGCCCGGCGTATTCATCACTACAATGCCGCGCCGCGTCGCTGCTTCGGCATCGATGTTGTCAACGCCCACACCCGCACGCCCGATCACGCGCAGCTTGAGC
Source organism: uncultured Acidobacteriaceae bacterium (assembly GCA_963751285.1). Taxonomy (GTDB): domain Bacteria; phylum Acidobacteriota; class Terriglobia; order Terriglobales; family Acidobacteriaceae; genus Telmatobacter. The sequence goes on along the minus strand of CAVVUE010000028.1, from coordinate 107,375 downwards.
GCATGCTCCATCAGCGCATCGTCCACCTGCACCGCGCTGCGCACCACCAACGCATCGGCATCGGCCAGCGCCGCCGGCAAACCCTCTGGCAGTTGATCGTGCGTTTTCACGTCCCACCCGGGCTCGGCCGCAAACACCGCCAGCGTCGCCGGAGAAACCTTCTCCGCCAATACGATCTTCATCGCTGCTCCTTGGTTTTTTTCTCCGCCCTTGTACTCATCAAAGCGAATGCCCTGCTGCTCGCATAGCAGCTCAAACATCCGCACCACCGCCGCGTGCGGCTTGCCTTCGCCGCGCTCGTACTTGGTCAGCGAGTTGGGATGCACTCCCAGCCGCTCCGCCATCTCGTATTGATAGAGATCAAGCTGCTTGCGCGCAATCAGCAGCTTCTCTCCGAAAGTAAGTTCCGACATTGAAGAACAGCTCCCAGCCTCTAGCTCCTAGCTCCTAGCTAAAAGCCGGAGACTGTAAATCTCAAACAAACTCTCTCAAATCGTCGTGACGCCCTACTGCGGACGAGTGAGCGCAGGCTTTGAATCTTCTCCGCACCAGCTAGGAGCTGGAAGCCGCCTTCGCGTACACTTCCTGCGCCGCCGCCACAGCCTGTCCCCACTTCACCGGCAGCCCCAGCGTGTCCTTGGCAATGTGCTCCATCGCGCCCAGGAGCGCCACGGTATCCAAATAATCGAAGAACCCCAGGTGCGCGACGCGGAAGATCTTCCCCTGCATCTCGCCCTGACCGTTCGCCGCCACCAGCGCGAACTTCGACTTTAGCGCCTTCACCACCGCGCTCGAGTCCATGCCTTCCGGAACCGCAACGGCCGTGGCTGCCGCGGCCGGTGCCGTAGGTGCAAAGAGCGTGAAGCCGAGCGACACGAGCCCCGCGCGAGTCGCCGCCGCGTTCACCTGCGCGTTATCGATCAGCGCCTCACGGCCTTTCTCCAGGTCGCCGCCCTCCTGCCCGGCGATGTAATCGAGCGCCGCGCCCAGCCCCGCCACCAGCGCCACCGCCGGCGTGTACGCGCTTTCGCCTTTCACCGCGTTCTTGCGCTCCTTGCGCAGGTCAAAGTAGTAGCGCGGATTCTTCGTAGTCTCCATCGCCGCCCACGCCTTTTCGCTCACGCTCAGATACGCGAGCCCCGGCGGAATCATCACTGCCTTCTGCGAGCCGCCGATGAGCACATCGATTCCCCATCCATCGACGTCGAAGTGAGTAGTGCCCAGCCCGGTGATTCCATCCACCACCAGCAGCGTATTCGGCGCAACCTGGTCGCGCACTTTCGCAATGGCCTGCACGTCATGGCGCACCGCCGTCGACGTCTCCGTCGCCTGCATGTAGATGACTTTGTGCTCGGGCTTCAGCGCCGCTTTCACCGTGGCGAGGTCGAACGTCTGCCCATAGGGCGCCGTCGCCACATCCGGCTCGCAGCCAAAAGCCTTGGCCAGCCCCGTCCAGCGCTCGCCAAATTTGCCCGCCGTCAACACCAGCACCTTGTCCCCGGGCGAGGTGAGGTTCGACACCGACGCTTCCATCGCGCCCGTCCCCGAGCAAGCGAGCAGCAGCACATCGTTCTTCGTGCCCACAAAAATCTTCAGTTGCGCCAGCACCTTCTGGAACAGCGCGCGAAACTCCGCCGTGCGGTGGTGCATATCTGCCGCCGCCATTGCGAACTGTGCCGCCGGAAGCAGCGGCGTCGGACCGGGTGTATAAAGCCGTGTCTTACGAATCATGGATTTCCCTCCTGGGGTGGGATCTAAGAATCAGGCAGCGACTGGATGAATATGGCTGCATCAATCACAGAATACACAAATTTGTGGTTTATGTGATGATGATTTCGTGGAAATCGCCGAAATACGGCTATGGAATGCTCAAAATCTGTGGAAAATCTCGCCCAAGGCTCACAAAAATGACCGGCTCGGTACGGGATGCGCAAAAGCAATTGCAGATCGCTCCACTCCGTTCGGGAGGACGCGCTTTCGCGGTTGTTCTGGAACAACTGGCGAGATTCAGCGGGAAGCGGTGGCAACATGCAGGAACCGGCGCCCGTGGCACCCTCAGGATGAAAGAATGATGGAAGTTGCGAACTCTAATGGCACGACGCCAGGAGCAAGAAAAGATGTCAGAACCGGGAGCATTTGAAGCGCTCATCAGCCAGCAGATCGTCACCGCGATGAAGGCCCACGACGCCGACCGCACCGGCGCGCTGCGCCTCATCAAGAACGCGCTCAAAAACAAATCCATCGAGAAGCGCGCGCCGCTTACGCAGGCCGAGGGCGAGCAGACGCTGGCGTCGATGATCAAGCAGCGGCGCGACTCGATTGAGCAGTTCAGCAAGGGCAATCGGCCCGACCTGGTCGCGAAGGAACAGGCCGAGATTGTCATCATCGAGGAGTTTCTGCCCAAGGCGCTCGATGAGGCCGGCCTTGCCGCGTTGGTTAAGGAAGCGCTCGCCGAGCTCGAAGGCTCGCTTGGCCACAAGCCCACGCAGAAAGAGATGGGCCTGGCAATGAAGGCCGTCCAAGGCAAACTGCAAGCTGTGGGCCTTCGCGCCGATGGCCGCTCCGTCAGCGAGTTGGTGAAGAAGGCGCTGGCCGGCTAAGGCCAGGCTTCAGCAGCGCGCAGTTTCGCAGCCCCGTCCCGGTTCGGACAACATTATTGACTGGGTTGGTTCGCCAGCGCCTGTGCCAGCGGCGAAGGCACCTGCTTGAATCCCGCCGGAATCTCGAAAGCTGATGCTGGAACGGGATCGTGCGAAAAGTCTGATTTCTGCGTGGTCGTTTCCAGGAGCGTGGTTTCTCCAGGAGTTTGCGGCGCACTCGTTGGGCTCGCCGCGGGCGCCGGGTTGGCGGGCTGCGACTTCTTCTTGCCGAATAACCCGACGAGACTTGACACTCCTTTGGCCACGACGTTGCCTCCGCTCCCTGTGTCGTCGGGCTGGCTGCTGGCAGCGTTATTCCCCGGCGCTGCCTGGCCCGTCCCCGATCCACCCATGCTCGTCTTCTCAAGGATCGGCGTCCCCTGGATTTTCGCCATTTCCTTTCCCATTTGCGCATAGGCCCCTCCGGCGCCCGGATTGCCGGCAAACATTTGCGTCATCGCCACGTTCGACGAGTTACCAAGCATGCTCAAGTACGCCGACATGTCCACCCCGGACATCAGCGCCTGCGCAAAGCGTGTATCGAAGTCCTGCGCGTCTTTCATCTCTTCGGGCATATCCGGTGTCGTCCAGATCTCCGAGGTCACTGTGTACGTTGCGCTCGTGCCCGGTTGGCTCGGGTCGGTCACAATCGTCGTCAACGTCAGAATCTGCTGCTTCGCGTTTAGACCGTTTACCACCTGCTGCACGCCCGTATTGTTCACCGACACCGAAAAGCTGTATTGCAGATTGCTTGCGGGCGCCTGCGCTTGCGGCGCCTGAGGCTGGACCGTCGCGGCCTGCGCCTGCTTGATCGCGTCCGGCATCCTGGCCATCATCTTTCGCATGTCGTCAAAGGTATCCACGCTGTACTGTTTCTTAACCGTGTCGATGTGGATGATTTCCTGTTTATCCAGGTCGTAAATCTCGGTCGATTGGCTGGTCACCACCGCCTTCTGATTCCCGTGCACCATCGTCGTCGTGGTCACCGGGTCGGTGAGACTCTTCATTTGCTTCCCCATAAACGGAATGTTCTTCAGCGAATCGATCAGTTGGCCACCGGTCATCTGCGTGGTTTCCTTGTAGCTCGAGTCGCCATGGCACACCAGCGGGCCCAGGGCCAAAGCCAGTGTGACGATTCCCTTCGCACATCTGTACATAGGTTGTCTCCTCGCTGCCATCAGAAGCCCACTGGAATAGTACTCCCGTTAAGGCGAACGCCCTGACGCTTATGCGCCGGTTGCGGCACTCTCTGGCTGTACTCGGGGCCGGCTTTGAAGTCGTGCCCCGTCAAGAAAAGGTGCAAACTGGTCCGCCGCTTGTCTTGGAGCGCAAAGAAACGCACGGAACGCTGTTCGCCGACGGTCAAGACGCCGTTTCAGGCTTGGAGGTGGCTGTAATAAAGGACTGGAAATGAACGAGTTAACCGATGAGCCGACGAGCTACCGAGTTGCCGCCAACCTGGCACCGATGTTTTTCGTCAAACTATAACTCCCTGCAACAACTAAACTGGCCCGTTCGGGTCATATGAATAAGCCCTCCCCCTGGGCTGCCGGATCCCCGTCGGCTCCGGCGCGACCGGAAGCCGGCAAACTGCTCCGGAACGGGCGGGGTGGAAAGTGAGGGATGATGGAAGTCCCGATGAGTTTCCCCGCTTCCTGCTTTGCAGGTTTTGCCCCGCTGCCGATGAACATCACTCGATCTTCGTCTACCCGCACGAATCGACCCTGGCTTACCCGCATATCTGAGCTTCCGCGCTCCGCGCTAGGCAAGTTTGCCGCTTGGGCTGCAGGGTTTGCGCTCGCTGTTGCGCCTCTGTGCCTCAGCGCGCAGCAGGGGTACCCATCGCAGCTTTACGGCGCGTACGGCAACCCGTACGGTAATTCGTACGCGCAACCGGCGCCGCAGTATGGTTACGGCCAGCCGCAATATCAGCAGCCACAATACGGTTACGCGCAGCCGCAGTACTCTGCTCCGCAACAACCGTACGCGCAAGAGCAGCAGTATGCGCCTTCGCCGTATGCGCAGCAGCAGGATCTTGCGCCGCAGCCTTCCGCGGCCGCACAGGCGCTCAGCCCCGATCAGCTCGAGCAGATGCTTGCGCCCATTGCGCTTTATCCCGACAGCTTGCTCGCGCAGATCCTTGCCGCGTCTACGTATCCCGCCGAGATCGCCGTCGCCGACCAGTGGCTGCATCAGATGCAGTCGCAGGGCTACGGCTCGCCCGATCAGATCGCTGGCGGCGCCAATGCGCAAACCAGTTGGGATCCGAGCGTGAAAGCGCTCACTGCATTCCCTGACGTGCTCGACATGCTCAACCACAATCTGGACTGGACTACATCGCTCGGCAACGCCTACTACAACCAGCCGGATGACGTTATGCGGACGGTGCAGGTGTTGCGACAGCGCGCCGAGCAGGCCGGAAACCTGCAATCCACACCGCAGGAAGACGTGAGCAACGACCAGGGCTACATTGATGTCGCGCCGCCCAATCCCGAACAGGTCTACGTGCCCACCTACAATCCGTGGGACGTCTACGGGCAGCCCATTTCTGTCGAGTAGGGTCATGGCGCTGAACGGGCTTCGCATGATGCCGTTGTCTCCATGACCCTCTCTAAAAGCCGGACGGTGGGTTTTCCCCAGTACGGCTTCAAGGCTGACGTATCGGGTGGTGCCTTCCTACAGATCGAATTGCTTAATCCTGCTCCCGGAATACATAACTCGCACCATAGTTTGCATCCACCTTTCGTATCGTTCCAGACTGAGACCTGGTCTCCCGCACTGAGTCGGGCAGGTATTCTTTTGCGATACCGTCATTCAAGCCTCACGGCTTTACCCCAGAGGCCCTCGCTCCGGTCAGGGTTATATTGTCCCTGTCCATCAACACTTATTGGCCTCATCCGAGCCACTCACGAGCACTCCCCGATTTCCCAGCCTTGCCGGTTATACGAGGAGCCTTGGCTGTGCGGGAGCGCCTAGGCCGCCCATGAGTGGGTCCGAGCTTTCGCTCACTAATCCTTGTCAGCATGCTGTCCTCTGAGACCACGGAGAGTTCGCCAATTGCATATACCCAGTTCCTTCACTGGCGACACAGCCTTCATCACGTACGGATGGATTCGGCACTCTCGACACCCCCATCACAGTCCGCTACCGATGGGAAACCCATTTCGTGGCTAACGATTCACATTTGCTACGGCCTGCTGACTTGCTCGCCTCCCTGACGGACCCGACTCCGCTTTCGCTTTGCCGGCTGAGGCTTTTACTTCGGAGCTTTCAGTCGGGTCGATCACTCTTCCCGCTGTCCGATATGACTACAGTAGCAACTGGGCAAGTTCTACTGGCAGGTCCTTCCTCCTGCTGGATTAGCAGCTAGCTTCGCTGCGCCCGTACCCGGGCTTTTCACTCATCGGCGCGCTGGGCGACTTCTTCGGATCCTCTCCCGTTCAATACGGGCTCAGTTTCGCACTGGGAGCTTTTGGGCGATTCCCGTTTGGGTGGCTTGGCTGGGGCCTGGACTGGCTGGCGAACAGTGTGCTCTTTGATCACGCGGGCTACTACACGCACAGCAACACGGTGGCCGATTGGGGCCTGCCCCACGGTGGGCCGCGCGCCTACGGTTGGCGTGACGGGGACCGGTGGCACGGCGGCTTCGATCGCGCCTATGGTTCGCAGCGCGGATTCGACCAGCGTGGATTCAATCAGCGCGGACCTGATCAGCGTGGATACGATCAGCGCGGTGGCTGGGCCGATGATCGCAATCCTGGCAATCGTAATCCGGGCCAGTCGTACCTCCGGCCGTCGGTTGGCGCTCCTTACAATCCGCACGGCGAAACCTTCAATCGCGGCAACGACTACAATCGCGGTTCCGGCGAATTCAATCGCGGCTATCAGCCGAACGGCAACGGCTATACACATCCGGAGATTCCCGCGCGCCAGATGTACAGCCGGGCAGAGTCGCAGCCGGTGTACTCAAATCGGCAGGCCTACCCGAATGGCGAGTCCGCCTACGCAAGCCGGCCGCAGGCTTTCAGCAATCCGGGCTATAGCAACGGCTACGCGAACCGCGGATCGCAGCAGGCTTACTCCACGCGTCCCGGCTTCTCCTATGCGAGCCCTCAGTCGAATTACCGCGCGCCGCAGTCGTACGCACAGCCTTACTCATCGCACGGTTCCACCAGTCGCTCCTATGGGGGCTATGGCAACTCATTCGCCAGAAGCGAACAACACTCCGGTGGTTTTCATCTCTTCGGTCACTCTTCGGAGCCGCGTGGTTTCTCCGAAGGCAAAGCGCCGAAGTTTTTGTACGGCGGCGGACATTCGTCGCATGGCTTCGGCGGATCCGGTGGGAGCCACTCGTCGCATAGCTTCGGCGGTGGCGGTGGGCATTCCTCCCATAGTTTCAGCGGCGGCCACGGGTCGAGCCATTCCGGCGGCGGCCATCACCACTAGTGCCCGGCTGCAACATTCAATTTGAATAACACGTTAAAAGTCTGAAATCCGGCATGGACTTGCTGCGCGCTTAGGCTCTAAGATCAACATCTATTAGGTCACACGCGTCCCCCCGCGCGGAGCGTCGATGAAAGTCCCCGGCATCGTCAAATCTCTGGCCGTGATTCTGCTGTGCGCTCACGCCGTTTCCCCTCTCTTCGCACAGGGACCCCCTTATCAAACCGACGATCCCGTTCCCGTCGACCTGCACCACTACGAGTTCTACATCTTCGGCAGCGCCGACGGCACTTCCGCCGAAATGGATTCCACCGGCCCCGCATTCGAATTCAACTGGGGCGTGATTCCCCGCGTGCAGCTCCACGCCATTCTTCCCTGGGGCGTGATTGCGCCCTCGAACAATCCGGTCTATCTTCCCGGCGGCACCGGTCCCACAGAGTTCGGTCTCACCGACATGGAGCTCGGTGCCAAGATCGCATTCATCAAAGAGAGCAAGCACATGCCGCAGATCGGCAGCTTTACTATGTTCGAAATGCCCACCGGAAACTTCGATAAAGGCCTCGGCGTGGGCAAGGTCTGGTACAAGCTCCCCATCTGGTTCCAGAAAAACTCGGGCAAATGGCTCTTCGACGGAGGCGGCGGCTACCAGGTGGTTCCGCAGGCCAATTATCGTGACTTTCCCTACACCGGCTGGCTCGTCAAGCGCGAGCTCAGCGAGCAGTGGGAACTTGGAGCGGAGATTTTCGCGCATGGCCGCGAGGGCTACGCGGCGGCGCAGACAGAGCGCTCAACCATGATCGACGTGGGCGGCTACTACCACTTCAAGCACAACACAAACGAGCAGTTTCTGTTTTGCTATGGGCACTCCTTCGTTGGACAAACCGAGAATTACGCTTACGTCGGCATGTACTGGACCTGGGGAAAAGATGACAAGGGCGGCTCGCCAGGCGACAAGAAGGATTCGACGACCGGCGTGCTGTTTCCCGGCCCGCCAAGGCAAAATGGTTACGGCTGGTCCGGACAATGAATCGACGCCGCGCCGGTTCGAAAGCATCAGAGATGCATCGCGGCTCGCCGGCGGAAAGGATGGTCTGATTGGAATTCACCACCCGCGGTCTCTTCACCATGATCCACGGCATGGGCTTCGGCGCGCTCTATCTCATTGCCTGCTCTGGCGCCCTCGTGGAGCTCCACCGCCGCTATCGTACGCCGCTCGGGTCTGCAATCACCGAGACGGACGAAAAATTCCTCCGCATCTACCTCACCGTGATGGCCGTGCTCGCCTGGCTCACCGTGCTTACCGGTGCGTACATCATCTACCCGTGGTACCGCGCCACGCCGCCTGCGGGCATCGCAAATCTCGCTGAATTTCCTCAGCGCCTGCTGCTTTCAAGCCCGTCGACAAGCGCATGGCACTCCATCTGTATGGAGTGGAAGGAGCACGTTGCGTGGCTTGTGCCCATCGCCATCACCATGGCGGCCGCAGTCTTCTCACGGCATGGCCGCAATCTAAAGGTGCAACCTGAGCTTCGCTCTGTCGTGCTGGCGTTTGTCTGGATCTCGCTTCTCGCCGCGGGTATCGCCGGCTTCTTTGGCGCCATGATCAACAAGCATGCACCTGTCGAAGGCGGAACGACCATTCGTCTCATGGAAGGAGCCGAGAAATGATTGCTCGAAACTCATCCGCTCCAGTCGACGTGCAGGATTTTCCCAACGGCGGCGGCGCAGCGGCAGTTCTCGCGGCCGGCATCGGCTCGTTTCTCCTATCGGTTTTCGCGATCCTGGGCGATCAATCGGCGTTCTTCAGGAAGCTGTTCGTCTTCTACAAACCAACTGGCCCGCTCTCCGGCGTCACCACCTGCGCCATCGTTGTCTGGCTTTTGGTCTGGCTTACTCTGCATCGGCGCTGGCAACGGAGAATTCTGGCGATGAGGCGCGTCAGCACTGCCGCACTCATCCTTCTGACCCTGAGCCTGCTGCTCACCTTCCCGCCGATCGCCGATTTGTTTTAACGCTGGCGAGGACATTCAGCCGAATAAGAGTGCGTCGCGTTCCATTAACGTGGCACTGGGCCGCGAGAGGCCCGCAACCGTTTTGCGCATGCTTGACTTCCAAAATGCCAAAGCCGCCGGTTCAGAGTGATCCGGCGGCCCTGTTGGATTGCGGGAATGCGCGCTACTTTACGCGGATTACGGCGTTGATCTGAAATGACGAGCTGTTCGCGAGAACGTAATTGCCATCAACCATGCGCCATTCGTAACCTCGTGGCGGGGCGCTTAGGTGATTCTGCCGATAGTCGATTTTTTCGCCGCGATCCCAATCTTCGTGTTTGATGTGTGAGCCTTTTCTCCATTCCTTGTGTTCGACATAAGAATGGTTGTCCCTGTGTTCGACGTTAGTTTGGTTGTCTTGATGAGCCTGGTCCTGGGCAATGGCCACGCCGCCCATAAGGCTTGTGGAAAAGACCACGAGCGCTAAGACTGTGTGCAGTTTTTTCATTGGAACTCCTACGTTGCTACGATGCCCCTGAAACAGATAGCGTTGTTCTCCTTCGGGTTGGATTACTGGCAAACCGGAAATTGCGTTCTTTCCAGCGGTGAACATCGCTAAAGCCAACCGCAGATCCCTCGACCCCAATCAGGGATAAACGCCATTTTTGCGGTGGTCCTCGGGCCGGAATCGGGACTCCTGCCTTGTGACCGATGGCGGGACAAAGCAAGGCTCGCGAGCACACAAAAAAACGCCGGAGCTGGTGTTCTACCAGCCCCGGCGCGGTTGACTTACGATTTCTGCCTTATTGCCAGGCGGTTGCCGTCATGTCAGTGTGGTTAGTCCCGTCAATATGACGAGCCACGAGCACCGTCTGCCCGTTGAACTTGAGCAGCAGGCCCACGACGCGAATCGAGGCGTTATCCGTGATGTCGTTGAAGGCGCCGAATCCATAACGGAAGTCGCAACCCGTGCCCAGATAGACGGTGATGGGTGACGGAATCACCTGTCCCGCAAATCCGGTCACGTTCATCTGGAAGGTGCCCTGCCCCGGGTTCTCGCTGCCTTTAACCACGGTGCCGACATAGCCCCAGTTCCGCAGGTGGATGCGTTTCACAGTAATGGGACTCGCGGTCGGATCGGCTCCGCCGACAGAGATCTCCTGGCCGGGCGTCATCGCCGCGTCGTTGAAGAGCAGGTTGGTGAACGCGTTGTGCATCCAGTAGATGCCGTAGTTTTCCTTTCCGGTGATGGTCACGTTGGCGAGTCCGCCCAACGGAACCTCAGAGAGCCCGGATGGCAACACGTGGCGAACGTAGAACTGCATGTCGGTGGCCGCGCCTGTAGTAGGCGTCACGTAGGTGACGAGGCCGCCTGCGTAGAAGCCAGTGTCGGTGAGGATGGCCACTTCGTCCGCGTCCAGTGTCTGGTCGGCGGGATCGAACTGGCCGGCAACTGCCACGATGGCGTTGGAGCCGTCGGCTAGCAACTGGCTCTCCGTCGCGCCGCCGTCCCACTCGGTCGAACTGGAGAGGTCAATTGTGAACGGTTCGCCGTGCGGGCCCGTGATCACAAACGATGTAGCTGTCGCGCTCGATGGCGGGGTAGTCACTGATCCGATGAACTCATCGATGTGAGCGCCGGTATCAGTCCGGGCGACCGTGGTGACGTCAAACGTGGGATCGATCGTGCCCGTAATGTTGCCGCCGCTGGTCTGGAGCGACTGACCCAGGTCGAGATCGATGCGCAGGCCCACAGGCACTCCGCCCGTGGCGCTCACCGTAAAAGATTTGTTCAGCGTGATGTTGACACTCGAAGTCGTAAGCGTTACGGACGACCCCGTCAGATTGGTGATGGTTGGCGGCGTACCCGTGCTCAGGTAGTCAATTTCATTCGATGTTCCCAGGTCGATGGTTACACCGGTGTAAGTGCCGGGCTGAACATCATTCATATCCACGAAGCCTTGCAAGCCATTGTAGCGGGCAAAGTCGACGGTGACGGGGCTTACAAGCAAGTTGTTCGACTTTGTTGATCCGTTGGTTAGGTACATATGTTCGAGCTGAATCTTGACGCCAACCACTGAGGGCAGTGGTGCGGGCGCGTCGGTGCCGACCAGGAACACCGGACCTCCCGTACTGGATTGCGTCGCGGTGCTGATCATTGAACTACTGCCACAACCCGTAGCCACTAGCAGAGCAGCGGTCAAAGGAAGCAGCGCCATCCTGAAAGAATTCACCGTTGTCTTGGGAGACATATAGTTTGCTCACCTTCTGCGAGTCTGCGTGGCATTGAGAGCATGCGCCAGATCGACATCTTCCTTTTGTGACCGGAATCGCCACCCAGGCAGTAAGTGATCGCGTGGTTCACTTCAAGATAGTGAGCCTGCAATGATACTCAACAGCCTAAGCGGGGAAGAATGGGTCGTGCCAGAGCGCGCTCACGCACGGAGCAGTCGCCTAAATTTGAAATACAACGGCAGCATGTAGCTTTTGAGAGATACTGCTGCCATCGATGAGTGTGAACCCTGAAAGATTCAGGAAAGTTGCGAGAATATCTCGAAATTTAGTCTTTTCTTCCGAGGTTACTCCCGTAACTCGCCGCCAACCTACGGCTCTGTAATCCCTGATTATATTCATCCGTCTAACTCCAATACAGTTTCGAAAGTAACATCCGGGTGCGGCAACTTAGAAACGGTTGCATAAGTAGCCTGAATCCTCCTTACAAGCAGCTCTAGTCGATTTTCCTTAGCCATAAGTCCCGAAAAGAAACCTTGCACGGCGCACCCTCGATCTGCAGCCCGAACAGTCCCGAAACATTGTTAGTCGACTTAGGATCGTCGTCCACCAGCTCGGCCATGAGCTGCCCATTCAGGATGTGCAGGATCACGCCTCCGCGCGCAACGATTGTGTACTGGTTCCACTCGCCGTCTTTGACGTAGGTGCCAAGCTGCGCCCGGTCGCCAATCGTTCCCACCAGTTGTGGCGGCTTGCCGGGCAGCGACTCCACCACCTGCCCGCGCCAGGCAATGATGCCCAGCGACGTATTCTGCGAGTAGAGTTGGCCGCTGTATTGCTTCGCCCGCTCGCTCACCGGGTACCAGAAATCCGCCTGCGGCCCGATCATTACCCACCGCGGATCGAGAGGTGGCTCACCCGGCGCCGCCACGCGTCCCGGCGGAATTCCGGTGCTGCTGCGGTACTGCACCCCGCTGCCTCCGCCCCACTCCACTTTGATTTGCAGTTTCAGGTCGAAATCCTTCGCCTCGATGCCGTGGTACACCAGGAACGTGTTGCCCGCTTTCTTTTCCGGTGTTGACACACCCACAATTGCCCCGTCTTCGACGCTCCACACGCCCGGCTGTCCGTCCCACCCGGTCAATGTTTGGCCGTCAAAAAGCGAAATGTAACCCGTGTGGTCTTCAAAGTTCAGCGGCAGCGGCTCGAAGAAGGCCCCGTTGCGCTGGCCGGAAACATTCGGTTTCACCTTCCACAGGTCGGTCTGGGATCGCGGCTGCGGGCTGGTCGTCGTCGCGGCAGTACTGCTCGGCGCGGTTTGCGCCGTGATTAGCGCCGCCGCGCAGATGAGTGAGGCAAGCGCCAGTGCGCGCCGCGCGATCGCATTGGGAGCCTTCACTGACTTTCGCATAGGGAACCTCTCAGAAAGTCCGGAGCTTGAAAGTGAAAATGTCCGCGTCTTAAAGGGTATGAGCTTCAGCCCGTAAATGGTGCTACACAAGATGATCGGGACTTTAGCCCGTGGGGAGCCCCAACAATCGGTGGTTGCACACTTTCCGCAGAGCTGCGGCTCAATACACTTCCGACCGCACGCCCGCGGGAATCGGCGCATGTTTCAGCAGCCCGATCTCGCCGGCCAGCCGCTCCAGGCGCGCGCGCGTGCCGGCCAATGGCGGCACCAGCGGCAGGCGCACCGTATCGCCGCAGCGGCCCATCAGGCTCAGCACCGTCTTCACCGGGCTGGGATTCGACTCCCAGAAGTTCGCGTCGAACAGCCGCGAATACCGCCGCTCCAGCTCACGCGCCGCGCTCCAGTTGTTGTCGAGCGCCGCGCGGATCATCTGCGTTACTTCAGCCGGAGCCTCGTTGGACGCGACGCTGATGAGCCCCTGCGCTCCGACTGCGATCGCCGCCAGCGCCAACCCGTCGTCGCCCGAGAAGATCTTGAACCCTCGCGGCATGATGTGCGTCAGCTCGGCAAACTGCGAAACCTTTCCGCTGGCTTCCTTGATCGCCTGAATATTCCGGGCCGCGGAGGCCAGCCGCGCCACAGTTTCAGGTTCCAGATTCGCGGCCGTACGCCCCGGCACGTTGTAGACGCAAAGGGGGATCGGATCGAGCTCGCGAGCCAGCGCCAGGAAATGCTGGAACTGCCCCTCCTGCGTGGGCTTGTTGTAATAGGGATTCGCCGAAAGCACGCAGGCCACGCCCGGCACGCGCCGCAGTTGCGACGCCAGGCGAACCACCGTGCGCGTCGAATTGTGCGTGCATCCGGCCCATACCGGAACCCGCCCGGCCGCCGCGTCGATCACCAGCCGAACCACGTGCAGCCATTCCTCTTCGTCCAGCGTCGCCGCCTCGCCCGTCGACCCGCATGCCAGCAGAAAATCGATTCCCGATTCAATCTGCCAGTTCACCAGCGACCAGAGCGCCGGCTCATCTATTGATCCATCCGCCTTGAAGGGCGTCACAAGTGCAGTACCACAGCCTGTTGTTTCCATAACAGCTCAAGTTTATAACGGCGCAAGACCGCGCATCGGTGGAAGACTCGGGGCGTTTGTTGATTCATGAAAGATGTTTTCGATGTCGAGGGACGGCTTTGGAGTTTGCTGAAAAATGCGTAATCTTGCGGTTGTATTAAGAAGGCCCGAATCGCATCCATGCTGTTATGATGCGCAATTGAGCCCTTAAATTGCCACTCGCAAAGGAGCAGTTGCATGGTTTCATTTCGTCTTCGTTTCCTTGGCCTCTTCGCTTCATTCGCACTGCTCGCCGTGCCCGCAACCTTCGCGCAATCCAGCCAGGCCATCTCCTTCACCATTGACGCCTCGCAATCTCCGCAAAAGATGCTTCATGCGCACCTGGTAATCCCCGTTAAGCCGGGCCCACTCATTCTCTACTATCCGAAGTGGATTCCAGGAGACCACGAACCCGACGGGCCCATCGCCGATCTCACCGGGGTTAAATTCGAAGCCGATGGCAAAACCATCCCATGGCAGCGCGACACTCTCGATGTCTTCACCTTTCATCTCGATATCCCCGCCGGTGCCACGCATCTCGATGCCAGCTACGACATCATCGAGCCCGATGGCGCTTCAGCCACTGACAAGCTGATGGTGCTCGAATGGAACGAAGCGCTCCTTTATCCAGCGGGCACGCCGTCTGCGAACCTGACTTACGAAGCCAGGCTCGTCCTTCCCGACGGCTGGAAGTACGGCACCGCCCTTCCTGTCGACCGCGAGAGAGGCAGCCAGATCTCGTTCAAGCCCATCTCGCTCGAGCTGCTCGTTGACTCGCCGGTCATCGCGGGCCAATACTATCGCGTCATCGATCTGACTCCGGTGGGCGAGCCCATCCATCATGAAATCGACATGGTCGCCGACAGCGAAGCCGCGCTGGCCATGAGCCCCGAGATGCAGAAGGAGATGACGAATCTGGTTGCTGAGTCAGGCAAGCTTTTCGGCGCGCACCACTACCGTGACTACCACTTCTTGCTGACGCTCAGCGATCATGTGCAGCACTTCGGCCTCGAGCATCACGAGTCGAACGACAGCCGCTTGCCCGAGCGCACGCTGCTCGGCCCCGAGGGCGGCATGATCGTGGCCCAGATTTTACCGCATGAATTCGTTCACTCATGGAATGGGAAGTTCCGCCGTCCCGCCGACCTGGCCACGCCCGACTTTGAAATACCGATGCAGGACGATCTGCTCTGGGTCTACGAGGGACTGACCGACTACCTCGGCCCCATGCTCGCCGCTCGCAGCGGCATCTTCACGCCCGAACAGTATCGCGAGTACCTGGCCAGCATCGCCGCCTCGCTTGGCCCGGGTCGTCCCGGCCGCACCTGGCGTCCTCTGCTCGATACAGCCGTCGCCGTGCCCGGCCTCAGCCCTCGCAGCCGCGGCTGGATCAACTGGCGGCGCGGCACCGATTACTACGAAGAGGGTGACCTGATGTGGCTTGAAGTGGCGACGATCATTCACAGCGCCACCAACGGACAGAAATCGATCGACGACTTCTGCCATCTCTTTTACGGCGGGCCTAACAACGGCCCTGAGCTCAAGACCTACACCTTTGAGGATGTGGTCAAAGCGCTCAACGAGGTTGCGCCGTACGACTGGGCGGGTTTTTTTCACCGGCATCTCGACTCCACTTCTGCCGACATGCCTGAAGGCGGAATTGAAAATGCCGGCTGGAAGGTCGAGTTCAACGACAAGCCGTCGCATCTCGCCGACCGCCGCGGCGGGGCAAGCGACACCTATTCGATCGGCCTTCAACTCGGCGCTGACGGCATGGTGAACGACTCCATCGTCGGCGGGCCCGCATTTGACGCGGGCATTTCACCTGGCATGAAAGTGGTGGGCGTCGACGGCCGCGTCTACACGCACGATCTGCTTGAAGACGCGATCAAGGCGGCCAAAGACACCACCGAACCCCTCACATTGCTTGTTTTGGATGATGATTACTACCGCACCGCGACCATCCAGTATCACGGCGGTGAGCGCTATCCGCATCTGGTGCGCGAAGATTCCAAGCCCGACTACCTCGACGAGTTGATTAAGGCACGCACAACCGCGCAGTAGCCGTCGGCCGAGGTTGCCCCATCCTTTCACCGCATTTTGGTGAAAGGGTGGGATGCGCCGGCCCTGCGGATGCCCCAGGTCTCGATTCTGAGACCTAGGCCAACGATGCGCCATCCACGAAATTGAGCGTTGAAATGCCTCAGTTCGGAGACGGACGCTCGATGTGGTCGATCACCAGCACCTCTACCGGGCTTTTGTCGGGCACGAGCTTCAGCCCGAGCTGCTCTTCCAAAGCCGTAAAGAGGTCGGGCCCCGCATCGGCGCGTTATCGGCGGCACGCTTGTCGTCTGGCGTCCACTTCAATTCAAAGTCGAATTTCTTGTCGCCGAGCCCGGTCTTGTCCACAATCATTCTGCCGACCATTCCCGAGAATGCAGCAACAAGGCTATCCGTTGAGAGCCCTTCCGCCGTCATCCTGCCAGGGCCTATCGATTCGCCGTCTCGTTTGTCTGCCGGCGCTTCCTTCATCTTCAATCCGCCCTTGGCAATCACCAGGTCATAAACCGGCAACTCTCTCGTCTCGAGATGCGCTTTCAGTTTGCAGCGGTCGGCCAGAAGCGATTGCATCATGGGTTCTTCCTGCTTCGATCGCTCCTTGTAGCTCAGCTTCTTCCACGCCTCGGCAGTCTCTGCGTCCACCTTTGTCTCAATATCGTAGGGCTCTGAGTCCGCCCACTCCGGCAGTCCCACGATCTGGCTGTCCATAAAGACGCCGTAAGCGCCGCGAACCCATGAGCTGACCGGGAAATTTGTCCATCGAAAGCCATCGGGCAGCGTCTGCATGGTCGCGCCGGGGCTCCCGGATTTGTCCGGCTTGATCGACACAATCTCATACTGTGCCGGCTTCACGCTGGAGCCGCCGGACGTTGGCGCGCCCTCCTGTCCCCACGCAGCCACGCCGGCTGCGATCGAGCAAACAGCGATCATTGTACCTATGCGAAACACACCTGATTCTATCGCTCGTCCGCGCTCGGTCCGTAGATCGCCGGCACACTCGACTCAAGCAGCCGCAAGTAAACCGTCAACTGTCCGCGATGATGCGCCAGGTGCGAGATCGCGCCATCCATCAGCGCTGCGTAGCGTGGCTGGTCCGACATCACCATCTCGCCCATGCGCAGCCTCCAGTGTTTCATTAGGTGCTCTTCCGTGGTGTTGTTAAGCTCTTTGCGCGAATCCGCGAGCGCATTCTCTAGCGCCGCCAACAGCTCGGCGCGGGTCTCCATCACCTTTGGCCGCTGGCGGTTTGGATCGGCGAGATCGTACTCATCGGTCCGGATCATCATCCCGATCCACCCCGGCATGGTTGCCGTGAGCGCTGCCAGGTAGCCGAGTTCCATCGATTTCGCATGCGGCTTCCATGCGTTCTTCCCTTCCGGTACCCGCTCGATCGCCTTGCGCGACGCCACGCCCTCGCGCTCCAACTGTTCCAGGAAGAACTTCTTCAGTTCCATTTCGCTTTCCTCCATATCGAGATCTTCCGAGTCTCACGCAATCGAACGTAGCAATCCATGTAACAGGTTCAGGAGTCATTGACAAACGTGACGAGGAAGCATGACGCAGTTACGTGAAACTGACTTGAATCCAGGCATCCATTGGGGACTAAAGCTGATCGAAGATCTCGCGGAACTCCCATGCGCCATGCTTCCCGGCCAGCCACTCGGCGCCGCGCACCGCGCCCAGCGCAAATCCGCGCCGGCTTCTTGCATCGTGCTTCAGCTCGAGCGTGTCGTGGTCGCTGACCGCGCGCACCACATGCTCGCCCTTGGCATCTCCGACGCGATGCGACTCGATGGGAACATCGATCCCCGGCCGGACGCCGAGAATGATTTCTTTCAAAGTCAGGGCAGTTCCCGAGGGCGCATCCAGCTTTGTCACGTGGTGCGTCTCCTCAATCGAGAACTTGTATCCGTCGAGCTTCGCCAGCTCCGCTGTCAGCCGGAAGAGTTTCTGCACGCCAATCGAAAAGTTTGTCCCGTAGAGCAGCCCGCCGCCGCGAGCCGTCGCCAGCGCTTTCATCTCATCCAGCTTCGCGTACCACCCCGTGGTGCCCACCACGATGCGCCCGCCCAGGGCCAGTACGGCGCGCATATTTTCGACAGCCGCTTCGGACGCTGTGAAGTCCACCACCACATCCACGCCGGCCAGGTTCGGCGCCGTCAGCGCTGACGCGTGCTCGTTCTCGTTGATGTCGAGCGCCCGCACGCCGTGGCCGCGTTCCCGCGCTACCTCCGCCACGAGCGAGCCGGTTTTGCCTTTGCCGAGCACGAGAATCAGCATAATCAGCTATTAGCTCCTAGCCTCTAGTTTTAGCCCGAAAACCCCTCGGCGCAATAATCTTGCTCAATCGATGTTCTTATCTGGTCGTTCCCGATGAACTCCAGCTCAAACAAACCGCTGGTGGAGCTGGAAGCTAGGAGCTAGGAGCTAGAAGCTAGAAGCTGTTTTCTCGCTTGCACATCAAACACGGCCGGATCGGGATCCTTGAAAAACGCCGCGTGCAGCGATCGCACTGCTTCGTCGGCGTCGTCCTCGTCGATCATGAAGCTCATGTTGATCTCGCTCGCGCCCTGCGAAATCATTCTCACGTTGATGTGCCGGATGGCAGCGAACACCTGCGCGGCAATTCCGTTCTGCCCGCGAATGTCCTCGCCTACCATGCAGACCAGCGCCTTCTTGCCCTCGTAGGTTACGTCAGCCAGCGTGCTCAGGTCGGCGGAAAGTTCCGGCAGGCTCGCATTCGAGTCCACGGTCAGCGACACGCTCACCTCGCTGGTTGAGACCATGTCCACCGGGCACTTGTGCTTGTCGAAGATCGCGAACATCTTGCTCATGTAGCCGTGCGTCATCAGCATGCGGCTTGCCACAATGTCGATAATGGTCAGCTTCTTTTTTACCGCAATCGACTTGAACGGACTCCTGCAATGCGGCGCAGTCGACATAATGCGCGTGCCCTCGTTGGCCGCATTGCGGCTGTTCAGCACCATCACCGGAACGCTCTTCCGCACCGCCGGCAGAATCGTGGCCGGGTGCAGCACCTTGGCGCCGAAGTATGCGAGTTCCGCCGCTTCTTCAAAGCTGATCACCTTCACGCGCAGCGCGTCGGGGCAAACGCGCGGATCGGCGGTCATAATCCCGTCCACATCGGTCCAGATCTCGATGGTCTCAGCATTCAGAGCGCCGCCCACCAGGGCTCCCGTATAATCTGACCCGCCCCGTCCCAGCGTCGTGGTCAATCCCGCGGCGTTTGACCCGATGAACCCTCCCATCACCGGCACTTTGCCCGCGCGCAGCAGCGGCAACACGTTTTCCTGTGCTTTCTTCTCAATCAAGTCGTCGAGTGGCGCCGCCTTCTGGAACTCAGAATCCGTGATGATCACCTCGCGCGCATCCACGTGCGCCGCGTCAAGCCCGCACTCCCTGAATGCCGCGGCCACAATGTAGCTTGAGATGCGTTCACCGTGGCTCACAATCAGATCGGAGATGCGCGGCGTCAGCTCGCGGATCGCAGCGAGGCCGCGCAGAATCTCGTCCAATCCGGCAAACTTGTCATCAATGATCTGCATGAGCGCTGGCCCGCCATCGGCGCTCTTCACCAGGCAAGCCGCCGTGTCACGATGCCGCGAGCGCAGCCGCGAGCTGATGGCCAGCGCGCCGGTTCGGTCACCCTGCGCAGCCGCCGCAGCCGCGCATAGCAACTGGTCGGTTACCTTGGCCATGGCGCTCACCACAACTACGGGACTCTTCCCCATGGCTACGCGCCCGGCCACAATCGCCGCGGTGCGCCCAATGGCCGCCGGATCCTCCACCGACGTGCCGCCAAATTTCATCACGACCAGGTTCATGATTCGTTCCAACGTTGTTGCGTGGCCTGCTAAAGCGGTTTCGGAAATGGCATGTCTGCATTCATGGTATTCAAGTCGGCGCGACCCCAATAAGCGACGACCTTGAACACCGCCCTGACCGGACACAGTATTTCCGAAACCGCTCTAATTCCCTTGCAGCTGTTGGCCGTCAGCTATCAGCTCTCTGCTTTCAGCAAAGAAAATCATCTTACCCCCGCGCCGCTACCGCCGCCGGCTCCAGCTTGCCCAAACTCGCCAGCATTTCGGCGTTCAGAATCGTTGCGCCCGCTGCACCACGCACCGTGTTGTGCGAGAGCAGCACAAACTTCCAGTCGAGCACGTTGCACGGGCGCAGCCGCCCCACCGTCACTGTCATTCCTTTGTCGCGGTTGCGGTCGAGCCTCGGCTGCGGGCGGTCGTTCTCTTCTCGCCACGCAATCGGCTGCTCCGGCGCAAATGGCAATCCCAGCCCGGCAAGCGGCTTGAAGTCGGCCCACGCCGCAAGAAAATCTTCGCGCCGCACTTCGCGTCCCAACTTCTTTCCCAATTCGATCGACACGCACTCGGTGTGTCCGTCCAATACTGCAACGCGATTGCAGTGCGCCGTCATCTTCGCGGCCAGTGGAGTCACCACGTGCCCCTCGAGCTTGCCCAGCAGCTTCAGCGTTTCCGATTCCATTTTTTCTTCTTCGCCGCCGATGAACGGAATCACGTTGTCCAGAATGTCCATCGACGCCACGCCGGGATAGCCCGCGCCGCTGACCGCCTGCATCGTGGTCACAAAGATCTGCTCGATCCCGAACCGCTCCTCGATCGGCTTCAGCGCCAGCACGAGGCCCATTGCCGAGCAATTCGAATTGGTGACGATGTAGCCGCCCGAATTCTTCCGCCACGGCTGCTCCTCAATCATCTCCAGGTGATTGGCATTCACCTCCGGCAGCACCAGGGGCACGTTCGGCGCCATACGGAATGCGCTCGAGTTCGAAATCACCGCACAGCCCGCCGAAGCAAACTTTGGCTCCATCTCGCGGGCAATGGCCGCGTCCACGCTGGCAAAAATGATTTTGGGCGCTGCGTCGGGTTCCGCAGGCGACACCGTCATCTTCGCAATCCTCTCCGGCAGCGGCATGTCCAGCCTCCACTTCGCCGCTTCGCCATAGCTCTTCCCACTGGACCGGTCGCTGGCCGCAAGCCAAGTGACCTCGAACCAGGGATGGTCTTCGAGCAGTTGGATATAGCGCTGGCCTACCATTCCGGTCGCGCCCAGGATGCCGACAGGGTATTTGTTTTTCATGGCCTTGTACTTCTCCAGTGTACTAAAGGATATGTTGACGCGCGGTACCCCGGGGGCAGCACGGCGTCGAACGCCATGAGTTAAAGGCCCGCCGCATCCCGGCCGATAAGTGCGGTCAGGAGCATCTTCGGATGAACCTGCGCCAGATCACCTCGCGGGGCCCATCGAATCCCTCTGACAGAGAGGGTGAGCCGCCGAACATTGAGCGCTACCTCACCTTGCTGGTCGAGGGCGCGGCTCTTGCTGTTCCCGAAGTCGACGGCGATCTCTACAAGGAGTTTCGCGGCCATGTGGCCATGCTGGCGCTGCAACTGCCCGACCGGCTGCCCGACGCAGAAAAGCTCGCGCAGATTCGCGGCGTCCTGCGCGAGTTCGACAGCTATCGCAATCGAATCGAAGCGGAGTTGCGCAATCGCACCACCGAATGGCGCGCACTGGTTGTGTTTCTCTTTACGGAATTGCTGAAATCTCTGGGCATAGATCTTTCCGCTTCCAACCCCGAATCCTTCCTGCATAAGATCGCCGGTGTGACCTCGGCCACCGGCATCGAAGACTATCGCATCCTCCTGGAACAGTTCCTGCATCCGTCCGGAGCCGGCTCTGCCCCCGCGGAAGCATCGCCGTTCCGTGCCGCCAACCACTCCACCGCCAACGATAACGCTGCCGGCTTGCGCGGCGGCGGCTCCGCCATTGACCACCTCAAGGGCCTCATGGCAAGCGGCGGCAAAGGCTTCATCGTGCTCTTCCGCCTCAGTTGCCTCAATATGATCAACCAGCGCTTTGGCGCTGAAGCGGTCGAGGATTGCCTGATGGCCGTCGCCGCTTTTCTCACCCAAAGCCTCCACTCCGACGATGCCATCTATCACTGGAGCGACTCGTCTCTGCTCGCCATTCTCCAGGGCCGTGCCAACGAGCAAATCCTCACCGCTGAACTGGAACGCATCTCCATGCAGAATCGCGAAACCAGCGTCAACATCGGAGGCCGCTCCACGATGCTGCGCATTCCCATCACTTTCGACATCACTCCGATCGAGCAGTTGCAGTCTGCCGACGATCTTTACAAAATCACTTTGCTCACAACCCCTGGGAAAACGCAATGAACGGAACTCTTGTAATCGCGCCCGCAACGGCAGTAGCCACAAGCAACCTGGATATCGACACGTTGCCTCTGCCTTACGCCGAGATCGACGCTCGCGGCATCATCATTCGCGCCAACCGTGCTGCCCTTGCCCTGAACCACCCCGGGCAAGGCGATTTGATCGGCAAAAGCTGCTGGGATCTGATGGCCTGCGGCGAAAAAAACTTCAGCTCTGCCGCCTTCCTCTCCCAGATGGCGTCAGGCGAGGATCCGCCTGTCATCACGCGCAACATTTTTGACCGCTCCGGCAGCTTCCGCATCTACCAGATGCATCGCAGTTTCATTCGCGCCGCCGACGGAAATCCTGTGGGAATGCGCATGGTTTTTGTGGACGTGACCGATGCGAGGAAGCAACTCGACGAGACACGCCTTGCGTTGAAATGGTTCGAGAATGCGTTTGCCTCGCTGGCCGATGCCGTCGTTCTGACGGATCCTCTGGGTTTTGTGCGGTCAGTCAATCGCGCTGCCGAAGAGATGTTCGGCTGGACTGCTCAGGACTTGACCGGAAGGATCATTGAAGAAGTCATCCCCATCGTCGCCTATGAATCGAAAGACGGATTTCCGCTCGACCGGCGCATAGCCATTGAGAGGCATTGCACGGGCATCGCAACGTTGCTCACTCGCGGCCGACAGGAGGTCAGAGTCGAGATGAGCACCTCGCCCATTCTGGATAAGGATTCCGGCTCTGTCATCGGTGTCGCTTCGGTGCTGCGCAAGCCCGACGGCACAGCTTGACACGAAGGCGTCCTGCAACGACAGTACGTAGCCGAAGCCATGTAGCTCACAAAACTGGAAGGCGCGAAAGAGTCCACGAAGCCTTCTTGCCCCTTGCTCCCTCGTTCCTTGCTCCCTCGCTCCCTGCCTTACAGAGCTTTCAGCACTGCATCGGTAAACTGCGTCGTCCCTGCCGATCCACCCACGTCGCGCGTCAGCGTCTTCCGCTCCGCATACACGGTCTCCAGCGCCTTATGCGCCTTGTCGGCCGCGGCCTCTTCATCCAGATGCCGCAGCATCAGAATCGCGGATTGCAGCAGCGCCGTTGGATTCGCGAGGTCCTTGCCCGCAATGTCGGGCGCGGATCCGTGCACCGCCTCAAAGATCGCGCACTCCACGCCCAGGTTCGCGCCCGGCGCCAGTCCCAGCCCGCCGACAAGCCCTGCACACAAATCGCTCACAATATCGCCGTAAAGATTCTCGAGCAGCAGCGTGTCGTACTGGAACGGATTCATCACCAGTTGCATGCAAGTGTTGTCAATCAGGTGCTCGCCATAGGTGATATCGTGGAACTCCTCGGCCACCTTCCGCGCACACTCCAGGAAAAGCCCATCCGAAAGCTTCATGATGTTCGCCTTGTGAATCGAGTGGACCTTCTTGCGCCCGTGCTTGCGCGCATATTCAAACGCAAATCGCGCAATCCGCGTCGATCCTTTTTCCGTGATCACCTTGACGCTTTCGACCACGCCGGGAACCACCTCGTGCTCCAGGCCCACGTATTCGCCCTCAGTGTTTTCACGCACAATCACCAGGTCCACGCCGGGATACTTCGTGTCCAGCCCCGGCAGATTGCGAATGGGCCGCAGGTTCGCAAACAAATCGAACTTTTTCCGCAGCGTGACGTTGATGCTCTTGAAACCGCCGCCAATGGGCGCGGTCACCGGCCCTTTGAGCGCCACGCGGTTGCGCTCGATCGACGCATACAGCGCCGCCGGAATGTACTCGCCGTGAATCTCGAACGCCTCGGCACCCGCGGCGTAGCGCTCCCACTCAAACTTCACGCCGGTGGCTTCAAGAATGCGCACCACCGCCTGCGTGACTTCGGGCCCGATGCCGTCGCCGGGAATGAGCGTTACTTTATGAGTTTTGCGTTCGGTCATTCAATCTCCTGGCCATTAGCATTTAGCTATTAGCCCATCAAACTCTTGCCCAGGCCTCTTACTTGCGCTCTCTTTTCTTCATCTGTGCAGACGCCTCCCGCTCAATTCAAATGAAGCTAAGAAATAACAGCTAAAAGCTAAGGGCTAGCTTTTCTTCTTCCCATGGCTCCCCAGCAGCCCTTCCAGCTCCTCCTTGAACTCGCGCACGTCCTTGAAGTCGCGGTATACGCTCGCAAAGCGTATGTACGCCACCGTGTCCAGCTTCTTCAGCTCCTGCATGATCAGTTCGCCTACTTCGGCCGTCGTGCGCTCGCGCTCGGGCGCATCGATGAGAAAGCTCTCCGTCGCGTCCACAATCTTCTCGAGCTGCACCGACGAAACCGGCCGCTTTTCGCACGCGCGCAGCAGGCCGTTAAGGATTTTTTGCCGGTCAAAGCGCTCGCGCCGGCCGTCTTTTTTCACCACCATGTAGGGAATCTCGTCGATGCGCTCGTAGGTGGTGAAGCGCCGGTTGCAGCGCTCGCACTCCCGCCGTCGCCGGATCGAGTCGGCCTCTTTGCTCTCGCGCGAGTCCACCACGCGGTCCTGCGCGAATCCACAATATGGGCACTTCATTCTATGAGGATTTTACGGCATCAATCAGCCATCCGCAGGCGCCCGCTCGCCGCTCAGGGAACGGGCACCAGCAGCGCTTTGCTGGCCACCGCCGTCAGGCCGTCCAGCGTATCGAGGAACGTGCCGGACACCACCGGCGCATCTCCCAGATGCGCGAGCAGCTCGGCATTGTTCCAGGCCGCTTCCCGCGCCGCGGCAACGTCCCACGCAGCCAGAGTGTCTTCAAGGCGCGACATCGGCGGCAGCGCATCTCCCAACAGGCGCACGTGCAGGGTTTGCTTGGCGGTGTTAATCAGGCCGTCGAGCGTCGCATTCAGCGCCGTGAAGTCGTCGTACTGCGTGGTCCCATGCTGCGGCTCGGCACCTGTCGCCTGGTACATATCCACCACCGCCTGGGGAAGGTTGTGGTTGATGTGCGCGTTCATTCCCGCCAACGCAAACTGGATGCGCGCAATGGGCACCTGGTCGCGCACGGCAAACATCGCCTGCCAGCAACCCGGCGCGCCCGCGCCCGGCAGCGATGCAGCCGTCAGTGCGCCGTGCACCGCCGCAAAGTAGAAGCGCGCAAACCGCACGTCCAGTGCTGCAATCCACTGGGGATCACCAAATCCCGCGGCCGCCACCCGCGCCTGGACCGCCTGCGTTACCTCAAGGTAGAGCCCATTGAACCACTTCAGCCCGTCGCCGTCCTCGCAGATCCCCTGGATGGTCTCAAGCATCTGGACCACATCCGCAACGGTCGCGGGAGTCGTTTCGACAGCCCCCAGCAGCGCTGAATCATATGGAAACATGGACCGCCATCATAACGCCGCCCCGGCATGCCAGCAAAGCGTTTATTCCAGGCCATCCACCCCACCACAGAATCTGCCTCCGCCTGTGTAGGTGCAATTCTTCTGCGAGGAGAGAGCGCATCTTCATGCAGCAGAGCTATGCCCCGCGCACTGCATTACGCCCAGGAATCGCGTCCACGGCCCCACCGCCTCGCGGTATTGGTGGGCCATGATTCGCGAAATCTGGTGCAAATGAGTCAAGTCGTGCGCAGCCCACGTGGCCAACAGCTCCGACAGCGTCACGCTGCCGAACGACGGGTGCCGTCCGCGGCGCTTCATATCCTGCGCGGTAAGATTCAATTCGCGCAGCTCGTCCAGGTTGTCTCTCCGCAGCAGCGCAAACTCATCGAGCAACTGCGCCAGTGTCTTGCCTTGCCCATAGCGCACGTGCCCCTCGCGCTCGAAGGGATCAAACTCGCGCGTCTCGCCCGAATCCAGAATCATCTGCACGCGCGGCAACCAGTCCTGGTGCTCGCCTTGAATCAGGTGCGCCACAACCACGCAGGGACTCCATGTGCTGCCGCCTTCGTTGCTTAACGTCCATGCTTCCGGTAAATCGCGCAACAGCGCTTCCAGCGTAGCAGGCGTTCGCGCCAGCAGCGCAATTGTGTGCTCCAGTTTCTGTTCCATTGTCTTCTCGCTTCCTCGTTCCCTTGCCGGGTGCGCCATCCAAGCTCCGCTGGGTGGGGAATCGTCCTTTGCACCCTGCCTCTAAAGCAACAACGGCCCAGGAACTCGTGTTCCCAGGCCGCTGCCGGTGATCTGTTGGGATTGGACTAAGGCCATCGCGCTGCCGCGAGTGCCAGAGCCATGACGGAGAACCCTCCGCCTGGACTTACCGGAGTCTTGGGCGCGATGCCCTAGGCCTCAGTCACCTCACGTAAGTTACAACTCGA
The DNA here is from genome assembly GCA_963751285.1 of uncultured Acidobacteriaceae bacterium. GTDB lineage: Bacteria > Acidobacteriota > Terriglobia > Terriglobales > Acidobacteriaceae > Telmatobacter. Next base: position 80,998 of record CAVVUE010000028.1, on the reverse strand, counting down.
ACCATCTTTGCTCATAGGCTGGATCAACCTCCTTTCCCGTGTAAGGACAAACTACGGCGAATGACGCCGCGAAGTCAAGTGCGGCTTCCCTGCGAGCCGCCATCCTCTGCGGGAAAAGCTACGCCGCCACCACTCGCGCCACGCCGCTTGCCTTCGCCAGCGCCGACGCCTTGAACACCACCGTCGTGAAGAACTCGATCATCAACCCGAAGATCGCATTGCCGATCATGGTGTACGGCGCCATCTTCATCCCGTGCATATAAAGAAAAAAGGAAAAGATCGAACCCACCGCCAGTCCCATCACGACGCCGTTCCACGCCCAATGCAGCCTGAGCCCGCTGATTCCGATAGTGAAGCCCATTACCGTCCTGTTCAGCAGGATCCACAAGAGATTAACGGCAGAAAAACTCAAGATGCCGGCAGAGAATGAAATGGTTGCGCACAACGCGCCGGCTACCACACCGAACAGAGTAGCAATCGTAATCCGCTTCATACTTCCTCCGTGCCCCGGGCACACCGCTGCCTGGCGCTCCAAGAAGAGGTACGCCGCGCATCGGCGAATTGTTCCATGGTCCATCGCCGGGCAGAGATTCGTGCCCTTCCAGAACGGAACTCGGTTGACGCGTTCCCAAATGAGGCGGCGGTTGGTGCTCGCGCCTCGGCTCGCGGCTCACTGGTGACACATCTCGCGGTTTCGGGCGGCGAATGGGGCTCGGCTGGTGATCTGTCGCACATTCCGGCGCGGTTTTCGCGGGCACGCCGTGGGCCGCAACACGCCCGGCGGAAAAAGAAAACATCGCCGCCGTCACGTCATTTCCACAGGTCCAAAACCAATGCCAACAAACGGGATAGCCACAGACCTCGTGACTGCTATCACGGATTGCGAGAGGTGCCGGGGCGTACAACTGTGGTAGACATCATGCGAAGAGGGACGCGAGTGCCGCTCCGCATCGAATGTGCGCGGTCGATTGCCCCAACCAGGGAGGAAAAGTGCCAGCATTCACGCCCCCAGCCCTACCCAGCGAAGACAAACGATGGAAGATCGTGAACGGCACGATGCGCAAGAATGGGTTTGCGCGCCACGCGCTGATTGAGACGCTGCACACGGTGCAGTCGTCGTTCGGCTATCTTGACGACGACTCGATCCGTTTTGTTGCCATGTCGCTGCGGGTTCCGCTGAGCCAGGCCTATGGCGTGGCCACGTTTTACCACTACTTCACCATGAAGCCGCCGGGCAAGCACACGGTGACGGTATGCGCCGGCACGGCCTGCTATATCAAGGGTGCGGACAAGCTGATTGACGCGGCGGAGAAGCGGCTGGGCATTGCGCAGGGACAGACCACGTCGGATGGCCAGATCAGCCTGATGACGGCGCGATGCGTAGGCGCGTGCAGCCGCGCGCCGGTGGCGTTGTGCGACGGCGAAGTGGTGGGCGAGATGACTCGTGATCAAGTGCTCGAGCAACTGGAAAGGTGGATCGTGGAATGACAATCGAGGAGCTCGAGCTGATCGCCAAAGGCGTCCAGCAGGAAAACGCGAAGTACGACTACGAGGTCAACGTCTGCATGGACCTGGCCTGCGCCAGCCAGGGAGCCGGCGCGCTGAAAGAGGCGCTGGTGAAGGCTGCGGAAGCCTCGGGGAAAAAGGTATTGGTGCGCCGCACCGGCTGCATGGGGCCGTGCTCGCATGGGCCGCTGGTGCGCCTGGATCCAGACGAGACGCTTTACCACCACGTTCACGCGGGAAGCGCCGAGGCGATCGTAAAGAACCTGGGCGAAGCGCCGGTGCCCGAGTTGCAGTGCGATTTGAACGACCACTTCGACAAGCAAGTGCGCGTGGTGCTGGAGAACGCGGGCTACATCGATCCGGAAAAGATTGACGACTACATTGCACGTGATGGCTACAAGGCGCTGTTGACGATGCTGCTGGAGATGACGCCGAACGGCGTGGTGCACCGCATTACCGAGAGCGGATTGCGCGGGCGCGGCGGAGGCGGATATCCCACCGGCCTGAAGTGGAGCACGGTGGCCAAGGCCAAGGGCGATGTGAAGTACGTGGTGTGCAATGGCGACGAGGGCGACCCCGGCGCATTCATGGATCGCAGTGTGATGGAAGGCGATCCACATCGCGTGATCGAGGGGATGGCGATTGCGGGCTACGCAGTGGGCGCGAGCAAGGGATTCATCTATGTGCGCGCGGAGTATCCGGTGGCGGTGTCGCGGCTGACGACAGCGCTGCGCGAGGCGCGGCGTCACGGGCTGCTGGGCAACAACATCGCCAATACGCCGTTCAACTTTGATGTGGAGATCCGGCTGGGCGCCGGCGCGTTTGTGTGCGGCGAAGAGACGGCGCTGATTGCGTCGATTGAGGGCAGGCGTGGCACGCCGAAGCCTCGGCCGCCGTATCCCGCAGCGAGCGGGTTATGGGGCAAGCCCACGCTGATCAACAACGTGGAAACCTACGCCAACATCGCGCCCATCATGCGCAACGGCGGCAAATGGTTCTTCAACATGGGCTCGGAGCGCAGCAAGGGGACGAAGGTCTTCGCGCTCACCGGCAAGATCGCCAACACCGGCCTCGTCGAAGTGCCCATGGGCATCAAGCTTCGCGAGATTATCGAGGAAATCGGCGGCGGCGTGCCGGGCGGGCACAAATTCAAGGCAGTGCAGACGGGCGGGCCTTCGGGCGGGTGCATTCCCGAAGAGATGCTCGACGTGGGCGTGAGTTACGACGCGCTGCTGAAGATGGGTTCGATCATGGGCTCGGGCGGCATGATCGTGATGGACGATACGTCGTGCATGGTGAATGTGGCGCGGTATTTCATCGAGTTCTGCATGACCGAGTCGTGCGGCAAGTGCATTCCCTGCCGCGCTGGCACGGCGCAGATGTTTACGCTGCTGTCGCGCATCTGCAATGGGACGGGAACCATGGACGATCTGGCGCTGCTTGAGGATCTCTGCGGGACGGTGAAGGAGACGAGCCTGTGCGGGCTGGGGCAAACGGCGCCCAATCCGGTGCTGAGCACACTGAAATATTTCCGCGACGAATATATGGAGCACATCCTGCACAAACGCTGCCCGGCCGGCGTTTGCCAGATGGAAGCGGTCAATTCTGAGAGCGAGGTGATGGCATGAGCGTGGAAACCGACGTCAAAACTCTTGTCATCGACGAGCAGGAAGTGAGCGCGCGCGCCGGCCAGACGATTCTGGAAGTGGCGCGTGAAAATGACATCAATATTCCCACGCTCTGCCATCTCGACGGCCTCAGCGACGTGGGCGCGTGCCGGTTGTGCCTGGTGGAGATCAAGGGCTCGAACAAGCTGCTGCCCGCCTGCGTGACCACGGTGCAGGAAGGCATGGAGATCAGCACCAGCAGCGAGCGGTTGCAGAAGCATCGCCGGACGATACTCGAATTACTCTTTGCCGAGCGCAACCACGTCTGCTCGGTGTGCGTGTCGAACGGCCACTGCGAGCTGCAGACGCTGGGCCAGGAGCAGGGATTGACGCATGTGCGGCTGCCTTATCGCAATCCCGACCTGAGCGTGGACGCCTCGCACGAACGGTTCACGCTGGATCACAACCGCTGCATTCTATGCACACGCTGCGTGCGTGTCTGCTCTGAAATCGAGGGCGCGCATATCTGGGACGTGATGGGCCGCGGCATCAATTCGCTGATCATCTCTGACCTGCACCAGGATTGGGGAGGCTCGGCATGCACGCGCTGCGGGAAGTGCGTGCAGGTGTGCCCGACGGGAGCCCTCTTCGACAAGAGCAAGATCGGTTCCGATCATCCCAAGTATCCCGATTTTCTGCCCTGGCTGAACCTGATGAGGGAGGCGCAATGAGCAAACTGAAACTGGCGACAGTCTGGCTTGATGGATGTTCCGGCTGCCACATGTCGTTTCTCGATATGGACGAGCGGCTGCTCGAACTGGCCGAGGTGGTGGATGTGGTCTACAGCCCCATCGTTGACACCAAGGTGTTCCCTGACGAGGTGGATATCACACTGGTCGAGGGAGCCGTTGCTTCGGTGGATGACGAAAAGAAGATCAAGAAGATCCGCGAGCATACCAAGATGCTGGTGGCGATGGGCGACTGCGCGGTGACGGGCAATGTGCCCGCGATGCGCAATCCCATCGGGCCGGAGGCGATTTTGAACCGGGCCTACATCGAAAACGTGAGCGCACAGCCGCAGATTCCGTGTGTCGTGGTGCCCAAGTTGCTGCGCGTGGTGCGGCCGATCCATGAATTTGTGAAGGTGGACGTGTTTCTGCCCGGCTGCCCGCCCTCGGCTGACACCTTTCACACGGCGCTTACCGCGCTGGTCAACGGCGGACCGCTGGACATTCCGGCGCTGACGCGATTTGGGGCCTGATGTAGCGCCGGTCTCCGGACCGGCTTGTCATGCGGGCGTTCACGCCTGCACCGATCGAAAGAATTCGGAGTTTCTTATGAGCCAGACCATCACCATCGATCCAGTAACACGCCTTGAAGGGCACGGCAAGATCACCATCCAGCTCAGCGACAAGGGCGAGGTGGAAGACGCGCACTTTCATGTGACGCAGGTGCGCGGCTTTGAGCGCTTCTGCGAAGGCCGTCCATTTTACGAAATGCCGAGCCTGATGGCGCGCATCTGCGGCATCTGCCCGGTGTCGCACCTCATCGCTTCGGCAAAAGCCTGCGAGGCCATCATGTCGGTGCGGATTCCGCACACCGCGGCGCAACTGCGGCGCATGCTGAACCTGGCGCAGATGGTGCAGTCGCACGCGCTGAGCTTTTTCTACCTGGCCTCGCCCGATCTGCTGCTGGGCATGGAGGCTGATGTCAAGGTGCGCAATATTCTGGGCGTGGCGGCGGCCAAGCCGGAACTGGGCCGCGCCGGTGTGGGTTTGCGCCGCTTCGGGCAGAGCATCATTGAACTACTCGGCGACAAGCGCGTGCATCCGGGATGGGTGGTGCCCGGGGGCGTGACTGAGCCGCTCAGCTCAGAAAAACGCGACAAGATCCTGGCTATGATTCCCGAGGCCTATGCCAATACCGGCCTGGCACTGGGCGCATACAAGCAAATCGCGGACACCTTCAAGCAGGAGATTGAAGTCTTCGCCAACTTCCCGTCGAACTACTTGAGCCTGATTAACGAGGATGAGTCGATCGAATTCACCGACGGCGCTCTGCGGCTGGTGGATGCGGAAGGCAAGATCATCGAGGACGGCATGACCGCGGCCCGTTTCCCCGAAGTGATCGGCGAAGCCGTGGAGGCGTACAGCTACACGAAGTTCGCATACTACAAGCCGCTTGGCTATCCCGACGGCAGCTATCGCGTGGGACCGCTGGCGCGGCTCAACATTGTGAAGACGATGGGCGCGCCGAAGGCCGAAAAGGAGCTCGCGGAGTTCAAGGGGCTGGCGGCAGGGCCGGTGACGAGCTCGTTCCACTATCACCACGCGCGGCTGGTGGAGATACTTTACGGCATTGAGAAGATCGAGGAGATCCTCAGCGACCCGCGCATTCTGGATAAGCATGTGCGCGCGACAGCAGGCGTGAACCGGCTGGAGGGGACAGGCCAGGCCGAGGCGCCGCGCGGCGTGCTGCACCACCACTACAAAGTAGATGAAGACGGCAAAATGACCTGGGCGAACCTGGTGATCGCCACCGGCCAGAACAACAAGGCGATGAACCTGGGCGTGCTCCAAGCCGCGAAGTACTATGTGAAAAACGGCAAGTTCACCGAGGGCATGCTGAACCGGGTGGAAGCAGTGGTGCGCACTTTCGACCCCTGTTTGAGTTGCTCATCGCACGCGGCGGGGCAGATGCCGTTGCTGTTGGAGCTGGTGTCGGCCGATGGCGATGTTGTGGACCGAGTAGTGCGCGACTGATATTTTTGTTTTGAATACTAGTGGATTCGAGACGTTTCCAGGAGAACAGAGAACGGATTCGATTCGGAGAACGCTAAGTTTATGGATACGATTGCACGTTGTCTTGTACTTGCCTGCGGGAACACTCTCCGCAGCGATGATGGAGTTGGGCCCAAACTCGCAGAATGGGCCGCGGAGCGGTTCCTGAAGAATGAAGATGTTCGCGTGGTCGCGCGCCAGCAGTGGACGCCAGACCTGGCGAAAGACATCGCGGACGCCGACTCCGTCCTTTTCGTCGATTCCTCGCTCGATTCCATTCCCGGCCGCGTAAGCCTGGCCGCAGTTGCATCGAATCGCGGAAACGGGGACGCTGCGAGCCACCATCTTGAGGCGCACGAACTTCTCGGGCTGACGCGAAGCCTTTACGGTTCCATTGCGGACCACGCCATGTTGTTGACAGTGGGCGCCGGCTCAACGGAATTGGGCGAGACGTTTAGCGAACCGGTCGAAGCGGCTTTGCCCCGCGCGCGCGGCGTACTGGAAAAGACGGTTCTTCGCTTTCTTGAGAACTAGGGCGGTCACGCCGCACTGCAGCTCGTTAGCGGATGTAAAGACAAGCGCAGATGCTTAGAATCCCTTCCACTGCTTCCGCAACCGCGGACGCAGCGGAAGGTCGCTCAGGATGACAAGCTGCTCTTATGGCGAACCTGCAGCAGACGAAGCTAAAACGCCGCCACCGTTTGCCGCAGGCTGTACGAGCTCAGCGTCTTGATGTAATTCCCGCGGTCGTAAGGTGAGGTATCCGGTACCGAGCGGCGGCTAAGGCAGCCGCGAGTCTCGGCGAGCGACGCATACTCGCGCTTATCGAGCCAGTAGCGCAGGTCGGCCAGCACACGGGCGATGTGGTCGATGCCGTGAATGTGCAGGGCAGAGACCATCATGGCGACGCTGCCGCCGGCCATAATCGCCTTCAACACGTCTTCAGCCGAGTGAATGCCGCCAGTGATGGCGATGTCGCCGTTGATGTGGCCGTAGAGGATGGCCGCCCAGTGCAGACGCGGCAGCAACTCCGACGGGGTGGAGAAGTGCAGCGTGGGCCGCACCTCCAGCGTCTCGATATCGAAATCGGGCTGATAGAAGCGATTGAAGAAAACCACGCCGCGCGCACCCGCATCTTCAAGCTGAGCGCAAAGATGTGGCAGGCTGGTGAACGACTGCGAAAGCTTGACGGCGACGGGCACTTTGACGGCCTGGCAAACGCTGGAGACAAGCTCAAGCAGGATGCGCTCGATTTCGTCCGAGGTCTGGCTCCGATCGGTGACCAGCGCAAAGGTGTTGAGCTCGATGGCCTGCGCGCCAGCCTCCTCCATCTCCTTGGCAAAGCGCACCCAGCCGCCGCTGGTGGCGCCGTTCAGGCTGGCCATGATGGGAATGTCGACTGCCTCGCGACAGCGCCGCAGATGCTCGAGATAGCCGTCGTGCGTCATGCGGTAGTCGTGCAGGTCGGGCAGATATTCGAGCGACTCGGCATAGGAATTCGTGCCGCGCGAGAGGTCCTCGTCGAGCGCCCGCGACTCCAGCGCCAACTGCTCCTCAAAGAGCGAGGTCAGGACGATCGCGGAGGCGCCGGCGTCTTCCATATGGCGAACGTTGTCGAGCGTTTCAGACAGCGGCGTGGAAGCGACCACGATGGGGCCGTTCAACTTAATGCCGAGATATTGCATGGAAGTATCGGTCATTCTTCACCTCCGGCAGGCGTGGCTGCCAGTTTGTTCTGAGGCGTTTCTTCAGCTTTCTCTGGAGGCGCGATGTGCGGCGTTTCACCGCGGCCGGGCATGGACGCGCGAGCCGAGTAGACGCGCCACTGACGCTCCACATCGTCCTGGGCTTCTTTCAGCAGCTCGGCAGCCGTGTCGGGGTTGCTGCGGGCGAGCATGGTGTAGCGCGCCTCGCGGTAAGCGTAATCCTTCAGGCGGATCGAGGGCGCCTTGGAGTCGAGCTGGAAGGGATTCTTCCCTTCCTCGCGCAGCGCCGGGTTGTAGCGCATGAGCGGCCAGTAGCCCGCCTGCACGGCGAGTTTCTGCTGTTCAAGACCGTGTACCAGGTCGTAGCCGTGAGCGATGCAACTTGAATACGCGATGATGAGCGACGGCCCGTTGTGCGCCTCGGCCTCCTGGAAGGCCTTGACCACGTGGGTGTCGTTGCCGCCCAGGGCTACCTGCGCAACATAGACCGAGCCGTAGCTTACGGCTTCCATCGCCAGATCCTTGCGGCTATTGGACTTTCCACTTGCGGCGAACTTGGCTACCGCGCCGCGCGGCGTGGCTTTTGAGGCCTGGCCGCCGGTGTTGGAATAGACTTCGGTGTCGAGGACAAGCACGTTCACGTTCTTGCCTGAACCGAGCACGTGATCGAGCCCGCCGAAGCCGATGTCGAAGGCCCAGCCGTCGCCGCCAAGGATCCATACGCTCTTACGCACCAGCGCATCGGCGATGGCGGCGAGATTCTTTGCGTCGGACGAGTCGTCGTCGGCCAGCCGCTCGCGCAGCAGGCTCACAAGCTCGCGCTGGTGGTCGATTTCCGCTTCGGTGTTCTGCGAAGCGCCGACAAGGTCGGCGGCAAGCTCAGCGCCAATGGCAGAAGCCATCCGCGTGACGAGCATCTCGGCGAAGGCCTTTTGCTGGTCGAGCGCCGTCCTCATGCCGAAGCCGAACTCCGCGTTGTCTTCAAAGAGTGAGTTTGACCAGGTTGGCCCGCGGCCCTGCGCGTTATGCGTGTAAGGGGTGGTGGGCAGGTTGCCGCCGTAGATTGACGAGCAGCCCGTGGCGTTGGCGATGTAGAGCCTGTCGCCGAACAACTGGGTGAGCAGCTTAATATACGGCGTTTCACCGCAGCCCGAGCACGCGCCGGAGAACTCGAACAGCGGCTGCAAGAGTTGAATGTCCTTGACCTGACCGTGCGAAAGCTTCGAGCGGTCGACCTCGGGCAGCGACTGGAAAAACTCCCAGTTTTCGCGCTCGGGCTCGCGCAGCGGAGCCTGCGGTGCCATGTTGATGGCCTTTTTGCTGGCGTCACTTTTGCTCTTTACGGGACAGACCTCGACGCAAACCGCGCAGCCGGTGCAATCTTCAGGAGCAACCTGCAGCGTGTAGCGCTCCTGCTCCATGCCGCGCCATTTGGGCTTGGCCCACTTCAAGGTCGCTGGTGATTTGTCGGCCAGTTTGCCGTCGTAAATCTTCGCGCGAATCACGGCGTGCGGACAGACCATGACGCATTTGCCACACTGGATGCAGAGATCCTTGTCCCACACGGGGATGAACTGCGCGATGTTGCGCTTCTCCCATTGCGCCGTGCCCGAAGGGAATGCGCCGCCGGCCGGAATCGCGCTGACCGGGATCAGGTCACCCTTGCCTTCAGCGATCTGGCCCAGCACATCGTGAACGAACTTGGGCGCGTTGGCCGAGAATGCGCCGACGAGATCGAAGCTTGAGCTGGCCGCGGCGGGCAGCTCGACTTTTTCAAGATGCGCCAGTGCGGCATCCACGGCGGCAAAGTTCTTCTGCACCACGGCTTCGCCGCGCTTGCCGTAGGTCTTCTTGATGGACTTCTTGATCTGTTCGATCGCCTCATCCTTGGGCAGCACGCCGCTGATGGCGAAGAAGCAGGTCTGCATGATGGTGTTGATGCGCGTGCCCATTCCGGCTTCGCGCGCTATCTTGTAGCCGTCGATCACGTAGAACTCAATCTTCTTGGCGATCATCTCCTGCTGCATGCTCTTCGGCAGGTGATCCCAGACCTCGGCCGCCGAATATGCCGAATTCAGCAGGAACACCGCGCCCGGCATCGCCGCGTCAAGCACGTTCATTTTCTCAAGGAAGCTGAAGTTATGGCAGGCCACGAAGCTGGCGCGCGTGATCAGGTAGGTGGAGCGGATGGCGTTTGGCCCGAAGCGCAGGTGCGAGGTGGTCATGGACCCGGACTTCTTGGAGTCGTAGACGAAATAGCCCTGCGCGTAATTCGGCGTTTCGCTGCCGATGATCTTGATGGAGTTCTTGTTGGCGCCCACAGTGCCGTCGGAGCCGAGGCCGTAGAAGAGAGCGCGCACGGTTTTGGGATCCTCGGTGGAGAACTCGGAATCGTACACCAGGCTGGTGTGGCTGACATCGTCGTTGATGCCGATGGTGAAGTGATTCTTGGGCGCGAGCCTGGCCAGTTCGTCGAACACGCCCTTGACCATGGCAGGCGTGAACTCCTTTGACGAAAGCCCGTAGCGGCCGCCGATGACGACGGGCGTCCGGGCGAAGGGCAGGTTCGCGGAATTCTCAGCCAGGACGGTCACAATGTCCTGGTAGAGCGGCTCGCCCGTAGCGCCGGGCTCCTTGCAGCGGTCGAGCACGGCGATGGAATCGACGGTCGCAGGCAGCGCGGCGAGAAACGCCTTGCTGTCAAACGGCCGGTAGAGGCGGACCTTCAGCAGGCCGATCTTTTCGCCCTGGCGTACAAGCGCGTCCACAGCTTCTTCGGCAGCCTCGGCACCGGAGCCCATCATTATGATCACGCGCTCGGCATCGGGTGCGCCGGAATAGTCGAAGAGGTGATAGCTGCGCCCGGTGAGGACGGCAAAACGGTCCATCACCGATTGCACGATGCTGGGGACGGCCACGTAGAACGGGCTGCAGGCCTCGCGCGCCTGGAAGAAGACATCGGGATTCTGCGCGGTGCCGCGGATGAAGGGGTGATCGGGCGTGAGCGCGTTCTTGCGGAAAGCGATGAGGTACTTGTCTTCGACCATGTAACGGATGACTTCGTCGGTGATGGGCAGAATCTTGCCCACTTCGTGCGATGTGCGGAAGCCGTCAAAGAAGTGGATGAAGGGAATGCGGGACTCGAGGGTCGCGATCTGCGCCACGAGCGCCAGGTCGGCAACCTCCTGCACGGAATTCGAGGCCAGCATGGCCCAGCCGGTGGAGCGGCACGCCATGACGTCGGAGTGGTCGCCGAAGATGGAGAGCGCGTGCGTGGCTATAGTGCGGGCCGAGACGTGCATGGTCGCCGCGGTCAGCTCACCGGCGATTTTGAACATGTTGGGGATCATCAAAAGCAGGCCCTGGGAGGCCGTAAACGTGGTGCCGAAGGCCCCGGCCTGCAGCGCGCCGTGCAATGCGCCGGCCGCGCCGCCTTCACTCTGCAGTTCTTCCACAATGGGCAGCCCGCCCCAGATATTCTTTTTGCCCTCCGAGCGCCACTGATCGGCCCACTCGGCCATAGGCGACGAGGGGGTAATGGGGTAGATGGCAATCACTTCGGAGAGCCGATAGGCAACGGAGGCGGCGGCCTCGTTCCCGTCCAGAATCACAGTCTTAGGTTCACTCATTCGCTTCGCTCCACAGTGCGGCATTTGGCCAATTTTTGGTCTCGCCCGGCCGCTAGGTTGAGTCTCATCTTTGGGGCAACGGCGGGCAGTGATGTGGGGCACAAGGAAGGCGAAGAATCCCACCTTGTGGAACGATGTTTATATGGTGCAACGGGGTGTGGATGGAGTGATGGGAGAAGCTGGACGGACGCGGCCTGATTTCTGTTATCAAGTCTTGAGAGCCCGCGACTCCGACTCGGAGAATCCGGCGATAGGAGGCTTACACCCATGAGATCGGACATCGTTCCCGGTGCGCTCTTCCCCGATTTCGAACTGACAGATCACAGTACGAAGCGCCGCAAGCTTTCGGACCTGCAGGGCCAGCATCCGATGGTTCTGGTCCTCAGCCGTGGTGGATATTGTCCGAAAGACCGCCGGCAAGCCGAACTCCTGGTTCAATTCCACCGCGAAATGGAAGTGGGATACTGTCGTCTGGTCACGATCAGCACCGACAACATCACTCTGACTAACGAGTATCGCTCCGGGGTGGGCGCCCACTGGCCGTTTCTCTCAGATGCCGGACGAGTCGTTCAAAAGAATCTTGATATCGTCGAATATACGGATCCCGATCACAATCCGATGATTCCCCATGTCATCGTTCTGGAACCGGGCCTCGTCGTCTACAAGATCTATAACGGCTATTGGTTTTTCGGCCGGCCCACGCTTGAGGATCTCCGCCAGGACCTTCGAGCAGTCACCCGAAAGTGCCGCCCTGATTGGGATATCACGACGCCGGAAATGAAAGCTGCTTGGAAGGATGGCCGCAAAGAACTCTTCTATCCCTATGGCAAAACCTATGCGCAAACATGGGGAGAGCAAGACTGAAGGGAAACCGGCAAATCTAATTCCGCCAGCTCGCTTCAGCGGGCGAAATATCGGCAGGGTGCCCATCCGGGCTCTGCATGGGTGGGTAATGCTTCGCTCACCCCATAGGAATCGGGCCGTGACCGGCCCGCTCTCTTGCTCCGTCTTCCTTCAGGTGCAATGAGCAGACGCATTTCTGGCAGGTGGGGTTCGCCGCAACATCCAATGAAGCCCTGAAGCGGCGCGCCTCTTCGCCGTTGATCACTTCCTCCAGAGTCTTTCCTTGCAGGCTGCCGATCTTTGGGTGGAAGAAGCACGGTCTTACCGAACCATCGACCTCAGCCACTGCGGAAACCCACGGCGCGTTGCACATGGGAGCGACGGGCGCGCAATCGCCAAGATGTTCGTGGAAACGCCGCACAATGCGGCGCAGCTTCTCCGGCGACTCCACAATATATTTGCTGCGGATGTCCCCGGCGTTTTCGCGAATCAGGGCTTCCATCTCGATTTCCAGTTCCCTCACCTGTTCGTGCGAAAGGGCCACCTGGTCCTGCCTTTCGATCGGCCAGACCAATTCCCGGTTGAAAGCCTCTGACGTGAGATCAGTGGCAAGAAAAGAGATTGAATCCATCGCAAGCGATTTTGCACCGGCCACGGTCTGCCGCAAGAACCGGCAGTTGGTCTTTTGCACCGTGCTCCGCGCATGAACCGGCATCGCACTTTTCCTCTGCCGCACTTCTTCGATGCCTCTGCCGATCAGCTGATAAGCGCCCTTCACTCTTCGCACCTGGTCGTGAATTTGCTCGGGGCCGTCGATGGAGACGATGATCTCGTCCACACCTTCGGCGACCGCATCGGCGCGCTTCGCCAGAAGCAATCCCGTGGTCAGCAGGGTGACGCGTACGCCGCAGTCGTGCAGGAAACTGCACAGTTGCGCGAACCCTCGATGCAGCAGCGCTTCGCCGCCGGTCAACACCACTTCGCGCACGCCCAGCCGCACGATCGACTCGCGGTGCCGCGCAAAACCTTCAAGGTCCAGCTCCTTGCCATCTTCTTTCTTCCAGATGTCGCACATGAGGCAACGGCAGTTGCAGTGCTCGTGCACGTGCAGCAGAAGAATCGGAAGTCGGAGCAGCCGTTCGGCGGCAGCATTGAATCCGGGGTGCGCCGAACCGCCAGCCAGACTCGCGTGCATCAGATTTCCGCCTCTCGCGCCATCGAGCCATCTCCGCATGAACGCAGCCTCGCGCCATCTTTGCAGGTAAGCGGAGCCCTTTGGGGTACGTTGCGGCATGTTGCCGTGAACTCTGCCTTTTCGGCCCCGATGGTGGCGCCTGTTCGCAGCTTATCGCAGCACCCGGCCTGGGGTTGTCACATCCAATGAAGCACCTTGATGGGCGGTAGTAAACTGTGCCCCGCATTCTGCCGATAGATAGATAGGCGGAAATACCGGGGACCAGTCTGGGACCCAAGAACGCAAAACGTCAGGAGAAGGATAGTGGCGGGCAAGGGGAAGAAAAGCCGCAAACACGGTGAAGGCCGAAAATCGCTGGCAAAGAATCGGCTCGATGAACAGAAATGCCCTGGTGATCCCCTGCAGCTGGGCAAGGACTGTAAATACAAGCGTGAGCTCAGGCGGTTGCAAATCGAGCTGGTGAAGCTGCAGGAGTGGATTCGCCACGAAGGCCTGCGCGTGGTTGTGCTGTTTGAAGGGCGCGATGCCGCGGGCAAGGGCGGCGCCATCAAGCGCATCGCCGAGTCGCTCAATCCGCGCGTTTGCCGCATTGTGGCGCTGGCCACGCCGACGGAGCGCGAGAAGACGCAGTGGTATTTTCAGCGTTACGTGGCTCACCTGCCCGCGGCGGGAGAGATGGTTCTGTTTGATCGCAGTTGGTACAACCGCGCCGGCGTGGAGCACGTAATGGGTTTCTGCGGCGAGCGCGAATACCTTGAGTTCATGCAGAGCTGCCCGGAGTTTGAGCGCATGCTCATTCGCTCCGGCATCATTCTCGTTAAATACTGGTTCAGCGTGAGCGACGAGGAACAGGAACGCCGGTTCCAGGACCGCATGAAGAATCCCACGAAGCGCTGGAAGCTGAGCCCGATGGATCTGGAATCGCGCAAGCACTGGGCCGAATACAGCCGCGCGAAGGATGAGATGTTCGCTGTGACCGATACCAAACAGGCGCCATGGCACGTGGTGAACGCCGAGGACAAGAAATCGGCGAGGCTCAATGTGATCCGCCATCTGCTGTCGGCGATTGCTTATCGCGACCTGACGCCTGAGCCGTTGAAGCTGCCGCGGCTGGTCAAGTCAAAATATGTGCGGCCACCCATCCAGGAGCAGAATTTCATCCCCGAGGTGTACGCGTAGGCCGATCTGCCGTCAGGCCGCGGCGTCTTCGGCGATGGCCACGCGAAGCGCCTTGATATCCCGCATCGGCGGCTGGCCGAAGAAGCGGCTGTACTCGCGATTGAACTGGCTCGCGCTTTCATAGCCCACTTCGAAGGCCGCGCTTGCCGCGTCGAGCCCGTCATTCAGCATGCGTTCCCGCGCCACATGCAGGCGAAACTGTTTCTGATATTGCAGCGGGCTCATCGCCGTCAGCGATCGGAAGTGATGATGCAGCGTGGAGACGCCCATCTGCGCCATTGCGGCCAGATCCTCAACGCGGAGCGGCTTGGAATAATTCGTCCGGAGCCAGGCGACAGCTTTAGCGGTGCGCTGGCTCTGCTCGCCGAGGGTGGCGATGGCTCGCAGGTGCCTGCCTTGCGGGCTGCGCAGCAGCCGGTAGATGATTTCGCGCTCGATGAGGCCGCCGAGAAAGGCAATGTCCTGCGGTGCGTCAAGAAGATCGACGAGCCTGGAGCAGGCGTCCAGCAGCTGCACCGAAGTTTCACCCATGGCCATGCCGCGCGCATCGGCAGGCTCGCCGGATGACGGGAATTCTTCTTCGCTGAGAATCTTTCGCACCTCGGCCATGTCGAGCTTGAGCAGCATGCCGAGCATCGGTTTCTCGGGAGTGGCTTCGACGACCTGGCTGACGACCGGTAAATCAACTGCCGACAAAAGGAACGAAGAGTCATCGCAGAGATACGATGTTGCGCCGAGGTCGATGCGCTTTTTTCCCTGGACGAAGACCACCAGCCGCGGCTCGTATGCCGCCGAGGCACAGGCTGTTGCCGCAGACTGGCGGTAGAGCCTCAAACTGGGCACAGCGGTGTCATGTACGCCGTCGGCCGCGATGTGCGCAGCAATCTGCCGCCGAAGCGCCGCCCGCATGGCAACCACACGCTGCGCCAATTCATCGCTTGTATGTACAGGATTTGTCACGTGAACCTCGGAGTGCTTCATTCAACCCAGCGTAACGCCAAATTCACAGAAGTGTGCACAAAAATCTGCACTGCGGCAGGATCAGGCAAGAAAAAGGAAGGATCGGGATACCGCCCGAACGACTCCCTCCCTTACTCTTTGGATGGTGAAGTTGACGCTCCAATGAATTCGGCGTGGGCCGGGCTCACCCGATGGAATGCGGAACCCTTCGCTCCCAAACTTATTCAGCGATTGGCAGGTATACGATGCAAAAACGCAAATTAGGCAAAAGCGATCTTGAAGTTTCGGCTCTCGGGCTCGGCTGCATGGGAATGAGTTTCAGCTACGGCGCACCGAAGGACAAGGGTGAGATGATCGCGCTGATTCGCGCGGCGGTGGACCGCGGCATCACTTTCTTTGATACTGCGGAGGTGTACGGGCCGTACACAAACGAGGACCTGGTGGGCGAGGCGCTCGAGCCGGTGCGCGATCGCGTGGTCATCGCAACGAAGTTCGGGTTCAGGATGGATGGCGACGGCAAGCCCGGTTCGCAGAGTCTCGATAGCCGGCCCGAGCACATCAAGCAGGCGGTCGAAGGCTCGCTGAAGCGGCTGCGGACCGATGTAATCGATCTCTACTATCAGCATCGCGTCGATCCTGAAGTGCCGATCGAGGATGTAGCGGGCGCGGTGAAGGATCTGATTCAAGCGGGCAAGGTGAAGCATTTTGGGCTTTCGGAGCCGGGAGTGCAGACCATTCGGCGCGCTCATGCCGTGCAGCCGGTGACTGCGCTGCAAAACGAGTATTCGCT
This sequence comes from uncultured Acidobacteriaceae bacterium, assembly GCA_963751285.1. Classification (GTDB taxonomy): domain Bacteria; phylum Acidobacteriota; class Terriglobia; order Terriglobales; family Acidobacteriaceae; genus Telmatobacter. Next base: position 64,803 of record CAVVUE010000028.1, on the reverse strand, counting down.
GTGGTGGCGGAGACCGGAGGCCGAGGTAATTCCCACGCTTGAAGAGCTGGGCATCGGACTGGTGCCGTACAGCCCGCTGGGCAAGGGGTTCCTGACGGGAAAGATCGATGAGAATACGAAGCTGGGAAGCAACGATTTTCGCAGCACGTTGCCGCGCTTCCAGCCGGATGCGATGAAGGCGAATTGGGCAATGGTGAATCTGCTGGAGACGATCGCGAAAAAGAAGAATGCGACGCCGGCACAGATTGCTCTGGCCTGGTTGCTGAAGCAGAAGCCGTGGATTGCTCCGATCCCGGGAACGACGAAGCTGTCGAGGCTGGAAGAAAACATTGGAGCGGTCGACCTTGAGCTGACACAGGCCGATCTGAACGAGATGGAACAAGCCTCCGCGCAGATCACCTTGCAGGGTGCCCGGTATCCGGAAAAGCTGGAGCAAATGACAGGCAGGTAGGCGCAACGAAATGTAGAGGAGCATTCAAGGTGATGGGCAACAACATCGAAGGGAAAGTGGTCGTGATTACGGGCGCTAGCAGCGGGCTGGGAGAAGCAACGGCCCGGAGGCTCTCAGATGAGGGCGCCACAATTGTGCTGGGTGCGCGGCGTTCCGATCGCCTGAAGACATTGGTAAGCGAGATAACCGGCAAGGGCGGCAAGGCGCTAGCGAAAGCCACTGACGTGACCCTGGTAGATGAGGTGAGGGCGTTGGTCGACGCGGCGGTGCAGGCGTACGGGCGCATCGACGTGATGATCAACAACGCCGGTCTGATGCCGCAGTCGCCGCTGGAGCGGCTCAAGATCGAGGACTGGAACCGGATGATCGATGTCAACATCAAAGGGGTGCTATATGGCATTGCGGCGGCATTGCCATATATGAAGGCGCAGAAATCCGGGCATTTCATCAATGTGTCTTCTGTGGCCGGCCACAAGGTACGGCGCGGCGGCGTGGTTTATGCCGCGACCAAGCATGCTGTGCGAGTGATCTCAGAAGGGCTGCGCCAGGAAGTAAAGCCGTACAACATCCGCACGACGGTAATCTCTCCGGGGGCGGTTGCGACGGAGCTGCCGAACAGCATGACGGAGCCGGATCTCGCTGAGGGAATGCAAAAATTCTATGAGGCGACGGCGATTCCCGCTGATTCGTTCGCGCGGGCAGTTGTGTTCGCCATGAGCCAGCCGGAGGATGTGGATGTAAATGAAATCCTGTTCCGGCCCACGCGCCAGGAGTTGTAAACGCTGCGGGGAGAACCTGTAATGACCGCATGGCCAAAAGACGAGCTGCGCAAGATTGAAGCGACGGACGATCTGCACATTGCGCCGTTTCGCGAAGACGGCGAGACCTAGGGTACTCCGACGTGGATCTGGTCGGTCGTGGTTGGCGACGGCCTTTATGTGCGGGCCTATAACGGAAGGAACAGCCGATGGTACAAGGCTGCGATGCGGCAAAAAGCGGGTAGGATCATCGCCGCCGGCATGACGAAGGAGGTCGCGTTCGAGCCGGTAGAGGGAGCAATCAACGATCGCATCGATGACGCCTACCGGATCAAGTACGCGAAGAGCCCCTATCTCAAGCCAATGATCGGCGCTGGAGCGCGCGCCGCGACGGTCAAGGTGATACCGCGCAAGGCGAAGGCGTCAACTTGAAATTCGCGAGACAATCGACACTGAAGGAGGAAAGCGCCCATGGAAATCAAGAGAGCAGGTACACAGGCTTCGGCCAAAGGACCCGCAGACTGGTTCACGGGCACAGTCCGCATTGATCCGCTGTTCGCAGCGCCTGATCCGGCGCGTGTGCAGGGCGCGAGCGTGACCTTCGAACCCGGCGCACGCACTGCGTGGCACACGCACCCGCTGGGCCAAACGCTGGTGGTCACGTCCGGCTGCGGCCGCGCGCAGCGCTGGGGCGGACCCGTCGAAGAGATCCGGCCCGGCGATGTGGTGTGGTTTGCGCCTGGCCAAAAGCACTGGCACGGCGCAGCGCCAACCACGGCCATGACGCACTTCGCCATCCAGGAAAAGCTTGACGGCAAGGCTGTTGATTGGATGGAGCAGGTGAGCGACGAACAATATCTTGCGCCGCCCCGCTGAATTGGAAACCGGCTTCCCACCGCGCGCCCAATCTGTTTCATGAACAATTGCGCCGGCAGGAGTACTATTCCTGCAGTCATCCAGGAGATCAGGATCAGAACGCCTGCGGGGAAGCGCGGCACGAGTGTGCTTTGCGCCCGAGCCTGGAGGGGCCGACGGAGGGAATCGTGGAAGCCGAAAGTTGCGTAAAGGATCACCCAAAACATCAGCAGAAGATCAAGATTGAGCAGCACACCTTCACGGGCGGACTGTGGTTTGCCGCGTGGCTTTTTACCATTGGCTACCTGCACCTGACTTTCTGGAAAGGCGTTCTGGCCCTCATCATCTGGCCGTACTTTATCGGCGTCCACGCCAGCGCGCTGCTTCGGTAATTGGTTTCGGGCCGGACGATGACGGTCGATAGCTCCGTTCGACAGGTCGCGGCCTGAATTGTGCCGAATGCGGCTGAAGCTGCCCCCATCGAACGATTGCTGTCGGGCAACGCGAAGGTCGCTCCCCTGTTCCCGATCCTCCCCGACGCCGGTAGGGAGGCGATCAGGCGAGCAGCCGTTCTTTCAAGCCGAGCACACAAATCCAGCCCTTAGACGCCTCGGTAAAGACCTGAACTTCGTCGAAATCCGCATCCTCGAGAAGGTCGTGGTGTTCGTCGGGGGTCAGCAGAGTCATCCCTGCCATCGGAGCATATTTCTCCGCCATCTTCGACATCGCTGTATTCGCACCCTTATACACCTCCGCAATCATGACGAACATTCCGCCAGGCGCGACGACGCGCACCACTTCGCGCACATCGTTAGCCAGATCGGGCCAGAAAAAGTGCGTCTCGACGGCGGTAACCAGGTCGAATTTGTCGTCGGCATAGGGCAGTTGCGACACGGAACCCTGACGGATCACGACGCGGCCGGAGTTGACCAACTCCGCATTCAGCCTCAAGGCCACGCCCACGCTGTCTGCGGAGTGATCGATGCCGTATACCATTCCCGAACCGGACGCGGCCGCGAGCTTGGCAATAGTTCTTCCGCCGCCGCAGCCGACATCGAGAATTGCGCCATCGCGGGGAATCGCCACATGCGAGAGCCCCCAGTCGGTCACACCGGAGTGCCGCTTGTTCATGTTGCGCAACAGCCAGCGGCCAAGCCATCCATCCGGTTTGCGGCATTGATTCTTCATCGTCCGCTCCGCAATCGCTCCACCATTCCGCCGTTTTTACCTGGCGGCTGGCGGCGCCGCATCTGCGATCGACGGCAACGTCAGCTGAGCAATGCGGCGACCTTCGGCATCCAATCGGAAATCGGAATGTGCTGCGGGCATAATTCTTCACAGGTGTCGCAGTCGATGCATGCGCCTGCGCGCTCCTCTTCCTTGAGCACAAATTGATAGCGGAAGCGCGCCGCGCCCACGTCATCGTAAGTGTGGGCGTAGTTGAAGAAATCGAAGTTGACAGGAATGTTGAGGCCGGTGGGGCACGGCATGCAATAGCCGCACTGCGTGCACGGGATCGTGACGCGCGCCTTGTATTGCTCGCGGATGCGCGCGATCAGCGCCTGGTCGGCTTCTCCGAGCTTGCCCACGCCGGCCGCGTCGGCGAATCGCAGATTCTCTACGACCTGGTCCATGGTGCTCATGCCGCTCAACACGACAGGGCCTTCGGGCTGATCCCAAACCCACTCGAACGCGAGCTGCGCCGGGCTGCGCTTCGCGGGATCGCTTGCAATGATTTCGCGCATCGCCGGCGGCGGATCGGCGAGCCGGCCGCCCATCAGCGGTTCCATCACTACCACGGCAAGGCCTCTGTCAGCGGCCAGCTTGAGGCCGCGAGTGCCCGCCTGGTTCTCAATATCCATATAGTTGTACTGGATCTGGCAGAAGGCGAAGAGATCGCTCGCGTTCACGATCTCCGCGAAGCACTCGTAGTTGTCGTGGAATGAAAAGCCCAGATGCCGGATGCGCCCGTCGGCCAGCGCGCGCTCCGCCTCGCGGAGAAGGTTGTGCTTCAGGACGATGTTGGTCCACGTGGCCTTGTTCAGCGAGTGCAGCAGGTAAAAGTCAATGTGATCCGTTTCAAGCTTTGCCAGCTGCTCGTTCAGATATCGGTCGAAATCGGACGGCGCCTGCACCAGCCACGTCGGCAGCTTGGTTGCCAGCCGCACCTTGGCGCGATAGCCATCGTGGAGCGCTTTGCCCACCACAATCTCGCTCTTGCCGTCGTGATAAGGATAGGCAGTGTCGATGTAGTTGACGCCATGGTCAATGGCGAAGCGCAGCATACGAATGGCTTCGGGCTCGTCGATGTTTGCGCTGCCGCGTTGCCCGTCTGTTGTCGGCAACCGCATGCAGCCAAAGCCTAGAACAGAAGACTTCCAATCCAGCTTGCCAAACGTGCGATATTGCATGGCTCGCCTCTTTCGCATTGTTCCTTCGGAAAGAGGATTCTACACCCGGATTCGCTGCTCGTGCGCTTGCCGCCATCACTCGAGAGCTGCCTCTATCTCCGGCGAGTTGCAACTCAGTGCGCCATCGCCGGGGCCGGAGATCCGTCGGACCATTGGCCAACCCAGACCATGAAGATCATCACCCGTTCTTCAGGGTCATTCGCGGATATCACCGGCGAGCCCGCCAAGTCGGCTCCCCAGCTTTTTGCCGCGTCGCCCGCAACAAAAAACATGAGGTGAGGATGCCAGCTTTTACCTTCGTCATTCAAATACTGCTGCTTCGAAAACATGTAGCACATGGCGCCAGGCTCGAGCGCCGGCAGTTCGTTTTTTTCGAATGCCGCTGCGACCGCCTGCGCGATCTCGGATTTCGATTTCCCCGCCAGCACCAGTTTCGTCTTCATCAGGAAGATGGGTGCAAAGGTCCTTGCGGCAGTCGGATTGAAGCAAATGGGCGCGCGGATTTTGGGATTCCAGAACTCCGGCTCATCGGTTGCTGCTCCCCATGATCGTTCCACGATACAGAGAAAGCCGTTCGTGCCCTTCACAGCAGTCGTGTATCCCTCGCGTCCCAGCACCATGACGTCAGCACCATCCGAAACGGACGGCGGAGCACCACTGCGAGCCAGCGAGATTTCAGAATTCTGGTCCGCGATCAGATACTGGCTCAGGGGAGCCATCGACGGATATGGCGACTTTTCCGCCTCTGCTCGCGCCTGGCAGGCTGCGGCCGCTAAGACAACCGGAACAACTAACGTTACTGCGATGGATTGGGCAAGATGCTTCGCCATGGGGTTCTCCGTTTCGCGCATATAAATCTCGGTCTTGGGAATGTCGAAATCACCACGTGTTCCACCACAAGCGTAGCCCGCTCCTCCTCAGATCCCCGCGTACCACGCGTATCCATAATCGGGATCGACGGAGCCTCGCCCGCTGCCGAACTTCCTGATGTCGTCGGTCGCGGTGATGTGATTGACAAATTTCAGGCTCTTGTAGCCAAGCTGGCGCGGCACGCGCAGGCGCAGTGGGCCGCCGAACTTGACGGGGAGATCACCGTCGTTCATGCCCATGGTGAGCAGGGTTTGCGGCCGCATTGCTTCGGGCACGTCAATGCTCTCCCAAAGGCCCTTTTCAATCGACGAGTAGACAATGTAGCGAGCCTGTGGCAGCATACCCGCCTCGCGCAGAACTCCAGAGAGCGGAGTGCCGATCCACTCGGCAATATACGACCAGCCTTCTTCGCAGGCCACCTCCGTGATCTGGCTGTGGACGGAAAGATATTTCAGGTCGGCGAGCGAAAGCGAGAGTGGATGATGCACCGTTCCGTCAACCACGAGCCGCCAGTCTTTGAATCCACCCGCTTCAAGGCGCTTGAAGTCATCTTTCGGCGGAGCGATTTCATTCGCGAAGGGATTCTTCGAGATCATGCTGCGCGGAAACTCGCGCACTGGCAGATGTGCGGTGATCACGCGCTGGCAGGCATAGGTCAGCGTTTCGCCGGGGCCATAGACTCCGCTGCCGTCCGGCGGGATCAGGCCATAGCGTTTTGCCAGGCGATCGGCCGCGGCCAGTCCACCGACGCCCGCGGCAGCCGCCACACCTCCGAAGATCAGCTTGCGTCGAGTGATCGGATTCATTGGCTCTCCTCGGAATCGCGCATCGTCCCGGTGATCATGGCTCGCATGCGACGGCGAAATCCCGACGCGGCTACCATGGCCACATGAACGAACAGGAAAACCACCAGTAGCAAAGAGACGAAGAAGTGAATCGTGCGCGCTGACTGACGCCCGCCGAGCAGCACCGAGGTCCAGGGAAACGCGGAAGTGAATGCCGGCGACATAGCTAGGCCTGTCCAGATGATCAACGGAAACAGGACGAAGATCACGATCAGATAGGCGGTCCGCTGCAGTACGTTGTATGAGCGGTCTTCCGCGCGGTCCGGCGGTTTGCAACGAAAATATTGTGCGATGCGGGCGCGATAGGCGCGCCAGTTCCAGTCGCGGCGCTCGGGGGTCAGGTTCTTGCGAAAGTGGCCGCTGAGAATCCCGTAGATTCCATACACAAAGCCGGCCAGCACCGCGAGCCATGCAGCTTCAAAATGCAGATACCGGCTCCAGCCGTTCTGGTCCGGCATCACATACCCGTAGCCGGTGGGAACTGTATCGCGGCTTGCCGGAATGGGAATGACGAAGAGCGGCTTTGTGTTCACATTGCCCACTTCGCCCCAGTAGAAGCGCGGGTGCGAAATCATAATCTCAAAGCCCGTGACCAGCAGCGCGATAAAGGCGATGAACGTGAGCCAGTGCGTGACGCGCACTACAGCGGAGTGGCGTGCGGTCGTGGTTTTTTCAAGCTGGGAAGCCACTGGCACGGGGTCAGACTAGCACAGAATCTCCGCAATTCCGCTGGTTTTTCTGGCCACGTTTCGTGGACTACCAATTTACGGGTGGCGATGCGTCGGGGCGGCCGCGGTTGCGCTCACAAGGGTTTGATCTTGATGTTGCGAAACCAGAGCTTCACTCCCGGATCGCCTTTGGCCTCGGTGCCCTGCAACGAAATGTGCCCCGTGTGGTACTTGCTGTAGCCGGGCATGCGCGCAAACTTGGTTCCGGCGATGAGCTGGTTCCAGTTGTCATCCCACAAGTGCGTGTCGATCACCTCGTGGCCGTTCTGGAAGAGTTGCAGATGGCCGTGATCGGCGATGATTTCAAACTGATTCCATTCACCAGCGTCGTTCACCCATTCCACCGGGTCCGAAATCATGTCGAAGATATCGCCGGAGCGCTCCTTCAGCACGCGGCTGTCGGGAACCGTGCAGGCCAGGTCCGCGATCTGCATTTCAACGCCGGTGTCGTAAGTGTCGCGGTACTCCGGCGATTCGTGCACGAAGAACATCACGCCGCTGTCAATGCAGGGCCGCGCTTTCCATTCGAGCTTGAGATCGAAGTTGGTGAACTCGCCGTCCGTGACCAGGTCGGCAAAGTCGGCGCGGGGATCCTGGTTGGTTTTCTTCAGTTGGATCGCGCCGTCCACGACAGACCAGTCGCTTCCCGTTCCTTTTTCGAGATACGAATGCCATCCCTTCAAGTCCTGCCCGTCGAAGAGAAGCTGCCATCCATCCTGTTTTTCCTGCGGTGTCAGTGTGTTCGGCTCCTGCGTAGAGTTTGGCGTCTGCGCGTCGTTCGGCGTCTGTGCTGCGTTTGGAGTTTGCGACACCGCCATCGCCGCGAATAGAACGCAGCCAGCAATTCCCGTCCATTTGATTTTCGGAATCATCATCACCTGCTTCAAAATCCTGAGCTTCACAATACGAGTGTAATGGTTACCCACGACAAGCGCGAAAGGCGTCGTCAGCTTGAGCACAACCCGCCGTGGTCCGGCCCGGCGGTGAGCGGAGAACCTGCACTGGGCAGAGATCATTCGCCGCGGCGGAAAATTGAAGCCGAACCGAATTTGCGGCTGCGTTTCGTATTCCCTCCACGCGCAACACCCTGCACTCTGTCTGCATCGTCGCTAAGCGAGGAGTAATGTGCGCTGCATCACGGTGGCTCACGATGGCCGGGAATCGTGCGCCGGAACACGCGTTTCTGGCACGAAAAGCGCATATAATGCTCACCGCAATCGCTTCCTAAGCGATCATGCTGTGAAGAAAGGAATACGGCGATGCGGGCCATTTGTGCTTCTATGGTGTGCCTGGCTCTTCTCTGCAGTCTGGCGTGGTGCGAACACAATCCTGCCGACTACCCGTTGACAATTTCAATTCTCGACCAGCCGGCGTTTACGACACACAGTTTCTCGGGCGCCTATACCTATACCGCAAGCGGTCATGCAAACGCGGAAGACGGCGGCGTAATTTTTGCAGTTGACTATAGTTACGATTGCAATATTCGGCTCGTGCCAAATTCACCGACGTCGCCGTATATCGCGAAATGGTCTAAACCAAACTAGAAAATTCGAATGAAGGTCCTCGCCAGCGTGATCGGGGAACCGAACAAGTTCGTCGAATGTGAGATGAAAACCACGGTGCGCGACGGAGTGTATTTCCGGCAGGCCGGGCAGGCGGTCCTCATCCCGAAAGCGGAGTATGACAACTGGCAAGAGGAACGGAAAGAGCGAAATCCCGCCGACTACCCGATGGAGATCACAGTGATTGAAGAAAACGTCAACCCTTCGATGACTTTGACAACGCCTTCGGGAGCAACGCAGACTCGCCTTCAGGGAAGCGGGCGGGGAAATCTCTATGCCGGTCAGGATGCGCACGGTGTGGAACTCAGCTATTCCTGCGGCTTCCCGCTATACACCAAACGCAAGTATGCAGCCAGATGGATCGTGCCCCAGCAGCAGTTGGAGGTGCTCAGAACCGGGGCCGGGCAGAACTTTAACGGCCCGAACATCTGCGTGCTGACCACCACAATGAAAGATGTGGTATATCTGACGGAGCTGGGGGCCGGAGTCACCGGCACGATTTCTCCGGAAGAGTATGCGCGGCGGAACGCAGCGGCAGGGTCGACCGGGGCGCCCGCACCAGCGCCTGGCGCAGCGGTGACGCCTGCGAATCAAGAGGCCAACGTGACAAAGGTGGTCATTCACTCGCAGCCGGAAGGCGCGGATATCGAGGTTGACGGCAATTATGTCGGCAGCACGCCATCGACTCTTCCCATGACACCCGGACGGCACAGGATTGTTGTGCGGAAACACGGTTTCGAAGATTGGGAACGCCAAATGCAGTTCATGGGCGGGGAAACCCAGGTGCAAGCTGACCTGGAAGAGAAGAAAGCGGCGGACTCTCAATAGGTCGTTCACTGTTCAGGGTGAAGCCTGCTGGCAGAGCCGACCTGCGCGCGTGCGTGACCCGCTGCAAGAAGCGAATTGTTCGCCTATGCCGCTCGCTGACCTGCTGATTCGCTTGTTCTAAAGCAGTCCCTCAACCAACGCCTGCCATTCCTCTTCGAGTGTCGCCCGGTGGAATTTGCGGCCGGCGCGACTGTACCAGTAATTGGCGTTCCACTCGACACCTTCTTTGCGGTGCAGGTAGGCGTGAACGGCCATCCCGTCGCGGGTGCTCAGGTCGTCGACCATGCCGTGGGCGCGCGCCCAGTCGCCCTTTGCGTCCCACCAGAGCGCAGCGAGCGGAGGGGACAAATCGGCAGGCGGCGAGGCGAGAGAAAGCGAAGCGCGAAATTCCTCTACCGTCATGGAATCCTTGTACCACAGGTGTCCCCGCCGCACGAACGGCAGCGGTGGCCGCGGCGAGACCTCATCGCACGGCTCGCATCAATTCGAGCTTCGGCTCTGTGCAACAAGCGTCCGTCCCACAAACGCAGCATACCGTTCGGCCGCCTGCCGCAGAGCGATCCGCTCCTTATTTGTCAGCTTGCGCAGCAGATTGGGAAAAACGACCACAGCGTTCTTTCCGGAAAACGAACGCTTCCAGGTTCCCGCGACGCGGCCGTTCACGAGGATGTTTGCGGCAAGTCCGTGATTCACAGAGTTCATCATGGTTGCCTCCACAGCCGCGCTGCGGTTCGCATAGCCGACGGTGTACTGGTCAAACGCGGGAAGAAGCAGAACCGGCGGTGGAGCTGTAGCTGACTCGGCGAAACCGCGCGTAAGCCAGCATTCGGCGCCGTCGATCACTATTGCCTTGAGCGAGTCCGCGATGAGCCACATGGATCGTCTTGCTTCGGCCATCGCGAGCCCTGCCCACCAGGCAAAGTCTGCCACGGTGGCCGGTGCGTGGCTCTGAAAATAGCGGGTTGCCAACTCCGCATAGGCATCGTCGCCCGAAAGATCCCGGCCTCGCGCGACCCATTCATCGAGCAACACAAAAGTCGGGTGCTTCCCTTTGCGAGCGGCAATGCAGATCAACCCATCCAGCGCCCAGTGGGTAATGAGGTGCATGCCGTGCGCCATGCCGGCGGGCGCATCGGTGGCGATGCCCGCGGCGTTGAGCCGGCTATAGAGCTCCGCGCGTGTGAGCTGTTTGCCGCCGACGAGCGCAGCGTGCAGCACTTTTCCGGCACGATCCAATTTGCGGTTCGTGATGCCGAGCTTGCGGTAGTAGGGAGCCATCCGCGCAATTTGCCTGGGCGCCAGCAATCGCACCATCCATCGGGCATCTTCGGCGGGTACAAGATGGATGGTGCGCCGCATCGGCCAGGTGCGCAGGATGGATCTTTCGCCGATTGCGCGCTCGACGTCGGCCTCGCAGGCCTCGCGCATGCGCAGCCCGATGGCCCACAAGGAGCCTGCAAAATCCTGGGACTGGATCGCGCCGAACCATCGCACTACATCTGCCGGGCTGCGAAATGCCGGCTTCATCAGCTGTTGGTTCTGCATTCGCAGCCGTACGATATCCGGTCGCCGCATAACAACAAGGTACGCGGATTTCGCGAGATCCAGCGGATTTTTCACTAACTCGGAGAAGACAGAAAGTGCGGTTGGGCAGGCGCGTCAGGCTGCGGCTTTCTCCTGCCGCAAGCTGTAGCCGTCGGGATCTTTGCCGCGCACTCCGCGCCACCACACCTGGAAACTGGGAACGTTGATCGTGATGAGAAACAGCTTTCGCAACTGGCCGGGCGGGCACTGCAAGGGACGAACGCCATGCCAGGAGTGCGGCGTTCGCTCGAAGAGCAGGCTCTCGTTGCCCCATGGCTCCAGGGCCGCTGCCACCTTCAACTCGTTGAAGCTCGGCGCGGAGTGCGTTTTGTAGCGGCGCTCGCTGTCGAGAATCAAGATCTCGCCACCCCACTTCGGGTCCCAGTCCTTCTCGGTGTTGAAGTAGAAGATATGCGTCGCGAGCTTGCGGGCGGCATCGCAGTGTGGCGAGACGGCGCAGCCCTCCCACGCGTAGTACCACTCGAACGTGAGAATGAACTTGTGCGGCCCGAGCATGCGGCGCAAAAATGACTGGTAGCCCTCGCCCTGGAGTTCCGCAACGAACTCCCTCCACGGTTCCGCGATGTCGAGCCACGGCTGGTAGTGCAAAATGAACCGGTCGTGCGGGCCCTGGCCGTAGGCGCGCTTCACGCCCACCATTTTGTTAAACCGCGAAACGTCGGGCAGGTTCTCACGCAGAATCTCAATGCCGTCCAGAGTGAGTGAGTTCTCAATCCCCACCCACGGATACGGCAGGCGCGCCTGAAAAGATTCTGGGGACAGACGCTGCAAGATCTCCTGATTCAGATACCCCATGGGAATCCTCCGGAGTAAAACTCCTGAACGCGCCATCAATAGTCGAGTTCGAGAGCCGCGGTCAGTGCCCGGAATCACAAGCTGCGGTGCAGAAATCGTCTGAACTGCGGGAGATTCACTGGCGAGGATGGTCAGGCCAAGAAGCGTCTGGGCCTTCGCGGCCAGCGAACGGAGTAGGGATTGTGTGCCAGAACCCTCACTTTTCCTTTTTCCGTCATTTCGTGTGATTTGCATCACTTTCACGGCGCCAATCCACTGCTAAAAATGGATCAACGTTCCGATGAATTAAGCAGGGAGTCCGCCAGGGGCTTGGGAGGGCTGGGGGAAACCCTAGCCAGAGGTTCCCCTCCTGGAGGTCGATCATGGGAATGCACGCGCCAGAAATCCCCCAAAAACCGGTTTGCAGACGGAGGCCGTTTGGTCCTATACTTAAATCGGACCAAAGAGGTCGTATTTTACGAGTGCTGCCTTTCCGGCGGCACGTTGGAGTCCGGCGGGTGAGCGTTCTAAGTGATTTGGCCGTTGGCGAAAGCGGGGTTCTCGTCGCCCTGGAACTGCCCGAATCTGTCCAGAATCACCTGATGCATATGGGGTTTGTACCGGATGCGCATGTGGTGGCATTGCGTCGCGCGCCGGCCGGCGATCCCACTGTATATGGAATTGACGGCATGGAGATTGCTCTTCGCCACGAAACCGCGGCCGCAATCCGCGTAAAGCCGATCGACGCGGTGCAGACGCAAGACGAACCCTCCCGATTTGCCGAGGCCGCGCGATGAATGCCTGCTGCGAAACTCCGGCCTTCGAACCGCCCGTTGGACCAGCGGCGGAAGGGGCTTTGCGCACGGTTGTTTTGATCGGGCCTCCCAATTCCGGCAAATCCACACTCTTCAACCGGCTCACAGGGCTGCGGCAGAAGGTCGCGAACTATCCCGGCGTCACGGTGGAGCAGCGCATGGGCCTGATGGCCGGCGTGGGGCGCGAAGACCTGACGCTGATTGATCTGCCGGGAATCTACTCGCTCACTCCGTACTCTGAAGATGCGCGGGTAGCTGTGAATGTGTTGCGCGGGCGCATGCCGGGAACGCCAAAGCCTGACGCGGTGCTTCTGGTTTTGGACTCACTGCACCTGACGCGGCAACTGATGCTCGCGGCGCCGGTGCTCGCTGTCGGACTGCCCACGCTGGTGCTCTTGAACATGAGCGACCTGATGGAGTCGCGCGGCGGCCACATCGACACGCTGAAGCTGGCGCGTGAGCTCGGCGCTCCGGTAGCGCAGATCAGCGCCGTGAATGGAACCGGCCTGGACTCCGTTCCACTTTTTCTGAATCAGCAAAACGGCCACGGCGAAAAAGCCAAGCCGCTTTCGCTGCCGGTTGTAGGCAACGCTGCCAGCACGCATAGCTGGGCTGCGCAAGTGAGCCGCGATACCGGCTACCAGGCTCCGCTCTCGGCAGAGAACACGCGCAGGATCGACAATGTGCTGCTGCATCGCGTCTGGGGGCCGCTGCTGTTTCTGGCGGTGGTGGTCGCCGTTTTTGAAGTAGTCTTCTCTCTCGGGCAGCCGCTCTCTGACGGTTTCGGCTACGTGCTCGGGCACCTTGGAGATCTCGCGCGCCCACTCATTCCCATCGGCTGGTTGCAATCGCTGCTTCTCGACGGCCTGTGGAAAGGCATTTGCTCGGTGCTGGTTTTCCTCCCCCAGATTCTTCTGCTTTTTCTTTTCATCGGAATTCTTGAGGACTCGGGCTACCTGGCGCGCGCCGCGCTGATCGCAGACCGCGTGATGCGAACGATTGGGCTCAACGGCAAGGCGTTCATCCCGCTGCTTTCGGCTTATGCATGCGCGGTGCCAGCCATCATGGCCACGCGCACCATTGAGAACAAGCGCGACCGCCTGGCGACGATTCTGGTGACGCCGTTCATGACCTGCTCGGCGCGGCTGCCCGTGTATCTGCTGCTGATCGCGGCGTTCATTCCCCACACCTATTACCTGCACGGAATTCTTGGACTGCAGACGCTGGTGATGCTCGGCCTGTATCTCGCCGGATTCGTCGCCGCCTTCACCACGGCGCGGCTGCTCAAGAGCTCCATTCTCAGGTCGAGCGACACGCCGTTCATTCTGGAGCTGCCGCAGTACCGCATGCCCACGCTCTTCTCGCTGGCGCTGCGGCTGATGGATCGCGCACGCATCTTCATGCGCACCGCGGGGACGATTATTGTAGCCGTGACGCTGGCGCTGTGGGTGCTGGCGCATCTGCCGGTGATGCACACGGCAGCCGGCGCTCTCACCGCGCCGCAACTGGCCTCGAGCGTGATCGGCCGCCTTGGGCACTTCATTGAGCCGGCCATTGCGCCTCTGGGCTTCAACTGGAAAATCGGCATCGGGCTGCTCTCGAGCGTGCTGGCGCGCGAGGTGATGGTGAGTACGATGGGCACATTGTACGGCGCCGATCCCGGCACGCAGGCGCTCAACCTGCAGACCGCGCTGCACCACGACATGACGCTGGGCGGCGCACTGGCGCTGATGATCTTCTTCGCGTTCGCCATGCAGTGCACGTCGACCATCGCGGTGGTGCATCGCGAGACGAACAGCTGGCGCTGGCCCGCGCTGCAATTCCTCTATATGCTGGCGCTGGCCTACGGCGCGGCGTTCGCGGTGAACCACCTCGCGCTGATGTTCCTCCACTAATCCAGTCACACGCAGTCAACCTGAGTGCAGGGCGGATGAGTCGCACCTCCGTGCGAAAAGTTCGCGACGCCTGTGTTTCTGACCGAGGGGGCGGGAAGCCCTTTGGAATGAGAAGAAATGTTCGCTCAAGTGGTGCGTTGCACACGTGAAACGTTCGCTGATTTGGTGTCATTTGGCCCGAAAATGTAACCACCAGAGGTTGCGATTTTACGACGCAATGACCCTTTCAGGTGCCATTTTGCATGCAAATGTAACCTCCGCAGGTTGCGAAATAGAGCAAAGCGCACCATGTAATTACCTGAAAGAGCAATTAAATGCAATTTTTGGGATTGAGAATACGCTTTCTTGCGCTGATTTTGACGTGTTTTGGCGCGTTGGCGTGGGTCCGTGGTTTCCCAGGTCCCCAAGTGCGAGGGACCTGGGACACCCGCCATTACGCAGCGGGTCAGATTGGAGTGGTGGAGATTGAATCGGAATGGACAGCGTTCCGGCGGGGGAATCGAGACTACCAGAACATCTTGGTTATGCGGAAAAGGACGGATGAGATTGGTGAGTTCCCACCCTTGCCGCGATAAGACTGCGTCAAGGATGGGGCACCCTCGATGGTGGGGGTACGGAGATGAAGAGCAAGGGTGTGCCACCCGCCTGCCTCCGGGGCACCCGCCTCAGGATCAGATGGTGGAGACAGCGACTCGAATGCAGCGGCTTCGGTGACGATCACTCCGAAGTCGCAATGTTAGCCGCCTGCTCATCGCGACCTGTCTTGGGAAATGAGGGGTTCAAGATGACAAACCCTCCATGGCTGCTGATGAAGATGGAATGGAAGAGCGAGGTGGGAATGAGTCCATCGGTGTCGGCGTCGGCCCGGAGCGAGAGGGCGACCGCTGTCAGGTCCGGGACCGAGGTGCTTCCCAGGTGGAGAGAACGGATTTCGCGGGTCGCCACCGTCGAAGCAACCCACCGATTGAAGTTTCCAGTCGTTATAGGTACGGCCTGGCTTGCCCCGGGACCAAGGTTGTCCGAGAAGAGGGTAAGCTGGTTTGCGCCGGAGTCCAGAAGCAGAGACATCGTTGCGTCCCCGAATTCCCGCATGCGGCCGAAGATGATCAGCCTGTTGGGAGTGGGGCTTCCATTCAGTGTTCCGGTGAGTTGCAGAGGGAGATGTTCGCCAACCGCGGTTTCGGCCATCGAACCCGGCGCGGACTCGAGCCGTATGACCCGATGACGATAGTCGATCAGTACGTCGAAGTTCCGCAGGAAGTCTTCGCCCAGTACACCGCGCACCCTGCCGGTGACGTTGGCTGCGTGATCTGCGCTGAGCACTTCTCCTCCCTGAACAGCGGCTCCGCCAACGGAAAGCGAGTCAACATGCGCGACCGACAATTTGGCAGATGCCAGCACTCCGACAACGGACGTCTCGCCGGCTCGCGGAAGACCCAGTTCACCGGCCAGCTTCCGGTCGACGATGGTTTTCGAGCAACCAGTGTCCATCACGAAGTCGTACGGCCCGGAGCCGTTCAAGCTGACGGGGACGATGATCATCGATCGTTCGTCCAGCTTGATCTTGACCGTGACGATCTGAGGGGTTGATTCAGCCGGGTCTGGGCCTACGGCGCATGCAGGGGCGCAGGCGCAACAGAGAACAAGGGCGAAAAGAAGATTTAAACGGCCTGAACACGGCATGGAGTTCACCTCGACGGGGTGAACAGTGCCGCTTATGCCCGGTGATGGTCTTGAGGGATGCCGAATGTTTCGGCGATGAAGATGATTTTTTGGTGAGATTCGCTGAAAAAAGCGCGAGAATGGTCTGTCGGTAAGCTGGCAAGAAATGGTTTATCGGTTCGATCAGTTCGAGATTGACGATCGGGAGTTTCGTTTTTCCGATGACCATGCGCCAGTTTCGGTTGAGCCCAAGGCGCTCCGCCTTCTCATCTACCTGATCCAGAACCGGAGCCGACTGGTCCGCAAGCAGGAACTGCTGGACAAGGTGTGGCCGGATGCCATGGTCACCGAGAGCGCTCTGACTCGGGAGATCGTGCTGCTGCGCAAGGCCCTGAACGAGGACAGCCGCGTGCCGCGGTACATCGAGACGGTGCCCACCGTGGGCTACCGGTTCGTGGCAAAAGTGACGGCGCTCGAGCAGCTCGCCGAGGCGACACCGGCGCCAGTGAAATCTGCCTCAGCCTCGCGGAAACCCAGCCTGATTTGGGTGATCGCGTCCGTACTTCTGCTCGCCGTCGTTGCCGCGAGCGCGTTCCTCTATCTCCATCATGGCGAGCGGGTCCTGACGGAACAAGACACCGTTGTGCTTGCCGACTTTGAGAACTCCACCGGCGACCCGGTGTTTGACGAAACATTGCGGCGGGGCATGGCAGTGCAGCTTGGGCAGTCGCCCTACCTGAGCCTCATCCCTGATGACCGAATCCAGCGGGTGCTGCGCGAGATGGGCCAACCGGCAGATGCGCGGCTCACTCCGGCGATCGCACGGGAGATCTGCGAGCGAACTGCTAGCGCAGCCGTGCTGGATGGCTCGATCGCGTCCCTCGGCAGCCAGTAATTCCTGGCCCTGCGTGCAAGAGATTGCCAAAGCGGAAAAGTTCTCGCCGAGGAGCAGGTGCAGGCGGCCAGAAAAGAAGACGTGTTGCATGCTCTCGATCAGGTCGCAGGCAGATTCAGAACCCGAGTCGGCGAATCGCTCAGCACCGTAGAAAAGTACGACACCCCGCTCTCGGATGTGACGACACCTTCGCTGGAGGCCCTGAAAGCGTTCAGTCTGGCAGACAAGAAGGCTTCTGAGGGGGCCTGGACCGAGGCTGTGCCGCTTTATTCAAGGGCCGTGGAACTGGACCCGAATTTCGCCCTGGCCTACGCGGCAATGGCGGGGACCTATGCAACCTTCAGGCAGCGTGAACGAGCAGCGGAAATGCTCCGCAAAGCTTACGCGCTGCGAGATAGAGTCAGCGAGCGGGAGCGGCTCAGCATAGAAAGGCTTTACTACGAGTTAGTGACAGGAGAAATTGAGAAAGCGGTGTCCTCCTGTACGTTGCGGATCCAAATCTACCCGAGGGATGCCGGAGCCCATGGCTGCCTGGCACAAATTTATCGACGGCTTGGGTACGATGAAAAGGCTCTGGAAGAGGCTAGGGAAGCTCATCGTTTGTCTCCGAATGCGGGCACCTATCTGAACCTCGCTGTCAACTATGTTGGCGTCGGCCGGCTGGATGAGGCGGAGGCCGTCTACAACGAGGCAGTGGAGCGCAATTTGCAGGCTGAATCACTGACAAAATCTCGCTATCTTCTGGCCTTTCTGAAGGGCGACACGGCGCGGATGTCGCAGTTGGCGGAGCAGGCCCGGGGAAAGCCCGATGAGGACGAGATGCTCATCGAGGAGGCGGAAACCGAGGCATGGTACGGACGATGGAGAAGCGCGCGCGAATTCGCCCGGCGGGCAATGGATTCCGCTCAGGGGGCCGGCGAACCAGAGACCGCCGCAGGTTATCAGGCGTGGGAGACGTTGTACGAGGCCGATGTGGGAGACCCGGAGAGGAGCCGCAGCGACGCAATGGCAGCCTTGAAAATGGCGCCGTATCGCAACGTGCAAGCAGTGGTGGCCCTGGCGCTCGCCAAGATAGGAGATGCGGCAGCAGCGGAGAAACTTGCAGCCGAACTCGACCAAGCCGGTCCGGTGGACACACTCCTGCAAAGGAAATGGCTGCCTTCGATCCGGGCAGCCATTGCCTTGCGCCGCCACGACCCAGCCCACGCAATTGAGCTGCTGCAAGCGACCAGCGACTATGAAAGGGCGTACGGGGTGGAAGTGGGATGCCCCGGGTTCGCGCCGATCTACCTGCGCGGACAAGCCTGGTTGATGCTCCACAACGGCGTCCGGGCGGCGGCGGAATTTCAGAAGTTCATCGATTATCGTACGGTGGTGAGGAACTCCCCATGGGCCATGCTCGCCCGCCTCGGCCTGGCGCGCGCTTACGCCATACAAGGCGACACGGCCAAGGCAAAGGCCGCGTATCAGAACTTCCTGACGACCTGGAAAGACGCCGATCCTGAAACACCCGTCCTCAAACAAGCAAAAGCAGAATTCGCGAAACTCCAGTAGGTTCGGGGGGCAGGGGCCGGGCCGCCTTGTGTCTGGGCCTCGGTTCAACCTGGTCGCGGCGGTTCAGGCATACGTCAAGATCAACGCGCAGGTGAATGGATTAATGGAACGGAGACCACGTCGATGAACGATCTCTTCGACCGCATGAGCGTTCAGGAGCATCAAGCATACGATCATACGGAGTGTTGCCAGTTCATGTAATCTGTAGCTGACCCCGAAGGTGAGCGTTCCGTTCTACCCGGTTCCTGGGATGGGGGAATTGCAAGGAACCGGCCCAGCGTTCACAAACTCACGTCCAGGACCCTCTCCACATCCCGAAAGGGAGGGACGATGTCCGATTCAAAGAAAACTGGCCTCTCTGACAATGCGATCGGCGCAGTCGCCTACTTCACCCCGGTGATGGCGATCTTCTTTCTGGCCATTCACCGATACAACAAGCGACCGTATGTGCGATTCCACGCCTGGCAGTCGCTGGTATTCAACATCTTTGCGATCGCTCTCGGATACCTCCTGGGCGAAGTTCTGCCGTTTGCCACGTTCCTTGGGCCTCGCGTCCTGATTGGCATCACGTATCTCGCGGTGGTGGTCTTCTTCCTCTTATGGATGTGGTGCGTGATCAGCGCGCTGAATGGCAAGCGCTTCAAGCTGCCGCTTATCGGGGACTGGGCCGACGAGCAAGCTTACAGGTGACCTGGTCCCCTGGCGGATGATCATCGCGAACACTTATTCGCCACTCGACGAGTGCTTGCTCGGCTTCACTTCGAGTTCATTTACGACCTGCTGCACATTCGGCACTTTCCTCGCCAATTGCCCGGCTTCATTCTTCTGCGCAGTGGTCTTCACCGATCCTTTCAGAACGAGCGTGCCGTTCTTCGCAGAACCACTGATGCTCTGATCGTTCAGGTTCTCGTGGGCCTTGATTGTGGCTTTGAGGTTGTCCTCTATGGCCTTGTCCACGTCCGACGCGACCGCTCCCGTATTGGCGACGCCTGGAGGCCGAACTCCGATTTCATCACTGATGCGGTAGTCGGGCGCAGCCTGCTTCGCCAGGTTCTCGGCTTGTGTCTTCATATCCTCAGAAGCGAGATTGCCACTAAGAGTCATGACTCCTTTCTCGCGGTCCTGAGAGACGCTGACGGCATTCAGATTATTGCTCTTGAGCGAGTCAGTGACTGCGCCCTTCTGGTCGGGGTAGGTTTTGTTGCAACCCACCGAGACTAATGCGCCTGCCAGCAACGCTGAGGCGCCGATCACGAATAGGCGATCGGGAAATAAACGTTTCATTGACTACTCCTTTTCGTCCGCTAGCCGGACTTTGCACACGACCTGAGATGTAATCCGCAGAATTCCGGTTGTCCTTTTCCTGGATCGCTGACTGCATCCTCCGGATTCTCGTACGAGATTCTGCGCCTTTTCCGGTTTGCCGGGCTGCGCTTCGCCGCCCGGACGGCATCTAGGAGAAGGAAGGAGGGACAGATGGATCAGAGAGCGGTGGTGGCGATCGTCGTGATCGCAGCAATTGTGGTTGTGCTGGCTCTAGTCTGGTTCGCGATCCGCAGAAGGCGGACGGAAGCCTTGAGGCGTCGCTTTGGGCCCGAATATGAGCGGATTGCGCTCGAACATGGCGCGCATCGCGCAGATACGATCCTGGCTAAGCGGGAGCGGCGGGTGGAGAAGTTGCCTCTACGGCGGCTCGCAGCGGACGAACGTGAGCGGTTTATCACCGAATGGCGGCAAGTCCAGGGGCACTTTGTCGATGATCCGGCGGGTGCGGTTACTGAAGCTGACCTGCTGGTGGGCCGGCTGATGGAAGCCCGTGGATATCCGCTGGGCGATTTTGAGCAGAGAGCGGCGGATATTTCAGTGGATCATCCACGAGTCGTGGAAAACTACCGGGCCGCTCATGAGATTGCGCTTCGGCATCAAAGCGGCGAGGCGAGCACGGAGGATCTGCGTAACTCGATGATTTATTACCGGTCGCTCTTTGACGATCTGCTCGAGACGAGCGCGACGGCTGGCCCTGTAACAACGACAACAAGAAGAGAGGTCGCGTGATGACCGAGCCATTGAGAAGAGAAAAGCCACTGCCGACCGCAGATTTGGCACAAAGGGGAGAAGTGGACCGTCCGCAAAGAGCGGAGCGTGTGGACGATGTAACCAGGCCAAAGCCGGTTAGCTCTGAGCCGGTCGGCGTTCGAGAGCTGCCGGCTTCGTCCGCAGCCGGAGCGCGACGAATGGAGGGCGTCGGCGTAACGACGATGCCGTTGTTTGCCGAGGCGGATATCAAAGATCTGCGAACGCGCTGGAACAATGTGCAGACGGGCTTTGTCGACGAGCCACGGCATGCGGTAGAAGACGCCGACAAGCTGGTGGCAACGGTCATGGAGCGGCTGGCGCAGGGCTTCGCGAGCGAGCGATCCTCACTCGAGCGGCAGTGGAGCAGCGGCGACCAGGTGTCGACCGAGGATCTGCGGGTGGCGCTGCAGCGCTATCGGTCGTTCTTTGACCGGTTGCTGAATGCGTGACTGGCATTCAGGAAAACACCGCTTTGGTCGGATCACGGCAAATCTGCATCCAACTCTGGTTGATGACTCGTTTCGGAAAGACTGCCGCGCTCGCTTCCGTTTTTTGTTGTGCATGGTTCCTCGCCGCAGGCCGACTGCGCGCGCAGGACGATGCGTCTCTTGCTGATGCGTCACTTCCGGATGCGCCCGACTACGCGCTGCGGGCCGCGGCGCCCGAACCCACGGCGCTGGCGGTGGCGGAAGCCGAACCCGCGGCAATGCCGGCCGCAGCGCTCCAACCCGAGGGACGACCGGACGATCCGGGGCAGACGCAAAAACCGACGGTCGACGTGACCACGGGAGTGCCTGAGCGTGAAGCCACCTGGCGGAGCCTGCCCCGCGACTTTCTCCACGACCAGAAAGGGCTCTGGACCTTTCCCGTCAAGTTAGCGAAGGGACATTACCTGCTGCCGACTGCCATCGTGGTCGGCGGAACGGTGGGCCTGATCTACGCCGATCCTCATGTGATGCCGTACTTCCAGAAACACCAGAGAAACTGGGACGACGTAAACGATGTATTCGATCCGACGATCACGACCGGAGAGGTGGTTGCTCTACCGGCGGGACTGTTGGCTGCGGGTTACATCCGGCACGATGACCGCGAGGTGAATACAGCATTGCTGGCGACTGAAGCTTACGGCGACAGCGTGGTAATCAACCTGGCAATGAAAGCGGTGACGCGGCGGCAGCGCCCTTCAGACGTGGCACCCAACGGCAACTTCGAAGATACATTTTTCAACGGCGGCAAGTCGCCATTCAAAGGCAGCAGCTTTCCCTCAGGACACTCGACGGCCGTATGGTCCGTGGCAACGGTGGTGGCCGAGCGCTACCGCCACCGCGGCAAGCCGTGGGTACCGGTGCTTGCATACACGATGGCGGTCGCGATCAGCTGCTCGCGGATTACGCAGATGGCGCACTTTCCTTCGGACGTGTGGCTGGGATCGGCGCTGGGATATACGATCGCCAAATACCAGACGCTCAGTCCGCGATAGCGGGTTGCCTTCAAGGCGCTACGCCGCCGTAGCGAAGCCAGGACAGGGCACCCCCGATCATTACGCCAACGCCAGATTCATGTTGGTGATGGCTTCGTCGATTTCCTGCGTACTCTTGAAACCGACCGTGGCGCAGTCGACGCCCGCATTCTGGAAAGCAAACCTCATCGCCTTCACGCGGTCGTCGTGACTATGATCGAACTGGCCGCCGCCGCACAGCTTCATGCCGATCACGCCCAGCCCTTCCTTCTTCAACTCGTGGATGTGAGCGACCACTTCGCTCACGTTGTCGGAGTGGTTGGTGTCCTCATAGGTGGGACCGTCCATGCGCGCGCCGCTGTGGTTGATGCGGATGAGCCCGACGTCGAGCCAGTTGTTGCCGGGCATGCGCCGCAGCGCAGGCAGCCCGTGAACCGAGGCGCCATGCGTGCGGATGATCTTTCTCTGCTGCGCCTCAAGGATCCCGTCCTGCCAGCGCTTCGTGGTCTCCGGCCAGTCGGCCGTGTGCTCCCAGTGCAGCAGCATGATGTCAAAGTACTCGGTCTGCGAGATGCGCCGCAGCTCGTCGAACTTGGCCTGCGCGTCAATGCCCTCGTGGAACGTGGTCACTTTGCTCATCAGCCGATAGCTGTCGCGCGGCAGGCCTTTCAGCGCCTCGCCCAACATCCCCGGCGTCTCGTAGGCCTCAGCCGTCTCGAAGAAGCGGATGCCGTGGTCGTAAGCGTAGTGCACCAGGCGCGTGAACTGCTGTTGCCCCAGCGCGGCCTGCACGGCGCCGCTGTCGGTTCCGGTTCCAAAGGCCAGGTGCGTCACCTCAACCTTTGAACGGCCCAGCACCACGGTACTGGTCGCGGTGCGTTTGGCGGCGGCCAGGGGAAGGGTTCCTACGGTCGCCATGGCTCCGGCGGCGAAACCGGTTTTGAGGAAACTACGCCGTGTGGTTGAACTCATCTTCGACCTCCGCGGCTCAAGCCCGTGGGCGAGCCGGATGAGTGGATGTTAGCACGCACCCAGCCGCAATGTGCACTAACGGGTTTCACGAGATGCAATCGCCGCTGCACGGCAATGGCGCCGCAGCGTCTTCCAGGAAATCATTTAGAGAATCACGCGGTGCAACGCTAAATGCGCCGGGCAGCTTGCCGGCCGACGAAGGCGAAGAGAAAAAGGAGTGCCGCTGTCAGCCACGCGCCGAAACTGAGAGGGGTAGGCAGGTACATGCCAATCGCGACGCCGCTTGTGACCAGGACTGCACACAGGCCGGCGAACTGCCACATGCCGTACATGAAGACGAACGGCAGATAATGAGCTCCCACCACAATCATGACAGCCGGGTAGAACCAGGCAGGCCGAAGAGCCGCAATGCCGATCAAGACGGGCAGCGTGAGCCCCACGGTGAAGGCAACCTGCATACCAAGGGCATTCATGGGGTGACCCTTGGGAAGCGCGTAAGCATGGCCCATGCCGCGCAACAGCAACTGGGTCAGGGGAAAGATGAAAAAGCCGCCGACAAGAAGGATGATCTCTGCCAGATGGAAGGAGTGCCAGGTGCACACTGCTGCCGATGCGCCCCACACCGCGGCCGAGACAAGCTGGCCGGCGAATCCGCCGAGAAAGGTATCGCGAACGTCCTTCTGCGCCTGAGAGATTTCCATCATGCGCTCATTCTACGGGCCGCCAGCTATAACGGTTTAGTAAGGAAGATCAACGAGTGTTCCGGGAATCTCCAGGGCCCGGTGAATTTCTGTTTGGCGGGGGAGGGCTGTCGTTTGCTCACGCGTCTTTTCATTCGCCGGGACGCGCCATGGTCAAGGTCATCCGCGTGATGCCCTTGTACTCCACATCGAGAAATGGCCCGTGCTCGGTGGACGTGAAGCTATGCGCGTCAGATTTTACGCGGACGATGAGGCCAGGCAAATTCCATTGGTCGCCTGTTACCTGGGCAGAGGCGACGTCTGGCGCGCTGAGGCGAAAGCTCACATCCCCTGCGGAGGAGATCGTGATTCCGGATTTGTCTGCAGCAGCGTCGATCGGCGGGCAGCGCGTGAGTTGAACCCACCCGATTTTGCCGTTGGGCGACTGCCATTGCACGGTCACCGGGTGAAACTGGCTGCGCGCATCCACGTCGCGTGAATGCCCGGTGATCTCTCCGCCATAGATCACATCCTTGTCGAGCCACGCGGTGGCAACGCGCTGGTCGGCGATTGGCCGGTTGACTTGATGCGGGCCGGGGAAATGACTGAACTTCGCCATTGCGTCCGTAGGGATTTTTGTGTCGAGCACAACGATGAGCGGCACAAACCACAAATCGGGGACGTGATCGACGGGCGGATCGAAGTTGCAGAGCGGCGCGTGGTCCGAGTCGAGAACGGTGCGCAGCCACAGGCCCATGACGCTCACATAGCTCTGCATATCCATTCCATAAGCGCGGTCGAAGGGCCCCGAGATGTTGCGCAAGTTGGCGTTGTAGAGGTCAGCCGTGGCGCGCCACAGGCCCGCCTCCATCTCCTCGCCGCGCTTGCGCATGAGCGGAGTGAATCCATAGTCGCGCCAAAGCGCGAGGCCATAGATGTCGACTCCCGAGTAAGTCGGCGAGTTGTACTCCCAGAAAGCGTCGTGCTGCTTATAGAGATCGTAGGTGGTTGTTTGCCATTGCTCGGCCTGCGCAGTCCACTCCGGCTTGCCTCCGCGCACGGCTGCAAAATCCCAAAGGAAGCCGTACATCAGGGAGATGTTGGTATAGGTCGGCGCCAGGCGTCCCTGTTTCATTTCGCCGGCAATGGCGTAATCGATGGCGTCGATCATGCGCCGACGCAGTTCGGGAGAAATGCGATCGGGATACTCGGTGAGGATCAGCGCGAAGGTGGTGCCGATGAACTCGCGCCAGTTGGGGTCGTAGGCGCGCCACATCTCGGCGTTCGTGCCCGGCTCCGGTTCGGTGGGAGTGCGGCGGAAGGTTCCATCCCACGGCTTGCCAGGCTCGTGATACTGCGCATTGAGTACGGTGTCGAGAATTTGCGCGGCGCGTTGGCGATCTCCCGAGCCGTCACGAAGCAGGAGGCCGACAGCATACCAGCTCGACTCGCGTACGGCGAGATGGGCGGGCAGATGCGCCTCGGCATACTGCGGTGACGGTGGCATGCCGCACAGCTTAGCCTGCGGATCGTAGGACTGGTCGCCCCACTGCATTGCAGTGAGGAAAATCTCACGGCTGTTCTTGCTGAGCGAGGCGATGTTGGGATGACGCGGCGCAGCAAAGGCCGAGGCTGCGAAAGCAATTGCGAAAAGCGACAGCATTGTTCCGGTCTGGATTAAGCGTTTCATGGTTACCTGGTCCAGCTATCGTTCGCAAGAAGGCGGTTTGGAAGCAAGTGCTGCGGCCCAGGCCGCTCCCTTGCGGGAGCGGCATTGAGCCGCCGCGTCGGCAGTGTGAGGAGGGTGAACGTTAGAAGTTGAACTTCGTCGCAAACTCGAGCGTACGCTGCTCGTAGCTTGGCGTACCCGAAATTCCGGTGATCGTGCCTTTGTTCGAGTTGGAAATGTTTGCGTTGGGCGTACCGAAGTTCGGATGGTTGAATACGTTGAAGGAGTCGGCCCGCAATTGCAGGTTGTAGTGATCGTGCCACGGGATGTTTTTCTGAAGGCTCATATCCCAATCCTGGAAGCGCGGCCCGCGCAGCATGTCGTAGCCCGAGTTTCCGTAGGTGGCGTATGTGACGCCGCCCGACACGTAGGTCGGCGGAGCAACGAACGCGCAAGGGTTGAACCATTGAGTGTGGGTTTTCGTGTTGCCGGCGGGCGGCGTGCAAGACGAATTGGCGGAGATGGTACCGCTCTGGTATGGATTCCCAACCTGGTTGGCGCGGCCGCTTACCAAACCTACCGGCGAGCCCGGAGCAGAGTAAGAGACGGAGAACGGTTGTCCCGTTTGTGCGTCGGTGATGCCGGAAATCTGCCAGCCGGTGATGAATTTGTTGGTGACATCGCCGGCACTGCCAAAGAGCGCGTGGCCCTTGCCGAGCGGCAGCATATATGAATAGTTGACCTGGAGCACCTGCGGCGTGATGCCGGAGATCGGCCCGTAGGAGTCCTGAGGGTGCTGGCCGGAAGGATCCTCAACATTTTCCGTTCCGAGGACGCGCGTCCATTGGTACTCCGCGCCAAAGGCAAGGCCGCGCGTGTATTGCTTATGCACGCCTACCTGGAGCGAATTCATCGTGCTGTGGAAGATCGGATCCACGTTTAGCGGTATCGACGCGAAGGGTTGGTGCAGGTTGGTGCTCTGCACCGTGGACCCAACGATCGGCGGGTCAGCCAGGTTGATATTTGGCGCAGTGTTTCCTGACCCACTCGCATTGTTTTGCTTCAGGTTGTGCTGGCCCACATATCCGATGCGAATATCAACCGCTCCGGGGAACTGGTGTTCGACGGCGAAGTTATATTCCTCGGTGTACGGGGTGACTAAGGCATGTTCCGCGTTTACTGACGGATTCGCGCTAAAGGTTCCCGTCGCTGAAAACGGATTGCTCATTGTGAATGCCGACGCGTACGTCTTCGAATTGGTGAACGTTTGCGAGGCCTCAAACGGCAACGTTCCAAACATGTCGCCCATGTAAGAAGCGGGAAGCAGGTTGAAATAGATGCCGAAGGCGCCGCGCACAACGGTGTTCGGCATGACCTGGTAGGCGAACCCGAAGCGCGGAGCAAAGTTCTTATCGGGCCGGCCCAGGAAACTGAAGGGGTTGTTCGAAATCCCTGCAGACGACGAAAGTGCCATCAGGTTCGACGCAGAAAGCGAGTTGACGTAGGACGCGATTGCGCCAGATGGATACGAATTGCCGAAGACGACGACCTTTGATAGCGAGGGCACGTAGAGAGAAAACTCGCCGTACGGCCCGGGTTCGAACCATTGCAGATCGTAGCGTAGACCCATGTTGATCGTCAGTTTGGGCGCGACCTTCCAGTCGTCCTGTACGTAGGCGGCATACTGGCTCGAGATGTTGCGCGTGATAAAGTTGCCCGGAGTACCCTGGCCAGTTGTAGCCGGAACGCCGAGCAGAAAATCAGCGAACGCCCACGGAGCGCCTGAGGAGTTGGCTTGGGTGCCTTGGGTGTATTGGCCATTGAAGCTGTAGGAACCGCGCTGTGGGGTGGTCGCGGAGTCGTTCCAGTGGTTGTCGTACACGTAGGAGAAGCCCATCTTGATGGTGTGGCGTGCAAGTACCTTGGTGACCGCGGTGTTGGCCTGGATCACCTGCTCAAGGTCCTTCGATCCGGCTTCCGACACCGAGGTAATATTCGTAATCGTGATCTGAGGCGCGCCTTCGATGAGTTGCGAACTCAAACCCGGAATGATTGACTCCCACTTGGTGCCGACATTCTGCGGAGTGCGATAAATGGGCAAATGGAAGTAGGAGGCGTAGGTGTCGATCAGCAGCGTAGGAGAGAACGTGTGAGTCCAGCCGAGAATCGTGTTCGTGTTGTGCTCACCATCGCCCGAGAATCCGCCCTGCAAGCTCGATGAACCTACGTCGGGATTTGGCCCGTAGAGCGCTTCCATGAACGTGCCACGGATCTGGTCCTTGTCGCTGAGCTTGTGATCGACACGGAGCGAGAACCGCTTGGCCTGGCTGGTGTAAGGAACCAGCTCGAAGGTGTTGGTCCCTGTTCCGCTGGCGGTGGGCATGGGATAAAGCAGGTTGAGCAATTTGAGCGAGACCTGGTTCTGCTGGCCGGTGGGAATCTGCTGGCCCGAGAACGCAACACCCGTCGCGGGATTAATAATCTGCTGGCTGAATTCCGTAAAGATGCCCTGCCGTTCCAGCAAGGTGGGTTCCTGGCTGTTGACGTTGGCCGACTGGTTCAGGCGGAATCCCTCAAACGCCACAAAGAAAAACGAGCGGTCTTTTCCGTTATAGAGGCCGGGAATCGTAATCGGCCCGGCGAAATTTCCGCCATATTCGTTTCTTTCGTAGTATGGGCGCTTCGATGATCCGCCAAAGTAAGTCTTGGCGGCGGTACCTTTCGAGCGGTTGTACCACAGCAGCTCGCCGTGATATTGGTTCGTGCCACCGGCGGTTACAACAATCACTTGCGAAGGCTCGTTGAATTCCGCCGGCGCGCCTGTCGTGAGCACCTTGAATTGAGAAAGCGCATCAAGCGACGGAACCTCCGGCTCGGAGCGCTGCAGGGTGACTTCTTTGTTGATTACGCCATCCAGGGTGGACCCGAGGCCGCCGTAGGCGTTGCGGCTGCCAGTGCCGACTGCATAGGTCAAGCCGCGCACCGCAAGCTGGTCCTGCGCGCCGACACCCTGGACGCCCGGCGAAAGCGCAATCAATCCCATCACGCTCAGCCGCCCATTGAGCGGCGTATTTTGAATGGACTGGCTGTCAATCACCTGGCCGACCGATGAATCTTCAGTCTGGATCACCGGACCGGTGCTGGTGACCTCAATATTCTGCGCTTCAGAGCCCACTGCCAATTGCGCATTGATCTGCGCCACCTGGTCGATCACCAGGGTGATGCCGCTTTGGTTATAGGTCTTGAATCCGGTCTTGTCGACCTTCACCGCGTAGTGACCGGGAGGCAACTGCGTAACTGTGTATGATCCCGCGTCGGAAGTTGTCTCGATTCTCGCGGCGTTGGTGTCGACATTTCGCACCGTCACCGTGGCCCCGGCCACGACCGCTCCGCTGGGGTCGGTGACGGTTCCGGTCATCGATCCGGTGATGCCCTGGCCGAAGCCGGGCATTGAGGCCGGAATGGCGAGAATCGCCGCTGCGAGCAGAAACGCGATTGCTCGGAATGGACAGCTCTCGAGAGAATTCTTGTGCGTCATCAGAGTGCTGGCTAAATTCTTCATCTGAAAAATCCTCCTGAGGAAAAACGGTTGGGCCGGACGAGATGTGCTGTGGAGTTGGAATCCCACGACACCGATTTTTTCTCGTCAAAATCGTCGTCGTTGCTGACCTGCTGTCGGCCCGGTGTGAGTGATAAAAAGCCGGCTCGGTTGGAAGCCGCTGTCGAGCGGTGAATTAAGGGAGAGTCCGGGTCCATTTACTTGACCGGCCAATCTACTCTTGCTGAGCGTACCTATCTATGGGCAGTCAATTTAATGCTACGGTAGCGCTCTTAGCGAAAAGTTTACGTTAAAATCCTTTTAAATCAGATGGTTGAACGATCTGATCCCTGATTTTTCTTGTCAATCGATCGTTGGGTCGACGATAATCACCGCACCAACAGGACATGGAATTGTGGCCGGGAATCGCAAAAACGGGGTTGGGATCGAAGAAGAAGCTTCACTTCTTCAGGGTGACCCGCGATGGAAGGTGGCTGAGAGAGTCGCGCGCAGCCCGGGAATCTATCGGGCGACGCAACTGCGCGATATGCTGCTCTTCATCGTTCGCCAGTCGATTCTGAATCCTGAAGAGCCGATTCACGAATTCGACATCGCGCACCAGGTCCTGGGGCGGCGCAGCGATTTCAATTCCCTCGATGACAATATTGTGCGGGTGCAGATGGCACACCTGCGCAAGAAGCTGGAAAACTACTTCTCCACTGACGGCAAGCAAGAAGATACCGTGATCACCGTCGCGCTGGGCAGCTACAGGCCGATCTTCAGCCCACGCTCCCTTCCGGTGGCGCCGGGCCTCGCGGGAAATCAAACGGAACCGAACCCGAAGGAAAGCGACCTTTCAGGCGGCGTCGCGCCAGGCAAAGCGCTACCCTCCACCGCGCGCGAAACGCGGGATGAGATCGCGCCGCCCACGGGTCGCGCCAGAAAACTCGCGCTGCCCGTGGCCGCCGCAGTTGTGGTTCTGGCGCTGGCGGGTTGCTGTGCCGCGTTGTGGATCCGGCTGCATGATGCGAACCAATCACTGGCTCTTGCCCGGCTGTCGCTCACGCCATGGAAAGCGCAGCCAGCAGCGGCTGCGCTGTGGTCCAACTTCTTCGACTCAAACCGCGACACGGATGTCGTGCTCAGCGACGACTCCTATCTTCTGATCGAGCAGATCAGCAAGCAGGCCACGCCGTTTTATGGATATCTGAATCGCACCTATCTCGAGCCGCCGGCAACCACAGCCTCGAGCGCGGAAACGCGATTCATCCAGAGCATGATCGCCACCAAGAGCCTGGGAAACACCAGCGAATTCAAGCTGGCGCATCGCATCCTGGCGCTCGATCCGCAGGGAAAGAACGTCCACTTGTATAGCGCGCGCCAGTACATGCCTGCGCTTATCAAGCAGGACAACGTGATTCTGATCGGCGGCCGGGTTTCCAATCCGTGGGTGGAACTTTTCGAGGGCCGGCTGAATTTCATCGAGAACACGAAGTTCGAGGGCTTTGGCGTCACCACCGTGACCAATCGCGCGCCGCAGGCGGGTGAACAGGCTGTCTACGAGTCAAGCGACTCGGTGGGATATTGCGTGGTCGCGTTTTTGCCCAATCCCGGCCAGGATGGAAAGATCTTGCTGATTGAGGGCACTTCAGCCGAGGCGACTGAAGCTGCCGGCGACTTCCTTTCAGGCAATCAATTCTCCGCGTTTCGCGAGACGCTTCATGCCGCGAGCCTTCCTTATTTCGAAGTGCTGCTTAAGACTTCGCAGGTTAGAGGAACACCGCTGACAGTCACCATCGAAGCGTACCGTGTTTATGCAACCATGCATTAGGCGAGTAGCCGAAGAACCGGTGGATCGCTGACCGATTTATTTCAAGAGCAAGCAGACAATTCCTTTGGCACGTGGCATGCTTTTTGAGAGTGCAATCCGACGTGTGTGGAGGCCAGGCGATGAGAGTTCTGCTTCAGGATCTGGGTTATGCATTCCGCCAATTGCGCGCGGCGCCGGGGTTCACCGCTACCGTGCTGCTCACGCTCGCGCTCGGCATCGGCGCCAACTCGGCCATCTTCACGCTGGTCAATGCCATCCTGCTGCATAACCTGCCGGTAACCGATCCCAAAACCCTCATCCGGATTGGCGACAGAGACGACTGCTGCGTCAACGGCGGCTGGCACGACAACGGAGACTACTCGCTTTTTGCCACAGACACCTATTTCATGTTCAAGAAGAACCTGCCGGAGTTTGAAGAGCTGGCCGCGATGGAGTCTGGCTACGCCTGGCGGCCCATCACCGTGCGCCGCGCCGGACCCCAGACCATAGCGAAGTCGGTCATGGGAACCTTCGTCTCCGGCAACTACTTCCGCGTCTTTGGTCTTTCCCCGGCGGCGGGCCGGCTCTTTGTGGATGCCGACGACCAGAAGGGCGCACCCATTACCGCCGTGATGAGCTACGACGCATGGCAGCAGGATTATGCAGGCGACAAGAGCGTCGTGGGAGGCGCGTTCTACATCAATACCAAGCCGGTCACAATTATTGGGATTGCGCCAAAGGGATTTTACGGGGACCGCATCGATACCAATCCGCCGAAGTATTTCCTTCCCATGAATGCGATGGACCAAGTGATCGGCGCACCGTACTTCACCGATCCCGACACGCAATGGGCCTACATTATCGGCCGCATTAAGCCGGGAACTTCCCTGCCGGCCCTCCAGGCCAAGGCCAGCACACTGCTCAAGAATGAGTTTGCGCCGCTCAAGACATTTACCGATCAGCGCGCGCAGAAGGTTCTGCCCCGCACCCACGTGGTGCTCACTCCCGGCGGCGGCGGCATCCAGAATATGCAGGAAGGTTACGAGGACCACCTGAAGCTGCTGCAATGGATCACCGCACTGGTACTTCTGGTCGCATGCGCCAATGTCGCCAACCTGCTGCTGGTGCGCGGCATGAGCCGCCGCGCAGAACTCTCCATCCGCGCAGCTCTTGGCGCGCAACGCGGCCGTATTGTGCGCCAGCTTCTTACGGAGAGCATTCTGCTTGCGGGGATGGGCGGCCTGCTGGGGCTCGCCCTCTCCTTTCTCGGGGCGCACGCGCTGCTGGCGCTCGCCTTTCCGAATCAGCACGACATGCCGGTCACGGCTTCGCCTTCGCCGCTGGTCATCGGCTTTGCCTTTGCGCTTTCGCTGATTACGGGGATCCTGTTTGGCCTCGCGCCGGCGCTGATGGCTGCGCGCACGCAGCCCGCTGAAGCCCTGCGCTCAAACGCGCGTACGACCGCGCACGGAGCATCGTTGCTGCAGCGCGTACTTGTTGTGCTGCAGGCCGCGCTCTCCCTGGTGTTGCTGGTTGCCGCGGGCCTGTTCGCGCAGAGCCTTAACAAGGCCAAGAACGTGGACATGAAACTGGATGCGACGAATCGCTACATCGCGCACATCAATCCGCAAGCGGCCGGCTACAAGAACACAGAAGTCGAGCCCCTCTACCAGACCATCGTGGACAACTTCCACGCCATTCCCAGCGTTCTGAAAGTTGGCCTCGCCACTTACACACCAATGGAGGATAACAACTGGGGATCTGGCGTAAAGGTTCAGGGCGAGCCGGACCTGAACAAAGGCGCATCCTGGGTGAAAGCCACTCCGGAGTATTTTGATTCGGTCGGCGCCCACGTCGTGATGGGCCGCGGCTTCACGCGGCAAGACACGCTGAATGCGCCGCCGGTCGCCGTCGTCAATCGAGAATTCGCCAAGCAGTTCTTCGGCAACCGCAACCCGATCGGCCATCGTTTTGGTTTTTCCGGCCCCGGCCACGCCGGCATGGATGGAGCACATGAGATCGTGGGCGTGGTGGAGGACACCACTTACACAAGCGTCTACTGGAGAAACCACGCCATGTACTTTCTACCGCTCACGCAGCGTGCCGGCAGCGCCAACGATCCTAACTTTTCCATCGACAAAGACCAATCCATGTACGCCGGAGCCCTGGTGATTGAGACGAGCCGCCCGATTCCCGGCTTTGAAAAGATCGTGGGCAGCACCCTGGCGAGCATCAATCCGAACCTCACGATCGTGAAGTTCCAAACCTTCCAGCAGCAGATTGACGACCGCTTCATCGAAGAGCGGCTGATCGCGCGCCTCACTTCGCTCTTCGGCTTGCTTGCGCTGGTGCTCGCCGCCATCGGCCTTTATGGCGTCACAGCCTATACCGCAGTCCGCCGCACGCCGGAGATCGGCGTCCGCATGGCGCTTGGAGCAGCGCGCAGCCGCGTTATCGCAATGATCATGCGCGGAGCCATGCTGCAGGCAGCCGCCGGTCTCGCCATCGGAGTCCCGGTCGCAGTGTTCTGTGTGCGGTACGTGAAGTCGCAGCTTTTTGAGATTACAAGCGTGAATGTGCCGGTGATGGTCGTCGCCATTGGAGTGCTGTTGCTCGCGGCTGCGATCGCCGGCATCATTCCGGCGCGGCGCGCAGCCTCGATCGACCCTGTGCAGGCCCTGCGCATTGAATGAAGCCTCATCCTCTCAAAAGCAGATCGAAACTGGCCCGCTCCCGATCACTGATCGCTGTTGGCTGCTGCGGTATCCTCCATTCATGCCCTCATTCGTCCGCTCGTTCCGCTGGCCGCGCCGCTGGCTGCTCTGGATCGCTGCGGGTCTCGCTTTGCGCATCATCTTCATCGTTTTTCCACGCCCGGTTGATGACGACACGCTGGACTACCTCCAACTCGGTCATAACCTGCTCCATCACGGCATCTACGGCCTGAGCAACGGCGGTGATATCGCACCCAGCCTCTTTCGCCTTCCCGCATATCCCATTTTTCTCGCCATATTCGAACAGCTATTCGCGCGCTTCTGGCCGAGTTCCTGGTTCAATGCTGTCTTCGTGGTTCAGGCCGGAGCCGATGTTGCGGCGGGAGTGCTGGTCGCAGTTTTCGCTCGCCGTCATTTTTCTGCGCGCGCCGGCGAAATCGCCCTGGCGCTGGCCATGCTTTGTCCCTTCACTGCCGCCTACTCCGGTATCGCACTTGCTGAGTGCCTCTCCGTCTTCGCTGTTTCGCTCGGCGTGTATGCGGCTGGCCGCGCATTGGACGCTGAATGGAATGGCTGCCGGGACCGAAGGGCACTTATCCTCGCTGGTTTGGCCGCTGCTTTAGCCACACTGCTTCGCCCTGACGGAGTTCTTCTGGTCTTGGCTCTCGCCTTCGGCATTTTCTTCTATACGCAGCGCCGTCCTGCGGTGGTCTATCGGCTGCTTACGCCGGTGCGCTGCGCCGTGGGAGCGACAGCGACCTTTCTGCTCGCAGCGCTGTTACCGCTGGTTCCGTGGACGCTGCGCAATTGGGAGCAGTTCCACGTTTTTCAGCCGCTCGCGCCGCGATTCATCAACGATCCAGGAGAACAGGCCCTGACCGGCGTGCCGCGGTGGCTGCGCACCTGGTCCGTGGAGTTTGTGACAACGGCCAACGTGGTCTGGAATATTCCCGGCGCTCCGATCGATCTCGCCGACCTGCCGCCACGCGTCTTTGACTCGCCACAGCAGCGCCCGCAAACGCTGGCGCTCGTTGCAGATTACAACCGGACTTTGTCGCTTACTCCTGCGATCGACAGCCGGTTTGCCGCGCTCGCCGCCGAACGCATTCGTGCCCATCCGATCCGCTATTACATTGGGCTTCCCATTCTTCGCGTTGGCGACATGCTGCTCCGCCCGCGCACGGAGGCCTTCTATCTGGATGTTTTCTGGTGGCGCTGGAGAGAACATCCCGGACAAACGATTTGCGCCATTCTGCTTGGCCTCATCGATCTCTTTTATGTGGCCGCGGCGGCCTGGGCTTTCATTCGCGGACGCGTGCCCTGGGGGTGGATGCTGGGTGCCTATCTTGTGCTGCGATTCATTCTGCTGGGCACGCTCCAGAACCCCGAACCGCGCTACACGCTCGAGTGCTTTCCCGTTTTGATCATCGCCGCAGCGGCTGCGCTGAGCAGCTCTCAGCTCCGTGCGCCGCAGACCCAACCGGCCTGCCGCAAGTCATCGTCCGAATCGGTTGTGCGACAATCCACAACAGACTGTTTATCCGATGCGATGTGATCGTTATCTTCTGGCGTTGGCATGCGGACTGGCTCTGGTCTCGTTCCCGGCCCATTCTTCGCAAGTTGAGCCTAATGCGCCCTCTGTTCCCCTGGTTCTTGTCGGCGGCACGGTGGTCGATGTCACGAATTGGGGTCACTTCGCGCGCGACATTCCCGACGCCATCGTCGTGATTGAGGGGAACCTGATTTCCAATGTGGGCCTTCCCGGCGCAGTCGAAATCCCCAAGGGCGCGCGCATCATTGATTGCACTGGAAAATTCATCATCCCCGGACTGATTGACGGATTCGCCGGCATGAATTCGCAGGCACAGGCCAACGCCAACCTTTATATGGGCGTGACCACCGTGGTGGCGCGCGCCGACAGCGAGCATGGCTTTATTGATTTCAGCGCGCAGCCCAGCCCGCACATCTATGCCATTGACACCATCGGCGTTACCGACAACTGGAGCTTGCTGGCGCGCCATCCGGAATGGGTTTCGATGCTGCGCGAGGGCGCGCACCCGGTGGAGCTCAGCCCTGAAGACACGGCGCGCCAGATGGTCGATACGAAGCGCCTGGGCACGCGCGTTCTGCTGCTCACGCCGCATCTCACTGCCGCAAATTCGCAGTGGATCATTGCGCGCGCTCACGACCTGGGCCTGGCCACATACGGCATCTTTGTTTCCACACCTTACCGCGTGGGCGTCGAGGCCGGCGTAGACGCGCTCGTGCACATGGACCGCTACGACCTCGGGGTGATTCCCGATGAGCTCGAAAGCCCGCTCGTCGACGATCCGAATGGTCCTTCGGCCGTCACCGCTTACGATTACTCCGAACGCATTCCGCCCACCGATTCCCGGCTGCGCGACTACGCGACCTTCCTCGCCGCGCACCACGCAGCGCTGCTGCCCACGTTCAGCCTTTACTACGTCGAACTGCCCGAGCATCGCGATCTGTGGAAAGAGCCGGCCGCGGCGCTTCTCGATCCCGACCGCATGTTTCACCCCACCGATCGTGCTACCGGCGAGATGATGTACCCGCTGCCCACCTGGTCACACCGGCTGCCAAATGTCGCCCAGCGCTGGATGGAGGAGGATCTGCAAAAGAAGGCCGGCCAGACCGCGCTGCGGCTCTGGCACATCAACGGAACCATTTTCTCGGCCTTCCCGCATTACCTTGCCGGTTCTGGCGCCGACGCCATGGGCACCATGCCCGGCATCTCGCTTCATACAGAGCTTGAGATGCTCGTCCGGCTCGGGCTCTCACCGCGTGAAGCTCTGGCTGCCGCCACCAACAACTACGCGCTGCAATTCGGCTGGAACGAGCTCGGGCTCATCGCCCCTGGCCGGCGCGCCGACGTTCTTGTCGTCGACGGCGACCCCACGGTAAACGTCTGGAATGCGCGCCGCATCTCCACGCTCATCCTCAACGGCGAAGTCGTCGACCGTGATTCACTGTTGCATTTGAAAAAGTAGTACCGGCGGAGTTGACGACGCGCCACCTCGCTTGGCTGCTCATTTGCCGTCTGGCCTGCTTGCTGGCCCGTTAAGCTGTTGCTTATCTTTCTCCGCGTCCGCAATGGCATCGCGCGCCCACACCGAGTACACAAAATCGTTCTTGTGCTTCTCCCACTCCGCCATCGGCAACACGCTCAACTGCTCCGGTGTCAATTTGGGCACGCCGACGTCAATGGCCACCAGCCCGGCATCGCGATCTTCGCGCTGCGCGCTCTTGTTCAGGATCACGTCATTCTTCGCGGCCCAGTCACCGATCCGGATTGTTGGCAGCTCCGCGATCTGCTTCGCCTTCCAGTTGGCAAAGTGCAGGTTCTCATCCAGCCACGTCGCGGCAAGCTTCGTCACCCAGGCCGGCCGATGGCTCGCGCCGGGATCGAACCAGGTTGTAAACACATTCTTCTCCGAGCCGAGCTCTGCGATCGTCCGCTTGCTCAAATCAGCGAAGAAGTCCGGGCCGTGTTGCGGAATCGCTACCACCGTGTCCTTGGTGCCGTTGATGATGAACGTCGGGCCGCGCTTCGCCTGCAGCGCAAACAGCACGGCCCCGCGGTCGCCCAGAAACTCGAGAGCGTGATAGGGTCCGCTCTGGCACATCACCGCGTGGCTTGAGTCCCAATAGCCTCCCGGCCCATCCAGATCGCCACCGCCGGTGAGCAGCACTGCGTGGATGCGGGGATCCACGGCGCCCGCCAGCGACACCACAAACGAGCCCATCGAGAATCCGAGAACGCCAATTCGCCGCGCATCCACCTCGGGCCGGCTCGCGAGATACGATACCGCCTGCAACACATCCGTCATCATCTGGCCGCCCATGCGCTGCGGAACTCCGGGCACATCGATCAGCTTGTCGTGTTCTCCCACCCCGTCTTTATGGTCATCGTTGCGCTCGCCTTCGCCAATCGGGTCGTATGTCAGCACCATCACGCCGGCTCGCGCGTACTCCACGCCGGTGTACCACGAGTACCAGCTCGTTTTGTCTGCGCCGTGGCCATTCACTACCAAGAGGCCGGGAATCTTTCCGTGAATCTTCTCCGGCCGGTACAGAATCGCCGGAACGCGCAGCCCGTACTCAGTCGCATAAGTCACGCGCTCCGCGATCACCCCCGGCCCCGCCGCAAAGCTTCCGTAGTTCTGCACATCGAGCGCCGGCAGAGGCTGCGGAACGAACAACGCCGCCTTGATCCTGGCGCGCAGATCCTGCGCTTTGGCGTTCGTCATCTGCGCCGGCAGAAGCGGAACCATCAGCAGCAAGAATCCCGCGCAGGGCAGTCGCGCCAACCTCGCGCCTCCGCGTCTGCGCACTTCAGCGCATTCTGTCCAGAGATTCATATTGATCTCACCTGCCCCGCCATAGTACAAGAACCCTGCACGCCGATCCAAGGCACTTTCCACTTTCGGCACGCCCAAATTCGCGCCCTGATACAAGGCTCTCGATGCCGTGAGTTTTTCCCCAAACTGTGAAACCCCTGACTTCCTCCGTCACTCCGCATCATTTACCCTTGAATACAGCGACTGATTCCCGCCCTCATGCCTCGCAATCCCCTCCGAACCCGTTCAGGGCGCCAGCACCATAACCGCTGGCTCCTCCTTATCGCGTTCTACAAGTTTCTGCATGCCCTTCTGTTTGTCGCCATCGGCATGGGCGCGCATCGCCTGCTCCACAAAGACATTGCCGACCAGGTCGTGCTCCTCGCCCATCACCTTCGATTCAATCCCGAGTCGCGCCTGGTCAACTTCATACTTGAGAAAGCCTCGCTCATCAACGACCCAGTGCTGCGGCGCATCGGTTTTGTGGCATACTGCTATGCGGCCGTTACGCTCACTGAAGGCATTGGCCTCTATCTCGAGCAAGCATGGGGCGAATTTCTCACGCTGGCCATCACCGCGTCGTTCCTGCCTTTGGAGATGATCGAGGTTTTTCGGCGACTCACCTGGATTCGCGTCGGATTGCTGGCTATCAATATCCTGGTTTTCATTTACCTGCTGCAGGTGATCATCGACCGCGGACGCAGCCGCATGAGAGCGCGAAAGTAACACAACCTTCACAGGCGGGCATCGCACTTTATATAGATTGCATTGCGCTGGGCGCACTGCGTCTTTCCCCTGTGGAGCGGACCCCACTGATTCTCTGGCTTCT
The DNA here is from genome assembly GCA_963751285.1 of uncultured Acidobacteriaceae bacterium. Taxonomy (GTDB): domain Bacteria; phylum Acidobacteriota; class Terriglobia; order Terriglobales; family Acidobacteriaceae; genus Telmatobacter. The sequence continues at coordinate 26,187 of CAVVUE010000028.1, read as the reverse complement.
TCGCTTCACCACAAAATGCATGAGGGCCTTCGCCCATGGCGAAGACCCTCTGAATGCCGCGCTCACTTCCGCTCTTACTGGTTCTTTTTGTGAAACGCAAAGTAGAAACCAAATTCCGACATGGCTGCGCCGGGCGCCAGGAATGCCGTGCCAAGGCCATTCCGCAAGCCGTTAGCCTTGCCGCTCGAACCCACGTTGAGCGAAAAAATCATGGCGCCCAAAACGATGAGCGGCACTCCAGCGATTCCCAGGACCAGCATGCCCGGCCGCTGGACTCCCTTTTTGGTCGTCGATTGAGCCGGCTCAAGATTCTGCTGGCTGGCATCGTCGAACATCGCCTTCATATCCGCCGGCATGCTCGAGCTGGCCGACTCGGTTGGCGCCGCGGGTGCATCCGGTAGCGCACTGGCTTGCGATGCGGCCACTGGTGCGGACGGAGCCGGGTTCGCCGCTGGCGTTTGCATAGCGCTCGCGCTGGCGCTGGTTGCCTGTTGTATCGGAGCCTGCGGTGTTGTAGCCGGCGCGCCTTGCGCAACCGCCTGCCCCACCAGCATCCCCGAGAGCATCCCCACTAAAGCGCAGCGTCCGATTTTGTTAAGCTGCGCCCCCAATTCATTGAGATGTTTCATTGTCTCCTCCAGTGCAATTTGGCTTGAGGTTGGGCGCCAGCTGAATCCGGAAAAATTCTTGCCAGGGGCAGATTGTTCAGACTGGGTTGCCGTTGGAGGCGAGAGTCAACCAGTAGCTGTGGTCTCAACTCGTCTCAGGACGTTACAGCTGCGCTCTTTTCACTTTCTGAAACTAGAAAATGTTGAGCGATCTTTCACTCTTGACCAGCGATCATGGAGCGCTGTCTTGGCTTCGCGCTCGCCGGCCAATTCTCTGCGCCGGCGAGATCACCAGACCGAGAGCCCGTGACGGTCGTGCAGGGGAAGCGGGCTCCGGTCAAAAAATTCTGCTTTGTCTGGATATGCGCAAAGCCGAGGGAAAAGAGCTCAGAAATCTTTCACAGGGCGCTGTCTTTGTTTTCCGCCCGCCGGCCGCAGCTTTTCCTCCGGATCGACCCCAGGACGCCGCCCACCAGCGCACCCGCTCCACCTACGAGCGCGAGCACAATGGTCGGATCCTCCGGCGAATCGGTGCACCCGGTTTGCGCCCGCAGCGGAACCGTCGAGGCGAGCATTAATGGAAATCCAAACATCAGCAGTGTTTTTTTCAGATTCATATTCCACCCTCCCATTTGCGTAATCTCTCTGTTCCCTGTTCTCCCGGTTCTCTGATCTCTTCTCTTCACGGCCTGTTGACGTCCGCGGTACCGTAGGGCGAGAGCAGGTTGGCGACAACGGGAGTCACGATCGGCACTGCCGCACCGATGAATTCGGTGACGGTGCCGGCGGTACCGGTGGCTCCAAGGTTGGCCACCCAAACGTTTCCGGAACCGTCAATCGCCACACCGTTCGGGTCGTCCATGTACGGGCCGGTGTATCCATTCGCTCCCCCCGTATTGCCAATGGGAAATCCGGAGGGGCTCCACTCGGGGACGCTATTCTGGCCACTGTTCGTCACCCATACGTTTCCTGCTCCGTCGGTCGCGACGTCATTGGGATAGAAATTGCTGCCGCCGTAGTCGCCGCTGCCGACGATGGAGCCGGAGGAAGTCAGCTCGGTCACACTGCCGTCTTCGTAGCCTACCGCCCAGACATCGCCCGAAAGGCCGATCGCGGTGAATTCGTCCTCATCCCCTCCGCCCGCGCCTTCGATGCCGTTGGTCCCGCTGAGGACCGAGCCGGAAGTGGTCACCTCAGTGATGCCGTCGTAAAAATTCCCTACCCAGATGTGGCCGGCAATGTCGATGGAGAGACCAATGGGACCGTCGATGCCTCCGCCCGTGATGCCACTGAGGATCGCCGCGCCATTCGAAGAGTTCAGCTCCATGACGGAGCCCTGGGTTGACCCGGTGCCGCCAGTGAAGTTGGCGACCCAGATGTTGCCTGACGCGTCAAATACGAAGTCTTCCGGTTGGTTGCTAAGCCCGCTGCTGAAGCTGTTGAGGGACGCGCCGGCGGAGCTGAACTCGACCAGGTTGAACGAGCCTGAGCTGTCATTCAATACCCAGATGTTTCCCGATTTGTCGATCACGGTTCGATAGGGATCGGTAAGCCCGGCGTTATAGCCGCTCGCGCCGGAGAGCAACTGTCCTGACGGGCTGAACTCCATGAGGGAACCATTATTCAAGGCGGAACTGGTGGCTCCGTTGCTGATCCAGACATTGCCTGAGGCGTCAACCGCGGGCCAATTGGGCCTGAACAGGCTGCTTGTCGCGTAGCTGATGGAAAGCGTCAAGTCGTTGTGGATCGCAGTGAGCGAAGGCTGAAATGGCGCGCCCGCAACCTGCAAACCGTAGATCGTGGAGATGGCCTTCCCCGGGTTTTGCGCAAGAGCAATGGCTGCCGTGGCCGTGTCGGTCGGAAGGCCGTCACTGGCCTCATTGTCAAAAAGTGTGGTGCAGGGGCTGGAGCTGGGCCCCGTGGAGTTGACGCACGCGGCCAGAACGTTGGCCAGCGTATTGAGCGTTTTCTGCGGTGAGGTTCCGATGCCTGAAGGGGTCGTGGCCAGGGCCACGCCACTGTTCAACGACTCCAGGTTCGGAATTGCGAGAAAGGCGTTGGCAATGCCCTGCAAAGCCAGCGTCGTTCCGGAGCTCGAGACATGAGTGGCGTTGGACGCAAAGCCGGCGATGGCAAATGCCGTGGCTATGGTGGATACCTCATTGACGACGACATACGGCGGCGAGGCCACGACTGCGCTGCATGTTCCCAGCCCGGCCAGCAGCCCCGCGGCCGAATTTGTTCCCGCCCCTGAATTGCCACCCACCACGTACAGGTACAACTGCGAGTTCGCGCTGGGACGGGTGTAGTCGCCGGTGACGCTGAAGCTGCCGTCACTTCCCGTCGTCGCAAAATAGTGGCCGCTGGCGTCCTGGGTTCCGCTGGTGAGCAGCGAGATCGACTGATTGCTGGTCGTCGGCGAAATGCCGGCGCCGCCGTAGCCGGTGGTGTTGGCCGCATAGAGATACACGCTGGCCCCCGCAATCGGGTTCTGGCCGCCATGCACTTTGCCTTGCAATGCCGCGCCGGAAACAGGCGGTTGAACGTCATGCGACGTCATCAAGCCGGTCGTGCTCGAGGAGCAGCCGGTCAAAGCCAACGTGAACAGGGCAGCAAAGAACAACGCGGGGAAATAAGAAGCACGCATAGGACCTCCATCGAGCCAAGTGCGCGGGGGAGTTGCGCCTTGTTTGTCAGAATGACCGCTGACCGGGATCAGCTTTGCGAACACGGATGATAGAAAATCCGGTAGCGGAGCAGCGACTGACCGGACGCCCGTGATGGTCGCACAAGGGAAGCGGGCCTTCGGTCATGAATTCTGCTTTGTCTGGGTATGCGTAATGTGAGGGAAAAAGAGCTCAGGAACTTTCTAAGGAATTTCGCCGGACGTGGCGGCTCGGCGCGAGTTGGTTTCGCCTTTTGTTCCCCTATCACAGGCGGACGGGGCTGTCCAGCGGGGGAATCAGAGCAGTAAACACCACATCTTGTGGTGCCTGAAAAATCATCATCAATTAGTCGGATTTAATCTGAATCGCCTGATTTTTCTACAGTTTCCACCGTTTTTTCGCTTGGCGGGGATGCAGAACGGGGATACTATCACCGAGATGGAAGAAATTGGAGCTGAATGGAGTTTCTTGGAATCTATCGGCCCTTTTTCATCCTGAGTTTACTCCGTTTTCTTCTTTTTCAACTGCTTTAAGGGCTTTGGGCACGCTGGGGAACCAGCCTGGCTAACCCTGAACGACGGGCTCCCTGGAAGACTGGCCGGTCCGCAACTGGGCAATCTTACCGGCAGAAAGAGTTTTGAGGCAAGCAAATGTTTCGCGGCAACCATCCGGCAAAGGTCGAGGAGAGCGGGCGGCTTAAGCTGCCGGTCCCCTTCAAGCAATTGCTGGACGCCGCGAACGTGATCGACCTGTACGTGACGAGCGAGGATGGCGAGCGCGCGCAGATCTGGCCGCTGGCGGAGTGGGAAAAGAATGAGTCGCTGCTGGCAAAACACAGCGCGATGAACGACGCAGTCGCGAAATACCTGGATATGACGAGTTTTTACGGCCAGCAAGTGAAGATGGACGCCCAGGGCCGGATCATGCTTCCGCAGATCCTGCGCACCGCGGCCAAGCTGGAAGGCGACCTTGCCGTGATGGGCAAGATCACGCACCTTGAGGTGATTAACCGAGCGCACTTTGAGCAGAATCTCCCCGCAAAGTCCCTGACGGCGGACGACCGCAAGGCGGTGGGCGGGATTCTGGCCCAGGAGCGCAGTTCGTAAGCCCCCCAGGGGGCGCGCATGACGCAGACGCAGCGACGCCATGTGCCGGTTCTTTTTGAAGTCGCGATGGATTTTCTCGGCGTGCGGCCGGGCGGGACTTACGTCGACTGCACGCTTGGACTTGCGGGCCATGCCGAAGGCATTATTCGACGCCTGGGACCTGCGGGGCGGTTGATTGGATTTGATCGCGATCCCGAGGCGCTGGAGCTGGCGAAAACGCGGCTGGCAGCAGTTGGCGAGGAGTTAGGGAGCCAGGCGCCGCAAGTGGAGTTTTTCGGCGAGGCGTTCAGCCGAATCGCCGAGCACGTGAAGCCGGCCTCAGTGGATGGATTGCTCGCCGACTTTGGCGTGAGCAGCCTGCAATTCGATGAGGCGCGCAGAGGATTCAGTTTTCAGGCGGATGCCCAGTTGGACATGAGAATGGACACGCGTTCCGGGGTGACCGCCTATCAAGTGGTGAATGAGATGAGCGAGCGTGAGCTGGCAAATCTCATTTACGAATACGGTGAGGAAAGGAGGTCGCGGACAGTCGCCAGAGCCATTGTGCGGGGGCGGCCGGTTACATCCACGGTGCAGTTAGCGAGGATCGTAGCTTCAGCCGTCCCGCCAATGAAACACCTTCACCCGGCAACCAGGACCTTTCAAGCGCTTCGAATTTTTGTGAATCGGGAATTGGACGAAATCCGGGCGTTGCTTGGGGCCGCACCAAGTTTGCTTAAGCCCTCCGGCAAGCTCATAGTGATTTGCTTTCATAGTCTCGAAGATCGCATCGCAAAGGACAGTTTCCGGGAAGGCGTACGGCAGGGGATCTGGAAGAGCTTGACCAGAAAACCCGTGACCGCCGACGAAGAAGAGATCAACCGTAACCCGCGCTCACGCAGTGCAAAGCTGAGAGCGGTGGAAAGAACAGAAACCAGGGACGTAGGGACTAGGGACTAGAGGATTGGCGCATAGGGATGAGCGAAACGTACACGAATTTCGAGCTGGCCTTGCAATTTGGTGCTGGCAGTTTTCTAGTCCCTAGTCCCTACGTCCCTGCTCGATGAAGGAGAGCTTCATGGCGGCATGTGCAACAACTTATTTTGAATCCGGACGCAACTGGGGCGCGCGGATCGCTGAGCGAAATGCAGAATTGATGGCGCAACAGGCCCAGCGCCGCCGTCGCGTGCGCACACCGGAGTTCTTCTTTGCCAAGCACTTTGACAACACGCGCATCGTCAAGGCTTCAGACCCGGTGCGCGTGCGGGAAATGCGCGTCTTTGCGGCCGCTGCCACCGTGCTGTTTTCGCTCATCATGGTCTATGGCCTGCAGCACTTCTCCGCGATTGAAACCAGCTACCGCGTGGAGACCGAGAAGCAGATGCTTGATCAGCTGCGCGAAGACAATCGCCAATTGCATCTGAGCGAGGCCCAGCTCACGCAGCCGGCACGTATCGATCAAATGGCGCACCAGTATGGCCTCGCCGAGCCGCAGGCCGGCCAGGTGGTTTATCCCAGCGACCGTCCTGATTCCGGCTCCCCCACGCTGGCACAGGCTGTTCCACAGGCGCAATAAAGCAAGCTCCTAGCTGCTAGCTTCTAGCTCCTAGCTAAAAGAGGCTGACGAGCGCTGCGATGGAAGGAATCTGGCAGGAAGCAAGGCGCACCGAGGAACCACAGAAAGTGTGCATGACGGGAATGCAGCTAGAGGCTAGAAGCTAGGAGCTAGTCGCTGAAAATGTCGGCAGCCGTCCAACCTATCCGCAGCCGTGGCACCACACCGCGGTCCGTTCCCTTCAGGCGCTCGCGTTTCTTCGCCGTCTGCATCTTCTTCTTCATCTGGGCATGCGCCATCTCGGGCCGCCTGTTCTGGCTTCAGATCGTGCGTCATCAGAACTTTGTGGAGCGTGCGGCAAAGCAGCAGGAGCGGACCTTCGAAGTGGCTCCGCGCCGCGGCGTCCTCTATGACCGCAACATGCGCGAGCTGGCCATGACCGTGCTCGTTGACTCCATCTACGCCGATCCCAGCCAGATCGACGATAAGCAGGCTGCCGCGCGCACCCTTGCGGCAATCGTTCACATCGATCCCGAAGATGCGCTCACGACGCCGAATGAAATTGCAGCGCGTCTCAATGGAGGCCGGAACTTCGCGTGGATCGCGCGCCGCGTGAGCCCCAGGGTTGCAACCGCAGTCAGGGCCCTCAACATGAAGGGCATCTACTTCCAAAAAGAGTTCCAGCGCTTCTACCCTGATAACCAGCTTGCCGCACAGGCGCTGGGCTACGTGGGTGTCGATGACGACGGACTTGGAGGCCTTGAAGAAAAGTTCGACGGCGAACTCCACGGCCGTCCCGGGCTGATGTATGCGGCCATGGACGCGCGCCGCAAAGTTCTGGGATCAAGCGAGCGTGATCCGCAGCCTGGCCGCAACCTGAAGCTCACCATCGACGAGAACATTCAGTTTATGGCCGAGCGCGCGCTCGATCACGCCATGGAGAAGACCCAGGCGCTCAGCGGCACCGTTGTTGTGCAAGACCCACGCACCGGCCAGATTCTCGCTCTTGCGATTCGCCCCACCTACAATCCCAACCAGTTCCGCCACACCAATCCCGCGCTTCTGCGCGATCACGCGGTGAGCGATGTTTACGAGCCCGGTTCCACGTTCAAGCTGGTGACCTATGCCGCAGCGATGGATGCGAAAGTAGCCACGCCCGACGACATGATCGACTGCCAGGGCGGCCAGATTAATCTCTTCGGCCGGGTGATCCATGACGACAAGAGCGATCGCGGCATCGGCACCGTCTCCGTGGCCACCGCTCTTGCCCGCTCCAGCGACGTAGGCGTGATCAAACTGGCGATGAAGCTCGGACCCGATCGCCTCTACAACTACATTCGCGCTTTCGGTTTTGGCCAGCGCACCGGCATCGAACTGCCCGGTGAAACGCGCGGGCTGCTGCGTCCCGTCAAGTACTGGCAGCCGGCGTCCATCGGCTACGTCGCCATCGGCCAGGAAGAAGCCGTCACTCCGCTGCAACTGGTATCGATGGCCTCCACCATCGCCAATGGCGGCACGTATCTTGCTCCGCATATCCTCACACCAGGCCAGGATGGCTCAACTCCGCAAGATCAGAACCCTGCTCCGGCGGCGGCCCAGCCCCAGGTCAAGCAGGTTTCAGAGGTGCTGCATCCGTCGCCCTTCAAGCCGGATGAGGAAGTCCCCAATCCTCTGCCGACTGGCGCGCATCGGGTGATCAGTGAACTGGCTGCCGCCCAAATGCGCAAGATGATGGAAGGGGTGGTGCTCTACGGCACCGGAAAGCCGGCGCAGCTCGACGGCTATTCCTCCGCCGGCAAAACAGGAACCGCGCAAAAAATCGACCCCGTCACGCATCTCTATTCAAAGACCATGCACATTGCCTCGTTCGTAGGCTTTGCGCCGGTCAACAATCCGGTTGTTTCCATCGCCGTAGTGATCGATTCACCTCACGGCGACTATTACGGCACTGCGGTTTCCGCGCCGGTGTTTGCTGAAGTGGCGCAGGAGGTGCTTGAGTATCTCGGCGTTCCGCACGACATCGATGTTCGGCCCGAGACCACAGTCTCAACAAAACAGGCGCCTGTCACCGAAGACGACGCGTCAACTCCAGACGATGACATCCAGGCTCTTTACCAGGCCGCCAACGATCTGCCCAGCGATGATCCGCTTCGCACCGCGCCAGCAGCGCCTGTGCCATCCGCACCTCCATCGCAAGCTGCCGCCGCTGCTGCAAATTCCCAAGCCGGCGCTTCTCCAGTTCCCTCCCCCAATGCCCTCCCCCACTCCTCTCAGCCGCCCGGCGCTGATCCGCCTGCGGGCAATGCTGTTGTGATCGCTGCTGGAAATCAGCTGCGCGTTCCAACCCTCATCGGACTCCCGGTGCGCGAAGTGATTGAGCAAGCCGGCATCGCCGGGCTTCAAGTGGAGATCGCAGGCGACGGCATGGCGCGCCAGCAGGCTCCCGCTCCTGGCTCCATGGTTTCCCCCGGCACTAAAATCGTCGTCCGCTGCGAACGATAGAATCCCTTCCCCTTCTTTCGTGCCCGGCACGTGCAATTGTATGATCGAAAAATCATTGGAAACACCGGACAGCCGAAACCACGGGCTTCTAGGCAATGTCGCCGTGCCGAAAGAATACCTGGTTGGTCCTGTGTTACCCCTGCGATATTGTCGTCGAATCTTATGAATCTCTTTCTTCGGATTTATCCCGTACCGTTGGAACTGCGGAGATGAACTTTCACCAATTCGGCCAGGCTTTAGCGAACACGCCATGCGTTTCACGTTCCAATCCACGCTCGCCCGCTCCAGCCAATACCGTCCAGACATCGACGGTCTGCGCGCCGTCGCCGTTTTATCGGTCTTGTTCTTTCACGCGAAAGTCCCGGGGGTTCCCGGCGGGTTTGTCGGTGTCGATGTCTTTTTCGTGATCTCCGGCTATCTCATTACTTCCATCATCGCCAAAGATATCTCGTCGGAACGGTTCTCATTTATATCGTTTTATGAACGAAGAGTGCGCCGCATCTTTCCCGCGCTCTTCTTTCTCCTCTTCGTTTGCACGTTCATCGCGGCGATCGTATTCGCTCCTGAAGATTTCCTGACCTTTGCCAAGGCCATGGTTGCCACGACATGCTTCCTCAGTAACTTCTTTTTCCTCCACCATTCTGCGACGGGCGGCTATTTCACCAATATCTCTGACTTTCAAGCTCTCTTGCACACCTGGTCCCTAGCTGTCGAGGAACAGTTCTATCTTCTCTTTCCTGCTCTTCTACTCTTTCTCACGCGATGGGCAAAGCAGCGCGCGGCGCAGCTTCTCTTCGTGATAGCCATCCTCTCTTTTGCTCTAAGCATCTGGTTAACCTATCGCAATCCGTCCGTCGCTTTCTACATGCTCTCCTCGCGTGCTTGGGAGCTGCTCATGGGCTCTCTTCTCGCTTTGAAGGCTGTGCCGCCAATCAAGATGCGCTTTGTTCGCGAACTCTTCGCAGCGGCCGGGCTCGTGCTGATCCTGTGCGCCGATTTCCTGTTCACCAGCCAGACGCGTTTTCCCGGCCCGAGCGCATTGCTCCCTTGCTTTGGCGCCTGGCTCATCATCTATGCCGGTGAACAAGCTGCCACCACATGGACGAACGCCCTTCTATCCTTTCCTCCGCTCGTTTTCATCGGTGTCATTTCGTATTCTCTCTATCTTTGGCATTGGCCGCTGATTGTGTTTAGTCAATACTTTCTCCTTGGCAATCTGGGTAGAGCCGCCACCGTTTGCGTCATCGCCAGCTCCGTCCTCATGGCATTTATCTCCTTCGAGTTCGCTGAGAGCCCCTTCCGCGGCCACGGCTCAGCATTTTCTAGGCGCCAGGTCTTCTCCTTGGGCCTTGCAGCAAGCCTCGCGTCTCTCGCCCTCGGACTCATCATCTATAGAACGAATGGTTTGCCGCAGCGTTATGACGCCGCCACAAGACAGATTGTTCTCGAAAACTCCACCCGGCGGCATGACAATCCAGAGGCCTGCTCAAACTGGAAAACAGATCCCCACCGATTGGCCGATATTGAGTTTTGCAATATTGGACCCAATGCAGCCAAGAAGATCCTGTTTTGGGGCGACTCCCACGTCCAGCAGCTATATCCCGCGGTCGAACACTTATATAACAACGGGGAGTTGCAAGGCCGCGGCGCCGTCTTTGCCGTTGCGAACTCGTGCCCGCCAGCTGAGCACATGAATGATACGCGGAAAGAATACCATTGCGACACATTTTCCAGTCTCGTGATGGAGCGCGCCGCGATGGACGATATCGACACAGTGTTTATCGGGTTCAGCACATGGTGGGCCTATAGTGAGAACTCGATCTGTCCATCTGTGAACGGAAAATGCGTCCGCACCGTTTCTCTCGATGAGATTCGCCGCCTCTTTCTCTCGGACTTATCTGACCAGATTCACCGGCTGAATACAGGCGGGAAGCGTGTGCTCATATGCCTTCCATTTCCGATATACGACAAGCCGATCCCGAATCTCGAAATCAAGAATGCGGTCTTCTCCAGATTTGGAATTACCGGCATCCCGAAAGATTCAACTTCACCCGTTCTCCGGGAACAAATCCTCGACGTGACGAGAACTTCCGGTGCCGATGTCTTCGATCCCCGCAAGAGCCTTTGCAGCAGCGCCATGTGCATCACACAGATCAACGGCGTCTCCATCTACCTCGATAACAACCACATCGCAGCCAGTCAAATCGGAATCCTCGAAGACAATCTCCGGCAGGTTTTGGACAGCCAGCCGGCACCACCCGCTTCGCAGGATCAGCAATTCCAAAACCACTGACCTGGAATCATGGTCGCCATCATCGCCATTTCGTGCCGACGAGCACCCACCTCCGCACATACGATCAACCAATCTCAAATTGCAATCTACAATTAACCTCAAGATGATTTGGAACGATCTCATCGCGGAAATCACCGCCGTTGGCTCAAGCGGCGCATCGGCCGCGCCCATTACCGGGATTGAGTACGACTCGCGCCGTGTGCGGCCGGGTGCGGTTTTCGTCGCCATGAAGGGCGGCTCGACCGATGGCAATCGATTTGTCGACAAGGCCATTGCCTCCGGCGCGCTCGGCATCATCACTGACTCTGCGCAGACCTTCGACCATCTGCTCACTTACCACCCCGGCCTGCCGGTCCTTGAAGTCGAGCACGGACGCCACGCCCTCGCCCAGGCATCGGCCGCCTTCTTCGGCCATCCCGAACGCAGGCTATCCGCCACCGGCATCACGGGAACGAACGGCAAAACAACCACCGCATACCTCGTAGAAGCGCTGCTCAACGCCGACGCGCGCCCCACCATTCTCATTGGCACCATTGAATACCACGTCGCCGGCGAAATGCGCCCGTCCATCCACACCACGCCGGAGTCGCGCGACCTGTTTGAGCTGATGGCCGAAGGCGTTGCGCGAGGCGCATCGGAGCTGGTCACAGAGGTTTCAAGCCATGCGCTCGACCAGGGCCGAATGATCGGCATTCCATTCGACGTCGCGGTGTTCACCAATCTCACCCGCGATCACCTCGACTATCACCAGACGATGGACAAGTACTTCGCCGCCAAGCGGCTGCTCTTCGACGGCGTGGTCTATCCTGCTCCGCGCGTCGCCGTGATCAATGCCCACGATGCACGGGCTGAGGCGCTTGCGGATGCGTCAAGAAATGCTGGCGCCGAGATCCGCACCTATGGAATTGAGACGGGTGACTGGCGCGCCACAGAATACACGCTTACTCCTTCAGGCGCAGCCTTCACGCTCGAAACTCCCGCCGGCGCCGCCCAGCTCACCTCGCGCCTCGCGGGAGAAGTCAACATTCTGAACCTGCTGGCAGCGCTTGCTGCCGCTCACGCGCGCGGTGTCTCGTTCTCTAATCTCGTCGCCGCGGTCCCCACGCTTGCGCCTGTTTCCGGCCGATTTCAACCAGTGGATGCCGGCCAGCCGTTCACCGTGATCGTCGACTACGCCCACACGGACGACGCGCTTCGCAACCTGACCGCGCTTGCCCGCAAGATGACCAAAGCCGCCGGCAAGCGCGTGATCACCCTCTTCGGCTGTGGCGGCGACCGTGACCGCACCAAGCGGCCAAAAATGGGCGAAGCCGCAGGAGAAGGCTCCGATTTCGCCGTCGCCACCAGCGACAATCCGCGCTCCGAAGACCCTGCCGCCATCCTTGCCGAGATCGAGCCCGGCTTGCAAGCCACCGGCGTTCGATACACCATCGAGGTCGATCGAGCGGCCGCTATCCGCCTCGCGCTGGAGGCGGCCAAACCCGGCGACGTGGTGCTGCTGGCCGGCAAAGGCCACGAAACAGAGCAGATTCTCGCCGACCGCACCGTCCCTTTTAATGATGCCGAGGTTGCCCTGGCGGCCCTCGCAGAATTGGGTTACAGCGAATCCCTGAAAAACCAGCATCCAACGCAATAGCCTGCCGCGCGGGTGGCGCGGACGCCAATCGCCGGTTACGAAAGGGTTTCGAACGGCAACAACCGGCATTGCATGAATCGGGAATTCGATCTATCGTGGAGGGCAACGAATCGGCCAATCGCGAATCTACACTGCGAACAGTCAACTGTGAACGACGAACCGTGGACCGTAGAGTGTCGACCACGAACCTTGAACCGGGAACTGTGAATCATAACTGAACGCCGATCACTGACCACTGTTCTTGTGAGGGGTAATGAATCTTACGCTCGCAGAAGCGGCGATGGGCTCTGGCGCGGTGCTTGAGGCGCCCACCAGCGTTCCCAACGCTGGCGCTCTCGTCGCCTTCGGCTATTCCATTGATTCGCGCACAGTCGCGCCCGGCGAGCTGTTTTTTGCCATCCGCGGTGAACGATTCGATGGGCATGATTTTGTTGCCGCCGCGTTCGACCGCGGAGCCGTTGCTGCGGTCGTCTCGCGCGCCCGCGTTGCTTCCCTTCCCGACGCCGCGCTCGCTCACCCGCTCCTCATCGCCGAAGATCCGCTTCCGGCCATGCAGTCACTGGCCTCGCACGTGCGCCGGCAGTGGGGGCGCCGCATCGTGGCCATCACCGGTTCAGCCGGAAAAACCACCACTAAGGAAGCTATCTCCGCAGCTCTCGCCGCAAAACTCAATGTGTTCCGCTCCCAGGGGAATTTGAATAATCACATTGGCCTGCCCCTGCAACTTCTTCGCCTCATGCCCGCGCATGAAATCGCCGTCGTCGAAATGGGGATGAATCATACCGGCGAAATTGCCGCGCTCGCGCGCATCGCCGCGCCCGACTGGGGAGTAATCACCAACATCGGCACAGCGCACATCGAATTCTTTGCGGAAGGCCAGGCAGGCATTGCTCGCGCCAAGTTTGAGTTGATTGCCGCGTTGCCCCCGAACGGCGTCGCGTTCCTTAATTGCGACGATGTCTATGCCGCGCAGTTCGGCCGTGATTTTCAAGGGCGGGCCGTCTATTTCGGGAGCGGGCCTTGCGCCGATCCGCAGATTCTCTCGGCCATTGAAGATGTCGACGGCCTCCACGTCCGCTTCCGCGCGGGTGAGCGCAGAGGCGAATTTACGCTTCACCTTCTTGGCGCGCACAACGCCTCGAATGCCGTTGCGGCAATCGCCGTTGCGCTTGAAGCTGGTGTCGATCTCAATGCTGCCGTGGCTGCTGTCACCTCGCTGGCGGCCGGCGATAAGCGAGGAGAGGTGATCGAGATTGCGGGCGCGACCATCCTCAACGACAGCTACAACTCCAATCCCGAGGCGCTGCGCTCCATGATTCGCAGCCTCGCTGCGCGTCCAGCCAAGGGCCGCCGCATTCTCATCGCCGGCGAGATGCTCGAGATGGGTGATCACGGCCCTGAGTTCCACCTTGCCTGCGGGCGCGCCGCCGCAGAGGCCGGCCTTGATCTCGTCGTCGCCGTGCAAGGCAACGCCGAGCACCTGGCTACAGCCGCATGCGCCGGAGGAGTTTCGTCAATCTTTCTCCGCGATGCCGAAGCCGCCGGCCAGTGGCTCGCGCAAAACCTCCGCGCCGGCGACGTCGTTCTCGTCAAGGGCTCGCGCGGCGTTCACCTCGAGCGCGCGATCGAGATCGCCAGGCACCAACTCGCCAGTCCAGTTACGCCATGAAACCAAAAACGTTTGCCGCCGCTATCTACGTCCTCTATTCGCTCCTGTTCGTTTTCACCGCTGCCGCGCAGTATCCTGCGCCATGGCTGCGACCCTTCCCTGCCTTCCGCATTGCCGGGATTGCGCCGCCGTCTCCTGGAGCAACTCCTGATTCACGAAGCGGCCTCTACTATGTGGGCAGTGAAGACCTCGCGTCTTATTTGATTGCAACTCCAAAAGGCCTCATTCTCATCAACTCCAGTCTCGAGGCCTCGGTGCCGCTGATCCGCAAGAGCGTCGAGTCTCTCGGCTTTCGCTTCTCCGACATCAAGATTCTCCTCATCAGCCACGCGCACAACGACCATTGCGCCGGCAGTGCCCAGATTATCCGGCTCACGGGAGCGAAATACTATGTCATGGCCGGCGACGTCCCGGTCGTCGAATCCGGAGGAAAGACCGACTTTCAATACGGCGCGGAGAAACTCATGCGCTATCCCCCGACTCATGTCGATCGCGTGTTGCACGACGGAGACACGGTTCGCTTCGGAGGCGCGGTTCTGACTGCGCATCTCACTCCCGGCCACACCAGGGGAACAACCACCTGGACGATGGATGTAACCGAAGGCGGCCGCATGCTGCACGCCGTGATCGTGGGCAGCCCGAACGTAAACGATGGCTACAAGCTGGTCGGAAACAAGGTCTATCCGCAAATCGCCTCGGATTACAAGCGTGGTTTTTCAGTGCTTAAGCGCCTGCCCTGCGACATTTTTCTCGGAGCGCATGGCGGCTACTTTGGCCTCACCGAAAAATACCCGCGCTGGAAGAACGGCGACCGCGATGCCTTCATCGATCCCGCCGGATACAAAGCCTACATCGCCGATCGCGAGCAGGCATTTGAGAAGGAGCTCCAGCGCCAGCTGTCTGCGAAGAAATAGATCTCACAGTGGCGCCGAGGCTCGTTCATAACACCAGACCAGCGCTGGGTTGGTGGGAGTTTCAGGTCTCGATCTTCTGCGCCAGCACCGCCGTTGCATGCGCCATCGTCACCCCGCGCAGCAGAAATACTTTGCTCCGCGACAGCTCACCTGACACCAGTTCGATTGCGCTCTTCGGTTGGCCGAACGTTGCCGCCAGAAATGCAATCAACGCCTCGTTGGCGCGGCCCTCAAGCGGAGGCGCCTGCACGGCAATCTTCAATTGCACCTGAGGCCCCTCGCCAAAAATGCCCATGATCGCCGTTCGCTTTGCGCCCGGCTGCGCGCGTACCGCCAGCGTCACTCCTTGCGCGGCGGACTTGAGCATCAGTCGTGCTCCGCTCGCGGCTTGCGCGCGCCAAACAGCGCCGTGCCGACGCGAATTCGCGTCGCACCCTCTGCAATCGCCAGCGCAAAATCTCCACTCATCCCCATCGACAGCACGTCGAACTTCAAGTTTGGGTGCGCCGCCGCCCACCGATCACGCCACGTGCGCAAGCTGCGAAAGCAAGCCCGCGTCACTTCTTCCGGCGCGCCCCATGGCGCAATTGTCATCAGCCCGCGCACCTCAAGATCGAGCAGATCGGGCAGCCGTTCCAGCAGCCGCGCCACCTCCTCACCCTCCGGCTCCACACCGGTCTTGGTTGCTTCCGGGCTCAGCTTCACCTCAATCAGCACCGGCAGCCGCTTGCCTGCATTTCCCGCCGCTTCACTCAGCCGCTCAGCCAGGCGCACGGAGTCCAGCGTATCCACGCCGTCAAACAACTCTGCCGCCTTCGCCGCCTTGTTCGACTGCAGATGCCCGATCAGATGAAAGCGCAACTTCTCCCGTACAGCCCACGTGCCGCGCTCCGCCTCGGTTAGCATCTTGGCTGCAAACTCCTGCACGCGATTCTCGCCAAAGAACGTCAGCCCCAGCGCCGCTGCTTCGGCAATCGTCTCTGCGGGGAACATCTTGGACACCGCCATCAGCTCGACCTCGCTGCGTTTGCGCCCCGCCTTCCGGCACGCCGCCGCGATCGATTCTTCCAGCCGTTCTAGATTTTCTCTGAGCGCCGTCATCGCGCACCCGTCGCGGCTCACTGCCCGTGCTCGTCGAGATACTTCTCCACTTCGAGCGCCGCCATGCAGCCGGACCCTGCTGCGGTAACCGCCTGCCGGTATCGCCGGTCCTGCACATCGCCGCACGCAAAGACGCCCGGCACGATCGCGCCCTTCCATGTTGTGAACACGTTGTTCGTGGTCTTGATATAGCCCTCGTCGTCCAGGTCGATCATGCCTGCAAACATTTTTGTGTTCGGCTCGTGCCCGATGCCCAGAAACAGGCCGTCGACCTTCAGCTCGGACTTCTCACCGGTGACCACGTTGCGCAGCCGCAACCCTTTCACTTCCTTGTCTTCCACGCCCAACACCTCGTCGACGACAGTATTGGTGCGCATTTCGATCTTGGGGTTCGCCTTTGCCCGATCGAGCATGATCTTTGAAGCGCGAAAGGCGTCGCGCCGGTGCAGCAGCGTGACCTTGGTTGCAAATCGCGACAGAAACATCGCCTCTTCCATCGCCGAGTCACCGCCGCCGATGACGGCAATCTCCTTGCCGCGAAAGAAAAACCCATCGCAAGTGGCGCAGCTCGACACGCCGTGCCCGATCAGCGCCTGCTCGCTGGGCAGTCCCAGCCAGCGCGCGCTTGCGCCGGATGCAATGATCAGCGTGCGCGTCTCGATTTCGCCATTCGAAGTGTGCAGCTTGATGGGACCCGCGCCCAGCTCCACTGAGTTCAGCAGCGCGTGCTCATACGTCGCGCCAAACCGCGCCGCCTGCTCCTTCATCTTCTCGATCAGCTCCGGCCCATGGATCCCTTCGGGCCAGCCGGGAAAATTCTCCACCATCGTCGTAATGGAGAGCTGGCCCCCGGGCTCGTGGCCCTCCAGTACCAGCGGTTTCAGTCCGGCGCGCGCCGTGTAAAGCGCTGCCGTCAATCCGGCGCAGCCGGAGCCAAGAACCACAGTTTCTCGTATCTCTGCCATGGGTTGTCCCGTGTCGATTGTAGACGGAAGGGGGCCAGGCTCCCGTCTCAATGCCCAAGATAAGATGCCGGACGCGCCGGATTCGACTCTCGCGGGTGTGATCTCCTGCGCGATTCAGGCGAAAGGAATGCGTGGCTAGCTAACTTGTGGCCTTTGAATAAGAAGATTCCAATGAGCAATTTCTCATCGAACGCGTCTCAGCTTTCACCTCATTCCCAATCTCGTTGAGCCGGCGGTTCGAAAAAAGATTAGGCGGTTCATAGATTAGAGAACCTTAATCCCCGCCGCCTGCCAACGGATGGGCTCTTGCCCCTTCCCATGCGGGAGTCTTCCTTTGCGCTCAATTTGGTTCCTGCCCATCCTTTCCGCTCGACCGCGCCTCGTCCTCGCCTGCGCAGTGATCTTTCTCTCGCCGCTCACGGCTTTCGCCGGCGGGCCCAGGTACATCGCCGGGGCCTCGTACTTCAATCCCGCGGCGATGGGTCAGCCCGTTCACTGGGCGGGCGGCCAGGTCAACTACTACGTAGACCAGGGGCCGCTGAGCGCTTCCGTCTCAAATCAGCAGGCCACGGCCATGGTTGATGCAGCGGCCGCCCTCTGGAGCGCCGTTCCCACTGCCGCGGTCACGCTGACAGACATGGGCCCGCTGAATGAAGACGTAAGCGCCGCGAACATCCAGGCGAACTCCTCCGGCCAGATCACCGCGCCTGCCGACGTGACGCCCTCCGCGACCAACTATCCGCTCGCCGTCATCTTTGATGCTGACGGCTCGGTGATCAACGCGATCATTGGCCTCAACGCCAGCCAGCCCGACGCCTGCCAGACGAATGGCGTCTATGTGTGGATTGACAACTTCTCGCCCGACGCCACTATCGCTCACGGAGTCATCCTTCTCAACGGCCTTTGCGCCACGAGCGCCGATCTCCTCGAGATGATGAGGTTCCAAATCGAGCGCGCTTTCGGCCGGATCCTCGGCCTCGACAATTCACAGGTCAATCCCGGCGCGCTCTCCAGCGGCGAACCCGGCGGCACTCTCGGCTGGCCCGTCATGCAGCCCATCAGCGGCGTTTGCGGCGCAACGGGCGGCGCCTGCATCCCCAACCCTGCGACCCTAAGCTACGACGACATCGCCACTCTCAACCGCATCTATCCGATCACCGCCGCCAATCTCGCGAGTTTTCCGGGCAAGCAGCTAACCGCGGCCAATACAATCTCCATCCAGGGCAAAGTCGCCTTCGTTTCGGGCTACGGGATGCAGGGCGTCAATGTCGTCGCTCGCCCGCTCGACTCCAACGGCAATCCGCTCTACCAGTACACGGTCACCGCCGTCACCGGCGCACAGTTCAGCGGCAACCACGGCAACCCCGTGACCGGCTTTACCGATTCCAGCGGCAATGCGCTCAGCATGTGGGGCTCCAACGATCCTTCCCTGCAAGGATTCTTTGACCTGAGTGAAATCCCGCTGCCGCCCGGTGCCACCTCGGCCAGCTACGAGGTCACCTTTGAAGCCATCGACCCGCTCTATATCCTTTCGGACTCCGTCGGCCCATACACGATGGGGCAGGTCGCGCCTTCGGGCACGCTGCAAGCTACAACTCTCCCCAATCTTTCTGCGGGCAGCACGCAAACCGTGGACGTCACTGCTGCGGCTTCCGCTGCCGCTGCGCTTACCGGCGCCATCGGCTCCGAATCGCAGCCGCGCCCCATGCCCGTGGGCGGCCAATGGGCAGGCCGCCTCAGCCAGATCGGCCAGACCGACTGGTTCACCTTCCCGGTTCGCGGCAATCGCATCTTCACGGTGGTCACGCAGGCTCTCGACGAATCCGGGTCTCCCTCGAATGCCAAGGCCATGCCGTCCATCGGCATCTGGGACGCGTTCGATCCGGTGGGCGCAGCGTCAGTGGGCGCGGCGCCCGGCCTCAACGGCAATGCGCCCGGCGAGACCTGGCTGCGAGTTGCAACCAACGGCGACGACATCGTCCGCATCGGCATTGCCGACCTGCGCGGCGACGGCCGGCCCGATTACGCATACGATGGCTGGCTGCTTTACGCCGACTCCGTTTCACCGGCGCGCCTGCCCGCGTCCGGCGGCCCCATCACCATCGAGGGCATGGGCTTTCGCATCGCCGACACGGTTCTCGTCGGAGGTCAAACCGCGCAGGTCACCAGCATCTCTCCCAACCAGATCACCGCCATTGCGCCGCCCGCGGCCTCCGGTGTCACGGGGTCGGTCGACGTTGAGGTTGACGACCAGCCTGCGTTCTACGCCGCCGCCATCATCCCCTCCGGCATCAGTTACGACTCAGGCTCAGGCGATGCGCTCACGCTGTTCAGCGCACCCTCCGGCACCGTTCCCATCGGTTTGCCGATTCCTTTCACGGTCACTGCGCTGGGCCCCTCGCTTGCTCCAGCCGGCGGCGTCACCGTCATCTTCACCGTTACGTCGGGCACGGCCACGCTGGCCTGCGGGCTGCCTGTCTGCTGCATCGTGGCCACCGGCGACGGCCGCGCCACTATGAACGTGATCGCCAACGACGGCACATGGTCGATCGTCACCGCTTCGCTCACCAACGGCTCCAGCCTTCAGGCACAGTTTGCCGGCGGCACGCCGCCCGTGCTCGCCGCCACCGACACGCCATCGCAGATCGCTCTGCGCCTTCTCGACATGGATGGCAACCCCATGGCCGGCGGAACGGTCGCGCTTTACCAGGCGCTCTATGCGTGGTCGCCGCCTTGCGCGCCTCACACGGTGTGTACGCAGGGCGCGCTTCTTTCTTCGCAAGCGTCGTCAGCCACATCGGCCCTCGACGGGTCAGTTACTTTCGCGCCCATCTCGATGCCCGGCGTCGCCACCAGCCTTCTGGGTGTCGCCGCCAGCGGCAGCACGGCGACAGTCTCGATTGCTGTTGAGCAGCACCCATAAATGCAGAGATCAGAGAACAGAGATCAGCGAGGCGCGGAGCGGTTTCGTAACCAACAAAATGTAGCGCCGGTCTCCAGACCGGCTGTCGTGCGGGCGTCCACGCCCGCACCGGTCACGAACTGTTTCCGAAATCACGAAGACTGAGCGCTGGATCAGCGCCCGGCTGCCTTGACCCAACCGCGACGCAATTATTCCACCTGAATTGTCGTTCTGAGTGCGATGTCCGCGGAGGAATCTCCGACCATTAGGCTCACGGGTTCGCGTTCCACGCGGAATGCCTGGGCTTGCTCATCCCAGTACGCGAGCCGCGAAGCCGGCAGCTCGATCGCGACAGTCTTTATCTGGCCCGGATCGAGCGATACGCGCTTGAAACCTTCCAGCTCCTGGCGGGGACGCGTGACAGCGGAGTGCAGATGCTCCGCGTAGAGCTGAACCACCTGGTCGCCGGCTCGGCTGCCGGTGTTGGTGACGTCCACGCTCACCGTCACCGTGCCGTCCTTCGCCAGTTGCTGTGCGCTGGTGCGGAGATTGGAGAACTTAAACGTGGTGTAGCTCAGGCCGTATCCGAAGGGATAAAGCGGCTCGCCTTTGAAATACATGTAAGTGTAACCGTCGCGAATGTTGTAGTCCATGCGCGGCGGGAGCTGGTCGGCAGATTTGGGCCAGGTGCGAACGAGGTGCCCGCCGGGATCGTACTCGCCGAAGAGAACCTTCGCCAGTGCCGTGCCTTCATCCTGCGAGGCGTGAGCCATGGTGAGGATCGCCGGGACATTGGCTTGGCTCCAATTGATGGTGAACGGGAAGCTCGCGATGAGCATCACCACGGTCCTGAGATTCTTGATGAAGACCTGCTTGACGATCTGCTCCTGAGCGAGGTCCATGGTTTCGCGATCGCGCCCCTCTCGGCCGTCGCTGGGGTCGGTGCACGGCAGGGTGATGCCGCCGCCCTCGGCGGGCGTCGAGTACCATTCATGCTCTTCATTGCCGCAGGTGGGATTGTTGCCGACGACGACCACGGCAACATCCGATTCGCTGGCCGCCTTCAGCGCTGCGTCTTCGCCGTCGGGCGTGTCATATGCGGCATAGTTCACTTTGATATCGGTACCCACTTCGCTGCGAATGCCTGCAAGCGGTGTTACGGCGTAAGGCGGCGTGCCTCCGTACCAGTCCCAATGGACCACGTCGGCCAGCGGCCCGATCACGGCGATGGACTTGATCTTATTTTTATCAAGCGGGAGGAGATTGTCCTTGTTCTTGAGGAGAACCACGGATTCGAGCGCCATCTTTTGCGAAACAGCCCGGTCGCGGTCCGTATCCCACGGCAACGGCGAGTCCTTGATGCTGGTGTAGGGCACCATCTCCGGCGGATCGAGAAGGCCGAGCTTGATCTCAATGCGGAATTTGGGGCGCAGCGCGTTGTCGAGATCGGCTTCCTTTAGCGAGCCGTCTTTAAGCGCGGCCTTCGCCTCATCCCAGTAGCGGTCGAGAAACTGGTTGATGCCGGCTTTGATGCACGCGACCACTGCGGCCTCCTGGTCAGCGAACGCGTGGCGCGGGTTGACGAGAAGCGTCACCGCTCCACCGTCGCTGGAGATGACATCAACGCTCCACTTGTCGATGAGGATTTTGCGCAACACCGGATTGACGGCCATGGGCGTGCCATTCCAGGCGTTGTAGGAGGCCATCACGGCCTTGGCGCCGCCGTCAACGAAACCCATGCGGAAAGGAACCGAATAATACTCCCAGAAGAGGCGCTCATCGAAGTTGGATGATGAGCTGTTGCGTTCGTCCTCGTTCTCATTGGCCAGGAAGTGCTTGAGCAGTGCCGCGGCCTGCCAGTATTTCGGATTGTCGCCTTGGAGGCCATGGACAAACGCTGCGGCCATCGTCCCATTCAGGAACGGATCTTCGCCGTAGACCTCTTCGCTGCGCCCCCAGCGGGGATCGCGGTCAAGATCGGACTGCGGACCCCACAGCATGAGGATCTGGCGATTGTACTTCGCGGTCTGCGTGATGAATCGTGCCTCGTAACCTTCAACGCCGGCGGCTTCGCGGACAAGGTCGGGATCCCAGGTGGCGCCCATGCCCGGCGGCTGCGGAAACTGCGTGGTCGTGATGGGTTCGCGACCGAATCGCGCCTGGCGCTGCACCACTCCATGAATGCCCTCGGAGCTGCCGATGTTGGGGACGCCGAGACGCGGAACGCCGGTGACGTTGCCAAGGCAGTCGATCTTCTCCTCGGCGGTCATCAGCGATAGCAGATTGTCGATGCGCTGTTCCGTGGGCAGGTTGGGATTGTCGAAGGGGTAGTGTTGCAAATGCCATTGATCCACTTGCGGCGGTAATTGCGGACGCGATTGCTGAGCCAGGGCCGGAAAGGCCATCAGCACGGAAAGGCAGAGGAAGAGGGCGAGAGACTGCTTCACCCTGACGCCGACTTTGTTTGTATCGGAGTAGATTCCGGAATCCAGCACCGGGCCATTCTATCCCAGTTC
This sequence comes from uncultured Acidobacteriaceae bacterium, assembly GCA_963751285.1. Lineage (GTDB taxonomy): Bacteria > Acidobacteriota > Terriglobia > Terriglobales > Acidobacteriaceae > Telmatobacter. The sequence goes on along the minus strand of CAVVUE010000028.1, from coordinate 3,775 downwards.
CGTTGGTTTCAATGGAGATTGGCGACTCGCGGCACCGGCCGGTTATTTGCTGCCGCGGCGCAACAGCGACGGCCAGTTGGCGACCACCGTGATGGGCTGCGACTCGGCCTCGTTCACGGGCGCGAGCACCAGGAACCGCTGGCCGTCGGGCGAAACCACGTACATGTTTCTCCCCTGATATGTCGTAGCCAGCTGCGTCTGAAACAGCGGCTTGGGAATCCCCGCCTTGAATGTCGTCGCATTGGTGGTTACGTCCACCGCCATCAGCTTTCCGTCGAGCGCGAGATAAAAGAGTTCTTTGCCGTTGCGGCTCCACATCGGCTGCAACCCGCCCGCCGGCGAAATCTGCCATTTGCCGGTCTGCTGCGGAAAGGTCTGAACATACACTTCAAAATTTCCGGTCTCGCTGGACATGTAAGCGACGTAGCGGCTGTTGGGCGAAAACGCGGCGGAGGCGTCGAGGAAGTTGCCTTGGACAAAGGGAAAGGGCTTGCGGTCGCCGAAAAGCGGCAGGCCCCAGAGTTCGGTTCTCTCACCTGCCGTGTCGTAGATGGCATAACGGCCGTCCGGAGACAAGTCGTCAAGGTGCTTGGCCTGCTGTTGAGATTCAAACACCAACTGCGTCCCGCCAAGGCCGTTCGCCGCTTTCTGATAAATGTCGTACTGGCCGGTCTGATTGGACGAAAACAAGATCTTCGATCCATCCGGCGACCAGGTTGTATTGGTGTTATCCGCGGGGCCGAAGGTGAGGCGCGAAGCGGTGCCGCGTTTCAGGTCATAGATCCAGATGTCGCGCTTGCCGTAGTCCCCCACCGCGACGGCGAATCGGGTTCCGTCTGAGGAGAGCGCGGGAGCGGTGTGAATGGCGATCTGGCCAACCGTGCCCAGTTTCTCTCCCGCGCGGTTGAACCAGGTGACTTGGTTTGTCGACCCGCTGGACGCAACCCCATAATAGGCCAAAACACCAGCCGGCGAGACGGAGAAATACGCATAACCAAAGTAGGGCGCAATGCCGATGTTTTGTGCGATCGGCAGGGCGGGGCCGGTGAAGCGCAACGTCGGGGCGTCAAATGGCCGAGCCACGAGCGTGTGCTGATCCGTATAGAACAGGTAGCCGGGAAGAGCGAAATAGGCTTCGGATTCCGCCGGAGCCAGGCGCTCCGCCGTCTTTGAGTCCAACGATCCAGCCTCGACAAATTTGACGTCAATGTTGGTTCCAAGCGCCAGAAAGATGAAGTGTTGCCCATCGGGAAGAAACTGCGGAAGACTAAAACCGGCTTCGTGCCGCGCCGGGTGGGGTGCGAGCGCGAGCGTAGGCGCGCCGCCCGTGTCGGGTACGCGGTACAGGCTCCTGTTACCCGAGAACAGAATTACGCCATCGCGGCTCCAGGTTGCTCCGGCGAACTCGTTCGCATCGCAGAGTATCTGGGGCACGCCGCCCGAAACGGCAAGCTTCTCGAGTTTGCCGCCTGCCTCGAACCCGAGTTGCTGACTGTCAGGAGACCAGAATGGTCCGACGGCGCCTTCCGTTCCCGGAATCGATTGGGCGGTGATGCTTTCGAGCGGACGCAACCAAAGTGTTGTGCGCTTTTCCGATTGGTTTTCGGCAACAAATGCCAGCGTGCGGCCATCGGGTGAAATGCTCATCCCGCCGCCGAGCATGAACTCCACGTTTTCGGGCGCCGCAATCGTAAAGCGGATCGCGCTTGGCTGCGGCTTGGGCTTCAACAGCAGCCAACCTGCGACGGCTGCGCAGAGGACCGCGATGGCGCCAAGCGCCCAGGGCAGGGCCCGGCGCGGGAGCGAAGCGCGTCCGGCTCCGGCAATTGGGCCGCCGGAGATAGCCGCGACAGCGTCTGCGCCCGACAAGGCTTCCTCGATTGCGATGCGCGCGTCGCCAATGGCCTGCAGGCGCTGGCGCACGTCCTTTTGCAGGCAGCGCCGAATCAGTCTCCGCATCGACGGCGACGTATCTGAAGGCAGGGCCGCCCAGTCCGGGTCGCTCTTGATGACGGCGGCCAGCACATCCGAAATTGTCTCGCCTTCAAAGGGTTTCTTCCCCGCGAGCATTTCAAACAACACGCAGCCGAAGGCCCAAATGTCGGCTCGCCGATCCACCGGCTTGCCCTTCGCCTGCTCCGGCGCCATGTAAGCCGCCGTGCCCAGAATGATGCCGGACTGCGTCGCCATTGCGCTCAGCGTGGGCGAGTTCGCCGAGACTGCCGGCGCCATCGAGTCCTGATCGCTTAGCACCTTGGCCAGGCCAAAGTCCAGAACCTTCACCGTGCCTTCGGGCGTGATCTTCACATTGGCCGGCTTCAGATCGCGGTGGATCACGCCCCGCTCGTGCGCGTACTCGAGGGCCTCGGCAATCTGCCTGGCCATGGGTAGCGCTTCCTCCACTTGCAAAGGTTTTTGAGACGCGCCGGTTGGCCGGTGAATCCGTTCGGAGAGCGTTTCGCCTTCGACGAGTTCCATCACCAGCGCCCGCAGGCCGTCCGATTCTTCCAGGCCATAGATGGCTGCAATGTTGGGATGATTGAGCGCAGCGAGGGTGCGCGCTTCGCGCTCCAGGCGCGCCATTGCCTGGCTGTCATGCGCCAGGGCCGCGGGCAACAGCTTCAGAGCGACGTCACGGGCCAGCTTGGCATCGCGCGCGCGGTATACTTCGCCCATGCCGCCTGCGCCAAGCGGCGAGACAACTTCATACGCTCCAAGACGGACCCCCGCGCGAAGTGCCATAAAGCGTGACCCAATCATACATTGCAGATTTGCAGGGAGTCGCGGCTAGATTCAGCGGGCCGTCCGCTGAACTTGTGACACTTTGGCGATTGCCACAGGCAGCAAAGTCGCGAGCAGGGGGGGTAGGGACGAGCCTTGAGGCTGTTCGCCTCTTGTGCTCGTCCCCCCTCGTAGAACCCGCCGTGCGGAATTCCCGCAACGGGCTCCACAGGTTGCACTCACGGGAGGGCGATCATACCGTGGGATGAAGTACTGCAACGGCGTAGGGCAGTTCGAACCATGGCTGTCTCAGCAGATAGGACCAGTGCAGGCGATGCCGCTGACTCCGCCGCCGTAGGATGTGGACCCATTGACGCACTACTTCGAGCCGTACATCTCTAAGCTTTGGACTGCAGTGGTGCAACCCGAAATACTGGTAGAAGCCGCGCAGCATCAGCGTAAGTTGCTTCTGCTGATCCTCCAGCGTCCCATGCCTATGCTGCCTGAGCCACTCCTTGGATTTGGCCAAGAACTTTCGGCGGCTTTTGATGCACGGAATCCGCACCAAGGCAAACTTGCCTCCTTGATCGATGCCGCACACATGCGTAAAACCTAGGAAGTCAAACGTGTCCGGTTTTTGGCCGGTCTTCACAAGGTTCCCCCGGACAAATCGTCCGAAGCGCATGATCCGCGTCTTTTCTTCTGCCAACTCCAACCCGAATTTTCCGAATCGATCCGTCAGGTTCTTTTGGAACTCTTCTGCATCGCGCCGGTATTGGAAATTCACCACGAAGTCATCCGCGAATCTCGTCAAATATGCTTCTCCCTGACACGTCGGCCTGATCTTCTTTTCAAACCAAAGATCAAGAACAAAATGCAGGTAGATATTGGACAAGATCGGACTGATCGGACCGCCTTGCGGCGAACCTTCTTCCGTCCGCGTCACAACTCCTCCCACCATGAACCCCGCGTTCAGCCATTTGCCGATCAGGCGCAGGATGAGCGGGTCTGCAATTCGATAAGCCACCATCTTCTGCAGCCAATCATGCTGGAT
>CAVVUE010000027.1:0-35943 GCA_963751285.1 uncultured Acidobacteriaceae bacterium | reverse complement strand
GATATCGGTTTTCAACGCTCAGTGGACGGGCTTTCCCGCATCGACGCAGCTAATCAGCCTCAATCCCGCTAATTTTCGGATGCTGAGTTGCCCGGCTATTTACTTTTTGATGATGCCAAGGACTTCTTCCTCGCGCATGATCAGGAGCTCCTCACCGTCGATCTTGATCTCGGTGCCGGAATACTTGCCGAAGAGCACGCGGTCGCCCGCTTTTACGTCCAGAGGGAAGACCTTGCCTTCGTCGTTGGACTTGCCTTTGCCGGCAGCGATGACTTCGCCTTCCTGGGGCTTTTCCTTGGCGCTATCCGGGATGATGATGCCACCGCGAACGGTTTCGCCCTCTTCGACGCGGCGGACGAGAATGCGGTCGTGGAGCGGGGTAAAGGTGGTCGTTCGAGATGTTGTTGCCATTTTCTTGCTTCTCCTTCACGCGAGGGCAGGGTTGAACTCAGATGTGAATCTCATTGGAGACGCACAAAGGTCTGCGTCGCTGGCCAGCCGCTTGGCTGCCGCTGAATTCGATCATCGAACAGTCTTCCGTCTGAAAGATGGTCAAAATGACACACTTTCCTTGGTGCAACCGGAAGATGCTGTCGGCTTAACCCCTGGCTGGAATCGCAATGAACCATTGCGGCGCTCGTCCGCTGCGAAACCGGCGGTCAGCGGCATGCGGGCTGTTCAAAATTGACCGGACTCCTTATCGCCTTGTCATGGACACTATTTGTGCCGGCCGCACATCAGCAGGCCGCACTCGAATGGATCGACGACCTCTGGCTCGGCGGAGGATGAACCATGAATGCAACAGCCGTTGAGACAATCACTTCCCAGCCAGATGAGCCCCTCGAATCTAAACGTCGCATTCTTCCACTCTCTATCAGCTCTCTCTTGAGGTGGGGTCCCTTTGCCGTGATCGTAATTGGCATCGCTCTATCGCTCGTCCTGAGCCTCGCCCAAAAGTGGCTTTGGATGCGGCAACTCGATTACCTGGGCATATTCTGGACCCTGTTGTCCGTCAAGTGGGAAATGTTTGGCATAGCTTTATTCGTTTCAATTCTCTACCTATGGATCAATCTCCGCTTTGCGTTGAGGAACATCGACGTATTGCAGGGAGCTACCTTCTTCAGCAAGGAGTTTCCTCATCGCGACGACCCTACCAGAACACTCAACATCAATGTCAGCCCCAAGCTAGTTATATTTGCTATCGATGCGGCCATCGTGATCCTTTCCTTCCTGTTCGCGCTTAGTATTTCAAGTCAATGGGACACGTACCTCCGCTTTCGGTACGGTGGGCCATTCGGAATTGCGGACCCTCTTTTTGGTGTTGACCTTGGGTTCTATGTGTTCCGCCTCCCCTTCTATGAATTGCTGCAGGGAAGCATTACCCTTCTCACGTTGTCGGCCCTTGCGATCCTCACCATTTGTGCGGTGTTCGGGATGCGGCAATCCAAGTCCACCGGAAGGATTACGCTGCGCAATGGCACCGCTCGACACTTCATCGTTCTTCTCTTTATTCTCGCGGCGAATTTCGGATGGGGCTTCATTCTGGATCACTATCAGCTGGTTTATTCGACCCTCGGCGTTGTTCACGGTGCCGGCTATGCGGCGGCGCACGTCACAAGAATCGCCCTCTGGGTGATGACCGGCGCGTCGGCGCTAGCGTGCGCCCTTTTGGTGCTCGGGTTCTTCCGTCCGCGAGCGAAGAAGGTGGTCACCGGTTTTGTGATTTACGCAGCGCTGTATGTGGTTGGAGTGCTGGCGCTGCCCTACCTCATTCAGGCTTTCGTGGTAAAACCCAATGAACTCAGCCTTGAAACGCCCTATCTGAACCATTACATCGACTTCACGCGCCAAGCCTATAAGCTGGACGGTATTCAGGAAACCGCTTATCCAGCTCTCACCGATCTGACTCCCGAAGTGATCGCGAGGAATCAAGATACGATCCAGAACATTCGCCTGTGGGATTCACGACCATTGCTTCAGACTTATCAGCAGACCCAGGCGATTCGTCTTTACTACGAGTTCTATAACGTGGATGTCGATCGATACCATCTCCCGGATGGCTACCATCAGGTAATGCTTGCGTCCAGGGAACTCGCGTCGCAATTGCCCGCGCAGGCGCAAACGTGGGTGAACGAGAACCTTGAGTTCACGCATGGCGAAGGGCTGGTGATGAACTCCGTGTCGAAGACGACTGGGGGCGGTCTTCCACAATACCTTGTTGAGAATATTCCTGCCGAATCGCAATATGGCTTGAATACAACCCAGCCAGCCATTTACTTCGGAGAGGTCGCGCCCGGGTACAAGATCGTTGCCACCGGAATTAAAGAGTTTGATTATCCCCAGGGCAACGAGAACGTCTATGCGAGCTACCAGGGGAAGGGCGGAATTCCGCTCGACAGTATCTGGAAGAGGCTCTTGTTCGCATGGACACAGAAGGACATCAATATTCTGCTGACCTCCTATCTGACACCGCAAAGCAGAATTCAGATCTGGAGGAGCGTTCAAGAGCGCGTTTCCCAAGTGGCCCCTTTCTTGCTTCTGGATTCGGATCCGTATGCCGTATTGAGCGAGGGGAAGCTGTATTGGATCCAGGATGCGTATACGGTCTCGGATCACTTTCCCTACTCAAACGAGCAGACAGGTGGTTCGGCTCAGGGCATGAACTACATCCGCAACTCCGTCAAGGTCACCGTGGACATGTATGACGGAACGGTGTCCTTTTACGTGATGGATCCGAAGGACCCCGTTCTCGTCATGTATCAGCGCGCATTCCCCGGTGTGTTCAAAGATCTGAGCGAGCTTCCAGCGGACTTGAAGGCTCATCTGCGCTATCCGGAGGATATGTTCGGGATACAGGCCGCTGAATATGAGACCTTCCATATGACCGACCCGCAAGTCTTCTACAACCGCGAGGATCTTTGGGTTCCTCCACAGGAGAAGTACGAAGGGGCGGTCGCTCCGATGGACCCTTACTACATGCTGATGAAGCTTCCCGGGAATGACCAACTCGAGTACCTCATCATGACTCCATTTACGCCGCAAAAGAGAGATAACATGATCGCCTGGCTGGCCGCCAGATGTGATTTCCCCGACTACGGAAAGATGCTGTTCTACGAGCTCCCTAAAGACAAGTTGATCTTCGGACCAAACCAGATCAGCGCCATGATCGACCAGAACACGACGATCTCGCAACAACTCACGCTGTGGGATCAAAAGGGGTCGGCAGTAATTCGTGGCAAGCTCATTGTAATCCCGATTGAGAATTCCTTTCTCTATGTCGTCCCACTCTACTTAAAGGCAGAGGGCACCAATTTTCCGCAACTGAAACGCGTGATCGTTGCCAGTGGAGACAAGGTCGTGATGGAGCCGACGCTTGATGAAGCACTCAGTTCTTTGTTTGGAGCTCCGCCGCAGCCGGGGGCAGCGCCGGCGCAACAGGCCGGAGCGCAGGCGCTTCTGCCAAAAGTTACGCGGGATCAAGTCATGGCTCAACTTGCAGAAGCTCAAAAAGCGATCGACTCGCTCAAACGCCTGTTGGCCAACCCGCCTCAATAAAATGAGCCGGAAAGACTCTCGCGTCTGCCGGAACAAGGCGTTCAATTCATAGGTCGGAGCGAAGCCGAAAAGCAAACAGAGCTGGTCGGTATTCGGTTGGGCGGCGCCGCTGCGTTCAAGAGGCGGGAGTTGATCCACTGATCTTCACGCACTATAGACTCGGGTCTTGTTCCAAGCGGCGTGAGCAATACTGAACATCTTTTATGACATTTCCGTGCTCAACTGTGGGTTCTCGTCTTTGGGCGGGTTCGATCCCTCCCTGACATTCTTTCCTTCTTCCTGGCTTCATAAATCAAACCTCTCGTGAAGGAGAAACAATGATGAAACGTCTCTACGTAAGCGTTTGCGCTGTGATGTGTTTACTTGCTTTGAGTCGGACGTGCATAGCGCAGTCGAATCCCTGGAACGGCTCATGGAAGCTCGACCCGTCCTCGCTCAAATACGAGGGTGCAACCTTTTCCGTGGCTACCGACGCAGACGGTTTCACCGTTACACGCGGAGGCCAGGCGCAACCAAAGGTTGTGTGTGACGGAAAGGAGCAGAAATCGACTAACGGAACGACATTGACTTGCACCAAGTCGGCTGGTGGATATGCGATTGCAGCGAGCAAGGATGGCAAGCCGACGCGGCAAACGACGATTTCGATCTCAGACGATGGCAAGACGCGAACCAGCAAATCTGAAGTCTTCCCAGCGGACGGGGAACCGTTCACAATGACGGCGATTTCGGAGCGGGTTTCAGGCGGACCGGGAATGGCCGGTGAATGGCGAGAGGTCAAGTTCTCCTCGTCTCAAGACAGCGGGGTTCTCTCCATCGCAGTCAACGGCGACACTGTGGACTTCAAGGAGACGGACAGCCCGAAGCCGATGACTTGCAAGCTCGATGGCACTGAGACGAAGTTTCCCGACGGAGGAACGATGTCGGTGAAGCTTGCCGATCCCCATACGCTGAAAGTGACCTACAAAGACGACGACGGGAAGGTGCGACGTGAGAACACGTTTGCGCTTAGCGAGGACGGTACGACGATCACCGAGACAGACGTTACCCCGGCCCCGTCACCCTCAACAATGTCGGTAGTGCTTCACAAGATTTAGGGCCGGTTCCGGTAGTATGACCGGCAACCCGTCTCCAATCCGTTTTTCGGGTTGGGGAAGGTTGGCCGACCATCCTCCCAGAACTCTCCAATTCTGATCCGCATCGGGCTCGGAAGATTGACTCCGGCTGTTTTGTCGATCGGGCAGGCCACGATCACTCTCTGGAAATTCCAGATTCCCGGCTGTCTTGTCAACGCTCGCTCTTTCCCTGCGTTGACCTCAAGAACACCTCGCTGGTGTTGGAGCCATGAATGCTCGAATGACAACTGATACACGACGGGCTCTGCGCCGATTGGATGTGCTCCGGCACAGCAGGCAGGCCCGTTGTAGAGTTGGGCGACAGCAAATGGCATTGCAGGCAGATTGCGATCACATTGGCTTGAATTAGAAGATGGGAGTTCGGTCCTCCGTGTGGGAAATGACAGGCGATGCAACCTTCAGCCTCAACCGCAGCGTGCTTATAGACGAAGGGTCCGGCCGCAGCCGCGTGGCATTTGGTGCACACAATGAACTGCCATCGAGCAGACGGCAGCGTATTCTCGCCAAAGGCGCCATGCGCATCGTGGCAGTCTGTACAATCGATCAACCCCTCTTCAACCTTATGATGGACGGGCATAGAGAACTGCGGCTTGACGTCGCTGTGGCACTGGAAGCAGAGCTGGGGCTGCTCCATCTTGAGCAGATGATCCGGCGCGCCGGGTGCATGGATGATGTGGCAGCCGATGCAACTTACGCCGCCCTGCCCGTGGATCGAGCGCTCGAAGTTTGCGTGATCGCTGCCATGGCATGCCTGACATTTTTCATCCACCACTTTGGCGGTGACCGTAACGGGGTTGAATATCGTTGTGACAGCGCCGCCCTCCGCGTGTGCCTTGCCAGAGCCGTGACAGTTCTCGCAGGTCACGCCTTTGCCTTCATGCATCAGCGTCAGCCGGCTGTGCGGATTGATGGCAAAGTCCTTCACGACCTCTTTGTGACAGGTTGCGCAGGGAGCCGCGTCGTCAAAGTTGCTTGAAGCCTGTTGCATGGCTTGGTGACCATCGGGCTTGGCTTCGCCTATCGGCAGCGGCGTTTCTTCCGCCTCCGTCGGGACCTGGGCAGTTGGTTGTCCGCCAGGCGGCTGGATCGTAAACGGCTCGGGACTCACCCTGCCGCGATGGCAGGTGCTGCATGTGACAGGAATGCCGGAGTCTTCGACCTTCGCGATGTAATTATTGTTGATCTCCTCGGTCATCCTGTACATGAGGCGTGCAACGGCCTTATTTGATTTGGAGTCATCGGCAAAGTTGAGGCGGGGATGTCCGTCGGGAGCTGCGTTTTTCGGGTCTTCAGCATGGCACGAATCGCACCGGGCACCCAACGAACGCGCCCATTGCTCCATGATGTCGTGAACTTCCTGACCGGAGAGGTCTTTGGGCAGTACCTTTAGGTTGGTGGGCGCGGGAAAAGTACGCGGCGGAGCAGGCTGCGAGCTTGCCGCAGCGCTCGGCGGGCCTTGTGGAGCCTGAGACAATGTAGCCGCCGCGAAGAAGGCTGTTGCCAAGAACGCGAGCGCGACGGCTGATCGGGTTGTGGAAGATGGCCGCAAGGGGTGAGCCTCCGCAATCGGGAGAAGGGCGAATCGTCGGGGATGCAGTTCTACTTGCGCGCATAAACCGTCCCTGCCGGCAGATACGGGGGATCGGCTACTGCGCGTGTATAAGCGATAAGAGCCCGAACATCCGCCACGCTCAAGGTATTCCCATAAGGCGGCATCAATGCCGAACGATTCAGCGCCGGTCCGCCGTGCACGATTATCGAGGTAAGATCGGCATCGCTCATCTTGTTCAGCGTGTCTCCTTCCGTAAAAGGGTGCGGCTTGACTGCAAGATTGTCGTAGTTCGAAACGCGCTCGGGCGACGATTCCGAATCGTGGCATCGATTGCAATACTTGTCGGCGAGGATAGACCCTAACCTTTGCTGGTAGCCGAACGCTGTTTCAACGACTTCAAGAATTACCGGCCGAGACTTGCCGGGCGTGACTGCGCTGAGTTGGTACCGTCCCGCGATGGGGCCTAATGTGACCGAGGTGGTCGCTTGTCCACCGGAGTCCGTGAGCACCGCTGCCGGATCGAAGTTGACGCCCGCTGGGCCGTGAAACTCAACCAGTGCTCCGGCAATGCCAGTACCCTTATCGTCATTGACTTGCACGACCAGCGGATCATTTAGCGCCGTACCTGTGACGCCAACCTGATGGCCACCGCTTGACTCGACGATGGCCGTTCCCATGGCCGTGGCCTTCAGGCCAGGAACAGGCGGAGCGCTTCGCTGGCAGCCAGCGAGAGTAATCAATGCCAGAAACGTTACCCATCCAAAAGGTCGGAACGTCATGCATGCGGCAATTTGGCCTTTCATTGCTTCGCCCCTTGCCCGCCTGAACCTTTCAGCGACATCAGAAAAGCCGTGAGCGCGCGGGCATCGTCATCGCTCAGGTCCTGGTTGGGTTCTATCGTGCCGGGCCGCAGCGCCTGTGGATTCCTGAGCCACGCGTAAATCCACGCCGCAGTCAGTCGCGAGCCAACCTGTGTCAGCGTCGGCCCAATATATCCTTTGTCAGTTTTGGTGTCGACAATGTGGCATGCCTCGCAAGCGTACTTTGAATAAAACAGTTGCCGGCCATGTTCCACTGTTTCTGCGGTATTCGTTGCTGGAAGCGTGAAGTCCGGATCAATCGACGGTGACTGATACGCGGCAAGGATGTAGTCCGTCAATTCCTTGATATCGTTCTCGCTAAGATTGAATCGCGGCATGCGCCGAATGAGCGCTGGACGGAGGGTGTTGGGATTTTTCAGGAAGCCAACAAGCCACTGCTGCTGCACCGCGCTTCCCTCCCACGAAAGGTCCGGCGCCATATCGCCGCCCCTTCCGTTGATTCGGTGGCAACTAAAACAGGCCAGCTCGGTCATCAGCTTTCCTGCGTGCCCGGCTGGCTGATAGCTTGTTTCCTGAATTCCCGCTACGCGCAAATTGTCGGGCATCGATCGGCTCCGGCTTGTGAGTGCAAGCAGTGCCGTGGCCAAGGCATCCGTTTGCGCCATGGTCAGAGTGAACTGCGGCATCTTCACGCTTGCGCCGAAGGCTCGCGGCTGACTGATCTTGGCCACGATGTAACTGGAAAGTGTGTGCTCCATGCCGGGCAGAAAAAGAATCTGTGCCAGCGGCTTGCTGCCGATAGTGCTGAGTTCGGGTGCGAAATTCTCGGGTTTCTGGACTCCGTTGATTTCGTGGCAAGCGGCGCATCCGAGCTCGACGATGAGTCTCCTCCCGTGTGCAATCTGCTTCGCATTCGCCGCATCGAGATGAACATTCGCGCCGTAATCTGGATCAGACTTGCTCTGTAAGTATCCGGCCAGAATCGAGATCTGTTGGGACGTGAAGCGGTAATGAGGCATGGGAGTTGTCGCATCGTAAATGCGAGGATTCTGGAGCCATGCCTGCAGCCACTCGGGCTTTGCCTTGTTGCCAATGCGCGTCAATTCGGGACCCACGTTGCCGCCCACAAGGTTGCCCGCCGCATTCTGAACGGCGTGGCACGACGAGCAGTACGATTCGCCATACAGGCTCGCGCCGGCGGTTGGATCGGCGTTTGACCCAGACTGAACTCCGGCGGCGGCAGTATCGCCCGCTTGCGGCGTGCTCGTGCTTAGCAGATACGCTGAGATATCGCTCGCATCAGCGTCGTTGAGCTTGAAATCGGGCATCGTCGTGGACTCGGCGTAGGCCTGAGGGTCCTTCAACCAGCTATAAATCCACTCCCGTGTCGTCTTGTCAGCAATATGAGCCAGTGACGGCGGATGGTCTGTGGCCACGACTCTCGTCCCGTCAGGGAGCGTGATGGCGTGACAGTGGACGCAACCGTAGCGCCTCAACATGCTTCTACCCAGGTTGAGTTGAGGTGTTCCTGGCAATTGATCCTGGTGGCATTGCCCACAGCCGGACTCGATATAACGCGCAGGCAGAATCGGCTCCTCGCCGGCCCGTTCGCTGTAATGGGCCTCGGAAACCGTAGTGGCCGCACCTTGCCCGCCGTGGCAAATTACGCAACCGAATCCGTCTACCGAGTGAGGAATAGCCGGGTGTTTGCGGAACGGCTGCCGATGCACGTCGGCAAGACCGGTTTCATTCAATCCGAGGTGGCATGTAGTGCAACGGTCGACGACGCCCAAATTGGGCAGCCATATCTGATGAATGCCCGGCTGGAATCGACGGTGCAGGCTCACGGCATCTCCACGATCACGAATCAGATTCAGGTACTGCCGTTGATAGCGATGCCACTCGCTGAAGTGATCCTTGGCCGGCGCGATCGCAAGAGCAATCAGTAGAACAAGACTGACAACGCCGAAGGCGCGGACCGGATCGCCGAAGAGGGCATTGCATGCGGAGGAGAGGGCTTTTCTCATTCGTTGCATTTAACTCCTCCAGGGCCACACCCAGGACCAACCTGGGCCACGGAAAAATGTGCCGACAGCCGTGAGCACAATCAGTTCAAGAAGAAACCAAGTCATAATCCAGTAGGAGAGCGGCTTCGAGGCAAGATAGCGCCGCAACCGGGAAGTTGATTCGGGAGTGCTATACGCGGCGGCGACCATGCCGAGGGCAACGATCACGGTCGGGGCGATGGCCACGTAGACGTGGAACAGCACCAGAAAAGTCAGCAGTCCCGCGGTAACGAGAAAAAAGATCTGAATTCGCCGTACCCGGTCCTTCAGGAACATTCCACTGGCTTCAATGTTGATGTTGAAATACGGAATGGCAACCAATGAGACGATCAGTAGTGTGGGCACCAGGACTCCCGCTACGACCGGCGGGAAGTAGTGCAGCAACTCCTGCAAGCCGAGGAAATACCATGGTGCCTTTGCGGGGTTCGGTGTGTGCGTTGGATCGGCGATACCCTCAAGTGGAGCGTTGAAGAATAGCGAGAAGATGACCAGCAGAATCGCAAGCAACTCGATGGCGAGTGCAGCCCGGAAGAGCACTTCCGGAAAAGTTTGCACCTGATCTTCCTGAGTGACCTTCACCTGCGCGGAGGTGCGGCGAGTGACGAAGACAACCCGTGTTGGGGAACGCCGCTGGTCGGAGTCGATACCGGCGACAAAATCTTTCGGAGTACTCATTTGACCTCCTGCGCGGGCACGATAGTCTCACTGGCTGCCTGCACTTTCGGATCCGATCGCTGCACGTAAAGACCGCCGTCTTTGCGAATGCGCCAGAAGTGCACTGCGATGAAAAGAACGGCCATGATTGGCAAGACCACGCAATGCAAAACATAGAAGCGCAGCAAAGCGTTGGCATTCACCAGATTGCCGCCTAACAGGAGAAAGTGAATCTTGTTGCCGACCAGCGGCACCGCGGAAGAAAGATTTGAACCGACAGTGATAGCCCAGAATGCAAGCTGGTCCCAGGGAAGCAGATACCCTGTGTAGCTCAGGAGGAGAGTGATCAGGAGCAGGACGATGCCGACGACCCAGTTGAATTCGCGCGGTGCCCGGTACGCGCCACGATAGAAAACTTTGAACATATGCGCGAAAACGAGAAACACCATGAGTTGTGCCGACCAGCGATGCAAGTTCCTGAGAAAAAGTCCTGAAGACACGACAAACTGCAAGTCCTTCATGTCGGCGTACGCCTGTGGCACGGAAGGATGGTAGTACAACATGAGCAGAATGCCCGTGATGACCAAAATCAGGAACGTTCCCAACGTCAGCGTCCCCAGGTACCACGTTGCGCTGAATCGCACCATGCGCTTGCGGACTCTGGTTGCGAACAAATGAAGAAAGATGTTCTGCTGAATGGCCAGTGCCCGGTGAAGGGTGCTGTTGCCGGTGCCGCTGCGGAATACCGATCGCCACACCCGGCTCCCGCGCACTCTTTCGATGGTCTGATCGGCGTTCAGGGGCATGCTCATACCCTCAGATACTGCAGTGGTGGGATATTAGTGGAGCGATCGACCAGGAGATCTCCTTCGTCGTTCACCCAAGTTTTGAGCCATGGAAGGGGCTTGGGCGCGGGACCTTCAATCTTCTCGCCCGTCCGCGTGAATTTGCTGCCGTGGCACGGACAAATGATGATTCCCAGTTCCTGGTTCCATGCTGTCAGGCAGCCCAGGTGGGTGCACACCTCACTGAGTGCAAAGAACCCTTCTTCCGCTCGAACCAGGTAGATTGCTGAATTGACGTCCATGGTCACCGAATTGACTGCGAAGCTGTCGGGCTTACCGAGGTTGACAATGGCTGAGGGCTCGAAAAGGACGTTGGGAGAAAGAAACTCATAGGTGAACACCAATGTGCCTGCGGCGGCGATGCCCAACGAGCCGAGTCCGATCTTGGTAAAGAATGCTCTTCGATCGAAGTCTGTAGGGAGTGTCTGCGTGATAAGTCGTGTTTCGTCAGACATGGGTTACCTCTTCAGCTCGCCTGCCAATGGCGGTCTTGACCGCAAAGGGCGGTCGATGGATTCTACGGAAATCAAGCCGGTTCGATCTGCGGAGATCAGGTTGAAAGACTCCATGGTGATGGTGCCCGCGGGACAGCGTGCCGCACATAGCCCGCATCGGATGCAGCGCGACTCGTCTTTCAGCATTGCCGAGCCCGCGATCACTCCAAGCTCGTCTGCCTTGATGTCATCCAGCTCCACGCCGAGCAGTTCCCGGACTTGTGCGAGTTGTCCGGTTGTCGCTTCGTCGAAGGCGATGCGATCCAGCGAGACAAGCTCCAGGCAGTTCTCGGGACAAACGTCGACACACCCGCCGCAAAGAATGCACTTGGTGCCGTCTTCAGGCATGCCTTCGAAGACGGTGTTTACCCAGCAGTGCAGGCAGCGCTGCGCTTCAGCCATTGCGGTTTCGGCGTTATAGCCGATTTCTACTTCAGTGACTCCAGTGCGGCGATTGAGAGGCAGCATGGGAATCTGCGGGCGTGCAAGGTCGAGAAGGTTCAACGGCATGCTATGGCGCGCAAGCACCTCCACTTCCACAATGGGTTCCGGGTGCTGCGTCCCACGCAGATATTCATCGATGCCCACCGCCGCCCGCTTGCCATCGGCAACGCTGTCGATAATCAGGCGCGGCCCGAACACGCAGTCGCCGCCGGCAAAGACACCGGCTGCAGACGTCATCAGCGTTTGAGGGTTGATGGCAATCAGTCCGCGCGGTGAAATCTCCACGCCATCTTCGGGACTAAGAAATGCGAGATTGGGTGCTTGGCCAATGGCCATGATGATGGTGTCGCAATCAAGCCGCGTCTCGCTGTTCTCATAGAAAGTGGGATTGAATCGGCGATTCGCATCGAAAACCGACTTGGTTTTGAGCACTTCAAGCGCCGCGGCCCGCCCCTGTTCACCGATAATCTGCTTCGGGCCGAAACCGGGATGGATGATGATGCCCTCTTCTTCCGCCTCCTCAATCTCTTCCAGTGCGGCCGGCATCTCGTTGCGGTTTTCCAGGCACACCAGATGCACCTCCTGTGCACCGAGCCGCAAAGCGGAGAGCGAGACGTCCATCATCTCGCGGGCAGCGACTGCATCCAGGCTTCCTTGCGAAGGCTCGAAGTTCTCCACACCGCCTGGATGTTGACGTAGTACCTCGCGGGCTGCAGACCGGGCCACATCCATGGCCACGTTGCCGCCGCCGATGACCAGAACTTTCTTGCCGATGGTGAAACGGTAGCCAAGATTCACATTGAGAAGGAAATCGATTCCCTTGTACACACCGTCAAGGTTCACACCCGGAATTGTGAGATCGCGGCTGCGGTGGGCACCGACTGCAATCAAAACGGCATCGAAGTCCCGCCGCAGATCGGCGATCGTGAATTCTCGGCCGGCGGTCTGGTTCAGTCTTAATGTGATGTCACCCGTCGAAAGAATCTCGCGCACTTGCGCTTCCACCACGTCGCGAGGCAAGCGATACTCAGGCAAGCCAAGATAGAGCATGCCGCCTGCCACTTGGGATGCTTCGAAGATGGTGACAGCGTAGCCCATCAGGGCGAGATCGTGAGCCGCAGAGAGCCCTACCGGTCCTGCGCCCACGATTGCGATGCGAAACGCGAGCTTTGCCTGTGCGCGGCCGGTGTTCACATTGATGGGGTGCCGTGACTCCGGACCGTATTGCTCGGTGAGAAAGCGTTTGAGAGCCCGAATCGCGATTGGTTTATCGATTTCACCGCGACGGCACGCCGTTTCGCATGGATGGGCGCAGACGCGTCCGCAGATGCTGGCAAGCGGATTAGGCCCGCGCGCATAGCGGTATGCCTCTTCAAATTCGCCCTCCGCGATCAGCGCAACATAGCGGCCTGCGTTGGTGTGGGCTGGGCAAGCCATCATGCAAGGGAAGTTGGTGTTTAGCCAATCCCTATCCACTTTCTTATCAACGAAGCGTTGCAGCATGGATGGTCTTCCCTGTTAGTCGAGTAGGCCGTAGGCGGCAAAAGCACACGTTTTTGCCCGCAGATTTACTTTGTCAGCGTGAAGTCTGCCGTAGTGTCTCCAGAAACGTTCACGGGATTGGATTTGCTCTTTGCTCCCTCATGCCACGCGGTTACGGTATAGGCGCCGTCCGGCACATTCTCGATCTTGAATCCTCCGGAACTGTCTGTCTCAGCGAAGTACGGCGTGGGCGAAACAATCACAAAGGCCGACATCTCTGGATGGACGTTGCAAAGCAGAGGCACGATGCCGGGGTTATCGAATTTGAAGCTTTGCCGCTGGCCTTGCGGCCAGGTGCCCAGGTTGTGCCCAAGCTTCTTGTTGCCGCTAATGGAGGGCCAGAAGACGTTATGCGCGACGCTGTCGCTATTGAGAAATTCAATTGTCGTGCCTTGCTGGACGACCACGATATGGGGCACGAACATCAGACCCTTCTGATTGATGGTGACGTGCTGCGTGGGAGCAGCGAAGTTTTTGCCGGCAACAGCTTCCACATAGACGACGGATTCACCCTTGACTCCGGACACTTTGCCGTGAATCGTGCCGGCGATGGCCGCCGTGCTAAACGCGCTCATTGCGGTGAGTACTACGAATGCGATGGGTTTCATGTGTTCTCCTGGTTGCGAAAACTGAAAGTCATAGACGGCTTTGCTGACATTGCAGCCGCTATCAGAAAAGGAATCGTGCGAGCAAATAGACGGTGTTGTTATCGCCGGCGGCGCGACCTGCCCCGTCATAGTTAGTGGCGGAGCCATTGAACCGCGTGTAGACGGTGTACTGAACGGCCAGGTCTAGATTTTGCATCGGCCACACAGAGAGGTTTGTCGTGAATCCGGTGCTTCTCGGGGTGCCGTTGGCGCTCCCTGTGACGGCATTTTGAGGGTAGAAGAGGGGATCCGTCGTTCCGTCGGTCAGGAACAATCCGAACGCACCTGAGTAGCGATTTCCGAGGTGATACTCTGCGTTGGCGTTACTCGCATTCAGATGATGCGAGCCCGGATTCGCTGCGTTGTTTGCGACACTCGCGACAAGCGCGGAATTCTCCCGGACATATGTGGCGCGTAGTGAAAGAACATCCTTGCCGATGGTTCGGTCATACTGGATATCCGGGCCAAAGTCCGTGTAACTGTCTTCCGGCCCCGTAACCAACTGAGGCGTCGATTTCATGTGCATGCCGAAGAAGCCGACTTCCAGGTTTGCCGTTCGTCCAGTTTGCTGCAATGCCAACCGCCAGTAGGGCGCCACGCCGCGGATGTTGTAGGAATACCCCTGCCCGGTTGTGGGCTGAGAGCTGCCGACGTGATTGCTACGGTAAATGGTCCCGTCGAAATACACATGCTGGTCCCACATGGTATATGCGCCTAATCCCGCCACGTCTTGAGCCAGAAGTCCGTTAATCACGGGCGCCGCAATAGGAGTTGGGGCCGAGCTGGAGGCAATGAATGGATATCCCCAGGCCGGCGTGCTGTTCCAGAGATCTTCCAAAGTCGGGTTATTGTTCAAAGTTAGACCGTAATCCCACTCTTTGTTGGCTACCTGTTTCTTCCTCGCGTACCGAATATCTGTGTTATCAATGCCGAAGTGATCGTTTTGCACCTGATAGGTCACCTGGAGAAAACTGCCGAGGTGTGAGGCCCAGGCTCCGGCGAGGAAAAGCGATACGTCCTGAGGGAATTCAAAATTCCAGTTCTGTGTGGTGGGTTGGGCAACTTTCGTACCCGTCGTCGAGGTCTCGAGAAATGCGCTCAGCGGCAGAGAAGCAAGCAGGTCGAGGCCTGAATGCCGCTTGTCGGAAGGAGCGGTGATGCTGCTGTTTTGTGACTTGTCTGAGAACGCCAAAAGCTTGAACAGTCGCCCTGCAGAGTTCAGTTCTGGCGGTGTGGTATGGCACCCACTACACGGCAAACCGGTCTGGCGAGCATAACTGGGTAGTGCCACTGCATCGGGAGTCAATCCCCAGAAACCAGCAATCAACGAAATCACAACAAATGAGAGCCTACGATTCATGAATCCTCCCCTCAAGCAACCGTTATCAACCCTCGTACTTACAGCGTGCTTCCCTCGCACTTACGCAAAACAGGCTTGGCCGACCGAGCAGGTGCGCGAAATCTTTGCCGGAGCACATGGGATAACCAGCGAACTCATTGGCGAGGCCATTGAACTCGAGAAAACATAGACTGTGGGAGGAGCCGTGCCAGCGTGAGGATCCCAGGATCTCGATGCCGGAGGTTTGAAGTGCGATGGGTACAGACTCCGACAAAACCGCCATCAAACAGGCGAAGACATCGGAGAGCCGCTTGCTCTTCATGGACAGACCTCAGTGATTCAAATCACCGTCCCAGAATCCATCTCGAGTTAGATTGTGAGTTAGCTCACGTTAGCGCCGATGTGATGGCGATCACAAGACACGACGTGATGATGTCGTTACGCGCGGAACCAAAGGCCGCGAATCTAACCTCATAGGAATGGAAACCGAGCACGGCGCCCGCCGCAATCAGAGGTCAAACACACAAAGATCCTCGACTCCGCAGGACTTCATTGCATGTGAATGAGATCGTGACCTTAGATCGCAAGGAGCGCATTCCGTGCAGCCCGGACCTCTGCTGCAAGCACTTCCAACAGCTTGAAACACAATGATGGTTCCGCACGTATCAGGTCTTCATAATCGACGCGAGTCACGAATTTGACCTCGGCTCCTTGCCGAGCCGTTGCAGTTAAGGTATAGGGCTTATTCCCGACAATTGCAGGCAGCCCAATCAGTGAGCTGGCGGCGACACGGAGACACATTACTTCCTCCCCCGATTCCGACCTCATGACGAGGGTAGCCTCTCCACTTCGGAGAATGTAAAGACCATTGGGCACTTCTCCCTGGCGGAAGAGAACCAGATCTTCGTCGCAGAAAACCAGCCGGGATCGTTTCTCCAGTGTTTGAATCAACTCGCGATCTGCAACGAATGCGGACGCATCTTGCTCCATAGATAATCCCTTTGCGCCGTTGCCAAAAGGAGCAGCTAACGGGCCCTTGATGAGATGACCGTTGGCAAATGATCCAACTTCCATAGCTTTCGCATATGGGATGCCCGTCACATCGAGGCTCTAGCTCCCGCGATTCGAGTGCATTATTAAATGCGCAATCATGAAGTGCAAATCCCCCTTTAACCAGCCCACTTAGACTGGGTAAATTCTGGGGCATCGAATGTTACGGCAAGAATCAGAAAAGCTGTGAAATCATCCTTCAACGTCATGTCGTCAGCAGATGATTTGCCCCGTGGTCGTAGCAAGTGCAATGTCCGCTTAGCTGACAGAGAGGATGGATCCATGCAATTGCGCGTGGAGACAAGTGCTCTGCCGATCATGTTTTCAGAAAAAGCAGCCGAAAGCTGGCCCCGCAGTGCTTCAACACGTCAATGCGACCGGCAACCATCCAGCGGGTTTGGTGATCCCCATCCGGAAGGCGAAGAAGTAAGCGTACTGCTCGCCCGCCAGGGGAGGTGGCGAGGGAGAGCCCGCAGGCCTATAATCTGGCCACCGTGCGGTTCGTTTCCCACGTTGCATTCCATCCCAACTATTCCTTCATTTGTCCGAAGTGCGGTAAGCGCATAGAGGTGATTATTGACTTCGATAAAGTGGGCGAGAAGCGAGACGCGGAGATATTCCTGAAGTGTTTGCCGCCGAGTGGCTGTGGATGGTCCGGGGAGCTTTCCATGTCTCAGGGTGCCCGGATCCCGGGGGCTTCGAGCGTAATTCTCCTGGGAGAGCAATGAAGAACCCGGAAAGAAGAACAATGCGAGTACGGCGAGTATCAGAATCATGTGACTACGATTGAACAAGAAACCGCATTCCACCTTTGCCGGTGGCCGAGTCGGCAGAGTGAACCAGGTCTTCAGCAAGGAAGCGCTGGCCGCGGCACGTGCTGGATCGATTAGCAAATTTCCGCGATTGACCATATGGATCGATTGGCGCGATCGAAGTTCCGAGCGGAATACGCGAGCCGGTTATAGAGAAGCAGGCGTGTGCCCGTCTTTAGTCTAAACGCCTGCATATTGATCGGTCAGCGCGGTGGAGAATGACGATTTCTTCATTCTCGGCTGAGTCAGGCTGCCATTTTGATCAATTTGCGGGTCAGATAATGCATGAGGTTACGGCACTGCGCTCTTGCCGTTGTATTCGCGATTCCGTCGCGACGATTAAACGGTGACTCAAGGGCTTGGATACGAACAGAGGTTGACCGAGCATCGAGAATCCCGCCGGCGATCAGGTGGTTTTCCTTGACCGGCATCCTTCTTCTGTTTGCTTTATTCACAATGGCGCACCCAACCGCCCGAGCTCAGGAGTCCTCGAACCCCGCCGTCAGTCGCAGCCCCCTTCCCGATGCACCCTTGCCGACACAGGCTGGGAGCCAGGTCGATCCGGATATCGCGCAGCGGGCTGGCGCCGCGGAGATTTCCGGCACAGTGCTGGATACCAACGGAGAAGTAGTGGAGAGTGCGAAGGTGACCCTGTCAGGTCCGCCCGGATTCAACAATCGGACCATGTTATCCGGCGGTGACGGCCAGTTTGCATTCACAGGTCTACCGCCTGCTGCTTACAAGATCACTGTCTCCGGTCAGGGTATGAGCAGTTTCACTTCTTCGCAAATCCTCCTGCATACGGGCCAGGCTTTCATCGTTCCTCGGATTGCTCTGGCTGTCTCTGGTGGATCCACCAGCATCACGGTAAGTGGAAGCAAGGAGGAACTGGCCGAGGAGCAGGTGCGGATCGCAGTCAAGCAGCGCGTGATTGGGGTTTTCCCGAATTTTTACAGCTCTTACGATTGGACCGCGCCGCCGATGGAGGCGCGGCAGAAACTTCAACTGGGCCTTCGCTCAACTTTTGATCCAGTTTCGTTTCTCGCGGTGGCGGGGATTGCAGGCGCCGAACAATACGAGAATATTTTTCCGGCCTATGGAAGTGGAATTGAGGGATATGGAAAGCGATACGGCGCTGCCTTGGCAACCCACGTTTCGGCCGATCTGCTGAGCAGGGCTGTTTACCCTGCGATCTTTCACCAGGATCCGCGTTACTTCTATAAAGGAAACGGAAGTATCGGGTCGCGCGCGCTGTATGCGATATCCGCCGCTGTGATGACCAGAGACGACGATGGACGGTGGCGGCCAAACTATTCGAATGTGCTTGGCAACTTTTCCGCCGGCGCCATCTCGAATCTCTACTATCCGACTTCTGACCGCGGTGCTTCGCTGGTCTTCTTGAATGGCCTGGCGGATACGGGTGGAGATGCTGCGGCAAACCTGGTCCGCGAATTCCTCCTGAAGCGGTTTACTTCGCATGTACCCAAGGGAGCCAGAGTTCAGCCATAGCAGACAGCCAGACGAGGCATGGCAATCGACATGTTTTCCCGCGGGACATTTCGTCAAAACCCTGGATAAGCCGGATGACGCGGCCGAAACGCTGCGATGACAAGATCGTCATTTGGGTGAAGACGGCGCGCGATTCAGTGACGGAGTCGAATCCGGCGTGTCTAAAAAGTGTCACGTCAATGCTCTAAGATTGCGTCATGCGCCTACTGCTTGTGGAAGACGAAACCGATATTCAAGGTTTCTTGCGGCGCTCGCTTCACGAAGCGGGATACGAAGTAGATGTTGCGTCCGACGCAAGGACCGCCGAGCGGCTTTCCATCGAGAGCCAATTCGACATCCTCGTCGTCGATCTTGGATTGCCGGACCGGGATGGAATCAGCCTGATTCTGCGCCTGCGCGAACTGGGTCTCAGGGCGCCAGTTCTGATTCTCTCGGCTCGGCGGTCGGTAGACGATCGCGTGCGCGGGCTGGAGCAAGGCGGCGATGACTACCTGACCAAACCGTTTGCGCTAGCAGAACTGCTGGCGCGGTTGCGCAACCTGCTGAAGCGAAACAGCCCGCCAGCGAGCGAGGCAACGCGCCTGCGTGTTCTCGATCTGGAACTGGACCTGCTGAGGAGAGAGGCTACGCGCAGTGGACAGGCTCTGCTATTGACTCAACAGGAATTTGTACTGCTGGAATACTTGTGCAGAAATGCGGGCCGCGTAGTGACGCGTTCGATGATCCTGGACCAAGTCTGGGGGATGCGCATCCAACCGGACACGAACGTGGTGGACGTACATATCTATAGGCTGCGCGGCAAAGTGGATGGCGCCGGGCAACAGCCGCTGATCAGGACGATGCGAGGCGTAGGATATGTCCTTAAAGACCGTTAAGCCGCCCTTGCGCAGCGCAGCATGGCGCATCTCGTTATGGGCAACTCTTGCGTTTGCGTGCGGGACCATGGTCGTCTCTATCTTTCTGCAAAGCTTTGTCGCCGGCGACATTCAGCGCCGTAGCGATGCGTGGTTGTCGGGCGAGGTGGAAGTACTTGGCGATGTCGCTGAGCGAACACCGAATAATGCGCTCTATGGCCGCGTAGTGGGAGAGGTGGCGGAGCTGGCGGCCAGAGAAGTGCCTAACAAACTTGCTTCAGGGAGCGGCACGAACGACTCGGTGTTTTTTCTTCAATCCGGAATTGATGGTTCCCTCAAGCTATGGGTTGGTACGGGAAGCGGCCAGGATCACTTGAAAGCGATCCTTTCAGCTAAGATTCCCCCGGAACATCCGTCCGACGTGCGCGTCCCCGGATTCTCCGTGCCCTTTCGTGTGGCCTGCCTTCGCATCGGAGACGGCAGCCACATTTATCTTGGCCTCTCTGAACGGGATGAATTGAGGGTGCTGAGAAGCTTGCGCGTACGCTTCTTTCTGCTATGGCTGCTGATTGTGCTGCTCGGGTTCAGCATTGTGTTCCTCACTACCCGGCGCATGTTACGCCACGTTCGGAGCATTACCGAAGCCGCCTCGAGAATAGGCCATTCCGATCTCACCGCCAGAGTACCGACAACCAAACGCAACGACGAGGTCAGCCAGCTGGCCCACACGCTTAATCGCATGCTCGATCGTATCGAAAGCTCGATGCATCAGCTGCACACCATTACCGATGCGTTGGCACATGACCTGCGGAGCCCGCTGACGGCAATTCGTGGAAAACTTGAGATGTCGTTGGCGGCAATGAACGGCGAAGAGACCGCGGAACCGATCGTCTCGGCCATCGAAGAGCTCGACCAACTCACAGATTTCCTTAACAAGTCGCTGGATGTTGCCGAGGCCCGCGCCGACGCGCTCCGCCTCACAGTCACTGAAATCGATATGAGCCAGCTTCTGCAGACAATGGTCGATCTATACGAACCATCGATGACGGAAAAAGGGTTGAACATCCGATTAAGCAGCGAGAGGGGAATCATCGTGGCCGGCGATGAAGGCCTCGTCCACCGTATGATCGCCAACCTGCTTGACAACGAACTGAAACACCTTGCCCCTGCATCGAATGTCGACATCTCATTGCAATGTAGCGAGGGCCTGGCGGTCCTGGTTTTTGAAGATAACGGCAACGGGTTCGACTCCGAAGTGCTGGAGCATCTTTTTATCCGCCGGGTAAAAGGAAGAACTTCGACCGGTCATGGTCTCGGCCTCGCGTTTGTTGATGCGGTGGCGCGGGCTCACGGCGGCACGGTTGAAGTCGTGAACCGGGATGCCGGCGGTGGGCGAATTGCCGTAAGTATGCCCTTGGCCCCAGAAAAAAGACACCATCAAATGGCCGCTACTGCCCAGGCGGGCTGAGAATTACAGCAATTCCTGAGTTGCTGTGACCTCTTGAATTCTGTGCAAGGTCGCCGCTCCCTGGGGGTCGCGTCGACTTGGGTGTAGCGGCTTCGGGATACAGTGACTCAGGAATTGCGATAGCACCCGTCGCTCTTGCGTCGCTCCTCATCACATCCGTCCCACTCGAAGGAGAATAATGGCAGCTTCCGCGCAGCTCGGACCCAGCGTCGGTCGCTTCAGATTCAAAACCGCTCTCTGGATCTTCCTTGGTCTCACGACGCTGTTTGTCTTCATCACTTCAGAAGTACTTCTCGTCACCAACTATCCCATGTACCACGCTTACCGTCTGCAGGTTATTGCCGACCGCGGACTGCTGATCCCGCATGTGCTCTTCGGAGCCATCGCTCTGTTGAGTGGCCCCGTTCAGTTCTCCTCGCGATTTCGCCAGCGCCACTTGGAATTCCATCGCGTTCTCGGCCGCGCCTACGTTGTCTCTGTCTTTATCGGTGCGATCACCGGCATCGCCCTCGCCGCGGGCCGCCCCGGTTTGCCAGGAACCTTCATGCAGGCCGCCGCCTGGATCGTCTGCACGACCGCTGCATTCCTCACTGCGCGCAACCGCCAAATCATCCAGCATCGTCAATGGATGGTCCGCTCCTACGCCGTCACGTTTACCTTCGTCTCCAGCCGTGTGCTCAACCTCTGGCCTCGTTACTGGAGTCATCTTGGCGACGCATTCGCCGCCGTCGGCGTCATCGCTTTCACACTGGTTTCGCTGCTCGTCGTCGACATTGGCCTCAACTGGCGCGAGCTCACAACACGTCGTGGTTAGTGGCCGGCCAGATGGCCATGAGATCCTCGGGACATCGCCAAAAAACGTGGGTGGTTTCCATCTCGCCTTTGAGATCTCGGTCCGCAAACGTCCTATTTCTCGAAGCTGGTGCCCTGCAGCTCCGAGCTGATCACGGGGCCATAACCACCTAACTGTCCAACTACTCTCACCACCGCAGGCTTCTCACCTTCGAGGACCCAAACCATGACATCTTTCGGCTGAACGCCGAGCAAGGCGGCAATCACTCCCAGGATGCCACCCAACTCCGGATGGATGCGAAACACCGTCGCCTTAAGGGTCTGACCTGCCTTTTGAAACGGTTGCTCGCCTTCCGGCGAGATCAGGATCCGAATGAGTCGCCCGCCATTGACTGGCGCCAGTATCCCCACGCGAAACGGGGCCGTATTGGGCGGTACATTCAGGAGCAACGTGCCAACGAACCCATTCGCCAGGTCATCGGGCAAGTCGATCTGCTCGCTCTCGACGTGTATCTTGCCATTCCTGTCTGATGTGCGTGTGGTCGCTATGCCGGTAGCGGACTCCACGGCGAAGTCGACGGGCTTCGCAAAGTGCGGCCCATTCTGTATGTGATGGTTGCGTACTAACCGAAACGTGCCCTTCTGACTGTATGTCGTTGTTTCATCATCAATCGAGCCATCTATAAAGTGATAGGTCAGGCGTATCGTCACTTCATCGCCCTGCACATCCTCCGTAAACTCTACCCGGGCGATGATCTTTCCAGTTTCGGAGCGCGCCTCCATGAACTCGTGCCTCGTGAGTTGGATATGTTTCACTGGAATCGGTTCTGCGGGTGCTGCGGTGCTTAACATGATTGTCAAAAAGAAGATCACAAGGGCTCCGCTTCGCGCCATCAAATACCTCGATCCAACGACCAGCTTTTTGAAATGCCAATTGTGCGGCGAATGGCCCACTACAGGAATGTGCTTCTCACTTCTCACCTGCGCCGTTACTCGAGCCATCACCGCGACACCCTCCCCGCCGTCGGTGTTTTCGCCTTCACTCTTGCCTCGTGCTTATCGTGGAACTCGGACTAACTTGGCGCGATTTCACCATTCGCCTTGAGTGATGGCTGCCTCAAACACCCACCTCATCTCCACCGCCCCACTGGACCCCATGGAGGCACATTGTCTCCGCTGTCAGCCCCCGACTAAATCGCATCGCGCACCGGCGCTGTCCCTGCCGCGCATGCTGCCGCGGGTCGGCGACGATCTGATCGACGAAGATGAGGAAAGCATCATAGACATTGTGCTCGAGTACGGCAGTTGCGATGCAGTTCAGGAGAGGCGTAGTCACGCGCAATAGGTCCTCAGTCCGGATCATGGGGTTAGACGCCGCGTGCGTGTTGTGGGGAAGCTGGACGGCGAAGAGGTGACAATCCAGCGACAATCAACCAATCCAATTGGCGGCGAATCTTCAGGCAACAAGATCTGGTTGACAATTCGGGCAAAATGACAAACCGTTCATTCTCGCCAGTGCGAAAGATCGAGCAGCGCAGACTGCTGCTCCCCTTCTCGCCAGCCTCTCGTCCAACAGTCGCTCTGGGGCCGAAGATCTCAACTTGAGCCACGACCGAATTGCAGCATCGGCGATGGAATACCCAATAAACGCGGTAAGACCCAACGTATCGGATCCGAAAAAGGAGATTCAAGTTAGAACGTCTAGTCTGAATCAAATTCCTATTCCAAATGAAGTTTTCGTCATCGGCGGGGGTGTGGCAGGCTGTGCAGCGTCCATCGCGCTCGCGCGCCAGGGAAGGAGCGTCGCGCTGATCGAACGTGAGCCCACTCCGCGGCATAAGGTTTGCGGAGAGTTCCTGAGCGGTGAGGCACTTGAGGATCTGCACGCACTCGGTGTGGATGTGGCCTCGCTTGGCGCCGTACCGATCGACCACGTTCGCCTGGCCGCTGCGAGGCGCGCGGCGGAAGCTCCACTACCTTTTCCGGCGGCTTCGCTCACGCGCAAGGCGCTTGATACTGCGCTCATCGCCGAAGCCATTGCCGCGGGAGTCCACGTGCGGCGCGGTCGCGGCGTGCAGACGCTGGTTCGCACGACGAGCAACGTCTGGCGAGTTACGCTCGACGACGGTACCACCTGTGAGGCTCCAACGGCCTTTCTCGCCACCGGCAAGCACGATCTGCGGGGCTACACGCGACCGGAAGACCCGGAGCGATGGGTCGGCTTCAAGATGTATTTCCGCCTCGCACGCACGCAGTCCAGTGAGCTTGCGCGCGCCTCTGAGCTGATGCTCTATCCCGGAGGCTATGGCGGCATTCAGCCGGTTGAAGACGGCAATGCAAACCTCTGTTGGGTGATACAACAGAGGCACCTTGCGCGCGTGGGCCATCGCTGGGAAAACCTCCTTGCGAAGATGAAGCAGGACTGTCCGCATCTCGCGATGAGGCTGGACGGTGCGCAGCCGTTGCTCGCCAAGCCGATCGCCATCACGCATATCCCATATGGCTTCATCCGCCGCACAACGGAGGAGGGACTCTACTGCATCGGTGATCAGGCAGCAGTTATTCCTTCATTCACAGGCGATGGCATATCCATCGCCCTGCATACCGCGCGTTGTGCAGTCGCCGCCTATCTTGCGGCCGAGGCGGCGCCGCTTTTCCAGGCAAAACTGCGGTCCGGATTGCTGGCCCAGATGCGCCTTGCCGAGTTCGCGGCCGACGGCTTGAATAACGCACTCGCACGCGCTGTACTGCCGTTTTGCCTGAGAGTATGGCCCGGCGTGATGCGCGTAACGGCAAAGCTGACACGCGTTGCACAACATGCCTCTGTTGCAGCCCAGGCTGCCGCCAGCTAAAACGGGGCCATTCCTCCGAGGCACACAACTCGAATAAGCAAATCGCTCCAGGAGAGCGCAATGAAACCCTTAGCAATCTTCGTCCTTGCTGCGATGCTCGGTCCGGCCGCGCTCGCCCAGCATCAGACTTTCCTCATCAATCCCGATGCGAGCGAGGTCCACATGACGCTCAAAACAACCCACGAGCTCGTCAACGGCACGTTTCACGTCCAACACGGATCAATTGAATTTGACCGCAGCAATTCTAAAATGGCTGGCTTGGTAGCGGTCCTCGCCGGTAGCGGCAAGACCGGCAACGACAGTCGCGACAGAAAGATGTACAAGGACATCCTGGAAGTCGAACAGTACGCAACTGTTTCCTTTGCGCCGAAGACGTATGCCGGCGCCATCGCCCCTTCAGGCGACTCGACCATCCAGGTAACCGGAATCTTTACCTTGCTAGGCACGCCTCATGAAATCACCATTCCCATGCTGGTGCATCTGGATGGCGCCGGCGCAATGGCCATGGCTCATTTCGTGGTGCCTTACGTCCAATGGGGACTAAAGAATCCAAGCTTCTTGATTTGGAAAGCGGATAATGATGTCGCGATCGACCTCAAGCTTGTCGGCACAATTTCAAAGTAGCCTACCGTTTTTATCGTGATTGGTCTGACGGCTTGTGATCCACTGAGGGTATTGGGTTGCAATGCGGCGAAGACGAAGTCCAATTCGTAACGTTAGTCAGAATTGTGAGGTGCCAGGGCAACGGTACCGGGGAGCAGCTTATCGTCAGTTAGGCCGTTCCGGGCGAATCGGCAACTCGGACAGAACCCCAAAATTGGGTCATGAACGGATTTGCGGCCAGCGGCTCAAGGCAACAAAATCGGCGAGGTCTCCCCGGCTTACCGGCCTCGAAGTTCGCGCACGAAACCAAGCACTGATGTAAACGGGCTTGCGAAGGCTACCAACACAACCGCTGCAGTCGAGGTCAGAAGAAGAACGTCGATAAGTGAACGTAGAGAGAACCGATGGGATCGAGTTCGCGGAAGTCAGGCAGAATCGGCCCGGAGGCATAGTGTCTGAAATCTGTGCGGATAGAAACGAAGCCCGCTGATGCGGTCCCTTTTGGGCTAGGGCATCAACGGGCTTCAGACTTCTCTAATTGGTATCCAGTTTCACATTGACTGGCGGGCTTCTAAATCACCAGCCTGAGTCACGCCGGTACGACTTTCTGGGAATAAGAAGGCCAGCAGCGCCGAGCAGGGAGCGGGTATGTTGGCATCTGCTGGCCTGAGCGACACGGCGAGTAACGGCCCAACACCAGCAGGGACGGCAGGGTTACGACACAAACCACGACACAGGTCAGTCGCGCCGTGCTGCTGGTGGTGGGAAAAGCGAGGTAGTTATTGGGTCGCCGGGGCCTGAGGCTATTTGGTGAAAAGGCCGTCCACCGTGGTCGCGCCGCGGGCTTGGGTTCACCGTTTGGGCTTTTCGATGAACTCTCTCAGATGCTTGGCGCAATCCTCAGCGGTTTTCTGAATCTGGTTTGTGCCCATCTTTCCCGCTGCGTACGCGAAAACGATCCGAGATGACCGGGTAGACACCGACGCCATTACCGCCAAGGTGCGTCAGGAGTTTTCCGCAAAGGAGAAGACCAAGAAGGCAGCACAATCAACCGTCAAGAACGCTACGAAAGCAGCCTAAAGTCGGCCTTCCGAGGGGCGGTGAACCAGCCACCCCTCCTTTTCTCTGCCTTCAAAATCGGGCAGAAAGAACCCGCTTTGGTTTCTCCCTGCATCCTCATCCCGCTGCCAGCCTTCGCTTGCAGGTGGCGCGGCAGGGGCCAAGTTCCTCCTCCTGCACTTTCCCCTAATCACAAGCTCAAAACACTAAAAGGCTCTTCGAGCCTTTCTCGGTTGATACCGGGACGTTTCGTGGGTCTTGGGGAAGGTCATCGCCCAATCGACGAGTGTCTTCATCGCCGGACAGAGCGTTTTGGCGATCTATCCCAACAACAGAGTCATGACAATGGTGCTTGAGGCCGGAAAGATGAAACTCTCAACACCCTCGAAGGGTGCGAATTCAAAAACTAAGAATGGTGCGAATCGCTCCAGCGCCCTCGTCAGCACCCTCAAAGGAGGTTCATGATTTTTCCGCTTGCCATAAAACCTTTTTTTCTTAGGTTTTATGG
Source organism: uncultured Acidobacteriaceae bacterium (assembly GCA_963751285.1). Taxonomy (GTDB): domain Bacteria; phylum Acidobacteriota; class Terriglobia; order Terriglobales; family Acidobacteriaceae; genus Telmatobacter. The sequence goes on along the minus strand of CAVVUE010000027.1, from coordinate 9,344 downwards.
CGGGAACGACGGGGCTCGAACCCGCGACCTCTGCCGTGATATTGCAGAGGCATGCGGGGAATTCCACCTGGACGTAAAACCGGCTACCGAGAGAAGTGACCTCCGAAGGTGAGCACCCGTTGGAAACCATGTGGACGAGCAGCCGACTACACGACCGGAACGCAAAATATCGTGCCGAATCAAAACTGGAATTGCGCATTGGACCGTTGTCGTCAGCCGATATTCGCGCGTAGGTAGATCGGCGGATAGGTGCCGACTTGAAGGGACTACACGCGCGGCACTCAAATCAGCCCGACGCCGTTTCCACACCGTCTTCGTGACATCGGCTCGTGTGGCGTCTAGAATTGCGTTGTCTCTTAGCCACACAACTACTTGGAGCTTGCCTATGCGTCGCAATGTTTGTCTGCTTACGCTGTGCCTTGTAACGCTTGCCGTACAGAATCACGCACAAACGACACAGACGAACAGAACGCAAGTTTCCGCGGCTGCAGGCCCTCGCATCGAGATGCCGCTCCGCGACGGATGGCGCTTCAGACTGGGCCCGGAATCTGCGACCGAACTCGAGGCTGCGCCGGATGCGACATGGACAACCGTGAGCGTGCCCCACACCTGGAACCGGGTGGGCTACTACAAGGACGAACCCGCGTCCCACATTAACACTGCGCAGAACGTGGTGACCACGCAGGGCGTTGGCTGGTACAAGCTTGTCTTCACGCCCCCCGCGAACGTGGCCGGTATGGAGAGCTTTTTGCAGTTCGACGCAGCGAGCCGCATCGCAACCGTCTGGTTGAACGGAACCATGCTCGGCACGCACCGGGGAGGCTTCTCGCGCTTTCGCCTGGACAGCACGGCAGCACTGAAGCCGGGCCAGGAGAACTCGCTTACGGTGAAGGTGGACAACACGAAGCCCGCACTGGGAAGCGCGACTGCCGACGTGTTGCCGCTCACGGGAGACTTTTTTGTGTACGGCGGTTTGTATCGACCGGTAAGGCTTGTCTTCACCAGGAAGATGCATCTTGATTTGATGGACTACGGCTCCTCTGGCGTCTATGCAAAGACGGCGTCCATCGCGTCTGAGAGGGCGCAGGTGCAGGTGCGCGTACGGGTGCGCAACGACGGTGTGCGGAGTGGCGCGGTTATGCTCCGAATCCTGCTCGTTGACGCGCAAGGCAAGGTTGCGGCACAACAAGAGCAGTCCGTCACCGTGGGACCAGCGAGCGTGGAAGAGCGCACCGCGAACGTGGCTGTGCCGCATCCGCATCTGTGGCAAGGTGTAGAAGATCCTTATCTCTACCACCTGGTGGTGCAACTCTCAAACAAGTCTTCCCAACTAGTGGATAGGGTCTCGATCCCCTTCGGCATCCGGCAGGTACGCTTCGATCCGGATCAAGGACTGTTCCTGAACGGAAAACACGTGGCAGTCCACGGCGTGGGTTATCACCAGGATCGTGAAGGCAAGGGTTGGGCATCAGAACCGGAGGACGTTGCCGCGGACGAGGCGATGATGCGTGAGATGGGGGTGACCGGCATACGCCTGACCCACTACCAGCATGGCCAGCCGATTCACGACCTGGCAGACCGCGACGGACTGGTGCTGTGGGACGAGATACCGCTGGTAAGTCAGTGGACGTTGGGCGATAGCTTGCAACCGACAGATGCGCTTCGTGAGAACGCGCGGCAGCAACTACGGGAGCAGATCGCGCAGAACTACAACCACCCCTCGGTCGTCACCTGGTCCATCGGCAATGAGATTGATTTTGGAAACAGCATGCCTGGATTTGTCGGGAGCAAGAGAGGCGCGGGACCCGATCCCCTGCCCTTGCTGAAAGAGTTGAACCAACTCGCGCACGAACTGGACCCCGACCGGCCCACAACGCTGGCCACCTGCTGTGAAGGGAGAAGTTCCGGACCCAACACCACGGTGCCGATCACAGCTGCGGTCACCGACCTGTCGGGTGCGAACCGCTACTTCGGCTGGTACTACGACAAGCCTTCTGACCTGGGCCCTCATCTTGACGCACTGCACCGCACGCGGCCGGCACAACCCATGGCGGTCACGGAATACGGCGCTGGAGGCGCTATATCGCTGCATTCCGACAATGCGCTGGGTGGCGCGGAGTCGCGCAATCGGCCCCAGGCAGAAGAATACGAGTCTTACATTCACGAACAGAACTGGTCCACTCTGCGCAGCAAGCCGTACTTGTGGGGTACGTTTCTCTGGAACTCCTTCGACTTCGGAACCACCACGCGCAGCGAAGGCAACTCCCAGGACATCAATACCAAGGGCATCGTGACCTTTGACCACAAGCACAGGAAGGATGCGTACTTCTTTTACAAGGCCAACTGGACGACGACGCCAACTGTTCACATCAACTCCAGCCTTTATACGGAGCGAGCCTATCGGCTCGCAGATGTGCGGGTGTACAGCAACGCGCCGAAGACTGCGCTGAATGTGAATGGAAAGCTGGTTGGTGTGCTTGCAGACTGCCCGGATCGCATCTGCGTCTGGAATGGTGTCGTGCTAAGCCCCGGCGCGAACAACATTGTCGCGACTGGCACGTTCCCCAAAGGAGATGTCGAGGATAAAGTGCAGTGGCATCTTTCCGACGCATCCGCGAAGAGCACCTTGATTGATTGCGGCGCGCTGGTTGCCGGCGCAAGCCCGGACAAACGCTTTGGCTCGGATACGTTCTTCGAGGGCGGCACGGCGCAGATGATCTCCGGTCCTGGAAATGGGTTCAGAGCTCCAGCTCCGGTGTCGATTGCCGGGACCACGAGTCCAGTGGTGGTGGCCACTTACCGCACCGGAACGTTCACCTATCGAATTCCGGCGGCTGACGGTCCGCACAGCGTAGTCCTCACGTTTGTTGAGCCGTCACTCCATGCAGGCGACCGCATCTTCGATGTTTTCGCGAATGGGCAGAAAGTTCTGAACAATCTGGATGTGGCGGCCGCCGCGGGGACTGCGCTGACCGCGTATCAACAGCGTTTCGATGTGAACGCCAGAGATGGCATGGTGATTCTCGAGTTCAAACCGACCAGAGGAGACGCGATCGTTTCAGCGATAGAGGTGCAATAGCGTCGCAAGTGGTCTGGGCCTGTGCCACCTTCTGACGGTGATCTGCGTCTCGTTGATCTCGGCCAGTCTTAGTTAGTCTTTGCGCCTGGTGCAATCCAATCTCTCGTATTCATCCGAATTTAGTCCTGGTAAGCCCCAGCGTCCCGGAGCTTTTCTGGAGTGATGATCGAGCACCAAGGAGGCAGAACTCAGGGCTCCGGGCGAGTCACCGGCTATCAGGCAGCTGATATAGAACGGGCAATAGCAGACACAGTTCTCACTGACCGACTAACCTCATGATCCGCCGAAAAGGAGGGCGGAAATCATGAGGAAAATGACAGCGACTAAGGCAAAGGGCAAGAAGAGCCGACCAAAGACCAAACTTGGTATACCGGATCTGGAACACTCGAAAACCGCAGTCCTGCGGAGCCTTGGTTCTCTGGACTCGGTGCGGGGATACCAGCATGCCATCGACGAGTTCGTCGCCTGGTACTGTTCCGAACCACGATTGGCGTTCAACAAAACAGTGGTGTTGCGTTATCGATTTCACATGGAGGAGCGCGGCCTCGCGCCCGGGACGATCAACGCGCGCATGGCGGCCGTGCGACGGTTGGCTTACGAGGCGGCTGACTCCGGACTTTTGAGCCCTGAATTGGCCGCTGGCATTCACCGCGTCAAGGGTGTCCGTAAGCTGGGCTCTCGTTTGGGCAACTGGCTTACAGCGGGCGAAGCAACAGCGCTCTGGCAGGTACCCGATGTACAAACTCTTACCGGAAAGCGTAATCGAGCGATCCTGGCCATCCTGCTTGGCTGCGGCCTGCGCCGCCGCGAGCTTGCTGAACTGACGATGGAGAGCTTGCAGCGTCGCGAGGAGCGCTGGGCCATCGTCGATCTCATTGGCAAGGGAAGACACATCCGAACCGTTCCGGTCCCGAATTGGGTAAAAGAGACGCTTGATGCGTGGCTAGTCGCAGCCGGCATCGAGAGCGGTCCTCTCTTCCGATGTGTGTGTCGGGCGGGCAAGCCATGGGGAGACGGAATTTCAGAAAAGACGGTCTGGCACGTTGTCAAGAAGACTGCCGCGAGCATGAACATTCCACATCTCGCGCCACATGATCTCCGGAGATCATGCGCGCGCCTCTGCCATGATTCTGGAGGCGAGCTCGAGCAGATTCAGTTTCTTCTCGGGCATGTCTCTGTGCAAACCACCGAACGCTATATTGGCTGCAGACAGCGTTTGAGAGTAGCGGTCAACGACAAACTCGGCATCGAACCCGGGTGAGTCGTCGACTCAGCACCTGGACGTACAGGCGACTTTTCGTCCACGTGGATGACCAGGCAGCGAAGTGCGCTCAATGGTATTCCTGGACCCTGGGGCATTTTTTCGTTCTCGATCTGTGGGGTTGGCTGAACCCTCGTTGATTCTGACCTCACGAAACGAACGATTTTCCATGGCCAGCCAAGGCCTTGGACGAGTGTTTCTTCCTTTCAATGGCGATCTCTATATAAGTTATTAGCTCGTATGCAATTGACGCGTGGACGGCCATCCTCTCAGAAACGCGGCTCTTGGGTGTGCTTGCTCGTGCTGTTTCAAAAGGCCTCGAAAAACGACCAGCCTAAACCACACAATACAAACGACCGGATCTCACCAATCCCGCTGTTCTAAAACCTATACCTTCGCGTACACGACAACACAGAGAGGCCACGGCAGTTGCTGATCAGCGAAAAGTAGCCGACATTTCCGAACCTATCCGCGCTCATTTCGCGCCTCGGCGATTTGGCATGAATCGAAAATCGTTCCCACCGGATTCAGCGCTTGACTGAATCTGCACCAGTTCACGGCCGGCTGGCAAGTGCGGTATTTGCCATGGAGGTGCTGCATCCACGAGCTGCAATCTGGCAACACATTGTTAGTGCTGCGCGTCGTCTTCTTCCAATCGAACTAGCTCCGAGCTTAGCGGTTGGCCAAGATGGACCGGCAGCCCCGCGACCATCAAATCCCTACCAGGAACTTTGGAGTCCACGGAGCTTCGATCCACATAGTGCAGCCGGGTACCGCTTTCCTGAATTCAGCCCGGCAAGAACAAATCGATGCTCCGGTTGGTTTTCAATTGAGCCTCTGAAAGCGAACCTCGCGCCATTCTTCCGGACCGGATCCCAATTCTCCATGCCGTCCCAACGAACGCCGTCAGACGGTTAGAGACGTGATACAGCGGTGTCCAATTGCTGCAGCAGAGCAATGGCCTCGTCAGGGTGGTCGCGCTCCATGGACATGTGCGCTTTGGCAAGGGTGTCTTCTGCCGTCGGAGGCGTTTGAGCTCCAAGAAATGAAATCGAGAGAAGCAGATACATGGAAGGAAGAAGAAGCTTCATGGTGAAGCAGCATACTGCGATTGGCTGGCACTGTGCAGTGCTAGAATTGCGGGCAAGATGAGGGATCGAACGTCAGCGTGCATCGTACTGCTCTTCTCCGCCTTCACTCTCAGCGCACAAACTCCCTCAGTGGCCGTGCCCAAGCAGCTCGCGCAACCCTCTGTGCCGCATTTTCGAGACGTTTCGTCGGAGGTCGGACTTCACACTCTTCCTCACACGAATCTCGACAGGCGCTACGTCATCGAAACGATGAGCGGCGGAGGAGTTGCGTTTCTGAATTGCGATAGCAACGGCAAATTGGACATCGCCGTGGTTAACGATTCCTCAATCGACCGCTACCTTGCTGGCGGCGATCCCATGATCACGCTCTACCGGGAGGACGGCAACGGGAACACACTGCACTTCACTGACGTCACCGCAGCCGCGGGGTTGACTACGAAGGGCTGGGCCACCGGGATTGCCGTCGCCGATTACGACAACGATGGCCTTCCTGATATTTATGTCACCGGCTACGGCCACAATGTGCTCTATCACAATCTAGGCGGCTGCAAATTCGCCGACGTCACGGCAAAGGCGGGCGTTGGCGGCGGAGGCTTTAGCGTCGGAGCCGCTTGGGCTGACTACGACCGTGACGGATTTGTGGATCTTTACGTTGCCCGCTATGTTTCCACCGATCCCCGGCATCTTCCCGACCCTCAAAGGACGGTATACAAAAACGCACTCGCCGAACTGCCAGATAAGATGCCCGGCGAAACCAACCTCCTCTACCGCAATCGGGGCGACGGAACCTTCGAAGAGGTCGCGGCCAAAACCGGTGTCCAGAACACACAGAAGGCGCACGGCATGGGAATCTGTTGGGGAGATTTCGACGGCGATGGATGGCCCGATCTCTTTGTCACTAACGATGCATACAGCAATTTTCTGTTTCACAACAAAAGGGTCGGAACCTTTGAGGATATCGGCCTCTATTCAGGCACCGCCTTGGGGGAAATGGGGCAAACCTACGGCAACATGGCATGCGATTTTGCCGACCTCGACCACAACGGCAGGTTCGACCTTTTCGTGACCCGTTATGCCGGCCAGCCGGCCAGCCTCTACATCAACGACGGCCACAACCAGTTTCACGATGTTGCCGATCGCGCCGGAATCGCCGCTCCCACTTCACCGCTCGTCAAGTGGGGAGCAAACTTCGCAGACTTCGACAATAGCGGCTGGCAGGACCTTTTCATGGCCTCGGGTAACTTCTCGACCTTGCTCGATGGGGCGCCCGGTGAACCGCCTTTTGTCGAGCCGATCGAGCTTTTCCTCAATGAGACGAACGGCAAATTCCGCGAGGTTGCTGCCGCTACTGGCTTAAATGCAGGCCCGTTGAAATCCCGGCGGGGAACAGCCGTGGGAGATGTCAATAACGACGGAAGGCTCGACATCCTCGTTTTCAACGTCGGTGCTCCACCCTCGCTTTTTCTCAACGAAACCAGGAATGACAACCACTGGATCACGCTGCACCTGGTGGGCACGAAGAGTAACCGGATGGCGATCGGCGCCCGAGTGACCGTCACCACCGGCAACGTCAAGCAAGTCGATGAAGTTCGCGCAGAAGGAAGCTATCTCTCCACCAGCGACCCGCGCCTCCACTTTGGACTCGGCTCGGCTGCCTCCTTCGACCGCATCGAAGTCCTTTGGCCCAGCGGCTTGCTCGAACAATTCCCCGGAGGCCCTGGCGATCGATTTGTATCTTTGGTGGAAGGGAGTGGCACCGCGCTGCCCTAAGGCCAGGCTCCTCCGAAGGAGAAGTAAGATCGTCAAATGGTGCGCCCTCTTGACTTCAACGCGACATGCTCTGACGGAAGCAACTCTGGCCTGACGCGAACCGTTCGAGGTGCTTTTGCAGCCTTGTGGGGCGTGCCCGACGTGATCTGCATCGCTTGGGCTCTTTCCCTGTTGGATCGCAGCACCAATCCGGGGTAATTTCCCCATGGCCGGCTCGTCCAGCACGAAGTCGCTATGAGCGTTGGGCTGTTATTGTCATTTAATGGCCGAGTAAACCGCCGGGCGGAACTGAGTTTATGTCTCCAGAGACAAATCGTCTTTCGAGTCAAGATTCCACCAAAGGAATGTGAAGTCATTGCTCAGCGTGCAACCCGGCAGTGCTGGCCTTGAAGCTTCCATCGCGCTCCCGCTGCTTGCGAAATGCCTGATCGCGTTGCGCCTCGACAAGCGAACTGGTGAGTTCGGCCTGTTTTTCAGCTTCCGCGTGAAGGCCCAGCCGTGCATAGATGCGGCTCAGCTGGTAGTGTGCGGGCGCGAATTCGGGACGGAGGGCAATCACGTGTTCGAAAGCCTTTCGCGCTTCTTGCCAGTCCTGCCGGGACCCAAACAACTTTCCCAGTTCGAATTGCGGATCAGGAGAGTGCGGATCCAAGCTTGCTGCATTCTCAAGGGCGGCGCGAGCATCATCGTATCGTCCCAAACGATTGGCCAGCATTCCGAAGTAGTACTCGAGGAGATAATGCCCAGGGCTCGTCCGTCGCGCGGCATCGAGGATCTTGATTGCCTCCGCGTCGTCGCCCTGCCGGGCGTATGTCTGTGCCAGCCCGACATAGGCAACGTCGAGTTCAGGGTGATTGGCGAGGGCGGCGTGAAATGCGTCGCGGGCGGCGTCATAGTTGCCCTTGATCATCTCGATTGCGCCAAGTCTCAATTCGAGCGGCGCAGTCTCCGCCGTCTCGCCCAACCCGTTCTCGATCACCTGAACCGCCTCGTCGTAGCGATCGGTGTCCATGAGCAGGCGCGTGTAATCGAGTGCATGATCGGGATTTGAGGGGTCTGCCGCGGCTGCTGCGCGGTATGCGTCCAACGCTTCAGGCATCTTCTGCTGTGCTTCAAAGGCTGAGCCGAGAAACATGAGAATGTCTGCATTGCCGGGCTGCTCACTGTGCAACGCCGACAAGATCGTCGAGGCCTCCGCGGACCGGTTGCCGTAAAGCAAAGCCAGCGCGAGGTTGTAGCGATTCTGCCAGGCAGGATGATCGGCTGCTATGCGCCGGAAGCAGTCGATCGCCTGTGGCCACGCGCCCCGATTCGCGAAAAGCACAGCCAATTGATATGCCCGATCAGGCGGAAGATTGCCGCCCTGCTCCAGGAGATCAATTCGAGTCGCCGCTTCGGCAATATGTCCGGTCCGAATCTCCGCGCCGGCCAGGCTCGCTGCCGCTTCCGGATCGTTATCACTGAGTTTCCCCGACAGGGATGCTTGTTCGATCGCGTCGGTATCCTTACCAGTGGCTAGATCAAGTGACATCAGATAGTAGTGTGCGAACTGGTCCTTGGGGTCAAGACGCGATGCTTCGCGCAGTTCGGCTGAGGCGCCCGAATAATCTCTGGCATTGAGAAGATTGACGCCCAGGTTGCGGTGCGGTGCAGCCTGCGACGGATCGAGGTAAATCGCGGCATGGTAATCGGCGTTTGCCTTCTCGATCAATCCGAGATTGGTTTCGGTAATGCCGAGAAGATTGTCAATCGTCGCACTACGCGGGGAGATTCTGTGCGCCTCTTCGAGCTTCACCAGGGCTTCTTTGAAGCGGGACTCCCGCATTAGACTCACAGCCTCGTCAAGAGCTGAGTTCTGCGCGACCAGAGGTGCAGAGAATGCAAAAAGGACAATAAGAGCGCGCCAGTTCATGGTTTCCCCGTTGGTTCGAGGGTGGCTTGGGAAGCGACGCCGTCCTTTTCTTCCTTGATGGCGCTAACTTGCGCGAAGGCCTGAAGCGCTTGCGCGGTTTTGCCCTCGGAGCGCAGAACCATGCCGAACTGGTAGTGGACCGCGCCATCGCTGTCGTGAGCAAGGGCGCGCCTTAGCACTGCTTCGGCCTTGGCGTAATCCCTTTCGTTCGCATACGCCTTACCCAATTGC
>CAVVUE010000026.1:0-88598 GCA_963751285.1 uncultured Acidobacteriaceae bacterium | reverse complement strand
GCCAGAAAGTTCGGTCCAGACGGTCAGTCAGGTTGAGCTGCGTGAACCGGAATAAATCAAAATCGACAAATTCGATTTCAATGGCCGAATAATCAGACTTCTTCAGTGATTTCACGAACAGTAGTATGGTGAAAGTCAGAAGTAGTGACATCATCGGTAGAGCTACTCGTGTTTCGGAGCAAACTGCGGAGAGGTTCCGTGTGATTGCTTTCCTTCTCGCACTTGTGCAGTTGGCGGCATGCGGATTATGCGCGCAAGAGCTGGCAGCGATGGGCCACGCGAACTCGCAATCGAGCGCTGGCGCTACCGCAAGCCGGGGGCAACAGCCGCAAGGCGGCATCGCAAGCAGCGGTCCGCACAAAGCCGTTTTTGACAGCCAACATCGACCCATCACCGCCGGGGGATTCGTCAAAACCGGTCCGATCATCTTCAAGGATGTTGCGGCCGCAGCCGGTCTTACGCGATGGCATCATACGGCGGGCACACCGGCAAAACGACTTCTGCTGGAAGCCAAAGGACCGGGTGTATGCCTGCTGGACTATGACAATGATGGCTGGCTCGATATCTACCTGGTCAACGGCTCAACCTATGATGCTCTCGCGGGCAAAGGCACTCCGCCGCATGCAGCTCTGTTTCACAACAATCATGACGGAACTTTCACCGACGTAACGGAAAAGGCGGGCGTAGTCAACGATCGATGGGGGTACGGGTGCGCAGTAGGAGATTATGACAACGATGGCTGGCCCGACTTGTATGTCACCAATTTCGGAAAGAACCGCCTTTACCGCAACAACCATGACGGAACGTTCACCGACGTAGCCGAACAAGCGGGTGTGACCATCGGGACCTGGTCGACAGGCGCGACTTTCGGCGACTATGACGGCGACGGGCGCCTGGACCTGTTCGTGGCCGGATACGCGCAGATTGATCTCGCCAATCCGCCGAGTTACGGGGGAAAAGGTGCTGATAGTTTTCTCTGCCAGTATTACGGTTTGCCGGTCATGTGTGGCCCGCGCGGGCTCAAGGGCGAGCATGACCATCTGTTTCACAACAACGGCGACGGAACCTTTACCGATGTCAGCAAGAAGCTGGGCGTAGACGATCCCCATGGCTATTACGGGCTGGGCGCGCTGTTTGCCGACGTCAACAACGATGGCAAGCCGGACCTGCTCGTAGCGAATGACTCCACGCCAAACTACCTCTACATCAACAAAGGTGATGGGACATTCGAGGATCAGAGTTATGTCAGCGGCTACGCACTCAACGCGGACGGCCGTGAGGTCGCCAACATGGGAATCGCGGCCGGTGATTACGAAAACAACGGCCATCTCTCGATCGTCAATACTGACTTTGCCAACGATTACGACGTTCTATTCCAGAACGACGGAACGGGATCGTTCATGGATGTCAGTTACCAGGCTGGAATCGCCGCGTCGTCTATTCCCTTTGTCGGCTTCGGCGATGGGTTTCTCGACTACGACAACGATGGATGGAAGGATTTGCTGATTATCAATGGCCACGTCTACCCGCAAGTGGACCAGCACCCGGAGTGGGGGCAAAGCTATGCCCAGCGGCCGCTTCTCTATCACAACGTCAAGAACGGAAAGTTCGCACTGCTTCCGGCGGTAGTGGGGACGGGACTCGCAAGGCTGATGGTGGGCCGCGGCGCAGCCTTTGGCGACATCTTCAACGACGGCAGAATTAGCGTGATCATCAACAATATGGACGGTGTCCCGGTGCTGCTCCGCAATGTGAATCCAGATCATCATCACTGGGTGGAACTGAAGCTCATCGGCGGACCGAAAAGCCCACGAGATGCGGTGGGGGCGACTGTTTACCTGAACGGGGCAGGACTGCGGCAGCGCGCTGACGTCCTAAGCGGAGGCAGTTATCTCTCTTCAAACGACATGCGTGTCCACTTCGGTCTGGGAGACTCGAACGATGCGGGAACTGCGGAGATTCATTGGCCTTCTGGTGTCACAGAGAACATCAGGCTGTCCGCCGTTAACCGCATCTTCACTGTGGAGGAAGGCAAAGGAGTCACTGGCGAACTCTGCACGGCATGCAAAAGCGTCAACAATTAGGAAACCCCTTGCGCCCGCACGAATGAATGAAGTTGCCGTGATGAATTTACGATTCGGGATCTACGGTCCCCGCGACTAGTGCGCCCTTCGAGCGAGGGTCAAGCTGCCATATACGCTTGGCTCCGGGTTCGGCCAAAGGACCGGGAGCTCTGGTTTCTCCGGCCTCCATGCCCAAAATATCGTTGTCAATATGGTTGAATGCGCTCACCTTTGGAAACGGCTGGCTGCTGCTCATCGTCAGCTCCAGGCGATCAGCATCAAAGTCGATCTGGATGTCGCCCAAAGCTCCGTTCTTGTCCCAGCCGTACGTATCGCGCCATGCCGCCAAATCAAGCCACTGTTTTGAGTCGCCCGTGAAGAACCCCAGAAAATCCTTCGGCATCGACACATAGACGTTCCCGTCCGCCTGGTTGTTCTGGTTGAGGAACACGATGGCTGACTTGCCGCAACTGGAGAAGATATTGTTATCGATCTTGTTCTCTGAAGCAGTTCCGCTCCGGGCACGATCGGGGCGGGTGATGGCAAAAATGCCAGAGTTGTCGCAGCGACCGATCAGATTCTGCGCGATGATCAGATGATCGGTGGCATTAATGAAGATGCCAGATCCCGCACATCCTCTCTGGCCGGACGTGCCCGGCTCGGCGTTGCGAACATTCCAAATGATGTTGTTGTCGATCTGGTTTGGTTCCAAATTCATCTCCATGTGTACCGCCGCGCTGACGGTGACAATGTCGGCGAACACGTTGCTGGTGATGCGGCAGTTGGCATCGCCGCTGTCGAGCCAGATCCCGTTGGCGTGGCGGATATGTCGAACCACGTTGCGCCGAAAGAGCAGGTTGCGGCCAAAGTGGAACTTCGCTCCGGCGGCTTCCCAGCCGCGTTCCGCGTCTGCCCAGCCGCACCACTCGATGAGGTTGTCCTCGACGACAGTGTCCCGGGTTCCCATGCCGCCGATCCCTTCGACGCCACAGTAGCGAATCGTGTTGCGGCGCAGAATCTGCGATGTTCCGGCTTGCCGCGCGGAGCCGCTATTCCCATCCCTGCCGATGGACAGTCCGACACCGTTCGCCCACTCGATCGTATTGTCTTCGATGATCCAGTGATCGCCGCCAGCGAACGAAATCATGCCGTACTGCGGAAACGGGTAGACATTGCCGACGTGCTGAAAGGTGATTCCCTTGATCCGGATGTAGGCGAGCCCGCTTTGCGCCGGGACAAAGGTGTTTTGACGGGTGGTCACTTCGATCAGGTGGTCGGCGGGCGTGCCCGAGGCCAGACGGACGTGAATCGCCGTTCCCGAGTCTTCCACCCAGAACCTTGCATCGGGCGAGCCGCCAATCTCCTGCATAATCGGTCCGCCGCGCCGGCGCGGGGGCAGGCCGTTTTGCGGCTGCGCCGGAACTGTGAAATCGGGCACGGGCTGCAGATGCGGCGTGGCCAGTTCGCGCTGCTGCTCCACCGGTTCCAGCGGCTTGCCGTCCACAAACACAAGTCCGCGGTGGCGAAGAAACGGGCCCATGTCGACCGTTCTGGGATCAAGCCATTCCCATTGGCCCATAACGCTCGCCAGGGCGAAGGGCTGGTAGGCATCAGGGAACATCGCGCCCGTCAATTCGTAGCGCCATGCGGTCACGTCCTTTACAGGCTCGCCGCCTTGGCCTCCAAAACCGCGAAAACCAACCGGAATGGATTCTTGCTGCCATCCGTCTTTGAGGACTTCAGAGCCTTTGACGAACACCTTTGCTCCCGGTGCGGCTTCGTAGCTGATCATTTGCATCGGGCTCGTGCCGCCGCGCGCCGGGCGAACGCACTCGCGGTAGGTACCTGAGGCGATCACCACGCGCTCGCCCGGCTGCAGCACCTGTGCGGCCCTGTTGATCGTGCGGAAGGGCCGCGCCTTGGTGCCTGGTCCGTTGTCATCGGCCCTAGCCGAGTTATTGTCCACGTAGTAGGTCTTTGAAAATGTCAACGGCTGTTCCCAGGTGACATATTCGGTGCCGTCGGGTAGGCGCGAGTCCGGCGACCCAGCCTTGTGATCGGGTTGGGCCGCACCAGCGGCAACATCATTCCGATCCTGACCGAAGACGCGTTCACCGAGACCGACCATCGCGCCCATGCCTGCCGCATACTCGAGAAAGCGCCGACGATCGATGGGTTGACTGAGAATTCCATCCTGTGACCCATCCGCATGCAAGACGAATTGCTTCTGCCCTGATTTCATACGAGCCCCATTCGGTTCCAGTCACATGAAATTGGAGTGATCGCGCAACCAAACATATTAATGCTGAATCCTGCTTTTTGCACTCTCCGGTAGTGGTGCAGTTTGCCTTTGCACAGGTCTAGAAGTTTCCTTAGGCGCGGCGTAGACTTTGGGCATGGCAAAGAACAGGAAGTTAGTCTGGCGGAACGAATCTTATTTTGATGGATGGGCATGTAACGCTTGTGGATGGGGTCGACGTATTCGTCGTGGCTGAATCAAGTCGAGATCTGGTTTTCCAAAGTCGAGCGCGACTTGATTGCTCGCGGAATCTTTACCAGCGTGAAGGATCTGGCCCGCAAGCTTCGCCGCTATATCAACGCCTACTCAGCGAACGCTAAGCCGATCCAGTGGAAATATTCCGATCCGACCCGCCGCATCCGCAGTAACGAATTCATTGCGACAGGTCACTAGCGAGGTAGGATCAGGGAAATTCCGCTGCGCGGAAGCGCTATCACTTTGCTTTGTTTACTATCTGCGAGCTCGATCCGGATCGCTTCCGGAGTAGAGTTCAAACCCTTTGGGTCCGGTTTCAGAGCGAGCCGGCGGTCCGTGTCCTGCCAGACACATTCCACCCGGAGGAATTTTCCATGTTCGTGCGCATAGCTCGTACCGTCGTCGTCGTACCAGGTGAATCGGCCATCAGCTCCTGGGTAAATTCGGAGCGTGATGGGTTCACTCACCTCTTCGCCAGAGAATTGCCTGATGGGGTCGAAGGGCACGATTGCGCCAGCTTTGACGAATAGAGGCAATGTTTCAAGGTCAACCGGGCGCGAGAAGGAACGCGCGCCGGCGAGGGGTTCGCTAGTCCAGAAGTCCCACCATTGTCCCCGGGGAAGATAAATGTTGCGGACTTTCGCATCCTTTTCATATACGGGCGCCACCAGGAACTGGTCGCCCCACATGTAGGCGTCGTCCACGGCGACTGCTTTGTCGTCTCGCGGCCAACCGATGCTCAAGGCACGGATCAGAGGAAGCCCGGTTTCGTGGCCTTGTGACACGGTCGAATAGAGATACGGTAAAAGCTGATAGCGGAGGTTGAGGTATTTGCGGCAGATCTCTTCTACATCATTGCGGTGGAGGTCGATTGCCGGCGGCCACGACGCAACCCAGTCGCCTTCAACCTCTTTTGGTCCGGGATCTCCCGTGCTCCAGCCCCACGGAAGACGCAGATGCCAGGCGCGCCCGTGGCCACGAAAACATGGGCAGAACGCGGCCCACTGAAACCAGCGCAGATAAAGTTCAGGTGTGAGTTCGGGCGTGGGCACGAATCCGCCGATGTCGGTGCCCCAATAAGGGAATCCGGAGAGTCCCGCTGCGATTCCGACCATGATCTGTGCGTGGAGTGTGCGCCAAGTGCTGGTCGTGTCGCCGGACCAGAGCCAGCCATATCGCTGAAGGCCGATATAGCCGTTGCGGTGAAGCGCGAACGGCCGGCGATCGGGTACGGTCTGGCGCGATCCTTCATAATACATGCGATTGCGGTCAAACCGCGCATAGACAGAAAACTTGTCTCCTTCGTCGGGCCACCATCCGTCGACGCCGATCTTTTGCAACGCGGCGTGCTTTTGCCAATAGGTAACTGCGTCGCCGGGTGACTGCGAGTCACTACCGGTATCCGTAATACCGCCGTGGAGGTCGCCCGGAGGCACGACGTGCAAGACGACCCGGAAGTGCTCGTTGTGCATTTGCCGAATCATCTGAGGCGGGTCAGGGAAGACTTCATCGTTGAAGGTGAAGGAGCCGTGACCAGTGTTCCAACCGGACGGACAGAACCCTGTGCCGAGATAGATGACGGCATCGCAGGGCAGTTTCTTTTCACGGAACGTTCGCAGAACGTCCAGCACTTCTTCGCGGCTCGCGAGAGTGCGGTGTGATTGCATATATCCCAGGGCCCAACGGGGCGGCATGTGTGGAAAGCCGGTGAGGCGAGCATACTCGCGGAGAACATCGGAGGTGCTGCTTCCTAAAAGCAGGAATACATTGCGCGTTGAGGTGGCTTCAACGCCTCGGAAGATGCCCTCATTCTGCGTGAATTCGAATGTGCCCTGAGGCTGGCCAATGAGGATTCCCCAACCGTTGGGACTGACCACCCACGGGAGTTGCACACGCGCACCAAACGTCCGATAGTCAGGAGGCACTTTGCCGTTCACGAGTCCTTCTCTCGTGCTCCGCCGATCGATCTTGTCGGTTCCGGTTCCAGTTCCGAAGATCGGGCCATCGAGAGAGAAATGAATATTTGTACTATCCTCTTCGAACTGGATGGCCTGACGGACTTGCCCGTTTTCGAGAACGTTGATGGAAAGAGGATCAGCGCTGATGCGGATGGTGTATCGCCCCCAGGAAATTGTGTGCAGGCGAACCGGCCCGGAACGTTCCAGCGACTCCGGCCACGGACGGTCGACCAGACCAAGTTCGTGGTCATAAGCGTATGCAGTTGCCGGTGCAATTCCGATGCGCAATGTGTCCGCGCTCATCGCTGTCAGGGTGAGATCGAGAAGGCCGGGACTGGCGGAAAGCGGCGACAACCCCGTGGTCTCATTCAAAATCGAAGCTTTGAGACGAGCGGCAAAGAGCAAATGGGCCGATGCCGTGGCCGCACCGGCAATTACCGATCTTCTTGAGAGGGATTTTCTCAATGCTGAACCTCATTGCAATGCCCGGTCCATCTTAATCAGGGGATTGACGGGAAGCAATACCGCCATCTCTCCAACCATTTGAGAACACTTCAAGAAATAGTGGATGACGTGAGAATGTAGACGCGCATGGAATAGGATGGAGCCCGATGTTGACGCGACGTTGAATGCATTGCTCAATTTGGCGCAATTTCCAAATACGTTCGCAAAACTAACATCCTTGTCCTTCGATGATAAGGACAGCTATACCTATCGCAGTCTGCATGAGCCTCTTATGCGAACCATTGCGGTTTATTCTCCAAGCCGCTGTGTCTGGGGAAGTAACTTTCCCTGTGAGCGCTGGACTCCTCGATCAACCTACCGTCAGAACATGGAACTGTTCTCCAAGGAGTTTGGTTTGAGCCGGGAGACGCAGGAAGCGATGTTTTGGAAAACGCCATGGAAACTTTGGTTTGAAAAAAGATAAGGTACTTGTATGCAGCAGTAGGCCGACGGCGTCACTGGAGGATGCGAGATTAGGCCAGAGGTCGACGGTTGGTTAAGTGTTCGATAATCGGTCTCGAGGACTCCCGGGTTCCAAAAGTGACCATCTGTGCATTCTGGTTTTTATCAGTTACTGGCCAACGGGGATCTGTCAAGTCAGAGGTCGCGTGTTCATTCGCGGGTGGAAGAATCGTCGCTCTCATCAAAATTCAATCTCATCCTCGCGAAATAACAGGTCGCGGCGGTGCTAAATGGTGCGATTTCGTCAAGAAAACTGAGGGGGCACAAAACGGGGTATCGAGCCAACCGCTGCGTGCAACTCATTCTGATTCAGCGCATATGACTGCCTGGAGGGCAGCCAATTTAGAATCAAGTATTTACCCTCAAAATAGACCCGCACGGAAGCCGGTTTCTCCCGCGCTACCATCTGGGTTACTGAAGTCCAAGACACAGCGCTGGCGTTGCGCAGAATCAGTTTGTAGTGAATCAGGCCAGTCACGGGATGAGCCGTCGACCTTGCGGTACCGCCAAGATCAACTCTATCCAGCAAGGAGTGAGTAGGGACTGCACGCGGACACGCGAATCACTATCGAAACCCCGAAATCTGCCGATAGTCGGGGTGGCGACGCTAGCCTGGACTGCCGATGATCTCGCTCAAAAGATATCTTGACGGAGAACTCGTTCCGCCGACCGGCGGAGAAGATCTTGCGGAGACGGGGATCCTTGCGGTGTCCCTGGCGGCTTATGGTTCGGCGCTTATGGAGATGGGCAATTGCAGCCTCGAGGCGTGTCCCGGTCTGGGCGACGAGCTGAAACACCGTCTGCGCGAGCTACAGGAAGGCCTCGTCGTGACGATGAGCTGCGAGGCCATCCAAACCACCGACAAGGACGCGCAGGTGCAACTGCGTGAGTGGGGCCGGCGGACGGCGCGGCATTATCGCGAGAAAGCCGGCGAGGTGAGGGAACTGCTGCTGACCGTAGCCCGCACCGCCGAGGGCGTGGGCGCTCGCGACCAGCGCTGCGCGGGCCAGATGCACGCCGTCACCGATCGCCTGCAGGCCATCGCGAGCCTTGAGGACCTCACCGAGATTCGCGCCTCGATCGAGAAGAGCACTGCGGAATTGAAGAGCTCCATCCAGCGCATGAGCGAAGAAGGCAAAGCCGCCGTCGAGGAGCTTCGCAAGCAGGTCTCGGATTACGAAGTGAAGCTTGAAGCAGCCGAAGAACTGGCCTCGCGGGATGCCCTCACCAAACTGCGCAGCCGGCTCTATGTCGAGGGCCAGATCGAACGGCGCATCGCCACGCCGAGTCCCTTTTGCATAGCGGTTGTCGATATTGATGGGTTTAAAAAAGTCAATGATCAGTTCGGGCACGTTGTCGGCGACGAAGTGTTGAAGCAATTCGCCGGTGAGCTCAAGTCGGCGTGCCGCTCGACAGACATTATTGGCCGTTGGGGCGGCGATGAATTCCTCATCCTCCTCGACTGCGGCCTTGCCGAGGCCTCCGCGCAAACTGAGCGGGTGCGCAAATGGGTCTGCGGCAGTTATGCCATTTCGTCCCCTTCGGCGCAGAAGAAGCTAGAGCTGAATGCGTCGATCGGCCTCGCCGAGCGCGCCCCGGACGAAAAGATGAAAGAACTGCTGACGCGCGCCGACGCGGCGATGTATGCCCAGAAGGACATTTCGCGTGACGGGAAGCGGTAGTAAGTGGCCGCAATGGATACCGGGCAGCCAGGCGGACCCTCTGAGCGAGCTGATCCTACCGCCTGTCCTGCGCCTTGGCCAGAGCCACAGCATCTTTGAGCGCAACTTCGAAGGCGCGGGCCTCTGCACGATCACTGAACGTAAGGCCGAAAGCTTCAGTGTCGTCTGAACGTTGTCCGTATTCTGAATTCGAGTGCGGGCCTGGGCCAAGGCTCGCGAGCTTTTCGCGATCGTAGGTTATGGTGTGGAACTGCTTGCCCTGCACACTGGCGATAACGACCATGATGGTATCGCCTAAGTCGCCCGGCTTGTATCCCTTTGCCGCATCAGGATTGGTGAACACAAGGTCCTCAGACATGAGGGTCTCATCGACCGCGGCGAGCGGCACAACAATCGATGCCAGCGGGAATACATAGTAAGACCAGGTGATTTTACCGTCCTTGTTGACCGGCATCGCACAGAGCGGACTTGGCATCTTCGGTTCGATGACAATCGTGCGATTGTCGAGGATATCGATGGTTCCCGAAGACGCGTACGAAGTCTTCATCGTCTCGATGTGCGAGGCAATGTTCTGCGCTGCGCAAGACAATACAAAGTGGATGCAGACCAGCGCTGTAAAGAAGAGCTTCATAGATACAGGCCCTTGAAGCCATTGTGTTGATTTCGGAGTCCGAAGATGTGATCTAAATCACCCGACCTAAGGCTCGTCGGAGAGGCGAGCTGGCGTCTCAGCCGAATCCCACTTGAGCCGCGGCATTGCGCTGCGCAATGCTGGCGACTCCTCCGACGCCACCGCCGAATTGGAAGCCGCCATGCATATCGCCCCGACGATGCCGATGCCCAAAACAACCTTGGCGCCGCGCTCTCTCAGTTCCCCAAACGTTAGGGCGAGTCCATTGCCCACTTCGAGGCCGCCGTTCGCCTGTGGCCGGATTTTGCCAATGCGCAGGACAACCTCGCGTGGCGCTCTCGGCATCCCCCGCGTGGCTCCACGGGTGAGAGCCTCTTGCAATTGCAGGCTTCCACTCGTTGAGGTCAGGTACCAAATCAAGCCTTTCGACCGCTGAAGAGTGATGAGGAGTCCGCTCTAGTCGCCCAGCAATTGCAGTTTCACCGGCCGCCCGGTCGTGTCCTTGTAGCGTTCGCGCATCTGCTTGAGCTTGCCAACCAGGTCCTGCACAATGCCCTCGTAGCCCTGCTGCACGCGGCGGCCGTTGTCGACAATCAAGCTTTCCATCTCGTCCGGATCCTTCTCGAGGTCGAACAGTTCCCACTCGTTCCGGTCGTAATAGCTGATGAGTTTGTACCGCTCCGTTCGAATCCCATAGTGCGGCGCAACCCAATGCGGAGAGCCGAATTCGTAGTAGTGGTAGTAAAAGGCCGGCGCCTCGGCGGATTGGGCGTCCCCACGCAAAATCGGCAGAATGCTCTTGCCTTGCATCTCGGCAGGAATCGGAAGACCGACTAGGTCCAGTACTGTCGGTGCATTGTCGATGTTGATCACCCAGTCGTTGCGCACAGTGCCCGGCGCGCCAAGACCCGGGCAACGAATCATCCAGGGCACGCGAATGGCCTGTTCGTACATGAATCGCTTGTCAAACCACCCGTGGTCGCCCATGAAAAAGCCGTGATCGGTTGTGTACACCACAATCGTGTTTTCGGCCAAGCCATTCTTCTCCAGGTACTCGAGCAAGCGGCCGATATTGTCATCCTGCGAGCGAAGCGTGCCCAGAAAATGCTCCACGAAGCGTTGATAGTTCCATTGCTTGCGCTGCCGCGCGGTCAGATCATCCGGCGGATGGAAGTCCGGCATATCTTCAATCCGCATCCTCGCGTCGCGCGCCGGGCTCGCCCGGTGCTCATAGTTATCCCAGAACGTGCCCGGCTCCGGAATCCGCACGTTGTCGTAGAGATGCTCGTACTTATGTGGTGGATCGAACGGCCGATGTGCGTTGAAAAACTGCACCATCATTAGGAAGGGCTGCTTGAACTGCTGGATCCCCTTGATCACCAGGTCGGTCATTACGTCTGTTTCGTAGCCTTCAATCCGGTATTTCTGAATTTCTTCGCTTCCCAGGCTCGGATTGCCCAGGAATCCAGTCGGTTCGTAATAAGGCCCGCCCGCTCCCTCTTTGTACATGAAATAGTCAAAACCGGTTTTCGCCGGATTCACGGGCAGGTGCCACTTGCCCACCATTCCTGTCTGATATCCATGTCGCTTGAGGATTTTCGGGAATGTCTCCTGTGCCGGATCAAAATGCGGAACCTCGTCCTCGGGAAGATCGCCGACGTCAGGGTTGCTGAGCATTCCATTGATATGGTTGTATGTCCCCGTCAATAGCGTCGCTCGGCTCGGCGCGCAGAGCCCATTCGTGCAAAACGAATTGACAAACTGCACGCCCTCTTTCGCGATGCGATCGATATTCGGCGTCTCGATCAACTTGCTGCCATAACAACTCAGGGCGCTGATCGGCACCCCTTCTCCGGTAATCCACAGGATGTTAGGGTTCTTCGGAAGAGTCCCCGGTGAAGCCTGCATCGCGCCGCTTTGCTTGCTGAATGGCGTGGCATCTGCCCGGCCGGAAACTGCTGAGGCCGCGATCACCCCTCCTAAGCTTTTTAGTGCATCCCGTCGCGAGATCGTATCGATTGCTTTACTGGTTGATTGCACATTTGAGGACATGAAATTACCTCTGCGCAGAAAAGTATGTTCGCTTGCTTCAAAGGAAAACTAAATTCTCGGGCATGGCACTGGCAAGTGAGCGAGTGAAGCGGTCGGAATTTGCTGATGCGTGCCAAATCCTGCTACGGGGAATGCAGAATCATCGTCAGGCTTCGTTGCTCGCAAACGTGCGCTGAAAATGCGTCAGCACCACAGCAATTGTCGCCGCTTATTTTGCGTCAACTGCCGCCCCGCCGTAGTTTGAAAGCACTTCGCCCTGCCGGCTCAACAACAGCGCAGCTCCGCGCTGTGGCTGCATCTTGAAGTGAATATGCGCGCCTGTCAGCACGTCAACAATGTCCACTGTCTGGGCGTCGAGCGATTCGTTGCTGAAGGTGTAAATCTCTGCATCGGTCAGCTCGGTAGGAAATGCCAGCACCGCTGGTGACAACGGCTCAACTTCCTTGAACACCGGTTTCACCCCCGCCTCATCCAGCGCCCATCCATACAGCGCCGCCGCTCCCGTGTACCCTTCGGCAAACTCCACCGGATCCGCGGTCCACAAAATCCGGCCGCTCCCATGCGAAACCACTTCCAATGACTTCCCGTCATCGAATCGCATCGTCCACGTTGCCGATTGCTGCACATCGGCAGGGAAAGCGAGGGCGTAAGACTTTCCATCCGGCAACGCGAGCACTGACCCTCGCACTGCAAGCGGAATCACCTTCGCCTTCACTCCCAACGGCCCCATGCGGTCTACCGGCTGCCAGTGTTCATCTCGATCCACCGGCCCCGTCACCAGCAGCGTCCCGCCGCGTGCCACGTAATCGAGCAGCTTGCCCCATGCTTCGTCGGTCAGTCCCTGAGGCGACGGCAGGAAAACCAGCTTCGGCGTTCCCAAATCTGCGAGCCGATTCTCCGTCAACATCCGCAGCGGCGCGTGGTCGCAGTACGCCATCGCGCGCAATGCGTGCTTCTGCGTGTCAAGAGCTAAGCCGCCCAATACCGAATACAGCAGCGTCTGCGATGTCACCATCGTCACTGGCGGTGGCTCAATCTGCGTAAAGCTTTGCGGTCTCTTGTTCACAAACGCCGCGTACGCAGCTAATACCTGCGCTTCGGGCTTCTCGGTTCCATCCGGCCGCACTGCGCCGATCGTGATCTCGTTGTCGTTTGCCATATAGGCATTCACGTTCCACACCCACTCCAGTGCTCCTGCGCCCTGCGCGAATGCGATGGCGACCTTCCGCTCCAGTTGCTGTGCCTCGATGTCCGCGCTGAAGCGCAGTTTGTCGTCCAGCGTCAGCCTGCGCTGCTCGCCAGTCTCCTGGATCAGCAGCGGCTTGCCTGGAAACTTCGGAGCCAGTGACGCCCACAGGATTGCGTCGTAATCCCACCACGTGTGGTCCGCCGTGAAATCAATCTGGGATGAATAGAACGCCGGCGACAGGCGTCCTGCGACGCCGCCTTCATCCTGTCCGACAGTGATCAACTGCTGCGATCCCACCCCGCGGATCATCGTCCGCATCTGTCCCACCCAATTCGTAAACACCCACTGCGTGAATAGCGCATAGTCATAAACCGTCAGCGGATTGAATCCGTTGCGCACCGAATCCGGCGAAAATGCGCCGGCCGACGGCAAGGCCAATGGATCCTGTGCCGCGACTTCAGGGCCTGCTGCTGCCGGGTTCGACTGCAAGTTGCGCCCCAGTCCCATCGATGGCTCGGCCCAGTCATGCAGCAGCCTCGCCCGGTCGGGATAGCGATCCGCAATCCACTTGCGCCATGCCGCTTCTTCAAACGAATCGTAGTCAGGCATCGTTCGCCATAAATTCTTGTTTGCGCTCGGCTCGTTGATCAGGTCCCAGGCAAGAAACGGCACCGCGTGAAATCGCTCCACCAGCGACTGCGCATAGAGCGTCTCCGCGCGCAAGGCGACCGGATCGAGGTATCCGTTTTCCCCGCCAAACACGTCCGGATAAAACGCGAAGAGGTTGAATTGCACGGGAAGATCATTGTGGCGCGCGCACATCAAAAACGCCTCAATCGTCCGCAGCGCTGTCTCGCTCATCTGCCCGTCAGGAGCCAGCATGTGCTGCCACGTTGTCCACAATCCGGTGCGGATCATGTTCAGTCCGGCCGCGTGAATCTGCGCCATGTCGTGGTCCCAGACGTACGCATTCGGCAGCAACAGGTACAGCCGCGAAACGTCGCCAGACATATAAGTTGTTCCCACCACCGGCAATGGTTTGCCGTCCAGCGCGAAGTAGTCTCTGCCCACAGTCAGCTTGGGGCCCGACATCAGATACTGCCAGTCGCGCATCCAGAATCCTGACCTGTACGTTCGCAGTGGTTTTCCATCCCGCAGCAGAGTAGCTTCAACCGTGTGGAAGCCCTTGCCTTCATTCGCGCTTTCGGGCAATGTCAGTGCGCGTTGCGCGGGCACCGTCTCGTCATAGTGCTCCGCGCCGTCTTCTGTGGCCACTCGCACGTGCAACTCGTCGCCTGCGGGTTGCGCCGCCAGCGCATCGGAGGGCGTATAAGCAAACTCCAGTGCTTCTCCGGGCACAAACAGCGGTAGCCGCGGCCGAAACGCGAAACGATCGTTCTTCCGCACCGCCAGTTCGGCGAGCGTCGCAAGCAACTCTTTGTTGCTGAAGAAATCCGTGTCCGGCTCACACGCCAGCAGAATCCATCGTCCGCCAACAAATCGATTGGCATTGTGATCCAACTCGATCACCGGCGCAGCCAGCTTGTGCCCGTCGCGTTCGCCCCATGCCAGCGTCGTCAGATCCATGTCTTCGCCGCCGGTCGTGCCTCCGCTCGAGTCGTAATTCACCACAGAGAGCCGAACCACCGGGCTGAACGCCTGCTTCCAGCCAAATTGAGGAAGATTCGGAAACACGTCGTCATTTGGGCTGAACCTCAAGCCATCGGATCCCGGCGTCTCCTGGTATCCATCAATGAACAGCTCCAGCGTCTGCGCCGTGCTCTCCGCGCGTAAGTGCCATCCACTCGCATCCTCGTACGCCGCGCGAGTGAAAGCCTTTCCGCCCAGCACAATCAGATTCCCGCCGCGATCGAGATACTTGAGGATCGCGTCCCAATCCGTCTCCGGCCATGCCGATCCATACGGCAGCACCAGCAGATCAATCTCAGGTGCGACTAACGCATCAGAGAGATGCGCCGCATCCACAAAATCTGCGCCGGCAAAAGCCGTCCGCAGTGCAGCCTCTTCGGGCGCACTTGAATCCACCACCGGAAATCCCGGCTGCCAGAAGACAACTGTTTTTGCAAAGGAGCGGGATGGAATCAGAGCAAGAACCACGAGTAGCAGAAAACCAATTACGCTGCGCATCGCAAGCGAACCCTCCGCCATAGCGCATCAACCATAGCACAACGTGCAGCGCTTGAACCGGCTCAGTGCGAGACCTGTTGTGACTCGGGGTCGCCGTACAGGATGCCGCGGCCGTGGGTGCCAACATACACTCGCCCGTAGATCCTTGGATCACCGGTGATCTGCAGGATCAATCCCCACTGGTGCTCATCGTCATTGATCCTCACCCAATTACGGCCCTCGTCGGTCGAGCGGAAGACGCCGGCCTGGCCATTCACAGTTCCCGCGAGGTAAAGGGCCGGATAGGAATGATTCGGGGCCGCTTTGCCAAAACCGAAGGCTTGTATCTCCTCGACACCCGACAGCCGCTCGAACACAACGTCATGGTTGGCAGCCGTCGGCGCCATGGTCGCGGCGCCATGATAAAGCCCATCGAAGGATGCGAGCCACAGGTCTCTCGATCGGCCGGGAGCGGCGTAGATTTGGTCCTGCCCGCCACGGTCATCGCCCCTCCAGGACGAGCGTGGCAAGTGCGGCGCATCTGCGAGTGTGAACTCATCTGCCCGAAACGTAGCGCCCTCGTCGTCGCTGCTGTAAAGTGTGTGACTCGCAAGCGCCATGGCGTAAAACCAGCGCGGCTCGAGCGGATCGGCAATCACCTGCGTTCCCGCGGGCAAGCCCTTTGCGGCAATCCACGTGGCGCCGCGGTCATGGGAAACATAAGCAGGCTCGCCTTCCGGCGTCCAGACCCAGGTGCCTCCATCGGCAGAGACTGCAATCGAGCCGGCACGGCTTCGGGGAGAAGGTGCGCCCGCTGTTGGCTGCCAGGTGCGGCCGCCATCAAGCGAATAGCCAATATTCTCGCCTGGTTTGTGTCCGGCGCCAATGCCCACCCGGACGATGACTTCGGGCTTGAGCATGGCTGAGGCAACTCCCGTTGTGTTGCTCATCCGCGGCGGCGCTGAGGAGCCAGCGAGCGCCGGTCGATCCAGGTCCCAATGCACAAATCCGCCGTAGTCGCCGATAGCGCTCACCAGGTGCGCGCCGCGACTGGGGCTGGCCAGATCAAGTGCAACGCTCTCCTCAATGCCTCCTGCAAGAATCCTCCAGTGCGTTGGCCGGCCACTGTCCGCAGCAGTCAAATCGAACGTTTCCCATCCGCCGTAGCCGGTGGTAAACACGGCGTGATCGGGATCGGTCGGATCGATCTCAATATCAAAGAGCCAGTGGACTGGAGTTGTCTTCACATAAGGTGCCAGCCTGTAATCGAATTGCGAAGCTGCGAGAATCGGGTTCCAACTCGCTCCGCCATCCGTGGAGCGAAAGATCTCTTCGCCTCCAGGCCGGCCGTACGTGCTTGCGATCACCATTCCTGGATGGTGCGCATCGACGGAGACCGCCACATAGCCGAACTCGCGGCTGCCCGCGACGGGTCGCTCCGGAGTGATGTCGGTCCACGTGCCATTGCGCGTATCGAGCTTCCATATTCCGCCATTGCTCATGCGCGACGGGCCAGGTGCATTGCCGTAGGCAACATAAAGGAACCCATCGCTCGCAAGCGCCGCTCGTGTCGGCCGGTATTGGGTTGGCTGGCCGGCGATCGAGTGCCATGTTGCGCCGCCGTCGTTTGTCATAAAGAGATTTGGCCGATTCATCAGGGATACGCCGGCGTAGATGGTCTGAGTCGGCGAGGCCCCGGACTTCGTGCCCGGCGGCGAAAATTTGATGAAAACAATCCCATCGCTGCGCACGGGCATCCGGCGCCAATGCTGCTCGAGCGCGTCAGCCGGAGGCGGATCCGAAGCCGGCGGATCTGTTTCGGTTGCGTCGGGAAAGCTGCTGACGCGCGACCACGTCACGCCGCGATCCGGCGACCGCCATAGTCCGTCGTGACGGGTGCCGAGATAAAGAATGTGTCCGTCCGCCGGATCAACCGCCAGCCTCTCGCCGTTGCCGCGGCCATCCTCGTTGCTTCCCAATTTGAATGGCAGATCGGTTCGTTGAAAGCTTCGGCCGCGGTCATCCGAGCGGAGAATGGCGCCATTGGGCGCATCCGGCCTCGTATTCGTGCCGCACGCAAGATACACGCGATTGGGATCTGCGGGATCGACGGCGATGGTCTCGACGCCCATCAGGTTCAGGTCCTTGAGCGGAATCCAATCCAGAACCGGCTGCCAGCGATCGGCGGCGGCATCCCACCGGTACGCGCCGCCCATGTCAGTGCGAGCGTAGCGAACATTTCGTGCCGTCGGGTGAAAAATGATGCCATCGACAAAACCAGCACCCACGATCTGCACGTTTTTCCAGGAGTACGCCTCTCGCGGTGGAGACTGCGGCGAAGCCGCTGCCGCGCAGAGCAGAAGGAAGATAACCGGCGTCTGGAATTGCCTGATCACGAACTCCCTTTTCTCCGTGAGCAGCCTATGGTAACGCGACTTCGACGGCTGCGCCGGAGTATTCCACGCTCCTGAACTCCACCGGCGTGAAGGGGAAACCGGCCGCATGCGTTCTGCTCACGCGCACAACCCGGAACGTGCGGCTCCGCAACACGCCGCTGAACCCTCCGCTGCGTTCGCCGATCGTCAGTGTTTGAGTCTTGTCATCCCACCGAATGGGGATTCGCGAGAAATCGCCATGCTCGTAGTTGAAGTTTGTGCCCTCATCTTCATACAACGTGAACTCGCCGTCAGCACCCGCGTAAACGTAGAGCGTGATGGGATCGGCGGGCTTCTCGCCGATATATCGCATCGCAGGCGCGTAGGGAATGATCGATCCGGCGCGAGCAAAAATGGGAATCTCGTCGTAAGGCGCGGTCGCAGTCGTGGACCCGGACGCAACGAGTTTGCCGGTCCAGTAGTCATACCATGCAGCGCCTGTCGGCAGATACACTTGCCGTTCGCGTTGTTGGTACTGCGTAACGGGTGCGACCAGCAGGGCGGGACCGAACATATATTCGCTGTTCAGTTCGCGTGCCGTCGAATCGCCGGGGAAGTCCATCACCAGCGGCCGCAACATCGTGTAATCGCGCTGAGTCGTCCATCCCGCAAGGGAGTAGATGTAAGGAAACAGCGCGTACCGGAGGCGATCGAACTTCAATTCGGCGTTATAGGCGGGCGAGCCAACGCCCAGTGTCCATATCTCGCGCGGGCGCAGTTCGCCATGAACGCGAAGAATCGGCGTGAAGGTCGAAAACTCAAACCAGCGCGCATTCAACTCGCGCCACTCTTCACGATGCTCCTCCGTCATCGGCTCGTCGGCGAATTTATGCTGCATGGTGTAACCGCCGGTGTCCATGGTCCAGTAGGGCAAGCCGGAAATACTGGCACCGAGCCCTGCGGCAATCTGCTTCTGCATCGCGGTCCACGTCGACGTGATATCTCCCGACCAGATCGCCGTCGAATAGCGTTGGATGCCGGCAAAACCCGAACGCGTAAGAATGAAGACGCGCTGCCCGGGCGCAGCCTCGCGTTGGCCCGTGTAAACGCCTTTGCTGTTTTCCAGAGCATAGCCGTTCAACATGCGCGATCCGGTGCCGAGCGCGGTGGGATCCATGTAAGTCTGCTGGCCCTCGAGTGAAGGAGGCGAGGGAAGCAGATCGGGCTCCGTTGCGTCCATCCACCACGCGTCAATTCCCTTTGAGAAAAGATCCCTGTCGATCTGAGACCAGAAGAGCTTTCGCGCTTCCGGATTGAATGCGTCATAAAACGAGTAGGGCTGGCCCAGCCAGTCTTTGATATGGTGCTTCAGATTCGGCAGGTAGAGATAACCGCGGGCCAGCATCTCCTTCGCATTTTCGGTGTCAAGATCGAACTTGCCCCAGACCGAAATCATCACGTGGGCGTGTTCGGCGTGGAGCGCTTTGATCCATCCCGCAGGATCGGGAAAACGCGCCGGATCGAATGCGTGTGAACCCCATTTGTCTTTAGGCCAGTACTGCCAGTCCTGCACAATGTTGTCGAAAGGAATCTTCTGCTGCCGGAACTCCCGAACGACATCGAGCGACTCCTGTGCTGTCATGTAACGCTGGCGCGATTGCCAAAGACCAAAAGCCCAGCCAGGGATCATCGTCGCCTTGCCCGTTAGCAGGCGATAGCCGGCGATCACTTCGTCGATCGAGGGCCCGTAAACAAAGTCATAATCGATGCCGTCGCCCACCTGCGACCACAGTGAAGTGTTGTCATCCGCCGCTGGAGTCTTCCACTCGAATTCGAGCGTGTTTTGCTGCTCGGGATCATTTTCGATGCGAATCGGATATCGATGCCCCGCTTCAAGGCGCACGCGAATCTGATCGTTTGCGGTGAGCCAGCGCTGCCTCCAATGGTCCATCACCAGTTTGCCGTCAAGCCAGACCTTGATCCCACCGTTGGAGTAGGCGCGGAACTGGTATTCGCCGCTCGCGGATGCGAGAATCGAGCCGGTCCACGCCTCTCTTGGCGGCTTCGGGCAGCGCAACTCGTCGGCATCGCATCCGTCGGGATGCAGAGGAAGGTGGATCGAAAGATCCGCAGTCTGCTTAGGCGACTCGCTACCATCCGCCGGTGCCAGGCTCAGCCCACCGGATTTGCCGGTTGCGCCGTAGAGGTCAGAGGCCGGAATCGGAGCGAAGGGCCGCAGATCACCAAAGCGCGTGAACGAAGTGTTGTCCCAGAAAATCCCGTAGCCTTTTGACGAGACCAGAAACGGCACCACGACATTCGTGTTGTGCTGCCACAAGTCCAGGTCGTAGCCCTTGATGTCGACGACGCCCAACTGCATCTGCCCAAGGCCGTAGAGAGATTCGTCCTTATGCGCCTTCCATTTCTGCAGGACATGAAATGTCTCTTCTCCCTGCACTGTGGCCGGTTCGAGCAATCTGCTTCCCGGAACCTCCGAAAGCAAAAGCGCGCCGCTCTTATCGGTGAACGAAACATTTCCCGTCGTTCGGTCAACGATCACGCGAAGCTTTTCTGTGGCGACACTGAACTCCGAATCCGACTCGCCGATGGCGAATGGTGCCGTGTTTTCCGCAAGCGGCACTCTGTCAATCGAAATGCGGTTGAAAAACTCCGGGCTCTTCGAAAACTCCACGCGCACCACGGAATCGGAAATGACCTGGATGCGAAGTTCGCCTGCGGCTAACTGGACGCTCATGCCGTCCGCTTGCCGCTCCATCACCAGGGGAGCCGCCGCGAATGCGCGAGCGCTGAGCCCCAAGAGAGCTATAAAGGCAATAACGAGGAAGTGCTGAGTGAACAGACAAACCCGCCATTCGTTTTGGCATCTTGCGCTCGGCGCTGGCATTCGATTCTCATATCTCCGTAAAGACAAAACAGCTGCACCAAGACCTTCCGTGTGGCCAAGTAAAGCCATTTATCCACCTGCTGGTATGCGCATCAATCAAAGCGTACAATCCCACCCGCGGTCAAGCTGTTTTGCCACAAGCCCGTGACGACGCGGCCGTGAAGCATAGCTTTCTGCCTCACGGCCGCGCAAAATGAATCTGATCAGAAGTTGTACTTCAGTGACAATTCAATAATGCGCCGTGTATCGCCGCCCGTCTTGGTTTCAGTGGAGCCGAAGGTGGATGGATCGGTATTTGTCGCAGTTTTCGTGGTGTAGTCGACGTTGTAGGTCAAACCCAGGTCGCTGCCGTTGAAAGCAGCCAGTGGGTGGTTAAGCCAGTTGAAGGCCGATGCGCGGAATTCGACGGTCTGGTTTTCGGTGAGGTGAAACGACTTGGAAAGCGCCAGGTCAGAATCGGTATAAGAAGGCCCCGCGACGTATGGGAAGTCGCGAGCGCCGTGGGCACCGATTGCGGGTGCGCCAAAGCAGGCAAGCTTCATGTGCTGTTTGCCGCTCACACCTGAACCGGGGTCACAACTCAATGCCGGCTGAATCGTGATCCCGGCATTTGTGCCATAGTAGGTTGCCTGGCTCAGCGATGCGCTGACACCGTTGTTCGAGGCGGAAGTTGGGATATTGACGTACTTGAGCGAAAGGCCCAGGTTTGGACTGGACTGTGCCTGCAGGTTTCCGCCGCCTTGCCATGTCGTGATGCCCGAAATCATCCAGCCGTTGATCGCACCGGAAGCAAAGATGTTATTCCCGCGGTAAACATGCTTCGTTGTGTAGGAGTATGAAGCGTTAAAGACATTCGGGCGATCGATCTGTTCCACGCCGTAGTTGCCGCGAAGAGAGAACGGGTTTTCAGACAGATCGGTGCCTAGCGACTTCGAATAGGTGTAATTGAGATTGAAAGTCAGCGTGTCGGATCGCTTCTGTAACGTCACCTGGAGGGCGTTGTAGTTCGAGTAGCCGGCGTGGCTCACGACATAAATGGCGTTGTCGCCGTAGGCATAACCGAACGGTCTGTAGTCGGCGGTCTTGTTATTGGGCGACAGCGGACCGTTGATCTGCTCCGGATTCGGCGCAATCACTCCGGTAGCAGGATCTGCATTGAAAAACGCTCCCAGCGGAATCTTGTTCTGGTTGATGTAGTCGCCACCGGACAGCGTCGCGCCGCTACCGCCTCCGATCAGAGCGTGCGAGGTCTGGTTGCCGACATAGGCCAACTCAACGATGCTCCCCCAAGGTAGTTTTTGATCGATGGTGAAGTTGTACATGTACGTTGTCGGAATATTGTTGCTGTCGTCCGCACTCACGGCATACATGGTTCCGGCGCAGCAGGTTGCCGTCGCCGTCGAAGCGGGCGGCGTCAATCCCTTGGCCCCGGTCCCGACTTGATTGAGCAGTACGGTTGTGCTGCCCGGCAGGTTGTACCCCTTCACCCCTTGAGCATCCGAAAGTGCATTGCTGTAGTCGCCCCACTGGTCACCCCAGCGGTAAGCGCCCCAGCCGCCGCGAACCACCGTCTTGCCGGCGCCAAAGACGTCATAAGAAATACCGATCCGCGGTGAAAGAGTCAGGAACGGCGTTGTGAGACCGCTCTTCGGCACAGCGGGATTGATGGCGTGATAGGAGAGTCCAGGGAACTGAGCCCCTAAATTGAAATCGCTCTGAACCTTCCCCGCAGAGAAGACCGGAACTCCGGCCCCCTCGCGGTCGTACCAGCGGCCCAAGTGATCGAAGCGGATACCATATTCGAAGGTGAAGTTCCGGGTGATCTTCCAGGTGTCGTCTCCGAAGAAGGAGATGGTCTTGTAGGCCATGTCGCCGCGCGGATTGGCACTGTTTTCCGAATAGGAAGTTCCGTTGCCCATGACAAAGTTGGCAACCGGGTTATTCGGCGATCCGATATCGACTCCGGAAACCGCGTTGTTGGCAGGTCCGCCGTTGAAACTGTATACGCCGTTCGTGGTGCTGAAGTTGCCCTGATCGTTATTGATCATCTCGTAGAAGACGCCCGCTTTGATCGTGTGCTGGTCCAGAACCTTGATCACATTGTCGTAAGCCGAAGGTGCTTCCTTCAGCAGGGGATAATCGCTGCCTGCAAAGATGTCCTGCTGTGAGAAATCGGGGAAGGTATAGGTGCCGGGGCTGTTGTATGACGGGATCCACAGGTCGTTTGTGGCAAATACGGTGCCTCCGGGATAGCCAAGCTTGGATCTGTAAACCGCGGAGGGATTGGGGACGGCGATGGGATTGTTGCCATAGCCGACCGAGCCCACCAGTTCGTTTGTGAGCGTGGGTGTAAACACATGGGTCAGGTGGCCAGTGAGGATCTTTGTGGTTTGGAGAGCCTGCATGGAGCCGCCCGGGAACGGGATGGAATTGCCCGGTGTCCAGTAAATGTGTGCGCCCGAGCCATTTTCCAATGTGCTGTCTGTCCCGTATTGGTAAGAAACGTAGAGTTTGGTGGCTTCGCTTAAATCGTAGTCAAGTCGCGCGCGCCACATATATCCGTCGTGCACGCCGGGAACAACCTGGTAGAAGTTCGAAAAACCGTTTGCCGATGTGGGTGTCGCATTGGGCGTGGGCCAGATCTTGGCGAGGTCCGCCGCATATTGCGCTGGGGTGTAACCCCCGGCGGCAGTGAACTGGGCTGGAATGTGACCAACCGGCACGCCGGGCGTGACGCCGATAATCGTGCCGTCGGGCAGGTGCGTTCCCTGAAGGTTGTCGCAGTATGTTCCATTGGTCGAACCGATTCCCGATTGACAAAGGGCCTGTCCCGCCGAGTCACTATGAGTGAAGTCGCCGCTCATCATGGCTTGCGTGGGAATATGCGAAGTGAGAGTGTACGCATTGCCGGTATTCTGAATGAACTTCTCATATCCGAACCAGCCAAGCAGCTTTTTATGAGTGAACGGAATCGGTCCACCGACGTCGCCGCCCGGATAATAATAATGAGCTGTCCCTCTCGGTTTTCCCTGGCTGTTGTCGAGCCAGTCGTTGGCATTCAAGACGTCGTTGCGCGCGTAGTAATAGCCCTGGCCGTGATACTGCGCCGAACCGCTCTTGCTGATGCTGCTCACCACGGTGGGACCGTGTGAGACTTCAGCACCAAAATCCGCAGCCTGATAGGAGACTTCCTGCACCCAGTCGGGCAAAAGCGTGGCGATCGACCAGCAGTTGCAACCCGGATCGTTGATATTAACGCCGTCGAGCAGATCCGCCGTTCCGCCGCGATTGGGAACCCCGTTGGTCGCAAGTCCAACACCGATCGGGCTACCCTCTGTCCCGATATTGAAAAAATCGAATTGCAACCCGTTCCCGGTGAAGTTGGCAACCGTCGTAATGCCAGGTAAAACCTTCAACAACTCCAGCGTGTTTTGGCTTTCCAGCGCCAGATGCTGCAAATCCGATGTTTCCAACACGCCGCCGAGTTGACCGTTTTCAGTCTGAAGAATGCTCCCCTCGGTAACCGCGACAGTGATCGTCTCCGTTGCGGCGCCGACTTTCAGTGCGACGGCGGGCACCTTCGCTTCCATTCCGGCAGTCAGGACAATCCCCGTCTCCTTCGCGCCTTCAAAACCCTTGGCCGAAATGCTGATCGTGTAAGTCCCCGGCAGCAACACGGGGAAGGAATAGGTTCCTGTGCCCCCGCTGACAGTGGTCGTCCTGGAGAAGGTCGCTTCGTCGATCGCGGTGACCGCGGCCTCCGGAACCACGGCACCCGTGGTGTCAGTTACCGTCCCGGAAAGGGATGCAGTCGTCTGCGCCACCGCTATCTGGGCTACCACAAATAGCATGACGAGCACCGCAGCTCCGCATATGCCCGCCAACCCTTTCCTGAAACTTGTGAATGGTCCTTGATGAGTCTGCACCATTGGATTTGTCCTCCGCGAGAATTGGCTGATCTTGTTGAAAGGCCAAAACCTCTCAAGTAAAACGTTTCACTGATTCGATTTACCTCGGCCGCGCGATGCGTCGCCCCCTGCGCCGAAGCGGTAAACTCATTTACGGTGGCCTTTTGCGCCTCGTCCGAGTGACCGCCAAAATCTACGGGAGGCAGGAAGAGGAACGGAAGGTTAATGTTGTACGAATTTGTTCATCTGCGTTGCAACATGATGTACATCGCTTAGCTGCTTGGAGTTCTTGTGCATGTTTCACTTGCGATGTAACATCGTTGCCAACACCCAGTAGCGGCTGTTTCATCCGCATTCGCCGGAGCCACTGCATCAGGAGCGACGTCATGCCGGAGCATTCCGGACTGGTTTCCATAGACGAGGAGCGCGCAGAACTCGAGGCTGTGGTCGAAGCGCTCGGCCGGTCCTC
This sequence comes from uncultured Acidobacteriaceae bacterium, assembly GCA_963751285.1. GTDB lineage: Bacteria > Acidobacteriota > Terriglobia > Terriglobales > Acidobacteriaceae > Telmatobacter. The sequence goes on along the minus strand of CAVVUE010000026.1, from coordinate 63,779 downwards.
CCGGTTGGCTCATCTTCTGCACTACATCGGAGAAAAACTGTTTGCTGGCGAGTGCGACCAGCTCAACGAATACACAATCGCGACAGAAGTCTTCGGCCGGTCGAAAACCACCTTCGACGCCACGGAAGATGCCATCGCGCGCGTTGAGGTGCATCGGCTGAGAAAACGCCTGAAAGAGTTCTACGACGGGCCCGGTAAAGACCACCCGTTGCAGCTTTCCATCCCGCCTGGAACCTACGTCCCCACGTTTACGCATAAGGCAGCCGGGCATTCGCAGGCAGTTTCGGGTGAGCCAGGACCGTCCGCCGATGGGAGCAGCTTCCACCCTCTATCCGGCACCTCCGCTGTCCGCGGCTCAGAGCACCGCAGAAATTGGATTCTGACCGGCGTGGTGGTTGCCTGCATCGCCATCATCGCAATCGCTCTTGTTGTCATTTACCGTTCCCGCACCGGACAACCGACCAATGCCGCGGCGCGCAATGCCGCCGGCGTCTTGTCGTCCCCGCAAAACAACGGTTCAGCTCCGGCTCAAGCCCCGGTTCGTCTCCTCGCGGGTTACAGCGGAGCGCCTCAAACCGACAGTTCCGGAGCACTCTGGACGGCCGACCAGTTCGTTCACGGCGGAGGTTCCTGGCGCCGTCCGGATGAAGCGATTGCCAGAACCAGCGATCCCTTCCTCTTCGAGCACTGGCGCACCGGTGATTCAACTTACGACATCCCGCTTCGACCTGGCGTTTACGAATTGCACCTTTATTTCGTCACCTCCGAACAGTCAAGCGAGAGCTTGCGCACCTTCACCGTAAGAATCAATGGAAATGTGGTTTTGACTGGATTTGATATCAACTCTGATGCGCTGGGCGAAAACATCGCCGATGAGCGCGTCTTCCGCGACGTGTCCCCGGCTGCCGACGGGATGCTCCACATCAGCTTTGCCAGCGAACGCGGCGCTCCGCAGATCAACGCCATCGAAGTGCTCGCGGGGATCCCCCACAAGCAGCTCCCCATCCGCCTCGTCATGCAGCGAACTTCGTATACCGATCACAACGGACAGTTCTGGCGGCCCGACGATTACTTTATGAGCGGCCGCGTGTCCGATCAGCGGCAGCCAATCGCCGGATCGCCCGATCCCGACCTGTTTTCGACGGAGCGCTACGGGCACTTCACCTACGCGATTCCCGTCGATACCCGCGACCGGTACACGCTGATTCTGCATTTTGTCGAGTTTTACTTCGGCACTCAGAACAGTGGCGGCGGAGGCGTCGGCAGCAGGGTCTTCAAAGTAATGTGCAACGGTGAGACTCTGCTCGACAATTTCGACATTTACAAGGAATCTGGCAGCCTCCATGTGCTCGCCAAAACCTTCTACCATCTCAAGCCGTCGGCGCAGGGAAAACTCAATCTCACGTTTGAGCCCATTGTGAACAACGCCACGGTTTCGGGTATCGAGGTCCTGGACGAGTCCGAATAAAGCCTCCTGCTCGACGACTTCGGCTGTCAATTAGAATCCAGAAATGACGGTCAATCCATCATTAAGATCTCTTCTGATTCTGCCGGCATTGTCGATGCTTGCGATTGGCCCGATGTTTTCCCAGGGAATGGGGCACGCCATTACCGGGCCGCTGCCGCCGGGAGCCAAGTCTCCAAAATGCACCAATCGGCCTATTCCTCAATTGGAGGATGTAACTGCGAAAGCCGGGATCACCTTCACTCATACATCGTCAAAAGACAAAAAATACATCTTCGAATCGATGACCGGGGGCGTCATTATCTTTGACTACGATCGCGATGGCTGGCCTGACATCTATTTCACCAACGCGCCGAGCGTCAAAATGGCATTAGACGGACAATCGGCCCTGGGCGCCCTCTATCACAACAATCATGATGGCACGTTTACCGAGGTCACTCAGAAAGCGGGATTAACCAAGCCGTGCCTCGCCATGGGTGGTGCCGTCGGTGACTACGACAACGATGGCTGGCCCGATCTGTACATCACCTGTCTCGGTGGCAACATTCTTTATCACAACAATGGAGACGGCACCTTCACTGATGTAACCGCCAAAGCAGGTGTGGCCGATGGCCGCTGGTCTGCGGGAGCAGCCTTCGGAGACTACGACGGTGACGGGTTTGTCGACCTCATGGTGGCGAACTACGTTGATTTTCACCTCAACGATCTGCCGCAATTCGGCAGTTCGTCTTACTGCAAATACCGCGGCGTCGATGTGCAGTGTGGTCCGCGCGGATTGAAAGGCGCGGGCGACTCTCTCTTCCATAACAATGGAGATGGCACCTTCACAGATGTTTCAAAGCAAGCAAGAGTGAGCGACCCGAACGGCTACTATGGCCTGGGAGTCATCTGGGCGGACTTCAACAACACAGGCCGCCCCGATATCTACATCACCAATGACTCCACTCCAAAATTCCTTTATCGTAACCTCGGCAACGGAAAATTCGAAGAGATCGGCTATGAATCCGGAACGGCGTTGAGCAATGACGGATCGGAGCAGGCGTCGATGGGAATTGCAGTCGGCGACTATAACCACACCGGACGCCCCTCTCTCTATGTCAACAATTTCGAAAATGAGAACCCCGACCTATATCGCAACGATGGTGACTGGAACTTCTCTGAAGTATCCTTTCCTTCCGGCCTGGCAGTTGCGGCCCTACCCTGGGTGAAATGGGGAACTGCATTTGTCGATCTGGATAACGACGGGTGGCTCGATCTGATGACTGCAAACGGTCATGTGTATCCGCAGGTTGACATGATTCCATCCGATCCCGGCTATCGGCAGCCAAAGCTTCTGAGCATGAATCTGGGAAATGGAAACTTCTGCGACGCCAGTAGTGAAGCTGGTCCGGCACTCGAAGAAAAGCAAGTCTCTCGCGGTCTCGCTGTAGGGGATCTCTTCAACGATGGCAACATGGATGTGGTCGTCAACAATCTCGATGGCAGCCCCATGATCTTGAGGAATCATGGAATTCCGGAACGCCATTGGGTAAGTTTTGAGCTCGCCGGGACGAAGAGCAACCGCCTTGCCCTGAACGCTCGAGTCAAGATCGTCGCTGGAGGCATGACGCAAACCGGAGAAGTTCATAGCGGCGGAAGCTATCTCTCGCAGAACGATCTGCGCCTGCATTTTGGTCTCGGATCGGCTACAAAAATCGATAGTGTCGAGATCCGTTGGCCTTCGGGAGCCGTCGATCACATAGGTAGCCTCGCCGCGGACGAGTTCTACTCAGTGTTGGAAGGTCGCGAAATTGTTCCCGCGGATGAAATCCGCCCCAAGCCGCAGAAGCAGGCAGTCCCGGCTGGAAAGTGAGCTCTTCTCAAATGCTCATCGGCCAGTGCTCTGCTCCCCAACCGATGCTCCGCCGTGCGTAGCCGCCGCCTGCGAATCCAGGAGTTGCTTTGAGATTCGGTGCTCCTTTTCTGCATCCGCCATTCTGAAAGCTCGCTGGTATGCGTTGGCAAGTTCCTCATGAAAGTTCGCATCGTCCGGCATCAGGCGTACAGCTTTTTCCAACTCTGAAATTGCTTCTCCAGTGTTTCCGCTCTCCAGATCGGCCTTGCCCAAATCGTAATGCGTCTCCGGATCATCTGCATTCAGCAGGTTCGCCTTGCTTAATTCGTTCGTGGCGCTTGGCCAATCTCCGCGAAGCTCCGCTACCTCGCCCAGGCTGCGATGCACTTCCGCAATCTCAGGATGCGCGGCTTCGAGTGCTTCAAGGCGCTCCCTGCCCGGCGCGACTTGTCCGGTCTTCACCAGCGATTCCGCGTAAATATATTGCATCTGCGGAATGGATTTCACGCTCTCTCCCGCGCCCTTAAGCGCATCGATACACGCGCTGTAATGATGGGTCATGAATTGACTCATCGCCAGTGCGCCGCGGATGCCGGAATCGCTGGGATGAAGTCGAAGATAGCGGGAAAGTGGCGCAATCGCTTCGGAAAAATCAGAAGCCATGAACGCCGCGTGTCCTATGTTGTAATCCAGCCCCTCGAACGAAGGATCCCATGCGGCTGCGCGCTCGAAATACTTCAGCGCGTCCGAGTATCCTTCTTTTGACGCCGTGATGGCGCCCAGATTGTTGTAGCTGTCTGCAATGGCCGGAGTGAGCTGTTTCTCGAAAGCCCTCTGTTTGCTCACGGCCGCGGGGCCTGCGGGTTTTGGGGCTGCTGGGGTTGCCCCTGCGGAGTCAACCGCTGCGTCGGAAGAGCCCGAGCCCTTCGCAGGATCCGGCAATATGCTCCCGAGCTTGTTCCTGTCCTTTGTAAGCGCCTTGTCTGTAAATGTGTGCGCTATCTGCATCTCCGCGTGCGCCTCCTCCTCCCGATGCTGTTGCATCAGGATCCGGCCCAGCAGGAAATGCGCCTTCTGAATTTGAAAGTGATTTCGCGAGTTATCGGTCGTGAGCTGGATGGCTTTGCGAAGATTGGCCTCAGCCTCGGCGGTGCGGTTGGTATCGAAGTACATTTGCCCGAGATAGAGAAAGGCGTCGGGATTCTTCGGATTCAAAACAACGGCTCGTTGCAGATAGCGCTCGGCTTCAGCATACCGGTGATAACTGGCTTCGATCTTGCCCAGCGCCGCATAGGTCAGGAAATCATTCGGTGATATTGCCAGCTCTTCTTTCAGTTCCGACTCCGCCTCCTGCAATGTCTTCTCGTCCTCACCTGCAGCCAGCAGCGCCGCCGCGACGCAATAATGCGCTTCAGGGTAGTGCGGATCTTCCGCAATCACTTTCTTGAACTCCGCCACCGCCCTCGGCGTAAAGTCTGAATTCCCGTATGCCAGGCCGATCTGCATATGGAGCGGCGGGGTGTCTTCTACCGAGGCCTCAATCGCATCAAAGGCCTGCACTGCGCATTTCTCGTCATCAAGGTCGAGGCAAACCACGCCAAGGTCGTATTCATTGGCAAAGCTGGGATCGAGCGCGACTGCCGTTTCCAGCTCTTTCATCGCTTCCTGGTCCCGGTTCATCCTGTGGAGCACTCGCCCCAGAATCTGGTGAGCCTGTGCCAAATCCTTGGGGTCGTTCAGGTGATCAGCCACAAACGCCCTGCTCTCGGTCTCCGCGCGCTTCAAATCACCAGCATTCAGTGCTGTCGTTGCGTAGTCGCGCGCCAAAGCAGGGGAATCCGGGGCCAACGTCAATGCTTCGTCGAACAGCTCTGAAGCCTTGGCGTAATCGCCAATCTGCGCACGGCTGTTCGCCAGTTCGACGAGCGCGGCGGCGAGAAATTCCCGGTAGCGGCCGTAAGCCTGATCGAGATTTCCAGCTTTCTGCGACTGCTCGGCGGCATCGTAGAGGCTCGCTAGCGTCGAGCCTCCTGATGGCGTGGCTTGGGATGTCGCCTGTGCGACGGCGGCAAACGAGAATGCAAAAACGGCGCTGGAAACGGCAAATTTGACCGTGGTCAACATGGCGCACTTGCACGGCATCCCGAGTTGCCCTCCAGCATGACGTGGACGTTATTATTCTGTCACACACGACGCGCCAAGCGATCTGCATGCAATACACCACAAGGCGTCGGGTGAGTCTCCTCTGTAATTTGGTCGCTTGCAATGCCTAGGGGTCGGGAATGCGCCTCCGTTCTGCTCCAGCACCGGGACGAGTCCCATTTTCCGCGCGCCTTGGTATACTTCTTCACGTTGGCTTTGGGAGCGCCAATCCGATCCATGCCGACATGGATCCAGTCGCTCGGTGAGGCTTTTAAAGCAGGGAATCGGCATGCTTTCTTGCTGAAGCGATGGCAGCGGAACGGATTGGAGACTCGAATGCCTGTGCCGTTCACTTCAATCAACGATTGCCGATAAAGAGCGGGAGTAGTTCAGTGGTAGAACGTCAACTTCAGCCAACCGTCATCCACGGGTTCGCGTTCTAAATCCTTATCAAATCTGTAAATACATCAAAATAATATAGTTGCAATCCAGTTACTCTGCATAACATTTCAGAGTGGACTTGACCGTTTTTGGCGACTTTCACCTCTTTTGAGGCCGTTTTGACAGTAAATCTGACAGTAAATTCGCTGCCGCGGATTCAGATCTGGAACCACCGGGCTTTTTCGGGATTGCAGCTGCGGATCGCGGCAAGAATCTTGATATGTGCTGGCGATGCGCATTCTCCTGAATTCCAGGCAACTTCTGCGACTTGCTGATCCATTCCGCCAGGACTCCGCGGATGGGCGAAAGCAGTTCGAACAGCATCTGGTTTTTGGCGCATTGGGAACTAGCGAGATGAAATTCGACGTCAAAGTCGACATAATCACTACCACCACCGCCTTCGCCCACGCCAAGCAAAATCAGGCCGACCGAAAGAAAGACGGCACTGTTCGCCAGTCCCATGCTGGCGCATGCTAGCGACCACCAGAGCATAATGAGCAGGAACCCCTTGAACGGCTGGAATCCAACATGCGCACAGCAATTCCTACACTGTCTGGAAGGCGATGGGCTCTCCTCAGTCGCCGTCTACTGAACAGTACGCCCAGCTCAAAGCAGCGGGACAGCTGCAATTATTCACGTCGCTCGAATGGCTCGATGTCCAAAATGGAAAGGTAACGATCAATACGAGCCTGCCACGCCAGGGTGTTTCGCTCATGCACCTCAAGTAGTAGATTTGCGATCTCGGCAAGGGCGGGCTCTGCGCCCGCATTCCCGTCATCGCGATTGATTACAGTTCGCAGGCTTTGCTATGGTGGGTCACGCGGAGCGTGGTCCACACCATTCGATTCGAATCCGGGTGTGCTCATTCCCTAAGACATTTTGAATGGCATGCAAAAGCTATTCAATCCGTAGGAGCTCATGATGAAGAACGTAAATGATCCGAGCGCCGCAGATTCCGCGGCTAACGCCTCCACGGGAAAGGTCTACTTGATTAGATTAGAAATCTCGCGAATGGCAAGGGGACGTCGGACAAACCATTCTGAGATTGGCCAAACGCTGGAGCTTGCATAAGTCAGATGCTCGACGAGGATGGACACAGAGCGGCGAAATACGACCGTCGACTGGATCGTCCGCGAAAATGTTCGGGCACGCCTTCGAGTGCTGGTGAAACGCATTCTCAGGAAGTACGGGTACCCGCCTGACAAGCAGGAGAAGGCGACTCTGACAGTGCTAGAGCACGCGGAGGTCCTGTCAGCATGCTGGGCAACGGCATGAGCTCGGCACATCCTACGGAAGTACGTCGTCGGGACACACGCCGACTTACCAGTACTGAAGTGGCTCTTGGGAAGTGCATTGCTGAGAGTTATCCAGATGAGAACCTTGCGATCGGACCGACGTGCGTCGGCGGCAAGTTAAGTGACTTGTCCCAATTCGAGCAGTAGAACTTACATACACAAAGACTGCGTATCCTCTCGCTGATTCCCAGTAATCGCAAACCCATGTGGCTCCACGGACTGAGAAAAAGGCTGACTAAACTCCTGCTGCGTTCATGCCTTCCTTATACGAGGTATTTCATGCTCCATTCATCGTTGCTCTTGCCCGCATAGGACTGGTCATTGCGCCAAATCAGGGCGGGGTGAAGAATTTACACTTCTATCCGACGACTCGACACAGTGAGAGAATTTGATCTCGACGCTCACTCGCAGCAGGAGAACACTCTCCTGACCGCGCACTTACGTTCTCTTTATGAAACTCCGAGACGCACTGAGAACTTATGAACTACTTAGAACAAATTCATGCTTCTCTCACGAGGTGCGATTTGCAATGGAAATGCGGGAGAGGCACGAACGACGAAAGACGTCGCCGCCTGAAGCAATGACCCATAAGTCTCTGGACGTTCAGCTTCACGCGATAGGTCTGACAAACTCTATGTCTTCTTGCTTGGAAAGTTGATTGACTGTGCGTTGAAAGCGGGCCTCACTCTTAATCAGGTAACTGACGAACTAATCCCCATAGGAAAGCGAGAGGTGCGGATGATGAGAACTCTTTGGAAGGTCATGATGCTGACGGCGCTCGCCTTTAGCATGACATGCATTTGCGAGGCGCAGACGACCGGGTCTCAACGAGGCGACACGGCTCGCGTGGATCCTCCGGCGGCGCCAGAACCGAGCCGAGATACGCATGCGTCGCAAGGTACAGCGCAGCCTGATTTGCAGCAGACCGTGACACAGGAGATTGAAGCGCTCAAAGCACGCATCGATCAGCTGGAGAAGGAAGTGAGCGAGGAGAAGACGAGGGCGCTTGCGGATAGCGATGAAACGAGTGCCTTGAAGGCTGCGGAAAGAGAGCTGGTTGCCGGAAATGGAAGCGCAGCGCTGAATTCCGCGGCAGGTGTGTCGGCCTCTTTACACGGCGCAACGGGTTCGGTAGCGCCGGGCGAATCGTCTTCGCTTCAGGCGGCCACTCCTCCAGCGGAGGCTGCTCCGACTACGCCTGAGATCAGCGCCCAAACGACCACCAAAGGCGAGCCTTTCCCCGGAGACTGGACATGGCTGAACAGCAACGGACACCAGACAGACAGCCCCATGGCCACCAAGTATTTCACGCCGGAGTTCAGAGCTGACGCAAACTACACGCTCGATTACAACCATCCAGGGGACGACACCCTGGGCGGATCTACAGAAACATTCCGCTCGGATGAGTGGCAACTGGAACAGATCAGTGTTGGCGGCGACATTCATATTAACAATGTGCGCGGGCGCATTCTCACGATGGACGGCATGTTTGCCACCACCACTCCGCGTAACGACGGCAGCCCGAATCGCGGTCAGTGGGATCTGGCTAACGCCTATAAGTATGTTTCGGAGGCGTGGGGCGGCTATCACTGGGATGTGGCGCACGGCCTGAACGTCGATGCCGGTATCTTTGTTTCCTATATCGGCCTCTTCAGCTACTACAACTTCGATAACTGGACGTATCAGCCGTCATTCGTATCCTCGAATACGCCATGGTTCTTCAACGGCTTGCGCATCCAGTATTTCCCCACATCCAAGCTAAAGATTGAACCGTGGATTATCAATGGCTGGCAATCGTACGCGCGCTATGGCAGCAAGCCTGGCCTGGGCGGTCAGATTCTTTGGCGTCCGAAGCCGTACCTTGACTTTGTGTGGAACAACTACGGTCTTGGCGAAGACGACTCGACGAACCTTGGCCGCTCGCGCGTCCACGCAGACTATAGCGCCCAAGTCAAGGTTTATGACCAGCCCACGAAAGTTCTGGACAAGATCGCGTTCACAATCACCGGCGATGCAGGTTGCGAATACGGCGGCGGACCTGTGTCATTCGCCACTTCGAATGGCGCGTTGAACTCCAAAGGTCTTTCCCCAATGACAGGCACCACCGATACCTACAACGGCGGCGTCCGCTGCCATGGTTCCGAGGCCAAAACCGGCAAGCCCAAGCAGGACTTTATCGGCTGGATGATGTACAACCGCTACTGGTTCCACAAGGACCTTTTCGCGGTTACTCTTGGCGGCGGCCAGATGAGCAATCCCGGCCGCTACCTGACCCTGCTGCCGCCGATCAATGGTGCCACGGCTATTACCGGGACTCCGTACTACACAGAGAATGCCAACGATCGCGCCCAGATGCACGACGGTACGATCACCTTCGACTACATGCCCAGCCAGTTCATCACCTTCCGCTTGGAAGAGGGTTATCGCTACTCGGATACTCCCTATTGGACTGGTAAACGCGGCAGCTTCGGCGGCAGCGGCACCGGCATCACGCCACCACTTGGCAACACCGGCTCACCCCAGTATTACGCTTGCCTCAATGGTTCAAGCTCGGGCCTGGGCTATGGCACGCCATTGGCGACCGTCAATGTAGCCTGCGGCGGACCGAACGTCTGGACGAGCACAACCGCCGCTACCAACGCTATCTGGTGGCCCGACCTGGCCACCAACCAGACAGTCAGCACCATCGCGATTATGGTTCGCTTTTAGTCGCGGTAAGGACCGCCCGATCGAACGCTCGTGAAGGCGGCCGGACTTACTAACTCCTCGCCTGGCATGCAGCACCGGGATTTCATCGAATTCCGTTGCTGTACAGGCACGACAGTAACTTCCGCTCGGCGGCTACTTACCGGTGCATAAGTGCTGACACAAGTGCGCCACAGTGAAAGTGGAATGCAAAGGTAATCATTGATGGAATTGGCGCTCAATCTCGAGTGGATGGCGATGGCCATAGCGATGTGCTGGCTGTGGGTGCGCCATGCGCGGCGCGAGGGCCGGGGACGCATGACGCAATTCATCTCTCTGGCGTTAGTCCTCGTCATGATGTTTGTCGTCATCACGATGTATGATGACATGGCGATGGCGCAGAGTCCCGCCGAGACACGCTGTTTCCAGCGCGAGGATGATTTAGGTGCGCATGCGCACGCCCCACTTCATCCGGCCGTGGTATCGACTCCCACTCTTGCCGCGGAGCTTCGTTTCAACACGTTTCGCTTTGGTCTGCCGGGCAGCCTTCTTGTCCCGACTGTGAAGGTTCCCGTTCTCTCTTCCATTCAGAATCGCCCACCTCCCGCGGCCTGATCCGCTCTTCTCATTCGATCAAACTCCAGGCTGGTTTAGGTCCTGCAGCTGCTGCGCGAAACAATGCGCAGAGGCCGCTTGAGAAAGGACTTGTTCCGCCGTTCCGCCATGTTAACAACGGCTACCGCTATTTGAAGGTATCCGGGTGTCCAGATGGCCGAAAGGCACAAGGTGGAAATCATCATGAAAAGCAAAGTTTTGGGATTTGCGCTGGTGCCGATGTTGCTGATCGCAACTCTCGTCATCAACGGTTGCAAGAGCGATAAGGTCAATGCGGACGCGGAGGCGCCACCACCAGCCAAGGTAATTCCCGGAGTGGACCCCTCCTTCTTCGCGGTCGAGCATCCGGAGTTGTATCCGATCGCAACAGCGACCGAATACCAAGCCCCGTCCCAAATGTCCGTGACCGGCACCGTCTTTCCGGATATCTCGCGAACCGTTCCGGTGATTTCGCTTGCCTCCGGCCGCGTTGTGGACATCCGCGCCCGGCTGGGCGACGCAGTGAAGAAAGGCCAGCTCTTGCTTCGTGTTCGCAGCGACGACATTTCGGGAGGCTTCGACGCCTACCGCAAAGCCGTCTCCGATGAGCTTCTCGCGCGCAAGCAATTGGATCGAGCCAAGCTGCTGTACGAGCACGGGGCTATAGCGCAGGGAGACCTGGAGGTCGCACAAGACAACGAGGATGACGCCAAGACCACGCTCGATACCGCGACTGAGCATCTGCATCTGCTCGGCAGCGATCCCACCGATCCGAAGGGAATCGTCGATATTGTCGCCCCGGTTTCCGGCGTGATCACCGATCAGGAAGTAGCGATCGGGGCGGCCGTGCAGGCCTACTCTGCGCCAAACCCATTCACTATCTCTGATCTAAGCACCGTGTGGATTGTCTGCGACGTCTACGAAAACGACATGGCCAACGTGCGCATGGGGGAACCCGCAGAAATCAAGCTGAACGCCTATCCGGACAAAGTTCTCAAGGGCACGATCAGCAACATCGGCTCGATACTCGATCCCAATATCCGGACCGCGAAGGTGCGAATTGAAGTGGCCAATCCGGGCGAGATGATGCGGCCGGGGATGTTCGCTTCGGCCACTTTGTACGGCAAGGGAAAACAGGGTTATGCGGCGGTCCCGGCGTCCGCGGTCGTGCATCTGCATGATCGCGATTGGGTCTACCTCCCTGTGCAAGGGAAGTTTAAGCGAGCTGAGGTCGTCAGCGGCGAACAGTTGCCTAACAACATGCAGCAAATTCTATCCGGGTTGCAGCCTGGCCAGCAGGTCGTGACCAACGCGATCAATCTCGAAAATGCGATCGACAACGAATGACGCCCGTCTCCGGGACTCGAGGAAGGAAGCATGATTCGCAGGCTGGTAGATTTTGCTCTCAATAATCGGTACGTGGTGCTGGCAATTGGGTTACTCTTGCTCGGCTGGGGGGCGGTGTCGTTTCATAATATGCCCGTCGAGGCCTATCCAGACATTGCCGATAATTATGTGAATATCATCAGCCAGTGGCCCGGGCATTCCGCCGAAGAGATGGAACAGCAAGTATCGGTTCCCGTCGAAATTCAGGTGTTTGGGATTCCGCATCTCACGACGGTTCGGTCGGAGTCGATTTTTGGCCTTTCCCTGATTACGCTGATCTTCGACGATTCATCCGTCAACGATTGGAATCGCCAGAAAGTGCTGGAAAGGCTCACGCAGGTTAGTGTGCCGGCAGGCGTGCAGCCGCAAATCGGTACCGACTGGAGCATGACGGGCCAGATCTATTGGTACACGCTGCGGAGCACAAATCCGGCGTATGACCTGATGAATTTGAGGAGCATCGAAGACTGGACTCTATACAAGGAATTCAGGAAAGTTCCGAACGTCGTGGACGTAAGCGACTTCGGCGGCACTGCGCGCGAATATCAGGTGCGCGTGGACCCCAATAAGCTCATCACGTACGGTTTGAGCATCAGCCAGGCGGAGCAACAACTCGCGAACAACAATGTAAATGCCGGCGGCAGCTTCGTGGAAGAGGGCGCGCAACAACTGAACGTCCGCGCACTGGGACTTTTCCGCAGTGTGCAGGATATCGAGAACACCGTCCTTTCGACTTCGAATGGAGCCCCGGTTCGCGTAAAGGACATCGCGGTCGTCGACTGGGGCCCCAGAATTCGGCTGGGGCACATGGCCAGAGCCGATCATCGTCCGGACGGCGTGATTGTGGATGAGCCCGACGTTATCCAGGGCGGCGTGCTGATGAGAAAGGGGGCCGAAGAAGGCCCCACGCTCGAAGGGATTCACAAGAAGGTGGACGAGCTCAACAATCGCATCCTGCCCGAGGGTGTGAAGGTCATTCCGATGCTCGACCGCAGCGATCTGCTTCATTACACGTTGCACACGGTGCTGCACAACCTCGGCGAAGGGATGATCCTGGTTACGATCATCCTGCTCCTTTTTCTCGGCAATGCTCGCGCGGCCTTGATTGTTGCGGTGACGATACCGTTTTCGCTGTTGTTCGCATCAATCTTTCTGAATTTGAGCCATATCCCCGCAAACCTGATTTCACTGGGCGCGCTCGATTTCGGCATGGTCGTGGACGGCGCGGTGGTGATGGTGGAAAACATTGTTCGCCACCTGAGCCGTGGTTTTGGCCCGGGCGGCGGAAATGGCGCGCAGCAAAACGGACAATCCGCCAGGCAAACATTACCCCGGCCTGTCAGTACAGTGATTCGCGAAGCCTGCCATGAAGTGCAGCGGCCGGTGTTCTACGCCATTGCCATCATCATCACCGCCTACATGCCAATCTTTACGCTGCAACGAGTAGAGGGGCGTTTGTTCCGGCCCATGGCCTGGACGGTTGCCTTCGCGTTACTCGGCGCCATGACGTTCTCGATCCTGATTGCGCCGGTTCTATGCGCGATTTCGTTCCGCAACGGGGTAAGGGAATGGCGCAATCCGGTTATGGTTTTTCTTACCAAACGCTACCGGACCAGCGTGCGCTGGGCTGTGGAACACCGCGGGATTGTAGTTACCGGCGCCCTGGCTTCATTGGCTGTCGCACTCTTTTTGGCGTTCAGCGGCGTCATCGGCTCGGAGTTCCTGCCCCATTTGGACGAGGGCGCCATTTGGGCGCGCGGTGAGATGGCCAACAGCGTAGGCGAGACAGAGGGTACAAACTTCGCCAAGCAAAACCGCTATACCTTCGCTTCGTTCCCCGAGGTCACCAAGGTCGTCTCGCAATCCGGGGCGCCCGACGATGGAACCGACACGGGAGGATTCGGCAACACGGAATATTTCATCGACTTGAAGCCCAAGGACCAATGGCGACCCATCTTTCATCAAAATAAAGAGGAACTGATCGCCGCGATGGATCGCGAAGTGGAGAAACACCCAGGGGCTTTCTGGAACTTCTCCCAACCCATTGAGGACAACGTGGATGAAACAATGACCGGTACGAAAGGCGGACTGTGCGCCAAGTTATACGGACCGGACCTGGACGTTCTTGAGGAAAAGGGCGACCAGATCAAAGAAGTTATGTCCAATATTGAGGGGGTCAAGGATTTGGGAATTCAACGCGACACGGGTCAGCCCAATATCGATCTCACCGTTGACCGCAAGGCGGCTGCGCGCTTCGGCATCAATGTGGCCGACATTCAAGATGCGATTCAGACCGCAGTGGGCGGTAATCCTGTCAGCCAGGTGTTGCAGGGCGAGGCAGTCTACAACGTAGTCGTGCGCTATCAGAAACCATATCGCGATACCAAGGAGGCTATCGAGAATATTCGACTGCTCTCTCCATCCGGAGAGCGCGTCTCGCTAGCCCAGGTGACCAAAACCCAGATTCGCGATGACGCCTATGACATTTACCGGGAAGACGGCTCCCGCTACGTGGCCATCCGCTTTGAGGTTCGGGGGCGCGATCTGGGGACCACGGTCCGGGAATCCATCGACAAGATTGCCAAGAATGTGCAACTACCTCGTGGCTATCACCTCGAATGGTCGGGAGAATACGATAGCGAGAAGCGCGCCGAAAGCAGGCTGGCCCTCATCGTGCCCCTGACCATCTTTTTGATCTTCATCATTCTCTACGCCATGTTTCGTTCCTTCAAATGGGCGCTGCTGATTCTCGCCAACGTGGCCATGGCTCCCCTTGGAGGCTTGCTCGCTCTCCTTGCGACCGGCACATACTTCAGCGTATCTTCCGGTGTCGGTTTCCTGGCGCTGTTTGGCGTCTCGGTTCAGACGGGCGTCATCATGCTTGAATACATCAACCAATTGAGAGCTCGTGGCTATACGGTCGCAGATGCCGCTGTCGAGGGCGCAGTCCTGCGGCTGCGGCCGATCATGATGACGATGCTGGTAGCTACCCTGGGACTTCTTCCGGCGGCGGCGTCCCACGCCATTGGTTCCGACTCACAGCGCCCATTTGCCATTGTCATTGTGGGGGGACTCGTGGCAGCTCTCTCGTTGAGCATCTTCCTGCTGCCCACCCTTTACGTTTGGATCGCGAAGGAAGGCGACAAACTTCCCGAACCGGAAACGGGGGGATCGTTTGAACACTAAGCACATGATTCTCGACATGCAATCACGCTTTGCTAAATGGCGGACATTAGGCATTGCCTGCGGCCTCATCATGGTATTCGCAGCGGCCAAAGAAGTACCCGCACAGGCGCTCACCTGGGACCAGGTGAAAGCCAGATTTGAAACGAACAATCCGGCGCTCAAAGCGGATGCCGATAACGTGGACGAGATGAAGGCCGAAGAGATTACAGCCGATCTTCGTCCCAATCCGCAAGCCGGCGTAACTGTGGATGGGACGCAGATTGTGCCCCATAATGGCGTCTGGGTGCCGATGAAAGGCACTTTTGTCGTGCCCACCGTGAGTTACCTTCACGAGCGGGAGCACAAGCGTGAGTTGCGCCTAGAGAGCGCAAAGGAAGGCACGCGAATTGCCGGATCTCTTCACGAAGATCTTGAGCGCAATATGGAATTCGACCTGCGTTCAGCATTCGTAGCGACGCTCCAGGCGAAGTATGTGCTCGATCTGGCGAAAGCGGATCTGGAATATTACGACAAGATCATCGACATCAGCCGCGAGCGCTTCAAGGCAGGAGACGTGGCGCAGATCGACCTGGACCGCATCGAACTCCAGCGTGTGCAATACGAGTCGGAGATTGAGACCGCAACCGTCAACCTGCGAACCGCAAAGATTCAACTGTTGCAACTGTTGAACGATCGCACGCCCGTCGATCAGTTTGATATTTCGGGCCCCTATGACTTCTCCGACGTAATAAAGCCACTGGAGGATTACCGCCAGGCCGCCCTCGCTACGCGCCCCGATCTGCAGGCGGCGATGCAGACGATCGAGCAGTCGCAGACCAACCACAAGCTGGCCGTTGCCAACGGCTCGACGGATCCGACGTTCGGCGCCTGGTATACGTGGAACTCGTCAAACAACAACCCGAACGGCCAGCAGACCCTGGGTCTCAATGTGAGCATCCCGCTGCGCATTTTCGACCGCAACCAGGGTGAGAAAAAGCGCACGCTCATCGACATCGACCGCAGCCAGCAAGCCAGCGAAACGACCCGGGCCCAGGTGTTCAGCGACGTCGACTCGGCTTATGAGCAGGTTCGCAGTAATATCGTATTGCTGAAGCCATACAAGGAGAAATACAACGAACAGGCATTACGCGTGCGCGATACAGTAACCTTCGCGTACGAGCACGGGGGCGCTTCGCTGATGGACTTTCTGAATGCCCAAAGCGATTTCCGACAGGTGCAGCTTGCCTATGCGCAACTGCTTGGGTCGTATCTCACTGCTGTGGCCCAGTTGAACCTCGCCATTGGGAGCGACTCGGCTCCGTAGAGATCATTCGGCGCAAGTTGTGTTATGACATCGCTTCGAGATACCGTAAGAGATTGTAAACCCAGGAAAGGGCATAAGGACTGTATGACCAGGGAAGAGGTCAGGAGACGTATCGAGGGAATCGGAATATTTCCGGGGGCTCGCGTGAAGTCGGCAGAGCATGCGACCTATGCGGCGGAGACTTTGTATCACGCCGGCATACCCGTAATCGAAATTACGATGACAGTCCCCGGCGCAATCGGAGTCATCCGAAAACTGGCACAGGGTTTTCCCGACATGGTCGTAGGCGCAGGCACGGTGCTGGACCGGGAGACTGCAAAGCGCTGCCTTGAAGCCGGGGCCAGATTCCTGACCAGCACGGGATTTGTACAGGAAGTAGTGGAGACCGCGCTAGAAAAGGACGTGGTTGCGATCCCCGGCGCCCTTACGCCAACTGAAGTGATTGCTGCATGGAAGTCTGGAGCCGACTTTGTCAAGATCTTTCCCGCGGAGCCGGTTGGCGGCGCCCTATACATCCGATCGTTAAAGCTGCCATTGCCGCAAGTTAAGCTGATTGCCGCGGGCGGCGTAAACCAGCAGACCGCGACTGGCTATATTCTTGCCGGAGCGTCAGCGATTGGAGTGGGTGGGGAGTTACTGCCGCGCGACGCCCTGGCGAAGCACCAGGATCACCGAATCCAGGAACTGGCGCGACGGTTTCTGAACTTTGTGAGAGATGGCCGCACTCCGGTCTGAGATGCCGAACATTGCGGAACAAGGGAATCGTGATAGGGTCGATTACCCTATATATCAACTGTATATAAAAGCTTCATGCCTCCTTCACTTCATTTAGCAAACGATATATGTGAAGGAGGGAACTCTAATGGCCCGCCACATTTTCCCTGTAATGGCCGTGGTTCTCGCGGTCGCCGTCACCTGCAACGTGAACGCCCAGCCAACCGATAGTCACAACTACTCAAAGCGCGAGATCAAGCAAATGATCCGCGACGCGCACACGCCGCAGCAATATGAAGAGCTGGCCGCATACTACAGGTCCCAGCAATGGTCATACAGGCAACAGGCTCAATCAGAGTTCGTCGAGTTGGAACGGCGTATGGCGATTGAAACCTGTCTGGCAGCCAAATACCCGAGACCGGTCGACTCATCGAGAAACCGATATGAATACTTCAAGTATGAGGCTCATCAGATGGAGGCTCGGGCCGAGCACTACGAAGAGCTTTCAGCCAAGAGCCAGTAGTTAGATTCACGGAGTTATGGACATTCACGAAGGGTCAAAGCATGAACGCAATGTGCGTTCTGTTTTGACCCTAATGCTTTCTTTGCAGGTCATTTATGTTTTCTTGATCTTTTTGCAAGTAGCTTCTATGTACATGCATCCCGGAGTTCACGACCTTGGACGCCATCAAGATTGCAGCCTACCTCGGAAAGCGGGATCACGTAACACCTGGGCAACTCATCGGGGAGAGTCTGGCTGGCTGCTGGGTGATTGCACTCATCACGTTTTCCGGGTATGTGCTTCATTTCAACCCGGCCCCCGTAGGGTTTCTTTTCTTGCTTATCGTCGTGTGCGAAGCAATCCTGTGCGGATTCTGGCAAGCGTCGATCGTGTCTGTTGTAGCATGCGGGTGCCTGGACTATTTCTTCTATCCCCCTCTCTTGAGATTTACGATTTCTGACCCGCAAGACTGGGTCGCACTCGGGGCATTTGAGATCAGCGCACTTCTGGTGAGCCGGCTGTCGTCGCGAGAACAACTTAATTCTCGCGAGGCCGAACTACAACGCAAGTTGATGGAGCAGTTGTATGAGCTAAGCCGCAGCACGCTGCTGATTAACATGCATCAGCCACCGGGGCCGCAACTGACGCACCTGATTCAGCGGATCTTCAGCGCGGAGGCTGTCGCGATCTTCGATGCGAACTCGGGCAGTTCGGACTTGGCCGGCGCCTGGTCAAAGAACGAACAGGAGTTGGCGAAGGAATGCTACCTGCAGCAAACGGATGATGAAGACAGGATAACAGGGACGTCACGACGCCTGTTGAGAGCAGGTGGGAACTCAATTGGCGCCCTTGCCATTCGCGGCAGCATGGGACCGATCGTGACCAACGCGCTGGCATCGCTCACGGCTGTCACGTTGGACCGTTGTGTGTCGTTTGAGAAGGAGAGCCAGATTGAAGCTGCGCACCAGGGCGAGAAGCTTCGCGCGGCGGTGCTTGATTCCCTGGCTCACGCGGTGAAAACGCCACTTACAGCCATTCAGGCGGCAAATTCCGGGTTGAACGAAGTCGGGAGCCTGAATGAATCGCAAACTGAACTGGTTACATTGATCGATGACGAGTTAAACAAACTGAGCTTGCTGAGTACGCGCCTCCTGCAGACAGCGAAACTTGAAGCACAGGAAATGAGCATCGCAAAGGACGAGGTCCGGGTCGATGAACTGGTGTCGACTGCCCTGAAGGAGCAAAGCAAGCGGATGTCGGGCCATCCGGTAGAGGTTGCAATTCTCGATCACAGCTTGAAGGTCCGCGGCGATCGCGAGCTACTCTCGATGGCGTTAGCGCAGTATCTGGATAATGCGGCGAAGTATTCGTTTGCCGGAACACAGGTGAAGGTTGCGGCGTGGGAGAGTCACTCGGAGGTGCTTATCTCAGTGCATAACCTTGGGCCGCCGATTCCACTCAGCGACCGGGAGCGGGTGTTTCAACGATTTTTCAGGAGCGAAGTGACGATGCATCGAGCTCCCGGGACAGGGATTGGATTGTCGGCAGTAAAGATGGCTGCCGAAGCGCACCAGGGCCACGTTTGGGTGATCAGCAACGCAGACGAGGGGACGACGTTCTTTATGTCGTTGCCGCAATTGGGAGGGGGAAAACAGTGAACCGAGAATCTGGCACCTTGCTTATCGTGGATGACGAACGTTCTATTCGGCTCTCGCTCCGGACGATTCTTGCAAATTTTGGCTATGTTGTCGTCGAGGCGGCACGGGGGGAGGAGGCATTGTCTCTCGTGCGATCTGCGCAGTTCGATGCGGTGCTTCTGGACATCAACATGCCAGGAATCGGCGGGATCGACGTATGCAGACTGATGCGCAAGGCAGCGCCGCGTCTGCCAATTGTCATGCTTACGGTACTGGATGGTGAGGATCGGAAGGTCGAGGCATTGGATGCCGGCGCGGATGACTACATTACGAAGCCTTTCCAACTGCGGGAGCTGACCGCCCGATTGCGTGCAGCAGTGCGCCGGAACAAAGTGGAAGAGAGTGACACCCAGACGATCATCATCGGCGATGTATTACTGGACCCGGATCGGCATCTCGTGGAAAAGAAAGGAAGAGGGGTCCATCTTACGCCGAAGCAGTTTGAGGTGCTCCACTATTTGATGGCGAATGCAGGTCGTCCGATACCACATGCGAGGCTTCTGCGATCTGTTTGGGGGCCCGAATACGGCAATGAGCTGGAATACTTGCGAACGTTTATCCGGCAGATTCGCATGAAGATTGAGGACGACCCGGCAAACCCGATTTACTTGCTGACGGATTCGCATATCGGCTATCGATTCTGCGAGTCAGCTTGACAGACAAAGTCTGGTTGTCGCGAGTTGAGAAAGGTCATTAATCTTTACGTCTCAATCCCCAAGGCATTCACGAGTCGTCGGTTACGCACAATTCTCTGGATTACTCCCGGATAGACGCCGTAGCGTCGCGCAAAGATCAAGATTCATCTTGCACTCGTCGAGACGGCATCGCGCGGGTACAGCGTTCACCATGCTAGTTCACTGAAGCTTGCCGCGCCGTCTCCGATTGGCCGATTCGCTTCGACATCTGTAATTTCATCAGGCGCGTTGATCTGCCCGGGAGATCAGGTCAGGTATGAGGGAAGGGCTGTGCAACGATGAAGGTGTCCTGGAGAGCGTTGCAGGCTGGTTCGCTGATCTAGTAGTGCAACGTTTCCTAGCCCATTCTATTGTGGTCTGTCGTAAAGCTCACCACATTCTAATGTGGTCAGAAAGGTGTTTCAGAGCCGCGCCGCGGGCGCGTCGGGATCTTCTGTCTGTGGGGAGCCGGAATATCGGGCTACGCAGGGGACAGATGAAGTCAAGATGATTGCATTCCGTGTACCTTAGCCGTGTTGGCCTATACTACCGTCCTGGTTTGTCCCCTATATCCCGAAATCGCACTCCAAAAGTATCAAGGGAAGGAAGGGGAAATGCGTTCCCCTGCCTTTCTGATACAGATTTCCTAACGTGAACTTGGGGTCGTGATTCACGGGGTACAGCGGGGACAGGTTGTGGCGGTTTCGGTGCCGTCGCGCCCCCGGCGCAGAGGCCGTTTCCGGGTTCTGGGGGGCGGCGGAAACGGAAGCCGGCGGGCGAAGGAGAGAACGAACGAATCAACCATGAAATAGGGCATCAACCTCTCTATAAGGCAAAAAGAGACATTCAGATTGGTCATATATATAGATGCAGCCTTGAAGCACTCTCATCCTGCCCGGCCCAACAACAACTCCACAAGCAGCAACCAGATCATCCCCATCAGGCATCGTCCCGGCTCGACCTGGAGATCAGGTCAGGTACACGTGTCAGAGAACAGGCTCCGGCTCTCGTGCGCCCGCGCGAAGAGTTGTTCTGTGCGGCAGGACAGAGTGCCCACGCGAGCTTGCCCGCCTTCGAGAGAACGAGAGAGCAGGCAGGAGGCCCGGCGCTGAGCCTGAGTGCTGAGCCTGATCATGAACGGAGCCTGGCCTGACGCGCGTGCGCGAGAGTTTTTGTGTCAGGCAGGACGGAGAGACCTGGTGTACTCCCGTGAATACGGCGCCACATCGGACAGGATGCGCAGCTTGTGGATGTCCGGATAGTCCTCCGGGCTGACACCCTTCAGCTCCGGATGCAGTGCCTCGTAGCCGGCGCCAGGCAGGCGGGCATAGCCATCGTCGATCCCGACGTACGGATCACCAACCTTGAAGTTGGTCATGTAGTCGTCGCCGGGAAGCCAGGACGGCATGGTGTTGCGGATCTCGTTGGCCTGGGGCTCGAAGCTGGCACGCTGGATGAAACGGCGCAGAGGTTCTGAATAGCCGAAGTGTTCCTTGAGAGAAGGAGATGGTCCTAGACCTGCACCTAATTCCCGTTCGTAATAACGACGGGAGATGTTGTCTTGAGTCTTTGGTTCTGCACCACCGTGATCACATACTCATCGTGTAGTCGAAAAGCTAGCTTGACATGCCGGCTTTTCAGGAGCAATGTGTATATGAGCACGCAAGTAAGATGTTCGAATCCCTTCCGCCTTCCTATCCATCCGAGCAACGCCACACGGTCTGGAGCCGCCTTTTCGGCCGTTCCATTTGCGAGACCCGCAAGAGTGCCGGCCTTTCCCTCGAAGAAGCTGCCCGCCTGTCCGGCATGCAGGCCTCGGAATGGCTGGCCATCGAGGAGGGCTATGCCCTTGAGGATGTAAACCGGCTGCGTGCCATGGCCGACGCCATGGAGATCAGTTTCGACAGGATCGCCATGGTGGTCCTGCTCTGCCGGGAGGCAGGGGAGCTCTGAGGCCGCGCGCCGCTGGCGCACGTTACTCAAAACCATATAAGCTCATCTCCGAGAGAAAGGAGGTGAGTCAAATCAAGACGAAGGAAACATCAGGAGCCATAAAAAGAGTGAACATCAATATCCCAACAGGGCTTCACAACTCGTTTAAGGCCGCGGCCGCAGCGCAGGGTCTGGAGATGACGGAAGTGTTGATGGCCTACATCGAAAGCTACGTTGCCAAGCACGGATACACTGCCCCACAGAAGAAGGGACGGCGCAAATGAAACGCGCCGCGATCTACTCACGGGTCTCCACGGTCGATCAGCACCCGGAGACCCAACTCTATGACCTGCGCCAGATGGCCGCCCAGCGCGGTCTGGAGATCGTGCAGGAATATACAGATAGGATCTCCGGCGTGAAAGCAAGGCGGCCGGGCCTCGATCAGATGATGACCGATGCTCGCCGCGGACGCTTCGATGTGGTCCTGGTCTGGGCCTCGGACCGGATCGCCCGGTCGGTGAAGCACTTTTTAGAAATACTTGATGAGTTGAACCGGCTGGGCATCGAATACGTCTCGCTCCGAGAAAACATCGACACTGCTGGACCGCTCGGCCGGGCCATCATCGTAATCGTCGCCGCGATCGCCGAGCTGGAGCGTTCCCTGATTATCGAGAGAGTGCGCGCCGGCATGCGGCGCGCCAAGCTCGACGGCACGCACATCGGTCGCAATCCGTTAACCCTGGACCAGGAAGCTATCCGCCGTGAACGCTGCCAGGGACAAAGCCTGCGGCAGATCGCCAAAGGCCATCGCATTTCGACAGCTACCGTGCAGCGTGTGCTGCACAGGCACGCCTCGACATCTCAGGAGAAAGTTGCATGATCGATGAATCAGCCGCAGTCTTACCACTATGGATGTTGATATCAGCTAGGTGACGCATCTACGGCACCTCTTCGTGGCTCAACCGCGTTATTCGAAATGGAACAACTTAGGGCTTGTGGGTGCCGTGGCGGTCCTGCCCGGTACGCTCCGGATTTGGCCTTGGACCGAATGTGAAAAGATGGCAAGTCATGCGCCCCGGGGTATATTCTCTCGTCGCCGGAAAGGCAAAATGGAAATTCCAGCGGTATTAGTGCCTGGAGAAGTCAAATGAACAAATCTACGAAGAAACAACTGCGAGAGTCGATGGCTGCCTTGCTTACAGCGAAGAATCCCTTTATTGCGACTGAGGCAGCGAGAATCCTCTGCGCCGTGGAAGGCATTCGCGTAAGCGAAGGGGCCACTTCGGTGCCGACACCGTCAAAGGTTGCTGCCAATCGGGAACTTGCTCGCCAACATGTTTATGGGAATTTGCAGCGCAAGGCCGAAAAGAAACGCCAAGCCAACAGACGGCAATACATCGGACGAAAGAGTGCAGCATTGAAGCAAGACCAGCAACAGGACACACGAGACAGCAAATGAGTAAGAAGACAATGGAGGAGGTTGAGGCCGAGCTTCTTCGCTGCAGCAATGAGAGCCAAAGGTCCCTGTCATCTTCTAGCAAAGTTCTCGGGGCGAATCGGCCCAATTTCCTGGTTGGCTCTGACAGGCATGCGTCCAGCACTTTACTTAATTGCCATGGCTGCGTGACCCTGCCACGTTCGTGACGTAGCGCAGATTGCCTCCTGGTAATTTGAAGGGCTCATTTCAAAGAGTGTCTTGTTCTGGTTAACTGAGACTCAAGGTCCGGTTCGGCCGCTATCCCGGAAACGAACCTGCCGCTGCCAATGCTAAATCTGGACCCGACAGGAGAAGACCTACACGAAACTATGCCGCCAGTTTTCTCAAAGTCGTTGACACGTCCAGTTCCAACAAAGGCGTAAACACCCTGACGGCGGAGACGCATACAAGCTGGTGCTCTTCCAGGTCGCTCTTGGCGCGCTCCATCTCGACATTCTTGAAGGCCGCAAGATTCGTGCTGACGCCATAACTCGCAGATGAACGAGCTTCGAGGTACTTACTTAGCCCAGCCTCATAAGCTCGCATTAGGTTCCTACAGATTGAGCAATCCATACCTCCGCCCGCCGGTGTTCTGCCGGACCAACCGTCACTTCGATGCGGTTGTGGTTCAAAAAATGCCTGAAATCTCGATCGAAGTGATGCGCACGCCAGGGAGAGAATGCTCCCGTGTGAAGTCTTCGACAAAAGTCAGTCTGCTCGCCCGTGGTCTTTCCGGCTGGATCTCTGAAGGATTGGCTCTTTTGGCTTGTACTACCGGCTTGAACGAATGTCGGCTCTTGTCACGACTCGCAGATAGACGAGTCTTTGCATCGCATTTCATGAGAAGGCTCATCGCAACTCCAGTCGTTCGGTTGCGTACTTAAACGGTGCTCGTCTGGGGCAGAGCTTGGAGTGCGAGAGGCGAGAAGGAGGAATGGCCCGCTATTTCAAGCATACGCCCACCACAGCCCACGTGCCGATTGTTTTTACCCTTCATGGTGCTCTCGGCGGTTCCTAAACGGAACCAGCAAGGGATTTCGGAGGGAAATGCGGCGGACCATACATTCGGGTGCCGGTCACTCGCCCGGAGCCGCCAAGAAAGGATCGAACTCAATGAGCAACAAGGTTGTTATCGCTCGTTGAGTACAAGTTCCAATCTTCGCCTACGTCTGACAAGAAACTGGCCGGGTGGTCATACTCGAGAGCAAAAGAGAAGCGAGACGTGAAGATTCATTCCCCTCGCTTCGGGATGGCAGACAAATGGGAGGCGGACATAGGCCTCCCCCCATTTCTCTCGCTGACCATTCGCCACTTACGATCGGGCGCTGGTTTCTATGCGGCCTTGCTGTGAACCTTGGCTTCGAGGGCCTTATCGGTGCCAACAGTCACCTTGATCTGTTTGGGCTTGGCTTCGGCCTTCTTGGCAAGGTTAATCTTCAGCACGCCCTTGTCGTAGTGAGCGCTCACCTGACCGAGATCCACGGAACTGGGCAGCGTGAACGACCGGGTGAACTCTCCGTACTGACGCTCGACGCGACGGTAGTTCTCCTCTTTCTCTTCCTTCTCGATCTTGCGCTCGCCATGGACGATGAGGGTGGTGTTCTCGATACGGACATCAATGTCTTTTTCGTCGATACCCGGAACTTCAAGCTTCAACGTAATGTTGTGCTCGTCTTCGTAGATGTCCACCGGCGGTGCGTAGATGGTAGTAGTCAACGCCTCTTCCGGGAATTCGGGGCTATACGACTCACGGAGACGACGGTTCATGCGGTTGATGCGGTCTTGCATGGCGAAAAACTCACGGAAAGGCTCCAAACGTGTCAATGGGGTCATAACGCAGTTCCTCCTTTGAGGAATCTAAGGTAGGAAAGCTTCAGATGGGCTGACTTAGTTCAGGGAACCTGAAAGAGTAAGAGAAGGTTGCTCGCTCAACTGCGATGCTAGGCTTGCACAATGCCGTTGTCAACCTGTGGCTCGCCAAAATTGTGATCTGCTGTCGAATCAGGCGGATGAATTGATCTATCCAGTTTGATCCGCGTGTAAAACTGGCCGGGGGCACGCCTGCTGATGCTTCTTTCTCTTCTCGTAACGCAAGGTAGTGGTGCAGTTTCAAACAGCACCACTACCCTAATTGCACCGCTACCGTTTCATTTAGCGGTCTGAAGAACTGTTCACGCTTCTCTTAGGCTTGGTTGAGCGGAGAAGCAAGAGCGGACATTACACAAGCTTGACGACCTTTTCGGCAATCGAACCGAACACCAGCGGATGCCAGGCGGAAATGCCGTGGGTACCCTGGCTTCGCGGGGCCCACCACTGGCTTTCTCGCGTTTGCGCTTGCCACTCTCCGGGTCGAACCAATCGAGATAGAACTTGGCGCCCGGGCTCTGCCAGTTCACCTGCTTCCGGGCGATGATGATCTTCTCCGGATTCGGCTTGCCATCCTCGTTGCGTGCCACAGCAAAGAATTGCCACCGTCCAGCGTTCTTGCGATACTGTGTCAGGCGAACTTTTCTTGTCGCCTTGCTGTCAGCTTTACTGTCAATTTGCTCGACGTTCATCGTTTCCTCGCGGGTGCTGATTTCTGGATCTTCGAGCACAGCGAACGCAACTGGAAATGGGCTGAAGTGTTGATTAGGTTGTAGCTTATTTGACAGTAAATGTGACAGTAAGCTATGTAATATTTTCTAAACTATTGATTGTAAAGAGCGGGAGTAGTTCAGTGGTAGAACGTCAGCTTCCCAAAGTGGATAACTCTATAATTATCAATAACTTAAGGAAGCGATAAAGAGCCCAATACAATCCTGCACAGTCAAAAACAATATTTGCGATGGTGTCGAGCGTGGTTTTTCCCCTGTATTCATGCGGGTTTCCGCGTCACACCATTTTTAGCGCCATAGAACCATACACGGTTCAGCGTGAGAATGTATCTGAAAAATTCTGACGTTCTCAGGCCATAGAACCATACCCGATTCAGTGTGAGAACGTAACTCGATTCAGCGTGAGAACGTAGGCGTCGGACACTGAAGGCTGTGGATCACTTTCGTCTTTTATCTGCCTATACTCGCTCCATGCCTCCGCAAGACCAAACCCACCGTGTGTATCTGTCTTTCCAGTGCCGCGACGGCTGGCATTGCCAGTTTCTTGAGGCCGACCTCAAAACTGCGCTACCCCGCAAGCTGCATTTCGCGTCTCCAGACAAACTGATTGAACTCGTGGAACGCGGCGGGGGATTCACCGACCAAGATTCAAGGCTGATGGTGAATCAGGGGATTGAGATTGGGAGGGGCGGGATTTTCCTAAAACTCACAGAGGAGCAGTACGCCACGCTGCGGAAACGATGAGCTTGCGTTGAGAATAGGGAGGACGCGGACATGGCAAACTGCACCCAACCCGGATTAGGGCTTGGTACTGTAATGGCCGCGCCCGGTTATTTGGAAAAAATGCCAAACCTTTCCCGAGCGAATTGTTTTGCCGCCTTGTGCGCGGCCATATTGGCAACTCGGTTCAATTCCTTCTCGCGCTCAACGGATTCGTTGTCTTCACGTCTTGGAAGATTCTCTGCCTCAGTCTTCTCGCTATCGCTGTGCAGGTTGAGTTCAATGAAGTGCTCCATGGCTCAATCCTCCGTGTGCGAGTATTATGGCACCAAAAGTGCCGGAGGGAGTCCATCGAGTGTGTCCGGCATCACACAGGTCGCAGCCGAACTGATAATGGTGAGAAAGAACCACCGTGTGAACATAGTCCGGCGTAAGGAGACCACGCCGGTACTATTCAAAAGGCTTCCGGCTTGTCGGCGTCTTTGGGGTACCGTTCGCCCCACGCCGCCCCTGCTCTACAATCACCGCAAATCTAAAACGGCAACGAACTGCGCCTTTAACGGTGCCCCCATTGCAGGGTGGCGAAAGCGGTTACCTTATGGCGAATGACCTTCTGATGCTTATCAAGCTGGATACTGACACCATCGCCCGTCTGAGCCTTATTGTTAGCATCGTTGCCGTAATAGTGAGCTTGGTTAGTGCCCTAGCTGCCATCTTTGCTGCTTTCTACTCCAAGAGGGCAACTACCAAGGACGACCTAACACGGGTGAAGGAGAACACTCAACGCCTTGAGCAACTCAGTAACAAGGTTTCAAGCATCGATACTCGGAGGCACCAACAGGAGGAACCGGAAGCCTTAGAGGCTCAGGCTCAGCGTGTATCCATCTCCGTTGAGGGTGAAGCTGTCGGAGACGTCCCGGTCGAATTGCTCGTAACCCTGAAAGACTCATCAGTTCGTGTCAGCCGTGTGGAGAGGCTTGCAGAAGCCGGGAGCACCCTTGGCTCTCTGGAGAGCTATTTCAATCCGCCGCTGACGCCTGACGAAAGAGAGGTCGCCAAGATCGAGGGCTGGATTTTGGGGGTCGCGTGACCGGGCGACGAATCACTTTCACCTTTAATTCCCCTATACTTGCTCCATGCCTCCTCAAGATCAGAGCCATCAGGTGGCCGAAGAACTCCAAAGAAGAGTGAGAGTCATTCATGATCTGGAAAGGGCAATCCGCCTTTGGGAACTACTACGGGATAACGCGCAGCGAGTAGTAAACGAAACAAAGGCATGTCCCGAGAAGCAGGGAGATTCCGTTGAGACCAACCCGACAGTTGCTAAAGCACGCGCTTATATTGACACATGCAATGCGGCGATTCTTGCGACCAAGGCGCGAATCGACGAACTGGCAAGAGGGGATTAGAAACGCATATTCCTGACCTGCTTGCCACCGGGTGGCTTTAGATGGTCAGGCGAACTTCCTATGTTTAAGGGTGCGCCAATGCCGGAAGTTCCGGGGACATCTTCGCGATGAGAAACCCATGTAGGTTATGGCGATTGACTCGTCAAGCATGTGTTGGAAGGCAAATGGGGGTATATTGGTAAGCGTGTCTTTCTGCTTTCAATTACCCACAACTCGGCAGCGGGTTGGAGCAGCTATTGACGAAGTGGATTCTGAATCAAGTCAATCACTTATAAGCTCCGACGATTCATGGCCAAGTAGATACCATGAGAAAGAACCAGCGGATTTTGGCCACGAGTTGTCGGCAGCCGTCGGGTACAGGCGCGGAAGACTGGATCGGAGCGGAAGTGGCGGGCTGCTATTTCCGGGATGTCCGGCACGGCAAGCGGCTGCGGCAGTTGTTGGAGCAGTTTTCGAGCCGCATTGGCGCGACGACACCGTGGGCAACTCAGGACTGGGCCAATACCAAGGCCGCCTACCGCTTTTTCGCCAACGATCGGATAAGTGAGGCCAATATCCTGGCCGGCCACTTTACGGCGACGCGAGAGCGGTGCGCAGCCACGTCGGGCTTCCCCCTCCTGGTTCTTCACGACACTACCGAGTTATCGTATCGCCACGAAGAGACGGCGCCTATCGGAATCGTGATGAAAACCATCACCGGCGCCAGCAAGCCTGGGCGGCCTCGGTATCACACCAGTTGCGGCATTCTAATGCACTCCAGCCTGGCGGTGACTGCGGCCGGGCAGCCGCTGGGGCTGGCGGCAATCAAGTTTTGGAACCGGGACAAGTTTCACGGCGCCAATCGTCTGAAGCGCAGGATCAATCCCACGCGCGTGCCGATTGAAAAAAAAGAGAGCATACGGTGGCTGGAAAACCTGCGCCAGTCGACCGGGTTGCTGAACGATCCTGAACGTTGCGTGCATATCGGAGATCGGGAAAGCGACATCTACGAGCTGTTCTGCCTGGCGCAGGAACTGGGCACGCATTTTCTGGTGCGCACCTGCGTGGACCGGCTCGCCGGAGATGGCGGGCGCACGGTGGGCGCGGAGATGAAACGGTTACCGGTTCAAGGCCTGCATCGTGTCGAAGTGCGCAACAAACGCGGAGAATTCTCGACCGCGGTGCTGGAGATTCGCTATCGTCGCCTGACCGTCTGCCCACCGATCGGAAAGCAAAAGCAGTACCCAAACTTGATTCTTACTGCCATCCATGCGCGAGAGAAGGAGAAGCCCAAAGACCGGGAAAGAATCGATTGGAAGCTGCTGACCAATTTGCCGGTGCGCTCGTCGAGGGCGGCCGCCGAAAAGCTGGACTGGTACGCGCAGCGGTGGAAGATAGAAACCTTCCACAAGATCCTGAAGTCCGGCTGCAGAGCGGAGGAGGCGAGGTTGCGAACTGCAGAGCGGCTAGTAAGCCTTGTTGCCATCCTGTGCGTGCTGAGCTGGAGAATCTTCTGGATCACCATGCTCAACCGTACTCGTCCCGATGCTTCGCCGGATCAAGCCTTCACCGAGTTAGACCAGTATCTGTTGGATGAGTTGGCGCCTGACAAACCCACTACGCCTCCTCGACCGACTCTGGCCCATTACATCGTCAAGCTCGCCCGGCTGGGCGGCTATCTCGCCCGCACCCACGATCCGCCACCCGGCAACATCGTCATCTGGAGAGGGCTATTCCGACTAACCGACATCGAACTGGGCATCATCATAGGAGCGAAACTTGTGGGTAATTGAAAGGTCTTTCTGGCCGTCTGGTAAGTGATAGTCGGTTGTGGTGGAATGGGTGGTCGTGTCCACAAGTTTTTCGAAGTGGACACGACTGGTTGTGTGGATAAGAGAGGTCAGGAACTGGGGTTGATCTCGTCGGTGTAGATGTCCTCGTCGAGTGCTTTGGCAACGGCCTGGTCTAGGCGGCTGAGCAGTTGGGCCAGGGTTTCTCCGTCGCGGCGCACGAGCATGGCTAGGGCGTTGTGCTCATCGCTGGCTACGGCGACGCCGCCGATGGGGTACTTGTTGCCCACCATAATTTCGCCGAACTCGATGAGTTCTTCAATGTGCGGCAAGGGTAGGCGAACAGGATCTGGCTGGGAAGCGGACCGTGATTCTACGCGGCGGCCTGAGCGACGGGAGACAGGTTTGCGGCGACGTTCCACGGCAGCAACTCCTCGATGCGGTTGATGGGATGCGTGGCGATGCGGCTGAGCACATGGCGCAGGTAGGCTTCCGGGTCCAGGCCATTCATCTTCGCCGTCTGGATGAGACTATACAGGACAGCTGCCCTTTGGCCTCCGTGGTCAGAACCGGCGAAGAGGTAATTGCGGCGTCCCAGGGCGACGGGGCGCAGGGCTCTTTCCGCGATCAGGTTATCGATTTCGATGCGGCCATCGTCGAGATAGCGCATGAGCGCGTCCCACAGCCCGAGCGCATAGCGGATGGCTGCAGCCGTCTCAGACTTCGGCGGGAGCATGGACAACGAGATCTTCAGCCAGTCGTGCATCTCTTCCATCAGGAGCTTGGCGCGCGCCTGGCGCACTTGGCAACGTTCTTCGGCAGGACGGCCACGAATCTCGGCTTCGATTCGGTAGAGTGCGGCGATGCGCTCCACGGCTTCGGTGGCAATAGGCGATTGGTGAGCCTCCATCAGGTCGTAAAACTTGCGCCGAATGTGAGCGAGGCACGGCGCTTCCTGAATCGCGCCGCTCTCGTAAAGCTTATCGAAACCTGCGAACGCGTCAGCTTGCAGGATGCCGCGGAACTTAGCCAGGTGGCGCTGTGGATGTTCACCTCTGCGGTCGCGCGAGTAAGTGAACCACACCGCCGGCGGCGACTTATCGCCGGCTGGACGGTTGTCCCGCACATAGGTCCAGAAGCGGGCTTTCTTCGTTTTTCCGTTGCCGGGCGCCAGCACGGGCAGCGGCGTGTCGTCGCCGTGCAGCTTTATGGTGTTCATCACATAGCGGCGCAGCACTTCGACCAGCGGTTCCATCAGTGTGCTCGCTTCGCCCACCCACTTGGCCAGCGTGGAACGGTCCAGGTCTACGCCCACGCGGGCGTAGATCTGCGATTGCCTGTACAAAGGCTGGTGATCAGCATATTTTCCCGTGAGCACATGAGCCAGCAAACCAGGGCCGGCCATACCGCGATCTACCGGCCGCTCGGGTGCCGGAGCTTGCACAACGCACGAGCACCGCGAGCAGCTCAGCTTGGGGCGCACATGGCGGATCACGAAGAAACTCGCTGGAATGTACTCCAGCATCTCGGAGACATCCTCGCCCAGTTTGCGCAGTGCGCCGCCGCACTCCGGGCAGCATTTTTCCTTGGGAGGATGAGTGTGAACTTCACGCGGCAGATGGCGGGGCAGAGCGCGATCCTTGCGCTCGGCCGGCGGCGCAGGCCTGGACTGCGGCTTCTCTACGGGGCGCATCGGCGGCGCCGCCGCGGCTTGGAGTCCTTCCAACTGGAGTTCGAGTTGCTCGATGTGGCGTTGAAGCTTTTCCGACTTGCGCCCGAAGTGCATGCGCCGCAGCTTGGCGACGACCAGCTTCAGATGTTCGATCTCGGCATACAGACTTGCCACCAGCGCCTTCACGGCCGCTCGATCCAGCACGTCTAAATCAGGTGGCGTCGCGGGCGCATCGAACATGATCTAACTATGCCATAACTCACAAGTAGGTGAGCATGAAAATCAAGATAAGTTATCCGATAACTCATCTAACTCGATGTGCAGAATTACACCGCCATGGTCAACGGCACGCTGCGCACTGGACGCCTCCAATCAATCCCCTCGCATAGCATCGAAAGCTGCGCCCGCGTCAACGATACCGTGCCGCTCTCGGCTTGGGGCCAGACAAAATGCCCGCGGTCGAGCAGTTTTTGAAAAAGACAAAAACCGTCGCTGTCATGCCACAAAATCTTGATCCGGTCGCCTCGGCGCCCGCGAAAAATAAACACTTGCCCCGAAAGAGGGCTCTCGTGGAGAACGTTCTGTACCTTGGCGCTCAAGCCTGTGAACCCATAGCGCATGTCCGTGAATCCCGCTACAATCCAGATCTGTGTGCCGGTCGGGATCATCCGCGCAGACTCTCCAGCACAGCGCGCACCAGCGCCGCGTCGACGCTGCCCTCCACGCTGACCAGCGCCCGGCCCGGAAACTCTATATGAATCGCTCCGCTCGACGGCGCAGTGACGGAAGCATTTTGCTCTTCTACGGACTCCGCCTCGTCCACCACCGTCACCGGCAGAAGCCGCGTCGCGTTATGCTGCCGCTGCTGCGAGGATGGTTCCAGCAAACCCGACTGATACAGCTTGCGCCACTGAAACACCTGGTTGGCGTTCACGCCATGCCGGCGCGCCACAACAGCGACCGACACACCCTCCGCCAATGTCTCTTCGACGATGCGGCGCCTCTCCTCAACCGTTCGATACCGCCGTTTGGCACTGCTCTCCGCTACCGGCTGAATCGCCAATTCCATACACGCTCCTCCGCGGTCGCGGTTCTACACCGCCCCACAAATGAGCTTCGCTGAGCTTAGCCATTACGGCCAGACGGCCAGAAAGACCTTTCAATTACCCACAAGTTTCGCTCCTATGATGATGCCCAGTTCGATGTCGGTTAGTCGGAATAGCCCTCTCCAGATGACGATGTTGCCGGGTGGCGGATCGTGGGTGCGGGCGAGATAGCCGCCCAGCCGGGCGAGCTTGACGATGTAATGGGCCAGAGTCGGTCGAGGAGGCGTAGTGGGTTTGTCAGGCGCCAACTCATCCAACAGATACTGGTCTAACTCGGTGAAGGCTTGATCCGGCGAAGCATCGGGACGAGTACGGTTGAGCATGGTGATCCAGAAGATTCTCCAGCTCAGCACGCACAGGATGGCAACAAGGCTTACTAGCCGCTCTGCAGTTCGCAACCTCGCCTCCTCCGCTCTGCAGCCGGACTTCAGGATCTTGTGGAAGGTTTCTATCTTCCACCGCTGCGCGTACCAGTCCAGCTTTTCGGCGGCCGCCCTCGACGAGCGCACCGGCAAATTGGTCAGCAGCTTCCAATCGATTCTTTCCCGGTCTTTGGGCTTCTCCTTCTCTCGCGCATGGATGGCAGTAAGAATCAAGTTTGGGTACTGCTTTTGCTTTCCGATCGGTGGGCAGACGGTCAGGCGACGATAGCGAATCTCCAGCACCGCGGTCGAGAATTCTCCGCGTTTGTTGCGCACTTCGACACGATGCAGGCCTTGAACCGGTAACCGTTTCATCTCCGCGCCCACCGTGCGCCCGCCATCTCCGGCGAGCCGGTCCACGCAGGTGCGCACCAGAAAATGCGTGCCCAGTTCCTGCGCCAGGCAGAACAGCTCGTAGATGTCGCTTTCCCGATCTCCGATATGCACGCAACGTTCAGGATCGTTCAGCAACCCGGTCGACTGGCGCAGGTTTTCCAGCCACCGTATGCTCTCTTTTTTTTCAATCGGCACGCGCGTGGGATTGATCCTGCGCTTCAGACGATTGGCGCCGTGAAACTTGTCCCGGTTCCAAAACTTGATTGCCGCCAGCCCCAGCGGCTGCCCGGCCGCAGTCACCGCCAGGCTGGAGTGCATTAGAATGCCGCAACTGGTGTGATACCGAGGCCGCCCAGGCTTGCTGGCGCCGGTGATGGTTTTCATCACGATTCCGATAGGCGCCGTCTCTTCGTGGCGATACGATAACTCGGTAGTGTCGTGAAGAACCAGGAGGGGGAAGCCCGACGTGGCTGCGCACCGCTCTCGCGTCGCCGTAAAGTGGCCGGCCAGGATATTGGCCTCACTTATCCGATCGTTGGCGAAAAAGCGGTAGGCGGCCTTGGTATTGGCCCAGTCCTGAGTTGCCCACGGTGTCGTCGCGCCAATGCGGCTCGAAAACTGCTCCAACAACTGCCGCAGCCGCTTGCCGTGCCGGACATCCCGGAAATAGCAGCCCGCCACTTCCGCTCCGATCCAGTCTTCCGCGCCTGTACCCGACGGCTGCCGACAACTCGTGGCCAAAATCCGCTGGTTCTTTCTCATGGTATCTACTTGGCCATGAATCGTCGGAGCTTATAAGTGATTGACTTGATTCAGAATCCACTTCGTCAATAGCTGCTCCAACCCGCTGCCGAGTTGTGGGTAATTGAAAGCAGAAAGACACGCTTACGTATATTGATGCATCCGGGAAAATAAAACGGAGATTCCGGGCAAAGAAGGCAGGAACTCGTGGCTCAGTACAAAGGAATTGTTAAGTTTTTCAACAGCGCCAGAGGCTTCGGATTCATCGGACGTGACGACGGACCGGATGTATTCGTCCACCACTCGGCAATCCAAATGGAAGGATTCAAGCAGTTGAAAGAAGGCGACGAGGTCGAGTTCGACATCGTCCAAGGCTCGAAAGGTCCTAAGGCGGATGCAGTGACTCTCATCAAGCACACCACCCACGGGACAGCCTAACAGCGCGGACTCCCAGTGCGGTATGCCTATGCCTTGGGAATCAAGGAACTAGCATCGCGCTTTTCCTTTTCCTGTCTTTCAAGCAGGTCAATCATAAGCTGCAAAACGTAGCTTTCCTTCAGCGTGTCGTCCCAATGATGAGCGAGTGCCGCCCTCTGTTTCACTGACAAAGATTCGACCTCGAACTCCTTAGCTAAGGATGCACATACGAACTTGCGGAGTGCCAGTTGCGCCTGTAGAGCCTGAACCCTGAGCTTGTGAATCATGGATTCCAAGGGTCGACTCCAGTAGATGCGCCAAGGCAGACCGGTACTTTGTCGAGCGTGCTTTCAGAAAAAGACAGTGGCAAGCTGACCCCAATCGGCACCAATTAGCCCCCTGTTGCCTTCCTGACAATCCGGGCGGCGACTTGGTTTACGTCCTCGCGCAGTTTCCGACGACGTGATTCTGTGCAGACGTGGGCATCAAATGCGTCCCGAACGTCTTGGGAGGGTGTCTTTGATGTGCTCACGAGGCGGGAATTTGAGCGAACCCATCCACACTCGCTACATGCCCATCCCTCAAAATAAGATTCGTTGCGCCAAATCAGCTTCCTTTTCTTTGCCATGTCCAAAGTCTACGCCGTACCATCTGGCTCCGCGAGACCTGTGAAAAACCAAACTGCACCACCACCGCCAATCGAACCCCGCCACAATCAGGCGATATAATTCCAAATCTATGTGCGGTCGTTACGGCAGACGGGCAGACAAGCAGCGCATCGAGGAGTGGATGCAGACGCACGACACGAACGTCTTTGACGATTCGTATTTTGAGCCCTCCTACAATATCGCTCCGCAAAGCTTCCAGCCGGTCGTGCGACTTGATCCGGAGACGGGAGAACGTGAGTTGACCGTCATGCGTTGGGGACTCGTGCCGTTCTGGGCGAAAGATGCCAAGATGGCGTTCAACACGATCAACGCCAAGGCCGAGACGGTCGCGACGAGTCCTGCGTACCGTGAGCCGTGGAAACGTCGTCGCTGCCTCGTACCTGCTGACTGGTTCTATGAATGGCGGAAGGTCGATGCGAAGGCGAAGCAGCCGTATGCTATCGCCCTGAAGGACGACGGTTTATTCGCGTTCGCAGGACTGTGGGATACGTGGAAGAACAAGGCGTCGGGTGAGGAGCTACAGACATACACGATTCTGACCACAGACCCGAACGAACTGTTGAAGCCCATACACAACCGAATGCCCGTGATCGTGGCACGGAGAGATTACGAGCGATGGATAGCTCCGGCAGAGCCTTCGAAGTTGCCTGTTGACCTGCTCAGACCATACCCGGCTGAAGAGATGACGGCTTGGAAGGTGAGCAGGGCTGTGGGCAACGTGCAGAACGATAATCCGGGATTGATTGTGCCGGTTTGATTTGTCCCCCAGTTTCCCCTCCATTTTTCACGACTTAGCAACTGGATTTCCACCGCACACCTTTTGGTGCAAATTTCATTTCGGCCTAGAATCATTACGGGGAGGACTCTAATGAACCGTATAAATGTGCGAGGAAGAACTGTTTTGGCATTTCTTCCAGCAGCCATTTTGTGCCTCCTTTCGGTTGCAAACTCGCAGGACGCAGTTCCAGATGAAATCTTGCAGCGGACACTCTTAATTAGGGGACCATCTGAGCAAGGCACCGCATTCTCAATTGACTACAAGGGAAAACTCTATTTGGTTACGGCTAGGCACGTTGTTGCGGGGGTACCCGACACCAACGCCGTTATTAAGATTCGTCAAGCAGGAGAGTGGAAGGACTATCAAACTGTCAGGACGCTTTACCCGCCTTCAAACGAAGCTGATATTGCGGTCTTTGAGACTAAGGAGACTGCCTCTCAGCCATTCTCCATTCAAATGACCGGGGAGACAGGTGGTCCCACGATGGGACAACTCGTCTGGTTTTTGGGGTATCCGTTTATCGAAGGGATTGGTAGTCAATTCACTAATGGTAAAGCAGCCCCTTTCATTAAGCGTGGCACGATGTCAGCGATTGTCGCGACCAATCCAGATGCCGTATTACTTTACATTGACGGGTTTAACAATCCGGGATTTTCCGGTGGTCCGATTGTCTATTGGGATTTCACCACTCATCATTATGAGATTATCGGAGTGGTACAAGGCTACAAGAACGATACGGCAAAGGTAATGGTGAACGGTCAACAAGTAGATACTCAACTGCTCGTCAATTCCGGAATTCTAGTAGGTTATAGCATCCATCACGCGATTCAAGCAATCGAGCAAAGCAAACAAAGTAAGCCTTAGACTATCCGCGCTATCTCTCATGTGGTTTGAATCGTCTCACTTCGTATTGAGCATCTCTGCCCGGTGTGTACCCCACCATTGTAGTGCTGCTGCGTTGTCGAGATTTTGAATCTGGTGTTCTGGGTTGTTATCTGGTCTCGCTTGGTTGAATCTCCTAAAGCCAGCTTCGCGTACATTCAAATCTGGGTCGCTCGTCAAAATCTGAACGACCTCATCCAAGTGGCTACGAATAGCAGCGGATGAGAGGCTGTCAAATGCTGCTTGCCTTGTGCTCGGATCAGCATTATGGAGCAGTAAGAGCATTTGCTCATCTGTTTTGGGTTGGATAAAGCTTCGGCTATTGTAAAGTGCGGAATTATGCTGCTGGATGATGTATCTAATCACCTGCCATGTAGATTGACGCAATCCCGGCTCGGCGGTCGTACTATTTGCGAGTTGAACCATTTGGTCGAATGCTAGAGCATCACCCGCTTGTGCGCGAAGTATCAGGGTGGAAGTCTCTTGATTGGATTGAAGGGATGCAAGAATCGGCTTGATCTGTGCGCTGATCTTGCTGTCAACCGCCTGATCTACGGTCGCATTTACGCGAGTACTCACAATCGTGTCGATAGTTGGAGTGAGTTGATCGACTGCTTTGTGCGTTTCGCTGACAAGCGTCGAATTGATTGTATGCTGCTCTGCGTTAACGCTCTTCGCTACGTCTGTGCTGACCTCCTGCGTAATCAGGGGACGCAATACGGTCTGTGTCTGGCTTGCTGCGGCTTCTTTGACCATCTTCTGTAATTGAGGAGTCTCAAACTGTGCGGTGAGCTTCTGCCGAATTTCCTCCTGCATCCGCGCTATCTCGGTTTTCGTTTCTTGTTTCGCCTCGTCTTGTATCGACTGCTTGAGGTCATCAATGCTTCGCCATCCCAAGAATCCGGAGATTGCGAGGAGTGCAGCCAATGGATACGCAATGATTTTCAATGTGCCGAGAAGAGCTTGACGGTTTGCATCCGAATCTTCGCGAAGGGCTTTCCGGTTGGCTTGACTCTCCTCTCTCAGGAATGTGAACAAGTCACGATCAAGCGACTCAGGCCGTGGGTTGACAGGCTCCGGTGGTGCCGTTGCAGCGTCCATATCAAGGTTAGGACAATGATTTTACGCCTTTTGCATTCCATTGACAATCCGATACTCTCCATCCTCTCGATTTCGCCGAATTCAGCGCAGCCGATACGAACCCAGTGACATAATGCTGCTAGATCACGGAAAGTTTCTCGAAAGGAAGCAAATGGCACACAGGACATTGAGCATCGCAGCAAGACATTGCCTCATTCTCGCGCTGGCGGCGACCTGCTTCAAAGCGCCTTCTCAGGACTTGAATACCATTTTGATGAATGGCACCTATGAAGTTATCGGACCGAGCGCGAAAGAGGTAGGGAAGACAAGCTTCGGCACAGTTTTCTTCATGGGAAGACCGCTAAAGGCAGACCCTACAAGGGGCAGCTTCGTTTTGATTACTGCTGCACACGTGCTGGATGAAATATCCGGCGACTCTGCGACGTTGATCCTTCGCAAGAAAGATGCGTCCGGAGTGTTTCTTAAAGTCCCCTATCTGTTCGCAATTCGTCTCAATGGTCAAAATCTGTACGTTACAAATCCAAACGCAGATGTGGCAGTGATGTATATGCGTATTCCGATTGGTTTGGAGCCGATGATCCTGCCAACTTCGTTACTGGCCGACGACACTACCCTAGAACATTTAGAAGTACACCCCGGAGATGAGTTACTATGTCTCGGCTATCCTCTTGCAGTAGACATAAGCGGATTTCCAATCGTCAGAAGTGGACTATTGGCTTCATACCCGGTTACACCCTCCAAAACTGTGAAGCAGTATTACTACAATTTCCACATCTTTCCCGGAAATAGTGGCGGTCCCGTATACTTCAGTTTTGCGAATAGAGTCTTTGCCGGTGGAACCCACATCGGAACTTACCAAGGAGTGATTGGTCTGGTCAGTCAGCAGGTCACTTCTAACCTACCAGAGTTCAATGGCATCTCTCTTGATATTGCGATAGTTGTGCCCAGTTCTTATATCCAAGACACTATTGCTTTGCTACCTGACGCCCCACCGGACCCACAGTGAGAGTGGCGATAAACGGCGGAGTAACCTGATGAATACTCTGTCTGTGCCGCTGCGTTCCCGCTCTTTCTCAGACCTAGCTCAGCTTCCCGCCGTGCTTGCAGTCCAGCGACATCCTTACCCCAGCGTGATCCCACGGGAACAGTTTCAAGGTCGTCCCTCGAATGAACTCCTGTATGATTACTCCGAAAGGAAGGTCTGAATGGATACACAATCCATCATTGCCGCCATTGACGCGGAGATTAGTAATCTCGAAAAGGCCAGAACTGTATTGACTGGTGTAGTCAGAGCCAGCGCAGTAGCTGCAACGGCTTTAAAGCCGAGGAAGAAACCGAGACTCAGCAAGGCCGCACGGAAGCGCATTGGCGATGCTCAACGAAAGAGATGGGCAGCGGCCAAACAAGCTGTGAAAACGACTCCCGCCAACGTAGCGAAGAAAGCCGCCGCGCCAGCCAAGAAACGGGGAATGAGTGCGGAATCCAAGAAGCGCATCGCAGCGGCACAACGGAAGCGGTGGGCAGCGGTGAAAAAGGCTGCGAAGTAGGAGACACAGCGCCTCTCCGAAAAGGGTGGTACTTATGATTCCAGAGCACAGCGAGAAGTCTAGGAAGCCAAGCAAGAAGCGGAGACTCGGCAACGAATCGGGGCGGCTCAGAGAAAACGGTGAGCAGAGATGAAGGAGGCTGTGAAAGCCGTCGATGCCAAGGCAGCGAAGGAAGCTGCCGCGCCAACCGAGGAACCTGCCGAGCGGAGAATGAGCGCAGCAACCCGTAAGCGTATTGCAGCCGCTCAGAAAAAGCGTTGGGCAAGAATTAAGGCCGCTAAAAAGGCCGCGAAAAAGGCTCCTGCGAAGAAGGCGGGGAAGAAGATTCAGGCGAAGAAGGTCGCGCCCACGAAGAAGGCTACTCCCAAGAAGGCTCCTGCGGCAAAGGCGAAGAAAGCTGCTGCGCCGGGGAAGGCCTCTGCTGCTTCAACAGAGGCCACTTCATCCTAAAGATCGTCAACACACGAAGAGCCCCGGCTGTCTCCGACCGGGGCTTTTTGCTGACTGCATTCGACAGCCCTCGAAAACACTGGAGAACGAGATACCGCTGCTGTTGAGAGAATTGATTCGTTGGGTCATGTAACTGAGGAGCATTAGAACGTTGCAATTCCCGTCGCTCCCCTACCGCCTCTCCACAGTCCGCTGTTCCATGTATTCCTCCAACTCTTTCATCGAGTACATCACCATGCCGCCGACTTTCGTCACTGGCGGACCACCACTAGTCGCTCTGCTCCGCCAGCCTTGGAGCGTCGAGACGCTGACGCCAAGAAACACCGCAGCTTCCTTCTCGCGAACGTATCGGTTGCCAACCAGCTTCTTTTCGGGCGGCAAAGACCCAAGTCGAGCGGCCACCCGGCCAGCAAGCTTCTCGATGAGTTCCTCTTCAGCCAAGGCGGCAAATGCAGGGCGCTCCTCACCAAAAATGCGAGTGAGCGAGTCCTTGACGCATTCACGTGCAGCGTTGATGCGCTTCTCAAGGCGGGTGAATTCCCGCTGAATCTCAAGTAGGTCTCGTCGTGCGTCGGCTAAATCTCGCAGTGTTCTACGCATGGATTCCTCCTCGGAAATGAGAGCATACCGGATGATAAGGGCTCATGGATTAGCTCAGGAAATCCGGGCTCAATAGGCAGTAGTCGCGCTCGACCGCCTAATGAGCCCGGCTCCACTCGCATCGGTGGCTCCTCGGCTTCGGCGGCGATGAGGCCACGCCGGAACCGCTCAAATGCACCCGGCGTCTCGGCGTGTTGGGGAGACCGCACACGCTGTTTCTCTCAACACCAAAGTCGAACTCGTTAACCATTCCGGTGGACTCGTCATATAATGCTGACCATGAAAGCGTATGTTCGCGATTTCCACGTCGAATCTGCTGAAAACTTCACAATTCATTACGCTCACGCGCCAGAATGGAGATTGGGAACACGAGAAACCGAGTCGAATTAGTCCAATTCGGGCGGAGCAACACCGAGTTGAACGGCTTTGGTTTTGGCATCGTTAACTTCGCGCTCTGCGGTCACAATTTCCTGAGCCAGATTCTTTATGTACTCGTGATTAAGCCAAGGATAGGATTCAAAAACAAATCCGACCCACTCAGGCGTACGCCTGTTTAGCAAATCACACCCCACAGACTCCATTTCTTTCCCTGTCTTTGCCATTCTCGTTTTGGCGGCGGTGAGGGCTTGTTTGAGGCGCGTGTACTGCCCCACTGCTTTGTCTTGCAAGTCTTGGACATTTTCGTCTGTCATGTGATACCCCCGACTTTGGAGTGTATCGCACATTCGAGAAAAGGCCAGCATCAGGGGATGGACACTGGCCTTTGAGCCTAAGTGGATACCCCAACTGGTGTGACGGTCACGCACCGGAACCCGGAATACCCGTATCCAGTGAGGTTTCAGAAGGCGCAGGAGTCGGGGTCTCTGCCGGACCTTTCCGACCACGAGTGACCATATCCGGGAGAACAAATAGAAACTGAGCCAGTGCCTGAGTGAACTCAATCACCCTCTCAGCATCTTCCCGCGAAGGAAGTGTGGTACCCTCATCCGCGTGGCGTTGGTCGTTGGCCTCAAGCCGTACCTCGTGAGCCCACAACGCCATATCCTTGGTAATGAGATTGTCGTCGGCTGCTTTGTCTATCCGACTATACAGGCTCCCAGTCTTAAGCCCCTTCTCCTTGAGCATGGCATCGACGGAGCTTGCCGCCAGCATCAAGGCACCAGCCGGGGCGTGTAAACTCGCCAGAGCTTGGGTTAAATACTCCCTTGCCCGTTCGGGCACTGAGTCTGAGACAGAGAGCATCTCAGGCCACATCTTCCTGATGTCCGACACGTTGGTTGGGGTCATAGCAAGGATGACCCCACCACACGTGGAGCAGCCGTACGTGTGCCAGTATCTCTGGTTTCTGCCAGTGGTTCCTGTCGTACTGAAGCTAGACGTCATGCTCATGCGTGGGCGTGCCACGCCACAATGAGGGCAACGTTCGAGAGTTATTTCGTTCAGAGCTTGCATTTGCAGAGAGTTTACCATCGAAGCCGGAATCGCCCGGTTGCTCAATCGAACGTGTTGCATTGGCCTTGGAGTTCTGTCCCGGTTATCTGACTCCGCCTGTTCCGAGAAAGACGAATCGCCGCTCTGTTTAATCGGAAGCGCCGGACTCCTGACCCTGCTGATTCCCCTCCTCGCAGGTTCCGCGACTCTCACCGGGGAACTCCCAAGCGGCCATGTACAATGGCTGGCAGCATACATGGAGAGCATCAAGCATACAAATGCCTCTGCGTAACAGACGCGAAATGGCTCACGCCCTTGAAGAAGTGATGGGCCACGCCTACGCGCAACTTGGGGAAGCACAACGGCTTGAAGCAGAGACCAGTCTTTTGAAGACTTATCTGCTAGAGGCTCACGCCAATTCAGGAACCCATGAAGGGACGCTTGCGCTTCTCCAGTCTGCATTTGGACAGGAGTATCTTGGGGAACGAGCGCAAGGACAAGTACACGAATCCGAAGAGGACACCTTCTTCACCGTTGAGATGCGGTTGGGACGTGATGCGGCAACGTTCTATGTTGATACGACGGACGCTCGGTATTGGATTGTTCATTCGACATCTAAGAGTACCCCCACTGACAGAATATTGCAGAAGGTGTTATCACGTAACCCCAAGCTCGACGGTGTTTGGCTATCGATGCAATCGCTCGAAAGCGTCACACAACTCGGCTCGTTTAGGGGATTGGGTTTGGATTACGACCGCCGCGAAGTTCCAGATGTCGATTTTGAGACCGATCCAACTTCGGTTGAATCACTGAAAATGCAACTGTGGGGAAATCGTGCAGGAGAAATCTTCCGGGTTCTTCGCCAACAGGAGGCGTTTTCTGGAGCCACAACTTTGTCTAAGGTAAAGGTAAAGTATTGGCTCGATAAAGAGGCTGATTCGGAGGCATTTTCACTGGACGACGTGAAGTACGACGGCAAGATTACCGCCCGTGGAACATCATTCCAGTCCCACATCAGTTTGGTTTCAACTGTATCCCGAAGCTACTCCCATACCATAGCGACGTTCGAGGACAGATTTGCCCTCCATTTCGATGTGAACGAGCACGGTCGCGGCATTCTCTCTGGGGAGGCGCTTGCATTCGTCTTCAGTCGCCCGATACAGAAGATGGAAGTCTTCTTGGAGAGAGTGTTCTCTGGCAGCTATCCTTTCCGGCTCTCTGGAGTTCCCGTCCATTTGAGTGGGGGGCTGTATCGGGTGACGGCGGTTGACCTTCACGTAAGCCAAACACTGACCTTTGAAGTTACACATGATTTCATGCGTGTATATCTTCCCCGTGGGTGCTGCGGCAACACAATTGCGAGGCTCTACACGAATCTTCAGCATTACTACGATTCTCTTGTCGAACTCAGAAGTGGTGAGGGGGGATTCGTTCTGTGAGCCTTAACCTTCAATTGATGAACGTGTTCATCGGCATGTGCAAGGGAGACCCTGCACTCCCTCGGCACTTTCGTGATTTGGGATACCAAGAACATGCTGTTGAGCTTCGATTTCAAAACGCAGACAACGATACTGTTGTCCCGGAACTCATAATCGCTTCGGGTAGGGTTCACCATGCACTATTGTTCGAATGGAAGAGTGGCCGAAACACCGAAGCGGACCAACTGAGGCGTTATAGTCGCGTGACACAACCCGACTTGACCCAACGCGCAATGCTTGCCCGAGAAAACTGCACGACTCACGACATAACCGTTGTTGGTTTGGGCGAACATCGTGACCGATTGGCGCAAGGCATTGAGGCTGAGGGTTATCCATTTCCGGTTCTCGTTGTCACTGAAGCTGGACTAGAGAAGATTCGAAATCAGTTTTCTGAGCCATCAACGGACGGTCTCTTCCAGAACACGCTTGACATCGATTGGAGCAGAGCACCGATGTCGTACTTCCCTCTTGATGGCGACTCGGAGGACTGGGAATATGCCGAGCAAGTCCTTCCTC
The DNA here is from genome assembly GCA_963751285.1 of uncultured Acidobacteriaceae bacterium. Classification (GTDB taxonomy): domain Bacteria; phylum Acidobacteriota; class Terriglobia; order Terriglobales; family Acidobacteriaceae; genus Telmatobacter. The sequence goes on along the minus strand of CAVVUE010000026.1, from coordinate 19,812 downwards.
ATGTTCTCACGCGGATGGCAGGAGGTGCTCCGCGCATAATCGTTGCTGAATTGTCCCGTCAATTGGTTCCCCACTTGGACATTGCATCCCCGGATTTCCGCGGTCAGATTGAAAGAAAGATAGTGACAGTGCTTGACTATGCTGAGCGGCACGACTTTGGTAAATTCCTGCGAAGAAATAAGGCATTCGAAGGACGCGCCCATTCCCCTGTTTGGGACATTGTAGAGAATCCTATACTGAGGCAACCGGACAAGAGAATGAAGCTCTGGCGTCAAATGAAAGCCAGACAGGCAGAGGTCATTGCACATTTCCGCGGCGACGAGATTCAAGGTGAACTTCCACTGGAGATGGAAGACTAAATAGAGTCCCTATTCGGTGGCTCCAGTCTGCATTTGATGTTCAGATATCTAGCGTACAAGTCCCGTTTGGCTTGGTGTCCACTGGTTCATATCGTAATCGTTGTAGACCACCGCCGAGGCCGTGATTTAGAAGGCAAAACGCCCCGCAAAATGGGGGCTCTGGATGAGACCTTGAAAACCACCTGCTGAATCCATTGAATTCTGCCACCGGCAGTCTGAGGGAATGTTGGTTCGAGAGTAACTGTCGGTTTGCCTGACAGCCGCCCGGAGACCGACCTGCTACTGCGAAACTGCGTGCCTTCTCGGTGCCAATTTAATTTGACCTGAGCAGACTCCAACGGAAAGGATATGATGGGCTGGATGCTCAACAAGGTTCAATTCACAGCGATGACTGGTGGTCTTGTTGCCGGTTTGCTCATGCCCTGCTGTTCCGCAGGGCAGACGTTTCCATTGGCTTCCGCAAAGGGATTGCAGCCGCACGGGGTAACGGTCGATGCGGTGACCTACCAAGGCCGTAAGGCCGTCCGAGTGATGTCATTGCCGGAGGCGGATGCAGCTTTTGACATCCACAAGTCAGGCACGGGTGGCGGAATCGTAGTTCTTCCAAACGTCTCGTTCCATAACGGAACTATTGAAGTGGATGTTGCAGGTAAGCCTCAGACCGGGGCACCCGCACTGGCTCGGGGGTTCGTTGGCGTGGGGTTCCGGGTGAACTCCGACGCATCAGAATACGAGTGCGTCTACATCCGGCCTACCAACGGGCGTGCCGACGACCAAGAGCGGCGGAATCATTCGGTGCAGTACAGTTCAGTTCCCGATTACGAGTGGCTGAGGCTACGCACCGAGTCGCCGGGAAAGTACGAATCGTATGTGGACTTGGTGCCGGGCGAATGGACTCGGCTCAGGATCGAAGTGAGAGGCGTTACTATGCGCCTCTACGTGAACAACGTCGAACAACCGACACTCATCGTCCATGACCTCAAGCTCGGCGACACAACGGGCGGCATAGCGTTGTGGATTGGGGTCGGTACCGACGCGTACTTCGCCAACCTACGGATACGGGAGTTACTCGCTCACCTGAGGGTTCATTGATTTGGCAGCGGCTGCTGTCTTATGGCAGCAACTTGCCATTCAGGACATTGGTGACCGATACCTTGCCGCTTGGCTCAAAGACTGTGACGCTCTGGTTTACTGGACGACCGCTGTTGGTGTCGTACATCGTGTTGGTTGCGATAGCCTTTCCGTCCATGGTGCGGAAGCGATTGATTTCAGCGACGAGTTTTCCGTTGTTGTCGAAACTCTTCATGCTCTCTCCTTTGTGAGGTTAATGTGAATGGCTCTGAACGTTCTGCACGGCATATCCATCTACGCTGCACACTTCTCCAGTTGCTGGTCGGCCTCGATGCGACCCACGCCGCGACGACGAGACTCACGTACAAACCTCACGACTGAGGCTCTTGAAATCCCATGCCGCTTGGCAGTCTCCGTGAGGCTCAACCCACCGAGCCGGTCGGCAACAACAACATCGTGGTCGATGTCTAATGGCTGACGGCCCACGCGGAGCCCATCGAGTTTGCGTCTCCGCATTCCCGCCCTGATGCGTTCCTTAATCAGGTCAGCCTCAAGTTCTGCGATGCTGCTGATGATGGTGAGGAACAACCGTCCCATCGCACCATCTGTCGCGATGTTCTCCCGCCTCGACACGAACTCGACGCCGAGGTCTGTGAGTTCGTCAACCACCGCGAGGAAGTGCTTCGTGCTCCTTGCCACACGGTCGAAAGCAGCGACTATGACCACGCTGAACTTCCTCTTCCGAGCATCCTTCAACATTGAGTCGAGGCCGGAGCGACGAGCCTTGCTCCCGGAGACACCGACATCGGTGTACTCGCACGCGACCTCGTATCCACGTTGCTCGGCGAACTTGCGAAGGTCGTAGAGTTGGTTGTCAATGCATTGCTCGGGCGTACTGACTCGGGCGTAAATCGCACAGCGTTGTTTCACAGGTGCCTCCTTATGCTTTGCAACAAAACTTTCGAGGGATTGATAATTGACCGCACCGCTCTGATTTCCTCGATGGAGGCGTCGAAGTTCTTGTAGCCGACGACGTGCATCCACGCGGCGGTCATCGCGGGAGCGCGGCTAATTCCAACGCCACAATTGACGAGAACGGTGCCCCAGCGGATATTCTTTCGGATGGCATCCATGATGACGTAGAACTGACGAATGGGCACAGGCAAGTCGTCCTCAATGGGCAAGTGCAGGTAGTTGATTTCCCGGCGCTTGCTCTCGACCCGGGTTTCCGAGAGCGATACGACCGTAGTGATGCGATAGGGATTGCCAGCCGCGAGTTCCTCGGCGTCGGCGATACCGCCAATGTAGAGGCGCTCCCAAACTTGGGTGGCGCTCCATGCGATATGCCCGAAGCACATAGTGTCCATAGGACATATTATAGACGGATGCCGGTTCAAAATCAAGAGCATTATGCGCTTTGGGCATTATGTATAATGAGGGAATGGGATGGCGGATGCAAAAGGTGGCCGTTTGCGACGTATGCGGCCATGTGTGGATTCCATCCGTAGAGCACCCGACGCTGTGTGCCAGCAAACAGTGCCGGAGCACGCTATGGGACAAGGGCGGCGTTGATGGGCGGACGCGGGAGGCTCGAAAAAGGAAAGGACGGAGCCGCAGGGCGGCAAGTCAAAAGAAACAGTAGGGAGGGCGACTTCCGCTCTGGCTATTCCTTCAGCTTGAGCTTGCTCTTGTTTTCTTCGAGGAAGTCGCGCAAATCCTGCGCCCTGTCCAAGAGCTTTATCCACTGCTCGTAATAAAGCGTGACCGGGAAGCGGCCAAGTCCGTAGACGGAAACCGCGCCTTTGTCGCTCACCTTGAAGCTGATGCTTCCAGTTCGCTGTTGTTTGGCTTCGAGCTTGGCTAACCGCGCTTTCAGTTCCTCGTAGGTTGGTTCGGTCATCAGGTTCTTCCTCTCGCAATATTGTATTGTCACATCGCGTCGGGGATAGGGGCGGGGTCGATGGGCGGACGCGGGTGGCGAAGAGTAAGAAGATGCGGAGGCAGCGAAGTCCGAGCAAAAAGCCAAATTGATTCCCGCCGACTTCGACTCTCAAAAGAGATGTACAGGGCTAAGAGCAGGGAATATCCTCAACGTCGAAGAGGTTTAGAGTTGTTTTCGCGGATACACAAATGCATTTTCCCAGAAGGTGTCCGTATCTGGGACTATCGCACCTCGCGTTTCGCGCCCTGAATAAGCAGCTTTAGCAAGTCCACCTCTGCTTTTCTAATCTGGGCGGTTATCTTCCACTGTTCCGACTCGGTTTTATGCAATTGCTCTCCAAGCCGTGTCCAGCGTTGCTCATGCTCTTCCGCCTGTTCCAACTCCTCATTCAGTGCGGAAATCCAAGCTGTTTTCGTTGAATCGACCATACTCTTATTCCTTTCGGTGAGTGCAGGTAAGAGGAGAGAGAATGCTCAAAACGTGGCTAGACGAGGCCCTCCCTCTCTACCTGCTTTTCGGGATGAATTGGTTGTATGCCTCTGGAAGTTATGCAGTGGCTTCGCCATCCGATTTCCTCCGCCAATGATTACATGCCCTTCCGTCATCTCAGGACTTCACAGGCTCCCAAGGGAGCGAAAGGGTTTCTCCCTTTTCTGGTTTGACCTTTGGAGCCTTCTTGAACGTTGCGTCCACTCTGTGTCTTGGATAATCCGGTTGCTTTCCGTCTAGGATTTCTTGAATCGTCAATATCTGAATTCTTGGATACGTCGAACGATCAACAGAAGTGTATAAACCTGCTTCGTTTGCCTCATGGCGCATCTGCTTTGTCGGCTTCTCAAAACAGATGAATACGCCAATCTCCGCTTTCTCCCGGTCTAGCACTCCCCGCAAATCCCGCACTTGCGAGACAGTCACGCCCCCGGCTTTTACAGAGAAAATAATCTGCTTAGATTTCCCTGAATCGTCATCGTGAAAGTAGAGCCTTCCATCGATGCCTCTATCGGCTCCTTTCTTCTGCTCTGTTGGCCGTGCTCCAACTTGCCCCAGTGCCCACCATTGAAACTGGTACTTATACTCCTCCGCCAATTCAGCCGCTCCCGCATAGTCTGTAGGCTCTCCGATCACTTCATACGTGGAGCGGATGGGAGGGTTCTGGTTTGGGAAACCGTCATCAAGCCGCTTCTTAATCAGGCCGATTGCAAGGTGTGTGACGTCAATCCCAATCCAGCGCCTATTGAGCCGTTGTGCGACTTGCACAGTTGTGCCACAGCCGCAGAATGGGTCTAGAACTAAATCCCCTTCGTTAGAACTCGCCTTGATAATTCTTTCTAATAGTCCTTCCGGCTTCTGTGTAGCGTAGCCAAGCATTTCCTTTGAGCGGTTGTTCAATGGGGAAAGGTCATCCCAGAGATTTTGAATCGGCACACCGGGCATCTCATCCAAATATCGCTTGTACTGTGGGACCGCTCCGGGGCGTGTCTGGATTACCTTCCCTCTGCGATGAGTTTGTCCATCTTCTCTTTGGAATAGCGCCAATAGCGCGTTACGCCCATTACCTCATAACTGGGGTTGCCTTTAGCTGCTCCGCCGGGGCCTTGCAGATTATCAATGCGATACCGCCTTCCATCCGAGTCAACTCTTCGGTAGTCACGCTCAATGTACTTCTCGTCATAAGGAGTATAGAGAGAATTCCAAGCGGTCTTTGTGCCTTTCGAGTAAAACAGAAGAGCATCCGTGATTCTCCCGAAGTGCTGTGCGCCCTGCTTTGCATCGCTGTGAGCATGTGACCGTTTCCAGACAATCTCATTGCGAAAGAACTGAGGGCCAAAGACGGCATCCATCAGAATCTTGAGGTAGTGGCTCGCTGTGGGGTCACAGTGGAGATAGATGGACCCAGTTTCTTTCAGAACCCTCCGCAACTCCACAAGCCGGGGAGCCATCATTGCCAAATACGCCATCATGTCAGTACCACCCAAAAGGGTGCGGAAGGCTCGCATGGCATCTGCTACACGCCCGCCCTGCTCTACGATGTGTTGGTAGGAACGCTCTGCATCAATGTTCCACTCCCAAGTGTCCTCAAAGGCGTGAATCTGGGAACTGGACTGGGAGCCATCTTTTTCGGCAAATAGAACGTTATAGTCCTGCCGAGAATTGAAGGGCGGGTCAAGGTAGATGAGGTCTACAGACTCGTCCTTGAGGTACATCTTCAGGACATCGTAATTGTCGCCGTAATAGAGTTTGTTTTTCTCGGTGCTCACTGATTTGGATTGAGGGTAGCACAAACGGACGCGGAGCGTGACTGGCTGCGGGGGGTGTGGCTTTGCGAACCTGCAAAGTAGGCGGCACACGCTGTCTTCTGGCTTGCCCCATGATGGAAGCCGTGCCGAATGAGCAACGAAAACTCGTGATGCAGGAAGTGCTCTCCAAACCCGGATATGAAGACCTTCCGCGCTCTGAATGGGAGTTCTTCGAACTCTGCATTGAGGAATTGAACGACGTTTGGAGGCACGGCTTCATCGCGAAGCAGACACATGCTCAATGGATTGAAATTGACCGTCAAGTGATGTGGGAGGAGCCTGAATGGGAGCGATGGCCGACGCTCAACAAGGCTAAGGAGAGATGCGAGGAGTGGAAGAAGGCTCTGGCTGCAAAAGGGTTCGTGCATCCCGACATGGAATTTTGACCTGCGTGCTGCCGGGAGTATGATTCTGACGAATTCCGATCCACCACGGAGGTAAGCATGAAAGCCTCAAGATTGCTCCTGCTCTCGGTGCTTGCGATTGCCGTCGCACCAATCGCCGCACAGACGATTTCAGCCGCTGACGCCAAGAACCACGTCGGCGAGAAGGCCAAAGTCTGCGGCAAGGTTGCCAGTGAACGGACTGCGCCAAGCAGCCGAGGGGAACCGACGTTCATCAATCTGGACGCCGCTTACCCGAATCAAGTTTTCACCATTCTTGTTTGGGGAGACGACCGGCAGAAGGTTGGGGCTTTACCGCGTGAAGGATCGCGTGTTTGCGCCACGGGTCTGATTCAAGACTACAAGGGAGTACCTGAAATCGTGGTGAAGAGTAGTGGGCAACTGAGTCATTAAGACTCCAGACAATTCAAGACCTGTATCTTGCCCGGCATTTCAATTTCGTCAACTCCGATCTCGTTCCTGACCACAAGCGTTCACAATCGGACTAGATTCAACTCAATCGGCGCAAGTGAAAGGGAAAGCATGGAGAACCGTCCTGCTAGTGGCGTGTCGCGGAGAACGTGTTACTTGTAGAGACGTATTCACGTCTAAAATCCAAATGACAGAGTAGAGGGTCTTTATGCCAATACTCCTTAGTTCCGCTCGCCTCACCTTTGCAGCCGCCCTGATCACCTTCCCCACGCAAGCTTTCTGCCAAGTAAACCCCTTGGACTATGTCCCGAATCGGCCTTATACCGCGCAGATCGTTCAAACGGATGTACAGACTCAAGCGAACGGCGCACATGTGCAACGTGAGACGAAAGTGTTCGAAGCGCGGGACTCCCAAGGGAGAACGTGGATTGAATCATTCCAATCGAACAATATCGGCCGACCGATGGTGGTGAACCTATATATTCCGTTGCTCCGCCAGTTCATTCAGCTCTTTCCCGGACAGAAAACGGCGCGGGTGATGACCTTTCCCGGCACAGGATCGATCCCTATACATCGAAACCTCCATGTGGTGAAGACCACGACGGAGAACCTCCACGGAAAAATGATCGACGGTATCTATGCCGAGGGCACCCGGACCACGCAGGTAATGCCGCCCCACGACGGGCACGGTCCGGATGTCATGGACGTGCAGGAGACATGGATTTCCCCTGATCTGAAGATCGTAGTCTTTTCTAAAGACACGAGCACCGATTCGGGCAGTGACCAAATAACCACGGAGATTCGGCGGCTTGACCGAAGTGAGCCTAATTCCGCACTCTTCGAGATTCCTCCAGACTACAAGATCGTGGAAGCGACGACCGAACCTCGGTAGGCGGAGCAGCTTGATTCCTGCCGACGACACGGTGTTGCTCTCCGCGCCAAGAGAACCATCATAGTGCGGTTCGGGATCCGCGGTGTGTGACTAATTTGGTAAGAAGAAGAATTGAGGCGAAGCAATATCAGATGGATTGCGTAGACACACAGCATGGACTGGGTTTCATCCCTCACCCCCGATTCGTCTTCTGCCAGTCAATCCGCCAGCGACCGCCCGATATTGGCACCCAGAAGAGCTTCTTCAGCGGCGTTCCCTTCGCGTGATGGTAGAGAACGGCGGTGCGTTCGTAGAATCCTCTCGTGTGCCACGAATCCTTGAACTTGAACAAGTGGTAATCGAGGTGGTGAGAGAACTCGTGGCATAGCGTGCTTAGGAATGTGCCGAAAGACGTGATTTCCTTCCGCACCGCCGTTCGCATCCACACTCGGGTCAACATGGTTTCGGGATCGTAGTCCCCGAACAGTTCAGTCGTCCACTGCTCACGAGTTTTCAGCGGTCGGGCGGCAAGTACGCGGACGTTGCATTCCGGGACTCCATAGAACTGCGATGCGGCTTTCAGAAGCTCGGCACAAGCTCGACGGACACCCGCAATCTCCTCAGCCTTCATTGCCGTCTCGATAGACTTTGCGATTTCGAACAGAAGCGCGTCACAGGGCAGGTCGAGCGTGTTCATCCGGTCGCTCTCCTGAAAACGAGCAAGATTCGATTTGCGCGGGGGAGCATCGGTAAGCATGGGAACCGGAATTCCTTTTTTGGGCAACACAATTCTATGCCCCATCGCCTGTTGGCAGCAGGGGAAGGCTATCACTGCGATTGCTCCTCACCCTGTCACCAGAGCGTTAGGTAACGAATACTGGGTGAGTCTGGGGTATTCATTGCCGGGGGTTTTATGAGGTTCTCTTGATGCATGGCCGTGATGAGGCGGCGAATGGCGTTGGCGTATACTGGCGCGGAGCCGAAGAGAATTGGAATCATGTGTTGCCGGAGAGATTTCCGATTGGAGGAAAGGCATGACCCGCCAAGTCATATTGGAACTCGGAGCGGAAGGGGGCACGCTGACCTTGTTTGGAGGCAAAGGCGATTCCGGTCAGTGGACTTTTTGGACTGAGGTGGACGAGTCTACGATCTATGAATTGCTTGACGAAGAAGATAGACGCGGTTTGGGTAGCCCTGTCAGCACGAGCAAATCCGTCGCCTCGCTTCCTGAAGCTCTTGCCCTGTTTGACAAATATCAATGGTTTCGCCTGATCCCTCTTGAAATTGATCCCGAATTCCAAGATGCCATTCTGATCGAAGTGCAAAAGCGGGGCACGCCGGAAGATGTGTGTTGTTGGCAGGAGCGCGTGAAGCGATACGCCTTGTGAAAATAGCTAGTCTAGGTGTCAAAGCAGACTCGCTTCACTGGACAAACTCTACCTCACTCGTGATTCCACATGCTGTGTCGATGGAATACGTTATTCGCACCATTCGGCAAACTCTTCAAGAATGAAGTATGCTTTCTCGGGCAAATGCTCTTGGCGGGACTGCATCGCATCCCGAACCCAAGTACCGAGGGTTTGAAGCGGCAGCAGCTTCCACCCTGTTGCTGCAGCGAAATCCACAGTCTCCTCACCCAATGCTTCATAGACCGCTGAGGCGAGTCTCTTGCCAGCAGGAGCATCTGTGACAACCACCGCTCGAATCTTCGCTTGAGGGTTGGCCTTCTGAGCAAGCGAAATGTATGTGGAAAGGTTCTTCAGTTTCTCCTGTTTTCCCGAACCTGCCGCGCCGATGTCGTCCATGATGATCAGATGTGTTGGGGCAGCGAAGCTCGGGACTGCCAATGCGAAGTCAGGCCACTTGCCCTTTCCATCAGTCTGACGACTCACAGGGTATTCTCGCCTCATAATGCAACTGACGAACGGCTCACCAAATGCGAACATGAGCAACTGACGGCGGATACTGTCCCCGAGCCCGTGTCCTTCGTTCGGGTCAACCAGCCATTCAAACAGATGCCAGAAGGCATCCCACTTTACGGCCTTCCTGCCAAGGGTGGCCTCAAACACGTTCGTTGTTGGCATGGGTCAATTGTATCCACTCGTTCGAACTCGCACATTTTCTAGGGAAACCATCTCATCTCCTCAGCAGGAATTTGATATTCTGCCATTCCGCATTCTGAGCAAACGATGACTTCCTTGACGGAGCCGAGTGGCGGTGCGGAACCTCCCAAAAGTCCGCCTTTTACCTCAGAGTGCAGTGCGATCAGCGCAAAATAGGTTCGTTTTCTCGAAGACCCACAAGAACAAGCCATACGCCACTCCCAAGACCACCGTACCAAGGGTAGTTCAGATTCTTGGCGATGGCTCACTGGAGAATACCCCAAAACTGCGCCTTCACGTTGCTTTAAAAAGCGAAAAGGGGGAATCTTAAAGGAACGACCTCCTTGAAGAGACAGTGATCTTGGCACTATGCACGGGGGAGACCATGAAGACTTTGTCGTTGCAAAAGATTGCTCGAAACCTGATGAAGTTCACGCCACCTATCATTTTGGAGGAAACGCACACTACAAGGCGTTGCTTTTACGGCGAACTTGCAAGCGATAACGATGGGAATTGGGAAGTGCGTGGCACAATTGTCGCTGAACGAAAGGGAAGGGACGGTTGGCACGCACAGGATGGTGCGTTGCTAAGCAAGCTGAAGGGGGGAGAGATTGCCAAACTACAGCTAAGAAGAGAGCATCTCAAACACTTCATTACAGGGCTTCATGTGCTGGCCGAAGCAGCCAAGCTAGAGGGAATTGATCTGCACGGTGCAAATCTCATCGTCGGTAGGAAGGACGAGGTCGTCAATGTTGGCCGGGAGCACAAGGCGCTCATCGAGGACCTGATTAGTAGCAATCACAGCAACGAGTTTTGGGATTCTCTCAGTTCTTTGCGTCCTGACTTGGCGTCTCAGCTTGCAGAGGCGGAGCTACTAAAGCGCAGGAAATTGGCGGTAGCTGAGTTTGAAAAGGAGCTTCAGGCTCAAAGATGGACGGAGCCTAATTGGGAACAATTCTTCATGGCCAACGAGTGGATTTTTGGCCTTGGCCTCCGCTTTCAGTTCTTGAGTGTACTTCAGAATCAGGCGAATTATGGCGGGGGCGGATTCGCTCGAAAAGGTGAGCAAAAGGGCGAGTTTTTAATGCACACTGAGGCAGAAGATGAACGATTCACAGTGCTCGTGGAGATCAAACGCCCAGATACAAAGTTCTTTGGCGAGAAGCCGTATAGAAGCGGTGTGCCGGGTTTCAACTCGGAATTTATGAATGCGGTTTCTCAAGTGCAAATCAACAGTCACACATGGGAGCTTGAAGGAAGCAAACAGCAACGCGATGCTGAGCAATTGTCTCAAGACAGAATCCGAACAATCTCTCCCCGTTCAATTCTTGTTTGTGGGCATACGCGGGAGCTTGATGACTTCGACAAAAGAAAGGCTTTCGAGCTAATGCGCTGCAATCTGAGGATGCCTGAGATTCTGACGTTTGATGAATTGTTTGCCCGTGCGAAATTTATCGTGCGAAAGCCTGAGCAATGAGCCGCTTGGAGATTGATACCAGAGATTCACTCAAGGGAGGGGAACAGAATGCCTCGCAAGCTCCCGATTGAGACGGAAGCAAACCTCAAGAAGGCTCACGAAGCAGCACTTCTCGCCGTAGAGACGTACAACAGGCCGGGGACGGCCTTCCGGTCAGCCGGTTACGTCGTCTTGATGGTCGTGGCGTGGACGGCGCTCTTTCACGCCATCTTTGGGAAGAAGAGAATCAAGCCCTACTACAGGCAAAAGGCGCACCCTACTCGCTTCGAGCGGGTTGACGGTGATTACAAGCATTGGGAACTCAGCGAATGCGTCCAGCAGTTTTTCAAAGACCAGAACCCTGCTGTCCGAATGAATCTGGAGTTCTTTATTAAGCTCAGAAACAAAATTGAGCACCGATTCCTGCCTTCTTTAGATGTAGAGATTTTCGGAGAATGTCAGGCACTCCTGACCAACTTCGAGAATCTGATGTGCGAGGCCTTCGGGAACAAAAATGCTCTCAGTGCCAACTTGGCTTTTGCGCTTCAGTTTGCACGGAGCATCAACGTAGCCCAGCAAACAGCCCTTCGAGGGGCTGCAAGGCGAAACTTCCAGTCAGTTCGCAAGTTCATAGAAACATTCCGTACGTCTCTCTCCGATGACATCTACGCAGACCAGAACTATAGCTTTAAGGTCTTCCTGATACCGAATGTCGGGGCGTCTCGGTCGGCGGATGATGTTGCAGTGGAGTTCTTGAAGTATGACCCTTCGAAGCCTGAAGAGATGGCCAAATACCAGAAGTTCATCACCCTGATAAAGCCGAAGCAGTTCAATGTCATCAATGCGACGGGGTTCAAACCCGGAGAAGTGGTCTCAAGGGTTGTAGCGAGGTTGAACGGCAAAACATTCAATCAAGCAAGCCACGCTCTATGCTGGCACCATTTCAAAGCCCGACCACCTAAGGGAGCAGCGGATGCCAGCATGTGTAACCCCCAATTTTGCAGCTACGATGCGGTTCACAAGGACTACGTGTATACCCAGCACTGGGTGGACTTTCTCGTTGAGAAGCTGAGCGATGAAGCCACCTATGCAGTTGTGATGAAGCCAAAGACGCAACAACAGGTAGCTATTCCTACCGTCGCTCCCGCTGTTCCGGTTGCGGTTGGTCAGTGAACGAGATTGGAGTGCCAATGGCAAAATCCAAATCGCAAGTCGCGGTTCTCCCAGCGCCCACCCGAGTCCTGTTCGCACGGGTCGGGTGGATGACCTACTACGCAGGGCCGGTGGAGGGCGATGAGCGCCCAAAGGGGGGCGGACGCTATAACAAGAAGAACGTAGGGCATGAACTGTTTAACTTCGCGGAGTTCGACGGTCGTCTTTACGGACATGTGGCTGCGAGTGTCAACTTAAAGCGAATCGACCCGACTGCGGGGATGGCTGAGAAGCTTGACGCTGTTCTCGTTATTTTTGTAGCACGGCAACACATCATTGGGTGGTACCGAAATGCAATAGTGTACGCATCCGCCCGACCTAAGTTTCCTGCCTCTGCGACAAAGGAAATGTTACGACGTTTGAAACAGTCTGGTGTGAGGGGTTTTAAGCCTATCGGATATCGTTTCGACGCCGCTGTTGAGAACGCGACACTGCTTCCGACGTATGAGCGCAAGCAGGAGATTCCCGGTAACGTCAAGGGCGGGTTTGGCCGGTCGAATATTCGCTACCTTTTCCGAACAAGCGGCAAGACCAGAACCTCTGCGTGGATGGACGATGCCATCCAGTATGTTTTGAACTACGACCGGGCGAATCTGCTGGACGACCCCTCCGCTGAGGGGAACCCCGAAGAAGCCTCATCTCTGGCACAGGAGAAGGCGGCAGGTTTCGAATCTGACCCGCGAATTCGGAAAGCCATTGAACAGCACGCTATGAAGGAGGCTCAGAAGGCGCTTGAGAAGCGGGGCTTCTCAAAATTCGATGACACGTCCGCCACGAAACCCTACGACTTCACGTGCTGGCGTGAAAAGAAAATGTTCTTTGTTGAGGTCAAGGGAACTCAAACGCTAGGCAAGAGCGTGGTATTGACGAAGAATGAAGTACGGCACGTCAAATTGCATCCAGATAATTGCGTTCTGGTTATCGTCCACTCCGTCAAGTTGACAGGGAAGAAAATCGCAACGGCGGGGACTCCAGTTGTGACAGAGAAATGGGATTTGATAGACGGAGAATTGACCCCCACTCAATATGTTTGGAAGGGGTGAAGGTTTCCTTGTTCAGGCCGAGGAGGGAAGGTGTTCCATGGCGAAGAATCTCTTGAAGGTCTACCTTGCCGGGCCAATGACGAACTGTAGCGAACGCCAGAAAACAGTCTGGCGGAAGCGGTTCAAAGACGCACTCAAGTCTGAATTCAAATGTCTCGACCCGACCGAGCCGTCAGCGAAGAAAGGGGCTCTCGCCGTATCCGCCGATATTGAAGAAGCCGACATCGTTGTCGCGAATATGTGGCGGGAATCCATTGGCACCACACTTGGCATCGTTCAAGCCAAGAGAATGGGAATCCCCGTCATCCTTATAGACCAACATTACCTCGACAGCCCAATCCTCAAGAGCGTCGTCGGCGACTGCATCGTGCATAGCGAGGAAGCCGCCTTAAACAAACTGATATATGAGATTGCGCCAAACCTGACCCGTGACGTTCAAGTGATGAAGCGCAACGGCACCGTCGTTCCGTTTGAAATCAAGAAGCTTCAGAAAAGTTTGAAAGCGGCGTGTCTGGCGGCGGGTGTTGACGACCCAATCTTCCACATTCTGCTGTCACGACGGGTCGAGAAAGCGATCTATGCCACAAAAGAAGCATCCATAACGACTGAAGCTATTAGGGGGAGAGTCTTCCACGAATTAGCGAACATCTCCCACGACTTGCTCGGAGAAGGCGACTCGAAGCAGGTGGAACACGCCAACGCTCTGCTATACGAATGGGAGTTCCACGAGGAGGTCAAGGAACAAGGTCGGGAGACGGAGGCAAAAGAACTAGCCTATATTGCTCAGATTGAAGAACTGAGTGGCATCCTCAACGACCTAGAACTTGAGGTCGAAAATCTTCGTGCTCGATGCTCAGTACAACCCTGACCGCTTACGAGTGCTCCTGTGCCTTCATCGAAGGTGAAGAGGTCTGCTCTTGTGGGTGCGATACAAAGCAAACTGGGGAAAAAGCGTGCGCTGTGTATCGGTAGGGCGGGAAAGACGACATTCGCTTCTGTTTTTTATCGCTGCGGCATTCCGCAAGAAGAATTCCACGTATTGTTCGAGGAGAAGTCCCTTGAAGGAAAGCAGTCAAATCTGAACCTTGACTTGAAGACCTACGTCAAAGCGTACCCCTTTGTCCTGTGCGCGTTTGACGGCTTGCGTCATCGAAGCAAGTCCCTGCGTGGGATTGAAAACCTCATTGTGGGTGCCGGGCCTAACGATGCGGTTCGGAGATTCTTGCAGCACATTAGCAGTCCTGTGGGTTCGGTTTCCGCGAAAGCTTGATCCGATGACAGCCGACGTGACTCGTTTCCAACGCTACCTCAGAGAAAGGAGATGCTACCGGATGCTAGATGCAGAAGAGCCTCAATCCAAAGCACCAGAACAAGAATGTCCGCAGTGCCATTCAGGCGCTTCGGTTGTTCCAATCTTCTATGGCCTTTTCAAAGAGACGCCAGCGGCAGTGAAATCGGGAAATGCTGTGCTTGGCGGTTGTTGCATTTCCAAAGAAAGATTCTACTGCAAGACGTGCGAGTTGTCGTTTTAGGAAGTGGGGAACAACAAGCGGGTGCCTAAGACGCACGGACAGGGCAAGGTGACTCTCTCTGCAATACGTGAGCGACCTCAGCGGTTGATGTGACACTCCGACGACCTCCCGCGAGATTTAGGTGGATAAAATGCTGAGCCCAACTGAACTCGCCCACATGGCCGAAGACTTCTATGGCTACGGCAGATGGGAAGCACCATACTGGTTCATCGGCCCGGAAGCTGGGATGGGCAAGGATTACGATGACAGTCTTGCTGCCCGGTACGACTCATGGAAACAATTGGGATTTGCACCTATAGTCGATTGTGCTGCCCACCATTGCGGATTTGGATTTACGGAATGGCATAAGCCTCACCCTCCCACACAACCGACATGGCGGCAATTGATCCGATTGCTCCTTTTCTATAAAGGAGAACCAACTGACATCGAAGCAATCCGAGCGTACCAGCGAGACAAATGGGGCAGTTCGACCGGGGAAACGTGCGTCATCGAGCTATCAGGTCTTGCCGCGCCGAGTATGCAGACGGCGCAGGACAGGACAACATTTCTGTCAAAACGCATTGAGCGAATTCGGGAAGCTGCATTGAAGTATGCCCCTGAATTCATAGTCATGTATGGTAAAGGGCAACGCAGTGAGTGGGAGCGGATTACGCAGTCAGAGTTCAATTCGAACGGATTGTGCCACATGGAGAAGACTGTGGTTGCGTTAGCGATTCACCCGGTTGCACCCAAGTTGACCTGTGAATACTGGGTGAATCTCGGACGCTTATTGCAGAGCACAGTGGGAGGTTCACAATGAGAATACGCGGTAGCCTAGCACGTTAGCCGAAAGAAGAATATGATTCATCTATTCTTCATCCACATCCGCGGCAGTTCAATCGTCAGTGGCTGTGGGCGCACACACCGCGCAGAGAGCTTACGGCTACTCGCTTCAAGAAGTTTGTCCGCAAGGTTCGACCGCCTGTGGGTGATGTACCGACCAAAATTGTCGTGAACGTTGCAACCGAAGCGGCTAGGAAAGCGATGGGCATCCAATGAAAGTGATTGAGATTGAACTTCCAATGGATTCTGTGTTTGAGGTATTTGAGGCAAGTACAATTTCGGTCGGAATGACGAAGAACGCTCCGGGTGGTGCGGCGATCCGGCTTCAACAAATGCCTACGCAGATGCGGAAGCGTCATCTTACGCACGATGCGGCTTCCCTTTTCTCACTCGCCGTGACCTTCGGGAACGATGTATCCGTAGGATCGTTTGTGACATGGCTGGCTTCCAAACTGATGAAGTCAAAGCGTCCTTATATTCGTATTAGCAAGCGAACAGTGGAGAAGATTACCCCGGATTCGCTTGAGAGAATTATCGAAGAGACAACCGAAATTGAAGACTAGGAGTAGCGGCTTCAATTGAAACAACTTTGCGCTCCTTAGATTACAGATCGACTCTAGCGGGAGGCCGCAATGAAGATTGAGGCCGATTGTTAGGGGATTGTACAGCAAGAAACTACCGCAATCCCAACCTTGGGGGAAGGTCTCGGTTGGAGCAGTTCTAACCACTTCGACTGCCAAGTGACACTGGCTTCAACGCGCTGAGGAGATTCGTGCAACAGGTCTCACATCATAAGCACTGTATCGTCGGATAAAAGAGCCTGTGCAGAATGAGGCGGAAACACAAAAGCGGATTGTCGATTAGGAGTACACTACTTGGCATGACGGTCTTTCTTCTCCTGTCAAAACAGGGATTCTCGCCCATTACTGTTACATGCGCGATTAGCGGTGACACGAGTGGGATGCGCGGAACTGTTCGCCAATTTGATGGGATTGGCGATCTTGAAGAGGCACTTAAAAGTGCGGGGATTTCAGGTCACGAAATAAACTTTGCAATACAAGTTATCCGTAGCGGATTTCCATCATTCGTTTCGGTCGGAGTGGAAGTCGCAAAGAAACTCAATTTGATAGACGAGCCTTGATCCGTGCTTGGCGCTTAAAGATGCCGGACGCACTGCGGGAACGCCGGACAGGAAGAGATATTCGAGATAGACCTCTGCATCACTTGCCTTTGTTCTGCCATGCCAGATTCGTGCGATCATCGAGTCCCCTCCGTTCCATAGGCGGAACAATTGTACGCTGCTGTCGCCCGATAGCGGCATCGGGAAGACCGTCAATGCGATTGCGCCTCATCCAGTCGGCAGAGGATCGCGTCAGGAATACCGGGAGATTCTGACGTGTTCGTTGCGGGGCGCTGTAGGCGGCTCTTCCGATGCGTGACCATAACCGGGAAGGGGGACTGCGTCGGCGTATACTGGCGCGGAGCCGCAGAAGATGGGAATCATGTTTCAGGGGGAAAATCCCGTTGGAAGAAGGAAAGGCATGACCGTAAGAAAAGTAATCACCGATGACAGCAAAGACCCGATCATCCGAAGAATACTTGGACGTATCGGGAAACGGGTTAACTTTAAATTTCCTGCTAATGAGAAGAGCAGGTCGGGAAAGCTCGTTGACCGCGCAGTCGTGCGAAGCATTCCCGGCACTAGGGGTGTTCAATATTGGGACGTGGTCGACTTAATCACGTTCCAGAATAAAACAAATCCCGAATGGATTAGAATCGGATATTATCGCGCACACAACGGTCGTCTACAGTGGGGGAGCCAGACGACCATCACGGAGCCGATTATGACGTGGAAGCGGGTGCTCATCAAAGCCGCTAAACAGAAGCCGTGGTTTCGAGACCTTCTCATAAGCGTGGTGGCCGAATTAAGGAAATAGAGCCCTTTGCACAGAATTTCTGAACTAAAATACTTTTCCGGCTAGGCACCTTTGTGTTGAGCGCAGGAAAGCTCTGGAATGAAATTCTCCGAAACTCGGTGGAACTGTGAGGCAGCCTTCAGAAACTCGGAGCACGCTCGGCGTACACCCGCAATCTCCTCCGCCTTCATTGCCGACTCGATAGACTTTGCGAAGACAGGTAAGCATGGATCATCGAGCAGGTTGAGTGACGTGAGTTGGTCACTCTGCTGAAAACCAGCGAGATTTGAGTTGCGTGGCGGAGCGTCGGTGAGCATGAGTGCCGGATGTTTCTTTTTGACGGCACAGTTTTACGGTCTGTTGCCTTGCCACCTGTCCCTCCAAGTCCTACGATGATTCAAGGACAAGCCAACATGGACGCAATCGAAGCAATCAAGACCCGCCGATGCATTCGTGCATACACGGAACAAAGCGTTGCGCGAGGGATTATCGTGGACGTAATCGACTGCGGTCGTCTTGCCGCGACCGCACGCAATGAACAGCCGTGGGAATTCGTGGTTCTGACTGACCCCAACCAGCTACGGAGTATCGCCAACAAAACCGACTACGGGCGCTTTATCGCTCAAGCCCCGGTGTGCATTCTCGTTCTGTGCAAGGATTCGAAATATTACCTTGAGGACGGCTCCGCTGCCACTCAGAACATCTTGGTAGCCGCCAAAGCTCATGGGCTGGGGGCGTGCTGGGTTGCTGGTGACAAGAAGGGATACGCCGATGAAGTCTGTCGTGAAATTGGCGCTCCGAAAGGATACAAGCTGGTCAGCATGATTCCTATCGGCCACCCGGCAGAGCAGCCGAGTAAGGTGAAGCGGCCTCTTCACGAGGTTGTTCACTGGGGCAAGTTCTAGCTGAACTCGTCTCGCGGGTGCGCCGGACTCTGGCAATCTGTCCGGCCTTCATTGCCGACTCGATAGTTTTTGCGATTGCTGGCAAGCGTGGATCATCGGGCAGATCGAGCGTCGTGATCCAATCACTCTTCCGAAAACCTGCGAGATTCGATTTGCGCGGGGGAGGGTCGGTAAACATATGGACGCCATCCTGTGATCTCTTGCCGGGAGTATCATGTTCTCGGATTCCGACCCATCGTTGAGGCAAGAATGAGAACCCCTCTATCGCTCCCATTCGTGTTGCTGGCATTTGCCCTCACGCCAGCCGTGGCACAGCCGATCTCGGGAGCAGATGCCAAGAGCCATGTCGGCGAGAAAGTCATCGAAGCCAAGTCAGACGACGGAATATATATCGGGCTCGATGATGGAACTAAGTGGCTAGTCGAAAAGTCCGGCGCACCGACAGTTCGCGGATGGGTACTCGGCGAGGACGTGGCGGAAATCGGTAAATCGAAAGACTGCGTTGGAACGAAGTTTGTCGACACTGACGAACATGGCGAGACGGTGTGTGTTCGCGACGTGAGTGCCGACACCGTGCCCATTACAGCTATATCGGAAGACCATGAGCATCTGGCACTACATGATGGATCAAAGTGGCTGCTGCCCTCCTATGCTGACCGGAGCACGGCATTCACTTGGCACGTGGGCGATCATGTTTTGTATATTCAGGACTCAAAGACTTGCTCGAAAGTCGAGATCATAAACGTAGACGAATATGGAGAGGAGGTGTGCGCTCACTCCGTCAGTTAGATGAGGGTAGAATATCTGCTGTTCGAACATCAAGATGGAAATTCCATAGTGATTTCCAATGACAGAGCAAAATCCACCTGAGGTTTTGTGCCATGCCGATCTCTCCGCAAGATTCTCAACGCCGCCTTTCTTCGGGCATCCTGCTCGTTCGCATCCTTGTGGGCTGGGTCTTCCTTTCGGAAGGTATCCAGAAGTTGCTATTTCCCGCCGCGCTCGGCGCAGGACGCTTTGTGAAAATTGGTATTCCTGCTCCTCAGTTCACGGGTCCGTTCGTGGGTGTCGTAGAAATCGTATGCGGGACACTTCTGATTGTCGGCCTCTTTACCACTCTTGCGACTGTGCCATTGTTCATCGACATTGCGGTCGCAATTGCGACCACCAAGGTGCCAATGCTGCTCAAGCAGGGATTCTGGGCGGCTATGCACGAGGCGCGTACGGATTTCTGTATGTTGGTTGGACTCATTGCAATTACGCTGCTCGGTGCCGGAACCTTGTCTCTTGACGAATGGTGGCGACGTTCCGGCTGAACCTTGGACTTGGTCAGGGGTGACCTTACTACCGCTTCTCTGTCCCCGAGTGCTCGATCTCCGGCTCGACAGCGTCAATCGTATGGCTTAGGCCGTTCTTCTCCTCTGACTTTGAAGGAACATCGGACAGCGGCAGCGTCCCGTATATGATTC
>CAVVUE010000025.1:0-6179 GCA_963751285.1 uncultured Acidobacteriaceae bacterium | reverse complement strand
TCACTTATCCGATCGTTGGCGAAAAAGCGGTAGGCGGCCTTGGTATTGGCCCAGTCCTGAGTTGCCCACGGTGTCGTCGCGCCAATGCGGCTCGAAAACTGCTCCAACAACTGCCGCAGCCGCTTGCCGTGCCGGACATCCCGGAAATAGCAGCCCGCCACTTCCGCTCCGATCCAGTCTTCCGCGCCTGTACCCGACGGCTGCCGACAACTCGTGGCCAAAATCCGCTGGTTCTTTCTCATGGTATCTACTTGGCCATGAATCGTCGGAGCTTATAAGTGATTGACTTGATTCAGAATCCACTTCGTCAATAGCTGCTCCAACCCGCTGCCGAGTTGTGGGTAATTGAAAGCCGTTCAATAGCGTGGTGATTGAGGTGGAAGACCCTCAATGCAAGAATTCCGGGCAAAGAAGGCAGGAACTCGTGGCTCAGTACAAGGGAATTGTTAAGTGGTTTAACAACGCCAAGGGCTACGGATTCATCGGACGTGACGACGGGCCGGATGTATTCGTCCACTATTCTGCAATTCAGTCGGATGGATTCAAGCGGTTGAAAGAGGGCGACGAGGTCGAGTTCGACATCGTCCAAGGCTCGAAAGGCCCTCAGGCGGTTGCAGTGATCCTCGTCAAGGGCACAGCCCCCGGCACTGCCTGACAGCGCGGACTCCCAGTGCGGTATGCCTATGCCTTGGGAATCAAGAAACTAGCATCGCGCTTTTCCTTTTCCTGTCTTTCAAGCAGGTCAATCATAAGCTGCAAAACGTAGCTTTCATTCAGCGTGTCGTCCCAATGATGAGCGAGTGCCGCCCTCTGTTTAACCGACAAAGATTCGGCCTCGAACTCCTTAGCTAAGGATGCACATACGAACTTGCGGAGTGCCAGTTGCGCCTGTAGAGCCTGAATCCTGAGCTTGTGAATCATGGATTCCAAGGGTGGACTCCAGTAGATGCGCCAAGACAGACCTGTACTTTGTCGAGCGTGCTTTCAGAAAAAGACAGTAGCAAGCTGACACCAACCGGCACCAATTAGCCGCCTGTTGCCTTTCTGACGATCCGGGCGGCTTGGCTGAAGTCCTCTTTTTTCTTTTGGAGATGTTTCTGTGCGTGTGCAACGAATTCTCGTTTTAACCTTTCGCGGCTATTCTTATCCGGGCGGAAAAGCAGCCCACAAACGGAACATTCATAGTCGCCGTTTGATTTTCCGTTCCCGTCCTTCTGCGCTTTGAGGTACGGCCTGCTCGTCATACCCCAAGTCTACCCCCGCCGTCAGACCTCTGGAAATTCAAACTGCACCACTACCGGGCACGGTCTTGCGATAGTCTGTCATGCATGTGTGGTCGATACGGCAGACGGGCGGACAAACAGCGGATTGCTGAGTGGATGCAGACGCACGACACGAACGTCTTTGACGATTCGTATTTCGAGCCTTCCTACAACATTGCTCCGCAAAGCTTCCAGCCGGTCGTGCGACTTGATCCGGAGACGGGGGAACGTGAGTTGACCGTCATGCGTTGGGGTCTCATTCCGTTTTGGGCGAAGGATTCCAAGACGGCATTCAACACCATCAATGCCAAGGCGGAAACCATCACGACCAGTTCGGTCTATCGGGAGGCCATGAAGCGCCGTCGTTGTTTGGTTCCTGCCGATTGGTTTTATGAATGGAAAAAGCTTGATGAGAGAACAAAGCAGCCGTATGCAATCGGGATGAAAGACGACGGTCTGTTTGCATTCGCCGGTCTTTGGGAGACGTGGAGGGATAAGACCACGGGGCAGACGCTTGAGACCTTCACTATAATCACCACCGACCCGAATGAACTGTTGGAGCCGATTCACAACAGAATGCCGGTGATCCTCCACAGACGGGACTACGAGAGGTGGATGGAGTCGGGTGAACCGTCACATCCACCCGTTGATTTACTCAAACCGTTTCCGGCAGAAGAAATGAAGGCGTGGAAGGTGAGCCGAGCGGTCGGAAACGTGCGGAACAATAGTCCGGGATTGATTGCGCCGGTTTAAGCATTACATCGCGCAGCGATGGCTGTGTGGCACACAGAAGAAGACCTGCTAGACGACGAAAGAACATGAGGCGGAGACCATGGCATCCCCATCGTTGACACCGGATCAGGTGCAGGAACTCTCCGCTGCGGTCGCAGAATACATCACTTCGCAACGTGAAGCATTCTTGCCGACAGGAATTCCGCTAACAGCGGAGCAGCGTTTGGCCGTGGCAGGATTCTTCATCCTTGCCGTCCTCGATAAAGCTCGACTGGTCGTGCTCCAAAACAATGGTGTGCAGAACCCCAATTTTTACCCGGAACTTCGGCAGTTAGGTTTTAGGCACTTGCCTGATTTCAGGATGATGGCTGCAATCACTTTCGGAGATGTGGTCGTTTCTCATGAGCCGTTTACTCATGGACTCCTGTTTCATGAGCTTGTTCACGTGGAACAGTATCGACAGCTTGGAATTGTGGAGTTCTCCAATCTGTATGTTCGTGGGTTTCTGACAGGAGGTGGATACCATGCGATTCCCCTCGAAAGGAACGCCTATATGCTCGGAGCAAGGTTCGAAACGAATCCGCGACATACATTTTCCGTGAGCGATGAGGTCACGGAGTGGATTCGGCACGACCGATTCTGAGCGGCTTGGGGGCCGCGCTTCGGGTAGTGGTGCAGTTTGAATTGTTGGCGGCTTTCTGGCGGGTCGCCTCTATCGGGAGTTCAGTCCGTGCGTTCTAATCCATTCCCAAGCATCTTTCGGCAGCCATCCGTTATAACCATGCTGGAGTGTACCAACGAACAAATGATCCCCCCGCAGGAGATGTGTCCTCAAATCCTCCACAACCTGCTTTGGCGTTTTGGACGATACCAAAAGCCAAGTAGAAGGCAAGCAGTGCCACCAAACACCCTGAGCCTTCAGTGCCTCATAGAACGAGGTGTACGCTGTGGCTTCCCCTTTGAGATTGTAAGTAACAATAAGCATTTGATCGCCTTGAATTTAAACTGTCATTTCTGGGTTTCCAGTGCTCCTGCCGGAAGGTTTTCTAGTTCGCCGAGAAGAAGCGAAGAAGTCCGTTTGCCATTTGGCAAACCCCTGCGATACGTTATCGGAAAGCGTTGCAGGACGCTATACACCTTAAATGTGTGGTTCGCCTGCCGAGACGATCCACACCTTTAGAGACGGAATCTCTACGCGCATATTAGCGCCAGAGAGGGTCGGTGTCTAGCAGAACTGTTAAGTCCCCGCGACATCCCCAACTTGGATCAAGGTCAACGCACCAGTGGACCAAGGTGTAGCAAGTCTTGTGTCTGTTCTTGGAGAGTTTCCTCGTAAGCGTGTCTTTCTGCTTTCAATTACCCACAAGTTTCGCTCCTATGATGATGCCCAGTTCGATGTCGGTTAGTCGGAATAGCCCTCTCCAGATGACGATGTTGCCGGGTGGCGGATCGTGGGTGCGGGCGAGATAGCCGCCCAGCCGGGCGAGCTTGACGATGTAATGGGCCAGAGTCGGTCGAGGAGGCGTAGTGGGTTTGTCAGGCGCCAACTCATCCAACAGATACTGGTCTAACTCGGTGAAGGCTTGATCCGGCGAAGCATCGGGACGAGTACGGTTGAGCATGGTGATCCAGAAGATTCTCCAGCTCAGCACGCACAGGATGGCAACAAGGCTTACTAGCCGCTCTGCAGTTCGCAACCTCGCCTCCTCCGCTCTGCAGCCGGACTTCAGGATCTTGTGGAAGGTTTCTATCTTCCACCGCTGCGCGTACCAGTCCAGCTTTTCGGCGGCCGCCCTCGACGAGCGCACCGGCAAATTGGTCAGCAGCTTCCAATCGATTCTTTCCCGGTCTTTGGGCTTCTCCTTCTCTCGCGCATGGATGGCAGTAAGAATCAAGTTTGGGTACTGCTTTTGCTTTCCGATCGGTGGGCAGACGGTCAGGCGACGATAGCGAATCTCCAGCACCGCGGTCGAGAATTCTCCGCGTTTGTTGCGCACTTCGACACGATGCAGGCCTTGAACCGGTAACCGTTTCATCTCCGCGCCCACCGTGCGCCCGCCATCTCCGGCGAGCCGGTCCACGCAGGTGCGCACCAGAAAATGCGTGCCCAGTTCCTGCGCCAGGCAGAACAGCTCGTAGATGTCGCTTTCCCGATCTCCGATATGCACGCAACGTTCAGGATCGTTCAGCAACCCGGTCGACTGGCGCAGGTTTTCCAGCCACCGTATGCTCTCTTTTTTTTCAATCGGCACGCGCGTGGGATTGATCCTGCGCTTCAGACGATTGGCGCCGTGAAACTTGTCCCGGTTCCAAAACTTGATTGCCGCCAGCCCCAGCGGCTGCCCGGCCGCAGTCACCGCCAGGCTGGAGTGCATTAGAATGCCGCAACTGGTGTGATACCGAGGCCGCCCAGGCTTGCTGGCGCCGGTGATGGTTTTCATCACGATTCCGATAGGCGCCGTCTCTTCGTGGCGATACGATAACTCGGTAGTGTCGTGAAGAACCAGGAGGGGGAAGCCCGACGTGGCTGCGCACCGCTCTCGCGTCGCCGTAAAGTGGCCGGCCAGGATATTGGCCTCACTTATCCGATCGTTGGCGAAAAAGCGGTAGGCGGCCTTGGTATTGGCCCAGTCCTGAGTTGCTCACGGTGTCGTCGCGCCAATGCGGCTCGAAAACTGCTCCAACAACTGCCGCAGCCGCTTGCCGTGCCGGACATCCCGGAAATAGCAGCCCGCCACTTCCGCTCCGATCCAGTCTTCCGCGCCTGTACCCGACGGCTGCCGACAACTCGTGGCCAAAATCCGCTGGTTCTTTCTCATGGTATCTACTTGGCCATGAATCGTCGGAGCTTATAAGTGATTGACTTGATTCAGAATCCACTTCGTCAATAGCTGCTCCAACCCGCTGCCGAGTTGTGGGTAATTGAAAGGTCTTTCTGGCCGTCTGGTAAGTGATAGTCGGTTGTGGTGGAATGGGTGGTCGTGTCCACAAGTTTTTCGAAGTGGACACGACTGGTTGTGTGGATAAGAGAGGTCAGGAACTGGGGTTGATCTCGTCGGTGTAGATGTCCTCGTCGAGTGCTTTGGCAACGGCCTGGTCTAGGCGGCTGAGCAGTTGGGCCAGGGTTTCTCCGTCGCGGCGCACGAGCATGGCTAGGGCGTTGTGCTCATCGCTGGCTACGGCGACGCCGCCGATGGGGTACTTGTTGCCCACCATAATTTCGCCGAACTCGATGAGTTCTTCAATGTGCGGCAAGGGTAGGCGAACAGGATCTGGCTGGGAAGCGGACCGTGATTCTACGCGGCGGCCTGAGCGACGGGAGACAGGTTTGCGGCGACGTTCCACGGCAGCAACTCCTCGATGCGGTTGATGGGATGCGTGGCGATGCGGCTGAGCACATGGCGCAGGTAGGCTTCCGGGTCCAGGCCATTCATCTTCGCCGTCTGGATGAGACTATACAGGACAGCTGCCCTTTGGCCTCCGTGGTCAGAACCGGCGAAGAGGTAATTGCGGCGTCCCAGGGCGACGGGGCGCAGGGCTCTTTCCGCGATCAGGTTATCGATTTCGATGCGGCCATCGTCGAGATAGCGCATGAGCGCGTCCCACAGCCCGAGCGCATAGCGGATGGCTGCAGCCGTCTCAGACTTCGGCGGGAGCATGGACAACGAGATCTTCAGCCAGTCGTGCATCTCTTCCATCAGGGGCTTGGCGCGCGCCTGGCGCACTTGGCAACGTTCTTCGGCGGGACGGCCACGAATCTCGGCTTCGATTCGGTAGAGTGCGGCGATGCGCTCCACGGCTTCGGTGGCAATAGGCGATTGGTGAGCCTCCATCAGGTCGTAAAACTTGCGCCGAATGTGAGCGAGGCACGGCGCTTCCTGAATCGCGCCGCTCTCGTAAAGCTTATCGAAACCTGCGAACGCGTCAGCTTGCAGGATGCCGCGGAACTTAGCCAGGTGGCGCTGTGGATGTTCACCTCTGCGGTCGCGCGAGTAAGTGAACCACACCGCCGGCGGCGACTTATCGCCGGCTGGACGGTTGTCCCGCACATAGGTCCAGAAGCGGGCTTTCTTCGTTTTTCCGTTGCCGGGCGCCAGCACGGGCAGCGGCGTGTCGTTGCCGTAGCTTGACGGTGTTCATCACATAGCGGCGCAGCACTTCTAACAACCAGCGGTTCCATCAGTG
>CAVVUE010000024.1:0-341975 GCA_963751285.1 uncultured Acidobacteriaceae bacterium | reverse complement strand
AGAGGATAGCAAAATAATATGTTAATTATTTATAATTATTTACGATATAATTGTCATCCTGTGCGAAGGTCGCCGCAGCGACCGAAGCCGAAGGATCTGCGGTTGCTTGTTGAACAATTGCTGGCGCTGCCCCACCTTCAACGCACTTCTTACCGGGGCGCCCCATCCTAAACGCGCTTTTTGCGTTTAGGGTGGGAAGCCAAGACCCTTTCCTGCGAGCTAGCCTCGCTCTCGTTCCCTTGTTCCCTCGTTCCCTGCCTCTGTATAGTCAATAGAGGAATGGCAACCGCCGCAAACAAGCCCCCCGCGGGCAAGCAATCGCAACAAGGATTCGTTTATCTTCCCCTCATCGCCGGATGGCTCATCCCCGGTGCCGGTCACTTCCTTCTTCGCAAATGGATTCGCGGCGCTCTGCTCTTCGTCTGCATCGTGGCCATGTTCATCCTCGGCCTGGCCATGCAGGGCAAGCTCTACA
Organism: uncultured Acidobacteriaceae bacterium; assembly: GCA_963751285.1. Classification (GTDB taxonomy): domain Bacteria; phylum Acidobacteriota; class Terriglobia; order Terriglobales; family Acidobacteriaceae; genus Telmatobacter. The sequence continues at coordinate 341,500 of CAVVUE010000024.1, read as the reverse complement.
CCAGCGCCCAGGACATTCTCGACATGCTCGGCGTCGTCGGCGATCTCGGTGGCGGCCTGCTTTATTTCATCAGCCGCATCATGGGCCTGGGCGGCGAGCCCGTCCGCACCACGGTGGCTGACTACGGCACCAAGTTCATCGTCGTCGCCGGCCTCCTCAACATCATCGCCGCCGTCGACGCGCACAATCTGCGCACTGGGAGGAAGGCTTCGTGATTCACCCCTCCCACTTCACCGCGGTTCTTCTCTTCGCTCTCTTCGCGTCAACCGTCTTTGGCATCACCATGCGCGACACTCCGCGCCTCATGTTCCGCTACGGCGCCTACTGCTTCACCCTCTTCGTCGGGTCGGTCATTGTCTTCAGCTGGGTCATGTTCTTCATCGCCCGCTAAATCGAGCAGCAAGACAGAGAATTCCGAGCGAATCGCACCCTCAGCGGCTTTGGTCGGGCCGTTAGTTCATGCGAGGATAAATTCCATCCATGATTATGCGGATATGGCACTCTCACACTGTCGCGCGAGTTTCCATTCCAAGCCTGCTTTGCGCCGCGGCATGTATCGCGGCCGGCAATGTATCCTCCGCGGTTTCTTTTGCGCAAGCGCAGTCCGTTACGAAACCAGCGGCCATATCGCCACAGCCACTGCCCGCATGGCAAATCGCCGCCGGCGGGCACGCTGAGTTTGAGGTGGCATCGATCCACCGCTCCGAGCCCGGCACTTTCCTGCGGCCCAATATTGTGCTGAACAATGAAGACACTCCCGTGCCGCCCGGAGGGGAGTTTGTCGCCGACTTTCCGCTGCAAATCTTTATTGAGTTTGCCTACAAAATCATGCCCACGCATGAGCAAGAAGACGCCATGCTGGCCCATCTGCCCAAATGGATTGCGACTGATCACTTCGCGATTCGGGCGCGCTTTGCCGGCAATCCGACCAAAGATCAGATCCGCCTGATGATGCAATCGCTGCTCGCCGATCGCTTCGGGTTGGCGGTGCATTTTGAAAGCAAGGAAGTCTCGGTGTTTTCGCTTGTTCTTGACAGGCCCGGAAAGCTGGGCTCGCGAATGAGGCCGCACGATCAAGGCTCAGCATGCGATAAGATAATTGCCATCCCTACAGACCGCGCTTCATCGTCCGTTCCGCCGGGCGAATTTCTCCCTTTCTGTGGCCGGGTTCAGGCTATCGATGGTGCCAACCACACAGTGATCATTGGGGCTCGCGACATCGCTCTTGATCACGTCGCCGGATATCTCTCGGACTTTGAAGGCCAGGGCCGCCCGATCGTGGATCAAACCGGCTTGGCCGGAACCTATGACTTCTCGCTGAACTGGCTCCCCGATCAGATCAGGCTCCTCACTCCCGCCAGGGAGCCGCCCGACGCCCAAGGCCCGTCTTTTCTCGAAGCACTCAAAGACCAACTCGGCCTCAAGCTCAAGCCCACGCGCGCGCAGGTTCAAACTCTCGTGATCGATCACGTCGAGGAGCCCTCGCCGAATTAGTCAATCGCCGGCTCGTGACAAACTGCCAATTGCCGGGCAGGGAACTCCTCTCCGCGTCCAGTGCTACAATTCCTCCCGATTGCCGGAATGCAATCCGTTCGCACTGCCCTCAAGAGGATTCAACGATGTTCCACATTCTTCGCCCAGGCTTTACGGCCCACGCCGCCATTGGAAGCGCACTTTTCGGCGTCGTGTTGCTCGCCACCCCGCTCGTGTGCGCACAAACCATCAACCTCTTCCCCGCAAACCACAACGACCCCCAGCACGAAATCTGGACGCGCATCGCCATTCCGCCCGATCATCCTGTCAGCAACGTTGCTCAGTGGCACATCGACTACGCAAAGAAGCAAGTCGTCTGTGACGGAAATGGAGGCCACGAGTGGCTGCGGTTCAACCACGAGCTCACAAATTTCACCTTCCACGTCAAATGGCGCTTCATCCCCGTCAGCACTCCAAACCCCAAGTACAACTCAGGCGTCTTCTTTCGCAATAATCTCGACGGCTCCATCTGGCACCAGGCGCAAACCTCGCTTGCAGGCGGCTACATCTTCGGCCTCACGTCCATCGACGGCAAGCCGACGCGCTTCAATCTGCAAAAAGAAATGAAGGAAAATCGCGTCAAGCCGCCGGGTCAGTGGAATGTTTACGACATCCGCTGCGTTGGCTCGACCTGCACTCTCGCGGTCAACGGCGAGGTGGTGAACACGACCAAGGTTGGGCTCGATAAAGGCTATGTCGGCCTTGAAGCCGAGGGCTACCAGATCACCTTCAAGGATATGAAGCTTCGCGAGCTGCCCTGATGCGGGGCGCATCGTTATCCCGCGCGAGGAATTAGCGCGCACGACTATGCGCACAAAAAATGCCGCCGTCCCTTTGGAACGGCGGCGCAGGTTTTGGCGGGAGTTATCGAGCGGGAGATGAATCCCACAAGACTCCCAGAGCATTTAACACCGCGCAGTTCAGGAAAGTTGCGCCGAATTCGAAATCTTTTCCCGCCATGGTTGCTTCATGACGGTAACTCGCAATTCACGATCTTCGGCCTTGTTTTTCTCGTAGTGCCAGGTACGAATCCACGCCTGGTCAGCAAGCGTTTGCGACGCCTCGCAGCTTAAAATCATCCTTCACCGGAGGATCCATGGAACGCCGTCAGTTTCTCGCTGCTTCGATTGCCGCTTCAGCCCTTGCCGCCACACAGCAGGCAGCCACTCAGGTTCCAGCGGCTCCGGCCCGCGAGTTCTATCTTCTGCGCCGATATAACCTCTTCAGCGGGAACCAGTTAAAGCTTACGGAGAGCTACTTCGCCGGAGCCCTGATCCCCGCCCTTGCTCGTCGCGGCATGGGTCCTGTGGGCGCCTTCAGGCTCGACATCGGCCCTGAAACCCCTGCTTATTACCTGCTCATCCCAGGCAATTCAGTTGAAGCGCTCGCGGAACTCGATCTGCAACTGGCTGACGACGCCGAATTCCTCAAGGCCGCCGATCCGTTCTGGAACTCAACCTCGACGGCGCCGGCCTTCCAGCGGGTCGAGATTTCGCTATTGGCGGCATTTCGGGGATGGCCGAAAATTACCCCACCCGCGTCTCCTGCAGCCAGTTCCAAGCGCATCTTTCAACTCCGCACCTATGAGAGCCCCAGCAACGGAGAGCATGTGCGCAAAGTGGAGATGTTCCATGCGGGCGAGTTTGACATCTTCAAGAACGCCGGCTTTCATCCGGTCTTCTTCGGCGATGCGCTCATCGGCTCGCGCCTTCCAAGCCTCACCTACATGCTGAGCTTTGCCGATTTGACCGAGCTCGATACCAAATGGGATGTCTTCCGCGCAGATCCGGCATGGAAAAAGCTCTCGTCCAATCCGCGCTACGCCTACGATTCAATCGTTACCAACATCACAAACCTAATCTTGAGCCCCCTCGCCTGCTCGCAAATCTGAGCATTTTCCGACTTTTGCCGGTTACCAGGCCCCATCCCCGGCAACCTACTCTCGATTCCCCGTTCCTTCTATAATCGGCCCATGCGTTTCTTCGCAGATCCGCGGCGCCGGTCGATCGCTCTCCTTACCGGTGGAGCGGTGATCGTCTTCGTTCTGCTTGGGACGCTGCAATGGTTCAACACCTCCTGGATTGATTTCCTCAATCCCGAAACCTACGGGCAGACCATGGCGCTCACCGCCCTTGAGGTCCTGCTCTTTCTTTTGTTGCTCCTGCTTCTTCTACTACTCTTTCGCACCGTCCTGAGGGTTTACGTCGGCCAGGGAAGCAGTGGCGTCGGCGCGCGCCTGCGCTCGCGCATGGTTTCGGGCGCAATCCTGATCACAGTCACGCCCGCGGCGCTGATGTCCCTGTTCAGCTATTTCCTGCTGAACCGTTCGCTCGAGCGGTGGTTCTCGCCCGATGCATTGCAATTGCGCGACGACTCGACCACAGTCGTGCAGGAGTTGGTTGAATACGTAGCCGGCAACGCCTGGAGCGAAGCCAGAACGGTGGCCGAAAGCGGCGCGCCCGATCGTGACGTTCAGACCCTTCAGCAGGCTCTCAGCTCGCGGCGCATTACTTTGGAAGGCGGCTTTCTGCTTGTCTACGGGAATGACAAGAAGCTGATTGCAACCTTCCAGGCTCCGCCCGAATCAAGCACCGCCTACCTTCGCTTATCGACGCCTCAGTCTGGATGGACAGCGACCCCGCTCCGCGGTCCGCTCTCGGCCGCCATCCTGTCCGCCGCGCAAAGAAACGACCATCCAGTCGTTGATGTCATGGGGCAGGAATACGCACTCGGTGCGGCCTTCACTGCATCGGGTAAGACCGTGATCGCTGTGCTGCCCATGCCCAAGGGACTCAACGAAACCACCACGCGCATCCGTTCCGGCGCCGACGAGTACATGAAGCTCTTCCGCGCCCGCAGGGTTATTAAAAACACCTTGTCCCTCACGCTGTTGCTGGTCACTGTCTTTGTTTTCTTTTCCAGCGTCTGGCTCGCCGTCTTCCTCTCGAAGCAGATCACCCGCCCGGTCGAAGCGCTCGCCGACGCAATGGATGCGATCTCCGCCGGAATTTATGAACAGCGCGTGGAAGGCATCTCCACTGGAGAGATGGGCGAACTGGTGCGCTCTTTTAACCACATGGCCGCTGACCTTGAAACCAGCCGGCAATTGGCGCAGACGGCCCAGGCACAACTGACCGGGGCGAACGCGGCGGTCGAAGAGCGGCGCCGCGAGCTAGAGACCATTGTCGAAACCATCCCTTCAGGCGTGGTCACCCTCGACGCATCCGGAATCATCCTCCAGTCGAACCGCGCCTTTGCCGCGCTCATGGGCCTCAAGGAAGGCGCATCGTTGGCAGGAGAAAAGATCGAGTCGATTTTGCCCGCCGATTGCGCCGAAGATCTGGCGGGAGTCATCCGCCGTGCCAATCGCATGGGCGCTGCTTCCACCGAAGTGGAACTCCACGCGCGCGGCCGGGTCCTCCACCTGGCCATCACCAGCGCTCGTCTTGTGCTGGGCGACGGAAAAGCCGGATCGGTCCTGGTGGTCGAAGACACAACGGAACTCCTTCGCGCGCAGCGGCAGTTGGCGTGGAAGGAAGTGGCGCAGCAGGTCGCCCACGAGATCAAGAATCCGCTTACGCCTATCGCCCTCAGTGCCGAGAGAATCGGCCGGCATCTTGAGCGCGGCCAGGCTGATTCGCCCAATATTATTCGCAAATGCAGTGAGGTTATTCTGGGCTGCGTTGGGACGCTGCGCACGCTGGTCGACCAGTTTTCGGCGCTGGCCCAGTTTCCTGCGCCGCAGCCACGGCCCTGCGACATGAATCAGATTGTCGAGGAAGCTCTGGCGCTCTTTGGCGGCAGGCTCGATGGAATCACCGTAAAGCGGGATCTTGAACCCGGCCTGCCTGCGGTGCTGGTCGATCCTGAAGCGATCCGCCGCGCCCTGGCAAACCTGATTGACAATGCTGCCGAAGCCATGCACGGCAGCTTGTTGCGCGTGCTTGGCATGCGCACCGCGCTCAGTGAAGACGGCGCCGCGATCGAAGTCACGGTGTCCGACACTGGACCCGGTCTGACTGACGAGATTCGCGAGCGCCTGTTTCTGCCCTTCTATTCCACCAAGCACCGTGGCACCGGGCTGGGTCTTTCCATCGCCGCCAAGATCGTGCAGGAACACGGCGGTTCCATCAGCGCTGAGAGCAACAGCCCCAAGGGTGCGCGCTTCTTGTTGCGCATTCCACTGATGGAGCCCGCAACGCTTGTGGACAGCCGCGGTCCCCAGGAAGCGATCTCGGCGTCCGGCAGTGCGGACCGGTCGTCTGCGCGATGGCAGTCCGGCGGGCAACCTGCGCCTGCCGTGGCGGGAACCGAAAAGGTGAAGGATCTCGCCTCATGAATCACATCCTGGTCGTTGACGACGAAGCGGAAATTCGTGCCTCGCTTGAGGAAATTCTGCGCGAGGAGGGATACGGCGTGGCCAGCGCTGCTGATGCCGAGGAGACAATGGTGTTGCTGCGTGATGTGCCCTACGACGTCGTGCTGCTCGACATCTGGTTGCCCGGCCGCGACGGTCTCGAGGTGCTTGCGGAAATGCGCAAGTTAACTCCCGAGATTCGCCCTGAAGTCGTCATCATCAGCGGCCATGGCACCATTGAAACCGCCGTAAAGGCCACCAAGCTCGGGGCCTACGATTTTCTTGAGAAGCCGCTCTCGCTCGAACGCACACTCATCGTCGTGAAGAACGCAATGGAGGCGCGCCGCCTCCGCACTGAGAACGAGGAGTTCAAGCGCCAGTTTAGCGCCTCGTCAGTGCTCACCGGCGAAAGCGTGCCGCTCAAAGCGCTGCGCCAGCAGATCCGGCTCATGGCTCCCACCAATGGCCGAGTTCTTATTTATGGCGAGTCCGGCACCGGCAAGGAACTGATCGCGCGCTCCATTCATGCCGAGAGCCTGCGCCGCGAACAGGTCTTTGTCGAGCTCAACTGCGCTGCCATCCCCGAAGCGCACATTGAAGCCGAGCTTTTTGGCTATCGCCACAGCGCGCAACCCGGTGGACCGGCTGAGCAACGGGGAACTTTGGAAAGGGCAGACGGCGGAACTCTCTTCCTCGACGAAGTAGGCGACATGAGCCTGAAGACGCAAGCCAAAGTGCTAAGCGCTCTCGACGACCAGCTGTTTACCCCCGTCGGTGGAACGCAGCCGCTCCACGTTGACGTGCGCCTCATCGCTTCCACCAACAAGGATCTCGAAGAGGAAATTGCGAAAGGAAACTTCCGTGAGGATCTCTTCTACCGCCTCAACGTGGTCCCGTTCTTTGTGCCGCCGCTGCGCGACCGCAAGCAGGACATTCCGCTGCTTGTGCGCGAATTTCTGCTCGAGTTCGGCCGTCAGTATGGGCGTCCGCGCATGGAAATTAGCGAAGAAGCGTTGGAGGCCCTGGCTCAGTACCGTTGGCCAGGCAATGTTCGTGAGCTCAAAAACGTCATCGAGAGAGTACTCATCCTCAATCCACGCGTGCTGCGCATTGAACGCAAGCACCTGCCGCCGCTCACACATAAGACTGGCTCCCGCCCCACGGAAGAGTTCTCGAGCCTGCAGCAGGCGCGGGATGCTTACGAACGCGAATACATCCTCAAGAAGATCGAAGAGGCCCGCAACAACATCAGTCATGCCGCGCAACTACTGGGCCTGGAGCGCAGCCATCTTTATCGCAAAATGAAGGCGCTCGGGATCGCCGCGCGCGAATAGCGCGGGCGCATTCTCATCACTGATGAAGACAAACGGCAGCGCGAGAGTTCAACGATTGTCGTTGAAGAAAAAAGATGCCCTAGTTACCCGAACGCCGGTCTCCCGTGTGCACGCGCCGCTCCGGCAGGTTGAATCGGCGTTCCACCTTCTTGGTGCGCAGGTCGGGCGCTCCGATGCGCCGGTCTTGCTTGCCCATGCGCCGATCTGTCAGGCGATCCGTTGTCGCAGGCAAAACAATCTGCTTTTGCGCGCTCGCCGAGTACGTGCCGTTTCCTGATTCCGCCGGCGTTCGAACTACCACCGGCTCAGAATTCGTCCATTTTGCACGCGGAGAAGGTCCCGATCCGCTCGTGAGCAGCTTGTTCAGAATCGGCATGTTCACGCGCTGCTCCTCGACGTAGTCCACGCCTTCGGCCGAAAGCGTAAATTGCGCGTTGTCTGCCCTCGAAATGTATCCCTTTTTCACGAGATACCACATCGTAAAGTCCAGGTAGTCGCGCGGAAATCCCATGCGCTCTTCGATCTCGGCAAGCGAGACTTCAGGGAAATTTGGACTTGTACGCCGCCGGAAGTAAAGCACGGCCAGCACTGCCAGGCGACGGTTCACTTCGCCATCGAGCTGATCCATGAAATCCACCGTCGCCGAAAACGGTGGAGGCGTCTCATACCCGCGCGCCGCATCGTATGCAGAGCGAGTCACAGAATTCGACAGCACATCGTAGGCTTTCTTCAGCAGTTGAAAGTTTTCCGCGTGTCCTGTTTCCTTGTTGTCGGGGTGCAGGCGCGCTGCCAAAAACCGGTAGACACGATGGATCGTGTCGGCATCTGCGTGAGGGCTTATTTGAAGGAACTCATAGTAATCCGTCGTCGGGGTCGTAGCCATGTTTCTTCCCTCACGTTCTTCCGGTTGCCTTCGCCCACAAACGGCGCCAGGCCATGTTGCGCTTCAGGTACTTCGTGACTTTCAACCGCTGCGCATGCCGGTTGGGCTTTGCGCCGGCGGCTACCGTGCACCAATCCGCATGAATATCAACTTAGTAAACATGATTGCATTTCAGATGGTAAATGCCCGCAAAGTGGGAGCCGGGCGAATAAATAACGAATATCGCACCAACACATTCCGCAGCCTTCGGATGGGCCCCGGTAACGTCTGAATGGTACATCATCGGCGGAGAAGATTGTTCCAATCACGAACAGATGGAGAGAACTCTCGCCCGTGGTACGCTATGCGTCATGCCACCAGCACAATTGGCGCAAGTTGGGAGCGGAATCCCGACAGCGCCGCACGAGCGCCCCTGGCTCTTCGGCTTACTCATCGCTCCGGTTGCGGTGATCAGTAATGGCGTCCTTGGCGGTGCTCTGGCATACCTGTTGCGCACCCAGGGAGTAAATCCGGCGCGCGAAGGCAGCATCGTCGCGCTTCTGACCTTGCCGCCAACCATCTATTTTCTCTGGAGCCCGGTCACGGATTTTTGGATCCGCCGCCGCACTTGGCTCATGGTTGCCGCGGTTGCTGGGGCAGTGGCCATGCTCGCCGCGTTCCGCCAATCCAGTCTGGCGTCCTCACGCGCTGTTGAGCTCATATTTCTAAGCGCATGCTTTGGTCAGCTGATCGTCGCCGGTTGCGGCGGCATGATGGGCACGCTGCAAAACGAGGCAAGTCGGCGCCGCGCCCGCAGCTTCTATCAGGGAGGATCCCTGGCCTTCGGCGCCCTCGCGGTCTTTGTCCTGGTTTTGCTCGCTCATAGGTTGCGGCTCGACGCACTCGGCTGGATCGCTGCTGCCATGATTGCGCTGCCCGCGCTGGGTGCTTTGGCTGAGCCTGAGGAGCGCGCAGTTGGATCGCACGGCGCAAGCGAAACCCTGGCGCGGATCTGGCGCGAGTTCAAAGACACATTTCTTCGCTGGCAGGCGATTCCTTACACGCTCACGATTACCTTTCCCATGGGCAGTGGTGCTCTCATCGGTCTTCTGCCGGGGCTGGCAGCCGATTACCGGGTCAGCGGTCAGCAGGTGGCGTGGATCAACGGACTGGGCGGTGCTTTGCTGATGGCTGCAGGCGCGTTATCTGCATCGCTCATCTCAACCCGGGTGCACGCGCCGGTTGCGTATTTGCTTGTGTGCCTCACAAATGCCCTGACGATTGCTGTGCTCTGGCTGGGACCGCAACGGCCGGCGGTCTACATCGCCGGGGTCGTGCTCTACCTGTTTACAATCGGCGCAGCCTACGCCTTGTTCACTGCCGTGGTCCTGGAGTTTCTCGGCAACTCAGGCAAGAGCGGCAGCTCTCGCTACGCCATCATCAACTCGCTCGGCAATCTTCCGGTCGCTTACATGTCCTTCCTTGACGGCCGTGGTTATGCGCTTTGGGGACCTCGCGGCGAGCCTGCCGCCGACGCTGTGTTAAGCGCCTTTGGCGGCATTCTGTTGCTTTCGTATTTTGTGCTGAGCCGCCGCAATTCACCGACAATGAAATCTGACCCCGTGTTACCCTAGCACCCATGCAGCCAGCCGAGGGTGCGCAGATTGAGCGCAAAGCGCGATCCGATTCGCACGAGCGCCCCTGGCTCTTTAGCTTCCTCATCGCACCCGACGCCGTCATCTCCATCGGCCTGGTCACCGGAGCGCTCACCTACCTCCTCCGCAATGAAGGCGTGGACCCTGGCCGCGCCGCCAGCATCGCTGCGCTGATCGCAATTCCGCACGCCATCTATTTCTTCTGGGGCCCGATCACTGACTTCTGGGTCCGCCGCCGCACTTGGCTCGTCATCGCCGCCGCCGCTGCCGCGATCGCGCTTCTGGCGGCCTTCTATCAGCCCAGCCTCGCATCCTCGTGGGCCATCGGCCTCTTGTTCCTGAGTGCCTGCCTGGGCGTGCTCGCTGTTGCTGCCTGCGGCGGCATCATGGGCGCGCTCCGCAGCGAATTGAACCGCCGCCGCGCGGGCAGCTTTTATCAAACTGGCTCTCTGGTCGTCGGAGCCGTGGCCGTCTTTGCGCTCGTGAGTCTTTCCGGGCATTTCTCGCTGCGCATTCTTGGTTGGGTCGTGGCCGCGATGATCGTGCTCCCTTCGCTGGCTGCATTCGCCGCTCCGCCGCAAACCCTGGTCGCCGGGCGCACCGCGCGGCAGACACTCGCGCAAGTCTGGCATGAATTCCGTTCGACCTTTCTGCGCTGGGAAGCCATTCCTTACACGCTTGTTGTCACTGCCCCGTGCAACTCGGGAGCCATGATCGGATTGCTCGGCGAATTGGCCCGCGACTACGGCGTCACCGGCCGGCAGGTAGCGTGGATCAACGGCGTCGCTGGTGCGCTCTTAACTGCGGCCGGCGCACTTGCAGCCTCGCTCATCCCCGTTCGCGTGCGTGCGCCCATTGCCTTTCTCGCAGCCGGCCTCGTGAATGCTTCCACGCTCGCCATCCTCACTCTCGCGCCGTTGCGCCCGGCAACCTATATCGTTGCTTCCGTCCTATATCTGTTCAGCATCGGCGCCAGCTACGCTCTATTCACCGCTGTCGTGCTGGAATTCCTTGGCGGCTCGGGAAAGAGTGGCAGTTCCCGCTACTCCATCATCAATTCGCTCGGCAACCTTCCCGTGGTCTACATGACCTGGCTCGACGGTCGCGGCTATGCGCATTGGGGCCCCCGCGGCATGCCTGCCGTCGATGCCATCGCCAGCGCCGCTATCGCCGCCATCCTGCTTGCACACTTTGCCATCAGCCGGCGTTACAGACAATCGAAGCTAAACGTGAATTAGCGGGTGTATCGGGGATTGATTCAAGAATGCGGATGCGTTCTCATTCCGGGCTCGACTGCTGGCGCGCCTGCGGCAGGATCGGTCCGATGGATCTCGGGTTATCGCCTAACATCGGATCCACGCGGAAATCCCAGACCGATTCGCTGATGTCAGAGGGAGAGAGAATCTCCACCAGCGCGTATTCGCCAATCTTCAACTGCTGCTCCGGCTCCAGGCGGAGCCAGTGCTTGCCGGGAAGCACCTCCACTTTCGTCGGAATCGTGTCCTCGTCCTGCGACACGGTTCCGTTGGGGCTCATGTGCACCGCGCCCACAATCCGCACCGCCTGCCGCTCGTCCACGCGCACAATTACGAACCCCGACTGTGCTGAATGCGCTCCGTGGTCTCCGGTCACTGCCTTCGCGCCGTTCGTCTGCACCGTCATGGGATGCGTGAGAACCGGCTCCTTCTCGTCTTCCACGCCGAGCGAGAGATAGAACGCTGGATCGTTCACGTGCAAATGCACCCTTGCGTGCGCTCCCTCCAGTTCGAGGCTGGCCTTCTGCGTCGCGAGAGGGTTCAGGGTCTCGATTCCATGCCGGGTTTTGGTATTCATTGAAAGATTTTTCGGAATCAGTTCAACCAGTTCGGGAGTGCCGTGGAACGTGTCGAGCACAAACACGCCTTCCTCATCCGGCAATTCGAGACCTGGCGCGACATTTGGCATGCGTGCATTTTGGTCATTGCGCTCATCCGCTTCTTCCTTGTCGATCGCCTCGGCTTCCTTCATCGCCGGCGAAGCGTCTGCCTCGGCGAGATCTGCATGCTCTTTTTCCCACTTGCGGGTTGCATCCCAATCCACAAGCTCTACGGGCATCTCTTCCCACTCGCCGCGCTCCTGGCTTAGGTAGCGCACTCGGTCGCCGACGATCTGGTATTCACGCACCATCTGGTAAGAGCCATCTTTCAGGATCAGTCGATGGTTCTTGCCCATTCCTGGAATGGCAGGCTTCAGTTCCAATGGCTTGCCGTTTTGGTCGGTTTGCTTGACGGTCTGGTCGGCTGAGTTCTGATCCGGCTGCGAGCTCTGGCCCTTCTGTCCTGGGGTGGCCGTCGCCGCCAGCAGGAGAAGAGCGAGCGAAACCAGCGTTAGGCGCGACTTCTTCATATACGGGACCATGGCAACACAGTTTAGACGAACCGTGGCCGCGAGTGTTGCCGGCACCGGTTTTTGCGGGCGGCAACCGCCTGTTGGGACCGGTCTGGTTACAAAAGCCACCCCGCCCAGCAACCTGATTTTTGGTGGACCGTCAAAATAAATGAGTTATTTTGTAAAATAAGAGGACGAGGGTCAACCTGTGTGACGTCCCATCAGGCACATTCCCGCTCCAGGAAAAGCTACCGGCAGAATCTCACGCCGGTGCTGGTCGGCTTGTGTCTCATTCTTCTGGCGTTGCTTTCGGTGGCCCAGGTCGCGCACCTTCACTCCAATTCAACGGATGCCGATCACTGCCAGCTTTGCATCGTGATGCATACGCTGGTGCCGGTTGTGCAATTGGCGACCGCGATCATCCTGGTGCAGTTGGGGGCTTCCGCGCCAAAGGTTGAGCCGGCGCTCACCGCGTGCCAGTTCTTGTCCCCCATCTTCATTCGCCCGCCTCCCGCCTCCTGCTAGGCCGTCTCCCTCCACTACAAAAAGGCTTGCACGTCGACCGCTGTTTGCGGGCGACACTTCAGTGCATTCTTACAAGCCGTTTTGGCGTGAGCTCTTGCCGTGTACATCCGGTTCAGGCGTTCTGACACACGGGTTCGCGGCTTCTTTCCGGCATTCCTAGTTTATTCAGGAGGTTGACCGCCTATGCGGTTGCCACTTCCATTTCTTCCTTCCGTATTGCTGATCGCATCGCTCTTTCTGGGCACTGGAATCGCACAGGCGCCGCCTCCATCGGCGCAGTCCACTCCACCGCAGGCCAGCACACTCGCCCAGCAACCGGGCACGCAACTGATCTCGCTCGACGATGCAATCCAGTTGGCGCTTCAGCACAATCACAATCTGCTCGCCGCCAAGACCCAGGTTCAGCAAAACCAGGCCGAAGAAGTCACAGCGAATTTGCGTCCTGATCCCGTGCTGCTCGGGGATACGCAATTCCTGCCCGTCTTCCAGCCCAGCAATTTCTCGGCAGACTATCTCGACAACACGGCGCAGTTTGATCTTGGACTCAGCTACCTGTTCGAGCGCGGCCAAAAGCGGCAGCATCGCCTGCAGGCCGCCAGGGATGTGACAGCCGTTTCCCGCTCCGTGGTCGCCGATAACGAGCGCACCCTCACCTTCAGCGTGGCATCCCAGTTCGTAAACGTTGAGCTTGCAGAGTCGACCCTCGCGCTGGCCAACCAGGATCTCAAGAGCTTCCAGCAAACCGTCGACATTGCCCAGACCCGCTACAAGGCTGGCGACATCGGCGAGGATGATTTGCTCAAGATCAAGCTCCAGTTGCTTCAGTTCCAGATGGATGTCTCGCAGGCGCAGCTCGCCCGCGCACAGGGGCTCTCTGACCTGCGGCAACTGCTTGGCTACGAATCGGTCAGCCAGAACTATGACGTTTCCAGTTCATTCGATTACCTCCCGGTACATAGCTCGCTTGAAGATCTGCAGGCAAAAGCGCTTGAGGATCGGCCCGACCTGCAGGCGGCGAAGCTCGGAGTCACCGCGGCCAACAGCCAGCATGAATTACAGAAGGCTATTGGCAAAAGAGACGTGACCGGGCAAATCAATTACACCCACCTCGGCTACCTCAACGATGTTTCCCTCTTCGGGCAAATCCAGTTGCCGATCTTCGATCGCAATCAGGGCGAGATCGCGCGCACCGGTTTTGCCATCACCCAGGCGCAGGAACAAGAGCTGTATGCGAACGGCCAGGCGTTGACCGACGTGCGCGATGCGTACGAAGGTCTCCAGGCCAACGACCAGGTCGTTACGCTCTACCGCTCCGGCTACCTCGATCAGGCGCAGCAGTCGCGCGATATCAACGAGTACGCCTATCGGCATGGTGCAGCCAGCCTTCTCGACTTTCTCGATGCGGAGCGCAGTTACCGGGCCACGCAACTCGGCTATCGCCAGGCCCTTGCGTCCTATTTGCTCTCGCTGGAACAGCTTCGTGAAGCCGTGGGAACCAGGAGTTTGCCATGAAGATTCAATCCATTGCCGGTTGCCTTGCCACAGTCGCGCTTGCCTTCGCGTGTCCGATCCTTCTCTCCGGTTGTCACTCCAGCGAAAACGGACCCGCAGAACGAATGACTTCCTTTAGCGCCTCTTCCTCGGCGACGCCGCAACTCTTCACGATTCCTGATGACCAGATGCAGCACGTACAACTCGTCACTGTCGAGCCGGGAACCATGAAGAACGCTCTTCGTCTCACCGGGGCCGTCGCCTACAACGCCTTCAAGACGACGCCTGTCATTACTCAAGTGGGCGGACCCGTCAGCAAGATCCTCGTCGTTCCCGGTGAATCGGTGAAGGCCGGCCAGCCGATGCTTGAGGTCAGCAGCCCCGATTACGCCCAGCTTCTCGATGCCTATCTGAAGGCCGCCGATTCGTACCGTCTGGAGCAGAAATTCTACGCGCGCGCGCAGGACCTCTATCAGCATCACGCCATCGCCGAACGCGATCTTGAGCAGGCCGAGTCGGACCTCAATCAGGCCAAGGCAGACTTCGAAGCAGCCGAGCAGGGAATGAGGATCCTTGGAATCAAGAATCCTGCGGATTTGGCAAAAGCTCCATCGTCGGCGCAGATTCCCGTGCTTGCTCCTATCGGCGGTGAAGTGGTCGAGCGCCTCGTCTCTCCCGGGCAGGTCGTGCAGGCCGGCCAGACACAGGCGTTCACCATCTCTGACCTGAGTACGGTGTGGGTTCTGGCCAACATCTATCAGGCTGATTTGCAGTATGTCCGCAATGGGGATGATGTCCTTGTCCAGACCGATGCGTTTCCCACCACCTTCCACGGAAAGATTTCGTACATCTCGCCTGCCCTCGATCCCAATACCCGCACACTTCAGGCGCGCATCGTCGTCGATAACCCTGGCGAGAAGTTGAAGAAGGACATGTATTGCAACGTCCTCGTCACGGCCGGTGTCCTCTCCAAGGTCCTTGCTGTTCCGAATGCATCTATCCTTCGCGACGACAACAACGAACCTTTCGTATATGTCCTCAGCGGCACCGATCAGTTCAAACGAAGTGACGTGCAAATGGGTCAGGTTCAGGACGGTAACACCCAAATCGTAAAAGGCATCTCCCCGGGAGATAAGGTCGTCGGCAACGGCAGCCTCTTTCTTCAGTTCGCCAATTCGCTCCAGCACTGAGAGGCAGGCTCCGATGATTCATCGAATCGTCCAATTCGCTCTCCGCCAGCGGCCCATTGTCCTCGTGCTGGCGGCTGTTATCTGCGTCGCTGGAGCGGTTGCGTTTCACAATATGCCCGTGGATGCCTATCCTGACCTCTCTCCTCCCATGGTCGAGATCATCACCCAGTGGCCGGGTCACGCAGCCGAAGAGGTCGAGCGTCTGGTCACCGTTCCCACTGAAGTGGAGATGAACGGCGTTCCGCGCCTCACGGTCATGCGCTCCATATCGCTCTACGGTCTTTCCGACGTGATTATGACGTTCAATGAAAGCACCGACGATTACTTCGCGCGCGAAGTCGTGTTTCAGCGGCTCAGCGAGGTCACCTATCCGCAGGGTGTCACTCCCACCCTTGCACCGCTGGCCAGCCCCTCCGGCCTTGTTTACCGCTATGTCATCGAAAGTCCCGACCGCACGCCGCAGGAGCTCAAGACATTTGAAGATTGGGTCCTTGAGCGTGAATACAAGCAGGTACCCGGTGTCGCCGACGATTCCGGCTTCGGTGGCACCGTCATGCAATACCAGGTGCTGCTCGATCCGGCCAAGCTCTACGCCTACCACATCACGGTTCCAACTGTGATCCAGCAATTGTCTGTCAACAATTCCAATGCCGGCGGCGGCTTCTACTCACAGGGCGATCAATTCTATTACGTGCGCGGCATCGGCCTCATCCGCGATACGTCCGACATCGCCAACATCGTTGTCGGCACGCAGAATGGCGTCCCGGTGCGCATTGGCGACATCGGCGAAGTCGTCATTGGCAACGCTCCCCGCTTGGGCGAATTCGGCTTCAACAAGACTGACGATGCCGTTGAGGGCGTCATCATGATGCGCCGCGGCGAGCAAACCCAGAATGTGCTCAAAGGTGTAGAGGCCAAGACTCAGGAACTCAACCAGCACGTTCTGCCGCCCGACGTAAAGGTGCGTCCTTACTACGATCGCAGCGATCTTGTGCAGCTCACCATCGACACCGTCGAGCACAATCTCCTTCTCGGCATGGTGCTCGTCCTGGTCGTACTGATGGCGTTTTTGGTGAGCATCCGCGCGGCAGTAATTGTCGCTCTCACTATCCCGCTGTCGTTGCTCTTCGCGTTCATCTTTCTTCATGCGCAAGGCATCCCGGCCAACCTGCTCTCCATCGGCGCCATCGATTTTGGAATCCTCATCGACGGCACCCTCGTAATGGTCGAGAACATCTTCCGCGAACTCGGCGCGCGCGAAGGTCAGGACTACAACCTTGAAGAGGTGATTCGCAACGCTGCGAAAGATGTTGACCGGCCCATCTTCTACTCCGTCGCCGTCATCATCGCCGGCTATCTCCCCATCTACGCTCTCAGCGGTCCATCGGGCAAGCTCTTCAAGCCCATGGCCGATACCGTTGCCATCGCCCTTGTCGGTGCGCTCGTTCTCACACTGACCTTCGTTCCCGTGATGTGCGCCATCTGGTTCAAAAAAGGTGTCCACGAGAGCGAGAACAAGCCTTTTCGCTGGGTTCTCGACAAGTACGCAGTGTGGCTCGATTTATGCCTCGATCACCCCAAGGCCACCATGGTCTTGTCTACGCTCATCTTCGCTGCAACGCTCCTGCTTATTCCCTTCATCGGCGGCGAATTCATGCCGCACCTCGACGAAGGTGCTCTGTGGATTCGCGCCACCATGCCCTACACTGTCTCATTCGAGACGGCCAGCAAATTCTCGCCGCAGGTGCGCGATCTTCTCCTCAAATACCCCATGGTCACTGACGTCGGCTCCGAATTGGGCCGGCCCGACGACGGCACCGACCCCACGGGCTTCTTCAACGACGAGTTTTACGTCGGCCTCAAACCTTATAGCGACCGGGCATGGAAAGCCGGCCCCATCCACAACAAGGCCGAGCTCACCGCCGACATTCAAAATCACCTCACCGCCTTCCCCGGCGTGATCTTTAACTACACCCAGCCCGCCGAAGACGCAGTCGACGAGGCTCTCACTGGCCTCAAAAGCGCGCTCGCCGTCAAGGTCTACGGCCCCGATCTGAACGTTCTGCAGAACACCGCCCTCGAAATCAAGCGCCGCCTCAGCCAGGTGCCGGGGTTCACCGAACTCACCGTCGTTCGCGAACTCGGGCAGCCCAGCCTGTTGATCGACGTCGATCGCGATAAGATTGCCCGCTATGGCATCAACGTCGCCGACGTTGAAGCTGTCGTGCAGGCAGCCGTCGGCGGCCAGGCCGCCACACAGGTGATTCAAGGCGAAAAGCTCTTCGACCTTGTGGTGCGGATGAAGCCCGAATTCCGCGAGAGCGAGCAGCAGGTCGGCAACCTGCTCGTCGGCACTCCCTCAGGTCAGCAGATCCCCTTGAGCGCGCTCGCCAATATCCATGAGGCCGGCGGCGCATCCTTCATCTATCGCGAAAACAACTCGCGTTACATCGGCGTCCAGTACAGTATTGAAGGCCGGGACCTCGAGAGCGCTGTCAACGCCGGCCAGAAATCCATCGCCGACATCCAAAAATCTCTGCCCCCCGGATACCGCCTCACATGGGGTGGAGAATACGACGAGTTCCTCGCTTCCAGGCGTCAACTGAATTTCATCGGGCCGCTGGCCATACTCATCATCTTCATGATCCTGTTCGCGCTCTACGACAACTTCAAGTTCCCCGTGATCATCGTTCTCGGTGTCATTCTCACCGTTCCAGTCGGTGCGTTGCTTGCTCTCAAGCTCACCGGCACGGCCTTCAGCGCGTCCTCGGCGCTCGGCATGCTTGCATTGATCGGCGTGTCCGTCGAGACCGCAGTGATTCTTGTCTCCTATATCAACAAGCTGCGCATCGAACAAAACATGGATATCCGAGCCGCAACCCGCGAAGCTTCGCTGCTGCGGCTGCGCCCCATCATGATGACGGCTCTCGTCGCCTGCCTTGGACTCTTGCCTGCCGCGCTTTCCACCGGCATCGGTTCTGACACGCAAAAGCCCTTTGCCATTGTCATCGTCGCAGGCCTCATCTCGCGCCTCTTCCTCGGCTTCTTTGTAAACCCGGTTCTCTATCAGATGGTCGCCCGCGACAACGATGTGTTGAAGGTATAGTGCATGCGGAACGATTTCCATTTCGGAGAAAACGGCTTGTCCGGGCGCAGATTCGGGGTTGCCGTCGCAGCGCTGTGCCTTGCTTTGCTGGCCATGCTGGCTTTTGCTCAGGCCACGCACTTTCACTCGAATCAGACCGACGCCGACCATTGCCAGTTGTGCATCGCCATGCACTCGGCGGCGCCCGTCCGTGCCACAACGGCGGCCATCGTCATGGTCGACTTCGGCGTCCCTGCGCCGCAGGCCGAGCCGACCTTCGTTCTTCGGCAGCGCATTTCTTCTCTCTTTATCCGCCCACCCCCTGTCTCCTGCTAAAGCATCCTTCCGCTTTCGTACGGCCTCATGCATCGCTCCATTCACCGGGCGATGAGATGGTGCATTCCTAAAAGCTGATTTGAAGCGGTCGGATGTCTCTTCCTTGCACTGAAGACGCCGCGACGCCACGTTTCGCGGCTTGCATTCCCCGTTCTTCAGCCAATGTTCAGGAGACACTTTTATGAAATTCCGTTGTGGCGCAGCAATGCGCATCTTCCTCCTCATCGTGATGCTCTTCAGCCTGCTCTCCCTGTACGCGCAAAGCGGCAGCGCCGGCACCCTTCACGGTACAGTCACCGATCCGAGCGGCGCCGTGGTTCCGGGCGCAACCGTAAACCTCACACACGCTACGAGCGGGTACAACCGGACCGCAACGACTGACGCGACTGGCCAGTTCAGCTTTTCCAATGTTCCTTTCGATCCGTACCAACTCGAAGTTTCTGCCAAGGGTTTCGCCTCATTGGTCCAGAACACATCGATCGATTCAGCCGTGGGTACCGACCTCAAGCTCGTGCTTCAGGTCGCCGGCGCGAGCCAGACCGTCATGGTCGAATCGCAAGGTCCGCTCGTTGAAGACACATCCACGTACCACACCGACGTCGACCGCGATCTCTTCAACAAGGTTCCGCTTGAAAGCGCGTCCTCCACGCTCAGCTCTCTCGTCACCGAGACTGCGCCTGGCGTCTCGGCTGATTCGAACGGTCTCTTTCACGGTCTCGGCGACCACGCCTCCAACTCGTTCTCCGTCGACGGCCAGCCGATCACCGACCAGCAGAGTAAAGTCTTCTCGAACCAGCTTCCGTCCAACGCCGTTCAATCCCTTGAAGTCATTGAGGGCGCGCCGCCTGCGCAATATGGCGATAAAACCAGCCTTGTCATCGTTGCCACAACGCGCTCCGGCCAGGGTGTCACCAAGCCTTCAGGTGACATCTCTGCCTCCTACGGCGCCTTCGGCTCGGCGACCGGTGGCTTCAATCTCTCTTATGGCGGGCAAAATTGGGGCAATTTCGTCGAAATGGACGGACTCAATACCGGGCGATTCCTTGATCCGCCGGAATTCTCCGTCTTTCACGCCAGGGGCAACGAGGAAAATATTTTCGACCGCATCGACTACTCATTCACCTCGACCGACTCGGTTCACCTTGACCTGAACTACACCCGTTCCTGGTTCCAGAACCCCAACTCATTCGACAATCTCAACGTGCAGAATGTGATTGCCGGAGGAGCGAGCGCCAACCCAACCTTCGGCGACGTGGGCAATACGGACCAGCGTTCGCAGATCGAAACCTACAATATTGCTCCCACGTATACGCGCGTCTTGAGCAACAGCGCCGTGCTGAACTTCAGTGTCTTCACGCGCCGGGACGGATACCATTATTACCCCAGCAACAATCCTCTGGCCGACCTTGGCCCCGCCGATCTGCAAACCTCCTCCATCGCACAGTACCGAACATTGACCAACAGTGGTACGCACGCGGATTACACCTGGGTACGTGGGCGCCAGAACGTGCTCGCCGGAATTCAGTATGAGCAAACCCTGCTTCGCGAGCACGACAATTTCGGTGTCGTCGACTCAACCCTCAACTCGCCCTGTGTAGACGCGAGCGGCAACCGGCTGCCGGGATACGCGAATCCATCGCAATGCCCCAATGGCGGCGCGTCTGGCCCCAACGCAAATCCTGCCTACCTGTCCGTGCTTGCGCCCTACGACCTTACGCGCGGCGGTTCTTATTACTCCTTCTTCGGTCACACAGATGTAAAGGAGCTGGCTCTCTACATCGAAGACAAGATCAAACTCGGCAACTGGAACCTGAATCTGGGTATTCGCGGCGATAAATACAACGGGCTGACCAGCGCCAGCCAGGCTGAACCGCGGTTCGGTGTTGCCTACAACATCAAGCCCACAAATACGGTCGCCAGCATCTCCTACGCGCGCACCCTCGAAACGCCATTCAACGAAAATCTGGTGTTATCGAGCCAGGGATGCGCCGATGCGGTGCTTTCGCCCATTCTGCCCTGCACCCCCGGCGTCCAGGGAATCCTGCAGCCCGGTTATCGCAACGAATTCCACGCCAGCCTCCAGCAGGGCTTCGGCAAATACCTTGTCGTCAGCGGCGAGTACATCTGGAAGTACACCCACAACGCCTTCGACTTCAGCATTCTGGGCAACACGCCCATCTTCTTCCCCATTGATTGGCACAACTCAAAGATCCCGGGATACGCACTGCATGCTGAGGTGCCGAATCTCCGGGGTTTCAGCGCATACTTCGACGGATCATCGGTCGCCGCCCGTTTCTTCCCGCCGCAGGTGGCTGGTGCCGGCGCCACCGTCGGACAAACCGGCTTACCCTTCCGCATTGATCACGACGAAAACTTCAACCAAACCTCGCATCTCCAGTACACGCTTTCCAGCGACAGCTGGTGGGATGGACTCTGGGGAGGCTTCAACTGGCGCTATGATTCCGGCCTGGTGGCAGGTAACGCGCCCTGCTATGGCACCACCGATCCGAACAGCCCTTGCCTGGCTTCTTCAACTACGCTCGGCGGTCAACCGGCCATCAACATGGTCAACGCGGTCGGCATTCCGCTCACCGGCGACCAGGAGTTCCAGGCAGGCTTCATGTGCGCAGGCAAGAAAGCGACGCCAACCAGTCCGCTGCCTTCCGTCTGTCCGGCCAGCGAATTTAGCTCCAGCCTGATCAACATCCCCGCTCCCAACACAGGCGACAACGACCACAATCCTCAGCGCATCGCGCCACGCAGCCTCTTCGATGTGTCGCTCGGTAAAAACAACATCTTCCACAAGGAGCATTACAAGACAGACCTTGACTTCACGGCGATCAACGTCACCAACAAGTACGCGCTCTACAACTTCCTCTCCACCTTCAGCGGCACACATTACGTCACTCCCCGCGCCATGACCGCGAAGATTACGCTGAATTTCTGATTTGAGTGAATCGCAAAGCTGGCACCTTAAAACGGGCAGGCCGCTCAAGCCTGCCCGCTTCTGTTGGTCGCAGTCGTTCAGGAGAGCTTGTCCACTTCTCGCCGGTAAGCCTGATAAATCTCATCCCCAAAGCACGCAAAGATCACTTTCTGGATCGCATCGCTCGAGATCAGTTCCGCCACCGTCTCCGCCACCGCGATCTTCACCGCCCGGTTCAATGGAAATCGGTAAGCCCCGCAGCTGATCGCCGGAAACGCCAGCGACCGGATTCCGTTCTCGCGCGCAATTTTGAACGCCGACCGGTAGCAGCTCGCCAGTAGGCCCGGCTCGCCGCGTTCGCCGCCAGTCCACACCGGGCCGACAGTATGGATCACAAACTTCGCCGGCAGCTGGTAGCTCTTTGTCAGCCGGGCCTCGCCCGTCGGGCAGCCGCCAATCTGGTAGCACTCGTCAAAAAGCTCCGGCCCCGCCGCGCGATGAATCGCCCCATCGACGCCGCCTCCGCCCAGCAGCGAAGTATTCGCCGCATTCACAATCGCATCTACGGTCAGCTCGGTAATATCCGCCTTCACGACTTCAATCTTGCTCGACATCGCAGCCTCTTCTCCGAAAGCATCGTATCGCTCGCGATCCCACGCCGTCACGTTCTCCGCAAGCCACACATTTCAGAGTCATTACCGGCAGATTCGGAGCGATGATCCTCGGCCCCGTCAAAAAATTCACTTCCATCGCGCGGCAAATCTCTGCCATACTTGTATGTGCCCACCAGGTACGTCCAATCGCAAAAATCCAATTCTGAGGTTGCATCGATGTCGGCAAAGTATGTCTTTGTGACGGGTGGAGTTGTGTCCAGTCTTGGCAAGGGTCTTGCCGCGGCTTCAATCGGCTGCCTGCTCGAAAGCCGCGGTCTGCGCGTCAACCTCATGAAGTTCGATCCCTACTTGAACGTCGATCCCGGCACGATGTCTCCCTTCCAGCATGGCGAGGTGTTCGTCACCGACGACGGCGCTGAGACCGACCTCGACCTCGGCCACTACGAGCGCTTCACCCATGCGCCGCTCTCGCGCGACAACAACTACACCACCGGCCGCATCTACGAGCAGATCATCCTCAAAGAGCGCCGCGGCGACTACCTCGGCAAGACCGTCCAGGTAATCCCCCACGTGACCAACGAAATCAAAAACGCCATGCGCAAAGTGGCCGCCAACGGCGCCGACGTCACCATCGTCGAAGTCGGCGGCACCGTCGGCGACATCGAGTCCCTCCCATTTCTCGAAGCAATCCGCCAAATGCGCCAGGAACTGGGCCGCGAGAACACCGTCTTTGTTCACGTCACGCTTGTGCCGTGGATCGCCGCCGCGCAGGAGCTGAAGACCAAGCCCACGCAGCATTCTGTAAAAGAGCTGCTCTCGATCGGCATCCAGGCCGACATTCTGCTCTGCCGCTCCGACCGCGCCCTCAGCCGCGACATCAAGCAGAAAATCGCAGCCTTCTGCAACGTTGAAGAAAGAGCTGTGATCGGCGCAAAAACCGTGCCGTTCATCTATGAGGTTCCGGTCGGTTTCGCTGAGGAAGGCGTCGACGCGCTCATCCTCAAGTACCTGCACAAAGAGGCTCCCGAGGCCGACCTCTCCAGGTGGCGCGATCTGGTCAACCGTTGCTACCACCCCAAAGACGAGGTCTCCATTGCCATCGTCGGCAAGTATGTCGAATACGAGGACAGCTACAAGTCGCTCAAAGAAGCGCTCACCCACGGCGCCATGTCGCAGAATCTCAAGCTCAAAATTCATTGGATCGAAGCTGAGGGGCTCGAGTCAGCCACGCCTGAAGATCGCAGTTATGAGTCGCAACTCGAAAGCTACGACGGCATCCTGGTTCCCGGCGGCTTCGGCAAGCGCGGCATCGACGGCATGTTGAACGCCATCCGCTACGCGCGCGAGAACAATGTACCCTACTTCGGCATCTGCCTCGGCATGCAAACCGCTTGCATCGAGTTTGCCCGCAACGTCTGCGGCCTCAAAGACGCCAACTCCAGCGAATTTGATCCCGCGACAGAGCACCGCGTTATTTACAAGCTTCGCGAGCTTCTCGGCGTCGAAGAGATGGGCGGCACCATGCGCCTCGGCGCCTGGACCTGCATCCTGCAGGAGGCTTCGCTCGCTTCGCGCGTTTATGACGGTGCAAAGGAGATTAACGAACGCCACCGCCACCGCTACGAATTCAACCGCGAGTACGAAGCGCTGCTCACCGGCGCCGGCCTGCGCATCAGCGGCGCCACCCCCGACCAGACCTACGTCGAAATCGTCGAGATCCCAGGCCACCCTTACTTCCTGGGCTGCCAGTTCCACCCCGAATTCAAATCCAGGCCCCTCGAGCCCCATCCGCTTTTCCGCGAGTTCATCTCCGCCAGCTACAAAAATCGCCAGCAGCGCGGCCGCGCGGATACGCGCGAAACCGCCTCCCTTACCAGCACCCTGTCATCCTGATTCTTCCGCTGCGCTGCTATTCCCGGCGACGGCCGCGAAGCTGAGGGAGTCGAAGGATCCGAGGCGGGGGTTTGGACCTTGGTTCGCCGCGCCTGGTCCTGGCAGTACCACTCCCGTGATCTCACGGCAGCGGCGGTCCGTCGTCACTGGCACCAGATTTACCATAAGTGTAATGATTGCCTACACTTAGAAAATACGGTCTGGGTCGGCTAAGTCGCTGGGACCTTTGCGATTCACCGATGTCAGCCCCACCTCCCCCGGTTCTCAACCCCCTTTTCGGCGCGCTGCGTCTCGAACTTCGGTAAAAATCTCCTGAATTCCCCCTTTCCACAGCCCATCCTGTGCGCGTTTCTCGCCCCGTTTTCGTCCTATGAATCGGTCCGGTACTATTTCGCAGAAACACCCTTCTGCGTCATTGACAAAGATTTCGTCGCGGGCCTATCGTGTCTAGGTTTTTGGGGAAAAGAAAGAAAGGACGGAAATCGAAAATGGTTGCCTACTTTCAGCTGCAGCCCCCCGAAACGGAGTTGCAGCAGTTGGCAGAGGAGTATTGGGAGAAGTCCGGCGAAAAAGAGCATGAACTCGAGAAAGCAGCGTTCGATGCTGGAGAAGCAATTCGCAAAGGAGACTATACCCTCGCAAATCTCGAAGCTATCGTGCGCTGGAAGTCTGAGCGCGCCGTACATTACCTGATCGGGAACAGCAGCGAAAAGATCCGGCGTGTGCTTTCGGTTGCCGTGTCGCCGGAATCGTCAACTGAAGCTGCTGTGAATGCCTTGCTCGAATTGCACGGCGTCGATCTGCCTGGGGCTTCGGCTATACTCGCTGCGATTTATCCTGAGCGTTACACGGTGCTCGATTTCCGGGTTCTTGAGGCCTTGGGACACGCGCGCCACGACGTACGCTTTTATGAGGAATATTTAGCCTTCTGCAAGCGCCTGGCCGAAAGCAACATCGTGAAACCGCAAAGCGAGCTGCCTGCGCCCACGCCGTTGCGTACGCTCGATCGGGCCCTGTGGGAGTGGACTCGCAGCCACATCGGGTAGCCCGCGGGTTGCAGTTGCCGGAACCATCCGTCGTGCGCTCCGTTCCTTGTCTTTGAAGGGGAGCGCGCGCATAACGGAATTGCCGTCACTGTTCGTCGACAAGCCGCCACTGGCTGCCGGCTACAGGCTCTTGACTCCTGATCCCTGTTCACTCCTCACATTGCACGATCGATGGACCACGATAGAATTCTCTCGTGAGCCCTTCGTTCGAAATCGGGCCGGTACAAGTTGGCGCCGGCCGGCTCTTTCTGATCGCAGGTCCCTGCGTCATCGAGTCCGAAGCCCACGTTCGCACTATGGCTGAAGGGATTCAACGCATCGCCGCTGACCTTCACATTCCCTACATCTTCAAAGCCAGCTACGACAAGGCGAATCGCACCAGTGTAAAAAGCTTTCGCGGCCCCGGACTCGTGGAAGGCACGCGCATTCTCAGCCGCCTGGCCAAAGACACAGGCCTGCCCATCCTGACTGACGTTCACGAGCCTGGCCACTGCGAGATCGCGGCTGAAGCCGTCGATGTCCTGCAGATCCCCGCGTTCCTCTGCCGCCAGACCGACCTGCTTGTGGCCGCAGGCAGAACGGGTCGCGCCGTCAACATCAAGAAGGGCCAGTTTGTCGCCCCTGGCGACATGAGCCACGGCGTCGAGAAAGTGCGCTCCACGGGAAATGAGCGCGTCTTCCTCACCGAGCGCGGCTCAACTTTCGGCTACAACAATCTCGTCGTCGACTTCCGCTCGCTCGCCATCATGCGCGGCCTCGCGCCCGTCGTCTTTGATGCCACCCACTCCGTGCAGCAGCCTTCGGCAGCCGATGGCGTCAGCGGCGGCCAGCCCGAGTTCATTCCGCTTCTCTCTCGCGCAGCCGTCGCCGCCGGCGTCGACGGGCTATTCCTCGAAGTCCACGACGATCCGCCGAACGCGAAATCCGACGGAGCAAATGCACTCGACCTCAAGCTTCTCAAGCCGCTCCTCGAAACAATTCTCGCCATCCACGCCGCTCGCGCGCCCCGATAATTATGCAGGTGCCCCACCCTCGGCGCGTTTTTGTTTTTGCGCCTAGGGTGGGGTCTGACATCCCATCTCCACCTGCGCACTCACGCCATCCAGCCGGAAGCACGACATGCCGTTGATGTCCGTGCGAAACGTACGCACATGCGCCTCCTGCAACTCTTCCAGCACCTCCTGGCGCGGGTGTCCGTAGCGGTTGTGCAATCCGCACGAAATCACCGCCCATTGCGGAGCCACGCGCGCCAGAAACTCCGGCCGCGTCGACGTAATGCTGCCATGATGGCCAATTTTCAGCAGTGAGCTCGCCAGCCCAGGCTCCGTGAGCATCGCTTGCTCGATCGGCTCCTCCGCGTCGCCTTCAAGCAGCACCGAAGTTCGCCCATACGCCACGTGCAACACCAGAGAATCGTTGTTCGCCGGCTCTGCGCCGGGCTGATAGTCCTGAAACGGCGCCAGCACGTTGACCTGCGTGCCACCGAACGCAAACCCGTCGCCCGCCCGGAACGTTCGCACCTTTACGTGCATCGACTTCGCCTCGGCCAGCAGCGCGTTATAAGCCGCGACGTGCGGATTGTTGCCCACCCAGAGTTCATCCGGATGAAAGTTCCGCAACACCGCCGGCAGCCCGCCCATGTGATCGGAGTGCGCGTGGCTCAGCGCCACTGCATCCAGATGACGAATGCCGCGAGCCCACAGCGCCGGAGACACCACTTCTTCGCCAATGTCAAAATCCTGCGGAGCCTGCCTCGGTCCGCCGCCAAATCCGCCTCCGTCTACCAGCAGCGTCTTCCCGTCGGGTGTGATCACCAGCAGCGAGTCGCCCTGGCCCACATCGATCGCCTCCATCAGCATCGCGCCGCGCGGCCGTTCTACAGCTCGAGGCATCACCGTGGCTAGCGCAGCCAATACGAGAGCCGCACAAGCCCCGCGCCGGAGCCAGCGGTCTCCTCGTCCTGCGCTCGTATGAGCAAGCGCGATCGCAAGACCTAACAGCCCGCAGAATGCAAGAGATTGCCACAGCAACGGACCCGGAATTCGGAAATCACCGAGCGTCATCGAGCCGAAAAAGTGCACCAGCTGCACTCCTGTGTGCAACACCAGGGCCACAACCATCGCGGGGAAGATGGCGGCAGCGGGATACACCACCAGCGCCAGCAATGTGAGCAGCGCTGCGGGCAACAGCACAGCCAGCAATGGCAAAATCAGGAAATTCACCGGCAGCGCGAAGATCGTAATGCGATGGAAATCGGCAGCCATCGGCAGTGTCATCGCCAGCTTTACTACGCATGAAATCACCACGAGCTCAATTACGCGAATGAGAAAGCGCGTGGTCTAGGGAAAGATGCGCCACGCTATCAAGCCATTCGCTGCCCGCTGCAGACGTTCAGCCACCATGCGCATGCTCACTCGGAACTGGGCTAGCGACGGCGCAAGCTTGATGTCGATCGCAACCAGCCGCAGGTCACGAATCGCCGTCGCGTAGGGATGAATCGTTCGTTGAAGCAGCGGAGCTGCAACGCCGGCTATGGCTATCACGGCCAACAGCGTCATCTGCAAGCCCGAATCAAACACGCTTCGCGGGCTCACCACGAGCAGACATAACGCTGCAAATCCGATCGTGTTCATCGGGCTTCGCTCGCGATAAATGATCCGCCCCAGCATGTAAAGTGTCACCATCCACAGCGAGCGCTGCACCGGAGTGGCGAACCCTGTGAACAGCGCATACGCAAACGAAGCAGCAATCGTCAGCAGCGTGGCCGGCACACGCGGTAGGCGCAGCCGCCGCGTGATCCAGAAAATGCATGCAGCCACAATTGCCAGGTGAAAACCCGAAACCACGAGCATGTGAAATGAGCCCGCCCGCTCAAAGCCCACGCGCAACGAATGCATCAGGTACGTGCGATCCCCGGCCACCATAGCTGCCAGCATCACAGCGTCGTCTTCACTGAGGCGCAGTGTCGCTGGCAACTTCGCCATCGCGGCAGGCAAACCAAGCAATCTTCCCGTCGTGGCATGCTGCCACCCGTGCACGCGGCACGCAATAGATTGTTGGCTCGAGGCGCGTGACCCCTCCAGCCGCTCCACACGGTCGAGATCGACGGTCGCCGTCGACGTGATTCCCTGGTCCAGAAGATAATCCGGGCGGCTCCAGACTCCGGGATCGTGGTAGGTTTCCGGCTCCAGAATGCGCACCACCGCGCGAACGCGTTCACCGCATCCGAACGGATGAACGGCATCGTTTCGAGATGCATCAGCGGGCCAGCGTACCGTCAGCCGCACGCCGCCGGCAACGGACTCCTGCGCATCGCTCTCGTCGTTGACCACCTCGATCGACGACACCGTCAGGTCGATTCGCTGCGAATACATCGTGACCGATGGCTCGTCAACATTCTGCTCAATCTCACTGCGCATCGGCCCCGCATCCACAACAGTGCCTTCCACGGTGCGCAGCAATCCGTCAGACAGCGTGGCCAGATCGGTTGCGGGCGCCGGCCGCGGCTCCATTTCGCCACACCACGCTCCCAGCATCAGCCATAGCGCGGCGATCGCGACCCAGGCAATGCGTTGCGCGCGAAGCGCGGCCACTATGCACAATCCGCCGACGACTGCCAGCGCAAGCAACAGAAATGTAGGCTTGAGCCATACTCGGCTCGTCAGGGCGATCCCTACAGCAAAGAGCCACGCCGCATGGAAAAGCGGTACAGCCGTGAGGCCGGCCGCTGGCTGCTCGGGGTTCGCCGGATCCGATTGCATTGGGCCCAAAGTTGAAACGTGAGTTTGACTTCAAGCCTAACAGGAATGGAAGTTTCCGGCACGCGCCTGCCGCGGTGTTCCTAATCTGATCCAGATTCCGCGCCACGAATCGGCGCAGCTCATCTGCGCAGCCGGACTACGGTTTCCAGGTGGAAGGTCTGCGGAAACAGGTCTGCCAACGTGACGTCTTCGATGCCATAACCCGCAGCGATCAGTGCGCGAAGATCGCGCGCCAGAGTCGCTGGATCGCACGAAACATAAACAAGCGAAGGTGCGGCAATCTGCCCGAGCAGCGCCGTCGTCTCCGCTCCCAGGCCGCTGCGCGGCGGATCGACCACGATAAGATCCGGTCGCTGCTCATTGCGTGCGCCACGCAAAAAATCGACCGTCAATGCTTTCTCGGCTTTCGCGCCCGTTCCCGCAAGATTCTGCGCCAGCGCAGCAGTCGCAGCCGCTGCCGCCTCAACCGCAATTACGTTTTCAAAGCTCGCGGCGAGCTGCCGTGCAAACAGCCCGACTCCCGCAAAAAGATCCCACGCCACGCCGCCACGATGCCCGCCTGTCGCACAATCCACGAGCGGATCGACCAGCCAGCGATTCACTTGAAAGAACGCGCCCTGGTCCACGCGATAGTCGAATCCGGCAGCACGGTAGAGCAGGGAATTTGCTCCCCACTGCGCCACGCTTCGCGGCGTTTTTCCGCGGCCGCCGTCGGCCTCAAGCTCAATGCCCGTTGTCTCGGGAACTCTGTCCGCGAATCTCTGCGCAAACTCCTCAAAACATCGCGTCCCGCTCCCCGCAGTCACCACGCTCACCAGCAGCGCAGTTTCTGCAGCATCGCAAAAGAGCGAAATCTCCGCAGGCCGCAATCGCGCAGGAAGTTCCCGGACGATCTCACCCGCAGCCAGCGCGGCCCGCACCAGCAGCGGAGCAGCGATCGGGCATTCCCCAATCCGGATCAGCGCATGCGACCTTCGTCCGCGGTAACCCGCATATCCTTCGGCATCGAATGCAACGCGAATGCGATTCCGGTACGCCCACGGCTCGCCGGCCAGTACAGCAAATCTTTGCGGCACCGAAACGCCACCTCGTTCCAGTGTCTCGCGCAGAATGGCCTGCTTGAATACCAACTGAGTGGCATAGTCCGCATGCTGATACTGGCATCCGCCGCACGCGCCAAAATGCCTGCACTTGGGCGCAATCCGTTCCGCGGCGGGAACAACAATCTCCTCCACCTCGGCCGTGGCGTAGCCGCGCTTTTCCTCAACCACGCGCGGGCGCACCTGCTCGCCCGGCAGCGTAAGCGGTACAAACACAGCCTTGCCTTCCACGCGCGCCAGAAACGCTCCGCCATAAACCGGCTTCTCAATCTGCACCAGCGGGAGTTCCGCTGCCTGCTGCGCAATCTTCAGCGCCGCTGCGGCCCCACGGGGTGCATTTTGACCTGCGCGCTTCTTCATTGCTGGCTCATGTAAAACAGGCTCAGCCGCGGCAAATTGTAGTGCACCAGCAACTGCTTCTGCACAAACTGGCGTTCCACCTGCCGCAGTTGCACTGCACCCATCCGGCTGCGATAGGGAGCCAGCTCGCGAGCCGCATGCTCCTTCAAGCCGACAAGCAGTTCTTCCGGCGCGGCCGCAGTGAGCGCGGCGAAAAGCTTCTCTTCAAGCACCGTCAGCGAGCGCTCCAAAACCTCCAGATCGACAGCCGTTGATTTCTCTTTGCCGCAATCAAGCACCTCGGCAGCCAGTTCCCGCAATCGCCCGGCGGTCGCACAGCACGCCTCGGTCGCGACCGTCGCCGCATCCAGGGCTTCCGCAGCCGCTGTAAGATGCGCAGCCACCCGCTCGTGCTCGAACCCCGATTCACGTTCCACCCCCGCTGCAGGAGCCGATCCAGCTGCGGCTTCTTTCAACTCCATCGCGGCTTCGATCACTGCCTGCGCGCACCATGCCAGCCCGTTGATGCGCTGCATCCGAGCCCTATTCTTTCGCGCTTCGTATTTGTCGAACGCCGCATCGATTCCGCGCAGAGCCGCTTCCAGTGGAATCTCCGCTTCGCGCCACGTCTCGATCAGCGCCCAATCCAGCGTCGAGAGCAGCAGCAGCGATCCACGCCGCTGCTGAAAGCGCTCCTCGATCTCGGTAAAATAGTTGAAGTAGTTGTGCACATTCCCTTCTTCGATTCGAGTAAGAGCCTACCAGAAGGATAAGACCCAAAGGAGATCAACCATGGCAACGATTGGATTTGTCGGGCTCGGCATCATGGGCCGTCCCATGCTCAGGAATCTTTTAAACGCCGGCCACACAGTCATCGCCTATGGCCGCACTTCCGCAAAGCTCGACACTGTGGTCGCCGATGGTGCGCAACGCGGCGCTTCGAACGCCGACGTAGCCGCACGCGCGCCTATCGTGATCACCATGCTGCCCGATGGTCCCGAAGTTGAGGAAGTTGTCCTCGGCCCGAATGGAATCCTCTCGGGATCAAAGCCCGGCTCGCTCATCATCGACATGAGCTCCATTAGCCCGCTCGTGTCGCAAAAAATCGCCGCGGCGGCCGCGCAGAAGAATGTTGATTTTCTCGACGCGCCCGTCAGCGGCGGCGAGCCCAAGGCCATCGACGGCACTCTCGCCATCATGGCCGGCGGCAAGCCGGATGTCTTTGCGAAAGCCGAGCCAATCCTCAAGTGCATGGGCTCAAGCGTCACGCTCACCGGTCCTGTGGGCGCCGGCAATACCACCAAGCTCGCCAATCAAATCATGGTTGCCTGTAACATCGCCGCCATGGGCGAGGCGCTTGCGCTCGCCACGCGCTGCGGCCTCAATCCTGAAGTTGTCTTCAACGCCGTCAAAAATGGTCTCGCCGGAAGCGCCGTGCTCAACGCCAAGGGCCCGATGCTCATCGCCCGCAACTTCAAGCCCGGCTTCAAAATTAACCTTCATCAAAAAGACCTGCGCAACGCGCTCAAGACCGCCGAAGCCAACAACGTCTGCCTGCTGCTCACCGCGCAGGTGCAACAGATGCTGTCGTCCCTCATTGCCAATGGCAAAGGAGAGCTCGATCACTCCGCTATGGCCACCTTTGTTGAGACCGCCTCGCACGTCGAAGTCAAAGCCCCGTCCGCGTAAATCTGGATACCCCACCTTCGCGGCAGTTTGTTAGGGTGCTCCATTCTCGCGCCATTCTTTAAGGGTGCCCCATCCAGGCTTTGCTTGGGTGGGGCAGGGAACTCCGCCTCTCACTTCCGCTTTCCCCACCCGCCGCCACCCGGCGTCTCAATCCGGAGCACGTCGCCCTTAGCCAGCTTCCGGCTGCATTTTCCTGGTAACTCAATTTCCTCGCCCTTCTCCGCCTTCGCCACAACTGCTCGTCCCGGCACTCCGTCTTCACCGCCTTGCAATCCGTACGGCCGGAACTTTCTGCGCTCTGCCAGCAGTGTCACCTCCGCATCGCAAAGCATCTCAATCTCGCGGATCAGGCCATCACCGCCGCGAAACTTTCCTTCGCCGCCTGAGCCATTCCGGTAACCATACCGCCGCACTCGCAGCGGATACGCATATTCAAGCGCCTCAACCGGCGTATTCAACGAGTTGGTCATGTGCGTGTGCACGCCGCTGATGCCGTCCAGTCCCGGCCGCGCGCCCATGCCCCCAGCCACCGTCTCGTAATACGCAAAGGGCTCTCCCGTCGCCCCGGCCGTCCTTCGATCCAAACCGCCAATCGTCACATTGCTCATCGTCCCCGCGCTCGCCGCCGGAACTCGCTCCGGAATCGCCTGTGCCAGAGCCCGCATGAGCACATCGACAATTCGCTGGGAAGTCTCCACGTTGCCGCCGGCCACTGCCGCAGGCGGCTGCGCGTTCACAATGGAACCCTTCGGTGCGTGCACTGTAACCGGCCGCAGAATTCCCTCCGTCGCCGGCGCATCCTCTGCAAGCAGGCAGCGCAGCACATAGAAGCACGCTGAAACCGTGATCGCGCGAACCGCATTCACGCTGCCCGCAACCTGCGGCGACGACCCAGCAAAATCCACATCAACCGCGCCCTCCGCAGAATCGATTTTCAGCCGCACCGCAATACGGATTGGCTCATCTGTCACGCCATCGCCGTCGAGCCAGTCATCCGCGTCGAATTCTCCAGCCGGCATCGCATGAAGCTCCGCGCGCACGAGCCGCTCAGAATAATCGAGAAGCTCCTCGGTCCATCTGTTCAACTTCTCCAGGCCATACTTCGTCACAAGTTGAAGCAAGCGCTGTTCGCCCACCCGGCACGCGCCGATCTGCGCGGCCAGGTCGCCCTCGCGTTCCCAGGGTGTGCGCACGTTCCGCAAAATTCCGTCCAGCACCTCGCGATCCACCTCTCCGCCGCGCAGAATGCGCACGGGCGAAATGCGCACCCCCTCCTCATCGATCTTGGTCGACGGCCCCATCGATCCCGCAAACTTGCCGCCAACGTCCGCATGATGCGCGCGATTCGCCACATAGAAGACCGGCTCTGCACTGTCCTCGCAAAACACTCCCTGCACCATGGTGATGTCGGGCAGGTGGGTTCCGCCGGCGTATGGATCGTTCAGAATCACAATGTCGCCCGGCGCAAAATCAATCGCTTCAATCGCCGCCTGCACGCTCATGGGCATCGATCCCAGGTGCACGGGCATGTGATCGCCCATGGCAATCACGCGTCCACGCCCGTCGAAGACCGCGCACGAATAATCGCGCCGCTCCTTGATATTCGGCGAAAGCGCCGTCCGCCGCAGCGCCGCGCCCATCTCCTCGGCAATGGAATGCACGGCGCATTGAAAGATCGTGAGCTCCACAGGATCAGCCAATTCGTTCTTCACGCGCAGGCCTCCTCGCCAATCTCCATCACAAGGTTCCCCAACCCATCCGCGGCCGCCGTACATCCCGGCAACACCAGGGTCGCCGCGGTGTATTCGGTCACCATTGCAGGGCCTCGGATCGAATCGCCGGGAACCAGATTCTCTCGGCTGTAAAACCGCGTCGGCAGAAACCCACCCTCAAAGTACACATCGCGCTCCGCGTAGTGTGCAGCGCTGCCATCCCCCGGCGCGATCTTCTCTCTCTGCGGCTCATACGGCTCGCTCGGCGCAATCATGCGCAATCGCAGATTCACAATTTCTATTGGGCGCGCCGCATCGGCAAATCCGTAGCGTTGCCGATGCAAGGTGTGAAATTCCTCGATCGACAGCATCGGTTTCACCGGATCGTAGCGAACATTTAACTCGTACCCTTGTCGCAGATAGCGCAGATCCACGCTGCGCTCCGCTACTCCGTTCAAATTCTCCGCAGCAAACTCCGCCGCACCTTGCTTTTCAAGCTCGCCGAACGTCGCGCCGAGGTTCCCGATCGCTTCGCCCGGAAGCATCACGGTGCGCGAGTAGTCCCGCACCGTATCGGCCAGCAGAATTCCAATCGCTGAAAGCGCGCCGGGCATGGCTGGAACCAGCACCCTCGGAATCCGTAGTGCCCGCGCCAGTGAACAGGCGTGGAGCGGCCCTCCTCCACCAAAAGCGACCAGGGTAAAATCGCGCGGATCGTATCCACGCTCCACGCTGATCACTCGGATCGCCTTTTCCATCTGCGTTTCCACCACGCGCAGGATGCCCGCCGCGAACTCCTCTACCGTTCCCGCCGTACCCTTTTGCTCACGCATCACGCGCAGCGTCCGCTCACCGTCGAGCCGCACCTCGCCACCCAGAAAGCTCTCTGCGTCCATCCGCCCCAGCACAAAATTTGCATCAGTCACCGTCGCCCGCTCGCCGTGGCCGAAGCAAATCGGCCCGGGATCTGCCCCCGCCGAATGCGGCCCCACGCGCAGCATTCCGCCCGCATCGAAGCGCGCAATCGATCCGCCGCCCGCGCCCGCTGTGTGAATATCGAGCATCGGCACGCGGATTGGCACGCCCGCGATCACCGACTCGCTCGTACGCTCGGCGCCCGACGCGGCGTTGGCCAGAAAAACATCTGTCGAAGTGCCGCCCATGTCGAAGCCGATGATGCGCTCAAACCCGGCCCACTGCGCGATGCGGCATGCGCCTACCACGCCGCCTGCCGGCCCGCTCAGCACGGTGCGCACCGGCTCCATCGCTCCCACTCGCGCCGCAATAATCCCTCCCGAAGACTGCATCACGTCGACGCGCCCACCTTTGTATCGCTCACTCATCCGCTCTTCCAGGCTCAGCAGGTAGCTTTGCATGTGCGGCGCAAGATAAGCATTTACGACTGTCGTCGAAGCGCGCTCGTATTCGCGAAACTCCGGCAAGATCCGGTACGATGCCGAAACCGGAATCCCCAGCTTGCTCAGGGGCGCCTCCACGCGCCGCTCGGTTTCAGGCTGCGCAAAGGAAAACAGCAGCGAGATCGCCACAGCTTCTGCGCCGCTCGCGCGCACCGCATCCGCCAGCGCTTCCAGCTCTTCATCCGCCGGCGACAGCAGTACCTCGCCCTCAGAGCTCACGCGCTCGCGCAACCCAAGACGCAACTCCCGTGGAACAAGGCATTGCGGAATCGGCGCGAACCAGTCGTATAGCCGCTCGCGCGCCTGCCGCCCGATCGCAATGGTGTCTTCAAAACCCGCTGTTGTTACAAATGCAACGCGCGCGCCGGTGCGCTCCAGCATCGTGTTGGTGCCCACGGTGGTGCCATGGCGCACCTCCACGTCTTCTGCCCCTCCCAGCTCGCGCACCCCATCGAGCACCGCCTGCGACGGGTCTTTCGGCGTCGAAAAAAGTTTCTTCACGCGCAGTTTGCCGTCGACGAGACAAACGCAGTCGGTGAACGTCCCGCCGGTATCGATCGCAATGCGCAAGCCCGCTCACTCCCCTCATGTGGAGCCGAATGAAAGTCTCTTCCTGTCTGATTAGCCTAAATGCGCGAACTGCAACCCGTAGAGAGGATCTCGAACCACAACAGAAATTGGGTCCCCCCAGATCCCGACTCTGGAACCTGGGATACAGGGCACCGGTACTATCAGCTCAAAAACTCCGCAATCGCCTTGACCACCGTTTCCTGCTCATCCTCGCGCAGCTCCGGGAAGATAGGCAACGCCAACACCTCGCGAGCGGCGCGTTCCGCCTCAGGGAAATCGCCCTCTTTGTAACCCAGCCCCTTGAGTGCTTCCTGCAGATGCAGCGGAACCGGATAATAGATCTCCGACCCAATGCCGCGCGATGTCAGGAACTCGCGCAATGCGTCGCGCCGCGAAACGCGAATTACGTATTGATGCCAAATATGCCGCGCCCCTTCCACCTCCCGCGGCAAAACCACTCCCTGCTGCGGATACGGCACGGCCTCCGCCACCCCTTCCTTCGCGAACAGAGCATGGTAGCGCGCAGCCAGCGTGCCGCGCGCCTCATTCCACGCCTCAATGTACTTGAGCTTCACCTGGAGCACCGCGCCCTGGAATCCATCCATGCGTGTATTCCAACCGAGCTCGTCATGGTGGTAGCGACGCCGCATTCCATGCTGGCGCAGCATCTTTACGCGCTCAGCCAACTCTGCGGAGTTGGTTGTCACCATCCCCGCATCGCCTGCCGCGCTCAAATTCTTGGTGGGATAGAAACTGAACGCCGCCACGTCGCCCAGCCCGCCTGCTTTCTTCCCCTTCCAGGCCGCGCCCCACGCCTGCGCCGCGTCTTCGATCAGGATCAATCCACGTTCCCGCCCAAGCTGCGCAAAATAATTCCAGTCAGCACACTGGCCATAAAGGTGGACAGGCAATATCGCGCGCACATGCGTTCCGCGTGAGCCGTTGAGGACTGTATCCACGGCCGCAGGCGAAAGATTGAACGTGACCGGATCAATGTCGGCCAGCACCGGCGTTGCCCCGACCCTCATAACTGAGCTCACCGATGCAAAAAAACTGAATGGCGTGGTCACCACGGCCTGTCCAGGCCCAATCTCAGCCGCGGCGAGCGCCAGCCACAACGCATCCGTCCCCGAGGAGCATCCCAGTGCTTGCGCGACGCCCAGTTGCTCCGCCGCCGCGCGCTCAAACGCCGCAACATGCTCGCCAAGAATGAACTGCTGCGTCTCCAGCACGCGCCCTAGCGCATCTAACAGTTCCTGGTGGAGGACACGATATTGTCGCTTCAAGTCCAGCATCGGCACGTTGGGGTGCGCAGGCTGCGCGGCGTGGGCCGAGTGAACGGTTGGAATGTCAATTTCTTGCACACATCGATGCTATCAGCCAATGAATCGGCAGTGCCCCGGCTTGAGATAGCGGAAACCCCTGCGGAATCTGTTTCCGCTAAACCCTTTGGTTCCTTAGCCCTCTGCGTGACTCTTTCGTGGCGTCAAAAAATGGCACACTCCCCAATCCGTTTTCCCGGAGTTACCCATGGTGACTTCCGGCGAAGCTTCGTGCACCCTTCCCGCGGCTCACATGCATCAAAAACCTTTATAATGTTGGATTATTGCGGGATTTACCGGCGCCGGGAATTCCGGAGCCGCCCCCGCTAGTCTGTTTCACGAGGCAAGAGCAGTTGCACACAACTTCAAGAAGAAAGCAGGAGATCGGCACATGGAGAACAAGCCGGCACAAAATATTCAGGACACCTTTCTGAACACGGTTCGGAAGGACAAATCCCCGATTACGATTTATTTGGTCAGCGGAGTGAAGCTGACCGGGAAAATCCGGTCCTTCGACAAATATTCCGTGCTCCTGGAGAACAATAGCCAGGAACAGTTGATTTTCAAACACGCGATATCAACCGTGGTAAGCAACCGGAGCGTGATCCATAGCGAACATCGCCCGGCTGGTGTTACGACGGGAATGGGTCCGTCGCCCGTACCGGTGTCGACGATTTCTCAGTCGACTGCGGAACAGCGATAGCGGCGGAGCGTCCTCGATTTGAAGGGCGAGGCGTACCGGATGGGCAGCGTTCGCAGCGGTCCTGGAGCCTCGCCGTCCACCGCTCCAGGCGGGCGGAGGCATGGAAAGCGCGTGCCATCCGCGGCCGATCCTGACCACTCTCACGACCGGCGCGAGCGCGCCATCCTGGTGGGGGTGGAATTCGGGATCCGCTCGCGCGCCAACAATGCAAGTGCGTTGAGCGCACGAGCAGCGGAAGTGTGCCGGGAGTCAGATCCACCACCCGCCACTCCCTCCACGCCGTCTGCATCTCAACAAACCCCTCGCATACAGAACTCCAGAAACCGCACAAACGGATCTCCGGACCTCGGCGCCGAAGAATCTCTCGCTGAGTTCCGCGAACTCCTCTTGAGCGCCGGCGGTCAGGTCGTGGCTGAACTTATGCAGCGCCGCCCCAAGCCCGATCCGGCCACGCTCATCGGCTCCGGCAAAGTGGAAGAGATTGCCGGCATCGCGGCTTCCACGCAAGCCGACCTCGTTCTCTTCGATCACGACCTTTCACCCACGCAACTGCGCAACCTCGAGGCCGCCTTACCCTGCCGCGTCCTCGATCGCACCCAGCTCATCCTCGACATCTTTGCCCGCCACGCCCGCACCCGCGAGGGCCAATTGCAGGTGGAACTCGCCCAGCTCGAGTACATGCTCCCGCGCCTCACCGGCCGCGGCAAAGCCATGTCGCAATTGGGCGGCGGCATTGGCACCCGCGGGCCCGGCGAAACACAGCTGGAAACCGACCGCCGCCGCATTCAGCGCCGCATCGATCAACTCAAGCTCGATCTTGAAGGTGTCCGCCGCGTGCGCCGCCAGCAGCGTCAGCGCCGCGAAGCTGTTCCCGTTCCGACCGTCGCACTCGTCGGCTACACCAACGCGGGCAAAAGCACGTTGTTCAACTGCGTCACCGGTGCGCAGGTGCTTTCCTCGTCCCGCATGTTCGCCACGCTCGACCCCAAATTGCGCGCCGTTGAACTGCCCAGCCGCCGGCGCGTGCTGCTGTCTGACACGGTCGGCTTCATCCGCAATCTTCCTCACACGCTGGTTACGAGTTTTCGCGCCACGCTTGAAGAAGTCGAGCAGGCCGAGGTGCTCATCCACGTGCGCGACGCTTCATCGAGCTATGGCGAAGAACAAAAAGCCCAGGTCGAAAAAGTCCTCGGCGAGCTCGAATCTCTTGCCAAGCCCCGCATCGAAGTCCTGAATAAGATCGACCTGCTCTCTGAAGATGAGCGCGCGGCTTTGCTGTCTCGCACCAACACCTGTCCAAAAGGTGATAGCGCGGTAGCGCCCGTGTCGGCGCTTACCGGCGAGGGTGTCGAGTCTCTCCTCGCCGCCATCGATGCCGCTCTGCGCTCCGATCCCGTCGTTGACGCGGAGCTTCGCATTCCGCAGCACGAAGGCGCCGTGCTCGCAGCCGTTGAAGCCGGCATGATCATTCACACGCGCGCATACGAGGGGAATCTCGTCCATCTCACGGTCAGCGGCCCGGCCTCGCTCGTCGGCCGCATGCGCCGTTTCCGTGAAGAAAAAACCGCCAAGCTTTCCAACAAACTCGACTGATTTGTCAT
Organism: uncultured Acidobacteriaceae bacterium; assembly: GCA_963751285.1. Lineage (GTDB taxonomy): Bacteria > Acidobacteriota > Terriglobia > Terriglobales > Acidobacteriaceae > Telmatobacter. The sequence goes on along the minus strand of CAVVUE010000024.1, from coordinate 302,071 downwards.
CTTGAGCAACCGCAACCCGCAAAGTCGGACGCAGAAAGTCGAAAGACCTGCTGCCTTTTATAGGTGCCAGTAACAAATTACTTCGTCAGGTTGTAAATCAGCCCGTAGGGGTCCTTCACATAGCAGCGAGGAAATTCCGGCTCATCTTTCACGATCTCGCATCCGCCCGCCACCAACCGCGCCTTCGCCTCTTCCACGTCAGCCACTGTCACCTCGAGCACAGGGCCAAGCGCCGGTCCCTCTTCAATAAACAGGTTGATGTGGTCGCCGTGCAGGTCAATCCACCGGTCGTGCTCGCCAGTGATTGTGAAGCCAAGGTGCTTCACATAGAAATCGGCTACTGCCTTCTGATCCGGCGCCTGAATCAGAATATCTTTGCCAAACGCATTCGCCATCGGAATCTCCCCACCGAGCCTCTGATTTGGCGATCATTGTCCTACCCGCGTTTCCGCCCGCCGAAACTGCGCCTACCGCCTGGCCGCCCAGCACCGCGGTCGCCATCACGCCGAGGACCTCCGAACCCGCCCGGCCGTCCGCCGAACCCAGGCTTCGGCCGTCCGGAGCCGCCCGGCCTATTCGGACTGTTCGGTCTATTGAAGCCACCTGCTCGATCCCCCTGCGGCTGGAACGGCTTGCGCGGCGCATCTTCCCGCCGGCCCTCCGCTGGTCTGCCGGGTCTGCCGCCAAATCCCGGCTTATCGAACCCCGGCTTCTCGAAGCGCGGCCTGTCAAAACTCCGCTTCTCAAATCCGCGCTTTTCAAATCTCGGTTTCTCAGTTCCGGGCCGATCAAACCGTGGCCGATCACCGTGTGGACCCCCGAACTCGCGCTTGGCTCCCGACGAGGGCCGCCCTCCGCCAAAAGGTCTCTTCCCTCCCGCAAACGGCTTCCGCCCATCAAACTTCGGTCGCTCAACAAAATCCCGCAGGCCACTCGCTTCCCGCTCTCCCGTCCGCTTCTCGAATCGTGGCCTGTCAAATCCGCGCTTCTCAACTCCCGGCTTGTCAGTTCTCGGCCGATCGAATTTCGGCCGGGCAAATTCGCGCTTCGGTCCCGACGCAGGCCGCCCTCCACCGAAAGGTCTCTTCCCTCCAACAAATGGCTTCCGCCCTTCAAATCTGGTCCTCTTGGCCAAACCTTCGGGACCGTTCGTTGCCCGTTCGATGTGCAGCCTGTCAAAACTCGGCTTTTCAAATTGCGGGCGATCGAAACCACGTTTCTCACCCGTCGGCTTCGGTCCGGAGAATGGCCGGCTTTCCCGCCGCCCGCCAAATCCCGCCTTGTTGCCGCGGCCAACTGGCCGATCGAACCGCTTGCCTCCGCCGCGCACGCTCCGCTTCTCGAAGTGCTTCTCCGTCGCAATCCCCGCCTCCTTCGGCAGCACCCGGTCCAGATTGACACGCCGCGGCTTGATCCTGCCCTCAGCGGTCAACCGCAGGGCGTTCACTTCATCCGCCGATAGCTCGCGCATCTTCCCCGGCTCCACGTCCAGCACGAGCGGCCCGTATCCTACGCGCCGAATCTTCTCGGCAAAATGTCCGATTGCAGCGAACATCTTGCGCAACTCGCGGTTTCGTCCTTCGGTCAGCACCACCTCATACCAGGGGTTGTCGCCATGGCGCACTTGATGGATTCGCGCTGGCGCCGTCTGCACATGCTCCGAGCCCTTCTCGCTTTTCTCGATCGCCACACCGCCGCGCAGCCGCTCCAGTTCCGCCTCGCTTGGTTGTCCAGCAACCTTCACCAGGTAAGTCTTTTCCACTCCCGATCCGGCCTTCGTCAGCAAGTTGGCCAGCTCGCCATCGTTGGTCATCAACAGCAGGCCTTCGCTTTGGTAGTCAAGCCTTCCCACCGGATAAACCCGTTCATGCATCTTTGCGAAGAACTGCATCACCGTAGGCCGGCCTTCGGGATCGCTAACCGTGGTCACGAAGCCCTTCGGCTTGTTCAGCAGGAAATACCGGTGCCGCTCCGCGCCATGTAGCAGTTTTCCGTCCACGCGAATATGGTCGCGCGTGGCATCGGCCTTGCTTCCCAGCGTTGTCACCACCTGGCCGTTCACCATCACGCGGCCCGCTACGATCATCTCTTCTGCGCGCCGGCGGCTGGCAACTCCGGCCTTCGACAAAATCTTCTGCAGCCGTTCGAGCTTGCCCGGCTCCCGCGCCTCGTCCGCACCTGCAAAGTCAGCCGCGGCCTCCGTATCTGTCGCCGCCGCCGCCTCGTCCTTCGCCGCTTGCCTTGCGCGCTCTTCCTTCGCCAGCTGCGCCGCTCCGCGCCCGGCTTCCAGGCCCGCGTCCATCGCCGCCAGGTTCGTGTCGGCCCGAAACGCCTCCATCTCCACCTTCGCGTGAGCTTCGGCTTCGCCCGTGTAGGTTCGGCCTTCGCCATCCGTCGTGTCCCCGACCGGATCAACAACCGGGTCGCCAATCCCATATCCGGCGAAACTCACCTCAACTTTGGCTTTCGTCTTCCGGGCCTTCGCTGCCGGAGCTGCAGCCTTCGGTTTGGCCTCACTCGTCTTTGAGGCGCGCTCTTTCACGCGCTCGGCCGTCGGCTTAGCTCTTGTTGTGGCGGCTTTCACGCCCTTCCCGGGTTTGGCATTCGCAGCCCCTGCCTTGGCAGGCTTCGGCGTCGCCACTTTCTTTTTGGCCGCGGCCTTCTTCGTCTTCGCGCTGGTTTCTTTAGCCCGCGCCGCTGACTCCACTGAGGCAGACGCGCGCTTTGCCGCAGGCGCGGCCGATTTCCGTTTCACTTTTTCCGTCATGGGAAAGCCTCGGTTCCTGATTACTCGGGATCGCCCGGTGCGCGCTCGCCACTTTGTGTCGAGCCGTCTGGGTTAGATTCCGATTCCGCTTCCGGCGCTCGCTCATTCTGCTCGACACTGAGATCGGGGTTGAACTCCTCGGTCGCAGGCGCCGCCGTTTCCGCGCCCGCTTCCAGCTCCGGCTCTTCCAGTTCGCTGGCGGCCATCTTTTCGAACTCTTCCATCGACGGCAGCTCAGAAACATCTTTCAACCCGAAGCGCAAAAGGAACTCGCGCGTGGTCTTGTAAAGAATCGGCCGGCCCACAACCGGTTTGCGACCCGCCGTGGTGATTAGTTTGCGCGCCAGCAGCGACCCAAAAACTCCCGACGAATCCACGCCGCGAATTTCGTTCACCTCCGGCGCTGTCACCGGCTGCTTGTAGGCAATCACGGCCAGAGTCTCCAGCGCCGGCATCGACAATTTGAGCGGCGGTTTCTGGCTCTTCACAAACGAGCGCACCGCGTCATGGCACTCCGGCTTCGTAGCCATTCGATATCCGCCGGCAATCTCGCGAATCTCAATGCCGCGCCCGTCCGCTGCGTACTCTGCGATCAGCTCGTCCAGCAGCTGCCTGATTACGGTGCGCACCTCGCGCTCGCGCAACTTCGCAGCCCGTTTCGCTTCCGCTTCGATCGCACCGTCGTCCGCTGGTCCGGGTTCTGCAGCAGCTTCCGCGCTCGCTTCGCCGGTCTCAGGCAATGATTCCGTTTCTTGCGGAGCTTGCCCGGAGTCATCTGGTCTCTTTGATCCCGAGCTCTCATCTTCAACCTCTTCGCCCGCAGTCTTACCTTCTTCTTCCGCCTCGCCAGTTGCAACCGGCTCCAGCTCAAGGTAAGGAAAAGCATCGTTGAGCTGCGACGCCGAATTCTGCGGCGTTTCCGGCGCCGCTTCGCGGACTTTCGCCGCCGCGGCATCCTGCTCGGCCTTCCACTCCAACGCTTCGTCAGCAAACAACGCGGCCAGTTGGGCCGGCATCACCGGCTCGTCAGCGGCATAAATCACAGCTTCAAGCTTCGCTTTCAGGCTCATGTGCGCATCAGGCGCCCCCTCAGAACTCAGGCGCCATTCTGTATGGTACCGGATGTGCCTTTCCCTCCGCCTCTTTCCCCAACCTGGTGCCGCACTTGCTCCCAAAGTAGAGGCGCTGAAAGCGTTTTTGCTCTGTGTCGCAAACCTTCGTATTTCATATCAACGCAGTTGCGAACGACAGTCACACCAAACTCCGCAGCGTACCCGCTGCTATTCTCAAACTCACTGCTCTCCCGCAGGGAGGTCCCCGATGGATGAGTTCGAAAAGCTGATCGATGCTGCAAAACGCGGCGCATTGGAAGACGTAAAGGTCATCGTTCGCGATCATCCGGCGTGGGTCAGCGAGAAAGATGAAGAGGGTGCGACGCCACTTCACTATGCAGCGCTTGGTGGGCATCGCCCCGTCGTCAAGTTCCTCGTGCAGCAAGGCGCGGCAGTCAATGCTACCGACTCGCAATTCGGGGCGACGCCTGCGGGATGGGCGATTGAGTATCTCCGCGAGATGGGCGCCTTTCTTGGGATCGAGCTTGCTGACCTCGCGTTCGCGATCCAGCGAGGCCACATCGATTGGGTTCGTCGATTCCTTCAGCGATTTCCAGCGCTTCGCCAAGCCAGCGATACCCAGGGACGTCCCTTCAAACAACTCGCCGCTCAATCTGGCAATCCGGAGATCCTCCGATTGTTCGAATCGGATGCAGCCCAATAGTCAGGAACTCCGGCCAGCCTGCACGCAAACAAAAGGCGCACGACCCCGCCGGACGCCCCCACCTCTGCAATCTCAAAAAACTAATGTGCCACCTGCCTGAAAAGCCAGAACAGCGCTCCTGAAAGCAGCGCCGCGACCGGCAGCGTGAACACCCACGCTGCCGCGATATTGCGAATCGTTGAGAACTGCAAGCCGCTCCTGTTGGCCGCCATGGTTCCCGCGACGCCCGAATTCAGCACGTGTGTCGTCGATACCGGCAGCCCGAAGTTGTCCGCGGCCATGATCGTTCCCATCGCCACCAGTTCGGCGCAAGCGCCCTGCGCATACGTCAGGTGTTCCTTGCCGATCTTCTCGCCCACCGTCACAACGATGCGCTTCCACCCGACCATCGTGCCCAGGCCAAGCGCCAGTGCCACGGCCACCTTCACCCAGCCGGGAATGAATTTCGTCGCTTTGTCTACCTGGCCCCTGTAATTTGTCAGCACGGCGTTTTCATCGGGCGTGAAAGCCGGGTTGTGGCTCTTCTGCATTAGCCGGATGGCCTCGCTCGCCACATACATGTCATTGCGAACGTTGGTCTGCTGATTCGCGGGAACCGCCTTGAAATCCTTGTAGAGCGCGACATCGTTTCTCAAGTCGTTCACCAACTCGCGCAGCGCCAGGATCGTGTCGGGCTGAAGCTCTTTGGTGGCTATATATTGCGTTGCCGTGGCTCGCGGATCCGGACCAAGGACGCCCAGTGAACTCACATGCCGGTTCAGAACGTCGTCGGCTCGTTGCGAAACGGTAATAAACGTCTGCAGGTCCCTCGCGCTCACTGCGTGGTTCAGCGCATAAGCTGTGGGGACTGTGCCGATCAGGATCAACATGATCAGCCCCATCCCCTTCTGTCCGTCATTCGAGCCGTGCGCAAAACTCACGCCCGAACAGGTGAAGATCAGCAAGGCGCGAATCGGCCACGGTGGAGGAGTGCTCCCTGCAGGCGCGCTAAACAGCACGTCGGCATTTTCGATGACGATTCTGGCAAACAAGGCCACGAGGTACGAGCAAACGAGACCCACCAGGACCATCGTGGCGATGAGACCAACTGGGGGATTCCAGGTTGCGAAATACTTGATCGGCTTCCATACGGCCATCCCCGGAGTTCCGAAGACACCGAACACCATGGGAGCGACCCACAAAAACAGGTAGGCCCCGGGGATTCCCGTGATCGCAATAACCGGAATCATCCAAAGGGGCTTCTTGTGGTTCGCGTCGAAGAGGACGGCGAAACTCTTGGCCCACTTGGTAACGATAAACAGCTTGGAGAGCAGCAGCAGCAAAGCGGCCGCGCCGAAGCCGACAAGGGGCGAGATGAGCAGCACCTGGAAGACCTTGGTGGCTTGTCCCCAATCCACGCCAGAGGTGCCTGAATGTACGCTCATAAGTTGGTTGGCGACGCCCACGCCGATAATGGAGCCGACCATGGTGTGCGAACTCGATGCCGGCAGCCCGAACCACCAGGTGCTCAGGTTCCAGATGATTGCCGCAATCAGCAGCGCAAACACCATCGCAAATCCGGCGCCATAACTTACCTGCAGAATCAATTCCACCGGCAGCAGCGTGATGACAGCAAAGGCAACCGCCCCGCTTGAAACGAGCACGCCGGCCAGATTGCACAGGCCTGACCAAACCACGGCGATGTTGGGGTCAAGCGAGTGCGTGTAGATCACCGTGGCTACTGCGTTGCTGTGTCATGGAAGCCGTTGACGAACTCGAATCCGAGTGCGATCAATAGCGCCACTGCCAGCAGCACAAAGGGCCAGATGCTCACGACCGTGATATTGCTCAGATCGTTGGCTACATGGAACCCGATGTAGGCCAGCCCGCCAAGTAGCGCGATTGCAACGACCACACCGCTGATCCAGGCGGAGGATTTCTTCATCTTGCGATCGAGAAGCGAACTGCCCTTCGACAGAACTCCTGCTGTCGTTGCCATATCGGCCATTGGCGAACTCCGGGACGGAAATGGGGAATTGTCCGAAGGCCGCTGGGGGCGGCATGCTCCGGATCACCAATGGATATCCGACCACTATGAATAACAGGTGAATGGCAATTGAATATTCAAGCGTGCCTCCCGAAAAGGGTCCTGCAGGCAAGAAACAAAAAAGCGCCCGGGAACGCCGGACGCCCTTCAACCACGGAAGCCAATGGCCTAGAACAATGTGTGGAACAGGAAGTAAAGCACACCCGAAAGCAGCGCTGCCGCCGGCAGCGTGAACACCCATCCTGCCGCGATATTGCGCACAGTCGACAACCGCAAGCCGCTGCCGTTCGCGGCCATGGTCCCGGCCACTCCTGAGCTCAGGATGTGCGTCGTGCTCACCGGCAGTCCAAAGTTGTCGGCTGCGAAGATCGTCGCCATCGTCACCAGCGCGGCGCTGGCCCCCTGGGCATACGTCATATGCTCCTTGCCGATCTTCTCGCCAACCGTAATCACGATGCGCCGCCAGCCCACCATCGTGCCCAGGCCAAGCGCAAGCGCCACAGCCACCTTAACCCAGGTCGGAATGAATTTTGTGCTCTTATCCAACTTGGTCTGGTAGTCCTTCAGCACAGCGGTTTCCCCAACGCTGAACGAAGGATTGTGGGCCTGCTCCATCTGCCGCAGAGCCGCACCGGTCAAGTACATATCGTTGCGCACGTTTGCCTGATCGCGCGCTGGAACCGACGTGAAGCTCTTGTATCCCACCACTTCGCGATTCACTTCCTTCACCAGCAGGCTCACCGCCAGCAGGGTGTCCGGCTGCAGTTCTTTCGTCTGGATGTACCTCGTGACCTCGGCGCGCGCGTCCGGATCAAGCGCCACCTCCGGATTCACGTGCTGGTCGAGGATGTGCCCGGCCTGCTCCGATGCGGCGATGAAGCTCTGCACCTCCATCGGGCTCACGGCGTGATTCAGCGCGTACGCGGTGGGGACGGTCCCGATCAAAATCAGCATGATCAGGCCCATTCCCTTCTGCCCGTCGTTCGACCCGTGGAAGAAGCTGACCCCCGTGCATGTCAGCACCATCAGTGCGCGAATGGGCCACGGCGGCGGTTCTTTCCCTTTGGGCGCTTCGTAGAGCGACGGCACGCGGATCAGGCGCTTCGCCAGCAGGATCACAATTCCTGCCAGCGCAAAGCCCAGGAGCGGCGAGATCAGCAAAGCCTCGAGGACCTTGATCACCTGTCCCCAATCCAGGCCGGAAACGCCGCGGTGCACATTCATCAGTTGGCTGGCCAGCCCCACGCCGATGATGGAGCCGACCATGGTGTGCGAACTCGATGCCGGCAAACCAAACCACCACGTGCCCAGGTTCCACAAGATCGCCGCGATCAGCAGCGCAAACACCATGGCGAAGCCGGTCCCGGAGCTCACCTTCAAAATCAGCTCGACCGGCAGCAGGGTGATGACCGCAAAGGCTACAGTGCCCGACGAAAACAGAACGCCCGCCAGGTTGCAAAGCCCCGACCACACCACGGCGATGTTCGGCGCCAGTGAATTTGTATAAATCACTGTGGCCACCGCGTTCGCCGTGTCGTGAAAACCGTTCACAAACTCAAACCCGAGCGCGATCAGCAATGCCAACCCCAGCAGAAGATACGGCCAGACGCTGGTAACGGTCACGCTGTCCAAGTCTTTGGCTACGTGAACGCCGATGTAAGCCAGCCCGCTTAACAAGGCCAGCGCGAAGATCCACACACCGGCGCGGCTCGAATCACTCTTAGGGCCACGCTCAGTCAGGGGTCGACTCGATGAAATGACTGGAACTGCCGTCGCAAGATCGGCCATCAGAAATCTCCACGACGGCCGGAGAAATTCCGGGTCCGCCTGGGCCTCCGGCTGGAAGACTCAACAACGGTGCAACTTCTGAACTGAAATGGAGATGGATTTTGGTTGGAGAAAGACGATCCGGAGAATATGGCGTCCATAAAACCTCAACAACCGCAACGTTCCACGGTTGTTTACCCGGCGGTGAGGAAGTCGAAACCGGGCTACAACGAAGTCTACACCCGGCGGCTCAAACGGATGTGGAAGATCGCGGCCTTTTCCCGCCCTCTCCGGTGATCTCCGGCGAGGTCCTCCCCTGTATATCTCTATGTAATTAAACCATTTATTAATTTAGTGATTCCGTTTCTCAATTCTGGGACGGCGGCTCAACCACCCCTTGACGCAGGCGCCGCCAAAAACCAAGCCCTTGAGGAGCCGGAATCACCTCATTTTGCTGAATCAAAACAACTTATTCCGGAAGTTTCAGCGTGCCCTCAACCGCGAAGCCGCCGGCCACCGACTCTGCTCCGGCGATCGGTTGCCCTCCGCCGATGCTCACGTGATATTCGCCTGTCGCCACCACCGGCTCGCCCGCCTCGGTGACCATGCTCATGTCGCGCGGCTTCAGCTCAAAATGCAGCGTCGTTGATGCGCCCGGCTCCAGGTGCACGCGCTCAAATCCCCGCAGCGCACGCAACGGCGCGCCCGCAACCGGCGGAAAACTCAAATACAATTGCGCCACTTCATCGCCCGCGTGCATACCCGTGTTCGTCACCGTCGCTTGAACCACAACAGTGTCTCCCGCATGCACCGCGCCGCTGGGAACCTTCAAATCGCTGTAACTGAACTTGGTATAGCTGAGCCCATAGCCGAATGGATAAAGCGGTGTCCCGCTGAAGTAGCGATACGTCCTTCCCTTCATTGCGTAGTCTTCGAACGGCGGCAACTGATCCACGCTTTTGTAGAAGGTCACCGGCAGCCGTCCTGCAGGATCGTTTGCTCCCGAAAGCGTCTCCGCCACCGCCGTTCCACCTTCTTCGCCGGGATACCACGCATCGAGAATCGCGTTCGCGTGTTCATTTGCCCAGTTCACCGCCAGCGCACTGCCGTTGGTCAATACCACTACCAGAGGCTTGTGCGCCGACGCCACAGCTTCAAGCAGATTGCGCTCGGGCTCCGGCAAATCCAGGCTTGTCCGGTCGCCGCCTTTAAAGCCCGGCTCGCTCACCAGCATCTCCTCGCCTTCAAGCTTGCTGGTGATTCCCACGACAGCCACCACAACGTCGGCGTTTTGCGCGGCCGTTACTACTGCCGGATCAATGCCCCGATCGACCTTGTGCCACAACAGCCTCACGTGCAGAGGCGCATTGTCATCGGTCCGCTGATAGTCCACAACCACTCGGTACGGATGGCCCGCTTCAAGATGAACCTGGCCCATGTGCGTCTCCACTCCGTGCGGATAGTTCGCGGTGGTCACACTCTTGCCGTCAAGAAACAGCCGGAAGAACCCATCCGTCTCGATCCCCAGGCTGTAATCGCCCGTCTCTTTCGGTGTCAGCGTTGTCTCCCATTTCACTGTCAGCGGCTTGGCGTCGGCTGCGGCGGCCGGCACCGTCTCAGCCGTCGTATCGATTCCCGCCTCGATGCGAGTCGCCAGCGCAGTTCCTATCGAGCTCTCATTGTTCGTGAACCCGACGATGTTTTTGCTGAAATAGCTGGCCTTCGCTCCCGGCTGTCCATCCGTCGTCAGCACCGCGTTCGGCACCGGCTCCGTTGCTGTGCTCAGGAATCCCGTTCCCTGCACGTAGTTGACCGTGTCGCCAGCAAACTCCTTCTTCATTCCCTCCAGGATCGACACCGTGTGCGTAGGAATCCCGTTGTAATTACCCAGCAGTACTGGCGTCTGATCCGCCAGCGGCCCCACCACCAGGATCTTTGTCCCAGTCGATTTCAGCGGCAACACGCCATCGTTCTTCAACAGCACCATCGACTCATTCGCCAGCTTCAGCGCCAGCTCACGATGCGCCGCGCTATTCAGTTCGCTTGAGTCGATCTTTGTATAAGGCACCATCTCCGGCGGATCGAACATCGCCAGCTTGACGCGCGCCGTAAACAACCGGATCAGCGTCGTGTCGATCTCGCTTTCCTTCAGGTATCCCTCTTTCACTGCGTCAAGATACGGCTTGTAGTCGTGATCGTCAGTGACCTTGGCGCGAAAATCGACGCACTCGTTGTCCATCCCGCGCTCCAGGCTGATCGCCGAGGCCTGCGCCTGCGTCGGCTCGTAGTGATGATTCTCGAAGATGTCGCGCACCGCGCCGCAATCCGACACCACGTATCCCTGGAATCCCCATTTGCCGCGAAGCTGGTCATCGAGCAGAAACTCGTTCGCGCACGCAGGCTCTCCGTTGATGCTGTTGTAGGCGCACATCACGCTGTCAGCCTTGCCTTCCGTCACCGCCGCGCGAAATGCCGGCAGATACGTGTCGAGCTCATCATGCTTGCTCACCGTCACGTCAGCTTTGTGGCGTGTCGGCTCCGGCCCGCTGTGCACGGCAAAGTGCTTCGGCGTTGCGATCACGCGGTAATAATGCGGATCGTCGCCCTGCATTCCCGTCACGAACGCCACGCCCATCCGCGCCGTTAAAAACGGATCCTCGCCGTACGTCTCCTGGCCGCGCCCCCACCGGGGATCACGAAAGATGTTGATATTCGGCGCCCAGAAATCCAGCCCATGAAAAATGACGCTGTCCCCGCCATTTGCAGCCAACGATTGCTCATGCACGACCCGCGCCTCGGTGCTGATGTCCACGGCCATCTCGTGAATCTTCGCCGTGTCGAAGGTCGCCGCCAGCCCGATCGGCTCCGGAAACTCGGTGGTGCCGTTCACAGCCACACCGTGCAGCGCCTCGCTCCACCAGTCGTAGCCCGGCACGCCCAGCCGCGGAATCGCGCGCGCCTGGTTCACCAGCTGGCTCGCCTTCTCCTCGAGCGTCATCCTGTGCACCAGGTCGGCCGCGCGCTGCTCGGCAGGCAGATTCGGATTCAGGTACGCAGGCTTCTCCGCACTCTGCGCCGGCGCCAGCCTCGCCGCTCCCAGCACAACCAGCCCCGTCACCACCATCCGCATTCCAATCATCGTCGTCCTCTCCCGTCTCGTTGCCCCATCCTTGCGGCGCCTTGGTCTTTGCCGCAAGGGTGGGATGGCCCCCGAATGAACCACAAAATCATCGGTTGCGCTTTCCTGCGTAGAGTTTCTTGTGCCCTCAGCGGCCCACTCTAATCGCCGCGTTCCTTCTCTGTCAACGAACCGTCAACGCGCCAAATCGCTTTATATCGACAGTCCCGGGGCTCCCTCGTGCCCTTGCTCCCTGCCTTTTCGTAGTCCGCTCCCTCGCGCCCTTGCTCCCTGCTCCCTACCTCTTCGTGTAACCTTTCTGCGGTCACACCCGTAAACCCAATCAGGAAGGGAAGACGGATGCCGGAACGAGCGAGCAGCGTGCTGGATCTCTTTCAGCAAGGTGATCTCGACGCATTCGAATCGCTTTTCCGCATGCATCAGCGCGCCGTTTACGGTTGGATCCTGCGCATCGTTCGCGATCCCTCGGCCGCTGAAGATCTCACGGTCGAGACGTTCTGGCGCATCCATCGAGCACATGCGCGTTTTCAGTCCGAACGTTCTTTCGAGCCCTGGGCGCGTCGCATTGCTACGCGCGCTGCACTCGACTGGCTCCGCGCGCGGCGGCCTGAAGTTGAGCTCACCGACCAGGTTCTTGCCGATCTTCCCTCCGCGCCCGCGGCCGATCCCGGCGTCACTGCCGACATTCGCCGCAGAACCGCGCAGGCGTTCGCGCGATTGCCTTATCGCCTGCGCACTGCGGCAGTTCTCGCCGTTGTTGAGAAACAGCCGCACAAACAAGTGGCCGCCGCACTCGGCATTACGGTCACCGCCGTGAAACTGCGCGTCTTTCGCGCCCTTCGATTGTTGAGAAAAGATCTGGAACGACAAGGAATCAAGCCATGAATGCACACCCCGGAAAACGAATCGACGACGATCGAATCAAACAACTGCTCAAGCACGCCCTTCCGCCAGTCGAGCCGGATGCCGAGCCGGCTCGCGATCTCTGGCCCTCGGTGCTCAGCCGCCTCGACTCGGAACCCGCGGCGACGGCCCCAGGCTCACTGCGCCGCAACTGGTTCGACCTGGCGCTCCTCACCGGTCTCATCGTCTTCGCGGCCTCATTCCCGTCCACGATCCCGGTCTTTCTCTATTACCTGTGAACTGATCACTGACCGCTGATCACTGTTCACTTGAAGCGACTGAAAGGAGCTTCACAATGTCCACCCATCCATACCTTCGCGCCTATCTCGCCGGAGTCTTCGTGACCACCCTGATCCTGCCGCTCATGCTCACGGCGTTCATCGTCGTCCGCCTCGTCCTTCAGCTGCAGGTGCCCATTGAGCGCGGCCTCATATTTCCCATGGCACTCGTTCCCGCAGCATGGGGCCTATGGAACATGCTCTGGCTCGCTTCCCATGAGCGCACCCATCTTGCCGTGGGCCCCCACGGCGCCATCTTTCCCTTCATCCTTCTGCCCATCGGAGCCACTGTCGCCCACTGTTTTGGCATTCTCTCGTTCGCAGCTTCCAGTGTCACCTGGTTTCAGGCCATCCAGGTGCCCTATGCCCTCATCGCCCCAGCCTTCTGTTGCGGCGTCGCCGCCTACTACCTGGTCTGGAAGTACATCATCGGCTTCATCAACCGCGTCCTCGGCATCGCAATGTAGCTGCGGCCCCTGCCGCCGCCGGCCTCAGGTAGCGCCGGTCTCCCGACCGGGGTGGATGACCGGCCGTAGTGTGGGTCTCCAGGCCCACACTGATCACTAACCACTGGTCTCTGGTCGACTGAAAGGAGACTCCCTCATGTTCGTGCTTATTCGCACACTCACCTATGCCACCCTCTTCATCGGGTTCGTGCTGATCTACCTTCCCGCGCGGCTCCTCGCGGGGAGCGGCATCGTTCGCCCCACCGGCCTGGGCTGGCCCCAGATCCTCGGCGCCGTCATTTGCGCCGTAGGCGCCTTGATCGCCCTGGCGTGCGTCTGCGCCTTTGCCTTCATCGGAAAAGGCACGCCGGCGCCCTTCGATCCTCCGCGCCGCCTCGTGATCCGCGGGCCTTATCGCTTTGTTCGCAACCCCATGTACTTTGGCGCAGCGCTCGCGCTGGCAGGAGCCGCCCTCTTCTTCCAGTCGGCCTTGCTCTTCGCTTTCGTCGCCGGCTTCCTGCTCGTGACACATCTCTTCGTCGTCATCTATGAAGAGCCAACCCTTCGCCGCAGCTTTGGACCTGAATATGAGATGTACTGCGAAAGGGTTCACCGCTGGCAGCCGACGCCCTCGCGTAGTTAGTTCGGCTCGGACTTCGGTAACGTGACACTTAACGAACTGTCACGGTCGCCCAAACAAGCGCCGCAGCGTCGACGAGCCGGCTGTACTTAAAGCTGATAGCTGACGGCTGAAAGCTGACAGCCAGGAGTTCGAAGCTAGTAGCTGCCCTTGAAGAAATCACCCAGCCCCGCCCGCTCCGCATGCGCCGCCATCGTTGCTTGAATCGTAAGCGCCAGCTCCAATGCCGCCCGTCCCTGCCGCGCCGTCACCTTCGGTTCGCGCCGCGTGCGCACCGATTCTAGGAACGACTCAATCTCGAGCTTCAACGGCTCGCCCGGCGTCACATCTGGTTTCACAAAGCTCAGTCCCGGCGCCGGCCCATCCTGCGACCCGGCCAGGTCTTTCGCAATTCCCTTCAGCTTTTCCGGATCGTTCTTTGCGGCGAGAACCTTCATCACCAGCCCCGCCGGAATCTTCCCCGACGCCATCAACGATTGAATCGCGGCCGGATCGAATTTTCCCGTCGCTACGAACTCCGCGGCCAACTGCGCAATTGCGGCAGACGAATCTCGTCCAAGAGTCTGCCCCACCGCAGGTGGTTCGTCGATCTGAATCACCAGCACGTCCCGCCGCGCATAATCGATCGACACATACTGCCGCGGCTCAAAAAACCGCAGCTTCCTCACGCGCTCCGTCGACACGCGCGACGCCGTGAAGTTCGCCACGCAGCCCGACTCGAACTCCACGCGCACATTCGCAATGTCCACCTTGGGCGAAAGAATCGGCAGCCCCACGGCGCGCACCTCGCGCACCGGCGATCCGGCGAACGTCAGCACAATATCCAGGTCGTGGATCATCAGGTCCAGCACAACATCCACGTCCAGCGAGCGCGGAGTAAATACACTCAGCCGGTGCGCCTCAAAAAACATCGGCCGCTTCAGCTTCGCTTCCACCGCCAGCACCGCCGGGTTGAACCGCTCCAGGTGTCCCGTCTGCAAAATGCGCACGCCGCGTTCGGCACGCGCAATCAAATCGTCTGCTTCTTCGACATTCGCCGCCAGCGGCTTCTCCACCAGCAGGTCCAGTCCCGCATCCAGCAATGCGGCCGCCACCTCATGATGCTTCACCGTCGGCACTGCAACGCACGCCGCATCCAGCTTCTGATCCGCTCGCAGCAGCTCGTTGACGCTCGCGAAAACTGGAATCCCATACTGCTTTGCCGCGTCAGCCGCGCGCGCTGTGTCCGGATCCACCGCCGCAACCAGCGCCACCCCCCCGCCGGCTGTCTCCAACTCGCGCATCACGCGCAAGTGGTTTCGCCCGAACACTCCGGCGCCGGCCACGGCCACGCGCAGCTGTCTTTCGCTTGCTATTTCGCTGCCTCTTTCTCCGGGGCTTTTCCTTCCACGGCTTTCAGGCAGCGGCTGTAGAGATCCAGCAACTCCTTCACGTGCTCTTCCGGTTTGGCCGCGCCAGCACCAGTGAATCCGGTGGATGGCGAAGCCGGCCTTCCCACACCCGCCGTGCCCGCCACAAACTTCATCAGGTCGAGCGCGATGTCTTCATTTCGCCGTGCTCCCAACGCCGCGCTGTTTAAATTTTCCATAAGCAAATTCTCCGAAAAACCGATGCTACCAGATTGCCGCTCGCCCCCATCTTTTCCCGGCGCGCTCTCACGCGGCGCAGAGGTTGGAAATGCGAATGTCGAGGGGCTCCCCGACGCTAATTCCGCTCGCCCTGCCGGCTCCGCTAATCTTTACTTCAGCATGTCCCTCGCCTATATCGCTCTCGGCGCCAACCTGCCCGGGCCGGCCGGCCCTCCCGACGCCACGCTCGCCGCCGCCGCCGGCCGTCTCGCTTCCATCGGCCACATCCAGGCGCGCTCATCGCTCTATTCCACTGCGCCCGTCGGTCTCCCCGATCAACCCCGGTTTCTCAACGCTGTCATTGCCCTTGAAACCGATCTCGGCCCGCTTGAGCTCCTCGGCGCTCTTCTTACCTTCGAGCGCGAATTCGGCCGCGACCGCATCACCAGCCTTCCCGACGGCCCGCGCACTCTCGACCTCGACATCCTCTTCTATGGCGACCTGGTCCTCAGCGAAGCCGCCCTGGAAATCCCCCACCCGCGCCTTGCCCAGCGCGCCTTTGTCCTGGTTCCTCTCCATGAAATCGCGCCCCACCTGCGCGATCCCCGCACCGGGCGCACCATGGCCCAACTCCTCGCCAGCCTGCCAGCCAATCGCGAATCGATCACCCCAGCCGTCGTTCCCATCCAAAGCCCGCACTGGGCAAGCGATACGAGGGAACTCCCTGAGAACCTGAAGGCTGACAGCCAATAGCTGGGCGCCTTCCTCTCGCCCCGCCTGCACCGCCCTCGCTCGTAACACTTAAGTTGTACTCTCGCCATCCCCCGATTCGGTGGATACTCAAGGCAGATGCATCCGGCATCTCTTCCTCAACCCCAGATTGCAGCCATGCATTGCGGGTAAGCGGCACACCTCAGTTTGATAACAAGTCCGCACCCCGCCCGTACCTGGGAACCCGATACTGGAGGGAATGCAAATGAACAATCTTTTGTTGAAGCTCTGGGTCACGATCGAATGCCTGATCGGTCGAGAAGACGCTCAGGACTTGACGGAATATGCTCTGGTAGCTTGCTTGATTGCCATGGTTTGCATCGGTGGAGTTCAAAGTTTCGCCACGGCGGTCAAGGCCATCTTCACCAACATCGATCAGGCACTCTTCTAATCCCCGGCCGCCCCAAGTACTCTCCGACCGTTTCGTATTCAACCTCGAGCGTTGACACGGCTCCAGTGCTCTCACCCCGCCCTGCCGGCGTGCGCACTCGCCGGCCTGTCCCTGCCCGATAGACTCCCAATAGAATCATGGAGTGACTCCGAGCTTTCAGCTCATCGCGCAAACCGCGGCTGGCGGCCGCCGCGGCCGGCTTCATCTGCCGCACACTACCGTCGAGACCCCGGTCTTCATGCCCGTGGGCACCGCGGGCTCTGTGAAAGCCGTCGCGCAGGAGACGCTCGAGTCCCTCGGTGCCGAAATCATCCTTGGCAACACCTATCACCTCTACCTGCGTCCCGGTCACGAAGCCATTCGCCGCATGGGCGGCCTCCACAAATTCATGAGCTGGCCGCGCGCCTTGCTCACAGATTCCGGCGGCTTCCAGGTCTTCTCGCTGAATGAATTGCGGAAAGTCTCTGAGGAAGGCGTCCACTTCCGCTCGCACCTCGACGGGAGCAGCCACTTCTTTTCGCCGGGGCACTCCATTGAGGTGCAAATCTCTCTCGGCGCCGACATCATCATGGCCTTCGACGAGTGCACCGAGTATCCCGCCGACCGCAACCGCGCCGAAGAGAGCCTGCGCTTCACCATGACCTGGGCGCGCCGCTCGCTCGATTACTTCCGCGCCCACAAAGAGGAAGTTCCTTGGCACGCCCAGGGCGAGTTTCACCAACAAGGAGTGCCCCAGGTCCGGATTCTCGGACCTGGGAAAGCAGGTCGCACGCAATCCCTATTCGGCATCGTCCAGGGCGGCATGTACCCCGACCTTCGCCGCCAGTGTGCCGAGCAACTCATCGAAATGGACTTCGACGGTTACGCCATCGGCGGACTCAGCGTCGGCGAGCCGCGCGAGCTCACCCTCGAAATGATCTCAGAAGTCCTGCCGCTTCTACCCAAAGACAAGCCCCGCTACGTCATGGGCGTCGGCTACCCCGACGAGATCGAGATGTACGCACGCATGGGCGTTGACATGATGGACTGCGTTCTTCCCACCCGCGCCGCGCGCCACGCCCTGCTCTTCACCAGCGAAGGCCGCCTCAACATCAAGAACAAACAATACGCCGAAGACCAGTCCCCACCCGATCCCGCTTGTTCGTGCCCCGTCTGTCGCCGTTACACGCGCGCTTATTTGCGCCACCTGGTGCAAGCTGGCGAGCCGCTCGCCGCGACGCTCAACTCCATCCACAACCTTGCGTTCTATCTCGGGATCATGCAGCGGGTTCGCAATTCGATTGAGTCCACTTCAGCGCGCCTGACCCCTGACCCCTGATCCCTGTCTTCACCCCGCAGTCGGATAGCTCCGGTTAAACGGAAATATCAGCTCCGCTTCGGTAGCCACGGGACTGCCGTTCACCGTCGCGGGATGGAAGCGCCACGTCTTCACCGTCTCCAGCACCGCCTGGTCCAGCGCATTTCCGATGCCCTTCACCAGGGTGGCCTCCAGCACGTCTCCCGTCGCGCTCACCTTCACGTCCACAACCACTTCTTGGTTCGAACTCGGCAGCAGCGACCGGTCTGCCACCGGCGGGCGCGGCGAGAAAACGGGGAATGCCGGATTCGCGCTCTGCTGATCTGCTCCATTCCCGGCCGCCGCGCTCTGCGGCGCGCTCACGGGTTGACCCGCCGAAGGCGCCGGCTTCGCATTCATCGCGAGATCCGATGTTGTCTGCTTCACTTCCCTGGGATGTTTCTTCCGGCCGGGCGGCTCAGGTGTCCACTTCGCGTGTGCCCCGCCTGGATAATAGAGCGCCAGCGGGTAGTACTTCGTCGCGTGCACAACGACCTGCGGCTTCACGCGCGGCCACCACCTTAGGACTATCATGGAAATGCCAAGGTGCAGCGCGGCAGAAAGCGCGAGAAACCCCAGGATTCTCCTGCGAAATGATGCCGAAATATGCATCTTCTCTCCGCGCACCGTTAAAGTTCCGCTCTTTCCCTTGAGAGGAAGCAGGCCTTCGAACCCCCGCCCCGCCGCCATAGTCACGCTGCAGGGCCGGTTCCTCAAGTCTGCCACAGGATTGGACGCATGGCGACAGCCATTCAGCTCACAATCGCCCCGCCCAGCAATTGCTTCAGGGCCTGCACGTACTCGGTCAGCGCCGCCCGTCCCGTCTCGGTCATGCGGTAGAGCGTCTGCGGCTTGCGTTGCACAAACCTTTTCTTCACCGCGACGTACCCAGCCTCTTCCAGCTTCATCAACTGCGCGCCCAGGTTGCCGTCAGTCGAGCCCGTCCTCGAGCGCAGCCACGTAAACTCCGCCTCGTCGACTCCCGAAAGCAGCGAGAGCAGCGCCAGGCGCAGCTTCCCGTGAATCACAGGATTCAACTCCGGCAACTCAAGCATGGGCCACTCCATGCTGCGCGCGGCGCCGCGACTCCAGCACCATCGCGTAGATGCCAAAGGCGATCTGGCAAAGAAAGATGGCCGCCAGAAAAACAATGGCAAGCTGCGCATCCGATCCAAAACACGCCGCCGCGGCCGTGACCCACCAGACCACAGCGCACGCAATCTGCGCCTTCCATTTCAAAATCACACCGGATGCGCCGTTGTCGACGCCCATCATGGCGGCCAGAATTGCCACAAAGAGGTGCTGATCGGCGGGTTTGCCCGCGAAACTCATGGCGACAAAAAGAAACGCCATCGAAATTCCCGAGCAGGCCCACACCGCGCTGATGGCGCGGCTCACGGTCGTTCCCGGTTCGCCGCGGCCCTTCCGCAAACCGATCGCCATTGTCAGCGCGCACGCGGCCAGCATCGTCACTGGCCACGCCAGGCCGACGTAGACGTTGCCAAACCTGACGACTTGGCGACCCCACACGGAGAAGCCTCCGCCAATGTTCGCCCACACAATCGCCACACAGTAGGCAATGCCCCAAAGCAAAAACACCCAACCCCAGCTCTCGCTTTTCCTCCGCCCTTCCGCGATCATCCGTTCAATCACTGCCAACCGCTCATTCAAGTCCTGTCTGCTCATCTCGTCCTGCATATCGTTCCCCCATTCTTTCTTGACCTTTGTTTGGCCGCGCATCTGCTGCGCTTCTCCTGTCACGCGTATTCCGTCTTCTCTCCTTGCCGGCCGCGCCGCGCTTCCAGCACCATCGCGTAGATCCCAAACACGATCTGTCCCAGAAAGGTCGCCGCGAGAAACGAAATACCTGCGACTGCCGCCGAGCCAAAACATGCCACCACGCTCGCGGCCAGCCACACCAACGCGCACATAAACTGCATCTTCCACTTCAGAATGATGGCCTAAGTCAAGTGCGCCGTACCCAGCATCGCTCCGACGATCGCGACATACACATGCGGGTTGTACCGCCCGCTCACGGCAAGCGCAGTCAACACGATCATGATCGAGATCCCCATCGCAATCCACGGTGCAGCAATCGCGCGCCCGATTGTGGTCTGCGGCTGTCCGCGTTTCATCCGCGACGCCAGCACGGACGACAGCACCGCCGCGGCAACCATCGTCACCGGCCACGCCCACGAGCTTCTGCCCCAGGTCGCCCATGCGATCGCTACGTAATACGCCAGGCCCCACAGCACAAAGGTCCAACCCCACTTCGTGGTCGTCCGCCGCCCCTCGGCGATCATGGTCTCGATCAGCTTCAACCGCTCCGTCAATTCCATCTTGTTTGTTTCTGAGCTCACAAAACCCTCCTGTCACTTCCACACCACTTACCACTCGCTGTCTTCTACTCCCTATTGGCTACTGGCTACTCCCTGCTTTCCCGTTCCCCGCCTTCACGCCATCTCCCAGCGCCGCGCCACTCTCCGCGCCACAACAAACAGCACCACGCCAATCGCCAGCAGCACCGACACCTGCGGCCACAAGTCACTCACCGGCAAATCGCGCCAGAAAACCTTCGTAAACCCGTCAATCGCCCACGCATTGATTGTCAGCAGTCCTGCTTTCTGCATTGATTCCGGCATCAGGAACCGCGGAAACATGCTGCCGCCCACGCACGACATGATCAAAATCAGCAGCGTCGACAGCGCGCCCAGCTGCGCCCGGGTGTGGCACGCGCTCGCCAGCAGCATCCCAAATGCCGCCACCGCGAACGCCGTGCACAATCCCATCACCACAAACCCCGGCACATGGCTGAAGAAATCCAGTTGGAACACCGCCCATCCCCACAAAAACATCGCCACCAGTTGCACGAACGCCAGCAGCGTGTTGAACACCAGCTTTCCGGCGAGCAGCTTCGTCATCGTCACCCGCGTACTCAGCACTCGTTCGAGCGTTCCGCTTTCGGCCTCGTCCAGCAGCGCGCCCGCCGACGCGCTCGCCGTGAATAGCAGAAACATCACGCCGATCGCCGCGGCATAGAACGAGATCATCGGGCTCTTCTTGTCCTCGCCCACCACCGCGCGCGTCTTCACCGCAACAATCCCCGCGCCCGCATCGCTTGTGTTGTTTCCCGTCCCGATCTTCCCGCTCGCTTGCTCCCTCCTCAGCGCGTTCAGCTCCTCGTCCACCTTCGCGCGCTGCGCCGGCGTAAACCCGCCCATATACTCGTCCGCGTACTTCATCCCTTCGTCCGCCATCGAGGCTGGCATGGCCGTCATCGCCGCTTTTTGCAACAGGCCCATCACAATCTGCGGAGCAATCGTGTCGCTCTGGTCGTTGAGCAACTCGATCGAGCTCCCGCCTCCATCAGGCCCGAACGCAATCGGATGCTGCCCGAATCCCGGCGGAATCACCAGCGCCACCGGCGCGTCGCCCGCCTTCACTGCGGCCTCGGCCGTGGCCGCTGTGTAGGCTGCCGGCGCCGGCGCGTTCTCCTTCTCTGCTGCGGGGCTCGTCCTCACCACCAGCGACGACTCGCTCATCAGCCCCTTCACCAGGTCGCGCGAAGTTTCGCTCTGGTCCTCATCCACAACAATCAGCTTCACCTTCGGTGTGGATCCGTTCTGCTTGCCGAAGATCACGGCAAAAATACTGAAGAACGCAATCGGCAGCACAAAACTCAGCACCAGCGCGCCGCGGTCGCGCTTCAGAGCAATCAATGCGGTCCTTGCCACATGAAAAATCAATCTCGTAGCTCCCTTCCTGTCAGGTGCAGAAACACGCTCTCCAGATTGGGCCTGCGCAGTGAAACATCCACCAGCTCCAGGCCCGCCTTGCTTGCGTCATCCAGCAGCCGCGCAATCTCGTTGGCCTGTTCCACCGTGAACTCCGCCGTCGAGTCCGTCACGCGCCCCCCGTCTTTCACGTGTCCCTGGTGTCGCGCGGCCCACGCTTCAATCGCTTCCGTCTCCCCCGCGATGCGCGCCAGCACCTGGCTGCACGTTCCAAACGACGCGCGCACCAACTCGTCCTTCGTCCCCGCCGCAATCACGCATCCGTGATCGATAATGGCGATCCGGTCGCAGAGCCGCTCCGCCTCTTCCATGTAGTGCGTGGTATAGATAATCGCCATCCCCTCGCCCTTCAGCGCCTCAATCATCTCGAAGATTCGGTTCCGCGACTGCGGATCGACGCCCACCGTTGGCTCGTCGAACAGCATCACCCGCGGCCGGTGCAACATTCCCGCCGCCATGTTCAGCCGGCGCTTCATCCCGCCCGAGAGCTTCTTCGCAATTTCGTCTTGCCGGTCCTCGAGCGCAGCCCACTTCAGGCACCACGCGATGGCTTGCTTCAGTTCGTGCCCCTTCAAGCCGTAATAGCGGCCAAACGAGCCGAGGTTCTCTTTGCAGGTGATCCGCGGGTAAATCGCCAGCTCCTGCGGCACCCACCCCAGGGCCAGGCGCGCCTCGGTCGATCCAGCCGGCGCCCCGAACACCGCCACGCTCCCGCTCTGGGGAACAACCTGCCCCACGATGCTCCGGATCACCGTGCTCTTGCCCGCCCCGTTCGGCCCCAGCAACCCCAGGCACTCGCCCGCCGTCACCGTCAGGCTCACATCGTCCACCGCCGTTGTTGCGCCAAAGCGCTTCACCAGCCGCGTCACTTCCAACGGCATCGCCGTTTCGCTCATTTGCGCCCCCAACTCCATCGCCGATCCCCAATTCCCGGTCTCTGATCTTTTCTCGGCTCCCTGCCCATCGTGAAGAGTACTCTATAACGCAGAGTACTCGATGTCAAGAGAAATCTCCAAAACTAAATTCACCGCCAGAGCAGCCGTCAACCCTTAGAATCTCTCCGCTTCACCCAACTAACTCAAAACAAACATCCTAAAGCCTCTCCGGATTTGCAGAATATATCGCGCGATTCGCTAAACTAGTCGAGAATCGGCGAAAAAAGTAGGTGGGCCTGTTAAAGAGACTGACCGTTCCGCTCCTGCGAATCTGCTGACCGCCGGCACAACGGGGTGTGGATGCCCGCGAAATGCAGAACCCGCGGGCCTTATCTCCTTTGGTTGCGGGAATGTGAGATACACGTTCTTGAAAAGAAGACACTTGGGCCAGAATGATGTCGCCTAACCCGAGCCTTTTAAAGGATTTTGCTTAAGGATAGCCGGGGGGAAGGGAAGGGGGGCGGGCTGTGAAATTGTAAGTCTGTGAACTTTGAACCGCGCCTCGGCCTCTGAAAGCCAGGAGGTAAGGGCAAGGAGCTAAGATTTCAGAACGATCATTGTCCCGTGTCTCTGCGCACCAATCTTGGGGATATTCTCGCGAATGCCATCACGCACGGCATTGGCGCGGGATTGGCCATTGCAGGGGCCGTTTACCTGATTGTTGCCTCTACACGCGGCTCAGCCCGGCTGATCGTCAGTTGCTCAATCTTTTCCGGCGCGCTTGTACTGGTCTACGTTTGCTCCACGCTGTACCACTCGCTGGTGCGCACTCGCGCGCGCCATGTCTTTCACGTTCTCGATCATTCGACAATCTACGTCCTCATCGCCGGCACCTACACGCCCTTCACGCTAATCTCCCTGCGCGGCACGCTGGGATGGGTTGTCTTCGCAGTCGAGTGGTCGCTGGCTCTTGCAGGCGTCCTCTTCAAGAGCGTCGCACTGGAACGGTTCAAAGAGCGCCGGTTAGCCATTCTCTCGACAGTGGTCTATCTCTTTCAGGGTTGGTTTATCGTCTTCGTGGCGGGCTCACTGCTTCATGCCATCGGCTGGCACGGGATGCTGTGGCTCGGCGCAGGCGGCCTTGCCTACACACTCGGCATCGTCTTCTTCGCCCTCGATCGCATTTCTTACTTTCATGCGGCGTGGCACATCTTCGTGCTCGCTGGCAGCGTCGCTCATTACTTCGCGATTCTGTTCTACGTGGTCCCCGCGCGGGCATGAGCCGATGCGGGCGCGATCCCTGATCTTTGACCAGCGGCTAAAAGCTAAAAGCTAGAAGCTAGAAGCTAGAAGCTAGAAGCTGTCTTCAGGCATTTTGTTTGTTAGTCAAACGCTCCTTCGAAAGCAGTCCGCGCACATGGTTCGCCGCCACCACCCAGGGCACGGCCAGCGAAAACGCGAACCGCGCCAGCACCGCGCGCGATCCATAGCGGCCAATGTACCGCCAGTCGCGATGAAACGCGAACCATAATTCCAGCGCCAGGATCGCCAGCAGAGGAATCACACTCCAGCGCAGGCACACAATCACTGCCACCTCTGCAACGCATCGCGCGGCATTGCGAAACAGTCGCGCCCAGCGCACGCGTGCCTGGCCATCGCTCACCGCGTAGCGCGCCATCTGCCGGCACGCCGAGCGAAACGTATTCCGCGGGCAATAGAGCGCCTTCGCGTTCGTAACAAACGCTGGCGCCGTCAACCGCCGCGCTTCCAGATCGAATAGCGTGTCCTCGCCCACCAGCACCTGCCCGGGAAAGCCGCCGATGCGCTCCCACAGTGCTTTGGTAAACGCCATCGACCGCGCCGTGCAGGATTTTGTCGGTTCCGTCGGCGCGAGCTTGATGCTGAAGAACGGCGCCGACGCCACATCCCAAGCCGTGCATCCGCTCCCGCCGGCATTCGGCTCCAGGCACGACCCGCCCAGCGCATACTCTGCCTCGCCGGCAGCCAGCGGCGCGGTCAGATTCTTCAGCCAGTCCGGTGCATAGGTGCAGC
Source organism: uncultured Acidobacteriaceae bacterium (assembly GCA_963751285.1). Classification (GTDB taxonomy): domain Bacteria; phylum Acidobacteriota; class Terriglobia; order Terriglobales; family Acidobacteriaceae; genus Telmatobacter. The sequence goes on along the minus strand of CAVVUE010000024.1, from coordinate 277,542 downwards.
CCGCATCGGCACAAGCAATGATCTGCGACTTCGCCGCGGCAATCGCCACATTGCGCCCGCGCGATACCGGCCCCGGAGAGAACTTCAGGCTGCACGTCTCGTCACGGATTGCCACCAGCCGCGGATCCTTCGCCTGCATCGCCGCCAGCCACTCCCATGTCCCGTCCGTCGAGCCGCCGTCCACAACAATCACTTCGGCCGCCGAAGGCTCTTGTGCGAGCAGGCTGGGAACAACCCGCCCGATGTCCTCGGCCTCGTTCAGGACCGTGGCAATGACGCTGACAGGCTGCATGCTGGCAGTATAGCCATCGAAATTGCGGACCGCGCGCCGATTGACCCACCCCGCGCATTAACGGTAAAATCAAGGAGTTTGGCGATGCACCCCGACGAGGGTGCGCGGGATGTTGCGAAGGATTTCCGCCCAGGTGTGGCCCGGTCCGGCGCCCGATGCAGTCACCGTTCTGTATCCGCCACAATTGAGTATTCAGGGTTAGGTGATGCGCCTGGCTGGGAAGCCGATGCGCTGGAGGATTTTTTATGTACGCAGTCATTCGCACCGGGGGCAAGCAATACCGCGTCGCACCGGGTGACGTGTTGAAGATCGAGAAAGTCGGCTCCGGCAATCCGACCGTCGAATTTAGTGACGTGCTCGCGGTCTCGGGCGAGCCCGGCACTCTCGCCAAACCCTCCTCGGCAAAAGTTACGGCCGAGGTTCTCGGCGAGGGCCGCGGCGACAAGATTCTGGTCTTCCATTTCAAGCGCAAGAAGCAATACAAGAAGCTCCAGGGCCACCGCCAGAATTTCACACAGGTTCGCATCAAGGCCATCGAGGCCGATGGCGTCACCTACGACGCGAACAAGAAGTAGTTCGCGGGCACATCCGGCATTGTTTTACTCGAACGCACCAGCCACAATTCCTTTGCAGGATAGGCTAGGGGCCAGAAGCTGGCAGCTAGAAGCTGCTTTCAAAAAGGGGTTTCGAAAATGGCACACAAAAAAGGCGGAGGCAGCTCCACAAATGGTCGCGACTCTAACGCGCAGCGCCTCGGCGTAAAGGCATTCGCCGGCCAGCTGGTCACGGGCGGCTCCATCATCACGCGCCAGCGCGGCACCAAGATCAAGCCTGGCCCCAACGTGGGCATCGGTTCTGACGACACGCTTTTCGCCAAGGTCTCGGGCCGCGTCAAGTTCACCGATCGCGGAAACCGCGGACGGTTTGCCTCCATCGAGCCGGTAGCGGATTAGTCGCGTCGCAGCCCGGATCGAAGAAAATCGACCTCAAATGGTCAAGGCCGCAGCACCCGCTGCGGCCTTTTGTCTTTCTAATCCCTAATCCCTGCTTTTACGTTTCCGACTCGCGGCCCTTCATATTCCGAGCCAGGACCTTTTCCACCACGCGCTCCACATCCGACAGGAAGAAGCTGTTGGCGGGCTGCTGAACGGCCACCTTGGTTCCGGTGTGGCCGAGGGCGGATGCAATCTCGTTCCAGCGGTAAATCGTTGAATTCGCCGGCATCAACAGCGGCTTGCGAACCGGCGCGGGCATAATGCAGTAAACCGTCCAGATGGCCAGTGTCGCCAGAATCAGCGATTCGTACACGAACTGCATCGGATCGGCAAAAGACGCAATGCGAGAGATCCAGGAAGCAACCACAAAATCGGCGGTGGACATCAGTCCGAAGCCCAGGGCAATGCCAAACGACAAATCGCGCACCGTAAGGCGCAGCGCATTCATGCTCAAGCACAGGAACGCCAGCAGGCACAGCTCAAGGACGCTGACCGACCGCATCAGACCATAAGAAATATCCGAGACCAGCAGGATGCCCTTATGCGTATAGGAAACCGAAGTCAGGCTCACGATCACTGAAACCACTGCGGCCCAACGGAAAATCACAATCGCGAGCTTGGTGATCCCGGGGAATGCTGAGAGCGCAGCCCGGAATACCTCGATGCAAATGAAGAACAGCAAAATCGCGCTGGCGACGTAGGTGGAGAAGAACCCCAGATAGTAAACCTGGCCGGCGTGAAAATCCCGACCCCACTGCTGCGATTCCGCATTGAGCGCGAGCATCAGGAGCGGAGTTGAGATGGCACGCAACGCCAGGTAGGCGCTCATGGCCCGGAACCGGCGATGCAGTCCCTTGCTCCAGAACAGAATGGCGAGAGCTGCCCAAAGGACAGCTTCAGCCGCATTCATCGCCGACATTGTATGACTCAAAGGCATAGTGGCGTATCTATGAGTTGTTCGAACGCCTTCAGGATAGCGCCTTTATGCCTTTTGTCCCAAACACAAATGGGTAACGCAGCGTTGGCACTTTCGTGCTATGCAGCGCCGTGCCAGAACGGCGCCCCTAGCGGATCGACGCAGTCGAAACCAGGCAGGTGTTATCCAGCTGGCAGGGCAGAGGAGCTGGAAGACCGATCGTAGGTCCCGCGCCACTCGCAGTCACTGAGCTAGGTGTGGAGAGCGCTTTCGTGGTTGCGGGCGCGAACGAAGCGGAAGCAAGACCAGCGATAGCGACGAACAGAGCAAATATGCGAATGGCAGCTTTCATCTTTGGTAACCTTTCTAATTCAGAAATCAGGGGCAACTTCTTCCCTTTGGAGGATCATCATACGTTATGTATAAGAATAAGTCTATGAAATTCATGTAGATACTAATAACTAACCAAAGTGAGTTACTAACGTCACTTTCCGTGTCCTGGTGCGACCCCCGGTAACCATTTCTTCAATGGCTTCCAGCCCCCTTTTCCTACACCTCCGCGTGATAAAATAGACCCAGGTTAGGACGCTTGATAGCCCTCCTTTTTTCAAGCGGTTAGTCCCACTCCAGCGCCTGCGGAATCCATCCCCGGCGACCCTCGATACGGAAGACCTTGCGAACGGAATCTTATGGCGACTGAAGCTCTGAGCAGCACCACAATCCACGGCGACAACGACAACTACACTGGCGAAAATATTAAGGTGCTGGAAGGTCTGGAAGCCGTGCGCCTGCGTCCCGCCATGTACATCGGATCGACCGGTGAGATGGGTTTACATCATCTCGTTTACGAGGTGGTGGATAACTCGGTGGACGAGGCTCTCGCCGGTTACGCGAAGAAAATCGACGTAGTCATCCATGTCGACAACTCCATTACCGTGGTCGACGATGGACGCGGGATTCCGGTCGACATGATGGATCTGCCCGGCGGCGAGCACATGCCCGCAGTCCAGGTCGTGCTCACGAAACTGCACGCTGGCGGAAAATTCGACTCTTCAACGTACAAAGTCTCCGGCGGCTTGCACGGCGTAGGCGTCAGTGTTGTGAACGCGCTCAGCGAAGAGTTCGAGGTCGAGATCTGGCGCCCCGAGAAAGCCGGCGAGCCCAGCCATACGTACGAGCAAAGCTATTCCAAGGGCATCCCGACTTCGAAACTGCAAAAGACCGGCACCAGCAAGCGCCGTGGCACGCGCGTGCATTTTCTGCCCGACAAGAGCATCTTCACCACCAGTGAATTCAACTACGACACGCTCGCTCAGCGCTTGCGCGAGATGGCCTTCCTGAACAAGGGCCTTGAAATTACGCTCACTGACGAACGCACCGCTGACGCCAAGACAGGCGAGGCCCGGCGCACGGAGTTTCGCTATGCGGGCGGCATCGCGGAGTTCGTGAAGCATCTGAACCGCGGCAAGAGCGTCCTCCACGACAAGCCCATCGTGATGGAAGCCACGCGCGACAACGTCGAAATCGACATTGCGCTGCAATACAACGACAGCTATTCCGATTCCGTCTTCAGCTTCGCCAACAATATCAACACGGTCGATGGTGGCACGCACCTTTCCGGTTTCCGCGCGGCGCTTACCCGCACCATCAACTTCATCGGCCAGCAGATGGGCCTTTTCAAGGATATGAAAGAGAGCCTGAGCGGCGATGATGTGCGCGAGGGCCTGGTTGCTGTGGTCAGCGTGAAGCTTTCCCAGCCCCAGTTTGAGGGCCAGACCAAGGGAAAGCTCAACTCCGATATCGCGGGCACGGTCCAGGCCTTCGTCAACGAGCGCCTGGGCATGTTTCTCGAGCAGAACCCTCCTGTAGCCCGCCGCATCATCAACAAGGCCATTGAAGCCGCTCGCGCCCGTGAAGCCGCCCGCAAGGCGCGCGATCTCACGCGCCGCAAGGGAGCGCTCGACGGCGGTGGCCTGCCCGGCAAGCTGGCGGATTGCAGTGAGCGCAATCCCGAACGCTGCGAACTCTACCTCGTCGAGGGCGAAAGCGCCGGCGGAACGGCCAAGCAGGGTCGCGATCGCCGCTTCCAGGCCATCCTTCCCCTCAAGGGCAAGATCCTCAACGTGGAAAAAGCTCGCTACGATAAGATGCTCGGCCACGAGGAAATCCGCGCCATGATCACCGCGCTTGGCTGCGGCATCGGTAAAGATGACTTTGACGCCACCAAGATCCGCTACGGCAAGATCATCCTCATGACCGACGCCGATGTGGACGGCTCCCACATCCGCACCCTGCTGCTGACGTTCTTTTTCCGCCACATGACCGAGCTCATCAAGCGCGATCACGTCTACATCGCGCAGCCGCCGCTCTACAAGATCAAGAAAGGCCGCTTCGAGCAGTACATCAAGGACGATCGCGAGTTCGTAAAGGTCATGGTCAACCGCGCCGCCGAGGGCATGGTCGTCCGCCACGGTGAAACCGCCAGCCGCATTGAAGGCGCCGATCTCCGCCGATTCATGACCACGCTCAACGAGTATCTCGGCTTTGTCGAAAAGGTCGACAAGCGCATTCGCAACGAAAAGCTCACCGAGATGCTGGCTCGCGCCGAGCTCACGCAGCGCGCTGACTTCACTTCGAAAAATGGAAGTGTGGTTCCCGAAAAGCTCTCTGCCCTGCATGCCAGGCTCGCGGAGCTTGCCGATGAGTTCCAGTTCAAGATTGGCAAGCCCGTCGAAGACGAGGAACATCACACCTGGTCGATTTGCTTTACCGATGCGCAGGGGGCAACGCGCTGCATCGACTGGACGCTCGCCTCCAGCCCGGAATTCCGCCAGATGATGTCGAAGTACTCGCTGATCAGGGAATTCCTCGAACCGCCTTTCCTGGTGGAATATGCCGCCAAGACTGTGGCCGCCGCCGCTGAGGGCGCCGAGGAAGAAGAGCCGGATGCCGAGGGCGCACCGTCGCCAGGCAGCGCGGAGGTACGCGCCGAAGCCAAAGCTGGCGGCCGCGCCGCGCGTGTACTCCGTGAGCCCGTCGAAAAGCAGACCGCCCGGGAACTTTTCGCCCACATCGTCGAGCAAGGCAAGAAAGACTACCAGGTGCAACGGTATAAAGGCCTGGGCGAGATGACCGCCGCGCAACTCTGGGAGACCACCATGGATCCCGAGCGCCGCACGCTGCTCTCAGTCAAGCTTGAGGACATCGCTGAAACCGAAGCAATCTTCACCACCCTCATGGGTGAAGACGTCGAAGCACGTCGCAAGTTCATTGAAGACAACGCTCTCGACGTCAAAAACCTCGATATCTAAACTCCCGGGCGTCGTCTCCGCGGCGCCCTGTGTTCGTTGCCAGTGCGCTCAATTCCCCCCCACTCCCAATTCAGGAGGTCCTGTCATGAATTTTCTTCGTAACTGTGTTTTCGTCTCCGCGCTCGCGCTCTTGTCGCTGCTCACCTGCGATGGATGCAAATCCAAAACCCAACAGGCCGGCAACCAACCATCGAACGCTCAGACCGCGCAAAACCAACCGGCCTCTGGTGCCTCAAGTTCCGCTCCAGTCTCGCCTTCTGCAACAGGGTCGGCTCCTGGCTCCGCGCCGGCGCCCGCTCCGCAGGCGCCTCCTCCTCCGGCAGCAATTGATCTGCCCGCCGGAACGCGGATCCATGTTCGCCTTGACCAGGATCTTGGCTCCAAAATCAGCCAGCCCGGCGATTCCTTCGCCGCGACCGTTGCCGACGATGTCATGGTCAACGGCCAGACGGTGATTCCCAGGGGTGCCCGCGCCGACGGCACTGTAGTCGACGCCAAACCCCTCGGTCACTTCAAAGGCGGCGCGCTGCTTGAGGTTCGTCTGGAACGGGTTCACACTAACTGGGGCAGCTATCCGGTAGCCAGCAGCAGCATTGACCGCGTGGAAAAGGGCAAAGGCAAGCGTACGGCGTTCTTCGCAGGCGGCGGAGCGGGTCTGGGAGCGGTCATTGGCGGGCTTGCAGGCGGCGGCAGGGGTGCGGCCATCGGCGCGCTTGCAGGCGGCGGCGCAGGCACCGCGGGCGGCGCGTTCAGCGGCAACAAGCAAATCTTCCTCCCGGCTGAAACGCTGCTGACCTTCCGCCTCGAGCATTCAGTGCACATCACCGAGCAGCAGTAACTGCACCTGCCAATTCTTCCCCCTGATTTGAACGACCCCATCGTCCATTGGTTTTATCTTGGAGGATGGGGCGCCGCCCTTCAAGAAGCGTCTCTCCCTTTCAGGAAGGAATCTGAATGACTTCCCCAACTCTTTCTGCCCTATTGCTTGCGTTTGCATCCGTCGCCGTCGCGCAATCGGCGACCCCGAACCCGCTGGCAAGCTCGCGTGTCTTTGCCTATGAGCAGATGACGGCGAAAACCGCTCCCAATGGAGCTGTCGGCCGCAGTGTGTTCACGGGAACGCTTGCCACTGGCGAGTCAGTGGCAGTGCACGAAACCACTCAGCCTGCCGGGGCGGTCGCCAATCCTCCGCATCGCATCCATCACTCTGAAGTGATCGTGGTCCGGGAGGGAACCCTCGAATTCGATCACGATGGCGAAGTGGAGCGTGCCGGGCCGGGCAGCATTATTTATGTCGCCCTCGACACATTGCACTCCGTCAGGAACATTGGCAGCGGTCCCGCCAGTTACGTCGTAATTCAGGTCGGCGGTGACACGAAGAAGTAGAGCGAAGCCGCGTGTTCCAATCGATACCGGAGCGATTTCAATTCGATGAAGAATCAACCGTTTGTTCTGGCGCTGACAGATGCTGCTGATCCCCAGTCCGATCCGCAACTGCGCATGCTTGCGAATCTGCCGCATTGCCTGGCGAATTCCGCGGAGGGTTTATCCGGGCCTGCAACTGATGCCGGTGTGATCCTGCATTGGGCAGGCTCGCGCGATCTCCTGCGCTCGGCGTTCCTTGCCTGCCGAAATGTGCGCTGGGTCCACTCGCGTTCGGCGGGTCTTGACCGCATCCTCTTTCCTGAACTCGTCAAGAGCGCGGTTCCCCTCACCAACGGTAGCGGCGTCTTCTCTCCCTCTCTGGGCGAATTCGCTCTCGCCGCGATTCTCTACTTTGCCAAAGACTTTCGCCGCATGCTGCGCAACCAGGAAGCCGGCAAGTGGGAACAGTTTGATGTGGACGAGATTTCCGGCCAGACCGTCGGCATCGTTGGCTACGGCGACATCGGCCGGGCCGTCGCCAGCCGCGTGAACGCCATGGGCATGAAAGTTCTGGCCCTCAAGCGCCATGCTCCCGCGTCTCCCGATCCGTTGGTCGACCAGTTTTACGCGCCAGGCGAGCTTCATTCCATGCTTGCCATGTGCGATTTTGTCGTCGCCGCCACGCCGCTTACGTCTGAGACTCGCCACATGATCAGCGATACTGCATTTTCAGCCATGAAACCTCACGCGGTCATCATCAACATTGGCCGCGGACCGGTGATCGACCAGGCGGCCCTGGTTCGCGCGCTCACGCAAAACAGAATCAGGGGCGCCGCTCTCGATGTCTTCGAGCAGGAGCCCATCCCGGCCGGCGACCCCATCTACAAACTTGAAAATGTGCTGATCTCGCCGCATTGCGCCGACCACACAAAAGATTGGCTTGATCGAGCCATGCATTTCTTCCTTGAGCAATACGAACGCTTCAGCAGCGGGCAGCCGCTCGCAAATGTTGTCGAAAAACACCTGGGATACTGACTGCGAAGCGCGACGTCGCCGTTCCTGCCGCTAAGCCCCACGCACGTTGCCGCGCCCCTGCAGCTTAACCATGTACATGCGTGCATCGGCGATTCCGATGATGCCGTGTACGGCCATGCCGTCGTCCGGAGCGGACGCCAGGCCCACGCTCGCACTCACTTTCAGCTTGAGCCCGTTCTTCATCTGGAAGGGCACTTTCATGAGCGAATGGTTGAGTGCCGTCGCCAGTTCCAGTGCGGATTTCGCGCCAGTTTCGGGCATCAGGATGACGAATTCGTCGCCGCCGTAGCGAAAGCACACATCCTGCTTGCGGCTCAGCTCCTGCAGCCGGCGGCCGGTTTGCGCCAGCAGTTCGCTGCCCACAAGATGCCCGTGCTCATCGTTCACCAGCTTGAACCGGTCCAGGTCGAGAAAGGCCAGGCTCAATGGTCGCTTCACCTTCTTTGATCGCTTCAGCTCGTTGTCCAGCACGTCATACAAATGGCGCACGTTGTAAAGCCCGGTGGTGTCATCGGTGATGGTGAGCTGTTGGATCCGTGCCACGTCACGCGCATTTTCGATTGCGATGGCTGCATGGTCGGCAAGTATGTGCAGGAAGGCGATCGAATAGTCCGACATCTCGGCCTGGGGGTTGAAGATCTCAATCACGCCTTGCATGCCCTTGCGCCCGCGTAACGGCAGGGCAATCACCGAACGCACCAGCCGCGCGCCGGCCTCAGTCGATTGCGTGACACGCGGGTCGTCCAGCGCCTCGGGAACGATGAGCGTCTCTCCGTGCTCAAGCACCCAGCCCGCGACTCCCTCGCCCACCTTCACGCGAAGGCCGCGAAACGCCTCCTGCTCGTCGCCGGCGGTGATCGCATAGTAGAGATCCTGGCTGTTCTCATCGAGCATCAGCAGAGCCCACAGCTCCGCCTCCACCATGCGCTCCATGTGCTCCAGGATGGTGCGCAGGATCGTATCCAGATCGAAGCTTGAATTCAGCGATCGCGCGAGTTGATGAAAAACAAGCAGATCGGCGAGCGGAATGCGCTCTTCCGTCACTTTTGGCATGGCAAGGCCTTAGCGGGGGAAGCCTTTTTCTTCATTGTGCCACACCGGTTTGCCCGCGAAACCGGGGCGCAGTTTTCTCCGCAAGATATGGATTCGTTTGAGTGGTGGCCACGCAGACTTAACCGCCGATATGCACCATCGACCGTGATGGCTTCATGAATCCAGGTTCCCCGATATGATGCCGCGTCTCTTTCCCTTGCACCGTCTGCAACACATAGGCGTGCAACTCGTCATCGCTCGCCCCGGCGCGCATCCGCCCGTAAAGATCGTGTTCCACCTGCGAGAACAGGCAGGTGCGAATCTTTCCATCGGAGGTGAGCCGCACCCGGCTGCAGGCTCCGCAAAAAGCCTGGCTCACCGGCGCAATGATGCCGATCTCTCCCACGCCGTCGGCAAAGGTGTAACGCCGCGCGGTTTCGCTGGCCTCGCGCGCGGGAAGCTCCACCAGCGGCAGCACCCGGCCGATGCGCTCCACAATCTCCTTGAGCGTCACCACGATCTCAGGCGACCAGAGCCGCCCCTCCTCGAGCGGCATGAACTCGATGAACCGCACCACCACGTTCTCCTCGCGCGCAAACTGGGCGAATCCCTCGATCTGGTCGTCGTTGAACCCGCGCAACAGCACGCAGTTAATCTTCACCGGCGTCAATCCGGCTGCACGTGCCGCCCGAATGCTCGCGAGAACGGTGGGAAAGCTGCCGTCAACTCGCGTAATCCGCTCAAAAGTGCCCGCGTCCACGGCGTCCATGCTCACCGTTACCCGGTTCAGTCCCGCTGCCTTCAGCGGGGCGGCAAGCGACTCCAGCAGATGCCCGTTCGTGGTCATCGCCAGGTCCAGCGGTTCTCCGTTGAGCGCGCGGAGCTTCGCCAACTCCCGGACGAGTTCCACGATGCCGCGCCGCAACAAAGGCTCTCCGCCGGTGAGCCGCACCTTGGTGATTCCCAGGCCGACAAAAATGCCAATCAGCCGCAGGTATTCATCGATGCGAAGCTCAGGGTACTGCGCCCCCTCCTCGCCGGTGCGGCAGTACACGCATTTGTAATTGCAGCGGTCGGTGATCGAGACGCGCAAATCGTGAATCACGCGCCCATGGCTATCCCTGAGCGGCGAGTGCGTCGCTTGAGCAGGAGTAGCGGGAAGGGAAGTGGCGGCCATGTGCAATCTCAAGCCTATACTTTTTTGGCCGCACCTTGAAAGGCCGGTAAGACACCAGTCCCCGTAAACACTTGCATAGACAGAGGCTATAGCATTGAGAGGCGAGCGGTCTTTCGTCGGCTCGCAACTTTGTCTCATTGGCGAGGGAACCAGGAATGCCCGCAACCGGAGCCAAGCCGGTCGGAGCTCAAGACGAGGCGTCTGCGGCCGAATCCGTCCGCCGGATGTTCGATTCGATCGCGCCGCGCTACGATCTGCTCAACCACCTGCTTTCGGCTAACGTCGACCGGCTCTGGTGGCGAAGAGCGGCTCGCAGATTCCGCCCCTTGCTTGCTCGTCCCGAAGCAGCGATTCTCGACATCTGCTGCGGCACGGGCGACCTCACCATGGCGCTCCTCAAGCTTCGCCCGCGCGGAGCGCAGCCGATCCTCGCTGGCGATTTCTCCCGAGCCATGCTGCAGCGCGGTGCGCAGAAATTCGGCTCGCCTGCATTTCGCAAATCGCGCAAAGCGCCTGACGCCGATGCGCCCTATGCCGTAGCGCTTGAAGCTGACGCCTTGCACCTGCCGCTTCGAGCCCAATCTCTCGATCTGATCGTCACGGCATTCGGATTCAGGAACCTGGCCAACTACGACGCCGGCCTCAGGGAGTTTTACCGCGCGCTGAAACCAGGCGGGCAGTTGGGGATTCTGGAGTTCAGCGAGCCTGGCGGCCTCGTCGGCAAAGCCTATGCGATCTACTTTCGTCGCGTTCTGCCTGCCATCGGCCGCATGGTTTGCGGAAAAGATGGCCCGTACAACTACCTCCCGAGCTCCGTCGGTGATTTTCCGACGCCCGGCGAATTGCTCGGCATGATGCGATCCGCCGGCTTCGTCGACTGCTCGTGGCAGCCTTACACCTTCGGGATTGCCGGGTTGTACACCGCTACACGGCCCCCTGTACTCTAAAAATCGGATGACCTCTGCTATCTCCAGTTCGCGGGCGACAGACCCGCTCGCGCCAGCTCTCTCCGCCCTCTCGGCGGAAAAGCGCCGCGTGGCCTTGTACTCCATGGCTGCTGCAACGGTCATGACGCTGTTGAAGCTCGCAGCAGGCCTTCTTTCGGGTTCGCTGGGCGTGCTGTCCGACTCGGCGCACTCAGGCCTCGATCTCGTCGGTGCGGCGTTGACTTTCTTCTCCGTGCACGTCAGCGACAAGCCTGCGGACGAAGATCATACCTACGGCCACGGCAAAATTGAGAATCTCTCGGCCTTCGCCGAGGCAGGCCTCATGGCCGTCTCCTGCGTGTGGATTATCTGGGAGGCGACTCAGCGCATCTTCTTCCGCTCTGTGGAGTTGCACCATTCGCTATGGCCGGTGCTTGTCCTCGTTGCATCGATCGGCGTGGACTTCTGGCGCTCGAGAAGACTGCGCGCCGTGGCCAGCCGCACCGGCTCTCCCGCGCTGGCCACCGATGCCTTTCACTTCGCTTCCGACATCTGGGCCTCGCTGGCGGTGCTGGCCGGGCTGGGCGCAACCTGGGTGGGCGCTCATTTTGGCATTCGCTCGCTGCACTACGCCGACCCCTGCGCGGCAATGATCGTCTCGCTCATGATTCTGCGCATGACGGTCCGCGTTGGTCATGAAGCCGTGGACGCGCTCGTGGACGAGATTCCCGCCGAAACCCGCCGCAAGCTTGTGCCCGAAGTGCAACGCGTTGAGGGCGTGCTGGCCGTGGAACGGGCGCGAGTGCGCCGCGCCGGAGCCGGCTATTTCGCCGATCTCACGCTTGCTCTTCCGCGCCGCTTCACCTTTGAGCACTCCGGCGAACTGGTGCGGGCGGCCACCGCCGCGGTGCACCGCATCCTGCCCGGGGCCGACGTCGTCATCCACACCATCCCGCGCGAAACCCGTGCCGAAAGCATCTTTGACCGCGTGCGTGCCGTTGCCGCGCGCAACAACGTATCCGTGCACGAGCTCAGCATCCAATCGCATCACGGCAGGTTGCAGGTCGAACTCCATGTTGAACTCGAAGAGAAGCGGCCGCTCCGCGAGGCGCACGCATTCATCACCAACCTTGAGGCGGAGATCCGGCACGGCGTTCCTGAAATTGATTCCGTGCTCACGCACATCGAAAGCGAGCCGGCCACCATCGAGCAGCCCGAGGAGGAAGCGGTCGAAGATCGCCGCATCGAGCAGGCTCTGCGTTCCGCAGCCGCTGGGCTTCCGGAGATCGTTGACGTGCATGCCGTCACCGTCGGCCGCACGCGTGACCACATTCACGTCACCTGCCACTGCACCCTGCCCGATGAGCTGCCCATGTCTCGCGTTCACGAAGCCATCACAGCTCTCGAGGATCGATTCAAACTGGAGTGCCCTGAAGTGTTCCGTGTGACCGTCCATCCCGAGCCGGTGACCGATAATACGCGATAGTGAAGAACCTTGTGATTCGCTGGCAACCCGGAAACATGAGCATGCGCCCCATCGCGCGCTTCTTCCGCATTGCCTGGCTGCTGATGCTGCTGGTTGCGGTTGCGCTCACGGCCGCCATCATCACCATGCACTTTGCCATTCACGGCGCCGAAGTGCAGGTGCCCTCGCTCAAAGGCATGACCATCGTCGAAGCCCGCAGCGTGACTGCCGGCCTCGGCATCAACCTCGATGTGGACAATCGCTATTACTCCGGCGACGTCGCCGCCGGGCACATCCTTTCGCAATCTCCTCCGCCGGGAACCGAGGTCCGCCGCGAATGGCAGGTGCGCGTTTCCGAGAGTCTCGGCCCGCAAAAAGTGGATGTGCCCGACACGGTGGGCGACAATGAGCGCGTAGCCGAGCTCCAGTTGCGCCGCGCCGGCCTCGAGGTCGGAGACATCGCCCGCCTGCCGGATGCCGCAGCCGCAGAGGGTACCGTCCTCGCCCAGGATCCACCCGCGCACGCATTAGGCATCGAGCAGCCCAGCGTGAATCTGCTGGTGGCCGCCCCCAATGACGAAGCGCCGGACGGATACGTCATGCCCGACTTTGCAGGGTGGCCCATAGTCAGCGCACAGGCAGCGCTGGCCAAAGTCGGCATCAAAACCGCAACGCCAACTTATGTCGATGTGCCCGTCGCGCCGGTGGGAAGCGGCAACGCCCCGCCAAGCTTGCCGGTGAAGCCGGGCTCGGTGCTGTCGCAGTCGCCTGCTGCGGGATCGCGCGTGGACCAGGACACAATGGTGAAGCTGACCGTGGCCAAATAGCTCCGGATCGGAGAAGAATCTTTATGGGATTGAGCGAGGATCTCGAAAAAATCGCGCTGCAGGAGCGGGAGTTGCGCCTGCCGCGCCTCGATGCAAACGTCGCATGGGACCTGGGCTCGCGGATTCGGGCTATGGCCCTCGAACGCGGCCTCACGCTGGTGATCGACGTACGCCGCTTTGGGCAGCCGCTGTTCTATGCCGCGCTCGAGGGCACCACGCCCGACAATGCCGAATGGGTCCGCCGCAAGAGCAACGTGGTCGCACGTTTCCATCGCAGTTCATATGCGGTGGGGATGACGCTGAAGGTCAAAAGCACCACGCTGCTTGAGCGCTACGGCCTGCCCGTCGCCGATTACGCCGCCGATGGCGGCTCGTTCCCGCTGATCGTGGAAGGCGCCGGAATCGTGGGCAGCGCGACCGTCTCCGGCCTGCCGCAGCGCGACGATCATCATCTCGTGGTCGAAGCGCTCTGCGCCTTGCTCGGCCGCGATTTCCGCACACTGCGCCTCGCGCCAGAGTCGGCCTAGAGCATTTTAGGAAATAGTATAGACTGTATTTGGCGACAGTCCGCGATGCAGAAGATATGGGGCGACCCTATGGGGATGATTTGCGCCGTAAGTTTCTTTCTGCCTACGACGAAGGCGAGGAGACGCTTGGGGAGTTGGCCGAGCGTTTCCTGGTCAGTGTAGGTTGGGCGAAGAAGATCTCCGCGCAGCGAAACCGTACCGGACAGGCCGAGCGGGTGGCTCATCGCGCCGGGCGCAAGCCGCACGCCGGGGCCGAGGCGCAGCAGCAACTTCTGGTCTGGATTGAGGCCAAGCCGGACCTGACACTGGCCGAGATTCAAGCCAGGCTGCGCAGTCAAGCTGGGGTGAGGCTGAGCATTCCGCAAATCTGGTACCTGCTGCGCAAAATGGGTTTGCGGCTCAAAAAAAGTCACTCCACGCCAGCGAACGCGACAGCGAAGCCAACCGCAAGCAGCGCGCGGAATTCGCCGCGCGGATGGGCACGATCGCGCCGGAGCGGCTGATTTTTCTGGATGAGAGTGGAGTCACTACTTCGATGACGCGGCGGCGCGCCCGCTCGACCGGCGGGGGGCGCATTCATGAGGCGACGCCCGGCGGTCACTGGAAAATCATGACCATTTTGGGGGCCATGAGCCTGAACGGTATGGTCGCCGCCATGACCATCGAAGAAGCCACCGACGGCGACATCTTCCTGGCTTTCCTGCAACAAGTGCTGTGTCCGGCGTTGCAACCTGGCGACGTGGTGGTGATGGATAATCTCCGTTCGCATAAGGCTGCCGCCGTGCGCGCCAGCATCGAGAAAGCCGGTGCGGAACTGCTCTATCTGCCGCCCTATTCGCCGGACTTCAATCCCATCGAGAAGGCTTGGGCAAAACTCAAGGAACTGCTCCGCGCCGCCCAGGCCCGAACCCGGGAAGCTCTTGAACAAGCCATCGGCGAGGCTCTCAAACGGATCACGCCGGACAACGCCAAGGCCTGGTTCAGACTCTGCAATGCGGTCTACGGTATTTCCTAAAATGCTCTAGACGGCAAAACCTGCTTCTGCAGCAGCGTTGTCATCCCGAGCGAAGTTCGGAGCGTCTCTGCTCCCAACGAAGCCGAAGGATCTGCGGTTGCCTTTCTTCCGCCAACAAGACACTACGTCTGCATCAATCAATAGCCGCTGAGGGGCGCCTTCGGGGGCTGCTGCAAGACAGCGACAATCTTCCCACGCTCTCTCTACGGAATCCTCTCGATCAACGCCACAAAATATCCGTCGGTCCGGAAGACACCAGGTAGCAGACGCAGCGCGCCTTCCGGAGTTACGCATTTCTGCAATCGCTCTGCGCCGCCGGGCGTCAGAATTCCGCGATCCAACAAAGATGCGATGCCGGCCGCCGCCGAAATCTGCCGCGCATTCCGGTTTTCCGCGAGCACGGCAGCCACCACCTCTTCGTTCTCTTCGGGCTCCAGCGAGCACGTCGAATACACAACACACACTCCGGGCCGAACCGCCCGCAGCGCGGCGCGAAGAATGGCCCGCTGCCGCTCAGCATGACGCGCCAGATCTTCGAGGCGCAGGCGATGGCGAATCTCCGGATTGCGTCCCAGCGTCCCCGTTCCGCTGCACGGCACATCAGCCAGCGCGACATCGAACGCCGAATCCTCCTCGAGCTCCGCCGCATCCGCCAGCCGGCATTCGATCCGGCCAGCGTACGGTGCAACGCGCTCGCGCAACTCCTCAAGCCGCCGCGCATTCGATTCGCATGCCACGATCTGCGCTTCCTTATTCCGCTCGGCGAGGATCAGTGTCTTGCCCCCCGGCGCCGCGCAAAGATCGACAATCCTTTTCGCGTTTTCATCGATGCTACTCCCGGCGCACGCCGCCAATTCGCCGATGAGTTGCGATCCTTCGTCCTGGATGCGCACGCGCCCCGCCTGAAACGCCGCTGTCGCGGTTACATCGCCGGAGATCACCGTCCGCGCAGCCGCCAGCAACTCTCCGGGCCCCAGCGCGATTCCGTCCCGCGCCAGCTCAGCCTCATCGTCTCTGACGCGCACTGAAACCGGCCTCCGCACCTGGCCGTGGCGGCAAATCGCGCGCGCTGCATCCAAACCGTAGAACTCCGCCCAGCGTTCGACCATCCATGAAGGATGCGCTTGGGCCAGCGCCAACTCATCCGCAGACTTCTCGGGCACGCCCAAAGGCGAAGCGCCGCCGCGCGCAATGCCACGCAGCACGGCATTCACCATGCCCGCAGCGAAACGGTGCCCCGCTTGTTTTGCCAGCTCAACGCTCTCGCCGATTGCCGCATGAGCAGGAATGCGTTCGAGATAAAGAAGCTGAAACGCGCCAAGACGCAGCGCGATCATCACCTCCGCGTCGAGTTTCGCATTCGGCTTCTTGAGGAGCTTCCTGATTTCCGCGTCCAGCCGGATTTGCCAGCGCAGAACGCCGAGCACGAGCGTTGTGGTCAGGTTGCGATCGGCAGGCGACAACGCATCGACGGCTTTCCCTCGCAACAATGCATCGGAGTGAGCGTTTCCCCGCTCAACCGCCATGAGAATGTCGAAGGCCGCTCTCCGCGCAGCAGAAATCCCTGCCACGGCTCTCAACCCAGCCGCGCGTCGACCGCAAGCGGATTGCCGCGCAAAAACTCCGCCGCCTCAAGGCGCTTCTTGCCTTCGAGTTGCACCTCGAGAAGTTCCAGCCACGTATTGCCGGCGCAGGCAGCCAACAGGCGACCATCTTCCACCAGGATCCAACCCGGTTCAGCGAAGCCGGGACCGGCGGCGTAGTTCGAATGGCGGACCGCCATGCGATGCACGATCAGTTTTTTCCCGCTGAGAAAAGTAAACGCGCCGGGCCACGGCTGAAAGCCGCGCCAGCGATTGTAAAGCTCGTGCGCCGTGCGCGCGGCAAAGTCCATCCGGCCGTCCTCGCGAGCGAGCAGCGGTGCGAAACTTGCGCCTTCCTCGCTTTGCGGCTCAGGCCGAATGGTTCCGTTGGCCAGGCCCGCAAGGCTCTCCACCACCAGCGGCGCGCCCGCCTCGGCCATCATCGGGAAAAGCTCCGCGGCGGTCTGGTCCGGTCCAATCTCAATGGTCTGTTGCAAAAGAATCGGTCCCGTGTCGAGACCTTCTTCCAGCAGCATGGTCGTGTTGCCGGTGAACGCATCACCGCTGGCGATTGCCCACTGAATTGGCGCCGCGCCGCGATACTTTGGCAGCAGCGAAGCATGCAGGTTAATGCAGCCCAATCGCGGCAGCTCCAGCATCCACGGCGGAATGATGCGCCCATACGCGACCACAACAATCGCGTCCGGCGTAACGGCCACAAGCTGTGCGCGAAATTCTGCATTGTTCCGGATCTTCTCCGGCTGCGTGACTGCCAGCCCCGCGGCCAGCGCAGTTTTTTTGATGGCCGGAGCGGTGAGCTGCTGGTCCCGCCCCGTGGGCCTGTCGGGCTGCGACACCACCAGAGCAACCTCATGTCCTGCCTTGAGCAGCGCCTCCAGCGTCGGCACGCCGAACTGCGGCGTCCCACAGAAAACGAGCTTGAGGTGGTTTGCCGCGTTCGTCATGCCGGCCTTACCAGGTGCCCTCGCTCTGCATCTTGCGAATCTTGCGCAAATTCAGGCCGCGCTTCAGCGCGCTCATGCGAAAGATGAACAGAATGCCGTCGAGGTGGTCAATTTCATGCTGAAACGCGCGCGAAAGCAGCTCTTCGCCGTCCATCTCAAACCATTTGCCGGTCTCATCCTGCGCTCGGATGCGGACCTTAGCTGCGCGCACCACCTTCTCGCGAATATCAGGAAAGCTCAGGCAGCCTTCCTCCTCGTATTGCTTGCCCTCGCTGAAGATCACTTCAGGATTGATCAGGACCAGCCTCTGCTCCGGGTCCTTGCCCTGGCTCAGGTCGATCACGGTAAGCCGCTTTGAAACGCCCACCTGCGGCGCGGCCAGCCCGATGCCCTGCGACGCATATGTGGTCTCAAACATGTCGGCCACCAGCTTGCGCAACTCCTCGTCGAACTCCGTCACAGGTTCGCCGGGTTGCTGCAGCACGGGCTCCGGATATTTCACAATCTTCAATATCATCGATCGCTAATAACTCCGTAATTGTTCGATGTATCCCAGATAGTTCCGCTTCAATTCAATCAGCGAGTCGCCGCCAAACTTCTCGTGCACCAGGTTGGCGAGAACCAGCGCGACCATGGCTTCTGCCGCCACGCCCGCGGCCGGTACCACGCAAATGTCGCTGCGCTCGTAACTTGCGCTGGTCGCCTCCCGCGTATCAAAACGCACCGACTCGAGCGGCTGGCGCAGTGTCGAAATGGGCTTCAGGTATCCGCGAACGACGATATCTTCACCGTTCGAAACGCCGCCTTCGATTCCGCCGGCGTTGTTGTGCGGTCGCGTAAAGCGCGTCGGCCTGCCGGCAGGATTCGCTGCCGCGTAGTGAATCGGATCGTGGACGTGCGACCCGAAGGTCGCCGCGGCCGCCACCCCTCGCCCGATCTCAACCGCCTTCACGGCCTGCAGGCTCATCACCGCCCAGGCAAGCTGCCCGTCGAGCCGTTCATCCCAATTCGCATACGAGCCAAGGCCCGCGGGCACGCCGTGCGCCACCACTTCAAAGACTCCGTTCACCGTATCGCCGGCGCGGGACGCCTCATCCACTTCCTCTTTCATGCGCGCTTCGGCGGCCGCGTCGACGCAGGCGAGCACCACCTCGTCCTTCCCGGCAAGTGCGGCGATCTCCTCCCACGCTGCTTCGCGATCCAGTTCCACGCGGCCCACGCGGACCACGTGGCTGGCCACCTCGATGCCCAGGTTGCTGAGCAGCAGCTTGGCAAAGGCTCCGGCGGCAACGCGCGCGGCCGACTCGCGCGCCGAGGCGCGTTCCAGCACGTATCGGGCATCGGGGAAGTTGAACTTCAGCGCGCCGGCCAAATCCGCATGACCCGGTCGCGGCGACGTTACAGCACGATGCTTCGCCGCGTCGCCCGTCTCAACCGGCAGCTTCTCCTGCCAGTTCTTCCAGTCCCGGTTGATCAACTGGATCGCGATCGGCGATCCGATGGTCTTGCCATGCCGCACGCCCGAAAGTATGTGCGCCTGGTCGGTCTCGATCTTCATGCGGCCGCCGCGCCCATAGCCCTGCTGCCGCCGCCATAACTCGCGGTTTACAACTTCCAGGTCGACAGGCACGCCCGCGGGCAGGCCGGAAACCAGCGCGATCAAAGCCTCACCGTGCGATTCGCCGGCCGTGGAGAAGCGGATCATATAGATTCGATTGTAAATGCGCGCGCAACGGCGAAGGCCTAGCCTGCCTGTATTCTCTTGATCTGACGGCGCCTTTAACCTGCAGAGAACACGAGTCGCGCCCCTTTGGTGAGCGCCGAATGCAGAACAAAGGTTTCGGCTACCGGCGAGCCGTCGAGCGTAACGCGGCTCAGAAACTCTCCCGGCTTGCTTCTCTTGGCCTCGATGCGAATCTCGCGTCCATCCGGAAATTTAATCTCCGCCTGGTCGAAGAGCGGCGCACCCAGCATCCATTGCGGCGTCCCGGGGCACATGGGAAAAATTCCCAGCGCGCTCAAAATGTACCACGCGCTCATTGACCCGGTGTCCTCGTCGCCCGGAAAGTTGTCCGGCGTGTAGAGCTCATTCATCACCCGGTGCGCCCAGTACTGCGTGCGATCGCGCCTGCCCGCAACCGTAAACATGTAGAGCACGTGATGCACCGGCTGATTAGAGTGCGCATACTGTCCAAAATCCACCGCTGCCATCTCCGACATCTCGTGAATCTCGCGTCCGTAGGTGCCGACATGAAAAACCGGCGCCTGCGCCAGCATCTCTTCCAGTGCCGCAATGAAGGCAGTCCGTCCGCCCATCGCTTCGATCAGTCCTTCGGGATCGAACGGCACAGAGAATCGATATTGCGATGCCGAGCCCTCCACATAGGCTCCGCCCCAGGTATGCGGATCGAACGGCGATTGCCACGACCCATCGGCCATCTTGCCGCGCAGGAATCTTGTGTCCCGATCGAAGATGTTGCGCCAGTTTCGCGACCTTCGCTCAAACATCGCCGCGTCGTCGTGCATTTCGGCCGCGCGTGCCACCTGGGCGATGCAGAAGTCCCCATAGGCCGAGTCCAGCGTCTCTGCTACGGCGCCCACTACGGCTTCATAGGGAATGTAGCCCAGCTTCGTGTATTCCGCCACCGCTGGCCGCCCGTAACCCAGCCCCGGCGCAACCGGCGTCATCGCGTGCTTCTTCAATCCCTCAAATGCCGCCTGCACATCGAATCCTGTAATGCCTTTCGCCACCGCATCGCCAAACACAAAATCGGTGGGGCTGCCCGTCATGCAATTGCGATAGCCCGGGCAAGGGAACTGCGGAAACCACCCGCCCTCTTTGTACGCGTTCACCCACGCCTGCAGAATCTCGCTCAATCTCTCGGGATAAATCAGCGCCATCATCGGATACCACGCGCGATAGTCGTCCCAATACCCGTGGTCCGCGTACATCACGCCCGGCTCCACCTTGCTGCTGTACGGGCTCATGTGAACGAGGTTGCCGCTGGCGTCGCGCTCGTGCCAGATGCGCGGGTACAAAAGGCAGCGGTAAAGGCAGGAGTAGAAGACTCGGCGTTGCGCATCGCTTGCTCCATCGATGCGCACCCTGCCCAGCGCGGCTTCCCATGCGGCTGCGGCTTCGCTCTTCACCTGCTCAAATGACTTGCCCAGTACTTCGCTTTTCAGGTTCAGCACGGCCTGGTCGAATGAGATAAACGACGAGCCCACGCGCAGCGTGACCGGGGTCCCAGCCTTCACTGCGAAGTGCAGCACCGCAACGCTGCGGTTGCCTACTTCCTTCACCTCGAATCCGGCAACATCCGCATCCACGCACGCCGCGTAGTAGGTCGCGAATCCGTCCGGCACTCCACCATTGTTGTAGCGAGTCAGCGCCAGCAGCGTGCCGCTCGCCGAGTCGAAACGCGCCTCCGCCTTGTCTCCCGGAAGATCGACAAACACTCCCGCCTGGCCCGAATCATCAAACGTGAAGCGCATCACGGCACAGCGTTCTGTCGGCGCCAGTTCGAGTTTGCAGCGGTACCGCGTCAGCCGCAGCGCCAGCGAATGCGGCTTGATCTCCATCTCCTCGGCGCGATAGCTTGACGCGCGCTCCGCGGCTTCCGGCGAGGCATCGCCGTTGAATGGCAGAAATGTCGCGTAGCCGTAGTCGGCCAGCCAGGGGCTCAGCTGGTGCGTGCAGCGAATCCCCTGCAACCGCTCATCGCGCGGCTGAAACATCCATGAACCTGTGTCGCTCGATTGCAACACCCAATGCGCCATGGCGAAAGGAAGGGCAACAATGGGCAGCGTATTTCCCCGGGAAAAGAGTGACGTCGAGTCCGTCCCCTGCAGCGGATTCGCCAGATCCGATAGACGAGCCGCGCTCGTCCCGGTGGGCGTGGAACCGGTGCCGCCTGCCCAGTGATTTCCATCTTGCGCGGGTGCGCCATCGGCAGCTTCGCCGATCCGGTCGAGAGAAGTGGCCAACGCAGCGGCTCCGCCCGCCATCTTCAAGAAGCTTCGCCTGCTCGCGCGCTTTCCGCCTTGCATTGTCTTCTCCCCCGACGTCCTCCGGTTGTTGCGCCAGATACAGGCCCACGCAACCTCCGGAAACCGGTCTCCGAGCATAGTACTGAGTCTGATCGTTCTCTGCAATGGGAGCGGTTTCAGGCGGGTGTTACTGAAGGATGGGCTCCGGTTTGCCGGCTCGACAGGCGTCGAGCCATCGCGAGAAGAATTCTCTCAACTCCTGCGGCGGCCGCAGCCAGATATCGGCGGCCGTATCGCGGTGTTTCCGCCTGACCAGCACGCCAAGGCCGCGCCCTTTCATCGCTCGAAATGCTGCCTCATCCGTCACGTCGTCGCCCAGGTACGCCGCCGGATGCGGTCCTCGGCTCCGCGTCTCATCCAGTAGAAGCTTGACCGCTTTCCCTTTGTCGCGGCCCGCGCGCAGCTCTATCCCGGCCTCGAACTCCAGCAGCGTCATGCCGTCCATCTGGGCCAGCGGCTCAAACAGGGCTCGCGTCTTGGCGGCAATGACCCTGGCCTTTTGCGGAGCCACTCCGCGCCAGTGCATCACAACCGCATTGGGTTTTTCTTCGAGGAGCCCGCCTGCCGTGTCGTGGCGCAATTGAGCGCGGAGCGCATTCAGCTTTTCGAGTGTCGCCGGCGGCAACTGCTCCAGGTCACGCCGGCCATCCGGGTGCAGCCGCTCGGAACCGTGCAGACCCCACACCTCCGGCGCCGGCTTCACTCCCAGCAGCGCAACGATTTCCCCAGCCGGCCGGCCGGTCACCACCACGATGCTCGTCCTCGTCTGATTCTGGATCTGCTTCAGGAGCTCCCGTACTCCGGCCCACGGCTTCGCTTTGAACCGGTCGACGCGAAAGGGCGCCAGCGTTCCGTCATAGTCCAGCAAGAGCAAGGGATTCGCGGCGTTCGCAAAAGAGCCAAAGAACTCGTTCAGTTTGTCGTTCGTTTCGCCGTTCAATGGATTCTCATGATTGAGGAATTTTCCGGAATGAGAAGCAGCAGCCAAATCTTACAACGCCGGCATTGTCATCCCGCTGTTTCCTATTTTCAGCGCCAGACGTTGTCATGCCAGCTTTTCCAGCGGCAACTCCGCTCTGCGAACGCTTGACGCGGTCACGCGGCTGACTTCTGTAGCTTCCGCGGGCGCCAGTCGCAAGTCGCGCAAATCGCCCAGCACCCGGGCGGCCCACATGTAGATGTTGTGTTCGAGCACCTGCCGCCGCATTCCCTGCATCCGTTCGCGGCGCTCGTCCGCACCCATCTCCAATCCCATGTGAATGGCCTCGGCCACGCCGACCACGTCATAGGGATTGACCAGCAAAGCATCGCGCAGCTCCACTGCCGCCCCGGTGAACCTGCTCAACACCAGTACCCCATCCTCATCGTTGCGCGCGGCCACAAACTCCTTCGCCACCAGGTTCATGCCGTCGTGCAATGAGGTCACCAGGCAAATATCGGCGGCGCGATACCAGCGCCTCACTTCGTCGTGGTTCAGCTGGCGTTCGATGAGAATGACCGGCTTCCAGCGCGCGGTTTGATAACGGGAATTGATGCGCTCAACCGTTGCCTCCACACGCCGGCGCAGCTCCACATAACTGGGAATGCGCGATCGGCTGGGTGCGGCAACCTGCACCATCGTCAGCCGCTCCTGGTGCCATGGGTGGTCTTCGAGCAACTGCTCAAACGCTTCAAGCCGCTCCACAATGCCCTTGGTGTAGTCCAACCGGTCCACACCCACGGCGAGGCACTCCGCGCGCGCGCCAAACTCGCTCAGCAGCTTTTGGCGTTCCGCAACACGGTCCTCCTCCATCGCGATTCTGTCCAGTTCCGTCACTGGCTGCGCTCCGCCATCGAAGGCGACGCTCACCGGATAGGGCCGGACCGCGGTCAAATGCCCACTGCGCAGCACGTTCATGTACTCCCTTGCCGTGCGCGACTCCACTGCCCGGTCCACCGTCGCCAGAAAGTTGTTGCAGTGCAGAGGAATGTGGAACCCGATCAGGTCCGCTCCCAGCAACCCATCCAGTAGCTCCACCTGCCACGGACAAATTCCGAAAGCCTCGGGATTGGGCCATGGAATATGCCAGAAGATGGCCACGCGCGCGTCCGGCCGCGCCTTCTTCACCAGTTGCGGCAGCAACGCCAGGTGGTAGTCCTGCACAAACACCACCGGCTCCGCGCTGTCCCGCATCTCTTCAAGAAGCGCGTCAGCGAATCTCTGATTCACGCGCTGATAGCACTCCCAGTCGGCGGCGCGAAAGATGGGGCGCGTATGGGCAATATGGCACAGCGGCCAGAGTCCTTCGTTGGCAAAACCCTCGTAGTACCGCGACTCCTCTTCTTCTGAGAGCCACACTCGGCGCAAGGTGTAGCGCGGATCATCCGGAGGCACGCGCAGCCGGTCGAACTCGTCTACGGTGGTCGCATCCGCGTCGCCGTTTCCGCTGGCTACCCACACGCCGTCACACGCGCGCAGCACCGGCTCAAGCGCGGTCACCAGCCCGCTGGGCGGCACCACGCAAACCGTTTCCCGTCCCTGGCGGATGTGCATGTACGGCTCGCGGTTCGACACCACGAAAATGCGGCTCGATCCCGCCCGGTTGCGCATGTGAACAGCAAGCCGTTCGGCGGTCCACAGGTTTTCTCCAGCCTCGCGCAGCCGGGCCTCCGCCGCCGCTGCCGCGCGCGCCGCCCTCAAGCTGGCCGCCATCGTCTCCATTTCGCGAGCCAGCGGTGAAAACAGGGCGAGCTCCGGAACATCGGGATCTCCGGATCGCTCCGCGTGGCCGGTTCGCAGATGACGCATCCGTTCCGCGGCCCGGCTCATCGGTCGTAGAAGGAACCATCGCACCATGCCCAGCGTGATGCCCACGATCAAAATCACAAGCGCCACGATGCGCCAGAAGCTCCGGCGCCAAAGTTCGTTGGCTTCGCCCCGGATGTAACTGGCATCCGCCACAATGGCCATTGCCCCCTGCAGATCGCTTCCCTGGTGGATAGGAAACGACTCTTCCAGCCATTGCCAGTTGCCCATGTGCCCGAACGCGCCAACTTCCACGCCTCGCTGCAACGACTTCTCGACCACACCGCGCGCCAGCGCCGCAATCACGTCCGGTGGACCACTGGCCGCCATCAGGTTCCCATGTGTGTCGTAAATCGCGAGCCCCAATGCGCCCGTCCCCGCCTTCAAAAGTTGCGTAAGGCCGGGAAGGGCGGAGGCATCGCCCGTTCTGAGCGCGCTTTGTACGTCTGGCTGAATACTGACGCCCATCCATTTCGTGCGCCGTTCCAGATCCTCGCGAAGAACGTGCCGGTGGGCTAATACATCGAAATAAGTGGAGGCAACGGATACCAATGTCACGCTCGCAATGAGAGCAAAAATCAGCCGCATGCGAAACAGATGCATCGTTCCCCTCCTACGTCTGGGTATAGAGTTAGATGCGGATTTTGGCGAATTCTTTGCGCCTTGGACCTTTTAAGGAACCGGAAGGCGCTTAATCCATGAAGGAAAAGCATTTGAGCGCATCGGCTGGTCCGTGAATGGACCCCCGAACTTTGCTGGGTCCTGGCTGGCCGCGATGCACTCTGGCCGCTGGGGAAGACCGCCTTATCTTGAACGGAATGTTTTACAAAATACTTGTAGCACAAAAGAGGGCGCGCGTGTTGCCTGAATGCGGAACCAGGAACGCCGCCTTTCTTTCCAGGGCTCCTCAATGCGCTATCCTGTCCTCGGAACTGCAGCTTGATTTTTTGAACCGCAAGGCCCGAACTCCATGGCGATAAACACGATCGACCGTACCGCCAAACAAATCGTGCTTACCCTCCAGGAATACTCGTTGTTCGCGGGAAGGGCTTTGCTCAATCTTTTTCGCCCGCCCATTTATTGGACCGACTTTCTCATGCAGTCCGATATCATCGGCGTCGGCTCCGTGCCCATCGTTATCCTTTCGGGATTCTTCACCGGCGGCGTGTTGGCGCTTCAGTCCGCGGCCACCCTCTCTGAGTTCGGCGCCACCGCGGTCACGGGCCAATTCGTCAGCCTCACCATGATTCGGGAACTGGGTGCGGTTCTGACGGGCATCATGGTTGCCGGCCGAAACGCCTCCTCCATGGCCAGCGAACTGGGATCGATGGTCGTCACCGAGCAGATTGACGCCATGCGCGCCCTTGGCGTCGACCCCATGCGCAAGCTCGTCACGCCGCGCATCTTCGCCAGCATCACCATGCTCCTGCTGCTCACCATCGTGGCCGATGCTTTCGGCATCGTGGGCGGTGCTGCGGTGACGGTTTTTCTCAACCATCAGAACGCAACGCAATATTTCCATATGGCTTATGAGCGCCTTCACTATCCCGATATCATCCAGGGATTGGTCAAGCCGCTGTTCTTCGGCTACATTCTCGGTTCCATCGGTTGTTTCTACGGGATGAGGACAACCGGCGGCACCGAGGGCGTCGGCCGCGCCACCATTTCAGCCGTCGTCAATTCGTCCGTACTCATCATCGCAGTCGACTTCCTTATCACCCACGTGCTTCTCTCCATCTTCCCCACATGAGCGACGCTGCTGCACTCGCGCCTTCCTCTTCGGCTCCGCCCCCCGACGCGGGCCCAGTCGTCGCGTTGCGCGACGTCTCCATCTCTTTTGATGGCCCTCCCGTGCTGAAAAACGTCACCTTTTCCGTAGCGCCGGGAGAAACACGCATTCTGCTTGGACCCGCCGGAGTCGGCAAGAGCGTCCTCCTCAAGCTGATTATCGGGCTCCTTCGTCCGCAAGAAGGCAGCATTGTGCTCTTTGGCGAAGAGATCTCCCGCATGCCTGAAGAGAAGCTCTTTCCTCTGCGCGCTCGCGCCGGAATTGTCTTTCAGGAAAGCGCGCTCTTCGATTCGCTTTCCGTGCGGGACAATGTCGGCTATCAGTTGATTCAGGAGGCTGTACCCGACGAAGAAATTGACCGGCGGGTTCGCGAGGCGCTCAGCTTTGTCGGCCTGGCAGAAACCTTCAGTCTCTATCCGCCCAGCCTGTCGGGCGGCATGAGGCGGCGCGTGGCCATCGCTCGCGCCCTCATCCACAATCCGGAGCTGATTCTCTACGATTCGCCCACCGGCGGTCTCGATCCCGTCACATCCACCACGATCATTGAGCTCATCGTCAAGCAGCGCGACGTGAAGGCGACCCCCTCTGTTTTGGTCACCCATCGCCTGCAAGACGCCTTTACGCTCTGCAATCACCGCTTCGACCCCGAACAGGATCGCATGGTGCCGCTCCCCGCCGGCCAGGCCAACGCCAACACCACCTTCCTCATGCTCGAAGAAGGACGCCTGATCTTCGATGGCTCCCTCGACGATCTTCTTCACACCAAAAATGAGTTCGTCCGCGAGTTCCTCGAATAAAGCACGATCTCCCTACTCCCTATTCCCTGTCTCTAATCCTCCCGCTACAATCTCATCCGTGACCACCAGCCTGTTCGACCTCTTCAAGATCGGCGTCGGCCCTTCCAGTTCGCATACGATGGGCCCCATGCGCGCGTCCTGCCGATTTGCACGCGGCCTTGAAGAGGCGGACCAGCTCAATCGCGTTGCGCGCGTCCAGGTCGATCTCTATGGCTCACTGGCTCTCACCGGAAAAGGCCACGGAACCGACCGCGCCGTTCTGCTGGGCCTGGCCGGAAATGAGCCGGCGGACATCGATCCCGCTGCCATCGATTCCACCGTCTCGGCGATCCGCGCGTCCAAACAGATCCAGATCGCTGGCAAGCGGTCCATCGCATTCGACGAGGCACGCGACCTTCTCTTTCATCGCGACCAGATGTTTCCTCCCGGCGCGCACACCCAGCATCCCAACGGAGTGCGATTTACCGCCGCGGATGCCGGCGGCGCAACCCTGTCCCAACGCACCTTCTTCTCCATCGGAGGCGGATTTATTTCCGAAGATGGAGTGGCCGGCTTGTCGCCCGGTGAACCGGAAATCATCCTTCCTTACGCATTCCATAGCGCCGCTGAGCTGCTTCAGGTCGCTGGCGAGTACTCTCTCTCCATCGACCGCGTCATGCTGGCCAACGAGTGCGAGCGCATGCGTGCCGCCGGTCGCGGAGCAGCCGCCGAAGAGCCACCCGAAAAAATTGCAGAGCGCGTCCGCTCCGGCATCCGCGCGATCTGGGGGACCATGCAGGCATGTGCTGAACGCGGCATGGCGGCGGAAGGCATCTTGCCCGGCGGCCTGAATGTCCGACGCCGTGCCCATCGTCTGGCCGAGCGTTTGAAAGTGCGAGACGCAACCGGCGAGCACAGAGATCCGCTTGCGCCGCTCGATTGGGTCACCGTCTATGCCATGGCAGTGAATGAGGAAAACGCCGCCGGCGGTCGCGTGGTCACAGCCCCCACCAACGGAGCCGCAGGAGTGATTCCCGCGGTCGCCCTCTACTATCGTCGATTTGTTCCCGAATCGAGCGACGAAGGCATCATTCGTTTCTTCCTTACCTCTGCTGCCATCGGCGCGCTGTACAAGGAGAACGCATCGATCAGCGGTGCTGAAGTGGGATGCCAGGGTGAAGTCGGCGTAGCCTGCTCCATGGCTGCGGCAGGGCTGACGGCTGCACTTGGCGGCGCTAATGACCAGGTGGAGCACGCGGCCGAAATCGCCATGGAACACAACCTCGGCATGACCTGCGACCCCATCGGCGGCCTGGTGCAGATCCCCTGCATCGAACGCAACGCCATGGGCGCGGCCAAGGCCGTGCATGCCTCGCGCCTGGCGCTGAATGAGTCCGGAACCCACAAAGTTTCTCTCGATCAAGTCATCCGCACGATGTACCTCACCGGCCTCGATATGCAATCGCGCTACAAGGAAACCAGCCTCGCAGGCCTCGCGCTCAACATCATCGAGTGTTGATTTAGCCGTGCCAATCAAGGCTGCGCGTCGCATGCGTCGTAGCGATTCGAAAGACGAAACAGTCATCCGATGCAATCAGTTCGCAAAAAAATTCTTGAAATTCGCGCCGAGCTTTCAGTGCAAATCATGATTCGATTTTCACTTTTCGGACTCAAAATTCGCTCCGACCTCAAATTCCTCTCCGGAACCGTGTTGATCTTTTTTTCACTCTTACGTCGTTTTTTTCTTGACATCGATGTTGCATGAATCTATACCTTTTTCAACTGCAGTTTATTAATTGCAGAATCGATGCAACCCATCGAAAAGGGAGAATAGGCAAATGGCAACCAAGAAAGCAGCCAAGAAACCAGCGAAGAAGGCGGCCAAGAAGACCGCAAAGAAGTCCGCAAAGAAAAAGTAGCGGATCGAACAACCCAAAAGGCAACACTCAAAGGGGGACGCTAAAAAGCGTTCCCCTTAGTGTTTTTGCTGAAAGAATCATCGCACTCCCCGACAATGCCGCACTTCCCGACCAACTCGCTGAAACCCGCGCCGGACGCGGTGATTCGCGATTCTCCTGAATGCCGTCACTCCACTGTACAATCCCCGAAAAGCAGTACACTTCAGTTGAAGCCATCACCTTCGAGAAGACATGACGCGCCGCCGCTGGATTGCCGAAAGCTGGGATGAAACGTCCGCGACCCTCACCGGTGCGCAGGCGGAACACCTGGCGCGCGTCCTCCGCGCGCAGCCCGGAATGGAAGCAGAAGTCGTTGCCGGCGGCCGCCTCTTTCATGCCACCGTCGCCGGCGTCACCCTCTCCGGAGAAAAGAGCGAGGTCCGCTTTGACCTCGCTTCGGAGCTCCGCGCCGACCCCGCGCTCCCCGTTACTTTGGTGATGGCCGTCTACAAGTTCGATCGCATGGAGTGGGCGCTGGAGAAGGCCACCGAGCTCGGCGTTGCCGGAATCGTGCCCGTGATCGCGCGCCGAACGGAAAAGCACCTTGCCCAGGCAGCAGAGAAGCGCGTCGAGCGCTGGCGCCGCATCGCGCACGGGGCTTCGCAGCAGGCGCGCCGCGCCGATATCCCCGCGATTCACGCACCCATCGCGCTTGTCGATCGCGTGCGCATGCCGTCCGCCGCAACGCGCATTGTGCTCGCCGAGCAGGAGCGCACCACCGCACTTCGTCACGCGATCGAGGAAGCGATCGCTCAACCCGGGGACAAGCTGCCGTCATTCGAAATCGCCATCGGGCCTGAAGGCGGATGGGCTCCAGACGAAGAAACGCTCTTCGAATCGAGTGGCTGGCGCGCCGTATCGCTGGGGCCGCGCATCCTCCGCGCTGAAACCGCCGCCATCGCCGCGCTGGCCGTCGTCGCCTCCTGTTTGGAGTGACCGATCCGCGTGCTTCTGGAGCGAAGAATTCCAACAACGCATCCTGCACTGTGGAAAAGCTGTCCCAAACCTTAGCCGCGTTGGGCCGTCACAGATGCGCGAAATGCAGCAGCAGCCCAGCGAGTGCGGCGCCGGCGAGATCGCCAACAATCGGAATCGGAGCGTAGCGCCAGTTCGATCCGCCCTTGCCCGGAATCGGCAACAGCGCATGAACGATCCGTGGTCCCAGATCGCGCGCGGGATTGATGGCATAGCCTGTCGTTCCGCCAAGCGAAAGCCCGATGCCCCAAACCAGGCTGCCCACCAGCCACGGCCCTAATCCCGCGGCCGGCCCATTCATCGCCACACCGTGAGAGAAGATCGCTCCCACCACCACCACCAACACCGCAGTGCCCACCATCTCGCTGAAGATATTTGCCAACGGACTGCGCACGGCCCCATTCGTGCAAAAGACGCCCAGCTTCGCCGCTGGGTCGGGCGTCAACTTCCAATGCGGAGCATAGTGCAGGGCCACCAGCGCCGCGCCGCACATCGCGCCGAGGATCTGCGCCGACCAGTACACCATCAAGTGCGAATAGTCTCCACTGCTCACGGCCACGGCCAGCGTGATCGCGGGGTTGATGTGCGCGCCGGGACTGCCGAACGCCTGTGCCACCATCACTCCGCACAATACTGCCAGCGCCCATCCCGTGGTGATCACCATCCAGCCGGCATCCGCCGCGTAGCTCTTGCGCAGCGTCACGCCGGCGCAAACGCCGTCGCCTAAAAGCACCAGCACCAGCGTGCCCATGAATTCCCCAAACCACAAAGAGTGCATCAAACCATCCTTGTTGGGGTTTGCGCTGCTGCCCTAATCTGTCGGTAAGTGCAGGGCGCAACCCAAAACGCAATTTCAGGGACGCAAGCATTCTCCACTGCCGGGCCTGCCCTCGCCAAGAGTCGAATCCGTAGGGCACAATCAAGCAGAATGACGTGCCAACCGGCAAACGCCAGTCTCTATACGTTCTCTAAAAGGCATTTGACCTGGCCGCAATCACTGAATGGCTTTTTCGCCGGGAAAAAACCATCTTGAAAATCCCCCGGAACGGCAAATCGATGCTGGAGAGCCGCCTTAGAATGACGGCAGGAGGTTTCCACGCGGAGTGGATCACCCAATGAACCATGGCATTTTTGTTGGACTGTCGACGATTGATGTCGTCTATGGCGTCGATGAGTTTCCTTCGGCGAACACGAAAGTCGCCGCGCAGAGCCAGACTGTTTTCGTGGGAGGGCCTGCGACCAATGCAGCAGTCACCTTCTCGCGCCTCGGCGGCAAGGGGGCGCTGGTCACCGTGGCAGGGCGTCATGCCCTGGTCAACGTCATCCGCGAGGACCTTCAGCGCTATTCGGTTCAGCTCATCGATCTGAATCCCCAGTTCGATGCTGAGCCCGCCATCTCGTCGATCTTTGTCGATAAGAAAGGAAATCGCAACGTCGTATCGGCCAATGCCACGCGCATTCCTTCGCCTCCGGCCCAGGTGGACCGGAACCTTCTGGAGCAGGCGCGCGTCGTCCTCGTCGACGGCCATTCCATGCAGGCATGCCAGGCGTGGGCCCGCGCGGCAAAGGACCGAAGCAAACCGGTCGTTCTCGATGGCGGCAGCTGGAAGGAAGGCAGCGATGAGCTCCTCAAGAGCGTTCACACCGCCATCTGTTCCGCAGACTTTCGGCCGCCGGGTTCGAAATCGAAAGACGACGTCATCCAGTACTTGCAGAAATGCGGAGTCGCGAACATCGCCATCAGCGATGGTGCAAGCGCGATTCAATTTGTCTCGGGAACGTCTTCAGGGACCTTGTCGGTGCCGGAGGTCGAAGTGGTCGACACCATGGGTGCAGGCGACATCCTTCACGGAGCCTACTGCTTCTTCGTAGCCATGGGCCGCGGATTCATTGAATCCCTGGCGGAAGCAGCGAAGATCGCCGCTGATTCCTGCCGGTACGCAGGCACGCGCGAGTGGATGAACCATCTGGCTGCCCTCGAACTCTAGGGCATCGTCCCGACTCAATGTTGAGAGAGCATTCCTGCCTGCAGCCGGACCGCCAACCGTCAAGCGCTGCGTCCGCGGGAACTCCCTGCGAATTGTCAGTGAGCCAACGCCTCGGCCGGGGGCGCTCCGGGGATCATCTCTTCGTACCGCGTCCAATGCCCCAGCAATTCACTCACCACCGTATGCCCCACGCGATAGTCAGCCTCCAGCGCCGGCAGGTACGCCGCATAGGCGCCGATCCTCTGTTTCGCCAGGCTCTCTGCCGCGCTCAGGCCTCGCGGCTGCTGGTCGAAGTTGCTTACCGCTCGCAGCACCAGGACGCGGTTCGCATCCACGCGTCCGGCGCGTGCCAGAAACTGAATCGACTGCAGCGTTCCCGTATCCTCCATCGCCGTCGTCGCAAACACTCCCTTGCCGTCCGTGAAATACGGCACCCACTTCGCTGCCCACGCATCCATCAGCTTGCCGTGCCAATACGTCGATGATGAAATCTCGTCGCCTAGCGCCACAAAGGGCGCGCGCCCTGCGGCAGCTCCGTCGAAGTTGCCGCGAATCTCCTTCAGCTTGTCCGAATCATCGAGTGCAATCCCGCGAGTCAACTCGAAAGCCCATTGGGTCAGGCCGCCGTTCAACGCATATGCCTGTCCATCAACCGGCGCCGCGGGTTCTTCATACGGCAGCTTCTTGCGCAGCGGCAAATAGCCCGTCGGCCAATCGGGAGGAATCTCACGCGCGTCGATCTCGTATCCCAGATCTCCATCCACCACCCACCGCGCCCACACCGCCGATCCCAGCGAAACCTGTTCCGGGCATCCGCCCGCGATCCCCGCGATGAGCCAGTAGGCGTGGCTGAAATCGAAACGCGGATCCAAACCCACCGCCATGATCGTCGCCGCCGCGTGGGCCGTTCCCGGGCCGGTCAGCACCGCCATTTCCCCAAGCCCATTCATGCGCACCGCATGGTATCCGGCCGGCATCGGATACACGCGGTCCAGATGGTCGCGTTCCACCCAGTACTGCAGCTCGCCGGGCTGGTCCCCGGTATCAGCGCCTGCTTCGAACATCGCGACCACCACCACCTTTACCGGGATAGGGCGCGGCTTTGCCGCAGCCGTGGCGGCAAGGCACACAAGCAGAGACACGGACAAAGACACACGCGTTCGGGACTTCATGGTTGCGATAGTACACGACAGGCAGTTGCGGGGATCGATCGGTAATCGGTCAGTTCGGATCTGTTTTGAAAGGGCGCCACTTCAGAACCTGTGCAAATACCGTTCGCGTTGAGAGTTTTGTATCAGGGCACGAGTTTACTCGTGCCGAAAACGTCGCAAAAATTAATTCGGGCTTCAGCCCCTGAGGGATGGTTCCAGGCAAACTGATCCACTACCTGATGATCCAAAATCAAAACCACGTCTTTCGCTTGTACTCGAGATATGCGGCGCCGAACTTCTCCGTCAGCACGCCCTCCTCTTTGCGGCTCCGCACCACCTGCATCGGGATCAGAACCGCAAGAAACAGGAGCAGCCACGGGCGCTCGGTCCAGATGATCACGCCAAGCACCACCAATGCGCCGAAGAAATAAATCGGGTTGCGAATCCGCGAATAAACGCCCGTTGTTACCAGCGTGGTCGCCTTAGCCTTCACGCTGAAGGCGCGGCCCAGCTCGATGCGCGCCGCCACGAAGAAAAGAAACGCCGGCGCCGTAATGGCCACTCCCGCAATGCGCCAGGCAGTCCAGGGCAGATTTGCCGCGTGCATTCCGAACAACGCAAGGCCGACCATCACGACCGCCAGAGTGATGAGATTCAGCTTCATCGCGAGATCCTTGAGTTCGTGTCAATGACAACCATGCTATAGCAGCCGTACTCCCATTGCCGTTGAGCGCAGCGAATACAGCAGTTTCGGAAATGGTGCGATGGCATTCAGGAGATCCAAGTCTGAGCGACCAACAGGGAGCGAAGACCTTAACGAACGCTTTTACTCCACCGTGTTTCCGAAACTGCTCTAAGTTATAGGATGGTAGCAACAAAAATCCGCCGCGCTCGGCATGGTTCTCCAGGTGGCGCACGCGACGCGAAGGTGGAGGCAAATCTGCGATGTTGACTTTTCGCGGAATCTTTTTCGGAGGCATCATGATGGCTGCAGCGGCTTCGGCACAACAGCCTCAGGCGCATCATTGGGCGATCGTCGTTCACGGCGGCGCGGGCGACATCTTTCGCGCAAAGCTGGGTCCTGACGGCGATAAAGCCTATCGCGCATCGCTCACGAGGGTTGTCCAGGCGGGCGCTGCGGTCCTCGATCGCGGAGGATCGTCGCTCGACGCCGTGGAGGCGGCTATCCACATCATGGAAGACGACCCGCTCTTCAATGCAGGCCATGGCGCGGTCTTCGCCGCCGATGGCACCAACGAGATGGACTCCGCCATCATGGACGGCGCAACCCTCCGCGCCGGCGCAGTGGCTGACGTAACGCGCACGCGCCATCCCATCAGCCTGGCCCGCGCGGTCATGGAAAAGACGCCTTATGTCCTTCTGGTCGGCCCCGGCGCCGATGCCTTCTCCGCCCAGGCCGGTCTCGAACAGGAGCCCCCCAGCTACTTCTTCACCGAGAGCCGCTGGCAATCCCTCGTGAAGCAACTCGAAAAAGAAGGCAAGCCCATTCCGCCCCGTCCGGCCGGAGTGCCTCCGCCGAGTCAAACGGTTCCCGTGGCGCAATGGCAGGAAGCGGCCGGCACGCGCAACTACGGCACCGTCGGTGTCGTTGCGCTCGATAAGCAAGGCAACATCGCCGCCGGCACTTCAACCGGAGGCCTGCAGGGCAAGCTGCCCGGGCGCGTCGGCGACTCGCCTCTCATCGGCGCCGGCACCTACGCCTCCAATCAGTCCTGCGCAGTTTCCGGCACCGGCGTCGGCGAATACTTCATCCGCTACACCGTGGCCCGCGACGTCTGTGGCCTCGTCCAGTACAAAGGCCTCACGCTGCAGCAAGCCGCTGACGTGGTCATTCACAAAAAGTTGGAGCCGATCCATGGCGATGGCGGCGTCATCGCCATCACGCCTGACGGCCAGCTTGTCTGGAGCTTCAACACCCCCGGCATGTTTCGCGGGCGCCAGGCAGAAGGCGGCCCCATCGAAGTCCACATCTACAACGACGAGCCGTAAGCCGCGAGCCGAGGAAACAAATCGCAGTCAGCAGATTGCTGAATCCTGGAAACACAACATGTCATCCTGAGCGGAGCGCGTTTGGGGCCCCATGATCGTTATCGATCATGGGGTAAGCGGCCGAGGCCGCTTGGGGGGAGCCGAAGGATCTGCTTCTTGCTCCATTGCCGGCTTCCGAAGCAGCCGAGCCGCCTGCTTATGCGCGGCCCTCAACTAAACTTTCCCCATGGCTCTCGAATTCACCACCTCGTATATCACTGACGCACTCTCCCTCTTCCGCTACTACAAGCGCCTCGCCGAGCGCGCCATGGAGCAGGTCACTGACGAGCAGCTTTTCGCGGTCCTCGACCCCGAGGCCAACTCCGTTGCGATCATCGTCAAACACATGACCGGCAACATGCGCTCCCGCTGGACCGATTTCCTGACGACCGACGGTGAGAAGTCAACGCGCAATCGCGACAGCGAATTCGTCGGTCCGGCTGCCACTCGAAAAGATCTGCTCGCCGATTGGGAAGACGGCTGGAGCCGGCTCTTCACAGCCATCGAGCCGCTGAGCGATGCCGAACTTGGCCGCACGGTCACCATCCGCGGCGAAGCGCACTCCGTCATGCAGGCCATCAATCGCCAGCTTGCCCATTATCCGCATCACGTGGGGCAAATTGTCCTGCTGGCTAAGCACTTCGCTTCCGACCACTGGCAATCGCTCAGCGTGCCGCGCAACAAGTCGGCTGAATTTAATCGCAATGTGGCCGCAGGAGAAGCAAGCCAGAGATAACTTTGCGCAGCTGCGACCGTTCATACAACTCGTCAAGAGTCGGTCTTGAACTGAAGGATGATTCTTGTTACTGAAGAACAGGTCTTGAAGGGCAAGGCTTCACAGCTTGCGTAAGAATTCGTGACGGAGGGAGGCGGGGGTTTTCAGTCCCTGCACAAGACACTCGAATTCAACGAGGCCTTTAGGCCGGAGGGCCAATGTTAGGCCCATGAAATCGTGCCACGGCCCCGGTTGGAACAATGGCCCGCGCGTAGCCTTCTCGCTACTCGACCGCCTCAAACCGTTCCTGCGAACAGCGGCACACCGGGCAGCTCTCGTCCCGTTTCAGGGTCTCAGCGGTGTAGCCGCACTCCGGGCAGACATAGAACTCCCGGGCATCCTCGATCCACGAGTCGCTTCTTCCGGCTTCGAGCAGCGCCACGGCCTCTCCATAGAGCACAGCGTGCGATTTCTCCGCCTCCATCGCCCAGGTAAAGGAGCGAATCACAGTTTGATTCCTCTGTTTTCGCGCCTCCTCAAGAACCCCCGGGTACATCTCCGCAATCTCGTGCTCCTCGCTTTCGAGCGCATCCCTCATGTTCTCGAGCGTGCTCTTCACCTCGGCTTTGCGTGGGGTGCACCGCACGTCCACGCCGAGCTGCCTCATCGCGCGGGCATGGCGCGCCGCATGAAAGTGCTCTGAGCGCGCTGCCGCCCGGCACAGGCTGGCGGCCCCGTGCAGTTGCTCGGCATCGGCCTTCTCGGCAAATGCCAGGTACTTCGCCTGTGCGTTGGTCTCGTCTTCAAAAGCGGCCAACAGATCCTGAATCGCGAATTCGTTTTCTGCGGAAATCTCCAGCACTGGCTCCCTCCCTGTTCCGGAAGCGTCTTCGCTCTCACGTTGCTCACAGCCTACGCGAGCAAATCCCCATAGGCTGTGATTCAGGCCACATGCCTCCATCCCGCCCGCGCGCCGCTCCGCGCAGCCGCATGTGCCTCTGGC
Organism: uncultured Acidobacteriaceae bacterium; assembly: GCA_963751285.1. Classification (GTDB taxonomy): domain Bacteria; phylum Acidobacteriota; class Terriglobia; order Terriglobales; family Acidobacteriaceae; genus Telmatobacter. The sequence continues at coordinate 240,872 of CAVVUE010000024.1, read as the reverse complement.
CCTGTAAAATGTTGGGCATGGAGACCATCCAGTACAACCTGCCGCAAAGCCGCATTCCGCAGGCCTGGTACAACATCCTCCCCGATCTGCCCGAGCCCCTGGCGCCGCCCCTCCATCCCGGCACCCTCAAGCCGCTCGGGCCGGATGACCTGGCTCCGCTTTTCCCCATGGCCCTCATTCTTCAGGAAGTCAGCACCGAGCGCGAGATCGAGATTCCCGAAGAAGTGCGGCAGATCTATGCGCAATGGCGCCCCTCGCCGCTTATTCGAGCGCGCCGCCTCGAGAAAGCCCTCGAAACGCCGGCGCGCATTTACTACAAATACGAAGGCGTAAGCCCGGCCGGCTCGCACAAGCTCAACACCGCCGTCCCGCAAGCCTGGTACAACAAGCAGGAAGGCGTGAAGCACCTCTCCACTGAGACCGGCGCCGGCCAGTGGGGCTCTGCGCTGGCCATGGCCTGCGCTTTCCTGGGTCTCGATTGCAAGGTCTTCATGGTGCGCGTCAGCTACGACCAGAAGCCTTACCGCCGCGCCCTCATTGAAGCTTTTGGCGCCACCGTCACTGCCAGCCCCAGCACCCTCACCGAATCAGGCCGCGCCATCCTCGCCCAGCATCCCGACTCAAAAGGCTCGCTCGGCATCGCCATCTCTGAAGCTGTTGAAGTCGCCGCCAAGGATCCCAGAACCAACTACGCGCTCGGCAGCGTCTTGAATCACGTGCTGCTCCACCAGACTGTCATTGGCCAGGAAGCCATCGAGCAGATGTCTCTTGCCGGCGACGAGCCCGATGTCATCATCGGCTGCACCGGCGGCGGATCGAACTTCGCCGGCCTGGCGATGCCCTACCTGGGCCACAAGATCAAGGGAAAGTGCCACGCGCGCGTGGTCGCCGTCGAGCCTGCCGCCTGCCCCAGCCTCACCAGGGGCCGCTTCGCTTACGACTTCGGCGACACCGGCCACCTCACGCCGCTGGTCAAGATGCACACGCTTGGCAGCACCTTTGTGCCTCCGGGAATTCACGCCGGTGGTCTTCGCTACCACGGCATGGCCCCGCTCGTCTCTCACGTGGTTAATCTCGGCCTGGTCGAGGCCACGCAGGTCCAGCAGTTGGATGCATTCGCCGCCGGCATCCAGTTTGCCCGGGCTGAAGGCATCATTCCGGCGCCCGAGTCGAACCACGCCATCGCCGAAGCCATCCGCCAGGCCCTCGAAGCCAAGGCGGAAGGCAACGCCCGGACCATTCTTTTCAACCTCAGCGGGCACGGTCATTTCGACATGCAATCCTATATCGACTATCAGGCAGGTAAACTGGAGAATTACGACTATCCGGAGGAAGAAATCGCCATGGCGCTCGCCGGCTTGCCTGCCGTCCCGTGAATGGTGGAGTTCAAAATCGCGGTTCGTTCCATTTCTACTTCGAACCGCGGGCTATCCATGCGGCTTGTGTGAACGTCAAACTGCGAAGATACCAGTGAACGAGTTTTCCGGCATGCCGTCAATCGAGGGAAGCAACCCAGGAGGAAGTAACTCGGATGAAGAATTGGAAGCAGGGCGTGTTCGCGGTAGTTGCAGCGGCCGCAGTGTGCGGCGTCGCAGCCCGGGCGCAGACTGACGCAGCTTTGAGCGGTTTCAGAACGATCACCAGCAGCTCCAGCGGATTCGGCACCCAGCAAACGCCGCATGACTCCGAAGGCGCGATGATCGAATTGCGCCACATCGTCAATCCGCTTGTCGGCTTTGAAGGCGCTGTGTCATTTGCTCTCGCGGACCAGTCGTACGCGCCCAATGCGGGAGCCTGCGCTTTGGTTTGCGGGCAGCCGCCGCTCGAGGTTAGCGGCAAAATGACTCAGTTCACGATGGATTGGGTAGTTTCCGTGAAGAAAGGAAACATCAGGCCATTTGCGCTTGGCGGCGCCGGTTTTGCCTTTACCGTTCCAGGAAGGAGCCCAACTGTCACCGTTGGCAAGGTGACCGTCCCCGGCTACGCTGTCAACACCGTGGTCAGGCCAGTCTTCGTTTACGGCGGCGGGCTCGATTGGGCCTTTCTGCCTCACTTCGGTCTGCGCGTGCAAGTTCGCGGCAATATGACCAAGGCGCCTCAACTCCTAGATCTCTATCCATCGACGACCGCCTATACCCAGATCTACGAGCCCATGGGCGGCGTATATTATCGCTTCGGATCTACCCGCTGAGATTCAGTTGATCGCCCACTGAGTCTCATTTGACCATTTGATCGATGCCTCTTCCCGTGCAAAACCGTGCTCTCCCATAGAGAGTAGAGAGGCCTTGTCCGTGTGACCGCGACAGGTCCTTTGCTCTTTTCCTTTGCTCACCCGCACCGCGATTTTGCATCCAATTCATCATCGAATGGGTCTGAGCTCTCATCGTTCGCAGGCGTGTTGAAAAGCCCGAAAATCGGAGGCATTCATGCATAGGAAATTCTTATCTGCAGTGACAATGCTTTTGTTCGGAGTCGTTTCGTTGAGTGGACTCGCGGTCCATGCGCAGACGTCCGTCGGCCTGAGCCTCTACGGCGCCTTCAGCGGCACGACCAACGGCAACGGTGTCCAGCAGAGCCCGTCCAACTCTGCGGGCGGCTTGATTGAACTCCGTCACATCTCCAATCCCATCCTCGGTTGGGAAGCCACCTACTCCTACAACCGTGCCAACCAAACGTACAGTTATAACCCCCCGCCGGAATGCCCGGCCCCCGGTTGCGTCTTGCCGTCGGGTGCCGTCTCGGCCAACGCCCACGAGATCACCGGCGATTGGGTTCCCTCAATTCGTATTTCAAATTTCAGGCCATTTGGAGTCCTCGGCCTGGGTCTGCTGCTGAATGAACCTGTGAGCGGGCAGAGCAGCACCACCAGCTCTTACCAGGCTGTTTACGTTTATGGCGCAGGATTGGACTGGGGGCTCTTGCCGCATCTCGGCCTTCGCTTCCAGTACCGCGGCAATCTCTACAAGGCCCCTGACGTCACCAGGCTCTACACGTCAACCGATGCGTTTACGCACACGGCCGAGCCCATGATCGGCGCCTACCTCAGCTTTTAGCTTCCCCGGATCCGCGCCTTCAAGTCCTCCCTCGATCGAAGAAACCAGATCGCGTTGTGTTCGTTCGACTCGCGGATGAAATCGCGCAAGGCCTTGCTCTCGGCCGCCCAAACCGACGTGTCGCCAAGAATCACGATTCGAACCTGGTAGGTCACGAACTTCTGCAGAAATTCACCCGCCACGCCCGTTCGCAGTTGAAAAAACTCCGGATCGAGCCTCTCCACTGGCACCACCAACATCTGCGCCCCATTCGAGCGCGCCTCGCCGATCAGGTCAATGGCTGCCTGCGTTCCGCGCAGCAATGCGCCTTCCGCGGAGCACACAAGAGCGCTGCGTCCCTCGATCGCAAGCAGATTTTCTGTCATCGGTATTCTGTCGTCGCGAATTTTTCAGCGTATGGAGATCAGCATCAGCGGGTCGGGCGTGACACGGCAGGCCTTACCATCTGCAGCTTTCCACGTCGATCCATCCGAATACATCATGGATTCCAATGTAATCGACTGCACTGCCGTCATTCCCGGTACCCAGAGATCCGCAGTTGCGCTTTGATCAGGCCCGGGCGAGAAAGTCACCGACAGGCTTTGCGTCGCGTCGGATGAGCCGCCTTGAGCAGACGAAGCCTGCATCACGCGGCCCTTCGGCGTAACACCGTGAACCGTCACCCTGGCGCTCGCAATCTGCTTCGAATCCGGATTTGTGAACGTCAGATGCAGCCGTTGCCCGATGCCCGCGGGATGCGTCGGCTTGCCCGTCTTCACCAGGCTCCCATCGGAAAGATGCTGCGCCCGCATGAAGACCGGGCAATTGCTCACTGCGGGCGGAGGAACGACGATCATCGTGAGCACCCCTTCCGTGCCGGTCGCTCCGGCAGATCCTTGCATAGGCGGAATGTGCGTGTATTGCGCGGCAAGCGGGCAGGCGCCAATCGCCAAAGCGAGCAGAAACACGGATGCAATTTTCATGGCAACCCCCTTCCGAAAAACTCCTTGAACTGGCCCGCTCATTTGACGCCGGCCGCTCGCTTTCTTGAGCGTGAGCCTCAAACTTCCTCGATCGCAGCCGCCGTCAAGCCGGGCTGTTTCATCATCTTCCGGCACACAAACAAAATACTCCCGCGCCTCATCTGGATCAACCTGGACCCACCGCTCTCCGCCGCCTGCTCATTGCGGACCGCCTTACCCTCACTGTGTTACCGTTTAAGTACGGAGTCACTGTGCCAGGCGGGCTCACCTCGCTCAGCGCAAACAGACGGCAATGGTCGGCAGGTGATTGCCGGCGACGTCGGACCGAATCTATCCAATGCAACAGCAGCCGGAATCGCCATCGTCTACACTCGCTGCGAGCCCGGCTCCTGTGCCAGGGACGCCATCGGATCCCGGGTCCGGTTCAGCGCCGCACTCCGACACCCATCCATCGCATGCGCCTCGCTGGCTGGTTCGCGTCGAGTTGCTTCTCCGCATCATGTTGCGCCTTTATATCGGCCTCGTCGTCTGCTACGCGCCATGGTCGCACACGTTTTGGGACCAGAATCCGATCTTGCTGCGGTACTCCACCATCGCCAACATCGCCTCCAACGGCGCGGTGCGCGGCATCATCTCCGGGCTTGGCCTGCTGAATCTGTGGTTTGCGTTACACGACGCCATTCGTCACCGGGATGGTTGAACGATGAAAAACAGGGAACAAGGGAACAAGGGAGCGAGGGAGCAAGACATCGAGACTCCGAAGAAATCCGCTGCAACTCCTCAAGCCGCAGCCGCCGCAGCCGTGCCGCGCGCGGTCATTCCCGGCAATGGATCGCCGCCAGTGCTGGAGCCTGCCCCGCTCGCGTATGAGAATCTGGAATTCCTCAACAGCCCCGATGGACGCCTGATCCGCATCGTCTCCGAATTCCTCGAGCCTCTCTCGCGATTTCGCCGCGAGCAGATTCAGGACACCGTTGTCTTCTTCGGCTCCGCGCGTTTTCGCGGCCGCGAGGAAGCCGATCATGCCCTGGAACTCCTTGACAACACCGGTTCCACCCGCCTCGCTCCCAGTGAGGAGCAGCCTGCCATGGCCCAGGAGATCGCCGCAGGCAAAGCCACAGAGCTGCAGCGCAAGCGTGCCGTTTCCGCCGTCGAAATGGCTCGCTACTACGAGGATGCGCGGCGCCTGGCCCAACTGCTCACGCAATGGGCCAAGACCATCCCTTCGCGCAAGCATCGTTTCGTCGTCACTTCCGGCGGTGGCCCCGGCATCATGGAGGCGGCCAATCGCGGCGCCTATGAAGCCGGCGGCAAAACCATCGGCATGAATATTCTTCTCCCCTTCGAGCAGCGGCCCAATCCCTACATCACGCCGTCGCTCAACTTTGAGTTCCACTACTTCTTCATGCGCAAGCTCTGGTTCGCCTACCTCGCCAAGGCGCTGGTGGTTTTTCCCGGCGGCTTCGGCACCCTCGACGAGATGTTTGAAATCCTCACGCTAGCCCAGACTCAGAAGCTCGCCAAGAAAATCACTGTGCTGATCTATGGCCCGGAGTACTGGAAAAAGGTCTTCAACCTTGAAGCACTCGTCGATACCGGCGCCATCTCGCCCAAGGACATCGATCTGTTCCAGTACGCCGACACTCCGGAGCAAGCCTTCGAACTTCTGAAGCAAGGGCTCACAGACAACTACCTCGCCGCAGAGGCCGCTGCCGCAGCCGCACGCTCTGAAGGCAAAAAAGCGTCTGAAGATGATCTGATGTCCGGCTGGAGCAGGGACGACTTTCTCAGCCCGGAGCTGGCCAAAACCAGGAAATAAGAGAATTCCTGATAAAATTGATGCAGGGGCCTCTCGTTTCAGGGATCGCCGCAACAGGACATCCCCCAAGGTACTTTCTCTCCTCTCTCCGAACGGCCGTTTAACCGAAGCGTTTAACCGAAGATTGATCCAATTTGTCTGGCTTGAGAGGATGTTTGGCCATCGTCGTGTCTGCGACGCACAACGGTCGAATTCGACATAATGGCCATAGGTAGAGCGCTGCATCCGCCGTAGATGATGGAAACCACTGGCTTTCCACTGCGGAGCGCAGTATTTTGGTAACTTCTTTGATTCCGTTTTTGCATCAATTGAAGGGCAATTCGCGCGCTGTTAACCGCAAATTCACCGCCCCGAACGGATACTGACTGTGGAAATCCGAGCAGATCGAGAAATAATTCGAGGAGCATTTATGCCTGGGTCCACTATCTCGTATCTCTGGCGCGATCAGCTCGCCTCCAGTGGCTACCGAAACGGTGTTTCGCTGCACGGTCACACCAATCAATCGCGCGAGACTCTGGATTTTCTCGCGAATTTCGGCAATCAATTTCCCGTGATGCGCCCGCTTCTCTCGCGGCTTGAGCGCAGGGCCGAGCAAATGCACGGCATCCGCATCGACTACGCAGCCAGCTATTGGACCCCGCCCATGACTCCCAAGCTGGCCTTCGATCTCGAATCCCGGCAGATCGAAAAGCTCAACCTGGCTCCGATGGTCTCCATTACCGATCATGACAACATCAAGGCGCCCATGCTCCTGCGCACCGTGCCCAGCGCGCGCCAGATTCCGGTGTCGCTCGAGTGGAGCGCGCCCTACGGCGGCATTCAGTCCTTCCATCTGGGAGTGCACAACCTGCCCAGCGCGCGAGCCTCGGAGTGGATGGCAACTCTCGATGACTTCACAGCCCATCCAAGCGATAAGCGCCTCACTGAAATTCTCGTCGAGCTGAGCCGCGAGCCGAATGTCCTTGTCGTCTTCAATCACCCCATGTGGGACCTCTACCTGGTCGGCAAGGAAAAGCATCAGTTCCTGGTCAACGAATTCCTGCAAAAGAACGGCGCCTATCTCCACGCGCTCGAGCTCAACGGCCTGCGCAACTGGGACGAGAATCGCGACGTCCGCCGCCTGGCTGAGAAATGGAACATGCTCCTCATCTCCGGCGGCGACCGTCACGGCGTCGAGCCCAACGCCAACATCAATCTCACCAACGCCGCAAGTTTCAGTGAGTTTGTCCACGAGCTCCGGCGGAATCGGAAGAGCCACGTGCTCTTCATGCCGCAATATGCCGAGCCGTGGAAGCATCGCATCCTGCAGTCGGCAATCGACGCAGTGCGCCATTACCCCGAGTTCCCGCTGGGCTCGCGCACATGGGACGACCGTGTCTTTCACCCCGATGCCGCCGGCGTAATTCGTCCGCTGAGCGAGATTTGGCCGACGGGCTCTGCGCCGCGGCTCATCAGCGGCGTCATCGCCATGGTGCAGCTCATGGGGCAGGGCTTGCTTTCCGGCGGTCTGCGCATGGCCTGGGCCAATTCGCAGCAGTTGCGCCTCGCCCTGGGCGAGCCTGAGTTCTAACAGAATCCAGCCGAGTTCGCGGAGTTGGCGTGGTCAACGGAGCGAACAACGAAACCTCCGCTTGCACGAACCCCGCCGTCTCCGCTGACACTGCCAACTCCGCCAACACCGCTGACACTGCCAACTCCGCCAACACCGCTGACTCCGCTAACTCCGCTAGCACCGCTAACTCCGCTAGCACCGCTAGCTCCTCTGCCTCTCCCCGCGTCGCTTACTTCCCCGACTCCTTTCACGAAATCAACGGCGTTGCGCACACCAGCCGCCATTTTGAAGCTTTCGCCCGTCGGCGCAATCTGCCTTTCCTCTGTGTGCGCGCCGGTGCGCACTCCGGCTCGCGTGCCCAGACCTTCATTCGGGAAGGCAACGCGTGGACCCTTGAATTGCCGCGCGGCTTCCTTTCCTTCGCGCTCGAGAAAGATCTGCGCTTCGATCCGGCGTTCCTGCGTCACGTCCCGCTGATCGGCGAAGTGCTCGAGCAATTCCGTCCCGATCTCATTCACATCACCGGCCCCAGCGAAATCGGCATCCTGGGCGCGGCGCTGGCCCACCACCTTCGCCTGCCGCTCGCCGCCAGTTGGCACACCAACGTCCATGAGTACGCCGCCCAGCGCGCCAACTGGCTTCTGCGCCTCATGCCCAGGCGCCAATCTGCTGCCACCGGCCAAATCATCGAAGACCTGGCCCTGGCTACAGCGGCGCGGTTCTACTCCGCTGCGCAGGTCCTCTTCGCGCCCAATCCCGGGCTGTGCGCGCTCCTCGAGCGCGCCACCGGCCGCCCATGCCATCTCATGCCGCGCGGCGTCGATGCCGACCTCTTCCACCCCTCCAAGCGTAAGCGGGATCCCGGCGATCCGGTTCATATCCTCGGTTTCGTCGGTCGGCTATCGGTCGAGAAAAACATCGGCCTCCTTGTGCGCATCAACCAGGAACTCGTCCAAAACCCAAAAAAATTCCTCATCGTCGGCCACGGTGGCGATGAGTCCTGGCTCCGCGAGCAACTGCCGCAGGCGGAGTTCACCGGCGTCCTGCGCGGAGAAGCTCTCTCCGCGGCCTACGCCAGCATGGACCTCTTCGTCTTCCCCTCGCACACTGACACGTTTGGCAACGTGGTGCTTGAGGCTCTTGCGAGCGGCGTGCCCGCCATTGTCACTCCCGACGGCGGCCCGCGCACCATCGTCCGCGATGGCATCACCGGCCGCATCGTCCCCGACGATCAATTCGCCCCAGCCATCGCCGCCCTGCTCGCCGATCCCGCCCGCCTGGCCGAGATGCGCCAGGCCGCGCGCGCCTATGCCCTCACCGCCAGTTGGGATTCGGTCTTCGAAGGCATCTACTCCGCCTATCAAACGATCTTGCCGCAGTGCAGATTCGCAGCCGGGTAGTATCCTGATCGCGCCATGCAGAGGCTCTGGCGCAAGACGGCGGATCTATTTCTGAAACACCCCGTCATATGGCTGCCATATCTCGGCGCACACCTGCTGGCCTCAGGGTTGACGTGGCTGCGCACATTTGCTTCTCGGCGAATCATTGACTGGTGCCCAACCCTGCACTCTGTTCTCGGCGCTGCGTACCAGAACTGCGGCACAGAGACTTGGGGACTCAAACTGACCTTAGTCCGCCTTCTTCGGGCAGGCTTTGAATATGCTGACCACTGCATCTTTACTGTTGAGCTCATCCTAATTGCCATCCTGGTCGGCGCGACCCTTCGCGGCCAGAAGCCCGCTTTCAAGACAATGGCGGGCGTGCTGAGGCCCTATCTGGGCGGATCCTGATGTACTCACTCAAGATTTGGTTCCTGAGCCTCGTCTTGGCGGCTCTGATTTATGCACCGAGCTACCTCGAAGGTTTCTCGAAGCATTTTGGTGCCAGATGGATGGCGTTCGTGTTCACCACCGCCCAAGCCATGCTTAGCCTCGTTTGTTACACCTGGATCATGGTTCCCCTTGCGATCGCGCTGCTTCGCCCCGTCGGTGAGTGTGCTGTGTCGGTCGAAGAGAAGAAGCAGGGGCGAGCCTTTTGCATTCTCGCGGGAGTGGCGGCATACGCAATGCAAAGCCTTCTTTTACCGCTGCTGATGCTGATTCCAATCATTGACTCGAACGCCGTCAGGCCAATCGCACTCAGCATTTTCGTGCCCGTCATCTCGTGTCCCAATTTGTTGGGCGACATTGCTCTCGTCTTGCTGGCATCACGCGAGGACTGGCGTTCCGCCGAAATCAAACCTGTACTGGACATCCGAAAGCTGTTATCCGGACTCATGCCGCTGCACTTCGGCCCGGGTGACGAACCAGTTGGACCCACTTCGGGCCGGTCTTCGCCCTCGCTGCCGGCCGAGAGCTCAGAATCCTAAACATTTAGGTTGACAAGTCCCGGATTTGGACCTAGACTCCTATTTGTTTAGGAGAACAGATGCCCGGACGTAAAAAAGGCTCCAACAGGCTCACCCCTCTCGAGCTCAAAATCATGCAGGTGCTCTGGAGAGAGGGCCCGAGTAACGTCCAACTCGTGCAGCAGAACCTTTTGCCGGCTGACGAGCTCGCCTACAACACGGTGCAGACCATGCTCAACGTTCTTCATCGCAAGGGCCGCGTGCGCCGGGCTTTGAAGGGCCGCGCCTACATGTATCGAGCAGTCGCCTCTCGCGAGACCGTGCTGGGCCAGGCCGTGCGCGACCTCATCGACCGTATGTTCGGTGGTTCCTCTGAAGAACTGGTCATGAGCCTGATCAAATCCCGCCAGGTCGATGTAAAAAAGATCGCCGAGCTCGGCCGGCGGCTTGCTGCCGAAGAAAGGAGCGTGCCGGATGAACGGCGTTAGTGCTCTCGTTTCCTGTCTGGTCAACGCGGTTTGGCAGGTTGCGGTCATCGCCGCAGCCGGGTGGCTCGCCTCGCGCGTTCTCAAAAGGCTCGGGCCGCGCGCAGAACATGTGGGATGGGTCGCCACTCTCGTCGTTGCCGTTCTCACTCCCGCAGTTCCGCTGCTTCGGTCGCTGTCCGTGCTCCTGTTCCACCAGCCTTCTGCAGGCGTCCGTCTGTCGATCTCTTTTGTTGCTGTTCCGGGAACCGCAGGCGCCTTCAGCAGCCCGCATCAATGGCCCGCCCCGGCCATCTGGCTTGTCGTCGCGTTCTACATTTGCACGCTGTGCTACTTCGCGGTGCGCATCGTCCGGTCGCTCTACCGCGTCCGCGCGATGATCCGCAGTGCAGGGCCGCTGCCTTTGACGCGCGAGCAGCAGGAGATTTGGGACCGCTGTCAGCGATTGTTTGGATTAGTCAACACACCCATCCTCAGCTCGGCCACGATCTCCGGCCCCGTCGCCGCCGGCCCGCGAACACCGGTCCTGGTCGTGCCTGCCGGATTCACTGCGCGCTGCAATGACTCCGACCTTCTGGCCGCGCTCGCCCATGAGTGCGCTCACACCGTGCGGCAAGATTTTCAGAAAAACCTCGTCTACGAAGCAATCAGCCTCTTCCTTGCCTTTCATCCCGCCATTTGGCTCATCAAGGCCGGCATCGCCCAAAGCCGCGAGATGATCTGCGACAGCATCGTCGCCGAGTAAGCTCTCAACGCCCGCGCCTACGCCCACTCTCTGTTGCGCCTTGCCTCTCTGGTCGCTGCCTCGTCGCAAAACGAGCCAGCCCACGCCATCGGTATCTTCGATGCCAACATTCTGGAGAAACGAATCATGACCATGAGTTCCAAAACACGAAATGCAGGGCGCCTTGCGCGATACAGTCTGACAACTCTGGCGGCTCTGCTGTTGGCTTCTTCGGGAATCGTCGCCGCCGCCAAAGCGATTGTCATTGAGCCGCAATCAGCACCTGCCGCCGATCAATCCAGTAAGTCGCCAGACAAAACTGCGCCCTACGGCCCCGTTTACAAAATCGGCAAAGACGTAAGTGCACCGGTTCTTCTTCATTCCACTGAAGCGGAATTCCCTAAATCCGGCAAATCGCTCAAGATGGGTTTCAGCGCTGTCGTTCTCGTCGGCGTCATCGTCGACTCGCATGGTATGCCCCAGAACGTTCACATCACACGCTCGTACAATCACGATTTCGATGCCGAGGCCATCAAGGCGATCAAGCAGTATCGGTTCAAGCCCGCAATGCACGCGGGTCAGTCCGTCGCCGTTGCGATCACCATCGAAGTGAATTTCAAAAAATATTGATTGCTCAGGGCCGGTCGGCCGCAATTCGCCGCCCGGTTCGCAGGTCGAGCGCGAACGGTGTCTCTTGATCGCTGCGCATCTCCCAGCCCGTACCGCGCAGCGCGCCGCCTTCAATCTCCGTAATCGTCACGCCCTCGTCTGATAGCTTCTCCGATTCCCACGCTTGGCCCTCGCGCCCCCACGCCAGGATGGACCGGTGTCCGGCGAACAACAGCAAGCCCTCCTCAACCACTGCGCGCACCTCCAGCACCGGCCGATACGCAATCATCGTGAACCGCTCCGGTGCAGTCGTATTGATCACGTACGCATACCCGCCTGAGACCGCGCAGATCGCATCCGGGTCAGGCGCCGACCAAATTCCGCTGGGCACGGCTGCATCGCGAAACCCCAGCGCACATGTCGCCAGAAACGGCCCCGCGCCCGAAGCACCTGGATGCACCAGCAGCTCCAGCGCTCCCCGTTCCACTTCCTCGGCATCGCGCGGATAAACAAAATGACGTTGCGGCAAAATCATCGGCCTCGCCGCAATCACCTCCGCATTCCAGTTTTGCGGAAAACTCAGGTCGACGATCACCCCGCCCGGCATCACGCTCACGGTTGCGCCTTGTACTTCAGAATCCAGCGCCTCTGCTCCGCGGTATCGGGCACAAAGCACCCGCGCGCCGCCTGAATCGCCGCCAGCGCGTCCTTTGCCTTCCAGCCCAAATGGATCAACGTGCACGCCGCGGTCACTGTGGACCTGCCGATGCTTCCCCGGCAGTGCACGCCAATCCGGTCTCCCGAGCGAAGACGATCCGCCAGGTTCGCCACAAATTTCCTGAAGGTCGAAACATCATCCGGCACGTGGACATCGAGAATCGGGTAGGAGATGTAGTGCATTCCCGCCTCCTCGGCCAATCTGCCCTCGTCCTTCAGCCCAAGCCAGAGAGCCTCGGTTGGTTCAAGCATCGAAACCAGCGTCTCTACTCCGCTGTGCTTGATGATTGCGAGATCGTCCTTCAGCTCGTCGTCGCCGCGCGGACGAATCACGATCGCCAAACCCACCGGCTCGCTTCCTTCGATCCACAGAACGGTGTCCACGTCCTCAAACTCCCCAAAACGACCTGCCCGCTCTTGATCATAGCCGGTGCGCTCGAACAGATTCCGCATCTTCGCAGCCGCCCCGGCCCCATTTGCCGCTTCACCTGCCGCTCCCGCCAAATCCCCGCCCGCACCCGTGCTCACCCCAGCGCACCAATCCACGCAACAGCCGTTTCGCGGCAAACCCCCGCGAAGATGCGAAAATGTCAATAGATACCGGCTCGTGTAACCCATCGGACCGGCGCAAGGGGCTACACCATCATGTTGCGCGTCTTATCGACTCATCTTTTCCTGTCCCATCGCCTGCATCCGGGCCTGCTTGAGCTTGTGGCCCGCTCCGGCGCCGATGCAGTCGAAATCTTCGCCGCGCGCCAACACTTCGATTACACCAGCCGCGAAACCGTCACCGAGCTCGGCGAGTGGTTTCGCTCCAACTCGCTTCAGGCCTTTTCCATGCACGCCCCGCTTTTCCCTGACCGCGAAATGGGTCGCGCCGGCGCGCCGGGCGTCAACGTCCTGCACCCTGAAAAGTCCCGCCGCATCGACGCCATGGATGAAATCAAGCGCGCCCTTGAAGCCGCCGAGCACATTCCCCTGCGCAATCTCGTCGTCCATCTCGGCGAACGCGATGATTCCTGGTCGCCGCGCTCCATCGAGTTCGCGCACACGGCGCTCGAGCACCTCGGCGCTTTTGCGCGCCCGCTCGGTGTGCGCCTGCTCATCGAAAACCTGCTTAGCGAGGCCACCACCCCCGATCATCTTGCCCTGATTCTCGAGATGGGCCACCTTGACAGCGTCGGCGTCTGCCTCGACCTTGGCCACGCGCACATTACCGTCGGCACGCTTGCGGCCATCGCATCGCTCGGCAGCCGCATCGCCTCCGTTCACGTTCACGACAACCACGGCACCAAGGATGAGCACCTCTGGCCCGGCGACGGCACCATTGACTGGCCAGCGACCGCCGAAGCGCTCAAGGCACTCACCACCCAGCCCGCAACCGTCCTCGAAATCAGCCATACGCTCCCGGATCCCGGCGCCGCGTTGCCTTCCCTGATTGAGAAATCCTTCGCTCTCTTCGAATAAGCATCTGCACTTCTTCAGCGCGCGCCAATGCCCCGCCCGATCACCGGCGGCCGCAGCGGAGGCTTGCAGCGCAGATAAAGCAAGTCGGACGCGACGCATCCTGGTCGCCGCGGCATAACCGGAACCACCGTTCGGCCTGTGCCCCACTCCTGCGCCAGCAGCGCGCCATCCACTGATCCCAATCCCGTGGCAAGGTTATAGTCGAGGCCGATCGCCCGGAATCCCGCGACGCCGGGTACGCTGTTGTTTCCGGATGGCGTCAAGTGAAATGGCTTGCCCGGCGCATTCGCCAGCGAATACAACCCTGGATTCGCATTGCCCTGCGCTGCGCCGTGCTTCTCGTCCACCAGCGCGATCAGCCCGGCGAAGGCTGGCGCCGATACCGACGTTCCTGAGGCGATCCAAAACGATCCATCCTCAACCATGAAGCAGCCGTCGTGATCGGCTGCCGCCAGCGCCACATCCGGCACGGCCCTCATGCCGTTCGCCTCACTCGCTCCGCTCTCCGCCGCCTGCCACGCCGGCTGCGCGTACACAACGCTCGCTCCCCCGCCTGATGCCCACAGCCCCGTTCCGCCGTTCGATGCGCTCTCATTCCAGACCTGTTCCGGAATGTAGCTCAGCGCCGAACCGTAACTTGCCGTGTTGACTGCTGCCCAATATTGCGCGGCGTTCGTGCCCTCGTTCAACTCCGTCCCACCCACGCAAGTGGAATACGGTGAGCTGCACAATCCATTCACGGCCGTGCCCGCTCCCGCAGTGTCGGTCGGCGCCGCGCACCCTGCCGCGCCTGCATCGCCCGACGCCACAAAAACGCTCATTCCCTCGCTCGCCGCCTGCTCCCACAGGCCGTTGTAAAACGCCAGCTCCGTCGCACCCATCTCCTGCTCGCAACTGCCATAGCTCACGCTCACCGCCTGCGCCGTTGCATGATTCACAATGTACGCAGTCGCCAGGTCCACGCCGTCGGTCGTCGCTGTCGAGTCTCGCTGCCACAAGCTGTATCGTCGCCGCGGGCGCAACCGCTCCGCTCCACTCCACATCGAGCGTCGCCTCATCCTGATCGTTTCCCGCCAATCCCGGATCCGATCCAGCCAGCATCACCGTTGGGTTATTCTGCTCCAGGCCCGCAGTCGCGCGAAACTTCGCCACGTCGCTCACGTTGATGTTGCTTCTCCCCGCAATTGCAATCGAAACGCCGGCCCCGTCTGTCCCCGCTCCGTACAACGGGTTCAAGTCATAAATCGTCGCGAAATCCGCCGGGAACAGGTAGTGCGTGCTGCCCGCGGTGTACTCGGGATCCGCATCGAGCGGCCTGCGCGTCGCAATCTCCGATTGACGCCGGAAATCGTGCAGCGAAACCACGCCCTCCACCACTCCAGCCAGCGCCGTGGGAACCTGCGGGTCTTCGGCATTCGCAACATGCTCCCCGCCGTCCACGCGATAGCGGTGCAATTCAGTACGGAACGCTCTGAAGAGCTGGCCTGCTTCTCCCGAGAAAATCACCAGCCTGCGTCCCGCTGCAATCTCGTCGACATTGAATCCCTGCGCGGTGAGCCAAGACGTCACCTGCGCAAGCCGCTCGTCGTCGGCGCCAAAACGCGCGCCAAACTCCCACGGCGTCAGCTACTGGCGATAAAGCGGCGAGTTGGGATCCTGCTGCGCGTCAACCAGTTCATCAAGCGCTGCCTGTTGCGCTGGTGACGATTGCAACAGCAGCAGGAGACGCTCCACGCGCGTTTCGGGATCGATAGCGCCCTGATCGAACACAGCCCGCGCCAAAGGATGCACATTCCCGGTGAGCGTAACGGTGGGCTCGCCGGCTCCCGCCGCCGGCAGCGCAACGCCAATGTCTCTTGCGCCCGCACCATCCGGCGCCACGCGCACATTTCCGCCACAGCCTGCGAGGACGAGCGCGAGGGCCAAAAATGAGGCGGCTCTCAGATTCTGAGGCATTCCGGCCTTTCAGAGGAACAAAAGCCGCAGCGCGTCTGGTTTGGCGCGGTCGCGGTCTTTGCTTTCTCTCAGATATCGGCGCGGAATCCGCGCGTCTGAGCGAGAAAAGCCGAAATGTGAGTGGGTTCAGCTTACGAATGTACTTAGAAAGCTAAGAACGGGGCGCAAGGGTGCAAGGGTGCGATGGAACAAGGGAACAAGGTAACCGGGATCAGGAAACAGGAAACAAGAAGATTCCCGAGCAGGAATCAGTTCCGGGCCTCTTGTACCTTGGCTTCTTGCTTCCCTTCAGGTGCCGGCAGGGGAATTGTGCTCTTGGGCTTTCTTGTTCCCTCGGTCCCTCGTTCCCTGCCTTCAACAGATTCTTGGCAACTGCTCGCCAATCATCGTGGGAATCACGCGGTTCGCGCCCATCGCAGTGCGCGAGACCAGCATGTGCTTATGCTCCGCGGTCACACGGCCAATGCGCGCCGCTTCGCGTCCCAGCGGATGCGCTCGTAATACCTGCAGCACACGATCCGCGGCCTCCGGCGCTACAAAGAATACCGCCTTCCCCTCGTTCGCCACGTACACCGGGTCAAGTCCCAGCAGGTCGCATGCCGATTGCACCTCGGTCCGCACCGGCAGGCTCGTTTCGTCGATCACCATGCCCACATCCGACGCCTGCGCAATCTCGTTCAGCGTTGAAGCCAGCCCGCCGCGCGTCGGATCGCGCATCGCATGAACGGCCGCGCCAGCCGCGTCCAGCACCTCGCCGATCATTCCATTCAGCGCGGCGCAATCGCTCCGGATCGGGCTCTCAAACTCCAGGCCCTCTCTCACGCTCATGATCGCCATGCCGTGGTCGCCTATCGTCCCCGACACGATCACTGCATCACCGGGCCGCGCTCGATGCGGGCCCACCTGGACTCCCGCGCGCAGCAAACCCACGCCCGCCGTGTTTACGTAGCAGCCGTCGCCGTGCCCGCGTTCCACTACCTTCGTGTCGCCGGTGACAATCTTAACGCCCGCTGTCGACGCGGCCTTCGCCATCGCGCTCACAATCGCTGCCAGTTGGTTCAGCGGAAATCCCTCTTCCAGGATGAAGCTCGCGCTCAAAAACTTCGGCTCCGCGCCCGACACCGCCAGATCGTTCACCGTCCCGTTCACCGCCAGCTCGCCAATCGATCCGCCGGGAAAGAACAGCGGCTGCACCACAAACGAATCCGTGCTCAGCGCCAGCCGCGCGCCCTCCGCTTCCAGCACGGCCGCGTCTCCCAGATTTTCGAGTTCAGGATTGCGGAATGCCGGCAGAAAAAGATGCTCCACCAGCTCGTTGCCCAGCTTGCCTCCTCCGCCATGGCCCATCACGATGGTGGGATAATCGGCCAGCGGCAGCGGGCAGCTCCAGTTCGAAAAATCGATCGATGTTTTCGACAAGTTCGCCAATGATCGAACCTTTCCAGCGAGGAGCGGGGAGCAAGTAGCCGGCAGCAAGTAGCTTTCAGCCGCCTCACTACCCGAGCAAAGCTTCACGGCGCGACGGTATCCAAGTGCGACAAGCTTCTAGCTACAAGCTACCGGCTACAAGCTACGAGCTACCGTTTCCCCGCTCCCGCCAGCTCTTCCGCCGACAAAAACCGTCCGTAGTTGTAATACGCCGCGCAGGCGCCTTCGCTTGAAACCATCGTTGCGCCCAGCGGGTGCCGCGGCGTGCATTCTTTTCCAAACGCCGGGCACTCTGCCGGCTTGATCGCTCCGCGCAGCACTTCGCCCGAGTGGCACAGCGCCGACTCCTGCGTATGAATGCCCGTGATGTGGAAGCGCTCCTCCGCGTCAAACTCGCGATACTCCGCGTTCAGCCGCCAGCCGCTCTTCGGAATCACGCCGATCCCGCGCCACGCGCGATCCGTCACCTCGAATACCCGCGCCAGCAGTTGCTGCGCTTCGAGATTTCCCGCATAAGTGACAACGCGCTCGTACGCGTTCTCCACCCTCGCCTCGCCGCCTTCGAGTTGGATCACGGCCCGCCGGATGCCGTCCAGCAGATCGAGCGGCTCAAACCCAGTCACCACGATCGGCACGCGAAACTTCTCGGCCAGCGGCGGATACTCCCAATACCCCATCACGCTGCAAACATGCCCCGCCGCCAGGAATCCGTTGATCTGGTGGCCCGGAGCGCTCAGGATCGCTTCAATCGCCGGCGGCACCAGCACGTGCGAAACCAGCAGCGAAAAATTCTTCAGCCCCCGCCGCTTGGCCACGTGCACGCTCATCGCATTCGCGGGCGCCGTCGTCTCAAATCCCACGCCGAAGAACACCACCTGCTTGTCGGGATTCTTCACCGCCAGCTCGACCGCATCCAGCGGCGAATACACCACGCGCACATCGCCGCTGCGCCCCTTCACCTGGAACAAGTCGCCTTCAGTTCCGGGAACGCGCAGCATATCGCCAAACGAGCAGAAGATCACGCCCGGTTGGCCGGCAATCGCCAGCGCCTTGTCAATCAACTCCAGCGGCGTCACGCACACCGGGCATCCCGGCCCGTGCACCATCTCGATCCCCGCCGGCAGCATCTGGTCGATCCCGTTCTTGATGATGGAGTGCGTCTGCCCGCCGCAGACCTCCATGATCTTCCAAGGCCGCGTGGTCACCTGGTGAATCTCGCGCGCCATCCGTTGCGCGATCTCGCCATTGCGAAACTCAGTCAGGTACTTCACCGCCTGCGCGACCTCCACCCCAATCCGGTTGCCCCACCCTCGTCGCTTTATTCCCACAATCAATGGGTGCCCCAGGTCCGGATTTTCGGACCTGGGAAACCACAAAACTCAACCCGCCAATTCGCACCCATCGCTTGTTGCCCCATCCTTTTCCTGCGCGTTCTTTGCGCGGGAAAAGGGTGGGAGACCACGAACACCGCTAACTCTGCCAACCCCGCTAGCTCCGCTCTGTCTCACAACTTCCGTCCGGACAGTTCGACTGCGGCTTCTTCGCCGCGCGCGCAAACGCTTCTTCCCCTTCAGCCAGCTCTTCGTCCAGCACACCCATCGCGCGGAAATCGGCGAGCGTCTGCTCCGCCGTCGCCTCATCGATCTTCGAAAGGGCAAACCCCACGTGAACGATGGTGTAGTCGCCCACGCCCACTTCCGGCACGTAGTCGAGACATACGTTTTTCACCACACCGCCAAAGTTCACCCGTCCGATCCGGATCAGGCCGTCGGTAGTGATCTCTTCCACTTTTCCAGGTATCGCCAGGCACATAGCAACCTTCTTATACCCCCACGGTGCCACGGTCAATTGTGATCTGAATCACTGTATGGAATATCCGGCCGGAGGCTTAAAGCCGCTTCAACATGCCCTTCAGGATGAGCCTTTAAATCACCGAGAATGAACCATATAAACCCGAGAGCGACGGCGATCAAAACGATCAGCCCAGGATGGTCGCGGTCGAAGACCCAATCCACATAGGAATCCCGGCGCGCTCCCTTGCTCCCTGTCTCTAGTCCGCTATCACTTCGCCCGGCAGAATCGGCCGAGTGCGCGGCAACATCCCGCGCGAAGCCGCGATGCCGAAGACCGCCAGCACCGCCACAAAGATCATGAGCTTCATCAGGTTGTCGGTGCGCGTTTCCGGTAGCGTCTTCCATAGCACCAGCTCAACGGTCTGCGCCGCGCACACTGCCCACACGGTACCGTAGAAATAGCGGCGTTCCCGCCCTTCGCCTTTGGTTGAAGGCGCCACGCGCGGCAGCTTGCCCAGCATGCCCAGCAGCAAAATCAGCGCACAGATAGGCGAATAAGCATAAAGGTAAATCTGTTTCAGGTGCCAAATGCCGGTGGCAGCGGCGTACGCCAACCCCGCCATGTTCAGGAGCGCGAAATTCAGCGCAGCGTTCCAGGCAAATGTGTAGCAAACGCGCCGGTAAAGGGGATTCGGCTTGTCCTCGTCGAAGCGAAGAATGTACGGTGCAGGTTCCACGCCCGGCAATTGCCCATAATAGCCGGCGATGCCGGTCCCAATCAGAACCACCGCCAGCCACGCCCAATTGAGCCAGTGAAAGCCGCGGCTAAACAGGCTGAAGGTAAGCGGGCCCGGCGCAAGAAAAAATACCCAAATCCAGATCGGCCAGTGAGCAAATCGGTAGTAGGTTTTGTTGCGGTGCCGGACCTTGCGATGCGCGGCATATTCAATCTTCCCTGTATAAGCCATTTTTTTGAGTTTCGCAGAGCAGATATGAGTGCGTCAACCCGCGCAGATTGCAGCCAATCGAACCATGTATTTGCGACCGCCGCATCCCTCCGCCCCCATCACTGCCTCACAAACTGCACCACCTTCGGCCCGATCTGGTCAGTGCACTCCAGCGGTGCCAGGTGGCCGCACCCGCCAATCGCGTCAAGCTGCGATTGCGGGATGAGCCTGTGCATTGTCTCCGCCTGGTCAAGCGGAACAATGTGGTCTTCAGCGCCCCAGACAAGCAGCACGGGCATCTTCAACTCCGGCAGCAGCTTGTCCGTTACGTCCTCGGCCGTAAGCATCTTCGTCAACGTGCGTTGAATTACCCAGGCATTCCTGCGCGACAGGCGCAGGATATCCTGCGCCACAAATCCCGGCACGGGCCTGGGATGCGGCGTCAGCAGGGCATTCAATTCCACCAGCTCCGCGGCGTTCGTCGGCGTGAACAGCTCTATACTCCACGTCGGCTTCACGTCCAGCCCCGCGGAATCAAAGAGAATCAACCGTGAGATTCGCTCCGGATGCTCGGCCGCCATAAGTTGCGCGACCCAGCCGCCCATCGACCAGCCGCCCAGGTCCACCTGCTTCAGCCCCATCGCGTCCAGAAAGTCCACCGCCACCGCGGCCTCTTCGTGCACAGAGTAGGGGAAATACTTCGGACTGTCGCTGCGCCCGAAGCCAATCAAATCCGGCATGTAAACGCGAAAGCCAGCCTTCGCCAGGTAGGGTGCCAGGTTGCGCCAGTCTTCGGCGCGGCCGCCCAGCCCATGCAACAGCACGACCACCGGCCCGCTCGCTGGTCCTTCCGCCAGGTAGTGCATGCGCTGCCCATCAACCTGCACCCAGTGGCTTTCCACACCCGATAATTCCTCTTCGAGGTACATCCAGCCATCGAAGTAGCTTACCGGGCGCATTAGGAATCCAATTCCGGCTACGACTGCCACTGCAATCGCGATCCAGAGTGCATTCCATGCCCGTCTCATCGCCCTACCTTCTTTCTGATCGCAGCTCTTGCTCCCTCTGCCAGCCTCTCTCAATCACCCGCACGGTCACCGGATCAACGATCAGCGCGCTATGGCTGTTCCATTCCGCGCGCTCCACCCAGCGCACCGCATCTGCATCCGACGCCGCCTGCAGCTCTCCGCCCATCACGCGGCAAAGGTAATCGGCAATCACATAGTGGTAGCGCACCCGCTCGCCCTCGCGATGGATCCGGTCCAAGACCTCAATTAGTTCGATGGGTTCTACCTCCAGCCCGGTTTCCTCCTTCACCTCGCGCACAACCCCTTCGGCCAGCGACTCGCCTACCTCCAGCGCGCCTCCAGGCAGCGTCCAATGGCCGCGCAACGGCTCGCTCCCCCTCCGCACCAGCAGCACGCGGCCATCGTCGACCACCACTGCGCCCACCCCGACCAGCGGCCTCTCAGGATATTCGCGTTCCATCTTCTCTTCCGTTCTTCAAACTTTCGTGTCGTTGCGCATCTTTCTGACGCTCCGCAGCGCAAACGGCACTCGAATCGTTCGTTTCCCGCTATCATCAAATAAAGACGAAAGCGAGGGGAAATGGCTGAATTCACCTTGAGAATTGACGGGATGCACTGCGCCTCCTGCGTCCGCCGCGTGAGCCAGGCGCTCGCCTCCACCCCTGGCGTAGCGGTGAACGAAGTGACCGTGGGAACCGCCAAACTGAGCTCTCGAGAGCAACCATTGCCCGTCCATGCCGCCATCGCCGCTCTCGCCAAAGCCGGCTTCGCTGCGCATCTGGAATCATAACGCCGTCATTCTGGGCGCATCGCACATCGGCCCATTCATCGTTTCATGCAGGATCTGATCCTTGGCATCGCGCGCAACAGAATCGCTCACGCTTCCCGTCCTGGGCATGACCTGCGCCTCGTGCCAGCATCACGTGGAGGAAGCGTTGCGTTCCACGGCGGGCGTTGCGTCGGCGCGTGTCGATCTCATGGCCCATCGCGCCAGCGTGGTCTTCGATCCCGCGCTTGCCGCGCCGCAACAGTTGGTCGAGGCCATTCGCGGTGCGGGATACGATGCGGTTCTGCCGCGCGCCGGCGACTCCGGCGTTCAGACGCGTGACCTCGTCGCCGAATCCGCCTGGAAAGCATGGATCACGCTCGCTGCCGGCGCCGTCGCCATGCTGCTCGAAATGCCGTCGGACGCCGAGATGGGCGCTCCCGATCACTTCCTGATGCGGCTGCTGCCGTGGCTCTACTCGCTGCCTCCGAATCCCGTTCGCTGGGCTCTGCTTCTTCTCACCGCCGCGATTGTTGCCTGGGCAGGCCGCAGCATCTACGTGAGCGCCCTGCGCGCCCTGCGCCACGGCGCCACCAACATGAACACGCTGGTGAGTCTCGGCACCGCGGCCGCCTTCATTTATTCCGCCTTTGCCACTATCGCGCCGGCTCCCAGCCGTCAGGTCTACTACGATGCAGTCCTGCTGATCCTCGGCTTTCTTTTGCTGGGCAAGAGTCTTGAAAGCCGCGCTAAGCGCCGCGCCCTTGCTGCGCTCGATTCGCTTTCTCGCCTGCGTCCAGTCATCGCCCGTCGCGTGCTCGACGGCATTGAAACCATGGTTCCCCTTGAAGAGGTTCGCCCGGGCGACAACATCGTCGTCCTGCCCGGCGAGCGCTTCCCGGTCGACGCAACCATTCTTGAAGGCCGCACCACGGTGGATGAGTCCATGCTTACCGGCGAATCTACTCCTCTTGAGCGCGAGCCCGGCGGCAAGGTCCTTGCCGGCTCGCTCAATTACGACGGTGCCGTTGTCTGCCGCGCAGAGTCGCTGGGCGAGGCAACAGTGCTCGCGCAAATCGCCCGCATGGTCGATGAGGCGCAAAGCTCGCGCGCTCCCATGGAGCGGCTCGCCGATCGCGCCAGCTCCATCTTCGTACCCGTCGTGCTCGCCCTGGCCGCAATCACGTTTGTCGCCTGGCTTCTGATCGCGCATTCGTCCCAGCTTGCTCTCGCCAACACGGTTTCCGTACTCGTCGTCGCGTGCCCCTGCGCCATGGGCCTGGCCGTGCCCGCCGCGCTCACCGTCGCCGTCGGCCGCGGCGCACAGCTTGGCGTGCTCTTCAAAGGCGGAGAAGCCCTGGAGCGGCTCGCGCATCTCGACGTCGTCGTTCTCGACAAGACCGGCACGTTGACCGTGGGCCATCCGGTCCTGGTGAGCGTGTACGCCGTCGCTCCACCACCATTGGCTGCACCATCGACCGCCGCTTCGTCACAATCCGTAGCGCCGGTCTCCAGACCGGCTGTACTGGCGGCATCCTTGCCGCCAGCGGGTGCCCCGGGTCTCGATTCTGAGACCCGGGAACGCCGAAAGCATGCGGAGAACGATCTCCTCCGCATCGCCGCAGCAGCCGAAGAACGCTCGAATCATCCTCTCGCTCACGCCTTGGTTGACTCCGCGCGAGCGCTCGGCCTCACCTGGACGCCCGCCGACGATGTCCAGATCTTCCCCGGCCGCGGCCTCTCAGCGCGCGTTGAAGGCCGCGATTGCCTGCTCGGCAATGAAGCGCTCCTCCGCGAGTATTCCATCGCGCTTCCTGCCGCAGCGTCCCCGCCTCAGCCGGGAGTCACGCGCCTCTGGATGGCCCTCGACGGCAAGCCTGCCGCCTATTTCGACGCTCGCGATGCGCTTCGCCCCGACGCAGCTGAGGCCGTCGTTGCGCTGCATCGGGCTGGCCTGCGCGTGCTCATGCTCACCGGCGACTCCGCCGCCGCCGCCGCTCCCATCGCGCGCCAGGCTGGAATCACTGAAATTGAAGCCGGGGCCCCCGGCGACGGGTCTTTGTCGCTGGGGTGGGAAGCCGGCCTCGATCCTGCCGGCAAGCTGGCCCGCATTCGTGAGCTGCAGCAATCCGGCCAGCGCGTCGCCATGGTCGGCGATGGCATCAACGATGCCGCTGCGCTCGCCCAGGCCGATGCCGGCATTGCAATGGGCGCCGGCGCCGATCTTGCCCAGGAGGCCGGCGATGTTCTGCTGTTGCGCGCCCGGCCCTCCGCCATTCCCGCCGCACTCGCGCTTGCCCGCCAAACCCTCCGCATCATGCGCCAGAATCTCGGTTGGGCCGTCGGCTACAACCTCATCGGCATTCCTCTTGCCGCGGGTCTCTTTTATCCGGCCTTTCACATCGCGCTCACACCGTGGATGGCCGCTGCCGCCATGGCATTCAGTTCGGTATGCGTCCTTTTGAACAGCTTGCGCCTGAGGCGCTGGTCAAGCGAATAGCCCGCCCGTCTCACTCTCCTTATCGCATTGCAACCGGCGCGCCGCACAGCGCGCGCCGCTGTAGCAATAGATTCATCCGACTTTAACCTCAGCTTAAATTTGCTTTCGCGATTCGGGTGCTGGAATGACGAAAGAGGTCTTCCCCTCCTTTCGGAGAATTGCGTCGTCCTATGCTTTCAACGATCTCAGCGCACCGAACTCGATTGCAGCTCGGCACGCTCACGCTGCTTCTGGCGCTCGTTGGCTGGGGGCTCGAGTACAAGACCTCGCTCTATCAGGATTTGAAGCATCCGCATTCAAATCCAACTCCACCAGCGAAACTCCTTACAGAAGCAGAAAGACGCCTCGCTCCAGACAACTCTGCTGCTTCCTCCATCCTGATCGCACCGGTGAGGATCTCAACTGCCCTCGCGCTCGGGGCACGATACCCCGCCGTGCCGGAATGCGGTGAGTGGTATCTTCCATTCGCGCCGCACCATGTTTTTCCACTGCGTCGGTCCTTCCGGAAGTTCTGTATCCGCCCTCCGCCTCTCGCATAGACCCTCCTCCTGCAAATAGCAAAGCTCTGAGAAGGTTTGACCCGTTGGGTTTGGGTTCGAGACTATCGCTGTTTCATCTCGCATCAACCGGAAAGAATCGTCGCCTGGCTTCAGCAGCATGATTCCCTGATCATCCAGCTGCTGACGAGAATCGGTTCCGATCTCTTTCCCACCCGGCGCAAGGACCAACAGAGCCAGCCGAGTCTCAGCGAGGCTCTGATGGTTTTCCCGCTTTACATCAGAGGCCATCGGCTGCTGGACCTCGATTTCAGACCCAATTTCCAAATTGACAAATTCAATCACTGATGGAGTGACTTATGAGACGAGCCCTGATTGTGCCGTGTATTTGGTTTTGTTGGCTGGCGGTGTGCGTAGTTTTGAATGCCCAGAGCGTAACTGGAGTCAAGGGGAAAGTGGCCGACGCGAGCGGAGCCCCGATTCCGAACGCGGCTGTTTCCGTCACGGATTTGGCAACGAACACAGTGCGGTATACGACGTCGGATCAGAACGGCCAGTTTGAATTCGAGAACGTGGCCGCTCATCCCCAACTTGTAACCATCGAGAAGTCGGGGTTCGAATCGTTCAGCCAGCGAATTTCATTGACCAGCCAGAATGCCTCGGCTACGGTCCAGGCCACGATGAAAGTGGCGACGTTGTCTGAAAGCGTTGTGGTTCGCGGGACCGTCGACCCTGAGGCCAAGTCCGTTCCCAGCCGGGACGACGTCATGCTCACACCGAATACGGTGCGCGTGCTCGACCGGAAGCAGTTGGATGCCAGCGGGCCGATGGCCGGCGGTGCGCAGATGATCGAGTCGACGCCGGGGGCCAATGTCATCGGCTACGGAGAGACAGGGGCGACCAAATACTCCATCCTCCTGAACGGAATCCCTCAGGGATGGGCGGGCGAGGCGACCAGCTTCACAGAGCCGGGCTCTCTGGGAATTACGTTCGATGGCGTTCCGGTTTCCGATCCGGCGACCGGTCTTTGGCAATCGGCGACCATGCCGCAGAACCTGGTCATTCAGAATCTGGTCACCACCTACGGCCCCGGCCAGCCGGATAACCGCTGGTATAACTCCGCCGGCGGATCGGTGGAGTTCACTCCGATTCAGCCGACCGTGGACCGGCACCTGAGCGTTGCCGTGACCGATGGCTCCTATGGCCAGCAGAATTTTGCCTTCGTGGGCAACACAGGCCGCTATAAGGGATGGTCGACCGTCGCCGGCGGCGGACTGGGCCGCGGTGACGATTACCTTCAGGGTCCCGACGGGTTCGGAAACCATTCGCAGGATGGGTCAGTCTTCGGCAAGACGCTCAAGAATTACTCCGCAGGCAGCATCGTGATGGGAGCTCTATACGCCAAGGCCGGCGGCTATCGTCCCACCGTGATTCCGACTACGGACGTCGGCCTCATCACCCCGCAGGGCTATCACTTCAGCCAGCAGACCAGCGGCTTCTATAACGTTCTGCCATACGCCGACTACAACAAGTACGACACGAACGAGGAGTTCCTGGCTTACGGGCGCGAGAACCTGTTTCTCTCCCCGAGCACCACCCTGCAGAACTTGACCTGGTACAACGAAATTCGCCGTCTGCACCGCCGCCTTCAGGATGATCTCTCCCTGGGAGACCAGGTGGACGAATTCAATAACCCGTACAGCGACATCTTTGGCGACCAGATCGGCATGTCCAAGGTGTTCCCGTACAACACAGTCAGTTTCGGCGGCTTCCTGCTCCACGAAATCTATAACGCGCACAATCTCTTCTCCAGCCCCGCCGATGGAGGCAACGGCCCGGAACAAATCGTAGGCGCGGGGTCGAAGTTCCGCTCCGGCTACTTCCAGCAGGACAACGTTGCGTTCTACGCGCAAGACGATTTTCATCCCATTCCGCGCATCCACATTATTCCCGGAGTGCGCGTGGATGGGTTCGGCACCAGTTACAGCGATCAGGCGGCGCGTGACTTCAAATTCGCGCCCAGCACCTATTTCGCTGTTTATTCCAGTGGCGCGACCTACGCCACGAACGGTCCGGTCTATCAGACCCACTGCGCGCTGAACCTTGCCGGCTCCGATCCGTACAACAACATCTTCGGGAATCCCGCCCCTGGCGCCGGCGGTAGCACAGCTAAAGATCAGGGTTCGCTTTGCGGTGCGCATGAGAGCCGCTCAGCGGTCGAGCCGTCGATTGACGCTTCGGTGACGCCAAAAGACTGGCTCACGATCTACGGCGGCTATGACACGCTCTACCGCTCGCCCGCGCTCGGTGGAGGCGGCGGCATGTTCCAGGCCGTTGATCCCGCCTACTACATCCTGTCCAAGGCCGCCTACAGCCAGGGTGGCGTCAAGGTGCATTTCCTCAATGCGCCCGGCCTCAGGAACTTCATTGCCGGCGTCAATTACTACCACCTCGATTACACGAACCAGGAGATTGACATCGAAACGGCCTCCGGCATTGAAGAAACCAGCGGCGGCAACTCAACCTACCACGGGGTCGATGCCTTTTTCGACGATGATCCCGCGAGCAACGTTCACTTCTTCTTCAACTTCGCGGGAGAAACTTCAAACTACACAACTTACGTCACCGGTGGTACCCAGGTTTCGTGCGGCACCCCCTCCAGCCCTGCTTCCGGGTGCACGTTCTACAACAACCTCCCGGTGGCCTATGTGCCGAATGTGACGTTGAATTCCGGGATCTACTACGGAATCAAGCACAACAATCACGAGCTGATTGAGCCGCGCTTCGAGATCGACTATATCGGCTCCCAGCATCTGTGGTCGAACAACACGGGTGAACCGACCACGCAGACCATGCCCTCCTATCTCACCACCAATCTGGCTTTCAGGGCTCCTCTCACGTTCTTTGAAAAGCAGTCCCTCAATCTCGAGGTGGACATGATGAATCTCGCCAACTCGCGTTACAACGAGTTTGAGTACATCTCCAGCGGCGGCTACTTCTCCTCGCTGGCCCCCGATCCAAACAACGTTCCCAATGGCTACCTCAACGCCTACCCCGGTGCGCCGCGCTCGATCTACGGCACCATCTCGTATCAGTTCTGATCGCGCTGATCGTTACCTGGAAAAAGCGGGATTATTCGGCAACACTGGGCTCTGCTCCTGCGGAAGCATCCGCGGCGGCAGAGCCCTTGTTCTTAACGCCAGCTCCGGCATCCTGACTGTGCCTTAAACTAAAGCAAGGCTTCTCTGTGCGCATTCTCACCCGCTACATCCTCGGCGAGATCATCTCTCTTACCCTCATTGGCTTCGCTCTCTTTACGTTCATCCTTTTCATCCCCTACCTCCCTCACATTCTCGAGGTCGTAGTCCGCAGCAGTTCCACATGGTCTGATGTCGCTCAGGTCTTTCTCTTCACGCTGCCCAACCTGTTCAAAGTCACCATTCCCATGGCGGTGCTCTGGGGCCTGCTGCTGGGCTACAGTCGGCTCGCTTCCGACAGCGAAATCATTGCCATGCGTGCCTGCGGACTGGGCATCGGCTACTTCGTCCGCGTCGCTTCGATCATCGCGATCGCGGGTACGCTGCTCGGCCTGGGCAATTCCATTTATCTCGCGCCGCGCTCCAATCAGGCCATCGTTGCGTTGGAGCAATCTCTTGAAAAATCGCAGGCCTCCTACGAGATTCAGCCGCACGTCTTCTACGAAGACTTTCGCGATTACGTGCTCTACGTGCAGGACGTGCGCGCAGGCGCCGGCGCGGCCAACTGGGTCCATGTGTTCATGGCCGACGTCAGCGATCCGGCTAATCCCATCGTCACCACCGCGGAATCTGCCACCGTTGTCAATGACAATTCGCAGGAATTGATCATGCGCCTGCGCAACGGCCTTCGTGATGAGACCGTTGCCGATCAGCCCGGGCAGTCCAACATCTCTACCTTCAACACCACCGACATGCCGTTGGCCCTGGGCCAGCAAAACGACATTCACCTGGGACGATTGGAGACCGCCCTCTACGCGATGCCGCTCAGCGCCCTCCTCCAGCGCATTCACGGCCCCGACGGCAAGAAATATCTCATCGAGTTGCACAACCGCTTTGCGTATCCCATCGCTTGCCTGGTGCTCATGCTGGTGGGAGTTCCGCTTGGCGTCGCCTCGCGCCGCGGCGGCAAAAGCTCCGGTTTCGTCTTCACCATCCTGCTGGTTTTCGTTTATTACTTCCTCTCTTCAACGGGCATCGCCCTCGGACAACAAAACAGGCTCCCGGCTTTCCTGGCAGTCTGGTCCGCCAATCTGCTCTTCGCTGCTGCCGGCATCTTTCTGCTCTGGCAGATGGCTACCGGAGGCCGGATTTTAAGCGCCATCTCGGCGTGGATCGCCCGCCTGCCTAAGCTGAAGGCCCCCGCCAAGCCCAACGGTTTTCCGCTGAGCGGGCTGCTTGAACGAATTCAGCCCCGCGCGCCGCGAAGCGCGCCGCGCAGCATCTTTCCGCGCATCCTCGACGGCTACATCGTGCGTGAGTTTGTCACCATGTTCTTGCTGATTCTCACCGGCTTCCTCATGCTCATGATCGTCTTCACATTTTTCGATCTGGTCGGCGACATCCTCCGCAACCATATTTCCCTCGCTGTTGTCGGTGCCTACCTTGTCAACCTCACGCCCAGCTTGCTTTACCAGATTGCGCCGCTCGCCGTTCTCATCGCTGCCCTGGTCACTTTTGGCGCGCTCAACCGCAACAGCGAGATCATCGCCATCAAGGCCACAGGCATCAGCCTTTACCGGCTGGTCATACCCATTGTTGCCATCGCGGTTTGCCTGGCCGTGAGCCTCTTTCTTTTTGACCAGTACTATTTGCCCCAGGCCAATCGCCGCCAGGAGGCCTTGCGCAACATCATCAAGGGCCGCCCGCCGCAGACCTACCTCAACCCGAATGAGAAATGGATCTTCGGCCAAAAGCCGCTTCCCGGCGAGCCCGGCCGCATCTTCTACTACGAATTCTTCGATCCCATCAGCAACGAATTCGCCAACATCTCCGTCTTTGAGTTCGATCCCGCAACCTTCCAGCTCACCCGGCGCATCTTCGCCCGGCGCGCCATCTGGAATCCCGATTCCAATGTGTGGCTCTTTCAAACCGGTTGGGTGCGCGACATCCAGGGCGCCAATGTGACCGCCTACCGCAGTTTCCTCCAGACTTCATTTCCTGAGATTCATGCCGGCCCCGACTACTTCAATAAGAAAGAAGCTCTGCAATCGACGGAGATGAATTTTGGCCAGCTCGACAGCTATATCCGCGACCTGCGCCAGAGCGGATTCGACACCAAGCGTCTCAGCGTGCAGCTGTGGGATAAGCTCTCCTACCCGCTCATCGCCGTCGTCATGGCTGTTCTCGCCATCCCCTTCGCGCTCTCCATGGGTCGCCGCGGCTCGTTCAGTGGCGTCGCCATCGCCATCGCCGTCGCGCTCGCCTACTGGGTCATCAATCTCATGTTTGAAGCCATGGGCAACGTCAATTACCTTCCCGCCGTAATGGCCGCCTGGTCCGCCGACGTTCTCTTCGCCCTCGCCGGCGGCTACCTACTGCTGCGCACGCCCACGTAGGCGGGGAACAGGGAAAGGCGCTCCACGTCGCGAACTCCGAACGACAGGGGTATCTCAAACAATTTCCCATCCAACCCCCCGGCTCCCGCATCCATCATGAGTACTGGATTCCCTTGGACCGGCTCGACGAGTTCAACCGGCACATGGTTGGGTTGATCGAGATCGTCAGCGAATTTCGAGGTCCATCAAAGCTCCCGGTACAATAAACCCATGTTCGGCGACCTCGCCCCCCTCTACAGCTACATGCGCCGCTACCGCTGGGGATACGTGTGGGGCACCCTCGCCTGCGTCGGCACCAACATCGTCTCCGTCCAGTTCCCCCGCGTTCTGGGCATGGCCATCGATCGCATTGAGAAGAGCGCCAACCGCGAACTCATCCTCATCTTTGCCTTGATCCTGGTCGCCATCAGCCTCGTCAAAGGCATCTTCCTCTACGCCCAGCGCTGGATCCTCATCGGCATCTCGCGCGAAATCGAGTTCGATCTGCGCAACGACCTCTTTCGCAAGCTCGAGACCCAGGACTCCGGCTTCTACCAGCGCTACCGCACCGGCGACATCATGGCCCGCATGACCAACGACCTGAACGCGGTGCGCATGCTGTTGGGCCCGGCGCTCATGTACAGCGCCAACACCGTCTTCCTTACGGTATTTGCGCTCTTCTTCATGCTGCGCATCAGCCCCTACCTCACGCTCGTCGCGCTCGCGCCCATGCCGCTGGCCAGCATCGTCATCCAGTACCTCGGGCGCAAGATTCACGAGCGCTTCGAGCGCATCCAGGCCAGCTTCTCCGACATCTCCGCGCAGGCCCAGGAAAACTACTCCGGCGTGCGCCTCGTCCGCGCCTTTGCCCGCGAAGAGTCCGAGATCGGCCGCTTCGAACGCCTCAACCGCCAGTACATCAGCCGCGCTCTGAGCCTGGTGCAGTTGATGGGCATGCTCTGGCCCTCGCTCGAGTTCATTCTCGGCATCTCCATGATCATCACGCTTCTGGTAGGTGGGCACCAGGTCCTTGCGAATCACATCACCGTCGGCCAGTTCGTCGCTTTCAGCACCTACATGATCCTGCTCATCTGGCCCATCATTGCCGTGGGTTGGGTCATCAACATCTTCCAGCGCGGCACTGCCTCAGTAACGCGCATCGACGAACTGCTCAAATCCGAGCCGGCCATCGACGACCGTGCCGCCGATCCTGCCATTCCCGCGGATCAGGTGCTCCAGGGCGAAATTGAATTCCGCCATCTCACGTTCAGTTACGATGACACGCCCGCGCAAACTCCAACCCTCGACCCCACAGATAAAGACCTATCCGCGGCGCCCCTGCTCCTCCATCTCACAGACAAAGATCGATCCGTAGCGGCCCCAGTCTTGCGCGACGTCTCCCTGCACATTCCCGCCGGCTCGAGCCTGGCCATCGTGGGTCCCACCGGTTGCGGCAAATCCACACTCGTCAACCTGATCACGCGCATCTATGAAGCCCCCGAAGGCGCGCTCCTCATCGACGGCCGCCCCGTGCGCGAATACCCGCTGGCCGTCCTGCGGCGCAATGTCGGCATGGTGCCCCAGGAGACATTCCTCTTCAGCGAAACCATTCGCGAAAACCTCGCCTTCGGCGCGCCCCAGGCCGCGGACGAGGAGCTTCTGGATGCTGCCGAAGCCGCCCATATCCGTATGGAGTTCGAGGAGTTCCCGCAAGGCTTTCAGACCATGGTCGGCGAGCGCGGCGTCACGCTTTCGGGTGGGCAAAAGCAGCGCTCCGCCATCGCCCGCGCCCTGCTGCGCCGTCCCGCCATCCTCATCCTCGATGACGCGCTGGCCAGCGTCGACACCTACACTGAAGAGCGCATCCTCGGCGGCCTGCGCAAATTCACGGCGAACACAACCACGATCCTCATCTCCCACCGAGTGTCGACCGTGCGCAATGCCGATCGCATCGCCGTACTCGACAAGGGCCGCATCGTCGAAATCGGCGGCCACGACGAACTGCTCGCCCTCGACGGTTACTACGCCGGCCTCTTCCACAAGCAGCAGCTCGAAGAAGAGCTAACCGTCGCCGGCTAGCGCATCTTCGTTCAAAGTGGAAAGAACAAAGTCCAGGGTGCCCCATCCTCGCGACGTCTTTGTTCTTGTCGCTAGGGTGGGGTAGCAAAATACCGCCGCGCATCGCGTCGAAACAGCAGCCACGCAATCGCCGCCAGAATCAGCGTGTGAATCGCAATCTTGCTCACTTCCGGCCAGCTGATCGCCACATGAAACGCCATCCATGCCAGCGCCAGCCATCGCGCCCAGTTGTGGCCCAGCAGCATGAAGACTCCCGCAATCAATGCCAGCAACTCGGTCAGCTCAATCCAAAAATCGTCCCGGTGAAAGACCATCTGCGGCGGAAAGTGATGGACGAGCCCGACCAGGCCCACCGCAATAAACAGGCAGCTGACGATCCATACACCGATCGGACGTTTCTTCGCGCCCATCTGCGACCTCCAACTTCACCGTCCGTTCTTGCTTCCTCCACCGCGGACGTCTCTGCCAGAGAATGCCAGAAATGAAGGCCCAAAATCCAGCAAATCGCAAATCAGCGCATCCCGCGCGCCGGCGTTCATACCGTCCAGTTTGATCCTGTCGCCGCCGATTCCCCTCCCGCCGCTGATTCCGGCCCCGGACGTGAAGGCATCGTAAGCACTCTTGATCGCCCCGGGTCCGCACTCTGATCCTTCGCCACCTCGCGCCAGGCGTCGCGCACATTCCGCACGCACCCAATGGCATGCTGAAACTTGGTCCTTGAAGCCCCTTGCGAAGCCTGCAGAATCTCGGCGAAAATCGCTGCATAAAAATCGCTCAGCGACTCCGCCGGCCGTCCTCCCACATCCATGCGCAGGCGCGCCTGCAGATGCACAATAATGTCCAGCGCGCGTTTCACCGCCGCTCTTCGCCCCTCGGCATCGCCCCGCTCCACCGCCGCAATGGCCGCATACAAAAAGCGGATCATGCCGTCGTAGAGCGCCACCACCAGCTCCACGGCCGATGCGCCCTCCAGTGCGTGTTCCCGGTAATTCCCCATCGGTCTCTCCCTAGCCGTTCGAACCCTGGTTGTACCCCGTGATCGCCGAATACAGCTCGTTCATTCCGTTCAACTGCGACGGCAGCTGCTGCATGATCTGGTTGGCCTGGTTCAACTCCGCTGTCAGTTTTGTTTTCTGCGTTGCAATGTAGCTGTCTTCCTTCGTGACTTCCGCGTTCAGCGTCGACTCCGTATTGCTGTTCGATTTGGCCGCCAGCGCCAGGATCCCTGTCGATGAACTCGAGCCCGCATTGGTCAGCATGGTCGAGAAGGTTTGTCCCCAGCTGTTTGTATTCTGGAAAAAACCAACCACGCTGTTGTAGTCCGAGTTCAGCAGCGACTCCAGCGCGTTTGCGTCCAGCGCCAGCGAGCCGTCATTGTTCACGCTGATGCCGAGCGTTGTCAGGCTGTTGATATCGGACGAGTTGTTGTAGTTGAGGGTTGTATTCGTCAGGCTCGTCGTGTCGGCAACATTGGCCGCGACCGCGAGCGCGCCGGCAGCGCCCACCTGCGACGAGGTCAGCGTGATTCCGGTTCCCGCACTCGTCAGACTCGCGCTCACTCCAAGCTGCGCATTGTTGATTGCATCCATCACGTCCGACAACGTATCCGCTCCGCTGCCGGTATAGATCGTGTTGGCCGCGGGTGAAGCGGGAGCGGCGCCGATCACGATATTCTCAGCCGTCCCGTTGCCCACTCGAATGGAGATGGAGCCTGTGAGAGTATCGCCTGCGTCTCCCACAGTGCCCAGTGTGCCGCTGTCCGCAGTCGTGCTAGTGTAGCCGGAGTCAACGTAGGTTTGCGCTGTCGGTGCGCTCGCTACAATCGCCGAGGTCACCCCGAGCGCTCCGTTCGCTCCAGCGGTCTGCGATGCCAGCGTCAGGGTGGATTCTCCGTTCGACGTTGCAACTCCGGTCGTGACGCCGATGTTGGCCGCGGAGATCGCGTTCGCCAGCCCCGAAAGCGTATTGAAATCGCTTCCCGATCCGGTATAGATCGTGTTTGCGGCCGGCGAACTCGGAGCCGCGCCGATCACGATCGTCTCGGCGGTCTTGTTGCCAACCTGTATGGTCATCGAGCCGGAAAGTGTCGTTCCATTGTTCGCCGTGATCCCATCGAGATATCCGTTCGGGCTTTGCGTATTCAGGCTGCTCAGCAATTGCTGTTGCAGCAACGACACCGTCGGCGAGCCGAAAAGCGGCTCAGGCTTCCCCGTGCTGTCGTATCCCTCCTGCGTGTTGACGGCCTTGATCAACGAGTTGTAGTCGGTGACAAACTGGTTCACCGCGGTCTCCACGCCCGAGTTGTCATTGGAGATCACCACCTGTACCGGTTCCAAACTGCCGTCCGACTCCTGCGCGCTCGGCGCCAGCAACTGGAACGTTACGCCGGGAATGAGATTCGTCACCGTGTTTGACGCGCTCGTCAGAGGCACCCCGTCAATCACTAAGGACGCGTCCTTTCCGCCCACGGTGGCGTTGTAGTTGATCGCGCCCGTGGTGTTTGTCGTCGATACCAGGTTGGCGTCGGTGAGTTGTGAAGTGATTGTCATCTTCCCGGCTGAGCCGGAAGTATTCGAGACGAGGCTGAGTCGCGAGCCCGAGGAATCGGTCAACACGTTGGCCGTCACTCCCAGGTTGGCAGAACTAATCGCGGAAGCCAGCTTGGCAAGCGTGATGGCGCCGCTCCCCGTGTAAATCGTGTTCGCCGCGGGCGAGCTTGGCGCCGCGCCCACCACTACCGTTTCCGCCGTCCCGTTTCCCACTTGAATGGTGAGTGATCCGGCAAGCGCGTCCGACGCGTTTGTGACTTCGTCCAGGTACCCGCTCGCCGTCTGCGCCAGGTTGTTCACAACCACTGTGTGCGTTCCCGCCGTTGCCGTAGAATTTGCCGCTGTCAGCTCCAGAACGCCGGTGTCCGAGCTTGATCCCTCCTTTTGCGCCAGGGCCCCTTGAAAATCGGTGAGTGCACTCATGTCGGTGGAGAGACTGGAAAAAAGAGTGCCCAGGTTCGAAATCACCGTGTCCTCGCTCTCGAGCGAGGTCAACTGGTTCTTCCAGGGCGTCTCCACGTTCTCGAGATTGCTCACAATCTCGCTGACCGTCGAGCTCACGTCGAATCCCGCGCCACTCGTCGGCGAACCGAAACTCAACCCGACTGTGCCCATATCTCCTCCAACGAAAACCCATGCAGCTTGCGATCCAACCGGCTTGCAAGTCAGATTGGAGAAATCTCATCGCCGCAATCCGTTTCTGCTCATGCAAAGAGGGGCGCCACTGGACGCCCCTCCCTGGTTATCGGCATTTCTGCCTGGTTCGTTACTGCAACAGCTAGGTCACTTCCTGCTGCACGCTGTTGGCCTGCGCCAATGCCGAGATGCCGGTCTGGCTCAGGATTTCGTACTTCGACATGTTGGAACTGGCCTGCGCGTAGTCGGTGGCCTGCACTGCGTTTTGCGCCGACTGCACGTTTTCCTGCTGCGTCGAGAGCACCTGGCTCACGGCGTTCAGAGTGTTGATCTGCGCGCCGATATAGCCGTCCTGGGCCGCCACATCGGTAATGGCCGCGTTAAGATCGGTCAGAGCCGCCTCGGCATCAGCCTGGTTGCTCAGATCGGTACCGTTCAGTGCCTGCCCGGTAGAGTCCGTGTAGCTGATGATGGCCGTGCCCGCAGTCCCATTCGCAAAAGTCGGGCCCGCTATCTGCCCAGTTTGGGTATCCTCCACCGGATCCGTACCTTCCGTGACTTCGACCGGATGCGCTGCGCTGGCGGTTGTACCAACCGACACTTGGCCATTGATAATAATGCCCGTATCGGTAAGCGCGTTGACGCTCCCAGCGACCGGTGCCCCAGCCTCGGCTGCCGTGCCGAACGACGCTGTAATGCCGAGGCCCGAATTGTTGATGGCGCTCATCAACCCTTGTACTGTGTCTGCGTACGCGCTGCCTGTTCCGGCAGTGATGGTGGCCGTCTGGGCCGCTCCGCCACTTGCCGGCTCATAACTCACTGCGATTGTGGTGACGCCGCCCGTTCCCACCAGCGAGTCGCCAACATTTGCGTTGGTGCCCGCTGTCTTCGTCAAATCGACGAAGACGCTTGTTCCGGAGCTGTAACCCATTGCTCCGTTCGAATCGCCCACGTTCGAGGCAGACAAACTGTGGATATTCAAGTCGTCTATCGACGAGCCCTTGGTCGAAGAATCGCCAGTGAAAATGTTGGTGCTTGAGTTGAAAACGGCCTGATTGTTGTAAGTGGTCGTGGAGCCGATGTTCGAGATTTCTGACAGGATCGACTGGTACTCCTGGTTGGCAGCCGTGTCCTGGCTGGAGTTGAGCGTGCCGTTGGCGGCTTCGGTCGCCAGCGTGACAGCGCGGTTGAGAAGGCTTGTGACCTGTGAAAGGGCGCCATCAGCCACTTGCAGCAGGCCCACGCCTTCGGTTGCATTCGTTCCGGACTGCGTAAGCGCCGTCTGGTTGGCCTGCAAGCCGTCGACCAACGACAAGCCGGCAGCGTCGTCGGCTCCCGAATTGATGCGGGAACCGGAAGACAACTGTTGCAGCGTCTTCGACAGGCTGTTGTTTGTATTGCTGAGATTGTTCTCCGCATACACCGCGGAGAGGTTATTCAAGACACCCAGGGACATGGGGTTCTCCTTGTTGGATGCGGTGATTTGCGGCCCATCTCCCGAAAGTGCCCCACTTATTTGATTCCTGCGTGGGTTGCTGCTTACGGGGGCAAGCCGTCGCATCTGGCCCCTTCTTCGGCGCAGTCCATAGGGACTTTATGGACGCGACATTTGTGTCCTGCATGGGACACTTTTGCCCGCATATTCTAATTTTTTAACCTTCTCCATTCTCCGCCGATAACCGCTGCAAGGAGCCTCGGCGATGATCGAACTCACCCGCCTCAACGGCCGCCCCATGATGCTGAACAGTGACCTCATTAAAACCGCCGAGGCATCGCCCGATACGATGCTGACGCTCATCAACGGCGAAAAGCTGATCGTGCGCGAAGAGATCGCCGAAGTATTGGAACGCGTGCTTGCCTACCGGGCGCACTTGCTGGCCGTCGTATCCCGGCGCCTGCACAAGTTCGACGATTTTGCGCGCGTCATTGCCCTCGCCAGTCTTGACGTTGCCAACCAACCTGCCACGCCTCAATCTCCCGGGCCGGCCGGCGGCCCCGTGAAATAGGCACTCTATTCTTGTCTCGCATCGAGGACCTATCTATGGACAAAGCGAGCATCAGTGGAGCCATCCTGGCCATCGCGGGCATTGTTGCCGGCTTGCTCATTGAAGGAGGCAGCATAGGCCAGATCCTGCAGCCCACCGCGGCGCTCATTGTCTTTGGCGGCACCCTGGGCGCTGTCTTGCTGCAGTTCCCCCTCACCACGGTGCTCGCCGCCTTCCGCAGCCTGGCCTCGCTTTTTATTGCGCCCCGCAAGCACCACGCGCAGCTCATTCAACTCCTCGTCACCTTCGCCAACAAGGCGCGCCGCAACGGCTTGGTTTCTCTCGACTCCGACCTGCAGTCGATCGAGGACCCATTCCTTCAGCAAACTCTGATGCTTGCCGTCGACGGCACTGAGCCCGCCGAGCTGCGCAAAATCATGCGGGTCAGTCTCGATTCGATGACCGAAGACGAAGAGCACCTGCCCGCCGTCTTCGAATCCGCGGGCGGCTTCTCGCCCACCATCGGTATCCTTGGCGCCGTGCTGGGCCTCATCCAGGTCATGCAGCATCTCGACAACATCAGTGAAGTGGGCCGCGGCATCGCCGTCGCCTTCGTGGCCACCATCTACGGAGTCGGCATCGCCAATCTCTTCTTTCTCCCCTTTGCAGGCAAGATGCGCATGCGCATCCGCAACGCCCATCGCCGCCGCGAAATGATGCTCGAAGGCGTCATCTCCATCCTTGAAGGAATCAATCCGCGCATGCTCGAGATCAAACTGGCAGGCTTTCTCGACGACGCAAGCCGCGAACAGAAAGAGCGCGCCGCATGAATCCCCGCGTGCCCCGAGCCCGCGTCGGCCACGACCGATGGCTGGTTTCCTACGCCGACTTCATCACCCTGCTCTTTGGCTTCTTTGTCGTGCTCTACGCGTTCGCACGTGCCGACGAGAAAAAGCAGCAACAGGTGTCGCATGCCATCGACACCGCCTTCCACGTAATGGGAATGGCTCAAACTGCTCCCGGCGCATCACCTGATCACGCTTCGGCCGGCAGTTCGTTCGATCCGGGCCGCGCATCCCAATCCGCACAGTCTGCCAACCCAGTCGTATCGGAAGACATCCTCACTCCCATTCAAATCAGGGACGATCTCGATCGCCTTCGCCTCGATCTGACCCACTCCCTATCAGGCCAGGTCGCATCGCATTCCATCTCTCTCGAAATGGGCCGCGATGGACTCGTCATCAGCCTGCGCGAGGCGGGATTCTTTGACTCGGGCTCCGCCGCGCCCAAGCCTGAGGCGCTTCCCACCCTCCGCTTCATCGCCGCAAGGCTGGGCGCAACGCCCTACGATCTGCGCATCGAGGGTCACACCGACAACGTGCCCATCCACAACGCCCAATTCAATTCGAATTGGGAACTCTCTACAGCCCGCGCCACGGGTATCGCCCAACTCTTTCTCGAACTGAGGGCCATCTCTCCCGACCGAATCTCCGCTGCGGGCTACGCCGAATACCATCCCGTCGCCAGCAATGCGACCCTCGAAGGCCGCGCCGAAAATCGCCGTGTCGATCTCGTCGTCCTGCCTCGCACCCAGATCAACTTCGCCGCGCATGCATCGGCGGACGCAACGGGAACTTGGCACAAAGTGACGGATCAATAAGCGGCGTTAGCGGAATTGGCGCAGTTGGAGGCGCTACGCTCCCGACGATTTGACTCCGCCCTCCATCGATGGGTGCCCAAAGGTCACTAGCTCCGCTAACTTCGCCAACTACGCTAACCCCGCTAACTCCGCTAGCTCCCCTCCACCCCCAGCACTTTCACAATCACGCGCTTGCGCCGCTGGCCGTCGAACTCGGCATAAAAAACCCGCTGCCATGTCCCCAGGTCAAGCTTGCCATTGGTCACCGGCAGCGTGGTCTCGTGGTGCAGCAGCAGCGACTTCAGGTGGGCGTCACCGTTATCCTCGCCGGTCCGGTGATGCTTGTAATCAGGTCGCGCTGGCGCCAGTTCCTCAAGCCACTTGCCGATATCTTCGATCAGCCCGCTCTCCAGGTCGTTCACATAAATCGCCGCGGTAATGTGCATTGGCGAAACGAAACACAATCCGTCTTTCACGCCGCTGCGCCGCACAATCGCCTCCACCTCATCGGTGATATGCACCATCTCGCGCCGCTTGCGCGTTTCAAACACCAGGTATTCCGTGTGACTCTTCATGCGAAACTCCTTCGATCATGCGCCGCACCACGGCAGCGAGCGCGCCAACCGCCCTCGACCTTATCCTAAAGGCAGCCGTGAACTCCCGCCGCCCGCACTCTCCGGCCATGCGCCTGCGCCGCATGCACGATGTTTTGATGCGTGCCTATGGTCCGCAACTTTGGTGGCCGGCCAAAACGCCCTTTGAGGTCATCCTCGGTGCCTATCTCACGCAGAACACTGCGTGGAAAGCCGTCGAACGCTCGCTCGCCAACCTTCGCGCAGCCGGCGCACTCACACCAGAAGGCCTGCGCGCGGTCCCTCTCGCCAAACTGCGGCGCCTGATTCGCCCCTCCGGCTTCATCACGCGCAAAGCACGCGCTCTGAAAGCGTTCGTCGCCATGCTCGACAAAGAGTTCGGCGGCTCGCTCGAAGCTCTCGCCGCAACGCCGACTGCGGAGCTCCGCGAACGCCTTCTCGCGCTCCCAGGCGTCGGCCAGGAGACCGCCGACGCCATCCTGCTCTACGCACTCGGCCACTCCGTTCCAGTCGCCGATGAGTACCTCCGCCGCATCGCCGAACGCCACCAACTTGTGTCGCCGCCATCCGGCCGCAAACATATCTCCTATGAATCGCTGACGAGCCTCACCCGCCAAGCCTTCGCCTCTGAGCCTTTCTCAGCACAGGCGCACCTCTTCAACGAGTTCCACGCCCTCACGGTCGCCGTGGGCAAGGTGCATTGCGGCCGCACTGCTCGATGCGAAGGCTGCCCTTTGGCCGAGGATCTTCGCCACACAAGCAGCGAGCTTTCCGCCATCAGCTCCCAGCTTTCAGTTCGAACACCGCCCCGCCGCAAACGCAGCCCGTCCGCAGCGAAGGCAAGAGGCTGAAAGCTGACGGCCGATAGCTGTAAGCTGGAAGCATCATGAGTCCGACACAGCAGCAGCCTCAACTGAATCTCGCTCAGACCCCTGACTATCGCGAATCCTACGCCAACAGCGTGCAGGTGCGCGTCAGCGTGTGGGACTTCCAGCTCGTCTTCGGTCTTGCCTCCAGCGAAAGTCCCGAACAAGTCAACATCCGCAATCACCAGGCCATCTTCCTCAGTCCGCAACAGGCCAAAGCCCTCTGGAACGTGTTAGGCCAGAATATTGTTCAATATGAGCAGGCCTTCGGCACGCTCAATCTGGAGCCGCAGAACCAGAATTTCCCGCGTGGGCAGGTCAATTAGCTGTCAGTACCCTTAACGGACCGCAGGAGCCGTGCCTTGCGCTTGAAGGGAATTCTGAGTCCGCGCCTGGACGCGCCGTTGCCGCTCTGGATGATCTTTCCGGTCGTCTTCGTGGCCGTCTACGCCAGCCATTTCATGTTGCTGCGCGTTCCCTATTACTGGGACGAAGCCGGCTATTACATTCCCGCGGCGTGGGACTTCTTCCGCACCGGTTCGCTGATTCCCACCACCACCCTCACCAACGCCCACCCGCCGCTCCCAAGCATCTACCTCGCGCTCTGGTGGAAGGTCTCCGGCTTCTATCCCGAAGTGACGCGCGAAGCGGTGCTCCTGGTCGCGTCGCTGGGCCTCCTCGCCGTATGGCGCCTTGCAATGCGCCTTCTCGGAGTCGCCTCGGTAGCCTTCTGGACAGTCTTGCTCACAGGCCTGTACCCCATCTGGTTTGCTCAAAGCTCGCTTGCGCACGCTGACATCTTTGCTGCTGCGTGTTCGTTGTGGGGACTCGTTTACGCGCTGCCCGTACGCGGCCGCAATTCCTGGGCCGCCGCACTCTGGTTTGCCGCAGCCGCGCTATCGAAAGAAACCGCGATCGCCATCCCGCTCACGCTGGCCGCAATCGATATCGTCGAGGGCTTCCGGAGCGGCGCACCGGCGCGCCACAAGCTCTGGCGCGAAGCCGCGTGGCTATCGAGTTGCGTCATCCCGCTGACCGCCTGGTATGCCTATCACTACGCCAGAACCGGTTTCCTCTTCGGGAATCCCGAGTACCTGCGCTACAACGCTGAGGCAACGCTCACTCCTCTGCGCATTCTCGCAGCCTTCGGTCATCGCATCCTGCACCTTACTGCGCACATGAACCTGTTTGTGCCGGTGCTCACGGCCTTCGCTGCGCTGCTGCTCAACCCGCGCACCGACGTCGAAGGCCACGAGCGCGCCTCGCTCGACCGCCCAACCTTGTTGCGCATCTGGCTCCTGCTCCTGGTCAATGCGCTCGTCTTCAGCTTTCTTGGCGGCGCCCTGCTTACCCGCTACTTGCTGCCCATGTATCCGCTGGTGTTGTTTCTCGCCGTCTCTGTCTTGTATCGCCGCGTGCCTTACTGGTATGGCCTCACGCTCTTGTCCGCTTTCGCTTTCTTCGCCGCGCTGTTCATCAATCCGCCCTATGGATTCGCGCCGGAAGATAATTTGTCCTACGTGCGCGTCGTTCGTATGCACCAGGCGGGAATCGCCGAGCTCACCAAATTCTGTCCCGCAGCCACCGTGCTCACCGCCTGGCCCATGACCGACGAGTTGACGCATCCCGAGCTCGGCTATGTGAAGGAATCCTGGGACGTCTTCCCGGTCGATGACTTCACCGCTGGCCAGATCGCTCGCGCCTCCCAGGAGCCGGAAAAGTTTTCCGCTGCCCTCGTCTTTTCCACCAAGGATGAGCCGCCATCGCCCTTCATGAATCTCGGCGGAGAAAAACTGGACGAGCGCTATTTCGGCCTCCATCACGATCTCTCGCCCGACCTGATTGCACGCGAGCTCGACGGAACGTTGCTCTGGCGGCTCGACGACCACAGTCTCTGGATCGCGCTGATTCGTTTCAATCATCCCGTCGAAGCGCGCCTCGACTTTGGCGCCTCGCAGAACTAGAACTGGTTGCATAAATGGCTCTGTGTCAGGGCACGACTTTAGTCGTGCCGCAAAGGGCCCATAAAACCTGGGGCTTTAGCCCCTGAGCGAAGCTTTCTCACCGCCTCAACCTATTTATGCAACCAGTTCTAGTCTCCTGAGTTATAAATAGATTGCATATTTGGCGGAGATGTTCTATGGTGAGGTATGAAGCCTCGTCGTGGACGTCCGAAGATACATGAGTTGGTGGTTAGCGCGGCGCAGAAGGCCGAATTGGAGCGCATCGCACGGCAGTCGCGCAGCGCCCGGTCGGTGGCATTTCGAGCGCGAATTATTCTGGAGTGCGCAGGGGGAGCCAGCAATGCAGCGGTGGCGGCAAAGTTGCGCACCACTGGTTTTACAGTGGGTCTTTGGCGCAATCGTTTCATTGCCGAAGGATTGGTTGGCCTGGGCGATGAGCCGCGTCCTGGAGCGCCGCGTGAGATCGGTGACGAGAAGATTGAACAGGTTGTGCGGCTGACGTTGGAGAAAACCCCGAAGGGGGTTACGCACTGGTGCAGCCGCATGCTGGCAACCAAAACCGGATTAAGCCAGTCCACCATCAGCCGCGTCTGGCGAGCCTTCGGATTGAAACCACATCGCACGGAGAGTTTTCAACTATCCACCGACCCATTGCTGATCGACAAGGTGCGGGATATTGTAGGACTTTATCTTGATCCACCTCATCATGCGCTGGTGCTGTGCGTTGATGAGAAGTCGCAGATACAGGCTCTCAGTCGTACCCAGCCGGTGCTGCCCATGCGAGCCGGACAACTGGAAAGGCGCACCCATGACTACAAGCGCCACGGCGTCACAAGCCTGTTTGCGGCCCTCGATATCGCCACCGGCAACGTTCTCGGCAAATGCTACCGCCGGCATCGCTCGGTGGAGTTCCTCGACTTCCTGAAAAGGATCGACGCGGCAGTTCCGTCCGATATGGAAATCCACCTGGTATTGGACAATTACGGCACCCACAAAACTGCGCTGGTTCGGCAGTGGCTACAAAAACGACCGCGCTACCATCTGCACTTCACTCCCACCCATGCTTCCTGGCTCAACCAGGTCGAGCGCTGGTTCGCACTGCTTACGCAACGGCAAATCAAGCGCGGCTCGCACCGAAGTGTTCAGGAACTGGAAGCAGCGATTCGAGAGTTCATCGCTGCTCATAACCAGCAGCCCAGGCCTTTTCGATGGACCAAATCCGCAGATCAGATCCTGGCCTCCATCGCACGCTTCGCCACTGCCACTCTTGCCGCTCACGCACCCGTCTCTTATACGAGAAATCAATGACTCAGGAGACTAGTGTCCTGTAACTGAAATCACAACATAAATGATTTGTCATCCTGAGCGAGTCGCCGCGGCGACGAGTCGAAGGATCTGCGGTTGTCTTTCCACCTCAAAATCGGTGCAGCACCGATTCGTGCGCCGCTCACGGCGTCGGCCGCTCCTCAATCTCTCTAAATTTCAGATACACCGCATTCGTCCATCCAAAGCCGATCACATTCTGCGTGTACCCGGTGCTCACCGTCACCTGCGCACTGCCCGTCACAACGTTGTACTTCTCGCGAATCGTTCCGTCGGCCGCAAATCCTGCGTCAACTGTCGCATCGAAATGCTTTGCGATCCTCGCGGCATCGGCATGAAAACCCATTCTGTCGAGCCCCGCAACCGCAATCCAGTTGGTCGGCGCCCAGCCGTAAGGCTCATCCCATTGCAGTCCGGTATTGGTATTGCTCGTCGAGAGCCCGCCGGCCCGCTCAAACACGCCCAGCTTGGCCTCCATTAGATTGGCTTCTTCCCGCGTCGCCACACCCGCCCACAGCGGATAAAGCGATGCAATGAATGCGTAGCTCGAGGCCTTGTGCCGGACGAAGTCATAATCCGCGAAGACGCCCTCCTTCCCCTGCCAAAGATATCGCTGGATGGCTGCACCACGCGCGTTCGCCCTGCGATCCCACATCCGCGCGTCCTGCGGCTTGCCCAGCAGGTGCGCCATATGCGCCAGATCGCGTTCGTAGCGATAGAGCAGGCTGTTCAGGCACACAGGCGCGTAATGTTCCGTCGCACCCGAGAACGGCCCAAACCGGTTGCTCGTGTCGAATCCCGATTCGCGCATCGCGCGATCGCCCTCGTAAAAGTCGCGGCTCAGCCGGTAGCCGCCGAA
This sequence comes from uncultured Acidobacteriaceae bacterium, assembly GCA_963751285.1. GTDB lineage: Bacteria > Acidobacteriota > Terriglobia > Terriglobales > Acidobacteriaceae > Telmatobacter. The sequence goes on along the minus strand of CAVVUE010000024.1, from coordinate 196,157 downwards.
CCACGCGCGCATGCAAACCACGCTCGCGCGCACATCGCAGCTCGTCTGCTTCAGTCGCGCCGCTTCCGCGGCATCGGGATGCTCCGGTCCTTTCACCAGAAATCCCACGGCCTCCGGGATCGGATGCTCAACCAGCCTCCGAATCACATCGCTGTAATACGTGCTGTCATCGGCCATCTCCGGTACCGGCCCAACGCCATAGTCAAAGTAGCGCGCGAGGCCGGTTTCGCCCGCGCGATGTTCCGGCCGCGTCCACGTCGAATAGTCTTTCTCCGCCACGGTGTACGCGTGCTCCAGCCAGTCTCTTTCCTCCGTGCGCCCCGCCGGTGTCATCGCAAAGCTGGCCGGGTCTTCATAAACCATCAGGATCATCGAGCTCAGAAACGGCGGCTGCGAGCGCGTCAGATAGTATGTGCGATTCGCGTTCAGCACTGCTCCGTAATGTTCCACCTCAAACAGAAAGTTATCCACGATGCCCTTGGCCAGCGCTTCGTGATGGTCAGCCTCTACTCCAAGCAGGATGAAATTACTATCCCAGCCGTACATCTCGTTGAAACGTCCGCCCGGAACAACGTAGGGATTGGGCAAATACAGCAGCCCCGGCGCCGCCAGTTCTTCCGGCCGCACATCGGCAAGTTTTTCAATCTTCCGCGGCAGGTGCTTCACTTCCACTTTGCACTTCTGCTCAAGCGCGGCAACGTTCGGCGGAGTCGCAATCTCCGCCGGCAGATAAATGACCGACACCTCCGCGACCTTCACGTCCGCAACAGAACTGCAATCGGTGTCCGATCGCGTAAGCGTGTCCCACGCCGCGTGAATGTAGCGCAGCGTCGCCTCAGGATCCGGTGCTGCAGCCTGCTCCCGCCCATGCGGCGTCGTCAGCGCAACCAGGATCAATAATGAAAGCACTTTCATCTGAACTCCGCTGCTAGAGGTCTTGAAGTGAAGAACTTGTTGTAAATGAGTCAAGTTTTTCAAGCTGCGAGTTTTGCTTGTTGTACCCACGAGGTCACTTCTTGATCGAGTTTATCGAAGCAGCGACGGAGGGTGGAGTTGGGAGTGGAGAGTTGAGGCAGTATTCTGCCTAACCCTGGTCTGAGGATGCGCGAGTAGGTGCGAGTGAAGAACCATGCGGAGCGCAAGCCGAGATCGGTTAAGCGATATCGGTGACTGTTGGGGATCCGTTCGATCATGCCATGAAGGCGCAGGCGGCGGAGATGGTAAGTCATTTTGCCTTGTGTCAGGTCGGCCGGTTGTTGGCCGAGTAATGGCGCCAGATGGTCCCGCAGGTTTCGATTCGAGAAGCCGGTTGGGAGCAGTTGAAACAACAACAGCGCATTCCACAATGCCTGGACTTGCGGATCGGCGAAGCGCAGGGCAGAAGCCCGTTGTGACCCGGCTTGAATGGGACGATTGACTTTCTGGAATGCACCCTCAGAGAGGAGACAGTCGTGGCTGATTTGTTCGACCTGGAGCAATCGGCGGTTGGCCTGGAAGCCGATTTTCCGCAGAGCCGGCAAGTTGCGCAAGTTCTTGCCGATATAGAAATCGCGTGTGTTGTTGATGGTGGTTTCGGTGCGCAAGGCGCGGCCTTCTTTGTGGTACTGCTTGATGCGCGTTTGCTTGTAGTCAATATGCAACGAAGGAATCACTCCATCGGTGATCACCCGTGTGCGAAACGGTCCCGGTGTGCCTTGGGTAACCCAACGGTCGAAGATCAGCTGCACTTGCTTGGGGCGTCCCACATCCAGGTTTTCGCGAATTACTTCCTCGAAGAAAATCCGCCCGCTGACCGGCCGGTCAAGCACCTGGGTGAGGGAGAGTTCGATTTGCAGGATGGAGAGCTGATAGCGGTATCCGGCCTGCCGGTCCAGGGCGGAGAAGGGATGCGGCAGCAGGCGCAGCCATTTGCGCAACAGTGCTTCGATCTTCTCCGCGGAGAGTGCGTCGCAGATGGATTGCAGCCGCTTTGGGTTCGCACAGGAGAGCACGCCGTTGTCCAACGCCTTGTACTCGATTTCCTTGTTCTCCATCTGCTGCTTCGCATATTCGTGCCCATTCAGGCAGAGCTTGGCGTTGTAGGGAAAGTAGGAACAGAACTTCAGAAAGAACGGTCCGAAGTTCCGATCCAGGCAGTAGAAGTAATAATGATTCACCAGGGCTGTGGACTTCACGATCCAGGCGTAGCTCTTATGGGTGCGCGGGTTGTGGCGCTTCTCGGTACGGTAGACGGTGCACTTTTCCTGTGCTTTTCCCACGAAGACGACTCCTTCGTCCTGAGTAAAAGCAGCGCGGCATTGGTTGGCGATATCGTCCTTACGCTGTCCCTTTTCGAATGTGATCATAGGGATGTTGTGATCCCGGACATAGCGCTCAATCGATTCGACGAATCGCCGGGTGATCGGTTCGACCATCGCCGTCGACGCCACCGGATGTCCACGGTGAATGCGAATGAACTTCAGAACCCCTTCCACCGCCTGCAAGACCGGCACATAGACGTTGAGGTACATCCGGTCAATGCCTTCCAACTCCAACAGCACATGATCGCGCAAAATCTCCGCCACGCTCTGTGCCGTCCCAAAATTCAAATTCCCAGCTGGTTTGCCACGCATGGCTCTGTTATAAACTCAATCTCCAGCGAGATTGCCTTTACACGCTCGTCGGTCTGAGGCGAAGCCTCGCTGGTGTAGTGCGTCACTGATTTCGACAGTCCTGCCCGGTCGCTGGGCGCAAGCCCGCAGATTCCGACAGTCAAGCTCGGCCTCTGGGCGCAAAGCCCGCGGAGCGGGCGTTAGACGCTAGCCCCATGGCGCGAGCCTGGGGAAAGGATCGAAAGCGGAGGCGATAGCCCCCGCAGGGGGCGTAAGAAAGGTGCGTGCCTTCCAAAACATAATCGATCAAACCAGCGATGCAATACATTAGCGATCGCAATCCCCTTGGAGTGTAACCCACACCAACATCATTTTCTGAAGCCCGGGAACACTTTGCCGAGGCCCGGTGTCTACACAAGCACAGTGGTACCGAATGGGATCAACGGAGGGCCTTGAACCCCCGCTCCCGGCGCCTCGACGCGCAGAGCGGTCGGGCTGCTCGCGCTCCGCAGCAAGCCTTCCATCTCCCAGCCGGCACAACTGAACTCAGGTTGAGAGGGGAGGCTGGCCATGTTTGAAGATTCCACATTCGAATCCACGGGCAAAATCCGCACACGCAGCCGCGGCTGGATGATTGCGACTTTTGTGTTCAACGCAGCTATCCTGCTGGCGCTGATTCTCATTCCACTCATCTACCCTGAGGCGTTGCCGAGTTTCTCCAGCATCATTCTGCTTGAGGCCCCTACGCCGCCGCCGGAGCCGCCAAAGCCCATCGCGCGGTCCGAGCACGCGCCTGCTCCGCAACAGCAAATGCAGGGTGGACGGCTACAGGCCCCGCCGACGATTCCGCAACAGGTGTACATTCCCGGCAAGCCCGAGCCGCCCACGCAAGACACCGTCGCTGCCCTCGGAGACAGTGGGTCCGGGCCCGCCGGCAATGCCAATCCATTTCCCGGCCACGACGCCAATCCCGTAATACGCGAGGCAGACCAGAAGCGCCACGTCTCCTCAGGCGTGATGTCGGGCTACCTTGTCTACAAGGTCATCCCAGCCTACCCGGCGATCCCGCGCGAAATCCGCCTCTCCGGCACCGTGGTGTTGCAAGCCACCATCGGCAAAACCGGCGCCATCGAAAACCTGCGTGTGGTCAGCGGGCCGGCAATGTTGCAGCAGGCCGCGCTCAACGCCGTCGCACAGTGGCGTTACCGCCCCTATTTGCTCAACGGCCAGCCCGTTGAAGTTGAAACGACCATCAACGTCGAATTCACTTTGCAATAGTGGGCCGCCTTCGATCTTTTTTGAAACGGCACGAGCCGAACCACAAGCGAAAGTGGGTGCCCCATCCAAGCTTTGCTTGGGTGGGATGGACCAAACCGGGTGCCCGATCCTCGGGGTCCCCACAGACAGGCGTTCGTCCGTGGGGTGAACTCTCGCCGCGCCTTTGTTTTTGCGCTAGGGTGGGGCCTGCCCACGGGCCACTGATCACCGACAACTGTCATCCAAGAGCACAGACAGGCCCGCATCGGCGAAAATGGCTTTGCCATGAAACGCTCATCGACTCACTCTTCCCGACGCGATTTTTTAGGCTCTGCTTCTGCTGCCATGATTGCCACCTTTGCCGCACCCGCAATTCTCCATGCCGCCTCGCCAACGTCATCCCGCCGCTCGCTCGTGCTGGTCGGCTCGCATGGCGACGATGGAATCCAGTTCTATGACTGGGATCGCGAGAGCGGAACGCTGACCCGCTCCGGTGTCGCCGCCAAAATTCCCCAGGTCGCCTGGCTCGCTTTCTCGCACGGGCACGACTTCGTCTATTCGGCCTCTGAGCTGGATTCGTTCCAGGGCAAGCCCACCGGCGAAGTGGCCAGCTTCCGTCTCGCCGGCGCCGAACTGCAGCCGCTCTCCGCGCGCAACTCCGCCGGCACCGGCACTTGCCACGTAGCGCCCGACGCCACCGGCCGCATGCTCCTCGCCGCCGACTACACCGGCGCCAGCGCCGCCAGCTTCCGCATTCAGGACGGCAAGCTCAGCGAGCCAGTGTGGACCGAGCACTACACCGTGCACGGCCCCAATCCCGATCGACAGCAAACCGCGCACGCGCACTTCGCGTCCTTCTCGCCCGACAACCGCTTCGCCTATATCAATGACCTGGGCGGCGATTGCATCCACATCTACAAGCCCGACCCTGACACTGCGCAAATGTCGCCCGCCGGAACCTATCACGGTGCACCCGGTTCCGGCGCGCGCACGCTGCACTTTCATCCCAACGGCCGCACCGCCTATTGCATGAACGAGATCGTCTCCACGGTCGACGTGCTCGACTGGCACAAGGCCGACGGCAGCCTCACGCTGGTCACTCGCATCCACCTGCTGCCCGACGACTATCACGGCCCCACGCGCGGCTGCGACACGGTCATCACGCGCGATGGCCGCTTCGTCTACTTCGCCAATCGCGACGACAACTTCCTCTACGCCTTCCACTCCGACCCCAAAACCGGCGCCCTCACGCCCATCAAGCGGTCAAGTTGCGGAGGAAAAACGCCGCGCAACTTCACCCTCGATCCCACCGAGCGATGGATGCTGGTGGCGAATCAGGACTCGAACCTCATCAGCATCTTCGCCCGCAACCCCGCCACAGGCGAGCTCGCCGACGAAGGCCAGAGCGTCCCCGCCGAAATCCCCATGCGCATCCTGTTTGTGTAAAGACAGTGGTCAGTGGTCCGTCACTAATTGGTTGCCCCAGTTCCCGAGCCATAAATTTGTCAAGACAATGGTTGCCCCATCCTAAACGTGCACTTTGCGTTTAGGGTGGGAGACCACAAGAAGCCCGCAACGCGGGCGGCATACGCGTAGCCCCAGTCGCGAGACTGGGGAAAGAGTGCGCATCTCGGCGCCCAGCCCGCTTCAGCGGGCGAAAGAACCATCGCCACAAACTGAGCTCGACGAATTCCACGCGGTGATTCTTCAACAGGCGAACAATTCAATCTCAGCCATTCGCCCTGAATCCGTAGCTGACAGCTGAAAGCCGATCGCTGACGGCTAACGGCTAACGGCTGACCGCTGAGAGCTGAAAGCTGACGGCTGCATTTGTCTTTGCTTGTATCAGGGCACGAGTTTACTCGTGCCGTAATGGCCAGAAAATGATCGCGGGCTTTAGCCCCTGACGCACGTCTCTCCGATCTCCGGAAACGATGAGACGAGAACGCAGGCTTCGACCAATCGGCTCTCAGATCTCACTTTCGCTATGCATTGTCATCCTGAGCGCAGCGAAGGATCTGCGGTCGTCTTTGCTTGTATCAGGGCATGACTTCAGTCATGCCATAAAACACTCTCTTGTTTTTTGCGGAACCGGGTGCGCGGCGAAGCCGCGCCCAAACCCGCACGGCGCCAATCTCCCCGAGGAATTGCGTGGGCTAATTCTGACTTGCCGGAGTCATGTCGGCCTGAGAACATGTTGAGGTGTTTGGGCCCGACGTCCTGCGCGACCCGTTCGCGCAGCTTTCTCACGGAGGGACATATGTTTCTGAAGAGCAAATTTCCCCTGATATCCGCAATGGCGATGATGGTCTCGCAAGTTGCAGTTGCGCAACCATCGACGACCGCGCCGGTGCTGAGCTATGAGGCTGGCTCGAGCATCAAACTTCAGCAGCTTCTTGGTCAGGAGGACAAAGAACTGCATAAGCCGACGCTCAGCCAAACCTTCACCCAATACGGCATCCGGGGCACTGACCTGGGCAATTCGTTTGAGAGCGGTGGGCTCGTATATTTTCTCTTCGGCGACACCGTGGGGCGCCTGGACCACGCGCTCGACACGATAGCGACCACCAACGCAGGCGATCCTGAGAGCGGTGTTCGACTGGACTTCCTCAAGTCGGGCAACGATTATCTGACCATTCAGCCGCCAGGGATCAGCATGGGAGCGTTCGAGGTGCCCGTGGCAGGCATTAACCTCGGCGGCCAGGTTTATGTAGCTGTTTCGACGAACCACTCCGAGGATCGATCAACGGACCGTTCGGTGCTTACGAAATTCACGCTGCCGGCGAGCTTCCAACCGTTGCGAACAATTTCTCAGCTTCCTGACGGCCACTTCGTCAAGATGTCGTTGCACATTGACCCGGGAACAGCCACCGGACTGCCTTCCGGCGGACCATTCGTCTTCGTCTGGGGCACAGGCCCCTACCGCAAGAGCGACGCGTATCTCTCTATTGTGCCGGCCGCACAATTTGAAAGCGGCAAAGGGACGCAGTATTTCGCGGGATTGGATGCTTCGGGCGCTCCCACCTGGAGCGATAAGGAATCGGACGCCAGAGCGATCGTCCAAAACGGCACGATGGGCGATCTCTCCGTAACCTGGTGCAAGGATCTCAGCCTGTGGCTGATGACTTACGACAGTCGAGCTCCGGCGCCGGCCGGCATCCTGTTTTCGTATTCCAGGACGCCGTGGGGACCATGGAGCGCGCCGCAGCTCATCTTCAACCCAATACGGGATGGCGCCATGGGCAAATTCATCCACAATCCCCAGTCAAATCCAGACGATGGGCTTGCAGGGCCGGTGATCGGAAAGGGTCAGGCCAATCCGGGCGCAGTTCGCGGTGGCGACTATGCGCCATATGTCGTCGAGCGGTGGACAAAAGTCCAGGGTTCCGAGCTCAGCATTTACTACGTGCTGTCGACGTGGAATCCCTACGTTGTCGTGCTGATGAAATCACGGCTGCACTTCCAGTAGTCGAGCGCAAACTCCGAGTCGCGGGCGCACCATCGGCTATGCAGAAGTTACCCCCGAAATCAGCCCTCGCGGATTTTGCGATTGCAATGGCGCGCGAAACAAAGGGTGCCCCGCTTGTCCGCTGATGCGAGGCTCCTCGATCCCCGATCCCTTGCCGCTCAGAGCGAATATGCGCGCAAAAACACGCAAAAAGCCGCGCGAATCCGCGTTTTAGAGTACAAAAAATTGCATTTAATTCGTCTTTCGCGAAATGATATGGTGCGCTTTGCTCTGATTCGTAACCTCAGGTGGTTACAAATCGCGCAAAATGGCACCTGGGGAGGTCATTGCGTCGAAAAAATGCAACCTCTGGTGGTTACATTTTGGCCCAAAATGTAACCACTTAAGCGAACATTTGAGGGGGTCAACGCACCACTTGAGCGGACATTTCGCATGAATCCAGGCGCTTTACAGCCCCCAGGCCGAAAACCTGCACAAAAAGTAGTGCGCGCGCCAACATGCCCGCCCCGCTTTTGGCGTCCGCTTACGCCGCCTGCGTTTCGCCCTTCAACTGCTCAGCCTGGTCGTGCGCGATGAGCGCGTCGACGATGGGCTGCAGCCGCCCGTCCATCACCAGGTCGAGCTGGTGCAGGGTGAGGCCGATGCGGTGGTCGGTGACGCGGTTCTGCGGGAAGTTGTAGGTGCGGATCTTCTCGCTGCGATCGCCCGTGCCCACCATCGATTTGCGCTCTTTGGCCAGCTCCGCCTGCTGCTTTTCCATCTCCATTTCGTAGAGCCGCGAACGCAGCACACGCATGCCCTTCTCGCGATTCTTGATCTGCGATTTCTCGTCCTGGCAGCTCACCACAGTATTGGTAGGCAGATGCGTGATGCGCACCGCGGAGTAGGTGGTGTTGACCGATTGTCCGCCAGGCCCCGACGAGCAGAACGTATCAATACGTATGTCCTTGGTCTCGATCTTGATATCAACCTCTTCCGCCTCCGGCAAAACGGCGACGGTGACGGCCGAAGTGTGCACGCGCCCCTGCTGCTCAGTTGCGGGCACGCGCTGCACCCGATGCACACCCGACTCCCACTTGAGCTGCGAGTAGACGCGGTCGCCCTCAATAATGGCGATTACCTCTTTGTATCCGCCCACTCCGGACTCCGAGAGCGACATCAATTCGACTTTCCAGCGCTTTTGCTCGGCAAAGCGCGTATACATGCGAAAGATTTCAGCAGCAAAAAGCGTGGCTTCGTCGCCGCCCGTGCCGGCGCGAATTTCAAGAATAACGTTTTTCTCGTCGTTGGGATCTTTAGGCAACAACAGCACTTTGAGCTCTTCTTCGAGAGCCTGCGCGCGCGGCTCAAGCGCGGCAATCTCCTCCTGCGCCATGGCGCGCAGATCAGCATCGATTTCGGCGAGCATCTGGCGCGCGTCGGCGAGGCCTTTGCGCAACTGCTTCAGCTCGCGGTACTTCTCCACGGGAGCTTCAATCTCGCGCAGAGCCTTGGCGTTTTTCTGATACTTTTCGTGGTCGTTAAGGACCTCGGGCAAGGCGAATTGCGACTGCAATTCGTTGTAGCGCTGCTCCATTTGTTCCAGGCGGTCCAGCATTGTCGGGGCACTCCGTGCTTTGGGGTTAGAGAGAAAAAGAGAAAAGAGAAAAGGCGCAGGGGAGTATTGGCGGCGGGCGCCGCTAGAGCAGGGCCGGAATGGGCTGGTGAAGAGTCACAACAGCTTTATTTTAGCGCGAAATGCGATTCCTACGCTGAGCCACCGACACAAAGGTGCGGCGAGGGTCCACCCCATATCCCACCCAAGCGAAGCTTGGATGGGGCACCCATGTAAAAGCGGGACTGACGTTGCTACATACCGCCTTTGCCGAGCAGGATGCCGATGCCGTAGGTGACGGCGCCTTCGACCGCGCCGACGAAGGTCATTTCGAGGCCGGAAGACCACCAGGAGCGCACGGTAATGAGCGACTTGGCGGCGCCTACGGCAAAGTGGGCGGCGAGCGAGACGACGGCGGCGGCGACGATGGCCGGAATGCCTTGCAGGAAGAAGAAGGGAATGACGGGAATGATGGCGCCGACCGCGGTGGAGAGGGCGCCGGAGGTGGCGGAGACCATGGGGTTGGCGAGAGCTTCCTCCGAGGAGCCGAGGCGCTCCGCCGACAATGCGCGCAACAACTGATCGGGGTCGCTGGCGATGTGATTGACCATGTGGAGCGCATCTTCTTCGGGCAATCCCTTCACCTGGTAGTAGAGCGAGAGCAGTTCGCGGGCTTCGGGGCCGTTCATCTGGATAGCTTCTCGCTCGCGGGCAATTTCAGCGTGGTAGATTTCGCGCTCGCTTTTTGCGGCAAGGTAAGCGCCGGAGCCCATGGAGAGCGCCGAGGCAATCATGCCGGATAGGCCGGCGAGCAGAACGTATTTGGGATTGCCGGCGGTTGCACCGGATACGCCAGAGACGATGCCGAAGATTGCGCCGAGGCCGTCGTTCACGCCGTAGATGGCGTCGCCGATCCAGGCGCCGGGTTGCTTGCGCCCCTGGTTGCGCTTGGCCAGCATTTCTTCCAGTACGGCCTTGGCGTCGATTTTGGTAGCGCCGGCCGGTGCCTGGTAGTGGCCGCGCAAGAGCGAGCCAAGTTCGCGGTAGTGATCTTTCTCGTCTTGGATGACGTGTTCGAGGATGGCGACCGATCCCTCGTCGCCGAGGGCCTTGAGCTGCTCGCCGTAGCGCGCGATGTCGCGACTCTCTTCGATCTCGAGGCGGCGCAGGGCCATGCGCATGCCGCCGGCGCGGTTGGCCAGCGAATCGGCCTGGCCCCCGGGGCCCCCGGAGTAGACGGGATCGGGTCCGCCGAGTTCCTTGATGCGGCCCTCCCACAGGGCGGCGTGCTCGATTTCAGCCTGGGCCAGATGGCGCAACACCTGTGCGCGGACCGGGTCAGTGTCGCGGTCGGCCAGCGTGTTGTAGGTGTGATAGCCCTCCATCTCGGCTTGCCAATTGCCTTCAAGGGCCGCAAGAATCTTTTTGGTTCTGGCGCCGCTCAGCATTGCGATCGGCATTGCGCTCACCTCGCTTGTTCCTGAGCATAGCGGAAATTGCGGCAGTCGAGATAGACCCGCGGCCGGGCATGAACAAGAAGACGGGACGAGGAGCGCGATTCTCCGTCCTGGACGCAGCTCAGTGCAATGCGCTTCGACTTCGCAGTCTGACGTATAGTGTTGTGAGCAGCGGAAGATTGGATCTGGACTCAAAGGGCCATATCGCAGCGCAAACGCGATTTGCGTCGAGAGATCCAATTGCAGGGCAGGCGCAAGGTCTGTGTTGTCCGGCTCAAAGCGCCGATCTTCATTCCACCAATCCATGAAAGCGGGGAAAGATATTTTATGGCAGCAAGCGCAAAAGGTTCAGCGCCTCTTACGTCACCGGGCTATTTTGTTCCGTTCGTTACCGTTACGGCGCTGTTTCTGGCGTTCGGGTTCGTCACTACGCTGAACATGGCGCTGGTGCCGCACCTGCGGTCGATCTTCAACGTTGGTTACAAGTCGGCGATGCTGGCGGAATCGGCATTCTTTCTCGCCTACTTTGTCTTTTCCGCGCCGACCTCGAAGCTGATCGAGTGGATGGGCTACAAGAAGACGATGGTCATGTCGCTCTTCATTCAGGTGGTGGGCTGCCTGCTCTTCATTCCGGCGGCTAACCTGGTGAACTTCCCGCTCTTCCTGACTGCTTGTTTTGTTGTGGGCGCGGGCGTGACGGCGCTGCAGACTTCGGTGAACCCGTACGCCGCGATTCTAGGCCCGGAGTCCAGCGCTTCAGTGCGGCTGACGCTGGCACAGGCATTCAACTCCATCGGGACCACTGTGGCTCCGGTGTTCGCCGGAGCATTCATCCTGACCGATCCCACCAAGTTTGCCACGCCGGCGGCGATTGCGAACACGGTTCGAGCGCCGTATATCGCCATCGCGGGCGCGCTGCTGCTGCTCGGTATCGCCGTGGCATTTTCTCACTTACCCCACATCGACCAACCGCCATCGTCCCACCCGGCGAAGGCAGGCGACGCGTCTGCGAGCAGTAGCGTTTGGAGCTACCGGCACACGGTGCTGGGTGCGCTGGGCATCTTCTTGTATGTTGGCGTGGAAGTCGGCCTGGCGTCGATCGCGGTGAATTACTTCAAGTCGCAAGGTATGAGCTCGCTCAAGACGGCATCGGACTTGGCGTCGCTCTACTGGTTTGGCGCACTGGTGGGCCGCTTGCTCGGTTCCTGGATCCTGACCAAGGTGCAGTCAGGCAAACTGCTCACGATCTTTGGATTCTGTGCTTCGGCATTGCTGCTGACGAGCATGTTTACTTCGGGCAGCGTGGCCATATGGACCCTGGTGCTGTGCGGGTTTTTCAACTCGATCATGTTCCCGAATATCTTTACACTGGGCATCGCCGGGCTGGGCCCGATGACGAGCAAGGGGTCGGGACTGATTATGACGGCAATCGTGGGCGGAGCGATCATTCCGGCGCTGCTGGGCGCGGCGGCAGATCGCTTTGGAATCCAGCACGCATTCGTCCTCCCGCTCTGCTGCTATCTCTACATCGCCTGGTACGGGATGTGGGGATCGAAGTCGGCGAAAACAGCTTTCAGCTCCTAGCTGTCAGCTCTCAGCTGGTTCGTGGGCTCTTAGGAGAAGTTCGAAGAGCCCGCGTGTTTTTAGTCACGGCATGGAAGGAAATAAGGTACCGACTTCCGGCGGAGTCATACATGAAGCGCAAGGCAAAACCGCGCGCTGAAAAGCAAAACACGGGCGGACTGCTGATTGCCCTTGCCGTGGCTCTGTTCGTCCTGCTGCTGTTGCTTCGGATGATCGCTTTTGTTGCCGGACATGGGCGGCACCATTTCTGAGAGTAGGTACAGGACCCACCCTAGCCACAAGAACAAGGACGTGGCGCCAGCAGGTCAGCGAACAGTTTGGCTGCTTGAAGAGCCTTTGCCCCGAGCAACAGACCACGCCTTCCCATACTTTGAGCGAATATAAGCGGAGTGCTTCAGGTGCTGCAGCAAGCCCGCGCGGCCGTCGAGAAACCCCAGCCGGAAGATGTAGTTGTAGAGAAATGTTGCGGCGGGATTGAGACGCGCATTCCAGAAAAGCCATGTCCGAGAGCGGCCCGCGCGACCTGAGTCCGCCAGCGTCTGCGCGGCGATGGAGCTGTAGCGGTTCATGTGTTCGTTGTAGTCATCCATTGTGGGGTAGCAATGGTGGACCAGGTGGCCTTTCAGCATGCCCGATGGTCCGTCAGCCTGCATCGTCTCGTGGACGGGCTGATGCTTGAAGCGCGCCGTGCCGCGGCGGAAAAGACGAAGTTTCGGGTCGGGCCAATAGCCGCCGTGGCGCAGCGGCCGGCCGAGGAAATGGTTGAGACGGGGAACTCGATAGGAGTTGAAGGCTGGCTCGCCGGCAAGAAGCGCTTGAATCTCCTGCGCCAGCTCGGGGCTCACTTCTTCGTCGGCGTCGAGCGAAAGGATCCACTCGCCGGTGGCGTGGCCGATCGACGAATTCTTCTGCGCGGCAAAGCCCTTCCACGGTTCTTCAAAGAGGCGCGCGCCGAAGCTCTGTGCGATGGAACGCGTCGCGTCCGTCGAGCCGGAATCGACAACGACAATCTCGTGCGCCCAGCGTACGCTCGCCAGAGTGCGCGGCAGATTGGCCGCCTCGTTGAGCGTGATGAGGGCCACCGAGAGTGTGTTGGGCATCGAGGGAAAGAATACAGGGGCGAAGGGACCAGGGACCAGGGACGTAGGGAGGAAGGGAACATGAAGGCAGGGACGTAGGGACCAGGGAGTAGGAATGCAGGGAACAAGGGAGCAAGGGAGCAAGCACCGAAGTAACTTGAGAATTCATCGAGGGGGACAGCGAACCGATGCTATGCTCGGTCGCATGGCAGAGTTTCCAACCAATCCGACGCGTCTCGACCCCTACAAGAATTTCAACTTCCGCGTGAAGTGGGACGGGCAGTATGTTCCGGCAATCCTGCGCGTGTCAGGGCTAATGCGCACTACGGAAGTGGTGGAGAATCGCGCGGGCGGCGACCCGAGTACGAGTCACAAATCGACGGGGCTGACGCAGTTTCAGCCCATCACGCTGGAGCGCGGATTAACCGACGATCCGGCCTTCGAGAACTGGGCGAACCTGGTTTGGAAGTACGGCGCGGCGCTGGGCTCGGAGATGTCGCTGAACGAGTTCCGCAAGGACATTGTTCTCGAGCTCTACAACGAGGCCGGACAGCTCGTCCGCGCGTACAAGGTGTATCGGTGCTGGCCTTCGGAATACCAGGCGATGTCGCAATTGGATGCCAACGTGACCGCGACAATGATTGAGCGCCTGGTGCTGCAGAACGAAGGTTGGGAGCGCGATACGGCGGTTGTGCCGCCGGTGCAGACGTAGCTGGCGGCTCGGATCCGCAAGATCGAAAGGGTAAACTTGCGTTTTGAACACCAAGCGAAACCTGCGAGATGTGCATGTGGGAGCTTCAGGCGCCTCGCACCGTCGCCTTGCCGCACTGGCAGGCGCATTTTTCCTGTTAACGCTGGGAGGCGGGAATCTCCGCGCGGCGCCGAAGGTACTGCGCATCGATCCGCAACAGACCGATCCGGCTATTGAGTCGGTCCACGGGCCGCATCTTGCGCTTTACGATTCGCAGGCCGCATCAATCCATCGGCTGTTTGTGTTTCTGCCGGGAACCAGGGCCAGGGCAGAGGGAAGCCTCGCCATCGACAGTGCATTTGCAGGCTGGGGCTATCACGCGATAGCGCTGGATTACGAAAACAATGTGATTACCGTTGCGTGTGCGCACAGCCAGGACAGCGCGTGCTTCGATCACTATCGAGAAGCGATTGTGACGGGGGCTCCAGAGAGTGAAAAGATCAGCGTCAGTCCGGCGAACTCGATTCTGAACCGGTTGGAAAAACTGCTGCTCTATCTAGTGAAGACGGATCCTACGGGGGGATGGGATGAGTTTGTGGAGGCGGGGAAACCGGCGTGGAGCCGCATCGTCGTTGCCGGCCACTCGCAGGGTTCGGGGCATGCTGCGTACATCGGAAAGTCGTTTCCGGTGGACAAAGTGCTGATTTTTTCCGGGCCGCAGGATTATCTCGACGATCTGGGGGAGCCGGCGCCCTGGGAGGCTGAGCCGAGCGCGACGCCGCTGTCGCGCTACTTCGCTTTCCTGAACGAGAACGATCCGTACAACGTGCATCACCAGATTGCAAATTGCGCAGTGCTGATGGGACTGGCCAAGCCGGAGACCTTGATGGTCGCGCCGGGGCAGGAGATTCGGGGAAACTACCAGATCCTCATCAACAACGAGACGGAGCGGCCTCACGGTTCGACACTGCTCCCGGAGTTTGAAAACGTGTGGAAGTATTTGGCCGCCGCGGGCGAAGAAGATGTCCAGCTCAAGCCTGAAATGCCGCTTCCACCTCCACCCACTCCTGCGCGCTGAGCTCGAGTTGCGCCGCCGCAATGTTCTCTTCGAGATGCGCGACTTTCGAAGTGCCCGGAATGGGCAGCAGGACCGGCGAGCGTTGCAGTAGCCAGGCCAAAGAAAGCTGCGCGATTGTTGCGTCGTGCTGCTCGGCAATGCGGCTGAGCGATTGCGCGGCAGGGTGCTCCGGCTTGAGCATTTTTCCGCCTGCGTAGGGATACCACGGCAGGAATCCGATGCCGCGCTGCTCGCAGTATTTGAGGGTTTCCTCGTGACGCCGGTCGGCCAGGCTGTAGCGATTCTGGATGGTCATGATGGGGACGATCTTTTCAGCGTCCTCGATCTCAGCCGGCGTGACCTCGCTTAGCCCGATGTAGCGAATTTTGCCTTGCTCCCGCATGCGCACGAGCGCACCGAGAGATTCCTCGAGCGGCGTGCGGGGATCAATTCGGTGCAGTTGATAGAGCTCGATCCGCTCGAGCTTGAGACGGCGCAGGCTCATCTCGACACATTGAATCAAGTAGCCGGCGCGGCCTACATACTCGGTTTTGGCGGGACCTTGGCGAGTGATGCCGCCCTTGGTGGCGATGACCACGCCGGCCGGATACGGCGCGAGCGCTTCACCGATGAGCTGTTCGGCGATTTCGGGGCCGTACGCGTCGGCGGTGTCGATGAGGGTGACACCCAGCTCGACGGAGCGGCGCAGCACGCGACGGCATTCCGCCGCATCGGCGGGTTCGCCCCAGGCACCCTCGCCCACCAGGCGCATGGTTCCAAGTCCGAGCCGGTGCACGGGAAGTTTGCCGCCGATGAGGAAGGTGCCGCTGGCGGCTGCGGAAACCGTTTGCGCGCTCATAGCGAGTTTGATGCTAACGGTGCGGGCGGGTGGGGGGCAATGTGCGGGGGTTGACCTTACCTAGAGGGTGGCCGTTTGTTCGGAGCGAAGACGCGATGGCGCGCAGGGAACTACGCAGCAGCCGGCTGCGTAGAATAGTTCGAGGCAGTAAGGAGAGAAAGCCATGAGCAGCGCTCCCTATCCGAATGCGCAAGCCATCTTCTACCAGCAGTACGAGACAGTCCGCCGCGATGAAGTCGTGGGCATTTTGCTGGCGCTGTTCCTGGGAACGTTCGGCGTGCATCATTTCTATCTGCATCGCACGGGACTCGGCATCCTTTACTGCTGCTTTTGCTGGACCGGCATTCCAACGCTTCTCGGTTTCATCGAGTGCTTCTTCATGCCGCGCCGGGTGCGGGAATACAACGCTATCCAGGCCGCAGCCATCGCGGCATCGCTCGGCATCGCGGTGCCCGGATGGGGCCAGCCGGTGAACATTCCGACGGGCACGTCGCCGGTTGCAGCCCCGGTTGCAAGTTTCGCCCAGGCCTCAGGCTTCGTTCCGGCTGCGGGATTTGTCCCAGTGGTCGTTCCGGCCCCCCCGGCCGCTCCTGCGCAAGCCCCCTGCCCGAACTGTCAAAGGGTGAATCCGCCGGGCGCGAAGTTCTGCGTCGGATGCGGACAGATGTTGTAGAGCCAGGGAGCGAGGGAGCGAGAAAGCCGGTCGGCGAGTCAGCAGGTTAGCGAGTCAGCGGAGCCAATGGCGGAGGCGAAGCTAGACCGGCCCGCTCGGTTTCCCAAACTGATTGCCGAACTGCTTACATGTTGGCTTGGCCGGAGCGCATTGACTCGTTGAACTTGGGCTTCGTGAAATCGAGCGCAGCTTCGAGCATGGCCTGATACTCGGCGGCGCGAGCCATGAGCGCGGGCGTGGCCGCGGCAAATTCGCCATCGAGAACCATGAGACCTTCGCCGGCCTCGTGGCCTGCCATGCGCAGCAGATCGGCTTCGCCAGTGTTCAAATATTGCGCGTCGCGCGGGTCGGCGATCCACACCGGCTTCGAGCCCCCCAGAACGCCGGAGAGCCAGTAAACCTTGCTCAGAAGGTAGCGGAGCCGCTCGTTGTCATCGGTCTCGGTAAAGAGGAATTTCTTTTGCCAGCGGCTGTAGTAGCGCGTGGTCACAGGGACGGGCTGGCGGTTACCGGACTTGAGGAACTCGAGCTGGCCCATGTCGACCGTTTTGCGGACGGCGTTGTAAATGAACGTCTCGGCGTAGGGCTGCTCCATCGCGGGCACAATCTCGGCGAACGTGAGAGTGACCGAAGCGGAGATTTTGGCGTGCAAACCGTGATCGCGCCCATCTTCGAGCCGGATTTCGCCGTGGACGATGTAGGTGTCGGCGCCGGAGGTGGAACGATGGAAAGGCCACTGGAATTTGCCGAAGGCCAGCGGCAGACCGCCAAGAGTTACGCAGCAGTCGGGGCGCGGATTGCGGAGGCGTTTGGCTTCGGCGGCGAGATGGGCCGTCATCTCAGGCAACAGATCCGGCTTATCAAAATCGAAGGTGTCACTCAGCTCCAGCTTGAGCGAGCGGCCAAGGGGTTCTTCCCCGGGCAGGCCGAGTTCAAAAACCGCCGTTGGGTGGCCATTGAAGGCGGCGCCCTGGGTGACGGAGACGAGATTCAGGCCGGCTTTTGCTGCTGCGCTTTCGAGCGATGCGACGATTGAGGTTTTCAAATCCGGAGACATGAGTGGGGAATCCTGCGGCTGAGATTGGTACAGGACCATTTTACAGCCCGGAAAACGGTCCATCCCAGCAGGGAACTGTCTGCGGAGACTGCTGTTTTTTGTTTCGTCCTTCCGTCGGTGGCTTGTTCCCCGTTATGTTGGCCCGTGCCGTTAGAATGACAACGTGCCGTCCGAAGAATCGAAACACATTATTCAGACCGAAAATCTCACTAAGGTTTATGCAGCCGGCCGAATCAAGGTGGCAGCCGTCCGCGGGGTTTGCATTGGCGTTCAGCCCGGTGAATTTGTGGCGATCGTGGGGCCGTCGGGTTCGGGCAAGTCGACACTCTTTTATTTGCTTGGCGGACTTACGCGGGCTACCGAAGGGCGGGTCATCATTGACGGGGTGGATTTTGCTTCGCTCAATGATGCCGAGCGCACACGGCTGCGCAAACATCGTATCGGCTTTGTTTTTCAACGGTTTAACCTGCTGCCAACGCTGACTGGGCTGGGAAATATTGAAATCGCCTACGAGGTAAGTGGGCGCAAGGAACCGATGGACCCGCAATATCTGGGGCACCTGAGCGACCTTCTGGGCATCAAGGGTCGGCTTCATCACCGGCCTGCCGAGCTGAGTGGTGGCGAGCAGCAGCGGGTGGCCATTGCCCGGGCGCTCATCACGCGTCCAGCGATTGTGCTTGCCGATGAGCCGACCGGCAACCTCGATACCAAGAACTCCGACGCGGTGCTGCAGATGTTGCTCAGGTCGAACCGGGAGCTGGGCCAGACCACGCTGATGATTACGCACAATCCCGAGGCGGCTGCGATCGCTGGGCGCATCCTGTACATGCGGGACGGACAGATTGTGAAGGAAGAGGCAGCATCGGGGTCTTAGCGGCTTTGTAACCGGCCTTCACAATCTTCTTAAAGCGTTGACTCGGGCTGTTTTTCTTGTTATCTTGGAAAGGTTCGCAAGAACGCCGCTTGGAGTGTGCGCATGCACACGGGCGGGGTATGGAAACCCCTTAGAAGGTAGTTAGAGGCGGGCGGTTTCCACGGCCAGGCGAGGTTGCCTGCCAGACAAGTTCCCGGAGTCGCTCTTTTCTTGCGAGGGCAGGGAACATTCGCATCGGCGCCCGCGCGTTCCCCACCTGGGAGGGGCTATGCGGGCCGGAACCGACGATACGGCGCTGGCTTTTCTGAATAATTGACAGAAAACGACCGGCGAACCGTCGCGGTTCTCGTCTGAGATCGGAACGAAGACAGACGCGAAGCAGCAACCACAGGGCTTCTGTGTGTTTGATTGGCTGAAATGCCAACCAGGACCAGAGCGGCCCGAAGGGTCTGTGCGCGGCTGTCGAACTGAGTGTTACGGGTTTGTGAAGGCTAAGGAGTTTCGTTTTGCCTACGTTTAATCAGCTTGTCCGCAAAGGGCGTACAGCTCCGCGATACAAGACGGCGTCGCCCGCGTTGCAGGCCTCGCCGCAGCGTCGCGGTGTGTGTACGCGCGTCTATACGCAAACGCCCAAGAAGCCTAATTCGGCCCTTCGCAAGGTGGCTCGCGTGCGGCTGACCAACGGAATTGAGGTCACAACCTACATCCCCGGCATCGGCCACAACCTGCAGGAGCACTCGATCGTGCTCATTCGCGGAGGCCGCGTGAAGGATCTGCCGGGCGTGCGCTATCACGTGATCCGTGGAACGCTGGATTCAGTGGGCGTGGCCGGGCGCAACCAGGGCCGGTCGAAGTACGGCACGAAGCGCGCCAAGGGCGGCGCGGCGAAGAAGTAGGAAGGCAGTTAGTAGCTGCCAGCTCCTAGCTTCCAGCTTTTTGGTGGCAGAGCCGGCCGCCGCGGGCTGAAGACGAACTGAATGGACCGAGTGGCTAGAAGCTAGAAGCTGTTTTTTGAGGATTTATGCCAAGAAAAGGGCACATTGCGAAGCGGGAAGTGGCGCCAGATCCAGTTTATGGGTCGACGCTGGTGACCAAGTTTGTGAACTCGATGATGTGGGGCGGCAAGAAGTCGACCGCTCAGGGCATCTTCTACCAGGCGATGAAGACCCTCGAGGAAAAGGGCGGCGGCGATGACGCGCTCAAGCTCTTCAAGAAGGCCGTCGAGAACTGCAAGCCGCTGCTGGAAGTGAAGACGCGGCGCGTGGGTGGCGCTAACTACCAGGTGCCGATCGAGGTAGGTCCCGATCGCCGCACCTCGCTGGCGATTCGCTGGCTGATTACGTACGGGCGCAGCCGCGGCGAAAAGGGCATGACCGACAAGCTTTCGAACGAACTGCTGGACGCGGCTAACGGACGCGGCGCGGCCATGAAGAAGAAAGAAGACGTTCATCGCATGGCCGAGGCAAACAAGGCCTTCGCGCACTACCGGTGGTAGGAGCAGGGGCGTAGGGACTAGAACCTGACTCTTCTGGACGAACGACTTAACCGCGGGGAAAGGGATCCCGCAAGGAATTAGAATCGTGGCTCGCACCGTACCTCTAAATCGCTGCCGAAACATCGGCATCATGGCGCATATCGACGCCGGAAAGACGACAGCGACAGAGCGCATCCTGTTCTACACCGGCATCACGCACCGGCTAGGTGAGGTGCATGAAGGCACAGCGACCATGGATTACATGGAGCAGGAGCAGGAACGCGGCATCACGATCACCTCGGCTGCAACCACCTGCACGTGGCGCGACGTGCTCATCAATATTATTGACACTCCCGGCCACGTGGACTTTACCGCCGAGGTGGAGCGCAGCCTGCGCGTCCTCGATAGCGCGGTGGCGTTGTTTGACTCCGTTTCGGGCGTTCAGCCGCAGACTGAGACCGTTTGGCGGCAGGGCGATAAGTACAAGGTTCCCAGGATTTGCTTTGTCAATAAGATGGACAAGAACGGCGCGGACTTCGAGCATGTTCTTGAGACCATCCGCAAGCGCCTGGGCGCGCGGCCTGTGGCTCTGCAGATTCCCATCGGCGCCGAAGCGAACTTCAAGGGCGTCGTCGACTTGGTCGAGATGAAAGCCATCGTCTGGCACGACGAGACGCTGGGCGCCGAATTTTCCGTCGAGCCGATTCCGGCCGACCTGCAGAAGAAGGCTGAGGCCTTCCGCATGCAGTTGATCGAAGTGATCGCCGAGACCGACGATGTGCTGCTGGAAAAGTTCCTCGAGGGCGAGACGCCTACGGTGGAAGAGCTGAAGGCGGGCATCCGCCAGGCCACCATCGATCTGAAGGTCTTCCCGGTGATCTGCGGATCGGCATTCAAGAACAAGGGCGTGCAGACCCTGCTCGACGCCGTCGTCGACTACCTTCCCAGCCCCCTCGACAAGCCCCCCGTTGATGGCATCAATCCCCACGATCATTCCAAAATTGAACACCGCAAATGCGACGACAACGAGCCGCTTTCGGCGCTGGCGTTCAAGCTGATCAACGACCAATACGGCAAGCTCTCGTTTATTCGCGTGTACTCAGGCATGCTCAAGACCGGCGACACGATCATGAACCCGCGCACCGGCAGGACCGAGCGCGTGGGACGCCTGGTGAAGATGCATGCCAACAAGCGCGAAGACATAACGGAGATTCTGGCCGGCGACATCTGCGCGTGCGTGAGCCTGAAAGACGTGAAGACCGGCGACACCCTTTGCGACCCGCATCATCCCATTGCTCTTGGTGCAATCACTTTTCCCGAACCAGTGATTTCAGTTGCTATTGAGCCCAAGACCAAGGCTGATCAGGAAAAGATGGGCGTCGCTCTCTCGAAGCTGGCTGAGGAAGACCCGACCTTCAAAGTGCATACCGACGAGGACTCGGGGCAGACGATTATCAGCGGCATGGGCGAGCTGCACCTTGAGATTCTTGTAGACCGAATGAAGCGCGAGTACAAGGTGGAAGCCAATGTGGGCGAGCCCAAGGTAGCCTTCCGCGAGACGATCCGCAAGGAGGCCGAGGCTGAAGGCAAGTACATCCGGCAGACGGGCGGATCGGGCAACTACGGTCACTGCTGGCTGCGTATCGAGCCCAACGAGCCGGGCAAGGGTTACGAGTTTATTAACGAGATCAAGGGTGGCGTGGTGCCCAAAGAGTACATCAAGCCCATCGACATGGGCGTACGGGGCGCAATGGAGGGAGGCGTTCTGGCTGGCTTCCCGATGGTTGATGTGAAGGTGGCTCTGTTTGACGGCAGCTACCACGAAGTGGACTCCAATGAAAATGCCTTTAAGATTGCCGGTTCAGTCGCGTTCAAAGAAGCAGCACACAGGGCCAAGCCGGTGCTGCTGGAGCCGGTGATGGCGGTGGAAGTGACGGTGCCCGAGGAGTTCATGGGCGTGATTATCGGCGACATCAATTCGCGGCGCGGACGGATTGAGGGCATGGAACATGCAGCCGGCTCGCAGGTGATCAAGGCAATGGTGCCGCTCAAGGAGATGTTCGGCTACGTGAACGATATTCGTTCGTCCACGCAGGGCCGCGCGTCGTATTCGATGCAGTTTGCGCGCTACGAAGAGGCGCCGCGCATGATCGCCGATGAAATCATCGGCCGCGCGCAAGGGAAATGAGCCGGTAACCAGTAGCCGGTAGCTTGTAGCTCAAATAAATCAGCTACAGGCTACGAGCTACAGGCTAGAGTTTTGGGGCTGGAGCCGGAACGCCGGCGCCCTGAGTAGTAACGAGCAGTATTTAGCCACGAAAGGGATTTGAGGCTTTTTATGGCGAAGGAGAAATTTGATCGTTCGAAGCCGCACGTGAACGTGGGGACGATAGGTCACATTGATCACGGCAAGACGACGTTGACGGCGGCGATCACGAAGGTATTGCAGAAGCACAACCCGAAGAATGTGTTCCGCTCGTTTGACTCGATCGACAACGCGCCTGAGGAGCGGGAGCGGGGGATCACGATCGCCACGGCGCACGTGGAGTACGAGACGGCGAACCGGCACTACGCGCACGTGGACTGCCCGGGCCACGCCGACTACATCAAGAACATGATCACGGGCGCGGCGCAGATGGACGGGGCGATCCTGGTGGTGGCGGCGACGGATGGACCGATGCCGCAGACCAAGGAGCACGTACTGCTGGCCCGCCAGGTGGGTGTGCCGTACATTGTGGTGTTTCTGAACAAGTGCGACGCGGTGGAAGACACCGAGCTGATCGACCTGGTGGAGATGGAAGTCAGGGAACTGCTGACCAAGTACCAGTTCCCGGGCGACGACGTGCCGGTGATCCGCGGATCGGCGCTGGGCGCACTGAACGGCGAGGCGCAGTGGGAAGCCAAGATCGACGAGCTGATGGAAGCGGTGGACAAGTCGGTGCCGCAGCCGAAGCGGGATGTCGAGCTGCCGTTCCTGATGCCGATTGAAGACATCTTCTCGATCTCGGGCCGCGGGACTGTCGTCACCGGGCGTATCGAGCGCGGCAAGGTGAAGGTGGGCGAGGACGTGGAGATCGTGGGATTCCGCGAGACGCGCAAGACGGTGTGCACGGGCGTGGAGATGTTCAAGAAGCAGCTGGACGAAGGCCTGGCGGGGGACAACGCGGGCATTCTGTTGCGCGGCACGCCGAAGGAAGACGTGGAACGGGGGATGGTGCTGGCCAAGCCGGCATCGATCACGCCGCACACGCACTTCAAGAGCGAGGTGTACGTGCTGAGTAAGGAAGAAGGCGGTCGTCACACGCCGTTCTTCAAGGGCTACCGGCCGCAGTTTTACTTCCGCACGACGGACGTGACGGGAGTGGCGGAGTTGCCGGCGGGCGTGGAGATGGTGATGCCGGGCGACAACGTGCAGCTGGTGGTGGATCTGATCACGCCGGTGGCCATGGAGAAGGGCCTGCGCTTCGCCATTCGCGAAGGCGGCAGGACGGTGGGCGCGGGCACGATCTCGGAAATTATCAAGTAGCAGAAGCAAGTGATCAGTGGTCAGAGATCAGTGATCAGTGAAAGCGCCGGAAGACAGGCAATGAGTTTCAGTCGGCACGAAACGACTGAACACTGACAACTGATCACTGAACACTGCAACCCGAAGGGGAGCAAATGGTAGGACAAAGAATTCGTATCCGGTTGAAGGCGTATGACTATCGCGTGCTCGATACTTCGACCGGCGAGATCGTGGACACGGCCAAGCGCACCGGGGCAACAGTGGCCGGCCCAATTCCGTTGCCGACGGTGAAGAACAAGTACTGCGTGCTGCGTTCGCCGCACGTCGACAAGAAGTCGCGCGAGCAGTTTGAGATTCGCACGCACAAGCGGCTGATCGACATTCTGGAGCCCACGCAACAGACTGTGGACGCGCTGATGAAGCTCGATCTGCCGGCCGGCGTGGATGTGGAGATCAAGGCGTTCGAAAAGTAGGCACGTGCGGTGCGGCAGCCGCGAGTTGCGGCGCAGAAGCGCACCTGCAAGAACAAAAGGCCCGTGCAGGGCTCCGGCAGTGCGAGGCATTCCAGCTCGCATGATGAGGTGAGGACGAAATGGCAGTTACGGGGATTCTTGGAAAAAAGATCGGCATGACGCAGGTCTTCGACGATAAGGGGGACGTGCACCCGATTACGGTGCTGCAGGCCGGCCCTTGCGTGATTACGCAGTTGAAAACCACCGCGAGGGATGGATACGACGCGGCGCAGATCGGGCTGGTGGAGTTTGTGAAGGCTTCGCGGATGACGAAGGCGCAGACCGGTCACCTCAAGAAGACTGAAGCTCCTCCGGTGAAGATCATCAAGGAAGTGGACGTCGAAGCCGCCATCGATGGCGGCGCCGAATCCAAGGCCGGCGACCGCGTGCTCGTGGACATCTTCACCGATGCCAAGTTCGTCGACGTGATCGGCACCTCGAAGGGCCGTGGATTTGCCGGCGTAGTTCGCCGCCATCACTTTGGCGGAGGCCCCAAATCGCACGGGCACATGTTCCAGGTTCAGGGCTCGATTGGCGCTTCGAGCTTTCCGTCGCGTGTTTTCCCTGGGCAGCGCATGCCCGGACA
The DNA here is from genome assembly GCA_963751285.1 of uncultured Acidobacteriaceae bacterium. Classification (GTDB taxonomy): domain Bacteria; phylum Acidobacteriota; class Terriglobia; order Terriglobales; family Acidobacteriaceae; genus Telmatobacter. The sequence continues at coordinate 171,838 of CAVVUE010000024.1, read as the reverse complement.
TCACGGAACCGACCAGGTCACGGTGCGTAATCTGCGGATTCGCGGCATCGATGTGGACGAGAATCTGCTGATGGTTGAGGGCGCAGTTCCAGGACCGCGCGAAGGATATGTATTAATTTCGAAGGCCAAGGCTCCGCCGCGCGAGCGCCGCGGTTTCGCCGGTTCGGGCACGGTGGATCCGTTGAAGGCTGCAAAGAAGGCGGCGAAGAAGAAGGCATAAGACAGCCGTCAGCTCTCAGGTTTCAGCTGTCAGCTGGTTGCGGGAACGAAGAGTATTGCAGGACGGATGAGAAAGCTGACAGCTGACGACTGAGAGCTGACAGCTTGCAGGAAGAAGACGATGGCAAAAGTGGATGTAGTGAATTTAAGCGGCAAAAAGGTGGGCACGCTGGAATTGGCGGACGCTGTTTTTGCGCCCGAGCAGGTGAACGAAGCCCTGTTGTGGGAGGCGGTGAAGCACTACCGCGCCTCAATGCGCCAGGGCACGCACGCCACCAAGAACCGCAAGCTGGTCGCGGGTTCCGGTAAGAAGCTGTGGAAGCAGAAGGGCACAGGCCGTGCGCGCGTCGGCTCGGTGCGGTCGCCACTGTGGCGTCACGGCGGCACGGTGCATGGGCCGCAGCCTCGCAGCTATGAGTATCCGTTCCCGCGCAAGAAACTGCTGGGTGCGCTCCGCGCTGCGCTGGCCGCAAAGCTGGCCGACGGCAAGCTCACGGTAGTGGATTCGCTTGAGATCAAGGAAGGCAAGACCAAGCTCTACCGCGAAGCGCTGGACAGGCTGGACGCCAAGCGTACCGCGCTGCTCGTGGAATATGGCAAGACGCTTACGCGATCACTTGTGCTCGGCGCCAGGAATCTCAAGGGTGTGGAACTGGTTTTGAATAACGAAGTGCATCCATACGATCTGCTGCGCTACGACCGGGCCATCTTCTCGAAGGCGGCAATTGAGCAGTTGACAGAATCGCTCGAGAAGAGTGCCGCGAAACGCAAGAACGAAAAGCGCAAAGCCGCCGAGAAGGAGGCTGCATAATGCCGACTCTTTACACGGTAATTCGCCGTCCGCTGATCACGGAAAAGGGGCTCGGCGTGAAAGAGACCGAGGCCACGCTGGTGTTTGAAGTGGCGCCTTCGGCCACGAAGACTGAAGTGAAGGAAGCTGTGGAAGCTCTCTTCAAAGTAAAGGTGGCCGCAGTTCGCACATCGAATTTTCACGGCAAGGAGCGGCGCCGCGGCAAATATGCGGGCTACCGGCCGGATTGGAAAAAAGCATACGTAAAGCTGAAGGCAGGCGAGAAACTGCCGGAGTACGTGAGCAACCTGTAACGCAGGGACTGAGGGGCCGGGAACTAGACAACCCCGAAGCCTGGAGCAGGAAATATCGGAGCCGGGAGATGGTTCCGGAAAAGAAGTGAGAGCCGGGTAGGACGAAGTTCCGGCGCTCAAGGACAGAGACGATGCCAATCAAGACATACAGACCGGTGACCTCAACGCTGCGGTTCCAGACCTCGTTGACGACCGAAGATCTGACAACAGATGCGCCGCACAAGCCGTTGCTGACGACACGCAAGCGCACCGGCGGACGCCGCAATTCGGGCGACATGACCATCCGCCATCACGGCGGCGGGCACAAGCAGAAGATTCGCTTGATCGACTTCAAGCGCGAGAAGTTCGGAGTGCCGGGCAAGGTGGCGACGATCGAGTACGACCCCAATCGCTCAGCGCGCATCGCGCTGGTGCACTACGCCGACGGTGAAAAGCGCTACATCCTGCAGCCGGTAGGGCTGAGGGTCGGCTCGAAGGTGATGTCCGGGCCTGAGGCTGACATCCTGGTCGGTAACGCGCTGCCGCTCAAGAATATTCCCGCGGGCACGACGGTGCATGCGATCGAACTCAGGCCGGGCAAGGGCGCGCAGATGGCGCGGTCAGCGGGAGCGCAGGCGCAGCTGGTGGCCAAGGAAGGCGATTACGCGCTGCTCAAGCTACCTTCGGGCGAGACGCGCAAGGTGCTTGCCGAATGCATGGCGACCGTCGGGCAGGTGGGCAACACCGATCACGAGAATGTATCGATCGGCAAAGCGGGACGGAACCGCTGGATGGGCATCCGGCCGACGAACCGCGGCGTGACCATGAATCCGGTCGACCATCCGCACGGCGGCGGCGAGGGCAAGACTTCCGGCGGACGGCACCCCGTGACTCCATGGGGCCAGCCGACGCGCGGCTACAAGACGCGCAACAACAAGCGGACCGATGGGTTCATCGTCAGCCGCAGGCAGAAGTAGAGAGGCAGCTTTGAGCTATCAGCTATCAGCTCTTAGCTAAGAGCGCAAAACAAGATCGAGGCAATTGCTCGCAGTTCGCTTCAGCAGCAAGAAGTTGAAGGCTGATGGCTGAGAGCCAGGAGCTAAGCAGTTATGGGACGTTCGACAAAGAAGGGGCCGTTTGTAGACGCTCACCTCATGGTCAAGATCGAGGCGCTGAACAAGGCCAACGACAAGAAAGTGGTAAAGACCTGGGCAAGGCGCTCGACGATCTTTCCCGAGTTCGTGGGCCACACCATTGCTGTGCACAACGGCAAGAAGTTTGTTCCGGTGTATGTGACCGAAAACATGGTGGGACATAAGCTGGGCGAATTTGCACCCACGCGCATATTCAAGGGGCATACGGGCGGATCCAAGGCGCCGACCACCGAGGCTGTAGCCAAGCCGGCGTGAGAGCAGCTTCCAGTTGCTAGCTACCAGCCTCCAGCTCGATGGAGGTAGAGCCAGCGGTTGGGCAGAGAGAGGGTTGCGGGGTGCGCCGAGCAGAAAGCGGCCCCGAAGGCGGAAGGAGCTGAAAGCTAATAGCTGACAGCTTGCGGTTGAGGAAGGCATGACCATGGCAGTGGAAATAAGGGAATACCGGGCCGAGGCCAAGTTTCAGCGCGTATCGCCGCAGAAAGCGCGGCTGGTGCTTGATCTGATCCGAGGGCGGGGAGTGCAGGATGCGCTGGATATGGCGGCCTACACCAAGAAGCGCGTTGCTCCGGTGGTGTACAAGCTGCTGGCTTCAGCGGTAGATAACGCCAAATTTGTGGCCGCCGAAGAGGGTCTCGACCTGGATGTCGACAACCTGTATGTCAAGCAGGCAGTTGCCAATGACGCCCCGCGGATGAAGCGCATCCGCCCTGCTCCCATGGGCCGGGCCTATCGGTATCAGCGCCGGCTAGCCCACATCGTGTTGTCGGTGGCAGAACGCGAGGGAGCGACGGGCCTGGTGACGAAGGTTGAGGAGCCAACATCTGCGGCCGCTCCGGCAAAAACAGGGAAGCCAAAGAAGGCGGCACCTGCGGCAGCCAAAGCGAAAGAAGCCGCTCCAAAAGCAGCGAAGACCAAGACCGCAAAGGCGGAAATGGAAGAGACCAAATCGGCAGCCAAGAAGTCGGCGGCGAGCAAGAAGAAATCAGGCAAGTAGGCCTGGAGAGTTTGAAAGGAAGAGTATGGGGCAGAAGGTCCATCCTTACGGATTTCGGCTGGGAGTGAACAAGCCGTGGCGTTCCCGCTGGTTCAGCGAGCGCGAGTACGACAAGCTGCTGGTGGAAGACGTGAAGCTGAAGAAGGAGCTGCGCGAAAAGCTGAAGGCGGCGGGAGTAAGTTCGGTCGAAATCGAGCGGCCGGGTAACAAGCTGCGCTTCCTGATTCGCACGGCGCGGCCTGGCATCGTGATCGGTCGCAAGGGCGCCGAGATCGAGAAGCTAAAGGCCGAGCTGGGCAAGCGCACCAACCGCGAGGTATTCATCGACATCATCGAGGTGAATAAGCCGGAACTCGATGCGCAACTGGTAAGCGAGAACATCGCGTTGCAGTTGGAAAAACGCGTCAGCTTCCGCCGCGCCATGCGCAAGAGCGTGGATTCGGCGCTGCGCTTCGGCTGCAAGGGAATCAAGGTTCGCGTTTCGGGCCGGCTGAACGGCAACGAAATCGCGCGGTCGGAGTGGTACCTGCAAGGGCGTTTACCGCTGCATACGCTCCGCGCCGATATCGACTACGGGTTCACCGAAGCGAACACGACTTACGGCGTGATCGGCGTTAAGACGTGGATCTACCGCGGCGACATTTACGAGCAGAAGCGCCGTCAGCCACAGCAGGCGGTAGCAGGGACGGGAGTGTTTTAGAGCGAGTGATCAGTGGTCAGTGATCAGTTGCAGGTTTGAGGGTTTCGTTATGTTGATGCCAAAGAAAGTGAAGTACCGCAAGCAGCAGAAGGGCAAGCGCCGCGGCAAGGCATGGCGCGGCTCCACGCTTGCATTTGGAGAGTACGGGTTAAAGGTGATGGAGTGCGGATACATCACGGACCGTCAGATTGAGGCTAGCCGCGTCGCCATGACACGATTCGTGAAGCGCGGCGGCAAAATCTGGCTCCGTCTGTTTCCTGACAAGCCGATCACCAAGAAGCCGGCGGAAGTCCGCATGGGATCGGGCAAAGGCGCTCTTGACCATTGGGTCGCGGTGGTGCGGCCGGGAAAGATCCTGTTTGAGATGGAAGGCGTGACGCCGGAGACGGCAGTGGAGGCGATGCGACTGGCATCGCACAAACTGCCGCTACGGACGAAGTTTGTGCAGCGGCCGGGCGTGGAGAAAGCGGTCGCGAAGACCGAATAGCTGGGAGCTAGAAAATGGAACTCGCAAAGATTCGTGGTTTAGGCGACGCGGAGCTGAAGCATCAGGAGAAGATCTCCGCGGAGCAGCTTTTTCGGCTCCGCTTCCAGGTGTCAATGGGGCAGAACGATGGAGTAAAAAAGCTTCGCCAGTTGCGCAAAGAAATCGCGCAGATCAAGACCGTGGCGCGCGAGCGCGAGCTGGGAATTCACGGCGAAGTGAAGGAGTCGGCCTCTATGGCCAAGGTTCCGAAGACTGAAGGAGTCGCGCCGGCCGAGGAGGCCAAAGCCGCGAAGGTTAAGGAATCTGAACCTGCGGCAAAGGCCAAGACCCGGAAGACGGCAAAGAAAGCTTCTCCGGCCGCGGAGAAAAAGACAGTGAAAGCGAAGGGAGCCCGTAAATGACGGCGACTCAAAAAACGGCGCAAGCCGCACCCCCCGTGCCCGCCTCGCGACGAAACGAAAAGGTAGGCCAGGTGGTCTCGACCAAGATGCAAAAAACCATCGTGGTCGCGGTGGAGATGCGCAAAGCTCATCCGAAATATAAGCGGATCGTTCGCAAGACGAAGAAGTTTTATGCTCACGATGAGCAAAGTTCGGCGCGGCTGGGTGATATGGTGCGCATCCGCGAGACGCGGCCGCTGAGCAAGCTGAAGCGGTGGTCGCTCGAAGAGATTGTGCGCCGGTCGACGATTGGACAAATCGAAGATACGGTGCTGCCGGGCGAGAGCGCGCCTGTTGAGAAGTAGGGCTGCCGGAAAGAGGGGAAATCGTGGCTGTACAAATGAGAACCATGCTCGCGGTAGCCGATAACTCCGGCGCGCGCAAGTTGCAGGTGATTCTGCCGCTGGGCGGCGGGCTGGGCTCGGAGGCCGGGTTGGGCGACGTCGTGACTGCGGCGGTGAAAGAAGCCTCGCCTGATGGCACGGTGAAGAAGGGCAAGGTGGTGAAGGCGGTCATTGTACGTACGCGTAAAGAGCATCGGCGTCGCGATGGCACCTACATTCGCTTCGACGAGAACGCAGCGGTCGTGATCGGCGACGATCACGAACCGATCGGCACCCGTGTTTTCGGGCCCGTGGCCCGCGAGCTGCGCGAAAAGAAGTTTTTGAAGATAGTTTCCTTGGCGCCTGAGGTAGTGTAGGCCAGGCGCAAGTTCATAGGTCTTAGTCCACAGTTCACGGTAACTGTGCAAGAGCTATGAGCTGTGAACTAAGAACTGTGAACTGAGAGAAGAACATGCCGAGTTTGATGATTCATCGCAACGATACGGTCAAGGTGCTCACAGGCGCTGACCGGGGCAAGACGGGCCGCGTGCTGCGCGTCTTCCCTGACAAAGGAACGGTGTTGGTGGAGCACGTTCGCGTGGTCAAGAAGACAGTTTCAAGCAAAACGGGACGGCGCACTCAGGGTGGCATCGCCGACCAGGAGTCGCCGATCAATGTGTCGAACGTGGTACTGGTGTGTCCCAACTGCGGTCCTGCGCGCGTCGGCCATCGGGTTGAAGGCGAAATGCGCGTGAGGATTTGCAAGAAGTGCGGGCAGGAGCTGCCCACGAAAAAGTAGTAAGACAGGGGTCAGGTTTCAGGGGTCAGGGGTCAGTGAGTTCGTGCTGGAGCTAGACGCGCTGAGAGCTGGTTCGAGGGTTTGAGAGGGCCGAGCAGATAAGGCGCGAAGCGCAATTGCCTGGACGGCCAGTCCCTTCCGCAACGGTACACGGTCGGCCGCAGCGGCGAAGCGACCAATCCGAGAAACGGAAGAAAGAGAGTTGAGAGATGGCGGCAAGGTTGAAAGAGAAGTATCAGAAAGAGATCAAGCAGGCGCTTCAGAAGGAGCTGGGCCTGGAAAACTCCATGGCGGTGCCGAAGCTCGAGAAGATCGTGATCAACATGGGTCTCGGAGAGGCCACGCAGAACTCGAAGCTTCTGGATCCGCTGGTCGCCGACCTAGCGCACATTGCCGGTCAGAAGCCGGTGACCACAAAGGCCAAGAAATCGATTTCGGCGTTCAAGGTGCGCGCCGGCATGTCGATCGGGGCAATGGTTACGCTGCGTTCCGACAAAGCGTATGAGTTTCTTGACCGCCTGATCTCGATTGCGCTGCCGCGTGTGCGCGACTTTCGCGGCGTGTCGACCAAGAGTTTCGACGGGCGCGGCAACTATACGCTGGGCCTGCGCGACCAATTGATTTTCCCCGAGATCGACTACGCGAAGGTGGAAAAGCTGAAAGGCATGAATATCACGATTGTGACCACGGCGAAGGACGACAACCAGGCGCGCGCGCTGCTGCGCCACTTTGGCATGCCCTTCCGCCAGGGAGCGTAAAGATAGCTGTTAGCTGTTTTGAAGGGGTTTTATGGCAACTACTGCAAAAAGGGTGAAAGACGCGCGGAAGCCGAAGTTCAGCAGCCGCAAGCACAACCGCTGCCAGTTGTGCGGGCGGCCGCGCGGTTTTCTGCGCAAGTTTGGCGTTTGCCGTTTGTGCTTCCGGGCGCTCGCGCTGAAGGGCGAGATTCCGGGAGTCATCAAATCGAGCTGGTAGCACGACAGTTTTCAGTCATCTGCTCTAAGCTTTCAGCATTTCGTCCAGAGATGGAGTGGGTGAGAGCGAAATGAGCTGACAGTTGAGAGCTAAAGGTTGTTTTCAACCATTCCTGCTGGTTCCCACCTGATGAGCGGCGGGCGAACGGGGAATGAAGGAGAAGGAATGAGTCTGACGGATCCAGTAGCAGATTTTCTGGCGCGCATTCGCAATGCGATTCGGGCGCGTCATCAGAAGCTGGACGTACCCGCTTCAAAGCTGAAGACCGAGATTGCCCGCATTCTCAAGGAAGAGGGATATATCTCGAACTACAAGCTCCAGGACGAGGAAGGCAAGCTGGTGCTGCGCGTGTATCTAAAGTACGGCGGCACCGAGGCGGCCATTCGCGACCTGGCACGCGTTTCGCGTCCCGGCTGCCGCGTTTACGTGCGCCGAGACGAAATCAAGCGCGTGCAGGGTGGGCTTGGCATTTCAATCTTGACAACGCCCAAGGGCGTGATGACAGGACGGCAGGCGCGCCGCGAGGGTGTGGGTGGCGAGCTGCTATGCGAGGTGTGGTAGAGACAGTTGTCAGTGAACAGTGGTCAGCTGGTGCGCGCCGCGATCAGCGGTTGAGACAAGAAGAAGACGATCACTGACAACTAAATATTGAACACCGCCGGGCTTTCGGCCCGGCCGGCTGCAGTGGAACGAAGGCGGTTGCAAATGATCAATGGCAACTGCTTTTCGGGACTCGCAAGCCAAGAAGGATTTTGAAGAATGTCGCGCATTGGAAAGAAGCCGATCCCGCTGCCAGCGGGTGTGAAATACAAAGTCGAGGGCAATACAGTTCTCGTTGAGGGCCCCAAGGGCAAGGTTTCGGCGCTGATCGCCGATGGCATCTCGGCAAAGACCGTCGACGGGCAGATGCAACTGGAGCGCACGGGCGAAGACAAGGCTGCACTGCACGGCTTGACCCGCGCGCTGGTGAACAACGCCGTTCTCGGCGTAACCAAGGGATGGAGCAAGGAACTGGACATCGTCGGCATCGGATATCGCGCCGAATTGAAGGGCAAAGGTACGGTAGTGTTCACGCTGGGTTATTCGCATCCCATCGAGTTTCCGCTGCCTTCGGGAATCGACGTGGCCATCGACCCCAAGCAGACACACGTAACCATCTCGGGTGTCGACCGGCAGAAGGTGGGCCAGGTGGCGGCCGACATGCGCTCGTTGCGCAAACCGGATCCGTACAAGAACAAAGGTGTGCGGTACAGCAACGAACGGCTGAAGAAGAAGGCGGGCAAGACGGGAGCCAAATAGTTCGCAGATCACAGTTCGCAGTGGCAGTCGTGATGAAGCAAGGAACCGTAAGAATTACGAACTAAGAACTGTGAACTGACAAAATCCGAACGGAACCGCCGGGCGGCTCCGCTGATAGGTGAGAGAAGACATGATTACGCAGAACAGAAGAAATGCAATCCGGCAGCGTATCCACAAGCGCATCCGCGAGAAGCTTGCCGGGACGGCGGAGCGGCCGCGGTTGAATGTGTATCGTTCGCTCAATCACATCTACGCGCAAGTTGTCGATGACCAGAAGGGCGAGACGCTGGTTTCGGCCTCCTCGCTTGGCTTGAAGTTAAAGAGTGGCGGCAATGTTGCGGCGGCGAAAGAGATTGGCAAGGCGTTGGCCGAGAAAGCCGCCTCCAAAGGCATCAAGCAAGTGGTCTTTGATCGCGGAGGCTATCTCTATCATGGGCGCGTAAAGGCACTGGCCGATGCGGCGCGCGAGGCGGGACTGGAATTCTGAAGGCAGCTTCCAGCTCCTAGCCTCTCGCTGTTAGCCACGTGGATGTGACGCGGCAGCTTTGAGGTGATGGGAACAGGCTAGGAGCTAGAGGTTGGAAGCTCAAAAGGACAGCAATGACGACTTTGACGAAGAAACTTGATGCCAACCAGTACAACCTGAAGGATCAGGTGGTGGCTATCAATCGCGTAACCAAAGTGGTGAAGGGCGGCAAGAACATGTCATTTGCCGCGCTGGTAGTGGTGGGCGACGCTGCCTCCGGAGTTGTGGGGTACGGGTCGGGCAAGGCCAAGGAAGTTCCCCAGGCCATTCGCAAGGGAATCGAGTCGGCCAAGAAGAACCTCGTGAAGGTGCACTTGACTGAAACCACCATTCCGCACCAGGTACTGGGCCGCTATGGTTCCGGTCAGGTGTTGTTGAAGCCGGCGCCGGAAGGCACAGGCGTGATTGCCGGTGGCGCGGTGCGCGCAGTGATGACCTCGGCCGGTGTGCAAAACGTGCTGACCAAGAGCCTTGGCTCACCCAACCCGCACAACGTGATCAAGGCCACGTTTGATGCGCTCACGCAATTGCGCGACAAGCGTGATGTGGCCACGACGCGGGGCAAGCAAGTGGAGGAGTTGTGATGGCGAAGCTTAAGAAGATTCGCATTCAGTACTACCGCTCGGCCATCGCCACGCCTACTAAGCACAAGCTGGTGGTGAAGGGATTGGGCTTTACGCATCTCAACCAGATTGTGGAGCGCGAAGATACCGAATCAGTGCGGGGCATGGTGAAGGCCGTGCCGCACCTAGTCCGCATTTTGGAGAAGTAGTTCGCAATTCTTAGTTCACAGTTCACTGTGCGCATCGGCAATTCGAATTGTGAATTACAAACCTGGAACTATGAACTGAAGAAACGCGAGTCGGGCGGCTCACATCAATACCACCCGGCGTTATAGCGAGGAGAACATGGCAAAGAACCTTTCGAATTTGCGCGCACCCCGGAAAGCCAATACCGGGCGCAAGCGCGTGGGCCGGGGCATGGGTTCCGGCATGGGCAAAACCTCGACCCGCGGCCACAAGGGCCAGCGTTCGCGCTCCGGCTCTCACATGATGCGCGGTTTTGAAGGCGGCCAGATGCCGCTGCATCGCCGTTTGCCCAAGCGCGGTTTTACCAACATCTTTCGGACCGAATACACCATTGTGAATCTGGACCGGATCGCTGCGTTGAGCGTCGCCGAGATCGGGCTCGAAGACTATTTGAAGCTGGGACTCGCCTCCAAGAAGAAGACCCTGATCAAGATTCTGGGTTCGGGCGAGCTGAAGAAACCGATCACGATCCACGCGCACAAGTTTTCCAAGTCAGCTGCGGAGAAGATCCAAAAGGTCGGTGGCAAGGCTGTGGTAGTGGGCGGCGAAGCGGCTCCGGCGGCGGCGTAGGCAGGCAGCTTTCAGCCTTCAGCTATCAGCTTGGTCGGGCCCGATCCTGTATGAACAATGCTGAGAACTGATAGCTCAAAGCTTTTGAGGTGTGACGCAAGGCATAGTCCGCGTTTCAAGGGCTTCGATAGCCTGATGAGACGGGGCGAACGCCTTAAGATGAATTCATTGCACGATTCGACTGGCGCCGAGGGCGCCTGAAGCGGATAACCCGATATGCTGGAAAAGTTTCTCAATATCTTCCGGATTCCCGACCTGCGCAAGCGCGTCCTCTTTACGCTGGGCATACTGGCTGTGTACCGCCTGGGCGCGTGGATTCCCACGCCGGGTGTGAATTACCACCAGTTGGAGCTGCTCTTCAACTCCCAGAGCGGGTCGGCGCTCGGGCTGATGGACCTGTTCAGCGGCGGCACGCTGCGCCGCATGACGATCTTCGCTTTGGGCATCATGCCCTACATCACCGCGTCGATCATCTTCCAGCTTCTGACAGTTGTGTATGAGCCGCTGGCGCGCATCCAGAAGGAAGGCGAACTGGGCCGGCGCAAGATCACGCAATGGACTCGGTACGTAACGGTGGTTTTGGGCGTGCTGCAGTCGCTGGGCATCGCATTCATTCTCACCAAGCAGGGACTGGCTCTGCATCCGGGTCCCGGCTTCATCCTCATGACCATTCTGACGCTGACCGCAGGCACCACCTTCATCATGTGGCTTGGCGAGCAGATTACCGATCGCGGCATTGGCAATGGCATGAGCCTGCTGATTTTTGCAGGAATTGTGGCAGGGCTGCCGCGCGGCGTCGGTGATCTGATTCAGAAGGTCCAGACAGACGCCTGGGGCCCCATGACCTTTCTCGTCGTCCTTCTGCTGGTTGCAGGCATGGCGGTGGTGGTCGGCTTCATTGTTTTTGTTGAGCGCAGCGAGCGGCGCATTCCCATCCAAAGCGCACGGCGCATTGTGGGCCGGCGGATGATGGGTGGGTCGTCAAGCCACCTGCCTCTGAAGGTGAACTCGGGCGGCGTCATGCCGATCATCTTTGCCAGTTCCATCCTGTCCGCACCGTTGCTGTTCGGTCAGGTCGACTGGGTGCAGAATAGCCGTTTCCTGCAGCCCATTATGACGGCGCTTACTCCCGGTTACCCGTGGTACGAGTTACTCAACATCCTGGCCATTATTTTCTTCGCCTATTTCTACGTTTCCATCGTGATGCGGCCGGATGACATTGCAGACAACTTCCGCAAATCCGGATCGTTTATCCCGGGAATACGGCCGGGCAAGCGGACTTCGGATTTCATCAACGACATTCTCACCCGCATCACCCTGGTCGGCGGAATTTACCTGATCATGGTGCAGATGGTGCCTACCTTCCTCATATCGGGCATCCGGTTCGACAAGATTTGGCTTGTCGGGAGGTTTTTTGAGAATCTACCCAATTTCATGATTCATGGCATGAACGTGAACTTCTACTTTGGCGGCACCTCGCTGCTCATCGTGGTGGGCGTGGCCATGGATACGGTCAACCAGATCGAATCGCAGCTGATCATGCGGCACTATGACGGCTTCTCCCCGCGCTCCGGTCGTATACGCGGAAGGAAAACCTGGTAATGTCGTCTTCGGCTTCATCTGCTTCATCTCCAACATCAATGGAAAGCGGCCGGGCAGCGGAATCGAACCACGCTCCCGGCCCCATTCTTTTGCTGGGAGCGCCCGGTGTGGGCAAGGGGACGCAGGCAAAGGAACTGGTCAAGGTATGGGGGATTCCGCAGATCTCCACCGGCGACCTGTTGCGCGCCAATGTCGCCCAGGGAACGCCTCTAGGCAAGGTGGCGCAGGAAATCATGGGACGGGGGGAACTGGTTCCCGATTCGCTGGTCAACGAAATGGTGGCGATCCGGCTGCTACAGCCCGATACTGCCCGCGGCTACATTCTCGACGGCTTTCCGCGAACCCTCGGGCAGGCGGACTGGCTCGACGGCCGTCTTGCGGCGCAAATCGAGTCATTGCCTGTAGTTGCGGTCAGCATCCAAGTGAACTATAATCAGTTATTGCGCCGCATTACGGGGCGCCGGAATTGTCCTGTCTGCCAGACCATTTACAACGTCTATATGAATCCCCCCAAACGGGATGGATTCTGCGATATAGAAGGCGCTGCACTGGTCCAGCGAACCGATGACACCGAAGAGGTTTTCAAAGAGCGCATGCGCGCTTATGAGGCCCTCACCGCGCCTGTCGTTGAGCACTATCGGGCTTTGGGACGATTTGCGGAAGTGGATGGAGACCGGCCGATCCCCGCGATCGCTGCCGGAATTGTTGCCGCTGTCGAGCGCCTGCGCCATTTAGGGTAGGCCAGACGGTGGGATTGTGCGTTGTGAAAGACAGTTGTCAGTGATCAGTGGTGAGTGAACAGCAAGCAGGCGCCGCAGCGGACGGCATTGATTGTTGCGATGCACTGAATTGGCAACTCGACGATCAGAAGTTTGGAATCAGTTCAGGCCGACAACCGCGGCTTGATCGAACTGACAACTGATCACTGAGGGCTGGTTCTGTGGCTGTTGTTTTGAAGTCATCGCATGAGATCGAGAAGATGCGTCGCGCGGGGAGAGTGGTCCGCGAGATACTCGAACTCGTGCGTAGCAAGGTCAAGCCGGGTGCCACGACGTTCGACTTGGAGAAAGCTGCCGAGACACGGCTGAAAGAACTGGAAGTGAAGGCTGCATTCAAGGGCTACCACGGATTTCCCTGCGTACTTTGTACCTCGGTGAACAGCGAGGTTGTGCATGGTATCCCTTCTCCGAAACGCGTTCTCAAGGAAGGGGACATCGTCTCGGTCGACTTCGGCGTTGTGGTAGACGGCTATTACGGTGATGCGGCAATTACCGTACCGGTGGGCGCCATTGACGCGAATGCCGAGCGGCTGCTCAAGGCCACCGAAGCATCGCTCAAGGCAGGCATTGCGGCGGTCAGGCCCGGAGCGACCCTGGGCGATGTGGGAGCAGCGGTGCAAGGGGTTGTCGAGGGCGAAGGATTTTCCGTGGTCCGGGAATTTGTCGGTCACGGCATCGGCGTCCACATGCACGAGGATCCGCAGGTTCCGAACTTCGGCGAGGCGGGCCAGGGCATGAAGTTGAAAGTTGGCATGGTGATTGCCATCGAGCCCATGGTCAATGCCGGAAAGCCGGACGTAAAGGTCCTGGACGACGGCTGGACGGCGGTGGCCAGCGATGGAAGCATGAGTGCTCATTTTGAGCACACGGTTGCGGTTACCGCCACCGGTGCAATGGTTTTGACCGAATAAGTGCATTCGGCGTAAAGAGCTGGGAGCGCGCAAACGCAGGCCGGCAGAAATGGACACAGATTGTCGAAGGAAGATGCGATTGAGGTGATGGCGACGGTCATTGAGACGTTGCCGAATGCCATGTTCAAGGTCAAGCTCGAGACGAATCACGAGGTTTTGGCCCATGTCTCGGGAAGGATGCGCAAGAATTTCATCCGGATTTTGCCAGGCGACCGCGTGGCGGTTGAGCTCAGTCCATACGACCTGAATCGCGGAAGAATTGTGTACAGATACAAGTGATCAGTTGCCGTGGATCAGGGGTCAATTGTTCCTGCGATGGAATGGCGGTGAACTTTACACGATGGCGCTGACATGCGAAGGCAGAAAAAAGGAATTTCGCGCGTGAGTAATGAGCGCAGAAGAGGGTAACCAGAGTCATGAAGGTCCGGGCATCGGTAAAAAAGATTTGCGTCAAGTGCAAGGTGATTACTCGCGGAGGCGTCGTACGCGTCATCTGCGAGAACCCGAAGCACAAGCAGCGCCAGGGGTAGTTTGATCCTGGCAAAAAAGGGAAACCTTCACGCCAGTGTTCGGTGAAAGGTGATCAGTGGTCAGTAGAAACGCTCGCATGAGCAAAACGAAACTGATCGCTGACAACTGACCACTGATAGCTGTTACGAGGCGAGTTAGCTTGAGTCAAGGCTTGCGATGAACCTCGGGAGTTTTTCCTATCAACCCGTGCGAGCCGGTTGAGGCCGGAGGCACATAACTTGAAGCAGCAAAGGAATTCAAATGGCACGTATTGCTGGCGTCGATCTGCCTCGCAACAAGCAGGCAAGAATCGCGCTCACTTACATTTACGGCATCGGTCAGCCCCGCGCCCGCAAAATCCTGGACAAGGCAAATGTTGATGCCTTCAAGAAGATCCAGGATCTGGGTGAGGAAGAGGTGAACCGGATCCGCCAGGTGATTGAGGACGAGGGTGACGTCGAGGGCGATCTGCGCAAGGACATCGCCATGCACATCAAACGCCTCATCGACATTCAGAGCTATCGCGGCCTGCGTCACCGGAAGTCCCTGCCGGTGCGCGGCCAGCGCACCCACACCAACGCCCGCACTCGCAAGGGCCCGCGCAAGGGCACGATTGCCGGCAAGAAGAAAGCGACGGCGAAGACCTAATGGCGAAACCAGAGCAAAAGCCCGAAGCCGGCAAGAAGGGCAAAACCAAAAGGTTCAAGAAGCGCGAGCGCAAGAATGTGCCGTTCGGTGTGGCGCATATTCAAGCCTCGTTCAACAACACCATCGTTACCATCACCGACCAGATGGGCAATACGCTGAGCTGGAAGAGTGCAGGTTCGCTGGGATTTCGCGGGTCGCGCAAGGGCACTCCCTTTGCGGCGCAACAGGCAGCGTCGAATGCGGCGGGGATGGCTCGCGATCACGGCGTCCGCGCTGTCGAGGTTCGGGTCGCCGGTCCGGGTTCGGGCCGCGAGTCGGCCATCCGCGCCTTGGCTGCCGCGGGCATCGAGGTCAAGACCATTCGTGACGTGACGCCGGTGCCGCACAACGGCTGCAGGCCGCCAAAGAGACGCCGCGTGTAAAGACGCGGCTGGCAGTTCATAGTTCTCAGTTCGCGGTTGTCAGATGAGGCGGTAAATAAACGGAGAACTTTGAACTTGGAACTCTGAACTATAAACAACAGGGCCGGGACGAAGCGTCCTCCGGACACGTAAACCGGCCGGCATCCGAAGTCAGGAGAAGAAATGGCACGTTATACCGGAGCAGTTTGCCGCCTTTGCCGGCGCGAAGGCACCAAGTTATTTTTGAAGGGTACCAAGTGTACCTCAGACCGCTGCCCGCTCGAGAAGCGGAATTTTCCGCCAGGGCAGCATGGCAAGGACCGCAAGGCCAAGATCGTGGGCTATGGCCTGCAACTGCATGAAAAGCAGAAGGCCAAGCGCATGTATTTCACGCTCGAAGGGCAGTTCCGCGAGTACTACGAAAAGGCCAACCGCGCACAAGGCGTGACCGGCGAACTGCTGATCCAGCAACTCGAGCGGCGCCTCGACAACGTGGCCTTCCGTCTTGGCTTCGCCATCTCGCGCCGGCAGGCGCGCCAGGTGGTTCGCCATGGGCATGTGACGGTGAATGGCCGCAAGGTGAACATCCCGTCGTACCAGGTGAGCGTTGGCGACGAAATCGCCGTCCGCGACAGCGCCAAGAAGCATGTCATCATCGAGCAGGCAACGCAGTCTGCTGCGCAAAACCCTGTTCCCACGTGGCTTGAAGCGAACTTTGAGAATTTGTCCGGGCGCGTGCTCCATTTGCCCAAGCGCGCGGACGTGAATTTGCCGATCAACGAACAGTTGATCGTCGAGCTGTACAGCAAGTAAACCAGCTACTAGCTGCTAGCCATTAGCTTCTAGCTCATGTTTGCGGGAACACGATATTGTGGACCATTCCCCGGTGGCCGAGAAGCTAGGAGCTAGAGGCTAGAAGCTGCATTTCAACCAAAGGAGAACTTGCGCGGCCGCCGCAAAATGCATCGCGACGTACATGCCGTGCGGGAAACGAGAGACGAATGATGTTGTGGAGAGGATTTCAAAAGCCAAAGCGCCTTGCGGTCGATGCCGAGACGCTTACCGACACTTACGGAAAGTTCAGCGCCCAGCCCTTTGAACGGGGCTTCGGCACCACCATCGGCAACGCCCTGCGCCGCACACTGCTCAGCTCGATCGAAGGCGCTGCCGTCACCGCGGTTCGCATCGAAGGCGTGCTGCACGAGTTTCAATCCATCACTGGAGTGGTAGAGGACGCCACCGACATCATCCTCAACCTGAAGCAAATTCCCTTCAAGCTGGCAGGCGAAGGCCCCAAGGCGCTCTACCTGCGCGCCGATCAGCCCGGTGTCGTCACCAGCGGCATGATCGAGGCCGACAGCGATGTCGAAATCCTCGACAAAAACGTTTATCTGGCGACTCTCTCTGAGGGCGGCAAGCTCGACATGGAGATGCGCCTCAAGCGTGGCCGCGGCTACGTTTCTGCGGACAAGAACTTTGACGCGGACCTGGGCCTCGGATTCATTCCCGTGGATTCAGTGCACTCGCCGGTGCGCCGCGTGAACTACGTTGTCGACGCTGCGCGTCTGGGGCAGATTACCGACTACGACAAGTTGACGCTCGAAGTGTGGACCAACGGCGCTGTGCTGCCTGCCGACGCCATCGGCCTGGCCGCCAAGCTGCTCAAGGACCACATGAACATCTTCATCAACTTCGAGGAAGAGATTGAAGCGGAAGCACGCGGCGAAGAAGGCCGCATTCTGCTCCGGAACGACAATCTCAACCGCTCGGTGGAAGAGCTGGAGCTTTCGGTCCGCAGCTACAACTGCCTGAAGAACGCCAACATTCAGACAATCGGCGAACTGGTGCAGAAGACTGAAGCCGAGATGCTGAAGACCAAGAACTTTGGCCGCAAGAGCCTGAACGAGATCAAGGAAATCCTGGCGCAGATGGGATTGTCGCTGGGCATGAAGATCGACGAGCAGGGCAACGCGGTTCCCGGGCCCACCAGCATTCCGCCGCAAACCGCGCTGGCCGCAGGTTATGGGCGCTTCGACGACGAAGAGGAGCCACTCGACTCGGTGGATCTGCAATTGCCGACCGAGACGGAGAATTTCTAAAGACAGCCATCAGCTTCTAGCTGCTAGCTCCTGGCTTGAGCATCCTGGAACCTGAACTCCAGATTCTCGTCAATTGGCTAGAGAGTTATCGGGCTGGAAGCTGGAAGCAAATTGAGATTTCAAAGTGCTACCCGATTCTAGCTTTCTGGTGCGTATACCACATTGTCGATTCAGAGACAATCGAGCTAGAAGCCAGGAGCTAGAAGCTAGGAGCTGAACATGCGCCATCGCAATGCAGGATTCAAGCTTGGACGAAACACCAGTCATCGCCGCGCGCTCTTGCGCAACCTGGTCACATCTGTGATTGAAGAGGACCGCGTAGAGACGACTGTGGCCAAGGCCAAGGCTGTTCGTCCGCACATCGAAAAAATGATCACCCTCGGCAAGAAGGGCGATCTGCACTCGCGCCGCCAGGCACTCGCCTTTCTCCGCACCGACAATGCCGTCAAGCGTCTATTTGACGTAGTGTCTCCGCGTTATGGCGACCGCAATGGCGGCTATCTTAGAATCGTACGCGCCGGCTTCCAGCAGGGCGACGGCGCCGACAAGGCCTTCATTGAACTATTGGGCGCCGAAAAGCAGCTCGAAGTGAAGCGCCAGAAGCGCGCCGACATCAAGGCCAAAAAGCGCGCCGAACTCGAAAAACAACTTGAAGAGCAGAAGAAGGAAGGCGAAAAAGAGCCCGAAGGCGGCGAGCAGGCGGCATAAGCAGTCTGCTTTCCAGCCGGATTCTCAACTCCGCGAAGAAATCTGTGCGGGCATCTCCCCAATTGGGTTTTGCCCGCATTTCTCTTCTGTCAATCTGCTGCTGTGGCGTCGCCTTCTGGGCTATTTCTTTCGTTCCAGCGGGAACCATGTCACTTGGAAAGTGGCCGTCGTATCGCCCTGCAGCCCGGGTTCATAGATGGGTGCCTTCCATCGCTCGAACTGCAGCCAGCCGCGCAGTTCAAAGTCCTTACGTACGCGCTTCACGGCCTGGACGGCAAAGTCGTTTTGTGTGGTGCCGCCAGGAATGAACCCGCTCGCGGCCTTTGCATGCCTATACTGGAACTGCACTTCCTCCTGGGGAGAGAGGTGATAAGTAAGCCACGCCTGCCCACCCTTGCCCTGTCTCCCAATCCAGTCGCCCACCAGGAAGCCCTCGTTTGTTGGCCCCTGTCTCTGTACGTTTTCGTAATAGAGGAACTGGCCGCTCTGCACCGATGCATTCGGTGCATCCGTGCTAGCCCCCTCCAACCGCAGGTCGAGATGCTCGAAGCCGGGAACGCGTGCAAGATAGATCCCGGGACGTACGCCGGAACGCCGCGGAGCGCTAACAGGGCTTACATCGTCATGTACGAGCGAGTCAGTATAGAGCGTCACCCAGTGACTCAGGAAGGGAAGCCGGTAACTAAAATCGAACGTGCCGAAACGTGCGCCTGGGTCGTCTCGCGAATTTTTTTCGGCGACCGAAACGTTCTGGAAGCTGAAGAAGCTGTGCAGGAATGTGTGCAGCGTAATCGGTGCGTGTCCCGTGCCGCCCCAGATCGTCAGACGATCGAAGCCAAACTCCAGATCGCGTGTAGGCTTGAAGCTGATCTTCTCCATATGGACCCAGGGGTCGTTAGGATAGGTGTGCCCCTTCAGGCTGCCCACAAAAAAGTCGTATCGAAACGGTCCGGTGAGCTTTGAAAGTCCGGGAACACGAAACGGCTCGATCCGGTTGATCTCGAAATCGTAGATATTTTCGGCATTGTTGCCCCACAGCATGGATGCGCCCTTGTCCGGACCAAGCCAGTGATCATTTTTGCCGAATGAAACTTCATGCCCCAAAAGATGATAGGAAAGCGTGGCCTCCACCACCCGAACATTGTTTGTCACTGCAATCGGGCCTTCGGGGATCGTGTCCTGTACTGGGTTGAAGCTAAATGGGATGAGGTCGATCGTGTTGGAAAGATAGGCCCCGAGTGTGGCGGAATAGCCGGCCGCAGAAGGCGCATGTTGCGTTTCGCCGCGAAAGTAGAGCGAGAACCGTCCTACCTCGGCGCGTGAGCTGAAACCCGTGTAGTTGCTGAATCCACCCTCATACGGCCGCCCATAGTCGTTTACGATCGTCTGTCCCAGGTGAAAGCTGTCGCGCAGGGGCGTTCCACTGATCCCGCGCATATGTGTGTAAATGCTCTCTAGCTCGACCCGCGGGGACGCCCCGTTCACACCGCCTTCGATATCGGGCTCGAATTCCCGTACAAGGGCCGCATAGATCGAGCGTGCCTCGTTATTGTTCGTGTCGGATTCGATGCGGTCGGCGCTCCGCTCGAGCATGTGTGCTATGCTCGCACGGGTCCATGGACGCAACCCGAGAAATGCCGTGTCGACATATCCAAGCGCGTGCAGGCGGTCGAGAGCCGGGTAGATCCAGTAGTCCAGCGGCACATAGACCGAGCCCTGCGTATCCGTCTCAGCCATGGATGAATTCAGTTGCGTACTGGCGGGAAGGGATTGGGAATTGGCGCTCTGCCCCTGAGCGCCATGCCAGGCAAGCGCCCATGAGGCGATGGCAGCCAAAAAGAACAAACGATATTTCACCCACACCTCTATCTTCAGCAGTTCAGAAACGCCGAATCGCTCCCCGAAGGTCCAGTCTTGATGAAACCATGATCGCTGTCAACCCGCCCAGAAGAACCGCGAAGGTTCAGAGGTTTCGTCTTCGGCGCAAAAGGGCCGGTTGGATCGTGATTGTTTCGTAGCCGGATGTGCGACGATAGTGTATCTAGCGAATACTGCTGAGGATGCGAGGGCGCAGTATTCTAAGGGTTTGACAGGAGGGCTGTGGTTTTAGTGAAAGCGATTAAAGACGCAGAGGTCAAGAAGCTGACCAGCGGTTCGTTGCTCGCTCGTAATACCGTCTGGAACCTGGTTGGCCAAATTGCTCCGATGACGGTCGGCATCGTCGCCATTCCCCGGCTAATCCATGCTCTCGGAACAGATCGCTTCGGGGTATTGACGATCGCTTGGATAGTCGTTGGATATTTCAGTTTGTTTGATCTCGGGTTAGGGCGCGCCATGACTAACCTGGTGGCACAGAAACTCGCCACCGAGAGCGACGATGATCTTCCAGCAATCGTGTGGACGGCGAATCTCCTGATGGGCTTGTTGGGCATCCTGGGCGGGATAACCCTTGCACTACTCTCGCCGTTGCTCGTGCAGCACTTGTTGAAAACGCCGCCCTCAATTCAACTTGAGACTACGAGAGCATTCTATGTGCTCAGCCTCTCAGTGCCTTTCGTGATCAGCACCGCCGGATTCCGTGGCGTGCTCGAAGCACGGCAGAAGTTCGGAATCATCAATGCCGTGCGCATTCCAATGGGAATTGCCACGTTTGCCGCTCCGCTGCTTGTTCTGTATTGGTCGAAGGGTTTGATCGCAGTGGTGGGCATTCTGGTCATTGCTCGATTTCTATTTTGGCTGGTCTACACCTATCTCGCGCTACGTGACATGCCGATCTTGTTACACCACTTCGCAATCGATACACACCTGCTTCCCATGCTATTCAGTTTCGGTGCATGGATGACAGTATCGAATATCGTTTCTCCGATGATGGCGTACCTGGATCGCTTCCTGGTCGGAATGTTGCTATCGCTTACCGCAGTCGCTTATTACGCTACGCCATTTGAAGTTGCCACAAAGGTGGGAATCCTCCCCATGGCAATTGTCGGCGTGATGTTTCCTGCGTTTTCTACCGCGCTGGTGTCAGACCGCGAGCATGCACGGATGCTGTTTGGGCGTGCTGTGAAGTATGTGGCTCTCGCGTTGTTTCCTATGACTATGCTGATGGTGTTTTTTGCCAAAAATGGTCTAAGTATTTGGCTGGGTCCGGCCTTCGCTAGTCACAGCACGCGTGTGCTACAATTTTTGGCGATTGGCGTGTTTGCCAACGGCGTTGCCACCCTGCCTTGTGCACTGGTGCAGGGCGCAGGGCGTGCCGATATCACGGGCAAGCTGCATCTCGTTGAGTTGCCGTTCTACCTTGCGATGGTGTGGGTTCTGACCACACATTTCGGTATTGAAGGAACGGCTGTCGCATGGGCCATTCGAGTCATCGGCGACTGCGTACTGCTATTTTGGGTAGTAAAACGGTTGTTGGGCAAGATGTCGCGTCGACGGAGGATCCTCGTCCGAACAGTTACGATCGCGGGTGCATTTGCATTGGCTATGGTGGTGGACGTTAGCCTGCCAGTGAAAATCCTTGTTTCCGTTATTGCCCTGTTGTCGTTTGCGGCAATCGCGTGGTTCGCATTGCTGGCCGCGGATGAGCGTACTGCCATTCGGGGTTTGAGATCTCGGCTTTTGTCGTCACGCCTTCGCCCGAAACCATTGGAGTCCGAGACGTGAAGATCCATGCGTTCGACGACCTGTACAAGAAGCGAGTAGAAAGTGCTTCTGAGACCGCGCGGCTCTTCGCTCGAGCTATTCGGCAACGAAAAATGTACCCCGACTTTGAACCTTCGCGAAATGCGGAAGATCAGTTCAAGCCCTGGACTCGCCTGGTGAGTGTTGAGGGTACGACTTGGCGGCTTTTGAAGGGTAAGAAGCGCGCCGCGCCGCAGGCGGAAAGAGCAGGTGAGATCAGGAGAGCGCTCTTGCAATGAGTCTCCTCGACCTTGCTCTCATCTTCTTCCTTTTGCTCGCGATTTTGAATTACTGGGCACAACGCTCGGTTCTATATCCTCCGTTTATCTTTTGCACGATGTGGTTACTCGACTTGGCTGTCCTTCGTTCCGGCCTCATCGAGGTCGACCCCGTCCATGGCAACACGCTTGCGATCTTGGCGGCTGGAGGGACCGCGTTTAGTATGGGTGGCTTGCTCGCTGGTTTTGCCCCGCGAGAGTTGCTCCGCATCCATCTTTTTCCGCCCAAGCCGGAAAGAATGCCTCATTTCCTCCGAAACCTGCTGACGGTCGGGCTGCTTTGCGGCCTCTTTATCTTATTCGACGAAACATTACAACTGAGCAGATCAGTGGGCAGCGGTCCGAATATATTGGCAAATGCTCGTGTGGCGATGGTTAACGCAGCCCAAAACGGCGAGCTGACTCAACAGTCATTTGTACTGAATTATTTCACGCCGTTCGCCATTCTCGTTTCTCTGCTTTTTGCTACCGAAAAGAGAGATCGAGAGTATTGGATCGTTACTGCCGTCGCGTTCGTCGGGTGTGTCCTCAGCACCGGACGAGGAGATCTTCTCGTACTTATTTCCGGCTTGAGTGGGATCCGTCTGATACAGACCGGACAGGAGTCTCTGCTCAAAGCTTTGCGGCATCTGCGCTGGCCGATAGCTTTGTTTCTAACGCTTTATATTGGCCTCATCTTCTCGAACAAGAACACCGAAGGAATGAATGGAGGCTTCACCAGTATCGCCACGTATTTTGTTCTCAGCTATATCGTGGGGCCGTTAGCCGCTTTCGATAAGGTTGTGCAGCATCCAGCCGACTTCGTAACGGGCGGCAGCCACACGTTCCAGTTCCCGTTGAAGCTAGCCGCCGCGCTGCACCTCACAAATTACACTGCGCCGCCGCTCCTCGACGCGTTCACATTCGTCCCGTTTCCAACCAATGTGTATACCGTATTCAAGTTTTATTTTGTCGAGATTGGCACCGTTTGGACCTTGGTGTTTCTGTTCGTCTTCGGTCTGTTCCATACTTTGCTTTACGTGAAGGCGAAACGAGGGGGACGGCTTAGTGCATTTCTGTTCGCATTCTCGATTTATGCGGTGATAACAGTGATCTTTGATGATTCCTATTCCACGATAGGGATGTATCTGCGTACCATTCTCTTTGGTCTACTCTACTTTCTCATCGGTTCGGTGCCATTCCGTTTGCTCCCGGTTATTAGGCCAAAGTTCCAGTTAAAGAATCCACATCCAAGATCGAGCAACATATGAGCGTATCGCCCACAGCCGCCGTGGTCCGAGTGTTTGCCATCGTAGTCCTTTACCGTGCGACGCCTGCCGATTCCAGAGCTTTTCAAAGTCTTCAGGAAGCAATCCGCCGCTTATCGTCCGAACATCTTTATCTCAAGACACTCTTATACGACAATACTCCCGGAGGATGTGACCCGGGTTCGTTGCCGGAGGATGTGCGGTATGAAGCCGCCCGGCAGAACGGCCTCGCAGACGCATATAATCGGGCTCTGGCGATTGCCCTCCACGAAGAATGTAACTGGTTGTTGATCTTGGACCAGGATACGGCGCTACCCGCGGATTTCCTTTCTCACATGATCCGGTATGCTACCGACCTGAATTCGGACGAAAGGATCGGCGCGATTGTGCCGCACATGTTGGATGCGGGCAGACGCGTGGCTCCCGTGTGCATCAGATATTGGGGCGTGAGCTACTTATCGTCCGACTTTGAGGGCACTTCCAGAAGAGAGATTCACGCCACCAATTCGGCGACCCTCTTTCGCGTGAGTGCGCTCAAGCAGGTTGGCGGCTATAGCCCATACTTCTGGCTGGATTATGTAGATGGATATATGTTCCACCAGTTGTATCTGCACGGAATGAAAGTGTTTGTAGCAAAGGATGTTCAGGTGAACCACCAGTTATCTTTGCTCCATGGTGGCGACCTCAAGCCGGATCGCTACCACAACATTTTGCGGGCAGAATCTGCATATTGGGATTTGTATGGGGGGCGCGTGCAAGGTCTCGCGCTCACTGGGCGGCTCCTTGGCCGCATTTGGCGACAACAAATGCGCGGACATGACGCATCGATTCGGCAACTAACATGGAATGAGCTGAAGAGGCGCATCGTTCAGTCCAAGCGGCACCGGATTGACGACTGGAGGCGCGAAATGGAGCAGCAGATGCTGTGCTCCTTCGACCCCGGGAAGTATGGAGATTATTGCGAGAAACGGCCACCGATTTCGGTTTGCATGGCCGCGTTCAACGGCGAACGGTATATTACGGCGCAGTTGCTGTCGATCCAGAGCCAGCTTGCTCCAGGCGACGAAGTGATTGTGGTAGACGACGCTTCAACCGACGGGACAAGAGACTGCGTGCGCGCCTTAGGGGACGACAGAATCCGGCTCATTGAGCACAGCCAAAATCTGGGAGTAGCGCGTACATTCGAGAATGCGATTCGCGAGGCGTCGGGCGAGATTCTGTTTCTGAGCGATCAGGATGATCTTTGGGTTGCGAAGAAAATTGCAGTCATGCTGCGAGCGTTTCAGTTATTCCCGGCGGTAGAGGTAGCGGTCTCGGATGCCGCGCTGATCGATGAGAATGGCGCTCTGCTTGGCAAATCCTACTATGCGCAAAGAGGAAAGTTTCGCTCGAGCGTGTTAGCAAACATCCTCCGCTGCAGCTACCTGGGGTGTACGATGGCTTTTCGCAGCCGGATTCGCGCAAAGATTTTACCGCTTCCAACTGGGGTCGATGTATTACATGACTTGTGGATTGGCGCTGTGAACTCGCTGTCTGGCGGCAAGACCCTCTATCTCGATCATCCCCTTGTCCTCTATCGGCGCCATGAGGGGAATGCAACAGGCAACAGTCGGCTTGCTGTTGCGCGCCAGATTCGCATGCGGTGGGATTTGTGTCGGCGCTTGGCGGCGTTGTGGATCTTGCCTCCTGGCTCCGTAAGAGATAATGCAGCAGGGCTTTCATGAAACCACAACCTTGAGGTGCGAGAGGATCAGGTCAAATGAAGAACGGGTTTGTCAAGTCTTTGGCGAAGAACTGCCTTCGCACTTATGGAGCGCTGGCGTCTATTCCTTTTTGGTTCCAAAGTAACAAGATACCATCTCCTAAGAATGTCTGTCATTCAAGATGGCTTGAATATCTTTCTGGGGAATTCAATAAAGACGGCATGCGTGTTCTTGAAATCGGGTCAAGGAACGTGACCGGCGCGAACTTCAGATCAAGATTTTCTAAGGCAACTTACGTTGGTTTCGATTTTTATGCAGGAGAAAATGTTGATACTGTGGGAGACGCTCACAAACTTACGGCTTATTTCAAAGAACAGGAAAAGTTTGACTTGATATTCTCTTCAGCTGTCTTCGAGCACCTGTACATGCCTTGGGTGGCCGCGATGGAAATAAAAAAGATGCTTAAGGTTGGCGGCTACGTGTTTATAGAAACGCACTTTTCGTTTGCTTCACACGAACGTCCGTGGAATTTCTTTCAGTTTTCAGATATGGGATTGAGATCTTTGTTTAACGACTCACTGGGTTTTGATCTGATTGAAAGCGGGATGAGCAATCCGATTTATGGTATTTTTAGCCGGCGCGCTGATAAATGCCTGAGATTTTGGTACATTTCTGAGCTATATTGCCACAGTGAAATTCTTTGCAGGAAGCGGTGTGAGGTTGATGATTTTAGCTGGAACAATGTGGGTGTCGATGGGATCGTGGAAGGATCTCGCTATCCGATTCCAAAACACCAACTTTCATCATGACAACGCGATTGTTTCGTAGCTATTTTTGGGCCCGCGTAGAGCCACGGCAAATGAAATGGCGTGACTTCTATCCAAAACTCCAATGATTCGGCATGCCAGCGCAGGTTGGGGTAAGTCGCTCGTGAAGCGAATTTCGATTCTGCATATCGGTAAATTCTATCCGCCGCATCCAGGCGGCATGGAAACTCATGTGCGCGATCTCGCTGTTCGCCAAGCGGATGTGGCGCGGGTTAGCGTCGTTGTCGCGAATAACGTCGCGCGCGATGAAGTATCGGAGATGGACGGCGTTCATGTCGAACGTGTCGCAAGACTCACGACGATTGCATCGATGCCGATTTGTCCCGGATTGCTGGCGGCTATCCGTCGGTCTGCCGCCGACCTCGTTCACATTCATACTCCTAATCCGGGCGCGGCCTTGGCTTTTCTCATGAGCGGGCACAACGGGAGATTGGTCATTACGCACCATGCGGACACTCTCGGCCGCAGGGCGCTTCGGATGCTGAGCGATCCATTTGTGCATCGACTCATGCAGCACGCGGACCGCATTACGGTTAGCTCAGCCCGCTACCTCGAATCCTCTGAAGAGTTGGCGCCTTTCCGTAACAAATGCAGAGTGGTCCCACATGGAATCGACGCGCAGCGCGCGGCCTGCACGGATCGTATGACGGTTCAGCAATTACACCGACAATTTGGTGAAAGGCTGATTCTCGCTGTTGGAAGGCTGGTTCCGTACAAGGGTTTTGACATCCTCATTCGAGCCATGAAGCATATCGATGCGCAGCTTCTTTTGATTGGAACGGGGCCCCAACGCGATGCACTTGCAGGGCTCGCCGAATCTGAAGGCGTGGCAAGGAAGATTGTGATGCTGGGTCGAGTTGAGGACATTGGACCTTACTTTGCAGCGGCATCCCTGTTTGTGCTGCCCTCCGTGACGCGAGCTGAGGCCCTTGGCTTGGTTCAGCTTGAGGCCATGGCCGCTGGGCTGCCGGTGATTAACACCGATATCGACTCCGGAGTTCCGGAAGTGTGCATCGACGGTGAGACAGGGATCACTGTGCCGCCGCGAGATGTTGCCGCATTATCAGAAGCCATGTCTCTGCTCTTGGATCGCAAAGACCTTCGCGAACAACTTGGCCAAGCGGCCAGAGCCAGAGTCAATGCTGAATATACAGCCGATCTGATGGCTGCGCGGACACTATCGGTATATGCAGAGATACTTGGCGCGGGTTGCTGGGCCGCTTTATCTTCTGCGACCTGAGAGTTAGGTTGAAGCAGCTTGCCGTTCGGACTCGGAACAGCGCAACAGGACGTTAACGCCGCATCCCTGTAAGGTCAACCTGGCTGTAGGTCTGCGAATCGCGCAAAACCTCAGAAGCGTTTTTCATGTTGCGCCGCCTGCCTTCTGTTTGTCCTGGATAACGTAGGATATTTTTCGCACATTTGATTGGGGACGGTGGAGGTTGGTCCAAGCTGGAGGAGTGAGACCTCTGAGGCGAGGAAGATGGAACCAAGCAAGGAAGGGGAAGCAGGAGCGGGCATTGGAGTGAAGGCTGTATCAGGTCCTGTAGTGCAGATCGATGAGGGGCGGATTCAGGCGCATCTGGATGAGGTAGTGCGGTCGACGGTGGAAGAGACGCTGAATGCGTTGCTTGACGCTGAAGCGGACCGACTGTGCGGTGCCAGGAAGTACGAGCGCAGCGAGGGGCGCAAGGACACGCGCGCCGGCAGTTATGACCGCCACCTGCAGACCAAGGCAGGGGAAGTGACGTTGACGGTACCGAAGCTGCGAGCCTGCCTTTCGAGACAGCGATCATCGAGCGTTACCGGAGGCGCGAGTCCTCAGTGGAGGAAGCGCTGATCGAGATGTACCTGGCGGGAGTGAGCGTGCGGTGTGTGGAGGACATCACGCAGGCCTTGTGGGGTACGAAGGTATCGGCCTCGACGGTGAGCGACCTGAACCAGAAGATCTACGGCAAGATAGACGAGTGGCGGTTGCGGCCCATGGTGGGCGAGTTCCCTTACGTATTTGTCGACGGGCTGTGGCTGAAGCGCTCGTGGGGTGGTGAAGTCAAGAACGTCTCCGTGCTGGTGGCCATTGGCGTGGCGCAGACCGGGTATCGGGAGATTCTGGCGGTGAGCGAGGGAGCCAAGGAAGACAAGGCCAGCTGGACGCAGTTCATGCGCGAGTTGAAGGAACGTGGTTTGAAGGGCGTGCAGCTGTTTGTCAGCGACAAGTGTCTGGGCTTGGTGGAGAACCTGGCTGAGTTCTATCCCGAGGCCAAGTGGCAGCGCTGCGTGGTCCATTTTTACCGTAACGTCTGGACAGCGGTTCCGTCGGGCAAGGTGAAGGGTGTGGCGGCGATGCTAAAGGCCATCCATGCTCAGGAAGATGCGCAAGCAGCGAAAGAAAAAGCTCACCAGGTGGCAGCGAAGCTGCGCGAGATGCGGCTGGCAAGGGCTGCAGAGATCGTCGAAGCCGGTATCGACGAAACTCTGACCTACTACGCAATGCCGGCCGAACACTGGCGCTGTCTTCGCACCAATAACCCTCTGGAACGGTTGATGCGGGAGATTCGACGACGAACGCGTGTGGTGGGTGCCTTTCCCGATGGAAAGAGCGCGCTGATGCTGGTAGCAGCAAGACTGCGGCATGTGGCAGCTACCAAGTGGGGGACGAAACGCTACCTGCAGATGAACAGGCTGGCCGAGGTCATAGCCATTGCCTGAGCAGGCTATGCAAATGTGGAACGCGCAAAACGCGTCCCACATTCACACAGCCTCGACGGCGGCTACGGGGTTAAACCCAAGGCCAAACCAAGAAACTCAACCAACAACCTTCCTGATTTCCAAAGTTGCTCGAAAGTGCGAAAAAAGCTGGACACTACCTACGGTTCATTGCTACGTAAGACACTTCAGTTATCGTCCAGTTGTTCATTCTCGACGGGCGACGGTGTCTCCTGCGAATCGGCAAAGAGGGTTTGCCAGTCGATCAAAGGCGATAGTCGCGTTGACTCCATGTGGGTTGC
The DNA here is from genome assembly GCA_963751285.1 of uncultured Acidobacteriaceae bacterium. Taxonomy (GTDB): domain Bacteria; phylum Acidobacteriota; class Terriglobia; order Terriglobales; family Acidobacteriaceae; genus Telmatobacter. The sequence goes on along the minus strand of CAVVUE010000024.1, from coordinate 143,058 downwards.
CATGGTTGGCAGCGAAACCCACAGGCGATAGCGTTTGCCAAACAACAGTGCCCGGCAGCCCCATCGCAATGTCTGCGCCCAAATCGCAAGGCGGAACAAACCGCGCCAATGAATCCGAGGATTCGCAAGCTCATGTTTTTGAGTCAGCGCGAGCCAAACAGGACAGTCCCAGTTGCCTCGACTGTAAGTTCTGAACATGGACTGTGTACGAATGAGGGTCTCCTGCGATGTGAGAAAAGTGAGGCAGGTGGAACTTGCTGTCCGCCAGTAACGATCGCCAAAAGGCCTGACGAGATGACGCTCAAAACGTGAAGATGTGTTGTAGCTGTCCGGATGATCGTAGGGTGTGACGAAATCGACGTCTTGGTGCGCCCTCATGAACGCGACCATCTTTTCTAGCGCACCTGGAAGATAGAAATAGTCGTCTTCGGCAAAGTACACATATGGAGCCTCTGTCTGCTTGGACAAAAGGTCGATTTGAAGAGAAAAAGTGGAAAGATTACCCACTTTGTTCAAGGATAGAATTTCCAACTCGCTGGTTTGAAATGTCTTTCGGAAAAGCGCCTCGTATTCTGGTGGACAACCGTCCAGAAGAGCCCAGATTTTCACATTCAATCCACCCAACGCTCCTCTGAAGGAAGAGAGACACATCTCAGAAAGCCTGAATTTGTCAGTGGCGAAAAAGGCAGGAGACTTCGATATCCCGGGATAAATGCGGTAAGCGATGGCTAAGTCAAGCATCTGAGCCTTTCTCAAGTGCCGTGTAATGCACTAATCCTTCCAAAAAAGGCAAGTGGTACACTTGTGGATAATTTTGCGCGAATCGTTAGCTCTGTTCACTGCGCAGAAAAGACCGATCGTAAAGACGGCGTTTGGCGTTGCATTTGCAATCATCATTATAGAATCTCCACTTATATGCGGCGCGGCCAGATAGCGCCAAGCTTGAAAATGACCACGGGCCCGCCCGTGGTCGAGGGCTGGCATTGCTCCTGTGTGCAGTTCCGGCTAGTTACCGTCCTGACCTGACGTTGAATAGGCAGTAAGAGTAGTTAAGCGAAAAAAATCGACGGACGATTAGTCGTGCTCAAATCGCACCGGGCCGGCGGCGCACTGGCCCAGCTTTGGGAGCGCGAGGCCATGCCATCACAAAGAACGCCTTCAACCACGCAGAGGGCGGTGTGACTTGAAAGTGAGAGACCTGTGAAGAAAGTGGAGTTTAGAAGCTATCTCGGGATCGGCCTTGATATGCTCATATCCAGCGAGAATAAAAGCCGCGAACACACCGATGAACAGTCCCGCAAGGGTACCGCCGATGCAGATCATGCTCCGTTTTGGAAAGGATTTCTTGTCCGGAGGAATGGCCGAGTCGACCACCTGAATCAGCGCTCCCTCCTTCGCTTCATCAAGCTTGGCCAGTTCGAACTGGCGCGCGAGGATGTCGAAGATGGTCTCGTAGTACTTTACGTCGCGCAGTTTGCGGACGTATTCCATGCCAGCTTGAGTCATCTGCCCTTTGGGAACAATGATTTCGCCCGAATCGTCGCCGCTTCCGCCTAGTTTGGCCAACTGTGCCTGTAAACTATTTAACTCCTGCTGTGCCTCGACGAGTTGCGCATTCTCGCCGGTAGCATAGGTCTGCATTCCCCGAATCTGTACTTCCTTGGCCGCAATTTGCGCGCGGAGGGCGGCAGCAGATTCAATCAGCGCACGCTCCTGGCTGTCGAGTTGAATCAGTCCGGTCTTTTGCTCCGTCTCTTTCAGCGCCTCTTCAGCGTTTGCCAGGTTTAGATTCGCCTGCTGCAGTTGCTGCTCGAAAAACAACCTGCGCTGTCCGGCCTCGGTGATGGCCAAGTGCTGGGAGAGATCGCGAAATTGGTCGACGTATCCATTGGCAAGCTCAGCGGCGCGGTGCGGATCGTGATCCTCCACGGAAATGTGAATCAAGCCATCCTTGCCACTTCCTTCGACGGTTGCAAAATGCTCAAACATCTTACGTGTATCGGAGAGATATTTTTTGTGATACTCCTGCATCAAGCCGAAATGATCGATCATTGCATCTTCGACCGTGCGGCTCTTGAACATCGCCACGTACATATCGTTTGGGTTCTTGAGCAGGCTGCTGCCGCCGGTCGCCAGAGCGGCCATCGACCCGAGCGAGCCGAATTGGGAAGCCAGCTGTGTGCTAAGCGAGTTGTTCTGCTGTGGAGGCAGCAGAACAACGGTTGCCGTGTAACGTACGGGAAGCAGAAGCGAAATCACAAGCGACAGGAGCGCGAAGGCTGCGGTAACCCAGAAGATGATACCTTTCCGTTCCGCCAGTACGATCAGGAGATCAAGAACGGAAATCTCGTCGTCTTCCATTTTGACGCGGTCGCCAGCGCGACCGGATAAAGGCGGCTCAACGTTCTCTTGCAATTCGGTAACTGGAATTTCCGTGGCCATCGATTCCTGCCGGAGGCTCATACTCGCGGGCAAACCTACCTGCATTTTACAGGAGACGCACTTTCGCGCCGGCTACCTAATCACATTTACCGACGCTGCGCCCAAGGCTAATTGAGAAAAGATCTGCGTCCAGTTCATTAACCCATACAGTGCGGACGGCTTCATGATCTTTTCCGGAACCACGATTGTGTCGCCGGGGTAAATGCGCGCCTGATCGAATTCGTTTCCCCAGAGCCCCTTGCTCGTATCCCGGCTCACCACCTCACCATCAGCCCTGATGATGAATTCACGCCGGCCATCGGCATCCTTATTTGCCCCTCCGGCCTGCCGCAAGTACGTCCCGACTCGACCGCTCGGTGCGAAGAGGAAGGAGTTCTGATCGTAGACCGCTCCGACTACATTGACTGTGGCAGGAACCTGAGGGACAATGAACCGATCCCCATCTTCGAGGCTGATGTTGGGCAGAGTGTTCATCGTGGTGCTGCCTGGTTGCACTGGTAACACGATTCGGCCCGTAGCGCGGATCTGACGCAGACTAGACAGGAGAGTCTGTTCCCCACTTTGCGCGGCCGCGACGCCAGCTGCTGCCTGCCCCGCGGCCCCCGCCGAAGATGCCAGCGCCATTGAATTCCGCTGAATTTCCATGGTCAAGCTCTGGACATATTCGTCAATCCGAGCCTGCTGCACGGCGCGCGTCGACACACGCGTGAACTCCGAACCGTAGAGATACGCATTAGGCGTCAACCCTCCGGCGCGCTCGACAAGTTCGTGCAATGTTTCGCCAGGCCGGGCCGAGTACACGCCTGCATGGACGAATTCGCCTTCCAGCCGAACAAGCTTGGTCTGCTCTGTTACCGGGACCCGGATGTCGGCGGCGGAAAAGACCGTGACGACATCTCCCGGCTGCAGGTCCAGATCTTGCGAAGCGTCATGTTGCAGCACAAGCTTGCCCGGGTCGAACGGCACCAGTTCGGTCTTCAAGGTCTCCGGGTCGATGCGCTCGATTACCGCGTAATCCCAATCAATTTCCGGAGCGGCAAGCCGAACATCTGTCCGTTGCGTTGGAATGATCGGCTGACTCGAGCCGCCGAGCAACTGAGTTGCTAGTGGTGCGCTTCCCCCGCGCTGCTGCGGGTTCAAAGTCGGGTTCGGTCCGGCCAACGCTCCCGCCTCCGCCTGCTGAGAACCATACTGCTCCTGCGCGGCGCCGTTCCGGGTGTTTTCCGGTCCGGTCGGATTCAACAGGTTAATCTCTTGCTCCGGCGTGGGACGGGGAAGCGTGACGGGCTGGTTCTCCACTGGCTGACGTTGGTTCGCGAAGTTCGGCGCCGGCTCAAATTCTGGCGCAGGCAGCCCCAGCTGCGCTCGCCGCCACCAGTAATTCCGGGTCAACAGCGATTCCTTGTCCGGAATCAGCTCGCTGATACGCATGCCTTCATGCCAGGCAAAACGGCCTGGATTCGCAATGTTTCCTCTTAGGGTCACGGTCTTCTGATATTTGGGCAAGATCGAGTACACACGAACCGTGTCGCCGTCGGTCAATGGGGTCGACAGGCCTGACGCATCGTAGGCCACTTCCATGGCTTCCCGATCGCGATGTTCGTCAATGCGTTCGATCGAGACGCGGGCCTCAGCTGCCACCGCGGAAGTGCCGCCGGCGTCGGCCAGCGCATCAGCCAGGGTTTCCTTCGGCAGGAGTTCATATATTGCGGGGCTCCGCACGCTTCCGAATATCGCAACTTCAGGGCCAACCGGCGGAATGAAGATCACGTCCCCGTTCAATAGCTTGGCGTCCTTTGTCTTGTCGCCCCGGATCAGCAGATCGTAAAGGTCAAAATGCGTCACGACCGTGCCCCCGCGGCGCAACTCGACGGCACGTAACGAACCTTCCACCGAAGGTCCTCCGCTCGCGAACAGCGCGTCCACCAATGAGCTCAGCGAACTGACTGTGTAGACCCCGGGACGCCTTGCTTCGCCCGACACGTAAACCTGGATTGCGCGTATCTGTCCCATGTCCACAGTGAGGTCAAAATTCCGGTAGACACGTCCCAACGCATCTCGCAGATGGGAGTTCAGCTCCGAAAAGGTGAGCCCCGCCACGTGCACCTGGCCAACCTGGGGAAGGTAGACCTCGCCTGAACGATCTACTCGCACGTTGGCCTGAACACTCACCTGTCCCCAGATCCGGATTCGCAATTCATCACCCGGACCAACCACATAATCGGGTGGCACCGGCGTCATCTGGAGCGGCGCAAAGGTCGAGGGGATGCGCCGGAACAAGTCGGCCCCGTAGATCGGCAGAATCAGGCCTGTGGTCGAAGCGACAAACTTTTGGAACTCAGTCAGCGGTTCGGGCTGAAGAGGCTGCTGTTGCCCTGTCTGGCGCCAATACTGTTCTAGATCCGAGTAATTCGATGGCAGATTTCCTGAATACGGATAATTGGGGTTCCCGAAAGAATTGGGCGACCCCGGGTAGTTCAGCGCGCCGGGGTAATTGGGATTCGTGGGAGTGTTAGCCGAAGGGTTTTCGGAATATGAGTTGTATCCTCCCTGCGTTCCAGGTCGCGTTTGCGGCTCGGTGCCCTGTTGTTCTTGACTCGAGCACTCGTATGTGCCCGCCAGCAGAGGATCGGAGCAGCCCACGGAACTCGCACTTTGCGCCCGTGATACGCTTGCGAGTGAAACAGCAAAAATGAGACAGCTAAGTTGACGCACGATGGGAACGTGGCCCCCGGCCAGAAAGCAGACGGAACAGCTCATGCGGCCCCGATCTCTTCTTCCGCGCTTTGAAGCACCCATATGTCACGAGTCTATAGCATTGACGGAAACACTGTCATGCGGACTTGCGACGCTAAACCCTACGAGCCCAATGGGAAGAGAGCAAAGGACAGAGTTTCTGGTCAACAGGTTTGTGCTTTCGAGGCAAGGCGCCGGCTCTTGGCTTTTTTGGAGCCAATCCTGTCAACGCTGGTCCGGAAGAATCATCCGATTTCAAGGGATCGCGGGAGGGGGAGCAGGGAAAGAATATCTCGCTCCACCTATGAAAGGAATGCAATGATATCCAAAAGAGGATAACTGACGCGATGGCAGAACCGGCAGACATATTATCCCCCGTTTCGGACGAAATGGAGCTGGAATCGAAGTCCGTCAGAACAACTTCGCCAGTTGCGCTCTGGTGTGTGATCGCTCTCCTGACGGGAGCCGGATGCCTTGGCGTCTATCGCGAGTTGCTTGTTCTTTGGACGATTTGGACGACGGATCCTTTGCGGTCCATCGGAATGCTCATCCCTCCTGTCAGCAGTGTGCTCACCCTTCGTGTGTGGCACCAGCGCCGATGGGAGTTGCGTGGAACATGGTGGGGCATTCTGGTCATTGCACTTGCCTACTTTCTGAGCTGGCTTCGACTGAACGCAATGCTGCTCGCACATGCCGGAAACGTGGCGATCTCTTTCATCCCCGTTTCATTGCCCGTCTATCTTTACGGCAGCGGAGTTGTGCTTCTCTTTGCGGGCACGCGCGTTTGGCACAGGGCGTGGTTTCCGCTGGGATTATTACTGCTTTCGCAGCCTGTGCCCATCCTCTCCAATGGTCTGATCGACATTCCTTTGCAGAACATCTCAGCAAGCGTCGCGCGCCACTTTGCCACGATGATCGGCCTAGTCCCCTCCACACCTGAGCTCCGCCTCATGTTCTCGCCGGACTTTGGCATGTTCATCGCGCCGGGCTGCGACGGGATTCGAGGCGCGGTTACCTTGGGCTACGTGGCACTGATTCTCGGCTATTTGAAGCGTGTCTCCATGTACCGCTGGGCGGCGTACGTTGCCGGCGCAGTACTTCTCGGCTACCTTTTCAATTTCATCAGGCTCTGCATCCTCGTTCTCTACTATCGTGCCGCGCTGGCCCATCCCACGTTTGAGGGCATGGCCAAGCAGGCAGATTACGTGATTGGGTCCTGTCTGTTTCTGGTGGCCACGCTTCTCTTTCTGTCGCTTGCTCGTCGCAAACAGCAGGACATGGCCTTTCCTCAAATTCCAGTTGACCCCGCAGACTCCGCAACGCCAGATCGAAGATTATATGTCCAGTGTGCAGCGCTGGCTGTTGTATTGCTGGTAGTACTTTCGCTCCCTTCTTCGGCGCTCAGGTCCACGCACAAAGCCGTGACCACGCCTGAGTCGCTTGCCGCACGGATGCCAGTGCAGATTGGCAGCTTCGCGCTGACACGTACATGGTACGAGCATCAAAACGGCACAATTGTTGTCGAAAGCGGAGCCTATTCGGCGCCAGGAACGGACGAGATCATCCTTGGTGTCTGGGTTGCACCTCGGCTTTACTTCCATGACGCGCAACAATGCTGGTTGGCTCGCGGCCTGCAACCCGTGAATCTCACGAGAAGCGAGTTCGTGACCGCAGGAAGACAATCCGTACTGTTCAACACAGGGTTCTATGATGATGGAGTGACCGAAAGTCTTGTGATCAATGGCATCTGCACGCCTTCCTCTTGCACTCAATTTCAGCAAGTCGGAAAGGAGAAGCAGTTTGGGTTTCTGTTCTTGAAGCCGCAGATCGACGAGCTTTCCGCAACCGGCGTACATCCTGTTTCCATTATGCTTCGGATTGATCGACTCCATACCAATACCCCGAAGGCGGTCACATACAGCCAGCTTTCCAACGAGGCGCAAATCTTCCTTGCCGGGCTCGACATGAGAGGGCTCAGCCAAGCCTTTCAGTAACGGCCTTTCTCGCATTCGTTCCTCGGAACCTTCATTCAGTCGGCGTTTATTCACTCCGTTTGAATTGGAAATGATCACGACCGCGCAGGTTCCTTTGCTCAGGCGCACTTATAGACATCCGTGAGGTGCCACACTCAGAGCGGGCCACTGTAATTCATCGTGGGGTCGTCATTCGACCCGAATTGGGACACCTGAGAAAATAAGAACCCCCAGCGGGCAGACTCTCGAAAGCCGATAACCAATTGATTAATAGAGGGATGACCTACGTCACCCATATGGACTGTTCTTTCATTTCATGCGCACCTTTTCCTCTGCCGGCCTCCTTGGACGGTATTCTCTTGATTCCGCTTTCAAATTGCCATTTGGTGCCTATGACGAGGTATGAGAGAATTAGCTTTCGGTTCGTAACGAAACGAAGATGGTCCAGGGACGATGCACCGGAATCACATTACTAATGTGATCTGGAGCACGCGTCGTGGTGTGAGAGACTGCTATAGTGTCGCGTATGTTTCCGTGACGATGCTCGTTTCGTTCGCAGTGTTGGAGTCGTTTAACACGAACGCGACCTGACGGACGTCAAACACGAAAGAAGCGACAGGTTCGCGAACAGCAAGACGCGGCTGAAAAGACGGTGAATTCATACCGACGACCGCAACTGTGTTGAAAGATTTGTGTCTTCATTTCTTCAGGGCTGCTGCGACTTCAATCATTGACGCACTTTGGGGGAGGATCGAGCTTGAGCACCAATTCGTTTGGCCAGCATATTCTTGATGCTACGGATTCGTCTTCATTTCTTTCGGAAACCACTGAAGAAACAGCAAATCAGTTTGAGAGAGGACAGTCGTTGCGGCCGCGCGCGATTCACAAATCCTCTGCATTTGTAGTGCAGGACGCGAAGAGCATCGCTCGCGCATCCCGAGCTTACGAAGCACTGATTGTAGTGGCACTCGATCCAGTTTGGAAGCGGCTGAGCCCTTGGTCGCGCTCGTTGGCAAAGCGCGCGTTCGACTGCGCATGCGTCGTTCTCTCAATGCCGGTGCTGATCCCGATCATCCTGTTGATCGGCGCGGCGGTGCGGATTACGTCGCGTGGTCCGGTCTTTTTTCTGCAGGAGCGGATGGGCCGCCACGGAAAGCCGTTCACGATCGTCAAATTCCGCACCATGATCCACGTCGGGAACAATGCGCATCATCCAATTACTACCTCTGACAATCAGCGCTTTACTTCGATCGGCCCTTTTCTGCGCCGCTGGAAACTGGATGAGCTGCCGCAGCTTGCGAACGTGTTGCTTGGCCAGATGAGCCTTGTCGGTCCGCGCCCCAAGATGCGGGAACATGTGATCTCCGATCTTCCATGTCGCCCCGGGATCACCGGCATGGCCACCATTGTGTTTGCCTGCGAAGAAAGCGTTTTGGCCAGGCTACCCAAGAATCGTTTGGACTCGTACTATCACTCTATTGTTTTGCCGGCGAAGCGGCAACTTGATGCGGAATACATGGCCCACGCGACTTTCCTTTCCGATTTTCAGATGCTTGTGAATAGCGTCCTTCGGCGGTGGGATACGACCGTCCTCGAGAACCTGCATCTTACCGCGGCATTTGACATCGAGAACGAGAGGGTTTCTTCGGGGGTGTCTGAAATGCCCAGGGCCATCGCTCACATGCCGATGCCGGCTGGCACGGCTCGACCGGCTAGCGCTGAGCGCGTCTCCGCTTTCTGATCAAACATCTTTTCTCTGGTCATCGATCGGGAATCGCGCATTTGCGGGAGCCACCCGGCTTCGGCCAGGAAGGGCATGGTCTCTCAATTGCGATGGAGAAGCAGCCCGCCGCGAAACAGCCGCACATACATGTAGACAGCCCACAGCATAAAGAGCGCGCCGCAGCAATCGAGCAGGACATCTAAAGGCGAGCTGGTCCGGTTGGGCAGAAAGCTCTGATGCCATTCGTCGCAAACCGCCACTAAGGCTGTGCCCAGGAGAGCAAGCTCCGCGTCGAACATAGACCGGGCAAGCGGTAAGGTCATCGACCACGCGCGAAGCCAACCCAGTCCCAGCGCTCCGTAGCCTACAAAGTGACCGGACTTGCGAATGATGTGATGAATCGTTCCCCAGGTGGTGTCACTGACCGGCACAAACAGCGCCTGAAATATCCGGCGCAATGGGCCCGAGGTGTGGTCCGCTCCGAAGTATGTCGTCGATTCGGCCGTTATGATGGCGATGCCGAGGGTCACTGGCCACCAGGCGCTGATCCAGAACTTCGGACCGCGCCGACTACTCGACATGGTAATTGGGTGCCTCGCGAGTGATGATCACATCGTGCACATGACTCTCGCGCAGGCCCGCACCCGAGATGCGCACAAATTTCGCCTTCTCCTGTAACTCCGCGATCGTGGCACAGCCCAGGTAACCCATACCGGAGCGCAGCCCGCCGAGGAGTTGAAAGACCATGGCTTCTAGTGGCCCGCGGTATGGCACCCGCCCTTCAATTCCTTCAGGTACGAATTTAGCCAAGCGATTTTCATTCGCGCGCTCGCGCTGCATCACGTCCGCCGGCTCGTTTTCCACTCCGGCCAAGTCGGCTGAGCCCTGGAAGTAGCGCTCGCCGGAGCCCTGGCTCATCGCCGACAGCGAGCCCATGCCGCGATAGCTCTTGAAGCTCCGACCCTGGTAAAGAATCGTTTCTCCCGGGCTTTCGTCCACGCCCGCAAACAGCGAGCCGATCATCACGCTGTTGGCTCCCGCGGCAATCGCCTTGGTGATCTCACCAGAGTACTTGATACCGCCGTCGGCAATCACAGGAATCCCGTTCTTTTGCGCCGCGCGGAAGGCTTCGGCAATCGCCGTAATTTGCGGCATGCCCGCCCCTGTCACCATGCGCGTTGTGCAGATCGATCCTGGCCCGATGCCCACCTTGACAGCGTCGGCGCCTGCGTCAATCAGCGCCATCGCTCCCTCATAGGTCGCCACATTTCCGGCCAGCACACCGACGCTTGAAAAACGTTTCTTTACTTCGCGCACCGCTTCCAGTACGCGCGACGAGTGCCCATGTGCCGAATCAATGGCCAGCACATCCGCGCGCGTCCGCACCAGCTCCGCCGCCCGCTCGAGAAAATCGCCGGTTGCCCCGATGGCGCCTCCCACGCGCAGACGGCCCTGCTCGTCCTTGCTGGCGTTGGGATACTTCAGTTTTTTCTGGATGTCCTTGACCGTGATCAGGCCCTTGAGTTCGTATTGATCGTTCACCACCAGCAGCTTTTCCACGCGATGCTTGTGCAGGATCAGCTCGGCCTCTTCGAGTGTGGTGCCCACGGGAACAGTGATCAGGTCGTCCTTGGTCATCACATCGCCCACGGGAATATCGGTGCGCGTCTCAAAGCGCAAGTCGCGGTTCGTGAGGATGCCCACCAGCCGCTTCCCCTGTGTCACCGGTACGCCGGAGATGCGAAAGCGGCGCATGATATCGAGCGCGTCGCCGATCGTCCTCTGCGGGCTGATGGTCACTGGATCGACGATCATGCCGCTCTCCGAACGTTTTACTTTGTCGATTTCGCCGGCTTGGTCGGCGATGGAGAGATTGCGGTGCACAATGCCGATTCCGCCCTGCTGCGCCATTGCGATGGCCATGCGCGATTCCGTCACGGTGTCCATCGCTGAGGAGACCAGCGGCGTGTTCAACGAAATATCGCGCGTGAGCTGCGTTTGCGTGCTCACCTGTACAGGAACAACGTCGCTGTAGGCGGGAACCAGCAGGACATCATCGAAGGTAAGAGCTTCAAAAAGATGATCGGTCAGCATGATGGTAGGTTGCGCCCGGTAGAGCAGGTGTCCTCACTTGCGGGCGGTTCCCATTATTGTAGCGGAGCGAAGCTGCCCGCCACAGACCGCTGACTACTTCTTCAACGGCTTGCGCGCAAAGTAGTACAGCGAATACGCCAGCAGCCCAAACGCCACCACCGAAACCCATGGGTCGTAGAGAATCGTGTGCGGCCAGCCGATATAGTTGGGCCAGCCGAACTTCATTTGCAACCAGGCATTGATGACGCCGAGAAGGCCCATGATACCGCCCGCGGCAATAAGGCCGGAGGCGAAGAGCGATCCGGAAGACGTGTCGCCATCATCGGCAGCTCCGGCCTTTATGGCGGCGGAATCGACGAGCGCGCGCACGACTCCTCCGGCGAAGATGGCCGCCGTAGTTCCGATCGAAAGGTAGGCGCCGACAGCGAAGGTAAGCGAGCGAATGCCGAGCAACTCCACGCCGATGACGAGGAAGACGCCAACCAGGACGAGACCCCAGGGAAGCTTGCGAGACAGGATGCCGTTGATGACCGTGGCCATGAGGCGCGCCTGTGGAGCGGCTGCCTTTTCACTGCCGATGCCGGGGATCCATTGGACCTCAATGCGATGTGTAGCAGGTGAGTAGAGATACTTTCCGTCGGCCAGCTCCGATGAGCCGAGGGCATTGAGGACAACGTACTCACCCTTGCTGTGCTCGCTAGTGGCGCCGCTCTGGGCCTTGACGGGGAAGCGGTCGATGAGGCCATGCGGGTTCTCGATGACGGAAACGCCTTCATGGGGGGCGTTGATGTCCCAGGCATGCGGCGCTTCACGAAACTCCTGCATGCCGGTGTTCATGATATTAAGGGTCCCGCCGATGGCGACGGTGGAGACGGCGATGCCGATGAGGAAAGCGTAGCGCTGCTTGATGGGCGTGGCGCCGACCAAGAAACCTGTCTTCAAATCCTGCGAAGTGTCGCCCGCCTCAGCCGAGGCGATGCAGACGACGCCGCCAATGGTGATGGCCAGCGCGCCGAACGCGGGCGCTGTCCAGCCACTGACCAGAAAGATGGCTGAGGTGGCCATGAGGGTGGCGATGGTCATTCCGGAGATGGGATTGGCCGAACTGCCGATAAGGCCGACGATGCGAGAGCTGACCGTGACAAAAAGAAATCCGAAGATGATGACAAGGATTGCTGCGCCGAAGTTGGCGAGCAAGCCGACCTGCGCACCGGGGACAGGTTTGAGCCAGAGAAAGAAGAACATGAGGATGATGAGGGCGATACAGCCGAGGATGGCGGTGCCCATAGGCATGTCGTGTTCCGTGCGGATGGGACGGACGCCGCCAGCGGAGCCTCCTCGCATGTTATTGAAGCCGGAACGGAGGGCGCCGACGATCGTCGGAAGGGTTTTGCAAAGGGTGATGAGGCCGGCTGCGGCAACGGCTCCGGCGCCGAGAGGGCGAATGTAGGTCGTCCAGAGATCGGAGGGAGACATCTGTGCGATGGGAACGGTGCCAGGGTAGACAGGGTTGGGAAGATTCTTTCCGAAGAAGTAAAGCAACGGCATGATGACAAGCCAGGAGACGACGCCGCCGGCGAACATGATGCCTGCCGTGCGCGCGCCGATGATGTAGCCCACGCCGAGATACTCAGACGTGGCGTCGGCCTTGATCGACGCTCCTTTGAGCACGTGTTGGGGGCCAAAGTCGGGCTGATATTCCGGCGAGCCTGGCCACGCGCCGAAGAGCCCGCCGTTTTGGAAGGCGGCGTAGAGGGCGCCGAGGCCGAGGCCGAAGAAAACGCGGGAGGCGGTCGACCCGCCGGTGGCGCCGGCCTTGATCACTTCAGCGCAGGCGGTGCCTTCCGGGTATTGGAGGAGGCCGTGCTCCTCTACGATGAGCGGCCGGCGCAACGGGACCATGAAGAGGACGCCGAGATAGCCCCCGATGAGAGCGAGCATAAAAATGCGGAAGTACTCGAGATCGAAACCGAGGAAGATGAGTGCGGGAAGGGTGAAGATGACGCCAGCGGCGATGGATTGGCCGGCATTACCGCAGGTCTGGACGATGATAGTTTCAAGGACCGACGGCTTGCCTTTGTATCGAAGGGTGCTGATGGTGATGACGGCGATCGGGATCGACGCGGCGACGGTGAGCCCCGCGCGCAGGCCGACATACACGGTGACCGCACCGAAGATGAGGCCGAAGAGCGCACCCAGCAATACAGCGCGAATGGTGAACTCCGGCGGTTGCTGAGTGGCAGGAACAAAAGGGTGAAACTCGGATGTCTTCTTCGACATAACGGCGGGTGTCGTCATACGGTGCTTTTCCCTTGAAGAGCGAGTGTACCAGTGTTGGCCGGTTCCATGACGGGAGCCTGATCGGGAGCTTGCGGCAGCCCGTGTGCGGCGCTTGAACGGGGTTGCGGGTCTGGCCCGGTATCCGTAAGGAAGCACTTGGCGAAACCGGCCTGATGCGCGTAGGGTAGTGAACATCTCGGAAAATGGCAACCACGGCGAACCGAACAAATGCCGACCTCGATTTCCCCGCCAGCGGCAGCGCCCCGGCATCCCGGCGCCTGCTATCACTTGACGTGCTTCGAGGTCTCACCATTGCGTTCATGATCATGGTGAACAACAATGGCGGTTCGGGTGCATGGAAGGAGATGCACCACGCCGCGTGGAACGGTTTCACGGCTACCGACCTGGTATTTCCCACGTTTCTTTTCGTTGTGGGTGTGTCGTTGGTCTTTTCCACGGCCGCTCGCCTCAAGCGAGGTGAGTCGCGCACAAAGCTGGCGCGGCACACGCTCATCCGCGCGGTGGTTCTGTTTGTGTTCGGCATCGTCGTCAACAACTTTCCCTACTTTCACTGGGTTCACATGCGCTTCTACGGCGTGCTGCAGCGCATCGCCATCTGTTATTTGATCGTCGGCGTGTTCTACATGTGGGACTGCCGTGTTTGGACGAAGGTTGCGTTGCTTTTTGTCACCCTCATGGGCTACTGGATCCTTGTGCGTTGGGTCCCTGTTCCCGGAGCGGGGATGCCGGTCCGCAACGTTCCATTCCTCGACAAAGATCAAAACATTGTCGCCTGGGTCGACCGGCAGCTGATGCCAGGCCATCTTTATGAGGATTCACCCGCCCACGACGCGCGCGATCCCGAAGGGTTGCTCAGCGACATTCCCGCGATCGGAACCACGCTTTTCGGGCTGCTGGTCGGGCTTTGGCTCAGCGCACAGCGATCGGTGAAGAGCAAGACTCTCGGGTTGGTCGCGGGTGCGGCAGCCTGTCTCGCCACTGGGTATCTCTGGTCCATCTGGTTTCCGCTCAACAAAAAGATGTGGACCAGTTCTTATGTGCTTGTTGCCGCGGGGTGGTCACTGGCGATTTTTGCGCTTGCCTACTGGGCGATGGAGCAACGAGGCTGGGGCAGAAAAGGCTGGAGCAAGGGCCTTGCGTGGCCGTGGCTGGTCTTCGGTTCGAACGCCATCACAGCCTACATGATCAGCGAACTGCTGGCCGGAGGGTTCTTTGCCGTCCACTTCGCCGACGGCGGCCGCCGCGTAAACCCGCTCTTCTATGCCAATCATCACTTCTTCACCTCCATCGCCGACCCTGGCTGGAGAGCATTCGCCTATTCAGTTTCTTATACGTTCGTTTGCTTCCTGCCGGTGTGGGTGCTTTACCGCAAGAAGATCTTTATCAAGATTTGATTTGGCCGGGCGAATACGCCTGCGCATCCGCGTGACGTGTGCCGCCAACCTGTAGCGAACGGCTAACCGCGAGGGAAATCGGAGACAAACATGAGAATGCGTACCATCCCGTGGATTCTCGCTCTATGCGGCAGCGTCGTTGGAGTGCACGCGCAGAGCTGCGACGTAAGGGACTGGAAGCCGATTTCTGGCGTGACCGTTTCGGCGGCCCACTATTCCGTTGAAGTGTCGTGGCCTGGCGAGGAAGGGCAGCAGAATCGCGCGCGGTTTGCGCTCCGCAACGGCCAGCCTGTCGTTGCTGAGCTCGATACGAAAAAGCCCGGCGGCGCTTGGATTGTCCTGGGTAGGGACCTGTCGCCCGATTTTCAAGTCACCACCGGCCGCCGACGCATCTCCACCACCGAACTCGACATCCTGAAGCGGCTCGGCATGGACACTCCCGAAAACGAGAACGAATACAAATGGAATGTGTTCTGGGATGCGCCGCTGGAGATTCCCGGCCACGATTCGCATCTGGTGGGACCAGGTCGCACTGCCGATGAAGTGAAGCGCGCCGCGGTGAGCTACAACTCCGATAGCTGCCGCGTGAAGAGCGACGGTGACCAGGTGAGCGTTGTCTTCAACGGTCTCACGCTCGGACTTTTCGACGGGGATTTGCAGTTCACAGCGTACAAGGGCTCGAACCTGTTGCGGCAGGAGGCGATGGCCAAGACCGACGCACCTGATGTGGCCTTCATCTACAAGGCCGGCCTGAAGGGCTTTCCGATCACTGCAGGCACGAAGCTTGAGTGGCGCGACGATGCGCAGGTGTGGCAGAAGTACGAGTTCGGCGGCGACATCAACGAGCAGCCAGTTCACCTGCAGGCACGGAACAGACTCGAGATTCTCGACGGGGGCTCGGGTTCACTTGCCATCTTTGTGCCGCCGCACAAATTCTTTTTCGCGCGCGAGAACGAAGTGAACCTGGGCTACGTGTACTATCGCAAAGACAGCGACTCGTCCTTTTCGCTGGGCGTGATGCAGCCCGAGCGTGGACGCGGCTACGCGCCGTGGGGCGTTACTGACGAAGTGTGGAACCGGCGCGTGCGAGTGGCGCGCCAGCAAATCTACAATTACGCACTTTATAACGCGCCGCCCGGTACCGTGCAGCGCATGGCCGTCTACTACTACCTCAGCGCGAATGGCTCCCACGCGACGCAGCAGCAGGTGATGGCGTACACGCATGATGACACCTACAAGCCCGTGCCCGGATTCAAGACAGTCACCGGCCACTTTCATCTCGACCTGAATGAGATGATCCGCGATCGCGGCACTTCGGACACCATGCCCACGTGGGTCCCGGTCTTCCGCGGTCTCGGCATTAACATCGTCTATCTCGGCGACTTCCACGACGATTCAGACATCAACGATCCCGGTCCGAAACGCTTTTACGAGCAGAAGCTTTACTTCGAAGGGGCGCGCAAACTCAGCGACAAAGATTTTCTTGTGATTCCGGCCGAGGAGGTAAACGCGTTTCTCGGTGGCCACTGGTACCTGCTGCTGCCCAAGCCGGTCTATTTCTCGCACGCCGTACCGCGGCCCACGAACCAAACGTTCGAGGAAGACGATCCAACCTACGGCCACGTGTATCATCTCGGCTCGGTCGAGGACGCGGTGAATTTCGTCAATCGCGAGCAGGGCATCATCTGGACGGCGCACCCGCGCACCAAAAGCTCCGCCATGTATCCCGACGAGTACAAGGACAAGGATTTCTTCCTGAGCGACCGCTTCATTGGCGCTTCGTGGGAGTCACTGCCCGTCGATCTCTCGCAGTCGCGGCTCTGCGAGGTGCGCTGCTTCGGCGTCAACGACGACATGAGCAACTGGGCGCCCAAGCCGAAATTCATGCTCGCAGAAGGCGACACCTACATGAAAGTTCCCAGCGACGACACCTATCCGCTGCTGGCCATCAATTACCTCAAGCTCGACAAGGTTCCAGCGTACAACGAAAGCTGGGCGCCGGTTGTCGAAGGGATTCGCGCGGGCAATTTTTTCGGAACCACGGGAGAAATTCTTTTTCACAATTGGGGCATTGAAGGCTCGGGCGCAAAGAGCGTTTACACGGCCAGCATTGAGTACACCTTCCCGCTGGAATTTGCCGAGCTCGTTTGGAGTGACGGTTCGAGCGTTGATCGCCAGATCATCAAGCTGACTGACACCGAGCCCTTCGGCGCCAAGACGTTTCACATCCCATTCGACGCGCGGGGCAAGAAGTGGGTGCGGTTCGATGTATGGGACTCAGCTGGTGACGGCGCGTGGCTGCAGCCGGTGCTGGTGAAGTGAAGAAACAGCTTTCAGCCATCAGTTCTCAGCTTTCGTCGTCCGCAAAGATTGCTGAAGGCTGAAAGCTGATGGCTAGTACTTCGATTTGATCGCGTACGTCAAGCCCATCGTAAACTGAAATGAATTTTTCTTGGTCGGCGGCAGCGACACGGGCGGATCGTTTAGAAAGCTGTCGAGCGTCCCGATGGAGAAGCTCAGGCCTTTGTACGCAGGAAACGCGAAAGTATCGGTCTCGTTGGCGGAGTAAGCCGACGAATTGTTGTACGCAGGAATGAATGAGAGACTTTGTGTAAGCGTAAGCAGCTTCATGTGCAACCCATACGCTGCCGAAAACGTGGAACCGACCAGGTTCTGATTCGTCCCAGCCGCGCCGGTGATGAACTCCTGCTTTTCATACTGCATAGTCGCCTTCAGGTCCATCTCCTGTTTCGGCGTTTTGAGCGCTGTCCATCCGATGCCGCCCCCATAGATCTGTTGCAAGTCGAGATCCTGCCCGAAGTTGTGGTCGAAGGCGGTTTGACCGAGCCCAAAGAAACGCGGTGACAAGTATTCGTCGCGTTCCGCGTCGGCATGGTACATGGCAGTCTTGTTCGAGGTCGCCGCAACATAGGTTGCAGGCGTACTGCCAGAGGCGGGTACTGCGTATCCCGGCTGGGTGATTTTGCCAAACGATCCGCTGAAGTCCATAGAGGTGCGGTCACGTGGATTGAGCCAACTCACGGTGGGCACAACGCGCACCAGGCCGATCGCTCCCGAAATCGCGTATTGGTTCTGCGTCGCCGTCACCAGCGTGGCTCCGGCGGTCACGGGACCATTCCAACCCGCGAAGAAGCTCGGCTGATGATGGACCTCTTTATTCAGCGAGGCCTCGTCAATGATGAATTGGGCATCCTTTACCGGGATCGGCGCGGCTGGCGCGGCGTTCTCCGGGTGCACCGTCACGGCTTGATCCGCAACCTCCAGTGTCCCCACCGGAACCTGCTGCTGGCTGTTCTTGCCACGCAGCTTTACAGTCTTATCGAGCACGGCGAATTTTTCGTTCGCGTGCATCTCCTTGATCTTGTCCCAGGAGACGGAGATGTCGCCCAGCGGATCGCTACGGAATGTGACCTTGCCCGCCGTTTCGCTGACAAATTTGCCGTGCAGCGTATCGCCATTGCTCAACACAAGCACATCGGGAGCGGGATTGGGTGCCGACTTTTTGTCCTGGTCTGCCTTGTCCTGCGCCGCGCAGATCGGGATCATGCACAGCAGACCGATGACGATCGCTAAGCAAAAGCCTCGATGAAGCACCGAACGGAAGGTACGACCGGGGAAGATGTCCATTTTGCCTTTTCGCCTCTTTTCAATTGTGGCCCATAACAGCGTCACAACACGGCGCCTCTATAAAAACTACCATCGCCGGTACAGGTTGCGCAGCCCCTGAATGCGACGCCCAAAGAGGCGGCCATAAACATTGGGCGACTACCTTCTCCATTTCCTGAACCGGCACGCCAGCCGGCCGTTACACCGCCGGCTTGACGCCGGTGGACCGGCTTGTGCTATTGCGCCACCAAGACTTCCTTCTCCAACTCGATGGCCTTCGGAAAGAGCAGATTGTTTTCAAGATGCACGTGCCGATGGAGATCGCGCTCGAATGCGTCAAGACCGTGATAGAGACCGACGGTTGTTGGGCAAGCTTCAGGCCATGGAACAAAACCATGCGTGACGGCGCGCACTTCGGCAAGCAATGTGGCCGCGCCTTCATGCTCATGAATCATCGCCCGGATAGGATTCTCGACTGTGCCGAAGCATCCGCTGGGCGGCGCGGCATGATTTTCGCGGCTCTGCTGCAGCCCCTGAATGTACGGGAACAGGATGCGCTCCTCTTTGTCGAGGTGAAAGAGGATCTCGTCGGCCAGTTGTGACAGGTTGCGCCGGAGGAGCGCGACCTCAGGATGCGCAGGACCATGCTTGGTTGCCACGCGCTCGGCCATCGACTGCAGGTGAGGCAGCTCGCCGCGGACGTAGGCATGATGCCTCTCAACGATGTGCCGGATGAGCTCAGTGGGTGTGGCCCGGCTCAAATCTTCCGCGGGTCGCGCTTTCTCCGTCGCCTCCGCCAGTGCGGCCAGTACTTCCCTCGCGGCAATGCCTTTTTCCGCACAGGCCTCGTCCAGCGGCCGTCTGCCGCCGCAGCAATAATCCAGATGGTAGCGTTCAAAAACGGGAATGGTTGCAGGCTGCTCCAGGGCAATGGAGCGCAGTGTGGATTTGGAATCGATCATCGAAGATACCCCCTGTTGACTCGAGGCTAATGATTTGCATCCTGTGGGTCAGGGACTTTAGTCACACCGAGGCGGCGCACGATCAAGAGTTTTCTGGATCGGAGTTTGCCGCATGCACCAGCAATCTGTACTATGGTTTGGAACTTTCAGGACAAAGATCGATGCGACCCAACTCCAAGCTCATCAAAGCCACATTGACAGGCGCGCTCGGTGGCCTGCTTTATGGATTCGACACCATTGTTATCTCCGGATTCATCGATACGGTCACCCGTCTTTATCACCTCAGCCCGCGCGGGATAGGCCTCACGGTGGCCGCTTCGCCCATCGGCAACATTCTGGGGTGCTTCGCCGCGGGCGTGATCGGGCAGCGCATCGGCACGCGTGCCACGCTCCGCGGCGCGGCTGTGCTGTACACGCTCGCCGCGCTGGCCGCGGCTTTTTCCGTCGGTTGGCCCATGCTGCTCGTAGCACGCTTCGTCGGCGGATTCGCCATCGGAGCAGCCTCTGTGGCGGGGCCGGTATACATCGCGGAGCTCGCACCAGCTCAATGGCGCGGCCGTCTTGTGGGCGCATTTCAGATTAATGTGGTTTCAGGGATTCTGATTGGCCTCATCTCAAACTACCTGGTGCGGCTGGCGAGCCTGGGCGCACTGGAATGGCGCGTAATGGTGGGCGTTGCGGCTGCGCCGGCGCTTGTTTTTCTCCTCCTGCTCTTCTTCATCCCGCGTTCGCCGCGCTGGTCGGTGTCGCGTAACGAGATTGACGAAGCTCTTCGAGTTCTCGGCCTCGTTGGCGCGCCTGATCCCAAGGCCGAGCTGGCCGATATTCAAGCTGCGCTCCAGGCCGAACACGCAACCGTGCACGAGCCGGTTTTCCAGTGGAAGTATCGCTATCCGCTTTTCCTGGCCATTGCCATCGGGGCCTTCAATCAGTTAACCGGCATCAACGCCATTCTCAGTTATGTACACACCATCTTTACTGCAGCCGGCTTCAACCAGCTTTCCAGCGATTCGCAAGCCATCGCCATTGGCGCCACAAATCTGGTTTTCACGCTGGTGGGAATGGCAATGATCGACAGATTTGGCCGCAAGACTCTGCTCATTGTGGGAGCTATCGGCGACGCGGTTTGTCTTTCCGGCGTGGCTTGGATTTTCAACTCCAATAGCCACCAGTCAGCGCTGCTGCCTCTCTTGGTTTTGTTCATTGCCTTTTTTGCTCTTTCGCAGGGACTCGTGGTGTTCGTGTACATCGGCGAAGTGTTTCCCAACGCGGTTCGAGCCAAGGGCCAGGGCGTGGGCAACGCCAGCCTCTCCGCCATCAACATGGCGATTCTTTTCACATTTCCGATTCTGGCTCACAGCTTCAGCCAGGGAACGCCATTCGTTTTCTTCGCCGCCGCGACGGTGGTGCAGCTGATTGTCGTGGGTTTGTTCTTCCCTGAAACCAAGGGCCAGACGCTGGAGCAGTTGCAGCGCAAGCTAATGCGGGGCTAGCAAAAAAAGCGCCGGGCCGCGAGCTTGAGCGGTCCCGGCGAAATCAGTTCAGGAAGGAGATCGCAAGTTTAAACTGACTCGATTGCGTGAATGTTCTCGTCGATTTGCCGGTGAAGGGCCTCGGCATCAGCCTTGAAGAGCCTGCGTTCCCTGGCCGGCAGCTGGTCCAATAGATCGGCATATGCAGCCGTTTCGCATCCCTGAAATGAGGCGTAACCCACTGTGCTGGCCATGGCGCAACTGACCTTCACCAATTCGGCCACGTCCCATGCGCCGTCAGTGCGCCGCGGCAGGAGATGATCCGCGACCACGGCCTCAAAGCTGGGAGGCAGCTTCCAGTCGCCAATCAGTTGCCGACCCGTCTCGCAGTGATCCCAGCCGAAGAGTTCACGCTCCGCTTGAAGTACGGAGACGGCGGTTCCATGATGCGTCTCGAGCAAGGCTGCATAGCCCTTAGGTTGAACCACTGCTAGTGCCATGCGCCCAATGTCGTGCAGAATGCCTGAAGTGTAAGCCAGATCTTTGTCGATGAATCCCGACTCGGCCAACCGTTCGGCAATCATGGCGCACGCCAGATTATGCCGCCAAAGATTACGCATCGCCGGGTAGCTCATTGCCTTGCCCAGGTACGCGCGCACGCCCACTGTGACGCACATCCCCTGCAGCGTGTTGGCGCCGAGCACTGCTACAGCCTGCAAGATGCTGGTCGAGGGATAGCGCGGAGCGTAGAGAAGGGAATTCGCGACCGTGAGAACTTCGCTGGCAAACGCGGGGTCAGACGAAATCAGATCGCAGAGTTGATGCAACTGCACATTCTCGTTGTTAGCCAGTTGCAGGACCCTGACGGCGACCTGAGGAAATGGCGGCAGGTGAAGATAGGCCCAGGGTTGATTAGCCGCTTGTCCGCTACGCTCGCTGATCTCGGCCACCCCCAATGTCAGTCCCCTTTCGTCTCCGCAACTTCGTGCACGCCGCGCGGATTTTGCTCTTTCCTTGCGTGCAGGTCTCCGACGCAGCGTTGTGCCCGGTGGCGGACACCATGCCGGACGCGATGCCGTGCGCAGTGACGGATTGGTACATCCACGTATGCAGTTCTTCGGCTGGATACAGGCTGTTCTATAGCGGAAATCGCGCGGCACTGGCGAGGTGGCGCACACCACAGGTCATTTCGGAGTCCAAATGCGGCCGTCGCTGCTCCACCACACTTGACTTTTGTCATTCACAATTTCAAAAGTTGTTGCGGAAGGAGACACTTCTTTCGTTCCAGACGAAGGCTTCGCTTCTTGTTCCGCTTCAGGCAGCGGGGTTGCGGCGGCGGGCGGCATCGGTTGTGTGCGTACGAGGACGGCGCGACCCGTCCACTGCTGGAGGACGCGATCCCACGTGCCGCCTTGATCCCGGCTGATATAAAGAGCGCCGGCCTGGTCGATGGCCAAGACGACCTTGCCGGAAGAGACAGTAGAAACCGCATGCTGACCGCCGGGAAGCCGAATCATGCTCGCCATGCGTGCGGCAATGGGCCTGCTCGCCGACGCACTTTCCAGCGCTTCGAAACTTCCACCTGCGGCCGTTCGTGTTTCAAGCTCCGGAGCGGCCGGGGTGACCACAACCGATTCCGTGGCGGCTGGAGGAGCAGGAGTTGCGTTGTGCGCTGCGGGCGGCGATGCTGCTTTGGCGGCGAACAGCGCTCCGTGCAGCACGCCGTTCTCAGCCTGCTGCTTCTCGCGATCCTGTTCCTTCTTCTCGGGTTGCCACTGCGCCGAGGCCGACGACTGGTAGATGGCTGGTGCTCCTCCACGCAGGAAACCTTCGCTCGCGAGTCCCGGCGCCAGGTTTACCGGAGCGGCTGGTTGAGGCGGAGGTGGAAGCGGTTGAAGTCTGTCGACGAGAGGTTCCCGATGCGGGCGCTGCCGTTCAACCGGAGTCGCACCCGAATTCCTCGCCTTGGGCGATTTGGCCGCTGCCGTCGCAGGCGCAGGTAATGCTGGCGGCGCGGCTTTCGCTTGTTCCGCAGGCGGGGGAGCTGAGGCCGGCCCCGTGCCTTGGTTGGGAGCCATCTTTGCCGTCCTGATCGTCGTTTCGCGCTGTTCGACCTGCCGGAGGTAGATGGAGACGGATGCCACGGCGAATGCGGCTACGACTGTAGTGGGAACCCAAACCATGCGCCATTGCTTCCACCATGCATTTGCCTGAATCACTGGACCCCGCGACGCCTGCGCCGCACTTTCCGCCACGGCCTCCGTCTCTGCCGCTTCTCGCGCCAGCGCCATCACCTGACGGCAACGGCCACACACGGCCAGATGCTCGAGCACTTCGTCGCGCTCGCTCTGGCCCAGCGCCAGCTCGGCGAACGCGTTCAGTCGCTCCGCATCAGGATGAAACTCGTGTTGGCTGGTCGCTTTCATCGCATCGATTGCCGCACTCATCGTGCCGCCTGTTCCTGGAACGCCTCCGTTTGCGAATTTTGCAGCAGTTTTTTCAGGTTCACATCGAGATCGCGCGGATCGGCGCCGAGGGCGTCCTGCGCCGCGCGCCGGCTCAGGCCGCCGCGTTCAAGGTTCTTGAGAACGAGCTTTCTGATTGCGCAAGTTGCTCTTTGCAGCTTGCGGCTCACCGTCGCCTCGTGAACGCCGAGTGCCTGAGCAATCTGCTTGAGTGTCTGGCCGTCGAGATAATAGGTCGCCAGCAGATAGCGCTCCTCCGCCGGCTGCTTCGCTACCGCTTCTTCCACCGCGAGTTCCAAAAGCGAAAGTTCGTGAGCCGTCGTCTGCGGCGCCGGGTCATCGGCCGGCGCGTCAACCTCTTCCAGTGGCTCTTCTCGACGCGCGCGGCGGTAATGATCCACATGGCGCTGGGCGAGCGTCGTACGCAGCCAGCCCATCAGCGAACCGCGGCCGCGATAGGAGAGGAGCGGGCAACGCCGAGCGCCATCGCGCTCAGTCAAGCCATACAGCTCCGCGTAAAGCTGGTCGGCCAGATCGCGGCCCAGCGTCTCGCTGCCGGTTATGGCGACGGCCGCACGGATGAGAGGCTGCCGGTAGTTTCCGAGAAAGTGCTCCCACGCGCGCTCGTTTCCACACGCGCAGGCGCGCGCCAACACCATGTCAGCCAGGCATAAGCCGTGAAAGAAAGCAGCCTGCTGATGCAGCGTCGCAACCACGCCTCTTGCAAGCCCAAAGTTTTGTGCGATCGCCAAATCCACCAGGATCTGCTCGAACTCGTCATCAGACAGACCCCAGCTCGATGCGTCACACGCGCGCCAAAGCTCCTCAACCAGAATGCGATTAATCGCTCCTGGCCGGGCGTCGATCTCCGCGCTCACCGCGCTCGCTGCGGATTCCGTTGGCGCCATCCCCACGCCCTCAAGATACGCCTAAAATGACGACTCTCCTATTCGACGAACCCGGAGCGGGAGCGAAAGTTCTGACCTGTTCCTTGGCGCAAAAAAAACCTGCAAGAACCCTCACCCGCCCCGTTCTCCGGGTTGAAGGCGGGTGCAGTAGATCAAAGATCCGGCGGAGGAAATCCATGAAAAACCTGGGCAAAATAGGGGTTCTGGCAGTGCTGCTTTTCGCAATGGTGGCATGGCAGCATGGCAACGGCGTGAACGCGGCTGGCGGCCCTTCGCAGGCCGAAGGCGGTCCATACCGCGTACTCGATCCCATCGCGAGCGGCAATCTTCTGCTCTTCCCGGTGGTGAGGGCCGACGGCAAATCGCTGGCCGAAACACCGTTCATTACGCTCGATGAAGGCCTGAAGGATGAAGAAGTGGAGGTGACCGAGGCAGGCCGCGCGCAAGGACTCGTGCGGCCACGAAACGGTGGGAGCCCCGTCCCGGCGTACCCCTATCGCGGCGACCAGGTGAACACGCTGGTTCTGGTGAATCACTCCAGGCGACCTCTGCTGCTGCTGGCTGGTGAAGTTGTGACTGGCGGCAAGCAGGACCGCATCGTTGCCAAGGACCGCATTGTGCCCGCGAATGCCGATCCCATCGATCTGTCGGTTTTTTGCATCGAGCCCGGCCGCTGGACGGGAAGCTCGGATAGCTTCGGCGCCTCGGCCGGATCGACCGCAAAAAGCTTCATGGTTCAGCCTGGGGTGCGCGAACGCGCCATGGTCGACCAGGATCAGCAGCAGGTATGGAACTCGGTCCATGGCGCCATCGCGCAGATGGAGGTGACCGCCGCACCGCCAGTCCCTGGCACTCCGGCCGAGGGCTTCGGTCGCGGAGCGGCACTTCCCCTGGGCACCACCAGTTACGCCAAAGTGATGGAAAGTCCCGAAGTCAGCAAGAAAGTGGACGAAGCGGCCTCGCAAGTAATGAGCGCCCATGAGCAGGCCCTGGCCAAGCTGCGCGAGGAACATGCCGTCGGCGTGGTGGTGGCTGTGCGCGGAGAGATCGTATGGGCTGATCTTTTCGCCAATACCGATCTCCTTTCGCGCTACTGGACCAAGCTGATTCGCTCGTATGCGGCCGAGAGCCTGACGGATGAAGGGAGTCACGCCACACCCACCGTGGCCGATGCGCAACGCTTTTTGGAAGCGCCCTCTACGGGCACGGAAAACAGCGCGGGCGAAGTGGGCATTTATCGCTATCGCGAGTTGAAGAGCGATGGCGCAGAGACGTTCGTGCTCGAGTCGTTGCTGTCCGGCGCTGACTACGACGTGCACATCAGCAAGATGAAGTTGCGCGGCGAAGAGCGATTTGGCGCGAAGCCGCACCCAGTTTACCCTCCGGGGATCGCGCGCTAGACGGTGCCGCAGATCTGTGCGGCATTGACCGCCCGTTGCCCCATCCTGGCCGCGGCTTGATTGCGGCAAGGGTGGGAAGCCTCGATCTGGAGTCCTTACGCTTTCTGCTTTTCTCTCGCCATACGCGGCGCCGCGATCAAGGTGAGGGCAACAAGAAAGAAGGAAGCCGCGATGTAGGCCAAATGCCCGTGGCGCAGGTCTTCAAAGACGAGCTTCGCTGCGACGAAGGCCAGCGCGGCGTAGCCCAGGCGCGTCAACTCCACGCGGTGGCTGCGCGCCCCGCTAAACACGAGGGCAAGCGCCATTGCGCATAGCGTCAGCGTCCGGATAAGCGCCAAGTGATGCGGGCCGGTTGTGACCTGCGACGCGACGAGCCCGAACCACCCTCGCACAAGTAAGGCCGCTACGCCAACGGCCGCCAATGCGGCGAGCAAGAGATGTATCGTCTGCAATCCTCGGGGTTCGTGCTCGCGCGAATTCGCCGCAGCGTAGCAGAGAACGCCACAAAGAACAATCAGCCATGCGCTCAAAGCCGGACGTCCTGATGGGCTTCCGATGAGAGCGCTTGCGACAAATCCCGGGAACCCCGACGCCGCAGCCGCGGCCAGAAGGAACACCAATCCATAGAACTCAAAAGCCGGCTGGTTCTTCCAGCGGTCCACCACGATTCCAGCAATCGCTCCTGCGCCGAGGGCCGCGACTGCCGAAAACGGCGGCAGGCACAGAAAACTCCCGCCAAGAAACAGCGCCGCGCCCCACGCGGCAAAGACCACTGCATTGCGCCGCTCCGGGGCGCGCTCGAAGATCGTAAAAACCACTGCGTAGCATGTTGCCGAGAGAATCAGGGAAAGCACACCGAGCATCATCATGCCAGCCGGTTGCCCGAAGTCGGCAACGCTCACCGCGGCGAGTAGAAACGCGATGATGGTCTGGACTGTTTCGAAGGCCGTGATCTTTCGTGCGCGCAACACGGTACGAATGGTTATTGCGGCCGCGAACATTACAAACATCGCTAAGCCGGGCGCGAGCAAAACTGCCCGGCTGAGCCCTGGGAAATCTTCGCGCGCATTTTGCGGGGAGAAATAAGTAAAGATCAGCATCCAGATGGCAGCATCGGCCGCGAGCGCGACCACTGCGCGGATGTCGATCATGTGATCGAGCGCCGGGACAAACTCGCATACTCCAGTGAAGAGCAGCAGCACAACAAGGAACGGCATCATCGCGTGCGAGGCAATCGCCAGCACGAATGCGAGTCCCGCCGCGGCAATCAAGGCTACGCGCAGCACCGGCGCCGCCGCGCGCTTCCGCGCCAGGCCAACCCCTGAAAGCGCATAGGCGGCCACCACGCCGGCAGACATCGCCGGCGACAACACCTCGAAGCGCAAAGTGAGCTCCCAGAGCATGGGGGCAAGAATCAGCGCCGAAGTGCACGCGTAAATCGTGCTCGTAAATCGTGGTCCGCCACGCGTACGCGTGGCCAGCACCAGCCACAGGAGTGCGTACACAATGCCTGCGTAGGCAACAGCCGACTTAGGAAGGAAACTTACCTCTTCTACTGCCCGCAACACGTAGGCGCCAGCTATGCCAAGCAGCGCCTTGCCCAGCACAGGGAACAGGGTTCCCGACTCGACGATCGACCCGGCCGCGGCAGGCGCCGGGGCGGCCGCCGTTTCCGCGTCTTGCCTGGGCTTAGGCCATCGCGCTGCGAGCGGATGCTCCAGCGCGTCCACTCGCGGCTCCAGCGCATGTACGCATCGCTCGAGAGCTTCAATCCGTTCGGCCAGTCGGTCGATTCCGTCAGGAGGATCGTTCATCGTTCCCACCCGATCCGGCGCAGACGAGTCTGGCCTCAGTCGCCGGCCGCGGCTTCATGCAGGTTCTTTTCAGGCCACGGGGGCAGAAGTTTGAGCAACACCCACAGGAAGACAAGCGGCAGGATGGTCAAACCGATGGCGACGAACAGGCCCTCGCGCGTCACCAGGTCCATCTTGTAGGTGGTGTAGCCCAGGAAGCTCTTCGAAAACAGTTGCCCGCCGATGACCACGTTCCAGCGCATGGCAAAGACGCTGATGAGAATGAGACAGCCGCAGAGAACGTAAATTCGCTTGCGAATTACCTCGCGGATCCTGGCAACTTGCGTAATGAAGAGCAGGACCAGCGGAACAATGGTGCCGATGATAATCTGCACGACAATCTGCGAGAAGAAGAGCTTGGTGTGAACCATGAAATCGAGGCTGCGGAACGATTCGTCGGCCTCGTAGATGCGGTGCACCAGGTCGAGCATCTCCAGGCTGAAATCAATGATGAAGATATAGAACATGTACATCGCGATGGTATCGATGCAACGCATGTCGATTGACTGCCGGCGCAGCTTGGTCACCGCCATGTAGATCAGCATGACCGCGGCGATGCCCGAAACCATGGCCGAGAAGATGAACACCACCGGCATGAGCGGCGACGACCACCATGGATTGGCCTTGAGCGATCCGAAGATGAATCCCACGTACCCATGCAGCAGAAACGCCGATGGGATGCCCACCAGCGTCACGATCCAGCCGACCCTCTCGTCGATGTGGAGCGAGCGCTCGCTGATGTTGCTCGAGCCCAGGGACATGATCTTGTAGATCGCACGCAGCAGACCCTTTGACTCCTGCGACCAAAGCACGATGTCGCGCCGGTAGTCGAGCCAGATCTCGAAAACCAGCACCGCCATCAGGTACCACAAATACACATAACCGAACATCGCCATGGCCGAGGTGCTATGCGGAGTGAAATACATCTCCGGCGAGCGCTCCGGATGGCCGAGGTGAAGTTGAAGAGGAAGCGGCGCATCCAACAGGAACGCCAGCGCAGTCAAAAGTGCGAGCCGGTAGGTCGGCTTCACCGCTTCCACGCGAAACACGCGTTCCAGCGACGCCAGAATGAACGCACCCGCCACCAACCCCGTAATAAACGGATACAGAACGATCAGCACGCTCCAATAGAGCGTTACCTCGTTCGGATACATGTAGCCTACGACACCGCTCATAACAACAGCTCCTAGCTGCTAGCTCCCTTGCTCCCTTGCCCTCTGCCTTACCGCACCGATCCGTCCAGCCCGTTGTAAAAAGCCTTCGCACCCGTCGCCATTTGCGGCTTCAATACCTGCACACTGTGCGTCTTAAGGAACGCGTGAATCGGATCGTTGGGATTCTTCAAATCCGCCAGTTGCCGGGCTCCCGTGGGGCATGCCTCGCAGCAGGCCGTCGTCAGTCCCTTGGTGATCCGGTGGTAGCACAGCGTGCACTTGTCCGCAACCTTCTTCGTCGGATGAATGTAACGGCAGCCATACGGGCAGGCCTGCACGCAATAGGCGCATCCCAGGCAGTATTTCTGATCCACCAGCACCACGCCATCAGGGCTGATGAAGGTGGCGCCCACCGGGCAAACCTGCGTGCAGGGCGAATCCGTACAGTGGTTGCACATCTTGGGAACGAAGAAGTAGTCTCCCTCCGCCCCTTCGGGCACGGGCGGAAATCCTTCCTTGCCGCCGTCGGGCGAGATCACCTCGGGGCTCTCAAGATGGATGTCGGATCGGTGATACCGTTCCACCCAGGTGCGGAAGAAGCCGTCGGGCACGTCGTTTTCAGTCTGGCAGGCGCGCACGCAATTGCCACAGCCAATGCACTTGGGAATGTCGATCAGCATGCCCCACCAGTGCTCGCTCGTCTGGTAATTCGGAGAATCTTGCGGTGTTCCGGCCAGCACATGCTTCCACGCGACAGCCGCAGCGGGCAACAGGATCAGTAGATGACGACGGCTGATGTTCATTGCGCACCTCCCTTGGCCGCGCTTGTGCCGGTGTCAGCACCAATGGCCGGGCTGTGTGGGTTATGGCAGGTCTGGCATGGAGCGCCGCTTGAGTGATCCGCCGGATCGACCTGCGGAAAGCCCTTGGGCTTGGCTGCGCTCGCTGTGTGGCAGCGCGCGCACAGTACCGCTGTGTCCGGCTTAGCCGGCGTCACTGACGTTGGATCGTTGGCATGCACGGCCAGTGCTCCGTGGCAGGCTTCGCAATTCACGTGCGCATGGGCACCCTTGGTTTTGGTGTCGGCAATATCGGTGTGGCAGGTCTCGCAGGTCTCGTGCCCCGCAAATTTCATGGGATGATCTGCAATCTCGCCGATCGCCGCCGCGCGATAGTGTCCATACTGCCCAAAGGTCTTTGGAACCACGTAACTGCGAACCACCAGGAACACTACGAACGCAATCACAAAGAGGCCGGCAAACCGGAACAAATGTCCTGCATCCTTCAGAGCACTCATGAAACGATGTCTCCGTCGAGTGACTGCCGGAAGGGTCCGCTGTGATCTATCGTGTGATTTGGTGCACTTCCGACACCTCTGAAAATAGGCATAGAAGCGGGTGCTGTATGTGAGTTGGTTCACGTTGTCATGTGATTTAGAACACATTCAGACTTCCGTGCGGCGCCACACATCGCCGCGCGTGGATCGGTTGGCGAGCGGGGCCTAAGGACACCGCTGCCGGAAATCGTCTTTGTTTGGGGCACTTTGCGTGAGCGCGAGACGTTACCATGAATTTTGGAGCTGAGAATGCCAAAGATTCTGGATGGCTCATCGATCGCCGCGGCCATCAAGCGGGAAGTGGCCGAAGAAGTGAAGGCGCTCGGCACCCGCGGTGTGAGGCCGGGGCTTGCCGCGGTGCTGGTGGGCCATGTGCCCGCGTCGGAGATCTACGTCCGCAGCAAGGTGCAAGCCTGCGCTGAGCTGGGTCTTTATAGCGATCTCATCACGCCGCCTGACACCGTCACCACCGCCGAGATGCACGCGCTCGTCGCTCAACTCAACGCGCGCGACAATATCGACGGCATCCTGATCCAACTGCCGCTTCCGCCGCACGTCGACGCGAAGTCACTGCTTGACGCCGTCGATCCCGCGAAAGATGTCGACGGCTTTCATCCTGTGAATGCCGGCCGTCTGCTCGCCGGCCGCCCTGCGCTGGCGCCGTGCACGCCGGCGGGCGTGATTGAGATTCTCAAGCTTAGCGAGATTCCGGTCGCCGGCCAGCATGCCGTCGTCGTGGGCCGCAGCGATATTGTTGGCAAGCCGGTCGCCATGCTGCTTCTGCACCAGAACGCGACAGTCACGATTTGCCACTCCAAGACGCGCGACCTGCCAGCCATTACTCGTCAGGCTGACATCCTCGTTGCTGCCATCGGCCGCGCAGGCTTCATCACGCCAGAGATGATCAAGCCGGGCGCCACGCTTATCGATGTCGGCATGAACCGCGTGAACACGCGCGAGGAATTCGACCGCTTCTTCAAGGGCAATGCCAAGCGCGAGGCAGCTTTCGCGAAGCGCGGGTCCGTCGTCATCGGCGACATCGATCCCAGGGCGTTTGAAATCGCCGGTGCTTACACGCCCGTGCCTGGCGGCGTGGGCCTTCTGACCATCGCCATGTTGATGGCCAATACGGTGCACGCCGCCAAATTGCGGCGGGGGCTGTAACCGATGCTGCGCGCCGGTCTTACCGGCGGGTTGGGCAGCGGCAAATCGACCGTTGCCGCGATGCTCCGCGAACTCGGCGCGCAGGTGATTGAAGCGGACGCACTGGGCCGCGAAATGATGGAGCCAGGTCAGACCGTTTACGCGGAAATTGTCCGCCACTTCGGCTCCCAGGTTGTCAGCCACGACGGCCGCCTCAACCGCGCTCGCCTCGCTGAACTTGCCTTTCGCGAGGGACGCCTGCAGGAGCTGAATGCCATTGTGCACCCGCCCGTGATCGAGGCCCAGGCGCGCTGGATGGACGATATCTTCGCTCGTGATCCCTCAGCCATTGCCGTCATTGAATCCGCGCTGATCTTCGAGGCGGTGCGCGACGCCTTGGCAATGAGCGGGAAAGACAGCCCGCTCGCTGACTGGCGCAGCCGGATCGACCGCATCATCGTGGTCACCGCGCCCGACGATCTCAAAATCGCCCGCTACGCCGCTCGCGTTGCCCCAGGTATGGCTGACCGGGCCGCCATTGAAGTCGACGCGCGCAATCGACTTTCGCACCAGGTTCCCGACGCGGAGAAAGCCGCTCAGGCCGACTATGTTCTTGATAATTCGGGTGATATTGCTGCCCTGCGCGAGCAGGTATTGGGACTGTGGCCTCGCCTGAAGGCCGAGAGCAACAAATTGCGGCAGAACTTGTCTCTACAATAAAAAGAGGTGGCCGCGCCTCGTGCGGTGGAACTTTGCCCCGCTGCCGCCGTAACACATGAAGGAAGGTATTTCGGGCGTAAGAACGATGAGACTGAGCCGGATTCTCTTGATCATTTTGCTGTTGGTGGGCGGATTCTGGTTCGTCACCACGCAATTTTTCCGGAAGTATGGACTTTACGCAAGACCCTCCCCAGAAATAGTCACATATATCACAATTGACTGCGAGGTAGACAGGTAGGTAGGACGGTATGCTACTATAGGTCATTCCTTAGGAGGGAATACCGAGTGGCAAAAGATCAGACCGCCCTATTGGAAGAACTACGTAATCGTCACCATGACGCGCAGGTGAAATTGCAAGCGGCTACGCAGGAGTTTCAGGCCATGCAGGCAGCGCACGTAAAGGCGCAGGCCGACTTTCAGAGGGCACAACAAGCTCTCGCCGTTGCCCAACAGCAATTCCAAGGCTGGAGCACTGCTTACAATGCCGTGATGGCTGAAGAGACAGCGCGTAAACATGCCGCAGAGCAGGAGCAGCTACAGCTACCGAACACAGCCTCGGTACCCTCGATAGCTGCATCAGCGTCTGAGCCTGAGCCGATTCAGATTGCAGAGCACAAAAGCAAGACAGATGCCATCCGCGATTTGCTCCGCCAGAATCCGCACGGCATGACTCCCACGGAAATCTGGAGCCATGTTCAAGATCAGTTCAAATACCGTGCGTATCTGTACAGTGTGTTGAAGCGCTTAACAGACCGCGAGGAGCTTTGCGTGCGACGCGGGAAATACTCATTCCGCATGGTTGCCCAACAAGCCAAGGAGGAGGCTGCGACGATTCAGTAAAAGGAAAGCGGCCAGCGTCTGTCCTTAGGAGGGAAAGAAACGCTGGCCGCTCATGCAGTGCGCTAGTGGCGTAATCGGTAGCCGCGACAGCCTTGGGAGCTGTTGGAGGCTTAGTCTCCGTGCGGGTTCGAATCCCGTCTAGCGCACCAAACTACTTCTCTATTCTTGTCCCAATGGGACAGTTTGTCAATACCTCACGGTGGATCAATTTTTTACTTGACACAATGCTTGCGTTATGTATAAAATTAGAATCATGAAAAAAGATCGCCACAATCTCTCGAAATCCAAATTGGTTGCGGATATTCCTTTGGCGTGCTCCGACGAGTTGGCAGCGGTAGAATTCTTCGAAAAGCAGCGGTGGAGCGATACCCCGTGCTGCGTGAAGTGCGGCAGCATTGAAGTCTATAAAATGACCGATGCCAAGACTGGCGAGCGCAACAAACGGTTCCTCTGGCGCTGCCGCGATTGCAAAGAGCAGTACACTGTGAGAATCGGAACCGTTTATGAAGAGTCGCGGATTCCGCTCCGTCATTGGGCGTATGCGTTCTGGCGTGCGTGCTCAAGCAAGAAAGGCGTGTCAGCGCTTGAGATCAAAAGGAACTGCCAGATTAGCTACAAGTCCGCATTATTCCTAATGAATCGCATTCGTTTTGCCATGGCTCCAGACCTTCCGTTTTTTCCGAACCCCAAGCCACTGACAGGAACAGTTGAAATCGACGAGACATTTGTAGGCGGCAAACCGCGTTACAAGTGGATTGATAACCGGGGGAGAAAGTCAAACAAGAGCATTGTGTTTGCCGCTGTCGAAAGAGGCGGCGAGATTCGGCGCAGAATTATTCCGGACGTAACGGGTAGGACACTCAAGAAAGAAATCATGAACGTCGTTGATCCGCGTGCCAGAGTGATGACCGACGATTACATCGCATATAGGGGCCTGAATCTGCCATTCGAGGGCGGCCATCATAGGATTCGGCACAAGCTAGGCCAATATGCAATAGGCGACGTGACAACCAACACGGTCGAGAGTAGTCATGCCCTGGTGAAGCGCGGGATCGTGGGCATCTACCACAATGTCAGCCGCGAGTACCTTCACCGCTACCTGTGGCAATACGATTTCCTCTGGAACCATCGCAAACAGAACGACGGCGAGCGGACTATCGCAGCGGTAAAATCGGCAGAGGGAAAGCGGCTGACCTACAAAGGATCGCCATTCCATGCGTAAGATCACAAAGAAGAAGAAACCTGCCAAGACCGGACCAAAGCCGGACACTCTCAAGATTGAGGGTAAGTGGCAGGATGCCGTGAAGAAATCTCTATCTAAGAAGAAACCAGCTGAGGGATGGCCGAAGTAGTAGTATTTTAGGCACAAGAAAACCCGCGTGGCTGCGGGTTCCTTGTGTTTCTGATGTGTCGCGTCGGGCAACGCTTGACTGCAAGTAACTCACTGCGGCGTAGTAGAGCAGTCGGCAGTCAGGCCAGCCTCGAGATCACTCAAGAAACTCTCCTTGAGTGATAGATCACTTTGGATTTGAGTCACCCTGGCAACATGATCCGTGGCTATTGGTTGATCATCGTGCGCGTCCTCAAACCTTTGAACATAGTTAGGGAAGTTCAATTTTAGGTAGTTTCTTACTCGCCCAGACCACACATTTTCGTCATTTTGAATTTCTTCCACACTCGTAGATTCTGGAGGAAGGTGCCTGTACGCATAGCTGTCTTGTACGAAATTCTTCTGTATTTCGGCGGCTATTTTAGCTCTAAACGCACAGCTTCCCGTGAACTCCGTCACAGTCTTTATTTCAATACGTGGGCGGAAGAAATAATAAAACGCGCTTGCCGACAGGCATACGCTTACTGCAAGCAC
The DNA here is from genome assembly GCA_963751285.1 of uncultured Acidobacteriaceae bacterium. GTDB lineage: Bacteria > Acidobacteriota > Terriglobia > Terriglobales > Acidobacteriaceae > Telmatobacter. The sequence goes on along the minus strand of CAVVUE010000024.1, from coordinate 108,651 downwards.
GGCGAACGCAAGCCACGGCCTTTTAAATCTCCTGCCCTCAACGCGTGCTTCATTCGCCATCTTTGACCTCCCGAAGATGCGAATGTCGATGCCCAATGGCGGAAGTATGGCTATGGCGCCAAACACAACCCCAAGCACAGCAATAACAAGGAACGCTATGTCCATCTACATGCCCCTTAACTAGAGCAGAATACCCCAGCAAAAAGACTCTCACCGGCCACCTCCTAGCGTCGATCTGAATTTTGGGAGCGCACCCCTTGCGTAAAGTCCATACTTCCGGGGTTATTTGGCAAAATAGTCGAAGACAAGGGGTTACAGGCGGCCTGTCGGGGCTTTGTCACCGTTTTGGTGCAATGCCTCAGAAAAGGGGGACGGACCGGGAACGGCGGCCAATGCCCGACCGTCGCTCCGAGCCACCCTATGAAGGAGACCGCTCTGTCTATTTCCGAGTGTAGGGAATTGGTGGAAATAATCTGCAGGGTGTGCAGGCGGAATCGTACGTTTGGAATGTGCGAGATGGAGTGAGTGCGGGAGGGTTGAGGGGTTGACAGCGCTTGGGGTGCAGTCCAGCCTCGGGTGGGCCATCCGCAAGTCCGCCGCGAGCACCGCGGCAGCCGAACGCGCTATTGGCTACTCCTTGCTTCCTGCTTTCTTGACGTACCTTCTGGCCCGCATCTCGTACTGCCCGCTCACCACGCGTGCGATCGCCTCGGTGTAAGCGATGTGCTCCTCTGCCAGGATGCGATTGGCGAGCGAATGCGCATCATCTGTCTCGAGCACCGGAATCGCGCGCTGAACGATGATCGCTCCGTGATCCAATTCCTCATCCACAAAGTGCACGGTGCAGCCCGTTACCTGCACTCCGTAGTTGAACGCCTGCTCCTGCGCGTCGAGTCCCGGAAAGGCCGGCAACAGCGAGGGATGGATGTTGAGGATGCGATGCGGGAACGCGGCCACAAACTGCGGCGAGAGCAGACGCATGTAGCCGGCCAGGCAAACCAGGTCGACATGATGCGCCTTCAGGCAGGCGGCCACATCAGCATCGTGTTCCTCGCGCTTGCGGCCTTTGGAAACGAAGACCGCCGTGGCCAGGCCCAGCTCCTTCGCCTTGGCGAGCCCCGGCGCTTCTGCCAAGTTTGAGATGACAATAGCGATCTCGGCGCAGTTCAGCCGTCCGGTGCGAATTGACTCAGCAATGGCAAGAAAATTGGAGCCTCGGCCCGAAAGCAGAATGCCGAGCCGAGCGGGCTTGCGCCCCGATCCACCGCCTTCACCCAGTCGAAAAGCACCCGCAGATCCTTCGACTCCGCTTGGCGCCGAGACGCGCCAAACTTCGCTCAGGATGATATGGTTGGAGGATTTCATCGCCTTAGGTTGGCCATAACGCCCGCAAGCGCTCACGTGTACTGCACGCGGCGCTCGCCCTTGGCCACGCGGCCGATCACGTAAAACTTCTCTTCTGCGCGGTCCAGCAGATTCTTTGCGCGCGTAAACTTCGCCGCCGGAATCACCGCAATCAGCCCGATGCCCATGTTGAAGGTGCGCAGCATCTCTTCCTGCGGAATGTTGCCCAGTTCCCGCAGATGCTCGAAGATAGGCAGGACCGGCCAGGAGCCGATCTCCACCTGCGCCGTCACGCCCTTGGGCAGGATGCGCGGCAGGTTCTCTGTAATGCCGCCGCCGGTAATGTGCGCCATGCCCGTCGTCATTCCGCCCGTCACCAGCTTCTGGATCACGTGCAGATAACTGCGATGCGTGCGCAGCAGCGCCGCGCCGGCCTTCTCCTTGATCGCCGTCACGTATTGTGTCGGCTTGTAGCCGGCCACTTCGAACAGCAGCTTGCGCGCCAGCGAGTAGCCGTTGGTGTGCAGCCCGGTGGAGGGCAGCCCGATCAGCACGTCTCCCGGCTTGATGGCCGCGCCTGTAATCATCTTGTCGCGGTCCACGGCGCCGACAATGAATCCCGCGAGGTCGTACTCGCCGCCGGAATAGAAGCCAGGCATCTGCGCTGTCTCGCCGCCGATCAACACGCAGCCATTTGCCTTGCAGGCATCGGCCAGGCCGCTCACCACAGTTTGCACCAGATCCGGATCGAGCTTGCCGGTAGCCAAGTAATCGAGAAAGAAGAGCGGGGTCGCGCCCTGCACGGCAATGTCGTTCACGCAATGATTCACCAGGTCGGCGCCCACGGTCTGGTGCAGCCCCAGCTCGAAAGCCACCTTCAGCTTCGTTCCCACCCCGTCGGCCGAGCTCGCCAGGATCGGGTTCTTCCACCGCTGCAGATCGAGCCGGAACAGCGCACCGAAGCTGCCAATCCCTGCCAACACATTGCGATTAAAGGTCTTCTGCGCCAAATACTTGATGTGCTCTTTGGCGCGGTCGCCGGCAGCGAGATCCACGCCTGCATCGGCATAGGTAACGGATTTGGGTGTTTTCTCTTGAGGCACGGCCGGGGCTTTCTTTTCAGGGAGTTGCTTCGGCGCAGATGAGCCGGAAAGCAGAATTCTAGCAGCATTGCGCGATGTAATTCCAACAAATCGCGAACGCGTGCCTCGGCCGCGCCTGGCGCGCAGCCGCAACCTGTTCGCAAATCCGGAAAGAACCATCGACAGCCGCCTGGGCCATTGCCTTCCCTAGCCAACGACGAACTCTCTCGACCGGGGAAAATCCACAGAAATCGCAACGAAGAGCGAGACGGCCATAGAACTCCACCAAAATGGAAAGTCGGCTTGACATCAATATTAATTCCGGCTATTCTGGGATGGAAAGTCGGCTTTACATGACTCCAGCCATCATCAATCGCGTCAAGGAACTTCGCATGGCCATCGGCTGGACCCAGGAGCAGCTTGCCAATGCTGCCGGCGTATCGCGCCAGAGCATCAACTCCATCGAACGTAACCGCTACGTGCCGTCGCTCGAGCTGGCGCTCACCTTCGCCCGCATCTTTTCCTGCCCTACGGACCAAATCTTTCACCTGGAGAGACGATCATGACCCATCCCGTTCTCAGCCGCGTTCCGTTATTCGGCAAGTTTGTTGACGAGCGCTTTCTCGAACATCGCCGCCGCTCGACAAGCCTTGGCGGCATTGTGGCCGTTCTCGTCGCGGTCGGCCTCTTCGAGTACCGCTATTTCCACGACCACTTCATCAGTTGGGATTTGATCACCGTCGCGTTCTCCATGGTGATCGTCAAGATGTCCATGATGGTTTGGTATCGCTTCAACGGCTAGGCCTGAAAGGAGCCAGGGGATATGTGCGCATCCAATCGTCTGCGCGATCCAAAAACCCGATTCATGATGATCCTCGGCAACTTCTCCCTTGTCGGCGCCCTCCTTCTATGGAACTTCGCCCGGCCCTCCGGCGCCGTGGCGCACTCCGCCGCTACGCATGCCTGGCTCGACGCTCTCTGCGGCTTGCTCTTCGGTGTCTCTATCGGTTCCAACCTGATGGCGGTTCGCGCGCGCCGATGCCGATCCGTCGAAGGTCCAAATCTGTAGCGGCGCGCACTCGACCGCGCAAAGGTGACACGCAAGGTTTCGGCGTCGCACCGCCTTCTATACTGAACCCAGCATGAACCGCACCCGCTCTCAGGCCTTGCAGCAGCGCGCTGAGCGCTTTTTCCCCGGCGGAGTCAACTCGCCGGTGCGCGCCTTTCGCGCAGTGGGCGGCGAACCGCCATTCATTGAGCGCGCTGAAGGCGCGTACCTCTACGACGTTGACGGCAATCGCTACATCGACTACTTCGGATCATGGGGTCCCATGATTCTGGGCCATGCTTTTCCTCCGGTCGTTGAGGCCATTGAGCGCGCCGCGCGCAATTCGCCGAGTTTCGGCGCTTCTACTGCCGAGGAAGCCGATCTTGCCGAGCGCATCACTTCATGCTATCCGGCGATCGAGAAAATGCGTTTCGTGAGCTCGGGCACTGAGGCCACCATGTCGGCCATCCGCCTGGCCCGTTCCGCGACGGGGCGCAAGCTCATCGTCAAATTCGAGGGCTGCTACCACGGCCATGCGGACGGGCTTCTCGTCAAAGCGGGTTCCGGCGTTGCCACGTTCGGGATTCCCGGATCGGCAGGCGTGCCCGACGAGATTGCGCACCTGACGATCGCCCTGCCTTACAACGATCTCGCTGCCGTCGAGGCCGCTTTTGGCGCTCATCTCGATGCCATCGCCGCCATCATCGTCGAGCCGATTGTCGGTAACGCCGGGTGCATTCCGCCGGCCGACGGCTATCTCTCGGGGCTCCGCGATCTCACGGCGCAACACGGGGCCCTGCTCATCGTCGATGAAGTCATGACTGGCTTCCGGGTCACGCTCGGCGGCGCATGCCAGTCCTACAAGCTCGACCCCGATCTTGTGACTCTAGGCAAAATTGTTGGCGGAGGGCTGCCGGTCGGAGTCTTTGGCGGCAAGAGCAAATTCATGGATCGGCTCGCGCCGCTCGGCCCCGTCTACCAGGCTGGAACGCTAAGCGGCAACCCGCTCGCCATGGCCGCAGGCCTTGCCACCATCAGCTATCTTCAGGAGCACGCCAGCGAGGTTTACGCGCGCCTCGAAGCCGCGACGAAAGCTGTCGCCGGAGGCGTCGCCGCAGAAGCTGCGCGCGCCGATCTCCCGGTCACCACCAATCGCGTCGGCTCCATGTGGACCTGGTTCTTCACTCCTGGCCCGGTGCTGAACTACGAGCAAGCGGCGCTGTCCGACACTGCTGCCTTCGGCCGCTTCCACCAAGCCATGCTCAATCAAGGCGTCTGGCTTCCGCCGTCGCAATTCGAGGCCGCATTCATGTCATACGCCCACACCGACGCTGACGTCGAGGCGACCATCGCCGCTGCCCGGAGCGCCTTTGCAGCCTGAGGCCAGCGCGGGTTCATCTCAACTGGTATGCGTTCGCGGGTCTTAAATCGCCGCATTGCGCGTCGACTGAACGCGCACCATTTGCCGATTGCACTCATTGCAACTGCCGGTGCGGTCCTGCTCTCTGTCACTCGCCCCCATGCCGACCTCATCAGCCGCCTGAGCTTTGCTACGGCATATCCAGCCCTCGCACTGCTGGCGGTCACGTTCCTCATCGGCCCGTGGACCCTGCTGCGGAAGCTGCCCAATCCCACGTCCAACGACCTCCGCCGCGATTTTGGCATCTGGGCCGGAATTTTCGGCATTGTGCACGCTGTGATCGGCCAGTGCGTCCATCTGCGCGGCAGGCCGTGGCTCTACTACGTTTACGGTCCGCAGGAACATCACCACACATTTCCGATCCGCCACGACCTATTCGGCCTCGCCAACTACACCGGATTGTTCAGTGTGATCCTTCTTGCGGCGCTTTTTGCCACCTCGAACGATTTCTCTCTCCGCGCGCTCGGTACGCCCCGCTGGAAGCGCCTGCAGCGATGGAACTACGCAGTCTTCGCGTTTGCCGCGGTCCATGCCATCGGCTATTTGGCGATCGAAAAGCAAAAGCTTCAGTTCATAGTTTTGGTTGGAGTGTTGCTTGGAATCGCCATCGCCCTACAGGCCGCTGGATTCATGCTGCGGTACTAGGACAGCCGTTGACTCGATTCCGCGCGGCGATTAAACCCACGCATCCAGCGTCACAAACCGATGCGTGCTTTTGTATTGCTGGATGAGCATCTCAGCCGCCATGACCGACGGCTCACGATTTGCATTCGGGTCGTCGTGCCCGCCATCGTGCAACACGATGTTGGCAGCGAGGCCGCGCTTGTGCAGCCGATCGATCTTCTTCGCCAGGTTGTCCGCAATCCGCGCCGTTGACGGGTCGCGCCAATCCGAGGTCATCGCATTCAACATCACTGGCTCCAGACCCAGTGCACGCGCAATACGAAACACCGCGGGCCGCCGCGCTCCAAATGGAGGCCGGAAGAACCTCACCGGCCTTCCCGTGATCTGCTCCAGCGCCGTTTTCGTTCGCGCGAGTTCTTCGCGTATTCGGTGCGCTCGGGTTCGCGCGAGGTTTGGATGCGACCACGAGTGATTCCCGATCGAGTGCCCACCCGCCGCGATCCGTCGTACCAGGTCCGGCTCCGCCTCCGCACGGCTACCCAGCAGAAAAAACGTTGCGTTCACATCGTGGTGCGCCAATGCATCCAGCAGCCTCGGCGTCCATGTTGCATTGGGTCCGTCGTCGAAGGTAAGCGCCAGCTCACCGGGCCGCGCCGGCGCAGTCAGAGCCTCGCCGAAGATTCGCGAGCCGGGCCAGAGCGAGGCATAGAAGAACCCGCCCGCGGCCAGCCCCGCTGCCGCAGCTGCGCCCAACCCAGCATACATCCCGGTTGCGAATGAAGAGATCATTCCGTCTGTCAGTATGCGGCGGCAAAGCTGGCGCAGGCAACATTTGCTGCCTGCGGCGGCGCTGTCACGGCCCGCTCCATCTCTGGTTCTTTTGTCTTTCTATTCGTGACTTGCTGTTCCGATTTTGCTTCACACCGTTTTCGCGGGCATCTCCTCATCGCCCCGCCGCTCGGCCTGCAGCCGCCTCCGTGCCCGCTGCTCGCTGCTGCGGCGTGCCTGCCGCCACGTGGTCATTGACGTCACGCCGTAATTCCACACGGCAGAAAACAACAGCCCCGTGATCGCCGCCAGCACCCACGGCACTCCGCGACGAAATGCCTCGTTGGCGATGGCCACATTCGCTACAACGCCCAGTCCGCAAGCCAGGCAAAAGGTCAGCAGGCCGCCCCAGAATCTCCATCCCTTGAGACGACGGTCGCGATAGGTTACGGAGTTGTTCAAAGTGAAGTTGAGGATCATCACGATGAACGTGGTTACGGCCTGACCCTTGGCGAAGCTCAAGCCGGCAATCTGCAGCAGAGCGCGCAAGATCAACAGATGCACGCCTACGCCGATCGCACCCACCATGCCAAACAAAACGAACTTCACGTTCACCAGGTCGCCCAGGTGCTTGTCGACGAGCAGTTCGAAGTACTCAAGCCCGACCAGCACATCGAGCTTGCTTTCGCCATGCTCGCGTTGCCTGAAGCGATATGCCACTTCGCCGACTCGCAGCCCGGGACCGGCTGAAAGCACGATGTCAAGCAGAATCTTGAAACCGATTCCTGAAAGCCGGTGCGCAAATTGCTCGAAGGTCGACACCCGCACGAGGAAAAATCCGCTCATGGGATCGCTCAGCTCATGCTCCGCGCCCATCAGGCTGAGGCGCTTACCCAGGTGGCTCAGCTTTACACGCCATTTGGCAAACTCGCCCATGCTGCCGCCGGCAAGGTTGCGCGATCCCACAACCAGGTCAAGATTCTCTTCACGAATGCGCCGCAGCATCTCGGGAAGAATGCTCTCATCGTGCTGCAGATCGGCATCCATTACGGCCACAAACGGCGCGGCCGCCGCCAGAATTCCCTCAATGCACGCCGATGCCAGTCCGCGCCGCCCGATCCGGTGCAGCACGCGCACGTTGTCACGATCCCGGGCCATCCGCCGCACGGTCTCCGCGGTCTCGTCGGGCGAGTCGTCATCAACAAAGATGACCTCGTAATTGATCCCCTTGAGCGCCCTTTCGAGCCGATCGATCATCGGGCCCACATTCCCTCTTTCGTTGAATGTGGGCAGCACGATCGCCAGGTCGTAGGCCATTCTTTCCTCCATGCGGCACTGAATCTTCAAGCGTTATGCCCGCAGGTGAACTGGTAGCATTCGCGGCAATCCTCATGGCATTGTATGAGAAACGGAGATGCGAATCCATCCCGTTTGACCGCGGTTTCTTTCACCGGGTACCAAGCGTATACTTGCTTTGTTCGGGTCGCATCCTGAGTCTTCGGAGCGGCACTGGAGAACATATGAGTCTCACTGAGTTTCCCGCGGGCGCGCATCCCTCGCCGTCCGGCTTTTCCCTTCCCAAAGTGACCATGCCCGCTCTGAGCGAGATGAAGCGCCAGGGCAAGCCGATCTCAGCGCTCACCGCTTACGACTACGCATCCGCGCGCCTCGTCGATGAGGCCGGTATCGATCTCATTCTTGTCGGCGATTCACTGGCTATGGTCGTGCTCGGCCACGAAAACACGCTTGCTGTGACCGTAGACGAGATGCTCCACCATACACGCGCCGTACGACGCGCTGTGCGCCGCGCTCTCGTTGTCGCCGACATGCCCTTCGGCAGCTATCACGGGGCTATCTCCGATGCCGTTGCGAGCGCCGTGCGTTTCGTCAAGGAAGCCGGCGCCGAAGCTGTCAAGATTGAAGGACCGCGCATCGAACTCGTTCAAGCTCTCGTCGCGGCTGAGATTCCTGTCGTCGGCCATCTTGGCCTCACGCCGCAAAGCGTGCACCGCATGGGTGGCTATCGCGTGCAGGCGCGAACCGCCGACGCCGCGCTCCAGATCCAGGCCGATGCCTTTGCGCTGGCCCATGCGGGTGCCGGAGCCATTGTTCTCGAAGGCATTCCGCGCGAAGCCGCTGCCGAGATTACCGCAGCCCTCCCCATCCCCACCATCGGCATCGGCGCGGGTCCCGACTGCGACGGCCAAATCCTGGTCTTCCACGATCTGGTGAATCTGACCTTCGCGCCAGCCGCCAAGTTTGTTCGGCGCTACGCTGACGCTTCCGCGCTCTTCCGCTCCGCCATTGAGCACTACCGCGAAGACGTGGAGCATCGTGCATTTCCGTCCGATGCCGAAAGCTATCACCTGCCCGAATCTTCGCGCAGGTTGATCCAGGCCGGCCGCGACGACGAGGACGCGGTCGTGAATCGCGACGCGCGCGAGGAACTCGACCAGAAGACCAATCGCCACTGATGCAGATCCTGCGCACTGTCGCCGAACTCCGGCGCTGGTCCCGCTCAGCCCATTGCGCGATCGGCAACACCATCGGCCTCGTTCCTTCCATGGGGGCGCTGCATGCCGGCCACGCTTCGCTGATTCGCGCCGCTCGCTCCGCGTGTACGCACGCCGCCGTCAGCCTGTTTGTGAACCCTACGCAGTTCGGCCTGAACGAGGATTTCGGCCGCTATCCCCGCTCGTTCGATGACGACTGCGCTCTCGCTGCATCAGAGGGCGCCGACGTGCTCTTCGCGCCACCAGTCGAAGAGGTCTATCCCAACGGCCCTGACTCCACCTTTGTCGAGGTCCCCGCTCTCAGCGATCGTCTGGATGGCGCATCCCGCCCCGGCCATTTTCGAGGCGTCGCAACCGTGGTCACCAAGCTGCTGCTCGCCGCGGAACCCGACCTTGCTTTTTTCGGCCAGAAGGACGCGGCGCAGGTTGCCGTTCTCCGGCGCCTCGTCGCCGATCTGCGCCTTACAACGGAGATCATCGTCTGCCCCATCGTCCGCGACGCCGACGGCCTCGCCCTCAGCTCGCGCAATGCCTATCTAACGCCGTCTGAACGCGTACAGGCTCTCACGCTCAGCCGTGCAGTCCGCCACGTGGAGTCGCTTGTCGCGCAGGGCGAGCGGCGCGCCGATGTGCTGATCGGCGCCGCGCGACAGGTCTTCGCCGCTGAGCCCGCAGTACGAATCGACTACATCGCTTTGGTCGATTGGGCCACGCTCGAGCCCGTCGATGTTGCCGCACCTGGCTCGCTGTTCGCCATCGCAGCCCGGGTTGGCAAAACACGACTTATCGACAACACGATTGTGCGTTAGTAGATCGAGCCCCCGCGTTCGCCAGGCCGCTTGAAAGCCATTGCACAATTTGCCTTCCACGCCTCAATCTGAATGGAATGCCGGAACTCCCCGACATCACCGCGTATCTCACCGCGCTTGAGCCGCGCATTCTCGGCCAGGAGCTCGAGCGTGTCCGTCTGCAGAGTGTCTTCGTCCTGCGCACCGCCGACCCTTCGATCACCGCTGTCGAAGGCCGCACGGTCCGGGAGCTCCGCCGCATCGGCAAGCGCATCGCCATCGGACTCGACGACGGACCTGATGTCGGCCCAGACAGCCGTCTCTGGCTCATCATCCATCTCATGATTGCCGGTCGCCTCCACTGGCGCCCGCCGCAAGCCAAACTCTCCGGCCGCCAATCACTCTTCGCCTTCGACTTCGCGAATGGCTCGCTCGTTCTCACTGAAGCCGGCTCCAAGCGTCGCGCCTCATTGCACCTGCTGCGCGGTGAGCAGGCCCTGCGCGACATAGATCCGGGCGGCATTGAGATTTTTTCTTCGGACCTGGACCAGTTTCGCTCGGCTCTCACGCTGGAAAATCGCACCCTCAAGCGCGCACTCACCGATCCCCGCCTCATCAGCGGTGTGGGTAACGCCTACTCCGACGAGATTCTTCACGCCGCGCGGCTTTCGCCCGTTGCGCTCACGCACAAGCTCAGGTCCGACGAATGGGAACGCCTCTTCTCTGCGACACGCTCTACGCTTTCGCTCTGGATCGACAGGCTTGTCAGCGATGCCAAAGACAAATTCCCTGAGGGCGTCACTGCATTCCGTCCGGAGATGGCCGTCCATGGCCGCTTCGGACAGCCCTGCCCGCGCTGTGGATCGCCCATCCAGCGCATTCGCTATGCCGACAACGAAACCAACTACTGCCCCACCTGTCAAACCGGCGGCAAGATTCTGGCCGACCGCAGCCTCTCGCGCCTGCTCGGCGGTGACTGGCCGCGTAATTTAGAGGAATTGGAAGCCCTCAAGCGCCGTTGACCCATTTCAGAACGCATCTGCTTCAATCTCCGTACTATTACCACTTCTGCGTCACATGCCCTGATTTGCCTTGACATCGCGTCCTTGGCTCGCGCAGAGTGTTTGCAACGACTCCCTTGAAGCGGGGCCTGCGGCAAGTTTTCATTTCCGCGGTATCGTGTGCTTGGGAGCCGGACATCAACTCCTTCACGGAGGAATTACGAATGGGTTTGCCAACGCACCACATGTTGATATTGGTTCTTGTTTCGGGCGTCCTTCAATGGTTGCTTGGGGCGCTCTGGTACGGAGTGATCGTACGTAAATCCTGGAGAAAGCTTGTTGGCCTGGGAGAAGGCGAAAAGCCGAAGAACGGCATATTCGGCATGATCGTGTCGCTCGTCGCATGCCTCATCGTGTCGTACGTTTTGATCCATGTCATCGCGTGGGCCGGGGTAACCACCGCCACGCGCGGCGCAGAATTCGGCCTTGTGTGCTGGGTGGGCTTCATCGCGCCAACGCTTCTTACGCAGCACATTTTCGAGAACCGCCGCGCCAACCTTATCATTATCAATGTCTCCTATTGGCTTCTGGCCATGGTGCTCGCCGGCCTCATTATGGGCGGTTTTCACGGCTAAGGCGTTTCTCCTTTCGCCGTGTGCTGCGCTGTTGGGACGGAGCGGTTTGTTCACCAAATCGCCCTGCGTTCGCTGCCATCGCAAGGCCCGCGCAGGTTGTGAAGTGCCTCGGAGATTCCACCTGGGATCTGTTTCCGCAGTCGCTGCCTCGCAAGTGTCTTTAAAGGCTGCCCCTATTGCCTGAGTCTGTCCGCGCGGCCCCAAGGGTTTTGCTCAGGCTACGTGCTCCGCACGGTGCAGACAGACCGTAAAATCAACCTATGACAAGATCGGTTATCACAACTGACGGAGCGCCTGCTGCCATTGGTCCCTATGCCCAGGGCGTTCGTGTGGGCAACCTCATTTTTACCGCAGGACAGGGCGCGCTCGATCCAGTCAGCGGGCAGATCGTTCCCGGGGGAATCAAGGAACAGACAGAGCGCACTATTCTCAATCTCAAGGCGATTCTTGAGGCCGGAGGCAGCAGCCTGGGGCAGGTGGTCAAGGCGACTGTCTTTCTGAAAGACCTGGGCGATTTCTCGGCGATGAATGCAGTGTATGCATCCTACTTCGCAACCGATGAAGACACGCTTCCCGCGCGAACCACGGTCGAAGTCGCACGCCTGCCGCGGAACCTGCTCGTCGAAATCGAAGTTGTTGCCGAAGTGTGATCGTCGCGGCGGCCCATCTGTTTCAATGAAACAGTGAGCCTGTGCGCGCGGCGATGACGGCGTTCTTGAATTCCGTCTGCCCGGCGGCGCGCCCGGACTTTCAAGGAGGTCACCTTGGATGATTCACAAGAGAAGGTTGTCCGCACTGATGCGGAGTGGCGCGCCGCTCTGACGCCAGAGCAGTACCGCGTGCTGCGCGAGAAGGGAACGGAGCGGCCCTTCACCGGTGCCCTTACTGAGAACCATGAAACCGGCAACTATCACTGTGCCGCATGCGGCGCGCTGCTCTTCCTGAGTGGCGCCAAATTCGATTCCGGCTGCGGCTGGCCCAGCTTCATGATCCCTGCTGATTCCAAATCAGTCGAGGAGCATGAGGACGTCAGCTTCGGTATGCGCCGCATCGAAGTCACCTGCGCCCGCTGTGGAGGCCACCTCGGCCATGTCTTCCCTGATGGACCGCGCCCCACGGGCCTGCGCTACTGCATTAACTCCGCCTCTCTCACCTTTGCAAAAGAGGAGAAATAGGGCACGCCCAGGCGCGGCGCGCGCTTGCAAGTTTGGAACTTCTGTGCACAACAAAACCCCGTCCTCGCGGACGGGGTTTTTCGATTCGTCCCTAAATTCCGTTTCCGGATCCTTTCCACTGATTCTTCGCGGAAAGGTTGGGAACTTACGCCTTCGCGACCTTCCCGCTCTTGATGCAGGTTGCGCACACGCGTATCCGTTTGGGTGTGCCATTCACCATTGCCTTTACCACCTGCAAATTGGGGTTCCAACGCCGGCGCGTCACGTTGTGCGCGTGAGAAATGTTGTTGCCATAACGCGGCCCTTTGCCGCAGATGTCGCAAACTTGTGCCATGGTTCCACTCCAGATTGGTCTTCTTTTTCGGGTGCCGCTTGAGCGGCCGGCGCGCGCACAGCAGCTCACGCCATCGGTTTGCCGAATCTTCAGTATACCAGCGAACATTGAGGCAGATCAGCCTCATGCCTCGATGAGTGGGAATCGCTGGCGAATCTCGTATTTCGCGCCGCCGGCGCCGAGATGGCTCTCGTAAAGCAGAAATTCCCTCGCTGTGAAGCGCGCAAACGCCGGTTGCCCGCCAGCTTTGTCGAGCAGCTTCCGCAGGTCCGTCCGGTGGCCCTGTCCCTTGCTGCGTGCGAGCGTAATGTGTGGATGAAAAGGGCGCGTTTCGGCAACAAATCCGCACCGGTCAGTTGCTGCCACGACCTTTTGGTGCAAGGCTGCGACCTCTGGCGTCACCGTTACCTCGGCAAACAGGACGCCTGCGCGATCAAAGCAACTTAACTTCCCGAGCTGAACGGGCGCCGCCTGGCTCCGCACCTCGCCCAGCCGCGCCTTCAGGCAATCCAGTTGCTCTGCCGTCGAGTTGCCCAGGAATTGCAACGTGATGTGCCACGACTCGGGCTCACTCCAGCGCAAGCCGTCCGATCCGCGTAGTGCAGCGCTTTCGCTGCCCCGCAGCCGCCCCAACGCCGCGGCAAGGTCCCGCACCAGCGCATCCGTCAACGGGATCCCGACAAACAGCCGCATACGCGGATAGTAGCAATAAGCGCCTAGTTTGTCGGAGGTGTCCCACCACCTGGAGCCGCCCCTGCTGGTGGTGGTCCTCCCTGGCCCCCGCCCGGGCCGCGCCGCTCTTCCTGCGGAATCACGAACTCCTCGGGCATCTTGTGCCCGCGGTGGCACGTCCCGCATGTCACCGGTGTGCCCATATCGTCGGTGTCCAGCGCCATTGCCTTCTTGACGTAGTCCGCGTTGATCTGCTCCGTCATGGTGTACATGATCCGCGCGATCTGTTTGTCGGGCTTCGAATCGTCCGGAAAGTTCAGCCGTGGCCGGCCGTTGGGCCCAGGGTTGTTCGGGTCGGCCATATGGCACGTGTCGCAATGCACGCCCAACGAGCCCGCCCACTTCTCCATGATGTCTCGCACCTGGCTGCCGGTCAGGTCCTTGGGCAGTACCTTCAGGTTGGTCGGCGGCGGGAAGTTCCGCATGCGGCCCATCTGGCCGCCCGGCGGCGCGCCCTGCTGCGGTTGGCCGGATTCGGCCGGCGGATTCTGCTGGTCTTGCGCTGGTTGTGCAACGGTGAAGGCGGCCGCGGAAAGCATGGCGATCGCGGCGAGAGAAGGGAGCAGGGAAGAAAGCTTCACGTGCAAGAATCCTTTCATCAGGATTGGAATTCCTTCTGTTGGGTCGATCGGGATGGGGACAGCTTCATTCTACGGACGGTCTCCGCTCGAAGAAAGATGCACTTTCCGGCAAGGTTCCTGGTTCCGGAGACACAAGGGTGCCCGGGAACTGCAAAGCGCAGCGGCAGGTCGACGGCGTGGCTGATTCCGATGCGCCGCGTCACCAGAACACGCCGGGCGCGCCCTCCATCGTCCCGCACCTGTAGCGGTGACTCCGGGTCGAGCAAATCGAGTCCGTTGTGTTTCTCTCGTCCCAGGTCCAGCGCCTGGCAAAGCCGCCCGGGCCCGCCGGTCAATTCGCACAGGCTGCGCCACTCTTGCCGCGCTCTTGATTCTCGCCGCGAGGGTTGTGAGCCACGATCTCCGTTCCAGCAGGCCTTTGCGGTTGCGATCGCATGGTTGCGCCATCCTTTTTCGTTCGCCGCAGCCAACGAAAAGGGTGGGAGAGCTCTCAGCCCACGATTCCGCGCCATCTGTTCCAGTCCCGCCACCGGCTCCAGGGCGCGCAGCAGAATGCTTCCTGCCTGGCCCTCCATTTCGCAGGTGATGTTCATGCAATAGTACCGGCCGTAGATCGAGTAAACATAGGCATGCCCAGCCGGCCCGAAGAGCACGCGATTCCGTGGTGTCGGGCCGCGATGGGAGTGCGCCGCCGGATCGGCCGTCTCGTTGTGCGGGCCGAGATACGCTTCGACTTCAATAATCCTGCCGGAGATCAGCCCGGCGCGCGTTCTGTTCACGAGCAACTTGCCGAGGAGGCGCGGCGCGACGCGCTCCACAGGCGCTTCAAAGAACGCGCGCTCGAGCAATCGCCCCGGCATCTTCTTTAGTTCGCTCAGGATATTGGCCCCCGCACTGTGCCCCATTCTTTTCGCATTATCTTGCGAAAAGGGGAATCTCCGCGTCTCTGCGCCGCCCGACTTACGGACACGCTCACCCGTAAACTCGCTCTACTTCTTCGGCTTGTGCGCCTTGTTCCACTCCTCGATCAGCGCCAGTACGTCCTCGGCGTGGCCCTGCGGCGTCACCTTGGGAAAAATATGCAGCAGGGTCTGGTCGGGCCCGATTACGAACGTCGTCCGCTCGATGCCCATCACTTTCTTGCCGTACATGTTCTTTTCTTTCAGCACGCCAAACTGTTTGCAGACTTTCTCGTCTACATCAGCAAGGAGTGTGTACGGGAGGTTGTACTTTACCTTGAATTTGGCCTGGTCGCGGGGCGTATCCCGGCTGATTCCCAGAACCACCGCGCCCGCAGCCTGAAGTTTCTTGAAGGTGTCGCGGAAGCCGCAGGCTTCAATGGTGCACCCAGGGGTGTCGGCTTTAGGGTAGAAGAAGAGGACGACCGGTTTACCGGCAAAATCCGAGAGGCTTACGGCCTTGTCCTCATCCGTTTGCAGCGTGAAGTCGGCGACTTTCTTATTGAGTTCCATGGAGAATATCCTCGCTATAGGTCGATCGGGTCGAATGCTGCCCGGCAAGCTCGATTATTTACGAAGGAAGTGCAAGGTGTCATCGCAGGGTGCAAGTCGCTTGTGGATAACGGCTGCGGCGCTGGTCGGCTTCGCGCTGCCAGCAGCCGCGCAATATCAAGGCGAGATCAACACCAACAAGAACACCCCCCAGCTGCGCGCCGTCGGCGTCTTTGAGTGGACCGGGGACCAGGACCATCCCAAGAATAGCCGCCTCGTTCCCGTCTGCATATACGATGGCCAGGAACTCCAAGATGCCAGTGTTTACATGGCCCGGCCCGCGCCGCTTGCTCTTGATAGCGATGTCGAGTATCAGCTCATGAAGGATGGCAGACCCATCGGTCTCTTCGATATCTCGAGCGCCGCAAACCAGCTTGGCATGTGGATCGGTCTCGGCGCATGGAAGCCGCTGCCCAAACCCAAGGGCGCGCCGGCGCAGATTGCCAAGATCGACGCGGATAACGACGCGCAAAGCGACGTGCCGATCCTCCATCGCAAGCAGCATGCTGACGATCCCGGCGCCAACGCGCCCCCTCCCGACCCCGATCGTCCTACGCTGCACAAGGACGGCGATGCATCCAACAGCGGCGCTGCAGACAGCTCCAGCTCCGGTACGGCCGCAAACTCTCCTCCACCCGATCCCGACCGGCCGGTTCTGCATCCCGCGCCGGACAGCTCAAGCGCATCGTCCAGCGACTCGGGCAGTACGAAGAAGCAGAAGAAGAACGGCGACGATGATAGCTCGTACGTGGAAAATGTCGCCGTGTCGTCCGATCCCAATCGGCCTCATCTCTTTCGCGGCAAGGCTTCCGGTTTCGACGCGCCCCTGCAGCCCAGCCTCGTCGGCCTGCCGCCCGACATGCGTCAGGCGGTCGCCGTTTCCGACGCAGTCAGCCGCCCCCTGCATGTATGGGACTACTCATGGGCCAACCCTGCCGACCAAGCCACAATGAAGGCCGACATGGAAGACCTGGCGCGCACGGCGCTCGGCCTCACTCCACCGCCCGCGCCCACATTGAAGAAACCCGCGCCGAAATCCGCGCCCGCGCACAAAGTCACCCGGCTCACGCTGCCGCCTCCCGCGCCGCTTCTCGACGAGCAATTCCGAGTCTTCGAGCTGGCCTACGGCTCGGGAGCCACCATGGTGCTTTCTGCGCACACCGACGGGTCCAATGGCCCGATGAAGTTCGTCACACTTGTCGCGCAGCCCGACCTCTATGGCAACGTCGCCGTCCTGCTCAAGAACGTGACCGATGCCACGCACCTCGATGACACGCCGCGGATGAAGCTCATCGACGCCGTTGACGCCAAAGCCGATAACCGCGGCGAGCTGCTCTTCGAGCTTCGCGGAGCCACCGAGCGCCAGTTCGCGCTCTATCGCGTTTTGCGCGGCGATATCACTCGCATCTTCCTAACTAGCGCTCAAACCATTGCCATTGCAGCGCCTAACCAATAAGGACCCCCTCCCTCAAAAGAGTTATCCCTTTCGCCCGGCATCGCGTGAAATCTTCTTATATAATCGAAGGAGCCTAGTGTGCACATCGGCACTTCCCAAGGATTCCCCATCGAATGGCATCTGTCACCGCTGTCCCTTCAAACGATCCCGTCGGTACTGAGTCAACCCAGCCCACTTCTCTAGTTCCCGAGCCAAACGCATCCGCCTCCGCATCCGTCGCGGCCAAAGCCGTTGCCAAGTGGCGCCAGATTCGCATGGGCCGCGCCAACGCCGTCAGCGATGGCTTGAGCTGGCCAATGGTCTTTGTCATCGCCGTCTTTCACCTAGGCGCGGTGGCCGCACTCTTCCTCTTCAGTTGGCAGCGCCTGCTGGTTATGGCCATTCTCTACATCCTCGCGATCAACGTGGGCATCGGTATGTGCTACCACCGCCTGCTTACGCATCGAGGCTACCGCGTTCCCAAGTGGCTTGAATACACGATGACTGTTTTCGCCACGCTTTCGCTCGAGGGCGGGCCCATCTTCTGGGTTTCCACGCATCGCGTCCATCACCAGCTCAGCGATAAAGAAGGCGATCCGCACACCCCGCGCGAAGGCGGCTGGTGGGCGCATGCCGGATGGATCCTCTTCGGACAGTCGTTGCACCTGCAGATTGAGGCGCTCTCGCGCTACTCGCCCGACCTGAGCCGCGACCGCTTCCACGTGTGGATGAGCAAGTATCACTGGCTTCCCATCACACTGAGCGCCGTGCTGCTGTTTTCTCTCGGATGGTACTGGGGCGGGTTCGTCAACGGTCTTGCCATGTTCCTCTGGGGCGCTTTGCTCCGCGTCACGCTGGGGCTGCATGCTACCTGGCTTGTTAACTCGGCAACTCACATGTGGGGCAAACGCCGTTTTGAAACTCACGACGACTCGCGCAACAGCTGGTGGGTCGCGCTGCTGACCGGCGGCGAAGGCTGGCACAATAACCACCACGCGCATCCCGTCTCCGCGCGCCACGGCCTTACGTGGTACGAGATCGATCCCAACTTCTGGGGAATCTGGATTCTCTCCAAGCTCGGCCTCGCACGCAAAGTCCAGGTGGCCAAGTTTGATCGCGCCAACCCCAAGCCGGCCGGACACTAACGACATCACGTCGGATTGGCATTCTGAGGGAAACAGGCCGCATCGCACGAGACCGGCGAGTCGAATTCGGGCTTACCTTCGCACTCTGGCGATCGCCCCTGCTCGCGAATTGAGATACGCGCCCACCGCTCAGAACTGACCACTGACAACTGAACACGGGCCACTGTTTTACTGCACCGTCAGCGCCACCGTCCCGGTCGCCGTCATTCCGCCTGACACGCCAGTGATCGTCACCGTGTAGATTCCCGCTGTCGTTCCGGGATTCGTTTGTCCACCACCGCCGGCGCCGCCGCCAGTGCCACCGCTTCCGCTCGCACTTCCCCCGCCACTGCATCCGACACCGGCGACCGCGGCGAACAGGACCACCCACGCCGTCAGCTCGAGCCAGCGCCGCCGCGCCGGCAGGCAAATCAGCACAACGCACGCCAGCGCCGCTCCACCTGCTCCAGGCCACAGCCGCCGCATCGGGCTGCTCATCGCCGTCGCCGCCGTCGTATTTACAGTCAGCGTGACCATCGATGCGTTTTCTCCGCTGACTGGCACGGATGCCGGAAGGCTGCACGTGGGCGGATCGTTGGCGGCAACAGGCGTGATTGCACAGCTCAGGTTGACCGTTCCGGTAAATCCATACCACGGCGTCACCGACACGGTCGTCGTATTGCCGGTTGACGATCCAGGCGCTACGCTCATTGGCGCCCCCGTGACCATCTGAAAATAGGGCGCAGGATCGGTGGTGAACGAAACGATTGTGCCGTTCGTCGTGCCCACGCTGTTCTGCGCAACTACTTGGAAGTAGTACGTCGTGCTTCCACTCAAATTCCAGATATCTGCGCTCACGGCTTTGCTGCCGGCCGCCGATCCCAGGTCCTGCATCGTCGTCTGTGTCGCTCCGCTCAGCGTACTGCTCGTGCCCCACAGGTACCACGCATGCGTGTCGGCACCGTTGGGATTCACCGTGGCCGTCAACGTTGCCCAATTGCCGATTAACGTCGCAGTGCCCGTCGCAGCCGCGGGCGCGGTGGCCATCGAGGATGCCGTTACGGTGATGGAGGTCTGTCCCGTGGCGCTGGCGTAGATCATCGCGCTCGCGCTATCGGGCGAATACGTTGCCAGGATGGTGTCTGTCCCGGCAGCCAGTGCGCCCGGGGGAATACTCACCGATGCGCTGCCGCCAGAGAGTGTCGCAGTTCCCAGGTTGTAGCTGCCGCTCGCGAACGCAACCGTTCCCGATGGCAAGGGTTCGCCGCTTGCGCCGGTCGCTGTCACTGTTACCGTCAGTGCCTGCGCCGTTGTAATGTTTGTGGCAGACGGCGTCAATCCCACAGTCACCGGATAGACTCCCGCACCCGTGAGTGTGACCATATGCGGCGATCCGCTGGCGTTGTCCGTAATCGCCAGTTCCGCCGTCATCGCCCCGATCCCCAGCGGCGTGAAGTGCCCCTCGATCGCGCAATCGGCCCCCGGCGCCAGGCTCGACGCGCAAGGATTTAGAAATGAAAACGACGAGGCGTTCACTCCGCTCATCGCAATGCTAGTAATCGTCAGTGCGGCGCTGCCCGAGTTTGTCAGCGTCACCTGCTGCGGTGCGCTCGCTGTCTGCGTCTGCTGCGCCCCAAACGCCAGCATTGTTGCCGAAACCGTTGCTACCGGCGCGTCACCGCTCAGCGCAATCGTCTGCGTTGCATAGTTCGGAGCCGTCGCATTCAGGTTGTTGTCGGTGAGCGCCAGCGTGCCATACATCGTGCCTGCTGCGACCGGAGCAAAGCTGATTGCCAGGTCGCACGTCGCGCCCGGCGCCAGCATCCCCGGCTGCGAAGCGCCAGGCGTCAGCACCAGGCATGCTGAAGAGCCGCTTGCGCTCAGAGTGAAGTTCGCCGAAATGTTTGGATTCGCGCCCGCGCCCGGCACCGAAAACATCAGCGCCGCATTGCCTGCATTCTGCACGGCCACGGTTTTCGGGCTGTCACTGCTGACGCTTCCCGGCGCTGCCCCGGCAAAATTGAAGGTCGGCGCCTGCGAGCGCATCACTTCCACCATACGGTTGTTCATTGAATCCGCAATAAATAAGTCGCCCGCCGCATTCAGCGCGATGCCGATCGGATCATTCAGACCATTGCCGTTCACTACGGGCGTGATCGCCGTCGCCGCACCGCCGCCTGCCGGAACCATCACCACGCGATTATCGGCATCGGCAATCAACAAATCCCCCGCGGCGTCCATCGCAATGCCGTAGGGGAAATCCAAGCTCTGCCCGTTCACGCTCGGATCAATCGCCGTCGCCGCACCGCCGCCCGCCGGAACCTCCACCACGCGATTAGCAAACAGATCCGCAATGAATAAGTTGCCTGTGCCGTCCATGGCCAGCGTCACGGGATACGATAACTTCTCTCCATCTGCCAGTGGATCAATTGCGACCGGCGCTCCACCTCCTGCAGGCACTTCCACGACGCGCCCGTTATCCACGTCGGCGATGTACAGGTCGCCGGCTCCGTCAATGAACATGCCACACGGATAATGCAGCAGGGTCCCGTTCACAATCGGATTGATGATTTCCGGTGCGGTTCCATCCGCCGGCACCTCCGCCACGAAGTTGCGGTCGAGATCCGAGATGTAAAGATTCCCCGCGCCATCCACGGCGACTCCGCCGGGAGTCGACAGTTCGCTGCCGCCCACAATCGGATCGATCGCAATCGGTGCACCCCCGCCCGCCGGCAACTCCACCACGCGCCCGTTGTCGCTGTCGGTCAAGAACACATCCCCCTTGCCGTCCACCACGGGGTCAAAGGGATTTTTGATCGCGATGCCGTTTACCAGCGGAGCAAAAGCTATGGCCGCGCCGGGCTCGAACGCAATCTGCGGACCGACTCCGTTGCCATCGAGCAGCGCGGTTGCAACCCGCATTCCCGATCCATCCATCAGCAGGACGGCGCCGTAGCGTTCTCCCGCATAGAGCGGCTTAAACGTCACTTGCACCGTGCAGCTTTCGCCGGCCGTGTAGTTCGTTCCTGCTGCGCAGCTTCCTCCGCCGGCGTTTGCAAAATCCATCCCCGTCGCGCCCTGCGTTACCACGGCAATGCTGCCCAGCGCCGTCGCGCCCGGCAAAGTGACGGTCACGGTATTTGTTGCGCTGGCGCCTAGGTTCACCGATCCAAAGTTCGTCTGTGCTCCCGCCGTTGCCACGGCAATGCCCAGGCCGATGCCGGCAATCACAGCCGGCCGGCGCAGAAACCCGCCTGCGAAGAAAATCGTTTGAGCATTCATCAGCGAATTACGCCGCAATGAAGGGGTAGAAGGCGTATCTGGAATTATGCTTGGGCCGCGATTGGATGCGCAAGCAGGAAGTTTCAGCGCTCACTTCGGCGGACAATGAATATTCATCGGTCCACCGTGCTACAGGCTCCGCAAGAACGCGAGCAGATGCCTGAAGTACGCTGACTGGTCGTCCCACATGCACAGATGGCTGCCTTTGGGGCAAATCGCCGACGTCGCATTCGGCATCATCTTCGCCATCTTCACCATGTCTTCCGTGGCCATCTCATCATGTGTCGCACCAATCGTGAGAGCCTTGACGCGAATCTCGTGCAGTCGGTCCCATCGTTCCCAGTCCTTGAGGTTCCCGGTCACTTCAAACTCGCTCTTGCCCTGCATCTGGTTGTAGATCTTCTCGTTCGCCAGCCGGAATGCCCGCGCCACTGGCTCCGGCCAGGGTTTCAGCCGGCACATCGTTGTGGGGTACAAGCGCTCTTCGACAATGCGTCTGTACGCAGGATTCTCATAGTCCTTCGCGGTCTCCAGCGCTTTTAGCTGTGCCAACTCATCCGGCGTCAACAGTTGCTCCGTCAGCGTGGCAACGTGCTTCAAATAAGACTGAACGCCGGCCGTCATATTCGATATCACCAGCCCTCTCATGTGCTGTTGATACTTCAGGGCATACTCCAGCGCCAGGATTCCACCCCACGAGTGCCCGTAAAGCACAAAATTGTCGAGCTTCAGTCCCTGCCGGACCTCCTCCACCTCGGTCGTGTATCGTTCCAGCGTCCAAAGCGGCGGATCATCCGGGATGTCTGAATTCCCCACGCCGAGCTGGTCGTAGTAGTACATCTCAACTCTGGCCTGCGGCAGGAATGACTCCATCGCCTCCAGGTAATCGTGCGGAAACCCGGGCCCGCCGTGCAGCAGCAGCACCTTCAGCGGTCCTGTTCCCACGCGCTTGGTCCACACCTTGTACTTGCCGCTGCACACTGCAACCATGCGGATGCCCGCCACACGAATGCCGCCTGGATTCAGCGAATCGCCGCCTGGCAGCGGCTCCCAGGTATCGCCGCCTTGCGCTAACGCCGGCAGTGCCACAGCATTCGCCGCCGTCGCTGCGCACGCGCTGGTTTTCAGAAAATCTCTGCGTCGCATGGCCACAGAATACCCCTCGGCTACCTTTCGGGCCATGAAAGAAGTTGTCAGAATGGATTACCTGGGAGCAGGGCGCGGACCGCTTGGTTACGAGGTTGAGTTTTCGTGCCGATGATGCCGGAGCCTGGGCTACTTCTTCAACCTCGCCCGCACCCAGAGCACGCCGAAGTAAGGCAGCGCCACCAGCAGCACGATCATTCCCGCGGGAAATCCAACATACCGGTACGTGTCCGCGAAGTTCACCGAGTGCCCGAGCATCTCGTTCCACACCAGCAGCGCGAAAATGGCAATGCATGTCGTCAGGAAAAACGTGAAAAATGCCGCCGCAAACGAGAGCAGCAGGCTCTGGAACAGACTGAATCCCTCCAGGGGAAAACCCAGAACCTTTCCGCCCCGCCGGCCGCCTTCAACCATTTGCGTCATCGATTCGTCCCTTTCATCTAGAATACAAATTCATGGCCGGTAGTGCACAAGTTGAGCTGTGGCATGCGGACAAGGTGGCCACCCAGGTCACCATGCTTGAGGCTCCGAACGGCGTCCGCTACGCCGCGTGGGGCGAGACTCGCGTCTCCGACACCGATCTTGAGCGTCTCGTTGGCGCTGTACCTGCTGCGCTCGCGCCCGCGCTCCACCAGCGAGCCTATTACTTTGTTCCGCTTGCCATTGCCGACACTGGCGAGAACCTCATTGCGCCCGGCTATTCCGTCGAGCTTGGCGACCGGGCCGTTTGTCATCGCAACGCGTCTTTCGGCAGTACCGAAGCTGTCTTTGTTTCTACGCGGCTGGTGGAAGATCGTTTTGGATTGGCATTCGAGTTTTTTATCAACGTGGCCCGCAATTTTGTGGAGGCGGCGGGCGTTCCTGACGGTTTTGCGGATCTTGTGTGGTCGCAGGCCGAGGCGCAGGTGCGCGGCGAAACCAGTCAGGATGCATGGGAAACGCGTCGTCGCGCACAGGAGCGCCGCCCGGGGCAGCAAATCGATGAGCGTTCGCGCAATGCTTTCTTTGAGTCGTCGTTCTCTGATTCGCTAGCCATTTACATGCTCTCGCTGGCTGTCGACTTCGACTACCACGACCTGCGCGAACGCGAGTACCCGCTGCTTGCCGCGCCCGCTCTTGCTGAACGACTTCGGCAGGTTGCAGGTCTCTTCCCGGCAAACCAGGGCTACGAGTTCCAGATCCACTACCGTCGCAAGGGCTGACCTGCGGCTTAGATTTCTGATCTCTGACCCCCAGCCCCTGATCCCTGTATCACCCGAAACGCCAGCTCACCTGAGTTCCAGTCCATCGCCGCGTGCAGCAGCATGGCCGGAAACAGCGATGCCGAGCCGAGAGCCACAAATGCCAGCACCAGCCCCACCAGCCCAGTGCGAGGCGCCTGGGCCCAGCCCAGGTAAATATGACCCATGCCGAAGATCGCCGAGCTCAGGAGTACCGCCGCCAGCGGTCCCATCCACGCCATCAAATACCAGATCAGGAATCCCCGGAAGAAGAGCTCCTCGCATTCGCCCGCCGTAAGTGAAACCATCCAGAACAGCCTGTGTTCTACGTTGGTGTGCGGCAGCAGCGGCTCGGCAAACTCGAGCTTCGGCCGCACGCTTTCCATCCTCTCCGGCCGTGCCAGGACCGCCATTCGCTGCGCCAACAGAAAGCCCACCAGCAGCGCAGCAAGGGTCAGACCCGCCCACAGCCTCAGTTCGCGTGGTATCCCGATTTGAAGTGGCGACGTTGTTCCCCCCAGCAGCAGCCCGCTCCACGGCCGAGCCCTTGCCGCCCACCAACCGAGCAGACACGCGGCCGGAATCCATTCACCAATCATCAGCGAGACATAAAAGCTGGCGCGCACGCCCGGCGCGCCTGTCGCCAGCCGCTTCAGATACCGTGGCCAGGTCCACTTCCACTCAATCAATGGAATAGACAGCAGCAGCACAAAGAGCGCGTTGTCAAAAATCCCGTGCTGCACGTTCATTGCATTTCAACCATTATAGAGATTTGCCCGCACAAACCCGTTCCTGAATTTTCCGCTCGGATCATAGTGCGCTGCCAGCGCTCGGAACAGCGGAAGGCGTGCGTAGCAAGGCTCAAGCTCCGCAGCCCGCAGCGTAAACAGCTTGCCCCAGTGTGGCCGCGGCTGAAACGGACTCAATTGCTTCTCAATCAGCGGCAACACCTGCTTCACCGCCGGCCATTCCGGCTTCCAGGTAAAGTGAATCGCCAGCGACGCTCGCTCATTCGCCATGCTCATCCACAGCCGGTCGGGCGCAATCGTCCTCAGCTCCGTAATTAAAATGTGTGGACCAATTTTCTCGTGCAGCTTCTCCACGGCCTGCACGGCCGCCCAACCGCTCTCCCATGGCACAAAATATTCCGTCTGCAGCTCATTCCCACCCGAAGGTGTCTGCCCAATGCGAAAGTGTGGCAGCCGGTCGTACCATGGCCCCGGAACTCCAAGCTGATCCGTCACGTTCTCTGTCGGGTGCCCGGCGAGCGGATGCAGCTTCACCGTGGCCAGCTTCGCGCCAAACAGCTCCTGCGCCCACTGGTTCGCGTCGCCCTCCTTGAGTCGCCGCTTCACCCACACCTGCTCGGCCCGCCGGTGCTGCCAGTCGGTGAACACGCTCACGCTGTAACCGCTCGCAAAAATTTCTTCGAAGTTCTTTTCCAATTCCTCGAATTTCAAATCCTGGTATATCGATTGGGCCACCTTGTAGGTTGGTTGCACATCCAGCGTCGTTCGCGTCACCACGCCCATCGCGCCCAAACCCACCACTGCGCCCAGAAATCTCTCGCCGTCGCGCCCGCGCTCCAGCCGCACCGGGTCGCCATTCGCCGTTACCAGTTCCAGTGCTGATACCGCGGTCGCCAGGTTGCCGTTCTTCAGCCCGCTGCCGTGCGTCGCCGTCGCGCACGCCCCCGCCACCGTGATCCCCGGTAACGACGCCAGGTTGTGAAGCGCATATCCGCGCTCATCGAGCCACGGAGCCAGTTGGCTGTATGTCACGCCTCCGCCAACTGTTACGGTTTTCCTGCTTTCGTCGAGCGTCATCTCCGCCAGGTGTTCCAGTGAGATTTGCTCGTGCGTGCTGTCGGCGATCGCGCTGAAGGAGTGCCTCGATCCCAGCGCCCGCAGTTTGCTCGCACTCTTCACAGCCGCGCGCACCTCCTCAACTGTCGCTGGAGCCTGCAAGTTGTTTGTGCTGTAGGTCAGGTTTCCCGCCCAGTTGGTGCGCGCGGCGGGCGCGCTTGCTTGCGCTGCACCCCGCGCCACGCGCGCAATCATGCTTCCGGCCATCATGGCGCCGGTCGACTTCAGGAACTCCCGCTTGTTCATTGCTATTATGACCTCGCTGCGCCGCATTGCATCGGCAGGGAATCCGCGCCGCCGCTCCAGCATAGGCGGGCCTGCCGCGGACTGACAACTGACGAATCCGCTTCGCTGCGGACGGCTGATGAGTGCATCGCTTAGAGTGCATTTTTCGGCACAGGGGCTGTAAAGCGCCTCGAATCATGACAAATGTTCGCTCAAGTGGTGCGTTTACCCCCTCAAATGTTCGCTTAAGTGGTTACATTTGGGGCCAAAATGTAACCACCAGAGGTTGCATTTTTACGACGCAATAACCTTCCCAGGTTCCGTTTTGCGCGATTTGTAACCACCTGAGGTTACGAATCAGAGCAAAGCGCACCAAGCAATTTCGCGAAAGAGGGCTTAAATGCAATTTTTTGGCCTCTAAAACGCGGTTTTCGGCCACATTTTGACGCGTTTTTGCGCGCTTTTGCACGCAAGAGATAAGAGAGCGGGGGTCAGAGAGCAGGAGACCGGGCGTTCCTTTGGTTCCTGCCGGTCAATAACCATGGACTACTCAATGACCGGGAACGGGATGCGTGGGCGGCGTTGCGATGGGGTGAACCGACTCGCGAATCTGGCCGCCGGCTGACCATCCGAGAGCGACAAACCATCCGAAGATCGTCCACCCCAGGAGCACATTCACCACTGCAATCCAGGCGGTGGCCTTGCAGTCCCGGTACATGGCAAGCCCCGTCGGCAGGAAGTAAACCAAGATCCCCACCACAAACAGCACCAGGTTTACCGGAGCCATAAGGTCCGCGTCGTGCCGCACCAGACCCAGCGCGGCGACGACGATGGCGCACGCAACCAATCCCCCGATCAGGAGCACTCGAAGCAGATTGTTCATTTGCCACCCCTTTCGGAAATCCAGAGCCGCCGCCTGCGAGAACCGCAACCGTCAGGCGCACAGTCAATGCAGCGCCCAGACGCGAAGCGGCAAACTGCGCACCCAGCAGCCAGCGCCGGTCTGCCACAGAGCACAACGGCAGACCGGTCGCAGCGACTCCGGTTTTCCTCGAATTGCGGCATGGAGTGTAGCGCCGTTGCAGGCGGCATTCAATCGATATATTGGCAATTGCCGCATTTCCCGGTACGTTCGCGGCAACCCAGGGCCGGCGTCACAATGCCCGCGCATCTCTTGATGACTGGATTGAGTGCACTTCCGGGCGAAGCCGCGTTGCGGCATCACATCGCAGTTTTACGAAAAATAGATTTCATACGGTCAAATAAGCATTGAAATGACGACAGAAGATTGACTGCACGCAATCGTTTTTGACGAATCCAAACGCCCCATGGGGCGAGCCTGCGGATTCGACGCATCTTCCTTTCCTCAAAAGCCCGTTTGATCGGGCGCAAGACATGAACCCCGCGGCGGTATCAACCCAGGTCTCAAGAGCGAGACCTGGGGCACCCACTGTCATGGCGAATTTGCGGCCCGGCACCTGGGCTACCCGCCCATCCGGCTAATTTCCGGATTCGTCGCCAGAAACTACTTCTCACAAGCCGACATTTGAGGACCTGTCCCCCTCGGTGAGCGCCTCGGCGGAGATAAGCGGCCAATAAGCTGGGCCACGTGATCGCGGCTTGCAGTAAGAAGTTATATTTTCTTTCAGTTGGATTTTCTTCAGGAGGCGGAGCCCCGCTTCCTGCCAAGCATCTTGGCGGATCGCAGCGGGAAGCGGGACCCGTGTGAGGTTACGATCCTCTTTGTCCCAGTGTCGGTCCCGCTGGAGCGGCTCGCTGTCGGCTGGGCCGAAGACTCGGACGAGGTTATTTTACGCCGATGCCCGGTTTGTGAACAGGATTCGATTGTTGGCCATGGGCGACGGCGCAAGCAGGCGCACGACGAGCATCACGATTGGATCGGGATTCGCCGGGGCCGCTGTATCCGATGCGGAAAGACCTTTACGTTTCTACCGGTGTTTTCTCTGCCCTATACGCATTACAGCCTGCTGGCGCGCTGCCAGGCATTGCTGCGTCGCTTTGTGGAGCACTGTTCGTGGGAGAAGGCGGCGCCGAAGTTGAAGGATGCTGACCGCTTACCCGATTCTTCTACTGTGCGCCGCTGGTCGCAAGGTGTGGACGAGTCACAGCCGGCCCTGTCTTTCCTCAGCAAGACGGCTGCGCGAGCGGCTCAGTGGCTGGAATCTGCTTACTCGCATCAGGCTGGGGCAGCGTTCTTATCCTGGCTGACTCCGGTACTCGAAGTCCTCTGCCCTATGCGCCGCTGAGAAAAAATCCTTCTCCCCACCATCCTTGCCTGGGAACTCCGGCGTGGTTCTCCTACGCTGGGCTCCGGAGGCGAAAAAGCGTTGTGGGCGAAGACGTCGAAAGACTAAAACGGCGAACGCCGCTGCTGGAGTACCTGCGGCAGCACAACTGGACAGGGCGGCCCGTAGGCCGATTCGAGTATGTCGGACTCTGTCCGCTACACACGGAGAGTCAGCCGTCGTTCTATGTGAACGCGCACAAGGATGTCTTCTACTGTCACGGTTGCGGGCGTGGCGGCGATCTGATCCGCTTCGTCCAGTTATCGCGCGGATTATCCTTCCGCCAGAGCCTGGCTAACCTCGATCCGGAGAGCGCCCCGAAAGCTGATTCCAGTGCTGTGATCGAGGAGGCAGCGACGTTCTATCAGCAGCAACTGGATCGTTGCCCCGAGGCGCTCGACTATCTCCACCGGCGCGGAGTGCATGATCCGGCACTGTTTCGTGAACTCGGCATCGGCTATGCACCCGGCGGAACCCTGCGTCGATATCTGACGGCGCAGGGTCATTCGTTCGATATGTTGCGAAGGCTCGGCCTCATTAGCGCTCGTGGTGGGGATGCTCTCTATCAGCGCATCGTGTTTCCGTTGCGCCAGGGCGATCACATCGTCAACCTCTACGGCCGCAGCATCGGCGCTGCCTTCGCTCATCGCTTCCTGCCCGGCAGCAAGGGCGGCCTGTATGCATGGGAGAAGGTTCGCAACTGCTCCGAAGTGATCCTGGTCGAAGGGCTGTTCGACTATGCCGCCCTGCGGCAGGCTGGATTCCATAACGTGACGTGCTCGCTGGGTACACAGCTCAACCGAGACCAGTTCCGCCAGTTGTGCGAAGGCGAACGCACCGTCTATCTCACCTTCGATGTCGATCAGAACCAGAGCGGTCAGCAGGCTGCAGAGCAACTGGCTCATCGTCTTGTCGCGCACGGTATCTCGGCACGTCGCGTTTTCCTGCCTGAGGGACATGATCCCAACTCCTTCTTCGTTCAAGGAGGAGACCTACACCAGTTCCAGTCTCTGCTGGAGGTTGCGCAGCCATGAAGTTCCGCGTCATCTCGAAGAAGACTTCTACGGGCGCACATAGTCCGATTCAGGTGGTCGAGCAATCCACCGGCAACGGCGTTGCGTGGATCAATCGGTACCTCGATCGCGAGTATGTCCGCCGCCTTTCCAACAAAAGTCTGTTTACCTACGCACATAGCCTGTTGTACTTCGTGCGCTGGTGGGAGAGTGTTCATCAGACTGGTGAAATCTCCACTGCTGACCTTACCGAATCGACGCTGGTCGATTACTTGCGCTTCCAGTCGAGTCGGCAACCTCCGCCTTCTGCAACCACTATCAACGATCGCGTCGCATGTGCCGATCGTGCTATCCGCAATCAGTTCCCCAACGCTCCCTGTCAGGTCGCTCACGGCTTCCATCAGCCCTTCCTGCACCGCAGGCCGATGGGTCTCGGACGCCCAAGGTTCGAACTCAGCCGGCTCAGAGTGCGGGAACCAAGGCTCAATATCGTTCCTCTCTCAGTCGATGAAGTGGCGCGCTTCTGGTCCAGTTTTCGAAACGCTCGCGACCTGGCCATCGTTGGCCTGATGCTGATGCAGGGGCTCCGCTCCGCCGAAGTGATGGCCTTGAACCGTGACGATGTGCTGTTCTCCGAAGGCCAGATCCGCGTCCGCGGCAAGGGGAACAAGCTGCGCCTGCTGCCCCTGGCACCGGAAACCACACAACTTCTCGATCACTATCTTCGCGTGGAGCGCCCCGATCCTTGCTCGGCGGCACTGTTCGTGGTGTTGAAGGGGCCCGCTCGCGGCCAACGCATGACACCTGCGGGATTACGCTCCCTGTTCCGCCATCATCGCCGCACCACCGGCGTCCAACTTGCCAATCCGCATCGGTTCCGACACACCTTCGCCTCGGATATGGTGCGCGCCGGCATCAGCCTGCCTGCGCTGATGCAGTTGATGGGCCACGCCGACATCGAGACCACCATGCACTACGTCAAGGTCTCGCCGCAGGATGTCTACCTCCAGTACGCCCGCGCGGCGGCGCAGTGCATCCATCCTCAGCCGAGGATCGCGTGATGCACTGGCGCCGCCCACCGCTTCAGCATCCCCTGGCGCCGGCCTTCGCGCACGCGGTCGAGTCTCTGTGCACCGCACTCACTCCTTCCAGTAAACGCAACTACGACATCGCGGTGCGCAGCTTCCTCGTCTATCTCGGAACCCAACATCCGAAGATTACTCGTCTCGAACAACTCCGCCGCGATCCTCATATCCTCGGATGGATGGCGCACATGCGCGCCCGGAATCCACCTCTGGGAACAGCAACCTGCATCGGCCGGCTCTTCGCGCTGCGCACCATCTTCCATGAACTGGCTCGCACCAGCCATCTCGCTGAACTGGTTCACTTGCTGCTGCGCGAGGATATTCCGCGCTCGCCCCACACTCTGCCACGACCGCTCACCCCCGAGCAGGATCAACTCCTCCAGCAGGAGTTTATGCGCCGCAACGATCTCGGCGGAAATGTCTTCCTCCTGCTCCGCTCGACCGGCATGCGAATCGGCGAGTGCGTCGACCTCTCCTATGACTGTCTGCGCTCCACGGGGCCAAACCAATGGGCCATCCATGTTCCCCTCGGCAAACTCAAGACCGAGCGCATGGTCCCCATCGATGTCTTCGGCCGTGATCTCGTCCAACGTCTGCGCTTCTTCCGCTCCCTCGACCCACGGCCTCTCGATGGGCGGCTCCTGGCACGGCCCGGAAGCAAAGTTGCAATCTTGGTTCAGCTCCGCGATTACCTGCATCAGGTCTGCCACTCCCTCGGGCTCTCTACTCGCATCGTCCCCCATCAGTTCAGACACACCTACGCCACAGAGATGCTTCGCTCCGGAGTCAGCTTCCCCGTCCTGATGAAGCTACTCGGTCATGTTGACCCGGGTATGACCATGCGCTACGTCGATGTTGCCCTCACAGACCTCGAGCGCGAGTTCCAACTGGCTCGCTCCAAACCCAGGCATCTGGCGCCACAGCCCAAAACATCCACCGCAGCAGTTCGGGCAGGCCTCGACGGTCTCATCGACGCCTTAGTCGCCGCTCAACACCTCATGGAAATGTTCCGTCGCTCGCTCACAAACGGAAATGCCCGCAAGCGTCTCCTCAGGCTATCCGTCCGCCTTATCAAGATCCTCGCCGAGATAAAAAAGCTCCAGAGCAACTGAATGAAAATGGGAAGCGATTGGCCGCTTATGGCGATTATTCACACATCGAAACAGGCTGAGCGGAATCGTCGGAGTGAAGCCCATTTCCAGTTCGAAAGCGGATGTGGACGAGCGGCTTAGCCTTCCTTCAGAATACCGGTCGAGGCATGTTTCACAATCAATGGATCAACGGTCCAACACAGCGTCGGCAGCAGCGCAATGCGCCGGGTAGAGCTAACATGAATCTTTGATTGGAGTCCGTCTTGGAACCGTTCCGTTTTCACCTCTTCGTATGCACGCAGCAGAAACCGGAAGGCGTCAAATCATGTCTAGCCGGAGGATCGTTGGCTGTGCTGGACGAGTTGGACCGGCAGACACGAGCACATGGCTTGAGCGGCGCCTTGCAACTGACCACCTGCGGTTGCATGGGGTTGTGCGATGAAGGCCCCATCATTGTTGTCTACCCCGAAGGGGTGTGGTACCGGCGCATTCAAGCCTCGGACGTTTCTGAAATCGTCGAGCGGCATCTGGGTCATGCAGAGCCAGTTGAGCGGCTTGTATGGAGAGACGCTTCTGCGATGAAGGCCATGGCGGTCGACCACGGGGAAAAGTTCCGCGCCGCGATGGAGGCCCGAGAGAAAGCAGCCACGCTGCCTGAGCACTTGAATCAATTGATTCGCGGTTTCATGCCGAGCCGGTGCCTGCTGACCGCGCTTGAACTCGATCTTTTCACCGTGGTTGGAGACGGCGCTTCAGCCGAGCAGGCAGGTGCGAGGATCAACGCGAGTGCCCGTGCCACAGCTATGTTGCTTAATGCTCTTGTCGGTCTGGGACTGCTGTCAAAAGCGGGGATATTTACAAGAACACGCCCGAATCGGCCAGATTCTTTGTGCAGGCATCGAAAGACAACCATCGCAACGGGCTTCTGCACAATGCCAATATCTGGCATCGCTGGAGCACGCTCACTGAAGCGGTTCGCCGAGGTGGAAGCATACCAATCGACCGCGCGCGTACGCCGGAATGGACGAAAGACTTCATCGCCGGCATGCAGCACCACGCCAAGGATCGCGCCCCACACGTGGTGAGCGCCTTGGGCGAGGCCAATGTTCGCCGTATTCTGGATCTGGGTGGCGGCTCTGGGATTTATTCGATCGCTTTCGCGCAGGCAAATCCCGAAGTGAAGTGCGAGATTCTCGATCTTCCCGAAGTTGTGCCGCTCACAACCGAATATGTGAATCGCGCCGGTGTGCAGTCGCAAGTGAGCATTCGCGCCGGAAACATGCTCGACGATGACTTCGGCTCCGGTTATGACCTCATCATGCTAAATGCGATCTGCCACATGTTCTCGGAAAAGCAGAACCGGCATATCTTCCGCTGTGCTCAAGCGGCGCTGGCGCCAGGCGGCCGCCTGGCGGTGCAGGATTTCATTCTCAATCCCGATAAGACAGGGCCGCTGCATGCAGTTCTGTTTTCAATCAACATGCTCGTGGGCAGCGAGTCAGGCGCCAGTTACAGTGAGCAGGAATACACTGACTGGATGGCCGAGGCCGGGCTCCGCGACGTGCGCCGAATCAACCTCCCCGGCCCCAGCGACCTCATCGTCGGCCGCGCGTCATAGCCTGACCGGGAACCCCGCAAGATGTGGTTCACGTGATCGGGCGATGAAAGCGACCGCAATCTGGCGGCAGCGGAGATTCAAACTGGCAACTTGGCGTGCGCACGCGTCTGATGGAAATCATGCAAACGCTAGACAATAAGCGAAGCGAGCCGTCACAACAGACCGGACAGTCGTCCGTGAAAATGAAGCATTAACTCTAAACCCAGTGCACACTGAGAGGTTTTCTGGGTGGGACCAATCGATAAGAATACTTGCGTTCTCCGAGCATGAGCCCGCCATGGATGACGTACCCTTCGGGGACAGCTAAAGCCTTGCGGAGCGGTGCATGAACCCGAGCCACGCGGGTCAGGAACCCGGCCCAGCACACGCCGAGACCCCGAGCCTCTGCCGCCAGCTCAAGAAAAGTAAGGGCGATGGCGCAATCCTGTTTTCCCCAGCCGTAGTCCTCTGGGGTGCACGCAACGATCACCACGGGAGCTCCACGAAGCACAAAATCATATCCCTTTTCCCACTGCTCGAGCCTTGCTTGACCGATGTCGGACGTCCGCAGGCAGTTCAATGCCTCCACAGACAATGCGTGCACCTTGGTCTTACCATTCACGACGATCCAATACAGTTTCTGCGAGTTGGAGGCCGTCGGCGCGCGACGGGCTACATCCAGCAGCATTTCCACTGTCACCTTGGCGACAGGCCGGTCCTCGAATTCTCGAACCGACCGCCGGCTAATCAGGAAGCTGTCGATCACTTCCGGACTTGGCGGTTCTTTGAGCGCGGGCAAAAACGGCTCCTTCGGCAAGCCGCTGTGAGTCAGGGCGTTGCATTCGCACGCAGCAACGCAGTGGCCGCAGAGAATGCAACTGCCGTTTGGAACCTCCTCGGGGAATCCCTCTTCATTGATGGCAAGAATCCCAGACGGACAAACTGCGACGCATGCGCCGTCCTTCACGCAGAGATTTGTATCAACAGTGATATGGCTCACAATTGCTCCCTCTCACCTGGTGAGCGAACCCTTGTGCGACACCACCCCAACCCACCCGCCGTCAGCAAACAGCGACGTTCGCAGACGTTACAGCGAATCTTGCTGCCGACTTTTTCAGAAAGTCGCGACTCGCGGACAAACACGCTCTCGGTATTTCCCAAGTTGGCAAGGGCAGAACGTGGCTCCGAGGTCTTCGCCGGCCTACAATTCATAAAACGAGAATTTCTTCGTTCAGTATAGGCCCGCTTGGGGTGAGCCTGCGGATCGGGAACGATGGATGGCGGGTTATCCCTCGTGAGAGAGGCTGCCGAGTTGGAACGGCGGGTGGAAAAGGAGTAACTTGTACGGTTGTCAGTTGTACGGGAGGGGAGCGTGGAATTCCGTGTACTGACCGTCTCTAGAGAATTTGGAAGTGGTGGGGGAAGGATCGCCAAAATCATTGCGGACCGGCTGGGCTGGAAGCTGCTTGATCGAGATCTGATTGAGGCTATTGCCAACGCAGCACACGTGGACTCGCACGAAGTGAGCCACTACGATGAGCGCGTGGACCCCTGGTTGCGCCAAATCAACCGGGATGTGATACGCAGCCTGGCGTTGGCCGCAGGCTGGATGCAAGAGGGAAGCAACAGCTTCAACATCGAAGTGATGACGCAGCTTACTCGCAGGATCATCGAAGATGCATACTCCGGCGGGAACTGCGTGATCGTGGGCCGGGGCGCGCAGTGCATTCTGAAAAAGAAGCCCGATGTTTTTCACGTCTTTGTTTACGCGCCGTTTCGCGACCGAGTTAATCGCCTGAAAGAGCGCCTGGAACCCGGCGCTAACATCGAACAGCGCATTCACACAGTGGATGAAGAGCGGGCCCGCTACCTGCAACAGAGGTTTGGTCAGAACTGGAACAATCCCCACCTTTATGAGCTGATGATCTCCTCTCAACAGGATGAGGAACGGACCGCGCGAGTGATTTTGTACGCGATGACGGGGCGGTAATCGACCTCCTCAACGTCGTGGCCGCGGTTGTGATATCGGGGCATCGGTGGATAGAAGGATCTTCGCGCCCGATCCCTGGCTTGTTCCTGTATCACTGGCGACCCGAAGGAAATTGTCAGTTGGCAAGAACAGGCCAATGCACTGATTGAACTCGGGTTAGACGGCGCTCTGCGAATAAGTACTGGTATCCGCGCTTCATCATCCCAGGTCTTCGCCAGGCGCCAATAGCTATCCGGATGGAGCCGGCGCGGCGCTCCTTTGCCCCAGTGAAGCTCTCGGGAGTGCCGCTTCCGCTTATCTTCGGATTCCGCGTAGCAGAAATCGCATCCGTCGGTTTGTTTCGTGCAACCCTCCCATGGGTTGAAAGTATTGTCTGTCCATCCTATTGCTGAGTTTTGCACGGTTTCCTTTTTCAATTGCGATCGTCGATCGTGTGAAGAGCCGCTCTCTGATTTCTGGTGCGATACGGGGCGGCAGTTACTGTGAGAGGTCCAGACATACATATCGGCGCGGAAATCGTGGTCTCTAGCTGTAAACGAATCACGTTCAAGTATCCGTTCACGCTTCCTCCGGTCTGCACCTCCCGGCCGCCGGCGGGACTCGCTCAAATTCCTGATTCTCCACTCCTGGCGGAAAAGAAAATGTGCCAAGGTCGTATGTGGCCAACGTCAGCTCGTTCAGCAGCCGGATAAACATCGCATATTCCGCCGAGCGTTGAGCTTCGCGGTAGGCCTCTTCCGAGTGCCAGAACTCAATGGAAATGTAGAGCGATCCTAAAGCTCGGCTTCTCAAAAGATCTGCGGCAATGAGTCCCGGCGGCATGTGACGGCTCAATTCGCGCCAGAGGTTGGCATCGCGCATAGCAGCGACGAAAGCATTTGCGTTCTCGACCGCCACCCGGTAGACACGAATGCATTGAATCATGGGTGATGACTCCTATCGTTGCCGCGCTGTACTGCGATGCGAGGACAACCGGTTTTAAGTTGAAGAAGGAAGATTACGGATAAAGCAAAGAAGAAAGGGCATGGCAGCAGACATCCCTGACATGCCCCTCTGGGTTACGGAGACCCGGCTCGGCCTCCTAGCTGCCTGCGTGACGGATTTCGCGTGACTTCGAAGTGAACCCGCGCCAGGACAAAGCTTGCGGGCTTGAGAACACCCATGCTCAGTCGTCGATTGCGATCTGACACCAGATACACTCGCCGCATTTACAGCCGGCAGACAGAACCTTGTGCACAAGAATGATTGGTAAGAATACTAGGAATGCAATGCGCTTGATCAGATGCCGGCTGAAAAAACCTGTCTGCTCATGCCACGAGAACAATCCGCAGAAGATACCGAATGCAACCACCGCGAGTTTCGCGACGAGGATTACAATCGCGAGGCAAATATGGGCATAAAACGCGATCACCTATACCTCCCTGGGCGGTCCCGGACCGGCCGCGAACCGCCGTCCGACTTCAGATGCCGAGGTTATGAACGATCAAGTCCCACTCGGGAAGGCGTTCTGATTCGTTGTCATCCTCCTCGTCTTCGTCGAATGGCACCAAGAAATCCTCGTCGAAGTTTTCCGGATCGAAGTCCGTGCCGACTTCTTCGAGGAGTGCGTTGAATGCGTCCGGGTCCAGGAACCCATCGTTGTGCTTCGAGTTTTCGGCGCTGTTCCTCCTTTCTTCTGTCTCTTCCATCGCGTCGTCTTCGATCTCGTGTTCGTTTTCTTCCATCCACTTTCCTCCCCGGCACTCTTAACGTGAGCACCGGAGATCCATCATGCCACGGGAAGAGAGTCGGGATAAGGGCTCTGTTACTTCCGATTGTGCCGAATTCTGCACAAGCGATCCTGCGCAGGTTGGTCGCGCTGCCACGACTTGTCAGAGATCAGAGTCAGGGATCAGGATCTGTGTCGTGGGCACGCACGATCAGATGATCGAT
Organism: uncultured Acidobacteriaceae bacterium; assembly: GCA_963751285.1. Lineage (GTDB taxonomy): Bacteria > Acidobacteriota > Terriglobia > Terriglobales > Acidobacteriaceae > Telmatobacter. Next base: position 71,784 of record CAVVUE010000024.1, on the reverse strand, counting down.
TCCGAGAATTGCTGCGATATGGAGCAGAGTTGGAAGCGATGGCCAGGCGCGACCGCATTCAAAGCGCGACACCTGGCTGCGGCTAATCCGGGCATAGCGCGAGAGGCGTTCCTGGGTGAGGCCGCGACGGGCGCGCAGGTCGCGTATGGCTCTCGCAATCTCGGCACCAAGCGGGCCCTTGCAGTCGCCGTCGAATGAAGCGCGGCATTTGTGCAGGCTGAAATCGAGATAAAAGACGTTGAGAGGCTGGTGACAGCGGCGGCACTGGCCATTCCTCGAGGGGAACTGGCTTAGTTGGCAGTGGGGGCATTGGATCGTTTGAATAAGGACCGTAGACGTGAACAATGTGCCTCCAATGAAAAAGTCCCCCGCAGGGCGCACGTTTGCCGAACGGCGTGCGGTCGCCAGGTTCGGTGACCAAGTGCGATGACCGTGCGAGGGGATGGTTTTGGGGGTTTGAAATGGATTTGAGGCGGGTTTGACGCGGTTGAGGGCGGGCAGCGGTCCGTAGTCCGTCCCACAGGTATCTTTCTGACCTCTGATAAGTGGCGATTCTCAGTTGCCAGATTACAAGCCGAGGTTTGCAGATGCATTTTCGCGGAACAATCGGCCCGTTCGAATGTAGCGTCGCAAAATTCGCCGCGACTTGTGGCCGGTAGTCTTGGCAATGTCGCGCTCTGCCACGCCGTTCATTGCCGCCTGGGTTGCCATCCCAACCCGCATGCTATGCCCCGCAATGTTCGTCGGGTCAATGCCGGCCCGTACCGCTGCACGCTTCAGAATGGTTCCCATGGAATCGTGATGAAGTCCGAAGGATGAGATTCTGCCATGCCGGTTGACGCCACGAAAGACTGGACCCTGGCCGATTGCCGCAGCGGTCAGCCACTCGCGAAGCACACGCACTGGACAGGTTTCAGGATGCTCCCCGAAGGGGATGGCAACCTCGCGACCCTCACCCTTTTGATCCGTCTTCGAGTGACGCAGGTGGATCACAAGCCCAAAATCGGCGGAGAAGACTAGATCGGACATATATATTGATGCGAGTTCCGATCGGCGGAAGGCGCCCGCGAACCCAACGAGCACCAGGGCACGGTCGCGCAGGCCGAGCAGACCTTCGGGGCTCGCCGCGACGATGGCGTTTCTTCAAACACTCCGAAACGTCATGAGTGCCCCCGTGCCTCGCGTCTTAATCCTGTTAGACCGCTAATCTCTGGAGCGCCGGGCGGGAATTGAACCCGCGAATACAGGTTTTGCAGACCCGCGCGTTAGCCACTTCGCCACCGGCGCCCTTCAGGCTGTTGCCGGCGAGCTAAGTCCGGCGATCAGCATCAAGGATCTCAAGAATTCACAAACAAAATCTGTGCACAGTACATTCAGTCAGGACGTGGAAATCTGCACCCGACTTCCCGAGGAAGCTGCCAATTCTCTCGAAATTGGACAATTAATGGAAGTCGCCGAGCCGGACCTAGAACTGCAGCTTTGCCCCGAACTGAATCTGCCGGGAAGTGGTTGATGTGGCGGTAACCACGCCTGCTGTCGGCGAAATTCCCGACGTTGCAGAAGTGTAGACCACCTCGTTCGGCGTCAGGAGGTTGGTGTGATTCAGAACGTTGAAGAACTCTGCGCGGAACTGTAATCCCAACCGCTCCCTGATCTGCGTAATCTTCACCGCGGAGACGTCGAGCTCTGAAAGCCCTGGACCGGTAAGCGAATCGCGCTTTACGTTCCCATATGTCCCTGTTGCTGGTGCGGAGAATGCATTCGGATTGAAATACTCACCAACGGTGTGCGGATACAGGTTCCCGCTGAACGCCGGGCTCCAGTTGGGCCGCACAGGGTTGCGCGTGTCTCCATTGCCGGTTGGGTTGTATCCGAGCTGCGGCGAGAACGGGAACCCCGATTGCAGAGTCACAATGGCGCTCGCCGTCCATCCGGCAACGGCATCGTTCACCCATCCCGAGTTGTGGTTCAGGAACCGCTTCTGCGCCCCGAATGGCAGCGCATAACTCCCGTTGATCGACGCGGCATTGCGCACGTCCGTCGCCGCCGGGCCCCAATCGCTCTTCGGGTTCAGAGGGAACGAAACAAACGCTGGCGTATTCCCGCTCACGCTCGTGTTCCACGCCGACCCGTCGTCAAGATTCTTTGAGTACGTGTAATTGCCTCGGAACTGCAGTCCGTTCGCATAGCTGCGACGCAGGTCCACTTCCAGCGCGTTGTAAAACGCCACGCCCTGCGACACCCACGAGGTCGAGTTGGCCAGCGCCGGGTTCGCATCCGGTTCGCCGCTCGTGTAGTACGGAGCGCCCGCCGCGGTGTACAGCGGAACCGGCTCGTTCATGTCTTCCGACAGGATCTGGTGGTAGCTGTGCGAGCCCACATAGCCAGCGGTCAGCGCGGTGTTCGGCGCAATCTGCTGCTCGATGCGCAGGCTCCAGGTCAGCACGGCTGGCGTTGCAATATCCGGCTGCACGTTGCTCGGCGAAACCTTGGTACCCGCCGGTGGTGCCTGGCCCGGCGTGATATCCAGGCTTGAAACCGCAATGTTTTTGATCGATTCCGCAGTGTTGAACGGTGCGGTCTGATCCAACCGGTAGTCCAGCGTGTCCAGCAGTCCATGATAGAGTCCGAATCCGCCACGCACCGCCGTTTTTCCATTACCCCACACGTTCCACGCAAAGCCCGCGCGCGGCTCAGGCAGAAACTTTGCCCGGTTGATCGAGAGCGCCGAGCTGCCCACCACAGGAGTCGTCTGCAGCACGCCATCGACGATCGCATAATTCGCCGCCCGTCCCTGCGCTTCGTTCCATCCGTTGGTTGACTCCGAACGGAACCCCACCCGCAATTCCAACCGCGAGTTCAGCTTGAATGTATCTTCCACAAACCCTGCGCCCTCAAGTGAGCGCCATCCCAGCTCAGTCGGCGAAGGCACCACTGTGAATGTCGCCACCGTTCCCTGCAGAAAAGTCGTCAGCGTGCTGAAGGACGCCTGCCCGTATTGGTCCTGCGCCAGCAGATCGTTGGCCTGCACTCGCTGCAGCCATGCGCCTGTCTCCACCTGGTTCCGTCCGTGCGACCAGTAAACATGATCGTCCCACGTGAATAGGTTGCGTGCAGTCTTGTTGTTGCTGCCAACATTGGTTCCCGCGCCGGTAATCGCCGATGCACCGTTTGAAGCGGTACTGCCGCTGATCACGATGGCGCCGACAGGCTCACCACTCACCCAGCCTGTCTCGCTCACCGGCGTGTACCCGGTAAAAAAGTAGCTTGCTCGCGAGTAGCCGAACCGCGCCGTGTTTAACAGCGAGGGCGAGAACACATGCTGTTCCTGCACACTCGTCACCTGCTCGCGCAGGCTTTCGTCGATCAGGCTCAGCGGGTTCGCCGAAGGCGTATTGGCGGCGCTATCGTCCACCGTGTAGACCGCAAAGAGCAGATCCCTGCTCCCCAAGTTGTCGTCAAAGCGCGTGGTGCCAAAGTCTTCGCGAATATGCTGCGGCGGATGGCTGAATGCCTCCGCGATGCCGCTCGGTTCGCCGTTTGCAAGCAGTTCCGGCCCATTCTGCAAAGGCCACAAATTCAGCAGAGGCGCTACCGCGGAGTTTACGCCCACGTATTGCTCCACGCCCGATGAGTTCGGCACATAGCCCAGCCGCGCCTCCTTATCAGGGACGAGCGTCACTGCGCTCAGCCCCCAGTTCTGTCGGAAGCCCTCGTAATTGCCAAAGAGAAACTGCTTGTCCCTCTTGATGGGCCCGCCCAGCGACCCGCCAAATTGGTTGCGTTGAAACTCGGGAATTGTGGCCTGGTCAAAGTAGTTTCGTGCGTCCAGATCGCTGTTGCGGACGAACTCAAAAGCCGTTCCGTGCAGTTGATTGGTTCCTGATGTGGTCACGATGCTCACCTGTGCGCCGTCCCGCTTGCCGTAGCTCGCGCCGTACGTGTCACTCACCACGTTGAACTCGCGCACCGCATCCACGCCCAGCAACTGGCCGCTCGTACCGCCCGGCGTCACGTTGATCAGAGAGGCGCCAGTGTACTCAATGCCGTTGAGCAGAAACAGATTGTCCTGGGGCCTGCGCCCGCTCACGCTAAACATGTTGCCCACTGAAGAGTTCGAACTGCCGATGCCACTCGACCTCTCGCCGGTGTAATTCACCGTCGCCGGATTCAGGGTCAGCAGCTCGTCGTAGCTGCGCCCGTTCAGTGGTAGATCCTTCACGTCGCGCTCGTCGATCAGCCCCGAGGTCTGCTGCGAGGTGATGTTCACGCTGCTAGCCGCGGCATTCACCACCACATCCTGGTGCACGTCGCCAACGCCAAGGGTAAAATCCACCACCTGGCTCTGCCCCACCACCAGCGTTATGCCCGATTTCTCCTGTGCCGCAAAGCCATCATGCGTCACTTTCACCGTGTAGTTCCCCACCGGCACTGATGGCGCAGCATAGCGGCCTTCCGCCCCCGTGGTCAGCGTGCGTGACGCCCCTGTCTCAATCTGCCGCACGGTCACTATGGCACCGCTTAGTGTGGCCCCGGTCGCGTCATGCACCGTACCGGTCAACGTTGCGCCAACAATCTGCGCCCGTGCAGCGCTCGTGCCACTTGCTGTAACGACAACCGCAAAGAAAAGAGCAGTGATCAACCGATAAGACTTGTTTGTCTGCTTCACAATAACCTCCTGAATAATCCTGCTGATGTGCGAACACCTCGATCGCGTCGACAGTGAGAGCATCAAACGGAAGCCCGTTAAGGCCATCCGCGTGCTCGAATATCAATTGAAAGAAAAGGAAATTAGCGGCAACAACAGCAACAGTCCCGCCGGGAAGCAGGTACTGCGAGCCGCGAATTGGGAAGGGTACTCATTGATGCATTCGTCTTGCTTGAAACGGGCTCCGGAAATACAAAAGCCGCGTCAGCATTAGCTAATTCGCGGCCTATAGGGAAGCTGATTGAGTCGAAAAGCGCTCACCCACAGGGCCGGTACGACGTGAAACAACACGCCAGACACGCGAAACCTGTGAAGCCAGTGCTCATGCTTCTCAACATACCGTAGCTCCAAACCCATGTCAACCACCGTATCCGCTTGCACGGCGTTACCTCGCAGATTTGCATGGCGTACTAAAGCGAGGCCGTGTAAATCGTCGCGTTTTTTTAGCGCTCCATGGTCGGAATGTCACATAATGAAACGTTGGTATTTGGAAAACAAACGATTCGCACGGTCGATCCATTCTTGAATTCCATCTGTGAGGCCGCGCTTCACTAACTCTCTCAGTGGTACAAGTTATCGGGCAGAACAAGAGGCCTCGCCCGGGTTAGTACCGCAATGTCGGCCAGTTTCATGGAATCTGTCAAATGTGCTCGAAACACGGCCTGCTTAGCGAGCAGCGCGTTTCTGGCAGCGCGGCACACCAGCCGCACAACGGCACTTTGCTCTCCGAAAGGCTGACATGCCATCCGCGAGTTTTGGTCTGCTGATGGCCAGTCAGTGACCCGTCTGCCGCAGGTTTGCGAGTAATGATGTCCTTTATCGTTCAAACCCGCGAAACAGGCGAGCGGCCACTTGTACGAGAAGGCGACTTTTTGGTTGTTTGGCTCGATTGCTGCCGCCAATGAGCGCATTGGCGATAATGCACTTCTCGACGGAGCTTCGATCATCGAACGAACGCTGTGTGCACAGGCGTCCTCATCAGCACCTGCAGGCCTGCCGGACCTTTGCGCGCCAACTCCCCCAACGACGCAGCGGCGTGAGCGAATTTCGAAGTTCTGATAGGAAGAAATCGACGCGGGCTCGATAAGACTTCAAAAGTCGGTCACCGTCGAGGATTCGCTGATGGCGGATTCCTCAAATATGCCGCCAAATTTAATTGTCATTTATTGAGTGGGCCGCATGTTTTTCACTTGCCTAATTGCATTGGTTTGCGATAACCTGCATACCTAATTTGGCCGGAGTTGCATAGCTTCCCCGAAACCATGCATCAGGTGCGCTGTGCACAACTTCGGCTGATCTGCGTGGGCCCTGAAGTAAACCAGCGGTAAATCACAAAGGGACACAACAAGTAGAGAAAAATCTACGTTTCACCTGCGTCACGCGTTAGCTGGCATGGACCCAGTACAGTTCGCGCGAACAGGAATAGTGTCGTGTGCTTCCGACTGGGCATTGATAGCCCATGAATCGCCCCTTGTTTTCCGTTTTATTCCTCGAACTCTGGAACACCACCGAATGCACGTTGTCATATCGAATAAGCCTATTGGAGGGCTGCCATGGCGGACGAGACACAGCTCGGCGGCGTTAAGATCGTCGCTCCGGTCAACACGGTAACCACGACCATGCAGGCGAATACCACCGGCACCGCAGCGGTGCGGGCCAATAGCGAAGTCTTCCTGCCTATCGCTGTCGAATGGGCCCCGGTATGGTTTTACAGCGCGCTTGCCTGGCTCGGGCAGTCTTACCGCGACGGTGCGAACACGCAGCGGAGTTTCAGCAATTACCTAGTCGGCGCCAACGTCGACCCTTACCAAAAACTTGGTTCGACACGGCTGTTCGTGATCGAGTTCATGCGGAACGAATTCTTCCTCTCGATCGCGCCAGATGCGGATTCTGATGCGCCGCTGAGCGGCGCGAACGTGCAGTACTACCAGCGAACGGATGCCGGCATTCTGCAGATGTACAAGGATCTTTCTGCCAGCGCCATCTTCCCGTTGGTGACCCATTGCTATGTGCCGGGTAAGGCTGATCTGGCGCCCAGCCTAGAGGAGCAACTTGCGGAGAGCTTGACCGGCTATGACCCGGCCAGCGGTTTGCGCCGCATCCTGCTGGGTTCGGCGATCGCGCAGGTGGTACCGACGGGCGATTTTGCGCAGGCGAAGAACGAGCAGATCTATGATCCGACCCCGGCGATCGTGCCTCTGGCGACATCGCTGGTCTATGACATCACGACCAACAATGCGCTCGGCGCCAAGACGTTCGTGCTCCCGGTCGCTTATGTCGTCGACCAAGCAACGGCAGGGCAGTTTGCGGCGAACCGTTTTGGCGCGACCCAGGCACCGCCCCAGGGCTCGCAGTCGCCGGCGTTCGATTACGGCGAGACGGCGATTTTCGAGGGCGGTCCGGGTTATGACGCCACCAAGGCGACAACCCTGACACTGACGCCTGGCGGCAGGACGCAGGTCATCATGGGTGGTGAGTCCTTCATCACGTCCAAGTTCCAGGATTCCACTGCCTATACAAGCATCTCGATCGGGAACTCAGTGGTGACTGGGGCTTGCGCGCTGACGTGCACGGCGCTGCCGCCGCTGGCCGCTTTCACCAACCAGCAGATCGCGGGCTTCTATCGCGACAACATCTGGACCAAGAGCCTTGGCTTCCCGATCTTCGACTACCAGGCGTCGAATTCCGAGTTTGAAATCGCGAACACTGCCGGAGCTCTCGATCCTGAGCTCGTATACGATCCCTCCGCGCCGTTCCTGAACGGGGGCAATTTGCCGAATGTGCTGGCCAAATTCGCCACTGCGACCTACATCCTCTCGCCTGACAAGCTGCAGACGATGATTACCGATGCGGGCGATTATTCCGCAGCGGGCGCGGCCGCCGGGCTGAGCGTGATGACCGCGGCGCTGAAATTCGATATGAGCTCCAACCCCTCGGCGGGAATCACTGATCAGCTTACGGTTCCGGTCACCGCAACGATCACGACCACGCCCGAAAACACCGCCACGCTTGCGCCTTCCGCGGCTTCCGCCGGCGGGGGACAGGCCCCGGCGACACCCGCAGCGCCAAGCGCCGCTCCCGTTGCGGCGCAGAGCCCGGTCGCGGCTGAGGTCGCTGCCAGGCAGCCGCTGAACATTATTTCGCGATTTCCGGTCGGACCGATCCAACTGCCCGTGGGCCAGAGCGGCAATACACCGACAAACATGCCGGCCTCACCCTCGTCCGTGCAGGTGGAGCTGGATGCCTTCATTCCGATTGAGGCTCTGCTCGGCACCAAGATCACCAGCATTCCCATCGGCACCGCCTTCTTCAGCCAGACGTTGGGAGATGGCACGCAGTTCCAAGCCAATACACCGGGCACGCTGCTCAACCTGTGCGACGCGCGTGGCGCCGCCTACGCCCTGACGCCGATCGACCTGGCAATCGCCGATACCGGATTGAGCCTGACCGCCGGTGTGCAATATGTCTTCAGCTTGCAGGGGACCACGCTGGCGGTACGCGGATCGGATGGCTCTGCGCTGAGTGCGACCCCGAAGCTGGCGAGCCCCGATGCGCAGCACAACTATGTTGGAGCGATCGTCCATGAGAGCAGTCTGACCAGCGTGCGACTCTACGCGATCCTCTCGCTGACGCTACCCGCGCCCGCCGTCGGCAGCAATGGAATCGAGCAGGGCGAATCCTATTCGGTGAAGTTCACCTACGGGGCGAATCAGTCAGCGATTGACGTTCTCGATTCCGACCAGGTTGCGGTCGTCACCGGCCTCGCCGTCGCGAATCCGCAGCCGACCGACAAATCAACGCCGCAGGTGGGCGACCTCTATTTCGGCAGTTTCGTGGGTGGCACCACCACGATGACTGTGTGGGCGGTGCCGGTCTTCTTGCCCCTAACGCCGGCGGCGGTGCCGGGCGCATCCTTCGACGGCACCATGGTGCTCGGAGCGGTGAGCAGCGGCCTGCCTGCCTACGAACTGCAGATGACCGACAGCTCGCTTTTCGTGTTCACCAATATCAACGTCGATACGGGAGAAGCCGGTTCAGCCAGTTCGGCCAATGTCTTCGTCGCCGGCGTCGCGATCAATTCCGCACCCGATGACCTTTCTTCAAAAGCGTTCGCGCCGACGCAATTTGTGCTCGGCCTCGTCCGCCAGGCACAGGTGGGCCCAAACGAGAAATTCGTTTTCGTACCGGAGACCGACAGCGTCGTCATCGGCGGCAAACGCTACATGCTGAGCATCATCGAGCTCGATACGCTGACCGACGATCCAACCGAGCGCCCCTATCCGCCGAACTTCTGGCCGGATTCGCAGTATTGGCAGTTCGCCAACCGCCACAATCCCTATCTCGACATCCGCTATGAAGGCAATACCGAACCCGACCGTATCGCCACGGCCCAGGCGGATACGCAAGCCATCGCCCAGACCATGCAGCAGACGCAGGAGCCGCTGCAGATGTATCTGGATACGCAAGGGATGGTCGTCTGGCCGATCCTCGGTTTTCCTTTCGACACGCTCAGCCAGTCCATCGATCGCAACAAGCTGGCGGACCTCGCGAGCGGGATCATCGATCTGCTGGCCTCGCAAATTCCTGCCGCGCCGACTGCGGGCCAAGGCGTTCTGGCGAGCGAGCAGGTGGTGTTGCCAGGTGCAGTCAGCCAACAAAACCCCTACACCTACGGCGTCGAATTCACCGAGACGGACACGGTGGTCTCGTCCATTTCCGGCGGCGTTTCCGCGTCGACTACCACGGCGGCAAGCGAGCTTAACGGCATCGTTGTCCAGAACCTTACCCCGGCGGTCGCCGGCACTGCATCCAGCCTGAACATGGCGCTGCGGCTCTCAAGCCTGCAGACGCAGCAAACGGCGGCGAATCTCGCCCAGATCAAACAGACCGGTCCGCAGGTCGCAATCATGGAGGAGCGGGTCACCACAACGGCCACCTCGGCCAGCGTCGGAAATTTCGTGAATCAAGCGAGAAAGCCGCAGCTGGTCTACGGCTTTTCCGTCTATAACGCCGCCTCGGGCGAATGCTACCTGATCGAGCTGGTCGCAACCGATCTGACGGTACCCAATCAGCTGCCCAATCCGACGGCTAACGCGACCTACGATCCCTATTACGTCCGGGTCGTGTTCGTGCAGCGACTCAAGGCGTACAACATGTCGATCATCGTGCCGTCGATGGCCTATGACCAGTATGGACATCTGGCGGCACCGGATCAGGAGAGCCCATACACCAATCTGGTGGCGAAGACCGATGACTTCACGCTGGGGTACATGTGGGCGCTCTATGACGAGAACAACCGCTTCGACAGTCTGAACTTCGAGTTCGTCTCCGCGGAAGACGGGGCCTCGATTGGTGATGCGCAGACCTATGTCTGCACGAACATGCCCTACTATTCGATTGCCTCAACGGCGCGATCCTCCATCGCCCGGTTGCGACCGATCACCTTTGCCTGCCGCCGCCTGAACTGGAATGCCACCTGCACTCTGATGGTGGCGACCAGGCCGCAGAAGACCAATGTCTACTTGGCATTCGGGGGCGGCGATCTGGTTCCGATGCGGCTCGACCTTGCATTCAGCGTCGATACGCGCATCCCCGCGCACATGTACAACCTGACGAACATCTTCACAAGTCGTCAGTATGAGGCGGCGCAGACGATCAGCGTCGCCAATGTGCCATTCGTCGTTGGCGCGGGCTCGCAAACTTCCAACGGCCAACTCGTTCCGGTTTATGCGAGCTTCGCCATCGACGCGAGTGGGGGCACCACACAACTCTCAATGAGCAATGACCAGACGCTGCCTTTCCCGTCGGAAATCTACGCCGTCGGCCAGGCGAGCACGACACTAGCCGATGTCGATACGATCAACGCCACGCTGACTGACACCAACGGCTTTTACACGCCCGTGAATGCCGACGGGACGCTGCCCATCCAGTTCAAGGTGATCCCCTACAACAATCTGATCTACCTAGTGCGCGCGGTATCGAATTGTGCGGCGCTGGCGGGGGTGGGTGGGCTGGGCTGCTCCTCGGGGTTGCTCATCGATACGTATGTGCCGGGTTCGTCCGGCAATCTGGTGCTGGCGCAAGGCGCGCGCTACAAGCGCAGCGGGCTGCAGTTCTTCGGCGACAGCTATACGCCGAGCACGATGGTCGATTCGCTCGACACACTCGATTTCACGAACATCGCGGGCCAGACTTATATTGCGCCGACGATCTTCGTTCCTATTCCCGAACTCGATGCGACCAAGGGCTTCGTCGCCGACATCGCCAATTTCCTCAGCGAGCAATTCTGGACGTTCATCTATCCCGAAGTGGTCGCGCAGCCGGGCGAAACCGTGAATGGCGTCACCTATCCGCAAGGCTTCAATCTGGATGTGGAAGGCAAGCCGATCCTGTCGCTGCAGAAGTTGCACTTCGTCTACGATCCGCTGGCTGTCCTGTTCACTCCCAACGACCTGACGCACAAATATGCGCTGCAACCCAAGCAGCAGGTGCTGGCGCTGACGAATGGTCAGATCCAGGAAGGCATCTGCTGGCGGACGGATCATCTTCAGGACGGTCGCACGCCGCCGCACAACATATGCGCGCAGCAGGAAGTGCCGAACGGCTGGTATATGGACCGGCCGAACATCATCTATTCGTTGCACAATCGCCCGGTTGAGATTTGGACTGAGCAAGAGGTCAAAGGGCTTTCAGTCAACAGCTTCGTTTCCGTGTCAGGCTCGGTCTACAACATCGAGGAGTCGGGGCTGTCCACCTCGCTGTCCAACGACCAGGCCGGCGGAGAGCTGATTTCGACGGTGTCTTCCGTGGCGAACATGCTGGTCGCCGTGCTGTTCGACTATGACAACAACGACCTGTGTGACCTCACCAGCCCCGATCCCCTGCTCACCAACAAAGGCGTGGTGTTCATCAACGGTTATCTCGGCGCGACCGGATACAGCTTCTCCAGCCCCGACCATTTCGATGTGAATGATGTGCTGCCGAGCCAGTTGCCGCTGCTGGACCAGGTAGCCGACCTATATGGCTACGAGGTCGCCTTCTACAACACAGACCTCAGCCTGCCCCGGCAATATTGGAGCCTGACCTATGACGGGCTGACCGGACCTGGCCTGCCGAATTACATCACAAACGTTCCGCCGTCCGTCGCCGATCCCACTTTCAGCAACCGGACGCGCTCGCTGCTGTTGAACTTCGAGAACCGGGTGCGGCCGCAAGCGATCGGAGTGATGGATACCTATAGCTCGGTAGTGTCGGTCAACCTGCACTTGCAGAATGGCGTGACCGGATCGGTTTTTGTGAACAAGAAGGCGGATCGCGATGTTGCGTCGCTGGGCAGCAATCCCACGGGCGCGGACACGGCGACGCTGAACGGGTTACCGCTGAAATATGACTTCTTCCTGTTCTCGCGCGATCACTACTACACGCTGGACAACGCCTATTTCGAGTTGCTCGACCAGGGATATGCGATGTGCCTGATCGACGATGGCACGGGCACTGGCAACAAGGTCGCGAAATACTACCTGGATGCAGACGGGAACTACAACGAGCTTTATACCTACGTGCTGTATTCCCAGGATGGCGGTGTGCTTGAGACCAACAGCTTCCCGCTGAAGGTCACGCTTGCCGCGCCTGCCAACCCATCGGCGACGCCGGCCATCGGCGAGACACCCAACAACGTCAACCCGCAGGATCTGGTTGCACAGATCAACAAGCTTTCTAACCTGATCTACGCCGTGTTCGGACCGGCATCGCCGGGACAGCCGCCCGCCTACATTCCGATCCAGGCGGTCGGCGAAGGGATACAGCCGCCCGCCATTTCTATCCAGCCCTCCGGCGGCCCCTTGCAGCCCGTACAGGCATCGCCAATCTCGGGCGCACCAGGCTTCAACGGCTACAGCCTGAACGTGCTCGGCACGGCCAAGCAGCCGGTGCTGATTTCCCAGATCTACTCCGCGAACATCACGTATCCAATCGCCGGTTCAACCACAATCCAGCCGTGGGATCCGAAGAAGAACAAGCTGGTGCCGTTCTACGGCTCGCTGTCGCACGGGCTCGACAAGCAGGTGACCGTCGCCGCGCTGCAATCCGGCAGCAACACCATCAATAACGGGGTTTTCGGCGGCAACGGCCAAGGCGCGATGATCAGCACGCCGTTCAGTTGGGCCTTCGCTGGTTCGGCCGGAATCCCAGCACAAGCCGAAGGCGACATCGCAGCCGGTGGCACGATGAAGGGCGACAGCGTCTTCTACACGTTCAACGCCGTGACCAACGGCATTGTGGATTCCACCGGCAAGTCGGGCAGCGCGGGAGGCGGACAGTATTTCATCGATACCACGGACCCGAATAACCCGATCTGGGTGGTGGTGTCGACACCGAAGTTCCAGTTGAACGGTTTCAGCTATGTAGTGAACCTCAGCACTACGCTTCCCGATGGCGTAACCTCGCGATACACGCTGGTGGTGGGTGACGAGAGCTATCTCTTCGAAGCCAACAACACGCAGGTCCAAGTGGACCGGACGCTGTTCACGTTCAACCCGATGACGGGCGGCGTCTACACGGTGAGCTACGCCTCGGTCGACACGCCCCAGGCCACCGAAGCGCCCTCGCCAATCACACTGAGCCAGTTCAGCATGGTCGGGGGCGGCCTGCCGGCGGGCGGTCAGATCACCACTATCGATGTGTTCAACACGCCGGGTGATCTCAACGGCATCATCCTTGGCGTCACCGGCCGGGAGTACAGCTACGATCCCGTGCACGGCACGGTCACGATCACTCAAGGCGCCACTACTACTACCGTGCCAGTTCGGACCGGGCTCACGTTCGCCTCCACCTCGGCCTACGGTTATGTCATCAACTTCGCGAACAACAGCTACAGCGTGAACGGAAGCCCGATGCTCCCATACAACGCATCGACGACCGGCAGCCCAGCGAGCTACCCGCTGATGACCGCGCCGCAGATGTTCACCTTCAACGACAATTTCTACACCTTCGATATCGCAGCAAGCGGCGCCTATGTCAGCGTCACGGGCAACGGTCAGACTCTGCCGATCAATCCTTATCAGTTCTCGCTTAACGGCGAGGTCTACATCATCAACACCAACGTCCAGCCGAATACGGTGATCGGCGGCGGAAGCACCATCGCCATGACGGCGAACAACAGCCAGTTCGTGCTGGATGGTGTGCAATACACGATTACGCTGAAATCGGGTTCGCTGGCGGGGGCGACTCTTTCCGGACAGTTCAACATCAGCCAGGGCAATGTCGTAGCGATCGAAGACTACATCTACCTCCTTGATACGATAAACGGCCAGATTGTGGGCAACGGCACTACCTACCCGCTGACTACGTCCGGCTACACGTATACGATCACCACAGCGAACAACAGCTTTACTGTCACGACCGAGCCCAACGCCGATACAGTGACCATTGGCAACATCGTCTACCAGATCGGCGATGCCACGGTGATCGGTGATGGCGTAACCTATCCGATTCTGCGATACCGGACCTTTGTCGATGAGGGCACGAGCTACGTCATTGGCAATAACGGCGTCGTCAGCCTGCCGCAGGCGCTGAACGTGGCCGCTTTTCAATTCACCGACAGCGGCCAGACGTATACGGTGAAGCAAAGCGCCGCCTACGATGGGTCCGCATACTATTTGATCTCCACCCCCGCCGCGAACAACCCTTCCGAGTTCAGCACCGGTACCCTGACCTATCAACTGCGGACCGATGCGGGAGCGATCACGATCGGCGCCGGCAAGAATTTCCTGGTCAATACCGGCGCGCTTAGCCCGAACCAGCTCCCCTTCGGATCACGCACGCTGTTCTTCGGCCGCGCAACCGACGATGCCGCCTTCGACGGCACGCAGTATTACCCCATCGCCAACAATCAGTTCACTGATACCAACACCGGCAAGCTCTACACGCTGAGCGCCAACACGGCAGTGTGCGAAGGCAACAGCTATGAGATCTACAGCAACCTTGGCCAGGGCGCCTATTTCGAGGTGCCGAACGGCCCCACCTATTATGTGAACGTCGCCGTTGCCGACTTCGGCCAGGCGCAGGGTGACATCTACAGCGTCTTCCCGATCAGCAGCGGTTCCTTCACCATTCCGCTGCTCTACACGCTGGCGGTGAATGTCACTACCGTCACGGTCAATTCCACGACCTTTGGCGCGGCCACTGACGTTGCGACGCTGACCGCCGTTGCGGGCGCGCTGACCGGTGGTTCCTTCACCGACCCCGTAACCGGCATCGTCTACACCTGTGTCCGCCAGGGCCTACAGATCACGTTCATCGATTCCAACAACAACCAGTATCCGGTGCCCTTGAGCGGCGGCAACTTCACCGCACTGGTCCCGGTCTCGACTGGGCTCACCCTGGCGCTGGACAATCAGGCACCCGCCAATGCCTACCTGGTGCAGAACAACAGCTTTCTCGCCGGGACGACGACCTATACGGTGAATGTTCCCATTGCATACCAGAATTCCGCCGGGCCGTTCTGGCCGATGGTCGCCGGGCGTTTCATCGTGCCCGAGGCCGCGCCTCTCTCTAACCTCGCCTACCAGGTGAACGTGGACAAGACGGGCAAAGGCACGGCGAACAAGGGGTACGTGGTTTCCGGGGATGACCAGTTCTCGCCGGATGGGAAAGCGGTCTATACCGTCAACGACGTCAACGTTGTTAAGGCGACCAACGAAGCGCAACTGGCGGGCGCTGTCCCCAACCAGACGGTGACCCTGGAATATGAAGGCCAGAACCTGAGCTATGCGCTGACCGCGACCACCGCGACGATTCAGCCTGCCGGCCTTACTTATAACAGCGCGACCAAGCAGTTTTCCGTGACCTATCCGAGTGGTGCGGTGACCTACACTGTCGGCGCGACCGGGGTTACGGACGCCCGCAAGACGGTCTCGACCTTCCCCTCCACGGTGAACGGCAACCAGTTGAGCTTCACCGACACGATCTCCGGCGCGAGCTTCACCTTCGACAGCAGCGGTAACAACCCCATTTCGGTCAGCTTCCCGTATGAGAGCGATTTTTTCATCGACGTGCTGACAGGCATCACCTTTTTCGTCGATACCACCGACAACCGGGTGGAGGCGCTGCTTTATCTGCCGGAGACGACGCGCTATGCCTTCACGCCTGCGGACGGCAACACCTACCTGATCCACTACAACGATGTGCAGGTGCAGTTCCCAGTGATTTCGGGGGCCAATGTCAATGCGGGGATAGCGACGGTCGGCTCCGACGTTTTCACCGTCGACATCGACGAAGTCGTCCCGGTCGCGAGCGGCGCCGCGCCGGTTCCAATGAACCTGAACAGCTTTGAGATTAACGGCGAGCTCTACACGATCATTCCGGGGCCGAGCGCAACCGACTACACCGGCTGGAAAGTGGTGGGCGCGGGCAAGCCGCCCTTTGCCTTCACCGCTCTCAATACGTTCAAGCTGAGCGATCCGGGCGTTCCATACACGGTCCATCTGGACGCGAACGGCCTGCCCCAGACCATCACCGCGAGCTTCCCGATCCTGCCCAGCAGCGATCTGATCTCGGTTGCCGACGAGATCTTCGTCATCACTTACGCCACCACCACCGCTGGCTCGCTCAGAGGTCAGGGGCAAGCAGCGATCCCCATCGCCAAGTCCGCGTTCACGCTGACCAATCCGTTCGACACAACCACCGGCAAGTTCATCTTCGCGGATGCCAATATCTATGACGCGGGTTCCGTGGTGGGACAATTCACGGTTAACCAGATTCCCACCTTCGTGATTGGCAGCACCACCTTCACGCTCGACACCACCAACCTGGTGGTGACGGACAACGATGGTCGCCCGTGGCCGCTGATCGCCAATCCGATAATGTTCAGCATCAACGGCTTTAATTATGTGATCGACACCAACCAGCTGCCGCATAACATCGTGGGCAACAACGAGAGCTCGCCGCTTGCCACCGATGTGACGGTGCAGGCCGGACAGCCGATCGCCAATTCCACGTTCACACTGAACGGGCAGGTCTATGCCTACGTGGAGGACAGCCAGCATAATTTGCTGGCGATCGTCGGCACGAAGAGCTATATGATCGCGCAGCCAGAGCTGACGTTTAAACTCGATTCCAGCCTGCTGTTCACGCTTAATCAGACGGCACCGGCCGCCGGCAATTATCCCGGAACGACCGCCCCCATCGCTACCGTATCGGCGGGCACGACCGTGCTCAACGTGTATGCGGGCACCGCGGAATCCGGTTTCGCCGAATTCTTCACCTACAAAAACGTGCTCTACACCTTCGTCAAATCCGAAGGCGTCCGAGTCGCGGTGCAGAAGTCCTATACCGTCTATGTCTCGCAGCCCGCTCCCAACCAACAGCAACTGGCTGTCTTTGATATGGGCGGCACAACCTATATCGTCACGGACGGCACCACCCAGGGCGTGGGCACAGCAGCCGGAATCAATCCCGGCTCGATGTGGTCGGCGACATCGCTATCGACGATGGAAAGTCAGTTCGGCCTGGTCTATGGCCTTGCCGCGCAACCGGTCAATGTGGTCCAGAACGCTCAGGGAACTTTCCAGTTCCCGGCGACCGACCCCTCCGGTAACGCGACGCTGTTCGATATTACCTACACTCCGGACGCCAGCGGCAACCAGATCATCGCCGACGTTCCGAAGCTGCTGCCCAGCTTTACCCAGACCGCCAGCTTCACCTTCCTGCCGGCCTATGCCCCGCTGACCCTCGAGACCGGCGGCTACAACGCCTTCACCACCGCCGTGGATGAAACCGCGAGCCCGGTAGAGAGCTTCTCAGCGGCGTGGAATACGCCCATTGTCTCCACTGACGATGCGATCGCCAACCTGATCACGCCGCAGGGCGATTTCAGCGTCGAGTTCTGGCATTCGATGCCGGTGACTCCGGTGCAGGACGACTCTGTTTTCACCTATATCGGCGAGAACTCGCTGATTTCGTATGCGAATATCGATTTCCCAAATACCTCGCTGATCAACGTGACTCTGAATGACACGGTGATGCAGGCAGTCACGACGCCCCCGGGGCTGACCTCGGGCTGGCGGCACATCGCGCTCACCTACACTCAGCCTTATGTGATGGTGTGCACCGGCGCGCCATTCGTGGTCGCCAATGGCAGCGGCTTCAATTTTGACCGCGATTTCACCATTTCCATGACGATCGCCGTCAGCAACACCGGGACAGAGCAGGGGCTGCTCTACAAGGGAACGGGTTCGGACATCCCCGCGGCGCAAACGCAGACGTCATTCCGCGTTACTCTCACCGATCAGAACCAGGTGAAACTGGAGGTGGCAAACGGTGATGGCAGCACCCCTGGCAGCTTCACCGGCCCGGCGCTCGAGGCGGGCCAGTTTTATCAGGTGCTGATTACCAAGCACACCAAGACCCCCATGGGCAGCGACGACGCGGACAGCGATCCCTATTCCCCGCCGTTCGACCCCAACTTCGTACCCCAGGCGCCGAGTTCAATAGACATCACCAATAGCTCGATCGCCGTTCCCAACGGGGGGGGCGGCGCAACCGACTTCGAAAATTTCGCGGCCAACTTGAACCAGTCAAGCCCCGGCACCGGCTACATCATTTCGATCGCGGTGCGCCAGATGCAGCCGAACGGCACCTGGAGCTACCCGTGGACCAGTCAGGCCAGCCCCCTGATTGCGGCCACCGGCGCCGGACTGATGGTCAACTCAACCGGCTCGGCGAATCTTGTGATTGGCGGAGCTTATGACGATTACAACAACCCGATCCCGTTTGGCGCCACTGGCCTGCCCGGCAATATCCGCGACGTTTATCTGTTCGCCAGCGCGTTCAGAAGCAAGGGCATCCGCACCGGCCACGGATTCGTGCAGATCGATCAGGCGAGCTACGCCGACCTGCAAGGCGCCGGCATGGTCGGCTGCTGGAAGGCAGCTTATGATCCCAACGGTCTGGTTAACAACCAGGTGGACAGCAGCTCCTTCGCTGCGTCAAGCAACGGCGCGCTGGCGGTGCTCGCACCTTTGCCGCATCGCGAGGCCGAAGGCATGGCGCTCTATGTCAACGGCACTGCGGTTGCGATGAACCTGGTGTCCACCAATGCCTCGAGTCCATCCGGAATTAACTATCTCTGCTTCAACGCGGGCAGCACCTACCGCATTCAGGAGATCAGCCTCTGGAGCATGGCCCGGCAAGCCTATCAGGTGCTCAGCGACATGTTCGGACAGTTGATCCCCAGCAACGAGCCGTTCCTGACGCTGTACATGCCCGGCTCTTTCTCCGTCGACGCACCGGGGATCGGTGAGCCGATCCTGCCGATGGCGAAATATATCGAAAACGTCGAAGTGAAGAACCAGGCGGCCTTCACCATCAATCTGGGTAATGCTTCGCTCGATCTGCAGGGCTGCCCGGCGATCGGCAGGTGCGGCCCACTGGTCTCGCCGAATCTCTACACGCCGCCTGGCGTGGCGCTTACTGTCTGCGACACGCCGCCGAGCCTCACCACTTATTCAATGGCAGTCAACTCGGTCACCGGCACACTCGCAGGCGTGCTCAACGAAGCCTATGTCTTCGTGCGCAACAATGTGCTGACGGTTTACGCCGGTAAGAAGGTCGGGGATCTCGCGCTCGTGTGGGTGTCGCAGGAACAGGGCGATGTTCAGATCCTCGGCTATATCGAGGGCGCCCCACCAGTGCCAATGGCCAACCTGACGAACAAATCATCCTATGCGGGCGCCACCAGCGTCAGCTTCAACGCGCCAATTTCGCTCTCCTACAAATACCAGACCAGCGACGACGGCTCCACGACGAATAAGGGGAACGGAGGCCTTCCAAGCAACTACAGTCCGCCTCAAAACAAGGCGCCTACCACCTTTACAACAACAAAGGATTCCTCAACCTTTGAGGACCCCACGGCCTCTCAATACACGACCACCACCACCACTCCGGATCAAATCTATTCGCAGACCTTCAACTCGGATGGTTCGCTTCAGAGTGAAACAGCTACTTCGACCCCGCCACAGGGGGGGGGAACAAAGACGGGCTTCCATTTAGGCCTTGGCACAGTGCTCGCAGCACTGGGCTTCGGGTTCAAGCTTGACAAGATGACAGTCAGCATTGATGTGGCGGCGGGAATCACCGTCAGCGGCGGCAGTGGAACCGGCACCACCACGCAGCAAACCGCAAGCGAAAAGCTGGACGAAGGCCACAAATATACCGTGAAGCTGGACGGGGCGATGGCACCCTATACCGGCGACACTTTCATGGCCAATCTGAACTCACTGACCGTCGCCAGCACCACTGTGGGAACGCCGGCCTCGAAAACACCAATTCTCCCCAATCCAAATCTAGGCGGCTTCACCACCTCGAACCCGCCAGGCGCGCTGCCCAAGACGCCTGTGACGGAGGAGCGCTTCGGACAGCGAATGTTCATGCCTTCCCCCTATGGACAGGCCTTCGTCACCTCGCGGACGCTGGACGTCTACCAGCAGATACTACTGCAGACGAACACAACCTTCGGTTTCCTTCGCGTTCCCGACCCACTGATTCCACGTGATCTCAACATCTTGCCGTTCCGGATGAGCAGCAAATACATCCGCCCAGGCGTCTTGGATGGCATGATCGGCTATCAATACAACCCAGCGCGGCTGGCCTCTGGCGCAGCCAACTGGCAGACCAGCACAGGCCAGCTTTCTCCTGTCTACGACGGCAACTTCGAACCGGGAGAGGTGGGCCACGATGCCAGCTACATGCGGGTCGTGGAAGCCTATCAGCTCAAGAAACAGATCGACCAACAAGCATTCAACGCCATGGCGCGCTATCAATCGATCTACAAAAACCTGGGTTCCTTGCCGAATCTTGGCCTGACCCCCGGGCTGGATTTTTACAACGAATATGTCTGGACCGCGCGCGGCGGCACGCAGGAGGTGAAGCATACCTACACCACTAACTATGAAGAGGTGCTGGTGACCACGCAAAGCTCGACGTTGGATGTGAAGCTGGATTTCAACCTTAAGGTAACTGCCGGCGGATCACCGGTTCTCGACTTGCTGGGAGGATACGAATGGGCGCAACAGCATACGAAGAAGTTTTCGGTCACCTATTCGGGAAACGTCCAGTTCGACATCACGGCCTCGTTCGACGGCATCGAGAACGATACGCAGATGCGCTATGCCGCCAACAATGACGCACATTTCGTCATGAATTTTAATTCGACGTTCAACCCAGCCAACCAGAGCGGGCTGAACCTGGTGATCGGGTCGGACGGGCTGGTCTACAACATCGTGCCCTCGGTCACCTCGGGTGCGGGGCTGCCGACCTCCGACAATAGCGACACTAACTTCATCTACCAGCAGCCCCAGCCCTCGTATGCCACGGGCAATGCCAACGGTCTGACCGGCAATCTGGAGCCGTATGACCGTCCGGGCAAGACTAAGCAGTTCCGCGCCTACGCTTTCTACCTGCAGCCCAAAACGCAGAACGCGGACGATTTCTGGAACACCGTGGTTGACTCGAAGTGGCTCAACAACAGCAATGATCCGGACGCGCTCGCACTGCTCACCGCCAAGAAGGCCGGTACCTCGGTGCCCTGGCGCATGTTCTATCGCGTGACCGATTCCGAGCGGTTCCTGCCACCGATCTCCAATGCCTCAACGATCGTGCCGCAGATCACTCCGGTCTTCGCGGTGCCGGTGCTCAACCCGGCAAGCGATTTCCTGTTCCAGCCGCCGGGGAGCAACACCAACTCCCCGAGCAATCCACACAATGACGTGGAGGCCAATATCGTGCTGGTCGCGCCCACCGCTTCGGGCTTGCGGATCGGCACGGTGCCGACATCAGGCAGCGGCGAAGGGCTGCCTGTGCTGGCCAACAACATCATCCCCTTTGATATCGCCAAGAATGCAGCGTCGCTGGTCAACTGGGGCGACACCACCAATTCGAAGCTGCTGACGGCACTCACGCTGTCGATTACCCGCCAGAACACGGTGGCGATGTCGTCTGTCGTGACCGCGGGTTCCACCAAGGTCACCGATGTGGTCGAGCCGGGCGGCTCTGTCGTCTACACGGTCTATGTGGACCCCAACGGACTGACCCTCAATGTTCCCGCCAGCCCGGGGCTGGTTGTGTACAAGGACGTGAACGGCAACCCGATCCAGTATTACGACGGCCACATCTATCACACGCTGCAGGCGGACTATATCCCGAGCGTGGACGGGACCATCACCTATTACATCCAGCCGCCTTCCACCTATGATCAGACTGTCTTCAGCCTCGTCGGCGATGACGACCTCTACGGCAGCCCGGGCGATCAGTGGCGCTATTATCTGGTCTCCGGCGTGAGTTCGAACTTGACAGCCAGCGAGTCAGTGCAGGCGTCCGGCCCGTTCCTGCAGTCGGAAGCC
Organism: uncultured Acidobacteriaceae bacterium; assembly: GCA_963751285.1. Classification (GTDB taxonomy): domain Bacteria; phylum Acidobacteriota; class Terriglobia; order Terriglobales; family Acidobacteriaceae; genus Telmatobacter. The sequence continues at coordinate 49,680 of CAVVUE010000024.1, read as the reverse complement.
TTTACCGGCTTTACGATCGCTGAAACCATGCATGATCAGACTAGCGGTAAGCGGCAAGTGCAAGGCTACGTGCTCGTGCAAGGGGTGATGCAGTGGCCCAATCTGAACGTGGCGGCGGAATCATTCGCCGATGTGCAGGTCTACAAGTCGCTGAGCGTGCTGGACACCTTCCCGATCGGCGATCCGGAAATATTGATTGGCTTCCTGAAGGCGCAATATCCCGAGGCCTCCTTCGTGGGCAAGAAGATCGGGAACACCACCATCCCGGACAACACTGAGATCGAGCTGGTCTTCGCCAAAAACATCGTCACTTTCTTCAACACAGTGCAGCAGGCACTGTTGCCGGAATAGGAGCACGATTGGCGCGACGCCGAGAATCTTCTTTCCCAGCCAAGCTGCAATGCTCAGTGCCAGATGGCAATCGCGAGGAAATCAAAACGCGACCTGCGACAACGATATTCCTTGGGGAAGAAAACGTTGACAATCGGTATTCCGTAGGACGGATGATTCAGGCGACCGACCTGCCATCCAGAGCGAACAAAGGTCCCGGGGGGCGGTAAGGTACAGGAATTCTTCTCCGCGTGCGCTATCAACTGTTGCCAACAGGGCAATGCATTCATCGAGCAATTCACATTGATCGGTGCTTCGGCACTTGGCCGTAAAACCGCCTGCTCGGACAAGTGCAGAAACCGTTAGTGAACTTGCCTATTTTGTACCAACTGGGGCCGCGTCAATTGCCATGTCTGAGCAAGTTACCGCAAACGCCGTATTAGGGCAGCTACGGCGTGGGGGTGAAGGATTACTATGGCCCCATGCTCCGCTGAGACGACAGTCGATGACTGACGATGAGGTTCGAACGCTTCTTGCATTGAACGAGTGGAGCAGTGGAATCAAGGCTGATTGTCAGGGACTTCGCTATGACCCGGAGCCTCCAACCCGCCAACGCAGAACAGTGTGGATTCCTCGTATTGCTTTGCGGCCCTTTCGATGAATATCGCCAACACCGGGAGTCCTCGATGCAAAGATCCGGCCCTTCGAAAGTCATCGCCTGCCTCCCGCTTCTGATCGGGATGATCCTGCAACCGCCACCGGCCGCAAGTCAGGCCCCGGTGAATCCGCCGCCGGTGAAAAGAGCTTTTAACCCCGCCGCCGCCAAGCTCGCGCAACAAACCTACGTACCGCCGCCCACCACCCAGGCGGTCTTGACCCTCACCGCCGACAATCGGGTCGCAATACCCAACCAAGACGTCAACTTCACGCTCACGTGGGATCGAAACGTCGTTCGTGTCAGCTATCACTTCGACTGGGGTGACAAAACCTCGGGCAGCGATACAACCGCGCCCGCAGCAACCTATCGATACGCGGCGCCCGGAGTCTACGCCGTCCGAGTGACCGCCACTCCGATCCTGCCTGCAGAGAGAATGAAAGCTCTGAATCCATCACAGGTTCCCTCCATCCAGAGTAACGCGGTGACGATTGCCGTGCTGGAACCGGTGCAACCGCCGCAGCCAACCCAGCCGCAACCGCCACCAACCACAGTCGCCCTCACCGCAGACAAGACCAGTGTCAACCTGGGCGACCCGGTCAACTTCATAGCCAACCTCAACCCACTGTCGCCCGCCGCGCAGTTCCACTTCGACTTTGGTGACGGTAACACCGTGGACACGGCTTCCAACCTCGCTGCGCACAACTATTCCCTCGCCGGACCGCACTCGGCAACTGTGACCGTCGCGGATGCGAACGGAAACCAGCAAGCCAGCAGCCCTCCTGTCGAAGTTACTGTCCTCGAGCCCACGCCTCCGCCTCCCGTCGTGCAACTCACTCCGATGTTCCGGGGTCCCGTGGTCACCGGCCAACCAATCTCCGTGCGGGCCATCCTGAATCCCCCAACCCGGAATACCGGCTTCGAATTCGACTGGGGTGACGGTACGCTGCCACAAAGCGTGAACGACAAGGGCCTCGGCACACACACCTACACCAAACCCGGATCGATGGAAGTGATCGTAACCGCGCTCAACGAGGCGTACCTGCCTCCCCTGCAATCATCGCTACACGTGCAGATCTCTGCTAGGAACTGGTGGCCGCCGTCCCTCGGCATAATGGCCATTGCAGCCGGCGCCTTGATCGTCATCGCAGTCATCGGCTGGTTGATCTTCAAACCAGACCCACCCCCTCCGCCCACGATCGAGTCACACATCGTTCAGCAGCAATTCCGGTATGAGGCCTCCGAGGGCTCGTCCCAGCACAAACTCCAAATGGCCCGCCCATCGAGCAATATCGGCCCATTGAAGCTCAGTTCCGGCAGGGGCTCAGAAGAACACCGTATCAAGTTCCCCGGCCGCGCCCACACCTCAAATTAGGGAGAACACCATGACCACGGTCGAGAATCTCGAAGACCTCACCATCGCCAATCTCTTTGCGCTTTCGCAGGAGCATCCCGTCGAACTGGCCACAAACCTCGACGCAAAAAACTTCAAGGCCGTCGAAGACAAAGCGCAGAGCTTCTCCGAACCTGTCTCATGGAACGCATTGCGCACACCGATCGCCAGACAGATGACCGACGCCCTCTCCACGAAAGTCATCGGCGGGTGGGTCGCCGCGTGGCAAACCTTGGATCAAGTCAAAGATAAGGCGCAGAAAAGCCGACTCTCCCCTACCGCCCCCTTCACCTGCACCCTGCTGGAACACACAATCGAATCGAACCTCCACCCCTACGTCAAAGTGCTGCTCGGCTCAGAACTTGTCCAAGAGATCGACTTCGATGTCACTCTGGCTACACAGATCGATGGGGTGATCCTGGATCTGCTGGGCGGAAGTCTCGTGTCCATCCGGCCCGGTCGCTGCGAATGGTCCGGAAGCATCGCTCTGCAGGGGACTAGTTTGATCGAACGCCAACTTGCTCAACTCGACCTCCCCGGCCGCGTCGTCCTGAAACATCCAATCGTTCTTAATAAGGATTAAGCCCATTTGAGTTGGATGTTGGTGTTTGTCGTGGAAGTGTCCAGAACGTAACGGAAACCCCGTTTTCAGGGAAGTTCGACAGTATGCTCTTGCGCTGCGGGTCGTACTGCTTGGTCCTCGCTTTGAGCTCAGCCTAGGAGCTGGAACGCGATGCATGGCGCGTTCAATTCGCGCTAGGCCGCTCCACCTTATCCACTACCAGCACATCCGCCGGCGCCTTCACTGAGTCGAACTTCAACCCCAGCTGTTCCTGCATTGCCGTAAAGAAAACCGGCGGCGCATTCGTGTCAGTCGCGCGGTTCTCGTCGTACGTCCAGCGTAAAAATGCGCTGTCGCGGCTTCGCCACCTGTTTGGCGATCCGCTCGTGGTGCGCCAGGGACGTGGCCTGGTCCCCACTCCCCGCGCCGAGGAATTGCGGCCGCTCCTGCGGGAGGCCACGGAACGCTTGGCGCTGGCTCTCGACCGTCGCGGTTTTGTCGCCGCGGAAACGATGCGCACGTTGACCATTTCTCTGTCGGATAGCTATCAGGCGTGTTATGTGCCACGCATTGCTCGCGCCTTCGCGGCGCGCATGGCCGACATCGAACACGGTGAAACGCCGCCGTGGTTGCCGAGGCAGATGGACATCCTCGGCTGGGTTCGTTAGGAGGAGTTTCCAACGGACCGCCTGTCTGAGGGCCGAGAAGAGGACCGCATGCGTATAACAAATCGTGCGTGGCGAGAGCTTACGATTCAGCAATTCGCTGTAGAGCTTCTGAATTTCCGCCGGCGAAAGCTCCCCAAACGATCGCAAACCCAGATGCGGACGGACGTACCGGGCCAGCAGGCTCGAGTAGTCGCGAAAGCTCTTAGCTCGCAGCCTTGGCCTGGCACAAATGTCGAGCCAATGATCGAGATACTGGCCGACGGTTTGTCGGGAAGAACGGATGTTGCGACCGAGATCCCGCTCCGCGAGCTTGCGGTTGAGGTGGGCCTGTGCGGACCGTAGCCCACCATGAATGAATTTGCCCACGTACTTGCGCCCCCGGGTTTCCGGGTCGCGACCAACGTAGATTCGGACCAGCCATGTGCTTGGCCCACGGCGAATGATTTGACCAGTCTTGCGTACCATTTTTGTCTCCTAAGACGGATTTGCGGCACACGTCTGGCACAGTGCGATCTGTAAGCTGCTGAACATGATTGTTTGACAAGGAGGAATGATCAGACCGTGCGTCCCATCGCACGTAGCCTACGAGGTAGAGGCGGGGCGGTAACAATCCGTCTGAAGCCCTCGGACAATGTACCCACAACCGCAAGGTTGGCACTGGAGCCGCGAGGCAACGGTGTATCTGCCAGCATAAAGGCGGAGAGGGCCTAGGCTTGATGGTTAAGGTCAGAACACACAAATGCTCGTAAGCGTCGTGAACGTGAGGGAGCCAAATATGCTGATAGGCTCTTGTTGTCGTGGGTACGGGGACTTGTGCATTCCCCGTCATGGGCAGTCAACACGGCCGGCGTAGGGAGCGGACCTAACCCATCGTGTCATTTCAGCGGAACAGAGTAAGTCCGTATCGCTCCCCATTTGAGGGGACAGTTCGTCGCGAGACGAACCATGGCGATGCGGATAGGACATCAGGGAGGAAGCGAATGCTGTTCTGTAATGGAGCAGATATCGGTTGCGTTGGCAGTGCCGACAACATCACCGGGCGCGAAAGCGAGCAGACTTCCCTGTGGTGCTTCTCGCGAGAAAGCTGGGCAAATCGGCTCATGAGGCAAAGCAGATGACGACAGTACAAGCTGTTGGTGCGGCCTCAAATGGAGCGAAGGAATGGTACGCCATTGATTGGCGAACCATCCAGCGCAACGTTCGCCGACTCCAAGTGCGTATCGCGCAGGCGACGAAGGAAGGCAGGTGGGGCAAGGTGCGAGCCCTGCAACGCTTGCTGACCCACTCGTATAGCGGCAAGGTTCTTGCCGTAAGGCGAGTGACAGAAAACGATGGCAAGAAAACCCCCGGTGTGGACCGAGAAATTTGGGCCACACCAGAGAAGAAAACATGGGCAGTTCATGAACTCAGACGCAGGGGATACCAACCTCAACCCCTGCGGCGTGTTTACATCCTGAAATCAGATGGCAAAACGATGCGCCCTCTCGGTATCCCCACAATGATGGATCGAGCCACGCAGGCATTGCATCTTCTTGCACTCGATCCTGTTGCGGAAACCACGGCTGACAAAAACTCCTACGGGTTTCGTCAGCAACGTTCCTGCGCGGATGCGATTCAGCAGTGCTTCAATGCGCTGACGAACGCAAACACGCAGTGGATCCTGGAAGGCGACATCCGAAGCTGTTTTGATCGGATTTCCCACGATTGGCTTGTGGCTCATGTCCCTATGGACCGGGCCATTCTCCAGAAGTGGCTGAAATCCGGGTACATGGATAAACACGTCTTTCACGAAACAACGGAAGGAACTCCCCAGGGAGGAATTGCTTCCCCGGCGCTCGCCAACATGGCGCTGGACGGACTGGAGCGACTCTTGAAAGAGAAATACCCATCGAGGCCGCTCAAGTCCTTGGGTAACAAGAATCCCTCGGTGAATTTCATCCGTTATGCGGATGACTTCATCGTCACTGGCAGATCGAAAGATTTGCTTGAAAAAGAGGTCAAACCCTTAATCGAGCAGTTTCTGCGAGAACGAGGGCTTGAGCTTTCTCCGACGAAGACAGTCATCACGCATGTGGAAACAGGCTTTGATTTCCTCGGACAAAACGTGCGCCGCTATCCTGACGGAAAGCGACGCATCAAGCCTTCCAAGAAGAATGTGAAAACCTTCTTGGATGGCATCCGCAGAACCATCAAAGCCGCCCTGGGTTCAACTGCCGCCGATCTGATCAGGCAACTCAACCCCAAGATCGTAGGTTGGGCCAACTATCATCGGCACACCATGAATAAATCCACATTTGCACGCGTGGATAATGAAATCTTCTCTAGCTTATGGCGATGGGCACGACGAAGGCATCCAAGAAAGGCGGCGCGCTGGTGCAAACAGAAGTACTTTGCTCAGCACGGCGGTCACGATTGGTCCTTCTTCGGCGAAGTGCTGGATGAGGCTGGACAGCGCAGGAACATCTGGCTTCTACGCGCCAGCAGCACACCCATCAAGCGACATACCAAAATACAAGGAGATGCGAATCCCTACGACCCCGCCTATGAGACCTACTTCGAGAAACGCGAAGAAGTTCACATGCGAGAATCGTTTCGGGGTACGCGTGTCCTTCGCTTTCTCTGGTATGAACAGCGCGGTCTCTGCCCTGTTTGCAATATCAGGATCACCCGGGTTACGGGCTGGCGTTTGCACTATTGCGTCTCTCGCACGATGGGTGGTTCGACCAGCGCAGAGAATTGCCTCTTACTTCATCCCGAGTGCCATGACAGGGTTCATCGCCTACGTCTTTCCGTATCCAAACCGCGTCTCCTTCCAAGAGGCGTTCGAAGTGCTTGAGCCGGATGACGGGAAACTGTCACGTCCGGTTCTTAGAGGGCCGGGCCTCAGCAATGGGGTCCGGCTACTCGATCGTAGCCGCTGCTTAGGATTGGTTCTATTGGCGGATCAGTGAAAGCAAGACTGACGGGGGTTCAGTACTCACATGCTGAAAATGGGAATAGGTTTTTTTGATTCCACCGGGCGCAATTAGACGCCTTAGGAACCGCGCTGCTCTTCGATCGCTTCAATCCAAAGTTTAAGAGTCAAATCCTCGCGTTTCGGGTTTCCGAGGTATGGGCGCTGCCCCGCAGCGTAGCGTTCCCTGAGAACATTGAGATCGAATGGAACCGTACGTGCGAGATGCTGAATGTCGCTGCGATCGCGTTCGATATTGCGCTCCAGCTTTGTTAGTGCAAGATCGTATGGGTCGAGGGCCATCAAACGGAGGTGCTCAAAAACTCCCGGGAACATTTCGACCAAGCGGCTTTCATATTCGTAAGGGGCTTGAACAACTATGACGCGATCAAGGTAGATTCCATATTTCTTGTGCAATTCTCCGCCTTGCATCGCTACCCGGCCGAATGTCGCGATCGCCGAGAGCGGAGCAATTTCAAGCACGTCCACATCGGCGGTCGGCCGGCCCAGGCCATAGAGCATTGTGACCACGAAACCGCCAATGCAATCGAGCCGCACGGGCTCGGTCACAAGCGCGTCAAGTTCCTTCAAAAATGAAAACCAAGGCTCGGGAACCTGCTCATGCTGAGGCATAAGCCAAGTGTCTCACGTCGAGATCTGTCAGCAGATTCCAGTGCTTGGCTTCGGGAGGACGGTTTGTCCGTAGCCATTTACGCTCAACCTTAGTCATCGAATCATGGCAAAGAGTATCTTCCTGCACGAGACGCGATCGCTCTAACAATGCCCGGTTATTGGCAAGCCTTTGGGAGCGCGCGCTGTCCGCGGCCCTATCCGCCAACTGCCCCGCAAGCGTGACAACGAATCCCAGTCGATTCTGGCGGTCATGCAGTTTGACGTTCGCGAGCAGCCAATTCCAATTCATGTTGGCATAGGTGTAAGTCAGCCAAGGAAGCGCTTCGACCAGCCGTGTATCCAGGTCCTCGTGATCGAGCGCGCTAAAGAGCAACTGAGCGGGATTACGTCTTGGCTTGCCGCGCAGATAACTGAATCCTGGATATCCCAGCGCACCAAGATTCGACCTCAACTCGCTCTCGCCTAAAAAGGACACCACCGCCGTTTCGAGCGGCAACGCCGTAGGTGGAAGATCAAAGGCTCTCTGTGCTTGCCTTGCGAGGCGAGTGGTCACCGGACGAACCCCTCTTTCCAGCATCGACAAATATGCCTGCGTCAAACCCAGTCTCGACGCAGCTTGAGCTTGCGTACGCTTCGCTCGCTCTCGTGCGTCTTTGAACTCTGCCCCGGTCATTCCAACCCTCTCTTCAGAATATATAACATATTTTGTTATATTAATGCACGTGTCAAGGATATTGCGGTTTGCGACTGTAAGTCATTAGTGTCACACTGTTTATAAGCGACTCCCGGCGAGAAGTGGTTTTCAGATGAACGACCGAGGGTAGCGCTAGAAGCGGGAATGGCACCAAGGAACTCCAATACCGGCGACTGATCGGATGCGGACATTTTCGGTGACACCCGCCACCAAACGTAGGGCGAAGTAGCCAAAGATACTGTCGGGCAATTAAGGATTGCCGCAACACCTTTCCGACACTAGCCACCTGGGTGGTGCTCCACCTTTCAGCACACTCACCGCACACCGACCGAGCCATGACACCGCAAAACTCAATGTCACGCGGCTCAATAGACTGATGCCGGATCAGCAAACAAACTCGGTACAAGCCTGAATTCGACGGCCTCGTTGCTGATGCCACGTCCGTTGTTCAGGTCCTTTCCCATCGTTGGCGCGTGAACTACGGCCACTGATGATTGGTGCCATCTAAAGGAAGCACTTCGTCTGCGCCCGGCGAAACGTGCCCTTTCAACACGCCGATCCTGCAACCAGTTCCACAAAAGGAAGAAGCGCACTTGCCGGCCCCGCACGTTTGACCGAAGCTCGCGTCGGCCTCTCACGCCAGGATGGTCACAAACGCGGGTGCGATTCCTTCGCAGGCCACCCCCGCTGCTGAAGCGCCTCCATTGCGCTTGAGCGATATTCGCGCACGGCCGTTGTAAAGCTGCACCACGCGCGAGCCGGTCGAGGTTCCCAGGTTGTCGATAAGGCAGGCGCAGCCGGCCAGGGAAAAGCGCACGACATTTTTCGCATCAAGGCAGAGCACGCCGTTCGCGTCAAACAGCGTGGCTTCAATCGTTGAGAAATTCGCGTCGCGAGCGATTTCGGCCAGCGCCAGTCGAGCGGGCTTTTCCCATTTCCGGGTTTGATACTCGAACTCAATCTCGTCACTTACGGTGACACCATTCTTTCCGGCCACGACGCGCAAATAATTTTTGCCGGGAGAGAGCTTCACCATCCAGCGCAGGCCGGCAGCAGGAAAATCCTGGCTGTTGCGCTGCCGTGTTCCGGCGGATTCGCCATTGACGAAGAGCTCCGCTGTGGGGCAGTTGGAATACACCTTCACCATGCGCGCTTGGCCCTTCGCGTCCCAGCGCACCGGCCAGGTGTGGCCGTAGATATGCGCCATGGGCTCCTCGATCCAATAGGACTGGAAGACGAAGTACCCCTCCTTCTTCGTCATGTCGCGTTCGATGACGCCCTTTTGGTTAATGCGCGGCACGGGGTTCTCGATACGCAGAGGCGTGGTGAAGTCTTTGAAAGCCCACTGCGCCGACCCGCTGAGCCAGGGCAGAGTCTCCTGCACTTTCAAGTACCAATCGAAGAGATTGCAGGCGTAGGTCTCGGACCAATCGCCATCACGCGAGATAGCGGAGCTGGCTCCCTCCTGCAGAGAGTGAGGAGTGTTTTCCGCCAGATCCGCTCCGAATGAAGACTTGGTCGCCTCCGAGCCGGGCTCTTCGGCGTGCCGCCGTGCATGGCTGTCGGCGCCCCACTCAACATTGATGAAATGCTTGACGCTTTCGCGTCCTTTTTCGAGTGCTGACTGGTAATCGGTGTAGACGCCGCTGTACCACCCGGCCCAGATTGACGGCGAATAAACATCGGGGATGTCGCGCGCGAACTCGCAGCGCCGGATCGCGGTGAATCGCAAGGGATCCATCGCGTGAGCGAGGTCGTTCATCTCCTCCATGAAGCTGCGGATGGCGGCCTGGTCCAGCCCCGGATATTCGCCGGGCCAATCGTCCTCGTTGCCTAGGCCCCACATCAGCACGCTTGGGTGATTGAAGTGCTGATCGATCATGTTGGCGAGCATGAGGCGCGCCTCGTTCTTCCACTTTTCGTCACCTACACCCGAGCGGCACCACGGCACTTCTTCCCATACCAGGAGACCGAGTTCGTCACAGAGATCGAGCACCAGCTTTGGCTGCTGATAGTGGCCGAGGCGGATAAAGTTGGCGCCCATCGCCTTGATCAGCTCCATCTCGGTGCGGATCAACGCGTCCGGTTCAGCGGCCGCGTAGCGGGCGTGGTCCATGTGGCGCTGCGTGCCACGGAGCAACAAGCGTTCGCCATTCAGTTTGAAGGGGCCGTGGTCGGCAAACTCTGCGTGACGGATGCCGAAGCGCTCGTTGACCGCGCATTTGCCGTAGGGAGTGGTAAGAGTCACGGTGCATGTGTAGAGATTGGGATGTGCAGGCGACCAAAGTGCTGGCGAGGCTACGCTAGTGGAAGCGATTTCCGCTTCACCGACCCATGCGGAGAGCGCTTTTTCAAAATGCGCAATCGTTTTTCCCACGGGATCAGCGATTTCGACTGTGAGCGCGGCGCTGCCCGAGAAATTCACGGGGTTATAGAGGCGGGCCTTCACTTTCACGGTGGCCGCGGAGCCGGGGATCACAGATGGCGCGATGTGAACCGCCTCCAGCGAGACCGCGGGCACGTAAGCCAAATGCACGTGACGGTAGAGACCGCCGTAGAGGCTGAAGTCGCTCAAGTCGGAAGGAGGCCGCTCGAGGTTTTCTGAGTTATCGCAGAGCACGGCGATGGGAACGCCGTCCTTTGCCGCAGATGCAGTGGCCACCGCGTCGGTAATGTCGAGGACGAATTCGTCGTATCCACCCACGTGCGAGCCGGCAAGCGTGCCGCCCACGTGCACACGCGAAGTCTGGCCCGCACCCTCAAAGTAGAGCAGCGTGCGCCCGTCCTTGATGGGATTGGCGATCGGCAAGTGGGTGCGGTACCAACCGTGACCGCGATAATAGGGCGTGTCGGGATCGCAGGCGTCGTAGTGGTTGAAGCAGTGCGGCAGAGAGACTTTTTCCCAGACCGCGATCTTGTCGCCGCTCCAGACCTCCCAGGGGCCATCGAGTGCGCCGCGATAATATTCCCAGCCGGCGTCGAGACACTGGGAGGCCGAGCAGGCCTCAGCGTTGGCGAGTACAGGGCGCACGAGTGATGCAGGAAGCGCCAGTCTCCGCTGTGTGACTGCCGTGACAGCAGCCATCGATTTTAAGAACCGCCGGCGAGAACAATGGAATGAGTGCGGCATAGGTCTCTTCATGCGTGCGTCACGGGCATGGCAACCGCTTTTTGATAAAAATCTTCCCTCGCGTGGCCTGAAACCGGACCAATGGTTCCGTCAGGACCTTCTTTTTCGCTCAGTCCTGGTGACCGCAGCCTGAACTCCTAGGTTGTGTGCAAATTTCGGCGCGATGCCCAACCTTCCTGGATCTCGTGCCCTCGAATCGAACCGGGCTACAAGCTGCCCGGAACGGAGCTGGCCCCGGTGGTTCGTCGCTCCATGCGTGCGGCGGCCGTCGCATCCGGCTAATTGGGGCGGCCGATCCGCCTGATCGACCCATAATTTAATTCCTCTCTTTCGAGGCCCCGTTTTCTGGTTACTCCCATGCGTGGAGGCCCTTGCATCGGAGTTGGTCATCAACCGGTGAACGGAACTTTCGGCGATCGCAAGTCAGGACTCGCTAGAAGTTGAGCCGCAGCGTGAACTGTACCTGGCGCGCGGAGTTGTAAGACGAAGTCATGTTTTCCGTGCCGTCCGATCCGCTCGGGTTGTTGAAGCCCTGCATGTTCAGGAGATTGAAGACGTCCATGTTGAACCGCAGGTTGACTCTTTCGCTAATGGGGAAAACCTTGAACAGCGAAGCGTCTGTGGTGTAGTTGAAAGGCCCGGTCAAGACCGTTTTCGCAAAAGGATTGTTGCCAGACCACGAGCCGCTGCTGCTGGAATTGGGACCGGGCTGGTAAGTGATGGCCCCGGTCTTCCCATTGGCCAACGTGATGTTTACGTCGTTGAGGCCGAAATACTTGTCGCCGCACGTGTTATCCAGCGGAGTCTGATAGGGGACATAGTCGGTCGGCAGACCGGAAACGACCTTTGAACTGGTTCCGGCGCAAGAGTTGCCCGAAATCTGCGTCGGCGGAATGTAGCCGTTCCAATACAAGTAGGCCTTCAGGCATGTGCCGCTGCGGCAGTCGGTGATGGGGTGTGCATGCCTGTACATGTGGATCGGGCTGGTCGGTCCCCAGTTGGTTGCGGTGATGGGGAAATACTGGTTCTGGACACTGCCGGCGCCGGCAAGTTGATACCCGCCGATGAGTTCATCCACCAGCTTGTTGGCGTTGGTGAAGAACTTCTTGCCGCGGCCGAAGGGCAGGTCGTAAACGTAGTTGAATTTGACCTGCTGTCCCGGCGCGCCGGAGTTATCGATGGCCCCGTAGTTCTCGAAGGCGTTGAGGGCGCGGAAATACGCATAGGATGGGAGATTCGAAGGCGTGGGCGGCGGCAAGGCGGGCGTGACCGGCATTGCGGAAACAGCATCCACGGCCGAATACGTGGCAAGTCCTGAGTTGGCGTAATCGGCGGCGGGCATGATCTCGTTGTCGCGGGTCCAGTCGCCGCCCACGCGCAGCGTCTTTTGCCACACGTAGCTGATCTGCCAGGCTACGCCGCTGTGGTAGAGCTTCTGGTAATTGACTTGCATCTCGTTATTGTTCGACCAGCCGCTCTTCTCCACAATGTACCCGCCGTTGCCCCACGTGGTTTGGTCGTATGGGCCGGTCGCAGTCGCAGCATACGTGTTGGCCGCAGAGGTTCCGATCACGCTGGCTCCGCCGTTGGGTGTGGTCACGCCGTGCTGCATCTCCCACACGAAGCTGGAAGCGTGATTGTTGTAGTAGTAGTCCTGGTCTAGGTTGGTGCCATGGGACCAGACGTAACTGACGCGCAACGCGGAGTTCCACTTGAGCGGCTGTTCGATGGTGAGGTTGACGTTGGTGGCCAGATCAACGGGGAAATCGGGATTGGGCGTGACGTTGGTAAAACCCGGCAGGATGGCGGTGGTTGTGGAAGAGTTGACCGCGTTCGAGGTGTTCAGGCCGGCGACTGGCGTGCCCGTCGAGGCGTAGGTGTAACCCGATGAAGTGGTCTGCGGTGCACGCATAATATAGTTGGGCAGGCCATCGGGCGCCTGGCCCGCGTTCGTGTAATCCTGCGAATATGCCACTGAAAACGGATTGCTGTTGTCGGTGCTTTTAAACGCGCTCCGGATCGGCACCTGGAAGGCATAGAGGCCATAGGCTCCGCGCAGCACGGTGCCGTAGCGCCCGAAGGGTTGCCAGGCAAAGCCGAAGCGAGGCTCAAAGACGTGGTTGTCATCGTACATGAGCTTCTGCGGCAATCCTGCCTGCTGATAAGTCTCGAACTTGGCTCCGTCGTACTCGTCGTTGTTGATGATTGCCTGCGTCGTGTAACCCTCCGCGATGATCTGCGAGATCGGCGCATCCAGCACGAGCGCGTCGTTTTTGAGGTCGAAGCTCGCCATCAGCCCAAACTTCTGCCAAAGCGCGGGATGCGCCTCATAGCGCAGGCCAAGGTCGAGGGTCAGGTTCCGAGCCACGTGGTAGTTGTCTTGCAGGTAGGCGTCGAACTCCATGTCGTGGTAGTGTTCGTAAGGCGGTTGCAGGTTGACGCTGTAATAACTCCCGCCGCCGATGAAAAGATCGGCATCGGCCTCGCCGGTGTTTGCCGTGGCCGAGTAGGCATTCGTTGATATGGTTGATGGGTTGAGCAAGGCCGTTGCCGGGCCGACGCCGCCTACGGTGCTGGCGCTGCCACCAGCGCCCCCGACGCTGCCGACTGGGGGCCCGACCTGGAACGAGTCTGCCGTTTCATCGGCCCGGAAACCAAACCGCTCATGGCGATAGCGCCCCCCAAACTGAAGCTGGTGCTTGCCCACCGTCTTGCTCAGGTTCTCGTCGAGAGTGTCGATGATCTGGCTGATTCCGTAAATGAACTGAGTGCCATTGGGCGCAAAAGCCGTGTTGAAAAAGCGGGGAAAACCAGGCTCACCGAAGTTGTTGGGCAACCCCATTTCCTTTTCGAAATCGGCCAGCGGCGTGCCGCCCGCGCCGTTCTGCTCAGTGAACCACTGCTGGCTCGCCACCGTTTCCGCGTAGAACGTAGGCGAAAACACATGGGTGTAGCCCACCACAACGGGAATCATGTTGTACTTGTAGGCGGTTTCGCCACTGGCGTCCGCCGGGTAGTTCACGCTGTTGACTGAGGCGGCTAGCGTCGCCGGGTTGTTGCCGCCGGAGTTGCCGATCTGATTGCGCAGCACGGTTTGCCTCTCCGGCGTCTCGGTAAAGCGCAGGTAAGCCCGGTTGTTCTCGTTGAACGCGTGATCGAGCCGGAACGTATAGGAGGGTGCGCGAAGCTCGGTCGGGTTATCCGCATTCAGGTTGGTCTGCAGAATGGGGTTCACGTTGGCATATTGTGGACTGGGCGGGGGCGTGATTTTATAGAGCAGGTTTGCCAGGGGCGACAGCCGGCTGATGGGAATGCAGTTGGTGTCGCCGTTGCAATTCGACGGGCCGCCGCCTGGACCTTCGCTGTACTCCTGCGTAAAGGTCTGGCGCGTCCAGGTCGTGCCGTTATACGTCGTCGTGTTGGGATCGTAAAGCGTCTGCAGTACGCCATCGGTGCCTATGAGCTGGCTGTAATCGCCGTTCTCCCACGATTGCGGAAACACTGTAGCTGTTTCACCGGCGATGCTGGCCAGCGAATAGCGCTCGTAGGAGAAAAAGAAGAACGACTTGTCTTTGCCGTGATACAGATGCGGAAGCACGATGGGACCGCCGACGGTGCCTCCCTCCTCGTTGCGAATGTACGGCGGCGCAACGTAATTGGAAGGATTCTGCCTCTGCTTGGCAATGCCCCAGTAGCTGTTGCGGGCTGTCCAGAACAGGCCGCCGTGCAGGGTGTTGGTGCCGGACTTGGTGGTGATGATGCCGGTTGCGGGCGCGGAGTACTGCGCGCTGGTACCGATCGTTTCCAGCCGAACTTCCTGGACCGCGTCCGGGTCAGGCATCTGCTGCGCTCCAACGTGGCTGCCGCCAAATTCGCGCCCCTGCAGCGTTACACCGTCGGCGACGTACTCCATTCCGTAACCCAGCAGACCGCCGGCGCATTGGCCGTTGCTGTCCTGCGAGCAGCTACCCAGCCCCGGCGTGGCGTCCGCGGCCAGATTCAGCAGGTTGCGTCCATTCATGGGGATCTGGTTGATCTTGGCGTTTTCCAGTGTGGAGCTGATCGTGCCGTTATCGGTAGTGGTGAGCTGGACGGTTTCTGACGACACGGTGACCTGCTGGGTGACGGCGCCGGCAGTCAGCATCGCGTTAATGACCGCATTTTGCGCCACCAGCAGTTCGAGCGTCTGCTTGTAACTCTTCATACCGGGCGCGGTGATCGTGACCTCGTAATTCCCCGTGAACAGGTCCGGAACCTGGTAGTAGCCGACGCTATTCGATTTCGTGTCGGCCGCAATCCCAGTGCCCTGGTTGACGACGTGTATGGATGCGCCGGGAATTACGGCACCCGTGGAGTCAGTGACCGTGCCCTGGATGGAGCCGGCGCCGCTTTGCGCGCTGGCGCTGAAATTGGCGATTGCCAGCATAAACACAGCGGCGATCAGCAGCGAAATACGCGTCAGGGAAATGGCTGAGTTTCTCATGTCTGCGTTTTTCCTCCTCAAAAGCTCATGGTTGAATTCGAGCGCCATCCTGCCCCCTGATCCTTGCTTGGCTCCAAACAGGAGTCTTGGAATTCGGTCGCCGTGGGGCAATTTCGAAAGATGAATCGAATGGCACTTGATCAGCGCGCCGGGTCTCGAAGCGAACGCCTGCTGCGCCGTGGAGCTCCGAGTCCCTCCTCTCGGGGCGTTTACTCTGGGTCAATTAACGCCGGTTACCTGGCCCGGATGGACGCGAACGCTACTTAAGCGACCTCGATGATCTGTAAAGCGCGCGCGAGCCTTTTCAGGAATATGCCCAACCTTCTACAAACATTAGGATTGGCTTGGCAAGTGACTCACGGTTTGGCCCAAGCGCGTTCGGTGTATCGGATTGATAGAAATAGTGGTTATCTGCTTAATTTCCGGCTGTGTCAAACGCGCCATGAACTTTAACGTACGCGATCCTGGGTTGGACTAAGCGAGGACCGCAAGACCGTGGTCTTTCGCATCGATCAAACGACCGGAAGTTTACCATCGTCGGCAAACCCGCGACCATTTGGGCACGCCGACTGCACACCGAACGAATCCGACCAGAGGATGAGTATGCCGTCTCTGAGCGACGTCTACTGATGGCCAGTCAGTGTCCTACACGGCTGCTAGCTGTGGCTGCGACATGATGACGATAATCGCGGCGCGGCCTTTCCGGAAACCGCTAATGCGACTGTGCGTGATCGGAGCATTTAAGCTAGGTCCCAAACGTCCATCCCGGCCCGCATCGCACATCCCGAACGGAGATTGTGATTGATAATCTTGGTGCATTCAATCGGTCGATGCAACACCATCTAATAGCACCAGCGCAACGCACAATTTAGCGATCTTGCCCATTATCATCTCATCCTAATTCCGCCGCCAGTGTATATGCTCGTGCCAGGCGTTGGTTTCCCGTCCCCTAAATCTGACCTTCTCTGGTGAATGTTCGCGTTCTGGATGGGTTGTGCATGTATCACCGGCCACACGTACTTTACCGCCCGGTAAAGTACGGATCGGCGACGATTCGCCAAAGATGCCCCTACTTGCTTTCATTTTTGGGGCATTTGCTCGCTCCTAGGCTCGATCTGAAGTTGATACCCCGGCTTCAGGAGGACATCGCCGCCGTTGGAGAAGAATGAGAGCGCGACGGCAGAGATGGGGATCATATACCAAGACTTGAAAACTGCGCCAGACAGTCCATCAAGCAAATCCTTTGATCCAATTCCCACGCCGCCATCGATCAACATACTCGCAATTTGCTTGCCCCGCCCCGGTTGGATCTTGCCTTCATCCCCTTCCTTCTTCGGGACCAAAGCAACAGGCTGATCGAAGACCAGTATTAGGTGCCCGCGCCGGAAGAAACGCCGCGCCGGAGTGGAAACTAGGTGTCCGGTGAAGGTTCCGGATGGGCACTTGACCGAAAACGGAGTCCCGGTCGCCATCCACGAAGATGCATAAGTCTGAAGTGTGCAGCCTTCAGCACTCGCCGTTCTTAAAATCAGGAGCGCGCCCAGAGCTGTCAGGATGATCTTAACGGGAGGTCTCACAACTCTTCCCTTCCATGCGATAGGTGGATTGATTATACCGGGGCAGTGGATGGAGCTATGCGCGACCTCATGTCTGTTGACGCTGCGCCCCTCCGTAGTGTTGCGGTCCCGGTAGGGACGGCCTTCACAGGCCGCCCCCCGGAGAGATCCGTACGTGCGCGTCTACGCATACGGCTCTTACGAAGGATGGGTAGCGGCGAAGCGAGCGTCAGGGTAAGGATGTAGGACCCGGGGTATTGGAATCCACCGGTCGAAGACTGGGTTGAGACGTTCCCATCGCATCCGTGCGCGCTGGCTGCGACGGAATAGCACTCCCCGCCATAGCCTGCAAACGCGATTTCTGAAGATGCGCAACTGAGCCGTGTTACCGGGGACAGCGTGGTATTGGTAATAGCCCATTACAACCTTCCGGAGCCATTCACCGACTTCGGTTGTGCGATCATGCATCCGACTTCGAAGCTCCACCTTAATGGCTTTCAGCTTCGCAACCATTCGCTTTTTCGCCGTTATCCGCCAGACGATAAATTGCCCGTCGCTGCTGCGCTGCCCACAGTAGTGGGTGAAGCCCAGGAACGTGAAGGTTTGTGGTTTTCCCTCTCCTCGCTGCTTTCGGTCTCGGGCCGCGAAGCGCCCGAACTCGATCAGTCGTGTCTTGTCCGGATGTAATTCCAAGCCGAACTTCGCCAGCCGCTCCTTAAACGCTCTCCAGAAACGCTGGGCATCTGTCCGATACTGAAAGCCCACCACAAGATCGTCGGCATAGCGGACAACAACCACGTCGCCCTTTGCCACTTTCTTGCGCCAGACTTCAGCCCACAGGTCGAATACGTAGTGAAGGTAAGCGTTAGCGATCAGTGGTGAGGCCACTGCCCCTTGCGGCGTACCCTGATTCGTCTCCGACCATCGGCCGTCTTCCGATATCCCCGCCTTCAACCATTTTTGGATCAGACGAAGTATCCTCCGATCGGCCACCCGGTGCTCGATGAACTTTAAGGCCCATTCGTGACTCAAGTTGTCGAAAAAGCCCAAAATGTCCGCGTCGAGCAGCCAGTTCACTTTCTTCCATTGGATGCCAGCAGCCAGCGCGTCAAGCGCCTGATGCGGGCTACGACCGGGGCGGAACCCGTAAGAGAAGCCCTTGAAGTCGGCCTCATAAATCTGATTGAGGATCGTCACCACGGCCTGCTGAACGATTTTGTCTTCCAGCGCCGCGATGCCCAGCGGGCGTTGCCGCCCGTCAGCCTTCGGTATATAGACTCGCCTTGAAGGTTGTGCCCGATACGTTCCACGATGCACCCGGCTGTGCAGATCGACAAGTCGATCCTCCAGACCGGTTTCATACTCCTGCCACCTCACGCCATCAATTCCCGGCGAAGCTTTACGCTGAAGCGCGTAGAAACTGTCGCGGAGTAAATCGACGCTTAGATGATGGAGCAAAGCAGTGAACCGTTCCTGCTTCCTTTCCTTTGCTGCTTTCCGCACACCGTCCAGTCCCTGGGACATGCGTTTCCCGCTCTGTGTCGAGGGCATGTGTGATTGAACGATGCTCTCCTCCGCCTGTGTCCTTCCCTCCCCAACCTCCGCAGAAGGTTGCCCTTCCTTGTTCGGCTGGTTCACTGGTAGTACGACACAGTCCGACTTCTCCAGCACGTGCATGTCTGCTGTGCGGTTTATGGCCTTTGCGGACCGGCCTTGGTCGTCACACCAAGGCGTGCTGGAGATCTCCCGGTTCTCGTGCATGTTGTTTCTCAGCGTGCGCGGGTTCTTCGACTACGCAGGACCGGACAGCCACTCGCGAATAACGCGGCTGCCGTGTTGCCTTCCTCCTACTCACCATGGAGTCAGCGTCCTGATCTACCGGTTTTTCGAAGCTCAATAGCCCCGCCCACCGATGCCTCCGTTCTACGCTTCAAGCGACACCTCGCGATGCCGCCTGCAAGACTAGAGGCCAGGATGGATTCGCTTTATCCTTTCCTGTAGGGCTCTTTCATCCCCTACAACATGCCGGTTTATCCCGGCGCTCGGCGAGTCACCGGCCACCCGGAAATAACCCCGACAAAGGTGTTATCTCCACATCAAGACACGAGAGATGAGGTTCGCAAGTTCCTGCTGCGGTTGACATTCGATCTGAACTCGTCATATATTCCGACCGAATGTCGATCAGAGAAACAGACAACCCGATTGATTTTACAGAAGGCGCTCGGCCATCGCAGGACCATTCTGCGGAACGTGTTCAAATGCGGAGATCCTATTTCGCAACGATCGCGAGTCTCTCGTTCGCATTCACTGCCCTGTGCCTCGCAGGCGCGCAAAACGAGAATTTCGACCAGCCCTATCGTCCTCAAGTGCACTTTTCGCCGAAGCGGAACTGGATGAATGATCCCAATGGCCTGGTCTACTACCACGGCGAATACCACCTGTTTTTCCAATACAACCCAAATGGAGATACCTGGGGACACATGAGTTGGGGGCACGCGGTCAGTAACGACCTGCTTCATTGGAAACAATTATCTGTTGCGATTCCTGAAGAAAACGGCTTAATGATCTTCACTGGCAGCGTCGTAATCGACCATGACGACACGAGCGGCTTGTGCAAACCGGGAAAGGAATGCCTGGTCGCGATCTACACCGGAGACGGCAACACTCCGCAAGGCCACAGGGAGACTCAGAATCTCGCCTACAGCAAGAATGAAGGGCGAACGTGGAGCAAGTACTCGGGCAATCCAGTGCTTGATTTGCATCTGTCCGATTTCAGGGATCCAAACGTGAGCTGGGACGTGCGTCGGCACCAGTGGCTAATGGCCGTTTCTTTTCCTCGTGAGCACAAGGTCGGTTTCTATCACTCGCGGGATTTGAAACACTGGGAACACCTGAGCGATTTCGGGCCTGCTGGCGATTCCGGTGGTGCGTGGGAGTGTCCAGACCTTCTACAGGTACCGTATGCGGACAAGAGCCGTTCAATGTGGGTGCTAAAGGTCGGCCTGAACCCGGGCGCACCTCAAGGCGGCTCCGGCGAGCAGTACTTTGTGGGAGATTTTGACGGCACGACTTTTCATATTTCAGAGGAGCCGGGCGCACATGGCTGGACGAACTATGGCAAAGACGACTATTGCGCAATCAGCTTCAATGGTATTCCGCACGGAGATCCCCCTGTACTGCTCGGCTGGATGAATAATTGGGAATACGCGGAGAAGTTGCCGACATCACCGTGGCGAGGGCAGATGAGCCTCCCGCGAAAGCTCTTCCTGGTTCGCGATCAGGGGGGATGGGCCCTTGCGCAGGAACCAGTGATCTCTCTCCTGCGCAAGTCCTCCGTTCCTTTGAAATCAACTGCTCCATCTGCCGCTGAAGAGACGATCGCAACATTGTCCCCGCCATACGAGCTTGAGGTCGATCAATTTGGTGAGGATGCGAAGCGCTTTGGCGTAATGATTTATTCGGATGACCAGCATTGGGCCGAGATCGGCTTTGATCTGGCAAAGCAGGAATTCTACATCGATCGAACGAGATCAGGTTCTGCGGCCATTTCGGGATTTCCAGCAAGAACAACGGCCCCTCTGGCCCGTGGGCGGCATAACGACCTGAAATTGATCATCGATAGGTCATCCGTAGAAGCCTTCGCCCAACAGGGAACGATTGCGATGACGAATCTGATCTACCCGCCAAGTTCCTCAAATCGGGTCGCCTTGTTTTCTTCCAGTCCGCTGTCTACCAACAAGAAAGTGAAGATGTGGAAACTGGCTTCGATCTGGCAGGATCCCGAGTTTGCGCAATAACCGATTATCACTCGACGAACTGCGCCCCGCCTGAATTCTGCATTTGGTTTATCGAATTGGATTCAGTAATGAAATATGTTGGCTTCTCGAACGATTTCCTGGGTCTAAGTGGAGTTCCGGTCGTGTCACCGTCAATCCGGAAGTGTCGTTAGCAAGTAGAAATGGGTTCTTCGTCACATTTGGTGAAGAGGCTTCAGGTATTGCTGGTCTGTTCGAAGGACTTGGGATTTCATTCGGCATTCACGACACGAAGTCGAAGCAGATCGAATTTGGCGCGGCCATACATCGAGCGTTTGATTAGCTTCAGGCGGTGAACATGTCCTTCGACTGGTCCGTTGCTCCACGGGTGTTGAAGGGCGGCAAGCAGAGCAGCCTCGTCTTGGCAGAGGTGCTTTGCGAAGTTGGCCAGCAAACTCGTTTTGACGTCTTCTTTCCATTGCTTCCAAGCAACCGCATCCCGCTGCCGAATGATGCGAACGAACTCCCGTGCCATTGAAGCGCAGGTGGCGATTTGCGATGATCTTCGGCATAGTTCTTCGAGATAGCCCCGAGCGTCTTCTGGTTCGTTCAGCAGCGTCCAGGCTGTTTGTCGTGGGGATACGCGGGGCGGGGACTGGAAGGAAGGTTGCTGTGCAGTGCGGTACCTTCGTGAACCGTAGCGCCTCCGAACCCAGGTTCGGACTATAGGGCATTGGCCGGCAAAGCCTCTTGCACGAAGTTCGTGCCAGAGTTGGGTGGCATTGTGACATCCCTCGTTCCAACGCTGTTCCAGATATTCGCTGTGTTGATCGACGGTAGATCTGCGGCCGACAAGCTTTCGCTCGGGAAATCCACGAGCACGGATCCAGCGACGAATCGTGCGTATGCCGAGGCCGCAGCTATGAGCAATTTCGCGCTGAGTGACGCCTTTCGAGATCTGCTCCATGACGGCTTGATAGCTTGCGAGACGAAGTTCACGATTGTGCTGCTGTCTTTTCTGGTTTCGAGAGTTCGGCTTGGCCACATCAGAAGGGAGAACCACCGGGGTGATAGGGGTCTCTGGTTTGCTTGTCGAGGCTTGCGCGGCCTCCACCAGCAGACGATGATATGGCACGAGTGCGCCGACAAGTGCCTCGCTGAGGTTGTGAAGAAGGTGCCAGCGGTCGGCAACTTGCACAGCGTGCGGCGCGGCCGCCGTAGCAGCTTGGGCATACAAACTGGCTCGATCCCGGCTGACAATCTCTGTTCCAGGATGAGCTCGAAGCCATTGCGCAGTGCTCTCTGTGCTGCGGTCTGGCAACAAATCGACGACCTTGCCACGCTCCAGATCACACAGTATCGTGCCGTACCGATGCCCCTTGCGCCATGCCCAGTCGTCGATTCCCAACACCCGAGGGGCATGAGCGGAAGACGTGATCACCTTACGGCGCAACTGACGGAGCAACGTCGAACCGCTGGCCAAGATGCCGAGTTGCTGCGCCAAACGAGACCCTGCTGAACCGCCCAACGCCAATGTGATCTGTTCCAGTGATGCGCTCAATCGGCGTGTGCGTCGGGCGTATCGCTGTACTGTGTTCGCAAGGCGCTCAGTGAATATCTGTTGCCCACAGTCTTCCGTGCCGCAAAAGAACCGGCGGACGCGTAGTTCTATCCGCACAGGAATCCCTTCCCAGGGCAGATCCTTCAGCCGTCGCGTGTAGCGGCTGTGAATTCGCCACGATTCTTGCCGGCACGCAGGGCAACGACTCGCCCCGCCCATAGCTCGCAACACCATAACGAGCCGACGGTTACTCTCAACCATCAACCGATCCAATACCACTTCACCGGCATCCGGCACCAATGTTCGTTGTTTCATCGGCTTCTACCGGAAACCGCCAGAGCCTGCCACCCTTCTATCGCGTTTCCTCCGCCACACAAAGTGACCAACGTGGTTCACCAAATGTGACGAAGAACCTAGAAATGTCCGCTTTTGAGAACAAATGAAATGTCCGGTTGTTAAAAGTTAGTCGTAGCAGAGGAGGTGGGAAAGTGCGAATCCCGCGCAGTGTGCGGGATTTGCAAGTTGGGAGGGAAAGTCTGTTTTGGGACTTTTCCTCTCAACGTCTTTTCCACCGCCTTGATTTGCTTTTTGGTCAGCGGCGTCAACAGTTTTCCTTCCGCGCTGTAATTTCCGACGCGATGTCCCGCGATCATGAGGGTCAGTGTTTGGTCCAGGTGCTGATGGATGATTACCTTGCATCCAGCCAGGGTGGGGCGCCACTCGGCACGCTCGAGCTGCATGATCACGTTGTAAAAGCTCACCGTGTTATCCCGATCAACGGTGCGCTCAAACCGTTGCGTGAAGATCATCTCCAGGTTCCTGTGCCGGCAGGATATAAACGCCGTTCCTCGCTGTGCTGCCGGAACCGTAAAGCGGCGGTTGAACTCGGCGATGTAGTGCTCATTGAGAAACTGGTTGGCCCCTTCCAGTGTTCGGATCCCGCGCAAGCGCAACTCCTGCGGCAGCCGTCCCTGCTAGGTGGAAAAGTTGCGTTCCGAGCGGCCCCTCGCCTGCGCAGAGTAGGACGGAATCATCTGCACTCCCAGTTCCTTCATGGCGCGGCCCACCTGCGTAGGACGCTCATAATCGACCTTGCCGCCGCTCTTCGGCGTATACCAGAAATGGGCTCCACGGTCGGAATAGAGCGAGCAGAACAACCCCTTCTGTTCGATCACTGCCCGCAGCCCGGCCATCACAGTAGCGGTCGTCTCTTCTTCGGCCAGCTGCGCATAGTAGATCTGGCTGGTGGCGTCGTCCAGGATCACGATCAGATCGTGCCGACGCTCATCCTGAAACCACTGATGATCGCTGCCGTCGATGTGCAGCATCATCCCCGGCAGTGGACGCCGCTCACGCCGCTTGCGAGGAACGCCGCGTCTGGCCGTGCGCTTCACCAGACCGGCTGCCTGGAGAGCCTGCTTGACCCACGTGTAGCTCAACCCGATCTGATGTTCCTCGCCGAGCTTCTCATGAAAGTGCCGCACGTTCAGATCGAAGTACTTGTCCCGGTAGAGGCTAAGCACCTCTTCGGCCTGCGCCTTCGCCACCCGCCTGCTGCTGGGCTTGCGCCGTCGCCGGTCCAGTAATCCCTGAGGGCCTTGCTCCTCAAGCCGCTTCCGCCAGCGACGCATCTGCCGCTCGCTGATGCCCATCAACTCCGCTGCCTGCCACCACTTGATCTTCCCCGATGTGGCTCGCAACAACACTTCCTGCAACTTCATCGCCCGCTCCGCTGCGGTCCTCGGATAGATCTCCATGCTCTCGCGCATGGCTCCATCCTCGCCGCCCGTTATGCGGACACTTCACTTGCTAAAAACACCGGACATATTATGTGCTTCTATGAGAAGGTCACAAAAGTCAAGGCCGACGTGGCGGCCGTTCTAGCCTTAGCTACACAGCGATTCGGGAGTGAGAGTGAACACTGTCAAGGGCGTCCCGCAGGACGTTCATCTTGACCCTTGACGGTGTTCACTTTCACTCGGACACTCGACCTGGGAACGAAGCGGAACACGTTTTTGGTTCAGCTTCGTTCCCTTGTTGGAGTGAAGTTCTCTTGCCCCGATTCCGCGTCACTGTGCTTAGTCTCATTCGCTTCTGTGACGATCGCTCCCGAGTTTGTATTGCCGCCACCCACGTCGCCGGGCTTCTATCCGCACTCTGAATGGGCCGCTCAGGGCCCGGTGCATGTTGGGGTCCGATTTCACGCCCAGGTCCGCCACCATCGTGACGAACCTGGGATTGTTGGGCGCTGCCATCTAACGAGCGATCTTTTTGACCAGCACATGATTCGCAGTCACCCGAACAAGGCGGTGGATATCGTTACAATCAACCTCCGGGAAACAGAATGTCTTTCTCAAGCGATTGAAACCGATCTGTATTCCGCAGCCATCGTTCAAGACTACGCAGCGGCGGCCTGCGCCATGTTCCTGTGCGCGCCGTAGCCGAGGGGCTCATAAACCTCGCCGCTCGCCCAAAGCCGATGCAGTAAAACCGCGAGTTTTCGTGCCACTGCCACGACTGCGCGTTTCCTGGCGTTCTTTCCACCGCGTTCGCACAGCCGCATCCCAAAACGTCGTAAATCGGTGTCCGGCCCGAACGGCCCAAGGATGTAGTGCGCGCTTCCCACCAGCAGCTTGCGCAACATCCTGTCGCCCGCCTTGCTGATACCCAGCTGTGGTTGACTGTCTCCGGAGTCCTCCTGCCCGGGCACTAATCCTAGATACGGACCTACATCGCGGCTTCTGGCGAAGCGAAGTGGAGTCTCCAGAGTCAGCACATAGCCCAGTGCGGTCACAGGCCCGACTCCCGTCACCTGCCGCAACAAATTCGTGTGCATGTATTTCTCACTAGCCAGCTGTTCGATTCTCCGATCATAGGATTTGATTTCCTCACTCAGGTTCGCAATCAGACGTATTAGCGGCTCCAACGTCTCTCGAACTTGCTGCGGAACCTCAGCTGCCGCTTTCTTCGAGAAGGCGTTACTGGAACAGCTCGACAGTCTCGCTCCCATCGTCTTCACCAGGCCGCGCACCGCACTGATCAACTTGGTGCGCGACTCCACCAGGGCCTCGCGGGCGCGAAGTACCAGCAGATCCTCGCGCACTTCCGAGCTGCGATGCTGAATCGGATACAGCGATTTCGGATCCACACGTCCCAGCCTGGCCAGCTTGGTCGCATCGATCCGGTCATTTTTCCGCCGGCGTCGCTTCGATCCATCCATCCGTCGTGCATTGGCAACCAATACTTCATGGCCAAGTCCCGCGATCACTTCCCGCACCCACGCCGAATGCGTCCCCACTTCGATCACCACGCGCGATCGGGCCAGACCTCGAAAGAATTCCGTCACCTCCTGCTGCCTCGTCCGGAACTGACCCTCCGTCAGTGTTTCTCCACCTAATCCAAGGATGCAGTAGTTGCTCCACTGATCCCCCAGGTCTACTCCCACGGTCAAACGATCCAGGTTCGGACTCTCTCCATCGGATATATTCTTGTCCTCGCCTGGCACCGCAACACTCTCTACATCCACTTGCTTCGTCAGTTGCGCAACCAGTTCCGCGATCACCTCGCGCGAATCACGCCGCGATGACTTCGCTGCCTTTCCAGATTCTCTCTGCTCCAGGAAACTGCTATGCTTCTTCACGGGTCGACCTCCATCCTTCGGGATTGCACCTCTGAGTGCGTTGATCACCGATAGCTTAATGCTGCCGGGATCGGGGTCGACCTTCTCATCCCATCTAACGACATTCGAGTTTTGGATAGTAATTGATGCATTAATCTGCACGTGTTTAGGTTCGGTCTGACCATTTTAAGTCGCCTGGTCGTTGCGCCGCGCATTCTTTCCCGTGGCGGCTGCGCCCGCGAGTCCGCCGATTTCCATCCTGCACCTTGCGATTCAGGACTCCCCGAACCTGTGGCATCAGCGGGGGACATAAGGGTGGTCAGTGATCTGTCCGCGAAAGACTGAGTCCCATCGCCCTGGGATTAATGTCCGGCACATCGGACAGCGACCGTCCGGTGTCAAGCGGTAATCGGTAATGCGATACCCGAACCGTTCTACGAGGAGCTCCTGGCAATTGGGACAACGGGTGTTCTCGAGATCGCCAACTTTGCCGGGGAGATTGCCGGCATAGATGTAACGCAGCCCGGCCTTCCTGCCAATCTGTGTCGCACGCGCAAGCGTCTCCGGGCTGGTGTCATCCGGATCCGTCATTTTGTAGTCTTGGTGAAAGGCAGTGACGTGCCACGGGATATTCGGTGAGACGCTGACCAGAAACTCCGCCAGGCTGGTCAGTTCCTGGTCGGAGTCGTTGAATCCCGGGATCACCAGCGTGACAACTTCCAGCCAGAAACCCGTCGTGTAGAGGCGACGAATGGTCTCGAGAATCGGCTGCAGGCGGCCGCGGAGCTGATGATAGTGCTGCTCGTCGAAGCTCTTAAGGTCGACCTTGTACAGATCCACCCAGGGACGCAGGTATTCGAGTACTTGAGGGGTGGCGTTGCCATTCGACACGAAGGCCGTTGCGAGACCGGCCGCCTTCGCTTCCTTGAAGATCGCCACCGCCCATTCTGAGGTAATCAGCGGCTCGTTGTATGTGCTCACCATGATGCGGGCGCCTTGCTTTAACGCCTCCAGTACCAACTGTCCCGGAGTTACGCCCACGGGTGGAACGACGGCATATGGGTCGCGCAGCGCTTGCGAGGTCAGCCAGTTCTGGCAGTAGGAACAATGAAGATCGCAGCCCAGCATGCCGAAACTGTAGGCGAGAGCACCACAATACGCGTGAAAGAAAGGCTTCTTCTCGATCGGGTCACACTGCACCCCGCCCACATAGCCCCAGGGGGCGTAGAGCGTTCCGCCGCGGTTGAAGCGAACTTTGCAGACGCCTGCTTGCCCGTCGGCGATGGGGCAGCAATGCCCGCAGGCATAGCAGCGAACCCGGTTGCGGTCCAGCTTTTCGTATAATTCGCGTGCCGCTTCGCTGACGTGCTGATCGAGAACTTCGCTCAGGGTCGACATACAAGCACCATCAGGAACAGAGCCCCACCAAAATGACCTCTTTTACGCTAACACTTATTCTGAGTGGGCGACTGTTGAGAGACGGTATACATGTCTTTCCAGTGCCGCGATGGCTGGCACTGCCAGTTCCTGGATGAAGATCTGAAGACTCCCCTGCCCAGCAAGCTACACTTTGCTTCGTCGGACAAGGTTGTCGAGCTCGTGGAGCGTGGCGGTGGGGATGACAGACCAGGAGAGCCGACTGATGCTGAATCAAGCCATCATGAATGGGCGGTGTGGGCTGTTCCTGAATCTGACGGCAGAACAGTTCTCTAAGCTGAAGCACTCTGGCAAGTAGCGGAAGAAGATGCGGAGGAACCTACGTGGTGAAGCGTTCTTGAATCTGACGGCGGAAACACGTAGACATGTGCTGAAATCGGTGAGTTCTCTACCCGCGGATGTGAGACAATTCGGCGCATGAAATCCAAGATTGCTTCTGTCACCCTTCTGCTCGCTCTCGGTGGGTGCCGGGTCCCTCCGGCCGTTCCAACTCCAGCAGACATCGAAGCCTCAGAGAAAGGGTCCACCGCATACCTGAAGACCCTGACTAACGAGCAGCGCCAGAGCTACGACGATCAAAAGGCTGCTTACCTCAAAGGCTTGAAAGACAACCCTGCGGACACCAAGAAGGAGTATGCATTTTACGTTCTTGAATCCCAGAAAACACTTGGAACCTTGGGGTACGGGACGCTGTTCACAGGAAGTGTCGATCGAAGAACGCAGGATGCGCTGTCCCGCTACCAAAAGAGCAAGGGCATCTTTCAGAGTGGCAATGTCGACGTAGTGACATCGTTTGCGCTGTCTCAAGACGAGATGCTCATAGACAAGAGGATCGTTACGCCTGGGGGCTTCTTCTATTTCGCGCAGTTTTGGAATGGATACTTCTCCGCCGACGGAGCATGGGACTATCAGAACAAGGACGACAACAGAGTACAAGCCAGCCATATTGAGTGCAACCCAAAGTCTCGCTTATGTACGGAG
The DNA here is from genome assembly GCA_963751285.1 of uncultured Acidobacteriaceae bacterium. Lineage (GTDB taxonomy): Bacteria > Acidobacteriota > Terriglobia > Terriglobales > Acidobacteriaceae > Telmatobacter. The sequence goes on along the minus strand of CAVVUE010000024.1, from coordinate 21,270 downwards.
TCGGACGCCGTTTTGGGTTTTGGTACCGCACTCGTGGTTACGACAAAGGATTACAACATCACCAAATGGGATGACTATCGAATCTTGGCAGAGCTCACGGATCCGCCCTGTGAAAGAGACCAAATGGAGATTGTACGTGATACACAGAAGGTCACGCTTCACGTGATCTCCATCGATGAAGACAACCCCCATTGCAAGGAGCTCATGGGGAACGCAACCGTCATCGATGCTCACCTCATCGACATGAGGGACCTCGGCGCGCAGCGAACCGCTGACCTTGCAAAGAAGCGTGAAGCGTTGTTTCAGTACTCAGAGTCAGCAAAGAAGATCACGGAGGCGTGGAAGTAGGAGCGACTGTCCTATTGGGTAGATTAGGAAGACGGGACGTTTGCGGCGCCCAATATCGCTCCACACGATGAACAAACCACAAGCACCAATTTGACTCCTCCACTTTCGCACTTTACTGCTCTGTACTGGGAACTTCCGCAGTCCCCACATTTAGGATCCATAACCGCGCGGGAACCCCACACGAATCTCGGATCTTGCCAAAAGCCCGTGCCGCTCACCGAGCCTGAAGGAGAAGGTTCGGCAGGAAGATCGCCGGCCATACATCGATCCTCTGGGTAACCTGACGGGTTATAGTCGCCATGGGCGTTTATGAGGATTAATCAGATTTCGTCGTCTTCAACGAGCGTATAAACTGGTACCCCTCACGCTGACTGCCACTCGAAGATAGGGACTCTCAATTAACGAGTGTTCTGCTCGATGAGCGGAACCCCGTTGTTTCCGCGAGAGAATCAGCGCACGTGCTCTGCGAAGAGCGCGTGGTGCGCGAGGATGAAGAGGGTTTTGCGGTCCGGGCCGCCGAAGACGAGTTGCAGCGGGCGCTCGGGCACGTCGATCTCCGCGATCTGCTTGCCCTCCGGCGAGTAGACGAAGATTTGGCCGTTGGCGACATAGACATTGCCGTTGCTGTCGACGGCGACACTCTCGCCGCCGCGCGCCGCGAAGGGCTTGAGGTCTGTGAGCGTGCCGTCGGGGTTCACCTTGGCGACGTAGGTCGTGTCCTCCGACTCGCTGCTGACGTAAACACACTGGTCCGGCTCGGCGGTGAGGAACCCGTAGGTGTCGAGATTGTCGCTGAAGCGCCAGCCGGAGGTATCGGTCGCGGGGCCTTGCTGGAAGACGCGGCCTGCTGGCAAGACTACACTGCCATCCGCCGAGACATACTCTCGCGTCTTCGGGGTGGTCACATCCGCCGCGAACATCTCCGCCAGCGTCGTAAACCGCAGCGTATCCAGATTGAGCTGGTCTTTGAACTCGCCGTTGTTCCACCAGTTGACAGGCAGGATGACGGATGCGTTGGCGTGAAGCTGCGCGGGCTGGGGCGCGAGGACCGCGAGTTCTTCCGCCGAGCTTCCGGGCTTGAAGGTGTAGACCGTGCCTTCAGGACCGGCGGAGGACAGCACGAGCAGGTTGCCCGATTTGTCGAAGGCGAGGTTGACGGGATCGAGAGGATTGTCGCGCTCGACGGCGAGGCCTTCCTTCTCTGACCAGGAGTAGATGCGCTGGTTGTGATGATCGACGAAGTAGAGCTTTCCCGCCGCGTCCACGGCCGCACCGGAGATGGAGAAGAAGCCTTCTTCCAGTTTCTTCACCGCTGTTCAGGGAGTGAGGATGGCGGATGCATCCGGCGCCGCAGGCTGAAGCGGATTGCCCGGGATGTCCAGAACAACAAACTCGCGCTCGCGGACCTCGAGATGATGCGTCACGTCCTGGATCGAGTTCTCGTAGGGGAATTTGCTGATGCGCAGGAAGGTGACGCAACCGTTGTTGTCACAAACCGGGTAGCCGGCCTCAGCGTTCACGTGGACGTTGCGGAAGTGAATTTCCGATGAGTTGTAAATGCGGACGGCAGCGGGAAACGGCGCGCGCGACCGCGTCACGCGGTACTCATGGTAGTTGGCGAAGGTGAGGTTGCGGGAGTTGTCGATCTCAAGCGAGAGGGACTCGGGACTCTCGCCGGCTTCTTCCTCGGTCTGGGGGGCGTTGATGTCCCAGTTCTCGACGTGGTCAAACTTGATCTCATTGCGGACGTGGTGCTCGTTCGAGAGCTCGTAAACGTGGCCGGGCGTTTTGGTATTCGAGACCACAAAGCCCTCTTGCGCAAAGGTGTTGGGGGTCCAGATATCGGCGAAGGTGCCACCTCCGCCGTCGGCGATCCAGAGGCTGGGATACTGGCCGTCCCAGCGCTTGCGCAGATCAGGGTCGGCGGTGTGGTTGTTGTTATAGGGGTTGAAGCCGCTGCCGTGGCCACCGAGGAAACGCACGTCATCGATGAGCGACTGTTCGCCGGCTTTCCATAGCACGGCTACGGCGCGCGGATTGATGCCTCCTGTAAACATGCCGATCCCCCTCAGGATGTTCGCGCCCCCTGGCGGAGCAAGGATCACAGGCTTGGGTGCGCCAACGCCTTCGTAGCCGGGAGTTTCGTCGAGCAGATCGATCTGCGTGAGCGTGGGATGGAGTCCGATGAGCACCGTATCGGCCTTGAGCGTGAGTGTATCGCGCACCACGTAACGGCCGCTGGGGAAGTAGAGCACCGGATGCGCGTCGATCGCCTGTTGCAGAGCAGCGGTGTCGTCGGTGGTGCCGTCGCCCTTCACACCCAGAGTGTGTACGTTGACCCATTCGCTGCTGGGCGGCAGGGCGCGGATCGCAGGCGGCAGCATCGCGGGCATCGAGGTGAGCGGCGCAGCTTCATACTGCATGCCGATCGCGCCCATCCGGCCTTCGCCGGGAACGATGAGGCCGTAGTTGAAGGCTTTCACTTGATAGATTGCGCCCTTGCCGGGAATGGTTTTGCCGCTTTCGCGTAGCCTGGCGAAGATCGGCGCGTTCTTCAGAATCGCGTTCTCGAATCCGACCTCGGTCAGTGGGCTGTGCTCAAAGCTGATGACAACCGTGGGGCCGCTGATGTTCTCGAATCGCGAGTCCTTCACCCAGAGCTGGTCGGTATAACCAGGATCGATATCGATCGCGGTCGGCACGTTGCGGAAGCTGTCACGGATGAGGGTGACGCCGGCCTCGTGCTCGCGGATGGCGGAATCCCGCTGGTCTTCGAAGGTTGAGTCGATCAGCGTGAACTGCCAACCGGGCGAGGTCTGTTCCGTGAGGATGCCGTAGCGGCCACCGTAGAAGTGCACGTCCTCGGCCTCGTTGCCGACCTGATAAAGCGCGGCCAGGCCGGAACCGATGCGTAAGTCCATGTGGGTGAGGAAGGCGTGCTGTGCTACGTGGAAGCGGACTGCCACTGCGGCGGGGTTGCCCTCGCCGATTTCGAAATCGATGTTGCTCATCGCCGAGTAAAACGTGCCCTGGTTGGCGTCGGCTACGTTGTTGTTCGGCGGAACGGAACCGGGTGGCGGAAAAGGGATGGGGCTGCTGGCGCTCGGATGTGCGTTCGGCCCGAGCCCGGTGAACATGACCATCACACCCATGCCCTTCTGGAAGCCCGGCGTATTGGGCGGCAGCACGAAGACGGGACGCGTGGCGCCGTAGCCGATGAGGCGTACGCCGGGCCAAACGTAGATCGTGCGCATGAGCGTGTACCGGCCCGCAGGGACGAAGACGATCCCCTCGCGCACCGCGCCTGCGGCCTTGTCAATGGCGACCTGTAGTACAGCGGAGCTGTCGGCGTTCGCGGCGGGCGCGTCGAGATAAATGGCCTTGGGATCGTCGGGACGTGTGGTGATGACTGATGCGGCGAAGGCCGCCGGGTAGATGCAAAACGTAAGAGCGCACAGCAGAGTTTTCTTCACGGTTTCTCCGCAAAACGGCGTGTAGCCGGTCTCCGGAATCCAGCATACCCGACCGCAAAGCGGCGGATCCTTCGTCCTTGCAGGTCGACTCTGCGCCAGGAATCCGGAAGCAATGCGGCGACTCACATCCCTGTGACTGGCACGATTCGGGGGTCCTCTTTTCCGCAACTTCGATGTGAGTATGGGATCGGAGCTCAGGTACCGGGAAGCATCGGATGGGGCGCCCCAACAGGGACGGGATAAACAGCCTTTCAGGCGTTGTTAATCAGGAGTCGGCTTGTGGCAGGGTTTTCTGAGGTCGGCGTTGCTCACGGCGCATTACGAGCAATTCAGAGATCGGTCTTGCTCAGTCATGCGTCAGGAGCATTTGGTCCAGGCCCACTTTCCCCTCTTTGGCCTCTGGCTCTTGATGTGGCGTGCTTGTTGCATCCTTGACCACCAGCAGATCAGCAATTCCCAAGACGTCGGTAAACACAAAGGCCCCGGGATCTGATGTCCCAGGGCCTTTGTTCTACGCATTCTGATGTGAAGGAGAGATCACTCTCTTAATGGCCGAAGTCTAGCACTATTCTTCGCGACATGCAGTGATGTGAAGATCATTCTCCTTTCTTTCGCCTATACTTCTACCATGCCGCCGCAAGATGATCGTCACCGAGTGTACATGTCGTTTCAGGACCGATACGGCTGGCATTGCCAATTCTTGGAGGAGGATCTGAAGACACCCCTGCCGCGGAAGCTGCTCTTCACATGCGCAGATAAGGTGATCGAACTCATAGAGCGCGGCGGCGGATTCACTGACCAAGATGCCCGGTCGATGGTGAATCAGGCGATTGAGATGGGGAGGGGTGGGATATTCCTAAAGCTCACGGAGGAACAATACGCCGCGCTCCGTGTGCGGTGAGCTGCTGAGATGACATTGCACTAAATGGGTTTCACATTACGGGTACCGTTTTTGGCCATCCAAGGCGTCGGGCTTGCTCGTCACTCAACTCTATATTGCGATATTCCACTTGCTGCATTTCGTGAGACAGTAATACCTTGATCGCCCGTTCTATGCTTGTCGAAAGCAGGATACCTTTGAGCCTCAGGCGCATTTCATCTTCGCTGTCGAATTTAGTGTCTCCAGAAAGATGCACCATTGCGGGGTCACGTTTGGTTTGTATCCGGCATAGGTATTTGTATCCACCACCACGCTCCGAGTTTGCAAAGTAAAGATCGAATCTCAATTCAGACCCCCTCGCTTCGCTTTCTCATACTACAACGAAAGGGTGGCACCCCGCCTCTCCTTCAGTCCGCGCACGGATCGCCTCACCCCTGAGTTGCTTGTTCCTTGTTTAATGCACGGACAGCACAACGTAAGTTTACCCGTCTTCCGCTGAGCGGATTTCTTAACCCGGTCGCGCTACAATTATTCCGCATATGGATGAGTTGCAGGACATTCTCCGCCGACTGTGGGTTTCTGATCTGCAAGCACGGCGGGAACTGCTCGAAATCGAGCGGGACGCACTCATGCACGAAATCACTTCGCCCCTGACGAGTCAAGATCGCAGAGAGGAAGTGTTCGTGCTGCGCGATGAGCTACTGTCTGAATGGGCAGAGGTTGTGGAAGAACTGAAACTCCACGAGAGAAAATCAGCTTAAAACCCGAGAAGGCTTCCGGGTCCGCGACTCATAGTTTAGTTCGGAGTCCGATATGAGCACAATCAAGCTGACGCTCAACATCTCCATCCTGAAGGCGATAGTGGTTCTGTGCAGGATCACTGGGGAATCGCTCCAGCGGTCATTCGCAGATGAGCATACGGAGCCTCACGAGCGCCGTGCCATCTTTGCCCAGTGGCTGCGAGTGAGGCGAAATATGGAAGTTGCCGAGCGGACGCTCTTGGATCAGGTGTGCAGTGTGAGTTCCACACAAATATTAGACGGCTAAGCCTAGCAATAGCAGGATTCTGAACGGAAGACGGAGATTCGCGTGCGGAAGAGCCTAGGTGCAGAAGTGACAAATCGAAATCGAGCATTCCTGGTACTGTTGATCGCGTTAACGTTCAGTTGCTTGTTGAGTGGACAGGCCCCTGTGCAGGTCCCGACATCTGTGGATTCGACGTTGCTGATGGATGCCGCGGGACCTCAGCTGTTGCTGCTGATGCTTGCCGGCCACCGGAATGTCGGTGCGCCCTGGCAGGTGGAATTTCTTCTCTGAGATGAGTGGGGAATGTTTGTGCTCGCATATGCCTTCGGCTTCGGAAACTCTTCGATGTGCTGCTCACCCTTCCGGCCGAAGTAGATCACCCTCGTGCCGGTCAGGAACGCCCAATATTTACTGACAAGATGTTTGCCCTCCCCTGGCGCAAGACTGGCGGGAACATCATAGAGATGTCCGCTCTTTCGGTGTTGAGGATGGTACGCCGCAAGCAGCGAGCAACTTGGGAGTCTGCGTCGAATCGAAGATTAGTTACGTCTCTCCGTGACCACACTCTTCATGTCGATTGCCGAATCGACAATCCGCACAAAGTCATTCCAGCCGCAAGCTACTGCACCCGCGCCGCACCCCTTCAGCGTCAGGACCTCACGCGCCGGAGGGGCAGCAGGCGTCAGATCCTTCGTCTCGCGCATCTGTCTCAGCGTTTGCATCGAGACCGTCACGTGAACCGTATAGGTCCCGCAGTCATTCTGCCAAAGCTCGAATGCGAGTTCAGTTCCCGGCGGCGTGTCGTCCGTGCGTCCGTCGAGAGTCCAATGCAAGCCAAGCAGCGCTGCTACTCCGGCAATATTGGTGTCGTGCCCAACCAGGATTACGATCTTGCTGTCTCGGTTCCCAACGGCATCCTCAACCGCGCGCCCCTCAACACCTTGTTCGAGCGTACGCTCAATATGGAACAGCAGATTCGAGGCTTGCATGCGGGCGCGGTCTGGCGTCCGGTCCGTCTGTTCCGTGTGCTCCGTATGCAACGTCATAAATCTCCGCACCTGGAGCTCATCCACATTGCCCCATCCGACCTGTCCGCTTGGCATGCCCTCCGCGTACTCGAGCAAAAAGTCCTCAGCGAAGCTGGCTCCGAGCGCCAGTGGTTGGTTCGCTTCCGGGCCGGGGTCACCTTTTTCGCCGGCTGCGACCGGCCCGCCGCCGAGCAGCGGAATCGCCGGATCATGCGCGGGAGTACAGGAGTCCGCAGGCGAGCACCCCAGCAGAACGTGTTGCATTTCACTCAGCAGTTCGTTCTGCTGCGCTTCGGAATGAGGGTCGACCGAATTTACTTGCTCAGTTCCTGCCGGGTCCTTCCTACCCGGCTTCGGCCTGCCTGCACCGGGATGAAACAGCGGATCCCTTTCGCCAGCCGCCTTGCTCTCCACAACGGGAGGACAGCCAGGGAACAACCCCTCTGCCAGGGCATGCCCGCTTTTGAGCGTGCGCTCGTCCGTATCTGCCCAAATGTAGGTCTTCGCTGCGTCTACGCATCCCTCCGCGGCAATCAGCCCTGTCTTCGACAACGCCGCGCGGTCAAAGCCGCCAAACAGCTTGAGCAGGTCGTAGCCGTGAGGCGTCAGATAACCCGGCGGCACGCTCCACTGCGGCCAGGGTTGCGCTGCATATGCGTTCAGACGGTCCTCTGTCCAGGTTGACGGGCGAACCCCATGGCGGCTCAGGTAGACGACCAACCTCAGTTTCGCGTCTTGAGTCCTGGAAACCTGCTTTGCGGTTTGCGCAGTCAGCAGAGCCAGCGGCTCAAGAATACACACAAAAAAGATGGAGGCAAGACGGATAGCCGGGGTCAAGGCGCTCCTTCGGTCACAAAAATAGCAGGCCGCTGCAAGAGAGGCAATCGACGGCCTGCCGGCTAACTGTTATTCGTGGTGCCGCGACCAGCGGAGACCGCCCGAATAAGTGGGCTTATAGTATTCGCGCTGGACCATGTACTGCTTGCTCCCGTTGTAGAATCCGAATACCGCGTTGTCCATGTTCTCGCCGGAAGCCAGTACCGTGAAGCCTTTACCTATATAGTAAGTGGCCTGAGCGTCCACCTGGGTGTGCGAGTAGAAGTAGTTATCCCCGTTTGGCCCCGACACGCCGTAAGGTACGGCTCCGGGTCCCGTGCTCTGGTACTGATACGCGTAGATATTCGCTCCATTGTGCGAGATTCCCATGGTTACAAGAGCGCGCTTGGTGGCATAGGCCGGACCAATGTTCCAGGAAACGGGCGCTTGGCCCACCAGAGCCGGGGAATCTGTCCGGCCGGTGAGATTGTAGTTCCTGGACGCTGTGTATGTGAAGTTACCATCGATCCGTGCGGCGCCCAGTACTCCGGGAAGATAAGTCAGGTGCTGCTGGTACGCGACTTCAACGCCCTGCACGTACGCGTGGTCCCCATTGACCTCTTGGAATACCAAATCTCCTGCATAAGCTTGCGATAGCGAAGAGCCGGTTGTTGGAATGTACGATTGTTGGCCGTAGATGGGCTTCGTAATCTGCTTGTAAAAGTAACCCGCTTCTATCATTCCGACCGAAGGGAGATACTGCTCATAGAGCAGGTCGTAGTCGTTCGCGTACTCCGCAACCAGCGCTGGATTGCCGATGTTGATCGTGTACGGCGCGGTCGACTGATCTTCTGTAATGTATGTGACGAGCTGATAAGGGTCTGGGCGGGATATGCCCCTTCCATAGACTGCGCGAACGTCGGAATCACTATCGATCCTATAAAGAAGCTGCACGCTTGGCAATGGGCTTATATACGAGCCGCTCCCAGGCTGAGGCGTCGTCGAGACGTAATTGCCGTTCGCATCGTTTAAGACGAGATACCCGGTGTTCGACGTATTCGTGGCCTCGATGCGCAACCCGGTTTGCAGACGAAAGCGGTTGAATTGAATTGAGTTCATGATGTAACCAGCCGAAACTCTTTCCTGCAGGTTGTAATTGGCGGCATCGGACTGGAGATGAGTTGTGCCCTCATCCAGGCTATAGGCGGATGGGTTGGCGGAGAGATCGCCCGTCAATAAATCGAAACTCGTGACCGGTCCAAGGTGATAACTTCCGCTATAAAAATGCGGATTGGTGAAGGTGCCAAGGTACGGCGTCATCACCGTGCCGTTATTCGAATCGTATTCCGGCGAGTAGGCGTCTTGCCCCTTGTGCTCATTGCGGAATTGTCCACCAAATTCAAACGTGGAAAAGTGTGTGCCGAGATGATAGTTGATTCCCATGGAGGCGCCAGCCTGGAGATTGAGCTGCGTCGCCTGTCCTGATGTCAAATCGATGGTTTGAAGGCTGTATTGGGTTGGATCGAAGATGGGGTTTCCGGCTACGTCGCATGTATATTGGGGCCGATACTCGCTTGGACCGGGGGCATATTGGCAGTCCTTGCCGGCGGAGCCCCCAAAAGCAGCGCCTGGATTGCCTGCCGCTCCTCCGAAGCGCGAGTGCGCCGCTGCGATCTGATATCTGAGATAGGAGCGATTGAAGACTTGGTTGCCCCCAATCGCGAGGTCGGCAATCTGCAGGTTCGGCCGGCGGACACTGGTATGATACGTATCTTTCTTCCCCGCCTTTAACTGGTATGCGTACTTTTGGCCGTAGTCCCTGAAGTTTGAGAACAAGCTATGAGCATACAGGTCGGAACCCTCATTCAACTTATAGTCCAAACTGCCGGCGAATCCATAACGGGTACGATCGTATAGATATTGCTGAACATAGAGCTTGTCAAAGGTTGTATTACCATTGCTGTCCAGATCGGGCACGGGCTCCACATCGTCGATGCCGCGTCCGTTGTAATCGTAACTATAGCCCAGCATCAGGCCCCAGCGCTTGTCCTTGCCGAACCGCATTCCCGCTGACGAGTTGATCAGAAATACCTTGCGGCCGTTGTCGATGGGCGTATAGCCATCCATACCCTCGAATGAAAGTGCGGGCTGATCCGAGGTTGCCTGCTTGATCCTCAGATCCACCGAGCCGCCGATGGCATCGCCGTCCTGGTTCGCCGAGAGCGTCTTGTTGATCGCAACCGAACCGACCAGGTCCGCAGGAATCGTGTCCAGGTCCACCTGCCTCACCTCCGGGTCGGGCCCCGCAACAATCACTCCATCGATGGTCGTGTTGCTCAGGCGCGGTTCCGTTCCCCGGATCTGAACATACTGTCCTTCACCTTCGTTTCGCTGCAAAGTGACACCCGGCATGCGGCCGAGCGCATCGGCAATATTCGCATTGGGCAGACTCTGGATCTGCGTGTCGGTCTCAACATTCAGTATGTTGGCAGACGTGCGCACCTCATTGACTTCAGCGGCATCGCCCTCCATGTTGGCGTTCACCACCACCCACTGGCTGGCCGAGCTGACCGTCATCGTCGGATTCAACAACGTGTTTTGCCCGGCGGCCACAACAATGGTCGAAACGGAGTTTGTAAAACCCACATCCGAGATTGTGACCGTATATGTACCCGCCGCCAGGTTTTGAATAACGAAGTCTCCCTGCGCATTGGCCGCGACCGTGATCGCACCTGGCTGCAGCACAATCTGCGCGCCAGGCAACACCGCTCCGCTCGCGTCTTTGACTGTGCCAGTAATGACGCCTTTAGCAGCTTGCCCGCTGGCCCACGAAGAGAACAGCGTTACACAGAGCACCAATCCAATGATGCGAGGGATCCAAGTTCTTACGATGAAAGACATTGTGGTCTTCTCCTAACTCATTCCTGCGCGTGGCAGGCGGGTGAACATTGCGCGCAGTATGGCGGGGCAGTCTAATCCCAATCTGAGAATTGCCGGTGGATTTCCTATATTCACGGACTATTTACAATCTCGGCCTAGGATTGTTTCCAGGAATCCTTACATGCACGTTCTTGTCGTCGAGGACAAACGCAGCCTTGCGAGCCACCTCGGCCGCGCGCTCGAGAGCGAAGGCTACTCGGTGACGCTCGCCTACGATGGCGAAGAGGCGTTGCGCCTTGGCAAAACAGGCAAATACGATGTAATGCTCCTCGATGTGATGTTGCCGCGCATGGATGGCTTCACCGTCATCAGGAAATTGCGCGAGGAACGGCTCCGCACGCAGACCATCATCGTTTCTGCGCGTGACTCGATGGGTGACGTGGTTTATGGGCTGGATGCCGGCGCAGACGATTACCTGACCAAACCCTTTGCGCTCGATGTGCTGCTGGCCAAGGTCCGCGCCGCCGCGCGAAGGGCTCCCCTGCATACTCCGCCCGCGCTGCAGTTTGAGGACCTGATTCTGCGTCCTCATCAATTTCAGCTCCAGCGCGGTTCCCGCGAGGCCACGCTAACCCGCACCGAATGCGCACTGCTCGCTGTCCTGATGCGCCGGGCGCGGGCGGTCGTACCGCACGCGGTGCTGATCGATGAGGGGTGGAGCGCCGCGGCGGATGTAAGTTTTGACAGCTTATATGTGCTGATCCGGGCGTTGCGTTCCAAGATCACACACGCCGGAGAACCGGAGCTTCTGCACACGATCCGTGGGGTTGGGTACTCGCTTAGGACAGAAACGTGCTGACTGGACGCACCTCGATCTCCCTTCGCCTCACACTGTGGTTCGGCGGCATCTTCTTCTTAGGTTGGGTGCTGTTCGGCGCCGCGATGTGGTTCAGCTTAAAAAGCACTCTGACAGGAGAGCGCTATCAGACCCTTGCCCGGCGGGTCGACCGATTGCAGGAGCTGCTGCTCAAGACGGAAGGCGAAAGCCAGACGGATCGTGACCAGGATTTCGATGACTTCGCTCACGCAACGGGAAACGGCCTTGCGGAAGTGGTGCGCGCGGATGGCAGCCGAGTCTTTCCGTCCCCCTCGCCGGCAGCGCAGAGCTTTCCATGGCCCTCGGTTCCGCGCAGGGATGTTGAGCGATTCGTGCAGGTGAGCGCCGCAGGACAGTCCTACTGGGTACTGATGCGCAGGTATTCGCTCGGCGGCCAGGCAGTCTATCTGCTGACTGCAGCTCCTGAGTCGGGTAATTTGCTTGTGCTCGGGCGCTTCCTGGAATGGCTGCTCGCCTCCGCGCCGATCCTGTTGCTGGTCTCCTCGGCCGGCGGTTATTGGTTGAGCCGCACGGCGCTCAAGCCGGTTGACAGAATTACAGCCTCGGCGCGGTCCATCAGCATTCGCAATCTCTCCGAGCGGCTCCCGGTCACGAACACCGGAGACGAGCTGCAAAGACTCGCCGAGACTTGTAACGCAATGCTCGCGCGCCTGGAATCGGCGGTGAATCAGATCAAGCAATTCACTGCTGACGCTTCCCACGAGCTCCGCGGGCCACTTTCCTTCGTACGCACGGTCGGAGAGGTGGCTCTGCGCAATCCCAAGGCCGATACCGCCAGCCGCCAGGCCTTCGCGGACATCGTCGACGAGGCGGCAAAAGCCGCTGTGCTGTTGGAGAACATGCTCTCTCTCGCACGTGCGGATGCCGGGCAGGGCGAAGCGTCCTTGGAGCCGTTGAATCTGAGTGCAGTCGTGGAAGAGGCGTGCGAGATTGCGCGTCCCCTAGCTGAGGAGCGCAGTCTAGCACTTTCAGTTTCGCTGGGCGCCGAACGGCTAGTTAATGTCCTTGGCGACTTCCAGGCGCTGCGCAGGCTGCTATGGATTCTTTTGGACAATGCCCTCAAGTACACAAAAGCTCCGGGCCAAATTGAAGTCATCCTAAGCACGGCTAACCACGAGGCTAGAGTCTTGGTGCGGGACACGGGTCAGGGTATCTCAGAATCTGACCTGCCCCACATCTTCGATCGCTTCTATCGTGCCGATCCATCGCGCAGCGAGATCGAAGGTAGTGGCTTGGGTCTGGCAATTGCGAAGTGGATTGCAGAAATGCATCATGCGGATTTATCCGTCGTCAGCACTCGACAGAAGGGGACAACTTTCCAACTCGAAATTCCTCTTTGCGAAGCGTAGACGGACATTCGTACTCCGAATGGTACCTGACGACCCGTCTTGGTGGTTCTGGAGAACAATGCGAATCGTCTTTCGGCCCAACCACGGCGCCAGTTGCCGCTTCACCGCTTCTTCAGCAATCAGCCGTACGTTCCGCCACGCCCTCCCTTGCGCCGATGGACCGCAGGCCATCGCGATGATCCGCTTGCTCTGGCCGGTCTCGAACGCTGGCCGCTCGTGCCTAGGGGAAAATCATAAATTGCAAATGAGTCCGCTACCGAGTTGGACAAGTTCGCCTACTCGTAGCGAATAACGTGCGTGATCGCTGCTCCAGTTCACGAACTGGATTACTCAGGTTCCGCTCGATGACTGCCGTTGCCGCTGACGTTGGATATGCGATGAGAACCTTCACCCAGAACGAGCCTTTGGCGAACTCCTCGCGCAATCGTCTGTTGATCGCCGTCACCAGCCAGTCACTTCGCCGCTCGGCGTCGATCAAGATCACCATGTCGTCCGCAAATCTGGCATATTGGACTTTGGTGGACTTGCCCCTGCGCGTGACCTGCACCGCCTTCTCCAGCATCCTGTCTACCTCATTCAGGTAGAGGTTACTGAGCAACGGTGAAATCACACCGCCCTGGGGAACGCCCTTCGTCCCGGTCGCCTTCAACATCATCTTGAGCAGGTGCATGACCGCATCATCCTGAACCCGTCGCGCCACTTTCTCTAACAACAGCGAATGCTGAACGTTATCGAAGTAGGCGGTTAGGTCCAGATCGACGATGCGCGTCTTCTCTTCGACGATGGCGCGGGCTACCCGGGCTACGGCTTCATGCGCCGTCCGTTTCGGTCGATATCCATACGACCCCGATTGGAAATCCGCTTCGAAGATCGGCTCCAGAATGAGCTTGAGTGCTCCCTGGACCACGCGATCCCGGATGCAGGGAATCGAGAGAACGCGGACTTTCTTCCCCCCGTCCTTCGGTATCGCCTTCTTCCGTGCCGGCATGGGCCGATACGTGTTGTTGACCAGTTCCGTCCGAATCTGGTCGAGGAAAGCTTCCACTCCACCTTCCTCGATGGCCTGGAACGTAACGCCGTCGATGCCCGGCGCCCCGTTATTGCTCCTTGCCATCTGATAGGCTTCGCGCAAGGTCTCCATCTTGCAGACGTGGACGTACAGTCCCCAGAAACGCCAAAGCGGTTCTGCCTTCGCCTTGGCATATAGACTCCTCCGCAGGTCCTGCAAACCAATGGGCGCTTTTGTCATTTCACCCTTGCCTCCCGTGTTGTTGGAGCCGCTACAAACAGCAGGGTTCCTTCGCTCCACGGACATTACTCCGCTTCCTCGCTAATACGAACCCAGCCGAACCCCTCTCGCCGTCGGCCGACTTCCCGGTGTCCCCGGTTATACGGCTTCCCTGCTCCGGCGATTTCGCGCCGGGACGAGGAGGGTCTCTCCAGTTGCTTGGCATCACCTTGTCACCGTGCTGTCCCTACCAACCCCGCCGAAGTGGTTCGCCGCATCAGTCCTTGCGACGCGCCATGCTGCCTTCGCCCGAAAAGTGAGGGCTCGGCCTTCGGGTTGCAGTACTTTCGAGGCCATACGGGTTCACTTGCGTTACGGCCCGGCGACTCGCTCACCATCCTGAACAGATGGCTTCGTCAATAGGCTTCAGGATTTTCAGTTTCCTTCCTTCCTGCTATTCAAGCTACGGGGCCTTGGACTCTTGCCCCGGTGGGACTCACACCCACTGGTCATGCCAGCCTTCGCTGGACGCACACATTTCGGGACAAATCCTGCTATGCACCATTAACGTCCAGATTCCGGATGGTTAGCTGATCGGGAAGTATCGCAGCACGAACCGGCAAGTGGCACAACTGTTCTTTCAAGAACGCCATGCTCTCCGTCTTCCGCTCCCTATCTCGTTGCTTCGGTGATAGAGTGGTTTCCTGCCCGTGTGCCAAGTTCAGTCTCTCATTGAGGGGAAGTGCGTGATGACCGCTGAGGTGCTTCACAGGGAGAATGTGCGGCGTGTAAGGCCAGTCAACCGAATGACGGAGCGGCTCTTCTTCGGCGGTATGGCTCTGTTGATGATCGGAACCGTGCTACTCGGTTTTAGGCGAACTTACTTCCCTTTGGGCACCAGGCCCAGCGACCTCTCAAGCTGGGTCATCCAGATCCACGGCATTGTCTTCTCCCTCTATCTCCTGCTTTTCCTCGTGCAGACCGCGCTCATCGCCGCGCACCGTGTCCGTTGGCACATGAAGTTGGGTCTAGCCCTTTATGGACTTGCCGCATTCATGATCCCGCTGGGATTACTGGCCACTGCAGAACAACAACGGCGCGGGGTCGCAGTAGGGCCCCCATTCGCCCTCGGTCTTGATCCTCTCACCCTATCTCTGGTCTCGGTGATGGGCATGGTGATGTTCGCCTCGCTCATCACATTGTCCTGGGTCGCGCGGCGAAAGCCCGACGTGCACAAGCGCCTTGTGCTCTATGCCACGCTGTCGATGATGTTTGCTGGCATTAACCGCTGGCCTTTCCATGCCTGGGGCATCAGCCTTGGCGCGGCTCTCTTCCTATGGGCTCCCTTGATCTTCGGCGTGCTGCTCCTACTGCCCGCCGCCTATGATCTTGCGAGTCTACGTCGCATCCATTGGATTAGTCTTGTCTCGGCGCCATCCGTATGGCTCCTGTACCGGCTTTCGTTTCCACTGGGACGCACGCATGTCTGGCATGCAATCGCAAGCCTCATGTTGCGATTTTGGCACTAAGGCGAGCGGGGGCCTTCCTCCGGCGACATGCCCCATCGCCTTTAAAATGCCTGAAACTTGCTACGAAAGACCAGTGTCGTTTTCGCGCAGGAAAATGCAGGGAACCCTGACACCTTCTACGTCTTCCTTCGTTCTGATTGTTCAATTTGAAGAGCCCGCTGTTCGATTCCGCATTCATCTTTGAATCGGACTCGCTGGGTTTTGAGGCGGGAGTAAGTGAGTACCTCGAAGCTCGTTCATCTGCGAGTAATGGCGTCAGCACGAATCTTGCGGCCTTCAAGAATGTCGAGATGGAGCGCGCCAAGAGCGACCTGGAAGAGCACCAGCTTTTATGCGTCTCCGCCATCAGGGTGTTTACGCCTTTGTTGGAACTGGACGTGTCAACGACTTTGAGAAAACTGGCGGCATAGTTTCGTGTAGGTCTTCTTCCGTCGTCGGTCCAGATTTAGCATTGGCAGCGGCAGGATCGTTTCCGGGATAGCGGCCGAACCGGACCTTGAGTCTCAGTTAACCAGAACAAGACACTCTTTGAAATGAGCCCTTCAAATTACCAGGGGGCAATCTGCACTACGTCACGAGCGTGGCAGGGTCACGCAGCCATGGCAATTAAGTAACGTGCTGGACGCATGACGGAGGTGTTCATGGCCGCACTACGCCGACGCATACAGAAAGAACTCTGGCTGCGGAACTACTCTCCGAAGACGATTTGGACCTATAGCCCGGTAGTGGCCGACTTTGTCGGTTACTTTCACAAGTCGCATGACCGCGAGGCATATCGGACGGCCGAGTCAAGTGGGGCGTAAAAGGGGAGCCACCGGGCCGGAGTGCTGCTGGCTAGTCATCCACAAACGCTGGGTCAGTCTGGAGCCTATAGAGCACGTCCCAGACTTCGTGGTAAAGGAGTGAGCGCTTCTGACCCTGCTTTTTGGCGACTTCGTGTTTGAAGTTGCTGTAATTCACGTCGGCGATCATTCGCGCCATCGCCGCCGAAACTTCTGCTTTTGGCGCAGTGGCTAGATAGCTGTAGTCTGTCTCCACATTTTCCCGAATCGGGCCAAGGGATGGGAGGTAATTCTCCTGGAGCGCTTCCAAATCGCCGCGCACCCTGGCGCGAACCGTGAGCATTCCGGACGCTTCGTCGTCGTGCTTCTGGACGACGCTGAAGAAGCCGATGGGTGTGATAAGCCACATAGCTGACACCTCCATGCTGAACAGAATGATTTCACAATCCGAATCATTCTGATCTATTAAGTGTGGGCGCGCGTTAACAGGATACGTTCCGGGCTGGACAGCGAGGGGCCACGCCGGGTACTGGGGGTACGCCTGGTACCGCATCCGGGTGCATTGGGAAGCGCGACTCGGAGAGAAGCTGGCCCTGACCCTGGCCGGGCCTCCTGACGTAGACGAAGGTTACTAGGTCTTCGAGGACGGAGGACTGGCGGGCAGCTTCGGCGACTTCACCCGCAGGAGGCCTGTTTTCGACTGCAAATGCAGCTTTGGTCTTGTAATACCCCTCAGGAACCGTACAATTTGAGGGACTCGGACCAGAAAAAGGAGATCCTGATTAGCACAGGCACCACCCCGCCGCCGCGCGAGGATCGAGAATAAATCCGTAAGGCTCGTCAGCCGTCGGCTGCACGCCCAGGAGAAGATTCACATGAGCGATCTGGCCCCGCTGGCTGAAGGCATTACCGTTGACTCGCTGGTCGGCCATCCCGCCGACTATCATGTCTTTCACAGATTCATCGAGCGCTGCAAGGATCTGCCGGCCATCACCACGGCGGTCGTCTGGCCATTGTCGGACGTAGCCCTCCAGGGCACCGTCGAAGCCACCGCCGAGGGCCTCATCGAGCCCACGCTCATCGGCGACGAAGCCGCGATGAAAGCGCTGGCCGCGAAGATTGGCGTTGACATCAGCGCTTATCCCATTCTCGATGCCGGCAGCGAGTCTAAGGCCGCCGAGTTGGGTGTAGCCATGTGCCGCTCCGGCAATACCCAGGCCATGATGAAGGGCAGCTTGCACACTGACGAGCTCATGAAGGCCGGCATGTCCCGCGATACCGGTCTGCGCACCGCCCGCCGCATTAGCCATGTCTTTATTATGGATACGCCGGCCTACGCCCGCACCCTGCTCATCACCGACGCGGCCATCAACATCACTCCCGAGCTCGAAGACAAGATCGACATCGTCCAGAACGCCATCGATCTTGCCCACGCCCTCGGCATCCCCGAGCCCAAGGTCGCTCTGCTGTCGGCAATCGAGACGGTGAACCCCAAGATCAAGTCCACCCTCGACGCCGCCGCCCTCTGCAAGATGGCCGACCGCGGCCAGATCACAGGCGGCATCCTCGACGGGCCTCTTGCATTTGACACCGCCGTCAGCGTGAAGGCCGCAGCTATCAAGAAGCTGGCCTCGCCCGTTACCGGCCAGGCCGACATCCTCGTCGTCCCCGATCTCGAGAGCGGCAACATGATGGTCAAGCAGCTGGAATACCTGGGCGGCGCGCAGCTGGCCGGCATCGTACTCGGTGCCCGCGTACCCACCATTCTCACTAGCCGGGCAGACTCGGCAGAAACCCGCCTCACCAGTTGCGCCGTGGCCGTTTTGCTCCACTACGCCACCCATCCGGTAGTGAAGGTCTAGCCTGCACCGCCGCGTGTATATGCTAAGGGAGCGGAGTCCGCATTCGAGTCCAAGGGGCCTGGATGCACCGGGAGATGGAGAGATCGAAATGTCAAGTGGAGCCACCAACGTCACGTTAGACCAGGAGATCAACACTTGGGAGGCGCAAAGCGCGCGCTTCGATTTTGCCGCACGCAAACTGAATCTCGATGAGGGGCTGTGGAAGGTACTGCGTTCTCCGTCGCGAGAGGTGATTGTTCACTTTCCCGTCACCCTCGACAACGGCATGATCGACATGTTCACCGGCTTCCGTGTGCAGCACTCGATGGCGCGCGGCCCGTGCAAGGGCGGCATCCGGTACGCGCCGGATGTGACCCTGGACGAAGTGCGTGCGTTGGCCAGTTGGATGACCTGGAAGTGCGCAGTCGTCAATATTCCCTTCGGCGGGGCCAAGGGCGGCGTCATTTGCGACCCCAAGAACATGAGTCGCGGCGAGCTAGAGCGCATGACGCGCCGCTACACGTCCGAGATCATCGAGTTCATCGGGCCGGAGAAGGATGTTCTCGCTCCCGACCTGAACACCAATGAGCAGACCATGGCGTGGATCATGGACACCTACTCCATGCACATGCGGCAGACGGTGACGAGCGTGGTGACGGGTAAGCCGCTGAACATCGGCGGCTCGCGCGGCCACATTGAGGCGACCGGGCGCGGGGTGATGGTGGCGTGCGGCGAGAGTCTGCGCTACCTGAATATGCCTATCGACGGCTGCCGGGTGGTGATCCAGGGATTCGGCAACGTGGGATCGGGCGCCGCGCGGCTCATGCTGGAAAACGGCTACAAGATCGTCGGCATCGCCGAGCGGGAGGGCGGCCTGTACAACCCTGCCGGCATCGACATTCACCAGTTGCTGGAGTACAAATACCACAACAATACGATCCTCGAGTTCCACGGCGCCGAAGCCACGCCCAGCGAGGAGCTGCTGGTTTCTGACTGCGAAATCCTGATCCCCGCGGCCACCGAGAACGTGATTACCAGCCGGAACGCCGACCAGATCAGGGCGCGCATCGTGGTCGAGGGTGCCAACGGGCCCACCACCGCCGTGGCCGACGAGATCCTCGCCGAGAAGCGCATCTTCATAGTGCCTGACATCCTGGCCAACGCCGGCGGCGTGACGGCGAGCTACTTCGAGTGGGTGCAGGACCGCCAGGGATACTTCTGGAAGGAAGCCGTCGTCAACGAGCAGGTGGAGACCATCCTGTGCGACAGCTTTGACGACGTGGTGCGCTATGCTGAGGCCCACGACGTGAACAACCGCATCGCCGCCTACATGCTGGCCATTGACCGCGTGGCCTTCACCATCAAGCAGCGCGGCATCTACGCCTAGCGCATCGGGCGGCTGGAAATTGACTCTAAATAGTCTAGGTAAGCGTACTTTGATTCACAACCGCAACTGCGGAACGGCAGCCTAAGCCTCCCGCTTTTGTCCGTATAAGGCTTAAAGGTCAAATCAGAAAGACGCACTGTCTTCTCGGTCATTTGCCGGCAACTGCAGCGTACACGAACAAGTTGGTGTCCACACCGATCTGACCCGGCAAAGCCGATTACGCCCAAATGCCCAAACTCAGCGCCGATTTCGACGGTCCGCTTCTTCATGTGATCCGCCTCCATCTTAGTCCTGGAGGCAGTGGATTGGGTGCCTGGGTTTGGCTGTCCTAGTACCCGCCGTCCATGCCGCCGTAGCCGCCGGCCGGGGCCGTAGCCTTAGGCTCGGGAAGCTCGACAACCAGGGCTTCAGTGGTGAGAAGGAGACCGGCGATCGAGGCTGCGTTCTCGAGTGCCGTGCGGGTCACCTTGGTCGGGTCGATGATGCCGGCCTTGACAAGGTCCTCGAAGACGCCTGTAAGGGCATTATATCCGTAGTTCTGCTCTTTGGACGCGAGGACTTTGGCGACGACGACAGCGCCTTCTTCGCCGGAGTTGGCAACGATCTGCCGCAGCGGCTCTTCGAGAGCGCGGCGCACAATCTGCGCGCCAATCTTCTCGTCGCCTTCGAGCGTCTTGATGAGGGCGTCGACCGCCGGAACGGCGCGAACCAAGGCCACGCCGCCGCCGGGGACGATGCCTTCCTCGACTGCTGCGCGGGTCGCGTGCAGAGCGTCCTCAACGCGAGCCTTCTTTTCCTTCAGTTCGGTCTCGGTTGCAGCGCCCACCTGGATGATGGCAACGCCACCCACCAGCTTGGCCAGTCGCTCCTGGAGCTTCTCCTTGTCGTAGTCCGAGGTGGTCTTCTCGATCTGTGAACGGATCTCGTTCACGCGGCCTTTGATCTTGATGGCATCACCGGCGCCGTCGATGATGGTGGTGTTGTCCTTGTCGATGGTGATGCGCTTCGCCTTGCCCAGATTTTCGAGCTTCACGCCTTCCAGCTTGATGCCCAGATCTTCGGTGATGGCCTCGCCACCGGTCAGGATGGCGATGTCGCCGAGGATCGCCTTACGGCGATCGCCAAAGCCAGGAGCCTTGACGGCAGCCACGTTCAGGGTGCCGCGCAGCTTGTTCACCACCAGGGTAGCCAGGGCTTCGCCCTCAACGTCCTCAGCGATGATCAAGAGCGGCTTGCCGCCGCGGGCCACCTGCTCCAACAAGGGCAGCAGATCCTTCATATTGCTAATCTTCTTCTCGAAGATCAGGATGGAGGGCTCGTCCAGCACTACTTCCATGCGTCCGGGGTCGGTGACGAAGTAGGGGCTCAGGTAGCCGCGATCAAACTGCATACCCTCCACAGTCTCCAGAAACGTATGGCCTGTCTTCGAATCCTCGACGGTGATGACGCCGTCCTTGCCGACTGTCTTCATCGCCTGGGCAATGATCTCACCAATCTCCTGGTCTCCATTGGCCGAGATCGCGCCCACCTGAGCCACCGCACTCTCGTCCACGGGCTTGGACAGCTTGCCCAGTGCGCCGCCTTCGACCCACTTGCCGTCCTTGTCGCGCGTGCCAACAATCACGATCACGGCCTTCTCGATGCCGCGCCTCAGTGCCATCGGGTTGGCGCCCGCCGCCACCGTCTTCACGCCTTCTCGGAAGATGGATTGGGCCAGAACCGTTGCGGTCGTGGTGCCGTCACCAGCCACGTCCGAGGTCTTGGAAGCGACTTCCTTTACCAGCTGCGCGCCGACGTTCTCCATC
>CAVVUE010000023.1:0-396023 GCA_963751285.1 uncultured Acidobacteriaceae bacterium | reverse complement strand
TGGTGCCCAGCCGTCGATATGGAAGTGCCCGGTCACGACCGGTGCTCCCGTATCCGGCTGGCCTCCGCCTATCGACATCGTGTAGTCGCCCTCCACGATCTTCGAATGGCCATCTTCGGTCACCATGCCGAGATCGCGATTCTTCAACACAAAATGGAGCTTCTGGCTCTGGCCCGGATCGAGATGAATCCGCTGGAAGCCACGGAGCGCGATATTCGGCGCTCCTTTTACATCCGGGAATTTGAGATAGAGCTCGGCCACCTCATCGCCGGCAACCTTGCCCGCGTTTGTTACCGTGACTTCCGCTTCCACCGGATCTCCGGCGTTCACAGTTGCCTGCGGGATGGTGAGGTCACTGAAGCTGAATGTCGTGTAACTCAGTCCATAGCCGAATGGATAAAGCGGCTTCCCCTTGAAGTACCGGTACGTCCGCCCTTCCATCGAATAGTTCTCGAAATTCGGTAACTGATCGACGCCTGTGTAGAATGTCACCGGCAGCTTGCCACCAGGATCGCTCTTGCCACTCAGCGTGTCGGCGATCGCCGTGCCGCCTTCCTCACCGGAGTACCACGCTTCAAGAATCGCATTCGCGTGATCGTTGATCCAGTTCACCGCCAGAGCGCTGCCATTCATCAGAACCACGACAAGCGGCTTGCCGGTCGCTGCGACAGCCTCGACAAGATTTTCTTCAGGCTGGGGCAGGTCGATGCTCGTGCGGTCTCCACCGAGAAATCCCGGCTGATTGACCGGCATCTCTTCGCCTTCAAGTTCGCTGGTGATCCCGACAACAGCAATCACCACATCAGCATCCTTTGCTGCGGCGATGGCTTCTGGCGACGGCGCATCGGTCGCCTTCGCCCAGATAAGCTGCGCCCGCGGCTCGCCGTTTTGATCGCCGTACATGATGCTGAGCTGAGCCTTTTGGCCTTTCTCCAGGTGCACCCGGCCCAACCGGGCGTCGACTCCATTGCTTCTGAACATCATCGCGACTTGCTTCTCGTCAACCGTGACTCGCGCAAATCCACTGCCGCGGATGCCGAGGAGATAGTCGCCCGTCTCCGGTACCGTGATGAATCCCGTCCAGGTCACGAGGAACGACTTTTTCCCGGCAAGCTCCGATGGCAAGTTGCCGCTGTCGAGGCTGATGTTCGGTTCTACCCGGGTGGCAATCGGCGTTTGAGCGACGCCTGGCCGCGGCCGGAATCCCGCGAACTCGGCGTACTCGGCCTTCAGACCCGGCTTTCCATCGGGAGTGGTCAGTACGTTGTTCGGAACCGGATCTCCGTCGTTGCGCAGGAACTGAGTTCCCGGAACGAACGTGACCTTCGCATTTGGGAACTCCGCCTTGAGCCCATCCAGCACGGAAACGGTATGTGTTGGCGTACCGGCATAGTTGCCGAGCAACACTCTTGTCTGGTCGGCCAGCGGGCCTACGACGGCGATTTTCTTGATGCCTGGCTTCAACGGTAGAACTCCATCGTTCTTTAGCAGGACCAGGGACTCATCGGCGAGCTTGTGTGCCAGCGCGCGATGTTCCGGACTGTCAAGCTCATCCTCGTTGATTTTTGTGTAGGGAACCGTGTCGGGTGGGTCAAACATTCCAAGCTTGATGCGCGCGGTGAAGAGGCGCACGACTGCGGTGTCGACTGCACTCTCTGGGAGGTAACCATCCTGCACAGCGTCAATGAATGGCTTGTAGTCCGAATTGTCTTTCAGGCCGGGGCCGCCGCCGAAACACTCATTGTCCATACCGCGGATAAGCGAGATAGCTGAGGCCTGAGCCTGCGATACCCGGTATTGGTGGCCAGTAAAGATGTCGCGAACCGCATCGCAGTCCGAAACGACGTATCCCTGGAAACCCCAATTCCCCCGCAGCTGATCCTGTAGCAGATTTTGATTCGCGCAGGCAGGCTGGCCGTTTATGGCGTTGTAGGCGCACATGACCGACCCTGCGTGGCCTTCGACAACCGCAGCCCGGAACGCCGGCTCATACGTGTCCAGTTCGTCGTGTTTGCTTACATCCACGTCGGCGAAGTGACGGGTGGGTTCCGGTCCGCTGTGCACGGCAAAATGCTTGGGCGTGGCAATCGCGAGGTAGTATTTCGGGTCATCGCCCTGCATTCCGGTCACAAAGGCAACACCCATCCGGGCAGTGAGAAAAGGATCTTCTCCATATGTTTCCTGGCCGCGGCCCCAGCGTGGGTCGCGGAAGATGTTGAGGTTTGGAGCCCAGAAATCGAGCCCTCCCATAATGCCGACGTGTCCGGCCTTTACATCCTGCACATGCTTGATGCGCCCCTCGATGCCAATATCGTGCGCCATCGTATGGACTTCCGGCACGTCAAACGTCGCCGCGAGGCCGATTGGCTCAGGAAACTCTGTTACGCCGGTATTGATCACTCCGTGAAGCGCTTCGCTCCACCAGTTGTAGGCCGGGACCTTCAGCCGTGGAATGGCGCGGGCATCGTTCACCAATTGCGAAGCCTTTTCGTCCAGGGTCATGTGGCTTACCAGGTCCTGGGCCCGCATTTGTGCCGGCAAGTCCGGGTTCAGATACGGCGGGTTCGCCGCATCCTGCGCTAATGCGCACGGCAAACTGGCGCCCAGCAGGACGATGCCCGTCCATGTGGCCATACCCGCGTTCAATCGTTTTACGAAAGATTTCACAATGCTCCTCCAGGCGACCCGATTTTCCAACGCCTATCAATATTTAAACCAGAACCCCCGGAAGGGCTACTGGCAGTTGGACTGGAAACAAAGATTCTTGCTGAAGAACGGTATCACGTGGTTCTGAAAGCGATCTGCGACAGCGCTCGTGTGCGTGCCGTGATAGATTTCAAAGCTGCTCGCAATTCCGTATTCATCGAGAATATTGTGCAATTTGATCGTATCGAAGCGTAAACCATCCTGGTCGCCAACGTCGATCCCTACGGCGCGGTATTCGCGCAAATTGTCGATGTACTGGTCTATGAAGGCCAATGGCGCGTTGGCAGCCCACTCTGCGACGATGTCAGGCTGGACGACACCGTCCTTAAACGGAAGGTCAAGGTAGAGCGGCGGGTTCTTTGGGTCGGGTGACCATGCCGCGGCCGATGCAAGCATGGCGCGGAGACCGAAGGGAAGCTTTGCCGAATCTTCAGGCGTCTTTACGGATTCGAGAGCCTTTTCAGAATCCATGTTTGCGCCGTTTGGACCGTTGGCGCTCCCAGGCGTCCGGTTTCCGTCGCCAAATTGCCGTGCGGACATACAGCACGGACTCATGATGTAGAGCGCGCCGAACACATCAGGATGCTTCATGCCGATCTGGCTTGCGCCATATCCTCCCATAGAGTGGCCAACCAGGCCGCGACTCAATCTGTTGGGAAGCGTCCGGTAATGAGCGTCGATGTAGTCAACCACATCGTGGGAAATGAATCGCTCAAAGTCTCCCGTCGTGACGGAACTCGAATACATCGAACCGTTGTGCACCGTCTTCGCATCGGGAAGCACGACGATCAATTCCCTGGAGCCCAGAGCGAATGCACCCTCTATCGTCTGCGGTACATGAATCTCATGGGTCCATTGCTCCGCCCCGATTGAATAACCATGCAGCGCGTACACCACGGGATATCGGCGATGCTTCGCCGTTGCGTAACTGGGCGGCAGGAACACGATCACATCGCGGTCTACAGCGTCACCCTCCAGATTGCCTTCCAGCGATTTGCCATGAATCTTGATGTGCTCCACGGTGACAGACTTTGCTCCAGGAACCACCGCAGGCACCTCGGTCTGGACCTGCGCCATGCTCGGCCTGACATTGGCGAGCGCCAGCAGAGCCAGAACCGGAAGCGTGCAAAGAAATCTCAGTCGCATCATGATTTGTTCTTATCGTTTCTACTTAATCGTTTCATACCGGCGGCAAGTTGGCTTGGACACAGTTCGTCACCGAGCTTACTGCGCAACCTGGAACCGGTAGATATTCACGCTGATGGGCGCGACCGAGATCGAACCCGACGTGTTGCTCATCGGAATCTCCTTGATCTCGACCTGAGCCGGCTGGCCAACGCGGTCCATTGCATCCAGGCTGCTTCCGCTCAACTGCCAGAGCGTCGACGGTCCCGCGATCTGCGCACCGGCCACGCTTATGTCGAACTTCTGCTCCGAATCCGTCGCGTTCACGACGGCCACATTCAGATACTTGTGGTCCGGCGTGAGCGCTGCAAACACATCCAGAGGATAAGTCGGGCTGCCGGAGCTGACCTTTGGCTCATCTCCGTATTTGGCGCTGTCGGTTGGCGGTTGCGGCGAATTGCCGGCGACCGCAACCGGGATCGTTCCCGGGAAATGCTCTCCGTACATCTCGTAGACCAGTCCGACGGCATTGATGACTGAGCTGGTTGGCGTGATGTCGAGCGATGACGTGCCCATGGTGTGTGCCCCCATCGTGATGAAATCGGAATGCCGCATCATCTCATCGAGCAGCATCCCGTACGCCAGCGCAGATTTCAGATTCGGGCCGCCTCTGCCACCTCCGCCTGGACCGCCATAAGCGTACTCATCGATCGACATGAAGATCTTATGCGGGATCATCTCAGGGAAACGCTGCTGGTATCCCTCCCACTCTTCTGCGTGACGCAGAACCACATCGCCGGCGTAGCGAGCAAACTCCAGTGTTGTCGGTTCATATGTGTCGTACGCGCCCGTCGCAGGAGCATCGGGTGCCAGCGCCTTGGCCTTCTCGAGGTTGAAGTGCCGGCCCGGTCCCTCGTACCAGTGCTGCGCGATGCCGGAGAAGGTTCCCCAGCTGTTTTTGAGAAGGCCGCCGGTCCAGTCGTCATCCGATCCATACATTGGTCCCAGGTTGTCGACGTATTTCGCGCGGTCCTCGCCTTTCAGCCAGGATGACTCCATCATCTTTGCCGAACCAATCAGCGCGATCGATGCGTCCACGTCCCGCATCGCCGCGGCAAAGTCATTGTTCTTGATAACGTAGTACTTCAAATCGGTGTAGCCAATCTGGAAGGTTCCCCAGGGCTCGTTGCCGATGTTCCAGTACTTGATGTGGTAGGGTTCCGGATGGCCGTTCTTCGCGCGCTTTGCGCCCCAATAGGAGCTTGCCGGGCCGTTCAGGTACTCCACCTCTTCAGCTGCCGAGTTCGCATCGCCGAGTCCGGCGTTTACGGTGACATACGGATCGACATCGATCAATTTGCAGAAGGTCATGAACTCGTCCATGCCCACGTCGTTCACCTGCATCGCATTCCATGCGTGATCAAACATGGGCGGCCGCTTGTCGATATCGCCGATGGCCTGGTGCCAATCCCAGTTAGACAGGAAGTTGCCGCCGGGCAGCCGCCACATGCCGGAGTGAAGCTTTTTCAGCAGCGCAATCGTGTCGGGCCGGAATCCGTCGATGTTGTCTGCCGGCATCAGCGACGCGGCACCAATATGGAAATTTCCATTGCCTGTCCCGGCAATTTCGAAAGCGCCGGCATTGGTGTCGGCGCCGGAAGTGAAGCTGAGCGGAAACTTCTTGTACTCGCCCGTGATCTCACCGATCGTGACCGTCTGCCGGTCGTTCGCGCCATCGCCCCAGATCAGCGAAACCTTCACCCTGGTGCCGGGTGTGCCGCGCAGATAAATGCGGCCCGTATACTTCGTTCCGTTGACCAGGGCAAGGCCCGGCTGACTGATGCCGTGCGCGGTCGATGAGTCGAGCGCGATACGCGGGCTCTGGCCGCCGACGAACGGATGGTCTTTGTCCATCGTAACGACGTCGTCAGGCCCGACCGGTCGCCACTTGCGCAGCGGCATTCCCCGCCCTCCGCCGCCACCGGGGCGCGCCGGAGCCTCCTCCACCTGCGAATTGATGGGGAAGTAAAACTTTCGGTCATCGAGCATCTCAGACCAAAGACTTCGATAAATCAGCGGTCCAATGTGCTCGATGAAGCTGCCGAACAAGTACTTCGAGACCGGTGGCGCTGCCTGATCAGTGTTGATGGTCACTTTCAACTGGTCCGGCACGCTTGGCTCAGCCTGCTGTGCTCCAGCTGGGGCAACAAATCCGATCGACAATATCGCTGCAACGAATGCTGCAACTCGAATATTCATTGAACCCCTCCTGTATCTATGCAGCTCTTTGTCATTGGATCCCCCGGTCCTAGAATTGTTGCCCGGATTAAAGAGCCGCAGCTTGGCCGCAAATTGTCACTGCGCAATTTGAGCTACTGGGAACTGATAAATGTTCACGGTAATCGGCGCCACCGTGATCGTCCCCGGAACGCCGCCGATCGGGATTTCCTTCACCTCAACCTGCGGCGGCTGGCCGACGTGATTGACGGCGCCAACGCTACTCCCTGTCAATTGCCACAACGTCGATGGTCCGGCCAATTGCGCTCCTGTGACGCCCAGATTGAATTTCTGCTCTGACTCCGTCGCATTCACTACAGAGACGACAAGGTACTTGTGATCTGCGCTCAGCGCCGCCACCATGTCCAACGGATAAGTTGGACTACCGGAGGGTGTCTGTGGCTGATCGGGGCTGCCAGCGGGATACTTCGGTGCCAGCTGCGGTGAATTGCCTGAAAGAGCGACCGGAATAGCACCAACAAAGTGATCGCCGTACATCTTATACAGGAGGCCCAGCGCGTTCATGGTCGACGCGGTGCGGTTAAAGTCGATTAAGGAGACGCCGGTGGTCTGAGCCGCCATCGTCAGGAAGTCGGTGTATCGGAGCATCTCGTTGAGGATCATTCCGTAGGAAAGCGCTTGCTTGAGAGTCATACCTCCAAACGGGCCTCCACTGCCGGGAGTGAAGTTGAAGTAGGCGTATTCGTCAATGGACAGGGGAATCTTCTTCTCGACCATCTCTGGGAACCGCTTCTGGTACCCCATCCATTCTTCGGCCTTCAGGCGTACCGTATCGGCTGGGTATCGCGCCGCCTCGAGCAGAGTCTGGTCCGCCTTCACATACGCATCATCTGAGGGCGCATCCGGCCGCAGGCTCTTGCCTTTCTCAATGTCCCAGTGGTGGCCGCCCTGCGCATACCAGTGCTCGGAGATAATATCGAAATTACCCCGGCAGCTCTTCAGGAACCCGCCCGTCCAGTCGTATTCCGATCCATAGAGACCATCAAGATTCCCAACAAACTTGGCGCGCAAGTTGCCCGGCACATTGTCATTCTGCAGCATCATCCCCGAAGCAATCAGGACAATCGACGGGTCTACCGCGCGCATGACTTTCGCAAACTCATTGTGCTTGAGAACGTAATACTTCAGATCAGTATGGCCAAGCTGCCACGAACCCCAAGGCTCGTTGCCGATATTCCAGAATTTCACGCGGTAGGGTTCCGGGTGGCCGTTCTTCGCACGCTGTGCACCCAACGGGGTGTTTACCGAGCCGTTCATATACTCGACCTCTTCCGCCGCCGAGTGCGAGTCGCCGAGGCCTGCGTTGACGCTGATGTATGGCTCTACGTTGATGAGCTTGCACAGCGTCATGAATTCGTCCAGGCCCAGATCGTTCGTCTGCATGGCGTTCCACGCGTAGTCCCAGTCCGGCGGACGCCTGTCGATGTCGCCCACGATGTGGTACCAGATCAAGCCGGATGTGTAGTTGCCGCCATATCGCCAGAAACCCATCTTGATCTGGCGCAGAAGCGCTGTTGTGTCGGGCCGGAATCCATCAATATTGTCTGCAGGCATCAGGGAAAGCGTGCCAATGTAGAAGTTTCCGGAGCCCGTGCCGGTGATTTCGAGGGTGGCATCAGTGGCATCAGCCTTCGCCGTAAAAGCGAGAGGAAACTTTTTGTACTGATTGTTGAGCGCGGGAATCGAGATCGTCTGCCGGTCGCCCTCGCCCGTACCCCAGATCAGCGAAACCTGCACCTTGCTGCCGGGAGTGCCGCGGAGATAGATCCGGCCGGTGTACTTCTTGCCATTTAACAGTGCAAGGCCCGATTGCCGGATCCCATGTGGAGTGGCGGCGTTGAGTTCGACGCGAGGACTCTGCTCGCCGACAAACGAATTGTCTTTATCCATCTCCACAACTTCGTCGGGGCCGACGGGATACCATTTGCGAATCCGCATCCCGAACGGGCCGCCCTGCTGCCGACTTTCGGATGCGGGCTCCTTGGATGTAATCGGGAAATAGAACTTCCGGTCATCGAGCATCTCAGCCCAGAGACTGCTGTACATCGTGCTGCCAATGTGCTCGATGAACTGGCCGTACTCGTACTTCGAAACCGGCGCGGCTTTCTGTTGCGTATCGATGCTTACCATTAGCCGGGCCGGAACGCCCGGTCCCGCCTGTTGAGCTGTGGCAGCGCCCGTAAGTCCGATCCAACACGCCGCGGAGGCGAATACTAGAATTCGTACCTTCATTCTGTCCTCTTTCATTCTCCTTCGTCTTAATTTCTATACCGCGGAATCACTTCTGGCGCGGGCGCTCGACGCGCACTAGAACTGAAAGTCTGCAAAACCGAATTCGTGCAAAACGATCGCCGCCTAATCATTTGCTGGCCCTCCGAAAAAGCCTGGGAGCAAAGTCGTTCAAGTCTCTACGCCAGGTAAGCCACTCGTGAGCCGTACCCTGCGATTCAAAGTACGCGTTCCTGACGCCAGCCTTATCGAGTGCCTCGTGAAGCTCAAAGATATTCGGGTTGTGCGCCTTTTCCACGGTGCCTGTGCCGAGCCACAGCAACTTTACCTGGCTGTTGAATGCAGCCGGATCCTTATACACCGAATCAAACGTATTCTGCGGGACCCCGGGACTCAATCCACCGATGTAGGCGAATTGGTCCAGGTGCGGCAGGGTGGTCATGAATGTCTGCATGCCACCCATCGAGAGACCGGCCATGGCACGGTTTTCGCGGCCTGTGAGGGTGCGAAACCTTGACTCGATATACGGAATGAGATCACTGAACATCACTTCAGTGAATGTTTTCCCGTAAGTTCCAAAGTTGGGACGCTGTCCCGGCCATGGCCTCCGCTCTCCAAAGACAAGCGGCGCCTCGCCCGGCTTGAGCGCCGTGAACTGATCGTCGGAGACAACCAGCATCGGCGAGGCGTTCTTTTGCGCAATCAAGTTATCCAGGATCACATTCGCGCGCCCCTGGTTGAACCAGCCCAGCTCATCCTCACCATAGCCCGGCAGCAAATACAGCACCGGATACCGTGCATGCGGCTGGTGATCGTAATCAGGAGGTGTGTAGACGAGGCAGCGCCGCCACTTGCCGACCACCTTCGAGAAATAAAGAACCGATCGGACCTCTCCATGCGGCACATCCTGGACCTGGTAAAAAGAGTCACTCGACACAGGGGATGGAATCTCGATGCCGCTGATTTCCCTCATCTCTCCGAAGAAGGTTCTGCTGCCAGGATCACCCATCTCGACGCCATCAACGTAGAACTGGTAGTAGTGAAACCCTTCGACGATGGGAGGTGTGGTCAGCGTCCAGCACCCGTCGGGCTGTTTCACCATGTCCATCGTGGGCGTCTGGCCCCCTCCGCCGCCGATCAGTGCTTGCACATGTTGCGCGTCGGGCGCCTTGATCCGCAACATCACCCGGCGATCCGGATAAATGCACGGGTACTGCGCGGCGATCACGTTGGTGGAGGCTGGAATGCAATCACTCGGGGGAGCGGCCTCACCCGCACTGGGCGGCGAGGCACTTAGAGCCTGCGCCCAAAGTGAACTGGCCCCAAGCGTTGTGATCGCAACAAGATTGGTCAGGCTTTTCATTAGAACACTAGCTTCTTTGCTCGAACTGTTGAGGAACGTCTTGGTGAGCGAGAACCAGCCGAAACAGTGGTCAAAAGACAACATCGATCTTCCTGCGATGCATCCCTGAATAGCCTGGGCCCAAAGTTGTCAAGGTCTTTGCGTCAGGTAAGGCATTAAGAACAATCAAGGTGCGCAATCTGCAAGAACTGCGATTGACGTGAAACGAAACGACGAAGAATAGCGGAGTCTAGGCAACACTGCGTCAGGGATTGGGCACCTCCTCGGTAAGCGCTTACTACCCGCGCCCGACCGCCCCTTGATGAACAGCCGAATGGTATCCAGAAGCGTCGTGGCAATAAAGCGGCATTTTTCGAACGATGACATCGATAAATTCGATGTTTTATCGGTGGGGCATGCTCTTAGAACGAAAAAACTACCTGTCGGGGCGAGAGTGCCGCGGAAAGTGGCTACCATTGCGCTTCGGCTCGTCCTTTCAAATTCCCATTGCTACTTGCCGGAGGGTGCCTGGAGGTCTTTGAGTTTACGTATTCCCTGTTCCTCATCAATCTCGTAGATGGCGTCAGAAGGAACATTCTGGAATTCTTGGTGCAGCCCACTCGGCCAACGCACTTCGATCTTGGACATGATTGCTTCTTTCCCTAGACCAAAGTGCAGACGCGTGTCGTTGCTTGAGTTATAGCTGCCTCCCCCACGGACCTCGTCGATTTGCGTCATGCCCCCTGCGAAAACAGCCACGCGCGCTCCGATCGCCATGCGATTGCTCTTCCTTCCCACCAGGCGAAAAAGTACGCGATGGTTGGCATTCCGGGTCTCATTGATGAAAAGAGACGGTGGCCCGCCCGCATTGAAGACGACGAAATCGAGATTGCCGTCGTTGTTGATATCTCCGAACGCAGTACCCCGGCGCGATTGTATTGGGCCCGCGTTCAAACCGGCTTGATTGGCGACGTCTTCGAATGACCGCCCCTCGATATTTCGAAAGAGTTGAATGGGCTCGCGAAACTTCGCCTCGGTTTCTAGCCTGTCCACCAACGACGAGAAATTGCCGTTTGCGATCAGGATGTCGGGCCATCCATCGTTGTCGAAATCGCCGAAGCCGGCTCCCCATTTCACGAGCTGCTGCGTGTCTCGCGCAAGACCTACTTGAGCAGCGATATCAGTAAAAGCAATTTGGTTATTTTGATACAGGCTCACCGGCTGCCTGCGATAGCGGGTTGCGATCAAATCGAGGCGGCCATCGCGGTCGAAATCCCCAAAGTCTCCCGCCATGTTGCCAAAAACCTCACCATTTGGCCCAAAAGCCACTCCCGTGGTCGTACCGTCGTCTTCGAAACTGCCATTGCCAAGATTGTGATACAGATAGTTCGCGCCATCATCGTTGGCGACAAACAGATCAGGCCAGCCGTTGTTGTCGTAATCACCCCAGACCACCCCCATACCATGAAGCTTTGCCTGATTACCCACCCCCGCTTTCAACGAGACATCTTCAAACGTGCCATCCCCGCGATTCCGCAGCAGAAAGTCGGTTTCACCCTCCATCTTGTCTGGCACTTCAAGCATGTCAGTCGCATCAGCTTCGGCCCTGGGGGTGAGGGTAGGGAGATGACGCAGGTCAACATGTACGTATCGCGCTACAAACAGATCGATGTGGCCGTCGCGATCGTAATCGGCCCATGCTGCGCCTGTGCTAAAGCCGCCCAGCTTCACGCCTGCGCGGTCGGTCACATCTTCGAACCTGCAACCGCCCAGGTTGTGATACAGAACGTTGTGTCCGTAGCCGGTTACATACAGATCCGGCAGGCCGTCATTATCGTAATCACCAACGGCAATGGCCATTCCCCAGCCACGCGTCGTGAGCCCCGCCGCCTTCGTGATGTCGGTGAAGTGAATGTGTTCTCCGCTGCCGTCCTGATGATAGAGAGTCACCATCGGGTCGCCGCCCGTCAGGTAGCGATCAATTGTTGTGTCGTTCACCACGGCGATGTCGAGCTTGCCGTCGTTGTCGCAGTCAAACAGCGCGATGCCGCCGCCGCCCATTGTCTCGACGATGTAACGCCTGTCTGTCGATGAATGTGGAACCGTTGTCAATCCCGCCTCGCGACTGATGTCACGAAACGAAATTGTCGAAACTGCTTTCGACTCCGTCCGGCTTGCCTTCGCACCGCTTCGAGCGGGATGCTCGGTTGCTCCGGATGTCGCTTGTCCGACGCCTGATTGAACGACAAAACAAGCGGAAACAAGAAAGGTGATGCAACCGCAAAATGCGAAGAACCTACTTGTAGCAACCCTCATCGATCGCTTCAATCCGCGTGATTTGCCTGCGTACATCACAGCGCGATTTTATCCTGTGCCTTTTGTTATGCGTAAGCAGGCAATGAAGAAAGAAAAGCACAAACGGAAAGGGTGCTCGACCAAGCCGATCTATCCTCGCCGGTGGATCTCCATGGATACAATCTCGATCTCAAGTGCGCCTGAAATGCGGCTTCTCTGACCGCCCCTCACTTTTGATCCGGCTGCAAATTGAATTGCTTAAATACTTGCGCCATCTTGTCCTTTAATTCTTTGTAGTGGTTGTATTCGCTCATCTCGTGTTGAGCCTCGGCGATCCGGCCGGCTCGTCGATACAGCACACTCAAGCGGTAGT
Organism: uncultured Acidobacteriaceae bacterium; assembly: GCA_963751285.1. Lineage (GTDB taxonomy): Bacteria > Acidobacteriota > Terriglobia > Terriglobales > Acidobacteriaceae > Telmatobacter. The sequence continues at coordinate 383,655 of CAVVUE010000023.1, read as the reverse complement.
GCGCCACGATGTTGGTCGGATCGTTCTTTACAGCGCTCTCTAAAAGGGGAACGGCTTCGCTCATTTGATTCATCGTAATAAGAGCGATTGCTAATCCGGTCTGCGCATCTGCGTCCCTCGGCTGCAACACCAGAGCCTTTTTGTAATCCTCCTCTGCCGCTTTAAAGTCGCCCGCCTCCGCCACGGAATCACCTAGCCGGCACCAGGCCTTCTCATCGTACTGATTCGCCTTCACTGCGGCTTTGAATTCACTTTCAGCCTGCGCGTTCATCGCCGGGTCCGGCGACGCTCTAAGCTGTTCCGCCAGTTCATAATGGACTCCGGGCAGCATCGGATTTAACTTGATCGCCTCCCGGTATTGTGCAATCGCATTGGCGTGGTCCCCGTGGCGGCCGAGCTCGCCGCCCATGATCATATGCATTTCCCCAGAATCCGGTGCCACCAGCAACATGTTCAGCAGACTCTGGTCCATCATCTGCACTGAGATCTCGTAGGCCACGAAAAGAATCTGCGGATCCTCCGGCAACAGTTCTTCCAGCTTTTCTGTTACTGACGAAGCCTTTGCGAATTGTCCGGACGATGAATCCAGCTCGACCAGCTCCAATCCTGCCTCCTTCGCAATCTTCTTGTCATCGAGCCTGGCGAATGCACGCTCGAGATCTTCCTGGGCCGCACTTGGATCTCCAGTGCGTTTCTCCGCAATTCCCAAAAGCGCCTCGATCCTCCAGAGATCTGGCTGCGATTGCACAGCACTGTGCATTTGCGGGATCGCTTCGCTGTAATTGCCCTGAAAGAAAAGCAATACGCCCAGGTCTGCATGGGCATTCAGGTTATTCGGTTCGATCGAGACGATCTCCCGCAGCAGGGGAATCGCGAGCTCAGGTTTCTGTTCCTGAAGATTCTTTTGCACCTGCTGTTCGAGCGCTTCGACTCTCTGTTTCGGATCTTGCGAATCCTGCGCTATTGCAGTCAACGCAAACGCTGGGACGACAATCGCACAAAGAATTCGTGAGAGAGGCTTTCTCATGTGCATTATCTATATCACACCCACAATTCTGCGCCGGGCGTTTTCCAAAGCGTATGGAGTCCGATGTAGTAATATGCGACCGGGCGCGAAGCCAAATCCTTCGACGAAGCGCCATTCGAATTACATATTAGGAATTCTTCCCTTGACAGGGAGAATCCGCCTATTCTAACGTGCTCCACCGGAATACGTTTTCTCATCCGGTGATGTCTGGATTCTTCTTTTGGGAAGCGGGGGAGCTTATCTGCCGACGGACAATCTCCGCCAACGAGATGAGTTAGACAACAGACGAAAGGAGATGCAGTGAAGAAATCAAACTCGGGAAACAGCGTCCATTTGAACCGTCGGGAGGTGCTTCTCCTTTCGGCGACAGCAGGCATGGGTATCGCCTTAGCCAAGCCCGCGCGCGGAATGGATAGCACGAAGACCGCCGCACATCAGGAACCGGGGAACTGCTCAACCCCTCGCTCCGCAGTTACGAACACTCAATATGGCAAGGTGCGCGGTTTTCTCGATGGAGGCGTCTTCACCTTCAAAGGTATCCCGTACGGCCAGAACACGGGTGGCGAAAACCGCTGGCTGCCGGCCAAACCTCCATTGCCCTGGAAGGACGAATATCCAGCACTCATCTATGGGGCGAACTGCCCTCAGAACCTTCATAACTTCACGGCGATCGAGCAGTCGTTTCTGCAGGACTGGGATGACGGCTACATGAGCGAGGACATGCTCAAGCTCAACGTCTGGACGCCCAGTCTGACTGGCCGCCGCGCCGTCATGGTGTATTTCCATGGCGGAGGATTCAGCTTCGGTTCATCCTATGAGCTGCCCTCGCAGGAAGGCGCCCAGATGGCGCGCCATCACGACATCGTATCGGTCACAGTCAATCACCGCCTCAACGTTCTCGGCTTCTTCGATGTTTCCGAGATCGGCGGTTCTCCCTATGAGGATTCCGTCAATGTCGGGATGACTGACCTTGTTGCCTCACTCCAGTGGGTTCGTGACAACATCTCTAACTTTGGCGGTGACCCCGACAGAATCATGATTTATGGCCAGTCTGGCGGCGGATCCAAGGTGACCTGCTTGATGGGTATGCCGTCTGCGGCGGGACTCTTCCATCGTGCTTCAGTCCAATCGGGCGGCGGGGGCAATATTCCGACTGCTGAGCAGCAGAAGGAATTCTCGCGCCAGGTGATCAAGGAACTAGGAATTGCTCCCAATGACATTGCCGCCTTGCAGAAGATGGAATGGTCCAAATTATTTGAGACGGGAAACGCCGTCGCAGCGAAAATGAACCCCGGGATGGGAGGGATCTTCTTCGGGCCGCCGTCTGGTCCTGGCGTTCCTCCGCGCGTTGGCTGGTCGCCGACTCTTGACGGCAAGATCATTAATGTTCGATCTTTCCAGGACACCGCTCCTGAAGTGTCGAAGAATATTCCGATGCTGATCGGGTCAGTCAGCGAAGAAGGCAACAGGATGGCTTCCAATCCCACCGAGCAAGAATGGCACGAGACCCTGGCAAAGGCAGTGGGAGACGAAAAGGCGACCGCGCTGATTGCGGCAATGAAGAAGGCGCATCCGGAAAAGGCCATACGGACTTTGTCCTACGGTGTTGCCGGGCTCGGTGGCCGCAACCATGTGGTAAGCATGGCGAAGTTGAAATCCGAACAGGGCGGAGCGCCCGCCTATCAGTACTTCTTCACCTGGCAGTCGCCGATGCTCGACGGAGTGGCTGGCGCGTGGCATACCTCCGAGCTCGCGTTCTGCTTCGATAACACTAAGCGCTGCGAACAGGGCACGGGAAACACAGCCGAGGCGCAGGTGCTGGCCAAGAAGATGGCCACAGGCTGGGGGAACTTTGCTGCAACCGGAAATCCCAGCCAGCCCGGGTTGACCTGGACGAAGGCCGATCCGATTCGCAACCAGACCATGGTCTGGGACAACGAATGCCGCATGGTCGACGATCCAGAAGGCGAGGTGCGCAAGATCCTGTTGAGTTGATCCAACGCCTGACCGTCCGCACAACCTCAACAGGCAAACAAGAGCCGCTCGCACCCCGGTGCAAGCAGCTTTTTGCCAAAGGCCTATTCTCAGACCTCAGCGAAAGACGAGGTGGCACGATGTCGAAGGTTCTTGGTCTGATTGCGCTGGTGTTGGTGACAATAGGTTGGATGGGTGCACAGTCTGGCGTCGTCTACAACACGGGGATCGCGGTCAAGAAGCCCGTCTTTGGCGGCGCATGCAGGCTCTGCCCCTGGGGCGCAATGGCGCAAGTTGTCCAAAACGCAATGAAGTTTTACGGCTACGACGTGAAAATCTGTCACAACTGCAACGCGGCCGCCGCACCGCGCATCGTCTCTGGAGCGAAGCTTCCGCCTCCGTATCAGAGGGACCCCGCCGTTTCAGTAGCCATGGCTCCGCCGAATGAGCCGGGGCTCGGTCCCGTCGACTTCGGTGCCACAGCGGAGTCGTTTCTGTGCCAGGCGTTTGACGGCACCGGACCTTACGCGAACGACAAGTCGATGAGGAACCTTCGCCTGATTGCGAACATTCAGTCGCCATGGTTTTTGATCGTGGCGGCCAGGGCTGAAACGGGGATCACGGATTTATCGCAAATCAAGGAAAAACGCTGGCCCGTCAGAATCTATGCGTCGCGCAGCGACCGCATGGTAATGGAAATTCTTGGCTACTTCGGACTTTCAGTGGACTCGATCACGGCTGCCGGAGGCTACGTCGGCAATACTTTTGCCGATCGCAATAACTTCGACGTCATCATTCAGGGTGGCGCTCTCTCCTCGGCACCTGAGTGGAACGCCTTGTATCAGGTGAGCCAGCATTTCGAACTCAATTACCTCGATATTCCGGAACCGGTGCTGTCAAAGCTGGCGCAGGATCCGCTCGTCTACCGCGGTTACATCCCTGTTGGCCTGTTGCGCGGTGTCGAGCGGACCATTCCGACCATCGTGCGCAACGGAACGGTGATCTATACTCGGGCCGATGTGCCCGACAGTTTTGCGTATGATGTTGCCCGGGCGATGGACGAGCACGAGGACGAGTTGCAGTGGACTAACCAGAACTTCTCCTACAACATCCACAACGTGTGGAAGACTCCCTGCGACGTCCCACTCCATCCCGGTGCAGCAAGGTACTACAAGGAAATGGGCTACATCAAATAGCGAGGGCAAACTCGAGGCACTGCGACTCGCTTGAGTGCGGTGGCAACGCGAACTGAGCAAGATCCTCCTGAGCTGATTCATCGGTTACGCATGACTGCAATCACAAAAGGGAAACAACAGATGAAGGGAGTTGCAATGGCGAAATCAGATTCTGAAGACCGCGTCCTTCTCACCCGTCGTGAGGCACTGCTGCTCTCGGCGACGGCGGGCATGGGAATTGCCGTAAGCACGCCGGCCCGCGCAATGGACAGTACCAAAACCGCTGCTCACCAGGAACCCGGAAACTGCAGCACGCCACGCACTGCAGTCGCGAACACGCAATACGGCAAGGTGCGCGGTTTTCTTGATGGAGGAGTTTTCACGTTCAAGGGCGTTCCCTACGGCCAGAACACCGCCGGTGAGAACCGCTGGCTGCAGGCAAAGCCTCCTGTGCCCTGGAAGGACGAGTATCCGGCTCTGATCTACGGAGGAAACTGTCCTCAAAGACTCCACGACTGGGCAATCGAGCAGTCATTCATTCAGGACTGGGATGACGGCTACCAGAGCGAGGACATGCTCAAGCTCAACATCTGGACGCCCAGCCTGACTGGTAGCCGCCCTGTGATGTTCTACATTCACGGCGGAGGATACACCTTCGGGTCGTCTTATGAACTGCCTTCGCACGAAGGTGCGCAGATGGCGCGCTATCACGACGTCGTGCAGGTGTCAGTCAACCACCGCCTCAACATCCTTGGATTCCTCGACGTCTCCGAAATCGGTGGTTCCGCCTACGAAGATTCTGTCAACGTCGGCATGACCGATCTCATTGCCGCACTGCGCTGGGTTCATGAGAACATCGCTAACTTCGGAGGCGACCCGGACAGGGTGATGATTTATGGCCAGTCGGGCGGCGGATCCAAGGTGACAACCCTGATGGGCATGCCGTCAGCAGTTGGGCTGTTCCATCGCGCTGCAGCGCAATCCGGCGGTGGTGGCAACATCCCCACCAAGGAGCAACAGAAGGAAGTAGCACGCCAGGTCATGAAGGATCTTGGGCTGCAGCCGAATGACATTGCCTCTTTGCAGAAGATGGAGTGGTCGCAGCTGATGGCCGCTGGAAACGCGGCGATCGAAAAGATCAATCCGCCGATGCGGGGCACGGGGGGACCGTTTGCTCCCGGACCGGCGCGCGCAGGCTGGTCGCCGTGCCTCGACGACAAGGTCATCAACGTTCGGTCGTTCTTCGATGTTGCACCGGATGTATCGAAGAACGTGCCGATGCTGATCGGCTCGGTCAGCGAAGAAGGCAACCACATGCTCTCCCGCCCCACTGAGGAAGAGTGGCATGCCAACCTCGCCAAGATATATGGCGATGACAAGGCAACGGCCATCGTCGCCACGTTGAAGAAGGCGTATCCGCAGAAAAAGATCCAGACGCTGTCGTATATGTGCAGTGGCACCTTCGGGTTAAATGCCCTCTCCATGCGCAACAACGTCGTGAAAATGGCCAGATTGAAGTCTGAATTGAAGGCGGCGTCCGCCTACACCTATTACTTCACCTGGCAAACGCCGATTCTCGACGGCATTCCCGGCGCATGGCACACCGCCGAGCTCCAGTTCTGCTTCGATAACACCAAGCGCTGCGAACAGGGCACAGGCAACACACCCGAGGTGCAGTTGTTGGCCAAAAAGATGGCGACCGCGTGGGCGAACTTCGCCAGGACAGGGGACCCCAACCAGCAAGGCTTGACCTGGACGGCGACTGACCCGGAGACCAACAAAACCATGGTGTGGGACAACGAATGCCGAATGGTCAACGATCCGGAAGGCGAAGCGCGTAAGATCATCCTCGGTTGATCGACAAACGGTATCAACAGCACTGCAACAGCCTGCTTGTGCTCCGGCGCAAGTAGTCTTTGTCTTCGCAAGCTCAAAGTGAAGAATTGACCGCACTTTGTCGTGCGCCGGGTGTGTTCCAGGAGAAGTCGAACATTGGATTTGAATTCAGCGACAGGGATTACCTAATCAAGTCGAGTGATTCTGCATTTTGCCAAAGACACAGGTCGACACAGCCAGGCGCAACGCGAATCGGGCCGGCGTCCTTCGTCAGAGCACTTCTAGGTCGCGGTTTGCACCCAAGAGATCAGCAATGCAATTCTTTTCGCGACTCGTCGAATCAACGTCTTTGGCAACCAGGAACAATCGCACCGACCGTTCACCTCCGATCGGCATCGGCAGCCGCACCAATTCTCCCGAGCTGAGATACTGCTCGATTCGGTATACCGGAAGCCAGCCAAAACACATGCCGCTACGCACGGCTTCAATCGCTGCCTCGATTGTGTTCACGCCCACATATTTCTGTGACGGGGTATGCGGCTGTTGCTTCGGTTCCGGTCCGATCGTGCCTTCAATGATCACGGCAACGCGCTGAATCAGATCCAAACGCCTTAGTTGACGCTTAACGGCGTGCAGTGGATGATCCGCTCTGGCAACGGCAAGCATTCTTATTTCGAGTATGGGCTTGATGAAGTGCTCGCGCGCGGGCAGACCCGTGATGCACAAATCGGCGCCGAAGGTTGCAAACTCATGTACCGACGAAAGAAAAGCGCTTTTATGCAGTTGCGGAAGAATATAGGGGTACAAGCGATTCAGTTCCGCGAGAGCCGCAAACAACCGTTCATTCGGGAAGATACTGTCAATCGAGAGGCGAAGCTCCGATTCACCTCCGGCGGCTAAAGACGCAGCTTTCTTCTCAAGGGCTCTAAATTCACTGAGTAGCGGTTCTACATCCGCCAGCAACGCCTTGCCCGCTTCAGTCAGTTGCGCCTTGCGTCCCTTCATTTCAAGTAGGGGAACCTTGAATTGCTCCTGCAAGCATGAAATCGCGTAACTGATCGTCGATTGCGAGCGGTTCATCGTCTGCGCGGCAGCTGCAAAACTGCCCAACTGGACCACAGCTTCTAAAACTTCCCATTGATCGAGCGTTGAATTCATGAACTCACCGTCTGCAACGAACTAGATTGGCCGCTTTAATCCATTCGAGGAAACAAATATATCGAATTTCCCGATACGATGTTTCGAAAAATACCACTTGTCAGTCAGATTTTTTTTAAGCTAGCATGCCCATGTTTTTGTGTATAGGACAATAGAGCACCTAGAGTAAGCGTTTTCCCTGAAGTCGGGCTGGCTCGAGATTGTCAGGCGATGACGACGTTCGCCTTGCATGACAAACAAGTATCCCCTTGGAGGCAAATATGAAAGTGCAGGCGCAGACTCTTGTAACTCTCCTTGCATTTTGCGGCGGCTTAGCCTGGGGTCAAGCTACGAACTCTGCAGACGTAACAGGAACGGTGACCGACAGCAGCGGAGCGGTTGTGCCCGGGGTGACGATTGCTATCAAGGACATCGACAAGGGCTTGGTGCGTACCCTTACCTCGAATGGTGCCGGCCTTTACGATAGCGGTCCCATCGTGGCGAACGATAACTACACAGTGACATTCAGCAGGCAGGGATTCGAAACCCTGCAGCGCGGCCCTATGCTTCTGCAGGTCGGACAAACGGGTTTGAACGTTCAGCTGGCCGTGGGAACAGCCACGCAACAGGTCGTCGTCAACACCGAGGCACCACTGTTGCAGACGACAAGTGCGGAGCTTGCAACGACAATCCCGACCGACGCGCTGCAAACGCTGCCGCAGTCCGGGAACCCGGACTGGCAGTCGTTCCTTCTGTTGCTGCCGGGCACATCCGGAAATGCCGGAAGCCAAGCGAACCCGGGGATGGGCAGCCTTGAAGCCAACGGCAGCATGCCATTTTCGACGGCCATGCTGGATGGTTCCGCGATCAGTTCGCCGATGAGCGACAACGTGATTAACACGCCGATCTTCGAGGCCATCGGCGAAGTGAAGATGAGCGACTCCAACTTCTCGGCGCAGTACGGCACCGGCGGCATCATCTTCAACCAGATCAGCAAAGGCGGATCGAATACCTGGCACGGTGAGGGCTACGATTACTTCGAAAACAACGCCTTGAACGCTGCGAGCTATGGATTCGGCTTCGGCAAGGTTCCTGTCCTTAAGTTGAACAATTTCGGCTGGCAGGCCAGCGGCCCGGCGATTAAGAACAAGGTTTTCTTCCTGATCGACTGGGAACACAGAATTCAACATTCCGCCGGGGCCGTCACTACGATCACCTTGCCCACCAATGCAATGAGGACGGGCGATTTTACCGGCCTGCCCACCCTCTACGACCCCACCACTCAGGTCGTATCCGGTTCCACGGTCACGCGGCAATCGTTTGCCAGCGAGTACGGGCAGGGCAACAAAATTCCAAGCACCATGATCGATCCGGTAGCAAAGGCTATCCAGGCGATCTATCCCAGCGAGCCCGCGACGGCGTTTGCAACCAACAACTATACGTACCTCTTGCCGGCGTCCCCGACGACCGAGCAGAAGTGGTTTGGACGTTTCGACGCGGACATTACAAATAACAACCGGTTGACAGGATCGTCGGCTTACAACTTCCCCACCACCTTCAAGCCGGTCAGCCCTGTCTTCCCGGTTAACGCGACGATCGTCGATGTGGAGAACATGAGCGGAGAGCTCTCCGACGTCCACACCTTCAGTTCGCGTACCATCAACGAAGCGCGCTCCGGCTGGATGGGAGAGTATGACCTGCTCAAGTCCCCGACCATCGGCGAGGGCTATCCGGCTAAGCTGGGCCTGAAGTATGCCAAAACTGACATTATGCCGCAAATCAACATCACCAACTACTATGCCTTGGGCCCCAACTCACCCAGTAAGGCCAACTACAGAGAGAATATCTTCAACGAGTCGGACGTGGTGACCATGATCCGCGGCCGTCATTCATTGCACTTCGGCGGTGAGATGGACTTCTACCGCGCCGACTCAACACAGTGGGGCAACCTCAACGCGGCGACGCTCGGGTTTACGGGCACCTATACGCAGGCTGGGAATACCCCAGGGACGGCAATCGGCGGTGATCCTTACGCCGACTTCCTCCTTGGCTATGCCCAGAACTGGTCGGCTGGTGTCACACCCACTTACTATGGCAGACAGAAGCTCCCAGCGTTTTTTGCACAGGATGACTGGAAGGTCACTCCGAAGCTGACGGTGAACCTTGGGGTGCGCTGGGAGGGAAGAACAGGTTGGACCGACCCCTCTAAGAATATGCGGGCATTCGATACGACCATCACCAATCCCGCCACCGGCGCTGGAGGCGCCATGTGGTATGCGTCCACCCACACCAACGGCAGGACCCGCCTGCAGCAGAACCAGTGGAACAACTGGTTGCCAAGAGTTGGCGTTGCCTATCAGCTCGGCACCAAGACAGAGGTGAACGGCGGCTTTGGCATGTACACATTCCCGTGGAACGTGGATAACTACGCCAGTTGCTGCCTGGGAGACGCGATTGCTCAAACCGGCAATGAGAATGACTCTACCGGCGGTATTGCACCCGTGGCTTTCCTAAGCGGTACCGGGAATGAAAATCCCCAGGGTGCGAAGGGTGCGAGCGTCAACACACTCTACGTGAACTCGCCAACTGCCCCGCAGGCATACAACGGACAGAATGTCTCGACCATGCTGTACGATAACCCGATCCCAATCCTCTACAACTGGAACCTGACCGTGCAACGCCAGCTCACCGGGAGCATGGTGGCTGACCTTGGGTATGTCGGCGCCCACGGCACGAACCTCCTTTACAATAAAGACTTCAATCAGATTCCGGCGAGCGAACTGGGGCCGAATGACACAAGTTTCCGGCCTTATCCGGAATACCAGGCCATCAGCGGATTCTCGACCAACGCCACGTCGGTCTACCACGCGCTGCAGGCCGTGCTGGGGCGCAACTTTGCCAACGGCCTGATGATGAACGTCAACTACACGTGGTCGCACATGACCGATGACCAGGACTCCTCAGGCTGGGGAACAGAAGAAGGCACTTCTGTCTTCCAGAATTCCTATGATCCAAGGGCCAACTGGGGCGCAGCGAACTTTGACGTGCGCCAGATGTTCAAGGCATATGGCACCTATGACCTGCCTTTTGGCAGAGGCCGACGGTACCTGAACAGTAACGCGGCGCTGGATGAAGCCATCGGAGGTTGGACGATGTCGCTTACCTTCGTGGGTCAAGGCGGCCATCCCTTCGCACCGGTTATGGCGAGTTCCACGAATTCCTTTGAGAACACGGGGGCTGGCGACTTCAAATGGTACCCAAGCCAGGTGGGAAATATAAAGGCATCTGGCCAAAGTGGAACAATCGCCCAGTGGTTCAACCCGAGTGCGTTTGCGTCGCCCACTCCGGGAACGCTGGGCAACAATCACCGTAACGACGTCTACGGACCGGGCCTTCACGTGATCAATGGGTCGATTCGCAAGACGTTCCGGATCTGGGAGCGGGTAAGTTTCGACTTGGCCGCAGATGCAACGAACCTCATCAACCATCCATCGTTCTCAGATCCTGATCCGAACATCGGGACGGGCCACCACTCGCAGATCACGGCCGTGAACCAGGGCGGGCGTGTCGTCGAACTGGTCGGCCACCTCCGGTTCTGACCTGGACCGGCCTTAAGTAAACACCTGATCGCCGTGCAGCCCGAAAGCTAGAAGCTGCACGGCAGTGTCATGCCTTGCGACAAATCTCAACCACTTCTCAGTGCTTGCCTCAACAATCAAGTGCAGAAGCATTCTGCGACGGGATGGGATTTTGGCGAGAGACAGCCGACAATTAGCTCGCTGTTTGTTCCCCAAACGGCGAATAGCAGATGCAATTCAGGGTGGATTGAATCTTGGCGAATCACAACAACGAATTTCTGAGTAATCCCTCACATTACTAATGCGGTAGGATTGTCCCGCGTGATAAACGTGTGGGATGTGCATCTCAGAGGAAAACGTCTGGATGCTCATCTGTTCTAGCTAGAACCTTGTCACAGGTAAGTCGGAGTAGGAAATGGGCAAGGGATGCATGTGAATTCGAACCACCGTCATCGGAGCCTTCCACCCATACGCTACCTGCTGGTGCTCTGGCTATTTGTCATGAGTGCGGTGGCATTTCTTGACCGAACGAATATCTCAATCGCAGGCATTGATATCAGCCGCGAGTATGCGGTTGACAATACGCATCTGGGGTGGGTCTTCAGTGCATTCCTCGTTGGTTACGCCATCTTTCAAGTTCCCGCGGGTCTGCTCGCCAGACGGATTGGCCCGCGCCGCGTCCTGAGCCTCGGCATCGCGTGGTGCAGCGTCTTCGCTGCCCTAACGGCGCTCGTTCCTCCAACGCTGCGCGACGCGTTGCTTGTATTGGCGCTGGTGCGCTTTGGCCTAGGCGTTGGCGAGGCCACCATGTACCCTGCTGCCAGTCAGTTCGTCGGGCGCTGGTTTCCCGTGAGCGAGCGCGGCAAGGCAAATGGATTAATCTTCGCCGGGGTGGGCATTGGTGCAGGAGTCACGCCTCCGCTAGTCACTGCAATCATATTGCGCCACGGATGGCGAGCGGCCTTCTGGTTCAGCGCCGTGATCGATGCAGTCGTCAGCCTGGTGTGGTACCTTGCGGCTCGCGACAACCCAGCGCAACACCCATTCGTCGGGGAAGCAGAAAAGGCCCTGATCGGCGGAGAACACAATCAGTCCAGTTCCTCCATCGTTCGAAGCGAACCCGCGCGCGACGGCAAACGATCGATTCCCTGGACGAAGATCTTCACGAGCAAGGACGTCTTCGGCCTGACCTTGAGCTATTTTACGTTCGTCTATGTCGCCTGGATATTTTTCGCTTGGTTTTACATCTATATGGCACAAGTGCGAGGGCTCAACCTCAAGACCAGTGCAATCTTCTCCATGTTGCCGTTCATCGCGATGACGATCGGTTGCCTCGGGGGAGGCGCTGTAAGCGATTGGATCGCGGCCCGATTTGGCCTGCGCGCGGGCCGATGCCTGCTGCCCGCTTTATCGCTCGGACTCACGGCGATTCTCCTGGTCACGGGATCGCGCGTCCACAGCGTCACTACTGCCGGAGTGACTCTTGCTTGCGGCGCGGGTGTCTTGTACATCTCGCAGAGCGGCTTCTGGGCCGTCTCGGCTGATATTGCAGGAGAAAACGTGGGCGTGGTTTCCGCAATCATGAATATGGGCGGCCAGCTAGGCGGAGCTTGCTCGGCTTCTCTCACTCCCCTGATTGCCGCCCACATTGGCTGGGAGATGTCGTTCGTTACCGCTGCCTGCATCTCAGCGCTCGGCGCAGCAGGATGGTTGATCATCGATCCCATGAAGACCTGCAACGAAGCTGGCACCGACTCGTAATTGAACGTTCTATGAACCTGCGAATCGAGCAAAACAAAAGGAGATATGACATGCCAATGAATCGACGTGAATTCTTAGCGGCTTCAGTGGCAGGCGCCGCCATTTTGCAGCAAGATATGACGGCCTTCGCCGCTGCGGCTGAAAACCTCCAAGTCGCAATCAATGCATCTATGAGCGGCGGGCCGGTGAACCCGATGATTTTTGGAGGTTTCATGGAACCGGCGACAACGCAAGTGTGGGCCGAGATACTGACCGACAGGAAGTTCGCCAACCCGATTACCAGTGCAGTCGCGGCGGCGCCGACGAATTCGTTTTTTCGCCGCTTTCTAGGCGAGCCATTCAAGCCGGTGGGGCCAGAAGGGACTGTCGAAATGGACACCGTGCGGCCGTTTGTAGGCAAGCACAGCCCGCGCGTCAAGCTTGACGGCTCCGAGCCCCGCGGCATTCAGCAGTCCAAACTGCGCCTGGGTGGCGGCAAGTCTTACGAAGGCCGCGTTTATCTTTCCGGCGATCCCGACGCTAAAGTTGTGGCTCGTCTCGTCTGGGGACCTGGTGCTGGCGACTCTCAAACCATCACGATGTCATCGCTGTCGCACGAGTACCGGAACTTCCCGTTGAAGTTCACTTCCGCGGCTGACACTGAGGACGCGCGCTTGGAAATTCTAGGTACTGGCAGTGGTACGTTTCACGTCGGGACTGCTTCGCTGATGCCTGTCGACAATGTGCGGGGATTTCACGCCGGCATGATACGTCTCTACAAGGAGGCAGGATTCAAAATGTTCAAGTGGCCCGGCGGCAACTTCGTCTCCGCTTACGACTGGCGTGACGGTATTGGCGATCGGGATAAGCGCCCGCCGCGTTTGCAACCGATGTGGTCCGACCGAGTGGAGTCGAACGATGTCGGCCTTCATGACTTTATCGCTCTTTGCCGGTTGGTCGGAGCCGAGCCCGATTTAGCGATCAACAGCGGATTCGGTTCAGCGCGCGAGGCGGCCGAGGAGGTGGAATACTGCAACGGTTCCGTGGAGACGCGCATGGGTAAAATGCGGGCGGAGAACGGCCATCCCGAGCCTCTCAATGTCCGCTACTGGACCATCGGCAACGAAATGTACGGTCCCTGGCAGTACGGTCACATGTCGCTGGACCAGTACTGGGTGAAGCACAATTACATCGTCGAGGCCATGAAGAAAGTGGATTCGAACATCAAGGTGACGGTGTCCGGGGCGAGCATCTGTGAGAAGTCCGTAGGCGGCGCGGAAAAGAAGAACAATTTCTTCCCGAGCATCTGGGAACCGCCAATTACTGAAGCGCTACCCTATGAGTTCGGCAGTGTGTATGACTGGGATGGCTGGCTGCTGGAAAAGTGCGCAGACAACATCGATTTTCTTTCCGAACATACCTACGCCTATCCTGACTTGGCGTTCGATGCTGAGAAGCAGCTCTTCGTGGATGTCCACGATCCGCTGCAGTTCAGAGCCCGGAGGCTGGCCAACCGCATCGGCGAAGCCTTTGAGGCATGGGACAAGTATGTCGAGAAGATGCCGTGGTTGAAAGAAAAGAACATCAAGTTCATCTTCGATGAGTGGGGCAATCGTCTCCGGTCGGCGTCGGGCAATGGAGGCGGAGGCTTCATGCAGCAATCCGGAATGCTGATGCCACTCTCGTACGCACTTTGCCTGCACGAAATGTTCCGCCACTCCGATATGATTGCGGCCAGTTGTGCGACGGGAGGACTGCGCTTGCTGACCGACCACACCGGCGACGCTGTGGGTTTTACGGCTGAGGGAGTGGTGATGAAGCTGATGCAGACTCACTATATCAACGCTCTTCCAGTTGCGGTCGACGGTGATTCGCTCCAGCAGTTGGTGCGCGGCACACCGTTTGTCGACAGGGGTACCAAGCCCACCGGAAGCCCGACCTATCCTCTGGATGTTCTCGCTGCGTTCTCCAGCGATCGCAAGAAGTTCCTCATCTCCGTGGTCAACCCCACGGAAGAGGGCCACAGGCTCACGCCGAAGATCAGCGGCGTCAAGCTACGCAGTCAGGGCAAGCTTTATCAGATTGCGTCGCCCAGTGTGAGCTCAACCAATGAAGTGGGCAAAGAGCCCGCCGTCAAAATTGTTGAGATTGCGCAAGATGGATTTCCGGAGACCGTGCAGGCTCCGCCCTTTAGTGTCAGTCTCTACGAATTCGATGTTGCGTGAGAAGGTGGTCACTGGAAACCAACTTGTTGTCATCAATGCAGTTGAACCAAGGCCCTTGACAGATAGTAAATCGGTTTTGTAGGCTTTGCGGTCTTCAGGACTTTTGTTTAAAGTTCAGCGTCTGAAGATCATCGACAATCATCGGGAAGTAGGCGTTTGACAAACAGGCGCTTGCTTATGGAACTCGGTCAACTTAACGGAAGGAACGGTTCTCAGGAGTTATGGCTCAATTTTCAAGAAGGTCGATGCTAAAGGGCACAGCCTTTGCGGCATTAGGATCACTCTCTCCTTTCTCACTTCCCTCCTTGGCGCGGGCGATTCAGACCAGCAGTACGCCTTACCAGAGGCCCAAACTCAAAATCACCGATGTGCGCACTGCGCAGGTACTCGTGCATGGACCGCAGACGCACGTAAGAATTTACACGGACCAGGGCATCTACGGGCAGGGTGAGGCTACAGATGCCGCAGTCGGAGCCTCTTCCCTGATCCGGGGCTGGCGGCGGATGCTCATCGGACTCGATCCGCTCAATGTTGAAGCGATTTGGGAAAGGATTCGTACCATAGGAATATTCTCTGGAGCGCAAGCCGGGCAGTACGTCTGCGCCTTGTCTGGCGTAGAGATTGCACTGTGGGATCTTGCAGGCAAGGCCCTCGGATTACCCATTTACCAGCTTTTGGGCGGCAAGTTCCGCGACAAAGTCCAGATCTATTGCGACTCGGATATGGACGTTCCCATCGGGCCCGAGGCGGACCGGAAACTCCCCTGGATTAAGGCTCAAGGCTTTAAGGCCATGAAGATCGACCTTGATGATGCCAGGGATCCCGCGCGCTGGGATAGTTTTAACTGGACTGCGACCAACGGCGAGATTGATCGCATGGTGAAGTGGGTTTCGCATGTACGCGAGTCCATTCCTGACTACATGGCTCTGGCCTGCGATATGCACGGCCGCTACGATGCTACGACTGGCAAGAAAGTCGCGAAAGCGCTGGAGCCATTCAAGCTGATGTGGCTCGAGGAGCCGTGTCCACCCGAAGACATTGACGCGATGGCGGACATCCGGCATTCGACCTCTACACCGATTGCCTGCGGCGAAAACTTATACCTGCGATGGGGGTATAGGGAACTGCTTGATAAGGAAGCTGTCGACATCATCCAGCCCGACTTTGAGAAGGTCGGGGGGCTTGCCGAAGCCCAGAAGGTTGCCAACATGGCGCAGGCCTGCTACGTCCCGGTGGCGCCGCATTGCGTGGTTTCGCCGATCGGGGTAATGGCTACCTGTCATGCGTGCGCGACATTTCCGAACTTCCTGGTATGCGAGTGGCATTGGATTAATTTCCCAGACCTTTGGAAGGGATGGGTGAAGGAAGGAGAAATCATCGTGGATGGTTACGTCACTCTGTCCGATCGGCCAGGTATCGGTCTGGAGATGAACGAGGAAGTGGCAAAGAAGGCGCAGATTCCCGGAACGCTGTGGTTCGAGCCTGAGAAGTAAGCAATTCAAGAAGATCACCGATTCATGGGAGCAGAGAAGATGCGGAAAACCTTAGCAAGTGTTCTAACCGGGGCAGCTTTCGTCGCACTATGTCCGTGCCTGCCAGCGCAGTTCGGGTCTGTCATGCAGGAACCAGCTGTCCCCTCAGCGCCGGATTTTCACGGGGAGTTTTTCACGCCGCAGCAAGTGATCCAATACACGTACTACTGGACCGGCGAGAGGTTTCCCGATGGCCGGCCCAAAGTGCCCGACGACATTCTTGACCGCATGAAGACTGTGACGCTCGAAGAAGCATGGGCGACCCTGCGCGCGGCAGGCTTTGAGCACCAGTACGAAGACGGCTGGTACTGCATCCATCCGGACCAGGTCCTGGTAGGCAGGGCTCTGACATCCGTGTGGATGCCGGGAAGACCCGATATTCAGAAACAAATTGAAGCGCAAGGGAAAGAGGATCGCCGTGAAGGGGCAACGAACGCCTGGCCCGTTGATATGCTGCAACCTCGAGACGTGTATGTATCTGACCACTTCGAACTCAAGGAGGACGGACCATCGATTGGCGACAACGTCGGCAACGCGATTTATGCGAGATCCGGGAATGGCATTGTCTACGATGGCGCCGTTCGTGATATTAACGGTCTGAACGAGCTGCCGAACTTCACCTCATTTGTTCGCTTCTACGATCCGTCTCATCACTTTGGATCCCTTGCCACCGGAAGACTGCTCAACTCCACGATGGTGAGCATCAACGGTCCGACCCGCATTGGACATGTGCTGGTCATGCCGGGAGATGTGGTCCTGGGACGGAACGGCGGGGTGATCTTTATCCCGCCCCAACTGGCGGAACAGGTCGTCAAGTACTCGGAACGCACTCATCTCGAGGACATGTTTGGTCACCAGCGCCTGAGAGAGAAGAAATACACTGCTGGACAGATCGATGCCCGGTGGACACCGGAAATCGAACAGGACTTTCACGAGTGGCTGAAAGAGAATGAAGACCACCTACCCGCGCCAAAATCCCTGATCGACGAGATTCTGAAAGGGGGCAGTTCACCGGATTAAGGGCTTCCGGAAACCGCAGTTGAGGGCGCAGGTGCTAGCCACAATCGAGAGAACCCTACATTAAACATCGAAAATTTCGATAGATATCGTTCGAAAAATAGGGCTTGTCAGTCAAATTTTCTGGGGGCTAGGATTTCTCAGTCTTTGAGTAAACCGATTCACCGGCTGGAAGTAACGGCCAAGGTTCGTTTTGGCGAAATGCGTAAGCGTTTTCCCCGATCGAACAGTATTGGCTGAAGTGAAGCTGTGGTGCATGCGCGAGGTCACCCAAAACCGCTTCACTTTCGCGTCGGTGAAAGCTGTCCGAAACCCGAAACCCACGCGAGCTAGCTCGGCCGATTGAAGCGTGTGGGTTGGGTTCTTAACAGATTTGAACGAGGCTGCTCTTTGCAGCGGAGGCTAAGTCGACCATGTTGAACAATCATGCTCCTGATGCATCAGGAAATGGACGCATTGCGCCATTTCTCCTTTCGAATTCCCGGGTCACAGAGGAATCGTTCAGTCCGAGCCAAATCGCACAGAGATTCTTGACCTTACTGAGACGATGCAGTGCTTCCATCGCCTGCTGCATCTTTGTGTTCATCCTTGCGATGTCGTCGGCTTCCAGATTGTTTGCGCAGACCTCCGGGACAATCTCAGGACACGTCGTCGATTCGACGGGCGCAGTGATTCCAGACGCGACTGTGACGCTTACAAATGCGGGTACGGGCGCGTCACGCTCGACGGTGACCACCGGCGCGGGCAACTACACGTTTCCCGACGTTCCTCCGGCAAACTACAAGGTTCAGGTGACGCACGAGGGCTTCAAGACTGCGTCGAGCCAAAGCATCGAACTCGACGTGCAGCAATCGTTGCGCCAGGACTTCACCATGTCGGTAGGAGCCGTCACGCAGTCGGTCACGGTTCAAGCGACGGGCGCTCTGCTGCAGGTGGAAAACTCTTCGCTCGGCACCGTCGTCGAGAACGCAGCGATCAACGAGATGCCCCTGAATGGCAGAAACTACCTGTCGCTGGTTGCGCTTTCGTCGAATGCCAACACGCTGTCGTCATCATCGGGCCAGGCAGGAAGCCGGCTCGGTGGCGATCGCGCCAGCCAGGCGATCTCGGTCGGCGGCCAGCGCATCATGTTCGACTACTACACGCTGGATGGCGTAAACAACACCGATCCCGACTTCAACACCTATGTCGGGCTGCCCTCCCTGGACGGCATCCAGGAGTTCAAGGTGCAGACCGGCGTTTATCCGGCCGAGTTCGGTCACGAGGTGACGCAGGTGAACGTGGTGTCGAAGAGCGGCACCAACACCTATCACGGCAGCATGTACGATTTCATGCGCAACAACATCGCGGACGCGAATCCCTATTATTTCCCATACAACTCTGCCCCTCCGAAGGTTTACCCCTACAAGTGGAACGACTATGGATTCGAACTGGACGGCGCCATCCGAATCCCCAAAATCTACGATGGCAGAGACAAATTCTTCTTTATGGTTGACGACGAGTGGAGAAAGATCCGCACCATTGGCCAGGGTAATGCAACTGTACCTTCCCCGGCCATAGCGGGCGGCAATTTCACGGGTTTCACCACCGCCGCCGGGACTGCGGTCACCATCTACGATCCGGCAACCGGAGACGTCAACGGCTTGGGAAAGACGCCCTTTCCCAACAACACCATTCCTTCGGGCAGAATTGCGCCGCAGTCCATTGCATTGCTGAAATACCTCGGAACAAGTACGGCGCCGTTCTACTCAGGCGGAAAAGTTGTCTCGAACTTCCCGTACAGCACTACAGCGCCGCAGGATCGCCAGGGTTTGGCGGTCCGCGGAGATTACATCCAGTCGCAGAGGTCGCAATATGCCTTCCGCTACAGCTCCGGGAACGAAGACATCCTGTCGACTGGTTTGCTGGGAGCGGGCAGCAAGATCTTTACCCAGTACTACCAGTACATGGGATCGAACACGTGGACATTTTCGCCCACGGTCGTGAACGAGGCGCGGTTCGGCTATAGCCATTTTTTCAACTCTCTCGGACTGTTGTCCGCATACACCAACGATGTGGTGGATTCGATTAAAATTCCGGGTCTTTCAGGCGGGGCGCCGTCAACCTGGGGCATTCCCGACCAGGCGTTCAGCGCGGGCCCGACAGGCACGACGCCACCGATCTGGCAGGAGATTGGGGATATCGGGGGGGATGGTCCGTATGTTGTGACCGATCCCACGTGGCAGATTGTCGATAACATCTCATGGGTCCGGGGCAAGCACGATCTGCGCTTCGGTTTCGAATACAACCGCCAGACCTTCAATCAGCTTGGCAACCAGTTCTCGCGTGGACAGTTCTTCGCGCAGCCCATTTCTACCGCACTCGAGTCCGGCACACCGGGACACGTCACGCTTTCAGGAGGCGATTCGCTCGCCGACTTCCTGCTTGGCGATCTGAGCCAGGCAACCGTCGCGGTGGCCGTCGCGGACGCGAATTACGTGCGTAACGTGCAAGCTTACTACGCGGACGACACTTACAAGGTGATGCCGAAGCTCACGATTTCGGCGGGCCTGAGGTACGAACTGACTCCTCCGTGGAACGACACGTTTGGGAATAACTTCAACGCCTATGTTCCGAACATGCCGAAGAGGGGCGACACGAGCGCTACCTACCCGATGAGCGGATGGCCGTTCGAGGTCCGCCAGGGCAGTTGCACGGCAGCGAATGTATATCAAGGCCTTAACATCCGATGGACGAGCAACTTTGGCCCGGCGCCGCAGTGCAGTAACGGACTCTTGTCCAATGGCCCTCTCATGGATACCAAGTACCTGAATTTTGCGCCACGCCTGGGCATCTCGTACTCGCCGGATTCGGTGACGGTGATTCGCACCGGCTATGGCATTTTCTACACGCAGGATATTGGCAACGCATACTTCGACATGGCGCGTAACATCGCCGGGCGCGCGACAGCGGTCAACGTGGACACGACCACCGGGATCTACGGCAACTCCAATCTGACCTGGGCCAACGCAGCGCCGGGTGCGAGCGGCGGCACAACCGTACTTCTCGGCCCGACCACCGTTGAGTACGCGAACGCGCCAAGCCATAAGACCAGCTACACCCAGCAGTTTCTGCTCAATATCGAGCGGCAGGTTGGGCAGGACTGGTCCTTCGAGGTGGGATACCAGGGTGCTTTGAGCCGTCATCTTTATGGGTTCAAAAATGCAAATCAACCGACGCCATATGGCTACCTTGGCACCGGCGCCGCAACTTCAGTCGCGTCGCGGCTCCCCTTCTATGTGGGGTACTCGAGCGGTACCACCCCCGCACAGTACGGCCTTCAATATGTGCACGACCAGGGCATTGGCATCTACAACGCGTTTGACGTGAAGGCCACGCGCCGGTTTAGCAGGGGCCTTAGCGTCATCGGCTCCTACACCTGGGGTAAGTCCCTCGACGATACCAGCGGAATCCGTAACCAGGGGAACGACAACCTATATCCGCAGGACAGCGAGTGCATCAATTGCGAATACGGGCGGTCGGCGTTCGATGTGAAGAATCGCATTGTAGCCTCGGCGCAATACGAGTTGCCGTTCGGGCCCGGCAAGCTGGTAAATACGAACAAGGCCGTGGGCGAATTCATCGGCGGCTGGCAGATCGGGGGAATCTTCACCCATCAAACTGGCCAGGTTGGAACTCCGCTGCTGGGCGTTGACAACTCTAGTATCGCGTCTCCGTTCGGCGCCTTCGATCGGCCCAATCTGACTGGGCAAAGTCCGTACCTTACCGGCGGTGCAAGAACGCTCAACGACTGGGTAAATAAAGCCGCCTACGCCACTCCGACTCCAGGAACGTTCGGATCGCTGCAGCGCGGCAGCTTCACCGGACCCGGCTTTACCAACCTGGATGCCTCGCTGCACAAGGAGTTCCCGATGCCGTACAACGAGAAGCACTCGTTGGCGATCCGCTTCGAGGCATTCAACTCTCTCAATCACCCGAACTGGAACAATCCAACTTTGAGCCTGAGCTCTTCCACCTTCGGGCGCATCGGTAGTACCGCTCCATTGCGCCAGTTGCAACTTGCGGCGAAGTACCAGTTCTAGTTCGCAGCAGTAGTAGGTTGTTGATTGATGAATTGAATCTGATATCTCCGAGCCGGAGATCCTTGCTAGCCCGAGTGGTTCAGCCACTCGGTGAGCTTCGATCTCCGGCGCGCTGTTTATAGGCACAGAACATCAACCACGGGATTAGTAGCCCGGGGGTTTGAATCATTCCGCGCGCACGTTTTTGAGCCGCATCTCTCCATTTCGTCATGAACGAGTGAAACTTTTCCAATAATGCTCTGTCCCTTGTTTCTAACCAGCGAGGTTTTTCGCGTAGCGTATCAAGGGCTCATATTTCTTCAAAAAGACGCCAAACATTGAGTGAAAGAGTTATAAAGGTTCTTCAACTTCTTCGCCTTCGGTGGAGGGGACTCGAGATGCGGCGCTTGTTCTGGGTTCTTGAGTTGGTTGCGGCGGCCGCATTGCCAATGGCCGCCCAATCGGTGTTTCCATTGCGGCCGGACGACCCTCATGCCGTGTACCTGGAGCGTGGAAGCTTCGGCGCTGCCGGGGATGGCAAGGGGGACGACACCGCAGCTATTCAGGCAGCGATCGATCGCGTACAAGAGACAGCGGGGGAAGGCGTCGTCTTTGTCGCGGAGGGGAGATATCGAATCAGCCGGACGATTCACCTGTGGACAGGGATACGGCTCATCGGATATGGCGCGCATCGACCCGTGTTTCTGCTGGGAGCAAACACGCCGGGGTTCCAGGAGGGCCACGAATTCCTTGGGACGGGCCGATACATGTTGCAGTTTGCTTCGCGGCGTCCAGCGCCGGGCGAACCCGTGGTCGATGCAAACGAGTTTACGTTCTATAGCGGAATCAGCAATCTGGATTTCGAGATCGGCGAGGGAAACCCGGCGGCGATTGCAGTGCGGTTTCACGTGGCGCAGCACTCATTTCTTCAGCACATGCGCTTCCAGGTGGGCGATGGACGGGCCGCGCTCGAGGACGTGGGGAACGGTGCAATCGACCTTCAGATCGAAGGTGGAGAGTACGGCATCATCTCGGTGCGGACGTCCCCTGCATGGCAGTTCCTGCTGATGGATTCGAGCTTGACGGGCCAGAGGCGCGCGGCAATCCACACGCAGGAAGTGGGCATGACTCTGGTGCGCGACCGGATTGCGCGAACGCCGGTGGCGGTCGAAATTACCCCCGGAATGACGGAGCAACTGTATGGACGCGATTTGGTGCTCGAGGATATTGGCCGGTCGGCGGTGGTTCTTGGCGATGTGAAGAAGGCACGTCACGAAGTCACACTGGACCATGTGGTGTGCAGGAACGTGCCCCAGATGGTGCAGGATGAAACCGGTGCGAGTGGCATATTTGCCGTGAAGGGGAGCTCCCACCCCTATGTCGAGGAGCACCTGACGCTCGGCGTAGAGATTGGCCCCGACGGGCGTGAGCGGGGCGTGCACGTCAGGCATCGTGAGGGTGCCGCGACAGGCACGGTCGTGGCCTCCGATATTCCGCCGCTGCCGCCAATGCGGGAGTGGCTGAACGTGCGGACGCTCGGCGCTAAAGGAGACGGGGCGGATGATACGGCGGCACTGCAGGCGGCGATCGATGGGCATCGGGTGCTTTATTTCCCGAGCGGCACCTATCGGGTGACGAACACCCTGCGGCTGCGGGCGAATAGCGTGTTGATTGGCTTCAACCCGAGCACCACGGAGATTACGGTGACAGATGATGCGGCGAACTTCACGGGCGAAGGCGAGCCGGTGCCGGTGGTGCTGAGCGCGAAGGGTGGAGCAGCGATTGTTACCGGGATTGGGATCGTCACCGCGGAAATGGATCGGCGAGGGGCGGGGCTGGTGTGGCTCGCGGGCCCTCGCTCCATGGTGGAGGATGTGAACTTCAGGTTTGGGCCGGGACGCAGAAACGCCGTGCTGGCCCCGAATCTCCCCAGGCCTGCGCAGCCGCCAGAAAACACCGCGGCGTATGTGGAGACGCAATATCCGAGCCTGTGGGTGAAGGATGGAGGCGGCGGGATCTTCCGCGGCATATGGACGGCGAATACCTTGGCGAGGGCTGGGCTGCTGGTGGAAAACACAACCACGCCGAGCGTGATTTACCAAATGTCTTGTGAGCATCATATGCACCACGAGACGCAGTTCCATCATGCGTCGAATTGGAATGTGTATGCCCTGCAGACGGAGGAAGAGAACCCGGCCGGCGCAGACGCCTTTTCGGTGGATCTCGCGGACGCACATCACATGCTGTTCGCGAACCTGTTCATGTACCGGGTCTCGCGCAATGTGCTGCCTAAACCAAATGCGGTGGAAGCTGCGGATTCAACTGGCATTCAGTTTGAGAATGTGCACACCTTCAGCATGACGCGGCTGGCGTTCGACAACAGTGTCTTTGATCGAACCAGCGGCGTCCGGGTCCGCACACATGACTTCACAGCGTTCACTGTGGATTCCGATCTCAAGTTGGGTCCTCCGTCGCGGCTGCCTGCGGATGTCTTTGCGGCCGGAGCAACGCTGGACCAGCTTGCAAGCGGTTTCAGTAATATCGCCGGGCTCACGACTGATGATGACGGGCAGCTGTTTTTTACCGATGCGGCGATGCATAGGATTTACAGGTGGGATGCGGATGCAAAGAAGGCTGAACTTCTGACGGACAAGGTGACGACCCCGATGGCGGCGGGGTTTGCAGGTAACAGATCGTTGTTGGTACTGAATTACAGTCGGTCCGTCTTCGTAGTGGACACGAAAACGGGGGAGGCAACGAAAATCGAGCCCGCAAGCATGCCGGTCAGTGGGACGAATCTGATGCTTCCAGTCGGATTCCACAACAGCATGGAGACGCTGGATTGGCAAATGGAGCGTCGCGGAGTGATCTACGCCCCGCGCAGCAACATGGCCATCGTGGCGGAGGTCAAGGACGAAGCGCGGAGTTACTTCTATGCTCCGGGCACCACGAATGCCATCATGGTTGGAGGAAACTGGCAACCGATGCTGCAGGCATCCGAGTGGCAGCTCTTCCATGCTGGCGACGAGCACCTGGCGGCGAGTGAGGATGATGACGCCGTTTATCGTTTGAGACTCGACAGCCTGCAGCATGTGACCGCAACGGAGTTTGCGCCGCGCGGAGGAACCAGTGTTGTGACCGATTCAGCCGGACATGTGTATGTGGCTGGAGGTCAGCTTTACATTTACAACGAGTGCGGACGTGAGGTTGGTGTGGTGGAGATTCCGGAGCGGCCGGGAAGTCTGGCGTTCGGAGGAGCGGATAAGAAAACCCTGTTTATCGGAGCCCGTGATTCGCTCTTTTCGTTGCGGACAGCGGCTGCGGGACGATAGCGCCAGTGGTTTTGTGCTGGAATGAAGGTCCATTCTGTCGAGCGAGCTCGGTGGAGAAGCGCACTAATCTTACGAATCAGGCGGCCATATTCTCAAAGACCCCTTCATGCTGTCAGGTTCGTATTTAATTCAAATTCCGAACGCCACAGCGTACTGCGCTAACGGCGCCGGGCGTTCGAAACTCTCTTTCAGCAGAACTACCTGAAAAGTCTTGGAGCAAAGTCAGCGAGGGCTCGCCGCCACGAAAGCCACTCATGGGCGGTTCCGGGAGACTCGAAGTACACGTTCTTGATGCCGGCCTGGGTGAGCGCATCGCTGAATTGCTTGACGCGCGGTCCTTCAACGGAGCCAGTGGACAAAAACAGCACCTTGACCTTTGCATTGAAGGATGCAGGGTCAGCAAAAGCGCCGTCGCAGCTCGTCTTCGGGTCGAACGGGCCGCCGAAGGACCCGCAATTGCCGCTCAAGCCGCCCAGATAGGCAAATTTGTCGAGATTTTGAAGACCCGTGGTGAAGGTCTGCATTCCGCCCATCGACAGGCCGGCCATCGCCCGATTTTCGCGGCCCGGCGCGACCCTGTAGTTCTTTTCGACCATCGGAATCAGATCGGTGAACATCATCTCAGTGAACGTCGTGCTCAGCCGAAACGGCGGGCGAGCGGGCGGCGCACCCCCGGCAGGCCGCTGTCCGCCTGGACCCGCTCCTGGCACTCCCGGTGCTCCGCCCGGGGGCGCCTGAGGCTGAGGCACCGCCTGCGTCAATGCGCCGCGTGCGTTGTAGATCGTGCCATCCTCGCCGGGCTTCACCGCGTTCAGATTGTCCATCACAATCAGCATCGGCCTGGCCTTGCCCGCGGCGATCAGGTTATCCATGATCTGGTCCACGTGTCCCTGGAAGGTCCAGCCCAGTTCGTTTTCTCCCCAACCATGCAGAAGGTAGAGAACCGGATAACGTGCCTTCAAATTCGTCTCGTAATCGGGAGGTGTGTAGATGAGGCAACGGCGCCACTGTTGCGTCACCGTGGAGAAGTACCACTGAATCCGAACAACGCCGTGGGGGACGTTTTTGTGGCTATAGAAATCGGCGTCGGCCGCTGGAATCTCGATGGCGCTGCTCCACTCTCCGCCGCCGAAGAATGTTTGCGTGGCCGGATCGGAAACAGAGGCGCCGTCAATGTTGATCATGTAATAGTGAAACCCTTCCACGAGCGGCGTGGTCGTGACGTACCAGAGCCCGTCCGCTTCTTTCGCCATGTCGAATCCGGTGCCGACACGGACCCGCACCTTCTGGGCATCAGGCGCCGCCACTCTGAACATGGCGCGATGATCAGGAAAAACACAGGGGTACGGAGCTCCCGGAATATTCAGCTCGGACGGCTTGCAGTCGGCTGGGGGTTGTGCCCAGCAGATTCCTGCGGCCAAAAACACCAAAACGATCGCGGTCTTTTTCATGGATCTCCTTTTATGTGAGGACTTCTCGCGCGAACTCGGATCTACAGTGAGTTTTCAGCAAACACTTTCTCGATGCAGGACTTCTACAGGGTTTCTCTGCCACTGTCAACGGATAGTCGAAGACCGGCGGCATATGTTCCGCAGAAACATCGCGGCCCGAGCATGTGGGCGCCGGAAATGAGGCACGCGTTCGCCGTCTCATCCGGTTGAAATGCCGTTGCTCAAGGCAGTGACGGTGCCTTGAGAATGAGACAAAATACCGGTACGGCGAGGCTCGCAACGAACCTCAATCCCCTTTGGCCAGCCGTCGATAGAGTGCGGGATCGAAATCTTCCAGCCCGGTAATGCTGTGCAAATGGTTGACTGAAACCCATGGCAGCCAACTGCGATGGGTTCCAAAACCTCTATTCATCGCCATCCCCCAGTGTTCCTGTTGCCAGCCAGGTCCCAGCAGGTCGTATGTGCGTCCCGGCAGAGCCAGCATGCTCTTGGTGTCGAGCAGAAGGATCCGCGCGACATCCAGATAGTGCGGGTCCTTCGTGTCCTCATACAACCGGGCATAGGCAGGGGCGGCCCAATCCAGGTATTCATCCACGCCGCCAGGCCCGCGCGCGCTAATACCCTGTACGCCTACGGTGGGCACGCCGCGTTTCCAGTTGAGATCGGAGTCGATGGCGCCCAGCGGCATGGGCACATTCCAGATCCAGATCCAGCTTTCGGTGTAATTGCCAGCCGCCTTGGCACGTTCCAGCCACTTAAGATCCCTGGTGGCTTCGTAAAGATCCAGAAAGGCCTCGAGGGACAACATGCCGGCTTCCTTGTCGGTGATGTTCGGATTGTCGGTGGTGCCACCGACGAAAACGCCACGGCTTCCGTAGTTGTCCCAGACGTAGTCCGCGGCTCTGATCGCCGCGTCGAGGTAGCGTATTTGCCCGGTCTCCTGGCTAAATTTCACCAACATCGGCACGGGGTTGTAACTGCTCGTTCCGGAGGCTTCCAACACCGTTCCCGTGCCACCGTGCCAACTCCTTGGGAAGGAACCATCTTCCCGCTGCTGCGTCAGCAGCCAATCGGCAAACTGCTGGCACCAGAGCAGCCAGTCTCGATGTTCGCGGCCCTGCCGTTTTTCGCGGCGATACGCGTCCAAAAGAGTGCGCATGCCCTCAGACGGCCCTCGGAGAGTCACAGCGTCGCCGGCCCAAGAGTCGGCCTTGCCTGTCCACAGGTTGAAGCCTTCCCCCGCGGGAGGTGACATCGGCACCAAACGAACGAAACTATCGATGATCGCCAGTCCATCGTTCCGCATTTTCTGGCCGCGCGGACTCGGATCACGGTCTGCCTCGATCAGCAATTGATCGGCCACCTCGATGCCCTTGGAAACGAAACCCATGATGACCTTCGGCCATTGCTCCAATTCATTTGCCTTGGGGTCAACATCGACGCCCATGTTGCGGGCCCACGCCGCTAACTCCGCGCTCTTCTCCGGATTCAGTTCGTGAGCCGTGACCGGCATGTTAGCCGGCCGGCGGGGTGGCGTCGGGAAGGAATTGTAATAGCGGCTCCAATTGCGGTAGGAACCGGGATTCCCCGTGACGGCATCGAAAAGGAAAGGAACGCCGGCGCGGTCATCCACGTTGAGGACATGGGCGTCAAGATGGTCGGTCAGCACGCGGCGGACGACTTCGAGGTCCAGGTGCATCGCCGGCGGCTTCAGGGTCTCCCACGCCCAGCGCCACGTATCGCGTTCCATGCCCGGGAAAGATACGCCTTGCCCGAAGTGGAATCCCACTTGGTAACTCTGCGAGAATCCCGCCTTCACGGGATGATAACGGCGCCGCACAACAAGAGCGTGTGGGGTTTGAAACCCTCGAGTGAATTCGCTGGTCGTGCCTGGGAACCAAAAGCCGAACTCGACGCCGCCATCGGGAGCTTCACGCGCGCCAAGAGCTCCAAACTGAATGCGCTCGTCGATCACGGGTGCAGTAGCAGGAGCAGTGGTCTCCGCCCATGTGGTGTCACCACGCGGCGCCAGGTCCATCACCGCCGCCCACCGCCCATCGCGAAATGAGAGGGCGAAGAGCGGCGCGGACAATTCGTCTTCCCGCAGCGCAAAGCTCCTGGCGCGGTAATTCAAAACACCTCCTGGAGAGTCGTCGCCGTCACAGGTTGGATCGCCGTAGAGTACGCCCGGAGCAAAATAATCCGCGTCCGGCCAGGTGATATCAGGAGTGGTTGCGAGCCGGATTGCCGAATAGAACCCGGCTTTGTCTTCCGTGCCTGTCACGCGCACTTTTCGGTCAAGCGACAACACGTTGCCCGAAATCTTCCACCGGTCTTCGATGGCAAATGCGGCCTCGCCCCCACCTTCCACCTTCGCCCTTGCGACAAGTACGCCCGCTTCCTTTCGCGCGGACTCGTAGCCGGCGGCAGTTTGACGCACTTCGTCGCCGCCGCGATAGACCTCGATCTGCGCGGGCTTCGGTTGCGTCAGGTGCGGAACGGCGTCGCCGGAGATTTCGATGCCCCAACCGCTGGATCCTGAGCGGACAAACGCGACCACTGCGCCGTTGGTGAGGCGGCCGAGTTCCAAGCGATTTGACGTGTTCGCGACCGCCGGCTTCTGCTGCGCCGGCGTCGCAACCGCGGCCAATCGGCACGCGAACGTACCAAGCACGATGGATCGAACCACGAAGGTTGCGGAACGAATCATGATGAGAACTCCTCGTTGACGACGCCCAATTGTAGCTCTCGCGCGCGCTCGAACTTTCGTCGGCAGTAGTGACAGGAAGATTGCAGACTTTTGCAATAGAGCCCCGGCTAGCTGATCCGGACCCGGATCGATTCCAGGTGCGTTTGTGATCATGGATGAGAGCTTTCTTCCTCAATCAATCGCTTTACAAGTTCGATTGCACGAGATAAGCTGCGTGATTGGCAAACGTTTTCTCATGCGCATCGGTTCCAGATCTTCCGGTGGGACACATTCAAGGCCCATCGCACACGCTGCAAGTTTCTCAAACCCAGCGCAGACGCGGCAGTTACGTCAATGATCAGTTCTTTGACTTTTACCAGACTCCTTTATCCAGGTATGCCCTGAGCACTCCTTTGCTGAGCGGAGTTTGAACAGGAGTTGTTTGTGTTGCGCTCTCAAGTGAGGAGGTCTCTGCCGCTGTGTTTGTTCTCCTACGCGCTCGACAAACTTGACCTGGAAATGGACCAACAGTTGTGCAATTGAATTGGCCTTGATGCCTCGCGGATCGCTCCTGGTAGCTTGCCGATCAAAAGGAGGTGCGAACACATGAATTCCAGACACGTTCTTTTCGTATCCGCTGCCGTAGGTCTCCTGCTGTCGCAGGTTGGCAGCGCTTTCGCACAGGGGGCATTTCCCGCACCTCCCGCTCTCAAGCCCTTCCCATTTGTCAGCCCGCTCTTTGGCGATGACATGGTTCTGCAGCGCGGCAAGGTGGATACCATTTGGGGTTGGTCGGAACCCGGGGACCGCGTGCGCGTACAGGTTGGAAACAAGGCCGCATCCGGCGTTGCAGATGCGGACCACCGATGGCAGGTGCAGATACGACCGCCGAAGACGGGCGGACCATACACGGTGCGGATCATTGGCCACGAAACGGTGGAGTTGCACAACGTCATGGTGGGTGACGTTTGGCTGTGCACCGGCCAGTCCAATATGCTGGTCCCTCTTGGGGGTGCGCTCAACGGCGCCGATGAAGTAAAGGCGGCGAACTACTCTGATATTCGCTTCTTCGACGTGTTTGGGCATTCTGCTTACAATCACACCGGCTGGATTGGGGGAAGCTGGAAAGTCGTTTCGCCGGAAACGGCAGCACGGGTTTCGGCGGTCGCATATTACTTCGCACGCGAAGTCCAGAAGGATGTCCACATTCCAATTGGTCTGATCGTGGATGCTGTTGGCGGAACGCCGGCGGAGGCCTGGACCAGCGCGGCCGCACTGCGTCCGCTTAAGGACTTCGACGTTCCGCTCGATTTAGTTGACCGCCTAGCCGCAGAAGGCGCGCCGGAATACGGCAACTACATCCAGCATTGGTACGATGAGTACGACATTGGGCTCAAGGGGAATTGGGCTGCACCGGACTTCGATGATTCCACCTGGAAGCCGGTCACTCTTCCCGGCGGCTTCGCCGAACTCGGCGTACCCGACACGCCAGCGCTGGCGTGGTTCCGGAAAGAGATCGACCTGCCGGATCCGCTTCCGGCTGGCCGGGCCATGTTGTTCCTCGGAATCATCGAGCACATGGACACAGTTTGGGTCAATGGGAAGGAAGTCGGCGGCAGCGCCTGGGTTGAGAACCCGCGAGTCTATTTCATGCGCCCCGGTGTGCTCAAGCCCGGACGCAACATCATCGTGATTCGCATTATGAAGACCAAGCCCGATGGCGGATTCATGAGCAAGCCTGAAGGTCTGCGCCTCGTGCTTGGTGACAATACCAACATGCCGCTGGCCGGCGCGTGGAAGGGCCAGTTGAGCGTGGATGCCCGCCCGCCGCAACCGCTGCCCATCGCTTATCAGAATTGGCCGGTGATGCCGACGGTTCTGTACGAGGGAATGCTGAAGCCACTTGCGCCGCTCTCCGTCACCGGCACCATCTGGTACCAGGGCGAAGAAAACTCGACGAGGGCATATGAATATCGCAAGGTTCTTCCGGCTATGATCGCCGATTGGCGAAACCTCTTCAGACAAGGCAATTTTCCGTTCTACATTGTCAGCCTCCCTAGGTTTAAGCAGCGCAGCGCAACGCCAGTCGACGGTGACGAGTGGGCCGAAACTCGGGAATCGCAGGCAATCACAGCCGCCAGCGTTCCCAACTCATGCCTGGCCGTCACGATTGATACAGGCGATCCTGACAATATTCATGCAAAGGACAAATTGCCCGTAGGCCAGCGACTGGCCTATTGCGCACTGGGCAAGCACTACGGCAAGCATGTTGTATATTCGGGACCAACTCTTAAATCTGTCGACCGGCTCCCAGATTCCATCCGATTGCACCTTTCGCACACGAGCGGCGGGCTTGCTGTGAAGGGTGCCAAGCTTGGAGAGTTCCAGATCGCCGGGGAAGACCGGAAGTGGTATTGGGCCGACGCCCGCATTGAAGGCAATACAGTCGTCGTCTCATCGCCGTCAGTGCCAGATCCAAAAGAGGTCCGTTACGCCTGGCAATCCAATCCCGAGGCTACACTGTTCAATGGAGCTGGACTGCCGGCTGCTCCGTTCCGGACGGATACCTGGCCCGGCATTACACAGTACATGCGGCCGTATTGATGGGGAAACCAGATGCCAACTGTCAAAGCTGGGATCGAACGGAGAATTCATCCGATGAACGCAGTTTTAGGACGGCGCGGAGGAGCCATGCGAACTCATCGCCGTGTAATAGCAGTGCTCATTGTCACTCTGGCCCTGCCAATTGCAGCCCAACGCCGCGTGCCTAAGGACCTGAGCAGTACAAGAGGATTCAATTATCAGTCTGCAGAAACCATCGGCCACGTTGAATTCTGGCTTCAATACAACCCCGCGGTCACGGAACGCGACCTGGACTACGCCAGACGGCTGCAGCTGAATCAGGTGCGAGTGTTCGTCCCGTACGCGAGCTGGGAAAGAGACAAAGAAGGTCTCAGAAAGAATCTCCTCCATTTTGTGCGGGCGGCGCATGAGCGCGGAATCGGCGTCATGCCGACCATGCAGTACAAATTTGGCGAATGGAAGGACAAGGCTGCGTGGCCCAACGCGCGACCGTTCGCCGCCGACATGGTGGACACGATCGGGAAGGAGCCCGGTCTAGCGATCTGGGACGTGGAGAATGAGCCCGAGTGTTGTTCCCTGCCTCCCACTCCAGACAATCGGCTGCACATGGAACATGCGATGTACATGGCCAAGGTGTTCCACGAACTTGATCCTGTGACACCGGTAACGATCGGCGCGACGTTTGCAGAAAACATGATCGCCATGGGTGACGCTGTGGATGTGCTTTCGTTTCACAACTACAGCCCAACGCGCGCACAGATTCGCGGCAGCATTGCGAAAGCGAAAGAGTATGCGGAACAAGCGCACAAACCGCTGATCAATACTGAGATTGGATGCATCGCGCGTGCGAATCCGTATGACGTCACTCTTCAAGAGCACATGCAAGCCCACGTCGGATGGTACATCTGGGAGCTGATGATCACCGGGAATTGGGGAACGGTGCACGGCGTGTTCTATCCGGATGGCACGGTTCGCGATCCTTCAATCGTCGCCGCGCTCCTCGGCTTCTTCCGCAATCGTGGAGGGAATGTGGTAGAAGATGTTCCTGACCGCGAGAACCATCTCACTGAGGCGGTGGCGAAGAACAAGGCGTGGCTGGCAGGCCCAAACCCGGATTGGGAGGCCGGCTTGCACCTTGCCGAAGTCTCGGCGAATCTTCTCGAGGCTGCTCAATTGGCGCCCATGCACAATCTGCCGAGCAGGCAAGTGGAACTCCTGCGCAACGGTCAGCCGGACATACCTGCCTTACGCTCTATGCTGGAGAAATTCACGTCCCTGCTCGAACCCTACCAGCTTCCACCTGGCGATCCACGACGATCGCGACCGCCTGGCTTCATTCGCTGAAGTTCGACTTCACGGAGCCGGTTCGAGCCGATGCCCAACGGCCAACTTTGAAAAACAAATCTGACCGCGCTTCCTAAAGTCTTCACCAGCCCTCATTCAAACGTAATGGTGTATTTGCGGTGCGGTTCAAGGCGGACCTGCCAGACGCCACCCGATTCGATGCTCGTGACGGTATGGCCAGTTGATTCAATCCGGGCGATACGCTGGCCGTGCGGCGGCCGCAGTTTGAACTCACCGGCAACGCCCGGACGTAATGCGGCGGAGAAAGCGCGGCCATCTTTCCAGGATGCATCGACTTCGACGTCGCCGCGAGCCCGAAGGCCGCGGAAGGTGCCTTCCGGCCATGCCGAGGGCAGCGCCGGCAGAAATGCGATGATTCCGGAGTGGCTCTGCAGGAGCATCTGGGCGATGCCGGAGGCGCCGCCGAAGTTGGCGTCGATCTGGAAGAACCGACTGTTTGCATTCAACAGACTCTCGGACGAAGTTGAGAGAAGATTCTGGATGCGCTGATATGCGCGATCACCGTCCTCCAGCCTCGCCCAGAGGTTCGCGTACCATGCCGCAGGCCAGCCGCTTCTGCCAGCGCCATGCTGCTCTCTTCGCTCGAGCGAAATGCGCGCGGCGTTGGCCAGTTCGGGCGTGCCTCGCAGCGTAATTTCATCGGCGGGAAACAGTGCGAACAAATGCGAGACATGGCCCACACCCGGTTCGTTTTCGTCATAGTCTTCGCTCCATTCCTGCAACTGACCGTACTTTCCGATCTTGAGATCAGGGATACGCTTGAGCGCGGCTTCAAGCCTGGCGCGGTAACCGGCGTCGATTCCCAGGATCCCGGAGGCGTCTATGGTTGCATGGAAGAGTGTGTAGATGATCTCGTAATCCATCGTGGCGCCTACTGTCTGCCGGCCTATCGTTCCATCCGCCATGCGATAGCTGTTCTCCGGCGAGTAGGACGGGTTCGTGACCAGATGGCCCTTGCCGTCATCGATAAGGAAGTCGAGAAGAAACTGCGAGGCTTCCTTCATGACGGGGTAGGCTTCGCGGCCCAGGAATGCGCGATCCAAACCATATTGGTAGTGCTCCCAGAAATAGAGCGCCAGCCACGCGCCGCCCATCGGCCAGACGCCGACGTAGCCGTAATCGACGGGCGCGGTATCGGCCCAGGCATCGATATTGTGATGAAACGCGAAGCCGCCGGCGCCGTACATCTCCCTGGCCGTGCGGCGGCCACTGTCCATCGAAGTTTTCACCAGATCGAAGAGGGGCCCTGTGGTCTCCGGAAGGTTGCCGACCTCGGCAGGCCAGTAGTTCATCTCGAGATTGATGTTGGTGGTGTACTTGCTGTCCCATGGCGGAGCCATACTGTCGTTCCAAATGCCCTGCAGGTTGGCAGCCATCGTGCCGGGACGGCTGCTCCCCATAAGGAGATAACGGCCGAACTGGAAGTACAGTGCGGCAAGGGCGGGGTCATCATGGCCTTGCCTGACACTCGCGAGTCGCTCGTCGAGCGGAAGACTTTCAATTGAGACCTCGTCGGTTGGCGAAGCCAGCTCCAGGTCCACGCGGCGGAAGAGCTTTTCGTGATCGACCAGGTGTGTAGTTCTGAGCGCAGAGTACGGCTTGTCAGCGCGAAGCAGGTACCGCGCGCAGATCTGAGCTGGATCCCCACCGCGATAATTCGTCCCAGCGACCAGCAGAAGAGTCGCTGCATCAGCGTTGGATACAATCACATCGCTGCTGAAGACCTTTACCTGACCGCCTTCATTCACGGCGCGCAGGACTGCGCGGAACTTTACGCCGGTCGATTGCAGGTTGGCTTCTTCGGCTTTCAGTTTTTCTTCCGTCATCCTCGGATTCATCCAGAAGCTGGTATGGGCAATCGCTTCGCCTTGCAGGATGACGCGATCCGGCGCCGCCGTTGCAGTCTGGCTATCCTGCGAGCGCGTCAACGTCGCATGAAACGATAAGCGGCCAGGTTTGTTGCAGGTGAGGCGGACGACCAGCACCTGGTCCGGCGCGGAGGAGAATACTTCGCGCGTGAAGGTCGCATCGCCGACGCGATATGTGATTCGTGCGATTCCCGTCGCCAAATTCAACTCCCGGCGGTAGTCAACGGCCCCATCCTGACCGGAGAACGCGATGCTCAGATCACCCAAAGGCTGATACATCGGCTGGCGGTTGGGAATGCCCAGCATATCTTTATCTTCCAGAGCTTCAGCTTCGCGGGGTTTGCCCTCAAAGAGCAGTTTGCGTACCTCGGGCAAAGCTCTCAGCGCGTTGGGATTGAGGCGAATGTCCCCTTTCTTGCCATTCCAGATGGTGTCTTCGTTTAACTGGATGCGCTCATTGGTGACTCCGCCAAATACCATTCCACCCAACCGGCCGTTCCCGATGGGCAGCGCGTCGCCCCATCGCTGGGCCGGGTGCTGGTACCACAGCACAGGATCGGCCGCCGAAACCGAAGCCGGTGTGGCCAATCCCAACAAGAGAATTGAGCAGAGAAACATATTACGCATGAGGATGCCTTTCAAGAAGAAGAGAGCTGCGATCGCGAATGCAGATTGTGATTGCCTCCCTGTTACGCCTTTCCATTGGGAGCCAAGAGGCAAACTGTCTAGCCCCAATTTATTTCGCACCGTCGCGCTGAGGCTGCGGCAGAAGTATTGCGAACACGGCCCGATGTTGTTTCTCACGTCATAATCACCTGGTCGACCCACTCATTCGGCTTGTGAGAACCGAGTTTCAGTTGGATGGTCACCGGCTTTCCATCGGGCAGGTGCAGATCGCAGTCGGCCGCGCCGGGCTTGAGCGGCGTAGCCAGCACGCCGGCTGGCACGGTGATCTTTTCGATTCCATGACGCGCCATCAACGTGACGTCCTGCCGGCGGGATGAAGTGACCGTCAGATCCACGGTCCTAGCCTCCATATCCCACTCGAGTTTGTTGATCCTGACAAAAGTTCTGGCCAGCATTCCGTTGATCGAGCCTTTGACGAGCGTCTCCGGAAGAGCGGGAAGGACTTCGATCACGCCGGGGCGCGAGTACAGCAGCATCTCCATGACGATCGCAGGAATCCCGCCGTGCGCATCCGGGACAGGCGCGGCATACGGTTCGCGCGAACAGCGGAGCGCGGTGCTGATGTAGCCCTGCTCCATCAATTGCCGCAGTTGCACGTCGACAATTACGTTGTCTTTGAGCCGCGCCCCCACCAAAGCGCGATGGCAACGGGCGTAAGCAGGCAAAGTTTCGCCCGCGACTGCGGTGGCTAAGGTATCAAACGTGCGCCTTCGGTCGGCGATCTCAGCGGCTCGAGCCAGTTGCGGCGTGCGGTCCGGATCGATTTCATCGCCGGGCCAGGCGCCGTAGAGATGAGAAATGTGCCGATGATTGTAATGCTCTTGCAGCGTGGGCCAGGCCCATTCTTTCAGAGTGCCGTCCAGTTCGAGAAGGTAGGGAGGCATCTTGGCCAGCATCGCCTTCCATTTCGGCACGCTGTCAGTGTTGGTGCCCAGAATCTCCGAAGCCCGGATTAAATTGGTCAAGACCTCCCGGCACACCGCGATGTCCATGGTGGCATTGATCAGCGATGGTCCCGACGGGTCAGAGCTTGCGGGCACGTTCTCCGGCGAGATGGATGGGACGAACATATAGTTCCCATTCTTGTCGGTAGCTGTCAGAAAATCTTCGTAAAACAGAGCCAGGTCCTTATAGGCCGGCACGACGCGATTGCGGAGGAATTCCACGTCTCCGGTGACCAGAAAATGCTCCCAGAACCGACGCACGCACCAGCCTCCCGCGGAAATCCAGTAGGGCCAAATTCCGATTCCGGAGCTGCTGGTGTAATAGAAATTGACGCCGACACGCTTGTCTGGAAAGAGGGGATACGAAGCGCCGCGAAATCCGAAGATGTTCCTGGCGTTGGTGCGGTAATCCGGCGCCAGGCTCTCCATCCAGTTGAAGTAGGCCTCCATGCCTTCCCGCAGGTCGCCCTGCACAGCACTCGCCGTTTGCAGATCGATGGTGGAGTTGACCTCGGCAGCGATGCTGGGATACTTGCCGCTGTTCACGATGAACCAATGGCGCCCCATTTCGAAAATCTTCTCTAGCAGCGCGGGCGAGTAATCCGGCCTCGACCGCTGATCGGTCAAAAGTTCCTCTGTCGACAATCCATACTGCGAGGCGCCGCCGAAGTCCACTGTGACGCGGTTGAGCATCTCCGACTGGACCTTTTGGTGCCGGTCAAGCAATGCCGAATAATCCGCCGTGATTCCTTCCACCGCCTGCCGCAGCGCTTCGACTTGGCTCTCGCTGAAGTCGGGAAGATACTCAATGCGCGTCAGCAGCATTACGGATGACGCATTCTCGACCACCAGCGCGTCGCCATCCATGCGGGTCGATCCGCCGTTGCGCACGATGCGAACCACGCCAGCGAAGCCGCTGTTGTCCACGGAGGGATCCAAAATGCACTTATAAATCAACCGCTGCTCGTTCGAGTCCTGGTGAACGTCGTTAGCTTCGACGCCCCTCGCAGGTTTGGGCTTTGATGGTGACGGGGCGAATGCTGCCCGGTCGGGCGCTAGCGCGTTGATTCCCAGGTGGCTGCCCCAGTCCATCCCGGACACCATGCTCCACTCCGCGGACTTCTGCAATGTCATTCGGACGTTCACCGACTGACCTGCCGGGGCGGTGAGCCACTGAACCACTATGTTGTCAGGTCGCGATGTGAAAGTCTGACGAACCCAGTCGCCGCGCTGGTCGCTCCAATGCACTTTCGCCTCGCCCGTCTCGAAATCGACGGTGCGGAGATAGTCCCTCACCGAGGCGGTTTTGGGAAGATCGAGCTGCATCAGGAACGCCGGGACGGTGAGGTGAGGCTCGGTGTCCTGCTTGATCGGGCTGCCGTTCATCCGCTCGAGAGCGAGTGTCATGGCTTCGCGGTCTTTTCCGTCCAGCACCATTTGCCGCACTTGCGGAAAAATGTCCGCGACCTGAGGGGCCTCCAGGGGCCTCTTCCACGGCATGAGCAGGCTTTCG
This sequence comes from uncultured Acidobacteriaceae bacterium, assembly GCA_963751285.1. Taxonomy (GTDB): domain Bacteria; phylum Acidobacteriota; class Terriglobia; order Terriglobales; family Acidobacteriaceae; genus Telmatobacter. The sequence goes on along the minus strand of CAVVUE010000023.1, from coordinate 345,921 downwards.
TGGTGGAAAAGGATTTGCTCCGAGTAGGGATCGCCCATCAACTCGATCTTCATGGCTCCATTGCCGGAGATGAGACTCTCGCTGACTAACTCGCCGGGCGCGATGCTGCAAAAGCCCCGCTGCGGCACAATCTTCCGCCTGACCCGTTCCGCCAGCGGCATGGGTGAAATCGGATATGGCTGCGCGAGCTCCGGCGGCTTGGGCAAAACCGGATCCCCTTGCACGTGATGAAGATATTCGGCCGGACGATTGTCCGCCAACGGCGCTCCGGTCTGGGAATCCCTGTCAGCCGCACCGAGAATCGGCTCTATTGTTAGAGACCCCACCAGTCCGGCAGTGGCCGCGCTTGTCTTCAGAAAATCTCTGCGTTTCATAAATTCCTTTTCCAATCAGTTGTTCTGCAAGCATCAAGCGACCCAATTAACCCAATCCAACGGGTTACGCCGTCCGAGCTTCAAATGAAGCTCCACCGGTTTTCCTGCCGGCAAGTGAAGGTCACAGGCGGACTTGCCTGATTGTGGCTTCGTCGCCAAAGCTTCGGGAGAGGAGGAAACTCCTTCAATGCCCTGCCGTGCTATCAATGTGACGTCCTGCTTTCTGACCGAGGTTATTGTCAGATCCACGGTCCGGGCGTTCATGTCCCAGGACAATTTATCGAGCCTCGCAAAGGTGCGGAGCAACATCCCTTTGATGGACCCCTTCACCAGCGACGGAGGAAGCGCCGGAAGCACCTCAATGACACCGGGGCGCGAGTAGGCCAGCATTTCCATCATGATGGTTGGAATCCCGCCTTGCGCATCCGGCATAGGAAAGGCGTAGGGGTCGTGAGAACAACGGAGCGTCGGGCCGACGTTACCCTCTTCAATCAGTTGCCGCAGTTCCGTGTCCACCAGGTAGCTGTCTTTGAGCCGCGCCCCCACCAATGCGCGATGGCAACGGCCATGAGCAGCCAGCCGCTCCGGAACACGGTGCCGGTCGGCAATCAACGCGGCCTTTGCGAGTTGCGGCATGCGGTCGGGATCAATCTCGTCGCCCGGCCAGGCTCCGTAGAGATGAGAGATGTGGCGATGATCGTAACGCTCCCCCAGCGTAGGCCAGGCCCATTCCTTCATGGAACCGTCCGGTTCGAGCAGGTGGGGCGGCAACTTGGCCAGCATCGCCTTCCACTTCGGCACGTTGTCGGCTTCGATGCCTAGCAGCTCGCAGGCCTCCGTCAGGTTGCTCAGGACTTCTCTGCACACGGAAATGTCCATGCTGGTGTTGATCACTGCCATGCAACCGGGGTTCAGATTGCCGGGATTGTTTTCCGGCGAGAAGGAGGGGACGAAGATGTAATTCCCATTTTTGTCTGTGACCGTCAGGAAATCCTCGTAAAACAGCGCCAGATCCTTATAGGCCGGCACCACGCGGTTGCGAAGGAAATCCATGTCGCCGGTGACGAGATAATGGTCCCAGAATGGACGCACGCACCAGCCGCCGGCAGATAGCCAGTAGGGATGTGGCCATATCTCAGAGGTCGAAGCAGCGTAGTCGAAATGAGTATCGACACCCGACTCTTTGGTCGGCGTGAGGGCATAATGCGTGCCGCGCATCCCGAAGATGTTCTTTGCATTCGTGCGGTAGTCCGGGACCAAGCTCTCCATCCAGTTGAAGTAGGCATCCATGCCTTCCCGGTGATCGCCCTGCACGCCCGGCGCAATCTGCAGGTTGATATTGGCGTTGGTTTCGGCCTGCATGCTGCAATACTTGCCGCTTGTGAGAATGAACCAGTAGCGGCACATATCGAATAGCTTCTCGAGAAAAGCGCCCGAATAGCCGGGGCTCGACCGCTGATCGGACAAGAGCTCCTCGGAAGACATGGCATATTTCGAGGCGCCGCCGAAATCAACGGTGACGCGGTTGAGCATCTCCGACTGGACCTTCCGAGCTCGCTCCAGCAGCGCCGGATAGTCCGGAGTGAGGCCCTCCACTGCTTGCCGCAGCCGTTCGACCTGCTCCTCCCTGTAGTCGGGGAAATGTTCAATGCGTGTAAGCAACATCACGGACGACGCATTCTCGACCACCAGAGTGTCGCCATCCATAAGGGCCGAGCCACCGTCGCGGATCACCCGCGTCACGCCGGCGTAGCCGCTGTTGTTCACCGCGGGATCCAAAATCCCCTTGAAGATCAGCCGCTTCTCGTTGTAGTCCTGGTGGAACTCGCCTTGTGTTCCCCCTCCGCGCCTTCCGAAGAAGTCGGCCGGCGCACCTGGCGTGCCGCCACGCAGCGACGCTCCCAGCCCGCCGCCCCCGAAGCCCATCCCGCCGAATATGCCGCCCGCGGACCTTTGCAGCATGATCCGGACATTCAACGGCTGTCCTTGCGGAGCGGTGAGCCATTGGACCACGACATTGTCGGGCCGGGACGTGAAGGTCCGACGCACCCACTCGCCGCGCTCGTCTGTCCAGTGAACCTTTATTTCCGTGCTCTCGAAATCGATGGTGCGGAGATAATCCTTGACCGACGCGGTTTTCGGAGAATCCAGACGCATCGAGAAAGCCGGGCCTCCGCCGAATGCCCCTCCCGGCGGCATGGGACTCTTATGCCATTCGTCGTAAGCGAATTGCGCAGCTTCGTGGTATTTTCCTTCCAGCATCATCTGCCGTACCTGCGGAAAAATACCTGCGATGGTGGGCGCCTCGAAGTGCTTATGGGGCACAAACACGCTTTCGTGACGGAAAGTGATCTGCTCCGAGTATGGATCGCAGAGCATGTCAATATTTATCGGCCCATTGCCGGAGATGAGAAGAGCATCACTGCCGGGCACGATGCTGCAAAAGCCGCGCCGCGGTACGATGCCGCGCCGCAACCGTTCTTTGAGCGGCATGGACGTAATTCTTACCTCGGGCGAAACGTACGATTCAGCGAATACTGGCGCCTTGGGTAGGTCCTGACCGCTCCGCGCGCGGCGAAGATACTCGGCGGAACGAATTTCCCCGGGTGCCTTCACTGTCAATTGAGAACTCTTTGTTGACTGCGGGGAACCAGTTTCGCTCGCCAGGATTGGCGAGAGCAATCCGTGAGAGCTTGCCAAGCCAGCAGCGAGCGTGCCTTTCTTCAGAAAATCTCTGCGTTTCATGCTTCCCCCAATACGTGTTTCTCTGACAAGAGATTGTGATTCATCCTTCACTTCGTCGTCGGCTTAAAGAACTCAATACATCTAACTTCTATGATCACAGTAGCTTCCCCGACCCGGCCAGAAGATGGTAGCTGCAGTTTTATGCTTGTCACCAGAAATGAATCGCTCAAAGTCTCGGAGAGTGACGGACCTCGAATACATCTCCCGTTGTGTAGCGACTTCGAATTGGGAAGCATGTCGATCATTTCCTTGGAGCCAGAGCAAATGCACCCTTTATCGTCTGCGCCATGAATGTCGTGGGTCCATTGCCGCCCCGTTCGAATAACCAGGCAGCGGTACACAACCGGATATCGGCGATGCTTCGGGCGCGAGGATGAGAAAAATCCAGATGAGTTGCAGCGCAAGATGCTCTTGCACAGCTCGCGTCATCTGCCCCGCTGTTCTCAGCTCAACGCGATCTTGACCGCCGCACCGTAGCTATTCGCGACCGGCAATTCATACGGCAGCTGCAGATGCAACGCATCGGCCTCCTGCGTCCACTTGACCTGCGCATCCGAGCCAAGCACGGTGACATTCTGGATCTTGCCTGGATTGAACTTGCTCGATAATCCCAATGAGGCAATCTGCGCATGCCCCCCTGGCCATCCCATGAAGATTGCGTAGATCAGGTTATTGGCCTTGTTGCGCGTGAAGCGGATATCCTTGCTGCCCATGGCACTGATACTGCCACCCTGGAAGGGGCCGCTCGTCACCGTAGTCGGACCTTCGCCATAAATGGTCCACGGCCGCGTTTCGAAGATGGCTTCGCCGTTGATCTTCAGCCAATCTGCAATCTCATCGAGGACGGCGATCTCTTTGCTGTCGATCGTGCCGTCTGGTTTGCCCGGGATATTGAGGATGAAGGTGCCGTTTTTGCTCACCGTGTCGACGAGCCAATGAATCGCATCTCGCGGCGGCAGATAGCCTCCAAATTGGCCGGGACCATCAAAAAGGCTGCGCCGGTAATGCCACTCACCGATGCAGGTTTCGGACTGCCACGCATAGGGCATGATGCCGCTGGTCAGGCCGCGCTCGTAATCGGCCACAACCGCCTTGGCCAACTTGTCGGGCACGTTCTTGATGTTCAGCACCGCTTCCATCTTGCCGCGCGTCTTCAGATTGTGGTTGTAGAAGTACGCACCCACGTTCATCCCGCCCCAGCCCAGCGGGAGCAGAGCATTGTCGAAGTAGAGCAGGTCGGGATCATGCTGATCGATCAGGTCGCGCGTGCGGTCGTAGAAGTGCTTCACATAGGAGGCGGCCGGCAGCGCGTCCTTCGGGTGCTTCACGCTGTAGAGCATCTGCGGATCGAGCCCGTCCCACCATTGCCCTTTGCCTTCGGCTTTAGTCATGCGCCCGTCATACGATACGCCCGCAAATGGTCCGTTCTTGTCGGCGCCGTGCGAAGGCTGGAACCACCACCAGTTGCGCGCCTGATGGACCGTCACACCAAACCGGAGTCCCTGTTTGCGCGCAGCATCTGCCCATTCTCCCACCACATCGCGATGCGGTCCGTGATTTACAGCGTTCCAGGGTTGATGTTTCGATCCCCAACAGTCAAACCCGTCATGGTGATTGGCCAGCGAGATGAAAAGGCGCGCTCCTGCATTTTTGTAGCGTTGGATCAAAGCCTCCGGCTCCCAGTCGAGCAGGGTCCACTGCGCGCACAGATCCTTGTAGCCGAACTCGGAAGGATGGCCATAACGCCTTGTCTGGAAATCGTAGTCGGGAGATCCTTCCATATACATCAAACGCGCGTACCAATCGCCATGTTCGGGCACACACTGAGGGCTCCAGTGCGCCCAGATGCCGAACTTGGCGTCGCGGTACCACTCGGGAGCTTCGTATCCGAGCAGCGAATCCCAGTTCGCCTGGTAGGGACCATCGCCATGGAGCCCTTCAATCGGCGCCTGCATGGGGACGCCATCCCAGGAGCCACCGGGCAGCTCTGGTGGTTGACCCCATTCCGCCGCTGTCCAGTTCGAGTTGTCAAGTTTCGTCTCGACGATCTCGCCATCGACGAGTGCATTGAAGACTCGCTCCTTTTCCGGTGTGGAGCAGAACTCCTCGTAGGTTTGATGAAGCTTGTTGAAACCAGCAGGCGCACTCAAACCCGCCTGAGCTTCTACGCCAATGGTACGAGCCGCCGTAGCGGCCGCGATCAGCTTGCAAAAGTTTCTTCGTTGCATCTTGGTTGCTCCTTTCAGGCCAGAGAGGGCTGGACGTACAGCGAAGGGCGCAGAATTCACGCGCCGAGTCTTACGGTTGCTTTCACTGGAAGGGAATCTCTCAGCCGCTTTTCAGCTTCTGCATTCCAGTACCCACAATCCAATTCGAGGAAAATAGAAGTGTATGGAATGGCAAGCGTCGATTTGAGAATGACGATCTTGAAGAGCTTGGCAGTTTCATCGAGCTTCGAGATGATCTGTTCATGCTCCAGCACACGTGCGTTCCGGCCACTTAGGACGCGATCGATCTCGCTGCGAAACTCGGTTACGCCCGGGGCATCCTTTTCTGGTACCTGCTTTAGTTCAGCGTCCACATAAATGTTGGCGCGAATATGGCCGGACTCGTTGATTGCTTGAGCGATCTTCTCGAGCAGCTGAATGTGATCTTCGCCCGTGTAGATGGTTTCAATGCCCGGTTTGGATTGAGCAGGATACGCTGAATCGGCGACGACAACCCAATTGCGATGGCCAAAGACCGGAACGAGATGTTCGATACGTCGTTCCCAGGGTTTTCGAAAAGGAGCGGCGTGCGCACCCACGAAGGCAAAAAAGCCGACTACGACATAGCAGAATAGCGGCACAATCATGCTGACCGCCATGCTCTTTGTAGCCTGATAGGCAAGTCCCATCAGCGGCGTGAAGACCGCTCCGCCAATAATGGCCATCACGAGCAGCGAGGCGCCCTCCTTAGTATGCTCGCCCAAATCCCGGATGCCTAAGGCGAAGATCGTCGGGAACATGAGTGACATGAAGAAGCTGGTGAGCAGCACGGCAACCAAGCCTGCCCATCCAGGCCGGAGAACTCCGATCAGGACCAGCAGGATATTGGTCAGCGCGAAGACACCCAGCATCTTGTCGGGACGGAAGCGCTTCATCACATAGCTTGAGGCGAATCGGCCTACAGCGAATGCCGCCAGCGTACCAACGAGCAGATAACCGGCCAACTTTTCCGGCGCGTGCGCGTAGTCCTGCGTGTACTGGATAAAGTAGCTCCAGGTACCGACCTGCGCGCCCACATAGCAGAACTGCGCGAAAACGGCCGAAAGAAAGTGGGGATAGCGAAAGAGGGTAAGATACCCGCCGGTCCTTTGCCCGTTGGCTGTCGAGGAATCTCCTTCTATGGCCGGGAACTTAGTTCGGGAGATGAGCACGGCCCATGACAGAACCACAACCCCCAGCACCATGTACGGCGCAATCACCCGCAGAGTTTCGTGCGAAAGAAACGCGTCGTAGGTGCCTTGGGCCTTCATGCGCGCAATGTCGCTCACGCTGGGTTCCACGCCAGAAAAGATGAACTTGGTTCCAATCCATGCGCCGGTGATGGAACCGAGCGGATTGAAGGCCTGTGAGAAGTTGAGCCTGCGTACCGCGGTTGCGGGATCGCCAAGCTGAGCGACGAGGGGGTTGGAGCCGGTCTCAAGAAATCCAAGGCCGCTGGCGATAATGAACAGGGCGAAGAGAAAGAGCGGGTAGCTCCTCGACACCGCGGCGGGATAGAAGACGAAGGTTCCGGTTGCGAAAAGCAGAAGGCCGATTAGAAGGCCAGTCTTGTATCCGAAGCGCCGCATGACGAGAGCCGCAGGGATGGCGAGCAGAAAGTAGCCGAAGTAGAATGCCGATTGCACCAGACCGGCTTCGAGGCGGTTGATCTCGAACGACTTCATGAATTGGCGGATGAGCACGTCATTCAGGTTGTTGGGTATGGCCCACAGAAAAAACAACCCTGTGACCAGGAAGAACGCGACCTTGCCGTGGCGGGGGAGCAGGGGCGCTGATGAGGGCTCTGCCGTGCTGGGTTGGACCGGGGTCATGTGTATTCGCTATTCCGCGCCCGGGCAAACCGCAACCTTACCGCAGCGGCCCGAAGCCATCAAGTGATAGGCTTCGCTTGCTTGATTGAGAGAGAAGCGGTGGGTGACGATGTCTTCTGGGTGCAGGTTCCAGCGGACGAGCCGCTCCACCAATTCCTCCATGAGCCAGGTGGATGTAACCCAGGATCCGTAAATGGTCTTCTGGTCGTGAATGATGTCGGGCGAAGGGTTGAACGAAACCGCGCCGCCCTCGCCCACCATGACGATCCGTCCCCATTTGCGGGTGGCCCGAATCGCGACGGCGCGCGCTTCGGCATTGCCGGAACAATCGATCGCGCGTTCCACGCCGTAGCCACCGGTAAGCTCGCGAACCTCATTCGCGTTGTCCGGGCCGGCGGCGAGAACGGAGTCACAAAGGCGCAGACTCAGGGCAATGTCGCGGCGTTCGGCGGAGATATCGATGCCGATGATCTTTTCGGCACCCAGCTTGCGGCACAAGGCTCCTGCTGCTAGTCCAACCGGCCCAAGCCCTGTGATCAGTACCGCATGATTGCCGTCGATTCCTACTTTCTCGAGTGCTTCATACACTGTGCCGAAGCCACATGCCACCTGCGCGCCATCGAGATAAGTGACCGAGTCGGGCAAAGAAATCAGGTCCTTCTCTTCGGCGAGCAGATACTCGGCCATGCCGCCGTCGCGTTGCCATCCGTAGGCTCGGCGATACTCGGTGCTGGTGCAGGAGATCATGTACCCGCGGCGACAATCGTTGCACACGCCGCACCCCGAGATGTGGTAGACAATCACTCGATCGCCCACTTTGAATCGCCGGCAGCCTGGGCCTGCCGCGACGATCTGGCCCGCTGGCTCGTGACCGGCGATGACGCCCTGGTAGCCTTCAGGACCTTTGCCAAGATGCTCGTGATAGATGGCGCGGATATCTGAGCCGCAGATGGTCGAAGCTTTGACAGCGAGGAGCACCTCACTGTGGCCTGGCTCCGGGACCGGAACTTCTCTCATCTCGACGGTGCTGTTTCCCGGAAGAAACGCCGCTTTCATCATCTTGCTCATGTCGAATACCCTTGAATTCCGGCGTGTGTCAAACGTACGATATGCCGCCAATTTCGCTACGGGGGCGCGATCACCCCATCGATGTCCCAGAGATCCTTCCACGATTGATTGTCCTTCCAAAGGAAGACCTGGCCTTTGATCAGCCGGCAGTTGCGGTCCAGCCTTTCGATCGCGCTCATATCCTCTTCGCTCAGGGCCTCGCTGATTACAGCGCGCAAATTGCTCAGCAGATTCGCCGGGTTCGCCGAAAACGGAATGGGAATCTGTCCGCGCTGGACTGCCCACCTGATGCACACCGCGGCCGGATGCACGCCAAGCCTTTGCGCGATCTGGCAGATTACGGGATCCTCCGTAGGCGACGTGTCCTCAGGTGTACGGTCGCGCTCGGGACGCGCCGGTGAGCCCAGCGGCGAGTAACCGACCGGCTGAATCCGCCTCTCGATCAGGTAGCGGAAGAACTGCGGCTGCTGAAAATGCGGATGAAGTTCCATTTCGTTGACAACCGGCTTGATGCGCGCGTCGCGCAGCAACAGCTCCATCTTCGGGATGGTCATGTTCGAGGTACCGATGTGGCGCACCAGTCCACGATCGACCAGCTCTTCCATCTTGCGCCACGTTCTCATGTAATTCTCATGGATATAGGGCACGGCATGCGGGCTCCGCGCGCTGACTTCGCAGCCAGGAGGATGATGATTGGGAAACGGCCAGTGAACCAGATAGAGATCAAGGTAATCGAGCTGTAAATCGGCGAGCGACTTCTCGCAGGAGGGGATTACGTCGTTTTCACCGTGTTTGTCGTTCCACAGCTTGGAGGTGATCCAGAGTTCATCGCGGCGCAGCCCGCTGCTCAGCAATTTCAGCAAAACGTGCCCAATCCGGTCCTCATTGCCATACACCGATGCGCAATCGAAGTGCCGGTAGCCGATGCTCGCGGCGTATTGCACCGCCTCAGCTACGGCATCGTGCGAAACATGGTCCGAACCGAACGTTCCCAGGCCGATCGCGGGTATTTTGGAGCCGCACGCCAAAGTCCTTGAAGGGATAAGTGGAGATTGGACGCTTTTGACCATTTGGTTGGGCGCTGCGGTCGGAGATTGCATTTTTTGCTGATTTCTGTACGTAACCGATAACTGAAACGATAAAATACTAGAGGGATACAGATCGGTTGTCAAGGTAAGGCGCGATTGGAATTACTTTTTTCAACGCCGGCTGGGGTGACTGCCGCCAGGAAGTTCTATATCGATCAATTCGAAACAGCCGCCTGACCTTGGCTTTCAGTGCGGCGAACTGCAATTTGTCACGGAGTAGACTCGAATTATGGCAGCCAGGCTGAAAGACATCGCTGACGAACTGGGTCTTTCTGTGGTGACCGTTTCGAAGGTGTTGCGGAACCACCCGGATATCGGATCCGAGACGCGTAAGCGAGTGTTGAAGCGAATGCGCGAGCTTAATTACCAGCCCAACCTGGCAGCCCGCTCGCTGGTAGCTGGCCGGACCTGGACACTGGGCCTGGTGGTTCCGGACCTGTTGCACCCTTTCTTCGCGGATATCGCCAAAGCCATCTCGTCGGAGACAAGAAAGCACGGCTATAGCCTGTTCATCTCTTCCTCCGACGAGGATCCGGAACTCGAAGTGCAAGAGATCAAACAACTGTTGGCGAGACGGGTAGACGTAATCATAGTGGCATCAGCACAATGGACCGTCGACTGCTTTCGTCTTATCGAAGAGCAGAAGACACCCTACATTCTTATTGACCGGCGGTTCCAGGGACTCGACGCCAATTTCGTGGGCGTCGACGACGAAGCGGTGGGTGCACTGGCCACCTCTCACCTCATCGAACAGGGGTGCCGACGTGTAGCTCACATTCGCGGCCCCGATGTGAGCACCGCGATCGGGCGGCTCGAGGGTTACAAGCGAGCGCTCGCGGTCTGCAACCTCACGCCCTTACCGGGACACATCGCTTCGCTGGGCACATCAGGTGATCACCGCGGAGAAAAGGGCGGGTATGAAGCAGCAAAGCGCATGCTCGCAGTTGACCCGCGGCCGGATGGCATTTTTTGCTTTAACGATCCGTCAGCGCTGGGAGCAATGCGAGCCATTCTGGATGCAGGATTGCGCATCCCCCAAGATGTGGCCGTGGTTGGCTGTGGCAATCTTTCCTATTCCGATTTCCTGCGCGTCCCGCTGTCATCTGTCGATCAAGGAAGCGACAGCATTGGAAAGTATACGGCTGGCCTTGCGCTCAAGATTGCGCGGAGAAAAGTGCCGGCCAAGCCCAAAACCGAACTTATTACTCCCCACATTGTCATTCGCAGCTCGAGCCTCCGGTACCCGCTTGCTGTCGAGGCATAACAACAGATCACGGCAAATTCTGGCGGGATTGAGTTTTGACGAGGCGGGCAAAAATCAGGCAGACAACGGCACCTACCAGGAATAGACGGCAACAACTTCCGGGGGGCCGGGTAGCTGGCTTGTGACTGTGGTATGCAAGACAAACTGTAAATTCTTCTTTTCCCAGCCGTTGGGAAGGGACTTGACCAACGCCGAAATGGATTGTGGATTGGTGATGAACTCGGCTGCGGCCTGGGTACCTGCGTATCCCACTCCTGCCACCGCAATCACTATTGTGCCGGTCTTGGAGTTCAGGATCCTTGAGACGATCGCATAGTCCTCTGGAAAGGAAGCGGTCGTGGTCCAGCGCTTTTGAGGGTCTGAGCGGTCCACAATGGCATTACGTCCACTGAAGACATAACGTAGATTCTCAGTGATGGTGAGGGTCCACGAATTGTTGTGCGCACCGACCAGAATGGCAGGGCCCTGGCGGAGGTCGCCGAAGGTCACGTCATCCCCGTACCGGATATCGAACTGTCTATTCCGACGCACGAGCAGAGACTCGATTTTTGTGATTGCGGCGACATCGCCAATTGTGACGAACGTGTCCTTTGCAGGGTAAAGGTCATCAACGTCGATTTTAGTTCCCGGGGGCCATTGAATATAGGATTCGAATCCCATTTCCTCAGTTCGGCTCTGGGGGTGTTGTTGGTAGTACGCATCCAGATAAGAGGGAGACAATTGATAAACGGCGTTTCCACCAACGTAGATCAGGGTAGGATGTGTGTTACCTAAGATGGGCGACCAGAAATGATTGAGGGCGCTGGACTCAGAGAATGGGAAATAGTGCTGTATTACCAGGATCAAAATCACCAGTGAGGCAGCAATCGCGATCCACCATCTGCGAACTCGGAATCCTGCTGAGGATGGCCTAAGGCCGCGCCCCGAAACCTGGTGAGCGGGCACCGAGATCACAGGTTCTACCTGCATCTGGCCCGTTTCTGGTCCGTGTGACGGAGCCGACGGCAGGGGAACTAGATTCCCGTCGATCCGTTCAAAGACAGCCTTGAAGGACCCTTGCGGCACGCTAATCCGCACGGTTTTCCCGTGCTCGGTCTGATAGTAGAGCGCAAGGCGCTTCCTTACCTCAGCCACACGCGCGCGAACGATCGGATCATTGTTTGTGTCGTAGTCTGGCCGCCTGCCGAAGATTTCGAACCCTATCACCCTCTCTTTTAGGGCCTCCGCGTGTCCCGACAGGGATCTGTCGACGATGTATCGCAGTAGACCCTGAGATTGCTTGCTGGAGCGAAAGGGAGAACTGATCAATATTTCCGCAAGCACCTCTTGAATTCTTGACGCGGGGATCTCCTGAGGAACTGATGGCTGCTGAGAAGTTTCGAAGGATTCAACGACGTTTTCCATCGGACCCTGGCCTGAATTGCTACTGCGTCGTACTCTACTCCAGCGAAATGTCGGTGGCAAGCGCTGCGTTTTGTTCAACAACGCTAGGTACAGTACCATACAGTACCTTGCGGAAAACCATTAAGTTATCGTTTACTTAGCGCCGCTGGAAAATGTGCATTTCTCGGGGGCTGATTTGTGCAATTGCAAACGATCAACCATTGTGTGGAAGCAACGATCAACCAGTCTGCGGAGGTCTTGAATCCCTTCTTCTGAGGGATTCAGGGCGAAGCCTAGACGAAACCACGTGGGAAGAATCTCAGGAGGCAAAATGACCAGGTTGCGTCTCATCGTTCTGACAGTCTTGATGACCACCATCGGACTGGCCTTCGTTTCGAAACTCAACGCGCAGTCGAAAAGTATCACAGCCTCGCTGTCGGGTGCGGTTACCGACCCGTCTGGGGCCAGAATCCCGAGAGCCACGGTGAGGCTGACCAACCCGGAAAATGGACTCGCCCGAATCGACACCACCACCGCTTCGGGTGAGTTCTCCTTTGCCTTTCTTCCTGACGGCACCTATGTTCTCGAAGTCAGCGCTCCGGGATTTAAGACGACCCGGCAGCCTGGCATCGTCCTCACTCCGGGAGACACGGTGAACATTGGGATCAGTCTGACGATCGGCGCAACCGAGCAGGTCACTGTCAACGCGAGCGGGGCGCTGCTGCAAACACAGGACTCGAACATCAGCACTGAGCTCTCGAGCAAGCAACTTGAGGAGCTGCCCCTCAACCTCCGAAATGACCTCGCCTTTGCGACATTAGACTCCGCCGTGAACGTGCAGGGCGACCGGCAGTTGTTGGCGGCGGGTGGAAGTGAAGATACCGCAGACCAGGATTATTCGTTTCTGAACTTCGGAGGCGGCTATTTCGGAACCAACCTGTTCCTTCTGGAGGGCGGATACGATGTGGCCCAAGGCTGGGGAGGAATCCTGTATGTGCCCGCCCCGGAGGACACTGAAGAAGTCAAGGTGACCAGCTACTCGTTTTCAGCCGAATACGGATTCAGCACTGGTAATGCGATCAACATTACCACCAAGGCCGGCACAAGCAACTACCATCTCGTTGCCGACGAATACCTGCGCAACCCGGACTTGGACGCCAACCTTTACTTCAACAATCTGCACCAGGTACCCAGGTCTGGCGACCATCGCAATCAGTTCGGAATCGCCGGCGGCGGCCCGTTGTATATCCCGGGCATCTACAAGCAACGCGACAAGACCTTCTTTTTCGCCAACTATGAGGGCTTGCGGCTCAACGGCGCCCTCACCTACGGCGCAAACGTGCCTACCGCTGCCGAATTGGGGGTGAACGGGAACGGGGCCGACTTCTCCGCGGAGCTGACTACAAAGGTATTGGGCACGGATTGCGCCGGCAACCCGATTTATCAAGGCGCCATCTACAATCCCTACTCGACGGCTCCCTGCCCGAGCGGGACGGGGTATTACCGCACGGCGTATAAGGGAAACATCATACCCAAAACCGGGGTTGGGGCGATCGACGCTCTGGCGAACAAATTTGCCACTGGAAACTACTGGCCGGCGCCTGCGCATGGGGGCGCTGGGTTCAACTTCTACTCCGCGGTGGTTGCAGCGACGACTTCCAACGAGTGGGGAATTCGCATCGACCACAACTTCAACGCCAATAACCGAACCTACGGGCAATTCTCGAATAAGCACGAGGGAAAGGTCCAAACGGGGGCCTTTTACGGACCGAACGATATTGCGGGGCCCTACAATTATGACCCGAACAACCGCATGTTTGGGGTTTTGGGCTATTCACACGTTTTCACGCCAACCTTTGTCCTCACCGGCGACCTGTTTTTCATTCGCAATCCCGGGGGAAACAGGGTTCAGGGCTATCCCTTCAAGCCTTCCTCGCTCGGATTGCCGGCCCAGCTCGACTCGTGGACGCCGCAGTTTCCGCAGGTTCAGTTTGGGAACACCTTTGGCGGGAGTCCCGATGCTCCCCTGGGAGCGACGCAAAACTCCGGCGAAGCCGACTTTCCGCAGAATAATGGCAGCCTGGCCATCGACGTGAACAAGTCTTTCAAAACAAGTTCCCTCTCGGCAGGGTATTTGGGCGTTTGGCAAACCGACGACGGCGGCAGACTGACCCCGACGGTATTCAATTTCTCAGTTGCCATGACAGCAGGTCCCGACCCACTGAACCCGACGGTATCCGCAACCGGGGACCCGTTTGCTTCCTTTATGGCGGGCGCCGGCAATTCCGGGAACGGCTCGGCCGGCTTCACTGGGTTTAGCGCATTTCCGGCGCCAACCTACTACTTGCATGGGATGTACGTTCAGGACGATTGGAAAGCGAGCAAGAATCTGACTTTGAACCTGGGCTTTCGCTATGAAATCCAGATGCCGCCAACTGCACGGCACAACGAGCAGGCGTATTTCGACTTGCATGCTCTTAATCCGATCAGCGCAGCGGCGGGGATTCCGGTTTATGGGCAAATCGTCTACAACAATCCCGGGAACCGTTTCCTTTATAACCCGAATAAGAATGACCTTGCGCCCCGCCTTGGATTCGAGTGGGCCCTGGCGCCGAAGCTGGTTATGCGAGCAGGCTACGGCATTTATTACGCGAGAAACTTCTATGGCGGCAATGGACCGAACCCGGGATACTCGACAACGACAAACTGGACTTCATCGATCGACGGGCTCAAGGTGACGACGCCCCTTGCACAGGCATTCCAATCGGGCCTTGTGCCGGTTACCGGGAACGCGCTTGCAGGCCTGACGCAAGTGGGCCAGACGCCCTCCGTGCTGGTTCCGAACCGTCCCGATCCTTTTAATCAAGAGTTCAGTTTTGGATTCCAATACGCCTTCACTACCAACGACGTGCTGGATGTCAACTACGTGGGGAGCCGCGGAAGGCGCATTACCAATGCCGGCGGCTTTAACTACGACCAACTGAATCCGAACTATCTTTCCATGGGCTCAGCGCTGGGCAACTCGGCGGGCACCAATCCGTTTACCAAGGCGTTGAGCTCCCTGGGACTTACTCCTATGGCTTGCCCGTGGACTGTGGCGCAATCCTTGTCGCCGTATCCGGAATTCTGCGGAAGCGTCTCAGACGGGGAACCCCCGATCGGAACGAACAACTACAACGCATTGCAGGCTAGCTTCAAGCACCGTTTTGGCGCGGGCCTGATCTTTACCGCCTCCTACACCTTCTCGAAGTTCCTCTCCGATGTGGCTGGCCCGGAGGAATGGGGTTCCATCAATGGCGACACCGGGGGCTCGGGTATCCGCAACTTCTACGACCTGAAAGCGGATTGGTCGGTTGACGGTGACGATATTCCTCAATCCCTGGTTTTGAACTATGTGTATGAATTGCCGTTTGGCCGCGGCAAGACGTTCGGCGGCGGCATGAACGCGGTTGAGGACGCCTTTTTGGGCGGCTGGCAGTTTAATGGAATTACCACTGTCCAGAGCGGTTTCCCGATGTCGATCGGCCCCAACGGGAACGGCTCAACCGTTTATGGCGGGAATCAGCATGCAAACTTGACCGGGCAAGGTTTTAAGACCGGCAACTGCGGCTCATCGACACACCCCCCTGTCATCCCAGTGGGAACGAAGTATTGCTTCTTCAACCCAGCGGCCTTTACCCCGCCGCCCGCATACACCTTCGGCACTGGCCCTCGCTACTATTCCAATCTGCGGGCTCCCGGATACGTGGACGAAGATCTGACGATCGCAAAGTGGTTCAACCTCGCGGAGAAGTTCCGCCTGCAGTTCGCTGTGCAGATGTTCAACGCTTTCAATCACCCCAATTTCGGTATACCGGACTCCGGCGTGGGTGATACGACCATGGGAGAGGCTTCATCCACCCAGGGAGCTAGAGAAATGCAGGGTGTACTGAAGCTAACTTATTAGGGTCCCCATCGATGCAGAGGACTGTACTTGCTCTCAGCCTGACGATCGCGTTCACGAATCCATTTGTGAACGCGATCGTTTTAGCCAACGTGCGGGCGCAACCCATCCGAGCCTTTCTGCCTGAAGTCCGCGGGGCTCATTCCGGTGATCTTTGTACTGCGGCGGATGCGTATCACAAGGCTACTGGACTCGAAATAAGCTCTGGGCGAGCCTTGGACTTATGCTCCGCGCAAAAGGTGTGTAGCACCGAGGATAGTAAGCCTTCGCGTGTCGCCAAAGCATCGGGGCGTTGATCGCTCTCTTGCCCCAACATTATTGCAAAATGTCTCGCGGGTTTTGGACGGATTCTGCAACAAGAGCAAGTCCTCAATGAGGTTCACCGACGAATTTCGTTCTTTGCTTATCACGAGTCATGATGTCCATATTCGGTGTCGAATTCGAGATCACAAATCA
Source organism: uncultured Acidobacteriaceae bacterium (assembly GCA_963751285.1). GTDB lineage: Bacteria > Acidobacteriota > Terriglobia > Terriglobales > Acidobacteriaceae > Telmatobacter. The sequence continues at coordinate 329,522 of CAVVUE010000023.1, read as the reverse complement.
TCCAGCCTCGCCGCGACTGCTGAAAACATGCTTCGTGTTGGCCACAGCAATTTCTTGCGCTAACGGACTGATTTTGATAAGCGAAGGGCAAACCTCCGGTGGATCGGCCCAAAAAACATCCGCAAATACGCCCGTCACCAAAAACCCAGAAGAGTACGTCGATGTAGATTCCGACGAGACCAACCTTATACCGATGTCACCGGCGGCTCCGATTGCAATCCTATCGGTTCGCGAGGCAGAAGGAGGAGCTGTATTTAATATGCGGCCTGGGGCGATGGCAGTTCACTTTTGCAATGACAGCATTGTCCACGTGTCATACGCTCCAGGTGCTGAGCCTCCTAGTGACGAAAGTCTTGCTGTAATCGAATGTCGGGAGCAGCACGGGCCTCCTGTCAAGCTCATCGAAACCCCGAAAAACATAAGCTTAGTTGGAAATAAGTTATCAGTGCTCGTGAACCGCACTTCCGGAGCGCTGACATTTATCACCCCTGCCGGCCACAAGATTCTAGCGGAGCCAGAAATCGGCGGGAAAGCCATGCAGAAGGCAACGGTCAACCAGGAAAACACCTACCGTGTGCAGCAGGAGTTTCTTTCGCCACCCGATGAAGCACTTTATGGTTTGACGGAGGGCCAGGATGGAGTTTGGAACTGGCGGGGAATGCCCATCGACCTCATTAGCCAGAATATTATCGGTGCCTTCCCGATCATGGTTTCGAGCAGGGGTTACGGACTGCTCTGGGACAACGAGTCGCTCACGCAATTCAACCCAGTGACTTCGAATGAGGAGATTCCCCTAAATTCTTCAAGCCGAGCGGGTCTGTTTACAGCTCGAGTAACGGGAGATTATGCGTTTTTTGCTCGAGGCGGGGATGGACGCGATGAGATTGGTATCGCTGTTGGCGACCGGGTTATCCACGACGACAAGAATATGTGGGTACCATATACTTCGGTGGTTAAAGCACATCTCACCGCAGGCGAAAGCTACCCCTTGCGCCTGCTCGGCGGCGGTAAGGCCGCAAAGCTCTATGGCCGACTGTTGGGGAACACTACGGTTTTCAGATCAGAGGTCGGCAACGAGATCAGCTACTACTTCATCTATGGTCCCAACCTTGATAAGGTCGTGGCGGGCTACCGTCAGCTCACAGGGACTGCGCCGCTCTTTCCTAAATGGGCGTATGGATTCTGGCAATGCCGCGAGCATTATTCGAGTCAGGAGGAAATACTCAATGCCGCTGAGGGGTTCCGCAGCCGCCATATTCCCGTGGATCTGATCGTTCAGGATTGGCAATACTGGGGGAAATGGGGATGGGGTGCGTATCAATTTGATCCTGCTGCATACCCAAATCCCGCTGAGATGATCAAGAGACTCCATCAACTAGACTTCCACTTCATGATTTCTGTGTGGCCGGATCCCAAAGGCGAGGTTCTTGACGAGTTGACTAAGCATCACGGTGTGATCGATGACACCGGCTACGTAAATGAGTACTATTCTCAAGCGCGCGGCATCCGCTGGCGGTACCTCAAACAGTACATGTTTGATCTCGGTGTCGATGCATGGTGGCAGGACGGGGAGGAAGCGAATGGAAAGGTAAGGAACCATAAGGTCTATGTTGACAACTTGGGCTATGTCTCCGGAAATCCGTACACCTATTACTATCCCCAGGTCTCCAATGAGTCTGTCTACGAAGGGCAACGAGCGGCTGACCCTACAAAGCGTGTCGTTCAATTGGGTAAAACCGCCACTATAGGCTTTCAACGGTATGCTGCAGTGACGTGGTCAGGAGATGTCCACGGTAATTGGCAAGCATTAAGCCAGCAGATCTCAGCCGGCCTGAATCTTTCGATCGGGGGTATGCCTTACTGGACGACCGATACGGGCGGATTTTTTCGCCCCGCGGATCAATATGGCTCACCGGATTACAATCGCTTGCTGGTTCGCTGGTTCGAGTATTCCACCTTTTGTCCTATTTTGCGCATTCATGGCTACAAGACAGAAACAGAGATGTGGAAATGGCCCCTGGCATACAAGTACTTGCTGATGTACGACAAATTCCGCTACCGCATGTTGCCCTATATTTATTCGGGAGCTTGGCAAATCACTGATCGGAACAACACGTTGATGCGCCCACTCGTTATGGATTTTCCGAGTGATCGAAATGTCGATGACATTGGCGATGAATACATGTTTGGCTCCGCTTTTCTGGTCGCACCGATCACAAGCTCGGGCGATCGGCGCTCAGTCTATTTGCCGGAGGCAGTGAATTGGACCGACTTCTGGACGGGCAAGCCAGTGGCCGGGAGGCAGCATCGAAATGTGTTAGCTCCCTTGCAGCAGATCCCTCTTTTTGTGCATGCCGGCGCGATTCTTCCTCTTGGTCCCACGATGGAATATGCGACTCAGAAACCCGAAGATCCGATTGAAGTGAGAGTGTATCCAGGCGCGGACGGTTCTTTTGTTCTCTATGAGGACGAAAACGACAATTATGACTACGAGAATGGCAAGTATTCCACGATTAAATTTACCTGGAGCGATTCGGCGCGGACTTTGACGATTGGGCAGCGTAGTGGGGAATTTCCGGGTATCCGCAAGGATCGGACGTTCATGGTCGTTATCGTAAGGCCCGGCCATGGTACTGGAATAGATATGACGCTTCACCCAGACCAAGTCGTGTCTTACAGCGGGGAGCCAGAAATTGTCCACCTCAGGAGACATGTGAACTGAAGAAGTGTGAATGAGTTGACTGCTTCGAATTGATTGTCACGTGCGCCGGAGAGGCCGAATGATTCGAAGAATCTGGGTCCAGTTTATGGAGGATTCCGATCGATGAACCGCAGACGTTTCTTAGCGAGTGGAATATCGATGATCGCGCTGACTCGCATGGCTAATGCGCTGGAAAAGTCGCAGTTGTTTGAGGGGAACATTCCACAGGGGCCCTTCCTGCCTTTCTGGGAATCTCTCAAGTCCTACCAGTGCCCCGATTGGTTTCGCGATGCCAAGTTTGGAATATGGGCTCATTGGAGTCCGCAGTGCGTGCCTGAGCAGGGGGATTGGTATGCGCGAAACATGTATATCGAGGGATCACCTCAATATGAGTATCACGTTAAGCATTATGGGCATCCATCGAAGTTCGGCTACAAGGATATCTGCCATCTTTGGAAAGCCGAGAGATGGAATCCAGAGGCACTTGTCAGCCTGTATAAGCGCGCAGGTGCCGAGTACTTCGTCGCTCTAGCAACCCACCACGATAACTTCGATTGCTGGAACTCAAAACATCAGCCCTGGAACTGCGTCAACATAGGGCCAAAGAGCGACATTGTGGGTAAGTGGGCCAAGGTGGCACGCGCCAATGAACTGAAATTCGGCGTGAGTTATCACGGAACCCCCCATCGAGTGTGGGATGAGTTCCTTCCTGTTCGGTATAAGAGCGATACGACTGGACCCATGGCGGGAGTTCCATACGATGGGATGCAAACCATCGCCGATGGAAAAGGCAAATGGTGGGATGGCATGGACCCGGAGATGATCAATGGGAAACCCCACCAAAAGAACACCCCTTGCCCGGAATTTGTACAGCAATTTCTGTTGCGTGTTCAGGATGTGATCGACAACTATAGTCCCGACATTCTGTGCTTCGATGACAATGCTCAATTTGACTTCGACGCGGGTGGGAGATTTGCCCCAGACCTTGGGGTATGGTTGGGGATTCCGGATCTTGCTCCGCAAATCATGGCCTACTACTACAACAAGAATGTGCAGGCGCATCACGGCCGTCTCGAAGGTGTCCTCGATCTGAAAGTAGTTCCGGAGCCAGTGTGGGGCACGCTGACCCGCGACTTCGAAATGGGACAGGCGGATGGCATTCAAGAAAAGCCCTGGCAGACGGAGGCATGCATCGGGCATTGGCATTATGACCGAGCGGTCTTTGAAAACCACACCTACCAAAAGGCCTCATTGATCATTCCCTTGTTGGTAGACATTGTCAGTAAGAATGGGAACTTGCTCTTGAACATCCCGTTGCCGGGCCATGGAGAGCCAGACAGCGATGAATTTGCATTCCTCAGCGATCTCGCGGAATGGCATCGGATTAATGGCGCGGCGATAAAAGGCACTCGACCTTGGAAGATCTATGGCGAGGGTCCATCGACTGCAATGAAAGATGTGCCGGCGTACCAGTTATCCAGATACAAATTCGATTCTTCGGATATACGGTTCACCACGAAGAACCAGACTCTCTATGCAATTGCCCTAGGCTGGCCTTCTGATGGACTGATCACCATTAAGTCACTCGCCAGTGATTCCACGAATTACCCCGCTCAAATAGGGAGGATTGAACTGCTTGGATCAGAATCTGAACTGAGGTGGACGCGAAGTAGTCAGGGACTCGAGATTCACCTACCTGACAATTCGCCATGCAAATATGCATATTCGTTTCGGATCCTTCCGGGCTGACAGGAGGTCAACAATGTGAAGACTGACCGATGTTGGCTCGAGCCAAGCTGTTCAACATCGTCAACCGGGGGGACTCTGACTGACCCGATAGCAACTAAGGAGACGCAGCCTTTGGTGAATCCGGAAATATCTACGGACCGCGACAAGTGCAGTCTGCACTCAAAATTGAAAGTTGGCGCGCGCATGCCGTGGAGCAGGCTCATGCTCTGTGCGGCAATGCTTTTCGTGGGAATTACCCCAACTCGGGTTCACGCGCAGGATTTTCAGTCCTTGCTGGCTGAAGCTCAGGCTGCGCAGTCCAGGCGGGATTTTCGTACCGCAGCGGATTATTATCGCAAGGCTGTGGAGATCGATCCGTCGATACCAGAGCTTTGGGCCAACCTCGGGTTAATGGAGCACGAGACAGGCAGTTCGGCTGAAGCCATTGAGAGTTTCAAGCAGGCTATTCGGCTGAAGCCATCATTGTTCGTTCCACAGTTCTTTTTGGGCCTCGAGTACCTTTCAAATCAAAATCCCGGTGGTGCAATTCAGTTTCTTGAAAATGCGAAACAGCTCAACCCTAAGGACGAGCAAGTGGAACTCTCATTGGGTAGGGCCGAATCACTGCTTGATCACGGAGATCGTGCGGCCGATTCCTACTTGAATGCTACAAAGTTGGCACCAAATGATGGGAACGCCTGGCTTGGTCTGGGCACTGCGTATTTGCAGCAAGTAGAGAACGACGCGCGAGTAATGGCTTCCACCTACGGGCGCTCCGTGTACGTCAAGCTCCGCACGGCAGAGAGCTTTGCGGAAGAAGGCAAGCTGGTACAGGCTGAGGAAGCCTACAAAGCGACGCTTGCCTTTTCACCGCTGCCGTCATGCACTCATGCCGAATTCGGCATCACATTGCTTCGCGAGAGTAAAGTCGCTGAAGCGTGCGAACAGTTCGCAACGGAGATAGAAACCGGCATGCATTGTGGTTTAGCTCAGCTCGGTAATGCGGTTGCTGAAACTGCAGTTGGACAATTTGATGCGGGGCTAAGAGATCTAGAGACTATCTCTTCAGCCGACCCCGGTTTCGTTCAGTGGAATCTGCCTGCTTTTCACGGTTCGCTGTCGACTGAGCAGGCAGACAAACTAGTCACCTTGGCGCGATCGGGGCTGGGAGACGAGGCATCGAACCCGGCACTTTCCGCGGTCATTGAGTCAAGTTTTCTCTCCGACACTTCATTCGTGGTTACTCATTTCAACGAGGAAGCGAGCAGCCTCGGAGCGGGTCCATCGACATTGGCAAACGCAGAAAAGCTCTACGCGGCAGGGCACTACAAGGAATGCGATGAAGCTATTATCCCAGCGCTGCACGCGGCGACGACTGCACAACAGGAGCTTCTGGCGCAGTGTTCGTATAACTCCGGCGACTTTCTGGTAACTTCAAAGGTCGCCGGGCACCTTAAGGCAAGTGCCGCCACGGCGGTCCGGGGCTTGTATTGGGAAACCAAAGCCGACCAGAAATTGGCCGTCGGAGCGTTGGTTCACGCGGGCGAGATTGATGCCGACTCGCCTCGGATGCATATCTTGCTTGGCGACGTTTACCGGCAAAAACGGCGGTGGGGCGATGCGGAAGCGGAGTACAGAAAAGCCGTCGGTCTCGATCCAAGAAGCCGGGGAGCGCGTCTCAGCCTGGGCATTGCCTTGTTCACCGAATTGAAAGACGATGAAGCACTCGTGATCGACAAGGCGTTGTTGGCCGAGAATCCGGATGATCCTGAAGCTAACCTGCTGGCCGGAGAAATCCTTGTTCAAACCCATCAGTTTCCGGAGGCCGAGGCCTATCTCGCAAAATGCCGAAATCTCAAGCCGGAATTCATGCCGCGTTGGCACGTGCTGAAAGGACAAGTCTACGCGGAGACGAACCGAGTTCCAGAGGCAATCGCGGAATACAAGCAGGGATTGTCGAATGATGAGGATGGAAGTGTCCATTATCAGCTTGCCCGACTCTACCAAAAGACTGGCAACAAAAGTGCCGCCGAAGAGGAGATTCGGATATCCAAGGAACTTCGGGAACGATGGGATAACGAAGCACACATATCGCTCGAACAGCTTTCGACAGACACGAGCAAGCAGTAGGCGATCGGGGAAACGATCGTAGCCGCATTTCTTGGGGCGTGTGGGAATTCACATTCTAGGGCAAGACGAGCTGGTGTTCAGGCACCAATCGACTTCGCTTCATTGAGTCTTCAGGCATGCTTCAACCACGTTACGTAAGGAGCTTGACTTGACACGTTCTTCGTTGCGAATGCTGATCATCTTTTTCAGCGCGACTGCGCTTTGCGCCGCCGCCGTGTTGCCACTTGATGCACGCGCTCAAGCCTTTGAGCGGAACTTGAATGGTGTTACGCTTCATTCGCCAAGTGGGCCCGTGCAAATCGTCGTTTGCTCCGAGAGGGTCATCCACGTGGAAGCGAGCCCAACCGATGAGTTTCCCAAGCCGGTTGTGCCGGTGATGATTCGCCCATGCGGCGGAGCGTCGTTCACGGTTTCGTCCAGCGCCTCGACTGTGTTCATCAAAACAAGTGCGTTAAGGGTCGAAATTGACCGAGCAACGGGCTCGGTGCGATTTCTAACGTCAACGGGACAGCCTGTGTTGAGCGAGCAACCCGACGGCGGACGAAGGATTTTGCCAGTAGCCGTCGATGGGCTCCATGAGTATCAGGTCCGCCAGGATTTTCGTTTAACGCCGGGCGAAGCGCTTTATGGATTGGGGCAACATCAAGAGGGATTTCTAAACCTGCGTGACATTCCGATCCGGTTGCTGCAGGCAAATACCAGTATTGCGATCCCATTTCTTATTTCGACCAAAGGATACGGCTTGCTCTGGAATAACGCCGCGTTGACAGATTTTGATCCGGCAACGCAGGCGGTACAACTGGACGCAAACGGAGCGGGGAACTTCCGGACAGGCCCTGAGGGGGAATACGACTTTTTGCTGTCTGGCAACAGTAGAGGCAAACTTCAACTCAGCGTCAATGACGAGAAAGTCATCGATCTTCACAATATGTGGGTACCTTGGTCTGCGAGCGGAAAGATACATTTGGCGGCAAATACAACCTACAGGGTGAAAGCGGACACAGGTGGAAACACCGCACTGTCGGTGCGTACTCCATCGGACACAATGGCTTTCCAATCCGAAGCAAGCCAAGCAGTGGATTATTACTTCATTTTTGGGCCGGAGCTGAGTCAGGTTATCGCTCAATACCGGGAGTTTACAGGTGCTGCTCCGTTGATGCCTCGATGGGCCTACGGCTTTTGGCAATGCCGCGAGCGTTACTCGAGCCAACAAGAGATTCTCGATACTGCGGCCGAGTTTCGCGCCCGGAAGATTCCTGTGGACGTGCTCGTTCAAGACTGGCAGTACTGGGGGAAATACGGTTGGAACGCCACGAAGTTTGATGAGAGCGAGTATCCGGATCCAGCGAGGATGATGACCGAACTGCATCGCCAGGATCTTCATATGGTGATCTCGGTTTGGGCGAAGTTTGGATCAGAAACCCAAGTAGATCACGATTTTGTGAATGCCCATCTGGTTCTGACGAACAATGAGAGCACAGGAGAACCCGGCGAAGCGAAGGAAAAGGAGAATTGGGCCGATCTGTTCGATCCGAAAGCGCAGAAACTCTATTGGTCTGAAATAGACCGGAATCTGTTCACGCTGGGTCTGGATGGATGGTGGCTGGATGCTTCTGAACCGGAAGGCGATCCGCTCAAGAACGACGACACTTACCTTGGACCGGGCAAGTTCGTTCGCAATGCATATCCCCTGTTTGAAACGTCGGCTGTTTACGACGGTCAAAGGGCGGCAGCCGAGAACAAACGGGTAGTGATTCTGTCGCGATCGGCCTATGCCGGGCAGCAGCGCAACGGGTCTATATCGTGGTCAGGCGACATCTCGGCCAATTGGGAGACGCTGCGGCGCCAGATCCCGGCCGGTCTGAACTTCGCGATGTCTGGCTTTCCTTATTGGACAACGGATATCGGCGGTTTCTTCCGCCCAGAAGATCAATACACCTCGACCGATTACCACGAGCTGCTCATTCGCTGGTTCGAATTCGGCACGTTTTGCCCGATCTTCCGGATTCACGGCTACCGTTCTCGGACCGAAATGTGGAACTACGGCCCCGAGGTCGAGAAGATCCTAACGGCATACGACGAGCTGCGGTATCGTCTGATGCCTTACATCTACTCCGGTGCGTGGCAGGTCACCAGCCGTGGCGGAACAATCATGCAGGCGCTGCCGTTTGTCTACCCGAATGATCTCGCACTGCGGGATACCGCCGATCAATTCCTCTTCGGCGACTCGTTGATGATCGATCCAGTCACCACGAGGAACGCTACAACTCGCAGTGTGGTCCTGCCAGAGAGCGGCAACTGGATCGATTTCTGGACGGGACAGACATACCGTGGCGGCCAGGCGATCGTGGCGGATGCCCCGCTTGACAGGATTCCCATCCTGGTCAAAGCAGGCAGTATTATTCCTATGGGACCTGCTGTTCAGTCAACCGCGGAGACTCCGGATCCGCTCGAGATCCGTATTTATGGCGGGAAGGACGCCGACTTCGAGTTGTATGAAGACAATGGCGATGGCTACGCATACGAACATGGCGATCGGGCCACGATTCACATGCACTGGGATGATCGCAGGAAAATCTTCTCCGTCGGAAGCAGATCGGGCAAATTTCCTGGCATGCAAACAAAACTTGCCTTTAATCTCGTTGTCGTTCGCCAAAATCGGGGTGTCGGAGTTGAAGAAGGACCAGCTTTCGATTGCACTTTGAATTACGACGGCGGGGCTGTCTCCGCTGACCTTGGCCGGCATGAACGGCCGACTGGGCCATAATGCGTTGTCTGAAAGCCTGCAGGCCGGCACCAGTTTTCAAAGCCCTTGGCAGAACGGTGTGGCGGAACGATTCGTCGGCTCCTGCCGGCGTGATCTGCTGGACCACGTGATCGTCTTCAACGAACGCCACCTGAAACGACTTATGACTGAGTACGTTCGATATTACCAAGGGGACCGAACTCATCTCGGGTTGGACAAGCAAACTCCGGCAGGCCGGAAGGCGGTGAGGAGTGCGCCAATGAATATGAACGTGGTCTCCAGGCCAAGGCTCGGCGGGTTACACCATCGCTACGACATCGCCGCCTAATTTGGCCCTGCAGTCGATTTCCGGTGAAATCGAAAGTGACGAGCCGTTTTCGCTCTTGAGCCGTTCTGCGCTTTTTTCCCGCTCTCAACACTATTCGCAGACTGTCCCCAGGTCCCAAGCCGACCGGAAGCGCAGCCGGTCGTGCCGACCGCGGCTCGCCGTCTGCTCCCCTAACAATTAATAGCAGGTGCGACTATGGGCGGATTGAATTTTGACGAGCCTCAGCATGGAAAAATGGAAAGCAAACAACGCTTACCACTTTTCCACGCCCCCGACTGCGGCTATCGGACTCACTCGATAACTGCGCTACACTAACAATCTCGCTGGTACAAATCATCGGGTAGTCCAGGCCAGAAGCTTCTTTCCCGTGCTTCAGCAACCATTCTCCGGAACTCTGCTTACGATCTCAGCGGCTCAAACGGTTACCGAAGCTTTATCACTCTCACGTTGAGTTCTCAACCCACCTTCGCGACCCAGTTTTTTAGGTTTTCCACTACGAAGCCGATCATTTTCAATAGCTTGGATACAATCGGCTGCTTTTACAACCACCGCAAAGATTTCGTCCAAAGTATCCCGACTCTCCAAAAATGGGAAAAACCACATTGCAAAATTGCATTCAGTTTTAGGCTGGAACCGTGCTACGCGTACTACTTCACTCATTTCTGGCTGCAGATTTGCAATGGGCACATCCTTGCAAAATTGCAATCTCCCAAGGGTAATGCCTCGACTCTCCCCAAAACGGTATTCGGGTTCCGTACTTTCGATGCAGTTCTCCGCCTTGCATCGCGACTTTGTCGAAGACGAATGCCGCCGATAATGGCGCAATCCCGATCACATCCACGTCGGCAGTTGGACGTTCCAGCCCGTAGAGCATGGTAACGACGAACCCGCCGATGCAATCCAGACGCACGGTAGTTGTTGCGAGTCGATCCAGCTCGTTTAAAAAGGAGAACCAAGGCTCCGGAACCTGGTTATGCGGGGGCATATGCCAAGTTTCTCACGTCAAGATCGGTGAGAAGATTCCAGTGCTTGGCCTCCGGTGGACGGTGTTGCCGCAACCACCTGCGCTCAGCTTCGGTCATCGACTCGTGGCAGAGCGTGTCTTCGTGCACGAGACGCGACCGTTCGAGCAGAGCGCGGTTTTCAGTCAGTTTCTGTGACCGAACACTGTCGTTGGCCCTCTGAGCTAGTTTTCCAGCCAGTGTCACCACAAGCCCCAATCGATTCTGGCGATCGCGCAATTTGGCGTTGCGCACCAGCCAATCCCAATTCATATCTGCGTACGTGCAGGTCAGCCAGGGAAGCGCCTCTACGACCCGGGTATCGAGATCCGGTTGATCGAGCGCGCAAAAGAGCAATTGTGCTGGATTGCGCTTGGGCTTGCCGCGCAGATAACCGAATCCCGGGTATCCGAGTGCCCCGAGATCCGATTTAAACTCACTCTCTCCCAAAGAAGATCTCTCCTCGGTCTCGAGAGGTAATGCCGTGGCGGGAAGGTTAAAAACCTTCTGTACTTCGGTCGCAAGAACAGACGTCATCGGGCGGCGGCCGCGTTCCAGCATCGACAAATATGCCTGCGTCAAACCGAGTTTGGCGGCAGCGTGAGCTTGTGTACAATTCACGCTCTGACGTGCGTGCTTGAGATCCAAACCGGTCATCGTTTTCTCTCGTCACAAATATAACATACTTTGTTATATTTGTCTTGTCAAGAATCCTCCTCCAGCCAACTCACAGAAAATAAGATTGATATGGACCAAACACAGACGGAAGAGCCCGCTTGCGCTAGCTCAAATCGCGCAAGTGGCCGCATCCGTCTGGCATCCGGGAACGGGTCATTCTCAGATGTCATCAATAATCATTGACAGCGAAGCGGAGCTGGCGCTTCAAGTTCTGAATGCGCCCTGCATCAGCTCTGCTGTACCGCCCATATGCGATTGATAATCTCTGCCAGCTCAAACGGTCGACGCAACAGGTTTCTGGCGCATTTGCTCGAGATGCCGGTTTTACAGCCACGTGCCGGGAACTCTGATTGGGTTTGAATAGCTCAATGAGCGCTTCGGCCTTAGCATCCGCTAATCTAGTTTCTGTTTTGCTCGATTTCGACCAGTTGGCACGCTTTGACGTCGCGCATTGGCGGCAGTCCGAAAAGCCTGCGGTACTCGCGGTTGAACTGGCTGGCGCTCTCGTAGCCGACCTCGAAGGCGGCGCTGGCTGCGTCCAAGCCTTCGGTCATCATGCGTACGCGTGCCACGTGCAATCGCATACGCTTCTGGTACTGCAACGGGCTCATCTGGGTCAGTGTGCGGAAGTGTTGGTGAAATGTAGATACGCTCATCTTGGCCACGGCGGCGAGGTCCTCCACGCGAAGAGGCTTCGAAAAGTTCTCCTTGAGCCAGACGACGGCTTTGGCCGTGCGATTGCTCTGCTCTCCGAGCGTTGCGATTGCGCGCAGATGCTTGCCCAGGGGTGATCTCAGCAGGCGATAGACGATTTCCCGTTGCATCAGACCAGCGAGGAAGGGAATGTCACGCGGAGTGTCAAGCAGGTCCAGCAGGCGTATGCAGGAGCTGAGCAACTCCGGCGTGGACTTGCCCATCGCCATGCCGCGTGTACCCGCGCAGACATCCGCTGACAGGAACTCTTCCTGACTCAGGATCTCGCGAACCGAAGGCATATCGAGCTTGAGAATCAGGGCCAGGATTGGCTTCTCCTGGCTCGCCTGGGTCACCTGGCTGATGACCGGCATGTCGACCGAAGTGAGCTGTAACGTGGACTCATCACACACGTACATCGCGCCGCCGATGTTGACGTGCTTCTGGCCTTGCGCATAGACGATGATGGAGGGCTCGTAGGTGGCCGAGTAGCAGCTGGTGAGGGCGGTCCGGCGAAACAGGACCAGGCCCGGCACCAAAGTAGCCTGGTCGCCTTCCGCCTGGATATGGGCGGCGATCTTGCGGGCCAACTCGGACCGCAGGGCAATCGCCTGCTCCCCATCACCGGTTCGGCCGGTGCTGGCCGCTCGAGGCTGTTCTGCCTTGTTTGCCGCTTCCATCTGCATTCTGCTGCTCCATCTTCAGGGTAGCGCCGGACCGGTATTGCGTGTACGGAAAAATGGGCTGTTCGGAGGATTAGGCAATAAGTTCGCAGGATCGTGATACCGCTCAAAACCCGCTTCTCCGTAGTATCGAGGTGTCGGAAGATGCAAGATCGCCTCAACAAGGCGCACGGGGTTATCGACATGAGTTGGGAAGCTCAGCCCCATGCGAAGAATCCCAAGCGGGTCGCATTCCATTGAGGAGAAACGCATATGAAGCGGGAAGTAGTCGTAGTAATCGGTGCCGGCGGTATTGGAATGGCGATCGCTCGCCGTCAGGGTTTCGGCAAGCACATCCTCCTGGCAGACTTCAACGAGAGTCTGCTGGAATCTGCCGCGAAGGAACTTGAGGCAGCCAGCTACAAGGTGTCTGCACTCAAGGTCGACGTATCATCGCGTGAATCTGTACGCGCTCTGGCGGATGCAGCGGCCGCGCTTGGAAGCGTGGTCAACGTTGTCAACACAGCTGGGGTCTCGCCCAACATGGCCCCGCCGGATCGAGTGCTCGCCGTCGACTTGTACGGCAGTGCCGTCGTCTTCGAGGAGTTCGAACGTGTCATTGCTCCGGGAAGGTCCGGGTTGATCGTGTCGAGTATGGCTGGGCATATGTCGACTGGCCTTCCTGCCGAGCAGGAACATGATTTGGCTTTTGCACCTGCGGATGAACTCCTGGCCAAGCCTTTCCTCGGCCCGGATGCAGTTCCGAATTCCATGGTGGCATACATCGTCTCGAAGCGCGCAAACCATCTGCGTGTTCAGGCGTCGGCGATCAGCTGGGGCAAACGTGGCGCGCGTGTGAACTCCATCAGTCCGGGCATCATCGCCACGCCTCTCGCACAGCACGAGTTGAACTCGCCAATTGGCGACATCTACCGCGCGATGATCGATGCGTCGCCGGCCAAGCGGATGGCATCGCCGGATGAAATTGCTGTGGCGGCCTCGTACCTGTTAGGACCCGATGCCAGCTTCGTGACGGGCAGCGACCTTCTGATCGATGGCGGCGTGATTGCAGCGATGCTCGCCGGATTACTGCCGAACCCCGCATAAGCCAACAACAGAGCCTCGTGGCTCACCTCTCAGCTTGATTGGAAGGATTCGACACACAACCAGATTTACAAAGGGAGAAACAATGCAGAAGCGCACATTGGGAAAGAGCGGCCTTGAAGTTTCAGCTCTGGGATTGGGTTGCATGGGTCTCAGCTACGGTTATGGCCCGTCAACAGAAAAGGAACATGCCATCAAGCTGATTCGGGCTGCATATGAAAACGAAGTTACGTTTTTCGACACGGCAGAAGCCTATGGCCCCAACCTGAACGAAGAGGTTGTTGGAGAGGCGCTGGCACCATTCCGCGAAAAGGTTGTCATCGCCACCAAGTTCGGCTTTGTTGAAGGCAAGCCCGCCATGGGGATGGACAGCCGGCCGGAGCGCATCCGCGAGGTGACGGAGGCGGCACTGAAGCGTCTGCGCACCGACGTGATCGATCTGCTCTATCAGCATCGCGTTGATCCGAATGTTCCCGTCGAAGAAGTCGCCGGCACCGTGAAGGATCTCATCGCGCAGGGCAAGGTGAAGCACTTCGGCATGTCGGAAGCTGGCATTGAAAGCATTCGCCGCGCTCATGCTGTACAACCAGTTGCCGCATTGCAAAGCGAGTATTCGCTCTGGTGGCGCGAGCCGGAGAAGGAGATCCTGCCCACGCTCGAAGAGTTGGGAATCGGCTTCGTCCCCTTCAGCCCGCTCGGCAAAGGCTTTCTGACCGGAGCCATCAACGCAAACACCACCTTTGACAGCACGGACTTCCGCAACGTTGTGCCGCGTTTCGATGCGGAGAACCGCAAGGCCAACCAAACGCTCGTAGATGTGCTCAGCAAAATCGCCGCACAAAAGGGCGTAACCAACGCGCAGATTGCTCTCGCCTGGTTGCTCGCTCAGAAGCCCTGGATCGTTCCCATCCCTGGAACCACCAAGCTGCATCGGCTACAGGAAAACCTCGGCGCCGCTGCCGTGGAGTTGACCGCTGGCGATCTTGCGGAGATTGAGAGCGCAGTTTCCAGCATTGAAGTGCAGGGTGCCCGCTACCCCGCGCAACTCGCAAGTCGCGTCGGCCGCTAGAGCCAGTCGGTGTCGGCAAGAAAGCCTCCCTGGCACGAGCGTGTGCCGGGAGCGCGTGAATGACAAGGAGAATCACGATGGCAATCAGCGAACAGGCACGAAAGAATCACGATGATCTCTTCCCCGGTCACACGTCGACACTGGCAGTGACCGACCCGGAGCTAATCGAGGTCTTTGACAACTTTGCATTCGACGAGGTGCTGCAGCATGGCAACCTGGACCCGCGCACCCGCCTGATGGTGCAACTGGCATCGATGATCGCCTGCCAAGCCCTTCGCGAGTACCGCATCACGCTCGGCGCTGCGCTCATTGTCGGCGTCACTCCGGTCGAAACAAAAGAGATCGTCTACCAGGCCGTGCCGTATGTGGGCATGGCCAAAGTCTATGACTTTCTCCACGCCACCAACGAAGTGCTTAGCGAACGCGGCATCAAGATGCCACTTCATGGCCAATCCACAACGACCCCCGAGACTCGCGCCGACAAAGGCCGCGAGGTTCAAGGACAGATCATAGGCGCGGATCGAGTAGAGAAGCTCTACGCCTCCGCCCCCGAAGATCAAATGCACATTCAGCGCTATCTATCGGCCAACTGCTTTGGCGATCACGTTGCGCGCGGCGGCATCGATATTCCTACTCGCGAGCTGCTTACGCTGAGCATGCTGGTTTCGCTCGGCGGATGCGATGCGCAGGTCAAGGGCCATGTGGCCGCCAACATCCACGTTGGCAACAGCCGCGCGCGACTTATTGATGTGCTGACGCAATTGCTGCCATTCATCGGATATCCCCGGACGCTGAACGGGTTACGGTGCGTGGATGAAGTGAGTGCATTGTGAACAAATACTGGTCAGGCGCGCCCCGATGACAGCTCCGAATGACTCGCCATTCAGGAAGCGTTCAATGGGATGATTTGTGATTGAACCTGACATGAAGCTATTGGCAAGAAAGCAGGAGGATCTCGAACATGGCAAAACCTGGTACGGCTCTGATTACAGGTGCGTCGTCCGGTATAGGCGCAGCCTATACCGACCGCTTGGCAAAGCGCGGCTATGATCTCGTCCTGGTTGCTCGCAGTGAAGAACGGCTGAATGCCCTTGCAAAACAGGTCGCGGCAGAAAGTGACGTTGAGGTCGATGTATTGATCGCGGACCTGACTTCGCGCGCCGAGGTTCGCCTGGTCGAGCAGCGTTTGCGTTCAGACGCCACCATCACTCTTCTTGTTAACAACGCGGGTATCGGCACTCCCAAGCAGGTGCTTGTAGAGGATGTCGATTGGCTCGAAGGGGTCCTCGAACTGAACGTGGTCACAGTTCATCGACTTGCAATCGCAGCAGCTCAGACCTTTGCGGCACGCGGCCAGGGTGCGATCATTAACGTCTCATCGATCGCGGCTCTCCATCCCGAACAAGTCAACGCCACCTATACCGCCACCAAAGCGTTCGTCCTCAACCTGACGCAGGGACTGCACGCAGAAGCAGCACCCAAGGGCGTGAAGTTGCAAGTGGTTCTCCCAGGGGCTACTCGAACGGAGTTCTTCAGCCGGTTGGGAGTCTCAGTCGATGAGAGGTTTTCCCCAGACAAGATCATGGAAGCGACGGACCTGGTGGATGCTGCACTGGCTGGATTCGACCAGGGAGAGCTTGTGACGATTCCGTCTCTTCCCGACGCCAGAGACTGGGACAACTTTGTCGCGGCCCGCCTTGCGCTTGGACCACACCTTTCGCATAGCAAGCCCGCTGCACGCTATTGCCTGTCGAAAGAGATCAAGTTTGACGAAAGGAGCCTTCATGAACATCCTCGTTGTCGGCGCGACCGGTAGCATTGGACGCCTCGTGGTTGAAGAAGCACTCCGCCAAGGCCATTCGGTACGCGCGCTTGTGCGCAGTCCCGAAAAAGCACGTCGCCTCCATGCAAAGGCCGAGATCGTTGTAGGTGATCTTACGCGTCCTGATACTCTTGCCAAGGCCGTCGAGGGCGTCGATGCCATTGTCTTTACGCACGGTTCGGATGGTGCTGGGAAGATTGGCGCGGAGACAGTTGATTACGGCGGCGTGCGCAACGTCCTGTCGGCGATTGGCTCACGAAAGGTGCGCATCGCGTTAATGACTTCCATCGGAGTGACGAATCGGACCGGGTCCTACAACCGCAGCACTGAAGCGCACGACTGGAAGCGTCGCTCGGAGCGGTTAGTGCGGGCGAGCGGATCGCCTTACACCATCGTGCGGCCTGGCTGGTTCGACTACAACAAGTCCGACGAACACAGGCTGGTCTTTCTGCAAGGCGACACGCGCCAAGCTGGCAACTCAAGCGACGGTGTGATTGCTCGACAGCAGATCGCGCAGGTTCTTGTCCGCAGCCTCGGGTCTGAGCCTGCACTGCGCAAGACATTTGAACTCGTCGCGGAGAAAGGCGCGGCGCAACGGGACCTTGACCCCCTCTTCGCCGCTCTCGTTCCAGATACCGACGGCGCTCTGGACGGCGTGCGCGATATCTCCAACCAGCCGCTCGAAGATGAACCCGAGCGCGTGCAGAACGATCTGCGCGTCGCCTCAGCGAGTCGCCATTAGAAACAATGGAGCAGCGTTCGAAGCCCATGAAGTGAGGAACAGAATGACACAAGTGATCGTTGTAATTGGAGCTGGATCGATAGGTCAGGCAATTGTGCGCCGGATCGGTGCAGGAAAACACGTCTTATTGGCCGACCTACGCCAGGAAAACGCCGATGGGGCCGCGAAGACGCTCAGTGATGCTGGGTTCAATGTAACCACCACCGTCGTGGACGTCGCCTCGCGCTCCTCAGTGCATTCGCTGGTTGACGCAGCCACCAAGCTGGGCGAGGTCTTCGGCGTCATCCATGCCGCAGGTGTCTCCCCGTCGCAAGCCTCTCCTGAGACGATCCTCAAAGTCGATCTCTACGGAACCGCGCTGGTGCTGGAGGAGTTTGGCAACGTCATCGCTCGCGGCGGCTCGGGGGTCGTCATCGCTTCACAGTCCGGTCACCGTCTCCCACCGCTCTCAAGCGAACAGAACGCAGTCCTTGCCACGACACCGGTCGAAGAACTGCTGTCACTCCCCATGCTTCAACCGGATCAGATCAGGGACTCGCTGCACGCTTGGCTTCCATCTCCAAAGCTCATCAGGCTGCAGGAATCAAAGACTCACCTGCATCGACCAAAAACTTTGTTGTTGGCGAAGTCTTGAAAGGCGCCCGCCGCACGCTGGGCGTGGCGCAGAAAGGAAAGATCCACTGCTGTTGAACGATGTTCGCCGCATCGTCGCTCCTTGCCCCGAAGGTCTGCTCGGCCTGCGCGACCGTGCCCTGGTGCTCGTTGGGTTCGCGGGCGCCTTCCGCCGATCGGAACTCGCATCAATATATATGTCCGATCTAGTCTTCTCCGCCGATTTTGGGCTTGTGATCCACCTGCGTCACTCGAAGACGGATCAAGAGGGTGAGGGTCGCGAGGTTGCCATCCCCTTCGGGGAGCACCCTGAAACCTGTCCAGTGCGTGTGCTTCGCGAGTGGCTGCCGTAACGTCCGCACATGACCACTGCCTCGTCGCCTCTGTCTACCGGGCTAATCCACCGGCTTATCGGAGAATCGCCTTCGCCGTCACCATCACCCACTCGATGCGATGATGGGGCAGGAAGATGACAGGGTCTTTCTCAAGGAACCCCGGTATCTCCTGTTCGTTGGCTAGTTGCGCGAGTTCGAGGTGCAAGTCCTCGCTCTGTACCCATATTCCTGCGGCGGTCCATTCTTTGATGAAGAGGCATACTGGACGCTTTGTCCCGGCGATCTTGATGTAGACGTTTTGGTTGGTGACCTTCTCTTGCTCAAACATTCCGCGCCCCTTTGTCCTGCGCCTTAGTGGGGCGTTTGGCTTGTTTCTCACCCGTTCCAGTCCTGCGCCTCAATTCCTCCGGCGAGACCTTGATAACTTTCCGCATCAGGTTGTGTAAATTCTGCTTCCCGCTCATGGGGAGATTGTACCCCGTCCGGGTAGCGCCTTTCCCTGAAGATAAGTCAATTATTCTAATAGCTTCATCTCATCGAGAGTGCCGGTCATTACGGCAACTTGTTTGTCAATCGCGGTGAGTGGGCACCCAGCGATGAACGCATAGTGGTGCAGTTTGAATTGACACAGACGCTCGGCGCTGGACGGATCGGCGTAAACTGTGCCTATGGGGACAGGCAGAGAATTGGTGTGGCGTAAAGAAGGGTGATTCGAAGGTCAAACCATGGAACTCATCATCAGCAAACTCAGAATCCAAACTCTGAAAGCGCGATGGTTACTGCGCCAATTCCATTGCGAATCTCTGGAGATGGAGTTCTCGACTAACCAGAAGGCAGGACTCGCCTATCGTTGGGACGACATGCTGAAGGAAGGCCACGTCTTGCAGCTTATGATTGACCTGCTTGAAAGACAGGAGAAGGAAGAGCGCGGCTGTGCTGAATCGCTGATTCCCAAGGCATAGGCATACCGCACCGGGAGTCCGCGCTGTCAGGCTGTGCCGGGGACTGTGCCCTTGACGAGAATCACTGCATCTGCCTGAGGACCTTTCGAGCCTTCGACTATGTCGAACTCGACTACGTCGCCTTCCTTCAGCGACTTGTATCCACCCGAGTGAATCGCTGAGTAGTGGACGAATACATCCGGTCCGTCGTCACGTCCGATGAATCCGTAGCCCTTGGCGCTGTTGAAAAACTTAACAATTCCTTTGTACTGAGCCACGAGTTCCTGCCTTCTTTGCCTGGAATCTCCGTTTTATTTTCCCGGATGCATCAATATACCCCCATTTGCCTTCCAACACATGCTTGACGAGTCAATCGCCATAACCTACATGGGTTTCTCATCGCGAAGATGTCCCCGGAACTTCCGGTATTGGCGCACCCTTAAACATAGGAAGTTCGCCTGACCATCTACAGCCACCCGGTGGCAAGCAATTCAGAAATATTTCTGCATTTGGTCTCCGATCCACCTTCTCGAAATCAATAATCACCTCTATGCGCTTTCCGCAGTTGGGGCAAATGAAGAAGTAGTTAGGATGGAAAGCAATCGGCACGGCGGGATGGAACGGAACCGGCATGGTGGTCAGATTATAGGCTTGAGTCTTAATGTGTCGCACATTACATCTCTCTGGAATCAAAGGGTGACATTATCTGCCATCTATACCTGCCATAAAACTTCTTGCAGCGGTCAAAGGGAGCCATCGTTGAAACAAAACTCTTTCGAGGCTGACGCCGAGCTAATTAAAGAGTTGGAGAAGCGATCCCAGCCCATCTCTTGCCGCGAAGGCCGCGTCCTCTTTCAACAAGGAACCGTACCGACCGGTCTGTACATTCTCCAGCGTGGAGAAGCTAACCTCATGTTGGAATCGACAACGGGCAAGGCCGTCAGGTGCCTTCGTGCTGGCGCTGGTTGTTTGCTCGGCCTTCCTGCAATCATTGGGAACGAACCTTACTCTCTGACCACGATGGTTCGCAGAAACGCCGAGGTTAGGTTCGTGCCTCGCGCCGACTTTGAGGATGTGATGCAAGCGAACCCGTCGTTATATCCCAAGTTGCTACGGGTACTCGCGGCTGAGGTTCGGACTGCTCGTCGGGCGTTCTCTGAGATTTGATGTCAGATTTAAGAAGGACTATCGCACGATCCTGTCGAAAATCACCCTTGCCAGCCCCACGCTGTCTGCAATCACGGAATGCAGCCGGGGTGACGGTCTGCTGATGTCATCTCGTGCCAGCCGAACAGCGGCGATGATGGAAGCTGCAATCACCAGCGTAGAAGTGCAGCTTTCGGGGCAGCGAGGCCTTCAAGTCCTCCTCAAGAAATTGGCAATGCCAGCCGTTGCGGAGTTGGAAGGACAGATAGACGCGAAGCATGACTCTAGTCTGGGGCAGAATCAGGGGTGGGGCTGAGGCTCCGTCCTTGTAAAATGTCGCCATCATGCTCAAGTCGCTTTTCGCTATCACAGCGACGGTCTTTCTAACAGCCCCTTTCGTCGCGCCCCAAACTGCCAAGCCACAGCCGCTAATTTTTCCGCTCCAGTGTTCCCATGGGGATTGCCCCTTGCTCAAAGGTGTGCCTCAAACTGCGGGGATGCGTAGCGGTTTTGTGCATCTGCTGCCCGGCGAGACGGTAGGTTGGCATACTACGGGGGCCAATGAAGAATCCCTTGTTATCTTGCATGGGCGCGGCGAGGCAATGATTGAAGGTCAGGTCAGCATTCCCTTTACTGCCCCGATGATGGTCTATATTCCGCCCGCAACCCGCCACAACGTCAAGAACACGGGTATGGAACCGATGAAGTATGTGTATGTGGTCGCGCCCGCCAAGGAATAGGTCTTCTCGTGATGGTCACGGATCGGCTTCGCTGATTCGTGGTGCTGTTGCGTTCAACGGCGGCAATCTGACGGCGGTGTATCGAGCGTCTGGCCGTCGAGAGCCTGTCTGCGATCTTGATTCCTCCTTACCGTGAAATGCCAGACTGTGACTCTGTGATTTGTTAATGTCAAGTTGGCGCTCTCGCTTTTTTGGCCCCCAAATGACCGGGAACAGACCCAAACTGTTTCCCCATGATCTGCGGGACCGAGAGCGCCTGTGATTTGATAAGGAGCCAAGGAACTTCGCCGGAATTAGTCCTAAGCTGACTCTCACCCGTCAGCGAACACGAATCGACCGCGCCTCAAGCCAATTAGGCATCAACTCCGGGTCGAACCTCACGCTGCTCCCGACCCGAAAGTGGGGTACCGGAGGCTGAGGAGACTGCGAACGTCCGGCGCACCCGCGAGACGAGTTTAGCTAGAACTTGCCCCAGTGAACAACCTCGTGAAGAGGCCGCTTCACCTTAATTGGCTGCTCTGCCGGGTGGCCGATAGGAATCATGCTGACCAGCTTGTATCCTTTCGGAGCGCCAATTTCACGACAGACTTCGTCGGAGTATCCCTTCTTGTCACCAGCAACCCAGCACGCCCCCAGCCCATGAGCTTTGGCGGCTACCAAGATGTTCTGAGTGGCAGCGGAGCCGTCCTCAAGGTAATATTTCGAATCCTTGCATAGAACGAGAATGCACACCGGGGCCTGAGCGATAAAGCGCCCGTAGTCGGTTTTGTTGGCGATACTCCGTAGCTGGTTGGGGTCAGTCAGAACCACGAATTCCCACGGCTGTTCATTGCGTGCGGTCGCGGCAAGACGACCGCAGTCGATTACGTCCACGATAATCCCTCGCGCAACGTTTTGTTCCGTATATGCACGAATGCATCGGCGGGTCTTGATTGCCTCAATTGCGTCCACGTTGGCTTGTCCTTGAATGATCGTAAAACTTGGCGGGGACGGGCGGCAAGGCAAGATGCCAATGCGTCCTTCGCCGGTGCCTTTCTCAACGCCGTCAAGTACTACCCGGAGGGCGAGAATTACCTGCTGGAGTTCGAACCGACAGTCACTCACTACGAATTGTTCGAATGATCCGGCTACTCCGGCATTGGCCGCCGCACTCAGGAATGTGATGTGGAACACTTCGGATCGACGTAAAGGTCTTAAAGTAGGGTCAATATAGCTTGTCGATTTCAACCCTGATTTGATCGGATGAAAAGCAGCTTGATGCGGCTGTAGTGTGATGCCGTCAAGTTTGCTCGCTTAGAAGTGCCATCCTTTCACACATCCACGATTGATGATGCGTTGTGACCTCAAAAACCGAGGATCACGAGAAGCAAATAGGCACGCCGCCGCATCCTTTACCCCTGCGGTGAAGGAGTCGCGGGTGGATGGAAGCGGCGTGTCGATGGGCGCGTGGCGTATCAAGAATCTAGGGTTTGAGCACATCAACACGATGCACGAATCTTTTTGCTTACCAAATCGTTAAATAAAACGGGTGACAAATGGGTTCCCATGAAAACGTCGCAGAGCTGCGGTTCTTTCAAATGGCTCTGGGGCTGGGTCAAAGACCAGATCGTCCAAGAAGTGCCGAAAGACGTTGCGGTGTGCGAGTTTGACTGCCGGAAGGAGCATTGCACTTGGGCGGAATGGAAAACGTGCGGAAGGCGTCTGAGCAAGGCCATGAGTGCATCTGCGCAAGCGGACGACGATGTTCGTGAAGAGAAAACCAAAAATGGCACTTACGGCCTCTGATTCACCCGTACTTATTCGATCTGAGACCAGCCGTCCATACCCATGCATCGGAACTCTGTGGGGGCAAAGCTTCAACTGCTGCAAATGAAGGCTCACTCGTCTCAGAATGGGTCTTCCCTTGATCTACGTCACCGCAGCGTGCGGCGTAGAGTTTACCCACTTCCCCAAAATTGGAGGCTCGATGTGGAGTACGTTGACCGGACTTTGACTTGCGTCGAATGTGGGGCCAGATTTCTGTTTTCAGCAAGTGAGCAAGCTTTCTTCCATGAGAGAGGCTATACCAACGAACCCAAGAGATGCCCGGTTTGCAGGGCGCGGCATAAGGCTGCGCTGGGCAAGGCACGCATTGAGACTTCCATTACATGCAGTGAATGCGGGGCGCAAGCCACAGTTCCATTCGAGCCGATTCATGGAAAGCCTGTGCTCTGTCGCTCATGCTTTTTAAAGAAAAGAACAAAGGCAAGCCAAGGGTGACGGAATTCAAGCACCGGGGACAGGCATCCGGCTCGACTCGGCGTATCCGATACGAAAACGAAGAAGGGCACGACTCAGCTCCACCCTCTTTTCTCACAGTGCTACTGAATCCGCTTCTCTGACCCCATCCCGTACCTGACCCTCCAGCACTTCGAGCATTAGTTCCATGATCTGAGTCTGCTTGAGTGCCTTCTCCTGTCTCCAAGCGATTTCTACCTTCTCCGTGTCCGTTCGCGCCCCTTCAAGTTGAACGGTGAGCGATAAGCTACAGAGACGTGACGCGTCGATTTGGCCGCGCAGAGAGCGGATTCTGAATTGCTCGATGAAGGACTCCATTCGATCTTTCTCCCCCTTAGAGAGCAGTGCCCCGAAGCCGCAAGTCGTCACGGACGCGATCCGTCACAACGCGCAAGATGCATGGCCACTTTTGAATCTGACCCATGAGACTGGCGCAAGGCGCGGCAAATGTGATGCAAGATTAGTTTTGGGGGTTGTTTAGGCTTTTAGGCTTCCGGGACTCGCATCACGAGTCTGTGTTTAGAGGAATCGAATTAAAGGCCACCACTACCATCGTTTCCGAGAGGCTTTTGTGCGTCTGACGGGCGTATAATTTCTCTAACGGCCAGCCCTTTCATCCAAGCCCCTCCAAGAGAACCACTTCCCAGTTGTTGCTACACATACCCCAAAGCTACCCCCAAAAGCTGGCAAAGAGCCGGGAGGAATCCCGGCCAATGTGCGAAGAGTTTTTTAGGCAGGGCGCTAATGTCCAGAGCCTATTTCCTTGGGCGCTTATGATGTGAAACTCTTTGCTTGCTTTTGGGTGCCCCCTGAAGGTGAGGCCGAGCGTCCTCGCTATCAATGTCCACAATAGCCTTCCAACCGCCGTCGGCCTGTTTTTTGTAGACCGTGACGTACCTGCCTTTCTCTGTGAGCACCTTCTTTGTCTTCGGGCCTGTCATGGTCATGGTGTAAGCGCCATAGCCGTAGCCGAGGTCTCCTGATTTCGCAACATCCACCTTTTCCGAGGAGATCGTGAAGGAAAAGTTCTTGTCTGCAACCATCGGCTTCAACGCAGCCTTGATCGCCGTCATTCCGTTGAATACGTGGCCATCCGGCATGAAAAGAGATGCGTCGTCGGCATAAAATGCGCTTGCCTTGTCCAAATCTTTGGCAACAATTGCCTGCACCGTGGCGTTTTCAAGATCGCTAATCGCTTTCACGTCCGCGTCATGGGTGTTTGGAGCGGGTGGTGGCGGAGACTGCTTACAACCCGCAAGAATGACGGTAAGCGCAAACGCTGCGCCCCAAAAGTATCGGTTGTGCATATTGGGTGTCCTCCTTTCGACACGTAGCCGAACGAGTTTCACGGTGGGGGAGGGGAACTCGAGGATTCTGCATGGATTCTACTGCGAAGTGGGCTTTTGCAGCGGAAGTTGGGTGGTGGAAAATCGAGACGGATACTTAGGAAGGGTGAACAGCAAGAACGGGAACAGGTGCCTAAACGGAAAAGGGTACGCTGAAGGCATTGGGAGAGGCTCTGTTCTACGTTGAGGGTGGACGTATCGAAGGAGAAATGTTGTACCCCTCCTTGTCCAGGCTTGAACAGCTTTTAATCGCGCACCAGCATGGGTTGTCTCTAAATGATTTCTTAGCTCTACAATGCTCAATGTCCAGATAATCCAACTTCTACTCTGCTTTTCCCTTGTTTGCAATCGTCGTGTGATGGACTTGCTTGGGTCTTGGAGTTCGCGGTGCCTTGTCAGAACGCGGACCTGGCTTAGTGCAAATTCCCAAAGCGCTCATCGACCGCAGATTAGGAACGAAGGGTCGGCATTTCGACGGGAATCTTACGGCGGGGTGCCAAAGCGTTGATCGCCGTAGCATTCGGCGTCCTTTGGCTGATTGGAGAGCCGGTATCGTAGATCATGCGATCAAAATGGCGACTGAACTGATGAACGCTTTTGGGCGGGGGCGCCGGAAAGAAGCGGAGGATGGGGCACCCGGCAGTTTCTTAACTGAAGTAGAGTTCTGGCGATGATGACGAGGGATACGGGTATAGGTATTTGCCGCTCCGGTAGAAAGCCGGGGTTGAAGAAGATGGATAAGGGTACCAATAATCACCGCTGATGTAGAACTTGGCTTGGTTGTCCTCTGCGCTATATACGTATTTGCCGCTGAGATAGTAGACGGCCCGATTGCTCTGATAGTCATAAACGTACTCAGACATCTCAATCCTCCTCGTGTTGCGGTTGATGCTGACATTATCCCGCCAAATGTCAAGACTTCATGGCGATCCGATCCAAATGCCAACTCGGTTGGCGGGCGAAGACGATTGGTACCGCAAAGTCGGCATGGCGACTGGAATCTCGTGGCAACGATGACGAGAAGCCGATATATCAGCACTTTGGGAGATTATTTTTGCACCAGGATTACGAAACCGGATGCGTAAATTCCGAACGACATGAAACCTCCATATCGAGTCAGTCGTGGCGGTTTGCGCCTGGCTCTGACAACATGCAATCCGATGCGAGTAATCCGCTGCTCACACGAGCTTGGCTCGTTTGGCGGTTCGTGCTGGACTGGGTGCAGGATCGAGGAGTTTGGGCCGTGATGCATTCTCCTCTGGTAACTTGTCGTGCAAAACCGCGTTGAGCAGCGACTTGTGAACCCGAATGCCGCCGTTGTAATCAATGTAGCCGAGCTTCCTGAAGCGATTCATGAAGAAGCTGACACGTGATCGAGTTGTACCGATCATCTCCGCAAGAGTCCCCTGCGTTACGGGTGGGATCAGTGTCTCCGGCGCACCCGGTTCACCATACTCCGCCATCAACAAGAGCGTCCGCGCTAACCGCTTCTCGCTGGAATTGAATAGCTGATCGATGAGATCCGCCTGAGTTCGCATGCCCCGAATCACGATGAACTTCACGAAAAAGGTGGAGAACTTATGTTCCGCTTCGAGGACGCGGAGTATTTCCGCCGTCGTGATCTTGAGTACCGTACAGGCGGTAATGGCTGAGGCTGTGACCGTTCGCAGCGTTCCTGCTCCGGCCATCGACTCCTCGCCAAAAAAATCCCCGGCGGCGAGCAGCGTAACCGTCGCTTCCTTGCCGTTCTTGGCAATGACGGTGAGCTTCGCTCGGCCAGTCTGAAGGTAAAACACAGAGTCGGCTGGGCCTCCCTGGGAAAAGAAAATCTGGTTTGCCGTGTAATTGCTGATGCTTCGTCCTGGCCCTTCGGCTGCGAGAAAAGCAGCGGTATCAAAGGGCCCCCGGTTCACTTTGCCCATCTAGACGTCCTCTTCCTGGGTGTGGTCTGGTCGCGGATCATCTTCATCGGCGCTGCGTGGGGGCGGCGACGGGGCCATCGCTCCGTTCCAGAGCACACAACTCTGCGTTAGCAGAAGATAGCATCGTAACCGGTAATTGTCTGTTCAATTTAGCTCACCCGTCGCATTGATCGGACAGGCGCCCAGAACCGCCTCTCAAGGGTCGATCGAAGAGGCGGGTCGCCATCTGGCCTGCCTGCAGGGTTTGCCGGAACGAGATCGACGAGCGGGTCAAGACCCTGAAGCAGTGGGTGCGTCGCAAGAGTGGAAACCGGCAACTGGTGTGCCCGGGTTGCGGGCAGAGGGGCGGCAACAGGGCACGTCGAATGAGCGCAATCAAGACCCGGCGGCGTCGATGCTAGGGACGGCTAATGGCCGCCTGGCAACGATTGAGGTCAATTGGGGACTGCGGCCACGTACTACACTCACCGCGCTTGCTTGGCCGGCTTTGATCGAACCCGTGGAGTGGCCGAGCCAGGAGGTCTCTCGGGGTTACGCTCTGGGAATTGATCGTGCAGAACCACATTGAGCAGCGACCGATGGACCCGGATGCGGCCGTTGTATTCGATAAGGCCGAGCCTGCGAAAGCGATTCATGAAGAAGCTGACGCGGGACCGGGTGGTGCCGATCATCTCTGCCAGAGCCTCCTGAGTGATAGGAGGAATCAAGTGTTCCGGTGACCCCGGCTCACCAAATTCGGCCAAGAGCAGGAGAATTCTCGCTAGACGCCTTTCGCTGGAGTCGAAAAGCTGCGCAACAAGATCGGCTTGGGCTCGCATGCTCCGGGCCAGCAGGAATTTCAAGTACATTTCAGAGAAGGCCTGCTCCTCGTGCATCAGGCGGATCATCTCTTCCCGCTTTATCTTGAGCGCGGTGCAGGCGGTAATGGCGGTGGCAGTGGCCATATGCAGCCCGCCCACGCTCGCCAGCGACTCCTCTCCAATGAATTCCCGCGCGGCGAGAAGCGCGATAGTGGCCTCTTTCCCGTCTTGCGAAACGACGGTGAGCTTCGCTCGGCCAGTCTGAAGATAGAAGATGGAGTCAGCCGAACTTCCCTGCGAAAAGAAGGCTTGCTTGGGCTTCAATCGGATGATTCTTCGTCCCACTCCTGCCGTCGCCAGAAATGCGGCGAGGTCAAAGGTCATGCTTCTCACCCCATTCTCTTGAATGGCCCATCCCGGATGCGGTCTTCACGGGAGCGGTAGGGAACGGTACGTGGCCGCTTGAGATTTGAGGTAGCCGGGATTGCCAGCTTGCCTTCCCGGGTGTGCAAAATTATACACCCTGCCTTCTTCGTTGGGGCGGATAGCTTTGCCATCGGGTGCGCCCTGACAGTGAATTGCTGAGGAGACAAACGGCGGAATGGTCAGAATTAACCATTCTTATAGGCAAAAACGCGTTGAAAGCGGAAATGGGTGAAAATGAGGAGGCTTTGAGCAGCCGATTAGGATTGGTCCTCTTATCTCGGCCAGCTCCTGCGATCTATATCATCGAGTACGGCCACGAGATCATGCCAATTGCCAAGGTGTACGGGATCAGAATATCCAGAACGGACATAGTGCGGACACAATTAGAGACCCAGGGGTGATATCATCCATAAGTTGTTGATTTTATTGGCTGCCCCCCAGGGATTCGAACCCCGATATGCTGATCCAGAGTTATTACGAAAAAGTGTCCAGCGCGACGATCTAAATCGTTGCACCACAATCACTTACGTGAACCGCAGCCCGCACAGAACGACCGATAAATTCGTTGCAGCTTGTTGCTTTGTTTTCAATCACTTGCAAAATCGTGCGTCATAAAGCATGTCATAGTTTAGGTCATAGTTTGCTTACGCATAGTGCGTTAATAACTACGCAATGTGCGTAATTGTAGGCATGTCGTAATCGCGAAATGGTGGTTGGCGCAAGCTACGCAAAATGCGTTTATAATCACGCATTATGCGTACCTCCGTTGCACTCGAAGCGCTCTTCCCGACCGTCCGAGCCGGGGTGCTTTCGGCTACCCTTCTGCAGCCGGAGCGCTGGTGGTTCCTGACCGAATTGGCCGGTTACCTGGGGGTGACGCCTTCGAGCCTCCAGCGGGAATTGGAATCCCTGGTTCGCGCGGGCCTTCTACTCCGCCGCCGGGACGGCCGGCGCACCTATTTCAAGGCCAACATCGATTCCCCGATCTTCCCGGAGCTGCGAGGCATGATCGACAAAACCACTGGGATCGTGCCAGCCCTGCTGGGCGTAGTGAAAAGGTTCGGGGACCGAATCGAACTCGCGATGCTTTATGGATCGGTCGCCCGCGGCGCCGAACACGCAGAGAGTGATGTCGATCTGATGGTCGTCGGAACGCTTGGTCAAATAGATCTGCTGCCCACCCTGCAGAAACTCGAGAGCCGCTTCGGGCGCGAGGTAAACGTCACCCTCTTTTCTCCCGAAGAGTTTCGCCGCAAACGAGCCCTCGATGACCATTTCCTTTCGACTGTCTTGAAGGGGAAAACCATACTATTGAAGGGCACACTGGATGAGTTGGAAGAAGCTGCTGCAAGAGCATAAAGTCCACCGTCACCGGACGAGCCTTCAAGAAGTGGCCGAATTGCGAAGGTTAATTGCCCGCGACCTCGCCGATGCTTCCATTCCTGTGCTTTCCGAGGATCGCCGTTTTGCCACCGCCTACAACGCAGCACTTCAGACGGCAAAAATGGCCATTACCTGCGCCGGATACCGCATTGCGAGCGTTCCCGGACACCACCGCCTTACCTTCGAGGGAGCGAAGTTGGCGCTCGGGACATCGGCTGCCCATCTTACTGATTACTTCGATGCCTGCCGCCGCAAGCGGAATGAGATCGACTACACTGGCGCCGCCATCGCTACCGGCACCGAAGCTGAAGAGCTGCTGCTGCACGCGCGCGCCTTTGTCGATCATGTAGAACGATGGATCGACGCTAACTACGCAACGTTGCGAAGATGAAGGTTGTACCTCGCCCGAAACGCGAAGGCCCACCCCTCTCCAGTTCCGCGGATGCGATATAGAGCCTTATTTTCAACCGATTGCGGCATATGACTCACTTGTTCCTGCAAGAAAAAATAGCTCTTTTTTCTTGCAAAACGCGATCTCTTTTATTTGGGAGCGGTGAGTCTCTGGGCGGATCAGCCCTTTCCATTGCGAATGAAAACCGGCTTCGCAAAATATTGATAGTTCGGTCGATCCAACTCACAACAAGCAACTGCGGGATGCCAAAAAGTTATTCCGAAAATACAAAAAGTTATTGGACACGGGGCTGAATTTCGGCCTACGTTTGCGGCATAACGCGGCCCAAGATGGGCCGCCGGAGGTGCTCGATGATCGCCTTTCCCCTGCCCACTCTGCGTCGCCGCCTCGCACTACGGCAATGGCTCCGCCGAATGCGCAAACCCGTCACTGTTTGTTTCTTTCTCGTAATTCTCCCTGCGCTGGCGCTCGCGCAGAGCGGCTCACCTTTCGACACGGGCTTCACCGCGATCCAGACCCTCTTCACTGGGACAGTGGCTAAAGTTGCCAGCCTGATCGCTATCGTTATTGGCGGGTATCAGTTTGCTCATGGCGAGCCGGGCGCAAAGCGCGCGCTCGCGGGCATTGTAGCCGGTACCGGAATTGCCGTGCTCGCTACCAACGTTCTGAGTTGGCTGTGGGGGATGTGAAGCGGATCGTCCGGGAAGTCGCTCAAAAATCGTCTTGTTGAAGTCCGCTTGCGGCATCCGCGTGAATTCTTTCGAGTGTGAGGGGTTTGCCATGCAGTCGAACACGACCATACGCAAATGGACCGGCTCCACCGGCGCACGCGCCTCGCCGGGACGGCGGAACCGCGTCTATAAGAGCCTGCACAAACCCCTCACGTACATGGGCGTCGAGCGCACTCTGTTCTTTTTTGTATGTGTTGCAGCGGCTGGCGCATTCAATCTCTTCAACAGCCTGCTGGCCGGAATCGCCGTCTTCATCGGCGGATTCGCCTTCGGCCATTGGGTCACGAATACCGATCCGGCCTTTCTGAAGATTCTCGCTCGATCCGAGAGGTACAAGGCGCGGTACGACGGAGCCAAACACACCGTCCCGCGCGTGGAGGTGCGGTGATGCTGCGTCTCGACAAGATCCTCAAGACGTGGAAGGACGCCGCCGCCACGGCCGATCATATCAACCTGTATGGTTTCTGGAACGAAACAGCGTTTCTGACCAAGAGCGGCGACCTCGGCATGGCGCTGCGCGTGACAGGCGCCGATTATGAGAGCCTCGATCACAGTCAGCAGGAGAACGCCGTCAAGCGCCTGGAGGCGGCGCTCAAGAATTTCGGTCCCGGCTTCCATGTTTACCAGTACCTCTTCAAAACCAACAACCCCGAAATCCCTTTTGCGGAATACGAAGAGCCCATCGTGCAGACGGGCCAAGACCGACGCCGCGAACTCTTCGAGAGGAAAGCCGACCAGCTATTCGAGATCGAAATTTATTACTGCGTTTTGATCGGGGGTTCGCGCTCGAAGACGGGCATCCGCGCAGCGTTGGGGCAGCTCTTTGGCGATCCGGCCGGGGGCCTGAACGAACTGAAGAGGCAGTTCTCGAACCGTGGCATGAAGATTCTGCTGCGGCGAGAGATTGAGCGCGATCTGGCGCGGCTTGAGCAACAAGTTCACGCATTCGTGCGCCAACTCGCCGACTTTGTGCGCATCGAGGTGCTGGACTACAAAGGCCAATTTCACCTTCTCCGGCGTCTCCTGAACTACGACGACTGGCGCATTGCCGGGGAGCCGGAGAGTTCACAATTCCTCTGCAATCAGATTCACAATTCTGAGATCCGCGCGGAGTGCGACCATCTCCGCGTGGGCGACGATTTCGTTCGCATCCTGACGATGAAAGAAGCCGTAGGCGAGACTCGCCCACTATCTTTGGATGCCCTCCTCAAGATTCCGGCGAACTTCATTGCAGTCTCGGAATGGGCTCCGCTGTCCGTCGCCGCGGCGCGGAAGGAAGTGACCAAACGGCGCAGGCATTTCAACATTGCGAAGACCGGATTCGTTTCGCAACTCGGCAACGACCCGGCCAAGACCAATCCTCGCGATGTGCTGGTAGACGAGTCGAAGCAGGCCGACATCGAAAACCTCGGCGATTGCTTGCGCGCCCTCGGCGAGGGACAATGCCTCGGCGAGTTCTCCCTGACCATCGTGCTTTACGCGAAAGAACGTCACGCCGTCGATTCGCTCGTAGGCGAGTTCGCCGGCATCTTTACCAACGCCGATGGAACGCTGTTCGCCGAAACCTACAACCAGCTCAATGCCTTCTTCGCCATCATGCCCGGCAACTACGCCTTCAACCTCCGCCGGCTTCTCCTGCTCAATACGAACTATGCCGACCTGAGTTTCCTTTTCACCATCTTGCCGGGCGAGAAGGTCAATGCCTACCTGGACGCGGAATACCTCGCGGTTATGGAAACCGACAACCAGACGCCGTACTACCTGAACCTGCACTGCGGCGAAATCGGCCACGCGCTGATTCTCGGCATGACAGGAAGTGGCAAAACTTTCCTATGTATATTCCTGATCCAAAACGCGCAGAAGTACAGGCCACAGATTTACATCTTCGACATCGGCGGCGGATACGAGACCGTTACAGCGATCTTTGGCGGCACCTATCTCAATGTCGGCCGCGAGTCGCGCAATTTTACGATCAATCCATTTGCGCTGGAGCCAACGCCGGAGAATCTGCAATTCCTGTTCAGATTCTTCCGCGTGCTGATCGAGGGCCGGGATCAACGCTATCGGATGGACTTCAAAGAGGAGCAGAAACTCTGGAACGCCATCGGACGGATCTATGTGCTCGATCCCGCCCAGCGCACGATCTCGAATCTCGCCAGTATCGTAGGCGAGCTGAAAGATCGCCTCTATCGCTGGACCCGCGCCGGTCAATACGGATTCCTGTTCGACAACCCTGAAGACACGCTCACATTCAAAGACTTTCAGGCATTCAACTTCCGTGGCTGGGGCGATGCGCCCGAACTGCTGGAGCCGCTCTTGTTTTACATCCTTCATCGGGCGTCGAACCAGATCGTCGATCCGGCGAAGCTGGGCACGTTCAAGATGTTCCTGATGGACGAGGCATGGCTCTTTTTCCGCAACGAGACCATCCGCAACTACATCGTGCAGGCCGAGAAGACCTGGCGCAAGCACCGGGCAGCAATGGTTCTGGCCACGCAGTCGCTCAAGGAATTGCAGGAATCGGGTCTGCTGCCGGTAGTCTCCGAGTGCTGCCCGACTAAGATCTTCCTCGCCAACCCGGAGATGGACCGCGCAATGTACGCAGAAGCGTTCCGTCTGAACTCGACGGAATGCGATCTGATCGGCGAACTTATTCCACCCGGACAGATGGTAATTCGCCAGATGCACGGTTCCAAGAAAACGCACCTCACGGTCGATTCGGTTCTTCGCTGGATCGCGGCGACGAGCGCCAACGAAAACCTGAAACGCTCGAAATACTTCGACAAGTACGGCCTCGCCGAGGGCTTGCGCCGTCTGGCAGAGGAAACGGATGCTGAAGCCGCGGTGCCCAGGACCACCAAAACCCATCTGATTGGAGCAGTCGCATGAACCGCAAACTCATCTTCATCGCAGGTCTCGCTGTGCTCTTGCCTGCCATCGGAACATCGGCACAGGACGCATCGGCACGCACCGTGCAATACCACTCTCAGGACATCGTACCGATTCACGCCAAGCTCAAATACACGACGCTGATCGAATTGCCGGCAACCGAAAAAATCATGGAAGCGGCGGTGGGCGACAAGGACTTCTGGATCGTAGACGTGGTGGGCAACTTCTGTTTCCTGCATCCGGCCAAGGCCGGCATCAGCTCGAATTTGAACCTGATCACCGACAAGGGCAACATCTACAGCTTCACGCTGACCGACGTATCGGACGCTGTCGGCGCATCGGACCCGCCGCCCGATCTCAAGGTGATCGTACAGCCGGCTGACCGGTCGGCGATCATTGCTGCCAGCGGGCCGCCGCAGTTTGTGCCAACTGCGCAATTGGAACAGTCGCAGGAGGCCCTTTCCGCTGTTCAGGCGCACATTACGCAGGTAGTCGATGAATACAAGAGCGCCTATCCGCTCTCGCTCAAGTTCGACTACACCTTTCATGCCAACGAAGCGCCGTTCGACATCGAGGCTATCTACCACGACGACAAGTTCACCTATATCAAGACCGACGCGCCGGAGAAGTTCTCGATTTACGAAATGCGCGACGGCAAACCAAATCTCGTCAACTACCAACTTGAGAACGGCAC
This sequence comes from uncultured Acidobacteriaceae bacterium, assembly GCA_963751285.1. Classification (GTDB taxonomy): domain Bacteria; phylum Acidobacteriota; class Terriglobia; order Terriglobales; family Acidobacteriaceae; genus Telmatobacter. Next base: position 295,464 of record CAVVUE010000023.1, on the reverse strand, counting down.
CTATGTCATTCCCAAGGTGATGGACTCGGGATACCTGGAACTCGGAAAGAAGCGGATGGATTTTTCGCGTAAAGGCTGAGGGAGTTCTGTATGTCCGGATCAATTCCGAACCCCGTCAATCAGGCAATCGCCGAAGCCGGTCTTGACGTCGCCGAAAGAGAGCCAAAGGGCGTGCTGCCGAAGAACCTGAAGCCCTGGCTATACCTCGGCGTCGCGCTCCTCGTCGTTTTGGCGGCGGTCTTCAGTGAAACCGGGAAGAAGGCGCCAATGCGGAAGGGTTCAACTTCGCAAGGGGCGCTGCAGCCCCTGCTCCAGGACAATACGGAGAGCAATCAGCAGGAGCTCAGAAGCGCGACGGCTGCTGAAGAACAGAAGATGGCGCAGAACGGGCCAGGAGCAGCGGACCCCGCACTTCAAAACGCGACGCCGCAGCAGCAGGCCGCGGCTGCCGCCTACGGCCCCAATGGGCAACCCGTTCCATGCGTCCCTGGACAGCCCTGCCCGCAACAAGGTGCCTATGCGCAGCAACAGTTATCACCGGCACAGCAGGAGGAGCAGCAGCTCGCGGCGAAGGACCGGGAATTGACTTATGACTCGCGGTTCGCATCAAATCTGGTATACACGCGAGCGCCGGACCAGCCTTCTCAGAAAGCCTCCCCTCCTGCCTTGGCGGATAGTGCAGGCGCCACCGGCCCGCAGCAACGTCCCATCATCGCTCAATCCGCGCCGGAACAAGCTGCGAGCAGCCTGATCCCGGCGCGCACAGCAGGCGATCCACCACCGGCGGCTCCGAATGCACAGGCACAGACGGAGCATAAGCCGGAGGTGAACATTGACTCAGCCACCGGACAGCCTTACGTGATCTACGAGGGAACGACTTTGGATTGTGTTCTGATGAATCGGCTCGACGGCGATGCACCCGGCCCGGTGAAAGTGCTCGTGTCGAATCCCATCTACTCGCATGACCGCCAGCATGTGCTCATCCCGGAAGGGACCATCGTCCTGGGTGAGGCAAAGAAAATCGGGGCGGCGGGATTCGGGCAGCAGCGGCGCATGGCGGTCGTCTTTCATCGCATGATTATGCCGGATGGCTATTCCGTCGATCTCGACCAGTTCCAGGGCCTTGACCAGTCCGGTGCCGAGGGCTTGAAAGACAAGGTCAATAATCACTATTTCCAAATCTTCGGAACTTCGATTGCACTTGGCGTGATCGCCGGCGCGGGCGAGATCGAAGAGGGCGGCGGAATCGTTTCGACAAACGGCTCTCAAGCGTTTGCCACGGGAGCATCGTCCAGCGTTTCGCAGTCAGCGTCCACGGCCTTCGATCAATTCCTCCAGATACCGCCGACCATCACAATTCGCGAGGGCCATCGCGTCAAAGTGTACTTTATGCAGGATCTCTTGTTGCCTGCGTACGAGAACCACACGATTCCAGCTTCTTTCTGAAGGAGCTTACTCATGCACCGTAACAAATCGTTCATCGCTCTCTTGGTTGTCGCAGCTGGAACATTCACGGGCTGTCATAGCCATGAAGCGAAAGTGGCAGATCTCCAAAAGCAGTACGACCAGCTTGGCCAGCAATTTGGGAAAGACTGTGAGTCGGAGATGATTAACGTTCCGCCGAAGCTCAGCCCAAAGTGTTCCGACGAGAAACAAAAGCTCGCCGATGTCTGGAACCGGCTGCAGGCTGAGCGCGCGAAGAAGTAGCAATGGAGAAAAACAAATGAGATTCCCCCTCACGACCGCGATCATCGCGGCGACACTCGGAGTGTTGCCCGCGCACGCTCAATTCGGTTCCTGGATCGTTTTCGACCCCACACAGTCGGCACACGCGATCGAGCAGATCAGCCAGGGCCAGCAGATCTTTACGAACTCGGTCCGCCTCGCCGACAACGCAATCGCCACCTATAACCTTGCGCACGAAATGGCCTTGGCCCCTCAGAGCCTTTATCAACCATTCCTGTCGCCCTCGACCTACTGGACGATGCTCAACCAAGCGGCCAATACCTACGGCAACTCGCGCCAGTGGACGAATTCCGTTAACACCGGAGTTGGCGCCAGTATCGGTTACCAACAAGCCACCGTTCCGCGTACCGGGCAGATCAACGGCTACGGCAACCTGAGCACCCTCGGGCAACAGCAAATCGCAGCGCAGGGAGCCACCGTCGATCTCAACGACTCCGTGACAACGAGCAACATGCAAACGCTCGGTACAATTCGTGCAAATTCCGAGCAAAGGCAGACGGATATTAACGCCCTCATCAGCGCCTCGCAGTCCTCGGACCCAGCGCAACACACAGAAATGGCGGCCCTGCAGCGGATCAATAAAGCGTTGATCCTTCTGATTCAGGAGCAGCAAGACGCCAACCAGATCAATCAGGCTGTCGCCCTGCAACAAATCGTCGGTCAGAAAGTTCAGCAGGACAATCTGAAGTCACTTTTCATCACGGCCAACGGCTACCAACAGGGTTTTGATGCAGTCACGCCGCAACAGACGAGCGCCGGCACCCAATGGGCATTCCATTACTAAGCAGAGAGGGTCAACATGGACTTCCTCATCCTGATCAAGAACGGGTGCGACAACCTCACCGCCACGGTCGCGCCATCCGTTGACGCGCTCGGACTTCATATGGTCCTCTCGCTCGCGACAATCATGCTCGTCTGGTTCGGCATCCAGGAGGCGCTCGCCTCGGCCCATGGTGGGGCAGGTTTCAACGTAGGAAAGTTCATCAGCTTTTTTCTGCTCATTACGTTCGCCTATTCCTTTGTGAAGTTTTACGACGGCAGCATTCCCGGCATTGGCTATTCCCTCAAGGGCTTTGTCAGCGGCGGTACCAGCAGCTTGGTGGACTACATCGGGACGGATTCGACGCAGCAGGTGCAAAGCACGATTCACAACGCCTTGAGTCAAGTTGGCACGATGTCTCCTTCATTCACGGAACCTTACACACTTCTTTGCACTTGGACAGTGCAGATCATATTGTCGATTCTCACGGCGCTAATCGGCGTCATCATCGCGTATGGAGCCATCGGCGCATCGATCATAGGGTTGGTTGGCCCCGTTTTCATTCCGTGGATGGTATTTGAAAAAACGGAATTTCTGTTCTGGGGCTGGCTCAAGGCGTTCGCTGGCTTCGAGTTTTACAAAGTCGTTGCTGCCGCCACTCTGAGCGTAATGAGTCATTTGCTCATCGAGTATTTCACCAGCGGAGCCAGTAATATGTCGGACCCCCAGGCACTCATTAAATTGATGCCGGGTCTGCTCATCCTGTGCTTTGTTGCCGGCTTCATCCTGCTGAAAATCCCCACGATGACGGCTTCGCTTTTCTCCGGCCATGTGGGCGGACACGGAATCGGCGCCGGCGGGATCATCACCGCCGCAATTCTCAGGATGGTTTAGTCGGCGCGGAGGTGTTCGATGGCAATCGCGGAAAAGACAACTCCCGAGATCACGCGGGCTGCCCAACACTATTTGGAGCAGTACGGAGACCCGCAGGTGATGAACACATATCTCAAGGTCACCATCCTGGTGCTGGCCGTGGTCTGCCTCGCGCTCGCCGCGCTTGTCTGGAGGAGTCAGAAGGCTCTGGCCGCGATGCACCCGTTCATCGTCCGCATCAACGACGTGGGCCACGCCGACGCCATCGACTACCGCAATTTCCAGTACCGGCCGCAAGAAGCGGAGAACAAGTATTACCTGACGCGCTGGGCGCAGCTTTTCTTCAGCCGCAATCGCTTCACCATCGAGCGCGACCAGACCAATGCTCTCTACTTCCTCAACAGCGATGTGCAGCGCACGGTGATCGACCAGGAACAGAAGAACAACACGATTGCGAACTACGCCAAAGACAGCTCGCTTCCGTTTGTGGACGTGGACGTGAAGAACGTCATTCTCGACGATCTGCGGCAGTCGCCCTATTCGGCACGCATTGAGTTCGAAAAAGTCTACACGAATCCTGCGGATCAGTCCGTGCTCAAACGCGAACAGTGGACGGCCACCGTGACCTATGTCTTCCGCGAACAGGTGAAGAACAACGAGTTGGCCGTGAATCCCCTGGGGTTGACGATCGTCCGCTTCCGGGCCGACGAGGCGTTCGAGTAATCGAAGCCACTTTCCATTGCGAGGCAGTCATCATGTCCCATCTCGGCTTTCAAAGACGGCCAGGCAGCGCTCAGATGCTCCGCCGCGCACTCTATCTCCAGACGGAGCGATGGACGAATGGTGGCCGATTCCGCCGGCAGCCATTGCGGCTCGTTGTGGCAAAAGAACGGGTGACCGTTGCGGGGCGGAGGCGGCAGGCGTCCAGTGAAACCGTTGGCGATGCGATCCATGAAGCATTCCTCTCCGGGTTTCTCCCTTGCTTGTCCGGTCACACGCTTCGGGTCATTACCGGCGCCCGGCGGCACGACGTCGCTCTGCTTCGTTCGCCGCGGCGAACGCCCTTCGGGTCTTGGTTCCTCCCAGAACCAGTTCCCACCAGCGCAAAACACGCCTCGCTGCGGCTCGGCGCGCTGGGAGAACTGTCGGGCACCCTCCAAGAAAGCGCGACTTGGCACTTGGGAGCCGGGACCACTCGCTCAGGCTTCGCCAATGGGTGACCCGGCCAAGGCCGGGAATTCACTAACGGAGACTTCACCATGTATCAGAACCGCATCTCGCTCATCGGATTTCTCGGGCAGGACGCCAGCGCCCACACCGCCAACAACGCCAGCTTCACCGTCCTCTCGCTTGCCACCAAGAGCTCGTACAAAGACAAGAAAACCGGCGAGTATAACGGCCACACCGAGTGGCATCGCTGCATCGTCTGGGGCAAGCTGGCCGACTACGCGAAGACGCTGAAGAAGGGCGCGCACCTGGCCGTCGAGGGCAAGCTTCGCAGCCGCGAGCGCACGGACAAGAAGACCGGCCGCAAAGAGCGCGTGTGGGAAGTACGCGTGTCTTCGATCCTGAAGCTCGATCGCGCGGAAAAGTCCGGCCCGGAAGAAGCCGCGGACACTGAGTTCAACCCCGAGGAAGAGGCGGCTTGAGCCGCTCCTTCCTCTTTCTTACGGAAGCCCGGTCCACGCCGGGCTTCCATCGCGGGAAATGCTTGCCATGAGCTTCGACCTGATCCTTCCGTTCATGCGCCCCATCGAGCCGCTCTTGCTCGACCAAGATGTGAGCGAAATCATGGGCAATCCCGATTCAAGCTGGTGGATCGAACGCGACGGCGCGGTTGGTCCGGCGTGCGATGTGCGGTTTGATGCCGCGGCTCTGCGCACCGGGCTTGAGGTCATCGCCAATCATCTCGGCAAGAAGCTCGATGACGATAATCCGGTATTGACCGCCCGGCTGCCCGATGGCAGCCGCCTTGCCGGCCTGATTCAGCCTCTTGTGGGCCCCGCCCCGGCGCTCACCATCCGCAAGTTCACGAGCCGCGATTTCACGGTCGATGACTTGATTGCCCGTGGAACCCTCAGCAAGTCGCTTGCCGAGTTCCTTGCGGAGCAGATTCAAACCGGAAGAACGATCCTGATAAGCGGTGGAACGGGGACGGGAAAGACCACGCTGCTCAATGTGCTCGGCCAGGCGATTCCCGACTCGGACCGCATCTTCGTCATCGAGGACACGGGCGAGCTTCAGATCCGAAAGCCGAACATCGTTGCAGTGGAAACGCAAACGGATACCAACCATAAGCCAGTAGACTTCGATGCTCTTCTCAAAGCATCCCTGCGCTTCCGTCCCGACCGCATCATCCTCGGAGAAGTGCGCGGGACCGAAGCACGGACTCTGCTCGATTCATTTAACACCGGTCACGCGGGGTCTCTGGCGACGATTCACGCGAACTCCGCGGAGAGGGCGCTGCGACGGTTCGCCAATCTCGTACTGCGCGGCCATCCGCAAACTCTCCTGGCAGATGTCGAGGCAGAGATAGGGGAGGCCGTCAATTACGTGATTCATCTGGAACGGCAACGTGGCCGGCGCGTCGTCCAAGAGGTCCTCCACGTCGAGGATTACGACCGCACAGCGCAACAGTTTAAGACAGAAATGGTCTACGACGCCGGGCGCAATCCGGACCGGAACCCCGCGCAGTACGCGCTTCCGTTCCCCGACTCGGCAGCCTGGAACATCCCTGCGCCTCATTCTCTGGAGGAGTGCCATGCGATCTGCTAAACCGCTGCATTCGTTCCCGGCAGAGCCGTGCTTGAACAGCCGGTTGACGGCGACTCTTTGGGCGCTTGAGGACGGGATCGAGTCGGATGCGCTCACCGAAAGGCTCACGAAGCTCTATGGACGGGAGCACGCTAGCCGAATTGTGGACACCGCATCCGTCCGGCTGTGGCTTGCCGAAGGAGTGCCTCCAAGCGATGCCATCACGACGCTGGAGTCCCGGCGCCGGTTGGAGATGTCAGTCTCGGAACACTGGGCGTATGCCATCGAAATCCTTCTCAATGTCCGGCAGGCAATGGGTTCCGAAGATGGGCCTCTCGCCTCCTCTCGAAATGAATCACGTCGCCTGGAGTCGGCGATTGCCCCGAGCTTTCAGAGCGAATGCCGCTGTCGATCGGTCGGCATTCCCTGCGTTTTCGATCCGCTTTCCCGGAACGATTAGGAAGCAATTTCAGCCCGAAAGGAGTTCGAAATGCCACTGCTTGAGATCGCTCAGACCCGGCACTATGTGTCCGCAATGATCCGCGTTGAGGAGACAACTGCCCAGCGGATCGACCAATACGCCGCGTTTATGAACAGCACCGCAGACGAGGTGGTTGACAAGGCTCTCGGCTACGTCTTCGCCAGAGATAGGGACTTCCAGGAGTACCTGCAGCGGCCGGAAGCGGCCCATGTACCGCCGAGTCTTCGGATGCGCCGTGCGACACAGAATGGGTCCGGTTCCGAGCCTGTAAACGGCCACGCCAAGCCCACGAATGGTTCGCCTGTCGTAGATGCGCGGCCCGCAAAGCGGTCCGTAGGGGCGGAGTGAGCCGGTACGTCGCTAAAGCGCCGGGTTTATTTCGACACTCCACCCCTGAAAGGGTTGCGTTTGGAACCGTTCCGGTTCCATTTGCAACCGAATGGGAAACAAGAACTTATCAAATTGCCGGTTCTATTTGGAACCGCGCCTTCGAGGTGAATCGATGGCGGAAACACTGGATGCGGAAAACGGTCTTGGCCGTGCAATAGGGCGCGAAGCCCGGACGCAGAGCATCGCGACCCGATTCACGCCCGCCGAGGAACAGGCGTTGCTGAGGCGAGCGGAAGCCAACGGTCAGAACCTGCGTGAGTGGGCGCGAGAGGTTCTGTTGCGCGAGGCGAATGCAGAGGCTCCCGATTCCGGAATCGAGATGCTGCTCACCGAAGTCGTCGGTCTTCAGCTCTTCCTCGCGCACGTTCTCGGCCCCATCGCCAGCGGCGAGACTATCACCGCGGTGCAGTACGACGAGCTATTGCGCCAAGTCCGCGTCAGTAAGCGCCGCGCTGCGCGCGAGGCCATGGTCGAAGGTGCGAAATCCAAGGAGGAATAGTCATGGGCGAAAGCGAATGGGGCCGGAGAGAAACGGTCATTTGGCCGCCGCATCAGCCCGTCTTCACCTGGGGCTGGTTCTTTGTGACACTGGGGGTGACAGGCTTCTTCCTGTGGCTCGCGTTCGCGCAGGCGTTCACGGCGTTCCAGCAGTTTTATCTTCCTGTCTATCTGAAAACCACCCTTGCGGAAACCTTTCGCCCGACGGGAAAGTACCGCATCCTGCTCATGGCCGACGCCAAGAAGCACATCTTTTACGCGCGCGACCAAGACGTAACTCAGGGCTCGACGCCCCAGTGGAATGCCCGGCCGCTGCCGCTCGCGCTCTCCGATTCCGCCCGCGGCGCCGGCATAACGTACATCTTTCGCAGCGCACTCACGACCTACAACAACCGCTCTTTGCATCACTGGCTGAAGGTACGGGTCTACGGCGGAAACAATCCCTTCTCGATCTTCAAGTGGCCGATCCTTGGCGGCGCTCTTGTCTTCATCCTGCCGCTCCCCTACTGGGTCGTCCGCGACATCCGGCGGCGCAAACAGATGAAGTACGGCCGGCTGCTGCGCGGTCCGGTTCTGGTTTCGGCGCGCGGCTTCAATCGCGCCGTCGAGGGCGACGGCGTCGGCTTCAATGTGTGCTGGCACAAGCAGCCGATGCGCATCCCGAAAGCAGCCGAGGACCGCCATATCGAGATCATCGGCGACACCGGCTCGGGGAAGACGACGCTCATTATGCAGCTTCTCCGCCAGGTGGAGGAGCGCGGCCACCCGGCTATCGTTTACGACCCCGCCTGCGAGTTCATTCAACGCTTCTACAACCCCGAGCGCGGCGACATCGTGCTCAATCCCCTCGACCGCCGCTGCCCCTACTGGGGGCCTTCCGAAGAACTGGTCCGGCGCTCCGAGGCGCGCACTCTTGCCTCCTCGCTCTTCCAGCATCCCGACGAGCGAACCAAGCATGAGTTCTTTATCGAGACGCCGCAGAAAATCTTTGCCAAGCTGCTGCTCGACCTACCCACGCCGCAACAGTTGATCGAGTGGATGTCGAACGATGAGGAAATCGATAAGCGAGTTCAGGGGACGGAACTCGCCGCCATGATCCACCCGTCTGCGCCGAACCAACGGTCCGGCGTTCTGGGCTCGCTGAACCTTGTCGCCGACAGCTTCCGCCTGCTGCCTTCCAAAGAGGAGGCGAAAACGGAGTGGACTGCCCGCGAATGGTCAAAGCACCGGCGGGGATGGATCTTCATGCCCTCGCAGGCGTCCGAGCGCGAGGCTCTGCGCCCGCTGCACAGTTTCTGGATCGACATGCTGGTGCTTCGCCTGTTGACTGCGCCGAGTCCTGGCCAGCCTCCCGTCTGGTTCGTGCTGGACGAGTTGGCTACGCTCCAGAAGCTGCCGCAACTTCATACCGCGATCTGCGAGAATCGCAAGTCGGGTAATCCCCTTGTGCTCGGCTTCCAGGGAAAGGCTCAGCTTGAAGTCATCTACGGCCATCTGGCCGAGGTCATGCTTTCGCAGCCAGCGACACGGATCTTTCTCAAGACCGGCGAGCCGGAGGCGGCCCAGTGGGTCAGCCGGGCCATCGGCAATGTCGAGATCGAGCGCGTGAAGGAAACCCGGTACGAAGGCGGACGCACAGGGCAAAACTTCACCGTGGACCGCCAGATCGAGCCGCTGGTGCTCGATTCGGAGATCAGCGGCATGGACCCGCTACGAGCATATCTGAAATACGGGAAGTACGTTGCCCGGTTCGGCTTCCGCCCGGTCAAGATTCCGGACGACAAGCCGAAGTTCATCGAACGGCTGCACAGCGATTACATCGTGCGCGAGCCCAAGGCACAGGCGGCAAACCCTGCCACGGCGCAGGCAGACATGAAGCCTGCGGCGGAGCCACCAGAGCCGTCGAGGCCTGAGCATAACGGCCACGGCCGGAAAGGCGCGGGAAAATCCGGGAGCGCGAATAAACCCGAAAATGTCCCGAATGGGAAGCAGAAACAGTTCGACTTCACTCTGGACCGGAGGATGTGACCCGTGCTAACCATCTCGAAGCCTCTCTCCGCGGCCCAGGCGCAAAACTACCACAAGACGGAATTTGTCTCGAAAGAACAGAACTACTGGTCGCAGCGCGGGGAGATCGCCGGCGAGTGGCAGGGCCGGCTGGCAAAGAAATTCGGCCTCGTAGGCGCGGTTGCCGCCGAGGATTTTGCGCGGCTCAGTCAGGGTCAGCACCCGCAGACTGGTGACCAGCTTGTCCGGCAGCGCGCCTCCTACATATATAAGGATGCGGATGGGAGCACCGTCAAAACGATGGAACACCGCGCCGGCTGGGATGCGACATTCTCCGCTCCAAAGTCCGTTTCGCTCACGGCGCTGGTCGGCGGCGATTACCGGGTACGCGAGGCGCACCGCGAGGCTGTGCGTACCGCCCTTGAACAATTTGAATCGTACACAATGGCGCGCGTCGGCGGCAATAATCCCGCCGAGGCAACGGCCAAGTTCATCGCAGCCAAATTCGAGCACGATACCGCGCGGCCCGTGGAAGGCTATGCAGCCCCGCAACTCCACGCCCATGCAGTCATCTTCAACGTCACGCAGCGCGAGACGGGAGAATACCGCGCGCTGCAGCCGCAAAGCCTTTTTGCATCGCAGCAATTCGCCACGGCCATTTACCAGTCTGAGCTGACTTATCGGCTCCGCCAGCTCGGATACGAAATCACCGCTGGCCGGAGCGGCGCACCGGAGATCAAAGGTTACACCCAGGAATATTTGGACGCCTCCAGCCCGCGCAGCCAGCAGATTCGCGAGTATCTGAAGCGCAACGGAAGAAATGGCAAGGAGGCCGCCGAGATTGCCGCGCACTCAACCCGCGACGGGAAAGAAATCCAGTCGCTCCGGGACGCGATGGCCGCTCATCGCAGGCTTGCCGCTGAGTACGGCCACCAGGCGGATGCAGTGGTCAGGGCGGCGCATGAGCGGATTCATCATCAGGAGCGGACGCCCGACTCACATCAGAAAGCTCGCGAGGCTGTCAGCTTTGCGCGCGACCGCAATTTCGAACGCGAGGCCGTGGTCGATGAGCGGACTTTGGTCCGTGACGCCCTGCGCCGCGGCATGGGCGAAATCACCTACGGCCAGGTTCGCAGCAGTCTGGCTGCGCGGCTCGCCTCCGGTGAGTTCCGCCAGATGGACGACGCGCGCGATCTTCCCGGACGCCGATTCACCACTGCCCGCGTGATCGAGGCCGAAAAGGACGTGATCCACCGGATGCAGGAAGGCAAAGGCCGCACTGAACCGCTCATGCCGCAACAGCAATTGGCAGCGGCTTCGGAGCAACATCGCTTCCTGAATCGCGCACAGCGGGCGGCAATCGAGGAAGTTCTCGGTTCCACCGACCGCATCCACGGAATCCAGGGATACGCGGGCACAGGGAAAAGCACGGTCCTCTCAACGCTGCGGGAAACTATCGAAGCGCGCGGTTACGAAGTGCATGGGCTCGCCCCGACTTCCCGTGCCGCCCGCCAACTCAACGAAGCCGGGATTCCAACCGGTACGTTGCAGGGCTTTCTTGCGGCTTCCCCCGCAGCCGCCGGAAATGGCAGGGAGCGGCACTACTACTTCATCGACGAATCGAGTCTCGCCAGCACCCGGCAGATGCGCGAATTCCTCGCGCGTCTCAGTCCCAGCGACCGCGTGCTGCTCATCGGCGACACACGGCAACATCAGGGTGTCGAAGCGGGCCGCCCCTTCGAGCAGTTGCAACAAGCAGGAATGCGAACTGCAAAGCTGGATGAGATCGTTCGCCAGAAAGACCCTGCGCTCAAATCCGCCGTGGAAATGCTAGCCCGCGGCCAAAGCGCAACGGCGATCATCGAACTCAGGCGACAGGGACGCGTCAAGGAGATTCCGGGGCGGGAAGAGCGCATCCGGGTCGTCGCCCGCGCTTATGGGGAATCGCCTGAACGCACACTTGTTGTTTCGCCCGACAACGCCTCCCGCCTCGAACTCAATACAGCGGTTCGGAACGAGCTGCGCGCGAATGGTTCCGTGACCGGACAAGATCATCCACTCCGGGTCCTCATTCAGCGCCAGGACATGACCGGCGCCGATCGCGCCTGGGCCAACCACTACGAAACCGGCGACGTGGTGCGCTACTCGCGCGGCAGCAAAGCGGCCGGAATTGAAGCCGCTTCTTACGCCACCGTCACAGCCATCGATCCGTCGCAAAACCTGTTGACGGTCCAGAAGGAACCCGATGAGTCTATCAGCTACGATCCACGTCGCCTTACCGGGGTCAGCGTCTATCGGGAGGCAATACACGATTTCGCCGTTGGGGATCGCATTCAGTTCACTGCTCCCGACAAGCAGCTCGGCGTTGCCAACCGAGATCTCGCTGTAATCGAATCCATCGCACCCGATGGCCGTATCGGCGTTCGTCTCGACGATAACCGGCAGATCGAGTTCAACGCCGCTGAGCAGCGCCACTTCGACCACGGATACGCGGTCACCAGCCACAGTGCCCAAGGACTCACTGCCGAACGAGTCCTGATTCACGCCGATACCGGCGTCCATCCCGACCTGCTCAGTTCCCGCTTCGGCTATGTCGCCGTCTCCCGCGCCAGCCACGAGGCGACGATCTTTACCGACGACGTGAGCCGTCTGGCTCAGCAACTCGGAACAGAGGTGACCAAAACTGCGGCTCTCGAATTCAATCGGACAGTCCCGGTTGAGCACGGGCTCGGGATGGGCTAATCTCGTCCCTGCAAATTGTGCAGATAGTAGACTCTTTTGGGGACTACGGACGCTCAATCCGGAATAATTCCAGGGATGGCCGTTCCCTGCATACCCTCTCCATGGCTTTGGCAGCCTATCACTGATTCTGTTCCGCCTTGGAATCGGGTTTTTGCTGACATACTCCCTCACGGCTGAAAAATATATTTCTGATATAATGGATCCGCAGGCTTGTCCGGATTCAGCAGCAGCACAGGGTCACTTACGAGCGTGTTGGCTATATCCGGGACATGCATTTTTTCTCCGATCCCTGGCTGCCATTTCAGATCGAAACTGAAATCCATCTCGCCCATCGCGTTGTCCACGAAGTTAGTGTGCCAAAGATTATTGAATATCATGGCGTTAACTATATTTGTGTGCGCCGAAGCTTCTACTGTTTTGGCTAGAATGTTCACTTGACCAAAGGTAATCAGTGGCGCATCTTTTGTGGCCCATATCCAAAAGCCATTTGTAGTTTCGTAATCGACCCAACCGTCAATTGCAAAATAATCCTTGCAACTGCCGGGTATCTGCTCTTGATATGGCTTGTATGGGACGCCACCGTTACTCGTGGCCGGAGCAGAATTTCCAACAGGAAGCGGGAAAGAAATGAAGAACACCTCCGGCAGTTCCGATGACCTCCGGTATAGCTTGAAATCCAGTCGAATGCGTGGCTCGGATTTCCATATTTCAAGACGCCGGACGGCCCAACCCAAACTTGGATGATTAAGCGACTGTGTATAAATTATTGTTTTGCCGGTGTCCTGCTCTGCTGCAGAGCCCTCTTCGCTGGCGGCGATCGTCCGGAGTAGACGCTCACGCTCCTCGTCCCGCTGCTCCGCGGTGCTTGTATTCCATATCTGATGCACCTTTGCGCGAGGAGCAAAGCCAGTAATTTCAACCGATGAAAAGTCTCCAAAACCGGGCAGTATTAGGGAAGACGGCATTCCAGGCCACCGCAGAGAAGTTGGCCAATTGCTCTTGTCGACCTGAATTTCAAGGCGAGGTCTGGCCGCTTCCTGCTCTGATTCGGCACAAGACGAGTTCGAAAGCAGGAAACGCTGAAAGGAATTTCTCCTCAGATCCTGAACCCAAATGCGTGCCACCTGGTTCGGAAGATTATCGGCAAAGGTCTGTGAATCGTTTTGGGGCGTCACCTCGTCAGGATTCTGCGGATTTGTGAATGGCTTCATGCCGCTGTAAAACCTTATTGTTCTGCATGTGCCGGTCGTGGCATCCGTGGCCGATTCATATTCGCTCCGCAAAGCGGAAGCGGGAAAACTAACCCATCCGCTCCAGGGAGTAAGCGTAGTATTGATGAAGTAAAGACCTGCCCCTTTATCGCCAAACGCAGTGCGGACTCTTTGACCCAGAAGCCATTGCGCCTGAGCCATCGCCCCGTAGGCATGCAGGCTCTTCTCCGCAAACTGGCCCTTCGTATCCAGGCTGTAAGGCAGCCCTATGCTCATGCCCGATCCCCACGAGTGCTCGTCGAAGAGGACAAGTTGGCGCTGAAGTTGAGTAACCTTCTTTTCCGCGTTTAACGACAGAGGACCGAACAGAGAGGAATTGACTTCCTGCAAATAGCGCTTGGCAGCTCGCGAAGCGGACATGGCAGCAGGCGCAGACATGCTCCCATCTGCCCACCAATCGGTGAACTCACCGCTATATTCAGGGATATCCTTGCCGGCAATCTCTTCCATTTTTGTAGTGGCTTCGGTGGCCGTAGCTAGGCGCAGCCTAGGGCTCAAACCAGCGCGATTCCAAGCCGCCACGAATTCAGTGATCGACGGATAAGGTGGGTCATTGTCGATTCTCCATTGGTTTGTAAAAGGGAGAATAAAGACGGGATAGTGATAACCTCGCGCGACCTGCTGCTGAAGCTTGGTCAGTAGAAAGGAATGCTGCACGCGCAATGACGCATCATCCACTGGCAACAGTTCATTTGGCGTCGGTGGCCGATACAGTATATCGCCAGCCTTCGGAAGTGGTCCGCGTCGCCATCCTGTCGGGTGAAAATAAGAGTAACCCTCGGAATAAGGGATACCTACCCATACAAACATCCTTCTGTTGTCCGGCATCCTCCACCAGAATGCCGACGGAGCTAGAACGGGAGCGCCGCCCAAGTCGTTGTTGATGCCGGTCCAAAGGCGATGAATGCCTCGATCAAGAAGGAGCATCGCGCCAGCACGGGGGAATCCGTTTACATCGTCCTGAACGCCTGTATGAGGCTGAACGCGCCGCCAAACCTCATCGGGAATCCAATGCGTCATCTGCTCCCATTCCGCATGATCCATGTACGGGGTATTGTCGACTGCCAGCGCGCTCACATCGAGTTGGCCGGCCTTGACCATGGCAGTGAACTCATTTCTGCGGCGCTCGCTTGCACTCTTCCACCAGTCATCCAGCGAGTACTGCGACTCGATGGTCCAGCGAAAGCGCTCTGCCTCTAGGAAACTACGCGTTCTGAGAGCGGCGTCAAGCGCTATGTCGATATAGCGGCGATGCAAGTCACGTGTGACGCTAGGCTGATCAGTATATCCAAAGTCTGTGTGGCTTAGCGGTACGATCCACACTTCCTTTATGGGGAAGTCTTCTCCTTTCGCATGAGAGGTCCAGCCGAGGAGCACCATGCAGAAGAACATTTTAAGGAGGCCTCTCCGTCTCGATAGGAGACGGAGAGGCATTCTGTTGCATACGAGAACTAGCCCAACCATAAGCTTTTTCCTTACGGTATATATCGCATCATTCTAAAAGTTCAAGCTTAACCCGACCTGAATCTGCCGTGAGGGGTTATTGTTCGTGTTTGAGTATGCGATTGCCGTGATCGTACCGGTAGCGGCCGAGCCAACGGTGCTGTTAGGCTGCGCGAAATTTGGGTGGTTCAGCACGTTAAAGAAGTCGCCACGAAGATCTAGGTTATACTTCTTCTCCGCGCCGAGGGGCAACGGGAATTGCTTACCCATCGACATATCCCAGTCCCAGAACCCTGGTCCACGCAGTATATCGCGCGAGGAGTTACCGAAGGTGTAGGCAGCGGGATTGGAAAAGGCGCTGACGTTGAACCACTGGGCAACAGTCGGAGCCTGTGCCGTTGCATTTCCACTCACGTTAGCAAAGAGGTTTCCACTTAGCGCCGGATTGGATGTGCTTGCAAAGACCGTGAAAGGAAAGCCAGTGTTGGCACTAAAGCTCTCCGATGCTGTCCATCCACCCAAGACATAATCGGCGGCACCTCCATGGTTCATGAAGGATCGCCCCTCGCCAAATGGGAGATCATAAGAACCCGCTACAACCACGCGCTGCTTTTGATCAAATTGAGACGCAGCGTAGGTGGCTGCTGGCGCGTTCGCGTTCTGATATTCACATCCTCCTCCGGTGGTCAGGTCGAGAGAACAATTATCTGTAGATTTCGACCAAGTGTAATTCGAAAGGAAGGTCAGCCCACGCGAAAAACGCCGGTTGACCTGCAACTGGAGCGCGTTGTAGTGTGAGTTGGAGTCATCGAACAAGGTCGTGATGCTTTGATACTGGCTATACGGGCGAAATGGCTGCAAGTTGCCTGGTCCCAGATCAGACTGCGGGACTTGATTGAGATCGCGAGGAAAGAGGAGATGCGTACCGTTAGTCCCGACATAGGAAAGCTCTACCACTGTAGACGGCGAAATCTGCCGTTGCACGCTTAGGTGCCACTGCTGCATATATGCCTGCGGTGCATTGTACGGATAGTAGCTCACAGATTGTCCGTTCTGAATAGAAGGCGTTCTGCTGGAAACCGGGGGATATGCATATTGAGGAGGTCCATTTTCGAGCAGGAAGACCGGGGTTGGATTTGATAAATTGGTGACCTGAAGCGATTGTGTAATCGCATACCCCGGAGGCGTTGAGTTGAAGTTGCGTTGCGCGCTGATGGGGACAAAGAATACGCCATAGCTGCCGCGAACCACCCAAAGCGCCGAGGGTGTCCAGGCAAACCCGACACGCGGCGCAAAAAGCCTAAAATGATTTGCCTGCAACTTGTTGTTGCCTGGCGTCGCAAAAAGAATGGCCCCAAGCGTGTTCGTAGCAGGATTCAGCAAGGTAGGACTAAAGTTCGAGAGTCTGTTCTGAACTTCACTGAAGGCTCCTTGCCCTTCGTATCGTAACCCAACGTTTAGAGTCAGATGATTGTTTAGGCGATAATCGTCCTCAACAAACGCCGAATATTGTAGGCGGCGCGCCCCCATTGTGTTAGGTTGAGCGTTCAGAGAATACGAATATGGCAAACCGAGCAGGAAATCTGCAAATCCAACCCCTGTGAAGATTCCAGTGAAGCTGAACTGTCCAGAAGCCCAAGTATTAAGGACATTGTATTGGAATCTGTCGAACTCGCCGCCGAATTTTATCGAATGCTTCCCGAGAGCCCAAGTAAAGCTATCCCCATAGGAGAATATATTCTGAGCACCACCCGAGTGCTGGCCGGGACCGATCGAAGTGGGGATGGCTCCGCTCATGGTGAAGTATGGAAAGTAGTTTTGAGGAACTGTCGTTAACCCCAGAGCTTGCGGTAGGTTCATATTTTGATTGGGCGTATTCTGGTTGAAGAATTGCCGTACAAAATTGAACCGCGCCTCATTGACTTTGCTCGAACTGAGTATCCAACGATCTGTCAATGTCCATTGTTGGCTATCAGAGACCTGCACGCCGCAGCGTTCGGATGTATTGAGGCACGCTGGGCCGGGGATTGAGCCCGTGTGATTATTGGTCAACTGGTAGTCATGCGCGGCGCCGCTCAGCGTATTCCTAGGATTGATTTGGTAGTCGATTCTACCGTCATAGATTGGCGTCTTTAGGTCCTGCGGCCCTGCAAAGTAGAAGTTGTTGACATTGCCCGATTCATTTGGTACTGGCCAATATGACACGACTTTTTTTGCAACAGCATCGATCCGTGTCGGCGGAATTTTATTATTAGGGAATGGAAGGCCGGTGTTGGGATCCTTGATTGTGGGCAGACCTGTAAAATCGCCTCCCGTGACGGCTGTAGTCGGGACTGTATCCGTGGTAACCGTTGTGGAGGGATTAATTGTGTTCTGATAACTCATGAAGAAGAAGAGTTTATCGTGCAGGATCGGGCCACCTAGCGCGCCGCCGGGCTGGTTGTAGCGAAGCGGCGTAGCGCTTTTGGCAAAGTAGTTCAGTGCATTCAAGTAGTTGTTCTCAAAATACTCAAAAACCGTCCCATGGAACTTATTGGTGCCACTCTTAGTGACGATATTCAAAACGGAGGTGCCAGTGGCATATTCCGCCGTAAAGTTATCTTCAATCACATTGAACTCGCTAACAGCCGCAAGCGCAGGAACTAACGTCACAAAATTGTCGCTATTAGGCAGCACCCCCGAGCCGCCATTGACTGTAGCCGAAATACTGAAGGCGCGGCTCCCATCCACACTCCTGCGGCCAGGATCCACTCCTGAAACATTGCTTTGTGCCGTAGAGGTGCCGGGCGCAAGAAGTGCGAAATAGGAAGCGTCGCGGCCGACGGTTGGAAGATCAGCGATAAGTGTGCTGTTGAAATTAGTTCCCCGCTGCGAGTCGTCTGTATCCAGTATTGGAGCACCCCCTGTAACCGTAACCGCCTGAGTTATTTTACCGACTTTCAGTTGGGCATCTACGCGCGCTATCTGGTCCAACTCCAAGACTATTCCCTCGCGCACGACACGATCGAACCCAGCCGCCTGAAACTCGACCGTGTAGGACCCTGGATCCAGATATGGCATGTTGTAAGTACCCTGTTCATTTGTGGTGATTTGCTCGCTTGTACCCGTTTTCGTGTTTGTGATCTTCACTCTTGCACCTGGCACTAGCGCGCCGGTCGAATCGGTCACTGTGCCTATAATCTCGGCAGTGCTCCTGTTCTGTGCCCGCAACTGCCCGGTTAAGAGGAAGGCCAGCATCAAACAAAGCAACAGGCGAAGCTTTGCATGCCGGAATAGCATGTCCCAGAATGTCTGATTCATCATGATCTTTGCCCCCTTAGTTGTTGCTGTTATTGATGTTCTTGGTTTGAAACCGCGCCTGAGCAGGATGCGGACGACGCAGCGCTGAGAGACGGCACCGCACTCAACAAGACTGCGGTGTCGGGGTCATACCGGTAGATTTCAGGTGGCTTCGCATCGACAGATACGCGGAGAACCCCTGCCTCCACGTCGTCTGTCGCACTCACTGACGACGCTTGGCCGGTTGAACATTTGGTCTCCACGCCGCTGGCGAACCCCTGGTTTCCTGTTTTCAACGGACGAAGTGTACATGTACCCGTGCCGGGTCTTTGCAGAGTTAAAGTTCCATCCGCATTTTCGACAGTCTCGTAGACTGTTTCACCTAGATAGTCAATCGCGGGCACGGGTGTACCTGGAGCAAAACTTGTCTTTGCTATTTGTGGCAGGCCGTCAATCGTGACCACAACGTCGCCTTCTAACAGACCACTGCCAGATAGGTAGAAATGGGGAGCCTGAGAACCGGCGAAATGCGGCCAACGTAGAATGATGTGGATATGAGGCGGATAGTCCGCATGGCCCAACGGGAAATTTGTATCAAACCCCATTAAATGGATTCTTCCCAAAGCCCGGCTGCAAACTTCCTGATTTAACCCGAGATCCCGAATCGCGTTTCGTAGCCCAAACTCCAGGTTGAGCGCTGCCTGCCGCTGAACAGCTGGCCATGGCCCAGTCGCATACATTCCGGCACGGCGATCTTTAAAAGCATGCTCAATACGAACAGTCATGCCGGGCCAGTTTAGGTTGGTCTGCACTTCGAGCGTCGAAGATCTTGCGCGCGGCACCACGGGGAGGTCAAATGTAAGCTCATCCCCACTTCTACGGAACTGCAAGTACGACTTTTCAACGATGACTGCGCGGACCTTGAGGTCGCCGATGTTGACTCTTACGTTCTCGATCCGCTTGTGCGAGACAGGCACATTGAGATAAAAGAAAACCTCGCGTGCATTCTGCCCTTCATAGAAGGGGCCATGCAGCACACTACATGAGAGGCAATCTTGAGGAAGTTGTATTATGGGTGGTTGCCCTTCAGCCCCGAGGGTTGTCTTTAGCAATTTAACGCCAACTATGGTCGACGCGGAGGGCTCCGCGGCGAAGGCGGTGGTGCACGCAAGAATTAGCCAGATCCCCAAGGCTCTAGGTCGAAAGGTCGCCCGCAAGGCGTCCCTTCTCAGCAATGCTGGATAGGAGTGGTTCCCTGCGATCCCCGGCGTGCGGGAAGATTTGTGTTGCCGGGTCATTCCACTTGTCCTTTCACGGAAATTGCTCAAGGCGCTGAACTTCGGTCCGGTACTCCTTTGCAGCAACAACCCTTAGCGCCTGCGCAGTTTAATCGAAAATGATAGTAGTCTATGCTTGGTATTACTGTCAACGCTTTTATTTTTGATTGAATATTAATACATCAATCATATAGGATTAGCAAACAAATGAACCAAGGAGGCCAGCGGCCTGTGGCGCAAGTTGCGCGTCTTTTAAACATCAAATTTGTTGGCGGTGATTATGCCTAATGAATTCAAATGCTTACGCTGTACGCCATGGCGCAGATTTTCAGGTTTAATACTTTTACTAAAGACTGCTGGCCTTCGTGAGCGGTCTCGTGTCAAAGCGTTCGCGATCTGCATTGACAGTGCTTACCTGCTCATGTTCCATATCATGGCGCCGGGGCCCGCTCGAAGGCTGCCTGTCTTCGCTTCTGGAAATCGATAGTGGAGTCGATCTCCAGGTAAATGAAATCGTTGCACGTCCATTGCGTGCGTTCCTTCTTTTTGGGATGTTCTTGGTTTTTATGCGGGTAGACGCTGCTTCAAAAGGCTTGAACGAGAAGAAAGCAGCATACCCAAAGCAAGGAATGCTCAGATATGACTAGTACCGGATTTGGATTCCTGCTCCTTGTGGCCGCAGGTTTGATGAATGCGAGCTTCACCCTACCGATGAAATTTACGCGGCACTGGGCCTGGGAAAACACGTGGTTGGCTTGGACTTTCTTCGCCCTGCTTCTGCTGCCGGCAGCTGTGTCGCTCCGCACAGTGCCCGATCTTGCCGCGGTATATCGCATGTCCGGCGCCCGATTGATATGGCACGTTGCTGCTTTCGGAACTGGCTGGGGTCTGGCTCAGGTCTTTTTCGGCATAGCTGTCGAGGCGATTGGGATCGCACTGACTTTTTCCCTCGTACTGGGCACGTCTGCCGCCATGGGCGCTCTTATCCCCATGCTGCTACTCCATGCAGCCAAGCTCCACACCGCCGCAGGGCACGCGCTATTGCTGGGCATTGCGCAGTTGCTGCTGGGCGTGGCGATTTGTGCGGTTGCCGGCCGATTGCGCGAGAATGCTTTGCCCGCTTGCGACCGCAAGCGGCGAGGAAACACAACAGCAGGCCTGATCCTAGCCATCGTCTGCGGGTGCGGGGCTTCTTTGGAGAACTTCGGTCTCGCCTTCGGCTCTCCGCTTATGAATCTGGCGATCCAGCATGGAGCGAGCCCCACAAACGCTGCCAACGCGGTGTGGTTGCCCCTTCTAATGGCGGGTGCAATTCCCAACCTGCTCTATTGTGTCCACCTGTTGAAGAAAAATTCGAGCACCGGCAATTTCATGCGTGCGAGCCTCGATCACTGGGTTCTGGCCTTTATCATGGGCGCTTTCTGGTTCGGCAGCTTGCTGCTCTATGGTGCATCTGTCTCCAAGTTGGGGTCACTGGGACCCATTCTGGGCTGGCCGTTATTCATGTCTCTCATTGTAATTGCGGCGAGTCTGCTCGGGATCGCGACCGGAGAGTGGGAGCAGAGCGGCTGCTGGCCCTTCACAATTCAGCTAACCGGCGTCACTGCCCTGATTGTAGCGATTTTCATTTTGGCGAGGGCCAGTCAGGCAATGGTTTGACTCCTCAATTTGCATCGGAAAGGACGCCAGTGACGGGCACAAATACCAAAGCGCTGTCTCTTGATATGGGCGGAACGCATATCGGTTGTGGGCTGGTTGAAAATAAGCGGCTGCTTGCCAGCACCGTTGTGTCATCAGAAGGAGCCTCCAGTCTCCATTTCCTGCTTGAGCCCATCGAGCGGGCCCTCCACTCTTTGTTACAACAGGCCGACGTACAAGCGAGTGAGTGTGTTGGCTTGGCAATTGGTTTCCCCGGAATCGTCGACTCACGCGTAGGCAGAATACTCTCTACGCTCAAAAAGTATGAAGACGCACCTGGCCTATACCTCTCCGATTGGAGCCGGAAAGCCTTAGGAATTCCCCTTCGCATGGAGAACGATGCGCGATTGGCCCTGCTAGGAGAGCGGCATGCGGGCGGTGCCCTGGGCTCCGATGACGTGGTGATGATGACTCTCGGTACCGGCATCGGAAGCGCCGTCATGATCCGTGGCCACCTGTTGCGCGGGGCACATTTTCAGGCTGGATGTTTTGGAGGTCATATCCCGGTCAATTTCCGGGGCCCGCTTTGCTCCTCTGGGAATATCGGCTGCGCGGAAGCGGAAGCAAGCGGCTGGGCGCTGCCCCGCGCGGCTGGTGAATGGCCGGACTTCAACACCAGCGCGCTCGCCGGTAAGGAGAAGCCGGAATTTAAAGCTCTATTCAACGCGGCAGCACACGGAGACCATGTTGCGATCGAGATCGGTCAACATTGTCTCGATGTGTGGGCGTCTAACATTGTCGCGCTTGTTCACGCCTACGATCCCGAAATCGTTGTCATCGGCGGAGGCGTGATGAAGAGTGCCGATGTGATTGTACCGCCGCTACAAAAGCATCTGGATCAACATGCATGGACAGCATGGGGCAAGCCTCAAGTGCGCGCAGCAGTGCTAGGGGACAAAGCAACTTTGCTCGGGTCTGTCCCGCTTCTTCTGGAGGATATGAATGACACCGAGGTCTAATTACGAGAAGTTCCCCTTCATTCCGGTGGGAGACGCACAGGAATGCATCATAGGATGGAAAGATATTGGCAACACAATACTCTCCAGCCTGCCAGCGCACAAGGGAATGGTCTGCGTTGAATGCTATCCAGGCACATTCGCAGATAAGGTAGAGAGTGCACTACGCGGTGTTCTTGCATCTTGGTCAATTATCCGAACTTCAGAGCTGCTCAAGAGCACGAGTGAAACGCGCGCCATGCTTTCCTCCTACCTCGGCAACGACCTCGTGTTTGGGCGCATGAACGGTATCGGGATTCAAGACTATTTCGATCCGGCTCGGCTTGAAAATGCCCTCCAACTGATTAAAACGGATCGCAAGCAGCGCATACTAGTTATCGGGACAGGGGCCATGCTTGTGGTTCCCCATCCCGACCTGATTGTCTATGCCGATATTGCAAGATGGGAGATCCAACAGCGCTGGCGAAGAAATGAGATCGGAAATCTGGGACTCGACAATGCAGATGACGACGTCAGCGTCAAATACAAATGCGGATATTTTGTGGAATGGCGAGCCGCCGACCGTTTGAAAAAGGATTTATTGCCGCGCCTCCATTTCCTGCTTGACACCAATGACGCCAACTCTCCGAAGATGATCTCGGGAGACACGTTTCGCCTCGCACTGCAAATCGCATCGCAAAGACCGTTTCGCGTCGTTCCCTATTTCGATCCGGGTCCATGGGGAGGTCACTGGATGGAAGAGGTCTGCAATCTTCCGCGCGACCTTCCAAACTACGCCTGGTGTTTCGACTGCGTTCCGGAGGAAAATAGCCTACTGTTGGGCTTTGGCGGCACACGCGTCGAAATCCCGGCCATTGACCTGGTTTTCGCAAATCCGCATGAACTTCTTGGCGAGAGCGTTCATGCACGCTTCGGGACCGAGTTTCCCATTCGATTCGATCTTCTCGACACCATGAGAGGAAGCAATCTTTCCCTTCAGGTCCATCCATTGACCGAATATATTCAGGATATGTTCGGAATGCATTACACACAGGATGAAAGTTACTATCTGCTTGACGCGGGCCAGGATGCAATTGTCTATCTGGGGTTGCGAGAGAGTGTCGCGCCGGCGGAACTGCTACAAGACTTGCGTGCGGCGCAGGGAGTCGATTTCATTTTCCCCGCAGAAAAGTTCGTGAATATTTGGCCGGCGCACAAGCACGATCATTTTCTGATTCCAGCCGGCACTATTCACTGCTCCGGAAAGAACTGCATGGTGCTCGAAATTAGCGCTACTCCATACATCTTCACCTTTAAACTTTGGGACTGGGACCGGCTCGGATTGAACGGCATTCCCCGTCCTATTCATCTCAAGCATGGCGAAGCGAATATCCAGTGGGACCGCACAACTGCTTGGGTGCAGCAAAACCTGATCAATCGTATGGACCAAGTTTCTTCGGGCCACGGCTGGAGAGAAGAACGAACCGGCCTGCATGAGCGCGAGTTTATTGAAACCAGGCGTCACTGGTTCCATGAGGTTGTCCCGCACCATACGCAGGGCACTGTCAATGTCCTGAACCTTATAGAAGGCGAAGAGGCCGTCGTGGAAAGCCCGACGGAAGCTTTCCCTCCTTTCGTCGTACATTACGCCGAGACATTCATTATCCCTGCCACGGTTGGTGCGTATACGGTTCGCCCCCATGGGCCGTCCATAAGCAAACAATGCGCCACGATCAAGGCATTCGTGCGGACAAACGCCTGATAAGGACAGCTAGTCTCGGCCCCGGCCCGAACCAGTCAACCTCCGTGCTTGGGCGGACAGTGGTCCCTGAACCGCTACCCCCGCCAACGTATTTGGTGAGCCATTTCACCAGCAATGGAGTCCTGTACTATTTTGGCGTCGTACGGATCATGGTTCAAATGCTTCCCAGATACGCTCAACCAATGCCGGTTCCGAAACCCATTGCATACTGCTGTGATCCTGAGAGAACTGCTCATAGATGGGCAGCGTGTCCGACACACCGAGTTCAGGATAGGAACGGGCAGGCCTGCAGATCAGGAGCGAGGGCGCATACGAGCAATTGCGCTGCCACTCAACCCGGCCTTCCCGCAGCAGAGGGAACCATGCAAGGCCCCGATGCGCACGTACGCCATCATATATAAACCCATATTGCCGATCGCACCAGGCTCCAAACATCATCCTTGATGTGGGATCTCTATTCATGACGCAATGCGCCCACCCCGGTGGTACAACGACTTTATCTCCGGGGTCAGCCGCGATGGCAACGCAGCGTCCCGGCCAGTCGAGTGCGCTCTCCTGTGCATAAATTATTGCACTGCCTTCCCATATTTCGATTAGTTCAGGAGTCGACCAGCCACAGTGGCGAGCTATTGCGTGTATATGTCCCTGACTGCGAACTGGCTCATCGCCCAGGCTACCCATTTCATAAGCCACTACTCCGAACAACAACATCTGTTGGCACAGTATCTCGTAGTGTTCTTCCCGGCCTACGTCCATTGCAATGCAATAAACGGGGTCGGGACCGTGGCAGGTGGGGTCCAGAAGGCTACAGCGGATGGCATCTAAGCGACGAAGCTCCAAGCGAGAACTGAATACACCCGGCCCGTATTCGAAGGTCAGTGATCCTGGACTGAGCCGAACGTCGAGTTTAGGGTCAAACTGCATATTAAAGAGGCGGCAGGTCTACAGATCAGGGCACGGCGGAGAGCTTATCAACGCTAATATTGCCTCACTCTGGAACCATAACAGGCCCTCCGTCTCGATGCAGAATCCGCGCACCAAAACCATATGCTTGGATAGGTGCGTAATCGTGTCCTGCATCGCTGGGCCAGCATGCCCAAAAGGCCAATGGATTGTCGCCGGTATTTACTACGCGATGTGCAAGACCCCCGGCAATAAAGTGCAGGCTGCCAGGGGACATTGCTTCGGTCCAGGTCGTGCGATCTTCCTTCATGAGTACCAGAAGGCCCTTGCCCTCGATCGTGCCGTAGCATTCCCCACGATCGCGTCTCGCATGGAAATGACCCTGAGTCATAAAGTATTCATCGTCCACACGCCCCGCCTCAATGATTGTTGAACCCCAAAAGAGTCCGCCTTCTGTTCCCAGCAGGACTGGTTCTATCCATTGAACCCTGTACACAACGGTGCTTTCTTCCAGCCTGCAGACCGGACTTCCGCTGTGGAATAGCCCGCCCATCTGGCCCAGCGTCTTTGTGGCCCTCTGGACGCCTGCCCCTTGCATCATGCCGGTCAGCCATTCAATATGAGCTTGGTACGGAAAAGCTTTCGCTTCGGCGACCACCGTGTAAGCCCTCCACTCCAAGTGACTGCCACCTGGTATGAGCGACCATAGGAAAAGTTCGCATACCCCGCCAACGCGGCAATACTACATGAAACTCTGCGCATTTGTTTCACGGGGCGCGTCCAGTATATCTCGCGGAACAACGGAAGGCCAGCAAGGAGTGGCCGGTAAAAAGTCAGGCACGATGGTGGAGTAGTGAACAGCATCGGTCTGGAGCCATACCCCAACATCGATGAGGGTGAGAGCGAGGCGTTGGCGGAGGCGTTCACTGGCCAGCCAGGGAGCCGCACAAGAACACGGTTCAAGGTGCCGGCGATATGAGTCTTTTCCAATCGAGGGATGAGCCTGAAGGGGGTAGATTTCGGGCAGGCGGGTTTTTGTCCTTTCGGGAATAGTTTGATTGATCGAGGCGGATGCGCGGCGGTGGAAATGTGGGAATCGGCTTTATCGATTTCCAAGGTTTGTGCGAAGGTCGGAAAACAGTTTCATCGTTTTCCGAGCTTTGCACAAACCGTCATTTCCACAGTCCGCTTGCACTGCTGGCTAGGATTCATGCGGTCTTTGCGATCTGCGCGAAGAGCTTGTCTTTGGCTTGCTGCATGCGCACGGCAGCCTCGGTATCGCTCATCGAGCCAGGCACGCGCTTGAGCGCGGCGACGCTGAGTCCGGAGCGGAGGAATTGCTGCGGCTGTTGGAGCGCCGACAGCGTTTCCAGCGGCGTGCGCCATAGCTTGTAGAGGCGGCGTTTGCGGCCCTTGGCGTCGATGTGGATTTGGGCTTGCGTCGAGGGCCGGTGGTAGTTGACGTAGGGGTTGAGCAAGCCGGTGTAGAACTGGTTGATGGGCGCGGCGTGGATGGGCGGGATATGTCCCCAGCCGATGTGCTTGCGGATGACGGCAGCGTTCTTAGTTTCCACCAGGCCGTTGTCGCCGGAATGGCGGGGGCGGCTTTTGGTCTGCTCGATCAACAGCTTGCCGAGCAGTTCGGCGACGGTCTTGTTGATGAACTCCGAGCCGTACGTTGTCGGTGTGGAAGTTGAGGATGAGGAAGGGGAACTGGGCGATCATCTGCTGGAGCAGCGGAGCCAGCCAGGCCTCGGAGATGCGCGGCGTGGCCAGCACCATCTGCCACTGCGTCACCTCGTCGACGGCATAGATATGGTAGAGGCCCTTGCCTTGCGGACTCTCGCCCTGGTGCACCGTGT
The DNA here is from genome assembly GCA_963751285.1 of uncultured Acidobacteriaceae bacterium. Taxonomy (GTDB): domain Bacteria; phylum Acidobacteriota; class Terriglobia; order Terriglobales; family Acidobacteriaceae; genus Telmatobacter. Next base: position 268,783 of record CAVVUE010000023.1, on the reverse strand, counting down.
CGATGCGCAGAAACCCCGGCTGGCCGTTGGGCTCCGGCTTGCGGCGCTCGCCGATCTGGACGGCAGCGGGCCGCGTCTTCTCGTAGGTGCGCACCCGCTGGCGGTATCGATCCGTCCGGCGCAGGTTGTGGAGGTGGCCGTTGGAGATCCGGGCCAGGCGCTGGAACTCCCGCTTGCCGTAGACCTCGAACTCGCGCTGGAGAATGTGCCGGGTAGCTGGGCCGCTCAGCCGCTCAGCCGCTCGTGGGCTTGATCGACGGCGGCCAGCAAGGCGATGTCGGCCTCCGTGTAGCGGCGCGTGAAACGGGGCCGCTGCGAGGGCTTCGACTGCACCCGCCCGGTGGCCACGTAGCCGCCCACCAGCCGCGTGGTCTGGGCCCGGCTCAAACCCGTCATCCGTGCGATGGAGGCCCGCAACAGCCCCTTGGCGCGGCGTGCCTGCGATCCGTACTCATGCCGGCAGAGCAATCGCTCCACCCATCCATAAATCTCCGTGCGGCTGCATCCTGAAAACCGCACACTCTCCGAGGCCTGAAGAAATGCCTCGATCTCTGCCAAACTCAACTCCTCCGCTCCGAGCACGCTGATCATCCACCCTCAGCTTGCCCGCTCCAACCGCTTCAGGCTCATCTTGCGTTGGAATCAACCTCCGCCTTCAGGCTCATCTTGCGTTGGACAAGAGTATATGTTGCATATTCAAATACCGACGTCTATTATCGTGGGAAATGAAAACCACACTTGGACATAAGGCAGATCCTCGGTCTGGGCTTATCCTGCGTCTTCTGCAGAAAAGCGGGTCTCTATCCATTCATGACTTGTGTCATGAACTGGGGGTTTCGCAGGCCACGATGAGGCGCGACCTCGACTCACTTGAAAAACAAAACTTGCTGCGGAGGACCCCTGGCGGTGCCACTCTCATCGAGCCCCTGTTCTATGAACCATTTAGGCTCGACTCTTCCTTTCAGGAGCAACTTGGCAGCCGCCAGGAGGAAAAGCGGCGCATTGCGTTCGCAGCCGCCGAACTGGTCGAAGACGGGGATACTATTGGCACGACGGCAGGGACCACCACCATGCTTGTCACTCGAAATATACGCGAGAAGCGTGGCGTGAAGGTAGTAACCAACACCATTAATGTCGCCATGGAGTTGAGCCAGCGGAAGGATATCGAAGTCTTTGTAACCGGAGGTCATCTGAGAGGCGCGTGGTTTTCTCTGGTTGGATCTACTGCGACCAACTCAGTTTCCGGAATGTTCCTTGACAAGCTTTTTGTTGGAGTGAATGGCATTGATGCCGAGAAAGGCCTTACCTGCATCAACCAGGAGGAAGCGGATATCAATCGGGTCATGGTCCGCCAGGCTCGTAAGAAGATCGCAGTAGCGGATCACACGAAGTTGGGCGTTGTCGCTGACTTTCTCATCTGTACCATCCCTGAGATCGATACGTTGATTACGGACTCCGGCGCAACAGACGAGATGGTAGCCCCTTTTAGCGCGCGAGGGCTGCAGGTCGTTCGAGTTTAGAAAGAATGGATGGGAGAAGCAATGCCGCTGGCGCTGACACGGTAACCGGAGCGGCTACATAACATGGTCGGTACAAGTCCTTTAATCTTCGACGTTTGTACCATTTGCCTCTGAAAATTCGCCACCCGACCCCCTGGATGTCGGCGGCGATTAGAAAACGTCTTTTCCCGGCCATCTGCCAGGAAAGGATAGGTTGATATCATCGGCGCCGGAGGCGCGATCATCGGTCAATCATCATCTGGAAGACCGGAAGTTGTAAGGTCTTTTCCGGAGGAAGACGGTTCAAAAAGAGCCCCGCTGTTGGAGCAGCGGGGTTCTTTGCAGGTGGCCTTCATGCCAAAACGAAGGCAACCCGGAATTGGTCATACCTTCGCATGAACCCCTGCCGTTGTCAAAATCCGCCTGTGTGTGCGGATGGCGGTTCACGGGGAAGTTCTTCTCCGGCTTAGGTCTTGCCGCAATTCAAGTTGTCGGGCGATGTTCTCGATCTGCACGTGCTGTGATCGCGGCCAGCGTTATTGCAGTGCGGAGTGCCGCGTTCAGGCGCGGCATCGGCAGCATCGTGCCGCTAACCGGCTGCATCAGCGGAGCGCCGAGGGGCGGCTGGATCATCGCGACCGGCAATGTGCCTATCGTTGCCGTCGGTTCTCGCGCCGTGTGACGGATCAAGGTTCCCAATCTTCCGCATCTCGTCCACCATCGAAGGGTGGAAACGCGGTCACGACGCCGGCGGTTGTGCCGTTGCGTGTTGGGTCGCGTAATCGACGAGGTTTTTGGCCGCGCTGCATGGTCTGCGGACGCTCTGGCCGCTTCGTCGATCCTTTTCCGCGCATATTCTCTCGCAGGTGAGCAGAAATGATCGATCCGGAGGTGCGGATTCAGATCCGCCGCTACTTTTATGCCGAGCACTGGAAGGTAGGAACGATCGCCCAGGCACTCGAGGTTCATCCCGACACGGTAAGACGAGCCATCGAGGTGGAGCGTTTTCATCGCGCAGAACAGTTGCGCGCCTCGATTCTCGATCCCTATCTTGGGTTCGTTCGCCAGACGCTGGAAGCACATCCGAGCCTCTGCGCCACACGTCTGGAGCAAATGCTTCGAGACCGTGGTTACAGAGGAAGCATCCGGCAGTTACGGCGCGTGGTAGCGCGTCTTCGCCCGTGATCGCGGGAAGCGTTCCTTCGCCTGCAGCTTTTCCGCGGCGAGCAAGCGCAGGTCGACTGGGCGCACTTCGGCTCAGTCACGATCTGCCGCGCGAAACGCGCACTCTCTTGCTTCGTGATGACCTTGTCCTGGTCACGCGCGCTGTATCTGGAGTTTTTCTTCGATCAGACGATGGAGAACTTCCTGCGCGGCCATGTCAATGCTTTTCGGTCTTTTTCCGGTGGGAGCCGCGTTGTCTTGTACGACAATCTTCGCTCGGCGGTGCTGGAGCGTCATGCAAATCTTGTCCATTTCAACCCGCGGTTGTTGGAACTGGCAGGACATTATCACTTCGATCCCCGGCCTTGCCAAGTGCGCGTGGGAAATCAAAACTACGTGGTCGAGCTGACAATGCATCAGGGATCGGCGAACATTGAGGGACGATGGACTACGACAAAGACAATGGGACCGGATACTGTCAACGGGAAGGCAAACACCGACGGGACTGTCATACTCACCTTCCTTTCTCCTGATTTGTATCCGTACACACGCTACCCCTACACCTATAAGATCAGCAACTCAAACGGCCATGAGACTCTCTCTGGGCCGGATCTCTTTCTCTACGGAATCACAGTTGACTTGGTCGAATCTGACCCCCCGAACCTCAAGCCAATCAGCGTACCCATCTACTCCTATAGCCTCACATCCAAGGCCCAGGGAATGATTAAAACTGTAGATGGGCGCGACGTGGTGGACGGAGGAGAGATCGTTGTCGCTAGCGTCGATACACTGCTGCTCGACACCGATACCGCGGCGACGGGAAGATTCAAATGGCATCGGGACTATAACGAGATCGGCCGCGCCCTCAGCGGTTCGAACAGGCAGCACGGCAGCGGACATCTAAGCTTTGGAAAGCGCCCCGACGGCGATTGGGTCACCCCCCGGCCGCCCCATAGCCTGTTTTGTCGTTCCCCGCTCGCATTCATCTCTGTGAAGTCGGGTAAGGGAACGGCATTGCTGCCGCTCCCTCCCCTAAGAACCGGACGTGACAGTTTCCCGTCATCCGGCTCAAGCCGTGTGTAAGCCCCGCGTGAGCGGAGCCGGTAGAACACATCACCCAAGGAGTCAGCGACGGGGGTGGGCTCCTCTAAATCTCTTTCGAGACTCGAAGTAGCCACGCCACAGTGGGTCGAACGGGTTGGCGTCCGACTTCACCTTCACGTAGCGCTGGATGGCGATATCGGTGGGGTCAACCAACCGAACGACATCCGGACCCGACCTTTGCGCGTGAGAACTAGCCAGTGCAGCAAAGTACCACTTGCGTTGCCCGAAACAGTCCCAGTACCGATGTAGTATCCAGCTAGAAGACTTGTTCGGGTGTCTCCGCGTTGCCCATCGCCAGAGCGAGTACCAGAGCGCCATTCTCACTTTCCGATACGCCGAGTCTGCCCCGATATGGCGGTGATAGGATGCCCAACCACGGATGATCGGGTTGAGCAGCCTGATCATATTCTCCTGTTTAGCGGCGCGATTCGAGCGAATCGTGTCACGTGCCTTCTTCAAGAAGGCGTGCATGTTCTTCTTGGAAGGCGTAATCAGGAGCTTGCCGCCGTACTTACGCAGGTTCTGCCCCAGGAAGTCGAAGCCCTGTTCGATATGCGTGATGCAGGTTTTCTCCGGTGAGAGCTGCAAGCCTCGTTCGGACATGAACTGTTCGACCAAGGGCTTGACCTCATCCTCCAGTAGCTCTTTCGAGCAGCCAGTGATGATGAAGTCATCGGCATAGCGTACGAAGTTTACTTTCGGCCTGTAGCACTGTCCTCGGATTATCTTCTTGCGGAAGGTCTCCTTGAGCAGTCGCTCCAATCCATCCAGCGTCAGGTTCGCCAGCGTGGGCGAGATGATTCCGCCCTGCGGTGTGCCTGCCTCCGTAGGAAACAGCGTTCGATTTTCCATGAAGCCCGCCTTCAACCATTTCCTCAGTACCTCTTTGTCGGTGGGGATATGAGTGAGCATCCATGCGTGACTGATGTTGTCAAAGCAGCAACGGATATCGCCTTCAAGTACCCACTGAGGACCGATTTTTCGAGCCAGCACGGTGAAGCACTGCTCGATGGCATCGGCGGTCGAGCGTTTCGGTCGAAAGCCATAGGAGTTGGGATCGGCGGTGGTCTCCGCGACCGGGAGCAGCGCCAGCAGGTAGAGTGCCTGCATGGCGCGATCCTTCATCGTGGGGATTCCCAGCGGCCTCAGCTTCCCATTGGATTTCGGGATATAGACACGCCGCAGCGGTTGCGGCTGATAGCCGCGCCGTCGCAGTGTGTCGATGGCCTTGTATCTGGACGCCAGAGTGCTCCAGATTGCTCCGTCCACTCCCGGCGTGTTCTTGCCCTGATTGAGTGTCACCCGTTTTACGGCCAACGCTCGACCGTAGAACGAATGGGTCAGCAGCCATTGCAGGGCTTTCACCTTGCCATAGCGGCCTTCCTGTGTTGCCTTGACGATACGCTCTTGCAGTCTCCTGACCTTGAGTTCACACTGAGACCAGTGGATCTGTTCCCATTGCGCCTCCGGGCTGGAGGCTGCACACATAGATTGCTCCACGTTCATTTGCAATTTCCTCCCGCGAAGATTCTGTAAGTTCTCTCGTCAACCACGACCAACTGGAAGTCTGCCTGCTTTCGCAGCGGAGTGATGTCGCAACTCCTATCCGCTCCATTCCAGAGCGGCATTCGCTTTCTCCAGCATCCTTTACCCGCTACCCCAGCAGCGTGCCTTGCGGCAACACCTGCCTCCGAAGAGGCGGGGCATCGGGCTTACTTTGTTCCATTTGAATGACACGAGTGACGTAGTCCCCGCCTCTACACCGGCAGCCTTTATGTCCGTGTGCCCCAAACAGGCGTTGGAGCATCCGGCTGCGTGCCTTTTGGCTAGAGCCTGTCAGCGTCTTTGGCTCTTCGGCAGTGACGGCGCCTTCGGCGGTTCACTTATATTGGACCTATCACTCAGCCTGGCCCTCCCACCGCCTTGACGCTGGCAGTGACAGAGATCGCCTCACGGCATTCTCCATTGTCATAAGACAGAGGTACGTTGTCTCGACAGCTTTCGACCCAGCCGTTACCAGCTACGCCGATGTCGATAGGCTACTGCGGACGGAACCGCAGGTTCAGCTCACTCCTTTCGTGTTGAACAATCATCCAAACAGCTTCAAGTCGCACACCTGTTCCGGCCCCGCAACGCCCGCCCCTCACGTGCAAAAACAATTCGGTGCAGCCTTCGGCCGATCCTGCCTTTCGACATTCGTTTCCGGGCGAACCCTAGGTTCCGTTCGGCTCCTTCTGTCAATCCCGCTTGTGCAGCTCCGCGCGGCGCAAACTGCGCGCCGTGCTCGCTTCCGCGCCCCTCTCGGGCTTCGGGGATTGACAGCGCCTTTCTCCGCTCTCCTTTCGCCGCCATGAAACGAATGTCTTTTTTTGGCCCACCAGGGCCGAAAACGGGCAAATCCACCCGAAGGAGCATTCTCATGTCATCCGTCAACACAAGCGCCACTAGTAACGTCACCAGCAGCAACGCCGCAACGCACAGGAAAAATGCGGCGCCGCGGAGTCGCAGCGACTCGCCCTACCAACAGCGCACCACGCAGCGCGATAACCCCACGCAACTGCTCATCAAGCAGGCCGTGGACTACCTCATCCAGCAGCTTGAAGCAGGCAAAAGCGAAACCCTGACCGCGTACCTGAACGCAATGGCCCGTTTCCATTCCTATTCTTTTGGGAACATTTTGCAAATTGCGAGGCAGAGAGCAGTGACATAGTGCTATACCTCGCTGGAGTCAATAAACATGCGGGTTTGCGCGTCGCTGGATACGCACGATGGAAGGCTTGTGGCAGTTCGCACCAATGTGATCGGCCTCGTGGATCGTGAACAGAGTACCCGTGATTGAGTCCGGCAGCAACATAAATGCGACGTCGTGGGTCTTTTCGGTACATATGCCAGTCACTAATGTCGCTGAGTGCGCTGCCTGCCTTGGCTCTCACCTCACTTTGAGGTATTCGGCGCAGCCTTCGGCTGATCTCCTCTTTCGACATTCGTTTCCGGGCGAACTCTAGGCTCCGTTCGGCTCCTTCTGTCAATCCCGCTTGTGCAGCTCCGCGCGGCGCAATCGTGCGCGCTGTGCTCGCTTCCGCGCCCCTGCGGGCTTCGGGGATTGACAGCGCCTCTCTCCGCTCTTCCTTCGCCAGCCATGAAACGAATGTCTTTTTTTTGGCCCACCAGGGCCGAAAAGAGGCAAATCCACCCTGCGAAGGAGCCTAGTTATGTTTGATATGGTGACCAATTTGATCTTTCAGAGAAAGATTCCCGTTCTCGACGAACTACAGATGGAGGCACTCCTGCACCATCTATTTACATCCACACAAAGAGACATCCGTATTCAGGTGGCCGAGGTTGCCTGCCGGTACGACCGCGAGCATCCGCGCGCCATGGACGTGTTTCTTGCCTCTGCGCTGCCGCTGGCGGAGCCATCCGCGCGCCGTCGAGCAGCGAAGGTCTTTGTGCATCCCTCCGACTTGCAGATCGAACTGATGTACGGTGGCGCCGTCGAGGCCGTCATCGCCGTTTTTCAATCGAAGAGCGAATTAAAGCCGGAGGAGAATGCCTTCCGGCGCTATCTGCTCCGCGCGATGGTGCTGGGAGCCGTGCGCGCCTACTTCCGGCGCGGAGAGAACGACGGTATCCGCGCGGCAGCCGATCTCTCGGTTTTCGGAACTCCGAAAAGGCTTTCCCGGAATGAAGTTGAGGACGAAATCATCACCTGGGAAATGCTGGACCGGGTGACGACCTTTCCGCAACTCCGGCCACCAGTTCGGGCGACCCTTGAATGCATTCGTTCTCTTGGCCCCGATCATGCTGTAAAGGAACACGCCTTTACCGCTTCGGGCGATCCGGACGCGTGGAAGCGGGAGCGGGGCAGAAGGCCGATCCTCGATGCGAAGGTGATCGCTCAGGCGATGGGAGTGAGCAAAGCCAAGGTGCACCAGTATCTGCGCGAGGCCCGGATCATTCTCCGCCAGGCGTTCAATCAGGACGGCAAACTCTTTTTCACCCATTGAAAACTACCGTCGTGGGCCGCAGTCGGACGCGGCCCACCGACCACCACCAATACCATCACCGCGCCAGTCATCGTTCGTCAATGGCTGGCGCGTTCCTTTATCCCCAAAACCGAATCGGAGGAACCCATGAATCGTGAATCGGAACCGTATCGCTTCGCCCGCATCGAAGGCTATCGCATCACGTTGGCCCGTCTGGAAGAGCAGTTCAAGGACAGAGCCGTCAACCTCGCAGAAATGGAGGCGGCCGTCGCCGAGCAACTTGCGAAAGAAACCCTATGCGCACCGTGGCGCAGGTCGGAAACCGAGCGCGCGGGCTGCCGCGAAGGTATGCGGCTTGCCGCACTTCAGTTCCTTTCGCAATATTGGGAGGCGATGCGAAATCTCAGGTCAAGCCGCCCGGTTTAGGCGACGTGTCCACGGTGTATGGCGGACAATCGGCGCGATCGGCCTCATCCGCCGCACAGGCGCGCCAACGCACAAGCGATTCTTCGCTGTCCTCTAAATGCCACAACAGCCTTCCACCACGGCGGGCGACCGGAAGCGCTCAGTGATCGCTGTAACAATGGATCATCAAATCTCGCCTAATTGCTCTTCGCGATTACTAAACATGCGGGCTTGCGCATCGCTGGATACGCGCGATGGAGCGCGGCGGCCTGTATGGACCAGACGGACCGCTCTGTGGACAGCCGGAAGGTCGAGATGCTCCCGTTCGATCATCCACGGAGCGAACTTGACGATCTGTTTCGCGGGGAGTGTCTTTTGCGCAACGAGCCTGCGCACGACGGCATCGCTGACCTTCAACGCAGCCGCTGCCTGCTGCATGGTGATCCAGCGGCGCTGCTCCGGCGGCGGGCATGCCGGGAAGCCCTTGGTGTGGCGAACGTGCTGTACGCGTTTCTCTGTCCATGTATTGCCGATGCCGGTGCGATAACCAAGTCTATTCAGGATAGAGACGATGGCGCTGTCTTCACAAACCAGAGCCAGCTCACGAATCAACTCTGTTACTTCCTCCGAGTTGACGTGATCGTGATGGCCGGTCCGGTTCTTGCGCACGGTCAACTCCGTGTGAACGCCACCGGCCCAGTGCAGCTTGAGATGCACCGTGGGAGGATCATCTGTTGTGTCCGCCACGACTTCTTCAAGCACCGTCCGGAGGATGCGCTTCTTCAACGTGGCAGGAGAGTTCGGGTGATCCCACAACCGCTCCAGGTCATCGCCCAGCGTGAACAGATGTTCCCGTTGTTCGGTGGTCAACTGCGGCGCGGCGATGGCGGCTTCTTCCAGACGGCGCTCCATCTCGGCGACCTGTGTCAGAGCATTGTTCCAACGCTTCTCCAGTTCGGCGGCGACAAGCCGGTTTTCCGGCTCAGTGGCCTGATACTGTCGCTCGATGCGGCTGGCCTCATAGCGCGCCTTCTGCACCGCGAGTTCCAGCGAGCGTCGCTTTTCATCCGTTTGACTCTGGCTCTTTTCCAGCGCATCGAACGCCGCTTGTATGCCGACAGGCCGTAGCGCATCGAGAACCTCGGCGGCAACTTCCTGATCTACGCGTGTTCCCGCGAAGGTAATGCAGGTGCGCACCATCTGCCGGCCGCGGTCGCCGCTGCACCAATAGCGTGGCAACGGCCCGTGCAGCTTGCTGTTCGTATAGGTCACCTGCAGAGCGCGTCCGCAACGGCCGCAACGCAGCAAGCCCGCGAGAAGCGCCGGACCGTTCCGAGCTGCGCCCTGCGTCTGTCCCATGCGCGCATTCCATCCCGCGTTCGATCGGATCTGTTCCTGGTTGCGCATAAACTCTTCCCACGTAATATAACCTTCGTGGTGATCCGGGATCACCACCTCCCACTTCTCCTGCGGACGAGCGTGGCCGCGGGTTTTACGGGCGCGGCCGGCGACTATGGAAGTGCGGGTCTGCTTCCTGCCCCAGACGAAGGCGCCGGCATACGTGGGGTTTTTGAGGATGCCGAAGATGGTTGGATAAATCGGTTCGGCCCAGGCCACCTTGCGGTTGCCGGTCTCGCGCGATAGCACCGGGATCGGCAGCTTCTCTTCCCGGTACCAGAGCAACACCTGTCGCACGCTGCCCAGTTCGCGGAACTTGCGAAAGATGCCTGCGATGGCTTCTTGTATCTGGCGATCTGGCGTCTTCTCGATGCCTTCATCTTCCGTGCGGATATAGCCGACGGGCACTTGCGTCAGCACCAGACCGCGCCGCACCTTCTCTCTATGGGCTTCCATGGCTCGCTGCCGGAGCAAGCTTATCTCGAATTCGCTCATGGTGCCTTTCAGCCCGAGCAAAAGCCGATCGTTCAGCAGGCAGGGATCATAAACGCCGTCATGATCGATGACCAGCGTGCCTGCCATGGCGCAGAGATCGATCAGATGATGCCAGTCACGGTTATTTCTGGCCAAACGCGATGCCTCCAGTGCCAGCACGGCGCCTACGCGGCCCGAACAAACGGCGTCCAGCAGCCGGCCGAAGCCCGGACGTTCCACCGCTCCGGTTCCGGTGCGGCCCAGGTCCTCATCGATCACGACAACACGTTGAAAGCCCAGCGACTGCGCCCGCTCCCGCAGATCATACTGGCGTCGCTGTCCCTCCAGATGATGGCGCACTTGGCCCATCGACGACTGTCGAACATAAACGCAGGCTTCACGCTCGGTGTGGATCGGCTGTATCTTCTCGCTCATCGTTCTCCTCCTCTGTTGTTCCGCTCACGGCTACGAGCAGTATTTGGCTGAGCAGTTCCCGGCAGTCTGCCTGCACTGTCTCCGGAAGCTCCGGCGTGTTGGGAATCTCCCACAGAAAGACTCTTTGGCGCGGTGGACTCATGAGCACCTCCAGGCGAAGATGCTTCTGAAACTACCTGACCGAGGCGAGAAGAGGCGGGCGGTTGTACATCGAGGAGTGAGCGAAGCGCTAAAAGCGCCGACAGTGCCACGGTTGGATGTGCGACGACCTCCATCCCCTGGCAACGTTCTTCATCCAGCATCCAGTCGGGAATCACAAGTTGGTAACCGCTCGAAAGAGCCACCTGAACCTGATGGGGTCCAAATGAAACCGACCTTCGCACCACGGTAACTGTCTGGCCGTGTAGCGGGTGATGCGGATAGTGAACCGTCAACAAAACATGCGTAGTGTGTGAGTGCTTCGCAGCGGCCCTCAGCGACGCGCGTTGCTGGATTCGGCACATGGAAGGAGATGGGCCGTTTCGTAAAGCAAGGCGAGAAGGGCATCCAGATTCTCGCTCCCATGGTCGGCTACCGGCGCAACCGGAAAGATACAGCCGCCGAGCCGGAGCCGGAAACCAAGCCTCAGCCCGTGCTGATCGGCTTCCGCGCCGTGTACGTGTTCGACGTGGCGCAGACCGAAGGCGCGGACCTGCCCGAATTTGAGCACAGCATTACCGGCGAAGTGGGCGAGCACCGCGACCGGCTGATCGACTTCCTCGCACAGCAGAACATCGCGCTCGAATTCAACGAGAAGATTGCCCCGGCCCTTGGCGTCAGCTACGGCGGAAAGATCGCCCTGCTCCCCGGCCAGTCAAAGGCCGAGGAATTCGTCAGCTTGGTACACGAGACGGCACACGAACTTCTACACAAGGCCGAGCGCCGCACCATGACCACGCAGACCGTGCGCGAGACCGAAGCCGAAGCCGTGGCTTTCATCGTGGGCCAGGCCGTTGGCTTGGAGATGGGCAACGCTTCGAGCGATTACATCCAGATGTACGCGGGCAATACAACGCTTCTGGCCGAGAGCCTTGAAGTCGTCCAGCGCACCGCTTCCACCATCCTCCGGGCCATCCGCCCGGAGGACGCGACCCCGACGAACGAGGCCGTTGCGGAGGTGGCGTAATGCAAACCATCGCCCGCATTCTCATGGAGGCCGGTGAACTTGAACCCGGCTTCCATCTTCACATCGACAATCCGCCGTGGATGCCGCTCGACATCGAGGAGATCGACGTCAGCGGCCCGAACGGTCTGCCCACCATTTCCGTTGCCCACTACGGCCAACAGAACGGCGACCCGATGCGCGATCCGGAGATGCTTTTCGAGGTACGCCGTGAGGGAAGCGAGATCGCGCTCGCTCCCTACTACTGGCGCAACGATTATCTCGGCATCGAGCAGTATTCAAGCTGCCGCGACGACGAGCAAAAGCTGTTTGTCCTGCCGGAATTGAAACTGCGGCACGAGCAGTTCGCCCGGCTGTGGGATAAGAACCTCCGCGAACAGGGCTACTACCAAGCCTTTTTGCGCGGCCGTAGCCGGTAACCCGCCAGTCCACGGGCGGGCGCGGGCCGTGCCCGTCCATGCTTTCACGCTCGACAACCAAACGGAGGTTAATCCCCATGACGACCACAGTCGCAACTCAGTCCGAATATCGCAACCTGCCAACTCTGAGCCTAACCGAGTCGGCCAATAATCCCCGCAAGACATTTGATGAGACGGCGCTCAATGAACTGGCCGAGTCTATCCGAACCCAGGGTGTGCTTTCGCCACTCTTGGTTCGGCCCAAGGGTCCCCACAGCTACGAGACCGTAGCCGGGGCGCGGCGCTACCGCGCGGCGCAACTGGCCGGTCTCGATTCCGTCCCCGCGCGGATCGTCGAACTTACCGATGCGCAGGCCCTCGAAACCAGCATCGTTGAAAACCTGCAACGCCGCGACGTGCATCCGCTCGACGAGGCGACAGGGTATGTCGCGTTAATGCACCTGGACTACACGCTGGAGCAGATTTCGGCCAAGTGCGGCAAGACGACCGCATACGTGTTAGCCAGAGCACGCCTCGCACACTTTGCGCCCGCAGCGACGGAAGCCTTCGCCAAGGACGAGATCGGCGTAGGTCACGCGCTTTTGTTGGCGAAGCTGCAACCCGAACAACAGGAGGAAGCACTTGCCGCGTGCTATCAGGAAACCTACGGCAACGGCAGCAAGCCCAAGCGCATCCTGCTGCCTGTCCGCCATCTCCAGCAGTGGATTGAGCACAACATTTTGCTGGAGCTTGCCGTCGCGCCGTTCTCGAAAAAGGACGCGCAGCTTGTCCCGGAAGCCGGTTCCTGCGTCGATTGCCCCAAGCGCACCGGCCACAACACGCTGCTCTTTGCCGAAATTGGAGCCAACCAGCCCGATTCATGCAGCGATCCGAAATGCTACGCCGCCAAGATCGACGCGCACGTAAAGCAGACCGTTGCCGCCAAGCCGAAACTGGTACAGATCAGCACCGCCTACGGCCAGCCGAAGGACGGCGGCGCAGCGATCCCGCGCAACAAGTACGTCGAAATCCGGCAGGACAAACCAAAGAGCAAAAATGAGCGCGACTGGCCCGAATACAAATCGTGCAAGTACACCGCCGACGCCATCGTCACCGAGGGCACCGAGAAGGGCGAAACCAAGCGAGTATGCGCCAATCCCGAATGCCCGGTCCATCACCCGAAGAAGCAGCAACAGCGGAATCATGCCGATGCCGGATTCAAGGCCGAGCAAGAGAAGCGCAGCCGTGAGGAGGCGCTGGCCCAGGCAACCGGGTTGCGAGTACTCAAAGCCGTTGGCGACGCAGTTCCCGTCCGGCTGATGAAGCGCGACCTGCTTTTTCTGGCAGAGCGCCTCACCGCGATGCTGGACGAACGGCGCCTTTCCGTTCTCATCCGGCAGCACGGCATGGGCAAGCCCAAGGATGGCGCAGCCCCAGCAAAACTGCTGGCGGCGTTTCTGCCAAAGGCCGAAGAAAGCAAGCTGGGCCGCATTTTGGTGGAGACGGCCATCCTCCTGTCCATGCACAACCAGACCGACGCCGCCAAGATTCTCCGTGATGCCGCACACGTCTACAGAGTGGACGTTGACTCCATCTCCGCAACAGTCAAGCAGGAATTCGCGGCGAAGGAGAAGGCCAAGACCACCAAGAAGCCCGCACCGAAACCGCAGCCGAAGTCCGGCAAGAAGCCAGCCGCATAGCTCTCAGTCAACCCCAATCACCTCGCGGAGCCAGCAAGATCGGCTCCGCATTTCTGTGTCCATCTGGCCGTTTGCCCGCCCTTGTGTGATGCCGCCGAAAGAGCATCGGGGCGACATTTTCTGGGTGAGTAGGCCCAGGGAATTTCACCCTGAGCCCCTCGCAGAACCGTGCGTAAATCTCTCGATTTACACGGCTCCCATTATCCAACCGAATATCGGGTAACGCTCCAGTAGAAAAACATCCCAGGAAAGCAGTTCTTCATCTTGATGAGCCATTGCACACTGGCCTGCTCTCGCCGTTCCAGTGTTTGATATTTGCGTCTGGCCCATTGCATCAGCTTGCCATCGAAATACATGGCGAAGCTGTGCAACGCCGATGGTTAGAACTCCCCAAAGTAATTCCTCCAACCACGTAGTACCGGATTGTATTGCTTCGCCAGTTCAGCGAGAGTCGCTGTTGTCCGACGATGGATGCGCCAGCCCCGCACCTTCTTCCGCATTCGTTTCAGAGCATCAGCACTCACACCCGGCAAAAAGCCTGTGAACCTCCGGTTTTGACTGGTGATGGCACGCCTTGGGCGGAAAGTGAATCCAAGGAATGTGAAATGAACATGCGGATAGGATGCGGTACGTTTATCGTCCTTGCAGTAAACCACCTTCGACTTATCCGGATGCATCGTCAACCCGCATTCCGCCAGTCGCAATGCGATAGTCTGCATCACCTCTTCCGCCTGCTTCTGGCCGCGGCAATGGACCACCGCGTCATCGGCATAACGGGCAAATGGGCAGGATGGATGGGTGCGCTTCATCCAGGCGTCGAACGTATAGTGCAGGAACAGGTTCATCAAGATAGGACTAACTACTCCGCCCTGCGGCGTGCCGCGTTCCCGCGTTACCCGCTCGCCGTCTGTGGTCTCGAACGGAGCGGTTAGCCACCGTTCGATATACAGCAGTATCCAGTTCTCCTTGACGTGGCTGCCAACCGCTTTCATCAAGAGACCATGATCGATCTGATCGAAGGCCGACTTGATGTCAAACTCCACCACCCAGGCATACTGCCAGCACCGTTTTCTGGTGACGGCAACCGCCTGTTTCGCCGACTTCCCAGGCCGATACCCATAGGAATCCTGATGGAATATCGGGTCCAGTGTCGGTTCGATGATGCGCTTGACCACGGTTTGCGCAATGCGATCAGATACAGTCGGAATACCGAGCTTTCTCGTGCCGCCCTTTGCCTTCGGAATTTCCACCTGTTTCACCGGAGGCGGGATGTACGATCCCGACGACATCCGGTTCCACAGTTTGTACAAATTCCTCGACAGGTTCTGCTCAAACATCGCGATGGTTTCCTCGTCGATGCCGGCAGCACCCCGGTTGGCCTTGACCTGCTGGTATGCCTCCCACACTGCTCGCTTCGCAATAACAAACGGTTTCGTTGATGTCATATCACTCATCCCCATGAAACAGGTTGGCGATACTCGTCAACTGGATAACGCTGCCCCTTCGCTCCACTCTCGTTACAAGAGCTTCCTCGCTACTACGAGCAGCTCCGTCCCTCGCTCTGGCATCGGTATTCTTCCTCATGGTGTTTGCCATTTGTCATTTCCCTTCTCATCCAGAGCAAAGTTCTCACGTTCCATACCAAAGCCTGTGTTGAGTTCATGCCGCCTTTACACCGACTGCCACCGGGACCGTAAGCAGGTTCCTTCCCGGCTAATCATGGGGCAGGTGGGCAGCCCCACTTTTGGCAGTTCTTTTACCCGTAACGATGCGTCATCGGACGGTTTGCTTTCGCTCATCTCCTCAGCACTTACCTGACCTCCTGATCGGAAGTCTTTTCCCCAAGTTGTTCACTACCACGCCTTTTGAGCGCAGCAGCACTGGGCGGTTTGAAGCCTACTCCTGCAAGTCGGCTTCGGGAGGCCATTCTCCCATCTTTGGTACAGCACCGCGAGCTTGCGCTCGCGTTCGTGACACACCCCACCCAACGGCCAGCGCCGCCCGAAGAGCAGTGGCTACTGCAAAGTCAAGCGATATCGCGCCGTTCCAGACGCACCCGATTGCGTAATGGATTGACCTCAGAGAAAATGGAAGCATGGCTATCGCGTCTCGAAAATCCTCCTGCGTGAAGCAATGGGCGTCGTCGGTCGTTTTGTTTGCGATTTGTGCTTGGATCGTGTCCGTGGGAATCAATTATTACCGCGAGTGGAAGTCGATGAACCGTGCTCTTGATTTGCTAGGTTCAGAGTGCGGCGAACGCGGCGGCTGCACCCTCAACGCAAGTTTTGATTATTGAGACTCGATATTCCGAACCGCAACCCGACGCGCGCCGTCCGCGGCTGGAGCTCTTCATGATTTGGGAGCGACAGCCGACGTCGTCCTTTTCTTCGGCCTGCTTGTCTTCTACGCCCGCGGCAATCTTAGAAGTGCTCAAGCGGGTCGTTTCAACGTCTGCGTGTCCGCAGTCCAATCCTGGCTCGCGATGATTCCCGCCAGCGGCAGGGTCAACTGAAGCGGTGAGTGATCCTCTTCGACCTGCGCAAGGAAGCAGCGGAAGTATTCAGCGACGAGCGGCGACGAATTGTCGGTCAGTACTGCGAGGTGTGTTTCCAGGCGAATTTTCGGATCATCGAGCGGTCTTGCCACAAGGCCCGGACGGGCGATGCGCTCAGCGCCAGTCGGCGTTAGCCATGCCAGCAGCCTGTCGTCAGTGAGGAGCCGTGGGACGTGATCGGAGTGGTTTACGCGATGCACAATTCTCACTCCGTCGCCAACGGTCTCAGCGCGACGCAGAATCAGGTCGTGCAACCACGGATGGTCGCTCTTGTGAAAGAAGATCCAGGGATAGGACACGACCTCGGTCAAGCTCACCGACTGGTGCCCGGCAAGCGCGTGCCCTTCGCGAAAAACGATCATGAAAGGGCTCTTCGCCACACACCGGCTTGTGAGCTTTCCGTTTTGCAGCGGGGAGATCACTAGCGCAACGTCAAGATCGTGTCTTTGGAGCGCCAAAAGCAGTTGCTCGGTGTTGGCAAGGTCGAGTTGCGGTCTGACGTTACGATAGAGGCGCATTTCAACGGACTCCAGGAGCTGATGCCAGCGCTCCGGGAGAAACGACGATGCTCCGATTCGCAGAATGTGCTGCCCGCCATGTCGAGCCTCCTGGGCATCGTGCATTCCCCGGTGGAATGCCTGAACGATGTCCAACGCGGCAGGAAGCAGTGCATGAGCAGCAGCCGTCAGCTTGTCATCGCTGTTATTCGATTCGTAGAGGCACATCTTCAGGCGCCGCTGGACGGACTTGAATTGTTTGCACGCGGCAGGCTCGGAGATTCCGACCCGTTGTGCGGCCACCGTGAGATTGCCCGCTTCGTGCAGGGCGAGGAGGAGCGCGAAGTCGCGGACCCGCAGCGTGTCTGCCGACACTTCCCGCTTACGGCGTTGGCGATTGGAAGAAGCCATGGATCACCTGTCCGGCACGCAGACTCCCTCTGCATAACCAAGGCAGGCGGGGCGGATGTTTCTGCTTTCTCAGGTCTTGCGTCCGCCCGGAACAGTGGAAGTCGGACGTTGAAATTGTTGGAAAGCTGCGTATCTGTACATAATTTCGCTGCACGACTTGTATTTGACGATGCGGATTACAGAGAAAACGTTGCCTATCATTTGTTTAGAGATCGGGTATGCCGTGGGCATGTAACGCACTGAGCCGCAATGGACAAAAAGTTATAAAGAAAAGACGAAAAGTTATTGGACAGGAAATCCACGATTGAGGCAGCTTTTGCACAGGGAGGTTTTCCCCCATGCCCAAGACTGCCACAGCCAGAATTCGCCCCGAAGGCCGTCCCCAGCCAATCGTCTTCCCCGACATGCGCGACATGCTGAACGACGAACAAGCGGCTCGCCGCCTGGGCGTCAGCCCCGCGACGCTCCGTAGCTGGCGCTGCCGCGAAATCGGCCCGCCATTCATCAAACTCGGTCGCGGAACTCAGGCCCCAGTCCGGTACAATCCAGATGACCTTGACGAGTTCATGCGCCAAGGTCGCCACGTCCCCTCTGTGCGGGCTGCATTGGAGGACTGATGATGGAGTTGTACCAGCAAAATGGCACCAAATTCTGGACCGCCGACTTCGTTGTGAATGGCCGACGCATCCGGAAGAGCACCAAGCAAACCAAACGGAGCGCCGCGATGGAAGTGGCGATGGAATTTTACCGGCAGGCGCAGCGAAAGCAGATGCCCGTGCGCAAAGGGCGCGCCCAGATGCTGTCGGAGTTTGCCGAAAGAAAATTCCTTCCTTTTATCAAGGCGAGCTCGCTCGATAACGATACCAAACGGTACTACGAAACCGGGTGGCGGCTGCTGTCGGAATCGCCGGCCAAGGATTGGCGCATGGACCTCATCAAAGCAAGCGAAGCGGACCTGCTCCGGTTCCCAGGCTCGGGCGCCAACGCGAACAGCGCCCTCCGTACTCTCCGTCGTATGCTTTCCCTGGCCTGCGACTGGGACATCATTGACCGCAAACCGCGTATCAAGCTGCGCAAGGAGGCAGAGCGTACAGCAGTATTCGACGCTGCGATGGAACAGCAATTCCTCGCAAAAGCACCCCAGCCGCTTCGGGATGTTTTTCTTATCTCCCACGATGCCGGATTGCGCCCCGACGAGGTGATTCGGATGCTCTGGGAGAATGTCCTCTGGGACAAGAATCTGATCTTCGTCCCGGATGGAAAGACGGAAACCGCCAAACGCTACGTGCCTCTCAGCGACCGGGTTCACGATCTGCTGAAGGTTCGCCAAGTGGTAAACCGGGCGGTAATGAGGTCGCCGTGGGTTTTCCCATCGAAGCGCAAGAAGGGAACGCACATGAGCTACTTCACGATCGCCAAACAGTTCGGGAATGTGCGAAAGGCGGCGAAGATCCCGAAAGGACTCGTGCTCTACTCCGCGCGGCACTCGTTTGCCACCGACATGCTTG
This sequence comes from uncultured Acidobacteriaceae bacterium, assembly GCA_963751285.1. Classification (GTDB taxonomy): domain Bacteria; phylum Acidobacteriota; class Terriglobia; order Terriglobales; family Acidobacteriaceae; genus Telmatobacter. The sequence continues at coordinate 250,088 of CAVVUE010000023.1, read as the reverse complement.
ATCGCACCGGCAACATCGTTCTGGTGGGGAAAATGCTCGGCCACCGGAGCGTGACTACAACGCAACGCTACCTGCATCCCGAGATCAAAGGTATGGCGGAATTCGTGAACGAGCGGAACGCACGGCGCGCCGAACAGCTCGGTCGCTGAATTCTATGTCATATTTTACGTCATAGGGGGGTTTTTGAAGGGGTCGGATAATCAATGTAAGTGCTTTATAATCAATTGGCTGCCCCCCAGGGATTCTATTGTTCCAATAGAATCAATTGATTGGATGGATTTCTTGGTGCAGTACCCGGTTTGGTACCCGGAAAATTTTGGGCATCTCCAAACCTCAATGTGGCTGCGCCCGGATCACACTGTCAAACAAAGAATCCCGGCCATCGCTGACTGTAGCTCTGTGTTGGTGGGTACATCTGCCAAGGCACTGTGAGCGGGTATCCGCCCCATTGAACAAGCCGATGTGGGTGAGCGCGACGCTAGAATCTTTAAGAGCTAAGCGGAATTTGAGAGGCGCCGCCATTGGGGCCTCGCCGGCTGCGGATAACGGTTAAGAAGCGCTCGAGAGTCGCGCGGATTTAATTTTGTCGAGGGACAGCATAACAGGTCTTGATTAGTGGCTGCGCGGCAAGCGAAGCGCGGGCATCTCAGGCTTTCGTGAGCGGCGCGCGTGAAAAGAGGCAGCGCCCTTCTTCCTTGACAAAAGATTTTAGCCGGAGTAGGTTGAGTGCCGGTAACGTACACAATCCTAATGTTTCTCGTTGCTGGTGGCGAGACATGGAGGCATCGCGCAATCCATGTTTTCAACCACTCCGGATAAGGGGACCATCCTATGACGAAATCCATCTGCTCTTTTCTTGCTGCAGCGCCATTAGCGGCTTGTTCGATGTTGGCTTTCTCCCAGACCGCTGCACCCACTCTCAGCTCCCCTGATGGCCAGTTGGTTATGAGCTTCTCCATTCAGCCGTCTCCTACGCTCGGCGAGAACGGAAGTGGCAAACTCGTTTACTCCGTCACCTTTCACGGTAAGCCCGTCATTGACAATTCAGCACTTGGCCTGGAGTTGGATGACAAAACTCCCCTGGGTTTAAATGTGACAATCACAGACACCCAGCCGGGCAGCGGCGTGGATGATTACTCTCTGGCCCATACCAAGGTGAGTCACGTTCACGATGCCTATGACAGCCTGCTGGTGACGGTTAGCGAGGCCGGTATGGGAGCCCGGCGCGGCGGGCGTTCGATGGTTGTGGAGGCGCGCGCCTATAACAACGGCATCGCTTTCCGCTACCTGCTTCCGCGACAGGGATCGATTCCCAGTTTGCATCTGCGAGCCGAGGACACCGAGTTTCGCTTTAGCGACGACGATACCGCCTGGGTGCTGGCCCTGCCCGGCTACCGCTCAAGCTATGAGAGTGAGTATGTGCGCCTGAACTTGTCGGCCCTGAGCAATCAGGGAGGCATACCCAGCAAGTTTCTGATCGGCATGCCGGTATTGCTGCATCAGCCGGGGGTGGCGTGGATTTCGTTGATGGAGGCGGACCTGGAGGGCAACAGTTCGATGTACGTAACGAACCCGTCGGGAAGCTGGGCAGGCCATTACTTCAGTGTTAAGCTGTCGCCGCGATGGGATGATCCAGGTTACGCGGTAATCGGGGATCTGCCGCATCACTCGGCATGGCGCGTACTCGGGATTGCGGACGAACCCGGACGGTTGTTGGAGGCGAACCTGCAGACTGACCTTAGTCCCGAGAACCGGCTCCAGGACATAACATGGATTCACCCCGGCAAAGCCAGCTGGAACTGGTGGGTCGACAACGTGGATAAGGATGGCAACTCCGGGAACAAATACTTCACCACCGACACGATGAAGTACTATGTCGATTTCGCTGCCGACTCCGGGTTCCCATACTTCTTTCTGGATGCAGGCTGGTCTTCGCCGCGCGACATCACTCAGATGAACGGCCGCGTGGACATTCCCGCGCTGGTGCAGTATGCGGCAACAAAAAATGTGAAAGTCTGGATATGGCTGTCTTCAGAAGCGGTGATGCGGCAGATGAAGGAAGCCTTCCCGGTCTATGAGAAGTGGGGAGTAGCGGGACTGAAGATCGACTTCGTCAATCGCGACGATCAGGATGGCATCCAATTCTTTTACGATGTGGCTCGCTATGGCGCGGAACATCATTTGATGATCGACTTTCATGGCTGCCACACTCCTTGGGGCCTGATGCGGGCCTATCCCAACGTGATGAGCTACGAAGGTGTGCTGGGCTTGGAAAATAACAAGGTGGGACGGCGCGACAGCCCGGTTGATCGAACCGTCTTCGCCTTTACGCGCCTTCTGGCCGGCCCAATGGATTACACAGCAGGAGCCTTCGACAATGCCACGGAGGTGGGTTTCGTTGCCCGTAATGCTTCTCCCATGGCGATGGGAACCCGGGCACAGCAGCTTGCTCTCTACGTGGTGTATGAGAACCCGGTGCCCATGGTTTCCGACAGTCCGCAGAATTACAAAGGACAGACTGCCTTTCAGTTCTTAAAAGATGTCCCGACCACCTGGGACGAGACCCATGTCTTGAATGGGGCCCCCGGTGAGTATGCCACCATTGTGCGCCGCAACGGAGATCAATGGTATCTGGGCAGCATCACCAACTGGGACCCGCGCACGCTTCAGGTTCCACTGCAGTTCCTGGGACCTGGCAGCTATGTGGCGGAGATTTATGAGGACGGCCCGGACGCCGCTACGGAGCCCAAGCAGGTGACCCTCCGCAACGAAACAGTTACGGCAAACTCCACCTTCACGCTGCGCCTTGCGCCCGGCGGCGGCGCTGCCATTCGCTTCGTGCCAAAAAAGGAGCGCTAAAGCGATCTTGAATGGGCTTTCACTTTCGCGGCTTTGCTAAAACGGAATACGACTGGTGGTGTTCAAAATGGCCGCAGTCATGCCCAGATCTTCAACAATGCTGACCGGCGTTTGCCTTGTAGTCCTATCAGCACTAATGGCTGGGCAGAGTCAGCCGTCGCAGAAGGAATCCGGCGCCACGCGCCGCCGCCTTTGCTGCTCGGCGCGGCCTGGTATCCGGAGCAGTGGCCGGAGTCGCGCTGGAATGCCGACCTCGATTTGATGCAGAAGGCGCACATGCACCTGGTCCGCATCGGTGAGTTTGCATGGAGCCGCTTGGAACCGCTGGAAGGGCAGTACGATCTTGACTGGATGGAACGGGCGATCGATCTTGCGGCCAACCATGGCATCTATGTGGTCATTGGCACGCCGACCTGCGCGCCGCCCGCATGGCTCACACAGAAGTACCCGGAAACGTTGCGCACCTCGGAAAACGGTCAGGTGGCCGCTCACGGCGAGCGCGGCCAGTTCAATTTCGCGAATGCGAAATACCGTCAGTTCGCACAGCAAATCGATGAGCGACTGGCCCGGCGCTTCGGGCACAATCCGAATGTCATCGCCTGGCAAATTGATAACGAATACTCGTTCGCTTCGTTTGATGCCAACACACACGCACAGTTTCAGGACTGGTTGAAGGTGCGTTACGGCACGCTTGAAAACCTGAACCAGGCTTGGACAGCGGCATACTGGAGCCAGACCTACTCTTCCTGGAACCAGATTCCCATCCCGTCGGCCAATGGCAACCCTGGATTGATGCTGGACTGGAAGCGGTTCGTCAGCGATACCTGGCGCAGCTATCAGCAGAACCAGATCGATGTTATCCGCCGCTATGCGGATCCGCGCCAGCGTATCACGACCAACATGATGGGTTGGTTTGATGGCTTCGACCATTATGTTGTGAGCCGAGACCTCGATTTCGCAGCATGGGACGATCCCATCAGCCGCGGTCATCTGGATCCCATCCGCAATGGCGCAACTCACGACCTGGTACGCGGCTTTAAGAATCAGAACTTCTGGGTCATGGAGACGACCGCCGGGCCCACGACCTGGAATAACGGCGGCACCATCGTGGATAAAGGAGCGATGCGCGCCACCATTTGGCACGACATCGGTCACGGCGCCGATGTCGTGAGTTACTGGCAATGGCGCGACGATTTGAATGGCCAGGAACAGAATCACGGCGCCATCGTGGACGTGGATGGCGAGCCCGATCCAATTTATGCGGAGATAGCCCAGGTTGGCCGGGAGATGGAGAAGGCCGGGCCGGCGTTACAGGGAACAACCGTGGATTCAAGGATAGCTATCCTGCATTCTTACGAGAGCCGCTGGACCTTGAATTGGCAGAAGATGGCAGACGGCTATGATCCGATCGAAGAGCTATTGAGCTATTACGCGCCGCTGTATGAGCTGGGAAACTCGATCGATATCGTACCGCCTAACACCGATCTTTCGAAGTATAAACTGGTGATTGCTCCTGCCCTCAACGTGCTTTCGCAGAGCGCCGCCAATCATCTTATCCAATATGTACAACAAGGCGGAAACCTGGTCCTCGGACTGCGCTCAGGGATGAAGGACGATGCCAATGCACGCTGGCCCCAGCGGCAGCCCGGCCCGCTGGTACCGATTCTTGGCGGACGCGTCGAGCAATTCTTCGGGCTTGCGGCGCCGGTTTCCGTTTCCGGAATCTGGGGACAAAGCAAGGCATCGATCTTTGAAGAGCAACTGAAGGTCCTGGCTCCGGACGTGAAAGTGCTGATGCGCTACGGCATAAGCAACGGCTGGCTGGATAACCAGCCCGCTGCCATTACCCGCAGGGTTGGCCGCGGCACGATCACTTACATCGGAATCTGGATGGAGCCTGCGGCGATGAGACGGGCCGCCCAGTGGATGCTTACGACCGGCGGCGTAAAGCCGGATTTGCCACCGGTGCCGGAAGGGATCGAAGTGTATCATCGCACGGGGAATGGGAAAGACATATTCATCTTCGAGAACTTCCGGCACGCGGCGCAAACCATATCGCTGCCCCACGCCATGCGAAACGTGCTCACAGGGAATGTGGAACGCTCCGTGACATTACCGGTCTACGGAGTAGCTCTTCTTGCCGATGCTGGGCGGAAATGATCATCTTCGGCGCGAGCACGAATCCTCTTGGCGCCATGCGGGTATATCCAGTCTTTGCCCAAGGAGTATGTCCTTCATGAACGGGGTCTTTTCTTCTACATCGAAACGCCTGCGCGCGACGGCGGCCGGCGTCGCATTGCTCTGGGTGTTCTGCGGAGCCGCGGCCGCGCAGCAAAACACCGTGCGCATTACCTACAATCCGTCTTCGCGCGTCTTCCGCATGGATGCGGCCGACGTGACTTATGTTCTGGGCGTAAACGAACAGGAGCAGGTCCAGACGCTCTATTGGGGTAAGCACCTTTCTTCCAGTGATGCATTTCCACCCGCCCATTCGGCGCGTGGATACTCCGGGTTCGACCTGCCCATTACCATCACGCAGCACGAATTCGCGGGATGGGGTGGGGGGCTTTATCTTGAACCGGACCTGAAGATCACGTTTCCCGACGGCAACCGCGATCTGGCGCTCAAGTACGTCTCTTACAAGATCGAGAGTGATGCGCTGAGCATTGTGATGAAAGATGTCTCGCGCGAAGTGTATGTCACGCTCCACTACGTATTGGATGCCGAAACCGGAATCATCCGCCGTTGGGCAGAGATCGAGAACCGGACCGAGGCTCCGTTCGAGATCGAACAGGCTGCTGCGGGCACATACAACCTGCCGAGGGGCGCCGATTATCATCTCCACTTCCTAGCCGGTCGCTGGGCCGGCGAGTGGAACGTGGAGGATGAGGCAATCCGCGGCGGCAAGATCGTTCTCGAGAGCCGGCGCGGAACCACCGGATCGCAGAACAACCCATTCTTTGCTATCGATCGCGACATCTCGAAGGACCAGGAGCAGGGAGACGTCTATTTTGGGGCGCTGGCGTGGAGCGGGTTGTGGCAGATTACGGTGGAACAGGACGCGCTGCAACAGGTACACGTAACCGGCGGACTCAACGCGTTCGATTTTGGATACCATCTCGGACCCGGACAGAAGTTCCAGACACCAGCATTCTACGGCGGCTTTTCCGATCATGGGCTGGGCGGAGCGTCGCGCCTAATGCACCGGCTTGAAATCGATACCATTGTGCCAAACGCTCCCCATCCGCGGCTGCGGCCGGTACTTTACAACTCCTGGGAGGCGACGGAATTCAACGTTGACGAGGCCGGGCAGGTCGCATTGGCGGAGAAGGCAGCTTCGATTGGTGTGGAGCGCTTCGTCATGGATGACGGATGGTTTGGCCAGCGCAAGAACGACCATGCTGGACTTGGCGACTGGTATGTGAATCCGCAGAAGTTTCCGCATGGGCTTAAACCGCTCATCGACAAGGTGCACGCTTTGGGCATGGAGTTCGGCCTCTGGGTCGAGCCCGAGATGGTGAACCCAGACAGCGACCTCTATCGCAGTCATCCCGATTGGGTGCTGAATTTTCCGGGCCGCCCCCGCACGGAAGGCAGAAACCAACTTGTGCTGAACCTGGCCCGGCCCGATGTGCGTGCCTATGTGGTGGGTTCCCTCGAGAAACTGCTCGCGGAGAACCAGATCGATTTCTTGAAATGGGACTACAACCGCAACTGGTCCGAGCCGGGATGGCCGGACGTTCCTCCAGAGGATGAGAAGAACGTCTACTACGACTTCACACGGAATTTTTACGGCATATTGGCAGAGTTGCGCGCAACGCACCCGAAGCTGGAGATCGAGAGTTGTTCCGGCGGAGGCAGCCGCGTGGATCTAGGCGTCATGCAGTATACCGACCAGGACTGGCCGTCGGATAATACGAATCCTGCGGACCGGCTCCTCATTCAGGATGGATTCACGTACGCTTACAGTCCCGGGCTAATGGTCGCATGGGTGACGGACTCGGGCAATTCGCTAGGTCAGCCGGCATTCACTCTTCCGTTCCGGTTCCTGTCGTCGATGCAGGGTGCACTTGGCGTGGGCGCCAATCTGAACAAGTACACGGCTGAGGATTTTGCCGTGGCGAAGCGGTTCATTGCGGAATACAAAACCATTCGCGAAACCGTGCAGCGCGGCTCGCTCTACCGCATTCTGCCTCCGGAAAGCGGTAGCGAGCAGTCCGCCACCGAATACGTCTCGCGTGATGCGAGTCAGGTTGTCGTGTTCGCGTTCCTGCGTTCCAGCCTGGAGCACTATGCGTACCCGACGTTGAAACTCGAGGGACTCGATGTGAACGCCATGTATCAGCTCGCGGCTCTTGCCGGCAAGGCAGTGAACGGCACTCCCGCAGTGGCCAGCGGCGCATATTGGATGCAACACGGTTTGGACACGGGATTGTATGGCGATTTCCAAGCCGCGGGTTTCACCCTGGAGAAAGTCGTCGGTCAGAGGTAAGCGTAAATCTCCGCGGCGAGTACGCGAATGTTTCGACGAAGGAATCAGCCATGATCAGGCTTCCGGATTCGATGAGGGGCCCGAGTTGAAGTCTGCATGCTCAAGGCCCATGCAACGGCCAACTTGCTGCAATTCCGCGCGAGGACTCGACGTGAGAGAACCAAATGGCAGCCTGTCGCGCGCGGTCGTGGGGGACGCCTTAAATGGCGAGCTGATGAACAAGAGTACGTGTACGTTTACTATGTGATAACATCTTTATTTACAACAACTTAGTGAATACACTTAAATATTTCTTGACATACGTTTCCAATACGCCTAGCATTCGAGGCACTTCTAAGCCCGTGCATCAATTCGAGGGATAATCGGTGGCCGCCGCTGCAAGCTGGCCGCCTCCTCGCGCCGAGTTGCTGAGATGCGGGCTGGGAAAATCCATATTGGAGAGCCATCATGGGGAGAAGATTCGAACAACTACGGAGATGGATATGCCGGTCTGGACTCTTCTGTCTCTGTTTCCTTCTTGTGGGCGTGCCAGCGCTCGTGGCGCAAGTCGACCAGGGAGCGGTCACCGGAGTTGTGACCGACAGCTCGGGCGCCGCCATTGCCAACGCAAGCGTGTCGCTGGCGAGCGTCGACACCGACTTTGTTCAGCAACAGAAAACCAATACTAACGGCATCTACGTATTCTCGACGGTCAAGATCGGCAGCTACAAGGTCTCAGCAACCGCACCGGGATTCGAAACTACGACCAGGACCAACATCGTCGTCGATATCCAGTCGCGCGTAAATGTGAATCTGACACTCAAGCCGGGCGCGGTGACCGAGACGGTGATGGTTTCTTCAGCATTGCCGCTGCTCGAAACCCAAACCGGAGCAGTCGACCAGGTGGTCACCACTCAGCAAATCAACAATACACCGCTGAATGGCCGCAACTGGGTCTATATCGCACAACTTACTGCGGGCACCGTAAATACCCTGGGTGGGACGCGCGGAGCAGGCTCAGGCGATTTCATGGCCAACGGCCAGCGCGCCACTCAGAATAACTTCATTCTGGACGGAGTGGATAACAATACCAACCTCGTCGACTTCCTGAATGGAGCCACTTATGTCCAGCGTCCCCCTCCCGACGCGCTGGCCGAGTTTGACCTGCAGACTAGCAATTTCAGCGCCGAGTTCGGCCATTCTGCCGGCGCTGTGATGAACGCCAGCATTAAGTCCGGCACCAACAACATCCATGGTGACGCTTGGGAGTACTTCCGCAGTGACAAGCTGAACGCGCAAAACTGGAACGCGCTTACGATTCCCGAATATCACGAAAACCAGTTTGGCGCCACGCTTGGCTTGCCGATATGGAAAAATAAGCTCTTCTATTTTGGCGACATGGAGTTGAACCGCATCATCAATGCTTCTCCCGGGACCTACACGGTGCCGACCGCCCTCATGCGCCAAGGCAATTTCTCGGAGCTGAGCAATACCGCACTGACCGGTCAGACCTCTCCAATTCAACTTTATGAGCCTGGAACCGGTGGAGCTACCCCGCTCACTTGTAACGGTCAGAATAACGTGTTCTGCGCCGGCCAGATCAATCAAGTATCCCAGAAGATACTGAATCTCTTTCCGAAGCCCAATGCCAACAACGGCGACACCTATAACAACTACGTTATCAACCTAACGAAGGCCGACTACGTTCTGCAATGGGACCAGCGTATCGACTATAACTTAAGCGCCAAGGATCAGGCTTACGGGCGTTACAGCTACGTTCATGAAATCAAGCAAAACGGGCTGCCGCTGGGGCCGATTCTGGATGGAAGTGCCTACGGCGGAGAGTACGACACGAATCTTGCCGAGAACGGCATGATCAGCGAAACGCACATCTTCAGTCCCAAGGCCCTGAACGAGTTTCGCGCCGGCTACAACTGGGGCTTCTTCGCATTTCTGCAGCCAAACGCGAGTAATCCAAACATTGCCACTTCGCTAGGGCTGGGAGGCGTGCCCGAGCCTGCTCCGCTGCTGGATGGCCTGCCTCTCGTCTCAGTGAGCAATCTTTCCAACTGGGGATCGCAGGGAACTTCGAACGAGTCGCAGAATGTCTACCAGATCCTGGATAACTTCACCAAGACGTTCGGCAATCACTCGGTGAAGTTCGGCGTGGCGCTTGAGAACGTCCGTTTCTACTACACCTATGCCCAGGATCCGCGCGGAGACTACACCTACAACGGGAACTACACAAAGCTTCCTGGAACCAGTTTTACCGGTTACGGCGTCGCAGATTTTCTCGCCGACGACATGGCCACCGCATACATTACCAATGCTCCCGGTGTCCACGACGGGCAGTGGTATGACTCCGGTTACGTGCAGGACGACTGGCGTCTCTCGCGCCGCCTCACGCTGAACCTCGGCGTGCGCTATGACTGGTACCAACCGTATGCCGAATCGCGCGGCAAGCAAGCGAACTTCGTCCTGAACGGACCGGTGAGTTTCGGGCAGGGATCGGCGCTATATCAGTTCCCAAGCAGCGTGCAGCAGAAGTACACGCTCAGCGCGCCATTCCTGGCTCTATTGGCGAGCAGCAACGTCACGGTGCAGTATGTCAACAGCTCGCATTTATACACCACGCAGGACACAAACTTTGCTCCGCGTTTTGGCTTTGCCTATTCGTTTGATCCGAAGACCGTGGTTCGCGGCGGTATCGGCATCTTCTACGGCGGGCTGGAGAGCGATGGCAATTCCAATCTAGGCGCCAACTATCCCTTCAATCTCACTTACACGCAGCCGACTCCGACATGCGCAGTGGGAAACTGCCCTCCGATCACCTATACGCTGGAGAGCGGGATGCCGCCGCTGACCCCAACCAGTTCTCCATCGCAGCCCGGCTTCCACTCCTACGATCTGAATGTGAAGACGCCGAATACGGTGAACTACAGCTTCTCGGTGCAGCATGCATTTACTCCCAACCTGGTGGCCGAAGCCGCCTATGTTGGCAATCAATCGCGCCATCTCTCCACGTACTGGGCGCCAAACTCTTCACTGGCGCTGCTCAGAAATGGTGTCAGCGCGCTTCCGTACGAGCCGTTTCCGCTCCTTGGCGGAACAGGTCAGACGCAGTTTTCCGGCATCAGCGACTACAACTCGCTGCAGGCAAAACTGGAAAAGCGGGTCTCCCACGGCCTGTATTTCCTGTCTGCTTACACGTGGTCGCACACGCTGGACGATTCAAGCTCATCAGGCGGTCTCTCTACCGCAATCGGAGTGCGCTCATACTATCTGCTCGGGATCCCATCGGAGTATACAAACTCAATTTATGACGTCCGCCAGCGATTTACCTTCAATGGGAACTATCAGCTTCCGTTTGGGCGCGGGCGGGCCTTCGTGAACAACTCGCGCGTGCTCGATATGCTCGTTGGCGGCTGGTCATCAAGCGCAGTTTTTGCGGCGCAGACCGGCACCCCATTCAGGGTGAGCAGCCAGCTGGCAACCGCTGCCGGCGGCACGGCGAATGCGATCAAGATCGCCGATCCGTTCGCGGCCGGCGGCACCGGTTCGAACTGTTCCACAACCACGCGGACGCGTACTCACTGGTACAATCCCTGCGCATACGCAGATCCGCTCGCGGGCAATCTCATCTGTCCGGTGGGAAGCCCGGTGGGCACGGTCGTCGGTGGCGTGGCCTGTCAATATGCTGCGCCCATTACCGATCGGGCTACGGTGCTCAAGTTCCTCGGAGCCAAGCAGAACACCGTCGCAGGACCGGGATATTGGCGCACGGACATGTCGCTGTTCAAGAACTTCAGCACGGTTCGAGAGCAATTTCTGCAATTCCGCGTCGATGCTTTCAACATTTTCAACCATCCGACATGGAACAACCCTTCGACGGCCAGCGACAGCCCGGCGTCCGGTCTGATCACAGCGCCGAAGAGCTTTCAGTCGAACACGCCGGACGCGCGCTTCTTGCAGTTGTCAGGAAAGTATGTATTCTAGCGGAAAGTGCGCGGCTAAATGGAACAGGGCGGCTAAACCGCCCTGTTCTTTTGGTATGCTTTTGCCTGCTTTTGAAAGGCCCCGAAAGTTACACTGAGGAATCCGAGGAATGCTGAACGAAAGATTATTCGAGCACATATGAAGCCTACCAGCATTCATGACATTGCGAAGGCACTGAGCATATCGATCGGCACCGTTGATCGAGCAATACATGGGCGAGCAGGGATCAACCCCAGTACCAGGGCCCGGGTTTTGAAGAAGGCCGAGCAACTCGGATACCGTCCCAATCTCGCCGCGCGTTCGCTCAAGCTTAATCGCAGGCTGCGCATAGGAGTTTATTTTCCCCGCGAGATTGCCTCCTTTTTCGATCCGCTTCGCGCCGGCGTCCGCGCTGCCTCTGTCGCTTCGGTTGGCGTCAACGTCGATCTCGTCTTCCGCACCTTTCCCAGGTTCGATGAAGGGGATGTGGAACTGCTGTCGGCCGATGCCAAGCAAGAGTTCGACGGCATCCTCATTGCGCCCGGCAATCCCCGCCGCATCGAACCGGCGCTTCGCCTTCTGGCTGAGCGGGATATTCCAATTGTCTGCGTTTCCAGCGATGCCCCGCACAGCGGGCGCCTGGCTTCGGTCTCCGTTGACGCGCTTACCAGCGGGGCCATTGCCGCAGAGCTCTTCTCGCGCGTAATCTCAAAGGCCGGGCCGCTTGCGACACTCACCGGAGAGCTAACCACACTGGACCATGCTGAGAAGCTTCGTGGATTCGCGGCCAACTTGGCTGTGTTTGCTCCCCATCTTTCTCTGCTTCCGGCCATGGAGTCTCACGAGCTAGGCAAGATTGCGTATCGACAGGCGACTGAACTGCTTTCCCGCAAGCCCCATCCCCTCGGCATCTATCTGAGCACGGCCAACAGCATTCCCGTGCTCCGCGCCATGGAAGAGAAGCAGCTCTTCGGCGAGATCCAGGTAATCACTACAGATTTATTTCCTGAGCTGGTTCCCTATATCGAGACCGGAAAGGTCCTGGCAAGCCTCTATCAGCGGCCGTTTGCCCAGGGCAAGACGGCGTTCGAACTCCTTCTCGGCTACCTGCTGCACGGTGTAAGGCCCGAGCCAGTGACCCGCCTTGCTCCCCACATCATCCTTCGCAGTAACCTCGTCCTGTTTACCAGCAGGAAGGACTACCCAGGCAACTCAACGGAGCCCAAGAGCGACTCATCGCTCGTGTACTCGGCAGGATGAGCTCCCTCCCTGCACGGCAATGGTGCTAGAGCCTCAGCAGATGGAACGCGGCCCCGAAGCCGGAATTCCAATGAAGCCTATCGAACGGTTATTGACAGGGCCTGAGCTGATCGTGTACGTTACCGGTACAAACCACTTCTTCCCGGTTGCAGACTGACGAAAGGGCGGATCGTTCAAGATTTCGGGGCAATCTTTTCAATTGCCGAGGAGAGCGTGTGATGAGCCAAGGGCGTGAATCCGGGCCGGTTCGCTGCTGGGAAGAGCGCGTGACAATTCCCACTTATCCGGTTCAGGAAGCCGACCCCAATCCCATGTTTCTCGAAAAGCGGGTTTACCAGGGAAGCAGCGGGAGGGTTTATCCCAATCCCTTTATTGACCGCGTAGCTCTTGAAAAGATAGATGCCACCTATAAGGCCGTTTTCCTCGAGAACGAATTCGTTCAACTGATGGTTCTTCCCGAGATCGGGGGACGCATTCATGCGGGCCTCGACAAGACCAGTGGATACGATTTTTCCTACCGCCAGCACGTGATCAAGCCGGCGCTGGTGGGACTGGTGGGACCGTGGATATCGGGCGGAGTCGAGTTTAACTGGCCTCAGCATCATCGGCCGTCCACGTATATGCCGGTTCACAGCGCCATCGAGGAGCATGCCGACGGTGGCCGAACCGTGTGGCTGAGCGAGCACGATCCCATGCTACGGATGAAAGGCATGGTCGGCATCCATCTAGCGCCCGGCAAGGCGATCATAGAGGCCAAGGTCAGGCTCTATAACCGCACTCCCCTGCCCCAGACCTTTCTGTGGTGGGCTAACGTTGCGGTAAGGGTTCATGATCTCTATCAGGCATTCTTTCCGCCCGACGTGACCTTTGTCGCCGACCATGCCCGGCGAGCGATCTCGCCGTTCCCCATTGCGCGCGGTAGTTATTACGGCGTGGATTACAGCCCTGGTACGGATATCTCTTGGTATAGGAATATCCCGGTTCCAACCTCCTACATGGTTACGGAGTCGAAGTACGATTTCTTCGGTGGCTACGATCACAGCCGCGCCGCGGGGATAGTGCACACCTCTAATCACCTCGTGGCGCCGGGCAAGAAGATGTGGACGTGGGGGAACGCGGAGTTCGGCTACGCATGGGACCGCAACCTGACCGACGACGATGGTCCTTATGTAGAGTTAATGGCGGGCGCCTATACGGATAACCAGCCGGATTTCTCCTGGCTGCAACCTTACGAGACAAAAACCTTCAGCCAGTACTTGTACCCGATCCAGAAGATCGGACCTGTGAAGAACGCCAACACCGCAGTAGCGGTGAATCTGGAGTTCAATGCGGGCAGTGTGCGCGTGGGAGTTTGTGTCACCGAGCGGCGAAAGGCGCACGTGACTCTCACCTGCAAGGGGCAGAAGGTATTCGACGAACAGGCTGAATTGGCGCCGGGCGAGCCGCTCGTCAGCACCATCGAACTCTCCGCAGCCCAGCCCGAAGAATACCGCCTGTGCGTGCTCGACGGCCAAGATAATGAGCTGATTGCCTACCAGCCGGAAACAGCGGTGGTCCGCACCCTGCCCGGCCCCGCCACCGAGCCGCCGCCACCCCGAGAGATTGCGAGCGCTGATGAGCTGTACGTGACCGGCCTGCATCTTGAGCAGTACCGTCATGCCACGCGGAGTGCCGAGGACTACTGGCGCGAAGGCCTGAGGCGCGATGCAGACGATTCCCGGCTGAACAATGCGATGGGCCTCGTGTATTTGCGCAAGGGCAGGTTTGCCGAGGCGGAAGAGTACTTTACTCGCGCCATTCACCGCCTCACGCTCAGGAATCCGAATCCGTCTGATGGGGAGCCGTTCTATCACCTTGGCCTTGCGCGCTTATACCAGGGCAAAAATTCCAGCGCCTACGAGGCATTTCACAAATCCGTTTGGAACTACGCGTGGCAGACCGCGGGGTACTATGGGCTGGCGTCAATCAGCGCGGAGCGCGGCGAGCTGCGCCTGGCCTTGGAGCAGGTGGAACAGAGCCTGCTTACCAACGCCGCCAGTCTAAATGCCCGCGGCTTGAAGGCGGCTTTGCTACGCCGCATGGGCCGCACCGCCGACGCCAAGGCTATGATCGCCGAAGCACTGGCACTGGATCGCCTTTGCTTTCGCATCATGGCCGAGCGCTTGCTGTTAAGCCGCGAGCCGCAGGACTTGCGCGCGTTCGCTGCTGCACTGGACGGGGACATCCAGACGCTGCTCGACGTCGGCTACGAGTTGGCCTGGTCCGGATTTCGCGAAGATGCCTACGCGCTGCTGCGGGCTTGTTGCCGGATGGAGTGCTTCGGCCATCCGATGCTTTTGTACACGCTTTCCTGGCTCGCTTTTTCGCTCGGCGATGAGCAGCAATCCAGCCACTTTGCGAACCAGGCGGAGGCAGCTTCGCCGCGCTACTGCTTTCCTGCCCGGCTCGAAGAGATGATTGTGCTGGAAGATGCGATCACGCGGAATCCGACTAGCGCGCGGGCGCATTACTATCTCGGCAATCTTTACTATGACAAGCGCCGCTATGAGGACGCGATTCGCTGCTGGCGCCGGTCGGTCGAGTTGGATGATAGGTTTTCGGTTCCTTTCCGGAATCTCGGTATTGCCGAGTTCAACATACTGCGCAATCCTGAAGCCGCTGGCCGTATGTATGCGCGCGCCTTCACCGCCAGCCCTCGAGACGCACGCGTGCTGTATGAGTGGGACCAGCTGAAGAAGCGGGCGGGGCTGAATTTGCCCAAAGAGCGCCTGCGGTCATTGGCGGAGCACCAGGACCTGGTTGAACGCCGCGACGATCTGAGCCTTGAGTACATCACCCTGTTGAACCAGTGCGGACAATGGCAATCAGCGTTGCAGCGCCTAGGTGTTCGGCGCTTCAGTCCGTGGGAAGGCGGCGAGGGTCTGGTATCAGCCCAGTATGTTAACGCGCATCGCGCGCTGGGCGTGACAGAGCTTGTTTCCGGAAGACCGGCTCAGGCGCTGGAGCATTTCGAGGCCGCGCGGCACTACCCTCAAAATCTGGGCGAAGGCAAGCATCTGCTCACTCTCGAACGAGATCTGGATTATTTTTCCGGCTTGGCCGCACAGTTGCGCGGAAACACTAAAATTGCGCGGAGTTACTGGGAGGCGGCCGCCGCGCCGCTTCCGGCAGTCGGAGTCCACTCCTATTTTCAGGCGCTGGCGTTGCGTAAGCTTGGCGACAATGCGGCCGCGACTGTAGTTTTGTCGGGTATGGCGCAGTTTGCAGAGCGGCTGACAAAATCTGAACCCAGGATCGATTACTTTGCCACGTCCCTGCCGAACCTGCTCCTCTTTGACGACGACCTGGTCAAGCGAAATCGCGTGGACGCGCTGTTCTTGAGCGCCCTGGCCAACGATGGTTTCGGCGATGCGGAGAAAGCTGCGCACCAGCTCGAAGAGGTACTTACGGAAGACCCCAATCATCTCCGCGCAGCAGAGTTGATTCGCTGGTTGAAACTTCAACGCCCCTTAACCGCGAAGATGCAGGAAGAGCGCGCCGCTCCATGATCGCACCAATGCCGGCTTCTTCTGGCGGTGTGGAGCACGACGTCTCCTTCCGCGCAACGTACGTGTGGCTGGCCGCGGGAGCCGGCGCACTGGGCGGGCTGCTGTTCGGCTATGACTGGGTAGTGATTGGCGGAGCCAAGCCGTTTTACGAGCTTTACTTTCACCTCAATTCACCTGCGCTCCAGGGCTGGGCGATGAGTTGCGCGTTGATTGGTTGCCTTATCGGCGCCGTCACCGCTGGAGGACTGAGCGATCGCGTGGGCAGAAAGCGGCTGTTGATGCTGGCCGCGCTCGTGTTTGCGCTCTCGTCGCTGGGTACCGGCTTCGCATCGCGCTTCGTTGCCTTCGTAGCGTGGAGAATGCTGGGCGGATATGCCATCGGCCTCGCCTCCGGCATTTCGCCTGTGTATATCGCGGAGATATCACCGGCTCACCTGCGCGGCAGGCTGGTTTCACTCAACCAGTTGGCCATCGTTGTCGGAATCCTGTTGGCGCAGGTCGTGAATTGGATCGTCGCGCGGCCCGTCCCGCCAGGCGCGACAGTAAACGAGATTCTCTTGTCGTGGAACGGCCAGTGGGGATGGCGCTGGATGTTTGCCATTACCGCCGTTCCCTCCGTGCTGTTTCTTGCGTCCACGTTCATGGTGCCTGAAAGTCCGCGATGGCTGGCGGCAAAGGGGCGTGACCGGCAGGCGCTCGGCGTGCTCGAGCGGCTGGGCGGGCCGGCGTATGCACGAAAGGTCCTTGAAGATTTCAGGTCAGCCAGTGACGCCGGGCCCCGTCTCTCCCGTTTGCGCGAGCTTTCTTCGCCGGGCATGGCAAGAGTTCTTTTACTTGGAGTGACACTCGCGGTTCTGCAGCAGTGGTGCGGTATCAACGTGATCTTCAACTACGCCCAAGAGATCTTTACCGCTGCTGGATACCAGATCTCGGGCGTCCTCTTCAACATTGTCATTACCGGCGCGGTGAACCTGATCTTCACGCTGGTCGCACTGGCCACGATCGATCGCTACGGCAGACGCTTTCTTCTCCTCGGCGGAGTCGCCGGGCTGGCCCTCATCTATACGATTCTCGGCGCATTTTACCACCTGCATCTGCAAGGCAAGCCAATGCTGGTGCTGGTGCTCGCCGCCATCGCTTGTTATGCCATGTCGTTGGCGCCGGTCACATGGGTAATCATCGCGGAGATTTTTCCCAATCGTGTTCGTGGCGGCGCCGTATCTGTTGCGGTTACCGCCCTCTGGACAGCCTGCTTCCTGCTTACATACACGTTTCCGCTGCTGAATGCGGCGCTTGGCGCGGCTGGCGTCTTCTGGACATACGCTGCAATCTGCCTTGGCGGCTTGCTGTTCCTCTACATCCGCCTGCCGGAGACGCGCGGGAAAACTCTGGAGGAGATTGAGACCGTTGTCAGAAGCGGCAAGAAGCAGGAAGCGGCACGAATTACTTAACCAGGTCGCGGCGAGCGCTCGTTGAAGAAAAAAGCTGTTGATCCGGTCCAATCGCGCCCTGTATCGCGTTGGTAACAACTGGTTCGAAGCACATCACGCGGGGGAGAGCGAGACGAATTGACCGCCTCTCCGCGGGCGGCGTAAAATCTTCTGCAAAAGCGTGTTCGTACACGTCTCTGTTGGATCTGAGCGCGCCAGCGCCCGAAGGGAATGGCCGTGAGCAGGGACTATTGTCAGAAAGTCATGCCCGCAGAACCTGGAGTCATGGCCGCCAATCGCCCGTTAATGAAACGGGAAGCCGGTGCGATACCACTTCTCGCTGTCGTTCTCCTGCTGCCAATTCTTCTCCAGAATTCAGCTAGTGCGCAGGTGAATGGCCAGGGGCAAAATCCGTATCTGGGATGGACGAGTTGGGGACAGGAAACCCTCTACGGGGAAGCTTGGGCTACGGAGAGCGAGATCGAAAAGCAGTCCGATGCCTTGAAATCTTCGGGGTTGCAGTCACACGGGTACATTTACATCAATATCGATTCGGGATGGCAGAGCGGCTTCGATGCGAATGGAAGGCCCCTGTTCGATTCGTCCAAGTACCCTGACGGCCCAGCGGCGACGATTCAGCACATCCACAACAACGGACAGAAGGCAGGGATTTACTGGATTCCCGGCGTACAGCAGCCCGTATGGGATGCGAATTCGCCTATTCTCGGCACCTCTTATTCGATTCAGGACATTGTGCTACCCGACATGCCTGGCAACGCATTCAGTTACGGGCAAGACAATCCGTGGCACAAAAAGATAGATTTCACAAAACCAGGGGCTCAGGCGTATATCAATTCGGTTGTTGATCTCTTCGCTTCCTGGGGAGTCGATCTGATCAAGCTGGACGGAGTGACGCCGGGATCTGACCACAATAATCTCGACATCGACAACCGTCCCGATGTGATCGCGTGGTCTCAGGCGATCGCTCAGTCAGGCCGTCCCATGTGGCTGACAGTTTCATGGGCGCTGGACCACGACTACTTCAGCACTTGGCAGACTTACGCGAATGCCAGAAGGATCGACGATGACGTCGACTGTTATTGCAGCACGCTGACCAACTGGAAAAGCGTGTCACGTCGATTCGACGATCTTGTCGCCTGGCAAACGGATTCTGGGCCCACAATGGGCTGGAGTGACTTGGACGCACTGGAGGTCGGCAATGGGAGCCTGGACGGATTAAGCAACGACGAGCGGCAGAGCGCGATGTCGCTTTGGGCGATTACCAATGCTCCTCTGTACAGTGGCGAGGACCTGACAAAGCTGGACAGCTTTGGGTTGCAACTAATGACGAACGACAAAGTGATCGCAGTTGATCAATCTGGAGTGCCCGGAACTCAGATGGTCGGCGGCAACAATCCGGTGTGGGCAACTCCCAGGCTCTGGGATGGGACCTACAATGTTGTCTTGTTTAATCTGAACAGCACCAGCTCTATTACCAGCTTGAGCTGGAGCGCTTTGGGCTTCATCGGCTCGGCAGACGTGTTTGACATTTGGGCAGGTCAAGACTTGGGCAGTTTTTCGGGAAACTACTCAGTCCTGCTCAACGCTCATGCGTCCCAACTGCTGAAAGTCAAGCCAAACGGCAATGCAGCCATTACACCGGCGATATCGCTCAGCAGTTCTGCGATGGACATCTTCAGTGGGGACCCGATCACGTTTGCGGCCCGGGTCACTTCGACCAGCGGCACACCTGGCGGGCTCGTCTACTTCTTCAGCGGAACGAATGACCTGGGATCGGGGGTCTTGGCAAGTGGAAACGCTACTTTTACAACATCTGCCCTTCCGGTCGGACTAGATCCGGTTACGGCAAGCTACGCAGGCGACGCGAACTTCAACCCCACCGCCTCTGCACCCATCAACATTACGGTCGCTCCGGGCTTTCGGATTGTCGCGTCTCCAACAGCTATTTCGTTGAACGGTTCACACACTCAGGCTACGTCGATTCTAACTGTCACACCAGGCGGCGATATCAGGACGCTTACCTTCGCATGCACCGGCCTGCCTGCGGCGTACAGTTGCAGCTTCAGCCCGACTAGCCTTCCTTTGTATGGCATTTCAGCCCCACAACAGGTAACAATGACTGTCTCCAGCTTGAGTGCGTTCGCCGGATCGGACCAATATCTGGCTCGGAAGGCATCCGGTATTGCGCTGCGCGGAATGGGAATAAACATTTCTGCCTGGCTGGCGTTGTGGATTGTCGTTCCCTTGGATCGCCGCCACCTGAGACGATTCCTCATGATCATGACCTCGTTCCTCCTGGCTTTGGGCCTGGTCGCGTGCGGCGCATCGTTCGCTAGCGGCTCAAGCTCCCGCTCCTATAGCTTTCAGGTGAATGTCACGGCTGGGGGTAACACAGTGCGTTCTCTCAGTTACACGCTCGGAGTGCAGTAGGGCGAAGAGCAGCAGGCCGGTTAAGAGGGAAGTTGGCTCTGTGAGAGTAGCGGACGATCCTTCAGCGAGCGGAGTTGTGCTTTGCAACGATCATCTCCGTGTGCATGTTTTACCGCATGAAGGTGCAAGGATAGCGTCCTTCTTCGATATCCAAGCGAACCGGGAACTCCTTTTGCAACCATCGAAGCCGTACCGGCGGCCCGCATCGCTCAGTCTGTGGGACCGCTTCGAAAACTCCGCGTGCGCCGGGATCGATGAATGTCTTCCCAGCGTTGCTGCCAGCGGTCCGGAAACTCCCGGCGGTCCCATTCCAGACCATGGGGACTTCTGGAGGCTCAACTGGACGGAAATAGCTGCATCCCAGAATACCTCCGTTTCGCTGCTGGCTACCGGTTACAGCCGTCCGCTTCTCTTTGAAAAACATCTGTATCTTCATTCCTCGGCACTCGAGATTCACTACCGTATACGCAACCTGCAGGATGATCCGATTCCATTTCTCTACGCCTTGCACCCCCTATTCGCCATCGATCCCGGTGATCGAATTGTCTTGCCACCGGAAGTATCTGCGCTGCTGGTTGGATACTCCCGACTTGGCCGCCTCGGGCCACCTCGCACTCTTATCCAATGGCCAAACCACGAAGGCGTAGCATCAGCGCCTGACTTGAGTCGTACACAAAATGTCGCCGCCTCCACGGCCGACATGGTCTATACCGATCGTTTGTCGTCAGGATGGTGCGGTCTCTACCGCGCACGCATCGGACAGGGCATCGCGTTGCGCTTCGATACGGCGAAACTCCCGTACCTTGGTCTGTGGCTTTGTTACGGTGGCTGGCCCGACGATGAAACGCTGCCCCGCCAATACGCCGTGGCTTTCGAGCCCACGGTAGCTCCATGGGGAACGCTCTCCACCGCATGCGAAAACCATCAGGCCCCCGTCCTCGCGGCACGCGACTCCGTCGAATTTACTATTGTGTTGGAACGAATCGGGGCCATCCCGGTGACCTATGACGAGTTTGCGGCCCGATGTTTTGAAGGCTATTCGTCTTCAAATTTGTGAATTGAGTTGTGATGGCTGGATAAGGCAACCTCGGGAGTTTGCGCTCCAGTCGCTCGATGCGCGCCTCGGCGGATTTATCGCCAGCTAGGTGATTGCGGCAGTCTTGGCAACCTACGGCCTTCCCCTTCGCGGCAATTCGATGCAGTACGCGCGGTCACTTCCCTTGCCAGCGGCGAAGAATGTCACGATCGTCCCGGGTAAGCCGAAGATGAACGCCAATGTTCGCCAAAGCACGCTCGGATTGTTCTGCGCACGCATGCCAGCATAACTGATGTTGGCCAATACCCACAGTCCTGAGATGCCGGTATCTTGAATTTGAGACTGTGAAGTCACGTTCGCCTGCGCCAACGCTGTAGAGGTGCATGAGATGAGGCCGAACAGAAGGACCGTTATACCCCGACGAAAATGAGTTTGTCGCAATTCACAGCTCCGTTTCGCACCAGAGTCGAACCCCGCTGGCCGGTGCTTTGATGTAACAAAGGAGAATTATCAACGAATTCAACAGTTCCATCGCATTGAGTTGTTCTCCTTCGTCGAGCCAGATTACTTGCAGCATCAGTCCAACATCGGCCACGCTCTCGTCTCCCGCGTAACTGCCGACCACCGAATGGTTGCCGCTCGAGGCGGTCATCGGAGTGATCCACGTCGCCGTTCCTGAAACGTTCAGAGGTACCGAAGTCGATTGGCCGTCGAGCGCGAACGTGACCCAGCCGGTAGTGGTGGTGAGGTTCGACACGGTGCCCGTCGGCTTCGCAGTAAGCCACAGCGGAGTGTAAGGGTACACGGTAGAGCCGCTGGCAACAGAATCCTGTGCGAGCCCGATCACGGGAGTGCAACCGACCGCGGGATTGTAGAGGACGGAATACGTGGTTTGAATTGCGGAGATACCAATGCTGCTTGGCTCGGGGGATACAGAAACCGAAACGGGCTATCGGGTTTTGCCATCCTGACTCACTAAATGCGGAACCCATCAAGCCAAACCACGTTAGAACAATGGCAACGAGCCCAGCCGGAAAAAGTAGAGCCCAACGAAAGGAATTCAACTTCATCTCCCCGCGGCAAATCCTTAAGCCGATCCTAAAACCACAAATTATTCTTCTTCATTTTGGCCGGAAGCACACATCTAACGACGTTCCGGTCGGGTTGTTTGAATGTAAGTCTTGAGGAGCCTCCGAGGTTGTTCTCTGAATCAGCCTTGCGGCTGAGTTCAGTTTTTCGCAACACCTCGCGCTCCTCAAGACTTACATTCAAACAAGTGGGAACTTTGACGTTCTTTCGCCACAAAATCCAAACCGCATTGACGGTGACCCCGCGGAGGACTGCATCGGCGGATTCCGCCCTGTAGACGCAGCAGGTCGAATGACAGGAGTGAAGCCCGTCTTCCCCCGAACCATCCTGAATTATCGCCGGATTGGACTTACACGGCTGCAAGGCTCTGCCGTCAGGGCTGATTTTCCACCAGCGTGGTTTTGGGATTAACGGGCAGCACCAAAGGCGGCCGGGGGCTTTGGGAAAAATCAAAATCGTTCATCAGATTGCCGAGCATCGGATTGTCTTCTCGCACATCCGGCCTGGAGTCCGGCCGCCCGTCCGTCTTGGGATCGAGCCGCTGGCCCTGAAGGAAAACATCTTCGATGAATTTCAGATAGGCATCGAAGCTCAGATTCTGATGGTCGATGTACCCGCGTTTCGCATAAGGACTGATCACAATGCCCGGAACGCGAATGCCGTAGCCCAATGAATCAACGTCGGGCGGAACAACGTGATCGTAGAATCCTCCCCAATCGTCCCAGGTGATGAAGATGGCCGTACTCTTCCATTCGGGACTCTCCATCACGGCGTTTACGATTTTCGTCACGTAGGACTGCCCCACGCTCACCTTGGCCGGAGGGTGCTCACTGTCGACGCCATTGGGGGAAATCCATGCGACGGCTGGAAGGGTTCCGGCTTCTGCGTCCGCAAAAAATCGGCTGAGATCCTCGACATTGGCAACTTCATGATCCTCATGAACATCCGTAAAGCCGGGCAGCACGTTCCATATCACCGGGACTCCCCGATCGGCGTCGTCCTCGTCCGGCATCTGGAAGCGTTCGGCAGCCTGCGCATTCGCCGATTTTGCGGGCAGCGCGCCATGGTCCAGGTAATAAACCCAGCTCACATGCGCCTTGTGCAACAGCCAGGTAATGTCCGTCCACGCGAACGGCGTTGGATCTTCCACTGTCCTGTCGCGTGGCTTCAGCGCGCTCGCGCAGCTCATCGGCTTACTCGCTTGGCTGCAATTCGCCGACCACGCGGAAACAAGAAAGGTATGCGATGGAAAACTCCACGAGTGCACCGCTTCGAACATATGGTCCTGCAGCACAAAATGTTTCGCGTATGCCCAGTAGTTGGGAATGTCGCCCCCGTTGACGTATCCCATCACCGCATCGGCCTGCTTGGGGTCCTTGGGCTGCCGGCAGTATTGGCTCGCCCATCTCATGGGATACAAACCGAAATTTCCCGTCGTCTCGACCTCTGCGATAAAACCATTCATCTTCCCATCCGCAACAGCTCCTGAAGAATGTTCTGCGTTATGCGGGCCGCCGCAGGTCACGTCGTCGTGGCTGAGATAGGGCTTGACGCATTTCCCCGTCTCCGGATCGGGAGCGCAGACCGTGGGCGTCCCGTTTTGCATCGGAATGCCGTCTGCACCGGGGTACGTACCGAAGTACGAATCAAAGGAGCGATTTTCCTGAAAGATGATAAGAATGTGGCGAATCGGTATGGAATTCGTGGACTTCTGCGCCCTCGCGGATTGGGCGTGAACCGCGGAGGCGATGAGCACTCCGGCAGCCGGCACAACGATCGCACAGACTGCATTTC
Organism: uncultured Acidobacteriaceae bacterium; assembly: GCA_963751285.1. GTDB lineage: Bacteria > Acidobacteriota > Terriglobia > Terriglobales > Acidobacteriaceae > Telmatobacter. Next base: position 226,175 of record CAVVUE010000023.1, on the reverse strand, counting down.
GCCAACCGCGGCGAAAACCCTGCTTTTTCATCGGGAAGATCCTCCAGATTCTCTTTAGAAGTTTTCCTCCAAGCGATCGTCGTGCAGAGGGTTCTAGACTACCACTGCACCGGGCCAAAGGAATGAGCCGGCGCATTCTTCCCTTTGGATAGGGCCGATTCATCTCGACGTCGCGCCGCTTATCCCTGTGGTTTCCCATCGGGCCGGCCTGTGAAGGCCTTCCCTACCGGGACCAGAACTCCGAAATTTGCCTGCCTGACGCTCGATCAGCGAATTGGCGATTTGGACTAATCCGCTTCGCGGGTAGCTGGAAGCGTAGTACGATTTGGCAGGGCAATTGCGAAGTGCACATCAACTCCATGGCCGCAGTCGGAACGTCCCATTCAATCCAGTGTCAATATCGAGCTCAAAATTGCTGCACTGCAATGAATCTCCATAAAGCAATTGTCCTGCCAAATCCCCACACGGTTTAGTCCAAATCGCCGTATCCACACTGCTCCCTATCGGCAACGCTGTAACCGCACATCTCCGTGCCTGGAGCACTGTCGATACGGCACTAGAGATTTGACGTAAAACGAGAACTCTCCTGGCGAAGTACGCATTTAGCAGGAAATGCCGTGTTCCGCGCTGGGTTTAGACCAGGCAAACCAGATATCGAGAAGCCTCGGGAGCCGTGACTCTTACCTTCAACGACTCCTAAGTAGACAGAAGCTGTTATCGCTTTGAGGCACGGGATCGGCCGGATCGCTTAGTGATTGCGCTCTTCGGCAATCGCGGAACAGCCTGGACGCCCGCCCAAAGCGTTGCGATCGTTTGCTCGACCACGAGAGTCTGGTCAGGCAAGTCAGGCACAATCCCTTGGATAACAAATAGTGTGGCGAGGCCAAAGATCGTAAACCACCAGGTGTGGGCTACCACTATGTCATCCCTATTTGGCAATCCCTCATCCTTGGCAACCTCGAAAAAGAGCTGTATGAAACGTTGGAACAAAGGCGCGCCGATGTCGTTGATATATTGTCCAGCGCGGATGCCGTTGCGGTTCTCCGGCCCGAAGAAGACGTTGCGGAACTGCTGTGGATGGGCAGTGCAGAACCGAATCAAGCCGCGTGAAGTCGCAAAGAGACGCTCTTTCGGTGCAGGATGTTTAGCCGCAATCGCGTCGAAGTTCTGAATCATCAGCCCGATCGTCTCGCGGCTCAACTCGGCAAGAATGTGTGATTTGTCCGGAAAATGCTGGTAGATCACGGCGTGCGTATAACCAATCTCTTTAGCGATCGCACGAAGCGTCACGGCTTCGTAACCGCGATCGGCGAACATTTTACCTGCAGCCGCAAGGATTTCGCCCCGCAACCTCTCCTTGCGCTCTACCCGGCGACTTGGTGATGTGGATGACATTTTAATAGCTTAGTCCTTTTTGACGATTTTTGCGACCAATTGTTGATTTATAACCATTGGATATAAAACCACTGATTATTTTGCAACCAATGGTTTTCCTGGGCCTCTAATGGTCAGGTCGCTCATTTGGATGGGCGGCCAAATACGAGGCAAAAGGAGAATGCGATGAAAGTTCTAGTGATTGGAGCAGCGGGCAGGAGCGGAGAAGCGCTGGTAGATGAGGCGCTGGCGGCCGGACATAAGGTGACGGCTTTCGTGCGCGGTGCCGCGCAGTACAAGAAGGCGAACGTCAGAGTTGTTGCGGGCGACGCGCTGGACGCGGCCGCGGTCGACGCTGCGGTCGCCGGACAGGATGCGGTGATCGACGCGCTGGGCGGCAAGACGCCATGGAAAGTGACGACGAGGGAAACGAGCGCGGCACACAATATTGTGGACGCGATGCGGCGCAATGGCGTACGGCGATTGCTGAAGATTTCGGTGGTTGGTGCGGGCGAGAGCGTCAGGAACGCCGGCTTTTTCAACGAGCACCTGCTCATGAGGACGTTTCTGCGGGGTCTGCTGGTTGACAAGGCGGGCATGGAGGCCGAGATCGAAGGCAGCAACCTGGACTGGACGCTGGTGCGGCCGCCGATGTTGACCGACAGCGAGAAGACCGGCGTTGCCAGGGTGCTGAGCACGGAGGGCGGCGAGAAGGCGCACAAGATCGGGCGGGCCGATCTGGCAGCCTTCATGGTGCAGCAACTGGAAAGCGGCCGGTATGTCCGTCAGGCCGTGACGGTCACGACCACATAACAAGGCCTCCGCGAGGATCAACCACCTCTCTCATCGAGGCGATCCGATCGGCTGTGTAAAGGCCTGTAACGATTCATGCGACAGATAACTGTGGAACCCACGGGACTAGCGGAGTGCTAGCTGCGCAACTCACAAGCTCTGGCGTTCGCATCGGAGCATCACTTTCGTTCTAACAAGGAGAAAACGAGCATGTATTTAGTCATGGGCATTACTGGAAAAGTTGGCGGCGCCACCGCGCGGCATCTGCTCAAGCAAGGCAAACAAGTGCGAGCACTTGTGCGCAATCGCGAGAAAGCGGCGAAGTGGGCAGGCCAGGGCGTGGAGTTGGTCGATGGAGACTGGAACGATGCAGCAGCCATAGCGGCGGCGCTCAAAGGTGTTGAGGGCGCGTTTGTTATGTTGCCGGCTGTATGGGCACCCTCGCCTGATTTCAGAGAAGCAAAGGGCGTGATTGCGAACTATGTCGAGGCGCTGGCCAAGGTAGTGCCCCCGCGGGTGGTAGCGCTCTCGTCGATGGGCGCGTATAGAACCAGCGGGGCGGGGATCATCACGGGCTTATCGCTCTTGGAGCAAGGTTTTCGCAGCCTGTCATCTCCGCTCGCATTTGTGCGCGCAGGCGGTTTTTTCGAAAACTTTCTTTACGGCTTGCAGGCCGCCCAGGGCGGAACACTACCGGTCTTCTACAATCCTACAAACCGGAAATCGACAATGATCGCGTCAGACGACATCGGCGCAGAGGTGGCAACGCTTCTGACCGGGCCGGCGTGGTCAGGGCGTCGCGTCATCGAGCTCGGTTCGATGGTAAGCGCGGATGAAGTGGCCGCACAATTGGGTGAAGTGCTGAAACTCGACGTAAAGGCCTTTGCAGTCCCGCGTGCAGGGTGGGCGGAAGCGTTCCAGCAGTTCGGCATCCCCAAGGGCCATACTGGACCTGCCGAAGAAATGTTTGACAGCGTTAACGCGGGATGGTCGGACCTCGGAATCGCGGGTACGGAGCACGTAGCGGGTACGACGTCCGCACGCGATGTGTTTGCGGCTGCAAAGAACGCCGTCAAGGCGTAAATCCGGGGCAAGCTGAATTAGCCGCAGTTCCTTGGGAACTGCGGCGCTAACGTCAAGAAAGATCGAACCGCAAGAAGAGGAGCGCTTTTAATATGAAAACTGAACACACAACAGATAAACCTGCGCGGACAGGTCGAGCAATTCAAATAGCCGCGATGGTAATAACCAGCCTTGTCGCCTTCATGTGGTTGTACTTCGGAAGGTTATATCTAATTCACGATCCATAGGAATGGAGGATCGCCAATCAGCAGCTCGGATACCCGCTCTATATCCTCCCCTTGGTTGGCGTGACCCACATCCTTGGTCGCGTGGGCCTTCTGATTCCCAATGTGCCTCGACTGACTGAGTGGGTCTACGCTGGTTTCGCGTTCACTCTTTTACTTGCGTTCTATTCACAACTGAATGGCGGTGGCAGTACTTGGGATAAATTTGATCGAGGCTATCTTTTCTCCGAAGATAAGTTGTTGATTTTGTTGGAGCGGGAGACCGGGATCGAACCGGCGACATTCAGCTTGGGAAGATGGACGTAAATTGCAAACAAAGAACATAGCGGATTCTCGTACTTCATTCTGGCGATTGAAAATACGGGGTTTTCGATAATCTCCTTGACAGAATCCTTAACGGTGTTCAAACGGTGTTCACCCGGCAGTACTCATCTTCCGACATGGGCGCGTGGCGTGGACTTGAGCGGGCCGCAAGCGCCGCGAAGAACGGGCTTCTTGGGACCCACTCTTTCCGGCACACTTGACGAGTCAAGCTCGCCGTTTTTCGGACCGTTCACGACCTGGGAGCTTATCCCCACGCAGCGCCGGGCGGCTTGAGGGCTGATCCTGTAACCCGCCCCCGGAGGGCCTGCCTCCATCTTCCATGCAGGGATCTGCCGCCAAACTCTCAAAATTGGACATGCCGCGCTGAACACAAAGCTACGCCAGCGTGTTGCCTCCATTGACCGAGAATTTCTGGCCTGTTATGAAACCCGCCGCGTCGCTTGCGAGAAAAGCCACTATCTTGGCAATGTCTCTTGCCTCCCCCATATGTTTCATAGGAACGCTTTGAGCGTATTCATCAAGCTCCTCCCTGGTTGCATCGGCGTGCCGCTCTGTAGGAATCCAGCCAGGCGCGACGAGGTTGACAGTAATGCCGGTTGGAGCAAGCTCACGCGCCCATGATCGGGTAAGTCCCAGCTGCGCCCCCTTGGCAGCAACGTAGTTAGCAAACCGTGGATTCCCGAGTTCGAACACCTCGCTACCAACTTGAATGATTCTGCCAAAGCCGCGCTCCTTCATTCCTGGCAGTACCTGCTTTAACAGCAGCAACGGAGATTTCACGAAGAATTCGAGCTGATCGAGATAAGACTCCCAAGTCTGCTCTTCGATGGAGAGGAATGGCTGGGGTCCGGTGGCGTTGACGATGAGGATGTCAACCCCTCCGAATATGCCGATCACCTCTCGTACCATGCGGGCAATTTCGCCTTTGTCACGCACATCAGCCTTGAATGCATGGGCCCGGCCCCCGCTCTGCTGAATGCGCAAACAAATCCGTTCCGCAGCTTCGTCGTTTTTGAAATAGTTGACGGCGACATTTGCGCAGGCCGCAGCTAGCTCAAGCGCCATAGCGCTTCCAAGGCCGCGAGAAGCGCCGGTGATCAGGGCCGTGCGTCTACAATCGGAATGGCTCATCGTTGCTTCACTCGGCAAGCCCCTCTCTGGGCAAGCGCACCGCAGCGACGCGGAAAAGCTCTAGTCAGCGGCTCTCGGAGTTGTATGTCGGACGGCGCCGCCGATTCAACAGGTCCCCGATTGTCTGCTGCGCTTCTCAAATAGGGATCTTCTTTCGTCGCTTTTGTCCCAAAACAGCGTTCTCTGCACCCGTTGTCGGGCGCGCATCGTCAGCGGTTGATTCGCGCACCTGCTACGCATCCGCCTCGCCTGCCTTTGGCTCTGCGAATAGCCACGCATACAGCGCTACGCCCACGTAGCACACCACTGGCACCACGTATGCCAGCCGCAGCGGCAGCGTGCCCATCACCTTGGTCAACGCCGCGCCTCCCAGAATCGCCATCACCAACAGCGATCCAGCGGTCTTTGTGTTTTCGCCCATTCCCTTCAAGCCCAGCGCGAAGATCGTCGGAAACATGCTCGACATGAAAAGGCTAGTCATCAGCAGGCATACCACTCCCAGCCAGCTCGGATGCACGACAGCAACTAGGCACAGCGCGACGTTGATGACTGCATAAACCACGAGCATCTGCCTCGCATGAAAGTGCTGCATCAGCCATGCCGAAGTGAACCGCCCCACCGCAAATGCCGCCAGCGTGCCCGTCAGCATATAGCCAGCCGCCTTGTCCCCCACACCCGTGGCCGACTCGACGTAGCTGATGAAGTAGCTCCACGTGCCCACTTGCGCGCCCACATAGAGAAACTGCGTCAGCACCGCAAAAACAAAGTGCGGCTGCCAGAGTCTCACATGCATTTCACCTGAGGGCGAACGCTCCGATACATCTTCGCTTCCCAGGTCCGGAAACTTGGTCGCCAGGATTAGCAGTGCCCAAAACAGCGCAAAGCAGCCGAGCACCACATACGGCGCAACAACCCGAAGCGTCTCCGAGTGCAAATAGGCCTGATACGTACCCGCAGCCTGCATTGCCGCAACCTGGGTGTCGTTCAGCTTCACTCCCGAAAAGATGAACACGGTTCCGATCAGTCCCGCGCTGACCGATCCCAGTGGATTAAACGCCTGCGACAGGTTCAGCCGCCTCTCGCTCGATCCCGCCGGCCCCAGTTGGGCGATGAAGGAATTGGATCCTGTCTCGAGGAACGACAAGCCACTCGCAATCACGAACTGTGCAACAAGAAAGAATGTGTATAATCCCTCTTGCGCCGCCGGATAGAATAACAGACATCCCGTCCCGAGTAGACACAATCCCGTCACAATGCCAGCCTTGTAGCCGAAGCGACGCATCAATTGTCCTGCCGGAATCGCCAGCAGGAAGTATCCAAGATAAAACCAGATCTGGACGCCTGCAGCGCTCGAGCGGTTGATGCCGAACGACTTCATGAATTGCCGGATGAGAATGTCGTTCAGGTTGTTGGGAATTGCCCACAAGAAAAACAGCACCGTGACGACCACAAACGGCAGCAAGCGCCCCGCGGGAATCAACTGCGCGTGAATATCTTCGTTGTTCTGTGAAGATGCGTTGCCTTGCTTGACTGGTGTTACTGAGATGCTCAAAGAGCTCGTTCCTCCTCGCACACAAAACCCGAAGACTTCACATCCTCGGGAACACACTCGGATCTATTTCGCATTCGATATCCTGACTTGAAGACCAGCTCCCAGTGTGTTGCAGCCTGAATTAGGTCGCCAACCGCGCTCGCGTTAGCCACGTAAACTTCGTCAGTTTATTGATCTTTCAGCTTGTCTGTGGCGCCTCTTTGCCTACCCGGCAAATCCCACAGCACGAGCGGCGCCACGCTTGGCGTTACACCGCTCAACCGGTTCACTTCGGCAGCGAACTCTTCTCCAATCGTGCTGGTAGCGGCCGCCTGCACAAACGTGCCGAATCGCGCGCCTGTATTCGCGAATCCCCACGAAGGAATCACGATCCGAAAGCTGTCGAGCGCTTCGGATGCAAAATCCCGATTATTTGAATCTGTAAGCATCGTGTTCCCCTTCCAATCTGCAGATGATCGCTAATCCCTGGTCCTTACGTCCCTATGTCCCTGAGCAAAATCACATTCAGAAATCTGGGCCCATGTACGCCTTTGATGCGCGTCATCTCGATATCCGCCGTGGCGCTCGGTCCGGAAGCCCAGGTAGCGAGTGCCGGGGTCCCCGGCGACAGGTCTTTGTCGCTGGGGTGAAGTGCCGGAGGCAGCTTGCACCGGTCGAAATACTCGGGCAGCGTCTCCACAATCTGGCTGGCCCGCAGAACGCACAGGTGCCAGTCCGGCAGCAACGTGATCACGCGCCGTCCTTCCGTCGCGGAGTGATGCAACACAATCGTGCCTGATTCCGCCACTCCGCAAGAGCAGGCTGTCACCACGCCCTCGGCCTGTTCCACTTCCTGAGCCGGCAGTTCGTGGTCGATTTTCCAAGCGAATCCCTCGGCAAGCCACGCCGCCGGCAGGCCTTCGGGCGCCACAAACCTGCGCCTGCCGCTCGCTTGTAATTGGGTTCGAATGGTCTCTGCAAGCTGCTCCGGTGCGCATTCCACCACTTCCGCGTCGTATTCGCGCAACCGTTCCGCCATGCGCTCGATCCGCTGATCAACGCTCATCGACCCGTGCCGCACGTAGCCACGCTCGAGCGCGGCATAGCTACTCGCCGCCTGAGCGGCGGTCGCGGCGGAATTCCGTGTTGCTGCACGAACACTGTCGAGAATCTGTTTGCGGCTGCCGGCGGCGACGCTCATCGGGCCTCCTTCGAGCGCTCTGCCCACCACTCGTGGAATGTGTGCTGCGGCAGCCCGCGCAGGTCGCGGGTCTGCGTCCACTTCGCGCCCACGCTGGGCAGTGCGTGAATCCATCCGTCTTTGCGCGTGAAGATTTTCAGTCCGATCCGGCCGATCCATTGGGCCGCATGGAACAGCCATACCCGCGAGAAGATCACGTTCGCTGCGCGCAGACCCAGGTACATCGGATCGAAGAACTTCCCAACGGTCTTCCGTTCCTGATCGGTCACCTTGGCACGCAGATCGATCAGAATTTCGGGAATGTTGATCTTGACCGGGCACACTTCATAGCACGCGCCGCACAGCGACGAAGCGTAGGGTAGCGACTGCGCATGCCGCAAATGCTGGAGCTGCGGCGTCAGAATCGCGCCGATCGGCCCCGGGTATACCGAACCGTACGCGTGCCCCCCTGTCTGACGGTACACCGGGCAGCTGTTCATGCAGGCCGCGCAGCGGATGCACCGCAGCGTTTGTCGCTCCGTTTTCCCATTAAGAATCGATGATCGCCCGTTGTCGAGCAGCACGACGTGGAATTTCTGCGGCCCGTCGCCCGGCGTCACGCCCGTCCACAGCGACGTATACGGATTCATGCGTTCGCCCGTCGCCGATCGTGCCAGCACTTGGAGCATCACCTCAAGATCGGCGAAGCGCGGTAGCACCTTCTCAATCCCGGCCAATGTGATCATCGTCCGCGGCAGCGTGAGGCACATGCGCCCGTTGCCTTCTGACTCCACCACGGCAACAGCGCCAGTCTCCGCAATCAGGAAGTTCGCCCCACTGATTGCAGTCGGTACTTGGAGAAATTTCTGTCTCAGATAATTCCGCGCGGCAGCTGTCAGCGCCTTCGGCTCGTCAGAGAGATTGTCGATCCCCATACGCCGCGCAAAGATCGCTCGCACTTGAGTGCGATTCAAATGCAACGCCGGCACCACAATGTGTGAGGGCTCTCCCTCACCGAGCTGCAAAATGATCTCCGCCAGATCCGTCTCGTATGTCCGCACGCCCGCGGCCTCGAGATACGGATTCAACTGAATCTCGGCCGAGGTCATCGTCTTGATCTTAATGACCTCGCCGGCCTTCTCTTCACGAAGAATCTCAAGAATGATCCGACGCGCTTCGGCCGCATCCGCTGCCCAATGCACGATTCCGCCCGCCGCCGTGCACCGCTCTTCAAAGTGTTCGAGGTAGGCGCCGAGGTTCCCGAGCACATGCTCCTTGATCGCCGCGGCTGCCGTGCACAGCTCCTGCCAATCCGTCTTCTCCGCCACCAGCCGCGCGCGCTTGACCTGGATCACGTCAACCGCGTGCGCCACATTCTTCCGCAGCTGCGGATTGCGCAGCACCGGCAGCGCCGCCTTCGGAAACGGCGGCGCCAGCGCCGGGTCGAGGATCGGCTGTTCCACAACCGAATGCTCCGCTGCCGCGCTCAACCCAGCACCTCCGCCGGATTCTCCTGTGTGCTCGCCAGAATCTGCGCCATGTGAATCGTCTTCATTCCCGCGTACTGCCGGTGCATCGCGCCGCCCAGGTGCATCAGGCAGCTATTGTCGAGCGCTGTACAAAACTCCGCCCGCGTCGCCAGCACGTCTTCCAGCTTCACCGTCAGCATTGCCGACGAAACCTCGCCGTTCTTCACGCTGAATGTGCCGCCAAACCCGCAGCAACGATCGAGATTCGCCAACGGAACCAGCTCCAGCCCGCGCACCTTCGCCAGCAGGCGAAACGGCCGTTCGCCCAGATGCAGTCCGCGCAACCCGTGGCAACTAGCGTGGTACGTCACGCGATGCGGAAAATACGCGCCCACATCCTCCACGCCCACCTTGTCCACCAAGAATTCGCTCAGCTCCCACACCCGCGGCAGCAGAGCCGCAAAGTCCTTCCGCAGCGCGTCGTTGCCCAGCTCCTCTATCAACCCCGGGTACTGATCACGAATCATCGCCACGCACGACGACGATGGAATCACCACCGCCTCCGCGCCCGCGTACATCCGCACCAGCCGCTTGGCTTGGCTGAACGCCTCTGCCCGGAACCCCGTATTCGCGTGCATTTGTCCGCAGCAGGTTTGCTCGGGCCGGAACCCCACCTCCACACCAAGCCGCTCCAGCAGGCTTACAACCGCTCGCCCTGTCTCTGGAAACAGCGTGTCGTTATAACAGGTAATGAAAATCGAGACGTGCAAATTCGACTCCAGGAGATCAAAATAGCGGTCGCGGAAGGAGGCTCTGTCTCGGATCAACCCTGAGGCTACGCAAACTGAGTGCCGCAGAGGTGGACGTGCACACCGAGCTCGTGGAACATGGCCGCCTTAACAGCAAGGGCCCGATTAGCGTCCATGGCGGTTGGCGCGTATGCAACATTGACGTGATTTGCAGGGTGGCGCGCCATGAACTGGTTCTGAGATACCCCATGCAAACGCACATGCATGATGGGCCATTCATAAGTCACTTCACGCCAGCGGCGTTCGGTCTCTTCGCGGGGCAGTTCTATCGAAGAGCCGCGGCCGATATCGACCTGCAGGCTGCCGTCCTCGACGAACACCCGGCTCCAGACGATTTCTCCTGGTTTACAGATACCCTTCAACGTTCCGCCACCCAGCCGGAAATACATGCCCGGCTGCCGCTCGCTGATTGCGCCTGCGTAGCCGCCAGCCAAGTGAGAAGGCGGCACGGCGCCTGAGATCTGGAACAGCCAGACAAAGTCGTCTATTCCGTCGGCATTGTATTGCTCTCCCCAACGGACGTCGTGCAAAGTCGTTGCGGGATCGAGGCCAAGCGCTGTCCAGACCCGATTCGTTACCAGTGCGTCGATGCCCGCACATTCATCCACTTCGTTGAAGTGTGGCAGGGGCTTGCCTGCATAGAGTTCTCGACCATCTGACGCGAATGCGGGCGGGCGTTCGACGTTATTCAACAGTCCCTCGACGAGGTCCGAGGCTGGCACCAAGTCTTTGAGTCCTTGCTGATACTGAATCCCGATGACGTCAGCACCGAACGAGTCAGCAATTCGAAGCGCTGCAATGTACATCTTGCACTGCAGCATGATCTGAGCATCAGTGAGATCCGTTTCCTCGTTGGGGCCGGTTTTGAAAGTGACTCCTTTTGCATCGAGCCAACGCCGGACCGCGGAAGCTTCTTCGTCAGTGACTTCGAGCATCGACGCGTAGAGCGCAGACTGGCTGAGCCGCTCCTTGAAAAAGCCGCAGGGATTCATGATGGCATCCTCGATGATGGCGTTCATCATACCCATGCAACCTTCATCAAAAACACCGAGGATCGCTTTGAGCGCCTTCAGCCGCGCCGCGAGCGAGGATCCCAATACACGTTCCGTCTTGCCTATGGCCTCAGGGGAAAAACTGTGCAGGTGGCTTGAGTCATGTGTGATGCGATGGGTTTTGATCCACTCGCGCAGACCCTTGCGGAAGAAATCATCTTTGAAGTCCTTGCTCCAGAGCGTGCTGAAGGGGACGCCAGCCTTGCGCAGGCAGCCATTCAGGTTCAGCATGCCGACTAGTCCCGGCCATTGACCCGACCAGTTTGCGAAAGTGAGGATGGGGCCGCGATGCTCAAGAAGCCCCGGGAGGACGTGATAGCTGTATTGCCAGACCGCTTCGGCTATCACCAGCGGCGCTTCCGGATCAATCCGCGTGAAGACATCCAAGCCCATTCGCTGGCTGCTGATGAATCCGTGTTTCCGCTCAGGATCATAAGGATGAGCACGTCGGAGCCGTACCCCTTCCGCAAGGAAAGCACGGCTGAGCATCTCTTCCAGCCTGGCTTGTGCTTCCCAGCAAACCTGATTGGCGGATTGACGCAAATCGCCACTCGCGACCAAAAGGACTTCATTTGCCTGAACTGGTTCAGGATCGCTGATTTCAGGGACAGTGGTATGTGTCATGAGAGTCTACCTCGAAATTTCCTTTGTTAGGTGAGAATTGGAGTGAATTCGAGAATCACGAACTCGATCTGCGATCGATGCGATTCCATGCAGCGCGCCTTCCCAGCGGTCGTCCTTCTGAGGGATGTAGCGACTGGTTTGAACTGAATTTGCGATGGCTCTGTAACCCTGTTGGAACCCGTGAAGCTGATTGGTGCCGATTGCCTGCAGCAAAGCATTCCCTAGAGCGGCTGACTCGATGGGGCCTGCGATCACCGTCATCTGACACGCGTTAGCGGTCATCTGGCAGAGGAGGCGGTTTTGGGATCCACCGCCAACGATTCGAATTGAAGAAAGGGGCCGATTACTGAGAATGCGGAGTTCGTCTACGGTACGGCGATACAATAGAGCGAGGCTCTCCAATACGCACCGTGCAAACTCTCCCAAAGTCCGGGGTGCGGGCTGTTCGGAATCCAAACAATACCTGCGTATGGCATCAAACATGGATTCCGGCGCCTGGAAATCCTGAGCGGAGGGATCGATAAAGCCGCGAAAGGCAGGAGCAGCATCCGCAGCCCGCTCGATTTCCCCCCACTTTCCCGATCCATCCGAGGCATCCCAACACCGTTGGCATTCCTGCAAGATCCAAAGCCCGCAAAGATTCTTCAGAAGGAGAATGCCTCCGTCGGCGGCACCTTCGTTTGTGAAGCCGAGTTGGAAGGCGCGATCGGAAAGGATCGGGCGATCCGAGAGAATTCCCATCAAGCTCCATGTGCCAATACTGATGAAGACACTATTCTGGTCCATTTCGGGAATCGCTGCGACCGCGCTTGCAGTGTCATGTGAGGCGACGGCAACACAAGGCGGACGCTCGCTCAGGCCGCACGCAGTCGCCACGGCGGGCGACATGCTCCCGAGGGACATCCCGGGGAGACAGACATTTGAGAAGAGCCGCCGAGGAATTCCAAACTTTTCGAGGATTCTGTTCACCCAGGAGTGAGTCCTGGAATCAAAAAGCTGCGTAGTTGTCGCCTCAGTGTATTCAGTCCGCTTCTCCCCGCAGAGAAAGTACTGAAAAAGATCGGGAATCATCAGGAGGAATTCAGCCCGCTCCAGATCTGCGCTTCCGCCAACGAGGGTGCTCGCCAGTTGGTAAGCGGTATTGATGGACATCGTTTGAACGCCTGTCTCGCGAAACATTTCAAGTTCCGAGAGTCGAGGCCGCATTTGATCAACGATGAAGTCTGTCCGGTGGTCGCGATAGTGAATCGGGTCATCAAGGAGTTTTCCGGAGCGATCGAGCAGACCGTAGTCCACACCCCATGCATCGAGACCGATCCCCGCCGGCTTGTTTCCGAATTCGGCGGCAGCTTTCGTGATTCCCAGTTGAATCTGGATCCAGATTTCCGTTGCGTCCCAGCAGAGACGTGGGCCCTTTCGGATTCCACAATTGGGAAATCGATGAACCTCGTGAAGCCCAAACCTGGATCCATCCCAGTCCACCGATATCACACGTCCGCTTGAAGCACCGAGATCGATAGCCAGGAAACTCGCCGACTTAGCCATTTTGCCTGTCCACCTTTCAGCAACCACTTCACGCGGCGGGAATGCGGTTCGTGGAACAGGAAGCTCCAAGACCCACTCCTAGCAACCAGCAGAGCCGCAATCGCCTCACGAATAGCGGAATCCTGCGGATAGCGGGTTTGATAAACCCATGCAGATCTCGAACGGCGCCCAATCCCGCGAAGCGCGGCGTGAGCGATGAATCACGACAACGATAACGCAAACGATTCGTAAAGGCAAATATCCCGTAATATGAGACGATCGAAGGTCGTCGAGTGCGCAATAGCAGGATACATAAACGATAGCGGTAACGATTCAGTACTTGCCCGCCCGTGTGCGAGTCTTGCAGCAAAGTCGGCCCGAGCCGACGATGGACGACTGCTACAACGACACGCTTTTCCAGGAGACGAGCCGAGCGGTTGTCGCCCTTCTGGAGAAGCTAGGTGTTGGAGTGGATTTCCACCCACGCCAGACCTGCTGTGGTTAGGTGCCCGCGAACACAGGGTTTCGGGTTGAAGCCTTTTCGCAAGCCAGACGCTTCATCAGGATGTACCAGGACGCTGAAGCGGTCGCTATTCCGTCCTGCGTGACAATAATCTGCGATCAGTATCCGTCTTTGATCCGAGAGCACGGCACCGACGAACTGCGGATTCAGTTGGAGGGACTGCTGCCGCGCATATTCGAATCGAGCGAATTTCTCGTCGATGAGCTCGGAGTTGAGGATGTGTGAGCCTACGCTGCAATCGAGCGCACCTATATTGGCAGCGGCAAGCGGCGCCAGAATGAAGTGCTCGCGTTCATGGTGGAGCGCCTCCGCGAGTACGACGCCGAGGTGGTTGAGACTACACCTCCCGAGTTGGCGGCTACCATTGCCACACAACTTGCTGCAAGCGGCCGAAGCACTTTCGTGGCTCCTCCGGCATTGCCTGCCGAGTGGCTTGTTCCGGGGTTCGATTGGAGGATCGACAGCGGTCTGTCCATCTCCGAGATTGAAAAGACTCAAGGAGTTGTCACGGCCTGTTTCCGCGGCGTTGCCGATTCGGAAACCATCGTTTTACACCACTCCGCCAGTGAGGGACGCCTCCTTATGCGGATCTCCCACGCCGTCAGGCGATTTCTCGACATTCCCGAAGACTCACGACGGTGATAGCCCGGTTGGGTGCGCCAAATCCATAAACGGTGAGGCGGCAGGCAGCGCCTGCCAGTTCACGCTTGACAGGACAGCGGTGTTGGAAATACCATCGCGTTCGTGGAAAATCGTTAACGTCAACATTACCGGAAACGCCTTTTCGGATGATTCGGAAGGCTGAAGAATCCCGCAAAGCGGCGGAAACTCCATGATCGGCCAGCCGAGAGGCGCATGATGGTTCTTCGCCCTTGAGGCATGGAAGGCACGCGACGGGTGAATCTACGTAGTATGGCGGAGAACCTAACTCACGAAAGCTGCCAAGGACAGCAGGTTAACCGAGATGAGAGATCACGATAGGCATCCAGACCTCTCTCACAAGGCGACAGCCCCATCGATGCTCATGGGATGGATAGGAAGGGGCATGAGCAACGGGAGAGATCTTGCGGTTGTTGCGCTCTGCGTCATAGTACACGCTGGCGTGTCACACGCGCAGACTCTGAGCCCTCCGACAATCACTTTCCAAGACAGGACTGTGCTCATCGGTGCGGAGGGGAATATTGCCGGGACAGCCAAACTCGCCGACATGGGCCCCGGCAAGATGGGATGGGTGGAATCGTGGGGGGACAAGGCCGACTCGATCACCTGGCAGGTGAACGTTGAGCGCAACGGGGAATACAAAGTTTCATCGATCCTGGAGAGCAGCGGCCACAACTGCTCCATCGCAATCCGCGTAGATACCCGCGCGATTCATCAGGGCTGCGGCGAGGAAGGCTGGCACCGAGTAGAAGCGGGCGCAGTCCGGCTTACGGCTGGGCCGCATTCGATTCAAGTCAACTCGGATGGAAGCAGCCCCTTGAGCAAGTTCTTCTCGCTTGAGTTCGAGCGGCCGCAAGCGCAGGAACGCCTCGAAGCATTGGGCAAGAGAGAACGGGTGAGCGCCAACTGGATGATCGATGCGAAATACGGTCTGATGTTCCACTGGACCAGCCAGTCCAAACCGCGCGAAGGACCACAGCTCAGCTATTGCGACGCAGTCGGCAGGTTCGATGTCGACCGGTTTGCCGAAACGGTCTCACAGGCGGGAGCAGGATTCGTGGTGTTTACGACCTCCCACGCGGGCTTCTACTTTCCGGGACCGAATTCGGTGATTGACGGCATTCTCCCAGGGCGGACCTGTCCGCGCGATCTTGTCGGCGATCTGGCGGATGCTTTGAACCGCCGCCACATCCGGCTTGAATTGTATTTTCATCCTGGACACGACGATGCCCCCTGGTGGCAGCGCACTCATTTCGACGAGGACAAGAGCGAATATTTCAAGCAGTGGCGTGAGATTATCCGCTCGATCGGCGAGCGATATGGGACGAAGCTGGCGGGCTGGTGGTTCGACGACGGGGCGTTTACCTACTACCCCTTCAACCCAGACTGGGAGCAGATGACAACCGCGGCCAGGTACGGCAATCCCGATCGCGTGGTCGCCTACAACAGCTGGATTCTGCCCAAACTGAGCGATTTCTACGATATTTTCTTGGGGGAGAATCCGTCCTGGGAAACGAAGTATGAGAATCTCGGTTTCTTGCCGCGCGGCGGGAGCGGTCAATATGTCGGCGGTCCCCAGAAGGGTCTCCAAGCTGAGGTACGGTGTTGATCGACGCCGACTGGGGTCATTTTAAAAACAACGAGCCGATTGAACGGCCCCGATACACGGCAGATAATCTTGTATCGAGGCTGGAAGACGCTCTGATCCGCAGGGAAATTCCGCTTCTAGACGTAGAGGTTTATCAAGATGGAACGATTTCGCCTGAGACGCTCGAACTTCTGCGTTCCGCGCGGAAGGCAGTCGGGCCAGCGAGTTCCCAGCCTTGATGAGTCTGCAAATCCGAAACCTTTCCACATTTCAGAGAGGGTCCAATGAGGAGAAAAAGGGAGATGGGGATCGACAGGCGATCCTTTATCCATGGGGCTGCAGGCACGGTGCTTGCGCTCAATTCACAGGGCTCGCAGTTTTGGGGCGAGGCGCCAGGAGCAGACCGCTCCGGCGGACCAGGCGAGCAGAACAACCGCCTGTTCGTGAGCCCGGACGGCGCAGATAGCAACCCTGGAACGGAGTCGCTCCCGCTGCGCAGCTTTCCCGCGGCACAGCGAGCGGTGGCGCAATGGAAGCGCACGAGGCGCAGCGCAATCACGGTGTTCTTTCGTTCCGGAACCTATAACCTTTCTGAGCCCATCGTTCTCACTGCGGCAGACTCGGGCGAAGAGGGAGCACCAATTGTCTACACTTCCTACCCCGGGGGACAAGCGATTCTCAGCGGTGGAAACCGCATCGAGGCCGAGTGGAAGCCATATCGGGACGGCATCTACCAGACCGCTGTTCCCCGGGGCACGGACACAGACCAACTCTTTGTCAACGGCGAACGCCAGATTCTTGCCCGATATCCAAACTATGACCCAACCGCGAAATTCCTGAACGGTTGGGCAGCGGACGCCATCAGTCCGGAGCGCGCAAAGCGCTGGGCCGATCCTCGCGGCGGCTATATCCACACGCTCCACAAGTATCTCTGGGGCAGCCTTCATTACGAAATCAAGGGGAAAGACGAAAACGGCAATCTGATTTACGAGGGCGGATGGCAAACCAACCGCCCCGCGCCGATGCACGAGCAATACCGGTATGTCGAGAACATCTTCGAGGAACTCGACGCGCCCAGGGAGTGGTTCCTCGACAAACGGAAAGGCGTTCTGTACTACTTTCCACCCGATGACCTGGATCTAAAAAGCGCAGTCATCGAAGTTCCGAGACTGAAACACCTGGTTGAGTTGCGCGGGTCGGCGCAATCTCCGGTACGTTGGATCAGCCTCCGCAACTTTACGTTCCGCCACACCTTGCGCACGTTTATGGAGACGCGCGAGCCGCTCCTGAGAAGCGACTGGTGTATTTATCGCGGGGGCGCTCTTTTTGTAACCGGGACTGAAGATTGCGGCGTAGAGGACTGCATGTTCGACCAGCTTGGAGGCAATTGCATCTTCGTCAGCAACTACAATCGCCGATTCCGCGCCGAGCGGTCTCACCTGGCGGAGGCTGGCGCCAACGGCATTGCATTCGTAGGGGACCCCGATGCGGTACGCAGTCCGTTATTCAACTATGACCTGCGCCATTCAATCGACGAACTCGATCTGACGCCGGGCCCCAAATCGGACAACTATCCGAAGGACTGCTCGATCGAAGACTGTCTGATCTATCGCACTGGACGAGTCGAAAAACAAACCGCCCCGGTCGAGATCGATATGGCGCATCGCATCACAGTGCGTCATGCTTCCGCCTACGATGTGCCGCGAGCGGGGATCAACATCGGCGATGGCTGTTGGGGAGGGCATCGCATCGACGGGTGCGACATCTTCGACACAGTCAAGGAAACCGGAGATCACGGGTCATTCAATTCATGGGGGCGCGATCGGTGGTGGGAGACGAAGGGAATCGACTTCGATTCGTTGCTGGATGGGAAATATGCGAAGTTTCCAGTTCTGGATGCCATCGAGCCGAACGTCCTGACCAATTCACGCTGGCGCTGCGATCACGGCTGGGATATCGATCTGGATGACGGCAGTTCAAACTTCCGCATTTCGAACAATCTGTGCCTGAATGGCGGCCTGAAACTTCGTGAAGGCTTTTTCCGGACCTGCGAGAACAATGTGCTTGTGAACAACTCCCTTCATGCTCATGTGTGGTTCAACGACAGCCACGATGTTTTTCGCGAAAATATTGTTTTTGTGCCCTATCGGCCCATTCGGATGCGCGAGTGGACAGAGCAAATCGACTACAACCTGCTCCACAATCCGGACGTGCAGACCCCCGTCCCCGCCGAGCGGCTCCAGGTTCTCAGCGGAAAAGATGAACATTCACTCGAGGCGGACGCCCGCTTTACCGACCCGAAGAACGGCGATTACAGCGTCAGACCCGGATCGCCGGCCCTTGAGCTCGGTTTCGCGAATTTCGATATGCAGAGTTTCGGCGTGAAAAACGCGAAGCTTAGAGCGATCGCACGTACGCCGCAGTTGCCGTCCTCAAAGATTGCCGCATCGGTCACTCTCGATTCCACACGCAGCCGGGCCGTAGTCGCCTGGGAGGGCGCCAAGGTACGAAATATCGTTGGCTTGGACGAGGTTTCCGCCGCCGGAACTCCAGGGGAGACAGGCGTGATTGTCCTGGAGGCGCCGGAGGCCAGCTTGGCGGGTGCGGCCGGACTGACAGATGGAGACGTGATTCTGGGGTTCAACGACAAGCCGGTCAACGATGTCCAGGACCTGCTGAAATACACGCAGGAGGCAGGCCACGGAGCGCACGCGATCGTGAAGATCCTGCGGTATCAACAGGAGTCCGCGTTGACCGTTGCACTGGAATAAAGGAGGCCACGATTCCTGTTCCATATAATGCGATTTGAGCGGAAAGCCCGTCCGGAACTGTCACGGCTGCAACAACCGGAAGACAGCCGCCGATGACGGCGGGTTGACACTGCCAAGAGGAGCCTCGGCAGCTGCCCAGACGACTCCGAACCCGGCACGAAGGCTTTACAAGTTTCATGGAATCCTACGTTCGAGTGGAATTCGAGGTGCAAAGATGAGGTCAAGAGATTTAGTTACCGGAATCGCCGCAGGGATTCTCTGGCTGGGGATGAGCTGTTCGGCACAGGGGCCGGCGAATTATGAACCGACGATCGAATCTCTGGATAAGCATCCACTGCCGGAATGGTACGCGGGAGCGAAGCTCGGCATCTTCATTCATTGGGGCTTGTACTCAGTGCCGGGATGGGCCCCGCTGAATCATCCAAACCACGACTTTGAGTCAGTCGATTACATCAGGTACAACCCATATGCTGAATGGTACTTAAATTCAATGCGTGTCCCGGGTTCTCCTACCCAGGCGTACCATCGTGAGCATTTCGGGGCGGATACTGGATATTACGATTTTGCGCCGATCTTCAATCGCGAGGTTACAAAGTGGGATCCCAGCAAGATGGCAGCGGTTTTTCGAGAGGCCGGCGCACGCTATGTGGTGCTGACAAGCAAGCATCACGAAGGCTTCACTCTCTGGCCCAGCAGGGTCCCGAATCCAAGCCCAAACCTGAAGTCGAGCCAGCTTCACGCGGAGCGCGATATTGTTGGCGAGCTGACTGCCGCGGTAGAGAAGCAGGGAATGAAGATGGGCCTCTATTATTCCGGCGGCTACGACTGGACATTCAACACTGGCCCGATCGAAATCAGCAGTGACTACGAGAGCGTGAAACCCGAAACCGAAGCCTACGGTAAGTACGCCTTCGCTCAAATTCACGAACTCATTGACCGCTATCACCCGGCAGTCCTTTGGAACGATATCGACTGGCCTAAGACCGGCAATGCGCTCCAGGTCGAGGCTGACTATTACAACGCGGTGCCCGATGGCGTAATCGACGATCGTCTCGGCATTTCCCACTCGGACTTCATCTCGCCGGAGTACCAGAAATTGGACAAGATCAATCCAAAGAAGTGGGAAGAATGCCGCGGCCTAGGCCGCTCTTTCGGGTACAATCGCGCCGAGGGCGAAGCGGAAACCATCGCGCCGGCGGAGTTAATTGCGCTTCTGGTCGATATTGTAAGCAAGAACGGGAATCTTCTTCTCGATGTGGGACCCGAGGCAGACGGAACCATTCCTCCGGTGCAGATGGAGCGATTGCTGGCGCTCGGTGCATGGCTCAAGCAGAACGGCGAGGCAATTTTCGAGACGACTCCCTGGACCGTAGCAACCGGAATGAGCACAGAGGGAGACGATCTGCGGTTTACGCGGAAGGGCGACGATCTGTACGTTACCGTTCTGGGAAGGCCGAAGGGCACGACGCTGACAATTGAAGGAATCGCCGCTGGCGGAGGAACCGTCACACTGCTCGGAGATCCAGGAGCACCGCTCAAGACGCACGCGCAAGAGGGCAAGCTACAGATCGTGCTTCCTGCGCGGCTCAAAGGCGACTACGCATACTCAATCAAGCTGAAGGGCTATGCCGCAACAGGGGAAACGCACGCCCGATAGCCGGCGCCGGACGGCCGGAGCAGGATTCGGGCTCGACCGCCATGAATCCGCGGCAGGAAGAACGGCATTGATTTGATCGCTGAAACCTGCTGCCGGAATTCGACCGCGACGATCCAGTGATCCGGGACTTCGTCCCGCGTTTGCCAGCGAGGTTGTGTCTTCCGGAGGATTGAGGACACTCCGCCACTGTTGAAGTTCAACATCATCCAAGGGGCCACGGGCACTCTTGTTCCCTCAGTTGCCGAAGTTAGAACATGGCCCAGGTGGCGACCGTCGACATTTCAATGTTCTGGAGCGACGGCGGGAAGGGGAATGCGGGCGGGGACGCCGCCGAGCAGCGGCATCCGAAAGGGCACGATCGACTTTCCGTTAGTGGGCCAGTTTGATTTCAATTGTCCCTCAGGGGCTAAAGCCCGAACTCATTTTGGGCCGGTTGCGGCACGACTAGAGTCGTGCCCTTTCAAAGAAACTCCAAACCGACCCACTACCTAATTTCCTGTTGCATTGACGGGATGTCAATCTGGCTGCTAACTTTGTTTAAAGGCGATTCCGTAATCGTTACAGGTAAGGGGCATTCCGCTCAAGAGTGCGCTAGCTGGATTTGGGATTGCCGGGTGCGTTTTGCGCCTTGGGTCGCGTAGATATCGTGGATTCAACGATATGGCACCAAGGCAATTCGTAGTGGAAGGAGCAAACATAGACTATGCCAGTGACCTTGAAAGATCTGGCCAAGGAACTCAACCTCTCTGTTGTGACCATTTCCAAAGTACTGCGCAACACCCCCGACATCAGTGCGGAGACGCGTGAGCGTGTACAGAAGCGCATGAAGGAGTTGAACTACCACCCCAATCTGGCCGCACGCTCGCTGATTACGGGAAGGACATTCACGGTGGGGCTCGTAGTCCCGGATCTTCTGCATCCGTTCTTCGCCCGAATCGCCAGGGAGATTTCCGCAGCCATCCGGCCGCGTGGGTACAGTCTGTTTATCTCCTCGTCTGATGAGGACGCGGAGCTTGAGCAGCAAGAGATTCGGCAACTTCTTGCAAGAAGGGTTGATGTGCTGGCGATTGCCTCGGCACAGAATTCCCCTGAGGGCTTTCGCGAGATCGAAGAGCTGGATATCCCATACATATTGATCGACCGCCGATTCGAGGGGTTCAAGGCGAATTTCATCGGAGTGGACGATACATTGGTTGGCCGGCTTGCCACGCAGCATTTGATTGAACAGGGATGCCGACGAGTGGCCTACATTCGCGGCCCGGAAGTGAGCACCACGGTTGGGCGACTCGAGGGATATCGTCAAGCGTTGTCGTCAGCTCATATGGAGTTGTTGCCGAATCTAGTAGTCACGACCGGACTTCCCGGCGCGAGCCGCGGTCAGATTGCAGGCTACGAAGCGGCCAAAGAATTGCTCTCGAACGGCAGCCAACCCGATGGAATCTTCTGTTTCAACGACCCGGTCGCGCTGGGCGCGATGCGCGCCATCCTTGAGGCGGGGTTGAGGATTCCGGAAGATGTCGCGGTGGTGGGTTGCGGCAACCTGGACAACTCCGATTTTCTTCGTGTCCCACTCTCATCGGTGGATCAAGGTATGGAGATCATCGGGAAGCGTGTGGCAACACTGGCCCTCAAATTGGCGCAACCAAAATCACACGGCCGTCCAAGGAGCCTATTTGTCGAGCCGCATCTAGTCGTCCGGGAGTCGAGCCTCCTTCTTCGAAGGCAATCGGCGTAGTACAGACCCAAATGGACACCCCGCCGGCCTCGTTAGGAGCCGGCGGCCAAGCCTGCCAAACCAGATGATTCAGTGGAGATTGTTCCGGGCAGCCCGGTGCGGCTGCGCTCGGTCACTCGACCGGCGTGACTCCCTTTCTCACGATCAAGTTTCCGTACTTGCGCAACTCTCCGGTAATGACGATCGCGAACGCACTCTTAGCCCGCTCATAGAACGCGCAACGCTCGATTCGTTCGGGACGAAGTGCTTTCGGAGCGTATCTGCGAATCACATCCATGAAACTCTGTTCTACCACGGGGTCGAGCGCGTCGCCGGGCACTGCGTCCATCATGACCAACGGAGACGCATACGAGTCGAGTTCAAAGAGAGGCAAGATTCCATCAAGCAGCTGAGGGATCGGGATACCGTCTGCACGAAGTACTTGAGGCCCGAGGAAATGGCCTGGAAAGTGCGCATCGGCAAGAACGATTTCATCGCCGTGGCCCATCCGGTGAAGGATCGACAGAAGTTCAGGACTGACGTATTTCGAGATTCCCTTTAACATGCTTCTTCTCCCCAAACGCTAAACTAGTTTCCTTGCCCAATGCAACCACTTCAGCCCGGGACGGCCTGAGCACAAACCGCCCAGTGTACGTTGCCGCCTGCGCGCTCTTCCCGGCTATCAACAGTATTTGTCTCCTTCTCCCCGTGCAGATTTCGATAGACGGGCGATGCCGTTCGTTCTTGCGCGACTTAACTCGTGAGCGTCTTCGGCGCGCGGATTGAAACTCAAGGATGCGAAAACCCAACTGCCAAAACAGGAGCGTGGTTCGTCGCGATTCCTGGTCCAGAGCGGCCACCGGCTGCGATGGGAAGTGTTTTCAATCGTCCGGCGCTGCGAGGAGGACCCTTCTAATGTATTGATTGTAAAGGGGAAAGTTTTTCTTGACAAAGTTGCGTTTGTCGTAGTACGATCCGGGCCATGCTGGAAGGTAATCGTTAACGCGAAGGGATACGTTAACGATGATGTGTCCTCGTTCGGGGAACCCTGATAGGGTTCACCAACGTCCAGCTTCACGAGCACTATCGGTGGCCGTTCTTTTACACAAAGGCGAGCCTTTGACGCGGGCAAGGAAGAATTGACCAGACACGTGAAAGCGCAAAGAGACGAAATGCAATCGGGCTCATAGCTTTCCGTAGTGATTCAGGAGGGAAATGTGATTAACCAGAGAAGATATTCGATCACCGAGGCGGGGAAGAAGAGAATTGGTCACCTGACGCAAACGAATCGCATCTTGACTATCGTAATCGCTGCACTCCTCTTCTGCAGCGTGCATGCGATCGCGCAATTCGACACCGCTCAAGTCAGCGGAACCGTCCGAGACCAGAGCGGCGCCGCGATACCCAATGCGACGGTGCAGATTCAAAATCGTGACACCGGACTGGTTCGCCAAACCCTCTCCAACGGTACCGGCGCCTACATCCTGAGCGAAATACCACCGGGTGTCTATAAGATCACTGCCCGTATGGCAGGATTCTCGGCAGCCTCGCGCGAGGGGGTCGAGCTTACTGTGAGCCAAAATTCAACGTTTGACTTTACGCTAAAACCTGGAGCGACCACCGAGACGGTCGAGGTTTCCGCGCAATCGGTACAGTTGGATACATCGTCGACTTCCGTTGGAGCAAATCTGGAATCTGAATCCGTTAACGATCTTCCCCTCAATGGGAGAAACTATAGTGGTCTGTTGATAATGCAACCAGGCGTAACGCCCATCAACAACGACCAAACGGGAGGTCGTACCAACCCAGTCGGCAACCCTGTGTACCCCTCGATCCAGGGCCAAAACAACCGCAGCAATGTGTATCTGCTGGACGGCGTGAACAATAATGAAGCAATTTCCGGATCTCAAACGATTACACCGATTCCGGACGACATTCAGGAAGTGAGGCTGGTGACCCACACAGACTCCGCTCTATTCGGCGAAGGACTAGGCGGAACCATCAATGTTCTAACCAAAGCAGGCACCAACCAATTTCACGGAGCTGCCTGGGAATTCTGGCGCAGTAGCGATTTCTTTGATGCAACGAGCGATCCTAGCGGACTCTTGCAAAATTTGCATCAGAACCAGTTTGGCGGGGACGCCGGTGGGCCCGTGTTACTGCCTCACTACAACGGCAAGAATCGCACATTCTTTTATGGAAGCTACGAAGGGTTCAGACAGTCGATAGGAAGCGTAACTGACCAGCTAGTTCCCACTGCGAACGAGCTCGCCGGGAATTTCAGCGCCTTGGCAACCCCGCTGTATAATCCCTATTCTCCCACTAGGGCGGCTTTTGTTGGCAATAATATTAGCGCCCACCTCGACCCAAACATGGTTGGACTCGCGAAGGCACTATTTCCGAGTCCTACTGGCAGTTACGAAGGGGGTGTCAACAACTACCGAAACACCACGCCGGAAACGCAAAACTCTGACCAGTACGATATTCGTGGAGACGAATATCTAGGCAAGAAAGACCTGGTATGGGCGCATTATCTGCACCAGACGGACCCAGTTTCTGTGTATGGCGGGATACCCGGTCTGTCGAGTGTCACCGGTTACGTCGGACACAACTTTGGTGCGCAGTGGATCCACACCTTTGGTTCAAGCTCCGTCCTCACTGTGGGATTTGGCCAGAATATAGGACAACGGGAACCCACGGTTGTATACAGCAGGGACGTCCAAAGTATTGTTACTGCCGCCGGTTTCGCTACGACCTATGCATGCGGCTACAATTTTGGTCTCCGCAGCGGTTGTATGCTGCCACAAGTAGGAATCGGATCTTATATGAGCGGCGGCGAAAACAATCAGTCGCCAAACGTAAACTCGGACGTTTGGGAATACAAGGCGGACTACCAGCGGACCTTCGGGCGGCATACTCTGTACGTTGGCTCTAACATCGACACCAACAACCAGGGCGAGGCTACATCCACTTATTCTTCGCTCACCTTTTCACCTTTTCAAACCTCCAATGGTTCTACTGGCGGTGACCCGCTTGCGTCGTTCCTGTTAGGTCTGCCCAGCGTAGCTACGCGACTCGATAATCGGAATACCGAGCGTAGCGGTTACGTGGATGGCTTTTATGGCCAGGACCAGTGGAAGATTCGCGACAATCTAACCATCAACGTCGGCCTTCGTTACGACATTTCGTTCGTCCCAATCGTATCGAACGTAAAGCTTGGCGCCTACAACGACCTCCTGGACTACAACACGGGTGAAGATGTCATTCAGAAGCTGCCTCCGCCTTGCAGCGCCACTCAGTTTGCGCCGTGCCTCCCTGGAGGAGTTCTGCCGGCCCACGTCGTTGTCTCCAGCAAACCAGGCCAACTCTATTTTCCGGATCTGACCAATATTCAACCCAGATTGGGCCTTTCATGGGGCATTCGGCCGAACACCGTTCTACATGCGGGTTATGGGCGCGTTTATGATAATTGGGCAGGCGTCGAGCAATCCGGGCAGAATACGGGCGGCTGGCTCATGGAAACAACCCAGCAGGCTGCAGGCCTGAACCCATTGGGCGCACCCACGAGTACGACTGCCGAAAACCCCCTTGCGGGTTTTGGCGGCAACTACCCCCCACCTACTCCGTTCACCTCCGCTACCTGGAATACCGCCCCGCAATTCCGGAATGCCTATTCAGATCAATGGACGTTCGGCATTCAGCAGCAGGTCCGAGGAGCTGGCGTCTGGGCCGTCAATTATGTCGGTTCCCTCGGCCGGAAATTAGATTATTGCCCAGTAGCTAACACGGCGAAGACTCCGGGCCCTGGCGCAATCGCGCCCCGAACCCCCTACCCCTATATGACGCAGTCGTTCTTTGATCAACCGATAGGGGAGCTTGACTATAATGCATTGCAGACGACATTCCAGGGTAGAAACCACGCCTCCGGCCTGACCTACTTGATTTCTTACACTTGGTCAAAAGGACTGAACTACGGAACGGATGGGTGGTACGGGATTGGAACCACCAGCATCCAGAACCCATATGACTTCAAGGCTGATCGCAGTGTGACCGGCTATGACCTACCGAATGTGTTTACCGCTGGTTGGACATGGGCGGTTCCCGTCGGAAAGAATGGCTTCTCGACCGGGAACCAGATCTCGGACTATGTAGTAGGCAATTGGCAGATCAATGGAATTGCCACTTTGGAATCGGGTCGTCCCTTCACTGTCGGAATGGCGGGGGACATTGCTAACACGGGCTGCTTTAGTTATACGGGTCAAGGGGGTGCCGGCTGCGAGCGTCCGAACAAAGTAGGCAATCCAAACCCTCAAAAAAAGACGCCTGCAGAATGGTTCAACCCCGCTGCCTTTGTTGCGCCGGCTCAGTATACATTCGGGAACACTCCGCGGAACTCGTTGCGTACCGATCCTTTCAAGAATCTTGACCTTTCGATCTTTCGGGAGTTCCCTCTGATGGAGGCTATGAAGTTCCAAATACGGTTGGACGCATTCAACTCCTTCAACCATCCAGTGTGGGGTGTTCCAAATGCCTGTGTGGACTGCGGCCCCAGCTTTGGCGCGGTTACCTCTACTATCAACAACGCCCGCCAGTTGCAATTGTCGGGTAAGTTCGTCTTCTAGGTAACACGCACGAATCCAACGAACCGGGACCGCAACCACGGGTCCCGGTTCTTCTTTCGATTGTTCTTGTTCGCTTCTGCCAATCCGCCAATGTATCGTCAGTGATACATTTACTTGTGAAAGTTGAATGAACGCGCTGGGAGCGAATCGTTTTCATGTAAAGAGAGGAGTCTTCAAGTGGCGCCCCATAGTCGAGGTCAGTCAATAGGTGCATACACTGGCCTTTACTGTCTCTTGGCCAGCCTGATCCTCGCTCTATTTTCGGGCTCTCTATCGCGCTCCCAGGAGACCCGCCAGCAGAAGGATGACCCGTCACCGGGTCCAGAGTTGCGAAGAGGGATTGCCCTGGCCCAGAAAGGCGATTTCAAAGAAGCCGAAGAGGCGTTTGAGCAAGCGGTGGCCCTCCATCCAAGCGACCCTCGAGCTCTAACTGCTCTGGGTGAAGTACAAGCACAGTTAGGAAAGTTGCCCGAATCGATCGAAACGTTTCGCAAAGTGATTGAGATCGATCCGCTCTCCGCTGACGCCCATGTGAATCTTGGAATTGCGCTGGGCGATCACTCCGACCTCGCAGCCGCACTCAAAGAGAGTTCGATCGCAATTCGGTTAGCGCCAAGTTTAGCAAGCGCACATTTTCTGCGAGGTCGCATCTTAAGCGATCTAGGAAAACATGAGGAAGCGAGAGTTGAGTTTCGGAAGACGCTGGACATTGCTCCGGAGTATGCCGAAGCCCTAGATTATTGGGCTGCACTGGAGGGAGATGAAGGGAACAGAATTGAACAAGGAGACTTACTTCGACGATATCTCAGATTGCGTCCAGAGCAAGCAACGGCATGGTTTCAGCTCGGTAAGATTCTAGAGGAGGAACGCCGGGAACCGGAGGCAATCGCAGCATTCAGGCGCGCAATTGCGCTCAACCCGCGAGATTCCGGGGCGATTTATTCCCTTGCGCGTGCGCTGAGACAGGCTGATCCAGTTGAATCCAGGCAACTGATGGAGCGTGTTGTTGAGCTGGAACGCGACCAGCGGACGATCGATCGAGTCAATTCGTTGGGAAATCAGGCTAACAGGAAAATGTTCGACGCAGATTACAAAGGAGCCATTGACGACTTACATGAGGCGATCATGCAGTGTGGAAGGTGCAATCTCCTAGGCGCCCTGGAGAAAAATCTTGGATTGGCATACTGCCATGCGGGTCAACTAGGCGCAGGTGAGCGAGAACTGAAGATCTCAGAATCGCTAATACCGGATGATCCGGATGTTAAGGCAGCCCTGCAAATTGTTGAACAACAGAGGAGGCAAGCTCTGGGCAACTCCCAATAGGGCAGCTCTTACTCAAAGAAGTTGACGATCGGAAACGATCGTCTTTGCTCTTCATGCAGCAGGAGGCATTCCGCTCTCGAGGGAGTTGGAGTGAAATCAAATATGCCGCTCACCGCTTTGTAACTCCCAGGCGCCCAAGGTAAACGCATCGCCTACAGGCCCTCCGAGGTAGCGAGACCTTTTATCAACTGGAGAATCGGGATCCTAGCGTCCGTTGCGGTAGATTGCGATGAACGAGTTCCCAGACCAACTCGACCGTCGCACCTTCATTGCCAGCGCTGGCGCAACCGCCTTTACACTTGCGTTACCAGTTCTCCCTGCCGAGATTGAGAACTTTAACGCCGATGCAATTCGCGCTAAGTTGACGGAGCTCAATTTGAAGTTTTCGGGTACTTTACAGGAATCGTTCAAGCTCAATGAGCCGGATGGCTTCCTGGTGCAGGTGAACGGACCCGATTATGTCGGTCACGTGTAAACCAACACCGGACATGTTTGCCCGCGGTCGTCGCTGAGAACTTAACAGTGGATCGCGAGTTGAGGTCCTCAACGGGGAGGTCTTCTGTTCCATGCGGGAGATCGAAATGCTGGCGAAACGTTGGCGAGATCACTGCAACCTGGACCGCGACTCGCTGCAACCCATCGAACCAGGAGCGTCCTTATGAAGAAGTTATCTGACCGGCAAAACGGAGACAGGAACACCGAGCCGCCGTCTCCAGGGCGTCGCACCTTCGTAAAAGGCATCGCCGCCATGGGAGCGGGAGTCGCCGCTTTCCCTCTCTTGACCAACGCGGCTGAAGCTCAGGCTCCGGCCGCTCCCGATAACGGAACCCCTTCTGGATCGAGCAATGCCGCGGTCGCGCTTCAAGTCCCCCTCACCTTCCAGGGCGACAAGATCGACTGGCACGGATTCGACCGTTACGACTTCGTGATGGATATGCAGACCCTGGCGATCACGCCTTTCAAGGCGCCGGCTGGCGAAGAGTCCGGCAATCTCGGAATCTCGGACAAGGGACAGCTGCGATGTGTTGTCGTTGTGCCCAAGCAGGCGGCTCCGGGCAACCCGTGGTCCTGGCGCGGCGTTTACTGGAATCACCAGCCCCAGGCCGAAGTCGAACTGCTTAAACGGGGTTTTCGCATCGCATACATTTCGGTCGATCCCACGCCAAGGTCACTTACGGAGTGGGACGCCTGGTATGCCTACCTCACCGGGCAGTACGGGTTGTCGAAGAAACCCGCGTTCATCGGCATGAGCCGGGGCGGAGAATTCGAATATAGGTGGGGCACCGCCAATCCCGACAAAGTCTCCTGCATCTATGCCGACAATCCGGGGATGGACCGCGAAGGTTTTCAGAGGCTGGGAGACCTGGCGCGCGCCGACGTGCCTGTCCTTCAAATCTGCGGCACCATCGATCCGATCTTTGGCAAGTATGCTTCCGCCATCGAGGATATCTATCAGCAGTTTGGCGGGCGCATCTCGATGATGGTCAAGGAAGGCTACGCCCATCATCCGCATAGCCTACGCAACCCCAAGCCTATCGCGGACTTTATTGAGCAGAGCGTACAGGCTGTAAGGGGCCCGGCGCCGGCCTTCGCGGGCGACAAGTTCACACGGACCTCCTACTACAGCATCGAAAGTTTCTACCGCGATTACCCGGATGAGGACACCTACATCACCTGCCGCGGGCCGCTGTTTTCGCCCTGCTACGACCGCTACGAATTCAGCGTACGCGGCACACAGATGACCACCGTGGTGATCGCGCCGAGCACTGCGGCCGCAGGCATGCCCTGGGTGTTCCGGGCGGGTTTTGTGTTTCGTGACGCGAAGGTCGATCAGGAGCTGCTGGCCAAGGGGTTTCACATCGTCACCGGGCCCGTAGGGGTCGACTTCCTGGTGAAAGATTGGGACACGGCGTATGAATACCTGACCGGGAACGGCTTTTCCAGGAAGCCAGCGATGGAAGGCGCGGGCGGCGGCGCCGGCGAAGTCTACGCGTGGGCCATCGATAATCCTGACAAGGTTTCCTGCGTCTACGCTGAGAATCCGCGCATGCGCAGCACCCTGGCGAAAACGCAACCGCTCGATAATCTCGCTCCCCTGGCCAAAGCCAACGTGCCGCTTCTTCATGTTTGTGGCAGCCTCGACCCGTATTTCAAGGACAACACGCTTGAGGTTGAAAAGCGATACAAGAAACTTGGCGGCAAAATCGAGGTCATCGTCAAGAAGGGCGTGGGACATTATCCACTCGCACCGGAGGATCCAGCCCCGGTTTTGGACTTTATCACCCGGGCAGCTATGTAAGGGAATTGTTTCCAAAATACCGCTCTGTAGAGTCGTCGATTCCGTTGCATCGGGAATCCTCCCGAAGCAGGTCGCTGCGCGGAGCATCTACGGCGCAGCCGGGCGGCGATGGCTGACTTCACACCAACCGGCTGTAGTCAATTTTGCAGCTGTCAAAGCTGGACTGCGCCCTTAAAATGAGACAGCCTGTAGGTCGACGCTTTTCATTGAATGGGGAGAGTCGATGGGGAATCCGCAGCGGTATTCGAGGCAATTTCAAGAGCGGGCCGTGCGGCGCATGAAGCTGGGTGAGAACGTGAGCCAGCTGGCGCGGGAACTGGGCGTGGACCGAACCTGTCTCTACGCATGGAAACGAAAGCTGGGACGGGAGCCTTACGGGCGCGTTCGCGGTAAGGCGAGATCGAATTCAAACACATCCGAATTGCGACCCCAGGCATGCGGCAGACAGCCATCTATCAGGCGCTTGTTTCGTCTTCTCCAGCCGGCAGCATTGAAATCTCGAGTCCCGCGATTTCATTGAGACCCTTGCCGGCGATACCCTGTAAATCGCCGTACATGCCGGCGGTGGAGTCAATCACCCCGCGGATCTGCTCCTCCCGCTTTGCCCAGAGGCGAGTCATGGTCTTCCGCTCCCTGGCGAGGTCGGCCTCCATTTCCGTGAACTTCTCGACGATCGATTCGACGTGGGCGCGGAATCGTGGACCGGTCAGGTATTCGTAGACCATACGCTACTTCAATGCCGTGATCGTGAGGTCTGCCGCTTGGGAACTCTGCGGAATCTCGAGGCGCAAAATACGATGTACCGCATCGTAGGTGCTGCCGGTAACAACTTTGCGGTTCAGGGCGGCCCGCACCTCAGCACCAGGCCAGTCGTATACGGAAACCTGAACCGTCTTCCACCAAGGATGGAAGTTGCCGCTCTGCTCACCCAGGTGAAGGATTATCTTCCCCGCCTGCGCCTCACAGGTGTAATTCACGCGCAGGTAGTCACCATCTTTATATTTGAAAGTGGTTCCGTCGTCTTGGTATAGCGTTCCTTTGCAATCAGGTCCAGGATAGACGCGCAGTTCCAACGGACCGTTGGGTTTTTGCTCCGTGTCCTGGATTGGCGGCTGTATAGGCAGAATCGATCCGCCACGGACGTAGACGGGCAACAGATCAATCTTTGGGTGGACCATGAGGATCTCGAGCGGAGCGCTCTGGTCAGTCGTTTTCGAATTCTGCGCCGCAGTCTTCTCCATCGGCATCGTGTGCGGTTTGTGGGTGACGCGCAACCCAGTCCAGTAGTCGTACCAGGGTACTGGCGGGAAGATCACGGCGTAGTCCTGCACCTCGTCTGGGTGAGGAGTTGGGGCGATTAATAGATCGGGGCCAAAGAGAAACTCATTGTCGGCATCGAGATCGAGTGGGTGCCCGTCGGAAGTGGCGTAGGGAAATTCCAGGAAAAGCGGACGCAAAATGGGAATGCCGGTGCGAGATGCGTTCTCCGCTGTCGTGTAGAGGTATGGAATCAGTCGATAGCGTTCGTCGATGTAATGTCGCCGGACAGCCTCCATCGCCGGCCCTCCCACCCAAGGCTCCTTCCGATTGGTTTCATGTTCCGAGTGATCCCGGTCCATGGGGTTGAACGCTCCCACTTCAATCCATTTCGTCAGCAAATCCATCTGTGGCGAGCCTGCATATCCGCCAATGTCGTTCCCGCTCATATAGAAGCCACATAGGCCAAGGCTCTCCAGCATGGGGGTGCTCATGCGCAGGTACGACCAGGAGCTGGAATTGTCTCCAGTCCAAGTAGCTGCGTACCGCTGCCCGCCTGCATAGGTCGCCCGCGTGAGCACGAAAGGCCGTTGATCCGGCTTCAGGCTTAGCAAACCCTCGAAGGTCGCACGCGAATTCTGCATGCCCATAATATTGTGGATTTCCCGCTGCATAGCAGTGCGCTTTTGAAATCCCGACTCGTCGATCGGACCCTGCACATCCAGCGGAATCGTCTTCGTGGAACTATCGAAAACAGATGGCTCATTCATGTCGTTCCAGAAGCCCGCGACGCCCTCGTCATAAAAGTTCTTGTACAGGCTGCCCCACCACTCTCGCGTGGACTTCTGCACAAAATCAGGAAAAACCGACGGGCCCGGCCACACATCCCCTACGTACAAGGATCCATTGGGATTCTTGAGGAAGTGATCACCTGCCGCTCCAGTGTCGTAGGGCGAATAGCCTTGGTTCGGCAAATAAGCAAGATGCAAATCTGTAATCAGAATCAAATGAAATTCCATTCGCTTCAGCTCGTCAACAAACGAAGGGAAATTCGGGAACTCGTCAATATCCATTGTGAATGGGCGACGTCCTATTTGATAGTCGATGTCCATGTAGAGCCCATCGGCAGGGATATGATCGGCGCGCAGATGCTGGGCGATCCCTCGCAGTTCCTGCTCCGTGCCGTAGCTCCAACGCGACTGCTGAAATCCGAATGACCAGAGTGGAGGAAGTGGCGTTGTTCCTGTGAGCCAGGCGTAATCCTCTTCGACCTGTTTTGGTTTGGGCCCGTACAGAATGTAGTAATCGAGCGGGCCGCCTTCGGCGCCAAAAGAATACTGATTGCGCAGCGCTTTTCCGAAATCGAATTCAGTTCGCCACGTATTGTCGAGAAAGAGACCGTAGCTGACGCCAGCTCGGTCGGTCAGGAAGAACGGAATGCTGTCGTAGAGAGGGTCGGTTCCTTCCTCGTAATGAGACGCGTCTGTGTTCCACTGCACAAATGCGCCACCGCGGCGATCAAGCGGACCGGCTTTCTCGCCCAGGCCGAAGTAGTGTTCATTCTCCGGCATTGTCTTCCACACCCGAAAGCCGATATCGCCGCTGCTATCATTTTTCTTGAACTCAGCGGGCTGTGCATCGCTGACGATCAACTTGCCGTCGCCGTCGAGGACAGAGATCGCAAGATTGCTGCGGTTAACGCGCACATGCAACAACAGCGTATCGAATCCCACCGAAGCATCGTCTTGCTCAGGCGTCACCTTCATGGTCGCGTTCCGGGCATCGGGCAGCGCCGCCCAGGAGGCATCTTCCGGCAGATCTACGGTCGGAGACATCGTGATGCGCAAGACATCATTCCGCAGCGCCAGTATCCGCAGTACCCCCGGGCCGCTGGCGATCTTGATTCCATTGGGCAATACCGTAGATGAGTCCACCTTATTCAGCACGACGGCCTGCGCTGCTGCGGCGGCACCAACGGACCACGTGCAGACCATCAAGACAACCGCATTCCAGATTCCATTGGTCCGTATCACAACTCACCTTTTCTGAGCCAAGACATAGTTGTCTTCAACGGCGGGGGCGGCTCTGGTAAAAGCAGCCGCCCCGTATCCGTTCGACCCGCTCACCCTAAGCGGATCTTTCTGGTAGCTGGTGACCGCCCAGCGGCTCAGAAAATGTACTTGAGGGCAAACTGACCGAGACGGCCGGTGCCGTTTCGGTCCGCCGTAATCACACTGAACTTCGTAAGGTTGGTGAAATTATTCTGACTGCTCGGGTTTTGAAATTCTGCTTCGTTGAATGTATTGAATGCTTCAGCGCGGAATTCCAGCCGAGTTTCTCCCGGCATATTGAACTGCTTAAAAATGGATGAATCCAAGTTGGCGAACCCCGGTCCCCTCACCTGATCAGCCTTGTTTCCTAGTGGGGAAAAGTCAGCTTGTCCAATGGAGGTTGCAGCTGGCGGCTGGGCAAATGCAGCCGGATTTAACCACTGCGTCCGGTTATGCGGGCCCGCATAGGGATTCTGGCCCGCTACGAGGTTCGCGTTGCATCCAAAGTCCGAGCTGGTGGCAACGGGACACCCGATCGTGAGCGGCTGCCCGCTCTGGTGGGTGAAGATGTAGTTGAGATTCCATCCACCCACAAGTGCATCCAGGAGTTTGTTGGCATGACCCAGAAACTCCCGCCCCTGACCGAAGGGCAATGCGTACTCTCCGGACACGTGAACCACGTGGGTCGCATCGGCAACGCACAGAGAGTAATCGGGGCCGATGCCGAATCCGGGAAGCCATTCCGCTCGGAAGCTGGCACCCGGTCCGAGGTCGGTTTTCCCGACCTGATTGGCCATGCATTTTCCATATGTGTAATTTGCCAGGAAAACGAGGTTGTCCTTGAATTGGTGCTGGTAGATCGCCTGCATCGAGTGATAGTTGCTGATAGCGTTGTTTTGCAGGAACTGAGCATTGGGAGCCAAGGTGGAAAATGGCAGGTATGGCGTCTGGCTCGTGCCCGGCGGCAAAATCTCAGTAGGCGAATTGTGGACTCCGAATGCATCGAGATTTCTCCCTAGCGATCCCACATATCCCAACTGAACCGAATCGCGGTTGGTGAACTGATCTTGCAGAGTCAGGTTGGCACTTTGGTCGAGGGGCGTCATGTAATGATATTGCTTGCCGTACAGGGTCAAACCAGTTCCAGTTACTGACGCTGGATTCGTGAGATCGATTACTCCAAAGGTGTTCTCAATAGTGGATGTTGCGCCGTTAGGCAAAGCTATGGCGCTTTGCGAGGTGTCGCTCGGATTTGTGATCAGATATTGAAACGGATAATTGGTACCCAGCGTGCCTCCGTAACCTACGCTGTCATACGCTCCGTAGGTTATGCCGTAGCCGCCACGCACCACAAGCCGCGGCAAAAGGCGATAGGCGAACCCAAGACGCGGCGAAAAATTATCTTTCTGTCCCTGGTTCGCCTGGAGACCAGAAACGCAGTCGACCGCAATGTTATATCCGGCGAGAAGCGTGTTGAAGGTTGCAGATCGAGTCACCGAACAACCCTGCTGGGGGATATAGTAGGTGCCGGAGTTTCCATTGCCGTTGCCACTGGCAATAAAGTTGGCTTGCCGGCCACTGCTCTCTCCAAAGGGCGCAGCGTACTCCCAGCGTAGACCGAGATTGATCGTGAGCTTCGGGGTCATTCTCCAGTTGTCCTGCACGTAGGCGGCATAATAGTCGCTGAAATAATCCGTGCCGGCGAAGTTGGAGCCATCGTAAGCACTGGGACCGCCCAGATTCGATATCCCGTTGGGAACACTCGCCGCGCCCGGAATCAACAGCATATCCGCAATGCCGGTCAGGCTATTGTTCTTGTTGGGAATATTGGAATACTGGCCGTTGAAATCAAACTCGCCTCGGCTATACGAAGGCTGAATAATGTTGGCCCGGAGATGATTGAACTCGAAGCCGAAGTGGATTTCGTGCAGGCCTTGCGTCAGGATGGCGTTGTCGAGAAATTGAAGAGCAGTGGTCGTTTGGATCGTCGGCTGATAGCGGCGGCCGCCAAAGCTGCTGATGCCGCTGGGAGCAAACGTGGGTATGCCGCCGTTGCCTGCAATCTGCGGAATTCCCTGAATGCCATATTGCTGTGGTAAGCCAGTCGTATAGGATGTCGGTAGGGTTTGGTCATGGAAGACATGGTCATATCCGCCGGTCGCCTGATTCTCCAGCTTCGGAGAAAAGACGTGGGTGTAGTTTAAAGCGATTTCGTAGTGCGGCTCACTGTCGTGCGGGCTGATAGCCGTTGCTCCTCCGGCTATACCCGGAAACGGCTGATAGGAAGACGCGGTAAGATGGCTCCTGTCGAAAACTCCCCAGAAAAGATCCTTCTGGCTGAAGTTGTGGTCGACGCGCACGTCATATTGATCAATCGTAAATTGATAGGGCGGCGCTGAGAAGTAATTGTTGGTCAGTCCCGAGCCGGTCGGAGCCGGAAGCAATGACAGGATACTGACGGCGTTACTATCGATTCTTCCCGTCGGGAGCACGTTCAGCATCGAGGTGAAACCTGTAAAATCTGTGATCCCAGTGACGCTGCCGCCGCTGTAGAACGGATCCCGGACATATACGGTGCCAGAGGTTGTGTTAATCAATCCGGAGACGGGATCCACCGCTCCGGCCGCGACAGAGCGAGTCGTGGCAGGATCCAGAACCGTGCCAAAGGAGAATTTTCTTCCCAAAGCATCCGTATTCGATCCGCTGTTATCTTTGATCAAGTCCTGCAGGTTAGTAAAGTTGCTGCTCCGCATCGCACTGGTTGGCACGGTCTCCGTAAAGGATGCCGCCGCTGCGACGCCCGTGTGCTGGTAGTCGAAGAAGAAGAACGTCTTGTCTTTGCCGTTATACAGGTGGGGAATATCGATAGGGCCACCGACGGTGCCGCCAAACTGGTTCTGCCGGTATTCGGGCCGCCGCACGTTATTTAAATTGTTGAAATAATCATTGGCGTTGAAGGCCTCATTCCGCAGGTACTCAAAGACGTCTCCATGCAACTGATTGGTGCCCGACTTCATTACGGCATTGACCACACCTCCGGCGAACTGTCCGAATTCAGCACTGTTGTCGCCGTTTTGCAGTTTGAACTCCTGAATAGCATCCGGAATGGGCTGCACGCTGGCGCCGCCGAAGTTCCCGATGCTTACATTTCCAAAGACGACGACGTTGTCATCGATTCCATTTAACCGGTAGTCCACCGAGCTCTCATCAACGCCGTTGATGGATTCTCCATTGTTCGGGTTATCCACCGATACATTGGGATTCGTCACCACACCCGCAGCCAGCATTACAAAAGAGAGCCAGTTCCGGTTATTCAGCGGTAGGTCATTGACTTGCACAAATGGGACGGTCTGGCCGAGGGAGGCATCCTGCGCCTGCAGCAAAGGTACTGCAGCCGTGACGGTGACCTGCTCAGTCACGCTGCCCGTCACCAGTTGAATGTCAATCGTTTCGGTGTTCTGAACGTGAACCTGGATGCCTGTGTCCTTGTAGGTCTTGAAACCTTTGGCATCAGCGGTCAGAGTGTAGGAGCCGACAGGAACGGCGGCGAATCCGAAGTTCCCAGTTGCGCTTGACTCTGTCGTCTGTTGGACTTTTGTTGCTTCATTGGTCAGCGTCAGCCGGGCGTTCCCGACGACCGCCCCGGAGGGATCCGTTACTGTTCCGACGACTGCGCCGGCGGTGATCTGGGCGAAAAGTTGCGATGGCCCGCACACGAGCAGAACTGCGATGCAGGCAATCGCCAGGTTAAAGCGACTCCAAATTCTGTTCCCCGAATCACGTTGCATATCGAGCCTCCTCAAAACGTATATTAGTAATGGGCTTACATCTGCGACCGAAATTGCTCCATCGCAGATGCCGCCTGTTGATTACGAATCCTCAAAATGTGTGGCATGGCCCTGTTCGTTGTGCAGCTTAATTTGCTTTCCCAAACACGATTCCGGACTATAGGTCTGCCTCGGCATGCGCGAAAGGTCCATACAGTATGGAGACGACTCTTATCAGGTAAGGACCTCGTGGAATCAGCGAGTTAGCGCGACCCCGTCAACGCTTGACTGCCCTCGATTGGCACGCGTAATATTGCTCCTTCTGGAGGGAGGACAGTGGTGAACCTGCGAGACGGCAGTGTGACTGCTGCTTCCGGAGTGCAAGAGTCCGAGATTGAGCAGCAGGTGGCCCGCCTTCTCTCGGACAATCACTTTCGCAACAGCAAAAGGCTTCCCAGCTTCTTGCGGTTCGTGGTCGGCGAAACCGTCCAGGGTCGCGGCGATTCTCTGAAAGAGCGCACCATCGGTGCAGCAGTTTTCGCGAGGCCCATAGGCTACGACACGGCGGGAGATCCAATCGTGCGCGTAGCGGCAGCTGAGCTCCGTAAGAGGCTGGCTCAGTATTATCAGGATCCCGGACATGAATCGGAAATTAGGATCAGCCTCCCTACCGGCTCTTACGTTCCTTGTTTTGAATACTGTTCCCCCGCTGCTGCACAGAAAGATGAAATCGATGAGCACTCTTCCGAAAAGAGTAAGTCGACTCGGGATTCCGATTCACGTACCACGGATACAGGCCACGTTAATCCGCCGGCCACAGCAGATTCGCGCATTAAGCGCGCCTTGCCGGTTCTAGCAGGCTTCGCCCTCCTAGTTCTCCTTTGCGTCGCGACGTCTATTTTCTTCATGCGTCGAGTGCGGTCTCCGTTGGAGGAGTTCTGGTCACCAGTCCTGAATTCAAGCGATGCAATTACGTTCTTCCTCCCTTATCTGCCGAATCAGCAGACCCCTAATGCGCTTGCCCGGCAAGACGGCCCGGATTCCACAGAAGGACAGCAAATGCCCCGGCCTGGGATGAATGCCGTGGTGCTGACTGACTTTCGTTCCTACGTGACTCTCACGAGTTTCCTCGAGTCCAGGCATCGCAATCTCATGTATAAATCGAGTAATACGTCCACCATAGCTGATCTTGAGACGGGGCCGGCCATCCTGATCGGAGCGTTTGACAATCCCTGGTCTCTCCGGCTTTCGAGTGCTCTCAGATTCCGCTTCGGGAACAGTCCCGATATGCAAGAATTCTGGATAGAAGATAGCCTCTCTCATCCAACGGTCCGTTGGAGTGTCGACCGAAAACTTCAGGCTACGAACAACTTCTATGACTATGCTATTGTTGCCCGTTTTCTCGATCCGGACACCGGAAAGCTGGTCGTCTTAGTATCCGGAATCACTGGAGAAGGCACCACAGCGGCCAGCAAGTTCATTACCGAGTCCGACCAACTTTCTCGGATTCCGGGAGCGCCGGAGAATTGGGCGCAAAAAAACGTCGAAGTCGTGCTCAAGATTCAAATTATCGATCGCGTACCCGCCACCCCCACAGTGGCAGCAGCTTATTTCTGGTAAGGCGAGCATCACTATTTACGGCACAGCGTGTTGTCCCAACGTTTGCTATCCCAGTGTTGACCGACATCCTCTTTTCTTCATGGGTTTTCAAATGCGTCGACACGGCGCAACCCATCCGTTCGATGACATCCGAACGAATGGGCGCACTCGAATTGAAATTGGCTTCCTAATCCTCGATATGCGTATCGAATATTCCTTGGGATGCGGACAGACCGGTCGCACTTCTCGACCGCTCTGTCCGCACACTGCCAGAAGGCGCTTATCCAGCCGTCCACTTTATCCGGCACGAGTGCCATCATCGATAAAATGATAGCCGGGATTGCTGATGCAAATCTCCCTTATCATTTATTACCTGGTAGGTAGACTCCCAGCAGAGTTCTAATTCGCTCCTCCGAAATGCGACAAAGCGCTCAAGTAATTGGCTGCTCGATGGAATTCCTTGAACCTGCGTCATTAATGGGGAGCAGTCAAGGGGCTCAAACCCGTGACGTCTACCGTGACAGTTTCCGGCTTGGTTAGTCATCTTTCGAATGCGAATAGATCAAGTGACGCACCTTTGGCTCCGTCGCGGCGTAACCGCGTAGTTGCTCCTCCAGTTGACGGTCTGCCTTGGTTTGCCGCTCATGTTGGCGCATGTGCTCAGCCCAGGAATTCACCATGTACACCTCCAAGTAATGGTCCGCAACTGCAGTGTCACGGAATACTCCCCACCGATACGCGCCGTCACGGCGCCGCATACGACCATACTTGTGAATTGCTTCGAGGAACCCCGCTTCCCGCTCTTGTGGTACGACGTATTCGACTGTGACCATGACCGGCCCACGCTGTAGGTCGTCCCCAATCTCCTTAACCACGACGGGCATACGCCAATGGTTCCAGACACTGAGGTCCGCGGGCGAATCGGGAAGCCTCGCGAAGAGGGCAAGCGTCGTAGTCGCTGCGGTTCCAACGCCTGCGTACATCAGGGCCACATGGATGCCGGCCCTTTGGGCTATTGCGCCCCAGATAGCGCTGCCCAAAGCGAATGCCCCTTGATACGCGAGGATGAAGATCGCAAGGACTCGTGCGCGCACCCAATCCGGTGCAAGGTTCTGCACCATAGCGTTGATAAGAGAGATGAAGACGACCCATGCCGCGCCGCCCAACAACATGGCGGTGGCCTGCCCGGTAATTTGTACCAGTGGAAGTGTTAGTGTAGCGCAGCGGGAGAGGTAGATATCAGCCCGCCGCCGTAGTCGGGGGTGTGGGAAAGTGGGAAGCGCTTTTTGTTTTCCACTTTTCCGTACCCCTGCGAACTTTCAGCCTGCCATGCTGCTGGCGCTGGTGGCCTATAGCCTAGTGATGAATGCGGCCTTTCGGTGTTGTACAACTGGGGTACAAGACACCCATAAAACCTACATCCGAGAAGTACGGTATCCGTGGCATCCATGGCACGGGGAGCAGGTATATGTTCGCGGCGAAGCGCGACGGGGTGGCATGGTTGTTCTTCGCTGCGTACGTGATGAGTTGAACTGGTCCGCGGCATTGGAGATTCCGGAGTGGATGTTCGACTCTGGGCGTTGCAGCGAGAAGAAGGCAGGGAGCCTTGCGTATGTGAGCCTCAGCGCTTTGCGTGCGCTGCGAGTACTTCTGTCGCCGGATGCAAATCATATTGAGTCGTGTGGAGATCAGGCGCAGCATCTTCCCAGAGAGTCAGGAGGTGCTGATGCCGACAACATTCCGATTCAGGACCCAGCAGGGTCAGCTGTTTATTCCACCGCCACCGCAACCGAAGCTTCCGCAGGAAGCCTATCAGCGGATGCTTCACTTGATGGCGCGGATGATGAACGAACACCTGGAGAAGAAGCTTCGTTCCCACGCGCAAGCGGAGGTGGGCGATGAGTGAGACGGTTCGTTCGCAGCATCTGGAGCGCAAGGCGATTCTCTACGTTCGCCAGTCCTCTCCGTATCAGGTGATCCATAACCTGGAGAGCCAGAAGCTGCAGTACGCGATGGAAGCACGACTGCGGCAACTGGGGTGGCGCGAGATCGAGGTGATCGACGAGGACCTGGGGCGGTCCGCGGCCGGGTCGGTGACGCGTGCAGGCTTTGAGCGCATGGTGGCTGAAGTCTGCCTGGGCAAGGTCGGTGCCGTTGCAGCCCGCGAGGTTTCTCGATTTGCACGGAACAGCCGGGAGTGGCAACAACTCGTTGAAGTCTGCCGGGTGGTCGATACCGTACTGGTTGACCAGGAGATGGTTTATGCGCCACGGCTCAGCAACGACCGGCTCCTGCTTGGACTCAAGGGCAGCTTGAACGAGTATGAACTGGACCTGCTGCGTCAGCGTTCAGTCGAAGCTCGACGAGAGAAGGCACGTCGCGGTGAACTGATCGTTTCGGCTCCCGTCGGCTACATCAAGGGTGAGGATCAGCGTCTGGAGAAGGACCCGGATCTGCGCGTGCAGCAGGTCATCCTCCTCGTCTTTCGCAAGTTCACCGAACTGGGTACGGTGCGCCAGACGCTGATGTGGTTTCTGGAGCATGGCCTGGAAGTGCCCACGCGCACGCCGAGCGGCAAGACCCAGTGGAAACGCCCTGTCTACCGCTCCCTGCATCGTTTGCTGACTTCCCCGGTTTACGGCGGAGCCTATGCCTATGGCAAGACGGAACACCTCACCGGCTACGAGGGAGTCCGCGCGCATCACATCTGCCGGCGCAAACCGAGAGATCAGTGGCTGGCTCTGATCCCAGGCACCCATGAAGGTTATGTCAGCTGGGACGAGTTTGAGCATATCCAGAGCATGGTTCAGCAGAACAACCGGGGTGAACCCCAGCCCGGCGCCGTGCGTAACGGTCAAGCGTTGCTGGCTGGCCTCTTGCGATGCCGCCGTTGTGGACGTAAGCTGTCGGTACGATATACCGGCAACGGGCATGACGTGTTGCGGTATTCGTGCATGCGTGGGTTCCTCGACAACGGCGAGCCCCGTTGCATCGCGTTCGGTGGCATCACCGTCGATGAGTCGATCGGCAGAGAGGTACTTCGCGTGGTTCAACCTGCGGCGATCGAAGCTTCCATGCTGGCTCACGAAGAACGTGTCCGGCAACAGGACGATGTGCTGGAAGCGCTGGAACGCGATCGACAGGCAGCCACGTATGCGGCAGATCGCGCCCGGCGGCAGTACGATGCCGCCGATCCGGAGAACCGGCTGGTTACCGCGGAACTGGAGCGGCGCTGGAATCTAGCCTTGCAACACGTCCACCAGATCGAGGCGCGCATTCATCAACACGGTGCCGACATGGATCGGACTCCAACTGCCACCGACGAAGACCTCTCCCAACTTGCCACTCAACTCGAAGCGATCTGGGCCGATCCGACCACGAGTGTGCAACTGAAAAAGCGTATTGTGCGCACGCTCATCGAAGAAGTACTGGTGGACGTGGACAGCTCTCAGGGAGAACTTCTGCTGACCATCCATTGGAAAGGCGGCTCACATACTCCTTTACGACTTCCTCGCCGGCGCCGTGGTCAGTGCAGCACGCAAACTCCCCGTGAACTGATCGAGGCTGTCTCCATCCTTGCGCGCATTTCCTCCGACGACATCATCGCCAGCGTTTTGAACCGCAACGGCCATCTCACAGGACGTGGCAATCGATGGACACGCGAGAGGGTCACCGCCCTACGCAGTCATCATCGCATCCCTTGCTATAAACCGGATGACCAGCAGTGCTGGATCAACCTGACCGATGCCGCCGCTTATCTCGAAATCAGTCCTCGCACACTCCGCCTGGCCATCGATCGCGGCCAAATCCCCGCCGATCATCCGTTCGCAGACGGGCCTTGGGTCATCAGCAGAGAAATCTTGGAAAGCAACGCTGCCAAGACTCTCAAATCACAGGCACACTCCCGGCCGCACAAAGCCGCAGTACTGCTTTCCGAAACGCACCTGAACCTGTTTTCAAGCACATAGCGAGGTGGGGCAGTATGGAACCATGTTGTAGTAGTTACGCCAGCGTTCCGCCAGCACCCGCACCTCTCTCAGTGAATAGAAGATTTCTCCGTTCAGAAACTCATCGCGCAGTTTCGAGTTGAAGCTTTCGCAGTAGCCGTTCTC
This sequence comes from uncultured Acidobacteriaceae bacterium, assembly GCA_963751285.1. Lineage (GTDB taxonomy): Bacteria > Acidobacteriota > Terriglobia > Terriglobales > Acidobacteriaceae > Telmatobacter. The sequence continues at coordinate 183,115 of CAVVUE010000023.1, read as the reverse complement.
CCAGGGAGATCCGGGTTCGATGTACAGAGTTGTGGCTCCCGTCCGCGCCAGCCATTTGCGCAACTCCTTGGCGACGAACTCAGGTCCGTTGTCGGAACGAATGTATTCTGGGATGCCGTGTTCGATCATGGCGTCGGCCAGCACCTCGATCAGGTGACTGCTGTTGATCCGGCGGCGCACGTGAATCGCCAGGCATTCCCGAGTGTGCTCGTCAATCAGGTTCAGAATCCGCACCGTCCTTCCATCGTAGGTAAACGTGCTCATGAAATCGTAGGACCAAACGTGATTTGGGCGCTCCGGCCGCAGCCGCACGCAGGAGCCGTCGTTGAGCCACAATCGACCACGCGGCTTCTGCCTCTGCGGCACCTTCAGGCCTTCGCGGCGCCAGATCCGCTCCACTCGATCTTTGCCCACATTCCAGCCAGCCTTCCGCAACTCGATCGTGATGCGTCGATATCCATACCGGCCGTACTGCGTGGCCAGCGCGATGATGGCCCGGGTCAGCGCGTCTTCGTCGTCCCGCTGTGTGGGCTGGTAGCGTTGCGTGCCACGTGGCTGATGAACCAGTTGGCACGCATGACGCTCACTCGCCCCTTGTTGCCTGGCATGCTCCACAGCAGTACGCCGCCGCTCCGGGCTTAGAAGTTTCCCCGTGCGATGTCCTGAAGAATCTGTTTGTCCAGACTGAGCTCGGCGACCAGCCGCTTCAGCTTGCTGTTCTCCTGCTCCAGTTCCTTCAACCGCTTGGCCTGGTCTACCTTCAGCCCGCCGTATTCCTTGCGCCAACGGTAATAGGTCTGCTCCGTGATGCCTGCCTCCCGGCATGCCACCGGGTGTGTCTTTCCGTTCGCAATCCCCACTTCAATCTGCCGAAGCAGATTCACAATCTGCTCCGGACTATACTTCTTGGCTCTGCCCATTCCATGCTCCTTCCATACCAGTTTGTCTCATCACCTCTGGTACAGAATTTGCCGGGCACTCCATGATCGCTTCGTCTTGCCTAAGCTGCTCGATGAGAATCTCCGGCTCAGCAGCGTAGCTGCGTCCGAATATCGCTCGCGTGTTTTCGTCAAGGAATCCGATTTGCCTCGCCAAAATAGCGATCTGCTGACAAATCAGACAGATATGAGTTTAGCCGGTTTCGCTTTGGTTTTCCTTGTCAAACTGGCTTCATGCTCAGGCCGTTAAGGCTCCTGCTCGTTTTGGCTACCCGAACCTTACATGCTCGCCGCGATCTACTCCCGCAGAACGAGAATCAAGCCCAACTTCCACTCCGATTGAAATTTGGCGAGGCACAGATGATTAGGTAAGTCAACTGACGCGAGACGCTAGACCCGCCTCTGCTCCCTTTTGGACACGCGCAATGGAGGAACCGGTCGCGCGTTCCCCTTTCGAGATGCGATGGCCAAGTTGCCAGGAAATCTCTCGCGCCGCCTTGCACACCTCCGTTGAGAAGAAGGGCAAACGTTCTCTTGTCATTCGCACAACTGGACCGGACACACTGATACCACCCACAACGCTCCCATCAGCACCGAAGATGGCAGCTCCGACACATCGAGCGCCAATCACTGTCTCTTCATCATCCAGCGAAAATCCCTGTTCGCAAATCTGCTTAAGAACCTTCTTGAGCCTGGAGATACTGTTCGCCTTACGCGCCGCGGAGGGTAGGACCTGAATGGATGAGAAGATCTCTTCTTTCCGCCTCTCGTCCTCCAGATTGGCAATAATGGCCCTTCCCAAAGATGTGCAATGAGCTGGTCGGCGCATCCCAACGGGAGAAACAAGCCGGAACATCTGCTGGCTCTCAAGAACATCCATATATACGATCTCGGTGCCATCCAGCGCCGCCAGATTTACCGTCTCACCGGTCACCGAACGAAGGCTTTCCAGCGTGGGTCGGCAAATGCGGCAAAGCGTCGTTTGAAAGCTAACGCCAGTACCCAGTCGTGCTAGCCTTGCGCCCGGCATGTATGTGCCGGCGGCATCGCGAAATAAATAGCTTTCGGCTTCAAGATGGCGTAAAAAGCGATGTGCAGTGCTCTTGTTGATTCCTGTTTTCGTCGCGATGTCTTTCAGTTGAAGACCGTATGGAGAATGATCCAGAAGTTCCAATATTCGCAACACCTTGCCGATGACCCCTACGGGTGCGGATTTCGATCTCAGCTTTCGCATTGGCACGTTCGGCCTCTTTTCTTTCCGGGCCTGGAGCCCGAACTCTCGCGAGGATTTTATTCTATTCCACAACCTAGACCGGAATACCCTACAGATTATGCGTCCTCGCTTACAGATTCGGAGGAAAGGCTTTCTCCGCTGCGATCCAGGACCAATTCTCCTCGGCAAATCTCCGCCGATCAACCCATTTAAATGGTTCAATTTTTTCCCCGATTCGCAGACATCCGTTCTTTCGGATTGGCCGGCTCGGGTTTTGCAGCATATTTCACATATTGAAATGCTAATTTGATACTTGACATTTGTAATTCGATAATTGTAAAAAACACCACATTGAGCAGCTGGTAAGTTCTTCCCCTTTTCTCGGCATCAAGCAGCGCGTCGGTTCATGCCGTTTTCTAGGCATGGAGTGGCGCACTGGTTAATACCCTCTTCCTACTGAGAGGTGATGTTTGACGCAGCTAAACCTGACTGGGAGAGTGGCTGCAATTACAGGTGGCGCTAGTGGTATTGGGAAGGCTATTGCCCAATGCTTCGCGGCTGCGGGGGCACAGGTCCGAGTGGTGGATGTCGATGGTGCGGCAGCCGCGCGGACCGCGGACGAGATTACAAACACAGGGGGTAATGCGCTCGCATATCAATGCGATGTGGCGGACAGCGCGAGCGTCGACTCGGCCTTTTCCCGGATGGCGGCGAATGGTCCGGTGGATGCCCTGATTAACTGTGCAGGTGTTGCTCAAATTGGAACGATCTCAGATACACAGATCGAGGATTTCGAACGCGTTTTCGTGGTGAACGTGAAGGGCACCTTCCTTTGTATGAAGGCAGCCCTTCCTGGGATGCTCAAGCTGGGTCGCGGCACTATTGTCAACCTGGCTTCGATCGCTGCCACCACCGGTCTGTCCCGACGATTTGCCTATTCGATGAGTAAGGGTGCGGTACTGGCGATGACGCTCTCGGTAGCGAAGGATTTCGTTGATAAGAATATCCGCTGCAACTGTATCTCGCCGGCCCGAGTACACACGCCATTTGTGGATGGCTTTCTGCGGGCAAGCTACCCGGGAAGGGAAGAGGAAATGTTTGGCGAACTCTCCCATGCACAGCCGATTGGAAGGATGGCAAGGCCGGAAGAGGTCGCCACACTGGCGCTCTATCTTTCTTCGGACCTGGCTGACTTTCTGACCGGGGCGAACATTCCGTTTGACGGTGGGTTTATCCATTTGCGCAGTTGAAGCGTGGTGACGCGACAGGCAATGCAGGGCATCGAGTCCGGAGGTTAGTTGCGAAACGAGGAAAGTTCACATCGAGGATTGGAGGAGGTCAATGAGAACACAACGAGTTGTATTCGGGATTACCGTGATATTGATGGTCGCAATTCCTTACCCTGGGGCATTGGCCCAGGTCGGAAGGGGCACTATTTTTGGATCGGTGACGGACATACAAGGCGCAGGGATCCCCAACGCTGCGATCACAGTAACAGATGTATCAACTGGAACTTCAGTGAATGTACAGTCGGACCAGATCGGAAACTACATTGTTACCGATCTCGCCGCGGCGACTTATCGCCTCTCCTGTTCGGCTTCAGGCTTCGAAACGATTGAGCGCACGGGAATCCTGCTTGAGGTCGACCAGAAAGCGAGAGTTGATCTCGCGCTCCAAGTCGGACAGGCGCATCAAGTCGTGACTGTGCAGAGCAATGTCACGAATATCGACACATTTAGTTCCACCGTAAAAGACGTTGTGGATCCGGTTCGCATGGTCGAATTGCCATTGAATGGACGCAACGCACTCACGCTGCAGGCACTTCTCCCGGGCTCTGTACAAATGGGAAGCGGGTCAGCGGCCAGTGGTATTGCTCTCAACACCGGTCTTGTTTTCAGTGTGAACGGTGCTCGTCCAAACCAGTCGGCGTACACATTGGATGGTGGCCTGAACATGGACATGTACAACAATGTTCCGGCTGCTTTTCCAAATCCGGATATGCTGCAGGAGTTCTCGATTCTGCAAAATGGTTACAGCGCCGTAGACGGGCGGGACGCTGGAGCCGTAGTGAACATGATCACAAAATCTGGAACTAACCAGTTTCACGGTAGTGCTTATGAGTTTCTCCGCAACAGCTATGCAGATGCGAAGGAGGAATTTGCCACGATTGTTCCTCCTCTCCGCAGGAATCAGTTTGGCCTGACGATGGGAGGGCCCGTTGTTGTACCGCATTACAACGGAAGGGACAAGACATTCTTCTTTGTCGGCGCCGAACTTACACGGCAGGCGCTCGGAAGTACGATCTCGTCGACCATTGTTCCCACAGCACTTGAACGTCAAGGAAATTTCTCAGCGACTACCGTTGGAGGAAAGCCAATTACGGTAGCCCCGCCAGGCACGGTGTCGGCATCGAATCCGAATGGCACGCCGTATCCGGGCGCCATAATTCCCACGGTTGATCCGGTGGCGACTGCATTCACGTCACATTTCCTTCCGCTGCCGAACGAGCCTGGAAACATATACGCATATAACCTGGCCTTACCTACAAGGGACAACCAGGTCATTGCCAGGATGGATGAGACGATCTCAGCGGCCGACAAGTTTAATCTTCGCTACTTCTTCGACGATAGCTTTAATGAACAGAGTGCCGGCCTCCCCGCATTCAATTCGAATAACGATTGGCCGACACACAATGGGACGATTAACGAGAGTCATGTCTTCTCGGCTGGTCTGGTCAATCTGGCTACTTTCATGGTTGCGAGAAACACCTTCATTCGCGGGCCTCAGGTCACGAATCCGGCTAACTGGGCTGGGCTCGGATGTCAGTCGTGCATGAACATTGCTCCGGCAAGCGTGCCGACCGACTGGGCCATCGCAGCGGCAAACGGCATGTCCGTCAGGGTGCCGACTAATTTCCAAAGCTATATGATGAATTACCAGGTTGTGGACACGTTGAGCTGGTCCAAAGGCAACCATTTTCTCCAATTCGGCGGAGAATACTCGTATGAGCGTCGACTTGGGCATGAATACTTTCAAATGTCCACACAGTGGTCCTTTAATGGCACACTTACCGGTTCCTACGGAGACGGTTACGCCGACTTCTATTCTGGTGCCGCGTACACTGTATTCCAGAACTCCCCGCTTTTCTCAGAGCAGTACAAATACACGCCATTTCTTTACTTCCAGGATGACTGGCGAATTTCAAAAAACCTGACGCTGAACCTGGGCGCTCGATGGGAGCCTTATATCACCACTCGAGACAGGTATGGGCATGATGGCGCTTTCCGCCCCGGCCAGCAGTCGACCGTTTACCCGTTGGCTCCACTGGGTGCCCTCTTCCCCGGCGACGCAGGGATCGGTCCGGGAGTCAGTCCGGACAGATTCGATAGAATCTCGCCGCGTGTTGGATTCGCCTACGATCCCTTCGGAGATGGGAAGACCAGCATTCGCGCAGGTTACGGAGTCTTTTCTGATACCTTGCGACCCGTCGCGCTCAACACAAACCAGACAAACCAGCCGTTCTCCTACGGCTGGACTACCTTTGACGTGCCCTTGGACAACCCGTACGTGAATAACCAGCCGACGCTGCAGTTGCTGTTGAACTATGTGCCCCCGACGACGGCGGCCGCGAGACAGGCGAGAGTCTTCTATCTCCCGATGCCCGAAAATTCGATCAATGCGAATTTCACGACAGGTTACATCCAGCAATGGAATTTCAACGTTCAACGCAGTCTCTGGAAGCAGACGGTTCTCACGGTAGGATACCTCGGCAGCAAGGGTACGCACCTTCTGCTGCTTGAAGAACAGAACCCTGGGGTCTATATTCCTGGGCAGTCGACGACGAGTAATATCAATTCGCGTCGGCCCTACACAAATTTCACGACAATTACTCAGGATATCGCCGCCGGCTATTCGAACTACAACGCGCTTCAGGTAACCTGGAACCGGCGATTTGCGAATGGCTTCACTCTGCTTGGCTCTTATGTCTGGGCCAAATCCATGGATATTGCATCCAATGACGGGAATAGCGGACTGGGGAATCAGGCTCGCGATCCATACAACTGGAATCTGGACTACGGTCCGTCGGACTTCGATATCAGGAGCCGCTTTGTGACCTCATCCGTATACCAGATCCCCGGGCTTCACTCGGAAGGCGCGTTGGCCAGGGCCATTACAGGGGGCTGGCAAGTGAACGGGATCTTGACCCTGCAAACCGGCCCGCCATTCAGTGTCCTCGCAGGAGTCGATCGAAGCCTGGTCGGGGTGGCTCTTGATCATGCGAACATTACCGGGCCGGTCTCGGTCTATAACAGCGAAAGCAGATCAGCCAAAATCGCCAAGTATTTCAGTACGAGCGCCTTCGCCCTGCCCGCGCTGGGGACATTCGGCACCAGCTCCAGAAACTTCATCCATGGACCTGGATATCAGGATCTGGATGCTGGACTCTACAAGAACGTTCCTCTCGGCGAAGAGAGGCATCTGGAGTTTCGCTGGGAGACATTCAATACGCTGAACCACCCGAACTTGTCGAATCCGAATAACTCCTTTTCAAGTTCCGCCTTTGGCCGGATCACTTCATCGAATACCGGGCGAGTGATGCAGATTGCGGCGAAACTTGTATTCTAATGTGGTTCTGCCAAGCGCTCTAGATGGGATGGCAGAGTCTTGTAAGGGCTGCGAATGAGGGTGTTGATGAAACAGATCTTCAGCGCCCTCCTTGCTCGCTTCGATGACGAATTCGTGATGACGCAAGTTGTCTGTCTGGGAGGGTAAATGTGGATTGCAAATTGGCCCTTTAAGAGACCACGCTTGAAACTGTTACCGGTCACTCTGGGTGTGATTGCTGTCGCGGTCTTGGGAGCGGTTTTACTGAGAGAGAAACTCTCGGCGAGCACAGTGCAGCACCGGCAAAGCTACTTTGTGTATGTTGGGACTTATACGGGAGCCGATAGCAGGGGAATCTATGGGTATCGCTTCGACGAAGGAACCGGCCGTTTGGCGCCGTTGGGGGTCGCAGCCGAGGTCGTGAACCCATCCTTTGCGGTTACCGATCCGGCTCACCGCCATCTTTACGCTGTCACCGAAATGAGCCAGCGGGGACCGGATGCCTACAAGACCGACGGCTATATCAGCAGCTTCTCGATTGATCCCAAGACCGGATCGCTGACATTTCTGAACAAGGTCTCATCGGGCGGCGGCGGCCCGTGCCACTTGGTCGTTGACAGGGCGGGCAAGATTCTGTTCGTAGCAAATTACGGGAGTGGGAATGTTGCTTCGTTCGCCATTGAAGCCGACGGCAGAATTGGCGAGATGACCGGAAAGGACCAACACAGCGGTTCCAGCGTCAATCCCCGACGTCAGCAAGGTCCTCACGCCCATGCGGTGGTGCTCTCGCCCGATAATCGCTTTCTATTTGTGCCGGATCTTGGCCTCGATCGGATCCTGATCTATCGGATTGATGAGGCCAAGCAAACATTTACAGTGAACAATCCGTCTTATGTCTCGGTGAATCCGGGCTTCGGTCCGCGGCACTTCGTCTTTGGCGCGGGAGCAAAATTCGCATATGCGGTTTGCGAGATGGGATCGAGTGTTGTTACATTTTCATACGATCGTGAAAATGGGAAGCTGACCCCTGTGCAAACTGTATCTACACTCCCCGCTGATTTCTCTGGAGAGGATAACTCGGCGGAAATAGAAGTGGGCCCATCGGGCCGGTTTCTCTATGCATCGAATCGAGGCAACGATAGCATCACAGTATTTCAGGTTGACAGGAAAACCGGATTGCTCAACAAGATTCAGATCGTGCCAACGCAAGGGAAAATCCCACGGAACTTTGTAATCGATCCAACCGGCGGATACCTTCTAGTGGCCAATCAAAATTCCAATGACATTGTGGTCTTTGCGATTGACGCAGGAAGTGGTCAGCTCACGTCAACGGGGCAAGCCGCGGACGTTCCGTCGCCTGTCTCCATGCTCTTCGTTCCCGCGCAGTAGCCGTCAGTCGACGGGCGGAAGGAGTAGTGATGGACAACCGAATCCGTGCATGAGGTTTATCCCGTCCGTTGTAGAGTATGCCTGTGCTAACAACTTTTCCGAATCAGGAACAAGCACACGTTTGAGATAGGAGCATATGAAGCCTTCAACGAAACTATCGCGACGGACATTGGTTCAGAACGCCAGCTTGGCTGCAGCCGCGGGTGTATTAGGGCTCACCTCCAGCGACTCTAGCCGTTCCCAAACAACGCATCCGGATGGCAGCGGCCCAGGGCCGCGCGCACTGGCGCTCATCGGCGATCGCTTTCACAATTCGGACTACATTCGTGTGGCTTTGGATAAGACATTCAAGGAGTTAAATATCCCCATTGATTACACGATTCAATACGATCAGATTTCGGCGAGCCTGTTGAAGGGATATCAGCTATTCCTTTGCCTTCGCGACGGAATGATCTGGCCCGATGGGTATCTCGGCCCCGATGCCTACACGGACTACGAGAGGAACCTGGAAAACCTTCCGGCTCGTACCGTAGATCCGAAACCGACAATGTGGATGACGGAAGATCAAGGCGCGGCGATCAAGGAATTCGTGAACTCGGGCAGTGGTTTTTATGCCCTTCATAACTGCAGCCATATCTCCGTTACCTCGAAGAATTATAGAGAGGTGATGGGGGGCGCATACATTGGACATCCGCCTCTCCGGCCATTTCGCGTGCGGGCCTCGGAGAACCAACACCCTATTACGCAGGGAATGAGCGATTTTGTTGTCAATGACGAACAGCACTACGTGGAGTATGACAAGGACAAGAAGTACATCCTGCTTGAAGCGGAGAACGTCGACGGCCTGACCTACGAGAATTTGGGCTCGAGGTCTATCTCCGGATGGGCCTATGATTTCGGAAGCGGGCGCGTAGTATTCACGGCTGTCGGTCACACTATCCATGCGATGTGGACACCGCAATATCTGGAGATACAGAAGCGGGCGATACGTTGGCTACTCAAACAGACATAGAGGGCCAAGAAGGTTTGACTCCGCGTTATGTTTCGGCAGCTTACGTCAATGCCAGAATTGGGAGGAAGCTGAGTGAAAAAAGTAATTGATACTCACGCTCATCTCGGGGAGTGCTGCGTTTTTGGGCTGTACGCAACTGAGGAAGATATTATTCGGCGGATGGATGAGAACGACATAGACGCTACGATCGTTCAGCCGTACCCGGGATCTACGAATTACCTCAAGACGCATGACGAGATTGCAGCATTATGCACGAAGTACCCGGGGCGATTTTTCGGTCTTGCCAGTGTAAGCCCGCACATCGGCAAGGACAAATATCAGCGTGAAATCGAACGTTGCGTGAAGGAATTGAAGTTTGTCGGGCTGAAAATCCACACCATCGGCCATGCCGTGAATCCTCTTTCACAGGATGGGGATTTTGCCTTTGCAACGGCCTATCACTTTGGTATTCCGGCCATGGTTCATACGGGCGCAGGCATCCCCTTCTCACTGCCCGCGCTTTGCATACCTGCCGCCAACAAGTATCCGCAGCTGAAGATCGTTCTTGCCCACGCTGGCGGTGGAATTGTTTCCGCTGAAGCGCAGGTGGCCGCTTCCGTCTGTGGCAATCTCTACCTTGAGACTTCCTGGTGCATAGGCGAAGACATTCGGTGGATGATCAACACCATCGGTTCAGATCGAGTGATGATGGGCGCCGATCTGCCAAGCAATGTGCCGACCGAGATCGCCAAATACCAGGCACTGGATCTGGCACCTGAAGTCTATGACAAAGTCATGGGCGGCACTGCCGTCGATGTATTTAAGCTCAGTTGGTGAGGGGTACATATGTTTGTCTTACACGTTGATCTTGTAGTCAAGCCAGAATCGCGGCAGGACATTGAAGCGGTCTATGGAACGGTGTTTAGTTCCGCTATCTCGAAACAGGCGGGCTTTCACGCTGTTGGCTTGCTGCGCCCTGAGGACGGCGGAATCCGTTACAGACTGACTATTGCCTTCATAAATCGTGAATTTCAGCAGCAGTGGGTGGCGACTAACCTGCATCAGGAGGTATGGCCGCAAATCGAGGGCCGGTGCACCGGGTTTTCAGTGAACTACTATACGGCCGTTTAGCCAAGTCCTGAATGGAATGGACTTGGAAGCAGAGCGATCTCGTAATCATAATGCGGCAGCGAAGGAGAGGACCAATGATCGAAACAGTAGAAAGAATGCTCAATGATGTGAAACGTGGCAGGTTGACTCGCCGGCAGTTCACCACCTCTCTCGCCGCTTTGACTGCGGGCGCGCTGGCAACTCCGGCCGCGCTTGCAGCTCCGCCGGAGCCAACGGGATTTCCCGCTATCAGCCTGAACCATGTCACCGTGAAGGTTCCCGATCTTCATCGCACCTCCAAGTTCTATCAGGAGTTCTTTGGAATGCCGCTTCGGCAACAATCGGCAACGACGCATATTCTCGGAGTGGGAAAATCCTTCTTCGGCATTGAGCAAGGCGATAATCAACCCGCCTCCGTCAATCACTTCGACTTCGGGATTGAGAGTTTTAATGCCGATGCAATTCGCGCCAGGTTGACGGAACTCAATTTAAAGTTTTCGGGCACTTCACAGGAATCGTTCAAGTTCAATGATCCCGATGGCTTTCTGGTTCAGGTGAACGGACCTGATTATGTCGGTCATGTGTGAGCTGCTACCGATGGAGCCCACAGTCCCTCAATTTGTGAGCCGCGCTGTTCCGGTGCCTCCAGGCAATCGCGTGCCTTGGTACAAAAGCACTTTCCCCACGTATTTTGGGATTTTCTTGTGGGTAGGTTTCTACCAGAAGCTTGCGGTGCCGACGCTCGCCTTCGCCGACCCTGGCGTCTGCATTGCAGGGCTCGCGGTGGCAGGGCTGCTGTGCTTCGGGCTCTACTATTACGTTCCTGCGATGCTGGGCATGCAGGCCGGGCAGCCTCTCTATGTTGTGGGAACCTCTACATTTGGCGTGAAGGGGGGCTATTTGATTCCCGGTCTGCTGATGGGACTTTTGCAGATCGGATGGGTTGCCGTTATAGCTTCCGTAGCGGTCACCTTCATCATGACTGGATTGGGCCAGACGAGCAGGGCTCTTTTTGCAGGCATCGTCGTAGTGTGGCTATATAGTCTGGGTTGGGTCGCGGTGCGTGGCATTCATCATGTGAACCGAGTCGCCAAGTTCCTGAACTGGGTTCCGCTCGGGATGATTCTGATCGTCGTCTGGGCGAACAGAAGCGGCATTGCTCATTACCAAGTGCCGCATCGCGATGAGCTGAGTGGATTTCTGAATGTCCTGACGATCGTGATTGGGTTCTTCGCCACGGCCGGAGCGGCAGGCGCCGATTTCGGAATGCACAATCGGAACAGACGGGACGTTTTTCTGGGCGGCGCGCTTGGAATCATCGGCGGTGCGCTGGTTGCCGGTGGCCTTCCCATTCTTTCTGTAGCCGGGTACCTTGGGCGCGGGGCCGGTTCCAGTTACGATTTCTCTGCGGCGATAGCCAGTGTTGGAATGTTGGCGCCCGCGATGCTCTTTTTGTTTGCCGCCGCCTCGCTGGTACCAACCTGCTTTTCCTCCTTTATTGCATCGAACAGCTTCAGCACAATGCTTCCCGGCATTCTGCGCACCCTCTCCACTTTCGCCGCCATCACCGTAAGCGCTGTGCTGGTGATCACCGGGGTGGCAAACAATCTTATTGGGTTCTTTTCCATTGTCGGAGCATCCTTCGGTCCCATATGCGGAGCGATGATGGCGGACTACCTCTTTGCCGGGAGGAGATGGTCGGGGCCGCGGCAGGGCGTCAACTGGGCAGGATACGCCGCATGGTTCATCGGCTTTCTCACAGGAATCCCCGAGCACATTCCCCGAATGCCGGCGACTTGGGTCAGGGTGGACAATCCTTCAGCGCTGTATTCTTTTGCGGTCGGGTTCTTTGTTTATCTGATCCTGGCGCGATTGAGGATGTTGCCTCCTCTGATCGATGCAAAGCTGTTGGTTGTAACTGACTCGTCCAACTCCCAATAGGAAATTGACTGGTGGGGCCTCGCTAAGACGCCATCCAGGATTTCGCAGGATGGAATCGCTGCAAGCGAAATCTTAGCGGTGAGAGCACTTTGAACCAACATGGATCTGCAGCGTTCCACTAATTCGGCCCCAACACATTCACTTAGATATGTGACCAGCTTCATATCCCTCATGCTTCCAGACCTCACCACCAGAAAAACTGAAGCGCTCCAGCGTTTCCTGCTTGATTTCGATGCTATACCCCGCCGACTGCGGCACACGGTATCGCCCTCGTCTCATCTCCACCGGATTGATGAAGTGCTCATGAAGATGGTCTACAAACTCGATTACTCGATTCTCTAGCGTAGCTGAAACACAGAGAAAATCGAAAATGGATAGATGCTGCACATACTCGCATAACCCCACGCCGCCCGCATGAGGGCAAACCGGTACGCCAAATTTAGCGCACATCAGCAGGATGGCAAGGTTCTCATTGACGCTTGCCACGCGGCAGGCGTCAATTTGGCAAACATCGATAGCCCCGGCTTGCAGGAATTGTTTGAACATCACGGCATTGTGGACGTGCTCGCCCGTAGCAATGCGAATGGGCGCCACCCCGCGACGAATGCGCGCATGACCCAGAATGTCGTCTGGACTGGTCGGCTCCTCCATCCACCACGGGTCAAGCTCGGCCAGCGCTTTGGTCTTTTCAATAGCTTCATTTACGCCCCAGCGCTGGTTGGCATCTACCATCAGTTTGTTTTCCAAGCCAATCTCTGCACGCACAATGCGTCCGCGCCGCAGGTCGTCATTGGAATCGCCGCCCACTTTCAGCTTGAAGCATGTCCAGCCATCTGCAATCGCTTTACGGCAAAGATGGCGAATCTTTTCGTCGCTGAATCCAAACCAGCCGACGGAGGTTGTGTAGGCCGGGTAACCCTCGCGCTCCAACTGAAGCAGCCGTTGTTGCCAACCGGAGCTCTGCCGGCGCAAGATCTCTACGGCTTCGTCCCTTGTAAGCGCATCGGAGATGAACCGGTAGTCGATGATCTCCGCAAGCTGCTCTGACTCCATCTCTGCAAGCAGTCGCCATAGCGGCTTTCCTTCGGCCTTGGCATAGAGATCCCATACCGCGTTCAGCAGTGCCGCACAGGCCAGATGAGTCACACCCTTTTCTGGCCCAAGCCAGCGAAATTGCGTCTCGCCCGTCAATTGCTGTGAAAAGCCACGCAGGTCGCTGGTCAGTTCATCCAAACTGCGCCCCCGCGCAAAACCGGCCAAATAGTTCAATGCGCCCACGCACAGCTCGGTACCGCGGCCCAGCGTAAACGTCAACCCGTGACCCGCCAGACCTGGGATATTCGTCTCCAGGATGCAGTAGGCGGCCGAGTAGTCCGGATCCTTGTTCACCGCATCGGAGCCAATCTGCTCCCGCGACGTGGGAAAGCGCAGATCAATCACTTGCACATCCGTTATCACGATTCCGTTCATCGATTCACTCTGTTTGCGTTTTCCCGGGGCCTGTTGCAATTGCACCTGTAAAATCTGTTCCTTATCTGTACAACGATCGCATCATATATGAAATTTGCTTTTGTTGCGTAGTGCAAACTCCAGGGTCGGTCAACGAAGATTGTGAAGGGGATGATGGAGAACTGGCGACCGGACGGCAAACGTGCCCCCATGACGGGGGCAGGGAGTGGAATAGGCCGCGCCATTGCGACCTTTTTCGCGGATGCCGAGTCTGACGTCATCGTGTTCGATCTGAACGGCACCAGCGCACAAGAGACCGCCGCTGCCATTTCTGTAGCTGTCCCTCGCCAAAATTCAATCCGGGTTCAATATAGGCTGCGCTTAAGGCGCGCGGTAGAGCTCGGGAATGGGTTGGTCGGACAATGACGCCAAAGGAGTTGAGACCGTGATTGGGCGCGAGGAAGAACCTGCCAGGCACGGGTCGGCTGCAATCGCCGACTCGGGACTCCTCGGTGCTTTCCTCATCCAGCGCGACAACGTTCGTTCCGAGATCTCGAATCGAAGTATCTTCAACTCGCCACGAATTCGCGGTGCGCCCCAGGCCGGGTTCTCGGCAACCAATCGGAAGATCAGCTCGCGCAATTCCCTGCTCACGCATTTTCTTCCAGCGCGGGTTCGATGCCGCGAGAGCCATTTCCAGTACAGCTTGAAGCCAACTCGATGCCAGCCAACGACAGTCTCGGGTCGAACGAGGATAAGCGCTCTCTGCCATCGCGGCCAAAAGCGCCGCAGCACAACCCAAAGGTATCGGTCGGCGCTGGAAAATCGTGGTCGCGGGCGATGCCGCGCTAGGACCGACAGTTGTTGCCGCAAAGCCAACTTCTCTAGAAGAAGATGATGGCGTGAGCGCTGAGACAGAACAAGCTGAGTGAAAAGAAGCCTCAACAATCGGGGCATGAGTCGGTTACCCTTGGCGAACCGCTAATTCAGGCCCTTTTACGTGAACTGCATCTTCGATTTCACTGACGATTCAATTTACGGCACATCGTGTCGGAGTCCTGGGAGTCGCGCCGTTTGGGCGTCCGGCTAAAGGTGCTACAGCGATCGCTTTATCGCTTCTACGGCGGCTGCTCCTGCCCGCGACCACCAGGCTCAGAGCCTCGTGTTCTCGCTGACTCAACTTTGCCCAGGAACGCAGTATCGAAAATCTCACGGGCCGGATCCACTAAATCGTCAATCGCCGTCCGGGCCAGATTGACACGCTCCGCTCCGACTGGAATAGACTTCGGCGGTGTAGTAGTTTGCGCATGAGAGCCATCGAAATCCAATTCGCATAGAAGGGATTTTGGGAATGAACTATAGAGGCAGGAAGCATCTTCTAAGACCTGTGACCATAGCGTTAGCATTCCTGGCGTGCACACTTGCGGCCTATTCTTCCGATTTGTTTGAGCCCGAAAAGGCCGATCCCGCCGCGGCGGGCATGGACAAGGTTCTGCTGGCTCGAATCCCCGCCAAAATGCAAATGTACGTTGATGAAGGCACGGCGGCTGGGTTCGTGACGATTGTGGTGCGGCATGGCCATGTCGCCAGTCTGGATGCCGTCGGCTACCAGGATCGTGAAGCCAAGATTCCTATGCGCATCGATACGATCTTCCGCATTGCGTCGATGACGAAGTCCTTGACCGTGGCCGGCGTGATGATCCTGGTGGACGAGGGGAGGTTAAGCCTGCTGGATCCGGTGGAACAATTTCTGCCGGAATTCAAGGGAATGAAGGTAAAACGGTGCGCAGAGTCGCACGCGAGCCAGGGTTGCGACCCGGTCGACGCCGCCCGGCCAATTACGGTTCTGGATCTAATGACTCACACTTCAGGCCTGCCGGGACAAGGCGCCCCGGGCCCTGAACCTTTCAAGTCGCTCGCAGAAAGAGTCAGCGTGGGCGCTCATGTCTTGTTGCTGGCGCAGCCTGGCACGAAATGGATCTATAGCCAGATCGGGTATGCGGCGCTGGGGCGCCTGATCGAAGTATGTTCAGGAAGATCGTATGAGGATTTCCTGGCAGAGCGCCTTTTTCAACCTCTGGGAATGAAAGATACCTACTTCTTTCTTCCGCCTGAGAAGCAGAGCCACCTTTCGGTGCTGTATTCCCTGGACGCGACCGGGAAGCTGGTGCGCGCTTCGCGGCCTCCCGAGCCGGCTGTAAAGATCCCTTCGCCCGAAGGCGGGGCTATGACGACCGCAAGCGACATGGCGCGCTTCTATCAAATGATGTTGAACAAAGGGACACTGAACGGAAAGCGGATCCTCTCCGCGGCCGCCGTGGCGGCGATGACCACCAATCAAACCGGAGACCTGAAAGACGTGGAGTTTTCGCCCGGTCTGGGAATGGGGCTCAGTTTCGGCGTGGTGAAGGATGTGGTGGGAACGTTCCGCTACCAATCCATCGGAGCCTTTTCCAAGGGTGGCGCGTACCGGACCTACGGATGGGGCGATCCCGCCAAGGACATGTGCGGCATCATCCTTTTTCAGCGGACCAATGGCGGCGGCGACATCGCTCCAGAAATTACCGCGTTTTCGATCTTGGCAAACGCTGCGATCGAACGCTGAGACCCTATGGCGGATAGCGAATTTCTTAGCCGTAATGTCGGCCTAGTCCGCCTTTGGCGAGCCATAGGTCGGCGAGGACCGCTATTGCCGAGGTTCAAACCATAGCCTAGCCATGACCCAAATGGATGCGGGAGAAGGTCGGAGATCGACGGCCCAGACTTCAGCGAGCGCGCCTATGAATGCACCAATGGGTTTGCGCCTGGCAGCGACGATACTGTATCGCCAGAATCCCTTGATGCAGTTAAGCTATTCGGCAAAACAATACGTGGAGATTAAGAGGGATAGCCGGAGACTTAACACAAACATGTTGAATACGCCGAAGAATACACTTGACATCGAAACTGCGCAACACAAGCAGCCGCGCGAGGTGCAGTTTGCTCTCAGGCTGCGGTTCTAAGGGGAGAGAATCCTTGTAACCACCTTCTTCAACTCGGGTTACGCCGTGTTGTTGAAAAAACCGTCTGGAGGACAAGATCATGAACAAGATTACCGAAGTCGGGAACAACGCCTCTCAAACTCTCGCTGAGCTGGAGTCTCCGGCGCGGCGCCTTTTCGTGAAAGGAGTGGCCGGCCTTGGCGCCGCTTTTGCCTCTTCATCCCTCTTATCCGCGGGTGTTCCCGCTCAGGCTCAGGCTCAGTCTCGCGGGCAGGCTGCCTCCGGCAACCAAAATTCTTCCGCCCCGGACCTCTGGGGACCTTTTACTCCATCCAGCGGTTTAGGCCGCTACCTGCAGCTTGAATATCCACCCTCAACAACTGCAGGGGAGTTGCAGATCGGCGTCACATACACCCTTTGGATTCCCGATGGTATCCAGACCGTGCGAGCTGTGATCGTCCATCAGCACGGAGCGGGTATCCCTGCGGCTCAGTCCGGAGCAACTTCGGCTTACGATTTGCAATGGCAAGCTCTGGCGAAGAAGTGGGACTGCGTGCTACTTGGGCCTTCCTATCGGGTGCTCAATGATGCAACCGACCTGACACCTGGAGGCTCAGAACTTTGGTTCGACCCAAGACAAGGCTCAGATCGTGTCTTCCTTCGGGCCCTCGACGAATTTGCGGCAAAATCAGGGCACGCCGAGATTTCTTCGGTCCCGTGGTGTCTGTGGGGACATTCGGGGGGCGGGATATGGTCCAACGTGATGAGCATGCTCCATCCCGAGCGAGTGCTGGCCGCATTTCTGCGTTCCGGTAGTGCCATGACATTTCGCACCAGGAATGAGTTCGCCCAGCCCACAATCCCGCCTGCAATCTATGAGATCCCCACGATGGTTAACTTTGGCGTCGGAGAAAGGGGAAACCATCCGTGGGACGGCTCTATAGCCACCTTCGAAGAGTATCGAGCCCAGGGAGCTCCCATTGGGCTCGCTCCCGATCCGCGTACAGCCCACTGGTGTGGGGATTCCCGATACCTCGCGATCCCGTTTTTTGAAGCTTGCCTGCAAATGCGTTTGTCGGAATGGCCCAAAATTCTAAAACCGGTAGACCTGAGCTCCGCATGGCTGGCAGCTCCCTTCGGCGATACAGCCGTGACTGCTGCAGAATTTAAGGGTGATCCTAACAAAGCTGTATGGCTGCCGAACGCAGCCGTCGCAAAAATCTGGATGGAATATGTGAGGAGTGGAACCGTAGTCAACTCGAGCATTCCGCCCGCTCCCGTGAACGTGAGGGTGAAAGCTGACGTCAATCACGGCAATGAGATCACATGGGACACCGAAGTGGATATGGTCAGCGGTCTCGGCGGCTTTATCGTGCTTCGGGATGGGCACGGAATCGCAAGGCTCCCGATACAACCGCCAGAAGCGGTGTATGGCCGCCCGCTCTTCCAAGGATTGTCATATCACGATACGCCCGTCGCGCCGCTTCCCCAGATGGTGCACGTGGATACGTCAGCCAAGGCCGGCGCCAAGCACGTCTACACTGTGATTGCCTTGAGCGTTGCGGGCGTGCCTTCGGAACCTTCCTCGCCGGCAACTGTAGGGTGAAGGATGAGCCTCAGACAGCAGAAGGATCGTTCCTTCCCTTCATCATGCTGCCGGAGAG
The DNA here is from genome assembly GCA_963751285.1 of uncultured Acidobacteriaceae bacterium. Taxonomy (GTDB): domain Bacteria; phylum Acidobacteriota; class Terriglobia; order Terriglobales; family Acidobacteriaceae; genus Telmatobacter. The sequence continues at coordinate 164,834 of CAVVUE010000023.1, read as the reverse complement.
CGCGGGAGTTCATCGAATCTGTCACGTGAACCGAAGCCACCTTCTTCAACTCGGGTTACGCCGTGTTGTTGAAAAAACCGTTTGGAGGACAAGGCGCCGTACAACCGGGGAGCCGGTGCCCTCTTTCGGACAAGAACGCTTATGGCTCTTGGAGCAGATTGAAAGGCCAAGAACGATGATCATTGATGAGTACGGCCTCTCCCCCCTTCAGGAAGGAATGCTCTACGCTCAAATGGAGCGCGAAGGCAGGATCCGGTCGAACGACTACCCACAGGATTGGAAGTACTACACTCTGACTTATCCGGTGGCCAGCTATGCGCACCTTACCTGGGCGGAACTAGTGGAGGAGGTAACTCCTATTCCGCCTTTGGCACGTGTGGAAGTTCCAACAGACAAGCCTCTTTTTTGTCGGGCACTAATAGCTTACCGGAAGGCGAGCACCGCTTTAAGAGGGGATATTGGATAGGCGGGACACCGCCACCGGGCCAAGCCCTTCATTCTAATTAAGCCCACCTTTAAGGATGAACTTCTGTCCGATGAGACGCGACTTGTCGGCATCTTCGCGGGGAATAAATTTCTCGACGCGGTTGTTCCAGACTTCCGCGACATAAAGATTGCCCAAAGAGTCGACATCAATTGTATGCGGATCATCGAACCCCCCAGCAAACCTGCCATGCATGCCCCAGTAAGTAATGAGCTTGCCGCTGAGATCGAACTTGGCCAAGCGATTACCATCCCCGGAGACGAGCCACAGATATCCGTCTTTCGTGATCCAAAAATGGCTCGGATTATGAATGTTCGGCCATTGGTCGAGAAACGTCCCATCTTCGCGGAAGACCTGGACCCTATTGTTGCCGCGGTCGGCAACATAGATACGGTGTTGCGCATCGATGGCGATATCGTGAATCAAATTGAATTGCCCTGAGCCATTGCCTTTAGCACCCCATTCCGTGAGGTACTTTCCACTTTCATCAAATTTCACGACACGGGTGTTGTGGTAACCATCCGCCACATAGAAGGACCCGTCAGGCATGAAAAGCAAAGATGCCGGCCAATTGAAATGGCTGTGATCTGAGCCCGGTACTCCTTTTTCGCCAAGGCGAAGCACGAGTTTCTTGCCGTCATTGGTGAATTTGAGGATTTGGTCGCCATCGCGGTCTACCACCCATACATGTCTCTCGGGGTCATACGGATTTAATTCGACACTGTGCGGGAGCACGACGTCGTTGTTCCATTGACTCCAATCTTCCACGACTTTGCCGTCTGCGTTTAAAACCAAAATAAGGTGCTCGTGGGTTGGATTCTGGATCGGCGGCGCCGAAAAGTTACGGACCGGGTTCAACGTCACACCGTCAGGACCCAGAATTAAGGATCCTGGTTGCGTGATTTGTTGACCTGAAGAAACAACAAATATCCGGTTGGGATTGTCCACCGCCACGCCAGTTACGGGCTGATTCCATTGTTCGATACCCGGCTTGAACCAGTTTTCAACAACCCGGTATGGACCTGTAGCGTCGAGACCACCCTTTTCGCGCGCCGCTGGCTGCGCCAGCGAAGGTAGCGTCAATGCCAGGAACGGGGCAACGCAATGTAACAACGTTTGGAATCCGATTTGCATATAACCCCTCCTGTGTGTCGAGTTCAAACACCTTACCTAGGATCTTCGATTTGGACACCAAGCTCGCGTATCGTATACTCAGGAATCCCCGTTTTGGCGGCCCGATCAGAGCCAGTGTACGCCCCGCCGCCGCCCGACGGAGCAATGCAGCTCCTGAAGGTCGCCAGAGGCCGGCCAGGCGCTGCTTCATCGAGCCAACCGGACAAAAAAGGTGAGTTTTCAAGCGGTTTCGTTGACACCTCTCCGTGCCTCCTTACTATTCCCTTGATTTCCTTTGCCATATCCTCAGCTCGCTATCCGGTGGGCAGCGGCAGTGCCTCAATTCGCCGCACCATGCTGGCGAACAGCCGCCTGGTCATGTGGCTCTCTGCCAACAGCAGCCAATAGTAGCGGGCATGTTTCACCAACCGTCCGCCAGTCTTCACCAGCCGCTGCTGCAAGCTCGTCAAGGACCACTTCTCGACTCCCTTCGGCAGCACCAGCCGCCGCCATAGGTTGCCCAGGTTGTATGCGATCACGCTCAGCCACAACCGCACTTCGTTCGATCGGAAACGGTGGCAGCTCAGCCGCGTCATCTTTACCGCTTGCTTGCCTTCCTTAATCCACTGCTCGGCCGTGCCCCGCTTGTTGTAGAACCGTACCACCGCCCGGCTCGGCGTCTCTAGATTGGTCACGATAGGGACATTGAATGACGGGCTCGACCATGGACTTCTTCCTTTCTTAAGCTGCGCGTACGGCGCAGGTTGCATGCGCGGTTCAAATGATGACGTGTCCGTTGGATCTGGACGCGACAACTTGCTGTCCGTTAAACCTTGTGCTCACGGGAATGACCGATTGCGGCGGCTTCCGCTGGCCCCATCGATTCTCATCTTGCTCCTGGCCGCCCATGCCCAGCACGGCCTCGACACGCGCTGCCGCTTCGGTCTGCATGTGCGGCAGAACGTGCGAGTAGACATCGAGGGTAAAGGCACTCGAGGCGTGGCCTAACTGTTCCGAGACGACTTTCGCCGGCACGCCGGCCGATAGCGCCAAAGTCGCCGCGGTGTGGCGCAGGTCGTAGAGACGCAAGGCCGGCAACGCGGCCTCATGAAGGAGGAGCTTGAACTCGCGGGCGAGGGAATCGCTGTTGATCGGCTGGCCTCTACGCGTGCGGAAAATCGGCCGAGCCGTTGGGGGGCTCAGGTCTGGTCGAGACCGCTCCCTTATATATAGATGCCAGAGTCGACGCGCCACCCAACTCTCGAGCTTGACTTGGCGTCGGCTCCGTGACCGTTTGGTTGGCGCGAACGTCCATCCCCTTCCCTTCTCCAGGGTTCGCGCGACCGTGACGGTTTTCTTTCCCCAGTCGATGTCCGACCAGCGCAGTGCCAGGTACTCGCTTGGCCGGAGGCCGGTGGTGAGGGCGAGGGCAAAGAGAAGGCCGTAGCGGGTGGGGAGCGCATGCTCGAGAAATCGCCTGGCGTCCTGAGGCGGAAGCACGTGCATCTCGGCGCGGGCGGGCTTAGGGATCTCGACACCCGATGCGGGATTGCGGCCGAGCAGGCGCCAGCGTACGGCCTGCTCGAGCGCGGCGTGGAGAACGGCCTGTGTATAGCCAACTGTCCGTGGCGAGAGCTTTTTCTGGTGCATCTGATGAAACGCAGATTGGAAATCCAGGGGCGCGAGATCGCGAAGCTTGCGTTCGCCGAGTACCGGCCGGATATACCGACTCAGCAGAGATGTGTAGTCGACGAGGGACTTGAGTCGCAGTTTCGGACGGGCGGCGAGCTCCAGCCAGCGGTCGAGGAACTGGTTGAGGGTGATTGAGGAGCCAGCGAGTTCCCTTACCGGTTCGCACTCGGCCAGGCGGGTGTTGAGGAAGTGCTGGGCGGCGTGGAAGGAGCCAAGGAGGGTGCGGTTGAAGTACCGGCGCCGGCGGGTCTCCGGGTCGAGCCCCAGGTACACGCGCACCAGCCACCGGTGGTCGCCGCGGGGGATGATCTGACCCTGCCTTCTGGCCAAGCGTCCTCCTAACTTTCAAAAATCTGGCACACAACTGGCACACTGGCCTCGGGGATCCGCCCGTCTTGCGCGGGTTTCGCGCGGTTGTCGACTGATCACAAGTCAGTCAGACTTTTGCCAAAACAAACGCCCACCCTCGAACTGTGCCGCTTCGAAACGGGGCTTCTGGCAGCGACCTTCGTCGGCTTCCGTTGCCACCCACCCGCTTAGGGCAGCAGCTTCCCGTTTAGAATGGTGCGCGTTTCGACATGCCCCTGCGTGTCGCGAACCGTGATCAACTGCACCACCGGCCGTTCGTTGTAGTACGAAGTCACAGTGTCCACGGTGTTACCCTGGGCATCGCGTAAATGCTCGATTTGACCGACGATTTTGCCATTGTTGTCTCGCGTAATCATCTCTACCCTCCTGATCCGGTTGAATGGGATAGCTCCCGCGCAATGCTCTCGACCAACACTCTGGAAGGTGCCACGGCCGGCCGCAGACCTTCGAGATAACTCAGCGCTGCCGTGAAGCCGAGAAATCCGATGCGGTCAAGATAGGCAGCAACCACCGCGGGCGACCGCGAGATTCCTACCCCGCAGTGCACCAGGACGGCTCCTCTCGACATGCTCTCCTCAATCGCAGTCAAAATGGCGTTGAGCCAGGAGATGCGAATCGGCCGCGCATCCTGAACGGGAAAGTGGAGGTAGCGGATGGCGGGATTCCGTCGCCCGACCGGATCCTCACTGAGGGTGATGACCGACATAATTTGAAGGGGGTTGGCCAATGAGACCGCTTCGGCATCTCTGCGGCCGCTTATGTATAGGCCATCAATTACCTTCGTGACGGACGGTGAAACTCCGGCAGTGAACATCCTACTTATATAGATACCGGCGAGGCTTCAAATTTAGCCAGTATTTTGGAAAACCTTTGGGGGATTGGGACGAACTTCGGTTTTAGCGGCAGTATTGCGAGGGAAGGAATCCTGGCTCACCTGAGAACAGACTCTCTTTTGTTGAGCGCCCCAGCTTCACGGCTCTTGCGGATCGGCAGGGCAAGTAGGGTTCTGTCAAGGCCGCCGCGGGCGCAGCGGAGTGGTCGAAGCAGGGCGGAGAACCCTTACAGGTTCCGACCACCTCTACCAAAGAGCCGCCTGAAGCGGGGGCACGTGACAATGGAAATAAGCCTAGTCCGATGCCGAATTGCTGTGCGGTCATCAGGGCCGGGCGTTGCGGGGCAGGAACAGGCGTGCGACTTGAAGCTGTTTGGATGATTGTTCAACACGAAAGGAGTGAGCTGAACCTGCGGTTCCGTCCGCAGTAGCCTATCGACATCGGCGTAGCTGGTAACGGCTGGGTCGAAAGCTGTCGAGACAACGTACCTCTGTCTTATGACAATGGAGAATGCCGTGAGGCGATCTCTGTCACTGCCAGCGTCAAGGCGGTGGGAGGGCCAGGCTGAGTGATAGGTCCAATATAAGTGAACCGCCGAAGGCGCCGTCACTGCCGAAGAGCCAAAGACGCTGACAGGCTCTAGCCAAAAGGCACGCAGCCGGATGCTCCAACGCCTGTTTGGGGCACACGGACATAAAGGCTGCCGGTGTAGAGGCGGGGACTACGTCACTCGTGTCATTCAAATGGAACAAAGTAAGCCCGATGCCCCGCCTCTTCGGAGGCAGGTGTTGCCGCAAGGCACGCTGCTGGGGTAGCGGGTAAAGGATGCTGGAGAAAGCGAATGCCGCTCTGGAATGGAGCGGATAGGAGTTGCGACATCACTCCGCTGCGAAAGCAGGCAGACTTCCAGTTGGTCGTGGTTGACGAGAGAACTTACAGAATCTTCGCGGGAGGAAATTGCAAATGAACGTGGAGCAATCTATGTGTGCAGCCTCCAGCCCGGAGGCGCAATGGGAACAGATCCACTGGTCTCAGTGTGAACTCAAGGTCAGGAGACTGCAAGAGCGTATCGTCAAGGCAACACAGGAAGGCCGCTATGGCAAGGTGAAAGCCCTGCAATGGCTGCTGACCCATTCGTTCTACGGTCGAGCGTTGGCCGTAAAACGGGTGACACTCAATCAGGGCAAGAACACGCCGGGAGTGGACGGAGCAATCTGGAGCACTCTGGCGTCCAGATACAAGGCCATCGACACACTGCGACGGCGCGGCTATCAGCCGCAACCGCTGCGGCGTGTCTATATCCCGAAATCCAATGGGAAGCTGAGGCCGCTGGGAATCCCCACGATGAAGGATCGCGCCATGCAGGCACTCTACCTGCTGGCGCTGCTCCCGGTCGCGGAGACCACCGCCGATCCCAACTCCTATGGCTTTCGACCGAAACGCTCGACCGCCGATGCCATCGAGCAGTGCTTCACCGTGCTGGCTCGAAAAATCGGTCCTCAGTGGGTACTTGAAGGCGATATCCGTTGCTGCTTTGACAACATCAGTCACGCATGGATGCTCACTCATATCCCCACCGACAAAGAGGTACTGAGGAAATGGTTGAAGGCGGGCTTCATGGAAAATCGAACGCTGTTTCCTACGGAGGCAGGCACACCGCAGGGCGGAATCATCTCGCCCACGCTGGCGAACCTGACGCTGGATGGATTGGAGCGACTGCTCAAGGAGACCTTCCGCAAGAAGATAATCCGAGGACAGTGCTACAGGCCGAAAGTAAACTTCGTACGCTATGCCGATGACTTCATCATCACTGGCTGCTCGAAAGAGCTACTGGAGGATGAGGTCAAGCCCTTGGTCGAACAGTTCATGTCCGAACGAGGCTTGCAGCTCTCACCGGAGAAAACCTGCATCACGCATATCGAACAGGGCTTCGACTTCCTGGGGCAGAACCTGCGTAAGTACGGCGGCAAGCTCCTGATTACGCCTTCCAAGAAGAACATGCACGCCTTCTTGAAGAAGGCACGTGACACGATTCGCTCGAATCGCGCCGCTAAACAGGAGAATATGATCAGGCTGCTCAACCCGATCATCCGTGGTTGGGCATCCTATCACCGCCATATCGGGGCAGACTCGGCGTATCGGAAAGTGAGAATGGCGCTCTGGTACTCGCTCTGGCGATGGGCAACGCGGAGACACCCGAACAAGTCTTCTAGCTGGATACTACATCGGTACTGGGACTGTTTCGGGCAACGCAAGTGGTACTTTGCTGCACTGGCTAGTTCTCACGCGCAAAGGTCGGGTCCGGATGTCGTTCGGTTGGTTGACCCCACCGATATCGCCATCCAGCGCTACGTGAAGGTGAAGTCGGACGCCAACCCGTTCGACCCACTGTGGCGTGGCTACTTCGAGTCTCGAAAGAGATTTAGAGGAGCCCACCCCCGTCGCTGACTCCTTGGGTGATGTGTTCTACCGGCTCCGCTCACGCGGGGCTTACACACGGCTTGAGCCGGATGACGGGAAACTGTCACGTCCGGTTCTTAGGGGAGGGAGCGGCAGCAATGCCGTTCCCTTACCCGACTCCGCTGGGAGAGGTAGCGTAAAACGCCAGTTCAATCGGCGGATGCAGCGAGGGAAGGGCGGAGCATCCTTCCCTCAATAAACAGTATTTATCCAGTGACGAGATAGCGGCAGCGTGCCCAAAAACGGCGGTGGTGGCAGATTACAGCTCACTTAGCTTGTCGGCGGCAAGAACGCATTCTTGCCGAACACAACGGTGTCGATTTCCGTGTCAACCAGCGCCCTTATTTCTTCGGATTCGACGTTCGAGTAGACGTTTCTGTGTGCAAATTGGACAATCAAGCGATTTATATTTGTTACTCCAGAGATGGTTGCAACTATTCTCCAGTTGAAGTGCTGCGGAGATGCAACGAAGATATGTTTCGGGCTGACAGGGACCAAAACGGCGGTATTTTCTTTGCCGAAGCCTGCTCCGGGGAATGGCTGCCCATCCCGCACCTCATAGGTAACAACGGGGCAGTCTGAAATCAGAAAATAATGATCCGGTGGAGCTTCGATGGTGTGCCAGGCACGAGTAAGAAGCGATTCCACAATGATGCGGACCCGGTTGGGCAAAGCGGATACGTGGTAAAAGGATGGGCTGGCATCCATCGCATTACGGATCTCTGCCACTGCGCGTTTCAGGTCATCGGCGTAAAGCAGTTCTCCTTTTTGCAAAAGGGAGAGTTGCAGATCGAGGATGAAATCGGGATCATCCGTTTGTTTTCGAAACCTTTGCGTCATCGCTTCGGAAATCTGCGTTCGCACTTTTCGAGTCCGTCCGAAGAGGGATGCGACAAATGTGGCCCATACCTGCGCGTCGCGGTTGCTGATCTGGCGCCGTTGAATGATGGGTTCGAGTAGGAGAGCGGCATCAGCTTCGATCTGAGAGAGCCACTTTTCGTAGCTATTGTTCGTTTTCTTGCCGCGGAGTTCGAACTCAAAGAAATCGTGCTCCACACATTCGTTTTCCGGCTTGCTGAGCCGCGGAGGTTTGCCCTTTGTATAGACCCATAGCCTCCCGTCTGGCGCAATGAATTGCGCAAGGAGCATCCGCGGGATAATGTGTTCTTTCCGTGTCAGTTTCATCGAGGATCCGTGGATTTCAGGAGCTAAGGGGTCTTCAGCAGCTCTTTCACGAACGCATCGATTAGATCCAGTGCCTCAACCGTTGTCCAGCCGAGCGTTACCATGTTGGCCCCGGTGGGTGGGTTGTATTGCCCCGGTTGGGGCGGGTGGAAGTCGAAGGAGAATTTGCCTTCATGGGCTGCCTTGAACTCGAAGACCTTGGCCATATCTGCGTCGTTGAGCTGGTTCAGTTGAACTGTGCCATTCACCATTGCCATCGTCCTGTCCTCCTTTTAAGTGTTTATTTGTTGCGGTTTCGCAGGCATTCAGATATCCCCACAAGGAATAGGCCTCATCGGAGCCAGCCACACTCAAGAGAGAGCACAAGTGTTCCTGCAGCGTTACTCGGAAATGCAGCATATGATCGAGGCAGGCGCCCTCGATTGCAATTGAAATAGAGACTTAAGTCTCGATCACGGTACGAGAAAGCTCGCGCCACTTTTGTGCCGCTTTATTGCGGATCATCATTCTGCTCGGGCGGGTTTCGACTAGGATTGACTATGCACGACTGTGTTGCCAGAACGGGAATCCTGTGAGATTCATCTCCATGTTGGGCAGACGCTCGAGGCAAAGCGAGGACATGCGGCCGGAGAACTCGCCTGCGTCACCCGACCTCACATCCAGCGCAGATCTGGTAGCGCAAGTGCATCCGAAAGGTCCCGGGATCTTACCGCCGCCGGCCTTTGAGATAGTCCCGACGGTTACTTCAAGTCCCATGCAACCGGGTTGGCGTGATTCGGAGGGACATCAGCAATTGCTGTTGTACTTTGCCAGTCCGAATGCAGTCGCGAATCTCCCGAGATCGTATGACTGGGATGAAATCCTGGGGGAAAGTGTCGATTCAGCCGTTCGTCGCCTCATTCGTGACGGGGCGCTCCACAACGCACATGATGTGAAATGGCGCATTTTCTACAGGCGTGGTGTCGCTGATCTCAAAGAACTATGCCGTTCCCACGGACTGAAACTCTCCGGCACCAAGGAACAACTTGCCGAGCGCTTGGCGGGCATCGATCCGACGGGTGAATTATTCGGAAGCAGGGAAGCACTGTTTGTGTGTTCTGATGAAGCGGTGCAGTTCATTGCTACAAATCGGCTTTCACTAGAGATTGCAAGCGGTGACTTGCGTGAGCTTCGGGGACTATTCTCTCGGAGCGAGTTCGAGGCGGAAAAGGAATCGCTCAAGCGTCGGTTTTTGGACAAGGGGTTTACTCCGCCAAGTAGCGATGATGTGAAGTGGTCCTTGCTCAATAAGAGAGCATTGCAATATGCAAACGAAGGTAATCTTGGTCTCTGCAGAAACACATACTACGCGATGGCGAGTTTTCTGCGCCGTCGAAAGAAACTGAGGCAAGCACTTCCACTTTTCCTGCTAGTTTGTGCTTACGATCTCAACGGGGCCTCAAATTGTGGAGGAATATCTGGGGACCTGTTGAAGGAATTTCCACTCTTTGATCCGAGGTTCTCGTCCTTGGCTCCAGCGGTTGTCGAGGATGTGCAATCCATCAGGGAAGCACTCTCTTTAACGCTCGATGACGTGTCCCGAGTGTTTGCGGATGCGACGAAGAGTTCGAATTTCCCGGTACCCATTGAGCGGAGCTGGTCAATTCTAATGCGTACGCTCGAGAGAAAAATCGATCTGAATCAACAGCCGGAATGTTTTGATGAGATTAGAGAGTTAATGGATCGTGGAGATCTGGAGTAGCAAAAGATTCGTCGAGGCGGTCGCGAGCGCTCATACACTCTCATAATCAACCTCATTCGCGCATCGAACTCTGGCTGATTACTACCGAGAGCGTGTGCCATAAGGGATATCTTTGAAGGAATGGTCTGAGGACTCGAAATGTAATGAGTAGTGAGGGGGCCCGTTTCCATGGCTGAATCGTCCATTGCAGAGACAATGCATGAAGCTCTTCTGGAGGCACTGCGTCATCGCGAGCAGGAGATTTTCAGCTATCTAGCCATTCTCGTTCCGGCTCTCGGAGGATTCCTATGGCTTCTTCTTCACCGGTCCGCAGCAGGCAATTCTGGAGACTTGGCCCTCTTTGCCGGCACATTGGGAACACTGCTGTTGCTTTTTTTGGGAGTCGGATAGGGCTTCGAGCGATGCGCAGGATTTTGAAAAACGCCTGGTCAGTCCCGGCCTGCTCAGTTCGACAGCAATCCGCTACTGCGACGAAGTGGTCGCCATTTTGCAGGAGATCGGGAACGCCCATCTCGCTCGAGCGGAGATTTTTCCGCTACTGAAGGTCCTCCATATCCTCAGCCTTGATCTCGCCACCAGTACTCGACAGGCGGAAGCCTTGATGAAGAGTCTGTTGGCCTTCACTGCCACCGCGCAACAGAAGGAGGATGCCGCTGATCGTACTTGGAACGAGTTGATTGGACGATTTGACTTCGCGCTTTCTCAATAGTCTCCCAATCCGATCCCAACGTCACGTGCAAGATCTTGCACGCATCTTCCAGGGATACAATTTGGCTCGGTGCGGACATTCTTACTTGCTCAATTACCGAGGGAAACTGAATTGGCTCGCTGCGGCGAGCGGGCTGATTTGGCGGCACCGATGCCGAGCGTGTGGAACTTACAGTTGACGTCGGCAATTCAGGCGGCCGGAGCGTGAATCCGATATTCGGCCGAGACTCTTGCTCTCTTGAAACAGAAGTTGGTGCAGGTGGTGAAGCCTCGTGCGATCGAGGATCAAACAACGTGGGCTCGGACCCGCCGCCGGCCAATCCTGGGTTTGCCAGCACCCTTCTCACTTTTCTCAGAAGGCTCACTGCGCGCGGGGTCTTCCTGTTCACTAATTCGCCTTCCAGCGTCCCGAAAACCTTACCGTCAGAACCGGCGTCTCTGAATACCTGTTCGAGTTCGTCGATGCGCTTATTGAGGAAAGGCCGCTTATTCATCGACGTCGGCCTCCTCTGCATCGACTGCATAGGGATCGACTTCCTTCGAATAGACCCAGACAGTGTTGTCCAGGCCGTCGGATCCCAGGGGCTCAATTCCCAATCTGTGAGCGACTGGCGTTCAACGAACAGGTTTCGCAGTTGATGATGAACGTCGATAGTGTCGAGGAAGGTGGAGGCACAACGCCACTCCCAGGCCTCTCGCCATTCGGCGGGGATCACCGGATCGTGATCAGCCTCCGCAGCCTGCGTGCGAACGCGTACTGCCCAGCGTCGTGCGCCGGAGGCTTCGATCTCAGCAGAGACATGCGCAATTTGATCCAAGGCAGGCCTGAGGCTACAGAGTCGAAGTAATTCGGCTTGCAGAGCATGCCACCGTCTCTGGAGCTCGATCTCATCAATGTCTCGATTGCCAAGCTTTGCGATGAGAAATTCCTGGATGTTATCGACAATGGGACCTTCTCGGCCAATCAGCTTTTGCTTGATCCCCTCATGCCGCAAGAGCGCTGAAGCGAGATTGCGACGATCCAGATGAACCTGCAAACAAAACTGGATAGTCTGCAAAAGCGGGTCTCCCTGCTCCTTGAACTGCGCGACGACGCGTTGCCCAAAAACTCTCTCAATTGCGCTGGGCAATTTCGCGTCGAATTCAAATGCTAGTTTGTGCAGGTCGACTATTTGGCCCCGGAGCAGAACGATACGCTTGAACGAATCGTCGATGTCCCCGTTTTGAGGGGTCAGTCCGAACTCTGCCACGACGGAGTTCCATCTAGCGACGCATTTCTTGGCGGCGACTCTCCACTCAAGAGCATCGGAGACTAATTCCCATTGCTCTACTTTGGCCGGCGCCGAGCCGAGGACGATCACTTCTTCGACTAGTTTGCGAGCATCCCGCTTGCCAAATGGGAGAGCAAAGGCGCCTTTGCCGTTCTTCAGACGCTCGAGAGCGGCGGCGAAGTCTTCATTCTCTTCGGCTCCGATGGGTAGCACAACAGCTTTGCCCACAAGGTCACGCCTCGTGCTTTCGAGGGAATTGACCTCTTGGCAGACCTGCATGAGCGAGTCCAGGAGGATATCCTCCAGGCTCATCTTCGCCAGGTACTCGCCTATGCCAATAAGAGCAGCCTGCGGGGCCTCCGCAATTTTTTCATTAAGAGCCTGGCGGCTGGCGAGCAATTGAAGAAGCGCGGCGGCACTTTCGTAAGTTTCGGCAGTTGAGTCGATGAGACCAAGAACTGCGCCCCGAGAAACGTCATCATCGATCGACTTCGCCTTCGCGAGGTCGTGGTGGATATTGAGAAGATCCGGCCAGGCCGGAAAGTCGTCGACCTCAGGAAGGGAACAATCAAGGTATGCGGCCACTTGCCGCGTGGCTTGCGGGTCTTGGCCGGTGCCGCTGGTGCCGGTGTGGTCATATCCGCCAGAGGAACCGAAGGAGTCAGCCGAGCCGACTCATCAGCCTTCAGTCGCTCCAACTCCTCGCGGGTTGGATACGGGTGGATGTTCTCGGACTCTGACCACAGGCTTGCCATCAGCCGCTGGGCGCGACGTGCATTGATGGCTTCCTTGGTCGCCCCACCACCATCGCCCTTCTCCGAGGCCGCTGCCTTCACGACCTGTTCCAGCCACGTGATGGCATCGGAGTCGGCGTCGGCTTCCTTTAACGCCTTCTCAATCTGCTTGATTGTCCGGGGCTTCGGCTTGAACTCAGGTTCCGGTTCACCGGGGGCATCCATATACTCGGCTTCGACTTCAACCGGATCGGGCCGCGCCAGCGATGCCGCCCGTTCGGCGTCCACCGCTGCCTTGGCCGCTACCAAGTCAGCCTGTATCTGAGCGAGTGACCTGCCATCGGGCTTAGCCTTGCGGCTCTTGGTGCGCTTGCCGGTCGTCAACTGGTTCAGTTCCCGGCAGTCCCATGAGCGCCACGTACTGGGAGCGATCCCGCATTCCTTGAGCGCCTTCTCCCAAGTCTTCGACGCCTTGCACCGGGACTTGAGTTCCCGCAGGGCACAGATGACTTCGTAGGTGACCTGCAACCGCTGACCCTTGATCCGCTTGTGTTCGTCGGCGGCCAGCTTCTCGTCGGCCAGCACGCGCTCACCGAGGGCAATCTCATCCTTTATATATGTCGTGAGTTCAGGGGTGGTCATCGCCCCAAGCCGCGTCATAAGTGGATCGGCGTCGGGGTCTACCGTTGCACTTACCTCAACTGCAACGGTCGGCGGGATGAGCGCCAGTTCTGTGCCAGTTGTCTTACTCATTATGGTTCCTTTTCAGACCGCTGAGCGCGCCATGCGATTAATTCGTCGCACGGCTCCTGCAAGGCGCGCTCAATCTGATTGATTTCTGCAGGACTCGTGGCCAATACATCGAGATGCATGTCTACCCAATTACTCATGCGGCACCTCGAAGGTTTTCACACTCAAGAGCCTCGTTGAGGATCTGCTGCTCTTGCTGGAGCAGGTACTGCCGAATTGTCGCCGGCGTCTCGTCTCCGATCACTAGGCCGAGACCCGCCTGGCCGTCCAGGTTGGTCGCAACAAGTCCGAGTGGCACGAAGCCGGCTGCCTCGAGGCGCACCATGTCTTCAGTCCGAACAAATCGATCGGCACGCGGCTCCGTTGCTGGACAGTAGATAAGCAAAAGCGGCAACTGCCACCAATGCCAGTCGCTATAGGGTTGGGAGCTGACACCCAGTACGCACCCGACGATCAGCCCCTTCTTCTGGTTCATCGCTGAATTCCCTCTCTCGAGTCGGACGGCTCGAACTCGACCTTACTCGGCAAATCTGTTCCGATCCGATTCCGATGCCCGTTCGGTCCGGCTGGTCCGCGGCGCCGGCCCGAGGGGAACTGCTTTTCGCTGATACTGCATTCAGTCACTTCTTATCGGCGGCTCACGGCGGGATAGCCGCGGGAATCGACCTCTTCGCCGTCAATCCAAAGCGCCATCCGATCAAAGGGCACGGATGCACCCTCGTCATTCACGCATAGCCGTCCCTCGTAACCCTGGTGCCAGAACCACCATGCGTCAACCGCGGACTCAAAGAAGTACTGCTCATCGATCAGGATGTTCCCGCCGTGCGCCAAAAATACCTGGTGTGGCGTAACAGACGGACTCTCGACTTCGATCATTTCTTTCCACGACTTGTACTTCCTATACGGGATACTTCTGCCGTTGCGGACGCCTACCGGCGCCCAGATATAGTTGTCGATACTCATAGAGATCTCCCTTACTTCTGTGGTTTCGGTGCAGTTTTAGACTCTTGCGCGCGACTAGAGCCCGCCCCTGTGGATGGCAGGCTGCGCACTGAGGATAGCCACGTCTTGTACTCCAGGCGCAGTTCGGGGTTGGCGTAGAAGTCGGCATCTGTCCACCCGTTTAGCGTGAGAATCGACCTAGGCATTGTCCACCTCCAAGTCCGGATCGATGCCCAACGACTTAAGGAAGTCGCGGTCCCGCCGGGTGATTTTCGTGATGCTCTTCTTCCGACCAGGGGAGACGTGCATGGCGCTTTGCGCAGTTGCGATCTTCTGGGGCTCTGACTCGCTAGGAGCGATGACTTCCCGTTCCCGCTTCTCATTAGTTCCAAGGGCCCAGCAGATGCTCGAGAGACACCAGAAGGTCGCCATGGTTGCCTCGTCTGCGATTAAGCGAGTCAACCTGCCTGTCTGCGCGTTAGCAAGTACGATTGAGTTCGGCTCATGACAAACTGGGCCAATGTGATGGACTTTGAAAACAGGCAATCCAGGCGCCTGAATCTGAATCTCCCAGCCCTCATCACCGTCGCGTTCAGCGAAATAGGCATAATCTGCCAGGTAGGATGCGGTGTAACCGTCGATGCTATTCATCCGATCTTCCTTTCGTCGTGTTGGTGAAAACTTCTTGAGCGCGCTGGTGTCTGGACAACCCCAGGACTTCTCTGCTTTGCTAATACTGCGTATCAGGCCGCTTCACCAGGCACCTCAGTTGAAATATGTGCCGCGAAAGTCCATGACAACCGAAGCAGGGTGCGCGCAGTTGTTCTGAGTTTGTTCGGCTGATCAGGCCGCCCCTTCATGCAGGTCCATGCATTCGGCGCCTTCAAGCGTGACGCCCGCGGAGAGCGTTGTGGATGCGGCGCCAATATCTGAGAGCGGGACAACCGGCAAGCTCAGGTTCGCAACCGCCTTATCAGCGTCGGTTTCAACCTCAAAGGTCTTCCCCGCTTTCTTTTCGCCATTGGCCTTCACGGCGCAGCAGAGATTGCCCTCGAATCCACTTTCTTGGGTTTCTGATACCGCTTGGCGGGGTGTTGGGGAACCTCACGGGCAGCAAAGGGCAGGTCTTTGCCCTCGAGGAGCTTCTCGACGGCGCGCTTCTGGCTGAGAACGGCAAGGGGCAGCTTTTCGCCATACTTTTCCAGTACATCCATCAGCTGAACCAGGATCTGCTTCCAATCAGGCTCCGCGTTCAACTTGCTCACGGACGGATCAGGCTTGTCGGGCGCTGCCGCGACCTTTTCGGGCTCGGCTACAGGAAGTGCCGCAATCAGGAAACCCTCCTCAGCAAGCCGCACACCAGCGGAGTCAGATTCGGTTGGATTGATCACCACGCCGTTGTCTGGCGTGCTGTTGTTTTCACTTGTCAAGGCACTAGAGTCGGCGGCGGTGACAGCTTGCTCCTTCTTGGCGCCCGCTAGATTCTTGGCAGCGGTTGCCACAGCAGTCGCCTGTGCCGGGTCTGGCCGTGCCTCGCCCGCGCTCCCTGAGCCATTCCCGTCAGCTAGACGCCGCGGCTGATGTTCCCTAGGGTACCCCCTGTGTTCTTCTAACTTGCGCTGAACCGTTCGCACCGACATTTCAAACTCAGCTGCGACTTGCTTTTTGTAATCTTCCCAACTTGGCAGGCCGGCCGCAATGAGCATCTTCACGTAATGTGGCTCGTGGTGCTCACCCTTGCGGGATAGGAAAGGTTCCATCTGCGCTAACGCGGGAATCATTTGACCGATCCCGCGAACGATACTCTTGCCGCCGGCCCGTACCTCTTTATCGAGAGCGTTGAATTCATCCTTGAGCTTACTAACCTCTGCCTGAAATCGTTCCGGGGCGTCTTTCTCGGGGTTCACCATTTTTGAGTAGTAGTCACAGGCGGACGAACGTGACAACTTGTCAGGTTCGGGAGTCGCCGGACCCAAAACATTTTTCGGAGGTGCTAACTGGTCGCCCATAATTCTAAGGCTGGACCCAGTTTCAGGCACCGTCAAGCGAGTAACATGACAGGATCGTCCAGGTAACATCAGATATACGGAGCTATACACAAAATGCCAACGGTTTTGGACAATTTCTTCTTCGCATGGCTGTAGGAGAATCGAATACCTGAACTTATACCGTTGGTATCTATCCAGACAATTCTCTCCAAATTATTTAGACAAATATGATTACTAAAGGTTTCCGGAGTTATGCGATCGAGAAGGAAGAAGGTTCCCGAAATTGACGGATATTAGTCTATCTGGACGATTGAGAAGGGTTGTGCAGTTCGCTGCGCGCCTAACCCGATGCACGGCCCCAGCTCCAGGGAGCCTGCAAGGTGCGTTCCGAAGCCGCGATTGTAGATCGTAGCGAGTTGGAAGCAAGGACGACCGCGATAACACAGGTTGAACGTAAACTTGTTTACTCAAGTGCTAACAAGTCTAGTGTCGAAATGGATCGATCGAAGCTCCGACCGCAAGCGGGTGTTGCATATCGCTGACCCATCAGATGCTGAGCCCAATGATTGTGCTGGACTGGCACGCTCCTGTTGGCCGCGACGATACGGCGATCACTGGCGCAGGCCGGTTTCTCGGGAGCCCGCTTGCAGCTTGTTTGCCTTCCCTGCTTTTAGATCCGCGTTGAGCGCCCCTCTTACTTGCGCTTGAACTGCAAAACTTTGGCAGTTTGGGGATGGCCTTGAACAGTAATCGATTTGCGCGGTAGTAGTTCTTGGTGATGAGCCATTTCGAGCAGTGCCATTTCTTCGTTTCTAACCATTGCGACATAGTGCTCGATCGAGTGCATATCCGTATGACCGAGCTGCTGACGGACATATCCTATATCCCAACCTTTTCCGCCGAAGCGCTCGGAGCGTAGCCAGTTCGTCGCAGCTGTAGAACGAAATTTATGAAGCCAGACTGTTGCCGGATCTAAACCAGCTCTTTGGGCGATTGTTTTCAAGCGATCCCAGAGGTGGTGATCCGGCTTACCCGCCGAGGTTCCGAATAGCAGTTTTGACGGCCGCGCCTTTTCCTTCCAGCGCAACAGCCGCTCCATCAGCTCTCTCGGCACGTACACAAGTCTGTCGCCGCCCGTTTTGGTTTGGTGCTTCCAGTGCGGTTTCGACTCGACCCGGATCTCGGTCTTGAAGCAACCAGGCACGAGTTCGTCGCTGATCAGATCTGAGTCTTCCAGGTGCATCAGTTCGCGTTTGCGCAGCCCGGCTTCGTACAAGGTCGAGAAGGTTACATGCTCTTCCTCGTCCATCACGGAGAACAACAAATCCAGTTCTTGCCTGGTATAGATCTCGGGAACTCGATTGCACTTGAGCTCGCGCTTGAAATCTTTCTTGGTGACTGGCCCCTTCCCCGGTTCAAGACCGAGTACCGCGCGGACGAACGAGTTGATGCGCATCACTTTGAATGCCGCGGTGAAAGGGTGATTCGCCGGCCCGTCATCGTCCTCATCACCATCCACCAGATACTCAAAGAATCTGCGGAGCAAGGGCTTCGAGATCTCGTCGACGTAGACCAGTCCCCTTCCCCTCTTGGGCTTCTTCGCCCATTCGAGGAATTCCTTCACGGCGTGTTCGTGCGCAGACACCGTCTTTTTACAACCGCTCTTGGCCTCAATGTAGCGCGGTACTTCGACAGAGAGCTTCTTCCGCTCCACGACGTCCGTCGTTGGGTCATAGACACGGCGCTCTTGATTGTCTAAGAACCAGGATTTGTCTTCGGCCTGCGAAATGGCGTCGGAAAGGAACGGGAGCTCATTTTCGCTGACTCGGCCTTTTACATTCTGCCACTGCTTTTGGCGTTCTTCGTACCAGGAGAGTTGGAACACACCCTGCCGATCGTCCTTGAGATACAAGGTGCCATTTGCCTTCCGGAGCGGGATTTGAACCCTTTGACGGCGCCACTTCGCGCCGTGCTTCACCCGCTCGTAAATGCTTACTCTAGTCTCCCGACGCACGCAGTCCCCGGAAACCTAATACTGAATTTCCGGGAAACTTTAGCGAACAATCGGCGCAAGGAATGCCGAAATGTAGTGCCAAAGTAGTACAACGGGCGAGGGTGGCAGGCTAAGCCATTATGAACAAATGGGATGGAAAATTATGGTAGCGCTACCGGGAATCGAACCCGGGTTTTAAGATTGAGAATCTCACGTCCTAACCCCTAGACGATAGCGCCACTATTTTTATGGGGGCAGCCCGCGGACGCGGGCACCATCCTTACTCTAGCAAAAGTCCTGCTCCGGGCCAAAGGAGCAGGTCCCGCCTCAGATCCCCAATTTCCGCACTTCTTCGTTGTAATATTTGCGGTACAGAATTTCCCACTCCTGCGAGCCTTCGAGGATGATCTTGCGCTGGTTGGCGATCTTCTGCCGCGCCATCCCGTCGATCTTGGCTTCCTCGACGAGCAGAATCTCCAGCGCCTTGCGCGCCTCCTGGCGAATCGTGTTGCGGTCCTCAAGAAATCCCACCGCATCCACTTCAGCCAGCGTGTCCGCTACGGTGTGGGCCAGCTTGTTCAGCTTGTCGCGGCTGATCCTCATAGCACCGCCTTGTACTTCTTCGCCAGCTCGGTCTTCACCTTCTTGAACATCTCCGCGTATTGCGCGCCGCTCTTGCGCATCTCCTCGCTGTACGCGTCCAGAATCACGCGCACCTCCTCGTTGATGCGGTCCTCCAGCGACATCTCCTCCAGCATCGCTGTATTGACGCGCTCTTCGGTCACCTTCCGGTCGCTGGTGGTGATCAACTTGGCGTCAATCAGGTGCTTGACCGTACGGCGGGCGAGATACCCAATGTAATCGCGGGAAAAAATCATGGGTTAAGTTTCAGAATAACGCATCGCACCCGCGCCTGTACACCGTGGCGTCGCCCCTCACGGTTCCCTGCCTGCCCGTGCGCGGCACCCGGCATTTGAGGCGCTCGCTACGCCCCACTTCTTGACACCGCATAGTATGGCTGATTGGACAGCGTCGCATTGAACGCCGGCTCGAGCCACGCCGCTCCACTTTTCGTGCGCAGCTCAAATCGGTACTCGAGCGGGTAGGGCGACTGCGTATATTCCGCAAGAATCGTCGCCGTAAAAACCTCCCCGTCCCGCTCCATTTCCAACCGCTTCCACCGCTCTGCTTGGTTCACGTGGCGATAACGAAGAGACACCGACGCCATGGTGGGTTCCACGCTCTCCTGGGGAATCGAAAGCGACAGCTTGAGCGCTTCTCCAGGCTGGAACGTGACCGGCGAAGTGTGGATGCACTCAATCGCTGGGCGCGACGGCCTGCCGGTTGCATTTTGCATTGCCGCCCTGGAGTTCGGCGTCGACATGGCTCCAGACGCAGCCGCGAGCACCTGCGCTGTCAGTGCCTGAATATCTTTGTCCATGGCGGCCAGCCGGTCGCTCCAGTGCCCTCGTCGCATCGGCGTACTGCCGTATGTGATGTCGTTGCGATAAACGGCGGCGGCTCGTGTTGCCATGTCCGCCCACGCCTCGCGAGCCATCCGATACTCGTCGAGCGCCTGTCGACCCACTTGAGCGTCTTCTGATTGCTCGGAGATCGCGAACAAAACGCCGCTGCGCAGCTTCGAAGCAAAGAAGCGGCCCAGCCCGATCTGAATCTCCACGTCCGCTTCGATTCTGCGAAATGCGGGCGAGCGCCGTGCAGGCGTCTTACGGCGCGCCTCGTCCAGCGCCGCGCTCGATGCGTCTGCGCAATCCTCCATCCATTGCGCCACTTCGATCGGAGTGTACCTAGCGCCGGGCGAGCCCGCGAGCTGGTCGGCAGCGCACTCTTCGATCGTCGAAAAAGTTACCGGATCGAGCGCGCTCACCGTGCCAAAGCATTTTGGCGCTGGCGTATCGCTATAAGGCGACGGCTCGCTGCCGATCACCATCGGCATATTCGTATAGATCTCCGGCCAGAACGAATGATTCGAGGCTGATGGCAGATGCGCCGAGGTGAACAGCGGCAACATCCGGCTCGCATTGGCGACGGCCGTCTCCATGGTGAGTGCGCCCAAACCAAACTCGCTCCGCAGCCAGCGCCGCCACGCCTCAGCATTCGCGTCGGGATCGTAGAGCTTGCGGCCCCACACGCGATAGTGGAGCTCGAATTTCTGCCAATCATATTTGGGGGTCAGCGTCGCATCGGCATACGCGCATCGGCTGCCAGGCTTTCCCGATCCCTCGCGGCCTTTGAAGGTAAGCGGCTCCATCAAATCCAGCCCAACCGCGCCGCAAAAATGCGCGGTCCGCCCATAAGCCGCCGCCATCTCGGGGTCGGCGCTCAGCAAATGGCGTTGCGTTCCCGGCCACAGCCGGAACCACAATTTGTACTTGCTCCCAGCCTTGAAAAAGTCCGCGTATCCGTACCGCGTAAACGAGCGGGACCCGGAGCTCAAGGTGAACGGCCCTTCGCCCTCGTGTTCCGCCTTCGGAATCTCGAGCGAACGAATGTCTGCCTGCTGATATCCCAGGCTCTGGTGTTCTGCCGAATACTTTGCGCCCAGCTTGACCGGCATCCCGGTCGCTACGGCGATGTCGATCATCTTCTCGTCCACGCCCTTGGCGTGCATGTCGATTTCAACCGTTCGCCCGCAGCCCTTGATTGCCTCAAACAACGTTTTCCAGAAGTCATAGCTCCCCTCAGGGATTCCGCTTTCGCCATGAACGCGCATTGTCAGTCCCTGGATCTCCGGGCACTCCTTCAGAATCAGGGCCAGCGCGTCGCGGCAATACGCTGCGTGCGTGTCCGGGGTGAGGCCCTCGATGTGGTGATAAGCATGCGGGCTGTCAGTCCACTGGTAGGCGTGTGTCCAGATGCCCAATTGGAACTGCAGGCCCCGCGCGGCAGTTTGCGCCGCAATAAAACGCAGCGCGTCGAAGTTCTTTTTCCGCTCCGCTTCGCTCAGCGTGCGCGGCTGGGAGAGCACCGTACCATCTGCCTCCGCAAGCTGCGTCACCCGCACGTCGTAACCCGGAACCTCCACCAGGTACGGATAAGGAAAATGCAGATAGTCGCTCGTTACACCTCTGGGAAAGTCGTATTCCAATCCAAATGCCAGGCAGAATCGATTGAACCGCGACGCAACCAGCAGATCCAGATAGCCGAGCCAGAATTCCCTGTCGTAGTACCACGACTTGTCTTCCAACTCGCTGCAGAAGTAGCGGCCCACGCTGCGTACTTCGTTGGCCGGCCTCTCTTCGAGCACGTTCGTAAATCGCAGTACGAACGTTCGATTGGTCCCGAACCGCACTCGCTCTGCAAGTTCCAGCAGCCCGTAAACATATCCGCGCACGTCGGTTCCCGAAACATAAATCGCCGGCGCGCTCCTGAATTTTCCAGGGGAGATACGCAACCGCTCGGCGCCGTCCATTGTGGCGCTGGCGCCGGCGAAAGTTGAGGCCCAATGCGAGGCGCGGCTGGCAACCACCACATAGAAGCTTGAATTCATTACTTCGTCCGGAGCATCGACCACTCTGCAGGATGCGCCTTTTTGAGCAAGTTCGTGACGGAGTTGTTCGGCCGCCCATGCCACCGGCGGCGAACCAGCTACCGGATCGCGCGTGTCGACCCAAATAGCATAGTTGCTCATCGCCGCTGCCTTCGCGCCCGGCATCAGGCTCACAGCCGATGCCGATGCCGCCGCCTTCAAGAATTCTCTGCGCTTCATCGCTCGCTTTCCTGCTCCCTATTCCTTACACCTTATTCCCTCTTTATGCGGGCACGCCTTCGTGTTGATGCAACCCTCAGCCAGCCGCAGCCGCTCCACCGGCCGCCCGCCCACCATGTGCTCCTGCACAATCTCCGCTGCATCTTCCGGCTTCACGTTGCCGTACCACACCGCCTCGGGATACACCACCACCGTAGGTCCGTGCTCGCACTGGTCCAGGCAGCCGGATTTGTTAATCCTCACCTTGCCGTCGAGCCCAGCTTCCCGGCTCAGCTGCTTCAGCCGCGTGTGCAATTCGCTTTGACCATCGCGGGTGCAGGAGGGCCGCGGCGCATCGGCTGGGCGGACGTTGTGGCAGACGAAAACGTGGCGCTCAAACGGGGGCAAGAGGGCATCCTCCTCGGCAGGCCAAACCTGGCATGGTCGTCTCCAGAGTAACGCCTCGCCCACGCCGAAGACCCCATCCCAGGAGCTCGTCTTGCCGGAACCTCAGCCCTCGTCTCCTCCTTATACTCCGGCTAGCCCCAAAAAAGTTTTCCTGAATCCAACCCGCCCCCATCTGCGAGAATGGGAGGTTGACGATGAGCACCGATAATCTCCTCTCCCTGAAAGACGACATGGTGGCCTTCATTGAAGGCCACGGCTTGCACCGGCTCCCCGGATACGTGACTGAAGATATACCGTCCGTGCTCTGGGAAGGCCGCGGCGATCCCGACTCCTGGAAGGATTTTGTCGAGATGGCCAAGCACGTGGGCGCGCCCTTCGTCACATTCAGCGAGATGACCCTCGATCGCGAAGAGATCGACGCGCTCGTTGAGGAAGCCGGCGAGATGAACTTCCCGGATGAAGAAGCCTCTGAGCTGGTTGAAGCCAAGTGGCTGCGCAAGTATGCGGGCATGCTCGGCTATATTCAGCTCGGCTTCATCTACCAGGGCATCGTCTTTCTGCACGAAACCACGACCGAGTGGTACGAGCGCTACCAGTCGCTGCTTGAAAACATCGAGAGCTTTCACGACATCGTTATCGACGACGCTCAATCGCACGATGACGAGGACGAGTAAGCGGCGTGGGCACTGCCGGGCCCGCGAACATGGCTGCGGCCGCGCCGGGCAGCCGTCCAAAAGAAAAATCCAATTCTCAAGTTGCGCGCGTGCGACCACCGCAGCGCTGGCTCCTGGCCGAGCTGCATCCTGAAGAAGCCGCTGCCCTGGCCCACGAAGCGCGCCTCCCTCTCGTGCTTGCCGAACTGCTCGTCGCGCGCGGCATCACAAGCGCCGCCCAGGCTTTCGCTTTCCTCAATCCAGAGCCCGCGCATCTGCACGATCCGTTTCTGATGCTGGGCATGTCGGCAGCAGTCGAACGCCTCGAACGCGCCATCGCCGCGCACGAGCCCATTCTTCTCTATGGCGACTACGATGTCGACGGAACGGTCGCCGTCGTCCTGCTCAAAACCGCCATCGAAATGCTCGGCGGCCCCAGCGGTCTCGTCCGTTTCCACGTGCCGCATCGCATCCGCGACGGCTACGGCATGCAATCCAGCGTGCTGGAAGCGGCGCATGCTGAAGGCGTCCGCGTCGTGGTCACCGTCGACACCGGCATGCGCGCGTTCGCTGAAGCGGAAACCGTGCGCCTTCTTGGCCTCGACCTCATCATCACGGACCACCATCTCGCAGACGCTCATGAACAGCTCCCCGCGGCCCTCGCTATCCTCAACCCCAATCAACCCGGCTGCACATATCCTGAAAAATCGCTCTGCGGCGCCGCCATTGCGCTCAAGTTGGCCCAGGCGCTTCTCGAGCGCCGCGACCCCGCTCGCGCCCGCGAAAAAACACTGCCCAGCTTCCTGAAGATGGCCGCCATCGCCACCATCGCTGATGCGGTTCCCCTCCATGGCGAGAACCGCACCATCGCCGCGCTGGGCCTCCGCGAGCTGCGCCGCCCGGTTGGCGCCGGCCTGCGTGCGCTCTTCGCCGCGGCCGCGCTCGATCCGGCCAGCAAGCAACTCACCGGATTCGACGTCGCCTTCCGCCTCGCGCCGCGCATCAATGCCGCCGGCCGCATGGATGTGGCTTCGGACGTAATCGAGCTCTTCTCCACGCGCGACTCTCACCGCGCCGCTGAGCTCGCCGCGAAGCTCGAGCGCCTCAACCGCGAGCGCCGCGACGTTGAGGCCGCCGCGCTCACGACGATCGAAACCCGACTCGCCTGTGACACCGAAATCGCTGACGACCGTTTGCTGGTGATCGACGGCGAAAACTGGCATCGCGGCGTCATCGGCATCCTCGCCTCCCGCGTCGTCGAGCGCACCGCCAAGCCAGCCATCGTGGTCAGTGTCGATGGCGGCGTCGCCCATGGCTCCGGCCGCTCTGTCGACGGCTTCGCCCTCCTGGCCGCCATCGAAACCTGCTCCGACCTTTTCACCCGCTTCGGCGGCCACGCCTTCGCGGTCGGCTTTTCCTTGCCCGCCGCATCGCTGCCCGAACTCAAGCGGCGTCTTCGCCTCTACGCCGCCGAGCATCTCGCCGCGCGCGAACCTGCCCGACTCCTCCGCATTCACGCGGAGCTTCCTCTCGACCGCATCACGCCCGTCCTCGCCGGATGGCTGCGCAAGCTTGAGCCCCTCGGCCACGGCAATCCCGAGCCAGTCTTCATTGCTCGCAACGCACACCTGCTTGCTCCGCCGCGCATCATGAAGGGCCAGCACCTCTGCCTCGAGCTCGCCCAGGCTGCTGCCTCATCGACGGTTGCACCCGCTGCCCAGGTCCAGGCACCTATTCCGCCTAGTAGTTCGATCCGCGCTGTTGGCTGGAACCTTGCCGAGCGCGCCATGGAACTCCGCCTCGTCAAGGGCGACGCAATCGATCTCGCTTACCGCATCCGCGAAAACGACCACCCCGACTTTGGCGGCCTCGAAGTCGAGATCCTCGGCATGCAGCCGGCCGGCTTGTCCGAACTTGCAACTCCATGAGCAGTCCATCTCTCTGAGGAATCCTCGCCGCGTTCCGCCGCCGGGTAAACAAATCAAATGAAGAACGAAGAATCTTCGGTCGCTGACAAACCGAATGCGCGAACTTCGCATCGCACTTACTAAGCTTCTTGGGTGGTCCTGCGAGACAACTTGGCGGCACCCACTCCGGCTCGCGTCACTACGGAGCCTCGCTGGCCCGGGTTCGGCGCAATGTCAGGTGAGAGGTGATGCGGGCCTTGGCCCCAGCATCTAATTCCTTAAACTGACGCACTGTTGCACTGGAGGAAGGGCCGTGCGCAACCCGGTGGATCTTGTAGAGGAACGGAGCATCCTGCCGGGCCACGAACCGAATCAGGACTCTTCCCCAGATCACAATCTCTTCACCGGAGGCGGCGAAATGGGCGCGCTGATGCGCGCGTTTGACTGGTCAAAGAACCCGCTTGGCCCTCCGGAGACCTGGTCGCCCGCTCTGCAATCGACAACGCGGTTGGTGCTTGCCAATTGCTCGCCCATGCTTTTGTGGTGGGGTCCCGATTTCCTTTCGATTTACAACGACGCCTACATTCCAGTTCTCGGCGACAAGCATCCTCATGCTGCGCTCGGTAAGCCCCTGCGCGAATGCTGGTCCGAGGTGTTTCCGGTTCTTGAGCCTCTTGTTCGATCGCCGCTCGAAGGCGGTCCCCCCACCTGGATGGAAGACATCGAGCTCGAAGTGAACCGCTTCGGCTTTGTGGAGGAGACGCATTTCACCATCGGCTACAGCCCCGTTCCAGATCCCTCGGCTCCGCGACGCATTGGCGGTGTGCTGGCAACCGTGCATGAAATTACCGAGAAGGTTCTGTCGGAGCGACGGGTTCTGGTTCTGCGCGACCTCAGCGCTCGATCCGCTGCTGCGAAAACTGCGGAGGAAGCGTGCAGGGTGGCCGTATCCGCTCTCGCCCATCATGACAAGGACATTCCATTTACGCTCGTCTACTTGCTGGATTCCAGCGGGGAGACAGCACACCTGGCGGCACAGATAGGAACCGCGGACTGCACGGCAATGTGTCCGGAGGTCATTGATCTGACGGCAGAGCCAGATCGCATTTGGCCAATCGCGTCATGCAGGGTGCGCGAAGAGGTTGTGACCGTGCGCGACCTGGCAGGCAGATTCGACCGTGTGCCGCAGGGCCCGTGGTCCGATCCGCCGCACATGGCCGCTGTAGTGCTGATCAAATCGAATATCGCCCATCAGCTTGCGGGGTTCTTCGTCGTGGGAATCAGCCCCAGGCTGCGCTATAACGACTCCTATCTCGGATTTCTCGAGCTGGCTTCAGCCCAGGTTGCAACCGCAATTGCCAATGCCCGCGCCTACGAAGAGGAACGTAAGCGCGCGGAGGCATTGGCCGAGATCGACCGCGCAAAAACAATCTTCTTTACCAACATCAGCCATGAGTTTCGCACGCCCCTGACGCTGATCATGGCGCCCCTTGAAGACGCTTTGGCCGCGCCGGAACAAATGCCCGCAGCGCAGCGCAAGGGCCTGGGCATCGCCCGCCGCAACAGCCTGCGCCTGCTCAAACTTGTGAATACGCTTCTTGACTTCTCGCGGATTGAAGCCGGCCGTATGGAGGCTGTCTTCGAGCCGGTGAATCTTGCAGCCCTCACTGCCGAGCTGGCCAGCGTCTTTCGCTCGGCGATTGAGCGCGCCGGCCTCAAGCTGATCGTCGATTGCCCTCCACTCCCCGAGCCTGTCTATGTCGATCGCGAGATGTGGGAAAAAATCGTTCTCAATCTTCTCTCCAACGCATTGAAGTACACGCTGGAGGGCAGTATTGAAGTATCGCTCAAGCCTGCCGGAAGCCAGGCGCGGCTTGAGGTTCGTGATACCGGGGGCGGCATTGACGCCGACGATGTGCCGCACGTCTTTGAACGCTTTTACCGGGCAAAGAATACGAAGAAGCGCAGCCACGAAGGCTCTGGCATCGGCCTCGCCCTGGTGCAGGACCTGGTCAAGCTGAATGGCGGCACCCTGCAATTGGAAAGCGCGCTCGACCGCGGTACCTCGGTTAGCGTGTCGATCCGCCCATCTTCCCCCTGAGCGCATCGGGGCTGCGCGGACGGCGGCTTCCACGATGGTCGGCGCGGATGCATTTCTTGAAGAGACTCTCGGCTGGCTGCCGGCTGAAGCGAGCCAGGAAACTGAAGCACCCACGGTGTCTGCGGGCGACCCACGGTCGCGGTCTCGCGTCGTGCTCGCCGAGGATAACGCAGACATGCGCGACTACCTGCAACGCCTGCTGGCCGGCGCCTATCGCGTCGAGTGTGTCGCAGACGGCGAAACCGCGCTTCAGTCGGCGCTCCGCGAATTGCCTGACCTGGTTCTCACCGATGTGATGATGCCGCGACTCGATGGCTTTGGCTTGCTGAAGGCGCTGCGGGGAAATGCGCAAACCAGCGCCGTTCCCGTCATTCTGCTGTCGGCGCGCGCGGGGGAAGAGTCCCGCGTCGAAGGCCTTGCGGCAGACGCAGACGATTATCTGATCAAGCCGTTTTCTGCCCGTGAACTGGTGGCGCGCGTCGAAAACCAGCTCGCGCTTGCCCGGCTGCGCCGCACCGCCGAGCAGCAGTTGAGAGAAAGCGAAGAGCGCTTCCGTGCATTCGTCTCGGCAAGCTCCGACGTGGTCTACCGCATGAGTCCCGACTGGAGCGAGATGAGGCAATTGCAAGGCCGGGATTTTGTTGCCGATACCGAAACGCCCAGCGGCGCCTGGCTCCAGAAATACATTCATCCCGACGATCAATTGATGGTCGCCACTGCGATCCAAAAGGCGATTCGCAGAAAATCCCAATTTGCCCTGGAGCACCGCATCATACGTGTTGACGGATCGCCTGGCTGGACCTTCTCCCGCGCGGTGCCCATCCTGAATTCCGTCGGCGAGATTGTCGAATGGCTTGGCGCAGCCAGCGACATCACGTCCCGCAAGCAAGCAGAGCAGGCGCTGCTGCGCAGCGAGAAGCTGGCTACCCTGGGCCGCATGGCTGCGACCATTGCGCACGAGATCAACAATCCCCTTGAATCCGTTACCAACCTGCTCTTCCTGGCCGATCACAGTGAGAATGTACCCGATTCAGTTCATCGCTTTCTTCAGATGGCCGATACGGAGTTACAGCGCGTTGCCCATATCGCACGCCAGTCATTGGGATTCTACCGGGAATCAAATGCGCCGGCCCTCACTTCGATCAACGCCGTGCTGGATTCCGCAATCAACCTGCTGAAAGGCAAAATCAGTGAAAAGCAGGCCGTAATTGAGAAGGATTCTCGCGCAGACGTCGAGATCACAGCTGTTGCCGGAGAGTTGCGGCAGGTATTCTCCAATCTGCTGTCGAATAGCCTCGACACGATCGATCTCCGCGGAAAAATCAGGATTCGCATCTCCGCCACCGCAACGGCGGAAGAGGGCGCCGCATGCGGTGAGGCAGGCTGTGTCCGGATTACTTTCATCGACAACGGCCGCGGAATCAATCCCTCCATCCGTAGCCGCGTCTTCGAGCCGTTCTTCACGACGAAGGGCACGGTAGGAACCGGGCTTGGCCTCTGGGTCACCAGGCAGATCGTCGAAAAGCATGGCGGCAGTATCAGGCTTCGTTCGCGAAGCGCCGGACCCGACAGAGGAACAGCGTTTTCGATCGTCTTGCCGGTCGATGCCACGCCCGCCCTGGCAGCAAGGTGATAGCTTGTTGAGAACTTCGGAAACTTCCCTCACGCTGAAAACCCCATTCATATTGCGGCGCATGCGGCGCTGATGGCGAAGCCACTCGGATCAATTCCGGAGAAGCAAAAAAGCTGTACGCTTTCGGCATGCGGCCTGTATGCTGATTTCATACCGGGACACAAACTCAGGGCCCTGGCTCACTTCCCCCTCCTCGGAGGGCGCTGCTGCCGCGAGCACCCTTCGGCGCTAAGTCGATTCAGTCTGCAAAAATTGGCGTCCATGCACTGGTCGTCACCCACGTGAATCCCTGGTTGTCGAGGGCCCGACCTTGAACGCATCACGACCTTACTTTCCCGCGGAGGGATGATGAATCAAACAAGTGTTCTGCGCGGTGCGCTGGCCACAATGTGTCTGGTCGCCGCGATTTTCTGCGTCCAGGCCGCCCGCGCTGCAACCACTGGCCAGGCCGGCAAGACCCGCACTTACTACATCGCGGCCGACGAAGTGCAATGGGACTATGCCCCCTCAGGCCGTGACGAGGCCATGGGCATGCCTTTCGATGCCATCGCCAAGGGCTTCGCCGAAACCGGTCCCAACCACATCGGCCGCGTCTACAAGAAAGCCATCTATCGCGAGTACACCGATGCCACCTTTACCGAGTTCAAGCCGCGCCCGACCCAGGACGCGTACCTCGGCCTTGTTGGCCCCATCCTTCACGCAGAAGTCGGTGACATCATCAAGGTGGTCTTCAAGAACAACGCTACGCACCCCTACAGCATGCATCCGCACGGCGTTCTCTATCAGAAAGACTCCGAGGGCGCAGACTACAACGACGGCACCAGCGGCAAGGATCAGGAAGACGGCTGCGTCGCTCCCGGCGCCACGCATACTTATACCTGGCAGGTTCCTGAACGCGCTGGCCCCGGTCCCAACGACCCCAGCTCGATCTTCTGGCTCTATCACTCGCATTGCGACGAACTGCGCGATGTGGCCTCAGGCCTTTTTGGCGGATTTGTCATCACCCGCCGCGGCATGGCGCGGCCCGGCGGCACTCCCAAAGATGTCGACAAAGAATTTGTGACCATGTTTATCGCCATCAACGAAAACGAGAGCTGGTATCTTGACGACAACATCAAGGCCCACATCCCCGATCCCTCAAAACTCGACCGGTACGAATTCAGACCCATCACGGCAACCGGGATCTTCGGTACCATCGCCGGTACAGGCTTTGCTGACACCAACGTCAAATGGTCCATCAATGGCTACATTTACGGCAACATGCCCCTCATGGTGATGAAGAAGGGCGACCATGTGCGCTGGTACGTGGCCACGCTCGGCGACTTCAACAACGCGCACTCCCCACACTGGCACGGCAACACCGTCATCGTCGCCGGCCAGCGCACCGACGTCCTATCCATCATCTCGGCGCAGATGATCACTGCCGACATGGTCCCCGACGCACCGGGCATCTGGCTCTATCACTGTCACATCTCGGACCATATGCTCGCCGGAATGACCGCGCGCTACGAGGTGACGGACCGGTAGTTTCAGCGAATCGAAGTCGAGATCCGCGCGCCTTCGCCACAAAGTGAGAAGGCCCTCCGCATTGCGGAGGGCCTTCCATTTAATAACAAACCTGCGCTTACCCGATCACTTCAATCCCCATCGAGCGCGCCGTGCCTTTGATGCTCTTGATCGCCGTCTCAATCGATGCCGCGTTCAAGTCCGGCATCTTCTGCGTGGCGATCTCGCGCACTTGCTTCTCGGTCACTTTGCCCTTCTTTTCCTTGTTGGGAGTACCCGAGCCTTTCTCGATGCCTGCCGCCTTTTTCAGCAGCACGGCGGCCGGCGGCGTTTTGGTCACAAAGCTGAAGGTGCGGTCCGCGTATACCGTGATGACGACCGGAATAATCAGCCCGGCCATCTCCTTGTTCTGCGTCTTGGCGTTGAACTGCTTGCAGAACTCCATGATGTTCACTTGCGCTTGGCCCAGCGCGGGGCCGACGGGCGGCGCGGGCGTGGCCTTGCCGGCCTCGATCTGCAATTTCACGTAGCCGGTAATCTTCTTCGGAGGTGCCATAGTTGTTCCTTTGGAACCAGCTTCCAGCTTCTAGCCGCTAGCTGCCAGCTTTTCGTTTCGTCTTGCAAATTTTGAGCCCACAACCTTCTCTTCTGCCCGAACTGGCGCCCGCTAGAAGAGCCAACCAGCTAGAAGCTAGGAGCTAGAAGCTAGAAGCTCGCTTTACTCAATCTTTTCCACCTTGCCAAACTCCAGTTCCACCGGCGTCGAACGCCCGAAGATTGTCACCATCACCTTCAGCGTCTCGCGATCTTCGTTAATCTCATCCACCACGCCGTTGAAGTTGGCAAACGGCCCGTCCGTGATCCGCACCTGCTCACCCTTCTCAAACTTGAGCTTCATCCGCGGCTTGTCTTTCACCGTCTCTGAACGGAAGAGGATGGAACTCACTTCTTCTTCGCTCAGCGCCACCGGCTTGTCGCCGGTGCCCAGAAATCCCGTCACCTTCGGAGTGTCCTTGAGCACGTGCCAGAGTTCGTTGTCGAGCTCCATCTCCACCAGCACGTAACCGGGAAGAAAAACCCGTTCCACGGTGCGCTTTTTCCCGTTGATGATCTCCGTCACCGGCTCCATGGGGATCATCACCCGGCCTACGCGCTCCTTCAGGCCGAAGGCCTGCACACGGCTCTCGATCGACTCCCTCACCTTGCGCTCAAAGCCCGAGTAGGCGTGCAGAATGTACCACCTGAAGTTGGGATTGCGCGGCGGCTCTGCTTCGGCCGGCACAGTTTCTCCCTCCTGCGGGCGCGCCTCTCCTTCGTCTGCCTTCACTTCTACGGGTTGATCCAGCTCATCTGCCATTCTTCTCTCATTTCCCGGGTTGGGCCGGCTACTGCCCTCCACCGAGCTTGTTCAAGATCCCATGCGGACCCATGATGGTGGCATTGAAAATATTGTCGACAAGGAAGAAAAACAGTCCAAACAGGAAGGTCGCAATGATCACGACGCCGGTCGTCACCTTCACTTCCTTCCACGAGGGCCAAACGACCTTCCGCATCTCCGCGCGCACATCGCGCAAAAAGCTCGTCAACTCATTCCACTTGCCCAATGCGCCACCCCCAAACCCTGCAAGTGCACCCGGCTCCTGCCGTTTGGCCGACCGATCGTCGCCTCTCTCGATTGCCGTCTTCGTCGCCATACATCGTGTCCTTCTGAACAACTGGTTTGTAGTTCACAGTTCTTAGTTCACGGCAGCCGATCGTTGCTGGGCCGCTATTTTCTATTCCCTGTTCCCTACTCCCTGTTCCCTGTTTCTCTGGCAGGGGCGGAGGGATTCGAACCCCCAAGTCCGGTTTTGGAGACCGGCAGTTTAGCCGTTGAGCTTACGCCCCTGCATTCAGGGGTCAGGGTTCAGGTGTCAGGGGTCAGCTTGGTTTTGCTTCTGCTTGCCGCCAAAGCTTACTCGGTACGGCTCAAACTGATCCCTGATCCCTGATCCCTGATCCTTGCTTTTCTCACTTCGCTTCCTTATGCACCTGGTGCTTGCGGCAGCGCTTGCAGAACTTCTTCAACTCCAGACGGCCGGTCACGGTCTTCTTGTTCTTGGTCGTGGAGTAGTTCCGCTCCTTGCACTCGGTACATTCCAATGTGATGATTTCCCGCATTGCCTGTTCCTCTCGAAGGCCAAGGTCCAGCTCTTTTCTAGTCCCTAGTCCCTAGTCCCTTAGTCCCCATTACTTGATGATTTCGCTGATCGTGCCCGCGCCCACCGTCCTGCCGCCTTCGCGAATGGCGAAGCGCAGGCCCTTCTCCATGGCCACCGGCGTGATCAGATCCACCACCAGCTGCACGTTGTCGCCCGGCATCACCATCTCCACGCCCGCCGGCAACTCCGCCACTCCCGTCACGTCCGTCGTGCGGAAGTAAAACTGCGGCCGGTAGCCCTTGAAGAACGGCGTGTGACGACCGCCTTCTTCCTTACTCAGCACGTATACCTCGCTCTTGAAGTGCGTGTGCGGCGTGATCGATGCCGGCTTGGCCAGCACCATCCCCCGTTCCACGTCTTCCTTCGGCGTGCCGCGCAACAGAATGCCCGCGTTGTCCCCCGCCAGGCCTTCGTCCAGCTGCTTCTTGAACATCTCCACGCCCGTGCACACCGTCTTGCGCGTCTCGCGGAATCCCACGATCTCCACGTCCTCGCCCACCTTCACCTTGCCGCGCTCGATACGCCCGGTGACGACAGTCCCGCGGCCCGAGATCGAGAAGATGTCTTCAATCGGCATCAGGAACGGCAGCTCGACATCCCGCTTCGGCTGCGGCACCGACTTGTCCACCGCTTCCATCAGCTCGTCGATCTTGGCTTCCCACTGCGCCTCGCCGTTCAGTGCGCCCAGCGCCGACCCGCGGATCACCGGCACGTCGTCGCCCGGGAACTGGTACTTGGTCAGCAACTCCCGCACTTCCATCTCCACCAGGTCGATCAGCTCGGTGTCTTCCACCGCGTCGCACTTGTTCAGAAACACCACAATGTAGGGCACGCCCACCTGCCGCGCCAGCAGAACGTGCTCCTTGGTCTGCGGCATCGGTCCATCCGTCGCCGCCACCACCAGGATCGCCCCGTCCATCTGCGCCGCGCCCGTGATCATGTTCTTGATGTAGTCGGCGTGGCCCGGGCAGTCCACGTGCGCGTAGTGCCGGTTCGCCGTCTCGTACTCCACGTGCGCCGTGGCGATCGTGATGCCGCGCTCCCGCTCTTCTGGCGCGTTATCGATCGAGTCAAACGAGCGGAACACATTCTTCGGGTTGTGCTTCTGCAATACCTTCGTGATCGCCGCCGTCAACGTCGTCTTGCCGTGATCAATGTGACCTATCGTCCCCACGTTCACGTGCGGCTTCGAACGATCAAATTTCTCCTTCGCCATTGCCTTCGAGTCCTCCGTCCAACTTCTTTGCGTTGAGCTTTTAGCTCTTAGCTATTAGCTCTTTCGTGCTGCTGTCATACACAGCGCCAAATTCCCACTTGCGAAGCTAAGAGCTAAAGGCTAAAAGCTGCCTTTCTCAGTAGTACGCATACAACTTCAAATACCGTTGCCGCAGCTCCAGCGGAACCTTCTCCACCAGCCGCAAATACCGCTCGCGCGTCAGCGCCTGGTCTGAAACCGGCAACGCCTGGTAAAGCGCAATCGCTTCTTTCCCCAGCAGCCCGCGTTCCAGAATCTTCTCGTACTCGCGCACTCTCAGCTTGGCCTTGCCCACGCGGTTCAGAAAGACCTCCACGTCGCGCGCATCAAACGCCGCGTCGATCAAAGCGTGAAGCTTCGCGTATCCCTGTTCGTCTCTGACCGCGATCGCTGCCTGTTCAAACATCCTTCACCCCAGCTATCAGCTTTCAGCCCTCAGCTTTCAGCTTCATCCTGCTCGCTCTTACCTCAGCCGCTCGCTCTACCACTGCACAAGCTGACAGCTAAAAGCTGTTAGCTGTTTTTTGGAGCGGGAGACGGGACTCGAACCCGCGACCAACAGCTTGGAAGGCTGTGACTCTACCACTGAGTTACTCCCGCCCAACAACAGCCTCGAGCTTCCATCCACTAGCTTCTAGCCCTCTATTGCCACTTCAAGTCGCCAGAGGCTTTCCCCGCCGCTGCACAAGCTAGAAGCTAGGAGCTAATAGCTGGAAGCTGATTTCTGGAGCTGATGACCAGGATTGAACTGGTGACCTCTCCCTTACCAAGGGAGTGCTCTACCAACTGAGCTACATCAGCCCTAAAACTCTCAAAGCAGCTTCTAGCTCCTAGCCTTTAGCTCGATCTCACCGGTGAGAGCCACATGGACCCGATCCCGCAGCCACAAGCTAAAAGCTAGCAGCTAGAGGCTAGCAGTTAGTTCTTCTCTCCCTGCCTACGAATCTTCTCTGCCTGCCGGGCCAAAACCGTACGCAGCGCCAGCGCTCCAATAATGATGAGCGGAACCAGCCTCAGTTCCACCGGCCTGCCAAAGACGAGCACCAAACCCGTGTCCATGGTGAACCAGACCAGTGCAGCCAACGCCGCAAACATTGCCATGGCCGCCCAGAACTTGCGATCAAAATCTGTTCTGGCGCTCGGCCGAACTTCTTCCTTGCGCTTCGGCGCGACATATTCCATTTCAATCTGCCCCGCACCGCGCATCGCATTCCCTCAAGCCGCAGCAAGTTTCGGGAAACGGCTTTCTAATCCCTGTTCCCTAATCCCTGATCCCTGCTTTTCTGGTGCACAGGGGAGGATTCGAACCTCCGTAGCTCGCAAGGAGCGGCAGATTTACAGTCTGCTGCCATTAACCGCTCGGCCACCTGTGCCCAATCAACCATTCCCGCCGCCCCATCCTTTCCGCTTTTTGGAAATGGTGGGAAAACTGACTTCGAGTTAAGTCCGTCCCCGCTCAACCATCTTCCGCGCACGCCGCAACGTCCGGTTAGCCGCCGGAGCATCGGAGCATGCACCTCAGTGGGATTACCGCGGAGATGAGGGCCCGGCGCTCGCGACATCACGTCCGCCGGTGAACCTTCGCCGTTTTCGTTTCCTCGTTCCGGCTTCCATCTTGTGGAGCTGGCGAAGGGATTTGAACCCCCGACCCTCTGATTACAAATCAGATGCTCTACCAGCTGAGCTACGCCAGCTCATGAACCACCCGGAAACCTTACCGGAGGAACGAAATATCCGCGGACACACTCCAGCTTTCCGCGTATACGGCTCAGAACTCAAGGTTAGCATAGCTGCTCACCCCGGGCAAACGCGGAAAAACGCGAATCCTGCGACCAATCATCACCATCGGGCGCCCACGATGTCCTTATGGAAACATGGCTTCTCAGCCCTTCGCGACCTTTGCTCCCCACTCCTCAGGAGCCACGTCGCGCGCATGCCATGCGAACAACCAACGATGCCCTTCTAGATCCTCCGCACCGTACTGGCGCTCTCCATATTCTGTCTCGTGCAGTTCCTCCACGATCTTTGCGCCCGCCGCCTTTGCCCGCGCAAAATGCCCATCTACATCCCCAACAAAGATGGTCAACATTTGCGTCATGCAGCCAGCCTCCGCGGGACTTGTGCGCCCTGGTCTCGCGGAACCCACCATGATCCACGCCTCCCCCAGGTGCAACTGTGCTCCGGCAACCGGCTCACCGTACCGGAAGTGTTCTTCAAATCCAAACATGTCCTTCAGCCACTCGATCGCTGCGGCAAGGTCTTTATAAAACAGGTGGGCAATCAGCGTGTCTACCGGCACAGAACGGTTTCTCATGCCGACAAGATACATCAAAACCCGGCGAACACAGCGAAACGGCGGAAAACCTCCGCCCAGGCGATCGACGACGATTTCTGCGTCGATCCTTGCGCTCCCTGCCTCGCGGAATAATTCGGCATCCGCTAAGGCGGCGCGGCTCGTCAACGGCTGTCTGCCCATCACCGATTTGCCTTGACAGACTCGTCCGGAAGATCGACCCTTTTTGCAACTCTCCAACTACTCTTTCGAGGTCGTACGATGAGCCCAAAGAGATTCCTTCCAGCGTTTCTGATTCTGCTCGCCTTCACAGCCGCCCTGGCCGTAGTGCCCGCCGGCGCCCAAACCAGCTCAACACGCAAACCCAAAGTCGCCGTACTCGACTTCGACTACGCTACGGTGCAAAGCTACTCCTCCGCCATGTTCGGCACTGACGTCGACGTAGGCAAAGGCATCTCTGACCTGCTCATCACCAACCTGGTCAAAGACGGCACGTTCTCGGTCTTCGAACGCCAGGCGCTCGACAAGATCATGACCGAGCAGAACTTCTCCAACTCCAACCGCGCCGATCCCGCTACCGCCGCACGCCTCGGCAAGCTGGCCGGAGTTGACGTCATCATCATCGGCGCCATCACCGAGTTCGGCAACGAGACGCAGAACAAGAACGTAGGCGGCGGAGGAGGCGGCTGGCACGGCTACGGCCTCGGCGGCATCGGCCACTCCAACTCCAAGGCCAACGTCGCCATCAATGCCCGCATCGTCAACGTTGACACGGGTGAAATTGTAGCGGTTGCCGAGGGTACGGGCCAGTCAAGCCGCTCTTCCACATCGCTCCTCGGCGGTGGCGGCAACTGGCATGGCTTTGGCGGCGGCAATGTCGACTTCGGCTCCAGCAACTTCCAGAACACCATCATCGGCGAGGCGACGAAGACCGCAGTCGACAACCTGACTGCGGACCTCGTCACCAGTTCCTCCAAGATCACCGTTCGCACCATCACGGTCGACGGCGTAGTGGCTGCAGTCGACGGCGGCCAGATCATCCTCAATGTCGGTTCAAATGCTGGCGTCAAGGTGGGCGATCAACTCCAGGTCCTCCGCGTCACCAAGGAGATCAAGGATCCTTCGACGGGTGAGGTGATCCGCCGCCTCTCCTCCACCATCGGCGTCATCCGAGCCACCGATGTCGATGCGAAATCTTCGGTCTGCGTTCCCGTATCCGGTTCCGGCTTTCAGGAAGGCGACCGGGTAACTTCAACGACGCAATAGCGCCGCACAAATTCAATTGGGTGCCCAGGTCTCGTCCGCCATTGCGGATGAGACTTGGGTTCATCTGGGGACATTATGTGGCGGGCGATCCTTTCGTCTCGCGCCACTGCTGCGCGCCGGCAACCCCTGCCTCGAAATACCCTCTTGCACAAAACGCGCGTTCGATAGATCATAAGCTGGCCCCCGATCTGAGAATTCCCCGACTCTAAAAAGGTAAGGAGAGGCTGCATGCGCAAAGGTTTCTTCGCGATTTGCATTCTGGCCGCCTGCTCGTTGCTCGCTGCCCAGCAGGCCATGAACAATGACTCCGTCGTCAAGTTGGTCAAGGCGGGCCTGTCCGACGATTTGATCGTCTCCACAATCAACGCCTCGCCCGGAACCTACGACACCTCCACCGACGGCATCATCGCGCTCAAGACCGCGGGAGCCAGCGACAAGGTGATCGCCGCGATGATAGCCAAAGCAGCAGCCCCTGCCACACCGCCTCCCGCCGCTGCGGCTACGGCCGGCACGGGCCGCCCTGCCGGGATCGACGACGTCGGCGTCTACATGAGAGACCGCAAAGGCGCGTGGAGCATGCTCGAGCCTGAGATCGTCAATTTCAAATCCGGCGGCGTTCTCAAAAGCATCGCCAGCGATGGCCTCGTCAAGGGTGACACCAACGGCCACATTCAGGGCAAGACCGCCAAAACAGTCATGGCATTTCCCGTGATCCTGGCGGTCTACGTCCCTGAAGGAATCGAAATCACTGAGTATCAGTTGCTCCGCCTCCGCGAAAGCGGCAATAGCCGCGAGTTCCGCTCCGTCACCGGCGGTGTCTTTCATTCCTCCGGCGGCGCGACGCGCGACGACGTCCAATTCCAATCCGTTAAGATCGCCCCCCGCGTCTACCAGATCACCCTTGACCAGGCGCTTGGCAAGGGCGAATATGGACTCCTCCCGCCCGGCTCGTACTCCAGCTCGAATATGGCCAGCGGCGGGAAGATCTACACAGTAAGCATCCCTGAGTAGCAGGCAAGCAATCCTCCTCAAATTGCTCGGCCGGAGAATCACCTCTTCCCCGGCCGCCGTGCGTAGCACCCACGTGTTCGCCCTTCCAATGCTCCAGAGCGCCGCAGAAGTCATCTTGCGCAAATGGGACTTCGGGTGCATCATTCAAGTGCTTCCCTTTGACCGTTTCTCGCGCACCGAACGGAAAGGAGAAGCTTCATGCGCAAGGGGCTCTTCGCAATTCTGTCCTTGGTTCTCTGCCCATTTCTCATTGCCCAACAACCAGCCGCACCTGCAAGCGCAAATGATTCACAGGGGGTCGCCGCAACTCCGGCCCGGCATCAGCAGCCTCATACCCTCCTCGATGGAACACCTGTCAAGTTGCGACTCAGCGAAACCATGTCTTCTGCCGACGCAAAGGTCGGCCAGGAGGTTCCATTCGAGGTCGTGGAAGAAGTGAAGGTCGATGACGTGGTGGTGCTCCCCAAAGGTGCGACGGCAATAGGAACCGTTACCGACTGCAACGCCAAGAAAAGCATGGGCCGCGCCGGCAAGCTCAACATGAACATCAGCTATGCACGGCTCGCCGACCAGGAGAAGGTTGCGCTGCGCGCAACGCAGGACAACAAAGGCGGCGGCCATGTGGGCGCAATGACCGGCGCTATCGTCGCCACATCCATCGTATTCTTTCCCGCTGCTCCACTCTTTCTCTTCGTGCACGGAAAGGACATCACCATACCCCAGGGCACCGAGATCACGGCATTCGTAGAAGGCGACATGCATCTCGATATGGCGAAATTTGGCGTCGCCCCGCCCGCGCCTGTAATCGCCGCCCCAGAATCGCAGGCGACCATCGCAATTGACTCCTCGCCGCCTGGCGCTGACATCGAGGTCGATGGCAACTTCGTCGGCAACACACCTTCGACGGTTACCGTCAAGCCTGGAACCCACGAAGTCAAGATCTCGAAAAGAGGATTCAATGACTGGACCCGCAAGCTGAACGTCACCGGCGGTAATGTGCACCTGAGCGCCGACTTGGGAGCAGCGGCTCCCGCACCGGCTACTCCACCTAAACCGGCGGAGACATCGCCGCAGCCAACCGCACCGGCAACTGTTCCGGGTCCCGCCAACGCTCCAGCTCCGGCACCATCGCAGGCGCCCGCGCCACAGTAGCCGGGCGATCATCCACTCGCCCCAAGTGTTACGCTCATTCCTGACGGTTTCAATTGCCTTGGGAATGAGCCGACGCACACGCAGAACACTCCTGATCGTCG
This sequence comes from uncultured Acidobacteriaceae bacterium, assembly GCA_963751285.1. Taxonomy (GTDB): domain Bacteria; phylum Acidobacteriota; class Terriglobia; order Terriglobales; family Acidobacteriaceae; genus Telmatobacter. The sequence goes on along the minus strand of CAVVUE010000023.1, from coordinate 125,375 downwards.
CCGCGGTCCTGCTTTTGCTGGCCCTTGCCGTCTTTCTGCGCTCGAAAGCTCCACCTGAAGCCGCGCGCCTGCTGCCCGAGTCCGACGGCATTATCTACGTCGATCTGCGGCCCATCCGCGCCATCTTCCGACACGACCTCCAGCCCCTGCAGCGCGCGCCCGACTACCAGCAGTTCGTCGACGCCACCGGCATTGACTGGGAGCGCGATGTGAACCAGATCGCGATCGCCCTTCACCGCATGCCCGATCCCAACGGCCCCAACGGACCCGTCGCTTACTCCATGGTTATCGTGGGCAAAATCACCGGCAAGCGCCTCAACAACTGGCTCAATGATCACGCCGCCTCGCGCGAAGTCTATGCCGGCCACACCATCTACAGCATCCCATCCGAGAATCGCACCGTCCGCGTCACGCAAATCGGCTATGACACGGTCGCCGTCTCCAACACTCCCACGCCCGAGCAGATCCATTCGATTCTCGACCGCCATCGCGCTGCGGCTTTGCCGTTCGCGGGTTCCACGCTCCTCGAACGCCACTATCACGAGGTTCCGCTGCTCTCGCTCGCCTGGGGGGTGGGACAAATCGGGCTTCCTTTCAACGAGAGCGGCGAGATCCACGTATTCGGCCTCGGCTTGCCCATTGAGTCCGACTCCACCATCATCGCTAGCGTCTCTCCCGCTCTGCCCACACCACACGCCATCGGCGCCTTGCGCCTGAGGGTTGAAGACATCGCCCCCAGTAACTCGGCCGCCACGACTGAAGCCGCCGCCCTCGCCACGCTCGTCACCCTTGCCCGCAGCATCTCCCCGACCGATTCCGACACCAAGACCAGCCGGGGACTCAAGGAGTTGCTCAACAACGCTGAAGTCACCCAGCACAATGAGCGCATCATCGTCACGGCCACCTTGCCCGCCAGCTTTCTCGCCACCTTGTAAGCAGAACGACGAACCAGGACCAACGGCCCTGGCATCTGTAACAATGATGGTTGAGGGTTTCCACAACCGCCCGCCCCGTTGCGTAAGTCATTCATCCCCAGGAGAAGTCACATGATGGATCACAAACGGCTCCTCATCGCCTCGGTCATTCTTGCCGCCTTTTCCATTCCGGCCGCTCTCATCGCACTTTCGCCCGGCGCCGCCAAGTCCACTCCGGCTCAAGCCGTCCTCACCGGCCAGGCCGCATTCACTGACGCGGCCCACGAGGCGCCCGGCGTCCGCCGTCACCTTACCGTGGCCGACCTGCCCGCCCCCGCGCCCGATCAATCGGTAGATAACGGTCCGGAAGTCGTTGCCCGCCCCGCCAACGCATGGCCCATCGCGCCCAAGGGCTTCAAGGTTGAGCTCTACGCCACCGATCTCGACAACCCGCGACTCATTCGCTTCGCACCGAACGGCGATCTCTTCCTCGCAGAAAGCGCCTCCGGCAAAATCAAGGTCTTCCGCGGCGTCGGCCCCGACGGCAAGCCGAAGCAGGTTTCCGTCTTTGCTACTGGCCTTGAGCAGCCGTTCGGCATCGCCTTCTATCCCAACGGATCCGACCCGCAATGGGTCTACATCGGCGACACCGGCGAAGTCCTCCGCTTCCCCTACCACAACGGCGACCTTGTCGCTCGCGGCGCCGCACAGCACCTGGCCGACGTCCCCAGTGGCGGGCGTCTTCGCGGCGGCGGCCACTGGACGCGCGATCTCGCCTTCTCTCCGGACGGTTCAAAGCTTCTCGTCTCCGTCGGCTCCCACTCCAACGTCGACGACTCTGACACCCATCCTGAAGAATTTCACCGCGCCAACGTCCTCGAGTTCACGCCCGAGGGCAAATTCCTCGAAATCTACGCCTGGGGCATTCGCAACTGCGTTGGCGAAACCATCAACCCCACCACCGGCCAGCTCTGGTGCTCCACCAACGAGCGCGACGCTCTCGGCAACAATCTCGTCCCCGATTACATCACCCACGTCGAAGAGCACGGATTCTACGGCTGGCCGTGGTTCTACATGGGCGGACCCTCCGGCGGCCACTGGGATCCGCGCCACCAGGGCAAGCACCCTGAGCTGCAGTCGAAAGTCCTCACGCCCGACATCCTTCTCGAGCCGCACTTCGCTTCGCTCGAGATGACCTTCTACGAGGGCTCGCAGTTTCCCCCCGAGTACAAAGGCGACGCCTTCGCTGCCGAGCACGGTTCCTGGAACCGCGCCCAGCGCGCAGGCTACGAAGTCATTCGCCTGCCCATGCACGACGGCCACGCCACCGGCGAGTACGAAGACTTCCTCACCGGCTTCACTGTGGGCAATGGAGATGGCGATGTCTGGGGCCGTCCAGTGGGCGTTGCTGTCGCACCCGATGGCTCGCTCTTCCTCTCCGACGACGGCTCGCGCTCCATCTGGCACGTCATCTACACCGGAAAACCGTGATCAGTGGTCAGTGGTAGATCTGGGTGCCCCATCCAAGCTCCGCTTGGGTGGGAAAGTACGAGAACGGCAGCATCAAGGCCACATGGTTTGTCGTTCCCGGATCGGGGACGGGTGAGCGCTCAGGGTTGCGTGGTGAGGGCGGCTTTCAAGGCGAATTTGGAAAAGGCTCCAAAGCAACACTGGACTATTGGTTCGAGTGAGGTCGCTGCAAATGGCACCAACTCGCCGGCTTGCTGACTCGCGGTTGCCCCATCCTTTTTTCGCCGGGTCCTTCGCGGCGAAAAAGGGTGGGAAGAGCGCCGTCACGCCGCATCGCTCCTCCACGGACACCCTGACCACTGACCACTGTTCACTGACCACTGTCTTCCAGAAATATCTCCTCAATCCTCATCCCGAACAGGCGCGCCAGCTTGAACGCCAGCGGCAGACTGGGATCGAACTTCCCGGTCTCGATCGCGTTCACGCTTTGGCGCGACACCTCCAGCCGCTGGGCCAGATCGCCCTGCGACCAGTCCCGCTCCGCGCGCAGCACCTTCAAGCGATTCTTCATCGGTACCTCAACAGCACAACCGGCGTGGAAAGCCCCACGAACAGCCAGAAGATCGGGTAGATCCAGATCGCTTGCAGGTGAGGGATTTGCACGAACGCCTCCAGATTGCCCCACACGGTGGTCGCCGCCAGCGTCCCACCAATGCCGCCGAGCAAGGCCTGGACCAGAAGATTGCGTTGGAACTCGTCCTTCTCTTCCTGAAGGAAAAAGCCGAATGCGACAATCACCGCGATGATAGGCAGTGCGGGAAGAACAGCCACGAGATAAGCAGGAATGCCTCTCAGATGGCCAAATCGGATTCCCAACGCGGCTACGACCGCGAACAGGATGTTCAGCACCATGGTGCCAAACACGCGGTACGTCAAGCGGCGCACCGCGCGACTCTTGATCGAACAAAGCATGATTCGTCCCCCTTCTATGTAGCCTTGACTGTTAAGCGCGAGCTTCCACCCGGTTCTTCATCGGTACCTCCGTCTCACCAGCGGCATGGCGAGGCCAACGAACAGCCAGAAGATCGGGTAAACATAAATCAGATCGAGCCGTGGAACGTGGACGAAGTCTTCGAGGTATCCCCACACCGTCGTCACTCCCAGCGTCCCGCCAATACCCCAAAGCAGGTACTGCACATGCAGGTTGCGCTGGAACTCGTCTTTCTCTTCCGCGAGGTACTGCCCCAACGCAACCAGCGCCCACAAAATCGGCAGCGCCGGCAAAATCGCCACCAGGTAAGCCACCACCCCGTGCAGGTGCAGGAGTCGAAACGACGCAGCAGCCACAAAAGCGAACAGAATCACGAAGGCTGCGCTGGCATAGCAGCGAATCTTGAACCGCCGCATTGCCTGGTTTCCTGGCAAACATTCCATGACTAGTCTCCTTGACTTACTGTCAAGTACACATTACATTCTTCCGTCCTGCCTGTCAAGTATCATTGACAGTTTTTTCTCGTCGGCCTCAACACGCCTCTCCGTCGCCGTGACGCCGCTCCACCCCAAACGTCTATACATCCGCATCCCCTTATGGCAGACTGAAGCAGCCCGAGGCCTGCTTCCCCGGTTCCATGTGCCCATTTTTGGAGACAACCAGCACGATGCGTTACCAGGCTGCAAAACCGTTGCGGAGTCTCATCTTCTGGGTAGCGGCCGGCCTCACTTTTAGTTGCAACGGATGTACGGCGCCGATCAAGAACGTGGACTTCACGCTCTCACCAAGCCAGGCCGGTCTCACCGTGGCCGCAGGCAGCGCGCAATCCGTGCAGCTTTCCGCAGTTCCGGCCAACGGCTTTTCCCAATCCATTCAAGTCGTCGTCAGTGGCGCGCCTTCCGGCGTCACCGCGTCTCCCGCCACCTTTTCGCTTATGCCCGGATCACCGCAGCAGGTCAGTTTTACAGCGGCAGCCTCGGCCCCTGCCGCCACGGTAACCATCCAATTCACGGGCACCGCGGGATCGCTGAGCAGCTCGGCGTCCCTTACGCTGACCGTCACTGCGGCCGTCAACACCTCCAATGTTGACGTCGTCACCTATCACGACGACATCGGGCGAACCGGCCTGAATCCGAACGAGGGCATCCTCACGCCCGCCAACGTCACCTCATCCACATTCGGGTTGCTTCGGGTCCTCGCCGTCGATGGATTGGTCGACGGACAACCTCTCTATTTGTCGAATCTCAGCGTCGCGGGACAAACGCAGAATGTCGTCTTTGTCGTCACCGAGCACGACAGCGTCTACGCCTTCAATGCCGATACCGGCGCGCAACTTTGGAAGACCTCCATCCTTGGCGCAAACGAAACCACCAGCGGCGATCATGGTTGCGGGCAGATCACGCCCGAAATCGGAATCACCTCCACTCCGGTCATTGATCGCAGCGCCGCCTCCCATGGCGCGATATTCGTTGTCGGTATGTCGCTGGACAACGCCGGCGCCTACCACCAGCGTCTTCACGCCCTCGATGTGACCACCGGTGCCGAGCTCTCGGGCAGTCCCGTTGAAATCGCGGCCACCTATCCCGGCACGGGCGCGAACAGCTCGGGCGGAAATGTCATCTTCGCTCCCGGCCAGTACGCTGAGCGCGCCGGCCTGCTGCTCATCAATCACACCGTCTACCTCAGCTGGACGTCGCATTGCGACCAAGGGCCCTACACCGGCTGGCTGATGGCCTACAACGAATCCACGCTGGCCCAGACCGCTGTCCTGAATCTCACGCCGAACGGCAGCGAAGGCTCGATCTGGATGGCGGGGACAGGCCTTGCCGCCGACACCAGCGGCAACATCTATTTCCTCGACGCCAACGGCACCTTCGACACCACCCTCAACGCCAATGGCTTCCCTGTCAACGGCGATTTCGGCAACGGCTTCATCAAAGTCTCTACCGCGGGCGGAAATCTCGCCGTCGCCGACTTCTTCGAGCCGTACAACACAGTCGCCGAATCAAACGCGGACGAGGACCTTGGTTCCGGCGGCGCGCTTGTGCTGCCCGATCTCACCGATTCTTCCGGCAACGTGCATCACCTGGCCGTGGGCGCGGGAAAAGATCAGATCATCTATGTCGTCAATCGCGATAACATGGGCAAGTTCAATTCGCAGAATGACAACGCCATCTATCAACAAATAAGCGGCGCGATCAACGGCGTCTACTCCATGCCCGCCTACTTCAACAACACGGTCTACTACGGCCCCATCAGCGATAAGCTCAAGGCCTTTACAATCACCAACGCGAAACTGGCGACCTCGGCAACGGCGCAAAGCACAAACACCTTTCCCTACCCCGGCACCACGCCGGCAATCAGCGCCAACGGAACCACGAATGGAATTGTCTGGGACGTGGAGAACTCCTCGCCTGCCGTTCTCCACGCCTACAACGCAGCCACGCTGCAGGAGCTCTACAACAGCAACCAGGCCGCCAACGGCCGCGACCACTTCGGCAACGGCAACAAGTTCATCACTCCCATGATCACCAACGGCAAGGTCTTCGTGGGCACGCCCAGCGGCGTCGCCGAGTTCGGCCTGCTCCCCTGACCAGCTCGGCGTGTCCCGGTTTCGGCACTAGGGACCAACCGTTTCGAAGTTGCCGCTGGCGTCAACTCCATACAGGTAGCTACCCGAAGCAGTTAGGAAGTTAAACACCGTGCCGCTCAGTGTAGTTCCAAGGTAGGAGGGACGGCCGGCTGTCGCAACATTGACTTCGGCCACGCCGCCCGGGCTGTCACAAGGCACAAGTGCCAGGTCTGCGAGGTAGACTGCGACGTTCATCGGATGGCACGATCCCAGGCTCGCACTGGCTGTCTGCGGAGACGACGGGTTGGAAAAGTCGATGACCTGCAACTCCATGCCGTCGTATATCGGGATCAAGGCCTCCGTCCCCTCCGCCGCCACCCACTGCGGCGAGTGCGGAACCGATTCCGTTGCCAGAAGTTGAGGAGAGGTTGGATCTTCGATCGAATAGAGCAGAACGTAATCGCTCGTAGAGCCGCCTTGTGTTGCGACTACAGAGAGATTCTGTTCCCAGATGGCAAACGAGATTGGCTGGTAGGTAGCGGTGACTGAAACTGAACGGGTCACTACAGGAGAAGCCGGGTTCGACACATCGACAATCACGAACGCGCCGGTGGTCGTGACCTCGCTTTCCCAGCAGGAGACGTAGACATAACCTGCATAGAGGGCTGGGTTTTGGAAGGGATACATCCCCGCGGGGCAGGTAATGCTTGCGCTGCCCACGACAGACGGGCTGCGTGGATTGCTTACATTCCACACCTGGAAGTTGGTCCCCGAAGCCGACTCATAAGGAACATACGCATAGTTGCCGCTCACGACAATGCCACCCATATCGCTTGCCAGCCCCGAAGAAGTTACGCTCAGGATGGTTGGGGCGCTTGCGGTTTCCAGGCTGACAATCACCAGGCTTCTCGCACCGTTCTCGGTGCCGATCGCCTCCATTGAAATGTAGGCCAGTGATCCCTGAACAGCGATTCCGCTGCCTTGGTAGCCTGTCGGCAAGCTTAGAGCGGTTCCTTAGTAGTTATATCCGCAAGGGCGAAACGAGGCTAAGGTGAAGTTGGCGACAAGTCCGCAACTGAGCAGATGCCACGAGCCTATTCAGACGACCTGCGTTCGAAGGTTTTGAAAGCCTATGCAGCGGGGCGAGGGAGCTTGGAGGAACTGGCGAGCCAGTTTGTCGTCAGTTATGGATATACCAAGAAGATCCGCCGCCAGCAGTTGCAGAGCGGACGGCTGGAGCGGCCGCGCCAGTTGCGCCACGGGCCGACAGGGCAGTTGAGTGCGGAAATCAAGCAATATCTGCGAGCCGCGGTAGCAAGACAGCCGGATGTGACGCTGGCGGAGTTGCAACAGCATTTGCGGCACGCTCATCAGGTGCAAATCAGCTGCTCGCGTCTGTGGTATTGGCTGCGCGACCTGGGCCTGCGACATAAAAAAAACGCTGCGCGCCCAGGAGCAGGAAAGCGGTGAGAGTCTGTGGCTGCGGCAAGCGTGGTGGGACGTGGTCGCCGAGATCGATCCGGCCTGGCTGGTGTTTCTGGATGAAAGCGGCGTAACCACGGAGATGACGCGCCGCTACGGCTGGGGCCCGCGCTCCGAACGGGTGCGGGAGGCGGTTCCTGCTGGTCACTGGCGCACCTTGACGGTATTGGCGGCGCTGACCACCGAGGGCGTACTTACCAGCATGAGCATTGAATCGCCCACCGACGGAGACGTCTTTCTCGCCTTTGTGGAACAAGTGCTGGCGCCACGGCTCCAGCCAGGCCAGCTTGTCATCCTCGACAATCTGGGAGCGCACAAGGTCGATGGGGTGCGCGAACTCATCGAGAAATGCGGTGCATCGGTGCTCTATCTGCCGCCCTATTCACCCGACTTCAACCCTATCGAACAAGCTTGGTCCAAGCTCAAGCAACTGCTACGGGGCATCAAAGCGCGGCTGCTCGATCAACTCGAGCCAGCCCTGGCGCGGGCCATCGCCGCTATCACTCCCGCAGACGCCAAAGCCTTCTTTCGCCACTGCGGCTACCGGATACAGCAACTATGAAAATGCTCTAGGGTATTCAGGATCGAGAGACGGACAATTTTGCCGGATAGTCCGCCGCATCCTGTGACTGCGGGGATCGCGATCGCAGACAACACGAGTTGAAGTGCGCGCCGCCCCACGGAGTTCATCTTGACTGGGTTGAGGAAAGATACGGCACGAGTATAGCACCGGCATTGCCGGATCCGCTGTTTACATGCCTTTCGCCATACCGCTGAAGTCGCGCTCTTTCAAAGCACGATTTAATGCAGCGAGTTCTAGTCTCCGCCTTTCTGACATCTGATCACTGACCACTGATCCTGTTACTCTCATTCGGTGGGCTTCCAAGACTTTCTGGGCAACACTGCTACGGTGACACACCTGCGCGAGAGCGTGCGTTCCGGCCGCTTTCCTCATTCGCTCATCCTCGCCGGCCCCCGCGGCTCTGGCAAATACACGCTGTCGCTGATGCTGGCCCAGGCAGTGAACTGCCTCCACCCGAAAGAAACCGACGGCCTGCCCGACTTCTGCGGCGTCTGCTCCAATTGCGAGCGCATCGCCGCATCAGCCAACCTCGACGACCTCGTCGCCGAAGCTGTCGCCGCCCGTGAAGATCTGCGCGAAACCGACAAGCGCGAAACCCGCATCCTCATCCAGACGCACCCTGACGTGCTCATCGTTCCGCCCGACCCGCCACAGCTCATGATCAAGCTCGGCCAGGTCCGCCAGGCGATCCATGTGGCCTACTACCGTCCGCCCGTCGAGGCCCGCCGCACATTCACGATTTTCACTTCTTCGGCCTTCATGAAAGAAGCTGCCAACAGCCTCCTCAAGCTGCTCGAAGAGCCTCCCAACCACACGACGCTCATCCTGCTTACGGAAAATCCGCAGGAATTGCTTCCCACCATTCGCTCCCGCGCCGTCGTGCATCGCCTCGGCGCCCTGCCGGCCTCGGATCTCGAAGCGCTCCTCGCGCAGCGCCGCCCCGATCTCAAGGAGCATGACCGCGCTCTTGTGGCGCGGCTCGCCCAAGGCGCCGTCGGCCGCGCTCTTTCGTTCGATCTCGCCGCTTGGCTCTCGAGCCGCGAGGATGCGCTAGTTATTCTGCGCACCGCGCTTCGCGAACCGGACTTTTCGGCGCTCTTCCATGCCACCGAGAGCTATCGCGCCGGCGCCGAGGGCCAGGAGAAGACGGTCAATCTCCTCCGCGTTCTTTCCAGCCTCATTGAAGACCTGCTGCTCATCGTGGCCGGCACGCCTGCGCTGATCCGTAATCTCGATCTCGCCGCTGAGCTCGCGCGCCTGGCTGAAGGCCTCACCGTCGACTGGCTCGACGGTGCCGCCCGCGCTCTTGTCCAAGTCGAACAAGGCATGCGCCGCAACCTGCTCCGCTCGCTCTCACTCGATGCCATGGCGGTGAGCCTTGGACGCAGGGAATAGGGAGTAGCCAGTAGGGAATGGACGGCTGAGCCCTGACCGACGGGGCTAGGAGCTAGAAGCTAGCGGCTAGAAGCTCATTCTTACTCCCTATTGGTTACTCCCTACCGGCTATTGCCACTTGACGCTCTGCGACTTCCGCCGCAGAATGAAAGAGCAACCTCCAAACCGGCTCGGGCATCTTCTCCATACGAGTACTCCCATGCAACTCAGGGACACCGGGAATCCTTTCCCGCGGGCAACTGATTGCATGTGTGTCCTTAGAATCGTTGGGCTGGAACAGTTTCCGAAATACTGTCGGGGAAGCCGAAGTTTCACTTTTTGTTGAGGGAGGATCGTTTCCCATGAGCACTCCATCGGTTGTGAATGTGGCGCGCGGCACCGAAAGCGGCCGTCCTGCAATGCGAACCAGAAAGGGCTTCCCAGCGCCCGTTCCTTTTCTGTATCCCGCGCGCAATTCTGAAATGGATGCTCCGAATCGCCATGCCGAGCTCTTTTATCTGCAAAAGCAGATCCAGTCGCAAACGCCCATGGTGATTGTGCTCGAAGATGGCGAGCGCCTCGACGGCTGTATCGAGTGGTACGATCGCAATTCCCTTAAGGTCCGCGGACGCTCCCGGACCCTGGTTTATAAATCCGCAATCAAGTTCATGTACAAGCTTGGCGACAACGGATAAACAGGGACCCAGGGACCGAGGAAACAAGAAGCTTCCTAACCCGTCTGCTCTTTCACCAGCGTTATCAGTTCCTGGCTCGCGTCGGGAAGTTCATCCTTCAGCCAACTAAATCGCCCTCCCGCCTCAGAATCTGAGCACCTCAGCAGAGAAAAGCTTCGGTTTTCGCTCGAACCAAGTCGCCTGCTTGACGCGAAGCACATGCAACTATCGCATTTCAGCTTTCTCGGTCCCTTGGTCCCTCAGTCCCTGGTTCCCTGCTTTTCTCAACCTGTCTCGGATCGCTACGCCGATTCCTTCGGCGCGCGGCAGCGGGCACAGAATCACCGTGCAGGCAGCGGCATCCAGCGCGCGCAGTCCTGCATAAAGCGCTTGCGCAAGCGTCTCCGGAGCACGCCAATCTCCCCATGGATAAACCTGTGCGGCCGCGAACTCCTGCGGCGCCGCAATGCCTGCCGGCAGCATCACGCCGAGCCGTTCGTCACGCACCGCGCTTGCCGCTTCGGCCAGGCACTCGCCCAGCTCATCGTCAGGAGCTTCAATCAGCACCAGGCGCGCCCGGGGCGCATAGTGCCGCATCCCGACGCCGGGCGACGGCAGCGCTTCGACTGGCATCTCCCGCAACATCTCCCCGCCTTGATAGAGCCCCACTGGGCCCGCTACCTCGGAAATCTGCTCCGCCGTCACCGCACCCGGCCTGTAAATCACCATTGGATCGGGCGCCGGATCAAGCACCGTCGATTCCACCCCGCGCTCGGTGGGACCGGCGTCCACCACCGCATCGATGCGTCCGTCGAGGTCGTGCAGAACGTGTTCTGCTGTCGTCGGGCTGATGTGTCCAAACCGATTGGCGCTCGGCGCCGCCACCGGAATCCCCGCGCGCCCGATCAACTCGAGGGCCACCGCATGCGACGGCATGCGCACGCCAACCAGCGGCCGTGCCGCAGTCACAACGTCGGGAACTGCATGCGTCCGCGGCAGCAACAGCGTGAGCGGCCCCGGCCAGAACGCCTCCATCAACCGCTGCGCCTTATCCGGAATTGCTTCAACCAATCCCTCAAGCATGGACCGCGACGCCAAATGCACGATGACCGGATCCCACGCCGGCCTCGACTTTGCTGCGAAGATCCTTTCCACCGCGGCGCGATCCAATGCATTCGCTCCCAGCCCGTAGACGGTCTCTGTGGGCAGCGCCACCAGCCCTCCCGCGCGCAGAATTCCGGCCGCCCGCTCCAGCAATTCGCAGGATTCCGGCGTGTCCAGGCGGTTCGCATCAATTGATAGCCGCAGCGTCTTCACACTTCTATTCTCACCCGCGGCAGCGGGCGGCGCCGCAGGCTCTTATACTCAGTCCCATGGCGATTGAAACCGAGATCAAATTCCGCATCGCTGACCTGGTGAGTCTCGCTCAACGCCTCGAGGCCGCCGGCTTTCGCGTTGAAACTCCGCGCAGCTTTGAGAGCAACGTGCTCTATGACACCTCTGACCGCCAGATGCGCGCGCGTACTGAGATTCTGCGCATCCGCAATTACGCGGGCCGTTGGACGCTGACGCACAAACGGCTGCCTGTGGGAACACCTGGCGAAAGCCGCCACAAACACCGCATCGAAACAGAAACCGCGATCTCCGACGGTGACGCCCTGGCCAGCGTATTTCTCTCGCTCGGTCTCGTCGCGGCCTTCCGCTATGAAAAGTGGCGCACCGAGTGGCACGACGGCGAAGGCCACTGCGTCATCGACGAAACCCCGATCGGCAATTACGCCGAGCTCGAGGGATCACCCGAGTGGATCGATCGCACTGCAAAACGCCTCGGCGTAGATCATGCTGAGTACCTCACGCTCAGCTACGGCCGGCTCTTCGATGTGTGGCGCGAGCAGCATGGCTCCTCCGCTGAAGACCTGACCTTTGCCACAGTCTCGCAATCAGCACCCTTCCAATAGGCTCCGCCCTGCCTGCAACGACTGGCAGCACTCATGCCCTTCGTCATTGCGGCGTGAGTACCGAGCACACTCTGACGGTCGCATCGGGCCTTGTCTTGTCCGCACATTCGCCCGCGGCCCGAATGTGGACAACCGAAGAACTGGAATGAGCTGTCTTGCTATAGGTGGTGCCCAAAGTCACCGGCGCCCAAATTACTCCAGCGATTTCATAGCCATAGCGTTTATTATGGTCTGGATTGCATTCCGCCATCCCTTCTCCGGGGCGTTTCACAAGTCCCATCTCAGCAATGAGATGGAATAAAATAGGCTTTTGGGAGAAGTTGCCGCATTATGCTCGAAATTCCGCGGGCGCCAGTAAGTCCTGACGAGATCAGTTTGGCCATTGGAATCATGGGCCCGGACAACGAGCGCCTTAAAGCCGTCTCCGGCGCCCTTGCTGAACACCATAGCGTCCGCGTCACGGAGTTCGCATCGTATCCGCCTAAGCTGGACGACCTGCCCCAGAAGCTGGCACAGACTTACGACGTCCTGATGGTCGACGTCGATAGCGATCCGGATTACGCATTCGGAATCGTCGAGCTCCTTTGCTCGGCCGAGCGCAATTATGTGATGGCTTACTCCGAGCATGCCGACATGAAGCTGGCCGTCCGCTTCATGCGCGCTGGCGTACGCGAGTTTTTCACCCTGCCCGTCGATGCCACTGAGCTGACCAATGCGCTGAAGCAGGCCGCAGCCTACCGCGCCGCGGCTCCTCCTGAAGAAAAGACCGGCAACGGCAAGCTGTTCGTCTTCCTTGGGACCAAGGGTGGCTGTGGCGTGACCACGCTCGCATCCAATTTTGCGCTCGCGCTGGCGCAGGAGTCTGATCGCAAAACTCTCCTTATCGACCTCGGGCTTCCTCTTGGCGACGCGGCCATCAATCTGGGCATGGTGAACGAGTACTCTATTGCCGGCGCCTTGCAGAATGCCGACCGGCTGGATGGCAGCATGCTTGCGACGCTGGTCGTAAAGCACGCTTCAGGTCTGGCCATCCTGGGATCACCGAACGAGTTTTCGGAAAGCTCGCCCGCCACAGATGCCATCGATAAGGTAGTTGGCGTTGCGCGCCAGCACTTCGATTTCGTGGTAGTCGACCTCGGATCGCGCACCGACCTGATGCAATCTGCGCTGTTTGGCCCGTCGGCGGTGGTTTACCTCATCACGCAGGTGGGCGTCTCTGAAATGCGTACGGCCAATCTCATGATGAAGAGATACTTCATCACCCGTACCGATAATCTTCAGATTGTGCTTAATCGATTCAAAGCCAGCGACCTTCTCTTTGATGAAAAGACGATCACCGAAGCCTTGACCCGGCCTGCGGAGTGGAAGATACCTGATGACTACGCCGCCGCCCGCAGAAGGCGCGATACAGCGACTCCCATGGTGATGATCGATTCCGCAATCGCGCAGTCCATCCGCATGATGGCGAGAACCGCCGGCGGCCTGCTCGCCGAAAAGGACGAAAAAAAAGGCTTCTTCCGCTTCCTGCGCTAAAGGGAAACGCCGCACGGCTCGCTAGTTCGCCGCGCCGTGGCACCTCTTGTACTTCTTCCCGCTGCCGCAGGGACATAAATCGTTGCGCCCGACTTTCTCGCCGGTTCTGCGTTGTGTCGGTTGGTTCGATTCACCGCCACCCTGCCGGCTCGCCACTGCGAGCTCGCGTTCCTTCTTGCGGTGGAATTCCTTTTCGAGCTCGTCGATGGTGGTCGAGGGTGGGCGCGTGTGAATCGCGATCTCCCTCGGCGCGCCGTCGCCAGTGAGCGGCTGCGCGGCGCTGGCCACGGGCGGCGCCTTCGGAACCACACCGCGAGGCCGCGGCGCTGCATCTACGGGCTGCCCGTCGGGACCCAGTATCTGCATCCGGAAGAGAAATCGAACCGTGTCTTCCTGGAACTTCAGCATCATCGCTTCGAACAATTCGAAGGATTCCCGCTTGTATTCCACAAGAGGATCACGCTGCGCATAGCCGCGCAGATTGATTCCCTCTTTCAGGTGGTCCATTGAGAGCAGGTGATCCTTCCACAAGCCGTCGATCACGCTCAGCATCACCATCCGCTCGTGATAGCGCATGGTCGCCGCCCCAAGAATCTTCTCCTTGGCCTCGTAGACTTCCGTCAACTTGGCGAAAATTTCTTCGCCGAGTTCATGCCGCGTCAGCTCTTCCGGCTTCATGCCCGACGCGGAAAGATTGAAACCGAAGTGGTCGACGAGTTTTTCGCCGAGTCCCTTGAAGTCCCACTGATCCTGCCGTGTCCGCTCATTGCAGCACTCGCCCAGCAGGTTGCTCAGGATTCCGCCGACGTATTCCTCCAGGATCAGCTCCCTCTGATCGACGCCTTCCAGCAGTTGCCGGCGCACGCCATAGACGGCCTCGCGCTGCTTGTTCATCACGTCGTCGTACTCGAGCAGATGCTTGCGGCTCTCGAAGTTCTGCGCCTCTACGGCCTTCTGTGCGCCCTCGATGCGTTTCGAAATCATCTTCGACTCGATCGGCACGCCTTCTTCCATGCCCAGCCGCTCCAGCAGCGTGCTCACCCACTGCTTGGCGAAGATGCGCATCAGGTCGTCTTCGAGCGAGAGATAGAATCGTGACTCACCGGGGTCGCCCTGGCGGCCGGCGCGCCCGCGCAACTGGTTGTCGATGCGCCGCGACTCGTGCCGCTCCGTCCCGAGAATGAAAAGCCCGCCGACATCGATCACATCTTCGTGCTCTTTTTGTGCAGCCTCGGCATAGCGCCCATAGGTCGCAGCCCAATCCGGCTCGGAAACTTCGAACTCCTGGCCCTGGTAATAGAAGCGCAGAAATCCCGCCGGCGCCATGGGATTGATCGCTCCCTCAGCCACGCTGATGGCGCGCGCCTTCGTGTTTCCGTTGGCGTCTTTCGACTTCACCAGCTCCTGCCGCGCCATGAACTCGGGGTTGCCGCCCAGCAGAATGTCGGTGCCGCGGCCGGCCATGTTGGTGGCGATGGTCACCATGCCCGACCGCCCCGCTTGCGCCACAATCTCGGCCTCGCGCTCGTGGAACTTCGCGTTCAGCACCACGTGACGTACGCCTTTGCGCTGCAGAATCCCAGACAGCCGCTCCGACTTCTCGATCGATACCGTGCCCACCAGCACCGGCTGCCCCTGTTCGTGCAGCTCTGCGATGTTGTCGGCAACGGCTTTGAACTTCTCTTTCTCCGTACGGAAAACCACGTCGGCATTCTCAAGCCGCAGCAGCGGTTTGTTGGTGGGGATCACCACGATCTCCAGCTTGTAGATCTTCTCGAACTCGGCCGCCTCGGTCTCCGCCGTACCGGTCATGCCGCTCAGCTTTTTATAGAGCCTGAAGTAGTTCTGGAAGGTGATCGTCGCCAGCGTCTGGTCTTCCTTGCGGATGCTCACGCCTTCCTTGGCTTCGATCGACTGATGCAGCCCATCGCTCCAGCGGCGCCCTGGCATCAGGCGGCCGGTGAAGGTGTCCACAATGATGACCTCACCGTCCTTCACCACGTAATCCACGTCGCGCTTGTAGAGCGCGTGGGCCTTGATCCCGGTCTCCACGTAGTGCTTCAGTTCCCAATTCTCCGCGTCGGCGATGTTGCCGATGCCCAGTGCCTTCTCGATCGTCTCCCAGCCTGAATCGGTGACTCCGATGGTGCGTTGCTTCTCGTCGACGAAGTAGTCGCCGCTCAGGTACTTCTCACCCTCGGCCAGCCGGATGCCCAGTGCTTCCTGGCGGCGGGTGTCGGTCCACTCCACTTCCTCGCCCTGTTCGAGCTGGGGAATGATCTTGCGCACGCGTGCGTACTTGTCGGTAGTCTGGTCCGTGGGACCGGAGATGATCAGCGGCGTTCTTGCCTCGTCGATCAGGATCGAGTCGACTTCGTCGACGATCGCATAATAGTGCCCGCGCTGCACGCAGTCCTTGATGTCGAACTTCATGTTGTCGCGCAGGTAGTCAAATCCAAATTCGTTGTTGGTGCCGTAGGTGATGTCGGCCCCGTAAGCCTCGCGGCGCTGGTTGTCGTCCAGGTCGTGAACGATGACGCCAACCGTCAGGCCGAGGAACTCATAGATCTTGCCCATCCATTCCGCGTCGCGCTTGGCCAGGTAATCGTTCACTGTGACCACGTGCACGCCGTGGCCGACGAGCGCATTCAGATAGCAACTGAGCGTTGCCACCAGCGTTTTACCTTCGCCGGTCTTCATCTCGGCGATCTTGCCCTGGTGCAGCACCATGCCGCCGATCAACTGCACGTCGAAGTGGCGCATCTGCACGGTCCGCCAGCCCGCCTCGCGCACTACCGCAAAGGCCTCCGGCAGAATCTCGTCCAGAACCTCCTTCTCAGCCGCTTTCTTCTCCTCCTCGTCTGTAATTCCCTCCAGTCGCGCTGCGATCCGCGCCTTGAACTCGGCGGTCTTCGCCTTCAGCTCTTCATCCGAAAGCTCTTTTGTCTCCGGCTCCATTGCGCTGATTGTGGCCACGATGGGCTTCAGGCGCTTGAGCAGGCGCTCGTTCGCGGTGCCGAAAATCTTCGTTAAAACCTTGTCAAAAACCACACAGTTCTCCGGTTATAAGTGTAAATGGAAGGGGTAACCCATACGATCAGCGAGCTTCAGGCGTTGGCCTGATGCCGCAGTAAAGAAGAACGCCCCCGAGCTTCCGGGGGCGTTCCTGTTTGAAGATTGAGGCTTGGTTGTCTCAGTTGCTGAACAGCAGCACTCCAGCCGCCTTCTCGTCGCTTCCGCTGTCGTCCGCGCTCACGGGACGATAGAAGAGCTGGTTGGCATCGAGATAGACCTCGAGGAACGCCGGCCGCTCGGGAATCTGGCCCGCGATCAGCGCCTCTGAAAGCGGATCTTCAACGTAGCGCTGCAGCGCCCGGCGCAAAGGACGCGCGCCATAGCTGCGGTCGACCAGCGTCTTTTCGAGGATCCACTTCTTCGCTTCTTCGGTCACCGAAATAGTGATCGATTTCTGCGCAAGGTTGGCGTTCAACTGCTGCACCAGCAATTCGACTATCTGGATCAGGTCCGCATCGGAGAGCGACTGGAAGAGGATGACCTCGTCGAGCCGGTTGAGGAATTCGGGGTTGAAGGTTTTCTTCACCTCGTTCTTGACCAGTTCCTCGACTTTCTCGCTCACCACGTCTTCGCGCTCGCTCTGGAAACCAAGCCCCTGCCTCTTCTGCAGGTGCCGCGCGCCGATGTTCGAGGTCATGATGAGGATGGTGTTCTTGAAATCGACGGTGTTACCGAGGCCGTCGGTTAACTGCCCGTCCTCAAACACCTGCAGCAGGATGTTGAACACATCCGGATGCGCCTTCTCGATCTCATCGAGCAGCACCACCGAGTAAGGCGACCGCTTCACGCGCTCCGTTAACTGGCCGCCCTCCTCGTAGCCCACGTACCCCGGAGGGGAGCCGATGAGCTTCGAAACCGAGTGCTTCTCCATGAACTCCGACATATCGAAGCGGATGAGCGCCTTGTCAGAGCCAAACAGGAAGTTGGCCAGCGTGCGCGCCATCTCCGTTTTTCCCACGCCGGTTGGTCCAAGAAACAGGAAAGAACCGATCGGCCGATGCGGCGACTTCAATCCCGCGCGCGACCGGCGAATGGCACGAGCCAGAGCCGAGATCGCTTTGTCCTGCGAGATCACGCGCTTGTGCAGCTCTTCTTCCACGCGTAGCAGCTTCTGCGTCTCCTCTTCCTTGATGCTCGTAACCGGCACGCCGGTCCAGCGGCTCACGACGTCTTCGATGTCCTCGCGGCCCACGATGCCGGCCGCCGAATCGTCGAGATGATACTTGTCGCGCAGTGCGCGCAGGTTTTCGCGCTCCTTGCGCTCCTCATCGGAGTAGAACCGCGCCTTCTCGAACTCGTGATTGGCAATCGCCGAGTCCATGCGGTGCACAATGAACTTGATCCGCTTCTGCACTTCGGTGATCTCTTCGGGCAGCGAGGTCTGGCGCAGCTTCACGCGCGCGCCCGCCTCGTCGATCAAATCGATCGCCTTGTCGGGTAGAAACCGGTCGGGAATATAGCGGTTCGAGTGCGCTACCGCAAATTCCACCGCGGCATCGGTGTAGCTCACCGCGTGGAACTTCTCGTAGCGGTCCTTAATACCCATGATGATCTTTATTGCTTCGGCTTCGTTCGGCGGCGGCACCTTCACTGCCTGGAAGCGCCGCTCGAGCGAACGATCTTTTTCAATGGATTTGCGGTATTCCGCCGGCGTGGTTGCGCCGATGCACTGAATCTCGCCGCGAGAAAGCGCAGGCTTCAGAATGTTCGCCGCATCCAGCGATCCCTCAGCCGATCCCGCGCCCACCAGTGTGTGCAGCTCATCGATGAAGACGATGGAGTTCTGGCTCTCCATCAACTCCTTCATGATGGTCTTCAGCCGCTCTTCAAACTGGCCGCGATACTTGGTTCCGGCCACGATCAGCGAAAGGTCAAGTGCCAGCACGCGCTTGTCGGCCAGGAAACTCGGCACCTCGCCATCGGCGATGCGTTGTGCAAGGCCCTCAACGATGGCCGTCTTGCCCACGCCCGGTTCGCCGATCAGCACCGGATTGTTCTTGGTGCGCCGGCACAGAATCTGGATTGCGCGCTCCAGCTCGCCTTCGCGCCCCACCAATGGATCCAGTTGTCCATCCATCGCAGCCTGCGTCAAATCGCGGCTGAATTCCGCAAGCAGGCTCGACTCGCGCTGCCGCTGTTGCGGAGGCGCTTTTTCCTGTGTCACGCGCGCCAGCTCATCGCGAATCTGCGTGAGCTTGAGTCCGCGTTCCTGCAAAATCTCTGAAGCGAAGCACTTCTCTTCGCGCAGCAGACCCAGAAGCAGATGTTCTGTCCCAATATGCTTGTGCCCCAGCCGCTCCGCTTCCTCCGCCGCATAGGCCAGAACACGCTTGCACTCGTTCGAAAGCGGCAAATCAACACTGGTCGAAACCTTCTCGCGAATCGTGGTGTGAGCTTCGATTTGCTTCCTGATTGACTCTACTGATGCATGCGAGCGCAAAAAGCGGTTGGTTAACGCCTTGTCCTCGCGCAACAGTCCCAGCAGCAGGTGTTCGGTTTCGATATAGGGCGAGCCGAATTGGCTTGCCTCATACCGCGCGAAGAAGATCACGCGGCGTGCCTTCTCCGTATACCGTTCGAACATGGTGTGCTCCCTCAATCAGGGCAATCGGCTGGAGTGGCCGTCCGATGATTGGCATCCCTACGACGAAAACCTGTCGCTCCAGAACCCTGCCTTCGGCTTCGGCCCAGCCCGCGCGCGCCCTTCCGTTGCTTCGCCGCCGGAGCACCATTAGAAACGATAGCCCTTGCTCCGAACAGCTCTTTTGGATGGTCTTGGGTACCCTTCCACCCCTGGCGTCAAACGGCTGACCCACCGCCCGACTTCCATCCCGACCTCAGCACCCTGCCCCGGGACTAAGCCCCGGAAAGGCTGCTACTTAATAAGACTCAAAAACCGGCCAAAGTGGTGCTTTTTCTAACTTTAGTTCTCAGATTGCGGCCTCTTCGCCGAATCGTCTGTGATTTCCGTCAACCGTCCTTTTTCCAGCCGCAAAATGCGTGAACACCGGGCCGCCAAATCCATATTGTGGGTCACCAGAATCGACGTCAGCCCGTGGCTTGCGTGCAGTCGTTCAATTAACTCGAAAACGCGGTCCGCCGTCATGCTGTCCAGGTCGCCTGTCGGCTCGTCGGCCATAAGCAGCCGAGGCCCGCAAACCAGTGCACGCGCCAGCGCCACTCGTTGCTGCTCACCCCCTGATAGCTCCCCGGCCCGGTGGTCGGCACGATCCTCTAACCCCACCTCGCTTAACCACTTTGATGCGTTCGCCAACGCTTCCCGCCTGGCTATTCCGCGCGCAAGCAATGGCATAGCCACATTCTCCTGTGCCGTAAACTCCGGCAACAAGTAATGGAATTGCCAAACGTAACCGATTTCACGATTACGAAAGGTTGCAGCCTCACGGGCGGAAAGAGTTGCCACGTTGGTTGAGGCGCAGTATACCGTGCCCGCAGAAGGCGCATCAAGCGCCCCCAGAATGTGCAAAAGCGTGCTCTTTCCCGCACCTGACTGGCCCACAATGGCGACTAGTTCGCCGGCCTCCACCTCGAGATAGAGATCTTCAAACAGCTCCAAAGCGCCGCGCGATGTCTTATACGACTTGCGCAGCCCCCGAACCTCGATTAAAGGTGAGTGGTTCGTCATTTGATCGGATGCCCGTGACTCTGGGGCCCGCGCGGCGCGGGATGCTTCGGGAGCAGCCGCTGAAGGGGTTCGGATCATCCGGTTATCCGCCATTTTACACGGTGACGGCAGCGCCGCGGGGATCCCACAGATGAGGAACATCCTTCATCTTTCGTGTTGTTGTCGGCGCTGGTCAGGCTCCCACACAGCGCCCAAAAATCGTCGCCCGCGCCTCGCCCTGCTGCTATAGTTGGCCTCGAATCGTGAACCGGTTGCTCATCTTCGTTGCGGCCTTCAGCACCGGCATCGCCTGCTCCTGCGCAGCGGCGGCGCAGCAATCGTTCCGCGCCCGCTTCTTCGCGCACAACGATGCCATGTCCGCTCTGCAGCCTGCGTGGCCCACTCCCGTGGTGGAAACCGAGCCGCGGCTCACGCAATACTACCGCTTCGCTTTTTCGAACGAATACACCGCGGCAGGAACCCAAACCGTTAACTACGGCAACGCGCGGGGTGGCGGAATTATCGGCTGGAACCGCTTTGAATTTGACCTGCTGCCTCCACCCTATATCCAGCACAATTCCTCGGCCGCCGACGGCTTCGGCGATACCTCCGTGCTGGTCAAGTGCCGCATCGTCTCAGGCAATGCCGCGCACGGCAACTATATTGCCACCGCGGTCCTCAGCCACACCTTCACTACAGGCAGCGCGAAAAACGGCGCGCTCACCGATTCGTGGAACCCAACTCTCGCCGGCGGCAAGGGGCTCACAAAACGGATTGATGTGGAGTCGTCACTCGGCGGCTCGATGCCTACGGGTAAGATCGCCGCGCAGGGCCGCCCCATCACTTGGAATTCACTCGTGCAGGACCACCTGACAAAATCCGTGTGGCTCGAGCTCGAAAACAACGCCACGTTCTTTCGCGGCGGCAACCATGCTGGCATGATGCAGAACTTCGTCACGCCGGGCGCGTTTTACGTTCTTCGCCGCAGCGATTGGGAGCCCACTCATCCGTTCCTTGTCTTCGATGGCGGAATGCAGATCGCCACGTCCCGGTTTCACACCTACAATCACAACCTGATTGCCGAGATGCGCATCCTGTTTTAAACATCTCCCCGTACAGGAATCAGGGTGCCCCCGGTCCCTCGCTTTTGGGGACCGGGGATGGAAGACTTACGTTTCTCCGGAAGTCTGGACCGCACATTCTCCCCAATCGGCCCCACCACTCAACCCCACTTCTTGCCCAAGCCCTCGAGGTCCGCCTGCCCCAGATCTTGCGGCAACATGCAGACCCTGAATTCGACCGACGCATTGAACTTCAGGAACCACGGCTCGGCAAGCCTGGGAACATCAGACGGTTTCGCCACGTCAACGATCAGAATGCCGCCGCGCTTGCCGTCGCGTTCGCCAAAGTAGGCCGCCTCAGGCTTGGCGTCGTCGAGAATCGACTTCATCGTTTGTCCCGCGGTTCCATTGCGAACCGCGGTATTGAAAGGTTCAAGGGGCATTTGAACCAGCATCATCATCCGCATATTGCACCTCCGGGCGCTCTTGATTTGCCTTGGGGGCAGGCGGGCGCCAATCCTTCAAACGCTAATCACCCCACGAGCGCGGTGTCAAAACAAAATTCGTTGACCCGCCCTCGAGCTGCTCGCCGCTCTAACTCCGCTAGCTCCGCTAACTCCGCCAACTCCGCTTTGCTCCCGCTTGCTATCATCAAATCAAGGCTGTAGCGCCCTCGCTCGTGCTGCCGCCAAGATCTTCCTTCGTCCCCATGAGTCCTGTTTCCCAGGCCGCTGCTCCAAGCCATCTCGTCGCCCCACGCGTCGAAGACGCTCCGCACGCCCTTCATGCACCCCGGCCCGGTGCGACGGCCCTCCTCATCCACGATCTGCGCGAATTGTTCAAGGTCAAGGTCGTCGGACTTGTTCTTGTCACCGGTTGGGGCGGCTTTTATCTGGGCTCGATGCAATCGGGCATCTCCACGCTGCAGCGCGGCCTGCTCGATGTGCTCTTCGGCATTGGGCTCGTTTCCGCCGGCGCCGGCGCGCTGAACCAGGCTCTCGAGCGCTCATCCGACGCAAAGAT
Organism: uncultured Acidobacteriaceae bacterium; assembly: GCA_963751285.1. Classification (GTDB taxonomy): domain Bacteria; phylum Acidobacteriota; class Terriglobia; order Terriglobales; family Acidobacteriaceae; genus Telmatobacter. Next base: position 103,040 of record CAVVUE010000023.1, on the reverse strand, counting down.
GAAGCGCACCGCCGATCGCCCCCTCGCTTCGCGGCGCATGCCGCTTCCCGTGGGAATTCTCGCCGGGCTGGGCGCCCTTGCTCTCGGCGCGTTCTGGCTCGCCACCCGCACCAACCTGCTCACAGTCTCTCTGGCGTTGCTCACGGCCTTCACCTACGTCGCCATCTACACGCCACTCAAGCGCGTCACCACCATGGCCACCTTCATCGGCGCGTTTCCCGGCGCCATGGGGCCCATGCTCGGCTGGACCGCCGCCCGCGGCCGCATCGAGTGGCCGGCCGTCGCCCTTTTCGCCATCCTCTTCGTATGGCAGTTCCCGCACTTCATGTCGATCGCATGGCTTTATCGCGACGACTACGCGCGCGCCGGCATCCGCATGTTGCCCGTGGTGCAGCCGGATGGCTGGTCGACCGTCGTCGAAGCGCTCTTTTACGCAGTGCTCATGATTCCCGTAAGCCTCGCGCCCTGGAAGCTGGGGCTGACGGGTGTGTTTTATGTCATTCCGGCAACGGCGCTGGGCCTCGTCTATCTCGCCTACACCATCCGCTTCGCCGGCATCCTGCGCGCGAAGACTGAAGACGAAAGCCGCATGCGCGCGCGCGACCTGCTCAAAGTGAGCGTGCTCTACCTGCCGCTGCTCTTCACCACGCTGATGCTCTGCGCCACGGCAAAGGCATGATGGCAACCGTTGCTCCAGCATCCAGTTCGCGGACCCACACGGGCCCCGCCATCGCCGCCATTCTGGCCATCAGCGCCGCGGCCACGCTCTTCCTCTTCTGGCTCATCTATATTCATCCGGCCGCGGCCACCAGCGCACAATACGCCTTCCTTCCCGCCGTCGATGCGATCCTGAACGGCCTCGCGGCCACGGCCCTGCTCATCGGCTACACCTTCATCCGCGCGCGCCGCATTCGCCAGCACCGCGCCTCGATGATCACGGCATTTGTCTTCTCCACACTGTTTCTCATCGGATACATTGCGCACCACGCGCTGCACGGCGACATCCGCTACCCAATTCACGCCGCCTTTCGTACGTTCTACCTTTGGCTGCTCGCCAGTCACATCATCCTGGCAACGGTGGCGCTGCCGTTGATCCTGGTCACCTTTTTCTTTTCGCTTAGCGGTCGCATCCCGCAGCACCGCAAAATCGCGCGCTGGACTTTTCCCATCTGGCTCTATGTCTCCATCACCGGAGTCGTCACCTACGCCATGCTCCGCCTCGCCCTGGGAAGCTGATCTCCGCTAAATCCGCGGGTGCCCCCGGTCCCTCGCCTTTGGGGACCGGGGATGGAAGACTCACTCATCACGGTCGACGGGTTCGGCGCGTGGCCCCGGTCCCGATGACTTCTCCCAACCACGATGAGGGTGCCCCCGGTCCCTCGCCTTTGGGGACCGGGGATGGAAGACTCACCCGTCACCGTCGACGGGTTCGGCGCGTGGCCCCGGTCCCGATGACTTCTCCCAACCACGATGAGGGTGCCCCCGGTCCCTCGTCTTTGGGGACCGGGGATGGAAGACTCACCCGTCACCGTCGACGGGTTCGCAATTGCAGTATCCTCGCAGTGCATGAAAGGCCAGCGTATCCGTTATCAGCAAACCGGGGAGTTCCACTTCCTCACTTTCAGCTGTTATCTCCGCCGTCCTTACCTGTCCACGGTCGCCGCCTTGGAGCTATTTGAAGACGCGTTGGAACGCGTCCGCCGCCGCTATCTCTTTGCGGTCGCTGGTTACGTCGTCATGCCGGAGCACGTGCATCTGCTGGTCAACGAGCCTAAACGGGGACTTTTATCAAAAGCCGTTCAGGCCCTCAAGTTGTCCGTTTCGATGCGCAGCCGGAAAAGGCCCTTCTGGCAGGCTCATTACTATGATTTCAACGTCTCCTCGCACGCCAAGTTCGTAGAGAAGCTGCGCTACATTCATCGCAACCCGGTGCGCAGAGGGCTGGTCGCGAAGCCGGAGGGCTGGCAGTGGTCGAGCTTTCGCCACTATCAGACCGGAATGCGCGGAACGGTGGAGATCGAATCGGAGTGGACAGCCCGGCAGAGAGGTTGGCAACTGCCCGAATGGATGCGCTACCAACGGCCCAGTTCCTCAACATCCCCGGTCCCCAAAGGCGACGGACCGGGGGCACCCTCAACTTGATAAGATTCCTCGCGAGATCGAAGCCACCAGCCCGACATACACAGTAAGCTTCTTTGGATGTTCGACTGGTTTACTCAATTAGCGGAGATGAGACGATGATAAGGCCGGCTGCGCTGCCATTCTATCAGCAGATTTTGTACGACATATTTCTGCCACCGGTGGGTGCTGGGATTTGGTGGCTGATGAGTCGAGGATGGGCCATCTCAGTCCAAGGCGGAACTGTGAGCGAAACGACAAAGCGCCGCCAAGGGACCATGTTTTGGGTGCTGCTCATCTTCGTCTACGCAGTGGGAATTACCATGACCTTTTATGCTTACTTCACCTAGTCATTTACTCAGCCGGTGCCTCCGGTGCCGATGACCTCTCCCAAAAACGACGAGGGTGCCCCCGGTCCCTCGCCTTTGGGGCCGGGGGATGGATGCCCCTTATCATGGAACTAGATCGATCATTCATGCCCCCGACCCCGCCAACTTCGGCAACCCATCATCCATCCCAGCCTGACGACGGCACACGGCAGCTTCTGCAATGGGGCGGCTCGATGGTGGGCATCGGCGTGCTCTCCGCCCTGCTGCTTGAAACTGTGCTGGGCGGCTACTCGCGCACCGGGGCCAGCACCAACACCGGCTGGTTCGCCCTCATCGTCGCTCTCATGTGCCTCCCATTCGGCAGTTTGCTGCTCACGCTCGGCGTCGCCAAATGGCTCCGCAACCGCCGCCTGACAAAGCAACAACCCGGCGCCGGACGGTGAACCGGTTGATTCCGGCCACTCAACTTGCCTCGCTGTTTGCCTCCCCGATTCAGCGGCTGAACGCCAATATGCCTCGCTCCAGGTCAACTGAAACCCGCGAGATGCCGAGCGTTACAGGACTCACCAACCCATCGAAGTCGATCTGAGACGGTTTCGGATTGGGGGTCACGAGGGCCGGTTTTTTGCCGAACTCCTCAGGACCCAATCGGAGCGAGCGCAGCCGAACCTCTTTGCTCTCAAACTTACCTGTCGCCTCCGGTTGCCCGACGGAGTCAACTTTCACGTTTGAAACTTGCGGTGCGCCCCCGGCGAACAGGATCAGGGTAGAAGCTCCGGTATCGAAGAGAAGATGGACGGGCGTTTGATCAACCTCGGCGTCAAAGACCGCCAGGCCTCCATCGCGTCGCAACGGAACGGAGTCGGGCCAAGCCGGAGCCAACCCAAAGCGGATCACACGGGAAGAGTAATCGATCACGAAGGGACTCTGCCCCAGCACATCGAGACCGACGATGGCATCGATCCGGACAGGGAGGAACTTCTCAAAAAACGAGAGGTCGGCGGTAATGACCTCAAGATTGGACCTTTGCACCGGGCCAAACGCAAGCGAGGGCAGGTTTGCCTCTTCGCCTTGCATTTTGCCGCCCAGGATGACGATGCTGTTGGCTTCTTCGCCCCGAAGATTGAGCTTCCTCGCTATCCGCGAATCGAGGACAGGGAAGTTTACACCGGTATCCACAAAGAAGTTGAGGTTTTTCAGCCCGCCAACCGACCCGCGCACCACCATGAAATACCCTTGATACAGGTCGAACGGGACGGTGCCGATTGGCCTCTGAATTGGAAGCACTGTTTGCGGCTGACGCACGTCACTGGCACACGCCTGGGTGATCGCAGCCAAAACGAGGGACACGCTCATCAGGAGCTTGGGGAAGCGGGGAATGCCGCGCATGGACCTCCTCCTCACGTGGCAAGGCGATCATGTGCGAGGCCTCCAGGTACCTCAATTCACTGTTCCTAAACTGAAGATCGACAGTTAGTTCCCCTTGAGGAGAGAAACTGGAGAGATGCGGGAGAGAAGCCTATCCTGCAAAATAGTTGAAGATGGCGCCCGGGATATGGCATCAAGAGAGAGGTAGACACAGCGATGCTGGAAATTCCCCAGAACGGAAACTCGCATTCTCACAACGGGTTCCACCACAGGGTTCGCTTTGGCGAATTCGAAGCCGACCTTCGCACCGGTGAGATCCGCAAGGCGGGGAGCCGTGTCAGGCTCCAGGACCAGCCGTTCAAGGTCCTTCAGATCCTGCTGGAGAATCCCGGCAATGTTGTTTCGCGCGAGGAGTTGCAGTCGCGCATCTGGCCTGACGATAGTTATGGGGATTTCGACCACGCGGTAAATGTTGCGGTTGGCAAATTGCGCACCGCATTAGGGGATTCAGCCGAGAATCCTTCGTTTATTGAGACGGTGCCGCGCCGCGGCTATCGTTTTGTTGCAACCGTAGATAGCCCGCCGGCACTTCCTCCCGCGGTTAAATCGCCGATTGCAGCCGGCCCGGATGGCGAGCAGCAGTCCCGATACCGGTCTAAGTCGAGGCGCCTGGTCTTCGTCTCTCTGATCATCATTATCTGTGCAGCGCTGCTGGGCGCGGGCGTATGGCTTGGGCGCCGCAGCGCGAGGCTGCAACCGGCGCAGATTCAGCGCCTCAGCGTCATGCGGGGAACAGTTTATTCGGCACGGTTCGCACCTGACGGACAAAACGTGATTTATGCGGCTTCGTGGGAGGGCGCCCCGGTCGAGATTTTCTCAAAAAATCCGAGTTTTCATGGCTCGCGATCACTAGGTTTGATGGGAACCGACCTGCTTGCGGTCTCTTCGTCCGGTGAGATGGCCGTCCTTCAGCCGGCGGAACCGAAATTCATGACCGGGATGACGGGCACACTGGGCGAGGTACCGCTTACAGGCGGAACGCCGCGACAGGTTGCCGAAAATGCCGATTGGGCTGACTGGTCGCCTGACGGAAAGACGCTTGCGGTTGTTCACGATGTGGCAGGCAAAGAGCGGCTTGAGTTTCCGCTCGGTCACGTTCTCTACGAAACCTCCGGCTGGATTAGCCACGTGCGGGTCTCGCCGAACGGCCGCGAGATCGCATTTCTCGATCACCCGATCCTCGATGACGACCAGGGCGGCGTTTCGGTCGTCGATCTGGCAGGGAAAAAGATGCTCCTCTCCACGGGTTGGGAAAGCGAAGAGGGGCTGGCCTGGTCACCAAGTGGGAAGGAAGTCTGGTTCTCGGCGACGCGCGCCGGGTTGCAGCACCAGGTTTATGCGGTCGACCTGTCGGGCCATCTACGCCTCGCCTTCCGCTCGCTGGGCGGAGTAACCCTGCAGGACATCGCGCCTGACGGCCGAGTGCTGATGACGCGTGACGATCATCGCGCAGCCATTATGGGAGAAGCACCGGGAGCAAAAAGTGAACTCGACCTCTCGTGGCAGGACTGGTCGCTTCCCGAAGACATCTCGCGCGACGGCAAATCGCTGCTTTTTGACGAGGAGGGGGAGCAGGCCGGGCCAAACTACACGGTGGCCATGCGCGATATGACGGGCTCGCCGCCGGTGGCGCTCGGCGACGGAATGGCCGGTGCTTTTTCTCCTGACGGCAAGTGGGCGGCCTCTACTGTCTCCTACACGCAACTCATCCTGCTGCCGACGGGAGCGGGAACCGTAAGGCGAATCGAACGGGGCGACATTCAGCAGTACGGATACGGCATTCACTGGATGCCTGACGGCAAACAACTTCTTTTCACAGGAACCTTGGCCGGACGCGCGGCTCAGTGCTTTGTTCAGAGCATCGATGGGGGCAGGCCCCGTGCCGTCACGCCCGAAGGAATCGCCTATTGCCAAGTCTCGGCTGATGGAAAGCTCATTGCCGCGAGCGATATGAAAGAAAGCGGAGCGCAACTTTATCCGATGGACGGCGGGGCCCCGCATGCGATTCCCGGATTGCTGGCGGGGGAAACGGTTCAATGGACATCGGACCCGAACGTCCTCTATGTCTATCAGCACGGCAAGTCATCGATCAGAGCTTTCCGGCTCAACATTCTCACCGGTCAGAGGAAGTTCTTCAAAGAAATCGCCGTTCCTGAAGGGCCGGGAGTTTGCGAAATGACTCATGTGCTCTTCACTCCCGACGGCAGCGCATACGCTTATGGCTACACCCGCCTGCTTTCAGATTTGTATTTGGTCACAGGCTTGAGATAGTGACTCACGTCAAGTCGTCGGGAATCGTAGTGTCAAGTCCCTCTTCCCGTGACTCGCTCTATCTGAGCCACTTAACGTTGCGGACTATTTCGCCGTTTCCCGCACAATCAAGATGAGCGCCAAACCCAGGAGGTTTCTGACCGCTTAGCTTTGTACCAACTGGGTGCCCCTGGTCTCGATCTTGAGATCAGGGAATCACGAGTACCGGGTCTCGATTTTGAGACCCGGGAACCACGAAGCCGATGAAGCGAATTCCTGCGGTCAGAGACCGTGCGAGGATCGAATGAATAACATCACCGTACCCACCGACACATACTGTCGTGCTTGCATCTGGGCCGCCCACGCAAGCGCCGCTTTTTATTCACTGTGAAACTGTAGAACTGTGAAGATTCCGTTCTAAGTCACTGATTTGGCGCGATCCGCAGTTTCACAGTTCTACAGTTTCACAGTCGCGTTCCTTACAGCCAGTCTTGCGACCAGCGCTACGATCTTCGACGGCTTCAAGAGAAATGAGGGTTAGTTTGTCCCAAGCTGCAGAAGCAGAGTCCCCTCCCCCCGAGCAGACCCTGATTCCTCAAGCCACCCAACCACGGGAGCCTTCAGCCTGGGACAAGTGTCTCGACCACCCCGCCTGGCCGCTCCCTTCCCACGCGGCCAGGGTTGAGGCGCTGGTGGAACTTTACATGCCGCTCTCCGAATTCTGAGCGGGATGAATCACGAGATAGCTGGACCCTCCGCGCGCCCACACCAGCAGCAGGATGTCTTTGCCCGCCGGCGCTGAGTGCACTTGATCGACGAAGTTGTCGGCGCTTTCCACCGGATGCCGGTCCACGCCGAGAATCACGTCGCCCGCAGACAAACCTGCATCGTCAGCCGGGCTGCCCGGTCGCACCGACTCGATGACCGCGCCGTGCACGTTGTCGGGAACGTTGTACTGCTGGCGAAGTTCGGCAGTGAGATTCGCCACGCTCACACCCAGCCTCGCGTGCTGACCTTCCGCACCGGAGTTGCTTGCCTCTTCGCTGCTGCCATTGTTATGGAATTCACCGACGGTCACGTGAATGGTTTCCGGCTTGCCGTCGCGCAGAACGCCCAGGTTGAGCGACGTGCCGGGGGCCATTTCGCTGACCGCGACCTGGAAGGTGCTCGCGTTGTCGATCTTCTTGCCGTTCAATTCGCGCAACACGTCGCCACTCTTCAGGCCGCCGTTGCTCGCAGGCGAGTCCGGCGTGACCTCGCTGATGATGGCGCCGCTCGCGTCGGGCAGGTTGAAGAACGTGGCATTCTCAGGCGTCACTGAATTGATACCGATGCCTAGGTAGCCATGATGCACTGTGCCGCTCGCGATAATTGCCTTGGCCGATGTCTCAGCGATCTGTGAGGGAATGGCGAATCCGGCGCCGGCAAACGATCCGCTGCCCGAGATGATGAAGGTGTTGATTCCGATCACCTGTCCATACGCATTCACGAGCGGGCCGCCAGAGTTGCCCGGATTGATTGCCGCGTCGGTCTGGATGTAATCGCCCGGCTTGCGAGGATCGTCGGAGTAGGGATTGGGCCGATCAAGGCCGCTCACGATTCCACGGGTGACGGTGAACGGGAAGTTGCCGAAGGGATTGCCGAAGGCAAGAACGGATTCACCCGTGCGCAGCTTGTCCGAATCGCCCCAGGGCACGGTGGTCAAATCGTGGGCGTCGATCTTGATGACCGCCAGGTCGTTCAGCTTGTCTACGCCAATCACTTTGGCCGTGAAGACGCGACGATCGTTGAGAGTCACACGGACCTGCGTGGCGCCGTCGACGACGTGATCGTTGGTAACGATATAGCCGTCGGAGGAGACGATGACTCCGCTGCCGATGCCGTGCTCAAACTGGGGCTGCGGTTTCATCTGCTGGCCGTTGGGGCCGAAGAAAAACTGCCGGAATCCTGGGGGCAACTCCTGCGGATTGATGCCGCCGAAATTCTGGCCGTTCATCTGCATCTGATCGTCCTGCTTGACGCGTGAAGTGACGGTGACGTTGACTACCGCCGGCGTGACGCGAGTTGCCACCGCTTCGACCGCGTTGTCCAGTGCCGTGAGCGCCGAAACGCTGCTCTCATCCAGCGGGCCCGAGGCAGCAGCGTGCGCGCGGTTGTGGTCAAACATGAACGCGAACACGAAGAGGACCGTAGCAAGAACACCCGCTGGGACTGCGAGTTCCTTCAGTCTTGCTACTAATGATTTAGTTGTTGATGTCATGTTCATTCTCCATTTGGTTTTTGAAATGCCTGTTACTTGCTTTGGTTGAAATGGCTGATTAGAGCCGGAAGACCAGCCAGCCGCCATCGAACGGAATTGCGGCGGGCAGGCCGGAATGCGATCCTGCGATGTGTTTCTTGTTCGCCTGGGGCGCTGAGGCTGCGGGGTAAACCGTCAGGATCACCCGCGTAATAGTGATTTGAGCCGCCGGTTGGGAGTCAGAGTCGCTGCCGGCCTGGGCACTTTCTCGCTGACTGCCTGCGTCAGCATCGTAATCGGCCACCGGAGCGTTCCCGCGCCGAACAGTTCGCACCTGCTCCCACGCCGTGAAAACGATGCATCCCGTTTCCTGCGCGATAGCCGCGGCGTCTGGATCTTCCGCCTTCAACAGCACCTGGCGCGGAGTATTTGCGTTTGTTTCAATGGAAGCAACCGCGCGCTCCTCAATGCCGGCTGATTGCTGCAATGCGGTGCTCCGAGAGTCGGCCATCAGCGGTGCCGCTGCGTTGCGCTGCGTCGGCAGAACAGCCTTCGTCTCGATCGCATGGAATTGCGCGGCCGCTTGGTGTCCGCCGGCTGATTTCGAATCTGCGGTGGCGAACGCCTGGCCTGCCTGACGAACCGGCGAAAGTGCAGCACGCTCCATGTTCGGCGTTTGTGTATTTTTCTGTGCGCTCGCCAGTTCATGCGCCGCGCCGCCGGTCTTCGCCGGAACGAACGCCACCACCTGCGGGCAGCGTGCCAGTGCCACCGCTCCAAACAACAGGCCGCAGCCGACGGCGCCTACCCACGCGCGGGCCGCGAGCGGATGCAGCGCGCGCTTGCGCCACAGGATGCTGTGCACACGGTGGACCAGTTCAGGCCGCCGCTCGAACGCGTCGAGCGAGAGCGCCTGCGCGCGGCGTTTCAGCGACCGCTCGGCCAGGCTGGTCAGGCAGGCCGCGTAAGCCCGCGGAGCCTGCGTGCGCCGCACAACGCCTTCGTCGCAAGCCATCTCGCGTTCGCGGCAAAGCCGCCGCTCCATCCATGCGAGCGCGGGGTTCAAAGCGAAAAGAACCAGGGAAATTTTCTGCAGGAGATTCGTCCAGTCGTCGCGGCGCCGCAGGTGTTCGGCTTCGTGCAGGACTACATGCTCAAGTTCGCCGGGCGTCAGGCGCTCAAAGAGCCAATCTGGAATAAGGATGCGCGGCGCGAAGAAGCCAATCACGCTGGGTCGGTCAAGTTCGCGCGTCTTGCAGATCTCGATTGGCCGGCTCCAGATTGATCGGCGCGTCGGGAATACGGCGCCAAGCAGCGAGCGCAGGCCCGCGTCCACTGGTACTGGAGACGCCGTCTGCCACAACTTGCGTAGGCGCATTGAGTGGAAGACGAGATCGCCGGCGCGGACAGCCGATGCAACCAGCCAGAGCGCTGCGACAATCACTCCCCATCGGCTATCGAGTTGCAGCCACGGCCGCGCGGCCATCGCAGGCAGCGCAGAGGGCCCAGCGGTGGCCGATGCCGAAGAGTGCAGAATGATGGGCAGGAACGGCAACGTGGCAACAACCGCGAAGGCCGAGGCCCAGATGGCAAAGCGGTGCGACGCCGAAACGCGCGGCGCCAACCGCAGGCAGAGAACCAAGGCAACCGCTACCATCGCGCCCTGCCACACGGCGTCAAGCGCCACAGGTGCGGCAGTGCGCGCAAACCCTGAAAACATCGCGATCAGGCGGCTGCCCATCGAGGCAATCTCCGCATGAAATGCGCCGGCTATGAGGATCGAATGCATTCTTTACCCCTCGCCTTCCGGATCGGGCGCGGCATCGTCTGGCGCGGCATCGCGAATTGCGTCTTTGAGCCTCTGCAGTTCTTCTTGAGAGATCTCACTGTCGCCCAACAGAGATAACACCAGCCGCTCACTCGAGTTGCCAAAAAAACGGTTGAGCACGTTGCGAACCTCTGTCCGGCTCGCGTCCTGCTCGGCGATTTGAGGGCGGTAAACGAATGCGCGGCCCTCCTGCCGGTGTTCCACGTAACCCTTTTGCTCGAGGATACGAATTGTTGTGAGAACCGAGTTGTAAGCCAGTTGTTCGCCCTCAGGCAGCGCGGCCACCAGGTCGGTGACCGCCGAGTCGCCACGCCGCCACAGGATCTTCATCAGCCTGAGCTCGGCCTCGGTCAGCGTGTTAGATTTCTTCGGCGGCATCGCTATCTCTTTGATTCGATGGAGAGATTCCGTTCGGAACCTTGCCCCTCACACCACTATAGACGAACAACTAAAGGATTAGTTACCAAAAAGCACAGATTTCTTGTGGAACCTCAAGGCTCGGGTCCAAACGCCCGCAGCGCCGGACCGCTGCGACCGGCGATCCTGTGCTACGATCCCTGCAAGCGTTCACAGAATCGAATTTTCGCGCCAAATCTTGACCTTTTTGTGCTGGGATATTCTCTACGCGGGCCTCGGCGCATGCCTGAGCCAAACCCAAGCGCAGGTTCGCGGAAAAGCTTCTCTGTGCACTGAGGATGGAATGAACAACCAGCTTCGGCCAATGACCCTCGGCGAGATTCTGGACCGCACCGCCGAACTGTATCGCAATCATTTTCTGCTCTTTGTCGGGATCTCCGGAATCTTCGCCGGAACCATGTTGCTGGTGCAGATGCTCCACCTAGGCGTGCTCACGCTGCTCGGGTATCCGCATATTCCCCCCCACTTGGAGTGGGCCTACGCGGTTACGCTCGGCGTCGAGGTATTGGCCATCGCCCTCGTGGCCGGACTCGCCATCGCCGCGTTCAATCGCACCGTGGCGTGGATCTATCTGGGTGAAACTGCGACGGTCCGCGCCGCTGCAGGCAGCGTTCTCTTGCGCTTGCGCCGGTATCTATGGCTGATGGCCGTAACCGTGTTTCGCGCTTGGGCGCCCCTCTACGTTTTGTATGTGGTGCTGTTTGCCGCGCTCTTTGCCATTCTGCCCAGCGGATTTCTCTTCAATCCGCAGGTTGCGCAGCACCCTCCCGCGATGAATCCGTCGACCGCGATCGGCTTTCTGGTCGGCATGCTGATTTTTGCGCCACTCTTTCTGGGCGCGACCATCTACGGCGTGATCATGTGGCTGCGGTATTCGCTTGCCATGCCGGCATGCGTAGTCGAAGGCCTGTCGACCCGGCAGGCAATCCGGCGCAGCATCGAGCTCAGTCAGGGCTCGCGCGGCCGCATCTTTGTGCTCTGGCTCCTGGTTTACGTAATCCGCTTGTTATTGGGCATCCTGTTCGGATTTCCATTTATTATCCTCGGCCTGAAGCATCCGGGACACGCGTTGCCGCTCGCCTTGCTGGCAGTCTCTGAGGTTGCAGCATTCGTCACCAACACCTTGATCGGTCCGATTTATTCCACCGGCCTCACGCTCTTTTATTACGACCTGCGGATTCGCAAGGAAGGGTTCGACATTGAGTGGATGATGCAGGCCGCCGGCTTGCTGCCACAGCAATCAAGAACCGGGCTTACCGGACTTCCCGACACCGGCGCCTCACCAGGGATAACCGGCTCTGCAACAGACATGGGACATTGAACGGATCAAGACATGCGAGCACGATCATGAACGAGAGCTTACGGCCACTGACGCTCGGCGAGATTCTGGATCGGACCGCGCAACTCTATCGTCGCAATTTTCTCCTCTTTGCAGGCGCCGCGGCTTTGCCCATCGGGGTAATGATTGCGATCGGCGTTCTCGCCGGCGCGCTTGTCGCGGCCGCAGCCGTGGCTCTCAAGGGAGGTCCGAGTTCAAATCCGATCGCGATTCTGGCGCTGGTTGCGCTTATCGCGGTAACGCTTCCTCTTTACATTGCGGCCTACGTGTATTCCACGGCCGGGCTTACGCAGGCTGCGGTCAGCGCCAATCGCGGCGAGAAGCTGACGATTCGCGCCGCGCTGGCCAGCGGGCGGGCCCGCTTTTGGACCTATCTGTGGTTCCTGATGCTTCAAGGCCTCGTCGTCGCAGGCATCCCGCTTGCGGCTGCGGGTGGCGTTGCCGGAATCCTTTTCTACTTGGTGACGCTCACGGGCGGAGGCGTTGCCGCCGGTGTCGCCTCGGGCTTCTTTGTCTTTGTTGCGTTTGGTGCAGCCCTGGTTGTGATCGTGTGGCTCGCGCTGGGTTACTCCCTCGGCATGGCCGTTTGCGTCGTGGAACAGAAGACGGCGTGGGAATCCCTGATGCGCGCGTGGAACCTGAGCCATGGCACGCGTGGCCGCATCTTTGTCATGTTTTTGCTGGTCGTCGCCCTCACCATGGTCGTCTCGATGATTTCCTATATCCCGTTCCTCATCATCGTAGGTGTTATTACGGCGGCCGGGCACAGCGCTCAAACTGCGTCCGTGGCGATGGTTGTGGCCGAACTTGTCAACGTGATCGTAAATTTTACCCTGCAGACGCTGCTCACTCCCGTTGCCTGGATCGCCCTGGTTCTCTTCTACTACGATCAGCGCGTGCGCAAGGAAGGCTTCGACATCGAATGGATGATGCAGCAAGCCGGGCTTTTGCACCTGCAAGCCGTCAGCGGGGCCGCCCCTTCGCAGCTCGAATCCGGACGGGCAGGGTTCGCATCAGCGGCTCCGGCATCGGAAGCCGGTACGATTTCCGGGCCGACTCTACCTCCTGATACCGTGGAAGAACGATGAACTTGTGGCAGCCTCGATCAGGTTGGTGGATTGCTCCGGCCGGTGCGACGCTATTGGCGCTTCTCTGTGCTGCGCCGCACGCGTGCCCACAGGGTTTCGTCGCCGATGCAGGCTGGCGCGACGTCAGCCTGGCGGAGTATCGCCAGCACCTCCAGAATCTCGACACCCTGGTTTCCGTATGCCAGGCCGCGCAGGCAAAGAAGGATGCGGCGCAGATGAGCTCCGCGTGCGATCCCCGGCAGGCCGGTCCGGATGATCGCGTGCACTGGCAGGCTGGCGCGGTTTCGCAAACCCGCGAAGTTCGCTACGACTGGCTGCGCGCTGTGCTGGGCTTTGCGGCGAAAAAGGATCACGCTGCCCAACCCGCGACACTTAAATTGATCCCCGGCGCCAAAAATCAGCCGCCGACCGCCGATTCTTTATTGACGCAGGCCCACCAGCGCCTCCAGGACGACGCGAAACAGGCGGAAAGCCCAGCTCAGGCAAACGCAGGCTACGCCGATGAACGCAAGGCGCTCAGCGCGATTCTCTCGCAGCGCGCCTACCGCGGCGTGACTGAAATGTCGCCGCGAGAACGATTCCTCGAGTGGTTTTACAACCTGCTTGATAAGTTCCTCGCGAGCCTGGTGCGTCTTGGTTCACGCGCGCCGTGGATCGCCTGGGCGCTGCGCGCGTTGCTCCTGGTCGGGATTGCGACGGCGCTCGTCTGGTTTCTCATCCGCATTGAGCGGCGTTCGCGCGTCAAGCTCGTGCCGGATGAAGTGTCCGCGCCGGATGCGCCGTCAGCACGGGAATGGCACCTGTGGCTCCAGGACGCGCAAGCCATGGCGGCCAGGGGGCTCTGGCGTGACGCCATTCACTTTGTGTATTGGGCTGCGATCGCCCGTTTGGAGTCGTGTCGTTTGTGGCCCGCCGATCGCGCCCGCACACCGCGCGAGTATCTCGCCTTGCTGGCTGGAACGGATCCTCGCAAGACGAGCCTGACTGAGCTGACGCAAAACTTTGAACGCACCTGGTATGGCGGCCGGGCTGCTGCTGCGTCCGACTTCAATTCGGCGCTCGAACTGGCCGCGGCCCTTGGGGTGGAGGCGAAATGAAGGTCCTTGCCTCACTCGACGCCACGGATCGCAAGCTGCTCCTCGGCTGCCTTGCCGCCGTGCTCGTGCTTGCGTTTGTCACCGCGTTCTTCGCGCGCAACGAAAACAACGACGACAACCCTCTGCCCAGCACCTATCTGACGGGGAGGCACGGCGCGCGGGCAGCCTTCGATCTGCTCAAGGGAAGCGGCTACGATGTCGAGCGCTGGGAGCAGCCATTGAGCGACCTCGCCAGCCGCGCCGACGCGCAAACCGTGGTGATTTTTGCCGATCCGGTCCTCATGACCACCGCGGATTTGAAGGCGGTGCGCGACATCGTTGCTCACGGCGGCCGCGTTCTGGTGACGGGTTGGACCGGAGGCCATTTGGCGCCCGATGGCAACGCGCAGCCGTCTCAGCAGTTCCAGGCCGCGTGCAAGCTTGCGCCTCAGGGTCTCGATGCGCTGGCCGATTCCGGTGAAGTGTGGATGGTTCCTGAAGCCGCATGGGGAGTGGACCGGCCCCGCGATCGCGTGCAATACAACTGCGCCGGTGCGCCGGCCGTCGTGGAGTACACATCGGCCAAAGGCCAAGTCGTCTGGTGGGCAAGCTCGACTCCGCTCGAAAACGGGTTTATCAGCCGCGCTGACAACCTGAGCCTCTTTTTGAACTCGCTGGGCACGCGCGATGGCCACCACTTTTATTGGGATGAGTCGCTTCACGGGGATACGCACTCGGTGTGGTTCTACGCGCGGGGTCCGGCGCTGATCCTGCTCGAAGCCGGCCTCGTCGCCATCGGCTTGCTGATCGTGTTTAGCTTCAGCCGGCGCCGCGGGCCGGTGCGTGATCTTCCCCAGGCAGTGCGCGCCACGCCCGTGGAATTTCTTGAAGCCCTTGGCTCGCTCTACGCTGAGGCGGGAGCATCGGCAACCGCAGTGGAGCTCGCATATGAGCGATTCCGGCGCAATATGGCCGATCTGTGCGGGCTGAAAGGTGCGAAGATGAGCGCGGAAGAGATGGGTATTGCGCTTCGCCGCCGCTTTCCCAGGGCCGCCGCGGAACTTGAAAAGGACCTCGCCGATTGTGAAGCGGCGGTGGCCGACGACAAGCTTCCACCGAAAAAAGCGCTGGCGCTGGTGCAGGCCCTCAGCCGCCACGGCGCCGCGCTGGAGGCAACCGCTCACTCACAGGCGGCACGACCATGAAACTCGGAATGGCAACGACACTCGGATGAAGAGAACAAGGAGAACTGATGACTGAGGAAACTAATTTGGAACGCGGCTCAGCAGCGCAAGCAGCGGCGTTGCCCGCGACGCAACAGTTGCTGGCCGCAGCGCGCGCGGAGCTTGGCCGCGTAATCGCCGGACAGAACGAAGTCATTGGAGAGGTCCTGGTAGCCGTGTTGACGCAGGGCCATGCGCTGCTCGAGGGCGTGCCGGGCATCGCCAAGACGCTCATCGTCAAATCGGTGGGCCGCTTGCTCGGCCTCGGCTTCCAGCGCGTGCAGGGCACACCCGACCTGATGCCTGCAGACATTCTGGGCACAACCATGTTTCGCCCCGGCGCGGACACGTTTACCTTTCATGCCGGCCCGGTGTTCACCGATTTGTTGCTGGTCGATGAAATCAATCGCATGCCGCCGCGCACGCAGGCCGCGCTGCTCGAGTGCATGGAGGAGCGACAGGTAACGAGTGACGGCGTGCGTCGCCCGCTTCCGGAGTGGTTCACCGTCTTCGCCACCGAGAACCCGATCGATTTTGAAGGCACGTATCCGCTGCCCGAGGCGCAATTGGATCGATTCCTGCTCAAGATCAAGGTGAGCTATCCGAGTGTCGATGAGGAACGGCAGATGCTCGAACGCCATCACGCGACCGGCACAGGCAACATCCTCGAAGAAGCAAAGATTGCGCCGCTCGCCCCCGAGCTGCTGAAGAAGGCGCGCGCAGAAATTCGCGCGATTCGCGTGGAGCAGGACCTCTACGGTTACATCCTCGATCTCGTTCGCCGCACCCGCGAGTGGCCGACGCTCGCGCTCGGCGCAAGTCCCCGCGCTGCCATCTGCCTGCTGCGCGTGGCGCAGGCCTTTGCGAGTTTCGAGGACCGCGATTATGTGATCCCGGATGACGTGAAGCGCGCCGTGCTGCCTGCATTGCGCCACCGCATTTTGCTCAAGCCGGAGGCCGAGCTGGAGGGGTTTGACGCGGATCGCGTCCTCAGCGACGTCGTAGCGGCGGTTGCGGTGCCGCGGAGGTGATCTCACCCTCACTCCATCCCGAGCTGGTGCGCACCACATGCCAACCGCGTGGGCGATTCGCGTTTGGCCTGACGCCGCGTGCGATCTGGCTGCTGGCCGCCGGATTGTTGTTTGCGTTGCCAGGATTCTTCGACGCGCGCCTCAGTTACGCGATGCTGCTTTGGGATGCACTGGTTCTGCTTGGCTGCCTCCTCGATGGATTACGCCTGCCGGCAGCGCACCAGATCACGATCGATCGCTCGTGGAGCAACGCACCGGCACTCAACAGCGAAACCGAAATCGAGCTTGCGGTGGAGCACGACGCCAAAACGGCCATCGACTGCCGGCTCGTGGATGATTTGCCCGACGCACTGGTTGCCACTCCTGCCACGCAGCGCTTGCGCGTCATCCCCCGCGTTCGAGCGGCATTGCGCTACAAGATCGAGCCGCGCGAACGTGGCGACGCCAAGGCAGGAGCAGTCTATCTTCGCTATGCTTCACCGCTTGGGCTCGTGGAAAAATGGGCCGTGGCGCCGCTCGAGCAGACCGTGCGCGTGTACCCAGCGCTTCGCCAGGGCGAGGATCAGGAGATCTTCCTTGCGCGCGGGCGGCAGATTGAGTTGCAGCTCCGCCAGGCGCGCGAGCGCGGACTCGGCCGCGACTTCGAGAGCCTGCGCGAGTACCTTGAGGGCGATGACCTGCGCGATGTGTGCTGGACTGCCACTGCACGCCGCGGACAACTGATAACGCGCCGCTACCAGACGGAGCGCAGTCAACCGGTGTGGATCGTGCTCGACGCGGGCAGGCTCCTGCAGGGCAGAATCCTGGAAGCTGGGCGAAATGTTGACCGCAGCGGCCTGCTCGAAGGTGCAGCACCGAAACCCAAGCTCTCCAATGCGACGGAACGCCGCGGCTACTCAAAGCTCGATTACGCGTGCTCAACGGCCGTGGCCCTGTCGCAACTAGCGCTTTACTCCGGCGATCGCGTCGCCTTGCTGGTTTATGGCCAGCATATCCAGCAGCGTGTGCTGCCTGGCCGCGGCCCCGCGCATTTGCGGCAGATCGTGGAGGCTCTGGCCCAGGCGCGCGCCGAGTCGAGCGAGGCCGATCACCTTCGCGCCACTGCGACACTCAATCGCTGGCAGCCGCGCCGCTCGTTGATCCTGTGGATCACCGACCTGGCCGAAACCGCAATGCGTCCTGAAGTAATCGACGGCGCGATCCAGTTGTTGCATCGTCATGTGTTGCTGTTTGTCGCCATGGCCCAGCCGGACGTAGCGGCGATCGCCAATGCGCGCCCGAGAAATGTCGAGCAGATGTTTCGCGCTTCGGCGGCGCAGGAACTCGCCATGCGCCGCGAACTGCTGCTGGCGCGGCTGCGCGAACAGGGCGCGCTCACGCTCGACCTCGATCCCGCGCAACTCACCTCTGCGGTGCTGAACCAATACTTGAAAGTAAAGGAACGGGCGATGGTGTAGCGGCGGTGCTGGGCACCTCTGCGGCATCCTCGATTCAGGTTGACGGGGCCGCCGGAACGGTGTAGTGTATAAACTACGTTCGCCGATGATCGAACTCAAGCAAACCGAGATATTCCGCAAATGGCGAACCAAGCTGAAGGACGAGCGCGCTCGTTCCCTCATCGCATCCCGCTTGGATCGGCTGGCATTTGGAAACGCAGGCGATGTAAAACCGGTCGGCCACGGTGTCAGCGAATTGCGAATCGACTACGGCCCCGGTTACCGCGTCTATTTTCATCAACGCGGAAATACGATCGTTCTCTTGCTGTGCGGCGGAGATAAACGCACGCAGGATCGGGATATCCGATTAGCAAAGCGGCTGGCGGCAGAATGGAGCAAAGAGAATGGCAAAGAAGAAGCTGACAAATTATGATCCCGCCGAGGATCTGAGGTCGAAAGAGGCCGTTGCGATATTTCTGCAGGAAGCGTTTAAAACCAACGATCCCGCGTACATTGCTCACGCTTTAGGCGTAGCTGCGCGGGCCAGGGGAATGTCACAGATCGCGAGCGAAACGGGCCTGTCGCGCGAACAACTCTATCGCTCGTTCAGCGCCAAAGGGAATCCCACCCTGAAAACCACTTTCGCCGTGATGAAAGCACTCGGAATCAAGCTCACAGCGAAGATCCTAAAGGCTGCTTGACCGCTTTTACCGGCCGGAACAGCCATACCAGCAGCAGCGTAAACAGCGACCCGCCCACCATAAACTTGAGCCACACCGGCGCCGCAGAGGGCGAGAAAAATCCCTCGAGCGTGCCCGCGATCACCAGCAGCGGGATGATCCCCGCGACGATTCGAGTGGCTTCAACTCCGGCCAGGGCGACGGAGTCGTGGCGGCTGTAGAGCCCCGGGAACAGCAATCCGTACGCGAGGCGCAGCCCGGCGGCGCCCGCAAGGATGATCGAGGGCAGTTCCAGTGAGCCGTGCGGTGCGACAAAACTCCAGAGATCGAGCGACATGCCATGCTGCTGGCACGCCACGCCAATCACACCCAGAAGCATGCCATTGAAAAACATCGAGTAGATCGGCCCCAGTCCGAAGACGATGCCGCCCGCGAATGCGATAAAGCAGACGCTGAGGTTATTGGTCATGATCAAGCTGCTGGCCAGGGGCTCGATGCCGACGATCGAGTGCGTCCACATTTCGTGGCGCTCGATGGTCTCCACCATCTGCGGTCCCAGCATATGCCGCATGAACTGCGGGCGCGCCAATGTGAGCACTGAGCCCAGCGTTGCCCCGGACAATATTAGGATGAGTGAAACGAGAACGTAACGAATTTGACGTTGCACCAGGGCCGGGTACTCGTCGCGCAGGAAATACAGTATCTTCAGGAAGCCTTTGCGCCGGCTCGAATAGATGATATGGTGGGCGCGAGCCAATAATTGGTTGACGTGCTCGGCGTAGGTTCTTGCGGTTGGGTCTTGGCGCAGCGTGGAAAGATCGCTGGCCGCCTGGCGATAGAGCAATGCGGTTTCGCGAAGCTCGGCGCGCGACAGCTGCCGCACGCCGCCGCCGGTTCCGGCCTGCGACAACAACGCCGCGAGACGGTCCCAGTATGGGCGGCGCTTGTTGAGCCACTGATTGGAGAGAATGATCGCCATGGAGCCGGTTGGAGACCAGCTTAACATCGAAACCCCGGAGCTTGTGTCGATTGAGTTGCCGCTGGCCGGCGTCGGCAGCCGCTTCATCGCCATTCTGATTGATTACCTCATCTGGGGCGCGGCGTTCGTCTTGCTTGCCGTAATCGCAGCCATCATCATTCCCGCGCTGCATTTTTTCGGCGGAGTCTCCGCGAATTGGGCAGCGGGCATCTTCTTTCTCATCGTGTTTCTGCTGCAATGGGGATACTTCGCATTATTCGAAGCGTTCGACAACGGGCGTACGCCGGGCAAGATTGTGGCCAAAATTCGCGTCATTCATCAATCAGGACGCGGCATCAACTTTGTTGAGGCGCTCGCGCGCAACCTTGTGCGTTTTGTCGCTTATCTGCCAGGCTTTTACGCCGTCGGCGTTCTCGCGATCTTCATCAGCAAGCGCAATCAGCGCCTGGGCGATATGGTTGCGGGATCACTGGTCGTGCGCGATCGCGAAGTAGACGCGCCGCGTTGGAGCCAGAACAGCGGGCGTCCGCTTTCGTTGTACTCACCGGCTTTGACGCAACCTGGCCCACCGGGCCCCTCACAGAGCTGGGGTCCCCAAGAAGCGGCTCTTGCTTCTTGGGGTGGACAGACGAGTTCCGGTCCGTGGGGTGGGCCGCCGCACCTGCGTGTCGTGCTTCCCGCCCCGGCGCTGGCCAAATTATCAGCAGGCGACCTCGAAGTGCTGGAAGGGTTCTTTGCTCGGCGTTTGGACATGGACCTCACCACGCGCGCTGCACTCGCCAGCCGGATCGCTCAAGCCCTTTGTGCCAAGTCAGGCCTCACAATTCCGCCCGACACCAGCATCGAGACGTTTCTTGAAGCCGTCGCACATCAGTTTCGCGAACTGGGCCGCATGAGCTGATCCTGATACTTCAAATTCTTGGAACGCGTTGCCGCCTCGGCCCGCAATGAGCCAGATTCAACCCGCATTTCTCCCTCTAGCATATAATTGCCACGATTCCCAGGAGACACGCATGACGCGGGCTTGTCGCTTTTTCCCTATCTGGACCCTGCTGTTGGTTCTGGGCGCAGGCTGTTGCGCGGCCGGCCAGGCGGCCTCGCCGGTTTTGCAGGCCATGCAGACCGAAATGGACCGCTCGATTGAAAAGCTGAAGACGCAGCCCGTCCCTCCTTACTTCCTGAGCTACGAGATCGTCGACACCCACGCATATGGGGTGATGGGCGCGTTCGGAAAACTGATCAACAGCAACGAAAGTCATCACCGGCAACTCGACATTGACATGCGCGTCGGGGATTACACGCTCGACAACACCCACGAGATTCGCGGTGGCCTGCCATTTGGCGCGTTCGGCAGTTTCTCCAGCGCCGCCATTCCCATCGACAACGATCCCGATGCCATTCGCGCCGTGCTCTGGTACCACACGGACGAGCGCTACAAGCACGCCGTGGAGCAGTTGACCCGCGTCAAGACCAACGTCCAGGTGGAAGTGGCGCCAGAGGATCAGTCGAACGATTTTTCACGAGAGGATCCCCAGCACTACAGCGAGCCGCAGATCGACGTAAAAGTCGATCGCCACGTCTGGGAGGACAAGGTTCGCAAATACACCGCTCCCTTTGCAAAATACTCCAATATCTACGGGGCCGAGGCCGTATTTGAGGCCAGCGCAGAAACGCGTTGGTTTGTAAACTCCGAGGGCTCGCGAATTCAGACCTCGCAGCCGGCATGGCGTCTGTTCCTCATCGCCTACACCAAGGCCGACGACGGGATGGAACTGCCGCGCTACGAGTCCTATCTGGGATTCAGCGAGAAAGACCTGCCCGATGACGCAGCGGTGCTGAAAGCCGTGGACAAGATGATCCGCGACCTCGAAGCGCTGCGCGTGGCTCCGGTGGCCGATCCCTACACCGGGCCTGCAATTCTCTCCGGCCGCGCCAGTGGCGTGTTCTTCCACGAGATCTTCGGCCACCGGGTAGAGGGTCACCGGCAAAAACTTTCGAACGAGGCCCAAATCTTCAAGAAGATGATCGGCCAGCAGGTTCTGCCCAAGGATTTCTCTGTGTATTTCGATCCCACGGTGCAACGCATGGCGGGCTCGGCCCTTGCCGGCTATTACCTTTACGACAACCAGGGCGTGAAGGCGCGGCGCGTTGACGTCGTCGAAGACGGAGTCCTGAAAACGTTCCTGATGGCGCGCACGCCCATCCAGGGCATCTCGCAGTCGAACGGGCATGGGCGCGCGCAGCCGGGCCTGGCGCCCGTGGCACGCCAATCGAACCTCATCGTGCAGGTGGCGCCCGCCGCTGTGAAACCCGATCTCAAAAAGCTCCTGATCGAAGAGATCAAGAAGCAGGGGTTGCCCTATGGGCTTTACTTCGAAGACATCGAGGGCGGCTTTACGTTGACGGGAAGGACCATCCCGAACGCCTTTAACGTGATGCCACTGGTGGTTTACCGCATCTATCCCGACGGCCGCGAGGAGCTGGTGCGCGGCGTGGACCTGATCGGCACGCCGCTCACCACCTTCAGCAAGATCGAAGCAGCCGACAATCACGTGGCCGTATTCAACGGAATCTGCGGAGCGGAGTCGGGTGGCGTCCCGGTCTCGGCGGTCTCGCCCGCGATCCTCATTTCGCAAATCGAAGTCCAGAAGAAACAGAAATCGCAGGAACGGCCGCCCGTCCTGCCTGCCCCGTTTGAAGGCCAATGAAAGCAGTGGTGCCGCACATGAAACGAGAATTCCGAAAAATGACCGTGCGAATTGCTCTTGCTTCTCTCTTGCTGTGCGCGCTGGCCGCCGTCCGCCCTGCGCGGGCGCAGGATGACGTGGTGATGAAAGCCATGCACGACGAGCTTGACCGCTCGATGAAGCAGTTGCAACTCGAGAACCTCGAGAAGCCCTACTTCATCTCCTATCGCGTGGTCGACTCCGACAGCACCAACGTCTCCGCCAGCTTTGGCGCGCTCGACTCAAGCGGCCAGGGCCATTCGCGCCGCCTCACCGTTGAAGTGCGCGTGGGCAGCTACCAGCTCGACAATACAAATTTCTTCTCCTTCAACTTCAACCAGTCCGCCATGGTGCAGGAGTTCAACGGCACCGCCGAGCTGCCGCTCGACGACGACTACAAGGAACTGCGCCGGCAGATTTGGCTGGTCACCGATGCGACATATAAGAGTGCCGTTGAGGATCTCTCGAAAAAGCGCGCCGCTCTCGAGAACAAAACCGATACCGACAATACGCCCGACTTCACTAAAGAAACTCCGGCGCAAACCACGGTTGAAGCGCCGCCGATCCAGGTCGACCGCACGCAGTGGGAAAGTACCGTTCGCAGCCTGTCCGCGCTCTTCCGCCAAATGCCCGATATCTACACCAGCGGCGTCAGCCTTTCCGCGGTCAACGCTTACGTCCGCTACCTGAACAGCGAAGGAACACAGTACACGCGCCAGGAGCCGCGAATCACGTTCAACGCGCATGCTGCCACGCAGGCCGCTGACGGAACGCCGCTCGACGATTTTGTGTGGCTCTACGCGCGGTCGCTCGCTGAGGTTCCATCCGCCGACGAGCTCGCCAATCGCGTGCGCACACTTGGCCAGCGGCTCACCGATCTTCGTGGGGCGCCCGAGATCGATCTTTATAACGGACCGGTGCTCGTCGAAGGCGACGCGGCGCCGCAATTGTTCCGGCTGATCTTCGTTCCTGACCTGCTCGGCGAGCGCCGGCCCATGATGGACAACAGCCTGGGAATGATGCGCACCACGCAGGGCGAGAACCCCTTCATCGATAAGATCGGTGCGCGCGTGCTGCCCGATTTTCTCAGCGTCACCGACAACCCCACGCTCGCCAACTTTGATGGCAAGCCCCTGGCCGGCTCTTGCAAAGTGGATGAAGACGGGATCCCCACGCGTGAAGTAAAGCTCGTCGACAAAGGCATCTTGCAAACTCTGCTATCAACGCGCGATCCTGTTCGCGGCATCGAGCACAGCACCGGCAGTCGCCATGACGGGCAGGCCGCGCCTTCCAATGTCTTTGTGGTTGCCGACAACGGACTGACCGAAGATCAGCTTCGCGCCAAGTTCCTCGAAATGGTGAAGCAGCGGAACAAGGAGTACGGCATCGTTGTCCGCCGAATGCGAAATGCGCAACGCCCGGTGCTCGCCTGGAAACTGTACGCGGACGGACATGAAGAATTGATTCACGGTGTGCAATTCGCCGGACTGAATACCACCGCATTCAAAGACATTGCAGCGGCATCGAACAGCGAGAACCTTCTGACCGTCGAATACCGGCCGCAACAGGCCATTGGCATGATCTCGTTCGGCGACGAGGGTTATGCGCCCGTTACCCTGGCCGCGCCTTCGTTCGTCCTTGATGACGTCACAGTGCGCAAGATCCGTGGCGAAATCTCCAAGCCGCCGATCATCCCGCCTCCTTATTTCGAAGGCAAAGAGCGGCCCTGAGCATTAAAACGTCTCTGAATCCAGCGATACTCCTGCGATTGATCGGATCCTGGGCAAGTGCCGATCTCCGGTTAGGCATCAAGCGCGCTCCTGCTCAGAGCTTGTCCAGCGGTGGGCGCGTGTCCCTCGGGCCGCTGCCGAACACTTAGTCAAGTTGCTCGCCAGTACACGCAACCAAGCCGGCGCAAGCCGTGCGACCAGCAAAAATATGTTGCAGCCGGCTATCGAAGTGCGCCACTACAGGTTGCTGGAGAATTCACAGGGTCGCAGCGAGCAATGGCGTTCCCGGGCAAGCTCACTGAATAATGCCCCGGCCAGCGCGCGGGTTCGTTCGCCGGATAATCGGTGCTCAAGATCTGCGCGCCACTCGCCATCATAGTGTCCCGGCGACCGGTTGAGTTGGTGCGGGCCTCCCTGGTGTCAACATCGGTACGAGTGCGGACAAGATAGCCTTTGCGAACGAGCTCCGAAATCTCGCTCGACGGACCGTCGTTGCGCTCGATGAAGGCAGCGTCGGGCTCGCCCGGCTCGGCATTGGTAAACAGCACACGGCCGCGCAGCGAGGGGTGGCCCTCAAGATAAACAGGACCAACAGGCCGCTGGTCCATCAGAAAAATCATTTTCCCGCGTGCGCTGCGCAGTGTCGGCCAGTTTTCATGGAGAACTGCGTCGTTCAGCGTTGCGTATTTTCCGCGAATGTCATCGGGAGTAATGAGCTGATCGGGGGGAAACACTGAACGAATCTCCGCATCGAGTGCGTCGAAAGTCGCAGAGGTGAATGGCTCCGGCACAGTGCGTTGCACTGGGCTACGCGGCGCGCCCTGTTTCGTCTCGACAAGAATGAATATGGGGATATGTCCCGGGTGGGCATGCGACCATTCCTTCACTTGACGCAGGCATGCGATAAACGGCTGGCACGTGCTGCGGTAGTCGATATCTTGCATGTGCATGACCTTGAAACCCGGCTTGGCCATAATGCCGTCCGGGTCGAAGTCAGGATCAGGTGGGAGATTCGCGGCGGCAATCATCGACGGACCGGTAGGATGCGCGTAGAGACCTCCTTTGCTGTCGGCGAAGATATCAAGCTCGATCTGGCGCACGCCTGCGTCGAATTGCTGATTCAACGGCAAATGACGATAGTCGAGGCCTTCGAACGCACTCGGATTCTTGGTTTGCCATAATTGTGCCGCGCTGGGCGCAAAGCCGGCGTGATAACTGTTGTGCGTCCCGATAACCTGGATCTGGTTCAATCGCAACTGATCGTTCTTCTGGCAGGTGGCAGGCGGAGCGCAAAGCGCCAGGCCTATGAGGAAAGACAGCATTCGAGTGCTTCGCGAAGGCATCATCGCTCCTTGGCATCATGGGCGTGCGCTGATCTCATTAATACTACAGCCGGATAAGACCAGCCTTTGCTGCCTTTCTGGCCGCTCGCATATACTCTGGACCAGAGATCTGAAGGGAAAGGAAAGTTTGTTCCTGACCAATTCGGCCACAAACTGCAGTGTCGCGGAGATTTGGTAATCCCCTGACACGAGTTTTTGGCATGATACGGAATATTGGCGGTGAACACGGAGAGCACGAACATGGCGAAGAGTGTAAACAGAGTTTTTCTTTTGGGTAATGTTGGCAAGGATCCCGAAATTCGTTCCACGGGCGGCGGTACCATGGTGGCCTCATTTGGGCTGGCCACCAGCGAGCGCTCGAAAGACGGCCAGGGCAATTGGCAGGACCGCACCGAGTGGCACAACATTGTCGTCTACGGGCGCCTGGCAGAAATTGTCCGCGATTACGTGAAGAAGGGTTCGAAGCTGTTTGTCGAAGGCCGGCTCACGACCCGCAACTGGGACGATAAAGAATATGCGGGACGCAAAGTGTATCGCACCGAGATTATCGTCAGCGAACTTTCGCTGCTCTCGGGCCGTGACGACGCCGGCGCATACAACCGCCCCAGCCCGGCCAACGCGGCGGTCAATGAAGACCAGCGCCCACCCGCCGGCCAGGATGATTACGCGCAGTCGGCCGAGATTTCTGACGACGATATACCATTCTGAGAGCAGAGATCAGGGGTCAGAAATCAGATATCTGATCCTGAGCGCGGCAGGCACGAACCGTGTTGCACTCGAACCGCCAGTCGCTCCAAATATCTCGGGCGCGAAGCGTCAGGAGAGTTCCGATGAAAAAGCTGTTTGTTGTTGCACTGCTTGCAGGGTGCCTCGCCTTGCCTGCGCAGGAAACGCGTCACGAGACTAGCCATGCCACGGGAAACTCGGCGATCGATAACAAACCCAACAGTCCTGCGGTGCCCGACGTGTTTGCCGTCAGCGGCCACCTCGATCGCATCGTTGTGCTGCGCTTCAAGTTCGGCACCGACCTGCTGGCCGGGCTCAAGCAGATGATCGCGCAGGAGAAGATCAAGAACGCTGTTATTCTTTCCGGTTTCGGATCGGTGCGCGGCTACCAGGTTCACCAGGTGTCGAATCGCGACCTGCCGTCAAAGGATATGTTCATCAAGAATCCCACCGCGCCCGCCGACATCATCGGCATGAGCGGCATGGTGATGGACGGCCGCGTGCATCCGCACATTACGCTGGCGAATGCGGAACATTCCTTCGGCGGTCATCTTGAGCCGGACACGCAAGTCTTTACCTTTGCCGTCATCACCCTCGGCGTCCTCGACGACAAAATCGACATGAGCCGCTTCGACGATTCCACGTACCGGTAAGACCGGGAGCAAGGGAGCGAGGGAGCCAGGAAATCGCCGCAATTCCCACGATGGGCGATACGCGCACGCTCCATCTCCGGAAAACGGTGAACGGGCGGGCATTCTCGCTCCCTAGCTGCCTTGCTCCCTCGCTCCCTCCTTTTCCGTTGGATCGTTCTCCCGATCCGTGACTTCCGCGAGCGCCGCGAGGCTCTTCGCCAGCTCTTCCTTCCAACAACCCTCGGGCGCGCGCCAGCTCCAGTTGCCCGCCGCCACGGCGGGTGTGTTCATGCGTGCTTCCGAGCCCAGTTCCAGCAGATCCTGCGCGGGAACAATGGCCATCTCGGCGATGCTTCCCTGCGTTGCTCGAATCAGCGGCCACGCCGGGCGATCGCCCACCGGACCAAAAAGAGCCTCAACCGCAGCGCGCTCCGTTTCGCTCGCCGAGTTCCACCATCCTTGCGTCGTGTCGTTGTCGTGCGTGCCGGTGTAGGCCACGGTCCCGGGCAAGAAACGGTACGGCAGGTGCGTGTGCGCGCCCTTGTTGCTGAAGCCGAATTGCAGCACTTTCATGCCCGGCATGCCGAGTTCCTTGCGCAGTGCTTCGACTTCAGGTGTGATCAAGCCGAGATCTTCAGCGACAAACGGGACCGAACCAAGAGCCTGCTCGATGGCACGAAACAGCTCAAGGCCCGGCGCCTTCACCCATTCGCCGTTCACCGCAGTTTCTTCTTCGGCAGGGATAGCCCAATACGCTTCGAAGCCGCGGAAGTGATCGAGCCGCACGATGTCATAGAGCTCGATGGCCCGGCGGACGCGATCGATCCACCAGTCAAATCCGCGCGCCGCGAGCACATCCCAGCGATAGAGCGGGTTCCCCCAGCGCTGGCCGGTTGCTGAGAAATAATCCGGCGGAACGCCCGCGATGCGGATCGGCTTCAGCTCCTCATCGAGTTCAAAAAGATCCGGGTGAACCCACACATCCGCGGAATCCATGTTGACGAAGATCGCCACATCGCCTAGGATTCTGATGCCGCTTTTTTCTCCAGCTTCGCGAAGCTGGTCCCACTGCTCCTGGAAAGCAAACTGCAGTACGCGCTCCAGCGCCAGCTCGCGCTCACGCTCGGCTTCCACCTGTCCCAGCGCCTGCGGATCCCGGCGGCGCAGAGGCTCAGGCCACTCTGTCCATGCGCCCGTCTTGAACTTGCGGCGCAGCACGGCATAGAGCGCGTAGTCGTTCAGCCATGCCGCCTGGCCGTTGCAAAACTCCTCAAAATCCTTCCACTGATCGACGAGCGCATCGTCACCGAGCCCGTGATCGAGAAACTTGCCCGCAGCTTCATAGAGCAGCGGCAGTTTTCGGTCTTCAACCTGCTGAAAGTCGACGGCGCCCGAACGGCCCGGCAACTCTCCAATGCGCTCACCGTCGATCCAACCCCAATCACTGAGGAACTCCAGGCTGATGAGCGACGGATTACCGGCAAAAGCCGACGAGCCGGCATAAGGCGAGTTGCCGTAGCCGGTGGGACAAAGCGGCAAAACCTGCCAGACATGCTGCTTCCCCTGGGCCAGAAAATCCACAAACTCGTGCGCGGCAGGCCCCAGGTCGCCGATCCCTCCATAAGAGGGCAGCGAACTCACATGCAACAGAACTCCAGCCGAACGTTGCAATTCCATGTTGTCCCTTTTATCAGATGCGCCCGCGCTTGCGAGCGTCCGCATGTTTCCTTTGAGACGATAAACCGTGTATCCTCTTGAGCGCACAGCAAAACTCATCAGGAATGATCGGGGATCGCGCATTGATCAAAAAAACGTCCCGCACTCTCTTCTTCTTCGTCCTGACTGCCTTGTCGCTTTTGCTCGCCGTCTTCGCAGCCCTTCCTGTCGAAGCTGCCGCTTTCCCGCAGCCTTTAACGCTCGCCTCCGGCTGGCAGTTGCAGGATATGGCCAAGGTGCCCGAACCCGGTGCGCAAGTGTCCGCAGCAGGGTTCAACACAAGCGGATGGTACGCGGCCACGGTTCCCGGCACCGTGCTCACCACTCTGGTCAA
Organism: uncultured Acidobacteriaceae bacterium; assembly: GCA_963751285.1. GTDB lineage: Bacteria > Acidobacteriota > Terriglobia > Terriglobales > Acidobacteriaceae > Telmatobacter. The sequence continues at coordinate 74,372 of CAVVUE010000023.1, read as the reverse complement.
CAACCACGTCTATCCCGAGCCGCTCTATGGCGAGAACGATCGCGCCGACGTCATCCCCGAGAGCCTGGTGCACACGTCGTACTGGTATCGAACCCTGATCCGCGTTCCGAAGTCGTACAAAGACCGTCACGTCTGGCTCAACTTTGACGGAATCAACTACTCCGCCGACGTGTGGGTGAACGGCGCAAAGATGGGCAGCATTCGCGGAGCTTTCATCCGCGGCAACTTCGATATCACTGCGCAGGTCAAGCCGGGCCACGATGCGGTCGTGGCCGTCCTCGTCACGCCACAGCCGCACCCCGGCGACCCGCATGAGCACACCCTGCGCGATGGCGTCGGCCTCAACGGCGGCATCAGCGCGATCGATGGGCCCACGTTTCTTTGCACTCTTGGCTGGGACTGGCTTAACGCCGTCCACGATCGCGATTCCGGCATCTGGCAAAAGGTCTATCTCTCTGCCACCGGTCCAGCCGTCCTGAGAGATCCGTACGTGACCACCGAGCTGCCGCTGCCGAAGACGGATTCGTCCGACGTCTCCGTGCAGACCACTGTTGAAAATGTCAGCGACAAGCCGGTCCAAGGCGTGGTGCGCGGAACCATCGAGAGCATTGAATTCGAGCGACAGGTGGAGCTCGCCGCGCACTCTACGCAGCAACTCACCTTCGATGCCAAAAACACGCCCGCGCTGCATATGGAACATCCGCGCCTCTGGTGGCCCAACGGATACGGAGAGCCGAATCTCTATCATCTGCATCTCGAATTCAAAACCGGCAGAGATGTTTCTGACGCGCAGGATCTGGACTTCGGTGTCCGCAAAATCACCTACTCGGTCCCCGGCACAGACACGTTGACCATCTCCGTCAACGGCGTGCCCATCTTCATTCGCGGCGGCGATTGGGGACTCGACGAGGCCATGAAGCGGATCCCACGCGAACGCCTTGACACGGAGATCCGCCTGCACAAGCTGACCAACCTCAATCTGATTCGCAACTGGGTGGGCCAAAGCACAGGTGAAGATTTTTACGAGCTCTGCGACAAATACGGAATCCTGGTCTGGGATGAGTTCTTCCAGCCCAATCCCCTCGATGGCCCCGATCCTACCGACATCCCGACCTATCTTGCCAACGTGCGCGACAAGGTCCTGCGTTTCCGCAACCATCCTTCCATCATCCTGTGGTGCGCGCGCAATGAGGGCGATCCGCCTCCGGAGATTGACGCGCCTCTGAAGACACTGCTCGCCGACCTTGATCCCGTACGCCTCTACCAGCCCAGCTCAACCAGCGGCCGCGGCGTGCGTTCGCATGGCCCGTATTATTGGCGTGCGCCGCGCGCGTTCTACACCATCACTGACGATTACTTCAAGACGGAGACGGGCAGCGTGTCCGTCCCGACGCTGGAATCGATCCACGCCATGATGCCCAAAAAGGATTGGGAGACCATCAACGACGATTGGGCCGCACACGACCTCGCCAAAGGAAACCAGCACGGCGATCTCTACCCCTTGATTCTCGCTGGCCGCTACGGCAACGTTGCCAACCTCGCCGACTTTGTGCGCAAGGCGCAGTTGATGAACTATGAAGCCTTCCGCGCCATGTACGAGGGACGCAACGCCCAGCTCTTCCATCCCACAACGGCCGTCATTACGTGGATGAGCGATCCAGCGCAGCCGAGCTTTGTCTGGCAGATCTACGACTACGACCTCGAGCCGATGTCTTCGTACTTCGCCGTCATGCACGCGTCAGAGATGGTGCATATCCAGTTCAACCAGGCCGACGGCGAAGTGCAGGTGATCAACAACAAGCCTGAGCCGGTTGCAGATTTGAGTGCGCACATCGCTGTTTACAACCTGGACGGCTCAATCGCGTACCAGTACGAGACAACACAGACGGCAGCGGCTGACGCTGCCACAACTCTTGGTCCCATTGGGCCCATTGATTTCCCAGTGAATCTTTCAGCCGTTCACTTCATCAAGCTGGACCTGCGCGACGCCGCGGGAAAACTGATCTCGAGCAACTTCTATTGGCAGGCCACGCCCAACAATCCCGATGACCTCGCCGCTCTGAACCAGATGCCCATGGTCGCGCTGGATGCGAAGGTGGAAGAACTCGCAGACAACACACCAGGGCAGCGTCGTCTGCAAGTCACGCTCCACAATCCCACCAAAAATATTGCCCTGATGGCGCACATACAGCTCCGTCGCAAATCGGGCGAGCGGGTTCTGCCGGTTTTCTACAGCGACAACTATGTCTCGCTGGTTCCCGATGAAACAAAGACCATCACCATCGAAGCCGCAGCCAGCGATTTTCGTGGCGAGGACGCCCTCATCGTGGTCGACGGATGGAATGTATCGATAACGCCGGCTTCGTTCCCTGGCGCATCCGTAGCGCCCAACCTCGAAGCCCAGCCCGATCACTGGCCTGTAACGGGGCTGCCTTTCGCTACGACTGGAATCCGGTGATGAGAACAGGGGCCAAAGCAACATGGGAACGATAGAAGTGGAATAGGAGCGAAATGGGGAAAATGTGCGCCGTTTGCGAAGACTTTCCTCCTGCATTCGTATGAGGGGCAGGCACAGAAGGTTACGGTTTGGCCGCTGGTGGTGCGGCGGAGGCGTCCGGGAAGTAGACCATCACGAACAGGTTATTCCCCACGAGGTTTGTGCCCTGGAAGCCGTTGCCGAAAGAAAAGTTCCACTCGAAGCCGTCGGCGGGTCCGCTGGCCTGGCAAGGCGACGAAGCGGAGTCTCCGGCGCAAGCCCAGTAGAGATAGGGCTGCACATTGGTGAAGGGACCCACCTTCGCTTCTGACGGCGGGATGACGGAGTCGCCAGGATGCAGGCCGAGCTGCCGATAGAACAACGACCCCATCGCGCTGCCGGTGCAACCAAAGCCGGTGATGCCTTTCATGCTGCAGGAGGGATCAGGCGGACCGGTGTCGGGCAGATCCCAATCCGTGCGGCCAAGGTATCCATGACCCCCGTCGCTTTCATTCATCGCCTTCACCCAGAGGAGCGCCGCGTTGTGATCCATCGAGCCGTCGCGGTTGATCCCCGCAATGCCGAACGTTTGGCTGGCAGCGAGATTCGCGTCGGCAAGCCACGTGACCTGGGCGATCGGGTCGTATACGGTCGTTCCATTTGCATCGACCTGCAAGTAGGTTTCTGTCGCCGCCGGGGTGCCGGACAACTTTCCTTTAAACATCGGCAACACGTAAAGAAAGTTTCGAAACACATTTGCGCCCTGAAACCCTGAGCTGAACGAGAAGCTCACAAAACCCTGTTTTGGATCGAGGGCCGGAGACTTGGACCAGTAGAGATACGGCTGGAAGTTTTTGAAGGGACCAACTTGAATCTGAGAATTTGCGACGGCCGAATCGGGTTCCTGCAGGCCGAACGAGATGTAATACAACGATCCCAGCGCGCTGCCGGAACAGTTGTACCCAAACGGCTCGCCGTGAGGCCCGGTGAGCTGGCAGGTTTTATCCGTGCCCGGCGCCGTCGGCAGTTGCCAGTCGTTGTGCCCCAGGTAGCCCGCGCCGTTGTTTGATGCATTCATCGCTGCCAGCCATTGGACCGCAGTTGCGTAGGTCATCGAACCGGACTCGTTGATATTCGGCACGCCGAAGGTTTGCGTGGCGGCCAGATTGGCATCAGCCAGCCAGGTTACGGCCAGGCGGGAGTCGTGCACGGTGTGCCCATCGCCACTTACGGTCAGAGTGGATGTGTCCGCGACCGTCGGCTGCGCTTGCGTGTTCGCGCCGGACGATCGTTTGCTCAGACTGTCTTTGCATGCGGCGGCCAGCTGTGGATCGATCTGCGGCAACGGTTTTGAAGCCGGTCTCTTCGGCATCTCGCCGAGCACAATCGGATTGAAGCAATCGACGACGAGCCGCTCTCCAATAGGACCGCCCTGGACAAAGCCGGCGTTCCTGCATGCCGCACGAATCTGTTGGCATGGAACGGATTGAGCGCTCAGCGCTGCGTTCGCCATCACGCAGATAACTGCACAAGCGATACTTTTCGACAGAAAGCCCGGCCGAATAAACCTCATACATACCTCCGGGTTTTGGGGATGGGGCCCGACTGGCTAAAGCTTTACTGGAGGTACGATCTCTCAACTCACTCAGGGGCGTCAAATGCCGAGGCTCCGGAATTGCCGACCTGAAGCCCGCCAATGGTAAAAGGCCCGCAACCATCAAGGTTGCGGGCCTTTTGTTCGAAGCATGATCCGCGCTTACATGCCCGGCGCCTGCTGTCCCGGCGCCTTGTTGTTAATCTGGATAAGTTTGTGCTTCTTGTAGTTGTCCCACACGCCGCTCAGGAACACGCTGAATGCCTGGTTGCGGCGCTGGTCAAGGAGCTGGTCGCGCGTCTGGTCAACGTTCTTCGCGATCTCGTCGGCGGTTGGCTGCTGTTTGTCATCGATCTTCGCCACCACGCCGGTACGGCCTGTCTCAATGGGCCCGCTGATCGCGCCCACATTCATATCGAAGAGCTGCGGCGCCACCTGGCCCACTGCACCAAAATCAGGCACCTGCCCGGTCTCGCCGATCAGGTCGCTGGTCTTTACCGTTGCGCCCACCGCCTTGGCGGCCTTCGCCAGGTCGTTCGTCGCCTTGGCCTGGTCGGCCAGCGCCTTGGTCTTCTGGCTCAACAGCATGGGTAGTTGCTCGTCGCGGTAGTCGTCAAGCACGTGGGTCTTCCAGTCGGCAAAACTCGGCGCGTGCGCCGGTGTAATACCGGTCACCTGGAAAATGGCATAGCCCTCGCCAGTGGGCGCGGACTGCGGCGGATCACCCTGCTTGCCCTGGAAGGCCTTGGCGAGAAGCTGCGTACTGTCAGGGAGAGCCGCAATTACGCCGTCGTGCGCCACCGGCTGCGTCGTTACCATTTGCAGGTGGTGCGCCGCCGCTGTCTTCTCCATTCCATTCTTGATGGCTTCTGATGTAAGTGTCTGCGCATATCTCGCCTGCGCGTCTGCCGAGTTCTGGCGAACCAGCGTCGCTTGAATTTCCGGTAGCACTTCGTTCAACGCCTTCGTGTGCGCGGGTTGCCGATCCTCCACCTGCACAATGTGGAAACCGAAGTTGCTTCTTACAATCTCGATATCGCCAATCTTCTGCGTGAAAATCGCGTTGTCAAACGACGGCACCATCTTGCCGCGTTCGGCGAAACCGAGCTCGCCGCCGCTATCCTTGCTGCCCGGATCATCCGAATCTTTTTTTGCCAGGTCGGTCCAGCTTCCGCCGGCCTTGAGCTGCTTGAGAACCATGTCTGCTTTGGCTTTTGCCGCGGCAACGGTCTTTGCGTCCGCGTTCTCAGCCACGCTGATCAGAATGTGCCGCGACTTGGCCTGCTCGGGCACCGAATAGTCGTTCACGTGTTCCCTGTAGTACTGCTGGATCGCCTGCTGCGTCGGCTGTTGCACCCCGCCCGGAATCTGGTCTGCTGTGAATGCGAAGTAGCTGATCGTTCGCGCTTCCGGAACCGCCTGGGTGTAGCGCGCAGCATTCTTCTTGAAGAATGCCTCCAGTTCGCTGTCGGAGGGGTTGATCGTCTTGCTCACATCGTCCGCAGAAATCACGGCATAGTCGAATTTGATCTTGATGTTCTGCTTGCGGTAGGTATCCTGCACTTCCTTGTCGCTTACCGTCACCCCGCCGGTGATAAAAGCCTGCAGCCGCCGGATCGTAATATCGTCCTTGATCGATTGCTCAAAATCCGTAACCGACTCGTGCAGCCGGTCGTCGATCAACTGCCGGTAAGCATCCTCGCCGATAAACTTTCCTTCGGGATACAGGACCTCGCCCGTGGGGCCGGTGCGCAAGTATTGGCGCACGTCGTCGTCGGTCGCCTGGATGTCGAGCCGGTGCGCTTCTTCCAGCAGCACCTGTTGCTGCACCAGCTGCTGCCCCACTTGCTGCTCAAAAAACTGCAGGAGCATCGGGTTGTTCGCATATTGCGGGTTGCGCTGTTGCAGCTCGCTCTGTGCAATCTGCTCCACGCGCGCCTGCTTGATTTCGACACCCGACGAGAGGATTCGGCTGTACCAGTGCGGGAAGACCACCGCATATGTGTCAGGCGACGAAGAGCCCACGCCGCTGAGGCCGGGAATCAGGTAGAGCACCATGGTGACCGATGCGGCGCCGATGATCACCACAATCAGCGCTTTGACCATGCGGTTTTCTGTCTGCAGGAAACGAATCATGGATGGACTTTTGCCTTCAACTCTCTACGCGTGGACAGGCTCGGCCGGTAGGCGTCAGCATCAATTCTGCTGGGGTTCGACCGCCTGCGAATGCGCAATTCTCGCTCAATGCGACTAGGCCATTATATCCGACGGCAATCAGCGCCCTTGCGCGTGCGCACGACACTTCGTCACAACGCAAAACGGGCACCCGCCAACGCGGATGCCCGTCTCTGTTCTCTTTTCTCTGATCTCTGTTCTTATCGCCAGTAATACGCCCCGCCAATCGCGTAGTACGGCCGGTAATAGACTGGCGGATACCCATAGGGATACCCGTATGGATAGGGCGCATAGCCCGCATAGTAGCGCGGCCCATACGGCCCTCTTCGATAGAGGCTCGGCCCGCCCGGATACAGACCCTCCGCCAGCCGCGCTGCTTCCTGCGGGTTCACGGGATCGACGGTCACCGGCCCAGCGATGTGAAACTTCACCAGCGCCTCGGCGGGAATCCAGACTCGCGGCCCGGGCGAGGCAGCCGAAGCGGCCGTGCCCGCTGCCACGCCGGCCCCGGCGCCAATTGCGCATCCCGCGCCCCGGCCTACTGCGCATCCGATGATGGTGCCGATCAGGCCCGCGCCCACGGCATTGCCTACCGTCTCGCCTGCTTTATTCGGTCCCTTCACTTTGAACGCATCGGAGGAAAGCGGGTAGCTGCGTCCGCCCAAATCAAGCGAAGTGAGCGTGAGCGCCAACTCGGAGCTACCGGCCAATTTGCCCGCCCCAACATTCTTGGCATCTGTCACCACACCGTGCACCGTGGCGCCGCGCGGAATGGCCAGCACCCCGCCTGAAGTCACGTCCTGGATGACCGTGAATTGAACTGGCTCGCCATCCTTGGCTCGCTTGCTGTCGACCGGCTCAGTGGTTCGCAGATAAAGCAGCGTCCCCTGCGGAATGGTGACAGGCCCTGAAGCAGGCTGATAACTCGGCGCCGATGGCCCCTGCGGATACTGCGGCGGATATTGCGAATACTGTGGGCTCTGGTACTGCGGCCGCGCCGGCGGTGGCTGCGGATAACCACCCTGCTGCGGATTTGGTGCTTGCTGCGGGTAAGGCGCTGGAGCCTGGCTCTGGCCTTGCGCCGGATTCTGGTCTGGAGACGGACCCGGCGGCGGCAAACCCGGAGTTGCTTCGGGTTGCTGATTGTCGGGCATGTCCTGCGCCTGCATATCCGGTGCCGGCTGCGCGTTCTGCGCCGCCTGGCTCGGATTGCCGACCTGTAGATTGTTGTGCACCTTGGTCACGCCATTCACGTGCGAAACAATCGACTCGGCAAGCTGCTTTGATGCGTCGCTCGAAACTGTTCCGGAAAGCGTGACTTCACCCTGGATTGTGGCCGCGGTAATCAGATCGTTTTTCAGCGCCGCTGAAGCGTCAAGCGCGTGCACCACGTCCATCTCGATCTGTCCATCTGTGCGCGGCCCCTGTTGCGCAGCGGGCTGCCCTTGAGATGGGTCCGCAGGCGCGTTCGCGTCCTGCGCAAGCGCGACCACAGCACACAGCACGGCCACCCCGGTCCATGCCATCACCTGCGTGAATCTTCGCGTCATCAAGGTTCGATTTATCATGATTTCTCCCCTAACAGCTGATGCTCTCCACCCAGCTCCGGATGAAGATCATTTTCAATCCACTTCCACGGCCCAACCGCTTAGACGAGCCTCGCCTGAGCCGGTTACTCGTAGAAACCCTGTCTGGCTGAAAAAGTTGTCTACTTCAGGGCCGCGCTGATGACCGTACTAAGTGCCCTCAGACCAGGCATCAAGCCGCCCCCCAGGTGCACCCGAAGGGCCCGCCGCCCTCGAGCCTCCAGCACCGCCAGGTCCCCGGCCGCCTGGGCGTCAATCACAACGCCGAAACTGTATTTGTGCCCCGGAACATCCATATCGTCGGCATGCCTTGCTGTGATCTGCAGGAACACACCCTCGTTGGGTCCTCCCTTGTAATCCTGGCCCGTGGAGTGAAGAAAGCGCGGGCCGAAGCCCATGCATGTAGCCACTTTCTTGCGATCGCGCACTTTGTGCCGAAACCCCTGCATGATCGATTCCAACTCGCTGAACATTGGCAGAAACGCGAGAACGGCAAAATAGTCGGTGGGTTGGATTTGATTCAAATGCGCGCGCAACAAGCCAACCAGCGTCGGGCTTTTCGCTGTCGACTTCAGCAGCGCCGCGTAATCCTCCGACGCATACACTTCGATCCCGACCTCTGTCAGCACCGGCTTGCGTTCCGGCAGCTTGCCCGTTTTTTCGTACTCCGCTGTCAGCGCGCGAGTTTCCAGTTTTGCCGACTCCACATCCGGTTGATTGAAGGGATTGATGCCCATCACCGACCCGGCAACTGCCGTGGCCACCTCCCATGTGAAGAACTGGCCGAAGATTTCATACGGATCTGCGATCTCAAAACGAATCACCGGATGACCAGCCGCTTCAAGCGCCGCCACCTTCGCATCGAGATCCCTTTGGGCGCTCTCATCTCCTGTGTCTTTCAGCCGTATATATGCGAAGACGCGATCATTGCCATACACCTCGGGCGGTCCCGCGGCCTCGCGGTCCACCGGGGTGATTCCCTTGTCCTGCTTTCCCGTGGATTCGGCAACCAGCTGCTCCAGCCACGCGCCCAGATCGTAGATCTCGGGCGACGCGAAGAATGTCAGCTTGTCGCGTCCTGCGTTCGCGGCAGTACCCAGAAGCAGCCCAAGCTGCACCGCGGGGTTGTCGCTGACGGGCCGCCTGGCGCTGGCCACGGCCATGGCCGCCTCATCGAGCAGCCTGCCAATATTCAATCCCGCCACTGTTGCCGGGATCACCCCGAAATACGACAGTGCGGAATAGCGCCCGCCGATCTGCGGGTCGCCATAAAAGATGTAGCGGAAACGCTCGCGCTTGGCCACTTCTTCGATCTTTGAGCCGGGATCGGTGATGGCCACAAAGTGGTTCCCGACCTCGCCCGCGCCCACCGCCCGGGCCATCTCCTCAAAGAAAAACTGTTTCAGGATGTTGGGTTCGAGCGTCGATCCCGATTTACTGGCCACGATCACCAGCGTTTCACCCAGGTTTACCTCGTCGCAGGCAGCCATCACCTGCACCGGGTCAGTCGAGTCCACAATTCGCAGCTCTGGAAAATTCTGCTGCCTGCCAAACGTTTTCGCCAGCACCTCCGGGCACAGGCTGGAGCCGCCCATGCCGAGAACCAGTGCCGTCTTGAAGCCTGCGCTTTGTATCTCGCCGGCCAGCTCCGCGAACGTCGAAAGCTCCTTCATCTGCCGTTCGACAATGTCGATCCAGCCCATCCACTGCTCTTCGCCGTCGCGGGTCCATAGTCCCGCGTCCTTTTGCCAGAATCGATCGACTTTGCCGTTGGCTTGCCAGTCGGCACAGGCGGCATCGACAATGCTGCGGAGATCGGACCCAAGTCCAAACTGAAAACTCATGACTATTAAATTCTGCCCGAAAAGGTTGAAGAGCGCGTCAAAGATTTTCGAAATCGTTACAGTACGAATGCGTTATGTCACCCCACTTTTGGCTACAATTACGCGAATTCGCCCCGCCAGTTCGGAGTGATTCGGATCACCTCAAGGCTCCTGCCTGCACCGCACATGTCTTCCAGCACGAATTCCGGCGAGGTTGACGGCACGGCCACCATGCCGCGGGCAGGCAGATCGACGGTGTCGAACCCCGTTCCCCACAGGCGGCCCGTTCCAGCGGCCGCAAAAAGGTAGGCCAGCCTGGGGGTCCCGTTTCCCTCGCGCAGGTCTTCGCTCGATTTGCTCCCCTCCACAGGAATCCGCTCCACTCGGAAGAAGTCCGCATCGATGAGAACCGTGCGGTCCTCAAGCTCCCGCGGCGCCACCTTCCCGGCGCGCGTGTTTAGCCGCGTGGCTTCCAGCGATTTCTCAATGTGCAATTCGCGAGGCCGCCCGTAATCGTACATGCGGTAGGTGATGTCCGAGTTTTGCTGCGTCTCCAGCAGGATCGATCCCGGCCAGATCGCATGAACCGTCCCCGCATCCACAAAAATCACGTCTCCGGCGCGAACCGGCAACACATTCAGGCTGGCTTCGAGCGTCCCGTTGTGAATGCCTTCCCTGACTTCGGCGAGTGTCACGCCGGGCTTCAGACCCACGGCCACCTGCGCATTCGGTTCGGCCGCCAGCGCGTACCAGCATTCGGTTTTACCACGAGACTGGCCGTATTTCTGCGCCATCTTGTCGTCGGGATGCACCTGCACGCTGAGCTTTTCCTGGGCAAAAATCACCTTGATGAGCAGCGGCGAGCCGTCTGCCGGGGCACTGGCGCCGAGCAGAGCATCATGCTGTTCGGCAAACAGCGCTCTCAGATTTTCGCCCGCGTGCGGCCCGGTCGCGATCACACATTCGTCGCCCGTGAGCCACACTTCACCGATCGCATCGGCCGCGGCCACGCGATCGTACCACGGGCGCAGGTTGTGATATCCCCACACGCGAGCGGTGAAGATCGGCTCGATGCGAAACGGCGCTAGTCCTGGCACTGGAACCCCTGTGAATGCTGGTTTTCGGTCTGTTTCCATCCTCACTCTAGCAGACGGCTCCGCCGCCCCCGATCATTGCCAGCGAGCACTCCCCTTCCCTCGAAAACTCGCTTTATCCCGGCTGCCGCCGGTTATCCTCTTTGGCATGCTCCACTCTGTGATCTTCCAACACATGTTTCAGATGCCGCTTCCCATCCTGGAGAAGTTGCTTCGTCCTGCCATCGTCTACCTGGCGCTGGTGGTGTTGCTGCGCGTGTTCGGAAAGCGCGAGCTCGCGCAGCTTAACCCGTTCGACCTGGTGGTGCTGCTCTCGCTCTCGAATACGGTGCAGAATGCCATCATCGGCGACGACAACTCGGTGACCGGCGGCATCATCGGCGCCCTCGGTTTGCTGGCCATTAACTGGCTCGTGGTTCGCGTGCTCTTCCGCTCGCCGCGCCTGACGCGCATGATGGAGGGCCGGGCGACCGTGCTGGTCCGCAACGGGCAGGTGGACAAGCAGGCGCTCCGCCGCGAATCGCTCTCGCAGGAGGAATTAGTGGAAGTGGTTCACCGGCAGGGCTTCGAGGGAATCCACCAGGTGCACCGTTGCGAACTGGAGCCGAACGGCACGTTTTACATCGAGCCCTTTGAGCCGTCGATTGCCGACAAGCGCCACGATGATTTGCTCGCGCGCTTTGACGCGCTGCAACGCGAGATTGCCGCTCTGCGCCCACAGACAGCCGGCGATTGATGGCGCCGTTTCATGGCGCCGGCGCGATACCCTCGCGGCCCCCGAATTATTTCGCTTGCGGATATATCCGTTTCCGATATATATTCCTCGTATGCAGATTCAGGCGCCTCCCCAGGTCCCTCTCACACCCGCTGTCTTCGCCATTCTTCTTTCGCTCGTGGAGGGCGAAAAGCACGGTTACCTCATCATGAAAGACGCACGCGCGCCTGAAGGTGGGGGCGTGCGCCTCGGTCCCGGCACTCTCTACGGCTCGCTCGATCGCATGATGCACGGCGGATTGGTCGTCGAATCGGGTATGTCCGACGATAAGCGCCGCCGCTATTACAAGCTCACCCCGCTCGGGCGACGCACGCTCGCTGCGGAAGTCAACCGGCTCGATGCCGCAGTGCAATCTGCACGTTCGCTCGGCGTGCTTCCCCACAGGAGCCGCTCATGACCCCCGATCGCCTCGAGCGTATTTACGCATTTGCGCTCCGGCTTTACCCGGAACCCTTCCGGGTCAACTATGCCCCTGCCATGCTGCAGACACTCCGCGATGCGCGAGCCGATGGATCGCTCTCGCGCGGTGCGCTTACTCGCCTCATTGTCACAGACCTGGTCACCTCCCTTGCAAAGGAGCATCTCACCATGCTGCGCGATACCTTTGGCCGTCCTGCATTGCTTTTCAACGCCTTTGTCCTGGCGGGGATCTCCACCATCCTGGCGCTGGCGCTTTATGCGATTCCACAGCAGGTTCTGCGCCAGGGCGCCAACGATCCGCAGATCGAAATGGTGACGAACCTCGCCGTCCATCTCAATAAATACGGCGTCAGCGACGGCCTCCGCCAGGGCGCACTGACTACTTACGGCAGCGCCACTGTCGACATGGCAAACAGCCTTTCCCCTTTTCTGATCGTTTACGACGATGAGGGCCGGGCTCTGGGTTCAACCGCACAGCTCGATGGCCAGACGCCCACTCCGCCGGCGGGCGTCTTTGATTACGTGCGCAGTCACGGTCAGGAACGCGTCAGTTGGCAGCCGCGCAATAATGTGCGCATCGCAGCCGTCGTTGAGCGAATCTCTGGCACGCAGCCCGGCTTCGTCCTCGCCGGACGTTCTTTACGCGAGGTGGAGGCTCGTGAAGGCCAGGTCTTCAAAATGGCAGGAGTCGCCTGGTTCGGAATGCTCGGCCTGATCCTTCTTGGAACCATCGCTTTCGGCTGGTTCACGCGGCCAAAGACCGCGTGATCGATTTCGCCGCTTCGCTCAAGGTTTGCTACTCTTGGCGCAGCATGTTCAAACCGGCTGGCCTGATTGCCGCTCTGATTGCCGCTCTTTTTCTTCTCTGCTCGCTCGCATCGCCCGGGCAAAAGAAGGTCCCGCCCCGGGCGATCCGCTTTCAAGGCGCGCCCCAGTACACGCAGGAGGAGTTGCTCGCGGCTGCCGGCCTGAAACCGAACACGCGCCTCACTTCCATCGAAGTGAAAGCTCGCGCCAGGCAGCTCAACGACACCGGCCTTTTTTCGGTGGTCAAGTTCAGCACTGACTCGAAGGGCCTGCTCTTCTCACTGACGCCCGCCAGCCAGCTCTACCCCATCCACCTCGACAATCTGCCGCTCAAGCCCGGCAAAGACCTCGACATGAAGCTCCACGAGCGCTTCCCGCTCTATCACGGTTTCGTGCCCGCCAGTGGATCCATGCTCGAGGCGATTTGCCATGCATTCGAGGAAATGCTCGCCGACCAGGGCGTGAAGGCAACCGTGAAAGCCGATCTCACCAGCGGACTGGGCCCCAAAAAAATCACGGCCATGAACTTCACCGTCACCTCTCCGGCGGTACGCATCGGCTCCATCCAGCTTTCCGGCGTGTCGGCCGCCATGCAGGCCAAAGCAAATGCCCTTGTCGCCAGTCAGGCAGGAAACGAGTTCGATACGGAGAATTCCGCGCCCGGTCTGCAACGCGCCTTTGAGGATCTCTACCAGGATCAGGGCTACGCGGCCGTGCAGGTCGATGTGACGGAAATCGATCCTCCCGTCATCTCAAATCAAGCGGTCGAAATTCCCTTTACCGTCGCGATCAGGGAAGGCGGCATCTACAAGCTCGGCTCGATCAGCTATCCGGCCGACGCCCTCGTCCCCCGCGCGGAGGCTGAGAAGATCCTATCCAAATACCCGGCTGGCTCCGGCAGACCGCGCGACTTGTATCTCCTGGCCGTGCGCGACGCCTATCACGCCCGTGGCTATCTCGATTGCTCCGTTGTCTCGCACGCCTCGTTCAACGAGGCCACGCGCATCGTGAATTACACCCTCGAAATCGATCCCGGCCCGCCCTACCGCATGGGTGCAGTGCAATTCGACGGCGCTCCCGATGCCATGGCCGCGAAACTCACGCACCTCTGGAAGATGCCCCCCGGCGTTGCTTTCGACGAAAGCTACGTCTCAACCTTTGCCGCGCGCGCGCAAAAGCAGGACCGCTCCCTCGCCAAATGGATGCAGTCCGTCATTACAACCTTCGACGTCAAGCCCGACCCAGCCACGCACGAGGTCAACTGCATCTTCCACTTCGCCAAGGCCGCGGGGAATGCGCGTTAAGTCTCTGACAGCGTAGTTTCGTGCCGAACTGGGTGCCCACCCTCCGGGGTCCTCGCGGACAGGTCTTCGTCCGTGGGGTGGACACTCGCGACGTCCTTGTTTTTGTCGCTAGGGTGGAGTCTAACAACAACGGGTGCCCCATCCTAGCTCCGCTAGGGTGGGAGTCTCACAAGACTGGGTGCCCCAGGTCCCGATTTTGGAACCTGGGAACCACAAAATTAAAGGAGCACACTCATGCGGACCGAGATCCAGCACAAATGGCCTCGTCCGCCCGTGCGGCCAGTCCTCACTCCCACTCGATCGTGCCCGGCGGCTTTGATGTCACGTCATAGACCACGCGATTGATGCCCCGCACTTCGTTCACGATTCGGTTGGAGATGCGTTTCAGCAGATCGTACGGCAGCGGCGTCCAGTCGGCGGTCATGCCGTCTTCAGAGTGCACGGCGCGGACGGCGCAGGTATACGCGTAGGTGCGCTGGTCGCCCATCACGCCCACGGTCATCACCGGCAGCAGCACCGCGAAGCTCTGCCAGATCTTTGTGTAGAGCCCGGCCGCCTTCACCTCGCTCACCACAATCTCGTCGGCTTCCTGCAACAGCGCCACCCGCTCCGGCGTCACTTCTCCCAGGATGCGTACTGCGAGCCCCGGCCCCGGGAACGGCTGCCGCGCAAGAATCTCCTCGGGCATGCCCATATCGCGCCCGATGCGCCGCACTTCATCCTTGAACAAATCACGCAGCGGTTCGATCAACTTCAATTTCATCCGCTCCGGCAGCCCGCCCACGTTGTGGTGGCTCTTGATGGTCTGGCTCGGTCCTTTCACGCTCGACGACTCGATCACGTCGGGATAAAGCGTTCCTTGCACCAGCCAGTCCACTCCGCCCTTCTGCTGTGCGATGCGCTGCGCTTCGTCCTCGAAGACGGCAATGAACTCTGCGCCGATGCGCTTGCGCTTGATTTCGGGATCGGTGACGCCTGCGAGCTTCTCAAGGAACCTCGCGCTGGCGTTGACCGCGACCACATTCAGGCCCAGCTTGCCGCGCAGGCTCGCCTGCACATTTACAAATTCCTGCTTGCGCAGCACGCCGTTGTTCACAAACACGCATGTCAACTGGCTGCCGATGGCCTTGTGCACCAGCATGGCCGCCACCGACGAGTCCACGCCGCCCGAAAGCGCGCAGATCACGTGCCCGCCGCCGACCTTCTCGCGGATCGAGGCCACCGTTGTCTCGACAAAATGCGCGGGCGTCCAGTCGCCGCGTGCTCCGCAAATATCGAGAAAATTCCAGATCAGTTGCCGCCCCAGCGGCGTGTGGTGCACCTCGGGATGAAACTGCACCGCCCAGATCCGCCGCTCGTCGTTGGCGATCCCGGCCAGCGCATTGGCGCTCACGGCCACGCGGCGAAATCCCGCAGGCAACTCCTGCACTTCATCGCCATGGCTCATCCACGCCTGGATGGCCGGGGGAAGGTCGGCGAACAATGGCGTCACCCTGTCTTCAATGGTCACTTCAGCGTGGCCATATTCTCGCTTGGGCGCCGAGCGCACCTTGCCGCCCATGTGATGCACGATGAAGTGCAGCCCGTAGCAAACGCCGAGAATTGGGACGCCCAGGCGCAGCACCCGCGGATCGGCGGCCGGTGCGTCGGCGTCATACACCGACGAAGGGCCGCCCGAAAGAATCAGCCCGATGGGATGATGGGCCTGAACCTCCGCCAGCGGCGCCGTGCACGGCAGCACCACCGAGAAGACATTCAGCTCGCGGATGCGCCGCGCGATGAGCTGCGTATACTGCGATCCGAAGTCTAGGATAACGACTGTCTGGGTGTCCACGCTCCAAGTGTGTCAGGCCAGTCGAGGGCGTGTAAAGAAGCTTCGCTGCCGTGTTTTCAACACTCCCGGCACTGCCCTACGGCAACCTGCCGCTATGTTTCAGCCGAATATGCTTTCTTCCCCACGTGCAAATGGTTTCGAGCACAGGAGTGAGCGTCATTCCGTAATGAGAGATCGAATACCATACGCATGGAGGAACACTTCTCGCCTGCCGCCTTACCAGGATCCCGTCGCGCACTAATTCCTGCAAATGCCGTATCAGCATTCTTTCCGTAATGCCTGGAATGCTGCGGCGCAACTCGCCGGTTCGCATCGGACGTTCCGACAGGCGCCACAGAATCGTTCCCTTCCAGCGTCCATCGATCACCGAAAGCATGGCGTCGATGGGACATTCGGAGATTTCTTTCTTCGAAACGGGCACGGCGCGGCTGAAGCTCCCTTCTAATCGAACTATACTGACAACTTTGTCAGTACAAACATTTGAGTCAGTATATGCCTGAAATGCGTCTTAAGTGGAGGAGAAAATAATGATCCTTTTTCTTAGCGTCGTAACCATTCTTTCGATCGGCCTCATGGTCGGAACAGAATTCGCCGTGTGGGCTTTCATCAACCCGATTCTCGAAAAACTGGACGAGCAGGCGCGTGCGCACGCTGTCCGTCTCTTCGCGGCAAAACTCGGCAAAGTCATGCCTTTCTGGTACGCCGGCAACTTCCTGCTTCTCGTCATTGAAGCCATCCTTCTTCGCGCTCAACCGGTGATCGGGCTTCTTGCCACCGCATCCGGCATCTGGGCTGCCGTGATCGTTCTGACGCTGATCTTTCTCGTCCCCATCAACAATCGACTGGCCCGCCAAGATGCATCCTGGACCCTCCCCGAGGCTGATCGCCAGCACCGGCGTTGGGACGCCATGCATCGCGCCCGGGTCGTCGCCCTCGGCACTGCTTTTGTGCTGCTCCTCCTCGGAGTGCACGGCTGAGCGATGTCAGTGCGGGCCCGATCGTGAATCGATAAACTGCCGTTTCTACGGCAGCTTCGCCGCCGCAGCGATCGGGTTCCAATGATCCTTGCCCGCCAGAAATACGCGCGGCCTGTACTGCGCCGCCTGCTGCGCGACGAGCTGATGCGACCACGAAACGCGCGCCGACGGATTCGCGCCCGAGCCCGTCGAATGGAACTCCGCATAGTAGGCCTGCGGCGTGCTATCCGTTCGGCCCCACGCGTTCCACCCTTGCGGAATCACATCGGCCGGCAGTTCTGTATCGATATAAACAACCCACGAAAACGGCCGCCACGGCCGCCCCAGGCTGATCGTGTCGCGGCGCGGCGGCGCGCCCGGCTCGGCTTCACCCTGCTGAATGCCGCTGGTCGCTTTGCTGTCGATGATCACGTAGCCGGTCGTCTGCTCCGGCGAGGTCCGCGACTGCGCGGTCAGATAGCCGGGGCCGTTCGCGTGAATCTCATCGTGGTCGAAGACAGCGGTAGCGTTGCCGAAGATGAAGTCCACGCCGCCCTCGATGTATGAGTCCACATAATATTGCCGGCCATAATCGGCAAACAGCGTGTCCTGGTGGCCCAGGAACCGGCAATTCTTGAACACCGCTTTGTCGGCGCGCACCGCCGCCGCAACCGCTTGGCCCGTATTCCCGGCCGTGTTTTCGAAAGTGATGTTGTCTGCTTCAAATCCGTTGCCGTTGATCTCCACCGTCTCGGTGAAAAACGTTCCTCCAGCCTGTTTCGCGTTCAGGCTGTTCGTGATCACCACGTCTGCCGGAGTCTTGCCCATACCCACCAGCGTGATATTCGTGTGGTTCTGCGTCACAATCACGCGCTCGTGATAAACGCCCGGCGCGATCTCAATATAGACGCGCCCCGGTCTGCCGTCTTTCCCGATCCCGGCAAATGGGTGATGGTCCATTGCCATCTGGATGGTCGGGAATTCCGTCGTACCCTCAATCCCGGTCTTCACATCCGGAGAAACACGCACGTGAACATCCTGCGCGTGGGCTATCATCTGCCTATGCGGATAGCAGAGCAGGCCCGCTGCGGCCAGGGCACATATCTTCAACGACAATTGGATGCGCATAAACCCATTCTCTCGCGAACGGCTGGCGAATCCGGCGCCGGTTTTCGAAGAGATCCTGGACCTGGCAGTCCCTGGGGCTCATCCGCCCACCCGTGACAGGCGACACAGCCGATGCGAAACCGGCTCTTCGACATCCACCGTGACCAGCCTGCAATTACAATTCTGCCTGCGACCGTTCTTCCAATAGGAGATTCGATGAAATCCAGATACCTCTTTCTCTTTCTGGCCGTGACATCAGGACTCGCCCTCGCGCAGGCTCCCGCCGCCTCGCAAACCGACGACACCAAGCCCTCTGAGCCCCCCGCCATTCGCAGCTTCGATTCCACGGCAATGGATCTGAACGCCGATCCCTGTCAGGACTTCTACCAGTACGCCTGCGGCAACTGGACGAAGAACAATTCCATCCCTGCTGACCAAACCCGCTGGGTGCGCTCATTCTCGTTGCTGCAGCAACGCAATCAGTACCTGCTTTGGAAGGACCTGGACTCCGCGGCCTCGGCCCCTAAGAATCCCCTGCAAAAACAATACGGCGACTTCTACGCCTCGTGCATGGATACAGACGCGATTGAAAAACTGGGCCTCGAGCCAATCCAGCCGGCCTGGAAGCAGATTGCAAGCCTGACTGACGCAAAGCAGCTTCCCGGGCTGCTCGGCCGGCTTGAGGATCAGGGCGCGCCCGATGGTTTCTTTCAATTCAGGGTGGGCCAGGACGAGAAAGATTCGTCAAAGCAAATCGCCGAAGTCGCGCAGGGCGGCATATCGTTGCCCGATCGCGATTACTACCTTGTCGACTCGCCGCACTTCGCGCAAATTCGTGCGCAATATGTCGAGCACATCAAAAAGATGTTTACGCTGGCCGGCGACACCCCCGAGCAAGCCGCTAAAGAAGCCGCCGCGGTAATGGAGATCGAAACCGCGATGGCCAAGGCCTCCATCAGCCGTGTGGAGCGACGCAATCCTGACAACGTGTATCACATCTACACCGTCGATGATTTTCAGAAGGTGACGCCCGATTTCGACTGGCAAACCTACCTCCATGCCGTCGGGATCGGCCATTTTGACACGTTGAACGTCGCCACGCCGGACTACTTCAAGGAACTTGCCACGCTCGTCCAGACAGAGCCGCTCGACTCATGGAAGGGCTACTTGCGCTGGCAAGCGCTCCACGGGCACGCGCGCGCTCTGCCCAAGGCCTTCTTTGATGAAGACTTCAACTTCTTCTCTACGACACTGTCCGGGCAGAAGGTGCCTCTGCCGCGCTGGCGTCAATGCACCATCGCGACTGACCGCGCCCTCGGCGAGGCGGTGGGCCAGGATTGGGTGAAAGAAAACTTTCCTCCAGCCGCCAAGGCAAGCATGGACCGGCTCGTAGCCGACCTCGACAAAGCCCTCGCCGACGACATCAAAACCCTGCCCTGGATGACCGATCAGACAAAGAAAGCAGCCGAGCAAAAGCTGGCCATGTTCCGCAACAAGATCGGCTACCCCGAAAAGTGGCGTGACTACTCCAGCGTGAAGGTGAATCGCGGCGAGTTCCTTGAGAACGAAGAGCACGCCGCCGTCTACGAACGCAACTACAACTTCGCCAAGCTGGGCAAGCCGGTGGACGAGAAGGAGTGGGTCATGACGCCGCCCACCGTCAACGCCTACTACAATCCACCATTCAACGACATCAACTTCCCGGCCGGCATTCTGCAGCCGCCCTTCTTCGATCCCAACATCGACGCGGCGGTAAACTTCGGCGGCATCGGTGTGGTCATCGGTCACGAGATGACGCACGGCTTTGACGACCAGGGCTCGAAATTCGATGGCAACGGCAATGTGCGCGAATGGCAAACGCCTGACGATCGCAAGGCATTCACCGAGCGGACCGAGTGCGTGGCCAACGAGTACGACCATTTTGAGGCGGCGCCCGCGCAGGGTGATACGCCGGCCACCTATCTCAACGGGCACTTGACCCTTGGCGAAAACACCGCCGACAACGGCGGCCTCCGCATCGCCTACATGGCCCTCCTCGACGCGCTCAAGGATGAAGGCAAATCCATCGACGAAAAGATCGGCGGCTTTACTGAGGCGCAGCGCTATTTCATCGGCTTCGCCCAGGTGTGGTGCCAGAACACGCGCGATGCGGCGGCGCGGCAGTCGGCGCTCACCGATCCCCACTCGCCCGGTCGTTGGCGTGTCAACGGATCGGTGCAGAACTTCGATGAATTCGGCAAGGCCTTCGGCTGCAAATTGGGCCAGCCCATGGTCCCCCAGAATGCGTGCCGGGTCTGGTGAGCCGCGCGGTTGCTCAGCTCGTCTGGCGTTGACGTTTCCTCCTGCAGGTCGTCTAAAACGCCGTTCGTTCCTGAGAATTGAATGAGAGGGCAGCCTCACCCGGAATCGGGCCCGTCGCTCGCCCTCTCAGATCCAGAGAGTGGTGGTTTTACCGGCTCTGCGGCAGAAACTAGGCACAACCTGCCCTCGCCTTTTACAATCGATCAGGGATTCCATCCCAACCCAGCACTGCTCGGGAACGATAAGACTTGGCGGCCTACGCCTGACCAGGATGAAGGAATAGCATGAAGTTCACAAGATTCGGCAAGGCGCTTTCGATCGGCGCCCTCTCGGTAGCCGTGGTTTTTGGAGTGACGTCTTGCGTACAGAGTTATACGGTCGGCTATTTGTATGTGACAGGAACCGTAACCGCCTCTACCGGCAATAATGGCATCGTTTCCGGTTATAAGATCGATCACAATACAGGCGCACTGACAACGATCAATGGCCTGCCTGTCTCTTCCGGTGGATCTAACCCGGTTCGCTCCGTCCTCACCCTCGGAAGCCGGTTCGTGTATGTCCTCAATCGCGGCGTCAACGGCTCCGGGAACGGCAACTGCTACGGCACCGGCGCTAACGCCTGCCAGAATGCCAATATCACCGAGTTCGCAGTAGGCGGAAATGGCATTTTCACTCCGCAGGAGACGTTCTTTTCCCAGGGCATCAATCCATTCCGGATGTTCGCCGACTCCTCAGGCAACTACATTTTTGTTCTCGACCATGACTCACCCGATAACGTGAACCCCTCAAGCAAGGACAATTGCGCGCTGGCCCTGGGCTCGGGAGTCACGACCTGCGGCGACATTACCGTCTTTAAGATCGACCAGACCACCGGTCGCTTGTCGCTGGTTGTCAACGCGCAGGTGACGGCCGCCAACGGCCAGCCGCTCACGTACTTCCCGGTTCCGGCGAACCCGGTCGACTTTGTCCTTACCAGCGGCTTCATTCTCACCCTGGCCGGTGCCCCGGCTCCGACCTCGTATCCATACGTCGGCGGCAGTCTGGTCTTCCCGTACAGCTACGCCAGCTCGACCGGCCAGTTGACCCTCAGCCAGAACAGCTCCCAACCGCTGGGCATCCACCAGGGAACTGCCATCGTCAACGCCAACAGCGTGATCTACGTGCTCGATAATGAGCCCATCACCATCACCGCAACGGGTGGCCCCTTCCCGACGGGTACCTATGCTAGCCAGCTTCTGCCGTACACCTTGGGCAGCGGCGGCGCGCTGCAGTCGGAACCTGGCGGCGCCTTCCCTGATGACGCCACGCTTTCCAATCCCATCTTTGTGATGGTCGAGTCAAAAGGTAAATTTCTTTACGTGGCGAACCAGGGAAACAATGTGATCGGGCCCAACCAGGAAAGCGGCATCGCGGCATACTTTATCACCACCGCACCCAATTACCAGCTCAGTTTTGTGCTCGACGAGCCGTTTGGATCCGGGGCCGGACCTCAGTGCATTGTTGAGGATCCTTCCAACCAGTTCATCTACGAAGCCAACGAATTCGACTCAACGGTCACCGGGCGGGTGATTGACCCGAATACAGGCGAACTCAACGACATGCGCGTGCTCAGCACCAACAAGCTTGAGGGACCTCCGACATGGTGCATGGTCGACGGCCGGACAAGTTAAAAACCTGCGGCGCCCGCCGGCCTGAGCAGACTCGGTCACGCGGGTTCGTCCGTTAAAAGATTCCCGGAGCTTCGGGATCTGCACGAATATTGGGGTCTGCAAATTGGAATGAGATGAAGGCGCAGCCGCCGCTGTTTGCGCCGGATTTGATTCCAAAACCCGAAGGAAGAATGGCCCACGGATCGGGCCATCGACGAAAGATGCGCATGAAGTTCAAGAGATCGAGCCAGCGATCGCAAAACCAGAATGGGCATGCCACCGGCGCCCAACCCTTGCAGCCCGCAAATCCTCGCAGGCTTCGTTCCGGTTTTGGCCTGCTGCTGGTTTCCGCAGCCGGTCTTCTGGCCGCCACGCTGGTCACTGCCTGCTCGCAATTGACGCAGACCTTGACCGTCGACTTTGTCTATGTGGCAAGCTCCAAGGCTGCAGGCGCCAACAATTACGGCGAGATCAATGTCTTCGAAATCAACTCCGAGTCGGGCCGCATGCGCCAGATTCCCACCTCGCCCTTCCCTTCGGGGGGGCGTGACCCCGTGGCCGAGGCTGCTTCAGCCGACTACGGCAGCCTTTTCGTGGCCAACCAGGACGACAATACCATCGTCCAGTTTGTCATCGGCAGCGACGGCAAGCTCTATCCCTACAACACCATAAATACGCCGGGAATTTTCCCCCTGGCTGTTGCCGCAAACAAATCCAACCTTTTTGTTGTCGACCTCTACCAGCCGCTTCCTGTCTGCTCTGACGCAGATCCGTGCTCGGGCTCCATCGGCGTCTTTCCGCTTTCGGCGGGCGGTTCGTCCAGCAGCGCCCCATGTGGAGCGACAACCTGCATCGGCTCGCCCGCGGTGAATTCGGCGGTTAACGGGCAATATTGGCCGCTCACGCTCTCCGGGGCAAACTCCGCTCACATCATTGTTCCCACGGCGGTCAATGTGCTGGCGTCCGGCGCATACGTTTATGTCACCGCTTATGACTCGTCTGTCACGCCATATGTGGGTTATGTCTTCGGCTTTTCGGTGGGTTCGGGTGGTGTTCTCACGCCCCTTGGCGGCTCACCTTTTGCGGCCGGTGTTCAGCCTTCGAGTGTCGCCAGCGATTCCACAAGCACCTACGTTTACGTGACTGACTTCGGTAGCGGGAACGTCAGGGGATACTCGGTTGCGTCGGGCAATTTGACCCCGCTTGCCGGAAGCCCGTTCAGGGCGGGCAACCAGCCTTCCGCCATCGTCGTTGATCCCACCTATCCGTATGCTTACGTGGCCAATTCGCAGGACGCGACCGTTGAGGCCTACTCGATTTCCAGCGGTAAGCTCACTTCTCTGGGCACTTCTTCCAGCACGGGCACCTACGCCACCGGTTTGCAGCCAGTGGCCATCGGAATCGATCCCTCGACCAACCATTTCCTTTACACCGCCAACTTTCTTGGCAACAACGTTTCCGGCTTTGAGCTCAGTCTCACAGACGGATCGCTCCTTGATTCGCAGCTATCGCCCTATCCAAGCAATGACAACCCGACCGCTGTCGCCGCAATTCCACACAACGGCACGGGGGGCGGCATTCAGCAGTGAGAAGCCGTGATCGTTCTGCTCCGGCAATGGAGTGGCTGGCACCACCCCGCACCCGGCTTTTACAATAACGGCGGGCAATCTAACAGGTTTTTCTCGGGGCTCCTACAGACGGGCCCATGACGAAGGAAGCGCATGAAGTTCAACAAAGTGAGCCAGCTTCTTCTGGTCTCTTTCCTCGGCCTCATACTGGCCACCGGCCTGAGTGGTTGCTATCTCGTCACCATCGCGTATGTTTACGTGGCCTGCTCCAAGGGCACTGGAGCCGGCAGCGCTGGTGAAATCATTGCGTACGACGTTGACGGCTCCTCCGGCGCGCTGCGCGGAGGGCCGCCGGCCGTCTCTTCAGGGGGCACCCAGCCGGTGTCGTTGGCGACCACCGGCAACTTTTACCACCTCTACGTCGCCAACCAGGGAAACAATTCCATCGTTCATTTCAGCATCGACGATCACGGCAACCTCACGCAAAAAGAGTCGGTGACGCTGTCTACCGCTCCGGTTTCGATCGCAGCGAACCAGGCAAATACCTATCTTTACGTGGTGTCCGGCACTACCTCCGCGACGCTGACGGAATATCCCATCAATGACGAAGGCGTGATCGGCTCAGCCGCCGCCACTGTCTCCCTTACTCTTCCCGGATTTGCGAGCGATACCATCGTGCCCACGGGCGTCACTGTGCTCGCCGACAGCAGTGCCGTATATGTCGCGGCATATGACAAATCCTCATACAATCCCGGCGGAAGCACATCCAGCGACGCCAATCCCGGTTGGGTGTTTGGCTATGCCGTCGGTTCCAGCGGCGCATTGACCCCTGTCTCTGGCAGCCCTTACCAGGCTGGCGTCAAGCCTTCCGCGCTGGCCACCGATCCCGTCAACCGTTTCGTCTACGTCACCGACTATGCGTCCAACGAGCTGATCGGTTACACCGTGATGGCCAATGATTCGTTGAATTTCCTGGTCAACGGTCCGTTTAAGACCGGCAACGAGCCCACCGCAATTGCCATCGATCCGCGGGGCATTTACATCTACTTGTCCAACTCGCTGGATTCATCGGTTTCGGCCTACTCGATTGCACTGCCCACAGGCACTCCCTCCACGATCGTCAACGCCACCGCTTCTGCGGGCAATTCCACCGATACGCAGCCGGTTTCGATTGTTGTCGATCCCGCGCTTGGCCGGTTCGTTTATACCGCGAACTACCTGGGCAACTCCCT
This sequence comes from uncultured Acidobacteriaceae bacterium, assembly GCA_963751285.1. Classification (GTDB taxonomy): domain Bacteria; phylum Acidobacteriota; class Terriglobia; order Terriglobales; family Acidobacteriaceae; genus Telmatobacter. Next base: position 49,671 of record CAVVUE010000023.1, on the reverse strand, counting down.
CTCCGGCTTCCGCCTCAATCCGGAGGCCGGCGCGCTGTCGGAACTTCAGGCCACGCCATATCCCACCGGAGTTAATCCCACGGCTCTTGCAGCGGTTCCGCACGGCAACCACGCCTCCCAGTCGGTCACGCCCTAAGTCGCCCGTTCGTAGTTCACATGATTAAAAGCCGCCGCCTGGTGAAGATCAGCCAGATTCTGTGAACTACGAACTGCGAACCGCCTTCTCATCCCTGCTTTTCACCACTGAAGTCGCGTGCAGCCACTCGCGCAGCTTGCGCTGTGCCGGCTTTTCGATGAAGTACAGCGCGAAAATCGCCAGCGCAATCATCAAGGCGTAGCTGAGCCATGGATCGAAGCGGCTCAGGCCGAGCAATCTCAGCAGGTGCCAGCCGTGCACGATGTTCCACAAGTTGAAGTGCAGCAGGTAAAGGCAGTAGCTGGCCTCGCCGACAAACACCAGCGGCCGCACGCCCAGCGCGCGCGCCAGCTGATTCTCTCCGGCGAGCCCCAGAACGATGCAGCCAAACAGTGGCATCAGCAGGCCGTCGTGGATGATGGCGTAGGGCACCAGAGGCCCCATGCTCAGCAGGGCGTAGATCCCGCCGAAACCCGCGATGCCGAGCCAAAGTCGCATCGGATGCGCTCGCGCAATCATCTTGTCGAGATCGGCCAGCATCACGCCGAAGATAAAACTGAACACATGTGAGTACGGCGTATACTTGAGCGCCGATAGCCACGGACCATAGCTCCAGCGGTCGGGGTGCGCGATGCCGTCGGGATTGAACGCAATGTAGAGAGCGCCGGGAACCAGGCCCAGCGCCCAGATGCCCGACATCCTCAGCAGGTGTGGTGCAATCCGCTCCGGGCGTTTCCACTTTGCCAGCCACGGAAAAATCACGTAGTAGACAGCTTCCGCCGACATCGTCCATGCCGGCGTGTTCATGAACGTGGCAACCGCGGGAACGAAGCCTTGCAGCAGCAGTGGAGTCAGAACGACACCCGTCCAGAACATAGCAGGCGTGTGCGTCGAATACTCGGTCTTCAACTGCCCCACGCTCAACAACAGGCTGAGAAAGTAAATGGGATAGATGCGCGTGAACCGCGCCTCGTAGAATCGCTTGCGATCCAGTTCTCCGTTCCGCGCCCGCTCGGCGTAGTTATAGGCCAGCACGAAGCCCGACAAGAGAATGAAATAACTGACGGAAATGAAGCCGGCATTCACCACCGGCGCCAGAAATCCGAACCACTGTGGATCGGAGAAATGAAAGAAGACAATGTTCAGGGCCGCGAAACATCGCAAGCCTGTCAATGCCTTCAACGGTGCTGGCTTACGATCTTCCACGAACAGTTTGACGTCTCCGGAAGGCAGGGACCAAGGGAACAAGGGACCAGGAGAACGAGAAAAACGGGCTCCTCACGGCGAGGAAGCAGATGAAAGGATCAGGACAAAGGATTGGCCAATCGGAACGTAATTCTCAAGCTTTTGCGTTGTTGAATCGAGAATCTCTCTTGCAGCCAACGAATCCAGGCGCTCCTTCCCGCCTTGTTCCCTTGGTCTCTTGTTCCCTGCCTTCCCCTGTCCCCTGCTCTTACGCCGTCACAAGTGAGCCGACCTTTTCGCCCATCACCACCCGGCGAATGTTTCCCGGCTGGTTCATATTGAAGATCACCATTGGCAGGTTATTGTCCTTGCAAAGGCTCACCGCGGTCAGGTCCATCACCTTCAACCCCTGGCGCAGGATTTCCATGTAGGTGATCTCGTCGTATTTAACGGCATCCTTCACCAGCACCGGGTCGGCGTTATAGATGCCCTCCACCTTGGTCGCCTTCAGCAGCACATCGGCCTTGATCTCCATGGCGCGCAGGCTGGCCGCCGTGTCGGTGGAGAAAAACGGATTTCCCGTACCCGCGGCGAAAATCACCACGCGGCCCTTTTCCAGGTGCCGAACAGCGCGGCGCCTGATGTAGGGCTCCGCAATCTGGTTCATAAAGACTGCGGTCATCACACGGCATTGCACCCCGCGATGCTCCAGGGCGTCCTGAAGGGCAATGGCATTGATCACCGTGGAGAGCATGCCCATGTTATCCGCGCTCACACGATCCATCTCCTTGGCCTGCTCCTCCACACCGCGGAAAAAGTTCCCGCCGCCGACCACGACGCCGACTTCCACGCCCAGGTCGTGTACCTCGGCGATCTCACTGGTAATTTGAGCCACTTTCTCGGCGTCGAGACCGAAGCTGCGATGACCCGAGAGCGCTTCGCCCGAGAGCTTGAGTACGATTCGCTTGTACATTCCGTTTCGAGTATCGCACACGGCCGGACGGTTGTGCTCCACGTTTTCAGCACGATAAAGCCGTCGGGCGGCAACTTTCGATGGCTCGACCGGCGCTGAGCTGATCGTTCCCGAATTGGATTTCTCTCATCCTCTGTTTCAATTCCGGAAGCACGATTCACTTTTCCTCCGCAACGCCGCGCAGCATTCCCAGCCTCTCCGTACACTGACTTCATTCTGCCTTCATTCACAAGGTTCCTATGGTCGTCGAAACACAGTGCGAGGGACACGCCTTTACTGGCGTCGATGTGGGAGCGGCCAATGTTCGCCGCTATTTTCCAAGGGAGCTCGAAGACATCGAGCTGCGCCTTGACCACCTGCTGATTCTTTTGAGCCTCCCTCCAGGTTTCTGGAACGGACACCCAGAGATTCGCGATCCCAGGCTCTCCCTGTGGCTCGAATCGAAAAACTTCAGCGGCAGCCCCAGCAAGGCGCCACTTCCCCTCGCACTGATCCCATCAGGCAAGAACTCCTTCCGCCTCCAGACCTTCGCCTGCGCCACTCGCCCAAAAACCTAGGTCTCTTTTCTCTGCTCTCTGTTCTCTGTTCTCTGACCGCTGCCTTGATACACTCGGATTGCAATGGCCACGCACGATCTTCAAAAAGCGATTGAGCGCCACTTCGCCGCTGGACCGGCCGCCATCGGCAGCGTCCCGGCGATGGATGCATTTCTGGCCCTGCGCTCCGCCCTGGAATCCGGCAAGGTGCGTGCAGCCCAGCCCGATGCTAATGCACCCACGCGCTGGCGCGTGAATCCCTGGGTCAAGCAAGGCATCCTGCTCGGTTTTCGCCTCGGCGCACTCGAAGAGATGCCCGCAGGCGGGCTTTCTTTCGTCGACAAGGACACCTACCCGGTGCGGCATTTTGCGCCCGGAGACGGCATCCGCGTAGTCCCAGGCGGTTCATCGGTGCGCGCCGGCGCCTTTGTGGCCCGCGGCGTCGTCTGCATGCCGCCCATGTACATCAATGCGGGCGCGTACGTCGATGAGGGCGCCATGGTCGATTCGCACGCGCTGGTCGGTTCCTGCGCGCAGATCGGCAAGCATGTGCATTTGAGCGCGGCATCACAGATCGGCGGCGTCCTCGAGCCGGTGAACGCCAGCCCGGTGGTCATTGAAGACGACGTCCTCATCGGAGGCAACTGCGGCGTCTATGAGGGCGCCATCGTGCGCAAGGGCGCAGTGCTGGCCGCCGGAACCATCCTCACCCGCGGAACCCCTTTGTTCGATCTCGTCACCGGCCATGTGCTGCGCGCCACAGCAGACCTGCCGCTCATCGTTCCCGAAAACGCAGTAGTCGTTCCCGGCGCTCGCGCAGTGAACAAGGGTAAGGGACAGGAATGGGGCCTCAGCCTCTACGCTCCCGCCATCGTGAAATACCGCGACGACAAAACCGACCTCAGCACGACCCTCGAAGATCTGCTTCGCTAGCCCTAATACTGTTCACTTAACTAAATCTGTGGCATTCTGTATGAGACAAGGACAGGAGGCCACGGTTGGCGCGTACGGTTGCGGAACTCCCTCCGGGTGCCCGGATCACGGACTACATCAGCCTTGGCGTAATAACCAAGACGTTTCCTCTCTCCAGCATCGGGCCAGTGCTTTCAACCACAGGGAGGTCCAGCATTCGTCAGCGCGATCTGCCGGCACAGGTGGTTGTCTACTACGTCATCGCTCTGGCGCTGTACATGCCATCGTCCTATCGCGAGGTATTGCGTTGTCTTCTGGAAGCAGTCCAGTGGCTGCGCGATCCGTCATTGGGTGTGCGGGTGGCTGGGAAATCGGGCATCTCTCAGGCCCGAACGCGGCTGGGCTGGGAGCCACTGCGGCAGTTGCATGATGAGTTGGTCAAGCCGGTGGCTGTCGGCAGCACGCGGGGCGCGTGGTATCGGAGGTGGCGCCTGGTGAGCCTGGATGGCAGCACATTCGATGTTGCCGACGAAAAGGCCAACGAAGATGCTTTCTCTCGTCCTGGAGCCAGCCGCGGTTCAAGTGCTTATCCTCAAATCCGTTTTGTGTCCCTGGTGGAGAACGGCACACACGTGCTGTTTGGAAGTCACATGGACGGTTACCGGACCGGAGAAATCACGCTGGCAAAATCGGTTCTTCCGGCTTTGCGTAAAGGCATGCTCTGTTTGGCTGACCGGAACTTCTTCGGCTTCGAACTGTGGAATCAGGCATCTGGCACGGGCGCGGACTTGCTCTGGCGGATGAAGAAGAACATGCGCATGGCCTCAGAGAAACGCCTGCCCGATGGCTCCTATTTGAGCCAGGTGTATCCTTCCGAGCGCGACTGGCGACACAAAACCAACGGACAAATTCTTCGCGTGATCGATTACCGCCTGGAAGGAATCGCGGGCTCCGAGCCGATCTATCGCTTGGCGACCACCATCCTCGATCCTGGCAAAGCTGCAGCCGATGAACTCGCCGCCCTTTATCACGAGCGCTGGGAGATAGAAACGGCATTCGATGAACTCAAGACCCACCTGCGCGGCGCCAAGATCGTGCTGCGCAGCAAGACACCGGATTTGGTGCGTCAAGAGTTCTACGGACTTTTGATGGCTCACTTCGCCATCCGCGGCCTGATGCACGAAGCCGCCCTCAAAGCCGATGAAGACCCCGACCGGCTCTCGTTCCTCCACGCCGTGCGCGTGATCCGCCGCAAAATGGGTGTCTATGGCGCCATTCCCCCCTGCGAAGAGGAGAGCCTTTCATAAGGCGGTGCTTGGCGAAATACTCGAGGAACGCGTCGTCTCCAGCCGCGATCGCCACAATCTTCGCGGGGTCAAGCGCAAGATGAGCAACTTCCCGCTCCGTTCGCGCCACGGCAAGACCCTGCCCGCGATCAACATCCGAGCAGCCATCAGGATAGCTAAGTGAACAGTATTATCGCTAGCCCACCTTTCTCAGAGGTCGCCGAAAATTGTAGCGCCGGTCTCCAGACCGGCTGTCCTGAGGGCCTCCAGGCCCTCAGAGCCTTGCGAAACTTGCTTTCCGGGTTATCGCCCCGCTTGTGAGAAATGCGGGCTATCGCAATTCCCGAGTCACTGTATCCCGAAGGTGCTACGCCCAAGTCGACGCGACCCCCAGGGAGCGGCGACCTTGCACCGAATTCAAGAGGTCACAGCAACTCGGGGATTGCTGTCGTGAGTATCAACGAACGTGTACGGCAGCGGAAGTCGACACCAACTTTCATCCTCCGCGCCGGTGCTATTCTTCTCCTGCGACAAACTGAATAGATGAAACCCTTGCTACGCACTGCCGCCATTCTGCCCATCATTTTCCTTGCGCCATTTGCCCACGCCCAGTCCTCACAATTCGTCGACCCATTTCTCGGCGCGTCGGGCGGTGGCAATGTCTTTCCCGGTCCCGTAGTTCCCTTCGGCATGATCAAGCCGGGCCCCGACATGGCAGCCGCCGAAGGCCATGACCCCAACGCCGGCTGGGACGCGACGGGCGACATCCGCGGTTTCAGCCAGACGCATGTCAGCGGCACCGGAGGCGGCGCAAAGTACGGCAACATCCTCGTCATGGCCACGACCGGCTCGCTTTCACCGCTGAACGCCGCTTCACCGCGAGCCGTCGAACACGCCTCTGCCGGCTTTTACTCCGTCTCGCTTGCACGCTACGGCATTGGCGTCGAAATCACGGCCGCGCGCCGCAGCGCCATCTATCGCTTTCGCTACCCCGCCGCCGCACCAGCCAATCTTCTCTTCGATGTAAGCCACTTCCTCCTCTCCGGCATGAGGACCGGTGAGTTTCAAATTCTCACCGCATCGCAGGTTCAAGTCCTGTCGCCGACCGAGGTCTCCGGTTCCACCACCTTGAAGGGCGGGTGGAACAAGCAGCCCGTTCCCTACACGGTGTACTTCTATGCGAAGACCGACACACCGGCCGCGTCGTGGGGCACGTGGCTCGACGGCAAACTCTCTTCCGGCAGCAAAAACGCAAGCGGCGGCGCGCAATCGAAGTGTGGCGCGTGGCTCACATTTCCCGCCGCCACGAGCCACCCTGTACTGATGAAGATCGGCATCTCCTTCATCAGCGTCGAGCGGGCGCGGCACAATCTTGAAACCGAAATTCCCGGTTTCGACTTTGAAGCGGTTCACGCAGCAGCGGTGGCCGAGTGGAACCAGGCTCTGCGCATCGTCGAGATCGAGGGCGCTACACCTGAGCAGGAGCAGATGTTTTCGACCGCGCTCTACCACACCATGCTCATGCCCACCGACCGCACTGGCGAGAATCCCTTGTGGTCGTCCTCAGAACCGTATTACGACGATTACTACGCCATCTGGGACATCTTCCGCACCTCCGGCCCGCTCCTCACGCTGATCGCGCCCGAGCGGCAAACTGTGATCGTCCGCGCGCTCGTCGATCTCTACCGGCACGAGGGTTGGCTGCCCGATGCGCGCAGCGGCAATTTCAACGGCCGCACGCAGGGCGGCAGCAACGCAGAATTCATGCTCACCGACGCCTACCTGAAGGGCCTAAAGGGCGTCGACTGGAAGACCGCGCTTGCCGCCGAAATTCATGACGCCGAAGTATCCCCCGCCGATCACCTCAAAGAGGGCCGCGGCGGACTCGACGACTGGCACACCCTCGGCTACGTCTCCATTGAAGGCTCTGACCGCCCCGGCTCGGTCGACATGGAATTCGCCGCCGATGACTTTGAGATCGCGCTGCTCGCTGAAGGCCTCGGCGACACGGCCGACTACAAAAAATATCTCGCGCGCTCGGCCAACTGGAAAAAACTCTGGGATCCGGACTTCTCTGACGGCGGCTTCACGGGCTTCATTCGTCCCCGCCATCGCGACGGAAGCTGGCTGACGCCATTCACGGCCATGGATTTCTGCACCTGGGGCGGCGACACGTTCTACGAGGGCAATTCCTGGACTTACTCGACCTTCGTTCCGCAGGATGTTGCCTCGCTGATCAAGCTGAGCGGCGGCCCTGCGACTTTCGTGCGCCGTCTCGACGCGTTTTTTGACGTGCCCGGCCGGTACGACGTCGGCAACGAGCCGGGATTCCTTGCGCCTTACCTCTACATCTGGGCCGGCCGGCCCGACAAGACCGACTCCCGCGTGCGCCAGATCATCGCCGCCAGTTATCACTCCGGCCCTACCGGACTCCCGGGCAACGACGATTCGGGCGCCATGTCCTCCTGGTATGCCTTCGGCCAGATAGGCATCTTTCCCAACGCCGGCCAGGATGTTTACCTCATCGGCAGTCCGGCTTACCGGCAGACCACGCTGCATCTCGCGGGCGGCAAAGACTTCATCATCCAAGCCAGAAATCTGTCGAAAACAAACCTCTACGTCACGGCCGCCACGCTCAACGGCGAGCCGCTCGACCGTGCGTGGCTCCGTCACAGCGAGATTGCCGCTGGTGGGCGCCTGGTACTGACCATGGGAGACGCCCCAAGCCATTGGGCCGAAAACGACCTTCCGCCTTCCACTTCCGCCCCGGAGTGAGACCATATCGCGGTTTCGGAAATAGTCTATCCGCATTCATAAGAGTCAAGTCGTCGCGACCTAACGAAGCGACGACCTTTTTGATCGCTCTCACCGGGCAAGGTATTTCCGAAACCGCTGTAGAATCAGTCAACGGTCCGCGGCCTGCCGCGTCTAACGGGTTAAAGAAGTGTGCCCCGCTCACTCCTATGAAGACTCATCACCCGCTTTGCCTCGCTCTCTCTCTGCTGGCCGTTCCCTGCCTGTGGGTTTCCGCCGCAGCAGCCCAGCAGCCGTCCGCCGCACAGTCCACAACAACCGCCGGGACGCAGGCGCATGAAGTCCTGCTGCCAGTGATGGTGATCGATAAAAAAGGTGCGATCGTGAAGGACCTGACCGCCAAGGACTTCACCGTCACTGAAGATGGCCGGCCGCAGGTAATCTCGAGCTTCACGACCAATAGCAGCCTTCCCTTCCGGCTCGGGATGCTCGTCGACACAAGCCGCACCGTCATGCCCGCGATGGACGCCGAGCGCAAAGCCGCGCAAAAATTCGTCGATCAAATGCTGCCCGCCAGTCCGAGCCCCAACCCCAGTCCGAATACAGGAAGCGCCGACAAGGCCACGCCGCCGTCGTCGCAGCAGACCGCCGAGAAAGGCAACGAAGCCTTCCTCATCCACTTTGACCGCGAGGTGGAGTTGCTTGAAGACTTCACGAGCGCGCATGACAAGCTCGACCGCGAGATCGACGAGATGGGACCCACGTCGCCGCAGCGCAGCAATCCTCAGGGACCTGAAACCAGCGACAACGATCGGGACAACGGGCAAGCGCGGGGTGAGCATGGGAATGGAACACAGCTCTATGACGCCATCTATCTGGCTTCAGACGATCTGATGAAATCCAAAAGCGGTCGCAAGGCGCTCATCGTCTTTTCTGACGGCGCCGACCACGGAAGCAAGGAAACGCTGAACGACGCCATCGACGCGGCCGACCGCGCCAATCTCGAGGTATGCACCATCTATTTCAAAGGCCAGGAAGAGCGCCAGCCGGGCGGCATCCCTGGGCACCATGGCGGTATGGGCGGCGGCTATCCCGGCGGTGGCGGCTATCCCGGCGGCGGCGGCTATCCCGGCGGCGGTGGCGGCTATCCGGGCGGTGGTGGTGGTGGGCGCAGAGGCCCCGCCAGCGAGTCCGGCGTTGATGGCCGCAAAATCATGCAGGAGATCGCCCAGCGCACCGGCGGCATGTTCTTCGAAGCCAAAAAGAAAGACAATCTCGATGAAATCTACGGTTGGATCGAGGCGGGCCTTCGCCAGCAGTACCTCTTGACCTACACGCCCGACAAAGCCGGCGCTGAAGATGAATTCCACAAGATTGTGGTCAAAACCACCAACCCCGACTACACCGTGGAAACCCGCGAAGGCTATTACTCGCCCTCACCCAATAAGTAAACAAACAGAGATCAGGGAGCACTATTCCGGGCACTAACCCGTCGCGCCAGGATTTGCCAGACAGTTTCTGTTCCCTGATCTCTGTTCTCTAATCTCTTTTCTCCGCTTACTTCCCGTGCTTGTCGTTGTAGATTTGGCGGCTGGTGCTGTTCTGGCGCTTGTTGAGGTTTTGCTTCTCCTGGGGCGTCAGCTTTCCGCCGTTGGCCTTGCGGTCGGCCGCGTCAGACCGGTTGATGTTCTGCTCGCGCTGCTCCACGCGCGCTGCCTGCCCGGCTGACATGCTGCCGTTGCTCACGCCGTTGGCGATGCGCTGCTGCTGGTTGTAGCGGCGTTGGCCCACCTCATTGTTCCCGTAATGAGCCGTCTGGTCGTTATGTTTGTCGTTATAGATTGACCGGCTCAGGTTGTTCTGCTGCTGGTTCACCTGTTGCCGCTCTTGCTGGGTCAGGCGTCCGTCGTTCGCCTGCCGATCGTTGTGGATCTCCTGGTTCAGCCCGGCTTCGCGGTTCTCCAGGTTCTTGCTCTCGCCCGCGGTCAACTGCCCCGACCGCATCCCGTTGGCGATCCGTCCCTGCTGGTTGTAGCGGCGTCCATTCACTGAATCCATCGCCACATTTCCCGGATGTCCGCCGTTTGCCGAAAAGCGCTGCCCGGGATCCTGCGCCGCAGCGTTCATGTGCTGCGCCTGCATGCCGGTCGGCTCATAGTGATGTTCGTTCATCGCCGTCTGCTCCATCCCGGTCGGCCGCGCCATCATGCCGCCGGGTCCATTGAAGCTCGTGCGATTAATCACCGTGTTGTTGTTGATGACCGTGCGGTCGATGTACGTGTTGTGCGCCACGCCCACTCCCACGTTCATTACCGCTGAGTTATAGGCGAACGCGCCGCCGTGCCACGCGCCGCCCACAAACCCCACACCGCCGTAGCCGAAGCCGTAGTTCACGCCGCCATAAAAGCCGATGTGAGGCCCCCAGTACCCTGGATGCCAGCCATAGGCCCCACCCGCGAAGCCCCAGTAGCCGGGAGTCCACAGCACGCCGACCATCGGCGGGCGCACCCACACTCCAGGCACCCAGTAGTAACCCGCCGCGCCCCACGCCCAGTAACCCGGAGTCCACATGTAGCCGTCTCCTGGAATGGGAGGCTGCACATACACCGGAAGCGGCGGCGGCGCGGTGTGAATCGCAACGCCAATTCCAATCCCGACACTGACCTGGGCCATCACGGCCGCCGGAATCATGCTGAGCGCCAGCAAGATCACAAAGCTCTGCCTGCAGAGAAAGTTCTTCATCGTACGTCTCCTTTTTGGGATCTTCATTCAGGAAGCGCTGGTCCCGGCTTGTGCCGCCGGGACCAGGTTCTGATTAGTGGCCGCGATCGTGCGAATCGTGAGGCTGTTGCTCTCCATGCCCGCCGTTATGCGGCTGCGGCTGGTTGTGCTGCTGGATTTGCGGCTGGTCATGTTGCTGCGGCTGGTTATGTTGCTGCGGCTGATAGTGTGGCTGCTGCGCCTGCTGGCTCCCATGATACTGGGGAGTTGCATTCGGCTGGCGATTGAAGCCACCTTGATTCATCGGCCGCGATTGCGCTGCCATCGGTCTCGCCACAGCGGCATTGTTCGGGCGCCCATGATTGTCGTTGAAGTAGGATGTCCGATCGCTCATCGCCGCGTTCCGATGCTGCTCCTGGAATGACGTAGCCGCTATGTGGTGCTCATTCGAGTACCGCGTCTCATCGGCGGTTGGGGCATGGTTGATGCCTCCCGGTCCTCCGCTGTAGGCCACATGCCGATCGTTGATGATGGTCGTGTTGTGGACGATGGTGTTGTCGACGTACACGTTGTGAATGCCAGGTCCAACGTGCATGACGGCCGTGTTATAGCGGAAGGCTCCGCCGACCCACAGACCTCCGGCAAACCCGACGCCCATATAACCGAATCCGTAGTTCACGCCGCCGTAGTAGCCCACATGTGGTCCCCAGTAGCCGGGGTGCCACACATACAGGCCGCTTCCCCAGCCCCAATAGCCGGGAGTCCACAGCGCGCCCACATAAGGCGCCGGCACCCACGTTCCTGGCACCCAGTAATAGCCGTCAGGGCCGTACGCCCAGTAGCCTGGAGTCCACATCCAGCCCGGTTCCGGGCAAGGCGGTTGCACATAAACTGGCAGCACCGGGGGTGCAAACCCGACGCTCACAAACACTGCTGCATGAGAGGCTACTGGAATAAAAGAAACGAGCAGCGCCACCAACAAGAAGGGCAAAATCTTTCGTGCGTGCATGGGGGGAACCTCCTATAGTTTTCGAGCTGCATGCTGCCTGAAAAGAGGCGCATCCAGTCTAAGCCAATAGAACCCCACCAGCGCGAAGAAGTTGTACGAAAGTGCCCTTTCCCTCAACCCGCAAACGTGTTAATAGCGATAGCTAAGTCCCATGCCCACAATGCTGCGCGCTTGCAGGTTCACCGGCGTGGTTACGATCGGTGGGCCCACCGCGGGGAAGTAAGGATTTCCAACCCAGATCGATCCGATGTTGCCCGCCACCTGTCCCACGCCAATGTCAAATGCGAAGTGCGGCTTGTCCCTCTGCGTCACGCGCACGGCGTAGTCCAGCGTTGTGGGCAAATGCGCGCTCATCAGCGGGTACGACGCAGGATTGCAGGCGTGCGCAGCCTCGCACTGGTAGAGCGCCGCGTTCAGCAGCGTGTTCAGGTTCACCGCCGTCTTCGGCTCCTGCGTGAATCCCGCCGAGGGGACCGCCACGATCCCATGGCCGAGCGGCAGCGGAATCCCCAAACCTCCAAAGAACCGCCCGCCAAAACGAGTGCTCTGGCCGCCGATGCCGAAGATGGTGGCATTGGTCGCCTTCCAGCCCAGGTTCAGCAGGAACGGTACAGGAGGTTTTGCCCAGGTCTTCGTGACGGCAACGTACACGTCGCCGTTGGTGTACGACTTGTCTGTTCCCGTCAGCGTCTTGTTGGCCGCGCCCGACACAAAGTGGTCGTTGGTGCGGATCACGCCGCCAATCGCAATACCCGGCACCCACGCGCCAAACTGCCCGTCCCTCAAAGCGACCACCTTGCCGTGAAAAACATTCATGCCGGAGTAGTTCCACAGGTTGCTCAGGCCGAGCGGTGTAGCCGTCGTCTTGGGTTGGTCTCCAAACTGATGAACGCTGCGGGTGTATCCGGCCTCTGCCCGGTTGGCAAAGCCCTCGGTGATGCTGAAAGTCTCAATTTTGCCGATTACTGCCGACGCGTCGATGAAATGGACGCCGATAGCCGGGTGCGAAAAGAACTGACCCTTTTCCATGTACACCACGTAAGCAGTGGGCGTCAGGAAGCCGCCCGTCTGGCCCTCCAGCGTGAGGTTTTGCGCAATGAGCCGGCCCGCCGGCAGAGCGCCCAGCAGCAGGACGCAAATAATGAACTTGAGCATGACAGACGAACGCATATTCCACTCCAGCAGGAAACGGACCTTCGAGGGCCTGTGTCCAGATCAGTTTTGGGGAATTCCCTCACTTGTAACACAGATCGGCAAATATGTCAGTGGCGCAGCAGCTTCGAGTTCCGGCAATATAAGGCCCTGGTCCCTATTCCCTAACTCCTGTTTCCCGTCCCCTGCTCCCTGCTTTATCCTCATTCCATGCCGCGCGGTGTTTTCATCACGCTCGAAGGCCTCGACGGGTCGGGCAAGACCACGCAGATCAAGCGGTTGGCGAGTTGGCTCGCCCGCCGGGGCATGGAGCCGGTCGTCCTTCGCCAGCCCGGCGGCACTGCCACCGGCGACCGCATTCGCGAGATCCTTCTCGACTCCCGCTCCGCTGCCGTCGCCCCCATGACCGAAATGGCTCTCATGTTCGCCGCCCGCGCGCAGGCCATCGCCGAGGTCATCGAGCCGGCTCTCGACGCCGGCAAAATCGTGGTTTGCGATCGCTTTACCGATTCCACTGAGGCTTACCAGGGCGGCGGCCGTCAAATCGGCTCCGAAGTCGTGCTGGAACTGCACCGTCTCATCTGCGGCGGCCTCCAGCCCGATCTCACGCTTCTGCTCCTGCCCAGCTTCGAAGCATCGCTGGCCCGCGCGCGCCGCCGCAACGACCGCATGGAGTCGGAAACCGGCAAAGACGAAAATCGCTTTGAGACCGAGAAGGACGCCTTCTATCGTCGCGTCTGGGAGAAATATCACGAGATCGCCCGCCGCGAGCCCGATCGGGTGGTTCTCATCGAAGGCGACCTCACCATCGACGAAGTGCACGAGCAGATTATCGAGTCTGTCGCCGAGCGCCTCGTAACCGCCCCGAATAGCCGTTAGCGCAATTCCTGAGTCACTGCATCCCGAAGCCGCTACACCCAAGTCGACGCGACCCCCAGGGAGCCGGGGTCCCCGCGGACACGGGGTCCCCAAGAAGCGGCCTTTGCTTCTTGGGGTGGAGGGACCGGTCTTCGTCCGTGGGGTGGAAGGAAGCGGCGACCTTGCACAGAATTCAACAGGTCACCGCAACTCAGGAATTGATGTAGAGCCGATCGACGCTGCACCGCGAATGGAAATGTCTACTCTTGCCCTGCCGCCCGGGCAAGGCGCTTGTGCTCTTCCGCGATTGCGCGGGCTTGCGCCGACTTCGATCTGAGGTTCCGCTCCATCGAAACGCAATGACTCACTGTTCCACGCGCCGACTTGTCATTATTGGTTGCGGGGTTGCTCAGGAATCTTCCGGCCATGTCGGCATGTTGGTCCGCTTCGGCCTGCAGGCGCTCATACTCAGCGCGATAGTAGGCAGCGATCCGCTCATGCTCCGCCGGCGTCTTGGCACAGGCCACGAGCGCGGCAAGTTGCTTCTTTGAAAGGTGCTCCTGGACTTCGTAATTCGGAGCCGCCAAAGCAGGCACCACCAGCAGCGCACCAAGAACCGCCGCCGCACCGGAAACCGCCATCGATTGAAACAGATGCTTCATGCGTCCGAGACTGAGTGTCGGCTATTCCTTCCCTCAGAATCGGTGATTGGAATCACAGGTCGGCTTGAGCCGCGGAATAAAGCAAGACCGTCAGTTGGCGGCCGGGCGCTCGATGTGCTCCACGGTGTACACCGGCAGAACGTCCTCTTGCCGCTTAAGTTCGAGGCCCAGCTCGCCCAGAACCGTGAAGATGGTGGGCAGGCCGGCGAAGTGGTTCGCGTCTGGCATGGCGTTCGGAGGCGGAGGGGGCAGCCGCATCGGCAGCCAGCCTCCCGTGTTTACGGTGAACAGCCCACTGAGCTCCGTGCGGTTCACGACCGGCAAATCCGTCCAGTTCCCGATGAAATGGGCAAGATCGTCCATATCTATGGCTTTTGCAATCAGGGGATGGCCGAGGCCGGAAACAAAGTGATGGCAACCTTCCTGGTCGCTATCGATGATGCAGTCCTTCTCGGTGATGTCTGACTTCTGGAGCTTCGGACCACCGCTGGCGACGGTGAGAGCATAAACCGGCATTGTTCTCTTCTCGACCCGCAGCACGAGTCTGAAACGATCGGCGAGCAATCCGCGGATCATTTGCTGAACTCGGCTTCGCACTTCGCTGCCTTCGAGACCGGGAGGAATGGCGTTGGCGGGTGCTTTCGCTTCAATATCGTACCGCTCAAGAAGAGTCCAGTCGGGAAGCGGAGAAAGACGCGGCGAAGGATTCACCGGCACGTCGTAAGCGAAACTCAAAAGTGAAACTACAGGGACCGCATGTGCAATCAGGTCGCCGTCAGGCAGCACTTGCATGCGCATGTTGCGCGGGTCGTCTGAGCGAGCAGGCCTTAACGTGGCCTTTGCAAATGCCTGCGACTGAGCAACTGCGGGCAAACCCACGAGCAGGTATACAGTCGCTTGCCATAACGCGGACATATTCCACCCTCCTCGTTGACTGCTGACCCGCTCCCTCGCTCACTCGCTCCCTTGCTCACTGCTTCTCATTCAGCCCCAGGGCCTTCACCACTGCGTCATCCACCTGCGCCGGCTGGCCGTCCTGTTTCGTCACCACGCCAAACCCGCCCCGATAGTCCCACATCGCCCATCCTATGCCGTCCGCTTCGAGCGCCGTCCGCACATCGCGAATCCAATTGGTGCGCGACACCGGATCGGTGTGCTCACGGAACGCGCCGAACTCATTGCAGATCAGCGGGACGTGATTGTCAAGCGCCCATGCCGCGGCTTCGTCGATCATCATCCGGATCCGGTGCCCATTCCACCCATCCAGCCAGTAGTTCTCGAGGTCGTAGCGATTCGCCGCGTCAGGAACTTCCTTCAGCAGCTCCGGCATCGAGTCCTCCGTCGCCGGGTAGGGAATGGAATGTGTATAGCTCCACCAGGGAACGCCCCATGTGGCTCCCTGGTGCGTGAACTCATGCGGCTCATAGAAATGAAAGTTGTAGATCACGTTGCCATCGGCCAGCGGCTTCAACCTCAGCAAATCCGGAATGTCAGACCAGCTCGCGCCCGTGGCGATGATCGTGTGTTGCGGCGCAGCTTCGCGAATCGCCTCAGCCACTCGCTCCTGGATGCCGGCCCAGCGGTAGGAATCATTCACCTCCGGCTCATTCAGAATCTCAAAGAAAACCATGTTCGGGTCGCGATCGGCATAGTGCGCGGCCAGCCTGCGCCACAGCATCGTGAACCGGTCGACGGCATCATTGCTCGTCCGCAACTGCAGCTTGTAATCGTCGCTCGGATGAACGTCGATCAGGACGGCCAGCCCATCCCCCACCATGGTGTCGACGGCCTTGTCCAGCCGCGGCAGGAAATCCTTTGACCCGCCGTACCCGCGAAACGCACCCTCCAGAGGCGCGGCATCGATGCTCAGCCGCACATGATCGAAGCCCAGCTTCTCCATCAGGGCGATATCCTGCGCGTCGGTATAGCGATCGGTGCGCGCGGCGGAATAATCACCCGATTGCGCAAACCACTGCGACGCGTTGATGCCATGTTTCAAATGCTGCGCGCGCGTAAACGCGATTTTGAGATCAGCGGCGCGGTCTTGCGCAATCGCCGGAATGGCAAGTGCAATCAGAATGGCAAGGAATCTGAAGCGAATTGGCACGGAAATTCTCCTCGAATCGAACACCAGCCACAATATCACGCACCGCTCGAACGCGAGTTTTGCTGGGAGACGAACGCAAGGCGCGCCACTCAAAGTCGGATACAGCTCCATCGCATCAAGCTCATCGAATGCGCGGTCAATTTCGGAGTGATTTTGATCACTGAGATTCCACCCATGCTCTTGCACTCTAAGCTTGGAGGCCCTTTCCCCCATGATCCGCCTGGATTATCTGTCCTGTTGCCTTACCGTTCTGTCCACCATTCTTGTGGGACGAAAGCAGTGGACCGGCCTCCTGGTGGCAAGCGTCAACAGCCTCATTGTTTGCATCATTGGCGCGCGGACCGCGCAGTTTGGCTTCATTCCGGCAAACCTGTTCTGCCTGGGCATTTACGGATTCAGCATCCGCTCGTGGCGTCGGCAGCCCGGAATCTCCAAAGCTCCGAATTCCCTCGAATCGCCGCGAGCCGCGAACGATTAGCAATTCGGCAGCACTCTTGCAGCATCCGCATCACCCGCACTGCAATCCATTCTCGCGGAGTTCAGCGTCCACTCCGAAACCCGCATTCTCCCCGCCAATAGAAAACGGCTCCACACAGGGAGCCGTTTTCACATCGCAATATCTCTCTTACTGGCCTGAAGACGAACCTTGGTCGAGATTGGCGGCCTGTTCATAGGTCACGTGCAGATACTTGTACGGATTCACCGGCACATTATGCACCCGCACTTCGTAATGAAGGTGCGGCCCCGTGGCGCGGCCTGACTCGCCGACGTACCCGATTACCTGCCCGCGCGTCACGCGTTGCCCGGGAACAACGGCAATCGCAGAAAGATGGCCATAAACGGTTCGCACGTCGTGACCATGGTCGAGCACCACTTCGCGCCCGTAACCCACGCCCATCGATGCCCCGCTCACCTCGCCGTCCGCCGCGGCCCGCACGGGCGTCCCATAGGGCGCGTCGATGTCGATACCGGTATGGAACGCACCTTCGCCGTTGATCGGATCTTCACGCTCGCCGAAACTAGAGGCCACGCGGCCTTCCAGCGGCCACATCGACGGCGCATCAGCCAGTTCCGTCCAATCGCCGTTAAAATTCGGCGTCAATCCGCTTTCCAGGGCCCGCGAAACGGCGCCTGACATCGCTTCTTCGCGCAGCGCATAAAACGCGTCAATGGAGTTGGTCACCTGCTGCTGGCTGGGGTCGTCGGTCTGCATCAGCGTTGCCGGTGTGGTCGCGGCGGCCGCCGCTGCAGTCGCCTGCGCGGGAGTCTTGGCTGCTTCAAGCCGGTTCTGCCGCAATCCGTAGAGAGCAGTCACTTCATTCGCCAGCGCGCCAAGCGATGCCACCTGCACGCCGCGATTGTGCGCAATCTCGGCCATGCGCTGGTAGTTCTGCCGCAGCGTTTCCCGCTCCGCGCGTACCTGGTTGTAGCTCTCGGTTTTCAACAGCATGCGTGTGTAGGAACCGGCCAGGCCCACAATCGTGAATGCCCCCACAATTGCCGCGGCCACGAACGCGTACGCATACTTCAGCGGAAGCGGAATCTTCCGCAGTTGCCCATCTTCATCTCTTGCTACGAAAAGTATGTAGTATCGCTTACGTAACATCAGTCGCCTGCAGTCCCCGGCGGCCCGCCAGCACGAAATGGGTCCAGATCGGGGGAAAGTGGATCATGCGTGGCTTTCACGCCCACACAACAACCTTACTATGACGCCCACTATGGCGTAGATGCGAGAACGTGTGGCAAGCGTAACAGAACCCCCTCGGCCGGTCAATCAGAAAACCCACAGGTAACCAGCCAGCCTGCCGCCGGATGTGTCTGAAACCATGAAGCCACGCCTGCATAACTCACTTCGAATCAAAAAGAAGACGCAATCCGCGAGCCCCTCTTCTTTCTTGATCGGCCATTGACCGCAGGTCATGAGGTTACCTTCGATCCATCCAGTTTGCGTTCCGTCATATGGCCCGCGCGAAACGATTTTTCCACCGAAATCCCCTCCCGCAGCCGTTCCGATTCTCGCCGGCGAACGACCCTCCGCCGTGTCATGCCCTATCCTCTTGGCATGCGGCCAAAATCCGTCCAGAGCCAGGGTTCCGGGAGAGAAACCGAGTTGGCCCTGATCGCCGGCATTCGCGCCCGTTCGTCGCATTTGCGCAATCCCGCGCTGAAGTTGGGTATCGGCGACGACTGTGCCCTGCTCCGCTTGCGGCCCGGCGAAGAGATGGCTGTCACCACCGATCTTTCCATCGATGGCCATCACTTTCGCCTCGAGTGTCACCCACCCGAAGCAATCGGCCACCGCACTCTGGCTCGCGGCCTCAGCGATCTCGCTGCCATGGGTGCGCGCCCCATCGCCGCCTTTCTTTCACTTGGTTTGCCTCGCAACCTCCTCCAAAAAGCAAAACGGCGCAAGCCGTGGCTGGATCTCTTTTTCGATGGATTTCTTTCGCTCGCTGCGGCGCATCAAACCCCGCTGGCTGGCGGCGACCTCGCGGAATCGCCCATCGTGGTCGCCGACATTGTCCTCGCCGGCGCTGTGCGGCGTGGAAAAGCGCTCCTCCGTTCCGGTGCGCGCCCCGGCGACTTGCTCTACGTCACCGGCAGCCTCGGAGGCTCCGCCGCTGGCCTTGCCCGCCTCGCGCAATGGGCGCCCGAACAGAAGCGAACCCGCTCACGGCAGATGCCTCTGCGCATTCCCGCTCATCTCGCAACGATCCTCGAGCCCCACCTCTACCCTCAGCCGCGCATCGCGCAAGGCCTCTGGCTCGTCGCCCGTTCCCGTGCAACCGCAGCCATCGACCTCAGCGACGGTCTCTCCACCGACCTCACGCATCTCTGCGAAGAGTCCGGAGTAGCCGCCGAGCTAAATGCTGCCTCCCTGCCCATCCATCCCGCGGCCACGCTTCAACAGGCCCTTCACGGCGGCGAAGATTACGAGCTCCTCTTCACCGCGCCCAATTCCGCGCGCATCCCGCGCAGTATCGGCGGCGTTCCAGTCACGCTGATCGGCCGCATTCTCCGCCGCCGCTCCGGCAAAACCACGATCAGGCTGATCACTTCTCGCGGCCCGCGACCCCTCGAGCCTCAAGGCTGGGAGCACTTCTCCTGAAATCTTCAACGCCGCGCCGCCACCGGCCCGCGATTCAACGCCGGCCCCAGACGCTGATCAACGCGACACCGTACGTACCCGTCACATAGCACCAGAGCGCCGAAAACGCCACATGCATCCATGTGCGAAAGCGGTTGCCGCGCCAGATGGCTGAGTCGTAGGAAAAGAATTGCGCCAGCAGCCGGCAAAACCAGAACACCACCATCCCCGCCAGGATCGCGCAGCTCAGGGCGCTTGGACTGAGCAAGGCCCTGGCGTAAAACAACGAAATCACTCCCGCCAGCGTCACGCCCAACGCAATGAAAAAGGAATGCACAAAAAAGATCCGGCGCGTGAGCAACGACACGCCCGCCAGCTCGCGCTCCCATCCAAAGTAGCGATTGAAGAAGGCGTGGCTCACCCCAAGAATCACCAGCAGCGCCCCAACCAACTTCAAATGAATCACGAGCGTCATTGCGGCCTCCTCAGCAGATACACCCGCACAAATGGCGTCATCCTGAACTCGGTGCGTACCATCAGCCCCGCACCCCGCGCCACGCTTCGCCACGCGTGTGGAGAAAAGAAGTGCAGGAACCCGGGCCCGAATGCCAGAAAATTCCGCCAGTCCCGCGCGTGCTCGATCAGCACGAACTCGCCGCCGGCAACGAGAATGCGCGCAATCTCCCGAAACAACTGCACGCGCTGATCGAGCCTGCGCAACTCGTGCGCGGCAAAAATCGCAAACGCCGCGTCGAACGTGCCGGCTCCAAACGGCAGCGCATCGTAGCGCGCCGGCTTGGATATCATCGCGCTGCGATTCATCCGGTGCGCCCGCCGGATGGAGATCTCGGTCATTACCTGCGGATCAAAGATGTCGGCCACCTGCCCGTCCGCCCCGGGAAAAACGCTCTCCAGCAACTCGCTCGTCTCGTCCCACCCGGAATGGACGTTGAGCCACCGTCGCGGCGTCCGCAATAGCGCGCGCTCCAGCCAGCCCAGATCGTAAAGCGGGAAACGATCGTAAACATAGTGCGAAACTGCGAGTGACATGGCCAGCCAGAACGCCGCCGGCGCCGACGCAATCAACAGCGCGATACGCCCCGCCGCAGGCAGAAACGCCGCCGCAAGCCAGCAACCAACCAGCGCTGCCGTCGTCGCCGCATACATCCGCCGGTTGAATTGCAGAATCTGCACAACACCTTGGTACGGGCCCCGCGTCATTGTTGTGCTCATGTCAGCCTCCTCCCGCGTTGCCAGAGATACGGCACATCCCGCACGTGAAAGGCATTGGCGAGAATCGGCCTTGCGCGACAGAACGGTTCCCGCTCAAGAAACGTGTTTTGCCGCACCTCGACTGCGACCGGCTGCGGATCCCACGTCTGCCGCTGCGCGAGAATGCCGATGATCGAGCGCGTCTGCTCCTCGTATTCGAAGGTGTACGGCAACGGACCCGCAAATCGCCGCGCCTCGGCCATCGTGGCAAAGGGAGAGCCCTCCGGCAGCGCACCCGGCGCGCCTGCCAAATGCGCAACCACATCTAGATCGGCCTCCGAACCCTCAGTCCGAACTGTCCAGTGAATTTCATTCCTATGTTCCGTGAGCACCGCCCGGCACAGGCGATAGTTGTAATGCGTCAGCAGGTTGCCCGTGCGCATCATCCACTCGCGATCCGTATCGCTGCGCAGAATCTTCAGACCCCTCTTCGACTGCGCGCCGCGCCCGAGCCGTGTAAAGATGCGATAGCCGCTGAGGAAGAAATCCCGGCCCAGAAACGCAGGCAGAACGCTGGGCCGCAGATGCTTCGTCTCGACCAGCGCGATCGCCAGAAACCCATAGCCCCGAAACGTGTCGAGCACTAGGCCTTCCGGCAGCAGCGGCGCAAGAGTTTCGGGAGGCAGCGCATACGTCAGCACCAGCGAATGGCGGAAGAACGCCGCGACCGAAATCGGATGCCGCCTCAGCAGGTGCAGCATGGCACACCCCCCGCGAAAATCCCCACCGGTCTCACATCCACCACTCCCCAGAGCAACGAACGGTCGAGGCCGGCTCGGTTTCCGGCCATTCCGGCGCCTGGCTCTTGAAAGCTGCGCCAAACCACAACCGCGCCTGGAGCCGACGCATGCTCCACGACCGCTTGCAAGCGCTGTAAATACTCCGGGGACGCTCCGTCGCCAATGTTCGATAGCGAAAACGCCTCGAACGTTCCCGGTTCGCAGCTGTCCAGAAATTCCGCCGCGTCGGCGCAAACAAACCGGATCGGCGATATCGCGGCGCCCGGCTCCGCAAGCGATCTGCCCAGCAGCAGCAACGCCGCAAATGGATTGCGTTGATTGGAATGACTGGCCCAACCGCGCCGCAGCCGCTGCCGAACCCGCGGTCCAAAATCCCGCGGCAGCGATCTGAAGAACGGGCTGCGATAACACAGGCTCAGAAGCCGCGGAGCCAGCAGCGTGTCCACGGCAGAACGCCACCTGGCAGTATCGAGCTCGCGATCCCAGAAGTCGATCTGCTCGCCGCAATCTGAAAGCGAGAGAAACGCTTCGAGCCTAGCGCGGCTCCAACCCGCCAACCGCGCAAGCTCGCGGCCAAACCGGAGCAAACGTTCCGCCGCCCCCATGCGCGCCAGCCTTCCGGCAGCCCGCGCCTCGGCGTAAGCAAGCTGTGCCGGGTTGATGTCCACGGCCGTCACGCGATGCCCTGCCGCAGCCAGCACGCGAGCCGTCGATCCCGCCCCGGCAATCGAAAAAACCCGGCTGCGTGGCGCAAAGGCCTCGAGCTCGATCTCAGGATCCTCATAAGTCTGCCCGAAGATCAGGCCCAGCGGCCGCGCTCTGAAAGGCCCTTCCCGCCACGGCGTTTGCTCGAGGTCATGCGGTCGCCACATGAGGCTGCACCTCCGCTGCAATCCAGATCAGAAGCACAAATGCGAAGTTCTGCAGAAGCATGCCGGCCGGGTCGGGAAGCAGGCGCCAGGCCCAGATCAGCCCCGCGGCGTTCATGCCCACAAGGAGTGCCGTCTGTGCCACCGCGGCCTTGCGCAATTGCCAGCCCGAAAGCACCCAGGCAGCAACTCCACACTCCATCAGGCCCAGTGCGATCACCACCGCGCGGCTCGCCGCCGGACCAATGAACGGCACCGCAGAAACCACCGCCTGATGATGCCGAGCGCCGCCCAGCACCTTGCACCACAGGCCCTGGTAGAGCCAGACCAGCGCGATGGATACGCGGATGAGCTTGTGATTGACCATCATCGGCGCCATCACGCGTCTACCCTCCTTCCGCAACCACGATCAGTTCCACGACCTTCTTTCGCAGCGGCTTGAGCAGCGAAAATCGCGCCATCTTCAATATGCTCACCAATAGCGGCAGGCTCTTTTCGCGCAGCGCGCGCGTTCGCCGTTGCCCCGGCGAGCGATCGTAGATCCAGAAAAGAATCAGCCCCATCTGGTAAAGCCAAAGCAGCATCGGCATCTGTGCGGCTAGATCCTCCGGCACGCGCACATCGCGCGAGGCCGCAATGGCCTGCGCAAAATAAATCTGATCGCGCTCCCGAATCTGCCGCGTCGCTTCGCTGAACGGCGACAGTCGGTTCTCGGGATCGGCGGCGTGGCGGAACAAGGCGCCAAGAAATGCGCGATTGGGCTGAAAATAGCTGAACTTCACCGCCAGGATCGCCTCCAGGCGCTTTTCGAATTTGGTCGCACTTTTCAGCGCAGCCTCGACCCTCGGCGCCATTGCCTCCATGGCCCGTTCGTAGAACGCCATCACCAGGTCTTCCTTCGATTCAAAGTAGTAGTAGGCCGATCCGAGCGAAACCCCGGCCTGCGCCGCAATCTCTCGCATCGTCGTCTGCTCAAAGCCCTGGCGCCGGAACAAATCCAGCGCTACGTCCACGATGCGGTCGCGGGTGGCCTCGGCCTTGGTGGTCAATGTCGGCTTTGCCATAGAATTGAACATGTTCAAAATTAGGATGCGACAAGCCTGCATCCGTGTCAAGCACTTTTTGAACGTGTTCAGTTATTTGGCGATTTTGCCCGCCCGTCCCGATACCGCCTGAACCACCGCCTCCGCCACCTCTTCCGGCGTCAGCGCATCCACCGCAATCGACACATGCGCCGTGCGATAGAGCGGCAGCCGCCTCGCGTAACGGCCTGCCAGGTTCGGCTGGTCGGCCAGCACCGGCCGCAGATGCTCAGTACCACCGCACCGGGCCAGCGTCGTGGCCAGCTCAACTTCCAGGTGAACCGTCAGGGTATCCGGCGCCGTGTGCAGCAGCGTGCGCGTTCCGTCGTCTTCGATTGCGCCCCCGCCCAGGGCAAGCACCAGCGTGTCGCCGCCGGCTAGCCGCGCAATCGTCGCGCGTTCCCGCTCGCGAAATGCACCCTCACCCTCCCGGCGGAAGAGCTCCGGAATCGTGCAGCCCGCCTCGGCCGCAATCACGTCGTCCACATCCACAAAGCTCCACCCCAACCGCCGCGCCACCAGCGGGCCCACCGTCGTCTTGCCCGAGCCCATGAAACCCGTAAGCACAATGCGGCGCGGCAACGCGCTTGTCGAAGAGGAATCCTGGGATGCCGCCGTCATTCTCTCCAGTATAAGTACTCGTTTACACTGCGAATCACGGAGACGGGCCGCGCCGGCCGCGCCGACGGCCTCAAGCTGCCGTCGCCCGGGCTGGGCAGACTGGCGACAGCGTGGGTTTAGCAAACGGAGGCGCGTAATGCATACTGTCCGGCTTGCGAAGAAGAGCGATCGAGAACAGATCGTAGCGATGCGCACACTGCTGTGGCCCGGCAGCTCCACTGAGGAGCAAGCGCAGGAGCTCGAAGCCGTAATGTCCACAGGAATGCCAGGCACTCTTCCCGCAGTGGTCTTCGTCGCGCAAAGTGACGACGGAGCTTTGCTCGGCTTTCTCGATGCCGGTCTGCGCTCGCACGCCGACGGCTGCGACACCGCGCATACGGTTGGCTTTGTCGAGGGATGGTATGTCGCCCCCGGGCACCGTGGACGCGGAATCGGCCGCGCCCTCATGCGAGCAGCCGAAGACTGGGCTCGCGCTCAGGGCTGCGCCGAGATGGCTTCAGACGCGCTGATCACTGAAGACGGATCGCAGCGCGCGCACGCCGCGCTGGGATTTGAAGTTGTCGACCGATGCGTCCATTTTCGAAAAAACCTCTGACCTTCGGCAACGACCAGCATGCGCAGGCCGCCAGCGTCAGTCACTCTTCCCATGCTCCTCGCTTCTATACTGGGTTGAGCATGACTCGCCGATTCTTTGCATTGGGGCTTGGGGCGCTATTCGCTGCCGTCACCGGCTGCGGCTACCACACTTTGGGCGCTGCCACGCATCTGCCTCCCGATGTAAAGACGCTTGCCGTCCCCGTTTTTGCCACGCACGCTGACTCGAGCGGCGCCGAAACCGCGATGACCGAAGCGGTGATTCAGGAGTTCGCGGCACGCACCCACTTTCGCATCATCTCCAAAGATGCCGCCGATGCCGACGCGGTCCTGCATGGAACCATCCTCAAGCAGTCCACCGTGCCGCTCACTTACAACGTCGCCACGCAGCAGTCGTCAAGCTTCATCATCACCATCGTGGCCTCCGTCACGCTCAACGCAAGAGACGGCAAAGTCCTCTACCGGAACAACAACTACGTCTTCCGCGAGCAATACCAGTCCACCACCAATCTGCCCACTTTCCTTCAGGAAGATCCCGCCGCCCTGCAACGCCTGTCGCGCGACTTTGCCCGGCAACTTGTCGCTGACGTGATTGAAGGTTTCTGACCGCCTCCACCTGAAACGCCGGAATTTGTGTCCCGGAATTCCTGCCCCGGAATTCTTGCATTGACATTCCCGCTGCCGCGCCACTATCGTTTTGCCGGGTGGTCTGACCACGAAAAACGAGGTGACTCCGTGAAGAACCGCTGCGGCCGTTGGGGAGTTCTTTTTGCTCTATTCATGATCGCTTTCGCCGGCGGCCCCGCCGTGCGCGCGCAGGACAACATGCGCGGCGCGCCATACAACGGCTACACCGGCGTCCCCTTTGACACCCGCGCCTATGCTTACGACTACCTCGTCGACAGTTCCCTGTCGCAGGATGACCCCGCGCAGAAGAAGTTCAAGACGCTCCAGGCAGCCTACGCCGCCGCGCCCGCCGGCACGCCGGACCATCCAACCGTGATCGGCATCAAGCCCGACGTCTACTTTCTCCGCGGCGGCGAAACCGAAGCGAGCATGACCATCACCAAAAACTACATCACGCTGCTCGGCCTCACCAACGACCGCCGCAACGTTGTCCTCGCCGACAACCGCGGCAACAAGGAAGGCGCGTCGAACAACGGCTACATCCTCATGGTCAACGCCACCGGCTTCACCATGATGAATCTCACGCTGGTCAATTACTGCAACCTCGACTACGACTATCCCGGCGATCCCTCAAAGGACCTCAAGATGCGCTCATCGGTCATTACGCAGGCCGTCGCGCTCCAGGCCGATGGCGACAAGCACGTCTATTCGCACGTCGCCTTTCTCGGCCGCCTCGACACCCTGTTCATCCGCACCACGCGTTCCTACTTCACCAACGTCTATGTCGAAGGCACCGACGATTTCATCGGCGGCGGCAACACCGGCGTCTGGGAAAACTCCGAAGTGTATTTCCCCACCGGCAACGGCGTCATGTCGTCCTCGGGAATTGAGTTCATCAACACAGTTTTCAAGGCGTCACGCGGCCTCGAATTCTACAAGGGCTTTCGCAATCCCGTCGCGCTCATCCATTGCATCATGCCGGTCAACACGCCAAAATCTCCCGTAGCGTGGATGGTCTGGAAAGCACCGGTGCGGCAGAATCTCTACTCGCTCACCTATGAGACGAAGGACGCGAGCGGCAAGCCCGCCGTCATCTACGACAGCATCCTTGGCCCGCACACTTTCACCTTGTCGCGCGAGCTCACTGCGGAAGAGGCCCGCGCCCTCAACCCATGGAACATGTTGCGCGCCACGCCGAACGGCCAGGTCGATGACTGGGATCCCGCTGGCGTGCGCGCAAAATACGAGAACGACGGCAGCGATGTCTTCCGCATGTCGCTCGCCGCAACGTACCCTCCGGGAATCGCTGATCATCGTCCCGCCGCTCAACCCGGCGATCCGTTCGCCAACACCGAACCGCCCGGCAATGCTTCCATTCGCAGCACCGGACCGGAGTACACGGTCATGAGTGGCCACCTCCAGCCAGATGCAAACGCTGTCGTCACGCTCAAGGCAAGCGTCCAGCCCGCTCGCGCCTCCGGCACACCCATTCACTGGTCCACCACTTCAAATCTCATCAAGCTCAGCGACACCAGCGGACCAACCACCGTGGTCAGCGGCTGGAACTCCACCAACCACGCCCAATACGTTACCGTCCGCGCCACCGCCGCAAACGGCTTCTACGTCACCTCGCACATCTACGTCGAGCCCGCCTATATCGCTCCGCCCACCTTCACGCGCAGTCCCAAACTCCAGCCTCCCGCCAACGGCCAAATCGCCGTCTCCTACGCTCTCAATCTGGGCGGGCGCCCAGATCAATCCCTCATCGATCAGTCCCTCATCGACTGGTACATTTGCAGCGATGCGCAATGCTCCACGCGGCGCGAAGTTGCTGTCAGCCGCGGCGATCAGCCGCTGCGGCAGCTCACGCTGACGCCCGGCTTCGTCGGCAAATACATCGAAGCTGCCATCCGTCCCAAACACAACATCAGCGATCCCGGCCCTGAAACCGTTGCTGTTTCTCGAAAGGCGATCAACTCATCCGAAACCAGGAAAAACATCAATCCCAACTTCCGCAACTTTGTCGAAACCCCTGACAGCGACTACGTCAGCGGCATGTGGACAGTGCTGGGAAACTGGACCTCCTCCGTCGGCGACAATCTCGTGAATGGTTACGGCCTGCGCATTGCTTTGCAAGGCGCGCAGCTTCTCTATCAAGACGACGCGCCAACGAGCGACATGCAGGCGAAAGTCGTCCTCACTCCCGAGAAGACCGCCGGACAGGGCTTCGGCATCGCCGGCTCGCCCGACGACAACGCCGGCCCCCGCAATCAGAAGGCCGACATCTACATCAAATATGACCCGCGCACCCGCAACGGCTACTCGCTGCGCTTCTGGCGCACCATCCAGGCCGCCGATAAATGCATGTTCCAGCTCTACCAGGTCGTCGACGGCATCGGTCACCCGGTCAACGACCGGCAGCAGCTGACCGGAGTCTTCAAGCCCAACACCACGATCGTGCTCACCATCTCCGGCTCGAAATTCACGGCCAGGGGATCCAACACCACCGACGGAGACACTTTGTCGCTTCAGGGAACCATCGATCCCAACAAGTTCGGCGGCGCAGGCGTTGCATGGACGGGCTCCGTTCCCTTCGGAAACAGCGTGGTCATCAGTCAATTCGAAATCTCGTATCCCGATGCCGCCAAGCGATCATCCGGCGAAGAAACGGCGCACGCCGCACATTGATCCCGCCAAAGTAGCCGCGTATCTCTTGATTCCTGCCCTGATTTCCGCGCTGGCCACGCGCCTTGGAGAACTGTATTCTGGAGCCGCATGGAAAATGCGGTATTTCTGCGCGTTCAATCGGAGCGGAACTCGTGAACGCCTCCCGCTCCGGTCCCGGTTTCGCCGCCGTCTCGCGCTTCGTCGCGGAGATTGAAGCTGCCGCCGCGGGCACTCACAAGCTGCGGCCCGGTTACGTGCTGGCTGGTGATGAGCTCTTCTTTCTCGACCGTTGCCGCGCCGCGGTCATCAAGGCCTTCGTCCCCTCCGATCTCCGCGACTTTTGCCTCTCCGATCTCGACCTGGCCACCACCTCCATCTTTGAAGTGCTCGACCGCGCGCAAACACCTTCCCTGATGGCGCCCTTCCAGGTGATTTTCATCCGCAATGTGCGCCAGCTCTACACGCGCGGCGCGAGGAAGGAAGAATTCGCCGCGCTGGACCGCTACTTTCGCTCGCCCAATCTGCAGGCGCTGCTCTTGTTCATCGCCGATTTCCTGCGCATCCCTTCCGACGCTCGCCGCATGGAGCTCGACGACAAGAACCGCTTCGAACGCCTCAGCGAGACGCTCGGCGAGCATTGCGGCATGGTCGAGCTGGCCCGCGTCAACGAAGAAGACGCCATGCGCTGGGCTGTAAGTACTTCACAGGAGGCGGGACTGCGCCTGGACCCCGACGCCGCGCGCGAACTCGTCGACGCCCTGGGCGCGGACATGATGCTCGTCTCCTCCGAGCTAGAAAAGCTCCTGCTCTACGCCTCAGGCCGAGGAAAAATCACCCTGGGCGACGTGGAAACATTGGTGCTCGCCGCCAAGCAGCGCTCGCTCTACGAGCTCACTGACGCCATCAGCGCTCGTGATCGCGTGCGCGCGCTCGCCCTGTTGCATGGCCTTCTCAACAGCTCCGACGCCGGCGAAGACTCCGCCATCGGCCACCTCTATATGCTCGCCCGCACCTTCCGGCAGATGCTGGTCATTCTCGAGAAAAACGTGCGCGACTCGCGCGCTATCTGGCAGGCGCTGTGGCAGGGCTTTCGCATGCCGCCCTTCGCCGCCGACGACCTCATCCGCCAGGCGCGCCGCTACAAAAGCCGCCGCGACCTCACGCGCGCGCTGCGCCTCGTAGCCCGTGCTGATCTCGAGCTCCGCTCCTCCCCGCCCGACAAGCGCCTTGTCCTCGAACGGCTCGTCTACGAACTCGCCTCGGAGCCGAAACCTTCCGCGCTGCTCTTCTCCGCGACCCAGTTGTCCTTCGAAACCTAGGCGCATCATGAACACGACGGAGTGGATGCATCTCGTAACTCCCGCCAACATCGTCGCCGCCGTTCTCACCCTCATCCCGTTTCTCATCGTTGCGTTCTTTTCGGCGGCGGCT
Organism: uncultured Acidobacteriaceae bacterium; assembly: GCA_963751285.1. GTDB lineage: Bacteria > Acidobacteriota > Terriglobia > Terriglobales > Acidobacteriaceae > Telmatobacter. The sequence continues at coordinate 20,389 of CAVVUE010000023.1, read as the reverse complement.
GCCGTGCGCGTGCAGGCTCTTCCGCTGTGGGCACGGTTCGTTTCTCCCGCCCTCTTATCCGTCCCCTACTTGCTCGTCGCTTGCGGCGCCGGCATCTTCCGTTGGGAGTGGTTCTCCTTGTACGCCGCTCTTCCCGTCGTCATCGCCGCGCTCCTCTGGCAAGCCGCGCGTTCTGATCCCGGCCAGCGCGGCCACTGGCTCGACTACCTGGTCCTCATCGCACTCGGCCTCGCCGTCGATCCGCGCTGGTTTGAGCGCGCCTGGCCGCCACATCTGGCCGTCTTCAACAAGATTCTCCTTCTCGATGCGGGCATCTACGGCTTCGTTCTCATTCGCCAACTCCAAGGAACCGGCTTCGACCTGCGCCTTCGCCTCAAAGACCTCGCCATCGGTCTCCGCGAAGTGGCGTTTTACACGCCCATCGCGCTGGCTCTTGGCTTGTGGCTTGGCTTTCTGCACACGCACAGCGAATGGCCAGGTTTTGGCCGCTTGGCTTTCGCCTGGACCTTCACCTTCTTCTTCATCGCCGTTCCTGAAGAGCTTTTCTTTCGCGGCTGGCTGCAGAATCTGCTCGAAAAGCGCATCGGCCGATATGGCGCATTATTCCTGACCGCATGCTTCTTCGGTCTCGCGCATTTCAACAAGCGGACCACCAGCTTCAACTGGCACTACGTTCTTCTCGCCGCCATCGCCGGCATCTTCTACGGCCGGGCCTGGCGCCGCGACCGCCGCGTCGGCGCATCGGCCGTCACCCATGCCACGGTCGACACCATCTGGTCGCTATGGCTGCGCTAGCCGATGGATCGAACGAACAATGTAGCGCCGGTCTCCAGACCGGCTGTACTGGCGGCGTCCTCGCCGCCAGCGCGATGCCGCGAACTTCTCCGCGGCCACATTAGCCGCTCGATTCGCAGGAATTTTGGCCGGCCGAATCTCTGAAGATGACGCTCGTGCGGCCGTGCGTGATGACGGCTGTACGTCAGGTATCCCAGCCCCACGCGCATGTTGTGGTCGGCCGGCCCCGGAATCGTCATGGCGATGGTAATCCCCAGAATCGCGTGCGCGATCATCAGCGGATAAAGATTGCGATAGCGGAGAAACAGCAGGCACGCCGCGAATCCCCAGATCAACGTCAGCGGCACCAGCACGGGATTGGGTACGTGCGCCGACGCGAAAAACAACGCAGCAGTCAGCGCCGCGAGCGTCGGCCTCGGAATCACGCGCAAAAACCGCAGCAAAAAGAAGCCTTGCAACAGAAACTGCTGCACGCCGCTGAAGATCGCATAGGCAACATACGTTTCGACGAAAGCGAGCAGGCCGTCCGGCAGCAAAAGCGTATGCCCTTTAGCGGCAATCACCAGGGCGGCGAAAGCCACCAGCAGCGCCGCGCCGGCAATCCATAACGATCGACCGAAGTTCGCCGCGCGAAAGCCCATCGCCTTCCAGCCGTCGAACGATTGCCAGGCCATGAGCGCGATGCCGAGTACGGCAACCAACCACAGCACGCGTTGCGCCGGCCGCGGCACCCACTCCACAGCCAGAATCAGCCCGTACGCAATGAGAATCTCGATCCAGTCGCGTCCTTTGCTTCGCTTGGGAACAGGAATTTGTTCAGCGGGCGACGGCGATGCAGCCTGTTCCATGCAAAAGATGCTACAGCACACCAGAGATCAGAGAACAGAGATCAGGGCCAGCTGGCAGATCTCAGCTTGCGATTTCTGCGGCTGAAATTTGCTTACGGCCAAAGCTGAAGGCAGGCTGTTTTCCCCGCTCCCTTGCTCCCCTGCTCCCTCGCTCCCTGCTCACTCCAGAATCACCTCCGGCTCCGTCTCCCGTCCCCGCGCCGTGAGCGTGATGGCCGCCGCAACAATCAGTGCGCCGCCCAGCCATGCATACGGCCCCAGCTTTTCGCCCAGAAGTTCCACGCCCAGCACCGATCCCAGCGCCGGCTCAATGTTCAAGAAAACGCCCGCGCGCGATGCCGGTACTTGATGGATCCCCCAATTCCACAGCAGCGTCGTTGTCGCCGTGCACATCACGCCGCTGATCGCCAGCGCCACCCACGCCGTCACGCTCACATGAGCAAATGGAATAGCCTGCACTTGTTCATGCGTCCATGGCGCAAGCAGGTGAGAGCCGAAGATCCATGCGGCCAGCATCACCGTTCCCGAGTAAATGGTGTATGCCGTCACCACCGGCGCGCTGTGCGTTTCCATCAGCTTTTTGCTCAGCAGAATCCATGCCAGCGCAACAATCAGCGACGCGATAACCAGCAGATCGCCCGTGAGCGAAGGCGTCTCGTTCCCCGTGGTCGCCCTGCTCCCGCCCAGCACCACCATCGCCGCGCCGGCCGTTGACCCGCCAAGCGCCAGCCACCCAATCCCGTCCAGGCGCTCTCCCGCAAACATTGCGGCGGCTGCGGCCAGCAGCACCGGCATTGCGCCCACCATCAGCGAAGCATGGCTCACCGTGGTCAGCACCAGACCGTGAAACTGCAGCAGGAATTGGATCGGAATGCCGAACAGCGCGGCCAGAAGCATTACGCGCATCTCGCCGCCCGTCAGCCGCACGCGCCGCACCAGCATCACCGGCAACATGCCCAGGCAGGCAAACAGAAACCGGTAGAGCACCATCGATTCCACGTCCATCTCATTGAGCGCGAGACGGCCCCAGTAGAATCCAGTGCCCCACAGCGTCCCGGCCAGCGCACACGCGCCGTAACCCAGCAACCGGAATCGCCCGCTCGCATCAACCTGTGGCATGTCTCCTCTACTCTCGCACAACGGTGCGCCGCGCACCTGCCGACTTCCAGCGCCATGGCCGCATCGGCGAGAATACTCTTCGATGAGGATCGTGCGCCGAATTGTGAGAGCCGCCGATGATCGCAGAGCCAGTGCCGGCCGCGCCGCATTCGTTGCGGCCATGGCCTGGGCTGTTGCCCTCACGGCGCCCGTCGCTGCCGCGCAAGCCGTCGACGCACCCGCCCCGCAACCCCCGCCGGTCAAAGAGCGCTATCTCATCAGCCGATTTCCCGACAAGCCTTCCCTGCCGCCTACCATTACCATTCCCATCGACCCGCTGGGATTCACCGCACCCGGCGCCATCTACCTCGGTGCCAGAAACGCCCTCGTCTCCCTCGACTTCATCGATGAAAACCGCCTGCTCTTCACCTTCCGCGTTCCCGGCCTGCTGCATCGTGAAGCAGGCAACAACGCCGAAACCGACGAGCGCGAAATTCGCGCCGTGGTGCTCACTCTGCCCAAAGGCGCGATCGAAGCCGAGTCCTCATGGACCGTGCACGACCGTGTGCGCTATCTTTGGATGCTTGCCGACGGCCACTTCCTGCTGCGCGACCGCAACGGCCTCTCTGAGGGCGATGCCACGCTCGCGTTGAAGCCCTACCTCGATTTCCCCGGATCGCTCCTTTGGCTTGAGCTCGATCCCTCGCAGCAATTCCTCGTCACCAACTCGCGCGAACCGGCGCCTGCTCCGCAGAAATCCGCCGCAGCGGCCGCGACAAGCCAGGCCGACGCTTCGTCCACGCCTGCAACCGGCGACGCTCCCGATCAGGACTCCGATGCCGGCGGCGTTCCGCCCGAGTTCGTGCTTCGCATCCTGCAGCGCAAATCCGGCCACGTCCTGTTGGTCAGCCGTGTGCGCGCCGCCGTCCACCTGCCCATCAACTCCCTCGGCTACCTCGAAAACCTGCGCGGCAAGGGATCTCAGTGGACTCTCGACATGAATTATTTCGCCGGTGGCACCAGGATGCTCGGAAGCGTCGATTCCGCTTGCGAACCCGACGACACCTTTGTCTCCGAGCAGGAGATCCTGGTCACCGGCTGCGGCCCGCAGGGCGAAAGCAAGCTCGTCGCGATGACCTCTGCCGGCCGAACGCTCTGGATATCAGGCGCGCCAGCCACGGAAATATGGCCGCAGCTCACGGTCGCCGCCAACGGCTCACGTCTCGCATGGGCAACTCTCGACGCCACTCATTCCATCAACTCCTATTCGCCAATGGACGCTGACGACATCAGGGAACAGTCCGTCACAGTCTTCAACGCGGCCGACGGCAATATCGCGCTGGTCTCGCCACTAAGCCCCATCTTCGACGCCGGCGGCAATGTTGCCATCTCTCCTTCAGGCCGTCGCGTCGCCCTGATCAACGGTAGTGGGATTCAGGTCTTCGACCTGCCCGCCCCCCCATCCCTCCCCTCACCCACTACCCACCATTAAGCGCACCGAGCCTCTGTTCCCGGTTCCCCGTTCTTCCACACCCCTCTTTTTCCCACGGCCCCGGTCTTTCGGTACACTGAGCGGCGGGGGTTTTCTTTGTCGACGGCAGTCCTCCACTACATCGCCGCGGCGGTTTCCGACCGCGGCCGCAAGCGCGCTTCGAACGAAGATGCATTCGGCTATTCCGCCGAGCATGGCGTTTACGTAGTTTGCGATGGCATGGGTGGCGCCGCCGCCGGCGAAATCGCCAGTTCCCTAGCCGTTGACGAAGTCATGCGGCTGCTCACCCAGCGCGCAGGAACCAATCCGCTCCCCGCTGATGCAGAACAGGCCGTCGCCGCCGCCAATCAAGCCATCTTCTCCCGCGCCGAGCGCAGCCAGAAGCTGAGCGGCATGGGAACCACCCTTGTGGCCCTTCTCGTCGAGGAACGCCGCGCGTGGCTGCTCAACGTCGGTGACAGCCGCGGCTACCGCCTCCGTAACTCGCACCTTGAGCAAATCACCATCGACCACTCGCTGGTTGAGGAACAGATCCGCTTGGGGCGCATGAGCCAATCTGAAGCGCAGCGCTCGCCGCTGCGCAACGTCATCACCCGCGCCCTGGGTACGCAGAACGTCGTCACACCCGACGTCTTTGAGTTGGAAGCGGAGCCCGGCGACCTCTTTCTGCTTTGCTCCGACGGCCTTACCCGGGAGCTGTCCGATCCACTTATTGAATCGCTCTTGCTGGTTGGCGCGCCGCTCGATGAGTTGTGCACGCGACTGGTCGCAGCCGCCAACAAGGCGGGTGGCCACGACAACATCACCAGCCTCCTCGTCCGCGCCGAGGCATAAATTTTTCCCGCCGCAGTTCCCTCCACGCGTTGAACTGTTTCCCATTTCCGCTTCATTGGGTGCCGCGGTCTCTACTCCCCCATCACCCCGCCACCCGCCTCCGCTGCAGCCTGCGGGCGCGCCAGCAGCAGCACCAGCGGAATACATAAAATCGAGAGATACCCGAGCAGTCGAAAGTTATCCGCGTAGGCCATGAGCGAAGCCTGCTGCTGCAGGCTTCCGTACATTGCGCCCAGCGCCTCGCGATGCGCGGTCACGCCATCGGACCCACCCTGCGCGAACCTCGCCGTCAGCCCCTGCAGCGTTGCCGTCGTCACCGGGCTGCCCGCCGTCAGATGAGTTCCCAGGTAATTCTGGTGTATTTGCGAGCCGCGCTCCAGAAAGGCAGTCAGCGCGGAGATACCGATGCTTCCTCCCAGATTGCGCACCAGGTTGTAAATGCCGGCCGCGTTGCCAATCTCCTGCTTGCGCAGCCGGCCCATGGCAAGCGTGGTCAGCGGCACAAACACAAACCCGCCGCCAAATCCATTAAAGAAGTTCGGCCACGCCACCGAGCCCATCGAAATATCAAGGTTCAAACTGGCCAGCTCGAGCGCTGAGATTCCGAAAATTCCCAGCCCAAGCGCCAGAAGCAAACGACCGTCAAAGCGGCTCGCCAATGTTCCCACCACCACCATTGCGATCATCGACCCCAGGCCCCGCGGGCTCACCGCCAGGCCGCTGTCCAAGGCTGAATAACCAAGCAACGTCTGCAGAAAAAGCGGCAGCAACGCCGTCACGCCATAGAGCACCACACCATACAGCCCTGTGATGGCCGTCCCCATGCAGAAATTGCGATTCGCGAGCGCGCGCAACTGCACGATCGGATCATGGTGCATGAGCTCGCGAACGACAAAGCCCATGAACGCCGCCACCGAGACCACAGCCAGCCAGCAGATCCATGTCGCCTCGAACCAGTCCGCCTCCTGGCCTTTGTCCAGCACCAGTTGCATGGTGCCCAGCCACACGGCCATCATCCCAAAACCGAGAAAGTCGATGCCTCCGCGCAACACCTGGCGAAGATACGGAGGATCTTCGATGTAGAGATTGGCCATGAAAAGAGCCAGCAGGCCCACCGGCAGATTGATGTAGAAAATCCAGCGCCAGGAGTAGCTGTCGGTAATCCATCCGCCCAGCGTCGGCCCAATCACCGGCGCCACCACGATGCCCACGCCATAAGCGGCCATCGCCTTGCCGTGCATATCAGGTGGAAAGCTTTCCAGCAGGATCGATTGCGCCAGCGGCTGCATGCCCCCGCCGCCCGCGCCTTGCAGCACGCGAGCCACAATCAGCATCGGCATGCTGAGCGATGCTCCGCAGATCATCGACGCAACGGTGAAAACAAGAATCGAGATCATCAGCAGCCGCTTGCGCCCGATGCGCCGCGCGATCCATCCCGAGGCCGGCAGCATGATGGCATTCGAAACCAGGTAGCTGGTCAGCACCCAGGTCGATTCGTCCGTCGAAGCCGACAAGCTGCCCGCAATATGCGGCAAAGCAACGTTGGCGATGGAGGAATCGAGCACCACCATGAACGTCGCCAGCATCACGCTCAGGGCGACCATCCACGGGTTCACCGTAGGCCGCCACTCCACGCGCGCGGGGCCTGCGCCCACCAATGAATTGCCGGCTGTGCTCACGCGCCAGTGTATCTTACGGACTGTTTTGCCTGGCCGCGCAACCTGCTTACCCAAACCGTCGCAAGAATCGCACCAACATTGACACTTTCCGCAGGCAGTCTGTATTCTTCCGTGAAGTTAGCGATAACTTAACCACGGAAGGCCCATCACGCATGTCCAATCCCGAGCCGTCCGCTTCCGTCGATCCGGCCGCCATTCCGCAGCGAAAGCTCTTCACCGGCGCCACCATGCCGGCTATCGGCCTCGGCACATTCGGCTCCGATCACGTCTCTGCAAGCGAGATCGCCGAAGCCGTCAAGGGCGCGGCCGCAGCCGGCTATCGGCATTTTGATTGTGCTTCGGTTTACGGCAATGAGGCAGCCATCGGCGCTTCGTTCGAGCAGATTCTTCGCGGCGGCATCAAGCGCGAAGATCTGTGGATCACCTCCAAGCTGTGGAATGACAAGCACGGCGAGGACCAGGTCATTGCCTCCTGCCGCCAGTCCCTCGCCGATCTGCGCCTCAGCTACCTCGACCTTTACCTCGTGCATTGGCCGTTTCCCAACTTCCATCCGCCCGGCTGCGATGTCAGTTCGCGCAGCCCCGACGCCCAGCCCTACATCCACGAAAATTTCATGAAGACCTGGCGCAAGATGGAGGAACTCGTCGACCTGGGTCTCGTCCGCCATATCGGCACCTCCAACATGACCATCCCCAAGCTCAGGCTCGTCCTCCGCGACGCCCGCATCAAGCCCGCGGTTAATGAAATGGAGTTGCACCCGCACTTCCGGCAGCCGGAGTTGTTCCGCTTCGTGCTCGATAACGGAATCCAGCCCGTCGGCTATTGTCCCATCGGCTCGCCGGGCCGGCCCGAACGCGATCGCACCCCCACCGACACTGCGCCCGGCGACGATCCCGTCATCGTGCGCATCGCCAAGCGCCATCGGATTCATCCCGCCGTGGTGTGCATCAAGTGGGCCGTCCAACGCGGCCAGACTCCGATTCCCTTCTCTACGCACCACTATCGCGAAAATCTCGAGGGCGTTCTCCTCGAGCCGCTCACCGACGATGAAATGAGCGCCATCGCCGCCATCGATCGCAACTGCCGCTTGATCAAAGGCCAGGTCTTCTTGTGGAAGGATGGCCAGACCTGGGAAGATCTCTGGGACCCGAACGGCGAAATCACCCCGCCGTAGACCCTGGGTGCCCCATCCTGAACGCGCTTTTTGCGTTTAGGGTGGGAATCACAGAAAGTGAGCAACCGGGAGCAATCACAATGAACGCCACCATGACCGCCGCTTATCTCCCCGGCAACTCCACCGTCGAGATGCGCACGGTGCCCGTCCCGCAGCCCGGCCACGCCGAAGTTCTGCTGCGCGTCAAAGCCTCGACCATCTGCGGCTCTGATATCCGCTGCATCTATCACGAGCATCTCGGCAAGGGCCCCGAGGGCTACCAGGGTGTCATCGCCGGCCACGAGCCGTCGGGGCAGATCGTTGCCGCGGGCGAAGGTTGCCGCCGCTTCAAAGTCGGCGACCGCGTCATCGTCTACCACATCTCCGGTTGCGGCGTCTGCAATGACTGCCGGCGCGGCTACATGATCAGTTGCACCAGCGAGAAGTATCGTCGCGCCTACGGCTGGCAGCGCGACGGCGGCATGACCGAATACATGGTGGCCGAAGAAAAAGATCTCATCGCCCTCCCCGATTCGCTCTCCTACGCGGATGGAGCCCAGGTTGCCTGCGGCTTCGGCACTGTCTACGAAGGCCTTGAAAAAATCGGCATCAACGGCAATCATGCGGTGCTCATCACCGGCCTCGGCCCCGTAGGCCTCGCCACCGCCGCGCTCTGCCGCAAGCTCGGCGCCGAAAAAATCATCGGCATCGATGTCGTGCCCGAACGCATGAAGATTGCGAAGGATCTCGCACTTTGCGACGAAGTTCTCGCCGCCGGCCCTGACAACGTGGCCCAGGTCAAACACCTCACCGGCGGCTTCGGCGTGGAGCGCGCAATCGACTGCTCCGCCAACGATGCCGCTCGCGCCACCGCCATTCGCGCCACACGCAAGTGGGGAAAAATCGTTTTCCTCGGCGAAGGCGGCCGCGTCGAGTTCAATCCGTCGCCCGACATGATCCACGATCAGAAAACGCTTTTCGGTTCCTGGGTCACTTCCACCTGGCTCATGGAGGAGCTTGTGGAGCGACTCGTCCGCTGGAACCTGCATCCAGCCGACATCATCACTCACCGCTTTCCGCTGGAGCGCGCCGGCGAGGCCTATGCGCTCATGGCCTCGGGAAAATGCGGCAAGGTCGCCGTGTGCGCCGACGAAGAACTGAAATAAACTGGGATTGCGGCGAGTTGGCCGCCTGAACCTGACTAACTCCGCTAACTCCGCCGTTTTTCGAGGACATCATGGCTGCTACTCCGAGACTCACGAAACTGGACTGGGAACGCCAACTGGATACCTTGCTTCCGCTTTATGGGCATCGCAACTGGATCGTTGTTGCCGACTCGGCCTACCCGGCCCAGTCCAAGCCCGGAATCGAAACCATCGTCTCCGGCTCCGGTCAACTCGAGGTCGCGCGCAAAGTGCTCGATGCCGTGAACGCGAGCCGCCACGTTCGCGCCAATATCTATCTTGACCAGGAATTGCAATTCGTCGCCGAGAAGGACGCGCCCGGCGTCACGCGCTACCGCTCCCAGTTGGACGACCTGCTCAAAAACGCCAACAAAGCAACCATGCTGCACGAGCAGATCATCGCCAAGCTCGACCAGGTCTCCCAGGTCTTTCGCGTCCTGATCATCAAATCGGAGCTGACCATTCCCTACACGTCAATCTTCTTCGAGCTCGGTTGTGCCTACTGGCCCGCCGATGCAGAGCAGCGCATGCGCGAAGCGATGCCCGCCACCAGCTCAAAATAACTGCGCAACCACCGCCGCAGACCGGCATTCCATCCTTATCGGTCTGTCATCCTGAGCGACCGAACGCATCCCTTCCCGAAGTGAGGGGATGCGAGAGGGAGTCGAAGGATCTGCGGTTGTTTTTGACGAAGGGAGAATGAACACTGGCTGTGAACGCACGAGGTTCCCCCAATCTACGCTTCGATTCGTCGCGGTTTTACCCCATTAGATCCCGCTAACCCCGCTTGCCGCCCTTCGATCTCCCGCGCCCCGCCGCCCCCTCAAGCGCCGGCCATCTCAACCCCGCCGTCTTCCGCGCGCTCCTCGCCCTGGCAATCGCCAAATCGGCAACCTGCTCCACAATCCACTCAAAGTGCTGCTCCCCCACCGAGTTCACATCGGCATCGAACACGGGATTCATGAAATCAATCGCGTAAGGGATTCCGTTTTCAACCGCGAACTCCACGGTGTTCAAGTCGTAGCCAAGCGCGCGGCAAAGCTTGAGCGCATCCTCTTCCATCCGTTTGAAAAGCCGCCTGGCATGGAACGTCGTCGCCCGCGCCGGACTTTGCATGTAGCGTTCGGCGTGCGGCAGCCGCGGATTGTAGGTCATGACGCGCACCTTCTGTGCCACCACGCAACAGCGAAAGTATTCAGTAAACTCGATCGCCTTCTGGTACACCATGCACAAATCGCGCGACCGGTCATAAGCGCGAAAGAACTCCTCGCGCCCGCGCACCTCGTACACGTTGCGCCATCCTCCGCTGTTGATCGGCTTCATAAACCCGTGTTCGCCAATCGCCGCAAACACGCCGTCCCAATCCAGCGGATACTCCAGGTTGCGCATCGATTTGTCTGAAGTGTCGTTGGGAAGCGCTTTGTGCGGTAGCAGCACCGTAGCCGGAACGGCCACGCCAACGCGCGCCGCCAGCGTGTAGTTGAAGAATTTGTCGTCGGCCGAGCACCAGAACGGATTGTTGATCACCGTCGTTCCGTTCAGCGCCGCATGCTTCAGAAACGCGCGATAAAACGGGACGTCGTGCGAAATGCGGTCGATGATCACGGTGTAGCCCGCGGCGCCGCCGGAATTCACAGCACCGGTCAGCACGAACTCCGCCTGAATGCCGTCGAGATGCCTGCTGTTGATCCTCTCCACCAGCGCGCTCGGAAAGCTATTCTCCACCCCGAACAGTAGGCCGATCTTTTTCATAGCATCGTCGTCAGAGAACAGCTTACAACCCGGAGCCCGCAGCGTCAGGCCAAGGAGACACAACCGGCAAGCCTGCAGCTAACAGCTAAAGGCTAAGAGCTAATAGATACCGCGGTGCGTCAATGATTCCGACGCATTTTTTCAAAGCCCGCGAAACGGGCGTCAGATCGATAGCCCCAGGCGCGAGCCTGGGGGAAAGCGAACAACTCAATTGCCTCAGCCCCCGCAGGGGGCGGAAGAACCAAATATCCGAATTCCGTATCGTCAACCGATCATCGGCAATCCGCGGGCCGCACTCCTCTCGAGCCACCGGCTCTCTCAATTGCTCTTCGACGTCACCACGTCAAGATCGGTGTCGAACGAAAGCTTCGCGATAATGCTGTCCAGCTGCGCCCGCGCCGCATCCCGCTGCTTTTCGAGATCGGCTTCCTCCTTGCGCGCCGTCTGCAACTGATCTTCCGCCTGGTTCAGCTCATCCACAAAACGCTTCGCAGCATCGTTGCCCTTCAACGCAGTCAGGTTGTCGCGATCGCGCGTCTCGTCGTCGGCCAGCGCCTTCTGGTGCTCGTCATTCTCAACGATCTTCCGGTTCACATCCGCCAAAGCGGTCTGGGCATCGATAGCCGGCCGCAGCTTTTCCTCGAGCTCAGGCGAATACTTGCCGATCGTCATCAAAAAGTCGCCATTGTTGAACTGCGGTCCAATGCGAATCTTCTCAGACAAGTTGGTGCGTTCGGTTACGTGCAAATCGGCCGACTGGTGCGGCTCAACGCCAACCTGGAACCGATAGGCCGAGGCCGTGGTCTCGGCCGGCTTCGTGTCTGAAGTCAGCTCCGAATTGGGCCGCCGCGCATGTTCGATCACCACGTCGCGCTTTTCATCGGCGGCGTTGTTGACGGTATACGTGCTGTCCGTAACTTCGCTCGTGGTTTCCACCATCACCCCCTCGTGCATGGCGATATGGCGCAGCGTGCGCGTATCCGCCGATCCGCCGCGGCGCACCTTCACCGCCTGGTCCACCGCATACGACAGCAGCCGCTTTTCGCCCGGATGGATCGGATCGAGCAGTCCCTCGCCGGCAAATTCGCCATTCTCGAAGATCGAGAAGCTGCCCGAGTCCAACGTAAGCCTGGAGCTGTTCTCCAGCCAGATCGCCCGCAACGGCCGCGGCTCGGTATCGCTCCACAGCGTGACATGGTTCGCCGGCAGCTCCTGCTGCAGAATCGGCACCATCGCCGACTCATTCTTGTGAATGGTCACCGGCTGGGTGAGCGCATACTCGAAAAAGTCGTCGAATGCGTTCGACGAAACGTCGCCTTCCTGAATCGCGTCAGACGGTCGATAAACGCCCCCGCCGTAGCCCGCTCCAGACCCCGAGCCGAACCCCGAACCCATGCCGACGCCGGATCCAGACTTAAGCCGGCCCATGACTCCCGCGGACATCGGCCCCGCCATCGCAGGAGGCGCAGCGGGCACCGTCACACTTTGCATTGCACGCGGCGCAAAGAGATTCGCCGACATTTCGATCCTGTCTTGCGCCGTCGCCTCCGCCGCCTCATGCGTCGTCGGCAAATTCTCGGCAACCGTCGCAATCGGAATCGTCGGCCGCTGCGTATAGAGCGGCTGCGATAGCGGCTGGATGAAGCTCTGCGGCGCGCCCGCCACAAGGGACAACTGCACGTTGTTCCAGTCCACGCCCACCGTGTTATCCACCACCGCCCAACCCTGCACCGTCGCGTTGCCGTTCGACTCCTGCGGAAAAACAATGCGGTAGGTGGACTTCCACACCGGCACTTCGCTGATGTAGCTCACCTGCAACTGCCGCTCGCCCTCGCCGCGATCGTCCAGCGTCAGGTGCCGTCCCTGCTGGTTCTCCGCCGACGCAATGATTTCGAGATACGAAGCAAACTGCTTTTCCAGCGACGGGTCGAGCATGTGCACGCTGAGCGCGTCGGTAATCTCCGCCGTGCGCAGCGCTCCCGAGTCGGCCTCCACGATCAGATAATAGTGATCGTCTGAGGAGTTGTCGTTCTTGTCCGTTACAGTGCGCGATTCAATGTTGACGAGCCTGCCTTCCATGGGAGCGCCCGCGCCTGTCACTTCCACCCGCTGCCCGCGCAGCGCCTGGTAAACCGCGGCAACATCCGGATTGTCGTTGAGCCCCAGCGAAAGCGAGTTCAACTGCTGCTCCACCGGCGTGGTGGAGTTGTAGCTCACCGCGCTGATCCTTCCGCCTTTGCTGTCGAGCGCCGTGAGCGACTGCAATACATCGTTCAACTGCGAAGAAGTGAAGTCAATCGCCACGCGCTGGTTGCCGTTCACGGTTCCGGAATGTTCAAAATACCCCACGCCGTTTTTGTAAAGCACCACCTTGCGCACCGGCAAATCGCTGACTGCACTCTGCGCCGCGTTCGGAGCCGCAGCCGGAGTGGCCGAAAGCGAAGCTGATCTTATTGGGGTCCTGTTTGGGTGTTGGGCCGCGAGAGCCGAGACAAAAAACGCGGGCAAAAGCGCAAGAAGCACACAACGCATAACTCCTCCTCGAGGCTGCTACCGCAGTCCTCAACCATGAGAACGAACATGCCTGCGATTCTTGCGCAAGAATCCTGTGTAATTTGACTCCGCTATCCCCAAAATGGTTCCCGGAGAAACAGCCGGTGGCTGTGAACTGCTGAACCCATGCCCGGGGATGAAGGCAGCAGTGAGCGTTTTTAGCTACCGGCTACTGGCTACCTGCAATCTTCCGCAACTGTCCCAGGTGATTCAAATCGTGCCCGGCCATGGTCTCGACGACCGTTTGAAACGTCATCGTCCCGCGCTCAGGATGCGTCATCGGCCTGTTCGCCGCGGCCGGCAGCGCCGCGCGAATCAGCAGCAGATTCCACATCCGCGCCGCGCGAAACGCATCCAGCGCCACGCCGGCCGGAATCCCCGGATACCGCACTGCCCACTTCTCCTGGTCAAAGGGCTGCACGGTCGGCCCGTCCTCCGCCAGCGTCTGCCGCAGGCGAAATCCAAACGCGATTTCGCAGTCGGCCAGGTGACACACAATCTCCGCCGCGCTCCATTTGCCGGGAGCCGGCGCCGCCACAACCCTCTGCGACCCGATCGCCTCGAGATGTCCGGCAATCGCATCCGCAGTCGCCGCCAGAATCGCATCCACCTTCCGCCCATCAAGGAATTTGTCGTACGGATTCACTTGGCTCATCGCGCCCCCTCCTCAAAAAATTTCCAGCAACGCCCTTTGCCTCGGGTCCCTACGACCCCGCTCCGTTGTCCCTGTTCTTCGCCCCTGAGACATCTCACCAAACCAGCTAGCAGCTAGAAGCTAGGAGCTAGCAGCTTGTTTCTGATCCCTGATCCCTGACCCCTGATCCCTGATCCCTGCATCACAAATACACTTGCGCCATCCGCTGCCATGTCGGCCAGTCGTGCGAATTCGCCGAATCCCACACATGGAGCTGATGCGGAATCGCCTTCGCGCTCAGGATGCGATCCATCGTCTCGTTCTGCTCCAGGCAGTGATCGTCCCACCCCGTGGCCAGCACGTAGGAACCGTTTCGATAGTGATCAAGAAGCCACCGGTCGCTCATCTCCGGCAGGTAATGCGTCGGCAGATGCGCATTGCAATCCTTGTCGTAAAATCCGTCGAGAAACCCTGTCAAATCGAACGTACCCGACAGTGATACAAATCCGCTGAAGACGTCGGGATGGCGCATTGCAATATTCACCGCGTGATATCCGCCGAAGCTGATGCCGAGCGCCACCAGGCGCGCATCCTGGTTTTTCAGCCGGATCAGCGGCACCACCTCGTTGAGCAAATACTCCTCGAACTGCATGTGGCGTGCAATGCGACGCTGCGGCGGAATCTGTCTGTTGTACCAGCTCTCCGTGTCCACCGAGTCCACGCAAAACACCTGCAACTGGCCTGCGCCGATCTTCTCCGATACTGCGGCCACCATGCCTCGGTCCTCAAAATCGAAGAATCGTCCGCCCGAGGTGGGAAACACCAGCACCGGCAGTCCCGCATGGCCGAACAGAAGCAACTCCATCTCGCGGTCCAGCCGCCCCGAGTGCCACTTGTGATACTCACGATTCATCTTTCGCGTCCCGGATCGTCCCTCCATCCTCCAAACATCAGTCGAAATTAGAGGCAGCTTTGTCATCATAAGCGAGTGCGCCACGCCGGCCGAGCACAGGGCACTAAGCTATTTTGACGCGCCCGGCCCGTTTCCGGCGGTCTGCCGTCAACTTGCCTCAAACCCCCGCTTTCGGCGATACTTAGATGTTGCCGCATGTATGGCCGGGCGCGTTTATCCGGCCGTTGTTGCGCCGGGCGCGCGTGCCCGCGGGGCCGCTCCCTGAACAGTCCGCGGCAAAGCTCTGCAACCTGAAAGGAACCCGTTCACCGTGGTTATGATTCGTTTGGCGCGTGTTGGCGCCCCCAAACAGCCCTACTACCGCATCGTCGTCATCGAGAAGGACCGCGCCCGCAACGGCCGCTGCATTGAAGTTGTCGGCACCTACAATCCCCGCACCAGTCCCGCCACGGTCGATCTCAAGCACGAGCGGATCGCCTACTGGCGCAGCAACGGTGCGCAGCTCTCATCGATCCTCGAAAAGCTCGTCACCAAGAATCCGGCGCCCGTTGCCTCCGAACCTGCAGCCGAGGTTTCCGGTCCGGCCGCAGCCTGAATATTTCCCGTTCCGCTCACCCTGTTCGGCGATGGCCGGGCCCCTCTTGATTGGCCAAGTCCGGCGCACAACCCATTGCTCTGAGCCGAGTTACGTGATACGATTCCGCACGAACTCAGAGTCACCAATTTCCGAATGCAGAAGGTCAGGTGCAAGATCATGACCCAGGTCGATATGGTGCAGGTAGACGAATTGGTCCGCGAAATCGCGCGTGCCCTGGTCGATGAGCCGGCGGCTGTCGCGGTGGAGTCCGTCAACCGGGAAGAAAATACTGTCCTCAAACTCCGCGTCGCCGCGCCAGACGTTGGCAAGGTTATCGGTAAGCAGGGCCGCACCGCGCGGTCCGTACGAACCATCCTGAGCGCGGTCAGCATGAAGCTGCATCACCGCTACACGCTCGACATCCTCGAAGAGGACGACGAAGTCTAGGATGAGATCTCTTGCGCCCGGCGAAAGTCGGAGGCGAAGATGACCGCACCAGAATCGCCTGCTGACTGGGTCTGGCTGGCCCGCATTCGCCGCCCGCAAGGACGCAAAGGCGAAGTCTTCGCCGAACTCCTCACCGATTTCCCCGACAAGTTCGCCGAGCGCCGCCAACTCTGGCTCATCGCCTCGGATGACCTCGTACGAAAAGCGGGTGCCCCGGGTCCCTCGCATTTGGGGACCCGGGATACCGAGCCTATTGATCCACAGACTCGCCCGGCAGAGCTCACCAACCACTGGCTGCACAAGGGCGGCGTGGTTCTCCACCTCGCCGGCGTCGATTCCATCTCCGCCGCCGAGGCCCTCAAAGGTCTCATCGTCGCCGTCCCCCGCGCGCAGCGATCCGCACTCTCCGAAGACGAGACCTACATCAGCGACCTCGTCGGCTGCACGCTTGTTGACGTCGCCGGCCGCGACCCCGTCCCCATCGGCACAATCGAGGAAGTTGACCGCACCGGAGGCGCCGCGCCGCTGCTCGTCATCCGCAACCTGCGTGGCGAAATCCTCGTCCCCTTCGCCAAAAGTTATCTCCGCCGCATCGACCTCAACGCGAAGCGTGTCGAAATGGCTCTGCCCGAAGGTCTCGCCGATCTCAACTCGCCCGGGTAACCTCGCGCGCCAGCCCCGTCAACTCCGCTAACCCTGCTAGCTCCGCCAACTCCGCTGCCTCATCAGCTCACTTGCCTTCGATCCGATGCGCCGCGTCTTTCCACGCGGCATCAATCGTTTCTGCTAACGATCGCGAGGGGACGTTAGCCGCAAAGCCGAGTTGCTTTCCCTTTGCATTGATGATCTCGCAGACGGGCATCTCGCCCTGCTTCCAGTGCTCGCGGGCGGTCGGCTCCCGCTCCTTCACCATCTTCTCGGCTTCATTCACTTCGTCCTCCTCACGACGGGGGATTCAAAATGGGTTGCCCCATCCTAAACGCGTTTTTTGCGTTTAGGGTGGGATGAACATCAACCGGCGCGCGTCTAATCCATCCCCAGCGGCCTCCACGCCCCATCCTGCGGGTTGCCCCATCCTAAACGCGTTTTTTGCGTTTAGGGTGGGATGAACATCAACCGACGCGCGTCTACTCCATCCCCAGCGGCCTCCACGCCCCATCCTGCTGGGTGCCCCATCCTAAACGCGTTTTTTGCGTTTAGGGTGGGATGAACATCAACTGACGCGCGTCTACTCCATCCCCAGCGGCCTCCACGCTCCATCCTGCTTCAACGCCAGCTGAATCGGTCGCGGCGGCCCCTTCGGCGGCACCGTCACCTCAATCCACAGTTCCTGGTCAGCCTTCAGCGGCATCGGGCTCTGTGCCGTATCCGCAATGTAGAAATCCACCGGCGCCTCCAGCCGCATGTCCTCGCAGCGCGCTCCCGGCATCGCCGAAACCTCCTGCCCTCCGCTGTGCGCCTCCGGATCCTGAATGCGGATCGCCTCCAACCGGCCGTTCTCCACCTTCAAATTCGCGCTGAAATAAGCCGCCCGCGGCCGCAGCACAAACGGCCCCGGCCTGATCGCCCCATTCACGTCGCGCGGAAACGTAGCCTCCTTGGCCGATGGTAACGTGCTCTGGCAGCCGTCCACCTTGAGCTGCATGCTTAGGTAGCGCCCGCGCATGGGCATCTCCGGATCGTACGCGGCGGCGCGCGTCCACACCCGCGGGCAGCGCCACCTCTGGTAAAGGTACTTCACCGCAATCGTCGACACCAGCCCCAGCTGCACCACCAGCAGCGCAACCGACACCCCGGAGAGCGTCAACCGTCCCACCTTCATCGCATTCGCCTCACTCACAGCCTGCAATCCCGGTTGCCCCATCCCGGCCGGGTCTCTGTTTTTCCGGCTAGGGTGGGCTTGGGAACCCACCAGTTGCCACATCCTAAACGCGCTCTTTGCGTTTAGGGTGGGATGACCATCAGCCCACCTCTCACACCCCGCTGACTCGCTGACTCGCCGGCTCGCCGGTTGCCCCATCCTAAACGCGCTCTTTGCGTTTAGGGTGGGATGCCCATCAGCCCACCTCTCACACCCCGCTAACCCCGCTAACCCCGCATCTTCTCCAGAATCCCCCGCCGCATCCTCTCCAGCGCCCATCCGCCCACCAGAAACAGCACGCCCAGCCCGATCAATCCCAGCGACCGGTTCAGCTTGCTCATCACATCGCTGAAGTAGAACCACGCCACGGTCCCCGCGAATCCCACAATCCCCAGGTTCACCAGCGCGCGCGAAACCAGCCGCACCCCCCACCAGCACAGCAGCACCGCAAACCCCGCCACCAGCGCATGCGCCAGCACGTTAGGCTCGCCCCGCTGGTAGGTCGTCGTCACTCCACGCAATGTGTAGCGCTCAGTCCATGACCGGTAGCACCAGGGCAGCGCGATCACAAATCCAATGGCGGCGGCAATCGGAATCAGCCCTTTGTGCCCGTGGAATGCGCTCACAATCAGCGGCAGCGCGGCAATCGCCATCCACGCCCACACCCGCGTGCCGAACGGAATCAAACTCTGCTGCGACGACCACGATTCCCAGCTCATCAGCATCAGAACGATGCCCGTCACCGCGCCAATCACGCTTACGCCGAAAAGGATTCCCTGCACCGCTTTCCGTCGCGAATCCAGAAAGAACGTGATGTACAGGACGGCCCACACCAGGAAGAGCCGGCCCATGTAGATGTCATCGCCGATGTAGCCCTGCACGCGGTAACCGAGCTCGCAGAAGATCCACGCCGGCACCAGCAGCAGCGCCAGCGTCTGCTGTGCCTGGTCCCGCAACAGCATCCACCCGAACAGCGCCGCCACCGCCCACAGCAGCACCGCTGCCGGCCAGTGTTCCTGGATGTTGAAGATCTGTCCCACCAGCGCGATCGCCGCACCCGTCGCCACGGTCCCCACGGCATGCAGCGCCGAGCTCATCCCGCCGAAGTTCGCGCGAGCTAGGCCACCGCCGATATGGAAGACGGCGACCATGGCCAGCGTCAGCGCAAAGCGCGCGCCCGGCCCCATCTGGTCCCAATGCGCCGAGACAAACAGCACCACGCCGCACGCCAGCAGAATGGCGCCAAGAATCAGCGCCGTCACTCCCTGCCACTTCAGTCCGGCAGGCGTCTCACCCGCGCCTTTCGCTTCATGCGCGCGAATGCGTGCAGCCGTCTCCGCATCCAGGACGCCGGCCGCTTGCCAGCGTTTCAGCAGCGCTTCAGTGTCAGCCATTTCAGTTGGCCAACATCATAGGCTCTGCGCCTCTCACGGTAAAGCCTCGTTCGCGCGGTATCTTACACGGTCCGCACCACATCGCAACCCACCACGGAGCTCGATTCAGCTAACATGGTTCCCGAGCACCCACGCCGACATCAGTGTCAGACCGGGGTCCCCGACGAGCCCGCTCTTGGCTCGTTGGGGTGGTAGACCGGGGTCCCCGACGAGCCCGCTCTCGGATGTAGCGCTGGTCTCCAGACCGGCTGTCGTGCGGGTCTCCAGACCCGCACACGTCGGAAGATCATTACGAACCCGCGCGGCCAAGCCGCCAGCGCATGAAAGGACGACAAACGATGAAGGCAATCGGTCTCATCGGCGGCATGACCTGGGAAGCGACCGAGATCTACTATCGTCTCATCAACCGCGCGGTGCAGCAGCGCCTAGGCGGAATGCATTCCGCCGCCATCGTCATGCGTTCGCTCGATTTCACTGAGCCCGAGATGTTGGCGAGGACGGCGCAGTGGGATGTCCTCGCCGCCCTCTTCTGTGAGGTCGCGCGTGATCTTGAGCGGTCAGGCGCCGATATGCTGCTCCTGTGCGCCAACACTGCGCACCGCGTGGCTGAGCAGGTGCAAGCGGCCATTTCCATTCCGCTCGTCCACATCTGCGATTGCACCTCCGCCAAAATCATTGCCGACGGATTGCACCGGGTGGCCCTTCTCGGCACCGCTTACACCATGCAGGAGGAGTTTTTCAAGGAACGCCTTCGCGCGCGCGGCATCGATGTATTCGTCCCCGACGCGGCCGACCGCGACACCATCCATCGCGTGATCTTCGAGGAGATCGTGCTCGGAAAGCTTGAGGAACACTCGCGCCAGGCGTATCGCGAGATTATTGTTCGCCAGGTGGCGCGTGGGGCCGAAGGCGTCATCCTCGGCTGCACTGAGATCCCCTTGCTCATTCAGCAGGTCGACAGCCCGGTGCCACTCTACGACACCACTGAACTTCACGCCCTCGCTGCGGTAGACCTGGCGCTCGCCTAACCCCAATGCTGTTCATTTAACGGGTTTGCACGTAGTTGAAATCATACGGGTGCCCCATCCATTCCGCGTTTTTTGCGGAATGGGTGGGACTGGCAGATGTCATCCTGGGGCATGATCTTTCTTAAGTGAACAGCATTGCGCCTAAA
>CAVVUE010000022.1:0-159462 GCA_963751285.1 uncultured Acidobacteriaceae bacterium | reverse complement strand
TGGCTCTGGTTTCGCGCCGAAGGCCTTAGCTTCCCATTGCGCGCTCACATGCACAGCCCGATTCGCTGGGTTGCTCCAACGTATACCGCCATCCATCAGGTGCTCACTAATCCGGTGTATGCTGGCGCATATGCATACGGCAAGTGCCGCCATGAACGTTATATCGATGAACAGGGTAGGTTGCGCAGACGGACGCGCCATCTGCCTCAGGCTGAGTGGGCGGTGCTTCTTCCCGATCACCATCAGGGATACATCGACTGGGCAACTTATCAGGCCAACCAGGTGCGTATCGACGCCAACGTTCATCCTCAACCTCACCAGGCAGGCGGCGCAGTGAGAGAAGGCGCCGCATTGCTGCAGGGTCTGGCGATCTGCGGCAAGTGTGGCCGGCATCTGCACACGCACTATCGCGGCCGAAACGCTTCGCCTGGCTATCACTGCTCGGGCAAAGATATCGTGCAGGGCCGTGGCGTCTACTGTCTCAACATCGGCGGCATCCAGATCGATCAGGCGGTAACAGATGCATTTCTGAAGGCGTTGACGCCGGCTGCGGTCGAAGCTACCGAACTGGCGATGCGGCAACTGGAGGCCGATCACGATGCCGCGCTCAGCCAGTGGCGGCTTGCCGTAGAACGTGCGCGCTACGAGGCAGAGCGCGCCGAGCGCCAGTATCGCGCCGTGGAGCCGGAGAACAGGTTGGTGGCGCGTGGGCTGGAAACCGAGTGGGAGAAACGGCTGCGCGATCTCACAGCGGCTGAGGCGGAACTGGAGCGCCGGCAACAACAACGTCCGCGCACACTCAGTCTGGAAGAAAAGAGCGGGCTCCGCGCTCTGGGCTCCGATCTGCGCAAAGTCTGGAATGCGCCCACCACCACAGATCGCGACCGCAAGGAACTGTTGCGCACGCTGCTGGAGGAAGTGATCGTAGCTGTTGATCGCTCCGAACATCGAGCCCATCTGACGCTACGCTGGCGGGGTGGCGAACTAACCGAGATCGATCTTCCTCTGCCGCGCTCCCAGCCGCGCGGTCGTCGCACCAGTGAAGACACCCTCTCGCTGCTGCGCCGCCTAGCCGCGCTCTATCCCGACGAGGTCATCGCCGGCATCCTGAATCGTCAGGGGCGCAAGACGGCGAATGGAGAACGCTTCACCGCCGTTCATGTCGGCGGTTTGCGCCGCTATCGCGGCATCCCGCGTTTTCAGCCACCAGCCGAGCCTTCGCAGGGCGAAGTCGTCTCCATCCGCAAAGCCGCACAAATCCTGGGTATGAACACCTCCACCATCCATCGCTGGCTGGCTGAAGGCTTCATCGCCGGTGAACAGGTCACTCCCGGCGCGCCATGGCAGATCCGCATCACCGAAGAACTGCGGGACCGCATCGCGCCACAGGCCCCGCCGGAGTATCTGCCCATGCTGGAAACAACCATGAAACTGGGTGTCTCGCGTCAGACCGTGTTGCAGCGTGTAAAGCGTGGCGAACTCGAAGCCATGCTTGTCACCAGCGGACGTCGCAAAGGCTTGCGAATTAAGGTCCTCGACGATCAACCCAACCTATTTGCCGCTACTTCATGAATATGGGGGCAGTATGAAGTACGATCCAAGTAGCCGCTAAGATCCGCATCGACAATCTTGCGATGGCCAGTATTCATCAGCTTGTGGACATGTCGCACTGCGTCCAACGCGCTGCGGTTTGCTCGATAGGCATACTGCTCCGGCTGCAAGTCGGCTTCGAAAATCGGTTCGAGCACCAACAGTGCTGCCGTCTGCACAACCCGATCTTGGATTGTTGGTATCCCTAACGGCCTTTGCTTCCCATCCGGCTTGGGTATATATACCCGACGCACAGGTTGCGGTTGATAGGTTTGACTCTTCAGCTCTTGCGCCAGTTCGTCCAACCATCGCTCTGCTCCATACGCTTCAATGTCCCCGAACGTTTGCTCGTCTACTCCCGCTGATCCACCGTTGGCTTTGCAGCACTTGTAAGCGAACGTCACTACGTCCGTCCGGTACACCTTGTCATATAGCGCGTAGAACCGAAAGTTAGGCGATTCCTTCGCTTTTGCGTGTAACGCCGTCTGCAACTTCTGAACGCTTGTTTGGGTTATTAGGCTCTTCACCAATCCCATAGTCCTTTGTCGCTTCTGACGTTCGTCTTCAACTGAGGCCCCTTCCCTCCACCGGCATTACCCGGCTTCATCGGTACTACGAGCCTCTCCGCCACCCCGAACGGCCCGGCCTGTCTCTCGCGAGCTGCCAGTTGATCCGACCGCAATCACCGCTGGGGCTTCCCGTGTTGCATTCAGTCCCCTTTGCTTACATGCCGTCGCCACTACCCCGGCAGGTTGAAGGAAGCTGTTCGCTCAAGCTCTTCCCCCTCATCGGCCTTCCCCAAGTCCGCGGCGGGTCGGCACCTGCATCATGGTTTTCGAGGCTTGCTCAGCGTTTACTCACGTTACGGCCTGCACGCTTGCTGAGTCGCTTTTACGACCCTCTTCCATCGGAGGCTTCAGCAGCCTTGTTACCTCCACCGCTGCTCCGATTGCTACCGGGCGGAACGAACCAGTTCCCGGGTGGGACTTGCACCCACTGTGGACTAAACGCCTTTCACGGCGCACGCGGACCATCCCATTAATTGAAAGGAAGACAAGACGCTTACGCTCTATCTGAATCGCGGTACGCTGATGGCGCGCCCGTTCAGTGCCCGCGCGCTGCGCTTCACCGGGCCATCGGCCCCGGTCGCCCAGAGCGTTGGAGAATACGCAGGTGCGAGCTACGGCTACTTTTGTGTTTCGCCCTCAGGTGTGCTTGCCTACCAGACCGTGACGGCCACGGCCGACGACGAAATGACTTGGTTCAGCCGCAAAGGCCAGAAGCTTGGCACTGTCGGCCAGCCGGATATTTACTCGTTCCCGGCACTCTCACCCGACGGGACCCGGCTTGCTGCTACAGTGGGCGATACACATGAAGGCGACATTTGGATCTACGACCTGGAGCGCGGAACTGGCTCGCGCCTTACGTTTAATCCTGCCGACGATTTGAATCCCGTCTGGTCAGCAGACGGGAGCCAGATCTTCTTCTCGTCCAATCGCAGTGGCCAATATGACATTTATCAACAAGCCGCCGATGGTTTGGGTGGCACCCTGACGGACTATCAGTCCAAGGGTCAATACAAGTACATCAATGACATCTCGGCCGATGGCCGCTATGCCGTCTACGACACAGGAGGCAGCGCAAATGTAACCGAGCTGTGGGCTTTGCCGCTCTTTGGCGACCGCAAACCCTTTCCTTTCGTTCAAGGCGGCTTCGGAGCGACAAGTGCGCAGTTCTCACCCAACGGCCGCTTTGCAGCCTACGCCTCAAATGAAACGGGAAGAAAAACTGGATCACGCTGCACGTCACCGCTTGCGCCAGGAAAAAGCGCCATCCGTACTCAACGAAATTCGCGGGCACATTCTGGCCACGCGCCAAACCGTGCTGCCCGGCAGCAAGGCCGGTCAGGCCTGCAAATACACGCTGACACTCTGGGAAAAACTGACCCGCTTCCTCGAGCACCCCGAACTGGAACTGTCGAACAACCTGGCCGAGAATTCGATGAGGCCAGTGGCCCTTGGCCGATCCAACTGGATCCATATCGGCAGCTCACAGGCTGGACCGCGCGTTGCCGCCATACGGCTTTCGGACATCCGGTGGACAAGCAAGATAGAAGACGGCGACCCAGCGACGGTGATTGAGTGGGCCGCAATGCATGAGCAATCGGAACTCATAATGATGCCAACCCGCGGTTTGGGGAGATTCCGCCGGATGCTTCTGGGTTCGGTTGCGGCGAAGGTGATCCACGACGTTGACTGCCCGGTGTTTACGAGTGCGCACGAACCTTTCTCCCCAATGAGTTCGCAAGGCGTCTATCGGTCGATTCTTTGCGCTGCGCGATTCGATCCTGAATCTGAAGCTACCCTGAAAATGGCCCGTTTTCTGGCCGACATTTACCGCGCCCGAGTGTGCCTGTTGTACATCCACTCTTCGAGCGACGCGCGAAGCGAGGACGAGGCCACGCAATTCATCCGGCACGCCTTCGAACAGACCGGCGCTGATGGTTTAGACTCCAGCGAGTCGACTTGCGTGCGCATTTTGGATGCCTCTGTCTCCGAAGGGATTCGCCAGACTGCAATCGAAAAGGAGGCAGACTTGCTCATCGTAGGCCGCAGACATTTCCGTGGAGACGTCTCCTGGATTTGGTCAAGTTTGTACACAATCATTTGTGAGTCGCCTTGCCCGGTACTCACCGTCTAAAGAAATTTATTTAGGAGCGCAGCTAGCGTGCATCGCGAATAGAAGGACTAAACGGATCATAGCGGGCAAATCGCTTGAAATGCGCCAAGGACGCGAGATGTTGTCGATCTTGTCCTCGCGCCGGTCCGTTTGCGAGGTCAGTTCGGCTCCCGCTTCGTTTTCCTGGTTCCCTTTCGAGGGGGTGAGACGCGATGAGCAACTAGAGAAATATCCGGTGCCCCAAGTTTCTCCTGCAATTCCCTAGTCAGAATGTCCTGTGAGAGCTTTCCTAGTTCGCGATCGCTTTGGTATTGCACGCTTAAAGCCGTACCAGTCGAACTGAACGCTATGTCGAAGTTTTGGATGGGCACCTCAGCCGGCCAGACCTCGCTGAGAATCGGCTTGATGCGATTGATGACCTCGTTATGAATCTGCTCCAGAGTCTCAGGCGGAGCTGGTGGGGGCGGCGGTGGCGCGGAAAGCCGCTGCATCAACTCGGCCAATTCACTCTGGCTCGCGATGCTCGCTACGGAGAGCTCGACTCTCCGCCCGGAGCGTCTTTCGATCTCTCGCTCAGCTTCTTGAATCCTTTCCTTCGAGACCGTTCGAGTCGAAACCAGGCGCACCGCAACATCCTCGCGCCCCACCTCAACTTGCTGAGAGACCAGCGTCCCTGGCGGCAACAACCCCTTCACCACCTCCTGTACGGCATTTCTGGTTACGGCTTCGCCGGCGACCTGCATGAATGCCGTTCTTAACGGGAGGGCTATGACTCCAAGCAAGATAGCCAGCAACAAGATTCGCCATCGGAGTTGCCCGCTGTTCATCAACGCTTTCGAAAGTAGTCCTTGCGACGGGAGGCGGGCGAGCAGTTCGCTCTTTCGGGAGTGCTCCATCTCTGTTCGAATCGCGGGAGCATTCATGCCCGTGAGCAGGAAGACAACAAAGGCACTGGCAACAATGGCAACAAGATTGGTTAAGAAGAGAAGGCCTGCGCCGCCCATGATCCGGGTGTTTGCGCCGCTCCCCAACCCGAATCCGATGGTACACAGCGGCGGCATCAATGCGACTGCAATGGCGACCCCCGGAAGCGTTGTTACCGCTTCCCCTCCCCCAAACCGACAAACCGCAACAGAACCGGCCAACCCAGAAAACAGAGCTACCCCGAGATCGAGCAATGTTGGGTTGGTCCGCGCCAATATCTCACTGGTTGCAGAATGAAAGGGCAGGAGCCAGACGATGCAAGCTGAGAATCCTATTGCCAGTGAAATGCTGGCTGTAAGGTTCGCGGTGGCTTTGATCGCGAGGTAGAGGTCGCCTGCCGCAAGCGCCAATCCTGCAGCCATGATTGGCCCCATCAAAGGAGAAATGAGCATGGCGCCAATGATGACGGCAGGGCTGTTCAGTACCAGACCCAAAGCCGCAATGCCCGCAGAAAAGACGATCTCAAACCAATAGTTGAGACTGGATATGTCAGCTCCGTCGAATATCTGCGCATAGACTTTCGGTTTCTGCTTTGGAGCGATTTTTAGCCAGCGCTGCAGTCGGGTCTGCTTCGGGACCGCATTGGCATGTGCGTCTTCCATCATATTTTGTCCTTCAGTAATGCGACCCCAAGGAGCGAGCGCCACCGCAGTCCATAAGGTTACGATCAAGACTTGCCGCGCCGGTCTTGGCGAATACTCAGACTGTGAAGGTACCGCAAATTCCATCTCTGCTGCGAAGAGAATTCACACGGCGATCAGACCAGGAAATGGACTTTACCCAGCATAAATAGTCCCATCTTTGACTGCTGCGCACCATGCCATTGTCCTGGCATGATGCGCCGGAGATCTTACTGCATGCCTAGCAGGAGCAGGCTTCGAAGTCCGCTCAGTTGACAACCAACGTATTTATAAACAGTGCAGCCGTGCTCCCATTCACCGTTGCCGCGGTGACTCGCGCCCGGTCGCCCACGGAGGGACTAAAGCTGGATCCTTCTCGGGCCCCAAATGTGGTCTCAACCACCGTATTTGAAACTATGCTGAAAGACTCAACTGCCCCCGTTTTGTCTTTGATCGAGAACGTATGGCTTCGTTTGTCGAAGCTAACGACTGTTCCGCTGCTTATGGTGAAGGGTCCTGGCCCGAGGCTATGCAGTGCAACTACCGTGCGGACGTCGCCGATTCCAAAATAATAGACGATCACGCGCACCCCACTCTGCTTGAATTCGTCTGCAGCGGTCGCATCGGTGCGGATGCTCGGGTCGAATTCGATCGAAGTTGTTGGATTGATCATGTCTTTGAAAAGACTTTCGGAGCCGCCGTCGGTCTTGATCGTAATCGTCTTTGCAGCCGGATTGATTGAAGTTACTGTCCTCGCCAGGGCATGAACCAATTCTTGACCTTTTGCGGCAAGAGAAGCCAACGAAAAACATGCCACGATGAAAGAGAACCTCATAAATCCTCTTAGCATATGCTTCCTCCCATGTCTGTCAGACCGCAGATCGGGGAACAACCCAAAGATGAGGCCTTTTTTGGACGCGGCGATTATAGCCCCAGCGGGGGGCACCGGCAACGTTAATCAGGTGCACTGCTCCCCGAAGATAGTCCCTTGTGGAGTGATAGAGTCTGGGCGGTGCCAATCGGCCTTCTTTAAAACCATGTGTACCTGCATTAGACTTTCCTCGAGAAACAGTTATGAATTATTCGCAGCGGTTCAAAGTTCCGGCATGGAAAAAGGTGAACCTCGGCGAGGTTGACCCCTCGTTCAAAGACGGCCACGAGGACCACGAGTCTGCCGAAGAAGAAATCGCACACATGCAGAAACGGCTGTGCGAACTTCAGGATCTGCTCTATGCCGAACGGCGGCATTCTCTTCTGATCTGTCTCCAGGCGATGGACACGGGCGGAAAGGACGGCGCAATCAATCACGTCCTGGGCGCAATGAATCCGCAGGGTTGCCGCGTGGCCGCGTTCAAGCAGCCCTCGGCCGAGGAGCTGGCCCACGACTCCCTTTGGCGGGCACACAAAGTCGCGCCCGCTAGAGGAGAAGTCGTGATCTTCAACCGCTCGCATTATGAAGATGTGCTGGTCGTTCGCGTCCACCATCTAGTCCCCGAAGGCATCTGGTCCAAACGATATGACCGTATCAACGCCTTTGAGAAGGGCCTTGCCGAGCACGACACCCAAATTCTCAAGTTCTACTTGCACATCTCCAAGGAGGAGCAACTGAAGCGCTTCAAGGAGCGGCTGGATGATTCAACCAAGCATTGGAAGATTAGCGAGGCCGATTACAAGGAGCGCGGCTTTTGGGACGATTATGTAAAAGCATACGAGGATGCACTTTCACGGTGCAGCACGGAGTATGCCCCCTGGTTCATAATTCCAGCCAACCACAAATGGTTCCGGAACCTGGCCATCGCACGTATCGTCGTCGAACACCTGGAGTCGCTGAACATGAAATACCCCGAGCCCTCGGTCGATATCGAGCACATCCGCCGGGAGTACCACGCCTGGGTTGCGCAAAGAGAAGTAGACTTGCGCGGGGCTGCCACGACGGGTAAAGGCGGCGCCACGCGTTCAGCGGCTGCGGCGCCTTGCAACCGGGTCGCGTGCGGGGATTCCGCCGACGCTATGCGGAAAATTGTTGGCGCCCGCGGCGGCGGCACCTTAACATGCAATCTTGACTGAGGAGCGTGAACCATGAACGCCTCGTCTTCCCCACTGTTCTCATCGTTGCATCGCCGCATTGTCTTGCTGGCGGCGTTGCTGTGCCTGCTCTGCGGCTACGCCCTTGCCCAGATCGCTGGCTCCGACTACACCAAAGATCTGCCCTCGGTGGAGCGAGTCAAGACCAAAATCAAGGGCACGGACGAAGGCGATACCATGGCCCGCCAGGCGGCCATCTTCAACTATCTGATGGAATACATCCAGCGCATCAAGGAGAACCGCTCCTACTCCGGCCCTTACACCCCGGGTGAGATACAGGTGCGCGATGCTTACTCGCTCGCTGCTTACCAGATCGAGCAGGCATACAAGAAAAGTCACACCCCCGCGGAAGTGACTGCCTGGAGCGGCCTGGAAGGCAGATATGAGATGAACAACGCCCTGGACTGGGTCCATCAGCTCTCCGGCGCGCAGGCCAATACCGCTTATCACAACGCTGAAACTGGCCTTGCGCAAAGCTACAAAGAACACGAAGAACGGATGCGGAAGCAGACACAGCAGACACAGCAGGCCCAGCAGGGCAACAGCGGAGTAGGCCCCAACGGCATGCCTAACGATGCCGGATCGGTAGCAACGCGCCGCTGCCTCGAGCTTGGCGGTAGCGCCCTTGGGTGCCTGGGCAAAGGCATGGGCACAAGTCTTTTCCATATGGCTGGAATGGACGCGGGTGCGGCCTTCGCGTCCACCGTCGCTGGGGTTACCATGGGTGGCCTCTATCACAACCCGGCTACGGTCACTACCGTTTCGTTCGACGGATCCAGCGCCTACATCGGGGATTGCGGCAAGCTGGTGGCTGATGGACATCCATACCACATCCAGAAAAACGGACGCACCGTCGACATCGCAGTTCAGAACGAGCCCAGCCCCATCCACCTCTTTCTCCGCGCTGACGGATCGCTTGCCGGCCCAGGCCTCGTCGACGTGAAGGGCCGCATCATCATCGGTTATTTCATCGAGACCAAAACACACTACGGAAGCGACTGCCCAAACGGTTGCAGCTCCAGCACTCGCATTCCCAGGTACGCTGTCAAAATGGAACGCTGCAACATCGCCACTCCTCTCAATCCTCCGTCGCCTGCGCAGCAGTCCGCAGCCTCAAACGCAGATTCCCAATTACAGGGTCTGCCGGTAGTCGGCGCCCTCCTGGGGATGGGTAATACCATTGCCCCGGCCTCCAAGCCCGGCATTCGCATGATCGGCGAGTACTCCAGCCCCGGCGGCCTCAAGCTCGACTTCGCCGGCGATGCTGTCATCCTCGACTGTGGCCAGGCTCACGTCAAAGCCCCTTACACGGTAGAGAACGCGCCCTCGAACTTCCTCATCCACGTTCAAAACAGCGGCGGTCCCTTCACCCTCATCGTCGAGCCAGACAACACTCTCCGCGGCTACGGTTCCACTGCCGTCAACGGTCGCCTCGTTTCTGGAATGAACGGCTCCGACGTCACCTACACGCCTCACTCTGAAACCTGCAACCTCGGCACATTCAGGCCTGCGCAGTCCGCCTCTACTTCCACCACGCTTGCGTCCGGCCCCTCGGCTGCACCGCCACGAGCTTCACCTGTCGAGGCAGCTTCGGCCGTCACATCCGCCGCGCCCTCCGGTCTGACGCTTGCAATCACTACGTCTTTCCCTATTGCCCAAAACCCGCTCGCCGGACGCCCCGTCGCGCTCATGAGCGCGCGGTATGACATCGCTCTCCGCAAGGTTGGCGCGCCCATCCCCGCCAACTTGACCCCGGGCAAAGCGCTGCAGGCGTATATGGCCAACTGTGGCCCGCCAAAGAGTTGCCCTGCCTACGCTACCGCCATGCACCCCTACTTCGTCGGCAGTGCCGCATTCGATAATTCTGGAAAAGCCACCCTCACCGCCTCGGTGCAGCCAGGAACCTACTATCTCTTCTGCGCTGCGGCCGGCACGAAAGGCGCCCTCGTGTGGGACGCGCCAGTCACCCTCAAGCCCGGCGGCAATTCCATCACCCTCACCGCCGCCAACGCCGAGGTCCTCCCTAACTAGAGACCTGCGCATGGAGGCCATTGCCTCCATGCAATGCCGCGGGTGCTCTTGCTCAGGTGGGCTTCTGGACGGACTTCGACAATACCTTCACGCGGTGCGAGCCGGGTGGAAACTGCGACATGCCTCCGGCGGCATAACCCTGTGCGCCCACAGATCTACACACCGCTAAACTCTCCGACATTGATTCTTAATGGACAGCATGTGCCGCAAGCTGGTCGGCATTCCAGTGGAAAGAAAAGGTAAGCAATTGCGGCAGATCCTTTGTGCTGGACATTGCGCAGGTCGGCGCTCATCGACCGTGCGATCTCGTTGGACGTAAACTGGAATAAAGATGCCGAGAATTGCACAAGTAATACTAGTTCTGATCGTGGGACTGGCCCTGCTCACGTGGGCAGCGTCCGGAGTCGTCGAGACCACGGCTGGCGAGTGGTTCGAACGTGATGTTACATCGCGTGCACATCTGGTGCTGACAAGTGCGAGCCATTCTCTGGCTGGTGCATGGAACAACTCCGCGGAGTTGAACAGTCTCCTTCTGGGCATCGCGAGTGACGAACGTGTTATGGCGGTATCTGCATGCAACACAGATTTAAGCACACGGTCGAGCACTCCTGGCTTTCCGCAGGAATTCAACTGTATGGAGGTCGGTCCTCGAGTCCGCATCGCGGATCGCGAGGCAGGTGAGACGCAGGAGCCGTTTCGCGAGTGGAGTACATTCGCATCGCTGCCAACCGGGCGTGTACAGGTGAGCGCCTTGCCTCTCTCTGGAGCACAGGGGGAACTAGGCTTCGTTGTTATGGTCCAGGACCTCAGCTACATCGAGAGGCGCGAAGATCGGGCGAGAACTTTTCTAATTGTTGTTTTTGGAATCCTGGCCGTCACAGCTTTCGGCGTCCCTCTTTTCGTAGCCAGAAGGGCGCGTCACGACTGGATGCTCGAATTGCGTCGCCTGCTGCGCGGTGGGGGGAAGCAAAGTCGAGAGTTTCAACCGATCTTGAGTGACGTGCGTGAACTGATTGGACGCATGTCTGCTGAGCAGGAAGATGCTCCAGGGCAATGGACTCCGGTACGGCTGAAGTCGATACTGAACCAGCATCTGCACGGCGAAAAGATCGTGATACTCGCGAATAGAGAGCCTTACATTCATCAGCGCACTTCGGATGGCAAAATCGAAATCCAGCATCCTGCCAGCGGATTGGTTACGGCACTCGAACCGGTGATGCGTGCCTGCTCCGGCGTCTGGGTTGCGCACGGAAGCGGCAGCGCCGATCGCGAGACCGTCGATCGGCACGATCACGTGAGCGTTCCTCCGGGTGAAGAGTCCTATCACATTCGGCGCGTCTGGCTGTCCGATGAGGAGCAACAGGGCTACTATTATGGATTCGCCAACGAAGGCCTCTGGCCTCTTTGCCACGTTGCCCATGCGCGGCCTATCTTTCGCGCGGAGGATTGGCGCCGGTACCGCGAGGTCAATCAGAAATTCGCAGACGCGGTCTGTAGCGAGATAGATTCAGATGATCCGATCATCCTGGTGCAGGATTATCACTTTGCACTTGCGCCGACCATGATTCGTAAGCGACTGCCCTCGGCGACGATCATTGCCTTTTGGCATGTGCCGTGGCCGAACGCCGAGCGAATGGGAATCTGTCCCTGGCGAAATGAACTCCTGCAAGGATTGCTGGGAAGCAGTATCCTTGGATTCCACACACAGCTTCATTGCAACAACTTCCTTGACTCCGTCGATCGGTATCTGGAAACCCGCATCGATCGCGAGAGCAATGCGGTGATTATGCAAGGACAGCGTACTCTCATCCGCCCGTATCCGATTGCCATCGAATGGCCCAACCGTTGGGTTGAGACAGCACCCAGTCCTGACGAATGCAAATCGCAGGTCTGGCGCGATTGGGGCCTGAGGCCAAATGCGCTATTGGGTGTGGGAGTGGACCGTTTGGACTACACAAAGGGCATCGAGGAGAGACTGCTTGCTGTAGAGCGCCTCTTGGAGAGGTACCCACAATATCAGGGATGTTTCACGTTTGCGCAATTGGCTGCGCCAAGCCGAACTAAGATTGAGCGCTACAGGGATCTTAACGAGAGCGTAGTGAAGCTAGCAGCCAGAATCAACAGCCGCTTTGGAGAAGGCGAATACAAACCCATTCTCCTATTGCGGACTCATCACGAGCCACCAGAAGTGTTTCGCTTCTTCAGGGCGGCCGACGTCTGTTACGTTAGCAGCCTGCATGACGGAATGAATTTGGTTGCAAAAGAATTCGTTGCGGCTCGCACTGATCTGCGAGGAGTCCTTGTGCTGAGCGAATTCACCGGAGCGGCCAGAGAACTGACTGAAGCTCTTATCGTAAACCCCTACGATTTGGAAGCCAGCAGTGAGGCCCTTGCGACGGCATTATCCATGCCCGTTGAAGAACAACAGGACCGAATGAGATCGATGCGAACTGTTCTGGCTCAATTCAACGTCTACCGCTGGGCCGGCAAAATGCTCGTCGATGCTGCGCGAATCCGCAATCAGGATCGAGTCGCCGGACGATTGGGCATGCGCTCGAATCTCGGATCGTTGGCCCACGAGTGAAGATGCCGCCGTCAAGCGTTGGTGTGGCTGGGGATCCGATGCGGCGCCGGTTCTTGGGCTGGGTGGCAATGGCATTCGAGATTGAACTCGCTCGAATTGTGAAGAAAGTGACCAGTTCACAGGGAACTGCTGCAAGCTGCGATCCAGGCCGAGAGAAAGGCCGCCACTTCGTCAGGCGGGCGAATCCAAACATCAGCCACGGTCCTTCGATACTCCTCGCGGACGAGGATATTGAGGCCTCGACCATGTAGCGCTCCGAACGCGTCTTCATCTGACGTGTCATCTCCGAGATAGGCGACAGCAGCGTCTGGTCCGATTTCCCTCAGCACCGCTTGCACCACGTCGGCCTTGTTTCTTGCGGAGGCCGCGATCTCGATTCCGCCATCAAACAGAACGAGACGAACACCCTTGCTACGCTGGATAATCGACCAGGTCCGTAACACGCGGCGTGTAAGATGACCGGCAAGTGCCTCCTTCCCACGCCAATGAATCGCGATGGAAGCGAACTTGTGCTCTGCGAACTCCCCCAAACCCTCCTTCATCAGCATTTCTGCTGCTTCAGCGATGGCCTGCAGCGACTCAGCTGGAATGTCTGGCCTGTTTAAGGTGCCATCCGCGCTGAGTTGCTCCAGTCCATGACGGCCCCAGATTTCGACACCGGGCAGGCGCAACAGACGAGCGACGCTGTTTGCCGGCCGATCAGAGACGATGACAAGGCGCGTGTCAGTTTGCTTCTGAAGGCGTTCAAGAAGCGGAGAAATTTCAGCATACGGAAATGCTCGGGCCGGGTCTACACAGAAAGGTGCGAGCGTACCGTCGTAGTCGAGCATTAGCGCACGCACACGGGCGCGCGGAATCCCCGGCAGGAAGTTCATTATCTTTTTGTCCAAGGCAATTGAATGGCTGCGTGGTCCAAACGTACTCGTGGCGCCCCCGCTTCCAACTCGGAAGCCAGCAGGAGAGAGTGCGAACTCGCACTCAATCAGAGATTTGTAGAGGACGAATGTTGCGGCTGGCGGTGAGAAGACCTAACAAAGTCTGACGCAATCGAGGTCTACGAGGGATGGTGAAGATAAATCGATCGCCTGATCTCTAGCTTGTATGCGTTTCCCCGATCCCAATTCCTGAACCCCCGAAGGGCCAATTCTGACGACCTCTAGAGAGGCGAACAGCGCCACGATCCAAAGGATCACTCGAAGGGCGGTTGGCTGAAGATCGACTGCGGGGGAGGCAAATACTGCGATAACTATCGCCAGCAGGGCAACAGTTAGAGCGACTGTGACTACGCGCTTCATCGAGTTGGATTATACTCGGATCTCAATTCAAATGGGCTTACCAGCATCGAGTGTGATATGCATCACACGGCTCCTCGTTCAATTCATTTACCTATCAATTTGGCGAAGAAAGCGGCGATCCCGGCGGCGGAGATGGTGGAGCGCCTTGGGAACGCTCGTATTGATTTTCTCGGTCGTTGGAGTTGTGCTCGGCTGCGGCGGGGGCACTAGCGGCATTGGAGGCGGCGGAGGTGGAGCAAGTCCCGGTGCCAATCCGGGTACGTACGCCATTACCGGCACCGGGACTTCCGGAAGCATTACGCAGATGGGATCAATAGCTCTAACCGTGCAGTAAACTCGTTCCCCCCAAGATTCATACCGGCAGACGCCGATTGCGACGGGAACCACCGAAGTGTGCTCCATCCCGGGATTCCAGCCGCCATGCCGACTTTGTGGTATCAATCGGTCAACGAGTGCATCAGCGATTATGCACTCGTTTAAGCAGAATTACTTCCAGTTGCCCATGAGCACGAACGGCGCCCAATAGTAAGGCTGCGCATATCCGGTCGGGATGTTTTGCGCAGTAGAATCATTCTCAACAGCAGCGATACCCCTGCCGCTCGACCCGGACTCCGGAGTTACTCTACCTTCCAGCAGATCCAGTTGCGACTGGCGCAGCGCTTCGACCTTCATCACTTTGCCTGCCCCACCTGCCCATCGCTTATAGAAGTCAGCCATCAATTCGCCAGTGCTGGCGTCGTTCACCTCCCACAGCGACGAGATGACCGCCTTGGCTCCTTTTAGCTGCGCTGTGGTTCCAAGCCCGTCGACTTCACGACCGTTGCTGGCGCTGCCGCTCATCCCCGTCTCGCAGGCCGAAAGCGTGAGCAGGTCGGTGGAATCAAGCGACAGATTCTGGTTATCGCGAAAACCGGCTACTGTGAGATGAAATCCATCGCCCGCCTGTTCCTTGCCAGCGAGGAGAAGGTATGATTGGCTGTCGTCACCGGGCTGGAAGACAAAGTGGCTGGCGATGTGCACCACCGTGTGCTGGCCGTCCAACTGGTTCTCCATTGCCTTCTCGGTGAAATCACCGTTGAGCAGGAGGGTTCCCGGCAGGACACCGTTCGCCCCCTGCACTCGCGCGTCGTTTACGATCTCGTCTAACTCGCCCGCTACTGCCGGCAGCGCAGGCAGACTCTCCTCATACTTGCGCGAAATGCCCATGGCCACAGCGCTCAAGTTGCTGACATCCGGTTTGTCTGACAGATGCGGAATGCTTGCCGGAGTGATGGTTACCGTGTTGTAGCGTTCCACCACATAGTGCTTGCCGTCGTAGAGAGCAGCGATCGGAACGTAGCGAAGCGCGCCGTCGAGCGACCACACCAGCGTCTCTGCCCGAGCCTGGTCCAGATCCGCCTTTATCGGTCCAATCAGGATCTGGTACAACTCCTGCGCCGCCGGCCTGGCGTCACTATGGGGGTTACGCAGCACCTGTTCAAACGCCGCGATCTTCTGGTTCAAGTCCTTTTCGGCGATGGGATACTCGCGGGCAACCATGGTTGACGGCGTGATGACAATGACGCTGTAGCGATCTTTCGCAACGACTGTGGAAAGGGCCACCGTGTGCGGCATCTTCGCAATCTGCTGCTTTAAGGAAGCCGCTTCCCCCTTCACATCAGCCACCTGCTTGTTGGCGTCGCTGTCTTTGCCAAAGAGGCTGTAAAGCCTGCTGTAGTAATCGCTCATTCCCTGGCTGGCCTTGGTGAGTTGATCGGAGAGCTGCTGGTACTGCGTCTCCTGTTCGGGAGTGCGTGCGGCGATCTTTTTCAACTCCGACCACTGTTCTCCCAATGAGACCAGTTGCGCGGTGGACTTTTGGTAGTCATGCTCGGCCTCGAGCTCAGCGGGCGTAAGCGACAGCGGATCGGCCGGATCAACTTTTTCGCCGCGAACATAATCTGCATACTCTTGCTGCTTCAGCAGATCCAGGACCTGTTGCGCTTCCGGGAGGCGGCCTTGGTTGATCAACAGATCGGCGAGATCGTGGTAGTAATCCCCCTTCGAAGCGAGAAAGCTCTTTTGCAGTTCCTTGTCTAATCCCTGGATGTTGCCGCGGACGTGTTGGACGAAGTTCACCGCCTGCTTGCCATAGAAGACGGCCAGCGAAGGGTGCTGGTCCTTCTGGGCGAGCATGATTTCGTAGAAGATGGTGGCTTCAAGCACCGGACTGCCTTCCGAAGCCGCAATCGGCAGTGCCTGATTCAGATAGCCCAGTGCCTTTTGCGGATCGCCCAGGCTCGTGTAAACAAAGCCGATGTTATTCAGTGTCATGGCTTCGCCATCGCGGTCGCCGACCGTTTGAAAGATCTCCAGCGCCTGTTTGTGATAATCGAGCGCCTTCTGAGGATTCCCCAGACCGCTGTATGCAGAGCCTATGAAGTCCAGCGTAGCGGCCTCGCCGTCGCGGTTTCCCACCTGTTGAAAGATCAGCAGCGCCTGGCTGCCATAATCGAGTTCCTTCCGCGGATCGCCCAGGCGCCTGTTTGCAGATGCGATGTTGACCAGCGTGACTGCTTCACCGTTCCGGTCGCCCACCTCGCGCCGAATGGGCAGTGCCTGGTTGAAATAGTCAAGCGCCTTCTGTGGTTCGTCCAAATCGCTGTATACGGTGCCGATATTATTCAGCATCGAAGCTTCACCATTGCGGTCCTGCACCTGCCTAAAGGTCGGCAGCGCCTGGTTGTAATAGTCGAGTTCCTTTTGCGGCTCGCCCAAGACGCCATATACGAAGCCGAGGTTGCTAAGGGAGATGGCTTCGCCGTCGCGGTCGCCCACTTGACGCCGCAGCGCCAATGTCTGGTTCAGGTAGTCGAGGGCCTTCTGCGGCTCGCCCAAAACGCCGTACACCAGTCCGATGTCGTTCAGCGTGGCCGCCACGTCATTCGGCCGGTTCGCCTTGCAAAAGATCGGCAGCGCCTGATTCAAATAGTCCAGCGCCTTTCTTGGCTCTCCGAGTCCCTTGTACAAGGAACCGAGTCTAAAAAGCGTACCGGCCTCACCGACGGCGTCACCCAACTCACGTTCGATGGGCAGGGACTGGTTGTAGTAGTCCAACGCCTTCCGCGGCTCGCCAAGACCCGCATAGACAGTCCCGATGTTGTTCAGCGTCGTCGTCTCAAAATTGCGCGCGCCCACCTCATGGTAGATCGGCAGCGCCTGGCTGAAGTAGTCCAGCGCCTTGCTCGGCTCACCCAGGACATTCGACAATTGCCCCATGACGAGCAGCGCCGTGGCTATACCAACGCGGTCACCCACGTCGCGATTTAGCTGTAGCGCCTGGCCGTAATAATCCAGTGCCTTTCTGGGCTCGCCCACATCGCTGGATATAATGCCGAGGCCGGTGAGGACGGTAGCCTCACTGGCGTGGTCCCCCACCTTCTGAAAGATCGGCAGCGCCTGGCTGAAATAGTCCAGCGCCTTCCTGGGCTCGCCCACAACGCTGGCTACAATAGCGAGCTTGCCAAGTACAATGGCCTCGCCATCGCGGTCGCCCACCTCGCGATAGATCGACAGCGCCTGGTTGTAATCGTCGACCGCCTTATTTGGCTCGCCCATGCCGCTATACACAAGACCCCGGCCGCCCAGGGCATCAGCCTCGTTGTCGCGGTCGCCCACTTTCCGAAGCATCGTCAATGCCTGGTTAAAACCATCGAGCGCTTTCTGTCTCTCGCCCAGGTCGTTGTGAACATCCGCAATTCTGTTCTCGACCTGCGCCTCGAGGTCTTCGTCCTTCATCGTTTGCGCCAGGGATAACGCCCGGTTATGAAGCTCCAGCGCATTCTGATACTGGCTCGTGCTTGCGTTCACCCAGCCCATCCCGTTCAAGGCCGTCGCCAGGCCAAATAGATCTCCTGAAGCGGTGGCAACATCCAACGCCTGCCGATAAGCCGCGAGCGCCTTGTCATTCTGCGACAGCACCCGGTAGCAGTTCGCAATGCCGTTGAGCGCCGCTGCCTGCTGATGAGCGTCTTTGCCGGCGCGAGCCAGCGCTTGCCCGTAGTGGTCCTCGGCCTGCTGATATGCGGAGACCATGAAGTAAAGGTCGCCGATCGCGTTCAGCGTCCTGGCCTCTCTCTGCGCATTTCGCTTGTGGTGCGCCGCATTGAGATCAGCCTGCAGCTTGCCGAGCTTTGCCTGAACTTCTGCTGGCGTTGCCGGATCGGAGGCGGCCCCGGCAACGCCGGTCCCCGGCTGAGCGCAAACAGACGGGCACTGGCAGAGAGCGCACGCGAGTAAAGGGGCGACCGCAAAAATGGCGGCGACAGCTGACTTGCTTCGGAACTGCATGGCCAAACCTACTGTCTGCGGGGTGCTCGGAAAGCGGAGAAATCCCGGCCGGGGGATGCGGGAACTGTGCGCAGTGTAGGCCCGGCTTTCCTACGTGTCAACGTGTGATTGCCGCTGTTCGGTCCGCGGGCGATTGTCGTCGAAAGCTTCGGAAGACGCGAGTATTTGGATTGCGGCCTGCAGGTCGTTGGACTGGCCAAATGTAAGATGGCGACAGGGCGAAGCACTCATTGACAGCCGGTTACGCGCGATTGTCAGGATTACTCCTCGAAAACGTTAGGTTCCTATCGGGACTGCCCCGGCAGACGAGGCGAGGTTGAGCCCGGCGCATTCGTCCGGGGCAGTTTCGATAGGATCGTTTGAACTGAGCCTGCGGCGTTTGCGGCGGATGCGGTGATCTACTTATGTACTTTCGATCGCGTCGTCTCGCCGATCGTGGCTATTGCGAGCACGGACCCGAGCCAGCCGAGGGAGAAGAGCCTTTTCAGAGAGCGGAGTTGAGTGCTGCAAGGTGTGCGCGAGTGCCGTATACAGGGTGCGTGAGCAGCGTGCGGGCATAGGATAGCGTTGCAAGCGCGAGCATGCCATGGGGCGACCGGGGTAGATGCATCGTGGGCCATGGATGTTTTATGAGCTGTCAACGCTGGACCTCCGTGGGGTGGCGAGGCTCGGGTCGGACTGGAAATAAAGTTGAGCACTGGTGATCCGTTCGATGACCAGCATGGTTCCGGAGCAGGCGGGACAATGCATCAGGCTCGTTGTTTCGGATCGATCTGTGCAGGTCGTTGTGCCGAGCAACTCGCGGCAGTGTGCAAAGGCGGTTTCCCTTTTTCGGTTGCCTGTCTGTGTCCGCTCGTGGTGCCGTGCCTGGCTGAAGGGAAGAAGCGCCTGATGGTCGGAGATCTGCGATCCGGCTACATCGTCGTGCCGCACTTCGCCGAACTTCATGGCGAACTCGACGCTCGCTGTGCGGAGACAGGTCGTGTGCCGGCGGCATGGACACGGGCTTTCCGCCTACGAGCATGAACCATTTTCCAGCGCGGAACCATCTCACGCGGCGCATGTTCGGAAGCATGCTGCGGCAGATAGAGGCTTTGCCGCTGCCAGC
This sequence comes from uncultured Acidobacteriaceae bacterium, assembly GCA_963751285.1. Classification (GTDB taxonomy): domain Bacteria; phylum Acidobacteriota; class Terriglobia; order Terriglobales; family Acidobacteriaceae; genus Telmatobacter. The sequence continues at coordinate 140,157 of CAVVUE010000022.1, read as the reverse complement.
GAGGTAGGCTCGGCAGGAAGGCGAAACCAATCTGGACGACGGAGGGGAGTTGAGGGAGGGGTGTCTAAGAAATCGCTTCGAAATGGGGCAAATCATGGCCTTTTGGTTCTGGCAAATGCTATGCCGGGCGCGTCCGGTTCATTGGCTCTGGATCGAATGCAGAAAAAGATCGCAGCAGCGGCAACTGGCGGTATAATTCCGCCGCCGGGAAAGCAAAATGGAAATTCCAGGTAAGAGGAGTGGTGCGTGAAACGAAATATCTATTTATGGACAGGCGTTGCCGCAATGGCTGCGGTTCTGATAGCGGGTCTGGTATTGGTAAAGCAGAGCAGGGCCGCAGTTCTCGCTGCGGACGACGGTGACGAGGTGATGGTGCCCAAGTTTGAAGTGGATCCGTTTTGGCCCAAGCCATTGCCGAATCACTGGATTCTGGGCATGACCATCGGCGTGGCAATCGACGCGCACGACGACGTGTGGATCGTGCACCGGCCGCAATCGCTGGACGAGAAAGAATCCTACCTCACCCGTGGCGAGGCGGATTGTTGCACGGCAGCTCCGGATGTTCTGGAATTCGATCCGGCCGGGAACCTGATCCGGCATTGGGGCAAGGCACCGGGCCACGACTGGCCAAGCTCCAATCACGGCATCACGATTGATAGCGACGGCAACGTGTGGCTGGGCGGAAACGGCGCGGTCCAGCCTGGCCCTCCGCCGGGGAGTGCGGCCCAATTCGCCGCGGCGTCTGCGCCCGCTCCCGATGCGGACGTGAATGCCAAGCAGATTTACCACGACAGTTTCATCCTGAAGTTCAGCCCGGACGGGAAGTTCCTGGGTGAGATCGGCAGCGCCAACGGAAGCAAGGGAAGTCTAGACACCAAAAATGTGAAAGGCGTGGCCGAGATCCGGTTCATCCCGGGAACGCACGATTTCATCGCAGCCGACGGCTACGGCAACCATCGCGTCTCGGTCTGGAATGCGGATACCTTGCAGTTCGTCCGCATGTGGGGCGCGTTTGGCCACACGCCCAGTGACGATCCGCTGCCGATGTACAAGCCGGATTCGCCGCAATTCGGCAACCCGGTGCATTGCGCCGATCCCTCCAACGACGGGCTGATCTATGTTTGCGACCGCAAGAACCGGCGCATTCAGATTTTCAAATACGATGGAACCTACGTGAAGCAGTTCGTCCTGGAGCCCGGTACGCGCGGGGACGGATCGCCCTTCGAGATCGCTTTCTCTCCGGATCCCGAGCAGAAGTTCATGTACATCGCCGATGGCTCCAACATGAAGATCCATGTCTTCGATCGCCAGTCGTTGAAGGAGCTATACAGCTTTGGCGATGGCGGCCGGCAACCGGGCGAGTTCTACGCGGTGCATAACATCGTCACCGATTCCAAGGGAGACATCTTCACCGCCGAGACCTACCATGGTCAGCGTGTGCAGAAATTCGTCTACAAGGGAATGGTGCCCCTGAGCGAGGTGAAGAGCGGCGGCGCCAGCGCGGCTTGGCCCAGCGGCGGAGGCAATTGAATGATGCTCGGCCTGCGCTGGAGGGCCGAACCGCAGATCATTCGACTCCCCTTTACTGCGTTCAGGTCGCTCAGGATGACGGAGTCAATTACTTATGAATTAGTAAAGAGAGAACAGAGGTACACAAAGACAGCGTGTGAACAAGAGAGCAGATCAACAATGAATGTGAGTTGTCATTGAGGTTTTCAACCTTAAGTTCTCTCGGTGACCAGAGGTATGGCGATTGTCGGACCTGATAAGCTCAAGTCCTCTGAAACGCCGTTTGCTACTGCGATTCTCACCTGAAGACGGGCCACGGATTAGGGGCGCCATGCCGACGTATCGGTACCTATTTAAACCGCTGGAACGCAAGAACATCCGGCCGGAAATCACAGCGGCGACGGTTTCTGCTGTGGAAGAATCCACAAATGCCAGATGCAGATTGGGCCGGGTTTGTTCGACGATGGGCGTCCCACGTATCGAAAGCTCCGGCGATGTCTTGACCGCGCCAAATGTAGCTGGGCGCCTGCAACCATTTCAGGCAATACTGAGGTCTTAAACGGGTCAGGTTTCTGCTTCTGGCATCCGGAAAGATGCGGCGTCAGAGCCGTAGCGATTCTGGACTCATCCCGAACATATGCCAGCATAAACGCTTCACGGGTTGCGAAGGAGTGCCGCTTCGTAGACGAGTTCATCTGGCACAAGACGAACCCCTTTCCCACCGGCAATAAGAAGCGTTTAAAGGATGGATTCGAGCGCTGTTTGCACTTTGCGAAGACCGCCGACTACCAATTCTTTCCTAATAGCGTTCTCGAAAAATCCACCAGCAAGTGGGTTGGGAACAATGAGCGCCGGAAGAACATGACGAACGGCTCGGGGATGAATATGTCCAGGCGCATCACCTGGAAGGAACTGGTGCGCCCTTCCAATGTCATCACCATGCCGGCGTCAAGCCTGAACATCCAACACCCGGCAGTGTATCCGATCGGCTTGCCTGACTTCTTCATCCGCCTCATGACAAAGGAAGGCGACGTAGTGGTTGACCCATTCCTCGGGAGCGGAACTACGGCGCTGGCGGCGGTGAAGCTTGGTCGTCAGTTCTTGGGGACTGAACGAAATGAAGAGTACGTGCGGCTGGCAGAAAGCAGGATTTCGGCTCTGTTGAAGGAGAGGGAGTGACGTGGGTCTTGGTGGCAATCTGCTTCGAAGTCTCGGCACTCAGGCCACGAACGATTTGAGTGAGACGACTCTCTCCGTCAGTTCGTATAAGTGGCATGGCGGATTCAACGGCCTCGCTATCCTCCGCGCCGTAACCCTGTCACCCGGCTCTCTGCGGCCTTCGACGGCTGGGAGGGGCGGCGGAACTAGCTTGGGCTGTACGGGAGGAGTCTTTCTCTCTGCACTCCTGTACGGGTAGTTGCTGCTCTGAATGTTCCCGTTCAGGTATCCCGTAGGGAAAATACCCGTAGGGTGACTCATTCGTCGTGCAATGCTGAGCTTGACGTGTTCTTTGACGATTTCTCTTGACGGATTCCTTTGACGCTGTTCTTTGACGGGTTGTTGTACTCATCCCATTTAGATTCAATACTTATGTATTTCCCCGTGAACAGTCATTCCTATTACGAACAGTCAAAGGGGCACCGCTGCTCAACCGCTGCTCAACTGTTCCTGTGGTGAACAGTCAAGTCATCCCCCGCCCGCTCGAATCAACTCACTACGAGCGGCGTTGGTCGTACGGTTGTACCAACGGGAGGTTTTGCGCTTATGACTCTCTCTACTGCGTAGCTTAGACATAAGCGCCCTCCTCATTCGAGTTCATTTCCTCCGAGTGCCACTCTTGGATGTGGTTTATTAGAGCCTCCTCATACTTACAACCAAAATCGCACGGGTTGCCAAGCAAATCCGGGTGAGGGCATTTAAAGCGGGGAGGGGGCGGCGGGTCGAAGGGGAGGGGTCTTCCTCGGTCGCGGGCACGGGCGGTAGCTTCCTTACCCTCAGGGGTGCGGAGGTATATCCATTCAGCACGGGCTTTAGTCCAGTCCGCTTTAGTCTTGTGTGGATTAGACGGGTGAGTGAAATCATCGAACCAAGCGGGTCTATCCTCACCATATTTCTCACGGAACTTAACATCGGCGGCAAGGGTCTTTGCCTTTGCTGTGGTTGTTGCTTTACCCTGCGGAGCAGGGAGGGTTTTAAGGGGCTCTTTCTCTCCGTTATCGGAAGAGACCGGAAGAGAAGAGATTGTATCCGTAAAAGGACTATAAGCAGAAACAGAAGCTTCGCTCCAATCTTTAGGTGCTTCAATCTTTGGAGCACCCGCTCCATTGTTTGGAGCAGCTCCAATCTTTGGAGCACCTTTCGAAGGGTCATCCACCCGTACTGTGGGTACCTTCCACGCCCCATTAGTTGGCTTAACATACCGCTCGGCTGCGGTGGCTCCTGTTTTAACCAGCCAGCCATTAGTGATGAGATAGTCCCGCCACTTGATAACTGTGTCAAAGCTTTTCCACCCAGTAATGTGCTTAATGGTGCGGAGCGACAGATAGGCTTCACCAGTCGCACCTTCATGCATCCAATACACCATGAACAAATGGACGGCTGGACTCGGAAGACCAAGGATAGTCTTCCGGTCGCAGTCGAGGAGTTTATAGTTATCGTTCATGCTGCCGTCCTATCCGCACGCTTGACATATGGGATACCCGTGACCCTAGCTTGCATGTAGTACATAGTCCCGCTGGCGTATTTCAGAATGTCTGTTTCGGTTTTTTCGACCCACGGAATCTCCTTCCCTGTTTCCTTATGCGTGATGACCTTGCCTTCTTTTAGATTTTGCTGGTGTTCGAGAACCCATTCAGCCGTCCTCTCAATCGCCTCTGAACAAACCTCTACGGGAAAGCGATTGAGCCAAACCATGAATTGTGAGTCTGAGGGGGTGAATTCGAAAAGGGACTCAAAGAGTTCCTTGAGATAAGAAACGCTCTCACGCTTCTCTTGAAGTTTAACCCGTAGGCTTTCTGTGTTTTTCATTTAGTATCCTTATGTTAGGGTTAGTGGCCGGTGAATTCCGGCGAGTTACGTCAACTTTGTCGGCGGTCTCTTGCCACGTTTGCGAGTCAGACCGTTGGCAACAGCAAGACGATTAATGCGGTTGATGCCCACACGGTTTCGCACGGCGATTTCCACGTGCAGCAGGTCAGGATTACGGAGGTCGGCAATGATAGCCGCGTCCTTCCTGACTCTCAATAATTCCCGCATAGTCATAAAGTGTTTCTCCCTTCTATCTAAGTGCAGATAGACAAATTGTTTTGACTTATTTTCAATGTAAAGGGAGCTTGACACTGGCGAAACTAAGTTTCGCCAGTTGCATGTTACGTTTCCTCCAGCACACGTATCTATCTACAGCGTGTTTCATAAATAGATTCGGCCTCAGATCAGGTACTTACGATCGAGGCGGATGAACTGTTGAACTTCTGCCATGAAGAAGCGGCAGAAGCTGTTGACGGATGAACAGTGGGAATTGATCGGGCCGTTGTTACCGGAAGGACGGCGGAGGAAGGACAACCGGGGGCGGCCGTGGGCATCGAATCGGGCCTGTTTTGAGGGAATTCTGTGGATTCTGCAAACCGGCGCGGCGTGGCGATTTCTTCCCGACGAGTTTCCCTCTCCGGCAACTTGTTGGCGACGGTTGAAGCAGTGGCAGGACGAAGACGTGTGGCTGGATGCGTGGCGCGCTCTGTTGGGCGCCCTGGATGGCGAAGGCCTGCTGAAGTGGGACGAGACGTTTCTGGATGGCAGCTTCGCCCCGGCGAAAAAGGGGGCGATGCGGTCGGTAAAACCAAGCGCGGCAAGGGAACGAAGTGGATGGTACTGGTCGACGGTCAAGGTCTTCCGCTGGGAGTTCGGCTGGAAAGTGCCTCTCCGGCAGAAGTTACGCTTGCGGAAGCGACGCTTCAAGAAGTCCGCGTCCCGCGACCGAAAGGCCGCCCGCGGCAAAAGCCCAGGCGCATAATCGCCGACACTGGATACGACTCCGACCCTCTGCGCGAACGGCTGAAGAAACGAGCCATTGAACTGATTGCGCCATATCGCAAGAACAATAAGCGGCGGCGCTATGAAGATGGACGCAAGATGCGGCGCTACAAACGCCGATGGATCGTCGAGCGAACCAATGCCTGGCTCGGTCAATTCCGCCGGCTTCTGGTTCGTCATGAGCATCTGCTCTCCACCTACTACGCCTTCTTCTATATCGCCTGCTTCTGGATCACGCTGAGGCGGTGTTTATGAAACACGCTCTAGATAGAAGCAATGACGCATCGGCTCGCTGTGAGCAGTCAGACCTATCTAAAGGACTTACTCGGCAGCAAGTGGTACTGAGAACAAATAGTTTTTGGAAAAAAATTGCTGAGAGATAATGGACTTAGTGATAGGCGAGCGCCACTTTCGACTGAGCGAACTCTCAAAACTTTGGGGGTACTCTACTGACGCGCTGCGCTCGTGGTTCCGCGACGTGCCCGGAGTTCTGGTCGTCTCACGCCCCGAGAAAATGAATAAGCGGGGCTATCGGTCCATACGTATTCCAGAATCTGTTGCGCGACTTATCTACGATAAGCACCTGTCAGGAAGGGGGAGATGATGGCTGGCGAGATTCTACCCCCTGAGGCGCACGAGGCGAAACTCAGTTTCGCCAACTTCGCGGCGTTGAAAGCGCGGCACGAAGCAATCAACGTCGAGGTTCGCGCTGAGATTGGGAATTGGGCTCAAGCTTGTGACAAAGCTGCAAACGGGTGGCGCAAACTTATCCCATATCTCTATGAACAGCGCGAGGTGCTCAGTAAGTTCGGCAAGTTATATTCCAAGGATAATCGGCTTCCCGGGTGGATGGAGTGGTACGACAACCTGCGAGTTTGGGTAAACGCAGCATTCGAAGAAGTGAACCTCAAGTCCCCGGGGCTTCCATCGCCGGTTGAACTTCCCAGTTTGAGGATGATTCAACTTGAGTTGAAACGCTTGACCGATGGCACCGCCGAAGCCGCCGCATCGAAACCGATGCGGGTACATAAAGGTGGTCGGCCAAAGGGCAGCACAAACAAACCCAAGTCACCGAAGCCAAGTCCGACAACCCCGGCCACAACGACGGCGAAGGAAAGCCCGACCGCCAAGAATGAAAACCGCATGTCGATGGGCAATGCTTTAGTCATCGAACTGCTGGAAAAACTCACTAAGCTTTTCGAGAAGTCGATGGCGGATTGGGACACTGTGGAAGTGGAAGACATCCACTGCATCGTGGTTACACTGACGACGCCGCCCGAGGCCCCTGAACCCCCTGCGCCACAGACCCCACCGCCAGTTACCCGGGTGCGCGAATCCAAGGCACACAAAGAGACTCGGGAGTTCGAGGAAGCGCAGCAGACGCCCGCTCCTGCTCCCACTGAGAGTATTGCTGCTGCTTTCCCTCGTATCAACGCGAAAAAAGGGTATTTCCCGGAAACTTGCCCAGTTTGTAAACAACCATATCTAAGGTGGCTAGAACACAACAAGCGCCGTCAGATTAGGCTCTACGTTCACACGGAGCATAGGGAGAAAGGCAAGCGGAAGGTAATCTTTGATGTTTACTGCTGCGCGAGCAGGGATGGGGCTGACCCATGCCCCGTGTGCGGGGAGCCGTATACAGGCGCATCGTGGAGTCCCAAGACACATGCTTACGATTATTGGCATGATGAGCAATGGAACCATGGTACGTGTCTGGTCGGACGGCAATGTGAAGGCACACCTAAAGACCCTCGGTATCGGAAATCTGGAACCACCAAAGGCAAACGCACAAGTGACGCTCCAGCGCCCAAGCGTGAAAATCGTGAAAATCCCGTCCTTCAAGACGCCATTGTTTTTGCGATGAATGCATTGGGCTCAATCGAAGCAGCCAAAAACAAAAAGCGGCGTGGGCGTCCTCGCAAGACTGAGAAAGCGAAAGCTACAAGCGCATAGCAAAGGAGATGTTGTATGACGAGTTTGATTAACCACTTGAGCAAGGCACATGTATATCTGATGCTCAACAATCTGGTTTACAAGGAGAGCATCACTTTTTACATCCACTCTAAGGCGGAGCGACAAATGGTGCAGGACGCCGTAGATGACCTGCGTGATTACCGCGACCTAATAATCATACAGGACATGGACGTGGATGACCCAAAGCATTTCACCGTGGAAGCAGGAAGGTATTACTAAATATGAAAATCACTATCGGAGAAAGCGAAGTCTACTGGCTTCTTTGTGCTCTGAGCCTTGCCATTCAGCACAGTAAAGACGACCGGGCGAATCCTTATCGGGACATGCAAGTCCACCTCTGTGGGTTAGCTGGTATTACCGGCGATTGGATTGCGACCGGTCAGTTCCCGCCACGGCCAGAGAGTGGCGTACACATCAATGGCTAAAAGCGTTCACGAAAACACCTACGCCCTCCGAGGATGAGCGATGAAGATTGGATTACTCATGCTGCGACTAACGAACCTGCCGGATGACTTTATGTGGATTAATCGGCTTAACAAGCTTCCTCCCGAGGCCCTCATCCTCAGTGAATTCGCCACCACATTTTTGGCCGCGAAAGACTATGGAAGCTGGATGGAGCCGATTGACATGGTCAGAACCGAGAGATTGGACATCGAAGGATACCATGCCGTGGCGACCGTAGACACCCAGTACAATTTGGATTTCTTTCCGTGGGTTCCGGTGGGAAATTCAGAAGGCGCTCGCCGGAACGGTCAGGAAGTTTCAGAGCCTCGACGTTGTTGATAGTTAGCTATGGCAATTCCGCCACAATCACACAACGCATCTGTAGGCTGGATGCGGCCATCAATTTGGAGGTACTATGAAAGAAATGGACACTGCAATCCCGAAGATTACTCCGGACATGCATCAGCGCGTAGCTGGTGATGGAGACCGCACCACTTCAATCTACCTTCTAGTTGAGGGATGGCATGGGTCACCCACTCTTATTACCCCGAGGCAGTACACACGCGAAGGTTGGAAGGGCGTGTCGAACATTGTCGCCACCGTCCGTGTCGAACACCCGGTCATCATGTGGGGAACAAGCGACGAGGTACTCAACAGTTTCCGCCAAGCGGCTATCGCTGAGGCTGTCAAGCTCGGGCTTATCGCATTTTGAACGAAACATGCACGTACAAATAAAAAGCCCCGACCGCAGTGGCCGTGTTTGACTTCCAGCCGGGGATGTGGAAAATGGACCGAGACAGAAAATAGTGGCCGGTGCCTTCCGGCCAAGGGAGCGGGGGTCGTGGACGGGGGTTTTCCCCCGGACAAGTTTTATGCTCCCGAGTTAGAGGGGTGCGCGGTACCACGAGCGGGCGCACTGGCCGTATGGTCTTCACTCGCAATGGTGTTGCATACGGATACCTGATTCTAGTCGGAGTCAGGGGAAACCCCAGCGGACTTTCAAAGGCAATCCAATGAGGGCGGTGACTCGCCCAGTGGGATTGCTTTGTGCAAACAGAAGATGAAGTCTACTCTACGTATCTGAAGCCCGAACAGGTTGCAGCGATACTAAACGTCTCAGTCACTACGGTCACGCGCCAGTTTGCTACGCTCGAAGGCGTCCTCGACCTTGGCTCACCCACGTCTTGTCATAAACGTCGCAAGCGGATTCTTCGTATTCCACGCTCCACTTTGGAGCGGTACATCGCGGAACGAAAGGTTCTGGGACGCCGCCGCAAAGGCCAATAAGGTGAATCAGACTAACCGAGTAAAACCCAATCGAAAGGCCAACTAGTGGCCTGTCCGAGTGAATTCGTTACTACGGATGCGCCGAGTTGGATCTGAGTATTTCCATTGAAAAGGCCGAGCATTTGCGGAGTAGGCATTGATGTAGCGGAGCAGCTTGCGGGCCAGATCGGAGACGGAGGTGAAGATGCCGCGTGCAATCACCTCGCGTTCGATTCTGGCGAACCACAGTTCGACTTGGTTCAACCATGACGAGTAGGTAGGGGTGAAGTGGAATTGAACCCGCGGATTGTGTTCCAGAAACTCGCGCACGAGGGTGGTTTTGTGGGCCGACAGGTTGTCGAGGATGATGTGAATCTGCTTGTGTCCGGGACAGAGAGACACGACTTCTTCGAGGAAGGCGACAAACTCGCGGCTGGTGTGGCGAGTAGCGGTTTTGCCGTGCACCCGTCCGGAGGCCGTGTCCAGGGCTGCGTACAGGGACAACGTTCCATGGCGATAATACTCAAATCCGTGGCGCTCGGCACGTCCGGGAGAAAGGGGCAGCACCGGGTCAAGCCGATCCAGCGCCTGAATGGCGGTCTTTTCATCTACACAGAACACCGCTGCATGACGGGGCGGATTGAGGTACAAGCCGATGATGTCGGCGGCTTTGGATTCAAAGGCTGGATCGTTGCTGGCCATGTAACGTTCCAGCCGATGCGGCTTCAGTCCAGCCTCTCTCCAGCTGCGATGGACAGCGTATTTGCTAACCCCCAGGAGCGTCGCGAGCTTGCGGCAACTCCAGTGCGTCGATCCATCCGCCGGCTTCTTACGCGTAGCCGACAAAACCCTGGCCCGCAAAGCCGGCGTCAGCACGCTGGCAGATTGGCCTGGGTGATGAGTGTCCAGTCCATCCATACCGGAATCAAGGAACCGCGCTTTCCATCGACTGATGGTCGGCGCCGTCGTACGCAGTTGCCGCTTGATGGTGTTGAAAGATGCACCCTCAGCGAGCATCAGGATCAATCGCGCGCGAAACACATAACCAGCGGGCAGAGAACGCGACTGTGCAATGCTGCTCAACTCTCCTCGTTGCTCCTCGCTCAGCACAACTTCATTGGTCGGCATGATGTCTTAGATGCCAACCCAACTAGTAACGTTTACTCACGGACAGGCCACTAGTTGGTGGCCTTCGTTGCTTGAGTGTCTCTACGAGGCTCTTGTTGTTCGGCCCACCCGTTCCTTTTTCTTGATTTTCGGCCATGTCCGCATCACGAGTTCATCGAGACGGTCTTGCCGACCCCGCACCCATGGTGCGTAGCTCCTCTCTGTGGTCCTGATGCTCTTGTGCCCGAGAAGTCTGCTGACATCTTCGAGCCCTACGCCAGCCGTCAAAAGTTCGCACGCGAAAGTGTCCCGGAGCCGGTGTGCCAGCATATGCCCGTTGCGGGGGATGCCAGCCGCTTCGAAGCACGGGACGATGAACCGTTTCCCCCAGTTGCTACAAATGGATTTTTTAGACCCGATGCCCGACCAAAAAAGGAATGCCGCATTGTCGTTGGGCACAGCCAGCAGTTCTTCGGCGACCGAGGGCGGTATCACCACTGAAACATCAGTGCCTGTTTTCGTTCGTTGCGTGACAACGCGATATTTTCCGTCCCGGTGGATAAGACTGTCGCGTCGAAAGGTAAGGGCGTCCTGAATGGACAGACCAGACCACCGCATCAGTTGGAACAAGCCATGCACCCGCGCAGTCCAGTATTCAAACGTCTGGTTCTCCACTGTGGGATTCTCTGGAGACCGCACTACGGCATACACGGCATCCACAAGTCGGTTGCATTCACTCATAGCCAACGGCATCGTCGGTGTTGTCTCAACCTGTATCTTCGGCCACTTAGGCGCGGTTGCCAGCCACCCGGCCTCAACGCAAAAACGGAAGAACGATTTGTAACGTTCGAGGAGCTTCGAACGAGTCAAAGACGAGGGGTATAGCGTCTCCCAATTAGCGCAAAACGCGATGAGGAGTTCCCGGTTGACGGCCCGCAACGTGTAGACCCTACGACCTTCGCAGAACGACATGAGCCGACCTAGCCATAACGTGTATTTCTTGATGAGGTCAGATGTCAGACCTTCAACTCGCTTCTCCGCGATGAACACATCCACGGCTGACCGGATGTCCCGCTCAGTGGTCGCGACGGGCTCAACCACGCGACCGCTCAACTGGTCGGCGAGTTCACGCTTGACCTCTTCGGCCTCCGACCACGAGCGTGTGTTGGCCGTGCGGCGGTGTTGCTTGCCGTTGGCAAACCAGCGGAAGTGCTTCCTGCAATTGCAACGACGGAAGAACTCGTCACCTTTGTATTTGCAGTCGGCTGAGTGTCGGACAAAGATTGTGATGGTGGGTGCTGGGCTCATCGTGCATTGCTCCCCGGCATTCCGGTAACACAAAATTAGCACATTTCCCAACGGTATGCATCAATAGTATTGATAAACAAGGAGTTAGTTATGGTGGAGGCGGCGGGAGTCGAACCCGCGTCCGAAATCGCTGTCAGCCGGGAGAGTCCATGCTGTGTCCGATTCGATTGAGTTCGCTCCGCGGCACTTAAGAACGGACAAGACGCGCCGCAAGCTAGTCCGATGATCTCGTGATTACGACACGGACCGAGCCGCAACCACCAGCCTACTGAATGACGTCTTACTCGCAGTCCATAGGCGAAACCGCGAAAGATGGCTGCTTAGTTAATTAAGCAGCAAGTGCCAGATTATCGTTGGCAACTTTTGTTTTGCAGGCGATTACGGGTGCCCACACCCCGACATGCCTCCCATGCCGCAATCGATCCCGTCGAAACCGTGACGCCCCCATCTTTCCACCCCAACGACTAAGACCTGTCCTTGGGGACCCCGGGATCCGGCTCTCCAATTAGATGATTCCCGAATGCCGGCGGGTGCGAGTACGGGCCCAATGGCTCGTGCTGCATCCCTCCATTCTACGCCGAGCGCAACCGCTCTAAAAGTGGTAGGCGATGCCGACCCCAGCGCGAAAGCGGTGGGGTCCGCGTCCCGAAGCAAAGCCTGAGGTCGGCGTTTTGCTGTTGCCCAGGTAATCGCCGGTCATACGCAGCTTGAACCCGAGCAACATCGGTATGTCGCCGCCTCCGCCGAGGGCGTAGCTGGCCCCGTTGTAGGACATGGACGGGAAGGTGGTGAGCTGTCCGGTCTGATGGGCAATCCCGAAGAGACCGTGCGCGAAGACGCTGAGGCCCACGGCGTGAGCGGTGACGCGGGGGCCGAACATGACCAGCGTCACGTGCTGCGTGAAGCCTTCGTTGTTAAGGCTGTAACGCGAAACATCACCCTCGATACCAACGAAGGGCATCGGCTTGACGTGCATCGCAAACTGCCAGCCATTCATGCCCGGAGTATTGACGGCATACAAGCCTTGGCCGGCCCGGCTGTAGCCAAAGTAGGCGTCTGCGCTAGTCTTTGCGCGGGCCGCGGGAGCAAGCGAAAACAGCAATGCTGCAATCAACAGTGAGAAGCAGCGCAGCTTCATGATTGCCCTCCTCAATCGAACCGAATTCATTTCCGCGAGCAGCCTGGCCGGCGGTTTAGAGACTTGGATGCAGAGGGGGACCGGCCGGAAAGCAGCCTCGACGAGCGGTTTATTGCTTTTCCAGATCGATCGACTCGTACTCATGCCGAGCGATCCCGGCGCGGATCTGCGCGGGCGTCCATCCGGCCTTGGTCTTCACATAGGCGTAAAAGCCTTCCTGGGCGCAGGTGGAGCACTCGGTGGCGTGGTCAGTCTCATAGCAGCTGCGCAGGCTGGTGTGGCCGAGGGCCCGATCGCAGCGGCAGTTGCACGGAAGCTGATAGAGCACCCCGCTCACCAGGATGGCCTTCTGGTAGGCGTGCACCTGCCACGGGAAGCGGAAGTTCGGTCCCGAGAGCTGCGCTCCGTGAAGGATGGCCGGCAGGGCATGAAGATTGAGCGGCGCCGAAGGATGGTAAGCCGGAACGTCGTCAGCCGGATTGGCCCACTGCGCGTAGCTGGCCACGGTGAGGGCAAAAACTCCGAGGCTCAGAGCCAGGCGGATGGGAAACGAATGCTTCATGAGGCTCCTCGACTCTTATATTAAGACAGACTGCGCGATCCCCGGCCGCGATCGGTGCCTTCGGCGATGCGCTCGGTTGGATCTGCATGGGATCAGGGAATGATTCCGCCGATGAACAGTTCTTGTATTTGGTTTACTTTCAATGAAGTGCCGGGAAGGCGAACGGCGGGACGCTTGCGACGTCTTGGGGGGAACGGGGAGGAGAGGGGGAACTGTCTGCAGAAAAAAAAGACGGCACGGACGTTAAAGCTATCCGTGCCGGGAGGCCAGTGACGCAAACTACTTCCGGCTGGGAGAAGCTCTCCACAACCGGAATAAATACACGATAGCATAGATTGAGAAAAAAGCAAATACAAAATTCAAAATTCTTTTGGAAGCGATCCAGCCACTGCAACGGCCACAACCTCGACTGAAGCAGACGGCTCTCCTCCCCGCCGCGACGAGCAGTCCCTGGCCCGATGACGAAGGTTCAAATCGCTCGCCTGTCGTAGAAATTCATGTAAATAAGCAACTTATCGCACACAAAAACTATGTTGCCGCAAAGGGGCGTGCGTGAGGGGTCGGGGTTTCGACCGGGAGATGACGCCTGGTCGAGAGAAACTCAGAGACAGTTGAGGGACAACGCGCTCCTGGAACTCACCGAACCAGTCTCGCAATATGGGAAAATCCCCGCTAAATCCAGATTCCCGGATGGAAATTCGGGTACCGAAGAATGGGTAGTGGCTGCTTAGTGCGTTGCTGCCCAAACAGGGCTATCTTGCCACGCTCGTTTCCAAGGTCAATGGGGCTGGATTCTGGAAGGGAATATGCTCAGGCTTCCGGGTCGTCGTCGCCTTGGTCAATAAGTTCTTGGCGCAGCCGAGCTTTTTGGTCCTTTACTTTCAGGTATTCGCCAAGATGGGCGCATAGCGATTCCTGGCTGAGATGACTCGCGTCCTCTGGCGTGTAGATATACTTCGCGTTCGTGATGGAGAAAGCTAAGGAACCATGCGGCAAGTTGCCTACCATTAAGCGATCCGGCTGCTGCTCAAGTGCCTCTGCCAGCCTCCGAGCTATGGCCGCAATCTCACCGTTTAACTTCGTCAAAGCGCCAAGTTTACTCTTGGCTTCCCTGTATTCTCTCCGCGTCCTACCAAGAATCGCGTCCTGCTCCTGTTGAGTCATCGCCTCGTTTCCTTTTCGTCCAAAGGGTTCAGTCTGCTTGCTTTATTGAAAACCTAAAGATCGATTTGCCTTCGTTCTGCTCTGCGGTCGTCGCGGTGCGCTGAAACCTGCCCAACGCCGCGAGAGCTTCCTGTATCGGTATCCTGTAGATCATCTGGCAGGAGGGGCAGTATTCAGGAACCCTGGCTGTAGCGATATTGAGAGAGACTTCCGCTCCGCACTCTGGGCAGACCAAGGTCACGACCTCAACATCCCTACGCTCTGCCACTATCACGCGATAAGCTGCCGTCATCCGTCTGTCACCTGACCCATTATCGGCACAAAGCGAAACCTGCCGCTACAAGATTCGTATAGTGGGGAGATAATGGGGAGCGAATGACTTCAAGAACTCGTGCTAGTCGGGTTTCATGGAAGGAACGGCTTACCAATCTGGTCTTTGGACACGGGGCCGTGGTGTTCTTTGCCCTGTTCATAACGTTCAGCTTTCTCTGTGGGTTTCTGATCGCCTGGACTCGATGGCATTGGCACTGGGATTGGTAGTATGCTCTCAGCAAATAGAAAACCCGCCTGCCAGGGCGGGTCTTCTACTGATCTTTGAGAAATTGCGGAAGGTGGCCTAATACCACTCCCTGAGCGAATCTTCGCACAGGATGAGTGTCAATGCAAACGGAAAATCCGCTGACGCCAACCGAGCAAGACTTTATTGAATTTTGTCGAGCAATGAGCCGAAGTCTTGATGCACGTCTTGCCGCTGCACTTCGTGAAGAGCAGTTTGAAATTCCTTCCAAAGATCAGGATGTTTCATCAGAACAGTCTCCATCGCTCTTACCCGATTGAAGGTGTACACGCTGTTATTGTGAAGCCTTGCTAGAACATCCTTGAGTGCTTCCAAAAGCTCTGGACGCATAGTAACCCTCCGCGTCCACTATACGGCGAGCAGCAGTTCTCGGATTGTCCACACATGATCGGTAAGTTGGTGGCTCATAGCTGGCGTCATTCCTAACGTCTGATGCTTCCGGCACCAGTTGTAATAGGCAAACCAGAGAGCGTATGCAGCCTCAAGGTTCTCCCATTTCTTGCTAAACGCATTAGTCAATCTGGTCATCCGGCGCATTCCCATCCTGATCGACAAATTCTGCCGCTCGACGTGACTCGTGCAAATCTGGTCGCCACGGGGGAATCCCATCACGCGGAAGGGAACCGCCTTGACGACCTCTGGTGGACTGTACCGCTGTTCGCCCTCGCGGGGAGCCGCGTACACCTTGACTAACTGAGCGAAATGAACCCGCCCTGAAAGTTGGTTCTTGACCGCACGGATGTAAGGCCGAAATCCGTCTGTGGTTAGCTGGTAGGGCCAGGGCGAAGTGGCGTGGCTCAACTTCGCAATGAAGTGTTCGGCAGAGGGCGCGTTGCGCTTCCCCAAGTAGTAACTGAGTATCAGCTTCGTGTGCCGTTCAATCGCCACGTAACAGTAAGCATCCCCAATCTCTGCGAAGCCCTGTTCGTATGCAGTCTTATGTTGCTCTTTCTTAAAAACATAGCCCCATATTTCGTCCACTTGAACGTCTCGCACAGGCAGATCGACCAACTTCTCTTCCATGAGGCGCTGGCAGCGTTCACCAGCTAGAATAAGCAAGCGGAAAATCGTGTTGCGGTAGACTCCGGTCACTCGCTCGGCGCTGCGGATCGACATACCTTCAAGCAGCAGTTGCAGCACACTGATAGCTTTATCGAACGAGAGCCGCATTTCGTCCAAGGGGCGCTCGTGATCTTCGGTGTAGGTTTTCTGGCATTGATTGCAGCGGTATCGCTGGAGGCCGTTCCGATGCCTTCCAAACCGCTTACAGGCGGTACGGCAATAGTGGCAGGTCATGGCCTTTCTCCTCTTGCGTTTAGCGGAGAAAAGCCCCACACTATTTTTGGGTCTAAGGCGTGGGTCACTCCGCGCTTTGGATTTGCCCCGCCGCTGGTTACAGCCAGTGACGGGGCGCTAATTCTTTAAGGGTTAGGCCGGTGGTTCTACGGTGATTTCTACCGTCTGACCTTCCGCAGTGCGCTTGATTGTTATCGTGATTCGCATTGCTGAATCCGCCTTTCCCTCACCGCCCAGGCGTCACGCACAACGCCTGGGCGGTTCGTGTATTTAGCTCCTCAACCTGGGCCGATCCATTCGTATTCTTTCTGGCCCTCACAGATCACTTCCCGGACACATCCCTCAGCGACTAAACGCCTCAACGTCAGATAAATGCACGAATACGAGTTTCTGTACTTCTTTACCGGGAATCCCGCATCCTGAAGCATGACCCGAATCGTTGAAGGGGATACTGAAAACCCCACCCTCTTCAGGACATACTTCACCGCTGCCTTGAGGCTCCGCTCATGGCTGAGTGGCCCGACTATCGGGCTTTCTGCTGCCTTGGAAGCGCGCCCATTCATGAGCGCAGTACGATGTTCACGCCATTCCAGAATTGCGTCAAGCCCCATTAACTTCCTAGTCACTAGAGCTTGGCTAAAGTCCAAATCACTCATTTCAACCTCCCGCTTTCATTGAGAGTTGCAAGTCCATACTGGACGATCTTTTTTGAAATTAAAGAGACCGGGCGCGCTAGACTGGCCGCATCATGCTGAAGCATCTGGCAATCGTTGTATTCGGGATGCTGTTGGTCGTACTCGGCACCTATTGCAGTGCGGATGAGGTTCAAGATAAGCAGAGCAACCAGCATCCAGCCGCGCCAGTCGCGCCGATTGTCGTACAGAATCCAGACGGCGCAAATCTCCAAGGCAAAGAGCAACAGGATATTCACGCCGATGTAAAGATCGTTAATCCCCCAAAGAAGGACTTTTACGATAAGGCACCGTTCTGGATCAATCTTGCCCTGGCTCTCGTTGGCGCTCTTGGCGTCGCAGTGGGCCTTCGTACTCTCATTCACATTCGCCAGCAGGCCAAGCATATGGGAGAACAGACCGATATTCTGAAACAATCCGCAGATATCAGCAGAGGCGCAACGATACCTACGCTGCGAATGCTTAAGTTCAACATGAGTGGGAGTGACCCGCTCGTGGACAATGAAATGGAACTGACTGTCAGAAACTACGGAGCAACCCCAGCAATTCTTGACGCCCTTTATATTTCGTTCGATGACGGAGAACGATGGCCTACGGCGGACGGTACGCCTGTTGCCTACGATGATCGTGGAGGGCGGGCAGTAGCCGCCAATTCCGAAGGAACCCTCCATTGTTCTCCAACAATATGCCTCATTTCTCCGCGACTGATCCCAAGGTTCAGGACTGAGCTGAAATGCCTGTACGCCCATGGACGATTGAAATATCTGGATGTTTTCGAGTCTCCAGTTAGAAGTCTCAGATTCGACGTTTGCCTGAGTCCAAGGCAGAACGGGGCAATACATTGCGAGATTATCGGTCAGTGGAACGAATACGAGAGCCCCGGAAAAGCAAAGTAAAGCCAGCAACGCAGTCTGCAGCCAGTACCGAAGAATGGGTACTGTCTTAAATCTGCGGGGATGGAAAACAACTAGCGATTGCTTTTTGGTTCCTGCGGCTCTATCGTCAAGACATGCCATCCGATAGAACCGAACTGGCGACGCTCAAAAGACTCATTTCTGAGGCCGATCACGTCCTCGAAACAACCCCGCCTTTACCGGAAAACCGTACCGCCGCCGCCCGTGAATCGCTGGCCGCTGCCATCGCTCTGGCCGATGATCTGCTCAGACAGGCTAAGATGCCCGCTGCCGCTGCTCTAGGGCGCAAGGGAGGCTCTACAACGTCCCTCCGGCATGGGGTCGAGCATTACCGGCAGATGGCCGCGAAACGCAAGACTCATGGTGGGGGAAGGCCCAAAAAGGAACCGAGCTAATCTGGCAACTTTGTGCCAATATAACCCCTCATGCCACGGCTAACATGGAGAACAATGCCGTGATCCTTTAGGGTCTGCTCAATTGCCGCGTTCATATCGAGCAAAGAGTTGAATGTTCTGGGCTTGCCCGCCTCGATTCCATGTGTCCTATTTGCCTTGACGCGAACCACGCCGCTCGTCCACCCGTGTTTTGGCTTCAGTTTCCCTGGGATTGAAATACCATCCGTCCAAAACCGGACTCTTAGCTCAATCATTCTTTCGCCATATTTTGCTTCCCGATCATCTGCGCTCTTGCCTTTCGCCATAGATAATTCCTCCCTATCCGCAGTATTATCGCGCTGATTCTATCGGGCACCCGATAGAATGAATCCTTAAAAACGAAAAGCCCGGCGCGAGGCCGGGGCATTTCGGTGAACGACTGGTTACCGTCACTGTAGCCCATCCACGCGCCCAGAGTAAGGGTGCGCGTGAACGATTCTGAGCGGCCTCCACTACCTCGGATACTGTGCGATCAGATCGACCTCATACTCTACAAGGTCGATAAGCGACATTGGCGGCAGCTTGCTGCCATGCAGGTTCCCCATGAGATTCCTCCGGGGGAACCGCATCCTCCGAAAATGCCCGCTCAATTGTTGAATCATCTCCAATGGTATGCCAGCGTTCTGTTTACGAGAGAAGTGGAACAGTACGGTTCCGTTCGCAGAGATGCGCGTTACGAGGTTTGGCTATCGCGGCTCGCAGATCGAATCGTGGCAAGAGTCGTGGATGCTGTCGAACAGATAGACAAAGGGAGCAGCACGGCGAGTCTCAAGTATCACGGTCTATCTCAGGATGAAACGGAAGCTGGCTTGAAGGAAATTCTTTCCGCGCTCATTAAGAAGTACGTGTGGGAACAATCTCCAGAATTCCTCAAAATGAAAGCGCAGATGGCCGAATCGCAAATTGCGCAGACGCCGCCAGCGCCGCCGCAAGTTGATGAAATCCCCGCTCAGACCGACTCCGCCCAAGACCGGAAGGCATTGCTGGAGTCGTACCGTGCAGCGTTTCCAGATGTGAAGATCGCAGATATTATCTGGGCCGCAAAGCAGACGCGCAGAGAGTGGACGCGCTGGATCACCGGCAAAGCCAAGGTTGGCCTTAAGCCAGATCGTTCCTTCAGGCATGTTCTGACCGGCGGTAAGAAACCGGAAGAGATTACGGGAAAACCGCGACCGCTGAAATACAATGTCTAAGAACTCCCCTATTTTTCCCCTATTTCTCCCCTATTTTTCCCCTATCCGTTTATGAATCTCCATACTGGACGTTCCCTCATGTTATCGCTCTAAGATTCATGCAGTTAGGAGCGATTATGCGGCACAGAATCAGAGGGCCACCATTAAGGCATCCCCGGCAGGGGCAGAGAAAAGTCGGGGTCGATTAAATTCCGGGGGGAGGAAAAAGACTGCCTCATTTTTCTCTGGGGTCCAAAAGGCGAAATTCCCTTCTGCCCCTGAATCCTTAAAAATCAACCCAAAAACTGTGGACTTTCTTCAATTTTACGCTTGACAAACAACTAGCGGTAGCAGTATTATTTAATCATGATGAGCGAAACAAAAGACGCGATTTCAGTGACTTGCCAGATATGCAGCGTCACGTGTCTGCGGGACGGGAAACATCGCAATGGACTTCGCCGGTTCCGCTGCCCGAAGTGCAAAAAGGCGTATACGGAGCCCCATCGACGCACGCTGGACACGATGTATATTTCGCGGGATCGGGCTGCGATGGCCCTGCGTCTCCTGCTTGAAGGAAACAGCGTCCGCTCCACGGAGCGCATCACTGGGATGGATCGGAACACGGTCATGAGCCTATTGCTCAAGGCAGGTGAACGCTGCCAGCGTCTCATGGACGAAAAACTGGTCGATCTGCCGGTGCGGGATGTACAGGTGGATGAGATTTGGGGCTACGTGTTCAAGAAGGAGAATCACAAGACAGCCTATGAAGCATCGTTCGCGGAGATCGGGGACGCTTACTGCTATGTTGCGATTGAGCGGCATACGAAACTGGTGCTCACGTACTACCTTGGCAAGCGGAATGCGCCGTCAACCGAGCACTTCATTGCGAAGCTGGCCAATGCAACTTCCACTTTCCCTTACCAGCTAACGAGCGATGGATTCAAAGCCTACGTGAAGGCGGTCAAAAGGCAATTGCCGGGACGTGTCCACTTCGCTCAATTGGTGAAAGTCTATTCGACTCCCCGCGAAGGCGAACAGCGTTACAGCGCGGGTGAAGTCGTGGAGGCGGTCCCAATCAGAATCATGGGTTATCCGAAGAGGGACCAAATCTGCACGTCGCACGTGGAGCGCCAGAATCTCAGCATCAGGATGGGAATGCGCCGGATGACGCGGCTGACCAACGCGTTCTCAAAGAAATGGGAGAACCTTGAAGCGGCGTATGCGCTCTGGTTTGCCTATTACAACTGGTGCCGCGTTCATTCTTCACTGCGCGTCACTCCCGCCATGCAGCACGGCATCGCGGATCACGTCTGGACGATTGCGGAGTTGATCGCGTAAGCGTACCCTGCCGATGCTCAAGGCTATAAAGGCGCGATGCGAGAGCTACGCTTCGGCTTGCGTGTCTATAATTGCGGCATCTGGAGAACTGCATGTATTTCCTGCGTGGTCTGGCTCAGACTGAGCGAGCGTTGCAGATTGAGTGCCCGCACACCATTTTGCTCCCGCCTCCCATCCAATCCGGAACATTTCCCAGTCAAAGTCCGTGGCAGTGGGGAAATCGCTCTCTAAACGTTGCATGTCTGCCATGCAAGCGAGTGTACGAATATTCGGAGCCCAATTGCCTTTGGTATCCCGTTCGTAGCACGGACCGACTGGAGGCATATAAAAGAATGGGAGTTTATCTATTCGTTGTCCCATGCGGTACAGCGCGGTGCGAATATCCGATAGAAATTCACGTAGTAGCGGAGCAAGACGCACCTCCATCGGCAGATAGTGAAATCGTGACCAGTCTTTTTGCGAGGGGAATATCTTGCTTAGGTGGACATAGAAAGGCTTTTGTATTACGCGACAGACGGCTGAGGCGCGTGAGCGGGCCTTTAGATTTCTAGATTGACGGACAGACGCCACAGGTATACCCTCGTTTCTGAGGGCACCTTGCCGCCCGCTACATCTCAAAGAACGACAGAAACCCCGCCGCCAGCGGGGTTTTCTATTGGCTTTAAAATAGCATGAATCGGGAGAGTGAACGTGGAAGACAAGCCCGAAATCGAAGAACTCCAAAGCAGCGTGAAAGCCATTCACGATCTGGAAAGGGCAATCCGCCATTGGGAATTTCTACGGGATCACGCGCAGAGAGTAGTAAGCGAAACAAAGGCATATTCCGAGAGGCAGAGAGATTCCGTTGAGACCAACTCTACGGTTGCCAAAGCGCGCGCTTATATTGACAGTTGCAATGCGTGGATTCTTCAGGCGAGGGCGCGAATCGACCGACTGGCAAGAGGAGATTAGAAACGCCATGAGCCGCAGCCCAAGGTTCGCTCTCGCGTTGCTCTTGCTCGCCGGTTGCCACTCTGCGCTTACACCGGACCAGAAAGCGGCGAATACGCTCAAGGCGCTGCACAGTGACCGCATAAAGAGAGATTTCATGCCCGGTCCCGCTCTCAACGTCGATTCTGATGGTTCTCTGATGGCAGAGGGGATTTGGATTCCAGAGCCTGACGACTCAGCACACGCGCTGGTATTTCCAGAGCAGACGCGCATCCGTTGCGATAAGGGAGAAGAGAATTGCCTAGAGATGGAGATTCGCTTTGTTACCCTCGGAGATATCACTACCGTCAAGGGACCGGAAGAGACGACTTGGCCGATCAAATCATGGGATAAGAATAGTCTGCTCGCCGAATACGGACCTTGGCCGCAATTTCAGCCAGGTCCAGAGAAGTGCCAGAAACACGTTCTGTCGATAGTATTCGCAAGCGGCACGGTTACAACCTCAGACATTCCCACGCACGGCGAGGGATGCGAGGGGTTTAAGGAAACAGAATCCTACCGACTGGTGAGCGGGTACTACGACCTCGACATGTCACCGCACAATGACGCACTAAGGAACACATCTTCCAAATAGAACCTTATTTTGCGGTTACACGCTTGCGGGGAGCGGCTTTGCGTCGTGGCTGCTTGGAATTGATGGCTCGGTATTCCGAAACATTTATTCGGCCTAGTCGCTTCGCATTCGCCCGCGCTTTCAGCTCTCCTTGCGACGGTTTCACCGTGGCAGGCACGGCGTTTTTAGGGATAGGTGTGCCGGTCATTTTGGAGTATTCGCCCCAATTGATGCGGCCATATTTGCCTGCGGCATCCCGAGCGGCTTTTATGTCGGATGGGTTCTGTGGCATCGGTAAACTCCCTCATGCCCAGACTCCCGGTTCTGGATTGTTTCCAACAAAGCCGTGCCGGACAGCGCGGCTCTTCTATTTGTGCCTAGCTTATCACTGATTTGGCTCCGCATCGTGCCCTATAATTCCGGCAAGAGGAGAACGGAACGAAATGGCGCGACGAGAGAGAAGGGTTGTCAGGTCCATCTCTGGGCAAAATGGAACTCTAACAGATGACGCTGGCGCAGTCGTAAAGGTCCGGTTTAGTCTTACACAATGGCAGGATTTTATAGACAATCTTCCGACCCTCAGATCGGCGGAAGGATCACTTGAATTCAAGGACACTCAAGAAGCGTGGCGAGCGACGGATGGAAAGCTGAGAACGCTTACGGGTGGAGGAATCAGAGCGAGCATCTACGTTGTTTCATCCAAGACCTTTAAGGTGACCGGCCCCGTAATCGATACTTAGGCCGTCAACTCCTCAAACGTCAATGGGTCCGCGACTTGCATACTTTGCAATTCCGTGAATACTGACAGCAATGGAGCGATTTCTAATATGACACAGTACAGAGAAATAAAATCTCGACACAGTGTGACTAAAGACTTTGGAAGCAGGATAACTGTCCAGACCAAAATTCCTCAAAATACCTGCCATCCGGGGGAGACGATTCAGTTCCGATCTCAAGACAGACCGCCTACTTGGAATTGCGGAAAATGCGGCAAAGTTCTCCGCGTCGAAAAGACTGTCAATGAGGCTGTGATTCACGAAATCTAACCATAAAACTCAACCACATAAAAGAAGCGCTACCAGCAATCGCCCCACCCGATCCTAAGTCGCGTCCATAGGTCGCCGTGATACATTTCCGCCATCATGCTGAAAGCGCCTTGCTTGCGTGAGGCTGTGTGTCAATTGCCTGCATGACTTGCGTTATTGCACTCACGCCGATTCCAAACAGGCTAAACGCCTCATCCTGCGTGACGTTCACGTTAGGGTGCATGACGGGGTTTCGGTACGCAGCGCGGATATGATTCAGATTCCCGGTTATTTCGGTATCTGCTCCAACTTTTACGAGGGCATCGATGTACGTTCCCCAGTTTCGTGGAACGTGATCATCCTCAAAAGTTCTACTGGTAATGGAAACGTAGTAGGCCCCGATGATGATCTCCAATGCACGCCACATATGAAAAGCGCTTGCCGTATGAACGTCAAACGCCAAACATTTCCCGGCCAGCACAATATCTGTCTTAGCCTGCGCTGGAAGGCGCTTGCTAATAGCCGTGGGAAAATGACGGTCTGCATTGTCAATGAGGCTTTCGGTTCTGTAGATGCCTTTTTGCTCTGCGCTAAACACCGTCATACGTGGCAAATCGGCGCGGAAAATGGTTTCAAATCCACTGATGGCAGACCAAATCATGCTGGCATCAAACCCCATTTTTTCAGATTCATCCTCGGAGTCTCTATCAACGATTCCAAAAGCTGGATTCTGAATCTTCTTGCCGAAAGCGCTCTCCAAAGAACCCATCACCCGTTTAGCGGCGTCACGAGACGCAGGCAAAAGGACAGAATCATCTCTAGTTGCCTGTTCCAGTTGCTCATAGGCAACGCGAGCTTGCCACCGGTTTTTGTTTTTCGGGGTGTCCTGTTTCCATTGAGAAAGGGAGCTTAATACCTCCCCGAGAACGTAGAAGTCATAAACGCTGGTTTGTTTCATATGACCATCGTTTATACGCCCGATGGTCCAGCTGTGGAAAATGACGGAGGCGCTATTCATAGAGCACCCCTAAAATCCACACTAGACCCATCCCCGCAGATTTCAGACACCACCGAAGAATGGGTAGTGTCCTATTAGTGCGGGGCTGGTCGCTGTTAGGCCAGAAGGCCGTCAGGCGCGATCTATAGTGCCAAAGTGTCAATGAAGAGCGCAGAAGGGTCATTGAACCGGCAAAGGTAACGAGTTCTACTGTTACCTGAAGAGGTAACTGAGGTGGGAGTCAGGGCTCGAATTGACCCAAAGCTCTTCGACCGGGCTCCCATATCATTCGCCAAACCCAACTTCGTCACCAAAAGAGGGCCACATGAATAGCTTAGTTCTGGATCTGTTCGCGAAACTCCAATCATTGAAGAACGAAGAAGATGGTCAGGACCTCGTCGAGTACGCTCTTCTGGTTGCCCTGATCTCGCTGGTGGCCATCGCAGCCGTCCAAAACGTTGGCACTGCAGTCAACAGCGTATTCTTGGCCATCAGCACTTCACTGGCGTAGGGCGATCTCTCTCGCCGGTAGTGTTCTATTAGTGCGCTTAGTCATCGCCCACCCCCGACCCCTGCCGATCCCGCCAGCCCCGCAGTCGTAGGACACCACCGAAGAATGCAATGAGGACACTACTGGATTGCGAGCTATTTCGAGGTCAGGTAGAGGATGAGAATGACTACCAAGAGCGAGATAATAAGCTCGACGGGTGAGGCCATATACTCCACCCCGGCCAATAATCGGTAGATCAATGGGTCGGTTGCCAGTGGGTTCTGATGGACGACGACGTTAAAGAGGAACAGGACAGCAAACCAACCGAGGATGAACCCGAATCGCTTCCCCATGCAAAGTCCTCCCAAAAATCGTAGTGGCTGATTTGTAGGCAGATTATCACTGGCTACGCACTAGGTTGTATCGACATATAGGGGTGCGCGTCGTTGCGAGTGAAAATCGGGTCAGACGAGGCGGAGGACGACGGTTGTGGCGGGCCCACAGCCTAGGACGACAACGAAGTATGGCGCGATTTTCGCCGCAACCCTTTGGGCCGTGGCCGATTTTGCCGATTTCGTTGTCGCTCCTCGCTAGGAGACACCCGGTATCCGTCACTCGTCGCTCCTAGAACTCGGAAAAATCGGCTCTCGGCGACACGCGCCCCTATATGTCGATACAACCTAAGCAGCCACTACCCGAAAAATCGGTTGCGCCTGAAACGCGTGTTGTTGCTTTCTGAAGTTGCGGCCCTACAATCTAGCCGCCGAATCCTCTGCCGCCAATTTCCTGCGCCGTGCCTGTTCTGCCTCCGTCGGATTGTCGGGTTGAGGCGATCCCTTCGGGAGAGGGCCGACCGGGCGGTACGTGTTTAAGAGGATCCCCTCCGATGTGCGGCGCGACTCCACCAGGGTTAGACCAAACGGCGGCACGCCATCTTCGAAGAGCCGCTTGCCCTTGCCGAGCACCAGCGGGAAGATCCAGATGCGAAACTCGTCGACCAGTTGTGCGGCGATCAGCGTCTGAAGCAGTTTGCCGCTACCCCAGATGTGCAATTCAGGTCCGTCCGATGCCTTCAGCCGGCGGACCTCGTCAACGGCGTCGCCGCTCAGGCCATGCGTGTTCACCCAGTCGAAACTGTTCAGGCCGTTCGTGACCACGTACTTCGCTGCCTTGTTGAAGGCGTTTGCAATGGGATTATCGCCGGCATAGGGCCAGTACGCCGCGAAAATCTCATAGGTGCGGCGCCCCAGAAGCAGGTCGAACTCACCTGCCATGATCTCGCTCAAAGCCTCAGGCACGGCCTCATCCGAGAAGCGCATAACCCAGCCCCCATGCGTGAAGCCTCCCCTCGGATCCTCCTCCGGCCCGCCCGGCGACTGCATGATTCCGTCGAGCGTGACATGGGTAATGGCGATGATCTTTCTCATAGCGGCTTCCCCTTTCTGAGCCCGGCTCCAGAACCGGTTGCATCAATGGCGTTTTAAAGAGGCACGAGTTTCTAACCCGTAGTCCGATTGCGAGTAGATGACTGTTTATTCGGGCAGAAACCGAGTAGCAACGGCGAGGCTGTCGACCTGTCAGCCCGGGGCGAGCCGACGAGTCGAAGGCCGCTGAATTCAGGCAGCGTATCCGGTAACTTGGATTTCTCCCTTGGAGAGGTCCACCGTGCCGGGGGCCCAGACCTGGATCAGGTTGACCCACGCGTACTCCGGGTGGTTGGTTGTGAGGGTCACATTCTCCCGGAGCTGAACGATCGGCGAGCCCGGTTCGGGAGTCGCCACGCCGTCGGCCCGCAATGCGATCTTTTTCCCGTCCTCGGTCGTGATCTCTGCCTTAATGTCGAGCTGGCATCGGCCATCGGCGCGGATGTGGAGATAATCCACACCCCTGACTGTTCCTTTTATCCTGGGGCCAGTAATGACCCCCTCGAAA
This sequence comes from uncultured Acidobacteriaceae bacterium, assembly GCA_963751285.1. Classification (GTDB taxonomy): domain Bacteria; phylum Acidobacteriota; class Terriglobia; order Terriglobales; family Acidobacteriaceae; genus Telmatobacter. The sequence goes on along the minus strand of CAVVUE010000022.1, from coordinate 113,246 downwards.
TAAACGTCGAAACGCGCGCCCTCAGCTGGTGGCGCTGACTGGCCGGAAAACACCGCGTCAGCAGAACTGCCGTACTCCACCAGTTGCGTGATTTTCAAGTTGTACTGATAGATCAGTTCGCCTGGATTGCCTTTGTATTCGCTCATCCGATCCTCCAAACTCTTTGTTATTTGTTTTGTTGTGGACCCATCCGCTTGCACGTTCGGTAAACTCGGCTCATCAGGCCGCGCGTTTCCGGCGTTAATAGCATCGTTTGCTTCCTATAGCGACCCATCAGAGAATGCCGATTCGAAACGAATCGAAGTTGAACGATGCAACTCGATCAAAGGGCCCGACCACTTTGGGATGACCGGCAAGCAGAGATTCAGTCGTTAAAGGCTTGGGCAGAGCCTATGCCTTCGTCTGGAACCTCTGTTGCAACTGAGGGAGAGATCAACCATACCAAAGATGTCTTTGCTTCCGCCAGCCTTTCAATTTAACTGCCCGGTTTGGCGAGGGGTTTTCGGGCTATCGGACGTGTTCTGCGCGGATCACCGCCTGCACGGAGTGCGCCGGGATAAACCGGCATGTTGTAGGGGTGCAAGTCCCTACAGGAAAGGAAGTAGCGAATCCATCCTGACCTCGAGTCTTGCGGGTGTCATCGTGAGGTGTCACTCGAAGCGTAGACAGAGGCATTGGTGGGCCGGGCGATTGAGCTTCGAAAAGGCGGAAGATTAGGATGCCGACTCGATTCCGTGATGAGGAAGGCAATACGGCAGCTGCGTTACACGCGAGTGGCTGACCGGTCCTGCGTAGTCTAAGAACCCGCGCACGCTAAGAAAACAACATGCACGAGAACCGGGAGATCTCCAGCACGCCTTTGTCTAACGACCAAGGCCGGTCCGCGAAGGCCATAAACCACAATGCGGATATGCACGTGCCGGAGAAGTCACACTGTGCCGTAGTACCTGTGAACCAGCCGAACAAGGAAGCAGAAGCTTCTGCGGAGGCTGGGGAGGGAAGGGCGCAGATGAAGGAGAACATCGCGCAGTCGAACATGCAGCCGACACAGAGCGGGAAGCGCATGTCCCAGGGACTGGACGGTGTGCGAAAAGCAGCAAAGGAAAGGAAGCAGGAGCGGTTCACTTCCTTGCTCCACCATCTGACCGTTGATCTACTCCGCGACAGCTTTTACACGCTACAACGTAAGGCTTCGCCCGGAGTAGATGGCGTGACGTGGCAGGAGTATGAAACCGGACTGGAAGATCGGCTCATCGATCTCCACGGCCGGGTTCATCGTGGAGCGTACCGGGCGCAACCTTCAAGGCGAGTCTATATACCGAAGGCCGACGGACGACAACGTCCGCTGGGCATCGCGGCTGTGGAGGACAAAGTTGTCCAACAGGCCGTGGTGACGATCCTCAATCAGATATATGAGGTCGACTTCATGGGCTTCTCCTACGGGTTTCGACCGGGCCGCAGCCCGCATCAGGCGCTTGACGCGTTGACGGTGGGCATCCAGCGGAAGAAGGTGAACTGGATACTCGATGCCGACGTTGTGGGCTTTTTCGATAACTTGAGTCACGAATGGGCCATAAAGTTCATCGAGCATCGGGTGGCTGATCGAAGGATACTTCGCCTGATCCGGAAATGGTTGAAGGCGGGAGTGTCTGAAGTCGGCCAATGGTCGGAGAGCAATAAGGGTACGCCGCAGGGAGCAGTGGTTTCGCCACTGATCGCTAACGTTTACCTTCATTATCTCTTCGATCTGTGGGCTGATGTCTGGCGCAGGAAAGTGGCGAAGGGCGATGTTGTTATCGTTCGCTACGCCGACGATGTTGTGCTGGGTTTTCAGCAGCGAGCTGATGCTGTGCGGTTCCTCGAAGAGTTCAAGGAACGGCTGGCAAAGTTCGGCTTGGAATTACATCCTGACAAGACACGGCTGATCGAGTTCGGGCGCTATGCGGCCCGTGAGCGGAAGCGGCGTGGGGAAGGGAAACCGGAGACCTTCAACTTCTTGGGCTTCACCCACTTCTGTGGGCAACGCCACAAGACCGAGACCTTCACCGTCTGGCGAATCACTGCGAAGAAGCGAATGGTGGCGAAGCTCAAGATCATCAAGGCTGAGCTTCAACGCCGTAAGCATGATCGCACCAGTCAGGTCGGTGTATGGCTTCGGTGTGTTGTCACCGGCTACTACCAATACCATGCTGTCCCCGGCAACATCGATCAACTGCGCATCTTCCAAAGACGCGTCAATCGACTGTGGCGTAGCGTACTGGTACGTCGTAGTCAACGCGCGTGGAAGAAGTGGGAGAAGTTCGCTCCGGTCTTCGACCGATGGATACCACCACCTCGCGTTCTGCATCCTTATCCCGACACCCGCTTTTACGCCACCCATCCTTCATAAGAGCCGTATGCGTAAACGCGCACGTACGGATCTGTCCGGGTTGCGCCTTGAAACTCATGAAGTTCAGTCTCCTGAAATGGAGGCCGCGGCAAAGCTTAGCTCGCAGCCGCGTACCAAGTCTTGCGTGATGTCCGGAGACGGCCATTGCGAAGCGTAGACCGGGAGGTTTGCAGGCCGAAACAGCAGTAAACGGCAATCTAGCCCCGAAATCGATCGTGGTGGAAGTAGCCGACCCTATCCCGTAACGGGGAAGGCAGAAGCTCAGTATGCGTTATGGCGAGTGTGCTGAGGTGCTTCCGGGGTTCGTACCGTCAGCATGCAACCAAAGGATTTCATGGGAACAAGGGAGAGCCGTCAGGCTCAAGCCTGGCTTGTAGGGTCTGACAAGCTGAACAAGTGAGGAAGATCCGAAGGCCTGACGGAAGTCAGACTGCCTGATAGTACTTCGAGGTCGGGAGAGCCGGCTACATGGGGAAGCGGGCAGCGGAAGTTGAATTGTTCGTGGGAAACATGAGCTCCATTCAAAGGGAGGATTCGGCCTTCTATGCAAAGAGAAGAACCGCCAGTCATGACAACAGGACTCGAACGAATAGCAGTCAAAGCTCGGTGTGAACCGAAGCTCCGGTTTACGTCGCTGGCTCATCACATCACAAAGGAGCGGGTTTGGGAGAGTCTTAGTCAGATTCCTGCCAAGTCTGCAGCCGGAGTGGATGGACAGACCGTAACTGAAGCGAAACAGAGTTTTGAGGAATGGGTTGCAGCCATGCTCCAATCTGTCCATCGCAAAGGATATCGAGCGCCCGTGATACGGCGTGTCTATATCCCGAAGCCCGGAAAGCAGGAAATGCGCCCTCTCGGGGTGCCGACTGTAGCCGACCGGGCACTCCAGCGAAGCGTCTCTCAGGTGCTATCCGCCATCTATGAACAGGATTTTCTATCCTGCTCGTTTGGTGGACGTGCTGGAAGAGGTGCCCACCAAGCGCTAGCAACGCTCCACGAGAGAATTGCTGGCGGGAAAATCGAGTGGGTGCTGGAGGCGGACCTCAAGAACTTTTTCGGGAGCCTAAGTCACGAGTGGATGCTCCGCTTCGTGGAACATCGAGTAGGAGATCAGCGCCTGATTAGTTTAATCCGGCGCTGGCTGAAGGCTGGCGTTTTCGAGAATGGAGAGGTTCATCCAAGCGAAGAGGGGACCCCGCAGGGAGGTTCGGTCAGCGTACTGCTGAGTAATATATATCTCCACTATGTGCTCGATCTGTGGTTCGAGCGAGTGGTCAAGCCGCGACTTCGCGGGGAGGCCTGCATGGTGCGATATATCGACGACTTCGTGCTGTGTTTCCAATTCCGTTCGGATGCTCTTCGCGTTCAGGAAGCGCTCGCCAAGAGGCTGAGTAAATTTAGTCTGACCTTGGAGCCGACGAAGACCAAGCTCGTTGAATTTGGTAGGTACGCGCATCGACACGCGAGCAAGCGTGGCCGTAAACGCCCGGAGACAATCTATTTCCTGGGCTTTACTCTGTACTGCACTCGCAATCAGAAAGGGAACTTTCGAATTGGAATGCTTACGGAAAAGTCACGACTGCGACGCGCGCTCATGCGCTTGCAAGACCAGATGCGGCGGATGCGGCACTTGTCGCTGCGAGAACAGGTGAATTATCTCAATCAGATGCTCCGTGGTCACTATGCATACTATGGCGTTGCTGGCAATCTTCGGGCACTGCTAAGGGTTCATAGGGCTGTGGAACATTACTGGCACAAAATGTTGAGCAGTCGGAGCTGGCACGGTACGGTCCGGTGGGAGCAATTTCAGCGGATCAAGGAACAGTTCCCGCTGCTTCGACCAAAGCTGCACTTTTCCTATAAAGAGCTGCAGGCTATCGCCATACTGTGAATCAACGTCTGACGAGCCCAGTGCGGGAAATCTGCACGCTGGGTTCTGTGGGAGCCGGGGGCGGGTGACTGCCTCCGGCCACCCAGTGGGCGCTCAGTGATGAGCGTCCCTACCGGGTCAGTTGCACCATTCTTGGTAATGTCCGGGTTGCCGACCAACCGCCCGCAACCTGAAATGCGAACGCACCTGGCTTTTTCGGAAGCGGACAATTCTCGCAGTTCGCGGACCGTTGGCTACCTGCCGATACTGATTGACTGCGGAACAGGAGCATTACTCGAGTTCTTTAGTGGAAGTTCTCAATCAGCATCAGTTCGCTCAGCGGAAACCCTCCACCAGCATCAGGTCGTTGGGGGCGTAATCCATCCTCGAATACAGAATGGTGCGGCCGTCAGGAGAGGCCGCGAGGTCTATGTGAATGTGGCCCAGATTACGAGCCACGGTGGTGGATTTGCCGGTAGCGAAGTGGTAAAACTCGAGCTGCGCGTCGCCTGCGGGCTGGTCGATATAGTAAATACCTTTCTCAATCACAGCGAATGCCCATCGAATCACTCCGTCGAGCACCTTGACGGGCTCGCCGCCCGCCGTCGAAATGCGCCACAGAGCGCTCGGCGCACCCACGAGTTGCGTGTAGTAGACGTAAGCACCGTCCGGAGACTCGTGGGCGGCGAACCCGATGTTGTGTGTGACCTGAACGGCTTCCCCACCAACCGTGGGAGCCTTCCAGATCTCATTCTCCCCGCTTCGATTTGAACCGAAGTAGATCCATTTCCCGTCCCGGGAAAAGCTCGGCACAGCGTTGTTTGAGGGATTAGGAGTCAGACAGCGTGGCTTGCCCCCCTCGGACGGGACGACATAGATCTCGCGGCGGTTTCCCATAAGAACGTCGAATGCGATCAGGTTCTTCGTCACATTTGGTGAACCACGTTGGTCACTTTGTGTGGCGGAGGAAACGCGATAGAAGGGTGGCAGGCTCTGGCGGTTTCCGGTAGAAGCCGATGAAACAACGAACATTGGTGCCGGATGCCGGTGAAGTGGTATTGGATCGGTTGATGGTTGAGAGTAACCGTCGGCTCGTTATGGTGTTGCGAGCTATGGGCGGGGCGAGTCGTTGCCCTGCGTGCCGGCAAGAATCGTGGCGCATTCACAGCCGCTACACGCGACGGCTGAAGGATCTGCCCTGGGAAGGGATTCCTGTGCGGATAGAACTACGCGTCCGCCGGTTCTTTTGCGGCACGGAAGACTGTGGGCAACAGATATTCACTGAGCGCCTTGCGAACACAGTACAGCGATACGCCCGACGCACACGCCGATTGAGCGCATCACTGGAACAGATCACATTGGCGTTGGGCGGTTCAGCAGGGTCTCGCTTGGCGCAGCAACTGGGCATCTTGGCCAGCGGTTCGACGTTGCTCCGTCAGTTGCGCCGTAAGGTGATCACGTCTTCCGCTCATGCCCCTCGGGTGTTGGGAATCGACGACTGGGCATGGCGCAAGGGGCATCGGTACGGCACGATACTGTGTGATCTGGAGCGTGGCAAGGTCGTCGATTTGTTGCCAGACCGCAGCACAGAGAGCACTGCGCAATGGCTTCGAGCTCATCCTGGAACAGAGATTGTCAGCCGGGATCGAGCCAGTTTGTATGCCCAAGCTGCTACGGCGGCCGCGCCGCACGCTGTGCAAGTTGCCGACCGCTGGCACCTTCTTCACAACCTCAGCGAGGCACTTGTCGGCGCACTCGTGCCATATCATCGTCTGCTGGTGGAGGCCGCGCAAGCCTCGACAAGCAAACCAGAGGCCCCTATCACCCCGGTGGTTCTCCCTTCTGATGTGGCCAAGCCGAACTCTCGAAACCAGAAAAGACAGCAGCACAATCGTGAACTTCGTCTCGCAAGCTATCAAGCCGTCATGGAGCAGATCTCGAAAGGCGTCACGCAGCGCGAAATTGCTCATAGCTGCGGCCTCGGCATACGCACGATTCGTCGCTGGATTCGTGCTCGTGGATTTCCCGAGCGAAAACTTGTCGGCCGCAGATCTACCGTCGATCAACACAGCGAATATCTGGAACAGCGTTGGAACGAGGGGTGTCACAATGCCACCCAACTCTGGCACGAACTTCGTGCAAGAGGCTTTGCTGGCCAATGCCCTATAGTCCGGACCTGGGTTCGGAGGCGCTACGGTTCACGAAGGTACCGCACTGCACAGCAACCTTCCTTCCAGTCCCGGCCGCGTGTATCCCCACGACAAACAGCCTGGACGCTGCTGAACGAACCAGAAGACGCTCGGGGCTATCTCGAAGAACTATGCCGAAGATCATCGCAAATCGCCACCTGCGCTTCAATGGCACGGGAGTTCGTTCGCATCATTCGGCAGCGGGATGCGGTTGCTTGGAATCATTGGAAAGAAGACGTCAAAACGAGTTTGCTGGCCAACTTCGCAAAGCACCTCTGCCAAGACGAGGCTGCTCTGCTTGCCGCCCTTCAACACCCGTGGAGCAACGGACCAGTCGAAGGACATGTTCACCGCCTGAAGCTAATCAAACGCTCGATGTATGGCCGCGCCAAATTCGATCTGCTTCGACTTCGCGTCGTGAATGCCGAATGAAATCCCAAGTCCTTCGAACAGACCAGCAATACCTGAAGCCTCTTCACCAAATGTGACGAAGAACCTGCGATCAGCCGGCCATCGGGCGACCATCGCGGCGTACCGGCTTCAATGGCGCCTGTGGTGGCAATCATTGAAGTGAGTTGCACTGCGTTTGAGCCGTCGGGGTTAGCCAGCCAGACCTCAGTCGGCCCTGAGCGGTTTGAGTTAAAGGCAACGCGGCGGCCGTCAGGAGAAAACTGGGGACTCATGTCCCACTTTGTGGAGGCGATGGCGGCGGTGGGCGGAGAAGACGCTGGGGCGCCGACACGTGCGGTGTCGACGCGCCAGATACTAAAAGCGTCGGTTCCGCGAACATAGACCAATCGGGAGAGTCCTGATGGCTGGCGGCGCGCGACCGCGGGCATCGTCCCCTGCTCGCCCACATATGGTAGCCTCGCCGGCGAGCGGTCGTCAGCAATGACCGCTCTCCAGAGGCCGTTCTCGGCTGAAAAGACAATTTCTTTGCTGTCGGGCAGCCAGGCTGCGTCCCCGGCGTTCAGCGCAAGGCGCCTAGGCTCGCCGGCAGCCGTCAGATCGTTCCCCAGGGGAAGCAAGTATGACCCGTGCTTCGGATCGTTATACTCGCGCCTCCACAGCAACCACTTGCCGTCCGGCGAGACGGCCGGGTGGTTGTCGCCGACCACCGGCGGCTGGGGATACGTCAGTTGCCGCTTCTCCCCGGTTTCGACCGAAATCACGAACAAAGCGTCGGGCTTCCCCTCGCCGGGAGAATCCGTCACCACCAGACAGTCGCTATCCGGGCACCATGCCAGACCGACTCCATTCTCCCAGTAGGTTTTGCCTAAACGGATCTCGGCAACCTTGCGTTCGGGCCCACCAAGAGGAGAGATCACCCGCAGTTCGCTCGCACGGCTAAGCGGCGTCATTCCGCTTCCGGGCACGAATCCTTGCGACAACGATTCAGCGCGGAGGAAGGCGATCCAGCGGCCATCGGGCGACCAGGCCGGCTGATAGTCGATGCGCGGGTCTGTGGTGAGCCGCAATGGCGAGCCGGTGCCAACCTGCTGCACGTAGATGTCGAAGTTATCCTGCTTAGGCCCGTCCCACGCAAAGGCCACGTAGTTGCCGTCGGGGGAGAACGAGGGAGAGCTTTTGATACCGGGAATCGCGATGAGATCGATCGCCCGAAGCGGTTCTGCCGGCGGCGCTGCTTGGTGCCGCCACCATGTCAAACCGACGGATAGCAGCACAGCCGCCGCACCGCTGAGCAGAAGTACAGATGCGACGGTCCAAATCAGGCTGGGTTTCCGCGAGGCTGAGGTCAATTTCTCCGGCGCCGGTGCCTCCTCGGCAGGCTGCTCGAGCACCGTCACCCTTGCCACGAATCGGTAGCCCACAGTCGGCACGGTCTCGATGTGCCGTGGTGCACGGCTGTCCTCGTTCAGGGCCTTGCGCAGCAGCACGATCTCCCGAGTCAGAGCGCTCTCGGTGACCATCGCGTCCGGCCACACTTTGTCCAGCAGTTCCTGTTTCGAGACCAGCCGGCTTCGGTTTTGGATCAGGTAGATCAACAGCCGGAGCGCCTTGGGTTCAATCGAAACCGGCGCATGGCGATCGGAAAAGCGAAACTCGCGATCGTCGACCTCGAACTGGTCGAATCGATAAACCATTTCTTGCCAGCTTAGCGATGAACCATTTTCGCGCCTTTTTCAGGAACATCACCAAAAAATTATTCTCATCGCCAAAACATTCGGCGTCCCTCAAGACCATCACCGGGCACAAGCGGCACTGTTCACCCCGTCGGGGTGAGCCCCATGCCGCATTCAGGCCGTTCCAATCTTCTTTTCGCCCTCGTTTCCTGTGTTGGGTTTGCTCCCGCATGCTCGCTATTCCCGGAACAGATCGAACCAACTCCTCAGGCCGTTACGGTCAAGATCAAGCTGGACGAGCGATCGACGATCATCGTCCCCGTCAGCGTGAATGGCGCCGGCCCTTACGACTTCGCGCTGGACACCGGCTGCACCAAAACCATTGTGGACCGGAAGCTGGCCGGTGAACTCAATCTGCCGCAAGTCGGCGAGAAGACCGTTGTGGGAGTGCTGGCATCTGCCAAATTGCCGGTTGTGCAGGTTAACTCGATTTCCGTCGGCGGAGCAGCTGTTCAGGGAGGAGAAGTGCTCAGCGCAGATCACGCGGCCAACGTCGCTAGCGGGGTGCGCGGTGTATTGGGCGAAGACTTTCTGCGGAACTTCGACGTACTAATCGACTATCGTCACCGGGTCATGCGGCTCGAGTCTGCGCCGGGTTCTATGGCCGAGACTGCGGTTGGCGAGCATCTTCCGCTGCAGCTCACTGCAACCTGTCTCGGAAAACTCACTCGCAACCGGCTGGTCGTCTCCGGCCGTATCCAGGAGTTGGGGGACACACCGATGTCGCTACTCCTGGACTCCGGAGCAAACCAGCTCACGCTCTTCAGAGACAACCTTGGTCCCGGAGAAAACCAGGCCGATCCAATATCGGCCGGAAACTTCAGTCAGTGGATCACTTCGTCGGCGGCGGTTCGCAGGATTCGCTCTCTCAACCTGGGACACACTGCGGTCTCAAATCTCATTGTGATCGCTCTCTCCCGGCGGACCGACGTCGACTCGGACGGGCTGATCCCCACCTCGCTTTTCCATTCCGTTTTTATCAGCCACTTCGGCAGATTCGTCATCTTGAACCCTTCGTTTCCCAACCCTAGTGGCGATGCGCTGGCAGCGAGATAGTCAGACGATGGCATTCGTCATAACTACGGTGAATCTTCGACCATGCTGGACTGCTCGATTCGTCTGGCCCATTGATGCAAAATCCCCTCCTCACTCACCGACCACCGACCCAAGATTTTGATTGCGGGCGAGTCACCGGGTAACCGGATATTACCCGAAAAATGGGTTTTGTCCGGATTGACCACTCGTCCGGAACCGGGCATGGAATCGCTTCAGACGACCCTGCACGCTGATTCGGTGAATGGGGTAAGCGGCCATTTACGCGCTTCCCGCTTTCCACCCCAGCCAGCTCAAAATCCACTGCCACGTTCCATCCTGCGTCCGAGTAGCGGGTGGCGAAGGCAGAGCGGCTGTCGGAAAGTTCACAGTCTTGCCGCGATATGTCGCCGCAAGTTGCCGGAACACTCGGCCCTGGTCCTTGACGCGACCATCATTGGTCAGCAAGCCGAGCGAGTATTCGAGCGAATTGAATTGGAACTTGAGGTCCACGTCGTGGCTGTCCCAGTAACTAAACCAGCTCACGCCCTGCTCGATTGCCGCCAGCACCGCCTTGCCCAGCCACTCGGCCTGGTCCTTTTCAGGCAGCTCCTTGACGCAGGTATTGAACTCGCCTGCCCATACCGGTTTGTTCTGGGTGCCCGCGAAAGAACGGATCAGAGTCGCCATGGCAGCGAGCAACTTGACGCTGGGAGCATCCATAGCGCCGCCGTATTTCATGGCGCCGGTCCAGTAGGGATAGCAGTGCATCACAGGAAAACGCGCGGCCGCCAGCGCTTGCGCCGAAAATGTGTCGGGCTCAAACCACGGCGCATGATCGACCCCATTGACGTGGAGACCGTCGGGCAGAACCTGGTTCATCAACTCGAACATCTTCGCCATCCACGCATCGCCCTGCGGAATGGAGGCCCTCCAGCAGGTGTTCAACTCGTTGCCGAAGTCGAATCCGATGACGTTTGTATGCTGCTTCATGACGCGGGCCAACTCACTGACAAAAAGCTCCTGCACAGAGCGCATCGTCGCATTTGTATAGAACCCATCGCTCAGGCGATTGAACGACGGCAGGAAAAACCAACCGCTCAACTGGCCCGTGAAAACTGTCACTAGCGCATCGAGATGGCGTTCGCCCATCATCGCAAGCAATTGATCCAGCCGCTCGAGATGCGCGGGGCTCACCCATTTTGGATTGGGTTGAAAAAACGGCCAGATGAGCATGATGCGCAGGTGGTCGGCGCCAAGCGCGGCGATGGCGTCGAGGTCGCGGTGAATCGGGTCGGCGTCCCAGTCGTTCCAGCAGAACCACCAGTTGTGCGAAGGCGTGTAGTTGACGCCGAAGCGATGGCGCGTGAGGTCGAGCCCGATGCTGGAGGCTGAGTTGGTTTGGGCAAGAGCTAATGCGGCGGGTGCGCTGGATTCAGCAACGGCTCCAGCGACCGCAGCGGAACTGGCGGTGAGAAATTTGCGTCGATTCATGGCGTCGTCCCGTGACCACACACGAGATTACTCCCGGACGCAAAATGATTACAAAATACCAGGAGCGGGCTAGCTCACTGCTGCGATCCGATTCCTGTTACCGTTTTCGGGTCTCGATAAGCGCTCTATCGCCGGGTGATTCCGAGAGGGCGCTCTCCGTATTTCAGAGCTCTACATTTTGGACTGCGGGCGAGGAACCGGCTATACTGTAATTCCTTGTTGAGTATTAACTACCTAATAATTGACGGGCGTGGCGGGCAAATGGGCCCCATCCGACAAGGATGCGCGCTCTCACGCATGCATCTGCCTGGAGCCATGAAGAGATTGTTCGTTGCGTGAGTCAGTTTTCCGTTGGCTTCGTGATGTGGTCGACCACAAGATTGGGCACGGACTCGTGCGCGGCTTCAAGCTTGAGCCCAAGCTGTTCCTGCACCGCGGTGAAAATCGAGGGCCAGCTATCCGGATCGCGCTCGGACCATTCGCGGCCAAACTGAAGCGTGTAGTTGTAGGGGCCGGTGAGACCGGTCTTGTCGATCACGGGCGCTTCTACCATCGAACTCAGGGCGCCGGTGATGGCCCGCATTGAGGCATTTGTTCCGACGAATTCGAGGCCATGCTGCGATCCATGCGCCTGCACATCGGCAGGGGGCGGCGGAGCCGCCGCCTCTCCATCAGCGGGAGGCGGAGGCGGTGGCACAATCTGCATCTTGATGCCGCCTTTGTCCACGACAAGGTAGTAAACGGAGGTGTTGCGGGTTTCAAGGTGCGTCTCCAGGCCCAGGCGCTCCGCCAGCAGCACCCGAATCGCGTTCCGCTTTTCCAGCCGGACCTCGTTATTAGTGAGCTTCGCGAGCCTGGCATCGGCCGCTTCGTCCGAGCGGGCCTGGATGTCGTAGAACGATTCCGCGACCCAGTCTGGTGCGCCCACCACCGGGGCATCGAACCCGTAAGCAATTTGCAGAAGAGTCTTGATAGGAAGGTTCGTGGCTTCAAAACGGCTCGAGCGCGGCGGGCTGGAGACGGATACGTGGAAGTTGGCATCCGGCGGCGGTGCAGGACGAATGGTGGCAACGTCAAAGGTCAGCGTGGGAGTGTAGTTGGGCTCCTCCACGATGGGAGCCTGCGCGTGAAGGTACACACCGCACGGGAAGACGAGAAGGGCCACGAACAAGCCGAACTGCCGCTGAACGATACGGAGCATAGGACGGGAAATGGGGCCGAACATGGGCACAAAACTCCTTGTGGCAATGATACGGGCGAGCCTCCGCCCCAGTTCCCGCCCCGGTTCCCGTATCGACAAGACCGGGGAATGTGTGCGCGGCTCGGCAAGCCAGCCCGCAATGCAGGCGTAAGGACCGATGGCGCAGAATCGCCGGGTCGCCCCATCCCCGGGGCCCCCACAGACAGGTCTTCGTCTGTGGGGTGGATCTAAGCTCCGCTTGGGTGGGAATGAACAATGTTCGCTGCTCCCTGTCCTCGGATCTCTGTTCTCAGATCTCTTATCTCTGTTTCTCTGCAAAAACGCGTCAAAATGACGCTCTAACAGCTGTTTTAGAGCACAAATAATTGCATTTAAGGCCTCTTTCGCGAAATTACACGGTGCGCTTTGCTCCAATTCGTAACCGCAGGTGGTTACAAATCGCGCAAAGCGGAACCTGGCGAGGTCAATGCGTGGCAAAAATGCAACCTCCGGTGGTTACATTTTGGCCCAAAATGTAACCATTTAAGCGAACATTTGGCGGGGCCAGCGCACCATTTGAACGAACATTTCTTCTCATTCCACAGGACTTCCCGCCCCCTCGGCAATCAACACACGCATCGCGAACTTTTCGCACCGCGCGCCGGCTAATTTTTGCCCGTCGACGCAATCTAGTGCGCGAGTGTCCCAGCCTTCGCGGCCAGGTCGAAGTCTTTCGCAGTGAGGCCGCCGGCGTCGTGCGTGACGAGTGCGAGGCGCACGCGGTTGTAGCGGATATCGATGTCGGGGTGGTGCCCGGCTGCCTCGGCTGCTTCTCCTACCTGGTTCACAAAATGCAGCGCGGCGACAAAGTCTTTGAACTGAAAGGTTCTGACGAGTTCTCCAGCTTCAATTTGCCAGCCCGGCAGGCCGGCCAGGCGCGAACGCGCCTCTTCCAGGGAAAGTGCCTGCATGGTATTCCTCCTGGAAACGAGTTTACGGGATCAGGTCGAAGGGCTCAGGGGAAGAGGACGAGCTCGTCATCTCGAAGGTAGAGTAACGCTTGTTCTGGCCGCTGATCTCCGAGCGCAGCTCCTGCCAGAGCTCGTTGGGAATCTTGAGAAATACTTCGACGACAGCCGGATCGAACTGCGTCCCGGAGCAACGAAGAATCTCTTCGCGCGCCGCATCGAACCCGCGTGCCTTCCGGTACGGTCGATCGCTGGTGATCGCGTCGAGCGTATCAGCTACCGCGAAGATGCGGGCTCCGACGGGAATCTCGCGGCCGCGCAGTCCGTTGGGATATCCGTTTCCGTCGTAGTACTCCTGGTGGCAGAGGACGATCTCCGCGGCTCCGGCGAGGAACGGAATTTTGCGCAGCATGTGGTAGCCGCGCGTGCAATGTTCGCGCATCAGGTCCTGCTCTTCGGGAGTGAGCTTGCCGGGCTTGCGCAGAATCTCGTCGGGAATGGCCATTTTGCCGATGTCGTGCAGAAAGGCGCCGCGCGCGATGATCTTGATTTCTTCAGGAGGGATGCCCATGGCGCGCGCCAGGGCGATGGCGTAGGCGGTGACGCGCTTGGAGTGGCCTTCGGTTTCAGAATCCTTGAGGTCGAGCGCATCGCCGAGCGCCTCGAGCGTGACGTCGTAGGAGTGCTCGAGATCTTCCATGGCGTGGCGCAGCATTTCGGTGCGGGCGCGCACCATCTGCTCCAGACTCTGGTGGTAATTCTGCGTCTCTTCGAGCGCCTGGCGATGGCTGAGCGCACGCTCGACGGTTGAGAGCAACTGATCGCGCTCGAAAGGCTTGAGCAGATAGTCGTAGGCGCCGCGGCGCATGGAGTCAATGGCAATGCTGATGTCGTGAACGGCGGTGACCATGACGACGGGAAGGTTGGGCTGCAAAGCGTGGATCCGCTCGAGCAGCGCGATGCCATTCACGTCGTTCATCACAATATCGGTGAGCACGAGGTTGAAATTGTTCAACTCGAGCGCTTCGAGGGCTTCGCGTCCCCCGGACGCCTGTTCGACGGTGTATCCCTGGCGTTCCAAAGCGGTGGCCAACATGGTGCGCACAGGCTTTTCATCGTCGACGACGAGGATTCGCGCCGCCTTAGGCGCACGGACAGCGCCGTCGCCGCGCAGACCTGCTGCCGGATCGAGATTTTTCGCGGATGCCAGACTCATTTCCACGCGACAACCCCTATTTTATTTGCGTCCGAGCGTGCCGTTCCGGGCATGGACCACATTGATGGCGCGCTGCACTACAGCTCTGCACGGTCAGACGCCCGAAGCCAGAATCTGATAGCTGCAACAAACGGCGAGTTCTTTTAACTATTCGATTCAAATTACGCGCCGTACACATCATAAGTCCCGCAAATTCTTGCCATTATGCGTAAAAGGCCAAGCAGTCGCCCGGCCTGTATTCCATTACGTATTTCAGGACACAGTCACCGGAGAAAAACGCTGCATACAAGGCAAAAAATGATGCGAAGCAAAGGAGGCAGCACTGGCTCTGGCCCTGTGCTTCAATGCCGAGGTTATCACCGAAGTAACCACCCTCTCAATCACCCGAATGTTGCAGCGGGAGCGAACGATGCGGTAGAGGCCGTTGCGCGTGTGGGTCAGGGCCTATTTCCACTCGTGGGGTACGTCGCCGGCAGGCTCGTGCTGGGTGAGTTCAGAGTAAATGATGGCGAAGTCCTGGGTCAGGTCGCGCGGGCTCCAGTTGCGGTCGCGCGCAGGAAGCGAAGGAGTGATCTGGCTGAGAGTTTTGCCGGCAGCAATTTGCTGCTTGACGACGGAATACAAATCCTCTAGAAACTGTTTCTGGCCAATGAGAATCTCGGGACCTCCTGCGTCTCCGTGGCCGGGAAGAACATGAAGCGGGTGAAAGGCGAGGGCCTGCGAAAGCACGCGCGGCCAGTTCGCGAGGTTAGCATCCCACAGCTTGTTGCGCGGGCCGTTGACGGCTGCGTCGCCTGTGCAGAGGATGCGCTCTTTGGGCAGCCAGACAAAGCCGTCGCCGCGGGTGTGCGCCCAACCGAGAAACCAAAACTGTACTTCGCGCGTGGAATCTCTGAGGATGAAAGGGCTTGAGCGAAAGACGAGCTGCGGGCGCGGCGCGTCCTTGAGTTGAAGCGAGCGGACATCTCCGCGTTCGGCCGCGGTGGCGAGCCAGCGCGCCGGCTCATACCGGTCCATCTCGTCGTCAACGCCCTGGTAGGCGAAAGTGGTGGCGCCGGCCTGGGTCCACACGATGTTGCCGTAGGCGTGATCGCGATGGGCGTGAGTATCGAAGACGAAACGGACGGGTTTGGGAGAGAGCTGACTGATTTCGCTGACCAGCTCGCGGGCGCGGCCGGGATAGTTGGCATCGACGACGATGAGGTAGTCCTTCATCTCGACGACGATGTTGTTGCAGTAGCCTTTTGAAGCGTCGCCAGGGAGAAACCAGACACCGGGGGCGATTTTTTGCGCGATGAGGGGAGAGGGTTGGGCACCTGCCGAAAGCTGCGAGAAGGGAAACGCAGCAATCGCGAAGAGAAAAGCGGCCGTGATGCAGTGGAGCGTCATGACGACTTACGATCGCGCTTGGCGCGACGCGCGGCGGCCCATCCTTCCTTGGTAATCTGGCGGCCGCGGCCTACGGCGAGCGCGTCGGCGGGAACGTCTTTGGTGATGCAGGAGCCGGCCCCGATATACGAGCCATCGCCCAATGTGATGGGCGCGACGAGCGTAGTGTCGCTGCCGACAAAGACGCGCTTGCCGATCTGCGTGCGGTATTTGTTGAGTCCGTCGTAGTTGCAGGTGATGGTCCCTGCGCCGATGTTGGCTCCCTCGCCAACCTCCGCGTCGCCGAGATAGGAGAGATGATTGGCCTTGGCGCCCTTGCCCATGCGCACCTTCTTGCCCTCGACGAAGTTGCCCATGTGGGCGTTTTCGCCGATTTCGCAACCAGGGCGCAGATGCACAAAGGGGCCGAGTTCGGCGCCGTCGGCGATGGTGGAGTCCTCGAGCACGCAGCTCTGGCGGACGAGGACTTTGTCGCCGAGGGTGCAGTTCTCAATCACGGAGAAAGAGCGGATGCGGCAGCCGGCGCCGACGCGCGTTTTGCCGAGCAGTTGCACGTAGGGCTCGATGATGGTTTCCGCGCCGACTTCTACCTCCGGATCAATGACGCAGGTTTCGGGGCGGTTGATCTTGACGCCTGCACGGACGAGCCAAAAAGCCCGAGGGTCCGGCCTCGCGCTAATCATGGTTACGGATTCGGTGACTGACTCGCTCTGATGTGGTGTGCGGGCGAGTTCTTTCCTGACCTGCATCAGCTTTACGCCGCATTCTTCGAGAATCTGCGCGGCAAAACATTTTTCTTCGCGCAGCAGACCGAGGAGCAAGTGTTCCGTGCCGATGTGCTTGTGCGCCAGCCGGTCCGCTTCTTCGGCAGCGTACGCAAGAATTCGCTTGCCCTCGTTGGAGAGCGGCAGATCAGCGCTGGTCGAAGTCTTCTCGCAAATGACGGTGTGCTCGCTAATCTGTTTCTGGATGGACTCTAAAGAGCCCTGCGAGCGCAAAAAGCGGATGGTCAGCGCCTTGTCTTCGCGCATAAGGCCAAGCAGCAGATGCTCGGTTTCTATGAAAGGTGAGCCGAACTGGCTTGCCTCGTACCGCGCAAAGAAGATCACGCGCCGCGCCTTTTCTGTATATCGCTCGAACATCATGTGCTCCTGTCTTACTTTTCTGCGCCTGCCAGCCGAAGTAAGCGGGCCCGGCAGCCGGATCACCACCCCAGCAATCTAAGATCGCTCGCCGGGGCCCCCGGGGCTGGAGTCCGGCACTACATCTATTTTGCAGCGCCGGCGTCGGATTGCGCGCCGGCAGGGCGAGGAATGGTGATGTCAATCGGTTGTGGCGTGCCCATATCAAGTGCGTTCAAGGTGGGATTGATCTCCGGCTCTTTGCCTACCACGAGTATGGCCAGCTTTTCGGGATGAATGTACTTTTTGGCAACTGCAGTTAAGTCGGCTAGCGTCACTTTTTCAATCGCATCGCGGTAAGTTTCAAGATAGTTCGCGGGATACCCGTAAAACTCGAGCCTTTCGCGCTCGTCAAGGATTTTCTCGCGCGTGTCGTAACGGAAGAGGAACGAGTTGAGGATGTCGCCTTTGGCGCGCGCGAGTTCGGCCTCAGTGAATGGCCTGGTGACGAGGCCGGCAATTTCACCCTCGGCCGCCCTGGTGGCGTCAACGGTGGAAGCACTCTTGGTGAGCACTTCCACATCAAAGGAGGCGGGATGGTCGTATTCCAGGCCGAGGCCGCCGCCCACCGCGTACGCGAGGCCCAGCTTTGTGCGCACGGTTTGGAAGAGACGACTGCCGAAGCCGCCGCCGAGGATTTCGTTCAAGACAACAATCGCGGCGGCATCGGGATTACTGCGTTCGACGCCGAGGCCGACGATCTGCACGTTCGACTGGTCAACATCTTGCTTGTCGATGAAATAAACGCCGGGCTTGGGACCGGCGAACGCATCGTGGCGCGGCGGTTCGGGCGTGACGGGCGGAAGGCCTTCGAAGACCGCGCGCACCCTGGCTTCCATGACTGCCGGGTCGAAATCGCCGCTGATGCCGATGATCAGCTTTCCCTTCAGCGTGCGGTCGTGCCACGCTTGCAGGTCGGCCAGGGTGACGGCGCTGGTGGTGGCGAGCTCCGGCTGGCGCGTGTAGGGGCTGTTGACTCCGTAGACCAGTTTTGCCGACTCGCGCTCCGCGATGCCGCCCTCATCATCATTGCGGCGCACGATGGCTGCGGCCTCCTGCTGCTGCGCGAGCTGAAGCTTTTTCTCGCTGAATTTGGGATGAAAGAGCAGTTCCATCGCGAGGGAGAAGACCTGGCCGGAGTCGTCCTTCAGCGAATCCCAGGAGAGCGCGGTGGAATCGACGTCGCCCGCAGTCTCAATGTGCGCGGCATTGGATTCGAGCAGATCATCCATGGCGTCGCCGTCCATCTTCGCGGTTCCACTGGTGCGCCATGCCTGGCTGTAGAGGGAGACCAATCCTGCTTTCGCGGGAGTCTCGTCGCGCGAGCCGCCGGGAATGACGACGGAGCCGTAGACAAACGGCAGCTCATGGTCCTCTTGCAAAAAGATGACGATGCCGTTCTTGAGCTCGATGCGCTTGGGTTGCTGCGGGTGAAAGGCGTGGAGCGGAGGAATGGGGATTTGCTGCCAGGGTTGGGGTTGTTGGGCGGGGAGAGTGGAGGGAAGAGTGAGGAGTGCGAGAAAGGTTGTGATGAGAGCAAGCTTGGCGCAGGGGCTAAAGCCCTGAGTCAATTTTGCGCCGGTTACGGCACGACTGAAGTCGTGCCCTGACACTTTGTACATCTTCGAAAGAGTTTTCTCGCACGCGGTAAAGTCGTGCCCCTTCGAAGCTATAAGTGATGGTGCGATCCCACCCTTTCGCCATAAAGGCGGCGAAAGGATGGGGCAACCAGATTTGATAACGCGAGACTGATCCCTGATCTCTGACCCATGATCCCAGTGCGTCATTGCGCTCCTCCCGCTTTTTTCGTTTCAGCGGCGGGCGATTCGGTGTCGATCTCAGCGCTGGTGCGATTGGAGGCCACAAAGATCTGATTGGCCACGCGGCGAATGTCGGCCTTGCTCACCTTGTCGACGCGGTCGAGTTCGAGGAACAGCTCGCGCCAGTCGCCATAGCGAGCCTGGTATGCGGCCAGCGAGTTGGCGAGCCCCTGGTTATCGGCGAGACCGCGCAGGAGGTCCGCGCGGGCGCGAGTTTTATACATCTCGATCTCTTCGTCGGTCACGTCGGTGGTCTTGAGCTTTTCGATCTCCTTGTGGATGGCATCACGCATCTCGGCGGGAGTGTGGCCGGGGAGCGGGTTGGCGTAGAACGCAAAGAGGCTTGGATATTTTTCGCCAGGATAAGGGCTGAAGCCAGCGGCCTCGGCGGCGATCTGCTGCTGCTCGACGAGGCTGCGGTAAAGGCGCGTGACGCGCCCGTTCGACATGATGTCGCTGATGGCGTCATAGATGGCATCGTCGGGGTCGAGGATATTGGGCCGGTGATAGCCCTCGATGTAGAACGGCTGCGTCTGCTCGCGGATGACAACCGATTTTTCGGCGAATTGGCTGGGCTCGACGGTGGTCATATCTTCGGGTTTCGGTCCGCCCGGAATGCGGCTGAAGTATTTCTCGAGCATCGGCAGGTCGGTCCTGGCATCAACGTCGCCCACGACAGCGACGACGATGTTTCCGCCAACGTAGTACTTCTTATGGAATGCCATGGCTTCAGTGGCCGTGATCTGGCTGACTTCGCTGGGCCAGCCGATGTTGCTGCGGCCGTAGTTGTGCGCCACGAAGGCTGTAGCCAGGAATTGCTCGAAGAGTCGGCCCATGGGGTCGGAATCCACGCTCATGCGGCGCTCTTCCATCACCACATCGCGCTCCTTGTAAAACTGGCGCGGCACGGTATCGGCGAGGCGGCTCGACTCCATCCAGGCCCACAGCTCCAGACGGTTCTCCGGCATCGACCAATAATATTGCGTGTCGTCGAGGGCGGTCTCGGCGTTCAAACCCTCCGCGCCGTTCTCCTCGGCCACCTCGGTGAACTGGTTGGGAATGACGTATTTTTCAGCGTCGGTCTGCGCGGCGAGAAAGGCCTTTTTTAGCTCGGCGAGCTTCTGGGGGTCGCCTCCGCCAGGTTTCAGGAACTCAGCCTCGTAGGCGTCGTTCGCTGCTTCGACCTTGGCGAGGGCCATTTTTTCTGACGCGTAGTCGGTGGTGCCGATCTCGCTGGTCCCCTTGAAGGCCAGGTGCTCGAACATGTGCGCCAGGCCGCTTTCACCGGATGGATCGTCGACATCGCCCGCATCAACAAGGGTTGTGTAGCTGAAGACGGGCGCGTCGTGCCGTTCGCAAATGATCAGTGTGAGACCGTTGGGGAGGACTTTGACGGTGGTTCGCTGCTCGAAGCTTTTCAAATCCTGGGCATGCGCTACGCCCAGAATGGCGAAGGCAAACATCACGCAGACAAGGATGGTGATCAACCGGCGGGAGACCGCGTTTGGCATCCAACCTCCGAGTTTCAGGGAATCTTTCTTACTGTTTTTCTGTTCTCTTCCAAGCTATTGCCCGAGGCTGGGGCCGTCAAACGCAGGCTTGGCATCGGGCTCGGATGGCTGGCGCGGTGCGCGAGGGAAGGACGCCAATCGGTATAATCGGAGCCATGGCGGCGGGCGCAAAAAACCGGGAGCCCGGGAGCGAGGGAGCAAGGGAGCGAGGGAGTGCCGCGGAGGCCGTGGCAGCAGACGCGGCCGAAAAGCTGCGCGCGCTGGAGGACCGGCTAGCGAAGCTGGGCAGCGTGATGGTGGCCTACTCGGGCGGCGTGGACTCGGCCTTTCTGGCCGCGACAGCGCATCACGTGCTGGGCGAGCGCATGCTGGCAGTGCTGGCTGATTCACCATCGCTGGCGCGGCGCGACATGGAGCAAGCGTGCGCTTTTGCGCAGTCGCTGGGAATGCCGCTCGAGGTGATCGCGACCGAAGAGCTGGACCGGCCGGAGTACGCACGCAACGACGCCAATCGCTGCTTTCACTGCAAGGACGAACTATTTCTGGTGATGGAAAAGCTGGCAGGCAGGGCGGGATTCTCGCACATCGCATACGGAATGAATGCGGACGACACACGCGATTTTCGGCCGGGGCAGCGAGCGGCGGAGCAGCACGAGGTGCTGGCTCCGCTGGCGGAGGCCGGACTGACGAAGCTCGAGGTGCGCGCGCTGGCCAAGGCGGCGGGCTACCCGATGTGGGACCGTCCTGCGGCGCCGTGCCTGAGTTCGCGCGTGGAGTATGGGCGCACCGTGACGCGCGAAGTGCTGGAGCAGGTGGAGCTGGGTGAGGAGAGTTTGCGGCAGCTGGGCTTTCGCGAGTTCCGCGTGCGCCATCATGGCGAACTGGCTCGCGTGGAGATTGCACGCGGCGAGCTGCCAGGCGCACTGACGATGGAGATGCTGGACGCGATCACGGCGGCACTGAAACAGGCGGGGTTCAAGTACGTGGCGCTCGATTGCCAGGGATTTCGCTCAGGGGCAATGAACGCAGTGCTGCCTGCCGAGGTGTTGGCGCGAAAAGGCGCGTAGGATGATCTCCCGCCCTAAACGCAAAAAGCGCGTTTAGGATGGGGCAGCCACTTCCCCGAGGCGCTCCGAGCATGACCGACTGATTCAAGACTTCACTTTGATTCGGATCATCCCCAATCCCCGATGACACTTAGAAAACTGCCGGCAAGATGACGGCGGCCGCTCGATCCACCCAGCGAAAAGGAGATGCCATGGCACCAACCGGAGATTTCAAGGTTTTGTTCATTGCGGGATTTGGTCCGATCGTCCGTGAGGTGAATGTCAGCCGCAAGCTCTATAGCGAGATCCTCGGTATCCAATTCAAAGAGGAAAGCGGTGAATATCTTCATACGGAGGCCATGAAAGGCGCGAACAGTTTTGCACTGTGGCCACTATCAGAAGCAGCGCAATCCTGTTTTGGCAAGAATTCGTGGCCTGATGAAATTTCTGCGCCGCAATCCTGGCTTGAATTCGATGTCGATAGTGTCGAAAAGGCGACTGCGGAGCTTGAGGCACGAGGCTATCGAATGCTCGTGAAGAACAAGAAAGAACCGTGGGGCCAGACGGTCAGCCGATTCCTGTCGCCCGAAGGGATTCTGGTCGGGGTCACCTTTACTCCGTCAATGAGGGCAGAAGAATAACTGCGCTTCTTCGTTGGCCGCACCAGCCGCAGTAACCAAGGCGGAGGGGGCTCAGGTTTTTGCCGTCCAGGATCAGCCATTTACAATCACAGAGCAATGCGACTTGGCTATCTGGAATGCTTTTCCGGGATCAGCGGCGATATGTTGCTGGGCGCGCTGGTGGATGCGGGCGTTGAGTTCAACGTGCTGGCAGAGACAACAGCGGCCCTGAACGTGAGCGCGCGCCTCGAGCAGCGCAAGGTGAGCCGTGGCGGACTGGCGGCGTTGAAGATCGACGTGATCACGGAAGAGGGATCAGGGGTCAGGGGTCAGGGATCAGAAAAGCAGGGAACAAGGGAACAAGGGAGCGAGGGAGCGAATGCGCACGCGCATCATGCGCACGAGCATGAACACGAGCATCGCTCCCACGGGCATCACGAGCACACAGACGAGAGATCAGAGGTCAGGGATCAGGGATCAGAAGAAACACACAGCCACGAACATACGCATGAGCATCAGCATGGGCATGCGCATGCGCCGCATCGATCGTTGTCCACGATTCTCTCCATCATTGAGGCCGCGCCGCTCGAAGCTCAGGTAAAGCGGCGCTCGAGCCGGGCCTTCCAACTACTGGGTGAAGCAGAGGCGGCGATTCATTCGATCCCGATTGAAAAGGTGCACTTTCACGAGGTCGGCGCTGTCGACACGATTGTGGATATTGTTTGTGCAGCGGCCGGATGCGAAGCGCTGCGCGTCGATCGCTGGAGGGCTTCACCGCTGAACGTGGGAAGTGGAACGGTGAGGTGCGCGCATGGAACGCTGCCCGTACCTGCGCCCGCCACACTGGCGCTGCTGGGTGACGCGCCGGTGTATTCGGCGGGGCCGGCAATGGAGCGAGTGACTCCGACGGGCGCAGCGCTGCTGCGGATGCTCGAGGTTTCGTATGGCCCGCTGCCGGCAATGCGCGTGGCTTCACGCGGCTATGGAGCGGGCGGGCGCGATACGCCCGGCGAGCCAAACCTGCTACGGCTGCTGGTGGGCGAAGCGGACGAGACGGCCGAGAGCGCTGAGCCCATTGCCGTGATTGAAACGGTCATCGACGACGCGAATCCGCAGTTGCTTGCCTATGTGAGCGAACTGTTGCTTGAGGCGGGCGCGTGGGATGTTTATCGGGCGCCGGTGCAAATGAAGAAGGGACGCACGGGCATGCAGGTGACCGTGCTCTCGAGTCCTGAACTGCTGCCGGCGCTGCGCGACCTGCTACTGCGCGAGACGACGACCATTGGGTTGCGCTGGCGGCTCGAAAACAAGATGGCCCTGGCGCGGGAGTTCGTGGAAGTGGCCACGCAGTGGGGCAAGGTGCGGATGAAGGTTGCCCGCTGGCCGTCGGGAGACGTGGCCAATGCGTCGCCGGAGTACGAGGATTGCCGGAGCTTGTCTCGGCAACATGCGGTTCCCCTGAAGCAGGTGATGCAGGAGGCGATGCGCGTTTATGCCGAGACGGTGCCGTCGCCGAAAGAGAAGGGACGCTGATGAATCGCGCGCAAATTGAGTCGCTCTTGAATGAGGTGCGAGAAGGCCGAACGGGCGTGGCCGACGCGCTGGAGCGATTGCGTAATCTGCCGTTTGAGGACCTGAGCTTTGCCAAAGTGGATCATCATCGCGCGCTGCGCACCGGCATGCCGGAGGTAATCTTTGCAGAAAGCAAGACGCCGGCGCAGGTGGCAGCGATCTTCGAGCGCATGGCGCAGGCCGGCGGCAACGTGCTGGCCACCCGCGCGTCGCGGGAAGTGTATGAGGCCGTGCGCGCCAAGGAGCCGCGGGCGGAGTTTCACGAGATGGCACGGGCGATCACGCTGGCGCAAACCGAGGCGGAAGCGGGCAAGGGACCCGTGGGCGTGGTGTGCGCGGGAACCAGCGATCTGCCTGTGGCGGAAGAGGCAGCGGTGACTGCGCGGCTGATGGGCAACGCGGTGGAACTGGTGGCGGATGTGGGCGTGGCCGGAATCCACCGGCTGCTGGCGCAGCAGGAGACGCTCAAATCAGCACGGGTGCTGATTGTGTGCGCGGGCATGGAGGGCGCGCTGCCGACGGTAGTCGGGGGCCTGGTGAACGCGCCCGTGATTGCGGTTCCCACGAGCGTGGGCTACGGCGCATCGCTGGGTGGGGTAGCCGCGCTGCTGGGCATGCTGAACACCTGCGCGCCGAATGTGTGCGTAGTAAATATTGATAACGGATTCGGCGCGGCGTGCATCGCTTCGCTGATCAATCACCGATAGCCCAGGCCTGTGGTTCGGCGTTGCAACTCATCGCGCCGGCAGGTTCTGGTCCCGCTTTCAGGTCCGAACTCCCGCAGAACGTGACCCGGGTCACTGTCCGACCGTTCCCTAAACACTGATGATTTCGTCTACGGCTCGCGCGCCGGGCGTGCGGAGGTGTCTGTGGACGATTCCCATTGGACAAGGCGCCGCAGGATCTCGCAGATGTTCTTTCTGCTGCTCTTTCTTGTGCTGCTGGCGTTCACGTCACTGCGCGGGATCCCCGGCGCCACGAGCGATATCCACCTGGCCCTCCCGGTGCGCCTGTTTTTCGAATGGGATCCGCTGGTTGCCGCGGCAAACGCCATCGCCAGCCACGCACTCTATCGCGGCCTGCTCTGGAGCCTGATGATTCTGCTGCCCACGCTATTGCTGGGCCGGTTTTTTTGCGGCTGGATTTGCCCGATGGGCACGCTACAGCATCTCGCGGGCAACATGCCTTCCGAGTCGAAGCGCGGCAAGCAGCGGATCGAGTCGAACCGGTACAAGCGCTGGCAAACGATCAAGTATGTGGTGTTGATCGCAGGGCTGGTGACTGCGGCGTTCGGCTCGATGGTGATTGGCTGGCTCGATCCCTTCAGCCTGCTGGTGCGTTCGATCGGCCTGTCGATTTTGCCCGCATTCGACTACGCTACACGCGCGATGCTGACGCTGCTCGAGCAGAGCCATGCGGGGGCGATCCGGAGCTTCGCGACAGGTGTTCACGCGGTGCTAAGCGCGCTGGTGCTCGATTCTCGCCAGGCGCATTTCGAACAGGGGTTGGTGCTGGGCATTTTGTTTCTGGCGATTCTGTTCGCCAGCTTGCGCGTGACGCGATTCTGGTGCCGCTCGATCTGCCCGCTGGGCGCGCTGCTGGGCGTCGTGTCGCGGTGGTCGGTGCTGGGACTGCACAAGGATGCGGAAAAGTGCAACAACTGCAATCGCTGTTTGTTGCACTGCCAGGGGGGTGACGATCCCATCGGCGGCGTGCCGTGGCGCAAGTCCGAGTGCCTGATGTGCATGAACTGCGTGGGCAGTTGTCCGGAGCACGCACTCGCGTTTCGATTCTTCAGAAAAGAAGAGGAAGTGGCTTCGCCCGACCTGGGCCGCCGCAGGACCCTCACCGGGCTGGCAGCCGGCGCGGTTGCAGTGCCGCTGATGCGCGCCAATACCGGTATGGGCAAAAGCCGCCACGAACGGCTACTGCGCCCGCCGGGCGCGCTCGATGAACCCGATTTTCTTTCGCGGTGCATTCGCTGCGGCGAGTGCATGAAGGTGTGCCCGAACAACGCGCTGCATCCCACGCTGGAGCAGGCGGGAATGGAAGGATTGTGGACGCCCATGCTGGTGCCACGCATCGGCTACTGCGAGCCGAGTTGCGTGCTTTGCTCTGAAGTGTGCCCGACGGGCGCGATCTGGCAGATCACGCCGAAGGAAAAGGGATGGGTGGTGGGCGTAGGCGTCGCGCAGAACCAGCCAGTGCGACTGGGCACAGCGTTCTACGATCGGGGACGCTGCCTGCCCTGGGCGATGGCGACGGAGTGCATTGTTTGCGAAGAGTGGTGCCCGGTTTCGCCCAAGGCCATTTACCTGGAGGACGCGCAGGTGGTGGATTCCACGGGCAAGTTAAAGACAGTGAAGCAGCCAAGCGTTGATCCGAACCGGTGCGTGGGTTGCGGCGCATGCGAATACGCCTGCCCGCTGCAGGATCGACCAGCCGTTTATGTAACGAGCATTGGTGAAAGCCGCTCCCCCAGCAGCCAAATCCTGCTAACCCGAAAGTAAAGGAGACTCATTTAAGAATGATTGGGCCAAGAGGGTGGAAATCATTAGTTGTTATGGTCGCGATCGCAGTGTTGGCCGCGGCTGTGGGATGCAAAAAGAAGAACGTCGATCCGTTTCCAGCGTCGGGTGCGGTCTCAGGATGGGAAAAAACCGGTGACACGCGCGTCTATGCGGCCGACGATCTCTGGCAGTATATCGACGGCGATTCCGAGCAGTATCTCAAGGCTGGTGTGATTTCAGCGTCGACGTCGGAGTACAAATATCAGGGCCAGTTGGAGGCAGTCATCGACGTTTACACTATGGGAGATTCCGCGGGCGCGCGCAAGATTTTGGAGAGCGGGCAGACGAGCGACGCCAAGAACGTTCAACTGGGGGATGCAGGCATTGCGTACGAACAGAGCGTGACCTTTCGTAAAGGCCCGTACCTTGTACGCATTGTTGCCTATGAGGATGGACCCGGCGCGCAGCAGGCGCTGATGGCGCTGGCTCATGGCGTGGAGAAGAGGCTGTAGGGCGTAGCCTACTCTTTCGCAAAATGCGAAAAGGGTGGGGCGACGCTGGCGTAGAGGCGAGGAGTTCGATGCCGCATTGCCCGATGAAATTCCGGTATGTGCGTGGGAGGCTCACTTTGGAGGCGCCGCGCATTCTCGATATCGGATGCGGCAACGGATCGCCGACGCTGACCAGGCGCTGGTTTCCCAAGTGCCACTACGCGGGCGCGGACATCCAGCGGTACAGGCTGAGCGACGCGGATCTTGCCGCAATGGACGAGTTCTATCAGCTGGGCGAGGATGGCTCTGGCTACGACGCAATTCCCGTAGCGAGCTACGATTTCGTGATCTTGAACCACGTAGTGGAGCACATGCGGGAACCGATGGCGGTTGTGGCCAAGTTGTGTGGGAAACTGAAGCCGGGCGGATATTTCTGGATCGCGTTTCCCTCAGAGCGTAGTTTGCATTTGCCGCATGCGGAAGATGAGACGCTCAATTTTTACGACGATCCGACACACGTTTATTTGCCGAAAGTAGACGAGATCGCAGGCGTTCTGCTTGCGAACGGAGTGAACGTGTTGCACGCGGGCCGCTCGCGAGAAGGGTTCTGGACCTCGATTGCAGATGTGGTGAAGCTGGGCAAGCGATTGGTGAAGAAGTTGTTTACTGGAAAGTTCTCAGGGCGAGGTATGTGGTACGTGCTGGGATTTGAAGATCACGTGCTTGGGCAGCGCAGCCCGGAGCGATAAGAAGCCCGGGCGCAGGAAAGAAAGCAAGGGAACGATGAAAAGCCGCAGAGAGTTCTTGAAAGACGCAGCGACAGGCGCGATGGCGCTGGCTTCAGCAGCCGCAACGGAGAAGTTGGGATTCGCCGGAACGCTCGGCCCTCAGTCAGCCGAACATGCAACGACGGGTCGATCGAGGGTCGTGATTGCGCGGGATGCGTCGCTCGAAGGGACGGGCGCGCAGCCCGATGAGCAGCGCGTACTAAACCTGCTCGACAAAGCCATGGCTGCCTACACCGGCCGCGAGAAGCCGGTCGAAGCCTGGAAGAACATCATCCCGCCGAACATACTTGCCGGCGGAGTGATTGGGCTGAAGGTAAACGGCCTGGGTGGGCGCGGCATCTCGACACACGCCGCGCTGACGATGGCTATTGCCGAGCGATTGCAGCAGGCGGGGGTGCGCGCGGGAAACATCCTGGTATGGGATCGCGACAAGTGGAGCCTGGGGAACTGCGGGATGAGCGTGAACACAGATGCCGGCCGCGTGCGCTGCTACGGCAACGACGTGGGCGGCTATGAGGACGAGCAAGTTCAATGCGGCGTGGTGCGCTTGCGGCTGACGAAGATCCTTACGCGCGAGTGCGCGATGGTGATCAACTTGCCCATCCTGAAGGATCACGAGATGGCCGGCATCACGTTTTCAATGAAAAACATGTATGGGGCTGTGGACCGGCCTTATGCGTTACATGGAAGCAATTGCAATCCCGGCGTGGCGGATGTGAACTGCATCCCGGTCGTGCGCGAGAAGGTAAAGTTCACGATCGGCGATGCGATGTCGTCGGTGTATGACGGCGGGCCGGGGTTCCGGCCGGAGCGACTCTGGTATCCCAACGCATTGGTGGTGGGCGAGGATCGCGTCGCACTGGATACCATTGCGTGGGGAATGATTGAGCAGAAGCGCGCCGAGGCGGGCTTGCACTCTCTCGAAGCATCAGGACGCAGGCCCGATTACATTGCCACAGCTGCCGACGCCGCGCACCGGCTGGGGACGAACGACCCGCGGCAAATTCATTTGCTCAGTGTTTAAAGAAGGGAGGGCCATGAGAACGGAAGCCGGAACGCATGCGAATGCGAATGAGCTGCGAGTGACGCGACGCGAAGCGATGCTGCAACTGTTGCGCGTGGGCGGCGTGGCGGCGGGTGCGGCAGGCCTGGGAGTCTGGCTGGCAGAGCGGAGCCGGCGACCGATTCCGGAACAGGCGCAAAAGGCGCGGCGCGACCATCGCGTGGCCGTGGACGCGCAGTGGCCGCAGATGACGGTGGCGCAATTCTCCACGGAAATGAACGTGTCTGGGTGGGGCCCAATGGCCAAGGCCGCAGAGCCGCGCGCGCTGGTGGCGCAGGCGCTCGCGAATCTCGGCGGTATTGGGCGGTTCGTGAGCAAACAAGATGTGGTGGTGCTGAAGCCGAACATCGCCTGGGATCGCACGCCGGAGCAGGCGGCGAATACAAATCCAGAATTGGTTGCAGAGGTAGTGCGGCAGTGTTGGCTTGCGGGCGCGCGGCGCGTGATCGTGACGGACGTGAGCTGCAATGAGGCCCGGCGATGTTTCCAGCGTTCCGGCATTATGGCGGCGGCACGTGCCGAAGGAGCGGAGGTCGTATTGCCCGATCCTGACCGCTTTCGCGAAGTGGATCTGGGCGGCGTTGTGTTGAAGAACTGGCCGGTCTTCGCGCCATTTCTTGAGGCGGACAAGGTCATCAATCTGCCGATCGCGAAACATCACATGCTGACCGGCGCGACGCTGGGAATGAAGAACTGGTATGGGATTCTGGGCGGGCAGCGCAACCGGCTGCATCAGCAGATTCACCAGAGCCTGGCGGACCTGGCGAGTTTCATGCTGCCCACGCTCACGCTGATGGATTGCTATCGCGTTTTGGTGCGCAACGGACCCACGGGAGGGAATCCCGAGGACGTGCAATTGAAAAAGACGATAGTTGCCGGCACCGATCCGGTGGCGGTCGATGCGTATGTGGCCAAGGCGTATTGGAATCTTGATGCGGAGCAAATGCCATATCTTGCGATGGCTGCCGCGCGTGGCCTGGGCACCGTGGACTTTGCGTCGCTCGACGTAAAGGTGAGCAGGCTGGGATAGAACGCAGGAGACTTGTATCGTAGCCGCAGATTTGGAGTCTTATCCCAGGCCGGTGCGGGCGTGGACGCCCGCACGACAGCCGATCTACCACACCAACGACGAAGATCTGTCGTTGGGAACCGGAGGCCAGCGCTACATTCTATCCGCGACAAAGACAAGCGGCCATGGTACTAGAAGCGAATCGTCGGGCCGACCGCCACCCGCATGTTGTTATACGTTCCGTTGTTCAGGTAGATCTCGTCGCCAATTTCAGCGCGAATTCCGATGGGACCGAAGAACCCTTCGAATCCGCCGCCGGGATAGAACGCGAGATGGGTTCCGGGATTTCCGACGCCCGACACGGCATTGCTGAAGGTTGACCCCGAGACGGCTCCGGAGTAGTTTGTGCTGAAATTGATGAACCCAATCTTCCCCGTGGCGAAGACGCGGAACGGACTACTTGTGCCGATTTGAAACTTGGGCCCGAAGAGTCCGGTGAGCGGGCGGACGCTGGTGGTGGCGAAACTCGTGGTCGCGCCCGCGCCGGTGCCAGTGCTGTAGGTGGTAGTAAAGTTTCGCGCAAAGTCGTAATTCATTTCGCCTTCAAGCGCGACATTGGGATTCATATTGAAAGCAAGGCGGGCGCCTGTGCCGACAAAGTTGGTTGTCGAGTTGCCTGAAGGAGCGAAACGAAAGTAGTCGGCGTACACACCAATCTCAGCGTGGTTCATATAATTGTGGCCCGGTTCAGGGGATTGGGTTTGGGCGGCCATCCAGCAGGGAAGAGCGAGACATACGCACACACCAACGAGCGCATAGATATATTTTTTCATTTCTATACTCCTACGCAATATCAGCTTCTAGATTGCTCGATCTTTAACGTGAGTGCGCAGCGTCGCGGCGCACTCACTTGAATTCTGATGCCTGTGCATGGCGCGAGGTTGGACTCCGCGCAGAAGCGAGGTTCTTCTGCGGCAAAGCGGTAATGTGCGGTCAGTTGTGCGAAGGGGACTTAGGGGTTCATTTTGGCATTTTTGAAGACCGCATTCCCAGGTCTGAGATTCCAGACCTGGGGCACCCATCGGTAAACAACTAGGACTGGGATGCGGGCGTAGCCCGGTGGTTGGGGTGCTCGCGGCGCTGGGCGAGCATCTGCTCGTACTGCTGCTTCTGCGTGTCGTTCAGCACAGCTTCAATCTTGCTGTTCGAGTCCTGCATAATGGCCCTTACTTTCGCGTGGCGATCCTGCTGGGTGAGCGAGGCGTCGGCGCGAAGGGTCTGCATCTGCTGCCGGCGATTCGCGAGGATAGGCGTAATTTGCGCCACCTGGTCGCTCGTCAAGCCCAGCCGCTTGCCGAGATGCGCGGCCATCTGGTTGGGGTCAAAGTTGCGGTGTTGGTTGCCCGGCTGCGTTTGCGCTGCTTGCGGCGCGCTGGCATCGGGGGCCTGGTTCGCCTCGGGCGCTTGTGCAAGCAGGATGCCTGCGGAGAGCATCGCGCCCAAAACAATGGTTGCCTTCCTTGCGTTCCTAGTTGCGTTCATACCTTCCATTCTCCCTTTCGGCCTTGATCGATCTTGCCGGCCATTGGGTGAGTAGACACGGGCGCGACGCAGGAGTTGCGCGGGAAAAGCACCTTATGTGCGCGCGAAAATAATGCGGGAAAACATTGACGTTGAATGCATTCAATTCGTGAAACTAACTTCGGCAGGGGCTCGTCTAAAGTGCGCGCAGCGCA
This sequence comes from uncultured Acidobacteriaceae bacterium, assembly GCA_963751285.1. GTDB lineage: Bacteria > Acidobacteriota > Terriglobia > Terriglobales > Acidobacteriaceae > Telmatobacter. Next base: position 82,028 of record CAVVUE010000022.1, on the reverse strand, counting down.
GGTGGAGGGCGTGTTTTTTGTCCGCTGGATCTTCAGTTGACCGCGACGATTCCTTCGCGTTTTGGGGCGATGTGAACTTTGCTGGATTTTCTCAAGAATCACAAACCTTGCGAAGCGGACTGTGTTCCCTGATTTCATGCCGCGCGCCTAGGATGGCGCTTGCGAATGAACGCATGAAACGGGAATTCCAGCCAATTACAAAGCAATTACAAGTCTACGGAAACTATTATCCGCCGGGCTGCATCAGCCTGGGGAGAGTGGAGATCTTTCCCATCATTTCCGGCGGCGTGATGTATAGCTTCAGCACACCGTGGCAGGGAACGCCGAAGGCGCGATTCTGAAGATTGGGTGGGGCACGCGGGATTTTGCGGCGACTTCAGCTTTTCCTCCCCACCCAAAGCGGAGCTTGGATGGGGCACCCCAGATTTTGTGCAGAAGCGCGAAGGCCGTTCGCTTGTGCGAACGGCCTTCGACTGTGAGAGAACCAAGGTGCCAGTGAACTGATTAGTCGCCGGCGACGAGTTCGCTGTCCTGATGCCGGTTGATGGGCGAGGCGGCGTTGTTCGACGCGGGCTTGATGGAGTCGAGCGAGACCAGCCCCCCCTCAGGCTGTTTGATGCCGAGAACGTGCTCTTTGTAAAGCTGAGCCATGCGGGCGTTCTCGGCGTCCTGTTTGAGCTTTCCATCGCGTGCGCGAATCTTTTCTTCGCGTGCGTTCTTGGCGATGCCGAGATTGTCGAGCGTGTGGTTGGCCTCGGCGTTGACGTGCTCCATGTTGAGGACCAGCTCGTGGCCCACTTGGTTCATGGCCACCTTCTTGCCACCGGCGAAGATCTCGTGGCGGCCGTGCTCGTCATACCACTTCGTAAGGGTGGCCGTCATGTGCATCTTCTCGATAATGTTGCGCCAGCCGATGCCGGTGTTGTAGGCGCAGAAGCTGATCTCGCCTTCCTGCGTGGCGTAGGGAATGATGCACTGTTCGGTGCGGCGGAAGTCGTAGTTGAACAGGTCCTGGAACCACATGCCGGCGATGAACAGGAAGTTCCAACGGTCCTGGCGGCGCTTCTTGATGTCGTCCATGGTGCGGTCGCCCTTCACGCTGCCGTAGTTCTTGCCGGTGGCGTTGAAGGTTTTGTCCATCTTCTTCATCATGTCGGTGATTTTGAAGTGGGTGGGCGCCATGAACGGATCGTAATTGCGCAGCAGTGAAAGGCCGAGGCCGATCACAGAAAGCCACCTGCCGCGAGCGGCGTCGTTTACCTTGGCCAGGTCCTTGGCCACCTGGTCCATGTGGAGGAACGCGGTGACGGGAACAGCTTCCTTGGTTTCCTTGTCGATCATCACCGCCATGCCGATGCCGCAGTTCGGGTGGCATCCGCAGGACAGCTGGCCCCACTCGGCGCTCGGCCCGTGAACCAGGTCGGCCCAGTCAGAGAAGGTGCTCATGAAGCTAATGGGGAACCAGTCGCGCGCCGGCTCGCCCATGCCTACCTGCGATTTGACGTCGTGCGCCATATGCGACAGGGTGTAGCGCTGGGCAACGCGGCGCTCGTCGGTGATCTCCTCGTCGCGGCCGGTGAAGCTGACGGGCTGAAACGAGAGGAAGCTGATCTTCCTGGGATTGTCGAGCGCGAACTCGATGATGCGGCCCACCTGCTCGTTGTTGATGCCGTTCACGATGGTGGTGACGGGCACGATCTCGACGCCGGCTTCGTGAAGATTGTTAATGGCCTGCAGTTTGACATCGAAGAGGTTGCCGACTTTGCGGTGCGAGTTGGCGGCGTTGCCGATGCCGTCAAATTGGAGGTAGACGTAGCGGAGGCCGGCCTCGGCGGCGGCGCGGCAAAGCTCTTTGCTCTTGGCGAATTCAATTCCGTTCGACGCGGCCTGCACCGAGTTGTAGCCGACCTTGCGCGAGTAGGCGACGGCGTCGAGGAAGTAGGGCGAGAGCGTTGGCTCGCCTCCCGAGAACTGCACACTCATCTGCCGCTTGGGCTTGATGGTGATGGCATTGTCGAGCATCGTCTTGATTTCTTCCCACGTGAGCTCGTGGACGAAGCCAACCTGGTTGGCGTCCATGAAGCAGGGGTCGCACATCATGTTGCAGCGATTGGTGAGGTCGATGGTGAGCACCGAGCCGCGGCCGTGGGTGACGGTCGATGTGCCGTGGTGATGCAGATTTTCGTCGCCCTTGCCGTGGGCGCGCATGTCGCGGCCGGGGAAGCTCTCTTCAAGGTGCTTGAAGAAGGCTGGATCGATGGACATCACGTCTTCAAAGTGGCCGTGCTTGGGGCAGTCCTTCACCATCAGGATCTTGCCGTCGCGCTCGATGATCTGGGCCTTGATCTCGCCCACTTTCTCATTGAGCAGGATCTCGTGAGGCAGCTTGCCGTCGAGGATCTGCTTGCGAATTTCGGGGACGCACTTGGGGCAGAGCGAGTCGGTGGTGCGCGGCCAGCCGAGAGGAGGCTTTTCTTTCTGCCACGACTTTTGCAGGGGCTTGTCGGACCACCTTGGGGTGAAAGAGGGGTTGGGGCTGATGCGGTTCAGGCGCTCAAACACCCCCCACGCTCCCTGGGCCGCGTAAACGGCGGCTTTCTCGACATACTTTACGGCTTTTGACATGAATGCAAGCTCCTTTAACTGAAAGAACCACCGGAATTTAAGATTCGATCCCGGCTTGAGCCTCGCGGCGGCCACAGAGTACCCGCGGAGCTAGAAAGTCATTACAAGGGTAATGATGCAGACTCGGCGACCCAAGTCGAGTGCAGCGAATGGCGAATTGATGCGGTGAAAGGGCAGAATCGAGGGGGGAACGGGAGGTTCCTAGAGGTTGCCTGAGGAGAGGCTAAGTCGTTTTGCACCATCAAATTCCAGTTGACAGAGGCTATGGGGCTTAAGGCTCCCCGGCGCCACCGGTGCGGGCCACCTGGTTGATGACTCGCTGGATGATGACGACCTGCACGTGAATGCGGCGGGCGACGTCGGGCAGGAATTCGATGACGAAATTGTCGATGGGGGCGGTGGCGATCCCGATGACATAGCGCGTGGCCGTTGCCGAAGAGCGTGTGGACTGGCCGGGGACGTAAAGATTTGAAATTTCGTCGTCAATGGCGAAGCCGGCGAGGTCGCCATAGTTCAACATGCCTTTGCCGTTGTCGCCCTGGGTCCAGAAGACCTGGGCAGCGGCATGCAGGGCGCGGCGCGGGATGCTGGCAGAAGGCAAGCGATGGTAGTGCGGATCCTGGTGGGTGAGGGAAGGGATGAGGAACGTGTCGAACAATTCTCCTGTCATGTCCTGGGTGAAGCTGACGCCGACGTAGCGGCCATAGCCACGCATGCCCGGGCCGTATCCCGAGTGGGGATTGGCGCCGACGGAGATGCCGGCTTCGCCCGCAATGGTGATCAAGTTGAATGGGTCGAGCAGATTGTGAACCGCCAGCCGGGCTTTGTCCCTGGGGGTAAAAGGGTTGACCTGGGGCCCGGTGAGGAAGCGGGCATACCAGTTGACGATTGGCAAATGGGGCATACAGACCATCGTCTCTACAATCGTCGTGCCCGCGCTGGCCGAAACCTCGCCGAGGCCGGAGACTGCAAGCGCGCGCATGGCGCCGGTGGCAGCGATCGTTGCGCCGGTATTCTTCACCTGGCAGGATTGCGCGGGTCGTGGTGAAACACTTGTCGCCCGGTGCGATGAGGGAGCGTCAGGAAGGCTCGATGGAACACCGGGGTTGATTGCCGTGCCCAGTGCCTGGGCAGTCGCCGGGGGAACCGGGCGCCACATGACCCCAATTGCCAACTGGAGGAGAAAGGCGATCGGAACGCGGTGCGGCCGTGAAAAACGGCGGGAGCACCTGCCTGGTTCCTTGCGCAATGAATGATTCGCCAAAAGCCGGTCTCGGTTCACAGGAGCTTTATCTTTCGCATCGTCAGGGCAGAAACCGGTGACGTGCCGGAAAGGCCGATTCACGTTCAGAATGTGATCGAAGGACCAGCCGCCGTCATTGGCTAGGACGTGAATTTCGAGCGAAAGGTCTCCTGATATTGTGCGCAAATCGGCACAGTCAGGGGCGAAACACAAAAAGCGGGCAACCGCACCATCAGCGCTGTGAATGCGCATCTAAAGGATGCGTAGCCGCAAGATGGTTGATCACCGGCTATTGTTTGACTAGCGCATGAGTGGCCCGGCTGAGCAAGATGTCCAGGAAATCCAACGGTTCGCGGCCATAGTTATCTTCGCGGTTCCGCAGGTTCCTGCGGGCATTGACGCATCGATTTGCATCCCGCAGACTTTGGACAGGTTCCGTGCCGTTGATTGCTGACGACAGGTGCTTATGATGATGAGCCAAAACAACCCTCCCGGATGGGGTGCGCCCGGCGTCGGCCAGCGCATCGAAGAAGCAATCGAACTGATTGAGATGGAGCTGCGTCACGCGATTGCGTATATGAATGACGCGGTGATCCCGCAGGTGCGCAAAGAGTCGATCTCAGCGATGCGTGTGGCTGCCGACACCTTGCGCAATCTTGCCGACCGTTTTGAGCAGCAGGGCAACCGCGCGGCCAGCCAGGCGCCAAACCCTCCGAAGGGCCCCCAACCTTGAACATCGGAAGCTTCCAAGCGCGGTCATTCGGCCGCGGTGCGGCGAGCGCTGCGATGTTGGCAATTCTGCTGGTGGGCGTAAGCGGCTGCCGGCACAAGGTAAGCGTGGTGCAGCCTCCGCCGCAGGGTTTGCCGCCCGCGCCTGCCCCAGGGCCATCGGCCGCGGTGGAGGCGGTGAGCCCGGCGGACCTGCAATATGTGGCGACTCATCAGCCGATTCTGAGCGAAACAGGCTACGCCACCTGGTACACGGCTCCGTATAAGGGGAGGCGCGCGGCGAACGGACAGGTCTTTGACGACCTGGCGATGACGGCCGCGAATCGGACGTTGCCCATGGGTTCGATTGTCGAAGTCACGAACCTGAAGACCGGGCAATCGGGAGTCATGCGCATCACCGACCGCGGACCGTTTGTGGAAGGCAGGATGCTGGACCTGACCATCGCATCGGCAAAGGCCACGGGCATTTATCGCGAGGGCTTGGCCCGCGTGCGCATGGATGTGTATGAGACGCCCGAACCGATCGATGAAGGCGGGCGCTGGTGCGTGCAGATTGGCGCATTCCACGACGAACGCGCGGCTATCAAGCTGAAGGAGAAGCTGCTCGAGATTTATCCCGGCGCGAAGGTCATCGAGTTTCCCGGCGAAAAGAGCTACTGGGTGCGCATCCGGCCACAGGGAGACGATCGCGCGACGGCGGAGTATATTGCGAACCACGTGCAGCCGGTGGAGGGCAATGCTTACCTGACGAGGTTGGACTAGAATCGGGACCCGGGGCATACGCGACAAGGGCGGAGCAGCGTTTGTTTATCGCAGCAGCGCTGAGGCAGCCCATAGCACCGGTTCCTGGCCGTGGAAGTCGCCGGTGCGTCGCTTGCGCTCGAGATAATACTCCAGATCGTTCTTCTTGTTTGTGCCCTCGCAGATGCTGGTCATGTCGTTGTTCTGATCGATGAAGCCAGTGAGGGCGATCCACGCCTTGCGCGCGGCGGGACCGTAGGTTGGGGCATCGAGCCAGCCATTTTTGACGCCGGTAATCAGCGCGAAGGTGAACATCCCCGAGCTTGAGGTTTCTTCCCACGCCTCAGGGTGATCGATGAGCTGCCGCCACACGCCGTCGGAATCCTGATACTTGAGCAAAGCGGACATCATGAGCTTGTAGCCTTGCATGATGCGCGCGCGCTGGGGATGATCGGCGGGCAGGCTCATCAGCATCTCGGCCATTCCGGCAGCCACCCAGCCATCGCCGCGGCCCCAGAAGAAGGGCACGTCGGGCGCGTGATAGAAGAGGCCGTTGGGCTGCTGCAACTTGTCGAGATAGGCCACCATCTCGTTGGCGTCGCGGTCGAGATACTTCTTGTCGCCGGTGGCGCGGTAGGCCTGCAATTGCAGGATGGTGAGCATGTACATGTCGTCGATCCAGAAGCGCGTCTCGTGTGAGAGACCGTCCGGCAGGGGATCCTCCCATTGGCGGTCGGCATACCCCAGGCCGTAGTCGAGATACTTCTTGTCCTTGGTCTCAATGTAGATTTGCAGGGGAACGCTGCCGAAGATGGAGTCGTCGACGTGATCGCGCTTGGGAACGAGGTTGGCCTCGGAGCCGCCGGGCATGAGCGGGTCAAATTTCTTGATGAGCTCGTCGCGCAGGCCGTTATCGTGAGTCAGATCCGCAAAGGTGAGCGCACCGTACCATGTGCCGACTTCGCCGTAGAAGATGGTGCCTGGGCTGTGCTGGTGCGGGCTGGTGACGAAGTGCTCGGCGAGTGCCTTGCCCACTTCCTGCGGCGAACGGCCCGCCGGCCAGTTGCTAAAGTAGTCCTGTTGCGAAGATTGCGCGGCGACGGTGATGGCTGCGGCGGGCAAAAGCAATGCAAAAGCGGCAAGTTTGAAAACGGATTTCATCTGCATCCCTCGTGTTGCGGTGATTGACGGACCTCAATTCTGTTGCACGTCGATGATAGCGCGTGGCGCGGAGCAGACGGGTTACGGCTGGGCACTGACGTCGGCCGGATCGATGGCCTGGCGCACAGCGGCGGAAAAACCATTCCAAGTGCAGGAAAGATCCTGGCGGCTGCAGGCAGGGACGAAGACAGGCGCATCCGCAGGCGGATCCGCGGATGTGAGCGTCGTCGCATTGCGCATCTGCTCGAGCGTTTGCGCCATATACTCAACGCGCACGAGCGGTTTTCCATCTGCGCGCGAGCGCCAGACCTCGAAGACCAGCGCGCCGCCGGGAGGTGTGTCATCTTCGCGGCCATCGAAGACCCAGTTAATACCGAGAGCGCCGGCGACGGCAACGATATTGGTATCGTGACCGACGAGAAGGACGAGGCGATCGCCGGGATTGCCGATTGCGCCCGGAACGGAATTGCCGGTCACGCTCTGTTCCATCGTCCTGAGAATGTGATCGAGGAGGTTGGAGGCATAGGTGCGGGCGATCGCGGGCGTCCGGAACCCGTAATCCCAGCGCGCGGCGTCAAGTTGCATGAGATCGCGTAATGTCGCGCCATCGACGCATCCCCAGCCCACGTCAGCATCGCGCATACCCTGCGTGTATTCCAGAAGCAGGTTCTCAACCATTGTGGAGGCGGTGACCAGCGGTCCGCTGGCGGCGACGGGAGGGTCGCCCGATCCCGGTTTGAGGCTGGACGGAATGTCGAAGATCGAAACACGATTCGCGTTCACGGGCTCATGACCGCAGCCAGCCAGCACATGATCGAGCGCGGCCAGCTGCGGATGCAGCGCCTCGGTGAGGTTGTTGGGTTCGCCGCCAATACGGCCGTCGATGGCAGCAATTGCAAGCGCGGGATCGACATGAGCGACGCCCGCGACAAGCGGCCGGAAGAGCGGGTCTGGTTGGCCGCCGGGCGTCGACCCCATCGAAGAAGATCCGTCGCTGGAGGCCCCGGGCATTGAACCTGACGACGCAGACCCGTCGCTGGGGACCGCGGCCTTCGAATGTACCGGCACGCTGCAGCCGGGAAACATTCCCTCTGCGAGTGCCTTGGCGCTTTCCAGGGTGCGCTGATCGACGTCGGCACGGATGGTGACGCGGCCGCTATCGGCGCAGCCTGCCGGGCTCAAAAGACCTTCGCCGGAGAACTTCGTGCGATCCCAGGCGCCGAAGAGCTTCATGAGTTGGTAGCCGCGTGAAGTGAGAAACCCCGGGGGCACATCCCAGGCAGGCCAGGGCGCTGCGGAGTACTTGTTGTTCTGGTCTGGCGAGCCGATGGGAGAGCGGACTCCGTGGCGGCTGAGCATCACGACCATTTGCAGGTCCGCACCGGGATTGGCGTTCGATGTATTTGTGGACTGCGCAGGCGAGATGCCGGCGATTGCGACGAGGCTGAGAAGGAAAAGCCGCGAGGCGGCGCGAAGGGTCATCATTCAGCTCCATAGAAGAGTGTAACGGGACGTCGCGAGGGGCTGGTTACGGCAGGAAGAAACCGAGGTTGCACCGCAACATGGAATGCGAAAGTATTTTCAGGTGGTGTCGTCGCTCATTTATAGTGTTGGCGGGATCCATCGCCAAAGAAATGCGGAGATGACGCGGTCGTCGCTCGGCGAAGCCGATGGCGAAGGTTGTGAGAAATGCACGAAACCGACCAATCCACGCATCCGCGGCAGGCCGTTGCCTCGAGTGAAACGGCGCGCGAAATCAACCGCGAGATTCTGCTGCACGCAATTCACCTGCATCAGCCGGTGAGCCGGGCAGACCTGGCGCGGCTGACGGGCCTGCAGCCCAGCACGGTCTCGGTAATCATTGGGCAATTGATCGATGAAGGCTGGGTGTTGCCAGGCACCCTGGGACGCCTGCCGCGCGGCCGCAGGCCGACGTTCGTGACGCTGAACGATCAGCACGCCACGCTGGCTATCGATTTGCGTCCGGGAAAGGCAAATCTTGCGGTCGTCGACATCAATGGCAAAATTCTGGGCCGGGAGTCGATCGCGCATGAGATTCAAACTGGCTCAAAAGAGGAGGCCAGCGCGGCGATTGCGCGCATTGCCCAGGCGGCGCGCTCGCTGATGGGGACTTACAGCGACCGCGTGTTCCAGGGATTGGGTGTAAGCGTTTCAGGCCGTGTCGACCAGAAGACGCACCGCCTGCTTTTTTCACCGAACGCGCCCTGGAACCAGATCGATCTCTACGCTGAGCTGCAGAAGGGCCTGGACCTTCCCATTCAAATGGAGAATGCGGCCAATGCCTGCTTGTTCTCGGAACGATGGTTCGGAAACTTCAGCGACGCCTCAAACATGATCGCGATCTCGGTTTCTGAGGGCATCGGCGCCGGCCTGCTGGTGGACGGACGCGTAGTGCGCGGACGAAACGACATGGCGGGCGAGTTTGGACATATGCCGGTGGAAGAGTCGGGACCAGTGTGCGGCTGCGGAAACGTGGGTTGCTGGGAGACATTCGCCTCAAACCGCGCTGGACTTCGCTATTACCGGGAACTCGTGCCGGAGAGCACTCTGACTTCGTTTCAGGAGCTGCTCGACCTGGCCCTTGCCGGTGACATCCACGCGCTGCGCTCGATCGACAGGATGATGACCTGGCTCGCGCGCGGGTTGACGATGCTTACAGCGGGCCTGGCTCCGGAAGTAATCATTATCGTGGGCGAGTGCACGGCACTGTGGCCGCGTATCTGCCCGCTGCTCGAGAGCCAGTTGATCGCCAAATCGTTCACGCCGCAAACGCCGCGAGTGGTAGCGGCCATGGACGGGGACGTCGCGCGCCTGCGCGGTGCAGCAGCGCTGGTGTTCTACAAGGTTCTATTCCAGCAAGCGGACTTCGCACCACGCCACGTGCGCGGAGGCGAGCGAACGAGCCCCAAAGAAGCTGCCGTGGCCGGATAACCGATCTCCCCGAATTGCATGAGAATCGTGTCGCGGACCGTAAGATTGTCAACGAGCAACGTGCGGAAGCGGAGCCATTTATGAGAGTCGGAGTGATTGGGACGGGCGCAATCGCGTGGAAGCACGCGCAGGCCTACAAGAATATTGGCTATGCGGTTACTGCGGCGACCGATCGAACGGAAGAAAAGGGGCGCAAGTTTGCCGCGGCCTGGGGCGCGAAGTTTGTGGCCACTCCTGAGGAGTTGAGCCGGCGCGCCGATGTGGACTTTCTGGATGTGTGCACCTTTCCCGGTTACCGGCTGGCGGCGGTTGAGCTCGGCGCGAAATACGGCAAGCACGTACTGGTGCAAAAACCGATGGCCGTGGACCTGGAGACAGCGGGGCCAATGATCCAGGTGGCGCGCGAAGCGGGAATTCAATTGGGAGTGGTCAGCCAGCATCGCTTCGACGACTCGACGCTGTTTCTGAAGCGGGCGATCTCAGAGGGAAGGCTGGGAAAGATCCTGCAAGCGGACGCATACGTGAAGTGGTATCGCACGGATGAGTACTACGCGCGGCCAGTGAAAGGAAGCTGGGCCGGAGAAGGCGGAGGCGCGTTGATCAGCCAGGCCATCCACCAGGTGGATGTACTGTTGCACCTGATCGGCGCAGTCGACGAAGTGTTCGGCTATTGGCACCTGGGCGCCACGCACAAGATCGAATCCGAGGATCTGGTGTGCGCGGTGATGCGTTACGCTTCGGGCGCGACGGGCGTAATTGAAGCGGCAACCGCACTGTGGCCGGGTTATCCGGAGCGTATTGAGATTCACGGAACTAGGGGAAGCGCCATCGTAACCGGCGACCAACTGACCACGTGGGACTTGCGGGACGACCAAGGCGAGCCCGCGCCGATTTCGCAGCAGGCGAAATCGGGGGCTTCGGATCCGATGGCGATTTCGCTCACGCCGTTTGAACGGCAGCTGGCCGACTTCGGCGAAGCGTGCAAGGCGGGCCGGAAACCGGCATCTTCCGGCATCGACGGTTATCGCGCACTGCAACTGGTGCGGAGTATTTATACATCGTGTGCCGAAGGGCGGAAGGTGGAGATTCCAGCGGTTGCGCTGTAGTTGGATGCGGTGATTCTGAGCGCGGAAAAGGGATGCGGACCTGGAATTCCGCACGACAGCCGGTCAGGAGACCGGCGCTACATTACTGATTCACGGCGCTGGCGAGAAATCCGCCGTCGACGACGATGACTTCGCCGGTGACGAACGAAGCGGCTTCAGAAGCAAGGAAAATGGCGGTGCCGGCAAGTTCATCGGCGTCGCCGAATCGATGCATCGGCGTGCGTACCAGTAGCTCCTTGCCGCGCGCTGTGCCTTGCACGAGCGACCGGTTCAGGGGAGTGGGGAAGATGCCCGGCGCGATGGCATTGACGTTGACGCCTTTCTCCGCCAGTTCGATTGCGAGGACCCGTGTCAAGGCAGCCACGCCGGCTTTGCTCGCCGAATAGGCGGCTACGCCATGAAATCCGACAAATGAGCTGAGCGAGGCTAGGTTGATGATGCGCCCGTAACCGGCGCGAACCATGGTTTCCCCAAAGATCTGGCAGGCGCGAAATGTGCCGGTGAGATTGGTTTCGAGAACGAGCGACCAGTCGGCTTCATCGGCTTTCAACGTGAGCGAGTTCTTGGTGGTGCCGGCAGCGTTGACCAGAATATCGACTTTTCCGAATGCGGCAATGACGGCGTCGTGGAGCGTCTGAATCGACGCGCGGTCAAGAACATTGCTGATGACGCGCAGGGAGCGGCGGCCCTGCGCCTCGATCTCGACGGCAGCTTTCTCCACTTCACCCGGGCGGCGCGAGCTGGGGACCACGTCGGCACCTGCGCCGGCGAGGCCCAACGCGATGGCGCGCCCAAGCCCGGTGGTTCCACCGGTGACCACGGCCACTCGACCCGTCAGATCGAACAGATTGGGTTGCATCAGAACGCGTAACTCCAGAATGATACGGGTCCCGGAATCATAATGGTATTCCATCGGGACACGTGACGCGCGTCTGCGCAGCGGCGATCGGCGGCAATATAATCGAACGGCGCAAACACAATGCAGCGACTGAGACTCGAAGGCTGCGAGGAAGGCCGGAGGAACGATGAGCATAGAGAAGCCGACGCGGCGGGATGTGCTGTTGACTGCGGGCGCATGGAGCTTGATGCAAACGGACGTGGCAAGAGGGCTCGCAGGACAACCTGAGCCTTGGGCCACCGGCTCACTGGTCGATCCGGATGCGGAACCGGCTGGCAGCCCGCAGTTGCCCCACGCGCGGCCCGCTCCGGCAGACCGGCGGTTCACTTCTCAAGCGATTGAAGAATCCATTGTCTTGGTGAAGCGGCAGATTGGCGACCCTGCGTTGCAGGTGCTGTTCGAGAACTGCTTTCCGAACACGCTCGACACAACAGTGCATCCCGGCGCGTTCGAAGGCAAGCCGGACACATTTGTTGTGACTGGGGATATCGACGCCATGTGGCTGCGCGATTCTTCGGCGCAGGTGTGGCCGTATCTGCGGTTCGCGCGCAAGGACGAGCCTTTGCGCACGCTGCTCGAGGGCATCGTTCGCCGGCAGGCACGCATGATTCTCATCGATCCCTACGCCAATGCGCTCACGCGGCAAACGAGCGATCCGCCGCTTTCGTGGGCGGTGCAGGATCGGACGGCGCATTTTCCGGGAGTGGCCGAGCGCAAGTGGGAGATCGATTCGCTTTGCTACACCATCCGGCTTGCGCATGGCTACTGGCAGACCACGAGAGATACCAGGCCCTTTGATGCGCAGTGGAAAGCGGCAGCGGCAGCGATTTTGCGAACATTTACCGAACAGCAGCGCAAGCAGTCGCCCGGCCTTTACAGCTTTCAGCGGCAAGCGGCGTCGCCGTACGACACGCTGGCCCTTTCAGGATTCGGCAACCCAGCGCGGCCCAATGGAATGATCTTCAGCATGTTCCGGCCGTCGGATGACGCGTGTATCTATCCGCTGTTTGTACCGGCGAATTTGTTCGCGGCGCAGGCTCTGGGCTGGTTGGCAGAATTGGCTGCGCATGCGGTGCAGGACACCGAGCTCGCGGGCAAGGCTTCGGCGCTGGCCGATGAAGTGGCGCAGGCCACCGCGCAGAATGGGCGCGTGAACCATCCGCAATTTGGAGAGATGTGGGCTTATGAAGTGGACGGCTACGGCAACACCCTGCTGATGGACGATGCCAATGCGCCGGGGCTGGTTTCGATGGCTTATCTGAATGAAAGCGCGATGAGCGATCCGGTGTACCAGCGTTCGCGCGCATTCGCGCTCAGCGACGCGAATCCGTATTTTTTCCGCGGAACGGTAGCGGAAGGTATCGGCGGGCCACATATCGGGCTCAACGCGATCTGGCCCATGTCGATCATGTACCGCGCGTTCACCTCCACAAGCGATGCAGAGATCAGGCAGTACCTGCGGTGGCTTCGGGACACGACCGCCGGCACGGGATTCATGCATGAGTCGTTTAACAAAGACGATCCCGCGAAGTTTACTCGGCCGTGGTTTGCGTGGGCGAATACACTCTTCGGCGAGCTGATTTTGAAGCTTGCGGCGGAGCGCCCCGCAGTACTCAGTGAGCCGTTCGGTTGAGGCGCGATTCACGGCGCCGCATGAGTGAGTGATGCAAGCGGAGTGGATTCCTGGCTCAGGTCGTCGGTTCCTTTCAGCGGATCGCTGATCGTGACGCGCGTGCCCAGCGCACGCACCAGATCAGGAATGTCGTAGTGGAGCAGGACGCCGGGGATGACATCTTCGGGCGCACCGATGGGCATGGGTGCATCGAGCAGGCTGCGAAAGCTGGTGAGCAGATGATCCACTGCAATGTGGCGAATGCGGCGGTCGAGGACTCCGGCGTGAAGCAGAACGAGACCCATGTGGCCGCTTCCTTCGGCGGAGATGCGGGAGGGATCGACGTCGGCGCGATCGGCGAGATAGTCGATGGCGCGGATCACGTCATCAGCGCGCAGGCCCACGAGCGAACGCCCAACAAGATCGGCGCGGAGGCTCAGCAAATAGAACGGCCCGAGAAGCGATGCTTTCATATCGTCAGTGCCTGGAGGCGAAGGCCGTGGCGTGACGGCAAGCACGATGTTGCCCTGCGCGGCGAGAGAGTCGAACTTCGCGCGGCTGGCTTGCGCGATTGAACTGGTTCCGTGAATCGAGTCAGGAACCAGCAGCAGAACCGCGGGGTGGCGGCCGGGTGTTGAGGGAACGAAGATCTGGCCACTGAGGTAAAGGCTGCCCGCACTGGGAAGCGAGAGCGGGCCGGAGGGCGCAGCGAGATCGACGAGCCGGACGGCGCCAAACCTTGTTGCGTCGGGTTTGATCTCCGCGCCGGTTTCCTCGCGTATGAGAGCACTCAGGCGGTCCAATGCGATCAGTGGGCGATGCAACGTGACCAGCCTCGCGGCGCGCTTCTCATTCAAGGTGAACACAGTTGCGCAATCGGGAAAGCTGGTCGCGACCTGGCCCGTGGGAGTCACCTGGAAGGCATCCTTTGGAATGCCCGCGAGCAAGGTCATCGCGTCTCTCGGGCTGCTGCCGGCGGGAACGTTGGGGTGGTCGGCGTTGGAGCCGGGCTCAAGGTTGCGCATGAAGAAGCTGAGGATGTTGCCCATGATGGGCATGAGCGCGCCGTGGCGGCCGGGGCCGGTGATCCACTGCAAGCGGGCTTGCGGAGACACATGATTCGTGGTGTCGGTGTTGAGCGCGGGTTCGGTGGGCGTGGGCGGGATGGCTGGTGGATTGTTGTCCGCGGGTGTTCCGGCGCTGGGTGGATCGAAGAGCGAATAGAAGCGGCGAGCCTCGATGACGGTGCTGCGCGCGCCGGCGAAGGGAAACATGTCGGAGTAGGTTGAGATGACGGCGTAGGGGCGCGGCGCGGCGAGTTCGATCCAGTCGGGAAAGCCCAGACCGGAAGAGATGAAGTGCGGCGTGGACTGCTCGGCGTCCTGCGGCCCAAGCGCGGGAAGCAGGGCATCGAACGAGGTGATGTAGCAAGCCGTGCCGATGGCGGTGATGCGCGTATCGAGCGCGCCGGTAAGCGCTGTGACCGTGCCTCCGCCGGAGCAGCCGAATGCGCCGATGCGGTGCGGATCGACCTCGGGAAGCGAGGCGAGGTAATCCACGCCGCGCATCGCGTCCCAGATCTCGTACTTGGCAAAGGTCTCGCCGATCAGCATCGGCTGCAGGCTGGCCTCGCCGTGCTCGCCGGTGGGGCGCACGGCCAAAGACTCGCCGGGCTTGGCCGGATCGGGATACTGCAAACGCTCGCCTTGGCCGATGGGATCGTAGGAGAGCACGATGAATCCATTGCGAGCGAAGATCGCAGCCATGGGCGCATCGCCTGTTTTACCGCTTGCCGCGTGGCCTGGCGTCATGAGAATGGCGGCGCGCTTCCCACCGGTTGGCTGGCCGTCAGGAACGTAGAGCAACGCGGTGACGTAGAATTTCGGCTGGCTCTCAAAGAGCACCTTGCGAATGCGAAAGCCGTCGGCCGGCGTTTCTCCCACAACTTTTGCGTTGAGCGGAGTGCGAATCGGAAAAGCGCCGATGAGCGAGAGAATCTGCGCGCGCACTTTAGCCTGGCGCGCTTCAGCCTGGCCGCGTGTGTGAACCGCGGCAACTGCGGCAGAGCGATTCGCTTCAAATTGCGCCGCGATGCTGTCGAAGTATTGGTCGAGCGCGAGGCGCCCCTGATTGGCCGGATTTGCGGCTCGGCCTTCTGGGGCGGTAGCCACGGTTTGCGGCGAGGAGGAAGGCTGAGCAGCGAGCCGCACGTCAGCAAGGCACGTGCAAAGAGTCGATCCCAAGGCGATTACAGAGGCAAAATGAGGTCGGATCATCACCAAGCCTTGATACTCCATTGGCGCGGAGGGGTCAACCACCCTGGATTTTGAACGGGCGAGGCCGCTGCGAATTCATTTATGACAGGCGGTTGGCGAGCGGGTATCCTGTTCGAGACGTGAACCGCCTGAATCCCGTCAACGTTGTAAGATGGCTGTTCGATTCGCGCCGTGGACCGCGCGGCCGGCTCATTCCGCGCTGGATTTTTTTGCGCGCGCTGGCCATCATCTACTTCTCCGCGTTTTATTCACTGCTCTTCCAGATTAAGGGACTGATCGGACCGGAAGGGATCCAGCCCGCACAACAATATCTGGCGGCCATCGCAGAGCAACTAGGTGCTCCGCGTTACTGGTACGCGCCGACGCTTTACTGGATTTCGTCCAGCTCGACGATGCTGATGGCGATTACGTGGATCGGGCTGATCGCGTCGATGGTTGCGTTCCTGAACCTCTGGCCGCGGTTGAACTTCTTCATCTGCTTCCTGTGTTTTCTCGCGTTCGTCGGGGCGACGCAGGTGTTTTCGAGCTACCAGTCCGACGGCATGCTGCTCGAGGCCGGGTTCCTGGCGCTGTTTTTTGCCCCGCCGGGCCTGCTGCCGGGGTGGGGCGCCGATCATCCGCCCGTCCGAGCAAGTTGGTTTCTTCTGCAATGGGAGTGGTTCCGCATCTACTTCGAATCGGGCATGGTAAAGCTGGCGAGCGGAGATCCGGAATGGCGCCACCTGACAGCCATGGACGAGTACTACCAGAACGGGCCGTTGCCTACGTGGATTGGCTGGTATGTGCAGCATCTTCCGCATTGGTTCCAGGTGGCCACGGCGGCCGGAACGCTGGGGATGGAACTCGGCCTGGTGCTCATGATGTTTTTCCCCCGCCGCGTGCGCTTGATCTGCTTCTTTATCGTCACGCCATGGGAAATTGGGGTGATTCTCACGGCAAATTACGCATTTCTGAATTACCTGGTGCTTGCTCTGGGCATTCTGCTAGTCGACGACAGGTTTTTGCTGCGGTTTGTTCCCGCTCGCTTTCGTCCACACGAGCCGGAGCCGGCGGTGCAACCCGAGCTCGAAGAAGAGCGTCCGTTGTCGATCGTGGCAGCGAGCGAAAGCTGCGAAACGAAGGTGGAGAAGGGGCCGGAGGAAACCCACCTTGCACGGCCGACCTGGCGCGGGCGGCTTAGCTTTTACTGGTGGGTTTTGCGGCTGGGTGTTACCGCGGTGATGCTGGCGTGGATTGCCTACGACACAGCCGCAGAAATGATGGGCATCCCGCTGCACCAGATTCCGTTGTCTGTGAAGCCCATTATTGCGCTCGAACCGCTCCGCATTGCCAACCAATATGGCTTGTTTGCTGTGATGACGCGCGGCCGCTACGAGATCGAGTTCCAGGGATCGAACGACGGCAACAACTGGACCGCATATCCCTTCCGCAAAAAGCCCCAGGCGCTCAACGAGGCGCCGGGCATCTATGCGCCCTATCAGCCGCGTTTCGATTGGAACCTGTGGTTCGCTTCGCTCGGCGGCTGGCGCGAGAATGATATTGTGCCGATCACAGAAGAGCGATTGCTGGTGGGCGACGCCGATGTTCTTTCGCTGTTCCGCGGCGATCCGTTCCCGCAGGTTCCTCCGCGGTATGTTCGTGCAGTATTGTGGCAGTATTGGTTCACCTCAATGGGGGAGAAGCGGAGCACCGGCAACTGGTGGCGCCGCGAGGATATGGGGCTCTATGCGCCGGAGCTCACGATGACCGCAGACGGCCATTTTGCCGTGGTGGAATGGCCGCAGGAGCTTGCGCCGCACGAGTAGGCAGGGAACAGGGACTTGGGAACAGGGAAGGATCATCGGATGAAACGCGCCAGTGTGATTGGATCGGGGCCTAACGGATTGGCGGCAGCGATCGTGCTGGCGCAAGCGGGGCTGCAAGTTGAGGTCTTCGAAGCAGAGGCCGAGCCGGGCGGCGCAGCGCGGACGCTGCCGCTGACGCTACCCGGTTATCTGCACGATTTTGGTTCGGCCGTTCACCCCTTTGCGGCGGGATCTCCGTTCTTCAGTGCGCTCCCGCTTGCGGACTTCGGATTGGAATGGATCCATGGCGAAGCACCACTGGCTCACCCGCTCGACGATGGCAGTGCCGCGGTTTTGGACCACGATTTGGCGAAGGCCGAGCGATTGCTGGGCCTTGACGGCCGAGAGTGGAGGCGGCTGGTCGAGCCAGCGGTGGTTCACTGGAGCGACTTTGCAGAAGATGTTTTAGCGCCCGCGCTGCGCATTCCGAATTACCCATTCCGCATGGCTTCATTCGGAATGACCGCGATTCAATCAGCGAATTCTTTCGCGCGGAGCCACTTCACCAAGCCGCGCACGCGAGCCATCTTTGCGGGTTTGGCGGGTCATTCTTTTCTCAGCTTCGACCGGCCGTTGAGTGCGACCATCGGGCTGCTGTTCGGCATTACGGTTCACGCAGTGGGCTGGCCCATCCCACGCGGCGGGGCCGGCGCTCTGTCGAAGGCGCTCGTACGCTACCTGGAGTCGCTTGGCGGCGCAGTACACACCTCGCGGCGGATTGATGCGGCTGCATTTCGCGAGCTGGAAGCCGACAGCGCCGTTGTGCTTTTCGACACTTCGACACGGCAACTGATCGCGATTGCCGGCGAGCGGCTGAAGCCGGACTATCGGAAGGCGCTCGAACAGTTCCAGCGCGGGCCGGGCGTCTTCAAGGTCGACTTCGCGCTTTCGCAGCCTGTCCCATGGCGGTCGGCAGACTGCTATCGCGCGATCACGGTTCACCTGGGAGGCACAATCGAGGAAATTGCCGCGGCAGAGGATGCGGTGGCGCGCGGGCAATGCGCCGAGAAACCGTTTGTGCTTGCGGCGCAGCCGACGCTGGTCGATCCCACGCGCGCGCCGGATCGCAAGCACGTGCTGTGGACGTATTGTCACGTGCCCAACGGATCGACGTTCGACATGTCGGAGCGAAT
The DNA here is from genome assembly GCA_963751285.1 of uncultured Acidobacteriaceae bacterium. Classification (GTDB taxonomy): domain Bacteria; phylum Acidobacteriota; class Terriglobia; order Terriglobales; family Acidobacteriaceae; genus Telmatobacter. The sequence goes on along the minus strand of CAVVUE010000022.1, from coordinate 63,708 downwards.
CGAAGCGCAGATCGAGCGGTTCGCGCCGGGATTCCGCGACTGCATCCTGGCGCGGCACGTTTCTGCTCCCGCCGATCTTGAGGCGGCAGATGCGAATCTTTTGGGCGGCGACATCAGTGGGGGCGCCATGACGATGCGGCAGATGCTTTTCCGGCCCACGTCAAGCGGTTATGCCACGGGCACGCCGAATCTGTTTCTGTGTTCGTCGTCAACTCCGCCGGGAGGCGGCGTGCACGGAATGTGTGGTTACCACGCGGCGCGATTGGCGCTCAAAAAGGCAGCTTCCAGCTCCTAGCTTCTAGCCGCTAGCTGGTTGTGCAGTGATCTTGCCTGATGCTTCGTCAGCACAGGATAGCTGGAAGCTGGAACCCAGTGGCTGGAGGCAGTTCTCAAAACAACTCGGCCGTTCGACTGGGCTGCGTGATGCCTTCCACACCACGCGGCCCAGGCGAACGGCCATTGGAACCATTTACCGTGTTTCGGGACGTGCGGCAATGTCCCAGTCGTGCATTTCCCCCGTTGGAAATCCTGTAAAGATCTGATCTACCCGCGCGCGTAGCTCTCCAGGGCGACGCGGTTGGGGATGGTGATCGTGCATCCGTGCTGTGCAACAAGGTGGCGGTTCTTGAAGACACTGAGCGTGCGCGTGACCGTTTCACGCGAAGCGCCGATGAACTCGCCGATCTCTTCGTGGGTCATCGACAGGCGGCAGTGCGTGGGACGCTCGGATTTCTGGCCCGTCTCATCGCTCCAAACCAGCAGAAGGCGCGCCAGCCGCTCGGGCACCGAGGTTGAGAGGCCCACCATGCGGAGCTGCTCGCATGCCAGGTTGAAGCTGTGGCTCACTTCGCGAATCACGATGGGGTAGACCTCGGCGTGACGCGAAAGGAACTGCATGAAAACCTGGCGCGAGATGTGCGCGATTCTTGCCGGGTAAAGCGTATCGGCGGTCATTTCGTAAGAGCCGCCTGAAAGCGTGGAGGAAAGGCCAAGTACTTCGCCGGCCTTGGCGATGTGGAATGCCAGGCGGCGGCCTTCAGCAGAGTTAATGGAGAGCTTGACCTCGCCTTCGAGCACGACATAGATGCCCGAGGTGGGCTGCGTTTCACTGAAGAGAACCATGCCGGGGGAATAGCTGGACCCCGCAAGCAGCGGTTCAAGATCAGTCAGCGCCGCGGGCGACAAAGCCTTGAAGAATTCGCTCTTCCGGTAAGAAGAAAGATTCGCCTGGTTCGTTGTTTCGTGTCCGTTGTACATTTCAGCCCTCCAACTCCGTTTGTTGTTCGTTCTTGCGCGCTACTTCTTCGGCAAGGTATTCGGTCCATGGTGTGCCGGTGAGAAATGCGGCTCCCGTTTGGGAGTAGATGGTTTTCAGTACCCGCATTCCGCCGGCATCGGCAAAGGTGGTTCCCCGCAGATCGATGGCCAGCTTTTTGTTCGCAACCACTGGAGCTTTCTCTTCCCACAGGCGGCCAAGTTCGACCGCCCAGGGTCCGGCAACGCGCCCTTCCAACTTGATCACGACTGTTTCCGGATTTTCATCTACTGTGATTCGAAGCATTTGCTGGCCCGTCCTGCGCCACGCAAGTGATAAGGCACGACGCGTGCCAAACTTCGGCCAAAGCGCGGCAATACGTGAGCTGCATTGAAAGCAAAGCGGTTATTTTCTTGCGAAGCGCCGCTCAGGGCTTGACGAGGCTCGCGCCGTGACGAGGTGACGACGACGATATTTCGTCACTGCGACGATGGGCAGTCGCGGCGAAGAATTTTCAGACTGTTTTAGTGAGGCAGTTACATGAATTGTGCAGCGGCTTTCTCAAGCAGAGATGGCAAGTTTGCGTGTGCTCCGCACACGTTGGCGGGTTGGGAAGTTGTCGGCCGGGTGCCTACACCACGGGAGCCACGACGAAAGCTTACATATAGTCGCCGCGCTCGATGCCGAGCTTCTTCATTTTGGAGTTGAGCGTGGTGCGTTTCAGGCCGAGGCGGTCGGCTGCGCCGCCGGGTCCGCCGATGATCCCTTTAGCCTCGCGCAGAGCGCGCAGAATGTGTTCGCGTTCGGCGGCGTGCAGCGTGGGATTGGCGATTGCAGATGCTTCTTCCTCTTCTTCTTCTTCCATGGATTCGAGTTCGGCCAGCGGCACATGAAGCACGGTTCCGCGGGTAAGGATGACGGCGCGCTCCAGGAAGTTCTCGAGTTCGCGGATGTTGCCCGGCCACTTCCATGAGACCAGCGCCTCCATTGCCTCATCGGAAATCTTCTCAATGGTTTTGCCCATGCGTCGGGCGTGGCGCGAGACAAAGTGGCGCACGAGGACGGGAATATCGCCGGCGCGGTCGCGCAATGGCGGCGCAAAGACCGGGAAAACTTTGAGGCGGTAAAAGAGGTCGCTGCGAAACTCCTTTTCGGCGACCATTTTGGCTAGGTCGCGATTGGTGGCGGCAATGAGGCGCACGTTTACGGGAATCGGCCGCGTTCCGCCCAGCCGTTCGATTTCCCGCTCCTGCAGGGCGCGCAACAACTTCGGTTGCAGGTCGAGCGGCATCTCGCCCACCTCGTCGAGAAACAGCGTGCCTTCGTGCGCCAGCTCGAGGCGGCCGATCTTGCGCGCGATGGCGCCGGTGAATGCGCCCTTCTCGTGGCCGAAGAGTTCGCTTTCGAGCAACCCAGCAGGAATGGCTGCGCAGTTGAGCTTGATAAAAGTACGCTCGCTACGCGGGCTCAAGCGATGAAGGGCTCGCGCCAGCAGCTCTTTGCCGGTACCTGTTTCGCCCTGGATCAGGACGGTGGCATCGGTGGGCGCCACGGTCTCAATCTCGCGAAGCACGTTGCGCAGGCCGGTACTCTCGCCCACGATGTCTTCAAAGCGGTGCTCGAGATTGATTTCATCCTGGAGATATTGCTTCTCCTGGGACAGGCGGTCGCGCAGCTCGGCAATCTGCTTGAAGGCCAGCGCATTGTTCACGGCCATGGCCACCTGGCTTGCCACCTGAGTGAGCATTTCGGCATCGTGCTGCGAGAATGCGTTCTCATTGCGACTGGCCACGGTAATTGTGCCCAGCGTGCGCTCACGATGAATGAGCGGAACCCAGAGACCGGACCGCATGCCTAAGCCGGTGAGATGCTTGATCGATTCGGGGGCAAAGGGCCACCGCTCAATCTTGTTCAGGATCACGGGACGGCGAGTGCGGAAGGCCTGCCCGGCCGGAGACGCATCCGCGTCGAGCAGCACTTCGCCCTGGTTGGTGCCTGAATCGCCTGCCGAAGCGAGAAACTGGATGCGCAGCTTGTTCGTGGGCTCGTCGTACAGGCCCAGGGTGGCAGCATCATGGGGAACCGCATGATTGATGCTGGCAGAAAAAGCGCCCAGGAGCTTGCGAATGTCGACGTTCGCGAGCAGCAAGCCGCTGAGCTCGGCGATCACCGACTCCTGCGCCTGTTTTTGCTCGGTTACATCGCGGGTCACTTTTGCGAACCCGGTCACCGCTCCGGTGCTGTCATGGATCGCGGTAATGACTACGTTCGCCCAGAAGCGGGAGCCATCCTTGCGCACGCGCCAGCCCTCTTCTTCCACGCGCCCTTTGGCCGTCGCCTGGCGCAGCAATTCGCCGGGCTGGCCGCGATCGGAATCCTCTTGCGTAAAGAAACGGGAAAAGTGCAGGCCCAGCACTTCATCGGCCGTATAACCCTTGATGTGTTCCGCACCGGGGTTCCATGTGAGGACGTGGCCATCGCGATCGAGCATATAGATGGCGTACTCGCCGACGCTGTCCAAGATCGATCTCAGGCGCAGGTCGTTCAGCCGCACCTCCTCCTGAGCGGCGCGCTGCTCTGTCACATCGCGAATGAAGCTCACCACCGCCGAACCGGATTCGGTCTGCATTGGCTTGAGCATGATGTCGACAGGGAATTCCGAGCCGTCCTTCCGGAGGCCGAAGAGATTCATCGCCGCGCCCATTTGCCTGGTACGTGGATGGGCGCTGTAATTCTCCCGGTGGCGCGGATGCCCGCCGCGGAAACGCGCGGGCAAAAGCATCTCGACGTGTTTGCCGTAAAGCTCCTGGCTGTTGTAGCCGAAGAGCTCTTCGGCGCGCGGATTCGCCGCGCGCATCACGCCGTCGGCATCGGTAACAAGGATCGCGTCCGGCGAGAACTCGAAGAGCCGGTCAATGATATTTTGGGCAAAACTCCGCGACGAGCGCTCTTCTGCAGCGTTACTCTGCCCTGGGGAATCCAAGGGACACATCTTGTACTACCGACCTTAGCTGAAAGGTAACCCCCGGGGCCCTGTTTGTGCAACGCCCTAGTTTGCGGCGGACTTCCGAGGAGACACTGAAACCGAAAAGGCCGCGTTTATGTTGGCGCGGCCTTTTCGGATTTTGCGAGCGGGCCAGGTTATTTTGAAGGCTCGATTGAAGCAACGACTTTCAAGAGGGTGGTGTGTTCGATGGTGTCGAATTTCTGCTCTTCCGTCATGCCTTCTCCGACGGGGACATCGGGATGAATCTTCTTCCAGCGGTCGTCGAAACCTGGGCCGAAGAATTTATAGACCGCCTGCCAATTGGGGTAGATGTCGACTGTGTACGTGATGTGGTTATCTTTGGCGCCGCGGGGCATGAACTGCACAACAACGGCCCAACCGTCTACTGAGCCATCCTTGAGGCCGTCTTCGAAGATGGGCTGCCAAAGCTTCTTTTGGTGGTCGATCCAATCGTTCTCGTTGGTGACCCTCATGTCGTTGACGACAATGTAGTCGCCCTCTTTGGCTCTGCCGACCTGCAAGGCGACCTGGTCGATTGTGTTATAGACCAGATCGCCCACGGCCTGGTGCTCTTGCCGCCACTCCTCGAGCGAGGAACTGATGCCGGCTTTTTTGAGAGCAGCGACTAATTCATCGTCGTTCAGGGGGGCGTTGGGCAGGCCGGAGTAAAACGTAACGAACGTGTAATCACATTCCGCATCCGAGCCGCCGGGGCTGATGGTGCGTAACACAAGCGCGCCGGAAATCGCCCCCGAGTCCACGCGCGATTGCTCGTATTTGCGAAGGTCGCCGTTGACGAAGGCGTTGAAATCCGCAGTTTTGCCGGGCTTCACTTTGACGCAGGTAACGCTGTGAAAGCCAGTCGGCGCCTGTTGAGCAACAAGCGTCACAGGGAGCGCCGCCGCGAGAGCGGCACCCCAAAGCAGATGACGAATAGCCATCTTGTGATCCCTCCTATGGTTTGCTTTCAATGAATTGCGAGGGGGAATGAATTTGTGGTGCCGGCGTATGCCGCGCAGGAACGACTGCGGGCGGGGGGAGACCGATCCTTCTGTGCATACAGCAACACAACTGCGTTGCTGCGTCAGGATTATTGGGGCGCGGAGTCCGTGAAGGTTATACACCGGGGATTCTCTTCGGATGCGGTCTGGTGGGAAAGCTGATTCGCGCGCAAGTTAAACGATTTCGTCCGGCCCGCGCACGGCTTCATCATCAACCTCGCGCGTGCGGACGTCAAGGCGAATCTTTCATCCTGCCCGGACGGGCTTGCAGCGAGCGTAGCGCGGAGGCAGGCTCAGCGGTTCCGCTGCTCTGCGAGATAGGTGAGCCACTCGTCCATTCCGACGCCGGTTTTGGCCGAAGTTTCAAAGATGCGGATGCCGGGGCGGACTTCGTTAATGTTGCGGAGGGCAAGCTCGCGATCAAATCCGCATGGGCCGGCGAGATCGATCTTGGTGATCACCGCGGCGTCGGCGGAGTTGAAGAGTCCGGGATACTTGAGCGGCTTGTCTTCGCCTTCCGTCACGCTCAACAACACGACGCGAATGCGCTCGCCCAGGTCGTAGCTCGACGGGCAAACGAGGTTGCCAACGTTTTCAATGAAGAGATAATCGAGCCCGGCAAGCGCAACACCCTCCCAACCTTCGAGATGCTTGCCGACCATTTCGGCGTCGAGGTGGCAGATGCCATGGGTGTTGATCTGGCGCACAGGTGCGCCGCTCGCGGCCAGACGCCGGGCGTCATTGTCCGTCTCCAGGTCGCCGACCAGCGCCGCCGCATGCTTCCCGCGGCCGCGCAGCTCGCGCAGCGTGTGTTCCAGAAATGCGGTCTTGCCGGTGCCGGGGCTGGAAACGAGGTTCAGGACCAGCACTCCAGCCGACGTGAAGCGATCGCGCAGCCCCGCCGCCAGTTCGTCGTTCTTCTTCAGGATTCCCCGCCGTAGCTCTACGATCCGCGTGGTCATATTCGCTCCTCAGCGTTTTCGGGCGCGCCGATTCCGGGTTGTCCGGGCTCAGGATCTTCCAGTTCAATCGACTCGATCTCCAGTTCGCGCCCCTGGCGGAGATCGGCGGCCAGCTCGCCGCAGCGAGGGCAGCGAAAACTCTGCACGCCATCGATCTCTGCATCCACTCCGCAGGCCTCGCAATGCACAATCACCGGCAGCTTGTTGATCACCAGCACTGATCCCGTCAGCGGTGTGTCTTCGGTGGCCAGTTGCCAGCAAAATTGAAGCGAATCCTCGACGACAGACGCCAGCGCGCCCACCCGCAGGCGGACTTCTTTCACACGCGCGCCGGGATAGGGGGACGCTGACTCGGTCACCGCCTCCACAATGCTCGCCGCGATGGAAAGCTCATGCATCGATTCTTCCTGCAAGATACTACGGCAGCGCCATCCTTGGCTGCGACCGAAGTCACTCAATTTTTGGGCTCCGTAATATGATGGAGATGAAGGATCTTCCCCGTGCCCGTCCCATCGGCGACCACAACCATACCCAGCTCGCGCCTGGCCCTGAGCTCGCTGGCGCCTGAGACGTTTCAATCCGAGATCCGCGCCATGACGACGGAGTGCGATCGCATGGACGGCATCAACCTGGCGCAGGGTGTGTGCGACACGCCGGTGCCCGAGGTGGTTGAAGCTGCGGCGATCCAAGCCATCCGCGAGGGGCAGAACATCTATACGCGGTGCGACGGCATTGCGCGCCTGCGCGAAGCGATCGCGGCCAAACAGATGCGCGACTACGGCCTGCGCTACGACGCCGAAAATGAAGTGATGGTAGCCTCAGGCGCGACCGCCGGATTGCACGCGGCCGCCATGGCTCTGCTGAATCCCGGCGATGAGGTGATGCTTTTCGAGCCGTTCTACGGCTACCACGTGAACACGCTCAAATCGTTGCGCGTGAACCCGGTCCTGGTTGCGCTTACAGAACCCGACTGGCAACTCGATGTCGATGCCATGCGTGGGGCTATCACATCACGCACGCGCGCCATTCTGCTGAATTCGCCGGCGAATCCGAGCGGCAAGATCTTCACCTTGCCCGAGCTCGAAGCGGTGGCCCGTCTCGCCATCGAACGCGACCTGTTTCTGATTACCGATGAGATTTACGAGTACTTCGTTTACGATGGCGCGCGGCACGTCTGCCCGGCCACACTGCCCGGCATGCGCGAGCGCACGATCGTGGTCTCCGGCTATAGCAAGACGTTTTCAATTACGGGGTGGCGCGTTGGCTATGCGACCGCCGATGCGCGCTGGATGCCGGCGATGGCGCATTTTCACGACCTGACCTATGTGTGCGCGCCCACGCCCTTCCAGATCGCCACAGCCGTGGGCATCGAGCAGTTGCCTCCGGCCTTCTACAAACAGATCGCCGCCGATCACGAATCGAAGCGCGGCCGCCTGTTGAGCGCGCTGGAAGACGCGGGAATGGATCCGTCCGTGCCTTCGGGCGCCTATTACATCATGGCCAGCGCCGAGCGCTTGCCCGGAGAAACTGCCGCTGAAAAGGCGCGGACCCTGCTACGTACAACCGGGATCGCTGCTGTTGCGGGATCGGCGTTCTTCCGCCCGGGCCGTGGTGAAAATCTGCTGCGCTTCTGCTTCGCCAAGCAGGATGCAGAGCTGGATGCGGCCTGTGAGCGGCTGCGGAAGCTGTAGCAAAGCCTGATTTACAAGCCAGGCTGCGATGCGATCCAAGTTTTCAGGTTCGGCTCCTGCAATTTCCGAAACTCGGCGCATTCGTCGATGTGCTCGAGTGCGTGTTTCAGGGCGACGTTGGCGTCGGGGGCCGGATGGGCATCAAAGAAGCTCTTCACGTCGTCGTGGGCCTCAGGGCTGCAGAAGCTGCCAGCCCCAGACACGACGTATGTGCCGGAATCCGTGGTCAGCTGGGCCTTCACCTGGTTCCAGTGCGTCTTGATGAATTGCCACGTCTGTTTGCGGCTCTCTGGAATCTGGAGGCCGTAGTCGAAGAGAATGGCCGTATCCTGATTGCGCACTTTGCTCGAAATCGCATAGTTAAGAGCGCGGTTCAGGAGCGTGGGATTCGTAAATTGCACGAGCAGGTAGAGCGCCGCCTCCTGAAAGATGGGATCGGTGGAAGTTTCGTATACGCCCTGCAGCTTGTCAAAGAGTGCAGCGTCGCCATTTTCTGCGGCAACGGCAAGCGCGGCGCGGCCCAGGTTCGGGTCAACCGATGTGGGATTGGCGATATAGCGGCTGGCAATCTCATTTGCCTGCGCAACGATGCCGGAATCATCTCCATGATAGCCGAGCATCGCGAAGAGTTGAGCGCGCAACTGTCGCGTGTTGGGTGAGTCGTCAGGAGAAGGAGATTCGAGCCGGGCATACTCCGGCGCAAAGTTGTTTCGAATCCAGTGAGCGAGCGAGTCGCGCTGTTCCTTGGTTGACGCCACTTGGTCGGCAATGTCGTCCAGACTGTCAAAGGCGGTGGAAAGCACGTCGGCATTGGGATCGGACTTGAGTGCGGCTACGAGGTTCAGATAGTCGCCAACGGTGGCTTTGTTAGCGCGCACCTGCGCCCATTCGTCGCCGATGAGGCTGATGCGTTCGGCGGGAGTGAGACCGGATTCGACATTTTCCACGAGCTCTTGATATTGCGCGGGCGCGTAGGCGCTGCGGTAATAGCCCTTGCCGCCGGCGTTGGCGAAGGTCACGCCGCCCGCGGGAACCTGGAGGCTCGCGGTCGCAGGAGTCAGCAATTCGCAGTCTCTCGCATCCTGAACGGCCTTGAAGCAAACTGGTAGCGTCCATTTCTGTTCGGGATTCGGCGTGACACTCGGGCTCAGGAAGAAGCGCGATTGCGTGACCGGAACGTTGCCTGCCGCCGGGGATCCAAAGGTGATGATAGGCACGCCCGGCTGCGCAACCAGCGATTCCATGATCTTATCGACTGGTTTGTGGCTCACGGCCGTCTGCGCGTTCCAGAAGTCCTCCGCAGTCGCATTGCCGTATTCATGCGCGGCGAGGTAGGCATGGACACCCTTGCGAAAAGTCTCATCGCCCAGGTAGTTCTCGACCGTCAAGAGCACGTCACTGGCTTTGCCGTAGGCGATCGAATCGAACATCTGGTTGATCTCGGCAGGTGTATCGGCCTCGGCGCGGATGGGGCGGGTCGTGGGCTGGGCATCCACGTTCAGCGTGTCCTGTTCGTCACTGGCGACAAGCTGTGGAATGTTCCATTCGGGATGCATTGCCTCCACCGGCTTGTTTTCCATCCACGTGGCGAAACCTTCGTTGAGCCAGATGTTGTTCCACCACTGCATGGTCACCAGGTCGCCGAACCACTGGTGAGCCACCTCATGCGTGATTGCGAGAGCAGCGTTGGTTTGGGTACGCAGCGACGCGGTCCTGGAGTCGACCAGCAGATCGGTTTCGCGAAACGTAATCGCGCCGAAGTTTTCCATGGCGCCCGCCTCGAAGTCGGGAATGCCGATCAGGTCGAGTTTCTTTAGAGGAAAGTGAATGCCGAAGTAATCGTCGTAGTAATGCAGCGCAAACTTGGCTATGCCGAGGGCAAACGATGTGTACGCAACCTTGTCGGGCGTGGCGCATACGCGCAGATCGACACCGTCAGATTGGCCGCTCGCGCATTGAAAGTCGCCAACCAGGAAGGCGACGAGGTAAGTGGACATTTTGGGCGTGGTGGCGAATGCGAGCGTGTGCTTGCCTTCGCCGGGGCCCGGCGTGTCAGAGATGATCGAGGTGTTGGAAATGGCGGTATCGCCGGCGTCGACGGTCAACGAGATGTCGAAGCGGGCCTTGAAGGCAGGCTCGTCGAAGCAGGGAAATGCGCGGCGCGCGTCGGTTGCCTCGAATTGCGTGACGGCATAGTCGCGTCGCGCGGTTTTCGAAAGATAAAAGCCGCGGAGGCTCGTTGTTGAGGATTCCTGTGTAGCGAATCTTGATGGTCGCGTTGCCGGCAGGGATGACAGACGAGAAGGTAAACGTCGCCTGCTGCTTTTCCTCGTCGAGGCTCACCGTACCCGTTTGTTGCGGGCCGTTGGGGAAGATGGTGACAGACTGGAAGGCCAGCTCAATGGCATTGAGAGTGATCGTCTTTGTGGACTGAGCGATATTCACGTCGATAGATTCGACGCCGGAAAAAGTGGCGTTCTTGAGGTCGGGGATGAGCGAAAGGGTGTAGCGCGTTGGCACAACCGTGGTGGGCAACCGTTGAGCGTTTGCCTTGCCGGCAACGCCGAAGAGAACGCAGGCGAAGAGGCCCGCGGCGCAAAAGGACACGCGGATGAACAGGACGAGTGCAGAAAACCTCATTGGGTTCCTCGCGGAAAGGGCCGGATCAAAAAGGACACGACTCCTTGGCGTCTCTTTCAGCCTTCGCAGATATGGCTCTGACGAACAACTTCTTCAACGGCCCGAATTTTTTAATTTTTACACAGCAGGTGAATCGAGCCGCGCCGGCGCCAGCCTGGGCGAGATGAGGTGAACGATGAGTAGCGCCACAGGGTAGGCAAGGCACGCGATGATGAACAGCGTGACAAAGCTGTGCGTCTTTTGAACGATTGCTCCAGCGCTGAACAGAAGCAGCACTCCACCGATCGCGCCCGCCATGCCGCCGATTCCGGTAACGCTGGCAACCGCGGCCTTGGGAAACATATCGGAGGGCAGAGTGAACAAAGTAGCCGACCATCCCTGGTGGCCGGCGGTAGCCAGCCCCAGGAGCGCCACGACCACCCAAAGGTGATGGATAAACGGCGCGGCAAAGATGGGTGCGATGCACAGTACGCAAAGCAGCATCGTACCTTTGCGAGCCAGATTCGGGGCGATTCCACGATGAATCATGGCTCCCGAGATCCAGCCGCCGCCCACGCTGCCGACGATCGAAATGGCGTATGCAAGCATCACAGGAATCTGGGTCTGCGACAGGGTTAAATGAAAAGTGGTCTGCAAATAACCAGGAATCCAGAAAAGGTAGAACCACCAGATGGGGTCGGTGAGGAACTTGGCGACGGCGAAGGCCCAGGCTTCTTTGCAGGGCACCACATGGCTCCACGGCACGCGTTCGATCTTCTCGCCGGGATCGCTGAGGATGAGCGCGAGTTCGGATTTGGATACGCGGCGCTGCTGCTCGGGCCGGCGATAAATGGTCAGCCAGAATACCAGCCATACAAATCCCAAGGCGCCAGCGACGACGAATGTGCCACGCCAGGCATTTGCCGGCCCAAGAAAGCTCCATTGGCTGAACAGGGCCACAAATACAGTAACCACTACCGGCGCGATCATGTTGCCGACATTGGCTCCGGAGTTGAAGATTCCGGTGGCGTATGCGCGCTCGCGTTTGGGAAACCACTCGGCGACGGTCTTGATGCACGCGGGGAAGTTGGCGGCTTCTCCCAGGCCGAGCAGGAACATGGCCAGCGCGAAGCTGGCGACAGAAAATGCGGCGCCCGGCAGCATGGCAGCCACACTCCACAGGCAAATGGCGATTGCAAATGCCTTGCGTGTGCCCAGCTTGTCGGTCAATCCGCCCGCAACTACCATGGCAATTCCGTAGGCCAACTGAAATGCGACGGTGATGATGCCGTACTTGAAGTCGTTCAGCCCCGGAATGACGCCTTCAAGAGTGTTCTTCAGATTGGCGATGACGGCACGGTCGACATAAGCAATGACCGTAGCGAAAAAGAGCAGAGCGCAAATCACCCAGCGCTGATGAGACATGCGTTCAGCAGGCGCCGCTCCGGCAACTGAAACCTGGGATTCGCCGCTTTCAGAAGGCATTTCGACAGTCTCCGGGCTGGGGGTTCGTGGTCCGACCAATTATACCGGTCGGCGTTTCACCACCCTAGCGGCAAAAACAGAAACGAAGCGAGGATGGGGCACCCACTCCCTCGCCGGCTTGTTCAGCTTCCTTGTTTCTGATCTCTGATCTCTATTCTCTGGTCTCTGCGCTTTGGCAGCAGCGACTCAAGAAACAGCAGGCAGGCGCCAGTGACGATGGAGGAGTCGGCCACGTTGAAGTCGGGCCAGTGATAGCTGAATATATGCACCTCGATGAAATCGACGACCGAGCCGTAGGCGATGCGGTCGTGGGCGTTGCCGAGAGCGCCGCCAAAAATGAGCGCAAGCGCGACGGTAGTGAGTGTGATGCGGTTGCCTAGGCGCATGAGAGCGATGAAGACGGCGACGGCCGCAGCGAGGGTGAAGATGATCAGTCCCCAGCGAACCGCGCTGGGCGAGGCGGTGTTGGCGAAGAGGGAGAACGCCGCTCCCTCATTGGTCCAGTGCGAGATGCGGAGCACGTGATCGAAGATGGGGATGGCCCCGCCCAGCCGGATGTGCCGGGAGACCCACGTCTTCGTCCAGCGGTCGGCGGCGATGACCGCAGCGGAGATCAGAAGCAGCCAGGGCAAACGGCGCGGCGCGGACCAGTCTCGAAACAGGCTCACTTCACGGCCTCCGGGCGCGGCGGGGTTTCTGCAGGCGCGTCGTCTGCCGGATGAGGCAGCGCAATGCCCATCTCAACGAGCATGGATCTGCAACGCGCGCAAACATCTTGCCATGCCCCGTAATCGGCCGTGTCCTCTGTATATCGCCAGCAGCGGTTGCATTTCGTGCCTTTGGCCTCAGATGCGATCGCCGCGAGCCGAGCGGTCGCGCCGTCTTCATTCACGCCACTCGCGGGCCGAACTTCCACCGCGGACACATTGAGGAACTCCGCCAGAGCGTCTTTTGAATACGAATTGAGGAACGCGGCGTCCTCCGCATTGGTGAGAATCTCCACCCTGGCGTCGAGGCCTTTGCCGATCTTGCCCTGTTTGCGCTCCATCTCGATTTCGGCGAAGACTACATCTCGAATCGCGAACAATTTCTTCCACTCTTCAATGACAGGAGCCGGATCTTCGGAAAATATCTCTTCGGGCTTGGGGAACTGCGCCAGGTGCACGCTGGCCTCACGGCCTTCGACAGCGGGCAGTTGCTCCCAGACTTCGTCGGCGGTGAAGCTGAGGATGGGCGCGACCAGCCGCACCAGCGCCTCTGTAATTTGCCACAGCACGGTCTGCGCGGAGCGGCGCGCGGGACTGGACGGCGCGAAGGTGTACATGCGGTCCTTGAGCACGTCGAGATAAAACGCGCTCAGGTCGACGATCGCGAACTCGTTCAGCGCCTGGTAGACGCGATGGAATTCGAATTCCTCGTACCAGCGAAGGATTTTTTCGGCCAGGTCGCGTGTGCGGGCCAGCATGTAGCGATCGAGCGGGAGCAGTTCGGCCTCGGGAACGCGATCGCGCGCTGGGTCGAATCCGTTCAGGTTGCCGAGCAGAAAGCGGAAGGTGTTGCGGAGTTTTTTGTAGAGCTCGGCGCAACGCTGCATCAGGTTTTCGCTGGCCGCAGTGTCTTCGCGGAAGTCGACCGAAGCCACCCAGAGCCGGACGATCTCACCCCCCATGCGGTTGGCGATGTCGATCGGGTCGACGCCGTTGCCCAGAGACTTCGACATGGCGCGGCCCTGTTCATCGAGAGTCCAACCCACCGTAGCGACGTGCGAGTAGGGTGCCTGGCTACGCAGCGCGACTGAGGTGAGAAGGGAAGAGTGGAACCAGCCGCGGTGCTGGTCGCCGCCCTCAAGATATAAGACCTCCGGAGGCGCCGAGCCCTCATGGTTCTGAAACCCTTTGTAGGCCGCCTTCAGATCTGGATCCGACTCGCAAACCGCCATCCAGCTCACGCCAGAGTCGAACCAGACATCGAGAATATCGTTCTCTTTGCGAAAAGTCGTGCCGCCGCAATGCGCGCACTTGGCCCCGGCGGGCAGCAATGTTTCCAAAGAGGCGGTATGCCATGCCTCGGCGCCTTCGCGCTCGAAGAGATCAACGATTTTGCGGTTATGCGCTGCGTCGATGATCGGATGGTTGCAGCCCTCGCACAGGAAGACAGCGATGGGCACGCCCCAGATGCGCTGGCGGCTGATGCACCAGTCGGGGCGCGTGGCGATCATGTTGGAGATGCGCTCCTTGCCCCAGGCTGGGTCCCAGACCACTTTGTCGATTTCCTCGATAGCCAATTGCCGGAAGGTCGTCTCCGAGCCATCAGCGCGCTTAAGCGGCGTTTCGAGAGATATGAACCACTGTTCGGTGGCGCGGAAGATCACCGGGTGATGGCAGCGCCAGCAATGCGGATAAGAGTGCTCCAGCAGCGAGCCACCCAAAAGCGCGCCGCGTTCCTCGAGCATGGCGACGATCACCGGGTTGGCCTTCCACACATTCATGCCTTCGAAGGCAGGCGGTTTGGCGAAGGGCCACGCGGCGGGATCAACGTGGATGTGGCCGCCGGCGTCGACGCGGCTGGTGGGGTCGAGGCCATAGCGCTCGCCTGTGTAAAAGTCGTCAGCGCCGTGAGACGGAGCCGTATGAACGGCGCCAGTGCCCTGGTCGGCGGTGACGTAGGTAGCCAGAACGCAGAGGATCGAGCGCTCAAGGAACGGATGCTGGAAGGTGGCGCGATCGAGGACGGCGCCTTTGAAGCGGGCCACGATGTCGTCCTGCGAGGCAGGCTGCTCCGTGTATTTCCTGCTGCGCAGCTTGCAATCCGCAATGACCTTGCCGGCCAGCTCACTGGCGACAATGTAAACGCCGCCATCGCAGTCCAGTGCCACGTACTCAAAGTCCGGATGGAAAGCGACAGCCATGGAGGCGGGCAGCGTCCAGGGCGTGGTGGTCCAGATAATGGTGAAAACCTCGCGGCCGGCGAGTGCCGGGCTTATGGCCGCCGAATCGGAGGTAAGGGCGTAGCGGACGTAAACCGAAGGGCTGGTATGGTTTGCGTACTCCACCTCGGCCTCAGCCAAGGCGGTACGATCGTGGATGCACCAATAGACGGGCTTCAGGCCGCGGTAGACAAAGCCCTTCTCAAGAAAGGCATAGAACGCCTCGAGGGTCCGGGCTTCGTAAGGGTGCGACATGGTTTTGTAAGGGGTTTCCCAGCGCCCAAAGCAGCCGATCCGTTGAAACTGCTCGGTTTGCAGGTCAATATATTTCTGCGCATAGGCGCGGCATGCATCCAATACCGCTGGCGCAGGCATCTCGAGTTTCTTGTGGCCCAGCTTCTCGTCGACCTTGATCTCAATGGGTAGCCCATGGCAGTCGTAGCCAGGGACGTAGGGCGCGTCGAAGCCGGCCATGGTCCTGGATTTGACGACGAAGTCTTTGAGGCCTTTGTTCAAGGCGTGGCCAAGGTGAATGGGCCCATTGGCGTAGGGGGGGCCGTCGTGCAGCAGGTAAACAGGCCGCCCACGGCCGGTTTTGCGCAGCTCTTCATAGAGGCGGAGAGAGGCCCAGCGAGCCAGCCGAAGCGGTTCATTCTGCGGCAAGTTGGCTTTCATCGGGAAGGCGGTCTGGGGCAGGGTGAGCGTCGCCTTCAATTCCGGGACAGGAGACATCGGGACTCCGTTTATGGATGCAAACTTGTTCATGAATCAGTTTAAATCGCGAAGAAGGGAATTTCGCGGTAACAAACCGCCCTGGACTACCGTCTATAAATTATGAAATTGTCGCGGATGGCAAAATATGAGATCGTGGAAGCAGAGGTCCCGCATCAAACAGATTTGGCCGCCGAGACAAAGATGGGTGCGGTTGAGCATAATGGACCCATAGGCCTGTTTCAGGGTGTGCCCGCTTCCCCGGGCAGGCAGCAATGAGCCGGCGAGCAGCAACGAAGGCAAGTAAACAACTGACATGACACCGGAAGACATGAACGACCAGGGGGGTGCGGTACCAGCGACCGGCCACGAGTTGGATGCCTTTCTCGGCAAGGCGTTCGATGAGAAGCCCATTTGGACAGGCCTTTGGGAAAGCATTCGTGATGTATTTTTCCCGGTCAAGCTGCCGCCTCTGCAACTGACATCGACGCCGATCCCGGTCCCCGACCGGCTGGCCGTCAAGGCGAACCCGTGGGCGATCGGGGTTTCGTCATCGGTGAATATTGCGATCTTGCTACTGGCCATCTGGCTTGGCATTCACGTGGTCCACAACATTGTGAGCCCGCCCGTGCTGGCGACAAATATCGACGTGGGCGAATACGACGCGCCCAAGTCAATGAAGCTGGCCGGAGGCGGTGGCGGCGGCGGCGACAGAAGCCCCATCGAGGCCAACAAGGGCAAACTTCCTGAAAAGGTGAAGGACCCGATTATTCCTCCGCAGCCGCAGACGCTTGAAAAGCCATTGCTGCCCGAGCCACCCGCCATCAACGTTCAGAAAGACATTCAATTACCTGATAACGACATGCCGATGATCGGCATGCACGAATCGACGAATGTGAAACTGGCCTCGGCGGGAATGGGTAGCGGCGCAGGCATGGGAAGCGGAAGCGGCGGCGGCCTGGGCTCCGGCTCCGGGAACGGGTACGGTCCTGGAGAGGGCGGAAATGCAGGCGGTGGGTTATACCAGATTGGCGGCAGGGTTTCAGCGCCGGTAGTGATTCACAGCGTTGAAGCCGAGTTCAGTGACGAGGCGCGGCGCGCGAAGTACCAGGGCGTTTGCCTCATCTCGCTCATCGTCGATACGCAGGGGAATCCGCAGAATCTTCGCGTGGTGCGGGCGCTGGGCATGGGATTGGATGAGAAGGCAGTCGAGGCGATCCGGCAATACAAATTCAAACCGGCCTTGAAGGACGGCAAGACGCCCGTGCCGGTGATGATCACCATCGAGGTGGATTTCAGGCTGTACTGAGCTCGAACCGAATTCGCTGAATGTAAGGGCGGAGCGCTCAGCGCTCCGCCCTTTTTCGTTCTATAGGTGCGCCTATTTATGGAATAAGCCAATCCCCGTCATCTTCCAGCAGCTCACGCATGGCGGCACAGTCGGCGGGCGCCTTTGCGCACGGAGCGATTTCCTGGCCGTCCACCGCGCGCATCACGGTAACGATCCGCGAATTG
This sequence comes from uncultured Acidobacteriaceae bacterium, assembly GCA_963751285.1. Classification (GTDB taxonomy): domain Bacteria; phylum Acidobacteriota; class Terriglobia; order Terriglobales; family Acidobacteriaceae; genus Telmatobacter. The sequence continues at coordinate 46,536 of CAVVUE010000022.1, read as the reverse complement.
CTCTTGAGGGCCTCGTCGTGGCATTTTTTGGCCACCGCCATCAACTGGTCCCAGCTTCCTTCCAGAACCGTTCCTTTATTCTTTGCCTGGTGGTAGAGACCGCTCGAGTTGATGATCTTCGCCAGGGTGGCAGGTGTATCGGTTGCATGCCGGCCTTTGCCTTTTGGCAGCACACTCAGTTCAAGAAGCATGGGAATCGGCCCTTTCGTCTTCCTCTTTACCTGATACATCTAAGGGCGCGGCAAAGCCGTGACTGGGCGTACGGGATCACGTGATCCGGATCACCAGTGTGGATTTCACAGCACGGTGCGGCAGTTTCGATTGCGCATCTTGAATGAATTGTTTGATCGCGTCGGCGATGATTGACGACTCGTGATGGGAATCACTGGTTACGGCTGTGTCGGCTTTCTATACTCGTGGCGCAGTTCTGAAAGGGTACGACATGGCGGGATCAGCGGTGTTGGAAGCAGGACACGAGGTGGAAGTCGCGGAACGGGTTTCGTTCAACCTGGCGCAACTCACCAGAATGTACGATTTCACGGGGAAAACCGTGGCGATTACGGGCGGGGCCGGCATCCTCGGTAGCGAGATCGCCAGTGCACTGGCCGGTTGCGGCGCCAGTGTTGCCATTCTCGACGTGAATCCTGAGGCGGGCAAGGCCGCGGTCGACCGCATGGGCGAGCTTGGCAAGCAGGTCACGGTCTTCCAGTGCGACGTGCTCAATCGCGACAGCGTGGCGCAGACCGCGGAAGACGTCGTCGGCCGGCTGGGAAAGCTCGATTGCCTGGTGAACGGAGCTGGAGGTAACAAGCCCCAGGCAACTACCAGCCCCGACCTCAAGTTCTTCGATCTGCCGGCCGACGCGTTGCGCTGGGTCTTCGAGCTGAACATTCTCGGTACCATCCTGCCCAGCCAGGCCTTCGGCAAGATCATGGCGGCGCAGGGATACGGCGCGATGGTGAACATTTCGTCGATGAATTCATTCCGGCCGCTCACGCGCGTCCTGGCCTACTCCGCGGCGAAAGCTGCGGTGAGCAACTTTACGCAATGGCTGGCGGTGCATATGGCGCAGGAGTACTCGGGGAAGATCCGCGTGAATGCAATTGCGCCGGGCTTCTTCCTCACCAACCAGAATCGCTTTCTGCTGACGGACAAAGAGACCGGCGGACTGACGGCGCGCGGCAAGGCGATCATCGGGCACACGCCGATGGCGCGCTTCGGCGAGCCATGCGACCTGTTCGGCGCGGTGCTGTGGCTGCTGTCGCCGGCTTCAGAGTTCGTGACCGGCGTGGTCATTCCCATCGACGGCGGCTTTTCAGCGTTCAGCGGCGTGTGAGAGACTCCACGCCGCGTACGTCGTCAGCGACAGGTTTCTGCGGCCACGCGGAAGCGGCATCAGTCAGTCGTGATGGTGAAGGTGCGGGTGGAGTACTGCCGCCCGCCGGGTGTATCCCCGCTGGAGCAGCCCTGCATATAAAACACGTAACCGGTGGTTGTCAGATAGCCGGACCTCTGCCCCAGAGACATGAAGCTCGGATACCAGCCGTTGAATGAGTTGCAGTTCTGAACTTTGGGGTCGTACGGTCTCCACGAGCCAATAATCTCTTGCGGCGTGGTCCACTCATTGGGGTTCGATAGATCGTAGCTGGTGGAGAAGAACCATGCGGCGCCGGCCACGCCATCTTCATTCGCCGGATTGCCATTTTGTGACATGCACACGAAGGTGAGCAGGTACTGCTGGGTCGCCGCGACATAGCTGATGGAGCCCATTGTCCTGTCCTGGCTGGGGTCTTCGCAACTGGCAAATGGGCCGGACGGAAAGATTGGCGTCTCGAGTCCGCCTGCGCCGCTCTGTAAAAATGATCCGCCATACCATTTCTCAAATGAGAGCGGGGCGGTGCCGCCGTTGAGTTGCGCGCGCGCGATCATCAGGTCTGAGGTCGGATTGTAGGGCAACGCAGGGTTCGTGAAATCGGCTAGACCGGGTGCGTAGTTATGGATTTCGTAGAGGTACACGGGGCTATGAAAATTCCAGCCCACATCATCCACAAAGGCAGCAGGCACCGCGTCGCCCATGTGCTCTGTGAGCCCTTGCAACTTCTGCGTGATCTTGCTCTCAAGTACATCTTCGATTGTGATCAGTGGATAAAGTGCGGCGTAGCGTCCATATGCCGGGTTAGGGAAGATCTGCGTCAGAAAGCAATTGTTCCCAATGCAGACGTTGTTGCCCGATGCGCCGAGGCCATCATCGGGTCCAACGGAAGAATCTTGACCGGGCAGCGGATTGTTGAGGAAGCCATAGGGGTTGAGATCGTAATGATACGCGGGCCAGGTGTGGCCGAAATCGAAAGACGTAGCTACGCCGATGGTCGAGTAAAAGCTGTTATTTTGCTGGACGTTGTCGCCGCCCGTAAGGCCGATGCAGCGATTCGTGCCTTCGTAGATCATAAGCAGATTGCCGGCGCCAAGATCAAACGGATTGGTTGGATCGAGGACGACGGAGCCGGGGTCGGCATAGTTCAGATCAAAGGTCGGGTCCTGGCCCTGGATCGACGTCGCCGACGGGCAGAGATTGTGCTCAAAGGGGGAGACAAAAACCTGCCCATTGCGCGAGCCTACAGGGTTTGCCGGGTCATAAAGGCCATAGCCGGGAGCGAAGGAGAGGGTCCACTGGCCATTTGGCGCGGGACCCGGACTGGTAAGTACCGTGACGCCACTCGAGATTGAGTTGAGATTGGTGCGCGTGGCAACGAAGAATGTATAGCCCTTGGTGATGGGAAGTGCGCCCGGGGGAAATATGGTGGAGTGCTCGTCGGCAAGAGTCGTGAGGCCGCCGTAGTTGTCAGTATCGATGGAAACGGAGCCAGCGACGGGAGAGAGAACTGGAAGTTCGGTGTCCTGCGTGGGGCCTTCCGGGCATTCAGTAGAAGTGGATGAAGGGTTCACTTCGCTGCAAATCGAAATGGACACAATGGAATGCGCATTCTGCGCACGAAGCGTGGGTTGAATGAGCGCCCCTGCGAGGGCCAGAGCCGCCAGGCTCGCAGCGAGCTTTACGGAGAACACGAATACGACTTTCATGGTTGTCAGACGAACCTCCTCTTATCGCGGGGGCGCAACGGTCCTTCGGTCGCCCGAGTGCAGTGGGAGACGGCCGCGGTCCGCGAAGATGCGAAACAGGCTTTTCGCGATGAATTTGAATTGTCAGGGGCCCGACCGGGGAAACTGGGGACAAGAAAACCAGAGCTTTAGTGCTCTGGTCCCCTTGTGGTGGATTCTATTACGAGGTGAATTTGGTGGTCAAAACAAATCGTGGTGTGCAAAGCGCCCGGCCCTTAGTCGAGCTAAAGCGTCCGGGGGCCGGCAATCTTCAGCGCTGCGCCTGCTGATGCGAGGCTGCGCTTGCAGCCGCGGGATGCTGCTTGCTGCGGCAGGATCGGAGATAAGCGACGAGGTCCTTGATCTCCGATGGCGCCAGGACGTCGCGGAAGGATGGCATCACATCGCTGCCATAGAGAATCTGGCGGCGGATGGCGGTCTTGGATTTGGTGCGTCCCACGCCAGAGAGATCGGGACCGCGGTGACCGCCAACGCCGCTGATGCTGTGGCAGTGCTGGCAGCCGCTCGATGCAAAGTCCGCGGCGCCTCGTTCACGCTGTTCGCGCGAGGATGCGAAAGCAAAGGAACAAGAGGCGAGAAACAGAACGACCGCCGGCAGCCATGACCTCATCTGCCGCGCCCTTCGCCGTCGGCGCCTTCAACCAAATTAGCCGTATGGATATGCCAGGGAACGCTCTCGGTGGCGACGTCAGGGTGTTTGGCCAGGTATTCGAGAGCATAGGTATTCGCCGTGGGGTCGTCCTTCTGGTCGGCGAACTCCGCCGCTTCGTGAGCAGACTTGTCTTTCATGCCGAGGCGCCGGTAAACGATGGAAAGAATATAGTGCGCGGAGAGATCGTCAGGGTCGATGGATTGCACAATCTCGTATTCGCGGCGCGCTTCTTCGTATTTGTGCTGCTGATAGAGCGAGAAGCCGAGCTCGCGGTGCGCATCGCGTGAGCGGGGAAATTCCTCTGCCATAATGCGCAGGTCGGCGATGGCGGCATCCAGATTCCCCTGGATACGCTCCACCTGGGCGCGATAGTAGAGTGCGCGGGCGTTTTGCGGTGAGAGCTGCAGCGCCTTCTCCAGGTTGGCACGCGCGTCGTCATAGCGCTGCCACGAGATGTCGGCGATGGCGACGTTGGTATAGGCGTCGGCGTAGTCGGGGCGCAATTTGGCAACCTGCCCAAAGGCGTCCGCGCTTGCGGCGTATTGCTCCGCGTCGAGCACGGCGATGCCGTAATTGTTCCAGCGCATCCAGGTTGGATTGTCAGCGGGATCGGGGGCGGCTGGCTGATTCGCTCCTAGCACAAGTGTCCGCGCGCGCGAAGCCATCTCCACGACCGGCATGTCGTAGTGCTTGCCCATGACCCAATTGATGAATAGCTGATTGAAGCGGCGATAGTTCACCTTGGCGGTGATGGTGATCGGCCCGGCGGCGTGCTGCGGCACCTGGAACTGGTAGCGCACAATCTGCGAGCGGCCTGAAGCGATGGTGTTGTTATAGGCGACGACGCGTGTATCCCACACCTGGTGGTGGTCGTTCAACGTGCCGTGAACATTGATTAGCCGGTTGGTGAAACTGTGCGCAGTGGGATCGAGCGTGCCGTCAGGTGAGAGCGCACCGGAATCCATCAGGGTGTTGCCCGCGGAGTCTTTGGCCTGGAACTCGACCCAGCACTGGTAGAAATCCCGCTGCTCCGGAACAAGCGTATGGCCGATCCCCTTGTTCTGGATGACCACGGAGACGGTGAGCAGATCGCCGGGCGCAACGTCGAATGGCACGGTCCCCAGCGGCGCAATCAATTTGCCTCCGTTGCGCTCGATGCCGAAGATGTCGACGTTCAAAACCTCGTTGCGCAGAAAGGCGATCGTCTTCTCGAGTTGTTCGTCGTAGCCGTAATACTTGTAAAGCAGCGTGTTCGCGCCGAGCCAGCGGTGCGAGGCGATCTTGCCGTTTTCGGCGCCGTAATCCGGCAGGGTGAGGCTTTCTTCCGGCATGTGGCACGTCTGGCAGGTGGACACCTGGTCCTTGACATAAAACGGCAGCGGAGACTCTTTGGCGAAGGAGGACTGCTGCCATTCATCGTAGAGGAAGATGGCGCGCTGCCATTTGTATTCGTTCAACATCTTCGGAATCGCGGCCTTGTGGCAGACGCCGCAAAACTCGCTGCTGCGGTAGAAGTCCTTCATCACCGCTTTGTCGTGCCGATCGAGGTGCGCCAGGATCTCTTTGTCAGAAACCTCGCCGGGGATGGGGTTGCCATCGGCGTCGACCAATGCTGAAGGCACGCCCATCACGTAGCTGCCCGTCCCGCGTGTGTCGACCTTTTGAATGGAGTGGCAGACCGAGCAGGTGATGGCGTCGTTGTCGAAACTGCGATTGATGGGCGATCCCTTGGTGAGGGCGCCAGAAACCAGCGCGATGGGATTGTGGCAGCCTTCGCAGTGGCGCGAGTACTCGATGCCGCGCTGGCTGCTGAGAAGATTGACATTCTTTACGTACCAGGGGTTGCGAAAGGAATTGGCGTGCACCGTCTGGCGCCACTCCGCGTAGGCCTGCTGATGGCAGTGCCCGCAATACTTTGCCGAGGGGAAGCTCTTCGGGTCGATAAACTGGCCGGTATCGGTTGTGGCGTAGGAAGGAAGAAACGGATGCTCCTGACTAAAGGGCTCGTTATAGTGCGCGGCAACCGCATGGGTGTATGCCGCGCGTTGCGCTGCAAGACTGTCGGCCGCCGAGACCGGCTCCTGGCGACGCGCCAGCAGAGCACACACCGCCGCTGCGGCGAGCAAAATGCCGGAGACGCGCAGAATTCGAGGAGCCGGGGGGCGGGGAAGCATCGCGGCATCCATTCTAGGGGTTCCCGAAGAGCCTCGTATCCAACATAAGACAAGGGGAAATCTCCATCGAAAGGTTGAGTTGCTCGATACGGTAGCGAGCATGCGCCGAAGGTGAACCCCATCAACCAGTGGGATGAGACAAGTGTCGGCAAATCAGCCGATGACAACGGTGCATCCGGCGGGACATGATTCTTGCCGTGGTCTGTCAAGTTCCACTTTCATCCGCGGGGATGGTTGGACAGGACTGATTGGCTGTCAGGCGATCCCCGTCATTTTCCTTCCTCCTTTGGGTTCTCATTAGGAATCATCTGTAAGAAACACCTGTTATTTCGGAGAGCCATGCGAATTTCACCCGCGTTGGCCTTACGAATGAACCTTTTCTGGAGAGCCGATGATCAGAAGGTATGCTGCCACTCTCACTTTTCTGTTGGGAATCACCTTTTCCGTCCATGCCCAAAGCAATTACGCAGTAGTGCGTGGATCGGTCCTCGACCCGGAGCAGCGCCCGATTCCAGGCGCGCGAATTCAAATGGTGACCGCAGGAACCGGCGCCTCGCGCGATGTTGTGTCGGATGCAGCCGGGCTCTATGAGATGGACGGCCTGGAGCCGGGTTCCTACAAGCTCACGGTTGATCGGTCCGGATTCATGCAGGGCGTTCAGACCCTGACCCTGGAGGTGGGGCAGGAGATGACGCTCGACCTTCAATTGCGGCTCGGCGCCGACGCCCAAAGCGTAACGGTGAAAGCGTCAGGTGAGCTGCTTAAGACACAGGACGCCAGCGTAGGCGAAGTCGTTGATGAGCATTCCGTCGATTCGCTGCCGCTCAACGGACGCATGCTGATTGACCTGGTTTTAACTGTCCCAGGAGCGCACATCAGCCACGGAGCCGCGACCGGCGACATGAACGCGCTTTATTGGAGGCCCGGTCAGCGCTCGGCAGTGAGCATTGGCGGCAGCCGCCCCAACGGCAACTACTTTCTGCTGGATGGCGCTACGAATACCGACCCGACATTCAGCACGCAAAACTTCAGCCCGTCGCCCGATGCGGTGCTGGAATTTCAGGTGCAAACGGGCAGCTACTCGGCAGAGATGGGCGGCGCGGGCGGCGGCCAAATCAATATTGTCACCCGCTCAGGCTCCGCGCACTTCCACGGCACAGCTTACGAGTTCCTGCGCAATGGCGCCATGGACGCCTTGTCGTTCGAAGAGATGAGCGGCATGAACTTTTTGGTGCAGAACAACTTTGGCGCATCGATGGGTGGGCCCATTCCGCACGCGGGCAAGACGTTCTTCTTCGCGAATTATGAAGGCCTGCGGCTGGTTGAAGATATGACGATGGTGGATACTGTGCCGACAGCGGCGGAAGACAGCGGCGACTTCAGCCAGAGTGGCGTGAATATCTACGATCCGAACACAACAACTACAAATCCGAGCTATAACCCGAATCAACCCGCGAGCCCTTCGAATCCGCAGTACATCCGCCAGCAGTTTTCCTACAACGGGGTTTTGAATGTGATTCCGCCGAATCGCATCAGCCAGGTGGCGAGCATCATGCTGAACCAGTACACGCCGCAACCCAACACTATGGACATGGGCGGGATGACCATGATGGGCCAGCCTACAGTGATCGGAGCCGGCAACGACGCCAACAATTACCTCGACGTGCGCAAAGAGCGCATGACAGACGACCAGGGAACGTTCCGCGTTGACCACAGCTTCGCCAACGGCGATACAGCATTCTTCCGCTATTCGGCAGGCAGCGAGTACGGTTTTATGCCGGAAGGGCTGCCCGGCTTCGGCATGTATCACGACAACTTCGCGCAACAGTCAACGCTGGCGTGGACGCGCGTGATCTCCACCCGCATGGTCAACATGGCTTCCCTCGCCGTGTCGCGGTTGGCGATGTCGCACACGACTGAGAGCGCCAGCAAGAACGACATTGTGGACCAGTTGGGAATTACCGGGACCGGCTTCGGAGGGCCGAAGGCGTGGGGCGCACCCTATTTCACCGTCCAGGGGTACTCGCCTTTTGGCGACAATTACCTGGCGACTCCCATGGAGGCGTGGGACACCGTGATCGAGGGCCGCGACACGCTGAGCTGGCAGATTGGGCGGCACAACGCGAAGTTTGGCGCAGCATATCAGAAATTCATCTGGCCGATGTGGGGCTTCTTCCAGAATCGCGGTTACTACCAGTTCACAAATGGCTACACCACGCAGTATGCACTGAATGACGGGAGCACAGGTTCGGCGCTCGCCAACTTTTTGCTCGGGCTGCCCGCCGCGCGACAGGGGCAAGCAGGTATTCCGCAGATGAATCTGCGCCAGTGGTATGCAGAAGGTTACGGCGAGGATACGTGGCGGCTCACATCGACCACAACACTCGACTACGGCCTGCGCTACGAGTTTATGAGCCCGCTGGTCGACATTCGCTACACCAACAGCAATCTCGACTTGAGCAGCGGCACGCCGCAGGTCTTCATCGGCGGCCAGAATGGCTATCCTCGTGGGTTGATGTATCCCAACCTTGCGCGATTTGCGCCGCGGCTGGGGCTGGCGCAGAGCCTGCCGCATTTGGGGCTGGTGTGGCACGTGGCCTACGGCATTTTCTATACGCCGGTCGATATGAATACCTGGTGCAACCAGCGACATAACGTGCCCTACGTCTTCTCAGAAACCGCGCAGAGCGATCCATATATTCCAACCATCAACACCTTTAACTTTCCCACGCCGGTGCTGGGAACCACCGCGGTCAGTTTCACGGCGCTCCAGTTGCATGCGCCGCCACAGTACATCCAGCAATGGAGCACCTCGTTTGAAAAACAGCTCGGCAGCCAGACAACGCTCGAGGTCGGCTATCTGGGAGCGGGTGGATTCCACTTGCAGCGTTCGCACCTTATCAACAACGCGCTTCCGGGGGCGGGACTCATTCAGCCGCGCCGCCCGTTTCCGAAGATCAGTTTCGTAAACAACTCCATTTTTCCGGCGAATGTCACGGTAGCCAGCACAACATTTCCGGTGAGCACCATCAACCTGCTTGAAAACACATCGCAAAGCTGGTACGACGCGGGCTACGTGAACATCCGGCGGCGCTACGCGCGAGGGTTGAGCTTTCTGGCCAATTACACGTTCGCCAAATCGCTCGAGAACGCGCCTGACTTCCGGTCGCCGATGTTCGAGTCCTCGATTCCCCAAAATGACAACGATCTGAACGCGGAGAAAGGACCGGGGTGCGATGTGCGCCAGCGCGTTGCGCTCAGCGCCGTGTACAACCCGCCGTCGTGGAATCTAAGCGCCCTGACGCGAACGCTCACGCGCGAATGGCGCGGATCGATGGAGTTCCAGGTGCAGACCGGGTTCCCTCTGACCATCTCAGTGTTTGGTGACACGGCGAACGCCGGAACCGTTGTGGGCGAGAATCCGATTCGCGCCAATGTGACGGGTGCGTCCGTATTTCCCAAGGGCACGCGGAACGCAAACACATGGTTCAATCCCGCGGCTTTTGCCGCACCGCCCGCGTACATCTTCGGTGATGTGAGCCGGAACTCCGTTTACGGGCCCGGAATGGAAACGATGGACGTGGGAATCACGCGTGATTTCAGCATCAGCGAAAAAGCACGGTTTGAAACACGCGCCGAGTTCTTCAACGCGCTCAACCATACCAACCTGGGCACTCCCAATCGATTCGTCAACACTTCGAGCTTCGGCAGCATCACGGAGATCACGACACCAGGGCGGGAGATTCAGTTGAGCGCTCGAATTTCGTTCTAGCCCTTAACGATAAGCTTGGGGAGAGAGCGGCAGCTTGCAACCGCGAGTCTGGCAATCCACGGCAGAGTGCAGCTCCAGGTGATGCGTGGCGCTTACGGCTTTCCGGTCCCTTCAGTCAGCGTGACGATTCGATTGACGCCCGGCGCAGTGAAGTGTTCCACTTTTCCACTGGGCCAATGGACCTCAATGTCATCCGCTTTTGTGGCTTGGCCGAGGCCAAAGTGCGGCCGTGGATCATTGGTTGAAGCGTAACTGCCGCCGCTGAGCACGTCGCCTCGCTGGCGCATTCCGTTGGTGGTCACGTACACCGTGGTGCCCACTGCGTCGCGCGGGCTTTTTGGACCGCCGGCCAGCTTGAGCTCGAGCCAGTGGTTATGATCGGGCGAAACGTTGCGCAGCAGCACCGGATGGCCGTCCATCACATTGATGACGGCGTCGATTTTGCCATCGTTGAAAAGGTCGCCCACCGCCATGCCGCGCCCGGCGATGATGTCTGCCAGTCCCGTGCCTGCGACCGCCGGCACCACTTCAAACTTTTTGCCGCCGATATTGTGAAAGAGCATGGGCCGCTGCGCCCATGAGGTTCCCCATGGTTCATGATCGACCTGCGGATAAACATGCCCGTCGGCCATCAGCAGATCTTTCCAGCCGTCGTTGTCGTAATCGAGAAACGCATCGCCCCAGCCGAGAAACGGAACGGTGATGTCGGCGATGCCGAGTTGGTAGCTGATGTCGGTGAAATTGGCGTCGCCCTCGTTGCGATAGAGCGGCTTGTAATCGTCGGAGAACGTGGTGTTGAAGATGTCGAGCATGCCATTGTTCTGAAAGTCTCCGACCGCGATTCCCATTGATGCGGTTTCGCGTCCAGATTCGTTCAATGCGTAGCCCGACTGGTAGCTGTCGTCCTCAAAAGTGCCGTCGCCTTTGTTGATGTAGAGATAGTTCGGCGTGGAATCGTCTCCCACCAGCAGATCCACCTTGCCGTCATTATTCACATCGACAAAAAGCGAGCTCAGGCCGTAGTAGCCGGGCTTGTCGGCCACGCCTGCCTTGTCGCTTACGTCGGTAAACGTGCCGTCGCCATTGTTGTGAAACAGGTGGTCGGGTTCGCCCTTCAACCCGCGAGGGCCACAATTCACCGGCACGCCGCGAAAAGTGCAGAACGTGTCAGGTACGCCATTGGCTCCGCCCGATGGCAGATTGTTGCGGTCGAAATGGACGTAGCCGGGGACAAACAAGTCGAGCCGGCCGTCGCCGTCGTAGTCGCCCCAGGTGGCCCCGGTGGACCAGTTGCCCAACTGGACGCCGGCATTTTCGGCAACATCGGTAAATGTTCCGTCGTGGTTATTGTGGTAAAGCCGATTCTTGCCCCAGTTGGTCACGTAAATGTCGGGCCAGCCGTCGTTGTCGTAGTCGGCAATGGCCACGCCGAATCCCCACCGGTCGTTGGTCACGCCGGCCTGCGCCGCCACATCAGTGAATGTTCCGTCGTGATTGTTATGGAAAAGCGCCGCGTGGGGCGGAGTCTCATTTCCGTCGAGCGCATCGAATGTAGATCCATTCACCACGTAGATATCGAGCCAGCCATCGTTGTCATAGTCAATGAGGCCGACGCCCGAGCCGTTGGTTTCGATGATGTATTTTTTTTGCGGAGTCCCCATCTTGTGGGTCCAATGGGTCAGGCCGGCCTTTTCAGAAACGTCTTCAAAGATCACCGGTCCGCTGGGGACGATGCCGCCGGCTGTGATGGGCCGGTGCTGCTCGTCGAATTGCGGGGGGTGGGGAACGCCGGTTTCGACACCACCGGGCGCCGATTGCGCATTGGCATGGCCCGATGCGGTTTGGGCGAACGCGCCGGTCGCGCCCAATTGCCAAGAAACGAGCGCGAGCGATGCCGCAGCCAGCATGGCGAAGATGATGGTTGTATGCAGTCTGTGAGACATGGCAGCAAGTATATGGATCGCAATTCACCCGCGGTATCGACCGAAAGGTTGAGCCCCCGTTCGTACCTAGTTGCGCGTCACTTGTCGTGCTCGACCTGAAACGGAATTCCAAACCGACCGATCTGGATGATGGCTCTCTCGCTCGGCGGCCAGACGTGCAGGCTTTCCACGCGAATTCTTCCCGGGATAAGGTGCGCATCTGCCGTTCCAACCAGCGCGCCGGTGGCAGCGACGTTGAAGTGTACGGTCAGGGTCTCTCCGTCCTGCGAACGGGTCCATCCGAAGACATATTCGCCGGGCTGGAGCTCGACTCCGCCAATGCGGATGGGAGCCTGCACCAGAAAGTAATGCGAGTACTTGCCGTCCGCAGAGTATCCAGCGGTGAGCAGGACAACTCCAGCAATGTAGCGCCCCTGATCGTCCACAATTCCCGACGCAGTGCGCATCTCGGTCTCGATGTGCTCGTTGACGACGGGCGCGCGCGCCGGCAGCACGGAGGAAAGCTCGGCGTCGGTGGCCTGCCGCCAATGCTCGTGCTGCGCCATTGCGGGCAGCAGAAGCAGCGCCGGAAGAAGGCCGGCGAAGACAGAATTCCGCATCGCTCCATGCATCATGGTTTCGGCTTTCGCAAGGATTCGAGGGGCACGATCCCCCGTTGAATAGCCGCTGTGGCCGCTTGTGTGCGGTCTGAAACGCCGAGTTTGCCGAGCAGGCTATTGATGTGGGTCTTCACCGTCGCTTCAGAAACATCGAGTGCAGCGGCAATCTCTTTGTTGCTTTTGCCGTTGACGATCTCCACCAGGACCGCCAGTTCGCGCGGCGTCAGTTCCTCAGTGCTCATGCGCTCGGCCAGTTTTTCTGCGATTGCTGGCGGGATATGGGATTTTCCGGCATGAACCGCGTGGATGGTCGAGATCAGGTCGTCGCTTGTCATGCCCTTCAGCAAATATGCTTTTGCGCCGGCTTTCAGCGCGCGATAGATGTCTTCGTCGCCATCGTAAGTGGAGAGGACGATAAACCGGGTCTGCGGCGCCTCCATGCGGATGCGCTGGATGACTTCGACGCCGCCGAGGCCCGGCATGCGCAGATCGATCAAGATGATCGCGGGCTTGAGCTTGCGAATCTTTGTGATGGCTTCGAGGCCGTCGGCTGCTTCGCCAACCACCTCCAATCCCTTGGTCAACTTGAGCAGCGCCACCAGTCCCTGGCGCACGACATTGTGGTCCTCGACCACCATGACGCGAATGGCCTCGTTCGTCATCGTGCCCCTTTCGTATGCTCCGCCGGCAGGCGCAGTCGAACCACGGTTCCTTCACCCGGCTGGCTGCTCACTTCAAGCGTGCCGCCGATTGAGGCCGCGCGCTCACGCATGCCCGTCAAACCAAACCGGCCCGTGAGCGATTCTGTCGAAGTATCCGGTGCTCCTCCGCGTCCGTTGTCGCGCACTTCGAGCGCGACAACGTCCGTTCGGTATTCCAGTTGGACTAAGAGCTGGTTTGCGTGTGCATGCCTCTTTACATTATGAACGGCCTCCTGCGCGATGCGCACAATCTGCTGCTCCGTCTCAGGCGGCAGGGGGCGAAACGCGCCGTAGATGCTGAAGCCGGCCTTCAATCCGCCGCCCTCGGCTGCCTCAACCACTCGTCGCAAGCGCACGGGCAGGGTTGTCTCCGCGGCATCCTGCGTGCGCAGAGCCCAGATCGATTGCCGCGCATCCGCCAGGCCTTCCCGCACATATTCCCGCGTCCTGGCGAGTTGCTGTTCCGCCTCATTCAGGTTGCGCGATCGCAGCAGCTCAGCCAGCACCTCCATTTGCACTGAGACGCCCACGTAGCCCTGCGCGAGCGTATCGTGAATCTCGCGCGCGATGCGGCTTCGCTCACCCAGGACGGCGTTAAATTCAAGCTCTGCCCGCCTCAGGCGCATCCGGATAAGCAGGAAGATCATCCCCGCCAGCGCCACCAACAGCAACGCGTAGAACCACAGCGTTTGATAAAAATGCGGCCGGAGCTCAAAGCTGAAAAATGTGCCGGCTGTATTCCAGAGCCCATCGTTATTAGCCGCCTGCACGCGGAACGTGTAGTGGCCGGGCGGAATATTGGTGTAAAAAGCGCTGCGCCGAGTGCCGGCGTCGGTCCAGCCTCGGTCGAATCCTTCGAGTTCGTACCGGTACCGGACCTTCTGCGGCGCAATGAAACTCAAGCCCGCGTAATCAAACTGAAAATGCACGTGCCCCGCGGCAACTTTCAGGGTTCCGGCGGTTCCGTTCAGGCGCTGATCGACATCGTCGATGGCGAATCGCTCAAGCGCCACTGGCGGAGGAGTTGAGTTGATGGGGAAGTGAGCCGGATCCAGCACCACGAGCCCTTCGGGAGTAGCAAACCAGAGAAAACCGTCTCGCGATCGCCATGCCGATGGATGACTGTTCGTTGCGGTTTCGCGGCTCGGCAGTCCGTCAGCGGTGTCGAACGTCATCCAATCGGTACACAGCGATGCCGGATCGATTCGAGTCTTCTCATGGAAGTCGCACCGGGCAATGCCGCTGCCCGTCGCAAACCACAGGTGCCCGGTGTCGTCATCGAGGATGGCGTGAACGGCCGTCTGCTCAAGGGCGCTGCCGGCCAGCGCAATGAATCGTTGTCCGTCCCAAATGTCCCATCCGTGGTCCTGCGTCCCGATGAGCAAGGTTCTGTCGGCACGCGGCAACAGCGAAGTCACCACGTCGTCAGAAAGCCCGTTCGCCCTCGTGAAATTGGTAATGACACCGGCGCGGAGGCGCGAAAGTCCGCCAAGCGTAGCGACCCAGAGGTCGCCTCTGGCATCGCGCGCGATTGCGCCCACCAGGTCGCTTCCCAGACCGTCGGCGTCGGTATAGGTTTGCATCCGAGGCGCCGACGGCGTGAGCTCGCCGGCATTGGTCCAGTGGGTCAAGCCGCGCCTGGTTCCAATCCACAGCGAGCCGTCGCTATCGACCAGGAGCGAACGGACGAAATCGTCGGGAAGCCCGTCAGCCGATGTAAAAGTCGATATGCCGCCGTTGCGCAAGCGGCTCAGCCCGTCTGGCGTGCCGGCCCAAACGTCACCATTGGGTGCCGCCGCAAGCGACAAAATTACGTCGCTCGCCAACCCTTTTTGCGCGGAGTAACTTTGGACCGAGCCGGGTGGTAAGGGAGAGGTGGAGTCGACCATGGTCCCGTGATTCCGAGTGTCCCCGACCGGATGCACAGCATTCAGGCCGTCCCGCTGTGTTCCTGCCCAGATGGTTCCAGCCCGGTCTTCGACCACCGTCGTAATCTGATTCGAAGTGAGACCGCCGCGTGAGCCGAGAACACGAAAGCGTTGATCGCGAAAAATATGCAGACCCGCATTTTCGGTTCCGGCCCAGAGATTGCCCTCGCGATCTTCGAGCAGCGCGATCACCGATGCCGTAGCCAGGGGGTCGCTTGCGGGTAACTTCTGCAGGGTTCCGTGGTACCAGCGGGCGAGTCCATCGTTAGTTCCGATCCACACACTACCGTTTCGATCTGTGAGCAAAGCCTGGATGCGGCTTCCGGGTAACTCGATTCTTGATGACAGTCGAGTTGGGGGACCGGTACCCGAACTGATCGTTAAATTGCTGTTGCCGGCTCCAGCCGCTTCGCCTGAGGCATTTTCGGAAAATGCGATGCTGTCTTTGGGAAATTCAGAACCGGGCGCTTCTATCTGCCAATGCCCATCTCGGTACACTGCCGTTTTCTGCGATGTTTCAAGGACTAGACCGCCTCTTCCGTCGGAGAATGCCGCGGTTACCGATGCCGCGTTCATTCCGCCGGTGTCTGCGACAAAGCCTTTGCCGTTGAAACGCGCCAACCCAAGGTCGGTCCAGATCCATAGAACCCGGTCCCCGGTTTCGACGATTGCGCGAACACCGTTGCTGGGCAGACCGTCGCGCACCGAAAATGCTGTCACAACGCCATCTTTCCATCGCGCCGGCCCATCGCTGGTGCCAACCCATAGCGCCTGGTCGCTCGCTTCGAGCAGGTAACGGATGTCGTTCCCGGGCAAAGACGGCTTTGAACTGCGGTCGAAGACTTGAAAGCTGACGCCGTCAAAGCGCACCAACCCGGCCTCGGTGCCAATCCAGAGAAACCCATCTCGCGTCTGCGCGAGCGCCTGCACGGAGTTCTGTGGCAAGCCGTTCTCCATCACCCACGATTGCCGGGCATAGGCACCTAACGGCGTTGACGGATCGACTGCTGCCGCCCGCCGCGGCAGGCAAAGCAGGAGCAGAGCGAGCATCCCTGCAGCGAAGAGAGCACGCGCAACGTGACTTAGGCGAGGCTGAAGCAATCGGGGAAACGAGGTATCGTTTCGATCAACGCAATACGCCAAAGAGCAAGCATCGGGATAGGGCGGAAATCGCATGCATTGACTTACTGGCGGAAGGTTAGTTCTGCGGCGCAATTTCTCCGCAAAAGTACATGAGCCTCGCTCTTGAACAGTCTCCGAGGAACGGCAAAGCCCACGAGCCATAGCGCATGGCGCCGGTCAGCGCGTCTCGTCGACGTCCCTGTGAGATCGCGAGAACCGAATAGTGTCATGAGCACGCGTCAATTATAGCGGCAGCATTTCGGCCTGGGAACGGCAATCGCGATCGGCAGCGTGGAGATTCTCTGTCTCCGGGAACGGCCGATCAAATCGGCAGCTTAACTGCGTCGCGGAGAAGGATTGCCTGGTGCTGTTTCCATCATGAGATGGTACCGCGCCGCGCGCGGGCGCCGTGCATCGGAGGGTCAGCGCGGCCCGGCCATCCACGAAATCGGGATCAGGCGCCTAGCGAATGGCCCTCAAAAAAGAAATGCGGGAGGCGAGCCGCTAAGCTCGCCTCCCGCTGCGGAGGTAGTTCTAGAAGGAGTACTTCAGGTCCAGTTCGATGACGCGAGCGTACGGTAACTGCGACCTGACCGACATCAAGCCGAACGCGTTCGCGCCCGTGGACCCCTGGTTGAAGTTCGGTGTGATGGCTTTGCTGTTGTAATCCACGTTGTAGTTCACTGAGTAATAGCTGCTGCCGGCGAACTCCAACAGTGAATGGTTCAGCCAGTCGAAGGCGCTGACCCGGAGCTGGACGTTTTGATTTTCATGAATTGGGAACGTCCTGTACAGCGCCAGGTCGTTGTCGAAGAACGGCGTGGCATTCATATAGGGAAAGGCCGTGCCGCCCTGCGTTCCCACTGCCGGAGCGTTGAAGCACTTTCCGTTCAGAACCTGGTGGCTAGCCAGCCCCTGGGTCGGATTGCACGTCAACGCCGGAATAATCGGGATGGCCTCGTCCGTTCCGAAGTATGTCGGGTCGCCGATGCCGGTGCCGACCCCAGTGTCTTTCGCGAGTCCGTTACTGCTGGGATCTTTCGGCTGGTTGATGTAACTCAGTCCCATACCAAAGTTTGGATTGCCATTTCCCAGGGCAGCGGGGATGTAGCCTCCCTTCTGCCAGGTGGAGATGCCCGAAATCGTCCAGCCGCCCCCCAGTTGGTTCAGCAACGTGCTGCCGGTATGCAGCGTGCCGCTGGCGTACGTGTAGGAAGCGTTGTAGACCAACGGCCGGTCAATCGCCGGTGGACCATAGTTCAAGCGCACCACGTAGGGATTCTCCTGCAATGAGGTGGCCAGAGTTTTGGACCATGCCGCGTTGAGGTTGAACGTGAGGCGTCCCGTCGTCTTGGTCCACGACGCTTGCACGCCGTTGTAGTTTCCATAGCCGGTGTTTTGAATCATGTAGACGCCGGAGGTGCCGTAGGCAACGCCGAGCGGGTGGTAATCCGCCAGCACGTTCCCCGTCGCAGTCTCAGTGAAGTTCGAGAGATTCGGATTCTCCGTAACGTTTTCCGGGTTGGTGGCAAGTTTGCCCGTGACCGGGTCAGGCGCAAACAGGGCCCCGATGGGTGTCTTGTTCTGGTTGGCCAGTTCGGAATAGTTGCTGCCCTCAATGTCTTCGCCGTCGTCCACAAGCTGGCTGGTCTTGCTTCCCACATATGCGATTTCAAACTGCGAATTCCAGGGTAGCCTCTGGTCGATCGTGAAGTTGTATGCCTGCGTCATCGGCTGTCCGTAGTCAGTCGGGTCGAGGCCGGTCTGCCCCGATTGAGCGCCGCAGGTTGAAGGGGCCTTGGTCGCCGACGGGCAGGGCGAATAGGTCAATTTGGAGATGCTTTGCATTTGCAGGCGATGTCCGCCCGAGTATGGGAATCCCACCACATCTTGCGCGGACTGCAGCGCCGCCTGGATGGTGTTGACCTGTGTGACGAAACGATAAACACCCCAGCCGCCGCGGAGAATGGTGTTGCCGTGCCCAAACAAGTCATACGACACGCCAAACCGCGGATCCGCATACGCAAAGCGATTGGGTTGTCCGCTCAGCGGTACGCCCGCGTCGATCGAGTGCCAGTAGAACCCGGGAGCGTACTTGCCATTGAAGTAATCCGATATGACCCGCCCCGGATAGAAGACGGGCACGCCGGTCTTGGCGCGGTCATACCAGTGGCCTACGTGCTCGATGCGGATTCCCAGCTCAGCAGTCAGCCTCGGCGTCACTTTCCACGTGTCGTCCACAAAGGCCGCCGTCGCCATCTCGGCCAGGTCCTGGATCGGCGCCGAATTGTTCTCGCCGTAACTCGACATATCGCCGTTGGCAAAATTGGCCGTCGCGTTGTGCGGCGAGCCGATCGTGGTGCCGGTGATATAGTCCGGGTTCTGGCCGGCGCCAAACTGCATGTCGCCATCCAGGTAGCTTGAAAACGTGCTTTGGTAGTTATCCGTGGTCTGCGTGAAACCGCCCATCTTGATCGTGTGCGGTCCCCAAACTTTGGTCAGCGTGAGGCTGAACTGCGGCGCTTCTTTCTTCACCGCGTAAGATCCCTTTGGATTCTCGAAGATCGAGTCCTGCGAGAAATCCGGGAAGGTTTCGCTTCCCGCGCTGTTATATGCCGGGATATTCAGAGAGCCAAGTGACTCACCCGAGGGAGGCGCAAACACCTTGCCGTAACTATCTGGATAGCCCAGGGTGCTTCTTTCCACCAGCTTTTGGTTTGTCTCAGTGAACGGGTAGCTGCCGAAGGCCCACGCCGCCATGAAGTCCGCAGTGGTTGTGGAATTGAAGTTGTGCACGATGTGGCTGGCAATGGTCTTGCCATAAGAATTTTCAGGCTCACCGCCTCCCGGATATGGGATTGCATTGCCCGGGGTCCAGTAAAGGTGGGCGCCGTTGCCTTGCGCAAGTTGCGAGCTAAAAGCCTGTTGGTACGACCCGTAAATCTTTGTGTTGTCGCCCAACAGGTAATCGAGACGCACGCGCCAGATCCACCCGTTGTTGATATTCACGATCGGCTCGTAGTAATTGCATCCGCTGCAAGGACTGTTGGGAGTGCCTGGGTTGAAATTCGCTGTGGGCCAGATCTTGGCCAGAGCCGCCGCGCCGGGATCGAGAAATCCAGCGGGAAACTTCTGCCCATTGTCCACAGTGTAAGAACTTGATCCGATCGTGACAGTTCCGGTAGAGGCGGGGGTCGGCAGCGAGGCAGTCGTTGTTCCGTTAGCAAGCACCGTTCCGCCAAGGTCGCTGCACCATGATCCGCCGGGATAGCCGCCCGGAGGCGTGCCCTGGAAGAAACCCTTTGGGCAAACGGCCTGGTTGTCAGCGTTGTCCATACTGAAGTCGCCCTGCATCATCTCAGGAGTCGGAATAAACGAAGTCAAAACGTTCTGGTTGCCCTGGTTCTGCAGCCAGCGCTCATATCCGCCCCAGAACAGGAGGTGTTTGTGGGTCCCCGGAACCGGGCCGCCGAAGCTGCCGCCTGGATAGTAATAGTGTTGTGGCCCCAGCGCCGTGCCTGCGGCCTTCTGTTGCCAGCCGTTCGCATTCAGGACGTTGTTTCGCGCGTTGAAGTACCCATCGCCGTGATAGTTTGCAGTGCCCGATTTGCTGATAGTGCTCACCACCACCGGGCCGAATGGCTGGTCGGCGCTGATGTTCGAGGCTTGCACGCTCACCTGGGAAGTCATTTCCGGGTCGATGATCGTGAGCGAGGAAGCCATGTTTCCGACGTCGATCATGTCCGCGCCGTCAGACAAAATTGCCGTGCCTCCGCGATTCACCGCGCCGTTGATGTCATAACCATTACCGATTGCGCTGTCATCGACTGTGACGTTCAAGTCGCTGAACATCGGACCGGTTTGAGTCAGTCCGGCCGATTCTACCGTCGTACCAGGCAGCACTCGCAACAGCTCCGTGGTGTCGCGGCCTTCGAGGGCAAGATTCTCGATATCTGAGGAGCTTAGAACGTCGGTCCTCTGGCCGTTCTCTACGGGAATCATCTCCGAGGTCGCCGACACCGTTACTGTTTCGGTCGTTTCACCCACGGTAAGATCAAGGGCCGGCACGGTCCGTGCGTCGCCGGCGTTCAATACGATGCCAGTGACGACCTTGGACTTGAAGCCCTTGGCAGACGCCTTGATGTCATAGTTGCCCGGCACCAGAGACGGAAATGCATAGAGGCCGGCTCCATTGGTTTGCTCAGCGCGGCTCTCCTTTGTGGCTTCGTTGGTCAAAAGGACCTGTGCGTTCGGGATCACCCCACCGGATTGATCCTCGACGGTTCCGGACAGCGTCGCCGTAACTTGGGCGTGGCCAGCCGGAAGAGCCAGGAAACACAAAACCGCTAGGGCGATCGAACCGGCTGCGATACGCCAGCCGCTGAATCGCCGGGGCCGATCTATGAACTGATTCGGCTTGGTCTCGGCCGGCCGGCAGTCAGTCGAGGTTACGGACGTCTGCGTCCGTACACATAGCTTCCTTTGCAACATGGCGCCTCCTAGGCGGGGCTCAACCAGGAAATTTCTACCCGATCTGAGCCTGCCGATTAAATTTCGTGAACGCCGGGGGGACCCAGCGTGGCACGAAATATAGGCAGCAAGAACAAGCGCTGTCAATACAAATTCCTTGAGAAAAGCGATTTATTTTATTATTCTGGTGACAATTGGACATGTCCTATGACATATTGTGGACTGTGTTAAGAACCTCAACCGCGCTAATGGCCAATTGTTTCATCGCCATTAAGAAGTGAGGTTGGAGTAAGCAGGAATAAAGGATGCGCAGGGGGTTGGGAGGTCATGGACCGCCTGTGACGGTCATATGAAGTGAAAATGAAGCCCTAAATCTCCAAGATTTTTGCGCCCGTCTACGCCATTGGATTGAGTTTTACGTGCGCCATTCGCCCTGAATGCTTCTGCGCCGTCGGTTTGAGCCGCGGAAGCCGGTGGCCAGCATCCCCAAAATTCTTCAATAGAAACAACAATTGTTGAAGCTAGTGATTTGAAGTGCTCGGTACGATGAAGGACTTCAAGGAAGCCAGACCATTGATCACGCGAATGCGCGCTCTGTCTCGCGTGAGTCAGGCTCAATCCGATCGCGGAGGAGCGGCTATGAATGTTCACCATGTGCAAGACGCGGCGCCAGTTGCGCACGCGCCGAATATGGTCTTCAGCCCAGGCACCGAGTTGGAAAAAGAGCAAGCGCGCAACCAGCTCAAGCGGATCTTGGCCAGCCCGGCCTTTCACAACAGCAAACGGTACGCCGCTGTTCTGAAGTTCATCGTCGAGCAAACCCTTGGGGGGTACGGCGATCGGCTGAAGGAGCGGACAATCGGAATCGAAGTCTTCGATCGCCCACCTGATTATGACACCGCAACCGATCACGCCGTCCGCAGCGCGGTTGCGGAGGTGCGAAAGCGGCTGGCTCAGTATTACCTCGGCAACTCCGAAAGTGAGTTGAGGATTGAAATACTGCCGGGATCGTACATGCCCCAGTTCCGGTGGCCGGAAGAGAAGGCATATCTTTCCCCTGGTTTCCCGCAGTTTTCCGGCGATCGATCGAGCGTTGCCGCGGGACTTCCAGATTCCGCGCACGGGGCGAGGAGTTTCTGGACGCGTCTGTTTTGGATCGTCGCCGCCATTGTAATTCTGGCCGGCGCGACAGTTGCCTATTTGGACGTTGCGCGCACGGACGATCCGCTGACCGCCTTCTGGAAGCCGATGCTCTCATCGCGGACTCCAATTCTGCTCTGCATCGGCAATGTGGAAGGGGGGCAGCAGACGCCGACAGATATTCCGAGCCTGAGCCCCGTGCTCACGCTGAGAGAGTTCCACAATTCTCCGTTCTCCACAGTGAACGTTTACGACTCTTTCACGCTGGCCAAGTTCGCCGGCCTGTTGCAGGCGAATGGAAAGAAAGTCCGGTTTGAATCGCAATCCGATGCTACGTTTACCGATCTGCAAAGCGGACCGACGATCCTGGTCGGACTATTGAATAACAGCTGGACGGAACGGCTGATGCCCAAGCTCCGCTTTACGGTGGAGGAGCCGACCCCGGACAAGGTCATCGTCCGGGATCGCGAGAATTCATCAAAAAGCGACTGGTCGATCGACTATTCCACTCCTTATCTCGATGTCACGAAGGACTACGCGCTGGTCCTGCGGATGGTGGATCCGAAGACGGAGCAGCCGGTTGTGGTCGATGCGGGGATCACGGTTTTTGGCACTTCGGCCGCCGGAGATTTCCTGACGAATCCCAATGACCTCAAAAAGCTGGCTGCCATCGCGCCACCGGGTTGGGAAAAGAGAAATATGGAAATCGTGCTCTCGACCGATGTGATTCGCGGCCGCCACGGCCCGGCGACGATCGTGGCCACAAACTTCTGGTAATTGCCGGCAGCGACGCGCGCGGATCCATTGCCGCAGAGTGCGATGGCCGCGATCTATACAACCACAGGCCTGAACCTTGCGCTGTTCCGCGTCAGCGCACGAAGCGCACATACTGACGCCCGGCATAAAGACGGAAGCCGCCGCCAGGATCAGCCTGAACTTCCAGCGGGCGCGGACGCTGCATCACTGTGTCGCGCGAAGAGCGCACCATAAACACATCGTGGCCGCCGACATCGGTCACCACGAACTTGTCACCAGCAATAAATCCGATGCCGTACTCACCCGCGACCAGAGAGCGCCCTTCGATTTTGATCGCGACCTCGGTGATGAAAAAGCCTTGATATTTGGCGGCGATTCCGCTGGAGTAGCCGCTGGTGTCCACGAGGCTCGCCAGCACGTAGTGTCCATCGGCAAACTTCACTCCGCCGGAGTTGCGCAATTGCGCAGGCGCAACCTGGCCGCAGTAGTACACGCTGGGCGGAAATAGCTTGGTAAGGTCTTCCGCTTTGAGCACCGTGGCAACGCCCGCCTGGGCCCGCAGGGCTGGCGCGATGAGCGCGATCACAACCAGGCCGATTGCATACTTCCTGATCGTTCCAAGAATCATCATCAAATCCTCTTTCGCCGCACTTCAGCAAGGAATGCATCAACTGCAAAAAGATAGCAGATCGCCCACCGAATCGCTGCCGCCTGCCGCGCGCAAAATTCAGGCGGCCTTGATCAATACCTACTTTCCTGCTGATCTCTATGCTATTGCCGTCACTCCCCTTGTTTCAGCCGCATGCGTAAGGGCTTTGCTAGATCCAACCGGCGTCGATAACGTAGCTCTGATTGGTGATGGCCGAACTGTCGTCCGAGGCCAGGAATAAGATCAGCCGGGCAACCTCCTCAGGGAGGATCATTCTCTTTAATGCCTGATTTGTGAGGACCTGCGCCGTGTACTCCTCGTTAAGCCAGAGCCGCTTCTGCCGCTCGGTGAGGATGGCGCCCGGCATGACGCAATTGACTCGGATGTTGTCTGCGCCGAGTTCATGAGCAAGGGTGCGAGTCATCCCGACGACGGCTGCTTTTGCCGTAACATACACAACTTGGCTTGTGGAGGGGATGACCCATCCGATAGAGCTCATGTTGATGATTGAACCTCGATGCGCCTTCTTCATCGAGGGAATCACAGCCTGCGACATGAAGAACTGGTGTCTGAGATTGACGGCGATCGTTCTGTCCCAAAATTCGGGCGTTACCTCGGCAATATCATGGCGCGTATCGTCCCCGGCATTATTCACCAGCACATCGACGCTTCCAAACCTCTGCAAGACGGATTGGACTGTGCGCTGCGCCTCAGCAATATCTGTCAAATCGCAGTGATAATAGATCGGCTTGGCGGCGCCTGCCGTAGACAGCCGCTGTACAAGCGCAGCTGCTGCCTCATCCTGAATGTCCAGGAAGACGACCTTGGCCTGCTGGATGGCAAAGACTTCTACAATCGCCTCACCGATGCCGCTTGCACCCCCGGTAACGATAATGGCGCGATCACGAAGGCTCGGGTAAGTAGCGTACACTCCTGCCTGCTCCATGGCGTAATTTTCTTAGTTCATCTCCTCTGTTAAGCCTCGTGCGTTGCATCGGTTGACCACGGTTAACCCTCTTCATTGACAGATATTGTCCACATTCTACAGTTAACTCACCACGTGGGGTTCGATCCAGTTAGGGAGCTACCTCACGAATTCGGCGAACAGCTCTCCGGTCCCATCCATACCCACCATTCCGAGGCTCCGCAATGATCACGGAATTCCGATAAGGAGACCGCCGCTCATACCGATGGATTGCCGGTGGCCTCCAGCAAAACTGTAGTCGTAAGCCGGTTCGAGGAACCAGCCGAAACGGTGTTTGCCGGTCGGCCAGAACATGAAGTCTCCCGCTACCTCCCCAGAGATGGAGTTGGATACTTTTCCATTCTCTCTGAGGTGGACCCATTCGGGACCGACGCCCAGCATGAACTCCGCCTTCCGTGATATCGTCCACGGCTTCTTGAAAAGTAGGTCTGTGTCCCATTCCGTAGACTTACGAGTGCAGAAAGGCGACACGCCTGCTTCAAGCTCCAGCCAGTTCTCGATTGGTGTCATCTCCACGGCAAGATTCGGCGCGAACGTCGGTGCGTCCCCGCTGAAGTCCCAGCTTGCTGCTGCGCCAAGCTCAACTATGGCTATGGGGTCCTTGTCCTCACCGGCCTTTTGAATATGGCCAGAGGATGCCTTAGAGGAAGTCTGCCCGTGAGTAGGCAGACACAAAAACAGAAACAGGTACGCTCCAGCGAGCGTGAACACGCATGGACGCATAGGTGCCTCCAGGGTAAATTGTGCGTTCCGGCAGCACCGAGAGAGATTCATCGCCAAGGTTCCACCAGATGGTCCTTGATTTCGCGCGGCAACTCCAGCAGATGTCCCGCATTAACGGAGCGCACCGCCCACTCAATCAGCGAGCGATATTGGTCGAAATGGGTGATGTTGCCGAGCCATTGCGAACCGGCCTCTGAATTTACCACCACGACATTTGGAATGTCGCAAGGGCCGACGCAACCGCTCACGGTAAGCTGAAACCGCTTTAAGAGGCCACGCCTTCGCCACTCATCCTTCAGCCACTCCACAGGCACCTCGGGGCGGTCTTTCTGCGTCGCCCCGCAGCAGCAGCCGTGGCACACAATCATCTGGCCAATCACGAGGCGTTTGGTCTCCAGCATGGTTTCGCTCCTCACTTGCATCTCACATAGTATAGGGGAGTATATTACACACCAGGGAGAACGAATTGTCGCATATTTCGAAAAACAAAACGAAGACTCTCACGCGCGTCCGGCGCATCAAGGGCCAGGTGGAGGCTATCGAACGGGCCCTTGAAGGAGAAGGCGAATGCGAGGAGATTCTGCAACTGGTTGCTTCCTGCCGCGGCGCCCTTAACGGTTTGATGGCGGAACTGATCGAAGGCCACCTGCGTTTCCATGTGCTCGACCCGGCGCAGAAAATACGCCCAGCGCAGCAATCGGCGGCGGACGACCTGATCGCCGTGGTGAAACGCTACTTCAACTGAGCAGTCAGGAGAGATCATGGCCGTCACCCACGAAACCACAACCCACCTTCACGAGCACGAGCTGCATTCGCGCCCTCCCCACCAGCATCACGAGGAAGGCCACGGTGAGGAACACGATCATGAGCACGCATTCGAGCTGGTCGAGGTGCTCCGTGTTCTGTTTGTGGCATTGGCTGCGGCGGCGGTCTGGTTTCATCTGTGGGAGCCATTCCATCGCCTCAGTGTTATAGGATTGGCAGCCACTCTGATCGGCGGCTATCCAATTTTCAAGGAGGCGGTTGAGAACATCATCGAGCGCCGCATGACGATGGAGCTGTCGATGACGATAGCACTCGTCTCCGCTCTGGCCATCGGCGAGTTCTTCACAGCTTTAGTCATAACCTCATTTGTTCTGGCGGCCGAGATTCTGGAGGGATTGACCGTCGGCCGGGGCCGGCGAGCCATCCAGGACATGCTGGACTTCCTCCCTCAAGTGGCAAGTGTGCTGCGGAACGGCCAGATTGTCGAGGTGCGCACGCAGACAATCCTTCCCGGCGAAATCGTTGTCATTCGTCCCGGCAGCCGAATTCCCGTCGATGGCCAGGTCGTAAGTGGCCACTCGTTTGTTGAAGAGGCTGCAATTACCGGCGAGCCGATGCCGAGCGAAAAGGCCGCGGGCAAGGAAGTGTATGCAGGCACGATCAACCAGGCAGGCAGCCTTCAGGTGCGCGCTGACCGACTCGGCAAAGAGACCACATTCGGCAAGATCATTGAAGCCGTGGAAAAGGCGGAGCATTCGCGGGCGCCTATTCAGAAGATGGCTGACCGCCTGGCCGGATACCTGGTCTACTTCGCGCTAGGCGCTGCAGTCCTCACGTTTCTTATCACGCACAGTATCCGCTCCACGATCTCGGTCATCATTGTTGCCGGAGCATGCGGCATCGCCGCCGGTACTCCGCTGGCCATCCTTGGCGCCATCGGCCGCGCGGCTCGGCACGGCTCCATCATCAAAGGCGGAATTTACCTTGAGGCGCTTGGGCAACTCAATACCGTCTTCCTCGACAAGACGGGAACTCTCACCTTTGGCACTCCGTCAGTCACAGAAGTCAACCCTGCGCCGGGCGTGACCGAGAGTTCACTCCTTGAAGCGGCTGCCAGTGCTGAAAGCAATTCGGAGCATCCGCTGGGTCGTGCGATCGTTCGCCTCGCGGAGCAGCGAAGCATTCCTGTCTCCCAACCAACTCATTTCGAATACCGGATTGGACGGGGAGTGCGGGCTGAAGTGGAGGGCGAAGAAACAGTTGCCGGCAATCGGCCGCTCTTCACTGAATTGGGACTGAAGCTGCCCGAGCGCCCCGCCGCTGAGGGCACGGAGATCTTTGTTGCACGCAACGGACAGTACGTTGGATCGGTGGTCGTGGCGGATCAGTTTCGGCCCGGCTCTGCTTCAGCCGTCAAGGCCCTCCAGGAGATGAGGATCGATGTCGTCTTGCTGACAGGAGATACCAGGCAAACTGCGCAAGCACTAGCCGGCCATCTTGGCATCCGCAATGTTCACGCCGAGCTTCTTCCTGAACAGAAAACCCATCAAATCGCAGAACAGGTGCGGGAAGGCCGAGTGGTGGCCATGCTCGGCGACGGCATCAACGACGCACCCGCGCTGAGCGAAGCCTCGGTTGGTGTAGCCATGGGTGCGGGAACCGACGTCGCCCGCGAAAGTGCGGATGTAGTGCTGATCGGCAACGACCTCATGAAATTCGTTGAGACCGTCCGCATCGCCCGAAACTGCCGAAGCATTATCCTGCAGAATTTCTATGGGACGCTGATCGTCGATACTATCGGCATCGGCTTGGCCGCAGCCGGTTATCTCAATCCGCTGCTGGCTGCGTTCATTCACGTTGCATCCGAGTTGACTTTCATCCTGAATTCGACCCGTCTGCTTCCGCCTAGGGAATCGCAACATGTTTCGAGCCGTGAGGAGACTCCTGTTGCAATCTAAAGGCCGCGTGCAATTCGGAGAGTGAATTCAGGTTCTTCAATCTCACATGTCGCCCAATCGCCAAGTCACTCATTGAACCGACTGGAACCGCGAAGGCGGCGATCCCTTCCGAGTTGTTGCTCAAACAGTAACTGACGTATAGGTCATTGCTGTCCAAAATAGCGGATATCAGTTTGACCCGAGAAATGTTTGAGGAGGCTGATCCCCAGTTACTCTGAAGTGGGTTCCCAGACAGGACCACATGGAGAGGAGAGAGGATCAGCCATGGTTCAAGTATGCAGTGTGTACTCGCAGCTTTTGCAACTGTTTTCGCGCGGGCAGTTCGCTGGGGCAGTCAAGCACCACCAGGCCGAGCGCAACGCCAAGGGGTTCAGCAGTTGGGAGCAGTTTGTGGCCATGCTGTTTTGTCAGTTGGCGCATTTGAACTCACTGCGCGAAGTATGCATGGGACTAGCCAGTTGTGAATCGCCGCTGAAGCATCTGGGCATCAGCATCACGCCGAAGAAATCGACCTTGGCGTATGCCAACGCCAACCGACCGTGGGAACTCTACGAGTCGATTTTCATGCAGCTGTTGGAAAAATGTCAGCCGGAGACGGCTGCGCACTGCCATCGCAAGTTCCGTTTCAAGAACAAGCTGATGAGTCTGGACGGCAGCATCATCGAGCTGTCGGCGACCATGTTTGACTGGGCCAAATACACGCAACAGAAGGGCGCGATCAAGCTGCATCTGTTGCTGGACCACGACGGCTACCTGCCCTCGTTTGCGGTGGTGACGGAAGGAAAGTATAGCGAGTTAAACGTAGCGCGGGACTTGCGCCTGAAAGCGGGTACGATCCTGGTTGTTGACCGCGGCTACAACGATTATGTGTGGTTCGGGCAGCTGACGCGGCACGGGGTCTTCTTCGTCACGCGGATGAAGACCAACACGGTCTACACGACCGTTGAGGTGCGTGCGGTTCCAGAAAAGGGCAACGTCCTCAGCGACCAGATCGTCTCTGTGCCCTCATTGGGCAAGGATGGCCAGGCGCCGGTTCTGTTCCGGCGAATCGAGTATTGGAACGCGGACAAGCAAGAGATCCTGGTCTTCTTCACCAACCTGCTCCACTTGGCGGCCTCGACGGTGGCCGCAATATATAAGGATAGATGGCAAATAGAACTGTTTTTCAAGGCGCTGAAACAAACAGCAAGAGTGAAATCGTTCCTGGGCACCAGCGCCAATGCAGTCAAGACGCAAATATGGACGGCATTAATCGCCATGCTGATCCTGAAATACCTGCAGATGAAATCCAGCTTCGGTTGGTCGCTTTCCAATCTGGCCGCTCTGCTGCGCCAACAGCTGTTCATCTTCAGAGACTTGTGGGCTTGGCTCAACACTCCTCTGGAAGGACCCCCAGCCGCAAAGAAACTCTGCGAACAGTTACCGATGCCGCTAATGTGGTAGCTAAGAGTTGGACAGCAGCGAAAGAATAAAAGTCAGATGAACCAATAGCTCAGCACTTATACGCCAACTACTTGGACAGCAGGATACCGAACACATAGAAATCCATCCAGAGCGAGTCATCGACAGAACCTGCCTCTATCGGTGGGGAAGATGCCTATGTCCTATGAAATCAACTGCGCGGATTTACTGAATCGCTGTCTTGGACAAGGGTGCGTATAGGTGGTGTCGTTAGCTAATAATATGTCCGGTGTTTTTAGCAAGTGAAGTGTCCGCATAGCAGGCGGCGAGGATGGAGCCATGCGCGAGAGCATGGAGATCTATCCGAGGACCGCAGCGGAGCGGGCGATGAAGTTGCAGGAAGTGTTGTTGCGAGCCACATCGGGGAAGATCAAGTGGTGGCAGGCAGCGGAGTTGATGGGCATCAGCGAGCGGCAGATGCGACGCTGGCGGAAGCGGCTTGAGGAGCAAGGCCCTCAGGGATTACTGGACCGGCGACGGCGCAAGCCCAGCAGCAGGCGGGTGGCGAAGGCGCAGGCCGAAGAGGTGCTTAGCCTCTACCGGGACAAGTACTTCGATCTGAACGTGCGGCACTTTCATGAGAAGCTCGGCGAGGAACATCAGATCGGGTTGAGCTATACGTGGGTCAAGCAGGCTCTCCAGGCAGCCGGTCTGGTGAAGCGCAAGGCCAGACGCGGCGTTCCTCGCAAGCGGCGTGAGCGGCGTCCACTGCCGGGGATGATGCTGCACATCGACGGCAGCGATCATCAGTGGTTTCAGGATGAGCGTCGGCACGATCTGATCGTGATCCTGGACGACGCCACCAGCCAGATCTACTATGCGCAGCTGGCCGAAGAAGAGACGACCGCTACTGTGATGGCCGGGCTGCGGGCAGTGATCGAACAGAAGGGGTTGTTCTGCTCGCTCTATTCCGACCGTGGAGCCCATTTCTGGTATACGCCGAAGAGCGGCGGCAAGGTCGATTATGAGCGTCCTACGCAGGTGGGCCGCGCCATGAAGGAACTGGGAGTGCAGATGATTCCGTCCTACTCTGCGCAGGCGAGGGGCCGCTCGGAACGCAACTTCTCCACCTGGCAGGGACGGCTGCCGCAGGAGTTGCGCTTGCGCGGGATCCGAACACTGGAAGGGGCCAACCAGTTTCTCAATGAGCACTACATCGCCGAGTTCAACCGCCGCTTTACGGTTCCGGCAGCACAGCGAGGAACGGCGTTTATATCCTGCCGGCACAGGAACCTGGAGATGATCTTCACGCAACGGTTTGAGCGCACCGTTGATCGGGATAACACGGTGAGCTTTTACAACGTGATCATGCAGCTCGAGCGTGCCGAGTGGCGCCCCACCCTGGCTGGATGCAAGGTAATCATCCATCAGCACCTGGACCAAACACTGACCCTCATGATCGCGGGACATCGCGTCGGAAATTACAGCGCGGAAGGAAAACTGTTGACGCCGCTGACCAAAAAGCAAATCAAGGAGGTGGAAAAGACGTTGAGAGGAAAAGTCCCAAAACAGACTTTCCCTCCCAACTTGCAAATCCCGCACACTGCGCGGGATTCGCACTTTCCCACCTCCTCTGCTACGACTAACTTTTAACAACCGGACATTTCATTTGTTCTCAAAAGCGGACATTTCTAGGTTCTTCGTCACATTTGGTGAACCACGTTGGTCACTTTGTGTGGCGGAGGAAACGCGATAGAAGGGTGGCCGGCTCTGGCGGTTTCCGGTAGAAGCCGATGAAACAACGAACATTGGTGCCGGATGCCGGTGAAGTGGTATTGGATCGGTTGATGGTTGAGAGTAACCGTCGGCTCGTTATGGTGTTGCGAGCTATGGGCGGGGCGAGTCGTTGCCCTGCGTGCCGGCAAGAATCGTGGCGCATTCACAGCCGTTACACGCGACGGCTGAAGGATCTGCCCTGGGAAGGGATTCCTGTGCGGATAGAACTACGCGTCCGCCGGTTCTTTTGCGGCACGGAAGACTGTGGGCAACAGATATTCACTGAGCGCCTTGCGAACACAGTACAGCGATACGCCCGACGCACATGCCGATTGAGCGCATCACTGGAACAGATCACATTGGCGTTGGGCGGTTCAGCAGGGTCTCGTTTGGCGCAGCAACTCGGCATCTTGGCCAGCGGTTCGACGTTGCTCCGTCAGTTGCGCCGTAAGGTGATCACGTCTTCCGCTCATGCCCCTCGGGTGTTGGGAATCGACGACTGGGCATGGCGCAAGGGGCATCGGTACGGCACGATACTGTGTGATCTGGAGCGTGGCAAGGTCGTCGATTTGTTGCCAGACCGCAGCACAGAGAGCACTGCGCAATGGCTTCGAGCTCATCCTGGAACAGAGATTGTCAGCCGGGATCGAGCCAGTTTGTATGCCCAAGCTGCTACGGCGGCCGCGCCGCACGCTGTGCAAGTTGCCGACCGCTGGCACCTTCTTCACAACCTCAGCGAGGCACTTGTCGGCGCACTCGTGCCATATCATCGTCTGCTGGTGGAGGCCGCGCAAGCCTCGACAAGCAAACCAGAGGCCCCTATCACCCCGGTGGTTCTCCCTTCTGATGTGGCCAAGCCGAACTCTCGAAACCAGAAAAGACAGCAGCACAATCGTGAACTTCGTCTCGCAAGCTATCAAGCCGTCATGGAGCAGATCTCGAAAGGCGTCACTCAGCGCGAAATTGCTCATAGCTGCGGCCTCGGCATACGCACGATTCGTCGCTGGATCCGTGCTCGTGGATTTCCCGAGCGAAAACTTGTCGGCCGCAGATCTACCGTCGATCAACACAGCGAATATCTGGAACAGCGTTGGAACGAGGGGTGTCACAATGCCACCCAACTCTGGCACGAACTTCGTGCAAGAGGCTTTGCCGGCCAATGCCCTATAGTCCGGACCTGGGTTCGGAGGCGCTACGGTTCACGAAGGTACCGCACTGCACAGCAACCTTCCTTCCAGCCCCGGCCGCATGTATCCCCACGACAAACAGCCTGGACGCTGCTGAACGAACCAGAAGACGCTCGGGGCTATCTCGAAGAACTATGCCGAAGATCATCGCAAATCGCCACCTGCGCTTCAATGGCACGGGAGTTCGTTCGCATCATTCGGCAGCGGGATGCGGTTGCTTGGAAGCAATGGAAAGAAGACGTCAAAACGAGTTTGCTGGCCAACTTCGCAAAGCACCTCTGCCAAGACGAGGCTGCTCTGCTTGCCGCCCTTCAACACCCGTGGAGCAACGGACCAGTCGAAGGACATGTTCACCGCCTGAAGCTAATCAAACGCTCGATGTATGGCCGCGCCAAATTCGATCTGCTTCGACTTCGTGTCGTGAATGCCGAATGAAATCCCAAGTCCTTCGAACAGACCAGCAATACCTGAAGCCTCTTCACCAAATGTGACGAAGAACCCATTTCTACTTGCTAACGACACTGCCGGTTAGACGGTAATCCGGGCACGACAATAAAACCTAACTCCGGTCGAACGCATTTACGGCCTTAAAGCGGAGCGTTGAAGCGAGCCCGATTCCATTGCCGGGCGTCTTAATGACTGTATCCTTCTGGTAATCTTCTCCGGGTTGCGATTCTGAGTTTTGGACGGCGATCAGGAGGGCGAGAACGGGTGAGTTTATGAACCAAGGGGTTAGAAGGAATAGCAGGAAACTCGCGCTGTTTTCGGCTGCATTGGTTGGCTTCGTCGGCCCCATCGATGTTGCCCAGGAAAGTCCGAGGCCCGACGCGTTACAGGCCGCTGATGCAAACACGGCGTGTGGCGAAGTAAAGGCATTTGAAGTGATCTCGATTCGACCGAGTAAGCCCGGAACCCGCTGGGGGATTCAGTTTCTTCCGGATGGATACAACTCAATCAACCGACCGCTGATCGAGACGATCCTGTGGGCGTATTTCCCGCCGGGGCTTAGGTCCCGGGATCGAGTTTCGGGTGCACCAGCGTGGGTGATGAACGATGGATACGACATCGAGGCGAAGTTGGATGACGAGGCCGTGAAGGGGTGGCAACACTTGACAGGTTATGAGCGGCAACGATGCGTGGGCCCATTACTGCAGACATTACTCGCGGAGCGGTTTAAGCTCGTGCTTCATCGTGTCCCGGCGGAGGTTCAGGGTTACGCGCTGGTCGCTGGAAAGAGTGGGCCGAAGCTGATGGAGGCGAAGCCTGACGAGACGTTTCCTCCACGCGCGAGGCAACTACCCGGAGGTGGGATGGCTGTCCCTTTTTTGCCGGGCCAGAAACAAGAGATAGCCTACTTCGACACCTCAATGGCGTCGTTGGCGGATGATTTGACGAGGGTGATGGGGATCCCCTTTCAGGACCAGACCGGACTGGCGGGTAGGTACGACTTCATGCTGCCAAAGCGCGATATGAGTTCACCTGAATCTAGCCAAGACGGGGCTGCATCCGCGCCCGATCTCGATGACCGCTGGAATTATTGGGATCTGGAAGCGATCGGCCTGAAGGTGAGACCCGTTAGAGTGCCAACGACGATTCTTGTGATCGATCATGTCGAGCGGCCTTCGCCAAATTAGTAATTGCGGGATCGCTACCCAATCTGAGTTGATTCTCTGCAGTTCACAAGACGTCGATGCGCTCGGTGACCTCTGGGCAAGCTTCATATTTCCCGGCTCCGGTCGGATGGTCGGCTACTCGGACCTTTGACCGATATTCGGTGCGCCAGGATAAGCCCGGCGCTTTCAGCGGGTGCAATTCCCGCCCCGGCAAGGGGAAGAGCCGCCCCACCGGGAATCGAGTCTTGGGCTCATGAAGGTAACGACATGGGTTAAGCGTAGACAGAGCGATGACCAGGCCGTAACGCAAGTGAAGCGATTGAGCCTCGTGAGTCATAAACCCGGGGGCCGACAGAGTCGAAATTCTGGAAGGCTACAGTAGGCGACCGTCAAAGGCGATGGGCGCTGGAGACTCCGGCGGGGTCGGAGAGCACGGCATGGTCAGAAATGGAAGCGTCATGGCACCTGGGAGATCCACCGCTGTCTTGGTTCGGTAGTAACGGGCTGAGTATGTCGATCGAATGGCCAAACCTGAGAGAGACAGATGCGACGGTGGAAGTCGGACCTCGCTTATAGTACTTCGAGCGCGGGAAAGCCGCGTACATGGGGAAGAGGCGAGGCAGGTTGAGTTGCTGGTCCAGGGAAACATTCCCTGCACTCAGAGGTAGGAGAAGGATGTCTACAAAACTGGACCAGATCATGGAGAAGGCAAAGTCAAAACCGAAGCTGCGCTTCACCTCGTTGGCGCATTTGCTCACACCGGAATTCCTCACGGAAACCTGGAAGCGAATGAATCGGCGCGGTGCGGGTGGTGTGGATGGGGAGACGATGAAGGAGTTTGAACAAGACTTGGACACACGTGTTCAACAACTATGTGAGCGCTTGAAGCAAGGGACCTATAAGGCTCCACCGGTACGCCGTGTGGAGATACCGAAGGGTCCTGGCAAGGCAGGTACGAGGCCGCTCGGAATTCCGACCGCCGAAGACCGCCTGCTGCAACGAGCGGTGGCGCGGCTGTTGGAGGCAGTGTTCGAGGCGGATTTTCTGGAATGCTCGTATGGATTTCGGCCTGGACGCAATCCTCACAGTGCCCTTCGGGCACTGCGGAAGATCATCGTCACGAAGAAGGTTGGAAACTTGTTCGAGGCGGACATCCGGGGCTACTTTAACCACATCCAGCATGATTGGCTGCAGAAGATGGTGGCTTATCGAATTGCAGACCCGCTCATCCTGCGCCTGATCGGCAAATGGCTGAACGCGGGGTTCATGGTGGGAGGAGTTGTGACGCGGACGGAAGAAGGTTCGCCGCAAGGCGGTCCGATCAGTCCGATCTTGTCCAATATCTACCTGCATTTTGTTCTTGATCTTTGGTTTGAAAAGAAGATCAGGCCGACGTGTCAGGGAGAAGCATATTTGACGAGATTCGCGGATGACTTCGTGGTGAATTTCCAATACCGGCGCGATGCAGAAGAGTTCCAAAAGAACCTGACGGATCGATTCGGAAAATTCGGGTTGGAGTTGGCAGAAGAAAAGACGCGGATCATGCGCTTCGGACGATTTGTCCGGGGGAACCTTGTGAAGACCGGCCAAAAACCGGACACGTTTGACTTCCTAGGTTTTACGCATGTGTGCGGCATCGATCAAGGAGGCAAGTTTGCCTTGGTGCGGATTCCGTGCATCAAAAGCCGCCGAAAGTTCTTGGCCAAATCCAAGGAGTGGCTCAGGCAGCATAGGCATGGGACGCTGGAGGATCAGCAGAAGCAACTTACGCTGATGCTGCGCGGCTTCTACCAGTATTTCGGGTTGCACCACTGCAGTCCAAAGCTTAGAGATGTACGGCTCGAAGTAGTGCGTCAATGGGTCCACATCCTACGGCGGCGGAGTCAGCGGCATCGCCTGCACTGGTCCTATCTGCTGAGACAGCCATGGTTCGAACTGCCCTACGCCGTTGCAGTACTTCATCCCACGGTATGATCGCCCTCCCGTGAGTGCAACCTGTGGAGCCCGTTGCGGGAATTCCGCACGGCGGGTTCTACGAGGGGGGACGAGCACAAGAGGCGAACAGCCTCAAGGCTCGTCCCTACCCCCCCAGGCGGTCGGTGATTTCGCCCATTATGCTAAATCAGTTCTTGGTTTCGGCTTCGCGTCTTCCTCAGGCCAGAGCGGCTTCTGGATGGCACGCAATCCCTCGTACCGGAGATCTGCCACCTTTTGCGTCCATGAGGCAACGCTGCGCTGGGCCCGAACAAGGCGCTTTTGCGCCTGCAGGAGCTTTCGCTCGGCACGGCGCAGGCGCTGGCGTTGGGCTCGGTCAGAAGTACGGTCGATTGACATGCCGGAAGCAAGTCTGCGGTTTCAGAATATCGTGTACATATGCCCATCTGCCTAACTGTGTTTGCCGATGCTTCCTTTGATCATCGGAGCGGCATCGCGGCGTTCGCTGGCTGGTTTAGGGCGGCGGGGCCCGTTCACAAAATATCCAAGGTGTCGGAACGTCGGTTTGCATCGAGCAACGAAGCTGAGTTGGTGGCGCTCTGTGCCACAGTGCTGGTTGCTTTGCGTCGTCAGCGAACTTTTGGTGATGGCGATTTTGTAGTGGCTAAATCCGACTGTACTTACGCCATAGAACATCTGAAGCGCAGGACTGGCGGAACTACAGAGATTGAACGTCGCATGGTGGCTCGAGTTCATGACATCTTGAAGGACCATGGCTTGAGATTCTATGTGCGTCACGTTAAGGGCCATACAACGCTCTCTGAGCCGCGATTTTATGTGAACCGCTGGTGCGACGAAGAGGCACGCCGATTGATGCGTCAGGCTGTGCGACAAGACACAAGACAACAATCAGAGAAGAAGAAGCGGAAATTCTGAGAATTTGAGAAGCCATGCCGTGTGGAAGTGGCAAGAAATACAAACGTTGCTACGGAAATGCATGACTCTACTTCAGAGATCCCGCAACGGAATGCACCAGAAATAGGTCACTTCCGGATTGCCGGTTAACCATCCAATACCGCAATCGCCGAGAAAGACGTACAATGGTGCCGTTTACGAGCTCAAAAAGAAGATTCCAGCTAACAGGCCGGCGGACGGATCATGAGCGTGCACGAGCGTTTCCATCGCAGCACGCGAACACCATGAATCCTGAAGATCGTAAAACCCCGGATTTCTTGCGGCCGTTCTGGGGCCGGCTCGGCATCGCGCCCTGGGGCTTATCTCTCCTGCTCTTCGCTGTTCTGGCCGCTGCCCGGTTATGCGCGGCCTTCGGTCCACCGCAGTTCCAGATCCTGTTCCTGCTGCACGTGCTGGCGATGTGGGCGCTGCCGTGGATCTTTCTCAGCGCGCGGGGCCGCCACGGGATTAGCCTTTGCAAGCCGCGCAAATGGCTGCTGGCTCTGGCGCTGAGCGGGATCGGCGGGGGTATCGCCGGCTTGCTATGTTTCGCTCTCGGCTGGGCCACGCCTCATGACTCGCCCAGCAACCTGCTCGTCAGCGTCCATCATGGCCTGCAGTTGGAGCAGATGCGCGCCGCAGTGCCTCCGGGCCTCATCTTCGTCGCGATTGGGGTGCCGGCGCTGGTTCTTACGCCAGTCGGCGAGGAGATTTTCTTTCGTGGAATCATGCAGCAAGCTTTCGCGCAACGCTTCAACGGAATCGCCGCCACGCTTGTTCAGGGCGCTGCCTTCGGCATCGTTCATTTGCAGCTCGTCGCCCTTTCGCACGACGCCGGGGGATTCCATTTCCGCTGGCTCGCGGGGGCGGCCATGGTGGCGGGCAGCATTCTCCTGGCTGCGCTCTTCACCTTTTGCCGCATGCGGTCCGGCTCGCTTTTTGCATCC
Organism: uncultured Acidobacteriaceae bacterium; assembly: GCA_963751285.1. Lineage (GTDB taxonomy): Bacteria > Acidobacteriota > Terriglobia > Terriglobales > Acidobacteriaceae > Telmatobacter. The sequence continues at coordinate 9,266 of CAVVUE010000022.1, read as the reverse complement.
ATGGTGGCGCACGCGGCCTGCAACCTGACCATGATTGGCGCTGTGATTCTCTACTTCTCTTCGTGAATCGGCCGGGGTCCACGCTTGCTGCGAATCGGTCGCTTTCGGTTCGGCTAATGAATCGCCACTCGAGTCATGAGCGGTTGGTCGCCCATCCTTCCCGATGCCGAATCGTCGTCGGGCGTGCTTTCGAACACGACACCTTGTTAATTCGGATTACAGACGCGAGCGATCCACTCGATGCTGATTGGGGCAAATTCATCAAACGCGTCGTTATGGCCTCGACCGGAAATAGAGTGAAACTCCTTGGGTTCATTTGCAAGAGCATACAGTTCACGTCCCTGCGACGCGGGAACGACTTGATCGCTGGCACCGTTGACGATCAGCAAGGGAGTTTGGATCTTGCCGATCTTCCTTTGGTTGTCAAAGTGATCCAGCGCAAGGTACGCCGAAGGAAAATACGGGAAATGGACCCTGGCCAACTTCGGGAGGGACAGGAACGGCGCCAGTAACATCAATCCGCCTACATGGAATTCCTCAGCCATTTCTGTTGCCACCCCGGTACCCAGAGATTGCCCGAATAGGATCATGTGCTCGCTCGCGACGCCCCGTGCGATCAAATCACGCATATAAGCGCGTGCGTCGTTGTACAGACCGGTCTCCGTCGGACTGCCTGGCAATCCGCTGTATCCCCGATATTCAGCAACTAGGAATCCGTATCCCTCGGCAATGTATGGGTCAGCGATCTGCGCGGCATTGTAGAGGCAGTCGGCATTCCCGTGGAAGAAGACGATCGTGAATGGCTTGCTCGTCGCGGGAGCGTACCAAGTCTTCAGGGCTATGCCATCGCTGGTTCTTACCGAAACCTCTCGGAAAGCTCCATTCACGCGGGCTTCTGACAACGGCACATAGGAGCGGCTTGGGTAGTAAAGTAGTCTTCGTTGCGTCACGAAGAAGACTGCCAGAAGCAACAGATAAAGAGCGATTGCAGAGGCGATGAAGATCTTGAGTACCCTCACGAGACCACCACGAATGCCCGGGCCGACCTACACATGTCAAGTGACCAATTCGTTAAAGATGAATGCTTCCGCGCGCACCAATTCTACTCGGTTCGAAGGGTTCTGTGAGTGTGGTCGGCTAACGTGACCTATGCCCAACCTTCGCTGCCCAGTGAGTTCCGCCCTGCCGGTGAGGGGTCTGGTTTCCTATGGATCACACGGAGGTGGCAGACGAGCGCATGGGTGATGTAACAACATTCGTTGCCGTCGGGCAAAAACGACTCCCTCGTGAGGCGAGCTAGCCCGCTTCAAAGACATCAAAGGAAAACGGCGAAGTCGCTTCGGCAATTCATTCCTTGGCCAAAGCTTTAGCCGCTTTGCGCACGTCGGCCGGCTCCACTGAGATGAGTGCGCCGAAGCGGCCCGACCCCGCAGCTAGAGCATGCAGCGAGGTCACGTTGATCCCGGCTTCTGCCAATTTGCATGCTAGCTCGGCGAGTGCACCGGGACGATCTTCACCTTTCACCATGAACGCGGTCTGCTTCTTGCCAAGGGTAAGGCCCACTTTCTTGCCTGCCGCGCTGACTCCCTGTGTCTTCTCATCGACAGCAACGACAACTTCGGCGTTCCGAGCCGTCTTCCGGTAGCCCAAAAAGCCAGTCAAGTTCACTCCTGTCTCTTTGAAAGCGTTCAGAACTCGAGCAGCTTCCCCGGCTTTGTGAGGTATCGCTACGACGTAATACTCAACGCGTGAAATCTCGTCGACCATAGTCGTTCTCCTTCCTGTAGCTTACTCAAATCGATCCGTGTTCTTCGATGGCCCGGCCGCAGATAAAGCGGAGCTCGTAATTCCCTGCCTTCGATCTGGCCCTGTAACTGTAATGGTAGTCAATCTCGAAGGCCAACCGAAAGATCAGCAACCCCAAAGCGATTCTCAATTGGCGTGACAGACTTTAGCGCTGATCGACGGAACCTGCCCGGGTGGTCGCCTACTCTTCCCCAACCCCGAATTTGAGCCGCGGCAGACCCTGGGAAGGCCAAAAACCGGGTAACTTCCGCATTGCCGGTTACTCAACCGCAGTGCTCGGGAGGAATATGTCACTTGCACGAAACGCGGAAACTCGTTGCTCGAAGACGCGGTACTAATTTGGCGACGGCTTCTCCACGTGATCGATCACAAACATCTCCACCGGAACCTTCTGATTTATCAACTTGAGACCCAGTTGTTCCTCGACCGCGGTGAAAATCGACGGCAGCGAAGAGTCTGAACCTTCGGTCGGTGCGAAACTCACATCGAAATCGAAATTCCCCGTCAAACCGGTCTTATCGACAACTGGCTCATGTAATCGAATTGCAAGCAGTCCAGCCAGGTCTTGCGCGTTCCGATTTTGAGCACGAATCCGATTGGTGAAAATGTACCCAAAGCTGCCTTTGCCTGTGCTCGCCTTCAACTTCGGCCCTCCTTTGGCAACCACCAGCGCGTATCCCTTCACCTCTTTCGTCTCCCGGTGATAAACCAAATGGAATCGCTCTTCAAGAAGCTGCTGCACAAGCGGGCGGAGTTGATCGTAGCTAAGGCCCACATCGCCTTCCGGCTTGGCGGAAATCTCGTAATACTGGCTGTTCAGCCAGCCCGCCCCCCCCGATATGTGGTCCTGATCCGTTTTAAATGCCCACGCGATGGCGAGTGCCAGAGTGACCTCGCGCATGGTGAACTGCCCCGCTCCAGGCGGGCTCAGCGGACTCCCCGCCAAAGGAACCACATCGTTATCAGGAATTAATCGAATCGACGCCACTTCAAACTTCTGCGGCTTCGCCGCAGTGTCTCCAGTCTGAAACGGAGCAGGGCTCTCACCCGCGCAGACCAACCCAGCGAATACCGGCGCAGCCACGGCCACTGAAGCAATAGCGACCAGCAGCAGCCTTCTGCCCCAGCTGAGCTTCCGCGACGTCTGCTCCGTCGTAATGCGCACAATCCGCTCCTTCAGATCGCCTCCCGTGACACCGCTAGCCTTGCGAATTACCCTAGCACAGGACAGGTGTTTCGATGAGTCGCGGGACGATCGTCGCCTACTCTTCCCTAACTCGGAAATGCACCAAATTTGGGTTATTTCTGTATTGCCGGTGACTCGGGAGGAACAAGAAAAAAGCGGCATTATGGGCATTCAAATTGCGGGCTTGTAAGCCGTTTCTCCGAATCTTTGGTCCGCATTGCGGCTTCGCTCGACCAGCTGTCCAGCTCAACCCTCAGTTGGTCGCCTCGCCGCACGTCCACCAGCCCCGGATCAATGGTGATGACAATAAACTCAGTCTCGCCAGGTGCAATGCGCAGAGGCGTCCATGCATCCTTGGTCACTCCGCCGAGCACGGCTGCCAGCCCTTTTCTCACGGATGCGGGTCGCCAATCATTGCCCACATGCACCTGTACTCGTGAGGCCAATCCGCAAACATGGTGGTCGCCCCCTTCGTCGCTTCCGCAGACGGGAATATAGATTGGCCCATCTGTGGCGTGAATCTCGATCCTTACGCCGATGAAGCGGTTTGCTTCAACACCCACGATCGCGCTGCTCGAAGGCGGTTTTTGGCTGAATGTGAGCGTCTCTCGTGAGAGGACTGCGAACACGACACACGTGATGATTTTCAGCAGATTCATTTGCATACTTGTATTCACCGACTGAAGAATACATCTGAAACCACGTTCCGGTTGGTTTGTTTGAATGTTAAGTCAGTGAGGAGCACGAGGTGTTGCATAAGCTGAACTCAGCGGCAACGCTGATTCAGAGAACAACCACGGAGGCTCCTCGAGACCATATGTATTACATCGGACTTGACGTTCACAAGAGGACGATCAGCTACTGCGTGAAGGATGCAGCTGGTCATGTGCACCAGGAAGGCAAGATCGGATCGACCCGGTGCGAGTTAGATGCGTGGATCAAGACCCTTCCCCAACCCCGGATGATGGCCATGGAGGCGACGATCTTTACCGGGTGGATTTACGATCATTTGCTTCCGCATGCGGAAAAGGTGAAGGTGGCACATCCGCTGATGCTGCGAGCGATTGCAGCGGCCAAGAAGAAGAACGATAAGATTGATGCCGCGAAGATCGCCGACTGCCTGCGCTGCGACTTCCTGCCGGAGTGCCACATGGCTCCGACCGCGATCCGGGACCGGCGCCGGATGCTGCGCTACCGGAACCTGCTGGTCAAGCAGATGGTGCAGATGAAGAATCGCGTGTCCGGCCTTCTGTTGGAGACCGGGGTCAGCTACAACAAGCGCCGGCTGCACAAGGTGGGCTACTTCGCGGATCTGATGGCGACCAACGAAGAGGTCGAGGAGAGTATCCGGCCATTGCTAAAGATCAGCCGGGAGCACATCGTACGCGCGCAGCGGCTCGACTATGCACTGGTCAGTTCCCTGGAACGGGATCCGCTGCTGGCGGAGAGATTGAAAAGGCTGAGGACGGTTCCCGGGGTAGGTCCGATCACCGCGCTGACCTGGGCCCTGGAGATCGGCGACTTCACCCGCTTCCGATCGGTCAAGCAGGCCATCAGCTACTGTGGCCTGTGCGGGGATGAGAGAAGTTCAGCCGACAAGGTGATGCGCATGCCGCTTTCCAAGCAGCGCAACAAGCATATCCAGCGAGTGCTGATCGAAGCAGCAAAACTGGCGCCGCGAGAGTGCCACGAGCTGGCAATGGTTCGAGAGAGAGAACTCGAAAAAGGAAATCCCAACCGCGCCACACTCGCCGTAGCCAGGAAGATGGTCTGTTATCTGCTGGCGGTGGAACGCAGGAAGCAGGATTTCGTGCCTGCCGAGGAATTCAAATGTACGGCGGCAGCGTGAAAAACCTTTTCCAATAATGAAAGAACAAAAACATCAGGATTCTTCGATGCGCAGGCTGCCAGGTCCCGCCAGTGGGCGACTGAGCGAAGGGGGTCACACTCCAGAGGCTCTCTCCGAATTGTTTCGGGACTGGCAGCGAACACAAACTCAATCTTCTGTGCGGACTCCTCGGAGTCTTAGACAGCAAATGGATGTCCGGTTCTGCGAAGCCAGGAACCACCAGCCGAGAGGCAAATACTGCGTAACAAGATGTTCTGATCACAGCGAGTAGCACGCTCTCCGGAGCGCGCCCAGAGATGTTGTGCTCTTCACTTGACAAAAACTTACATGGATGTCGTCCAACCGGAAGTTATATTTCAGTAAACACTTTCTGGATCGGTAATGAAAAACGCCGCAGTGTTTCTCATTTTCCAGCCCCCATTCGGTCATGAAGATCGCGGGACTCTGGACTTCCCTGGACTGATCCAGACCGAACATGCGCTCATTCAAGGAGCGATGCCAATCGGCTACACCCCTTGCGCCTTTTCAAAGCAGGCGCGCATGATTTCGCCAGCCTCACCTGACGCGGCGCCTGTTCGGAAGCATACTGCGGCAGATAGAGGCTTTGCCGCTGCCAGCGAGGTAGGCTCGGCAGGAAGGCGAAACCAATCTGGACGACGGAGGGGAGTTGAGGGAGGGGTGTCTAAGAAATCGCTTCGAAATGGGGCAAATCATGGCCTTTTGGTTCTGGCAAATGCTATGCCGGGCGCGTCCGGTTCATTGGCTCTGGATCGAATGCAGAAAAAGATCGCAGCAGCGGCAACTGGCGGTATAATTCCGCCGCCGGGAAAGCAAAATGGAAATTCCAGGTAAGAGGAGTGGTGCGTGAAACGAAATATCTATTTATGGACAGGCGTTGCCGCAATGGCTGCGGTTCTGATAGCGGGTCTGGTATTGGTAAAGCAGAGCAGGGCCGCAGTTCTCGCTGCGGACGACGGTGACGAGGTGATGGTGCCCAAGTTTGAAGTGGATCCGTTTTGGCCCAAGCCATTGCCGAATCACTGGATTCTGGGCATGACCATCGGCGTGGCAATCGACGCGCACGACGACGTGTGGATCGTGCACCGGCCGCAATCGCTGGACGAGAAAGAATCCTACCTCACCCGTGGCGAGGCGGATTGTTGCACGGCAGCTCCGGATGTTCTGGAATTCGATCCGGCCGGGAACCTGATCCGGCATTGGGGCAAGGCACCGGGCCACGACTGGCCAAGCTCCAATCACGGCATCACGATTGATAGCGACGGCAACGTGTGGCTGGGCGGAAACGGCGCGGTCCAGCCTGGCCCTCCGCCGGGGAGTGCGGCCCAATTCGCCGCGGCGTCTGCGCCCGCTCCCGATGCGGACGTGAATGCCAAGCAGATTTACCACGACAGTTTCATCCTGAAGTTCAGCCCGGACGGGAAGTTCCTGGGTGAGATCGGCAGCGCCAACGGAAGCAAGGGAAGTCTAGACACCAAAAATGTGAAAGGCGTGGCCGAGATCCGGTTCATCCCGGGAACGCACGATTTCATCGCAGCCGACGGCTACGGCAACCATCGCGTCTCGGTCTGGAATGCGGATACCTTGCAGTTCGTCCGCATGTGGGGCGCGTTTGGCCACACGCCCAGTGACGATCCGCTGCCGATGTACAAGCCGGATTCGCCGCAATTCGGCAACCCGGTGCATTGCGCCGATCCCTCCAACGACGGGCTGATCTATGTTTGCGACCGCAAGAACCGGCGCATTCAGATTTTCAAATACGATGGAACCTACGTGAAGCAGTTCGTCCTGGAGCCCGGTACGCGCGGGGACGGATCGCCCTTCGAGATCGCTTTCTCTCCGGATCCCGAGCAGAAGTTCATGTACATCGCCGATGGCTCCAACATGAAGATCCATGTCTTCGATCGCCAGTCGTTGAAGGAGCTATACAGCTTTGGCGATGGCGGCCGGCAACCGGGCGAGTTCTACGCGGTGCATAACATCGTCACCGATTCCAAGGGAGACATCTTCACCGCCGAGACCTACCATGGTCAGCGTGTGCAGAAATTCGTCTACAAGGGAATGGTGCCCCTGAGCGAGGTGAAGAGCGGCGGCGCCAGCGCGGCTTGGCCCAGCGGCGGAGGCAATTGAATGATGCTCGGCCTGCGCTGGAGGGCCGAACCGCAGATCATTCGACTCCCCTTTACTGCGTTCAGGTCGCTCAGGATGACGGAGTCAATTACTTATGAATTAGTAAAGAGAGAACAGAGGTACACAAAGACAGCGTGTGAACAAGAGAGCAGATCAACAATGAATGTGAGTTGTCATTGAGGTTTTCAAGCTTAAGTTCTCTCGGCGACCAGGGGTATGGCGATTGTCGGACCTGATAAGCTCAAGTCCTCTGAAACGATAGATCCCTATCGGGACTGCCCCGGCGAGACGAGGGTGTTTTGTCCGGAGACTTTTCGCCGGGGCAGTTTCGATAGGGTCGTTTGAAGTAAGTCGCTGGCGTTTGCGACGGACGCGGTGATCTACGTATGGGATTTCAATCGGCGCCAGATGGCCTTTGTGGGTGCTGGATCGGCGAGGTCGACGAATCGGGCTGCGCGGACGCTGGTTTCGACTGAAGTGCAGGCCGGAACGTCAGTTGCGAAGGCGCTTGGCGAGGGACGTGGCCGCAGCCAAGGCGCACGCCGGCTTTACGTGCGAGAGCACAGCAGCGTGGAAGGTAGAGAACGACGCTGGGAGCGGTGCGTCTCTCATGAGCTGTCAACACTGCACCTCCCTGGCTGGGACTGGATCAGGCCTGGATGGAAGTGAAGCTGGGCGTGGGTGAACCGTTCGACAACGAGCATCATGCCGGAGCAGGCGGGACAACGCAAGCTTGGCGGCTGGGGTGGATCAACGCTGGCCGCGACGCCGAGCAGAGCGCGGCAGCGTTCGAGCGCTGCACCACGTCTGCGGTTGGCGAAGAGACCGAAGTGGCGAATGCGAACCAGGCCGCCGGGAAGAACGTGAAGCAGGAAGCGGCGCAGGAACTCATGGGCGGAAACGGTCATGAGCTTCTTCTTGCCGCGGTGTGCATAGTCTCGCCACAGGAATGAGACGCGATCGTTTGCGAAGGCCACGAGCCGATGGTTGGAGATAGCGACGCGATGGGTGTAGCGGGCCAGGTAGTTGAGCACATGTTCGGCGCCGCCGAAGGGCGGCTTGGCGTAGACCACCCAGTCCTGTCGATGTAACTGCCTAAGGAAATCAGAGAAGCAGCCGGGCGAGGCCAGAGGTTGTTGTGAACCGTGCAACGGAAGTCTGTCCTGCTCGTAGAGCTGCTTCAGTCCAGCGATGAACTTGCCGCGGAAGACTCGGCTTAGTGCGTGAACAGGCAGGAAGAATCGGCGCGAGGAATCGATCCATCCGGAACCGTCGAGAGCAAGGCCGCCGGCGGGAACGATGTAGTGAACGTGGGGATGATGACATCCGCGCCCACAATACCCTGTTCGCGCAAAGCAACGAGGTCCAGGTTTTCTATCCGTTCCATCCGCTTTATGGTTCTACTCTTCAGATCCTCCGCAGGCCCAAGCGGGGAGATGGCGCGGTCTCTGTCATCGATCGAGGCGGAAAACGGTTGAAGATCCCCGTATGGATGCTGTTGCCTGATTGCACCGCGATCAAGATCAGCGATGAAGTTCATCTAAGCAGCGAATCCCTTCTTTCTCTCATGTTGTTGCTTTCTCCACATGCCCCTGAGAATCGCGATCACGATAACCTTCTGCCAACTGCTGTTGACGGATGCAAGGGAGGTCGTGGTGCAACTAAAACTGCTGGGTCTGACGATCCCGGAAGAAAGCGGAATCGTGCAGATGGATGCGATGGTGCGCGCCGATCTGATCGATCTGATGGCTCGCATTCTGATGGAGGTCTTTCAGGCAGAAGGAGGAAACGTTGATGACAGAGCTGGTATACAGTCCGAAGATCAGGCCGGAGCACTTGGCTCGCAGAGCCATCGTCTACTTAAGGCAGTCGAGCGAGAAGCAGGTTCGGCAGAATCTGGAGAGCCAGCGTCTTCAATACGAAGTAGCCGAAAGGATACGTGCACTGGGTTGGAAGCAGGTGGAGATCATCGATAGCGATCTTGGATGCAGTGCGTCCATGGCATCGGCGCGCCGGGAAGGGTTCGAGCGGGTCCTCAGTGCCGTGGCGCTGGGTGAGGTCGGAATCGTCGGCAGCCGGGAGGCATCGCGACTGTCCCGCACCGACAAAGACTGGTGCCGGTTGTTGGAAGTGTGCCAGATCTTTGGGACGCTCATCGCCGACGAACAACAGATATACGATTTGAATTATCTCGATGACCAGTTGGTTCTGGGAATCAAAGGGACTCTGAGTGTCGTTGAACTGAAGGTGATTCGGCAGCGAATGCAGGCGGGACAG
>CAVVUE010000021.1:0-227912 GCA_963751285.1 uncultured Acidobacteriaceae bacterium | reverse complement strand
CCCATTTGTGCGCATCGGTCGCCCAGGAATCCGCGAGCTCGAATCCTTTTACAAGATAGCGGTATTTGGGCGATGCGGCCGCCCAGAGACCGAAGGCTCCGTCCACGTGAATCCAGGCGCCGGCGGCTCGCGCCTCGGGACAGATGGCGCCCGCAGGATCGAATGAGCCGGTATTCACGTTGCCTGCCTGCAGACAGAGGATTGTTCGGTCATCGAGATGCGGCAGCGCGTCGGCACGCATGCGTCCTTGCTTGTCGACTGGCACGCGGGCCACGCGATTCTTGCCAAGCCCGAGCATGGCCAGCGACTTCAACAGCGAAGGATGCGCTTCTTCGCCGACCACAACACGCAACTCCGGAGCGCCGAAGAGCCCGTCCGCCTCAACATCCCATCCGGCACGCTCGAGCAGTTGGTGGCGCGCCGCGGCCAGCGCAGTGAAGTTGGCGACGGTGGCACCGGTCACCACGCTGCTTGCTGTCTCTTCCGGTAGGCCGAGCAATTCGCGAGCCCATTCGACCGCCGCGGCTTCCAAGTCGGCGCTCACCGGCGTAGCGACCCAAAGCCCGGCGTTCTGGTCCCACGTATTGACCAGCCAACCGGCTGCCATGGCTGCGGGCAGGCAACCGCCAATCACGAATCCAAAGAAGCGCCCGCCGCTGATAGCCATTGTGGCCGGGCCACCAATTTCGCTGAGGAGCCGCACGACTTCGGCGGGATCGGTTTGTCCATCCGGCAGTGGGCCGCACAACGCGCGGAGCGCCGCTATGGATTCGGACGTGGGAGCGACTGGCCGGCTGTCGAGGCGATCGAGGTACTCGACAGCCGAGTGCGCGGCCTGCCGGAGTACGGCGGTGCGCGATGCGAGTTCGGGGCGCGGTTTCGAAGCAGGATTCGGGGTTTGGGTCGGCATGGGGTTCTTCGAGTACAGCAGAGTCTACCACCGGCTCGGTTGCGCTCGGATCAGGATGTCGGGGTTTAAGGCAGCTTGTTCGTTTCGCATGGTTGAATTTCCCGGCGTTTCGCCGTATGCTTAAGACTGCAGACGCGTTTGTCCGCCAGGTTTTGCCGTGAGTGCTCCGGTTGGCGGAGAGATGAGTGGGCTTACGGCCCACTTTTTATTTGGGCCAAACCGGTGGCGTACGCACAACGGGTGATTCAGATTCAAATCTTTGTGAATCAATAAGATAACGATCAGTTGGCGTGGGCTCCCGGCGAGTGGTTTGGGCTGGATGGGCTGAAGGTTCGGGGTCCGTGGCAAAGGGTTTTTGTTTGCCGCGGCTAAGGAACGATGGCGGTCAGCTTGGACGAAATTCGGAAGGCGGCGGAACGGGTTGCCGCCTCGCACGGGCTCGACGTGGTCGATGTCGAGATGACCGGGTCGGCAAAAGACCGGATTTTGCGCGTGGCGCTCGAAAAAAATGCCGCGGCCCGGGCGCAACTAAAGTCTGCGGCTGAGGCTCACGCGGAGGGGTTGCCGAAGAAGCTTTTGGAGGGTTCGCTCACGGTGGAGCAGCTCTCCGGCGTAACGCACGAAGATTGCGCAGAGTTCAGCCGGGATTTTGGCGTTTTGCTCGATGTGGAAGACCTGGTTCCGGGCGCAGCGTACACGCTGGAGGCGAGTTCGCCGGGGCTGGACCGGAAGTTGAGCCGGCCGGAAGAGTTCGAACGGTTTGCCGGTTGCCTGGTGAAGGTGCGAACGTTCGAGGCGGTTCGCAACAACCGGCACTGGCAGGGAAGATTGGTGGCGGGGTCAAAGACTCCGTCAGAAACAGGAACGATAACGCTCGACCTGGCGGCGATGAAACAGAACAGCAAGAGCCGCAAGGCAGGCGTGAACACGGTAGAGATCGCCCTGGGCAACATTGAGCAGGCGAATCTGGTGCCGGAAATCTGAAAGACAGGGACTGGGGAAAAGGGAAAAGTCCTTGATCGTGAAACTCGCGGCGTTTGAGGTTGTTGAACCTGGCGCCCCGACTTGCAGGAAAAGAGAGTCAGCAGTATGGCCACCAATGCGTTGTATCAAAGTATCGAGCTCCTCAGCCAGGAGAAAGGCATCGACCCCGCGATTGTTGTCGGCGCGGTCGAGGAGGCCATCGCCCTGGCCACGCGGAAGTACTACAAGACCCAGGAAAACATGCGTGGCGAACTGAACAAGGAGACCGGCGAAATCACCGCCTATATTTACAAGACGGTGGTGGCCGGCGATGAGGAGATTGAGGATCCCGTGAACCAGATCACGCTGGAGGAGGCCAATGAAATGGCACCCGGCGTGGAAGTGGGCAGCGAGATTCGCATCTATCGCGACACCAGCCCGCTGGGCCGCATCGCCGCGCAACTGGCAAAGCAAATCATCTTCCAGAAGGTTCGCGAAGCGGAGCGTGACACGGTTTTCCAGGAGTACGCGCATCGCGAAAAGGAAGTGCTGAACGCGACGGTGAAGCGGCTTGAGGGCCAAGACATCATCTTCGACCTGGGCAAAGCCGAAGCGCGCTGCCCGAAGCGCGAGCAGTCGCGGCTTGAGCAGTTCAGCGTGGGCGAACGCGTGCGCGTGGTGCTGCTCAAAGTGGATCGCGCAGCCAAGGGGCCGCAAGTGATCGTGAGCCGCGCGGCGCCGGAACTGGTATCGAACCTGTTCCAGTCGGAAGTGCCGGAGATTTACGACAACACCGTGGTGATCAGGGCAATCGCACGCGAGGCGGGTGAGCGCACCAAGATTGCGGTGCAGAGCCGCGACAAGGATGTGGATCCGGTGGGCGCCTGCGTGGGCATGAAGGGCATGCGCGTGCAGTCGATTATTCGGGAGTTGCGCGGCGAGAAGATCGACATTATCGAGTTCAGCGACGAGATCACCACGTTCGCCGAAAAAGCGCTGCAGCCGGCGAAGGTCAGCCGCGTTTCCATCACCGACCTGACCGAGAAGCAGCTCGAAGTGATCGTGGACGATACGCAGTTGTCGCTTGCGATCGGCAAGAAGGGCCAGAATGTGAGGCTCGCGGCCAAGCTGCTGGGCTGGAAGATCGACATCAAGAGCGAGGAAGAGAAGCGGCAGGAAGTCGAGCAGCAGATGCAGGCGCTTGCCGGCACGCCGACGACGCCGATCGAGCAGGTGACGGAACTGGGCGACGGCGTGATTCAGAAACTGGTGGCTGCTGGTGTGACCACCGCCGAAGCCCTGGCCGACATGACTCCGGAACAGATCATGGAGATTCCCGGCATTGGCGAGAAAACGCTGGAGAAGATCAGCGTGGCAGTGAGGCACTACTTCGGTCATTTTGAGGAGGAAGGCGGAGAAGCGGCCGGAGGCGGCGAAGGATCGGCTGGAAAGGAAACCGCGGCGGGAGCGACTGAGGCGCCGGAAGGCGAAGCAGAGGCGCCAAGCGCGGAAGCGGTTGCCGACACTGCGGCGGCTGAAGAAGAGAATGCAGCGGTGGTTCTGGAAGAGGCCAAGACGGTTCAGGCCGCCAAGGCTCAGACCGACGATCTGGCCGCGGCAGACGCGATGCATGAGACGCTGGCGGAGGGTGCGGCCGAAACAGAGAGCCAGACGGTAGCAGAGCTGGCAGTAGAGAACGTTCCACCCGCAGACGAAGCGGAAATACGCGCGGAAGAAAAGACAGCAAACGAGGAAGAGGAGTCGGCTAAAGAGGACGGCGCGTAAGATGCGCCGAACCACTGAAAGCCAAGCGCACGATCACGCAAGTGAAGAGAGCAGCCAGTGCCATGAGGTAGCTATGAGCAACTAAGGGCGGATTGGCAGCACAGACACTGAAAAGAGGCGGATGAGTAAGGTTCGTATCAACGATCTCGCGAAAGAGCTTGAAGTCAAGTCTCGCGCGATTCTCGACCTTCTTCCGGAACTCGGCATCGCTGGAGGCAAGACGCACTCCAGCTCGCTGGAGTCGGACGAAGCGGACAAGGTTCGCGCGCGCCTGGAGCAGCAGGCACATCAAGCTTCCCATGCAAGCAGCGGCGCGTCGCGCCACGCGGAGCCAGCGATTGTTCCGAAGATCGACCTGTCGCACATCCAGAAACCCGGCGATGTGCTGAAGGCGGTCCTGGCCAAGAAGCACGAAGAGGAAGAAGAGGCACGCCACGCCAGGGTGCCGGTAAGACCGGCGGCGCCGACACAACCGGCGAAGCCTGAAGTGCGCACCGTGGCCGCCGCTGCGCCGCCTGCGGCACCCGCTGCCGCTAAGCCGGCCGCAACTCCAGCCCGCCCGGAACCGCGCAAAATCGTTCCTCAGCCGCGCTCGGCCCCGCCGATCATTGCACCTCCGCCAGCCGCTCCGGCGATTGCCAGCCGCCCGCCAGCGGGCGCCGTGGTGGCGAAGCCTCCAGCGGGCGTAGTTCCAGGCGCGCGCACAGTCGTCGTGGTGCCGCCACCCCCAGGCGGAGTTGTAGTGAAGCCGCCCACGGCTCCCGCTGTGCGCGAAGAGCAGCCGCGCGCCCAAGAGAAACCTGCCGCAAAAGCGCCCGCAGCAGCACCCGCGATTGGCGAGCCGCAAACGCCTGCGGCAGCGATCGCTGAATCTCTGCCAACTGCGCCTGAAGCCGTTGAGGCTCGGGCTCCGATGGCGGAGGCGCCAGCTTCGATTCCAGCGATTGCCGCTCAGTCCACAGCCGCTCCCGCAAAGCCCGTGAGGGAGCGTGTACCTGAGCCACCCGCGCGCCGCATGGTGATGCCGCAAACCGGACCGCGGCCTGTGTACAAGGCGTCAATCGTTCCGCCGACTGCGCCTGCCGCCGGCACGGGACTTCAGCGCGGCAAGCCGATCTTTGATCGGAGACCTGCGACCGGCCCCGGGGGATTCGGACAGCGAACGCCGGGCGGCCCTGCCGCCCAAGGCCAATTTGCCGGCGGACCACGGCCCAAGCATCCCACGCGAACTTCTGCTGGTGGATTTGCAGCAGGCGGATCGGGAGCTCTTGGAGCGCGGCCCGGCTTTGGCGCTCGCCCGGGGTTTGGAGCGCGTCCAGGCCCTGGCGGCGCGCGGCCCGGTGCAGGCGGCGCTCCTCCACCCGCCGAGGGACGCCCGCAGCGCGCTCCGGCTCGTCGCGGACGGGGCCAGCAACAGTATCCAAAGACCAAAGAAGGACCGATGAAGGGCTTTGTGCCGCCGCCGCGGTACAGCGCCATGCAATACAGCACTGAGCCCCTGCCCATCACCCGTGAGATCACGGTGACCGAAGGCATCAGCGTGAAAGACCTCGCGGAGAAGCTCGATGTCCGCGCCAAGGATCTGATCGCCACGCTCTTGATGGGAGGCGTGTTCGTCACAGTGAACCAGTCGCTCGACGCCGAGATGGTGAAGGATGTGGCCGCGAAGTTTGGAGCAGCGGCCAACGTGATCAGCTACGAAGAAGCGCTGGAGAACGAGGCCATCGAAGAGGTTCTGGATACGGAAAAGACCGACATGGTCGAGGTGCCGCGCGCGCCTGTGGTCACGGTCATGGGCCATGTGGATCACGGCAAGACGTCGCTCCTCGATGCCATCCGCGAGACCGACGTGGCCGCCGGCGAGGCCGGAGGCATTACGCAGCACATCGGCGCGTACAAAGTGAAGTTCTCCAAGGAGGGCTCGCCGGCTTCGGGGCGCGAGATCGTATTTCTCGACACGCCGGGCCACGAAGCCTTCACGCGCATGCGCGCGCGTGGCGCCAAGGTCACCGACATTGTGGTGATCGTGGTGGCTGCTGACGATGGCGTAATGCCGCAGACGCTGGAAGCCATTGATCACGCCAAAGCCGCAGAGGTTCCGATCATCGTGGCCGTCAACAAAATCGACAAGCCTGAAGCGAATCCTGACCGCGTGAAGAAACAGCTCGCGGACCGCGGCCTTATTCCCGAGGATTGGGCAGGCGCGGGCCAGGAAGGGACGGTCTTCGTGGAAGTCTCGGCGAAGAAGCGCGTGAAGCTCGATCTGCTTCTCGAAATGATCTGCCTGGTGAGCGACATCAAGGCGCCGAAGGCGACACCGGGACGCAAAGCGGTGGGCAGCGTTCTTGAAGCCAAGCTCGATCGTGGCCGCGGAGCTGTGGCCACGGTGCTGGTGCAGGATGGAACGCTGCACCTGAACGACAGCTACATTGTCGGGAACACCTTCGGCAAAGTCCGCGCCCTGTTCGACGATCGCGGCCGTTCGCTGGAAGAAGCAGGACCGTCGACACCGGTGGAAGTGCTGGGTCTTGAAGCCCTGCCCGACGCCGGTGACACGTTCCTGGTGGTTGCCGACCGCGACAAGGCCAAGGGGATTGCGCAGTACCGCAAGATGAAGGAGCGCGACGCGCAGCTGGCCAAGAGCGCCCGCGTTTCTCTCGAAGGACTTTCGGAGCAGATTCGCCAGGCCGGCATAAAAGACCTGCCGCTGATCATCAAGGGCGACGTTACGGGCTCTGTGGAGGTTCTGGCCGATTCGCTGGTCAGGATGTCAACGGAGAAAGTGCGCGTAAAGGTGCTGCACTCGGGCGTCGGCTCCATTACGGAGAGCGATGTGCTGCTGGCGACGGCTTCGAACGCGATCATCATCGGGTTCAATGTGCGCCCAGAGCGCAAGGCCGCTGAGCTGGCGCAGCAGGAGGGTGTGGAGATCCGACTGCACTCCATCATCTACGAACTGCAGGACGAGATTCGCCTGGCCATGATGGGTCTGCTGGAACCGACGTTCAAGGAAACTTACCTGGGCCGCGCCGAAGTGCTGAACATCTTCAAGATTCCCAAGGTGGGGACGATCGCCGGCTGCCGCGTGCAGGATGGCGTCATCCGCCGCGATGCCGAGTTGAAGGTGATGCGCGACGGCGTACAGATCTTCAAGGGCAAGGTCGGCTCGCTCAAGCGCTTCAAAGACGATGCCCGCGAAGTGACCAGCGGCATGGAGTGCGGCATTGGCATTGCCAACTTCAGCGATGTGAAGGAAGGCGACATTCTGGAGGCAATCGGCACCGAGAAGATGGCTGCCGATTTGGGTGCGCTGACGTCGGCGAAGGCGTAGTTTCGGCCCTGAACCCAATTAAAACGGCCCGCTGCTCGCGATGAGCGGCGGGCCGATTGTTTCAATCTGAGAAATGGGTTTCAATGCGCCAGCACAAGCCGGCCGAGCGTCAATTGCGTATTATCCGTCTCGATCGCGATTCCCTGCGTGCCGTCAACGAGATACAAAGTAAAGTTGCTGGCCGTCGTGCGCGATGCAGGATCCAAGCCTGTCAGGGTTCCGGTGAATACTCCGTTCGCGCCGGGCGTCAGGTTACCGGAGATTGCGAAGTCCGCGCCTCCGCTGCCCCCATCCGCAAATCCAGATACTGTGTCTGTCCCGTTGCTTGCGACGGCTGTGACCGAGCCAAGCGCGGCGCCCTCTACGGCATTCGAACTGTTGACGCCGACAGTGGCGTTGAGCCCATAGGTCCCATTGAAGGAGGCTGCGCTGAAGGGACTGGCCTGCTGCTGAAAAGCCTGCCCTGTGAAGGTCTGCGAGCTGCCGCTCGAGAGCAGCAGAGCGTTGCCGCCTCCCGCCAGATAGAGATGTATGGTGTAGTTGAAGGTTGAGCCGTCAGTCAGGTTCGATAGCGTGACTCGGCCGGTGGGATCAATCGTCCAGGAGCCGGTGAAAGACAGAGGACTCTGCAGGGTCTTTTGGGTGAGATTGTTCCAATTGAGCGTTCCCGCCGCGGTGCCGCCTGTGCTGGCGTTAACCAGGCCCGCAACCTGAAAGGTTCCGTACTGGATGGCGTTCGCGGCGCCGAACACGTAGCTTGCGCCCGCGAGCGAAGCGCTGCTGAAACGCCCTGTGCCGGATCCCTGGCCGAGTGGCAGTCCACCCATCACTCCCTGATAATTGGCCACGCTGTTATATGCGGACGAGATGAGCCGAATGTGGGTCGCATCCACGATGAAGCCGTTCACCGAGGTTACCGGCAGCGACGAAGATTGATTCGGGTTCAATTGAAACTGCACTCTGCCGAACTTGTCGGGAGCGGTTACAGTGCTGGCAGCCAACATCTCCTCGCCGTTGTAAGCGCCGCCGTAATTCTCATCGATCGAATCGAGTTCGGTGCCGCTTCCTGAGATGCCGCCAGCGCTATCGATGTTGAGTATGCCACCGATATAGGCAGCACCACCGAACTGGTCCCCGCCATACATGGAGATGGCATATCCGCCGGAAGGCGCAGCCGTGCTGGTTTGCAATTCAAGCGTGCCGCTGCCGGGCGAGCCGTAGAGTTGCGCAACAAAGCCCTGCGCGCCGGAGGCCAGGACTCCATTCAGCGTTTCTCCGCCGCCCCCAGTTGTAATGATCTGGATCTGAAGATTGCCGTCGGGAGTGGTGGCGTAGGTTCCGCCGCTGATCGGCCCCGACTGATAGGAGTAAGGGTAGAGATCGCCGTAGCCGTCCGTCGAATAAGCAATGGAATCCTGCTCGCCGCCGGTGATCGTTCCATTCTGGGCGACAAAGACGCCTGTAGTGAAGGTCGCCGACATACCGGCAGACCCTGACAACTGGAAGACATAGGTACCGTTCGCCAGCGTCGGCGCTGCCACGGTAATCACGATGCTTGCCGATACCGATTTGGTCGTGTCGGTAGCTGATGTTGCTGTCACGGTCACGGTATTGCCCGGTGGGATTGCCGTTGGCGCGGTGTACGTCGATGGCACTCCGCTGGCCGTTAAGGCTGGGCTAAACGATCCACAGGGCGTGGCTCCGCAGGTGACTGTCCAATTCACCTGGGGATTCGCCGTCACGTCATTCATGATCTGGACGCGCAAGAACATCGAAGAACCCACCTGCATTGAGGCCGGCGGAGCGCCGGAGAACGCGACGGAAATCGGAATGGGAGGCACGATTTTGATGACGGCCGAGGCCGAGAGCGAAGGATCGGCGACCGAGGTTGCCGTCACAGTCACTGTTCCACCGGAAGGAATCGCTGGAGGGGCAGTGAATACGATTGCGCCACCTTCATCGCTCGGCTTCAACGCGCCGCAGGCCCCTGGACTTCCGCAACTAATAGAGTACGTAACCTGGCTGTTCTCTAACGCAGTTGGGACTTGAATTGGATAAATTGTCGCCGCATTAATCGTTGCCGATGCATTGACAGCCAGCGACGACGGCGGCGCGGCGACGAAAATCACTGAGGTCGGCTGCGGGTTCGACTGCTGCGTCCCGTTCAGAGACGGCAAGCTCCCGGGTCCACATCCTGCCAGGACGGCGAGAGTTCCCATGGCAACAAAAGAAAGACATATAGTGCGCCCAAACATGACCAACACCCCACTCAACAGCGGTAAGAGGCACGCGTGCAGCTCTATTCTTTGCAGTATCTATGCCTCTAGTTGGGTTATCAGGTTGACGAAAGGAAGGGATTCCAATCGGCGCTGGCGCAGCCAATGGTTCCGCGAAGAGCCCCAAATCGCGCATCTCCGCACTCCCCCTCGCTTTTAGATGCCAAAACGCTCCAAATAGTGAGACACTCCTGGCGATAATTTGTTGTGCCTGCCACCGGGGATTGGTTCGGGCTGCGTCCGGCTCGCTCAGCCTTGCCGACTCCACCAGCCGCCGCATACACTGGTACCTCTTCACAACTCAAGAGGATGCTAGATGCTTGACTTCCTTCGACGGCGGCTCGATGAACTCGTCACCATCTTGTTTCTGTCGCTGGTTCTTGTCGTCACCATTCTGCGCCCGCCCGTTTTCGCTACGCAGGGCGGCCTTACACTCGCACGCATCATTCTCTGGGGCGCCGGCATTTTGCTCGCAATTCTCCTGGTTACTTCGCGCTTCAGCAGTTTGGCGCAGAGTGCGCTCGGTATCGTGCTGAAGATCGGACCGATGGTCGTCGCCATCGTCGGCTACGTAAGCCTGAAGCTATTGCACGCCGAGGACATCACAGAATGGCTTGGGATCCAGCCCAAGGATCACCAGATGATGGCGGCTGACGCGGCGCTTTTCGGCAAGACTCCTTATCTATGGTTTGCGCAATGGGGACTCGACGGGCATCTGCTGCAGCGGATCATGGCCAGCTTCTATGCTTTTTATCCCTTCACGCCGCTCATCGCGCTGGTCTGGTTTCTTTGGAAGCGCGATCGCGCGCAGTTTTCTCTCATCCGGCGCACGCTGCTCATTTCGCTCTATTGCGGTTACTGCTGCTACATTCTGATTCCTGTCGCCGGCCCGCTTTCACTCACAAAGCTGTCGCCGTTTTTCATCCAGTCCACGACCACTTACAAGTTCCTGACTGACAATTTCCGTTACCGCTTTGACTGCTTCCCCAGCCTTCACACCGCAAATCCCTGGCTCCTGTTGTGGCTATGCCGGAACAAGCTGCCGCGCACGGTGGTGGGCGGGGGCGCAATCGTCTGCCTCGTCATCACCCTCTCCACGATGGCGCTGCGACTGCACTATGGAGTGGATGTCGTGGCCGGGCTGGCCTGGGCCTGGCTAATGTCGATCACCGGCCGCGCTACTTTTCCCCAGGAAGAGACATTCGCGGTGAAAGACGCGCGTGCTGTGGAACTCGCCTCCTAGAGCGGTGTTCGGTTGTTTAGAGCGTCAGGCGGTTGCTTGGCGCTGCCACACAGCCGCGTCAAAGCTGTGCGTGCAGGTGTAGCCTTCGTCGTAATAGAGGCGAATGGCCTCGGGATTGGCCTCAGTGACGGTGAGAGAAATCTCTGAAGCGCCCAGGCGGATAAAGCTGGACGCAGCCTGCGCGAGAAGCATGCGAGCCAGCCCACGGCGGCGAAAGGCAGGGTGAACGCAAACCTGTGTCAGGTGCCCGCTTCTGCTGCTGACGCGCGAGCCCAGCACCAGGGCGGCCAGCTCGCGGCTTTCGCGCTCGACCACCACGAACGATGCCGCCGGAGCAAACGTACCGCACCCTGCGTAGTGAACGATGTTGTTGAGGAAGCGCATGGAGCCATGTGCGGAGCGGTACTGGTCGTTGATCAGGCCGTCAGGATGGCCGCGGTAAGCATCGCAGATGAGGCGCGCGGCCGGCGCCAGGTCCGCTTCGCGCCACGGCCGCAGCTCAAGATTCGGAGGCAGATCCGGGCGAGGCGAGCCCGATCGGCCCTGCAATGACTGCACCAGATAGAGCCTGCGAAAAATCTCAAACCCAGTGGCGCGAAAGATTTCGGCAAACTTGCCGGCGGGATGCAGAAGCAATTGCGACTCGATGCGGTCGACGTGCGGCGAGTTGAGCAAGAGCTCGAAGAGGTGGCGGAGCAGCGTTTCTTCTATACAACAGGCAGGACCCAATTCGCCGGACGCAGCGTTTGCGGTGCCAGGGAGGGCGAAGACATCGCCGATGACAGCTTTATTTTCTTCATAGACGCAGAACACATAGCCCGTGACGCGTCCCGACTCGAGCGCGGCAAAACCGGGCAGCATGTGGTTGTCGAGATACTGCATCAGCAGCCGGGCTGAAGCGTGATAGTCCCAGTGCAACCGCTGCTCCCAGAGTTCGCCCTCGCCTTCAAGCACAGGACGAAGTGCCGGAGCCGCAAAGTGCCGCAGATCGAGAATCTCGACGGACTCACTCAAGAGCTGCATTCCCCTCTTATTGCGCAATTCTGGAAGGCATTGCTCTACGCCAATTGGAAGACCGCATCAGCGGCTGCCAACGAGGTAGATTTCCAGCCCCTGCTCCGGCCAACGAAACAACGACTCGTAACGCCGACCTTCAAGATACTCCTCAAGCGCGGCCTGGGTCTCAAGATCGGCCCCATGCTTGCCCTGCACGCGCGCCACGAGGACATGCTGCTCGTCGGGCACGCCACTTTCTTCGTAATTCACGACTTCACGATTGCGATAGAACGAGAGCCCATACTCGATGTCGCGGCGAACGCGAAAGACTGCTACGGTTTCGTCCGCGGGCACGAGGCTACCGAGTTGTTCTGCGAGCGGCCGCGCGGAATACGTGCGATCAAGTAAATGAATGACACGCTTGGTGGCAGGGATGCCAGGAATCCCGAACGCCGGCCCCACTCCGTAGAGAAAGAGCACGAGTACAACCAGAATTCCGCAGGTCGCCGTACGAAGCCGGATGACTCCAAAGCCCCTGGTCACAACCAGAATCAGGAGCGCCGCTCCGACACCTGCCATCGAGGCGGCGGTTAGCGCGTGAACGGGCGGCATTTGAGCACCGTGTACAACGAACCAGGGGAGGAGTAGCACGACCATGGTGGTGACTCCGCAAACCACAGCATGGCCGAGAAGAATCCAGCGGTTGAGGCCGGGCTGGCGGCGACGGAAAAGATAATCTCCGGTCAGGATGGTGATGGGAGGAATAGCGGGAAGAATGTAGCCGGGGAGCTTGGATTGGGAGAACGAAAAGAAGACGATGGGGATCAGCGACCAGAGCACCAGAAACTCGGGAAATGCGTCACCGGGGCGGGTGGGCAGCGGTTTCCCCGCCCTGGAGTGGCGCAGACGCCACTCGGCCACGGAAGTCATGATGCCATCGATCAATGCGCGGATCGCAATCACCGCCCAGGGCATCAGCGCGAGCACCGCGACCACCGAGTAGTACCAGAATGGCTGCGCGTGCTGATAACGATCGGTGGCGAAGCGCTGGAGGTTGTGTTCGAGAAAGAATTCGCGGAAGAAGGTTGGATTCTGATGCTGCACGGCAATGAACCAGGGCAGCACCATGGCAAAGTAGAGAACGACGCCCGGCCACCAAAGCGACCGAGGCAAGATGCGCCACTCCTTGCGAAGGAAGGCGAAGGCGAAGATGATCAGCGCGGCCAGGAGCGGGGCAACTGGACCCTTTGCCAGCGTGGCCAGTCCCGTGAAGAAGTAAATGTCGTAGAGCCAGAACTTGGAGTTGGTTTCATACCATGCATACCAGCCCAGCAGCCCAATGGATAGAGGCGCAGCCATCTGCATGTCGGTGGAAGCGCCGCGAGAGAAGGCCATGATGCCGACGCAGGCCACGGTGATCAGCGCTGCGTCAAGATGACCGCCCGGCCGGAATCTTTTCATGTGCAGGTAGATGAGACCGACCATGATGAAGGCGAAGCTGGCCGAAGGCAGACGCGCGGCCCAGTCGTGGACGCCGAAGTCCTGAAACACAAACATTGCGCGCCAGTAATAGAGCGCAGGCTTCTCAAGCCAGGGCCGGCCGTAAAGGTAAGGCGTGACGCAGGCGCTCAACCGCCCACTGAGCGTATGTGCGGAGTCAAAGCGCACGAGCATTTCGTGGGCGATTTGCGCGTAGCGCGGCTCATCGGCCCCCACCAGCCCCAGGCCATCGCCGCCTACCAACGGGGTGACCCCGTAAACCAGGAAGAAAACACTAAAGCAAAGAAAAACCAAAGCCTCGCTGACCGTAGCCCAGCGCGGCATGCGCCATCGCTGATGCAGCAATGAATCCTTTGGCGAAGGTTCCACCGGAATTTCCATCCGTGGCAGTTCTCCAAGAAGCCTGCGGCAACCTGCTTTGCGCGGGACGAACGTCACAATTTCGTGCAGTGACGGACGCGGATCGAGGCATGCCTGCCGCCTTCCGTGCCGCATTATGACCCGGAGGTCCCCCTGCGCGATAACAGGGTCAAGGCTAACAGATTCGAGTGCAATCTCAAGCAAGCTCAGCCAGGGCCGGCGGCCTGATTGTCCGCTGCATTGCGCAATACCGAGAGAATCTCTTCAAGAGCGCGCGGCAACGGCCCGTCGAGCGTGCACCCAGCGGCGTTTTCGTGACCACCGCCCCCCAACCGCGCAGCGACCGCGGCCACATTCACCTCGCCCCTGCTGCGCAGGCTCAGCCGGACAAGGCCTTCAGGCAGCTCACGCAGGAAGACCGCGACGTCAACGCCGGAAATGCCCAGCGCAATATTCACAATCCCTTCGCAGTCCTCTTCTGCGGCGCAGCTCCGCACCATGTCCTGGTGCGTGACCCATAACCAGGCGAGTCTCCCTTTGCGCTTCAACCTGCGGAGCGCCATGCCCAGCAGCAGAAGTTTCGACGGAGACACAGAAAAGTACACCTCGTGGGCGATGGCAACGGGATTCGCTCCCGCCGCAACCAGCTCACGCGCGAGCGCGAAGGTGGATGCGCGCAGCGCGCCATAAAGGAAGCCCCCCGTGTCGGTAAGCAGCGTTGTGTAAAGACAGGTCGCCATTTCCGGAGTGAGTTTCGCGCCGGCGGCCAGCGACAGCCGGTATACCATCTCGCCTACGCTCACTGCGCTGTGATCAATCCAATTCAGCGCTGCAAACGCCTGTCCAGTGACATGGTGATCGATATTGATCAGGAACAACTGTTCGAGGCCGCGCAGGCGGGTGCGCTCCACGCTGTCACATTCCAGCAAAATGGCCGCGTCGTAATGGCCTTGAACTCGCAATAGTGTCTGGACAGCATCAGCGCCCGGGAGCTTTCGATACACGGCCGGAATCCGGTCCGCCGTTACGAGATCTGCGCGCTTGCCCATCTGCTCGATGAGCATTCCCAGGGCGAGCATCGATCCTATCGCGTCGCCATCGGGCCGAGAGTGCGAGCAGACAAGGAAACGCTCACCGTCGCGCAAGACGCGAAGAATCGCAGCGACGGGGTCGTCCTGCGCTGCAGCATGAGTGCGCGTTTCCGCGCCTTCCACTCCGGCGACCAATGCTTTGGCTCCGGGTTTGGTGGAAGTGCGAGGCATTGCATCAGCTGATGGAAGCGCCATGTTCTGAGTGAGGCTTGGTCTGTGCGGGGTCCTGTTGTATTTCATTCCCGCGAGCGTCTCCTGCTTTGCCCGCGGTGGCTTGCTTCTTGCGCGTTCGGATCATCAGTTCATCAATGCGCGCCTGAAAACGGCCGGACCGATCGGCGAGAAAGGTCAAATCGGGAATGTAGCGCGTCCCCATCCGCTCCTTCAGTCCGTGGCGGATGTAGCCCTTCGCCGCATCGAGGCCGGCGATGGTGTTGGCTTCGGCCATGGCGATGTCTTTTGCGGCGCTGTCGAGCGCCACATAGACACGCGCCGATTTGCCGCCGGGATTCAGTACAACTTCGCTCACATAACAGAAATCGATGCGCGGATCGGAGAGTTCGCCCTCGATCATGGCGCCGATCTCCACCCGCAGGGCCTCGGCCACCCGGTCCTGATGATGCTTTCTTGCCCTGTGTTCCGGCATGGCTCCTCCTCGAAGGAATAAACCCCTTAGGATACCAGAGCGGTTGACTGGAAGCCCGCGGAGGAATCGCAATTGCCACTCTCCGGGGATGACGTGTGCGCTGGGGGTCGCGGATCAGGCCGAGAAATCGACGGCAACCACTTCGTGAAGCGCAATGGAAGGTACTTCGAGCATGATGGTGTTTCCTTCCGTGCGATAGGCGACGTCTTTAGTGGTCGTCAGCAGATGAACGCGCTGGATGCGGCGATTTGCTGGGACACGGAGCGAAATCTTTTGTTCGGAGATGGGGACGATCTCGCGCACCGGTCCTTTGAGCATCATGGGATTGGTTAGATTGACGAGATGAAGCGTCATCGAGTCTTTCTGTTCCCAGAAGGCAACATCGAGAATGCCCCTGCCTTCGATTTTCACCAGAGGCGGCTCGTTCGTTGCCCAGTCGACGGCGTTGCTCAGCAGCTTGCCGTGATCGGTGTTCAGCACGTCCCAGAAAGTGCGATCAATGTCGCCGGGAAAGTAGACGACGCGGCCCGCGCCCACCTGCTGGAGATACACGCCGGGGCGGTGCGGCGCGCCAGGGCGAACGAAAACCGATTCCATCGGCAAATCCGGGTAGGACGGCATGATGCGCAGAGGAGCGAACCGGCTCTCATCGGCGGGAGTCACATCGACCTGGTTAACGGCATTGATGATGCGCCCGGAATCCTCGAATCCGCGCAGCAGAGGGTGGTAGGCGTTGGTTGTCGGATCCTTCGCCAGGTCGAGGTACGAGTTGCGCATCGTTTCTTCGACCTTGCCAGCGTAAGACGCGCCGAAGAGCGAGGCCAAAGCGAAATCCTTCCTGCGAACACCCCACTCGTCGTAAAGCGAAGTTTCATAGGTCGCAACCAACCCGCCTCCCTGCTCGACAAATGTGCGGAGGCTGGCGCACTGCGCATCGGAGAGCGCGGCGATATTGGGCAGGATCAGGGTGCGGAATGAAGCGAGATGGTCATTGTCGAGGCGGCGGTCGTGCACCATTTCGAAGGGAACGCGCGATTCGACAAGGGCTTCGTAGAAGCCCAGGGCCGGTTCTTCAATCTTCTCGCGGGCTTGCTCGCCTCCGTAAAACCAGGCGCTCTGCTGCGAGTAGACGAGGCCGACACGCGCCAGCGGGCGAAGGTTAAGGAAATATTTTTCGTTCGAATAGTGCCAGTCAAAGATCTCTTTCACGACGGGAAGCCAGCGCCGGTCGATCGGCTTCGCATTGAACTTGATGAACCACGGGCGCAGACCCTGCGCCATGCCGTCGGCGACCCACATGCGGATCTCGTCGCCGTTCTGGACCGAGTCTTTCCAGCGATGCTCATCTTCGATGCCAACGCTGAACATACCCGCGATCGCTTTGTTGCCCATGGTGGCGCGATACTCCTTGCCGTTTCTGCCGTTGGCCCAGGGAGCCATTAACCCGCGCCGGCCCTGGCGGTCGGCGACCAGGGTGGGTGCAAGCTCGTTGATGGTTTTCATGTCGAGCTCGCTCAGCGCTCCGCCGCCGGCGTTGGCGATGTAGCACGCATCGGGGTTGATCGCCCGAATCTTTTCGTTCCACAATCGCCACAGGTCAAAGAGCCGCTGCTGCCGCCACAGGGTGTATTGCTTTCGCGCCGGATCCTGCGGATTGGCGGTGCGCGGCAGGTCAAGCCCCGTTGCCGCGTGGAAATTTTCGCGGCAATGCCGGCAGTAGCACATGCCGCTGCCCGCCCAGCGGTTGGTGAAGATCGCATCGGGCTTGTATTTGCGCATGATCTCTTCATGCACACTGGTCATGAACTCGAAGTTGTAGGGGCCGAGAGCGCAGGTTTCCCAATATTGAGGGTCGGACGGGTGGCGGACGGGTTGACCGCCGGCATCGACCCTGATCCAGTCGGGGTGCGCGTCGTAGACCTTCTGCCAGCAGGCGTGGGCATCGGTGCGCGCCACGATGTTCATGCCCATGGCGCGGCAGCCGGCCATGAGATCGCCGAACGCATCGCGATCGCCCAGCCAGGCGCTGCGCTTTTGCAGCGGAAGCTCAGTGGGGTAGAACGCAACGACGCCGCCCGCTGTCAGACAGGCCGCGTCGGCGTGAACCGAGCGGAAATAATCGAGCCAGAATTGAGGATCGTAGTTGCCGGGATCGTCCTCGACGAAGGCAAGCTGCGCCCAGCGCATGGGCCGGTCGTACCAGCTGGCCGCGACAGTTGGCGCCTGCGCGGACTGGGCGGCGTGGCCGTCAGAAAAAAGGGCGCGTGCGGGAAGAACACATGCGGTTGCGGCCAGTGCCGAACCTTTGACAAATTCTCTGCGGCTGCTCATGATGCGGCTCCCGTGACTCAGCCATTTCATCACGATAAGCCGATCCGGGGAAATACGACGGAAATCTGGGCTTGAGAAACGAGCTGCGTCAACAGACTCGGAGGCGGATCAAGCGCCGAATTGGCGCAGATGATGGTCGAGGTGCTTGTACATGAGGATCGACCATTCGTCCGGTGTCAACGGCCCGAAGAAAGCGTGTGGATGATCGGTGCAGCCTGAAGGTCCAGTCGCGGCGAACCGGTCGATCAAACGACTCAATCGCTGCCGCTCGGATTCAAAATCCATGTCGCCGGTCATCACGAGCTCATTGGACGTCGGTGAATTGCGCCGCATGGGTTCTTCGTCTCGAAAGGCGACACGCTTCACTGCCGACCCTATGATGCGGCCCATCAGGGCCCGTGGAGGGCGAATCTTCCCTGCTGCCATCTCGAATCCCGCCGAGCAGTGCGCCAGCATCTGCGCGGGACTCATCTTGCCCCATTGGCGGGCACTGTCGGACCTTAACTGGCTCAGCCGCGCCTTGATTTCGTCAACGCGCTCGGCTTGAAAGAGATTTCTAGCACGCACGCGGTTCTCCTCCTTGCATTCGAGGATCATTCTTGATAAGTCCAACTCGATCGGTTGGTTCGCTGTGCGATCATTCCTTGGCAGCGCGCTCCAGTTCCGCGATGTCGAGCTTCTTCATCTTCATCATGGCCTGCATGGCCTTGGGATGCTTGAGGAGCTCCGACATGCGCGCGGGCACGATCTGCCACGAGAGACCGAATTTGTCCTTCAGCCAGCCACACTGACTCTCGCTGCCGCCGGCGGCTGTGAGCTTCGACCAGTAGTGGTCCACTTCCTGCTGCGTATCGCAGGGGACGACGAACGAAACGGCTTCAGTGAATTTGAATATCGGGCCGCCATTGAGCGCGGTGAAGCGCAGGCCGTCAAGCTCGAAGGAGACGGTGAGCACCATTCCCTTGGGGCCGCTGGGCATATCCGTCGTGCTCCTGAACTCGCCGAGCTTGCGTGAGTTGGGGAAAATGCCGCAATAGAATTCGACGGCCTCTTCGGCGTTGCTGTCGAACCAGAGAAACGGCGTGATGCGAGAAGAAGTTGGGAGTGCGTGCATGAGTACCGCCTGGTTGTTTGATGTTCGCCCGCGCGGACAGGGAAAGCAGCAGGCAAAGACATTCCTATCATTGTAGGTTGCAAAATGCAAGTTAATTGCGTACCATGCTTTCGTGGTCAAGGGCTCCAAATCCAGACACCGTTCCGGATGTCCGGTGAGCACCGCACTCGAGCTGCTGGGCGACCGCTGGACATTGTTGCTGGTGCGCGACATGATGGTGCGCGGATACCGGACCTTTCGCGAGTTCCAGCGCTCCGGCGAAGGGATTGCCACGAACATTCTCGCCGATCGGTTGCAGAAGCTCGAAGCCGGCGGAATTGTTCAGCGCGAGCGGGCGGTGGAAGACGGCCGCAGCACGCACTACCGATTGACCGCGAAAGGCATCGCCCTGGCCCCTGTTCTTCTCGAATTCCTAATCTGGGGCGGGCGCAATGAAAAGACGGATGCGCCGTGCGCGGCAATCGACCAAATGGAGCAAAACCGCGCAGCCGTCATTGCGGAGGCCTATCGCCGCTGGGAGCAGCGCGACCCAACGCCGCTGATTCCACCGTTTACCAGCAATTCGAGACTCGGCCCAAAATCCAATTCCCCGAAAGGAAAATTGAAGCGATGAAAGTGAATTCGTATTTGAACTTCCCCGGCAACTGTCAGGAAGCGATGAGTTTCTACGAGAAACACCTGGGCGCAACGGTCGTGATGAAATCGACGTTTGCTGAGATGGGCGGACCGAATGGACCGCAGCACCTGCCTCTGGGTCTTGACCGGAATGGAATTCTGCACGCTCGCTTTACGCTTGGCGACACAGTGATCATGGCCAGCGACGGGCCGAAGGCTGAACCGATGCGCAGCGCCTATATCTCGCTCTCGGTCGACAGCAACGAAGAAGCGGAGAGAATCTACAAGGTGCTGACTGAGGGTGGCGAGGTCTTTATGCCGATGGGCGAGCAGTTCTTCGCGCACCGCTTTGGCCAGTTCCGCGACAAGTTCGGCATCAATTGGATGGTCATTCACGAGAAGCCCATGCAACGGCCCGCGTGAGGTTCAGGTCCGGCGCGTGATTGAAAAGAAGGCCAAGGGCTGCTACCCTCATCTGTCCCGCTGCAGAAGCTTCGGAAATGATGCGAGGGCATTTACCAAATTAAAGTCTGAGCGAGCAGCCCAGGGTCCCCGACGACAGGTCCTCGTCGTTGGGGTGGGAGCAGCAGGGAGCGAAGACCTTAATAAGAGCATTAACCCTTCCATATTTCCGAAACTGCTTTGAAACGGGAAGAGAGCAGGCACGACCATGGCCTTCAAGTTTCAGGGCTTCGATTTCCTACATTTCGATGGGAGCCTGACGGAAGAGGAACTCCTCGTCCGCCGCACGGCCCGCGACTTTGTTGACGTGAATCTTATTCCCATCATCGAAGAATGTTTTCGTGAAGGTCGCTTTCCGCGTGAGCTGGTTCCGGTGATGGGGGAACTGGGATTTTACGGCGCCAACATCGACGGCTACGGCTGCGCCGGCATGTCGAATGTGGAGTACGGCCTGGTGATGCAGGAGCTGGAGCGCGGCGACTCCGGTTTGCGCAGTTTTGTCAGCGTGCAGTCGGCCCTGGTGATGTACCCCATCTTTACCTTCGGCAGCGATGAACAGAAGAACACATGGCTGCCGGCGATGGCCACGGGAGAAAAGCTTGGCTGCTTCGGGCTCACGGAGCCGGGGTTCGGATCGAATCCCAGCGGAATGACGACGCGCGCGCGCAAATCGGGCAACGAGTACATCCTGAACGGCGAAAAAATGTGGATTACCTCAGGCACGATCGCCGATGTGGCGGTTGTCTGGGCAAAGCTTGACGGAACAAGCAGCGAAGACGGCGAGGCCGACAGCGTTCTTGGCTTTCTGGTGGAGACGGACCGGCCGGGGTTCAGCGCGAGCGACATCCATGGCAAATGGTCGCTGCGCGCGTCGGTCACCAGCAGTCTTTCACTTGAAGATGTGCGCGTGCCCGAAGCCAACCTGCTGCCCGGGGCGAAGGGACTGAAAAGCGCATTGATGTGCCTGAACCAGGCCCGGTACGGCATCGGATGGGGCGCCATCGGCGCGGCGATGGACTGCTACGCGACAGCTCTGAGCTATGCGAAGACGAGAAAGCAATTTCGCAATCAGCCCATCGCCAGCCACCAACTTGTGCAGGAGAAGCTGGTGTGGATGGCAAGCGAGATTTCGAAGGCGCAATTGCTCTCGCTGCACGTGGGCCGGCTGAAGGACGCCGGGAAAGCGGGACACCAGCATATCTCGATGGCCAAGCGAAACAACGTGTGGATGGCGCTCGAATGCGCGCGGCTGGCACGCGACATCCTTGGCGCGAACGGCGTGACCGAGGATTACCCGATCATGCGGCACATGATGAATCTGGAGTCAGTGAAGACGTACGAGGGAACGCACGACATTCACACGCTGGTTGTAGGGCAGAGCCTGACGGGGATTGGCGCTTACTGAACCACGCCGTTTGGCCGGCATGGCGGCCTGAATTAGTTGACCGGGGCGGTTTGCCTTCGTGCGAAGGAATCTTGACACTGCCCCGCGCGGCACAGCACTCTGACCGCGCTTTTGCTGCGAATCCGGCATTAATTTACCCTTAGTCAGAGGCAGCTCGGCTTTTCGTATGCGAGGCGCGGGGCGGGCAAATCTACAACCGCATTCCGTGTCGTGCCATTCGCAACTTTCCCCGTTTCGCGCAGGTTTGAGATTCAAATGCGACCGTCGCTCAGACAGTTCGGCATCATCGCGGGCTTTGTCCTGTTGGGCTTGTTGCTGGTCATGAATGCGCTGGTGACGAAGCATAGGCTCGATGTGCAAGCGACCGACGCGCAGTGGGTTCTTCGCTCGCGCCAGATGCAGGTGGCGCTGGAAGGCGCAGAATCGACGCTGAAGGATGCCGAAACGGGCCAGCGTGGCTATCTTTTGACAGGCGATGCGACTTACCTGGCTCCGTATCACCGGGCAGAAGCGGAAATTGGACCGCGCATCGACGAGTTGCAGCGGCTGACCGCCGACGATCCCGCTCAACAGAACGACATTCGTGAGTTGCGCGCTGACGCGCGAGAAGATGACTGAGCTGGCGCAGACCATCGGGCTTTACAGCTCAGGCAAGACCGATCAAGCCAGGACTGTGGTTCTGTCGGATCGCGGATTGCTGATCATGGATCAGCTCCGGTTGCTGTTTGCCCGGATGCGGCAGGAGGAGATCCGGCTGGACGGAGAACGCGATGCCGAGTACCGGCACAGCATCCGGATGTCGGCGGTGAGCATCTGGCTGGCGTCGCTGGCGGCTCTGCTGGGAATGATCGCG
Organism: uncultured Acidobacteriaceae bacterium; assembly: GCA_963751285.1. Classification (GTDB taxonomy): domain Bacteria; phylum Acidobacteriota; class Terriglobia; order Terriglobales; family Acidobacteriaceae; genus Telmatobacter. Next base: position 206,031 of record CAVVUE010000021.1, on the reverse strand, counting down.
CTTGCCTATTTCATTGTGCGGGAGCGAACGCTGCGCGAGAAGCACGGACACGATTTGCGCGTGAGCGAAGAGTGGTTTCGCACGACACTCGGCAGCATTGGCGACGCGGTGATCGCGACGGACCGATCAGGAAATGTGACATTTCTGAACGCTCAAGCCGAGAATTTGACCGGCGCCAGGTTGCAGGTAGCTCGGGGCAAGCCGATCGGCGAGGTCTTCCCCATCTTCAGCGAGATTACGGGAGACGCGGCGGACGATCCGGTGAAGAAAGTGATGGAGCTGGGCGCGATCGTTGGCTTGGCCAATCACACGGTTTTGAAGAACAGCGAGGGATCGCTGATTCCCATCGAAGACAGCGCAGCGCCGATCCGTGACGATCATGGCGATCTGATCGGCGTTGTGCTGGTCTTCCGCGATGCGACGGCCGAGCGCAAGGCGCAGGAAGTGATGCGCAAGACGGAACAACTGGCTGCGGCGGCGCGGCTTTCTGCAACGGTGGCGCACGAGATCAACAATCCGCTGGCCGCGGTGGTGAACCTCATCTTCATCGCCAAGCACATGCCTGGCGTGCCGGATGCGGTAGTGGAGCAGCTCGTGCAGGCTGAGCACGAGCTTGAGCGAGTAGCACACATCACGCGGCAAACGCTCGGATTCTACAGGGAATCGGGCACACAAGAATTGATTGCCGTTCCCGCTCTCATTGAGTCGGCTCTGCGGCTCTATTCCAACAAAATTGCCGCAAAGAGCATCAAGCTCGAGCGGGCCTTCGACCATTGCGCGCCCGTCGCGGGCATTCTGGGAGAGCTTCGGCAAGCGGTTTCAAACGTCATCGCAAACGCGATCGACGCGGTGGATCAGTACGGCACCATCTCTGTCGCTGCACACACAATTCGCGGCGGCGACCGCTGCATGGTTGAGTTCACTGTCGCGGATGACGGGCCAGGGATTTCTGCCGAGCACATGGAACGGATCTTTGAGCCGTTTTTTACAACCAAGAAGGATGTGGGAACGGGACTCGGTTTATGGGCAACCAGGACGATCATTGAGCGCCACGGCGGTAGCATCTCTGCTCATCCCAACACGGAAGGCGCGCGGCGTGGCGCATCCTTTGCGGTCCAGCTACCCTGCACAGCCGATCTCCCGGCAAATGGCGCCGTGGAACAGCATGGTTGAACCCGACAGGGCGTAGCCGTTTTTTGATCCACCGGCTCAAAAAAGAACATCGACAAGCGGACCGCGTTGCGACATAGTCATGAATATGGCGAACTCAAGACGCTTGACCAGCCTGTGGTTTGGGGCGCTTCTGTGCTCCTTCGCCGTCGCACTACTTATTTGCGCCGCAGCCGGCGCGCAAGAAGCTGCGCCGATCGTGCTGCACGCGTCGCGCCTGCTCGAGGTAGACACCGGAAACATGCTTCAGCCTGGCGAGATTCTGGTTGAGGGCGAGCGGATCAAGGCGGTGGGTACAACAGTGGATCATCCGCAGGGGGCGAGGGTGATCGATCTTGGAGACACCACGCTGCTGCCCGGACTGATTGACGCACACGTGCATTTGTTTCTGCATCCGGGAGCGGAGGATCTGCAGACGGTAGAAGAGTCGGTGCCGTGGCGCACGATCCTGGCCGAGCAAGCAGCGAAGGACGACCTGATGGCCGGATTCACCGCAGAGCGTGACATGGGCACCGAGGGCGCGGGTTCGGCCGACACCGCTGTGCGCAACGCCATCAACCAGAGGCTCATTCCCGGCCCAAGGCTGCGCATCAGCGGCAATGCGATCGACATATTGGGCGGGCACGAGGACGCTAATAGGTTCAATCCTGCGCAGCACGTGTTGTCAAACGCTGATTACGCAAACGCCGCCGCTGAGATCGTCTCCGTGATGCGCGAGCAGCACAAGGAGGGTTCTGACTTCGCCAAGATTTACGAGACCGGACCGGACCGCATGGTGCCTGCCAGCAGTCCGCCCTGCATGGGCGATCCGATCTGCGCGCAGATCGAGACGAGCGAGGAACCGGGCGATCCGGAGTTTTGGGAATTCCATACTCCGTACCAGTACACCGAGGAACAGTTGAAGGCAGCCGTGGCCGAGGCGGCTCGGCTTGACACCAACGTTGGCGTGCATTGCCAGGGCGAGCCGGGGGCGCGATTTGCGGCGGAGGCGGGCGTGGCCTCTATCGATCACGCAACGCAGTTGAGCGAAGCGACGATGAAAATGATGAAGCAGAAGCACATTCCGGCAGTGCCCACCTTCGCCATCTTCGAATATTTCGCGGACCATGCGCCCACGCCTGCAGCGGCGGCGCGCGAACACGCCATGCTCGATTACAAGATCCACGAATTCCGCCGCCAGGTCGCTGCCGGCGTGCCCATGGCCGTTGGCTCCGACGTCGGTCCCTTCCCGCACGGCACGCAGGCCCGCGAACTGGAGCTGATGGTGAGGTATGGAATGACGCCGCTGGCCGTCCTGCAGGCCGATTACCTGAACGGAGCGCAGATTCTGACCTGGCAGAACGAGATCGGCGAACTGAAGCCCGGCTACTATGCGGACATCATCGCTGTTCCCGGGAATCCGCTGGACGGTATCTCGGTGGTGGAGCACGTGAGCTTTGTGATGAAGGGCGGCGTCGTGGTGCGGCAATAAACCGCTTCAGATCATCACAACCAGGTCGGAGTAGGGAGCCAACTGTGCATCGTTGGTGACCAAGCGCATGAGTTCGACTCTTGCCTGCGCGACGAGTAAGCGGTCGAATGGATCGCTGTGGTGGAGCGGCAGTATTGCCACTTCTTTCGCATGTCGCGCGTAAATCGGCATCTCGTCGAATCCGTTCTTCTGCATCTCTTCAATTAGTCCATCGAGATTGGCTCTTAGCTTCCCAATGCGGACTTTGATGGCGACTTCCCATATGGTCGCGGAAGAAACAAAGACTTTCTCGGCATTGGTGATGAGTGCCCGTGCCTGGGCGGTCAGGCGCGGACTGTCATCGACCAGCCACAGAAAGACATGTGTATCGAGCAGAATCCGCACCGTCAGGCCTCGGGCGTGATCAGGAAATCTTCGGGCAGCGGAGCGTCGAAATCCTCCGCGATCCAGATTTTGCCCTTCATACCGCCAAACCGGATGGGTTTCTTTGCCGGCTCCAGCCGAGTCAGGCGCACTACGGGTTTTCCGGCCCGGGCGATGATCACATCTTCACCCTTTTCGGCTTTCGCGATGAGCTTCGAAAGTTGGGTTTTGGCTTCGAAAACATTGACTGTCTTTGCCATGCCGGTACTCCCTTAGCTAAGTCTAGCTTAGCAGAGAAGGCCTGGAACCACAATCATGAAGGCCCTCCCCGGTGCGCGCAAGGTTTTTTAGTTTGATGTGCGAGGCTTTGGGCTTATGGGCCGGTCAGGACCCAAGAGTACACTCGGATGTGTCTCGAAGCGTAAGCTGGAAATCCAGTTTCCCTCTTCGCGCCTTCCCCGGGAATCGTCAATTTCAGGAGAGAATCCAATGCGCATCACCGCTTTGCCTGCGCTTGCAATTCTGTTGTTCGCCATTGTGGCGGCTACGCCGGCAACGGCGCGCGATCATGAAAACGACCCGAGGCTTCGCGGCGCCTACAAGTTTCACGAGGGCGGATGGACGTATGTGCATTTGCAGGGGACGCCGGAGCAGATCGGCTTTCAGCATGGGTATCTGCTGGCGCGGGAGATTGAGGACAACCTGCAGGTGTACGTGGTGGAAGCGCCGCGCCATGCCAAGCGCAAGTGGAGCTTCTTTCGCGATGCGGCGCAGAATGTGCTGTGGCCGCATCTCGACACCGAGTACCAGGAGGAGCTGAAGGGGATTGTGGATGGCCTGCATGCACAGGGATCGGCGCTGGACCTTTGGGACGTGGTCGCGCTGAACGGCTATATCGAGCTGAGTGATTATTACGTTCGATGGGTAAACGCCAAGGAGGGCAAGCCCAATCCGCCTGAGGCTGTTGCGCCGGGCAAATGCAGCGCGTTCGTTGCCACGGGATCAGCGACGAAAGACGGGAAGATTGTAATCGCGCACAGCAACTGGACTTCCTACGCGGAGGGCGAACGCTGGACGATGGTCTTCGACATTGTGCCGGCCAGCGGACAGCACTTCATTATGGACGGAATGCCCGGCGTGATCACCAGCCAGGATGATTTTGGCGTGAACGCAAGCGGGCTGATGATTACCGAGACCACGCTGCCGATGGCCAAGGGTTTCGATGTGAATGGCATCGCGGAGTTCGACCGCTCGCGCAAGGCGATGCAGTATGCCACGTCAATCGACGAGTATGCCGCGATCATGCGCAAGGGCAACAACGGCCGCTATGCGAACTCGTGGCTGATTGGCGACCGCAAGACGGGCGAGATTGGCTACCTGGAGTTGGGACTGCACCATACGCCGCTGACGAAGAAGAAAGACGGCTACTTTGTTTCGTCGAACTTTGCGGCGGATCCGCTGCTGATCCGTGACGACACCCCGGGATTCGATCCCGATGATCCGAAGAGCTCGATGAATGCGCGCCACATTCGCGCCGAGCAGTTCGTCAAAGAGCACTACGGCAAGCTGGATACGGCGCTGGCCGAGGCATATCTCTCAGACCACTACGACAGCTACGAGCACAAGATTGACGCTGACAAACGCAGCCTGTGCGGCCACATCGATCTCTCGCCGGTGGGCGAAAAAGTTTGGGACGACCCGCCGTACTTTCCCGAAGGCGCGGTGACGGGCAAGGTGATGGATTCAGACATGGCAGCAAAGCTGAGCTTCATCGGCCGGGCGGGTCATCCGTGCGGCGAAGATTTTCATGCGGCGCCGTTTCTCGCTGCGCACCCGGAGTTCGACTGGCAAAAGCCGATTCTGCACGACATGATCGCCGGGCCGTGGACGACGTTTAACGCGGATGAGAAGGTGCCGGCGGCGATGGCGCAGAATTAGGGCGCCTTTCATGGCTTCGGTGGCAATCAGGCTTATGCTTTCCCGCCAAAGGTTAGCGTGGCATTCCAAAAATTTGTTGCATCAGAGTATTTTTTGAACGACCTTCTCGCTCGTGACGTTTGGGGAATGGCGAGAGCGCTCCCGAGTTTACAACATGCTACACCGCGACGGTAAAGCTCTCTTCGGTGCGCGTAACGGAGCGGTAGAGCGTGTCGCGCTCGACGGGGATACGGCCCGCTTCTGTGATCAGCCGGCACAGTTCCTTGCGCGTTAGCCCCTGGGGCGTCTTCGCTCCTGCGTCGTGGTAGATCTTCTCTTCGATGACCGTGCCATCGAGGTCGTCGGCGCCAAAGCGGAGCGCGATCTGTGCGATCTTGGGCGTCATCATCTGCCAGTAGGCCTTGATGTGGGGAAAGTTGTCGAGCATCAGTCGGCTGACGGCGATCTGGCGAATGTCGGTAAGTCCTGTCGTGACGGGTAGATGATCGAGCGGCGTGTTTTCAGGGTGAAACGCCAGCGGGATGAAGGTCTGGAAGCCGCGGGTTTCGTCCTGCAGCGCGCGAAGCTTGAGCAGGTGATCCACGCGGTCCTCGTCGTTCTCAATGTGGCCGTAGAGCATGGTCGCATTGGATTTGAATCCGAGTCTGTGCGCGGTGCGCGCGGTCTCAAGCCATTCTTCGCCGTCGATTTTGTGGTCGCAGATGACGGAGCGGACGCGCGCAGCGAAGATTTCCGCGCCGCCGCCGGGCATGGAGTCGACTCCGGCATCGCGCAGCTTGATCAGAGTTTCTTCCACGGTGAGCTTGGCGCGACGGGCGAGGAATGCGATCTCGACCATCGTGAACGCTTTGATATGCACCTTGGGAAAGCGCTCTTTGAGGCCACGGATGAGATCGAGGAAGAACTCAAGGGGTAAGTCGGGGTGCAGACCGCCGACGATGTGAAACTCGGTGACCGCCTCGGTGTAGCCCGAGGCTGCAGCAGCCCAAGCCTCGTCAAGCGCCATGGTGTAGCCGGCGGGGTCGCCTTTTTTGCGGCCGAAGGCGCAGAGCTTGCAGGCCGCTACGCACACATTGGTGGGGTTGATGTGGCGATTGACGTTGAAGTACGTCACGTCGCCGTGCATCCGCTCGCGAACGTAGTTGGCAAGCCAGCCCACCGCCAACACGTCGGGCGAGCGGTAAAGCGCCAGGCCATCATCCACAGAGAGCCGCTGCTGGGCCAATACCCTGGCGGCGATGGGCTCAAGCCGCGAGTCGTATGTCCGAAATGGGTGCGCCGCAGGGGCTTCCTGGTCGCGGGTTTTCAGCGTTTCGTGAGCCATTGGGGCCGAAGAGGCCATGCACTATTGATGATACCGGACTCCGGGTGAGACGGCTGGCGGCCGGCCCCGAGGTGTCCTGCCATGTGTGCTGAATCACATGGCGGGACAGGGTTTGCGGCGTAAACTTCCTCTTTACCACTAAAAAGAGGCAGAAGTATGCCTGTTGACGAGCAGATTTCGACGCAGAGCTATGCGCGGGGGCCGGCCAAGCAGCTGCTGGAATTAACGATAGGCGACCTGCTGCATCGGACGGCAAGCCGATATCCGGACCGGCTGGCGGTGGTTTCACGACACCAGTATCGCCGTCTTACGTGGGCCGGACTGAGCGAGGAAGCGGACCGCGTTGCGCGCGGGCTTTGGGCGCTTGGAGTCCGTCGTGGCGATCGCGTGGGGCTCTGGTCCACCAACTGCATTGAGTGGATTGTGATGCACATGGGCTGCGCACGAGCCGGAGCGGCGTTGGTAAATGTGAATCCCGCCTACCGCTCGCACGAGCTGCAATTCACGCTGACACGGTCGCGGATGAAAGCGCTTTTCCTGTGGCACAAGGATAAGCGCGCCGACTATGAGGAGATCCTGGGCCGCGCACGCCATGGGCTCGATCTGGCGCTCCAACACACCATTTATTTTGATTCGCCGGAGTGGCCGGCTTTTCTGGATGCGGAAGGACGGCTGCCAGACCACGTGGCCGTGGATGACGTAGCGAATATCCAGTACACGAGTGGAACCACGGGCCTGCCCAAGGGCGTGATGTTGACGCACCACAACGTGGTGAACAACGGGCAGTTTCTCGCCGCAGGATTTCACTACACCGAGCAGGACAAGATCGTGGTTCCGGTGCCGCTGTTTCATTGTTATGGATGCGTGATCGGGACGATGAGCGCGGTGAACTCAGGCGCGGCAATCATTCTGCCCAACTGGACCTTCGATGCACGCGCCACGCTAAAAGCCGTGCACGACGAGCGCGCGACAAGCGTTTACGGCGTGCCGGCCATGTATGTGGCGGAGTTCGGCCTCGACGATTTTTCGAGTTACGACACGACCAGCCTGCGCACCGGCATGATGAGTGGCGCGCCCTGCCCGGTGGAACTGATGAAGCGCGTGCTCGACGAGATGCACTGCCGCGAGCTGGTCATCGCTTACGGGCAGACGGAAACATCGCCGGTGGTGACCATGAGCGACGCTGCCGATTCGCTCGAAGTTCGCGTCAACACGGTAGGCCGCGCCATGCCGCAAACCGAGATCAAGATCGTAGCACTCGAGACGCAGCCGGATGCGCCTATCGAGACGCGAGAGACACTGCCTTGCGGGCAACAGGGCGAGGTGTGCGTGCGCGGATATGCCTTGATGAAGGGCTACGACGGCGATCCCGGGGGGACAGCGCAGGTGATCCAGGCAGATGGCTGGCTGCGGACCGGGGACCTGGGCGTAATGCGCGAGGACGGATGCATTCACATTACCGGCCGCTCGCGCGATGTGATCATTCGCGGCGGCGAAAACATCTATCCGCGCGAGGTGGAGGAATTCCTTTACACCCATCCCAAAGTGGGCGAAGTGCAGGTAATCGGAATCCCGAATGCGCGGCTCGGAGAGATTGTGGTGGCGTGGATTCGCCTGCGGCCGGGAATGGAAGCGACGGAAGAAGAGATCAAGACCTTCTGCCAGGGACAGATTGCCTACTACAAAATTCCCGAGCACGTGCGCTTTGTCACGGAGTTCCCTGCGACGCTATCAGGCAAGATTCAGAAGTACAAGATGCGCGAGTTCGAGATTGAGGCGCGGGGCTTGCAGGACGTGGCGAAGACGGCGACCGCCTAAGAAAGCGGCTGCGCCCGGAGTTTTCAACCTCATCGGGCGCAGATCGAACACAGTTTGAAATGTCTGGCCGGAGCGCGCCAGCTACGCGCAGAGCGGCACCGAGAACTACTGCGGAGGAGCGGCTGGTGGCGCGGCTGGAGCGGCCGGCGCAGGAGCGGCGTCAGTTGCTCTCTTGGCCACAAACTCTTGCGGAGGCCGGTCGCCGCCACCGCCGAAGGTGCGCGTGAACTTGATCGTGTCACCGTCGGCCGTGCCTTTGTAGTTGAGCGTGATCGAATTCCCGTTGAAGTTCAGCACCTGGTCAAAGGAGATATTATCTCCGTCCACCTTGCCGTTCGAGATGTCCGTATCACCGCGCGGTGTGGTGACGGTTCCGGTCAGGGTTGAGCCATCCACCTTGAAGTTGAAGGTGATGGTTTGCGTGCCATTGCGGCCTTGAACATCGGCTGTCCATTTGCCGCTAAAGTCGGCGGCAAGCGCGGTCATTGAGCCGAGCGCTAAAAACAGGGTTGCGAGCGCAAGTTTCTTCATCATGCGAGTTTCTCCAAACGATCAATTTCATTCCGGCCCCGGCTCATGCATCCGGCGCTTGTTTATGGGAGACGTTGGGGGCTGGGGAGAAGTCTCAACACTCCTATCCCGCCCAAGCAGAGCTTGTACGGGGCACCCGGGTTTTTTCGATTTGCAGGGTGGCGTTGGCTGGGCTGGAGATGAAAGACGAAGGACTTACTTCACCAGGTCGGTGCGATGAATCCGCTCGACTTGTTTGTTATAGCGGCCAAGCAGCGCATTCCGGCGGACGATGGCGATGTCTTCAAGCATCCGGATGCCATCTTTGACATAGCTGATGCGCGTGCGCTCGTCGTGAGCCCAGCTTACCGGAACTTCAACGATCTGGTATCCGCGTTTGATGGCGATGAAGAGAATTTCCGGGTCGAAGCCCCAGCGTTCGATGGTCTGGAGCTGGAAGATTGTTTGCGCGGCGGCGCGCGTGAAGGCCTTGAAGCCGCACTGCGTGTCGGCGAATGGAAGCCTCATGACCATGCGGGTAACCGCATTGAAGCAGCGGCCGAAGAACTGCCGGTAGAGAGGCTGGCGAATGGTCTGGCGCGCGCGCTCAAGCCAGCGCGAACCGATGGCGATGTCGGCGCCGCCTGCGATCGCGGCAAACAAGTCTTCCGCTTCCTCAATGGGCGCAGAGAGGTCCGCGTCAGTGAACATGACGACCTCGCCGAAGGAGTGGAGAATGCCGTTGCGCACGCTATAGCCCTTGCCGCGATTGCCAGGGTTTTGCAGCAGCCTTACCTCCGGCGCGCTGGCGGCGAAGGCGCGAACCAGTTCGGCGGTACGGTCGCGCGAGCCGTCGTCAACTACGACAACCTCGGCAGACCATTGGCGCTGCCGGATGCAGCGGGCAACTGCCTCAAGCGCATTGGTGATGCGCGCCGCCTCGTTGTAGGCGGGGATGACGATACTGTATTGCGCGTAGCTCACTGGAGTGCGGAGTTTCAAGGATAACTGTATCTTAAGTCCCGCGCTGAGACCCTCGCTCGCGGCCCGGCTGGATGCCGTTTCGGTCAGGCGCCTGCGTTAGGGGGCCGGGGCCGGCTGCCGAAGTTCGGGGCGGACCTTGGGCCAACTTGCTGATGCGCAAAGGATAAAATCTCAAGAGGGGCTTGCAATTTCGTGCTATCCCCTGCAAAATCCGTTTATGCTGGATGCGGAGGTTCCAGGGCGATGACAAAGGCGGACTTAGTGGAGAAGGTAACTGCACTGGGCGATCTGACCCGGCGCGACGGAGAAGTGATTGTTGAAACCATCTTTGGCTCGGTGATTGGCGCTCTGCAGAGCGGAGACAAGATTGAGATCCGCGGCTTCGGGTCGTTTCGCATCCGCCAGCGAAATCCCCGCATTGGCCGCAATCCCAAAACCGGCGCCCGCGTGGAAGTCCCCGCCAAGAAAGTGCCTTACTTCAAGCCTTCAAAAGAGCTGCGCGACCTGGTCAATCCGGGTGAGGCGGTGAGAGCATCTTCGTAGTGAAGGTACACGCGATTCATCCACGCTGACCACGGCCATTCCCCATTCCTTGAAGATTTCATTGCACCCGCTCATGCACGCGCGAGCGGTTTGGCATCGCTTCTCAGAATCCCTTTCTATTTCGCTCGTTTACGCGCCTTTGCGGCGCGGATGCCGATGACCGCCATCATGCGGCCGGCGTGGCCGAGGGATGCGCGATGCGAGAAAAACAACTCTGCGTGGCATTGCGTACATCCGCCGATCACTTGAATCGATTCCGCCTGGAGCCCGGCTGCAAGCAACTGGCGGCGGTTGGCTTCAACCAGGTCTACGTGAAGGCTGGGGCCGAGGGATGAGTGCCCCGGCGCGCGCTGCGTGAGGAACAGCATGGGGTACTTTTTCCGGACGGGATCGGTGTCGGCCACTTCATGAAAGAGCTCGAACGCGTAGGAGAACTGCGACTCGAAGGCCGAGAAGACTTCTTCGCCAACGGCATAGCAGCAGGGGCCGATTCCGGGCCCGATGGCGGCAACGAGATCCCGGGGCCGGGAGCCGAAGGCAAGTCTCATGCGGCCAACGCCTGATTCGACAATGCGCTTGACGGTGCCACGCCAGCCTGCGTGAAAGGCTGCGACGGCACAAAGGCTCCGGTCAGCGACCAGGATCGGAATGCAGTCGGCGGTCTGAACGGCAAGGAGCAGACCCGGCTCATCAGTGATTTGCCCATCGGCCTTGCGGGGTGCTTCGCGGGCCGCGTCGGAGCGACCAGCTTGGACGACCAGATTGGAATGGATCTGGCGCAGCGACACCAGTGGCGTTGAGCGATCGCCAGCGACGGCTTCGGCCAGCAATTGGCGGTTGCAAACCACGATTTTCCGGTCGTCGTCCGCGGTAAATCCCAGATTCAGCTCGCCGGGAGCATCTTCAGGGGAGTAAACGCTGCTGAGGCCGCCCCTGCGCGTGCTGAATCCTGCCCAGAGCCCGTACGAATCCCATTTGGGAACCGGCAGCCATTCCACTCCGTTGACGGCACGACGTGGGACGGGCGCAGGATAGGTGTGGGCCTCCAGCCCGGCAGGATCAAAGCGCGTTGACTCCGGCCGGGCAGCGGGTTTGATGCGACGGCTTCGCACCAGTCCCGCTTCAGAAAAGCGAGTATCAACTGCTTTGAGAGCTGGGATCAAAGATGGCGGCTTGTGGAAATGAGAGGGCATCGCACCCCCTCCGATTTTAATGGCCCGCCGCTGGATTGGCCGGATGTGGCGCGTGAGAGGGGAGAGCGTGTGGGCCTACCTTCCGGTAGGCCCGCTCGAGAGGCATTTTTGGAAGGGTAACCAGGGGGGATTTTGGGAAGAGGTTCCGAAGAACCCTCAAGAGAGAGTTACTGCCTTTCTTTGGAAGGACATCATGGGGAAGCCTCTGCTAATTACTATCTAGGATGCATGATCGTGCGAAAGGTTGCAAGTGCCCGAGTCTTTCGGTGGAAAACTCGGGAGCTATAGTCCTCCCACGCCAGGGTTAGAGGCAATTTTTACCTGACTGGCGCCTCTTGGGGGCAAAACCATGCAAGTGCCTCGCCCCCATACGCCCAGTTTAGGCACTCTTTGAACTGTGGCGAGGCTCGATTACGTCGTTCTGGGCACCCTGGTGCTGGGGGCGCTTGCGTACTGCATCTACGTGTACCGCGGCGAGTTGGGAATCATCGGCCCTTTTAGCAGCTTTCAGCCTTCAGCTGCCTCTTTGGGCCTCGATCCATGTCTCTCTGATCCCTGACACCTGATTACTGTTTCTTCGGCTCTTCGTCCTGCGGCACTTCAGGGCCTTCGCCGGGGAACGGCCAGTTGGTATCGAGCAGAATTTCTTTTTCGCGCTCCGCCTTGGGCACGCGGTCGATGGTCAGGTTCTCAAAAAAGTGCACGCCGGTTTTTCCCGCGGTCACAATGTCGATGTCGCCGTCTTTGTCCATGTCTTCGGTGACAAATTGCGTTCCTGCGCCGGCGCTGCCGTTCACGCTGATGGCGTAGCGCGTAAACGTGGCCGTTTTGCGATCGATTTTGTAGTAGTAGACAACCAGCGGATCGTAGGAGCCGGGATCGTTGCCGCTGTGGCCGCGGTAGCGCTTGCCCGCCAGCAGCTCGGGCTGGCCGTCGCCATTGATATCGACCAGCTTGAGCGCGTGGATCTGCGAATAGCTTTCGTCGATGGTGTGCTTGATCCAGCGGCGCGTCGAGCCGTCGCCTTGCTGGTCGATTTTTTACTCGAGCCAATACAGGCCATAGCTGTGGCCGTGGCCGTAGATGATGTCGGTCTTGCCGTCATCGTTCACGTCGTAGCCGATGATGGGGAAGCCGGCATCGCCAAGCTGCCAGTCGCCATGCCACTCCCACTCGTCTTTGTCGGCATCGATTTGACGGAACCAGCCGGACGGGGTGAGGATGTCCATTTTGCCGTCGCCGTCGATGTCGGCTACACCAACGCCGTGGCCATCCTGCGTGCGGCCGCCCACGTGATGCACCTTGGGTTCGGGCCCGGAGAAGTCGATCCAGATTAGCCCCATGTGCCCGTAGTGGGCGAAGATCAGGTCGGGCTTGCCGTCGCCGTTGATGTCAGCCATCCAGCCGCCTTCGGTGTCGTAACTGTCGGTTATGAAGTGCTTCTTCCACGGCGCACCGAGTTTGCCGGGATTCTCCCACCAGAAGATTCCGTTCGTCATCCAACCCGAGGTGACTACGTCAGGCAGGCCGTCGTGGTTTACGTCTATGGTCCACTCGCCGCAGTCGGAGACGAACTCGCCTCGGATGCCGGCCTCGCGATATTGATGGCGTGTCCATTCGCCGCCGTTGGGACCGGGATTCTGATACCAGTAGGCGCCGCTCAGGATATCGGGATAGCCGTCACCATTCATGTCGAGTGTGGTCACGCCTTCGGCGTGGTCAGTACCGAGGCGATGCACGAAGAACCGCATTTGGCGAACGCCGTAGGGACCGGGGCCGGGTTTGGTCAGGTGCTCCGCCGCTTCACGGTTTGGCGTTTGCGCCGGTGCAAACGCAGTGGCGCCCAGGATGGCCAGAAAACAAGTTCCAGCACGCAAAGTGGAATTGAGCGAACTCATTGAGGGATTTCCTCCGCGGGCCATTGTCGCCGCCGCTCGGGGTCAGGTGCAAGTCAGGGATTCTGTTCAGCGGCCAGTAGAGTTGTCACGGGGCCGCAACGCTTTCTCAAGAATGGCGAGGATCACGCTTGTGGGGAGAAAACGCTCCAGCGACGATACAAAAGCTCCTTTGAAGGTCGGAACGATCGTTCGCCGCCCGCGGGCAAGCGCAGCGAGGGCTTTGCGCGCCACCTCTTCAGCGGTCTGGCTGCCAAAGCGGCGAGAAAGACCGGTGCTGCCCGCGACGGTGAAGAATTCCGTCTCCACTGGCCCCGGACAAAGTGCCGTGACCTTGATCCCGAATGGTTTCACCTCGCCAGCCAGGCCCAGCGAAAAGAACCGGTCAAACACCTTGGTTGCCGCGTAGGTGGCGTTGTACGGCATGGGCTGAAAACTCGCCATCGACGAAACGATGAGCACCCATCCACGTCGCCTCTCGATCATGCGCGGCACGAACAGCCGTGAAAGGCGCACCACCGCCTCGCAGTTGACCCGCACCTGCCTTGCATCCTGCTCCGCACGGTTCGTATGGAAGGCTCCATACTGGCCCAGCCCTGCGTTGTTGATGAGGATGTCGACAGCGAGGCCGGCGCCCTCAGTGGCGTCATAGAGCCGCTGCGGCGCGGCAGGATCGTTGAGGTCGGTAACGACGATGCGTGTGTCGGTTCCTTTCGCAGAGAGCTCAGCGGCTAGCGCCTCAAGCCGCTCGCGCCGGCGTGCGGTCAAGATCAGCCTGGCGCCGTGATGTGCAAGCTCGCGAGCGAGCGCCGCGCCGATTCCCGCGCTGGCGCCGGTCACCAGGGCCCATCTTCCGCGAAAAACTTCTGAGTTCGTCATCGCGGAACCATCATAGCGGTTCGAGCAAGTGGATTCCCGCTCGTTCCAGCGTAGTACCATGAAGGGCGTCCCCATCGCCGGACGGGAAACTGCTCTCGTCTCGCTGAATCCCCGGGGACGCTCGCTGCATCTTGAGGCCGGCCCTGCGATAGTTCGCAGGACCCTGGAGATCTTCGCTGCATGGATGTTCCCGCCAATTCCTCCCTGTTGCCGTTCGAGGCGATCGTCTACGCTACCGACTTCTCCTCGTGCTCTGAGAACGCAGGCCACTACGCGAATTCGGTTGCCCGAAAATTCGATGCCGACCTGCTGGTTGCGCATGCGTTCGTGCTTTCGTACCCAGCGATGGAGGTCGAGGCCGAAGATGGCCGGAAGAAAAAGAGCGAGCAGCGCAAAGAACTGGAGACCACGCTGGCCGCAACGGCGAAGCGCTTCGGCGAGAGAGTCGAGAAAGCGGTTCCGGTCCTGCTTGAGGGCGATCCGCGCGAACAGATCCCACGCCTTGCCGGAGAACATGCTCCGTCACTCATTGTCCTGGCCACACGGGGAAGAGGCCGAATGGAGCGCGGCATTGTCGGTTCAGTGGCAGAGAGGATCATGCGAGTTTCGGGCGGACCCGCATTGACTATCGGCCCCCTGGTTCCAGCGTGCGAGCCATCGCGCCCTCTGTTTCAACGCGTGCTGTATGCCACCGGACTTTCACCTGCCGCAGCACGCGGGGCCGCATACGCCGCTGCGCTGGCAAAGGCGTTCGGATCGTCGCTCGAAGTACTTCATGTTGTGAATCCCGACGATATCGCGGATAAGGATCGATTCAGCGAGGTGCAAAAGCGGTTTCGCGCTGTGCTGAACGAGATGGCACCGCAACACGCCGAAAGGATCAGCCAGCCGGAAGGGCTGGTCGAGGTTGGTTCTGCGCACGAACGCATTCTGGAGTTTCTGGAGGAATCGAAGGTGGACCTGCTTGTGCTTTCGATTCGCAAGAGCTCGCACCTGTGGCTGCAATCGCGCCTGTCGGGTGCTTTTCACATCATTGCCAATGCACCGTGCCCGGTGCTGACGATAACGGGCTAGAGCACTGCTTTAGTTCCCTTCGCGGCTGCGGCGACTCGCTCCGCAGACATTTCGCGAATTCCGCGCCAATCTACTTGGCGGCCGGCTGGGACTTCGAGAACGATCGAATGTAGATAACCAGGTTCCAGACTTCGGTGTTGCCGGCGCGTCCCTCGGCTTCAGGGGGCATCTTGTCGCCTTTGCCGTTGCGAATGATGGTGAACAGGTCGCCATCCTGCTTGTCGGCGAGGCTCTTCGGGTCGGTCCAATCATCGAGAGTGAGCGTCATGCTGGTGGCCAAATCGGTTTTGCCGTTTCCGTTATCGCCGTGGCACATGGCGCAGTCGATTTGATACAAGCTCTTCGCCTTTGCCTGCGATTCGGCTGTAGGCTTCACCGGGTTCTTCATCGCTGGCGCTGGCTGAGGCGCTGTAACGACAGGCTCAGGCGTCATCGCGGGCGCAGGAGCAGCCTGCTGGGCGCTGTGACTAAGCAACGGCAGAGCGGCGATCGTGACCAGACCCACAGCAAAAAGAAGCAGAAGCGACTTCAACATCACATCCTCCCCGGAGCAGATGTCAGCGAACGGGCATCTTTTGTCGGTTGAATTCTGAGGAGAATTATAGGCCGAATCGCCGGAGAGGGCTATGAGGTCCGTCACTAGCGCTTGAACGCGCATTGCGGAGCTTCCGGAGGCGGGAATTCCGGGCTTGCGGCCCCATTCCAGAAATGAAGACCCGGTTGCCGACTCAGTGCATGGCTCCGCCGCCCCCGCCTTCACCCGGACGGTTCTTACTGAGCATGAACGACAGGGCTACGAGCACAATCGAAGCACACGCAAGCTCCATGTAAACATCCTGATAACCCTGCGTCTGAGCCTGTTGGATCAGCTGGTGATAAATCTGGGCCAGGGCCATGCTGCCGCCGTTCGCAGCGCCAAACGCGCCGTTGAGTAGCCCCGTGAGCGCCTGGCTGTGCTGGTCGAAGCCGATGGAACCCGGCTGCATCGCCTGCTGCAGGTGCTGTTCGTGCCACATTGACCGTGAAGTGACCTGGGCGTTGGTGATGGCGATGAGGATGGAACCGCCGATATTGCGGACGAAATTGATGAGGCCGGCAACCTGGTTGCTCTGTTCCTTGGGCATGCCCACGTAGGCCGCATTGGTGATGGAGATGAAACAAAACGGCAAGGGGAGCATTTGGACGACGCGCAGCCAGGACGCCTGCGCGAAACTCATCTGCAGACTGGTTACGTGTGCTGCGTACCAGAAAGTGATAACAAGTAAGGCGAAACCGAAGGCGGCAAGCCAGCGCGCTGCGATCTTCCCGGTGGCAATGCCGGCCAGCGGCATCATGATGACGAGCGCCACTCCACCGGCAGTGAGAGCCAGGCCGGCAATCGTCGCCGTGTAACCCAGCAATTGCTGCGTAAACTGCGGCTGCAGCACGGTGTTTGCGTTGAGCACTCCGCCGACCAGCATCATGAGAAAGCAGCAGATGGCGAAGTTCTTGTATCGGAAGAGGTGGAGGTTGATCAGCGGATCTTTTTTGTTCCACTCCCACACAAAGAGGCCGATCATACCGGCGATGAAGAGGAAGCCGAAGAAGCAGATGAAGGATGACGAGAACCAGTCATTCTCTTCGCCCTTGTCGAGCATGATCTGCAGGCCACCCATGGCCATGGCAAGGAAGGCCAGGCCCATATAGTCCATGTTGCGCAAGCGCGAGGGGTCGGCCTTGATCCAGGGCGGATCTTCAACGAGCCGCATGACGAGGATGAAAGCGAGAATGCCGACGGGAATATTGATGAAGAAGATCCATCGCCAGGAGAAGTTGTCAGTGATCCAACCGCCGAGCGTGGGCCCGATAGAGGGCGCGAGCACCGCAACCAAGCCATAGAGCGCGAAAGCCTGACCGCGCTTGTGCGGCTCGAAGCTGTCGGCCATGATGGCCTGCGCCATTGGCTGCATCCCGCCACCGAACATGCCCTGAAGCACGCGGCACAGGAGAAGGATGGGCAGCGACGGTGCAGAGCCGCAAAGAAAGCTGGCGGCGGTAAAGCCGGTGATGCAAAGGACGAAGAAGTTGCGGCGACCCATGACGCTCGAAATCCAGCCACCCAGGGGCAATACGATTGCATTCGAAACCAGGTAGCTTGTGAGCACCCACGTGGCCTCGTCGGTGCTCGCGCCCAGCGAACCGCCGATATGCGGCAAGGCGACGTTGGCGATGGAGGTATCGAGCACTTCCATGAACGCGGCGAGAGCCACCGTCATGGCGATAAGCCACGGATTCACACGCGGCTTCCACTGCACCGGCAGATCGAGAGCGGGATCGCGCATTGGAGAAGGACGGACTCCGGACCCGTTGCCATTGCCCCCAGGTGCGGAGCCAGCAGGCGGTGCCGGCAATGTCGTGTCGATCGCGGACAACAGTCTTCTCCTCTGCGTTTTCTTGCGTTTTTTCGCGTGTGATGGCCAGGGAAGAGCGGCGCACTTTGCGTCGGGTGCATCAATGAACTAATGCAATCCGCGCTTTATCAAGTCTGCGTACTTTTATCTAGATTCGCAAGCATAGGTTTCGGGTTCAGGGATTCCAAACTCCAATATGTGACGGGCGGCCCTGACAATCATCCCCCAGTTTCGGTCCTGACGTCCGGCTTGCCCTGAGCCGCTGGTTAGTCACCCCCAATTTTCCCGATCCTTATTAATTCCTTATTTTCCAATCAAAAATTCTTGCACGGGCGGTAGACATTCCGTATACTTCGTTCTAACTCGCTCATTCGGCGTGTGAATCAGCGTGCATACTCTTCCCCGGCAAGCTCCCGCTGATTGTCCATTCCCAGTTCAAGCCTGCTCTCGTGCGGGCGAAGATGACGATTTCCCTTTTTGGCTGACTTGCCACCAAGCGCCGGCCACTGGCCGGTCAAAGCAGAAACAGAACGAAGCGATCGCACGAGCGCTCGGCGAATCCAGGTATTTTTTGCTCTGGCCGTGAAGATGAATATCTCTCGTATCGCGTCATGGCACCGCAAAAGCACTTCCCCACACTGGACGCTCTCGTTGATGCGGAAAAGGGTGGCCGTCTCTTAACGGGCGGTCATGCGAACGCGGCGAGGCCAATCTGCAGCCGTTACTGAGTCGATGCAGACGATGGCTATCCCGCACGATCGAACACTTTAATAGGAGGTCACAATGAAAGTTGCATCAATCTTTGCCTTTGCCACTTTGCTGGGAGTTTGCACCCTGGGCGTTTGGGGGCAATCGACAGCCAGCATTTCCGGAACGGTGACGGATCCCTCTGGCGCTGTTATCCCGAATGCTCAAGTAACGATCCACAGCCTGGCGACCGGTCTGGATCGCGTCGTCAGCACAGACTCCGCCGGCCTCTATGCGGTACCGTCACTCATTCCCGGCGACTACAAAGTTCAGGCAACGGCCCGCGGTTTCAGCACCTACACTGTGCCTAAAGTCACGCTCGAGGTTGACCGCGAGGTGACGGAGAACATGCGCCTCGCCGTCTCCTCGGCTGGCGAGACGATTCAGGTACAGAGTGCGGTTCAGGAGATCGAAGCCCAGACCATAACCGTCGGTCAGGTTATTGACAACACAGCGGTACAAGAACTTCCGCTCAATGGCCGGCACTTCCTGGACCTCACGGTGCTTACGCCCGGAGGCGTAGTGGCAGACACCGCGGGCAGCCTTACCGCTGCCAGCCGCGGCCTCGGCGCGAATTCGTTCATCACAGCCGGCAATCGCGAAGACTCAGTCAACTTCCAGATCAACGGCATCAATCTCAACGACATCAGCCAGAATCAGATCACCTTTCAGCCCTCGATCAGCACCACCTCGGAGTTCAAGATCAATAATTCCACCTTCAGCGCGGAATACGGGCGCAGTGACGGCTCGATTGTGACTGTTGCCACGCGCTCCGGCACCGACCGTTTCCATGGCGAAGCATTCGATTACTTTCGCAACGAGGCTCTCGACGCCCGCAACTACTTCAATCGTCCGTTTAACCCTGGTACCGGACTCCCGCTGATCGCCAATACCGGCGACAAGGCGCCGTTGAAGCGCGACAACTTCGGCGGGTCCGTCGGAGGTCCCATTTGGAGAAAGCACACATTCTTCTACGGCAGCTACGAGGGTCTACGCCAGCATCAAGGTATCCTGCAGAACAGCCAGGTGATCACACAGGCCAATCAAACAGCAATCGCCGCTAACAAGACCGCTGAACCCATCGCGGCTGCGCTGGCTGCGCTCATCCCTCTGCCAAACAGCGGCACAACCAACTATGTCTCGTTTACTCCCGGTCCGGTCAATATCGACCAGTACACCGGCGATGTCCTGCACCAGATCAGTACCAGCGATTCTCTGCATGGCTTCTATGCCTTCCAGAACGACATACGCACTGAGCCGGCGCTGCAGGGCGATACCATTCCCGGCTGGGGCGATCATCGCCATGCGCACCGTCAGATCGGCACCCTCGGTGAGACGCACATCTTCAATCCGGACACCGTAAACGAAGTGCGTCTCGGCTTCAACCGGATCTTCATCGTCTTCAACCCGGCGAATACCATCGACCCCACAAGCGTAGGATTGGGCGACGGCCTAAGCGGCAAAGTCGGCATTCCCCAGACCACACTCTCCGATATCGGCCTCGTCTTCGGCGGGCCTTCGGGCTTTCCGCAAGGGCGCACAGATACTACCGGCGTTTTGTCGGATACGGTGTCGATGCTCAAGGGCAAGAACACAATCAAGTGGGGCGGCGAGTTCCGCCGCTACCTCGTGGCCAGCTTCACCGGGAATATCGGCACGCTGACCTTTACCACCTCGACGACGCCGACCAGCTTGTTCCAGACGGATGAGGCCACTGTTTTCAGCATCCAGCCGAATATCGTCTCGAGCCGCGTCTACGCCGACTCCACAGCAGGCTTCGTGCAGGACAACTTCAAAGTGACGCCGACCCTGACGCTGGAGGGGGGCCTGCGCTTCGAGTGGAATGGCACCCCGGTTGAGGGCGAGAATCGCTTCACAATTTTCAATCCTTCCACGGTCACTCTGACTCAGGTTGGGACCAACGGGCTGGCGGCTAACTCTGCGTACAAGGAGAACTACAACCTGGAACCGCGAGCGGGATTTGCGTGGGATCTTTTCGGGACCGGCAAGACCGTGTTGCGCGGCGGCTATGCCTACCTGGTGGATCAGCCGGTCTCGGGCGTTGTCACGGGGATGGCGTCGAACCCGCCCTTCAGCACCGCAGTCTCCTATAACAGCGCCACTCCGATTCCCCTGTCGTCGCTCTATACTTCGGCAAAGGCCTCCGGCATCTCGCTCTATGGCGTCAATCCCAACTACAAGAACGCATACATTGAGAGCTTCAACCTGAACTGGCAGCAGGCGCTGCCGTGGGGAATGGTCGCCCAGCTTTACTACGACGGGTCGGTCGGGCGGCATCTGGAGGTTGAATCCAACATCAACCAGGTAGTGGGCGCAACCAGCGCCGTGCAGGTGCACCCATTCACAGCGCTCGCTGCCACGAGTCCTGTGGCTCCCGGCGGGGCGATCGCTTCAAACATCGGTTACAGAACCAGCAATAGCTATTCGGACTACAACGCCATGTGGGCTGTTCTGAGCAAGAACATGAGCAACGGCCTTGAACTTAAAATGAGCTACACGTGGACCAAGTCAATGGACCTCAACTCGCTTGGATCGCAGGGTGGCTTGACCCTGCCTGACAGCACTAATCCCAGCGAAAACTACGGCCTGTCGGACTTCGACGTGCGCCAGCACTTCGGGGGGACGGCGATTTATGAGTTGCCGTTCCACAAAAACGAACTCGTGCGTGGCTACCGGCTGATAGGCATCATGCAGTATCAGACCGGCAACCCGGTGAACATTGTTGCGGGCAGTTCGAGCTTCAATGGCGTCACGGGCCTGCCGCGTCCAACGCAGGTTAGCCCTGTCGTTCGCAAGAAGCAACAGTTGGCTGGAATTGCTAACGTGACGCTGTTCCAGAGCGCGGGTCTGGCATACAACGGCACGGTCTGCGACATTACAAACTATACCTCGGCCTGCAGCCTTGAGATCCAGGGGACGCAAGCCAGCGCCACAGGAACCACGGCGCCCACCGTTTACACCGCGCTTGGCACCATGCAACGCAATGCTTTCACGGGGCCGGGCTTCGCGGATCTCGATATGTCGGGCGAGAAAGAGACCAAGATCTTCGAGAATCTGTCTTTCACGCTGCGCGCCGACGCGTTCGACATCCTCAACCATCCCAACTTCGGTCAACCTTCCGGCAACGTGCAATCGACCTCGTTCGGCCAGATCACTGCAACACGATTTGCCACAAGCGACGGCGGCTCGTCGCGGCAGCTCCAGATCAGCGGGAAGTTTACCTTCTGATCGTTGTTCTTCCTCGGGCGTGCGAACCCTCCGCAATACCGCGGAAGGTTGCACGCCCATTTACATTGGATTGAAGGATTTTTCCATGCGCCGCCGCACCTTTATGCAAACACTACCCCTGGCTGCTGCAGCATCAGCGGCCGCCGTCAAGAGCAACGCCACTGGACTTGGCCAAAGCGCTTCGAACGCCGCACCCACATCCGATCTTCCGAAGTTTCAGCCCGAGGGAGCCGAGCGCTTCCTTCGCCCCGATGTTCATGCCGGTGACCGGCCATCGGGAGCGAGCTTTGCTTCGCGCTCGCCCGCGCTGGGCCTGAACGGAGCCGCCGGCACTGCGCATCCGCTGGCCACGCAGACGGCCATCGAGATGCTCAAGCGAGGCGGCTCTGCCGTGGATGCGGCTGTAGCCGCCAACGCCGTTCTCGGATTTGTGGAGCCGGTCAGCTCCGGACTGGGCGGCGACTGTTTCGCCTTTGTCTGGGACCCGAAGGCCGGCAAGCTGATGGGCATGGCCAGTTCGGGCCGCTCGCCCAAGTCACTTTCGCTCGCCACGGTACGCGGGCATGCGGTGAATGGCCACATTCCCGCACTCGGCGCCGTCGCTGTTTCCACTCCGGGCGCGCTTGATGGATGGTGGACGCTGCATCAGCGCTACGGCAAGATCAGGTGGGCCGAGCTCTTCGAGCCCGCGATCCATGCGTGCGAGGCGGGCGATCCCACGCCGCAGATCATCGGCCGCTACATCAAGAGCAGCATGGCGGCGTTTCTCCGTCCCAACTCGGGCGTGGAAGAGACAGCCAATGCAGCCGCCACCTACATGCCGGGGGGTGTTGCGCTCAATGAATACGATGTGCGGCGCAATCCCGACCTTGCGCATACCTATCGGATGATTGCCGAAGGTGGTCGGGACGCTTTCTATGACGGGCCTATTGCGCAGACCATCGACGCCTACTTTAAGCGCATCGGCGGCTGGCTCTCAGCCGAGGACATGCGCGAGCATCACGCAGAGTGGGTGGAACCGCTGGTAACGACATATCGTGGCGTCGAGGTCTACGGCATGCCGGCCAACACGCAAGGCCTGGCGACGCTGCAGATGCTCAATATTATTGAGAACTTCGATCTGCGCGGTTTCGGCTTTCAGAGCCCGCAGTCGTTGCAAGTGCAGATAGAAGCCAAGCGCCTTGCTTACGAAGACCGCGCTCGCTACTATGCTGACCCGCACTTCGCCAAGATTCCAATTGAATGGCTCAACTCAAAGGAATACGCGAAAGAGCGCGCCAAGCTGATACGCCTCGATGCGATTAACGATCATGTTTCACCGGGCCAGGCGCCCAGCCACGGCGACACAACTTACTTCACCACCGCCGACAAAGACGGCATGATGGTTTCAATCATTCAATCAAACTTTCGCGGCATGGGCTCGGGATTGGTAGCCGACCATCTCGGCTTCATGTTCCAGGACCGCGGACAATTGTTTTCGCTTCAGGATGACCACCCGAACATTTACGCGCCGGGCAAGCGGCCGTTTCAGACAATCATTCCCGGCTTTGCGACGCGCGATGGCAAGCCGTGGATCTCATTCGGAGTGATGGGCGGCGACATGCAGCCGCAAGGGCAGACGCAGATCATTCTGAATCGCGTTGACTACGGCCTCGACGTGCAGGCTGCCGCCGACAGCCCGCGATGGCACCATGAAGGTTCCTCGCAATCGATGGGCGAAGACCGCCCAGGACTCGGGCCACGCGGCCTGCTGCGCCTCGAAGCGGGCATTCCGGCGGAGACGCGCAAGGCGCTCGTCGATCTTGGCTGGCCCATGGGCCCGAGCGATGGCGGCTTCGGCCGCTACGAGGCGATCGAACTGCGCCAACAGGGATCAGACCGCGTTTACGCAGCAGGCAGCGAGATGCGCTGCGACGCGGTGGCGCTGGCGTATTGAGCTTGTGATTTCCCATCCTTCCGTAACGCTGTTCACGGTGGCCCACTCGTCCCGGTATCGGGAGCTGTGGCAGATGGCCCACTCATCCTCGTGTTGGGAACTGTGCCTCGTGTTGGGAACTGTGCCCCATGTTGGGAACTGTGCCCCGTTCATCGCGGCCTTATCGCGATGAGCGGGTCCTCAGGTGGAATGTGGGAACAGGTGGAATGTGGGGACAGACGGGACGTACCCCCACTTCTCCCTAAAGATGCGCCGCCGGACGTTTTTTATTCCAACTGCCGAATCCTATCCTGCAGGAATTGCCCAGTCGCAGCAAGACTGGGCGAAAGACCCATGGCATCCGAGCGCAAAATCGTGTCAAAACGTGTTAAAAGTGGCGCAATTCCGCGTTTTAGAGTACAAAAAATTGCATTTAATTGCACTTTCGGGAAATTATTAGGTGCGCTTTGCTCTATTTCGCAACCTGCGGAGGTTACATTTGCATGGTTAACGGCACCTGGAGGGGTTTTTGCGTCGTAAAATCGCAACCTCTGGTGGTTACATTTGGGCCCCAAATGTAACCAATTCAGCGAACGTTTCACGTGTGCAACGCACCGCTTGCGCGAACGTTTTGCATGATTCGAGGCGCTTTACGGCCCCCGTGCCGAAAACCTGCACAAAAAGTAGTGCGCCAGATCCTCATCGATCCCATCCGTGCGCAAAAAATCCGCCCCGCCGGCCACCGCGGTCGTCCCCCGCTCCCTTGCTCCCTCGTTCCCTTGGTCGCTGTTACTCCGCGCCGGGATGAACATACACCTGCTGCGGGGCATCGACTTTCGCGTGTGCGCTCACCTTCAGCTTCAGGTTGGCCATCTGCGGCTTGCTGCCTGCCGCAGTCATGAAATCCAACTCGTACTGGTTGTGGATGCGGCGGTCGATATCGGAAAAGTACGGCCCGAGTGCGACCGGATTGCCGTATCCCTCCCAGTAGCTGTTGCCGCCCGTTGCCTCGGTGAGTTGCGCCAGCAGGTTCTGGCCATCATCTGCAGCGTAGCCGGTGTGGTCGAAGCGGCCCTGGTTGCGCCAGTAGATCGAGTAGACGATCAGGTGTGCTCGAACCGAATCCTGGATGGCGGACTGCAGATAGGGATCCTCAGGATCGTAGCGCCGATCGTAGTTATCGACGCCGTCAGTCACCATGACCACTTCGCGGCGAGCGCTGGCGTCGGTCGAAGGCCAGTTCTTCGCCAGATCTGAGAGGCAAAAATACGGGCTGGCACTTACGCCGGGCATGACCTGGACAGGTAGGTGCAGTTCACGGGCGACGGCGGCGTGATCGGTGTTGAACGGACCCGCGAACGCCGCTCGACCGTATTCCATGTACGCCACTGCGACTTTCGCATCGGGGGTCAACCCTCCAATGAACTTCGCGATGTCGTTCAACTGCAATCCCAGACTTTCGCGTGCTCCATCGTCGATCAGGATCACGACTTCGAGTTTGTTGTCGGGGCTGTGCAGCGCTTTCCATCCGGTGACGGTGGAGTCCTTGCCATCCACTTTGACATGCAAGGCATCCTGCGGAATTCCGCCGGGAATTTCCGAACCGGGAAGGATGGTGATCACCGCCTGTCCCTGTCCCGATTGGTTGTTATCGGCTGCCAAGGCAAAAGGGGCCGCGAGCAACATTCCGGCCGCCAACAAAGCAGCAACTTGAAGGTTTCGCATCTGCATAATTGTTGCTCCTTTCAAAGGGCTTCGAACATACGTCGCCTGTCTCAATAAACACGTCTTACAGCTTTTTGATGTGCCGATGGGGCCGGTGGGCTCAATACCGCATTGCGCCGGACGGAGTGCAATCGAGAGAAAGCTTGTGAATTCCGTGGGATGCAGTGATATGAAAGGCGGCTGCAGCATCAGAACGGCAATTCAGCGACTACCTCTGCGAGCGCCGTCTAATTTGCGGCAGGAGTCCGGTCGATGTGATCGATGACGAGGACTTGCATGGGAACCTGCTGCGCTTTCAACTCCAGCCCAAGTGTTTCGTGCAGGGCGGTGAAGACGGATGGCAAGCCAGAGTCCTGGTCGATTTCCGGCGCGAATTCAAGCTTGATATCGTAGCTGCCGGCGATGCCGGTTCGATCGGCGACGGGAAGACTGGTCACGCGTTGCAACAGAGAGGCGAGATGAGGCATCGACCAGTTGATGCCTTCGAGGTGTCCCGCGCCGGTATTGATGCGGAATCCGGGAAAATGGTCTCCCTTTGTGGGCTGTAATTTGGGACCGCCTTTGGCGACGATGAGCGCGTAGCCGCGGACCATCCTCGTTTCGAAATGCGCCGCCAGATGGAAGCGCTCGGCGAGAAGATTCTCCAAACGGGGCTTCAATTCTTCGCGCGAGAGCTTGATTCCCTCCTCCGGCTTGGCTTCAATGTCGTAGAAGTCCGAGTCGAGCCAAGAGGGTTTGCCGGAGATTTGATCGGCTTCGATACCCCATGCCATCTGGATCAGGAATTGTAGGGAGAGGTCGTGGGCGGAAAAGCGGCTTTGGCCGGGATAATTCCAGTAGCCCTGGCCGGGATCGGGATTCGGCGTGGGCTTAACGGTTGCGGCCTCGAAAGAAGCCCGCGCTGCCGGCGTGGCATTCGATTGCGCGCGAGCGAGGGGCGCGGTCAGCAAAAACAATGCAACCGTCGTGCTCAGGAATTCTGCCGCTGGCGTACGAAGCATGCAGGATTCTCCACTCAATCCGTTGGCACAATCCTAAGCGATCGATCAGTCAATCCTCCACGAATGCTTTGAGCCGCGCCAAAGCCTGTTCCCATTGACGCGAGACCAGATCAAGGTACTGCTGCATCGCGTGGAGCGGGCGCGGGTCAAGTCCGAAGCGACTTTCGCGCCCGGCGCGGATGCTGCGGACGAGGCCGACGCGCTCGAGCACGCGCAGGTGCTTGGTGATGCCCTGACGTGTGATACGCGTTCCCGAAGTCAGCTCCGCGATCGACGCCGGCTCGCCCGAGCAGAGCCGGGTCACGAGCGCGAGGCGCGTCTTGTCGCCGAGCGCAGCGAAGAGGGCGGCCTGCGCCGGCCGCCGATTGCGCACACGGCTAGGGATGCTGCGTGACATAGTTGTCTATGTTCTTCATCTGCTCGGTCCAGCCGCCGTCGTTTCCGCGGAATGCGTCGCCGCGCCACTCGGCCGGAACATTCTCGAATCCCGACTCGGTGAGCAGGAGCAGCGTACCGGTAGCCGTCTTTTCCAGGCGAAACTCAACGAGGGTGCGCGGCGCCTTGGAGTAATCGGGCGAGTAGCGAGCCTTGTCGTGGTATCGGACTTGCGCCCAGGTGAAGGAGAACAGCCGTTCCGGCTCCATCTTCACAATCAGCGCTTCCCACACAATGTGCTCGTAGCCGGGATAGGTGATGTGGCCACGCGAGACCTGGCCGGGAACGAACGGTCCATCGAGCGCGACAAGAAACCACTCGCCGAACTCACGATAGTCAGTGAGCGCGCGCCAGACGCGGCTGACGGGGGCCTTGAGTTCGATACGCTTTTCGATTCTGCTTTCCGGCATATGCAACCTCGTGGTTGCATATTAGCGGAGCGTGGAGACAAAAGCAACCGTTTGGTTGTAATTTCCGGGGAACAATACCGACTGCGAATCGAGCCACCGTTCGGAAAAAGTAGCAAGTGGATGCTGCGAAACGAATTCTTAATAGAACAGGTATTTCCGCCAGCGGTCATCGCTGCGGCCGAGCATGCGCATGATCTGGCGGCTGGTGTGCAGCGAGAAGGGGCGCGGCTCGCGCAGGAGGATCATGTCGTCAATTTCGCTGAGCAGACGATTGCCTTTTTGGCGGTTGCACTCATGGCAGCAGGCCACAAGATTTTCCCACGTGGAGCTGCCGCCGCGCGAACGCGGCACGACGTGATCGAGGGTGAGCTCGCCGGGCGGGTAGGCCTCGCCGCAGTACTGGCAGGTGTTGCGATCGCGCAGAAGAATGTTTTTGCGCGAGAGTGCGCGCGTCTGGTGGGGGATGCGGCGGTACTCGAGCAGACGAATGACCGAGGGCATGGAAATGATGGTGCGCTGCGCGTGCAGCGTGAGGCCGTGCTCCTCCTCAGTGCGCGCGATGCCTTTGAGAACGAGCACCAGGGCGCGCCGCGCGCCGCAGATATTAATCGGCTCATAGGAGGCGTTAAGCACTAGCACCGGCATTTGCAGGATGTGCGTGTGAGAATGCTGCACGGGCCCGTGTTCGGTCATCACCACGGTCTTGGCGATTGCCTTCTGCTTGCGCGCGTGAATCATGGCTTTTCCCAGCGACATCTCTTCCCCCACTCAGAAAGATGTTTGATCTCGCAACGAAGATGATTCCGAATCGAAACCTGCTGCCTGCATGGCCGTATCCGGCTGGTTGTTCTTGTCCGGCTCGCTGAATTCCCCGTCCTCGTGCCCAAGGCCACGCCCGAATGCCGCAACGCGCTGAGCGCGAGCGAGCGTGGCCACCCAAACGGAAGCCGCTCCCGCACGTACGAGCACCTGGGCGGCGGCGCGGGCCGTGGCCGCGGTGGTCAAAATGTCGTCGATCACCAGGATGTGCTGGTTCTTTACCTGAGCTGGATCGGAGACTGAGAATGCGCCTCGCACATTGAGCCGGCGCTGGCGCGGAGTGAGCCCAGCCTGGCTGTCGGTGGCGCGCAGGCGCATGAGCGTACCGGGGGCCAGCGTCAGTTGCCACTGTGGATGGCTCTTGTGCAGGAACCTGAGCGCTTCAAAAGCCAGCGATCGGGACTGATTGAATCCGCGCTGCGCGTACTTCGACCGATGCAGCGGCACGGGCACTACCAGCATCGCTTGCGGAGCCTCGCCGGCCAGTTGCGCGATCGCGTCAGCCAGCATCCGGCCGAGAACGCGAGCCGCGGGATGAAGGCGGTCATACTTCAGCACATGAATGGCCTCTCGCATACGGCCCTGGTAAAGGCCGAACGAGACTGCACGTGTGAATGCCGGCGGCGCCATACGGCATACCCGGCACAAGGTCAATGGCCCAGGCGCGGCGGGCACATTCAGGGCGTCGCCACAACGAGCGCATACGGGCCCGGTCTGGACGGGACATTCCAGCCAGCAGGCGTTACAGATTGGCACGGAAGAAAGGCGCGGCAGAGGGGAGCCGCATAGAGCACAGGAGGCGGGCAGGAGGGCGCAACTCAAACTATCGATGGGACTTCGGAGAACCCGGACCACCGCACGCCACCGCGAGGTTTCCGATAGCGGAACGTCGCTTTTAAGGATGCCGAAGTCGTTGTGGAAGACACACCTCGCATCCGGGCGAGACGTCCGCCCGATGCGCTCAGTATAGCGCATTCCAAATGCGGACCTCCAGAGCGGCCATGGCTGCGGCCGTGCGACCCATGCGATCGGATCACAACCTGTCCTTCGTGCCGAAATAGACGAGCGCGCCACCCGCGACGAATGCAACTCCTAATATCGGCGGGAGCGGCACATGATGATGGTGCGAGCTCTCAACCTGAACAGGGCCCATATTGATGGCTTCCCTGTGCGTTGTGTAGGAGAATCCGCCGTAGATTAGTGCGGCAACTCCTGCGAGCATCAGGATGACTCCGGCAAATTTCATTGTTGCTCCCCGGCCTGGGCACAACTTTTGTTTCGTGTTTTACGGCAAAACCGAGTTGGTGTGTCCCGTTGCCATGTTATTGGCTTCGGAACACACCACTCGGGTGTTGTGATCGTCGTCGGCGAACAAGCGTTACGGATGCCTGTGCGTGTCTTCCTTAGGTTGTTCGCGTTCCCGTTCACGCTGACCTTCGACCTCGCGGGCCTTCTCGCGATCGACCTCGGACTTTGCATCGCGAGCCGCGTCCTTCACTGCTCCCCACGCCTTCTGGGCCTTGCCTTTGATTTGTTGGGCCGATCCTTCAGCCTGGGCATTGGTATCGCCCGTCCACTCACCCACCTGACGCTTCGCTCGTCCTGCCGCGTCGTTCACTGCACCTTTCACCCGGTCCTTATCCATGGTGTTACCTCCCTATGGTTCTATCAATGGTTCGTTCCCGTGCCTCATTGCTATCTGTTCACTTTCAGCATTCCTTCTTTTCCCTTTGAACTTCGCGGCGGCAATGCACGATTCCTACTGCAGGGATCGCCGCAGGCGCACGCCCGCTATACGGCTCTTCGCCCCGTGACGAGCTGGATGACCAGCACCACGAGCGCGATCACGAGCAGAATGTGGATGAATCCACCCAGGGTGTACGAGGAGACCACCCCCAGCAGCCACAACACGAGAAGGATGACAAAAATCGTCCAAAGCATCGTTCACCTCCAGCAAAATTCTTGCGCGTTCACAAACACGGTTTGACGTCATGCAGGGAATGCAGGTTGTTCGGTGCATCGCGATCATAAAGATTGTTGGAGCGCAACCGGTGAGCGATGTTCTGCATCGCGCCGATCGTGGACATCCTTTTTGTCATCGAATTTCGAGTGGTGGGGGAGCAGCCATGCGGGCAGGCTGAGCATCAGACCACACAGTTCGCCGAGCAGCGCAAGAGAGGCTGCTCCCGAGAGGAGTAGCGTGCTACTACTGATCATCCTCATTTTGCTGATTATCGGGTTCGGCTATGGCGGTTATCGCGTGGGACCCGGATGGGGCTATTACGGCGGAGGCGGCGTCAGCCTTATCCTTACGATCGTCCTGATTCTTCTGCTGCTGCGAGTGATTTGAACGCGGCGAGCGCAAGGCCAAGCAGCAAGCACATGGAGACGCGATGGCTGCGTTCGCGTGCGCGATGGACCTCGGGAGCCGCGCGAACGGAGGGAGCTAGAAGACGCCGGCCATGTACGCTTCTGCCGGACGGAGCTTCTCAGACTTCGAGCCGCAGGCTGCAAGCACCACAGGGGATAGCGTGATGACCGGGCAATGGGTGTGGGCCAGAGTCTTGTACACGACTCCATGCCGGGTAATGGCCGCAAATGCCGATGCCCCTTGCGCACCCAGCACGACAAGGTCGGCTTGCTGGGCGCGGCTCTGGTAGAGCAACTCTTCGGTCGGGTCGCCGGGGACCACGATGGTCTGGATCGCGACCTGGCCCTGAAGCCGAGTGGGAATCAGCGACAGCATTTCGCTTTCCACCTCGTCCAAAGATCTTCCGGCCAAAGACTCCGCGCGGTCCTGCGGGCGAATCACGTGCTGCAAGATCAGGCGCGCGCCGTGCTGGGCGGCCAGTTCCGCGGCGAAGTCCGCCACGACCGTGCTGGCCTCGGTTAAGCTTACGGCGCAAAGAATGGTGCGCGTGGCAAAGTTGCGATAGCTGCCGTCAACGACCTCGGGGCCGACGATGTACACCGGTGAGGTTGCGGTTCGCAGAACGGCTTCCGCTACGGAGCCCACAAGAATTTTTCCAATCGGTCCCGGAGAGTGAGTCCCCATGACGATCCGGTCAATCATGCGCTCGCGCGTGTAGGCCAGAATCTCGTCGGCAGGCAATCCCGGCCTGACCACGACTTCGCAGTTCAGACCCGCTTCGCGGACGCGCTGCGCGAGCGGTTCAAGATGCTGCTTTTCAGTGCGTGCAGCCGCGGCATAGTCGTAATAGCGGATGCCCGAAGCCTCTGAGGCAGCGACCACGAGCGTGTCATATGCGTGAAAGAGGATCAGGTCGGAACCGAATTCCCTGGCTTGCGCGAGTGCGAACGAAAAGGCCTTCTCGTTCGCCGGAATCTCGGACGCGAAGAGAATGGTGGAGGGCTTGCTCCAGCCTGGCTTGAGGATGGCTGCCATGAGAACCTCCTTCAACAGGGTTAAGATGCGTTCAAACGATCGCAGAGCCGGTGTGGTTTTCGCGGTGTTCTGTCGCACATAAGGCGGTGATTTATCTCACCTTATTGCGATCTTCCGGCTGAGCTCTTGTATCCATCCGGCTTGGTCAAGCCACGAGAAGATCGGGTCCACGCGACACCGTGAACGCGTGAGAAGATTGTGTCTCCGATTGCCAAATTTGTCCAGAGCCGGAGGCCAGGATTGGCCACGCTTTCCCTCGATAAAGTGATCCCAATCACAGCCTTAACGAATGGAAACTGTTCTTCTGGAGCGGAATCGTAGTTCTCGGGAGCGCTTATTCCGGGATGTGATGGTGTCGTAATTTGTTGATATTGTCACGAAATCTTTCCGCCGGAAGCCGTTCCAACCCAAAGCCGGGCCCATGGAGCTCTGCAGCGCTGCGATTCCGCTGGAGGTCACATGCAGCCGATGCACAATATTCCCGCTGGCGACGGGATTGACTACGACGAATCGCCATTTCTCGCCATCTGGGAAGTCACACAGTCCTGCGACCTAGCCTGTAAGCATTGCCGCGCAGCCGCCCAGCCGATCGCACATCCCGATCAGCTCACGCACGCTGAGGGCAAAGCTCTTATTGACCAGATCGCCGCGATGCACATTCCCATCTTTGTTTTCACGGGAGGAGATCCGCTCAAGCGCGACGACCTCTTCGAGCTGATCCGCTATGCCTCCGGCAAAGGCGTGCATGTGGCCGTCACGCCCAGCGCCACGCCACTGCTCACCCGGGAAGCGATCTTCAAGCTCAAGGAGGCGGGACTGGTGCGGCTCGGCATCTCGCTTGACGGCTCGACGCCCGAGATCCACGACGCATTCCGCGGGCTACCCGGCGCATGGGCGAGAACCATTCAGGCGATCGAGTGGGCTAATGAAGCCGGCATTCCGATCCAGGTGCATAGCACCATCAGCCGTCATAACGTGAACGATCTCGACAACCTGTGCAATCTCTTCGAGAAGCTGGCCATCGTGATGTGGAACGTCTTTTTCCTGGTTCCGGTGGGACGCGGCCAGCTCGATGACCTGTTGAGCGGCGAGGAGTTCGAGCAGGTCTTCGGCAAAATCTACGAGCTTTCGCGCAAGGCGAACTTCCAGATCAAGTCCACCGAGGCGATGCACTACCGCCGCTACCTGCTGCAACATAACCTGGAAGAACGCCGCATGGGCCACGGGCACGGCCATCCGCAGCGTGCCGTATACGAAGCAGGCGCTCCCACGGTGGACGCCAAAACCCGCAATATGGGCTGGGCAACGCGGCGCGTCAACGACGGTAAGGGTTTCGTGTTCATCTCACATGTGGGCAATGTGTATCCGAGCGGTTTTCTGCCCATTCACGCGGGGAACATCCGCGAAACGCCCCTGACCGAGATTTACCGCAACGCGCCCATCTTCAAAGCGCTGCGCGACACTTCGCGTCTTGAAGGCAAGTGCGGCGCCTGCGAGTTCAAAGAGATTTGCGGGGGATCGAGGGCGCGGGCCTACGCGCTCACCGGCGATCCGCTGGCCCAGGAACCCTGCTGCATCTACCAGCCGAAGAACTGGGACGCGGAGCTCGACCGGCAGGCCAAAGCCTACCGACACATCATCGAGACGGGGACGCTGGTGACGCTGTAATCGGGTGAGCGACCGGGTGGCTCGGCCCGACAGCAAGCTTGAACTCGTAGCCCTGGCCTACCATTTGCGGCTTTTCGCTGGCACCGCCCGGACCCAATTCTCAGTATCCCTCGGCGTGGATGTCGGCCTTGCCTTTGAAGCGCGAATAGACGAAGACCACGTAACCCGTGGCGAGCGCCATGCCGAAAAGCCACCACACGAGCCCCACGGCAAGCGTGTGCGGACCCGAGATGGCGCGGCTGAGCGTGATGTCGTTGTCAGGGCCGGTGGTCGCGGGCAGCAGGACGGGATAGACGCCCCAGCAAGCGCCTGCCAGCATGAAGAAGAGATAGGCACACGAAGCCAGAAAGGCTTTGATTGCCTTGTGGGTCCGATTCCAGAACCAGATTGCGATCAGTGAACCGACGACACCCGCAGGCACGACAAATGTGACCGGATAGTGGAAGTAATTGTCGAGGCTGGCCGGACGCACTGCGATGGTAGCGATGAGGCTGACAGCGGTGAGCGCCACCAGCAGCCCCCACAATGGTGCGACCACTTTCTGCGCGCGCTGCTCCAGTTCGCCGGACGTCTTCACGGTGAGCCACAAGGCTCCGTGCATCGTGAGAGCAACGAGCGCGACCAGGCCGCCAATCACCGTATACCAATCGAGAATTCCTGGCGCGGGACCGGGTTTCCAGTTGGTCCACAGCGGCAAGAAGAAATAACCCTCCCCATTCAGCGGTACACCGCGCAGCACGTTCGCCAATGCGGCGCCATAAAAGATGGTGAGCAAAGCGCTCGCCAAGCCGAAGACGCCATCGAGCAGCGATCGCCAAACGCCAACGTCGATGTGGTTGCGCAATTCCAGGCTGATGCCGCGCAGCACCAGCAGCCACAGCACGATCATCAAGGGCAGATAGAAGCCGCTGAAGGCCGAGGCGTAGAGCAGCGGAAAGGCGAAGTAGAGCGTACCACCGCCTGCCAGCAGCCACACTTCGTTGCCATCCCACACGGGGCCGATGCTGGCGAGCGTGGCTTTGCGTTCTTCTTCATTGCGCACTAGAAACAGGTGCAACACGCCGACGCCCAGGTCAAATCCGTCGAGCACAACGTAGGCGACGATCATGATGGCAACGAGCCAAAACCAGACGAAACCCATGATGAAACTCCTCTTGCGTTAACCCACGAAGTGTCAGTTCGTAGCCTTCGGTTTTTCGAGGGCCGGCATCATTTCCTCAGGTCCGTTGCTGATCTCGCGGTAGACCAGCACCGTGAAGAGCAGGCCCAGCAGCGCATAAAGCCCCATGAAGCCGAGCAGCGTAAACAACCCGTTGCTCGCCGACACCGTATTCGAATAACCCTCGCTGGTGCGCATCAGGCCATAGATCAGCCATGGCTGACGGCCCAGCTCGGCCGTCATCCAGCCAGCCGTGTTGGCAATATAGGGCAGAGGAAAGCTGAGCAGAAGCGCCCATAGCGCCCAATGTGCCCTGCAAAGACGGCCCCGCCAAAGCAGCAATGCCGCTACCACCATGAGCAGAACGAACCATGTTCCCAGCCCCGCCATGATGTGGTAGCTGTAGAAGAGCAACGGGAGCGCGGTCGGCCATTCGTCGCGCGGGAACCGGTCCAATCCCTTTACCTCGGCCTTTGTCGTTCCATAAATCAGGAAACTCAATACGTTATTCACCACGATTGGGTTGTCGATCTGACCCGTCTCTTCGTTGGGCTGGCCGACGAGCACGATCCCCGCTCCGGTCTGAGTCTGGAACAAGCCCTCCATCGCCGCGATGGCCGCCGGCTGGTTGCGCGCTACGTACTTTCCGGCCAAATCTCCGGTCGGGAAAATGATCACGATGGAAGAAATGACGCCGGCGATCACGCCGACCTTGAGAAAGATTCGGCCAAACGCGTCGTGGCGACCCTCCAGCAAATAGAACGCGCCCACCGCGCTCATGACGAACGCCGCCGTAACCACCGCGCCGGTCATGTTGTGCATGTACTGGAGCAGACCCCAGGGATTCAGCAGCAGCTGCCAGAAGCTGAGAACTTCGAAATGCCCGTCGGGCAAGCGATTGAAGGCCACGGGATGCTGCATCCAGGCGTCGGTGACGATGATGAAGAAGCCCGAGATCCAGGAGCCGAGAAAGATCATGACCGCTGAGAACCAGTGCATACGGCGCGAGATGCGCTTTTCGCCGTAGAGAAACAGGCCAAGGAATGCCGACTCCAGAAAGAAGCTGAAGACGCCCTCCATGGCGAGCGGCTGCCCGATCACGCCGCCCGAGAGCCGCGAAAACCGCGCCCAGTTGGTGCCGAACTGGAACTCCATGGGAATGCCGGTGACTACGCCGAAAACAAAGTTGATAGCGAAGATCCGTCCCCAGAAGCGCGCGGCGCGGTCCCAGGTTTCGTCGCCACTGCGGAGCGCGATCGTCTTGAGCACGACGATGAGCAGGGCCAGGCCCATGGTGAGCTGCGGAAACAGATAATGAAAGGTGACGGTGAAGGCGAAATGCAGGCGGTGAATCAATTCGGCGGTCATGAAAGACCTCGTGTCACGGGCGTGACTGCCGCACAGGTGAAATCGGCACGCGGCGTTTAGAAAAGTGATTGGATGAGCGAAAACTACCTTAAAGCGGGCGAGAGCGAGAAACGAACGCGATCCAGCTTAATTCGGGACTCCAGCGATTCCAGTGACTTCCATCACTTGCCTCAGCGAACCCGCGCCTTGATTCTATTCCCAGGACGTCCCCGGTGAGGCCGCTCGTTTCCCCTCCCGCGCACACACAAGCCGTAGATTCCTGTTATGAAGGATTGAGGTCGAAGAATGCGGATTGCAGTCATCGGCGGCGGGATTGCGGGACTGGCTGCCGCCTATGAGCTCGAAAAGGCGCGCGGAGCCGGAGAAAACATCGAGTACATGCTCTATGAAGCGCGCCCTCGGCTGGGCGGCTCGCTGGCCTCGGAGATCGTGTATGGCGCCGTGCTTGAGCGCGGCCCGGACTCCTTTCTGACGGAAAAACCGGCCGCCGCCGATCTCTGCCGCGAGCTGGGCCTCGGCACTGAGCTGATTCCCTCCAATGACGCCAATCGCAAAACCTATATCGTCGTCCGCAATCGGCTTGTTCCGCTGCCCGACGGCCTCATGTTCCTGGTGCCAACCAAGCTGGCGCCCACTGCACTAACGCGGCTGTTCGGGCTCCGCACCAAGCTGCGCATGGCGCTTGAGCTGCTGCATCCACCGCGCCCTGCTGGACAGGACGAGTCGGTTGCCGCGCTGGTGGAGCGGCATTTCGGGCAGGAGGCAGTCGACCGGCTAGCTGATCCGCTGCTCAGCGGCATTTATGGCGGCGACGCCGCACTGCTTAGCGCGCAAACCGTGCTGCCGCGCCTGGTAGAGATGGAAGCGAAGTACGGCTCGCTGACCCGCGGAATGCTGGCTGCCCACAAAAAGATGCGCGCGGCGGCGACAAACTCGAAAGGGCCAAAACGCGTCGCACCGCCGATTTTTACCGCGTTGCGCGGCGGCATGCAGCAATTAGTCGATGCCCTCACGGCGCGCATCGACCCGGCCGGCGTGCGCACTGCGACGCCGGTGAGCGCGATTGCGAGAACTGGCAAAGGTTGGCGCATTGATGCCGGGGCTGCAACCGCCGAGTTCGACGCGCTCATCATGGCTGCGCCCGCGTGGGCTTCGGGCGCGTTGATCGCGGCCGTCGATCCGGCGCTGGGCGGCGAGCTCGCTGCCATCCCCTATTCCTCCTCAATCACCGTCAACCTGATGTACGACGAGCGCAAGATCGGCACGCTTCCCGATGGATTCGGTTTCCTGGTTCCGGCAGTTGAGGGCCGGTCCATGCTGGCCTGCACCTTCGCGCATCGCAAATTCATGGGCCGTACGCCTCCGGGCAAGGCTGTTTTCCGGGCATTCCTCGGCGGCATGAAACGCGATGAGATGATGGCTGAGACCGACGCTGCGCTCATTGCCATCGTACGCCGCGAGATGAGCGAAATTCTTGGCGCAAAAACGATCAGTGCCGCCGTGGAACCCGAATGCGCGCAGGTTTCGCGCTGGAGCCGCGCCATGGCGCAGTACGCCGTAGGACACGAGGACCGTATGCAACGCATCAGGGATCGAGTTGCAGCCCTTCCCGACCTCCGCCTCGCGGGCAACGCCTACGATGGCATCGGCGTTCCGGATTGCATCCGGCTCGGCCGGCAGGCGGCGCGGGAGCTGGCTCAAACGAACGCGTCAATTCGAGCGTCGAAGTTGTAGTTACCTCTGCGTCAAAGGTGCCAGCACGGTTCCAACTTCATTCCCCGTATACTTGAGCTACAGAGGTTTCGGAAATCATGCGCCCGCATTCAAGTCGGCCAAGTCGTTGCGACCTCAAGGAGCAACGACCTTGAACAAAGGTTTGATTCGGGACTGTATTTCCGAAACCGCCTCAGACGCATGACGGTGCACGCGGACACATTTCTCGCAACGATTCTGGCTTCGACGCGCGCTACCCTGGCGGCGGCAAAGGCGGACGTGCCCGTGTCGGAGTTGGAGCGCCGCGCCGCAGAGCATCGCCCGCGCGGATGGGCTGCCGCTTTGCACTGCCAGGCCGCAATGGGCCCCGCCGTAATCGCCGAAATCAAAAAAGCATCGCCGTCAAAGGGCCTGATTCGCGCCGCCTTCGATCCCACATGGCTCGCCCGGCGATACCGCACCGGCGGCGCAGCCGCGCTTTCAGTGCTCACCGACGAACCCTACTTCCAGGGCAGCCTGCGCAACCTTGAGCTTGCTTCGTCTGCCACGCCGCTGCCGTGTTTGCGCAAAGATTTCATGATCGACGAGTATCAGATCGTCGAGGCGCGCGCCCACCGCGCCGACGCCATCCTGCTGATTGCTGCCGCGCTCAACGGCGCCGAGCTCAAGCAGCTTGCCCGGGCTGCGCGTTCGCTCTCGCTTGACGTGCTCGTGGAAGTGCACACGGCGAACGAACTCGACCTGGTTCTGGACACGCTGGGCGAATCGGGAGCCGACGCCATCGGTGTGAATAATCGCGACCTGAGAACCTTTGAAGTGCGCCCTGAAATTTCGCTCGCGCTGGTTGAGCGCATTCCAGCGAGCGTTGTACGCGTAACCGAAAGCGGCATCTCGACGGCAGAAGATATTGCCCGTCTGCGCCATGCCGGCTTCAACGCATTTCTCATCGGCGAAAGCCTGATGCGCCAGCCCGATCCCGGTGTTGCGCTGGCGGAGTTGCTTGCCGGAGCCGTGGCGGCAAAATGAGCCTTTGGATCAAAATCTGCGGGAACACGTCGCTTGAAGACGCCATGATGGCAGCTGAGGCCGGAGCCGACGCCGTGGGGTTCGTCTTTGCGGAGAGCCCGCGCAACGTTCCGATCGAGCAGGTGGCCGCGATTGTGCCCCAGTTGCCGCCGGCCCTGGAAAAAATCGGCGTCTTCGTTGACGCGTCGTTCCACGACATCACGTACGTCGTTGAAAGCTGCGCGCTGACTGGTGTGCAACTGCACTTTGACGCACCTCGCGATCTGCCGATCCGGCTCCGCGCCCGTTTCGGCGCGCGCGTCAGGATTCTGCGCGTAGTGCATTTTGACGGTGGCGGAGTACCAGCAGCGTTCTACCCAAAATCCGCTTCCAGCGTCGACGCGATCCTTATTGACTCGCGAACGACCTATGCTGTTGGTGGAACGGGCATCCCGTTCGACTGGGCTGCCGCGCGCCCGATCTTCGATCAGTTTTCAAAGGAACGGAAGCTCATCGCCGCCGGAGGGCTCAGGCCGGCAAATGTCGCCGAAGCCGTGGCCAAGCTGCAACCCTGGGGCGTGGACGTTGTGAGCGGCGTTGAGTCCTTACCCGGCCGCAAAGATCCAGCCAAGATTCGCGCATTTATTGCGAACGCGCGCGCGGCCGCACAACCTTAGAAACGTGCGCCGAAGGCCGGTCTCAGGCATCCAATGGACAACGAAGGGGGCCTCTGCGAGCACACTGCAATGGCTTGCAGACCCCGATCGGTTCGCTGCAGCGTATGTAACCTGCGCAGAGCACGGTGCGTAAGTCTTATGAAGGCGCGGCGTCACATTTCGCGCCGCTACGTCGTCATCCATTCAGGAGTGATAGATTCCCCTCGGTATCACATCGCTCCAGAACGGACGATTCAACCGAAGACCAGGAGGTTTACTTATGGCTACTTATCTTGCCCCGATTGAGAATCCGCAGAGCCCGATGTTGAAACTGGTCTACGCGATGTCGCGCCGGCAGTTCGGCAAGGTGATGACTCCGCTGAAGGTGTTCGTCGCACGCATGCCGCTTGCCTTTGGGATGTTCGTGGGAAAGATTGGCAAGCTGGACAAAAAGCTTGAACTTCCTCCGGAGACCATCATGCTCGTCCGGGAGCGTGTTGCGCGCCTCAATGTTTGCCTCTTCTGCATCGATATTGGCCGCTCGTTCGTGATCAAGTCGCAGATGAATGAAGATAAGTTCGACGCGATGGAAGATTACGAAACCAGCCCTCTTTACAGCGAAGCAGAACGCGCCTTGCTCGATTACGTGACGGAATTGACCCGCGACAAGAGCGTGAAGCCCGAAACCTTCGCCCGGCTGGCAAAGTATTATTCCGAGCGCTCCATCTGCGAGATCGTGTGGCTGGTTGCCAGCGAGCACATGTATAACATCAGCAACATCGGCCTGAACATCCACTCCGATATGCTGTGCGACATCAGCCGGAAGAAGAAACGCTGATCCCACAGTGGCTGTCCATGTTGATCAAGAGTTTTCCGCGGGCGTGCCACGTTCCCTGATAACGGATCGCTTCGGAGACTTCGTCGAGCGTGTACTTTTTGTCGATGACGGGTTTCAGCCTGCCGCTGGCCAGCAGTTCGCCGATGAATGACAAATCCTCGCGGTTGGCCTTGGCAACGTAGGTGGTGAATTTCTGCCTCGAAAACCGGGACACTACGAGAACCGCGAGCAAGCCACCGAACATCAAGACGAGCGACTTTTGCCCGGCGAGAATACCCGCGCCAACGTGAATCCCCTTCGGGTTCAGGACGCGTTTGCAATCTGAGAAGGAATGGTTCCCCGCGAGATCGAAGATCAGATCGTAACGCGCCACGCCTGCTGTGAAGTCCTCGCGTGCGTAATCAATCACGCGCTCCGCGCCGAGCGATCGAACCATCTCGGCGTTCTTTGCGCTGCAAACCCCGGTGACATGAGCGCCGAAGATGCGGGCGAACTGCACCGCGAAGATGCCCACGCCTCCCGATGCTCCGTTGACCAGAACACTCTGCCCGGCTTGGATCTTTCCTTTATTGCGAAGACCCTGTAACGCGGTGAGTGCCGCAATCGGTGAAGCAGCTGCATCGCCAAACGAAATGCCTTCCGGCTTGCGGACCAAAGAAGACTCAGGCGCAACCGCGTATTCCGCAAATGTGCCACGGCCGGTACCAAACACGGCGTCGCCTGGCTTGAACTCCGTTACGCCAGGCCCGACGGCTTCAACCACGCCAGCGACGTCCACACCCGGCACCTTCGCTTTGCGCGGGCCAAACAGCAGCCGCAAGAGGGCGGGCCCGCCCTTCATCAGGTGGCAGTCAAGAGGATTGACCGCCGCGGCGTGGACGTCGATCAGGACTTCGCCGTCATTCGGAATCGGTTTTTCCAAGTCCTCACAGGTCAAAACATCAGGGGGCCCATTCTTGCGATACACAATGGCTTTCATGTGACGCCTTCACTCTCGATGCCTTTACTAGACCTGTGCGCAGAAGGATCATGCAAGTTCCGCTGTCACATGTGTTTGTGATGACTTCTTCGGACGGCCAATTTCCGCTAGATGCCGCCCGGACGGTGCTCCGTTTCCCCTCTTGTAAACTGGAGGGTTCCCCTCTTCTCGGGCAACTGAATGGGAGTTCCTCATGGCATCCATTATTCATCCGGCAAATCCGAGCGAATCGCGGCCCGGGCGCTTCGGCGTGTATGGCGGACGCTACGTGCCGGAGACGCTGGTGGCCGCGCTTGATGAGCTGGAGCAGGCTTACGCAGCGGCCAGGGCGGATGCGGCGTTCCAGGCGGAGTTGAACGCGCTGCTGGCCGACTATGCGGGCCGGCCCACCCCGCTCTATTTCGCGCAGCGGCTAACCCAGTCGCTGGGCGGAGCGAAGATCTACCTCAAGCGTGAAGACCTACTGCACACGGGCGCGCACAAGATCAACAACGCGCTGGGCCAGGGGTTGCTGGCGAAACGCATGGGCAAGAAGCGCGTGATCGCCGAGACGGGCGCGGGTCAGCACGGCGTGGCAACCGCGACTGTCTGCGCGCTGCTCGGACTCGAGTGCGTGGTCTACATGGGCGACGTGGATATGGAGCGCCAGGCGCTGAACGTGCAGCGCATGCGGCTGCTTGGCGCGGAGGTGCGCGGCGTTTCGTCCGGCTCGAAGACGCTCAAGGACGCCATCAGCGAAGCGATGCGCGATTGGGTGACGAACGTCAGGACCACGTATTACCTTCTTGGCAGCGCACTCGGCGCGCATCCCTACCCAACGATGGTGCGCGATTTCCAGCGCGTGATCAGCAAAGAAATGAAGCAGCAGATTCTCGAGAAAGAGAGTCGGCTGCCTGCGGCCGTGATTGCCTGCGTCGGCGGCGGATCAAACGCCATCGGCGCGTTCTACGAATTTCTGAACGACCGCGAGGTGCGGCTCATCGGTGTGGAGGCCGGCGGACGCGGCACCGAGCTTGGCGAGCATGCGGCACGCTTCCGCGGCGGAGCGCCGGGGGTTCTGCAGGGCACTTATTCTTACGTGTTGCAGGATGAGGACGGACAGATCGCTCTCACGCACTCCGTCTCCGCGGGCCTAGACTACGCTTCGATCGGTCCCGAGCATGCGGCGCTGCACGACTCCGGCCGTGCCGAATATGTTTCGTGCGATGACGCCACTGCGCTTGACGCGGTGGTGAAGCTGGCGCGGACCGAGGGCATCCTGCCGGCGCTCGAGAGCGCGCATGCCGTGGCCGAGGCCATTCGTATTGCTCCCACGTTCGTTGCGCGTGACATACTGGTGGTGAATCTCTCTGGACGCGGCGACAAGGACATGGGCATCCTGGCGCGCGAATTGAAGTTGTAGCCGCTGGATGGCAGCAGATTTGGCGCGGCGTCCTCAAGGGCTAAAGCCCACACAGTTCTTTCAGGTTTTTCCGGCACGGCTGAAGTCGTGCACTGATACAAACCTGAAATCCTTCGATGGCGTTCGAACGCAGTTGATATGCCAATTCGTTTCGATCACAAACCGGGCCTTGTCGTCTATCTGACGGCAGGCGATCCGAGCCTGAGCGCGACGCACGAGATCGCGATTGCCGCCATCGATGCCGGCGCCGATGTGATCGAACTTGGCGTGCCCTTCAGCGATCCGCTTGCCGATGGGCCGATTATCCAGCGTGCCATGGAACGCGCCCTCGCCCACGGGTCAAAACGCGGAGGAGCAAGGCTCAAGGACGTCCTCGCCCTGGCGCGCGAAATTCGCGC
Organism: uncultured Acidobacteriaceae bacterium; assembly: GCA_963751285.1. Taxonomy (GTDB): domain Bacteria; phylum Acidobacteriota; class Terriglobia; order Terriglobales; family Acidobacteriaceae; genus Telmatobacter. Next base: position 163,586 of record CAVVUE010000021.1, on the reverse strand, counting down.
CGCTCGTCCTGCAGCTGGCCTCATCATCTTTACCTATCTCAATCCGATCCTTCGCTACGGCCTGCGCAAATTCGCAGACGATGCGAAGGCGGCAGGCGTGGACGGCGTGCTGGCCACTGACATGATCGTCGAAGAGGCCGCCGAGTATTTGGCTGAGATGGACCGCGTGGGTCTTGCGCCTGTTTTTCTAGCCGCGCCCACCAGTCCCGATGCGCGGCTCGAAGCAATCGCCAAATACTCGAAGGGTTTTGTGTACGCCATTTCGCGCGTCGGCGTTACAGGTACGCAGCAAAGTGTGGCCGCGGATGCAACTGCCCTGGTCGCCCGCATTCGCCGATGGAGCAAGCTGCCGGTGGCCGTGGGGTTTGGCATCAGTAATGCGGAACATTTTGCCCAGGTGGCGGAGTTTGCGGATGCCGCGGTGATCGGCAGCGCCATTGTCGAGGTGGTGGAACGGGCGACTTCCGAGCATGGACCGGAAACGGCGCCAGGGGCAGTGGCTCGATTTATCAAGGGCCTGCACCTGCCGCAGGCGGCGCCCGCCCGGTGAAAAAGACAGCTTCTAGCTACCAGCTTCTAGCAACTAGCTTGTTTTTCGCGGAACAAGACATCGAGGCTCGCATCTGCGAAATGAAGTTAGTAGCTAGCAGCTAGTAGCTGACTCTTGAGGTTGCAATGACCATCGAAGAATTGCGAGTTCAAATCGATGCCCTGGACCGCCAGATTGTTGAGCTGATCAGCGAGCGGGCCCGCGCCGCGCAAAGAATCGGCTATCTTAAGGCCGCTACTTCGCTTCCGGTGTACGAGCCGAACCGCGAAAAGATCATCTACGCGAACGTGCGCGCCGCCAACAAGGGCCCTCTGCCCGACATCGAGCTGACGCATATCTACGAGCGCATCATCGACGTGATGCGGGCATTGCAACGCAACGAGCTGGCTAGCCAGAGAAACGCCCGGGACGCCTCGCCCGAGAGCGCGCCCGGCCATGCCGCGGGCCCACCGGAACCCCAGCGACAAAGACCCGTCGCCGGGGACCCCGGGCAGACGCCCGAGACAGGAAAAGAAAAATGATTGTCGCAATGCAGGAGAAAGCCACGGAAGAACAGATCGATGCCGTCATCAACGCCATGGAAGAGGCCGGCGTGGATGTGCATCGCACCACGGGAGAGTTCCAAACCATCCTGGCCGGCGTCGGCGCGACGGCCGGCCTTGATCTGACCAAGTTTGAAATGCTGCCCGGCGTACTGCACGTGCACCGCATCAGCGCGCCCTACAAGCTGGCCGGCCGCGCGTGGAGGCCGGAAGGCACCGTGATTGAATTCCCCAACGGCGCAAGGATCGGCGGGCAGCAGGTGGCGATCATCGCCGGGCCGTGTGCTGTCGAGAATCGCGAGCAGATCTTCCAGATCGCCGCATGCGTCAAGGCGGCGGGCGGTGGCTTCTTGCGCGGCGGCGCGTACAAGCCGCGAAGCTCGCCGTACAGCTTTCAGGGGCTCGGGATCCCCGGCCTCGAGTTGATGCGCGAAGCGGCAATCGCCCACGGCCTGGCCGTCGTCAGCGAGGTCATGGAGATTGCGCAGATCGAGCCCATGCTGCCCTACGTTGACTGCTTCCAGGTGGGCGCACGCAATATGCAGAACTTCAACCTGCTGCGCGAGCTCGGCCAGGTGCGCAAGCCGATCCTGCTCAAGCGCGGCATCGCGGCGACTGTTGAAGAGCTGCTGCTTTCGAGCGAATACATCCTCTCCGGCGGCAACTACGAGGTGCTTCTCTGCGAGCGGGGCATCCGCACTTACGAAACCTCCACGCGCAATACGATGGACATTGCGGCCATTCCGGTGCTGAAGAAGCTATCGCACCTGCCCGTAGTCGGCGACCCGTCGCACGGCACGGGGCGGCGCGACATGGTGCCCGCTATGGCCAAGGCGGCCGTAGCCGCGGGCGCCGATGCGCTGCTCATCGAGATTCACCCCAACGCCGACAAGGCTGTCAGTGACGCCGCGCAGACCATGTACCTCGATCAGTTTGAAAAGCTGGTCGGTGAGCTGCGTGTCCTCGCTCAGGCCGTCGGGCGGACGCTGTAAGATGAGTTGCTGACCTGCTAACTCGCTGACTTGCTGACTCGCCACCTATGATCTCGCGCATCTCCATCCTCGGCACTGGCCTTCTCGGCACATCGGTGGGCCTTGCGCTGCGCGCCGCGGGATTCAGGGGCGCGATTGTGGGCTGGAACCGCAGTCCGGCGCAGGCCCGCCTCGCGCTCTCCATGGGTGCGATCGATTCTGTGGCGGCTGATCCTATCGAAGCTGCGCGAGCGAGCCAGGTTACGCTGCTTGCCGTACCCATCTACGCCACGCTCGATTTCATGGAGAAGCTTGCGCCTGTGCTCGGCCCCAGCCACATGGTCACCGACGTGGGCAGCACCAAGCGCATGATCTCCGAAGCTGCCGCGCGGCTCTACAACACACCTGAGCGCGCGGCGTTTTTACCGGGGCACCCCATGGCGGGCAAGGAGCGCGGCGGGGCGGCTCTCGCTGATGCCAATCTGTTTCGCGGAGCGGTATGGCTTTTTACGCCCGCGTCCGCCGGCTCCAATCCGCACTCCAGTTCGGAAAGAGAGAAGTGGGCCATCGCGGATGAGGGCGTTTCCTGGCCGGGCGCGGCGCTGATGTGCACATGGCGCGAGTGGGTGACGAAGATGGGCGCAAAGACGCTCGATCTCGATCCAGTTCGCCACGACGAACTCGTCTCGTGGGTCAGTCATCTACCGCAGTTCACGGCTACGGCGCTCAGCGCCCTGCTTGAAGAAGAAGTGGGAAGCGCTCCCGAGCTTAAGGATGTGGGCGGCCGCGCACTGCGCGAGATGACGCGGCTCGGCGCCAGCCCGTTTTCCATGTGGCGCGACATCGCGCATACGAACACCGAGGCTGTGGAGCGGGCTTTGCTGGCTCTCGAACAGCGCCTAGCCCATCTGCGCGAAAACCTGCGCACACCCGAGTTGCGCAACCAATTCGAGCAGGCGAATAAATTCCGGCGGGAGTAGCACCTCCGCTCACCGCACCCAGCTCAGCCATGCCCATCCCACCGCCAGAGTCAGCAGCGTGACGGGAATCCCCACGCGCGAGTAATCCCAGAAGCCGATGTGAACTTCGTCGTGCGCGCGTTCCACGACGATCAAGTTCGCCACGGATCCGGTGATGGTCAGGTTACCAGCGAGCGTGCTTGCCATGGCCAGCACCAGCCAGCCGGTTCGCGGGTCATGGAACTCGGGAACAAGTGACTTGAGAACCATCACTGCGGGCACGTTGCTGACAATGTTCGAGAGCATCGCGGTGACCGCGGTGAAGACGCCTGCATTTTGCAGGTTGAGGCGCTCGGCAGCGGCGAAGAGGTAATTGATGAGGCCGGCATTCTCCGCGCCCCCCACAATCACGAACAGGCCCACGAAAAACACCAGCAGACCCCAATCGACTTCGTCGTAGACCAGTCGCGGATTTCGCGTGCGCGAAATCAACATCAGCGCTGCGCCGATGGCGGCCATCATCGCCGGCGGCACGCCGCCCAGGAACCCGGCCAGCACCAGCACAACAACGATCGCCGGCTTGCGCAGCGAACGAAGCTCAATGTGTGAGGTTGCGGCAGAAATCTCCGCAGCTTCTTCCGGCACGTGCTCGCCGCCGAAAAGCTGGCGGATCAAAATCCAGTCAAGTAACAGCCCAATCAGCGCGACCGGCCCAAGACGCCAGAGGAAATAACGGTAACTGAGCCCTGAAAATGATCCGATGAGCATGTTCTGCGGGTTGCCAGTGATGGTGGCGACGCTGCCGACGTTCGACGCGGTGGCGACGGCAAGCAGATAAGGAAGCGGCTTGAGTCCCATACGCCGCGTGGCGGCCAGCGCGAAGGGAACCATGACCAGGCAGATGATGTCATTCACAAAGAATGCCGACAGCACGCCTGTGATGAAGATGACCGTGGGCAGCAAGTGGCGCGGCTTGAGGCGCATCACGATCTGGCCGGTGATCCAGTCGAAGAAGCCGGCTAGGTGCAGGCAGCCGACCACTACCATCATCGAGAACAGCAGCACCAGCGTGCCGAAGTCGATGAAGCGCAGCGCCTGGTCCGCGCGCACGATGCCGAAGGCCACCATGAGCACGGCGCCGATAATTGCCATACCCGGGCGGTCGATCTTCATGCCCGGCAGCTTGCCCAGCGCGAAGACGAGGTAGCTGACAGCGAAGATGATGGCTGCGGCGATCACCTGCGAGTCGGCAAGCAGATGCGGCGGAATCGGCACAGGTGCAATGAGGGAAAGAGCCAAGCTCATGTTGAATCAGTGTAAGCGGGCGATGCGGCGGGCGTGCCTGTGCCTTACGCCTCATTTTCTTTTGTCCTCGCGCCGCGCCAGTAGAGGAACAGGCCGATCAGAATGGCGACCACCGTCTCTATCACCACCTTGAGCTCAAAGAGCCATTTGTTTGCGGATTCGCCGGGCGGCACGAGAGAAACAAAAATCCCGATAAGCACAACAACGAAACCGAGCCCGCCGCAAATCCACACGCCGGCTTTTCCACCAGGGATGAGCACTGCGTGCGGATTTTCGGCGCGGTCTTTGCGCCGTGCGAGCGTGATGACCGCGGCGAACATATAAAGGAATGGAAGAAAGTAGAGAATGATCGTCACGTCGATCAATTCCTGATATGCGCCACGCGTGGTCTCGTTGATCTGGCTGAGCAGCAGGATGACCCCGGAAAGCACAGCCTGCACAAGGATGGAAATGTACGGCGTTCTCCAGCGCGGGTGGATTTTGCCGAAGGCCGCAGGCAGATAGCGATCGATGCCCACCTGGAAGGGGACGCGGGCGACACCGGCTACAGTGCTTCCCACGCCGCCGGCATTGCCCGCCGTGACCAGAATCGCCGCAAGCACGCCGAGAAACCCGATGCGCAGCGTGGCAGAGCCCACGGCAACGGCTTGAAAGACGCCGCTCTTGGGATCGGTGCCGGGCGCCGGCGCGAGTGCCAGAACAGCGAAGGTGCCGCCGATGTACATGAGAGCGATGAGGGCGCCGGCCGCGAAGACCGCGCGCGGCAGCGTCTTGCGCGGATCGTGCACCTCTTCGGCCATGCAGGAAACGAGCTCGAGGCCGGTAAAAGCAAATGCGATCTGCGACCAGAAGTTTACCGTGTCCCAATTCCACATCGGCAGCATGTTCCGAAGCGTGAAATGAGTTGCCGAGCCATATCGTGCGTACACCACCACGGCCAGCGCGAGAAGGATGAGCAGTGGAACATAAGTGCCCACTCCGCCGGCATTCTGCAGCCACTTGCCGATGTTGAGGCCGATGATGTTCAGGACCACTGCGGCCAACAGCATGGCAAGCGACACCCAGAGCAGAAAGGGGCGATTGTCAGCCAGCGCGGCGCCGCGGCCCGGCACGGCGTAAGCGGCCATCGATGCGCTGGCAAGGAGCAGACCGGGAAAGTAGAAGACGGTGTAAATCCAATAAGTCCAGCCGGCGACAAAGCCGTGAAAGGGGCCGAAGGCGTCGCGCGCCCACGCGTAAATGCCGCCCTCCTCAGGGAATCGCGATGAGAGTTCGTTGATGACCAGCGCGCCAGGCACGAAGAAGAAGACCGCGGCGATTACCCACAGGCTGATGGAGGAGGTGCCGTTGTGTCCTGCTGCTGCAATCCAGCGCGGTCCCAGGACCGCTGCGATGTTGAACAGCAGCACATCCCAGAAGCCCATGGTCTTGCGCAGTTGCGATTTCGGATCGCGCACTTCGGGCGCCGGGTTGGTCATGGATTCACCTAGATTCGCGCTTGGAATGGGGCATGTATGTGGGAATCATAACGAAAGGCAGCTATTAGCTGTTAGATATTAGCTTTTAGCTTTTCGGTGCGGGAGCGAGCACGTTTACCTTGCTTCGGCCTCGAAACCGGCAGGAATCGGATCGCGGCTGAGAGCTAATAGCTAAAGGCTAAAAGCTGTCTTCTCACTCCGCGCGCGACCAAAACTGCGTGCGGCCCAAAAGCGGGATGCCGATGTAGCCGTGGAGTCGCAGTTTCTTGCCTCCGTCTTCAACTGCAAGCGAAGCACGATAGACTTTGCCCGTTTCGGGATCGAGGACCTGCCCGCCGGACCACTGGCTGTTGTTCTTTTTGAAGCCCCAAAGAATTTGAAGCCCAACCAGCGGCTGGTCCTTCATCGCGCCGCTGCACAGATAGCAGGTGGGATGGGGAACCGGAGGGTTGAAGAGAGTTTCGATCGTTCCGACGAGTTCTCCGTTGACTTCGCGGATGGCGACAATCGATTTCACCTTTCCGGTTTTATCGTCGATCGTCTTCCATTGGCCCGCCGGCGAGGAAAGCGCCGTGTTCGCCGCAACCAGCGACTGAGCCTGCGAGCAGTGCGGCCGGCCCGGCGCGAGCGCGGTAGCAAGACCCAGGACCGCAAGCCAGATTCCGCGACGAATTGGGAAGGGGATGATTCTCATCGACATGCAGAAAATTAGACTCAATGCGCAGACGAGAGTGTCGTATCCGGGGCAACAGTGACAGGATAATGACAGTGCCTGCGGTTTCATTTTTGCCTTCAGCATGTTTTCAGCTTCACTGTGCTACATTTTCGATGGCGGTCGAACGCCTGCGGATCGTGCGGCAGAGACCTGCGATCCAAACTGGAGGAATCTGATGCGAATCACGCGGACGGTTGTATTGGCGCTGCCGGCGCTCCTGCTCGCCGGCGCCTTGCCGATTTTGGCGCAGCCCAAATGGGATGTGACAAAAACTGTGCATCTGGGCGGCGATGGGGGATGGGATTACGTAACCGTTGACCGGGATACACATCGCGTGTTCGTTACGCGCAGCACGCACACCATGGTGATCGACGGCGCAACCGGCAAGCTGCTGGGAGACATTCCGGGGCAGACAAGATCGCATGGCACGGCGATTGTTCCCGCATTGAACCGCGGGTTCATCACCGACGGCGGCGGGAGCGGCGCGATCCTGGTCTTCGATCTGAAGACTTATGCCGTGCTGGGCAAGCTGGCCACCATGCCCGATTCTGACGGCATCATCTATGACCGCGCGATGGACCTCGTTCTCGCCGTCTCGGGTGACGGCGGGAAACTGATGACCTTCAAACCGGACATCGATCCCGTCAACGGCAAGATTGATCCGCCAATCGACCTGGGAGGCTCACCCGAGTTCCTTGCAGCCGACCCCGACGGGAAGGTCTACATCAATCTCGCGGACAAAGATCTTGTGGCTGTCGTCGACCTGAAAACGCGGAAGGTGGTCGCGCGCTGGCCGGTTGCGCCCGGCGGCCATCCGGTGGGGATGGCTCTCGACGGCCGGAGTCATCTGCTCTTCATCGGCTGCCGCAACCCGCAAAAGCTAATCGTGATGAGCACCGAGGACGGCAAGGTTGTGGCCGATCTGCCCATCGGAGCCGGCGTGGATGCTACCAAGATTGACGGGGCACAGGCCTTCGCAAGCTGCGGAGATGGAACGCTCACCGTGGTCGGCCAGAAGGATGGAAAGTATGAGGTGGAGCAGGTCGTGAAGACACCCAACGGCGCGCGCACCATGGGCGTCGACTCCTCAACACATACGATCTATCTCGCCACGGCAGAGCTTGAGGCGCTTGCGCCGGGACAACACCGGCCGCAGCCCAAGCCGGACACATTCATGATTGTGGAAGTGGGACAGGCCGCGCAGTAGCGACTTTTACTCATTCGCGGCTTCCAGTTCTTTTTCCGGCTGCGGCTCCTCTGGCGGCAGATTGGCTGGGTCGATCGTCAGAAATCCCTCAGCCTTCGCCGCGTCAAGCAAAGCCGTCGAAGAGGAAACGAAGACGATCTCGGTGCCCGGGAACATATCGCGTGATGTGCAGGCAGCGCCCAGTTGCAGAGCCTCGGGCCAGCGCAGCATGGTGCGGTCCACCAGCTGTCGAGCCGCTTCAAGAACCCCGGGATTCAACGGCTGCTGGACCATTCTCGCCGCCTCCAGGCGCAACAGCTCGAGCGCGCCCGCCGCGGCTATGGAGCCAATTTGTCCTGAGCGTTCGCGCCGCCGGATGGCTGCATAAACTTCGAGCGGAGTCGCGGCTGAGATCAGCTTGCGGTTGTCTTCCGCAGTTTCCATTAACTTGATCAGCGCATCCGTGCCGGCTTCGCGAACAAAAAGCTTTGCAAACGCTGTTGCCTCAAGAAAGTAAAAGCTCACTCGTTCCCTCGTTCTTCATCGACCGCTGCAGTCACAGGCTCGCCCTGGACCTCAATCGGATGGAACCGCTGCGCTTCCTCGGGAATCCCGGCCTCGGCGCGGTTGAGGCGGATCGTGGTGGTGGGATACGCCGGGGTTTTGGGATTGGCGATTTTGCTGGTCAGGACCACTCCGCGCTGGATCGCCTCGGCCAACACGGCCTGCCGTGTCTCGGGATGCTGGTTCCAGCGGAAAGCCTTGCGGGGCAGGAAGGAATCGCGGAACCACTTCAGGGCGATAAAGGCATGGCCGCCGCGCTCCGCCTCAGCCAGGGCGGCGCACAGTTCCTTCACCCGGGCATCCATATCCGCGGGCATTGCCGGTTCTTCCTCTTCAAGATCCTCCTCGACCGAATGAGGAGCCAAGGTGCGCGCGTCCCTCAATCTAGGTACCGGCTCGTCGCCTTCGATGCGCTCAAAGTAGATGCGTACTTCGTCTTCCTCAGGTGACCAGGTATCCGCCGTAGCGTTGCGGCGCTTGCTTCGGCCATTCTCGCCGCAGAGCTCCACAATGGCCTGGTACCCCGGAGGAGCCAGGAATCGAAGCGCCCTCACCAAACCTGGATCCTGGGAAAAGGCCAACTCGTTTAATGCTTCTTCAATAATCTCTTCGGCCGCGGGGATACTCAGGCTGCCGTTTTCGAGGTTTTGATGCGCAGCTCTCGCCAGTTTCATCTCTTCTTCTCCCTCTGCTGCCGTCCGCAGCCGCGCAGCCTGCAATCTGGCCGGTCCATTTGATTGGCCCGGGCCGCGTGTTGCGCCGCGTGCATCAGGTAACAGACTTCGTCCTACAGACCCGTTCAAAAGCTCTTGGGATTGGGGGAGACCGGCACCATACTCGTACGCTTCTTGAAATAAAGAATGCGTTAATTGCGTTACATCGGCTGGTACCGTAAGCTCGTGCATCTTTCCAGCCAACAGATATGGGAGCGATGGTAATTCACAGAGCTACGGTTAATGATCCATCATATGCACGGGCACCCGGCCTGACAACAGATATTTTTCCCTGGGATTGTCAAAGAATTTTAGCTCAATCCAACGAGGGCAAGGCCAAATTTGCGGGGATTTTCTGCCTAAGATGTGGATTTCAGGGCACGTAACTTCATCTCGTTCACCCCCAGGCCGGAAATTCGTAGAATGGTATATATGCGTCGCAGTCTGCTGTTCCTGGTTACTGTCTCTTTTTGCCTTACCTCTTCCCTGCTGTGCGCTGAGGCCCCTCCGTTCGATCTCTCCGGCCCCAAAGTAGACGTGCACGTGAAACGTGGAGACCTCACCTTGCCGGTTTCTGAGGTGCCCAACCTGCTGCCTGGAGACCGGCTTTGGGTTCATCCCGACCTGCCTGAGAGTCAAGCCACCCACTTTGTTCTCGTGATCGCCTTTCTGCGCGGGTCCACGAATCCTCCACCACCCAGTTGGTTCACCCGCGTAGAAACCTGGACTCGCCAGGCCCACGACGAGGGGATTTTCGTGACCGTTCCCGCTGAAGCTCAGCAGGCGCTGCTGTTTCTGGCGCCGGAGACAGGCGGTGATTTCAATACCTTGCGCAAAGCGGTGCAGGATGAACCGGGCTCGTTTGTGCGCGCCGCCCAGGATCTGCAGGCCGCCAGTTGGGAACGGATGCGCCTGGAAAACTATCTCTCCGACGTCAAGATCACATCGCAGTTCGACCCCGCAGCATTGAAGGTGCGGGCTGAGATGGCGGCTCGCAGCCTGGGAATCAAAATCAACGAGAACTGTTTCGCGAAGCCTTATGATCAGCAGGCTTCCTGCCTTTCACAGAACTCTGAAGGCATGGTGCTCGACGACGCGAACGCGCAGTCGCTTTTGAACCAGTTGACGACCGGATCGGCTCTGGACCTGGTGAACGCTCTCAGCTCGACGACCATGGCCGGCGGTGGTGCTTACAGTCCCTACATCGGGGCGATTGTCGACACCGCCCGCATCCTGTCCTCGCTGCACACTGCGCATTTCCAATACATTCCCGCGCTCGCCCTGCCCAAGACGGACAGCCTCAATCTGAGGCTGAACATGCCGCCTTCCTTCCGCAATCCGAAGTCGGTGGTCGTGGTTGCTCTGCCGCCGATCGGTGACGCAAGGCCGGAACCCCTTCATCCCGTCGACCCCGAAGCCAATTTTTGCGCGCTGAAGCCGCGGATTGTCCTGCCTGCCGAGGGAGCGCCGTTGATCTTTGCCACTGAGATGGCGCATGACCTGTATCTGCAAGTGGAAACCAGCGGCGATCAAAAGGCGGCGGCCGTCAATGTGCCCCTGATGGCCGATCCGAGCCGCGGCGGACTTGTGGCCACTCAGCCCATTCCCAAGCTCCCAACGGGAGAGCTCGTCGGCGTGGTGCGCGGCAAGTGGGGTTTTGAAGATTGGGAAGGGCCACAGTACCGGCTGTTCTCGCCTGCGCCCGGAATGTGGACGCTGCCTCCGGCCGACCAGACCGCGCTGGTTGTTGGCCGTGATGACATCCTTCACTTCGAGGGCCAAAGCTCGGTCTGCGTAGATAAGGTGGAAGCGCAAACCAGCGGAAGCAGCATGGCGGCCGCCGATTGGAAATCGCTGAAGCTGGGTACGCTGGACGTGAAGGTGCCCTTGAAAGAAGCGGCGCCCGGGCCGGTGACCGTCGCCATTTACCAGTACGGGCTGCTCAAACCGGACCACGTGGCGCTGGAAGCGTATGACGCGGAAGCGTCGCTCGCTGGATTAACGCTCAGCTCCGGCGACAAGACGGCACTACTGGAAGGCACACGGCTCGACGAGGTAGCAAAAGCCAAAGTCGACGGCATCACCTTCACTCCATCCACTTTGAAGCGCGCCGAGAACCTCGATCAGTTGATGATGAATGCAGAGGAATCCACGGCAAGCCTGGAGCCTTTGAAATCGTACATCGCTCACGTGGAACTCAAGGACGCCCGAACGCTTAAAGCGCCCGTCACCGTTGAGCCTCCACGACCCCGGATCACACTGTTGAGCAAAGGTGTTCAGCAGGATAGCAGCGCGGCGGACCAGCCGGTTCAACTCGGCAGCCCCGATGATTTGCCCATCGACGGCCGGCTTGTCTTCTTTCTCAGGTCGGTCGTACCGGAAGCGTTTCCCCGAGACGAAAAGATCGAGGTGGCTTCAGACGATTTGAGCTTTCATACAACGCTGGCTCTGACCGATGGCAGTCTCATGCTTGAAAACTCTGACACTGCCGAGGCCAGCCTGGAGCCCATCACGCGTTTTGGGAACTCGGCTTTCGGGCCGGTGCGTGTGCGTGCGGTTGCTGCTGACGGCGCAGCCGGCGATTGGGTGCCCCTGGGCACATTTGTACGGCTTCCCGGGTTCAAGGAGCTACGCTGCCCGAGGTCTCAATCGAGGCCCTGTATGTTGAGCGGCTCTGACCTTTTTCTTGCGGAATCGTTTGCCGCTTCGCCGTCTTTCGATAATCCGACGGACGTGCCTTCCGCATTTACCGGAATGCAACTCATCGTTCCCCACCCGGTAAACGGCGTTCTGTATTTGAAGCTGCGCGACGACCCGGCAACCGTGCAGTCGGTCACTCTTCCGGTGATCCCCGTCGCCTTGCCCGCCTCCGAGGCTCCGAAACAACATCCGGCGACGCCAGCGGCACCCGCGGAGCCCCCGGCTACTTCGCCTTCGGAAACAAGCCCGTCTGAGACGCCGGCGCCAGGAACGGCAGAGCCGTCATCTCCGGCCACGCCACCGGCCGCGCAGCAGGCAATTCCGCCTGCGGAAACGAATCCAACCGGCAAGGCGGCGCCCAGTCCGCCTGCGCCGTCAGCGCCAGCAGGGTCTGCTGCAACGGCAGGGCAGGGCGAGGCGAGTCAAGGCGCAAAAGCGCAATCACCTGCACCTGCTCCCGACTAACAAAGCAATGGAGCGGCCGCGTACGGTCAGAGGGGACGCGGACTAATTGAAATAGTTCTTGTTTTTCTCTGCAAACTGCGCTTTGTCGGCCGGCAGTTCGTCAAGGGCGAAGATCGCGTTCTGCTCGCAAACCGATGCGCAGTTGCCACAGTCGATGCACTCATCGGGATTGATGTAAACCTGGGTCACAGTTGCGGCGGCAGGATCGCTCTCCGTGGGCGCGATAGCGGCAGTCGCACATTCCGCTACGCAAACAAAGTCCTTGATGCAGGCATCGGTCACGACATAAGCCATGAGAAGTTTGCTCCTCGATCGCAGGCGCGCTCGGAGGTCGCGCCCTCACCTTGAGCCTAGCCAAGGCTTGGGTCGGCCGACCGTGATCCGAATCACGTTTGAAAGCGAGTCATGAGATTGATTTCCTTATTGCGGTACGACAGACCACTCAGCGGGCGCGAATGTTTTCGGCACCCAGAGCAGCCCTTTAGAAAACGCGGACGCGAAGGCCGGCACTGACAGCAACTGACGTCATATTGCCGAACGTGAATTGGGGCCAGTCCTGAAATTCAACGTCAGCGGCTCGCACATAGATTCTGTTTGTCCAGTGAAAGTCGAGCCCGTCCCCCGCCGTCAAAACGAGGTAGTGTCCGTGCGCGTAGTTGTAAGGAAAGTTGAAATCGCCGAACCCGGCTAATCCCTTTGCATAAGGCTGAAACCTGCCGACATCGAAGTGGTAGCGCCCGCCAACCGAAGAAGTCTCGGCGTGCACATTTGCCGTCTGGCGATACTCCAGCCAGCGTCCCTCCGCCTCAACTCCGATGCGGCGTTTCGTATCCACGTCCACTACGGCGGCGAGGCCCAGCAACTTCCGCTGGCCATATTGCAAATAGGATCCGGAGCCAGTTGAGCCGGCCGATATTTTGAGGCCACCCTGGTCGCCCTCATAAACGGATTGGCCGTGCGCACTGCCCCCCACCATGCAAAAGATGGTTGCGCTCAGGACGAGCGCTGCGCCACTGCGAAACCGCAATCCCGAATTTGGTTTCCGCCGGCAACCCATATCAAGCAAAGCTCTCAACGTTCCTTCGCATCCACTCCGATTCTCAAATCTTCCCAGCAACTCACTTTGTAATGTCGAGCGAAACATTCTGGTAGTGGACGACGTTGCTGTTCGCACCCGTGCCGGTTACCTGAATCACATAATTGCCTGGAGCAGCGGTGTTCTGGGTAAAGCTGTTGCATCCGGTGGTCATCAAGGCAGCAGCCGACAAGACCAGAGCGACGATCGTCGCAAAGACTCCGGCGTTTCTCCGGCGGAAGCGCCAGAAGACCCATCCGAAGAACATGCTGAGCGGTAGCAACAGACCAGCAAGTGAGATCTTTCGGCTTTGCGTGCCGACGTTCGTCGCCGATGCGCCCCCGCTCAAGGGATTGTTTGTGTCAATCGTGAGCTGCGCGCTCGCCACGCCATCTGCCGCCAGTTGGAGGCTGGGGCTCGAGAAGTGGCAGGTCACTCCCGCTGGAAGCGACGCGCAGCCGAGTCCGATGGTATCGGCGAAATCTCCGTTCGAGGTCAGGTTGATGTTGACCGTGACGTTCTGCGAGGTCGCCACCGTGACCGTCGGCGGCGTGACGCCGATATTGAATCCGAATGCCGTTCCCGAGATGGCGATCGGCTGCGAAGTCGACGGGCTGTGAACCGCGTCTCCGCTATAAACGGCGACGATGCTGTAATTGACGCCGTTCGTCAGGTTCGGAGTGAGCGTGGCCACGCCGCTTGAGTCGAGCGTTGCCGAGCCTATGGTTGTCGAGCCGGCGCTGAACGTGATTGTCCCAGTGGGTGGGGGCCCCGAGTTGCTCAGTACCGACGCCACCAGGACGACTTGCGGATTGGTTCCGGCCGTCGACGTTATGCCAAGGTCGGTATTCGTCGGAATCAGGTTTACCGTTTCACTGACGGGCGCGGAGGTGCTGGGCGAGTCGGCAGCATCGCCGGCATAGGCTGCGGTGATCGTGTAGGTGCCGGGCGTCAATGACGAGGTAGCAAAACTGGCGGTCCCTGCATTCAGTGTCGCTGCGGCAAGGATGTTTCCGTTGGCTATGAAATTGACACTTCCCGTCGGAGTCCCTCCATCACTCGTCACCTTCGCGGAGATGGTAATCGCCGTCCCAACCAGTGCCGGGCTGGGCGAGACTGTTACCGCGGTGGTCGTCGTAGCCAGCGACACCGTCAGCGAGACTGGCCCCGAAGTGCTGCCGCTGTCATTAGCGTCTCCCGTGTAGGCGGCGGTGACGACGTAAGTACCCGCTGCGAGCGTCGACGTACTGAGGGTCGCAGTCCCTGAAGCACCGACGGTTCCAGCGCCGATCACGTCTCCGTTTGCCAGAAAGTTCACGCTGCCGGTCGGAGCTCCGCCATTACCGGTCACCTTTGCTGTGAAGGTAATGGGAGCCAGCACCAGCGCCGGATTGGGCGTGATGGTGAGCGCGGTTTGAGTTGTAGCCTGCACCACGGTGAGCGGCAGAGGAGCCGAAGAGCTGCCGGAGTCATCTGCGTCGCCGCTATAGGTAGCGATGATCTGGTGGGTTCCCGGCCCAAGGGCCGGCGTGATCGCCGCGGTTCCGGCGCTCAGTGTGGCGCTACCCAATTGCGTGGTTCCCGATGTGAAGGTCACCGTACCGGTCGGCGTGGCCGCTCCCGTGATGACTTTCACTGTGGCTGTGATGGTTTCCGGCGATCCTGCTACGCCGGGACTGGTTGCGACGGACACGGTGGTCGAAGTCTGCGCCTGATTGACCGTCTGGCTCACCACCGGCGAAGTGCTCGCCCCGTTGTAGGCGTCGCCGGCGTAGCTCGCGGAAATGCCGTGAGTGCCCACCATCAGCGAAGACGTGGTGAACGTGGCCACGCCGGGATTCCCCGCAAGTGTTCCCGTGCCGATCAGCGTGCCGTTGTCCAGAAAATTGACCGTCCCTGTGGCCGCCTGGGTGGCGCTGGAAGGAACCGTTGCTGTAAAGATGACTGGATTGCCATAGATCGACGGGTTGAGCGACGAAGTCAGCGTGATCGACGAGGTTGCCAATACGTCCTGGCTCAGGACTGCCGATTTGCTGCCCTCAATTTCCTTCGACGAATCGCCGTTATAGATTGCGCTGATCTGGTGCAGACCATTGGCCAATGAAGCGGTCGAGTAAGTAGCTACACCGCCGGCATTCAGTGTCTGCGTGCCCAGGATGGCGGTTCCGTCCATGAACGTAACCGTGCCATCGGGAGTGACGCCACCGCCACCAGAGATCGATACCGTCGCCGTGAACGTGACGTTCTGGCCCACCGAAGACGGATTCGCGCTTGAAGTGAGCGCAGTTGCCGTGCCTTCGAGGACGCTTTGAATCAGCGCCGGCGTCGAGCTGCTGGCAAAGTGGGTGGTGTCGCCGCGTACGATGCAACGATCGAGTGCTGTCCTACGCCGAGGCCCGAAGCCGCATAGGTTGCGGTGCCCGAAGCATTCAGCGCCAATCCTGAAACCAGCGTTGTCGTATTGCCGTTGAATGTGTCAGTGAGGGTAACTATTCCGGTCAGGTTACCGGTTCCAAGGCCCGTGGTGACATTGACTGTGAATGTCACGCTCTGTCCAAATCCAGATGGATTGGGATTCGATGTGAGTGTTGTGGTCGTCGAATTCACGGGTTCGGCTGTTCCCACCAATTCGATATTCAGCGGATTATTTGCCGCGGCGATGCTGGGTTGCGCATCCTCGCTCACGCTGATGTTCGGCGTTTCCGACTGATTGCCGGCCAACGTGGGAGATGCTGCCGGGGCGAAGACGGCCCCGATCTCACAATCCGAATTGACGGCCAGTGACGCTCCGATCGCGCATGAGTTTGCCACGGTCGTATCGATCGCGGCATTGGTTGCCGCCACAATGCTCGTCAGGTCGAGCGCGGCATTTCCGTCGTTCTCCACTGTCTGGGTTTGCGTTGCAGAGGTTTCGCCTTGCCGCACCGGTGTGGAGTAGTTGAGCGCGGCAAAGTTGCCTTGAACTTCGCGCACGACCATATCCAGCGTGTCAGCGACGTAGAGATCCCCAGCGCCGTCAAGAAACAGACCGATTGGCCCATAAAGTTGAACTGTCTGAAACTGGGTGGCAAAGTAAGTGCTGCCGCAGCCGTTTTCGGCGAGGATCGAAATAAGACCGGTGGCCGCGTTCACCTTGCGGATCGCCGCATTCTGCGTCTCAGCGATATACACATTGCCGGCGGCATCGACCGCGACACCAGAGGGCGTCCACACATCGGCTTGCGCCGCCTGCACCGGCGTTGCCGTACACGGCGTGGCGCCCGCATTTCCCGTTCCGGCAAACGTGGCGATTTTACTGGTCGTCGTGATTATGCCGCCGGCCGCTATAACTTCGCGAACGCGGTGGTTCCGCGAGTCGGGGATATACATGTTCCCGGCTGCGTCAAAGGCCACAGCGTAGGGAAAATTGAGCTCAGCGCTCGTGGCCGCGATTCCGTCGCCGTTGTATCCGCCCGTGCCGTTGGCGTTCATAAACCCGTTGCCCGCAATCGTCGAGATGGTATCCGTCGCCGCGCTCACTTCGCGGATGCGATGGTTTGAAGTGTCGGCGATGTACACGTTCCCGCTGCTGTCGAGAGTCACACCCTCAGGCTGATCAAATTTCGCCTGCGTGGCCGCGCAGCCGTCGCCGATCGAATCGGTGCTGCCCGCGCAGATTGTGCCGCTCACATTGCCCGCAATCGTCATGATGTTGCCCGTGGCCGCGGAAATCACGCGGACCACACTGTTGCCGCTGTCGGCGATATAGAGGTTTCCCGCGCCGTCCACGGCCACACCGCTGGGCAGGTACAGCTGGGCTTGGGTCGCCGGCTGTCCATCATCCACCGCGGTGTAGAGACCAAACTGGCCGGCCACGGGCAAAACATTGCCTGTGACGAGCGCGCCCAAACCGCCTGTTCCCGTTCCGGAAAGGTACGCAGTGCCCAGAACCGTTCGCACCCCGCTCACATTGCCCAGAAGCACGACCGCCCCAATCCTGAGGCCCGGCGCTGCAGGCGTGAATGTCACCGATTCCGTGCAAGTTGATCCAATCGCGAGGTTCGCGCCGCCGCATGTCGATGAGCCCGTCCCAGGGGCGAAATCTCTGCCGGCCGAGCCCAGTGTCAACACCTCCACGCTGCCGACCGTGCCCACATCCGACGCCGTTACCGTGACTCGCTGATTTCCCGACATGGCGCCAACCGGCTGGGCGCCGAACTGCGCCTGTGCCGCTACGGCGGCTATTAACAAAGCCGCGCCGCCAGCCATGCAGCTGCGGATTTGCGATCTGCGGGGATCCGAGTCTGAAATTCGAGACTGAAGGGAATGAATCGTGCGATTGTTGCGGCTGGCTGCCCAAGGAGAGAGCTTATTGGCAGTGCGATCAGTCGAGCAGTTCATTTCGAGCTCCGTTCACGGCCTCTCTGCGCTTGCCTGCTTCGCATCGCGCGCCTACAGCGGTCGGAACGTACGTGACCGGCAGTGGGGTCGCTGCCGACTTGCTGTGCGCAGGGTCGAGAGTGACCTGCGCCCAAATCCCAAAGAGGCAATTGATTCTGTCGTAATTACCAACGCGCAGAACTGATAACTCGATAGTAACCTCGAAGTACCCACCGGATTTCTTTGGTTTCGGTGAATTGAGTACTTTTGTACTCGCAATCTAGTCTCCTCTTCGGACGGTCAGAATGTCTCGAGTGAGTCTGAAGAAAGCGGCAGTCTTCGGCGTCACAGGCAGCATTCCTTTTGCCCTCGGATTTTGGCGTTGAGCGGCTGCAAACGCTTTGCTAGACTCTTCACACACGGCCCCCCAAAGAAACGCTCCAAAAGCGCTTCCCCCGGTTGAGATCACAGTTGAGGTTTGGACGATGGCTTCTCTCACGCAAAGCGCCCTTGCGCGCCCAACGCACACTTTCACCGGCCGCGGCGGGTTCGTGGATAAGTACTTCTACTTCACGATGTCGCTGCTCATCGCAGGGATTGTCGTTTGGGGATTTCACAACACCGTCAACCCGAACCTATTTCACGCATCGCCGCCGCGTCCGCTGCTGCTGTGGTTTCATGGCGCGGCGTTCTCGTCCTGGGTACTGTTCTACATTTTCCAGTCAACGCTGGTGCGCACACGCAACGTCAAAGTGCACCGCTTTTTCGGCTGGTTTGGCGCAGCGCTCGCGGCGACCATGGTGGTGCTGGGATTTGTGATCGCCGTCGTGATGGCCCGTTTTGACTGGTTTACCCTGCACGAGCCGGGCACCGACGTGTTTCTCAGCGTTCCCTGGGGCGACATGGTTGAGTTCGCGCCATGTGTGTTGCTCGCCATTCTCTGGCGCAAAAAGCCGGAGCTGCATCGCCGGCTGCTCTTCATTGCCACCTGCGTCCTGCTCGACGCTGCCTTTGGCCGGAACAATTACCTCTTCGACCACAATCTTTTCTACTTTTGCGTCGACGCGGTCATTCTTCTCGGCGTCGCACGCGACCTGCTCGTCAACCGCAGCGTGAATGTCGTCTACCGCGTCGCGCTGCCCGCGCTCATCGTTTGCCAAACGCTCCAGATCTACTTGTTCCGCGGCGCTCCCGCCTGGTGGCACACTCTGACCAGCCGGATTGTTACGTAGCGGCAGCATTGGTCAGTCCGGTGTGATCAGCACATTCCGCTCCTTCTGCCATTTAAACTAGATAGGATATGGCCACCCTGAAAGCTGTGCGGGGCACGCGCGATCTTTTGCCGCCGGAGATGGAGCTGTGGAACCGCATCGAAGCGACGGCGCGCCAGGTCTTTGCCCGCTACAACTTCGGCGAGATTCGGACGCCGATCTTCGAGGACACGGCACTGTTTGCGCGCAGTGTGGGCGAAGAGACGGACATCGTCTCGAAGGAAATGTACACGTGGGAAGATCGCGCGCGCGCGCAGTCGGAAAAATCACAATCCCTGACGCTGCGCCCCGAAAATACCGCCGGCGTGGTGCGCGCCTACATTGAGCACAAGTTGGGCGAGACCGGCCAGTTACAGAAGCTCTATTACATCGGTCCGCAATTTCGCCGCGAACGCCCGCAGAAGGGGCGCTACCGCCAGTTCTGGCAGATCGGCGCCGAGGTCATCGGCCCTCCCTCCTCGGGCAGCGAATCGCCGCTGCGCGACGCCGAAGTTCTGGAGATGCTGGTCACCCTGCTTGACGAGCTGGGCATCACGGGATGGACGCTGGAGCTCAACTCCGTTGGGTCCTCCGCGGACCGCGAACGATACAACGCTGTGCTCCGCGCCGCGCTCGTCGAAGTCGCGCCAAAGATGTGCGCAGATTGCCAGCGACGCGCAGTCACCAATCCGTTGCGCGTTCTCGATTGCAAAGTGCCGGAAGACCAGCCCATCATCGCCACGCTGCCAGTGATCGCCGATTCGCTCGACGAGGACTCGCGCGCCAACTTTGCCGCCGTCACGGCAGCGCTCGACGCGGCAGGCGTGGCCTACAAACCGAATCATCGCCTCGTGCGCGGCCTGGACTACTACACGCGGACAACCTTCGAATTTACCCACGGCGGATTGGGTGCACAGAACGCGCTGCTCGGAGGAGGACGCTACGACGGGCTCAGTGAGTCCATTGGAGGGCCCAAGGCGCCGGGCATCGGCTTCGCCATTGGCCTCGACCGGCTGGTGCTCACGTTGCAAGCGCAAGAATCTGCGCAATCGTCCGCTGCACCGGAGAAGATCCACGCCTACATCGCGCCCCTCGGCGAAAACCTCAGCGCCGCAGCCCTCACTCTTGCCCGCGAACTGCGGCGAGCCAGCTTGCGCATTGAGCTTGGCGACGGCGGTTTCCGTCTGAAAAAGTCCTTCGAAACCGCCGATAAGATGGCGCGGCGCATTGTCATCCTGGGCGAAGACGAGCTGCGATCCGGTATTCTGACAGTGAAGGACTTCGCCTCAGGCACGCAAACGAAAGTTCCTCGCGCGGAGCTGGCGCGGGTTCTTGCAGAACCCAGTGGTCAGTGATCAGTGGTCTGTGGTCAGAGCTGTTGTACATTGCGCTTCGTGTGCGGGTGTCCTCAAGAGCTTGCGAAAGAAGCAAAAGTGTCACGGCATGACTTGCCGGAGCCCCGGCAACAGGTCTTCGTCGCTGGGGTGGCTTAAGTCGTGCCAAATTGGCAGATGATCAACCGCTGGGCTTCAGCCCTAAGAATCGCTGCGGGGCGGCAATCGGATTTCCCGCAGCGGCGAAAGCCGCGAAGTGTTTTTCGGGATCTTTACGGCACGACTGAAGTCGTGCCCTTTCAACGCAACGAAGGAATAGAATCGTGCTCGATTTTTTAGGCAACCTCGAACGGACGCACATGTGCGGGACGCTGCGCGCCGGGCACGCCGGTCAGCAGGTCGTTTTGATGGGCTGGGTGAACCGCCGCCGCGACCACGGCAACCTGATCTTCCTCGACCTGCGCGACCGCTCGGGAATAGCCCAGATCGTCCTCGACAAGGAACTCACGCCCGAAGGCCACGCCAAGGGCGAGCAGGTGCGCCCTGAGTATGTTGTTGCCGCCGTGGGCAAGGTGCGCCTGCGCGACAAGGACGCCATCAATCCCAAGATGGAGACTGGCGAGATCGAGATTGAGGCCACCGAATTGCGCGTGCTGAACGACACGCGCCTGGCGCCATTCTCGCCTTCCGAAGAAGCGATCCAGAACGAAGAAGTTCGCCTCAAGTACCGCTACATCGACCTGCGCCGCCCG
Source organism: uncultured Acidobacteriaceae bacterium (assembly GCA_963751285.1). Lineage (GTDB taxonomy): Bacteria > Acidobacteriota > Terriglobia > Terriglobales > Acidobacteriaceae > Telmatobacter. Next base: position 142,668 of record CAVVUE010000021.1, on the reverse strand, counting down.
GAGATGCAGCACAACTTCCGCCTTCGCCATGAGATTACCCTTGCGATTCGCGAGAGCCTTTCGAAGCAGGGATTTCTCGAGATTGAAACGCCGATCCTGACAAAATCCACTCCCGAGGGAGCGAGAGATTTTCTGGTTCCCAGCCGTGTGCATCCCGGCGAGTTCTACGCACTGCCACAGTCGCCGCAGATCTTCAAGCAGATCCTGATGATTTCGGGTTTCGATCGCTACTTTCAGATCGCGCGCTGTTTCCGCGATGAGGATCTCCGCGCCGACCGGCAGTTGGAATTCACGCAGGTTGACCTGGAGATGAGCTTTCCTCGGCGCGAGCATGTGTTTGGGGTTGTCGAGCAATTCATGAAGGCGGCATTCGCCGCTGCGGGAGTCGATTTGTCCGTTCCGTTCCCGAGCATCTCTTATGACGAGTCGATGCGCCAATACGGCACCGACAAACCGGACTTACGGCTGCCCGGCCTGACCGACGTTCGCTCCGCATTCACAGACGAAGCTCTGACCACGCTTCAGATCGACCCGGCGCTGCCCGTCGTGGCTCTGCGCATTCCCGGAGTGGGCGAGCTCAGCCGCAAGGAACGCGAAGAGAATCATCCGCTTTTCGACCAGAAGAAAGGTGCGAAGTTCATCGATGATTTCAAGCGCCTGGCGAAGAGCTTTCCTGAAGCGGCGGCGAAGGTGCGCGAGCTTGCGGGGGCGGCTGAATCCGATTTCGTGATCGTCGTTGCCGGCGACCCTGCGCACCACATCAAGGCCAGCGACACCAAATTCTCCGGCCGGTTGAGCGAGCGCGAGATCAACGTCTACGCGGCCGCGGGCAACTTCCGCGCCGAGCTGGCAAAAAAGTACGCCGACCGTCACGGCGCATTCCGTATCACCGATGAGGTCGTCGAAATGGCGAGAGCGCGAAGCGCTGACGATAATCTGATCGACGGCGGCAAAGCCTTCCACCCGATGTGGCTGACTGACTTTCCGATGTTCGAGTACGAGCTCGGCTCGGGCAAGTGGATGCCTGCGCATCATCCCTTCACCGCGCCGTACGAAGCGGACATGGCCAATCTGGTTTCCGATCCTGCCAGCGTGCGCGCCGATTGCTACGACCTTGCGATGAACGGCCTCGAGCTCGGCTCGGGCTCCATCCGCATTCACAGCAAGGATGTCCAGCAGGTGATCTTCCGCGCGCTCGGCATCAGTGATGAAGAAGCCCGCAAGCGCTTCGGTTTCTTCCTCGATGCGCTGGAGTATGGCACGCCACCGCACGGCGGCATCGCGCTGGGCCTCGATCGCATTGTGATGTTGCTTGCCGGCGCAGCCAACCTGCGTGAGGTCATCACGTTCCCCAAGACCGCAAAGGCCATTGACCTGATGGCTGAAGCGCCGACCTCCGTTTCGGAGCAACAGTTGAAGGAACTGCACATTCGTGTGGCGCGCTGAAAAGATCGGGATGCGATCCGATCATTCCGAGGCCGGCCACTCTTGGTTGCCGGGCTGGACGGCTCGCCGTCCGTGTCGCGAACCACGTTGCGGCAAGCTATACTCCTTGTTAAATCCTTTCTGACAGCCGCTCGCTCTGATGGAACAAAGAGTATGCTGCGCAGCGCCGCACCTTCGTCAGCGGAAGCGCCTGGGGTAGAGGGAGGACAGGGGCCATGAACGAATCCACCGCAGTGCAAGCCTCAACTGCCAGCCGCGAGCGGCTGCTGAAAACCCTCCGCCACGAAGAGCCCGATCACATTCCCATTGACTTTGGCGGAACCGCGGTTACAGGCGTGCACGCCAGCTGCGTGGCCGCGCTGCGCGACTACTACGGCCTGAAAAAGCGCCCGGTTCGCGTGCATGAGCCGTTCCAGATGCTCGCGCTCATTGATGAGGACCTGCGCGCGGCGATGGGTGTCGACGTGGTCGGCGTCTTCGCGCGCAACACCATGTTCGGGTTCCCAGCCGAGCGCTGGAAGAACTGGAACTTCAACGGTCTCGAAGTGCTCGTGCCTGGCGACTTCAACACAACGATTGATGCGCGCGGCGACACGCTCATTTATCCGGAGGGCGATACCAGCGTGCCGCCGAGCGGCAAAATGCCGAAGGGCGGTTACTTCTTTGACTCCATCATTCGCCAGGAGCCGATCGACGATCGCGCGCTGAACCCGGCGGACAACACGGAGGAGTTCCAGCCGATTGCGCAAGCGGAGCTTGATCACCTGGCCAGTTCGGCACGCGAAGCGGCAGCAACCGGCGCCGGCATCATCGCGGGTTTCGGCGGCACTGGTTTTGGGGACATCGCGCACGTTCCGGGACCGTTTCTGAAACATCCCAAAGGAATTCGCGACGTGACTGAGTGGTACGTCTCGACACGCAGCCGGCGCGACTACATTCACAAAATCTTCGAGCGCCAGTGTGAAATCGCCCTTGAGAACCTCGCCCGTATCTACGCAGTTGTCGGCGACCAGGTCCATGTAGTTTTCATCTGCGGTACCGACTTCGGCACGCAAACTTCGGCCTTCTGCTCGGTGCAGACCTTGCGCGACCTCTACTTCCCCTACTACAAGCAGGTCAATGACTGGATTCACGCGCACACGCAGTGGAAGACCTTCAAGCACAGTTGCGGCGCCGTCTCAAAGTTTATTCCCACTTTCATCGATGCGGGCTTCGACATTCTCAATCCCGTGCAGTGCTCCGCCGCTGGAATGGAAGCCGAGAAACTGAAGGCGGAGTTCGGCGATCACATCGTTTTTTGGGGTGGGGGCGTTGACACGCAGAAAGTGCTCCCCTTTGGAACGCCCGCCGAGGTGCGCGAGCAGGTGCTTCGCCGCTGCGAGATCTTCGCGCCGGGCGGCGGATTCGTTTTCAACACCATTCACAACGTGCAGGCCGGCACGCCGGTTGAGAATATCGTCGCCATGCTCGATGCGGTGCGTGAGTTCAATGGGAGATAGATGTTCCAAGGCGCCGGCGGCATATAGAGAAATTGGAAGGATTCTTGCGCCTGTCACTGAACCTGGTAGGTATCGTGTCCCCAATTGAATTTGACAGTCGGGGCACAGGAAGCTGACTTCATCGTGACTGTCGCGGTCCCCTGCATTTGGCCAGGCTTCATCAGGATCAGTGCAGTTTCGAGCCGGCCATTCTCGTCTGTCTTGAATTTGGCCGCCTGGGACTTTCCGGTGCTCTCATGGGAAAGTTCTACCGTCGACTTCGGCGCGAAACCCGTTCCTTCCATAAGCGCAATCTCTGCTCCGCCAACAGCTCGAATGGCCTGAAGGTGACAGTCTTTGTCATCAGACTGAATGGGATTAACAATCAAACGCCCCATCGCGACGATCCCGTCTTTCTCTGAATAGAGAGCGTAGCGTGCCGGCTCGCCCTGCGCGCCCGCAGCGATCACTTCCAGGCGGTCGTTGCTATCGATGTCGGCAGCGTCCTTGCTGACTTCATCTCCGGCCGGTTTCACACACGTCACTACGCCACGGGCATTGACATACAAACCCGTTTGAACCGGCTGGAATTGAGGTCGTTGAGCGTCCCAGCCAATTTGCCACAAGATCAGTGCATACGGCTCGTTCTGCGGCAAGCCAGAGGCGTAAACGTAATAAGAGGTAAACGACTTTCCATCTTGCTTGTGCTTTTCGAACGAAACAAACTTCAGTGTCACCGATGGCTTGGCGTTATCGTCACTCTTCGATGCATCCCAGTTCATCTGCATGATAAGCAGGTCGTTCATGGCAGCCGCGGAAGACGATTGTTGCGCGCCTGCGAACGGTTGGGTCCCGAAGATCAGGCAAAACACCGCGAGAACCCTGCTCGGAGTCATGGCGGGAGTCTACACCTTGTGGCTTGCGACCTTGGGAGCAACCCTTCGCCTGTGATATATTTTCCAAGGTGCGGCAGGCATTTTCACCGCCGCTCAAAGTCGCGCACGATCGTCTTAAGCGCGGCTTTTCAACTCTGAGGGACGCGTAGCTCAACTGGCAGAGCATTCGGCTCTTAACCGACAGGTTGAAGGTTCGATTCCTTCCGCGTCCACCACCATTGCATGGAGCAGTTGCTCGCTGATCGCTCGCTCCGGCTTTTCCACGCTTCCCAAGAGCCTTTAGGTCCTTCGCCAAATTTCGGCGCCCACTTCACGCCACCCCTCTCACAAGACCGCATTGTGCGCGACTGCCAAGGGCGGTGCATCGTGCTGCCCATCACTGCAATGGCTTGCGGGTTGGCGTAGGCAAGAGGCAGGACAGTGTGTCTAGAGTCGCTGAGGGTCCGCCCTGGGGCTAATTCTTGTCGTTTGAGCAGTTTTCCTGAACCGCCCAGGCCACTCCGCTCCCGGACCGATCCTCCATGCAGGCCCCGTGCCCTGGATCCTGATGTGCCAGAGCTTCGCTATGTCCAATCGTCGCGGCACAAGCCGGCGGAGTTTTCTTACGCGGTGCCTAACGGGAGCTGTGGCACTGGGCGCCGGCGCCAGCCTGCGCGATTCCGCTGAACTGCTTCCACTTGCTGCCCAATCCCGCGTCATCGTTGCCCGTGATCCGCTCCTTCGCGGAATGGGCGCGGCTGCCGGTCAAGAGCGTGTCGATCAGCACCGCATGGAGGCCCTGCTCGACCGTGCAATGCTGGCACTTTTCGGTGGCGGCCGCGCCGCGGCGGCATCGGCCGAAAGCATTGTTGCCGCGTGGCGCAAGATCGTGCGCCCCGACGACACCGTCGGCCTGAAGGTGAACACTCTCGGCGGCAAAGGCATTTCGACCAGTATTGAACTGGTTGTCGCGGTTTGCGAGCGCCTGCAGCAAGCAGGCGTCAAAGCCGCAGACATCGTCGTGTGGGACCGCAATACTGAAGAACTCGAGCGAGCCGGCTTCCGTATCACAATCGGCGGCGACGGCGTCCAGTGCTACGGCACTGATCGCGTCGACTACGAAGATTATCTTTCCGCCTGGGGCAGCGTGGGAAGTTGCGTGTCCAAGATCCTCACCCGCTCTTCGAGCGTTCTCATCAATCTGCCCGTGCTTAAGGACCACGACGGCGCTGGCGTCACCATCGCTCTCAAGAACATGTACGGCGCCATTCACAATCCCAACAAGTACCATCCCAATGGCTGCGACCCCTACGTCGCTGACGTAAACATGCTGCTGGAGATTCGCTCGCGCATGAAGCTCGTGATTTGCGACGCCACTACCGCGATGTATGAAGGCGGTCCTGGATTCAAGCCCGAACACAGTTGGAAATGCAATGGCCTGCTTGTGTCACAAGATCCGGTCGCGCTCGACTCGACCGGCTGGCAGATGATCGAGCGCAAGCGCGCGGAAATGGGACTGAAGACCCTCGAAGCCGAGCAGCGCGCACCACGCTACATTGCCACCGCGGCCGACAGCGAACATCGTCTCGGCCATTGCGATCCCAGCCGTGTCGTGGTCGTTGAGGCGTAAGCCCCGCCTGGAGGTTCATCATGAACTCCGAATTGACTTCTCAAGAAAACGTCGCGCGGGTCCCCATCGATCGCCGGTCGTTCCTGATGTGTGCCTTGGCTTCTGGCGCGGCCCTCGGCGCCGGCGAACTCGCCGCGCCCGCAACTGCAGCTCCTCGAGCGACGGCCGCCGCCATGCAAAGTGACATCCAATTTACCTTCGAGGCAAAGTTCTACGAAAAGCTGCCCGGTCGCAAAATCAAGTGCAAGCTTTGCCCGCGCGAGTGCATTGTCGGCGACAAAGAGCGGGGCTACTGCGGGGTGCGCGAAAATCGCGGCGGCGTCTACTACACGCTGGTTCACTCGCGCGTCTGCGCCGCGCACATCGACCCCATCGAAAAGAAGCCGCTCTTCCATTACCTGCCCGGAACGACGGCGTTTTCCATTGCCACCGCCGGCTGCAACGTCAACTGCAAGTTCTGTCAGAACTGGGACATCTCGCAGTCGCGGCCCGAGGAGATTCCGGCCGAGTACATTCCGCCTCACCAGGTGGCCGCCGTAGCCCGCCAATACAACTGCCCCACCATTGCCTACACTTACAGCGAGCCCGTCGTCTTTGCGGAATACCTGATGGACACCGCTGATGCCGGCCACGAAGCAGGCGTACGCAGCATTGTCGTTTCCAACGGCTACATGCAGCACGATTCGCTCGAGCAGGCTTACGGCAAGATGGACGCGGTGAAGATCGATCTGAAGGCCTTCAACGATTCCTTCTACGCGAAGGTCGTTACGGGTCAGCTCAAGCCTGTGCTCGATTCACTGGTCACGCTGCGCAAAATGGACAAGTGGACCGAGATCGTCTACCTCGTCATACCTACACTCAACGACGATGACGAAGGGTTTCGTGGCTTGGCGAAATGGATCCACACCAATCTCGGCCCCGACGTCCCGCTTCACTTTACGCAGTTTCATCCGGAGTATTTGCTCAAAAATTTGCCCATCACTCCTGTTCCCACGCTGGAGCGCGCCAAGGCCATCGCCGATGCAGAGGGCCTGCACTACGTCTACATCGGCAATGTGCCCGGCCATCCCGCGCAAAACACCTATTGCCCGCAGTGCCGCAAAATGCTGGTCGAGCGTGTTGGCTTCACGGCCAGCCAGATGCTGATCCGCAAAGACTCGACTTGCCCATTCTGCCGGCACTCCATCCCCGGCATCTGGCACGCATGATCGTGCTTGAGGAGGTCCTGAACCGTGAGGATTGCAAGGAGTTCCACCATGGCTTGGTTAACGGCTCAACTTGTTACGCTGGCGATCACTGCGCCTGTGCTGCACGTTCGCTCAGCGGTCGCTGAGAACGTTCGGCAGCCCGCAGTCGCCGGCGCATTCTATCCCGCCGACCCCAAAGAGCTGTCAAAGATGATGGACGATATGCTGGCGAAAGCGACGCCTCCGGCCGTCGACGGTGAAATCCTCGCCGCAGTTGCGCCTCACGCCGGCTATCCCTACTCGGGTCCGGTCGCTGCATGGACCTACGCCGCGCTCAAAGGCCACAAATACTCGCGCGTCGTTGTCATCGCGCCCTCGCACTACGTTGGCTTTGGCTTCACTTCGGTCTATGACGGTGATGCCTACTCGACTCCGCTTGGTCTCGTCCCCGTCGACAAGGAGTTCGCGCGTCGTCTTGCGAAGATGAGCTCTACTATACAGCTCTCTGAGAAAGGCCACCAGTCAACGCAGGACGCACCGGAACACTCCGTCGAAGTCGAGTTGCCCTGGCTGCAAAAGGTCCTCGGTAACTTCGAAGTGGTTCCCATCGTGATGGGCGACCAGAGTTATGAGAGCAGCCGCGCGCTGGGCGTGGCGCTGACCAGGATGCTCCGCAACGATCACGACACACTTGTTCTCGCCAGCTCCGATCTTTCCCACTACCACCCCTACGATGAGGCAGAAACCATCGACCACAAGACGCTACATGCGCTTGAGGCATGGGATTACTTCAGCATGTCGCGCAATTTTGAGGCGCGTGTGTGGGAGGCCTGCGGTGGAGCGCCGATCGTGGCCGCCATGATCTACGCCGAGCGGATGGGCGCGAACAAGGCTGAAATGCTCAGATACGCCAACTCCGGCGACGTAACAGGCGACCATTCGCGTGTAGTAGGCTACAGCGCCGATCTCTTCATCAAGTCGGCGCGCGCGGCCGATGCGCCGCCGCCATTCTCATTGACAGACCAGGAAAAGGCCGAACTACTCGCCGTGGCCCGCAACTCGGTCGAGCACATGATCCAGAAGAAGGAACCCTACGCGCCGGCGCCGAGCACCAGCGAAGCCCTTAACCGCGAGTATGGCGCTTTTGTCACGCTCACCGAGCGCGGCGCATTGCGCGGCTGCATAGGTTACACCTCGGCCATGAAGCCGCTCTATATGACAGTGCGTGACACAGCCACGCTGGCCGCCCTTCGCGATCCGCGCTTCCCGCCGGTCTCGGCATCAGAACTGCCTCAGCTTGCCTACGAGATCTCCGTGCTGTCGCCGCTACGCCGGGTCACCGACTTCGAGCAGATCAAAGTGGGACGCGACGGCCTGCTGATGAAGAACGGTGAGTTTGAGGGCCTTCTGCTGCCTCAGGTTCCCATGGAGCAGAAGTGGGACCGGCAGACATTTCTGGAGCAGACCTGCGTGAAGGCGGGCATGAACCCGAATTGCTGGAAGGACGAGAACACCGACATTTTCAGCTTTACAGCGGTGGTGTTCAACGAAAAGAACAGGGAGTAGGCATCAGGGGTCAGGGACCAATGATTTCTTGCGTGAAAAAGAAAAACAAAGCCAGCAATAACACCGTCGCATTGATCCCCGCGACGAGCCATGCAGTGCGCCAGAAGCCAAACACCGGAATCAGGAACGTGCTCAAGGCGAGTGCGCCCGCACATCCGCCAAGCAAATCGATGGCATAAAGAAGCCCCAGACCGGAGCGCTCGGCGCGATTGCGAAGAAAGATGCCCGCAGCGATAACGAACTGGTAGCCGCCGAGCGAGCCCGCGAAGACCGCGAGTGTGGGGAAGACGATCTGGGCTGCGATCCACGTTGCTGCCATTGAGGCCAAACTCCCGATCGTACTGACCACGAGCAAAAGCACGGGCCCCGCAATCGCAAGTAGAAGCTGCACCTCCGTCATCTTCAAGAATCCCGGGGCGCCGTCACGCCGCATGGCCAGCCAGCTGCCAAGCGCGATGCCCGCCATGAACAGCCCGATCAAAGACGCGAGCTCGGTGTACACGTAGCCGTACACCGCTTGAAAGCTGAGCAGCAGAAAAATCTGGAGTGCCATCAGCGTGATACCCGTCGCGGCCACGCACGCCGCAGCTGCCGCTCTCTCGCGGCGCTCACTTCCTCGCATGAATGCCAGCAGGCCGACGCACGCGAGCAGCACGATCCCCAAAGCGCCAGCAACGCGGGCAAAAGAGCCGTGCTCGGCGGCGCGGAACCACGCAGCGTTGCCCGACTTGAACTGCGCGCTCCAAAGCACCACATCGAACGCATAAGCAATGGGCGTAAGGTCCCGGTTCACCGGTGTGGAAGCAACCGGCGTCAGGTTGGTCTCCACCTGCTGCATACGGTCGGGCGTCATGCGGTAGGGAATGAAGTATTCGCGGACATATTGGGTGGAGAGGTTACGCTCGCGGAGCCGGGCCACAAGCACCTGTGGATCACTGGTCAGCACGCCGGGTTGCAATGCGCCGAAAAAGTGAATGAATTCTCCCGGGATCGCCGCCTGGTACGGAAAGACCTCGCCCATTGTGCGGCGAATGGACCGGAGCAGCGCTGCCAGATCGGGACTGATCATCTCTTCCGACGACCGCAATTCAACCGAAAGCACGCCGCGCGGCGCAAGGTGTGCGCGTGCCAGCTGGAAGAACTCAACGGTGTAGAAGCGATTCAACTGCGCCGTCTGCGGATCCGGTACGTCGACAATGATCACATCGAAGTTGTTGGCGTTCGTGGCCAGGAATCGACGGCCATCGAGAAAATGCAAATGTACGCGTGGATCGGTATCGAGAATGGCCGTCTGCGCGGGGAAAAACTCGCGCGCCATGGCGATTAATGCCGGGTCCAGTTCGACATAGTCGAGCTGCTCGATGGTCGGATGCTTCAGGGCCTCGACCACGCCGCCGTTGACTCCGCCTCCGATGAGGAGCACCCGGCGGGGCGCAGGGTGCTCGAGCAGCGCATAGTGCACCGCCTCCTCAGCCGCAGCCGGATCGGGCGCATTGGCCAGAATCGCGCCGTTCTCGTAAATACTGCGGATCGCACCACTCCCATTCTCCCTGGTCTGGGCCACAGTCAAGTTGCCATAGATGGTCTCGCGTATGGCCAATATATTGAACCCGTGCCACAATCGCGCCCGTGCCGCCGCGTCCCATCGGGGAGCAAGCCAAAAAAGCAGCGGAACTGCGGCCAACGCCGCGACTACCGTCAATGTTGCGGCCTGCACGCGTTGCGGCCTCAAGCCAAGCGCGAGAGCTACACAGAAATTCAGCAGTCCAACAATGAGCGCGATCTGAAACGACTCAAGAAACCGCACGAACAAAACACTGGCCATCACGCCACCCAGCGCCGAGCCGGCGGCCTCGAGCAAATATGCTTTGCTGGCCGCTGCGCGCGGGGAAAGTGCGCCCTCCGATTCGGCCATGCGCGCTGTCGCCACAAACAGCGCGCCCGACGGCGCGCAGAACACGCAGAGGCACGCGAACGAAGTGATTAGCATCGGCACTGGGCCCAGTAACTCGCCCGGTATGGTCTCAAAAAACGCCTTCGCGCTACGCAACGCCCAGATCGTCGCCGGCAAGCTCAAGGCCAAGAGGCATTCGAGTGCCGCAACAGCAAGTCGGGGCCTGTTTCGTCCCAGCCGCCAAACACTTGCCATCCCGCTTCCAGCGCCTGTCCAAAACAGCCACGTTGCCAGCAGGATTCCCAGTGCGATCTCGTTACCGTTGAAGACCTGGATTAGCTCACGCATGAGCACGATCTGTCCCACCACCGCGCTGAATCCGCAGAGCGCCAGCGCCACACGCGCCCCCATTGTGGACTCGTTGACCGCGGCAGGGCCCGTCTTCTGGCCTGCTCGACTCATTGGTACGGAATTAGAGGAGGCCAAGCAGCGAATTGCAAGGTTGCCCAGCACATCACCCAGAGAGAAAAGGGGGCGAAGGGAAAGAGAGGCCAGACCCGGAGCCGGACCGAGACCGCCAGTTTCGCGAAATGCGGTATTCTGTTGGAGCGCGCCCGTAGCTCAGCTGGATAGAGCGAATGCCTCCGGAGCATTAGGTCGGGAGTTCGAATCTCTCCGGGCGCACCATTCCCACCAGGTCTGACCCGGAGACATGGGTAACAGAACGTACCGGTCAGATGGGTGACAGTTTTGGGCCGAAGGGATTTTCGAGCGGTTCAAGCACTCTGTTCTCCAAGTCGAAGTATCCCAAATCATAGTCCATGAAGCTAACCAGCCAGATGTCGTCGTGAATTTCCTTGATGCCGACGGCCTGTCCCGCGAAAGCCTGGCTGAAGTTGATCTTTTTGTTTCCCATGCAAATGCGTCCGCAGTGAGTGACCACGATGGTTTTGTCGTGGAACGGATAGTCGATGTCGGGTAGTCCGGTGTAGGGTCGCGAAGAAGGCTGATAAACCTCGGCTGGACACTTCATGTCGAGAGCTTCGTGCGGCCGTTGGTTATTGAAGATGTCGATGAACTTGTCGAAGCGAGCTTGTTGCTGCAGGAAGTTGGCACTGGGCGGCTTGGTGGCCTCCTTCTTCAAGGTCAAGTGCATGCGTTCATGACGGCCGTTCTGCTGGGGAGAGCCGGGCTTGATTCGTTCGATGCCGATGCCCAGGCGCAGCCACCAGACGGCCAGTTTGCTGAGCTGGAACAGGGCATTCGGCGAGGCGAAGGGAACGCCGTTATCACTACGGATGTTGGCGGGCAGGCCGCGCTCCCGAAAAAGCCTTTCAAAGATGATAAAAGCGTATTCCTCTCGATTCGAGGAGAGTGCCTCGCAGGTGAGCAGAAAACGGCTGGCGTGATCGGTCACCGTCAGCGGATAGCAGTACTTGTGGTTGCCCAACAGGAATTCCCCCTTGTAATCGGTGCACCAGAGCTCATTGGGCCGCTGCCCGGCAGATAGCGCCGTGCCCTGTGCGCGACGGCGTAGGCGGCCGCGGCGCTCGACTAACCCGTAGCGATCCAGCACGGCATGGATGGTGCTCTTGGCGGGAATGGGGATATCGGAGAACCGGCGGACCAGCTTCTCGCGAATTTTGCGAGCACCCCAGCTGGTGTGCTCGCGCTTCACGTTCAGGATGTAGTTCTCCACTTGAAAAGGAAGCTGGTTGGCGTAGCGATAGGGGCGGCGACTTCGATCGGTGAGCCCTTCAAGACCACATTCCTGATAACGGTCGAAGATCTTGTACCCGGTCTTGCGGGAGATGCCGAACTCCCTGCAAAGTTCGGCCATCGGCTCGCCGGCCAGCCGGCGAGCCACAAACTGCAGTCTCTCATCCATCACCGAACACTCCTTCCAAGGCATCTCACTTCCTCCCCATAAGGAGAAAGTGTTACCCATGTGTCCGGTACAATCTGTCACCCATGTCTCAGGTCGCTCACCACAATCCACAGGCTGACAGGGCCGTCTTTTCGTTGACTCTACCCCGCTTTTCCAGTATTCTAAAGGTCTTGCGCGGTGTTGCGCCTGGGGTTTGTGTGTCTTCACCCGGACCAATCTGTTTGATGCCCGACATTCATTTTGTTGGGCTTAGCCGGAACAGGTGATCGGTAGCTGGAATTCAGAGTGAGTCCAGCAAGGCCAAGGCCCTACTAGGGCTAACCCCCGCAGCTCCTCACCCGAACAGGTTTGTTTGGCAGTGGGTAGAAGTTGAGGCCCTTGCGTATTTTGCGCGGGCAAATGCATTGTGCGCGAGCAATATTCTGGGCGCATTCGCCTGATGAGCCGGCGGTTTTTCTGATCCGGCGGGTACTTTTTGAGAGCAGGAGAGACATGTCGACCTTTATTCCTAGCGGCAAGGACATCAGCCGCAAGTGGTACGTGGTGGACGCAAGTGGTCAAACTCTGGGCCGGCTGGCGACCAAGGCCGCAAGTGTGCTGAGCGGCAAGCTGAACCCCCAGTATGTGCCGTACATCGATATGGGCGACCACGTCATCGTGATCAACGCCGAGAAAGTGCGACTGACCGGCTTGAAGGATCAGAAGAAGGTTTACCGACGCTATACGGGCTTCCCGGGCGGATTGCGCGAGGAGTCTTTCACGCGCCTGATAAACCGCAAACCCGAGAAGGTTCTCGAAGAGGCCATCAAAGGGATGCTGCCCAAGACAAAGATGGGCCGCGCCATGGGTTCGAAGCTGAAGGTGTATCGCGGTGACAAGCACCCCCACGCGGCGCAAAATCCCGTGGAAATGAAGATTGCGTAAGAGCAGCTATTAGCTATCAGCTATCAGCTCTCTCCTTGATGGAACAAACTGCCGGGATCGATCAGAATGCCTGGCGCGCAAAGAAACAAGCTGAAGGCTGAGAGCTTAAGGCTAAAAGCTAGGAGAAGGAATGGCAGAGGATCTGGTTCAGTATTACGGGACGGGACGGCGGAAGTCGGCCATCGCGCGGGTTTTTCTTCGTCCCGGTACAGGCGAGTGGAAGGTCAACGACAAGAAATTTGAGGAGCACTTCGTCACCGAGCAGCAGCGTGCAGCCGCCAAGCGGACGCTGGCGGTAGCGGAACTGACGGCGAGCTTCGATGTGCTGACCACGGTGAGCGGCGGCGGCGTGAGTGCGCAGGCCGACGCAGTGAAGATGGGCATTGCCCGCGCCTTGATCGAGTTCAACCCTGAGCTGCGCAAGCTGCTCAAGGCCGAAGGCCTGATGACTCGCGATGCGCGCCAGAAGGAACGCAAGAAGTACGGCCAGAAGGGCGCGAGGAAGCGGTTCCAGTTCAGCAAGCGCTAGTGCGCTTGTGGTGGTCAGTGGTCGGTGTTCAGTGGTCAGAGGATAAGGACGATCTGATCACTGAACACCGATCACTGTTCACTGGTTTTACAAATCTCCCCGCAAGGGGATAAATCCGGGCCGATCAAAGAGAATGCCCGGATGCAGTCCACGAAGGAGGACAATTGGCCACCATCACCATGAAGGAACTGCTCGAAGCGGGTGTTCACTTCGGGCATCAGACCAAGCGCTGGAATCCGCGGATGAAGGAATACATCTTCGGTGAGCGCAACGGGATTTATATCATCGACCTGCAAAAGACGCTCAAGCTCTTCAAAGATGCGTCGAAATTCGTGATCGAACTGTGCGCCAGCGGAAAGATGATCCTTTTCGTCGGCACCAAGCGCCAGGCCCAGGATGCCGTAGCCGAAGAAGCCACGCGCGCGGGTATGCCGTACGTCAACCAGCGCTGGCTGGGCGGCTTGCTCACCAACTGGATCACGGTGCAGAAGTCGGTGAAGCGTCTTCAGGAACTGGATGAGATGGCCGTGGACGGCCGTTATGACCTGCTGACCAAGAAGGAAGTGATTCGCCTGGAGCGCGAGCGCAAGCACCTTCAAGCGAACCTGGCCGGCATCAAGAATATGAAGCGGCTGCCCGACGCGCTATTTGTCGTTGACTCGAATAACGAGACGATCGCGGTAAAAGAAGCGCGCAAGCTGGGCATCCCCGTGGTCGCAGTGGTCGATACCAACTGCGATCCGACCATGGTCGACTATGTCATTCCCGGCAATGACGACGCATTGCGCGCCATCCGCCTGTTTACATCGAAGATCGCCGACTCTGCCGCCGAGGGCGTGAACCTGCTGGGCGACAAGGCTCTGCAGCAAGAGGTTCCCGCGGAAGCAGCCGTGCCTGAGGGTGAAGCTGCAGCGGAAGCTCCGGAGACTTCAACGGGCGATGATATCGATTTGGAAACGGCGCTCGGCAGCGGCATCCGCAAGGCGCCCGCCGCGGTTGCGGCCTTGCTTGAAGAGGCCGACGTGGCGGAAGGCGGTAAGTAATCCCCCCGGCGCGGAACCATGCACTGATTCAGAAAAGCGTGGCCGCCCAGGTTCGGCACCACGCTTTTCTTGTGTTGTGTGGCAGAATGCCGCTGCACCATCAGTCCGGTGAGAAAGTCAGAGCGGGCGAATGATGATTTGGAATTCGTGTCCAGGGGAAATTGATCCATCTTTAATTCGGCTCATTGAACCTGCGGCGGAAGATGGGAATCAGGAATACCCGGAAAACGAGAGATGACGACAGTGACTGAGAAGATTGACGCCAAATTGGTAAAAGAACTCCGCGAGAAGTCCGGCGCGCCCATGGGCGATTGCCTCAAGGCTTTGCAGGAAACCAGGGGGAACATCGAAGACGCATTCGTTGTGCTGCGCAAGCGCGGCATGGCCTCCGCGCAGAAGAAAGCCTCGCGGACCACGAATGAGGGCGCCGTGACCGCTTACATTCACGCCGGCGGCAAAATCGGCGTTCTGCTTGAGGTGAACTGCGAGAGTGATTTCGTGGCCCGTACCGAAGACTTCCAGGAGTTGATTAAGGACATCGCCATGCACGTGGCCGCCAGCGATCCGCGCTATGTGAAGCCGGAAGACGTGACTGCCGAGGATCTGGAGCGCGAGAAGGAGATCTATCGTGCCCAGGCTGCGGCCACGGGCAAGCCCGCCGCCGTCATCGAGAAGATTGTCGACGGGAAGATGGCTAAGTTCTACGAAGAGGTCTGCCTTCTCGACCAGCCTTTCATCAAGGATCAGGCCATCAGCATAAAGGAACTGATCGCGCAGAAGGTGGGCAAACTGGGTGAGAACATTACGGTCCGCCGCTTTGCCCGCTTCAAAGTAGGCGCGTCCGAATGGACCGTGGCCCAGACCAAGCCGGTCGAGGCTGCTGAATAGAACCGTGGGTTACCCCATCCTTTTCTGCGTCTTGCGGAAAGGATGGTAGCGAAGCTCGCGATTTGTCGGTCAAATTCAGGACAGAAAAAAGGGCAGTCCGCATTGCGGATTGCCCTTTTTGTCTTACACCGAAGGCCGTTCGATTACGGCAGGTAATAGCGCAGCGACGTGAAGATCATGTTGTCGTCGCCCTGAGCGCCGTTGCCCGGGTTGGCTGTGCCACCGTTGCCCGACCAGATGTCACGCTCAAACCGGCTGTACTGGATTCCCTGGCGCAGACGGCCCTTGGGCCCGGCATTGATGATGTTCCACCAGTAGCCGGCAGTGAACTCCTGCACGTCCTTGGTGCTGCCGCCGCAATTAGATGGAGCGACGGGTGCGGCACCCGTGGCGCCCGCTGAGCCCACCGTGGTTGGCTCGACCAGGCAGCCCGACATATTCGTGCTGCGGGTGCCGTAGCCGACTTGGGTTGTGCCGCTGAGTACGTAGTCGCGGTCAAGATAATCGCCGCCGTAGTTGAAGTACAAGTTAAAGTTCGGAGTTGGATTCATCTCCAGTGTGCTGAGGGCAGAGAAGCCGTGGATGGGAGAAATCACTGCATTTGGACGGAGGGTGACGTCGGCAATGGTCGAAGAGCCGTAGCGGCCAACGCCCTGGCCCCATAATCCCTTCAGGCCGATAACGACCTTGTTCGCGCCGACGAGCGGGCCGCGGAAGCCGCCGCCGATGCCTGCGGCTATCGCCTTGCTGTTCGAAGGCGTGGCCGTGGTGGGCACCGTGCATGTCGCGGACACGGTCGCGCAGGGATAGATGCGGTCACGGAAGTTGCGCTCGATTCCGAACAACTCCCAGTGACCCCAGCCTGGCTGCGCGGCCATCTTGACGATGAAATCAGGAGTGTAGTTGAAAGAATAGTTGGCATTCAGGTTGTAGAGTCCGCCGCCGGTTCCGGTCGCGCCGAAGATATAATTGGTCGGCGTGTTCTGGCCAGAGGGGTTCAGCATCTCGGCGTTTTCAATTGAAGCTCCAAGGAAGAAAGTCTTGCCGAAGTCCTTCGACATGCGGAAGCTCTCTTGCCTTCCCCACACAAAGCCTGCTTCGTACTGTGCATCAATAGTGGCGGGAAGAATCTCGGTTCCTCTTGTGAGGCCCTGTGTCGTCTCAGTTGCCAATGACCATCCCTGGCCGCCGGAGAAGTCCCAGCCGCTGCTCGTTTTGGCGTCGCCCCACACTTGCCGCTGACGCAGGGTATAGCTGTTCGACTGATTGTTGTTTGAGGTGACACCGGCACTCAGCCAGTCCATCTCGTAATAGCCGCTCAGGGTGAAGCTCGGCATCTTGCCCACGGCTTTGAATGCGAGACGCGACTGACGGCCCGAGGCGAAGAACTCGCTCAGCTGCGACGCCTGCGAGTTGTTCAGCGGGACGCCGGTAAACGGCGTGTTGATGTCGCCGCCGGTAGCGCCCTGCCGCCACACGGTTTCGGCTGCCAGGAAGCTGCCCGTAAACGAGAGGGTCGCTCCCTTGAAGTTGATCGCATCGGGATTCGCGATCGCCTTCTTGATGCTGGTGGTCTCAGTTGAAACCGTGTCCGCCAGCGAAGCCTGATTTGCCTTCAGGTCGCTCACCGAGCTTTGCAACGTTGAAACAGCGGACTGATTCTCAGTGAACGCCTGCTGCTGCGATGTCGCATCGGCTTCTGCCTTGGCAGCAGCCGCCTGAGCGTCGGCAGCGGTCTGCTGCGCCTGCTTGAGTTCTTGATCTTTTGTGGCCAGATCGCTTTTCAGGCTGTCGATCTCGCCCTGAAACTGCTGCCGCATGGCGTCAATCTGTTCCTGCACCGAAGGACCCTCCGGCGCCTTGGCTTTCCTTGTTGCAGTGTGAGTTTTCGCCTGTGGCGTTTGTCCGTTTGCGTTGGTATACGAAACAACAAGACTGGCTGCCAGAATGGTTGCGGCAGCCGCATTCGATCTGAATTTCATTCGGACCTCTCTTTCCCATTGGAATCGGATTGGAGTGGTGACAGTGATCGCTCGCAGGAATTGCCAGCTTGCTTCCTGCATCCCGGGCGCATTCACATTTGGAAGATTTGCGGTATTCCCACCGGTTTTTGAGCTACGAACATAAACGGGGGAGCATTTCGCGAAGGATGATCCGGCTTCGCAGCTTACGCATCCAAGACTCGCAGAGCTAGATTAAGATTTGACGAATTCACACATATTTCACAATTCAATCTAATCCCCGTAATTGGCGGGGCAAAATTAGAAAAATTTATAGGTAATTAACAGTAAGAAGGATCGCTTCGCCGCGGATGGATTGCAGCTCGCATTCTTATTCTGCGCCTCGTTTATTGTGCTGCGGTGTCTGCGCTTTCCTTGCCGGCGCTCAGCATGTTGGCCAGCAGCCGGTAAGCGCCGGGCACCAGCTCGGGGAACTGCCGATAGAGCGCGTACGCAACATAAATATAGGTTCCCTTGCCGCGATGCAGCAGAAGCAACCCGCCCTTCTGCGGATCCTGTCCGGGATCGGCCGTCTCAGTCAGCGCCGTGTAACCTTCGTCCCAGTGATCCGGGAAGCCATGCCCGCGCTCCTCGAGCCATCCGTCGAAATCGGAGGGCGTAATCTTGTTGGGCCAATTGAGCAGCGGATTGGCGGGATCCAGAAGCTTCACCTGCGACTGCTCATCCACCACGCGCTCCGGCATGCGGCCGAGCGTAATCGGCAAAGGAGCCGGGAATGTCCCGCCCTGATATTGCACAATCAGTGTTCCACCCTGCTCAACATAGGCATTGAGCCGCGGCTGCGCGGTGGCCAGCCCAGGCATCGACGAGTAGGCACGAATGCCGATCACGATCACATTCCACTGCGAGAGATCGCCCGACACCAGTTCCGAGTCTGAGATCATGTGCGGCTGAATGCCCAACGCCTCAATGGCGTCAGGAACCGTGTCTCCGGTGCCCATGATGTAGCCGACATGCAGACCGGGCGCAACGCGCACATCTACTTTGCGTGTCTTCAACTCGGCAAGCTCATATTGATTCGTGGTCCGCAGGCCGGGATATGCGACGTTTCGCCATCCAGACGCGTAGCCCTTGCCGCCGGACTGTGCCACGGCTTCAATGGAATAGGCACGGGCCTTCACGTCGCCGGCGGGCGAAACTGAAAACATCAATGGCTCGGTATCTCCGGCGCTTTTCAACGCGAATTCTCTTTGCGCGGGATCGGAGCGCCAACCCTCCGGCAACTTCAGATCCACGCTCCCTTCGGCGGCATGTTGCGCATGAACGGTCAGGGTGACTGAAAGAGGCGAGCCATCCAGCGGCAGAATCCGCGCCTCGGGCTCCACTCGCACGCCGATCGCCGGTGTCACCTCCAGCGGCTCATACACGCCGCCGACTCCCGTGACATGAGCCAGTATCTGCACTACCTTCCCAAGCCGTATGGGAACGCCGTCGAACGTGAACTCCGCCCAGGCAGCCAGAGGATAGGGTGCAAATGATCGCTCGCGCCACGCCGGATTGGAGGTGTCGTAATAGGGTTGCTCCGTGTTGGGCCGCGTGAAAAAGGGCTCGGTCGGTTGGGCATCGTCCGGCACGCGCACGTGGAATGTCCGGTCGACGACCGGTGCCGCTGCTGTTTTTTCGTCGATCGCGCCGCCGGCATCCTCAATCTTCCACGGTTCACCGTCACTCGTTTCCAGCCAGACCCGACTGAGCCGCGCCGCGTCCATCCCCTGCGCCAGATGCGCGCGCACGCCGAATTCCTCGCCCGGCCACACGCTCCGCGCGCTCTCGTCAGCCGAGGAGCTGCGGCCTCCACCGTAGCCTTGACCACCTCCGCTGCCAGTCGTGAAGGCAATCAGGTCGAGGCCGAGCAAATCCTTCAGCGCCTCCTGGAACTGCCCGATCTTCGCGCCCAGTTCCAGCTCCAGTCCCGCTTTCGCTTCGTCGTCCAGATTGCTCGCTTTCACTCGCGTATAAAGATCGAGCGTGTGCGCGTAAATCGGCGCGAGCTGGTGCGCGCCGGCGACGCCAGTCTCGTTTTTGCAATCGCTCTCGAAGGTATCTAGATCCTTCTGGATGTTGCGAAGCCCATCTCTGAGCCACGCGGGCGGAACGCTTCCGCTCAAGCGCGCCAGACCCGCGATGTTCGTATCAATATTGACTTGGCGATTCTGAAACAAGCTGGCATCGCCCGCGCTGTTGTTTGTAGCGGCGGCCGATGGCGCGACAGCCCACAGGTGATAATTCGCATCATCGGGCTCGCTCAGCGCCGGATTCGCTCCGCCGTACTGCGACTTCTGCTCGCCCCAGCCCTGGCGCGCGATCTGAGTATAAGTACGGCCCAGCACCGGATCCCACGTGCCCACTGGAATGGTTACATCGGCTTTGGGTGCGCCTTCGAGCCACTCGCCGGTGACGTAATTGTGGAATTTCGCCGACGCCCATTTTCCCGTTGCGTAATCGAACATCTGCCGATTGGTGACCGGCGCAAAAGGAGCACGCGAATAGACTGCCAGCGGCTGCCAGGGCTGCAGTCCATCTTTCAACTGGCCGGGAAACACCTTCGGATCGCCCGCAACCTTGAACGCTTCCTGCGCAATCTCGCCCGAGACCTGGTGCTGCCCGTGGCCGTCGGTCACTCCGCCGACAAAACTGGACATGATGATCTGGGGCCGCTCCTTGCGCACCGCCAGCACGGCGTCGTAAAGCACACGCTCATGGCCCCACTTCGCAAATGCCTCTTCCTGGGTCTTTGAGAAACCGAAATCGACCTCTGTGCCCCACATTTCCTGCGTTGCACCGTAGTATTCATCGGCCTTGAGGAGCTCATTGGTGCGAATCAGTCCCAGCGCGTCGTAGCTCTCGGCTGACATCGCGTTCTGCCCGCCTTCGCCGCGCGTGAGCGTCAGCAGCGTGACGCGCGCCCCGAGGCCGCGCGACAAATACGTCATCAGCGCGCCGTCCTCGTCGTCAGGATGCGCCACGATCACAAGCATGCTGGCGGTGGTGTGCAGGCGCTTCAGCGTCTGTTCCAGATCCGCGGCACCGCGGTCTTCGGGCAACGGCAATGCCACTGCCGATGGATCAGGCGACGGAACCTGGGCCAACTCGTCTACAGCCGATGACGGCGCCGTCTGCTGTGCGCCAAGCAAAACGAAACCCGCGCAGGCAAGCAGTCCGGCGATCGATACTCCCACAACCGTTCGGTGCAATTTTCGGGGATAGAAACGCATCACCGACAGTTTACAATCCGCCAACCGGAAAGGGGCCCGTGTATTTGCGAGGCTTGCCCGATTTTGCGCGCAGGACGGTATCGGCAGATCCGGCTTTACCGCCAGTCGTCGTGCACGTCCGACAGCCCCTGGTTCACTGCGGCCTCAAAACCGGTGTGTTTCTTGATGAAGATTTCGCTGAAGTGCCGGTCCTGGCGCAGGAGGATCGCCTGCAATCGCACGAGCTCGAGGAGCGCCAGAAACATCGCGATCAACGCCTTCTCAGAGCGTGTGTGGCTCAGCAGGCGGCGCAACGCCACAGGCTTTTCCTCCATCGTCAGGCGCCGCGTGAGGAACTGAATCATCTGGCCAACCGTCACCGTATCCTCTTGCACATCGATGATGGGCCGGTTGCGCGCGCGATCCAGGATGTCGCGGAAGACGCGAACCAAATCAGTGGTGTCCGCGGCAATCTCCGGCTCGGCGTTCGCGTCTTCGCGGAACTCGCGCACGCCCGGATTCGTCCAGCTGGCCGCCTCAAGCATTTGCCGCTCATGCAGCATCTGTGCCGCATTTTTGAAGCGCTCGTGCTCCAGGAGCCGCTCCACCAGCTCGCGCCTTGGATCCTCGGCCAATTCCTCGGGCCCGATCGGCGCGCGGGGCAGCAGCATCTTGCTCTTGATGTGAATCAGCAATGCCGCCGTATAGATGAATTCGCCGGCCACATCCATATCGCCGGCCCGCAGGTGCTCGACGTAGGCCAGGAACTGCGCCGTAATTTTGGCGATGGGGATGTCATATATGTCGATGTCCTGCTTGCGAATCAGATCGAGCAGCAGATCGAGGGGCCCGTCGTACACCTGGCCCACCATCACCGAAAATGGCGACTGCTCGGCGTCTTGGCCGCGAGCTTTGAGCGCCGCGGCAACTTTTTCAGCGGTGGTTGGCTCAGCCGAAGAATTTGCGTCAGCCGGCGAAGCAGGAGCTGCCGGCTGCGCAGGAACACCCTCAGCGCCCATCGCAGCGTTCGCGTCGCCTGAATTCTCTTCGGGTTGGTCTGAATCGTTCGCCAATGCTGTCTCTACTTCCGGTTTCCGGCACGGCCGCGAGTATTAGGCATCGCGCACAGTGGTCAGCGTCATCTGCATCGCATCGCGGACTTCAACCATGGTCCGCTCGGCGCGAACGGCAGCTTTCCGCGAACCATCCTCGAGAATCTCGATCGCCTGCCCCTCCGAAAGACCCGATCGCCGCTCTTGAATGGGCTCGAGAATCTTCATCAGGCCGTCAGCAGCCCAGCCCTTGCATTCGATGCATCCAATCCCCGCCGAGCGGCAGCCCTCATACACCTTGGCCATTGTCTCCGGCGTCGAAAACAGTTTGTGCAAGTCCCCCACGGGGCACTTGTCGGGATCACCAGGGTCCGAGCGGCGTATCCGCGCCGGATCGGTCACCATGGTTTTCAGCTTTTGCCGTACAACCGGCTCGGGATCGCTCAGCAGGATGGTGTTGCCGTAGCTCTTTGACATTTTGCGGCCGTCGGTTCCCGGCAGCTTGGGTGAAGGCGTCAGCAGCACTTTCGGTTCGGGCAGTACCTCGCGCCCGTCCACCTTGTAGAACTGGTTGAACCGCCGCGCAACTTCACGCGTCAGCTCCACGTGCGCCTGCTGGTCCTGGCCCACGGGCACGAAATCGGCTTGGTAAATCAGGATGTCTGAAGCCATCAGCACGGGATAACCCAGGAACCCGTATGTCGTCAGGTCTCTGTTGGTCAGGTTTTCCTGCATCTCCTTGTAACTGGGCACGCGCTCGAGCCAGCCCAGTGGAGTGCTCATGCCCAGCAGCAAAGCAAGCTCGGCGTGTTGGAGCACGCGGCTCTGCAGAAACAGCACGCTCTTTGCCGGGTCCAATCCCGCGGCGAGGTAGTCGAGCATCACCTCGATCGTATTGGGTGCAATCTGGCTCGGGTCGGCGTAGTCGGTGGTGAGCGCATGCCAGTCGGCGATGAAAAAATAGCATTCGTACTGATCCTGCATCTTCACCCAGTTGGCCAGCGCGCCCATGTAGTTGCCCAGATGGAGCTTTCCCGTGGGACGCATGCCGCTGAGCACACGCGCGCGGTGCGATCGGTTTGCGGACTCAGACATGGGGCGTATCGATCCCTCGGCCGCGACGGAAAAAGCGCGGCCGCTTTCTAAGCAAAATCGTTCAAAAACCTCTATCCATTGTATCGGGAGGGGTCGGGGTAGCGACGTTTCTAAATGCTCATCAGCACCGTAAAGATCAGGCCAAGCGATGGACCAATCAGCAACCTGAGGATAAAGCCGCCCACGACGATCATAAGAAGATAACTGATCCAGATATTGATCCGATCGAAAACCTGCACAGCGCCATAGGGCAGCATGTTACGCAGCACGCGGCTGCCGTCAAGCGGAGGGAAGGGCAGTAAATTGAAGAAGAACAGTGACAGGTTGACCTCAATCGCCAGCAGCGCCAGCAGGACCAGGGGTTGCAGTCCGCTGCCGATCGCCAGCCCGCCACTCAGGTTTGCATGCACCAGGGCGCGCCCGCCCGGAACGGCGAAACAGACGACGGCCAGGCCGGCAAAGGCCGCGGCCACCAGCACAAGGTTCGAGACGGGTCCCGCCAGCGTGGTCAGGTTATCGTCGCGCACAATCTTCTGAAAGTTGCGCGTGATGACCGGCGTCGGCTTCGCCCAGCCGATGAGGAATCCGCTGAAGAAATTGAATCCCATGAACGGCCCAAAGATGGCCAGTGCGGGAATCAGCAGTGTGCCAATCGGATCGACGTGAACCATCGGATTGAGCGTAATCCGCCCTTGCAGGCGCGCTGTCTGGTCTCCCAATCGGGACGCCATCCATGCGTGCGCGCACTCATGAAAGCTGAGGGAAAAAAGCAGAAGAACAAATTCGAAGATGCCAACAATGAAGGCAGTGGACTGCAACGATCTCTCCGATCAACACGAAGATTCAGCGTAGCATAGCGGGTTCGCGTTGCCTTTCGCAGCCTGGCGCAGGCTCTAGTTCTCGATGTACTCCCAGAACGAATCGGCCAGGTCGGCTCCCAGTTCCGTGGTCATGCGCCGGGCGGCACGCTCGACCTCTTCCATCAATCCATGCAGGTAATCGCGCGAACGCGAGATTGCGGCCACACCGAGCGTCGCCGATTGCCAGGTCACCGCCTCGTCCAGCTCGGCCACTGACACGTTGAAGCTCTGCCGCAGCTGGTCCTTCATCGAGCGCACCACCTGCCGCCTGTCCTTGAGCGACTGGGCATGCTCGATGCGGAGTTCGAGAGTCATTTGCGCAACCGGCATACAAGTGTGGAATTGACACGGACAGTGTAAGACGGTCTTATGCGGAAGGAACAACTATTTTCGCTCCCAGGTCCGTAAGGGCACGTGTAAAAGCAGGGTTGCAATATAGCCCGATCCCCTACTCACCCACCTTCGCCAGTTGCGCGGCGGTCGGCCGCGGCGTCACCGCGCTCACCACAACCTGCGCCAGGACGGCGACGAAAAGCGCGGGAAAGATCGCATCCCGTTGCGCCAGTATCGGCGGGAACAGCGCTTTCACGCCCGACGCATCCCATAGCAGCGTGACCACGGTCCCGGTCGCAATGGCTGCTACCGCTCCCCACGCCGTGGCGCGCTTTGAGTAGAAGGCCGCCAGCACCACTGGCGTGACCGCAGCGGAGTAAATCGTATACGCGTAGAGCATCTTGGCGAGAATGCTGGGCGCATAGATGGCCTGGTAAAGCGCCCAGCAGCCCAGTAACACCACCGCAAGCCGCGAAACGATAAGGACGCGCTTGTTGGATGCGCCCGGAGCGATGTAGCGGACAAAGACGTCCTCGATGAGATTCGTCGCCGGAGAGAAGAGATAGTTTGAGGCCGTAGAGATGACCTTGGCGAAGACAGCGCCCAGCAGCAACGCGCCCATGAGTGCCGGCAGGCCGTGGCGGGCGGTGTAAGGAATGATTTCGTAGGGTTGACTCGCGACCTCGCCGGTTGAATAAAGTGCCGAGCCGATCACGGCGATGGCAACGATGAGCGTTTCAAGTACCACGGTGCCCAGAATCCAGCCAACGACAGAGGCCCGAGCTGCCTTCTCAGATTTTGCGGAAAAGAACTTCTGGTACATCACCTGGTTGCCGAGCATGAGCAGCATGGTGGGGACGAGAAACTCCATGGCGCGCACGAAAGTGAGGTTGCCGAGAATCTCGAAATGCGTTTCAGGCAGCGCGGCGTGCAGCCCGCCCCAGCCGCCGGCCTTGGCCAACAGCATGGGCGTGGCGATGATGCAGATGACCGTCACCAGCGAGCCGATAGCCACATCCATGTAAGCGACGCTCGACATGCCGGCCATGGCCGTGGTGACGATAACGAAGATGGCGATGATGTAGGTACCCAACTCCGGCGTGACTGAGTCGGGAAAGATGAGGTGCAGCACATTGCCGCCGCCCTTGAACTGGTAGCTGGTGATCGCCACGTAGGCGAAGAGGATGGCAATGGTGGCGAGCACGCGCGCGGTCTGGTTATAGCGGGCCTCAATCAGGTCAGGCAGGGTGAACTGCGCAAAGCGGCGGGCGCGAGGAGCGATGAAATAGATGAGGAGCAATCCCAGCCAGCCGCCGGCCGGCAGCCACAAAGCGGCGAATCCGTTACGGTAGGCGTTTTCCGCACCGGCAAACAGCGAGCCCGCGCCGATCCACGAGGTGAGCAGCGTAAGCACCAGCACGAAGGCTGAAAGTGAGCGGCCGGCAACGAGGTAGTCGGCCTTCGTCTTCACGCGGAGCGCACGGAAAAAAGCGACGGCCAGCAACGTGCCCGCGATCACCACCAGAACAGCGACATAAAGTGCAGACATCCGCGGCTTCCCTCGGCTGCGTTAAGTGCGATTCAAGCAGTGTACCGGATCGAATCCGCGGATCGGGTGCCCAACTCCCTCGACGATGTTGTTTTTGCCACCAGGGGGGTACATTTCCAAGCGCTACGCCTCACGCCTCAGCAACCTTCAAATACGCCGTGTACGGCTCATCGTGAATATCGAGGAATGGCTTTAGGCGCAGCGTCTCGGCTCCGGCGCCCACCGTCCATTCATGGCCGCGCGACGCTGCCTGCTTCGCCGCGAGCAGCATAGCGCGAGTCACGTGTTGCTGGGCCGCGTCGAAACCGCTACCTAAACTGCCATCCGGGACACCGTCGCGTAGCGCCATCAGCACCAGTGGCCCCGTCACCAGCGCGACCACATCCGGATGCTGCGCGTCAACGGCTTCGAGCCGTGTGGCAAAGGGCAGATCCAGCTCGATGCGGTCGCCCGACTTCCACTCCCGCCGAACTTCGGCGAACGATCCCGCCTCCAGCTTCAGCGAGTCGCGCATCCCGTTCACTGTGAGCGCGGCACCGTGAGCCCACGCCGGAATGCGCAGGAAAATCGAGAACGTCGAAGGCCACGAGGCGGTCATCTGAAGCCGGACCTGGCTGTCGTAGGGATACTCGGTGGTCTGCCGCACGGCAAACTGCGCAGCGCGCTCATTCCAGCGCAAAGTCGACGGCACATACAAATTCACATAAATGCCCTTCTCATTCTGGAAGTACGCGCTGATCCGGTAATCCGCCGCGATCTGCGGCAGCGTTCCCGAGCAACACGGCCACTTCTGGCCAAAGAACACCTTCTCGCCCTTGTAGGTGTAGTCGGAATAATAGAATGACTTTCCATCCACTTGAATCGGCTTTGCACCCAGAACCGCGTTGTAGAACACCTGCTCCATGCTGTCGCCGTAGCGCGGATCGCCGGAAATCCGCATGAGATATCGCGCCAACTTGAAGTGCGCGTAGGAACCGCACGGAGTTTCGAAGCTGGCGTGATTCTTGTCCAGGCTCTCGCCCAGCGCGCCGCTGCCCGGAGTAATAAAGTGCTCGCTGGGACCCCACCCGCCCGTGGCATAGCTCTGCTCCTGCACAAACCCGAACGCGTTCGTGGCCGCGCGCAGATACTTTTCGTCGTCCATCGCGAGATACGCGACCGCTGCGGAACCCAACGCATTCACGTGGCTGTATGCATGCCGCCCGGGCAGCGCATTTTCGCCGCGCGAAAGCGGATCGAAATATTCATCAAACAGGAATCGTTTTGCAAGATCGTAATAACGGCGGTCTCCGGTTCGCTGCCATGCGAGGAAGAAGTTTTCCGGCATGGTGTAGGTCTCGTCCAAGACGCACCGCGTGTAATCCTCATCCACCAAGATCGGCGTCTCCTGGTGCGGCATCGCCTTTGGCGGTAAATACGGCAAGACCACGTCTGTTGCCTGCGCCAGCACGGCAAGCGCGGTGGGGTGGTTCGCATACACATGCGCGTCCGTCAGCCCGATCGAGAGCTTGTCGTAGGTGTAACCCGGAAAGCGATAGTTCTGGTAGAACTTGCCCTCGGGATCGAGCGTGGCTGCGTAGCCGCGAATCATGCGGTCAATCTTTGCGTAAGTCGCGTGGTCGCGCGTCACCGCGTACATCCGCGCCAAGGCTGAAATCCACTGCCCGAATGGGCACGCAGTCGCGAACCCATCGGTCGAATACCATCCGCCCAGCTCTTCACCCGGAGCCGGCAACCCCTCGCGAATGCGAAATGGCAACAGCAATCCGTCTTCATTCAACCCGAGCAATCGCTCATGGTTGTGTTCAAACTGCTGTTGTGCGGGACAGGGCTCGAAATCAACCTGCCCATAAGCAACCTGGTTCAGCAAGGTTGGCTTGAATGTCGGCTGCTGCTGGCCGCCGCCGGCCAGAGCCCTCGCCGCACCCCTCGCGCACACACCCGCCGTTGCTGCCGCACCGCGTTTCAGCACCTCGCGCCTTGACCACCTCCGCAATTGGCTTTTCATGGCTCCGATTTTATCGCCGTCGAGGCTTGCCATCCGAAACGCCCTGAGCAGCCAGGTCTGTCTGCCGTGCCAGTATCTTCCGTGACAACCGCTGCATCAAAAGTAATGGAGCGCCGGTTGACGCCGAAGTCGGCTCGCGCTACGCTCGCAGTACTGGATTTGGTACACAACCCCAACCCGCGGTTCCGCAAGGCGCCCTGGAATAAGGACTTGGGTTCGCCTCGCGCCCTTCGGCTCCCATCAGAATCAGCCGTCAGCTTGCAACTGTGCCGCAGAGTACGCCGGCGCCACTGGCGTTTTCCGCTGCCCGAACTTCGGGCCCACTACGCAAATCGACAATCATTTCTTTACAATCCGACTGGTGAAGGCCCCGTTACGCCGCAAAGGGCTTACAGCAACCTGCCGTCCTGGAGGACGTAGAAACCTTTGAAGATCGCTCTGGAGATCACGCCCAACCTTGAGCCCCTGTTCGGGACCCGCGATGAAAACCTCAGACTGATCGAAGACTCGCTTGGTGTGCGCATCGATCTTCGCTCCGACGCCGTTCACGTCGAAGGTTCTGAAGACGGTGTGGCCCGAGTGCGCAGGATCTTTGAGGACTTCGAATTGCTTCGCCGCCAGGGGATCCATCCCCACAACGGCGAGCTGAACGGCATGTTGCGTCTCGTCGTGGCCGATCCCGCTGCCACTCTGCGCTCTGTGGCTGAAGCCGGAAAGCAGCGCTCGGCCGGTATTAAACGCATGGTCCAGCCGCGCTCGCTCAATCAGCGCCGCTATCTCGAGGCGATCGAACAGGTCGACATGGTCTTCGGCGTGGGCCCGGCAGGTACCGGCAAAACCTATCTCGCCGTGGCCATGGCCGCTGCCGCCGTCAATGCCAAGCGAGTGAGCCGCATCGTTCTGGTTCGACCCGCCGTTGAAGCCGGCGAACGCCTCGGCTTTTTGCCTGGCACGCTTCAGGAAAAGATCGATCCCTACCTGCGCCCGCTTTACGATGCCCTTTTCGACATGTTCGACATTGACAAGATCGACCGGATGATCGAGCGTAACGTCATCGAAGTCGCCCCGCTCGCTTTCATGCGCGGCCGCACCCTCAACGACGCCTTCATCATTCTCGACGAGGCTCAGAACACCACGATTGAGCAGATGAAGATGTTCCTGACGCGCATGGGCAACAACTCCAAGGCCGTCATCACAGGTGATATCACCCAGATCGACCTGCCCAATCCGCGCAAGTCCGGACTCCTCGATGCCATCAATATCCTGGATGGCGTGGAAGGCATCACCTTCTGCCAGTTCGACGAGTCCGATGTGGTCCGGCATCCCATCGTGCAGCGCATCGTCCGCGCCTACGATTCCGCCAAGCCGCGGCAGCAGGAACTACCGCTCCAGGGCGCGATCGAAGTCGGCGGCGGGACTATGGGTGAACGCGACGAGGACCAGCAGGCGCAGCCGACAAAACCTCAATAATTCGCATTGATGGTCTATGGCTTCGGCGCGGCATCGCTTGCCGCCTGTTTCTCAAAGGTCCTGTGGCACGGCCGGCCCACGATCCCCAGCCCCGTCGTCCGCTCGCCCTTGCCCTCTGTAGCCGTAAACTCGGACTTCACGTCGTAGCTATAGTTCTCGCCCTCCGTCTTGAATGGCCCGTGCGTGTACTGCGATCCGGCGGTCACTCCACTCGCCGTCAGGCTGGCCTTGCCGTTGTTGCCGATTTTGCCATCGATCGCCAGATACGCCTCTTGCCCCTGGGAGCCCCGTTCCCCGTGCAGCACATTGCCCGTCACCGTCGAAACAAAGTGCCATGTGTAGCCCAGCGTGCCGCCCTTCGGGTCGCAGGTCACTGTGGTGTTCCAGGTGCCGTCAAAGCGACTGGCCGCATTCTGGCCGCCGGCTGCCATTGTCAAAAGAAAGAACATAGATAAAAGCGTCTTGCGCATACGTCTCTCCCTCGGCAGAGGATTCTACTCCGAATCCTGGCCCGTCTTCTGTGATCTCAACATGGGCTTGCATCCTCGCGGGCACGGGCTCAATTCTCGTGCCCAACGGTTCGCGTATCATCAAATCAGATTCCGGGCCCGCGATTTCCCTTGGGTTCGCGGCCCGGCGCGCGATGATCCTTCTCGACCCAGATTTGGATCCCGATGCGGAGTCGCATTCCGGAGCGACTTCACCGGGCAGTGCCTGGCGACGCAGCGCGCTCCCATGGGCCGAGCGTGTGCCGACCCTGCCGACTTTGTCCCGTTTTCTCACGCAAGCTCAGGATGCCGTAGCACTCCGGGGCCAGGTCACTGTGCTGCTCACCACCGACGAAAACATCCGCGACCTCAACCACCGTTTTCGCGGCAAGAACAAAACCACCGACGTACTCTCTTTTGCTCCCAATCCACAGATCCAAAACCAGGAAAAAGCCGCTGGCGACATCGCTATAAGTATCCCCACGGCGCGCCGCGAGGCCGCCGAACAGGGCCACGCGCTAACGTGTGAGTTAAAGATCCTCATTCTCCACGGCCTGCTGCACCTGGCCGGCCATGACCACGAAACTGATCGTGGCCAAATGCGCCGCCGCGAGCGCCAACTGCGCGCGCTACTCGGCCTGCCCCTCGGCCTGATAGAGCGCGCTCAGCGAAGCGCTGTTAAGAAGCGGAGCCGCAAGCCATGACCCCGCTCCAAATCACGCTGCTCGTCTTCTTCATTGTGGTCGCCACTCTGGCCTCCTATATCAGCCGCATCTACTCCGAGTTCGGCAAAATCCTCAGCCGCGACGTGCAGGAGAACCTCGACGCCTGGGAAGAACGCATCGAGCCGCATCTCGGCCTCAGCCGCGAGCATGCCGCGCTCTGCGCTTCCGTCCTCCAGCAGCTTGCGCTCGGCCTCGTCGCTCTCGAGTTCGGCACAATTCTCTACTTTCGGCCTGCGCACCTCGGTACGCCCGCCGCCCTGGAAATCGCTCAGGCCATTCTCGCCGTAATCTTGGTCGTCATTTTTGCCAATCAGCTGATCCCGTCCCTTCTCTTCAACCGCACGCGCGGCCTGTGGGCGTCACGCATTCTCTGGCCTGTCCGCATTTTGCTCTGGACCGTCACCCCAATCACAGTCTTTATCCGCTTCTTCTTTTCTATTGGCGCGCTGGCCGAGGCACCCGCAGGGCCTGAAGAAGAACCCTCACCTGATGTTGAAGCGCTCATCGAGGCCGGTGAGGAAGAGGGCATTCTCGAGCAGAGCGACAGCGATCTGGTGCGCTCCGCCGTCGAGTTCGGCGACAAGCTTGTTCGAGAGGTCATGACTCCGCGCCCTGAAATCTTCGCCGTCCCTGAAGCTATTACGCTGGAGCGCTTTCTCGAGATTCTGCGCCAGCAAAACTACTCGCGCGTCCCTGTTTACAATGGCTCGCTCGACAACATCACCGGCCTCGCCTTCGCCCACGACCTTCTGCAGATCACCGACGATGAGGCGCGCACGCGGACAGTTGCAACCATCCTGCACCCCGCAAGCTTCGTTCCTGAAACCAAGCGCGGCTACGAGTTGCTGCGCGAGATGCAGCGCGAAAAACAGCACATGCGCGTTGTGATCGACGAATATGGCGCCGTCTCCGGTGTCGTGACGATTGAAGACCTGCTCGAGCAGATCGTCGGCAACATCCGCGACGAACACGAAACCGATGCGCAAGTGGAGGAGCCGCAGCGCGAACCCTCCGGGTCATGGCTCGTTCCCGGCAGCTTTCCCGCCAGTCAGCTTGCCGACCTCATCGGCGAACAGGCCGAAACGGACGAACACTACGAAGCCGCCACGATTGGCGGCCTCGTCAGCGAGATTGCCGGCCGCATTCCCAAGGCCGGTGAAGTGGTCAAGCTCGATCCGCTCGACCTGCGCGTCGAAATCGTCGCGTCCACCGGCCGCCGCATCGAACGCCTGCGCTTGTTTCCGCCGACTGCGCGACTGCCGTTTCCGCCAAGTTCCTAGGAGCGCCTGGCCTTCGCCATCGCCGGCCTTTGATCGTGTATCATCATCGCCGGTTCGCAATCCCATTCGATTGCTGAATTGGCGGAGGTGTGTGTGGCCGGAAACCCTCTGACGCGTCGTGAGTTTGTGCTGGCAACTGCCAGTGCCGCGGCGATAAGCGCGGCGCCCCAATTGATCCTGGCAGAGTCGACAGACGCTCGCCCCGTGCACGTCTGGGAAAGACAGGAGATCGTGCTTCGCTCCGAGCGAACGTTCCCGAATCCATACACCGATGTCATTGTCTGGGTGGATCTCTTCGGTCCCGGATTCAACAAACGGATCTACGGCTTCTGGAACGGCGGCCACGAGTTCTGCATCCGACTTGTCGCCACCGCGCCAGGCACGTGGCGCTGGCGCAGCGGCTCGGAGCCACGGGACGCCGGGCTTCCAGGGAAATCCGGCACATTCGAAGCTATCGACTGGAGGGAAGTGGAAAAACAGGCCAATCCGCTCCGCCGCGGATTTTTGCAATCGACGCCGAACAACCATGCGCTCCAGACCGCCGACGGCACGCCGTTCTTTGTGCTGGGCGACACCTGGTGGGCCGCGGGCACCAACCGCTTTCGCTGGTACGACGACAACCAGGTGCGCCCCATCGGCCCCGCCGCCGGCTTCAAGGACTACGTTCGCTTTCGCGAGGCGCAAGGCTACAACTGGATCAACATGATCGCGGCGTTTCCCAATTGGGAGACCGACGGCCTGCCCTGGCACATCGTGATGAACGACGCAGAGCATACGACCGTGCGCTCGGCATGGATCGACTTCGGCTCCGGCAGTGCCAAGAACATGGACAACGAAGGCGGACGCCCGTTCCTTTTCCCCGGCCGCGTTCCCGGTTA
Organism: uncultured Acidobacteriaceae bacterium; assembly: GCA_963751285.1. Classification (GTDB taxonomy): domain Bacteria; phylum Acidobacteriota; class Terriglobia; order Terriglobales; family Acidobacteriaceae; genus Telmatobacter. The sequence goes on along the minus strand of CAVVUE010000021.1, from coordinate 110,367 downwards.
TGAGAATGTCTTCCCCGATGTCGATCGCATCAATCCCGAATACTTCAGAGCCATCGATCGCAAGATCGATTACCTCAATGCCAACGGTTTTGTCCCTTTCATTGAGGTGTCGCGCCGCGATGCCAGCGAGTTATGGAAGAAGTACTACTCATGGCCTAGGTCGTATGCGCGCTTCATCCAATACATCTGGTCGCGCTACCAGGCCAACAACACGGTGCTCAGCCCCATTCATCTCGACATCATCCAGGAGAGCATCACCGTTCCCGACTTTCTCGAGGCCATCGATCTCGTGCTCAAGGAATACGGTCCGCCTCCGTTCGGCACGCTGCTTTCGGCTAATGCAAATCCCTCTACGCTGGTGAATTGGGGTGAGGATTCCTGGGTCACGCTGCACCAGCTCGGCAACAAGCGCGAGCACGAATACTACTGGTACCTGACTGAGATCTACCGCGATGCGCATCCGCATCCCGCGCTCAACGGCGAACCCTACTACGCCGGCTACTTCGACGCGCGCGGACAAAACGGCGGTTACAAATTCGGCGCGAAAGGCGGCACGGAGCGCGACGACCAGTTCGTGCGCTCGTCGATGTATGGCAGCTTTCTTTCAGGCGGGCTCGCGGGCCACGTTTACGGCGCCGAAGGCATCTGGGGCGCCGACATCGAGCCCACCGCTCCTACAAAGATGTGGGATGCCTTCCAATGGAAATCCGGCGCGCAAATGCAGCATTTGCGCACCTTCGCATTTTCCATCGGCAAGCGCTTCCAGGAGCTCGTGCCCGACCGCGGCTTCGTTGTCCCCAACTCAACTCCGGAGCTGAAGAGTTTCGAAGGCTGGGCCTATGCCGCGCGCACCCCGGATCAGAACATCTTCCTCGTTTATTTCGAAAAGGGCTGCCCGCGAAGCCTTGTCCGCGGCGCCCGGGTCACCAGCCTCTACCGTGCTCAATGGTTCGATCCGCGCGCGGGCGCGTGGTCCGACGCGGGCAACGGCGTCCTCGCAGCCAACAACATTGGCGAAATCGAGCTACCCGATTTCCCTTCCGATGCGGATTGGGGACTGAGCCTCGTTTACCAGGGACCTGCTCCCATGCCGAGCCATTTTTGATGAGTCGCTTCAACGCAACAGGTCAGGTTAATACCGTCGAGTTGATGAACCGCTGCGTCGAGTGGTTGGGGTTGTTCCCACCCGCTGCTTTCAAGTCGTAGCATCGAGCCATGTTGACGAAGACAATCGCGGGCTTCCTGCAATTGATCGCGATTTTGGCTCTGCTGCTCTTTGTACCTGCGTGGACACTGCATTACTGGCAGGCATGGGCCTATCTCGCGGTCTTTGCCAGCTCCTCGCTGTTCATTACAGTCGATCTGTGGAAACACGATCGATAACTCCTGGAGCGGCGATTGAAGGCCGGCCCAGGGTCGGAAGAACGGAAAGCGCAGACCTGGATTCAGGCATTGGCATCCCTTTGCTTCATGTCGTTTCTTGTAATTCCAGCGCTCGATCACCGTTTCAGCTGGTCCAAGGTTCCGGTAGCTTTGGAGGCATTAGGCATTCTGCTGGTGGCCGTCGGCTTTTTCGTCGTCTACCAGGTCTTTCGGGTAAACACCTTTTCGGCGGGAACAATTGAGATCGCAAAGGAGCAGATCGTAATCTCCAGCGGATCATACGCCGTGGTCCGTCATCCAATGTACTCAGGGGCTTTGATTCTTCTGGTAGGAACCCCGTTGGCGCTGGGCTCGTTTTGGGGCCTGCTGTCACTCATCCCGATGACGGCAGTCATTGTGGCCCGCCTGCTCGACGAAGAAAGGCTATTGGCTGAGGGGTTGCATGGCTATCGGGAGTATTGCCAAAAGATCCGGTTTCGCCTCTTGCCATTTGTGTGGTGAAGGCAGATTGCGTTTTGAACGTCACAATTTCTTCAGTTGTGGCGTGCCTTCCAAGCGCGCCACTCCTCCGCTGTCATCTCCCACATCTCCGAAGGCAACCGCCCGCACACGTAGTCCTTTTCCTCGATGCCCACAAGCCGCATGCCCTGCTTCTCTGAGATGCGCCGCGACGCCACATTCTCCGCCGCTTTCGAAACACGCAGCACCGGGAACCCCAGCGTATCAAACCAGAAGTCGTTGGCACACGCACATGCCTCGCTCATCAGCCCTTGCCCCTGCCACGCCGACGCGATCCAGAATCCGCGATGGTTCTGTTCGCCCATGCGCAGGTTGATGCACCCGATGATCTGTTCAGGCGCAGACTTCAATCGCAGCGTCCAATACCAGGCTTCTCGGCGTCCCATCTGCGGCAGTGCAATCTCCTCACAAAAATGCCGTGCCCCATCCGGCGGATAGGGCCACGGCACAATATTCTGCAGGTAGCGCACAATCTCCCAGTGCGGAAACAGCTTCTGAATCTGCTCGGCGTCGCCGATCTCCAGCGGCCGCAGGATCAGCCGCTTTGTCTCGCCCACAGGAATCATGCGCCGATCATATCAACCACGCCGCGTGCCGCATCCTTTCATCACGCTCAATGAGGCCGCGAAAGGAAAAGGCGCGCGGAATCCACGGCCATAAAGTTACTGGACTGGCGTAGCGGTGACCACGACCTGCGTGCTGCCTTTGCTGTCGAGGTCGTCGGATTTGAAGACGGCGGTCGCCTTCCCAATCGGAATCAGGACCGCAGCCTGCCACCGGTTTTGGCGGATCACCGGCTGATGCACGGCAGCATCGTTGGGCTCGCCCAGGCTGCTTAGTTCCGCGGTCAGATCGAACGAGAGCTCGTGATCGACCTCGTGGGCATTACGTACGTCAAAATTCACGCCAATGTCCTGGTATTGGTATTGGGTGCTTACCTGCTGGTTCTTGTCGAACTCCCCCGTGGCAATTGGAATTCTGGAGCCCGTGCGGATGGACATGGTGTTATTGTTTTCAGTGCTGATGGCGGTTGAGTAAGTGCGGCTATTCACAGGCTTGCCGTCAGAGCCTAATTCCTCAACTACAAAATCGAGGTGGTAGAAGTGCGCGGGCGGCTTTGCAGGCTTCGCGGTGTCCTGAGCCTTGGGGACTTGCTGGGTATCAGCACTTCCTTGGGCCAAACTCCTGCTCGCGAAAAACAGCGCGAAGAATAGAAGGCAGCAAACGACGGTGATCTTGCGCATGGGCTTCTCCTTAGTTTCCGCCCGGTTCAGGCGGTTCGAGTGGCTGAATTTGAATCGCGGCAATGCTCAAAGGCGCGTCAGCTTGCTGTTGCGCCTCAATAAGAGAACGGCGTTCCGGCTCAGGAGCCTCAGCGGCGAAAATGGCGAGCGCCTTTTCTTTTGGCGTGAGCGGCCGGGGAGTTGGGAAGACATCGAGTTTCGGCAAATGCGCGGCTCGGGCCGCCTCCGCCGCAAAGCGAGGTTGCCGTTTCTGGGCTTTCGAGCGCTGGGTTCGGGCCGAAGGCGGAGTTGTTGATGGTGCGGCGCCCGCAATTGCGCGAAGCGGTGCATGCGAATTGCTCGCCTGATCCGTCTTTCCGAGTCCTGGGCGCGATGGCTTTGACCCGGAGAGAACGGCAAGAGCCACCAAACCGGCGGCGATGGGTAAGGCAATGGCCCAGGGCAGCCAGCGGCGAGCAGGAGCGGGCGCAGCTTCAGCGGCGACGTGGTCGAGGATCCGGTGAGCGAGATCGTCGTCGGGGCCGCGGTCGGCGTAAGTGGCGACGGCCGAGCGAATCAGGAGGTCAAGATCGTCGAGTTCAGGCATAGGGAGTCTCCTGTGGGCGATGGCCTTGAAGAGGAGCTTGCCGGACGGTGTCGAGTTTCTCGCGAAGGAGCTGGCGGCCTCGCTGCAGGCGAGTGCGAACAGTGCCTTCGGGGATGCCGAGCACCCGGCCGATCTCGCGCGAGTTGAGCTCGTCACTCGCAGAAAGCACCAACGGCACGCGAAGCTCCTCAGGAAGCGCATCGATCATGGAGTGAATGCGGGCATGCTGGTTGGCGAGAATCAGCGTTTGCTCCGGGCCGGGATCGGGAGAAGGCGTCTCGGGGGCGGGCGCGAAATCCGGGCCTGATTCGAGGCGCAGAGCTGCTGGTTGCTGCGAGCTGCGGCGGCGGTCCTGGGCGATGCGCCAAGCCACGCGGGCGAGGAAGGCCCGTTCGTTCGAGATGTTTTGCCAGCCGCGATTGCGATAGAGCTTCAAAAACGTCTCCTGAACTGCATCTTCAGCGTCGTGGGAGTTGAGCAGCACGGCGTAGGCGACGCGGAAGACAAAGCGCGACTGGCGCTGGACGAGCGCCGTAAACTTCGCGTCATCGCCGCTAGTCAAAGCCTGCGTACTCCCTCGGGCTGCCAGCCTGCGATCTGCGCCGGATGCAAGGCAACATGATTCCATGTACACACGCTAAGACGGAGAACCGGGGTGGGGTGTTCGAATATTTTCAGTTGGGGCTACGGGGCTGTTTTGCAAAGGAAGAATCGCCGGTTCCCCATCCACCGGCTCAAAACCCTTTCCGGCTCTGCTGGCTCAGTTCGGTAGCGACCAGATTTGATTCAGCTGATTGTGCCCGCAGGGTTGCATGGTCAGCGGTTGCTGCGTTTCACTCGCAGAGACATTGGTCAGACACTCATGATCGGCGGCATTTACCAGGTTGCCGGCCAACGTGTAGCTCCAGTGCTGCATACTGCTGTCATTGCATTTCTCCATCACCGGCTTGCCGCCGGCAACGGCCAGGCAGCCTCCCGCAGACCTCAGCGCACCGCGTGGTGTTACTGTCCACGATTCCTCCGGCGCGCCTGAACACTCTTCCACCTTACCCGCAGACGCCAGGCAATGGGTGTATCCGTCAATCGAGCCCAGCGTCCGGCCGGCCGTCATCACGATCGCGCCTGTGCGCCTCGGCGCGCCACAGGATGTGCTTGGGTGAATGCGCCAGATCGCGGTGTCGTGCGAAGCGACGTCAGCCTGCAAGACCGAAAGCAAAGCCGGGGGCTCGCCGTTCCAGAGATTCTGCGCGTCCAGGCTGCAGTTCGCGTCGGTTGAGAAGCCAAGCTCGGCGGGATGGATTTCGACCTGCGCAGGCGAATCGCCGCGATTCAATATCGCAACCGCATATTCTCCGCCTTTGAGCGCCTTCAAAAGAATGTCCATTGAAGAGGTTCGCCGGACCAGTGTTGCCATCCGGCCCAACGAATCCTGATCGACGGCGATGACCGCTGGGTTGCCGAGAATTTTTAATGCCTCCGGGCTGAGCTTGCCGAGATCCGAACTCAAAATGAGAGGCGCCGACATCATCGACCACAAGCCCATCTGGCTGCGGCTTTCAGCCAAGCTCATCCCGCTGTCGCCGCCGATGATGAAATCGGGATCGTCCCAGTTTCCCGGTCTCTGGAAACGCCCCAGCGGCAGATTGTATGCGTAGTTCCAAAGCACGCTCTTGAAGCGTGGCGCGTTCGGGTTCTTCAACCGGTAGTTCGCAATATCGCTTCCTTCGCGCCAGAGCTGGCCGTACTGGCGAACCCACGTGAGCACGTCATACCACTCCTGAGTGTTCTCGAAATATGCAGGTGCTGATTCCGAAAAAACAATGGGGCGGCCGACGCCTTTGAGTGCCGCACTCTCGGCGGCGTACGCTTTTCGGTAGGCCGAAACTCTATTGCTCTGGCCCGCCACACCGACGTTGCACCCGTCCAATTTCAGATAGGCCACGCCCCAGGATGCAAATACCAGGGCATCTTCGAGGAAGTGATCCTTGCCGCCCACATCTGGCTGCCCACTGCCCGCAAATCTTCCGCAGGTTTCAGAGCCGGCGTCCTCGTAGATGCCGAATTTCAGGCCCAGGGCATGGATGGCGGCGGCCAGCGGCTTCATTCCGTGCGGAAACCGTTCCGGATCGGCCTGCAAATTGCCTTGAGCATCGCGCGCCTTTTGCATCCAGCAGTCGTCGATAGTCACGGTGTTATACCCGCGCGCCGCGAGACCAGTGTTCACAAGCAATTTCGCGTTGTCGAGAATCGTCTGCGCGGTAAATCCACATTGATAGTGAGCCCAATCGTTCCAACCCATGGGAGGCGTGAGGGAGAGCGACTGTGCGCCGGATGCCGGAACGGTGAAACCGGCGCCGGCCCCGACACCTATGACCCAGCAAAAACCGGCCAGCAGGGCACGCGAGCGCGTCGATCGAACACGAAGCAGGAATCCGGGTAAGAAAGGCATAGAACATCTGAAACCAACGGCCACTTCAATTCCTCTTTTCTCAGGGACACTCCGACACGTACAGATTCAATTCCACGAGCTTGGCGGCAGAATAGCCAAGGATAGTTTTACGGCAGGATTGCTGGCCGGGCAAATCGATTCCCGCAAAAGATGCCGTACACTCAGTCAGGAGCCGCATATCGCGTGAAATCAGGATTTGTCGCCATCCTCGGCCGCCCCAATGTGGGTAAAAGCACTCTGCTCAATGCCCTCACGGGCGAAAAGGTTGCGATTGTCACGGCCAAGCCGCAGACCACGCGCAATCGAATCGTCGGCGTGGTCGAAGTCCCTGCGGCGCGCAAGGGCGCGCGGCCAGGTGCGCAAGGGGCCGCGCAAATCGTCTTCGTTGACACTCCCGGCGTGCATAAGCCTGCGTCCGAGCTCGACCGCCGCATGTTGCAGGAGATTCACGAAGCGCTCGAGTCCCGCGATCTGGTGCTGGTGCTCGTGGATGTAACGCGTCGCATTCAACTCGACGCAACCGTTCGTGAAGAAGGCAAAAGAACCCACGGATTCTCTTCAGAAGACGAATTCCTTTTTTCGCTCGTCCGCAAGCTCGACTGCCCCGTCTTCCTCGTCCTCACCAAAATCGACCTGGTGCGCAAAGATCAGCTCCTCCCGCTCATCGAATCGCTCACGCAGCAATTCGAGTTTGCTGAAGTCGTCCTCGTGAGCGCGCGCAAGCGCGACGGTCTCGATGTGCTGGTGCGCAAGATCGTCGAAGTCCTGCCCACCGGCCAGCGCTATTATCCCAAGGATCAATACACCGACCAGCCTTTGCGCTTCATGGTCGCCGAGCTCATTCGCGAAAGCATTCTGATCGAAACCGGCGAGGAGGTCCCTTACGCGTCGGCTGTCGTCATCGAGCAGTTCGAAGAGCCGAAAGCGCCGCCCAGGCCGGGAAAGAGACCGCTGATGCGAATCGCTGCCGTGATCTATTGCGAACGCGATGGACAAAAGGCGATTCTCATCGGCAAGGGCGGATCGAAACTCAAGGCGATCGGGACAGGCGCACGGCGCAAAATCGAGTCGCTCCTCGGTGCGCAGGTCTACCTCGAGCTGCATGTCATCGTCGAACCGGGGTGGCGCGAGTCGCGAACGTTCGTCCAGTCTCTCGACTGGCGCAATCAGTTGGAGAAACTGGCCACAACCTCGGCAGGCGATAAGGACACTCCGGAAGAAAAATGATAGCGCGGCGCGCTAACGCCATGCCGCTAATCCGCAGCCGTCCTGCTCCGCCTCAATCGTCACAAAGGCGGGCGCGATCCCTTCGCTCGTCACCCCGGCATCGGTCGCGCCGCCGTTGCGCCGCAAAGAAATCTGTGCACGACCGTTATAGAGCTGTACCACACGCGAGCCCGTTGACGTGCCCTGGTTGTCGATCATGCATCCACAGCCGGCTACGAAAAAACGCACCACGTTCTTCGCGTCCAGACACAGCATTCCGTTCTCGTCAAACAGGGTGGCTTCAATCGTCGCAGTCTCGGCGTCGCGTGCAATCTCGGCAAGCTTGAGCCGCGTCGGCTTTCCCCACTTTGCCGTCTGATATTCAAACTCAATCTCATCGCTCACCGTGCCCCCATCTTTGCCGGCCAACACGCGCAGGTGGTTCTTCCCGGGTTTGAACGTCACCATCCAGCGCAACCCTGACGCAGGAAAATCCTGGCTGTTGCGCTTTCGTTCTCCGACGGACTCGCCGTTGACGAAGAGTTCGGCCGCGGTGCAATTTGAGTAGACCTTCACGATCCGCGGCTCCCCTTCAGCGCCCCAGCGCACCGGCCACGTATGCCCGTAGATATGCGCCATGGGCTGCTCGCTCCAATAAGATTGAAAGACCCAGTACCCCTCCTTCCTCGTCATGTCGCGCTCGAGCACGCCCTTTTGGTTCACCCGCGGTACCGGGTTTTCAACGCGCAAGGGTGTCGTGAAATCCTTGAGTGCCCACTGCGCCGAGCCGGTAAGCCAGGGCAACGATTCCTGCACCTTCAGGTACCAGTCGAACAGGTCGCATGCGTAGGTTTCTGACCAGTCGCCGTCGCGCGAAACGTGCGGGCCTCCGTTCGCTGGAAGGTCGTCGGGACCCGGCTTGTCAGCGTTCGCTCCGGACGCGATCTTGGCCAGTTTCGCGTCCGGCGCTTCAGCATGACGGCGCGCGTGGCTGTCGGCGCCCCACTCAATGTGAAGGAAGTGCTTTACCGTTTCACGCTCCTTCTCGAGCGCCGCTTGATATCCCGCGTAAACGCCGCTATACCAGCCCGACCAGATTGAGGGCGAATAAACGTCGGGGATGTCGCGCGCAAAATCGCATCGGCGCAGTGAGGTGTACCGGGAAGGATCCATGGTATGCGCCAGGTCGTTCATCTCCTGCATGAATGCGCGAATCGCCGCCTGATCCATGTTCGGGTATTCGCCGGGCCAGTCATCTTCATTGCCCAAGCCCCACATCAACACACTGGGATGATTGAAATGCTGGTCAATCATGTTGGCCAGCATGGAGCGAGTGTGATCCTTCCACTTGTCGTCGCCCACGCCGGAGCGGCACCACGGCGCTTCTTCCCACACCAGCAGGCCAAGTTCATCACACATGTCCAGCACCAGGCGCGCCTGTTGGTAATGCCCCAGCCGGATGAAGTTGGCGCCCATCGCTTTCGCCAATTGCATCTCGGCGCGCACCAGGTTGTCCGGCTCCGCGGCGGCGAAGCTGGCGTGATCCATGTGACGTTGCGTGCCTTTTAGCAGCAGCCGTTCGCCGTTCAACTTGAATGGCCCGTAGTCTACGAACTCGGCATGCTTGATCCCAAACCGCTCGTTCACGGCGCTTTCGCCATAAAGAGTCGTCAACGTCACGCTGCAGGTGTAGAGATTCGGATGCGCCGGAGACCAGGGCGCAGGCGACGCAACAGGAGCCGATGCAATCTCCGCTTCCCCGTCCCATGGGGCAAGTGATTTCTCGATGTGAGCAATCGTCGTTCCGCCTGGGTCCCTGATCTCCACTGCAACAGCGTAGTCGTGTGAAAACTTCACCGGGTTATACAGGCGCGCCTTCACGGCTACGGTCGCGGCTGCGCCCGGAACCCAGGCCGGCGCGATGTGAACGGCCTCGAGCGAAACGCCCGGCACGTAGGCCAGATGAACATGCCGGTAAAGCCCACCGTAGAGGCTGAAGTCACTCAGGTCGGAAGGCGGTCGCTCGAGATTCTCGGAGTTATCGCAAAGAACGGCGATCGGAACGGAGTCCATTCCTGCGCCGTGCGCCGCCGCAACCGCTTCGCTGATATCGAAGACAAACTCGTCATAACCGCCCACGTGCGAGCCAACGAGGGTACTGGCAACGTATACATGCGACGTCTGCCCGGCGCCCTCAAAGTAGAGAAGCGTGCGCCCATCCTTCAAAGGATTGGCGACAGGGATGCGCGTGCGGTACCAACCGTGTCCTCGATAGTATGGAGTGTCTGGATCGCAGGCGTCGTAGTGGTTGAAGCAATGCGGCAGCGTGACCTTTTCCCATGCGGCAATTTCGCCGCCGCGCCAAACCTCCCACGGCCCGTCCAACGCCCCGCGGTAGTATTCCCACCCGGAGTCGAGACGCTCTGAAGCCGAGCAGGCCTCAGCGTTGGCAAGAACCGGCTGCACGATCGAGGCATGCAGGCCTGCGCCACATTGCGCGCCAGCAGCGGCTGCGGCCATTGACTTCAAGAACCGGCGGCGCGAAAAGGAATTCAATGAGTGCGGCATGAGCTTTCTTTTCGATTCTGTGCTGTCCGGCTGGATCGCCGATCCGCCGACAAAAAGCCTGGTCGCGGCCCGAAACGAGCATATGGCTCTGTCAAAATCCGCTCTTCCCTCCACCCTTGAAACGTGGCGCGGGATCACTTCTCAGTTGTTCGGTGGATCGCCGTACGGCTGGCAGAGCTTTTTTCTTACGAGGCAGGTTCTACAGAGAGTTCGAACCGGTTGGCAAGTGACTCACGGTTTGCCCCATCAGCAGAACAATATCTTTACTTAAATCTTTGACTTATGGCGGCAATACTGCCTGTGTCAAACGTAGGTCTCATGCGGTCACTCCAAGCACTTGGTCCCTTGGTTTTTCTACGCTGATCGACGCGCGCATCCGCGAGGGCCATCGGTTTTGCCCTGGGCGGCAGATTGATGAGGTGATTTCTTACCGGCTAACGGATGATCCTGAATGCCCCGGGAGTGGGCGGCGCCGCGCCATAGTCGGAGTCGAATCCGAGCTGCAGTTTGGCCGCCTCCGACATCATGCCCGGATTCCACGGAGGGTCGAAGACCACGTCAACGCGGACCTCCTGCACCTCAGGCAAGCTTGCCAGTTTCCGCTCCACTTCGGCCTTGATCACATCCGACATGCTGCACCCCGGAGCAGTGAGCGACATCCTCACATCCACCCGTTTGCCGCCGTTCTCAAGAGGCGCCGCCGCTGCCGAATAAATCAGGCCCAGATTGACGATGTCGATCGGGATCTCCGGATCGCGAACCGTCTTCAACTGTTGCCAGATCATCTCTTCGCGAAATGGCCCGGCATCGGGTACGCTGTTCTGGTTGTTGGGATTGGCAGCCACCATTTGGAACGCCTCGCGCTACTCTTCGGTCGAAACGGGCTCATGCTTGTTTTCGAGCGCCGATTGCAGAGTGTGCCACGCCAGCGTGGCGCATTTCACCCGCGCGGGAAACTTCGAGACACCTGCAAATACGGCGAGCTTACCCAGTTCCTGCGCGCCAGCTATTGCTTTCTCATCGCCCGTCACCAAGCGATGAAACTCCTCGAAGAGGTGCGCCGCCTCGGCTTTGGATTTTCCTTTTAAGCTTTGTGTCATCATTGACGCCGACGCCCGTGAAATAGCGCATCCCGACCCCTGGAACCCGATATCCTTGATCGCATCGCCTTCCACATCGAGAAACACGGTGCAGCGGTCGCCGCATAGCGGGTTGTATCCCTCTGCCTCGCGGTTTGCACTTTCCGGCTTGCGATAATTGCGCGGCGCCTTGCTGTGCTCCAGAATCACTTCCTGATAAAGCTCACCCAGATCGTTCGTCACGCAAACACCTCGTGCGCCTTGCGAATCCCATCAACCAGCGCGTCAATCTCTTCTTTCGTGTTGTAAACAGCAATCGACGCCCGCGCCGTAGCGGGAATGCCAAAGCGATCCATTACCGGTTGCGCACAGTGGTGGCCGGTGCGAATGGCGATGCCTTCGCGGTCAAGGATCGTTCCCAGATCGTGCGGATGCACGTTGTCAAGCACAAACGAGAGCACGCCCGCGCGATTCTGCGCTGTGCCGATCAAGCGCACGCCGTCGATGGCGCCGACTTTCTCCGTCGCGTAGGCCAGCAAATCTTGTCCGTGCGCGGCCACGCGATCCATCCCCAGCCCCATCACATACTCCAGCGCGACTCCCAGGCCGATAGCGCCCGCAATGTCGGGAGTGCCTGCCTCGAACATGTAGGGCACCACGTTGTACGTCGTCTTTTCGAAGGTCACGGAGCGGATCATATCCCCGCCGCCCTGGTATGGGGGCATCTCCGCAAGCACTTCCTCTTTCCCGTATAGGACGCCGATGCCTGTAGGCCCATAAATCTTGTGCCCGGAGAACGCGTAAAAGTCACAGCCCAGTGCTTGCACGTCCACGGCCATATGCGGAACAGCCTGCGCGCCGTCCACCAGCACAGGCACCTCGTGCGCATGCGCAAGCTGAATGATTTTGCGCAGCGGGTTCACCGTACCCAGCGCATTCGACACATGGGCCACAGCCACGATACGCGTGCGCGGCGAAAGCAGTTTTTCGAGTGCCTCGAGGTCCAATTCGCCCGCGTCGTTGATGGGCGCCACGCGCAGGTGCGCATGCTTTTCCTGGCACAGAATCTGCCACGGCACAATATTCGAGTGGTGCTCCATGGCGGTGATGAGCACCTCGTCCCCTTCGCCCACGTTGGCGCGGCCGTATGTCTGCGCCACCAGGTTGACGGCCTCCGTTGCGCCGCGGACAAAGATGATCTCGCTCGCGTCAGCAGCCTGGATAAAGCGCCGTACCGTTTCCCGTGCCTCGTCGTGCGCCTCAGTGGCCCGCATGCTGAGCGTGTGCACGCCACGATGGACATTGGAATTGTAGTGCTCGTAATATCGCACGATGGCGTCGATGACCGCGCGCGGCTTTTGCGAAGTGGCTGCGTTATCGAGATAAACCAGCTTCTTGCCGTGGATCGTCTGGTCAAGAATGGGAAAATCGCGCCGGATCCGCTCCACATCCAGCGCCGCTGGACCAAGGCCGGTTCGATATGCCGCAGTACTCATCCCACTTCCTCCCAGCTCTGCACATCTTCTTCGGCTGCTTCGATCGCCGTGGCAGCGACCGCGCCCCTCGAGAGATCAGTCAGCCGCTCGCGAATCAGGTTCTCCGCAAACTTCCGCGCCGCAGGCTCCTTCATGCGGTCCAGGCACTCTGCGGCGAACGCGTAGAGCAACAAGTTCCGCGCTGATTTCTCGTCGAGCCCGCGTGCACGCAGGTAGAAAAGCTGCTCTTCTTCAATCTGCCCGATCGTGGCGCCATGTGTACACTTCACGTCGTCGGCGTGGATCTCAAGCTGCGGCTTGGTATCGATGCGCGCATTGTCTGACAGCAGCAGGTTCCGATTCGTCTGCTTGGCGTCGGTCTTCTGCGCATCCTTGTGCACAATGATCCGACCATGAAACACGCCGCGTGCAGAATCCGTAAGAATGCCGTTATAGAACTGGCGGCTGCCGCCTTGCGGCTGCGCGTGTTCCACCATCATGTAGTTGTCCAGGTGCTGGCGTCCCGCGCCCACAAACAAGCCGTTGATCAGGCACTCGGCGCCTTCTCCGGCCAGCACGGGGTGCACGTTGTTGCGCACCAGACCGCCGCCAAGCAGGATTGAGTGCGACGCGATGTTCGTTCCTCTCGCCTGCTCCACGCGAAGCGTTGAAACGTTGGTTGCGGCAAAATTCTCGCGCTCGATCAGGTAATGCGAAACCACTGCATTCTGCCCGGCCGCCAGTTCCGTTACCGCGTTGGAGAAGGCCGCTTCTTCTCCGATCGAAACGTAGTCTTCAACCACGGCAACCTGACTCGCCTCTTCCGCCACGACCAGCGTGCGGGGATGCGTCATGATCTCGCTGCCTGCGCCCGCCGACACATACAGCAAGTGGACAGGCTGCTCGATGACGGCGCCTCGCCGGATGCGCAGATACGCGCCATCCTCCCACAAGGCGGTGTTCAACGCCGCGAATACATCACGGCGAACATCGGCATAGCGCCCAAGATGCTGCTCGATTCCCTCCGGAGCGCATCCTTCAGGGGCCCAGCCCCCAGCGCCGCAATCGAGCGCCCGCGCTAACGGACAAACCTCCAGACCTTTGGGAAGGTTGCCCAACTCCGAAAGTGTCGGTGCGAATCGCCCATTGACGAAGACCATCTGGCACGCTGCACCCGCGAGCCGAAATCGCCCGAGGTCCTTCGCCGTCAGTCCGGCATCGCCCTGCGGCGCGCGCCGGAACGGCATCCGCGCCAGGGCCGCGATATTCGTGAACCGCCAGTCCTCGTCATGTGTGGTGGGAAATCCCTTCGCGTCAAACCGGCTCCACGCGTCTTCGCGCAGTTGCCGCAGCCACACCGGCTCGCGCTTCTCTCCCTGCGCCAGCACCTCGCCGTACGCTGTCAGATAATTTCCCAGCCGCTCAGTCGCCTTTACCATCGATCTCTCGCTTCCACCTTTTGTTGACATCGTCGTCACGCCGGAGATTCATGCAGAATCAAGCCGTCACGCCCGCCTCTGCTTCGGCCCAACCGTAGCCCTTTTCTTCCAGCTCCAGTGCCAACTCCGGCCCGCCCGAGCGCGCGATCTTTCCATCCACCAGGACGTGCACGAAATCCGTAGTGATGTAATCGAGCAGCCGTTGATAATGCGTAATCACCAGGAATGCCCGCTCCGGGTTGCGCATCGCGTTCACGCCCTGTGCAACAATCCGCAATGCATCGATATCCAGGCCGGAGTCTGTCTCGTCGAGGATGGCCAGCTTCGGCTCGAGCATTGCCAGCTGCAGGATTTCGTTGCGCTTCTTTTCGCCGCCGCTGAAGCCCTCGTTCACTGAGCGGTTCATCAGCTTCTCGTCCATCTCCAGCAGCTTCAGCCGCTCTTTGTAGAGCGGCAGAAAATCCATCGCGTCCAGCTCTTCCTGGCCGTGGTACTTTCTGATCGCGTTCATTGCTGAGCGCAGAAAATATGCGTTGCCGATGCCGGGAATCTCCACCGGATACTGGAACGCCATGAACACTCCCTGGCAGGCCGCGTCCTCGGGCTTCATCTCCAGCAGATCTTTGCCGTCAAACAGGACCTTGCCCCGGGTGACTTCATAGGTCTCGCGCCGCGCCAGCACCTGCGCCAACGTACTCTTGCCCGAGCCGTTCGGGCCCATGATGGAATGCACCTCGCCCGCATTCATCGTCAGGTTCACGCCCTTCAGGATCTCGTGACCATCAACTGATGCGTGCAGATCTTCAATCTCTAACAAAGCCATTCGTTCTCCCTCTCTCTCCATCTAGCGCCGGTCTCCAGACCGGGTGTCGCGCGGACCTCCAGGCCCGCGCTCTTTCTGATCCCTGTCTTATCCAACGCTGCCTTCCAGGCTCACGCCCAGCAATTTCTGCGCTTCCACTGCAAACTCCATTGGCAGCTCTTTGAACACCGTCTTGCAGAATCCGTTCACGATCATTGAAACCGCATCTTCGGTCTTCAATCCGCGCTGGCGCAGATAGAACAGCTGGTTTTCGCCGATCTTCGAAGTTGATGCCTCGTGTTCCATCTTGGCCGTCGAATTCCGTACATCAATATAAGGGAACGTGTGCGCGCCGCAGCGATCGCCGATCAGCAGCGAGTCGCACTGCGTGTAGTTGCGCGCCCCGGTCGCACCTTTCAGGATCTTCACCAGTCCGCGGTAGGTATTCTGCCCGCGGCCCGCCGAAATTCCCTTCGACACGATGGTCGACCGCGTGTTCTTTCCGATGTGGATCATCTTCGTGCCCGTGTCGGCCTGCTGGCGGTTGTTGGTCAGCGCCACGGAGTAAAACTCGCCCACGGAGTTGTCCCCTTGCAGGATGCAGCCCGGGTACTTCCAGGTAATCGCCGACCCCGTCTCCACCTGCGTCCACGAGATCTTCGAATTCTTGCCCAGGCACTTTCCGCGCTTGGTCACGAAGTTGTATATTCCGCCGCGCCCTTCTTTGTCACCGGGGTACCAGTTCTGCACCGTCGAATACTTGATGGTGGCATTGTCGAGTGCGATCAACTCCACCACGGCTGCGTGCAACTGATTCGTGTCCCGAATCGGCGCTGTGCAGCCCTCCAAATAACTCACGTACGAGCCTTCGTCGGCAATAATCAGCGTCCGTTCGAACTGGCCGGTTTCCGCCGCGTTGATGCGGAAGTAAGTTGACAGCTCCATCGGGCAGCGCACACCCTTGGGCACGTACACAAACGATCCGTCGGTGAACACTGCGGCGTTCAGCGCGGCAAAGAAATTGTCGGTATGCGGAACCACCGAGCCCAGGTACTTCTTCACCAGGTCCGGATGATTCTTGACCGCCTCGGAGAACGAGCAGAAGATCACGCCCATCTCCGCCAGCTTGCCCTTGAAGGTGGTTGCCACGGAAACGCTGTCGAACACCGCGTCCACCGCCACGCCGGCCAGCAGCTTCTGCTCTTCAAGAGGAATGCCCAGCTTTTCATAGGTGCGCAGGATCTCGGGATCCACGGCTCCAAGATTCTCGAGCTTCGGCTTTTGCTTCGGCGCCGAGTAGTAGGCAATGTCCTGATAGTCAATCGGGCCGAAGGTAATATTTGCCCACTTGGGTTCGCCCTTTTCCCGTTCCATCTTGAACCAGTGGCGCAACGCGTTCAGACGCCACTCGAGCATGAACTCCGGCTCGCCCTTGCGTGCTGAAATCAGGCGGACGATGTCCTCATTCAAGCCCTTGGGTACACGATCTTCCTCGACGTCGGTGACGAAGCCCCACTTGTAGTCCTGCAACGCAAGGTCGCGAATTGTATCGACACTCGAACTCATTTACCCTCCACGGGATTGGCCCCGGAACCCGTCCTACGACGGCTGAGCCACCACTTCGGGACCTCACGTGACGCTGATAGCGCCGAACCGCTCCACGGGAGGGGACGGAAAGCGCCCCAACCGCAATCCCGCAATATAGGACTTTTTTAGTCCTATATTAGATTTAGTGTACCCCGGAGGTCTGTTCTTTTCAAGACCGGCAGCGTTCGGGCATGATCGGCCCTTTTCCCCGCACTTAGGCGTGGAACCTGGAAGCTTATATGTCATTTAATATCTTTAACTTGGATGGGGTGGGAAGCGGTGCCTTTTAATGGATCTCGTTTCGCTTGTGGGGACCCGGCTCGCGGACCCGGCTGGCTTCGAAGCTGACGATCTTCCAGTTACCCTGAGGATCGCGTGCGTAAACCCGGGTGTATCGGTAGCTGCCGTTCACCTGGCCATCGGCAGTAGTGGCCCTGACGTCAGCCAACGACGTAACGATCGCGGTGGTTCCGTAGAATCGCACTTTACGGTCCGTAAAATCGAGAGAGCTGAAATGCACGCGGCCAGCGCGAAGACCTTCGAGCGTCTCGTCTTTCGTCTGCAGCGTTCCTGAAGGAGTAATCGCCATGTAATCGTCGGCCAGCAAGGAATCCAGTTCCTTGGTGTTCGAAGTGAGGATGGCGTTGCGCCACTCATCTTCAAGCTGGTCGATTTCATGACGCGTCTCGTGCTTCTGCGGCAGCGGCTTTGCGGCGGCCGGAAGCGCGCACACCACCCACGTGAGAGCCGCAGCCATCGCCAATCCGGCATTCAGCCGGCGGCTGCCGATGGGGCTCAGGACAACAGTTGCAGAACCCGGCATACGCGTACAACTTAGCCCCGGAATGGTGCGCTGGTCAAATGGAATTCGCATAAAAGTCTCTCGGCATGGTTTCCGAAGTACTTTTCGGTCTGGAACTTTCCGGTCATACAGCCCGCCCATTCGACGCAAACCACGCGCCAACGGGAGCAGCCGTAATTTTCTAGCCGGTCTATGCGTGGATGGCGTCGAGCGCCTCGGCGAACTTCGGCAACACAATCACCTGGTCGCGCTCGGGACCTGTCGAGATCATGCCAATTTGTGCGCCGCTCTCGCGCTCCTGGAAGGCAAGATATTCGCGCGCGGCCTGCGGCAGCTTGTCGAACTCGGTGATCCCTTCCGTTGGCTGCTGCCAGCCTTTCAGCGTGGTGTAGCGGGGTTTGATGGCCTCAAGCCCGCGCACATCCGCCGGAATCTCGTCCGTTACCTTTCCGCCGAACTCGTAGCCGACGCACACCGGAATCTCCGCCAGCACGTCCAGAACGTCCAGCTTGGTCACCACCAGCCATTCCGCCCCGTTCACCTGGTTTGAATAGCGGAGCAGCGGAATATCGAGCCAGCCGCAACGTCGCGGCCTGCCGGTAACGGCACCGTACTCGTGACCGCGCTCGCGCAACACGTCGCCTGGAGCATCGTGAATCTCGGTCGGGAACGGCCCGCCGCCTACGCGGGTCACATAAGCCTTGGTCACCGAGATCACCGTTCCAATCGCCGTCGGACCAACACCCGTTCCGGTCGACGCGCCGCCCGCAGTCGCTGACGAGGACGTCACAAAGGGATAGGTGCCGTGGTCAATGTCGAGCATGGTTCCCTGCGCGCCCTCAAACATCACGCTGCCGCCTTTGGCTAGGATCCCGTTGAGCAGGCGGCCAGTATCGGTGACAAACGGCCGCACCTGCTCCGCTGCCGCTGCGTACTCGTCATACATCTTTGCAGGGTCCAGCGGTTCGGTACCGAACAGAGCATGCGCAATTGCGTTCTTCTCTTCGCAGGCAGCTTCAATGTGTGTCTTCAGCAGCTGGGGGTGCAGCAGATCCACGATACGCAACCCGCTTCGCGCCATCTTGTCTTCGTATGCCGGACCGATTCCCTTGCTCGTGGTTCCGATCTTCTTCCGCCCCGGCGCTGTCTCCGCCGCCAGCTCGATCATGCGGTGATAGGGCAGGATCACCTGGGCCCGGTCCGATACAAAAAGCCGTCCGTCGAAGGCCAGCCCCGTCTTGCGCAGCCGGGCAACCTCATCCAGAAAGTAAATCGGGTCCTGCACCACGCCGTTCCCGATCACCCCCTTGCATCCCGGCCGAAGCACGCCGCAGGGAATGAGCTGCAACACAAACTTATGGTCGCCAATAATGACCGTGTGCCCGGCGTTATGTCCGCCGGCATAACGCGCCACGGCAGAAAACCGCTCGCTCAGCACGTCGACTATCTTTCCCTTGCCTTCGTCGCCCCACTGGGCACCCAGCACCACAGCCGTTTTCGCTCGCATTGCCATCCTGGTCTCACACAAACACCCGCCACACCGGCCTTTTTAGCGGTCCGATGCGTGCGGGTCATCAAATTTTGACGCGGAAGATATTCCCCGCAGCCTCTTCGATTCTAAACCCCCGGCGCATTCACTCCCCGTGCGCGCAGTCCCATAACCTGTTAACCAAACCCCTCGTCCATGCGTTCTTTGTGCAGACACGTACCAGGCACTTTCGAAGTGAGGATCTAAAAAATGAACGCCCGTCAATGCTCTTCCTTAAGTAACCTATTTGCCACCGCAGCGATTGTTTTGTCGTGCGCCGTGGCCGTGGCCCAGACCGGGTCTGCCCCGGACAGCGCGGCCCAGGCGAGACGTCAGGTGCAGCATCAGGCACAGAATCAGTCGCCGGCCATGCAGCCGCCCAGCGAACAGGACGTCGCTGAAACGCAGACGCAGTTCCTCAAGTTGCTTCGGCTGAGCCCGGTCCTTACTTCTGTTGTGGCGCGCGATCCGTCGCTCCTGTCCGACCAGGACTATGTCTCCCGCAATAATCCCGAGCTGGCACAGTTCATGGTCAGCCATCCAGATATCGCGAAAAACCCCGAGTTCTACCTCTTCAGCCGCCTGGACCAGCGGGGAGGCCATCGCGAGCAGGCATTGGAGCGCGCCGTCTGGCCCGATCTTGTCCCCCAGGATCCGTACCGGCAGTCGAACACGGGCGAGGTGATGAACAGGGTCACTCCCATCATCTTGTTTCCCTGTTTCCTCGTCGCTATTGTCTGGATCATTTACCTTTTTATTCAAAGCAGCCGCTGGAACCGCGCATTCAAACAGCAAAGCGAGATTCATTCCCGCCTGATCGACAAATTCAGCTCAAGCCAGGAGTTGGCCGCATATATGGAAACAGAGGCAGGCAAACAATTTCTCTCGGCGTCTGCTTATGCGCCGGGGCATCAGGCCGGCCCGCACATGCCCAATGTCGTCGCGCGGGTCATCACTCCGATGCAAGTTGGGGTGGTGCTGACGCTGCTGGGCATTGGCCTCTACTTCCTTCGCAATGCGGGCCCTGAAATGGCCACGCCCATGGCCGTGCTTGGAACGCTGGCCCTCATGCCGGGAATCGGGTTTATCCTTTCCGCAGGAGCCACCTGGGCCATTGCGCAGCGTCTGGGATTGATGCCTGAGAAGGCGGATCATGACGCAGGCACGTCCATGGGCCCAACGGGCAGGCAATGAGCCGGAGGGAACTGGACAGTGGCTACAGTCGTAACACCATTCGGAATGTCCTGGGAATTCGCACTACCGGGCGCACTGGCCGGCGGCGCACTCGATGCCGCCGCCGACCGCGCTTGTTCTTCGCCCATGAACAATGACGTCTTCGCCGCGTTTTATGAGCGCTCCGCGCGCCCGCTGTGGGCCTATCTGGCGCGTGTCTCCTCCGATCCCGCGCTGGCCGAAGATCTCATGCAGGAGAGCTACGTCCGCTTCCTCTGCGCAGCCAACGCCCCATCAATGGCATCCGATGGTGAAGCCGCTGCCCGTCTCTACCTCTTTCGCATCGCGACCAACTTACTCCGCGACCACTGGCGCCGCCCCCGCGCGGCATCGATCGAAGAGATTCCCGAGGAGTTTTTCGCCGCTCACGACGGCGCAGGGCAATCGGACTCGCAGATCATGCTCGGCCTGGCTCTGCGCCAGATGAAGCCCCGGGAGCGCCAGTTGCTTTGGCTGGCCCACGCCGAGGGCTATACCCATCGCGAGATTGCTGCGGTCACCGGGCTCGCCGCGGCAAGCATTCGCCTGCTTCTGTTTCGCGCGCGTCGCAAAATCGCAGCCCTCCTCCGCGCGCAGGCAGCACCCATAGGGAAGGAATCGTGATGCTGACTTCCTGCCCCTATGAAATTGAAGTGCGCGAGCTGGTCGCGAAAGGCCAATGGCCGGCTGGCGCATCTTCGGAACTCCGCGCGCACCTCGCCACATGCCGCGCATGCAGCGATCTGGCATTAGTGGCCAGCGCCTTCCAACGCGCGCGAACAGCCACGATCGCCACAGCCCGGCCTGGCCCCGCGGGCATCCTCTGGTGGCGCGCTCAGTTGCGCCGACGCAATGTCGCCGTCGAACGCCTCACTCGACCGATTCTCGGCGCGCAAATCTTCGCGCTCGCATTCACCCTCGTTGTCGGCGTAGGCTTCCTCATCTTTGAGGCGCTGTGGAGCGATGCATGGCGCACCTGGCTCCAGCAGCTTCCGCAATCAGCCGTAGCCCATTGGGATGAATTTCGCGCCACCGGAGCGATCGATCCAAGCTGGGGTCTGCTGGTGGTGTTCCCAACCATCGCCACGCTCCTGTTGCTTGGCGCGGTTGCGGTCTACATGGCCACGGATCGACAATAAGACTACCTCCCGCAGAAGGCATGGTCTGCACGATGACCACCGTAGCTTCACACCCCGTCAGACTCCTTGGCTGGCCGATGCTTGCCACTGTTTTTGCCACATTACAAGCGCCCGTGTTCTGCCAGACCGCCGCGTCCGCCCCGCAGAACACAGGCCCCAAGTCTTTTGCGTACGAGGCCGTCACCATCAAGCCCGACAGCCCGAACAACGCGTTTATGAAATTCACGCCCGACAGCTTCTCCATGAGCGGCATGCCCATGGTGATGCTGATTCGAACGGCCTATGGCGTTTTGATGGACGACCAGATCATAGGGCTGCCGGGGTGGGCGAGCTCCGAACCCATGCAGATTCAAGCCAAGATGGATCCGGAAACGGCAGCGGCCTTAGAGAAGCTTCCGCCGATGGAACATTGGAAGCAATCGCGGCGGATGTTGCAGGAACTTCTGGCAGACCGCTTCGAACTGAAAACCCATCATGCGTCCAAGGATCTGCCGATTTATCTGCTAACGGTCGCAAAGAGCGGATCGAAGGCGAAAAAGACCACGAACGACGCGGGCGGCGGCAACGCGAACTACGGAAGCGGGAACATCTCGGCGCATGCTGTTCCCATGGAGAACTTTGCCACGAATTTGTCCTTCACTGTGGGTAGGGTCGTCGTGAACAAGACCGGCCTCGAGGGGGGCTACGACTTCACGCTGGAGTTTGCGCCCGAGGGAGCGGATGCTTCCGACCCGCGGCCGTCGATATTTACCGCGATCGAGGAGCAGCTCGGGTTGAAGCTCGTGCCTGCGAAAGGTCCGGTGGACGTGATTGTGATCGACCACATCGAGCGGCCGTCAGAAAACTAGGATCGACAAAGTTACCTGGCGGGGATGTCCCACCACAGGGTCCCGACGGACAGGTCTTCGTCCGTGGTGTAGACGTTCGCGACGTTTTTGTATTTGTCGCCAGGGCGGGATACTACTTTACCCTCGACGACTCTCGCGCAATCAGCTCAGGCTTCAGAATGACCGTCCGGGGCCGCGCCGACGGCGGCTTTTCGAGCAGTGTCATGATCATTTTCGCCGTCCGCTCGCCGATCTCCCGCGACCTCTGGTCAACACTGCTCAATGGCACCTGCAGCTTGCTGCTGTAGTGAAAGTTCCCGCAGCCTACGATCGCGATATGTTTCGGAATCCTTAGCCCAGCTTCAAACGCCCGATCCATCGCGCCCACGGCAACCGTGTCGTTGAAGCAGAAGATCCCGTCCGGACGCGGCTTCAAGGTAAGAATCTCTTCCATGGCCCGTCTTCCCCGGGTCTCGCCGTCGGAGTCCGAAGCCTCCCCGCACGCAACCACATAGTTTTCGGGCGCCGCCATTCCGTGTTTTTCGAGCGCAGCTCGATATCCTTCAGCCCGGCGATTACCCACGTTGGTAACGGGTCCGCGAATATGAGCAATGCGCTTGCAGCCCTGCGCAATCAAATGCTCCGTCGCGAGCACGCCTACTTCATAGTCATCCACACCGACAAAATGACATGGAAACCGGGGGAAGCTTCTGTCGATCAAGACCAGGGGCACTCCCGCGTCGCCGAACTTCCGCAGGCTGTCGGGCTCCTTCTGGCACGAGGCCACGACAAAGCAATCCAGATGATGAGCCAGCATGTGCTCGATCTCATCCTGCTCAAGCTGCGGATCGCTCTCTGAAGACGAGACGATCAGGAAATAATCCTTCTCTCGCAGCTTTGCCGAAAGGCCTTTGGCGATCTCCGCGAAAAACGGATGAATCAGGTCCGGGACGACGAGCCCAATCAGCGAACTTCGTCCCGTGACCAGGCTGCGCGCCGTCAGGTTCGGGCGATAATTCAACCGCTTTACGCGATCGAGAATTTTTGCTTTCGTTTCTTCGGCAATATCCGGCCGGTCGCGCAGAGCACGCGAAACGGTGACAACCGAGACCCCGAGTTCGGCGGCGATGTCTTTTAGTCGGACTACCATATCGACAGTTTAGTTAGCGATACCTGCTATTGCGAAAATTTCCCTGAGCATAAAGCGCCCCTTAACAATTTGGAAGAACGCGAAGAGTACGCCTCATTGCCCCAGCTCGGCGAATCCGCAGGCGGTTAAAATCCCAATTGGACGCCGCCCTGGGTGTTCCTCGCCATCCGTTGCCTGCTCTCGGCTTCCGGCGTCAGCCCCACATCCCTGAAGAATGATTCGCATCAGAGATGGGGGTCCACCACCCGGTCAAGTTGCACGCCGCCCAAGCAACAGCCCGAAGCCACAACTCAGAAGTAAACCTTCCCAGATAACTGCACAATTCGCTGTGTGCTCGCGGTGCCCGTAATTACGCCGAAGCCGGTCGACGCGTTCACTGAAGTTCCTGGATTGCCCAGTACCGGGTGGTTGAAAGCGTTGAAGGCCTGCGCCTGAATGCTGAAGCCCAGCGTATCGTGGATCGGAAATTGCCGTTGCAGCGAAGTGTCGTAATCCCAATAAGTGGGGCCAATAAACGGATAACGGCTTGTCGTTCCGAAGGACCCGATGGGCGGAGTTACAAAAGCGCATGGATTAAACCACTGCGCGGCAGTGTGCACTCCCCCGGCTGGCGGCGTGCAAGTGGGGTTGGCGGAGATGGGGCCGCTCTGGTAGGGATTGCCAACTTCGTTCGCCCTCTCGTACGTGCCTGCATTACCTGTCTCGGCAATGTCGCCGCTCGCCGTCACCTGGAAAGCCTGGCCGGACCGCGCCGTCACGATTCCGTTCCACTGCCAGCCGCCGATCACGTAGTCCGTAATACGATTTCCTGTCGAGAATTGTCTGCCCTTTCCGAATGGCAGGTCGTAGACATAGTTTGCCGTGAACATCTGCGGAATGTTAAAGCCGGCCGGCCCATGGCTCCATCTCGGGTTATACGGATCCTGGGGCACCCCCCCTTCGACACCGAAGAAACCGTCGTCGCCCTCAACAAGCGTCTTGCTCCATGTGTAGGAGATTAGATACGACAGTCCGTTGCTGAAGGAGTGCCGGAGCGAGGTCTGAAGGGAGTTATATGTGCCGTTGCCCGAACCATGGTCCCAGGACTTTTGTGGGACGGCATACGGATACGGCTGTCCTCCTACGCCTGCAGCCACGCGCGCATTGAACGAAGCGTACCCGCAGGGTGTTCCGCATGGTGTGCCGGTGTTATAGTAGCCGCCAATGTCCAGCCGATGCGATGCTGAGCCCACGTAGTCCACGCTCAGGATAGTGCTCGACCAAAGCTGCTTCTCAACTCCGAAATTGAATTGCTCAGAGTAAGGATTTCTCCACAGCGGGTCCACCATGTAATTCACATTGGACGATCCCCACGGTGTCGCCGCCGGCAGGTTGCCGGGATTTGCCGCAAACGGATTCTGCGCTGAGACATAAATACCGCCCGCCTGCGGAGTATTCGTGTTGTTGATCTGCAGCGTTCCGGTGTCTGGCCAGGAGCCCTGGTAGTTCTGCGGCATCTGGATCAGCGCCGACCAGTTGTCCCAGATCATGCCGATTCCACCCCGGACTGACAGGCCGTTATTCACGCGATAGGCCCATCCGAACCGCGGTCCAAAGTTCATCTTGCTGCCGTGTAGAATCCTGCCACCCGAGGCCACCACTACATCGGCTGGCAAAGTTGCACTGGGCAGGCACGGCGCGTGACCGCGAACGCTGCACAGTGGCGGCAACTGCTGCACGATGTACAAACCGGTGTTGAAGTCCGGGTCGCCGGTCTCAATGCTCCCCTGCAATCCCAGTGACGCCTGAGTTCCATATGCGGGAATCACGCTACGGTCGTAGCGGAGTCCGTAGTTCACAGTCAGCTTGGGAGTCATCTTCCAGCTATCCTGCATATAGATGCTGCCAATACCACCGGGCCGTTCAGTCAGAAACACGTTGCGCTTGTTTTCGCTGTTGCGATAATCGAGCAGAAAGTCGAGAAGTCCGAAACCGGACTGCCCGCTGATGTTCGTAATGCTCGGTGGGCTATCACCATTTTTCGCGAAATTTCCCGTCGACGCGCCACTGAACGTCACCGATCCCTGGCGTAACTCAGCGGTGTAGTTGTCTTCGTCCCATCCGCCTCCGGCCTCGAGCTGATGGTTCTTTATGACCTTGATTACGCTGCCGGACCACTCATGAATGCTGGCCAGGTTTGACGAAGGGCTGTTTACCTCGCCGCCGCCAAACCCGCCAGTGATGGTCTGGGTCACGAGCAACGCGGCGCCGCCGACGAAATCGTTGCACATGTCCGCCGAGCAGCCGTAGGTCTGCCACAGGCTGTGATTGTCGAACTGGGTAAGAGCGTCGTCCTCAACATGAGACCGCGCATACTGGACCTGCAAGCTGGTCGTGGGACTGAAGATGTGTGTCCAGCTCACGCCGTACTGCTGTGCAGGAATAATCGTGCTGCTGAACAATGTTGGCAAAGTGCTCGGGGCCGTAACGGTCGATTGCCATCCGGCGTACCGGAAGAAGATGAAGTCCTTGCTGCCAAGGTGTTCATCAATTCTCCCCGTGTACTGGTAGATGGTCTCTCGCGTAGGAGATGTGATCTGGAAGTTGTAGATCGTGGGGAGGATTCCCGGTATCACAATCGGTCCGTTCTTCCCAAAAATGGCGTTGATCAACGCGATCGAGTTCGAGTTGAATTCGGAGACCGGGACCTGGTTACCGGGATAGGGGGGGCGATAGGGACCGGCCCCGTACAGGCCGCCGGAGGATGCGAAATTTCCTCCAGCCGCCGGATCCCACAACTGGCAATTCCCATTGTCTGCCGTGGTGTCGGTGGCGTTGCAGCTTCCGTTCTTGGTTACTCCGGTCGACGCGCTGCTGAAGTCCGCGTACTTCAAATTCGGAGCGCTGCCAAAAGTGGTTTCGCCCAATTGCGCGGCCGTGGGAATCAGGATGTTTGTCGAACTGGCCCTGGTGAAGTGATTGCCTTCGAATCCGACCTCAATAAAGGTCTTGTTTCGGCCGTTGTACAAGTGAGGAACAATGATCGGCCCCCCCATTTGCCCGCCATATGTATCCAGATGGTAGGAGGGTGGCGCCGAAAAGAAAGGCTGCGCGTCAAAGGTGCTGCTGCGCAAGTACTCCCAGGCGCTGCCGTGATACTCATTGGTTCCAGACTTGGTGGCAACATTCACCACCCCGCCAATCACGCCTCCGTACTGCGCTTCGCTGTGCGAGTTGATCTTGAACTCCTGGATCGTGTCGACAATGGGCGGCACAGCGTAAGTGTTGTACCAACTGTTGTTATTGTTCATCCCGTCGGTCAGATAGAGATTGGAGCGGTTGTAAGCTCCGTTGACTGAAGGGAAGGAGTAAGTAAGCTCGGCCGCGGTACTGATTGAAGCGGTGTTGCTGGCACTCGAGTTCTGCCCGGTGCTGATCGGCGTAACGCCCGGTGTCAGGTCGAGTAGCTGCGTAAAGTTGCGACCGTCCAGCGGCAGGTCGTTCACCTGCTGGGTCCCGATTACCGCGCCCAACTGCGCGCTCGAGCTTTCCACTTCGGTGTTCTCAGCTTGCACGGTTACCGACTGCTGAATGCTGCCCACTTTGAGCGCGGCATTGATCGTGACCACCTGGGCCACGCCTACGTCGAAGGCAGCGATTTTCTCCGTCTGGAATCCCGATGCCTCGAACGTAAGCGCGTAGCGCGCCGGCGGCACTTCATTGAAGAAATAATCGCCGCTCGCATTCGAAACGGTGTTCCGCTCCACGTTTGTGCTCACGTTGCGTAGGGAAACCTTGGCTCCGGAAACCACTGCCCCGCTCGGATCGGTCACTACGCCGTTCACGCCCGATGAGGAACTTTGTGCTCTGACACAGCTGCCGGCAAAATAGGTGCCGCAATCATCACCAGAACTGCTGCCCGAACTGTATTCCCGAATGACCTGCAATCTCTCTTTGCTTGCATCACAGCGCCTCCATTCTTCTCGTCCCGTTCAACCATGGCCGGGCATTTCCTAACTCCTGCTCGTTGACCGCGCATGCAGCGCGATGCCCAGGATGTTCCGTCAAGCGCCGGTCCTTTTTCGGCCTCTTTTTTGCGCGCAATTGCACATGGCCCTTCCCCGGCGCGATACCGCAAACCGCAATCGCGCGGCTCTGACTTATGCGACGTTTCGGACTTTCTCAAAAGCGGGACGGGGAAGAATTTCTCTGCGTTCTCGTAGTCAATTACGGAAACGGTTACGAGAACCAGCGAAAGACACGTTACTGCATCGAAAGAACGGCTGTCAAGGAATTTTACCCGGGAGCCCATCCTTTGGGTTCCATTTGCGGCGAAATCCCCTTCGGATAGTGGATTCTCAAGGATTTGCGCGCCAATCCGGCATTTCGGCATTCTCGAGTTTGGTCGCCCGGCTACCTTGGCGTCCTGTACTAATTCGCCGGCAGCCAGTTCCTACCAATCCCATTGAGAACCTTCTCTGCTATATTGTGTGGGCGGCATTTTTTCTCTAGTTGCGTAAACGCTAACGGAAACCATGGTCGAACTCGCCCGCAAAAAACAAAAGAGAAGGAGACGGAGATGGATTGGAACGAGAGCACACGACGGTCGTTCTTGAAGCAGTTTGGTGCGGCGGGCGCCCTGGCGTTGACCGCTGCTAACGCCGCCCCCCACGCAGAGGGATTGGCACTACCCCAGGCTTCAGGTGGGCAGACCGCCGCGCAACCTGCACCAACACCCGCCGACGTGAAGCAGGCCGCTACGCGTGACGCGCGCATGGCGTGGTGGCACGAGGCCAAGTTCGGGATGTTCATTCATTGGGGCCTGTACAGCGTCATCGGCCAGCACGAATGGGCCAAGGAGCAGGAGGGCGTTCCCCTGCTCCAGTACGAATTGCTCGCCAAGCACTTCCATCCCAAGCCCAACGCCGCGCGGGACTGGGCGCGCGTGGCTAAACGTGCCGGACAGAAGTACATGGTGATGACCACCAAGCACCACGAGGGCTTCTGCAACTTCGACACCAAGCTTACCGACTTCAACGCCATGCAGCAGGGTCCCGGACGCGATTTGGTCCGCGAATATGTTGAGGCTGCCCGCGCGGAAGGCCTGCGCGTCGGCTTCTACTACTCGCTCATGGACTGGCACCACCCGGACGGCGCCATCTGCAAGACCGATGAGGCTGCCCGCCGCCGGTTTGTCGACTACACGCATGGCCTTATCCGCGAACTGATGACCAACTACGGCAAGATCGACATCCTCTGGTACGACGTGGCATGGCCGTTGAACGCTGAACAGTGGGAATCCGAGCGCATGAACGAGATGGTCTTCTCGCTCCAGCCCGACATCATCGTGAACAATCGCAACCTGCTGCCCGGCGATTTCTCAACACCGGAGCAGCACATTCAGGCTGCGGAGGAAGGCCGCGCGTGGGAAACCTGCATGACGCTGAACGACAGTTGGGGCTTCAATCGCGGCGACAAAAACTGGAAGTCGCCGTGGACGATTGTCGACAACCTCATCACTTGCGCGCGCGGCGGCGGGAACTATCTGCTGAACATTGGTCCCGAACCCGACGGCTCAGTGCCGCCCGCATCTCAAGAGGTTCTGGAAGCGGTGGGCAAGTGGCTCGACGGCAATGGCAAAACCATTTATGGCACTGAGCGCGGATCGCTGGTTGCCAATGCCAGTTGCAATTACACGCGTCGCGGCAACACGCTCTACGTTCACGTGCGTTGCTGGCCCGGGCATACGCCGGCAGCCGAATGGCTCGACTTCTACAAGCCGGAAGTGGTCGTTGCCATTGGCGGCCTCAAGCCAAAGGTCCTCTCGGCGCGGGCGCTTAAGACCGGCCAGAAGGTCGAGTTCATGCAGGATGAGTTCACTTTCCGCTTGACCGGCTTGCCAATGACTGCGCCCGACGAACCTGCAAGTGTGATTGAAGTGGAGTGCGACGGCGAGCCCATCGTCAACCACGCCGAGATGCGCCCCTTGTGGCCGCGCCACAAAGCCGGCATCAGCGTGTAGCGCAACCAGCGAAAGTTGATTCAGTTGCCCCATCCTAATCGCAGCTTTATCGCGATTAGGGTGGGATCCTATAAACCAACATAAAAGCCAAGAGTAATAGCCGCACTCACGCATACACCGGCGTCGCCCGCGCAAACGTGTAGGGCCCTTCCGGAACCAGCGCGATACGCGCCCCGCGTGGCAATCTGCGCAGCAGCGCCGCAACAGCCTCATCCACGCTGCCGAACGCGTTCGCGCGCAGGCTGCCCAGCTCCTCCATCGGCGCGCCCGGCGTGTAGAAGAACAATTCGTGCTCCAGCCCCACCAGCGCCAGTTTCTCCAGTTGCCACTGATCGATCTCGACCTTCGCATCGCGGATTTTATCCAAAAACTCCGCGTGGCCCGCGTACTCGTTGAGTTGCCGCGCATATTCGGGGCTGCCGATCCCCTCGGCACACTCGCTTAACAGCAGCATCGGGCCACCCGGCTTCACGATGTGCTTCGTCGCCGTCAATCCTTTCAGGCACTGATAGAACGTCAGGTCGAGCGGATACCCGGCGGAACTGGTGATCGCGGCATCTGCCTGCCCATCCAATAATTCCAAAGACGTTCGCTCGAAGAATTCCACGCCCGCTGTGTGCGCCTTCACCGGATCGCCGGCAAACACACCCGAGATTTCGCGCTCCCGCGTCAGTGTCACATCGAGGATGAAGTCGTGCCGCGCCATCGCGGCAATCTCCAGGAACTCCGCGTGCAGCAAATTGCCGTCGATCGATCCCTCAGTCACCAGCGGTTCGCGGTTGAAGCGCGGTGAGTGCAGCACCTTGATGCTCTCCTGTGCCGCCAGCCCCGGCACCACCAGCTTGCGGCCGCCGCTGAAACCCAGCATCAAATGCGGCTCGATGAATCCGAACGTGATGTGCAGGTCCGCCGCCATAAAGCGCTCGTCGATATAGATCGGTGTTCCTCGCCGTGTCGTCCCCAGCGGCCTGTGCGCAGCAAAATCGCGCGCATCGTGGCTGGCTACGTGGTAGTTAGCCGCAATCTCCGGCCCGAGAATGACATCGAGCTCCTGCTTCGTCGCCGCGCGGTGCAGACCCGTCGCGATCAGAATGATGATGCCGTCTTTCGCGATGCCCGCCTCATGCAGCCGCTTGAGCAGCGGCGGCAGCGTGACGCGGTTTGGCGCCGGCCGTGTAATATCGCAAACCGAGATCGCCGCCGTTCGCTTTCCCGTTGCGAGCTTCGTGAGCGGCTCGCATCCGATCGGCCGGTCGAGCGCTGCATCCAGCGCGCCGGCAACATCGTCAAGCGCTCGTGCCGCACGGCCCCGCACCGCATAGCAATCGAAAGTGTCGGGAATGGAGACCTCAATGCCGTCTTTGCCAAAAGCGAATCGCGTTTTCATGGATGACAGGGAACGGCTCGCTGCTTCCGCAATGCCGTTGCAGTCCATTCTAATGCCGCCTCGTATTCGCATTGCACAGCAATCATTCGTGCTGCCGTTTCTCGTTTGTGCCATACTACGGCCAGCTCTCCATCTCCAATGGAACTTCGCTCTGGTTTCAGGAATGAGCGCGCGCGATGACGGGCCGTGAACGCATCCTCGCAGTTCTCGCCGGGAAGGCTCCCGACCACATCCCCGTCATGCCCATCACCATGATGTTCGCCGCGGATGTGCTCGGAGTTCGCTATGGCCAGTACGCCAGAGACTACCGGATCCTGGCCGACGGGCAGGTAAAGACAGCCGAGCTTTTCGGCTTCGACTATGTCTCTGCCATTTCCGACCCTACCCGCGAAGCGGCCGACGCAGGCGCAGCGATCCGCTGGTATGACGATCAGCCGCCTGCAGTGATCGAGGATGAGGCGCTCTTTGCCGACAAGTCCGCGCTTGTCCAGGCCAAGGGCCCTCACCCTATCTCCGGCGGCCGCATGGAAGATCGGATCCGTGGCATCGAGGCATTTCGCCAGCGCGTCGCAGGCAATCTCCTCATCGAGGGCTGGATTGAGGGCCCGTGCGCTGAAGCTGCGGACTTGCGCGGCATCAACCGTCTCATGATGGATTTCTCAGACGATCCCGCTTTCGTGCACGATCTATTTGCTTTCACTGTCGAAACAGCCATCCGGTTCGCTGCAGCGCAGATCGAAGCCGGAGCCGACATGATCGGCATTGGCGACGCGGCTGCATCTCTCGTTGGGCCGCGCATCTACAAGGAATTTGTCTGGCCCTGGGAGAAGAAGCTTGTTGACGCCATCCATGCCGCCGGCGGAATCGTGCGTCTCCACATTTGCGGAAACACGCGCCGCATCCTCGACGGCATGGGCGCGCTCGGTTGCGAAATGGTCGATATTGATTTTCCGGTGCACATGAACGAAGCGCGCTCGGCAATGGGCCCGCGCCAGGTCTTGGCGGGCAATCTCAATCCGCTCGCTGAGCTCCGTGATGGCACGCCGCGCAAAATCAACTTATCTCTCAAGAAACTGCAGTCACAGGCTGGACCGCACTGGATTATTGCTGCCGGCTGCGAGATCGTTCGCGACACGCCCCACAAAAACGTGCGCGCCCTCGCAAGATTCGCGCAAACCCACCACGCGATCGAATCTGCTTGAGCCGACGCTCTACGATCATCAGTCAAATTGGATGGAGCGTTCTTCAAATCAGTTCTGTAACAAGAGCGCGATTTCAGTTGGGCCGAAAAATGCGGGAGTATACGCTCCCCCAACTGTGAAACTGTAGAGCTGTGAAACTGTGGACCGCTCTGAATCAATGACTTAGAGCAAAAACCTCACAGTTCTACAGTTTCACAGTAAATTTTTTTAGAGGGTGCGGCGCGGCGCGGGCGGAAGTTTGCCCTGCCATTTGCCGCAGAGTTTCGGCGGCGATAGGTGAAACGGAAGTCATGGCGCAGGTGGATCCGGCTACGGTGATGGTTTTCATTTGATCCTCGCGCGGTCTCTGACCGCATGAATTCGCCGCATCACTTTCGTGATTCTCTGGTCTCAAAATCGAGACCAGGGGCACCCAGTTGGTACAAAGCTAAGCGGTCAAAGATCTCGTGCGTTTGCCGCTTATCTTGATTGTGCGGGAGACGGCGAAATACTCCGCAAAGCTAAGTGGCACAGATGGAATGAGTCACGGGAAGAGGGGCTTGACACTATGGCGGATGAGACCTGCGATTGCACGTGGCGGACTTCTAATCGTTCCGCGGGCGAGCCTCACAAATCGCATCCGCAATCCTCGCCGCCTCCACTGCCGGCCGCACCGCATGCACGCGCACAATCGATGCACCATGCAGAATGGCCGTGGTCATCGCCGCAATACTCGCGTTTTCGCGCGCCGCCACCGGCGCTTGTTCGCCGCCGAAAAGCGGCGCCAGCGTGTGGCCGAGAAACGATTTCCGGCTCAATCCTGCGAGCAACGGTCGTCCCACGGCCAGCAATTCTTGCTGTCGCTTGAGCAGCACATAGTTCTCATCAAAACGCTTGCCGAATCCGTAACCGGGATCGAGCACGATGCGATCCACTGCAATTCCAGCCTTTTCCGCATCCGCCATACTTGCCGCCAGCCCCTCGCGCACCATTTCCATCAACGCATCGGGCTCGAGCTTTGGCTGCATACGCCAATCCTCGGGTCGCCCCCGCGTGTGCGCCAGCACCACACCCGCGCCAAACTCCGCGCACACGCTCGTAATCTCCGGGTTCCAGGTAAGTCCACTCACGTCGTTGATGATCTCCGCGCCGGCTCTAAGCACTGCACGTGCAGTCGCGGCCTTATAGGTGTCCACAGACAGTACCGCCTCAGGCTGCGCTCGCAAGATTCCCTCGAGCACGGGTAGCAGGCGCGCCTGCTCTTCCTCGGCGCTCACCAATGCACCTGCCCCGCCTGCGCGCGAACCCGGACGCGTGCTCTCAGCCCCCAGGTCGAGAATGTCCGCGCCTTCCTTGAGCAGACCCAGCGCATGAGCAATCGCCTTGTCCGAATCGAGAAAAAAACCGCCATCACTGAACGAGTCCGGCGTAATATTCACCACGCCCATCACAAGCGTGCGCTGGCCTAGCTCAAGCGTCCGCGTGCGCAAGCGCCATTTCGCAATGTTCCTCATAACTTCTCACTCCCGATGGTACGCTGGGCCCCGATGGTCTCCTGCTACACTCCGGGCATGAAGAATTTGAGGCGAGTTCTGCCGTTTCTCCTGGCAAGTCTTTTGCTCCCCTCCGCAATTCTCAGCGCACAGGTGCACCACAACGAGCACCGTCCTCCACATCCGGCTCCGCTCACCGGCCCGCTCGCCGACCGCATTCAGGCCATTCTCGCTGATCCAGCGCTCAGCCATGCGGAGTTCGGCATCAGCGTGACCACGCTCGATGGAAAGCCGCTCTACGGCCTGAATGATGGCCGCCTGTTTGCGCCAGCCTCAAACACCAAGCTCACCACAACCGCCGCCGCCTTCGCCCTGCTGCCCGTCGACACGCTCACCTGGACCACGCTGATCGTGGCCGACGGCGATGTCGACAGCTCAGGCACGCTGCACGGCGACCTTACACTGCTCGGCGTCGGCGATCCCACCCTCAGCGCGCGGCACTATCCCTATGTCGAGCCGGTCCCAGCCCCTGCCACACCCCCACCCTCACCGGAAGCCCCTGCTTCGCCCCCACCGTCACCTCAAGCCGCAGCCAACGCGGCGGCGGCGAAGGCCATGGCAGTTCTTGATCTGATCGCACAGCAGGTTGAGCAGTCAGGCGTGCGCGTCGTGGATGGCGACATCATGGGTGATGACACCTATTTTGTGAATGAGCCCTATGGGCAAGGTTGGGGATGGGACGATCTCCAATGGAGCTACGGCGCGCCCGTCTCGGCGCTTACCTTCAACGACAACGCGGACGAACTGACCATTGCTGCCGATCCGGCTTCGCCGGGCGTGACGCAAGTTATCTGGGCCCCGGACGTGGACTACTACACAATCGACAACCACATGATGACCGTGCAGCCGGGACAAACAGCTCATCCCGGCCTTGAGCGGCGCCCCGGATCCATGCTTGTCCGTGCCTGGGGAACGGCGCCCGCCAGCGGGCTTCATGTCAACATGGCTGTCGAGGATCCAGCCCAGTTCACGGCTGCGGCGTTCAAACAGGCGCTTCTGCTGCGCGGTATCAAGGTGACCGGAGGCGCCGAATCGCGCCACGAGTTTCCTTCCGGCACCGGCGACTTCGCCGACGAACGCGCTCAGCCGCTCAAGCTCGCGCCCATCGGCATCTCCACGATCGCCGCCCAGCCACAGGGCCGGCACGTTTTGGCCGCGCATATCTCCGTCCCGGTTGCTGATGACATCACGGTCATCAACAAAACCAGCCAGAACCTACACGCGGAACTCATCCTGCGCCTGCTCGGCAAGCTCTTTGGTACAGATGGGAGTTTGGAAGAGGGCACGCGCGTCGTGCGCCAGTTCATGGTCGACGCAGGTATTGACGACAATGACTTCTTCCTTTATGACGGCTCGGGTATGAGCCCCGAGGACGAGATTACGCCGCGCGCATTTACGCGACTCTTGTCTTATGCATCGCAGCAGTCGTGGGGATCAGCCTGGCGCCAGACGTTTCCCGTTGCGGGCGTCGACGGTACGCTCGACAATCGCTTCAAAAACTCGCGGCTCAAAGGCAGGGTATGGGCCAAAACCGGCACGCTGAATGAAGTGAACGCGCTTTCCGGTTATCTGAGCGCCGACAGTGGCCGGACGCTGGCTTTTTCGATTCTTGTTAACGAACACCGCCCGGACGACGATGCAGCGCAACAAGCCATCGACCGCATCGCTGAAGCCATCGCAGGCGCCGAGTGAGCGCAACGCGCGGTATCATTTGAATTAAATGCGCGCCCGGAATCTTGTTATTTTTTCCGCCTTGCCGGCAGTCATGATAGGCCTTGCGGGTTGCCGCTCGCTGCCTCCCTCCAAGCCGGCATCTGAGTGGACGGCCCAGGAGGCGCGTGGCGCAGTCGTCTTTGAAGCAAAGTGCGCGCGGTGCCACTAT
The DNA here is from genome assembly GCA_963751285.1 of uncultured Acidobacteriaceae bacterium. Taxonomy (GTDB): domain Bacteria; phylum Acidobacteriota; class Terriglobia; order Terriglobales; family Acidobacteriaceae; genus Telmatobacter. Next base: position 75,368 of record CAVVUE010000021.1, on the reverse strand, counting down.
CCCACGTCGACGCATTCGTTGCACGGCCCCGGATTACAGGCGCTCACGAAGCTGAAGGCCATGCCCTCGGGCTCGCCGCCCACTGACGAGCGCTTGACTGAGGTGATTCTCCACGGCCGGGGGATGATGCCCGCTACACCACTCACTGATGAGCAACTCGGTGACCTGCTCGCCTACCTGCGTACGCTATGACCACTGGCCCCAATTCGCCTGCACACCCTACCGCGAAGTCACCGGATCACCCCGCGCAGATCGCCCACCTTCGAACTCTTCTCAAGCTTCCGGGCGTCATCGCTATCAGTCTCTACATGATCCTGCTCGCTGGAGTCACCGTCATCTACATCGTCGAGCACCACACGACGATTCTCTATCTTGTCTTCCCCATCCTCTTTGTCGCCGGCGGACTTGGCTTGCTTATGCTCCTGCGCTGGGCCTGGGCGCTCACCCTCGCCGCAATCGCGCTTTCGTCGGCAACGTTCTTATATCAGTATGCGGCGGGGCACTCATTCTCCGCGCTGATGCAGGGTCTTCTCAACCTGTTGTTCTTCCTCTATCTCGTGCGCACGGATGTGCGAGAGAAATTGAGGTAAGAGCGGAGTCTTGGGATGCGTGACCCGCGACGCGGTGTCGCGGCTTATCCCTCGCGTCTGGATTCGGAGATCCCGAGTGAGCCGGGGTATGGTTCTTCATCGAATGAAGATTCCGTATCCCTGTCCAGAATGCTTTCGAACTGGTCGTCTCTTCCGAACATCCGGCTGATCTGGGAAACGATCGCGGCCAGCACTGCCCAAACGAGTAGCAGGAGACCCAGCGCAATCAACCCAATGCCGCCGAAGACCGCAGGACCGTTGGTCGTGATATCGATGTGCAGTGTGGAAGCAGAAAATGGAAAGGCCGCATTCAAGCTCGTCGCGCCCTGGCAGTATACGAGAATCAAAGCCACACCAGCCGCGAGGCACGCCACAGCGCCTAACAAAGGACGATCCGGTCTCATAATGGGCTCCTCTTCTCGGTCGCAGTTATCTGCGGGGTGGACCCTCCGGGCATTCCTCTCCGCTCCCGCTACAAGCGGCTTACTTGGAGAGATGCGTAATTTCAAGGAAAGGTTTGGGCGCGTAAAGTCGGGGGTCTTCGGCCGGTGACGGCGTTCGTTTCGCAACCGCTACAATGAAAACGTGATGGACCTCGTTCAGATTGCGCCTGCGCGCCGCATTCCTACCCCCAAGCCCGAGTGGCTGAAGGTGCGCGCTCCCATGGGCGAGAACTTTCACGATCTCAAGCGCCTGGCCCGCTCCCTGGGCCTTCACACCGTCTGCGAGAGCGCTCAATGCCCCAATATCGGTGAATGCTGGCACCACAAAACCGCAACCTTCATGATGCTGGGCAACCTTTGCACGCGACGATGCGGCTTTTGCGCTGTGCCCAAGGGCCATCCTGAGCTCATCGACTTTGACGAGCCCCGGCGCGTCGCTCAGGCCGTCGCCGCCCTCGGCCTCGAGCACGCCGTCATCACCAGCGTGAACCGCGACGACGACAACCTCGGGGGGGCGCGCGCCTTCGCCCTCGTGATTCACGAAATTCGCCGCCAGGCTCCAGGCTGCCGCGTCGAGGTTCTCATTCCCGACTTCCAGGGCGATCGGAATTCGATTCGCACCGTTGTCGATGCGCGGCCTGAGGTGCTCAATCACAATACCGAGACCGTTCCGCGTCTCTACCGCGTTGTGCGCTCCGGCGCGCGCTATGAGCGCAGCCTCGAGCTATTGCGCTACGCCAAAGCGCTGCGGCCTGATGGGATTACCAAGTCCGGCGTCATGGTCGGCCTCGGCGAAGAGACCCATGAGCTCCTCGCAGTCTTCCGCGATCTGGCTGCCGCCGGCTGCGACATTCTCACCGTAGGGCAGTACCTTCGCCCCTCGCGCGACCACCTGCCGATAACGCGTCTCTACACACCGCGCGAGTTCGCCGAGCTCAAGGCAGAAGCGCTCACAATGGGATTTCGCCACGTCGAGTCCGGCCCTCTCGTCCGCTCCAGCTACCACGCGCATGAGCAGGCTGCATCCACTGGCAGCGCCCGCCCTGTCGTAGCGTAGCTCAACCCGTCACTCCGTAGCGCCGAACGCCGTTACCATTTCGATCAGCCAGCCGCTCGCCAGCACCATGACGGCTACCGATTCAACGAACCCCGCGATAACGGCGACCGTCTCGAAGAATTTGCCACCGTAGAGGAAGATTTTACTCACCCGGCCGGAAGAAGCAGCGTGACGCGTCAGCACCCCGGCCCATTTGCGGCAGTCCTCGACCATCAGTCTTCCCGCCAGGAATAAGGCGCAGCACAGCGCTACGCCCAACAAGTGCCTCCAAATTTGCATCGGTGAACGCATCCAGGCTGCCTCCAGTCTGCAGTTGCCAGCACCCACAGATAGATGCATAAAAAGCACGTGAGTCGCCAAACTGCCGTCTTCTATATCACTGGCCTGCTGTCTCTAGATTTCAGACCCCAAATGTGTTGGGTCTGAATTAACCTATTGCGATCCGGTTTCTCATAGGGCTACCATAATCAGGTAGTTTTCCCCCTTCCCTATCCCCCACGGAGTTTCGTCGTAGACGCCGAGCATTCGACGAAGTTTTGAGCGTCCATCAAATTCACAACCGGAACTGAGGAGGTTCTCGTGATCACTTCATTACCATTCGTCGCCTTTAAAAAAGGCTGCCGCATGCGCCTGAGCATTGTCCTGGGCCTCGCCTTCGTGTGCTTGTGCGGTTTGCCAGATGCCCTGGCCGCTACGCTCTGCGTCAACCCAGGCGGAACATCGGGCTGCAAGTCCACAATTACTGCCGCGTTGAGCGCTGCTTCCGCAGGCGACACCATCCTGGTTGCGCCCGGAACCTATAAGGAAGACGTCGTCATCACTAAGCCGATTGCATTGCTTGGATCCTTTCGCTCCTCGATCATCGATGCCTCGGGGCTTGCGAATGGAATCTTTGTCAACGGCATGTCGGCTGCGCCCAAAATCGGTATCTCGAACGTGACGATCTCCGGCTTCACCGTACGCAACGCAAACTTCGAGGGAATCCTGGTCGCGAATGCCACCGACGTTTCGCTTACCGGCAACCTCGTGACCGACAACGACAAGGGGCTGGATATCGCTACGCCGTCGTGCGCCGGCATTCCCGCATTCGAGACCAACGAAGCCGACGATTGCGGTGAGGGCGTTCACCTGATGGCGACCAGTTACGTCTCAGTTGTGGGTAACGAAGTCGCTTACAACGCCGGCGGAATCCTGATCACCGATGAAACCGGCCCCAACCACGCCAATTTAATCAGCGGCAACAATGTCCACGACAACCCCTACGATTGCGGAATCACTCTTGCCTCGCACGGTCCGGCAACCTCGGTGATCCCCAGCGCCACCTTACCTTATGGCGTGACCGACAACACCATTTCGCACAACGTGTCGACACATAACGGCTATCAGGTTCCCGGCGCAGGCGCGGGCGTCGGCATCTTCGCGCCGTTTCCCGGGACGACGGATGCAGGCAATGTTGTCATCGACAATGTTCTTCGTAATAACGGCCTGCCGGGCGTGACCATGCACAACCATGCGGCGGCTCCGTCGCCCGCGCCGCCCATCAACCTGAATGACAACGTGATCGTCGGAAACCAGATCTCCGGCAACGGCGCTGACACAGCCGATACACCCACCTCCGGTCCCACCGGCATCAACCTCTTCAGCCATGCACCCGTATTGGGCACGGTGATCTCTCAGAACGTGTTCGACCAGGAAGCGATTGATGTCGCGTTCTCGGCGCCCGCCGGGCAAATGAACGTACACCTGAACAACTTCGATGGCAGGGCAATAGGCGTGGAACAGTTGAGCACCGCAACCATTGACGCCACTGAGAACTGGTGGAATTGCCCGTTCGGTCCCGGATCGATGGGAGCATGCGCCACCACGTCTGGAACCGGCGTGATCACTTCACCGTGGCTCATCGCTCCGTATGATAATGACGATCAGAGCGACCGTGGTGGCTTTGGTCATTTCCAGAGGCCCCGGTAACGAGCAGATAGCGGCGGCCGGATCTTCTCTCCAGATCCGGCCGCCTTGCGTGCGGGGCGCGACGCGCAAGGAATCAGGCTTTCCCTCGAGTGCGGCGCCATTGTGTAGGCGTGGTGGTTGTAGAATAGCCGTTGACGATTTCAGCGCAGCCTCAAACGAGGACGATCAAAATGTCTGCTTTCATGGCCGGTCATCCGGCACTCAAAGAACTCTACACCGACCTTAAACGCCGCATGGACCACGCCGTGGCCGACTTCCAGGCCAACCTCGCGTCCACCCGCACCGGCCGGGCCAGCGTGCACATGCTCGACCAGGTCAAGGTCGACTACTATGGCACGCCCACTCCCATCAATCAGCTCGCGCAGCTCTCGGCCCCCGAGCCGCAACTTATCAGCATCTCACCCTGGGACCCGACCGTCCTGAAGGAAGTCGAGAAGGCGATCCAGGCGGCGGATCTCGGCCTCAATCCTCTTTCCGACGGCAAAATCATCCGCGTACCAGTTCCGCCGATGACCGAAGAGCGGCGCCGCGACGTCTGCAAGCACTTGAACAAGGTCCTTGAAGAGCACCGCACAGCCGTCAGAAATGTTCGCCGCGACGGCAACGAAGCTCTCAAGAAGTTGACGAAGGACAAGAAGGTCAGCGAAGACGACGAGAAGCGCGCCCTTGAAGAAGTCCAGAAGATGACCGACGGCGAAATCCGCCGCATGGAAGAGCTTTCGCAAAAGAAGGAAGCGGAAGTCATGCAGGTGTGACGCCTCGGCTACCGCATCGCCACTGCGCGTCTGCGCCAAGCCTCCACTCCCATCTTGCCTGCACGCCACAGCAGTTGCAGCACCACGATGGCCATCGCAAGCGCGAACGCCACCTCAACCCCCTTGTTCGCAGAGGCGACCTGCGCTCCATGCGCAACTGCATCCGCCGCCGGGTTCTTCATCAGGAACAGCGCATGATCCGGCGCCGCCAGGAGTACACCCAGCGGAATCAGCGACAGCGCTTGCATCGCCAGATGCCGCAGCGGCTGGTGCTTCTGCCACGTATTGCGCGACAAGTCCACCGTTTTCCATGCCAGCTCGAATCCGTTGATTCCCACGCAGCACCAGTAGAAAGTCCACCATACCGGCGCCAGCTTGTAGGGCAACGAAGCCAGGTACCACGCGCCAGGCCCGAACAACAGGTAGGGATAGTGCGAAACGAGAAGAAGCCAGCCAAGAAAAAGGAATCCGAAGATCACCTCGGCCAGTGCCTTCGCAAGGCTTAGCGTCTTCTTGTGCTCTTCGCGGTCGGCGTCGAACGGTGACGTCATTCCCTGCGGCCAGGCGCTGATTGCCGCAAGCGGATTGAATTTCTCCGGATAGAGGGTTGCAGCGATCTCGATGGCCGCAAAGATCAGCGTGACAATCGCCGCGTTGATCAGCAGAACCCACGGCAGGTACGCTACCGCACCGACAATTGCGCTCGCTCCCAATCCACGCGACGCAATGTCCACTGTCTTTACGATTGCGTAGATCACAGCGCACCATGCCATCACCAGCCGCAACACAAACCAGTAGATCGGAAACAGCACCGGCCCGATCAAATACTGTTGTCGCCGATACCGGCTCGCCACCTGCAGCGGCGAGCCGATCTGTTTCAGCCACTCTTCCATCTGCTCCTTCGTCAGTGGCCGGCCGAGCTCCGCCTCTTTGTCTTCAAGCTGCGCCTCAAGGTTCACTCGCAGCTCGGCAAGAATGTCGTCCTGCCGCGCCCACGGCAAATGCCTCTTCACGGCCTGCAGATATCGATCCAGAAGTTCCATGATCTGTCCTCAGCTCTCTACAAAAGGTTGGTGATCGCGGTGTTGATCTGGTTCCACTCCTCAAGCAGCCGCGCGAACATCTGCTCGCCCTCGCTCGAGAGCCGGTAGAACCGCTTGTTCCGTTTCTCTTCTTCACGCCACTCGCTGGTCAGCAACCCCTGCAACTCCAGGCGCCGCAGCAATGGATAGAGCGTGCTTTCTTCGATTTCCATCCCCTGCGCTGCCAATGCCTTGCGCAGCGTGTAGCCGTAGTGCTCCTGCTTTAGTTGCGCGAGCACCGCCAGCGTCAGGCAGCCCCGTCGCAGTTCCAGGCGGAGGTTCTCAAAGAGGTTTTCTGTCACTGTCATCCTGTACTCCACACACTGTACATTACACACTGTATTATACACAGTGTATGATGTCAAGTACTTTTTCAGATTTTTTATGGGGCCAACACCTGGGTCGCAACACATTCGCCCGCTTGGCCTTAAGTTGCGGTATAAATGGTTGTTAGATCCCCCGATCCGAGCCCAACCCCGTGAGTCCTCTCCAACCCCAGGGTGTTCAGAAAGGTCAACAAGATGAGCCTTACGCGACGTCAGTTTCTTTTGCGCGCCGGCCAGGCGGGCGGCTATGGCTCTGCCTTCGTTCTCATGCAGTCCCTTGGATTGCTGCCGGTCCCCGAGGCCGTTGCCGACAACCCCCTTCGCCTGGTGGATGGCAAAGGAACGCGCGTGGTGATTCTCGGTGGGGGCATCGCCGGCCTGGTTGCGGCATACGAGCTCGGCAAAGCAGGCTGGTCCTGCACCGTTCTTGAAGCCCGCCATCGCCCAGGCGGCCGAAACTGGAGCATCCGCAACGGCACTGAAGTCGAATTCACCGATGGCACGCGCCAAACCTGCGCCTTCGAGCCGGACCACTACTTCAACGCCGGCCCTGCCCGCCTGCCCTCAACCCACAACACCATGCTTGGCTACTGCCACGAGCTTGGTGTCGCGCTCGAAGTTGAAGTCAACTCTTCGCGCAGCGCCCTCATGCAGAGCGACAAACTCAATGGCGGCGTTCCCGTCGCCGAGCGGCGCGTTGTGAATGACACGCGTGGCCACGTCGCCGAGCTTCTCGCCAAGTGCATCCGCAAAGGTGCGCTCGACGAAGACATGACCGACGCCGATCGCGAGCGCATGATCGAGTTCCTTCGCCAATATGGCGATCTCAATCCCGACCTGCTCTTCCGCGGCACGCAACGTTCTGGCTTCAAAGTTCCTCCTGGCGCCGACCTGCAATCGCCGATTCCCAATGATCCACTGGCCATGCGCGAGTTGCTCGACGCCGATCTCTGGTTTGGCACGTTTGTCGAAGAGGTCCCTGAGTGGCAGGCCACCATGTTCCAGCCCATCGGCGGCATGGATCGCATCCCGTTTGCTTTCGCCTCGCGTCTCGATTCCGTGATCCGCTACGGCGCTCAAGTCAAGCGCATCCGGCAGTCGGATTCTGGCGTCACCGTCGTCTATCGCGACAGCGCGGGTGCCGACCAAGCCGCCGACCGTACCATTGAGGCCGACTATTGCATGTGCGCCATGCCGCTCACGGTCGTGCGCACGCTTGATGCCGACTTCAGCCCGCAGATCCGCTCGATCCTCGACACGGTCCAATACGACTCTGCCTACAAAATTGCTTGGGAGGCCCCGCGTTTCTGGGAGAAGGAATCGAATATCTACGGCGGCATCTCGTACTTGCAGCAGGCCATCGATCTTGTCTGGTATCCCAGCGCGCGCATTTTTTCTGAGAAAGGAATTCTTATCGGCGGTTATTCGATTGAATTTCTGCCTGCAGAGACGGCGGCGGCCTCGTCACTTGTCAGCTCCGACGAAACTTACCGCTCTCCGGCCAGGAACGGTTTCACCTTCGGCTCACTCCCCAACCTGCAGGCCAAGCTCGATGCCTCGCGCCGCTCCGTCGAACTGCTGCATCCGGGTCATGGCAAGGATCTTGCGAATCCTATCTATATCAGTTGGGGACGGATTCCTTATAACCTCGGCTCGTGGATCAGCTTCGACTGGAACGACCAGCGGGCGCTGGCTACTCTGCAATCGCCTGATCGCCGCATCTACTTCGCAGGCGACCACACGAGCCACATTGTCGGTTGGCAGGAAGGCGCGGCGCTCTCAGCACATCGCGTAATCAACCAGTTAGGCGCGCGAATCCAGAGCGCTGGCTAGATTCAACTGGCCCCTAGTCACTAGCTTGCCTCCGCTTCCTCCACCGAAGCGGCGATGGTGATGATGCTGTCCATCTTGGTCAATTGAAAGACCTGGCGCACGCGGGGGCTCATTGCGGCGGCAATCACTCGCACGCCTTTTTTCTGGCAGCGGACATGATGCGTGACGATCATGCCCAGGCCGCTTGAATCCATATATGGACAATCGCTGAGGTCGAGAATGTTTTTGACTGGCGGGTCCTCGCCGGGCGTGGGCTCCAACTCAAGGATTTTGTTGAGGGCGAGCGGCGGCAGATTGGTGTACGCGTCGCGCACCGTAAACGGCCCGTGGAAGCGCAGAATAATCGTGCCCGGCGCGCTGCTGGATGCCCGTTCGATGTTGAAAGGACTGCTGTTCCAGGTCTGCCACGCAAACGTCGATACCGCCATCTTGAATCTCCTCAGGCAAGTCTTGATGGCCATCCGCCGACACGGCGCACACGCCGGACGCATGTCCTGCAAGACCAACCACGTTCCAGGTTTTTCTAAATGGGGGAAGACCTCGCGACGGGAACCTCCGACCCGGCGCTCGGTACTCTGCATTCTTGCCGACCTGCTGATGAATTGCAAGAGGAATTGTCCGGCGGATGGCGGGGGCAGAGGACGCGCGCACTACTTTTTGTGCAGCTTTTCGGCGCAGGGGCCGTAAGGCGCCCGGAATCATACGAAATGTTCGCTCAAGTGGTGCGTTGACCCCGCCAAATGTTCGCTTAAGTGGTTACGAATTGCATCAAAATGTAACCACGAGAGGTTGCACTTTTGCCAGACAATGACCTTCCCAGGTTCCGTTTTATGCGATTTGCAACCACTTGTGGTTATGAATTAGAGCAAAGCGCACCATGTAATTTCGCGAAAGAGGCCTTAAATGCAATTTTCTGCCCTCTAAAACGCAGATTTGAGCCTCATTTTGACGCGTTTTTGCATCTTTTTGCGCTCAAATCATTGGACACTCCCCGACTTTTCGTTACCGACCCGGCGTGACGATTTGGCAATCAGGAACGGCGAGCGCAAGGTGCGATCTGTTCGATAATCGGCTAGGACAGTCGAGTCGGCGGAGTCGGAATACTCTTTGACGGTCCCTGCGCCCGAATTGGCACGAGCCGATAAGACGATAGTGCGTCCGGACCTTGAGAGCTTCTGAAATGCAAAGAGCGGAAGGTTCCTCATAGAGTCCGAATGAGATACGGTTGGCCCCCAAGGAGGAATTGATGGACAGACGTCGTTTTGCGCTGACGATGGGAATGAGTGCAGCGATGAGCTCTATGCCGCTTAAGGTATTCGGGCAAATGGAAAACCTTGCCCAACTCACCCCGGGCCGCACGAAAGCTGAAAATGCCCTCTGGACCGAGAATCCGCTCTCTGTGCAATTTGTCTCTTCGCGGAGAATCGTTGTTGCTGACATCAAGGGACCGGGAGAGATCACGATGATGCATTTTGCCTATGCCCAAAGTCAAGTTGGGAAAAATGGCAGACCTCTCTCGCGGGACCTGCTTTTGCGCATTTACTGGGATGACGAATCCGACCCGAGCGTGGACTGCCCGTTCGTCGACTTCTTTTGCAATCCGGATGACACAAGCAAAATCGTCAACACCGCTTTCGTGAATGTCGACCGCGGGTTCAATGCTTATTTTCCGATGCTCTTTCGGAAATCGGCCAGGGTAGAACTGGTTTATGATGGGCCAGTCTCGCCGGGACCGGACCTGGAGCGTATGATGCCCTGTTATTCCTATGTCTGTCACAGGACATTGGAACATTTCCCCAAAGACACGGGCTATTTTCATGCGAGCTGGCGGCAGCAAAGCTTGCTGCTCGGACTCGAAGATTATGTCGCTCTCGAAGCGACGGGGAAAGGTAAGTTCGTCGGCTGGAACATAACTGTTCGTCCTCTCGAAAGCAACGACTGTCCGGTGGATGAAAACGAAAAATTCTACATTGATGGGGAGACGAATCCATCAGTGGAATTCCAAGGCCTGGAAGATTCATTTGGATTCAGCTGGGGATTTCCAAAGAGCGACAATTTCTTTCCGCTGACGGGATATTTCAAATTTCTCAACGGTTCTGCAGCCTACCGTTTCTTCACCGAGGACGCCATCGGTTTTGAAAAATCGCTTCGAGTCATCATAGGATTTGGCGTGAAGGAAGATTGGTTCCGAAAGAAATTCTCGGCGCCTGGGACGATTACGCAATTTTCTTCCACCGTTTATTGGTATCAAACTGAACCCCACGCAAAGTTACCGTCGATGCCTCCGGTGAATGAGAGGGAACCGACGCCAGGCCGCGGACCTGCTCTTTGACCCACAGCCGGTGAATTTACAGACAAGCTCGGCAGATCGCGGGGGCGCTATGTGGCACGACTGAAGTCGTGCCCTTTCAAAAGGTACGAACCGGGCAGATACTTTACAGACCATACCGGGGTGATGGTTTACTCATTTAGTCCGTATGCGGAGGCGTGTAGAAGGGAAGCATGCCTTGGACTGTGAGCGGAGTGGTGGGGAAGCGTAAAGAGTTTGTGTTGGATTTTGTCTCTGGAGACTGGGCGATGAGTCAAATGTGCCGCCCGCGTTGCAGGCTTCCTGTGGTCTCCCAGGTCCCGGAAACGGGACCTGGGGCACGTGCCGCGTTTGCGAGGTGGGTTGATGGTTCTTACGTTTCTTCATTGATCGGGGCTCTCATTCATTGACTCAATCTGGTGCGAAGCCCTTTAGATCCAAGATGAACCTCTCCCCGGACGACTCTCTTGATTCTTAAGATTGAAGCACCACGAATACGATTGTTCTTCAATGAGCTGAACCAGCTATCTTCAACATCTGTTTCGGCGTACAGTTCAGATGCATCCCCGCTGAACTGAGACGTCATGTCCTATGTGGGCATCAACATCGGCGCGCTTACGGTTAAGGTGGTCCGGGTTCGGCTCAACGACAGAAGCGCAAAGGTGATAGCCCACCAGGGACGTCCCCTGGAAGTTCTTGACCGGCTGCTGGCCGCGCCTGACTTCAAGGACGCCGAGTATTTCGGCGTGTCCGGTCAGCTCGGCCACATCTCTGAGTTCGCCGCAATTCAACGAGCTTTGCGCGAAGTGGGCCGCGAGGTGCGCGAACGGGCGGAGGGCGAGTTTGACGCCGTGGCATCACTGGGTGGCGAATCTTTTCTGGTCTATACGCTGGCGGATGGAAGAGTAACCAATGTTTTGTCGCACAACAAATGTGCGGCGGGCAGCGGTGAATTCTTTGTGCAATTGATCGGCAGGATGGGACTGGACATCGACACGGCGATCCAGCTCTCGTCTTCTGGAAATGTCGTCCCGCTGGCTTCGCGCTGCACTGTGCATTGCAAATCCGACGTGACGCACAAGCTCAATCGCCACGAGGCCACGCCCGCCGACATTTTGAAGACGCTGCATGAGAGCATGGCCGGCAAGGTTGTCGCGCTCCTCGACAAAGGACAAACCCGTCTGCGGCGCGTGTTGCTGATCGGGGGCGTGACGCGCAATGCAGCCTTTCTTGAGGCGTTGCGCGAGAAACTCCCTGCGTCAGAGCTCGTCGTGCTGCCTGAAAGCGAATGGTTCGAAGCGTGGGGCAGTGCATTGCTCACTCGCGAGAATCCTCTCTACAAATCGCCGCACCTTTCGCACCCGCCGGTCTTCGATACGCTTCCGCCGCTACATCGGTTTGAGGACCAGGTGCAGGTGATGACCGCTCCACCCTTGCAGTTGCCGCCCGACGGTCCCATGGTGTTGGGTGTGGATGCAGGCTCGACCACGACGAAGGCGGTCCTGCTCGATCCAGCGACGCGAAGCATCGTGGCTTCACATTACGCGCGCACGCACGACGATCCTGTTGCCGCGGTCCGTGAGTGCGTCAAGGCGCTGATCCGCAAAGTTGGCAATCGCCCCATGGGCGTGGTCGCCACAACGGGCTCGGCCCGGGAGCTGGTTGGCGCCTTCCTGGGAACTGAGCGAGTGTACAACGAGATTTCAGCCCACGCCGCCGGCGCAACACATTTTGCTCCGGACGTGGACACCATCTTTGAGATCGGCGGCCAGGACGCCAAGTACATTTACCTGCGCAATGGCGTGCCCATAGGCTATGCCATGAACAACGCCTGCTCTGCGGGCACTGGCTCGTTCCTAGAGGAGAGCGCGCAGGGCGATCTTGGGGTCGGCGTCTCCGAAATTGCGGACATTGCGATTGCCGCGCCCGCTCCGGTCAAATTCAAAACCACCTGCGCGGCGTTTATCAACTCCGACATCCGCATCGCCCAGCAACAGGGCCAGAAACGCGACAACATTCTTGCCGGGTTGGCTTATGCCATCGCCGATAACTACCTCACCAAAGTCAAAGGGCAGCGCCCAGTCGGCGAAAAGGTGCTGCTGCAAGGAGGGGTGGCTCTGAACCGCGCGGTTGGGTACGCATTCGCCCAGCGCGTAGGACGCCAGATTGTGATCCCGGCCAATCCGGAGTTGCTCGGCGCTCTGGGCGTGGCGCTGCTGGCGCTTGACCGGGCAGACTGCGCGCTGGGCGCGGCCACCGATCTCAAGACTCTTGCCTCAGCAGAGATGAAACTCGTCGGGCGATTCACGTGCCAGGCGTGCAAGATGTATTGCAGCATCGAGCGCTTCGAGGTGGCTGGACGGAAGTTTCCTTTCGGTGGCCGCTGCAGCCTCTACGAGAATGTGTGGAAGCGAAAGACCCGCACAGCGCCTGTCCCGGACCTGGTCGAGCAGCGCGCTACGATCGTCTATGGCGTTGCCAAACATGCCGGCGCAGAACCGGTGGAGGAACCGAAGAAACGCGATTATTGGGACGTTGGCCCGGCGCTTGAGGCCGCGCGGTCGTTTTTGGAGGAGTCCTTCGGTCAGTCCAATGCAAAGCCGCGGATCTCGGAGAGACGCATCGGCATTCCTCGCGCACTGACTACGCATTCCTTATTTCCGCTCTATTCCTCGTTCTTCTCCGCTCTGGGGGTGGAGGTTGTGTTGTCCGCCGTAGACCTGCGGGGCGATCTAAAGTCAAATTCCGGCTTTTGTCTTCCGGCGCAGATCGCACACAGCGCAGTATTCGATCTGACGCAAAAGGACGTGCGCGTGGTCTTCCTTCCGCAATTGGCGCGCATGCCTCAAAACGGCTCCCCCAAGGACTCCTACCTCTGTCCGATCACGCAAGCCGGCCCTTATTTCCTCGCCAAAGCATTTCCCGATACACAATTCCTCGCGCCGATTCTGGACTTCTCCATGGGCTATGCGAACAACGCGGCGATGACAGAGATGGCCGTGCGAGAGTTAGGAATTTCGCGGGAGTCGGCCAACGAAGCCTGGGCCATGGCCGTGCGTCATCAGACGGATGCCGAGCGCGCTCTGATGGAGATGGGCCGTCAAGCTCTCGATCAGGCATTGGCAGACGGCAGGCCGACAATTCTGTTGGCAGGCCACAGTTATAGCGCCTACACGCCAGAGGCCTCGCAATCGGTGGGCAAGAAACTCTCAAGCATGGGAGTACTTGTGATTCCCGCCGATTGCCTGGAGCCGGTCGGGGCAGGGCCAACAGCCTGGCACTTCGCAAATCAGATACTGAACGCGGCATCGCTCGCAAAACAGCATCCCAACCTCTTTCTCCTCAGTGTCAGCAACTTCAGTTGCACGATCGATGCATTCACGCAATCGGTGCTGGCATCCCAATTGGGATCAAAGCCCTACCTGATTTTGGAAATTGACGCTCACACCGCTGATGCGGGTGTGCAAACGCGCCTTGAGGCCTTTCTCGACGTGGTGCAGAATTATCACGCCTCTCAACACGGACCCGCTAGGCGGTTTACCCCCTGCGCTCTGCTTACGGGTGGGGTCGTTCTCAATTCCAGCGGCGAGCGAGTGCTGCTCACTGACCCGCGAGTCAAATTGCATCTTCTTAACTTCTCGCAATACCACGAGCAGTCCGCGGCCATGGCCCTCGGTTGGCTCGGTTTACACGCGGGCCAGGACGTCCCCATCGATCGAAGTCAGCTCGACCTGGGCCTCCAGTTCACCTCCGGCCGTGAGTGTCTTCCGCTGCCTCTCGCCATTGGACAACTCCTAAAGATCCTTCGTGACCGCAAACCCGGCGAGATCGTCGGCTTCTTCATGATGCGCGGTGGCGCACCTTGCGCTGCTGAAGCTTATATGGAGTATTTCGAAAGGTTCATCGTCGAGCATCAGTTAGCCGATGTATTCATGGTCTGCCCGGGATCAGATGACGGCTATCTCGGCTTCGGGCCCTCCACTCTAATGAGCCATATGTCCCCCGCGATTTTGCTTGCGGATATCCTTGTCGAGATCGACTATGTTCTGCGCGTAGTGGGCGCCCCAGGATGCATCGAGCAGTTTCAGCACGAGTGGAATCAATTCCGGCTCAAGGCAAGAACGCTGGATGAATTCTCGTCCCGACTGCGCGCATTTGTTGAGCGGTTGACCGAGCTGCCGCTGACGCGAGATCCCGCTGCATGCCCCAAGGTGGTCGTCACTGGTGACTTCTTTGCCCGCTTCAGTCCATTCTTCATGGACGGGGTTCGCGACATTTATGCTGCGCGCGGAATCATCCTCAAGCCTGTCGATCTAGTCGAGCTATTCCTCTATGTCACCTATGATGGCATGAGGGAAATGGCCAATCACTGGGGACTGAAGCCGGGAGGTTTCGCCCTCGCCAAAGCCTGCACAAGGATGCTGGAACCCGATGGACAACAGTATCTGCAGCAATGGTGGGGATATCAGGCCGGGAGAAAAGCCGAGCAACACTATCGCGAGATTTTCTCTGGCACGGGACTTCTGATTTCCAGATCCAACGACGTTGTTAGCGAGATTGAGAAGAGCTCGCAACACATTTCGCCGCGGATCTTCGGCGAGGTCACACCCACAGTTGGCAGGGGCTTGAACGCAGAATATGACGGTTACGACGGAATCATTCTGATTGGTCCATTCAACTGTCTTCCTTATAGAATCTCCGAAGCGATTCTCAAACCAATCAGCATTCAACACAGCATGCCCCTTCTCAGCTATGAAACCGACGGCTGCGCAGTGTCGCCTGCCGTGCTCAGGCAAGTCGACGTGCACATTCAGCAAGTACTCGAGCACTCGGCCAGGGCCCATTCAGCGCTGCATTGAGCTTTGACTCCCTGATTGAGGGAATAACCCCAGCCGATGGACCGAGCGGGGGGGACGGGGTGCCGATCGGTAAACAGGCCTCCGGCCTACACTACTTTGCCGCGACGCAATGACCCCGCCAGGTGCCGTCTCTCATTCAAATGACGCGCTCGCAGGTTGCGAATTGGAGCAAAGCGCACCATCTGATTACCCGAAAGAAGGCTTAAACGCAATTTTTGTACTCTAAAACGCGGATTTGCGCCGCAACTCATTTGCTGTCTTGTGTATCCTGTTTCTGGTCTTGCTTCAATGCTGCACTCTTTCGTCCGATGTATTGCCGTCTGTTGGCTTGGCGTTTCTTTTCGGCCTTGCGCTGCAAATTCCCATAAACATGTTGGCGAGCAAGTTCCCGATTGGCAGCAACCTTTGACGGTGTCGGCACCGAAGTGGCCCCTTCGCTTACGCGAATGCCTTCCACGGCGCAGAGGATTTTCGCTGCCTCAGTCGCAATAAAGGGATTCTTCGCTGTAAGCAAGGCAGCCATCGACTCTCGCAGTTGTTTCTTCGTAGTTTTATTCATTTGAATTCTCCAGACACTAATACCGCTGGGATTTCCATTTTGCCTTTCCGGCGACGAGAGAATATACCCCGGAGCGCATGGCTCGCCATCATTTCGCCTTCGGCCCAAGGCCAGAGCCGGAGTGTATCCGGCAGGATCGCTACTGGTACCAAAAATCCATCAATTGTCGGATTGCGGGCCACTTTCTCAGACACCTCTCCTTCAGCCCTTCGTCGTCCAGATTGGTTTCGACTGGCCGCCACGCCTATCCTGCTGGCAGCGGTAAACTGGCGAAAAATGGCTCCGGTCTTCAATCAGTGCCTCGGGAATTTATCAACTCCGGGAGCCTCAGGATAGGCTTGGATCTTCGCGGGCACGGCTAGGAACGCTGGTGACAAAAAACTGAGCCGCCGGAACCCCGCGCCGCTCTTACTGCTTCACCAGCTCCACGCGGCGGTTCTTGGCGCGGCCGTCTTCGTTGTCATTCGATGCCACGGGAGAGTACGGGCCGCAGCCGTATGCCTTCAGCCTGTTGGCTGGAACTGCGTACTTCGTCGTCAGCGCGGCGAGCACCGCGTCCGCGCGCCGGAGTGAAAGGTCCATGTTCATGTCGAGCGCGCCCTGGTTGTCGGTGTGCCCCACAACATAGAGATTCAGCTTGGAATCGCCTTGCAGCAGCTTGGCGATCTCTTTCATCGTCGCGTCGGACTCGGGCTTGACATCGGCCTTGCCGGTGTCGAAGTAGATGCCATAAACCGAAGCGTGGCCGGTGCGGTTGATATCGTTGGCCAGCGACGCGGCGTCCACCGTGATGAGACCCGACTCCATGGGCTTCACTTCGATGACGTAAAGCTCCGCATTGGTTTGGGAATCCGGGCCCTGATTGTCGACCAGCAAGCTCACATAGACGTCGCCCTCCGGCCGCGCGAGCTTCGCCGAAATATAGTGAATTCCGTGCTCGGGTCCCCAGTAATCGGCGCTGTCGCCGCTGTTGGCATACGCATTTGCAATCGTGCTCCCGCAACCCTGCGGGCCGCAGGTAAAGAGCGTCTCAAACCCGGCCTTCGTGAGCGCCTCTTGATAGTTGCGAAAGACCTCCAGCACCGTGCGTCCCGCAGGCGCCACGTAAACGATGCGGGTAATCTTCCCTTCCAGAGGCTGGTTCTTGGTAATCGTGTTCTCCACATCGACCGGGCCCAGCGGAAGGGCGAACTCATCGAACTCTTTGGTCAGATACTTCGCGATATACGAGCCGGGGTATCGCGAAATCAAGGGATGGTCTTTGCTTCCCTCCACGTCCTGATCTTGTGCTGCCGCGAAGGGGGCCGATAGGCCGATCAACAAACCGGCCACGAATACTGTGCGCATGAACGCTGTCATGGGCTCCTCCTGAACCGGCGTTTTCATTCAGCTGAGAACAGCCCAGAAGTATACTCTCCCCGCGCGGTTCCGACGCACTGGCTCTTGTTCCCAGCGTTCACCGGCTTGAAATAGGGCACCGCCTTTTCTTCCTGAATGCGACACGTGCACGTCGATGCTGCCGGTCGTCATGTGACGCATCTCACACTCGTCGAGGAAGTCGCTCCAGGCAGATAGTTGGAAGACAGCACAGTGGGTCAGTTTGCTGAACAAATCCCTCGGGGCTAAAGCCCAAACTCGTGGGGGCGCGATGTGGCACTCTTCGACTCTGCTCAAGGCAGGCTTTGAAGTCGTGCCCTTTCAAAACACATCCAAACTGACCTACTATTCCTCCGGCTTACACTACCTTGCCGCGGAAGAGGTAGAAGAGCTCGATGAGGAGGATGAGGACGACGATGAACTCGAGGAAGAAGCCGCGCGCCTGGTTGAACTGCTCGATCATGTCGTGGTAAAGATCCTCGGCGGTTTTCAGCTTCTGCGCCACCAGGTCTTTGTAGTCGGGCACGCCTACCTTGACGGCGGCCAGCCGGTAAAGCCGCGCGGCAAACATGTCGCTGAGAAACTTGATGGAGTTGTCGGCGCGCTCGGTGAGTTCGGCAATATCGAGCAGCACGGTGTGCAGCCGCGTGGCCCTGCGGCCCATGCGCCAGCGCGCGGGAAAAACCTTTTTCTGCTCGAGCGAGTGGTAGACGTTGCCGAGGATGCCGGTGAGCAGCTCGTCGTAGTGGCGGAACTCAAGCAACTGGGAGTTGGCGTATTCGAGCAGTTGAATCGCGCTCTCGGCGCCGGCGCTGGTGTCGTAGAGGAATGCAGCGTTCCAGCCGATGACCGCGAGATCGTTCTCGTAGTAGGAAATGCGCGACTGCAGCACCTCGGCGCACTCGCCCGGCGAGAGGCGCTGCCGGTCGCCGCGGACAATTTGCGCGATCTCGAGGCCGTGGTCGCGCGTGAGGTCGGCTGCCGATTGCGCGGCGTCGTCGGCGCGGACGTGGAAGATGAAGTAGTCTTCGCTGAGCCAGCGTGAATACGGCTTGATCATGGCATTGGCATTGCGAGCGAGACGCTGGCGCACGATGGGCTCGACGCGCGCCGCAAAGTCCACGTCCCACACCCAGCGGCTGGCCAGGTGCACCAGACTCTGCCAGTCACCTGAGAAGGCAAGCTGGTAGATGACGCTGACCACGCCGTAATCGTAGTACTTGATTTCGCCTTCGAGACTTCCACCCCGTCGACGTGGACCTGTCGCCGGGGACCCCGGGGAGACGCTCGCCACCCGGGAGGATGAGCGGATCGAGCGGGCCGACGACCGGCGGCCGCTGATAGCGCACGTAGGCCGGCACCGAGTGCTTGACCTTGGGCTGCTGCACGGTGCG
This sequence comes from uncultured Acidobacteriaceae bacterium, assembly GCA_963751285.1. Classification (GTDB taxonomy): domain Bacteria; phylum Acidobacteriota; class Terriglobia; order Terriglobales; family Acidobacteriaceae; genus Telmatobacter. The sequence goes on along the minus strand of CAVVUE010000021.1, from coordinate 56,817 downwards.
CGCGTCGACTGCTTGTTGGAGCTGGTCGAGGCGGAGTTCCTCGCACACATCAAATTGAATGAGGACGAGGACCGAGCCCGAGAGCGGGGCGAGAACGGTTGGTGGGCTTTCGACACTCATCAATCACCGCCGGAATTAAGTCTTCTTCGGCCGCTTGTAGAAGGGGAGCGGGACTTGTTTGGCGCGGACGCGATTGCCGCGGACGTCGACGAGAACGTCGGAGCCGGATGCGGCGATGGCGGTGGGCACGAGAGCCATGGCAATGTTGGTTTTCAGGAACGGCGCGGGCGAGCCGGAGGTGACTTGTCCGATGGGGTCGCCTTCGAGCGAAAGCACAGGGTAGCCGTCGCGGGCGATGCCGCGCTCGATCATTTCGAGGCCGATGATGCGGCGCTTCGGGCCGCCGGACTGCTTGATCGGCGAGCAGCGCGTCGCGGCCGATGAATTCGCCTTTGTCCAATTTGAGCCAGCGGGTGAGGCCGGCCTCGAGAACGTTGATGTCTTCAGAGATTTCGTGGCCGTAGAGGCTCATGCCCGCTTCGAGGCGCAGGGTGTTGCGCGCGCCAAGGCCGCAGGGACGAATGCCGAACTCGGCGCCTGCATCGAGCAGCGCGTTCCACATCTTGACGGTGGTTGGCTCGTCAGAGGGAATGTAGACTTCGAAGCCGTCTTCGCCGGAGTAGCCGGTGCGCGCGATCATCGTATTGGGAATGCCGGCGACCGTTCCCCAAGTGAACCAGTAGTTCTTGATGGCGGCGAGATCGGTGCTGGTGAGCTTTTGTGAGCGTGTCGAGCGAGCGCGGGCCCTGCAGCGCCAATTGCGAGTAGTAGCTGCGAGTAGTTGCTGAGATGAATTCCGGGCCAGCGGCCGACCTGCTGCTTGATCCAGGCGAAATCCTTGTCGGTCGTGCCGGCGTTGACGACGAGGAGATAATCGTTGGCGCCGAGGCGGTGCACGAGAATGTCGTCGACGAAGGCGCCTTGCGGCGTGAGCAGCGCGGAGTAGTGCGCCTGGCCGTCGGCGAGCTTCGATGCGTCGTTCATGGTGATGTGCTGCACGGCGGCGAGCGAGCCTGCGCCGCGAAACTGGATCTCGCCCATGTGGCTGACGTCGAAGAGGCCCACGCCGGTGCGAACGGCCATGTGCTCCCCAATCAATCCAACGCAGAGGCCGCCGCCGGACGCGGGATATTCGACGGGCATGTCCCATCCGCCGAAGTCGACCATTTTAGCTTTGAGCGCGCGATGCGTGGCGTTGAGCGCGGTTTTCTTGAGGGGCGTGGCGGCGGGTGCGGCGGTGGGTGACGGGACGGTCGACATGCGGATTCCTTTCGAGACGCGTTGCTGTACCTACTCAACATAGGGACTGCGCGCGGGCCGGGTCAAACGTGCATGCCGGCGGGTAGGATGGATGGCGTTGGCGCACCGGCGAGTTGCGCCACGGAAAGGTGCTGGCGTGGACCGGATACGAGGGATTGTGATGCTGCTGGCCGCGGCGGTGGCGACCTGGAAGGGCTGGCAGATTCATCACGGAAAAGCGGCGGTGGCGGCTTATGTGCTGGGGGTGCTGGCGCTGGCGATGGGCGTGTGGGACCTGACGCGTAAGGCGCCCACGCCGCGTGTCTGATGGATTGTTTTCGCTTTTGACCAACGGGCGCGCCAAGTGGGGATATAATTCCGGCAACCTACGCCTATGGAATCCTTCGCTATCTTTCTGGTACTGATCCCTGTCGCGCTGATCGCATTGCCGATTGTTGCGATCGTGACGTCGAACTCCCGCGCGACGCAGTTGCGCGGAGAGATGAACGATTTAATCAACCGCCTCAGGTACCTGGAGGCGAGGCTGGAGAGCCTGGCCCAGCGGGCGGGCGCGCAAGGCGAGGCGCCGGCGCAAGCTGCGCAGCCTGCGGCTGTACCGCCTGTTGCGCCAGTCATGCGGCCTGCGGAAGCGGCAATTCCGCCACCGGCGGCGCCGGCATTCGTGGCCGCGACTTGCCTCCGCCTGCGCCGACGCCGGTTCAAGTTGCCGCACCGCAGTTCCGGAGCCTGGAGTCGGAGCCGGCGGGCGATTCACGCTCCCTCGAAAGCCGCATCGGATCGCAGTGGTTCAATCGCGTTGGCATTCTGGCGGTGCTGATCGGGGTGGCGTGGTTCCTGAAGCTGGCGTTCGACAATCACTGGATCGGCCCGCTCGGGCGAGTGATGATCGGGCTGCTGGCGGGCGCGGCGCTCATCGTCTGGTCGATGCGATTTCAAAAGCGCGGGTACGCGATTTTCTCCTATTCGCTGAAGGCCATCGGCAGCGGCACGCTTTATTTGTCGCTGTGGGCCGCGTTCCAACTCTATGCGCTGGTTCCCGCGGGCGTTGCCTTTGCCGCCATGATCGCGGTGACTGCATTCAACGGCTACATGGCATGGATTGAGGACGCTGAGCTGCTGGCGCTTTACGCGATCGCCGGCGGCCTGAGCACGCCGCTGCTTGTTTCCACGGGTGGCAATCACGAGGTGGTGCTCTTCACCTATCTGCTGATGCTCGATCTCGCGGTGCTGGTGCTGGTGGCGCTGCGACCGTGGTCGCGGCTGCTGTTTGCGTCGTTCGTGGGCACGGCGGTTTTCATCATTGGCTGGTGGGACACTTTCTATACGCAAGACCAGGCGGCGCGCACGGCAGTTTTTCTCTGCTGCTTCTTCTTACCATTTGCGCTGGCGCCGCGGCTGGCACGGATCAAGCTCGATCCCGGCGGGGCCTTCAATGCGTGGGATGGGCTTGTCTCGTATCTTCTGCCTTTGGCCAATGCCGCACTGGGTTTTCTCGGCTTTTATTCGCTGTTGAGTCCAGCGACGGCAGACTGGGCGGGGCCGTGGCTCGCGGTGGCCTTTGCCGCGTTCTATTCGCTGCTGATGCGGCTGCCGGCGAGCGGCATTCTGCATGGAGGCGTTCCAACACTTGGGGCTTTGCACCTGACTACGGCCATCGTTTTTCTCACCATTGCGATTCCGCTGAAAACGCATGGGCGATGGATGACGATCGGATGGCTGGTGGAGGGCGCGGTGCTGCTATGGGTCTCGCTGCGCGCGCGATCGATGCTGTTGCGGGCCTTTGCGCTGATCGCGACCATTCTCGGCCTGGGCTCGCTGCTGATCGTGAATCCGCCGGCGGCAACGCGGCCCATCTTCAACGAGCGGTTTGGAACCTACTGCGTGGCTATTGCGGTGTGTGCGTTCATTGCATGGACGGCGCGAAAATCGCGCGACGAGGACGAGCCTAACCCGCTGATGCACTGGCCCAACCTGGCGGCTGTCGCGGTGCTCGCGGTGAATCTACTCATCCTGATCGCCTTCAGTCTTGAGATTCACAGCTACTGGTGGTTCCAGCGCATGCACGAATATGGCACCTATACTGGGATGCGCGACTACTGGATGGACGCGCAATTTTCTTATTCGGCGTTCTTCATGTTGTTTGGCGCGGTGCTGCTTGCGATCGGCTTTGTCAAACGCTCCGCTTTCCTGCGCTGGCAGGCGCTCATCCTTCTTGCCGCGACAGTCGCCAAAGTGTTTCTTGTGGATGTGAGCCAACTGAGCAAAGGGCTGCGTATCCTGAGCTTCATCGGGCTGGGCGTGCTGCTGCTGTGCGTGAGCTATGTGTACCAGCGCGACTGGCTTAACCTGCGCGGGCAAAAGGGAGAGCATCCATGAGATCGCTGGCGGTGTTGTCGCTCGTGCTGCTGGCCGCGCCCGCGCCGGAGATTCGGTACTTCCATTTCGAGCGGCCGATCGAGACGCCCTCGCAGATGGGCGGGCAAACGTGCCTGGTGGTGGACCCGGCGGTGTTTGCCCACGCCGCACCGCAGCTTGCGGACCTGCGCGTTTACCAGGGCTCGACTGAGACACCGTTTGTGGTTCGAACCGACGTGCCCGTGGTCTCAACCGACCAGGCGATCGGGTTACTTAACCTGGGCAAGAGCGGGAATTCGACCGTGTTCGACGCAGAGATGCCTAGAGGCAAGTACAGTGACCTGCAGCTCAAAGTGAACGGCCACGATTTTCTGGCGACGGTGACGGTAACGGGCGGCCAGTCACAGACAGCGGGATCGCGAACAAGGCTTGGCTCATTCACGATCTTCGATCTGACGCGGCAAAGGCTGGGCCGGAGCACGGTGCTGCACCTGCCGGAATCGGATTTTCGATATCTGCATTTCCAGATTGCGGGACCGATCGCGCCTGACGATGTCACGGGGCTTTCTGTGAGACGTGTGCCCATAAGCCAGCCGAAGTTTGTCGCGGTGGCGGAAACGGCAATCAGCGGGTTGAAAGGCCGCAACTCGATCATCGAGTTCACGGTGCCCGCGCATACTCCTGTCGATCGCGTTGTGTTTGTGCCGGGGCAGAAGCCCGTCAACTTCAGCCGTGATGTGGAGATCAGCGTTGCGCCGGTTGCGCGGCCCAAGGGGGACGACGCGACCGAACCGCCGCAGACGGTGAGTTATCCGGGCAATATTCTTCGCGTTCATTCCGTGCAGGACGGGCTGCGCATCGACGAAGAACATCTGAACGTGGATGCGCCGCAAGTGGAAAGCGAGGGCGCGGCGAAGTGGACCATCACGATTGAGAATCACGATGATGCGCCGATCCAGTTGGCATCGGTGAGGCTGGAGATGCTTCAGCGGCGGCTTTGCTTCGATGCGACCGCCGGGGCTGCCTACACGCTCTATTACGGGGACGCCGCGCTGGCTTCGCCGCAGTACGATTACGCCTCGCTGTTTGTGCTGCAGCACGATGCGGCGGGTGCGCAGTTAGGAGCGGAATCGGCGAATCCGGCGTGGCAGGCGCGGCCTGACGAGCGGCCGTTCACTGAGAAACATCCGATTTTGTTGTGGGTGGCGTTGATTGTGGTGATTGCCTTGCTTGGAGCAGTGGCGTTCAGTTCGTTCAAGGGGGCGCCGTCGAATACGTCCGCCTGAAGGACAACCGCCGAATTAGGGTGGTGCGTCGTTGCTTTCGTCGATTATGTTTTGGAGGGCAGGCGCCTTTCTTACGCCCCCTGCGGGGGCTGTCGCCCCTCTTTTCGATCCTTTCCCCAGGCTCGCGCCGTGGGGCTACCGTCTGACGCCCGCTTCGCGGGCTTTTGAGAATCGTCGGAATTCGTGACGCGCTGCACGAGGGAGAATCGGCAAGCCCATGCCTACTCTTTACAGCCGCAATAACCGCATCTCTTTGCAACGCGCCCAGGGGCGCAACCTCGATCGGATGGCGGCGGGAGTATCGATGATGCGCGAAGCTCCGGCCGAGCGAGCGGCTGGGTCGTGATAGGCTTTCCGGCATGGAATTCAGTTACAGATTGAGCGAAGCGGAATACCTGAGGGCGTGGAAGCTGCGCAGAGAAGCTGCGCACGGTTCCCGCGCGGTCAAGACGGTGCTGTTCTGGTTTTTCATTCTTATTTGTCTGATGTTGCTTTGGGCTGTTGTTAACAAGAGCTCCAAGCCACATCAAAATCAAATCGAAGCTCCTCAGGCTGCTTCGCACGACAGTGGCGCGAATTCGACGGAGGGTCCAACCGCCGAGAGGCACACGAACGTTGAACACGCATTGCTCGTGAATGTCAGCCCCTTCTTGCTTCTCCTCGTGGTGTGGGTCTTCATGCTCAGACAATTAGGTCCAACGACTGTGTGCCGGATGTATCGAAAGGATCCTACGATGCAAGGCGAATTCACCGTGAACATCACGGCGCAGTCCATCTCCATTCGAAATTCGGTGGGTACTTCGAATTCGTCGGGTTGGAATGTGTACGACTACTGGCGCGAGGGAAAGGGCCTAATCGTTCTGGTATTTTTCTCGGGCGCCTATTCCACCTTGAATCTTGCCGGCCTATCGGAGCTGCAACAGAATGAGCTGCGCGGGATTCTGGCGTCGGCTTTGGCAAAGAGATAATCCGAAAGGTCAAAAGTGGAGCTGCAGCCGGCTCGTGGAAAACGGTTCCCCGGCTTTGGCGCACTCTCCCAACACAACAGACTAACTAGCAGAATATACAATAGTTAGTTACTCAATCTTCACTATACTTCGCGGCTCAAAGTAAATCGTGATACAGTCTAGGTGAGGTGTTTTCGACGGGCGGGAAGATGCAGACGCTGCGCGAAAAACTTGCTGATCCGAGCCGCTTTCTGGTTGCCACGGAATTGGTTTCGGTGCGCGGCCCGATGGCAGGTGCGAGCGCGATCAAGGTGCGCAACTTTGCCAACGAGCTCGTTGCCTGCCCCGACATCGACTGGATTTCGATCACGGACAATGCGGGAGGCAATCCGCAGCTTGCGCCGCTGGTGATCGGCCGGCCCATTCTTTACGCGGGAAAAGATGTGGTCATTCATCTGACGTGCAAGGATCTGAACCGGAACGGGCTGGAGAGCGAAGCATGGATGCTGCACAGCGAGGGCTTCAACAACATTCTGGCGATGACCGGCGACTACCCGGTGACGGGGAACGATGGGCTGGCAAGGCCCGTTTTCGATCTTGACTCAATCGGCCTGATCTCGCTGCTGCGCAAGATGAACCAGGGGCTTGGCGCAACGGCAACAGACGGCACAAATCACCAGCTCGAAAAAACGCAGTTCTGCATCGGGGCGGTGACCACGAACTTCAAGCTGCGCGAGGGCGAGGTGATTCCGCAGTACCTGAAGCTGAAGAAGAAGATCGAGTGCGGCGCGCAGTTCATCATCAACCAGATCGGGTTCGACTCGCGCAAGATCAGCGAGCTGCGCTGTTATATGGATGCGCACGGGATGGAGGAGACGCCCGTGATCGGCAACGTTTACCTGCTGAGCCCGCGCGTCGCGCAGCTATTCCACGAGGGAAAGATTCCCGGCGTGGTGATGAGCGACGCGCTTTGGGAGCTTTGCGGGAAGCAAGGCCAATCTGCCGATAAGGGGCGGGCGTTCTTTCTGGAACTCGCCGCAAAACAGATTGCAATTTACCGCGGCCTCGGATTCCGCGGTGTCTACCTTGGCGGCGCGCACAACTTTGCTGCGATTGAAAAGATTCTCGAAATTGAGCAGACATTCTCGCCCGACGACTGGAAGCAGTTTGCGCGCGAGATTCGGTTTTCGCGGCAGGGTGAATTTTTCTATTACGCCGAAGATGCGGCGGCGGGGCTGGCCGATCGGGGGCGTGAGAATCCGCGGCCGGAGGATTCATCGAAGCACGTCACCGTTGTTTATCAACTCGCGAAGTTGTCGCACGAGACGATGTTTGTTCCGGGTGCGGCGATTGCGAAATGGGGTGCGAAGGTTTGCGCGCAGGCGAAGGACCCGATGCAGGGACCGAAGCCGCTGCGTGCGCTGGAAACGGTCAGCAAAGCCGTGCTGTTCCACTGCAAGGATTGCGGCGACTGCTCGCTGCCCGAGATCGCATTTCTCTGCCCCGAATCGCAATGCGCGAAGAACCAGCGCAACGGCCCGTGCGGGGGCACGCGGGAAGGCCGATGCGAGGTGGACGGCTACGGCGATTGCATCTGGCTGCGCGCCTATGAGCGATTGAAGCATGACGGGCGCGAGCAGGGAATGCTCGATCACGTGCCGGCTGTTCAAAATCAAGGCCTGCGCGGAACCTCGGCGTGGGCAAACCTGTGGCTCGGCCGCGATCACGCTGCCAAACGAAAGGCCGTGAAAGCGGCGACCATTTCTCCTCAAGCGGAGTACCAAAAACAATGAGCAAGAAACTGCATATCGTCGGCGAGTTGATGAACAACTCTTATGCCCGCGCGCGTAAGGCGTTCACAGCGCGCGATGTTGACGGGTACGCCCGACTGACAAAGCGGCAGTCGGATCTGGGCGCGGATTATTTGACGCTGAATCTTGACGGCACGCAGCGCATCCAGGTGCGACGGCAGGAGATGCTCGACTTTTTGCCCGACGTCATTCTGGCGATCCAGGAGGCGACGGCCACGCCGATCGCTTTCGACAACCCTTCAGTTGAATATCACAGAATTGCGCTGAAACATTACGACCGGAGGCGGAGCAGCGCGCCGATTGTGAACTCGCTGGCCGCATCGCGCGAGCATCTTGACGAGATGATCGAGCTGGTAAAGCACTACGACACGCTCGCGGTGGTGATGGCATCGGAGACGTTTGCGCCGGGGGGCACTGCGCAATGCCTGAATCCGCAGGACTCCTATCGTGCAGCGAAACATTTTGTCGAGTTGCTGGCGACGAAGGCGGGACGGCGCAACGATCAAATCATTATCGATCCCGGCCTGGCGCCCGTGGGCGCGGACACATATGGCCTTGTGAACACGGGCCTGGATGCGATGCGGCTGATCAGCGCAGATTCGGATTTGAAAGGCGTGCACATGATTGTGGGGCTTTCCAACTTCGCGTGGGGCACTCCCAAAGAGGTTCGCGAGGATCTGGAAAAGGCATATCTCACGCTGGGAATGGAAGCAGGCCTGGACTTTGCGCTGGCGAATCCCGAAAAGAAGCCGGCGCCGCTCGCCAGCGATCATCCGATGGTGACCAAGCTTCGCGAGGCGCTGGCACAGGGCCATCGGCAGGCGGACGAGAGCCCTGAGACTAGCGGATTTCGCCAGGCCGAAGCGATTTTGGGGATTTGCAGAGAGGTGGAGGCGCTGGAGTTCTGAACTCCGATTGCAACATGCACTCGCTTGTCGCCATTCCCCGGGCAACAGAGGAACGCCGCGTGTGGCTGCGCGTTGGCACGCTGCTCGACGGCGGCTGCGCGGCCCCCATACACAATGCGCATGTTGTTTATGACAGGAATTCGATTCTGTTTGCGGGTGAAGATTCTCCGCCGAGAGCTGTGCTGAATGCGGGCCAGACGGAACCGGATTGCGACCTGCCGGATTACACGCTGTTGCCGGGACTGACGGATGCGCACACGCACCTGTTTCTCGAAGGCGGTGAACTGGACGAGAACAAGCGCGCAGCGTATTTGAAACAGACGCAGGGCGAGTTGATTGCGCTGGCGCGATTGCGGCTGGAAAAACTGGTGCGGCTGGGCATCGCGGCTGTCCGCGATACGGGAGACAAGGATGGCGTGGGACTGGCGCTGAGCAGGCTTTGCTCAGGCGCTGGGCGCCCGCTGATGCCGTATGTGGACAGCCCCGGTGCGGCGATTCATCATCGCGGGCGATATGGAAGCTTTATGGCCGAGGCGATTGAGGATTATGCGTCGCCCCGGCAGTGCGTGGAGGCGCGCGTTCGAGCCGGCGCTGAGCGGATCAAGCTGATTGCAACCGGAATCATCAACTTCAAGAGAGGAACCGTGACCACTCCGCCGCAAATGACGGCGGAAGAAATTGGCGAGTTCGTGGCGGCAGCTCAGTCGTTCGGGAAACAGACGCTGACGCACGCCTCTGGCGATGCGGGAATCGAACGGGTGATCGAAGGCGGCGTGGATACGATCGAGCACGGCTTTTTTGTGCGCGACGATCAGCTCGCGAAGATGCGCGACCGGCAGATTGCGTGGGTGCCGACCTTCGCGCCGGTGCAGCGGCAAGTGGATCATGCCGACAGAATGGGATGGGATGCGAAGGTTGTTGCGAATTTGAACGGGATTCTGGAACAGCACGCTGCGAGCCTGGTGAAGGCTCACGCGATGGGAGTGCGAATTATCGCTGGTAGCGATGCGGGATCGTATGGCGTGGCGCACGGACTGGGGCTTTTGCAGGAGCTGGAATTGATGGAACGCGCGGGGCTTTCGCCGCTTGTTGTGATCCACTCCGCCACGGGCGCGGGATCAGACAGGCTTGCGTACCGAGAGAAATTCGGACGGATCAGGCCTGGGTTCCTGAGCCGGATGATTGTCACGCGACATTCGCCACTGGAGGGCGCGGGCCATCTCAAGAAGCATCGGCTGGTTGTTTTTGACGGCGAGGTCTTCGAAACGGATGGTTCCGAGAGCTCGACGGGAATGTAAGGGGAGGCGTGGATTTGCAGGCCGGAGTCAGCGGCGTCGCGCCCGCCAGAAAGAGCTGACACCCAGATACAGAAACACTACAACGATCAGCAACGTGATCCAGAATGTTCTGTGATCGCTGGTGTGCGAGTAGGCTGCGGCTTCGCGCCAGAGATTTGGAGCAAAGACGATGACGGGAAGCAGAAAGAAGACGCCAGTTACCTCGAGCCAAAGAATGCCGCCCACGCGAGCAAACGGCCGGAGAAAGCCTCCTACACCTTGCTTCAGGCCGCGCCCAGCCGGAGATGTGGGCTGACCGGACGGCCACTGTTGCGCGCGAGGCTGAGTTGCGGCGCCAACTGCCGAGTGACTCGCCGCATCTGTCGCGTTGGCAGGCTGAGCCGGCTGCACACTACCGGCCTGCGACTGCGCGGCCAAGCGCTGTCCGGCTACACGGCCTGCGACGCGCAGTCCGATGCCCAGGGCGCGCCCGATGCTTCGCGGTCTCATACCGTTTATGATGGTAGCAGCGGCATAAGGCGCGGTGTTGCGCGCGCCGCTGATCCCCGGTTGCTCTCGAACGGGAATGGCAGTAAGGTAGAGAGATTCCATGCCGCAGCCCGCACTCTGACCCTTACGGCGGGTTGCGCGCCCGGAGGTAGCCGTGACATCCCGTCTGCGCGAACTCATTCAGCAACTCGGCGAGGCCATTCACGAGTCAGTTATCGAGAGTGAGCAGATCGCAGGGGTTGTGCAGGACATCCGCAAGCACGGCTTTGACGTGTTGCTGATGCTCGAAGCCACGATCGGCCTGAACGAGGTGTCGGGCAAGGGCAACGACGTGGAACGGACGGAAGAGGGCGGCGAAGTAGGCGAATTCACGCCAAACGACCTGCACTTTCTACGCTCGCTGCGCATCTCGGTTGAAGGAGAGCCGAACGAACCTCCAACCGACGTAAAGTAGACACAGCCAACCTGCAGTTACGAACGAGCTTTCATCCTCAAGTCGCCAACCTGGCGAGAATTCCCTCGCGTTTCGATTAGGTTCCCTTGTTTGCACCAAGTTTGGGGCTGCATTGACCCTCGTTGCTTCGCTTGATAAGATGAGAGTGCGGGGTGGAGCAGCCCGGTAGCTCGTTGGGCTCATAACCCAAAGGTCGCTGGTTCAAATCCAGCCCCCGCAACCAATTAGAATCGGTCTGACCCGGAGACATGGGTAACAGAACGTACCGGTCAGATGGGTGACAGTTTTGGGCCGAAGGGATTTTCGAGCGGTTCAAGCACTCTGTTCTCCAAGTCGAAGTATCCCAAATCATAGTCCATGAAGCTAACCAGCCAGATGTCGTCGTGAATTTCCTTGATGCCGACGGCCTGTCCCGCGAAAGCCTGGCTGAAGTTGATCTTTTTGTTTCCCATGCAAATGCGTCCGCAGTGAGTGACCACGATGGTTTTGTCGTGGAACGGATAGTCGATGTCGGGTAGTCCGGTGTAGGGTCGCGAAGAAGGCTGATAAACCTCGGCTGGACACTTCATGTCGAGAGCTTCGTGCGGCCGTTGGTTATTGAAGATGTCGATGAACTTGTCGAAGCGAGCTTGTTGCTGCAGGAAGTTGGCACTGGGCGGCTTGGTGGCCTCCTTCTTCAAGGTCAAGTGCATGCGTTCATGACGGCCGTTCTGCTGGGGAGAGCCGGGCTTGATTCGTTCGATGCCGATGCCCAGGCGCAGCCACCAGACGGCCAGTTTGCTGAGCTGGAACAGGGCATTCGGCGAGGCGAAGGGAACGCCGTTATCACTACGGATGTTGGCGGGCAGGCCGCGCTCCCGAAAAAGCCTTTCAAAGATGATAAAAGCGTATTCCTCTCGATTCGAGGAGAGTGCCTCGCAGGTGAGCAGAAAACGGCTGGCGTGATCGGTCACCGTCAGCGGATAGCAGTACTTGTGGTTGCCCAACAGGAATTCCCCCTTGTAATCGGTGCACCAGAGCTCATTGGGCCGCTGCCCGGCAGATAGCGCCGTGCCCTGTGCGCGACGGCGTAGGCGGCCGCGGCGCTCGACTAACCCGTAGCGATCCAGCACGGCATGGATGGTGCTCTTGGCGGGAATGGGGATATCGGAGAACCGGCGGACCAGCTTCTCGCGAATTTTGCGAGCACCCCAGCTGGTGTGCTCGCGCTTCACGTTCAGGATGTAGTTCTCCACTTGAAAAGGAAGCTGGTTGGCGTAGCGATAGGGGCGGCGACTTCGATCGGTGAGCCCTTCAAGACCACATTCCTGATAACGGTCGAAGATCTTGTACCCGGTCTTGCGGGAGATGCCGAACTCCCTGCAAAGTTCGGCCATCGGCTCGCCGGCCAGCCGGCGAGCCACAAACTGCAGTCTCTCATCCATCACCGAACACTCCTTCCAAGGCATCTCACTTCCTCCCCATAAGGAGAAAGTGTTACCCATGTGTCCGGTACAATCTGTCACCCATGTCTCAGGTCGCTCAATCAACAAAACTAAGAGCTTAGAAAAGGCCGCTTGATGCGGCCTTTTCTATTTGCGCGATACGATCTTGAAATGGCGGAAACGCAGTGCAGCTTCGCAGACGAAAGAACTCGAACCAATCTTTGAACCCGGTCGAGACTCTTGCCGGTGAAAAGCCCGGGAGCGGAGTTCGGGAAGTCAGGCTCTGGACCATTGGACACTCCACGCGGCCGATCAGCGAATTCATCGCATTGCTCCGCGCTCATCACATACAGCAGCTCGTTGATGTGCGAACCATTCCGCGTTCCGGACACAACCCTCAATTCAACGAAGTTCTTCTGCGTCACTCTCTGGAGACGGTGGGAATTCATTATCGTCACATGCCCGCACTCGGGGGCCTCAGGCATGCGCGCCGCGACTCGACCAACACCGCGTGGCGCAATGCAAGCTTTCGCGGCTTTGCGGATTACATGCAAACTCCGCAATTTGATGAAGGTCTCAACGAACTCATTCATCTGACGCGCGAAAGCCGTACTGCAATCATGTGTGCGGAAGCGGTGCCCTGGCGCTGCCACCGTTCTTTGATTGCAGATGCGCTCCTGGTTCATGGTGTCAATGTGGATGAGATTGCGAGTGCGACCAGTGTTCGTTCGCACACACTCACTCCCTGGTCTCGCGTCGACGGGCAAAGCATCACTTACCCCGGAGAACCGCCAATCGAGCAAGAGCGCTCGGTCAATCATCGGCAACGCTCCCGCGCGACCAGAAAACTTGAGAAGAAATGAGTCAAGTGTGACTCCGGCGGGACTGGCGGCGGCCATTCGTTCTCAGGCAAACGGCCAGACTTGCTGCGCGGTCTTGCCGAGGATCCAGGCTTTGTCGTCGGCGTTGAGGAACTTCATTTCGTCGCGAACGACGCTCAGAGTTTTGTCGTAGGTCGTCCAAGTCAAGTCCACTGGCCAATCGGAGGCCCACATGAGGCGCTGCGGACCGAAGACTGCGTGAAGGCGCTTCACGTATTCCTGGGCATCGAGCCAGGGATATGGCTGATGGGAGATTGACCAGGTGTGCGAGATCTTGACGAAGATGCGCGGATAACGTGCCAGCGCGATTAACTTTTCAAGCTCCTGTGGGCGATCAATCGGGCAATCGGCCATGTGATCGATGACGATCGTAAGGTCGGGACATTGCTCGACGAGATGAACTAGGTCCGGCATGCGCGTGATCGGCGCGTAAACCTGCATGGGAATTTTGAGCGATTGGGCGCGCTTCCACAGCGGCGGCATGAGCGGGCCGTTGATCCAGTCGCCGCTGGCGTCGGCAGAGGGACTGATGCGCACGCCGTGAAAGCCCTGTTCTGTGAGATGGGAGAGTTGGTCTGGCGCGGCGGGATCGGTGGGATCGACGCGGCACACGCCCTGGAAGTTCGGGGCGTATCTCCTGATCGAATCGAGGCAATAGCGATTGTCCCATTTGTAGCCGATGTACTGCGCGATCACCGTTCGCTGGACGCCATTGGCTTTCATCAGGTCCAGGGCCATCGCGGGAGTACGATCTTCTTTAGGCGGGTTTTTTGTGCCGGGTGCCCATGGATAATGCGGGTCATTGATCCACACGTGAATCTGGGCGTCGACGACGCGGTATTTCGTCGGTAGTTCCGGAACTGCGAGAGCGAGGCCTGCGAATGAAAATTCGCGACGAGTCATCGTCATAAATAAATCGGCTCCAGTTTGTTCACGATGTACGCGCCACAGCGGTGAAAGTCGGCGAGCGGGCCCAGGCGGGCCGTGTCGAGATCGACGCAGATCCACCCGCGATAGTCGACGCTCTTCAAGACGCGGTGGCAGGCGGGGAAGTCCACTTGCCCGTCTCCAAGGTCGTAGCTGCTATTGAAAAAGCGAGCTGAGTCCGAGTCTTTGGGAAATACCTTTCCGTTTGGCTGCACCCAGTCTTTCGTCGGGGTCGTCCATTTCGAGTCTTTGTAATCGAGAAACCGGATGCGATGCTTGTAGCGGTTGAGCGTACCTACGACATCGCAGCCTGCAAGATTCAGATGGCAGGTGTCTGGCGAGAGGCCAAACAGCTTGGGGTCGGTCATGGCCATAAAACGGTCGACCTCATCCTGATTTTGAACCATCTGGCCCATGTGATTGTGCAGGCCCGCGGTAAAGCCCATGGCGCCGGCCAATTCGCCGATCTGGTTGCAGCGGTCGCACAGCTCGAGAAATGCGGCCGGCGTTTGCGTCGCCGGCAAGCTACGGCTTGGCGAGAAGACCACAAGGTGATTGGCTCCGAAGTCGGCGAGAAACTTCATGGCGCTGCGGGCGCTGTCGAGCACTGCCTGGCGCTGGGTGGGATCGTGCAGTGCGCCGTTCCAGGAGATTGTGACTACATCGAGGTTGCGTTTGGAGACCTCAAGTAGCATTTGCGCGGGCGTCATCTGATAATCGCTCAGGATGTGCGGAAAGCCCGCAAGGCGAACGCCGATGAAGCCCGTCTGCTGCATGACCTCAAGCATGTCGGTAAAGGGAGCGGGGGGATAATATCTCCACAGCGCCTCTGACAAAGCCCACTTGATCTTTCGATTGGCAGGCTTGTCGCCCTCAGCGCGCGCCGCCCTCGCTGCCAGCATGGAGAGGGCGGCAACAAATTCCCGGCGATTGATGCTCATGCTATCCCTCCAAATCCTTCACCAACTGGCTTGCCGCACCAGTTTCTCACAGGGATGCCCTCGCGCAAGCAGCCGCGCTTTTCTTCTCACCTGATTTCGCATTATTCTATAAGCAGGATTCTTGCGATGAAAACCTTCACTCTCGACGAAGCGCAATCGCTGCTGCCCGTGCTGGAATCGCTGCTGAAGCGCGCCATGGAAGGCAGGCAGTCTGCCGAGAAGGTGGAGGCGGGACTCAACAGCATTGCCCAGCGGATTTATTTCTCGGGCGGGATGCGGGTGAACGGTCCTGAAATCGCCAAGCAACGCGCTGAGCTGGAGACGCTCCTCAAGCAAATCCGCGAGATCATTGCCGAGATTGATGCGATTGGCGTGCAGGTGAAGGATTTGGATTCGGGGCTGCTCGATTTTCCCTGCCGCGTCGATGACGAAGTGGTGTTGCTCTGCTGGCGCATGGGCGAGCCGGCGATCGAACACTGGCACACGATGGAAGCCGGCTTTCAGGGCCGCCAACCCGTGGATGAACGTTTTCGCCGCCGCGCCGCATCGGACGAGCGGCCGAACTAGGACTGTGACCGGATCATTTCGCACTTTGGCATTGGTGGTTCCCGAGTCTCAAAATCGAGACCTGGGTCACCCACGAGTGGGAGAAATCTCAGCGGTCACAGACATAGTTGGCAGTCGTTAACGGGGCGCGGCATCATTCCATTGCGGTTGGAATCGGAGAGCTGAAAGCTAAAAGCCAGGAGCTAATAGCAGCTTTTATGTGCGGACGATTTGCGCGGAGGTCCACTCGGGAGGTGTTGGCGGATTGGTTCGGATTGGATCTGGAAGACCAGCCACCGTTTGTCCCGAGCTTCAACATTGCACCGCAAAGCGTGCAGCCGGTGGTGCGCCTCGGCCGTGACAGCGGGAGAGAGGAGTTTGCTCTTCTGCGGTGGGGACTTGTGCCCTTCTGGGCCAAAGACGCGAAGATTGGATACTCCACCATCAATGCGCGCGCGGAAGAAGCGGCCAGCAAACCGGCATTTCGTGAAGCGATGCGCAAGCGGCGGTGCCTGGTTCCCGCTGACGCTTTCTATGAGTGGGAATGCAGCGACCCGAAGAACAAGCAACCATTCGCGATTGCGCTGAAAAGCGGTGAACCGTACGCGTTCGCAGGACTCTGGGAGAGTTGGCGCCCCAAGGAGGGGGAGCCGCTGGAGACCTTCACCATTCTGACCACCGAAGCCAACGAAGCGCTGCAGCCGATCCACAATCGCATGCCGGTCATCCTGGCGCGGAAGGACTACGGCCGCTGGCTGGAGTCTGCCGCCCCGGAGCGGCTTCCGGTGGATCTGTTGCGCCCATTCCCAGCGGAAGAAATGGCTGCCTGGCCGGTAAGTCAGCGTGTCGGAAACGTCAGAAACAATGATTCCGAGCTGCTGGCCGCCGTATAAATCTGCGCATGGGAGATAATCTTCCCCCAAATGTTTGTGCGAAATTTGACGACACGAAAATGCTCGTGGTTCCGCAAGCCGCGATTGAAGTAAACCTCGGCTCGACTCCGGCATCGAATTTGTATAGTTACGTTGCGGCCCAAGCGCCGCAAGCATAGAGAACCACGAGCAACGCCAGGAACCACGTTGTTCCAGAACGCTCCGGAACAGATTGAACTGGCAGATCTGCAAGCCCGAGCGACAACGGGCGTCGCGCTGAATCGCACAACTCTCTGCGGCGCCATAAAGGAGTTTCTATCTATGAGAAGCACATCGATTTTCGCTGTTTCCATTGCGTTTGCAACTTGCGCACTTTTTTGCCCAAAACCCGCCGCGGCACAGACCTCGAATGGAACAACGGATGTGGACGCCAGCATGGCGGCAGGCGCGGCCAGTCAAGTGGCGGCCCAGATGGTACCGGCGCAAGCCACTTTGGCACAGGCGATTGACGCAAAGAAGATGCAACCTGGACAGCAGTTCCAAGCCAAATTGAGCGATACCGTTCACCTGAAGAATGGCGTGGAACTGCCAAGGGGCACGACCCTGGTGGGAACGGTGGCTACAGACCAAATGGGAATGGAAAGTCGACCCTGGCCCTGCGTTTCACCAAAGCGGACTTGAAGGGTGGTAAGGAGATCCCCATCCAGGCGACGATTGTTGGGATCGCCCCACCAGCATATAGTTCTGCCTGGGATGGAAGCGACAGTGAGGCACCTCCGACCCCCTGGAACGGAAGCTCCCTGCAGGTTGATGAACTCGGGGTCATGTCGGGGATCGACCTTCACAGCAAAATTGCGGGCGAGAATTCTGGAGTATTTGTGTCGTCGAGAAAAGACAACATGAAATTCCTGAATCAAAGTCAGCTTTCGCTGGCCATCGCTCCCCGTGGCACGAGCGAGACGAGCGGTGGATTTTAGTTAACAGAGTTCGCGCAATTCGAGATTGCCAAACTACGCGCCTCGTACTTCGCCCCTTGCCACCCAGGCGACAAGGGGCGAGGGGAGGCGTGTTTCAGTCTCAGAGTAAAGACCGTCGCCGGAGCGGATTTGATGCCGTTCCGGTCTACAGGCTGAAATTCGCGGCCGTCAAGGCAGACCCCATCTGAGCCAGACCTGTCGAACGAAATCGGCCATCCCCACGTCTTTTCTGTGACGACCAAATCTTCTGTGCGCACTTCAGGAAACGAGGCCACAGGACAGGGCACGCGTCCTGGCGTTACCCTTTCATTAAGTTGCGCTTTTTTTGCGGATTCCGCTTGGCAAGAACAATAGGCCGCTTTCTGGCTACTCTCGGGGAGTGACGATGAAGATCGGCGCTGGGCTTTTGCTTGCATCAACGGTCGTGTTTTCGGGATGCTCGGGATTCTGGGATCTTCCCGCGGGCAGCGGTGGAAGCGGCGGCACGACACCCACGACACTTTCCAGCGGCGTCTTTTATGTGGTCAACGAGACGACCAAGCAGCTCGTGGGCTACTCGATCAACACCGGCACACTCGGCGCAATTTCGGGCGGCACCGAAACATTTCTGGCGGCGCCTAGCTGCATCGCCATCGCACCGAGTGGTGGGTTTCTCTACGTGGGGACAACCGGCGGCATCTACATGTACTCGATTGGATCGACCGGCGCCTTGACCGCGGGAAGCAACGGAGGGATCTTTAACAGCGGCGAATTGCCGGCGGCGATGCAGGTGGATCCCAGCAACTCGTGGCTGATCGCCGGATACATCAACGGCTCCAGCCAGGTAAAACTGGATGCGATTCCGATTTCCGCGACCAATGGGAGTTACACCGGCGCGCCCGGTGCGGCGTTGCCGTCTCAGGCGTTCAGTATCGCCAATGCATCGGTCAAGCAGATCGCGATCTCTCCCGATGGCGCCAATGTGTTTGTGGCGCTTGGCACCGGAGGAACGATCGTGGTTCCGTTCAATTCAGGCAACTCCAATCCATTGGGAGCGACGGCGAGAACGATTGCCCCGCAGACCAGCGGCGGCTCCGCGCTCTCTGTGGCAGTGGATCCGACAACGCGGTTTTTCTATATCGGAGAGACTCTGGCCAACTCATCTGCCAACGGGGGTGGCCTGCGCGTTTTCAACTACAGCTCTTTGAGCTCATCATCGGGCACTCTGACGCAGATTTCCGGCTCTCCGATCGCGAGCGGTGGGCTTTCGCCGAACGCCATCCTGCCGCTAGGCTCAGGCGATTTCGTTTATGTCGCAAATGGACAAGGCCTGACAGCCGCAGGGAATATTGCGTGGTTCTCTCTGTCGGCCTCGGGATCCACTTACACGATTGCCACGGGAAAGACGGTTGGCGCCGGCGTGCAGCCGATGGGACTGGCGGAGGACAACACGAAAGCCTTTGTGCTGGCCGTCTCCTACGGAGGATCGACAACAAGCGGGAATCCCGATCTGGACGCTTACACAATCAGCTCGGGAGCGCTGACTTCCGCGGTGACGTCTGTTACGGGCACAGACCCTGTGGGAGCGGTGGCGGTTGCGGCGGTGCCGAAGTAACAGTGGTCAGTGGTCGGTGATCAGTGGTCGGAGTCGTGCCCTGTCACAGAACTCTTATCACCAGGGCAATCGCATGAAGGCGGATGCAGAATGTTTCCGGAGGACTTGCGCCGCCCCTCCGGGCTTGTCGCTGTTTTTTGGGGCCGGTTTCCCCACGCTGAAGCGCGGGGCTAACGACCGTTGCGCCTCCGGCGCGCTGAAATGCGAACCTCACTATCAATAAGATCTCTTCATGCGATTGCCCTGCTCTGATCGCTGAGCACTGAGAACTGAGCCCTGCTGAAGTGCTATTCTCGAAGAGAACGCCAAGGCTGTGCCGACTCGTTTCCCAATTCATTTTGTTCGTTTTCTCCAGCGCTCAGTGAGCGCCATGCTGCTGCCGGCGGCAGCATGGTGCTGCATTTTCTTCGTCGCGGGGTGCAGCCGTTTTCATTATGAGAAACATGAGATGGTGTACGTCTCCATTCGCGAGACGTACCTGCACGACCGCGTGGCGCCGGTGTCAAACCGCGTGTGCCAGGTGGTGAATGGGCAAGCTCTCGAAGTATTGGAGCATGGGCACCGCTTTCTCAAGGTGAAGACGGACAAGAACGAGATCGGATGGATTGAAGACCACGCTGTAATTGACGCCAAGACCTACAACGGATTTGTGAAGCTCGCCGAAGAGCACAAGGATGCCCCGGTGGCGGCTACAGCCACTCTGGGCGACAACCTGGCGATGCACATTCTTCCCGGGCGCGAGACGGACCGGTTTTATCTGCTGGCGGGAAATACCAAGGTGCAGCTGCTGGAGAGAGCTTCTGCTCCGAAAAAACCTGCAGAAGCCTTCGGGCCGTTACCTGTTCCGAACGAGACGAAGCCGGTCGGGGGAGCGAAGCTATCCTCGGTAGCGAAAGGAGCGAAGCCGGCGGTGGCGGCAGGCGCAGCGGGCGTGGTAGAGACCGAGCTGCCGGAGATGGAAGACTGGTGGCTGGCGCGCAACCCTCAGGGACATGTGGGCTGGCTGCTGGCGAGCCGGCTGGATGTGGATGTACCGGACGATGTCGCTCAGTATGGCGAGGACCAGCGCTTCGTGGGTTGCTGGATGCTGACCAAGGTGGTGGATCCTGAGGTCGACACGCCAGACCATGAGAAACCCGAGTATCTGACGGTTCTGGCGCCTCATCACTATGGTCTGCCGTACGATTTCGACCAGGTGCGCGTATTCACCTGGAGCGTGAAGCACCATCGCTATGAGACGGCGTTTCGTCTGCATCCGATCCAGGGCTTTCTGCCGGTGCGCGTGTTTCAGGAAACGACACCGAAGGGCACCGTTCCGGCGTTCAGCTTTCAGATCGCGAGCAACGGCGATGTGAGTACGGATCCTGCAACCGGCGTCATGCGACCCGCGGCTCCCAGGACGATTGAATACGACATGATCGACACGCGGGTGCAGCGCGCTGGCGCGGATAAAGCGCCGATTCCTGCGATGCATGAGCCGGGGGAGAAGGCGGGGAAGCCGGGGAGCAAGGGGGCGAAGCAGCGAGGGAGCAGGAAGTAGGGCTTAGGGATTAGGGAATAGGGACAAGGGAATTGCCGGCGGATGCCGGATGCGGAGACACAGTGAAATTGTTTGCGGGAGCTTTCGTAGAAATACTGTAATTCTTCGGAAGATGGGACAAATGGCGGTTTTGCGCAGGGTGATTGCGCAGAGCCGCTTTTTCATGTTCGGAGGGACGGAGAACGAGATGTTTGAGCATGGACGCAGGATGAAAAGGCACAAGAGGCGATCAGGATGGGGCAACCGGCCATCCCGGCACACCCGGCGATATTGTGAAAAACAAACGGATTCACACCGGCAGATCGGGGGAGTATTGTGTCCTGATAGGGCCCATCCCCCACATCCCAACGAAAAAGCGAGGAGGTCTAGTCATGCCAGCAACCATTGGAAGAGTGGAATGCCGGAGCTTCAGTGCGCCGAACGAAGTGAGAACGTTCGAAAAGGGCAAAGTGGAACTTGTGAACGTTGGCGGAGCGACAATTGGGCGCGCGACATTCGAGCCCGGATGGAAGTGGTCGACCTGCGTGAAGCCGATTGCGAAGACCGACAGTTGCCAGGCGGCGCACTTTGGATACCAGGTGTCGGGAACGATGGTCACGCGGATGGATGACGGAACTGAGAGCACAACGAGGGCTGGCGATGCGGTGAGCCTGCCGCCGGGACACGACGCCTGGGTGGTCGGCAACGAGCCCGTGGTCTTCGTCGATTTCCAGGGCATGGTGGATTACGCGAAGAAGCGCTGATCGAGCTGGAGCAACGTTGAAGACTGCCCGCAGCGGATGAGGCACTTTTGTTTTTCAGCTTCTCTCGATGCGACTCAACGGCCAAGGCCTGAAACGAGGCGGGCTGTCGGGGTGTCTTTGTGCGGGCGTGGACGCCCGCACTACAGCCGGACACCACCCCACGAACGAAGACCTGTCCGTGGGGGCCCCGGTCGGGAGACCGGCGCTACATCACGATGACGGCGGAGCCTTCGCCGGTTTCTTGCTTGACGGCTTCAAGGGCGCGATTCGCGTCGTCGAGCGAGAAGGTTTGCACGGCGGGACGGAAGTTGAGGTCGCGGGCGAGTGCGAGGAAATCGCGCGCGTCCCGACGCGTCATGTTGGCGACGCTGCGCAACTGGCGCTCACCCCAGAGCAGGCGATCGTAGTCAAAGGCGGGGACCTGGTCGAGATGAATGGCGTTGATGGCAACGACGCCGCCCTTGCGCAAAGCGGCTAGCGCGCTGACGATGACTTTGCCTGAAGGCGCGAAGGTGATGGCGCGATCGAGCGCGACGGGAGGCTTTGCGTCTTCGTCGCCGACCCACCTGGCGCCGAGCGATGCAGCAGCTTTGCGGTGCTGCTCGCCGCGCGTGACGACGTAGACCTCGCAATCCCATGAATGAAGAACGCGAATGGCGAGCGAGGCAGAGCTGCCGAAGCCGAAGAGGCCGACGCACTCACCGCGCTGAACGCCCGCGACGCGCAGGCTGCGGAAGCCGATGACTCCGGCGCAAAGCAGCGGCGCGGCGACGATGGGCTCGAGGCCTGCGGGAAGAGGGTTGACGAAATCGGCGCGCACCGCGGCGAACTCGGCGTAGCCGCCGTTGACGGAGTAGCCGGTGAAGACGGGATGGTCGCAGAGATTCTCCATATTGTGGCGGCAGAACCAGCAATCGCCGTCGACGCCGCCGATCCAGGAGACGCCGACGCGCGTGCCTGCGGGGAGCACCGTGATTGTGCCTTCGACAATTTCGCCGACGATTTGATGGCCGGGGATGATGCGTGGATGGAGCGGCTTGAGATCGCGCTCAACGATGTGGAGGTCAGTGCGGCAGACGCCGCAGGCGAGGACCTTGAGGAGCAGTTCGCCGGACAGAGGCTGCGGGCGCGGGACGTCTTCGATGGAGAGCCAGGAGCCGGGAGTTGCTGACGTGGAGTCGAAGACGGCGGCACGCATGGGAGAGACCTCTGGAGACAAGGGTAGCGCAGAGGAGCAGCGGAGTTAGCGGAGCTGGCGGAGTTGGCGGGGTCAGCGGGTTGGCGTCGATAGCGCGACGATGGCGGGTTCGCAAGTTCGCGGAGCAAGATGCGCTGTCGACAACGATGTCCCCCGGTCGTCATCACGTCTCGTCCAAAAGTAACTGGGGGTTGAGGGTACGCAGGATACGCGGGTCTGTTCAGCAGCGCTAGCCACATTTGAGTAGCGGGATATAATCCATTTCACCTTATGGGTTATCCCTCCCTTTCTCTTCCCGCAACGGCAAGACCGCGAAGCCTCGATGAGGCCAGTGCGCGGTCACTGGCTCTCGTTGTCTTCAGCGTTTCCATGTTCCTGAGCGCGGCTCTGCTGTTCGTTGTTGAGCCGATGGTCGGGAAGATGCTGACGCCGTTGCTCGGTGGCACTCCAGCAGTTTGGAATACGTGCCTGGTGTTTTTTCAAGCCGTGCTTCTGGCCGGCTACCTCTATGCTCACGCTGCGCTAAAGTTTCTGGGACGAAGAGCGCAGATTGCGGTGCATCTTGCCCTGGTCGCTCTGCCGCTGTTGATTGCGGGGATGCTGCCGCTGCACCTTCCGGCGGGATGGGAGCCGCCCGCTGAAAGCAATCCAGTGGGATGGGTGCTGTGGTTGCTGCTGGTCGTCGTGGGCCTTCCATTCTTCGCGCTCTCGTCCACAACATCAGTGATGCAGCGCTGGTTTGCGGACTCGGGCCGGGAGGACGCTCATGATCCGTATTTTCTGTACGCGGCCAGCAATGCCGGAAGCCTGATCGGTCTGCTCGCGTATCCGCTGCTTTTGGAGCCGTTGCTGCGATTGCACACCCAAAGCTGGTTATGGAGCGTAGTGTACGCGGTGTTTCTGGCAATGACGGTGGGATGTGCCGTTCTTGCATGGAAGTGGCGGGGCGACAACGCAGAGCTCACAATCAATGAAGCTCGAGAGGTCGCGGCAGACAAGCGCGATGCGACGGATTCGATTGCGTGGGCGACACGATGGCGCTGGATCGCGCAGGCATTCATTCCTTCGAGCTTGATGCTGGGCGCGACGAGCGCGATTACCGCGGATGTTCCGGCTATTCCCCTGTTTTGGGTTCTACCGCTGGCGGCCTACTTAATCAGTTTTGTCTTCGTCTTTGCCAAGAAGCCGCCGATTTCGCATCGGTGGGCTGTGGAGCGGGTGCCCTTCCTTATCCTCATCGGGCTTTTCCCTTCGATCTCGCAAACCCGGCTTTCGCTTGCAGAGCTTCTGCTGGTGTATTTGACGGTCCTGCTTGGATTGGCGCTGGTTTTTCATGGGGAGCTGGCGAATAGCCGGCCAACGGTGAGCCACTTGGCTGAGTTTTATCTTTGCCTTTCGATTGGCGGCGTCCTGGGCGGTATCTTCAATTCGCTGATTGCCCCGGTCATATTCCACACCGTGATGGAATTGCCGCTGGTGCTGATCTTCGCCGCGCTGATTCGGCCGCTGCCGATTGGGGGTTCGATTGCCGGCGCGAGTGATTGGACGCGGCGGAAGGACTGGCTTTTGCCGCTGGCGCTGGGAATCTGCATGGTGATGGTGATCGTGGGCCTTGCCCACACCAGCATCCAGCCGGGCCACGTGGAAACAACGTTGGTTTTTGGTTACTCGATGGTATGGTGCATGAGTTTCGGCAAGAGGCGGATGCGGTTCACATTGGGGCTGGCCGCGCTGCTGGCGGCAAGCTGGCTCTATGCTCCTTTTGGCGAGATGCTCTCGGCGCAGCGCAGTTTCTTCGGCGTCTATCGCGTGAGAAACAGCCCGGATGGAAGATTTCGCCTCTTTTATCACGGAGGAGTTCTGCACGGCACGCAAAGCCTGGACCCGAGCGCGAGCTGCGAACCGCTTTCTTATTTCACGCGCAGCGGGCCAGCCGGCTCGATCTTTGAGGCCGCGCAAGCCAGGAAGCCGCAGGGAAACTGGGCAATTGTCGGGCTGGGCGCAGGAGCCTTGGCCTCGTATGCGCAACCCGGCCAGACGCTCACTTTTTACGAGATCGATCCCCTGGTGAAAGAGATTGCTGAGGATCCACGCTACTTCACGTTTCTGACGCGATGCGCCCCGGCGGCGAAGATTGTGCTCGGAGATGCACGATTGAAGCTGCGCGACGCGCCCGATGGCGGCTACGGACTGATTGTTCTGGACGCCTTCAGTGGAGATTCGATTCCCATGCACCTGGTGACCAGGGAGGCGCTCGCGCTGTATCTGCGCAAGCTGGCTCCCGGCGGTCTGATTGCATTTCACATCTCCAATCTTTATTTCGATCTTGCGCCGACGGTGGGCAATCTGGCCGAGGACGCCCATCTGACTGCGTACATCGGAAACGATACGGGGCTTTCGCAGGCGCAGCGCGATCAAGGAAAACAGGCATCGATCTGGGTGGTGATGGCGCGCGACCCGGAAGAGCTGAGCACGCTGGCTGCGCAGACGGGCCGGCCATTTCAATGGAAGCCGCTGAAAGGGCGGCCTGGATCCCCACTTTGGACGGACGACTACTCGAACTTGCTGGGCGTGGTGAAGTCGTTCACGAGCGTGGAGTGATGGGTAATGAGCGGAGCTGGCGGAGTTAGCGGAGTCAGGAACTCTAACTAAGACTCGGAACTACTGCGGGTGGCGGCGGAGCTCCAGCTCGACGACACGGAGCATCTCGGTTTCGGGGGCGGGCTTGCCGGTCCAGATTTCGAACTGGCGCGCGCCCTGCTGCACGAACATCTCGAGACCGGAGATGACGGCAAGGCCGCGCGATTTGGCGAGCTTGAGCAGCGGGGTTTCGATCGGCGTGTAGACCATGTCGAAAACGAGCGAGGCGTTGAGCTCGTTTTCTTTGATGGGGAGCGGCTGCTTGATGCCGGTCATGCCGCACGGGGTGGTGTTGATGATGGCGTCAAAGCGCTGCTTTGAGAGCACGTTCTGCTTGAGCACGTGAGCTTTCGCCTTACGGGCGAGGGCGACGGCCTTTTCGTGGGTGCGATTGACGATGTAGATCTCTGCGCCCTGCTCAACGAGACCGAAGACGGCTGCGCGGGCTGCGCCCCCGGCGCCGAGGACGAGGATGCGCGTGCCTTTGAGACGCATGCGGCGTTCGAGAGGGCGAACGACGCCTGCAACGTCCGTGTTGAATCCGTAGAGCTTGCCATCCGCGCCGGTGCGGAGAGTGTTGCAGGCGCCGATGCGAGCGGTGAGCGGATCCATGTTGGCGAGATGCGGCAGGACCTCCTGCTTCAGAGGCATGGTGACGGCGACGCCATCGAGGGGCAGGTCGCGGACCACCGTGAGCAGGTCATCGAGGGTGCGCACCTTGAGGGGAAGCATGATGGCATTGAGGTTCTCGCGGCGGAAGGCCGTGGCATGCATGACAGGGGAAAGCGAATGCGCGATGGGATTGCCGGCGACACCGAAGATGCGCGTTGCGGGATCGAGCTGCTCGAGCCGGTAGAGATCGAGGAGCGTGCGGGCGGAGATCTGGCCGGCCGCTGTTTCAATGCCTTCAGCGGCGGAGGCAAAGGTGAAGGCGGCGCCGGCGCGCGGGCTCAGGACGCGGCTGATGATGCCCTCTTCGCCCATGGCGATGCCGACGACGAGCGAGGCGAGGGACTGGTCTTCAATCATCTGCAGGACGGCAAGATTGTCAGTGAGGCTACGGGCAGTGGTGACCACCTTGACGAATTCCGGCTCATAGGCAGCGATACGCTTGGCGATCTGGTTTAGGCCATCCGGGCGGCGGGTGCGGGTAAAGTCGTGCGAACTGATGAGGAGGGCGGTTCCGGCGGCGCGAAGGGCGGCGCGGAACTTGGTAAGTTGCGCGCGGGTGCAATGCTCGACGGACTCGATTTCGACGTCGACGATATGACAGCCGGTTTCTGCCGCCTTGAGGAGGATTTCGAGCTCGGCGTTGAGGGCACCCGTGAAATGTCCGCCATACGGCTTACGTCGGCAGGTGACGATGGAAGTGATTTCGCGGTGCCGGGTGAGGAAGGTTTTGAGCTCGGGCAGGGCGGCGGCTGGTTTCGGCAGGAAATCGAGGCGGAACTCAAGGAAAACAGAGTCTTTAAGGGCAGCTCCGGCACGCGCGAAGAGCTCAGCTGGGGTCGCTCCCTGGACGGCAATGCACAACTTGCCCACCCGCAGGCGCGGCACGGCAGGAGCCGGCGCGGTCGGCGAAGCCAGCGTACTGGAGACAGAAAGTGGCATTCCCTTCAATTGACGCATCTTAAAGGGGTTTTGCGGCCAATGCAACCAAGAAGATAGGGTACGAAAGGGTTAAGGCTCAAAGGACATACCTCCCTGGGAGTGGGAATTAGCGGTCTCGCCTGGCGGCGGAGGGGGTTTGGCACAGGATTCGAGGGCTGAAGGCAGAGGGCGGACCATGGTGGGGGGCGTTTCAATGGGGTACAGGTCCCCGGGGCGCCCGTGAAGCTCACCTCGCCAGCGGTTCCGACCGGAAACGGCTTGCGGAGTTCGCTTGACCAGGGGCCGTCCCTCGGCTGAAGATGGCTGACGCGTCAAGAGTGGACTGACCACTGGCACTTTGGGGTCGGGCGCAATTGCTTCCAATGGATGAAGGAGATGGAACATTGGGGAGATTTGTCGGTCGCAGAGATTTCTTGAAAACGGCGGCACAGGGCGCGCTGGCAGCACCTTTGGTGGCTTCGCTCGACAAGCTTGGCATGGCGCAAGCGGCCAAGCCGGCGGGGACGACTGCTGCTCATGCTCATGCAGCAAAAGTGGCGCAGGGCGGGCCGAAGGTGACGCTGAACGTGAAAGATTATGGCGCGATCGGGGATGGAAAAACGAACGACACACTGGCCTTGCAACTGACCATCGAGCGCTGCGCGGTGCTGGGTGGTGGTGAAGTGGTGGTGCCGGCGGGTGACTACTCGACGGGCGCGCTGGTGCTGCGCAGCAATGTGCTGCTACACATCGAAGACGGGGCAAGTTTGCTCGGCACCGGCGATATGGCCGACTATCCAATTGCCGAAGTGCGCTGGGAGGGGCGCTGGATCAAGGGGTACAGCGCGTTTATTTCGGCGACGGACAGCGAGAATTTCGGTATTACGGGGCCGGGAAAGATCGTGGCGAGCCCGGAGATCCGCGGGCGCGTGGATCGCAAGACCGGAATGCGGCTGCCGGCGCTGCTGGAGTTCACCAACTGCCGCAATGTGAATGTGGAGAACTGCTTTACGAGCCAGTCGGGGATGTGGTCGATTCATCCCGTGTACTGCGAGAACGTGACATTCAAAAACCTGACTGTGAACAGCGGCGCGGATGGGATCGATGTGGACTCGTGCAAGCACACGGTGATTGACGGCTGCACGTTTGACACGAGCGACGACTGCATCTCGTTGAAATCGGGGCGGGGAGAAGAGGCAAACACCATCAACCGGCCCTGCGAAGATGTGCGCATCTCGAACTGCACGTTCAGCGACCGTTTTTTTGCGTGCATCGGCATCGGCAGCGAGACGTCGGCAGGCGTGAAGGATGTGGTGGTGGAGCACTGCAAGTGCGTGAGCGCGCGCACGCAGGCGATTTACATCAAGAGCCGGCCGGGACGAGGCGCTTATGTTGAGAACATCAGCGTGAACGACTTCGAGGCATCGGGCGCAAAGCAGGGCTTTCTGCGGCTGAACAACCTGAACAGCGGAAAGGTGGACGAGTTTTCTGTTCCCGGCGACGTGGGGATTCCGGAGTTCCGGAACTTCAAGTTCTCGAACATTCGCGTGACCGATGAAGCGATGCTGGTGCAGGCGACGGAGATTCATCCGCGCAAGCCGCTCGTTGGCTTCTCGCTGACGAACGTGACGGGCACGTGCAAGAGCGGAATCACGCTGGCGAACATGAGAGATGTGGTGATCCGGAATGTGAAAGTGACGGGATTCGATGGGCCGCTGATCAGCGTTGATAACGTGACGGGAGTGGGATTGGCGGGCGCGGCGAAGATTGATCCTGCGAAGATGCCGAAGGTGCCGGAGGCTGTGGCCGAGCCGGAGAAAGCGTATGAGTTGCACTAAAGGCAGCTTCTAGCTGCTAGCCAGTAGCTTTCAGCTTTCAGGCTTTAGCTCTTAGCTCGACTGTGCCGGGCCGGCGTGGATGAAGCGACGCAGGCAAAGTGAAAAGACGAGATGCGCAAGGGGGGCTGATGAAAAAACTTTGCCATGCTTTGGCTGTCGCTGCGGTGGGAGTTCTGGCTTGCTCGTTATGCGGGCAAACAGGAGGGTCCAACATTCCGGACAGGCCGGACCCAAAAGAGATTCCGCTGCCGCCGATCAAGACGTCGATGCCCGATATGCCCGGTGTAGATCAGTTACCGGTGCGCACCGAGATGCCGGCGGTGATGACGCTGGACAACGGCAAGCCGGTGAAGACGCTGAAGCAGTGGCAGGAGCGCCGCGAACAGATGAAGCGGATCCTCGAATACTACGCGGTGGGGCTGGCTCCGCCACCGCCGGGTAATGTGAAGGGTACCGAAGTGAGCTCGCAGATGCTGATGGACGGCAAGGTAAAATACCGGCTCGTGCATTTGACCTTCGGACCGAAAGAGAGCCTGAGCCTGGACATCGGCATCTTTACGCCGGCTGAGGGCGGTCCATTTCCGGCGCTGGTGTCGCCCTCAGGCACGCCGCCTGGAGCAAAGGCCCTGCCGAGGCTGCCGGACGGCGCCAACCAGGGACACAACCAGGATGTGCTGATGGTGGTGGGGCCTGTTTCGCCGGCGGAGGCGGCGGCGAATGCGCAACGGATGAGCGGCTTCTTCAGGCCGCGGACGGCGGAGCAGATTGCAGAGAGCAACCCGGCGATTGCGCATGGATTTGCGTTTGTGATGTTCAACAACAACGACTGCGGTGAAGACACCACACTGCGGCTGCCCGATGGAAGCTGGGCGTATCGCACCACGCGATTTTTTCCGGCGTATCCGAATTACGACTGGGGTTTGCTGCGCGCGTGGGCGTGGGGCGAGTCGAGGATTGTGGATTATCTCGTGACCGATCAAGCGATCGACAAGAACAAGCTGATCATTACCGGCGTGTCGCGCACGGGAAAGGCTGCGCTGATTGCGGGAGCGTTCGACGATCGCTGGGCGATGGTGGCGCCGGTCGCGAGCTCGGGAGGAGGAACTCCCGCGTATCGCTACAGCGGGTCGGTTCCAGATCGCGGCGGCAAAGAGGGACTGACGGAGATGGTGCGCAAGTATCCCAACTGGTTTTCGCCCCATCTGCACCAGTTCTGGGGACAGCCGGATAAGCTTCCGTTCGATGAGCATTGGTTTATCGCGCTGGTGGCGCCGCGGCCATTCATCAGTCTTGAAGGCGAACACGACCAGAACGTGAATGCGAATGGGGTGTACCAATCGTAGCTTGCGGCGAAGCCCGCGTATGCGTTCTTGCATGCGACGGACAAGCTCGGAGTCGGTTGGGCCGACCGGCCGCATGGCATGGTCAAGGGCGACTGGGACGCGCTGCTCGCGTTCGCCGATAAGTTTCTGCTTGGCAAGCCGGTGGATCGGACGTTTGATCAGTTTCCGGCGGGAGTGGGGAAGACAGGGAGTAGCGAATAGGGAATAGGGACTAGAGACTAGCATGGGCGGGTGAGAGGGTGAAGAGATTTTCTGCTGAGAATTGGGTGTGGGCGGGATGTGCGCTTGCTTTTGTCTTGCTGGTGATGACGGCGCCGGCAAAGGCGATCGCGCAAGCGTCGAATGATTCAGATAAGACGATCTGGCGGTTTGACAACGTTGATTCGGTTGGCGGGCATGCGACGCATGTGCTCGGGCATCCGCACCTGATCGATTCGCCGTACGGAAAGGCGATCGAGTTCAATGGCGTGGACGATGCGTTGTTTGTGGATGTGCATCCGCTGGCGGGGGCGAGCACCTACACGTGGGAGGTGATCTTCCGGCCCGATGCGGACGGGGCGCAGGCGCAGCGATTCTTTCACCTTGCCGAAGTGGATCCGGCGACTGGCAAAGACACCGGCAACCGCATGCTGTTTGAGATTCGCATTGTGAAGGGCGAATGGTGCCTGGACAGTTTTACGCAATCGAACGACTCGCGGCGGGCGCTGCTGAATTGCGACGATCTGCATCCACTGGGAAAGTGGTACCGCGTGACGGCGGTGTATGACGGCAAGATGTTGCGCAATTATGTGGGCGATGAAAAGCAGGGTGAGGGCGAACTGCATTTGACGCCACAGGGACCGGGGCACTCGTCGATTGGAACGCGGATTGACCGGCGCGACTACTTCAAGGGCGCGGTGTTTGAGGCGCGGTTTACGCCGCGAGCGCTCGAGCCCGACGAATTTTTGAAGATGCCGCCGGTGGTGGATGCGGGCGCTGGGAAGTGAATGGCTGCTGACGTGTGCATCCCAGGGCGCCCAATCCCACCCTAAACGCAAAGAAAGCGTTTAGGATGGGGCAATGAGGTTTTCCCTTGCATGCCAAAAGAATTTTCCCGTGAACGCACGCGGAGAGGGCGTAGCATCGTGTGCAGAGAGCCCTCCCTTGGAAGTGCGGAAAGGACGAGCCATGCGCAAGTGGGGCATCGTCATCAGCGTGTTTTACGCCGTGATTGTCTTCGGGATCCTCATTCCCTTCGTGCCTCCACTTATACTTGGCAATCCATTGTTCCCCAGCGACTTCCTTAAGGAATTGCAGGAGTTTTATGGATACTGGCTGGTGTGGATACCCATCGTCGCAGTTCTGTCTGGCCAGGCGATTTTGCTCTTTCTGTCCGTCGATAGTTCTTTCAGAAGACTGAGGCCACGGACTCATATCGCGGTCACGTGCGTCGCCGCATCCATGTTGTTCGCTCTCCTAATATTCGCTGTTGTTTGTTGTTTGGGATCGGCGGTTGCTGGCGACAAATTCGGCAATGGCTATCTTGACACCGAAATGAAGGCCATAGGTTGCTGGGTGGCGTTATGGGCGCTGTGGGGAATTGCCTTCTATCTATATTTCAGGAACTCCACACAAGTAACCGCACGCGCCGTTTCATGGTTGTTGAAAGGCAGCGTTCTGGAGCTGTTGATCGCCGTTCCGTGCCATGTTTGGGTTCGGAGGCGAGAAGAATGTTGCGCCCCCCTGTTCACCAGTTTCGGCATCGTCACGGGAATTGCGGTGATGCTGCTATCGTTCGGGCCGAGCGTTCTGCTGTTGTATAAGAAGCGGCTGGATGCGTATGCAGCGCGAAAGCCGGCGTGAGAAAGACTCACGGCAGATTTCATTTAGAAGAGCGCCTGGGCTAAAGTGTCCGCGTGCGACTACGCTGAGCCGAAGCGTGCGCGGATGCATCAGCGAGTCATGCGCCTCAAGTATCCTTCAGGCGGATGAAGGTGTTCAGTGAGAACCGGGCGGGGTGGGAGGCAGTGCGGGCAATTCAAAGACTTGAATGGCACCTGCGTTGAGAATGGCAACGCGGTTCCCTGACGGCGAGATTGCAACATTGCCCCCGCCATCGAGAATTGGGGTCAGCGGGGCCTCCAGCACCACTTTGCCGTTGAGCGCATCGAACACTTTGACGATTTGACCTTCGAGATCGCTCGCGCCGATCATGCGTTTATAGCGGTCGACTGAACGCTTGAGGAGCAGCGTCTCCCGCGCCACGCGCGAACTGTTCGGCGCCATCACCAGCAACGGCAACATCGCATTCGTCGCAGTCCTTGCCTCCCAAAGCGAATCGCCACGGGTCAACATTGCTCTCAGCTTCCACCCGTTCTCTGGATCGCACGTGGTCAGCAGCAATTCCGACTCGGAGACAAAGTTGTACTTCGGGGGACACGTCGACATGATGCGAGCCAGTACTCGGTCTCCGCCGGAAAAGTAGTTCAACTTCAGGAGCCACTGATTATGGCCGTCTTGCGACCTCTCAAGATAGCCTTCGGAATTCATGGGCCAATCGGAGGTCTGAAAAGTCCACGGCGCTCGGCTCACACGTATCACGTCACCCGAAGCCAGCTTCTGAGTGCGCGCCACAAGATCGCTCTGCTCGTCGGGTTTCTGCCCGTCCGCTGTCGCAGTGGACGGCTCCGTGACAGGAGGGCCGGCCTCGCCCGGCTTCTGCGATCCAGTTGCGGGCTCGAGGAAGTTGGCGATCAAGACTTGCTGCCTGGGATCCATTTCGATCCAGAGCAGCCGGCCCGGAAGACTCAGGTAGGGTTTCATCTGCAGCTGGATGTCACCCTGGTCAAGACCATCAGGCACGCGCAGCAGAAAGTGTCCGTCGTTGAGCATCCAGAGATAGCGCGAACGGTCGGGCACGGTCCACGTAGCCCGGGATTCGATCTTGCCACTCGGAAGCGCCAGCACCAGGGCTTGAATCTGTTGCTTCTGGTCATCCGGTTTGTCGTCGGCATTGCGCTGCATGAGTCGCGACACCCGAAAGGTGAATAGAATCCGGTCTTCGTTGAGGAAATCGAGGCTAACCAGACTCTGGCGGCGCAGGAGGTAGTTTTCGCCGGGAACGGAAAAGCCGAGCGGGCCGACAGAAATCGTGAACGTGGGTGGCAGGCTGGGATTCTCAGGATATCGGTCGAGAATCCTTGGCAGCGGGCCCGCGCCCGATGGGATCGGCGGATACTGGGGGGTGGGCTGCGCATGCACGAAGGATGACGCAGCCATCAAGAGGCACAAACCCGTCAAACCTGGCGAAATACGGGCTCGTTTAACGATGGATTCAATCCTCACCATCTGATTGCGCGGGAAGAGCTGAAGAATTCGAGCGGTATCCCGTCCAGAAAATCAATCCAGCCTGAAGAAAACGCGGGGGCGCGTTATGTGCCCGTACCGGCGAATACCACGCCGATGGTGCGCACGATGATCTTGAAGTCCAGCCAGATGCTCCAGTTTTCGATGTACGTCACGTCGAGCGATACATAGCTGGCAAAAGAGGGATCCTGGCGGCCCTGCACCTGCCACAGGCCGGTGATGCCCGGAGTCACGGCGAGGCGGCGCAGATGTTTGAGATCGTAATTGCGCACCTCGCCAGCCAGCGGCGGGCGCGGCCCCACGATGCTCATCTCGCCCCGCATCACATTGATGAATTGCGGCAACTCATCGAGCGAGTACTTGCGCAGAAAGCGGCCCACGCGCGTGATGCGCGGATCCTTCGACACTTTGAAGAGCACATCGTCCCGCTCGTTCATGTGCATGATTTCGGCGCGGCGCGCGTCGGCATCGCGAACCATGGTGCGGAACTTGATGCAGCGAAAGACCGTCGCCTTTTTGCCGATTCGCTCTGAAGTGTAGAAAACCGGTCCCGGCGAATCAAGCTTGATGGCAATGGCGATGGCCAGAAACACGGGCGAAATCAGAATCAGCGTCAGGACGGAGAAAACGGAGTCGAAGACGCGCTTGAAGACCAGTCCAAGTTCCGGGGCCTTGCCCCGGTGCAGCGGAATGGTGGGAAACTGGCCGATGTACTCGATGGGGGTTGTCCCTGGCACGCCGCTGTAAAGTTCAGGAACGACACGCAAATCCACGCCATGCTCGCGCACTTGTTCCAGCACACTCTCGACAATACTGCGCTCGCATGGAGTCGTGAAGAAGATCTCATCGATGAACTGCTTGCGCGCTTGCTGGAAAAGCTTATCCAGACTGGCGACAACGTCGCCCGCCGCCTCAGCCGCGCAGGGATTCGTGTTGGGCGTCTCGACAAACCCCTTGAATGTGTAGCCAAGATGGCGGATGCTCTCGAGATGCTTCCGCAGCGCTTGCGCCTGAACACCCGTGCCGACAATCATGACGTTGCGCGTGTCAAGGCCGCGATCAAAGCGCCGGTACAGCAGAAGCCGATAAACCAGGCGCCGCAGGCCCACAGCGAAGGCAACCAAAACCACGGTGCTCAGCACGATGCTGCGCGGAATATAGGTGGCATGCAACAGGAAGAGGGTACCGGTAAGAAGCAGTCCGGAGGTGAAGCACGCCTGCGCGCTCGCCCTCTGTTCATTCAGGATGTTCGTCATGGTTCTCGGTGTGTAGAGGTGCAGCCGCCTGCTGGTCACGATCAGAACGAAGGTGAATCCGCAAAGGAAGGCCAGCAGAACCCAAATCGAACGGCCGGGAAAGAGGGTGTGGTGCCAGAATTCCCGCCCCCCATTCACCGGGCTGGTATGGAACTTGTAGAGCGTCGTCAGGGTGGCGGCGACCAGGACGGTCACCGCATCCAGTGTCATCCACAGTTTCGACGCGCCACGCGAGCTCCGCGAAAAAGCTGCTTCAAAGCCGGATTCCCAATCGGTCCTGGAAACCAGCGAGGATGAAAGTCGTTGCCAGAAATCCGAACTCGCCATATGAAATGAACCGACCTCAACCGTTCAGAAGCGTTTGGATCGTGGACGATTCTGACTGATCAGCAAAACGGAGAGAACCAAAGCACGGGTGAAACTTCACAAGCGCCAAGGCACCGCGGCTGCAACAGCGGCAGAGAATTGATGCAACCGGAAGGCAATCCACACGAACATCATTTTGAAAGACGGTCCCTTGCTGCGCTTCTGTGGAAGACCTTGCGGTAACAACCAAGGACAAAATTCAAAGTAGAGATTCGGGCTCTTTAAAACCTGAGGTACAGAGAAAACGCACCATTTCTTCAATCAGTGATGATGCGATGATGATTGCAGCTGTCGGGAACAAGCATCGCTCAGCAAGCATTGGACTTGCAAGAGGAAAATGCTCTGCAGAACGATTACAAAGTGTACAACTACGTGGTTGCTGTGGATTTCGTACGCACAATTGACTCCATTTTAGCGCGAAACTGTTGCAAATCAATACAGTTCCGTGACCTGTTCCGGGGGTACCAAGTAGGTATCCAGGGAAAGGAAGAGACGGATGTCGGGATCCGGGGAAGTGGCCAGTCTCACCACTTCCGAAAATGACAAAGCATAGACCAGCTTTTCACTCGGCCGATTCCTGGAGCACATTTCCGTTCCCCGCCCGCTCATCACTCAAAGCCCGTTCGGTCGGCGGCTCGCCTCCCCGTTGGCGAGGGTAGCGCCGCGATCCTTTTCAGGATGGTTTCATATAAGTGTTGCGTGAGACGATTCTCTGCCAAGGGCAGCGAGTGATAGCGAGGATGTTTTCCCGGACGACCGCCCGTCTTCTCGAGCCTTTGCTGCAAGGTAGTCAACAATCAAGCGTAGTTCCCTTCTCGGTATCACGAGCCGGCGCCAGAGGTTTGCCAGATTGTAAGCGATCACGCTGATCAATCGTTGATGTGTATGCACTACATTTGCCAGCGATTCTAAGCCGACCCTTGAGGGGAGGCAATTGACATCTGTGTGCACCTCGGGCGGCGCTCGCCGCTGAATCGGTCCACCATGGCGTTGATTACCTTGGTGCTGAGGATTGATCTTGCGCAGGATTGACCTTAGAGAAGTTGCTACGATTTCTTCCTAGAATGGAAGTCAACCAGCAAGGGTCGCTCTTACAGCCTGCAGAAATGGTTCGGGCTCAGTTCTTAGCCAGCCCCGACGCAACCATCAGCAGAGCCAGTCAAGTCCTTTCCAGCTCGACGCCACATTTCATTCCATAAATGAACTGCATATGTCTGCGGTCGAAAAACCTCATGTCTCGGATCCAAGACCTTCTCCCACTGAAAATGGTCGAGCAAGACGCGCGCCAAGGTCCATTTCTCGGGAAAATGAACTGCCTTGTTGAGATTACGAAATTGTCTCGGACCGATTATGAGGAAAGAGAGGTCAATCTGTGCCCTCCACTCAAGGCGAGTG
Source organism: uncultured Acidobacteriaceae bacterium (assembly GCA_963751285.1). GTDB lineage: Bacteria > Acidobacteriota > Terriglobia > Terriglobales > Acidobacteriaceae > Telmatobacter. The sequence goes on along the minus strand of CAVVUE010000021.1, from coordinate 20,533 downwards.
GAAAAGGCTGGAATGCGGATGGCATGCACCACGTCGATCTACAACAGATTTCGAACGGCGAATGGATCGCGTGTGTGGACGGCAATCAACGGCAACTTGTTTTCTAAACTCACAATGGTGTCAACACTTGTCGCCACCCACCAAGCACCGCGTCTGTGTCTCCCCCGCAATCCTCTGCCAGAACTACGCCAGCGAGTTGCTGATGTTGATGAATGTGTTGGTGACAGCCGTGGCGATCTTGCCGATGGTCGCAATGCAAGACAGAGCGACCATGGAGACGAGTAACGCGTATTCAACCAAGTCCTGACCTTCTTCGCGGGTCGTCAGGTCATTCAGTTTGACAAGCATCTTGAGAAATAGGGTATTCATCTGTATTACCTCCAGTTTTTGAGCTTCCGGTTGCAGCCGGGTTGGGGTCAATAAGGCATGCCTGCCACTGTGTTGATCAACGAATGATAGATCGTGAACCACCCTGGACCCCCTGTCAACGTAGCGTTGGTGACCTTGAAGCCGGTTACCTTTGCCAATGAAATAAAAACTTCCGGATCGTTGAATGGCGCTTCCACCTCATCCATAGAAGCTGGCCAGCTATGCTTCTGCTCAAGGCTGAGGTTGTATCCACGCAAAAGCCCTTCTACCCCCGCTTGCCGCAACCTCTGCAGACGAATTACATGCCAAATCTCCAAATCTCTCGTCGAGAACATGAATGTTCAAGAATCAGCACGAACAACCGCTGTATCTCGATGAAAGGTGGTTGTGCCTAGTTTGTCGCTCACTCCAAACTCGTCTCCAAGGCGTTTCCGATGTTGGCTCGCGGTGATTCGCCCGGAACTCGAATACCAGTTGTTACTCGCGCAAACTCCCGAACCAGAGTTCCGTTCTGCCGCGAACTAAACGCAGGAATCGATCTTCACGCGATATTCAATGCGCGGCTTCCCGGATAGACACAAGGTGATCCCCGTCATGTCACTGCTCCGTCTCAGGCGACTATGCTTGGTTCTGGTTTTTAACGACTCGAAGTAGAACGATACCGGACTGCTCAAACTCCTCTCAATCGGTAACACCTCCATGCGCCCTTTTGCATATCAACGTATTTGACGGGGGAATGGTGGTACCGTTCTACGACTGTTTCGCTCGAATTTGCAGCAAAGGGGAATGCAAGACAATCCATCGCATCAACTAGGCGACGTTCATGCTCGGCATGGTTGCCTCACTCCAGCACGAATTCATTCATGCGTAACGACCTCAGGATCGTTGAAGAACAATAGCCGGGCAGGACCAATGAATGGCGCCAAAGTGCCAGTCAATCATGCCGAAGTGTCATTGAGTAGGTATTGGTAATGCTTTGCAATGTTGACTGGGATTCTCATTTCTTTGTGGCTACCGCTCTCACTTAACCGGTTTCGCAACAATGCCCGTTGTGGAACTGAGTCGGAAGACCGGAGGCACCAACACAAGGGCCGTTGGAAAGCCAAAGACTAATCGGAGATGCCGTCCAGTGAGTAAGAAGCCGTTTGTATCAATCGTGATCCCAACTTTCAATCGAGCGGATCAAGTGCGGGCTGCGCTGAAGAGCGTTCTGGCGCAAACATACCCCGAGTTCGAAGTCATCGTGGTCGATGACGGATCCACCGACGCGACGGAGAGCGCTCTTCAACCGTTTCTCGGTGCGAAAAGTAACGGAAATCAAGTTCGCTATATCTTTCAATCAAATCAGGGGCAGAGTGCGGCCCGAAACAAGGGGGCAGAAGCGGCTCGCGGAGAGTGGATAGCATTTTTGGACTCAGATGATGTCTGGTTTCCCGAAAAGCTCGAGCTGCAAGTGAAGGCGATCGAGCGATTTGCGGGCAAGAGTTGGGCATGTATAACAGACGCACGGTGGGTTGATGACCGAGGTACGGACACTACAGCTTTTCAGCGCGGCGGCAAGCGTTACGAGGGGACGATGGGGCTGGACCATGGCGCGCTCGAAAGTCTGGCGAGGATACGCGATCCCTTCTGCGTTAGCACGCTCCTGGTTCACGCAAGCGTCGCGAAAGAGGCGGGATGGTTTGAGCCTGATGTCAAATTCGCAGAGGACCACGATTTTCTTCTTCGACTGTCGCTCGCTACGCCGTTCTGTTACGTAAATAAGCTGCTGTGTCGAATCGACCAGAGTAGTTCGCCTGAAGGATCGCAATGCCGCCCATGGGACCGTGTCGAGGTGCGCTTAAGAGGCTGGCAGGCGATACAGGAGAAATGGTTGAAGTTGGATTCGAAGCTCTCAGCAAGTGCGAGGAAGACGGTCATCCACAACTTACGGTGTGTGCACAGCGCCTGGGCAAATTGGTATCTCGAGCATGGGCGCTACGACGATGCGCGGAACGCCCTGCGTGCCTCTGTAGGGTACGAAATAACGGCAGGACTCTTGATTAAGTGGGCGCTGACGCAGCTTGCTCCGGGCTTCGCTCGCAAGATCGCCCCGAAAGGGCATCACGCTGGAATTCCATCTGGACCTTCCAGCCGCGGACAGTCTAGGCCCGAGCTGGCAACTGCAGTTACCAAAATTGAACTCGCGCAGTAGAGGTACTCGCCTGCGTCCGGGTAGTGTTCTAGTTTGAATTTCACAGATGCCGGTTTATTGTTTGGAATCCGAGCTGCTTGTGGACGCCTTGTGTGTGGGCCGGCCGAAATGGGGGTTTGCTCGACATAACGCCTCTGAGCGGATAGAAGAAGGAAATCGCGGCCGCAATCCTGCTGAACGCGCGCTGACTTGTCTCTCGCCAACATTAAATCGTTGAGGCTCCGGCGCTCTCTTCAACAACGGCAGAGGGCAATCGAAGAAGGCGCTTCGTTTTGAACTCGGCGAAGATGTCCGCTGTACCTCTCATCACTATCTGTTCCTACCTCGGCAACTTATTCCCCCGCTGACCAACGTCAAGGGCATGGGATGCCAGCGAGCAATCGGAAATCGTAATTGCAAAGGTCGTATAGTCGTTTGAGAATATCTGCACCGCGTTCTCGAACCTCTTCAAATTGACCCTGAAACTCTGACCATTGCGCTTGAGCCAATGCCCTTCCCAGACATCAGCACCATATTCCCACTGCTCGATCAGCACATTCCCGCCGCCGACCTTGGTGATCTTACACCCCTGTGCGTACTGCCCTCGAACGTAGCCGTAAATTGGCGTCACTCCATCCACGTGTTCTACAATCCTGCGTCCACGGTCTTTGCTCTTGCGGCCATTGCTGTCCGAAGCGACCGTTGGGCTAAAGCGAATCGAAGTGCCATGCCACGGCTTTCCTGAACAGTCCACATCAAGCCGGCAGACCCAGTCTCCGGGAACCGACCAGATCCACTCAGACGTGGGAGGGTGGGCCGCGGTTGCTGAAGTCTGAGCCGGACTACCGGGAGTGCTCGCCTCAGCGGAGGTCGGAGTGCTCGTAGCTACGTGCACATTTGAGGAACGAGCGGCTTGTGTTTGTAGCGATCCGATACAGATGCAAACCAACAAAGAAGTAAGTGATTGCTGCAGTCTCATGATTTTTCTCAACCGGCGCCCGGCGATTCCTGACGATCCCCTGTTTGTGGGTGAAGGGCCCAGTGATGCAGAGAACTTACAACGATGCTATCCAAGTGAACACGAAATGGGAATTCCCCGGCTTTTCCCGGGAGACTGTCGCAGTTTGACATTTGTTGGTGTTGATCCAGAACCCTTCTCGATGTGAGCCGGCAAAGCACGCGAGAAGACGAGTTCGGATGGATGAGTGTGAGAACTTATGCCACGCCGGCTAGGAATGCATGCACCATATGGTTTTCATACCGAAATGCCGCCGCAAGGCGCTGTACGGGCAGTTGCGAAGTCATTTGGGAGAAGTATTGCGCAAGCAGGCCGGGCAGAAGGAACGCCGGACAGGCGCGTCGAGTGCCGACTGCTCTTTCGACGTGGACGAGCTCGGCTCTTTCGGTGAGCCGTGTGAGTACGCAACTCATTTTGTGATTTGTCTCACAAGATGTGGTCCGAAAGTGGAATAGAATCTTCTCTTCAATCAATTCCAAGATAGATTTAGACGCGCCGGGGGCCCCATGTCTACAAGTATTGTGTCGACTATATTCTTTCAGCAATTCGAGTTCTTTAGATTCGCCGAGTATTGCACTCTGTCCTATCAAACTCCTCCATTGCATCGGTTAGCATTGCCGGGGCACGGCATCGGGAACTCGCCGTAGTCAAGGATGCATCCATTTCGGTCGGAGCATCCGTCGCCTGCTTCGGGATTGCACTCTGGGCCCTTCATCATCGCGGCCTTTCAGCCGGTCATCATGTGACGCGGGTAGTCGCACAGGATCAGTCGGATCTTCTTCATCAGCCAATCGTTAATCTGGCTGACGGAACGCTGGGAGGCTCTGCTACGCTGTTGCACTGGCCGAAACAAGGCGGCACTTCTTCCCGCCCGGACGAATTCATCGGGACCCCAGAGGTACACGACCTTGTTGATTCGATTGCGCGTCTCCTGCGACGTGGATGGAGGAAGCTTCGCCAGCTCTACCACAAGATTCTGGACTTTCGCATGGACGCGATTGCCGGGAATCTGTTGAATGCTTCCCTGCTTCGGCTTGGCTATGAAAAAAGAGCACGACCATTTTCTGATTTTGTCGCTTTCAAAGAAACACTGAGTGGCGCGAAGGCAGCCGGTACATCCGTGGGGGAGTTTCTCGAGCGAAGGCACGTAGTTGGCTCGAAGACGGCACTGCAGCAGACCATGGAAGGGATGGCGTCGCTCGGGGTCTTTGACGGGAACATCGAACGGGTGTGCGAGATTGGCCCAGGTTCAGGCCGGTACCTGGAGCAGATACTTAAACTCTGCAAACCAAAAGAATATGAAATCTACGAGACCTCCCTGGAGTGGCGAGACTGGTTGGCAAAGGAATACCCGGTCATTGCAAGAAAGTGCGAGGGGATCAATCTTAGTGAAACGGAAACGGCTTCGGTCGACCTGGTGCAGGCGCATAAAGTGTTTCCAGGTCTTCCGTTGCTCACGACTCTTTCATACTTTAGAGAGATGGCGAGAGTTGTGCGCGACGGAGGATGGATCGTATTCGACATCATGACGGAGCAGTGCTTTGACTCGGCGCACTTGCAGGCCTGGTTTGATGCCAATCCCTGGAAATGGGACTGGTCGCCACGAATGTGCGCTGTTCACTATGTCCTTGATATGTTTGCGCACCTCGGTATCTCCTTTGCCGGAAGCTTTCTGATTCCACTCCATCCCGGGGTGACGGAATGCCTGGTGTTACGTAAACAGAATCCGCTTCGATTCACCGCCAGAATCGTGAGCTGAGCAAAGCTCGCAACTTTCCTTCGATTGCACTGCGGAAAGGCGGCGTACACCCAGAAGAGTTCTCTTGCCATTCGTTGTCCCAACCGGCGGTGTCTGTCCGCATCTCCCTGCGGATGCGCGCCCGCGTTGTCGGCTCTTTTAGCCGCTCGATCCGCTTAGCGTCGCCTCCATCGTGCGCCCACGGCGGAATGAAAGCCGACAACGAATTGGGCTAGGCCGTATATGCATAGGTGTCCGCAGCGATGTCGATCCCGGGAGGTGCGCTTCGCAGCCAATCCGTATCGCTTTAACGCCCAGACAAATGGAGCAGGTAATGTGTAGTACGTCGAGGCGAAATACGCGAATATCCCGCCGTTGGTGTTCCAGAACGTCTGTTTCGCAGGCTCCTCCAAGTCACAGAAAGCAATCAGCGACTCGGCCGTAATGGAACCTGTTCCGAATACTGTACTTTCGGAATCAATCTTTCTTCATTGAAGAATCTTATTGAACGACTAAAGTGAATGTCCCGCTTTGGTTCAGGCTCCCGGCAGATACCGTCACTGTGATCGTGCTGGTTCCGGCTGGAGTCGTCGGATTACCGCCGCCGCTGCTACTGCTGCTCTTTCCGCCGCAACCGGAGATGATCAGGCCCAACCCTGCGAACACCACGAGCGCACAGAAGAAGCTTCTCCATCTGCGCCGCGCCCTGAAGATCCCGCCAAGACCCAGCAGAACAAAGGCGAGCAGTGCCTCTTTTTCCATCGATCTGCGGGGCCCAAACGGAGAAGGAGCGTGGAGTGGCGTCATTGCCACGTTTGTGGCAATGGAGAGAGTCGATGTCGCGGCGCTTCCATTCGGCGTGACCGACGACGGCGAGAAGCTGCAGGTGCTTGCCGCCGGCAATCCCGAGCAGGCGAAGCTCACCTGTTGGTTGAACCCGTATTGCGGCGTCACGGTGATGGTCGTCGTTCCTGTTTGTCCGGGGCTGATCGTCACGGTGGTCGGGTTGAAGCTCACAGTGAAGCTCGGCGGGTTCACGGTCTGCATCAGGGCTGTGGACGTTGATCCCGCAAAGTTCGTGTCGCCGCCATAGACGGCGGTAATCGAATGGGATCCGGTGCTTAACGAAGACGTACTGTAAGTCGCCTGTGCACTCGCATTCAGTGAGCCGGTGCCTAACGAAGTTGTCCCGTCCATAAACGTAATCGTGCCCGTCGGAACCGTCGTGTTTCCGGTTGGCCCGGCGACGGTTGCCGTGAACGTGACGGACTGGCCCTGCCCGGACGGATTCTGAGAGGAAGTTACGGTCGTTGTTGAAGTGAGTTTGGCGGCCGGGTTCACCACCTGTGCCAGAATGTTTGACGTTGACCCATTGAAGTTCGAGTCTCCGACATAGACCGCAGTGATCGAGTGCGCCCCCGTCGTCAAGGAGCCGGTGCTGTAAATGGCGACGCCTGACCCGTTCAGTCCGGCGGTGGCCAGCGTCGTGGTCCCATCGAGGAAATTCACCGCGCCCGTCGGCACAGTCGTGTTGCCTGAAGGCCCTGCCACGGTCGCTGTGAATGTAACCGGTTGCCCGGCTGTCGACGGGCTCGCAGATGAAGTTACGGTTGTTGTGGTCGCCGCTTTGGCGGCATTCACCACCTGGCTGACCACATTCGATGTCGATCCGGTGAAGTTCGTGTCGCCGCCGTAGACCGCCGTGATCGAGTGCGACCCCACACTCAGTGTGGCTGTCGTGTACGTGGCTGTTCCCGATCCGTTCAGCGTGCCGCTGCCCAGAGTTGTCGTTCCGTCCATGAAGCTCACGGAGCCTGTGGGCTCGGTCGTGTTGCCCGAAGGTCCCGTCACCGTAGCTGTAAACGTCAGCGACTGTCCTGCCGTCACAGGATTCGCCGATGACGTCACCATTGTCGTGGTCGAGGCCTTGGATGCCGCATTCACTACCTGAGTCACCACGTTCGATGTCGACCCACTGAAGTTGGAATCGCCGCTGTAAGCCGCCGTGATCAAGTGCGAGCCCGCGCTGAGTGCGGCTGTCGTGTACGTGGTTGTTCCCGATCCGTTCAGCGTGCCGCTGCCCAGAGTTGTCGTTCCATCCATGAAGCTCACGGAGCCCGTGGGCACGGTCATGTTCCCTGACGGCCCGGTCACGGTAGCCGTAAAGGTTACTGACTGGCCGCTTGTGGATGGATTAAGCGATGAAACCAGCGCCGTGGTCGACGATGCGGTTGTTCCTTGCGCGATCGTCCCCTGCAGATAAATCGGCTGAGGGCTCCCGACAACATTGTCGGAGACAAACATCGAGCCATCCTCGTAGCCGCCCACCAGAGCTGCGACCGTCGGTTTGAATTGCACATTTGCCGTGCAGCTCGCCCCTACCGCAAGGCTCCCCGCGCAGGTCGTGTTCTCGAGAAGGAAGTCCGGCGTGGTATTGATCGGCTGAGATGGGAAGGTCACTGCGGAGTCACCCGTGCTGGTGAAGGTGATTGTCTGCGCCGGGCTCGCCGTGTCTAATACCTGATTGGCGAAATTCAGAGTCTGCGGCGTGATTCGCAGTTGCGGTCCAGTCGCCCCAGTGCCGGTCAAGTTCACCACCTGCTGCCCGCCCAGAGGGTCGTTGTCTGAAATGGTCAACGTGCCGCTGAAAAAGCCGGCTGTCGGCGGGGTAAAGGTGACGGAAACCGAGCATGTCGCCTGTGGCGCCAGCGATCCGGTACAACTATTCGCTGAAACCTCAAAGTTTGCGCTGGCCGTCACCCCTGTGATATTCAGAGCAGTCTGCCCGGCATTCTGCAAAGTTGTCGTCATGGGCGGACTAGCAACAGCGATAGCGGAGTTGCCAAAATTGAGTGCGGTCTCGAGAAATTCGCCCAGGGGCACTGACAACCCGCTGCCATAGACGGGAAGCTGCATGGTTCCCTGCGGATCGTTGCTCTGGATTGTCAGAGTTGTGTTCCGTGTGCCGGACTGCGAAGGCGAAAAGACAACCGCGTACGTGCAGTCGCCGCCGATGGGAATTGTTGCTGGAAAGGGAGAGCATACTCCGGATTGTGCCTCGGCGCTGACTGTGTAGTCAGCCAGCCCCGGTGTGATCGAGTTGATGATCAGCGGCGCTCCACACGTCGACACGCCGCCTGCGCAGGGGATCGGGATGTTGTTGTAGATCGTGAAGAGGACGCTCTCGTTGTTCGAGGTTTCACCAACCTGGAGACCTCCGAAGTTCATCGGGTTCGGAATGACGAAGAAGCTCATGCCCGGCTGCGAATTCGTCACAGCATCGCCTTGCAGAGCGAGGGTGGGCAGCCCGGAGATTGCCGGGGTTGTACCGACCGTCATCGAAGCCGTTCGCAAACCGCTCGCACCAGCCGCTGGATTGAAAGTCACGTCGGCGTAGCATGTGGCGCCCGGAGCAATGGTCATGGGAAGGGAGCCGGCCGTGGAGCAACTGACGGAAGTCACTGAGAAATCGCTGGCGTTTGTTCCGGAGATCGAGAGGCTCGTGACCTGAACTGTGTTCGTCGTGGATGGATTCTCGACCGACAATACTCCGTAGCTGCTGGTGCCGATGGCTACAGGAAAGTTCGGCGACACCGTCAATGGCGAAAGGTTGAGCGCATAGGAAGCGGCCACGGTTCCTGTGATGTTCACCGATTGCGGGCTGTCTGCCGCGTCGTCGGTAAACGTGAGCGTCGCCGTGCGCGTGCCGGCCGCCGAGGCGGGAGGGCTGAACGTGACATCGAGATCACAAAGGCTTCCCGGCTGCAAGGGGATGTTGCAATTGTTGCCGCCAACGCCGGTGAGCGTCAACTGGAAGTCGGACGCGTTCGGGCCCGTGAGAGCAATGTTGCTGATCAAGAGAGCCGAGTCTCCGCCGTTTTCCGCTGAGACGTAGAGCGGAGCACTGGAAGTTCCCGCGGTCTGCGCCGCAAACACGATGGGATTGGGCGACACAATGGCCGAAGGGCCAATGCCCGCCGTCCCCGACAGCTCAATTTGCTTCGCGCCCTGAATAGCGTTATTCGAGATCAGAAGCTCCGCACCACGTTGCGTCGAGACGCAAACCAGCGGCTGGCAGGTTGCCGGCACTGGTCCCGGCGCAAAGGTGATCGTGATCGTACATGAGCTGTTCGCGGCCAGCGAAGTTCCACAGTTCGATGATTCCAGAAAATCTGAAGGCGACGTTTCCGTGTAGCCTGGGCTAAGCTGAATGCCGAGTTGGGCCGCTACTGTTCCGGTGTTCTGCACCGTGATCGTCTGCGGCTGGCTTGCGCTACCCAAAGGGGTCGATGGAAACCCAATGCTGTTGAGAGGAATTGTGATGGATGGAGGAGTGCCGGCGCTCCATTTCTGCACAAATGCGGGGATAAAAACGCCCGGGTTTGGCGGATAAGCTCCGGGAGTAGAGGGAGCTTCGCTGGCGTATCCGACCACATAGACATTGTTGCTGCCGTCGATTTGAAGGTCGCCCACCTCTCCATTGGTTCCTGCAATCAGCGTTGCATCCAGCAACTGCTGGCCATTGTTCGACATTTCTGCAAGGAAGGAATTGAACATTCCGGACTGAAAGGTATAGTGTGCCGCAGCAAATGGAAAATCGGTAGAAGTAGTGACTCCGGCAATCCACAGATTCTTATTGGAATCGATCCCGATTGCCTCACCTATATCTTGTGTGCTGCCGCCCATGTAGGTAAGGAAAGAGAGCGCGCCGGCAGAATTGAGTCCTCCCACAATGGCGGTTCCGCACGCGTGTGGCAGAAGCAAGGTCATCTGCCCCCTCCACAAGCAATCGTTTGCGCCTGTTGCTTTATTAACGGTCTGATACGCGCCTGTGGTCACCGGCAGATGCTGCGCCGCGCTCGCTCCTGTGAAATAAAGGCTATTTGACGAGTCGACGACAATTTCCGCCGGACCCGTATCGGCATCACCTTGAATGATCGTCAAATAGCCGGGCGTGAGCGAAGTTCCTGACAAATTCAACTTGGCCACGAACATCTCTACGCCTGCAGCCGTTGCGCCGCCGGCGGGAGCATAGGTTTGCGTCACGGGGCCCAGCGCGCTTGAAAGGGGCGGCTGCGTGGTGCCGGCGACATAAATGTTGCCGTTCGAGTCGAATGCAAGGTCCGAAGCAAAGTCATTTCCTTGCCCGCCGATGAATGTTCCATAGCGCAAAGCGCCGGTCGTGGGATTGAGTCCGAGCAGAAAGGCGTTGGCGCAAGGAATGCCGCTGGCGCAGGTTCCACCGGCATAACTCGTCTGAAGGGTGGTCGCCGCGGGAAGAAAATTGGTTGAATCTGTGTCGCCAAGAACCTCCACATCGCCGGTCACGGGGTTCAGCTTGATCTGAGCCGGGACGGTGCCCCCATTTCCGCCGAACAGGCTCGAAAAGATCAAGGTAGACCCGGTTGGGTCCAACTTGAGCACAAAGCCGACAAGACAGAGCCGGCCCTGTGTGGCCAGTGGGCAGCTCGTCGCACTGGACGGCCCAAAGTTGGAAACCGTAGGAAAATCCGTCGAGTTCGTTACACCGGAAAGATAGACATTCCCGGAACTGTCAATTGCCAGATGGCCTGCACCACTGGAGGCGTCGGTACCTCCAATTAAATCGGAATAAAGCAACGTTGATCCAGTCGGGTCAATTTTGGTCACGAAGCTTGCGTCACAGCGGTTGAACGCAGTCATCGAAGGCGGAGAGGGAAATTGCTGGAACTTACCCGGTGTGGTGGGAAAATCTCCCGAGCAGGTGGCACCCGACACATAAGCGTTGCCGCCTGCGTCCACCGCAATCCCGATACCATAATTCAGATTTGCGCCGCCAAGAGACATGGCGTAATCCAGTACCGGATCGATTGTCAGTGCGTATTCGCGATCATAGGGCCCAACTTCGAATTCGAGGAGATCTCCGTCCGCGACCCGGAACGAGCTTTCGACCGGGCGCTGCACTCCAGCAATCTGCTGGTAGGCGACAGGATGCTTCAATTCCACATCGCCCGCCGGCGTATGCAAAAGCGCATTGCCATTTGCGTCGATCGTCACAGATTGTGCTCCCTGCGCTTGCAGGCGAATCCGATTTGGATCGGCTCCCGGTGCGACGTCAAAGTCATATTCCAATTGCTGGTGGTTTCCGTGAAAGACAACGTCAATTCCTGGATAAGTGGCGGCGACTCTCACCCGGCCGAAATGCGGGATACCGGTGCGCCACTTTGACGGGTCGTTCCCGATGAAGTAATTGCTGCGTCCGGGCTGAGCTTCAAGTCCAGTGACTTGAGATTCGCTGTTTGCCCCCACCAGCCGTAATTCCAGAATGCTCGCATCGACTGAACGGAATATGGCTGGGTCCTGGGCAGAGGGGGTGTTGCTTTCGGGGCGAAGGAGCCTGAGCGCCATTCCCGTAGAAGAGATTCCGAGGGTATAGGAGGGCCCGTGAGCTACAAATGCGTATTCCGACGGCGCCTGGCCCTGGTTGCTCTCGAAGTCCAGGGGCATGTTCAGAAATTGTTCGATCGGTTTCGCAGTTTCGGCTTGGGTCTTTCGAGAGGCGGTTAGACCCAGTCTCAATGTTTTGGGCTGATGGGGAATCGCGTTCGCATCAGTAATGCCGGACGCCGTTTTTGCGTTCTGGCTGTCCGTTGCATCGAAGTTAGCAATCGGCTTAGCCTGCCACCCGGCAATCAGCAGAGTGAGAATCCAAACTGCTCTCATCAAAACCTCCCAGTTTCTGGATCATCGGGCATTGAAGTGGCCCAATTTCTGTGAGAAGCACCCTGTCCGGATGCATGAAAGTCTTGTGTTCTCGCTGGGGCCGGTTTCTTGCGCAAAAAGGAGTAACGGGAGGGAGGGATGCGCGCAATCGTCCCGCTCGATTAGGACGCCGAACATCAAGTGAATCGTAGCTTTGATCCACCGGCAGCGTCAATCGAAAACAAGCTTTTAAAAGCTCAGTGGTCCCTGACCAGTTATGGCGGACTGAGACGCGTCACCGAGATCCCTCCAGGAGGCATTAAGCGGAACCTCTGAGGGGGGATGGGCGGATTGAGCATGACCGACAGGACTTTCATTTCTAGCTGCAGATCCTGTCGTGGCTGAACGATGATAATCCGCTTTGGAAAACAAGCTCGTTCAATTCCGCCGCTTTCTTGCGCGATTTTCTGCCAGTCATCGTATTGGATCTGCGTAACGGTGCGTCCCGCAACGTCATTCATTGTCAACTGACTAACGACGCCGCGATCCAAATCGAATTGCACGATTGCCGTCCGCCCGCTGTCCCCGGTCGAAGGTGCCAGATGCAGCGTGATTTCGCGGAGGCCCGTTTGGCGGGCTGAACCTTTTTCTACGCCCACCCACAGCTTTCCTTGAGGCCAATGCAGCGCGTCGACCACCGGCTGTGGCCGCAGATTCTCTCGGGGATTCGACGACGTCACGGGTGCGTCCACGGGGCCCGCGAAGAATCGCATCACCTTGCCGTCGGGAACGAGCAGCCGGAAATCCCGTCCGTCGCTGGACATATCGAAGGTGCGTTGAGCAGAAAACGGAATCACTCCCGTCATGCGCAGGAACCCAGGCACGTGAAATTCGATCATGACGGGTGAAGGCCGCGAGTCCTGTGCCTGCGCCTTGTATTCCGCCCCGGCTTTCGCCCGCGCCATCACCGTCGCCTCAAGACTCTTCACCCGCGAGGCTTGGGCGGTATAGGCGGCCAATAGGTCTTCATCCTGCATCAACTGGTGCGATTTAGGTGCAAGCCCGGGCATCGAGCATGAGGGGTCTCCCACGCCCTCGGCCGCGGCCGCGGAGGTTTGCCTCTGCGCGTGCAGCGCACACTGACCAGCGAGCAATTCCACGATGGCTAATAAAACGCACCCGCCGCGATTCAGCTTCGATGAAGTCAGGTGATGGAATACTGGTAGTTGCATGGAAGATGGAGTTTGGTGATCAAGTGCACCATCGAGGTTATCATTTACGTCGCATTTGGCCCGAGAGCCGCCGCACTAACGGGATTCGGCAGCGGCGCTCGCAGCTGCTTTGCTTCGGAAGAAGTCGAGCGACTTCTGCAGCCCTTCTTTCAGCCCAACGCGTGGCTCCCAGCCGAGCAATGTGCGCGCCTTCGTAATGTCGGGGCGGCGCCGCGTCGGATCGTCCTCGGGCAAATCGACAAAAGTTAATTCGCTCTTCGATCCCGTCGCATCGAGCACCGCCTGCGCGCACTCCAGAATCGTGTACTCCTCGGGGTTGCCGAGATTCACGGGAAAATGCTCGTCGCTGCGCGACAGCAGCACGATTCCCTGGATCAGGTCTTCGACATAACAAAAGCTGCGCGTCTGGCTTCCGTCGCCGTAGATGGTCAGCGGCTCGCCGCGCAACGCCTGCATCATGAAGTTGGAGATGACCCGTCCATCGCTGGGGTGCAGCCGTGGGCCATAGGTATTGAAGATTCGCGCCAGATGCGTGTTCACGCCGCGCGAACGATGGTAGGCCATCACCATCGCCTCGGCAAAGCGCTTGGCCTCGTCATAAACCGAGCGCGGCCCGACCGGATTTACATTTCCCCAGTAGCTCTCTGCCTGCGGATGCTCGAGCGGATCTCCATAGCACTCCGAAGTGGACGCGTGCAGATAGCCTGCGCCGTATCGGCAAGCAATCTCCAGCGTGTTCTCAACTCCCACAGAGCCCACGCGCAACGTTTCGATGCCCAGGCGAAGATACTCCGGCGGGCTCGCCGGCGAGGCCATGTTGAACACGTAGTCCACCGGCCCCGGATCGAAGCTCGCACAGATGTTCCGCTCTTCAAACTGGAATCGCGGATGGCCGGCAAGATGAGCCAGGTTCTCAGGCGCGCCGGTCGAGAGGTTGTCGACACCGATGACGGTGTCGCCCTCGCCCAGCAGGCGGTCTGAGAGGTGAGAGCCAAGAAATCCGGCGGCTCCAGTCACAAGTACGCGCATACGCGAAACTCAATGCTCCGGGAATCAGAGGAATGCGAAATCTGCTGGCTATCTCTTCCGGCAGGTTTCGGGGACGCGAACGCTGCCGCACGATCTTCAAAAAAATCTGCTCACGCCGGCATCTTGTGCGGCTTGCCTTCCTGCCCCTGGTAGCTTGCTTGTCTCCCCATGCTCACATAGGTGAATCCGTGCTTCTGCGCCTCTTCCGGCTTCAAAAGGTTGCGCCCGTCGATGAGGATGGGGAACCGTACCACCTGGTTTAAGCGCTCGAGGTCAATGGCGGCAAACTCCTTCCAGTCCGTCAGAATCAACACGGCGTCAGCGTCCTTCGCCGCCTCGTAGACGCTCCCTGCATACTTCATATTCGTGTCCGGCGGCAAAGATTCTTTCGCCCGTTCCATGGCTGCCGGATCGTATGCCGTGACAATTGCGCCTGCCTGCAGCAGCTTCTTGACGATTTCGATGCTCGGCGACTCGCGAATGTCGTCTGTTTCGCCCTTGAAGGCGAGGCCCAGCGCTGCCAGGCGCTTGCCGCGTAGCGTCCACAGGGCCGAACGCACTTTGTTGAAGAAGATCTCCCTCTGCGTCTCGTTGATCTTGCGCACCTCGTTCAGCAGCTGAAAGTTCACGCCCCGCTCCTGCGCCACCCAGTGGAAGGCGGCCACATCCTTGGGAAAACACGAGCCGCCATACCCCAGCCCGGCGCGCAGAAACCGCGGACCGATGCGGCTGTCCAGCCCCATGCCCTTCGCGATGTCTTCAATGTCCGCATCCACGGCCTCGGCCAGGTTGGCCACGGCGTTAATGAACGAGATTTTCATGGCCAGGAAGGCGTTCGACGCATGCTTGATAATCTCGGCGCTCTGCGTCGTCGTCACCAGCATCCTGGCCGGATGCGCCCTGTTGCAACATCCCGGAACTGCCCCCGCTTGCGTGTAATAGCTTCCCTCGGTCAGCGGCTCGTAGATGCGCCGCAGAAGCTCTGCTGATCGCTCATTGCTCGCGCCCACCACAATGCGGTCGGGGTGCAGGAAATCCACCACCGCCGTGCCTTCGCGCAGAAACTCCGGGTTCGAAACCACGTCAAAGCGATCCCTCTCCACGCCATGACGGTGCAGCACCCGCCGGATCCAATCGTTGGTATACACGGGAACCGTGCTCTTCTCCACGATCACCGTGTAGTTCTTGATCATGCGCGCAATCTCTGCCACCACGGCCTCGACATAGGACAGGTCCGCGGCTCCGCTGTCGCCCTGCGGCGTGCCCACGGCAATAAACACCGCCTCGCTTTCTTCCACCGCCCGGCCCAGGTTGGTGGTAAACACCACCCCGTGGCCTCGGTGTTTAGCCAGTAGCTCAGGCAGATGCTCTTCAAAGATCGGCACCCCGCCATCGCAAAGCAGCTTCACCCGCGCTTCATCGTTGTCGACACAGGTCACCTTGTGGCCCATGTCGGCAAAACATGCCGCCGCCACAAGTCCCACGTAACCCGACCCGATTACACAGATCGATACTTGCCTGGCCATGCCGCCCCGCTTCCTCCCCTGCGCAATATTACGTGCGCCCTCTCGGTGCTAGGCAATTCCCCCTCAGTTGTAGGCTGCGAAACCCGCAAGTAAGAAGTCGTTCCAGCCACTCGTTGGCTTTTCCCAGATTCTATATCCCGCCCAGGCCGCCCTCGAGCTCTTTTCGCATCGCTGCATCTTCTCAAGTCATGCATGGTTACTGATGATGCGTTGTGATCTCAACAACCGAGGATCACGAGAAGCCACAATATACAGCCGAACCGGTGCAATATGACCGGGAAGCGTCCATTGAAGGGCGTGTGAGACGGGGCTACACTCGCTTCAGAATTGAAGGAGAGCCAAGAGCAACTATATCGAGTTCCGCCGAGTATCCGCCGCGGACCGGCAATGATTAATAACAGATTTAATCAAAATTAGTTAACTCCACCCGATTTCAGCAGATTTCAATAACTAACTGAAACTGGTTCGGGACCAGGGAGTCGGAGGCTCAAATCCTCTCTCCCTGACCATTTGTTTTCAACGACTTGCGCGTCCATCGATCAAAGAACCTGGAAATGACCCGGCTACCCCAGGGTCAGAAGGTGCGGCGAAGAAACGAGTTTCCATCCGATCCTCTGAGGCGTCGCGGTCTACATTCTTAGCGACAGTCGCAAGACATCGTTTTTTTAGACCTGGCAGCAGCGGAGGGCGAGCACCCATCCAGCGTCTCCCCTTTTCGAAAACGTTTTCAAGGCTATCCTTCCACGAAAGAAGCATTGAAGTCCTGCCTCTTAACGGTTCTGATACATGGAGAGCCGACGCACCGGGTTTCAGCTGTTTCAACGCGCTACTCTGTTCGGAAAAAGCGTCGGGACGAGGTTGCTCATGGCAACGCAACAGCTTTGGGCCATCACCAGCTTTTACAACCCGCTCGGCTGTGAGAGCAGGCTCAGAAATTACCGAATTTTCCGGGAGAACCTGAGCCTCCCTTTGGTCACCGTGGAGTGGTCGCACGAAGGCCGCTTCCAGTTGCGCCAGAACGATGCGGACATCCTGCTGCAGATCGGAACCGGAGACCTGCTATGGCAGAAAGAGCGGCTCCTCAACATCGCCCTGCGCTCGGTTCCAACGGATTGCCACCTGATCGCCTGGCTCGATAGTGACGTTGTCTTCGAGGACAGTAATTGGACCGGTAAGACCGTCGATCTGCTGCGAAAATTCATGGTCGTCGAACCCTTCAGCCAGGTGTACGAGGTTCCCCGGGGCGGCATGCCTGGAGATGCCGACTCCAGGCGAGTCCGGGGTTATGGGCTGCTGTATGCGATGTCTGAGGGCATAGCGCCGCCGGAAGTCCTGCGAGGGGATATGCGCGTGAATGACCGAACGAGCTGCGGACTGGCTTGGGCGGCGCGGCGCGAGATTCTTGATCAATTCGGCTTCTACGACGCCTGTGTACTGGGCAGCGGCAACAGGGCCATCGCCTGCGCGATGCTGGGCCGCTTCTGCGACGCGATCGATTACATGCAGATGGGTCCGCAGTGGGCTCGGCACTACATGAATTGGGCGCAACCGTACTTCGAGGTGGTCCGGGGAAATGTGGGCTTTGCCGAAGGAGGCCTCTTCCACCTTTGGCACGGCGAACTCGAGAATCGCCGCTACTCCCAACGCCACAAATTCCTGGGCAGCCGCAACTTCGATCCTGGAAAAGAGATTTGGCTTGATGACCGAGGGACCTGGAGATGGAATGGCATGAAGTCAGAAGCGGAACAATACGTCCGCGGCTATTTCGAGGCCCGGCGTGAAGATGGCTGAAGCCATTGCAGCTCCCGCTCGCTCGGTGTAGGGTTTTCTACGCACCTGATTTGCGCACCATCGTCACTCCCCGGCCGAACGGCAAGTCGAACACCTGCAGCCGCGCGTCTTTCTTCAGCTCGTCGACGAAACATTTGACGCGATGCTCATACGCCCGGTCGTCCCCGTACATCCGGGAGGTACGCACGACTGCGCTGTCGTGAAGAAGAATGATCCCTTCGGGCGACAGGTGATTCTCAAACGTGGCATAGTCGAATCGGGCTTGCTCTTCAGAATGATAGCCGTCGATGAACACCAGGCCCACTTCGCCCAGCAAGCGATAGCTCTCCGACACCGCAAATTGTTGGGTGGTCATCAAAAAGTGCCGGATGTTCTTCAACCCTCGCTCACTGAAATGTCGCTGGACCGCCTCCGGATCCTTCCAGAAGTCGTCTACCAGCGACGGATCAATGAACCAAAGCTCTCCGCCTTCCGCATTGTCCGCCAGCGCCTTGCCCAGAACCAGGGGAACGAACCCACGGAACGAGCCGATCACGACCGCGCGCGACGGGCGGATGACGCGCGCGAGCGCGTAGTAGAGCCAGCCCAGGCCGAGATTGCTGTCCGCGGCCCGCTGATGGTGGCCCATGCGCAACATGTCCTCGCGCTCGAACAGCTTGTCGATCCATTCCCGCATGAATGTCTCGCTCCCGGGAAACGCCGCTTGTCCAACTAGGTACGTCCAGTCGTTGCGTAATAGCGCTGGGGATCCCGGAGCCAATATACTCGATCAACCGGAATTTTTTACCGCCATAATGCGTAGCGAGTGACTAGGCGGTAACAGGCCTTCTCTCATGATTGTGGTGGTCGCTCCAGCACAGGAAACCTGGGAGATCGAGGAATATCTGGCGCAGCACGGCAGCCCTTTGCGGAGCCGCCTGAGAATCCTCACGTACGATGAAATTGCAGCCCGCCAGCATGTGCCCCTTGACACTTATGTATTCGTGGCCATCGATCAACTTTCCCCAACTGAGAAACGGATTGCCAGGATTTGCTGCGATTGCCTGCGCGAAGCAGATCCGCAAATCACAATCCTCAATCGCCCTTCGGAAGTCCTTTTGCGGGTTCCCCTTCTCAGGGTCTGCTTCGAACGAAACCGAAACCGCTTTCGGGTCTACCGCGCCGCTGAATTCCTCCGCTGCAAACACTTTCCCGTTTTCCTGCGACGGGATTTGGACCACGCTGGCAACGTCAGCGGTCTGCTTTATACCCGTGCCCAGCTCGCCCGTGCAGTCGCCGAGAAAGTGCTTCGCGGATTTCGCCTGCGCGACTTAATCGTCGTCGAGTATTGCGACACGATGGACACCGCCGGTGTTTTCCGGAAATACTCCGCTTTCATCGTCGGCAACACGATCCTTCCGCACACCGTAACCCACAACCGCGACTGGATCACCAAATCGCATGGCCGGCTCATTGACGCGGACACGGTAGGCGAAGAACTTGACTACCTCTCCACCGATCCCCACGCCGATTGGCTGCGCGAGACCTTTGCCCTGGCCCGAATCAACTACGGCCGCATCGATTACGGATTGCTCAACGGCTGCCCGCAGGTTTGGGAAATCAACACCAATCCAACGATCGCCCGCCACGGTGGTGCCGACCCGCTCACCGATGAGCAAAAGCAACTACGAGCGGTTGTCCGCCAGCATTTTCACCCTCGTTTCCAGGCTGCCTGGGAAGCCATCGACAGCACCGCCGACCCTGACCGCATGATCTCCGTCAAGGTCTCCGAGCGCCAGCGGCGGCGTCTTGCCGCTGAAAGAGAGCGGCGCACGCGAATCCAGGCCCGCGAAACCGCGCTCGCAGTCATGGCCAACCCGCTGATCCGTCTGCTCTGGCGCGGCGCCAGGCGACTCGGACTTGTTTCGACTCGCTGAAGCCGAACCTCCTGTCCCTTGCCGAAACGCCGTATGTGTGCGTTGGACACTTCCTTTCGGCAGCTCATGATGCTCCATGGAGGGTTGCTCGCGACGCGTACCGCATGCAGGTGTTGGCTGTTCCCATTGCATGCGCTGGGGCTCACGTCGACTGTTAACCACAAAGTAATTGCCGAGTAGGCGACTGTCGTTAGCTAATAATATGCCGGTATTTTTAGCAAATGAAATGTCCGCATAGCAGGCGGCGAGGATGGAGCCATGCGCGAGAGCATGGAGATCTATCCGAGGACCGCAGCGGAGCGGGCGATGAAGTTGCAGGAAGTGTTGTTGCGAGCCACATCGGGGAAGATCAAGTGGTGGCAGGCAGCGGAGTTGATGGGCATCAGCGAGCGGCAGATGCGTCGCTGGCGGAAGCGGCTTGAGGAGCAAGGCCCTCAGGGATTACTGGACCGGCGACGGCGCAAGCCCAGCAGCAGGCGGGTGGCGAAGGCGCAGGCCGAAGAGGTGCTTAGCCTCTACCGGGACAAGTACTTCGATCTGAACGTGCGGCACTTTCATGAGAAGCTCGGCGAGGAACATCAGATCGGGTTGAGCTACACGTGGGTCAAGCAGGCTCTCCAGGCAGCCGGTCTGGTGAAGCGCAAGGCCAGACGCGGCGTTCCTCGCAAGCGGCGTGAGCGGCGTCCACTGCCGGGGATGATGCTGCACATCGACGGCAGCGATCATCAGTGGTTTCAGGATGAGCGTCGGCACGATCTGATCGTGATCCTGGACGACGCCACCAGCCAGATCTACTATGCGCAGCTGGCCGAAGAAGAGACGACCGCTACTGTGATGGCCGGGCTGCGGGCAGTGATCGAACAGAAGGGGTTGTTCTGCTCGCTCTATTCCGACCGTGGAGCCCATTTCTGGTATACGCCGAAGAGCGGCGGCAAGGTCGATTATGAGCGTCCTACGCAGGTGGGCCGCGCCATGAAGGAACTGGGAGTGCAGATGATTCCGTCCTACTCTGCGCAGGCGAGGGGCCGCTCGGAACGCAACTTCTCCACCTGGCAGGGAC
>CAVVUE010000020.1:0-266684 GCA_963751285.1 uncultured Acidobacteriaceae bacterium | reverse complement strand
GATCAGCCCATTGCTCAGCAATCTGTATATGCGGCGGTTTGTGATCGGGTGGAAGAAGCTCGGGCACGAGGAGCGTTGGGAAGCGTTCATCGTGAACTACGCCGATGACCTCGTCATCTGCTGTCGAACTGGAGCGGAGCAAGCCCTAACCACGATGCAGAAGATGATGTCGAGGCTGAAGTTGACGGTGAACGACGCGAAGACGCGGGTCTGCGTTTTGCCGGAAGAGAAGTTTGACTTTCTTGGATACACGTTTGGTCAATGCTACAGCCCTAAAACTGGACGAGCCTATCTTGGCACCGTTCCAGCACGAAAGCGGGTGCATCGCATCTGCGGGGAAATACGCGAAATGACCGGACGGGGTACAACCTCGCTGGATCCAGTGACAACAGTAACGAAGCTCAACCGCACGATGTGTGGATGGGCGAACTACTTTTATCTAGGACCAGTCAGTACAGCCTATCGTGCTGTAGATAACTACGCAAAGATGAGGCTGCGTCTGTGGTTGCGAACGAAACATAAGCTCTCAGGACGTGCAAACGGGATGTTTCCGGATGCATATCTTTATGGAGCCTTGGGTCTTGTTCGTCTAGACCGACGGACACGCAATTTTCCGTGGGCGAAAGCGTGAGTCTTTTCCGAGAGCCGGATGCGGGAGATCCGCCTGTCCGGTTCGATGAGCGGGATGTGGAAACGGAGCAGGGTGAACCTAGTGAGGCACCGGCAGACGAAAGAGCCGGGAACAGATAGGGGGCACCTAAACCACCGCGCCACATCTCGACTCTACCGCCTAAGCCCCTCGGGGTGTAGAGGTAAACACAGGAGGTGTTCCATGGAGATTCGCACAATCGGCATCGATTTAGGAAAGACAGTCTTCCCGTGTGGCCGGTAACTCAGGAACAACGGCCAGCGCACAAGCATGTAGGCCGTTTCTAGAAACCGCGACGCCCAATCAAATTGTCGATCACTACTATCTCATGAGGCAGGCTGTGTAGGCCGCTTCGCGGGCGCGAGTGCGATCAAGGCTATGCCAATGACCAAGAGAACGGCCACACCGATCAGTTCTCCACGTGCAACCATGTTGCGGCATGCCTGAGTGCCCATAATTGCGGCGTGAGCGAAACTGGACCATGCTGTGAAGGCGATCAGGTTGCGACTCGCCGACGGATTGCGGATTGCCAGAAGCAGGAATACCCCGAGCGTGACATAAAGGCTGAACATCATCGACGTCGCAGGGTCTTGTCGCATGAAGATCACCAAGGGGTAAGCTAATGCCAAAAAGAGGATTCCCACCAGCGCCAACACGATCTTTAGTGCCAGTTCTCGATTCATGTGGTCCCTCCGGAATACGATGCGGCTCGCTTCGGCTGCCAGGCAGCAGTATTGCTTGCGTTCGGAAGCACGACCGACATAGCACTGGTCTGCCTTCACTCCCTAACGGACGGCATGACACATCGCACCACAAGGACGACAATTTCGATGCTCAATATTGCACACATAGGTCCCAGGGAGTGGCGCGCCGATTCTGGCCGGTTGGTCACCCAACCGGACAGAACTCCATTTTGGGGTAACTTCCGGATTGCCGGTAACCCCGGAATTAGCCTTCAAGGCGCTCAATTCGTGCCTCGGCGATTTGTCGCGAAACGAGAGGCGCGCTCGGCTGTATGAGCGTTTCCTGAAACCGATCTGCCTGGCGAGTTGCACTTCGGCCGGTCCTGGCGTAGCGGGAATCTAGGATAACTGCCGAGTTGGTGGCCATCCAGGCGTCGCCTCGCCCCTAGATCCCGAAGCATTTGTCGTTACTCAGCCGCCGTCTATGCCACCGACGCTCTCTGGCTAAGAGCTCGGCCCGGCCCTGACCGTAGGAGGGCCGCAGGTCCTTGGCAAGGTTCGCCCGTGGCGAGCTTCCTCAGGAAGGAACCTCCGGTACGGTCCTCGCCGTCGAGTATCTCCCAAGACAATGCGCGGACGACGGAGCAACTACGCCATTCTCGTGTGTTATGATGACGTCCCAAGGAACAATGGATCATGACAGCGACGACGCCGCAGACCATGGAAGAGACGGGCACCGTACTATTCAGCCATTACTGGCTTCACATCCATGACAAGAGAAATGCAAGCTACGGCGATTTCCTCGAACGCATCATTCTACCGAAGCTGTCAACTCCAATGCTTCAAGTCTTTCGTTCTCAGAATCTCTCGATTCGGGTGCTAAGCCATTCATTCGTCAGTGGGCGCCTTATTATGGCTCTTCGGGTCGGAAGAGGCGAAAGGCCAACCTCTACCTATTTTGTGCCTGTCACGCATGTCATGATCGATCCGGAGCGCCGACAAGTTGTAATACAAGAGACGCCAAGCGAGGTTTCCGGTCGAGATTTAGCGAGTTTCTTGGAGTTTGCAGCCACCCTTTTTGAGCCTGATGCGGAAGCAGAAGTTTTCCTGCCTCCGATGCTTCGGAAGGGCGAAATCTTAGAATTCATCGATTCTAACGTGATGTCGCGCATCGCCTCAGTGTCATTGGAAATTGTGCGCCCCAATCACGGATGGACGGACTACTACAACGAATTCACATCCGTTGCCGACAAGAGCAACGCATCGAAGGTGGTTGTTCAGATGTCAGCGCCCAAGACCAGTAGCCTTCGCCAGCAAGAGGGGATCATTGCAATCCTACGATCTTTAGTTGCAGCTACGCCGGGGCTGCTTCAGCGCTTCAATGTCCACGCATTTCTGAGTGGTGAGCCAGACGTGACCGTGCTCGACCTTCATGACCACACCATTCGCACCGAGGAGATAATTCACTTGGGCGCAGACGGCATTCCCGATAGCCAGCAGATCCAGCGACGGTTAATCGAAATGAAGCCAAGCGAGGCGCCAAAGCCGTATCCGGAGACGGTCCCCGCCTAGGGCCCGTTCCTTATTCAATGATCGCAGCCATTTGGTTTTACCTCCAGCAAGTCTTCACTCGCAGCAATAGAGTCTTCCTCGCTTCGGATTTCTTAGTAGCGATCCTCGTGGGCTGCATCGTCAGCGCGTATGGGCCCAGGTGGATGAACGGCTTCCCGAAAACCGGCGATTTAGCAAATATTCTTGTAGCCTATACGGCAATCGCTCTCGGATTCCTAGTAGCCGCCTTGGCGATCGCTATAACTCATCCAAGCGAGCCTCTGGTGGCGACCCTTGCAAATACGAGTCTTCCGGGCAGGGAGTCGAGCAACGCATATTCCGATTTGATCTTCGTATTCTCCTGGTCGGCAATCGTTCATTGGCTTCAGATTGTCTTCATCGTTGCTATCGTTTTCACGATACGAAGCGACGAACCGCTTCTCCCGGCTCATCCCACTGGCAGTCGCCTTGTACTTGCAGGCGCCCTGACGTTCAGCGTGGTCTATTCCCTACTCCGGTTTCTTGTCAGCCTTATCACGCTTGTGCAGGTTGGCGAAGTGTATATCAGGTCTCTGCAACGCCAATCTGTGACGATGCGTGGCAAAAGTGGCGCGCCCGACCGATAGACGGTCTCCTTGGCGGATGCATAGCGTGGGATGTTGAAGACCGCCGTCCATATCCGGAAGTGACTCTCGAATGACGGTAACAGGCCAAACCACGTTTCCAGAATCTATCCGCCTGGAAGAGCGCCTCGGCGATCAATGCGTCAAGTAAGGCCCTGCCTAGGAGGACGTCGAACTTGAAAGCCGCCGTCCTCCAAGCCGCAGGCCGTCTCTCCTCACAGCAGATCGCTGAAGGGAGTATCCACCGTGATGCGTGTCGCTGAGAGCACGCCGGAAAACCACGTGTAGACTTTCCCGGTAACGGTTAATAGCAGATGCAATTTGAGGCGGATTGAATTTTGGCGATGGACAACCTAAAAGTGAACGGAAAGAAGCGTAAGAGGTAACATCCATTTGTCACAAACCAAGCGGAACCCTTCGCCGGTTCGGGTATTGGATCCACAGGATCATTCCTGATCTGAAGATCCACAAGATTGCCAGAACACTGCGTGTAGCAGCGCGTCTCGAAGAATGTCATCTCGCTTCCGTAATTCAGCCAGATCTCGTTCGAGCGATAGTGCGTAACTTGGCGCCCGTCCATCGTCATTGAGCCATCGAATGAGAAGGGCGAACGAGCCACAAGTAAAATCTTTGCCTCGTCCAGGGTGGGATAAAGGAAAATTGAGGCATTCTTTGTGTGTGGCGACAATTTTGAGAGCTGAGCCAGGATCCCTTGAATTCTGACATCCGCTGACCTAAGCTCGCCTCGGAGGATCTGACCGCGATCGGCCGCCTCCTGCGGCACAACAATATCCGCTCGTTCGTGCATCCCTATCACCTGATTGAAAGCTGAATCCCTTGAAAGACTAGCACCGACACTCTGATTGGCGCGCAGGACCATATTTTCTCTCAACAACTCATGAGCCGGATTAGGCGTTCTATCGTGCCGATTACTCCCAAAAAGTCGGCATGGCGACTCCGAATCCGTGGCCCATCTTCTGGTGAGGATCGCAGTCGCAAACGGCGTTTAGCGGTACCGAACCAAAAAGTGCTTACTTTTAGATCATTGACGAGTTGGCGACACAGCCATTACTCAGGTTGCGGCCTGTGCGCCGCCGCGAGAGCAAGTCCGATTCGCCACCTCCGGGCTCTTATGCCGGTGCCGGAGCCAACACCGCGGTACGGGTGACGGAGATGATGGTAATATCGTCTTCCTGTCCGAAGCTTTGCGCCATGCCGGCCAGTTGCGCCGCGCTTGCAGCCGCGCGCAGTTGATCGTGCACGCGCTCAAAACCAAAGAGACGTCCATCCGCATCAGTGGCCTCGGCGATGCCATCCGACATCAGCATCAGCCGGTCACCCTCGAGGAGCTTGAAGCGCATCACGCTGAACTCGGCTGACTCCATCATGCCCAGCGGCAGAGCACCTTCCATGGCGACTGGCTCGCCGTTGAGATAAGGCGGCATGTGTCCGGCGTTTGCCAGCGTCGCGCTTCCGTCGGCCTCAATCCGCAGTGCGAGGCAGGTGGCCTGCGCGTCGCTGCGTCCCAGCAGATGCTCGTTCAGCTCTTTCAGCACTGCCAGCGGATCGGGATTGAATTTCACCGCAGTGCGAATCGCCCCCACCAGCAGCGCTACCAGCATGCCCGCTTTCAACCCCTTGCCGGTTACGTCTCCGGCAACAATCAGCAGGCTGCCGTCCTTTTCGTTGGGCAGAATCTGGAAGAAGTCGCCGCCGACCTCGCGCGCCGGACGGTAGTCGCTCTCGACTACCAGACCAGGCAGCACCGTCCGCACCTCAGGCAAAATCACCTGCTGCACCT
Organism: uncultured Acidobacteriaceae bacterium; assembly: GCA_963751285.1. Classification (GTDB taxonomy): domain Bacteria; phylum Acidobacteriota; class Terriglobia; order Terriglobales; family Acidobacteriaceae; genus Telmatobacter. Next base: position 261,377 of record CAVVUE010000020.1, on the reverse strand, counting down.
CCTGCGCCTGCTTCACGTCCAGCGCCATCTCCCGCTGGCGCTTGACCGATTGCCGCAGACGCCGCAGCAACAGGATTGCGATGACGACGGCGATGAGAGGATTTGCGATCTCCGCGAGGGTAAGGGTTATACCAAACACATGGTAGAAAGTATTGACGTGGAGGAAGCGCAGCGTAAGCTGAAAGCTTCCGATCCCTCTCAGGATCGCGACGGGCAGGACGAGCCAGCCCTCCAACCCCTGGCGGCGAATCCCCTGGACCACGATCCAAACCATGACCGCGAATAACAGAAATTTGAGCGGCAGGCTCGCTTGGAGGAAGCGGACCGCAAGCGAATGGGGAATGAGCCCAAAAAAAACCTCTTCCCCGAGGATGCTGGAGACCATCAGCGACAGGGTCAGTCCCATCACAGCACGGGGAACCCACCTGTCCTGGCGCCCAAACCAGACCCACCAGACAATGGTCCAAACGGCGTAAAGAATGGGAACGAGGAAACCATCGGTCAACAGGTCGTAGTCGGGTACGGCCAGGATTTGCGACCAGAATCCGAGCGCTTCGATCCCATCTACGACGGCGATCAGGAGAAAGAGCACTCCCATCCATGCGTAGACATGGTCGGAGCGGTCAAACAGGAGGAGACTGAAGGCCATCAGGCCGAGCAGCCCGAATAGAAATGCTTCAAAGGCAGGAGGCGAGTAGCTCCGCACCAGTTCCACCCACCGCACGGTGTATACGGCCCTAACGGCTTCCGCATCGCCCAATATGGGCGCTGAATGAAAGCCGCCCGCATCGGGCGTTTGCAGCAGGGTGTAGGGCTCCATCCACACACGAAAGGCCAGCACATAGCTGCCTGTATCCCGCCTGTTTGCGATGCTGCCGCTAGGCTGACTGATCTGCGGCAGCGGGAACATGACCGGCTGAGTATAGAAGACCTTGGGATGGCTGGCTCGAAAATCGCCGAACTGGCCCGCGAGTTCTCCGTTGGAGAAGGCCTGATAGGCGTCGTCCATATCGGCCGGACCTGCCATCGCGAGTTTTTCTCCCGGCCGCGCCTCCACACGTACGCGGATGCGGTACCAGGCGTAGCCCCAGTAGCCGGAGTGCCCGCGCGTGGTCCAGCCGGGAACGTAACCGCTGAGGCCGGCTATCGGATCGACTGCGCCATGCCCGGGGGTGAGATTCACGGTCTCCCAGCGCGAGTCGTCGAAGTCCGGTTGGGCCCACAGGGGCTGCTTCGTCGCCGGATCGATGGGCGAGTCGCCGACAGTAAACTTCCACGGTCCGTAAAGCGGAACTGCGGACTGGCCGAGACGGACGATCGCGCTGTCGCTGGTGTTCGAGCCGAAAGGCTGCGCTGCAGCCGCCATTGCGAAAACAAACAATACCGGGAACAGAGGAGCCGCCCTACGGTATCGTGTCATGGCAGGAGTCACTTTGCTCGGAAAGCCTCTGCTTGCACTATACGCATAGAGCAACCGGGTTTGGAATTAGTTCTTCAACCGGCAGGCCACTCTCGAATCACCGCGCACCCGACAATTACGACATGCTCAATGGATTACGGGCGGAAATGCAAGATTGCTCCCCTTAAGTCGGCCAGCGTCATGGGATCTCATAGCCGATCAGGGCGATCAAAGACGATCAGGAGATTGTTCGGATCGAATCGCGCAGGAAAGGTTCAGGGGCCCGCGGACCGATGATGCAGGCTCACTGATCAGCGCGCTATATTCTCAGTTGGACCTAATCTGATTCGCCCGAACGAGGACTCGGCGCACCATCGAAGGGAGCAACGACAATGCCGGATTCAGAGAAAGATACAGTCGCCGAGGAGGTCGCGGAGCGCCGGGCGACTTTCAACCTCGCACTTTCGAACAAGCGAAAATATCCGGTGCCGGAATTCAGGACCTTCGTGCAGACGGCGCGCCGCTACATCGCGATGACCAAGAACGACCCGATGATTCACAAGAGCGTAGCTCGAGCTGTGAATGGGCTGCGAGAATATTTGGCAGTTGAGAGGAAGCGAATCCCGGGGGATGTTCTTTTTGAGGCAGACAGGTTGGAGTGCTTGCTGTTTGTTGGTTACGATCCTTCATTTGAGGGCGATGAGCCCCCGGAATTATGAGTGACGTGGTGATCCATCAAAGCTCAGGCGTTACGTCCACTGGCCCGCTTCAAGCCAGGAGGAGCGGTGTACGTGAGTGAATGCTGGTCGGCTAGCGTCCCGCGATCTCACAACCGATCCGAGGCTGGAAGAAGAGGGACCCAGCGGCGTTTTTCGGGACTGATCCAGCTCGACTCCTCCGACGGTAAAGCTTCCTTTCCACTCCTCGCCGCTTGTTGATTTCTCGAAAACCAAATTGAGAGGGTCAAATCAACATTCACGGGATGCGCTGATCCCTCAGAAAGAATATCGTCCGACTTTGGGAGCCCACTTTCGAACGACCTCCGGCTCGAACGGGGCAAACTCGTCTGCTCCCATCTGAACCAGCTCTGCATTCAGTTCGCCCCACTCGCCATGCTGGATACTGAAGCTGCCAGAATTGGATGAGGCTCTCACTTCCCTCGCAGCCGGCGTCCACTTCTCGTCGTTAACAACCGCGTGCAGCCAATGCCGTGCCAAACTGGGGTATGCCGCTGCAACCGCAAGCATGAGCAGCGGAGTTCGATATTCAGCCTTCGAGTTTTTCTCTGAGCCTAGAAATTCCTCCCATTCCGGTCTTTCTACGCCGACTCGGATCAGGCAATAAGTGTTGACGAGGCGCTTGACGGCGCGCGGCGTCCGGAATAGCGGGTAACATCGCTTAATCGCCGCCTGCTCCCATTCTTCAAGCAGTAGCCGTTCCGGTGCCACCTGGACCTCTTCCGGCGCGCGAGTGGGTGTTGAAGTCGCCACATCAGGCGAAACCTCGGTCTTGGGCTCCGTTTGTATTACCGGCTGATCAGTTGCCGGAAAAAGCTCTTGATCCGCGCTCGGCATCTGCGGGATAACCTCCGTAGCCAGGACAGGCGAACTGAGAGGATTCGGTGCGGCAGCTACCGAAAGCAGCTGGGTAACGAGCGCAGCAAAACTCTTCTCTTCCACCCGCTGTAGCTGGAACGGCACCTGAAAAATCTTTTCAAGATAGTCTTGCGGACTCGCCGGTCTTTGCCAAGTCTCGTCCAGGAATTGCTCGTCAACCTTTCGTCCGTCGGAAAGCTGCGCTGGGTAGTGCTCCGTCAGGCTTTGCCGCAACCACCTGGGATCCACCGCGACAACAACGGCAAAGATGGGAAAGGCTAGCAGCAGGTGAACCGCTTCGAGAACCGCAACAACGCGATCCGATTTGCATCGGTCCAGGTCATCGATATAAAGAACGATCCGATCCAACATTGACTGATCGTTTCTGCTCTGCTCAACCCCTTCTCGAAGTAGATGGCTCAATTGCTCAAAATCACGCCGGACCAAGTTTACGAGGCCAAGATATTGCCGATAATCGTTGGCTTCAGACCGTTGTTCCACGAAATGGAGCAGCCTACGGCCTGGGGTAAGGTCATGCAGTTCCGACTCGATTGCGCGGACCCTCGCCTGGGTCTCATTCAGCCGGTGGCTTGCGTCAGCCTCTTCTTCAATGCACTTGTCCAGAGCCTGCTGGTCCTGCGATGCTTCCGCACCTTGACGCAATCTCTCCTGGGATTTTTTGACCCGTTCGTACGCCGCTTCCAGCTTACCAATCAGCTCCGTGCCTCGTTTGGTTTGGGCGGAAATCCAAGTCGCAATCCCTCCGATGAGTGTGACCGCCCCGGTTATGAGGCGAGTGAACACCGAGAGCTCGCCGCTATCAATCTTGAGTATCCGCGGCACAACATAGGCGAGTAGCACGGGAACCAGCAAAGCGGCGAAGAGAAGTGCCAGGCGTCTGTACAGGCCCTCAGGACTCAACACACTGATCGCCAACGTGCGGAAGCGGCCGGCAAGGCTTCGCGCTTCCATCGCCCGGGCCTCGAGTTCGGAGAACGAAGCACTCAAACGGGTGAGACCAAGCCCATCCGAGAGTTCTTTCAGCTCAAGCTGTGTCTTTTCGTCGGTGACAACATTTGCCAGGTCGTCTATGAATGAAGTGATCTTCGTTTGTATTGCCCTTCGTTTCTGCGTAGCTTCGCGCCACTTCTCTTCGGCCCGAGTGCGTGCTTTCGTCGCATCGGCCAGCGCCTTCTTTGCCTCCTCTGCCAGGGCCCCCTCCTCGGCCAACTTTTGCTTCAGTGTCTCTACCTTGTTTTTTGTGTCAGGCCGTCTGGCCAAGTTTGCGAACAGGTTGTCGAAGATCTCGCAGACTAAGTTGGCCCAAAGATTTGTGTCGAGATAGTGCCATGCGTTGAAGTGAATTTGAACTACTTTGCGGCAAAAGACTTCGTCATCTCGCGCGGTAAGTTGATCAATCTTCTGGTGCAGCAGCCTCATGAAGTAGCTTTTGCCGGCGCCCCATTCTCCAAACAGGCCAAGCGAAAGGGGTAGGGGCGTCTTTCTCGCTACGATTAGTTGCGCAAGATGACCTGCATACACGTCCGCGCCCAGCGAATCTCGCAAGGGCTCCCCGAAGCTTCGTTGGTCAAAACCGACAATGTCCCCTTCAAAGGCCGCATAAGTGATTCGGTATGAAGCGGCAGGCGGCTCGGTCGCATCGGTAATGCTTGCATCGACAACTTCTAGCTTGTCGACGCTTTCGTCGGCGGTTTTGGGCTCCGGCCCTCGCGATGCAACCTCGGAGCCCTCGTCCACTACCGTCACCACCGAATACCCACGTCCCAAAGCTCCATTGTTCAGATTCAGGTTCCCCGGCTCGTAAGAAAGCCTAGACTGGACGCGCAGGGCCACGCTGTTTGCCACTTGGGCATCCGCAGCGATGGGCCGCAGATGCCTCGGTCCGTAGACCGGGGTCCAGGTCTGGTTGATCGCGTCCAGCGCCGTCTGCGCGGAGAAGGTTGCATAGGGCGCAATCGCCGCCGGCTTGAAGGTAAGCCCCTGCGCCTGGGCGTTGCCGATCATCCAGCCCAGCGTGATATCGCAAAGGCGCGTGCCGTTGTCCATCGGCCCTCCCTGCGGCGTGCCTCCGCCCACGTCGCCGTGGCAGCCGGAAAACCACACCTGCACTAAGGTCTGCCCCGGCGCCGGCGTCGAGGTCCACAGCGTGGCCGGAAACTGGGCCCGCGCCTCGTCGATGGCCAAGGCCTGGTACGCGCTCTGCACGTCCGGGTGCAGCGAGGTATCAAGGAAACCGTATTGCGCTTCGTCCACGCCGCCAAAAATAGCGGGAATGCCGAGCGAGCCCACCGTGTCCCACACACCGATCATCTGGATGGGCGCGTTGGTAAGCGCGCACGCGCCCAGGCCGGCAAGAATCGACGCGCGGTTTGTGGGGTCGCGGTAAGCGGCGAAGACCTGGGTGACGCAATCGGGGGTGAAGTTCCCGGTGGGCAGGCCGCAGTTGGCGATCATCCCGGCGAGGCTGCGCACGGTGTAGGCGCCGCGGCTGAATCCGAAGAGATAGATCTGGTCACCCGGCTCGTAGACATCCGCGATGGCGGTATAACCGACCTGAATCTTATGGAAGAGTCCCTGGCCGAAGGCGCCCTCGAGGATCTGATTGGGATCGGTCGAGTCGGCGCCTGTACCGTCGTTGTAAAACATCTCCTGGCCGGCGCCGCTGGCGAGCGCCTTGTAGATGAGAAAGACGTTGGTCTCGCTCCCGGGCGCATCCCAGGTTCCGTCGGCGCAGTAAATGATTCGTTTAGCCATTCCGCACTCCCCTGTGCGTCGGCAAGCTCAATCGCGAATGGACTCCAATTGTACGTGATTGCGCAGAAGGGAAGAAGGCTGCTTAGCGACGATCACTTCCTCTGAATCCATCCGTTTTGCGTGCGCGGTACGCTGCAACGGTGGTTACTTCTAACGACGACAAGCAGGGGTCAATCGATAAAGATTTGTTGAAGCTGGCCGAAGCTCTCGATAGCCTGCTGGATCAACCCGCGAACCATGGGATCGCGACATTCGTCGAGGTATCGCTTGGGCCTCACTTCAAGATTGGTAACGGGAAGTGTGCGTCCAGCGAAGGCTGGCATGACCAGTGGGTGTGAGTCCCACCGGGGCAAGAGTCCAAGGCCCCATAGCTTGAATAGCAGGAAGGAAGGAGACTGAAAATCCTGAAGCCTATTGACAAAGCCATCTGTTCAGGATGGTGAGCGAGTCGCCGGGCCGTAACGCAAGTGAACCCGTATGGCCTCGAAAGTACTGCAACCCGAAGGCCGAGCCCTCACTTTTCGGGCGAAGGCAGCATGGCGCGTCGCAAGGACTGATGCGGCGAACCACTTCGGCGGGGTTGGTAGGGACAGCACGGTGACAAGGTGATGCCAAGCAACTGGAGAGACCCTCCTCGTCCCGGCGCGAAATCGCCGGAGCAGGGAAGCCGCATAACCGGGGACACCGGGAAGTCGGCCGACGGCGAGAGGGGTTCGGCTGGGTTCGTATTAGCGAGGAAGCGGAGTAATGTCCGTGGAGCGAAGGAACCCTGCTGTTTGTAGCGGCTCCAACAACACGGGAGGCAAGGGTGAAATGACAAAAGCGCCCATTGGTTTGCAGGACCTGCGGAGGAGTCTATATGCCAAGGCGAAGGCAGAACCGCTTTGGCGTTTCTGGGGACTGTACGTCCACGTCTGCAAGATGGAGACCTTGCGCGAAGCCTATCAGATGGCAAGGAGCAATAACGGGGCGCCGGGCATCGACGGCGTTACGTTCCAGGCCATCGAGGAAGGTGGAGTGGAAGCTTTCCTCGACCAGATTCGGACGGAACTGGTCAACAACACGTATCGGCCCATGCCGGCACGGAAGAAGGCGATACCGAAGGACGGGGGGAAGAAAGTCCGCGTTCTCTCGATTCCCTGCATCCGGGATCGCGTGGTCCAGGGAGCACTCAAGCTCATTCTGGAGCCGATCTTCGAAGCGGATTTCCAATCGGGGTCGTATGGATATCGACCGAAACGGACGGCGCATGAAGCCGTAGCCCGGGTAGCCCGCGCCATCGTCGAAGAGAAGACGCGCATCGTCGATCTGGACCTAACCGCCTACTTCGATAACGTTCAGCATTCGCTGTTGTTAGAGAAAGTGGCGCGACGGGTTCAGGATGATGCGGTCATGCACCTGCTCAAGATGATGTTGAAGGCGACCGGGACGAAGGGCGTTCCCCAGGGCGGTGTGATTTCACCGTTGCTCAGTAACCTCTACCTGAATGAGGTAGACAGGATGCTGGAGAAGGCGGTGCAGGTCACGCGCAGGGGCAAGTCCACCAAAGTCCAATATGCCAGATTTGCGGACGACATGGTGATCTTGATCGACGCCGAGCGGCGAAGTGACTGGCTGGTGACGGCGATCAACAGACGATTGCGCGAGGAGTTCGCCAAGCTACGCGTTGCGATCAACGAGGACAAGAGTCGGATGGTCGATCTGAAAAAGGGAGAGAGCTTTACCTTCCTGGGTTTTGAATTTCGGCGCATTCTCAGCTTTCAGCGGAAGTGGCGGCCACACTATGCGCCTCGGCTGAAGCAGCGCACCGCGCTGTTTGCGAAGCTCCGGGAAATCTTCCGGCAGCATGTCAGCTGGCCCGTCGAACTGGTCATTGCGAAAGTCAATCAGGTTCTGCGTGGTTGGGTGAATTATTTTCGGGTCGGTCATTCCAGTTCCTGCTTCACGCTGGTCAAGGAATGGGTAGAGAGGAAGGTCAGGCGGCATCTGATGCGCGCTCGGGGACGACAAGGCTTTGGCTGGAAGCGGTGGAGTAGCACATGGTTCTATGAACGGCTGGGCTTGTTTAATGATTACCAGCTTCGTCGATGGGCCAGTGCGGAAGTCGCCCCAGCACCATAGGCCACATAACCCTTGATACGAAGCAAACAGGTGCGCCCAGTGCGGGAAATCCGCACGCTGGGTGCGATGTGGCGGGGGCTGGAAACGGATTTACGGTTGGGCTACTGAGGCACTCCCAGAGGAAACGGGGAGCAACAGCTAGGCTTGACCTACGGAATACCGCGCCAGTCCTCGACCCGACCGGCCAGTGTCCCGCGATCTTCATGGCCGAATAGGGCTGAAGAATGAGGAACGCTAGGGCGTTTACGGGGAGTAAACCTCCGCCTTCCTGCCAATTATTGCGCTGGGCTGGAGGATTGCTGCCGAATCCCATCAATGCGGAATCGAAGACACCGGATTATACTCGTTTCCGAACCAGCTTTTTCGAGGACAGCATGCCTAAACACCCAGGATCGACGGGAACACCGTCAACAGGTAAGCCGTCTCTTCCGCCGCATCGCGCGATTGAGATACTCGAAAAGCTGATTGAAGAATCAGCGGCCCTTGAGTCTGAGCCGTTCGGGTCTCCCCGGCGTGATGAATGGACTGCGACAGCGGAAGGAGCACTTGAGCGAGCGTTTTCTCCTGGAAGCTCGATCGTCACCACTTTTGGCGCGGCCCAAGCCGTCGCGATCAGCACCCACGATAACGAGGAGACGCTCCGCCGGACTGCAAACCGGACGCTTTCGGCTGAAGTGTTTGCATTAAGAAGTGCGATCAAGCAACTGAGCTGGTCCGTTGCACAGGGGGCTGAAGACCCCAATGCCGAAACTGCTGATGCCCCTGGACGGTTGATGATCTTCATTTCGCACAGCAGCAAGGATGCGGTTCTTGCAGAGGCCCTGGTAAACCTCTTTAGAGCCGCGCTTGCCGTACCCGCGGACCTGATCAGATGCAGCAGTGTTGACGGGTACAGATTGCCCGTCGGGATAAATACGGAGCAAAAGCTCAGGGAAGAAGTGAAAACTGCCAAGGTCGTGGTTGGTCTGATAACGCCGAACAGCCTCGGCTCTCACTTCGTGATGTTCGAATTGGGCGCGCGGTGGGGAAGCGGCTATTTTCTTGCTCCCTTGCTCGCAGGTCTGAGCGCAAGCGAGCTCAGCGGGCCTCTGAGTCTGCTCAATGCTCTATCTGCCATTCAAGAAGGTCAACTTCATCAACTGGTAGCTGATATTTCCAAGCAGATCGGGTGTAATGTGCAGAACACTGCTTCATTCCTCCGCAATGTTACCGAAGTCAAGAACTTGGCTGGCTCGATTCAAGAAGGCTCGCCGGCCGCTCGGCCTCCAAAACCAAATCCGTTTAGCATTTCGTTCGATATAGCCGGGAAGCCTCCCTCACAGTTTGTTGCAGCAAAAGCAACAGAGCGGGTTAGAGTAACTAGGATCGAGTATCTACTTAGCAGCGAAGCGTGTATCGCCAGCAAGGACCTGGATCTTGATGGATATACCATCGAGGCACCAATTGATCATGATTCGCTCACTAAGCTCCTCAATACTCCCCGCTCGGATATGATTCCTTATGACCTTTCGGGTCCTGTGAAAATAGCTCTCACAGTGCAACATGCGGGAGCCATACGCCAATACATTATTCCAGCCCATATGTCCAACGTGATTTACGGTAATACGTACTACAGGACGTTAACGGGATCAAAAGCCTTCAACTGAACTTTTCGATTGAAGACTGGTGGCCCCGGTCCCGAAGCGCTATCCTTTGCACCATGATAGGGTGTTCCAGGCCTCGATTTTGAGACCTGGGAAAATTCAAAATCGTCAGCCAAACACAGATTACTCCCGAGAAGCGTGCAACTGGCCCTCGCCAGACAGGATGTAAAGGAACGCGAGTCGAGCGAAGATATTGCTGATGCCCTCGGATGGCAGCTACAGCCCGCGCCGACATTGGTGCTCGGTGTGAAGCCCGGCCGAAAAGCGTGGGTCTGGGGTTGCGTACAGACGTGTGATGACGCTTGCTGGTTCCCGGCAACGATCTCGATTGGGAGTTTGCTCTGTTTCCGCGCCCCGGGCATCCGAGCGGCCTCCACGGAGGAGCAAATGGCTAAGAAGAGCAAGAGAAGATGCGACACTTTGCCGGTATTGCATCCGGACGCGGCCGGCATTGATGTAGGGGCAAGCGAGTTGTACGTCGCCGTCGCTGCTGACCGCGATCCACAACCGGTGCGGAGTTTCCCAACGTTCACGCGGGATCTCCACGTCCTCGCGGATTGGCTTGAACAGTGCGGGATTCGTTCCGTAGCGATGGAGTCCACGAGTGTGTATTGGATTCCCGTGTACCAGATTCTCGAAGCACGAGGACTTGAGGTCTGCCTTGTCAATGCGCAGCATGTGAAGAATGTGCCTGGCCGAAAGACCGACGTCTCCGATTGCCAGTGGCTGCAGTATTTGCATTCGGTAGGCTTGCTACGCGCCAGCTTTCGACCGCCAGGAGAGATCTGCGCCATTCGATCACTTTGGCGACATCGTAGCAGCCTAATCCAGATGGCCGCAGAGCATGTCCTGCATATGCAAAAGTCCCTCGACCAAATGAATCTTCAGATTCATCGCGTGCTGAACGACATCACAGGAGTCAGCGGCCTCAAGATACTGGATGCGGTTCTTACAGGCCAGCGCGATCCCCTCAGCCTGGCACGGCTTTGCCACGGCGGCGTGAAAAGCAGCGAAGACACCATTGCAAAATCGCTCGAAGGTGATTACCGTGCCGAGCACCTCTTTGCCCTTCGTCAGTCACTCACCGCTTTTCGTTATTACCAGCAACTTGTTGTCGAAGTAGACCGAGAGATTGAACATCACATGGGCGAATTGCAGACGGCAGTCACTGCGGAGAAGGCGCCGCCGCCACGGACCAAGGCTCGACATCATCAAAAGTGCCGGTATGAACCAAAGATGTTTGACCTTCGCGCAGAACTCTACCGCATTTTTGGAGTAGATCTGACCAACGTCCCCGGCATCAGCGCCGTAACTGCTCAAACCATCCTCTGCGAAGTAGGCACCGACGTCTCGCGATTCCGGAACGCCTCAGCATTTGCGTCCTGGCTGGGGCTCTGTCCGGAAAAGAAGATCAGCGGTGGCAAAGTGCTCTTCACCAAGAGCCGGCGCGTGCGAAGCCGAGTCGCAACTGCGCTGCGTATGGGCGCCCAGTCCCTTCACCATGCCAAAGACTACCTGGGCGAGTTCTTCCGAAGAATTGTCAGAAAGCTCGGTAAGCCCCAAGCGATTACAGCCACCGCTCACAAGCTTGCCCGAATCGTCTACCACATGCTGAGCACAAAGGAGCCCTACAACGAGAGCGTATTTCACAGGTCAGAAGAGGAGACCGTGCGCCGAGCGGAGATGCGGCTTCGCAAACAAGCGGCACACCTCGGATTCCGCATCGTTCCAGCCGCGAACGGTTGATCGTTCCTTGGGAGTCGGCTTCTCGCCCCCGATTCACGCCGCGCCTGAACGTAGGTTGCAGTCACTGAGTCGAACGATCAAAAACACCCCCTCTTGAAGCTGAATAAAATTCGATTTCCTCCGCCCCAGTGTGCCGGTTGTGTGCCCGACTGCGGGTCAACCCGCGGGCCTTCAGGGAAACAGCAGGTGCTGAACCCCCGTCAGCGTCCCATTCATTAATTCTCCAATAAAACGAGCCCTGAGTAGCGGCCATGTGTGCTACACGTGTGCCGCTTTTCTTGATTTTGGACGCAGTGTGGCTCGAAAGACTGGCCAGATTATTCGCCGTGGATCCAATACATGGCTGGTCCGCATCTACGTCGGCCGCGATCCGGAAACTCGGAGGCGCAAGTACATCGGCAAATTCATTCATGGCGGATTGCGGTCTGCTCAGGCTCACCTCAACCACATGCTGGCGGAGCGGGACCTCGGTCGCAACATCCGCTCTTCACGGCAAACCCTCGGCCAGTAACTCGATCACTGGCTCGACATCTCTGCCCGGCCCCGGTTGCGCGCGAAGAGCCTCCGCGATTACTCGACCCTGCTCGCACGGTACGTCCGTCCACGTCTGGGCGCAAGACCCCTCGGGGAGCTTTCGCCGGCAGAAATTCAGACGCTCTACAGCGAGCTGCTGAACCGAAAGCTGTCGGCACGCACGATTTGCTACACGCACGCGGTGCTCTCTTCGGCATTGCGGCAGGGTGTACGTTGGAAGCTCCTTTTGACGAATCCGGCCGAGGACGTCCATCTGCCGCGGCAATCACGGCGGCGCTTCACCGTATTCGATGTCGAACAGGCTAAGCATTTCATCGCGGCGATTTCGGGGCACACGTATGAGGTCTTGTTTGCTCTCGCGATCACCACTGGCATGAGGCCGAGCGAATACCTCGCGCTTACATGGTCGGACTTCGACCTCGAGCGCGGCACGGCAAGCGTTTCAAAGACTCTCGAATGGCAGGAACGAGAATGGCGTTTCGAGGACACCAAACGGGAACGCAGCCGTCGCATGGTCAAGCTGCAGAATTGGGTAATGTCTCTCCTTCGCAGATTGGAAGAAAAAGCCAAAGCGGCCGGAGCCAAGCCCGGCGATCTCGTCTTCACGTCGCACCTTGGTAGTCCGATTCGTGAAGCGAAATTCGTCGGGCGCCACTTCAAACCGCTGCTTGAGTCAGCTGGTCTCCCGAACATCCGTCTCTACGATCTGCGCCATACAGCAGCTACCCTGGCCCTGGTGGCTGGTGTCTCGCCAAAGGTCGTGAGCGAACAACTCGGGCACGCCTCTGCGGCATTCACGCTCGAGGTCTACTCGCACGTTCTCCCGCACATGCAGGACGCGGCCGCTATGAAGGTTGAAGCATTGTTGATGGCTGCGTGAAGTACGTTGGAGCAATTGTCCACCAGCTTCCCAGACAATTGCTCCGACATCTCCTTTGATCGACAATCTCTCGCAGGATGCAGAGTCGCGCAGGCAGGCTCTGCATGAATATCTAGGGCTCTGATTGGGACACGAACATGGCGGGAAGTCATCCGATTTCGGTGACGACTTGTGAATGATAACGTCGGTGGATTCGATCGGTCGATGCAACACCATCTAATAGAACTTCTTCTTTTGAAGGATGGTGTTATGAGCCAAGGGAAGCGGTCGAGACTTTCTGCTGCGCAGAGATCGAATGTCTGGAGCCGATGGAAGGCTGGGGAGTCGTTGCATGAGATTGGGCGTGCCTATGGCAAGTCCGCTAGCTGCATTCACTGTTTGTTGTTACCTCGTGGAGGGATTCCTCCAGCCGCTCGCGCGCGCTCGCGTCTAGCGCTCAGCTTGGCTGAACGAGAGGACATTTCGCGAGGGATTGCTTCCGGCTCATCGATTCGTGAGATAGCCAGTGGCCTCGATCGCGCGGCGTCAACGGTGAGTCGGGAGGTTATACGCCATGGGGGCCGTTCGGCCTATCGGGCCCACGATGCGGATTGCCAAGCCTGGGAATCCGCGTTGCGGCCAAAGAGGTGTCTCCTTGCCGGGAACCGCAAGTTGCGGAACATTGTTGCGAGTAAACTGGTGTCGGACTGGTCGCCGGAGCAGATTTCCGGATGGCTGAAGACGCAGTATCCCGATGACGAAAGCATGCGCGTGTCCCACGAGACCATTTACCGTAGCCTGTTCATCCAAGCGCGGGGCGTGCTGAAAAAAGAGCTGATGGCGCATCTGCGGTCCAGGCGGAGGATGCGTCGCTCGCGACATGCGACGGTCAGGGGACAGTCACGGGGTCAAATCGTCGATGCCCTCTCGATCCGCGAAAGGCCTGCGGAAGCGAAAGACCGAGCGGTTCCTGGTCATTGGGAAGGCGATCTGCTGAGCGGCGCAAAGAATAGTTACATTGCGACTTTAGTCGAGCGTCAATCGCGCTTTGCCATGCTGGTCAAGGTGCCGAGCAAAGACACGGAAGCTGTCGTTGCGGCCTTGAGTCGACAGGTTCTTAAACTCCCGGCGACCCTGCGACGCTCGCTGACGTGGGATCGCGGGTTGGAGATGGCTAGGCACAAGGCGTCTACAGTGGCCACCAATGTGAAAGTGTATTTCTGCGATCCGCAGAGTCCCTGGCAGCGCGGCACGAACGAAAACACCAATCTACTGCTGCGACAATACTTCCCCCGAGGAACCGACCTGTCCCCCGTCTCTCAAGCGCAGCTCGACCAGGTCTCGCGGCGCTTGAATCAACGTCCCAGAAAGACATTGGGTTTCCAGACTCCTGCAAGTAGACTACAAGCAAGTGTTGCGTCGACCGTTTGAGCTGGCATCCTTTATCATTCACAAATTGGATTTGCAAGCCCGCAACGAGTTGGGCGTCATTCACCCGAAATGGCGACTATTCGCATAAGGAGATTGCTGCTGTGAAATGCCCCCAATGCATTCCTGGCCCCTGCGGCTTTCGAGGACCTCTCTTGGAACGACGGGTAATCCACGATCACCGAGCAGCTTGGGAATTCTCCAAGCGTTCCGCGAATTCCGCGCTCCAGAGTCTTACCAGGAGAGATCCTGCCCGTTTCAAAAGAATTCTGAAAACCGCCTTCCTAAACTCTGTCAAGTCAATGCTCCAATCGAGAGAATCCGGACGTTTCAAAAGGTGTACCTTCGGAAACAGGATAACTGGGAGCAACTGACCGCCGATCTCAGCGCGATCAGCGAACGCTAGCCGACTTGAATGAAGCCGCTGCGACGGCGGACACAATCGCGCGCCGCTGAAGCGGCTTTTGTGGCTGCCTGGATAGCTCGGGATGCAGAAGAAGAGGATTCTCCGAGCACCAAATGCGTCACCTCATGCTTGAGGAATTACGCCGCCGCAACTCCGCCGATGCCATCCGAAGGAAGAGTTGGTTGTACTCGGGAATCAGTCCGCGAGAGTCGGGGCCGACATTCAACAACAGGTTCGCTTTCGCTGCCTGCGCTCTGGAGCGCCAGCCGGCGATGGTTTCCACTGACGGATGGATGAAGTAGTCGGTCTTCTTCCAAAACCAGTCGGGAGTAAGTGTGTCACAAAACTCAAGCGGTAACCACAAAGCGTGTCCATCGGCTGTCGTGTAGTGTGGATCGATGATCGGCTCAACAATGCGATTATGATAGATAAAGTCGAAACGTTCTGCAGTACGCGCGTCCAAAGGCAGGTAACGTACACCTCCCGGCCGGTCACTGCTGGAGTTGTTCAGGACGATGCATTGCGGCTGACAACGGTGAATCAGGGCGTAGAGCTCTTGCCATTCCCATCGCTCGCCGTGCTTGAGACCGGATGTCGGCTCTTTCTCCCAGGCGGGATCGAAGGACCACTGGCGAGTGGGATAGTCCTTATCCCAGGCGCCGTCGAAAAATACTTCTGTCACGGGTCCGTACTGCGTCAACAGTTCCGATAGCTGCGCCCGCATGTACTCGGCGTACGCCTTGTCGTCCTCATAGAACGGGCAATTCCTGTCCCAAAGCGAGTAATAGAATCCAGTCTGGATGCCGGCCCTGTGAAACGCCTCGACGAACTTGGCACAGACGTCGCCAGCAGGCGAGTTCCTTACGCAGTAATCCGTGTGTTGGCTGGGCCACAAGCAAAAGCCGTCGTGGTGCTTTGCGGTCAGCACGGCGTAGCGCATGCCGGCCTCGCGCGCAACCTCAGCCCATTGTCCACAATCAAGTGTGGATGGGGCGAAAGCACGGGCTGGAAACTTTCCATCGCCCCAGCCTACGCCCGCGAACGTGTTGGGACCGAAGTGCAGAAACAGGCCATAGCCGAGCTTGAGCCAGTTGAGTTGTGCGCTGCTCGCTACTGGCGCCGTGTCCGAGAAAGCCGCCCTTGCAGCCTGTGCAGCATCCAGTAAAGCCGCACAGGCCACCGACATAGCAGCCGTCTTGAGAAAATCTCTTCGTGTGTTCACTAGTGTCTCCTTACCTTTCTGCATGCCAACGAAATGCAGTCAACGAATTGAATGGAAGCGTGCATTTCAACTCATTCCCTGCCATGGCAGCTGTGCCCGTCTGCGGAATGACTGCATGTGGGTCGACTATAGAGTTCTCAGCATCAGCATTGGACATCGCAGTCACGGTGGCAGGTCCGTTCGCGTTGCCCGTCCCTTCCCACCTCCAGAGTGATGTGGGAGGCTTTCGATTCGCCGCCTTACTAGATCTTGAGATAGATGGATCATCTTGGGTAATGACGATCTCCGCCGTCGTTGGGCTGGTTGCCTTCTATCAACCATTGCGTGCGGCGGAAGGGCTCTCCATCGGTCGGATTCCAGTTTCTCCAGGAGGCGGGGACGGTGTTCGATATACGGGTGCGAGGGCCTTCGCCGTTGTGATTGCTCGCCGTGACGTAATACTCAATGGCAGCCTGAGGGGCATTGCTTCTGCTGGCCGAGTTCCTGGGTGAGCTTGCCGACGGAAGAATGGATGAGTCGGTATCCACCCACGTGGTTGCGCGGCCTGCGTAGGCAACTGCGAATTGAGCCTCGCCTTTTTCCCTGCGGTAGACGCGGTACTCGGTGACGCCGAGGACCTCGCCCCACGTGAGCGTTGCCAGCCCCTCGGAAAGCTCCACATGCACTCCGTCAGGTGGAGGAGGTGGGTCCTGCGTGATGTAGAGCGGATACTCGGGACCGGCCGGGCTAATGTGCTCTTCGTTATTGGCAATCATTCGCAAATGATATTTCTTGCCGTTGGCGAGACCGGTAAGAGTGATCACCGGCGTTGAGGCGGCAGCACCCGCAGGCTGCCATGTCATGGCGTTATCGGCGCTGATCTCCAGTTGATAACTTGTGGCCGCGGCGACGGGAGTGCCGCATACGATTGCACCGCCGCTGCTGTACTCGGTGTATTCGATACAGGGAGCAAGCGGCATTGGCAGGCCTGCGGTCAACTCCCAGCGATGCATGCCCGCAGACAAAGTGGCGGCAATCCGGTCGCTTTGCGGGCTGCCGGCATGGGTTCCATCGATGTAGAGGACGGCCTTGTCTGCGTGCGGTGGAAGACTGATCTCGATCTCGGACGCGGCCGGCGCAAAGAAATAGCCTTCGGCTTGGCCATTGGCCGCGGACTTCGCGAACTTTGCCGAGATGCCCAGGTTGGTGTCGCGCGTCGTGAAGCGGAAGCCGGCGGCGGCGATATGAGTGCCGTGAAACAGAGCCACCTCGAACCCGTCCCCGCGGTCGCGAATGATGCCCGATGTGCCGGTGAAGGCGTTGTCGCCCTCCTGGAACTGAATCGTCTCCTGGTTAGCGAAGACGAGATCGTTTCCTCCGGGCATACTCACTCTGCAGCCAAAGGGAGCGGCCTTGGCCTGAATGCCTTCCTTGTGTGTGATCAGAGCGAGGCAGTCTCCCATGCCGTCGGCCCATTTGCCTTCTGTGGTCTCGGTCTCCACTGTGGTGAATTGCTCGAAGTTATGCGTGGGGCCCTTCAGCAGCGAGATGTGGGGGAAGTCATCCCCTTTGCGCACGAACCATGAGAAGCGATGGGTGACCTCTGGATTGAAGACCTGATCGTAGATGAGAAAGTAATCGTCACCCCCGAGGGTGACGCTGCGGCCCACATACTCAGGCCATGAGTAGGCATTCGCGCCCTGGCGCGCGGTAATCTCCGCGAACTGGGCGTAGGTGAGATCGTACAGCGGTTTGGAGAGCACGTTCTGGCCGATGGCATGGTAGCTCGTGCCCTTCCACACCCCGAAGTTGGTGCAGAAGTCGGTATCCTGATCGATGCGGTCGCCGGCATTCTCAAAGCCATTGTGGCTGTAGCCCTTGCCATTGGCAAAGAAGTAAAGAACGCCGCAAGACCCCTCGCCGGCGTGTCCCCAGCGATAGTTCGGCCCGTCATCAATCTGCATCAGGTGGATAGAGATTTCCTGTGGGCTGTCCACGGCTGCGCGGAGCGTGATCCCGAAGCCGGTATATTTCGCCGATCGCAGGTGAGGATTTGTGCCGCGGTTGTCGGGCTGATCGACCATGATCTTGTACGCATTCGGCCGATCTACCGGAGTCTCCATATCCATGTCAGTTGGGCGAGAGACCCACATCAAATGCTCGGCGATCAACGGACTGTAATTCCTGAGGGCCGTCCCCAGGTACCACATCGCTCGTGGCGTCGTCCTGCGTTCGGCGTGCGCGCCCACCGGGGGATACACCCGGCGCGGTCCATCAGACGGACTGACCATGCTCCAGTAATGCTGCCTGTTTGCGGCAATCCGCTTCATCATGGCTGGAGATTCTCCTGCGAAGGGAGCGCTGAGTGCGTTCACCAACCAGTCGGCCATGCTGACAAGTTGTGGGGTGCAGAGCCGCTGCAAGCCATCGCGGGATTTAAGCACAAAAGCAGCTCGAGATGCCGGTCTCAGGAAGGCCCAGACATACGTGCCCAGGTTCTCCGTCCAGCGTCCGCCGCGGGTGTCCCACGCCTCGACCGCCGGTCGGGTGTGATATCGGGTGTTCAGGCGGAGAAACGCCTCCCACTCATCTGCCCAGGCATCAGCGTCAGGATGATCGGGGAAAAGGAATGACATCCCCGGAGGAGTCGATTTCACATCCGACAGGAAGTTGGGATGGCCGGAAAGCATGCGCTGCAAGGGCATGTAATCCTCGCCCGAGTGCACGTAGGCGACAAGCAGCAAAATCGCTTCGATGCGGCGTCGCTGGCTCTGGCTCAGTCGCGAGCGGAACATTTGATAGCCGGGTATCCAGCTCTCCAGAATTTCGCGTGAGCCGACCGGCCCACCAAAGGCGCCGTTGGCCCGGCCATTGAGTTGGCGCGTGCCGGTAAGGGCAAGCTGAGTTTGGAATTCCGAGCCGGAGACCTCTCGGTAGTAGTCATCGGCGTTCTTGTATGCCACTTCTTCGAAGATCTGTTTCGGCAGCGCTGCATGCTCCGGATAGGTAAGCTGCCAACCCTTGGCCTTGTCCAAATTGAACGTGCCGCACCAGTTCTGGAGCTCAAGCGCATAGGAGCATGGGAAGATGCTTGTTCGAAATTGGCCGTCGGAGGGATCGAATCCCTTGAAGCCGCGCTCAAGACGGCTCATTGTTTCCACGTCTTTGGCATGATCATAGAAGGCAATGCAAGTGGAGCGCGTGCCTTGGACAATCTTCCAGATAAAGTGCAGGGTCGAATTTGCGTAGACAAAGTCGACCGCGATCCGTGGCGAGGAGCGCCAGATCGCATATTCGTGGTCTTGCCACTGCTCCATATGATCTATGAAGATGGCTGCCGCATCCGGGGAGCTGTCGCCCCAGAAATTTGCAAAAGAAGCCGATGCATGATCGATCCATGGCTCGTAAGTCTTGAGGTTGACGGGCATCTTGCCGGTCGCGTCCACACCGGGGACGACTCCGAACTGGTTGTCCATCAAAGCAGGCGCGATTGCCTCCCAGGGATAGCTTTTGTATGACGGCAGCGGCTCCTGAGGAAAGTTAAAGGGATGGTTGGGCATCTGCCGGTAGTCGAACTTGCAGCCGGTCCAGGCAAAGTCGAACTCGCCCTGCGCGTCGGCGGGCAGCGACTCCATGTTCTCGTGGAGACGCACGAAATCAAGGCCAGCGGAGCATTGCATCGTCGCCACGTACTTTGCGCCGCCCGCAAGCATATAGGTGATGCGATGCGTGGAACGAAGCGGACCTGTTTCCAGCTCTTCGGTCTGGATGGAAACGACGGCATGGCCGGGCAGCACGAACTTCGACCGACCTGTCGACTTGCCGCCGCGCGAGACCTGAAGGATCGGCCCAGGAGCTTCGCCTGTGACTGTCTGCGAACCGGGGATGCGAACTTGAATTGGCCCGGAATTGATGGTCAGGCTGTTTCCCTCCCGCGTGACGGTGACTCCGTTCTGCACTAGATCCGACTGGCCGGAGGAAGATGGCTCCAGACGGTACGTCCGCGTTTCGCCGGCGGGCAGGTTAGAGAAAAACAAAAGCTCCGGATCGTCAAGCTTCGACACCTGGAACGGCACTGCCTCTCCGGTCTCCACACAGAGCAGGCGATGGCTGGCGGCGCTGATCTGCGCCCGGCTATCAATTGGACAGGCGAGCAGTGTCCGCGGCCATGCATAAAATGGGTTGCCGAGGGGCGCTTGCAGCACGAGTTCATCCATGCTTCCCGGGAGCGGCCGGCTGTCTCCGTATCCGAAACGCGCGCCCAGAATTCTCTGCGATCTCAGGGCTAGAAGAGTTGACGATGTCAATGAGCAAAACTTCCTTCGATTCATCATGTCGCTCACTCCAATTCTGATTCCATGGATTTCTCTTGCAATCTTTCAAGAATTCCGATCATCCGCGCCGCTCGACACTTCTCGACGACTTTAGGGATTTCACGATGCGTCCTCTAGGTCCGTCCCTCCGCTGCGGTGCGCAGGAAATGACCGTGGAGTTGGCGGTCGTGTGAACCACCTTCAATGAGGACCCCCCGGATTGACATGACCGGCTGTCAAACTATGACTTGCGCAAGCACTGAGTGGAAGAGGCAATTTTCTTCGACTCCCGGCCATGAACCCGCAGCCCCTCAGTCGATCTTCGTAGAGTCTTCCGAAGCGCCGCCGGCAAAGCTTACGGCCTGCTGGCCTTGCTCCAGCGAGTTTCCTAGCAGCCTGATCCCGGAGGAATTCGCGCCGCTCACATGCGCAAACAGGCGACTGCTCTCTGGCGCGCGCATACCGGTCAGGAATGCCCGGCGCGTATCTCTCAGGTCGAACACCGGTGCCCCTCCCGCCGGCGCCGACAGTGTCAAGCCTCCGAAGATCACATCGTCCACATCGTCGCAGACGATCGCGGGCCGCCCATCCGGTTTGTCCGCAATGCATTCCACATTGCGCAGGCGCACCCGGTCCGCGTGACGGACATAGAAGCCGTAGGCGGGAAGATGTCCCATCATTTCCGCCTGGGGGTACTTATCGGCCACTTCAGGGATGTCGCGTTGCGCCCACTCAGGCTGCCCTGCAGCCACAGTGCGGATGCGGCAATCGCTTATGGTGATGTCAGATGGGCGAAGTCCAGGCACGCCGGTGATGGAACTGGCATCGATGGCGCCGTCCGCATCCACACCCTCGATCAGAACGTTGCGCAGGAATGTGCCGTCCATCTTTTTCCGCTGGCCAAGCCTCACAAAGATGGGGACGCGCACGTTCTGCATGCGGATGTTGGATACGACCACTCCATCCACACTCCCACCATCCACCATTTCAACGTTGATACCGCCCTCCACACGCGCGTTCACCGGGCTGATGGCGCTATAAATCACCGAGTTGCTGAAAACGATGTTTTCGAAGGCTCCTTGCGAGGCGGTGCCCAGTTTGAAGCCATTGCAGGAAGTCGTCAGCGTGCAATTCGTAATCGTGATGTTCCTTGTTGGCAGAACCTCGCCGTAGGGATTCTCGCTCTTAAGGCAAATGGCGTCGTCGCCGGTCACAATGTCGCAGTTGCACACGAAGACAGTCTGCGAGGCCGTTATGTCCAGTCCGTCGGTATTGACGCCGAAATCGGGATTGCGAATGCGGATGCCGTCAATGATGACGGTCTCGCAGGCAACCGGCCGCAGCGTCCAGCCGGAGGAGTTCTTCAGCGTAACGCCGCTGATGCGCACATTGCGGCACTGCGCGAACTCAACCATCGGCGAGGGCCGGCGATTGTTATTCTTCACCCGGTAATAGTGGGTGGCTCCATCCCTCCAGACATCTTCCGGCTTCACCGCGGTGTGGTTGGGATTGGGCTCCCAATAGGCCTCGCCTTGGCCATCAATGGTGCCCAGACCGCAGAGCGTCACATCGTCGGCATTCTGCGCGAAGATGACATGATGGCCATTCGCATCGCCCTGCACAGATGGGCCGGGATGGTAGTCATAGTCGTCAATGGATTTGCTGCCAAGCAAGACACAGCCCGATTCGAGATAGAGCGTCACCCGGCTCTTCAACTCGATGCCACCGATGAGGAAGGTTCCCGGCGGTGCATAGACGAGGCCCCCGCCGGCCTGGAACACATCGTCA
This sequence comes from uncultured Acidobacteriaceae bacterium, assembly GCA_963751285.1. Taxonomy (GTDB): domain Bacteria; phylum Acidobacteriota; class Terriglobia; order Terriglobales; family Acidobacteriaceae; genus Telmatobacter. Next base: position 239,569 of record CAVVUE010000020.1, on the reverse strand, counting down.
ATGGCGCGCTGAATGGCCCTGCTGGCCAGGGTCTTGCCATCAGGCTTCGCGCCATAGTCCAGAATGCTCTTTGCAGTCATGATCGGCGCAGCCAATCCGACGCCTGTGGCAGCCATGCTCATCGCAAGCGGCGAGCCGGACAGAAAATCTCTTCTCAGCATTCAGCACCTCCGTGCGTTTCGATTCTGCCGGACCCGCATCCGGATCGAACGGGAATCCCACAGAGTCTACGCTGTGGGCCTGTAGCCCAGCGATGAGTGAAGCCGGATGGTGTCACTGCATTCTCCGTTCAACCGACCACTCCGTGTCGCCGATCCGAACCACAACTGTCTTCGATCCCATGGTGACCGTGGCTTCTGACGCGCCGTCCGGGGACTGGTTCATCGCGACGCTTTTGGCGAGTTCCTTGAGACTTGTATGGCCCGGGTCGTACGGCACGACTACCATGCTGAAAATCTCGGCATGGCCTGCGCGGACCGTTCGCTGGCTGTAGGTCGTGAAGAACGTCTGTCCCGCACGCCCTTTCGGGTTTGGATACGTATAGTCCTGTTTGGCCTGGTCGTCCTGAGCCGACGTGGCGCTGGATATCGCGTAGCGGACCAGCATGCTCCTGGTCGGATTTGCGGCCCGGTCCTGCGAAACATTCGGATAAGTTCCATCGTCGTCGGATGAAAACCAACCATCGCCTTGCTTGCCGAGTGTATAAATCTGCCAGAGCTGCCCGGCTGTCCAGCCGTTCATCGACGGGCCGGGCATCAGAGTGTCCTGCACGATTAGATACCCTTCGGAGGTGAGGACGATCTGCCGGGTAAGCGTGGTGTCGTCCTGGATGTACTTCTCATAACTCACTTGCCCCAGGGCATCCTGGCCGCGTTGTGTCACCATCGCGCTCTTGAGCGTAGGGCGCAGAACCTGGGCGCCCAACTCGATCTCGTCGCCGAAACCCCGCACCAGCATATAGGGCCGTGTGCCTCGGTACTTGACGTCCAACTTGAGCGCGCAGAACTGTTGCTTCGTAAACGGCGTCGGCCACGGCGCCGGGAGAGTTCGTTTGATCACCTGAGCCTTGACCCTGTCCCATGCGATGCACTGGGAGGTTGCGCCCTGTGTCTTGTCTTGCGAGTCGGCCGGCGGTGTCTTCTGCAGCAGGTTGCGATCCCATCCGTCTGAAGCGTCGAAGCTATCAACCAACAAAGTTCCTTCAGGCCCCACCAATCTCAGGTTGTCGAAGCAAAGGCTGGTGGTGTCTTTGTTGTTCTCGCTCTCCGGAAAATTCCGGAGTTCCATTGTCGAGAGGACGTACTTTCCGTCGTTGTTTTTATTGATGACTTCGACGGGTATCGTCATTGTGAACCACTTGCCCTCCTGGTTCCATAAGCCGGGGAAGTGCTCGCCGGGCGGCACCGCCCAGGCGATATTCCCGTCAATTGCCGATCGCGTTCCACGCCTTCCCATGCTGTGGAACAGGGGAACCTGCCCGGACTCGTAATAGCCAATTGAAGGTCCCTTATCCTTGGCTGCATGGGAGCCCGAAGCGTACAAATCCATCATGATCATCGACGCGCCCGGCGGCCTTTCCGTGCGCAGAATCAGCTTGTCGGGAACCGGCTGGGTGCTTTGGGGAGCATTGCGATAAAGAATTTGCGAGGGAGGACCGGAAATCGGCTGAGGCGTGTTGGAGGACATCCCCATGTCGATCAGCGCCAGAGAGCGTATCCACTCGTCTTCGTCGGGCAGGGCCTCCTGGGGCCGATCCCACATCTTTCTGAGTGGACCAAGAAACGTGCTGTCGTTGTAGAGGTGGGCGGCATACTCCAGGAGGTAGACGCGGTCCATCGGTACAGAGTCGTAGCTGAAGTAGGAGTCGCCATACTCCGGCACCAGCCCCGAAGGCGAAACAATATCGCGGAAGTTGTCGAAGTACCGGTGGAAGCCTGCGGCCTTGAGATCGTCTTCACGGCCCAGAAGCCGGCCGAGATCGATCGCAAATGCCATGCCAAGCGAATCGTAGTTTTCAGCGTCTTCGTCCGTGTTGCCCAGTTTGCACAGCTCTCCCCAGAACGCGTCGAGCCTGAGTTGAACGGCCTCGCGTTGGTCAAATCGCTCCCCGTCGAGAAACTTCAGCAATCCTGCATAACCGGCGATCTGCCCGATGCGGATGTTGAAGAGTGCATCTGCAGTAGGTTTCTTGGCATCGTCCGGGGACTTGAGGTAGTCCTCCAGTTCGGCCTCTACGAGGTTGACCAACTGCTGATGCCGCTCGGCAGAAATCAGATTTTCCCTGTTCATCCGATAGGCCAGTTCTCCAAAATGGTGCATTATGTGGAAGTCTTTCAGGCTGAAGCTGGGATCGGAGAGAGAACGATTGAAGTAATCTAGAGATTCCTGGCGATAGGTTGTATCGTGGGTGCGATCCCAGAGACGAAACGCCACGTCGCTTAGGGCAGCTGCGGTTTCGAAATCCAGATTCGGTTTGCCTCGGTATTCCGCGAGTATCAGTTTATAAAGCTCCACATAGGAATCCGGCAGACGCACGGCTGGAGCTGCCTTCGCCCGCGGCCAAGCTACTGTATTGCCTCCTACGGAGCCTTTGACAGATAGTGCTTGCGGGATAAGTTGAATCGCTGCCTGCTGCCCCGTCTGCCCCTTCCCATGGAGAGGAAGAAAATCGGGAAAGAAAGCCGCGCTCAAATATAACAGAGCACCAATGCTACGTCGGCGTGGCCGCATGGAATCTCCCTTCAGTGGTGGCATAACACGAGGCCACTATGCATTGGCTGAGAATTCAGTCCCTTCTCAACTGGCCAGATTGATTCTTGCGCCCAGCCATTTACGCGTCATACGCCTTGTTAGTCAAGAGTGAAAAGCGCAGATCACTCTTGTCTGATTAGCGCAAAAGCGCTAACGCTGCCCATAGAACTGCTTCTTGTCCATGGAAGTCGCCGGTTCTCCGCTTGCGTTCCAGATAATAGTTCAAGTCGTTCTGTTTTGCAGTTCCTTCGCAAACATTGGTCACGTCGTCGTTCTGGTCGATGTAGCCAGTGACCGCGATCCACCCCTTCCGTGCCGCAGGACCGTAAGTGGCTGCGTCGAGCCAGCCGTTTTTCACCCCAGTGATCATGGCAAATGTGAACATCGCCGAGCCGGAGCTTTCCTCCCATGCTTCTGGATGGTCGATCAACTGGCGCCACATCCCATCCTTCGCCTGATATTTCAGGAGCGCCGCCATCATTGACATGTACGACTTCATGATGATGGCCCTCCTTGGATCATTGGTTGGCAGGTCACGCAGCATCTCCGTCATCCCTGCTGCTATCCACCCATCTCCGCGTGCCCAGAAGAACGGCACATCCGGAGCGTGGTAAAAGAGCCCGTTCGGCTCCTGCAGCTTCTTCAGGTAAGTGACCATCTCCAGGGCATCCCGGTCCAGATACTTTCTGTCGCCAGTGGCTCGGTACGCCTGCAATTGCAGGATGGTCAGCATGTACATATCGTCGATCCAGTAGCGCGTCTCCCCCGATAGCTCGTCTGGTTGTGGATTCTCCCACTGTTGGTCCGCATAGTGCATCCCATAGGCCAGATACTTGGGGTCCTTAGTCTGGACTGCAATCTCCAGCGGCACAATGCCGAAAATCTCGTCATCAACATGTTTCCGTGTCCCGATCAGGTTTGTCTCCGAACCGCCCGGAAGCAATGGATCGAAGCGCCGGATGAGCTTGTCTCGCAACTCGGAGTCGGCGGTCAACTTCGCGAAGTCCAGTGCCCCGTACCATGCGCCCACCTCGTTATAGCCTATGTCTGAATTCTGATGCGGGCTTGTGACGAAATGTTCTGCAAGATGCTTGCCGACTTCGAGTGGAGATCTTCCCGCTGGCCAATTGCTAAAGTAATCCTTCTGTGCTGCTGCTGTTACAATTCCGAGTGTCAACAACAACACCGAAACAAAAACCTTCCGAAATACCTTGAAATGCATCATCGTTCTCCCATATTTCTTCTTTTGATTCGCTCAGTCTGATCGAATCTCCAACACTCTCGACAGTTCAGAAGTGATCGTTTGTATTCCTTTAGAGTCAATAGATGTTGTTACCCTGGCTCGATCACTAGGGCACGCGGCTTTGTCTGTGACCATGCAGCAGTTGATGTGCTCACTTCTCGCTGTCTGGATAGGACATCGGTGGGGTCATTGCAGCCGGGACGTAAGGTGGAAGCCAGAATCCAGTCTGTCGCTTGAAACTTCGCTGAACCCCTGTCGGCCACCATGAAAGCCATCCCGCAGGATCCGTGCTTACGGCAAGGCTCTTCGTGCTCTCACCGATATCGTCCACAGCCGTAACAGCGTATTCGTATACAGGCCCCGATTCTTCCCGTAGAGCATTATCTGCGCGTCCGGGCATATTTGCCGGTGGAGTTACGCCTTCAGCATGGTCGTCAAACTGCCGGTCGAGCCCGCGATAGACTTCGTTCCAGGAAGCTCGTCCAACGATTCTCCGGTAGAGGCGGTACTCCGAGGCACCAAGGACTTCTCCCCAACTTGCGCGGACCTGGCCTGTGGTGAGTTGCAACGCGAGACCATCTGGCACATCAGGCTGTGTGTTGCTCGAATAGACTGGATACTCAGCGCCCGCAGCGGATCTGCCATCCGCCGTCAATGCAACCACGCGCACATGGACCTTCGATCCCGGGTTCAGGCCTTCAACAATGAGCGGACTGCTCTTGCTGCTCTGGACTGTCTTCCAGGTCTGGGCCGGGTCTGTGCTAAGTTCCAACTGGTAGCGATCCGCACCGGCAACTTGTGCAAAGAAAACCCTGGCGCTTCCCTTTCCATTCTCCGTGCGGAGAACCGTAGGGGCCAGAGGCATTGGTGGTCTCTGGGTCAGCTCCCAGGCGTGCCGCCCAGCCTCCAGCTTCAAAGTAATTGTGTCGCCGTTACGGCTTTGCTCTGCGCGTTTTCCATCGATATAACCGGCCAGCTCGGAAGAGGCGCCTGCCGGAAGTCGCAGCGTAACGCGCGTTGTGTCCTGCGCCTGGTATATGCCGGCCATATTCCCGGAAGGATCGATCTTCGCGCTGATGCCTGCATCAACATTCGCTTCAAACTGGATGTGGAATCCTTTGGCGGCTATTGAAGTTCCCTGAAACAGAGCCATTTCAGTCACATCGCCAACACGGGAGCGAATCACGCCTGCCATGCCCGAGAACTCCTCGTCCTTCGACTGATAGTGGATCGGCTCGAAGCTTCGGAAGACAAGATCATGGCTCGTGGCAGTGCGTACGAAGTACACTCCCGGCGTGGTTTCAGGACCATAACCTTTCTCCCAGGTGTATTGCGAGATGCTTGCGATATCCGGATAGGTCATCGGTTTGGAGCGCATCTTCTCCATCTCCACCTGATCCTTCTTGTGCGTCACGAGCACGATACTGGGCCCCTCAGTGTCCCGAAGAAATCCTTTGGACGTTTGTGTGGCCACCTGTGTCCAGTGGTCTGCCCGCGCCGTAAGGGGATCAAGGAAGACGATTTTCGGAAAGGGAAGATCTTTTGCCGTAAACCAAGAGAACCTTGTTTCGGCCCTTTCATCGCCCCCAATAACATCATCTGCAAGAATCAGGTAGTCGGTTCCGACCAGCATCACACTGCGGCTGCGATATGCCGGCCACGAATACGGAACATGATCCTTGCGAGCATCGATTTCGGCAAATTGCGCCAGATCGAGATCGTACATAGGGCGATCAAGCACATTTTCACCAATCGAGCGCCAGGTATGGTTGTGAAGCACGGCAAATGTGGTGGAACCGGTCGCGTCGTCGTTGCTGTGATCTCCGGTGTTTTCCCGCTCGTGTCCAGTCCACGGCTGACCATTTGCATAGAAGTACAGAACGCCCGACGATCCCTCGCCATTGTCGCCCCAGCGGTAGTTTGGTCCCTGATCCGCCTGATCGAGATGAATCGAAAGCTCTTCCGGAGTGCCTACGCCCGCGCGCAGAATGACGCCGTGACCGGTGTACTTGGAACTGCGCAGGTGAGGGTCGGTGCCCACATTGCCCTTCAACTCATCGAGCACCGGGGCTGCGTAATACCTCAGAGGCTCAGGAACATTGGATTCCTGGGAAGTGCGCTGTGCGTACGCCCAGAGCAAGTATTCGGCGGCCATGGGATCGTAGTTGCGCAGGTACTTTGCGAGAATCGGAATATCGATGGGGACAACCGTGCCTGTGCCTGTGCCGTGGGCGCCGTGCGGAGGATATTGACGCTCGAAGCCATTGCGAGGTGTGAGCTCAATGCCGGGCTTCCAGGGACTGGGCAGCGGCGGCGAGCCATTTTGGCGCCAATACGGATTGGGATTGTAAATGGGAGCGGATAGCTCATCCGCCATCCAGCGCGCTCGCTGCGCCATCTCCTGGTTGGCGATGCGGTTGCTGCCGTCAGTATGCGTGATCGCGATCTGTGCAGTGAGCGTTGGTTCAAAGTACGCCCAGTTGTAAACCGGAAGGCTCTCCGCCCAGCGGCCACCTAGGGATTGATAGGCCGCCACATCGGGGCGGGTGTAGAACATCGCCTGCAATTGGATAATCTTCTCGAACTGATCGCGCCACTCTGGATTCATTGGGTGATCGGGAAACAGAATCCCGATCTCTGTAGGCACGGAGAATCCATCTGCGGACATGTTGGGCGTACCGGTAAGGCAGACTCGCACAGGCGCGAGGTCTTCACCTGCGTTGATGTATGCGGAAAGCAGCAACAGAGCGTCGATGCGGGATTTCTGCTGTTGCGAAAACGTCGGCCGCAACTGCATGTACTCCTCGACAAAAGGACGGATCATGCGATGGCTGATGTTCATGATCCCGAGGTCGGAGCCGAGCGGGTAATCCATCAGCCCGGAGTGAACGAGCTTGCGCTCATAGAGCGACGCTTGATCGGCGAGAGATGGCCCGCCTGCTATCGACTCTCCAGCCGACAATAGCGGTGGCGCCTGGCGCAAATTGGAGGGGTAGTTGAGAACCCAGTCCTTCACGCGGTTCAGATCGAGCGAGCCGTACCATGAGCGCAGCCATTGGGCATAGCGTCCATGCAAAGTGGCCAGCGAGAATGCGCCATTCTCTACAAAAGCATGCGGATAGCCCTTGCCTTCCGCTGTGTATGTGTCTCGCATTCGCTGCATCACCTGATCGCTGACTTGCGTAGCAACGAGAGAGATGCCGGTTCTGCGTGTCCCGGAAACGAGGGGCCAGTGCCAGATGAGATGGCCGCCTGAGTAGCGAAAGCTGACCTGAAGCAAAGTGGTCGGCTGCCAGATCATGTACTGGTGGTCGTCCCAGTCTTTGGTCTCGGGAACAAAAACACCCAGTTCCTGTCCTTGAGCGCTGGCCTCCCAGAAGCTCATGGCAGGCACGGCGGTTTTCGGTGCATTGCCTTCGAAGGCAGCAAGATGAAAAATCATCTCCTTGTGAGGATCTTCCACGCGATCTGCAGGCCACCAGTGCGGCTCTTCAATAATGCCGGGAGTAGTGACTGGCTCATCGATACCAAGAAAGCCGTGCGGCTGCGCCCAGCCATTCGCCGCATACCTGCGGTCGGGCACAAAGCCCGTCCAATCCATCTCGACGGACACGCCCATTCCAGAATCCAGACCACTCATGTTTTCTGAAAAATCGACAAATGGATAGCCTAGAACGGATTTCAGCGTTGCCTCATACCGGGCGCCTCCATCGAAAAGATAAGTGATCCGGTAGACATCAAAAAGAGCGCCGGTATCCACGACCGTGGCTTCGATTCGGCGAACATGCATCCGCCCGATATTCAGCCTGCTGACGCCAATCCAGCCTTGTCCGCGGTTGATCGCAAGCAACGGCCCAGGAACCTCCTCGCCTTCCGAAATCGTTTGCGATTCAGGTAACCGAATCTTCAGCAATCCGGAATCCACGATGCGCGTTTTTCCATCTTGAATCACGTTGACGCTCAATCCCGCGGGATGCGTTGCCGGGTCTCCTATCTCCAGTTTGAATTCATGCGTTGCACCGGGTTCAAGGGAGCTGAAGAAGCTGACCTTGGCGAAGACGATTCGCCCGTCTTGCGCCTTCTGCACATCCGAAAGCTGGAAGGGAATCGCCTGCCCTGCCTTATCTGTGAGATGAAGTTGCTCGGCCGCGCATGGACGATGCGAAAAATCAACCGGATAAGTCAACAAAGTTCTCGGCCAGTTGTAGATCGGACTCTGAATATCGTCATGGAGCACGATCTCCAGCCCGCCCTTGTCTGGAAAGGACTTCACAAACATCGGGTCCACCGCGCACAGTGGGGACGATACGCATCCGACGAGTAGAATGACCGATATCGCGAACCACATTCGTCTCGCAGGAAAGCAAGGGAATGATGTGCTCCTGCCGTCGCTCGTGGCCTCGTCTCGGATGAACAATCCACTACGGCTGGCATGTTTGTTTCCGGTGCTGGATACCGTTACAGACGTAATCGAGTCATCGCGTGAAGATCTCATGGCCATTTAATCCAGGATTCAGCTTTGTCTTGTGCTGCCTGCATACATGTACTTGAACCATGCGCGCAACCTCTGCTGCGTGCATGGTTCGAGCTATATCGTTCTAGAATACAAACTGCGCACCTATGAGGAGAACGCGAGACGGGTCCGCGTTAAGGTGAGCAAAGCCAGTGGCATTCTGCGTGTAGGTGATGCTCGGCGCGCTGGCGCCCGATGTTACGTTGGTTTGAGAAGAGTAATCACCGTTTGTGTTATTCACTATGAATGCCGAGTGGTTGAACACATTTGTGGCTAAGGCGGTGATATTCACGTTATAGCGTTCTTTGATGCTGATCGCTTTGGCGGCGGTCATATCGCAAAAGAACATACGGGGGCCTCTCGCGCCCGACAATGTGCGGGGAGCATTGCCAAGCAGGGGATTTCCCAATGTTCCCGGCGGGGTAAAGGCGGCGGGATTCAAAAATGGCGTGGTAGCTCCTGAGCCCAACCCAAATGGATTTTGCCTCCAGCTTGGATTGATCAAAGGCACGCCTGCAACAAGATTTGGCCGCAGGACATAGCCTGTCGGGAGCGCGCTGCCCGCGCAGTACGAAGTGGTACTGCAAACCGGAGAGGTGACTCCTGCCTCGATCCCGATGGGAGTTGGGTTTTGCCCTTTCGGGGTGAAAGATATGAAGTTCCCTGCGACGTTCATGTCCGCGAACCAGGGCAATCCGGACTGCCAGGTGACGATTCCCGAGGTTGAGAAATTTCCGATCACTTGATCCAGGACACGGTTGCCCGTTTTGAACTGCCTTCCGGTGCCGAAGGGGAGCTGGTAGCTATAACCACCTTTGAGAATGCTGGGCACGTCTGAGGCCGAAACCGACCATTCGCCAAATGGGTTATGAGGATCCTGAGGAGGAGCGTTCTGAACATTTCCAAATCCCGTGCCGCCAATTTCATTTGGCACGTTATCCAGCGACTTTCCCCATGAGTAATAGGCCATCGCCGAAAGACCTCGTCCGTAACGATGAACAATGTTTGCGGAAAGTGAGTTATAAGAGGAAGATCCGTAACGCGGATAAATCTCGGGCATGGACTCATTGGCGAAGCCCGGGTAAGGATTGAGCGCCTGCAGGACATTCTCGCCGCTTACTCCGACTGTGCCAGCGGGCAAGATCGCGGTACCTCCCAGATTGACGCCTGCCGCAACATTTGCCTGGAGCGTCGCAAGTGTAGGGATATTCTTTGAGCTGGTGAACGCGCCGATAAGGTGCGTTCCTTTGCTCCCTGCGTACGTTACCTGGAGAAGAGTCTGCGGCGTCGGCTCATACTGAATGGATAGACCCCAATTCTGCATGTACGGCACTGCGCTGGTTTGGTTCACATAATCTGGGTTGAAACCCGACGAGCTGTAGAACGGCCCGCGGGATCCACCCAGTGCGGTGTACGCCGAAACCAGCTTCGGTATCGGGTTGGTGATGTAGTTGACAGTGGAGCCCGCGGTCGTGCCGCCTGTCTGGTTGCCGACCGTGGTTGAAGCCACATTGAAATCCGGATCGGGCGTGTTCTCGTATCCGGTGAGCGGAGTGTGGAACAGGCCGTAGGAGGCATGGACAGTGGTCTTCGGCGTTGGTACGTAGGAGAGTCCGATGCGCGGCTCAAAACCGTACCAGTTCGTCGGCCACAAACCTGCACCAAGGCCACAGCTCCCGGAGAAGCAGAACGCCGCGGCAGTCGGATTCGCCATGGTTGATGGCACCATGATTGCCTGATTGTTGAACTTCTCCCTACGGGGAGTCTCGACCCCCCAGCGGAGCCCGAGATTCAACGTCAAGTTGGACCGGATGCGCCAGTCGTCCTGGGCAAACAGAGAGTAATAGCGCCAGCGATAGTAACCCGGCACCGCCACCGGCGAGTTCTTGTAGGAATAGATGTCGGCTAAATCCAAGGTTGCCAGGGCCGAGCCGCCCGAGCCGGACGATGTTCCAGTTGTATTGGTCATCAACGCGTTAAAACTGTACAAGCCGCCAAACTCAAGCGATGTGTCATACTGATTTGACTGGATCCAGCGCATGCCGCCCCCGAATTGGAAGAGGTGCCTTCCCTTTGTCCAGATAAGCACGTCGCCCAGATCGAAGTTTTGATCCACAGTCCCATAATAGGAGTCATTTCCGCCGATATAGGCGTAACCAAGTCCCCCCAAATCCGGGAAGCCCTTGCCAACAATAGCTGGCGTCAAGCCATACTTTGCGCCGAAGTCCTCGGTTAGCGCGCTTTGTGGGGGCGTTCTGTATTGAAGTGACCGCATAAGCCCGAAGTGAAAGCTGTTAACCAAATTGTTTGAAAGGATCAGGGTATAGCCGGTTGCAATGTCCTTCGAAGGGTTATCGTCATACTGAACCTGGTCCAACGGGTTGCTGGACGCGACCGCGAAGTATCGAGGACCGGAGATCGACTGCACGGTGTAGCGGACAAAGATACGGTTGTTGTTGTTGAACTGGTGGTCGATGCGGATCGAGTACCGATTGTCTATGTCGGTCACACCCCGCAGATAGCTTGCGTTGTTTCCTGAATTGTCGTACGTGCCCTGCGAATTGTCATAGATCACGTATGGCCCCGGATGCGAAGGCGTAGGCACCAGCGACATGACGAACTGTGCGAAAGGATTGTTCGCCAGTTCGGCCGAAACATCGTCCAGACCGCTCGGACCCGTCTCCTGTTGCGCTGGGGCCGACCCGACCGGCCCATTCGGGAAGCCCTGTGCGTTGACCGTGGTGTTGGTATAGATGCCGCCTATCCGCGGCGCCGCGATCGCCGCCGCATATCCCTGCGAGGCGAGAATGGTTGGATTGAGCAGATTCTTCGTGTTATGAAGCTGCCCCAACACATCCGCGTCCGTGTTGAAGGCGCCACGCACGCCGGTCGAAGTACGGAGCCGGACTGGCTCTACACCGACAAAGAAAAATGTCTTGTTATTTCCTCGCCCCGTATAGATCTTCGGGATAAGCACCGGTCCGCCTATGTCAGCCCCAAAGAAATTCTCATGCTGGTTGCTTGGCGTAGTCGAACCCGCTGAAAGGGCGTTGAAAAATGGATCGTTGTGTTTCCAGAACACGACGCCATGAAATTGGGAGGTGCCCGCAGCGCTCGTTTCCACGACCTGGCCGCCGGAGGTCAAGCCGTACTTGGCCGATGTGCCCGATGTGATGACTGTCATCTCCGAAACCTGAGTGCCCGACATGTTGACGCCTACGCGCGGGTAGCTGGCCATGGTAATCTCCGATCCATCCAATAGGATCGAAGAGGTGCCCGGGCCCGCCCCACCAACCCTAATCTGGGCGCCTGCTTCCTCATTTCCGGTAGTCACCGCCGGCTCTTCAGGGGAGATGCCTCCGGTTGCCCCGGGATAGCTTGTCGTAACGCCGGGAGCCAATAACACCGCCTCGAGCGCCCCCGACTGTGGATAGGGCAAGTTCTGCACGATCTGGTGATCAACAGTGGTTGACACCTCCGCGCTATTGGTAGAAAGCAGCGATGCCTCGGCCCTAACCGTGATCGTTTGGCTCGATTTTCCCACCTTCAGGACGAGATCGATGTCTGTCGTCTGCGCCGCGCTGACAGTCACCTTGGTAATCTGCTGCTTGCCGAAGCCAGAGCCGGTTGCCGTTACGGTGTACTGACCCGGATTCAACGACTGCACGTTGTATAGCCCGTCGTCGTTTGTCGCTGTGGTCAATGCGACTTTGGTCTCGTCATTAATGACCTCAACGTCGGCCTTTTGAACGGCATTGCCTTTTTCGTCCGTCACCCGGCCGGTGATGGTACCCTGGCCGGTCTGCCCCCGGAGGGGAGCGGACAGCGTGCAAGCCAGTAGCAAAAGCAGCAGGCCGACCCAGGCCGTCCACCATCTGGCTTGCAGTCCTAGCGATTCCGGCGCGCTTTTCGCCCGGCTGCCTTCAGTTTCTCTCAGAAACATAGGAACTCCTCCTGAATGTTGACTCTCCGTTGTGAGTTCTGATGTGCAACGGGCTCGCTGAGACGGCAAAAAGCTTGTCATGTCTTGCCGTACAACAACCGAACGGAATTGCCCAACCCCCAGGCCGCCCGTTCCACATGCTTAATGAACTTCTTCTCGTGATCGGTGACAAATCGGCGCAGCAAAAAACGCGCCTTCGAGCACGGTGCAAGGAAACACGCTCGCAAAGAGGTTTACAAGGTGCGTTTCGGAGTCCCGTTACGGTTAAGGGGGTATGCCGTAACCGTAACGTCCCCAACTCGGCCCGGCAAATCGCAGTCTTGCCTTAATCGATGCGGAGGGAGTACAGTAAGCAATCTAATAGATTTACAGTTGGGAGGGCTATGGAAGGATCAGACACAGCTGCCAATTTGGAGCCCGATCCGGTTCTTGACAGTCACATCGAGGAGTCGACTCCCCAAGAAATAAGGGAAGCGTTGTCTGCTGTGTTCTTGAGTACACCCTTTCGGACCAGCAAGCAGTCTCAGCACCTTCTCCAATACCTGGTCGATCAAACGCTGGAAGGTCGCGACGAGATGCTCAAGGAGCGGATTGTCGGCGCCAATGTATTCGACAGAAACCCTGGCTATGACACTGGGGACGACCCAATCGTGCGAGTACGTGCAGCCGACCTCAGGAAGCGGCTGATTCAGTACTACTCCAGCGAAGGGGCAGAGAGATCTGTCAGAATTGAGATTCATCCGGGTTCGTACCGCCCTGTCTTTATCTCCAATTCGCAGCGGCAGGCCATGGCTCACGCTGCAGAGGCCGGGGCTGTCCGAAGATCGCGGCCGGTCGATGCGGCGACTCCTTCAATAGCCACTGATTCTGTTTCCGAATTGCCGGACGCTATCCAGAGGGTTGCGAAGGCTTCCGATCGGATTCGTTGGGTGCGAGTCACGCTGGCCGTTGCCGGACTGATGATGATCCTGCTCGCCGCTGCGTGCATTGCCATGTGGAACCATATCCAGTCCATGAATCGGTCATTTTACCCGTGGAGGTACGAACCATCGGTCGCGGCATTCTGGTCCGGTTTCTTCGATAGCCCCAAGGATACCGATATCGTCATGTCCGATTCGGCCTTTTCAATGATCCAGACCATTGGCGGAAAACAACTTACGCTCAGCGACTATCGCGGCCGTAACTATTGGAGCCAATTTGGCGATTTGGCCCCAGGAAAAATCGCCGACTTAAATACCATCGCTAGGTGGACCATCGGCAGCACGGGCGAATTCAAGCTGGTGCAACATTTCTTGGCTATGGATCCTCTGAATAAGAAGATCCATGTGTATAACGCTCGCGAATACATGTCCGATCTCATCAAAAGAGACAACGTGATTTTTGTTGGCAGCCGGATAGCGAATCCATGGGATGAACTCTTCGAAGACCGCATGAACTTTATCTTTGAATTCGACCCTATTAACGAGATCGTGAACCGCTCCCCCGCCGCCGGTGAGCAGAAGGCTTACATATGGGCTGGCTCCGTTGGCTATAGCGAGGTGGCTTTCCTGCCCAAGCCGGACCACAATGGCAACGTGATTCTCATCGAGGGCTCGACTTCAGAAACCACACAGGCTGCGGGGGACTTTCTGCTCTCGGAAGATCAATTATCCAATTTTAAGAAGATATTGCATGTAACCAAACTCCCGTACTTCGAAGTCCTCCTGAAAACATCGTGGGTCAGAGACACCCCGATCTCCACCGCAATTGAGGCTTACCGGACCTACCCCAATCTGCAATGAAGGATGTTGCTGCGTCCTCTGCGCGACTCTCTGATCATTCCTGGCTGACGCACGAGAGTTGAAGGGATCTTCCCAGCAGCTGTAGTTGTCGGTTTGTCCGGGTCATCCTGTTTCCGAAGGTACCCCTTTTGAGACACCGATAGATTATGGGAGGTTTTTCGATGTTCCATTAGGGTTGGGGCGTCGACACTCCGGCGAACCCCTTTTGGAACAGCTGGGTGGCCGGCGGCGCTGCTAATTTTTCGGGAGGACAAATCGATAAGTAACGAAATCTCGGCAGGTGTTTACGAATGTGATCTTTTCATTGGGGCCGCAAATCCGGCCCAGAAACCGGCTGCATGGTTGTCAATCCAAGTTGTGAATGATAAGGGAGATTATCACCAGCCTGGTGACTCTCTGAGTAGGGCCACTGACTGGCCATCAGCAGAACGAACTCGGAACGGCGCATCAGTCTTCCGGTGCACTGGTTCCAGTGTGCGGTGGGTGTGCCGCACTACGAAAGACGCGATCACAGCGGATGTGATTCGGACAGATGTCCAGCAGCCAGACTGATGAGATGATTAGCAGCTATGGAGGTTCCACGCTATCCGACATTCGGTCCGCTCGATAGCGTTAATTTGACCAATCAACAGCAGGAGCTTCTCTCGAGTCGCATCACCTTCCTCTAATTCGTCCGGAGAATTTTCTCAATCATGCCCAGCTTCTTCCGGGAGGGTTTGCGCAGACCTCTCTCCCAGCCCCGGACCTTGGTGGGACCGACGTCGAGGTCGGTTGCCAATTGCTATTGAGGTAGCCCCCGAGGCCGGCGCGCGTCAATCAGGCGCTCAGAGAAGGAGGTTTGCCGGTCGCATACCCAGGAACAGGATGATGGCCGGAATGTACTGGACCGGGGGCTGGGATGCGTTGCCTTCCCAGTTGGTAATGGTCAACGGATGCACCCCGATGAGCTCCGCAACCTGCGATTGGAGGAGGCCAAGGTCCAGACGACGGGTTCGGATATGGTCGCCTAAGGTATTTAATTCCTTGGGGTAACGATCAGATTTCGGTCTTGCGGTCCGAAGCACAGCATGGCAAAAAGGCAACGCAGGGATGAGAATCGCCAGTCGCGAGCAGCATCAACTGCGCTGGAATCAGCTGTGCTCCACGGTCGAGCTGATCCTGACGATTCAAAACGTGCGCTGGCGAAGGCATCATCAATTCCACGCTCTTCGCTGCCACTACCGGAATCGCGGATCACGCCTGCCAATCCTCTATCTACAACTGTAAAACTAGAGGGCGTTGGGGTCGACTAAGGCTACTTGAGAATAGGTGTCGGCCAGCGCCGCGTCGTTGATGGTGAGATTGCCGGGGGTGTAGGTGAGGGCGTACTGGACGCGCACGGCTACGCTGTTGGACACAAGGGAGCCCGGGGCGACGGGGCGGAGGTGCGGCGGGCCGTCTGTGGGGGCCCAGGTCTGGCGGATGGGGTCGAGAGCGTATTCGGAGGGAAGGGTCCCGTATTGGGCGGCGATGGTGGGGTCGAAGGTGAGGCGGAGGGCCTGGGCTTTGCCGACCATATAGCCCATGGTGATGTCGCAGAGGCGGGTGCCGTTGTCGATAGTTGAGCCTTGGGCTGTGCCTCCACCCACATCTCCGTGACAGCCGGAGAACCAGATCTGTTCCAATGTCTGCGTGGGTTGCTGGCCGGGGGCGGACGCGGGGAGCGGGTCCCATAGAGTGGCCGGGAATTGGGCGCGTTGTTCGTCGATGGCCAGACAATGGTAGGCGTTCTTCACGTCAGGGTGGAGGCTGGTGTCGAGGAAGCCGAATTGGCTTTCATCGATGCCGCCGAAGATGGCGGGGATGCCTAGGGAGCCAACTGTTTCCCAGACTCCGACCATGGTGATGGTGGCGTCGGCGAGGCCGCATGCGCCGAGACCGGCTAGGATGGCCTTGCGCTGGGCGGGGTTGCGATAGGCAGTGAAGGCCTGGGTGACGCAGTCATTGGTGAAGGAGCCGCTGGGAAGGCCACAGCTGGCGATCATGCCGGCGAGCGAGCGGACGGTGTAGGCTCCCCGGCTGAAGCCGAAGAGGTAGACCTGGTCGCCGGGTTCATAGACATGGGCGATGGAGGTGTAGCCGTCCATGATTTTCTGGAAGAGTCCCTGGCCGAAGGCGCCCTGAAGAATTCGGTTGAGGCCGGTGGCGTCTGCGCCTACTCCGTCGTCGTAAAAGGTGATCTGGTCAGAAGTGACGAGGAGGGCTTTGTAGAGCCGGTAAACATTGGTGTTGTTTACGGGCGCCTGCCAGGTGCCGTCGGCGCAGAATACGATTCTTTTGGACATAGGATGGCTCCGGTGAATCGGATTGTTTGTACCATACGCTGGCCGTGGGTGGATAGCGAATTACTTTTGAAAACAATTTCCGGCGAACCGGTAAAAACCTTCCTTCTTGACAATGGCATCGGCTTGGATTTCCGATGTTGGAATGCGGAGCAAATTGAATTCTCGCCGGGGGTGGCTGGTGAGCCAGCTTGCGAATCGCAGTGTGATTGTGCTGGCGGCGGCTTTGTGCCTGTTCACGAGCGGATGCATGAAATCGCTCAAGGAGCATAGTACGGCTCTGGCTTCGGCTACGGCCCC
This sequence comes from uncultured Acidobacteriaceae bacterium, assembly GCA_963751285.1. Taxonomy (GTDB): domain Bacteria; phylum Acidobacteriota; class Terriglobia; order Terriglobales; family Acidobacteriaceae; genus Telmatobacter. Next base: position 222,717 of record CAVVUE010000020.1, on the reverse strand, counting down.
GGTGATCGACCAAGCTGCGGCTGCGTATCAGGCGGCGAATGCCATTCACGAGAAGCGGGCGGATTATGATGCAATCCCCGTGTTCGAGCAGAACCACTCGATCGACAAACTGAAAGTTGTTCACGAACTGATTGAGGACAAGGATATCGAACTTCGGCTGAAGGTGCTGACGGCCTTTCAGTTATATGTGAAGACGCTGGTGGAGATTACGAACGGAACAGAGTCGCCGGAGTTGGATGCGGCCTCCAAATCGCTCGGGAAGGATTTGACCGGCCTAGGCAATACCGTGGCGCCCACGATTGAAAATGCGCTGGGAATTCCAGCGACAGGCCCCACCACGACCGTGACGACCACTTCGACAACTGGTAACATTACAACTTCCACCTCAACGACTACGACGGCCCCAGCCGCGCCGATTACCACGACGGATCAGAACCTGATCATCACTGGAGCCAACGCGCTGGGACAGTTTCTGACGTATCGTGCGATTGAGAAGGATCTGCCGCCGCTCATTGTGAAGCTGGACCCGCAAGTTATTTCCCTTTGCAAGACGATGATCAGCGAAGTTGATGATATGTCTAACGCCGAGACGATCGACTTCAACTACATGCTGGGCCAACAGAAGCAGTTCGTGATGGACCCCAGCATTACTCTGAGCGAGGTGGAACGCCGGAACGAAGTAGCGAAGATGCAGGAGCTTGTTCGAGAGCAGCATGCTGCCGAGCTTCAGTTGGCAGGACTGAGGGGGGCGATCCTGAGACTGGCGCTGACGCACCATGCGCTGGCTGAGGATTTAGCCAAGGCTAATCCCGAGTCGTTGAAGGACAAGCTGACGGAGTTGATCGCTGCGGGACAGAATCTGGGCAAGTTCTATTCGTCCCTTCCCGGGAGTTAGAGGCTGAGGGGACGGAACGATAAATCCGGTGGTCCGGATATGGATTGGAGGATGACTTTGGCTACACCGACGATTCCGCTTTCGCCAGATGTGAGAGCTTCGTACGAGGCTGTCTACGCGAAGAATCAGGCGGCGATTGACAGCACCAACGACTTCGAGCTGCTGAAATCGCTGAACGCGAGCCAACTGGACATTGGAAATTTGCTCCAGGCCGATGATCAGTATCGCATTCATGCGGATGATGCTCAGTTTCAGGCAATACTGACGCAAATCAATACGACGAATGCCGGTTTGAAGGCGCTGCAGACGAAGATATCAGGGATTGCTGGGGGTATTTCGACGTTTGGTGCGGTGGTGGGGGCGATCAACCAGGTGCTTTCGCTGGCGCCGGGGCTCTGAGCTTAGCTGCTCTTTTTCTCTTACAGGTAGAAGGACCCGTGATGTCGGAGGGGATTCGCCCTTATCCCATCCTTAACGCGAAGGGCGCATCATACACTCCTTCGAACGCCGGGAAAACTGAATACGAGCCTTTGCGACAGGCGGGGGCGCTATGAGCTTACTCCGGAGCTTTCACGTCGGCTGGCTGGCAGCGGCTGTAGTGTCGCTTTCCGCCGCTGCGCAGACCAGTCCGTCGATCACCCTACAGCAGAATGGACCGATCGTGCTGGTGGGGGGATCGGGATCGGGGACGTTCACGCTGACTGGCGAAGGAACTCTGCAGCTGAAAGCTGGAACCGTCGCGGACAAGACCTCCCTCGCCGTGCTGAGCCCCGATGCCAAGGTGGACCTGAAGAGGGATGGTCCGGATGCAACACTTCCAACGAGCCTCACCAAAGGACAGGTTCTGCTGCTCCGCGCGGATGTTACGAACGTGAAAAACGCGAGCGCCGTCACGATCTCTTTGTTCAACGGGTCGGAACGCCTCCCCAAGCAGCTGGAAGCGGACGCAGCTGATGCGCCGCTGAACGTGACCCTTTCCGGAGATGGCGCATCAGGGACGCCGCTGGTTCTGAGCCCGAACAAGCCGGCGTTTGTGACGCTAAAGAACGGCGACGCGGAAGCGTACACGCTGCGCTGGAAATTCCGTTACAAGGAGATGGAGTTATGCAGCAAGGTCGCGCTGCTCGGTAATGGTAGCGCCAGGATCCCGCTCAAAGCCGGCAGCGATGTCTACACGTGGGGCGACTACATCCGTCCTTCGTCGCAGACCGGACATCTGGAGCTGGGTCTGGATACCGGTGAGCCGTGCTGCAACAACAATGCTGCGACGGAATGCAATAAGGACATGGGGAAAAAGGTTCCACCGTGTGACAAGAATGACGATCCTTCCTGCCAGACCGCTGCCGCGAAGGACGATCCGGCCGGCGCGACTCTTCCGACGCGGGATTTGCCGGTGAGTCTGACGATGCAGCACGCGACTGCAGCGAGAACGAAGATCTATGTTTACATTTACGTCGGCCTGTGTCTGATTATCGGCGGGTTTCTTTCGCTGCTGGCTTCGTCGGTTCTGCCCTGCAGCCTGCGCAAATCGGTGTTCCGGCAGCAGCTGCGGGATCTGGCGAACCGGACGACGGGGGTTAGCCTGCGAGTGGACTCGAATCTGCGGGTGCTACTGCGACTGGAACGCAACCTCCTCCGCGAGGCGCTGAAAGGGACGCTGCTGATCTCTCCAAATGCCAGCGCATCGCTGGACGATATTGGAACGCAAATCGATCAGCTGACGAAGCGGCTGGGGGTGGCGGAGCGGATCGACGACCTGCGGGGCAAGCTGGAGGCTTCGTACGGCATCTCGCCGCCGTCGATTGTGGAGGAAGTGGACGCGGCACTGCAGACGGCGGCGGAAGCGATGCACAGTTATGCACTATCCAGCGACGATATCGACGCGGCTAACAAGAGTCTGGATGCGGCGAGTAAGTCGCTGGGGACGCTGGATAACTCGGCCGACCTGGCGAAGGAGATTGCGTCGAAATTTACGGAACTAAAGGCGCGGCTCGCCAATTTTCAGCCTAACTACTCGGACCTGAAGACGGCGCTGCCGGGAGTGTTCGTGGTCCTGCGGAAGCCGTTTGACGACGCGAAGAACATCACGCCGCGGATGGTGTACGCGATCGACTATTGCATCGCGGCGATCAACACGGCACTGGATTTTGCCGTGGTCCGGCAGGAAGTGCCTGCGGAAGAACAGACCCCGCCAGCAGACGCAGGCAAGGGTGCGGCGACGCCACCCGCTGGGGCGCAGGCGAGTGCAGCAGCGAATCAGGGACAGTCCAGCCCGTTGCAGCCTCTCCCCCCGGGCGGCGCAGGTGCGGCTGGCGCGGAAGCCACGGAGCCGTTGAGATATATCACGCCGGAGCCGCCGAATGACGTTGTGAACAAGGCAAGAGCGCATCAGGAGGAGCTGACGCGACTGCTGAGCTCGATGGCGTGGCAGGCGCTGCGCGAAGCGCGACTGCTGGTCCAGGAAATGCGCGAGGACACCTACGAAGACGATGTGCTCGAGGAACTGACGCCGAAACGAGCGTGGGTGAAGTTTGAGACGATGAGGGCGCGGCCGTATCTGCCCATTAACTTTTATGTGCATTACCTGAAGTGGGGGCGGGAAACGCGAGCCGCGATGCAGCTGCTCTCGTTTCACTGGACATTCCCGGGCGGTTTGGAAGAGGAGGGCACGCGGGTTTGCCACTATTTCACGGGTAAGGAAAAGGTGGAGGGGGCTAACCAGCCGACGGAGGGGGCGGGCAAGCCGCCGGAGACGAAGAGTCGCAGATATTTCGATTTCCCCAGCCTTTTCAAGCGCTTGTTTCCTGGCCTCTTTAAGCGCCCGCGGCGGCTGCCCGTGGAAGTGACGGTGAACAGAAGGACGTCCCTGCCGGGTGGGCCAGCCACGCCGGGACCCACGCTGCCGGGCGGTATCGAACTCGAGCCCGAGGAATCAAGGTGGGATTTCGCGCGGCTCCTGGCAGAGGCGCTGCGGTTCGCGATCGCGTTTGGTGTGGCGCTGGCGGGATTGCTGTCGGGCGGCATCGAACAGATCGGGAAACTGGACCTGATTCCGGCGACCCTCGCGATTATCGGGCTGGGCTTTGCGGCGGATGCGGTGAAGAATGTGCTGACGCAGCCCTCGCCGGTGACGGCGGCGAAGCAGAGCCCGTCGACGTCACCATAGCGCCCTGGATTCGGGGTAGTGGTGCCGTTTGAAATCCACAGAGTCTCTTTCCTCTCGACTAGAGCGGTAAACTTAATTCATGGCAAAACGGAAGCTCCGCATTGTGAAAATGGCCCCTCACTTCCTTGGCGTCTGCGAACGCTGCAAAGCGCAGTTCCCGTCCAGCCGTCCTGTCGAGGCTGAGGCTAGAGATGAAATCGCCGCTGCGTTCGGCCTTCATAAATGTCTTTCGGTAGACAGCAGCCAAAACGCACTGCGTGTGGTCCGCGAAGCGACTGAAAACAAGTGATCTATCCTTTCGCTTGAAGCTGCTCCTGCATCGCCATAAAATGCTCGTAGCGCAGCAGCACAGCTAGCGGCTTATCGTTGTCCTGAATCACCATCGTCTTGTCGAGATCGCGCAATTGTGTGACGTTGAGCGCCCGCAATTTGCTAATACCAACGTGCTGTACGGTTGGGTCCAGGTACGGTATCGATACTTGGTTAGCTTTCCCCATAAATCTCCTATGCCGTCCGCTTCAACGCGGCCCGGATGAGTTCCCTGTCGATTCGCCGAATTGGGTTGCTCTCGGGGATCAGACTGGATAGTTCTTCCAGCGTCCAGACGTGATCCGTCAACCCCGCTTCCATTGCTGGAGTGACTCGTAGCGTCTTGTGAACCCGGCAGAAATTGTAGTGAAAGAAGTACACCGCGATCTGATGCGCGTGGTTCTCCAGCTTCTTGCTAAATCCATTGGTCAAGCGTGTAAACCGCCGCATCCCCATTCGCATGGAGAGGTTCTGGCGCTCCACAAAAGACGTACTGACATGCTCTGGATCGGGATCGCCGCTCACAACCTTCATGTCAGTTCCGATGCATTTCGCCGGGGAATAACGGCGCTGATCGGCATCGGTCGGAGCGCCGTATCTCTTCTGTAATTGTGCATAGTCCACATCGCCGCCGAACGCGCCTTCCACGGCTTGCAAATAGGCTTTGTGGGCGTCCGTAGTAAGCTGGACGCGCCCCTTGATGCGTTCTGCGCAATCCTGCATGAAGTCGTAGGCCCATCCCGCGTCGCGTCCGCCGACAAGATAGCCCACACACAGCTTCGTGTCAGCATCAATCGCCGTCCAAGTCCAAACGTCGCCCCATCCTTCGGCAACTTTCTCTTGGCTTACGTTCTTCATCTTCGCCCCTACGAAGGAGAGCGCCCATGGAAGCCGCAACGTATTCAGAGCAGGACCGACTTAGCTCCAAATTGATTGCCCCACGCTGGCATACGCTGGTTATATTGCTCCTCATCCTTGCGTTCTCAGCTATAGGAGCGCTGGGCGCGCATTCGCCGAGCATGACCCCGCCCATCCGGCCGCAAGTGCGTGTAGTGGGTTACGTGTTTGCGGCGGTGGTGGAATGGCTGATTCTGGCGTTTGTCTGGTTTGGCATCCGGCTTCGAAATGTCAGCCTGCGCGACCTGATTGGAGGGCGGTGGAGCAATTGGCAGGCGGTTGTCCGCGACCTCGGAATCGTCATTCTCTTCTTCATTGCATCCAACTTGGTTTCGGCCCTTCTTACCGGATTCCTCAAGGTCGATCCGAGCCAGGCCGTGCGCGGCATGCTTCCCCACGGCGGAATAGAGGCTGCGTTGTATTTGCTGATGGCACTGACGGCCGGCTTCTGCGAAGAGATCATCTTCCGCGGCTACCTGCAAAGGCAGTTTAAGGCGATGATGGGAAATGCGGGAGCGGCAGTCGTAACTCAGGGAATCCTGTTCGCTGTGTTCCACGGCAACCAGGGGTGGAAATTCATGGTCATCATTGCCACTTACGGCTGGTTCCTGGGCACACTGGCCTATTGGCGCCGCAGCGTCAGGCCCGGCATGATCGCCCACTTCGTGCAGGATGGATTGGTTGGTCTTCTGGCCCCATATCTATTCAAATAGCGTCGTTGGCCCTCTTTCAGACGCTGCGCGCTGCGGTGCCCAACCTCGATCTGTCGAAGCATTCGCTCAACCCGCTGAGAGAGGGAGAGGGGTCGATTGTCTTTGCCGGAGAGATCACATTGACCACATCGCAAATCTCCGCTCTCGGACTGATGTGAGTTTTTGCTATCCGCTGGATTTGATACTTGGCGATTTTGCGTGAAGCCAGAATTCCTCCCGGCTACATGGGCGTTTACCAGGACCAATCCTGAAGACTGCTCGATCTGGCAGCCGTCAATCCCAGTTTCCCATGCGAGGTCTCACTTCATGACAAGGCGACTTACCTTCAGCGGAAGATGCTGAGCATGGCTCAATATCCGAGTGGCCGTGCATGCCTCCGGTGACAGGAAATTGATGAATGGTTCGGCCTGGTATGAGATTTGACCGCTCTGTGATCGTTGGGAAGCAGGCGCCTTCGGGAGCAGTGTCCGCGAAATCGATTCCACAGCCACACGAACGGGCTCGTCAGACGGGCAGGTACGAGCCGCCAGAGCCTCGCGATTCCCGCTGCTGCCTGCTCTGGCGGCAAATTTGTTCTATCGAAGGCACGGCAAGCATATACTCTACAGCCGAGACCTCTGAATTGGAAATTCTGGAATGAATCGGTGTGCTGAGTTCGCGGTGGGGCCGCTATCGACAATTGTCCTGCTTGCGATCTTGATTGCAGCGGCCGCTTTTCCGCTTCACGCGCAAGGCAACTACGAGATCCAGGTCTACGGATCCGACACAATCGCCCCGGAGCGGACGATGGTTGAGCTTCACAGCAATTACACCTTTGAAGGCTTTAAGACTTCGGTCAACGGCGTACTTCCCGACGAGCATCAATTGCACGAGACAGTGGAGATTACCCAAGGCTGGACCGGCTGGTTCGAGACAGGATTTTATATCTTCACCAGCTACGGTCCCGGCCAGGGCTACAAGTGGGTTGGCGATCACATCCGTCCCCGGGTTCGCGTGCCGGACAGTTGGCACTGGCCGGTGGGAGTGAGCCTCTCGACGGAACTCGGATACCAGCGGCCGATCTTCGACGCGGACACGTGGACCTGGGAGATCCGGCCCATCATCGACAATCAATGGGGTCCCTGGTACGTTGCATTCAATCCAGCGCTGGAGCGGTCATTTCATGGACCCAGCGTTTCGGAGGGAGTGGGGTTCTCCCCCAACCTCAAGATCGCCTATTCGATGACGCGCAAGCTGAGCGCCGGTCTCGAATACTATGGGTCACTCGGGTCCATCACGGGGTTTGACCGGGTGGATTTGCAACAGCACCAGATTGTGCCCGCAATCGACTATGATTTCGGTCCGAACTGGGAGTTCAATTTGGGAGCAGCCGTGGGAGTTACGGGCAGCACCGATCATCTGCTGCTGAAGATGATCATCGGGCGGCGCTTCCGGTTCATCACGCCGCACATGCCGCACCTCCTGAAATCGAACGCGGTAGGCGGGGAGGGGTGATTGCGGCCGCAATTCAGCTTCGCCAGCATCGCTGCGCTTCTGACGCTCGTTCTGCTTTCCGCCATGGTGTTTTCCGCCTTCGCGCCCAGCAAACGAGCCTCCGCTAAGTCTTTGGATCTTCCGGCGCCTTTGGGCCTGCCGCCCATCCCCTGGCCAGCAGACGATGGCTATTCGCCAGCGCGGGTCGAACTGGGAAGGGTTTTGTTTTTCGACGGCCGCCTCTCCGCCAACGGCGTGGTCTCCTGCGCCTTCTGCCACGAGCCGGGCCACGCCTTCTCCGGCAGCACTGCGCTATCGAGCGGCGTGGATGGCAAGACTGGGGTCCGTCACGCCCCCACGCTCATCAACCGCGCCTGGGGCAGATCGCAGTTCTGGGATGGCCGCTCGCCCACATTGGAGTCGCAAGTGATTGTGCCAATCACCAGCCCCGATGAAATGGGGATGACCGCTGACCAAGTGGTTGCAAAGCTCCAAAGCATCAAAGGCTACGCCCCGTTGTTTTCCGCCGCCTTTGGCGACAGCATGATTAACGTCGACCGCGTTGCCAAAGCTCTGGCGAGCTTCGAGCGCACCATTGTATCGGGCAATTCCCCGTACGACCGGTACATTCGCGGCGACAAATCTGCTCTGACGAAGCAGCAGAAGGCTGGTTTGAATTTCTTCAATGGGAAGGGCGAGTGCGCCGAATGCCACAGCGGACCGAATTTCACGTCCGAGAAATTTGCGAACCTGGGAATCGGCATGGATCAACTCAACCCCGATCCGGGCCGCGAAACGGTCACCCAGAGGCGCGGCGATTTCGGAAAATTCAAAGTGCCAACACTGCGCGATCTGGCCCATCGCGGGCCCTACATGCACGACGGCCGGTTCAAGACTCTTGGAGAAGTTCTAGATTTTTATTCGCGGGGCGGCCTGGCGAATCCACACCTCGACACTCGCCTTACACCCTTCTATATGGATGAGCAAACCAAGCAGGATCTGTTGGCTTTTCTCGCTTCACTGAACGGAGAAGGTTGGCAGGAAATCATCCCGCCCTCGGCGTTTCCGCAATAGAAGAACAGGCGATTCTGTTGCATCAATCCACATCCATCCAGCCATCTGCCATCAAGGCTTACAGAAATACCGAAGTTACTGCAGATCTGCAACTTACGGTTTTTAGTCGGATTTCTGTCCTGATATGTCGGTGTTCGCCGATCTGCATGGGCATGATGCTGGGTTGACGGTAGCAGCCCAAAGCACGTTTCCTCTCCGAGAACGCCTCGAAACGCGCAGCGGCGATTTACCATGATCCGACACGGCAGCCACGCGCACAAACCGGCATGACTCGTAGGAGTTGAAGGATAGGTGTTTGAGAGTTTGCTTCAGAACGGTGCACGGCGAGGTCGAGATCCCGGTCGAGTTGCGGCTATAGCATGATTCAATAGCTCAATAGCGGTTCAGTCGCTGTGGTGGTGTAAACGTGAACCTCCCATCTCTGGCTCGATTCTTCCGGCAGCAAGTCCTTTACATTGCGATCGCCGCAGTCATAGCCGCAATTGTCTGGGCCATCGGACAGAAGACCAATCCCGCGTCAGTTTTGGTGTACTGTCTCTGCATCGGGAATCTTCTCTCGCCCGCCATAGGTTGGTTGGGTTTCCTTTATGAGGAGAGGCCTTTCCCCTACAATCTCCTGATTTTTGTGCCTCTCCTGATTGTGCTGACGGTCCCTATCTACCTGATTACGAGCGTAGTCGTTTGGTTGGTTGCTCCACCTTTTCCGCTGGCACTTTCCGACCTAATTATGTCGCAATGGAAGTTTTCGTTTGTGGTCACCTTTGCCTTCGGTGTTCCCTCGTTTCTGTACCACAGCACGAAGGAGCATCTGGAGCGGCGCAACGTCGAGCTCCAGAAAACCGTCGAACGGGGCAGTGCCCGGCTCAAAATGCAAGACGCGGAATTGGAGCGTGCCAGCGAGATCCAGCAGTCTCTGTTGCCGAGAGACATTCCCCAGCTTCGAGGCTTCGAGGTCGCAGGAGCGTGGCAGCCCGCCAGCACTGTGAGCGGAGATTACTACGACGTGCTCCGGCTTGACGATCACCGGCTTGGGATCTGTATCGCCGACGTCGTTGGGAAGGGTGTGTCCGCCGCTCTGCTGATGGCCAATGTGCAGGCCGCGGTGCGCGCGTTTGCGAGCGACGGAGAAAGCCCAGCGCGAGTATGCGCCAAGGTCAACCGTTTGTTGCACGAGAATATCGCAACCGGAAAGTTCGTGACTTTCCTTTATGGAATTCTCGATGGCGAAGCGCATACGTTCCAGTATTGCAATGCCGGGCATCTTTACCCAATCCTCCTATCTCGCGGTGCGGTCCGAATACTTGAGCAAGGCGGTGCGGTGCTCGGAGTTTTCGCGGACTGGACATACGAGGACTTCAAGATCGAGTTGAGGGAAGGAGACCGGTTGCTCTTGTTTACCGATGGCATCACTGAGGCGTCGGATGCGAAAGGGCAGGAGTTTGAAGAAAGCCGCATAGCAGCATTTGCGCTGGCCAACGGCACGCTCTCCGCAAAGGAGTTGAATAGGCGGTTGCTGGCGCAGGTCACTTCCTTTTGCAACGCACAATTTCGGGACGACGCGACCCTGCTCGTAATTGCTGCATATTGAGCTTTCCAATTCCTCCCAGCACAGGCTGCACCTCGATTTGGCCAACCTTCTTGGCTCAATCGCATGGAGGCCAACACCCTGGTTAAGTGGACGAGACCTGCGCCGACCCTTCGTTCGCCAATTATCTAAAGATCCTGGGCCGTTGCATTGCGGCGATGGTATTCAAAGTGCTGAGTTGTTGCAAACAGCCCGATGTGCGTTCTCAACTCATCGGCAAAGCACATAATGGTATTTGCGGGGATGGAATCTTCATTCTTCGGAACGCGGTCGAGTGATTGGCTGTTCGGCAATTGCTATGCACTAAATGACGGATAGCCGACAAACTGCCGGGAACCCGTCAGGCGAGTCGGAAGACAGTTATTCTGGCAGCAAAGAACGTCAGCGCACTCGGAATAAATTGAGCCTCTAGTTTAGCCTTCCGGTGATTGCGCGGAGTCGGTCCACGAGAATCGAAGCATAATCGCGAAAACAACACAGACCAGTGCTGCGCCAATCCACACAGGCGCCCTCCCATAGAGGGCGAACAGCAACAACAACCCTGCCCCAAACCCAGGAAGCCAGGCACGCCACCATCGGCGCCAGCGGAGTACGAGCACAGCCGCAACGACAAACTCCGCGAACGCAAGAACCCAGACAAGAATCTCAGCAGCCTCTTCTGCTAGGGACTGCGCGGGACGCCCTTCTACACGTCCTTTCAGTCCGAGGAGTATCTTGGGAACCGCGACGTGGTCGGCAAATTCTGTAAAGAGGTCGAGTGCAAGCCTCCGATCTCTCCAATGATAGCGAAGGCGAATGCGGCTGATCAGACGCGTATGGCTCGCGTCAATCGGATAAAGCGCCCACACAAAGCTACTATCAACGGGGGTGGCAGCTCCTTTCCAGACTAGATAGTGATCAGGTTGGATCGATTCGAAAACAAGGGAGGCAACCGCACTAATAGGGAGCACGTCGCCTGTCTTGGGATGCTGCAACTCGGGCAGGATTGATCCGGCGCTGCGAATTCCCGTACTGTTGCCGAGGTTTTCGATGAGGTCGTATCCATAGAACCCGGCGCGCCTATATCCGATCTGCACTAACCATGGCCATATATCTTCGGGCCTGCCGTGAATAGTGATAGCTCGCGTCGCGCAGAAAGATGGTGTGGGAATGAGATCGTCTCCCCGCATGGAGCGAGCCACTTCTTCTGTTGTCGCACCCCAGTGCAATTCAGCGGGTCGAATGGCAAGCAGATAAATGGCGCACAGCAGAACGGGCAGGGCCATGACCGCCAGCAGCCTGGTTGCAGCGGAACGACTGGGAACTTTGCGATTCATACTTTCTACCTTTCCCAATCATGAAAGTGTGCTGGCAGAGACTTTGGCGAAGGTCGCGTTAGCGGATCCTTCTGCAGGCTTCTTGTTCCCAATCAACGGGTTTGCCGTTTGGGCCGGAGATCTCAAGACTGCTGTCGTACCCATCATCGCCTTTCTTGAGGAAGCTCTGCTTGGCAGGCAGCTTCTGGTCGTTCCTGACCATATAGCCCGTGGAGACCATTCTGTTGCCATCCCAACCAGGGGTGGTCATGTCCATCCGCGATCCCCCGATGTTCATATCGCGACGAACGTGGAGTCCGGCGCTTGCATCCCAAGTGATCGCGCCAATGAGCGTGAGTTGACCCTTGTGTGGTCCCTCGACTTGATGGAGCGTGTAGATCTGCCATGACCCGCCAAGGGCCATGCGAAAGTGAAAGTGGTCGGTGAACTTCACTCCGGACTCCGTTTGCGAGGAATGCTGGGTTCCGGTGCAGATCCAATCTCCGACGAACCAGCGTTCGAGCGCCAATGGGTCGGGCGATGCTGGCTGCGTCGCAAGCTTGTGGGGATTGGCGTAATTCGTAGGGCTGTCCTGCGGAAAACCGGAAAGAGCCAAGAGGGCAAACGCAAGGAAGACTTTCTTCATGGGTTCGATGCTTTCACGAGAAGTGATTCAACAGGATCGGAGACGGCCCGGACACTGTCTCAAACGCCCCTCATCATACTCCTCCTGAATCGTGGCTCACAGGGGCATCGAAGGATGCCGGTCACGTGCTCTTCTACCCCAGTTGGCCGTGTGTAAATGCGCATCGGCGATTTGACAACAACGTTGTCGATATGACAATATGGTTGTCATGAATGCCGATCAGGCAGCGGCCATGCTTCGCCTATTCGATGAGATTCCGGCGCTCTTTCATCGGCTGAAGGCAGTTGCTGCCGACGTGCATGGCCGGGAAGTTCCATCCGCGGGCCGGCGCGGCATCCTGCGCAGCCTGGATCGCATAGGACCTCAAACCGTACCTGAACTAGCGAGAGCGCGGCCGGTCTCGCGGCAGCATATTCAAGTCCTCGTAAACGGGTTGCTCAAAGATGGGTTGGTTGCCACCGAGGAGAATCCAGCACATCACAAATCGCCCCTGGTGCGCCTGACGGGCAAGGGCAAACGCCGACTTCTCGCCAGTCAAGCGCGAGAGACGCAGTTGCTCGCACGCGCCAAGTTTGCATTGGCCGCGTCCGAAATTGACCGTGCGTCGGACACTCTTCGCGCGTTGCGAGAGCTTCTTGAAAGCAAGGAATGGAGTCATTATGCTGCAGCAATCGACTGAGAGACCAATCCCGTCATGTCAGAGCGATTCGGGCTGGCCCAGCCAGTTTCGTCATCCACTCGGATGGCGAGGTTGGCTTGTAGGCCACTTCATGGCCTTCAACAACAAGCAGCGGAGTTTGTGGGTGTTGTCGCTCCTAGAATTGGGCCGCAGCGACCGTGTGCTGGAGATCGGCTTTGGTTCCGGCTCCGACATCCAGCGCGTCGCCGTTCGCGTTCCCGAAGGGTTTGTCGCAGGAATCGACCATTCTAAATCGATGGTGCAGTTGGCGGCCTCGAAGAACAGAGAGGCGATCGGTGCCGGGCATGTCAGATTATCCCAAGGTTCGGCGGCCGACTTGCCATACGAATCGGACTCATTCGATGTGGTCTTTGCCATCAACGTAGCGCAGTTTTGGGACCAGCCGATTAAAGTGGCGCGCGAGATTCGCCGCGTTTTGAAGCCCAGTGGAAGAGTGGCGCTGGCCGTCCAGCCGCGAACCAAGGGAGCAACAGATGCGACCGTGCACGAGATTGGCGAAAAGCTCTTGGCAGCGCTGGCAGAGGCGGGGTTCACTGTCTCGCGACTTGAACGAAAGCCGCTGGGACATGTTCCTGTTGTCTGTGCGCTGGCTGTCAAATTCTAGGAGATCGATTTCGGACCAAGCAGAAGCCCAACCTCGTTGCCGAGAATAGCAGGGGAGTGCGCAATCCAGGGCTGCTCCTGTTCGATATTCCATAGCGCTTCGGTTTGGTGGATCACGTCAGCGCACTTCGAATTGGCTGTTGGAGTGCTCGATGCCCTGCAGGATGAACTCCGCTGCCTGCCGCGTGAAATCGAGCGTCTTCCGCTGGCTCAGTGGCAGATTGCCGCCAATGGCCAGCTTCGCAATGCCATGGACCAGCGACCATGCGGTCCATGCCCTGGGCATGGGATCGTCCGCCGGTAGAACGCCCGCCTGCTGCGTTGCCACGATTGCATCGAGTAGCACGCGGAAAGCGCTGTCTCCGAACTGCGCCCTCTCGCCGTTCGCGTGCAGCACTCCCGCCAGATCGAACATGACCAGGAAGTGGCTGGGCCAGCGCAGCGCAAACTCCACGTAGCCGCAACCACACAGCACCAACCGCTCCCGCGCCGAGGCGCCGCGCTCCATTCGCCTCACCATGGTGGCCCGTAGGCGCTCGAAACCCTCCGCTGCCACCGCCAACAGTAGGTCGTCGCGGTTGGCGAAGTGCCGATAGGGGGCGTTGTGAGAGACGCCGGCCCGCCGTGCCACCTCGCGCAAAGTGAATGCCCGGGGGCCGGCTTCGCCGATAAGCGCCTCAGCTGCCCGCATCAGCGCCTCCCGCAGATCTCCGTGATGGTATGGTTTGGGCGGCATTACAAACTTTTTATCAGAAGATGTTGACATGCGCAACATTTAATTTTACGCTTATGTTGTCGCTGTCAACATCCACTCGGTGAAATCACGGCAGCGCGGGAGCAGATCATGGCCATCGGCACCCCCTACAAACAAGCCAGCCTCTCGGAAAACTGGGACGCCATCGTCATCGGCTCCGGCATGGGCGGGCTCACCGCCGCCGTCCTGCTCGCCCGTCACTCTGGCCAGCGCGTTCTCGTACTCGAGCGTCACTATGAGGCTGGAGGGTTCACCCACACCTTCCACCGTCCCGGTTACCAGTGGGACGTCGGCCTGCACTACATTGGGCAGATGGGAGACCTGAGCTCGCCCGTGCGCCGCGCATTCGATTATGTCACCGGCGGCGCGGTGGCATGGCAACCGATGCCGCACGTCTACGACCGCTTTCTCATCGACGGCCACCGCTTCGAATTTGCCTCCGGCAGGGAGGCTTTCCGGGAGGGCCTGCGGCAGGCTTTTCCGTCAGAATCCGCAGGCATCGATCGCTATCTCTCCGCCGTCCACGCCGCCAACCGCTGGAGCGGCCTCTACTTTGCCGAAAAGGCGCTGCCTGCTCCCCTAGCATCGCTTGCCGGCGGCCTGATGCGGGCGCCATACCTGCGCTGGGCGCGCCGCACAACGCGCGAGGTGCTCCAGGACCTTACCGCCAATCGTGAACTCATCGGCGTTCTTGCAGCGCAATGGGGCGATTACGGCCTCCCCCCTGCGCAGAGCAGCTTCGCCATGCACGCGATCATCGTTGAACACTACCTCAACGGCGCGTTTTACCCCGTCGGCGGAGCCGCCTCGATTGCAGCCGCCATGGTTCCGCTGATTGAGAACACCGGAGGCAGCGTCGTTACCAGCGCCGAAGTCGCTGGCATCGTCGTCGAGCGCGGCCGCGCCGCCGGAGTCCGCATGAGCGACGGCCGCATCTTCCGCGCTCCGCTCGTCATCAGCGACGCGGGGGCGGCAAACACCTTCGAGTGCCTGCTGCCGCCCGATCTGCCCCAACTGGACTCGCTGCGCACGGACCTACGGACGCTCACGCCTTCGACTGCCCACGCCAGCCTCTACATCGGACTCACACAGTCCGCCGCCGCCCTCGGTCTCACGGGTACTAACCTCTGGATTTACCCCTCCTTCGATCACGATGCGAATGTCGAACGCTTCGCGCGCGACCTTGATGCGCCAATGCCTGGCGTGTATATCTCCTTCCCTTCGGCCAAAGATCCGGATTTCCAGCGCCGCTGTCCCGGCCACAGCACCATCGAAGCCATTACGATGCTGCCGTGGCAGCCTTTCGCCGCCTGGGCCGAGACGCGCTGGAAACGTCGCGGCGATGAGTACGAAAGCCTCAAGAACAGCATCGCTGCCCGGCTGCGAGCCGAAGTCGAACGGCAGGTGCCTGCTGTTGCGCCCTACATCGCGCACGCGGAGCTCTCCACGCCCGTCAGCACACGTCACTTCGCGAATTACGGACAGGGAGAAATCTACGGCATCGCCGCCACCCCCCGCCGTTTTCTCACCCGCAGCCTCGGCGCGCGCACGCCGATACGCGGCCTTTACCTTACCGGACAGGATGCCGGCAGCCTGGGGATCGTGGGCGCGCTGTTCGGTGGCATCGTCAGTGCCTCAGCGGCTCTGGGGAAAAACCTCACCGGCACGGTCACTCAATAATCGATGGTGCTCTGAACGATACGTCGCCTGGCGTGAGGAGGTGTGCTGAACGGTTGAGGTCTTGACTGACGCCTCCAGCCCGAAGCGCGTTTCCAGCTCCCAGCCGCGCCGGTCTTGCGGTTCCGGGCGGTTTGTTTGAATGTTAAGCGGTGGAATGGGCATCCCCAAAAGGAACGAGATGAACATGTGGCAGCGATACTGGTGATGCTGGCGCCTGCGGCAGTTACAGCCCGTTTTGACACTGGTGTATTGGAACCCGTTGTTAAGCGTGGGTGCGGGAGGAGGTCTGAAGGAGATTAGACATAAAGTAGCTGCCTGTCCGTGCTGGAAGGGGAGAAAAGGGAAGGAACCGTCGTGGTTTTGCGGAGTGTGACGCGACCAACGTGTACCATGACTTCATTCAACCCGTCGCAATGGAGGAATCCTTCTATTCCCTTGTTCAGTACCTCTCCAACCACAACGAGAACACTTAAGGTCAAACTCTTGTGCATCCAACTCCGTCAGAGAATTTGGTGACAGGGCGTGGGTTATCTGAGTTTTGATCCTGTGTCCTTTGGGACACTCGAAGACTAGCTCTATCGTTACGAAATTGCTGCTTCGCCTTCGCTTCGGCATGGTTCGGTTCTCTATGAACTCGCCGACACTATACACCCAACGGCTGGAACGCCCTGCGTTCCTCTTCTGTGCGGCCAGCATCAAAAACGAGTACAGTCAGGAACCGACGTAACGCCAAACGGCGTTGAATCGAACGATGCCGATGCAATCCACCAGTGCGATTCGGCGAATGTATCTGGTCTTGATTCCTCTTTACCGTGAAATGCCAGAACGTGAGTCTGTCATTTGTTAATGTCAAGCTGGCGCTCTCGATTTTTCGTCCCATTATGGCCGGGAACAGACACAAGCTGTTTCCCCATGATCTGCGGGACCGAGAGCGCCTTTGGTTCTTCGAATCGCTACACCCTACACACTACGAATTGTTCGAATGATCCGGCTACGACGGCATTGACCGCTGCATTCAGGAATGTGATGTGGAACACTTCGGATCGACGTAAAGGTTTCAAGTAGGGTCAATTCATGTTGCTCAGTTCAATGTAAATTTGACTGGATGAAAGAGGTTTTTGTGGCGTTGTAGTGTGATGCCGTCAAGTTCTCTTGTTCGCAACTGCCAGCTTGAGTTCATTCCTCAGTTGATCACTGCTATGAAAGCGTATCAAGAATCTAGGGTTTGAGCACATCAACACGAATTACGAATCTTTTTGCTTACCAAAGCGTTAAATAAGACGGGTGACAAATGGGTTCCCATGAAAACGTCGCAGAGCTGCGATTTTTTCAAATGGCTCTGGGGCTGTGTCAAAGACCAGATCGCCCAAGAAGTGCCGAAAGACATTGCGGTGTGCGAGTTTGACTGCCGGAAGGAGCAGTGCACTTGGGCGGAATGGAAAACGTGCGGAAGGCGTCTGAGCAAGGCCATGAGTGCATCTGCTCCGCCCTTTGCTCGGCTGAAAGGCTATAGTAATCGCAAGCTACCCCTTGCCGCTGCAATTGAAGGCTCACTCGTCTGAGTGGGTCTCCCTTCGATCTACGTCACCGCAGCGTGCAGCGTAGAGTTTACCCACTTCCCCAAAATTGGAGGCTCGGTGTGGAGTACGTTGACCGAGTACTGACTTGCGTCGAATGTAGAGCGAAATTTCTGTTTTCAGTAGGTGAGCAAGCTTTCTTCCACGAGAAAGGCTATATCAACGAGCCCAAGAGATGCTCTGCTTGCAGGGCGCACAAGGCCGGGCTGGACAAGGCACGCATTACAACTTCCATTACATGCAGTGAATGCGGGGCGCAAGCCACGGTTCCATTCGAGCCGGTTCATGGAAAGCCTGTGCTCTGTCGCTCATGCTTTTTAAAGAAAAGAACAAAGGCAAGCCGAAGGTGACACAATTTAAGCGCCGGGGATAGGCGTCCGGCTCGACTGACAAAAGAGGGGCAAAGATGGAACCCGACAAACTGGACAATCATACTCTCGCTTTGCTTACCACGCTGTCGAACCTCATGAATCTCGGTCACAGTTCCCGGCACATCGAACAAACGTACAGAAAGGCTATCGACGAGGTGCGCGATCTTCGTATCTCTGAATTTCAGCCTCTCCAGCCTTCCAACCACCATCATTCACAAAGCCGATAGGAAAGCCGAGTAATTCCGGCCGCGCTGCGCTAAACAGTCTGCATCAGGCCAGTACTCGACCACCAAATTGAGCGTAGAATGGTGCCATCTTCAAGTTAAAAGAGAAAGTCTCGATGAGATGGGTAAGTGTCCTTCCGCTTGTGCTGATGCTGTTGGGCGCAATGTTTTTGTTTGAGCGTCCCGCTTACGCCTATGTTGACCCCGGCTCCGGGCTGCTGGCAGTTCAAGCTGTCGGGGCTGCGCTCGTCGCCACGGGATGGTATTTGCGCCGGAGATCTACACGTCTTTCCAGCACGTAGATTCGAGCAAACGCGATCCTGAAAAGACATCCGACGCGATGAATAGCGAGGAGCCTCCGCGCCCGTAAATTAGCTCTTGGGGAGAACCCTCAGTAAGCGTGTCTTTCTGCTTTCAATTACCCACAAGTTTCGCTCCTATGATGATGCCCAGTTCGATGTCGGTTAGTCGGAATAGCCCTCTCCAGATGACGATGTTGCCGGGTGGCGGATCGTGGGTGCGGGCGAGATAGCCGCCCAGCCGGGCGAGCTTGACGATGTAATGGGCCAGAGTCGGTCGAGGAGGCGTAGTGGGTTTGTCAGGCGCCAACTCATCCAACAGATACTGGTCTAACTCGGTGAAGGCTTGATCCGGCGAAGCATCGGGACGAGTATGGTTGAGCATGGTGATCCAGAAGATTCTCCAGCTCAGCACGCACAGGATGGCAACAAGGCTTACTAGCCGCTCTGCAGTTCGCAACCTCGCCTCCTCCGCTCTGCAGCCGGACTTCAGGATCTTGTGGAAGGTTTCTATCTTCCACCGCTGCGCGTACCAGTCCAGCTTTTCGGCGGCCGCCCTCGACGAGCGCACCGGCAAATTGGTCAGCAGCTTCCAATCGATTCTTTCCCGGTCTTTGGGCTTCTCCTTCTCTCGCGCATGGATGGCAGTAAGAATCAAGTTTGGGTACTGCTTTTGCTTTCCGATCGGTGGGCAGACGGTCAGGCGACGATAGCGAATCTCCAGCACCGCGGTCGAGAATTCTCCGCGTTTGTTGCGCACTTCGACACGATGCAGGCCTTGAACCGGTAACCGTTTCATCTCCGCGCCCACCGTGCGCCCGCCATCTCCGGCGAGCCGGTCCACGCAGGTGCGCACCAGAAAATGCGTGCCCAGTTCCTGCGCCAGGCAGAACAGCTCGTAGATGTCGCTTTCCCGATCTCCGATATGCACGCAACGTTCAGGATCGTTCAGCAACCCGGTCGACTGGCGCAGGTTTTCCAGCCACCGTATGCTCTCTTTTTTTTCAATCGGCACGCGCGTGGGATTGATCCTGCGCTTCAGACGATTGGCGCCGTGAAACTTGTCCCGGTTCCAAAACTTGATTGCCGCCAGCCCCAGCGGCTGCCCGGCCGCAGTCACCGCCAGGCTGGAGTGCATTAGAATGCCGCAACTGGTGTGATACCGAGGCCGCCCAGGCTTGCTGGCGCCGGTGATGGTTTTCATCACGATTCCGATAGGCGCCGTCTCTTCGTGGCGATACGATAACTCGGTAGTGTCGTGAAGAACCAGGAGGGGGAAGCCCGACGTGGCTGCGCACCGCTCTCGCGTCGCCGTAAAGTGGCCGGCCAGGATATTGGCCTCACTTATCCGATCGTTGGCGAAAAAGCGGTAGGCGGCCTTGGTATTGGCCCAGTCCTGAGTTGCCCACGGTGTCGTCGCGCCAATGCGGCTCGAAAACTGCTCCAACAACTGCCGCAGCCGCTTGCCGTGCCGGACATCCCGGAAATAGCAGCCCGCCACTTCCGCTCCGATCCAGTCTTCCGCGCCTGTACCCGACGGCTGCCGACAACTCGTGGCCAAAATCCGCTGGTTCTTTCTCATGGTATCTACTTGGCCATGAATCGTCGGAGCTTATAAGTGATTGACTTGATTCAGAATCCACTTCGTCAATAGCTGCTCCAACCCGCTGCCGAGTTGTGGGTAATTGAAAGCTAAAAGACACGCTTACCTTCTTTCCCGCGTAGACCAGCATACTTGATTGCCATGCCAAGAAGCGTGTACTCGTCTTCCTGATAGTCTCCAGCAAAGGCGTCTTGATGAAGTATCACCAACTCAGACACATCCGCGCACAACCGCGCAAAGTCGGGAAGTTTACTTCTGATAGTTGCGATCAGATTTGACTCCCGCTGCATACGCTCTTCGTTCGTCATAGATGTCATGAGAATAGCCGATTCCGGGGCGCGGCATGTTCCACAGAGCCGGGGTCGGGTGCCAGTGTCGGGTGACCGCTGGCGGATTGATTGGGTGAGGACGAATCGGGTTGTGAATGCCTGAATGCTTTTTCTCAAGCAGCGTCATGCGGTACGATGTGTCATGCCAACAACGAATGTACCTCACGATGTCGCCTGCAAGACTAGAGGTCAGGATGGAATCGCTACTTCCTTTCCTGTAGGGCTCTCGCATCCCCTACAACATGCCGGTTTATCCCGGCGCTCGGAGTATCACCGTCTACTCGGAAGTGAGGTGAGCCAGATCACGTTACTTCCCACTTGACGACAACTGAGGCGCTACCCGACTCGGACTATTGCCAAAGGTAGTGTCCAGCTTTTTTCGCACTTTCGAGCAACTTTGGAAATCAGGAAGGTTGTTGGTTGAGTTTCTTGGTTTGGCCTTGGGTTTAACCCCGTAGCCGCCGTCGCGGCTGTGTGAATGTGGGACGCGTTTTGCGCGTTCCACATTTGCATAGCCTGCTCAGGCAATGGCTATGACCTCGGCCAGCCTGTTCATCTGCAGGTAGCGTTTCGTCCCCCACTTGGTAGCTGCCACATGCCGCAGTCTTGCTGCTACCAGCATCAGCGCGCTCTTTCCATCGGGAAAGGCGCCCACCACACGCGTTCGTCGTCGAATCTCCCGCATCAACCGTTCCAGAGGGTTATTGGTGCGAAGACAGCGCCAGTGTTCGGCCGGCATTGCGTAGTAGGTCAGAGTTTCGTCGATACCGGCTTCGACGATCTCTGCAGCCCGTGCCAGCCGCATCTCGCGCAGCTTCGCTGCCACCTGGTGAGCTTTTTCTTTCGCTGCTTGCGCATCTTCCTGAGCATGGATGGCCTTTAGCATCGCCGCCACACCCTTCACCTTGCCCGACGGAACCGCTGTCCAGACGTTACGGTAAAAATGGACCACGCAGCGCTGCCACTTGGCCTCGGGATAGAACTCAGCCAGGTTCTCCACCAAGCCCAGACACTTGTCGCTGACAAACAGCTGCACGCCCTTCAAACCACGTTCCTTCAACTCGCGCATGAACTGCGTCCAGCTGGCCTTGTCTTCCTTGGCTCCCTCGCTCACCGCCAGTATCTCCCGATACCCGGTCTGCGCCACGCCAATGGCCACCAGCACGGAGACGTTCTTGACTTCACCACCCCACGAGCGCTTCAGCCACAGCCCGTCGACAAATACGTAAGGGAACTCGCCCACCATGGGCCGCAAGCGCCACTCGTCGATCTTGCCGTAGATCTTCTGGTTCAGGTCCCTCACCGTCGAGGCCGATACCTTCGTACCCCATAAGGCCTGCGTGATGTCCTCCACACGCCGCACGCTCACTCCCGCCAGGTACATCTCGATCAGTGCTTCCTCCACTGAGGACTCGCGCCTCCGGTAACGCTCGATGATCGCTGTCTCGAAAGGCAGGCTGCGCAGCTTCGGTACCGTCAACGTCACTTCCCCTGCCTTGGTCTGCAGGTGGCGGTCATAACTGCCGGCGCGCGTGTCCTTGCGCCCCTCGCTGCGCTCGCACTTCCTGGCACCGCACAGTCGATCCGCTTCGGCGTCAAGCAACGCATTCAGCGTCTCTTCCACCGTCGACCGCACTACCTCATCCAGATGCGCCTGAATCCGCCCCTCATCGATCTGCACTACAGGACCTGCTACAGGCTTCACTCCAATGCCCGCTCCTGCTTCCCCTTCCTTGCTTGGTTCCATCTTCCTCGCCTCAGAGGTCTCACTCCTCCAGCTTGGACCAACCTCCACCGTCCCCAATCAAATGTGCGAAAAATATCCTACGTTATCTTGCCAAATTGCGTTCAGTGATTAAGAATCATCAACATCGCAGAGCTTTCAGCAGAAGGGGCCTTGATAGTACGACCATGCGCTCCATTCCGATAGTCTCACTGCTCTTGTTTATTGCGCTCAGCTCAGACGCCCAAACTGTGCGCCAGGATTACATGGCAGGTGGACAAGATCCGCAGGAGAAGGTCAACTTCGGAATCGTGGCTTGGAGAGTATAGAGGCAATCGTCGAGAGGCAACAGCGTCTGCTTCCGGAAGGCAACTACCACCGCTTCCTGTTCCTCAGTGAGGACTATCGAGTGGGAATGCTTCGGCCCCATCGCAACATCCTCCACCGAATTACGCTTCCTCCACTTGGCTACAGTCTTGGCGTTGATCCCATAATGGCTGGCCAATTTGCTCAGACTCGCTTGACTATCTTGTATTGCTCGACGCACTGCCGCTGTCGTTCGGGCGCTCCCATGGAGTACCTGCCCCATAAAACCTCCCACGATGGCAACTGCTCGTACTTTACCCCATCACACCGTGGGACTAAACATCTAGGTTCGGTCTTATGCAAGAGGGAAAGACACAAATATGCGTACGACGTCCATCTTGATCGACCTGAAGTGTGAAAACAGCGCTCATCCGAGCGCGTAGGTGACGGTATCAGAGTCAGCGCTCAGCATCCGAATCAGGTTATAGAAGAGTTTTCTCGCGATAGGATCGGAAGGCGAGGCTTCCAAAAGAAATATCTCACTTGCCAATGCCCTTCCCTTGCTCAAGCACACCTCAACCAGCGGGCTGCCACCGATGTTCACGACGTCCTCAGGAGTTTTCAAATAGCCGTGAAAGTCCAAGCTGCCCACCAGTGCCCTAACATCACTTCGATGGCTATCGATGCGATAGTGCCCGCGGCACACCTGCGGGATAGCGCCATTGCCCAGCTCCCACCAGGAAAGATCGAGTGGCCCCAATCCATCGAAAGCGAGCGACTCGGGAACGCGCATGGCTGCTATCTCCGACGCATGTGATTGAAAGCCCGTGATCTGATCCGGGAACAGATGCACAAATTGGCTCCCAGGATGGAGCAGGAGAACGCGCCCGCCGGCACTCACAAACCGCCTGACCAAGTCCGCGTTTTCCGGCGCCTGTAGAAGCTCCTCGGCATCTGCAATGATCGCGATGTCACCCATCTTCAGGTCGTGCAGCGAAGAACTGGATCGAAATGAACCAGTTTGGAGCGGTAAGGTCACATGGTTCTGCGGGTCGATAAGCACTACCGGGGAGAGCGGAGCGCCAGAGGCCCATTCTGGCGTGGCAATTACAACATCGTAAGAGTTGTCGCTGTATTGAATGCCATTTGCTTTCAGAAACAGCCGCAGAGTGGCGTCTACGCGAGGCGACGCCAACGCCGCTGGGATAGGAATGGATAGATCGATCCACTGGTTTGAATAGTAGGAAACTCGACCCACGGGGACAAAACCTGCCGCAAGGACTTCATTCCCTGCCGTGATCTCCCAGCCCACTTGGCACGCAGGCAGCGCTAATCCGTCCTCAGCATCATTAACGACACAGGCGCGCATCTGCAGGCGCGAGCCTGCGTAAAAGTGCCTCCCATATAGTTCGGCGCTGATTAAGACCGGCTGGAGCGCAGATCGCAAGGCGTGGTACGTCTCAAACGGGCGGCACGAATCGGAGTCCCAGACATTCTTGAACCACGTGAGATAGGCAAAGTGCAAAATACCTGAGCATTCGGAACGATTCGTCCGGCGAATCGCTTCGGCCAATTCTTTGGTCAGGAATGCCTGGCGCTTAAAAAAGATTGCTGGATCGCAATGCTCATAGGCTTCATCGCCGACCAGCGATTGAGGAGAGTAATGTTTGAAGAGATAGAAACGCGTTGGGTGCCCATCATCGTTGCGCGGGTAGCCTGTCGACATTTCCTGACTGATCAGCGGCCGGCCTGGATACGATCTCCTTTTACCGAACTCACCCTGGAAATAATGGAAAAATGATGGATTGTACCAGCCAGGATAAAGGTGCGCATCGTCGATGTCTCCGTCGTCGAAGCCACTCGGCCCGATCAGAGTATCGTATTCCTTTTGTACGCCCTTGCGGCAATAACTTGAGTCACAGACCACTGGGCGCGACGGATCTGTCGCCCGCATCGCCTTGATGGCTCTCGTTAAGATCTCCCACTTTTGACGAAGTTGTTCAGGATTGTTGCGATCCGCCCCAGCAAACTTCATTTCATTATTTACGGTCCAAATGACGATCGACGGATGGTTCCGGAATTTGCGAATGAGAGAAATGAATTCATCCTGCCATTCGCGGATGAGGTCTTCGCTCGGCGGCGCGCCCCTGAGCATTAACCAGGGCCATGTCCCCTCAAAGGAAACTGCCATTCCGGCTTCATCAGCCGCATCTAACCAGGTTCCGCTAAACGGAGCTGTATGGGATCGTGTCGCTACAACATTGCCTTCCTTGGCGAGTTTCATGAAGCGGCTCGCCAATACGCTATCATTCGGCCGCAGCGCGTGCGGAAAGTGGTTAGCACCGCGAAGCCAAAACGGTCTTCCGTTGAGAAAGAGCTTACCGTTTTCCGTGGTGAAGGTTCTGAACCCGAATCGAGTAACATGCCGATCCAGAGTCTTTTCAGCCGAAATCAGTATGATCTCCAGATCATAGAGATTCGGCTTTTGCGGAGACCACAGCTCAGGAGTAAGTCCAGAAACGCTGAAATGGAGAGTTTGATTCGGAGCTTCAATCCGCGTTGTCTTTGTCGAGGGCGACGAATATAGCAGAGTCTTATCTTTTGCCGAGCGAATCGAGTATGAGGCAAATACGCCTAGTTGGATAAGTGACGCATTACCGTCGAACGTCACATTGAAATTCAGGCCATCGAGGCGCGGCTGGATATAGATCTCAACTACCTTAGCTGGCCCGGTCACAATGAGCTTTACAGGCTGCCAGATGCCGCCTACATCCTGAAACATGCCATGCGGCAGCGAATTCAGCATGGACGCGGTCACCTCTACGGTGACCGCAACTCCTAAGACCTTGTCAGGTGTCTTCGATTCTTCAATTAGTCCCACAACATAGACTGCGATCAGGTTCCGCCCCGGTCTCACGGCCGAGGTCACATCTTGTCTGACTTCCCCGAACATGCCGGTGTGCGAAGCGATATGGACGCCGTTCACCCATACTTCCGAAACCTTTGCAATCGCGTCAAAGCAAAGTTCAAAGCGGCGTCCGGCTAAATCCGAAGGGAGATCGACATAGTGCCGATACCACGCACTTCGAGTGTTCCGCCAGTCGAACGTATAGCCGTCGAGGCGTTTAACCTCCTCCAAGTAGAACTTGTCAGAGATGCCTTTCATATTGGAGACGCCACTGAGATCGGGAAAGCCGGTTTCGCCATATAGCCAGGTGACAGTAGGCTTCCAAAAGTTCGGCACGTCCATCAGGTGCCATCGCGTGTCATCGCCATCAGATGCATGCGGAACCGTGCCTGAATCTTGTTCCTGGTCGGGGAGAAACAACCATTTGCCGTCGAGAGATATTTCCATCCGCGGCTGATCGAACGCGGCGACGCTCGCTGCTCGATATCCGGCACGCTGTTGCGCCCGGAGAGAGACGCGGTCAAGACTTCGAGGTTGAGGCGCCCAGACCTGATCTCCCGTCGCATTTATCGCGGCGATATCCGTATGGGTCAGCGGATGCGTTTCGACATCGCGATACTCTGCAGGCAGCCATCCCCCTCCCAGCGATACGCTCCCTTCACCCCAGAGGACGCCGTCATCGACAACGTTGATCCTCGGAAGGGATTCATCATTCACGTAAATCTGGAAACGATTGTCACGAACGACTGCACGCATCTTGTACCACACATCAGGCACAGGATGAAAGTCGAGCGGTGCAATGCCAAGAAACTTGATACCACCGTCCGGAGCATAACGCGCTAGATAGACATCGTCATTGTTTCCCCCTCGCAGGGCAAAGACATACCGTCTGTCGCGATCGAGGCATCTTAATCCTGCCCATATCTGTACCTGCTCAATTCCTTTCGGCGCCCTGGCACGGAAATGAAACTCTCCGTCTTTCCAACTTTCCCGGGCAACCGCAAACCCGTCCTGCAGGGTCACGGAATCACCGAGTCGATGGATGGCCAAACGGCCGAAGGCCGCCCATCGCCCTGGAAAACTGGCGGGAAGAATTGACTGAGAAGCTTCTTTGGGAACTAATTCCTCAGCTGAGATCGGATTCGCAGCGCGCGTCAGAGCGCAGATTGAAGCCGCTGATGCTTGTTCCAAGAATGCTCTTCTGGAAAATCTACTCATGCCCGATGTCATCCTTCTGGTTGTTCTTATAATCCCACATTGCGCGGCGCCAAGACCTGTCTTGTGGTCCGCACTTCGGTGCCGCTCGGGCCAATCACTTGCTGCTGGTAGCGAGACCTGATATCTGCTTTCTGCTAATAAACACAAGAAGTAACTAATGCAGTACTTACAACGTACCGCAAGCGCGATTTTGCAACGCTTGCGGTACGGCTGAAAAGACCGATGGCTCATAGAATCAACAGACGTACTTCACGCATGGCTCAAGTGAATTTCCCGATCTGCTGGAAGCCTCGTCGGAGATTATCGATCCAAGTTGAGCCAATCAGAATGTCAACCTCATCGTGAACTGTACCTGGCGAGGATCATTCGCGGAAGACGACACGCCATTGGGCTCGACCGCTTCCGTACCGTCGGTCGAATTCGGATTGCCATATCCCTGGACATTCATTGCGTTGAAGGCATCCATATTGAACCTCAGGTTTACTCGCTCCGTGATCGGGAAAACCTTGAAGAGTGATAGGTCCGTGGTCCAGTTGATTGGTCCGGGAAGAAACGTGCGCGAGTAAGGGTTCGTTCCTACCGGTCCGGGAGAGTAACTCACCGGGCTTTGAGCGCCGCCCTTCAAGGTAACTAGCACCTCATCCTGTCCGAAGTACTTGTCGCCCGGCGTGTTATCGATGGGTGTCTGATATGGCTGGTAGTCGGACGGGAGTCCAGTGACGCAGTTCTTTGTGCAGTTCGTGGTAACAGTCGGAGCCAAGTAGCCATTAAACCACAAATAGGACTTGTGGCAAACGCCGCTGCGGCAGTCGGTAATAGGAGCCCGGTGTTTGTAAACATGGATTGGATTCGTCGGGCCCCAGTGTCCGTTGGCAACTTGAAAGACCTGAGAACCAATGGTTCCGTCCCCGGCGAGTTGCCAGCCACTCACTAGCTCATCCACGAAACGGTTGGAATTACCCAGAAACTTCTTGCCTCTGCCCACCGGAATATCGACAATGCCATTGAATCGGATACGGTGCCTTGGAATGGCGCTGTCGAGAAGGTAATTCTCGAACACCGCCAGCCCATGCCAGTCAGCGTAGGAAGGTATACCGGTTGGCCGCGCCGGAGGAAGGTTCGGTGCGATGATCGTTCCGTAAGGAGACGTCATTGTACCTACTGTGCCGAGACCGTCGAGATAGTTCGCAGTAGGATACGTAATGCCATCGCGGGTAGAATTTCCACCAACCCGGAATGCCTTCGACCACACGTACTCTATCTGATAGGCGCTCCCATGATGGAACAGCCTTTGGTAGTTTACCTGTAAGGCATTATCGTTCGACCATCCAGTCTTTTCATCCCAGGTAATGCCGCCATACGTTGTCTGGTTATAGGGTCCCATTGCGGTCGTGGAATACGTGTTTTGGAGAGGTGTCCCAATGACCGAGGCCCCTCCATTAGGCGCAGTTGTGCCGGTTGCCATCTCCCAAACGAAAGTAGATGGTTGGTTATTAACGTAGTAGGGGCGGTCCAAATTCGTTCCGTGAGTCCACACCCAGGTCAGTCTTAGTGCCGAGTGACCCTTCAGCGGCTGCTCGATGGTGGTGTTCAATTCAGTTACATAGTCGGGAGCATAATGAGAATCTAAGGCCCACATCGCACTTCCCGGCAGAATCGAATTGGTCGTGGAAGTATTCACAACGTTGCTGCTGTTCTTTCCCATATACACCGACTGCTGTGAACGCAGAAGATAATTGGCCAAGCCGTCGGGGGACTGGCTTGCTTGTACATAGGATTGCGTGTAGATGTTGCTGTACGGCAACTTTGTAACGGCATTCTGATATGAACTGCGTACAGGAATTGGATAGATATATCTTCCGTAGCCTGCCCGTATTACTGTGCCGTATTTGGTGCCAAAGGGTTGATACGCAAAGCCCAGACGGGGGCCGAACGTGAAGTCGTAGTTGTTAATCATGGTGCTTGGAAATCCAGCGTCTGATGCCTTCTCGAAGACGACCCCAATATTCTTAAGGTTATCGACGATGGGCTGGGTTGTATATCCCTTATTAACGTAGTAGGAAATAGGATTGGTCATCACCAGAGCGTCGTTCTTGAAGTCGAAATCTGCCGTCAGACCGTCCTTTGTCCATATAGCTGGATGGGCTTCGTACCGGAGGCCAAGGTTGAAAGTCAGGTTTCGCATCAAATGATAGTTGTCCTGGAAATAGGCGTCGAACTCCATGTCGTGGTAGTGAACGTCCGGCGGTTCAAGGCTGGCGTCGTATTCGTAGGCTGCGCCGAGGAAAAAGTCCCCCTCCGCAAGTCCCGATTGCGGCGTATTCGAATAATTGCCTTTCGACGTAGGGTCTTCGAGGCCGGTTGCATAGGCGCCGGTGTAAATATGATCTGAATACCGGCTAGGAAGATAGGCGAACCGTTCGTGGCGGTATCGTCCGCCGAATTGCATCTCATGTTTGCCCACCGTCTTGTGCAGATTCTCGTCGATATTCGAAATGATCTGATTCATTTGGTAATTGAACTGTGTGCCACCATAGCCTGCAATTTGGCCCGATATGCCCGGGAAGCCGGAATTGCCAAAATTATTAGGGATCCCAAGCATCTTCTCGTAATTGAGGTTTTGATTGCCACCGCCGTCGATAGCCTGCACAAACCACTGCTGGCTTAGAATAGTTTCGGCAAAGAAGGTGGGTGAAAAGACATGCGTATAGCCCAGAGCTGCGCCGTAGTTCGTGATCGGGTTTTCCTGATAACCACTAGCCCCTGCCGGAAAGCCGTTAGCTGCAATCGTCACCGGTGCACTGCGAAGTGACTGGTTGGACTGAATGTTCGATGTATATCGCAGATATGCTTTGTTATTCTCGCTGAACGTATGATCCAAACGAAAAGTGATTGTCGGCACAATCTCATGTATGGCGAGAGGCTGGTCAAGGTTGCTATAGACATAAGGGTCGTCGTCTGAAGTCGGCGTAGGCAGAATGCCGTACAGCAATTTCGTCGCAGGAGCGATGCGGTCCGGCGAAATCTGGTTATTGAGAAACGGGGTGCGACACCACTGGTTGGCGGCACCTGTACCATTGCAATTAGCTGACGGTTGCGTCGTCGCCGGGTCGTAGAGTGTCGGCAGAATGTTAGAACTGTTTCTCGCTTGGCTGAAGTCGCCGTTTCTCATTGCGTTAGTAGGCACCTTCGTCAAGGTATCGTACGATTGCGAGAGCGAATAGCGCTCATAGGCGAAGAACCAAAAGGATTTATCTTTCCCGTGGTATATATGCGGGAGCTCGATCGGACCGCCAGCGGATACGCCAAATTCATTGCGAATGTATTTAGGCACAGCGTAAGCTGCAGGATTCTGCCTGCTCTTGGCGATGCCCCAACCGTTGTTGCGCGCCGTTTCGAACAACGAACCGTGAAGACTATTCGTGCCCGACTTGGTAGTAATGACAGCCGTGGCCGGAGTGGCAAACTGGGCGCCGGAGTCGCTCATTTCTACCCGGACTTCCTGCACGGCGTCTGGATCGGGGAGTTGCGCCTGTGTTGAGTAAACCGTCGATATGCCCTCTCCACCAAATTGACGGTTTGTGAGAGGTACTCCATCCGCCACGTATTCCAAAGCCTCGCCCATGAGACCGTTGGCGCGTGTCCCGCCGGCTTCCAGACCCGGAGTGGTGTTACCAACCAGAGTTACCAATGCGCGCCCGTTTTCCGGAAGCTGGTTGATCCTGTCGTTTTCCAGGGTTGAAGCAATGGTGCCGCTTTCGGTGTTCGTCAACTGAACGATGTCCGCCGACACAACGACTTGTTGGGTCGTCGCGCCCGGCGTAAGCACCGGATTGACAACTGCCGACTGGGCTACCTGAAGCTCGACCGTAACCGTGTATGTCTTCATCCCCTGCGAAGAGTAGGTCACAATGTAAGTGCCCGTGAAGAGGTTTGGCACCTGGTAGAATCCGACGCCGTTGCTTTTTGTGCTGGTGACCACATTTGTAGCCTCGTTAACGACCCGAATCGCGGCCTTAGGTATAACGGCACCGGTCGAGTCCGTAACGGTACCCTGAATGGCGCCGGCTCCGCTCTGCGCGAGAGCGCTTGAACACCACATCCCCATCCCAAGCGCAAAGGCAACGGCTAAGGCGTGCATGTTCCACTTGTGGAGCATGTGCGTCAGAAGCCCTCCGAAGTTTTTCATTCTCTTCTCCTGCTAAAAAATTCGGCTGAAGTGTCCATCCATGAAGCACGTATCGGCCGCGGCGCGAGCCCCATGTGCCCCATTTGTGAAACCGCAGATATCGATTTCCGAAAACCGAGAGAATCCTAGTCTTCGAAAGGAAGATCGGCAACGTTAATTTGTAATTGAAACGGCTCTGTAACGGATTCCATCCCCATGCGTCTTCGCGCCAGAGTCAGCAAAATATATGAAATGAACCGGTTGCACCGTTACGATATTTGACACAGGAAGGGCGTGCTACCATGAAGGAGGCTCCGATTCGTGATGCAGTTCATCAATACAGCCGCTCAAAATGACCGCTCAAGACGGAACGAGAGAAACGGAAAAAGGAATAGGTCTCGATTCAAGCCTTGGAGATGTTGATGCAATCAGGCAGCACGTTAAAGAGATCACTGAGAGCAGTGTATTTAAGAGAAGCCTCCGGAGCGCGCGGTTCCTCAGATTTGTTGTTGAAAAGGCAATCACTGGCGATGCCGAGACCCTAAAAGAGCGCCTCATTGGCAGTGAACTTTTTGGCCGGTCCGCTTCCTATCACACAGGGGAAGATTCAATTGTCCGTGTCACGGCCAGCCATGTGCGTCAGCGGTTGCTGCGGTACTATTCAATTTATGGTGAGACCTCGCAATTCCATCTAAACCTTCTGCCCGGATCGTACGTTCCTGAAATTCTGCATCATACGAACGATGAAGCGCAGTCGCTTGACATAATTAATCCAAACGATGAGTCTGCATCTGCACCCTATGAAACATTGGCACCACAACAGGATTTCTCAATTGCTCGGCAAGGCTCGGTTATAAGTCCGCCAATTATTTCCCTCCCGCCAAACAAATCCTTTATTCGGAAGATTCGGAGCCAATGGTTAATCTTTTGCGTCTTGCTGCTCGCCGCCTTGAGCCTTATTCTGTGGACCCGCTTTCGGAGCGACTCAACAATGCGTCCATCTGCTTCGATTCTTCCCTGGTCTGCCCTGTTCGGTGTTCCGCGATCTATAATGTTGATCACTTCCGATCCGGATATTCAGGAGATTGAATCGCTTGCGGGTAACCACCTAATCTCGGTTTCTGATTATGCCAAGCATAATTATTGTCTGAGTTTCAGCACGCTGACGCCTGAACTAGCCGTGATGTGTCGACAGGTTCTAGTAGGAAACAAGTCGGCGGCCGTTGACGTGTCAATCGTCGCGAGTATCTCACGGTTAGCACAGGCCAATTCACGAGAGATCAGCGTACACGCCGCTCGAACGGTACGACTTGCTGACTTGCTCGGCAATAGTGATTTTATCTTCTTGGGAAGTCCACGTTCGAATCCATGGGTCCACCTCTTTAACGATCAGCTAGACTTCAGGTTCTTTACACCTGAGGGTAAGGATGGACACGACATTATCGTAAACGCACACCCTCGCTGGCATGAGTTACCTGTCTATGTTCCGACTGCTTTACATGGAGCCACCGGTCAAACATTTGCGATCGTCGCATTTATGCCGGGTCTTGACAATATAGGCCAGATCCTTTTAGTGGCGGGTGCCGACGAAGAGGGAACCGAGGCTGCAGGAGAATTTGTTGTCGACTTGCCCCTTATTTCTGCTGGTTTGCAAAAATGCGGTATTTCTCCCTCTGGACCCGTCCGACATTTCGAACTGCTGCTGGGCTTGAATACAATAGCAGGCCATTCAACCAAAACTGACGTCATTGCCTGCCACACTCTAACGGATACACCGTGAGCTTTCGGCAGAGGTGCGTTATTCTCTCATTGCAACTGGTACAAAAAACGCCGGGCATTCCAGTTCTTCTCATGTGTTCTTTCCCCCTTTCGGAAAGATCTTCCTGCAGCTCCCTGGGAACGGCCAGTAGGGATCGCATCGCTGCAGACCAGAAACAAGAGAGAGATTGCCCACTAGTATGGACGCGAAAACATAAAAAAGGACTATGAACAATCCGAAAAAACTCGGGGAGCGGCAGCAATCGTGCCTGTCACGACAATCGAGCGTTTAATCCGAACTCTCAGTTGCGCAGGGTCGTCAGAAGCAAACAGGTGTTCTCCCTTGAATGGCCGTCGCCCACGTCAGGTTACGGGTGCGCGACTCGGCAATGTGGTGATTTAAATCACGTAGGTTCCGAATCGGCGACCTCCATGTAAGTCTTTGTCAAGTGAAAAGCACAACATCTCTGGGCGCGCTCCGAGAGCGCGCTACGCGCTCTGATCAGAACCTCTTGTAACGCAGTATTTGCCTCTCGGCTGGTGGTTCCTGCTCTCGCAGAACCGGACATCCATTTGCTGTCTAAGACTCCGAGGAGTCCGCACAGAAGATTGAGTTTGTGTTCTCTGCCAGTCCCGAAACAATTCGGAGAGAGCCTCCGGAGTGTGACCTCCTTCGCTCAGTCGCCGATCGGCGGGACCTGGCAGCCTGCGCATCGAAGAATCCTGATGTTTTTGTTCTTTCATTATTGGAAAAGGTTTTTCATGCTGCCGCCATGCACTTGAATTCCTCGGCAGGCACGAAATCCTGCTTCCTGCGTTCCACCGCCAGCATATAGCTGACCATCTTTCTGGCTACGGCGAGTGTGGCGCGGTTGGGATTTCCTTTTTCGAGCTCTCTTTCCCGAACCATCGCCAGCTCGTGGCACTCTCGCGGCGCCAGTTTTGCTGCTTCGATCAGTACTCGCTGGATATGCTTATTGCGCTGCTTGGAAAGCGGCATGCGCATCACCTTGTCGGCCGAACTCCTCTCGTCTCCGCACAGGCCGCAGTAGCTGATGGCCTGCTTGACCGATCGGAAGCGGGTGAAGTCGCCGATCTCCAGGGCCCAGGTCAGCGCGGTGATCGGACCTACCCCGGGAACCGTCCTCAGCCTTTTCAATCTCTCCGCCAGCAGCGGATCCCGTTCCAGGGAACTGACCAGTGCATAGTCGAGCCGCTGCGCGCGTACGATGTGCTCCCGGCTGATCTTTAGCAATGGCCGGATACTCTCCTCGACCTCTTCGTTGGTCGCCATCAGATCCGCGAAGTAGCCCACCTTGTGCAGCCGGCGCTTGTTGTAGCTGACCCCGGTCTCAAGCAGCAGGCCGGACACGCGATTCTTCATCTGCACCATCTGCTTGACCAGCAGGTTCCGGTAGCGCAGCATCCGGCGCCGGTCCCGGATCGCGGTCGGAGCCATGTGGCACTCCGGCAGGAAGTCGCAGCGCAGGCAGTCGGCGATCTTCGCGGCATCAATCTTATCGTTCTTCTTCTTGGCCGCTGCAATCGCTCGCAGCATCAGCGGATGTGCCACCTTCACCTTTTCCGCATGCGGAAGCAAATGATCGTAAATCCACCCGGTAAAGATCGTCGCCTCCATGGCCATCATCCGGGGTTGGGGAAGGGTCTTGATCCACGCATCTAACTCGCACCGGGTCGATCCGATCTTGCCTTCCTGGTGCACATGACCAGCTGCATCCTTCACGCAGTAGCTGATCGTCCTCTTGTGAACGTCAAGTCCGATGTAATACATATGGTCTCGAGGAGCCTCCGTGGTTGTTCTCTGAATCAGCGTTGCCGCTGAGTTCAGCTTATGCAACACCTCGTGCTCCTCACTGACTCCTGATGAACACCTCACTAACGTGTTGTTGTATTTATTGCAGGTGATAGGCGGAAGCCCAGGGCTGCCGCTTGTTGTCGAAGTCTATTTTCAGCGCGGGTTCTTGCTTGTGTATCGGCCTTTTGGAATACCTCTTCCGTGTAGGGCTGCTTCGTTGCGAGAAGATGGTAGACGATACGCGCGAGCTTGTGAGCCGTGGCGGTTACGGCGGCGCGTGCCCCCAATCTCCATTTTGCTTTTCGATAGAATTCGCCGAGATGATTCTTCGCATGATACAGGCACTGTGCTCCAAGACGGAGAGCGATGGCGGCCCTGTTCTTTACGTGCCTCGTTTGTGAATGGAGGACCTTGCCTCCGCTGACCTTCCTTTCCGGGCACAGTCCCAGCCAAGACGCAAACGCAGACGCACTTCTGAAGCGCGAAACATCAGGCCCGATTTCCATGATGATCGTGTGTGCCGTCAGGGTGCTGAGTCCAGGTACATCGGTAAGGTCCACTCCGGCGATTCGATACAGCTCGGACTTCAGATCAAATGCCGGCTCGTTGCCTGCCCGCTGGTATATACGCTTCTTCGTCCCTGAAGGCCGCTTTGGTTGGGCATCCGCCGACGCAGACATAGCACGCAGATATTTCTCGATTTCCTTGTCTGCGTCTGCCATCAGGCCTCTGTAAAACCTGTATGCGGCCAGAGACTGCCGCAACGTAAAGAGATGTTCTGAGCGGTAATCTCCCTCCAACGATTTAGCTACAATATCGCGAGAGCTGCGCACGCGGCGGTTGCAAAGAGCCGCCAGGCGTACGGGATCCCGCTCGCCTGCAAGTATCGCATCGAGAATTGCAATTCCACTCACTCCAGTAATGTCACTCAGTACGTGGTGGACTTGCAGGTTCATTTGCGTCAGCGCCTTTTGCATCTGCTGAGTGTGCTGGGACGCCATCTGAAGCAGACCCTCTCGATGTCGCCACAGCGATCGCAAAACGCATATCTCATCGCTCGGACGGAAGCTGGCCTTCAGCAAGCCAACCGAATGCAAATACTGAATCCACTGACAATCAGAGACGTCACTCTTCCGGCCTGGGACGTTCTTGACATGACTCGCATTAACGAGGAACACTTCGAAGCCGCGAGTCTCGAGCAGCTGAAACAACGCGATCCAATAGACTCCCGTCGACTCCATCGCGACAGTTCGAACCTTGCAGCTGCCAAGCCAGTCGCACAGATCCTGCAGGTCACGCGTAAATGTTCCGAAGGACCTCACGGAGTGCTCCGCCCGATCCGGTGGAACCGCAACGTAAATCTCTTCGGCACCGATGTCGATCCCTGCAGCATCCGGATGCAGCACCGGAAGCATACGAGCAGCTGTCTTCCTTCTAGGCTTTTCTGACGATCTCATGCATCCCCCTCTCCACTGGCGCCTGCGGCCCGAGGTTACGAAGAATGCAAACTCCTGAACGGGATCGCTGCCGGGGCAGACGTCACCACTGACCCTTACGTGCCCTCGGACCCACGCTTAACAACGGGTTCCAATACACCAGTGTCAAAACGGGCTGTAACTGCCGCAGGCGCCAGCATCACCAGTATCGCTGCCGCATGTTCATCTCGTTCCTTTTGGGGACGCCCATTCCACCGCTTAACATTCAAACAATCCGACCGGAACTCTCAAATCAGAACTGTTCCGAACGCAGAATAAGTGAAAACGTGCTAAACTTCCTCCCGCAATTAGATTTCAAATTGTATATTGGCTGAGCTATCTGGACGTTTCGTGAGACCGATTCTTTTTCGTCGCCATTTCCTGAGTGCCTTCGGGTTGATGGGCGCGTCGATTGCCATTTTGATTCCGACAGTCATCCGCGCACAATCAGCACCGCCCACCCATGTTGCACAACCCCCTGGCGGATCGCCATTCGTCACTCTTCGCGGCAACACGCATGCGTTGGCGCAGCCGGTTGTCGATCGGGGACCCGCTCCAGATGGAACTGAAGCGGAGCGCCAGATTCTGGTGTTGAAGCGCAGCCCGCAGCAGGAGGCGGCTCTCAAATCTTTTCTTCGGCGCGTGCAGGACCCGGACTCGCCGGATTACCGTAAGTTCGTGACACCCGAACAATTTGGGCGTCTTTATGGCCTTTCTGACGGCGATCTGCAATCCGTGATTTCGTGGCTTCAGAGCCAGGGTTTCACAATCGACTTGGTGAACCAAGGCCGCACAGCCATTGAGTTCACGGGAACCGTGGCCCAGCTTCAAACAGCCTTCCATACTGCGATCCGTCGCTATGCAATCGGAACCGAAGAGCATTGGACCAATATCTCCGATCCGATGATTCCCGCCGCATTGGCACCGTTAGTCTCCGGAGTAGCAAGCCTCAACGACTTCGGCAAACCGCGTTCCTATCTGGTGCCTGGGCCGAAGGGGAAGTGGAACCCCACGCAGCACAGTTTTGAACCTGAACTCACGGTGACGAGTGGCGGCACCAACTATTTGTTCGTGGCTCCGGGCGATGCGGCCACGATCTATGATGCACCCGACTCTTTTAATACAAAGCTGCAAGCGGGACAAACCGCGTACGATGGCACCGGCGTGACCATTGGCATTGTCACCAACAGCGATCTCAACTACGACAGTTTCGCGAACTACCGGGCTCTCTTCGGCTTGTCGAACCTGCCGCTCTCTATTGTGGTCGACGGCAATCAGGCGAACCTGTCGACTGCTAGCGACACCGAGGCCTTGCTTGATACGGAAGTCTCGGGCGCTCTCGCTCCGGGTGCGAAGATCGCCGTGTATGAAGCAGGAGATACGCTCTTTCAATCAGGCGTTCTGCTGGCGGCCTATCGAGCCATTGAAGACAATGACGTGGGCATCCTGAACGTCAGCTTCGGCTCATGCGAGTCCGATCTCGGCACAGCCGGTAACGAGGAGGTCCTTAGCCTTTGGCAGCAGGCAGCCGCACAGGGAATCACTGTAGTCGTTGCGTCTGGCGATTCCGGTTCTGCGGGCTGTGATAACCCTAATACAGAAACCGTGGCCAGCCTTGGTCTAGCCGTCAACGGTTTAGCTTCGACGCCATACAACATCGCGGTTGGCGGCACAGATTTGGATGTCCTGCCTGGTCAATTCTCCACCTACGTTTCTGCCACCAACAGCGCCAACTACACTTCTGCACTCAGCTATATTCCCGAGGAGCCGTGGAACGACTCTACGAGCACGAACGGCAATTTATCGTCGAATATCGCGGAGACGAATTCAGGAAAAACCAATATCGAGGCCGGTGGCGGAGGAGCCAGCAGCAGTGGCAATGTGAACACGAACAACAGCCCGTCCGGCTATCCCAAGCCCGCCTGGCAGGCAGGATATCCGTTGAGCGACACAGACGCGGTGCGCGATGTGCCCGACGTCTCGCTCTTCTCGGCGAATGGAATGTATCGGGCTACTTGGGCGCTCTGCGGAGACAGTGATTGCTCCGGCTCCAACCCGACCATCAGCGGCGTGGGCGGCACATCGGCATCCACACCAGCCTTTGCGGGCATTCTCGCTCTGGTGAACCAGAAGGTTGGTGCTTCTGTCCGCCTCGGCCAGGCAGCTTGGGTGCTTTACCACCTGGCGCAAACGCAACCGGCCATTTTCCATCAGATCACGACCGGAAACAACTCCGCATATTGCACTGCGGGAAGCGCCAACTGCGGCTCAAACAGCTTCCTTACCGGCTACAACGCTGCATCTGGGTTCAGCCTCGCCACCGGTCTGGGAAGCGTCGATATTTCACAGCTCGTGAATAGCTGGAGCAGTGTTTCATTCACCACCACTCAGACCGCTCTTAGTCTCGGCCAGACCAGTTTCGTCCATGGCACACCCATCACCATCACGGCCAGTGTGAATCCCTCCGCTGCGACCGGCAACGTTGCCATCATCAATAATTCAGGCTCACAGACTGGTGCGACAACCAACTCGGCGCCAACCAACTTGGCGCTTGTGGCAGGCTCAGCGACAGGGACGTACGCCGAGTTCCCGGGTGGAACCTACAATGTCTATGCAAATTATCCGGGCGACGGAACTTACGCGAGCAGCACATCGTCGGGCGTGAAGGTAACGGTCAGCCCCGAAGACAGCATTCTGAACTTTTCCGGCTATGAGATCAATTCGAATTCGCAAGCCGTGAGCTTGTCCGGACAGAGTGTGCCTCTGGGCACCACAATCGTTCTGAGCGCCCAGCCTGTCGGCAATGCGGAAGCGGCCTCCAAGAATCCCGTCACCAACGCGACCAGAAACGTTGCCCTCACGGATTCAGTGACCAACACGGGATACACCCTACCGCTGGACTCGTCGGGCGACGCCGTAATGCAGACGCAGACACTCATAGCGGGTGCGCATACATTTACCGCGCAATACCTGGGCGATAACAGTTACAACCAGAGCGCCCTCTCCGCGCCCCTCTCCTTCTCGATCGCCAAGGCGCCCACCACAATCGCGGCCACGGCCAACGCACTTTCGGTATTCAGTGGCGAGCAGGAGATCATCGACGCTCAGCTCGACGCGAATCTTCCCCTCAGCGCACTGAATTTCTTTGGGAGCATCTCGGGCGGGACCATTACTTTCACGGATACGACCAACAACGCTGCGCTCGGCACCTCTGCTTTCTACGGAGAGTTCTGCACGCCCGGCCAGGCAAGCTGTATCTCCGGTTCACTGGACGTCAACGTGAATCAGCTCGCCATGGGGGCCAATTCCATCGTGGCCACATTCGGCGGGGACAATAACTTCCTCGCGTCAGCCCCGTCCGCGCCGGTGACGGTCACATGCACGGCGGGCTGCTCGAATGGAACCGGCCAAACGATACAGTTCAGCTTCTACCAGGTAAGTTCAGGATCCATTGCTCCCGGGGGAACCATCACAGCGACGGTGGCTGTTAATCCCGGCGGAGGCTTTACCGGGACAGTCAATTTGACTTGCTCGGTTACCGGGAAGAACGCCAGCGATGTCGATCTTCCGACCTGCAGCTTCAATCCCGCTCAGGTCAATGTCACTAGTCCGACTGTAGCTGTCAACTCGACATTATCCATCAACACCACAGCCGCAAGCACGGGCTTCTTTCATGTCCCCGGAGC
This sequence comes from uncultured Acidobacteriaceae bacterium, assembly GCA_963751285.1. Lineage (GTDB taxonomy): Bacteria > Acidobacteriota > Terriglobia > Terriglobales > Acidobacteriaceae > Telmatobacter. The sequence goes on along the minus strand of CAVVUE010000020.1, from coordinate 183,466 downwards.
CTTTCCGTGGTTGCGTGGCAGCGGTTCCGCGCTGGCCGCTCTGCTGCTGTTCGGCATGCGAGGGCTGCGGCGAAACCGGCGTAACCTGTTGGGTGTGCTCCTGCTCTTCTGCGTTCTCGCAACGACCTCCGCGTGCGGCGGAGGTGGAACCGCGACAGGCGGAGGAGGAGGTGGCGGAGGGGGTGGGGGTGGCGGCAATCCTGGAACCACTCTGGACACTTACACCGTAACCTTCCACGCGGCGGACGCAGCCACTGGCACGGTCACGGCACAGGATTATTTCAATTTCACGGTCAATTAGCCAATGATTCGAACCGGCTTGACATGGCCACATAGCAGATTCTAGCCAGGTGACTCGCTCGTACTTACCGTTCGGTAAAGGAATGTTTGGCGACCAACCTCCCGAAAACTTATCAATCAGCCCCCGACTCAATTCTGCTCGGTTGATTGCCGAATATCCTCAGTTGGATCGGGAGCCTTCAACAGGAACAGCGACGGGCAGCGCAGATTCAACGATTTTCTTAATAACGAGGTGCGGTCTGGCTCGTCAGAATAGACAAACGGTCATGATTCCACGATGGGCTGTGAGACCTCTGAGATTTCTAGTTGTGCTTTCCCTGCTCGCGGTCGTTGCCCATGCGCAGCAACGCCTCGATGCCGCCTCATTGCTGCGGACAGTCAGCGAGAGGTACCGCGAGGCGAAGCAATACCACATCGAGGCGGAAATGACCGATTCGCAGACGAGCGCCCTTTCCGGCGACTGGCAAAAGTCATTCCAAACCGCAATTGTTGCGGGCGATGGAAAATACCGATTTGAAGCGCGAGGCTCAGCTTTCTCCTGGCTTCAGATTTCAAACGGCCAAAGGGAATGGACATATAACGCCAAGACAGACGAATACACCGAAAAGCGCACAGCGTCCGACAAGAAGCCGAGTGAGTTCGGGAAGAAGATGTGGTCCGGCGAAGAAACGCAGTTGATCGAAGCACATGAGATGGTGGGGCGGGTTGCAGACGAAATTGGCGCGATCCGAGAGCCAGAGCTTGCCGGTTCAGAGAGTCTTTCGTTTGGCGGTCAGAAGGTTGAATGTCTGGTGGTTCACAGCTTGCGCCGATACCACTCCGGCGAATTGCCTGGTACGAAGGTCGCAGTCACCTTCTGGATCGAAAGGGACACAAATTACGTTCGCAAGATCGATGAACGTTGGGAAGGCGAAGTCGGTGCAGGAGATGCGATGCGCTCGGACAGGGAGAATGTCACTATCTACCCAGTTGTCGTTCTGGCCGCCCCGGCGTTGCCCGCCAGCGAATATGCATTTCAGCCGCCGGGTTCAGCGAAGTCCGTTTCCGCGTTTATGCCCGCTTGGGTAACGCCGGTGCCGCGACCACGGCTTGTCGGCGCCACGGCCCCCGCCGTGCAGTTTCGCACCCAAGATGGCAGTCCGGTGGCTCTCAGTTCTTTTCGTGCCAAGCCGGTTCTGATCGAGTTTTGGGCCACATGGTGCGGCCCCTGCGTGGAGGCGCTCCCGAAACTCGATTTGATCTACAAGGAAGCGCAGGCCAATGGCGTGGTGGTTATCTCTGTGGATGAGGACGAGGAAGCCGCGACGGCGGCGGCGTACCTTTCTGTGCATCGGAAAGGAGAATGGCCCAACTACCATGATGATGGCGAGATCAACCGCGTACTACCGGGCGACGGATTGCCGCAATTTGTATTGATCGACCCGGCCGGAAAGATTGTATTTCAGGCTTCCGGCTTTGATGAACAGGAGCTTCGGACCGCATTGGCACACCTCGGCACCGGATTTCGGGCGCCTGTCCCAAAGGAGTAAGCCAACATGCAGGGACCCCAAGACAGCCTTCCGTTAGATTGGCTGGCCAACGGCGCTTTGAGCGGATCACCGGCAATGAGGAAGTAGCTCAAAAGCGGGGTTACTTCACGATTGCCGACCATCCGACCGGAATTCGAGACAACCACACAGAGCGTCAACCGACGGTTGAACCTAACAAAATCCGACTTGCGTGGTGATTGTGGCACCAAACTACGAGACAGGCGTCCATTCAAACGCTTCTAGTGATCATCGGAAGACGCGCAGGTTTCCCCTTGATTGTGGTGTGCCGTTAAGGGTTGTTTCAGCGCCGCGAGGATATCGGCGCGGACGGTCTCATACGCGGGCTCTCCGTCAGCATAGAACTTGATGAGTGCCTGCGAATTGGGCGTTGGGTAGGAATCGAGAGAGAAGCTGCGGTCGCCAGCCGTAGCCTTGTCCGGGTGCCGTTTGTCGAAATCAGCCTGATCCACATCGTCGGATTCAAGGTCGATGTAGGGGGTAAAGCCGGTGCATGGGTCCTTCTCTTCGTACAGCTGAAAGCGGTCGCGGGTGTGGTGTTGACCGTGAAGAGCGGGGAACTCGATCACCCGGATGAATTCATTCCCGGTTTTGAGGGTGTCGATTTGATAGCCGTCTTCGGGTGGGAGCGTTTTGTCGCCTGCAAGTGAAGCCTTGCGAGTGTCGAGACGTTCGGCCTCGAAATCCTGCCAACGGTTGAGCGCAATGAAGTCGTGCATGAGGCTGGCACGCACAGACCATGAATAGTTCGGGGCTTGGGCAAGCGCTCGCTGAAACAGCGGGATGGATTCTTCAATGTGGCCGGCGCGGACGGCAGCCATTCCGGCAATGTTGAGTGCCCTAGCGTCGTTGGGATAGGACTCCAGAACTTTCAGGTAGATCCGCAGAGCACCTTCGTAATCATGACAGCGAGCCAAGGGTTCGGCTGCGGCGAGAGCGTTCTCGCGGCGGGCTGAATACTCTGAAATGTTGGGGCCAGGCACGACTGGAGGTGGTAGCGCAGCCGAACAAGGGGCCGATGCCGCCTGCGGTGGAACCTGCAGCGCGGGCGGGTCACCGATGGAACTTTGCGTTAGAGCAAGGGGTGGAAGAATTAGAACGACAACCACAGGCACAAAGGGAAGACGCATACCGTTCGCCATGCAATCACTCCCTATTCGCTTCAAATTGCACATCAATGATACTCCGGTCCGGAGCGCACGAACCTCGCACCTTGGTTTTCTGGGTGAGTGACCGGGAATACAGAAATAACCCAAATTTGGTGCATTTCCGAGTTAGGGAAGAGTGGACGACAATCCGACCGGAGCCCGAGGGTCGTGGCGAAATTATGCTCGAAGGTATTGCCGTCGAAAACAACTCACTCGGCTCGGTCCCCGGTGATAAACTCATCCGGTACGATCTTCCCTTCCCCTGAAAATCAATTCCCGGAGGCACACGATGTCCCGCGGATCCGCAGTTTCTCTTTTTGCTCTCGCGCTTGCTAGTACGTCGTTTTCCTGCCTTGCGGCCGACCGTATCCTCATGGATCGTCTCGGCCCAACGCAGGCCACGCTCTTTCTTTCGAATGCGGATGGTTCAGGGGAGCGGGTCATGACCCAATCGGGCTCGCTTGACTACAATCCCTCCTGGTCGCCAAAGGGCGACTGGATCGTTTTTACTTCGGAGCGCGCGGGATCAGCAGATCTCTACCGGATCCATCCGGACGGGGCGGGGCTCGAACGGCTGACGGACAATCCGGCATACGACGACCAGGGTGCTTTCTCTCCTGATGGCAGGAAGGTTGTATTCGTTTCGACCCGCGCCGCTGGAAGGGCGAACCTTTGGATACTGGATGTCGCCACGCGCAACGCGACGCGGTTAACCACAGGGGACGGCGGCGATTTTCGTCCGTCGTGGTCTCCTGACGGAAAGTGGATCGCCTTTTCCTCCGATCGTGGCAGCAATCTTCCGCCCGCCCAAGGCAGATGGGAGAGCTTGCAACTGGCGGATGTGTATCTGGTTCACCCGGATGGCAGCGGGCTGCGACGCATCTCCGAGCACGGAGGATTCTGTGGCAGCCCCAAATGGACGCAGGACAGCAAGACCGTGGTTACGTATTGCATGTCGGCGCAAGACACATATACATATCGCTCTGGCAGCAAGGACGGCGACGACCAACTGCTTGAGATTGACATCGCCACCGGCGCGACGACACCCGTGCCCGCCGGGCCCGGCATCAAACTGTTGCCGACCGTTTTGCCTGAAGGCCAGATCGCCTATCTTCGCAGAGACAAAACTGCGAAAGGGGTCTTCTATGGAATGGGCACGCCGGGCCCTGCGGGAGCGGATTTGCGTACTCCATCCTGGTCTCCCGACGGCAGGCAAGTGGTGTACAGCCGCTTCGCTGTGAAGGATCGCATTGAGCCGGTCAGGATGTGGAGCAGCAATCCGAAGTACGACCTTTACGCGACGGCGTGGTTACCCGATTACGATCCAAGCGGAGAACATCTTGCGGTGACAAACATGGTCTCTCAGGGAACAACCAGCCTCTTTATTGTGAATGAAGGCCAACCCGCGCGGCCCATTCTGACGCGGAAGGAAACGATTCTGGCGCCGTCGTGGTCGCCGGATGGCAAGCAGATCGCGGTGGGCATCGGTAAGTTTCCAGGTTTCGGCGGGACGCCGGTGGGCCCGGCAAATGCCACAGCGCAAGTGGGCATCGTCAACGCCGATGGCTCCGGCTTCCACGTTGTGACCTCGGACGCGAATAGTAACGCATTCCCCTCCTTCGCGCCCGACGGAAAGCACATTGTCTACCGCACGGAAGGGCCCGACGGCGAAGGGCTGCGGATTGTGAATCTCGAGGACAGTTCGGTGAAGGTGCTGACCGATGGCTACGACAATTTTCCCGTGTGGTCGCCTCGCGGGGATTTGATCGCGTTCATGCGCCTGATCGACGGAAATTTTGAAATCCTCACCATTCACCCCGACGGAACAGATCTGAAGCAGCTAACCCATACAAGGGGAAATGAAGCTCATATTGCCTGGTCGCCCGACGGAGAGCGAATGGTGTTTACAAGCTCGCGGATGGGTTTCAAGGATGAGGCTCTCTATACCAACAATCCACAACCATACGGAGAGATCTTCGTGATGCGCTTTGACGGCACCGACGTGGAGCAACTCACCGATGACCAATGGGAGGAAGGCACCCCCGCCTGGCAACCTCACAGATCGGCAGTGGCCGCCGTCATCGCACCCTCGCAGTAGAGCAGCCTCGTGCCTCAGAGCAGTTGACGCGGCGGGCGCATTGAATAGTTCGGGGCGGATCACCGGCAATACAGAAATAACCCAAATTTGGTGCATTTCCGAGTTAGGGAAGAGTAGCCGACGACTCGCCTGGAATAGAATGAGCCTCGACATGCCCAGGGTGTTTCCAGTGCTGCTTCCCAAAGCAGTGTGAGGGGGTCATCGATGCGATACATCGTATGCTCGGCGATAGTCTTGAGTTGCATAACCTCGTGTGCGCAGAAGATGCCCGCCAAGCCACAGTTCGAAGTCGCATCGGTGAGGCCTATGGCGGACAACGGCTCGAACGACCGCACTTCTCTGCTATTGCGAGAAGTCATGCGAAACCAGCGGCAACCGGGCCTAATTCCCATGACGGGTCCGGACCGCGTGCACCTGGAGAACTGGGCATTACTGGACATGATTGCGGCTGCCTACGGCGTGCGCACCACCCAGGTGTCCGGTCCGGCCTGGCTCTCCGACCAGTGCTTCGATGTGGAGGCCAAGGTGCCCGACGGCACTCCGAAGGAAGAGTTGAATGTGATGCTGCAATCGCTTCTGGAAGATCGTTTCGGGCTGATAGTGCATCGCAGCACGCAGACCGTGCCCGGCTATGCCCTGGTGGTAGGCAAGGATGGGCCTAAGCTGAAACCTGCTGCGCCGCCGCCCGCTCCTGCGCCTGGGCTCACTGGTGAAGAACGGATGGCTCAGATGAAGCAGAAGATGCAGGCAGACATGGCGGCTTCAAAGGAGCGAATAACAGAGCGTGCGCGAGAAGTTGGGCCATTCAATACCCAGTCGTGGGACTCGATTACTACAGAGGAGTTGGCTGCGCAGTTGGTGCGATCTGCCGGAGCACCGGTGGTTGACGAGACAGGTTTGACTGGACAATACAAGGTAACCATAGAGACATGGCAAAACGCCGATGATCCCGGAGGGACCGTCTTTGATGCGGTGGAAAAGCTCGGCTTGAAGCTGGAGTCGCGCAAAGTGACCGTCGAAACTGTGGTGGTGGACCGGGTCTCCAGGATGCCCACAGCGAATTAGAGCAATGGCAACCACGCCTTACTGCGCACGCCAGCACACGATAACGTCTGAGTGACCGTCAATCCGGAAGGAACTCCAAAATCGGGTTACTGTCGCGGTAGGGACGGTCATTACTGGCCGCCCCTACCGCGACAGTAGCTCCAAAATGGGGTTATGCATTATGAGAGGGCGCCCGTGCCTCAGAAGGAAGGTTTTGTGGTCGGCGCAGCCTGCGGGGGCTTTGCCCCCGCACCCCCAGGATTTAACGCTTTGGTGCCTCTCCCGATAGGTAGTTTCTGCAAGCAGACAGCGAAAGGGGGATGCCGTAGCATCCCCCTGCATCGGTCGAGGCCACTGAGCCGGCGCTCGGGTTGCTTCCCAGCATGGGCCCTATCCTCCGCTCAGTTCGAGCCAGATTTTACTGCGGCGGGAAGCGAGCTGCAACGTTGCGGTGGGTTCTACAGAGATCACACTTAACCTTGAGGGAAAGTGGTCCGCTGAAGAATCACCTTTCCCCCAAGGAGGTACCCATGATGGTGGGTAGCAATGTCAAGTATATCGGTCTGGACGTACACCAGGAAGCGATTACGGTTGCGGTTCGCAACGGGGCCGGGAAGCTGATCATGGAAGCGATCCTGCCCACCAAGGCAAGTGCGTTACTGGAGTTCCTAGATGGAGTGCGGGGAGAACTGCATGTGACGCTGGAAGAGGGGACTTGGGCGGCCTGGCTGTACGACGTGCTCAAACCGCACGTGGGAGAGGCTCGTAGTCTGCAATACGCGCCGCAATGCCTTATTGAAAGAGGGCAGCAAGGATGACAGGGTGGATGCGCGCAAGCTTTCGGAGCTGCTGCGCGGCGGACTGTTGCGCGCGGTCTACCACGGAGAGAATGGGTTGCGGATGTTGCGGGAGCTGGCGCGCAGTTACCAAGTGATCAGTAAAGACCAGCAGCGCGTGATGAACCGGATCAAGGCGCTGTATCGCAGCTGGGGCATTCCCTGTACGGGCACGCAGGTCTATGGTCGGCGCTATCGCGAGCAGTGGCTGCAAAAGATCAACGAAGCCGGCGTACGCCGGCGCGCCGAGCTGTTTTATCAGCAGCTGGATGGATTGCAGGGCTTGCGGCACACTGTGCGAGGAGAACTCTTAGCCGAGAGCCGGAAGCATGCGGGAGTGAAACTGCTGCGTCAGATTCCTTTTATCGGCCCGCTTCGAGCCGCGCAGCTGGTGGCCCTTATGCAGACGCCGCACCGGTTCCGGAACAAGCGGCAGCTGTGGACCTACAGTGGTCTGGCAGTCGTGACGCACGACAGCGGGCAATACCGTTACGTGGAAGGACAACTGCAACGCTCGAAAAAACCGCAGCAGATTCGCGGCCTCAATCAGAATCACAACCACGCGATGAAGGAGATCTTCAAGAGCGCGGCCCTGAGCGCCGCTCTTCGTCCCGGACCCTTCCAGGATTTTTATGCAGGCCTCCTGGCTAGAGGAATGAAGCCGGAGTTGGCACGCCTCACAGTGGCACGCAAGATCGCGGCCATTACGCTAACGCTTTGGAAGAAAGGAGCGTGTTTCGATGCAGGATATGTGAAGCCACAAGCAGCTTGAGCGTCAATCGAAGATCAAGGCCATTGCACAGGTTTTCCTGGCCGATGGCAGCCTTTCGGTTTTCGTGACGCTCGGGGTCGAGGGTGAGTATCTATTGGGAAGTTAGGCGCCTTCGTGCGCTGCCAGTCAGCACCGAAGCCTCCAGGGTTATCCTATGCCCCCTCGCACAACCCAATAAAGCTATAGGCCTCGAGTCACACATAGGATCATGGTTGGCATGTTATCTGGAGCCAACAGTCCTGCTTGCGCAGCTTCACGAGCCGAGGGCATCGAGCCACCATCGCAACATGAAACCGAGGAGACAAAACCCGCAATCGGCTGAGTCACGCTCAAGAAATATGCGACTAGCCCATAACCTCGGAGTCTCGAAGCTCGGGCTGGATGCAAGGCGAACAGCTTCCCCTCACAGGGGAGCAAGGGAGAGTTTTTCTCTTGACATCCCCTCTCATAGGACTTCCCAATTGGCGACCACCCAACCGGAACGCACGATACCGCTCAGAGTTCATCGAGCATTCGAGTGCGAGCGCGGTTCCGAAGGGCGAGAAGAAGCCAGCGGCCTCCGTTCTCAATAACCTGCGCGGGCACCATTTGAGTAGGGCAAGTCATCTTCAAGCCGGTCCCTATCAGGTGATATTGTGCATCGGTTGCGTCCGCTGGAACGAAGACCGAAGCAAACGTTTCCGTCTCGTTTGCGCAATAGGCCCTGAGCGAGATGCCAATCCGTCTGTCAAGACCAACTGTGTAACCCCGATATGCCTCTTGCGCAGCGTCCAGACGAACTCGGTTTGTGTGGCGCACAAAGTGGCGACCCGATTTGTCAATGAAAAGGTCCTTGCCAAGAATCCAACGAATATCAGGCGGATAGCCATTTCGCATTAGAAACTCTCTGAATCTCTTTTCGGCAATCGCGAGTGAAACAGGCGGTGTGAGAAGAAAGTCAGCCATTCTCAGAATTATGAACCTTCGCTGCCAGAGAGCACCCAAGCGGCGTTGCGGTCGAATTACCGGCAAACCAGATATTGGCAAATTTTGGTCCAACTTCCCGCTGGCCGACATACGTCCCGAACTCGTCTCAAGGGTCATTACTCGGACAAAGCGGGCGTCATCTGCAAGACAGGCTCTGCTCTGCCACTTCGTCGCTTACTTGCGCGCAATCCATACGCAGTGTCCCGTTGCCCGGCAAAAGATCCTGTCACGGTGAAGCGTGATAGCCGTCACATCTGTCGCTGAATGCGTGATAGAAAGTGCAATCGGTGTGAGGCAACTGAAAGCTCAAAAGCGATTTCGGAAATGGGGGGCTGTTGCAAGGAGGTTTCACATGATAGCGCGCATTGTTCGAGCACCGGCTGTATTTGCTTTGGCAGGAGCGCTTCTATCGACGTGCTCAGGTGGAGGAGGCACGTGACAATAATTGCCGGATTTCGCTGTCGAGACGGCGTGGTGGTATGCGCCGACACGCAGGAAACGTCCAACGGCAGCAAACGCAATATCCCGAAGCTTCGATTTGAAGAGGGTAGACAGTGGATTCCAGATTTCGGCTTTGAAAGCACAGGATTAGCTGCGGCTTTTTGTGGATCAAGCGACAATGGCCCGTTTGTGGATAAGCTCATTGATCGCGCTTGGAACACTGCCAAATCAGCACAGGACTTAAAAGCGGCGGCTGACTCCATCGAATCCGTCATCAAGAACACGTACGAAGAATTTGGTCAAATTTACCAAGCGGGACAGTGTCCCGGCGCTGAATTGATTTATGGTCTGACAATGGGTGGTGACAGCAAGCTCTTTTCCGCTTATGGGCCGATTGTCAATGAAAGCGACACTTACGTTTCCTCTGGAATTGGCTATTACCTTGCTGATTTCCTAGCGGAGCGCATGTACGGGGGGCATCTCACGACACGTCAATGCGCGATTCTTGCCGCATATATTCTTTACCAGACAAAGACACATGTCGAGGGCTGTGGCGGGGATAGTCATGTAGCCGTCTTGCGCGAACAAGAGTCGAGTGGTTTAGTCGAATGGAAACTAATCGATGAAGTTACGAAATATATAAAACTGGTTGATAAAGACGCTGGAGAACTGCTTCTGACATTCGCAAATTTCACCGCAAAACCAGAAGAGATTGAGGAGGAGTCTGCGCGGCTTATTTCTTCGTTGAGAGAATTAAGGGAACACCACGTGAAAGAGTTGCAAGATCATCAGGATTGGTGGAACACACATTCCTTTTTGGGCGATCCCATCGACAGCGACGATTTAGGTTTGCCGAAATTGCCTAAGGCGTAGACTCCGAGGGTGTTTTAGATTTTGTGTAAGTGCAAGTTCCTCAAACCAAGGAGGAACGAATGGGAATCGACAAGGAAGTGATCGATAAGCTGCTTGCGAATTACAAGGGACCAGAGGATCTGATCGGCGAGCAGGGGTTGCTAAAGGAATTGACGCGCGCTCTAGTGGAGCGTGCGATGCATGCCGAACTGACCCATCACCTGGGATATGAGAAACATGCCGCCGACGGCAAGGGCAGTGGCAACTCGCGCAACGGGACGAGCGCGAAGACGCTGAAGGGCGATTTTGGTGAGGTGGAGATCGAAGTACCTCGCGACCGCAAGGGCAGCTTCGAGCCGAAGATAGTGCCCCGTCATCAGCGCCGTTTCGTTGGGTTCGATGACAAAATTCTATCGATGTATGCGCGGGGGATGACGACGCGCGAGATCCAGGGGCATTTGCAGGAGATCTATGGCGTGGAAGTATCGCCATCGCTAATCTCTGAGGTCACCGACGCGGTGCTTGAGGAAGTGAAGGCATGGCAGACGCGGCCACTTGAAGCGCTGTATCCGATTCTGTTTCTGGATGCGTTGATGGTGAAGATGCGGCACGAGGGCCGGGTGGAAAACCGCGCGGTTTACGTGGCTATCGGCATCGACCTGGAGGGACGCAAGGACGTACTGGGGCTATGGACTTCGGCCAACGAGGGTGCGAAGTTCTGGCTGCAGGTGCTGACCGAGCTGCGCAACCGCGGAGTGAAGGACATCTTTATCGCCTGTGTTGACGGGCTAAAAGGGTTCCCCCAGGCGATCGAGACGGTGTTTCCTCAGGCGCAGGTGCAGTTGTGCATCGTGCACCTGGTGCGGGCCAGTCTGAACTACGTGGGCTGGAAAGAACGCAAGCAGGTGGCGCAGGATCTGAAGTCTGTTTACCGCGCCGCCACAGAAGATGAAGCCAGACGGGAAATGGCCAGCTTCGCCGAGCGATGGAATTCAAAATACCCAACCATCGCGGCGCTGTGGCAAAGAAACTGGGAAAGGGTGATTCCTTTCTTTCAATTTCCAGCTGAGGTTCGCAAAGTGATCTACACGACCAATGCGGTCGAATCGCTGAATATGTCCTTGCGCAAGGCGCTCAAGACGCGGGTAGCTTTTCCCAGTGAAGAGGCCGCGCTCAAGGTGATGTATCTGGCGCTCAGAAACGTGATCGCGAAATGGGAAAGCCCACTGCATTGGAAGGCGGCGCTGAACCAGTTCACCGTGCTCTGGGAAGATCGGATAAAGATCGCGACCGGAGCGTAATCCTTGTTACCCCATGCCCGGAGAGAATCGATACGGCCGGCTGCGGCCGCCGTCAAGGCTCAAGATGAACTCGCTGCGCTCGGCCTTGACGGCGGTCCTCGCCAGCCAAATAATTGCAATAATCCGGGCATAGGGTAACAAGCAAAAACGAACTTGCCCTGACCACCGGGCCATCACCAGGGGAACGGCGTTTACACAAAATCGCGGACACTGCCTAGACTCCTCAAACTTCACAGGATCAGTAGTGACCATGTGCCGCAGCGTGGCGACAACAGATTCTTTGCAATCCTGCTTTGTCTCTTATGAGGACGAGGTTTCCGTTGCGGCTGAGGTGGCTTTTTCCGGGGCAGCTTTCTTCGCCTTCCCCGCAGCAGCCTTCTTGGGAGCGGCCTTCTTCGCGGCTGCTGTCTTCTTGGCCGCAGCCTTCTTTGCCACCTTCTTGGCGGGAACCTTTTTCGCAGCCTTCTTAGCTGCCCTAATCGCCGCCCAACGCTTCCTCTGTCCTGCTGCGATACGCTTACGGGCTGCTGCGCTCATTCCCCGCTTCTTGGCTGGAGCGGCGGCTTTCTTCTCTGCCTTAGCAGGGGCGGTTTTTGGAGCCTTCTGTTCTGCCCACCGCTTGCGCTGTGCCGCAGCTATCCGTTCCCGAGCCTCCTTACTAAGTCTCCGTCTCTTCCTCGGCGTTGAAGCCGGTACGGCTACTGCGCTGGCTCTGACTACACCAGTCAATACAGTCTTTGCCTTTTGTAGCTTACCGATTTCCAAGTCAATCGCGGCGATGATGGTTTGAGTGTCCATTCACGTTCCTTTCGCAGTAATCATACAGAAATCCATTCGAAGGACGACCATGAAACTGTTCAAGTGGGATCACGCCGGGGTTAGGAAGTTGCAGGACTCAAGACGCGGAGAGAAGCAGAATTGGCGCTATGGAATTCCTTCAGTTCTCAACGAAGCACTTTATCTGCCAGTTGACGCACTGCCTGAATGCCCGTTACCAGAGATCCACAAGCGTCATGCTCATGCTGCTTATAATCCCGAGTCACACTCTTCAAAGGCATCAATTCCGTCGTCTGAGTTGTTATCTTCTCTAACTGGATCACGATCTGACTAAACAGTTGATTGATGCCTTCGAACTCACTTAAACCTGTCATGTTATCTCCCTTACTACTTTTGGTTTTGTACAGCAGTTTCGCATTCGTTCATGCTTTTGACTGCTTCCTCATAAACGTAGCATCGGGGCAATCTATATACCACTTTGTCATATGTATAGCTTTCTGGAGACACCAAATTCGACAGCGAAGATGAATTGCGCCTGAGGCTTAAAGGAATCCTGCTTCCAATGAGCATTGAACGGGCAATACGAGCATTGCAGTCTCACGAATTGCAGCAAGTGGAATATCGCAATATAGAGTTGAGTGATCAGCAAGCCCGACGCCTTGGATGGCCGAAAACGGCACCCGTAATGTGAAACTCAATTAGTGCAATTTCATCTCAGCCGCTCACCGCACCCGGAGCGTAGCGTACTGCTCGTCAGTGAGTTTCAGAAATATCCCACCCCTCCCAATCTCAATCCCCTGATTCACCATCAGCCTTGAATCTTGGTCGGTGAATCCCCCGCCGCGTTCCACGAGTTCAATCAGTTTGTCTGGAGACGCGAAATGCAGCTTGCGGGGTAGCGCAGTTTTGAGGTCGGCCTCAAGGAACTGGCACAACCAGCCGTCACGAAGTTGGAATGACAGGTACACACGGTGTGGCTGCTCTGAGGGCATGGAGCGAGTATAGGCAAGAAGGAGTAAGAATTCCACGTTCTAGCGGTGCTCTACTTTTAACAACTCCGGATCATTCTCAAGCACGATTGCTGTAGGAGGGGCAACTTTTCTAATCGTGCCTCGTACCCAAATTGGGGTGCCGCTTTTTGCCACCTTCAACTCGGAGGGCACTGAGGAGAGTTCAAATAGTATGTTTGCCCATCGGCCAAGCGGCCTTACACGAAAATCACCGACAATATAAAGACGGTTCCCGCCAGTATCAACATTCCCAAATGTGAAGCGCCATAGCACGGGAAGTCCCACGAACTTCTCACAAGCGAGTTCCACATCGAAGGGCGGCAAGTCGTCCAATGATCGAAGGATTTGAAGAGGGTCAGGTCGAGTCACAATCAATTCCGTCTCGGGTTTGTCCGGGCCGTAATGGTGATGAACCATCGACGTTTGGGTAATGTTGCTGCCCGCCGCCACTTGGGAATCAGTGATTGAGCCAGACAGGACAGCGTTATGCACTTCGACTGTTTTTTCTGGTTTATGCCAGAACCGCTTAAAAACAAATCCGCCGATTGCGAGGAGCGCAGCGCCCGCTACCCCATCGAACCAAACATACCAAGGCGGAAGGGCATTGAACATTGAGTTTGACTATAAACGTTTGCGAAGGAATGATACACCCGGTCACCGCACCGGGAGCGTAGCGCACCGCTCTGAGATGGCTTAGTCTTTTTCGGCGATTTCCTGCGCCTTTTCAATCCCCCTAATCATGTAGTCGCGGCCCTCTCGCTCCCAAAGTTCCGGGCCGCTTCCGCTTGCGCCTTCCATTTCTTTGTCAGTCCTAGCGACGTAGAGTTCATCGGCGATGACCTCTAACCAAATGGCAATTTTACGAAGCAGCTTTTCTTCCATAACTGTGAACTCCGACTACAGCCTACCGCGTTTACTGCCGAACTTCGCTGCACAGGGGGCACTCGACCGTGATGGATTGAAACGGAAATTCATCCCGCCCCGAAGGCACATCGCGGCGGCACCGCTTGCAGGTGACCACGAATGTCTTGCGGCCTGAGGGCGTCGAGAACATGGAGACATTATAGGCGAAGATGAGGCGAATATTGAGAGTGTGTCCGGTGGGTCTCCGGTTCGCTGCGGTGGAACACTTGTTGGTTGGGACAACCAAGGAAAACATCCAGTACCCGCGTGCATTTTTGTGCTAGTTTTGTGCTACTCGATTGCAAGATGTGCAGAATGAGCAGGATAAGCAGCATGAAGAATCAGCAAGTTATTGATTCTAATAGAAAGTCGCGGGTTCGACTCCCGCCGCCTCCACCAAGTCTTTTATTATTAATCACTTAAAGAGATATCGCGCGAAGAAATAGCCGGCTGGATCGGGCATATCGAATTTATGCGGAAGGAGTCATCCAAGCGGGAAACGTTCCAGATGCGCTATGGAGCACGGCGGCACGGATGCAAGCAACCCCTCTGGTCGTTGCACGACAAAACAAGAGAACCCACCGGAGGAAGAGCGCTCGATTCTTTCCCTATTCGGGACCGATCATCTTCTCGGGCCGAAGATACTTGTCGAACTCCTCATCTGTTAAAAAGCCAAGCTGGCGGTTCGCATCGCGCAACGAGAGGCCCTTCTGGTGGGCGGTCTTCGCCAGCTTCGCAGCCTTGTCGTAACCAATATGTTGATTCAATGCAGTCACTAGCATCAGGCTGTTCTCTACATACTCCTGGATGCGCTTATGATTGGCTTCCATGCCGTGCACGCAGAATTCCACGAACATTCGGCAGGTATCGCTGAGGAGATGTACCGAGTGCAGAAAGTTATGAATCATCACCGGCTTGAAGACATTCAATTCAAAGTTTCCCTGGCTCCCTGCGAACGCGATCGCTGCGTGATTGCCGTGGACCTGGACGGCGACCATGGTCATGGCCTCGCACTGCGTTGGATTTACCTTGCCGGGCATGATGGAGCTTCCCGGCTCGTTCTCGGGCAAAAGCAGCTCTCCTAATCCGCAACGTGGCCCTGAGCCGAGCCAGCGAATATCGTTGGCGATCTTCATCAACGATGCTGCAAGCGTCTCCAGAGCTCCGCTCGCAAACACGAGTTCATCATGCGCCGAAAGCGCTGCGAACTTATTGGGATGTGAGCGGAACGGCAGATCTGTCAATTCTGCGATCTTCGCCGCGGCGCGCTCCGCGAATTCCGGATGGGTGTTGAGCCCGGTTCCCACCGCCGTTCCGCCGATAGCAAGATCGTAGAGACCATCGATCGCCGTCTCGATGCGCTTGATGTCACGCTCCAGCAGGCTGGCCCAGCCGCTCATCTCCTGACCGAGCGTGAGCGGAGTTGCATCCTGCAGATGCGTGCGACCGATCTTGACGATTGATTCGAACTCCCTGGCCTTGGCCGTAATGGCGTCGTGCAGCTTCCGCACGGATGGAATGAGTTGCCTACGTTCCGCTATCGCCGCCGCAATGTACATCGCCGTCGGGAAAGTGTCGTTCGACGACTGTGACATGTTCACGTGGTCATTGGGGTGAATCGGCTTTTTGCTGCCCATCTCTCCGCCAGCTAATTCGATGGCGCGATTCGCAATCACCTCGTTCACGTTCATGTTGGTCTGCGTGCCGGAACCGGTCTGCCAGATGCGCAGCGGGAATTCGCCATCGTGTCGTCCCGCAATAACCTCATCTGCGGCTTGCACGATCAAGTCCTTCTTGTCCGACGATAGCTTGCCGAGATCATGGTTCACCAGGGCCGCGGCCTTCTTCAGAATGGCAAATGAGCGGATCAACTCCGGCGGCATGCGGTCTTCGCCAATTGCGAAGTGATGCAACGAGCGCTCGGTTTGTGCTCCCCAATAGTGGTCCGCGGGAACAGCAATTTCTCCCATCGAGTCGGTTTCGATCCGAGCCTTGGTTTCAGTGCTCATCGTGTCTCCTTGATCTCGTTTCATCTATCCATCGCGAGATTCTGCATGATTGCTAATTCTCCTGGGGGGATGGTACATGGCTGGGGAGCGCGAGGAAAGTTCCGCTTCAGAAATCGGCGAATGAGGCAAAGGATTAACGAAAAGTCTACATCGCTTCCGCGGGCCGATCTGACCTACGGAGCCCGTTGCATCAATGCGACCAATCGTCAGGAATGCGTCCCTCACGGGCTGAAGCCCGCGATTTCTCGGAGCGTTGGCGGCACGGATAAATCCGTGCCCCTTCATAGCACCATTTATGGAACCAGCTCTATGGAGCGAGCACGGGGGCAATCGTGCCTTGCGACCGACCGCGGTTGCCCGCGGCGTCGACGGCATCGGCCGCGATCGCCGGCGCTGGTTCGTCCACTGCGATGCCGAGAAGCCGGAAGAATTCAAAAGCAGGCATGGGACGACCATAGAGCCAGCCCTGCCCATAAATCCTGATTTTGTCGGTGGGAAAATAGTCGGCCTGATTTTCCGATTCGATCCCTTCAACGACCACACAAAGATTGAGCGAGCGCGCCATGGCGATGATCTGCGGCAGGATGGCCACGGTCACGGATTCGGTACCGATGGCCCGGATAAAGGCCTTGTCGATCTTGATGGTGTCGGCGGAAAGGTACAACAAATAGGAGAGGTTGGAGTAGCCGGTGCCGAAATCGTCGATCGAAATGTGGTGACCGCGCCGCCTGAGCAGGCGAATGGACTCCAGAG
The DNA here is from genome assembly GCA_963751285.1 of uncultured Acidobacteriaceae bacterium. Taxonomy (GTDB): domain Bacteria; phylum Acidobacteriota; class Terriglobia; order Terriglobales; family Acidobacteriaceae; genus Telmatobacter. Next base: position 166,709 of record CAVVUE010000020.1, on the reverse strand, counting down.
CATCGTCACAATCTGCGGCGGAGCGTTCGGTGACTTCAAATGCGAGGCTGCCCGGCGGCACCCGGCTTTCTTGACCACTTCATCGAGCATGGGCAGAAACTCGGGATCGACCAGGTCGGATGCGGCAACATTGATGCTCAAGCGAAAATCCGGAATGGTTCTGAGCGGTTCGCGGAACTCTTTCAAGGCGCGCCGTAGCACCAGGTTCGTAACCGAACCGACGAAGCCATGCTCCTCGGCGGTGCGGATGAAAACGTCGGGACTTACGGAAACACCATCGTTTCTCGTCCAGCGAGCCAGCGCCTCGGCGCCGACGATCTTTTTAGTCGCCAGGTCGACGATCGGCTGATAGACAAGCTTAAGTTTCTCTTCTGCAAGAGCCCGTCTGAGCTGCTGATCGAGCGCACGGCTGCGACGGCGAAGGAAACAAAGAATGATTCCAGCAAAAGCGCCGGTCATCGCGAAGAACAAGGACGTGCCGGCGATGGGGATGAGTTCGTCCTGCCGCGCTTCGCCAACGCTGACCGACGCGGTGACGCAGCGCCCACGAATCAGGGAGCAATGCTCGGCGACGAGCGTGTCCCCGGTGCGCGTTACATTATCCGCAGGCTGGCTTAGCGGCGATGGAGTGGAAGCTGTTGGCGCCGTGGCTGGGGCTCGCTCGTCTGCCGGCACCACTGCCAGATGAATGGGCAGAGACCCGACAACGACGGGCAGGTGCGAGCCAAAGACGACGAAGACGCCGCCCTGTTGAAGTCCGATCCCTTGCAGGCTTTGATGGTGCAGCGGCGCGAGATTGATATAGGCTACTGTCCCATCTGCCTTCGTGGCTCCCGCTTTGAAGGTGCCGATCGGCTGCGACGGATGTCCGGCAGTTGCTGAACATTCAATCCGGCTCCCGCGAACTCGGCCGGCGTCCTTCATGTATTCGGAGCGAAAGACGATTTCTCGAAAATAACTGAGATCCTCGTCGGAACACGGGGCGTAGGCTGAATGCTGGATGACGTTCAGAAGGTCATGCGCCTCGATGACTGAAGCATTCTCTTGAACAGCCACGCGCTCCAGGTACTTCTGCAGATGAGCCTCGGCCAGCGGAATCGCCAGGACACATCCCAGCATGAAACCAGTAATGGCTCCGAGTGTCGCGGTCGCGATGACGGTCGCCCGAGCCGCCAGATGGTTGTCGCGGTGCTCCTGCATGGTGAATCAACACGAATGGCGTATGCCGTTCAAGGTGTTGAGTATGGTGCCCAATTATGTAGGTACCGCTGTTGCGAAATCGCGGCAATGGCGGTTTCATGGTATGCCCTAACCCATTGGTGCTTAAGCTGATAGGGTCCACCATCCGCCTTGTGGGATCATTGTGTATTGTTTTCAATGAGATAGGCGAAGTTGACCGGGGTTCTCTTCTCGCCACAGAAGGGCGCATTTGGCCGGGAACTACGCTGGTTCATGGCTCGGCGATGTCGAGGCGCTGGTCGGCGGCGATGTCGCCTAGATTCTAAAGCAGGCCGGATGGCCAGCGAATCTCGACGGCGGCGCGAGCAGCACTGCCCAATCCGAAGTGAACGGTGAGGTCGCTACTGGATGCGTAGCCGACGCTGCTGCGCACCCACTGCGTCTGCTTACGATTCGCGGCAGTGCAGGCGATTTGCGCGCCGATGGCGGAGCGATTGCTGTGTCGGCCGTGGAGACGCAACTGGAGCCAATGACGGGCGGGGCCGCGATTCCACCAGAGTTCAGTGGGGCCATTGAGCGAGGTGACGGCGGCGTCGAGCCTGCCGTCGCGATCAAAATCTGCAAATGCGACGCCGCGATGCAGGCGCGCGGTCGAGAACTCGGGTCCGATGGCGGCAGTGACATCGGCAAACGCGCCGGCGGTATTGAGGAAGACGCGATTGGACTGGAGATCGTTGGTGTCGAGGCCGCCGCCGGCGACGAACAAGTCGAGCCAGCCGTCATTGTCGAGGTCAACCAGGCCGCAACCCCAGCCGCTCGAGGAACGGCTGAGGGAGAGAATGCCGGTTTGTGCGCTGCCATCGACGAAGACGCCGCTGCCCTGGTTGAGAAACACGTCCCAGCCCTCGTTGATTAGCCCGGTGACCACGATGTCGGGAAGGCCATCGCCATCGATGTCGCCGAAATCGGCGCCCATGCCGGAGATGCTGCGGCCGTTGACGTTGTAGGCTACGCCGGCGTCGAGACCCGTCTCCTCGAATCCTTGGCCTCGATTGCGGAAGAGCAGGTTGGGAGCGTTGTCGTTGGCGACGAAGAGGCCGATGCGATGATCGCCGGCAAAATCCGCAACGGCGATGCCCATACCCTTGCCCTCAGGCAAAGGCGTGCCGTGTTTGCCGGTGACTTGAGTGAATGTGCCGTCACCATTGTTATGGAAAAGCTGCATGGGCTCGGGATGGTAGAGATTGGGATGGCAATACGTACGTTGTTCCGGATCCGGGCGCAGGCTTCGACCTCGCGAACGAAATCATAGGACGTGGTCGCAGCGCCTGTCAAACGCGATTGCAACGCGCGGACTTTCGTTTCCAATGAATGCGAGACTTTCTCCGCTGCCTTGCGCGCGTCAACGTGGATCGCGTCCGAACGAAGTCACAATGAGTGTCTGGCGTCGAGGCCAGCTACCCCAGGCTCATCGTATAAGCTTCTTCACAGTTCGCCGAGCACACCCTCAGCCGTGATGGCCACCGCCGGCTGCAACATCTTCGATACCGAACAGTACTTGGTCATCGAAAGCTCCACGGCTTTCTGGAGCTTCTTCAGGTCGATGGGGCCGTAACCTTTGAAGCGCAAGTGAATCTTTGTGAACACGGCAGGAACCGCGTCTGCCCGTTCGCCTTCCACTTCCACTTCCAGGCGTTGCAGATCCTGGCGCTGTTTCTTCATAATGAGGAGCACGTCAAGCGAGCTGCACCCGGCCAGCGCCGACAGCAGCGTCTCCATCGGTCGCAGCCCGGCATTCTCGCCGCCCATATCCGCTGGGCCGTCCATCACGCCCGTAGCTCCTTTGGCATTGCTCGCCTCAAACCTGGCCGGGCCGGTCTGAACCAACTTGATGCGCGTGCTTGCAGGCATCAGTCGCCTCCTCTTCCGCCGGCTTCCTGAATGCGTGTTGAATACAGGTCGCTGGAAAGGTACCGATCGCCCTGGTCGCACAGCACGAAAACAATCACGCCCGAATCGAGAGTAGCCGCCAATCGGCAAGCCGCCGCGCAGGCCCCTCCCGAAGAAACGCCGGCGAAAATTCCTTCCTCATGCGCCATTCTGCGCGCCATATTTTCGGCCTCCTCCTGCTTCACATCCATGGTCACATCCACGCGCTCCGGATCGAAGATGGCAGGCAGGTACTCTTTCGGCCAGCGACGGATTCCAGGAATCTTCGCGCCGTCCGCAGGCTGTACGCCCACAATCCGCACCTGCGCATTCTTTTCCTTCAGGAATCGTGAAGTTCCCATGATGGTTCCGGTGGTCCCCATTGCCGACACGAAATGGGTAATGGTCCCATTTGTGTCGCGCCAGATTTCGGGTCCAGTTGTCTCGTAGTGCGCGCGCCAGTTGTCGGGATTGGCAAACTGGTTCAACATCACCACTCCGCCTTTGGCCACTTGCTCGTGAGCGTAATCGATCGCGCCTTCCATTCCCCCACTTTCGGGAGTCAGCGTCACCTTGGCGCCAAAAGCCTCCATGGTCGCGACTCGCTCTGCGGTGGAGCTCTCGGGCATGACCAGCTCAATTGAAAAGCCCTTCACCGCGGCGATCATGGCCAGAGCTATTCCGGTGTTGCCGCTAGTGGGCTCGATGATGCGAACGCCGGGCTTCAATTCGCCGCGCTTCTCCGCACCTTCGATCATGAACTTCGCTGCCCGATCCTTCACTGACGAACTGGGGTTGCTGCCCTCGACCTTGCCGAACAGCCGCACGCTTCGGTTCGGATTGACGCGGCGCAATTCGACCAGAGGTGTATTCCCCACAAGATCCACGACATTCATTTCTCGCCTCCGCGAACTGAGCGTCTCATCTAATTATTGCAACACGACGAGCAAGCACGATGCTTAATGATCCTGGCGTTCGGCGTCTCGGCGGACAGAGCCATTGATGCAGACGATTGACAGCGGCACGCTCGCCCAATAAGATGGGCACGGGAAACCGGTATCTCGCCGGGACGTAATGAACTGGACTTTGGTTCAGGCTGTGCACCCGATGCAACAGGAACCGATCTCCAGAGGTCAGTGAGATTCGCGAGGAACAAATGAACAGACGAACATTTAATAAATTGGCCGGTCTTGCCACCATGGGGATGCTGGCAGCCGACGTTGACCTGAGCGCAGCGCAGGCTGCTGCAATTGCTGGTGAAGTCGTGCTGGAGAATGACGACTTTCTGGTTGCATTTGACCGTGATTCCGGAGCACTGACGCGAATGGAGCACAAGCCGACGCAATGGAACGTCGAGCGCCGGCCCGCGCTCGGTGTTTCGTTCCGAATGCTGGTTCCTATCCCCGGCCGCCGCGCCAATTTTGTACTCGGCCAAAAGCAAAAGGCCGCCAGCGTTGAGAAGGTCTCGGACAACCAGGTGCGCCTGCAGTGGAAAGACCTGCAGAGTGAGCACGCCGGAGTACTGCCTGTTATCTTCACTGCGACCGTCACTCTGCAAGGCGGCAAGCTCAGCTTTGACGCCACGCTCGAGAACAATTCTCCTTACTGGGTCGAGACGGTCGACTATCCCTACTTTAGCGACTTGAATCCGCCTGCGAAGGATTCAACTGTTTCCGCACGAACCATGTGGTACGGCAATCTCGGCGACGACGAGATCTACCCGAACTTTAGCAATGAGAAGGGCTACTGGGGCGTCGATTTCCCGACCAAGACCTTCGGTTCGCATCGCAGCCTCTTTTGCCTGCTTCAGGCGCAGACCGAGGGGATCTATATCGAGATGTCGGATCCGTCGCTGCCGTATTACCTCGAATACGCATTTGAGCAGCATCCCGGTGTGGTGCACGGCGCCGTTGTACCTCAAACGGATGACTTCTCCGGCTTCCCGGTGCATCTTGATTTTCGGCTTTGCCACTTTGTTTTCGCGCGGCCCAACTCGCAGGTGAAGTTTGCCCCGATCGTGATGCGTGGTTACAAGGGGGATTGGCATTCGGGCGTCGACGTTTATCGGGAATGGCGTGACACGTGGTTCAAAAAGCCGCACCTGCCGGAGTGGGCGAGAGATGTTCACTCGTGGACCATGCTCAGAATGAACACTCCCGAAGAGGACTACACGATCTCATACAAGAAATTTGTGGAGTACGGCGAGGAATACGCCAAGTATGGCGTCAAAGCGGTGCAACTAATCGGCTGGAACATCGGCGGGCAGGATCGCGACGACCCTTCGCAGGACACTGACCCGAATCTTGGCACCTGGCAGGAGTTTCACGATTCCATCGCCAAGGTTCAGTCCCTGGGAGTGAATGTAATTCTCTTCGCCAAATTGAACTGGGCCGACTTGACGACCAAGTGGTATCAGGACGAGCTCTACAAGTATGAAGCCAAAGATCCGTACGGCATTCGCTACGAGCAGGGCGGCTATAACTACCTCACGCCCACTCAACTTGCCGGCATCAACACTCGCCGGCGCACGGTGATGGACTTCGCGGATCCCGCGTATCGGGCGATTGCTTTAAAGGAATTCGAGAAAATTCTGGCGCTTGGTTCCACGGGCTGGCTATGGGACGAAATCTGCCACCACTCAGGTGCGATCTACAACTTTGCTCCAGATCATGGATACGTGCCGCCGGGATACATCTACGGTGGCGATCTTCCGTTGTCGGAGCATCTGCGTGCAGCGGCCGACAAGATCAGCCCTGATTTCATTTTCGGCGGTGAGGGGCCACAGGATTGGCTGATGCAGTTCTTCCCGGTCAACGAAGCGGGTGTGAGCGGGACACCGATCTGCCAGTACCTCGACACGACTCACTCTGTCATGATCGCGGGAGTGAGTGGGTTTGACGATCGCGAGCAGTTGAACAATATTCTGGTGAATCGCTGCGTCATTCAGTACGAGCCGTTCCTCTACAAAGGGCATTTGCACGATTTTCCTCTGACCATGGCATACGGACAGAAGATCGATGACCTGCGCCGCAAGTACAAAGCTTACCTTTGGGACGGCGCATTCCGCGACACGCTGGGCGCGGACGTGAAGTCGAACGGGCATCACCGTTATTCGGTGTTTCTGGCCGAAAACGGCAAGCGGGCCGTCATCGTCGTCAACAGCAGTTCGAGCGATGCCATCACCGCAGAAGTCCGCCTGCCCAACCCGGGCAGACTCATCGTAGCTACGCCCGAGCAGCCTGACGGCCAGCCGACTGATGGAACGGTGCAGATTCCGGCCCGCTCAGCTGCCGTCGTCATCGAGCTGTAAATCGCTGGGGCATTTGCCTGCGGCAAAATGCTGCAGATCGACTTTTTCGGCATCCTCTTCGGACTGGCGCCAGCAAAATTTCGCGAGCGAGCGCGCCCGCTGCTCGATGTGATGGGCTTGTGCTTGAGTGAAACCCAGGCTGCAATAATAAAAATGGATCCGGCTCTCCAAAAAAGAGCGAGGAAGCAATGGATATTCTCAAGGTTGCAAGGCGCGCCCGGGTCTCCACCGCTACGGTCTCGCGGGCGATCAACGGATTCCCGGGCATACGCCCGAAGACTTTGGCGCGCGTCCAGAAGACAATCGCGGAACTGAACTATATTCCCAATCCCAATGCGCGCAACCTGCGCGTCGGACGCACTCGTTTGTATGGCCTGATCGTTTCCGATGTCAATAATCCGTTCTTTCCCGAGTTGATCGATGCCTTTGAAGCTCTCGCCGGGGCGCAGGGGATCGATGTTATCTTCACCCACACAAATTATGATCGCGAGCGCCTCAGGAAATGCATGCGGCGCATGGTAGAGCGCGGTGTGGACGGAATTGCTGTGATGACATCAGAGGTGGACGAGGAGGTATTGCAACAGACAGTGAAGAGCGGAGTGCCCATTGTATTGATGAACCAGCAAAAGCTGGCATCTGCGTATCCAAACGTGCAAGTGGACTACACCGCGGGATTTCGTGAGGCGCTGGACCATCTGTTGGAGTTTGGGCATCGCGATATCGGATTTATTACCGGGCCACAGACACTCAACTCTGCCCGGCGCCGACAGAACGCGTTCCAGGCCGCACTTCGGGCGCATGGGCTGCATGTGCGCAGCGAGTGGATCGCCCTCGGCGACATGCGCGTTGAGGGTGGGAGCGCAGCCATGAAGACGCTGCTCTCCTGCTCGCCGCGCCCTACGGCGGTTCTTGCCGCAAACGACCTGATGGCAGTGGGAGCGTTGCAGGCAGCAGGCGAGGCGAAGATCCATGTGCCGCGCGATCTTTCGCTGATCGGTTTCGATGATATTCCCATCGCCAATATGGTCCATCCACCGCTGACAACGATTCGCCATCCTCGCGACGAGGTAGCGGCACGGGCATTTGCCTGGCTGCAACAGACACAGCAGCACAAGGAAACTCCCACAGCTCCTGCGCTGCAACCTCATCTGGTGGTACGCAAATCAACCGCAGTTGCTCCCGAACGCCGCAAGCCCTGAAGCAAAACGCCGGCGCTGCAGACAGTGGTCCCGGTTCTTGTCGCACACTGACGACGCGGGATTTGATAGGAGGAAGGCCGAAGAGTACGGAATAGGCTCTGCACTGCCCTAAGTTGCCCCGAATGTCCCGAGACTTGCAGCAACAACAAAAGCCGCAAAGCGCCTTAACTCATTGAATTGGCGGGAGTGAGCGACCTGAGACATGGGTGACAGATTGTACCGGACACATGGGTAACACTTTCTCCTTATGGGGAGGAAGTGAGATGCCTTGGAAGGAGTGTTCGGTGATGGATGAGAGACTGCAGTTTGTGGCTCGCCGGCTGGCCGGCGAGCCGATGGCCGAACTTTGCAGGGAGTTCGGCATCTCCCGCAAGACCGGGTACAAGATCTTCGACCGTTATCAGGAATGTGGTCTTGAAGGGCTCACCGATCGAAGTCGCCGCCCCTATCGCTACGCCAACCAGCTTCCTTTTCAAGTGGAGAACTACATCCTGAACGTGAAGCGCGAGCACACCAGCTGGGGTGCTCGCAAAATTCGCGAGAAGCTGGTCCGCCGGTTCTCCGATATCCCCATTCCCGCCAAGAGCACCATCCATGCCGTGCTGGATCGCTACGGGTTAGTCGAGCGCCGCGGCCGCCTACGCCGTCGCGCACAGGGCACGGCGCTATCTGCCGGGCAGCGGCCCAATGAGCTCTGGTGCACCGATTACAAGGGGGAATTCCTGTTGGGCAACCACAAGTACTGCTATCCGCTGACGGTGACCGATCACGCCAGCCGTTTTCTGCTCACCTGCGAGGCACTCTCCTCGAATCGAGAGGAATACGCTTTTATCATCTTTGAAAGGCTTTTTCGGGAGCGCGGCCTGCCCGCCAACATCCGTAGTGATAACGGCGTTCCCTTCGCCTCGCCGAATGCCCTGTTCCAGCTCAGCAAACTGGCCGTCTGGTGGCTGCGCCTGGGCATCGGCATCGAACGAATCAAGCCCGGCTCTCCCCAGCAGAACGGCCGTCATGAACGCATGCACTTGACCTTGAAGAAGGAGGCCACCAAGCCGCCCAGTGCCAACTTCCTGCAGCAACAAGCTCGCTTCGACAAGTTCATCGACATCTTCAATAACCAACGGCCGCACGAAGCTCTCGACATGAAGTGTCCAGCCGAGGTTTATCAGCCTTCTTCGCGACCCTACACCGGACTACCCGACATCGACTATCCGTTCCACGACAAAACCATCGTGGTCACTCACTGCGGACGCATTTGCATGGGAAACAAAAAGATCAACTTCAGCCAGGCTTTCGCGGGACAGGCCGTCGGCATCAAGGAAATTCACGACGACATCTGGCTGGTTAGCTTCATGGACTATGATTTGGGATACTTCGACTTGGAGAACAGAGTGCTTGAACCGCTCGAAAATCCCTTCGGCCCAAAACTGTCACCCATCTGACCGGTACGTTCTGTTACCCATGTCTCCGGGTCAGACCGAGAAAGGATGGTCGGGGAGAGAGGATTTGAACCTCCGACCCCCTGGTCCCGAACCAGGTGCTCTACCAGGCTGAGCCACTCCCCGATGAATCGATATGCCGCTTGCAGCCTCGGGATAAAAACTTGCTGCAATGCGTGGATCGCTGCTTGCTTCGCGCCGTGCCGGAATCCCACTCGTGCCGGCGGCGAGCATGAGATGCCATCAATTGCTCGCTTCGAACGCGCTTCTTCAGCTCTCCTTATTGATTCTACCTCAGATTGCGGGCACTTCCCCACTCCTCACCGCGAGTGGGGCAGGCTTCCGATCCAACCGGGGCATTTCACTGCGGGGAAAGGAACCCGCCGCCGGAACACACAGTTCCCAATTAGCGCACCACGATCACCCGCGTTTCATAAGGCTGCAGATCCAGTTGGATGACCGGATGTCCGCCGGCTTCCGCAACCTTCATCGGGGCCGCCGTCCCTGTCTGTGGATTCCAGGTTTCCGCGCTCCGGCCGTGACACATCAGCGTTACCGTGTGCTCGCTCGCGTTAGCTCCCTCGTTGAAGAAGAGATACACATCGGCATCCCGCCACCTGCGCTTCATTACGCGTAACGCCGTATCAGAAGCATCCATCATTACGGTCGGAGCCGTCACTGCGGCGTTCACCGCCGCGAGCAACTCAGGCGGAACAGCCTGCGGCGTCGGGGGCTCGGCAGGCGGCGCGGCGGGCGGCGTTGGAGTCGGCGCCAGCTCCGCGTTCACCACTTTGGCCCATGAGAAATCGCTTGCGGCAGCCTCTCGCGCATCGCGAATCGTTCGCCCATAAATCCATTTCGGAGTGCCGCCGATAAAGACCACCTTCCCGCCGGCGCGCGCGAACGCTTTCAGCCGCACGAGGGCAGCCTCAGGCAAGATCAGCGGCGCAGGCAGAATTACGGTGTGGTACCGATTGCCGCTCAGCGTCTGAAACTCGCCCGGCAACGCCTTCAGGCCGTTCGAAAGCGCATCTTCGTCCACAATGTCGAAATCGATCTGGTGCTCGCTCAGCATGCGCTCGGTCGAGACGAACTGCACATCCGATTCGTCATTCCCCAACCACATCGAGCTCGATGGCAAGTACAGCGCCACGGTCGCATCCGGGCGCCCCATCGCCATCAGGTAGCTCATGCGGCGCACGGAGCTCGCGAGATCAGGAAACCCCGGCTGGCCCATGAACGATGGCGCGGGCCTCGGCCCCGCCGAGGTCGCGGGAAAATACATCATCTCCACCAGGTTCACGCCGCGCACAAACTGCTCGTTCAGAATGTAGCGCGCCATCTCCACATCGGGAGTGGGCCGGTAGGCCGCAAAGGTTTCGGTAAATGCGCGCGGTTTGCCGTCGAGATGCGCAACGGAGCTGGCCAGCCGCGGATAGTCGCTGATGGTGTCCTTCCAGATCTGGTGCCAGATGGCGTCGATGCCGGGCACTTCAACCGAATACATATCGCGGAAGAACGAGCCCTCGCTATGCGTCAGGTCCATCTCCATTTCTTCGTGGTTCAAGTGCACCTGGTATTCGAGATGATTCGCCGCGCACCATACGCCCTGCGGCTTGAAGAAGCCGGCGGCAAACATCCGCGAGAAGACGTCGTAATAATCGCCCTTGATGCGCAGTTGCTCCGGAGTCAGGTGAACGGAAACGCCGGGATCGCGTCGCGATGGCGTCTGCGCGAACAACGCTACGTACGGCTGCACATCATAGCCCTTCATCTGCTTGAAGGTCGCAAAGAACTTCGGCGTCCAGGGCAGCCCGCTGATGGAATAATCGGGCTCGTCTCCGCGGAAACCCATAATGGTTTTGCCAAATTCATCTCCCACATATTTCTTGTATTGCTCGTGCGTAAAGGCGAGGTACTGTTGTGTCGCTGCGGGATCAAGATAGTCTTCGAGAGACTGCTCGGTGTCCTTCACCCGCCGCGGGTTGGTGTCTGAGCGCGTCGGCGATGTGCGGAACTCATGGTCCACGAGCAGCACCGTCCATTGGCCGGCGGGCGCGGTCCAATCCAGGGTGTTCCCGTGCAAGGGCAGCGGAGTCGCAGCGCCGTTCGCGTCCACCGCTGCCGCACTCACGACCGTTGGCGGCAGATCCTTGTGAAGCGTCGTTCCGCTTGCCACAGGGATCTTCTCCTCGACCTCCAGCGCCTGCATGCGCAGTTCGGGTTTTTCTGTCGTGAATTTGCCGCCTGCAAATCCGCTGGGATATCCCGCGTCGTCGACGATCCACACGCGCATGTCGCGTTTACTGGCTTCTTCAACAAACCTGCGAAAGAACGCAAAATACTCGGGCGACAGATATGCAAACGGCATATTGAAGCCCGCCTGCACCGTCACCGCCTGAAAACCCAGGCCGTGCATCGTGTCCAAGTCGCGCTCCACCTGCGCGATGCTGACGGAGCCGTTCAGACCGTAGTAGGGCTCAGGGCCATACTCCGGCGGTGGGTTCTCCCAACGCGCCGCGACCTGAGTTGCAGTCAGATTCTGCAAATGTTGCCACGGCTGCTGCGCATTCAGGCTAAACGTGGCAATCAAAGTCGGCGTTCCCACAAGAAGAAAAGCAAAGCGCTTCATCATGTCCCGTGATCTCCAGTCAGCGCGCGATCGAAATCGGCGGCTCTCATTCTAATATCGAAAGGGATCCTCAACGATGGCACTGGCGATGGAGATGCTCTAACGCAACCTGATCCAGCAGGCTACGCCGTTTCTTTTCCTCTTCCGCAACACGGATGCGAACAGGTCTTCGCGGCCAGGCACTACAGAATATAGCGTGACAGATCCTGGTCCTTCACGATCGACGCCACCATCTGCTTCACGTACTCGTCATCGATGAGGAACACCTTCTCGGGACCGGATGCGGTCATGCGCTCCTGGTAGGGCAGTGGAGTGGTTGCCTCGTTCTTGATGGCCTCTGACAGCCCGGATCCAGCCTCGCCCCCGGGCGCGCGGCGGACCACATCCGGCGCCAGGAAGCTTACGTCTTCAAGCACTCGCTCCATGATGGTATGCAACCGGCGCGCACCGATATTTTCGGTGGTCTCATTCACCTTGAAGGCAAACTCGGCCATCTCGCGCAGAGCCTCGGGGGCGAACTCCAGGCGCACGCCTTCCGTCTCGAGCAGCGCCGAATACTGCTTGGTCAGGGAAGCCTTGGGTTCGGTGAGGATGCGTAGAAAATCGTCGACGGTGAGCGACTGCAGCTCAACACGAATGGGGAAACGCCCCTGCAGCTCGGGAATCAGGTCGCTCGGCTTCGACACGTGAAATGCGCCTGCCGCAATAAACAAAATATGGTCGGTGCGCACCATCCCGTAGCGCGTGTTCACCGTGGTTCCTTCCACGATGGGCAAAATATCGCGCTGCACGCCCTCGCGGCTCACGTCGGGCCCATGCCCGCTCTCGCGCCCGGCAATCTTGTCGATCTCGTCGAGAAAGATGATCCCATTGGATTCAACGCGCTCCACCGCAACGCGGTTCACCGCGTCCATATCGATCAGCCGGCCTTCTTCTTCCTGCACCAGGTAGTCAAACGCGTCGGTAACCTTCATCTTCCGCTTTTTCGTGCCGCCTCCGAAGATGTTGGGCAGCATGTCTTTCAAATTCATTTCGATGTCTTCGAGATTCTGGTTGCTGATGATGCCGAGCTGAGGCACGTTGCGCTCGCGCGCTTCAATCTCCACCATCCTGTCATCCAGCTTGCCCTCGCGGAATTGCTGCCTGAGCTTTTCGCGCGACCGCTGATGGCTCTCGCTCCCGGGAAGCACCATCTGGCCATCCTGTCCGGGCGGCGCACCCGGCGGCGGAGGCAGCAGCACGTCCAGCAACCGCTCTTCGGCGTTCATCTCGGCCCGGTCTTCTACTTCTTCAAGCCGCTCCTCGCGCACCATGTCGATCGCGATCTCGATGAGGTCGCGAATCATCGATTCCACATCGCGGCCCACATAACCTACCTCGGTAAACTTCGAAGCCTCCACCTTCAGGAACGGCGAATTCGTGAGTTTCGCAAGCCGCCGCGCAATCTCCGTCTTGCCCACTCCCGTGGGGCCGATCATGATGATGTTCTTGGGCATGATGTCTTCGGCCATATCGGGCGGCAGCTTGAGCCGCCGCTGGCGGTTGCGGAGCGCGATTGCCACAGCGCGTTTCGCAGCGCGCTGCCCGACCACGTGCTTGTCCAGTTCGGTGACAATTTCGCGCGGCGTCAACTCATCGAGCGACAGGTCCTGTTCTTCAGCGGATGCGGGGAGATAAATGGCCATTATGTTTCCTGTGTCCTGAGGCCGGCGACGGCATTCCGGCCTGGTCTCGCGGCGAGTGATGCCCGGTATTCTTTGCGGATCACCAATTTCAATCCCGACCACGTTTCATCGATCGCGCACACTTTCACGTCAACGAAACGAGTTTTGAGAGCGTGGCTGCGGATGACGTCCTCAGTAAGATCGGTCTCCACTCCCGAGGCCTTCTTCGGCCAGGCAACCCAAATCATGCCGTCGGCCTCGATAGCGCTCGTCAGCGATGCAAAATCCGCGATGAACCCGGCGGCGGATGTTGCAAACAGCAGCACGACGTTCAGATTCTTCTTCGCCCGGGCCCCGGAATATTCCGTCAGTTCGCGGGGCAACATGCGCGGAGCGTTGCGCAATAGCACTCGGTCTCCATGTTTGATGCCAAGCTTCTGCAACAATGGTTTGCCGGAATATCCTGCCATGGCTATCCTGCTGCGCCTCAGCCCTTCAACTCCTCAAACGTAACCCGGTCGTTCGTGTAGATGCAGATTTCTCCGGCGATCTTCATCGCCTTCTCGGCAATCTCGTGCGCGCTTAAATCGGTGTTCTCCATCAGCGCGCGCGCCGCGGCCGTCGCATAGCTGCCGCCGCTGCCGATCGCCGCCAGCGGCTCATCGGGATCGATCACATCACCCGAACCTGAGATGAGAAAGGTTTGCCCCTTATCCGCGACCAGCAGCAAGGCCTCCAGATTCCGCAGCATCTTATCGGTGCGCCAGTCCTTGGCCAGCTCCACGGCGGCGCGGTTCAGGTTGCCTGCGTGTTGTTCGAGCTTGGTTTCAAAGCGCGCAAACAGGTTGAAGGCGTCTGCTGTAGAACCGGCAAATCCGGCCAGGATCTTGTCCTGAAAAAGCCGTCGAATCTTCTTGGCCGAGTGTTTCAGCACGTGGTCGCCGAAGGTCACCTGCCCGTCGGCAGCCATTACTACCTGGCCATTGCGCCGCACACAGATCACCGTTGTGGAATGAAAGCGGGGATTCTCGTTCACGTTTACCCTCTGGTCCAAACTCGGCGCCATGTTCCTAAAGTATAGGGCATTGTCGTAACCGCAGTCGTTCCCGGCATCTCGACGCCACACTCTCTGTTCGTCCTCCTGTCGGGTCTCGCTTTACCGAATTCGCGTGCGGTATCCTCTAGTTGGGGCTCTCTGGCGGAGTCCCGCCATTCGATGAGCCTCCTCCGTAAAGACGAATGGGAGATTCTTGCCGGTCTTGCCGTCGCCGGCCTGGCGGCGGCCGGGGCCGCATGGCTCGTGCTCCGCAAGCGACCTTCGCCGGAGGAGATCGAGCGATCGCGACGCCAGTTCCTGGTGCAATCGGGACGAATCGTCGATGGCATGCTTCTCGATGTCTACAACGTCGACGGGACAGAGGGCGTAGCCTCACCATGCTCCTCTTCAACTACCGCATTGGCGGCGTTGACTACGAGTGCTCGCAGGACATCACCGCCATGCTCGACGTGTTGGATGTAACCAAGGTGCGTGCCGGATTTCCCTGCTCCGTGCGCTACCAGCCCGGAAATCCGCAAAACAGCATCGTTGTCGCCGAGGGTTGGACCGGCCTGCGCGAAGGCCTTTTCCAACTGCCTTCCTTCGAGAACCCGGATCCTCTCGATACCAGCGACCTGACGCCCGGCGCATGAGGCAGGCGTTGGCGCTGGATACCCATCCCCGGTTACACTAGGCTTATGCATGTCCACGCGGCGCCGGCCGGCAAGGGTGCAAACCGGACTACATGGGTGCTGCGCATCTCGCTGGCAGCCACCCTTGCTTACGTCGTGGTCACATTCGTCGCCGGCCTGCGCGCTCACTCCCTGGCGCTTCTTTCGGAATCCGGCCACAACGTCTCCGATTTCCTGGCCCTTCTGCTCAGCTTTGCCGCTGTGTACTTCCAAACGCGCCCTGCCGATCATGCCAGAACCTTTGGCTACCAGCGCGCCGGCGTGCTCGCCGCATTCATCAATGCGGCCACTCTCATCGCCATCTCTCTGCTGATCGCCGTCGAAGCTGTGCGCAGGCTCAACTCGCCCGTGACGGTTGAACCGCGCACCATGATGATCGTAGCCGCTGCCGGCGTGGTGATGAACGGCGTCATCGCTGCGCTGCTCTGGGGCGTGGCCCACGACGTGAATCTGCGCAGCGCATTTCTGCACATGGCCGGCGACACGCTGTCGACCGCCGCGGTCATTGCCGGCGGCGTGGGCATTCTGCTCACCGGAAAGGATTGGATTGATCCGGTTCTTTCCCTCCTCATCGCGGCGCTCATCTTCTGGTCGAGCATTGGCATTGTCCGCGAGACCCTCAACATCCTGCTTGAAGGCGCGCCGCGCGGCATCTCGCTCAACGAGATTCGCTCGGGAATGGAAGGCGTGAATGGCGTAGCGAACGTGCACGACCTGCACGTTTGGAGCCTTGGCTCGCATTCCCGCGCTCTCTCCTGCCACGTCACCATCGCGGACATTCCGCCCTCTGAGAGCGCCTGCATCCTCGTCAATCTCAATTCCCTGCTCCGCGATCACTTTCAAATCAGACATACGACGATTCAATTCGAGCACATCGGCTGCGAAGCTCTCGAGGGCTGCGTCGCGCCTCCCATTGAAGTCCCCAGCGGTGTAGCGCATCAACATCAGCACCACCACAATCACTGAGGCGCGGTCGGATTATCGGGCTCACTGGCCTCCCGCCATCTGCGAGAATCACGTATAGTCCCAACCGGGGAGGCCCGAGCCTTGATTCAGCGCCGCTTGTTTCTTGCTGGTCTTTTTCCCGTTCTCATTTGTTTCATGCCGTCTCCTGCGCTAGCTGCTCAGCAGCTGACGCCGACCGCCTCCCCAGCGCAACTTGATGCTCTTGCCGGCCACTATACCGATCCCTCCGAGCCAGCCGGCGGATTTGACTTTTACATCCAGAATGGCAAGCTGATCGTCGAATCTGCGCGCATGGTTCCTCTCGAGCTTTCTCCAGTTTCAAGAACGATGTTTTCCGTTGACGGCATCGGTACTACAGCTACATTCACGCTTGACTCGTCGGGCCGCGGCGCGTCTGTTTCGCTCTCAGACCAGCCGAGCATTGTGTATGTACGCATCGGCGAGCCCATCCGGCATGTCTTTCACGATTACGTCCGCACCGACGTCATGATCCCGATGCGCGACGGCGTCAAGCTTCATGCGGCCATCCTCAAACCCGCCGATATCACCACGCTCCTGCCCATCCTGATGGAGCGCACGCCCTACGGCGTCGACGGCACGACGCGCGCCTCATTCTTTGCGCTGCGGCCGGAGCTGGCCCGTGACGGCTACATCTACGTCGACGAGGATATTCGCGGACGCTTCAAGAGCCAGGGCAAATTCGTAATGGCGTGTCCGCTCGCCGATCATCACGATCCCAACGCGACCGACGAAAGCACCGACGCCTTCGACACCGTGGCCTGGCTCATCAAAAACGTGCCCGGCAACAATGGCCGCGTGGGTGTGGTGGGCACAAGCTATCCGGGTTTTCTCGCCATGATGGCGGGCATCGATCCCAATCCCGCAGTAAAAGCCATCTCGCCGCAGGCGCCCATGATCGATGTATGGATGGGTGACGATTTCTTCCACAATGGAGCATTTCGGCAAACCTATGGATACGACTACGTGCTGGGAATGGAGACAAACAGGAAGAGGGTCGCCGTGGATTACGGGAACGATGCAAACGGCCAGCCTGTTGACGGGTTCGAATACTTCCTGGGACGCGGCAGCTTTGCCCAGGACGTGAAACAGTCCGGTTCAAAGCTGCTTCCCACATGGAAGCTCTTCCTCGATCATCCCGCATACGATTCTGCCTGGTCCTCGCGCGGCGTAGAGCACGAGCTCAACAGCGTTACCGTCCCTACGTTGAGTGTCGGCGGCTATTACGACCAGGAAGATATGTACGGACCGCAGGAGGAGTACGAGAAACTCGAGCCGCACGATACGCATCATGAGAACTTTCTCGTTCTCGGGCCATGGCGGCATGGCTATTGGTCATCCTCATCAAGCCATCTCGGCAACCTGGACTACGGCGGGCCCATCGGCACCGAGTTTCGCAAGCAAATCGAAGCGAAGTTCTTCGCGCACTATCTCAAAGACGAACCCGGCTTCAATCTCACAGACACGGCAAGCTTTCAAACCGGCTCAAACACCTGGAAGTACTACGCGCACTTTCCACCTGCGGAATCGCGCCCCACGAGCCTTCATTTCGCCGGGGCGGGCATGCTGAGCTGGAATGCTTCGACGGCACAAGCAACGGCCTCCTATTTAAGCGATCCTTCCGATCCGGTTCCATACCGGCACAGGCCCATCCAGCCCACTTATGGTACGGGCTCACAGTGGTACAACTGGCTCACTGAAGATCAGGGCTTTGTCACCGGCCGCAAAGATGTGGCTGTATGGAAGCTGCCCGTCCTGACTCACGATCTCGCGTTCACCGGCGAAGTGGTCGCCGACATCTTCGCATCCACCACCGGTTCCGACAATGACATGGTGGTCAAGCTCATCGACCAATATCCCGCAGACGATCCTGACCCGAAGATGCGTGGCTACCAACTGATCACCAATGTCGAAATCTTTCGCGGCCGCTATCTTTCCGGCTTCGACCACGCTAACGCTCTCACACCGGGCACCATTTACGAATACAAATTCTCATTGCATGACATCGATCATGTCTTCAAGGCCGGCCACATAGTGATGGTCGAGATCCAGAGCACCTGGTTCCCGCTCTACGACCGCAATCCGCAAACCTTTGTGCCGAACATCATGAATGCCAAGCCGGACGACTATAAATCCGCCACCATCACCATCTATTCCTCGCCCGGCCACGACTCCGCGCTCGAAGTGCCGGTGATGCCCGCACCCTAAGCCTCCCAAACAGAGCGGCCCGGCGCCCGCCTGCCTTGGCACCCTCCCGCCCCCGGAAACTATAATCGGCTTAGGAATGGACTTGGCCCCGATCTTCCCTGCAAAGCGAGGAAAAACTTGGCACGTGAGCTTTATACGGCGCGGCTTGCGCACAAAGAATGCATCTCAGAAGTTGCCCAGTGCTACCATTTCCTGTTTCATGTTGAGGGCGTCGAAAGCTTTCCCTACCAGCCCGGCCAATTCGTTTCTGCCGTAGCGAAAGACGAGAACGGCAAGCAGCAGACCCGCGCATACTCCATCGCTTCAGCTTCCGTCGCCAATCGTTTCGAGCTCTGCGTCAATCGTGTAGAAAACGGCTTCTTCTCCAATCACCTTGCAGACCTGCCCGATTTGCCCGTCGGCGCCACCATCCAGATGCACGGCCCGCACGGCCACTTCATCCTGCAGAATCCCATCACCGACTCGATTCTCGTTGCCACCGGCACTGGCGTCGCGCCCATGCGCGCCTACCTGCAATGGCTCTTCCCCGCCGACGGCCCGGATCGCAGCGACGGCAAGGATATTTGGCTCGTGTATGGCACGCGCCACGAAACTGACATTTATTACAAAGATGAGTTCGAGGCTCTGGACCGCCGCGTACCCAACTTCCATTACCTGCCCACGCTCAGCCGCGCTCTCGACACCTGGACCGGCCTCCGCGGCCATGTTCAGGTGCATATCACCAAGATCATCCAGGACCGCGCCGCACGTCTTGGCCAGCCCCTGATCTCGCCGCCCATCGATCCGTCCGTCCCGCCCGCTGACCTTCAATTCGACACCTGCTGCTACATTTGCGGTCTCAACTTCATGGTTTCCGGCGTGCGCGATCTGCTAACCGGCTTCGGCTGGCACAAAAAGCAGATCGTCTTCGAACGCTACGATTAGGCAACTTCGTGCACATCCGGCATGTCTCCGCAGCTTTCGCCACTTCGCTTTTCCTAGCTTTCGCAACCTGCGGGAATGGCCAGTCGCCTCAACCGCGATTGACCTTCGACGTTGCCGCCATCCATCCCTCACAGCCCGGAGCGCGCGGAGGCATGGTCAAGCCGTTGCCGAACGGAACCGGCTACCTCGTCGAGAACATGACGGCGAAGACCATGATGGCCGTGATGTTCCGGATTCCGGCGCGGCAAATCACGGGAGGCCCCGACTGGTTCAGCACGCAGCCATTCGACGTCCAGGCGAAGGCGGACCAGTCCTACAGCCTCGATGACCTGCACACCATGTTCGAAAACCTGCTGGCCGACCGCTTTGGGTTGAAGTTTCATATCGAGACGAAGGAAGGGCCGGTCTACGATCTCATCGTCGACAAGGCGGGAGTCAAAATGAAAGATGCCGGAAGCGTTGGAGACCTCAACATCCCGATCGTGCCCACTGGACTTGACCAATTCGCCGGCACCAAGGTCCCCATGTCATATCTCTGCTGGTTTCTGGGCCAGATGATGCCAGACGACCCGCGACCCGTGATCGATAGGACCGGATTGACCCAGGTCTATGACTTCACGCTGAAGTTCGGCCCCGAATTGCCGCCCGGCGCAACCTGGACCGACAATACGCCGCCCGAGATCCGCAATCGCCCGGCGCTCCGCGATGCGCTCCAGGAACAGCTCGGCCTGAAACTGGTTCCAACCAAAGGGCCGGTGGAGTATTACGTGATCGATCGCGTCGACCAGCCGTCGCAGAATTAACCCCACCCTCACGCGTTGTATGAAGAAATACCCCTTAGCAAACGCGCGGATTCTCACGCGCCGTTGCAGGGGTAAGATGAAGCCTAAGCAACCATGAGCCGCAGACTGATTGCAAACACGTTTGGGTGGCTGGGAATCGTCTGTTCCCTGGCATTCTGGGCCTGGATCGCGATCTTCTCGCATTTACCGGTGTATCAACGCGGCGCGTGGATGCGCTTCGACCTCGGTGTAAGCAACGTTTGGCCGGCGCTCTGGGTGGCCGGATTTTTGCTTCCTTTGGTTGCGGCAGCGATCGGCTCCAGGCGTTGGATCTTCGCCGCGGCATTGCCCATTGTCTCGTGCACTGCCGCTGTCGTGGTTCTTTCGCGAATTCGCCCGTAACGTCTAGCGTCTTCGCCCATCTGGAAACTGCGCATCCGCGCACGACGCAGTCTCTTCGCCGCATCTCACTGCCAGCAGGAAGAAAATCTCTCAGTCCGCTCTATGGCCGCGGGAACTTACGGCCCGCCACCCTCGTCGTGAACCGGCTGAACACGAATTCCCGCAAAAGGTTGGCGCCGGCGTCTCCCGCAATATCGGCAAGTCCATTGGTGAAGGTCAGCAGCGCGCCTCGATTCTCCGGCGGGTAATAGAGATTCGAGAGCCCACCAGAAGTGAAGGTTCCCAGAAAATAGGAGTAATTCGGCACTCTGCGCACGCTGTCGCTCCGGGTGATCATCGCGGCAGACATCGCGTAAAGCGCCCTTGCGCGAAAACCGCCCGATCCTTTGTAGAAGTAGCGTGGATCCTGGTGGAACAAAGATGGGTACACGGCGTTGGAAAAGAGTTTTGAGGTGAAGGAGTTTGCGTAAGCCGCTCCATAGCGCTTTGCGTAGCCCGCCGCGCCCTGACCGTACCCTGGAAACACGTTGGCCGCCTGCTCAAACCCGGCCACAAACGCGGGCCCGGCGAATTCTACCGGGTCGGTGATGGACCGGAATGCCAGACCAAACTTTTGCTTTGTCTCGAGCGGCGCAGCGTTCCAGTCAAAGCTGGTGTAGAAGTTGGGAAATACGCCAAGGATGCGCTGCTGTTCTGCTATCTGGGCCTGTTCTTCCGACAGTTCGGCAGAGTTCGCCGTCACCCGCACCACCGACGATGTGGTCGGAGATACAACGACTTTCGGAACGATGTGGAATTCACCCGCGTGGAGCTCGATTTCCGGGGACACGTAGGTGCCCCACCCCTGGCCGCTCACCATCAGCTTGAAGTCCCCTGCGGATAATCCCGTAAAAGTGAATTCGCCGTTGGTGTCTGAATGTTCGTTCCGGTTCTCCGTTCCGCTCAGGCTCTTCAGCACAACTTCTGCATTCTGAACTTCAGACCCGTTCGGGTCCAGAACGGTCCCCGAAATGGCTGCGCTCGCCTCCGCGGATTGCGCGATGGGGCCCTCGGGCGCACTCACTGCGTTCTTTGCCTGCGGATTTGGCAGGCTTCGGTCGTTGATCGCCCCCGGCACCGTTTGCGCGCCTGCATGCATCGCGCCGCACGCCGCAGCGGCTAAAACAAGCGCGCAGAGCTCGTCGGTCACGCGGCCAACTTGCCGATCACGGGGTCTCTGCCATTGAGCACTTTGCAGACTTCTGGCACATGATCTTTCAAGAAGCCGCCAAATGCTTCGGGCGAATTTGAAATGCACTCATTTCCTCTCACAGAAGACACGCCGGCGCAATTGATCTTGAAAACCCCAGGGGAAGCCCGCCCGCTTCTGTCCGGCCGGTACCTAATGGACGCGCGCCGCACGCCGTCGTAAACGTCCGATTTGTCTATTATCCTGTCGGAAGTGCCTTCCGGCTTTCGATCCTGCCGCTTTCGGAGCCGGAGCAGGCCCAATCAAGGCAAAAAAGCCCCTTCAACCGGAATGACGATCAAGGCCTGCCGGAAGAGTCCCTTACAACTTGAATAGCTCTCTCAGCCGCTTGGTCTGCGCGCGACTGACGGGGATTTCGGTCTGCTGCTTGTCGTTCATGCGCAGCCGGTAGCTCGATTTGAACCACGGCATTACTTCGCGGATCTGGTCAATATTGACCACAAAGGCGCGATGCGCCCGCCAGAAACGAGCGGGATCGAGAAGTTCGAGCAGATCCTCGAGCGTCCGGCACTTCGATTGTCCTTCGAACACCCGCGTCACCACGCGAATCACGCCCTCGTCGATGGCCGCGAAGCAAATCTCAGCCTGATCGACAAGCAACAGCCTGCTCTGCGCCTGCACAATGAGCTTGGCCGGCGCGCGTCCGTGCTCCGCGCCCTGCGGACGGTTGAGCAACCGCAGCAAGCGGTCGAGCTGGGACTCAATTTCAGACTCTGCCGCGCCAGCAGCCGCTGCACCACTTGCGGCGATGCGCGCCCTTACGCGGTCGAGTGCCTCAACCACCCGTGCGCGATCGAAAGGCTTGAGCAGATAATCGGCGGCGTTCACGTCGAAGGCGCGCACCGCGTACTGGTCGAATGCCGTGGCAAACACGATCTGCGGTAGATGCGCCGGACTCTCTTCGTCTCCCCCGTTCTTTTGGGCATTCTTCCGCCGGCGCTCCATCAGCCGCTGGAT
Source organism: uncultured Acidobacteriaceae bacterium (assembly GCA_963751285.1). Lineage (GTDB taxonomy): Bacteria > Acidobacteriota > Terriglobia > Terriglobales > Acidobacteriaceae > Telmatobacter. Next base: position 144,123 of record CAVVUE010000020.1, on the reverse strand, counting down.
CACCGCAAAGCCGTCCTGGCCCGGCATCTGGACATCGAGAAAAACCAGGTCGGGATGGTGTTCTTCGATCAGATCCACAGCCTCGATGCCGTTGGCTCCTTGCGCCACCACATCCACGCCGCCCACCTGGTCGAGCAGATACTTCAACTCCTCGCGAGCCAATTGTTCGTCGTCAATGATCAGCGCAGAGAGAGACATATGGCCTGAAGCTTCGATTGTAGGAAGCGCAGCGAGCCTGGTCAATGTACCGGAGCGAAGTTAGTGGAGCTAGCGGAGTTGGCGAAGCTAGATAGACAATAAGCCGGCTCGCCAGCAAGTCGGCCACCGAGCGCGGGTCTGCACAAACCTCTTCCCGGCACAAAAGCTGAAAGCTGAGGGCTATAAAGCTGAAAGTTGCTTTTCTATTCGCTCATCACGCGCAGCCGCGCCGGGGTTTGATCTGTGGCAAGTTCATGCCCGCAACGCGTACAGTACTGGTCAGTGGCGCGCACCGTGCGGAAGCAAGTGCCGCAGTTGGCGGCGAGCTGGTAATTGCATTGCGGGCAGAAGTGAAAATCGCTCTGCACGTGCGTGCCGCAGGCCGGGCAGCGCGAAACTTGCGGGCTCCGCAGCAGAAAATAGAGCACGGCGCCGATGCCGGCCGGCATTACGAAGCAGATCAGCATCCAGAACCGCGTGCTCATGGCGCGGCGCGGTGCGTCTTTGCTCACGTAGCCGACCATCAGGAAATACAGCGCGGCAAGCACGCCCCAGGAAAGATTGAAATAAATGCGCAGGCCGAGTGCCGACGGCGCATGGTGGCGCTGGCTGGGGGCAATCACCCAGAAATAGTATTCAACGAGGACGAATGCCAAGCTGGCCACAATAATGGACCAGACCGGAATCATTCGTTCATCTTCGTTGACGCTGATGGATTGTGGATCAGGCATAGTTCTTCCCTGCCCCGAAGGGCCCCTGTGCGGGCAAAATCCAATCTTAACCCGTTTTTTATATGGACGGACCAGCCGGGACGGAAGTTGCCTTCCCCTCAGTTACCGCAGTAATTTCAATGGATTCCGCGCTGCCTAGGACTTGATACGCGACCAGCCGGCGATGACCACCGCAGCCAGGACCGCCGGGCACAGGATGCATGCCCAAAGGCTGAACTGGGTTGCCACGTCGCTCAGGTGTTCACCGCCAATGAGGTCATCGGTAACGCGCCACACGAAAGGCCCAAGCGCAATCACGATCAGCAGAAACGACGCCAGAACCAGCGACCGGCTACGCTTGCGCCCAGCCTTCTGGTCTTCCATCACGCCCAGCGACGCCATCACCACGCGGCGGGTCTTCTCAGCCACTGCGCGTTCGCGTCCTGCCTGCCTGCCGGTAAGCGCTCCGAGCAAGTCGCTGTTCGTGGGGTCCCCATCTGTCCCTACGCTTGCGACCGCGCTTCCTGCGGCTTCGCCTGTCCATTCGGCCATTCTCACATCGCCTCCTGAACGCGTGTGTCGAAACGTGCGGCCGCGTACCCAAGCTTCGGCTTAATCATCGCCAGGCCGCGGTAAAGCCTCGATTTTACGGTAGAGAGCGGAGCGCGCGTGACCTTGGCAATCTCTTCGAGCGACAGCTCTTCGTGGAATCGCAGCACCAGTACCTCGCGGTGCAGGGTATCCAGCTCCAACAGCGCCGCTGCAATCTTTTCCCGGTCCTCAAGATTCGAAACGTGATCAAATGGCGTGGGGTCGCCGGCTACTACTTCCACATTCATCGGCCGGTCGTCGTCACTGGCGCCATCGATCAGTTCGTCCAGGCTGTTCATCGTGCGCATGCGACGCTGGTCGATTACCAGGTTCCTCGCGATGGTAAACAGCCACGTCTCAAATCGCGCCCGCCCGTCGAACTGGTTGCCGCGCACCAGTACGCGCATCCAGACTTCCTGAAAGAGATCCTCGGCGGTCTCGCGGTTTCCCGTAAGGAACAGCAGATAACGCAGCAGCCGGTGCTGATAGCGAACAATCAGTTCTTCGAGCAGCCCAGCCTTCCGACGCTTGAGTCCTGCGGCAACGGCAAGACTCTCCTGCCGCGCCTGTTCGTCCGCTTGAGCCGCAGAAGCTTTGGGAAAGATTGTCCCGACTGAGGCGATCGTCATCTTGTTCAATTAGACGACAGGAATAATGCCGAAGACGAGTAAATTCCGCACGGCCATTCCGGTAATCCAATTCCCCCTGCTGCTCTCCAACCCCGAATCTGCAGCGAAAGTTGCCATTTTCTGAGCTTTCGCCATCAATGGCGGGCCCTCAACCCTTGAACCTCTTCCGTAACTCCCCCGGAATCAACGCCCCTCCACCGCATCACCCTTCCTTCTGGCTGCCTTCAGCGCGTCTTCAATGGCTTTTGCGGCGCGGCGCTCGCGTCCGTCGGGCGTCTCATAATAAAAGATGCCCAGCAGGTGGTTGCGCCGCTGCGTGGCCGTCAGCGCCTCCCATCCCTTTCGCGCTTCGGGCTGCCGCTGAAACGCGGCCCTTAGCACCGGCGGCGGGTCCTCCTCCCCTTCCATCGCCTGCATCAGCCGCTCGGCCATCTTCTCTGAGCGTTTGTTCCGCGACTCGGCACTCTTCGGCTCGTCGGCCCACTTGCCGATCTCGCGGCGCATCGAGTCACTGAGCTTGTCGAACCATTGGCGCAATTTGCGGTCGGAATTCAGCGTGCGTTCCAGCTCAGCCGGGAGCAGAATCTCGCGTTCTTCCAAATCCGGCTCCAGCCAGATGCGCACCTTCTCGCCCTTGCGAGCCCTGGCTCCGGCCTGCATCTTCTTGTTCACAAGCAGAACCTGGCCCGTACCGCGCGGATCAGGAAATAGTGATGTGCGAAAGGCAAAGCCCTCGATCTCTCCGCGCACGCGCCGACCCTTGCGCACCGGCCATACCTTCGCAATATCGAATGGCACCCGCGCAATCACCCAGCGCAACTCGGTTCCATCCGGCTCCAGCAGCACGGTAAACGATTTGCGCATCGTGCTGTTTTTCTTGATGGCCATTGCCCGTTGCTTCTCCGTACTCTGTTCTCTGTTCTCTAGTCCCTAGCCCCTAGTCCTTAGTCCCTGCACTATCTCGGCTCGCCATAGGGCACGTCCTTGCTATCGTTCACCACAGCATCGGTGAATGTCGGCTTGCTGCCGTCGGCGGTCCGGATATTGTTGTCAACCATCGTCCAGTTCTTCGCGTTGGCAATCGTTCCCGCTCGAGCTGCATCAATATCCAGATGATCCAGCTTGAAATCTTCGAGCGGCGCGTTGGGATACGCGCTCACATTGAATGCCTCGCGCGCCCCTGTCGCCTTGATGTTCCAGATGTGCACATCGCGGAAGTGCGGCAGCCCCTGCGCTTCGGGTACGGGAGTAGCCAGAACCTTGTAGTACGGCGGAACATCCTTCAGTCCTGGCGGAATCACCGCGTAGCTGTAGCTCGGGTTCCAGTTCATCGTAATGTGAATCGGAATCGCTACGCCCTTGAGCGTGAGATCGTGAATTCGGATATTCTCCGCAAACCCTCCGCGCGTATGCGCCGATTTGAACAGCACTCCCGAAGGCACCCCGCTCAGCGCCGTAATGTTGTAGGCCTCTATATCGCGAAATCCTCCCGACGTCTCGCTGCCGATCGTCACCGCGGCCGCCCCGCTGCGAATGATGGAGTCGCGAAGGACGATGTGCTCCGTCGGGCGGTTCACGCGCAATCCGTCCGCGTCGCGCCCGGCCTTCAGGCAAAGCGCATCGTCGTTTACATCGATGTCCGCGTGTTCCACCAGAACGTTGTGCGAGGAATCAATGTCGATCCCGTCCGTCGACGGCCCGCGCCCGCCTTCGTTATTCCGGATCAACACGTCATCCACGTGCACATCGTGCGAATAAAGAATCTGCACCGTCCAGAATCCTGAACGCGTCAGTTCGATTCCGCCGCCCAGCTTTACGGCCGACGAATTCTGAATCAGGATCAACCGCGGCCGCCGGCAATCGTAATCGGACGCCCAGCGCAGTCCTTTCGGCTCGTAGCTCGCGCGCAAATCCCAGTACGACTTCCACCAGATCGGTCCGTCGCCATCGATCGTTCCCTTGCCCGTGATGGTCACGTCGTGCTGATCGCGCACGTTCACCAGCGCTGCTGGCCAGGTCATCTCAATACCCGCGATTCGCGTGGGCAGCATGGGGTAATCGCTGAGGCTCTCCGAGCCGATCAACGTCGCTCCTTCGGGCACGTCGAGGCTGGTCCCGCTCTTCAGGAAAAGCGATCCGGTCAAATATGTTCCGGGCTTGAGCGTCACGGTCCCGCCTGCGGCCGCGGCGGCGTCGATCGCCTTTTGAATGGCTGCTGTGTCCAGTGTCTGCCCATCGCCCTTCGCGCCGAAGTCGTTGGCGACGAAGGTCGGGGGCGCGGCGCAGACAGCCCCTGCCGCCATGGCCAGCACAAATCCAACCGTCGTTGATCGTGCAAATGCGCGCATCAACCCCCTCTTTTTTGCGCGGAGCCAAACAGCCGGGGAGCAAAATCCAACCCTGTTTCGTCTATCCGGCGCCAAAGCCGCGCGGCCAAAAAACATGATACGCGGTTCGCAGGCCACGTGCCGCCAACCTCTCCGCATCCAACGGGATAGGAGATGATTCCATGTGTCGATCTACGATTATGCAAACTGCAGTCGGCGCCACAGCGGCGGTTTGCGCCCTTGCATTTTCACTGCTGATTTGCGGTTGCCAAACCAAGTACGAGCGCCAGGCGGCATTTACCGCCGCCCTCAACAATTACTACAGCGTGCGCCAGGACTGCCTGTTTCCCGACTCGATCAAGTTTCCCATCGCGGGAGCCACTTTGAACGGCGACCGGAAGAACGAGTTCGATGCACTGGTAAACGTCGGGCTGCTACAACGCGCAGCGGCGCATAAGACCAAGCATCAAGCGTCCCCCGGGGAGTACGAGCTGTCAAACATCGGGCGTCTCGATTGGACCGCCGACCAGGCGCGCATGGGATACGGCATCTTCTGTTTCGGCCATCCGCAGGTGAACGCGATTCAAAACTCGACTGAAATTGCCGGGGCCACGCCCACGCGTTACAAGGTGAGCTACCGCGACCGCGTGATTCTGCCTGCATGGGCGGAGGAGCCGCAGGTGGAGAAGGCATTCCCCAAGGTGGTGCAGGAAAGCAGCGGCGAAACCTCCACTGCCACGATGATCAAGAGCAACAGCGGCTGGAAGGTGCAGAGCGTGTCACCGTCCGCACCCAACCCGATGGGGTGACGAAACGGTACCCGCTGCGACGGCGGCCGCCTTTTCGCCATCACGTCTACGCCACCTGCTGCGCGCCGCGGAATAGCGCTTTGAGAGCGCGCAGAATCCAGCGGATCAGCAGGAGCGAGATCAACACCAGCACGGCGGCGATCGCGGCAGCAATGTAAGGTTTCCACGTGGCCATCCAGGTCAGCAGCACGGCCAGCACGTCTTCGCCCAGGCTGAGCGCGATATTTGAAAGCGGCTCAGGCGAAGGCGTCACCACTGCGCGCACCGCTGTCTTGCTTCCGTGTGCGATGAATGCGATTACCCCGCCGGCCAGCGTCGCGGCAAGTTGTTCGCCGGGTGAGAGCGATGCCGTGGCTTGATACGCGAGCAGCGCCGCCACCGGCACGCGGATGAACGTGTGCAGCGCATTCCACACCAGATCAAATGCCGGAACCTTGTCCGCGAAGAACTCCACGCCAAACAGCACGACGCTGGCGATGATGACCGGCGAACCGGTAAGCAGATGCAGCGATCCCGGGAGCATGAGCCAGCCGAAGCGGCCCAGGAGCCCCAGCGTGGCCACAGTGGCGTATACGTTGAGCCCGGCGGCAAAGCAGACCGCGATCACCAGGGCAACAAGCTCGTTTGGTGGGAGACTCACGGAGCCAGTATAGAGGCTGCAAGTCTAAAGAAGGGCTTATCCGAATCTGATCCGGGCTGGCGGCATCAAAGGTGAAATGGAGCAATCGACATGACAAGCCGCAAGCGAAAGTTGAGAGATGAAACGGGTTCCGATTCGGCCGGGCAGTCGGGCGATATTCAGCAGATCCGCGATACACCGGTTGCGGATTCCGAGAGCGAGCAGGAGCTGGTGGAAGAGGGCAATGCGAACGAAGCCGCTGCCATCGAAGGGGTGGAGGATGCGCCCGATCCCGATGTGGCCGAGGTCAGGACACGCGAAGTTCCCGAAGACGACGTGCCGGAAGAATATCTTGAACCTGACCAAGGCTAGTTGAAATCGAATCGTGAGGGCTACAGCCGACCGACAACCCATTTAAATTGAGTGACATCATCGCCGAAGGCTTGTTTTTCGCTTGCGATAAGATATATCTTACGATATAGTTTGAGATATATTTGGACAGGAGGTCCAAACCTATGTTTGCACGAGAGAATTTTGAAGTTGCATCGCATCGCTGCGGCGGCGGACGCCAGTTTGCCGGCCACGAAGATTCCTGCGGCCCGCGCGGTTCCTTCGAGGGCCGCTTCGGCTGGATTCGCGGAGGTGGCTTTGAAGCGCCCGGCGGCTTTGGCCCGTGGGCGCGCGGAGGATTCGGACGCGGCTTCGGCCATGGCCGCGAGCGCCTCTTCGACGCCGGAGACATTAAGCTGGTGATCCTCAAGCTGCTCTCAGAGCAGCCGAGCTACGGCTACCAGTTGATGAAAACCATGGAAGAGCGCCTGGGCGGCGGCTACACGCCGAGCGCCGGGGTTGTTTATCCCACGCTGACCATGCTGGAAGAAGAGGGCCTGGCCACGTCGAACGCCGCCGACGGCAAGAAGATCTACAGCGTGACGCCCGCAGGCCTCGACTACCTCAAGGCCAACGCGGCGCGCGTCGATCAGCTCTTTGAGCGGCTCGACGAGGCGGGCCGCGGCTACAAGCGGGGCCGGTCGCCCGAGATTCTGAAAGCCTTCATGGACCTGCGCGGCGCGGTCATCTCCAAGGTGTGGCGGCGCAATGCAACCCCGGAGCAGATCCAGAAGATCGCTGAGGCGATTCACGCCGCGGCGAAGGCGATTGACGAGCTGTAGGACAGTGGTGATCAGTGGTCAGTGGTCAAAGCGAGCCCCATCCTGGCGAAACCAGGATGGGGTGCCTAACTAAACGCGCCGCGACCAAAGCTGAGTGACCCGGATCACGCCCTCCTCCCCGAAGCACCGATATAGTCCAATCACTGTGCACTTACTCGATGCATTGATCGAGCGAAACCAAGGGACGGCCGCCAGGCCTGTTGCGTCGCAATTACCGGATGCGGCGGTGGAAGAGACCATCCGCAACCTTTATGTTCAATCGCTCAGGGCCAAGCTGGAGTTGTGCCGGATCGTGAGCGCGAGGTTGATGGAGGAGCACGAGTCTCAGGAACTCCCGGCGAGAAGGCGGGGGGAGAGCTTCTGTCGCTGGTTCAACGTGACGCGCGACGGCGACATTCTGGAATTTGTCTTCGAACTCCTGAGGCGGCGCGAACGCGAAGCCCGCGCAACGCAATCTCTGAAGAAATCACCGCACAGATTCGTCGAGCACCCGGATTCGCTGCGGGCTGCTCGCTACGCAGAACCCGCTTCCGGCTTCTAGGGCAGCGGTTAGTGGTTGGTGAGTTGCTCCGCGCCCGGTTGACTTGCGCCTCGTTTCGTCATACGATATGTATATACAAATGCGGTACGAGTGGGACGAACGGAAGAACCGCGAGAACCAACGAAAACATGGCATCGGCTTCGAGCTGGCAGCGCTTGTGTTTGACGACGAGAATTGCCTCGTCAGCCTGGACCGCGTGGACGAGGCAGGCGAGCAGCGATGGCTCGCGTTGGGTTCTGTGTCCCTTGAAGCGGGCACGGCGATGATCGTCCTGGTCGCGCATGTCTACAGAGAGGAGGATCGCGATGGCGAAGAGATTATCCGTATCATCTCGGCACGGCGGGCTGGTAAGAATGACGTCAGAAGATATCAGAAACGGGAAGTGGACTGAGGCGGAGAAGCAGGCGATCCGGCGCGGAGCTGCGAAGCAGGCCGCGGGCGACGATTCGGATATCGACTACTCCGACATTCCGCGGCTGACGGCGGAGCAACTGGCGCAGATGGTGCGGCTGCGCGGCCCACGGCGCAAGCAGGCGGTGAGCGTGCGCCTCGATCCTGAGGTGCTCGCCTGGCTGCGCTCGAAGGGCGAAGGCCACCTGACGCGGATCAACGATATCCTGACGAACCTGATGGAAGCGGAGCGGAAAAGCCGCAGGTCAGCGAGCTAGCGCGTCAGCGGGCCGGGGCATGCAGCGGGTGCTGGGTGGAACGTCCCAACCAGCCTGATACCCGACCCGATACCCCATCCAAGCAAAGCCTGGATGGGGCACGCGGCCGCTGCCAGCAGGCCTGGCAAATGGAGTTACGGAGTGAGCGTCCAGGTGAAGTCGCCACCGGTGCACGTGAGGGCGCGTGGGCCGAAAGTCAGCACCGAGCCGTCAGTGAAGACTGCGCGCGCGTATAGCGCTGCATTGCCTTCTGTGATGTTCGGAGTGAGTGCGCCCCAGGGGCCGATGGTTCCGGCAGGATTCCCATTGAAGAAGAACTGGATGTGGGGACCAGGGACTCAGGGCTGGGGATCGGGCGTCAGGGGCCGCGCACCGGCTGTACTCGTCTAGCGCCGATGGAGCATGGGGCCGAAGGGGTGGCTATACGGGCGAGAGCCGGTAGGCAAGCGGTTAGGGCGCTCGGTGCGGGTACTCAGGAAGAACGTGAGAATTGTGCCTGCGATGATCACGACGGCGCTGGCGCCCATGATCGTGAGAAGGAACAGGAGCATTTGCACGTCGTTCATGACGGTGTCTCCTTTTGTACGGTTGCGCCGAATCAAGGACTCGCGCGCTGATTGATCTGCGCTGTTATAGCACGGAAAGGGCAAGACGGGGAAGGCAGGCAGCAGGGATCAGGCAGCAGGGATCAGCGAATGCTGCAGGACGGCCGCGGCGATGCATTCCGAGCGGTGCACTTTGAGTTCGCTGCGGGCGCGCTCCATCTCGACCAGGTTATAGGCCGCAAGCTCTGAGCTGACACGACGGAACGTCTCGGAGCAAGCAGTGACGTACGCGCTGTGCCTGCTCCGAAGAGCGCATTCGAGATAGGTGCAGACTGGGCAGCCCACAACTTCCCCCTCCAGCTTTTCGGCCGGACTTGCAGTGGTTGAGGTGCTGTTCTTTAGTGCGGCGGAAACTGGAGCTCGGCATGGAACCAGTCCTGCAAGTCGTAGCCGTGCACACCACCGCGCTCTTCATAGATCTCAAAGGCCCGCTGCCTGATCTCTTGTTGCGGGGCCTGGACTCGCGGTGCAGAAACGGCAACAGCGGCGGATTTGGCGGATTTGCCGGGAGAGGCTGGCGGGGCGACAACGACAACTTTGTTCGGCTTCGGCTGTTTTTGAACTTTTGAGACGATCATTTAGAACCCTCGATGAAAATCGTGGGCTAAGAGGGAGGGGACTTCAGATGAACTGCCTTAGTTCAGCGGATCTGAAAGGGAGGACGATGCTCACTCCATCTCTCACACTACGCTCATTCGGCCTGCGCCGCACAGTTGTTTCGTGAATATCGCGTTTTAGGCTTGAATTGCGCAGCGATCGCGGCGCGTGCTAGCGCCATCGCTCGCCGGGTTTCAGCGCATACTGCTTCCACACATAACTCCACGGGATGAGCGGGACGAAGATCACCACCATAATGACCGCCTGGATGTCGGCCGCGGCGGCGGGGGTGATCTGGTCGGCGCGCCAGAGCGGCAGCGCGAAAGCGACGAGGTAGATCGCCTTCCAGGTGAATTCGAAGAGCAACAGCGGCAGCATCTGCACGGGATAGCGAAGGCCCAGCACCGCAGTCAAACCGATGGCGGCCAGCAGGGCAGCTTGAATGCCGTGCGCGAGTGCGAAGGCGGGCGTGTGGCTGATGACGGCGGGCCAGATCATGGCGCCGAGCCCCACGGCCAGGACCAAGTAAGTAAGGCGGAGCGTATAGAGGCGGAAGAGCGACACGCCTGGCTTCGCGGCGCGCGAGGCCTCGGCAACAGATGGATGGGGAGACACAAGAGAAGAGTTCATCGTGATTCCTCCCTGCCAACTCTCACTTTAAGCCTCCCTCATGGAGGCGGAACGGAAAAGCCGCACGTCAGCGAGCTAGTGCGTCAGCGGGGCGGCTGGTTGCTGGCCTTCAACTGTGGGTATTCGGTGATCCCGGGTCCCAGAGTCGGGGCCCGGGGCACCCATTTCGTGGGACCCGGGACACCCGGCCGCCCGCCTTTTAGTACCTGGTTACAACCACCCATTCAGAGCCACGTCCATCGCAGTTCTGACAGCTGGTCCCACCACTCTGGCCCGTACCATTGCAATTTTCGCATCGGACCACAATCTTGAGCTGGATGCGTTCTGCCGCGGGCATCTGGGCAGGCCGCCGAATGACTTTGGCCTCGTAATAGGCGGTAAGCCAGCGGAGAATCTGATGCTCGACGGCATTCCGCTCTTCGATGGAAATCTTCGGCGAGCGCTGCTCCCACCAACCACCTACGCACCTGAAGCAGACCAGTTGGCCAACGTTGAGCAGGTTCTTGCCATCGGGACACATGTAGTATTTACGGCAGCAACTGCACTGCTTCAGGCCCAACAGCTTCAGCGCATCCCTTATGTGGTCCAGCTCGCTGGAGAGGTTGGCGAGTTCCTGCCCGTCTTCAACCGCATTCAGATGTTTCGTATTCATCGGAATCGCTCCCGACGACCCTAAGGATACTCCTGTCCCGGCGAGGGAGTAGGGAACAGGGGAGCGAGGCTGGGCTTGTTACCCAGACTTTTCGTGGCATAATGGCCCCATCTGCGACAAACATGGATGAGCCACAGCGAGGTGCAAGGATAACGATGCGTGCGACCGGCTTGATTGCCCTCTGTTTTGCTGTCATTCTGCTGTCCCCATTTGCGCGGCCAAACAGCGGCTCCGGGAAAGGCGCGGCGTCGTTCGCTCAGGGAGATTCCCAGGAGCTGGAGGAGACTCTCTTCGTGCTGGCCCCGGAGCACGACAACGGCCAGGGCGGCATCGACGTTGCATGGATTCCTGAGCCGCTGCTGAAATTGTGCCTGGGCAAGACGCTGTCGCAGTGCAGTGCGATGGACTTCTGCATCCGCACGACGACCAAGCAAGTCCCCATGTGCAGGAATCTTGCCATTCCGCTCAGCCGCCTGCCATCGTACCCGCCCGGGATGCGGCCGCGGCGCGTGATGAGCCTGAGCTTTTACAAGCTTTTGCCTGGAGGACCTTACCAGCCGCTCGAGGATTTCTATAAGAGCCTGCCGCGCAGCTCGCTGGAGCGAATTTCGATGAGCGCGCGCATCAAGGCGCGCATCCTGTTTACGCGAGCCGCCGATGATGACGACTTCCGGCTGGAACAGGTGATCGCCACAGCCCCGTTCTGATGCGCGAGCCTCGTGAGCGAGGTCAAAGGGCGAAGGCCATCCGTCGACTGTGAAACTGTGGAACTGTGAAACTGTGGATCGCGCCGAATCAACGACTTAGAGCAGAAACCTCACAGTTCTACAGTTTCACAGTCGGTTTTAAAAAAAGCGGGAGCGGTTCTGGTGGGGTTTGCTCAGCCATTTGCCGTAGAGTTTTGGCAGCGAAACGTGAGACGGAAGTCATCGTGTGGGTGGGTACGGCTGCGGTGATGTTTTTCATTGGTCCTGCGCTCATCTTGATTGTGCGGGAAACGGCGAAATAGCCTGCAACGCTAAGTGGCCCAGATGGAGCGAGTCACGGGAAATGGGGCTTGACGCCACGATTTCCCCCTCCAAGGTCAAGGACCTCTACGGGAATAAATGCTGCTTTCCCGGCTGCAGTGTTTCAGACGTCCGATTCTTGGTTGGGTCGCACATCGCTCGGTGGAGCGACAATGAAAAACTTCGCGGATTGATGGGTAACGGCCTCTGCCTCTGTCTCATGCACGACAAGGCATTCGAAGTTGGCCTGTTCACCCTCGATCAGTTCTATAAGGTGTTTGTGAACCCAAACGAGTTGGGGTCGAAATCTGAGATTGTCAAGGAGCTTATCTCCCATCAAGGTCAACAGATTAGGCTGGCCGGCGTGTTGCCGTTAGAGGACGCGCTGCTCGAACACTGGATTCGTACCGGTGTTGAACCTCCTTAGTCGTTAGCCGGCGCTGGATCGGCCGCTGGGTCGTCGGCCTTAATTCCATAGGGCTTCCTGTCAAAGGGAGCTGCATCCCGAACTGTGTTTCAATAGTAAAGATGGCCATTCCCCGGAGATCGACGCTGAGGGGCCGCTGGAAGGCGGTTACGCGCAAGGTGCGCGAGTACGCGATGGTGGTGCGGGCGCTGGCCGACACGTCGCATCCGGTGCTGGTGCAGATCATCCCCACGCGCTTTTGCAATCTGAGCTGCGCCTACTGCAACGAGTACGACAAAGTTTCAGAGCCGGTGCCGCTCGAAGAGATGTACCGGCGCATTGACGCGCTGGGACGGCTGGGGACGGCGATGATCGGCATCTCGGGCGGCGAGCCGCTGACGCATCCGCAACTGGACGACGTGATCCGGCGCATCAGGAAGACGGGCGCGATTGCGGGGATGATTACGAACGGCTTTCTGCTCAGCCCTGAGAGAATTGACCGGCTGAACCGCGCGGGCCTCGACCACATGCAGATCTCGATTGACAACCTGGAGCCGGACGAGGTGTCAAAGAAATCCCTGAAGACTCTGGACAAGCGCCTGGAGATGCTGGCCGAGTTTGCCGAGTTCCACGTGAACATCAACTCGGTGGTGGGCGGAGGGATCAAGAATCCGAACGACGCGCTGGTGGTCGGACGGCGCGCGCTCGAGCTGGGGTTTGAGTCGACGATCGGGATCATCCACGACAGCGACGGGCAACTGAAGCCGCTGAAAGAGGACGAGGCGCGGGTGTACCACGCGATGGCTGACCGCCGGAAGACGAATTACGCGCAGTTCGACAAGTTCCAGGAAGCGATTGCGCAGGGCCAGCCGAACAACTGGCGCTGCCGCGCGGGCTCACGGTACTTGTATGTGTGCGAGGAAGGGCTGGTGCACTACTGCTCGCAGCAGCGCGGGTATCCGGCGGTTCCGGTGGCGGAGTATACGCGCGAGGACGTGAAGCGCGAGTTTGTGACGGCGAAGAGCTGCGCGCCGCATTGCACCATCGGGTGCGTGCACCGCATCAGCTACATTGACCACTGGCGCGCCCCGCAAACGCGGATGGTGGCGCCGGGCGGGCAGGAGCTGGTGAAGATCGAGATGCAGGGACTGGGGACTAGGGACTAGGGACTAGGGAACAGTGGTCAGCCGGTAGCTTGTAGCTGAAGATTGCTCGCTACTGGCTTTTCTGTTTTTGTTCTCAACTGCGATTTCCGGGCTTTAGAGTTTTTCGCTACCGGCTACTGGCTACCGGCTACTCCCTGCTCCGTGCTTGTTGCGAATCGGCGGGCGGCGAGCGCAATGGGCGGGCCCACGCAGACCATGTGGATGGCGATGCCGATGAGCGTGATCTCAAGCGAGAAGCGGTGGTGGGCGTAGCGCGAGAGCGGAAGCACCACGAGCTGCATGAACCAGTAGACGACGATGCCGTAGAGCGGGCCGGCGAGCCAGGGCTGGCGCGTGAGGAAGGCCATCCAGCGGCTAGCGAGGACGTAGACGGCTGCGGCGCCGGCGGCGATCAGAAACTCAAAGAAGAAGCCGAGCAGCGCGGTGGGAGTGCCGCCGGCGAAGGCGCTCGGGCCGAGAAGGCCGGAGGCAATTCCCTGAAGGAGCCGCATGGGAGGCAGGCCCATGGCGCCGTAGATGACGAAAGCGGCGGTGATATCGAGCGCGCCGCAAAGCAAGCCGCCCCACAGGATGGCGCGGAGGGGGCTGGCTGGCGGTGGGCGGCGTTGGGTTGCGCGGCTGGTTGACATCCCAAGGACCTCACGGCGCGGAAGATTGCGCATGCCGTTTCACGATGCGGTTGCAGGGCCCGAAGCTGTAGCGGAGCGCGCGGCGCTGAACGTGTCTGCGACTGCCCATGCGGCCGCCATCATCGCCAGGTTGATGCCGTTGCCGGCCCAGTTGAAGTGCTGGTGCGGACCGGCGACGAGCTTGGGAATCCAGACGAAGATTTCAAAGCCGAAGATCTCGGCCGTGAGCAGGTTTGCGGCGAGGCTGGCGCGGATGCCGGTAAGGATGGCCGCGGCCGCGAGAAGGAAGCAGACGGCCGTGGCGAAGATCCAGAAGACCTGGCCTGGCGGTAGCCACGCGGGCACCCAAGTAGCTGCTCCGCGCCACGAGACAAAATGGACAACTGCAAACGAAATGGGGCAGACGCCGTAGATGCGAGCGAAGCGCACTGCCTTGCCTGCCATGGCAGAACCGGGAGGCGTGAGAGCTGCCGTGGCTGCGAGGCCGGCAGCGACCAGGGAGAACTCCTCAAATACGTTCCCCCAACTGTCGTAAATTCCTGGCGCCTTTAAGGCCTGAATCACCCAAAGCGCGGTGAAGATGGCGTAGAGCACAGTGAGGAGTGCGGCGCCGGCGCGGCGAAAGCGGCGCGAGAGGATGGCTGCGCCCCCAAGCAGTTCACAAGCAGCGGCCAGGTAGGCGAGCCCAGTGCGGCCGGGAAAGCCGAGCGGAACGCGCTGCCAGTTGGTGGCGAAGTCGGCCGAGATGAAGCCGACCACGCCGAGGAAGATGGCGGCGCCTGCGAATACGCAGAGGCCAAGGCGCGGCATGGGGCGACGATTTGCCATCGGACTCCTCACGGCGCGCTGGATGCGCGGGGGTGAAGGAAAGATTCGCGTGCGCTAGTGGCCGCGTGTTTCGGCGATGGCCTGGTCGATGAGCTGGTAAAGCTTGCTGCGGTCGACCACCTCGACGAAGGGTGCGGCGTGGGAGCCGCTGGTGACGATCCAGATGGTAGGCGTGTGCTCGATGCCGATGCGCTGGCCGAGCGCGTAGTCTTCCTTGACCGCCTGGGCGAACTTGCCCATGGGATCGACGGCGAAGGGCAGCGCGACGCCGTGGGCCTGCGCGAATTTCTGAGTGAACTGCTGGAGCTGCGCCGGCGTTTCAATGGAGATCTGGTTGGCGAAGATGTAATCGCGGTATTCGTCGCCGACGGTCTTGCTCTTGGTGTCGAAGAAGCGGGCGTTGACGGCGGCCTGGAAGCTCCAGTTATGGAAGGGCAGCGGGAAGTCGTGGCGGAGCCAGGGGATGTGATACTGCTCGGCGGCCTGCTTGAGCACCGGGTTGGCGGAGGCGCAGTCGGGACATTCCAGGTCTTCGAATTCGATGATCGCGACCTTGGCGCCCGGCGGCGGCTTGAGCGCGGCGGGGTCGTGGACCGGGGTAGTGGGCGGAGGGCCAAACTGGGCGTGCGCGGCGACGGCCGGGCAAAAGATTACGGAGGCAAGAAGCGCGGCGGGCGCAAGAGCAGCAAGCAGCCGGGCACAGAGCGAGATGGTGCGGTGCGAAATGGCGCGGGTGTGGCGCTTGGGGAAGTGAGTGGCAAGGATCGAACGCATGTTGGTTGGACGGCTCCCTAAAGCCATTGTAACGAACGAACAACGGGGAGTGGGGGGAGGGACAGGGATTGGGGATTAGGGACCAGGGAATAGGGATCAGGGATTGGGGATCAGGGCTTGGCGCTGGAATCCGGATGGTCGCGCTGTTGGCGGCGGGCTTCGATCCAGCGGCGCCACTTGTAGTCGGCGTAGAGCGAGCCGGCGATGAGGACGATGACGGCAATGGCGAGGAGGAGCTTCATAAAGGCAGAGATCAGAGACTAGAGATCGGGGATCAGGGATCAGGAAAAGCATAGCCCATGGTGCTATTGTTGCAGGAATCACGGGGAGACTATGAGGCAAGATGCGTGGAAACCAGCGCGGGCTCGGGCCGGCACGTTGGCGGCGTTATTGCTAGCTGCTTCGGCGTCGCTCTTGGCGCAGTATCCGGCGAAGAATGATGTAGCGGCGTGCGCGAGCAAGAACCAGATGGATGCGGCGACGGTGAAGGGCTACGTTTTCAAGAGCTATCACGGTGACGATAGGGTCTGCCTGCAAGTGATCGGCGGAGGCAAGGTGCTTTACCGCCAGACTGGCGATAGCTTTGAGAGCTTCACCCTGGGCCAGCCGGACGATGCCCAGGAAAACATTTCGGCGATTGCCAACGGCGTGGATGTGACTGGCCGCGGGCGCCCGGAAATGATCGTTTCGTTCTCCACGGGCGGCGCGCATTGCTGCATGACGCATTATGTATTCGAGCTTGCGCCGGAGTTTAAATTGCTGGCCACGCTCAACGATGCCGATGACGACGAAGCGCACTTTGAGCGCGCCAAGGATGGGACCTACTACTACATCACGGCCGACTGGACGTTTGCCTATTGGCCCACGTGCTTTGCCTGCTCGCCTTCAGAGGTGGTGACGCTGCGCTGGATCGACGACAAGAAAGGCGGCGGCTTTCATCTGGCCATGGACAAGATGCAAAAGGCTGCGCCCGCGTCGGCGCAATGGAACAAGGAACTGAGCGCGGCGCGGAAGGTAGTGAATGCGGGAAACGCTGACGAGATCGGGCAGTCGCTGTGGGGCGTCGTGCTCGATCTGATCTATACCAGGCACTCGGACCTGGCGTGGAAGTTTGTGGATGCGCTGGGACCGAAGGCGCAGCAGAACCCGTTCCCTTCCCTCGGGGATTTTTGCTCTCTGCTGAAGCAGAGCCCGTACTGGCCCGATCTGCAGCCGACACTGAAGGATGTGCCGCCTGCCTGCGCGAACGCGGGGGCGAAGAAAGCCCAGTAACTCCGGGAAGCGCTGGGACACCTCATTCAACCAATCACGAATGCGGCTGATTGAATTCGATTCCGCGGGCCACGGTGAGCAGGAATGCGCAGCCGAACACAATAGCCACGGTCCACCAGATCGGGCTTCGCTCGACCACAAGTTCTTCTTCCGGCTTGGCGCGCGGTATAAGACTGTCGGCCCAGAGCAGGCCCGACATGCCGCCGAACGAAGCTGGAATGGTAGACAGCAGCATCAGGCGAAAGCCGAGCGGATCAAACGCTCCGGCAAGGCACCAGAAGGCGCATGCGGCAAGGTATGGAAGCCGGGCCACGGTGTTGTAATCACTGCGGCGCGGCGCAAATGGATGAAGCGTAATCGCGATGAGGCGCACAAAGAAGACGTAGAATGCAGCGCCCAAAAGAGCCATACCGATGCGCCACGGAGCAGCATGCGGAAATCCGCGAATCAGGTCGGCCCAGTCGCCAAGACCGAGCACGCCGGAAAAGAGGAAATAGCCGGCGCCGAGCAGCAGATTGACACTGCCGAGAAACCAGAGAAAGTAGCGAGTGTTGACGCGGCGCGCGAATCCTGAGGCAAAAAGGCAAATCGCACCGGCCACGAGATTCACGACGGTGCCGCCAGCGTCAACCAGCCGATCGCGGTGGACCGTGTCGAGATGATTGCTGGTGAGTTCCCGAACCACGTCGCCCCGCAGCCATGCGGTCACGCCCTGGCCAAGCCCCTCGTGCAGCAAAGAGGTAACGACGACGGTAACGACAGCCATGCTGACGATGGTGGCTTTGCTGTGGCCGGGCATGAGCAATACTCTAATGCAGATTCCCGCCAAGCCAAAGAATTTTTCAATTGTTATCATGTGGCGGACTCCCGCCATGCATTA
The DNA here is from genome assembly GCA_963751285.1 of uncultured Acidobacteriaceae bacterium. Taxonomy (GTDB): domain Bacteria; phylum Acidobacteriota; class Terriglobia; order Terriglobales; family Acidobacteriaceae; genus Telmatobacter. Next base: position 126,413 of record CAVVUE010000020.1, on the reverse strand, counting down.
CCCTCAAAGCTGCGACCCTTAATTCCTCGAGGACCCCGGGATTGCGCATCGTTCTGTCGAACATCGGCACCTTTGGTGATATCAATCCGCTGATTGCCATTGCGCTCGAATTGAAGCGCCGCGGCCACTCGCCGGTGATGGCGCTACCCAACCTCTACCGCCCGAAGATCGAGCCGCTCGGCCTGGAATTTCACGCGCTGCGGCCCGACATCGATCCCTCGAACACGCTGCTCATCCAGATGATTTACGACGTGAAGAAGGGCACGGAGACGGGGCTGCGCGAATTTCTCTTCCCGGTACTGAGGCAGACCTATGACGACCTGCTCGACGCGGCGACGCGGCCCGCGCGCGCCGATCTGCTGCTGCTGGGCGAACTGAACTACGCGGGACCGATTGTGGCGGAGATGACGGGAATTCCGTGGGCAAGCTACGTGCTGGCGCCATTCTCGTTTTTTTCCGCGTACGATCCGCCGGTGCTGCCCCCGTATCCGCGGCTGTCGCGCGCCGACAAGGCGCCGGGCATGGGCGGCGCCATGCGGCGGCTGGCGCGCTTTGTCACGCGCAAGTGGCCTGAGCCGATTTACGAACTGCGGCGCGAGCTCGGCTTGCCGATGGGCAAGAATCCCATTTTCGAGGCCAAGCACTCGCCGCACCTGGTGCTCGCGCTCTTCTCTCGCGTTCTGGGCGTCGAGCAGAAGGATTGGCCTGAGCACACGCTGATCACGGGATTCTGTTTTTACGATGCGGACGCCGGCAACGCCGCACTGCCCTCGCAGCTTGAAACGTTTTTGAATGCGGGCGAGCCGCCGGTTGTTTTCACGCTGGGCTCGGCTGCGGTGATGGCTGCGGGCGATTTCTACGAGCAATCGGCGCGAGCGGCCATCAAGCTGGGCGTGCGCGCCGTGCTGTTGATCGGCGACGATCCGCGCAATAGACCTGAGACTTCGCTGCCCGAATCGATCTGCGTGGCAGAGTATGCTCCTTACTCAAGATTGTTTCCGCGCGCGTCGCTTGTGGTTCATCAAGGTGGCGTGGGCACCACTGCGCAATGCCTGCGCGCGGGCCGGCCGATGCTGATCATGCCCTACTCGCACGACCAGCCGGACAACGCGCGGCGCATGCGGCGCCTGGGAGTGGCGCGCGTCATCCAGCGCTCCGACTTTAGAGCGTGGCGTGTGGCGCGCAAGGCGCGGGAGATGCTTGCCGAGCCGGAGTATGATGAGCGGGCAAGCGCCGCGGCCGAAGAAGTTGCGCGCGAAAACGGGGCCACGACGGCGTGCGATGCGCTGGAGCGGTTGCACGAAAAACAGGGACTGGGGACTAGGGACTAGGGAACTGTTTGTGTTATCCCTCAGCTCAGTTGCTACGCTATGTTTGCTCGAGATGACACGGGAATTAGTCAGAGTTTTCTTCATGCACTACATCACGGTGACGGCGGCCACTTCGTAATCGTCGAGCGACGGCACGGCGAAGTGCAGCCCGCGATCGTCGAGGTCGAAGGGCAGATTGCGCTCGGCTTTGAGCAGAGCGACGGAATGCACGCCCACTCCGGCGGGCAGCTTCAGGCTGACATGCTGCGGCCCGAGCGGCTCGACGGATTGCATCCAGCCGTGGAAGGAATTGGCATTTGAGTAGTTGAGCAAATGAACGGCGTAGCCCGGACGTGTTTCCCATGCGAACATCTCGATGAAGCCTGGCCCGTCGACACTGATGACGCGCTCATCGTGTGTCACCCATCGAATCGTGTTGTGCAAAAGGCGCAACAGGTCGCCGTGGCCGGTGAGCCAGTAAGTGCGCTCCACGTCGCCCGAAAACCACGCGAGGCGGCTTGGGCCGGATTCGCGCAGCACCACGGCCGGTTCCGTGGTCTCTGAAACCGGCGGATACGCGAGCTCCGGCGGATAGCGCACGAATCCCGGCACGACAGTGAGCACCGGATCGTTGACGGGCTTGAGCGGCAGGCGATTCTGCGCGCCGGGAATCCAGTTGGTGTCGCGGAAGCCGTCAACGATTGCGTGCGGGTCGGGCGATTGCGGCGGCGGCGATTCTGGTCTTTCAATGCGCGCGTAATACGGATTGCCGTTGGTGCCCACCGCATCGCCGGCTTTGCTGACGCCGAACAGGCCGGCAAGGCCGAAATCGGCCCGCGGATTGAGATTTTCGTCGTACATGCTGGTTTCAAAGCCGGCCATCAGCGAGCCGCCGGCGCGGACATAATCGCTGAGTTGCTCGCATTGCCGGTCGCTGAGCATGGCCACGTTGGGCAGCAGAAGCGCTCGATACTTTTTGAGGCGCTCCGGCTCGAGCTGGTCTTCGTGGACATAGTCGAAGGCGAAGCGGCCGCGCAGCAGCGCGTCGTAGATTCCCTGAGTGGTTTCGTGCATGTAGGCGCGCGTGCGCATGGTGGCCGGACCGGGATAAAGAAGCTGCGTGCTCTGGCCGATCACGACGCCGATGTTGGCGATGGAGCGGCGCGCGGCGAGATGCGCGTCATGGCGCGCCGTCCAATCGAAGTAATCCACGCCGACCTTCTGCCAGCGGCGATCTTCGCAGAAGCCTTTTTCCGCGCCGACAAAATGCAGATACGGCACCATGCCACTGGCCAGTGTTTCGTTGATCCACATGCGCGTTTCGTCGGGAGACTTCGACGCGTTGCGCCAGCCCGGATTTCCGGTTGAATAGGCTGCCGTCACGTTGGCCGCGAACTTGCCGTCGAGCACGGCGTTGCACACGCGGCCCTGCGAGCTGCATCCCCACACTGCGGGATCTTCGTAGGTGCGGCCCTGGTTGTCGGCCTGGAACCACGCGATGATTTTGCCAAGCTGGTCGAGATTCGGCCCGCCGCGCACATTGCCGCCGGAGTTGGCGAAGTAAAAGCTGTCGGCCTTCTTCTCTTTGGCGATGGCGTCGTAGCGTTGCCACAGCGCGAGCACGCGCTCGGTGAAGACGCGCCAGTAGGCAGGCGTGCCGCCCGGTGGAAGCTTCGAGCAGATGGCGCAGTAGCACTCGGGCAAATTGCCCAGTGGCGGCCAGCCGTTGGTGTAAAAGCAATCGACATCGTAGAGAGAGCTGATTTCGCGCATGATCGCGGGGACGTAATCGTCCATGTAGCTGGAGAACATGCATGTCTTGAACAGGCGTGGATCCTCAGTCGAGAGCTGCGGCGAGCCGTCTTTGTGGCGCATCGCCCATTCGGGGTGAGCCGCGAGCGCATCGGGCCAGTTGAGGTCGGGACTCATGCGCGCCACCACGCGCATGCCGCGCTTTTTTGCGGCAGCCGTGCACTCGCCGAAGAAGTCGCGGCTGTTGAGGAATTTTCCATGCTTGTGGAACGGAACCTTGGAGGGATAGAAAGCGAGGATGCCGGTGACGCTCACGAACACGACATCAACTTTGGCTGAGTGCCAGTAGTCTGCCCACTCTTCCACGTTCATCACCGCGGGATCGTGCTCGGTCATGTTGGTTTGGCCCACGCGGCGCACGCGATTCTGCCAAGGCTCTGCCGGAACCTGCTGCGGCGGCAGCCGATCCGGCAGCGGGACGAGAATCCCCGTCGCGGCGTTCTCGTCTCCACCCGCCTGCTGCGCTGCCAAAGTTGCGCCGTCCAGCGCGTCGATTTTCGATACCAGCGGCAACGCCGCGGCTCCGGTGGTGATGCCTGTCTTTAGAAAACTTCGCCGACTCAGCATGAAAAGACACTCCTCGCACGTCGGACCAAGTGTAAAGGGCACGCGCGAGTGTGTCATCCCAAATGCATGCGGCCGCGCCAGTCCACGGCTTGCGATTAATCACCGATAGCGAGCTGAAAATTACTGGGGCGCGGGAAGATTGCCGGGCACCTCGGCGGGCGGGACCGCAGCGAGGGTCTGCGTTTCATCCGGAAGCGGGGCAGGCAGCGGGCGTTCGAGCGCAAGCGCCAGAACTTCGTCCATGGTGTCGACGAAGTGGAGCTTCATGGCGTTCTTGATGTTGTCGGGCAGTTCGGAGAGATCCTTCTCGTTGGCACGGGGCAGAATGGTCTCGAAAATTCCGGCGCGAAGTGCAGCGAGCAATTTCTCTTTCAGGCCGCCGATGGCCAGCACCTTGCCACGCAGCGTGATTTCGCCGGTCATGGCGACGTCACGGCGCACGGGAATCTTGGCCAACGCACTGGCCAATGCCGTGGCCATGGTGATGCCTGCCGAAGGTCCGTCCTTGGGGATGGCGCCTTCCGGCACGTGCAGATGGATATCGACATTGCGATAGAACTCGCGCGACAGACCGAGGGCATGCGCCTTGCTGCGGATGTAGGCGAGCGCGGCCTGTCCTGACTCCTGCATCACGTCGCCGATCTGGCCGGTGATGGTGAGCTTTCCTTTGCCGTCGAGGACCTGCACCTCAGTGGTGAGGATGCTGCCGCCGACTTCAGTCCAGGCGAGACCGGTGACGAGGCCGACTTCGCTCTTCTCGTGCGCCTCGGAGTCGCGGAACCTGGGCACGCCGAGGAACTCCGCGATGTTCTGCGCGCTGATCTCTTCTTTGTGCTTGATTCCGCCCTTCACCACCTTGCGCGCGACCTTGCGGCACACGTTGCCAATTTCGCGCTCAAGGTTGCGCACGCCCGCTTCGCGCGTGTAGGAGCGAATGATTTCGAGAATCGCGTCGTCTTTGAAGACGATGTTCTTTTCGCTCAGGCCGGTCTGCTCGCGCTGCTTTTTCACCAGGTACTGACGCGCAATCTCAAGCTTTTCCGGCTCGGTGTAGCCCTGCAGGCGGAGGATTTCCATGCGGTCCTGCAACGCGGGCGGAATGGTGTGCAGCACGTTGGCCGTGGCCACGAAGAGCACCTGCGACAGGTCGTAGTCGACGTCGAGGTAGTGATCCTGGAAGGTGACGTTCTGCTCGGGATCAAGTACTTCAAGCAGCGCGGAGGCCGGGTCGCCGCGGAAGTCGGAGCTGATCTTGTCGACCTCGTCGAGCAGGAACACGGGATTCTTGGTACCGGCGCGCTTCATGTGCTGGATGATCTGGCCCGGCATGGCGCCTATGTAGGTGCGGCGATGGCCGCGGACCTCGGCTTCATCGCGCACGCCGCCCAGCGAGAGGCGCACGAATTTGCGGCCCGTGGACTTCGCAATTGACATGCCGAGCGAAGTTTTGCCCACGCCGGGAGGGCCGACAAAGCACAGGATCGAACCCTTGGGATTTTTCACCAGTTGGCGCACGGCGAGGAATTCAAGGATGCGCTCCTTGATCTTTTCGAGACCGTAGTGGTCGTTGTTGAGGACCTTTTCCGCGTAGTCAATGGAGCGGGTTTCCTTGGATTTCTTTTTCCACGGCACGGCCAGCAGCCAGTCAATGTAGTTGCGGCTGACGGTGGATTCGGCCGACATCGGCGGCATGGCTTCGAGCTTCTTGAGCTCCTGAACTGTCTTCTCCAGGACTTCCTTGGGCATGCCCGCGGATTCGATCTTCTTGCGCAGCTCGTCGAACTCGCTTTTCTCGCCGCGGCCCAGTTCCTTCTGGATGGCCTTGATCTTCTCGTTGAGGTAGTACTCTTTTTGCGCGCGCTCCATCTGGCGCTTCACGCGGGACTGGATGTTGCGGTCGAGATCGAGTTTTTCAATTTCCACGTCGAGCATGTCAGCCAGCCGCGCCAGCCGCGCCGCGGGATCGAAGACGGCGAGCAGCTCCTGCTTTTCTTCAATGCCGACCTGCAGGTTGGCGGCGATGGTGTCAGAGAGCTTGGCGGGCTCATCCATCCGCACCGTGGCGATGATGGTCTCGTAATTGAGCGACTGCTGCAGCTTCACATAGTTCTCAAACAGCGTGGTCACGCGCTGCATGAGCTGCTCGACCGCAGGTGTCATCTCAAACTGGCTTTTGCCGGTGCGCACCGTGGCCACAAAGAAGCCGTCGCGATCGGTCACATCGATGGATTTGGCGCGCTCAACGCCCTCCACCAGCACCTTGATGTTGCCGTCGGGCATCTTCACGCTCTGCACGATGTTGCAGATCGCTCCGACCTGGAAGATGTCCTTGGCTTTGGGCTCGTCGATTGAGGCGTCGTGCTGCGTGGCGAGAAAGATTTTGCGGTCACCGTTCAGCGCTTCTTCAAGGGCGCGGACGCTTGACTCGCGGCCCACTACGAACGGGGTCATCATGTAGGGAAAGATGACCATGTCGCGAATCGGCATCATGGGCAGCTTGCGCGGCTCGTTTTTTTCGCGGTTTGCGGTCATCCGGGTCCCCTTTGCGCCTTGCGGACTTCACACCCCTCCGCCAGCCCATTCGGCCAGGCTGATCGAAGAGTCATGTAGGGATTGTACAGCGGAATGGCTGGCACGGCGAATGGGCGGAGTGGCCTGATGGCGCTATGACGAAAGTTATGTGCTGATTGAAGATAGGGGATGGGAATGGGTGTCTTACTGATTGGAATGGCGGCAGTTAGACGGAGTGATTCAGAATCGTGGCGAGGTTACTTCAGTCGTTTTGGCTGCTCTCTGGCGCACCTTCTGCAGAGCCCTGGGCTAATTTTGTGAAGGCTTTTCGACGTGATCGACGACAAGGACGTCGATTTGCGCTTTGCCGCCCGTCATCTTCAGGCCGAGTTCGTCATTTAATGCGGCTTTGAGGATAGCGGTCGTATCGGGTTTGGTTCCATCCATATTTTTTGTCGGGTCAGGCAAATAAGGCGTGAAGTCGATGGAGAAATCGTATTTTCCGGTGAGGGCTGTGCGGTCGACGATGGGCATATCGAGCGGCCCTGCGAGAAAGTCGGCGAACTCGCCGATCGGCATGGATTTCGCGATTGTGCCATTGACCGAGTTCTCGCGGAAGGGTTTCCCGTCCGGCGCTGCCGCGGGCTTAAGTTTGGCTCCGCCGCTTGCAACGGTGAGCAGGATGACCTTCATCTCTCTGGGCTCGCGATGAAAGCTGAGGCCAAAGCGGTCGGCGAGCAGACATTGCAGCATCCGCTTCATGGTGTCGTCGTCTACATGGCCATCGGCCTTTGCCGTGATGTCGAAGCGATCTGACTGGAGCCAGCCTGGGCCGTCGATCTGGCGGTCCTGAACGTGATATGCGAGCTTAATGCAGGTGTTGACGGTTACGTCCTGCATGCGAAGGGTGTCGCCTAAGAATTCTGTTTTTCCATCGTGCTCAAATTTGACGGCTTCTCTGCTGGGCCTGATGGTTGCAACCTCGAAGGTCGGTTTCTGTGCAGCAGCGCCGGCGAGCAACGGCCCGACAACGAGGAAGGGCAAGAGGAAAAGATTGAATCTGAACATCCGGGTCATGCAGCTAATACGCACGTGACCATGGATTGGTTAACATTTTCCGCGATTCCCTCACCCCAACCCCTGGATGCCCTTTGCGCATCACCGCGGTTCCTCGAGTGGGTTGTTTGAATGTTTAGTCGAGGAGGAGCACGAGGTGTTGCAAAAAGCTGAACTCAGCATGGAAGCTGATTCAGAGAACTACCTCGGAGGCTCCTCAGAGACGATATGTACTACATCGGACTTGACGTTCACAAGAAAACGATCAGCTACTGCGTGAAGGATGTGGCTGGTCATGTACACCGGGAAGGCAAGATCGGCTCGACCCGGCGCGAGTTGGATGCCTGGATCAAGACCCTTCCCCAACCCCGGATGATGGCCCTGGAGGCGACGATCTTCACAGGCTGGATCTACGATCATCTGCTTCCTCACGCCGAGAAGGTAAAGGTGGCACATCCTCTGATGTTGCGAAGCCAGGAACCACCAGCCGAGAGGCACACCTGCGCAGGCGGATGACTCGATCAGACGGAACACGCGCTCTCCTGAGCGCGACCGGGAATCCCGTGCTTTTCTCTTGACAAAGACTTTCATGGATGCCTGTTGCTCATCGCGCATCGTCCTTTTTGAGCGGCTTTTACCAACTGACGACAGCTACCGCGAACGGTTCCAACTTGATGGCACCGTTTGCAATTTGCACCGCGCGCGCGGGGTTGTCACCTGTGTCTGGATCGACGGCCAGCGCCGTGGCCTTATCCGCGTCAGGCAAGCAAACTTCGATCTCGCGGTTTCTTCGATTCACGAGAAGCAGTTTCCGACCGGCCGGGGTGATGAATGCTTGCGCCGCCAGATCTCTTGATCCCTGCTTTGTCTCCACCAATTCATTCCCGGGGTGGAACGAATCCTTAATCAGCTTGAGCACCCAGAAACGCGCATTGGGCTGATTCGTGGTCCAATCCATCATGCTCACGCTGGGGAATTGCGTTGGGTAACCGACGAGCTGTGACTCACCTGCGATATCGATTTGCAAGCGCGAAAGTTCGATGAACAGATCAGCGTAGAGCGCGCCAGCCAGGTTCCAGTATGCAGGGGGCGGCGCTATGTCATCTCCCGGTTTGTTGTCATTCGGCAAGATGACACCGAGCTCATCAAGATCGGTCTTGGTTTGCGGGGAAAGCCTTTTGCGGATCGCTTCAACATAGCGCACGGTGTTAAGAAATCCGGCTTCCTGATCGAAGAATGAATACTGCCAGTCGTCAAGGTTTTCGCCGGCAACTGGCGAAGCGTAAAAATGGTAGGAAATCATGTCCAGCGGAATACCCGGCTTGTGATTTAACGGGTTGAGGAAGTACTCAAAGAACTTCGGTTCGCTTCCCGGCCGAGCCAGTGCAAGACCGACGAATTTGGTATCAGGCGAGACCTGGTGAATCGCGCTGACAATCGCGTCATAACGAGCTGTGTACTCTTCAGGAGTCGTGTTGTGCTCGGCTTCAACTTCATTCAGCACTTCCCACCACGGCACTTTGTAGTGGTAGCCCGATTCGTGGCGCACGCCGTTTTCGTCTGTAAATCCGCCGTTTACGTACCAGCTCACCAGGCGGGCATAATATTCGCCAAATTGGTGGTTGGTCGGATCAAGCGGCTCACTTCCCTGCGTATACCGCCAGTCAACCGCGTTCGGATCGGCCGGATACGTGACGCGCTTTTCCGTCCTGAACATCCAGGCCGGAATTGTGCTGAAATTCAGAATGGACGGATGGCCCTCTGTGGCTGCCAAAAAGTCTTTTGTCATTGGATCGATGAGGCTGAAATCCCACGAGGTCTTTTGGGGCGTCGGCGACTCAAGCTCGGCGACAGCCAATTTGGGATATGGCAGCCACGGAACGTAGCGAACAAAATCTGCTCCAAGGTCCTTTAAGGCTCGATAAGACGCGGCACATAGCGGGTTACCGGGACGCAGCGGCGGGTTGACAACCACCTGAAGTGTCGGCGTCGTTTTCGAAACAACAACCACTTTCTCCCAATCGATATTCACCTGCAAAGGTTCCTGGCCGAAGAGTATCGGGGCAAAAAAGACGTTCGCAGAGAAGAGGGCACATATGTACAGCGAGGACACTCTCGAGAACTTGATGAGCTCGCGACGATTCATGACACCATCCGTTTAGCCATTGATTCTCCTGATCGTTGCGGTTGCGGCATCTGCGCACGATTGCAAAGCGTCATTTCAGATGTTTAAACATGTGCAATACTTTGCCAAGTAGAGAATTTGATCAAATTGGTGGACAAAGTGAGTGCACGGCGATAAGGGCTCTCCCAGCAGCGATTCTACTTTCGCTACTTTCGAGTGGACCAGAAATCGCGCAAATGGGGGGCAGGTTCGCCTCAGCACACTCTCGCATATTCAACACCGATCAATGAAGCCAGTTTTCTGAGCTTCGCAGAGTGATGACCAATGCCAATGGCGCAGTGGTGGGCGGTTCCCTGCTCGTTCCACTTTTCAAGAAAGCCGCGAGCGCCGATGGGAAAGCGATAGCGGCTATTCGTGTTGCCAATTTCAAGAATGGGCCCGGAGACGGATTCGCCTTCGGCCACAACAAACTTGAGTTTGCCATTGCCGGATTCAGCAACTGCGAGTAGCGTGACCGGGCCGTGCTTCACGCTCATCTCAATCGATAAGCCCCTCCCCGCCTTGCCATGGTAGTTGCTGAGTGGACGCAGCTTTGGCTTGCCCTCGGCGATTGCCATATGTCCCGGACCGTCATGTCCCATCAGGATGACGTCGTCGTTGAAGTCATTTGCATAAAACTCGGTGAAGGAGCCGCCCACGCCGAGCAGGTCAAGAATCTTCATCGCCTGCGCGTTTTTGATTTCCAGTTCTCCGGCGACCGGGATACCGCGCGCGGTAAGCATGCTCGTGCCCACGATGATTGAATTCATCGTTTCTTCGTTCTCGTCGAGCCCTGATCCCTTGTAGTAGTAAGCGAGGGAGCCGAGACCGTAGCGGGCAACAAGCCTGTCCAGTGCGATGGAAGTACGCGCCGCGCGTTCCAGCTCACATTGCTTACAGGCGGGTTCGATGTCAAACGACTCGCGAACCACAGCGACACGCTCATAAATCTCGTTTGTGTCCACTCCCCGGCGCAGCGCCGAAAGTTCATCAACCTCAAGCATTTCGAAATGCGTTCCAAAAACAGCCGACTGCAAAGTCAGATCGGTATAGATGTCGAACATGCCGGGATAATAATGACCCATGATGCCAAGGCTGTTGTGCTCCATGGCGTGCGCGATATGTGACGCTTCAAGCCATTCGGCAATCTCGCGCCAGCTATCCTCATCGTCGAGCACTCCGGTCACTTGTTGAAACTGGACGCCGCACCGCCGGAAGACATTTGCGATCTCTGGAACCGAACAGGATTGGCAGTGAGCCAGCCAATCGCCCGTCATCGCGATCCGGTCTCCCATGCTGTTGAAGCGGGCATAGTCAATTGCTGCTTCAGGAGCGAGATTCAGCAGCACGACTGGCACCTTGCAACGGCGCACAACCGGCAAGACGGTTGACGAGACAGCGTAGGTTGCGACGTGCAGAAAAAGTAAATCTACATCCTGCTGCCTGAAGAGATGACCTGCGGCAACCGCCTTGCGAAGAGAGTCGGCCAGGCCAACATTTACGACCCTGGCGCCCATTTCTTCAAGCCTGCGGCAAATGGTCTTGTTGCAGCATTCCAATCGTTCACGCAAACCGGGATATTGTTCCCAGTACGCTTCCAGCCCGATGCTGAACAGGCCTACTTTGTGTTCTTGATCTACGGTACTTAATGCTTTCGGGTTGATCACAGTGAATGACACTATATACCTTTGCCGTGGCTCAAGAAATGGAATTCGTGATCTAAGTATTGGACAAAATGACCTGAGGAAAGTGCCTCGCGCCCAGGCGGCGCCAGCTCGAACTCTGCGGCATTTGCGCGGACTAATTTCGCGAAGTTATTCTTATGACTCGCCGTTGGCGAAAGGTCGGATTCGATCACGGCAAACCGGAACAAAACGTCATGAGCGATCGATGGTACGCGAGGCCTGTGCTGTTCGTTGCGGATATCGACAGGTCTGTCGATTTCTATGTAAAGCAGCTCGGGTTCGCGCAATCGTGGCGATATGAAGAAGAGGGGAAAGCGTGGGTCGCGCAAGTCGACCGGACGGGCTGCGAACTCATTCTCTCTTCTCAATGGCCCGATAAAGTGGGCAAGGGGCTGATGTTCATCTCGCTCGATGTCGACGTGCTCGATGCCTTGCGCGCGAAGCTGGAAGGACGCGGCGTGGATGTGAAAGATGGGCAGTGGGGCTACAGGCTCATGGTCATCGCGGACCCGGACGGAAACGAGCTCTACTTCCCCTATCCACGCTGAAGTCGAATGTGCCTGCAAGACCTGTCTCGCCGACTAGCGAAATCCGGGGCCCATTGCTCAACGCACTTCGAATTCCCGCGCTCGCTCAAAATGACAAGACGAGAGTTAAGTCGGGCAGCAAAAGGCTCCTTCCACCGATCGGTGAAAGGAGCCTTTGGTTCGAAGAACTTGTTGCTTTGTCAGCCGGCTTTTTCGAGCAGGCAGAGCGACAGGTCGCGGCGCTCGACCATATCCTTGGTGATTTCGAGGTCGCGCACGCGCTTGTTCGAGGGCAGGTGGTACATCAGGTCGAGCATCAGCTCTTCCAGAATCATGCGCAAACCGCGCGCTCCTACCTTGCGCGCCATGGCCTCGCGCGCAACGGCGCAGGCGGCTTCCTGCGTAAAGTGCAGGCGCACATTTTCGTACTCGAACAGGCGCTGGTACTGCTTGAGGATGGCGTTCCGCGGTTTGGTAAGGATCTCGATGAGCGCGGCTTCGTCGAGCTCGTCGAGAACGCTCACGACGGGCAAGCGGCCGACGAACTCGGGGATGAGGCCGTACTTGATCAGGTCCTGCGGCTCGGTTTTGCGCAGCAGTTCGGTATCGCGATGCGAGCGGGTGGTCGCCTGATCCGCCTCGGCATCCACGGTGCGGAAGCCCAGCGCCTTTTTGCCGATGCGCCGGCCGACGATGCGCTCAAGCCCGACGAACGCGCCGCCGCAGATGAAGAGGATGTTGGTGGTGTCGACCGCAGTGAACTCCTGGTGCGGATGCTTGCGCCCGCCCTGTGGCGGGACGTTGGCCACGGTGCCTTCAAGAATCTTGAGCAGGGCCTGCTGCACGCCTTCGCCGCTTACGTCGCGCGTGATGGAGGGGTTCTCGTCCTTGCGGCCGATCTTGTCGATCTCGTCGATATAGATGATGCCCTGCTGCGCCCGGTTCACGTCGCCGTCGGCAGCCTGCAGAAGCTTGAGGATGATGTTCTCCACATCCTCGCCCACGTAGCCGGCCTCGGTGAGCGTGGTGGCGTCGACGATGGCGAAGGGCACGTCAAGCATCTTGGCGAGAGTTTGCGCGAGCAGTGTCTTGCCAGAGCCGGTGGGGCCAATGAGCAGGATGTTGGACTTGGTGAGCTCGACTTCGTTGTTGCGCGTACGATTCATCTGGACGCGCTTGTAGTGGTTGTAGACTGCAACGGCAAGCTTCTTCTTGGTCTGGTCCTGCCCGATCACGTAATCGTCGAGGAAGCCTTTTACCTCGGTGGGCTTGGGAAGATGACCTGCTGTGGTGGCGGGAGTCTCGGTTCCGCGATCGTCATCGAGTATCGAGTTGCAAACAGCAACGCACTCGTCGCAGATATAGGCGCGAGGGTAATCACTTGGTGAAGAGATCAACTTGGCTACAGCGTCCTGCGATTTATGGCAGAACGAGCAACGCAACGCCTCTTCGGGTCCCGTCCGCGTCTTCATACTGGTTGCTCCCCCAAAAAGAGTTTAATCCAAATCCCATGAAACGGCTAGGTTACGGTCAAACGCGAGTCCTGTCGATAATCTCGTCCACAATCCCATATTCCTTAGCCTGTTCCGCGTTCATAATGAAGTCCCGCTCGACGTCGCGCTCGATCCTCTCGAGCGGCTGGCCGGTGTGGCGGGCCATCAGGTTGTTGGTAATCTCCCGGATGCGCAGGATTTCACGCGCATGAATATCGATGTCGGTGGCCTGCCCGCTGAGGCCGCCCATCGACGGTTGGTGTATCAAAATACGGGAGTTGGGCAGGGCAAAGCGCTTTCCCTTGTTTCCCGCCAGAAGCAGAAACGCGCCCATGCTGGCCGCCTGGCCGATGCAGTATGTCACCACGTTGTTCTTGATGAACTGCATGGTGTCATAAATGGCAAGGCCGGCGGTGATGGAGCCGCCCGGAGAATTGATGTAAAGCGAAACGTCCTTTTCAGGATCCTCGCCCTGCAGAAACAGCATCTGGGCGACGATGAGATTGGCGACCATGTCGTCGATGGGAGTACCAAGAAAGATAATGTTGTCGCGAAGCAGACGGGAGTAGATGTCGTAGGCGCGCTCGCCCCGGCTCGTCTGCTCAACCACCATGGGAACTAATGCCATTCGTTCTTCAGCTCCTGGCTGCCATTCTGCAGCTTTAATCTTCTGTTGCGTTCGCGTAGAGTGCAGTGACTTTGCTCACCGCACCGGGGATAAAGAAGCCAGCATTGCCTTCTAACCAGGCAGGCGTTCGTACAAGATGGAAGCCGTCTTCTCTCGCCTGAGTTGCTGTTTGATCTTACCCAGTCCACCATCTTTGGTCAATCGCACCTTAAGGGCATCCAGAGGCTCGCGAGACTGGATTGCGGCGATCTGTAATTCGCGCTCCAATTCCTCGTCGCTGACGGTGATATTTTCTTCGCCGGCGATGCGATCGAGCAGCACGTTGGTTTTCACTTCGGTAACCGCGCTGTCACGCTGCGCCGCGCGCAGGCGGGTGAAGTCGAGCTTGCGCATCTGGTCGGGCTGCATTCCCTGGGCCGCGAGGGCGCGCAAGCCGCGCTCCAGCCGCGTGTCCACCTGGTCCTGCACCAGCGACTCTGGTACCGGGAAAGTAAACCGCTCGGCCAGCGCCGTGAAGAGCTTGTCTTTGGTTTCGGCCTCAAGGCTGCGCTGCTTGCGGCTCTCCATATACTCGCGAACACTTTTCTCCAGATCCGCGTAACTTTCGTAATGTCCCAGTTCCTTTGCGAAGTCGTCGTTCAATTCGGGAAGGACGCGCTTTTTAATGGCCTTCACTTCCACGTCATAAGCAACGGTCTTGCCGGCCAGCTTGGCTTGCGAGTAATCGGCGGGATAGATGACCTCGACCTTCAATTCCTGGCCAGGCTTGGTCCCGCGTAGTGCGTTCGTGAAAGCTTCCACCGTATCTTTGCCGCCGATTTCGACTAGCGTGTCTTCGCCGGCAATGGGCTGCGCTTCGGCGGCGGGCGCCTCGCCCTCGGCTGCGGGTTCTGCCGCCTCATTCTGGATCTGGCCCTTGTAGCTGATCTGCGCCCAGTCGCCGTCGGCGAGTGCGCGGTCTTCTTCTACCGGCTCCATCACGGCGCGCGAATCGCGAAGCTGCTCCAGCTCGCGCTGGAATTCTTCTTCGGTGATTTCGACGGAGGGCTTGGGAACCGTTACATCCTTGTAGCCATCGATGGAGAACGCAGGAAGAAACTCGAAGACGGCCTTGGCATGGAGCGGGGCGCCCTCTTCAAGCGTCAGCTCAAGCACCTGGGGCTGGCCCACGGGACGAATGCCGAGCTCGTTGATCGCCTTGTTGAAGCGCTCGGGCAGCAGCGAGTCGATCACTTCCTTGCGGATCTCGGTGGCAAAGCGGCGTCGGACGATGTTCTCCGGCACCTTGCCGGGGCGAAAGCCCGGAATCTTCGCATACTTGCGATAGTTGTTGGCGACGTTGCGCCAGGTTTTGGCGACTTCGTCGGCGGGCACATCGATGACCAGCTCCCGGGTGCAATCGGGGTTCAGAACCGGTCCATGCGAGTGGGTTTCTTCTGCGGCTTCGTGGTTGTGCTCAGTGTCGGCCGTTTCCGCTTTGTTTTCGACGGTGCTGCTGAAACTCAACGTTTTACCTTCCCGGCGCGCGCGCCAATATGACTGCGGCCACGGGCGTTCGTTCAAGGCAGTCTATCGCCGTCTGGCCGGGGGAATACCTAGTTTCATGGTACGGGGGTTTGCGGGAAGGGTCAAACCGCGAAGGCAGGGAACGAGGGAGCAACGGAGCGAGTGAGCGAGAAGTGAGGGGACAAGGGAGCAAAGACTAAGGGGAATCGGGCTTCATGAGAGCGAGCGCGGTCAGTGTTCGGCGGGCTCGGGCTTGCGGACGTAAGGGAGAAAGCGCGGATGCGCCGCGCCGCACTGGGTATAGTATTCGCGTGCCTGGGCGAGACTGAGCTGGCCGTTGACCGTCAGGCGAACTTCTGCGGCGTCGCTGTCTTCCTGCCCGTCGTCTTCCCACCAGCAAACTGGACACAAAACCATGGCTGCCGGAGCGTTCAGGGTTTTATATCCGCAGCATGGGCAACGATATTGGATTGCGGCCGTTTTCACTTGAACTAGGATTGGACGGAAATCGGTCCGGGCGAGATTACATCTTCAATGGATGAACACACTCAGTTAATACGGCGGCGTGCGATTCAAGCCGGTGAACGCCGGGCCGGACGCCGTTGAAGTGCCATCCCGGAGCGGTGGCTCCGGCAACGTGACTTAAGAGAGCCCGCTGCGTGACTTTAGAGCGCTCGTAGCGTGACTTAAGAAAGCCCGCTGCATAAGATGATCCCATGCCGGACGAACAGAACCTGGCGCGAAAGTTCGCCGCAGCTTTGATTATTGCTGCCGGCGTGTGCCTGGTCGCCGGAATCTATGCCTTCAGTATTGACAACAAGAGCGTCACGGGGCGCGACTTCATCGAGTATTGGGCGGCGGAGCGACAGTTGATTCAGGGCGCCAACCCTTACGACGTCGGCGCGATCTTCCGTTTGGAAAAAGCTCTCGGGATGGAAGAAAACACGCCGAAGATCTCCATGAGCCCGCCGGTGGCGTTTTTCTTCGTGCTGCCGCTCGGCTACCTGAGCGCAAAACCGGCACTGATTCTGTGGCTGCTTGTGATGCTGGGCGCGACCGGCGTCTCTACGTGGCTGCTTTGGATGATCTTTGGACGCCGCGATACCCGGCTGCACCTGCTCGCTTTCGCATTTCCTCCCACGCTCTCGTGCCTGATGGCGGGCCAGCTCGGCATCTTTTTTCTGCTCGGAGTCGTCCTCTTTCTCTATCTCCACAAAACCCGGCCGTGGCTCGCGGGAGCGGCGCTGCTGCCGTGCGCTCTGAAGCCGCACCTGTTTCTGGCGTGCATTGTGGTGCTGTTGCTCTGGTCGGTGCGGCAAAGAAAGTTCCAAGTTGTCGGCGGTTTCCTGATCGCATTGGCTGCGAGCTGTGCGCTCACGCTCAGCGTTGACCGCAACATCTGGACGCAATACCGGCAGTTGATGCAGTCAGCGCGCATCATGGATGTGTTTCTGCCGACCGTCGGCGTGGCTCTGAGATTTTTGATCGATCGCCACGACAAATGGATCGAGTTTCTGCCCGTCGCGATTGGGTGCGCATGGTCGGCGTGGTTCTATTGGACGCGGCGCGACCGCTGGGAATGGACGGACGAGGGAATGCTTGTGCTGCTCGTCTCTGTCGCATGCTCTCCCTATTCCTGGTACAGTGACCAGGCGCTGCTGTTTCCGGCCATTCTGGCGGGGATGTTTGCCGCGGAAAAAAGTCTTTGGGATTGGATTCTGCTCGGGCTCGTTGTGGCTGCGGGCCTGCCGGGCGTGATCTTTTCCATCCAATTACCTTCTCCGTTTTATTTGTGGACCGCGCCTGCATGGCTGATCTGGTATTTGATAGCGACGCGGAACAAGCGCGGAGCGGGCGTCGTCCAATCAGAGATGGCTTCCATCGCCGAGTAGCACGCCGGGAGCCGGCGTCACGATGCGGCGTTTTCTTCCGGACGGAAACCTGCGAGACGCTCTTCCAGGCGCAACTTTACTGCGGGCCATTCCCTATCGAGGATCGAGAAGAAGACGGTATCGCGGATGAAGCCGGTCCACGTGATCCGGTCGCGGCGAAGAATGCCTTCGCGCACCGCACCCAGCTTGGCGACGGCTGCCTGGCTGCGCAGGTTGCGCGTGTCCACGCGAAACTGCACCCGCACCGCTCCGGCAGCGAACGCATGGCCGAGCATCAGCAGCTTGGCCTCGGGATTGACGGGACCGCCGCGCGCGTCAGGATGCAGGAACGAGCTGCCGATTTCGATTCCGCCCTGACTGACGAGCGCGAGATACATCGAAGACACGCCCACGACCCGGCCGTCCGCGAGCCTGCGGATAGCGTACGGCATGCGCTCGGTTGCCGGCGCGCTGCAAGCCGTCGCCCAGAACTCCTCAAAGCGATCGCCCATGGCGCAGCCCGCCATGATCGCCGAGGTTTCTGGATCGCAATCGACGGCGGCGCGCACTTCTTCCATGAGCGGGGGAGCAAACGGCTCGAGGCGTACAAAGCGGCCCTGCAGAGGTTGGAATGCAAGCTCCATGCTCTAAGGTTACCGAAGCGGACTGATCGATTAGCCGCCGATTCGCACACCGATTGGAACTGCTCCCAGGGCGCAGCGCCTAAGAATGGGTGGTAAGAATAGGTATGCGCATCCTCAGGATCATCGCGTTTGTGACTACCGGTCTGTGGATGTTCTCAATTCTTTGGGCGGGCGAGTACTGCTTGAGCCATGGCTGCTCTGGCCCGAACGGAAACAACATTGACGGTTT
Organism: uncultured Acidobacteriaceae bacterium; assembly: GCA_963751285.1. Classification (GTDB taxonomy): domain Bacteria; phylum Acidobacteriota; class Terriglobia; order Terriglobales; family Acidobacteriaceae; genus Telmatobacter. The sequence continues at coordinate 108,410 of CAVVUE010000020.1, read as the reverse complement.
CCTGCCGGCGTTCGCATTGGCTCCTGTCGGAGCGCCAGCCTTTATATGGAGCCTTGTAATTTTCATTCGGTGGGCATGGCGCAAGTTGTCGAACGCGCCTCATAAATCTTGAATTGCGTAAGGGGACCGTTTTTAATCGCTTGGCTCCGGCAATAATTCTGCAAAATCTCGTTCAGGCTCGTCCGGCGAACTCCCTGGTTTCGGTATAGACCTTCACCTTCTCGCCCTCCTGAACGTAGAGAGGAACCTTGATCTCGAGGCCGGTCTCCAACCGGGCGAGCTTCGTTACGTCGCCTGAGGTGTTGCCTCGCACTCCGGGCTCGGTGTAGGCGACTTTCAGCTCCACCTGGGCCGGTAACTCCAACCCGATGGGGTTGCCATTGAACTTGTGCAACTGGATCAGCGAGCCATCGACGAGAAAGTCCGTCGCGTCGCCGACCATGCTCGGTGAGAGCGTGTGCGTATCGAAGCTCTGCTGGTCGAGAAAATACGAGCCTTCCGAATCGCTGTAGAGGTAGGAGGACTCGACAATTTCCAGGTCCGGCTCCTTGAACTTTTCACCGGCTTTGAAGGTCTTGTCGAAGACCGCGCGCGTGAGCAGGTTGCGCATCTTGAGGCGAACAAGGGTCTGGCCGCCACGGGCCGTGGGAGTGGAGACCTCGACTTCAAGGCAATAATATGGAGTGCCTTCAAACTCAAAAACCATCTTGCGCTTTACATCGATCGCTTCAATCAGTGCAGCCATGCATTCCCCAAACAATAAGGTCGATGAGTCGGCGAGTACGGAGCACTCTGCCAAGCTTTATCCATTATAAGAAGGCGAAGAGCGAAGCACCGCGAAGCGCGAAAGTGCAGGCTGTCGTTGGGTGGCCGGTGATACAACCGAAACTACGCCATCGCACTTCCCGAGCAAGCCTGCAAAGGTCCCTTCACTCTAGAACAACTGAGCACACGTTGACCTTTTGCGTGTGGCACTTCCTGCAAATGTCCCGTGTCGAACTTGGACGACGCGTCCGCCCTGGCGCAACCCGTGAACCAAAATTAACTTCTGCCCGATTGACACGCCTTTGCTCAAGTTGATATCAACTCAAGCAGCCCACTGGACGCTGACTCCCAGGTGAGTCCGCCCAAAAGGAGAATCCCTCACGATGTTTACGCCAAAAGGTAAGTTCAGCTGGTACGAACTGATGACCAGCGATACGAAAGGCGCCGGCAAGTTTTACTCTGACGTTGTCGGCTGGACGACTCATGAAATGCCCGGCACTGACGGCCCCCAGTACACCACCTTCAACCTCGGCGAGGTTGGAATTGCCGGCATGTTGAACATCCCCGGACATGTCGCATGGGTTGGCTATATCGCGGTCGATGATGTTGATGCTCATGTCGAAAAGATTGTCGAAGCCGGCGGCAAATTATGGAAGCCCGCCACCGACGTTTCTGAAATGCTTCGCTTCGCCGTCATGTCCGATCCGCAGGGCGCTGCCATTGTGGTCTTCACCCCTCACCCAAAGATGCCCTCGCCGCAACGCCCTGCACCACCGACTCCCGGCACCATCGGCTGGCACGAACTCTACACAACTGACGTCGAAGCAGCGTCCGACTTCTACAAAAAGCTCTTTGGCTGGACCAAGGTCAGCGATATGGACATGGGACCCATGGGTGTCTATCGCATCTTCGACGAAGGCGACCACAAGGAAATGGGGGACGGCGGAATGATGACCAAAGCGCCCCAAATCCCTGTTTCATGCTGGAACTTCTACTTCAACGTCGACTCGATAAAGACAGCCATCAAGCGTGTTGAATCCGGCGGCGGAAAGATCATGAACGGCCCCATGCAGGTACCCGGAGGAGGCTGGATCATCAATGGCCAGGACCCTCAGGGAGCCATGTTCTCTCTTGTCAGCAGCAAGGAATAATCCACACAGTCTTCGCAGATGGCGGCGTCCGATCGAGCCTCTTCTTGCAATGAAGGAGCGCAATGAGGCTCTGATCTAAACGCAGTGCGGACCAGCATCATAGTTCAGGTCGGATCGTCGGCAACTCGCAGGTTGCGCCCACCGCCAGACACATTGAGGCGGTCTATCCCTCTTCCGCTTCGCGCAGCTTGGCGATTACGGTGAAGTCTTCGAGCGTAGTCACGTCGCCCTTGACTTCGCCATGCGTGGCGAGCTCACGCAGCAGGCGGCGCATGATTTTGCCGCTGCGCGTTTTGGGCAGAGCTTCGGTGAATCGGATATCGTCGGGCCGTGCCAGCGCGCCGATCTCTTTCGCCACCCACTTGCGCAACTCGTCCTTCAAGTCGCCCGAGGGCTGATTGCCGCTCTCGAGCGTGACGAACGCAGCGATGGCCTGGCCCTTGAGATCATCGGGACGGCCGACGACCGCGGCCTCAGCGACTTTGGGATGCGCGACCAGCGCGGACTCGACCTCCATCGTTCCCAGGCGATGGCCGCTCACGTTGATCACGTCGTCAACGCGGCCCATCAGCCAGAAGTAGCCGTCGGCGTCCTGGCGCGCGCCATCGCCGGTGAAGTAGCAGCCGGGCACATCGGACCAGTACGTCTTTTTGTAGCGCTCGGGATCGCCGTACACGGTTCGCGCCATCGAAGGCCACGGCTTGCGAATCACCAGGAGGCCGCCGCTGCCGGCAGGGACCGTCTTGAAATTCCCGTTGGCATCGGGACGCGTAACGACTTCAGGTTGAATGCCGAAGAACGGCCGCGTCGCCGAGCCGGGCTTGGTGGCGACCGCGCCGGGCAGCGGCGAGATCATGATGGCGCCGGTCTCGGTCTGCCACCAGGTGTCGACAATGGGGCAGCGATTGCGCCCGATCTTCTCGCGGTACCACATCCACGCCTCGGGATTGATGGGCTCGCCGACGGTGCCGAGCAGCCGCAGCGAGTCGAGCTTGTATTTGTCGACAAACTCGTGGCCCCACTTGATGAAGGCGCGGATGGCTGTAGGCGCCGTGTAGAAAATCGTTACGCGATGATCATCAATGATCTTCCAGAAGCGCGAGAAGTCGGGATAGTTGGGCGCGCCTTCGTACATGAGCACCGTGGCGCCGCACTGCAGCGGCCCATACACCACGTACGAGTGGCCCGTGACCCACCCGATGTCGGCCGTGCACCAGTAAATGTCTTCGTCGCGCAGATCGAAGACGTACTTCGTGGTGATGTAAGTCTGCACGGCGTAGCCGCCGGTGGTGTGGACCAGGCCCTTGGGCTTGCCGGTGGTGCCGGAAGTGTAAAGGATGTAGAGCGAGTCCTCGGAGTCCATGGGCTCGGCGGGACACGTGGGCGCGGCCTTGCCCACAAGATCGTGCCACCAGTGATCGCGGCCTGCCACCATGTTCACCGCTGAGCCGGTACGGCGGTACACGATCACGTGCTTCACCGTGTGGCAGGCGGGCATGGCCTCGTCCACGGTCGCCTTGAGCTTGACCTCGTTTCCGCGGCGATAGCTCGTGTCCTGCGTGATGATGGCCACGCAGCCCGAGTCGGCAACGCGGTCGGCGATGGCGTTGGCGGCAAATCCGCCGAAGATGACGGAGTGAATGGCGCCGATGCGCGCGCAAGCCAGCAGCGCAATGGCCAGCTCGGGCGTCATGCCCATGTAGATGGCCACGCGATCGCCCTTCTGGATGCCGAGCGACTTGAGCGCGTTGGCGAACTTCTGCACTTCGGCGTGCAACTCCGCGTAGGTCAGGCGGCGAATCTCGCCTGGCTCGCCTTCCCAGATGAGCGCGGTCTTGTCGCGGCGAGCAGAGTCGACGTGACGGTCAAGGCAGTTGTAGCTCAGGTTGATCTTGCCGCCGACAAACCACTTCGCCCACGGCAGATTCCACTCCAGAACCTTGTCCCACGGCTTGAACCAGTGCAACTCGTGCGCCACGCCGGCCCAGAATTCTTCCGGGTCTTCGATGGATTGCTTGTAGAGTGCTTCGTATTCGGCGAGGCACTTGATGTGGGCCCGGGCGCTGAACTCGGGCGGCGGCGGAAAGACGCGGTTTTCGCGCAGCGTGGAGTCAATATCCCGGTTGGCAACGGAAGGTGACAAGGTGGACATGCGTGGTTCCTTCAAGGAAGCAGGTTACGGCTCGATGCAGGTCGCGCAATTTTAGCGTTTTGCGCGGGAGAAGCCTCGACTGTCACTTTAAGGCATTTCTCCTGTGTTCGTACAGTCCGCCCGGTGAGTGCGGGCGGATTCTTGCTGATGAAAGAATTCGCATTGCGGCTGCGATTTCACCGGCCGTAACTGAGAAATGCGGGATCGGGCGGGACAAAGAGAGGCAGGTGATGGCGCGCAGCGCTGCCCTTGCCCGGTTCTGCTACGATGCTTTGCTCATGAGGGAGAGAACGATGAACGGCATCACGATTCGAAATCTGGCATTATCCGTAGGTCTGGCTGCGATGCTTGCTCCCGCGTGCCGGCCGCAGGCGCAACTGGCGGGCGACTGGCAGGGAGCGTTAAACGTAGGAGGCGCTCAATTGCGCCTCGTGCTGCACATTACCGCGGGCAAGGACGGGGCGCTCACGGCCACGCTCGACAGCTTGGACCAGGGTGCGTACGGGATCCCGGTCAGCGCGATTTCACTGAAGGATGCAAAGCTGAGTCTGAACGTCGACGCCATTCAACCCAACGGCACCTATGAAGGCACCGTCAATAAGGACGTCACGGAGATTGACGGCACCTGGACGCAGGGGCAGCCACTCGAGCTGAACTTCAAGCGTCTAACGGCTTCGGAGGCTGCTGCAGTTGCGGCGGCGGCCGCACCCAAGCCCGCGCCGCCTTCGGATATCGACGGAACCTGGACGGGGGTGCTCGATGCAGGCACAACCAGGCTGCGCATCTTCTTCAAAATCGTGAACACGCAGGATGGATTGACCGCGAAGATGCAGAGCCCTGATCAGAGCCCGGTTTGGGTGCCCACGACTTCAGTCAATCGCAGTGGTTCAACGCTGACCATCGAGATCAAGGGTATTGGTGCGGTGTTTACCGGCAAGATTGCCGACGACCTGAGTACGATGAGCGGCACATTCACGCAGATGGGCTACGCAATGCCGCTGGCGCTGCAGCGGCTGAAAGAGTAGGCGCGGGCGGTGGTCTCACCCGACCGGCCGGAACGGTTTGGGCTTCGGCCTTGGAAAATCTGTCGAGCGCCTCACCACTGCAGCAGCGGCAGCAGGCTGGAGTAGTCATCTGTCCAGAGGCGCAGGCCGGGCCTGAAAACTGGGGGCTTGGCGGCGGCTGCAACTTCGGGCTGCGCAAAGAACGCGTCGCTGCCGCTCAGCAGAACCCAGTCGGCTTTGAATTCGCCGCGTGCATCGTTGGGCGGACTGTCGATGCGCGCGGCCATCATCCCCGAAGCCTGCGCCAGCAGGGCGATGGCAGGTTCCAGATCCACATGCTGGTTGGAAATGTGGTAGGCGATGATTCCGCCGGGCGCCAGGTTGCGGCGATAGAGGGCGAGCGCCTCGCTGGTAAGCAGATGCAGCGGAATCGCATCGCCGGTGAAAGCATCGACCACCAGCACGTCAAAAAGCTGCGGCGGTTCGCTTGCGAGCGAGGTGCGCCCATCGCCCACCACGACGCTGATTTGCGCACCCGACTCGCGCATGTAGGTGAATGCATTCTGCGCGATCGGCACAACTGCCGGATTGATTTCATAAAAGCGGATGCGATCGCCCGGCTTGCCGTAGGCGGCAAGGGTTCCCGCGCCCAGGCCGATGACGCCAATGGAGCGAGGCCGGCCCGGGGTTGATCTGGACCCGTTTGGGCCGAGGCAGCAGAAACGCAGCGCGAGGCCGATGCCGGAGTCTTCGGCGTAGTAGGTGGTGGGGGTTTTTCTCTGCGCGTCGGAGCCGAAGATCTGCGTGCCGTGCTGGATGGATCCATTGGTCAGCGTGCGCACGGTCACTCCGGGAAAGCTGCTGTAGTCCTGCTTTACGCGGAGCGCCCCATAAAAGTTGCGCACGGCTACGATGGTGCCGCGTTGCTCAGCTATGTGTATCCAGACCACAAGCACCAGGAGCATAACGCTGGCTGCCGACCAGAGCAGGCGCTGGCCCCAGTGCACCTTCCAGGTGGCCGCCAGCGCAAGCAGCGCCGTGAAGACGAAGGTGAGGGCAACGTCATAGTTGAACGAGAACAGGAGCGGAAAGGCGATGCCGACGAGGACCGAGCCGAGCGCGCCGCCGGCGGCAAAGAGCAGATAAAAGACCGTGGATTCTGAGGCATGCCCGGGGCGCAGCGCGTAAGCCTCGCTGTGGCAGAACAGGCAAGCGACGAAGAGCTCGATAAGAAAGAACGCGATGCCGATGCGAATCGGCACCGTGACGTCGACCTGCGAAAGCATGTAACCGAGCCCGCCCAGCACCACTGCAAGAAGGCGCACGACGATACCGCGCGGCAGCAGGCGCGGGAATTCGAAGGCGAGGATCAGCGTGACGAGGTAGACGCCGAGGGGCAGAATCCAGAGCAGCGGCATGGGCGCGATGTTCGCGGTGATGTAGGCGGTGACGGCACACAGTTGCATCGATCCCGCCATGGGTAGCAGCAGCCACAGCAGCTTGTGTCCGAGCGGCGACGGCGGCTCGGACTCTTCCGCAGCATCCGGGGAAACTGGTGCGGCGGCGGAACGCGTGCGGAGCGTCAGGATCGTGGCAAGCAGCGAGAAGGCCGCGAAGCCGCAACACCAAATGATGCGCTGCGCATGCAGGGTAAGGCGAGGCTCGATCAGCGTGGGATAGGCGCCAAGCGCCAGCAGCGAAGCCAGGTTGGAAAGCGCAAAGAGCCGGTAGGGAATGGCGGAGCGTTCGATCCGCGACCACCACACCTGCAACAGCGGGCTGGTTGCGCCAAGCGCGAGAAAGGGCAGGCCGATCCAGGCGCCGAGGGCGAGAAAGATGGTCGCAATGGGATGGCTCGGGCCGCTCGAGAGATCGATGCGTCCGAAGGCCCAGAAGATCGCAAGACCTAACGCGGCGAGCAGCAAAACGAGATGCAGGCGCCAATTCGGATGGCGCGCAAGCCAGTGCGCGTAGAGGTAGGCAAGCAGCAACGCGGTCTGAAAAAAGACCAGGCAGGTGATCCAGACCGCGGCCGATCCGCCAAGAAACGGAAGCAACTGCTTGGCCGCGATGGGCTCGACGAGAAACAGCAGGAACGAGGCGAGGAAGATCGCACTGACGAAGAACCATCGCGAATGGGTCACGATGAAACCTTAGTTTCAGAAGTTGGGCGCGCGCAAGGGGTAAAGCCTGCGAGCCCGGTTCCGGTGTCAGCAAACTCCGAACCAGCGATCGTGCACGACACAGCAAAAAGCCCTGCTCGCAAGCAGGGCCTTTGTGTGAATCGGATCGGGCGGTTCCGGGTCAGTGCGTCTTGATCACTTCGCCGGCCGAAGCCATCTTGGCCTCAGCTTCTGAGATGACGCGGAGTGCCTCGTCGTAGGCTTCTTCACTTTCGCCGGCTTCCTTCCACATCTTCAGGCCGCGGTCGAGTTGCTGCTCGGCGCGCTGCACGTCGATCTCTTCGGGCTTGAGCGCGTCGCTGGCGAGGATCGTAACGCGATTGGGCAAGACCTCGACGAATCCCCAACTCACGTTGTAGCGCGTCGTGCCCTCAGCGCCGGCGGCTTCGGAGCTCGCTGCGCCCTGACCCTCGGCTCCGCGGATGGTCACGTCACCCGCGCCGAGCTCGGCCAGCAGCGGCGCGTGGCCATAAAGCACTTCCATGTAGCCATTCTTCGCGGGCAGCTCGACGGTGGCGGCATCAGCCTCGAACAGAACGCGCTCGGGAGTCACGAGCCGGACGCGGAGTTGGTTGGATTCGTCAGCCATGGGCTCCTTTCAGTCGCCAGTGGTCAGTGAACAGCGGTCAGTGGTCAGTGAAATCCGCAGCGTTAACTCGAAACAATCTGATCACTGATCACTGACCCCGGATCACTGCTCTTATACACTCGCCTTCAACTTCTCTGCCGCCTCAAGCACTTCCTCAATGCCGCCCTTCATATAAAACGCTTGCTCGGGAACATCGTCGTGCTTGCCTTCAATGATCTCCTTGAAGCTGCGCACCGTGTCGGCGATCTTGACGTACTTGCCCTGGTAGCCGGTGAATTGCTCAGCCACATGGAAGGGTTGCGAAAGGAATTTCTGCACTTTTCGCGCCCGGGCAACCGTCAGCTTGTCTTCTTCAGACAGTTCGTCGATGCCGAGGATGGCGATGATGTCCTGCAGGTCCTTATACCGCTGCAAAATGCGCTTCACGCCCTGCGCCACGTCGTAGTGCTCCTGGCCCACGATGCGCGCGGAGAGGATGCGCGAGGTGGAGGCCAGCGGGTCGACGGCCGGGTAGATGCCGAGCTCCGACAGCGGACGGCTCAACACCGTGGTCGCGTCGAGGTGCGCGAACGTCGTGGCCGGCGCGGGATCGGTCAAGTCGTCGGCGGGAACATACACAGCCTGGACGCTCGTCACCGAGCCTTTACTCGTCGACGTGATCCGCTCCTGCAGCTCGCCCATTTCCGTAGCGAGATTAGGCTGGTAGCCCACGGCCGAGGGCATGCGGCCCAGCAGCGTGGACACTTCGGAACCGGCCTGCGTAAAGCGGAAGATGTTGTCGATGAAGAGCAGGGTGTCGGCGCCTTCCTGGTCGCGGAAATACTCGGCGACGGTGAGCGCGGTGAGCGCCACGCGCAGGCGCGCTCCGGGCGGTTCGGTCATCTGGCCGTACACCAGGGCGCACTTCGACTCCTGCCACTTGCCCGGATGGATGACGCCCGACTCGGTCATCTCGATCCACAGGTCGTTGCCCTCGCGGGTGCGCTCGCCCACGCCGCCAAACACCGAGAAGCCGCCGTGATTCTTGGCCACGTTATTGATGAGTTCCATGATGACGACGGTTTTGCCCACGCCCGCGCCGCCGAAGAGGCCGATCTTGCCGCCCTTGAGGAAGGGCTGGATGAGGTCGATGACCTTGATGCCGGTTTCAAACATCTCCTCGTGCGTCGACTGCTCGTCGAAAAGCGGAGCGGGCCGGTGAATGGGCATGCGCTGGGTTTCGCCGATGGGGCCTAGCTCGTCCACCGGCTCGCCAATCACGTTGATCACGCGGCCCAGCGTCTCTTTTCCTACGGGCACGCGGATCGGCCCGCCGAGATCGATGGCATTCATGCCGCGCACCATGCCGTCGGTGGCTTCCATGGCCACCGTACGCACGCGGCCCTCGCCCAGGTGCTGCTGCACTTCGAGGATCACGTTGATGGGCGTGGGAACCGTGAAGCCGTCGCTGACCACGCGCAGCGCCTGATAGATGGGCGGCATGGTGGCTTCTTCAAATTGAACGTCTACGGCCGGGCCGGAGACCTGAATTACTTTGCCGATGTTTTCTGCCATTTCTTCTGCCTTCTGAAATCCGTTCTTCCGCTAATTCAGCGTTTCATGCAACTGCAAACTCAACGAGCGGCTCGACGCGCTTTCGGGAGCCGCAATTTGCTCGGAGGTCAGCACTCGCGTCCGCATTGCCTCGTGCTCCGTCTCGATGGAACCGAGATACTGGATCAGCGCAAAGGCGACTTTCTGATCGCGCGCGGTATGCGCCGCCTGTCTCGCCGATTCCACCGCGTCCTGCACCACCTGCGCCCTTGCATCAAAATCTTCATTGTTGAACGTGCTGAAGTTCTGCAAGTCATCGATTGCGGTCAGTGCGGCCTGCGCCGTGTTTCGCTCAGACGAAGTGAGCCAACAGCATTCAAACGCCACCAACGCGCCAACGGCAACCAAAGCGCTTGCAAATCCAATTCCAAATCGCACCAGAAACTTTTTCGATCTCAACGTATCCCGGACTGCCATGTACCAATGCTCCAATATTCAAAATCAAGTGGAAACTTGTTCCCTTGTTCCCTTGTTCCCTTGCTCCCTCGTTCGCTCGCTTCCTGCCTTAAAGTGCCGCTGCTCCCGAAACAATCTCGATAATCTCCTTGGTGATCGCCGCCTGGCGCACGCGGTTCATGTGCAACGTGAGCGAGTCGATCATGTCGGAAGCGTTGTTGGTTGCCGAATCCATGGCTGTCATACGCGCCGCGTGCTCAGCAGCCACCGATTCGATCATGGCATGAAACAGCACGGAAAAGATGTACTGCGGCAGCAGGCCGGCGAACAGTTCCTCAGGCCGCTGCTCGTAGATGTAATCGACGTTCGAAGTGCCGAATTTCTTCGCTTCTTCGTCGGCCTCGGTGGTGTCGGCCGGTTCCAGTTCGATGCCCGCAGACATCGCTGCCTGGGCTGCGCGTTCCTTTTCTTCGGCGGTCGGTTCCACGGCTCCGGTGATCTGCGGCCGGCCCACTTCGATGAGCGGCAGCAGGCGCTCAACCACCAGCCGCTGCGCAATCACCGATTTGAACTCGTTGTAAACGATGTATGCGGCGTCAATCTCTTCGTGCACGTAGCGCGAGATGATGTTGTGCGCCATCTCTTCCACGCGCTTGGGATCGAGATGCACCAGCAGGCCGGGGTGGTCGCCGGTGAGCTCCACCTTGCCCATCCGCGCGTTGCGAACCCGGTGCGCCTCGCCGTGTTCATCGGTCATCTCAGAGTACGCAGCGGTGGGATAGCGACGTCGCAACTGGTCGCGGCCCTTGCGGCCCACGGCCTCGATGTCGATTTCCTTGTCGGGATTGCCGTTGATGAACTGGTACGCGGTCTTGAGAATGTTGGCGTTGAATGCGCCGGCAAAGCCCTTGTCGCCGCTGATGACGATGAGGAGCACACGCTTTTCGGGCCGCGTGAGAAAGAGCGGATGGCAAAGGTTGCCGCTCTTCTCGTCGTAGAGATCGACGCGGCGCCGGAGCGACTCAAGAACGCTCACAATCATGCGCGCGTAGGGCCGCGCAGCCAGCGCCCGCTCCTGCGCGCGGCGCAGCTTGGCCGCCGACACCATCTTCATGGCCTTGGTGATCTGCCGCGTGTTTTTCACGCTGCGGATGCGGCGTCGTAAGTCGAGAACATTTGCCATAAATCAGCTTTCAGTGGTCAGTGATCACTGCCGCTACGCAGTAGCGGCCGCAAGTTCTTCCTTGAAATCCGCCGAATATTCCTTCAGCGCCGCATGCAGCCGGTTGCGGAGGTCGTCATCAAGTTGTTTTTTCTTGGTCAGGTCGTCGAGCAGGGCCTGTTGCGCGTCCGCAAAGTACTTGTACAGGCCGTCCTCGAAGGCGCGAATGTCTTCCACTTTCAAATCGTCGAGATAGCCCTGCGTGCCGGCGAAGAGAACCACCGCCTGCTGCTGCCACGTCAGCGGCTGGAACTGCGGCTGCTTGAGCAGTTCGGTCAAACGCACACCGCGGGCCAGTTGCTTTTGCGTCAGCGGATCCAAATCAGAACCAAATTGCGCGAAGGCCGCGAGCTCACGATACTGCGCCAGATCGAGCTTCAGCGTCGATCCCACCTGCTTGACCGCCTTGATGGCCGCGGAGAAACCGACACGCGATACCGAGAGGCCGACGTTCACGGCCGGACGCACGCCGGAGTTGAACAGGTCGGTCTCAAGAAAAATTTGTCCGTCGGTGATGGAAATAACGTTGGTGGGAATGTACGCCGAAACGTCGCCGGCCTGCGTTTCGATAACGGGCAGCGCGGTCAGCGATCCGCCGCCCCGCTTGTCGCTGAGCTTTGAGGCGCGCTCGAGCAGCCGCGAGTGGAGATAAAACACGTCGCCCGGATACGCCTCGCGGCCCGGCGGGCGGCGCAGCAGCAGCGAAATTTCACGGTAGGCCATGGCGTGCTTCGAAAGATCGTCGTACATCACCAGCGCATGCTTGCCGTTGTCGCGGAAGTACTCGCCCATGGCGCACGCTGCGTAGGGCGCCAGGTAAAGCATCGGCGCGGGCTCTGACGCTGAAGCCGCCACAATGATGGTGTGGCCCATGGCGTCATGCTCGGCGAGCGTTTGCACCACCTGCGCGATGGAGGATCGCTTCTGCCCGATGGCGCAGTAGATGCAGATCAGGTCGTTCTTCGCGTTGTTGATGATGGTGTCGAGCAGGACGGCGGTTTTGCCAGTCTGCCGGTCGCCGATGATCAGCTCGCGCTGGCCGCGGCCGATGGGGATCATGGCGTCAATGGCCTTCAGGCCGGTAGCCATGGGCTCGCGCACGGGCTGGCGATCGATGATGCCGGGGGCAAGGCGTTCGACGGGAAGAGTGTCCTTGGTGTCGACCGGGCCCTTGTCGTCAATGGGCTGGCCGAGAGAATTGACCACGCGGCCGATCATCGCCGTGCCTACGGGGACGGAAAGAATCTTCCCGGTGCGCTTGACCTCCTGGCCTTCCTTCAGCTCGGTGTAATCGCCGAGGATGACCGCGCCAACCTGGTCTTCTTCAAGCGAAAGCGCAAGGCCCGCAATGTCGTGCGGAAAGCTGAGCAACTCGCCGGCCATCACCTTGTCGAGGCCGTGGATGCGGGCGATGCCGTCGCCGAGCGTAGTGATGGTGCCGACCTCGTCCACCTGAACCTTCGAGTCGTAGTTCGCGATCTGCTCGCGCAGGAGCTGTGTGATTTCGTCTGCTTTGATTTGAGCCATTGCTGCGTTCCTGTTCCTAATTCTTCGTTCTTGCTTCGTAGCATCTAGCTTCTAGCTACTAGCTCCTAGCTTTCCTTTTCCGTGCCTCTCGAGCGACAGCCAAACCCGGCAATGAGGAGCTAGCGGCTAGAAGCTAGCAGCTAGGAGCTGGTTAATGCTTCTTTCAGTCGATCGAGCCGCCCCTTCACGCTGCCGTCATACACTGTCGAGCCGATGCGCACCACCGTGCCGCCCAGGATCGACTCATCGAGTTTGAAGCTCGCGTCCACTTTGGCCCCGGCAAGCTTCGCCACCTCACTGACCAGCGCGTCGCGTTCTTCTTTGGTTAATTCTCGCGCCGTCACAATCTCCGCTGGGCGAATTCCCTGTTGCTCCTGCAGAATGCGGCGCCAGGACGCAGCCACTTCCGCCACGTGGCCGATGCGATTGTTTGCACTGAGCACGGCGAGCAGATTGCGCAGCTCCTTCTCGAGGCCCATCTTCTCGTTCAATTTGTCCAGGATGTTGATTTTCTGCGCAGCCGGTATGGAGGGATTCTCAAAGAATGTGCGCAGCTCGGCGCTGCCTTCCCACGTAGCCAGAACATCGGAAAATTGGCGATCGAGAACCGCGGTGTCGAGCTTGCGATCGGTCACCACATCGGCAAAAGCCTGTGCGTACCGGTTGACAAAGGCAGGCATCTAGTTCTTCCCTCCCTTGCTTGCGCCGTCCGCGGCAACCCCGGAGATGAATTCGGCAATCAGCGCGCGATCGGTCTCCGGCGTGAGCGCCACTTGTTTTGAAGCCTGCTCAATGGCCAGATCTGCGGCAAAGTTGCGCAGCCCGCGCTTGGCCTGGGCCACGGCTACGCCAATCTCCTGCTCGGCCGAGGCCACAATGCGCGCGCTTTCTTCATGGAGCGACGCCTTGATGCGCTTTTCGTCTTCGAGAGCTTCCTGCTCCACCTCGGCGCGAAACTTGGCGATCTCCTCGCCCAGTCCGGCAAGCTGCGCCTCCACGGCGCTCAGTCGCGTCTTTGCGTCCGCGGTTGCCTCGCGCGCCTCACTCAGGTGATGGCCGAGAGTCTGCGAGCGCTTGCGAATGATCCTTGGCATGTAGCGGCCGAGCGGGACGGCGATCAGCAGAAAGATTACAGCGAAATTAATTCCCAGGAAGATGTGGACGGTCGTTTCCACCTTCAGGTGCAGGATGCGGGCCACCGATTGCACGGCGGGTGAATACAGGAAGGCCTTTTCTTCATCGTCGGAATTGGAATTTTCCGCCGCCGCGGGGCCGTTCGGCGGTGCAGTCGTTGCCGCCGGCGCAGGCGAATGTGCCGGTGCCGGCGCCTGCGCGGCAATTCTGAGCGGCGCGAAAGCGAATGCGGCGGCGATCAGGGCTACGAAAAAGGTACGGAAAAGGCTGGCAACGGGGCGTCCGTGGCGAAGGGAGTAAGTCAACGTGAACCCCCGGCAGTGGCCGGCAAAACGGCGCGAAGGGCCTGGCCGGCGAGATCGGAGGCGGAAGCCTGGATCACTTTGCGGGCCGCGTCGGCCTCGACGTCGAGCTCGGCCCTGGCCTGGCGCACTTTCTGTCCCGCGGTCTTCCGCGCCGTATCGAGCGCGGCGTCGCGTTCGCCATTCCACTGCTTCACGCGCTGCTCGCGAAGCTTGTAGGCTTCGGCGCGCGCCTGCCGCAGCCGCGTGGCGTACTCCGCGGCTTTGGATTCAGCCTCGGCGATGGCTTTGCGCGCGTTCTCCATTGCGCCTTCAGTCAGCGCGCGGCGCTTGGCAAGAACCGCCGTCAGCGGGCCCTGAACCAGAAATTGATAGGCGAACACCAGCACGATAAAGAGCAACGCCGTAGGGATGGCGTTGATCATCAGGTCGCCGAGTTGTTGAAGAATGTCTTGCATGGCAGTACCGGGCCGCTCCGGTGATCAGATAAGGATTTTTCCAGTGGAACACCCTTTTGTATCAAGCAAAGGCCCCCAAGTCAACGCGCAGGGGGCCTCGGCCACGGCATTCTGTGATGACAGTCACGACATGGGAAAATTAGTGCAAAAAAGGGCTTGCTTTTACTCCAAACCAGCCTAAACTTAAAAGTACCACCTAGACCCGGTCCAGGGTCCAGCGGGCAGCAGTTCCGGGAACTCCTTCCACTCCCGAAGCTGGCTGCCCGCCTCTAATTTTGGGGGTATTTCGCAGCCAGCCCTCAGCTCTCGGTTGTCAGCTTTCAGAACTGCCGCGGTGGTCTTCGGGCACCGAGCGACGTGCCGACGCGGCCCGGAAAATCCATTTTCGGGAACGCCGGCTAGATGCCTTCCTTTTTTGAATCAACAACGCGAAAAACAGCAAGCTCGCGCTGAAAGCTGATAGCTGCTCTTTTACCGCGCTCCCACCGCTTCCTTGTCCACCGCCAGCAGACCCTGCGCCCGCAGCCAGTTCTCCAGCAGGTTCGGCCATTGGTCCAGCGCCGGATCTCCCTTGCCCAGCCCGCTGCCATGCGATCCGCTGGCGAACACGTGGTACTCCGTCGGCACGCCGGCCTTCACCATGGCCTCAAAGAAATCCAGGCTCTGCTCGATGGGCACGGTCCGGTCGTCAAACGTGTGGTAGATGAACGTCGGCGGCATGTCTTTGCTCACGAACAAGTCGGGGTTGTACTTGGCGATCAGCGCCGCGCACTGGTCTTCGAGGTGGAACTCCTTGCAGTAATTCAAATGCGTGTAGTCCGTTGAAACCGCCCCGATCCACGGATAACCGAGCACAAGATAGTCCGGCCGGCTGGAAACGCGGTCGATCGCATCCTCGGCGTTGGCGTCGCCCGCTGCCGGCTGGGTTGCGGCCAGCGCCGCCAGATGCCCACCGGCTGAAAACCCGATCAGCACGATGCGGTTCGGCGCAATGTGGTAATCCATTGCCCGAGCCCGTACCGTCTGGATCGCCCGCCTTGCGTCGATCAGCGGGACTGGCAGCAGGTAGCCGTGCGAAGGCAGCCGGTAAGTGAGAATGAACGCCCGGAATCCGTGCGCGGTGAACCAGTCTGCGAACTGGCGGCCTTCAAGATTTCCGGCCAGGTGCGTGTAACCGCCGCCGGGAAAGATCACGACCGCCGAGCCATTCCCGGTTCCGGGATGCGGCTCAAAGACCGTCAGCGCGGGGATGTCGTCGCAGGTGTCGCCCTTCGCTTCAGGCGGCGTTCCCGCCCACAGGCGAATCGTCTGGATGCCGAGGAACGCATTGTCCGCGCCCGGCGTGGCGCAGTTGACCGCTTGCGCATTTGCGGCAGGCAGAGCCAGGGATACCGCAATGAGGATTGCAAGGAAATGCTTCATGAGAAGCCTCGTTTTGGTTCGCGGGAATTATACGACCAGGGCTTAAGGGTCGCTATCGATGTGTTTTGAAATTGCACAACATCCCGGGTCCCTGGTGACCTGTCTTGGCGCTGTGATGCTTTCGGTCGTGCCGCGACGGCCTGAAATGAGTGTGCGCCTCGGTGCGCTTTATCGATTGTTCGCGGGCGCACCGGCGAAATCCCGGCTCAGGCCAAGTTTCGTGGCTGCATCGTCCAGTGCGGCCTGGGTAAAGAAAAACTGCTGCTTTGGGTTCGAGTTTGGGTAGAACCGGATGACGATCTCAGGTTTTTCGACCGAGTCACTGATGCCGTCGTGGAATGGATATCCGAGATCCTGCAATAAATGAAGCGAGCCTTCGTCGCCGGTGGGATTGCCTGTATCTCCCACGATGGCGAACACGCTCTTGCGCGTGCGCTTGGAATAGACAGATACGAAGTCGCCCACCTTTACTCCGCGCCGCCGGGCCGCGTTGCCCCGCACGACGTAATTGATCTTGCGGGCGTCGACGTAGCGGCGTGGGTCGCTTTCATCTTGATTCGCAATATCGGTGAACGCGGTCTGGGAAATGTAATACCCGGGGAAGGGATCGTTTGGGCCCTGCAGAATCGGGCGATTGTGCTCATCAATCAGATAACCGACGATTGGCTTGTCGGCGCGATTGAGGTAATGCGCATCAAGAAGCGTGTCGAGTGCCTGCTTGCCCGGCGGACCGTAGGCGTCAGGCGCTCCATCTACATCGACATCCATACGGTGCGTCAGTATTTCGAATGATGGATGCTGCTTGCCATTCTGTGCATGCGACGCGACCGTCGCGCTTGAGGCAATAGCCAAAGCGATGGCCAGGAAGCGCTGCACGCATCGGCAATTCTGCACCTCTGCTATCTCCTGATCAGTAGTCCTTGTTCCCTGCCCTACTCACGTCACAGCCACAGCGCAGTGTGCCCGGCGCACTGCGCCGCTTGCGCGCAGAGCGTCTCGGCCAGCTCCAGCCCATAGCGCGCGAAATAATATGCGCCGCCATGCACCCGCTCCTGCAACACGCCGCCGGGATAGAGCGCCTGATAGATGCTTTCGGCGTGGCGCGCGAGCGTCGTTTCACGCTGCAACTGGAAGTTGGCCGCCAGCGTGCGCATGCGGTTCATCTGGTAGCGCATCTTTCCGGCCGCCGTTTCGGCTGACTGGCCCAGTCCCTTGTCCTGCGATTGCATCCATTCGACCAGCGCATTCAGCTCAGCATCAAGAGCGTTGCCTGCCGCGGCCAGGCGTTGCTTGGTTTCAATGGGCATGGCGCGCGCGGCCAGCCGTTGCGCCAGCGACGCCGCATTCTCTTCGGCGAAAACCTGCTCCAGCTCGAGCTCATGCTTGCGCAGCAGCTTGGCCGTAGCAGGCTCAATCAGTGTCGCCGAGAAGCGCGGCAGCGGAGGAGTCTGGCGGCCGAGAATGCGCTCGAACAATACGGTGGACTGCGCCAGGTAGGCGATCTCCGCGGGGCCGCCGATCTGCACAGACGTCGAAAACAGGAAGTCCTGAAACACCGGCCGCAGCAGCGCCGCGGGCGAAATCCGCTCAGGCTCGGCGTCGAGGATGCCGCAAAGATCCGCGGTCGAGAAGGTCTGGCTATCGGCCTGCCAAAGCCCGTTGGGCTCGCCAGCGCTTGGTGCCATGCGCTTGAGCGCGATGCGCGCGCCCGTCTTGTCGTCGATTAAAAACAGCAGGCTCGACTGCGGCGTGACCGCAACCTGCGCGTGATAGCCGGCAGCTTCGAGGGCCTCGCCGCGCGCAACCAGCGCATCGTGAAACTCGTCGGCGCGCTCGATCGCCGCTCGCAGCACCGGCGCCCCAAGCCGATGAAATTCCCGCCCGCCGGCATCGACGACGAGCAGCCCCTGCGCCGCAAAGATCTTCGAGTAAAAGTCGCCGAAGGCTTGCGCGAACGTGCGGCCCGGCTTGTAGGCGGCCACCAGGTTGTCGGTGGCTTCTGACGGCCCCATCAGCTCCGCAGCGCGCTCCACCAGGGGCGTGATGGCGTCAGCGAGAACGATCCTACCCGCCGGCAATGCGAACTCCGGCGCGGCTTCGTACTTGAGCGTGGCCAGCTCCCGGCTTGCAGGAAAGGCAACCTGGTTGATCTCGGCAAAGTCGTGGTCTTCCGTGGCAAGCCAGAAAATGACCACATGTGGTCTTCCTTGCGCAGTGCCTTGGCGCGCCCTGGCGATCGCCGTTGCCGCCTTGAAGGGACAAAAGAGCGGTCCACCGAAGAGACCCACTTGCTGCCCTGTCAGGACGGCTCCAGCGCCCCCGGCAAAAGCGGCAATCGAATCTTCCTGAGCCGCGAACCGATTCTGCATGGCGACCAGGTGAACCAGCTCCGGCCAGTGCGCGGGAAGCGGGGGCCGCTTCGGGTCCGGCCCATCCGACGGCAGAAACGCGCCAAGCGATCCCGCGCAAAAATCGGCGAAGAGGCGTGTTTGCCCCGGCAACACGGTTACGGGATAACATTCTGCGGTCGACAATTCGTTCACTTGCGGCTTGCCTGCCTCAAAAGGATGTGGATGCGCACGCGCAAAATCCTGATCTGCTGCTGAGTTAAGGATGCCACGGCAGCCCTCTTCGATGCAGAAGCGGCGATCCAATGTGGTCGCGCTGCGTATACTCGTCTTGAATCGCGCTCAACGAGCGTTCGCCAACAAACAGGAGTGGAAATGCCCATCAGGAACAAGCGAAAAGCCGCGAAAGCCAAACCGGCAAAGGCGAAGAAACAAGCGCATTCCGGCGCGGCGACGGAACGGGCCAAAGTCCTCAGCTCCAAAGTCGTGTTCGAGTGCAAGCTCTTCCGTGTGTACCACGACAAGATCATTGAGCCGGGAGGGGAGCAAAACGAGCGGGATGTAATTCGTCACAACGGAAGCGTGGTGATTCTCGCCCTCGACAACTCGAAATATAAGGGCGACCCGTGGATCGTAATGGAGCGCCAATACCGTCACGCCGCCAACCAGTACTTGTGGGAGCTGCCGGCAGGCAAGATCGACGAAGGCGAGGAGCCGCTCGCCGCTGCGCAGCGCGAGCTCATCGAAGAAACCGGCTACCGGGCAAAGAAGTGGCGCCCGCTGGTTGAGTACTTCGCCAGCCCGGGTTTTCTCGGTGAGGCGATGAAAGTATTTGTCGCCGAGGGTCTTGAGGCCGGCAATGCTGAACCCGAGGACGATGAAGTGATCGAGCTGAGGCTTGTCCGATTGTCCGAGGTGCTGAAGATGATCAAGAAAGGCGCGATCATGGACGGCAAAACGCTGACCAGCGTTCTCCTCTATGACCGCTTTCATCGCTCACGTTCCACGGATTAATGGTAAAAATCGGCCAGAGTTTTCCACAGTCTTCGGTCCGCAAAGTGCACAATCGTTTCACTTTGTGGGACCACACGACTGAATCAGCCTCAGGTCCAACCTTTCCCCTATTCTCAGCGTCTCAAGTAATACGGTGAGGATTCCCCTCAAGACTCGCCGTATTCCCTCGCAAGAGAAAAGAAAGGCACATCCAGTGGCTCAGTACAAGGGAAAGGTCAAGTGGTTTAACAACGCCAAGGGCTACGGATTCATCGGACGCGACGACGGGCCGGATGTATTCGTTCACTACTCAGCGATTCAACTGGACGGATACAAAACGCTCAAAGAAGGCGATGAAGTTGAGTTCGACATCGTCGAAGGCCAGAAAGGCCCGCAGGCGGACGCCGTAATCCGTCTCCGGGATGCTGCCGCCCACAGCGCCGCGTAGGCGCTTGTAGGCCCGGGCGTTCTTGCAAGACCGCCGCCCGGCGGGCAGGTGAACTGCGCCCCTGAAAGTCCCTCCCATCACAGACTCCAGTGACAGTGCAGCGCGTCGCGCTAAGCGCGTTCTGCGCCCCTCCGCCAGGCTCGTTTTACGGGGTTGAGCCGCGACTTGCGGCCGCTCTCCAAACATTTGCGGTTTGAGCGTGCCCGCGCCCTGTCTGGCGCGGCATTTTCCCTGAGGAAAAGGACCGCCTGCCCTGGCGGCATTGCGGTAAAACAGTTCTGGAACCGCTCGACTGCCGATGGGGGGCCCGGCGATGGACAACAAAACGATGGCCCGCCTGCTGGCGGAAACAGCCGACCTGATGGAGATCGACGGCGCCGACAGCTTTCGCGTTCGCAGCTACCGGCGCGCTGCCGACGCCGCAGAGCAAACCACAGTCGACCTGGTGGAAGCGGCGAACGACACCGCGCGCCTGATGGAAATTGACGGCATCGGCAAAAGCATGGCCGCCAAGCTGCAGGCGATCGTCGCTACCGGCACTCTGCCCCAGCGCGATGAGTTGCTCGCGAAATACGGCGTCGGCATCCTGGAGCTGCTGAAGTTGCCGGGCATGGGCCCCAAGACGGTGACCCTGCTGTGGGATGCGGCGCAGATCGGCACCGTCGATCAGCTTGCCGGGGCCATTGACGCGGGCCGCCTGAAGGGCCTGCCGCGCATGGGCGACAAGCAGATCGAGAAGCTGCGCAAGGGGATCGAGGATTACCGCCGCAGCGTCGGGCGTTTCCGTATCGACGTGGCCGAAGAGGAAGCGGAGCGCATCGTCGCCTACCTCAAGAAGTTCAAGGGCATCGACAAGGTGACGCCGGCGGGTTCGCTGCGGCGCGGGCGCGAAACCATCGGTGATCTGGACCTGCTGGCTACCGGACCCGCCTGCGCCCCGGAAAAGACGGGACCGGCGGTGGAGTATGTCGCCGCCTATCCAGGGATCCAGGACATCATCGCCAAGGGCGAAAACAAGGTCAGCTTCCATGTCGCGCAGGGCATGCAGGTGGACGTGCGCCTGCTGCCTTCGGCTTCTTACGGCGCCGCGCTGCAGTACTTCACCGGATCGAAGGCCCATAACGTGGTGCTGCGCCAGCGCGCGCTCAAGATGGGCTACACCCTGAACGAGTGGGCTCTGGCCCGGCTTGATGACGAGTCCACCGTGGCCGCGGCCACCGAGGAAGAAATCTACTCGGCCCTGAAGATGGACTGGATGCCGCCGGAGATGCGCGAGAACCTGGGCGAGATTGATGCCGCTGCGGACCACAAGCTGCCGCACGTTGTCGCGCTCAGCGATATTCGCGGCGACGTGCACATGCATACCGCGGCCAGCGACGGGCGTAATTCCATTGGTGAAATGGCCGAGGCCGCCATCGCCTGCGGCTACCGGTACATCGCCATCACCGACCACTCGAAATTCATTGGAATCACCAACGGCCTGGATGAAAAGCGCGCTTTGGAGCAGATCAAGCAGGTGCGCGAAGTGGACAGCGCCATGAAAGGCCGCATTCGCATCTTTACCGGCATCGAAGTGGACATTCTGGCCGACGGGGCGCTCGCCCTGGCCGATGAAGTCCTTGTGCAGATGGATGTGGTCATCGCCAGCATCCACTCGCGCTTTGATCAGAGCCGCGAGGAGATGACGCAGCGCGTGATGAGGGCCATTGAGAATCCCAATGTGCGGATTCTGGGCCATCCCACGGGCCGACTGCTGCTGCGCCGGGAGCCCTTCGCCCTCGATATGGGTGCGGTCCTTCGGCGCGCGGCAGAGTTGGGCGTGGCCATGGAACACAATGCCGCGCCTGAGCGCCTTGACCTGAACGACCACGACCTGCGGCTGGCCAAAGAGCTGGGCTGCAAGATCGTCATGTCGTCGGATTCGCATGACAGCCGCAACCTGGGAAAGATGGGATACGGCGCGCGACAGTTGCGCCGCGCCTGGTTGACTCCTGAAGACGTGCTGAATACGCGGGATGCCAAGGGCTTTCTGGCGGGATTGCGACCACGGGCATAAGCAAGCAGGACCGCGCTCCACGGGAAGCCATGGCCTCGGACATGCAAATGGCGCTAAGATAAGGCGCAACGAGGATAGGGACTCCAATGAGCCTATTGCAACAAGACCAGGACGATGCAGCGCGCGGCGAGGAGCTGACCAGAGGCACCAGTCATGTGGTCGTGGCCGCGATCATCGCAACCGTGGTGGTGAGCGCAGCGATTGCACTTTACGTGTTTGTGGGTCAAAAGCCGCCAGTCGCAACCGCCGACATTCTTTCCGTGTGGGCGCACCCGCAGCACACTGAAACGTCAGGCTTCGACGCCAACGGCGCGCCTATGCCCAAGGAAGATGTTGACCAGGTGATGGTCTTCACCAAGGTCAGGCTGCACAACCAGAGCAACTTCCCACTATTCCTCACTAACGTGGTGACCAATGCCACCCTCAGTGACGGCATCCACTCCAGCTATGCGGCAAACAAGACTGACTATGACCGGATCTTTGTCGCCTATCCTGACCTTCCGGTGCCGCACGACCAGGCCCTTTCACCGCTCGACACCACGTTGCAGCCCGGCCAGACCCTGGAGGCATCGTTCGTCTCCTCATTCCGCATGACCAAGGAGGAGTGGGACGGGCACACAAAGCTGGACTATACCTTCACCTTCCGGTACCAGCCCAACCTCACCGTCACACCCCACGTGGCAATTACTGAGCAGTAGCCGGTGCCGGCGCGCCCTTGGGCGTGGAAAGATAGCCCGAAATCTCATTCCTCGAGTTGATGTTGTTGACGACGATCTCGTAAAGAGCGGGATCCTTGCCGCTGTAAAACTGCAAAGGCTCGTTCACGTTCCGGTCTTTCTTCTCATACACCTTGTCGTCGGCAAAGATGTCAAGGGTGAACTTGTTGCGCTTCTGGTCGGTCTTTTTCAGCTCCATGCTGACCGTGCCCACGGGCTTGCGCTGCCCCTTGCTCAGGCTGAACTCGTAATAATTGCGGTCGCCCTTGTGCTCGAGCAGCACCAGCTCGTCATGATTGCGGGCAATGACGCTGTTGGTATTGGTCAAATCGCCGCGCACCTGCTGGAGCTGGGTGATGGTTGTCGCCAGGTCGGTTTGCGTTTTGGTGAGATCGGTCTTCACGCCGCCTACATCCGACTGCACGTTCGTCACGGCGCTGGAAACCTGGCTGACCTGTTGCGCGGTCTGCTTCTGTTCGGTTTCAAGTTTCTGCTCATCGGCTTGCTCGCGCTGGATGATCGCCTGCGCCCGTTCGTCCAACTGCTTCTGCGTCAGGCCGAGCGACTTGCCGAGCTCATCGGTAGTCACCTGGAGCCGCGCCTCGGTTTCCCGCAGGTCGGCGGCCAGCTTGGCGTTTTGCTGCTGCGTGTCGGTCAGCTCCGCTTGTGCGGTGCTCATCCGGCTGCCCAGAGTGAAGCACCAGATGAGGCTGGCGATGGCTGCCAGCAGGGCGACAGCAATTGCCGCCAGCAGGGCGCCGGAGTAAGTTCGGGGTGCTTCTTCAAGTTCGTCGCTCATTCGTTACCTTTCCTGTGCAGGCAGGTCCCTTCAAACGAACCACGCCTGGCGGTATCTCGGCATCCTGTCCGGTTAGACGCCAGATTGGGGGGAATTTGTCTCGCTCGTTCCGGAGCTCCTCCTGGTTGACGGTCATTCGGAGGGGTTCGCGCCTCCCGAAACTGGAACGCCCCTCGCGCCTCCTGGGAATCTACAGAGAATATATCGAACCGGCCCGGGTTGTGCAGCTTTTCATCCCAATGGTGCACAACTGGCCAACGACCGATGGTGTCCGGTCCCGCAATCCGTGACAAGCACGGAACGGCTAAGTTATAAAGGTCTTTGGCGTGTTTTTTGGCGCCGGACCTCTTCGCGGCCCGGAAGTCCACCGCAACGGCCAAACAGCCCACAAGAAGGGGAGAAACCAAGGCTATGCCGACCGCTGTCGCAGGAAAGGGTCTCGAAGGCGTTGTCGCCGCGAACTCCGGTATCTGCTGGATCGATGGGGAAGCGGGGATCCTCTCCTACCGCGGCATCGACATTCACGAGCTGGCTGAGCACTCGACCTTTGAGGAAACCACCTACCTGTTGTGGAACGGCTTTCTGCCGAATGAGCTCGCGCTGCGTGAATTCTCTTCGCAACTCGCCCTGGCCCGGTCGCTCGATCAGCGCATCATCGACCTGATGAGGTCGTTCCCGACCTCGGCCACGCCCATGGAAGTGCTGCGAACTACAGTGTCGGCTTTGAGTTTTTACGACGCCGATGAAAAGGACAACTCGCACGATGCCAACGTGCGCAAAGCCTATAACCTGACCGCGCAGATCGCCATGATCGTGGCCATCTACGATCGGCTTCGCAAGGGAAAGGAAATGGTTCCGCCGGACCGGTCGCTCACCCATGCGGGTAACTTCCTCTGGATGCTGAATGGCATAAAGCCTTCGGAGACGGCCACTCGAACGTTGGATATTGCACTCATTCTTCACGCCGACCATGAACTGAACGCCTCCACCTTCGCCGCCCGCGTCATCGCCGCAACCCTCTCCGACATCCATTCAGCCATCACCGGCGCCATCGGCGCGCTGAAAGGCCCGCTGCACGGCGGCGCCAACGAAGGCGTGATGCGCCTGCTGCTCACCATCGACAGGCAGGGCTGCGATCCGGTGGAGTACGTGAAGAACATGCTTGCGGCCAAGCAGAAGATCTCCGGCTTCGGGCATCGCGTCTACAAGACCGAGGACCCGCGCGCCACCCACCTGCGCAAGATGAGCGAGCAATTGGGCAGGGATTCGGGAAATCCCAAGTGGTATGAGATGTCGCGCGCCATCGAGCTCTTCATCAACAAAGACAAGAAGCTGAACGCCAACGTGGATTTTTATTCCGCTTCAACCTACGCCACGCTGGGCATCGACATCGATCTCTACACGCCGATCTTCGCCGTGAGCCGCGTTGCCGGCTGGGCCGCGCACGTGATCGAGCAGCTCGACGACAACCGCCTCATCCGTCCGCGCGCCGAATACATCGGCCCCGTCTATCCCTCGCCGTGGATTCCCATGGACGAGCGGCTGTAAACGAATCGACACCAGGGTGGTGTAGTCGTTTTCATCCTTGTCCGGCCACGCGGCGCAGGAGCCAGTCAACAACCGCCGCTTCATCATCAATCTCGATCTGCAATTTCACGGTCTTGATCGGCAGTTTTGCCGCAATCACACCCAGACGCACACGATCTTTCTCTGTGGTCAGCAGCGCAGTAGCTCCGGCCGCCCGCGCCTGCGACCCGAGCCGCTCGAGATCGCGCGCCGAATAGTTGCGATGATCGGGAAACGCCGCCCGCGCGGCGAGGCGCACGCCGGCGGCCTCCAGCCCATCAAAAAACTGCCGCGGCCGCGCGATGCCGCAAAAGGCAAACACTGGCCCATCGACTTGCGGCACTTCCATTCTGCGCCGCACGCGCCAGACTTCGGCACGCCAGGCGCGCGATCGGATCTCCGCCTCCGCATCCGTTTCATCCGAAGGGATTGCAATCACGTCGGCGCGCTCCGCCGCATGCAAGGCTTCGCGCAAATTGCCGGCGGGCAGTAAATGGTCATTCAAATCTGAGCGGCTCAGCAGCAAAATGTCTACATCGCGATGCAATTGCCGATGCTGGAAGCCATCGTCCATCAGGTGCACGCCCGCTGGCGTGGCTCGCTCGCTCCCTGCATCGCGTTCCGCGATCAATCCGGCCTCGTAGCGCTCCGCGGCAACAAACACCGGCACACCCGCCTCGCGCGCAATCACCAGCGGCTCGTCGCCGAATCTTTCTGTCGTGCCACGAGCGTCGACCAAAAGTGGGAGCGCGGAGCGCCTCCGGCCATATCCCCGCGAAAGCACATCCACGTGCACGCCGCGCCCCGCTAGCGCCCTGGCCAACGCAATCGTCAGCGGCGTCTTTCCCGAGCCCCCAGTCGACAGATTGCCGATGCTGACCACCGGCCACCGCAGACGCCGCACCGGCTTCAACCCTGAGCGCAGCTCAAACTCGCGCAGCGCCAGGCCGAGCCGGTAGACCGGCACAAGCGGCCAAAGCAGCGGCCGTTCTGCGTGCTTCATTAGCTGCGCTCTCCGGCCGCACCGTCCGCAAGCAATCTGCAAATAGCCGCAACGCAGCGCTCTGTCGCCCCCGCCTGCCGCTCGAAAACCTCGATGGCGCGCGCGCCCATGGCCACTGCCAGCTCGCGATCGTTGATGAGGGCGATAAGGGCCGTGGCCAGATCTTCCACTTCGGCGATGCGCAGCGCATTGGCTTTGCGCAGGCTGTCGGTGATGGCGGTGAAGTTCGCGTAGTGCGGTCCCATCACGATGGGCACGCCGAATTGCGCCGGCTCCAGCGGATTATGCCCGCCGGCTGGAACCAGGCTGCCGCCGACGAACGCGACGCTCGCCAGCGAGTAGACCGAAGCCAACTCGCCGATGCTGTCGAGCAGCAGAATTTCCCCGGGCCGAAGCGGACGTGCCGGTCTCGACTTCCACTCTGACCGCCTGCACCACAATCTGCCCGATTTCTCCAGCAGCGTCGCAACGGCGTCGAACCGCTCAGGATGGCGCGGCGCGAGAATCATCGCCAGCCTGGGATTGGCGACAAGCATCCGAGGCCAATCTTCAATCAGCACAGCCTCTTCGCCTTCGAGCGTGCTGCCCGCAACCACGAACCGCAGTCCGGCGGTCAACGACTTGAGGAACCGCGTCGCTTCGGCCTCCTCTCGCACGCGCACGTCGAACTTGAGATTTCCGGCAACCGATACCCGCTCAGGTCGGCAACCGAGCGCCACCAGCCGGTCGGCATCGATCTGGCTTTGGGCAAGCACGCAATTCAGCCGTCCCAGCAGCGGGCGCCACAGAATGGGCAGCTTTTCATAGCGCAGAAACGAACGGTTCGAGATGCGCGCATTCACCACCGCAACCGGGATGTCGCGCCGGAAGCAGCCGCCCAGCAAATTCGGCCAGAACTCGGACTCCGCCAGGACCAGGAGGCTCGGATTGAGGGCGCGCATATAGTTGCTCACGGCCCAAGGCAGGTCCAGCGGGCAGTAGAATACCCGGTTGGCTCCAAACCGCTCGCGAGCCAGCGCCTGGCCGGTTCGGGTGGTGGTTGAGACAACAACCTCGTAGCCGGGCAGCGCCGCGTCAAGGTCCTTGATGAGGCGAGTCACCGCGAGCACCTCGCCGACTGAAACCGCGTGCACCCAGATCAGCGGGCGCTCGGCGTCCGAGTCAGAGCCTTGCCTGAGCCGCCTGGGAACTCGGCCCAGGCGTTCCCGCAACCCTTCGCGATACTTGCGCGTGGTCGCAATGCGCCAAAGCCACCACGGCGCGCCGGCAACCAGTGCCAGCATCAAGACAACGTTATAGAAAAGAAGGAGCATACGTAACCGAAACGGGTTAGCTCCGGTCTAACCATTGGGTGCCCGGTCAACAAGATGATACAGTCGCACACGGTGAAAACTTTGCCCCGGATTCCTTGGTTGTTGCTCTTTCTGGCACTGCCCGCCACGGCCAGCGACCACACCGCGCCGCAGGTTCAGGCTGCCACTACCTATCCGGCCGTGGAAGTGCACCCTGACGAACACGTGGCCATCGCCGTCGAGCCCTATGACACCAAGGAAAAAGAGTCCATCTTCCGCGTCGATTACCTGGGCCACGACGTGATGCCGGTTCGCCTGATTGTGACCAACCAGGGCGACCACCCCATCTCGCTGCGCGACGCGCGGATTCTTTTTGAGACGGCGGAGGGCCAGCGCATCCAGGCAGCCGAGCCGGAGGATGTGGAACGATTGATGACGCGCAAGGAGCGCCAGGGATCCAAGATTCCGTTGCCCGGCCCGCTGCCGCCGATCCACACCAAGCCCAAGGGCAGCAACAAGGAGATTGAGGCCGACTTCGATGAATTCGAGTACTCGGCTCTTGTGGTTGAGCCGCACACCACGCGCGCGGGATTTCTGTTTTACGACGTCTCCGGACTTACCCAACCGCTGGTCGGCGCCAAGCTCTATCTGCGCGAACTGCGTGACGCCGACGGCAAAGAGCTCTTCTCCTTTGAGGTTCCCTTCAACAAGTACCTGCAGTCGAAGTCAAGCGAGATGAACTGAAGTTTGGGCGAGCGAACCCGCGAGCCAATCGAAGCTCTGAGCGAGCTTCCCGCAGCTACTCGAAATAAGTCGCAGTCGTCGTGTCCGTCTCCCAGATGGTGCAGTCTTTCACGCGCACGCGGCCGGCGGTCATGCTGGCCAGCTGA
This sequence comes from uncultured Acidobacteriaceae bacterium, assembly GCA_963751285.1. GTDB lineage: Bacteria > Acidobacteriota > Terriglobia > Terriglobales > Acidobacteriaceae > Telmatobacter. The sequence continues at coordinate 80,401 of CAVVUE010000020.1, read as the reverse complement.
CCGGCTGGTCTCGTCGTAAAAATACTTCGCGATGTTTTCGGCCGACGGATTGAGCGTGGTGAAGGGCTCCAGGTCGTTGAGCATCTGGTGGTCGATGCGCTCGACCACCGGCCGCAGCACCTGCTTGAGCAGCTTGAAGTCGAGCAGCAGGCCCGCTTCGTCGAGTTCAGCGCCGGCCAGCGTGATGCGCACCTTGTAGTTGTGCCCGTGCGGGTTCTCGCACTTGCCCTGGTAGTTGCGGAGATAGTGGCCGGAGGAAAAATCTGCCTCCACGGTAACTTCGTACATCGCCTGCTCGATCCCGTGCGGGAGAGATGCACCGCACTCCCTCATTTTAATTTGCGGATGCGGGTGCCGCATCCCAGCTTTGCCGGGGCGGGTCAGGCTGACTCGCTGGCTTGCTGGCTTGCTGGCTCGCTGCCTCTACTTGCCGCGCCGCCTCTTCCGCGCCTCGCGGCGCGTCTCTTCGCTACGCCGGTCCACCTGCTCGAAAAGGTTGCTCATGGTACCAACCAGCGCCGACGCGAGCGCCGCCAGAAGAAGAATGAGCGCCAGTGTGCGCCACAGCGAGCCGTTGGCCGGCAGTCCCGGCTGAAAGTTTGAAGGCACCAGCGTCATGCCCCCCGAGACAAGAGCGAAGAACCCAAGAGTTGCGGCGAGAATGTAGAAGTTGCGGGACATACGCGGAGAGGTTCTTTCGTTCGGCCGGCCTTAAGCGATTTTAGGTCAAGCAGCGTCAGCCGGAAAGCTTCGCCGATGTGATGACCGTTACGCCTGCGCTCGCAAACTCGCTCTCGATGGCGGCGGCCGAACCGTTCAGATCGATGGCGCGGCAGGCGTCGCGCAGAACAAATGCTTCCAGGCCGAGGCGCCGCGCGTCGAGAGCGGAGTAGCCGACGCAATAGTCGTAGGCCAGCCCCGCAAGAAAGACGCGCGCCAGTTTACGTTCCCGCAGATAGCCTGCCAAGCCTGTCGGCGTGGCTCGATCGTTTTCAAAGAATGCCGAATAGGAATCGATCTGCGGGCGAAATCCCTTGCGCAAGATCAGCTCAGCTTGTGGCAGATGAAGCGCCGGATGAAACTCCGCGCCGGCACTGCCTTGCACGCAGTGCGGCGGCCACAGCGTCTGCGCGCCATAAGCGAGCTCAACGGTCTCAAACGGCTGCTTGCCGGGATGCGACGAAGCGAATGAAGTGTGATTCGCCGGGTGCCAGTCCTGCGTGAGAATGATGTGCTCAAAGAGCGGCGCCACGCGATGAATCGGCGCAATCACCTCGTCGCCGTGTGGGACGGCAAGCGCTCCGCCGGGGCAAAAGTCGTTCTCCACATCGGTAACGATCAGAACGTCGTGCGCGTCAATTTGCATCAGGTTTCCTGTCGTTGCGCCATCTCTTCGGTCGCCGCGGCGACCGAAAGGGTGGGAGCTCGTAGCCGCTCCGATTATGCCAGAAGCACTTGAATGCCGTTGTCGCGCAGCATCGCGACGTATTCGGAGCCGAGCTCCGCGTCCGAGACGACGACATGCGCAGCGTTGAGCGGCGCCACGGGAATCATGCCTCCCCGGCCGAACTTGGTGTGGTCGGCCACGAGGATCACGCGACTTGCCACCTCAATCATCTTCTGCTCCGACCCCACCACGAGGGTATTGTTGTTGCTGATTCCGCTTTCGGTGATTCCGCCAATGCCCATGATCACGGCATCGGCGCGAATGGCCCCGAGCATCTGCTCGCAGAATGGGCCCAGCATCACGCGCAGGCGCGGATCGAGATAGCCGCCGGTAAGCGTCAACTCGATGTTGCGCAGCGATTCGAAGGTCTCCGCAATGGGCAGCGAATTGGTGACGATGTGCAGCGATTTTGAGGCCAGCTCGCGGGCCACCGCGGCCACGGTCGAGCCGCCGTCGAGGATCACGGTCTGTCCGTCTTCAATCAAGCCGGCCGTGAGCTTGCCGATGCGGTCCTTCTCTTCGCTCAGGCGCACGCTCTCTGCCGCGTAGTCGAATGCCCGGCCCGGCAGCGACTGCACCGCGACCGCGCCTCCGTAGACGCGCCTCAGCAGGCCTTCCTGTTCCAGGATGTCGAGATCGCGGCGAACGCTCGACTCTGAAGCGTCCAGTTCGCGGCAAAGAGTCTCCGAGTCGATGAAGTCCCGGGTCTCAAGCATCTGCCGGATTCTCAGTTGCCGTTCAGCAGCCTTCATCGTGGCTCAGTGTTGCGCCTGGCTCCCCCTGCTGCTTCCTTCCCTGCGTTTCGATTGCCTTATCCCTTGCCCTTAGGGTCTACTCCCTACTCCCTAGTCCCTAGTCCCTGTTTCCCAGTCCCTCCATCACCGCGTCAGTCACCGCCCTGACCAGCGATTCCAAATCCATGCCGCTGCCGTTGCCGCTATTTCCGTCGCACGGCGTCGGTTCCAACGCGATTGAGCCGGGAACTTCGAGATCGGAGAGCTGGCACTCCTTCATGCGCGAGGTGTCAAAGCGAATGTCGGGCAGGCCGAGCTTCTTCTTGATCTCCAGCAAGTCGGAGCCGTGCTGCTCTGAGATCGTTGAGATCGGCACCCCCAACTGCGTGGCCAGCATCAACGTCCAGCAATATGTCTCAAGCACCTCCGCGTACCATTCCGCGTGCGTCACCGTATCGGCCCAGCAAACGATCCCATGATTCGAGAGCAGCACAGTATTGTGTTCTCGCACGTAAGGCAGAACGGTTTCAGCAAACGCCTTGGTTCCCGGCGTTTCATAAGGTGAAATCGCAACCTTGCCCACGAAAACTTCAAATTCCGGGATGATCATGTTCGGCGGCACGCGGCCGGTGATGGCGTAGGCCGTGGCATGCGGCGGATGGCAGTGGACCACGGCCTTCGCCTCGGGCACCGACTTGTAGATTTCCAGATGCAGCAGCAGCTCGCTGGTCCGCGGCTTCGATCCGGCGATCTGGTTGCCTTCGAGATCCGTAAGCGAGATGTCCTCGGGCGTCAGGTCGTATTTGCTCACCAGTGTCGGCGTGCACAGCACTTCGTTTGGGCCAATGCGATACGAGATGTTGCCGCCGTTGCCGTCGACAAACTGGCGCATCCACAGCTTGCGGCCCACCGAGCAGATCTCTTTCTTGATCGCTTCGGCTTCCGGCGTAGTAAACAGCCGGCGATTGACGGCGGCGTTGCTCTTGGCTGCGGCAGGCGCTGAAGCATAATCGTCCGAAGCAGCTGGAGCGGACGCGTCCGCCGCCTTGTCCATCACCAGCTCGATGCCGTGCTGCTGCAGGAAGTCGCGGGCCGAAGGTGTCACCACGCAATTCGCCGCCGTTTCAATGCTGGTAGCGCCCGCCGCCAGCGCATCCTGCACATCGCGCATCGCCACAAGCCTGCGGCCGCCAAGATCGATGCTCTTTCCTCCGCTCTTCACTTCCCCACCTCGGATTCCGATCAAAACTCTCTATTGAGCCACGTCAACCGTATCGACAATCAGCGCCAGGTACGCATCCACGGGCACCGGCGCGGGATAAAAAGGATTCGACGCCTCGCGCCCCTCGGTGAATGCCACCATCTGTCCTGTCGCCGCTCCCAGCTCGTCGATCGCGATCAGCGCCTTGCCACCGCCCTGCCCATTCTTCGCCCGCAAATTCTCCATCGTCACCGGCTCCAGGATGGCGAGCGTCCGCGAGTGAAACGACTCAACCGCTGGAGTCAGCGTGATGTGCCCGCGAACGATGCCGAGCCTCATGCCGCGCTCCTTTTTGCACCGCGCTGCTCCGACGCCGAAGCTCCTTCACCGCGCGTCACCGGTTCCTGCACCGCATCCACGATCCCCACCACCACCATGCGCGCCGGCGTGTTGTTGCCGAACCTTTCCCGCGCAATATCGCCGTCGGTCGAAACCATCACCGTGCTGCCGCGCGCCGCGCCCAGCCAATCCACCACGACGTTCGGCTCTGCGGCAGCGGTCCCGTCGGCTTCAAGCCGTCGCGCCACCAGAAACCGGCACCCACCCAGCGACGGATGCTTTGCTGTTGCCACGACCGTTCCTTCAATGCGCGCCAAAAACATTGTCAGCCCCTAGCCCCTACGTCCCTGGTTCCTGGTTCCTTGCTTTTCTATTCCCTACTCCCTATTCCCTGCTCTTAAATGATCCGCAACGCGTCTCCGACCACCATCTGCCGCTCGCGCGTAAATGTGAGCGGCGTAGTGATTCCCTCGCCCGTCGGAGTCGCAATGGTGTGACTGAAATAGCCCGGCCCGCCCACTCCCAGCGAGGCCGGCGAACCCGCATTGTGAATGAAGAGCGTTGTGTTGATCGCCCGCGCCATGCGCGTCGCCGTCTCCAGATTGTTGGTGTGGATGATGGCCGTATGCCGGTAGCCGTGCTCGGCCTTCACAGCGGCGGCAATCGCTGCATCGGCGCAACTGACGCGCACGATCGGGACAAACGGCATCATCTGCTCTTCCACAACAAACGGATGGTTCTCATCGGTCTCGCCGAACAGCAGATCGGTTCCCGGCGGCGCCTGCACTCCGGCTGCCTTCGCCAGTACCGCGACATCTTTGCCGACAAGATCCTTCTTCACATGCGCGCGGGCGCATCCGCCTCCGCCGCCCTCAAAACTGAATGCCGCTTTCGTCAGGCGATCGATAGCCGAGCGGTCGAGCTGGTAAGCGCCGGCCCGCTTCATGGCGGCAATAAACGCATCGGCCACAGAAGCTACAACGAACACTTCCTTCTCGCCGATGCACAGCAGGTTGTTATCAAAAGCTGCGCCCTCAATAATGCAACGTGCGGCGCGATCCAAATCGGCGGTTTCATCCACCACGACCGGCGGATTGCCCGGCCCGCCGGCAATCACGCGCTTGCCGGTTTTGGCGGCGGCCTGTGCCACCGCCGCGCCTCCCGTGCAGCAAAGCAGCGCAACTTTGGGATGATGGAAGATCTGCTCCGCGGCTTCTATCGTTGGCTCAACCGTGGTGGTGAACACGTTTGCGATGCCCAGTTCCCGCTCGATCTCGCGATTCCACAGTTGCAGCGCGTACTGCGCCACCTTTGCGCCCGAAGGATGCGGCCCAAAGACCGCCGTATTCCCGGCGGCAACAACATTGATTGCGTTCGAGGCCATGGTGGGCACCGAGTGCGTCACCGGCAGCATCATGCCGATCACGCCCCACGGCGCATGCTCAATCAGGCACACGCCGGTTTCATTACTGCGCGCTTCGGTGTGCAACGCGTCCACGCCCAGAACGAAACGCATGTTCGTAAGCTTCAGAATCTTGTGGTCCAGACCGGCCAACCTTCGTCTCTTCCAGCTCCATGCGACCCAGTTCTTCGCGCCGGTCGTTGCAGATGCGGACGATGATGTCGACGATCCGCTTGCGGTCGGCCAGGCTCAACGCAGCGACCTTCTTTTGCGCCTCGTAAGCCGCATTCACGGCCTCATCCACGGTGGCAAACACTCCGTCGCGCGCGGCAACCGTGGCTCTTGGTGCCGGCGTCGCCGCCGCATGCGCCGCGGCCGGGGCCGGCTGCATCTGCGTACGCAGCCGCGCCACCACCTCTCTGGCAATCTCCGCAATCACCTGTGGCGAGACTTGTTGTTGCGTCTGCATTTCGAAACTCCCTGGATCTAGGGCTACGGTTTCGCAACCGTCGCGCCGCCCACCTCAATGGTGTCCACGATGCCCACGATCACCGCATCGACGGGCGCGTCCTTGGTTGCGGGTGTCAGGCGCGCCGAACTGCCCTGTGTGAACAGCACGCACTCGCCCTCGCCGGCTCCCACGCCATCGACCGCGACCACTGAGCTTCCTGAGATCTGCAGCTTCCCTTCCTTGTTGATGTAGGGCTGGATCAGCAGCAGCTTCATCCCGCGAAACTTCGCGATCTTCTGCGTGGAAACGACATTGCCAATCACTTTCGCTATGAACATGCCGGTCTACCTCGTGCGCCGCGGCGCATTCGTTCAGGCACGATTACTTCGGCACAATCGTGCCGAGAGAGTCGTGCGGGCGCGCGATCACATGCACGCTCACCACCTCGCCGGCCGCGCGGCCTGCGGCTGCGCCTGCATCCACCGCGGCCCGCACGCTGCCCACATCGCCAGTCACGTATACCGACACCAAGCCGCTGCCGACCTTGTTCCAGCCCATATACTTCACGCTGGCCGCCTTCAGCATCGCGTCCGTTGCCTGCACCAGGGCCACCAGGCCCTTGGTTTCAATCATTCCCAGTGCTTCACTCGCCATGTGCGTTCTCCGTGTATTTCAGATTCCGTCGCCCCTACGGGGCTTACCGTTACATCCATCATCCCGTTCCCCACGCTGAAGCGCGGGGCTAACTAACTTTTGCGCCTTCGGCGCGTTTTGCGGCCAGCCCAATAACTCTTGTGGCTGCGCTTTAGCAGGCTCGACCGAGCTGAAAGCTAAGAGCTAATAGCTGAAAGCCGGGCCTTTGGCCCCTACTTCAACATGTGTTCCACCAGCGCATCGTGGGGCCGCGGAATCACGTGGCTCGACACCAGTTCCCCCACCATCTTGGCCGCGGCCGCGCCCGCGTCCACCGCGGCGCGCACGCTGCCCACATCACCGCGCACAATCGTGGTCACGTAGCCGCCGCCGATCTGCACGGTCTTCACCAGCTCCACGCTGGCCGCTTTCACCATCGCGTCGCTCGCTTCCACTAGCCCCACCATGCCCCTGGTTTCAATCAATCCAATTGCCTGACTCATTTCGTCTCCTTGACGAGCAGCTTCTAGCTACTAGCTGCTAGCTTCTAGCTCGTTCATGCTCAATCCGTCTGTTCACCAACCCACCAATGGTTCCGGTGATTCCTCTAACGTTCGCGCCACCGCATCAAAGCTAGCGGCTGGTAGCTAGAGGCTAGGAGCTAGGCCTTTTTCGCTGCCGCTTTGCTGTTCTGAACAAAAGACGGCAACTCGTCGTGAGGCCGCGAGATCACTTGCACGCTCACCACCTCGCCGATCCGGGATGCCGCTTCCGCGCCCGCGTCCGTGGCAGCTTTCACCGCCGCCACGTCCCCTTCCACAAAGGCGGTCACCAGACCTGCTCCCACGGTCTGCCAGCCGGCGAAGGTTACATTTGCACTCTTGAGCATGGCGTCGGTCGCCTCAAACAGCGCGACCAGCCCCTTTGTCTCAACCATTCCAAGCGCTTGTTTCATCGCTTCCTCTCTTGTTGCCTGGCGTTACCCAACTTCACTTGCGTTACTTGAACAGCTCCACATCTTTGGTCAAATGCAACCCGCAGGCGTTCGCCTCATCCGTGTCCATGTGCACGTTCAGCCGGTACGTCGGGTCCACGCGCACGTGCACGCGATTGAACGTGACGCCCGAGGGCCCGCTCACGCGCAGCTTCATCATGTCGCCGTGCTTCACGCCGAAGTGCGCCGCTTCCTTGTCGCTCATGTGCACGTGAATAGCGGCGCGAATCACGCCTTCCTTCAGCTCCACCACGCCTTTAGGCCCGATGATCACCGCGCCCGGCGTGCCCTTGATATCGCCCGAGAGCCGCACAGGAAGATCGTTGAAGCCGAGCATGATGGCGTCGGTGAATGCCAGTTCCACCTGCGACTGCTTGCGCATCGGCCCCAGGATGCGCAGGTTCGAAATGATGCGGCTGCGCGGCCCCACGATGGTCACCATCTCCTTCGCCGCGTAGTTACCTTCCTGGAAGAGCGGGCGGTCGATGGTGAGCTCCGAGCCGGGACCGAAAAGAACGTCCATATCTTCGCGGCTCACGTGCATGTGGCGCGATGAAGTCTGCACGGTGAGCGCCGGCGCGGAGCCCTTGCTGCCGCGGCCCAGGTACTCGAGCGCCACCTCGCGCACAATGCGCTCCACCGTGGCCCTGTCAATCGAAACCGTGTTTGCTGCACTTGCCATAACGATTCTGAAGATCCTCTACTGCTGGGTGCCCCAGATCCCTCGCACTTGGGGACCTGGGATAACAATTCTCTACGTTCCCCGGGGTGCCCCACCCTCGGCGCGTCTTTGTTTTTGCGCTTGGGCTGGGAAACTCGAATCTCAACGTGTTACCAACGACTGACCTCTTTTCTCTGATCTCTGTTCTCTGCTTCTCACCACCACCGCGACTGTCTCCCGCGCGACGATGCTTTCCTCGTTCGCCGGAATCACCAGCAAAGTCACTGCCGACCGAGCCGTTGAAACTTTGCCCTCGCCCCTTACGGTTTTGTTGGCTTCCTCATCGAGCTCAATCCCAAAACCGCGCAGGTCCTTCAGCACCGCCGCACGAATCGCCGCGCTGTTCTCGCCGATGCCGCCGGAAAACGTGATCACGTCCAGCCCGCCCAACTCCAGCAGGAACGCACCTACATAATGGCGGATCGCGCGCACAAACACGCCGAGCGCCAGCCGCGCGCGCTTCTCGCCCTTCGCTGCCGCCTCTTCCAAATCGCGCAGATCGCCGCTGGTGCCGCTGATTCCGGCGAGCCCAGACTGGCTGCCGAGCAGCGCGGCCATATCATCCGGCCCCAACTCGAGCTTCTTCATCATGTGCAGCACGGCAAACACGTCGATGTCGCCGACGCGGTTGTTCTGCGGCAGGCCCGACTGCGGCGAAGCGCCCATACTCATATCGATCGCCACACCATTTTTGAAGGCCGCCACGCTCGAGCTGCCTCCCAGGTGGCAGGAGATATGGCGCAGATCTTTCCGGCCGAGCGCAGACTGCGCCCGCTCGCTCGCCGAGCGGTGGCTGGCCCCGTGAAACCCGTAGCGCCGAATCCCGTGCTCCGTCCGCCATGCGTATGGCACCGCGTAGGTGGTCGACGCCTCGTCCATGAACCGGTAAGGGAACGGCTCCATCACCGCGACCAGCGGAACCCCGGGCAGCTCCTGCCGGAACGCCCGCATCGCCGCTATATATGGAGGATTGTGGGCCGGCGCCAGGAAGCTGAACTCCTCCATCATCGCCAGAAAAGCATCATCGACGATCTGTGGCGTGTTGAGGGGGCCTGTATGCACCGCCTTGAAGCCGACCGCCCCGATCTCACTCAGGCTCGCGAGCGGCTTGCCCGGCCCGGCTATCTCGCTGATACACTTGCGGATCGCCGCCGTGCAGTCGGCGCACTCCCCGCCTGGCTGCCCGATCCGCTCCACCCGCCCCTGGGCCAGAACCTTCTCCCCAAGCCCCTCGGGCCCGGCAGTCTCGTCGAGTTCAAGCAGCCGGTACTTGAACGAGGTGCTGCCGATATTTGGGATCAAAATCTTCATCTTTTTGAATGATCTTGATTGAAAGTGAATGATACGCTATATTCTTGAGCAGAGTCAATCGTTACTTTTGGCGGATTCTGAGGTAAAAACGAGATTATGACGCCAAAAACGGGCAACTTTGGCGCAAACACCGCCCTGGGCACCCCCTCTCTTGACCGGATCGAGGAGCTGGGCATCATCGGCGCCGGCGGCGGAGGTTTCCCCACGGCCGCAAAGCTCCGCACCCAGGTCCCGCTCCTCATCGCCAACGCTGCCGAGTGCGAGCCGCTCCTCCATAAAGACAAGGAACTCCTGCACCACCACGCGGAGCCTTTCTTGCGCGGCATGCTGATGGCCATGGAACTGGTCGGCGCGCGCGAGGGCGTCATCGGTATCAAGGAGAAGTACCAGGACATCATCGCTGCGCTCGAGGCCGTCGCTCCGGCCGGCATCCGTGTCGTCGCGCTGCCTGACTGCTATCCTGCCGGCGACGAATTCATCCTTGTGCACATGGTCACAGGTCGCGTCATTCCGCCGGGCGGCCTGCCCAAAGATGTTGACACCGCCGTGGCCAATGTCGAGACCCTCATGAACATCGGCCTCGACCAGCCCGTCACGCACAAATATCTGACCGTCGCCGGCGCCGTCGCCAATCCCGTCACCCTCCGCGTTCCCGTCGGCATCACCATCGGCGAAGTCATCGACGCAGCCGGCGGCCCGGCCGTCGCCGACTTCGGCGTGCTGCTCGGCGGCGTGATGATGGCCAAACCCGCGGCCGACCTCAACGTGCCCGTCACCAAGACCACCGGCGGCATCGTCGTGCTGCCCGCCGAGCACGCGCTCATCCGCCGCCATAACGCGCCGTGGATGCACATCGCCAAGATCGGCCGGTCTGCATGTGATCAATGCCGCTTCTGCACCGAGTTCTGCCCGCGCTATCTTCTCGGCCATCCCATCGAGCCGCATCGCGCCATGCAGTCGCTGGGCTTCTCGCAGCCCGGCGATCTTACGGTCGCCACGCTCTACTGCTGCGAGTGCAACCTGTGCACCATGTTCGCCTGCCCTGAAGATCTCGATCCGAAAAACGTATGCGTGCAGGGCAAGCCCGTCGCGCGCGAACGCGGCCTCACCTGGAAAGGCACGCCCGAATCGATTACTCCGCACCCCATGGCCGAGTTCCGCCGCGTGCCCATGCGCCGCCTTATTGCCAGGCTCGGCCTCGGTGAGTTCCGTAACGAAGGGCCGCTCACCGAGCACAACTTCGCGCCGCGCAAGGTGACGTTGCCGCTCAAGCAGCATGCGGGCGCGCCGGCTGTTGCGACGGTCAAGTCCGGCGATCGAGTGCGCGCGGGCGACCTGATCGCCATGCCGGAAACAGGCAAGCTCGGCGCGCGCATCCACGCAAGCATCGACGGCCGCGTGATTGTGAGCAGCGATGCAATAGTGATCGAAGCGTAAAGCGACAGCATTCAGGGAGTAGCCAATAGGGAGCAGGAACAACAAAACGCGTAAGACAGCGATATAAGTTTAGAGAACTCAAATGATGGCATGTAAGACGACGTAAGGCACTGCGTAAGACACTGCGTGAGGCATGTAAGACACGCGACGGCGACGTAGTACAAGGGCTGAAAGCTGATAGCTAAAAGCTGATAGCTGCTTTTACAAGGAGCCACCATGGCCACCGAAATCAATTCCATCGGACTCATCGAACTATCCAGCGTGGCCACGGGATTCGTGGTCGAGGACCTGATGCTCAAGGCGGGTAGCGTGCAGCTTCTTCTCGCGCGCAGCATCTGCTCGGGCAAGTTTCTCATCGTCGTCTCGGGCGACGTCACCAGCGTGCAGTCGGCGCTGGCCGCCGGCGCCACCGCTGCCGCGGCCTCGCTCATTGAGCGCCGTCAGATCGCGCGCGTCCATCCCACGGTGCTGCAGGCCATCTCGCAGACTGTCGACATCGAACCCGCTCAGCTCAAGTCCATCGGCGTCATCGAAACTTTCTCCGCGGCCAGCATCATCGAAGTCGCCGACGCCGCCGTCAAATCCGCCGCCGTCACCCTGATGCGCGTTCACCTCGCCATGGCGCTCGGCGGCAAGGGGTTCGTGCTCATGGCGGGCGACGTGGCCAGCGTGCAGGCCGCCGTCACCTCCGGCTGCAAGGTCGCCGCAGACGACGGCATGCTCGTCGGCAAAGGCATCATCCCCAATCCGTCACCCGAGTTATTCCGGGAATACGTGTAAAGTAGAGATCAGAGATTAGAGATCAGGGCCCACGATCTTCTCTGTTCTCTGTTCTCTGTTCTCTGTTCTCTGCTCTCTGCCGCTCTGCTACACTCAAACGCCTGGGCTCCCCTTCCCCTTCCCTTTCCACAACCGAATGACAAAGGAGAAAGCAAATGAAGTTCCTCGTAAGTTGGAAGATCCCCAAAGCCGGTGTCCTCTCCGCCCAAGCGCGTTTTTTGCAGACCGGCGGTGCGCCCCCGGTGGGCGTCAAAATGATCGGCCGCTGGCACGGCATGAGCGGGGGCGGAGTGCTCATCGCTGAAACCAGCGATGCCAAGGCCCTCTACACCTGGCTCGAACAGTGGAACGACCTGCTCGACTTCAACACCACACCCTGCCTCGACGACGCCGAGGCCGGCGAGGTCCTCAGCGCTGTCAAGCGGTGAACAGCAGCGGTAAGTGATTAGCGGTCAGCCACTCCTATCGGCTGGCCGCTAACCGCTGTTTGCGCTGGCTGTCTCCTGATCACAGAGTCGTCGTTTTCGTCACTTGGGCGGATAAGGGCGGGCTACACGGCTCCGGCCACGCGTTGTCACTTCCCGTACAGTTCCTCTTCCGACACCACTGCCTCGAGATTCTCGCCGCGGCTCGAGCGGTGGGTGGCAGTGAACATCGATCCCCGGGCGGGAACGACAGGGGCGAAAGCCATGAATCCGATCTTCGGCGCGACGTCGTCGTAGATGGCTTCCATGCCGCCACGCAGCGTGTACGTCTCGTGCCAGAACCCGGTGCCGCCCGAGTCGCGCAGGAAGTTCTTCCACCACTGGCGGTGCGGATCAGAGCGCGTCCATCGCAGCAGCGAATCCATGTCGCGCCAGTACTGGCGCATCCCCGCGTCCATGGGAAAGAACGAGAAAACGAAGTTCTCATGGCAGAGCAGGCCGTCGGACTGCTCTTTGACACTCTTGGTGATTCTGGGGCCGAAGCCAAAGAGCGTTTTCAGGCCTGTGATGCGGTTGACGCGCATGCCGAGATAAACCACGACGAGGTCGGGATACCGGCTGAGATCGACGGCGAGACGCTTGACGGGTGTGGGCATAGAACCCTCCTTGTGGGTGTGGAGGTTTGCTCCGGGGATTCAGAATAGCATCGTCAGGACTCTTCGCTTTGACGGTGCCAAACGTGCGGCTCTCTGATCGCGCACGAGAGTGAAGTAACCGCCGAATTGTAAACTTCCTCTGCGAGCTATTTGCGCCCGCACTGGAGGTCCGTTGAGCTTCCCCGCGCCCGCCACCAAATCCGCATTCCTCTTTCTTCTCGCCCTGCTCTCCTTTTCGTTCCGCGCCCCCGCGCAAAGCCATTGGGTACACCCAGGCCCCGGCGGCAAGCTCATCTACGCGCAGACGCCGAAGGGTGACCGCATTCCCGATTTTTCCTATGCCGGCTATGAAGGCGGCGGCGTGACCTTGCCGCATGTGCCCACGAAGCGCAACGTCAAGCCCTCCGGCGCCGATGACACCGACTCCATCCAGGCCGCCATTGACGCGGTCTCCGCCTTGCCGCTGGTCGACGGCTTCCGCGGCGCAGTCGAGCTTGCGCCCGGCGCCTACCAGTGCGCCCGCACGCTCATCATCACCGCATCAGGCGTAGTCCTGCGCGGAGCCGGCGACGGCGACAAAGGCACAACCATCTCCATGACCGGTGCGCCGCATCTCGCCCTTCGCATCGACGGCCATCTGGATCAGAAGGAAACCGGATCGCCCATCGCCATCACCGATGCCTACGTCCCCGCCGGCGCCGCAACCATCCACCTCGCCGATGCCGCCAGCCTGCATCCCGGCGACACGCTGCTCATCCGCAAGCCGGTCACGCCCGCATGGGTCCACTTCATGGGCATGGACGATCTGCATCGCAACGGCCGCGACGAACACTGGGTCAGCGCGAGCTATCTCGACGCCCGCCGCCGCGTCACTGCCGTCCAAGGCAACGCCCTCACCCTCGACGTCCCGCTCATGGATTCGTACGACACGCGCTTCTTCGATGGCGGCCACGCCACGATCTCTGCCATCGCGCTCACCGGCCAGCTCGCGCACGTTGGCATCGAAGACCTCCGCTTCATCGCGCCCAGGCAGACCATCGCGCTCGGAGCACCGGAGTTCAGTGGAATGCAGGTGCGCGATGTGGCCGATAGCTGGGTGCAGCACGTGACATGGGAGGACACAACCAACGGCGTCAGCGTGAACGCCGGCAGCGAGCGCATCACGTTCCTCCAGTGCTCCATCGTGCAGCGCACGGCCGTCACCAGCGCCGCCAAGCCGGCCGACTTCGCCATCGACGGCTCGCAAGTCCTCATTGACCGTTGCACCGCGAGCGGCGACAACACCTTTTACATCGTCACCCAGGACCGCCAACAGGGGCCGGTCGTGGTGCTGCATTGTCGCTTCACCGGCAATGGCCACATTGAGCCGCACCAGCGCTGGTTCACCGGCCTGCTCGTCGATAACTGCGACGTGCCCGATGGCGGCATCGACTTCATGAATCGAGGCGAGATGGGCTCAGGCCACGGCTGGGCCATCGGCTGGGCCGTCGCGTGGAACTCCACGGCGAAGGAGTTCGGCATGAACACCCCGCCCGGCTCCATGATCTGGTCCATCGGCAATCGCGGCGACGAAAACGATCCCGTCTTCCCCGTCTTCGACGGCGGTCCACCGCGCGCACCGCTTGAGCCTGCGACCATCGAATCCGCAGGGAAGCCGGTCAAGCCTGAAAGCCTCTACCTCGCCCAGTTGCGCGACCGACTCGGCGCGGCCGCAGTGAAAGCCATCGGATATTAGAGACATTGGTCAGTGGTCAGGGAGCCGAAGGCCCCGCTTCCTCCACATGCGGCAATCCACCCCGTGAGTCGAGCCACGCATCCACCAGCGCTTTTCGCTCGCCCGTCCTCGGCCCCGCGACAGTGATAGGGATTACGCGCCGCTGTGATGTGCGGCCCTGGTTAATTTTATTTAGTCCGATATACATTTTCTTGACTTTAAGAAAATTAATGTATACCTTCATTTTATGAAGACATCGCTGCCGCCCTGGCTTGAGGTGCTCGACGAGGAAGATCAGCAGTTTCTCCGTCGATTTGTGCTCAGCTCGGGATCGCTCAAAGCGCTTTGCGACGAATACGACGTGTCGTATCCCACGCTGCGCGCCAGGCTCGATCGCTTGATCGCCAAGGTGAAGGCGGTCGAGGATCCGAGAGCCGCGGACGCGTTCGAGCGCAAGCTCCGCGTGCTGGTGGCCGATGGCAAAATTCCCGCCGCGCTGGCGCGCGACCTATTGAAGGCGCACCGCTCCGCTGCGGAAGAAAGATGAGGTGGTTCCATGATGCAGCCTTGGTTTGATCCCATTCACTACGCGTGGATACCGGGCTCGGCTTACGGAGTGGCCGCTGCGTTGATGGGAGGCCTTGTCGGATGGCTCGCGCCGCGCGGCCGCGCCCGCAACTTCATCCTGCGCGCGTGGTTCGCGCTGTGGGCCGTGGCCGTCGTCTTGCTCATCGCGGGTTTTGTCGCGCTCGCCCAGGGCCAGCCCTGGGGCATATGGTACGGGCTCATTCTGCCCGGCGCGGTCGGCACCCTGGTGGTAGGAGCCAACTCGTATGTAGTGCAGAAAGCCTACCGGCAGGTAGAAGAGCGGCGCCTGGCAGCGAAGGATTTGCTCTAGTCACGCACGTAAACGCGGCAGGCTTTGGCGCAAGGCGCTCCGGCTGACAAGGTCACTGCGACTCGGAGCGCGTTTCGCCGAGCAGCACCTCAGCGCTCACGCCGCGAATCGACGCATCAAGCACTTCAACGAGGTGGAAGGCGGGTATCGCCGCGAGCCCGCGCTGCCGCAGGCCATTCGCGAGCTGCAGCAGGCAGCCGGGATTGGCCGACAACACAGCCTGCGCGCGCGTCGCCAGCAGATTCTCTACCTTGCGCGCGCCCAGTTGCGCGGCCGCTTCGGGCTCCAGCAGGTTGTATACGCCGGCTGAGCCGCAGCAAAGCGAGCTTTCCGCGATCTCCGCCACTTCGAGCTCCGGAATGCCCGCGAGCAATCGTCGCGGCTGCTCGCGCACGCCTTGCGCGTGCTGCAAATGGCATGCGTCATGATAGGCAACGCGCAACTTGAGTGGATGGCGCGTGGCCTGCGGCTCCAACTCGCACAGAATCTCTGAAACATCTTTGCACTTCGCCGCGAATGCCGCCGCCCGTTCCGCCCACTCCGGATCGTCGCGCAGCAGGTAGCCGTACTCCTTCATCGTCGATCCGCAGCCGGCGGAGTTGATGACAATGGTGTCGACGTTCGCGCTCTCGAACGCCATAATCATCTTCTTCGCGAGCTCCGCGGCCTCAGCCTCAAGCCCGGAGTGCACCATCAGCGCTCCGCAGCATGGTTGATCTGGTGGGATGATGACCTCGCACCCTTCAGCAGCCAGCACGCGCGCCGTTGCCGCATTCACCTGCGGAAAAAAGACGCGCTGCACGCAGCCCGCAAGCATGCCGACTTTTTCCCTCGGTTTTGCGGGAGCTGGTGGTTGCTGCCAAGTGCTGTGCGCCGGAACTTCAGGCAGAAGCGCCTCCATAGCCGCGAGGCGCTGGGGTAGAATTCTCGGGATTCCCACCGCGCGAACCAGCGAGCGCAACCCGCTCCGCTGATACAGGCGAAGCGGAACAGCGAGAATGCGCAAACGATCGGGATACGGAAACGTGGCGAAGATCAGCTTGCGAAAAATCCGCTCGCTCAGCCCGCGCGAAATGTTTCGCTCCATCTGCGCGCGGGTTGGCTCGATGAGCTTGTTGTATTCCACGCCTGACGGGCACGCCGTCATGCACGCCATGCAGCCCAGGCAGTTGTCCATGTGGAGCTGAAAGCGCTTGTCGAGCGGCGCCTCGCCTTCGGCAGCCTTTTTAATCATGTAAATCCGGCCGCGCGGCGAATCCATCTCCTCGCCCCACAGCACATACGTGGGGCACACGGGCAGGCAAAAGCCGCAGTGCACGCAGTCGTCAATGTGCTCCTTCTGCGGCGGATGGTGCGCGTCGAAACTCGAAGGGCGAGGCGGTGTTGCAGGCGAGGGCGTGTGCGCCACGTTGGTTGCTGCGGTGTCCGCCATGCGCTTCAGATTCCTCCCACAAAGCGGCCCGGGCTTAAGGTCCCGTTCGGATCGAAGCGCCGCTTGATCTCGCGCATCAGCGGCAGCGCGTCACTTCGGCAATCCCATACGTCGATCTTGCCGCGAAGAGCATTGGGAGTTTGCAAAATGACGACGGACCCGCCGGAAGGCCTCAGCCGCTCGCGAAGTTGCTCGATCACGGTGACCGTGGAATCGCGCTCCGCTCCCTTTCGGTCAGCCAAAGCAGCCGTCATCAGCCCCGTTGCCTGCGCCACGATGGAAACGTCGACGCTTTTCGCGACGGCTTTTTCTTTCAGGTCATCCGCAGTGGCGCAAAGTTCCGCAGGCAGCAGCGACCCTTTGACGACGGTTGCGCCGGCCTCGCAGAAGAGTTGCTCGCGCGCCCGCCACACCCGCTCGTCAACCTCCTGCACCGCCAGCCCGTTAAAGATCCTGCGCAGTTGATTCGTAAGATCGTCGAGGCACTCGGGCCGCGTGCAGAATCGCACATCGAGCGCACACTGCCCTGCCGCGGTGCGAAGCTGAACAGCCGAAGGCGCGATTTGAGTGTGCAGCAGCTCGGCAAGCGGCCCAGCCAATTGCGCGCCGTACTGCGCTCCGACCGTAAATGTCCGCGCGCACTGCTCCACCGGGTGCAACCGGAAGTTGACCTCCGTGATCACGCCAAGCGTGCCGAAGCTGCCAGTCATCAGCTTGTGCAGATCGTAGCCGGCAACGTTCTTCACCACCTTGCCGCCGGATTTCGCAATCGTGCCGTCGGCCAGCACAATAGTCATGCCGATGACCAGGTCGCGCAGTCCGCCGTATCGCAGCCGCAATGCGCCGCTGTCGTTGGCGGCGAGCACTCCGCCCACCGTCGCGCGCCCCGGCCACAACGGATCAAGCGCCACCATCTGTCCGTGCCGCGCAAGCTCGCTCTGCATCGCCGCCCAACCGCATCCCGCCTCCACGGTGCAGGTCATGTCCTGCCACGCATGCTCGCGCACGGCATTCATGCGGGACAGGCTCAGAAAAACCTCCGGCGCGACGGGATTGCCCCATCCCAGCTTGGTACCGCTGCCTGTGGGGACGACTGAAAGGCCGCATTCATTCGCAAAGCGGAGGACCTCTGCGATTTGTTCTGTGCTTCCCGGCGCCACACGAATTGCGTCGCCGTCAATTCGCGTGTCCGCCGGCCCCGCGATCGCCGCGAGCCGCGCCATCGCTTCTTCGCGCGTGAGTGTTGCCGACGCGCTCATCAGAAGATCTCCGCCACGCCGGCCGTTTCCAGCGGATGCGGCGTGTAAGGTCCGGGCTTGTCTGCGCAAAGGCGCGGCCGCGGGAAGACTTTGTCGGGATTCGAAAGACTCTCGGGATCGAAGGCGCAGCGAACGAGTTGCATGGTCTCAAGATCCGGCTCGGCGAACATGTAGCCCAGCGCCTGCTGCTTCTCCTTGCCCACGCCATGTTCGCCGGTAATCGAGCCGCCGTTGTCCACACACAAATTGAGGATGCGATACGAAAGATCGAGCGCAATCTCCTCCTGCCCTTCGATCGACCGGTCATAAAGCACCAGCGGGTGCAGGTTGCCGTCGCCCGCGTGGAAGACATTGGCTACGCGCAGATTCACAGCGCTCGACATGCGCTCAATGTCGGCCAGCACGCGCGGCAATGCGGTTCGCGGAATCACGCCGTCCTGCACGATGTAATTCGGCGAGATGCGCCCCACCGCCGCGAACGCCGCCTTGCGTCCCTTCCAGATCAGCGCGCGCTCCGCCTCCGATTGCGCCACGCGGATCTCCGCCGCGCCATTCTTCTCCGCAATCGCCCTAACCTCGCGCATCAAAATCTCCACTTCATCGCATGCGCCGTCAAGCTCCACCAGCAGCAGCCCACCGCACATGGGGTAATGCGCATGAACCGCGGCTTCGGCGGCCTCAATCGCCAGCGTGTCCATGATTTCGAGCGCCGCAGGCAGCATGCCCGCCGCGATGATGTCGCTCACCGTCTGCCCTGCCGCGCTCGGCGTGGGGAAGGCCGCCAGCAGCGTTTGCACCATCTCCGGTCGCCGCACGATGCGCAGCGTGACTTTGGTTGCAATGCCCAGCGTGCCTTCAGAACCCACAAAGACGCCGGCCAGATCATAGCCCGGCGCATCAAGCGTGGGCGACCCGAAGTGCGCGAGCTCGCCGCTCGGCAGCACCACTTCAAGCGCAAGCGTATGCGTCACCGTGAATCCGTATTTGAGGCAGTGCGCGCCACCCGAATTCTCTGCCACGTTGCCGCCGATGGTGCACACCGATTGCGACGAAGGATCGGGCGCGTAGAAGTAACCATCGGCCGCAACGCGCTGCGTCACGTGCGCATTGATCACGCCCGGCTCAACGATCACATACCGGTTCGCGATGTCGACCTCGAGAATGCGATTCATCCGCGCCAGGCTGATGACCACGCCGCCCGCCGCAGGCAGCGCTCCGCCGCTCAAGCCCGTTCCCGCGCCTCGGCTCACAAACGGAATCTTGTGCCGCGCGCAGATGCGAACAATCGCCTGCACTTGCTCGGTGGTTTGCGGCAGAACGACCGCGCCCGGCAGCACGCGGAAGTTCGTCAGGCCGTCGCACTCGTAGGTCTGCAGCTGGCTCTCGGCTGTGATCAGCCCGCCCGCGCCCACCGTCGCGCGCAGCTCATCGATTTGGGCCTCGGGAAGCATGCTGAGCCAAGCTTACTCGATGCAGATGACGATTGGCATGCGTGACGCGCGCTTCCCGGCCGCAAAAAGTCCTGCCGGAATTGCCGCCCGGCGGCAACTGGTTACGACTGCGTCGGAGGCGGAGCCGGCGTGAGCCCATGCCGCCGCATGATCTCGATCATTTTCGCCCGGTCCGGTGGTCCGCCTGCCGCCGCCTTCGCGGCCTCGGCCGTTTCGCGGAAGTACTGCGGCCCCAGGACTCCCGGCGTCACCGTGCACAGCACCTTTGCATCCTGTGCGCCGTTGTTGTCGAACCGGTGCACGGCGCCCCGTGGAATGCAGAGCGCCTGCCCCGGTCCCACATCGATCAACTTGCCGTCCACGGTCCACGTCAACACGCCCTCGACGCCGTAGATCGTCTCCTCGTAGTGGTCGTGGCTGTGCGCCGGCGCCATCAGGCGCTCTCCGGCGGGGACAACGACCTCAAAAATCGCGACCGTGCCCGACGAGTTCTCGCCGGTGACGAGGAAGCGCACCGCGAGCGGGCCCAGGCGGATCAACTCCTCGGCAGGATTCACTTCGAGACCAATAGTCTGCGTTGTCATTTCGACCTCCTGTGCGTGACTTTTTTCGGGCCCGTTATGCCGGGGGAAGAAGCTCCAGCCCATACCGGGGAGCAGCCGCTTGCGCCCGCGCGATCAGCTCTCTGCTGACTGGCGGCGGCGTCGCATGATCCGCGGCAGGCTCGAACACTTCAGCAAAGAAGCCCTCAAGGCCCGCCGGCGTCGTCAGCACCAGTGCTTTCACGTAGCCGTCGCCGTTGTTTCTGAAGCCGTGAGCAATTCCACGGGGAAGATAAACAAAATCGCCAGCCGATGCAGTGATTGTATCCCCCCCCACCTGGACCGTCAGCGAGCCTTCGATGATCTGGAACGATTCGTCCTCCCGGCTGTGGATGTGCGGCGGTGGGCCTCCGCCCGGCGGCACAGAAATCTCAGCCAGGAAAAACGCGCCCCCCGTTTCCTCGCCGGTAATGAGAAACGTCATCAGCTCGCCGGGACCCCAGTAGGCCGGCCCGGTTCCCGCCGGCACATGCCTCACCAGGCCTCGTTGCTCCGTACTCGCCGTGGCGTGCAGTTGTGAATCTTTCAGTTTCGCTCCGACCGGGGAATGGTCGAGGACTTCAACAGTTTGTTGTGTCATTTGCGATCTCCTTGTGGTAAACTCTGTTTACCATGAGATGATGGTAAACATAGTTTACGGAGAACGTCAATGACTTTTTTTGAAGAAAAATCGCCAATGAAAACAAAGGACATGCTCATCGGCGCATTGCTCCGCGTTCCGTCTGAAGCCATTCACCGCCGCATCATCCGCGAACTCAATCACGCGGGCTTCAAGGAACTCAGCCTGCCGCACATGGCGATTTTCCGCTTTCCTGGCCCCGATGGAGCCCGCCCCGGCGTCATTGCCGAGCGCGCCGGAATGAGCAAGCAGGCCATGAATCGCCTGCTCGGCAGCCTCGAAGACCTCGGTTATCTCGTCCGCTCCGACGCGCCCGGCGAGGGCCGCGCGCGCATCGTCCACTTCACCAGGCGCGGCCACGCCGCCTTCGCCAAGGCCATTGAAGTGCTCCGCGACATTGAGCGCGAATGGATCGCCGAGCTCGGCCCCCGCGATTTCGCGCAGCTCAAAAGGCTCCTCGGCCGCGTCTGGGAGAGCCCGCTAGTCCGCTGATGCTCGCGGATGCCCGCAGAGCCTCACTGAGATCCGTTCGCTCGCCGCGGTAGCGTTATTCTGGCAGCACCATGATGCGGAGCCATCCGACGATACCTACACGCACTCGCCTTTGCGCCGCCGCCCTCTTCGCGATCGCCGCATGTGCGCCCGCACTCGCCGCCCAGCAACCCACAACCACCACCGCCAACGACCAGCCCGTCCGCGCGCGCCACGGCATGGTGGTGAGCGTGCATCACCTCGCAGCCGATGCCGGCGTCCAAATCCTGCAGCAGGGCGGCAACGCCGTCGACGCCGCCGTCGCCACCGGATTCGCGCTCGCCGTCGTCCATCCCGTCGCCGGCAACCTCGGCGGCGGCGGATTCATGCTCATCCGCGATCACACCGGCAAAACCACGTTCCTCGATTACCGAGAAAAAGCTCCCCTCGCCGCTACCGCGAACATGTATCTCGACGCGCAAGCCAACGTGATTCCCGACGCCAGCGTCATCGGCTACCGCTCCATCGCCACGCCCGGCTCCGTCGCCGGCCTCGCCTATGCCGAGCGCAAATTCGGCCGCCTCGGCCTCAAGCGCGTCATGGCGCCCGCCATCGCTCTCGCGCGCGACGGCTTCACCCTCACCGCCGACGAAGCGCGCGAGCTCGCCGATTCCCAGCTCACAAACTTCCCCGCCTCGCGCCACATCTTTCAGCGCGACGGCCATCTCTATCAGCCCGGCGAAATCTTCCGCCAGCCCGTGCTCGCCGCCACGCTCGAGCGCATCGCCGCTAACCCCGCCGACTTCTACCGCGGCCAAATGGCGCGCCAGCTCGTCGCCGACCTGCGCAGCGGCGGCGCCCTCATCACGCGCGACGACCTCGCCCAATACTCCGTCGTCGAGCGCGCGCCGGTCGTCGGCACGTTTCACAACTACACCATCATCAGCGCGCCGCCGCCCTCCTCCGGCGGAGTGGTGCTGATCGAAGCGCTCAACATCCTCGAAGGCTACAACCTCGCCAGCCTCACCGACCGCACCGCCGCATGGATCAGCCTCGTCACCGAAGCCTGGCGCCGCGCATACATGGATCGCGCCGACTACCTCGGCGATCCCGATTACAATCGCATTCCCGTCGCCGCGCTCACCGCCAGGCCCTACGCAGCCGCATGGCGCCAGGGCATCTTGCCCGATCACGCCACGCCCAGCGCCGCGCTCCAGCGCCCCGCCGGATTTGTTCCGCCCGCGCCCACCACCGCCGGCCACGCCCACGCCGAATCGCCCGACACCACGCACTACTCGGTGGTCGATAGCGCGGGCAACGCCGTCGCCGTCACCACCACGCTCAACAATGGCTTCGGCTCGCACGTCACCTCCGCCTCGCTCGGCTTCCTGCTCAACGACGAGATGGACGACTTTGCCGCTAAGCCCGGCGTGCCCAACATGTTCGGCCTCGTGCAGGGCCCGGCCAACGCCATCGCGCCCGGCAAGCGCCCGCTCAGCTCCATGACGCCCACCATCATCCTTCAGGGCGGACATCTGCGCTACGTGCTCGGCTCGCCCGGCGGCGGCCGCATCATCACCACGGTGGGAAACATTCTTCTCTCGGCGGCCGAGGGCGGCCTCAACATTCAGCAGGCGGTCGACGCGCCGCGCTTCCACCACCAGTATCTGCCCGACACGCTCTACCTCGAGCCGGGATTCAGCGCCGACACCATCGACCGCCTGCGCGCCATGGGCTACTCCGTCCAAGTCAGCCGCGGCCACTGGTCCGACGGTGAGTGCATCGCCGTCGATCCCAAAACCGGCGAGCTCCTCGGCGGCCAGGATCACCGCAGCCACTTCGGCAAAGCGGCGGGGTATTGAGGAAGAGAAGCGGGGCTCGCGGAGTTGGCGGAGTTAGCGGGGTTCGAGGTGCGGCAGGCTGCCCCATCCTGGCTCTGCTAGGGTGGGGACTGTCCACTGATCACTGACGCACTGACCACTGTCGTTCTAGTCCCTACGTCCCTAGTCCCTAGTCCCTGTCTTTCCCCGTCAACCCCCTCCACCTCTAAATTCCTCCATCTCGATACTTTCCGTTTGCGCAAAATTTCGCTCATTCCCGCTACTCTTGAACCATCAATCCACATCCAGAAATTGGGGGGCTTAGCATGACCGAAACAGAAGAAAAAACCAGCACCGAAAAACCAAAGAGGGGCAAACCCGGACCAAAACCCGGTACCAAACGCGGCAGACCCAAAGGCAATAAATCCTCAAAATCCGGCCTCCCCAAAGCCAGGCCCGGCCGCGGCGCCAAAAGCCTGCTCAGCGCCGTCAACGACGTCGTCAACATGGATTCCGGCGCAATTGCCATCGCGCTCGGTGAGAAAGCCAAAAAGGGCGACATCCAAAGCGCGCGTTTCCTCGCCCACTTCTCCGGCGCCGACAAGCTGCCTGCAATACCCCAGGACTCCGGCATCGCCACTCTCGGCCTCCCCGACCCCGAAGCGCTCGCCGCGGAGCCGCAATGGGTCGATCCCCAGCTCGGCTCCATCTGGGTCGGCGATCACTGGGAAGACCCGGAAACAGCACCCGACTCCCTAGCCCGCGCCCGCTCCACCCGCGAAATGTCCGCCCGCCTCAACCCCCTTCTCTTACACGACGACAACCCGCCCATCAACGACTGATCCCTAACTCCACGCTGTCATCCTGAGCTTCGGTCGTCCGCAGCGGCGGACGACCGAAGCCGAAGGATCTGAGGTTGTCCCTCGTTCTTGTTTTCTAGTCCCTATCTCCTAGTCCCTGTCTTTCCGTTCCCTGCTCTTCGACGCATCAAGCTAGGAGCGAGAAGCGGCCTTTCGTTCGTGTTTCTCTACTCCCTATTGGCTACTCCCTACTCCCTGACTTTCTGACCACTGACCACCGGCATGAGTTCACTCGTGCCGAAACCGCCGCCCTCACCCCCAAAAACAATCGCGCAGCGAAGCCGCGCGGAGGCTCACCCAAACATCCAACTCAAGACAAGTCGACTCATAGAGATTTATCCGGCTTCTCGGCGGGGACATCGGCCAATTAAGGAGTTCACTAGTTCCAATTGCCCGTGAGCACGAACGGCGCCCAGTAATATGGGTGCATATAGCCGGCTGGAACAGTTTGCTTGCCGAGCTCATTTTCGACAGTGCTGACGCCTCTGTCGTTCGAACCGGAGTGCGGCGATACCTTGCCGTCCAAAAGGTCTATTTGCGCTTGGCGCAGTGCTTCCACCTTTGTCACTTTGCCCTCGCCGACCGCCCATCGCTTGTAGAAGTCTGCCATGAGTTCGCCGGTGCTGGCGTCATTCACCTCCCACAGCGAGGAAATGACGGCTTTCGCTCCCTTGTTTTGCGCAACGGCACCAAGGCCGTCGATTTCTTCGCCGTTGCTGGCACCACCACTCATCCCTGTTTCGCACGCTGACAGCGTAAACAGGTCCGTGTTGTCCAGACCCAGGTTCGGATTGGCGTTAAAGTCGGCTACCGTTAGATGGTATCCCGCACCTTCGCTGTCTTTACCCGCCAGCAGAAGATAGGAGGCATTGTCGTCGCCCGGTTTGAAGACAAAGTGGCTGGCAATGTGCACAATTGGATGCTGTCTCTCCAGTTGGTTCTCCATCGCCTTCTCAGTAAACTGCCCGTTCAAAAGGATCGATCCGGGTAATACTCCGTTGGCGCCCGGCACCTGCGGGTCTTTCACGATATTGTCCAATTCGCTCACAACCGATGGCAGCGGATTCAGGTCGTCTTCGTATTTTCGCGAGATGCCCATCGCGACGGCGCGCACATGATCCATATCAGGCTTCTCTGAAAGATAGGGAATGCTGGCAGGCGTGAAGGTCACGATGTCGTAGCTTTCCACGAGATAATGCCGGCCGTCATAGAGCGCGGCCATCGGTATATAGCGAAGAACTCCGTCCAGCGACCATACCAAGGTCTGCGCCTTCGCCTGGTCCAGATCGGCTTTCACCGGGCCAACAAGTATCTTGTAGAGCTGGCTTGCCAAAGGCTTTGGATCTTTCGATGGGTCACGGAGCACCTGCTGGAAGGCGGCAACTTTCTCGTTCAGGTCCTTTCCGGCGATTGAAGACTCCCGCGCGACGATCGCGGATCCAGCGATGACAATCACGCTAAACCGCTCTTTGGTGACGATGGTGTAAAGAGCCACAACGTGTGGCGCGTTCTTGATCAATTGATTCAGATTCGTTACGTTTCCCTTGACATCGGCATTCTGCTTGTTGGCCGCATCGTCTTCACCAAACAGCTTGTATAGCCTCGAATAGAACGCATGCAACTCCTTGTTGGCTTCGTTCAGCGCGTCCGTAAGTTGCTGGAACTCCTTGTCCTCTTCTGGAGTGCGCGCTTTATCTTGTTTCAGTTCGCTCCATCGTTCGGTTTCCTTCACCAGTTGGGCTGTCGACTTCTGGTAGTCGTCTTCTGCCTGCCGCTCGACCGGAGTGAGAGAAAGTGGACTCAGCGTCTTCGTCGGATTGCCGCGAACGTAGTCGGAGTATTCCTGGAGTTTCAACAAGTCCAGAACCTGTTGCGCTTCAGGCAGGCGGCCTTGGTCGATCAACAGGTTGGCAAGGTCGCGATAGAAGTCGTCCTTCGAGGCTATAAAGCTCCTCTGCAGCTCTTTGTCCAATCCCTCGATATTGCTTCTCACTTGCTGTAGAAGGTCAACCGCCTGCTTGCCGTAGAAGATGGCCAGCATGGGTTGTTGAGCCTTGCGATTGCGGAGCAGGCCATGAAAAACGTCTGCCTCAAGAAGCGGATCCTTTACGGCTACGGCAACTGGGAGTGCCTGGTCGTAAAAGCCCAATGCCTTCTGCAACTCGCCCGATTTAGAGTAGACATCGCCGATGTCCTTCAGCGTGCCCGCCTCACCGTCCCGGTCGCCAGTGGCCCGGTGGACGGTTAGCGCCTGGTTCAAGAATCCCAATGCCTTCTGCGGCTTCCCCAAACGTTGATAAACGTTGCCGAGATTATCCAGGGCCTTGGCCTCACTGTCGCGGTCGCCGGTAGCGCGATCGATGGGTAGCGCCTCGCTGAAGAATCCCAGCGCCTTCTGCGGCTCACTCATATCTGCGTACACAATGCCGATGTTCATTAGCGTGCGGGCCTCGCCGTCGCGATCGCCCGCCGAACGGTAGATGGGCAGCGCCTGGTTGTCAAAGTTCAGTGCTTTTTGGAGCTCCCCCAAACCCTCGTAAACAAGGCCAATGTTTATGAGCGTATAGGCCTCGCTGTTCTTTCAATTACCCACAACTCGGCAGCGGGTTGGAGCAGCTATTGACGAAGTGGATTCTGAATCAAGTCAATCACTTATAAGCTCCGACGATTCATGGCCAAGTAGATACCATGAGAAAGAACCAGCGGATTTTGGCCACGAGTTGTCGGCAGCCGTCGGGTACAGGCGCGGAAGACTGGATCGGAGCGGAAGTGGCGGGCTGCTATTTCCGGGATGTCCGGCACGGCAAGCGGCTGCGGCAGTTGTTGGAGCAGTTTTCGAGCCGCATTGGCGCGACGACACCGTGGGCAACTCAGGACTGGGCCAATACCAAGGCCGCCTACCGCTTTTTCGCCAACGATCGGATAAGTGAGGCCAATATCCTGGCCGGCCACTTTACGGCGACGCGAGAGCGGTGCGCAGCCACGTCGGGCTTCCCCCTCCTGGTTCTTCACGACACTACCGAGTTATCGTATCGCCACGAAGAGACGGCGCCTATCGGAATCGTGATGAAAACCATCACCGGCGCCAGCAAGCCTGGGCGGCCTCGGTATCACACCAGTTGCGGCATTCTAATGCACTCCAGCCTGGCGGTGACTGCGGCCGGGCAGCCGCTGGGGCTGGCGGCAATCAAGTTTTGGAACCGGGACAAGTTTCACGGCGCCAATCGTCTGAAGCGCAGGATCAATCCCACGCGCGTGCCGATTGAAAAAAAAGAGAGCATACGGTGGCTGGAAAACCTGCGCCAGTCGACCGGGTTGCTGAACGATCCTGAACGTTGCGTGCATATCGGAGATCGGGAAAGCGACATCTACGAGCTGTTCTGCCTGGCGCAGGAACTGGGCACGCATTTTCTGGTGCGCACCTGCGTGGACCGGCTCGCCGGAGATGGCGGGCGCACGGTGGGCGCGGAGATGAAACGGTTACCGGTTCAAGGCCTGCATCGTGTCGAAGTGCGCAACAAACGCGGAGAATTCTCGACCGCGGTGCTGGAGATTCGCTATCGTCGCCTGACCGTCTGCCCACCGATCGGAAAGCAAAAGCAGTACCCAAACTTGATTCTTACTGCCATCCATGCGCGAGAGAAGGAGAAGCCCAAAGACCGGGAAAGAATCGATTGGAAGCTGCTGACCAATTTGCCGGTGCGCTCGTCGAGGGCGGCCGCCGAAAAGCTGGACTGGTACGCGCAGCGGTGGAAGATAGAAACCTTCCACAAGATCCTGAAGTCCGGCTGCAGAGCGGAGGAGGCGAGGTTGCGAACTGCAGAGCGGCTAGTAAGCCTTGTTGCCATCCTGTGCGTGCTGAGCTGGAGAATCTTCTGGATCACCATGCTCAACCGTACTCGTCCCGATGCTTCGCCGGATCAAGCCTTCACCGAGTTAGACCAGTATCTGTTGGATGAGTTGGCGCCTGACAAACCCACTACGCCTCCTCGACCGACTCTGGCCCATTACATCGTCAAGCTCGCCCGGCTGGGCGGCTATCTCGCCCGCACCCACGATCCGCCACCCGGCAACATCGTCATCTGGAGAGGGCTATTCCGACTAACCGACATCGAACTGGGCATCATCATAGGAGCGAAACTTGTGGGTAATTGAAAGCTCGCTGTTACGGTTACGCACCGCACGGAAAATAGGCAGCGCCTGGTTGAAGTAGTCCAGGGCCTTCTCTGGCTCGCCCAGACCCAGGTGAACAATGCCGATGTTATTCAGCGCCATAGCCTCGCCGTCGCGGTCGCCCGCCGCGCGAAAGCTGGGCAGCGCCTGGTTGTAGTAATCGAGCGCCTTCTCCGGCTCACCCAAATCGGAGTAAACAAGGCCGCAGTTGTTCAGCGTTTTTGCCTCGCCGTCGCGGTCACGCGCTGCGCTGAAAACGGGCAGGGCCTGGTTATAGAAGTCCAGCGCCTTACGCGGCTCTCCCAAGCCGGAATATACGTAACCGATGTTGGCCAGAGCGCCGGCCTCGCTTTCGCGGTCTCCTGCTGCGTGATAGATGGGCAGCGCCTGGTTAAAGTAATCCAGTGCCTTTTGCGGCTCGCCAAATTTGAGATGGATAGCGCCGATGTTGTTCAGCGCGTTGGCCTCGCTCACACGGTCGCTGGCCGCGCGGGCGATGGGTAGCGCCTCGTTATAGTACTCCAGTGCCTTCTGCGGATCTCCCCGGCGTTGATAAACAACGCCGATGCTCATCAGCACGCGAGCCTCGCTGTTGCGGTTGCCCGCCGCGCGGAAAATGGGCAGCGCCTGGTTGTAGCATTCAAGTGCCTTCTCTGGCTCGCCCAGATCCGAGTAAACAATGCCGATGTTCATGAGCGTGCGGGCTTCGCCGTCGTGGTCGCTCTCTGCCCGCTGGATGGGTAGCGCCTGGTTATAGTAGTCGAGCGCTTTCTGCGGCTCGCCTATGCCCGAGTAGACCCGGCCGAAGTTGCCCAGCGCGCGCGCTTCGCCCTCCCGGTTGCCCTCCGCATGGAAAATGGGCAGCGCCTGGCTGTAGCAGTCGAGCGCCTTCTGTGGCTCGCCCAGACGCCGGTAAACGATGCCTATGTCCATTTGCGTGCGGGCCTCGCCGTCGCGGTCGCCCGCCGCACGATAAAGGGGCAACGCCTGGTTGTAGTGGTCCAGTGCCTTCTGCGGCTCTCCGAGATCGTCGTAAGCAATGCCAGTGCTGTTCAGCACGTTGGCCTCGCCATCGCGGTCGCCCGCCGCACGATAGAGTGGTAGCGCCTGGTTGTAGTCGTCCAGCGACTTCTGCGGCTCCCCGAGATCGTCATGGACGATGCCGATGCGGCGCAGAATCGTCGCCTCTAAATCGCGGTCGCCTGCCTGCCGAGCCAGCGGCAGAGCCCGGTTATCGTATTCCAGCGCTTTTTGATTCTGACCGGTGTTGGCGCTCACCGAGCCGAGTCCGCTGAGTGCCGCCGCCTGGCCCGCCAGATCGCCCGATCCGGCCGCCAAATCCAGCGCCTGCTGAAAGGTCTTTGACGCGTCGTCGTTCTTTCTCTGGTCATGCAAGCAAGCGCCCGTGCCGTTGAGAGCGGCGGCTTCCTGCTGCTTGTCACTCGCGCCGCGGGCCTGGGCAAGCGCCTGTTCGAAGGCGTCGAGCGCCTTGCCGCATTGCGAGGCAATCGAATACTGCAGCCCGATGCTGTTCAGCGCTTTTGCCTGGGCACGGCTGTCGCCTGCAGCCTGCGCGGTATTGAGCGAGGCCTGCAGTTGGTCAAGTTTGGCTTGCACTTCGGCAGGCAGTGCAGGGCCTGTTCCGGCAACGGTGCCACTTGTTGTTGGCTGGGCGCAACCTGTGCGGACGAAAACTAAAGCGCATCCGAGCAGCGCGACGACAGCGGCAGAGCCGGCGGCGAGAAAAGAGGTGTTTCGCAGGTGCATGGCAGAACCTGAATCCACGATGGAATGCAAAGGAAACGGAAAAATGAGGAAGACTGCTTCTTGACGGAGCCTGGGGGAAAACTGTTCGCAGTGTAGTTTCAGTATTTTGGCGTGTCAATCGATCTTTGCAGGCAGTGTCCGCGATTTTGTGTAAACGCCGTTCCCCTGGTGATGGCCCGGTGGTCAGGGCAAGTTCGTTTTTGCTTGTTACCCTATGCCCGGATTATTGCAATTATTTGGCTGGCGAGGACCGCCGTCAAGGCCGAGCGCAGCGAGTTCATCTTGAGCCTTGACGGCGGCCGCAGCCGGCCGTATCGATTCTCTCCGGGCATGGGGTAACAAGGATTACGCTCCGGTCGCGATCTTTATCCGATCTTCCCAGAGCACGGTGAACTGGTTCAGCGCCGCCTTCCAATGCAGTGGGCTTTCCCATTTCGCGATCACGTTTCTGAGCGCCAGATACATCACCTTGAGCGCGGCCTCTTCACTGGGAAAAGCTACCCGCGTCTTGAGCGCCTTGCGCAAGGACATATTCAGCGATTCGACCGCATTGGTCGTGTAGATCACTTTGCGAACCTCAGCTGGAAATTGAAAGAAAGGAATCACCCTTTCCCAGTTTCTTTGCCACAGCGCCGCGATGGTTGGGTATTTTGAATTCCATCGCTCGGCGAAGCTGGCCATTTCCCGTCTGGCTTCATCTTCTGTGGCGGCGCGGTAAACAGACTTCAGATCCTGCGCCACCTGCTTGCGTTCTTTCCAGCCCACGTAGTTCAGACTGGCCCGCACCAGGTGCACGATGCACAACTGCACCTGCGCCTGAGGAAACACCGTCTCGATCGCCTGGGGGAACCCTTTTAGCCCGTCAACACAGGCGATAAAGATGTCCTTCACTCCGCGGTTGCGCAGCTCGGTCAGCACCTGCAGCCAGAACTTCGCACCCTCGTTGGCCGAAGTCCATAGCCCCAGTACGTCCTTGCGTCCCTCCAGGTCGATGCCGATAGCCACGTAAACCGCGCGGTTTTCCACCCGGCCCTCGTGCCGCATCTTCACCATCAACGCATCCAGAAACAGAATCGGATACAGCGCTTCAAGTGGCCGCGTCTGCCATGCCTTCACTTCCTCAAGCACCGCGTCGGTGACCTCAGAGATTAGCGATGGCGATACTTCCACGCCATAGATCTCCTGCAAATGCCCCTGGATCTCGCGCGTCGTCATCCCCCGCGCATACATCGATAGAATTTTGTCATCGAACCCAACGAAACGGCGCTGATGACGGGGCACTATCTTCGGCTCGAAGCTGCCCTTGCGGTCGCGAGGTACTTCGATCTCCACCTCACCAAAATCGCCCTTCAGCGTCTTCGCGCTCGTCCCGTTGCGCGAGTTGCCACTGCCCTTGCCGTCGGCGGCATGTTTCTCATATCCCAGGTGATGGGTCAGTTCGGCATGCATCGCACGCTCCACTAGAGCGCGCGTCAATTCCTTTAGCAACCCCTGCTCGCCGATCAGATCCTCTGATCCCTTGTAATTCGCAAGCAGCTTATCGATCACTTCCTTGTCGATTCCCATTCGTTCCTCCTTGGTTTGAGGAACTTGCACTTACACAAAATCTAAAACACCCTCTCTTTGCACGGCAACCTTCGAGCAATTGCCTTGAAAAGCTCGGAACCGCATGACCTCCCGTCTTCCTGACCCTTCGTCCCCGCCCCTGAACACTGATGACTGACCATTATCTCCTCGCCGTATATCGCTTCCGCCACAGCTCCTGCTCCACCAGTTCCAGCGCGCGGTCCTCCAGCGACCGCTGCCACGGCACCAGCCCGTACACCAGGTCGCATTCGAGCGCACGCGCCATCTCCTCCAGCCGATCCAGCCTGATCCTCCGTTTCTGTTCCGCCCGCTCCACATGGAACACCATCTTGGTAGACAGGCGCATCTTGTTCGCAATCTGTTCCGCCGGAATCCCCACCGCCAGGCGCATCGCCCGCAGCCATCCCTCCGGCGGACGAGCTTGCAGCCGCGCCCTCCGGTACCACCGCACCCTCCGCTCCAGTTCCAGCCTCGCCCGATCCCGCATCACTTTCCGCATCACTCACCTCTCCTCGTCCCTGTTCTCTGTTTTCAGTTCTTAGTTCTCTGTTCCCTGTTCTCTGCTTTTCTAGTCCCGAATCCCTACGTCCCTGCCTTTCCGTTCCCTGCCTTTCCGTTCTCCGCTTTCAGCTAGCAGCTAGAAGCTAGTAGCTAGTAGCTCGTTCTCCGGGCCGCGCGCACCTCGGGGCGCGAAGCGCGGGGGGGGCGACCGGGGCCGCCTTTGGGGGTCGCCCAAAACGCCCGCGCGGCCCGTCGCTCGCACCTGGACTCCAGCTACGGGCTACCGGCTACGAGCTGAAAGCTGATAGCTGACCGCTGAAAGCTGGCGGCTGATAGTTGACAGTTGACAGCCCGCGCAAGCCCGCGCACAGCCGCATTTGCGCGCAAAAACGCGCCAAAATACGGCTCAATTCGTCACATTTGGGGCTGATTAATTACAGAATGGCACACTTATGGGAAATTATCTGCAACCCTTTTGCGCAATTCGTAACCTGCGGTGGTCATTGCGTCGTAAATTCGCAACCTCTGGTGGTCACATTTAGGGGCCAAATGACACCAATTCAGCGAACATTTGAGGGGGTCAACGCACCACTTCCGCGAACATTCCGCATGATTCGAGGCACTTTATCGCCTCTATGCCGAAAACCGCACCGAAAGTAGTGCACGCACCAAACCCTCAGTCGCGGAATTTGATGGCGGCGTGGGAGCCGTCGCAGAAGGGTTTGTTTTTGGAGGCGCCGCAGCGGCAGAGGGTGACACGGTTGCGGACCTCATACTCGAATCCCTCGGCGGAGACGACGGGAATGCCGCCGCGGAGCCAGATGGGGCCGGAGCACTGCTGCGCGGGATCTTCGACGAGGCCAATGGAGACGGGGAGCGAGGGCTCGATGGCGCGGCCGGTGTGCTTGTCGATTGCGACGAGACGGCCGGAGGGGCAGTTGCCGGTCTGGCGGATGAAGCGCTCGCGGACGGCGTGTTCGCTGGTGTGCTCGACCTGGCTCCAGACCTGGCCGTGGGGATCGCAATAGCGCGCGAAGGCGCAGAGGCTTTCGGCGTCGGTGAGCTGCATGGCGGGGCCGTCAAAGACCTTGGCCTGCGCGGCGTAGGGCTCGCGCGAGGCGGTCTCAGTGCCGTCGAATTGAATTTGTTTGTGGGTGCCGTCGCAGAAGGGCTTGTTCTGCGAGTGGCCGCAGCGGCAGAGCGAGCAGGCCGCCTGCTCGGGATAGACGTGGCCCTGCTGCCAGGTTTCAGACTCGCCCTCCGCGTTGACGCCGATGATTTGCTTGGAGAGCGGCACCGCTCCGGATACGCGATAGGGACCGTTCTTGATGATGACGACTTTGGGGGTGGGATTGTCGGACATGAGACCTCCGGGGGAAGGGACGCCTGGAATGGAGTGTATACCGCAGGGGTCAGGGGTCAGGGATCTGGGATCAGGGCACGGAAGTGAAGAAGGATTCTACGTCGGTGATGGTCTGGGTGATGCGGTAGGGCGGGAGCGATTGCAGAAAGATCTGGCCGTAGCGCTGGGTGCGGACGCGGGGATCGAGGAGGACGAGCACGCCGCGATCTGCAAGCGAGCGGATGAGGCGGCCGAAGCCCTGCTTGAGCGTGAGCACGGCTTCGGGGACCTGGTAGTCGAAGAAGGGACGGCCGCCGGATTCCTCGATGGCGCGCATGCGGGCCTGGACGACGGGATCGGAGGGGACGGCGAAGGGCAGGCGATCAATGATGACGCAACTGAGGGCTTCGCCCTGGACGTCGACTCCCTGCCAGAAGCTGGAGGTGCCGAAGAGGACGGAGTTGGGCGTGGCGCGGAATTCTTCAAGCAGGGCTTTGCGCGGGGCGGCGCCGTGGAGAAGGATTGGAAAGTCGAGGACGGGGAGGAGGCGCTCGTAGAGGGCGCGCATTTGCGCGTAGCTGGTGAAGAGGCAGAAGGCGCGGCCTCGAGTGATGCGGAGAATGCGCTCGATGGTGAGGGCGGCGGATTCGAGGAAATCGGCGGCGCGGGGGTCGGGCATGTTGGGCGGCAGATAGAGGAGGGCCTGGCGGTCGTATTGGAAGTGAGAGGGGACGACGAGCTCGCGTGTTTCGGCGAGGCCGAGACGGCGGCGGAGGTGCTCGAAGCCGCCCTGCACGGTGAGCGTGGCCGAGGTGAGAACGACAGTGGGGATGCGGTCGAAGACGAGCTCGCGAAGGATTTCGGAGACGTCGATGGGCGTGGCCTGGAGGAAGGTGGTGGCACTGCGTGCGGCGGCCTTTTGGACGGGTGTAGTGGCAGTGCGAGCGTGCCGATCGGAGGCGCCACGGCGCTCGAGCCAGAAGACCATATTGGAGGCGTTGGACTCGAGCATGAATTCGAGGTCGGCGCGAAGGAGGGCGGCGCGATTTTTGAGGCCGGAGGACTCTTCGACTTCGACGAGGCGATCCATTTCGGATTCGAGGACTTTGAGGGCGGCGCAGACGCCGAGGTAGATATCGCCGGAGGATTCGAGGAACTCCTCGCGATTGGAGAAGGGATGGCGGCCGTCGCCCGAGTGCGGGAGCGCGGCGAAGAAGAGGCGTGCGCGCTCGCGAAACTGCTGGGCGAGTGCGGGGATGTTGGCGGAGCCCTGCTTGCCGCGGAGGAGAACGTCGGTGTCGCGGGCTAGATCTTCAAAGCGGATGTTGGAGAGCGAGCGGCCGAAGTATTGCGAGGCGACTTCTTCAAGCTCGTGGGCCTCGTCGAAGATGACGGCGCCGGATTCGGGAAGGATGCCGGCGTCGGGCGCAGATGCGGCCATTTCGCGAACGGCGGTATCAGCGAAGAAGAGGTGGTGATTAACGATGATGATGTCGGATTCGAGGGCGCGGCGGCGCATTTCGGTGATGAAACAGCGGCGGTAGTCGGGGCAGGTGGAGCCGAGGCAGGCTTCAGAGCGGGCGTCGAGCTTTTGCCAGAGGGCGCTGGATTCAGGCAGGCCGGAGAGCTCGGCGCGATCGCCGGTTTCGGTGATGCGCTCCCACTCGGCGATCTGGCGGTACTCGTCGATTTCGTCGAGGCCGGAGAGGACGGGCTGGTCGCGCAGGGCGTAGAGCTTGTGGCGGCAGAGGTAGTTGGCGCGGCCCTTCATGTAGCAGACGCGCAGCTCGCCGAGGAGGGTCTCGAGGAAGGGGATGTCGCGGAAGAAGAGCTGGTCCTGGAGGGCCTTTGTTCCGGTGGAGACGATGACGCGCTGACCGGTGCGCAGGGCGGGAAGCAGGTAAGCGAGAGTTTTGCCGGTGCCCGTGCCGGCTTCGACGATGAGGTGGCGGCGCTCGGCGAAGGCATGCTCGACGGCTTTGGCCATTTCGTACTGGCCGGGACGGTATTCGTATGGCAGCGGTGAGCGGGCGAGGATGCCTCCGGGTGCGAAGAATTCGTGAAGTGTGGGTAGTGTGCGGGTTGAAGCGGCGGAGGAGGACATGAAGGGTGCTGATTCCATGATAGTGAAAAAGGGATCGGAGCGGAGCTAGCGGCGTAAGCGGAGCTAGCGGGGTTAGCGGAGATGGTGGAGTTAGGGCAGACAGAGGCGCCGGCTGCGGGGGTGCAGCGATCGGTGGTGGTGTTGGGGAGCCGGTCAGGCAGTTTCGCTGGTTGTGGGATCGATGACGTGCCGGACCTGCGCGACGCTGTTGGCCGGGAAGCCGCCCTGGCGCGCATGTTCGCGCACCATCTCCTCATTCGGCGCGATGTAAACGCAGTAGATCTTGTTGTCGGTGACGTAGCTCTGGAGCCACTGGATCTGCGGGCCGATATTGCTTAGCACCGAGCATGATTTCTGCGCGATGGCCTGGAGCTGCTGGGGCGAAAGGGAACCGACATTGGGGATCTCGCGCTCGATGACGAACTTTGGCATGGTGCGACCGTCCTTTGCGGGTGTAGAGAATTGGCATAGTTTATAGGAGGATCGGGTAGGTTAGGCAATCGAATTCGTACGAGACAATAGGAACTGAACAAGCTGCTCACAGGGGATCCGCGGCTACCCGCGGGGACGAGGAGAGAATTTGCCGACGTATCGCAGATCAGTCGTTCCGGTGAAGATGGGCGACGCAAAGCTGCCACTGGTGGCGATTGTGGGGCGGCCCAACGTGGGCAAGAGCACGCTCTTCAACCGGCTGACGGGAAGCCGTCGGTCGATTGTGGGCGATGAGCCGGGGATTACGCGCGACCGCATTTATGGCGAGTACGAGTGGGCGGGGCGGCACTACCGGCTGGTGGACACGGGCGGAATTGTTCCGGACGATCCCGATCTGATTCCGACCGAGATTTTCAACCAGGCGAAGGTAGCTCTCGAGGAAGCTGACGCGCTGGTGATGGTGGTGGATGCGCGAACGGAGCTGGCCCGGCCTGACTACGAGCTGGCGAGATTGTTGCAGCGCGTGGGCAAGCCGCTGTTCCTTGCAGTGAACAAGGTGGAGGGTGAGGCGCTGGCTGCCGAAGCGGAGAATTTTCGCAGGCTGGGGATCAGCGATGTGTTTCCGGTGAGTTCGGAGCACGGATCACGTGTGGGTGAGCTGCTGGATGCGATTGCGGAGAAGGTACCAATCCCGGTTGAGGAAGAATCCCACCCTGGCGACAAAGACAAAAACATCGCCAGGATGGGGCAACCAGTTCATACAGAACTTCGCCCTAGCGAAGTTAAGACGGGGCACCCGCAAGTCACGGTTAGATCCCACCCTGGCGACAAGAACAAAGACGTCGCCAGGATGGGGCAACCAGTTCATACGGAATCCCGCCCTAGCGAAGCTGGGACGGGGCACCCAGGTGATGGGATTGAAGGCGAGAAGCCGGGGAAGAGGGAGACAAAGCTGCGGACGCATGGGGAGTTTGAGCAGCACGAGACATCGGTGGCGATCATCGGGCGGCCGAATGTAGGAAAGAGCACGCTGCTGAATGCGCTAACGGGAACAACGAGGGCGATTGTTTCGCCGATTGCGGGAACGACGCGCGATGCGGTGGATGAATTGGTGGAGTTCGAGGGAAACGCGCTGCGTTTTGTGGACACGGCTGGAATCCGGCGAAAGGGCAAGACGAAACTGATGGCGGAGAAGCTGAGCGTGGTGATGGCGCGGCGGCACCTGGAGGCGGCGGACGTGGCGCTGCTGGTAATCGACGCGACTGAAGGCGTGACGGCGAGTGACGCCACGATCGGAGGGTATGCGCACGAGAGCGGGCGCAGCGTGATTCTGATCGTGAACAAGTGGGACACCGTGACAACCGGCAGGACGGATGGAAAGCCCGCGGCGGATCGTTTGATTTTTGAAAAGCAATTGAGATCTGCACTGAAATATCTGGATTATGCGCCGGTGATTTTTCTATCGGCACTGGAAGGGATCGGGCCGGCGCGCAAGGGGATGACGCGCGTGCTGCGCGAGGTGGTGGCGGTCGCGAAAGAGCGGCGCAAGCGCGTGTCGACGGGAGCGATGAACCGCTTTCTGGAGCGGGTTGATTTTCAGCGGGCGCCGGTGCCGATGGCGAAGCGGGTGAGGATCTATTACATGACGCAAGCGGCGGTGGCCCCGCCAACGTTTGTGCTGTTTACGGATCGCGACGTGAAGCTGCATTTTGCCTTCGAGCGATTTCTGGAGAACCAGATTCGCGAGGCGTTCGGATTCAAGGGGACACCAATTTGGATCAAGGTAAGGGCGCGCGGCGCGCGCAGTGATCAGTGATCAGTGGTCGATCAGCGGAGCTAGCGGAGTTGGCGTGGTTGGCGGAGCTAGTGGGCCGATGCGTTGCGCGCAATTAAAATAGTTCTGGATCGATTCCCCAATTTCCTGGGTTGAAAGCCATCATTGCGAGGAAGTACGGAATGAATTACCTAAACCGCGATGTGCTGGACCGTTTGTCTGCGGAGACATTTCAGAAGGCGGAGCCATATCCGTATGCGCACATTGACCACACACTGACAGCGGAGGGATACGAGCGGCTGCGCGAGACTCTGCCCGAGGTGGAGAACTTTGACAAGCATGAGGGCATGAAGCGCGGGCACGGGCAGATGCCGCACAACCGGTACATGCTGCACTACAAGGCCGGGCTGGAGCTGCCCGGGCCATGGAAGGAATTTCTGGACGAGCTGCGCGGCGACTACTACCAGAAGTTTTTGCGGAGGCTGCTGGGGCCGCGGACGTACATTCCAACTTTCTCATGGCACTACGCGTGGGAGGGGTGCTCAGTATCACCACACTGCGACGCAGCACGCAAGCGGGCCACGCACATCTTTCACTTCAACGATGAAAACGATTGGGACCAGGCATGGGGCGGCGAAACCCTGATCCTCAAGAGCGACCGGCCACTTTCGACGCACTCTGCACCGACCTTTGAAGAACTGAAAGTGACGGCGGCACACGGGCCGGCGGGGAACGGCAGCCTGCTCTTCCAGCGGACACCGCACTCGTGGCATGGAATGATGCCGCTGAAGTGCCCGCCCGGAAAGCTAAGGCAGATTTTTTCTGTGACGCTGAATATCCCGACGTTCCAGGTTTGGTGGCGGAGGGTGCGGGGGAAGGATCCGGACGGGTTCAGGCTTGCCGCATAGGGGCAGGGTCAGGGATTAGGAAGAGACGGACAAAGGGGCCGAGAGACGGCGGCGGGGGCATGAGTGCTCTGGTGTTCGTTTTTTCGGCGGTGCTCGCTGACTCGTCCAAACTACAATGTTGAATCTTGCGCGAGAATCTGCTCGTCGGTAAGACGGCCAAGACGAGCATAAATGTCGAGCATTTGATCGGTTTCTTTAACTACAAATCGCTGGCCCTCAGAATCCCAAATCATCTCGTCGCTAAGAGTGAGCAATGTGGAAACGTCGTGTACCTGCGCGTGCCTGCCCCATATGACAAACAGATCGGTGCACGCTGTATCCGCACCTCGTTCACCCGCGATCACCTCTCTTGCGATTTGCCGCGTGATGAGGAGCTGGGCCTGGCAATCCAAGAGTGGGTAAGATATATCGAGTTCCCGGAACGCCTTCGCTACAAGCCGCTCCACGTCGGCAGAGCAGGTTACGTGAATTTCGCCTGCAAGCTGTCTAAGCGATGGTGAATCCACTCCAGCTTCAAGAAGATCCGCGGCGATTCTAGGCATCTCTTCCCCGTAAATGTCATGGCACGTCCATGCTGCCGCGAGAACTTGAGGGGAGAGCCTCGAATCAGGCGAAGGAACGTCCGGGTACTTTTGGGACCAGCATTTCGATCCGCCGAGATTAAGCCGCGCGAATTCAGGATCTGACGTCGGATCCAGTCGAGCGAGAATTCTCTTCACTATGCTTTCGCGCATCAGCTCATTATCCACCGTCGCCGTCAGGAAGCAACCGCAGATCCTTCACTCCGCTCGCTTCGCGAGCTCGTTCAGGATGACAGGGTTAGGTTGAGGCGTTGGTTATTGCGGGACGCTGGTTGGTGCGGATGAGTCAGTAGCGGTAACTGTGAGCCTGGTGATGTGGATATCGGCCTCGGTTTCGGGGACGGTGCCGTCGTCGGCCTGAACCTGCGTGGGGCGGCCCTGGATGAGAATGCGCTGCGTAATTTTGCCGCGCGCGGGAACGACGACGCGCCGGGTGATGGAAGTGCCGGCGTTGCTGACGGTGACG
The DNA here is from genome assembly GCA_963751285.1 of uncultured Acidobacteriaceae bacterium. GTDB lineage: Bacteria > Acidobacteriota > Terriglobia > Terriglobales > Acidobacteriaceae > Telmatobacter. The sequence continues at coordinate 41,109 of CAVVUE010000020.1, read as the reverse complement.
GGGACCTGAGTGGCAGCGTAGCCGGAATTGGAGAGATTGACGGCTACGATCCATGTGCCGGCTTCGGGACCTGAAACTGGCGCGCCTTCTCCGGGCGCATCAGGAGACGCGGCCGGGGTCGGAAGGTCCCGGCCGGTTGAAGGGTCGGTGGCCCTCCATCTGATGACGGAACGGTCGGTGGGAGGCGGAGGCGCGACAGTAGAGGTGGGGTAGACGTTGTCGATGGCGATATCGGGCAGGCCCTTGTCGTTGTCGATCCAATCAGAAAAGAACCAGGAGAGATCGGTGGGCGGCGCGGCAGGCGACATCGCGAGCGAAGAGCTCTCGGAGGACGCCTCTGAGCCTGCAGCCGCATTTTTGAGCAGCTGCTTGAAGTAAGCAGAATTTGGGTTGGGGCCGAGGCCGCGGGCGGCGTCGGCGGCAGGATCGTAGGCGCGGAAAGCTGCAGCGAGCGCGGGATCGCCGATCAGGTCGCGAAGCATCCAGAAGACGTAGGCGGCCTTGGTGCGGTAGTAGACCGGCGACGTGGCCTGGGCGAGCGGCTGACCTTCGCTGTCCCCGGGGCTGGCGGGCTCTTCGAGCGCGAGAGCCGTGCGCCCCGATTCGAGAGCTTCAAGAGCTTTCTGACGGCCGGACTGCTTTTCAAGCCAGAGCGTGCCCATGAATTGGGCCACACCTTCGCTGAGCCAGGCGCGCGGCGAGGACATCCACGCGTGGGCAAGGGCATGGACGAAGATGTCGGTGAGCTGATCGGGTGCAGCCTGTTGCATGGCGGTGACGAGTAGCGGGCCGGCTTCGAAGGTCGCGTCGTCGGGGTCCGGCAGATCGAGAATCGTGAGTTGGGAGCGCGGCGCGGGGCCGAGCCAGCTCTGAAGGAACGGCGTGACAGTGGCTGCGGCGGAGATCCAATCGGGCGCGGCCGCTTCGTCGGCGGGGAGAGTCCACAGCGTGGTGTTGTCGGCCTTGTGGGGCGTGCGGTTGGCGACGAAGAGGCTGGGAGCTTCAAAGCCGAGGGTAGACTCGTTGAGCTCGGCGATGGCAAAGCCAGAGGTATCGCCTCCGCTGGTGGAGGGTGGAATGATATGCAGCGGCGCAGGTCGACCATTGATGAGCGCGACGGTGGGCGCGTGACCCTGCGGGAATTCAACACTGACACGCATGCTGAAGCGCGCACTAGAGATGCGGAGCTTGTGTTCGCCCATTTCTTCGAAGACGCGCGCACTGTCGACGTTGGCCGCGCCAGCCGCCTGCCAGGGAAGCGTAGCCGTTGCCTGGCTCATGCCGAGGATGGCGGGGATGCTCGAAACCGGGTACCAGACGACGTTGCCGAAGCCGCGGAGGCCGGTGAAGTCGACGCCGATCTCATCCCAGTCAGAGTGGAGGGCGACCTCGCCGGGTGCGCCGATGGCGAGGAGGCGCTTGGCGGATTGCTCGATGGCGCCGGAGTAAAAGGTGACGAATTGGAGCGTGGCGCCTGGAGCAAGTGGATGGGCGAGCGTGATGGCGGCCTCGTGGAGCTGGCCGGTGTGGTCCTCGTCAGAGTTGAGCGTGGCGACGGTGAACGGGACGTCGCGGCCGTCGACGCGAATGTGTTCCCAGTCGAGCGAGGAAGAGATTTGCAAAGGGATGTGCGTGAGCGGGGATTGGCCGTCGTTGCGAACCGTGAGAAGGGCGCGGATAGCGATTTTGTGGTCGATGGGGTGAAGGTGCACGTCGAGGTTCAAGGCGGTGAAGGTGACGGCGTGGCGTTCAGCATCGGTGGCGACCGGAGCTGTGACGGGCTGGCCCGCGAATTGCGCCGCTGCGGGGCCGACGGTCGTGGTGGTCTGGCCGTTCTCGTCAGTGGAGCGAGAGAAGATGACCTGGCCGTGCGGTTGCGGAGATTGGTCGGGTGGTGGTGGGGCTGGAGTGGTTTGGGATGAAGCCGAAACGGCAGCGGTCAGGAGAATGGCTGCGAAAAGATTGAAGCGCGAAAGATGTGATGACTTTCCCTCAGGGGCTGAAGCCCGCGTCATCTTTGCGATGGTGATGTATGGGCTAAAGCCCGTACCCTTCACGGAATCGATCCGCTTTGCGGTGAGGGGAAAGCGGATGCGAGAGAACTTCATGAGCCGAGACCTTTCTGTTTCCCAGGCTTGGGAGTCTGGCCCTCCCGCCCTTTCGCTGGCAAGCTAGCAAAAGGATGGGGCAACACGCCACCGCGTGGGGCACCACTGCGTGGGGCAGCTTCTTGGACGAGTTTGGTGGGTGCATTGGCAGCACGGCGCTGGCGGGCGGCCTCATAGAGAACGACGGCTCCGGCGGCAGAGACGTTCAGCGAGGCGACACCGCCGGCCATGGGAATGCGGAGAAGGTGGTCGCAGGTGCGGCGGACAAGATCGTGCAGGCCCGCGCCCTCGCGTCCGAGGACGATCACGAGATCGCCGGTGAGGTCGAACTGGTCGTAGTCGGTCGGGCCTCGTTCGTCGAGACCGACGATCCAGAGGTTGTGGCGCTTGAGATCCTCGAGGGCGCGGACGAGGTTGACGACGCGGGCGATGCGAAGGTGCTCGGCTGCGCCGGCGCTGGCCTTCACGGCCGCAGGGCTGAGGGGCGCGGAGCGGCGCTCGGTGAGGATGACACCGTCGACACCGGCGCCGTCGGCGACGCGGAGCAGCGCGCCGAAGTTTTGCGGATCTTCAACGCCGTCGAGCGCGAGGATGAGGCGGGCGGCGGCCTTGGTGGGATCGGGTTCGAAGAGATCCTCGATGGAGAGGAATTCCTGCGGGCGGACGAGGGCCACGATGCCCTGGTGCGCGGGCGTTTTGGCGACGAGGGTGAGCTGCTCTCGGGGCTCCTGCCTGATGCGGATTCCGGCCTGGCGGCATTGTGCGACGAGGCGCTGCAGGCGATCGTCCTGGCGCTCGCGTGCGACGAGGACGTGGTCAAAGCGGCGGCGTCCGGCTTTGAGAGCTTCCTCGACCGGATGCAGGCCGTAGAGAACTTCCATGAGATTAGTTTAGTTTCCGCGAGCGCGATGAACAAAGCTCGACGCTGGAGCGAAAGATTCGATTGAAGTTGGCGACCCAGAAACACGAAGGGCGCCGGCTGGCGGCGCCCCATAACGTGCGGGAGGGTGGCTAGAGCAGATTCGACTCAGCTGTGATGTTTGGAGTCGACCTGGAGGTTGAGAGTCTGCTGTTTTCCGCTGCGCAGGATGGTGACCCGGACCGGCTTGCCGACGTTGGAGCGGAGGGAGCGGTCCCAATCAGCGGAGGTGGCGATGGAATCAGCGCCGACCTTGAGGATGACGTCGAAGGCTTTGAGCCCAGCCTTGGCGGCTTCGCTCTTCTTGGCGACCTGCTTGACCATGAGACCGCCTTGCACGCCAAGATACTCGGACATCTGCGAGGTGAGCGGCTCAACCATGGCGCCGACATTGAGCGTGCTGGTGAAAAGCGACATGTGGAAGCCGCTAGAGAGAGGTGTACCGCCGCTGCCGGGGAGGACGCCCATGCCGGGAGGCGGCGGAATGGGCGAGACGCCGTCGGCATCAACGCCGATCTTGCTCCAGATCGCCTTTTCCATTTCCTTGCGGTCGGCCAACTGCACGGCGAGCGTCTGGATGTTGCCGTCGCGGCTGATTTCGAGGCTGACCTTGCGGCCTGGCGGAATCTCGCGAAGGACGCGGCGCAATGCTTCGGCGCTGTCGACGTTCTGGCCATCGATGGCGAGGATGACGTCGTTGACGTGAAGGCCGATCTGGCCGGCGGGAGCGTCGTGATCGATGAGCGTGATCACCGCGCCACGCGTGTCCTTGAGCTTGAGCGACTGCGCCTTGTCGGCGTCAATGTCGGTGATATCCACGCCGAGGTAGCCGGCGGGACTGGTGTGGGAGAGCAAAGTACTGGAATCGTCGAAGAAAGGGGCGAGGTCCAGCGCCTGCGCGTGGACGACGGAGGGCGCCGCAGCGAGCATCGCTGCCGCAGCGGCCAGAGTGGCAAGAGCAAGGTTGCGATGAGATACAGGGTACGGCCTCAAAAGGTGTTTCATGTTTTTTCTACTCCCCGGAAATCTTTTTTGTCCGGTCCGCACTCTCTCAGACGGTGCGGTGGCCGGAATGGTATGCATTCTTACTGAATTTCGGACACCCGGCTCAAAACCTGCCGGGAAACATTCCGGATCTGGGGGTTATCGTCAGAATTGGAAACGGAATAGAGGACCTGGCGGACGCTAGTATCGGCGTCAACAGGCTCAAGCAAACCGATGGCCGCGGTGCGGACTGCGGGATCGCTGTCGTTCAGCACCGCTTCAAGCACCGCGTCGCGAACACGCACATCGTCGGCCACGTAGGGCTGCAAGCCTTCAAGGGCCTTCTGGCGCACCTTGGGGCTGCGGTCGTAGCGCAGAGCCACCATCAGCGCCTCGCGAATGCCGGTGGGCTGGCAACTGTGGCCGGCGCGGCACTCGGCGGCGAGCAGCGCCACGGAGTCATCACGAATGCCGGGCGAGGCTGCGTCCTCAGTGGCCAGCATCAGCAATTGCCGGATGGCAGGATCATCGAGGGAACCTTCAATCTGGCGCGGGACGAGCTGGTTGTAGCTGACGTCGACCATTTCGCTGTTGGGCTGGCGGACGATTGCTGAGACTCCGGTGACATTGGTGAGCGCGGTCTGCGGCGCGGCGGGTTGGGGTTTAACCAGAGACGAAGACGTCGCCTCTGTGGCTGCATGGGCGGCACGGCCCTGCGCATACTGGTAGCCGCCGAGAAGGCCGGCTCCGGTTCCGGCGACGAGCAGAAGCAGCGCGGCGACGGGAGCGCCTTGCAAGGTGGCAAAGTTATTCAGAATGCGCCCGCCTAACCGTTCATACCAAAGCTTGGGCGGTATTGCATCCAACGCCTCGTCGAGATGAAGGTGAGCGCGGGCGATAAGATTCGGATCCGGCTCCACGACGGGATGCGCATTGGCAAGCACCCTGAGGGCGATGATCTGTTCGCGCTCGCTTTGGCAGCCCGAACAGCCGGCCAGGTGGCGCTCGAGTTCGTGGGTCAATTCGTCAGAGAGCTCACCGTACGCTGCAGTGACCATTCGTTCATGTGCGAGTTCGCAATTCATAGTTACGTCCTTCCAGCCCCTAAAAGCAGCTTCGAGCCTTTGGCTATTAGCTTTTAGCTCGTTGTGTTCGGCTCGAGCTCATTTATTCTCTTTTTGGCTCATCGGGTTCAACCGATGGCCCAGTACCAAAAAACCGAGCAGACGGCCTGACGGCCGGCAGCGGCTACCGCAGTTCCGCCAGATGCAAGCGCAACTTTTTGGTTGCGCGGAAGAGGGTATTCTTGGCGGTCTCTTCCGTGGTGTTCAACATTTCGCCAATGGTGCGCAGGCGAAGGCCCTGATAGTGCTTCAATTCAAAAACCATCCGTTCGCGCGGTGTAAGCTTGCCCAGCGCGGCCTGGATTTTTTCGCCAAGCATCTTGCGGTCGAGCTCGCGGGCCGGGTTGGAAAACGACCGATTATCGGAGACCGACGCGAGCAGGTCGATCTCGTCTCCAGTGCGGTCGACCACCACGGCATGGTCCTCGCGGCGTGTTTTGCGGCGGCGCAACTGATCCAGGCAGAGGTTGGTTACGATGCGATAGATCCACGTATAAAACGAGCACTCAAAGCGGAAGTTGCCAATATATCGAAAGGCTTTGAGAAAAGCGTCCTGATAAATATCTTCCGCGTCCTGCTCTGAGCCTGTGAGGTGCAGCGCCAGGCGCAGGACCTGGTGCTCATATTGACGGACGAGAGCATCAAAGGCAGCGCGGGAACCGGCCTGGGCCTCGCGGATGAGGTCCATCTCATGGGCACGGCTCTGCACACGCTCCTGCGGCCGGCTCGAATCGTCGCCATTGGAGTTCTGCCGCCTCGCCCCGCCCATTGCTCGCGTCGCAACCACTTCTTGTGAGGATTGTACCCTCCCGCCTGCCGGCCAAGCCAAGGTGGTAGCGGCCTGGGCAAGACTCATTGAAGGAGTGATAGAAACGCCGATCGCGTCCGTAGCCATCGTCTCTCCGCTGCCGGAAGATCAAGCCTGTGTGCATGGAAATAGACGTGGAATGATGAGTTTGGTCAACAAGAAGCAGGGAATAGGGAATAGCCAGTAGGGAGTAGAAGGACAGGGAGCGAGGGGGCAAGGGAGCGAGGAGACAGGGAACATCGCAACGAGATGGATGGCGGGTAAACTATAGGCAATGATGGGAAATCTGTTTGAGGGCGCAAGGGAAGAGGCTGCGGAAGCGACTGCGAGCGGATGGTTTACCGCGCATTGCGATGGTGGATCTCGGGGCAATCCGGGGCCTGCGGGGTACGGGGCGGTGATTGAGGATCCAAAGGGGCAGGTCGTGGCCCGGCTGAGCGAGTACCTGGGGCGGCAGACCAATAACTATGCAGAATACAAGGGGTTATTGGCAGTGATGGATTGGGCGCTCAAGAACGCGGCGCGGCGGCTGCGGGTGGTATCCGATTCAGAACTTATGGTGCAGCAGATGAAGGGCCGGTACAAAGTGAAGAGCCCCGGGCTGCGGCCGCTGTGGGAAGAGGCGCAGCGGAGAGCGCTCAAGCTGGACGGGTTTGAGATGCGGCACACGCTGCGGGGGGGAAACAAAGAGGCCGACCGGCTGGCGAATGAGGCGATGGATCGAGGGCAGGGGGCAGGGATCAGGGGTCAGGGATCAGCCGGCTAGCGGAGTTGGTGGGACGAGCGAGTTGACGGGTTAGGCCGATGTGCTTTCTCGAATGCATTCTGAAAGAGGATAGAATAGGGTGCCTATCCCAAAACTTCAGCTCATGGGGCGCTCGAATGCCCGGATTCTTACGCAATTCATTTCGGTTCGTTTGCTCGCAAAGGGGTTTGGCACTAACGGTGTGCACCGCTCTTCTCCTGCTTGTCCCTTTCATCCTTTGGCGCAGAAGCACCGTTCGGTCGGAACTCGTTCGGCTCCAGCGCGAGCGCGGTTACCGGCTGGTTTCAGTCGAGGTGTTTGACAACAAGGTCTACACGATTTCGTTTGCGGACCGCGCGATGACGCCGTCCAAACCGTTCCTTGATCAAGGATCCGTGGAGAGCGGCACGGTTTCGCCCGATGGGACAAGGATTGCGTTTTCCCATTGCCTGCCCCCGGGCTTTACGCACCCTACCCCAAATGCGCAAGAGTGCCCTGGCGGCTTTGTTCTGGCTACCGTGCGAACCGACGGAAGCGGTCTGAAGGACTACCAAGGCCTGGTGAATCAAGGCTCGTCTATCTGCTGGTCCCACGACATGTCGAAGCTGGTAACAACGATGGACGACCGCCGGCAAGAGCAGGGTTGGTCCAATGACAAATTGCTGATTTTCGATCTCAACACCGGGCAGACTGAGGTAGTCGACAGCGATCTGAATGCCTTTGTCGTTCCCCAGTGCTGGTCGCCCGACGACAAGCAGGTCGTCTATACAGTCAACAAGCCTCGGGGAATTCGCAGCCTGCGTCTCTTTGACACGCAGACGAAGGCATCGAAAGAGATTGCCAGCGGAGGTTTTGGGACCTGGTCGCCTGATGGGAAGTGGATTGCGTACCTTTTCTGTCCGCCGTCCTTGCGCGGCTGTGCCTATTACCGCATTCTCGCTTCCACCGGCGAGAAGAAGCTGCTGTTCGCAACCGAAGCCGAGACCGGGCTATCGTGGTCGCCCGACTCGCGTTTTGTGGCTTATGTCAGCATCGCAGGGATAACCGAAAGGAAACCGTGGGAGATGATGCGCGAGGAGGTAAGGCTTCGCGTCAGGCGGCTCGAAGATGGCGCGGAATATCCATGCGCCAGTTTCTATGATGGCGACATGATGTGGTTTGACTGGGCAAGTTGAAAACTTCTCCTGAGGTGTCACCAATTTGTGGACGGGAGCGCCTGCTCAGCTGGCGGTTTAAGCAGATCGGGCGAAGATCTGGTTCAGGTCGCGACCGCTGGCGGCGTCTTTGGTAAAGGTGAAGGTGCCGTAGTCGCGCATTTCGTGAGCGGCGCGGAGGAATGCCCCGAGCGCTGCGCGCGCGAGAGCCCCTCCGATACTGATTCGCCTGGCGCGCAGCTCAGAGAGCGTTGCCAGGTCGAGCGGAGGATCGCCAAGGCCAGCGAGCACGTTGACCGGGCGATCGACGGAACGGATCACCGCGGCGATATCTTCTTTGCGGGTGAGGCCGGGCGCGTAGAGAACATCGGCGCCAACCTCCTGATACTTCTGCAGGCGCTTGATAGTGTCACCGAGATCTGTGCGACCGTGAAGGTAGTTTTCTGCGCGGGCCGTAAGCGTGAAAGGAAACGAAAGAGAGTGCGCGGCTTCAGCGGCCGCCTGGACGCGCTCGGCGGCGAAGGCGATTTCATAGATCGGGTCATCCGCGCGGCCGGAATCATCCTCAATGGAGCAACCAACCAGCCCTGCGGCGGCAGCGGCGACTACGGTTTGCGCGACGTCCCGCGGAGAATCCGCGTAGCCGTTCTCGAGATCACCACTGACGGGCAGATCGACTGCGGCGGCGATGGCGGCAACATGCCGCAACATGGCATCGCGGCCGACGCCGTGATCGGGCTTGCCGGCGGAGAAGGCGTAGCCGGCAGAGGTGGTGGCAAGCGCTTCAAATCCGATGTGCGCGAGCAGGCGCGCGGTACCGGCGTCCCATGGGTTGGGGATGATGAAGGCTTTGTCGCGCTGGTGAAGGGCGCGAAAGGCGTGGGCTTTTTCGGATTGAGTGAGCATGGGACCTCGCTGAGCCAGGGGGGTGAGTACTTCTCCCCCACCCTCGCCGCAAAATGCGCGGCTAGAATGGGGCACCCGGCCCGCACGACAGCCGGTCTGGGGACCGGCGCTACTGTTTATGATCTGCGGCCGAGCTCGTTGCGCCAGGCGCGGCCATCGTGCTCAAGAAGGTGATCGGCGCACTCGGGACCCCAGGAGCCAGCAAAGTAGTTGGGAAAGACCTCAGGTTTCTTGGCAGCCCAGGCCTGTAAGACGGGCGTGTAGAGGGCCCAGGTGGTTTCGACGCCGTCGCGGTGGGCAAAGAGGGTTTGATCGCCGAGCATGGCATCGAGGAGCAAACGCTCGTAGCCGTTGGCGCTGGATTTGCCGAACGCCGCTTCGTAGTCGAAGTCCATATAGACGGGGCAGACGGCCATTTCGGGGCTAGTGGGGACTTTGGCGCCGAAACGCAGGGCGATGCCTTCGTCGGGCTGGATGCGGATGGTAAGCAGGTTGGGCTGGATCTCGCTGCAAGGGCCAAAGGTAGCCATGCGGTTGAAGATGAGAAGCGGCGGCTGCTTGAAGAAGATGGAGATTTCGGTGGCGCGTTTCTTCATGCGCTTGCCGGCGCGGAGATAGAAGGGGACGCCAGCCCAGCGCCAGTTCTCGATTTCGAGGCGTAGGGCGGCGTAGGTTTCCGTGCCGGACTCGGGATTGACGCGCTCTTCGTCGCGATAGCCGATGACGTGCTCTCCCTCGACGATGCCCGGGCCATACTGGCCGCGGACGGTATTGAGTATGGGGATGGAGGGGATGGCCCGCCAGACTTTGAACTTTTCGCGGCGCACGCTGTCGGCGTCAAAGCTGGACGGCGGCTCGAGAGCGACAAGGGAGAGCAGCTCCATCATGTGGTTCTGGACGACGTCGCGTAGAGCGCCGGCCTTTTCGTAGAACGGACCGCGACCTTCGACGCCGAGCGTTTCGGCGACTGTGATCTGCACGTGGTCGATATAATTGCGCTTCCAGATTGGCTCGAAGATGCCGTTGGCGAAGCGGAAGACCAGCAGGTTCTGTACTGTTTCTTTGCCGAGGTAGTGGTCGATGCGGAAGACCTGATTCTCGCTGAAGACAGCGTTGACCTGGCGATTGAGTTCGCGAGCCGAGTCGAGGTCGTGGCCGAAGGGTTTTTCGATGACGACGGCGACACGGCCTTTTTCCGGCTTCGCCATGCCGTGCGCGCCCAGGTTTTCGATGATGCCGGCAAAGAACTCGGGCGCGGTAGCGAGATAAAAGAGGCGATCGTCACCAATTCCCTTCTCTTTGGCGATGCGATCGAGTTCGGTTTTGAGAGCGGCGTAGTGGGAGGTGTCGTCGAAGTTGAGGGGAAAGTAGCTGATGTGGCCGACGAAATTTGCGAGCTTAGGATCGCCTGCATCTGCGCCGCCGAACTCGATGATGCCTTCGCGCATGTCTTTGGCAAAATCGTCGCCAAGCGGGCGGCGCGCCACGCCGACGATGGCGAATTCTTCAGGCAGGAGATTCGCTTGAAAGAGATGAAACAGCGCGGGGAGCAGCTTGCGCTTGGTGAGGTCGCCGGAGGCACCGAAGATGGTGAGAACGCCGGGCTCGGGGATGCGCTCGCCGCCTTTGGGAACCTGAGAAAGGTCCTCGGGGCGGACGGTCATTTGGATCGTGGCCATGGTTGGGTTCACCTCCGGCAGGGGAAGAAGCTTCTAGCTTCTAGCTTCTAGCTGCTAGCTGCTAGCTCATCAATGCGAGAGCGCGGGCCGTCGAGCTCCTGCAAACTGGCTAGCAGCTAGTGGCTAAGAGCTGCTTCTATTTCTTCACTTTGGCGAAGCGCTTGTTGACTTCGGCCCAGTTGACGACATTCCACCAGGCAGCGAGGTAGTCGGGACGGCGGTTCTGGTACTTGAGGTAGTAGGCGTGCTCCCAGACGTCGTTGCCGAGGATGGGATAAATTCCCTGCGACAGCGGCGAATCCTGATTGGCGGTGGTGATGACCTTGAGTTTGCCGCCCTGGAAGACGAGCCAGCCCCAGCCGGAGCCGAACTGCTTGGCCGTGGTTTCGTTGAAGGTCTTCTTGAGGGCCTCGAAGTCACCGAAGTCGGCGGAGATTTGCTTGGCGATGTCGCCAGAGGGGTGGCCGCCGATGCCGGGTGAGTTGGCCTTGCCCATGATGGTCCAGAACATGGAGTGGTTGGAGTGGCCTCCGCCGTTGTTGCGGACCGTGCCGCGAATGTCTTCGGGGACGGCATTGAGATCGCTGATCAGGTCATCAACGGATTTGGAGGCCAGGTTGGGATGGCTGGCGATGGCGGCGTTGACGTTGTTGATGTAGGCCTGGTGATGCTTGTCGTGGTGGAGGTGCATGGTTTCGGCGTCGATGAAAGGCTCGAGCGCGTTGTAGTCGTAAGGAAGGGGCGGTAACTCGTATGCCATTGGGGAAATCTCCTCCGTTCGGATTGTAATTTGTGGGATTGACCCGGTTGCTCTGTGGGTAATTCCGGCGCGGGATGCAAAAGGACCAGCGGGGCGCCCGGAATGTAAGGCACGGGAGAGCTGAAGCTTCATTCTCGCATGCGCGGCAATACCTTCTGCTTGGATGGATGCTGGAAACAGTGGTTGGGGTGCGGGAAAGTTGGTGCGAAGGGGAAGGTGGCGGAGCTTTCGGCTTGGGCTGTCCCGTTGCGTGGGATGGTTGTCACATCGATGAAACAAAACCGGGGCCGGCAGGAGGAGTACCTGCCGGTGTGGGCGGTGTGAGGCGGAGATGACCTGGGCTTGTGAAAGTGATCTAGTCGGGCGGGGGATAGAAGGGCAACTTTTCGTTTTTCTCGTTGGCGCGACGCACGGTGGCGTCGTCGAAGAGCAGCGCGGGAGCGAGGACGGTGACCGGAGGGTCGCCAAAGTAGTTGGCCATCCACAGATTCTTGCCGGCTGCGACGATGCTGGACCGGAGGGCACGCTCGTCGATGTCGTCCAATGCGGCGCCGCGAACGAGCGTGCGCTTGCCATCGAGGCTGAGGCGATAGAGCAGGCGCGGACTGAGCGCAGAGCCCATGGTCTCGACGAAGTAGACGGAAGACAGGCCGCGATCCTTTGCCAGGGCGAGCAGCTTTTGATTGAGGTCGTCGTCAGAGAGGCCGTTGTCCGCGGTGATTTTGAGGACGCTGATCATGGGGTGCGCGGGGCCGGTGATGCCGGCGCGGCCGTGGCCGTTTGATTGCGGGAAGTCGCGCACCGGCTGGCGGCCAATGAGATAGCTGTCGAGACGGCCGGCGTCAACGAGCTTAACGGCTTGCGCGGGAACGCCTTCGTCGTCGATTTCGTAGCTGCCGATGAGGCCTTTGCCGTCGAAGGTCTTCAGGCCGGGATCGTCGACTGCGTTCATGAAATCGGGCATCACGCGCGCGTGATAGCTGGAGGCGAAGGGGCCGTTGGTGCGCGCTTCAGTGCCGAGGGCCGGACGGGTGGCCGTGACCGCAGCTGCCAGAAGATTGTGCAGCGTGTCGGTTGCGGCGTCGGCGCTGAAGAGCAACGGGCCGTGATACTCCTCTTCGACAAGCGACGCTTTGCGCAGTTCGGCGAGTGACGCGATTTCTTCGACAGCGTGCTTGTTGAAGACGGACTCGGAATCGAGGTCGGCAAGCGAAGTTCCAACTGAGCCGTAGGAGCGGTCGAGGCGCATGCCATCGGGGGCCTGTGTGCCGGCGGCGAAAGATTCCTGATACTCAGCCGAAGATTTGCGAACGATGGTTCCTTCGCTGGTGACGATCCGGGTTGTGACTGAGCGGGCCCGAAAGCTGGCGCTGGAGTACTCGATATCATGCTCGCCGGCGCTGAGTGTCGAGTCGGTGCGGTAAAGGCCACTCAATCGCGCGACGCGGTCGGCCCATGTGTTTGCGTCGAATTGGAGGGCAATGGGTGGGCCAAGCGAGATGATGGGTTTTTCCTGGCTGAAGTCGTCAGCCTGCGGCGGCGTTTGCACTTCTTTCAATGCCGCCTGCTTTTGCGCGTAGGCCGCGAGCGCGGCTTTGTAGGCCTGGTCGGTCGCGGTCCAGAGCGCGGAGCGGAGGGCGACGGGATCGTCGTCGAGGGCGGCGAGCTCGAGAGAGCCGTCGCCGCGGCCGCCGGAGCTGTCGGTTTTGTAATCGCCTACGCGGACGGTAACGCGGGTGACGCGCTGATGAGCGCGCTCGGAGCCTTCGGTGGAGCCGAACTCGGCCTTGGTTTCGAAATCGTCGATTTCTTCAATGCGGTACTGGATGAAGAATGGCTTGGCGAAGCCTTTCAACTGGAGCTGGCTCATGCTGCGGTCGAGTTCGGTGAGCATGGCTTGAAGGACGGGATCTTTTTCGGCGTCGGCGCGGGTGGATTGGGCGGCTCCGGAGAGGGGAGTAAAGAGAAACAGCGAAACAAGCGTTGCGCATGCAAGAATGCCGCCGGCGTGGACGCCGCCGGTACAGCCGGTCAGGAGACCGGCGCTACGCCGGACACGTGAACTCGTGAGGCTCATTGCGCCTCCTTTGTTGCTGTCGGCTGCGAATCCGCGCTGGGGATGGGGAGGATGGGCGGCCGCGCTGTGCCTTGCGGCTGGCGCTGCGTTTCAAGTGAGCTGAGGAGCATGGCAGGAGCGACGGCGCTGACGGGGACGGTGCCTGACTCGGCTCCGCACTCACCGTTGAAGACCTCGCTCTTGTCGCCGGTGGCAAGAATGCTCTTCATGGCAGCGAGCGGAGTGCCAACGATGCTGACGCCGCGGACGAGCTCGTCGGGACGGCCGTCGACATACACCCGCCAGACGACGAGCGGAATAACCTGAAAGGCTTGCGGCGAGTTGCGCTGGGTGACGGCGAAGCCGGAGGAGATGTCTTCAAAGTAGAGGCCGTAGGGTTTGCCTTGCTTTTTGGCTTCCTCGATAAGTTCCTTGCGCAAATCGGCCTCAGAGACGGTTTTGGTTGAAGTGACAATCAGGTTGCCCTGGCGGCCGGTGGGGACGTGGCCGGTCTCAGCGCGGCCGTGGCCATTGGACTCATTGAAGCTGGCGATGGGCAGGCGCGACATGAGGAAGTTCTTGAGCACTCCGTCCTGAATGAGGTCGACGCGCTCGGCCTTCTGGCCTTCATCGTCATATTGATAGCTGCCGCTGAGCCAGGTGTTGCCGAAGGTGGTCTGTGTGGGGTCGTCGACGACAGAGAGGAAACTGGGCAGTACATCCTTGCCGACATCTTTCGTGAAGGTCTGGCCCTCTTCATCGCCGCGCTGGCGTTGGCCTTCAAGGCGGTGGCCGAGCACTTCGTGAAAGAACACCGCGGCGGCACGGCCGGAGAGAATGGCGGGGCCATCAAACGGCTCTGTGACTGGAGCTTTGCGCAGGGCTTCAAGACTTTGCCCGAGGGCGCGCATCGCGGCTTCGAGATCGGATGGTTTGGGAAGGCCGTCGACGGTTTCGGCTTCGAAGGTCTGCTCGCGGAAGAGGTCCATGCCGTCGTCGGCGCGGGTGACGGCGGCGACCACGAGGCGCGCCTGCAGATGCGGCGTAACGATTTGCGAACCTTCAGACGAAGCGAAGTAATCCGTCTCATTCTGCACCGTGAGAAGAACCATGTTCTGGTACACGTCGGGGTAGTCGCGAAAGATCTTCGACAGTTCCCTCACCCGGTGCTCCCATGCGGCGCGGTCGATGACGACGGGAGGGGCCACGTGGCCGATGTAGGTTTGCGGCGTTTGCCGGCTGAAGTCGGGCGATGTGTCTTCCTCCTTGGCGCGCACCTGGGCTTCAGTTTTTACGCGGAGGTAGTTGTCGAGCGCGTTGCCGTAACCGGTGTTGGTGGCGAGCCAAAGCGAACGCATGAGGGCTTCGCGATCGTCGCCGAGCGGAAGTTGCAGAGTGTTGACGGCGGAGCCGCGATGCGTGCCGTGCGTATTGTCGAGCGTGGAGCTGCCAACACGAACCTGGACGTCGGCCACGCGGGTGCGGCCTGAGGAGCTATCGGTGAGCGCGCCGTACTGAGCGCGGATGGCGACGAAGCTGGCTTCGCTCACGGAGTAGCTGAGGAAGTAGGGCGGGAGTTGCTGGTCGGTGGCGGATGGGGTTGGTGCATTCCCACCCTTGGCGTCTGCTGACGCAGACGCCAAGGATGGGGCAACGGTTGAGGGTGGGGCAACGCTTGACGATGGTGCAACGTTTGAGGCTGAGGCGCCCGCGGGCTTGCCGAGCGACGTGAACGCGCGGTGCAGCTCGGTAGTCATGGCGTCGAGAAGAACTGGAACTGGCTGCTGCGCGTGGGATGTGACGGGCGCCAACAACAGCGGGAGCAAGGCCGCGGCAACAGTGACGATCGGCACACCCGGAGGACGGCGAAAAGCGCGAAGCGCAGAATTGTGTGGTAGAAGGGCCGGCGATTCGAGTAAAAGCATCTGTGTGTCTGATTGTCGCAGGTTTGCGGAATATAAGGGAGATGATATGACATTTCGCCGCGCATTGTTGTCTTTGCTTTGTTGTGCCGCGTTGCTGATGGGGTGGACCATGCTGGCCACCGCCGCTCAACATCAATCCACACCGGCCGCGCAGAATGCGCCGGCATCGTCCGCACAAAACGGCCCGGCGGCACCTGCGAATCAGCAGGAGGCCTACACCCTGCCACCGGACAAGCTGGCCAAAGCGATTGCGCTGAGCCGCATCCGCAACATCCTGAATATTGCCGGATCGATTTGGGGGATCGTCTTCTTATGGATCCTGCTCGCGGCGCGCGGATGGTCCGGGATTGAGGGATGGACGCAGGGGATTTCGGGCAAGCGCTGGGTTCAGGGGCTGGTGTTTTTCGCCGTGTACTTCATCATTTCGGCGGTGGCCGGCCTGCCGGTAGATTGGCTGGGACAGCATTACGAGCGCAGCTACGGCATCAGCGTGCAGGGATGGGGTAGCTGGTTTGGCGACGAGGGGAAGTCGCTGGGACTGGCGCTGTTGTTCGGCGTGCCGATTTTGCTGCTCTTCAACTGGATTGTGCGGCGCTGGCCGCGGCGCTACTGGTTGGGATTGTGGATCGTCAGCTTGCCCATTCTGGTGCTGGTCATCTTTGTTGCGCCTTTGCTGGCGCCCATCTTCGACAAGTTTGAGCCGCTCCAGAATAATCATCCGGTGCTGGTGACGGAGCTGGAGAAGGTAGTCGCACGCACGGGGACCAATATTCCGCCGGACCGCATGTATTTGATGAAGGCCAGCCTGAAGACAAACGGGCTGAATGCATATGTGAATGGAATCGGCGCGACCAAGCGGATCGTGGTGTGGGATACGACAGCGGGGCGGGTTCCCAACGATGAGGTGCTGTTTATCTTTGGCCACGAGAGCGGTCACTACGTCCTGAACCACATCCCGAAATATATTGCAATCTACTCGGTGGGCCTTTTCTTTGTGTACTGGGCGTGCGCGGGATTTGCCGCGTGGCTGGTGCGGCGGGTTGGTGCGCGATGGGGCACGAGCGAACTCTGCTCAAGAACGGGGTTTATTGTGTTGCTCTTCGCCATTTCGATTGCGAGCTTTCTGGCGGAGCCGGCGGCCAACGCCGTGAGCCGCCACTATGAGCACCAGGCCGATGTGTACGGTCAGGAGGCCATTCACGGAATTGTGCCCGATCCGCAGAAAACGGCTGTAGCTGCATTCAACGATTTAGGGAATGCGTGGCTGGAAGATCCAAATCCCAGCCCGTTCATTGAGTTCTGGCTCTACAGCCATCCCAGTGTGGAAGATCGCGCAAAGTTTGCGGAGCAGTATGATCCGTGGGCGAACGGAGGGCATGGGGAGTTTTTTCAGAACTAGGGATCAGGGATCCGGGATCAGGAGTCTGGGAGTCAGGGTTCAGGGTTCGGGCGCACGCACGCCGCTTTACCTGCAGCCATGCCGGCATAGGATGCGTGTGAGTTTTGAAGTACGCATTTCATTGCAAGAAAGAGAGAATGAATGAAGGAGCTTTCCGCAGATTCGCGGTTCGGCACGAAACACCGGGCAGGACAATCCCTTCAAACCTCAATCGTCCTTACCCTCGGTCTCTTTCTTGTATCCATAGGGGTCTCAGGATGTTTCGGGGTAATTTCAGGCTGCTTCAGTACGATGGCCAATGGTGAGCAACAAGCACAGACCCTGGCTGCCGGAATGCACCAGAAGATGACAAATGGTGACCTGGCTGGGATCTACGACGGCGCTGACCAGCGTTACAAGGACGCTGTCAGCCGGGAGAAATCGGACGCACTGTTCTCAGCCGTGGCGCGCAAACTGGGGGCACCCGAGAATTGCAAGCAACAGGGCTTCAATATCAACACCACTACGTCGGGGACGACCATCAGGCTGGTTTGCCAAACAACGTTTTCAAAGAACGCGACCGGAGTGGAAACGATTGTCTGGATCAAGTCAGGTGATCAGTTTCGGCTTGTGGGGTACCACATAGAATCGGATGAGCTGATCGAACGTTAAACTACGGAAGGCCGGCGAGCGAGTTGGCGTAGCCACAGCGCGGACAGACAGATCGCTGCGAGATCCAGAGCGACGGGCAGAAAGCTCTCCACGCGATCCCAAGTGTGCGCCTGATACCAGGATCGCAGCCAGGGATCGGTCGAGTTCGATATCGAGAGGATGACTCGAACCTCCTGCCAAGCGAAAATCGCTGCGGCGGGAAGAGATGCGATGGCGCTGGCCAAACCGAGGAGACCGAAAACTCGCAGCCTCGAAAAAACGCCGAACGCGGCAACGGCAAAGCCCACCACTCCAAGCGCGGTGACGAGCAGAAAGGCTCCGCCTAATAAGCCGGGTGAAGTTCCCGATTCTCCCATCCCGAACATGAGACCAAACAACTCATGCCAGGCAAAGTACGCGCAACCGGCGAGCAAGAGCGCGTTCACGATGGAAAGCGGCCAGCGAGCGGCTTTCAAGAGGCTCCTCCATCGAGATTCTCGAAGATGCCGGCGGCGCCCATGCCACCGCCGACGCACATGGTGACCATGCCGTAGCGCGCGCTCCGCGCTTTCATCTCTCGGAGAAGTGTAGCTGTAAGTTTGGCGCCGGTGCAGCCGAGCGGATGGCCGAGAGCGATGGCTCCGCCGTTAATATTGACGCGCGCGGGATCGATGCCGAGAGTGCGGACGATCGCCAGAACCTGCGCGGCAAAGGCTTCATTGAGTTCGATGAGCTCAATGTCGTTGAGAGTGAGGCCGGCGAGCTTGAGCGCCTTGGGAATGGCGGTGATGGGACCGATGCCCATTTCTTCAGGCAGGCAGCCGGTGACGGCATAGGAGACAAGACGGGCAAGCGGGGTGATGCCCAGTTGTTGCGCTCGGCTCGCGTCCATGAGGATGGCGGCGGCGGCTCCGTCGGAAGTTTGCGAGGAGTTGCCGGCGGTGACCGTGCCCTGCGCGTGGAAAACGGGTTTGAGCTGCGCAAGGGCTGTGGCGGAGGTGTCGGCGCGGGGACCTTCGTCGGCGGAGAACTTCTTTTCCTGGGCGTGTGGCTTGCCATTTTTTGAGTCGGGCGTCGCAGTGGTGACGGTGACGGGAATCAGCTCTTCCACAAAGCGGCCGGCAGCTTGCGCGGCGAGAGCTTTCTGATGGCTGGAGAGAGAGAAGGCGTCCTGGTCGTCGCGCGAGACCGAGTAATGGTGGGCGACGCGCTCCGCGGTAAGGCCCATGGTGAGCAGGGATGCGGGGTAATTCTCAGCGAGCCATGGATTGGGGCTGGGCTTGTTGCCGCCCATGGGAATGAGGCTCATGGATTCGGCTCCGCCGGCAACGATGACTTGCGCGAGGCCGGAGCGGATGCGTTGATCGGCAACAGCGATGGCCTCGAGACCGGAGGCGCAGAGGCGATTGACGGTGGCGCCGGGGATTTCGACAGGAAGACCGGCGCGGAGGGCGGCGTAGCGAGCGATGTTCCAGCCCTGCTCGCCCTCGGGCTGAGCGCAACCGAGAATGACGTCGTCGATTTCAGATTTGGCGAGCGCGGGAAGCCGGTCGAGCGCGCCGGTGATCGCGATTGCGGCGAGGTCGTCGGGGCGGGTGGTGGAGAGCGCACCTTTGGGGGCGCGGCTCACCGGCGTGCGAACGGCGGCGACGAGGACGGCTTCGGGCATGGGAGGCTCCTTCGGAGCAGTGGTCAGTGATCAGTGAGAAAAACGACGTTCTGCTGGCTCATTGTTAGATGGTGAGGCGGGCGATGGTCAAGCCGAGCGGAGGCCGGAGTCTCGTTCGGCGTAGCAGAGTGAGAAACGAAGTCAATCCTGGGTGTCGAGGAGCGTCCAGGCATTGCCGGAATAGAAGTGGTAGATGGTGTGCTGGTCGACGACGGAGTCGGCGAGAGCATCGTGGCCGATGCGGGGCGGCAGATGGCGCATGTTCATTTGTGCCTGGTGGACCTGCTCAGCTGACGCGGGATCGATGCCCCAGTTGAACCCGAGGACACCGCTTGAGCCGTGGGACTGGAGACGCTCGGTTTCGGGCGCGCTGGCGAGGGTGGCGGGAGAAGCGTAGTTGGTCGAGAAGAAAACCAGCAAAGAAACGGTGCCGTTGACAGAGCAGAGCACAGCCCAGTCGGTGGAGCCTGGACCTTGCAGACTAGCGTGGACGACGTTTTCCGGCTGATGCGCTTCGTAGGTTTGCGGGATGAGGCAGCCTCGGCGAGTGAGCACTTCCTGGACCGGCGGCGGGAGTTGGGGAAAGGCGTTCACGGGAAGATGGCGGATGAGGTAAGGGGCGAGACGGCCGTCGAAGATGATTTTGCCGGAAGTATTGAGTGCGGAAGAGTGCATGTCCTGCGGCCGGGCAGCAGGACCCAAGCAAAGAACAAACAGGACCAATAACACTGGCTGGAAACGCGTGTGATCCATGTGGAGTCCCACGAGCAATCTATGCCGAGCGAGACGGAAGCGCAACCTTTTCACGTGGCGCGCGGATCAGTTGCGTAACGGCTTGCCGGTTTTGAGGGTGAAGGCGATGCGCTCCTGGGTCTTGCGCTCGCCACAGAGGGAGAGGAAGGCCTCGAGCTCGAGATCGAGGAAGTACTGCTCGGTGACGAGTGTGCCGGGGGTAATGCGGCCGCCGGAGAGAATATACGCGGCCCAGCGGGCGACCTTCTGGTCATGCTCGGAGGCGTAGCCGGCTTCACCCATCAAATAGATGCCCGTTTCGAGAGTAGCGAGTGCGGCCATACCGGGAGCGGGGATTTGCGTGCGCGGCTGCGGCGGCGCGTAGCCGGACTCGGCGAGTACGACGGCCTGCGCCTTGGCGTCGAGGAGAAGGCGCTCGCGGTTCATGGTGATGCGGTCGGCCGGTGAGAGCAGGCCGAGCGAGCGAGCTTCAGCGGCGGAGGTAGAGAACTTAGCCATGGCGATGGTTTCGAGGGTGCGTTTGAGGGCTGCGGCGAACTCGATGGATTGAGCGAAGCGCGAGGGGGGATCTCCCCACCCCAGCGACGAAGACCTGTCGCTGGGGGCCCCGGCACCACGCGGGTCGGGTGGAGCGAGACTCGTGGCGGCGTCGAGGGCGCGAAGCAGCATCTCTTTTGTGCCGCCGCCGGCGGGGATGAGACCCACGCCGGCCTCGACGAGGCCCATATAGGTTTCAGCGTGAGGCTGGCGGCGCGCGGCATGCAGGCAGATCTCTGCGCCGCCGCCAAGGGTGAGGCCGAAAGGTGCGGTGACTACTGGACGCGGGCAGAACTTGATGGCCGCCGTCATCTGCTGGAAGTGATGAGTGACTTGGGCCAGCTCGCCCCACTCGCCCTCCTGCGCGGCGAGAAGAAGCTGCATGAGGTTGGCGCCCACCGAGAAGTTGTCGCGGTCGCCGCAGATGACGAAGCCCGAAAAGTCGCGGACAGTGTCGGACGAAGGGTCGAGGATTGCGGAGATGAGCGAGAGGACATCGCCGCCGATGGCATTTTTGAGCGAGTGCAGCTCGATGCAGGCGATGTCGTTACCAAGATCAACGAGCGACGCGCCGGGGTTGGTGCGGATGACGCCGTTGGTGCGGCGGAAATCGGCGACGCGGGAGTGGCCGGGAAGGGCAGGAATTGGAATGAGCTGGCCGTTGGAGGGTTGGAAGCAGGCGTCGTGATTAGGCGAGTACCAGCTTGTTCGCGAGCTGGCGAGGAGCTTTTCGGCGGGAGCGGCAATCGGGAGGCTGAACGCTTTCATACGCGCGATGGTGTCGGCAACGCCAGCAGCATCCCACATTTCGAAGGGACCGAGTTCCCAGTTGAAGCCGGCGCGCATTGCGGCGTCGATGGAGGGAGCGTCGTCGGCGACTTCTCCGATGCGATCGGCGGCGAAGTTCCAGAGCGATGAGAGAAAGGGCCAGAGGAAAGCGGCGGCTTTGTCTTTTGCCGGATTGTTCGAGAGCAGAAGGCGCAGGCGCTCGGAGAGCGTGGCCGCGCTTTTCGCCATATCAAGCGAGGGTAGAGCGGGCTTGACGGACGGTCGATATTCGAAGGTGGAGAGATCGAGGACGAGGCGTTCGTCTTTGCCATCGGCTCCGCGGACTTTCTTGTAGAATCCCTGGCTGGATTTGTCGCCGAGCCAGCCGCGCTTGAGGAGTTCGTCGAGGATGGGAGAGAATCTTCCGCCGCTCACCCCATGTGGAAAGTTGGCTGCGACGTGGGCGAGGACGTCAATGCCGACGAGATCGGCGAGGCGAAAGGTCCCGGTGCGCGGCCATCCGACGGCGGGACCAGTGAGTGCATCGACTTCTTCAATTGTGAGGCCCTGTTCGAGCATCAGGTTCGCGGCGTTGAACATGACGGCGATGCCGATGCGATTGGCGATGAAATTGGGCGTGTCGTGCGCGAAGACGACTTGCTTGCCGAGAAGGCGGTCGGCGAAGGCCGAGAATGCGGCGAGGATGGCGGGATCGGCGTGGGGAGTGGGGATGACCTCAAGCAGGCGCATGTAGCGCGGGGGATTAAAGAAGTGCGTGCCAAAGAATTTTTTCTGGACTTGGACCGGCAATACGGAGGCAATTTGCGATATGGGCAGGCCGGAGGTGTTGGTGGTAAGCAGCGCGTGCGCGGCGAGATGAGGCACGACGCGCGCGAGCAGCGCCGTTTTGATTTCAAGATTTTCGGCGACGGCTTCAATGATCCAGTCGCATTTCGCGAGGCTGGGCAGATCTTCGTCGAAGTTGCCGGGGGTGATGAGGCGAACGAGTGAGGGCTCGAAAAAAGCGGCGGGCCTGGATTTTGCGAGAGCGACAAGGGCGGCTTGTGCCAACGGGAGGTCACTGCTTCCCGGCTTTGGCGCAAGGTCGAGGAGGAGGGTGGGGATTCCAGCGTTGGCGAGGTGCGCGGCAATGCGGGAGCCCATGGTGCCGGCACCGAGAACGGCGGCGCGGCGAATAAGCAAGGGGCGTGAACCAATCGTCGGGTCGGAAGGAAGTGTGGTTGCAGCGGTGGTCATGTGGACTTTCGCTTTGCGGCGTGAATGCCGAGGTTATTTCTCGAGACGCAAACGGTGGTCAGCATACGCAAGACGGCGTTGCGGGGTCAAGGACGGTCGCTGTCAGTACTCAACTTTGTTGGGCGAAGCGATCCATGCGGCGAAGCTGGCCCACGCCTCATCGCCGAGCATCTGGGTTGCGCGAAGCTGGCGCTGGCTGGCGTTCTTACGCAGTTCGGTGTAGATGAAGCTGTCGTCGAAGCCCGCGCGTGCTGCGTCGCTTGCATTCGCTCCGTAGTAGACGGCGCCGAGCCGCGCCCAGTAGGCGGCCGCGAGACACATGGGGCACGGTTCACAACTCGAATAGAGCTCGCAACCTTCGAGGGTGAAGGTGCCGATCGATTTGGCGGCCGCGCGGATGGCGTTGACCTCAGCGTGCGCGGTTGGATCGTTGGTTGCGGTGACGGAGTTGACCCCTTCGCCGATGATTCTGCCATCGCGCACGATGACCGCGCCAAATGGCCCGCCCCTGCCAGCGGTAACATTCTGCGTTGCCAGCGCGATGGCACGGCGCAGGAACCCCGGATTAGGTTGACCGGACATGGCGATTTCAGCTCCCAAGAACGGAAAAGACAGAATCAGTATGGCACACGATGCACTATGGACGCGGTCTCGGAAAGGTCGGGCACGGAACGGCGTGCAGCGAGTCGGGAAGTAGAATTTCGTCATGGTCGCAACGAGTACTCTTGCATCGTTGAATCGACGAATTGTTGAATGCGAGCTTTGCCCGCGACTGCGTGAGCATTGTGCGGAAGTGGCGAGAGTGCGACGGCGTGCTTATACAGAATGGGAGTATTGGGGGCGCCCCGTACCTTCGTTTGGCGATCCGAAAGCGCGCGTGATGGCGTTGGGACTGGCGCCCGGGGCTCATGGATCGAATCGAACCGGGCGGCCGTTTACGGGCGATGGGTCCGGCGATTTTTTGTATCCAGTGCTGCACGCCGCGGGGTTTGCGTCACAGCCAGCGGCGACGAGCCGCGATGACGGAATGAAGCTGAACGGATTGTGGATCACTTCGGTGGCGCGCTGCGCCCCGCCGGGCAACAAGCCGACCCCAGTGGAACTTCGTAACTGCGCGCCATGGCTTGACGAGGAAATTCGATTGCTGCCGAACCTGCGCGTGGTGGTGTGCCTGGGGCGGATTGCATTTGACGGGCTGCTGGCCCGTGAACGGCGGATGGGGAGGTTGAAGACGCGTTCGGAGTTTGTGTTTGCGCATGGCGCGGAATACCGGCTTCCAGGCGGGTTGATCGCGATTGCAAGCTTTCATCCGTCGCTGCAGAACACGAACACCGGAAGGCTGACACGGCCGATGCTGCTCAAGATCTTCACACGGGCACGGAAACTGGCGGGCTTGTAAAGAATAAATTCAGCCGCTGACGAGGGTGAGCGAACGGGAAAGGGGAAGAGATGGAAAGGATGGCAAAAGAAATCTTGAAAGATGTCGCGCTCGAGGAGATTGCGCCGAAACTTCATGCTCGCAATAATCCCGTTGATCACTGGGCGCCAGCGGTTCTGTTGGAGCGGGCCGCATATTTGCGCAGGTTGGCAAAGCTGGGGGACGGCTCCGCGTCGGAAGTGCTGAAGGAGTATCCGCAGCACTGCGCCATGCTTTCGTTTCGGAGTCGCAGCGGCGAGGCAGAAGCGCATGAGAAATGGGCCGACCTTTTCTTGGTGCTTGCGGGCACAGCGACGCTTGTGACCGGAGGTGTGGTGGCTGAGGCGCGAATCGTCGCGCCGGGAGAGACGCGCGGCGCAGCAATCGAGAGCGGCACCCGGCAGACGCTGCGGGCGGGTGAACTTACGCACGTGCCTGCCGGTACGCCGCATCAGATGCTGTTGGCTGGCGAGAACACCATTACATGCCTGGTGATGAAGGTGCAGGAAGTGCAATGAGAGTTATTACGCGGTGAGAGTCATGGAGCGGGAGACCGGGATCGAACCGGCGACATTCAGCTTGGGAAGCTGACGTTCTGCCACTGAACTACTCCCGCAACCTATTGTATTTCAATGACTTGCGTTGTTACACGGGGAACGTAAACACCACATAACACCATACTTGCTACAATGGCTGCATCTTCAACACCGTGGAGGGTGGTGAGATGAAAGTCCGTCGTGAGCGTTACCAGCATGGAAGTGTCCGCAAAGTTCCTCGTTCCCAAGGTTTCGCTTGGGAGTTCCGCTTCTATATTACCTGTCCGAATGGTAAACGTAAACTCAAGGTTCAGACCTTCGACTCCATCAAGTACCCGACAGAGCGTGATGTTCGCAAAGCGGTTGAGGGACAGCTTGGTGCCCTCAATGCTGGCACACTTGGCGGCAGGGTTGGAGCGACGGTCGGCAATTTGATTGACCGCTACCTGAAAGAGGAGTTGCCCACGCTGCGGCACTCAACCCAGTCAACCAACCTGAGCCTCATCAAACTGCACATCCGGCCACAATGGGAAAACATCCGGATTGGAGAGGTCTCCGCAATCGCAGTAAAGAATTGGTTGGACAAGTTGCCGTTCGGGGCAGCGTCAAAGGCGCGAACTCGGAATATGGTGTCGCGGCTGCTGGACCTCGCCATGTTGTGGGAGTACCTGCCGGTTGGTCGTAATCCGATGGAACTGGTCAGGGTGAAGGGCAGCACCAAGCGGACGAAGAAGCTGACGATTATCACACCGGCTCAATTCAAGGCACTGGTGAAGGCTCTACGGGAGCCATATAACCTCATGGTGCTCGTCAGCGGGTGCCTTGGACTCAGGGTGAGCGAGACTCTTGGACTCAAGTGGTGTGACTTCAATTTCGATGATTGCACGCTGACCGTCAACCAAGTATTCACGCACGGCAAGGTGCAGGAGTTACCCAAGACCGAAGCATCAGGTGGGGAGCTTCCGGTTCATCCCCGGCTGTGCGAGATACTCAGGCAGTGGGAGAGCCGACAGCAGCATGACCACTCTTGGGTGTTTGCCAGCCAGAAGACGGGGAGCCCATACTCGGACTCCACCATCCTGACCGATTACCTCAAACCAGCAGCGAAAAAGTTGGGCATCAAGGGGCTGGGATGGCACACGTTCAGGCACTCATACAAATCGTGGATGGCGTCTGCCAAGGTCGAACCCGCTCAGATGAAGGACCTCATGCGGCACAGCGATATTGCCACCACGATGAATGTCTATGGAAAGACGCTGACGGAGGAAATGCGGACAGCCAATCTGCTGGTCGCCGGTCAGCTATTGTGACCCCGTAGCCAATCCATCAGCATCTTCTTTGAGAATCGCCATTCTGAGCCGAGCCGTTTATGCGGAATCCCCCACTTGACGGCTCTCTTCCGTAAGGTCACCGGATGCACCCGCAGAAGAGCGGCAGCTTCGACTACGTTCAAGACATCATCTATATCTGCTTGCACAAAGCAATCCCATGGGCGCGTCACCACCCTATTTGGATTGCCTCTGAAAAGTCCCCACGGGTTACACCTGATTCTTGACTCAATCAGGTCGCCGCTCTCGGCACGCGGTCAGAAGTGTAGCCGGAATACGGTTGATGCGACTGCTCGTGATACTTCGCACCGATATAGACTTGGGAGCCCAAACTCTCCACAAAATGTCTGTGGTCACGACCCTGCTCCCGTAGCCGAAAAGGCGTTCGGCCACTTGATTTCATACTTTGTCTTTCGCGGGCCCTCATCGAGCCGACCCGGTACTGCTACGCTTGTTCTTCGATGACCCTCAGGTTGGCAACGATGGCGCGGCTCACCGGATTAAAGTTTGCCGAGCCTGTGCCTCTCCCTCGACGAGAAAAGCGGTGAACTCCAAAAGGAACTCCACATCATGATTCCCTCCCAACGCCTTAATAAAAGCCGTGAGGGTCTGTGCTGTTACAGGTTGACCCTTCGACTTTAGGTATTCGGATGAGGCGTTAAAGAGAGCCAACGCCTTTACCGCTTCCTCTTTCTTATTCGTCATTGTTCTTCTCCATTTCGACTACCTCGTACTTTGTCATTTTGTTCCTACATTCGGTTGGTGGCCGGTGAACTCCAGCCGGGTCTAGGCTACTCAGAGGTAGTCTGTGTCCACGTCCAGCCGGGGATGGATTCAAGCTTCTGAATCTTGTCCGCACTGAGACGCCCCTCTGCGTACATCCGCCGCTGAGTGTTCATCCAATTGATGAGTTCAGCCTCGGTGCGCTTGGTGCTCGTCGACTTCGGAGCCATCCCCTGAGTGATGAGGTCCGCGCAATGCTCTGCGCTTTCCTCGGTCAGACACTCGCCAACGCATTCGTTGTGGCTGCGCGTGTAGATTCCATAACCGTTGAACTCCGCGTCGATGCGACGTTCAATCTTGAGGTACTGTGTCCAGTCCACTTTGGTTGTAATTGCCATGTTGTCTCTTCTCCTTGCCCTGTCGTGTGCCCCTCTTTGGGCGGCTTGACCAATACTTGAATTCTTAAACAAAAAAAAAGCCATAGAACCCAAGGGTGTTTGATTAACCCCAAGGTGTCTATGGCTGTCCCTTGCCCTGACTGATAAGCCGGAAGATACCGTAAATCTATAGCCTCTACTTCCAAAGAGGCGTGGCAGGAATCGAACCTGCGATAGCTGTTTTCTCTCAGCTAAATCTAGTATACAACGACCAAAGCAAGTTTGGACACTATTGTCGTAAAAAAGTTGAACTAAGTGTCGAGACGAGTAAGTACAATGAAGAACTATCCGTTACAGTCTAAGTATACTGGCGTGTTTCACGTGTTGGTTACAATAGGTCAAATGCAAGTTACAACGGCCTATAAGTCGCGAAAGCTCAATAATGATGAGGGTTCGGCACGTTCCCACCTGAGATATGGAACTGTACACGCGCAAAGATGGTTTTCAGGGACTTTTTTGTTGACTTCAATTTTAAGCCATTCACGGGAGTCGTGCCTGACGCGGCAACTATACCCAGCCCGAGACTAAGGCTCCCGCGTGTCCGATAGTATAGGTTCCCCGAGATAACGGCTACGCTTCTCCCGAGGAATGCACTGTAGCAGAGCAAGGCAGGGCAGAGTCGCGTCTGCTTGCTGGCTCCTTTTTTTGCAGTCTTCTTGACAAAACCTGCTCCGCCGCTGTCCCGATTCCGTTGGCGACGACATCGCACGTGAATGTTTCCCGACTTTCGAAGTAATAGTTAAAGACGGCTTGCAACCGTCTCCCCCACTTCACTGTTGGGTTTCCAAGCGGGGCCGCCTCCGGGCGGCTCCATTCGAAGCTCAGCCGGTGGCGAGGGACGTAGCTTGGAGACAGAACAGCAATATACTTCTACAACTCAGAACATACTGACGTGCGTTTCCGGGCTCCGATGCGAATTTGTGATTGGAGCTTTGTATGGAGAAACACCCTTTTAGCATCCGGCAGATTGCCGAATTCCGAACAGGGGGGATGGTATGTCCTTCCTGACTATCGCAACTCCCTTTATCAATATTGGTGTCCCAGTCTTCCCGTTGGCACCTGAGACCAAGGTACCCATCGCTGGCATTGAATGGCTAACCGCTGCCACAACTGACCCTGCCACGGTAGCCCAGTGGGACGCCGAGGACACAAACCGAAACGTCGCTCTCGTGGCAAACGGCAAGTTCTGCTTCCTTGAGTTCGACCAGCTTGGAATCAAGGCCGCAGCCGACGAGATGGGTAAACCCGTTCCGGCAACCCTCACCCAAAAGTCTGGCTCTGGTGGCGGTCATTTCATCTTTAAGTCCACCGACCGTAGCCGCACCCTTGGCAACCGTGAAGGCCAGCGGAATGGACACGAGTGGTTCTCCTTCCGCTCCCACAACAAGTACCTCGTCGGTGCTGGCAGCATTCACCCGAACGGTAATCAATATAAGACAGTCAAGGATGTTGAGCCCATCCCAGTCCCTGACTGGATTCTGGATTTTGTAGAGAGGCATTCTACACCAGACAGGCCGAATCCGAATGGGACGCTCAGTGTCTCTGGCGAGTTCGACTTTGATGACTTCTGTGAATACTACGGCATCACCATCGCTGGCGTCAGAGATGACGTATGGCATGTAGTTGAAGAATGTCCCGGCGTCGGCTACCGTCATGAGAACTCTACACTCACGGCGTTCTACTGGGACGGCAATTGTCTCGGCTGGTCATGCTTCGCACAGGAATGCCCCACGCACGGATTGAGCATCGGTCAGCTAATCTCATTCTTGAATCGCACGCACACCCCGTACAAGGGGGCCATTTGGGGCACTGACGACAGTGAATTGGATGGCGTCGATAATCTTGACCTCATGCCTGACGGCAAAGTCTTGGAGCCGGTGAAAGCCGTGCCGACGCTCTCGTTAGAGAAGCCCCAACCTGTGCCCATCGTTGATCAGACTAAGCCGGATGCTGACCCTCAGCCAGTTGAAACACCTAAGGGTGACCTCGATGGCGTGCGCTATGCGTCGTACACGGAGAATGACGACTTTAACAGCGGATTGCTCATCAAGACGGCTGATACGTATGTCATGACCGAACTGACGTGGCTGTGGCCGCAGAAGATTCCCAAAGGCAAGGTCATATTCTTCACAGGCAAGCCTGACTGTGGGAAGAGCCTAACGGCGGCTGACGTTATCGCCCGTGTTACGACTTGCAGGGATTGGCCTGACGGCAGCAAGAACACAACCCCACCGTCACGTGTCCTACTTGCCTCAAGTGAAGACGACCCCAACGACACGCTTGTGCCACGGCTCAAGGCTGCTGGTGCCGACCTGTCCAAGGTGGAACTCGTGGTCGGCACAATGATAGAGATGAAGCACAAGAACAAACCGAGAGTGAAGAGGCGTACAAATCTCGACCTGAAACGGGACTGCAAGCATCTGCTGGAAGCGTTGAAGAAGAATCCAGACATCGCGTTGCTGGTGTTAGACCCGATTTCGTCATTCTTCGGCGCTGGTGCCGACCAGAACAAGGATGCCGATGTTCGTCCGGTCATGGATGAGATAACCAAGATGTGCAGTAAAAGTGGCCTGACGGTGATTGGAGTCATTCACAGTAACAAGCGGAGCGATGTGGACGCCTTGGGCAAGGTCAGCGGAGCGACGGCACTGGCCGCATCCGTCCGGGCCGTGTGGGGGTTTGGCAAGGACGCCGAAGACAAGAGCCTGTATCACATGAGCCATGTCAAGGGGAATCTTGCCAAGGACAAGTCCGGGCTCAACTATACGATTGAGGGAGTGCCGGTCAACATCAACGGTAAGGATGTGGAAGTACCCCGCATCGTCTGGGGTGAAAAGTGCGAGATGGATGCGGACGACCTGTTGAAGGAGGAGCGCAGCAAGAAGGACGCCAAGGATTTCAAGGCTGAAGCGGCGAAGGTTCTCATCAAGGCGCAGCGGTTCCCGGTTCAGGCAAAAAAGGTATACGAACTGGCCGAGTCGCAGGGTATCAGCGGGACGACCGTGAAGAACGCAAGGACATCTCTGGAACGGGAAGGGTTCCCCACTATCGCCAAGAAGCACGAGGGTGTGTGGTGGTGGCACATGGCGGATGAGCCTACCAGTCTGAATGAGTCAGCCATGGAGGACAAGTTCGCGGTGGAAGACGTGTTGTGAGGTTTGCTTGACTCTTGCTGATGTATATCTTGACTGTTGACTCTTTGACTCTTGCACGATTTCGGCGGCTCTCTCTTTGCTATATTCGAGATGATTATTATTAAAATCAACAGGTTACTGACTGATGACCGACACCAAGGGTCAAGAGTCAAGAGTCAATGATAACTAGTATGTATGTTGGACTTTGACTCTTACTGGCGTTTCAATCGCCACCTTGAGCTTTCTCATGCAGCAGCAATGTCCCGTCGCAGCCCCGCGAATAGAGTCTAAAGCGCCAGTCAAACAAATAATCGCTACGAAAAATATTTACAGGGGGCGTTCATGCCCACCACCGCGCAATTTAATTCGAGGTCGATATTCATGAGCAATGAAATGCTGGACTCCTACAGAGCGTACGTCCAATCCCAGTGCAGCTTCTATTCACCCGGCAACGACGACTACCTTTCGGGTGAAATTATTTTCCAGTGGTTCAATCGTAAGTCTCTCCAACGGGAGATGTCCGGCCAACAAACGGAACTTTCAAGAATCGACGGCATCTTGTCTGGCCTTCTCTTCCAGCAGAAGAAAAGGCTGAGCCGACTCGGGAGAAGAGGCGCGTGGTGTGGTTGGCTCCGCCAGCACAAAATCCCTCGTGCGACGGCGGATCGCTTGGCGATGGAGCATGTCGAATTTTTCGGGCTTCAACACGAGGTTCCCCACCGCGAGCGAGACGAGCCCTTGGATGGGAATGTGTGTGTCGCGGCGTGCCGTACGAGCGAAAAGGTCGAGCAAAAGCTTAAAACGCCCCGGTCAAGATTGCTCTTTCTGCGATGCCTTGCCGACCGCCTCGGTCTCGCAGTGGATTTAGATTTGGACGGTTCAGTGCGTCTGTCTACGCCTCCGCCTGTCAGCGAAGAGGACATAGATTACAGGGTTCCAAACGTCATTGAAATGCAGCATGACGGCACCATGAGGCCGGTGAACTACGAGTTGAAGGAAGCTGAAGGGGCGGAGGGTTCTGTATTTAGTGCCTAAGCTTCAAACCAAAATCGCAGTTGCTCAAACAACTCCGGTCGTTCGGTACTTTGTTCCGTGAACGCAAGTCCAAGCTCGTTGGTGGCTTTCATGTACGCATCCTGATGCTGCCGCTTCGGCTCAATTTGAAATCGGTGCCGTGCTTTGTACCACTTCGAGATTGCAGTTGCGAGGCCGGGTTCGAGGACGACCTCCTGTGTTAGTTCTGTTTGTTGTTGGGCATTATTTCTCATCGACATCACGCCTCATATAGGCTTCGAAAGTCATCCTGCGTAGCTGATTTCTCGAACACGCCGCTGAACCCGTGTGACCGAACATCGCTGCGTACTTGCAAGTGGTCCCCAACCTGTCGGACAATTGAGGAAATGACCGTCACCCTTGTTCGATACGATGCAGCCAAACGGGCTTTGGCCGCAGCCTCGCGTGTGGACGAAGCCAAGAATATTCGCGACCGTGCCGAGGCAGTCAGGGTTTACGCCCTTCAAGCCAAAGATTTTGACCTGCAAAATAGGGCGGCGACCATCCGCTTGATGGCGGAACGTCGTGCCGGTCAGTTGCTCATCGACATGACGAAGAACCCCGGCACTCGGGGTTCCGGTCGGCCACGCAAGGACGGCACGTCCAAAAGGCGGTACGCCAAAGCTACCGCCATACCGCCAACGCTGGAAGAACTCAATATCAGTAAGGTGCAGTCCTCCAAGTGGCAGCGTCTGGCTCGGCTCGTTGACGACGACACCTTTGAGGAGGCGTTGAACCGGGCAAAGGATGTTTTCGGCGAACTGACGACGGCTGGCGTACTCCGCATGGTCAAGCAGGTTGTGAAACCGCAGACAACGGTTGTGGAACCGGAAATCAACGTAATCGCTGCTGACCTAATTCGGGAATTTGAATCTGCGAATCAAAGAGAGCGACTTGATAAGGTCATCAGGCTCCGAAGTCGACTGAACCCGACGCTCCGAAAGAAGCTCATTGTAGCCTTGGACAACGCTGCAAAATACGCCACAGCATCAAGCTGGAAGCTGTCTGCTGACATGCCAGTTTTCCCCGCAGAGTACCCCATCACCACCGCTTCTATGGGGAACAATTCGGAGCTATTTTCCGACATTCTGAATCTGTATGTGCCACCGGGAACTAAAATACTCGATGCAACCTATGGTCTTGGTAACTTTTGGAAAAAGGCCAACCGCACAGAGTTCACAGTTATCACTAACGACCTACACACTGCGGGAACCGACCACAAGTGTGATTTTCGCAAGTTGCCATTTGCAGATGCGTCATTTGGTGCATTCGTGTTTGACCCACCTTACTCTCACGGTGGCACCTCTATGAAAGAGTCTCTTTCAGTCCCCTACGGTTGCGACCGGTGTGAAGCGACCTCTGAATCTGAAATTATTCAGATGTATATTGACGGAGCAAAAGAGGCTCTGCGTGTTGTCGAATCGGGAGGCATATTTATCGTCAAAACGCAGGATGCCATCGAATCCGGTCGATTAGTGCCTAAGCACATCATTCTTTCCACTGAATTTGTAAAGCTGGGATTTGAGTTGGTGAACATCCACGTACTCGTTCAAACTCGGCAACCGACCATGCGTCATACGTACCAGTATAACGCACGACAGAATCATAGTTACTTCATGATTTTCCGTCGTGCAAATCGTAAGTCGAGCCGAAATGCTTCAGTGCGCTTGGCGACATCCACGCACAGTTTCGCTGCCGACTTCAAGCAACCGCCCTCGAACGGCAAGGCGCATCAGCGGCTAATCCGGGAGCACATGGCTACCCAACCGGAAGCTGACCTAGAAGAGAAGCTGCGACTGGCTGCTGACTTCAAAAGTGCGACCGTCCGGGAAATCACCTACGACGAAGCGAAAAACGTCATCCTTGCGAATGAATGGCTCGGGAACATGGGAACGACGGAATGGACGTACGGCCTCTTCTTCGGCAAGTACCTCGCTGGCGTTGCGTGTTTCGGCTCCACGGCGGGAACGAATGTGGCATCGTCAATATGCGGAGCGGAACACCGGCACAAGGTCACAACGCTCTGCCGAGGAGCGTGCGTGCATTGGGCACACCACCACTCGGCGTCTTTCCTCATAAGCACGGCGTGCAAGGAAATGACGAAGAAGGGGTACCACATCTTTGTCGCTTACGCAGACCCGGGCCAAGTCAGTCTTGAGATTGGTACCGTGTACCAAGCGGCAGGATGGGCCTACATGGCCCGAGCAGCCCCACGGAACAATTTCGCACCCCTGATGGCAAGATTCACGACTCGCGGCAAGTGAGCGGCCTCGCCCGTGATCGCAGGGGAGGGGTTTTGCGCTACAAGCGTACCCGAGCCCAACAAAAGCAATTGCTGATAGAGCAGGGATGTGAGTTTTTCGAAGGAGCGGCCAAACACAGGTATGTCGGAATTTACGGCGACCGCCGAACCAAGCGGATGCTCAAAGCTGCCCTCCGCTGGCCTGTCTTGCCCTACCCAAAACGCCCCACGGTCGAGGAGCCGGTTCAAGCGGAATCTGCCTGAGCCACGTAGGGCTTTTGACTTGCTGCTGTAATATGTGTGGCATTATGGATAGTCTCCTGATTCGAGCACGGAAGGCCAGCCGCGACCCGAGGGACTGCCGCAGAACCATTGACATTCTGCGAGGCATGGGGTTCCGTGACGAGGCATTCAGGCGACTTCATTCAGACAGTATGGACGGGTTCTACCACTACAGCAAAGGTGTCCACCGTTTTAGGGATGATGAGACCAACCATCGCGTACATCAACGGCTGATGTACGTGTTGTTGTCCTGCGAGAATGGTGCCCCGCCGAAGGGGAAGAGTTTTCGGACTCTGGCGGAAGAGGCATTCAAGCTGATTCCGCCTATGTCAGGGAGTTAGACATTTTTCATTCAGCGCGTACTCACCAACTGATTAACCGAGATTTACCGGCTCAAAGCATTTCCCTTTCGCATCTCGATAGTTTGGTTCACCATCAACCTGTAGCATGTATGCGAAATCGCGGTTCTTCCCGTCTGGAAGCGCCCACCAAACGCAGTACACAATAACCACATCGCCTCCGGAGTGGTTCGCGCAGTTTTGCTGGACATTCAATTCAAGCTTGGCGCAAATCTGTTCTGACTCCTCTTTCGCCGCTTCTTCTGTTTCGCACCGCGTGTCAATCCTGCACATCATTAGCTTGAGAGGGGCGTTGCTATAAAGAAGCTTGTCGAAGTCCTCGGCTATTCTTTCATATTTTGTATCGTGTTCCGACTCCGCGACGAGGAGCATACCTCGATACGGAATATACGCGGTGAAGTCCCATAAAAATTCCGGACCCGCATCCGAGGCCGTAAAATTTCGGTGGCATCCTCTATCCACGAAGAAACTGTCTAGCAGAGAAATGTTTTGCCAAGTCCAGTCAACGCGAGATTGGGTATTCGTGATTTCGCCCTTGATGTAGCGAACCAATTCCGTTGCGAGTTCTTTGATGGCCGCAGAAGTTCTCGGCAGATCAATGATCTGTACAGGCATTGCACTTCCCTCCTCTCCACCCGGACGCCCTCTTATTTGGTGGCTCCGAGGTTCACCTGCTGATTTAAAGCGGGAATAAAGCCCGTATTCGCTTCCCAACCCAGCTTCTCTTCTTGCACAACGGACACCGGTCACGCTATTTTTTCTTGGACGGCCTGATCGGAGGTTTGATGTTGTAGAGGTGCGTGAGAGCACACTCAAGAGCGGGTATGCTGCGCTTGACGCCATTGGAGGGGAAAAACACGGCAACTCGACTCGCCTTTTGAAAAAGTGCTGAGCCTTTCTGCTGTTCAATCCGTTTGAGCCCAATCTCTGAACGTCCTACTTTCAGGCATTTCCTTCCGCGCCAGAATACGTACACCAAGTTGCGCTGATTCTGGTACCGCTGAAGCCGCCGTCGAACCACTTCCCATTTTCGGTTTCCAGCGATTCCATTTAGAAAGACGCTGCGTCGTGTAGTCGTGTCTCTGACCCAAAACTTCAAATTTTTACGCATACTTCGAGACAGAATGTGTTGAATGGACTTGATCTGAGTGTCTCGATAACGCCTATTAAAGGTTGGGATCGCACCCGGCTTTCTCACCCCAAGGTCTCTGAGCAAAGAGGCGCTGCGTCTCTTCCACATCTTCCGAAGGACGTTATTGATCTTCCCTGCGTGCGTTGCCATACCTCACCTGTTAATGACAGATGTCATTTGCTCCCCATCCCTCTGAGGCGGGGTTTCCTCTTTGAATTGGAAAGCGCCACCATTGTACGCCTATCCGCTGTTTGCCTTCTGCCCAGCCGGGAAGCCCTTGGAATTCGAAAATTCCGCAATTCTTCCCCAAAATGAGTCCCCCGACCGCCCCCCCGCCCAGAGCCCCTTAGCGCGTCCGGGCTCCCGCCACGAAGTCGCGCTTGATGGTCAGAGGACTGCTACTTCGGAAAGAGAATCGCCACCATCTTGGCGTCAGCATCAAACTCCCGATGCACCTGACCATTTAGCTTCAACTCTTTGATGGCAGATTTCGCCTTGGCGGAGGTGAATCTCCATGTGCGAACAAGGTCTTCCTCAGCCGTGTCAGCATTCTTGGTCAGAAGGGAGTTGTTTCCCGTTCCCATTTGTCCCGATCCCGGTATGAAGACGAAAGCAACGGTGCCGTTAGCCAGCAGTTGCAAATGCAGAGTGCCTCTAATTCGATCTGCGGTGGGCATGGCGTCGTTCCTCCGGCAATCACTAGGGTACCGCGCCTACACCCTCGATTAGGTATAGATGTCCCAAAGAAAACCCCCAAATCCTGCCCCTCGGCCTCCCCCGCCCAGCGCCCCTACAGCGCGTCGGCGACCGAAGGATGGGGCGGTACTGTGGTCAAAAGGCTATGAATTCACGCAAGGGTTTGTTGACCAGTACCGTTGAGCATCTGAGGGGTTCGCGGGGAGCAGGAGGAGGTCTGAAGGAGATTAGACATAAAGTAGCTGCCTGTCCGTGCTGGAAGGAGGGGGAACGGAAGGAACCGTCGTGGGTATGCGGAGTGTGACGCGACCAACGTGTACCATGACTTGGCAGTGTCCGCGATTTTGTGTAAACGCCGTTCCCCTGGTGATGGCCCGGTGGTCAGGGCAAGTTCGTTTTTGCTTGTTACCCTATGCCCGGATTATTGCAATTATTTGGCTGGCGAGGACCGCCGTCAAGGCCGAGCGCAGCGAGTTCATCTTGAGCCTTGACGGCGGCCGCAGCCGGCCGTATCGATTCTCTCCGGGCATGGGGTAACAAGGATTACGCTCCGGTCGCGATCTTTATCCGATCTTCCCAGAGCACGGTGAACTGGTTCAGCGCCGCCTTCCAATGCAGTGGGCTTTCCCATTTCGCGATCACGTTTCTGAGCGCCAGATACATCACCTTGAGCGCGGCCTCTTCACTGGGAAAAGCTACCCGCGTCTTGAGCGCCTTGCGCAAGGACATATTCAGCGATTCGACCGCATTGGTCGTGTAGATCACTTTGCGAACCTCAGCTGGAAATTGAAAGAAAGGAATCACCCTTTCCCAGTTTCTTTGCCACAGCGCCGCGATGGTTGGGTATTTTGAATTCCATCGCTCGGCGAAGCTGGCCATTTCCCGTCTGGCTTCATCTTCTGTGGCGGCGCGGTAAACAGACTTCAGATCCTGCGCCACCTGCTTGCGTTCTTTCCAGCCCACGTAGTTCAGACTGGCCCGCACCAGGTGCACGATGCACAACTGCACCTGCGCCTGAGGAAACACCGTCTCGATCGCCTGGGGGAACCCTTTTAGCCCGTCAACACAGGCGATAAAGATGTCCTTCACTCCGCGGTTGCGCAGCTCGGTCAGCACCTGCAGCCAGAACTTCGCACCCTCGTTGGCCGAAGTCCATAGCCCCAGTACGTCCTTGCGTCCCTCCAGGTCGATGCCGATAGCCACGTAAACCGCGCGGTTTTCCACCCGGCCCTCGTGCCGCATCTTCACCATCAACGCATCCAGAAACAGAATCGGATACAGCGCTTCAAGTGGCCGCGTCTGCCATGCCTTCACTTCCTCAAGCACCGCGTCGGTGACCTCAGAGATTAGCGATGGCGATACTTCCACGCCATAGATCTCCTGCAAATGCCCCTGGATCTCGCGCGTCGTCATCCCCCGCGCATACATCGATAGAATTTTGTCATCGAACCCAACGAAACGGCGCTGATGACGGGGCACTATCTTCGGCTCGAAGCTGCCCTTGCGGTCGCGAGGTACTTCGATCTCCACCTCACCAAAATCGCCCTTCAGCGTCTTCGCGCTCGTCCCGTTGCGCGAGTTGCCACTGCCCTTGCCGTCGGCGGCATGTTTCTCATATCCCAGGTGATGGGTCAGTTCGGCATGCATCGCACGCTCCACTAGAGCGCGCGTCAATTCCTTTAGCAACCCCTGCTCGCCGATCAGATCCTCTGATCCCTTGTAATTCGCAAGCAGCTTATCGATCACTTCCTTGTCGATTCCCATTCGTTCCTCCTTGGTTTGAGGAACTTGCACTTACACAAAATCTAAAACACCCTCCATGACTTCATTCAACCCGTCGCAATGGAGGAATCCTTCTATTCCCTTGTTCGGTACCTCTCCAACCACAACGAGAACACTTAAGGTCAAACTCTTGTGCATCGAACTCCCTCAGAGAATTTGGTGACAGGGCGTGGGTTATCTGAGTTTTGATCCTGTGTCCTTTGGGACACTCGAAGACTAGCTCTATCGTTACGAAATTGCTGCTTCGCCTTCGCTTCGGCATGGTTCGGTTCTCTATGAACTCGCCGACACTATACACCCAACGGCTGGAACGCTCTGCGTTCCTCTTCTGTGCGGCCAGCATCAAAAACGAATACAGTCAGGAACCGACGTAACGCCAAACGGCGCTGAATCGAACGATGCCGATGCAATCCACCAGTGCGATTCGGCGAATGTATCTGGTCTTGATTCCTCTTTACCGTGAAATGCCAGAGCGTGACCCAGTGATTTGTTAATGTCAAGTTGGCGCTCTCGATTTTTCGTCCCATTATGGCCGGGAACAGACACAAGCTGTTTCCCCATGATCTGCGGGACCGAGAGCGCCTTTGGTTCTTCGAATCGCTACACCCTACACACTACGAATTGTTCGAATGATCCGGCTACGACGGCATCGACCGCTGCATTCAGGAATGTGATGTGGAACACTTCGGATCGACGTAAAGGTTTCAAGTAGGGTCAATTCATGTTGCTCAGTTCAATGTAAATTTGACTGGATGAAAGAGGTTTTTGTGGCGTTGTAGTGTGATGCCGTCAAGTTCTCTTGTTCGCAACTGCCAGCTTGAGTTCATTCCTCAGTTGATCACTGCTATGAAAGCGTATCAAGAATCTAGGGTTTGAGCACATCAACACGAATTACGAATCTTTTTGCTTACCAAAGCGTTAAATAAGACGGGTGACAAATGGGTTCCCATGAAAACGTCGCAGAGCTGCGATTTTTCCAAATGGCTCTGGGGCTGTGTCAAAGACCAGATCGCCCAAGAAGTGCCGAAAGACATTGCGGTGTGCGAGTTTGACTGCCGGAAGGAGCAGTGCACTTGGGCGGAATGGAAAACGTGCGGAAGGCGTCTGAGCAAGGCCATGAGTGCATCTGCTCCGCCCTTTGCCCGGCTGAAAGGCTATAGTAATCGCAAGCTGCCCCTTGCCATTGCAAATGAAGGCTCACTCGTCTGAGTGGGTCTCCCCTTCATCTACGTCACAGCAGCGTGCGGCGTAGAACTTACCCACTTCCCCAAAATTGGAGGCTCGATGTGGAGTACGTTGACCGACTTTGACTTGCGTCGAATGTGGAGCCAGATTTCTGTTTTTAGCAAGTGAGCAAGCTTTCTTCCATGAGAAAGGCTATACCAACGAACCCAAGAGATGCCCGGTTTGCAGGGCGCGGCATAAGGCTGCGCTGGGCAAGGCACGCATTGAGACTTCCATTACATGCAGTGAATGCGGGGCGCAAGCCACGGTTCCATTCGAGCCGGTTCATGGAAAGCCTGTGCTCTGTCGCTCATGCTTTTTAAAGAAAAGAACAAAGGCAAGCCGAGGGTGACACAATTGAAGCACCGGGGACAGGCGTCCGGTTCGACTAACAAAAGAGGGGCAAAGATGGAACCTGAAAAACTGGACAATCATACTCTCGCTTTGCTTACCACGCTGTCGAACCTTATGAATCTCAACCACAGTGCCCAGCACATCGAACAAACGTACAGAAAGGCAATCGAGGAAGTACGCGATCTTCGTATCTCTGAATTTCAGCCTCTCCAGCCTTCCAACCACCATCATTCACAAAGCCGATAGGAAAGCCGAGTAATTCCGGCCGCGCTGCGCTAAACAGTCTGCATCAGGCCAGTACTCGACCACCAAATTGAGCGTAGAATGGTGCCATCTTCAAGTTAAAAGAGAAAGTCTCGATGAGATGGGTAAGTGTCCTTCCGCTTGTGCTGATGCTGTTGGGCGCAATGCTTTTGTTTGAGCGTCCCGCTTACGCCTACGTTGACCCGGCTCCGGCTTGCTGGCAGTTCAAGCTGTCGGGGCTGCGCTCGTCGCCACGGGGTGGTATTTGCGCCGGAGAATCTACACGTTTTTCCAACACGTAGATTCGAGCAAACGCGAACCTGAAAAGACGTCCGACGTTGTGAACAGTGAGGAGCCACCGCGCCCGTAAATTAGCTCTTGGGGAGAACCCTCAGTAAGCGTGTCTTTCTGCTTTCAATTACCCACAAGTTTCGCTCCTATGATGATGCCCAGTTCGATGTCGGTTAGTCGGAATAGCCCTCTCCAGATGACGATGTTGCCGGGTGGCGGATCGTGGGTGCGGGCGAGATAGCCGCCCAGCCGGGCGAGCTTGACGATGTAATGGGCCAGAGTCGGTCGAGGAGGCGTAGTGGGTTTGTCAGGCGCCAACTCATCCAACAGATACTGGTCTAACTCGGTGAAGGCTTGATCCGGCGAAGCATCGGGACGAGTACGGTTGAGCATGGTGATCCAGAAGATTCTCCAGCTCAGCACGCACAGGATGGCAACAAGGCTTACTAGCCGCTCTGCAGTTCGCAACCTCGCCTCCTCCGCTCTGCAGCCGGACTTCAGGATCTTGTGGAAGGTTTCTATCTTCCACCGCTGCGCGTACCAGTCCAGCTTTTCGGCGGCCGCCCTCGACGAGCGCACCGGCAAATTGGTCAGCAGCTTCCAATCGATTCTTTCCCGGTCTTTGGGCTTCTCCTTCTCTCGCGCATGGATGGCAGTAAGAATCAAGTTTGGGTACTGCTTTTGCTTTCCGATCGGTGGGCAGACGGTCAGGCGACGATAGCGAATCTCCAGCACCGCGGTCGAGAATTCTCCGCGTTTGTTGCGCACTTCGACACGATGCAGGCCTTGAACCGGTAACCGTTTCATCTCCGCGCCCACCGTGCGCCCGCCATCTCCGGCGAGCCGGTCCACGCAGGTGCGCACCAGAAAATGCGTGCCCAGTTCCTGCGCCAGGCAGAACAGCTCGTAGATGTCGCTTTCCCGATCTCCGATATGCACGCAACGTTCAGGATCGTTCAGCAACCCGGTCGACTGGCGCAGGTTTTCCAGCCACCGTATGCTCTCTTTTTTTTCAATCGGCACGCGCGTGGGATTGATCCTGCGCTTCAGACGATTGGCGCCGTGAAACTTGTCCCGGTTCCAAAACTTGATTGCCGCCAGCCCCAGCGGCTGCCCGGCCGCAGTCACCGCCAGGCTGGAGTGCATTAGAATGCCGCAACTGGTGTGATACCGAGGCCGCCCAGGCTTGCTGGCGCCGGTGATGGTTTTCATCACGATTCCGATAGGCGCCGTCTCTTCGTGGCGATACGATAACTCGGTAGTGTCGTGAAGAACCAGGAGGGGGAAGCCCGACGTGGCTGCGCACCGCTCTCGCGTCGCCGTAAAGTGGCCGGCCAGGATATTGGCCTCACTTATCCGATCGTTGGCGAAAAAGCGGTAGGCGGCCTTGGTATTGGCCCAGTCCTGAGTTGCCCACGGTGTCGTCGCGCCAATGCGGCTCGAAAACTGCTCCAACAACTGCCGCAGCCGCTTGCCGTGCCGGACATCCCGGAAATAGCAGCCCGCCACTTCCGCTCCGATCCAGTCTTCCGCGCCTGTACCCGACGGCTGCCGACAACTCGTGGCCAAAATCCGCTGGTTCTTTCTCATGGTATCTACTTGGCCATGAATCGTCGGAGCTTATAAGTGATTGACTTGATTCAGAATCCACTTCGTCAATAGCTGCTCCAACCCGCTGCCGAGTTGTGGGTAATT
>CAVVUE010000019.1:0-603658 GCA_963751285.1 uncultured Acidobacteriaceae bacterium | reverse complement strand
TCATCGCTCGACATCACGCCAACCAGCTCAGTCATCAATGCCGTTGGACTGGTCTACGAGATGTACGG
The DNA here is from genome assembly GCA_963751285.1 of uncultured Acidobacteriaceae bacterium. Taxonomy (GTDB): domain Bacteria; phylum Acidobacteriota; class Terriglobia; order Terriglobales; family Acidobacteriaceae; genus Telmatobacter. The sequence goes on along the minus strand of CAVVUE010000019.1, from coordinate 603,590 downwards.
AGAGCATTTCCCGGGAACGATCCCGGTTGCGGTCGCCGGCAATTCGCCGCAACCGCCAACCGACAGCGCCAAATACGGAGATGAGCCAAAGGTCAGCTCCGGCAGCCCGACTTATCCTCTGGATATGTGCAGCGCTCACGCCGGACCACAAGTATCTGAATGTGGCCGTCGTGAACGCGACGGATTCGGAGCAGAAGTTCGACATAAGCGTGGCCGGTGCGCAGATCGCGGGACCGTCGACGCTCTGGCAGTTGAGCGGAAGCAGCCTGGATGCAATGGACCGCGTTGGCCAGCCGGCTCAGGTCGAGATCAAGGAGATTCCGATGAGCAACACGTCGGGTTCGATCTCGGTCGCGCCCATCAGCGTGAATATCTACCGGTTCCAGGTTGCGCAGTAAGCTCGGTGACGAACTGTGTCCAAGCCAACTTGCCGCCGGTATGAAACGATTAAGTAGAAACGATAAGAACAAATCATGATGCGACTGAGATTTCTTTGCACGCTTCCGGTTCTGGCTCTGCTGGCGCTCGCCAATGTCAGGCCGAGCATGGCGCAGGTCCAGACCGAGGTGCCTGCGGTGGTTCCTGGAGCAAAGTCTGTCACCGTGGAGCACATCAAGATTCATGGCAAATCGCTGGAAGGCAATCTGGAGGGTGACGCTGTAGACCGCGATGTGATCGTGTTCCTGCCGCCCAGTTACGCAACGGCGAAGCATCGCCGATATCCCGTGGTGTACGCGCTGCATGGTTATTCAATCGGGGCGGAGCAATGGACCCATGAGATTCATGTACCGCAGACGATAGAGGGTGCATTCGCTCTGGGCTCCAGGGAATTGATCGTCGTGCTTCCCGATGCGAAGACGGTGCACAACGGTTCGATGTATTCGAGTTCCGTCACGACGGGAGACTTTGAGCGATTCATTTCCCACGATGTGGTTGACTACATCGACGCTCATTACCGGACGCTTCCCAACAGATTGAGTCGCGGCCTGGTTGGCCACTCTATGGGAGGATATGGCGCAAGCCAGATCGGCATGAAGCATCCTGATGTGTTCGGCGCGCTCTACATCATGAGTCCGTGCTGTATGTCCGCACGGCAATTTGGCGACGGAAACCGGACGCCTGGGAGCGCCAACGGTCCAAACGGCGCAAACATGGATTCTGAAAAGGCTCTCGAATCCGTAAAGACGCCTGAAGATTCGGCAAAGCTTCCCTTCGGTCTCCGCGCCATGCTTGCATCGGCCGCGGCATGGTCACCCGACCCAAAGAACCCGCCGCTCTACCTTGACCTTCCGTTTAAGGACGGTGTCGTCCAGCCTGACATCGTCGCAGAGTGGGCTGCCAACGCGCCATTGGCCTTCATAGACCAGTACATCGACAATTTGCGCGAATACCGCGCCGTAGGGATCGACGTTGGCGACCAGGATGGTTTACGCTTCGATACGATCAAATTGCACAATATTCTCGATGAATACGGAATTGCGAGCAGCTTTGAAATCTATCACGGCACGCACACGAGCGCTGTCGCAGATCGCTTTCAGAACCACGTGATACCGTTCTTCAGCAAGAATCTTTGTTTCCAGTCCAACTGCCAGTAGCCCTTCCGGGGGTTCTGGTTTAAATATTGATAGGCGTTGGAAAATCGGGTCGCCTGGAGGAGCATTGTGAAATCTTTCGTAAAACGATTGAACGCGGGTATGGCCACATGGACGGGCATCGTCCTGCTGGGCGCCAGTTTGCCGTGCGCATTAGCGCAGGATGCGGCGAACCCGCCGTATCTGAACCCGGACTTGCCGGCACAAATGCGGGCCCAGGACCTGGTAAGCCACATGACCCTGGACGAAAAGGCTTCGCAATTGGTGAACGATGCCCGCGCCATTCCACGGCTGAAGGTCCCGGCCTACAACTGGTGGAGCGAAGCGCTTCACGGAGTGATCAATACCGGCGTAACAGAGTTTCCTGAGCCAATCGGCCTCGCGGCGACGTTTGACGTGCCGGAAGTCCATACGATGGCGCACGATATTGGCATCGAGGGGCGCATCAAGCATGTGCAGGATGTAAAGGCCGGACACGTCGGCATTATGGGAGGGCTCGATTTCTGGGCTCCAAACCTCAACATCTTCCGCGACCCACGCTGGGGCCGCGGCCAGGAAACATATGGAGAAGATCCTTTTCTCACTGCCCGGATGGGTGTTGCCTTTGTGACCGGAATGCAGGGCGATGACCCGAAATACTACCTCGCGATTGCCACGCCCAAGCATTTTGCCGTGCACAGCGGACCGGAACCCACCCGTCACTTCGCCGACGTGGATGTAAGCAAACACGACGAACTGGACACGTATGAGCCGGCGTTCCGGGCTGCGGTTGTCGAAGGCCACGCAGGGTCGGTCATGTGCGCCTACAACGCCATAAACGGCCAGCCTGCCTGCGCGAATCAAAATCTGCTACAGGATCAGCTGCGGGGGAATTGGGGTTTCCAGGGATACGTCGTTTCGGACTGCGATGCGGTTCGCGACATCTTTACTGGCCACCAATACCGGGTATCGCAGGCTCAGGCCTCAGCTATCTCGCTTATCCGCGGTATGGACAATGAGTGTTTCGGCGGCGGCCCCGGCCTGAAAGACAATTCGGACTACAAGCCATTCATTGACGCTGTGCAGGATGGTTACCTCCCAGAGAGTGCAGTCGACACCGCAGTCGTGCGCCTCTTCACCGCGCGCATCAAGCTTGGAATGTTTGACCCACCCGACACGGTTCCCTACACAAAAATCAACGAGGATGAGCTTGACAGTCCGGAACATCGCGCGCTGGCACACAAGCTCGCCGATGAGTCCCTGGTCCTGCTAAAGAACGATGGAGTTCTACCGTTGAAGCCAGGCATCAAGAAAATCGCCGTCGTAGGCCCGCTGGCCGACCAGACAAGAGTGTTGCTCGGCAACTATGCCGGTACGCCAACACATACCGTTTCCGTGCTGGATGGGCTCAAGGCGGAGTTCCCAAATGCGAAGGTCACGTTCGTTCCGGGAACTCAGTTCCTGCGCAACGACGGAGATCCGGTTCCGAACAACGTACTGACCACTCCCGATGGAAAGCCGGGTCTGAAGGCCGAGTACGCCGAGTTCGCGGGATTCCGGCCGCGGCCAGGCGTCGCTCAAACGCCGATTGCCACCCGGGTAGAACCGAACATCAGCCTCGACAGCGGCAACTTGCCATCGGAGCTTGCCGGGAAAAAGTCGTTCCTCGTGACCTGGACGGGATTCATCACGGTACCGGAGACGGGCGACTATCTCCTCGGCATCCGCGGCAGTGGATTTGCGCGAGTCACGGTTGACGAGAAGCAAGTCGCGATGATGTTCAGAAGCAATGGAGTCGACGCCCGGTTGGGCCGGGTGCACCTGGAGAAAGGCCAAAAGGCTCAGCTCAGCATCATGTACGGCGATCAAAACGGCGAGCCGCGGGCGCAGCTTATCTGGGCGAAGGCGACCGATGCGCCGTCGCCAGAAGCCATCGCCGCAGCAAAGGATGCTGATGTGGTGATTGCTGTTGTCGGGATCACCAGCGAACTTGAAGGCGAAGAGATGCCGGTCAATCAGCCGGGATTTCTCGGTGGAGACCGCACGAGCATCGACCTGCCCCAGCCTGAAGAAAATCTTGTCGAGGCTGTCGCAGCGACCGGCAAGCCGCTTGTCGTGGTTCTGATGAATGGCAGCGCTCTGGCGGTGAACTGGATCAACGATCACGCGAATGCGATTCTTGAAGCGTGGTACTCCGGTGAGGAAGGCGGCACGGCGATCGCCGACACGCTGAGTGGCAAGAGCGATCCTGGTGGCAAGCTGCCGGTGACATTCTACACAGGCGTCGATCAGTTACCGAATTTCGAGAACTATTCGATGGAAGGGCGGACGTACCGGTACTTCAAGGGGAAGCCGCTTTATCCATTCGGCTATGGACTGAGTTACACGACATTCAGCTTCAGTGACCTCACCATCCCGCAGGCAACTGTGAACGCCGGAGATCCGGTGGAAGCGGAAGTCACGGTAACAAACGCGGGCAAGGTTGCCGGCGATGAGGTGGCCGAGCTCTATCTCAAATTCCCGGATGTAAAAGGAGCGCCGAATATCGCGCTCCGTGGCTTCCAGCGGATTCATCTCGATCCGGGCCAGAGCCAGAAGCTCCATTTTGTGTTGAAGAATCGCGATCTCGGCATGGTGACCGAAGATGGCCATTCGAAGATCGTGGAGGGCGACTACACGATGTCGATAGGCGGAGGCCAGCCGGATACGGGAGCACCGGTTGTGACCGGGCACTTCCATATCGACGGCTGGGCACCATTGCCGGAGTAGCAGCAATCCGGCCGCGCGACAACGGCAGGGGATCTGAATCGTGGCGGGCGTGCATGGGGGCTATCGGGCAAACGATCTTGTCAGAATCAGCCCGGCGGTTGTTGTGCTACCCGCCTGACTTTTTGCGGTCGGCCTGATTCACATCCGGCGGCTCATCGATGCGGATTCGCCGCAACGTGCGAGGGCGAGAAAGTCCGGCCCAGACGGTCAGTCATGTGGGGTTCCGTGAACCGGGCGCCAGTGCTGTTCAGTTCTTTGAAATCTCTGAGCGCGGATCTCGACGACTAGATGTCTTCGCGTCCGTTGTCCTTCATGCATCGGACGAGAGATGTCATGTCGACCTCTGGCAACTGTCTGTCTGCCTATCGAGAAAATGCGCAAGTGGTGACGAACTTCCGGCACCAATTGTAAGTTATTGATCTATTTGGCGTCCCCGACGGGATTTGAACCCGTGTTATCGCCGTGAAAGAACGGGAGAAAGTCGTAACCGCAACATTATTAAGGCACCGAAGTGCATCGGAACGCATCGCAGCAACGCTAACGAACGGTTTTGTGGTCCCGAAGTGGTCCCGAAAACAATGCTATGTGGCCCGAAGCCTCCCGCCTCGATTGCTTCTAGCCATCCGTTCGTATTAATGCATGAACAACTATCCATCTTCGAGATGCGGAGCAGTGCGGGGGTAAAATTGCACGCACAAGGGAACTGCGAGCCCCCTGTACTGAGACTTTACCGTATGACGATGCAAATCGACGCAAGCGATCGGATTGGCGACGTGCCGATTCTTGAAGTGCGCAACTTGTTGCGGCGGTTTTCTTACGGGGTTCGCTCTGACAGCTTCGAGAGGGCTGGATACTCAAAGCGCCGGGCGAAAAAACTTGTCCGTGCTCTCATGACAATGGGGTATCTCGAGGCTGGTCCCGGCGACCAACTGAAAATGACTCCGGCCTGCAAGGCGTTCACACGCAGTTCAGCCGCTAGGCGCGTCAAAAGAGACACTGCCGACACAGTGCTTGATGAGGTTATGGACCGCGTGCGCCAGGCCAACCGTAATGATGACTTCTTGATGAAGGTCAAAACGGTGATTGTTTATGGCAGCTACCTGGGTGATGCGGAGCGCTTGGGCGACTTGGATCTGGCCATCGAGTTGGAGCCAAAGTATCAGCCAGGAAATTCCGATGCATGGAGCCGGCTATATATAGAACATTTCGAAAAGTCAGGCCGAGCGTATCGTCGCATTGGCTACGAATACGAATGGGCGCAGATCGAAGTCTTTCTCTTCTTGAAGAACCGGAGCAGAACGCTGAGCTTGCACCCGATACACCACTTTATCGAGATGAAGAAGACCCCCAATTTCGCCTACAAGGTTGTTCTAGGCGATCCCGAGCGGATTATTGCCAAACTCCGGACCTGCGACAAGAATGCCGCCTTTGTTCCGGGCCACGTTTCAGGCGGCAATCGGTAACAGCTCGCCTTCCACCAGGTTGCATGGCCGCTTCGGTTACGGGTGGCCAGCATGTTGGTTGAAACGCTCGGGGAAAAGCAACTTTCCTCAATAAGTCCCTGGACCACGAATCACACGGAAAATGTGCTGCCTTAGGGGCGATCTGGAAGCGTAACCTGCGTTTGGTCTGCATGACGGGTGCTGCAACACCGTCAGCGGTATTGTCCCTTCTGTTGGCAACGACCCGTCAGTTTGCTATTCAATGAGTGTAGAGAAGTCCCTTCTGAGGAGCGTAAACATGGTCCATCGGCGCGACTTGATGCAGAAAGCGATGGAATCGGCTCTTCAGCCAGGGCATTTTATCGTCTGGAATCAGGAGAGCGCATTCGTAGCCGAATTAGAGGAAGTCGAGCGCGACGTTGCTGCACTGACGGGGAGAGACCCCCTGCGCGCCGTTCGCTTGTATGAATCCTTTATTGCGGCCTGTTATCTCAAGGCCGACGAGATCGATTCGGAGTGGGAGTTCGGCAGCTTTATCGGTGAGCTTGCTCGCGGATGGATTAGGGCGCGACAGACGGGTGGCGCTGATCGCGCGGAAACAGCCAGGACCCTTCTGTCATGGATCGACCGTGACGATTATGGATTCTTCAACGATCTCGGAACCGATGCTGTGAAGGTCCTGGACGCAGACGGCCTGACAGCCTTTGAGAAAGAAGTTCATGATCGCTTTGAAAAAGCTCGCGGAAATCAAAACGATCAATCCGGTAGTTACTCCGGCGATCAGTGGGCGCAGACTCTGAAGTCGATCTATGCGCAGCAGGGCAGCATTGAGAAATATCTTGCCGTTGCCGAACGGACTGAGCTTGCGCCGGGCGATTGCGGGGTCGTCGCCCTCATGCTCGAGGCCAAGCGCAATCTCCACGATGCCCTGTTCTGGATCGAGCGCGGCATCGCAATGGAAGGATCACAGCGCTTCACTGCCCATGCCGGAAACAATCTTGCCGAGATGCGACGCGCCCTGCTCAAGAAGCTGGGGCGGAGACAGGAAGCCGTGGACTCGGCTTGGGCGGAGTTTGAGAAGCATCCCGGGACGTTTGCCCATGAGGAACTCATGCGTTACGTTCCGAAGCCCGATCGGAGTGCTTGGCACGAAAAAGCGATGGCAACAGCCGAGCGAGGCGATTTGGAGCCGTTCATCGAGCTCTGCGTCAAAGCGAAAGAGACTGATCGGCTTGCGAAACGTCTGGAGTCCGCAAGCGATCGCGATTTGGAGGGACTGAGCCATTACGTGACCGAACCGGCGGCGACCGCTCTCGCAAAAGCGCATCCGACTGTGGCGGCAAAGGTCTTTCGCGCTCTTTGCATGCGCACTCTGAAGGCCGCCAAAAGCAGGTATTACGATGCGGCTCTCACGCACCTTGAAGAAGCCCGCTGCTGCTACCTGGCCGCCGGCCTTGAGCAGCAGTGGGAAGCGCTCGCGTTTGAGATCCGCCGGGATCATTACCGGAAGTCCAGCTTCATGCCTAGCTTCGACGCGATCATCGCAGGCAAACGAGCGCGCGTGGAGCCCTCTTTTCTCGATAGAGCGCGCTGGCGTTGGGCAAGCAAAGCGAAAGCGTGACTCAACCGTTCACACAGCACGAACCCGGCGCACTGATTTGCCGCGCGCGGATGGCGTCAGTTTTACTTTTGCAGTCTCTTTTACGATCGCCGGAGAAAGCGAATTTCCATTGCCGATCTCTGACAGCATTCTCTCCCGGAAGGCCTGCCATCGCTTTCGTTGCGCCTCTGCGATGCGTTTCCGCTGCATCACCGTGAGCGGTTTACGCAAGGAACCCGCAGAATGGCCTGGAGCCGCGGGCGCTTCTTCTCGCACGTTGGCGGCGTCAGTGCGAACCACCTTCTCCTTTTGAGGCGCGGCGGTCTTTCTGCCGCTCCTCAATTTGGCTGGGCGCATTTGCGAGCCATTGGTAGCTCTGTCATCGGTTTCCAGTTCGATGCCGAAGACATCGGCCAACTGGTCCTTTGCGATCGTCTTTCTGGCTGTGCCTTTCAGCTTTGGCGCAGGATGGCCGGCCTGGGCGATCAGTTCCAGGTGATCCACCTGCCGGAGTTTGAAGAGAAGCTCCGGTTGATGATCCAGGCGGTTGCCGACACCGTACAAGGTGGCGGCGACGTGCTTGCACATGCCTGCCCAGTCGGGGCAGGAGCAGGACATCTCGATCTCCGCGGGCGCCGGAAAGAGGCCGTTATCGCGGCTGGTCACGAGGGTCATGACGCTGGACGAAAGCTGGCCCCGCAAGAGCTCCACTATGGAGCCGATTCCGGCGCCGCACTGCTCTTTGAGACTCTTCCAGCGCGCCGCGGCGAGCGGTTGAATTCGGATGGAGATACGGTAGAGGCTCGAGCCACAGACCAGAGACGTGACAGTGCCCGATTCGATCTGGAGATCGACGACCGAGCCATTGCGCACGTAAGTCCGGCCGCGCGGCAGGCGGTTTGAGAAATCGCTATACGATTCCAGGTTGTCGCACCAGGCATTGCCCCAGAAGGTGGAGGCAATCGTCCGTCCGGCGATCTCGACCGGCGCTACCGGCTTGCCTTTCGCAGCAATCCGCCGAACCTCGCGTAGCGCCTTTGCCCGCCGTTGCGCTAAGGGAACATACGGGCGATAATCCCATCCCGATCCCATCGAAAAACCCCGTTAAAAGTTTTCTACATGCTCCGGCGCTCGCGCGCATGAGGAAAACGCGGCGGAAATCTGGTTTGCAATCGCAGGCGAAGTGTTTCATTTTGGAAGCATGACCATCGATCTCGTGCAAATTCGCGCGCTTGCCAAGGAAAAAGAAGACGAGAACTGGAAGTTTCGCCAGTTTGTGAAATTTGAGAGCGGCCTTGATCCAGACGAGATGGACAAGCAGGTCTGGGAAACAACCAGGCGTGTTTGGGCTGGCATCGATTGCACAACCTGCGCGAATTGCTGCCGCGAAGTCAAGCCGACGTTCAGCGAAGAAGAAGTGAACCGGCTCGCAGCGCGGCTCGGAATGACGCCGGAACAGTTCATCGATACATACCTCGAGCCCAACAGAGACGAAGACAATCCCTGGCAAACGCGCACAACGCCGTGCCCGTTCTTGAAGGACAACCGCTGCAGCGTGTATGAAGACCGCCCCGACAACTGCAAAGGATACCCGTATTTGTACGAACCCGAATTCTCATCTCGCACGATGGCCATGATCGAGCGGACATTCACGTGTCCGATCGTGTTTGAAACGATCGAGGCACTGAAGCAATCGTGGGGATTCGCTCGGCGAAGGAAGCGATGACGCAAATCTACTTTTCCATCGCCTTGCCGATGTCCAGCGCCACAAAGCGCAGCAATTCGTCGGTGTTCATTTCCGTGAGCAGAGCCTCTCCGCCACTATCCAGTAGATCGCGCGCCAGGCTGGTCTTCTGAGTAATCATCTCGTCGATCTTCTCCTCGACTGTGCCGCGACAGATGAACTTGTGAACCAGCACGTTGCGCTTCTGGCCGATGCGGAAGGCGCGGTCCGTCGCCTGGTTCTCGACGGCGGGGTTCCACCAGCGGTCGAAATGAATTACATGCGAAGCCGCGGTGAGATTCAGCCCAGTCCCGCCAGCCTTGAGCGAAAGGACGAAGAATGGCGGACCATCGTCGCGCTGAAAAGCCTCCACCAGCTCGCGACGTTTTCCAACTGCTGTCTCTCCGTGCAGCACCAACCCCGGCCGCCCGAACACGCCGGCTAGAAAGCTGGCCAGCGGCGCGGTGATCTCGCGGAACTGGGTGAAAACCAGCGCCTTCTCCTGCCGCTCTGCCAGTTCCTCGCAGATTTCCCGCAGGCGCTCGAATTTTCCGCTCTCGTTGGGGTCATAGCCATTCTCGCTCGTCCACTGCGAAGGGTGGTTGCAGATCTGTTTCAAGCGCATCAGAGATGCGAGCACGATTCCGCGGCGCTGGATTCCGTCGGCTTGATCGACAGCCGCAGCCAATTCCCGCACCGCTTGCTCGTAGAGAACGGCCTGCCTCCGGCTCAATCCGCAGTAAGCGTTGACCTCGGATTTCTCCGGGAGGTCGGCGATCACGCGCTTGTCGGTCTTGAGGCGGCGCAAAATGTATGGCCGCACCAGCGTGCGCAGCGGGCCGTACGGATTCGACCCGCCAGCAGAAGCTCCCTGCCCCAATTGCTTGGCGAAGCGGCCAAATGCCTTCGCGCCGCCGAGCAGGCCGGGATTGAGGAAGTCGAAGATCGACCAGAGATCGGAGAGACGGTTCTCAACCGGCGTGCCCGTCAGCGCGATGCGTCCTTCGCCGCGAAGCTCCTTCACTGCGCGGCTCTGGCGTGTGCCGGAATTCCGAATCGCCTGCGCTTCGTCCAGAATGACCAACCGCCAATTGCGCCCACGCAGCCACTCCAGTCGGGTCAACATCGTATACGTGGTGATCACCAGGTTGCATTCGTTCACTGCATCGCCGGCTTCGATTACGCCTTCCGAGGGATGCACAATGAGCGCCGACAACGACGGCGAAAATCGTTCGAGCTCCGCTTTCCAATTCGCGATGAGAGAGGCCGGAACCACCAGCAGGCTGGGATGGTGCGTGGCCTTTGCTTCCTTCTGCAGATGCAACAGCAACGCTATCACCTGGACGGTCTTTCCCAACCCCATATCGTCAGCGAGGCACGCGCCTAGGCCCAACTTTGCAAGAAACCGCAGCCAGTGGACGCCAGCCTTCTGGTACGGGCGCAGATCCCCACGGAGACCCGGGGGAACAGGGTCGCCCTTGGCAACCGGCTCGCGCAGTTGATGCAGCAACTGCTCCAAATCGCTTCCGGCGGAGATGCCCGCCCACTCTCGCGCTGCTTCCGTCCGTTCGTGCGCCGCGTCTGCTCCCAGTTGGACGCCCGCTAGCAGGCGCATTCCTTCAAAGAACGAGAGACCGCCGTCCCGCACTTCGCGCTCGACTTCCTTCCAATGCTTCAGCGCCTCGGCCAGCTTGTCCCGATCGACCTCAACCCACTTGCCGCGCAACAGAACCAGTCCGCCCTCGGAACCGAGCATTTGCTGGAGCTCTTGTTCATTGAGCGTCTCGCCGTCCAGCACCGCCCGCACCGAAAAATCGAGCAGCGAATTCACACCCAGTTTTCCTTTGGCGCGTTCGCCAACCTTTACGCTCACCACCGGACGTGGCGGATGCGCGGCCTTCCACCAATCGGGCACGCGGACGATCAGGCCGCTGGCCTCAAGGACCGGAATGGATTGCAGGAATTGATGGGCCTCCCTGGGCGTCCAGGCCAAGGGCTGGTAAATCCCACCGGAGTCGGCCAAGTCTTTTACCCACGCCACGGATTCGGCGGCTTGTTGGATTGGCTGCAGCAGGGCCAGCAGCGCCGCGCGGTTCCTGGAGCCCGAGTATTCCTCGAGCGCGCCGTTCAGCGGCAAGTGCTGCGCCTTGCCCTCCGCGGACAACCGGGTGGCATAGGTGGCGAGAAATGCAAATGGACACTCCGGATCGCGCTTGTTTTCGGCCAGGTGAAATGTCACGCGGCCTACTGTCCGCCAGACTGGATTGAGTTCGTGTAAATAATTTCGGACGCTAATTCGAGACGTGCGCACCTGCTGGCGCACCAGGCTGTCCAACTCCAACCACCACTGAGCGAGGCAATCCGCGGTGAGATATTCCAGCCCGCGCATAGGCGGAGCCGCCAGTGTCATGGCTGCCAATTCCTCCGTGCCAGGCGCAGGCATAACCGGCAGTTCGGAAGCACCTGGAATCTCCGGTGCGTGGCAGAGATGAGTCAGATAGCGGCAGGCGAAGTCGCGCGCCCAGACAAACTCCGGCGGCAGCGGGGACGTGAGTTCGCGCGCTCCCAGTTGCAGCAAGCCGTTTGCCGGCGATTCCGAGAATGCGCTTCGGACACGTTCGCAGAAAGGACCATCCAGCAACGGCGGTTCGGACGCTGAATCCAAAACAAGTAACCGGCCATGTGGGGAGATCGAGAGGGCTATACCCATGCGATTTTCGATTCTCTGAATTCACTCTAGACGATCGGCACGCAACGCGCTGTCAGTCGGAGGCTTTCCTGCCTCTCCCGTCATCCGAGCGGGTAACTGGCTACTGTCGAGGAACGCCGCCGGAGGATGTGGAATGCGCGTGGGCAGTTACGTACGGTGACCTCTTCCCATTCACTTCGCGATAGCTTGCTCGCCTTCTCCTGGAATGGAGCGAAAATGTCGGATGGTGGGAACAAAGATTCGCATCTGCTTGTGGTTGATTCTCGAGGCTCGAGAGGATTTGCTAACCAATCGGCGCATCAGGCCGCCTTGGTGTATCTTGCCCCGGTGTGGCCGGGGTCGAGAACCCTGTCTGTGGATCTATTCCAGAGTAGCGAAAACAGCATGACGGTTCGGGGTCAAGGACAGAGGATTCACCGCCAGTAGCCACGAATCCGAAACGCGATTTTGGAGGGTTTCGTGCCCTCGGCATGAGCTGACACAGTGATACTCAGTGAGTCCGCCAGTAGATGCCGGCTGAGTTGGGTTACCTCACCTCACTATCGGCGCAAAGCGACAATCTCGACTGTCAACAACAGAGAAAATCCAATTGCGCCGCCTTTGCGGTGCAGGAGGATTATATGCAACAAGGAAGCATCATTAGGAGTGAGCGCAAACATGGCCCCGCTGTCTGGCAGTTTCGGTGGTCGGAAACTGGGCCTCAAGGACAGCGTATTTACCGCAAGCGAGTGGTTGGAACAGTCGAAGAATATGCGAGCTCTGATGCAATTCGTGACTCGGTTAAGAGCTTGATCGCCAAGTCCCGCTTAAGAAACCTGGGCATGAAACCAGCTGCGATGACGGTGACTGAGCTTTGCCAGCATTTCCAGCAAAGGGAATTGGCGCAGGATGACAATTGGCGCAGTTATTCGACGAGAAGAAACTACTCCTTTCTTCTTAAGCGTTGGATCATCCCCCGATGGGGCGACTTTGAGCTCAGTGAAGTTCGGACCATTGAGGTGGAGTCATGGCTCCGTAGCTTGGCGCGAGCAAGAAGTACATGTGCCAAAATCCGGAACCTGATGTCCGTACTCTTTAATCACGCCTGGCGGTATGAATTGTTTGATCGCAATCCCATCAAGCTCGTTCGCCAGAGCGCCAAGAGACGAAGTGCTCCCAATGTGCTCATCCCCGCCGAAATCAAGCTACTCTTGGACAATCTTGCACTTCGAGAGCGGACTCTGGTTCTCCTGGCCGCCTCAACCGGCTTGCGCCAAAGTGAACTGTTTGCGCTTAAGTGGGGCGATATCGATTTTTCCCAGGGCACCATGAATGTGACGCGTTCGATCACCTATGGCGTCATTGGTCGATGCAAGACCGAGGCGTCGCAGAATCCGGTGCCGGTTCATCCGATTCTCGCCGCGACTCTAACTCACTGGAAAGTCCGCTGCCGGTATCGCGAATCCGATGACTGGATTTTTGCTAATGAGCGTCATCGCGGGCGCCATCCGTATTGGGGGCAAGCAATTCTCCGTGGAATTGTTCGACCTATTGCAGAGAGAGTTGGGATCCAGAAACGAATTGGCTGGCACACATTCCGCCACACCTACTCGACGTTGCTAAGGAGCGTAGGGACGGAATTCAAAGTCATGCAGGAACTGTTGCGGCATTCCTCGTTGCGATCCACGATTGACATCTACACCCAGGCAGTCACGCCGGCCAAGCACGCGGCGCAAGCCGCTGTGTTGTCCCTGGTCTTTCCTGCCGAACCGGCCATCGAGGCACTGCCCGCGGAGCGCGCGAAGTCCACATTATAGGGCTGCCGCATAGTACTTCAAGGCGGAGGACTTGAGGGTGCAAAAGGGGCACCGAATCGTGTCCATTTTGCACCCACGAATGCAAAGCGAAATCTCCCATATCTTTTTGATTTTATTTGGCGTCCCCGACGGGATTTGAACCCGTGTTATCGCCGTGAAAGGGCGGTGTCCTAGGCCGGGCTAGACGACGGGGACGCTTGGGGAGCAGAACTCGGAGGGAAAGTTGGCCGGAAATGCCCTGATCAGAGGCTATCAACTCGTGAATAGCGTGTCAAAACAACGAACCGCACATGCAGCATGCGGTGCCAACTCTGCTCTTCGACCGGCTGAAGCAGCGCTCGAGCCGGCCTCGAGCGTAAGGACCGGGAACCAAGGGCGTTACGACAATCTGCCATGGTTCTGAGCTATCCTCGATGGATGAGGGCCTTGGTGTGTCCTTGACCTTGTGGCCCATGGTGCCGCGCCGTATTTTTGCGTCAACTCTCCTTCTAACTAACGGCGTCAGATGGTCAAGGCTTCAGCGGTTTCAGAAAATGGGATATTCGCACAACGCACTGACCGGAGCGGTATTTCCGAAATCGCTCTAACGTCGCATGGCAACCTCGCGAATGGGCACGCGAATCGAGAAAACGCCGCAAGGCCGTGGCTAGGGTGGTTCAAGACGCTCCCTAGAGGAAGAATCGAGTGACGCAAAGCAGATTTTCACGCATTCCTATCATCGTGTGTTGGGTTCTGGCGGGACTGGTGGCAACCGGCTGCAATAAGAAGCCGGCGGCAGCAGCGGGACCGGAGATGCAGGGCTTTCCCGTGCAAACCGTGATCGTGGCCATGCAACCTGTGGCGCAGAGCAGCGAATATGTCGCCACCATCAAGTCGCGCCGCTCGGCCACCATTTCTCCGCAGGTGAGTGGCCAGCTCACTGAGATCCTTGTGCACTCGGGCGACCAGGTGAAGACCAACCAGGTGCTGATGGAAATTGATCCACGCCAGCAACAAGCCAATGTCGCCGCTCTGTTGGCTACGGAACGGCAGAAGAAAGCGGTCTACGATTACGACATCATTGAGCAGGACCGCCAGAAGAAACTGTTTGAAGCGGGCGTGACCAGCCGCGATGCTTATGACCAGGCTCAGCAGGCGTACGAGAACGCCAAAGCGGATTACGAAGCAGCCGCCGGGAATCGCAAGACGCAGGAACAGTTGCTCGCCTATTACACGGTCCGCGCTCCCTTTGCCGGCATCGTGGGCGACGTCCCGGTCCACGTCGGCGATTACGTTTCGCAATCCGGTTCGCCACCCACCCTGCTCACCACCGTGGATGAGAACATGGATCTCGAAGCCTACATCTACATCCCCACTGAGCGCTCCTCAGAGATTCACATGGGCCTTGGCGTCGACCTGACAGACAACAGCGGCAAGCTGCTACAGAAGACGAAGATCGATTTTGTCTCGCCCGAGGTCGACAGCAATCTGCAGGGGATCCTGGTGAAAGCCCCGGTGCAGCCCTTGCCGGAAATGCTGCGCAATGCGGAAATGGTTAAAGCCAATGTCATCTGGAGCACCAAGCCGATGGCGGTGGTCCCGGTGCTGGCGGTGGCGCAGCAGGGCGAGCAGAGTTTCGTGTTCGAGGTGAAGCAGCAGAACGGGATGACCGTTGCGCATCGCGCGCCGGTCACGCTGGGATCTAGCGTTGGCAATAACTACTCCATTGTTTCAGGGCTCAGCGCAGGCGACCGCGTTATCGTCACGGGGATGCAATTCCTGGTCGATGGCATGCCGGTCATTCTGCTTCCGGGCCCCCCGCAGCCCCCAGCCTCTCAGGGAAAGGGTGCTGCTGCTCCTGCCAAAAGCGGCGGAGCACAAAGCATGAATAGTGGAGCACAGACGCAGAAGGGCGCAACCTCCCACACTGCGGCTGCCCATCGTCATCATAAGAAACATCGAAGAGCCCTGGCGCGGAAGAGCAGGCCTGCGCAGCGCGTGACGGTCTCATAAGAAAGAGGGCTCACCTTGTTTGTTGACTTCTTTATTCACCGCCCGGTTTTCGCCACGGTTTGCGCCCTGCTCATTATTCTGGCCGGCGCCATCTGCATTCCCAATCTGCCCGTAGCGATGTACCCCAATTTGGCGCCTCCGGTCGTGGAAGTAAATGCCGTCTACGTGGGCGCCGATGCGCAGACCGTCGAAAAAGCCGTCACCATTCCGCTGGAAGAGGCGATCAACGGTGTTGAGGGGATGCGCTACATCAGTTCCTCGAGCACGAACAGCGGCATCAGTTCGATCGATATCACCTTCCAGACCGGCTACAACCTCGATATCGCGGCCGTTGACGTGCAGAATCGCGTAGCCAGCGCGGAAGGCCGCCTTCCCGGCGAAGTCCTCTCCTCCGGCATCACCATCCTGAAGTCCAATTACAATTTCGTCTTCGGCGCAGGGTTCTTTACGCTCGACGGGCGTTACTCGAGCGAGTACATCTCGAATTATCTCGACATTTATGTCAAGGACGCGCTCAAGCGCGTGCCGGGCGTCGGCGACGTCATTATCTTTGGCGAGCGGAAATACGCGATGCGCGTGTGGCTCGATCCCATACGCCTGGCCGCTCGCGGCCTGACGGCCACCGACGTGGTGAATGCGCTCACCGAGCAGAATGTGGAGATCCCCGCCGGCTCCCTGGGGGAGCCGCCATCGAATTCAACGCAGGCATTCCAGATTCCCGTTCGCGTGACCGGCCGGCTCACTAGCCCCGACGAGTTCAACAACCTGATCGTCAAGTACTCTCCGAATGGGCTGGTGCTTCTAAAGGACGTCGGTCGCGCTGAAATTGGCGCGGAGAGTTACGGCAACCTGCTGGAATTTCAAGGCCACCAGGCGATGGGCATCGGCGTGGAGCAACTCTCAAACGCCAACTCGCTCGATGTGGACCGCAGAGCCAAAGCAGAGCTGGATCGACTCTCGAAGAACTTTCCCCCCGGTCTGCAATACGCGGTTGCTTTCGACTCCACCACCGCTGTCGGCGAATCCATCCGCGAAGCCCTAGTCACGCTTGCTGAAGCCATCTTCATCGTCATCACCGTCATCTTCCTCTTTCTGCTTGATTGGCGCGCCACGATCATTCCCGCCGTCACCATTCCGGTGTCGCTGATCGGCACCTTTGCCTTTATCCGGATCTTCAATTTCTCCATAAATTCACTCACCCTCTTCGGCATCACTCTGGCCACCGGCCTCGTGGTCGACGACGCCATTGTCGTGATTGAAAATGTGCAGCGTCACATCCATATGGAGCACTCCGATCCACATGAGGCCACTTCGCGCGCCATGAGCGAAGTCACCAGCGCGGTCATCGCCACATCGCTGGTGTTGATCGCCGTGTTCGTCCCGGTTTCGTTCTTCCCGGGAACCACCGGCATCCTCTACCGCCAGTTCGCACTCACCATCGCGTTCTCCATCGCCATCTCGGCATTTAACGCGCTCACGCTTTCGCCAGCGCTCTCGGCCCTCGTTTTGCGCGGTGAAGAAGCGCGTCCGCGCCAGTTGGATTTCCTTCACATACGGTTGATCTCGCGCGCCTTCGCCGCATTCATCCATGGCGCCGACGCCTTCATTACCTGGATGGCCAGCACCTATGCGCGCATCATTCATGTGGCCCTGCAACTCCGCTATCTACTCTTACTGGTGTTCTTCGCCGGGCTAGGCGCGACGATCTGGATCTACGGCCACGTTCCCACTGGCTTCATACCGCAGGAAGACATGGGCTATTTCCTGGTGATCGTGCAGGCGCCTCCAGGTTCCTCGCTCTCTTACACCACCAGTCTCTCTGAGCGCGGAGCGGCCATCATCGGACAGAACCGTGATGTAATTGGAATGTTTTCGATCATCGGTTTCAGCTTTGCTGGCAGCGCCTCGAACCAGGGCATGATGTTTGTGTCCACGACCACAGCGACCAACTCTGCCGCGAAAGGCCATACGACATCCAACGTCGTGCGGGATCTCACGCCGAAACTGCAGGCGTTGATGTTCATGCCCAATGGCGGACTGGTGCAACCGTTCGAGCCGCCGGCGGTAGAAGGCGTGGGCAGCCTGGGCGGATTTCAGTTCATGCTGCAAGATCAGGGAGGCAACAGCCTCTCAGACCTCGACCGCGTGGCGCACCAGATCGTGGCTTTAAGCGGCACACATAAGGAGCTGACCAGCCTCTTCACCTCCTTCTCGGCCAACGATCCGCAGGAACTGGTCACGATCGATCGTGATAAATCCAAGACCATGGGCGTTTCGATCTCGCAGATCGCCACTACGCTCAACGTCTTCATGGGCTCGGAGTACATCAACGACTTCGACTACAACGACCGCACCTATCGCGTCTTTGTACAGGCCGACCGTCCGTTCCGCATGACTGCCGGCGATCTGCACAGCTACTACGTTCGTTCCGACTCCGGACAGATGGTGCCGCTCGACAACCTGGTCACCGTCGCCGACAGCGCTGGTCCGCCTGTGATCACCCGCTACAACCTCTTCCGCGCGGTGGAAATTGACGGCTCGGCTGCGCCCGGTTACAGTTCCGGCCAGGCGATTTCGGGAATGGAAAAACTGGCGCAAGCGAACATGATGCGCGGTATGGGCTTTCAATGGACTGGCCTGACGCTCGATGAAATCGAATCGAGCGGCGAAGCGATCATCATCTTTGCGCTCGGCATCGTCGTTGTTTATCTCACGCTGTCGGCCCAATATGAGAGCTTCGCGTTGCCTTTCATCATTCTGCTGGCCGTGCCCATGGCCGTGCTGGGGGCATTGGGCCTGGTTTCGCTGCGCGGATTCGCCAACGATGTCTATTGCCAGATTGGCCTCGTCATGCTCATCGGACTCTCGGCAAAAAATTCCATCTTGATCGTCGAGTTCGCCGAGCAGCTGCGCCGCAAGGGCCGTACCATCGCCGAAGCCGCAATCGAAGCCGCCGAACTGCGTCTGCGGCCCATTCTCATGACTTCGTTCGCGTTCATCCTCGGCGTGCTGCCGTTGGTCTTCGCTACCGGCGCCGGTTCGCAGGGCCGTAAATCAGTGGGAACAACGATTGTCGGCGGCATGTTGCTTTCTACCGTGCTCAACCTGGTCTTTATTCCTGTGCTCTACGTGATCCTGAGCCGGCTGCTGAAACGCGACAAATCACGCGTTGAAGCAAAAGCCTAGTCTTTGACCTTTGGACTCTATACCACTGCTCAGGGCCGCTTCACAGGCTGCACCGGTCCCACCTGCATGGCCGTGGTTGTGTAGAGGTGGCAGTTGTCCGTCGTCTCTTTGAAGCGGAAATAGGGATGGAAAAAGATGGCGGCACGCGCGTCGCCCGACCCTTCGGCCAGGTCTGTCAGCCAGACGCCGTCGGGCTGTGCCTGATTGCGGATGTGCAGCCAGAAACCTTTATGCAAGTCGGCCACCACCCCTCCGCCGATCTTCAAGTCCTGCACTGACTTCACATTGAAATCGATCACCTCGCCCGTCTCCTCGTCGAGCGAAACCTTCCCCTGCATCACACGCGCGAATCGCTGGTCTATGTTCTTCGCCTGGAACTTCGGGTTGGGCACAATGTCGTACAAAAGCACGCTGCGCCCGTTCAATTTTTCTCGATGCCCGTTGATTAACATCATGGCTTCCAGAATGTCTTCGAGTTCCTGGTTCTCCTTGTCCTCTTCCTTCTTGGCCGTCGCCGCGTTGCTGTACTTCGTCGTCTCTTTCATCACGCGTTCGTCCTGCTTATGTGTTTCGTCGGCCGTCAGATCCTTCCCGTCCTTTTGGAGGATCCGCTCAACGGGAATGCTGTTCACAAAAAACAGGTCCTTCACCTCCGTGGTCGTCTTCTTCACCTTGCCGTTGCTGTCGGTTTCGGTCGTGACGTCGGTGACGCGGCACTCGTAGCGTTCCCGTTCGGCGGCGAGCTTCTGCTCATTGGCGAGCGCGCGTTGCAGCAACTCGCCGGCATTGGGTAGCGGCGTGTCGTGGGCAGGCCTCGCAGCTTGCGCGGCACCTAAACAGGGCCACGCCCAGCTGACGACCGCGAAAAGGAAGATGAAGAAGGGGCGAAGCATGCTCAAGATTGACTGCTTTTGGAAACTGGGGAAGCCGGGTCCGCTTTCAAAAGGGCCGAGCGTCGGCCCCGCGCACGATCTTTATGATTTTGACGTTAGGCGTTCAACGGGAGCACAGGCATCGCACCGTCTTTTCTTGCTTCGGCCACCACGGCATCCAGGTGATCCAGCACCTCGGGGACAGTCATCGTGTACACCTCGCGCTGCGCATCGTAGCCTGCCTCGATCAGTTGCTTTAAATACCGCCCGGCAATCTGCGCCGCAAGCTGGTCGGTGATCACCTTGCCGGAACGCTTCTTCTGCTCCACCCAGGCAGTGCACGGCAATGCGATCCACATGGGGCGGCCGTTCACGTCGAAGCGAATGTCCACCGCGTCGGCATGGCGCGTAGCGATCGCCACCATGGTCCCTTTCCATCGGCAATGCAGGTCTTCGCCGCTCCAGCGGTCGCTCACGTGAAAGTCGTCGTACATATACTTAGCCTACCGTTCCGGACATCCCAGGGCAAATGAGGCGCCCGGTTGCCGCTGCGCAAACCACGCTGATAAACTAATCGGGTTGCAGTGGCGCGAACGCGATTCCTGAGTCACTGTGTCCTGAGGCCGCTTCACTCAAGTCGACGCGACCCCAAGGAGCGGCGATCCTGCGCAAATGCTGGACCGGCCGCAGCAACTCAGGAATTGCCGTAAACTCATCTGTTTGTACCCGCCTGCAAGTCTGTTTGCAAAGGACAAGAAAGCCTCAGTGGATACTCGAACACGTCATGCCCTGAAACAAGACAAGTTTGCTCTGGCTGCAAAGAGCAGTGCCAGTTGGGTCACCGAGCACCAGACCACCGTGGTGCGCTGGAGCATCGGCGTCGGTGTGGTCATCGTTCTCCTCATCGCCGGACTGACTTTCTGGAGCATCCGCTCGTCCGCCGCAAATATCGCGTTGGGCGCCGCCGTGGATGTCTATACCTCTCCGTTGGCAATTCCCGGCGCTCCTTCTGAACCCGGCGTGTATACCACGGCCGAGGCGCGCTCCAAAGAAGCCAATCGCGAGTTTGTGGCGATCGCTCACGACTACGGCTGGCTGCCGGCAGGCTCCAGGTCCCACTACTTCGCCGGCATCACCTATGAGGAACTGGGCCAGAACGGCAATGCCGAGAACCAGTTAAAGGCGGTCGCTGGCTCCTGGAACCATAATCTTGCCAATCTGGCCAAGCTGGCGCTTGCTGGACTCTACCAGCAGACTGATCGTTCCGACGAGGCGATCGATCTGTATAAAGAGCTTGCTGCCAAGCCTTCCGTCACCGTGTCAGCGGGTTCGGCGCAACTTGCCCTCGCCGATCTCTATGCTTCGCAGGGAAAGCTCGATCAGGCTCGCGTGCTTTGGGCCAAGGTACGGGATACGGACAAGGAAGGCGCGGCAGGGCAGATCGCAGCACAAAAGCTCACCGGGCAGTAGTCCTTGGCCGACCCACCCGGACCAAAGTCCGCGGCCCTTTCTGCTCACCACTGGCGCCCGCTTGGGTTAGAGTGTGCTTGAGCATTTTCGCCCCCGTCTGCGTCTGGTGATTGATGAGCACCAGCCAGGCCATTTACGCAGGTTGGATGGAGATACCCAATAGCGCGGTGAAAGACGAGACCCGCCTGCGCGCGGAAGACACCGCGCTTGCGGCGCTGGTTGACCAATATGCGGGAGCGCTTTATCGCGTGGCGTATTCCGTGCTGCGCAACCCCGCTGACGCCGAGGATGCCGTACAGGAGGCGTTCTTGCGGGTCCTGCGACATCGCGAGTCCCTGGGTGAGGTGCGCGACCACCGCGTCTGGCTCATTCGCATCGTCTGGAACATCGTCCTCGACCGCAAGCGCCGGGCCAAAAGCCGCCCTGAGACCGACGACGTCGACGAGTTGGCGCGCATGCTGCCTTCCACCGGCCTTTCTGCAGAAGAGGTTGCCGCCGCGGCCCAGCATCACGCTCAGGTGCTTGCATGCGTCGACCGGCTCCCCCCCAAGGAACGCCAGGTCCTGATCCTTTCGGCTTTCGAAGAGCTGACAAGCGTAGAAATTGCCTCGGTTTTGGGGATCACTGAGTCCAGCGTGCGTTCGCGCCTGTTTCGCGCCCGCAACCTGATGGCCGGCCTGCTCGATCACCAGAGGAGTTTGCGATGAATTCCAACCCTCACAACCCGAAGATCTCTGATTCCGCTTCTCACGGCCCTGCCGGCGCCGGCGACGAGACGCTGCGGCTGATCGCCAGCCTGCCAGCGCCCGCCGGGCTTGAAGATCGTCTACATACGGCTCTCCGTGTCCCGCCTCGCCCGGCCCGCGTTCTGGCCTGGCCCAAACGCCTGAACCCACAGAGCGGCTGGATGCGCACCGCGGCTGCTGCAGCCATCGTCTTTGTCGTGGTCGGCGGTGGATGGGGCGTCTACACTCGCGTGCAGCACAATCAGCCCGCCAAAGTCATCGCCATGCCGGCGCGCATGCCCGCGACAGGCGGCTTTTCGAGCGCCGGCGCCATGCGCACCCCGCAAACGCTGCCCGGCCCAGTGGCGCCCCAACCAGCGAAAGCGAACCCCGCACAGCCCAGGAAGAACAAAAAGCCGGTTGCCAGCGTGAAACCCTCGAGCTCTCTAACTCACCCTGCCGTCTCCAAATCCACCGCGCGGAGCGGTCAAGATAAGTAAGGCCGAGAATCCTCGCAGGCGGCGATTGCTCCGACGCTACGCATCCCGCACCACGGCTCGGATCAGCATCCCAAGTAGGGCCAGTACCACTGCGCCCCAGAACGCCGGACCCAGCCCATTCACGTGAAATCCCGGGACGAGGCTCGAAGCCAGAAGGATCATCACTCCATTGATGACCAGCAGGAAAATCCCCAGCGTGAGAATGCTCAACGGGAAGGTGATGATCTTCAGAATCAGCCCCACCGTCGCATTCAACAGGCCGATCACGACTGCCGCAATCAGTGCGGGGACGAGTCCGGCAACATGAAATCCGGGCACAAGATGGGATACAACCAGGAGCGCAATCGCGCTCAGGATCCATTGAAGTAAGAGCCTCATTCTGCGGTCCTCCTGCAGGCTTGTCAGAATCGACTTGAACTGCTCAACGCGGGGATAGACGTGATGCCGGCAGCCCCCTGGCCGCCTCTACCCTATTGATGCGTTGTGGGAGCATACAAGTGGAAGAAAAATCAGATCAAACGGAGAATTCTTCTCCGCCATGGTTCGTTTACATTGAAACCATGTTCGTCCGCCGCCTTTCCGTCCAGCGTCTCGACGCCGCCGGCGAGCGCCACCCCTGCCCCATCCACTGGATTGACAACTTTGCCATGCGCAATTTCACGAACGATGCGGTCTTTGACGACACATTTCCCGCCGATGATGGTGTTCTTGAGGCCGGGACGCGTGTTCCGCTCGATCGGCTGCAAGCTGCCATGGAGGACTGGTTTCGCCGCAAAGGCTACCTCAAGAGCGGCGAGCAGCTGGAAGTTACCAGAATCCTCCCGATCCAAAAGTAGCTCTCATGCTGCGGCCGCACCCGCCTTGCCCTCGCCCCTCGTCCAAAGCTCGAACTCGGCCGCGCGCCGAGCCCTGAGCCCCGCATTCACTTCGCCGCCCGCGTGAACCCAGTAAAGCAGTTGCTCACCTGCGGCGTCGTATCGGCCGGCGTTCAGCTCGCGCAGCAGCGTTGAAGCTGCCAGCCGCCCTGCGCCCAGGTTGAAGCAAAAGTCCACCAGCGCGTCGAACTGCCCCTGGGTCAATACCACTCGCACGAGCCTGCCAACCGTCTGCTCCGCCTGGCGCACGTCCCCGGCCAGAAGCACTTCCGCATGCGCCTCATCGATGCCCTCCGAAAATGTTTCCTTTGAAGTGACACGGTGCCCGTAGCCAATGGTCCTGAATCCGGCAACATCGATATAAACCCGGCCGCGAAAACCCTCTGACCGCTTAATCAAATCCAGACCTGCTGCGCTTAACTGCATGAAAATCTCCCCGTCCGGCCGGAAATCATCCGGCCAAAAATAGCAAAGGCCTGCCGCGAACCCGCAGAAAAAATGGGTTCGCAACAAGCCCTAAAAACACCCTAGCAGGATCTGCGAATTAATCTGCAAATCGGATAGGCCACACCAAGCTTTTTTCCCGAGTTTCAGGCTCAGAGACCTTGAAGACCAGCTCCAGAAACGCTCAAGATAACATGCTTATTTTACAATCACTTGGAATAGTATCACGTCTGAATCAAATCGAGTTACCATTTTCTCCCCGTCTGTTCGCCAGACTTTGTGCCCAAAATGGGAAATTGCACCATTTTTGGTGCAGATCGTAACCCGCATCGACTCAATACTTTATCCAAATTCGCGCTTGAGAGCAGCTTTTTCAACAGAAATCCCCTGATCCATCTTGACATTGGAGGAGGCTTCCAGTATCGGCTTAGTAAAATAACCGAATGGTTATACCAAGGAAAACACGCAACTTAAGACGAAACGCGCCGCTATGGATTGGTATCGTAGCGGGCGTCTCCGCCGTTGCGCTGGTCGCGCTCGTGTTCCTTTTTACGACGCGAACAGTGCAAGCAGATGCGGGTCTTTCCAGACCAACCACCGCAGCACCCGCATCCCCACTCGCAGCGAGTGCGACGCCGGCCTTTTCAGCTGTCAAAAACCCGGCGCTTCCGCAAGCACCCCAGACCGATGCCGCCCGCCAATGGAAGGACCATCTTCATGGACTCGCTTCCTGGTACGGTGGTGTCTTCAACGGACGCCGCACCGCAAGCGGTGAGGTCTACGACATGTACGCCATGACGGCCTGCCACCCGACGCTCCCCTTTGGATCACTGGTCAGGGTGGTCAATCGGAGAAACCATCGTTCAGTCGTAGTTCGCATTACTGATCGTGGTGATCTGGTTCATGAAGGCCGAGTTATCGACCTATCCTACGGCGCCGCCGATAAGCTCGGGATGACCTGGGCCGGCATCTCGCGGGTCGATCTTGAGGTTCTTTCACTGGGGGGAACTCACTCCCAGCAATAAGAATCTCTTCTTGAGACAAAGCGGCCAGCCCGAGGGCTGGCCGCAGCTATTTAACCCATTGAATCTTAATTGCCTTCCGGCTGCGTATACGGCTTTTGCAGGTACTGCCGGGCTTCGTTCACCGCTCCCTGGGTATTGTCATTGGTCTGGATCGCTAGACGGTACTCATTGACAGCCCGATCCCGTTGCCCAGTCAAATCGAAGATCTTCCCGATCGCGATATGGCCCCAGACTTCGGTCCACGGCGGCTCATCGTCACCGCGAAGCGCATCGCGGAACGCGTCCACCGCAGCCTGGTAGTTGCGCTGCGTAAAGTACACCTCGCCAATGCGATAGCTGGCTAGCGAGCTCTGCGGGTTAGCGACGAGCGCCTTCTTGTATTCGGCCAGCGCGCCAATCAAGTCGTCCTGCGCGACCAGTTGCTGCCCTTTCAGGATGGCGATCCGCACCTGCAGATCCGGCGTCGACTTCAAAACCCAATCGTTGGGATCAATGCTGATGCGCCGTGGCCGCCCGAATGTGTCGACGACGAATTGCGTGTTGGTGCCAACCACTTCGACGTCCTGGTTCACGGTCTTGCCGTCGGTCTCGATCCGCAGGTTCACTGGCATCCGGAAAAGATCGAGGTCCTGATCGATCTCTCCGATCGTCCTGAAGCCCTTGTTGTTTCCCAACCGGTAAACCGCGTACTTGTTGGTAAACTGCGGTGCCCCGGTGCCGTCAATCCACTGCGAAAAGAAGGGGAGCAACTGCTTCTGGCTCTGCTCTTCGGCCACCTTCTCAAAATCTTCAGTAGTGATGGATTGGTCGCTGTATTGGCTCAATGCGCCCTTCAGCGTTGCCAGAAACAGTTTGTCGCCGATTTCTCCGCGCAGCATGTGAAACACCATTCCGCCTTTGTCCAGCGTCATCGACTGGAACTGCGGCGAAAATGGATCCTGGCGGCCGGCGCTGGAAAGCGGCATAGTATCGTAGGCCAGCGCACCCGCGGCCACATCCTCGAGCGCCGCGTGCAATGCGCTTCTACCGGACTGATCCTCAACGTACATCAGCTCGCCGTAGCGCGACATCCCGTTGGTGATCCACGCGTCATTCAGCGTCTTGGGGCTGGTTTGGCATCCCCACCACTGGTGGGCAATCGTATTCGCGAGCAGACGGATGCCCGGCTTGTCGCCGATATGCGCACCCATGATGGCCGCAAGTTCCGGCGCATAGGCCGCCTCCAGCGTGTCGTTGGGCAGTTCCACCACGTACAGGCGGGGCGTCTCCGGCAATCCAAACGTGTCTGTAAAGTAGTCGTATTCTTTGGTCGCCGTTTGTGCCAGTTCGTTGGCCGACGCCTGATGGCCGATGGTCGTAAAGACCTTCACATTTCCCGCGCCCACCGAAACTGGCCCCACGTACCGGCCGGCGATCACTGTCCCGGGAAATCCCGGCTTTGTCCAGTTAAAGTCATACTCGTCGCCATCCTTGCCGTTGGAGAGCTTGACGTGCTTCGCCGCTCCCACGGCGCCACTGGCAAATACCTGCATCCCCGACGGCACGCGAATGTGCATCTCCGCCGTAAACCTGTCCGTCATGTACCCGGTCATAGGAAACCAGCGCGCCGGATAAAGCAGATAGCTGATCGGTTCCTGGATGGCCGCCAATTTCAATCCCTGAACCGGTCCGTCCTCGTTCCCGGTGATGATGCCGTCGTAAACAAATGTCCAGTGCTCGGACTGGCCCGCAGCAAAAGGCGTTGACGGGGTCACGCGGATCGATCCATCTGCCATCCGTTCGCCATCGAGCAGTTTGCCGTTTTCATCGGTAATCTTCGTGACTTTCAGCGCCGGATGAAATCCGAAGGTCACGACATCCAGGTTTGCTGGCGCGGTAAAGCTCACCACTGCGGTGGCCGTGAGATGGTGGGTCGCAGGATCCAGCTCGGCGTCAATCATGTAGCCCGTGATATTCAGCGCCGGGCGCTCGCGCTGTGCAGATGCTGGAGTCGCTGCCGCCCATGTGCAGGCCGCCAGCAGGAGGACCAGGGCATATCGGCTCAAAAGCTGCCTGCTGTTCGATTGGGAAACTTTCATCGTTCTATCCATTGCAATCTTCATTTTCTCTTGCCGCCGTTCAAAGGCTGGTTGGGGATTGGGTGAATCCGCAGATTCTTCAAGGTTGTCCTGCCTTTACTGCCGCCAGCCTGGACCCTTGCACGGTGTTCAATACGATTGAGGCTACCCGCTCAATGGCTCCTGCCGTTTTTCCCGGTGTACCGTCAGGTTGGATGCGCAGCGCGTTCCGGATGACCCCCAGTTCCATTCTCATGGACTCCCGAGCGGGCCCGTCCGGTAGCAACGGCCTAAGTTGTTGGACGATATTTGCAGCCGTAAAGTCCTTCTGGATCAGCTCAGGAACAACGCGCTTCCCGGCAATCAGGTTGGCCATCGCCACATGCGGTACCTTCACCACCCGCTTGGCGATAGCATACGTTATCGGCGAGACGCGGTAGACCACTGCAAACGGATTGCCCATCAATGCAGCCTCCACCGTCGCCGTTCCACTGGCCACCACTGAGGCGCGCGCATGGAAAAGCGCTGCGCGGGTGTTATCTACCAGCCGCACCGAAAGTCCGTCGCCATTGTCGCGGACCAGTTGCAGCACCGCGGCGCGTTGCTCTGCGTTCAACGTGGAAGCCAGCGGGATCACAAACTCGCACTGCCCTGTGGGATGAACTTCCGCCTCGTACGGCGGCAGGTTCCGCGCCGCCTTCAGCATCTCCGGCAAGTGCGCATGAATCTCCGGGAGCCTGCTGCCGGGCAGCAGTCCGATCCAGGTCTTCATTGGATCCAGGTGATTCTCGCCTGAAAACTGCTCGCGCGAGATCGCCGGCAGCGGCAGTTCCGCCAGCGGATGCCCAACATACTCCGCCTCGACGCCGCGCTCGCGGTAGAACTTCTCCTCGAACGGAAAGATCACCAGCATACGCCGCACATACTCGCGCACGAGTTTGATGCGATGCCCCTTCCATGCCCAGATCTGCGGGCTCACAAAGTAAATCACCGGCACGCCCAGCCGGTGGAACTCCTTCGCCAGCCGGAAATGAATCTCAGGAAAATCGATGAGCACGGCCGCATCGGGCCGCCGCGCGCGAATCGCCCGCTTCAGCTTGCGGTATTCGTCGTAGATGCGCGGCAGATGCAGCACAATCTCGGTGAATCCCATCACGGCCATGTCTTCGGCACGAACCACGCGCTCCACTCCGGCTGCTTCCATTTGCGGTCCGCCCATGCCGTAGAGTTCCAGCGGTTGCCCTGCCACTTGCGTTTGTCTGCGCAGCTCCTCCGCGAGCAGTGCCCCATAGTGCTCACCACTCGCTTCCCCCGCCGAGATGAAGATTCGAGGAGCCATACACGCCACGGATGCCCATGCCAACTAGTTCGTAGACCCCATCATAGCGGCTGCGCGCAGTGTTACCCTTCCCTCTGGAGCACGAATGGGGGCAACAGTGCGATTCTTTTTCAGAGTGTTTTTTCTTGCGGGCCTCATGGCCGATCTTTCCCTCGCGGGTCTCGCCCAATCCGATCGGGCACAGGGCGGAAGTGCAGTGGTGAACTCGCCCACTGGCGCCACCGCGAGCTCGATTTCTGACAACCCCGTCGCCGACCCCAAGGCCGTTGTCACCGTCGGCAATGCGCGCTTCACTGTGCTGACGCCGCAACTCATCCGCATGGAGTGGTCCGCCAACGCTAAATTCGAGGACCATGCTTCGCTTGTCTTCATCAATCGAAGACTGCCGGTGCCGCAGTTCAAGACCAGCAATCAGTCATCCAACGGAGCTGAGCTCTGGACGATTACAACTGACGCGCTCACATTGACCTACATGTCCTCTGGCGATGGCAACTTCACGCCCGGCAATCTCTCCATCAATCTCGTCGTCGACGGCAAACCCGTCACATGGCATCCCGGCCTCGACGATTCCGAAAACCTGATGGGCACCACGCGCACCCTCGACGGCGCGCTGGGTTCAAAAACGCGCGAGCCGATCGGGCCGGGCCTTGTTTCACGATCCGGCTGGACGCTCGTCGACGATTCCACGCGCCCGCTCTTTGACTCCACCGGCTTCAGCTTCCTTAGCGGCGAGAAGAGCCCCTGGCCATGGGCCATGGAGCGGCCCGAAAATGAAAAGCCCGGCTCCTACTCCGACTGGTACTTCTTCGGCTACGGCCACGACTATCGCAAAGCCCTCGGCGACTTCGTCAAAGTTGCCGGCCGCATTCCACTGCCCCCGCGCTTCGCCTTCGGCGCGTGGTGGTCGCGTTACTGGTCCTACAGCGATCAGGAGCTCGACGAACTGGTGCGCGGTTTCCGCGAAAACGATACGCCGCTCGATGTGCTCGTAATCGACATGGACTGGCACATCAACATCGATCAGCTCCAAGCCGCCGGCGAAACCGATCAGTCAGGTCAACGCCTTGGCTGGACTGGCTACACCTGGAATAAGCTGCTCTTCCCCGATCCCGATGCGTTTCTCAAAAACATCCACGACGAGGGCCTGAAGACCACGCTCAATCTGCACCCGGCCTCGGGCATCCAGCCATGGGAGCAGGCTTATCCCGCGATGGCGCGCGCCATGGGCATCGATCCGGCGACGAAACAATACGTGCCCTTCGACCCGACGAACAAAAAGTGGGCCACAAATTACTTCGACCTGGTGCTCCACCCGCTTGAAAAGCAAGGCATCGACTTCTGGTGGCTCGATTGGCAGCAGCAGCCCATGATGACCAAACTCGCCGGCGTAAGCAACACCTGGTGGCTCAACTACCTTCACTTCACCGATCAGGAGCGCGAAGGCAAGCGCCCGCTGCTCTTTCATCGCTGGGGCGGCCTCGGCAATCACCGCTATGAGATCGGTTTCTCCGGCGACACCATCTCCGTGTGGCCCTCGCTCGCCTTTCAGCCGTGGTTCACGGCCACCGCGGCCAATGTGGGCTACGCCTATTGGAGTCACGACATCGGCGGCCACAATCCTGGCGCGGTCGATCCCGAGCTCTTCACGCGCTGGGTGCAGTTTGGCGCGTTCAGTCCCATTCTGCGCACGCACACCACCAAGAATCCCGATTCTGAGCGCCGCATCTGGGCCTATCCCGAACCGTACTCGTCGATTCTCCGATCGACCTTTCAGCTCCGCATGGCCCTCCAGCCCTACATCTACACTGAGGCGCGGCGCACGTACGACACGGGCGTTGCCTTCCTTCATCCTCTTTATTACGACTGGCCGAATGAAGCGCCCGCCTACGACACCCGCAACGAGTACATGTTTGGCGACGAGATGCTCGCCGCGCCCGTGGTCGCTGCTGCCGACAACGTGACGCGCCTCGCCAGCGAAAAAATCTGGCTCCCCGCAGGCCAATGGATCGAGTGGCCCACCGGCAAGCATCTCGATGGTCCCGCGCAAGTGGATCGCAACTTCTCGATGGACCAGATTCCCATTTACCTCAAGGCGGGCGCCATCGTTCCCATGCAGCCGCCCATGCTCTTCACTGGACAGAAGCCTGTCGATCCGCTGATCGTAAACGTGTGGCCGCTCGCGCCCGGCGAGAGCTCGAGCTATTCGGTCTATGAGGATTCAGGCAAATCGGTGGAGTACCAGCGGGGCGTTTTCGCGCGCACGCCGATCCACGCCGAACAAAAAGGTGACACGCTGCGCGTAGAGATCGGTCCTGCGCAGGGAAGCTACCCCGGCATGCTCAAAGCGCGTTCCTACCAGCTCCGCCTGTCCGCCGACTGGCCGCCTGCCGAGGTCAACGTGAATGGCAAAACTGTGCCGCAGGGAAGCGTCGGCAAGACGGGTTGGACCTTCGAAGGCAACACGCTCACCACTGTCATTCCCGTGCCCATGCTGAGCACGGCTTCGAAAGTTGTCATTGAGGTCCGCCGCGCGCCAGGCCTCACCACCCGCCGCGCAGAGCTGGACGGTTTCGCTGGAACCATGACGCGCCTGCGCGGCGCCTACGACGCTCTGCAGCAGACCTGGCCAGTGGCCGCGCCGCCTGATCCGCTGATCGATGCCATGCAGACCGGCGACCGCCTGAGCTACCATCCTGAGCGCGCCGTCGCCGAAATTGCGCATCTCCACGACGTGCTGCCAAAGGCGCAGGCCGCCGTCAACGCACTCGACGCGACCTTTGCCGCACATCTGAACGATGAGGCGGTGCGCATCGGCGGCGCCGCGTACTCCCACGTCGACGTGCAAGCCGAAAAGCAGCGCCGCCTCGATTCGCTCCACCGCGCCGAGGCCCTGCTCGCCGACGCGGGGAAATAGCTACGCAGAACCTCGTCGCTTTGCGAAATACGCCTTCATCGGCTCGAAGTAGCACACTTTCCAACCTGATTTGTAATCCGATTGTCCTTTCGGAATGTTGGTATGGCGCAGCGTAAGCTTTGTCCCGCCCGGCGCTTTTTCGAGCAGCACATCGATCTGCGAGTCTTCGTCGCCGCTGGCAAACTCCGTTGTCCGCCATGCCTGCACGATGCGTCTCTCCGGGACGAGCTTCAGATTCCTGCCCGTAATGTAGCCATCCCACGCAGTAAACCTGCCGCCCTCGCTTGCAGTAACTTTCGCCGCCGAACCGGTCATGGCCGCGTGCCCCTTGCTGCTGAGCCACGCGTCGTACACCGCTCTCGGCGCCGCGGGAATCGTGGCGCTTACCGTGAATTCGATGGCCATTGCTTACCTCTCAACGCGCGGTGGGGAATAAAAGCGACTGAAGCCGGTAGCGCGTATCCCGCAGCCGACTAGGGGTCTCCGCTCTCCTACTCTCAGGTTCCCTCGTTCCCTTGGTCCCTGCCGATGTCTCCTGCGAGCGATCTTTGCTCGCTGGGGTGGAGGGTCCCTGCCTTAATCATGGCAGCACTTGCCGGCCGCGGGCTTCGCTGCCACCACCTCAGGCTGCACGTAGCCCGCGCCGCGGTCGACAACGTAGCCTTCGTCATACTTGTCATGATGGCGAACCCACGCCATGGTGTGCTTCAGGCCCGCTTCGTCTCGACCCTTCGGCACTACGTCGAGAAAGTTGTACGTGCCTACCAGAATGTCGAGCCCGCGGGCATACGTGGAGTACGTGTGAAACACCTGGCCGCTCGCATCTCTCAAAAACACGCTCAGGCCGGGGCGCTCGGTGGCGGGGAATTCCACCATCTCGTAGTTGTAATAGACCTGCGACTTGCCCTCTTCTTCGGGTTTCAACGACACCTGGTAGTCGTAATTGAAATTGCTGCCATCTGACGAATACCAGTTGAACTTCCATCCCATGCGCTTCTTGAAGGCCTCGATCTCAGCCAGCGGCGCATGCGAGACCACTACGAATGTCACGTCGCGATTGGCGAGATGGATTGTCATTCCGTCGAAGTGATCCGCAAGATACGAGCAGCTCGGGCAGCCCTCTTTCCAGCCCGGCCCTAGCATGAAGTGGTAGACAATCAGCTGGCTGCGCTTGCCGAAGAGATCCGCAAGCGAGGCCTTCCCACCCGGACCTTCGAAGTCGTATCGTTTCTCCACCTTCTCCCACGGCATTTCTCTGCGCAATCGGCTGATCTCGTCGCGTTGCCGGGTGAACTCCTTCTCCTTTTTCAGGAATTCCTTGCGCGCACGAATCCATTCATCGTGCGAAACCACATTGTGCTGCTTCACATCTGTCGCAATTGTTGCCATGGCGATCTCCTTCAACTTGATTTGCAACGGGGGATCCTGCACCAACGTAACGGAAACAAATTGACATGATCACTTTCGAGCGAACCGGCTAGCCTACTTCACGCGGCGAAACCATCGTACGATCATCGCCGCAAGTCCGCCGCTTCCGGCCGAGCTTCCCGCAACCAACGCTGCGGCCGTTGCAATGCATACGGGACACATACGACCTCCTTGCGCATACGATTGGAGCGCTCGGCGTGTTCCTTCCGGATTTCACGCCGCCTTGTCCTTTTCATTCAATCCATCGAACGAAAAGGAAGGATCAGCTCTCAAAGAGCGCAGAGCTGACCGCTGAAAGCTGTCAGCTGCTGTCTTACGCCACCTTCGCGGCTTCTTGCATGAATGCCGGCGGCTCGTCGGCGCTTGGTCCCCAGCTTGCCGGGACTGCGACATTGAGCATCCTCAAATACACGCTGAACTGCCCGCGATGCTGGTAGACATGGCTGAACATGATGTCGCGAAGAAACTCGGCGCGCGGCTGCGCAAATACTTCGCGGTCGCCGGCCATCATGCGCCAGGTTTCTTTCATGGCTGTATCGTCGAACTTGGGCAACAGGCTGTGCATGGTTGCGACGCTTTCGTCGTGCGCCTTCAAGATCTCTGCGCGGCTTGCGGGCTGCGGATAGTTGCCAAATTCCGGCGCCTTCGCGGGATTGCTTTGGACGAAAGGCAGGAGCCGGCTTGGCACCAGAGCGATGTGCAACGCAAGCTGCCCGGCAGTCAGCGATTTGTCGTGCGGCTTCCACGTCAGCTTGTCTTCAGGCAGCCGCTCCAGATACTTCCGCGTGATGGGCGCCTGCGTTTCAAATTCAGTGAGAAAAGACTGTGCGATCGACATGATGGACCCTCCTCGGTGGGGAATCTGTGGTGGGGAAATTTGTCGTTTACTTGCGAGCAACTGCGCCCGCCTTCGCTCCCTCGGCGCGCGCGCGAACCTGTTCGTGAATGTGGCTCCAGCCCGTGGCCACGCCCTTCTTGTGGTCTTCCTGGATCAGCCCGAAACCTGCGTGGCAGAACTTGATCACAGTTTCGCCATCCTGCCCGCTCAGCCGGTACTGCATGTTGTTCGCAACGGGATAGGACATGAACAGCGGCCCGCTGAACTCAAGCAGCGTCGGCCGCTTGATGGCCTGCACCGTCGCCCAGTAGTGGTCGTCGCCGTTGCCGAGGTCGCGGAACCAGCGCCCCCCGGGCCATGCCTCCAGCTTGAAGGGCATCGGCGTTCCGTCCGGATGCTCGTTCCCTGGGCCCAATTGCTCCAGCAACGCCGCGAACGTCACGTCAAGCGATGCGCGCACGCGGATCTCCTGGGTGATTTTGATTGTCAGACCTTCAATGTCGGGAATTGTCAATGTCGTCATAAATTCTCCTCGGGAAAGTTTGTCTCATCCGCGGCCCTTACTCCGATTTCTGCTCGCGTTTCATCTCCGCTTCGGCGCGCTCTTTCACGCGATTCAACTGGTGCTGCCAGTAGCGCTCGAATGTTTCGGTCCATTCGTGCAGCGGCCGGATAGCGAAGGCGTTCGTCCGGTACAACCGGTGACGCCCGTTTCGCCGCACGCGCACCAGGTTCACGCGGCGCAACACACCCAGGTGCTTCGATACGGAAGGCTGGTCCAGACCAACTGCTAGAACAATCTCACCTACCTGGCGCTCCTGCTGCATAAGGTAACTCAAAATCTGCCTCCGTCGCGGCTCAGCAACAGCATTGAACGCGTCGGAAGTAGTCGCAGCCCGTGCCATACACCGAACAATACATTCCCATATAGGAATATGTCAAGTGGAAAATCTACGATCCCCTGCCCGCCGATCGCATTTGTCTTTCCAGCTCTCAATTCCTGCATGTACCATCCCTCGCATGAACGCAATAGGGATTCTCGTTGCCACGCTATTGCTTGGCCTTTCGCCTTGGCTCCCTGCGCAAGCGCCTTCCGCCGGTTCCGCGCCTGCCGCGGCCAAGCCCACGCTGAAGTCCTGGCTGGTCCGCATCATTCCGCCGCGGCCGACCTTCGACAAAGACGCCACGCCGGCCGAGCAGGCGCTGATGGACCAGCACTTTGCTTACTGGAAAGACTTGAACGAAAAGGGCGTTTGCCTCTTCGGCGGCCCGGTGCTTGACCCTAGAGGAGTCTACGGAATCCTCGTGGTGCGGGCGGCTAGCGAGGATGACGCTCGAGCCCTCGGCTCAGCCGACCCAAGCGTCAAGGCCGGCCTCAACAAGATTGACGTTGCAGAGATGCGGGTCGCCTTCATTCCGGTGCACCATTCCTAGGACCGTGCGCTATCGCAATTCCTGAGTCACTGTATCCCGAAGCCGCTCCACTCGAGTCGACGCGACCCCAGGGAGCGGCGGCCTTGCTCAAGACCTAGACGGGTCACCACAACTCAGGAATTGCCGTAAAGGTAACTTCGGCGATTGCGGCGATATCGGCTATAGTTTTGCGCAAGGGCTTCCTCATTGGGAAAGGATGATCACGCATGACTCTCGACCGCCGTGCCTTCCTGAACGCCTGCTCCGCCGCGGGCATTGCATCTCCGCTGATACCCGGCATCCTCTACACCCTGGCCGTACAGGCGCAGGAGGCCGCTCCCGCACCGACGTCCAACGCGCTGCCCAAGATTACACCCGAAATGATCGACGAGGCCGGCCGCCTCGCCGGAGTCGGTCCGTTCACGCCGGACCAAAAGAAGATGATGCTCGACGGGCTCAACGACCAGCGCGATGCCTGCGGCAAAATCCGCGCCCTCAACCTCGAAAATTCCATTCCACCTGCCTATACATTTCACCCCCAGCCCGCGCCCAAGCCGGCAGAGAGCCATATCGCCTTTCCCTCCGCCGCTCCGCTGCTGCGTTTCAATGACAATGAAGAGCCGGAAGCCCCGGCCAATATCGAAGACCTTGCTTTCGCCAATGTGATTGACCTGGCCAACCTCATCTACCATCGCAAGATCACTTCCGTCGCTCTCACGCAGATGTATCTTGCGCGCCTCAAGCGCTACGATCCGAAATTGCATTTCGTCATCACGCTCACTGAGGATCGCGCACTCGCCCAGGCCAAAGCCGCCGACGACGACCTGACCGCCGGCCTCTACCGCGGACCGCTGCACGGTATTCCCTGGGGTGCAAAGGATTTGTTGGCCGTGAAAGAGTACCCGACGACCTGGGGTGCGGGCGGCTTCGAACACCAAACCTTCCGCGAAGACGCGACAGTCGTGCAGCGGCTCGATGCGGCTGGAGCTGTGCTCATCGCCAAACTCACGCTGGGCGCGCTGGCGATGGGCGACAAGTGGTTTGGCGGCCGCACGCGCAATCCGTGGAATCCCGCGCAGGGCTCAAGTGGATCGTCGGCAGGTTCCGCCGCAGCCGTGGTGGCCGGCTGCGTTGGATTCGCAATCGGTTCTGAAACGCTCGGCTCCATCTCTTCTCCCTCAACGCGCTGTGGCTGCAGCGGCCTGCGCCCGAGCTTCGGCATGGTGCCGCGCACCGGCGCCATGGCCCTCAGTTGGACCATGGATAAGCTCGGCCCTATCTGCCGCTCTGTCGAAGACTGCGCATTGGTGCTCGATGTCATCTTCGGTCCTGATGGCAAAGATCTTTCCGCTGCAGTCACTGCCGACTTCAATTGGGACCCGAACTTCGATTGGCGTGCACTGCGCATTGGCTATTTCAAAAGCGAGTTCGACCCGCTGCCGCCGCTTGAAACCAAAGAAGCCACGCCGAATGAAACAGATGAGGAGGCGAAGAAACGCGAAGATGCGAATGCTGCGATGATTGCCGCGCGCGCCCGCCGCGACTACGACCGACAGTATGAGCAGGCGGCGCTCACCAAGCTCGCTTCGATGGGCATCAATCTCATTCCAGTCGAGTTGCCGAAGCTGCCGTGGGAGTCGATGGTTCCGCTGCTCACTGCTGAAGCTGCCGCGTCCTTTGATTCTTTGACCATGAGCGGCCGTGACCGCCTGCTTACTGAGCAGGGGGCTGAAGACTGGCCTAACGACTTTCGCGTCGCGCGCTTCTATCCCGCGGTTGAGTACATTCAGGCCAACCGCGCGCGCACGCTGGCGGTTCGGCAATTTGCGGATCTCTTTGAAAAGGTTGATGTTATCGTCACGCCGTCGACCGATGCGCAGCTCATCGCGACGAACCTTACCGGCAACCCTGCAGTGATTTTGCCCAATGGCTTTCGCGGATCTGACGCGCCTGCGCCGCCGGCCACTGACGATGGCGATCACGACGACATCGGCGGTCCCGGCACGCCGGTCTCGCTCACATTCCTGGGCGGACTGTACCAGGACGCCAAGCTCGCCTCCTTCGCCAAGGCGTACCAGGACGCCACCAACTTCAACCAGCAGCACCCGAAGCTGGATTGAATCGTGCACTGTTTTCAGTGCGATTTTCGGTACAGGGGCCGTAAAGTGCCTGGAATCATGACAAATGTTCGTTCAAGTGGTGCGTTGCACACGTGAAACGTTCGCGGATTTGGTTACATTTGGGGCCCAAATGTAACCACCAGAGGTTGCGATTTTACGGCGCAATGACCTCTCCAGGTGCCGAATAAATTGCAAATGACACCCTCGCAGGTTGCGAATAAGAGCAAAGCGCACCAGATAATTACCCGAAAGAGCAATTATTTGCAATTAAATGTAATTATTTGGCCTCTAAAACGCGGATTTGCGCCTCGTTTTGACGCGTTTTTGCAGAGAAACAGAGATCAGAGAACAGAGAGCATTGCTCATACCCCGGCGTTTGGTGGGGATGATTCTTACGCCCGCTGAAGCGGGCTGGCGCGCCGAATTGCATGCTTGTCCCTCCCGGGTCCCAGAAGCGGGACATGGGGCACCCATTGTCTTATCGAATCTACGGCCAGGGACCTGGGGCACTCGCCTAGGGAAAAGTGGAGTCCGTCCCGTCTGTCCCCACATTCCACCTGTTCCCACATTCCACCTGAGGACCCGCTCATCGCGATAAGGCTGTTCAGTATCAGTACATGCTTTACAGGTTGTTATCAGGACATCCTTTACAGGTCAGGATCGAGTGATCGATTTTGAGCTGGGGGTAGGGGGATGTCGTGGAGGCTTGTGGGCGTGCGGGATCAGCGAGTGGAGTTTGTGGTTCGAGCCAGCCGCGGCGAGAGCCTGAGCAGCTTGTGCCGGGAGTATGAGATCAGTCGGCCGACGGGCTATGTTTGGCTGAAGCGTTTCGTTGAGCACGGGGTGGCCGGAGTTGAAGAGCACAGCCGCCGTCCGCACCTGAGTCCGCGCCGGACGGCGGGGGAGATCGAAGCGCGCATCGTGGCGCTGCGCGGCCAGCGGCCCGACTGGGGAGCGCGCAAGCTGGCGGTGCTGTTGGGGCGCGAAGGTCTGGTGTTGCCGGTGATCACGGTGCACCGCGTTCTGGTTCGCCATGATCTGGTGCTGGATCGGGAGAGCCGCCGGCAGGCCAGTGGCCGGTTCGAGCGGGAGCAGCCCAACCAACTGTGGCAGATGGATTTCAAGGGGCAGAAGGGCACCGGCGCCGCGATCGGCCCGTTGTCAGTGCTGGACGACCACAGCCGCTATCTGGTTGCGCTGGAGCAGACCGGCACGACGCGCAGCGAAGCGGTGCGCGAGCGGCTGGAGAGCGCCTTCCGCACCAGCGGGCTGCCGGACGCGCTGCTGATGGACCATGGCGTGCCGTGGTGGAATGCCCGTTCTGCCAGCGGCTGGACGCAGTTGATGGTGTGGCTGATGAAGCAGGGCGTGCGCTGCCATTTTTCCGGCGTGCGGCATCCTCAGACGCAGGGCAAGGTGGAGCGGTTCCATGGTTCGCTGGAACGAGCACGCAGCAGGGCTGGCGCGGAACAGTGGCTGACGCAAAACTGGCTGGACAACTTCCGCCACGAGTACAACGAGCTGCGGCCCCATGAGGCTCTGGGCATGCGCACACCGGCCAGTCTCTGGCGGCCCAGCACACGGGTCTACGACCCCAACCCGCAAGCCTGGGATTACGGTGTGGGAGCCGAGTTGCGCAAGGTCGGTCAGCAAGGGCACATTTACATCGGAGACCAGCGCTGGAGAGTAAGCCAGGCGCTGGCCTCGCATACGGTTCGCCTCCAACGCATCGACCAGCGCGTACTGGTCTACTTCTGCCGCACTCTGGTGCAGGAGATCGACCTCAGCGGAGGGCGTTCCACCGCGGTGGAACGCCCTCCGCTGAACCCCTGCCTGTAAAGGATGTCCTGATAACAACCTGTAAAGCATGTCATGGAACTTGACAATAAGGCGGCGATGAACGGGGCACAACTCCCGATGCCAGGATGAGTGGGCCGCCTGCCCATCACCGGCGCCCTGAGTTCGATGGTAGAGGCGCCCGTGATCGACAAGACCGGTCTCACCGGCCCCTACAGTTACACGCTGCGGTTCGGCCGCGAATGGTCTGAGCGCGATCCGGATAGCTGGCCCTCGATTTTCACCGCGGTGCAGGAACAGCTTGGGCTCAAGCTTGAAGCCGCGCACGAGTCGGTGCCCAACCTCATGGTCGACCACATCACGAAGCCAACGGAAAACTGACTCACGCAACGAACAATCTCTTCATGGCTCCAAACAGATGCACGTGTGAGAACGCGCATCCAATGAGATCTTGCGATCCCACCCTTCGAGCCAAGGACGCTCGAAGGATGGGGCACCCTCAGTTGTGGTAGAACGGACGATGGAAAAAGTAAGGATGGGCCACCCGCCCGTCTTCGTTACACGGTAGGCCAGGCAGTCACTGTCGATGGCGGATTGACGATGCCAAGATTCTAAGCGGTCGTGGAGGGGCAAAGTGAGCGCGGAATCCGAGGTTGTTTATCAAGAGCGCGAGCGCAATGGGGCGGCATGGGCCGAGCTCACGTTAAACCGGCCCAACAAAGGAAATGCTCTCACCCTGCCAATGCTCGATGCCATCGAGCGTTTTGTCCGGATCGTCGCATCGTCACCGCAAATCAGGGCGCTCGTGCTTCGAGGCAGTGGCCGATTCTTCTCTACCGGTGGCGACATTGAGGCATGGGGCATTCTTACTCCGGAAGAGATGGCGAATCGATGGATCCTCCGCGGCATCGAGGTGTTTGAGTCGATCGCACAGTTGCCTCAGCCTGTGATCGCCGCAATCTCTGGGCATGCGTTTGGAGGTGGGCTCGAATTTGCGCTCATGGCCGACCTGCGCGTTGCGGTGGCAGAAGCCAAACTGGGAACGCCGGAAGTGAGTTTGGGCATGATTGCAGGCTGGAGCGGAATCCGGCGCATCGCGGAGACCGCGGGAGTGGTTCGTGCCCGCGAACTCACTTTGCTTGGTTCGCCAATCTCCGCGGAAAAAGCGCTTGCCTGGGGCCTTGTGAACGCTGTCGCCGACGACCGTGAGGCGATGGAGTCGCAGGTAGACGCATGGCTCGACAAGCTGCTTTCCAATGCGCCCATCGCGATGGCGCTCACCAAGAAGCTGTTGGCGACCATGCATGCAGAAATGAGCTACGATCATGCCGAGGCCGTGGCGCAGGCCCGTGCAACTGAAGACTGTGACGAAGGCATCACGGCTTTTCGCGAGAGGCGGAAGCCGGTCTTTCGCAATCGATAAGGGATAGGAACGAACCGGACAAAGTTTCTCAGCGCAGAAGACGCCGCCCTGCTGGTCAAATCCGGGAAAACTGTCGCAGTCAGCGGCAACGGCGCGGGAATGACTTCGGCCGAAGCTATTCTCGCCGCCATCGAAGCCCGCTTTCTCGCAACCGGAGAACCTCGCGATCTCACGCTGGTTCATTCTCTGGGGCTGGGCGATCGCGACCGGCAGGGAACGAATCGCTTTGCGCATGAAGGAATGCTACGTAGAATCATCGCTTCGCACTTTACCTGGTCGGCGCGCATGCAACAGCTGATCCGCGACGAGAAGATCGAAGCCTACTGTTTTCCTGCGGGGGTGGTGCAGCAATTGCTGCGCGAGATCGGCGCCGGCCGGCCCGGACTGATCACTCATTCCGGGCTAGGTACATTCGTTGATCCCCGCCAGGATGCAGGGCGCTGCAATCAAAGGAGTACGGAGACGCTGGTCGAGTTACTGCAACTCGATGGCCGCGAAGTCCTCCGCTACAAGCCTTTCAAGGTCGACGTCGCCATCATTCGCGGCACCTACGCCGACGCGCGAGGCAATATCAGCCCTGAAGAAGAGGCAATGGATCTCGATATTCACACCATGGCTCTGGCAGCGCATAATAGCGGCGGCATCGTGCTGGCCCAGGTTCGCCAGGTGCTGGAGCCGGGCGCGTTGAAAGCAAGAAGCATACGCGTGCCCGGGATCATGGTGGACGCAGTGGTGGAGGATGGCCGGCAGGAGCTTTTTTATGGTGTCCCTTACGATCCGGTCATTAGCGGATCGCGAAGAGCGCATCTAGACCGCCTCTCAACCGAGTTGCCAAAGAAGCTGGAACGCAGGATCATCGCGCGCCGCGCTGCGATGGAACTCACACGCAACGCCTCTCTGAACTTTGGCTTCGGCATTCCCGGCGGCATCTTCGGCGTCATTGCTGAGCAGGACATCGCTGAAGATCTTTGGATGAGTGTCGAGCAGGGGGCACACAATGGCCGCATGCTGGATGATCATTTGTTCGGGGCCGCGCGGAACCCTGAGGTGATCGTTCCCTCCATCGAACAATTCGATTACTACAGCGGCGGAGGCATCGATCAAACATTCCTGGGCATGGGCCAGGCAGACGCACAGGGAAATGTGAACGTTTCGCACCTTGCCGGGAACCTGGTGGGGCCCGGCGGCTTCATTGAGATTGCGCAAAACGCAAAGAAGGTGGTTTTCTGCGGCACGTTCGATGCGCAGGGCAACGAAGTGGCATTTGAAGACGACCGGCTACGCATCGTAAAGCCCGGAAAGATTCAGAAATTTGTGAGGGCTGTCGACCGAATCACCTTTTCTGCCGACTATGCGAGGCAACACGGCCAGGAAGTCCTGTATGTCACCG
The DNA here is from genome assembly GCA_963751285.1 of uncultured Acidobacteriaceae bacterium. GTDB lineage: Bacteria > Acidobacteriota > Terriglobia > Terriglobales > Acidobacteriaceae > Telmatobacter. The sequence goes on along the minus strand of CAVVUE010000019.1, from coordinate 562,171 downwards.
AGCGCTGCGTATTCCGGCTTGTTCCGGAGGGACTGCAACTGATCGAAATCGCGCCTGGAATCGAGATCGAACGGGATATCCTGCCTTTCATGGCATTCCGACCCACGATTCACAACCCGAAACGCATGGACATCTCAGTCTTTGCGTAAGGACGTGAAGAAAAACCGACGAAACAGGGAGGCGAGCTGATTGTGGAAAGCACGACTGAAAGACAACTGCCGGCGGGGAACTATTGGTTTCAAGATCTGCATGCCGGGGATTGGTTTGAAACCGGGCATCTCGTCGTAACCGAAGCACACATCGTCGCCTTTGCCGGATTGTCTGGAGATTTCTTCGACGTCCACATGGACGATGAGTTTGCTCGCGCACATGGGTTCCCTTCACGAATCGCTCATGGACTGCTCGTTCTTTCGCTGACCGACGGCCTGAAAAATCGTTCATCGGTGCGCATCATGGCGATTGCTTCTCTCGGCTGGAATTGGCGGTTCGTGGCTCCTATTCTCGCGGGCGATCGCATCGGCGCCAGAATTTCGGTTACGGAGACCCGGACGTCCAGGCATGGACAGAGCATCGTCACTCTGCGTCTTGAGGTGACGCAGCAGGAAGGCCGCGTTGTTCAGCAGGGAGAAACCACGCTCCTTGTCAGAAAGAATCCTGCTCCGGAGCCGTCTTGTAGTTAACCGTCGAACTGTTTCCGCTCGCGGCCCCCTCTCGGGCATTGTTTGTCGCAAGGGTTAAACGGCCGAGAATTCCGTTTCCAAATAGCTGAGAATCGTCCGTTTTTGTCCCCGACTCTAAGATTAGTCCTCGAAAACGCCGAAGGGTCCAGGAATGGAGTAGTACGTGGGATGTCGCCCACACGTACTTTGATATGGTGTGACCCTGTCAACATGCTCGAATGGTTGCAGTGTTTTTTTGTATTTGTCTTTTCGAGGACAGGATCAGCAGCAGCCGTGGCAGGGAATGGCGACGATTGATCAAGCTGATATTCGCGGGTCGGAACCGCATAATCATGATCCGTCGGGAGCTGCCTCTGACTACTGACGCGAGTCCGGCTGAGCCTGTCGCAAAAGTACGCCGAGGGTTCTCCTTCGTGCTTGCTCCGGCTGCGGCTGACCCTGTCCTCGAGTTGGATAGCGGTATTCACGGGTTGAATGGTTTTTGCTTTTTCCTTTTTAGGAAAGTTTTTGCTTTTGTTCTTTCGGTCCCTGTCATGCCGCCATTTGTTGCTTGCATGCCATCGCTTCGGCCTTGATTCCGATGGCCCAAATGAAACCCAATAGCTCGCGTGCGACTGCCGTCATGACCTTCCTCTGATCCTTGCCCGCGTTCATCAACTTCATATAACGCTTATGCAGGCGATTCTGTGCCTTCCAGGCTATTTCGGTGATCTCTGCCGGAACCCCTTGTTGTCGTTTGCGCAGCTTGGCTCCCACGCGGGGCAGATGTCGATAGGACCAGGCCGATTCCACCACGATTCGTCTGAGGTGCGCGTTGCCGGCCTTGGTAATGCCGCCTCTTCGAATGCGCTTGCCACTGGAGTCTTCGCTCGGAAATACTCCGCAATAACCCATCAGCTTGCGTGCACTCTCGAAGCGGGAGGAGATGTTGCCCAACTCGGAGGCGATCGTCACTGCCGAGATATGCGCCACGCCGCGCAGAGCCTGCAGGCCCCGGATCACTTCCTGCATGGGCTGTGCGGCTAGCTTCACCACTTCCAGGATGGCCTCTTCCAATCGCTTGACCCGCGCACTCATGTGCTCGACTTCGTTCAGACAATCCATCAGCGTGACTTCCCGTGCCGGCTGTGTGTAGCGGATCTGCTCGAGCCAGGCCATGTAACGCTCTGTCCACGCCTTTAGTCCCAGCGGTGGACGTCGACCCGTACGCAGAAGGAACTTGGTCAGCCGATGCCGCGCACGCAGCTGATCCTGTTTGGCCGCCTCCCGTTGCCGGACAAAATCGCGCAACGCCTCGGAATCTTCATCGGGAACCCACACTGCGGTCAGATCACCCGACCGGTGACTGCGTGCCAGCTTCAGCGCGTCCCGGCGATCCGTCTTCACCCGGTCTCCGGGCTTCTTCGGAACCAGGCTCGGCGCCACCACCGCGCACTCAACACCCAACTGCGTCAGCTGCCAGTAAAGTACGAACCCCGTCGGGCCGGCTTCATAGCAGGCCCGCAGATGTTCGGGCGGACCAAGCTTCCTGATGAACTTGCGGATCGAATCTTCACGGTTGGCAATCGTGCCGAGACTGCGAACCTCGCCATCCGGCTCGGCTACTGCTACGGCTATCGTTTCGGCATGGACATCTAAACCCAAAAATCGTAACTTCTCTCTCATGACCGGTTCCCTCCGCTTGTGGCTCTGGACTAAGTTCCTAAAACAAACTCAGCCTAACCCACGACCAGCGCATCGAGCCGGTCACACCATAATGACTACAGGCCGGTAACGTACGAGCAGGCGGTGATCAGGGCTCGGCGGCTAGAAATGCCAGGACGCTTACCTGGCTGCGCGGTAAACCCAGTAAAGGCCGGCAGGGAATGAGACCAATCGAACGGAGTTGTGGTTCTCGAGGTGCGGAAAAAGGGAGAACAGTGGGTGAATCGAAAGAGGCATTGTGGCGAATGCGCGCATTTGCGGTCAGGATACATCGCCGCTTGTACTGTCTTGCTATCCCAGGTCCCCAAATGCGAGGGATCTCCACCCCGCGAACCAAGACCCGTTCGCGGGGGCCCCGGACCTGGGGCACCCATCGTCTTGACAGATTTACGGCCCGGGATCTGGGACACCCGCCTCTGGAGGGAGAGAGAACAGAGAGCAGAGATCGGAAGACAGAGGCAAGGGTGCGGAGAACAGAGATCACCATTACCTGCGTTCTGATTGGGGGCAGAATCCGGTTTTGAATCGCGTTCGCATGGGTGACACTGAAAACCAGAGGAAATTTGATGCCATGACGTTGAGGAAGGCTCTTGCGTGTGCCTTTGCGGGAGTGCTGTGCTTTTTGCAGTTTCCCGCGGGACGTGCGCAGTTGGTCACCCTTCAGGAGATGGGGCGAGATCAGTTTGTCCAGGTTCACATGGACACCACCGGAGAAGCCACGGTCAGCGCCTGGTCGCGGAACGGCGGAGGAGAACTGACTCGGCTGCTGCCGCAGATTCTGCACTGCCAGGGGAGCCTGAAGGCAGATGAGAGCGGAAACGCGGTGCGCTGCTCGCGGGCGCTCACGAGAGACGGCCTTGCGCTCGAAGGCGTGCTCGACCTTGCACCGGTCGCGCGAGAGCTGAATGGATCCACCGGGATTGAACTCTTTGTGAGTTTTCCGCGCCTGGGATTTGAATCTTCGTCCGTGGCCATGACAGGGGAGGAAGACGGGCCGCGGGTGAACTGGACGGCCCGGTTCGCAGCGGGCGTAGCGCCTGCGCCGATCAAAATTCGGTTTGGCTACCGGCGCGATCAACTGGCCGGGATTTATCTGCCGCTGCTTGCGCTGGCACTGGCCCTGACGCTGATTGCCACGATCATGTCGCGAGCCGGTTACGCGGCCTTGGCCCTTTCGGCGATTCTGCTGGGCACCATGGTGTGGATGGGCGCAGCTTCGCAACTGGATGCGGATGCGCCGCTGCGCATTTTGCTTTTCGGAAATTCGCTGGCCGAATTCGCAGCCCTGTTTGTGGGCCTGTGGCCGCCGCTGTTCTGCGTTGCCATCGGTGTTGCACTGGGCAGCCGGATGCGCGGCGGCCGGGTGCGCCGCAAGAACTTCGGCGAGGTCTTCTGGCCCTATGCGATCGTACCCCTGATCGTGACCTGCGTGGTGGGCGCATTGCCGGAAATGTATCAGGGAAACTGGTTCGCCGCGGCCGGCTGGCTGGCGGCCACACCGCTGTTTCTGCTTGCGCGCCGAGCGTGGAATCGAGTGCGGGCGCGCTCGAGCACCCGGCAACTGGCCGCCGGCGAGTTGAAGGAGCGTGTCTCGGCGCTAGCTGCCAGGGCAGGATGCCCGCAGGTCAAGCTCTTCATCTCTTTCCCGACGAATTCACAGGTTGCGAACGCGTTTGCCTTGCCGCGCAGAACGATCTTCTTCACCGCGCCGCTGGTGCGATCGCTCAGCAAGTGCGAAGTGGATGCTGTGGCGGCACACGAGCTGTCGCATACTCGGCCTTCAAGACGCTGGGAGTGGACGGCCCTTTGCCTCGCGATGCTGCTCAGCGAAACGCAGGTGCGGGACGTGGTATCCATGTTGCCGGGCGGGCTGGCTGTGGCCATGATCGTTCCCATTGCGATGTTCTTTGCCGGATTGCATGGGACGCGAAAGCGGGAGTTTGCGGCCGATGCCCGCTCGGCAGCTCTCACCGGCGATCCGCGAGCGATGATCAGCTCGCTGGCCAGGATCGCTCGCAGCAACGACGGTCCGCTTGCCATGAATGCCATGGCGGAGTGGTTCTCCACCCATCCTTCCACGCGCAAGCGCATCGGGGCGCTGGCCGCCGCGGCGAGACTGGAAGCGGCCGAAGTGGAAACCCTGTGCGCCACCGACGATCCGGGTGAGCGCTACGAAATTCCCGCGGAGACGGGTGGCGGAGAGATTTTGGTTCTTCCGCACTTTTGATGAACCAAGGCTGGCACTTTGCCGGCGGGGAGAGGGACGGTACAAGGGAGTCAAGCTCTGGTGGCCCCGCGTAGCCGGCTATGGGACAGTGGACATTGTTGCCTGATGTGGGCGAAGTCGTTCTGGATCAGTTGAAGGTTCAAGGGCGAGACCGGCTCGTCATGGTCTTACGGCCGGCCGCAACGGGCAGTGTTTGTCCCATGTGTCGACGGACCTGCCACCGTATCCATAGTTGGTATAGTCGACGGCTGCGCGACCTTCCTTGGGAAGGCATACCGGTCCGAATCGAACTGCGGGTACGGCGATTCTTTTGCGACTCCAGAGACTGCGGACAACGCATCTTTACGGAGCGGCTGCCACAGACGGCGCTTCGGTACGCCCGCCGAACCTCGCGGTTGAGTATTGCGCTGGAGCAGATCACTTTGGCTTTGGGTGGCTCGGCAGGGTCTCGCCTGGCCGCGCAACTGGGCATCCTAACCAGCGGCTCAACTCTATTGCGACAGTTACGCCGTAGGCCGGTAGTTGATCCATCCCAGGCGCCACGGGTGCTGGGGATCGATGATTGGGCGTGGCGCAAGGGACGCCGCTACGGCACGATCCTCTGCGACCTGGAACGCGGCAAAGTGATCGATCTGTTGCCCGAGCGCAGCGCGGAGAGCACGGAGCAATGGCTGCGTACTCATCCCGGAACAGAGATCATCAGCCGAGACCGCGCTAGCTTGTACGCCGAAGCAGCCACCAAGGCTGTGCCGCGAGTCGTACAGGTAGCTGACCGTTGGCATCTATTGCATAACCTGAGCGAGACGCTGGTGGACGTTCTCCGGCCGCATCACCGTTTGCTGACGGAAGCGGCGCGAACTGTCGCAAAAAAAGCAACAGAAGCGCCTGTACAACAGGCAACCGCTCGCGTCACGACGCCATCTCGTGCGTACCAAATGCAAGAGCAGAATCGGGAGCGCCGTCTGGCTCGCTACCAAGCCGTAATGGAACTGGTTCGGCAAGGAGTGTCTCAGCGGGAGATCACGCGTCAGTGCGAGATGAGCCGGAAGACAGTGCGTGGCTGGATCAGAACCCAGGATTTTCCAGAACGAAAGCAGGGCAATCATTCCTCGACTGTAGATCCGTATCGCGATTACCTGGAAATGCGCCGGCAACAGGGATGCAGCAACGGAGCCCAGCTTTGGCGGGAGCTGCGTGCACGAGGCTTTACAGGTCGGCCGCGTACGCTTCGCGACTGGCTCCGCAAGCACAACGGTTCGCGAGAGTCTCCCGGCGAGCAAAAGCCATCTGTCCCTGTCTTGCCGCGTACGTCTCCGCGGCAAATCGCCTGGTTGCTGCTGAAAGAACCGGAAGATGCGCGGCCCTTTCTCGAAGAGCTTTACCGACAATCGATGGAGATCGCCGCCGGCGCCTCTGCGGCGCGTGAGTTTTGCCGTATTGTTCGAGAACGAGATGCCGCGGCGTGGCCGTTGTGGCGCCAAGCCGCCGCCTCGGGCCCGCTGGCCGGTTTTGCAAAGCATCTCTGTCGCGATGAAGCCGCATTCCTCGCGGCTCTTCAGCAGCCCTGGAGCAACGGTCCAGTCGAAGGACACATCCATCGCCTGAAGCTCATCAAGCGTTCCATGTACGGCCGCGCCAAGTTCGATCTGCTCCGCCTGCGCGTTGTGAATGCTGCCTGAAACCTACGTTGGGTGTCAGACCGCTGGAACTCCGCGACTGCTTCACCAAAATTGGAGAAGAACCGAGATTTTCACGCCGGGCTGGCAGAGGACGAACGCAGGCATCTACGGGTGGATGGTGATTTTCGGCAGTTGCGGCGCCGGACTTCTGGTGGCGTGGTTGCTTGAGAAGCTTACGGGGTTCGGAATCGCAGCGGCACTGGGCGGAATTGTGATTGGGTGCGCGCTGACCAAGGCTGCGGCCGCGGCTGCGATGGCCCGCAACTATTCGCGCCTGCGGCGAAAGCTGGCGGCAAAACTCGGCGTCGGCGGACAGATCGTAGGGCTCGCTCCAGATGGCGAGGCGCGCATTTACGGCAGTTATCGCTTCCCTGATGTCGGCTTGCTTCGCTTTGAAAACGGAAGGCTCATTTACAAAAGCGAGCGTATGGCGATCGCGCTCAATCCGGCGGACGTTCTGGAAGTGGGCATGGTGGCGGCGGCGCCCTCGAACTGGTTCCGGCGGCAGCCGATGGTGCGGTTTCGCGACCCTCGGTCAGGCACGATTCATGCGTTTATTGTGCATACGTTGGGTTGGCTCGCCACGCAGCGCAGATTGCTGCGCTCGATGGAACGGTGGAGAGCGACGGAGACCTCGCCGGAAAGCACTTTGATCGAAGGCTTCAATCCGGTTGCGAGCCAGGCGTTCCGCAACCCAACCATCGCCGAAGTGGCGCGGGGAGTTCTCGTCACCGGAGGAATTGCCCTGGCGGCGGCCACCGCAACCTGCTGGATCCTTCGCTTCGACTGGCAGTATGTCGCGTGGGCACTGGCCGTGACGGCGTGCTCTTACGCGTCGATGCTGCTGCCTGCGATGGTGTATCGGGCGCCGTCGCTTCCGCCGGAAGCGGCGTCCCGGTCGAAACGAGCTGAGGCGAGCTGGGCGGAATTGTGCCGGAGTCACCTCTTCCTCGCAGGCTGCAAATTAGGTCAAAGCGCACCAGGTAATTTCTTAATACGTTGCTAAAGCGCATCTTTCGGGCCTCAAGAGACGCAATTTTGCATGGCTTCTTGACGTGTTTTGCATTTGTTGTCTCTTTGGCGAGACACTCGGGGGTGGGAGCCTCCGAGCACCGAGGTTGCGAGGTTGCCCCATCCTTCGTGCGGCCTCATCGCGCGAAGGGTGGGAGACCTCATAATCGGACTGTCATCCATCACAATGCGCCGCACAGACCTGACGATACAATCCATCCACCATGCCTCGGGGACTCGTGCGGTTTCATCATTCGGGCTCGTTCCACTTCATTACATTCAGCTGTTACCATCGCCTCCCGCTTCTCGCGCGTAGCGGAGGTTATCGGGCCTTCGAGACCGAACTTGAAACGGTGCGAACTCAATATGAGTTCGTGGTCGCTGGCTATGTCCTGATGCCGGAACATGTGCATCTGCTCCTGAATGAGCCTCGCCGGGACACAATCGCAACCGTGATTCAAGTTTTGAAACAGAAGACCTCAAAGAAATTGAAGACAACTGGCGAGACCCAATTCTGGCTGCGGCGCTATTACGACTTTGTTGTGCCCAGCGAGACCAAGCGAGTTGAAAAACTCCGCTACATGCATCGCAATCCCGTGAAACGTGGCTTGGCATCAGACCCCATGAGCTGGCGCTGGTCAAGCTTTCGCCACTACGCGACGGGAGAAATTGGCACGGTCGAAATCGAATCCGAGTGGACCGCCCGAAGGCGCGAAGAAAAGAAAATGTTTGGGACCGTCCGGTAGATTGCCCATCCCACCCTTTCCGCGATCAAACCGCGGAAAGGATGGGGCAACAATCGGCGGTGTCTCAGGCTGTGCGGAGGATGGAGATCACGGTCAGGTCATCGTCCTGCCCGTGATGAATTGCGGCTTCGGCGAGGACGAGCGGGGATGCTTGCCGGCGCATGAGGGCCTGAGTACGGTCGAATCCGAAGAGGGCTCCCTCGGCATCGCGCGCCTCGACCACGCCATCTGTAATCAGGGTGAGGCGATCGCCAGGTCGCATCTCGTGCGAGACCCGCTCCGGGGCGGCGGAAGCAACGATGCTGAGCGGCAGCGACCCGGCGAATGCGACTTCAGAGCCGTTGAGCCAGGGCGGCAGATGGCCCGCGTTGGCGAGCACGACGCGACCAGAGGGATCGAGGCGCACTGCCAGGCAGGTGACGAAGCCCGAGTGCTTGCGCTCGAAAAGCCGGTTGTTGAGTTCGGCCAGAATCTGCGCTGGATCCTGGCTGATTTTGCTGATGGCGTGCTGCATGCCGATGAGCATGGAGACGATCATGGCGGCGCTGAGCCCTTTGCCGCTGACATCGCCGATCACGACAAGGGTTTGGCCGCCATCGGGCGGGATAACCTGGAAGAAATCTCCGCCAACCTGCGCGGCGGGGCGGTAGATGCTTTCGATGGCGTATCCCGGAGTGGCGGGCAGCTCTTCGGGGACCATGAGCCGCTGGATTTCGCGGGCGGCAGCCAATTCGGTTTCCAGAGCGGCTTTATCGAGCTCAATCCGGATGCGGCGGCGCGCCTCGAAAATCGCGACCACGACAAAACTGGAGTAGCCCAGAACGACGGAAACGACAACCGCTACACCGTCGAAGATGAGCCGGTTGTGGAAGCGGCTGAGCTGGGCCGAATCGAGATGGGCAAGCCGCGGAGCGTCTGGCAGCCAGTTGTGCAACAGCACCAGGCAAATGTTCTCGAGAATGAAGAGCGGTATAGCGGGAATCCAGAACCGTTGGCGGAGGGTGATGCCCGCGATGGTGTAGAACGTCGCGAACAAGGCGATGATCACCACGGAGAAAGCAAGACACAGGGCGGGCTGACGCCCCATGTCCATGCCGTCGAATACGAATCCGAAACTGGCGAAGATGAAAAATGCGGCGAGCAGGAAGACGACAATGATCCAGTGAGGGACAGTCTTCCACGCCTTCGGTTGCAAATCATCGCGTGATTTTGATCGCATCATGCTGTTCCCAAGGATGATACGACCTGACCGGGTTTTTGAGCTGGATTCTGTAAACGCCGGGCGACTCCCACCCTTCGCGCGATGGGGCCGCATGAAGGATGGGGCAACCTCGGGTTTGTAGGTACGAATCTGCGGAGATTCAATCACGGGGCGACTCCCACCCTTCGCGCGATGGGGCCGCACGAAGGATGGGGCAACCTCCCGAGGACCCGCTCACCGCGATTATGCCGCGATGAACGGGGCACAGTTCCTGATGCCAGGGTGAGTGGGCCACTTGCCGGCCGCATGAAGGATAGGGCAACAATCTTCCACTTAATTTGAATTCGACGAAAAGGAAATACCCGGCAGCTTCACGAGCCGCTGGAGGCGGATGAAACGCGTGAACTGAGGGCGGCGGTGGTGGCGCCTGCGCGAGCGACACGCCGTTCACTTGCCGACCAGCGATGCCGATGGGCCTTCAACCGGATGTGTTGCACCCCAGCCGGCGAGCAGCCTTCTTTTTCGCGCCGCTCAAGAAGTTCGAGCAAAAACTGCACCATGTAGCCGTGCTTCAACGTGTTGTCCCAGCGGAAGGCGAGCTTGGTTTGTTCGAGACTCGTGCCGGCCGACGCGAATTCCCGGGCGAGGGACTCGCAAAGGTCCTTGCACTTGTGCAGGTGTTCTTTCAGGTTGGCAGTTCCCAGGTCGCGAAGGATCAGTTCCATGGCCCGACTCCTCAAGAGGGAGGAAAGTGTAGCGCGCAGGCTGCAGGCGCGAGAGCGGCGATGGTCTGCCCGAAATCCCCGCCTGGTTGTATGCGATGAATGGAGTATTGCTCGGGATCTGTCGTTTGTAGGTGATCTGGATCACACGACTGCAAGTGCGGTGCACCGCCTTCGCCGATACCCCACCCAGATGGAGTTTTCGAAAAGGATGGAGCGCCCAGATGGAGTTTCCCACCCTTTTCGTCCGCCACAGCGCACGAAAGGGATAGGGCAACCGCTTCAAGTTGGTTGCGACGCTACTTCTGCTGCGGTTGGGTTGGCGGAGGCTGTTGTTGAGGCGCCGATGGCTGCGCGGGCGCCGTTTCGGACGGATGAGCGGGCGCGGCATTGGGCTGAGGCGCGGCGCCGGTCCCAGGATGAATGGGAGGTGTGCCGGGCGGAACGCCAGGATGGTTTGCCGGGGGCATCATCATGGGATGAGGCTGCGGCAGGTCGGTCACTTCCACGAGTTCTACGTCGAAGATGAGGTCAGACTTGGCGGGAATGCCCGGATGGTCGGGGCGGTCGGGAATGGCGCGTGTTCCGTATGCCAATTGCCAGGGAATGAAGATGCGGCGCTTGCCGCCGATCCTCATGCCGTCGAGCCCCCAATCGAAGCCGGGGATCACGCGGCCGAGGCCCTGCGGAATTGCGATCGGCTCCGGATCGTTCATCTTGGGCTTGCCGTCGGGGCCCATCTCGGGCTTGCCGTCCTTGATGGAGGGCATGCGGTGCTGGTCCCATGAATCGAATTCAATGCCGTCGGCGGCGCGCCAGCCGGTGTACTTGAGGTGCCAGAGCTTGCCGGACTCGCCTTCGGGGCCGCTGCCGACCTTGATGTCCTCATAGCGCAGCGTGAAGGGAATCCTGATGGGGCCGTGAGCGATGTGAGGTACACCGGGGGGAAGCTTGATCCAGGGCTCCGGCGCGCTGGTCGTAGTGGATGACTTGGTTGCCGAGGCTGTGGTTGCAGACGACTTTGGAGTAGCTGGAGTGGATGATTTCGGTGCGGTTTGTGCGCTTGCAGCGGCTGCAAAGGCCGCCATGACAAGGATCAGTGCGATTCGTTTCATGATCGAGTGATTCTCCAACGGTGTTCCACATCGGAGTCTATCAGGCCGGAATGGCTGGGCGGGAATGCGCTCAGCCCAGCAACATGGCAGCCAGCAGCGCGGTGCGCGGGGCGAGATGCTCGATGAGAATGGACTCGTGTGCGGCGTGCGCGCCCTCGCCGACGGCTCCCATGCCGTCGAGCGTGGGAATGCCGAGCGCCGCGGTGAAGTTTCCGTCGGAGGCGCCGCCAGTCGCGGCTTCGCCGAGCGGGAATCCGAGCTCTCGCGCGAGCGCCTGGGCTTTTTCGAAGAGCTTGACCGTGCCGCGAGTGCGCTCCATGGGCGGCCGGTTGATGCCGCCGGCGACGGCCAGCGTGCAGCGTGGGTCTGTGGATTTGAGTGAAGTGAATTTTCTGGTGATGCGCGGGCCATCGGCCTGGCGCGCAATACGCACATCGACGTCAGCCCATGCGCGGGCGGGAATCACGTTGCTTTTGGTGCCGCCGCCAGCAACGCCGACGCTGACGGTGAGGCCGCGCTTGAGGTCGGTCCACGCGCTCACACGTTCCACCACGCGGGCCAGCTCGCGAATCGCGCTCGCGCCTTTTTCAAAGTCGACGCCCGCGTGCGCCGCGACGCCATTCACCTCGATGCGCCAGTTGCCGGTGCCCTTGCGCGCGGTTTTATATGCCAAGCCCTGCGCCGGCTCGAGCACGTAGACGGCGGAGCAGGTTTTCGCGATCGCTTCAGTGATTGGCCGCGAGATCGGGCTGCCGATTTCTTCTTCGCTGTTGAGTAAAAGCACGACTTCGCGCTGGAGCAGGTTTGCTTCGCTGAGGAGTTGGAGCGCCGTAAAAGCCATGGCCACGCCGGCCTTCATATCGAGTGTGCCGGGGCCCCACAGGCGACCGGCACTTTCGCGGCAGGGCATGGACTTCAAAGTTCCCAATGGCCAAACTGTGTCGAGATGGCCGAGCAGCAAAAGGGGCCCGGCAGCTTCGTCGCGGTGTTTGCGGGGGCCGAATCGAGCTTCGAGCACATCGCCGAAGTTACGCTTGCGGTGCAGCTTGACCCGGCCAAGCTGCTTTGCCTTTGCGGCGGCTAACGCCGTGCATGCGTCCACTGCGGATTTCGAATCGGATGGCGATTCTGCCTGAACCAGCGCGCGGGTGAACTCGATCAGTTTGGCCTGGTTGCGCCGGGCACCGGCCAGCAAAGCGCGCATGGGAACGGAAGAATCGGCGGTTTTCAACATTCATATTCCCTTCGTCCGGGGTCGAGCGTTTAGCCGGCCGGACTCCCTGATTCTACGACGTTTATGGTGTGGCGGCAGGGGTGTTGACGAAGAAGGCTCCCGTCCATTCGTTGCAGCATAGTGTGGTAAAAATACCACAACACTCGATTTCCCCCTTCAGTCTAATCTGAACAGCGGATAGGATTTCAGCCCCGGAGAAGCAGATTTGGCTCAACGCGCGCACCTGGAACAGACGATTGCAGCACCGCTCGAATTTGAGGGCGTGGGACTTCATTCGGGCGCGCCGGTAATGATGAGGTTGCTGCCGGCTCCCGCGGGTTCGGGAGTCGTTTTTCGGCGCACCGATCTCGATAACTTCGAGATTCCCGCGATTGGCCGAAACGTGGCAAAGGTGAGCTACGCAACCAGTCTGATGCGGCAGGGCGTGCTGATCTCGACCACCGAACACCTGCTTTCAGCCTTCATCGGGATGGGCATCGACAACGTGATTGTCGAGCTCGACAACCTGGAGTTGCCGATTCTGGACGGCAGCGCCTTGCCCTATGTCGAGGCGTTTTTGCGCGTGGGCGTTCGCGAACAGCGCCGCCGCAGAGAGACTCTCCGCGTGCTGCAACCCGTGGAAGTCCGCGACGGTGACAAATTCATCGGAGTTTATCCCGGTTCCGGTTACCGGGTCTCGTACACCATCGACTTCCCTGCGCCGATTGGCCAGCAGAAAACATGTGTCGATCTGGCTGCCGAGACTTACGGCTCTGAGATTGCTCCGGCGCGCACCTTCGGCTATAAGGCCGACGAGGGCAAGCTGCGCGATATGGGCCTGATTCGCGGGGCGAGCGCGCAGAACGCGATCATCCTGAGCAAGAGTGGTCCGGAGAACGGCCCGCTGCGTTTTCCCGATGAGTACGTGCGGCACAAGGTTCTGGACCTGATCGGCGACCTGGCGCTGGCCGGACGCCGGCTGGAGGGTCACGTCGTTGCGGTGCGCGCGGGACACGCGATGCACACTGCATTTGTGGCACGATTGCTGAAAGACCGCTCAGCGTGGGAACTGGCACATGTGCCTGCGGACGAGCGCGGCCCTGCCGAGGAAGATGCGGGACAAGAGTCCGGATATTCGCGTGCGGCTTTGGCCGGGGTCTAGCGCAGATCGGCCTCCCCAGGGTAAAGCGCGTAGATTTAGACTAGAATCCGGCGCCGATTGCATCAAGGCGCGACCTGATGGAAAAATTGCTCGAAGCTCAGGCCACATGAGGAGCTGGCAATGGCCGAGTTAGTCCTGAACGTGAATGGCGCGCGCATGAGCGTGGACGCCCCTGCTGACGAACCCCTGCTCTTTGTTCTGCGCAATCGACTGAATCTCACCGGCACCAAATATGGCTGCGGCGAAGGCCAATGCGGCGCTTGCACGGTGCTGCTGGACGGGCGCGCCACGCGATCGTGCCTGACTCCCGTGGCGGCCGCTGCGAATGCGAAAATCATCACCATTGAAGGACTGGAGCAGCAAGGCCAGCTCAGCGCGGTGCAGCAGGCGTTCCTCGACGAGGGCGCTTTGCAGTGCGGCTACTGCACGTCAGGGATGATTGTGAGCGCGACTGCGCTGCTCAAGAATAAGCGCAATCCCAGCGACGAGGAGATTGTGGCCGCGATGAACGGAAACGTGTGCCGGTGCGGAACGTATCCGCGCATTCTCGCGGCCATCAGGCGCGCAGCACAGCATGGCGCAGAGGGAGCGAGCCGATGAGCGCGCGCAATGAGTTTGAGCGGGAATTCTTCGAAGGCGGCTCGTGGACTCCGCCCGGCGGCTGGCAACTCGATCGCCGCGGATTCCTGAGGCTGTTCGGCGGTGGATTGTTTGTCGGACTTGCCAGCGCCAAAGCGGTGGCACAGGAAGCGGGCAGAAACTTTGGCGAGCACGCGCTGCCCAAGGATCTGAGCGCGTGGCTGCACATTGCCGCCGATGGCAAGGTGAAAGTGTTCACCGGCAAGGTGGAGGTGGGCCAGAACATCCGGACATCGCTTGCGCAACAAGTGGCCGAAGAGCTGCGCGTGACATTTGACGCAATCGAGATGGTGATGGGCGATACCGTGCTGGTGCCTTATGACATGGGCACGTTTGGCAGCCGAACCACTCCCACGATGGGTCCGGAGCTCCGCACCATGGCTGGGGCTGCGCGGCAGATGTTGATCGATACGGCGGCAGCGCGCTGGAATGCCGATGCGTCGACGCTGGTGGCTGCCGACGGGAAAGTTACCGATCCAAAGACGCGGCGGTCGGTTAATTATGGCGAGCTCACCCACGGCGAGAACCTGGTGAAGATTGTCGCGAGCGACGACCCGTTCACGCCGGCGAGCGAATGGAAGATTGCCGGGACTCCGGTTCCCAAGGCGCAGGGACGCGACTTCGTGACCGGCAAGCACATCTATCCTTCAGATATTGCGCGGCCCGGCATGTTGTTTGGCGCCGTGCTTCGGCCGGATGGCTTTAACGCGAAGCTGGTTTCGATTGACACAAGCGCGGCGGAGAAATTGCCCGGAGTGACGGTGGTACACGATGGCGATTTTGCCGGGGTGGTTGCGCCTCATCGACTCGATGCACAGCATGCGCTCACGGCCATACAGGCCAAGTGGGATGTGCCGGCGCAACCTTCGAATCGCGAGCTGTTTGATGTGCTGAAGAGCGGATCGGGAAACGGATTCGGAAACGGATTCGGAGACAGGGGACAGCATACTGTCGGTTCCGTGGCGCAAGCGATGCAAACGGCGGAGGTGAAAACGGAGGAGCAGTACACCGTGCAATACATTGCGCACGCGCCGCTCGAGCCGCGCGCGGCTGTAGCCGAGTGGGATGGCGACAAATTGACGGTGTGGACCGGAACGCAGCGGCCGTTTGGCGTGCGCGACGAGCTGGTGCAGGCGTTTGGGATTCCCGCGGAGAATGTGCGCGTGATCCAGCCGGACATGGGCTCCGGCTATGGCGGCAAGCACACCGGCGAGGCGGCTGTGGAAGCGGCGCGGCTGGCGAAGGCGGCCGGTAAGCCGGTGAAGTTGGAATGGACGCGGCGCGAGGAGTTTACATGGGCGTACTTTCGCCCGGCGGGGTTGATTGAGATTCGAGGCGGGACGCGGCGGGACGGAACGCTCGTTGCATGGGAGTTTCACAACTTCAACTCAGGCAACGCTGCCATCGGCACTCCGTACAACGTGCCCAATCAAATCGTTCAATACCATCCGGCGAACTCTCCGCTGCGGCAGGGATCGTATCGCTCGCTGGCGGCGGCCGCCAACCATTTTGCGCGCGAGTCGGCGATGGATTCGCTGGCTCATGGGGCCGGGACGGATTCGCTGGAGTTTCGGCTGAAGAATTTGACCGAGCCGAGACTGATTGCCGTGTTGAAAGCGGCTGCGGAGAAATTTGGATGGGGAAGCACGAAGTCAACACCCGAGCGCGGGTTCGGCATCGCGTGCGGTACGGACAAGGGTGGCTTCGTGGCGACGTGCGCCGAGGTTGCTGTCGATCCTGCGACGAAGAAGGTACGCATTCGGCGAGTGGTGCAGGCATGGGACTCGGGCGCGGTTGTGAATCCGGATGGATTGCGCAACCAGATTTCGGGCGCGATCGTGCAGGGGATCGGCGGCGCGCTGTTTGAGCAGATTCTCTTTGCCGATGGCCGCATTCAGAATGCTTCATTCGCTCAGTATCGGCTTCCGCGGTTCAGCGATGCACCGCAAATTGAAGTGGTGCTGGTGGACCGCAAGGATCTGCCGTCGGCGGGGGCGGGAGAGACCGGCATTGTGGGGCTTTCGCTCGCGGTCGGGAATGCCATCTTTGCAGCTACGGGAATGCGCATCCGCAGTATGCCGATGGCGCCGCGTACTGCCGCGCCGGGGCAGGCGGAGCCGGTGTTCAAGAGCTGATTCCCCGCCCTAGTACCGTCACCGCGTCATTTCGTAATCGACCCATCCGCACTCCAGCCGCAAAAACAAAGACGCGGCGAGTGTTGGGCACACATTTTCAGTGACAGATCGAGATATGGGCCGCCCGCCGAAGACCCGCTCATCGCGATAAGGCCGCGATGAACGGGGCACAGTCCCTAATACCGGGATGAGTGGGCCACCTGTCATCGTCCCTACGGGACTTCGAGCAGTTTTTCGCAAACATACCCCGCTCTGAAGAGCGGGGCTAACGTACGTTGCGCCTACGGCGCGACACGCTGGTCAAGCGATCCGCTCGATTCCCACTGCGGTTGCTTCGCCGCCGCCGATGCAGAGCGCAGCCACTCCGCGATGCAGATTGTATTTTGTGAGCGCGGCAAGCAGCGTGACCATGATGCGCGCGCCGGATGCGCCGATGGGATGGCCGAGCGCGCAGGCTCCGCCGTGGACATTCAACTTGCTGTGAGGAATGTCGAGATCACGCATCGCCGCCATTGCGACCGCAGCGAATGCCTCGTTGATTTCGAATAAGTCGACATCGTTGAGGGCCCAGCCCGTTTGCTCGAAGAGGCGGCGGATGGCGCCGATGGGCGCGGTGGGAAAGAGTGCAGGCGTGTTGGCGTAGGTGGCGTGGCCGATGATCGTTGCCAAAGGCTTGAGGCCGCGGCGATCGGCTTCGGATCGGCGCATGAGCACGAGCGCGGCTGCGCCATCGGAGATGCCGCTGGAATTTGCGGCGGTCACGGTTCCACCTTCGCGGAACGCGGGCTTCATCAGCGGAATCTTCTCGGGCGCAGCTTTTTGCGGCAGCTCGTCGAGACTCACCACACGGGCTACCACGCGCTCTACCTTGGCGGTTTTCACCGTGACGGGAACGATCTCCACGGAAAAACTGCCGTCGGCGGTGGCCTTCTGCGCGCGGGTCAACGAAGCCAAAGCAAATTCGTCCTGCGCTTCGCGGGTAAACGCGTAGCTCTGCGCGCAGTCTTCGGCAAAGGTTCCCATCAGGCGGCCTTTGTCGTAGGCATCTTCAAGGCCGTCGAGAAACATGTGGTCGAGAACGCGGCCGTGGCCGAGGCGATAGCCTGCGCGGGCACGCTCGAGGAGATAGGGAGCGTTGGTCATGCTCTCCATGCCGCCGGCGACCATGACTTTCGCGCTGCCGGCAAGCAGAAGATCGTGCGCAAGCATCACTGCCTTCATTCCCGAGCCGCACATTTTGTTGATGGTGGCCGCGGCGGTCGAGACCGGCAGCCCTGCGGCGAGAGCGGCCTGGCGCGCGGGCGCCTGGCCAAGGCCGGCGGGAAGCACGCAGCCGAAGAGAACTTCGTCCACCGCGTCAGGCGGAATGGCCGCGCGCTCGATTGCGGCACGAATGGCTACGGCGCCGAGCTCGGGCGCGGCGAGGTCTTTGAAGTCGCCCTGGAACGCGCCGATGGGCGTGCGAGCAGAGCCAACAATGACGACGGGATCGAGTGCTGCCATTCCCGCTCCTTCAACGTGGGGTCATGCGCAGAGCGCCGTCGAGACGGATAGTCTCGCCGTTGAGCATGACGTTTTCGCAGATGTGTTTGACCAGCGCGGCAAACTCTTCCGGCTGGCCCAGGCGCGCAGGAAAGGGAACGCTTTTGCCGAGCGCCTCCTGTACCTCTTGCGGAAACCCGGCCACCATCGGCGTTGCGAAAACTCCGGGCGCAATGGTGACGACGCGAATACCCCACTTTGCCAACTCGCGCGCGACGGGCAGCGTGAGCGATACGATACCGCCTTTTGATGCAGCGTAGGCGGCCTGGCCGATCTGGCCCTCGAACGCGGCGACGGACGCGGTATTAATGATGACACCGCGCTCGCCGTCGCCCTCGGGCGATTCTTTTGCGATGGCCGCGGCGGCGAGGCGAATCATATTAAAGGTTCCTACCAGATTGATGCTCACGGTTTTTGCAAAAGTTTCCAGGCGATGCGGTCCGTCGCGGCCCACGATTTTCTCAGAGGGCGCGATGCCGGCGCAGTTCACCAGGCCGTGGAGATGGCCGAAGGTGTTGAGCGCGAATTCGACTGCGGCGATTCCATCGCTCACGCTCGTCACATCGGTGAACGCGAAGCGGGCAGAGTCACCCAGTTCGCCGGCCAGGGCTTCGCCCGCAGCGCTGTCGAGATCGGCGATGACGACGGACGCGCCTTCGGTGGCAAGAAGGTGCGCTGTTGCCGCGCCGAGACCCGATGCGCCGCCTGTAATAAGGAAGACGTGGTTTTCTATCTGCATTCGGAGCTTCCTGGTGCCGGCAGCCGGTGATTTCGTAATGACCCTCGTATGAGTGCGGGCGTGGACGCCCGCACTACAGCCGGTCTGGAGACCGGCGCTACGTCGCAGCCATTACAAAATCATACGGTTTCAGTACTAACGCTTCTTCCGCCAACTTAACAACGCAGCATATCATTGCAAGACCATCTGTGATAATACTGTTCGGATGTTTGGAGGCTGTCCGCCTTGAGCCCGCATTCTTCCGTAGCACCCATCACGCATTTGAGTGAAGATGAAACCCTCTTTCGCGAAACGGTGCGGCAGTTTGCCCGCGACGAGGTTGCGCCGCTGGTTCGCCGCATGGACGAAGAGCAGCAGATTGACGCGGCGCTGCTGCGCGAGCTGTTCGCGCTTGGGTTGATGGGGATTGAGATTCCCGAAGACTTTGGCGGCAGCGGAGGCACATTTTTTGATGCTGTGCTCGCCGTTGAGATGCTGTCGGCCGTCGATCCCTCGGTGGGCCTGCTGGTGGATGTGCAGAACACGCTGGTGGCGAGCGCGCTGCTGCGCTGGGGTACAGCTGAGCAAAAGAAAAAGTATCTGCCCAAGCTGGCGTCCGATACTGTGGGCGCTTACGCACTGAGCGAGGCGGGGGCGGGATCGGACGCATTCGCGCTGCAAACGCACGCAGAGAAGCGTGGCGGCGATTACGTGGTGACCGGACGCAAGCTCTGGATCACGAACGCCAAGGAAGCCGGACTGTTCATCGTGTTCGCGACCGTGGGTGCGAGCGCGGGTTACAAGGGCATCACGGCGTTCCTGGTGGAGAAGGGCGCGGCGGGATTCGTGGTGGGACGGAAGGAAGACAAGCTGGGGATTCGCGCATCGAGCACATGCGAGCTTGTCCTGGATGAATGCGCAATTCCCGCGGCGCAGGTGCTGGGCGAGGTGGGCAAGGGGTACAGGATCGCGATCGAGACGTTGAACGGCGGGCGGATCGGCATCGGCGCGCAGATGCTTGGACTGGCGGAGGGCGCATGGGAACACGCGGTGAAGCACGCGAAGGAGCGCAAGCAATTCGGCCAGCGGCTGGTGGAGTTCCAGGCGATGCAATTTCAACTTGCGGAGATGGCGACGGAGATTGAAGCCGCAAAACTGCTGGTGTTGAACGCAGCGCGGCTCAAAGATGCGCGGCTTGAGTTCCGCAAGGAAGCGGCCATGTGCAAATACTTCACGTCGCACGCGGCGGAGCACGTGGCGAGCCTGGCCGTGGAAGTGATGGGCGGGTTGGGGTTCGTGAAAGAGTCGCCGGTGGAGAAGCTCTATCGCGATGCCAAGATCGGAACGATCTACGAGGGAACATCGTTCATGCAACTGGCGGCGATTGCAAAGCTGGTGCTGTAGAGCCGGCTCTGCTATTTGACCGGCCAGGCGCGGGCGCCGACATAGGTGAAGTGGCATCCGTAGACGACACCCTTATCCTCACAATCGCGCAGGGCGGCGGCGACGCGGTTTTTGCGCATGGGATCGGTGAGAAACATCATGTACCCGCCGCCACCCGCGCCGGAGATG
This sequence comes from uncultured Acidobacteriaceae bacterium, assembly GCA_963751285.1. GTDB lineage: Bacteria > Acidobacteriota > Terriglobia > Terriglobales > Acidobacteriaceae > Telmatobacter. Next base: position 542,105 of record CAVVUE010000019.1, on the reverse strand, counting down.
CGGGCGCAATAGGCTCCCGCTGCAAGGGCGACAGCGTAGAGCTTCTCGATCTTTTCGTTGACGATCTGGCTCGCCATGCGCTTCTTGGATTCCCAGCTCGAACGCAGAGCTTCATGGAGCAGGCAAAAGTCGCCGCGCAGGAGAGATTCCTTCATGCGCAGCGCTTCCTGCTTGATCTCGTGCATGGCCTGGACGGCTTCGGCATTGCCCGTTTCGACGTTTCTGGACTGCTCGGCGATGATCGCCGATGAGGCGCGCGAGGCTCCCGTATAAAAAAGCAGCATGGACGCCTCAAGTTCGGAGATGACGCTTTCGCGAATGCGCAGCGGATTGACGAGGACGCTGCCGTTTCGGCCAAACTCCATGAAATTGAAGCCGCCGAATGCCGCAGCGTACTGGTCCTGCCTGCCACCGTGGAGGCCAGCCTGCTCACGCTCAATGAAGTAGGCGTCCTGCGCAAGCTCATAGTCATCGAGGGGATAATTCAGCCATTCTGCGTAGGCCCGAAGCGCTGCAACCACCAGCGTGGAGGATGCGCCGAGGCCCGAACCCTCGGGCACATCAACATTGGTGGTGAGCCTGAGGCTTAGTGGCCGGCCTGCATTGAATTTGCGAACGGCGTGATTGTGCACGTGCTTGAGGAGGTCGAGAGTGCCGTCGGGCGGCAGCTCGGCCGTCGCCGGGTATTCTGCGGCCTGATCGCGATCGCTCGAAATGATTTGGACGACGCCGTTCTCGAGCGGCTCGATGGAAGCGTATGCGTAGTAGTCGATGGTGGCATTGAGAACCGCGCCGCCAAACTCATCGCAGTAAGGAGAAACATCGGTCCCCCCACCGGCGAGGCCAATGCGCAGGGGTGCTCGCGACCGTATCAACATGCGTGGTCCTTCGGAATTCTGACGGCTTCAGTGTACCTTCGCGCAGATGTGGCCGCGACGGACGAAGACGTTTGTGAATCTGCGCCCATAACGAATAACCCATCTGCACACTACTTTGTCGGATGGTTACTTGGCTTGCGGTTCATAGAGATGGAGAGACGATCTGTTGATCCTGACTAGCCTGCTGAGTGGGAGAGAATATCGACCGTGAGATTACTAGTGACCAATTTCTGATTACCAATTTACTCCTTTCGGTCATGGCTAAAAACCAAAGTAAGGCTTGATTCTCTAGGTTCCCTAGCCAAGCTATGCGTTGCTGGAACGGACGCGCAGCCTACGCTCGCGGCCAACGATCTATATGTTGTAAGCAATTGAATATAAACATCTTCTACTACAGAACCTCTCAATCACAGCTGACGGTTTCATTTCTGCTCCACGACGCCCAGGCCCTTTTCGAGGGCTCCTCTCCCCGTCGTCCGGAGATCATCGGTGACTCCCGTCACTCCCTTTGGCCGTAATTTCAGGAAGACTTCTCCCAAGCAGGGGACGGAATTGAGGCGATGTTAGTATTACTTTAGTGTGATCTACAACTACAAAAAGTAACCTTTGTACCGTCATCAGTAACACAGCCTGTCGATATACTTTGTGGCATAGGTAATACGCAATGATGACTTTAGTTCGTAATACCCGCCTCTGCGGTGGAGGTATCCGGGTGTCTGTTCTGTGGGCAACCGGCCTCACAATGGCGTTTTTAGCAAGTATGAGTTTGTGCGGGTGCTCGGGATCTATCGCGACAAACCTCGCGGGAACCAATACGACGACAGGTTCGCTGGTGGTTTCGTCGAGCAGCGTGGCTTTCGGCACGGTGGCTGTGGGTCAATCGGCGAGCGTCAGCGTCACGCTTACGAATCAGGGCTCATCGACTGTGAAGGTTTCCAAGCTGAACGTGACGGGGCAGTCTTTTGCGGTGAACGGCCAAAGCAGCCTGCCCGCGACGATCGCGGCGAATGCGAGCCTCACACTGACAGTTCAATTTAATCCGGTGGCGACGGGGCCGGCCGCGGGCCAGTTGACCATTACCAGCAACTCCACGTCAGGAAGTTCCACATCGGTGAGTTTGAGCGGCACGGGCGTGCCCGTATTGAGCGCACTGAGTTGCACGAGCGGCTCAATCGTTGGTGCGGTGACGGATACCTGCTCTGTAACATTGAATGCCGCAGCAAACAGCGGCGGACTGTCGGTAAGCCTCGCCAGCAGCAGCACGGCCGTAGCGGTTCCATCCACATTAACGGTGCCTGCGGGCGCCACCAGCGCCGCGTTCCCGGCAACGATTTCCGCGGTCAGCTCCGCACAAGGGGCAACGTTAACCGCGAACCTGGGCGGCGTATCGCAATCCTTCGTTCTCGAATTGAACGCAGCGGTGCCTGCGCTGAGTCTCAGCACCTCCAACCTGGCCTTCGGCAACGTGCCGGTGAATTCCGCGATCACGCAGCCGGTGATTCTTTCTTCGACGGGTACGGGGCCAGTGACCATTAATGCGGCGGCCCTGGCGGGAACCGGTTTTGTCGCCGCAGGGCAGACTTTCCCGCTGACGCTGAACCCGGGTCAGACGGCAACACTGAATGTGCAGTTCGCGCCTTCAGCCGCGGGCCCGGCGACAGGACAACTGACGCTGACGAGCAACTCTTTGTCGGGAGGGTCGGCCGCAATCAGCCTGAGCGGTACGGGCGTGCCGGTGCTGAACGCGCTTACTTGCTCCGCCGGATCGATCACCGGGACAGAAACGGTAAGTTGCTCGGTTGCACTCAGTGCGGCCTCGGCGAGTGGCGGATTCGCCGTTACCCTGGCCAGCAGTAATTCATTAGTTAGAGTGCCGGCCGCGGTGACCGTGCTGGCAGGCTCGAACAGCGCTGTTTTCACGGCATCTGTTTCCCCGACAAGTTCTTCACAGTCTGCAATGCTGACTGCGAGTGCCGGCGGAGTCACGCAAAGCTTCACACTGCAGCTCAACGCCTCAGGGCCCACGCTGAGCCTGAGCTCGAGCAGCGTCGACTTCGGAAACGTGGCCGTGGACATCCTGGCAACGCAGACTCTTACTCTTTCTTCAACGGGCGGTGCGGCAGTGACGATCAGTGCGGCGTCCTTGTCGGGAACGGGCTTTACCGCCGCAGGGGCCACCTTCCCCCTGACTCTGAATCCAAATCAGACGACGACGCTCATCCTGGAGTTTGATCCAACCGCCACAGGTTCAACAACTGGTCAGTTGAGCCTGACCAGCAATTCTGCGGATGGAGCGATGAAGAGAGTCGGGCTGACAGGAAGGGGTGTGCCCAGGCTGAACGCACTCAGTTGTTCTCAAACTTCGATGACCGGTGCGGGAACCGACACCTGCACGGTGGCGCTGAACTCCGCCGCGGACAGCGCCGGCCTCCTCATCAATCTGTCGAGCAACAACGGCGCCGTAATAGTACCGTCGACAATGACGGTGGCGGGCGGGGCTACCAGCGCAAGCTTCCCGGCGACGGTTTCGGCGGTCAACGTGGCCCAGTCCGTTACGGTGTCTGCAAGCGCCGGAGGCATCACCAAGGCCACGAGCCTGCAACTCGGCGCCGCGGCCATTTCGCTGACGCTGAGCACCAACAACCTGGTCTTCGGCAACGTCAACGTACACTCGACCGCAACGCAATCTGTGACCCTGAGCTCGACGGGCGCAGCAGCGGTGACCGTCAGCGCGGCCACGGTGGCCGGTCCGGGTTTCACCATTTCGGGAGTCAGCCTGCCGCTGACGCTGAATCCCAATCAGGCGGCCACCCTCAACGTGCTGTTCGATCCCACTGCAGCCGGTGCGACATCCGGCACCCTGACCCTGACCAGCAACTCCTTGACCGGCACTTCGTCGGTGATCAACCTGAGCGGGACGGGAGTCCCGGTGCTGAGCGGTCTGAGCTGCTCCAGTGGCTCGATGAGCGGAACGGGAACGGATAGTTGCACCGTGACGCTGAACGCGGCGGCAGCCGGCAGCGCGTTGCAAGTGAATCTGTCGAGCAGCAACAGCGCGGTCACGGTGCCCGCCACGGTGACGGTACCTGTAGGCGCCAGCAGCGCCAGTTTCACAGCCACGGTCGCATCGGTCAGCCCGGCCCAGACGGTGACGTTGACAGCTACAGCTGGCGGCGCGGCTCAGACTTTTGCTCTGCAACTGGGCACCGGCACTCCCACGCTGAGCATCAATGCCGCCAGCATTGCCTTCGGCAACGTGAATCTGAATACGCCGACGACGCAGTCGGTGACGCTGACCTCGACGGGCAGTGCGGCAGTGACCATCAGCGCGGCTAGCGTGACCGGAACTGGATTCACCGTCGCCGGAGTCACTCTGCCGCTGACCCTGAATCCCAATCAGACGGCCACCCTCAACGTGCAATTCGATCCCACCACGGCTGGCGCGGCTTCAGGCACACTGACGATTGCGAGCAATTCCAGCACGGGCGCAGCCACGGGGATCAGCTTAAGCGGCACTGGAGTTAACGGATCAAGTTCCGGATCAGATGAGGTGGACCTGAGCTGGGATGCGCCCAGTAGTTCTCCGGACCCGGTCGCTGGATATAACGTGTATCGGTCGCCGAGCGGCGCTTCTGCCTATCAGCAACTGAATTCCTCTGTGCTGACCGGGACCACCTATACCGACCTCACGGTGCAGGTCGGGCAAAGCTACGACTACATAGTGGAGAGCGTCGACGCTTCGGGAATCGAAAGCGCCCCATCCAACATTGCAAGCGCAACAATCCCCTAATAAGGTTCCCGACCGCTCGATTTTGAACCAGCTCCGGGTGCGCAATGTCCGGGGTCCCCGCCGGCCGGTGTTTCTCCATGGCGTGGAGATCTCGACTTTGAGAGCTGGGGATCGCTGAGTCAAAGGAACGAATTCACTTTGTCAAAACACGAGTCGCAAACATGAAACCAATCCACCGCCGCGGGCACCTCTGAGCCGTGTCTCGAGATGAGACTCATTTCGCTCCGGAAGATGAATCTTGTCCCGGCCCCCGAAATACTTATTCAGGAGTCCACTCTCGATTGATCGCTGAAATGCACCATAAATGGGGCAAAGTTAGTTTGCTGCAGATAGGGAATAAACACTCGCTTGAGAAGAAATTACACACATAGCCTCAGGGACAAAAGCGATTATCTAAAGGTCTTTCTTCTTCTAAATCATGGATTCCAAGAACAATAGTAGGGCCGCTGGAGGTCGGACCTCTTTGGTATTGCGATTGCTCTAGGATTCATCGAAATCCGAGCCAGGTTCATTTGCGAAATGTTCATGGCATTTGTGAAATCAGCCTCGTCATTTCGTGTGCTTGTCAACATAGAGTGAAGTTCGGGCACGAAGATCTATATATCTTTCCTGGGCTTTAAATCGACCCACACCCAGCTGCGGTTTTCCGAAGCAAGTCTTACTTTGTTCGCGGAAGGTTCGCACTCATTTTTGTCAATTTGAGAATTTCACAGCGGCGGGAGTGTCTTGTGACATTCGTCACCGCTCTTACACAACCTTTGGTGCGAAGTAAGTTAAACGGCCCTATTCATCTAGTTAATTAGCCACAAGTGCTTCGTGTCTTCTAACCCAGTAATAAGAAAGATGCATGAGGGTTATTTTAAGTTGACTCGTTTTTACGAAATTTTCCTTTGTGGGTCATTGCAGCGAGAATCGAAATCTGTCAATGTACCCTTCCGCCACTTTTCACGGCGCGATTGCTCTGTCACAGACGTTTGTGTTCGTACCATTCAGCGCGTCCATCTGCTCGCATATCCCGCTCTCCTCATGGTGACGTGTTGCGTACTGTTTGCGCTCTCTGGTTGCGGCGGCGCAGCAATTGTAGGGACAAGCGCTCAAGGAGGTTTTCTTTCCGCGTCAACAAGTGTGGTCGCTTTTGGATCGGTGGTTGTGGGCCAGATGGAAAGCTCTACGGTTTCTCTTTCAAACACGGGTCCGGTAGCTGCGCAGGTGACACAAGTAAATGTCGCCGGGCAGCCGTTTGCAGTGGGTGGTGCGAATAATCTTCCCTTCTCCATTCCGCCCCATGGCACTTACAACATGAGCGTGACATTTTCTCCGCAAGCGGCCGGAACATCCTCAGGCCAGTTGACGATTGCCAGTAATGCCTTTAGCAACGGAACCAGCGTGATCGGTCTCAGTGGCACGGGAATGATCGCGCCGCCCCCGATTGCACTGACTGCATTGAGCTGTACAAACTCGTCGATGACGGGAGCAGGAACGGATCAGTGTACGGTGGCGCTGAGCGCCGCGGCAGCCAGTGGTGGATTTGCGGTGAGCCTGGCGAGCAGCAACAACGCGGTCACGCTGCCGGCGACTTTAACAGTGCCGGCGGGAGCCAGCAGCGTCAGCTTCGCCGCAACGGTGTCTTCATTTTCCTCGACACAAGCAGTGACATTGACAGCCAGCGGCGGCGGCGTGGCCGAGACATTTGCTCTGGAGTTGAATGTTCCTGCGCAAACCGGTTCAGCGCAACCTTTGCTGAGCGGGCTTACCTGCGCGACTGGATCGATGAGCGCAGCGGGAACGAATAACTGCACGCTAGCGCTGAACGCGGGGGCACCTAGCGGCGGGTTCGTGGTGAATCTGTCGAGCGACAACAGCCTGGTCACGGTACCGGCTACGGTGACGGTGCCGGAGGATACCAACAACGCCACCTTCACTGCCACAATCTCTTCATTCAGCTCGTCACAGACTGTGACATTGTCGGCGAGCGCCGGTGGTGCGATCGAGACATTCCCTTTGCAACTCAGTGCCGCTGCCCAAAGTAGCTCGACTGGGCCGACACTGAGCGTCAACGCTTCGACTCTGGCCTTCGGCAACGTGGGGTTGAACACGCCGGCCACGCAATCGATCACTCTATCGTCGACGGGATCTGCGGCTGTGTCGGTGAGCGGCGTGACGGTGAGCGGGAGCGGATTTACGGTTTCCGGATTAAGCTTTCCACTAATCCTGAATCCTAATCAAACCGCCGCGCTTTCGGTGCAGTTCGATCCCACCACGGCGGGCGTGGCTTCAGGCGCACTCACGATTGCGAGCAATTCCAGCACGGGCGCAGCCACGGGGATCAGCTTAAGCGGCACTGGAGTTAACGGATCAAGTTCCGGATCAGATGTGGTGGACCTGAGCTGGGACGCTCCGAGCAGTTCTCCGGACCCGGTAGCTGGTTATAACGTGTATCGATCGCCGAGCGGCGCTTCTGCCTATCAGCAACTGAATTCCTCAGTGGTGAGCGGGACCACCTATACCGACTCCACGGTGCAGTCCGGGCTGAGCTACGATTACATTGTGGAGAGCGTGGACGCCTCGGGCGTGGGAAGCGCTCCTTCTAACATAGCCACTGCAGCGATCCCTTAAGACCGGTCCGATAAATGACTGATGGCGTTTTTAACTTGAGTTTCCATGGAGATGCCGGCAGAAAGACACTAGCTCTCGTTACCGGGCAGGTTCTGGGTGTCCCAATTCGGGATGGTGGGCCCTTTCTTTCCGCCGCTGACGAGCGTGGGGCGCCAAAATCGGACCATGGGACAGGCGGAGGAAATGGTACACCGGGCGCCTGCAACGATGGTGATCGATTCCTGGGAAATGGAAGATTGTAATATTGGCGCTGGACCCGGGCACCGGGGAAGCAGAGGAGAAGGATTATGAAGCCAAATTTCGAAAGGCGGCTTTATCTCCAAAGGCGATGTCTATCCGTAGCACTTAAGTAAGGTGTACTGCACAACAAAAGTAATATATAAAAGAGATATCTTCTGTTTTCTCTCTTAATGTACAGACGGGGAATAATGAAATCCTTAGCCTTCTTATCGCAAAAGTTCAACGCCCTTTCTCTTTTCTCGTTTGCTGCAGCGCGGGAAACGGGCGAAGACCCGGCCATGTCGCTCGAAAGAAGTTCCAGCATCCACAGAAAGTCCTTCGCTACAACTCTCGCAGCGGCCTTCTTTCTGCTCCTGTCCGGACCCGTCGGCGCAAAAGCGCAGACAGCTACAGTCAACTGGACGGATGTTCACCAGACGATTCAGGGTTTTGGAGCGTTCAACTCCTATGCAGGCACGCACGTAAATCCATACGATTCTCTGCTTTTTTCGACGCTGGGCTATTCTTTGCTGCGAGCAAGCCCACCTTTAGATGATAGTTGTAACTCTATCAGCAACTCTTGCGCTACAGGAGACTCCAATATTGCTGATATGCAATCCTGTATCGCCAACGGTTGCAAGGTTTGGGCTACTGTATCTAGTCCTCCGGCGGACATGAAAACAAACGGTAGTGTAGACTGTACCGTTATTGGTGCGACGCTGATTCCTGCCGATTACCAAGCATTCGCTACCTATATCTCCAATTACATCGCTAGTTTGAAGACTTACTATAATATCCCTTTGTATGCGATCTCTCCGCAGAACGAACCGGATACATGCTTCAATGAGACTAGCACGGAAGCGTTCTCTGCGATGTCGGCAGCCAACCTCGATACGTTTATTGGGACCAATTTGGGGCCAACGCTGGCAGCGAATGGACAATCAAGCACGCTCATCATGATGCCAGAGACTGGATCATATGGCGACCTCTCCACTTATGGCAATACCTGCATGGGAGATTCGAGTTGCTCCCATTATGTAGGAATTACCGCTTTTCACGATTATGACGATGCTTCCTCGCCTACGAATCCGTATAGCACCAGCCAGTTCTGGGAAACTGAAGTGAGCTCACCGCCCGGCCCTTCGCTTTGCAGTGGCTGCTGGGACCCGTCTATTGCCGATGCTTTGATGTGGGCCAAGAACGTGCATACGAATTTGGTGAACGGAGTCACTGCATGGCATTATTTTTGGTACGTTGATCCGACCGGTAGCAATGAGAACTCCGGGCTCATCAATCCAGCAATGCCAACGCCAATTTCTATTCGCACCTATGCCATTGCGCAGTGGGCGAAATTTGTTCGCCCTGGGTGGGTGCGTGTCGACGCCACGGCGAATCCTGCGAGCGGTGTGGATGTAACAGCCTTCAAGAACTCGTCGACAGGTGCGTTTGCTATCGTCGCCGTCAATGAGAATACCTCGAGTTCGGATGTAGACTTCTCCCTCAGTGGGTTCACGTCTGCGTCAGTCACTCCATACGTGACGTCTGCGACTTTGAGTGTGTCGCCACAATTGAATGTGTCCGTATCAGGTAATTCCTTCACTTATACATTGTCTGGCCAAAGCATCACCACGTTCGTGGGCAGCGCTTCGACTCCGTCGGCACCATCGAACGTCTCTGCTAAGGTGGGGACCCGATAGGAAGGGAAGGCTCGGGAGTTGGCATGGTGTTTCCTGTCGATCCTTGCAATGTCAAAGTGGATCCTCTAATTCGCTAACGCTCGGTGGATTATGCGTAAGCGTCTTGCGATTCTTTCAATTACCCACAAGTTGAACTCCGATCATAATACCCAGTTCAATATCTGTTAATCGGGATAGGCCTCTCCAGATGACGGTATTTCCCGGTGGCGGGTCGTGTGCGCGAGCAAGATATCCTCCGAGACGCGCGAGCTTGACGATGTAGTGGCCGAGTGACGGGCCTGGCGGAACCGATCGCTTATTCGGGACCAATTCGTCGAGCAGATACTGGTCAAGGTCCGTGAAAGCCTCTGTTGGGGCCGCATCGGGGCGGGTCCGATTCAACTATGCGCGCCGGAGCAAAAATAGGCCACAGAGCGCCGCGAGGGCGGCACTTTGCGGCGGAGTAAAAGTGGTTCTTCCGCACTTTTGATGAACCAAGGCTGGCACTTTGCCGGCGGGGAGAGGGACGGTACAAGGGAGTCAAGCTCTGGTGGCCCCGCGTAGCCGGCTATGGGACAGTGGACATTGTTGCCTGATGTGGGCGAAGTCGTTCTGGATCAGTTGAAGGTTCAAGGGCGAGACCGGCTCGTCATGGTCTTACGGCCGGCCGCAACGGGCAGTGTTTGTCCCATGTGTCGACGGACCTGCCACCGTATCCATAGTTGGTATAGTCGACGGCTGCGCGACCTTCCTTGGGAAGGCATACCGGTCCGAATCGAACTGCGGGTACGGCGATTCTTTTGCGACTCCAGAGACTGCGGACAACGCATCTTTACGGAGCGGCTGCCACAGACGGCGCTTCGGTACGCCCGCCGAACCTCGCGGTTGAGTATTGCGCTGGAGCAGATCACTTTGGCTTTGGGTGGCTCGGCAGGGTCTCGCCTGGCCGCGCAACTGGGCATCCTAACCAGCGGCTCAACTCTATTGCGACAGTTACGCCGTAGGCCGGTAGTTGATCCATCCCAGGCGCCACGGGTGCTGGGGATCGATGATTGGGCGTGGCGCAAGGGACGCCGCTACGGCACGATCCTCTGCGACCTGGAACGCGGCAAAGTGATCGATCTGTTGCCCGAGCGCAGCGCGGAGAGCACGGAGCAATGGCTGCGTACTCATCCCGGAACAGAGATCATCAGCCGAGACCGCGCTAGCTTGTACGCCGAAGCAGCCACCAAGGCTGTGCCGCGAGTCGTACAGGTAGCTGACCGTTGGCATCTATTGCATAACCTGAGCGAGACGCTGGTGGACGTTCTCCGGCCGCATCACCGTTTGCTGACGGAAGCGGCGCGAACTGTCGCAAAAAAAGCAACAGAAGCGCCTGTACAACAGGCAACCGCTCGCGTCACGACGCCATCTCGTGCGTACCAAATGCAAGAGCAGAATCGGGAGCGCCGTCTGGCTCGCTACCAAGCCGTAATGGAACTGGTTCGGCAAGGAGTGTCTCAGCGGGAGATCACGCGTCAGTGCGAGATGAGCCGGAAGACAGTGCGTGGCTGGATCAGAACCCAGGATTTTCCAGAACGAAAGCAGGGCAATCATTCCTCGACTGTAGATCCGTATCGCGATTACCTGGAAATGCGCCGGCAACAGGGATGCAGCAACGGAGCCCAGCTTTGGCGGGAGCTGCGTGCACGAGGCTTTACAGGTCGGCCGCGTACGCTTCGCGACTGGCTCCGCAAGCACAACGGTTCGCGAGAGTCTCCCGGCGAGCAAAAGCCATCTGTCCCTGTCTTGCCGCGTACGTCTCCGCGGCAAATCGCCTGGTTGCTGCTGAAAGAACCGGAAGATGCGCGGCCCTTTCTCGAAGAGCTTTACCGACAATCGATGGAGATCGCCGCCGGCGCCTCTGCGGCGCGTGAGTTTTGCCGTATTGTTCGAGAACGAGATGCCGCGGCGTGGCCGTTGTGGCGCCAAGCCGCCGCCTCGGGCCCGCTGGCCGGTTTTGCAAAGCATCTCTGTCGCGATGAAGCCGCATTCCTCGCGGCTCTTCAGCAGCCCTGGAGCAACGGTCCAGTCGAAGGACACATCCATCGCCTGAAGCTCATCAAGCGTTCCATGTACGGCCGCGCCAAGTTCGATCTGCTCCGCCTGCGCGTTGTGAATGCTGCCTGAAACCTACGTTGGGTGTCAGACCGCTGGAACTCCGCGACTGCTTCACCAAAATTGGAGAAGAACCGTAAAAGTTTGCCACCGCCGGATCTTGTTTTCGTGAGCATTTGCCTGGTAAGCGTCTTGTACGACAACACGAAGATCGTGGTGGCCCGGATCCTGGGTGGCGAAGAGCGGCAGAAGACACGGGCGTTCTCTGAACTCCAGAGCCATTACCTGTTTGCGGACAAGTTCGGACGTCCGGCCAAGGGCAACGACAAGGGCAAGGTCGAGGGCCTGGTGGGCTACGCACGGCGGAACTTCATGGTTCCGATCCCACGCGTGTCGAGCTGGGAAGAGCCGAACGCGCGTTTGGAGGCCGATTGCCGGAAGCGGCGACTTCGGCGGCTGCGCGGGCACACAGAGACCATCGGCGAACGCTTCGAGCGCGACCATGCGGCGATGCTGCTGTTGCCCGCGGCCCCCTATGAAGCCTGCGAGAAGATTACAGCGCGGGTCAGCTCTCTGGCACTGGTGCGCTATCGCTCGAACGACTACTCGGTGCCTACCCAGTACGGGCACCGCCAGGTACTGGTGAAGGGCTATGTGCACGAAGTGGTGATCGCCTGTGCCAGCGAGGTCATAGCCCGGCACGAGCACAGCTATGAACCTGAGACGGTCGTCTTTGACCCGCTGCACTACCTGGCGCTGCTGGAACAGAAGACCCGAGCACTGAACCAGGCGGCTCCGCTCGCCGGCTAGCAGTTGCCGGAGTGCTTCCCTCAGTTGCGGCGTCTGCTCGAAGCCCGGCTCAGGAAGCACGGCAGCCGCGAGTATGTTCAGGTCCTTCGATTGCTGGAGACCTTCGTCTTCGAGGAAGTCACGCACGCCATCGAAGATGCGTTGCAATTAGGCACGATCAGCTTCGACGCGGTACGAAGCAGATTCACGATCTGCCCCGGACTATACTTCTTGGCTCTGCCCATTCCACCCTCCTTCCATACCAGTCTGTCTCATCACCTCTGGTACAGAATTTGCCGGGCACTCCAAGCGCCACCTCCTTTGTCCCCCCATCAACTTGAAAACACAAGCAAAATTCCACCTCAGGCATTTATCAGACAGGTTCTAGTCTCCTGAGTCATAAATAGCTTTCATATAGGATGGGAACGTTCTATGGTGAGGTATGAAGCCTGGTCGTGGACGTCCGAAGAAGCATGAACTGGTGGTGAGCCCTGCGCAGAGAGTGGAGTTAGAACGCATTGCGCGACAGTCGCGTAGTGCCAGGTCGGCAGCGTTTCGGGCCCGGATCGTTTTGGAGTGCGCCGGAGGAGCAAGCAACGCAGCCGTTGCGGCGAAGTTGCACACGACGGGTTTTACAGTGGGTCTGTGGCGCAACCGCTTCATTGCCGAAGGCGTTACCGGGCTAGGGGACGAACCGCGTCCGGGGGCGCCGCGCGAGATCGGTGACGAGAAGATTGAACGGGTGGTGCGACTTACGCTGGAGAAGACGCCGAAGGGCGCTACCCATTGGTCCAGCCGTATGCTTGCCGCTAAGACCGGGTTGAGCCAGTCCACGATCAGCCGCATCTGGCGGGCCTTCGGACTGAAGCCGTATCGTGCGGAGGGTTTTCAGCTTTCTAGCGATCCATTGCTGATCGACAAGGTGCGGGATATTGTTGGACTGTATCTCGATCCGCCTCATCACGCGTTGGTTTTATGCGTGGATGAGAAGTCGCAGATTCAGGCTCTGAGCCGTACCCAGCCTGTGCTGCCCATGCAGGCCGGGCAACTGGAACGACGCACCCACGACTACAACCGGCATGGCGTCACTAGCCTGTTTGCCGCTCTCGATATCGCCACCGGCAACGTCCTGGGCAAGTGTTATCGGCGCCATCGTTCCGTCGAGTTCCTGGATTTTCTGAAGAAGATCGATGCTACTGTTCCGGCAGATCTCGATGTCCACCTGGTGCTGGATAACTACGGCACCCATAAAACGGCTCTGGTCCGCCGTTGGCTGCAGAAACGAACACGGTACTATCTGCACTTCACTCCCACACACGCCTCATGGCTCAACCAGGTCGAGCGATGGTTTGCACTGCTCACGCAACGACAAATCAAGCGCGGCTCCCATCGCAGCGTCCAGGAACTGGAAGATGCTATCCGGGAATTCATCAAGGCCCATAACCGACAGCCGAAACCTTTTCGATGGACCAAGTCCGCCGATCAGATCCTGGCCGCCATCGCACCATTCGCCACTTCCACTCTCGCCGCTCACGCACCTGCTGTTTATGCAAGAAATCAATGACTCAGGAGACTAGTCTTGGTTGTCAGCAATGCTATCTGCGTTCCTTGATGAACTTCTCGAAACCGGCTTGCATGGAATTTCTCCACATGGATTCAGGTTTGGAGGAAAACCACGTTAGACACCGAAACTAAATGGGTTCGTCCTATTTCGCTTGGGGTACGAGGGGTCGGCAGTTCAAATCTGCTGGTATCGACCATTCATATTTCCACCAAAACAGTGCTCGTTGCTGGGCAAGGTTCTACAGGGCCGCGGCAAGCATGCCTTACTTCGCAACACCCACTATCAAATCACTGGGACCGGGCAATTTGATTCGCAGCACATCGGCGAGCCTGGCATCCTTCATCCAGAGAGTATATTCCGGATAAATGGAGATTCCTCTTGAAATCTGAATGTTGCAGTTAGTAAAGTGAGGGTAGCTAGGTTTGAAAGGAGAGATCACTCCGCGAATGCAGCTCTGCCAAAGAAGCAGCGTTCTCTGGGTTGGTCTCTTCGCCCTTTTGGCTTCATCGTTGATAATTCCATTTCTCTCCGTGAATGAGCCACCGCTGCTGGACTATCCGAACCACCTTGCGCGCACGTTCATTCTCAATCATCTGCACGATCCCGCATTCCACTTCTCAGAGTATTACCGTGCCGATTGGAAGCCCTATCCGTAAATTCTCTGGGATATTCTGATGATCGCACTCCAGGAAGTCTTGCCGGTGGAAGCCGCCGGCAAACTACTGCTCATGCTGACGACGGTGCTGCTACCGGTCGCGGTCGCATGGTTTCTATGGCAGGCCAATCGAACCGAGATCAAACTCTCACTGCTCGCGTGCGCGCTCTCCTATTACTCACCCTTTCTGTGGGGATTTACTGCCTACCACCTCGGTATGGGTTTCTGCTTCCTGATGATGGGCACGTGGCCATGGTACCGCCGCAAGCCTTCAGTTGTACGTGCGTTTCTTTTTTGTGTGCTCTGTTTTGTCACATATTTCGCGCACCTGCTCTGCTTCGCACTCGCAGCACTCATTCTTTTGCTGTTTGAGTTGACTCGCTTTAACTGGCGCGAATGGCTCCGGCTTGTCTGCTTTCTTGCTCCGCCGTCGGTGCTATCTCTGTGGGCGCGTCCCGGCTTGAGAGAGCATAGCACCCTGACGTGGCATCCCTTCATTGAGAAGTTGCAATTGTTGCGCCGTGTACCAATACAAGGATACGACAGGAAGCTTGATATAGCTTTTGCCGTGGGGCTTCTGCTCTGCTTGTTGGTCGCAGTAGTAGGCAACCGTGGACTGCGCGTGAACTGGCGCTGGCTGGTAGTGACGCTTGGCGTCTTCGGCGTGTTTCTACTGCTTCCAAGTAGTTGGGGAACGAACTGGGGTGTGGACTTGCGTTTGGTGCCGCCCCTCTGTCTCTTGACGCTTGCCGTGCTTCGCATAGGCTCTCGCGCAAACTGGATTGCCGTGCTTGCCGTGGCACTGACCGCATTGCGAGTGGTCAATATCACCACGGGATTTCAGAGAGAGACGCAGAAGAATACTGCCATGAATCATGGCATCGAGCAAATCGCCCGTAACGCAAGGGTCTTTCCGCTAGTTAATTGGCGTATGGATAACGGTCCGCTCTACCATTATTATGTACACTACTGGGCTTACGCGGTGATAAGGCGCGGAGCTACATCGGGCGGCCTCTTTGATATTCCAAGGCAAACTCCTATGCGCGTCACCTATGAGCCCTATACCCATGCCTTCGAAGGTGACGAATACGACTGGAAGTTTGTCTCTAGGTATTATGACTACATCTGGAGTTATGGCGATGAGCGCGAACAACGCAGCATCAACGAAATCGCAGATAAAGTCTTCGAAGAGGGTCCACTTATTCTGTACCAGGTGAGAAAAAAAGAACAGTTATCCTTTTGAGGAGCGTGTCCCGCTGCCAGTTGAAAGTTCCTGAACGGCGGTTGGGTTGATGTTACTACGCCGCCTTCTGGCTGGCGGTCGCGGCGGGGTTGAGGATAGCTTCCAGGGTCCAGAGATCACGATGGCCCATAATGCGTTTGAAACGCTTCTCCGTACGCAGAAAGGCCGAAGCTATCCATCGCAACACCATCTTGCCATTCTGCCAATGGGTAACGCGGCGAGTCTGGATACGCACTCCGGCGTGCGGGCTCTCGATGATGTAGATAACGTAGGATATTTTTCGCACATTTGATTGGGGACGGTGGAGGTTGGTACAAGCTGGAGGAGCGAGACCTCTGAGGCGAGGAAGATGGAACCAACCAAGGAAGCGGAAGCAGGAGCGGGCATTGGAGTGAAGCCTGTAGCAGGTCCTGTAGTGCAGATCGATGAGGGGCGGATTCAGGCCCATCTGGATGAGGTGGTGCGGTCGACGGTGGAAGAGACGCTGAACGCGTTGCTTGACGCCGAAGCGGATCGACTGTGCGGTGCCAGGAAGTACGAACGCAGCGAGGGGCGCAAGGACACGCGCGCCGGCAGCTATGACCGCCACCTGCAGACCAAGGCAGGGGAAGTGACGTTGACGGTACCGAAGCTGCGCAGCCTGCCTTTCGAGACAGCGATCATCGAGCGTTACCGGAGGCGCGAGTCCTCAGTGGAGGAAGCGCTGATCGAGATGTACCTGGCGGGAGTGAGCGTGCGGTGTGTGGAGGACATCACGCAGGCCTTGTGGGGTACGAAGGTATCGGCCTCGACGGTGAGGGAGCTGAACCAGAAGATCTACGGCAAGATAGACGAGTGGCGGTTGCGGCCCATGGTGGGCGAGTTCCCTTACGTATTTGTCGACGGACTGTGGCTGAAGCGCTCGTGGGGTGGTGAAGTCAAGAACGTCTCCGTGCTTGTGGCCATTGGCGTGGCGCAGACCGGGTATCGGGAGATTCTGGCGGTGAGCGAGGGAGCCAAGGAAGACAAGGCCAGCTGGACGCAGTTCATGCGCGAGCTGAAGGAACGTGGTTTGAAGGGCGTGCAGCTGTTTGTCAGCGACAAGTGTCTGGGCTTGGTGGAGAACCTGGCTGAGTTCTATCCCGAGGCCAAGTGGCAGCGCTGCGTGGTCCATTTTTACCGTAACGTCTGGACAGCGGTTCCGTCGGGCAAGGTGAAGGGTGTGGCGGCGATGCTAAAGGCCATCCATGCTCAGGAAGATGCGCAAGCAGCGAAAGAAAAAGCTCACCAGGTGGCAGCGAAGCTGCGCGAGATGCGGCTGGCACGGGCTGCAGAGATCGTCGAAGCAAGCATCGACGAAACTCTGACCTACTACGCAATGCCGGCCGAACACTGGCGCTGTCTTCGCACCAATAACCCTCTGGAACGGTTGATGCGGGAGATTCGACGACGAACGCGTGTGGTGGGCGCCTTTCCCGATGGAAAGAGCGCGCTGATGCTGGTAGCAGCAAGACTGCGGCATGTGGCAGCTACCAAGTGGGGGACGAAACGC
Source organism: uncultured Acidobacteriaceae bacterium (assembly GCA_963751285.1). GTDB lineage: Bacteria > Acidobacteriota > Terriglobia > Terriglobales > Acidobacteriaceae > Telmatobacter. The sequence continues at coordinate 525,047 of CAVVUE010000019.1, read as the reverse complement.
TACCTGCAGATGAACAGGCTGGCCGAGGTCATAGCCATTGCCTGAGCAGGCTATGCAAATGTGGAACGCGCAAAACGCGTCCCACTACTGGAATGGTCCGCCGCCTGTTCTAGGCTTCGGGCTATCTTGGTTGGTAGGAGGTTCTGTATGGAGATTTCGACGCTTGGTATCGACCTGAGTAAGACCAGCTTTCACGTCATTGGACTGAACGGAAGAGGTGAGATTGTGCTGCGCAAAAAGCTCTCTCGCAAACAACTTCTTCAGTTCACCTCGAACAAGCAACAGATGCTGATCGGCATGGAGGCCTGCGGCGGAGCGCACTTTCTTAGCCGAGCACTTCGAACTCAGGGACACGATGCGAGGCTCATGCCTGCGCAATTTGTGAAGGCTTTTCGCAAATCGAACAAGAACGATTATCTCGATGCCGAGGCGATTGCCGAGGCCGTCCAGCGGCCAACCATGCGCTTTGTTCAAATCAAGACGGATGATCAGCTGGATTTGCAAGCGCTGCACCGAGTCCGCGATCGTTGGGTGGCGAGGCGTACGGCGGTGATGAACCAGATTCGCGGTTTCCTTATGGAGCGCGGAATCACGGTCCGCAAAGGACCTTCCTATCTGACGACACAGTTACAGGTGATCCTGGAAGATGCCAGCTTGCCCTTATCGCACAGACTACGTTCGTTGATACTTGAACTAAAGCACGAGTGGGACGAGTTGGACGTGCGAATTGAAGCAGTCAACGCAGAACTCCAACAAGTTGCCAAGCAAGACGATGCATGTCACCGTCTGATGGAGATCCCTGGTTTCGGGCCGCTTGTCTCGACCGCACTGGTTGCGGCCATCGGCAACGGCATCACTTTTCGCAAAGGCCGCGACCTGTCTGCATGGCTTGGGCTGGTTCCACGCCAACATTCGACCGGCGGAAAGACCAGGCTGCTGGGCATCAGCAAGCGGGGCAACGAATATCTGCGACGGATGTTTCTGCATGGAGCCCGATCCGTGGTGGCGCAAATCGATCGAAACCGTTCCGCGCTAGGGCAATGGCTCACTGACCTGTCTGCACGAACACATCGCAATGTTGCCGTGGTCGCTCTGGCAAACAAGATGGCGCGAACCGCATGGGCGCTTTTGAGCAAGGGTACTCGCTACTGCACACCGACTCTGAGTGCGGCGTGAAGACTCGGCTTGGAAATGCCACTGCGTTTGGAAATCCGCAAAGAACGCGGATTCCCACATTTCCAACCTACGGCGACGACGACTAACAGTTATCTTCAGGTTTGCGAGACAGATCAATGCGTGAGTGAACGGTCACAACCGGCATTGCCCAAGCCTGCGTGTGAATGAGAACCCTCAAGTTCGACCCACTTTATAGGCGAGCGACGTGCGGACTCCATTATGGCCAGGAGCACAGCTCCACAGACAGGCCGGATACATTTGAGCAGACCATCCCTCCCACGACAGAGATTTGGCTTGCAATCGAGCGGCGGACCATACAATTCACACAGCCGCGACGGCGGCTACTGGGTTAAACCCGCGGCCAAACCAAGAAACTCAACCAACAACCTCCCTGATTTCCAAAGTTGCTCGAAAGTGCGAAAAAAGCTGGACACTACCATGATGTTGGTGGTGGCCAGGCAGCGGTGCAGCGAGGGCGGAAGGTCCAGCCGGTTGATGGTGAAGCACTCCTCCAGTCCTTCCAGCAAACTGGCGGCGGCGGAAGGATACTTCTCGTCCAGCCATTAAGTCAGCTTTTTGATCCGCACCATGCCTTCCTTGGCCGGGAGTTTCCAGGCCGCGCGCAGTATGCTTTTCACTTGCGCCTGATCGTCCTTGGGAAGATAGCCGAGCACGTTGCGCAGCTTGTGAGCGCGGCAGCGTTGCACTAGCTGATCGGCGCCGAAGACGGCATTGATGGCGGCTCGCAGCGCTTTGGAGACGTCGATGACGAACAGCATCTTGCGCTTCGGATCGATGCCCCGCGCTACGACGGCCAAAGAATTGGCTCCAGCGACGAGGGCCAGACGTGGTACGACATTAAGACTGGGAAGCTGTATTTACCAGAGAGCGCTGACCCATTCGATCCCCTCGGATTGTTTTCCAAGGAAGAGAAGGCCAAGCATCGGCTTACAAAATCAGGCTCTATAGCAGAAACTGTGGGTGAAAAGGGTGATGGAAGAAGCCCCCGACGTACTTGATGCTTAACCTGTTGATGTATTCACGCAATCAGTTGAAAAACAAACGTTTAGCTGGTGATACTTCGCAGGATGCTCGCATACTTTCTTCCACTTCGAACCCGCAGATTCTGCTGAGGAGGCCAAAAAGTTAACATCGCGGGCTGCTCTGATCGCCCGAGTTACGGCGTCTTTGGGCTATAATTCCCTCAAATTCACCTGGCGGGTAATTCGCCTCGAGCGAGTCGAACTATCAGAAGCCGCCGCAAGTTGAGATAACGGCAGATCCTCATTCACGATTGATCAATCCATTCGGCGAACTCATTCTAACGAATGTTAAAGAAGAGCCCACATTGGACAAGAGCGCATGACTAAGAGGATTCCAAGCGAAAGTACTGCTCAAGCAACTGTGAAGAAGGAGAGCGAGACGACCCAGAGTGCACCCCCTGCCGCTTCTGCTTTTGGCAATAGCTCAGCCACAGAACCGGCCCGAATGCCTCGCGAACAATGGGCGGTGCATTTCAAGTTGGCCATTTGGATCTCGGCGATTGCCGTGGTGGCCCTCGGTCTGTCGCTTCCAGCGTTTGTTCGTGGCCCTCTACTCAGCGCCCACGACACCAGGGAACATATCCATTATGGCGAACACTTTGCGGAACAGTTCTGGCGTGGCGAGTTCTACCCGCGCTGGTTGCTGAATATGAATCATGGTTTGGGTAGCCCCTCGTTGTTTGTTTATCCGCCACTTCCATCTTATGTTTATACGCTGCTCCTTCCTGTGACATCGTTCCTGCACTTAGATGCTTATGTTGTTGGCGGATATTTATGCCTATTCACTTCCGGACTATGTGCATTCCTGTGGGTTCGCACGATTGCCAACCAAAGAGTTTCATTTATCGTCGCGGCTCTTTACATGCTCTTGCCATACCACTTGGCGATTGACTTTTATCGGCGCGGAGCGCTTGCGGAATGTTGGGCGCTCGCCTGGATGCCGTTAGTGTTGTATTTTACAACGCGGGTAGTGAAGAAGAAACGTGGCGCGCTGGCTGGACTGGCTGTCGCCTTCGCTTTGCTCATTGTTAGCCACCTGATAAGTGTTCTGATTTTTTGTACTGTGCCGATTCTGCTTGCCTTAATGATGGCGGAACGCGGCAAGAGAGCAAGAGCAGTCTTGTCAGTGGTCGGCGGGTTCGCTTTGGGCACTGCCGTCTCGGCAGGTTATCTCTTACCTGCTCTGGTGAGCGCGAAATACTTTCCAGTCTCCAGGCTAGGTTATCTCACCGACACCAGCATTCGGCTTAATCTTCTTTGGTTTGGTAAAAGACTACTGACCGGCCCAGCCGTCTTTATTCACGCTGTGTCACTTGCCACGGTCGACACAGCGTTGTTCATCGCGTTCTCTGGTTTCATGAGCTTGAGAACTGGTCCGCGGTGCCGCCAACCGCAGACACTGGCGTGGCTCGCAATTTGTGTAGTTTCGCTTTTCTTGATGTCGAGTCGAAGCTTCAGGTTATGGAAGGCCCTACCTCCCGTCACAGGCGCCGTTCAGTTCCCTTGGAGGTTGGATATCCTTTTGTGCATCGCGGTACTTCCACTTTCTGCATTCTTGCTGTCAGACTTGTGCGGGAAGGAGCGATTCAGAGTTAGCATAGCGGCAATTGTCATGCTTTTCGCCGCCACTTGGTTTGGGGGATACATAGCATGCCTCCGACGTTACTCGATTCCTCCTCACTACAACGGTCCCGTGATTGATTCTGACGGGTGGTTCTGGGCTTGGGAACCGCCCGGTACGGATCAAGCCAGCGCATTCCAGGCATCTTTAGGGCCGCGCGCGAGGCTCATCGCAGGAGGAGGGACAGTTGTTGTGCTTTCATGGAAACCAAGGAAGATCGAGGTGCAAACCGACTGCACGACGAGCGGGACCTTGATGATTAACCAGTTCTATTATCCGAAATGGGAAGCGCAGCTCGTTCGGGATGGAACGGCGTTGCATGTCTGGCCAGCATTCCCGCAAGGCCTACTTGAAGTGCAGGTTCCTCCAGGTCACCAACAAGTTTTGCTGGAAATCCCTCGTCAGGCCACCGAGCAGGTCGGAAACTGGACGAGCGCCTTGGGTCTCTTCGCTTGCATAGCCATTCTTGCCTCAAGTCTTGTACGTGCTCGCCCTCAGCCTCAGCTAGCCGCGGCACGCCATGAAGCATCAGAGACGACTAAGAAGTGAGTTTGCTGGAGTCCGTGCGCTTAACTCTGCGGGGGGCGAAGGTGAGAAAGAAGGCGATCGATCGCAACAGTCCCCCTCGGGCTAGCGAGAGCAACCAGAGAGGTTAACAGCTCTGGGAATCTGGCGTTCGCGTCCAAGGCCTCGAGAGGGGTTTTACCGTACGGGAACGGGGCTAAAAGACAGGAATCTTGTAACGGTTGCAAGATTTCCGACTAAGTATCTCATTCCAAAGTATGCAAAATCTCCTTTTGTGCTAGGATTCGCAATGCGCACAAAACCGATTGAACTACGAGAGGGTTTTGAATGCTCCAAGAAACTGGCGAAATGAACGGCATGTGCGACGACCCTACTTTAGCCTCATCAACCATCGTTCAACTTTCACGGGCAATTTTCTCGGAATCAAAGGCCGGCTATCGCTGGGCAGGGGGCATTCTTCTGGCGTTTTTCGCCATATTGGCCCTCGGCTTCGCTATTCTCGGCGCTCCTCCGGTCGCAGGCGGACCGTGGGACACCGATCTCATCTTGGACGCTGGATGGCGGATCGTGAATGGCCAAGTGCCGCACACCGGTTTTCATGTTCCCCTTGGTCCTTTAACCTACCTTCTCGCCGCTTTCGGCATGAAGATTACTCTGCCTTCAACCGCTTCGATCACATATGGAAGCGTTTTTTTCTTTTGGCTTCTGCTCCCCATTGCTTGGTACTTGGCGTCTGCGCGCTTCTCATGGTTTATGACATCTCTTTTCGTTTTCTTCGAAGGGTTCTATTTCATCACCCCGCGCCCGCCCGGTTACCCAATTCGATACACCAGCTATGCGATGATCTATAACCGACACGGTTACGTTTTGATCGCTCTGCTGAGCTTGTGCGCTTTTTTAAAGAGGCGATATGGATCGAGCAACGCCGATCTAGTCGAAGGGCTGCTCGCGGGCATTATCCTCGCGCTTTTGCTCTATTGCAAGATCACGTACTTTGTTGCCGGCTTTGCAATCGCTGCTCTTGGAGTGATGCTGATCCCAAGATCGCAGCGCTGGTTCCTTGCGTTCTTAGGGGCCTTTGTTGGTGTGTGCGTGGCGTTCTGGGCGCTGCTGCACATCAGTCTCTATGCGTATTTCAATGACATCGTTACCGCCGGGCACGCGCAGTCTACTGAGATGCGCCTTTCTCTGTTGTCCCAAGGCTTTTTGACGAATGCTCTATGGATTTACCTCCTCGTATTCTGCCTCATTTTTTGCAGTTGGGCGCAAGGTCGTGCTGCCTCGCAGGGTTTTGCGGTTCTCCACCTGTGGCTTGTGACTGGATCAATCATAGCGATTTCGCTCTTTCTCCTTTCGGGGAATACAGCTCAGGGTGGAGGAGCAGAAGACCCGATGTATTTTCTTGCGGCAGTTGTTCTTCTTGAATTTTTCCGGCGCCAGAACCCTAATAGCATATTGAAGAGAGATTCCAGAACGCGTTGGACCTATTACGTTTCGTTGTTGCTGCTTGTCCCGGCGCTCTCGCTCCCGATTCTTGTTGGAGAAATGATCTCGAGCGGGTATGCAATTGCCTGGGATATCGTCAAACGCCCTGATTTTGACACCTCGCGGAGAATACACTCGGCAAACTTGAGAGATTTTTATGTTCCGCCCCTTGAGAGAAACACAGGCTACTGGTCGGTCGCTAAGTTCCCCGAAAAGTTGAACGACGGAATCGACCTGTTGCGAACGAACCTACGGAGAGGTGACCGCGTGACAACACTCGCATATACCGATCCCTTCTCCTTTGCGCTCGGGATTCCTCCTGCAGACGACGGCCCACTTTGGTGGGATCTGGATGTGTCATTCAACCGAACTCATTACCCTCCGGCACAGGATCTTTTGGGGCACGCAACACTGGTTATGGTTCCACGGTTGTTGGATCGGAGCTCAGGGTGCTGTTTTGCGACTCCGGACCTAATGCTCGAACTCTATGGGGGCTATTTGCATCTCCACTTTCAAGAGATTGCGTCAACGGACACATGGGTCCTTTACAGGCGAGTTACTGAGCAGTAGACGTGATCGGCTAAACGGGGGCTGCTTATGGGGTTCGTGGTGATCCTCGGTTATCACCTTAAAACCGGCCATACGTTGGTTCTTCGTCACATTTGGTGAAGAGGCTTCAGGTATTGCTGGTCTGTTCGAAGGACTTGGGATTTCATTCGGCATTCACGACGCGAAGTCGAAGCAGATCGAATTTGGCGCGGCCGTACATCGAGCGTTTGATTAGCTTCAGACGGTGCACATGCCCTTCGACTGGTCCGTTGCTCCATGGATGTTGAAGGGCGGCGAGCAAGGCGGTCTCGTCTTGGCAGAGGTGTTTTGCGAAGCTGGCCAGCAAACTCGTTTTAGCGTCTTCTTTCCAATGATTCCAAGCAACCGCATCCCGCTGCCGAATGATGCGAACGAACTCCCGTGCCATTGAAGCGCAGGTGGCGATTTGCGATGATCTTCGGCATAGTTCTTCGAGATAGCCCCGAGCGTCTTCTGGTTCGTTCAGCAGCGTCCAGGCTGTTTGTCGTGGGGATACACGGGGCGGGGACTGGAAGGAAGGTTGCTGTGCAGTGCGGTACCTTCGTGAACCGTAGCGCCTCCGAACCCAGGTTCGGACTATAGGGCATTGGCCGGCAAAGCCTCTTGCACGAAGTTCGTGCCAGAGTTGGGTGGCATTGTGACATCCCTCGTTCCAACGCTGTTCCAGATATTCGCTGTGTTGATCGACGGTAGATCTGCGGCCGACAAGTTTTCGCTCGGGAAATCCACGAGCACGGATCCAGCGACGAATCGTGCGTATGCCGAGGCCGCAGCTATGAGCAATTTCGCGCTGCGTGACGCCTTTCGAGATCTGCTCCATGACGGCTTGATAGCTTGCGAGACGAAGTTCACGATTGTGCTGCTGTCTTTTCTGGTTTCGAGAGTTCGGCTTGGCCACATCAGAAGGGAGAACCACCGGGGTGATAGGGGTCTCTGGTTTGCTTGTCGAGGCTTGCGCGGCCTCCACCAGCAGACGATGATATGGCACGAGTGCGCCGACAAGTGCCTCGCTGAGGTTGTGAAGAAGGTGCCAGCGATCGGCAACTTGCACAGCGTGCGGTGCGGCCGCCGTAGCAGCTTGGGCATACAAACTGGCTCGATCCCGGCTGACAATCTCTGTTCCAGGATGAGCTCGAAGCCATTGCGCAGTGCTCTCTGTGCTGCGGTCTGGCAACAAATCGACGACCTTGCTACGCTCCAGATCACACAGTATCGTGCCGTACCGATGCCCCTTGCGCCATGCCCAGTCGTCGATTCCCAACACCCGAGGGGCATGAGCGGAAGACGTGATCACCTTACGGCGCAACTGACGGAGCAGCGTCGAACCGCTGGCCAAGATGCCGAGTTGCTGCGCCAAACGAGACCCTGCTGAACCGCCCAACGCCAATGTGATCTGTTCCAGTGATGCGCTCAATCGGCGTGTGCGTCGGGCGTATCGCTGTACTGTGTTCGCAAGGCGCTCAGTGAATATCTGTTGCCCACAGTCTTCCGTGCCGCAAAAGAACCGGCGGACGCGTAGTTCTATCCGCACAGGAATCCCTTCCCAGGGCAGATCCTTCAGCCGTCGCGTGTAGCGGCTGTGAATGCGCCACGATTCTTGCCGGCACGCAGGGCAACAACTCGCCCCGCCCATAGCTCGCAACACCATAACGAGCCGACGGTTACTCTCAACCATCAACTGATCCAATACCACTTCACCGGCATCCGGCACCAATGTTCGTTGTTTCATCGGCTTCTACCGGAAACCGCCAGAGCCTGCCACCCTTCTATCGCGTTTCCTCCGCTACACAAAGTGACAAACGTGGTTCACCAAATGTGACGAAGAACCCATAAGAGGTTCTTCGTCACATTTGGTGAAGAGGCTTCAGGTATTGCTGGTCTGTTCGAAGGACTTGGGATTTCATTCGGCATTCACGACACGAAGTCGAAGCAGATCGAATTTGGCGCGGCCATACATCGAGCGTTTGATTAGCTTCAGGCGGTGAACATGTCCTTCGACTGGTCCGTTGCTCCACGGGTGTTGAAGGGCGGCAAGCAGAGCAGCCTCGTCTTGGCAGAGGTGCTTTGCGAAGTTGGCCAGCAAACTCGTTTTGACGTCTTCTTTCCATTGCTTCCAAGCAACCGCATCCCGCTGCCGAATGATGCGAACGAACTCCCGTGCCATTGAAGCGCAGGTGGCGATTTGCGATGATCTTCGGCATAGTTCTTCGAGATAGCCCCGAGCGTCTTCTGGTTCGTTCAGCAGCGTCCAGGCTGTTTGTCGTGGGGATACACGCGGCCGGGACTGGAAGGAAGGTTGCTGTGCAGTGCGGTACCTTCGTGAACCGTAGCGCCTCCGAACCCAGGTCCGGACTATAGGGCATTGGCCAGCAAAGCCTCTTGCACGAAGTTCGTGCCAGAGTTGGGTGGCATTGTGACACCCCTCGTTCCAACGCTGTTCCAGATATTCGCTGTGTTGATCGACGGTAGATCTGCGGCCGACAAGTTTTCGCTCGGGAAATCCACGAGCACGAATCCAGCGACGAATCGTGCGTATGCCGAGGCCGCAGCTATGAGCAATTTCGCGCTGAGTGACGCCTTTCGAGATCTGCTCCATGACGGCTTGATAGCTTGCGAGACGAAGTTCACGATTGTGCTGCTGTCTTTTCTGGTTTCGAGAGTTCGGCTTGGCCACATCAGAAGGGAGAACCACCGGGGTGATAGGGGCCTCTGGTTTGCTTGTCGAGGCTTGCGCGGCCTCCACCAGCAGACGATGATATGGCACGAGTGCGCCGACAAGTGCCTCGCTGAGGTTGTGAAGAAGGTGCCAGCGGTCGGCAACTTGCACAGCGTGCGGCGCGGCCGCCGTAGCAGCTTGGGCATACAAACTGGCTCGATCCCGGCTGACAATCTCTGTTCCAGGATGAGCTCGAAGCCATTGCGCAGTGCTCTCTGTGCTGCGGTCTGGCAACAAATCGACGACCTTGCCACGCTCCAGATCACACAGTATCGTGCCGTACCGATGCCCCTTGCGCCATGCCCAGTCGTCGATTCCCAACACCCGAGGGGCATGAGCGGAAGACGTGATCACCTTACGGCGCAACTGACGGAGCAACGTCGAACCGCTGGCCAAGATGCCCAGTTGCTGCGCCAAGCGAGACCCTGCTGAACCGCCCAACGCCAATGTGATCTGTTCCAGTGATGCGCTCAATCGGCGTGTGCGTCGGGCGTATCGCTGTACTGTGTTCGCAAGGCGCTCAGTGAATATCTGTTGCCCACAGTCTTCCGTGCCGCAAAAGAACCGGCGGACGCGTAGTTCTATCCGCACAGGAATCCCTTCCCAGGGCAGATCCTTCAGCCGTCGCGTGTAGCGGCTGTGAATGCGCCACGATTCTTGCCGGCACGCAGGGCAACGACTCGCCCCGCCCATAGCTCGCAACACCATAACGAGCCGACGGTTACTCTCAACCATCAACCGATCCAATACCACTTCACCGGCATCCGGCACCAATGTTCGTTGTTTCATCGGCTTCTACCGGAAACCGCCAGAGCCTGCCACCCTTCTATCGCGTTTCCTCCGCCACACAAAGTGACCAACGTGGTTCACCAAATGTGACGAAGAACCTCTCTATGGCCGGTTTTAACCCGATCACGTATGGCCGGATTTAACCTGATCCCCGAGGGTTGATGCGGGAGATTCGACGACGAACGCGTGTGGTGGGCGCCTTTCCCGATGGAAAGAGCGCGCTGATGTTGGTAGCAGCAAGACTGCGGCATGTGGCAGCTACCAAGTGGGGGACGAAACGCTACCTGCAGATGAACAGGCTGGCCGAGGTCATAGCCATTGCCTGAGCAGGCTATGCAAATGTGGAACGCGCAAAACGCGTCCCACTACTGGAATGGTCCGCCGCCTGTTCTAGGCTTCGGGCTATCTTGGTTGGTAGGAGGTTCTGTATGGAGATTTCGACGCTTGGTATCGACCTGAGTAAGACCAGCTTTCACGTCATTGGACTGAACGGAAGAGGTGAGATTGTGCTGCGCAAAAAGCTCTCTCGCAAACAACTTCTTCAGTTCACCTCGAACAAGCAACAGATGCTGATCGGCATGGAGGCCTGCGGCGGAGCGCACTTTCTTAGGTTCGCAATACTTTGAAGACGTTCCGCGGGGTCAGTTTAGGAACGGGCATCGAAGCGAAGATCTGGAAGACCAGACGTTTGCTGACCAGTCCTTTGACTTGGTTGCGACGCAGGATGTGTTCGAGCATGTTCTTCGTCCAGACAAAGCTTTCGCTGACATTGCGCGCACATTGAAGGACGGCGGAGCGCATATATTCACTGTTCCATACCACAGCTGAAGGGACACGGTCACTCGGGTCAAACCTGGGGTTTCCGGGAAACTCGAATATTTGCTGGAACCGCAATATCATATGAATCCGATCGATCCGGCGGGATCACTTGTCATAACCGATTGGGGTAATGACATCTGCGACTTCATCTTTCGTACCTCTGGGATGACTACATCAATCATAAGCATATTTGATCCGAGGTATGGCATCGAAGGCGAATGTCTAGAAGTGTTTGTTAGTCGGAAGCCACAGCTTAAAGCGGCTGTCAGGCCGATGAACTCATTGAGGCAGTAGGGGACGGAAGTGCGAAGCCGCAGATTGCCCGTCCGCAGGACGTGTATCAGATCGCTGCATTCATCCATTACCAGTAGTTTGAAGCGAAAAGTTCCTGGTGGATCGACCTTTGTCAGATCCCTGTATATCCCGCAGGCAATGCTTGGAAGCCGCCCAACGTGCAAGTTTCCGTTGGCCGTATATCACGAGACACTGCAACTCCGCTTTCCAAAGCCAGTCATTTTCGCAGCTTCGATAAGATCCTCCAAAATCCGCGATAGATTGCACCGCTGTAGCGTCTACCTTTGGCCGCCAGCGACGCATTTCTACGCCAGTACTTCAAATATGCCTGGGCCGCTTGATGATCATCGGACGATTTGAAAGCCCGGGCATAATAGAGAGCCACGTCGCACACGCGTTGATCTGCGGTCTTGGCATCAAACTCCTTGTATCGTTCTGCGAAGATCTTATTGAGTCTCGCTCGGTCCGTTAGCGTCTCGCCAGTTCTCGCCAACCGATTCGTCATGTTATGGGTCGTCATACGATAACAAGCAAGAACATTTGCTGAGACGACACCACCAGCCTGACCGATAATGCGGGTCCACATCTCCCAATCCAGGGTATAAGAAAGATCAGACCGGAAACTTCCGTACTTCTCATACGCCTTTTTAGAAACCACAACACCAGGAAACTGAAGCGGATTGTCGTAGAGAAATTCCTCGACAGCGCAGCCACCGCGCTCAAGGCTGCGAATCCTCGGTGTGACTGCGCTGATCACTCCTTCCTCGTCGACAAAGAATGAACGGACCGCGATGAGCCCTACATCTGGTTGCAGGCGCGCAATTTCTCTAACCTCTTCATAGAAGCCCGGCAGCACATAATCATCCTGATGCAAAACATGAACCCAGTCTCCACGCGCCCGCTCAATGCAAGAATTCCAGCAGCTAGCCAAACCTTGGTTCTCGGGAGTCCGCGAAAAGTGAACGCGATCACCTGCCAGGGCTCGCACCATCTTCTCCACGTCAACCTGTGAAGAGCAGTCATCCACCACATCTATCTGCATCGTCTCGCAACCCGGATCTTGCGATAGGACGCTCTGTAGCATCCGCTCCAGATGATCCGGCTTTGGATTGTAGGTCGGGATCATCACTGACCAGAACAAAGCGGGCACCTCTCACACACTCTTGATTACTGAGCGCATCGGGAATTAACGCTCTGGACAGCCCGATAGATTTCGTTACGTCGCTTCCGAACCTGTTCGGGAGAATAGCGCCGGGCCACGAGGTCTCTTGCCGCGCTCGCCAATCGCCGACGACGTTCAGGGTCATTTAGGAGCTCGACGGCGGCTGCGGCAAATTCTGATGCGTCATCACGAATCAGAATATCAACACCATCAGTTGCCGGAATTCCTTCAGAACCGATCGATGTGCTGACGGTGGGAACCCCTTGGGACATTGCGTCCAACAGTTTGACGCGGATACCGCTTCCAATTCGGAGCGGCACAAGCATGATGCTTCCCCGAATCGCATCGCCCAAATCAGGGACGAATCCCATAAACTCAACGCTGGGCCTGGAAAGGCGTGACCTGGAAGCTTCACCCCATGGCCCGATTACCCTAAGCGTGCAACCCGGCACCTGTTTCGAGATCTCGGGCCATACCTCCGACGTCAGCCACTCCAAGCCATCACGGTTCGGAAAATGTTCCTCTGAACCTACAAACGAAAAGCGAGATTCAACCACGCTGTCACAGGTCCCCGATCCGCTCGAAATGGGGAAGGGGCTCACATACACCTTTTCATCTTCTATCCATCCGGCGAGAGCGCACTTATCATCCTCACTGAATACAACCACGCCGTCAAACTTGCGGAGGTATATTTCCTCCTGGAGCTGCATCATCTTTTCCAAGTACTCCGAATAGCCGCTCAGCTTTCGAGCTGCCGAGAATCTCTTGGTGTAAACGAAGTGGAGTTGATGATGGATAAAGAGCTTAGGAATTCCCACCGGCAACCACGGGCCCAGTGACAACATCTCGGCAAATTCCGCCTGTACTAGCTCAATTCCCTGTGATAGTTCCGCGGCCAAGGCATTCAAATATGTCTGTGGTAATGGGCCGAAAGGATAGGCGGGAACCTCTTTATCTTGCTCATCGGCCGCACCTTGAGCCGCAGGGTGAATCAGTCTACGATATTGCTGCCCCCCCCATCTGAGCGAACGCAGAAGAAGATCATCCTTAGATCGGTTCATCCGATCGGAGGGCCCGCAGTAAACCGCCCTGACCTTTATCTCCGGAAGCTGAGCCTGAAGTGCAACTGCATCAGCTACGCCCTGCTCGTTATAAACCGGGCACAGCAGGGTGAAACGATGATCGCCGCGAAGACACGATAAGGTGGAGTAGAGAGCCACCTTTCCTCCGGCATTGAGCGGCCATGGCAAGTAAGGTGACGCAACAAGGATGTTCATCGACTTATAAGCCTTGTCCACTCTTGCGCGGTGGATGACGCGCCGGCAGGCGTTGCTCCAGAATCACGTGGCTGCCCTGTCCCGGACCCTCTTGTTTCCATGCATGACTCCGGTGCAAGGTTAAGGACAGAGCGGCTGTTTCGCATGCTTATAGTCGTAGTCCCTCAGCATCTGAGGATGTTCGCTGCCTTGATGTCTCGCGTGGCGTTCCGCGTATCCACAACCAACTGCGCTTGCGCAACAATGTCCCTGTAGTTGTACTGCGAATGGTCTGTGACAATCACTACGCAGTCAAACTCGGGGATCTTACTGAGCGGCGTGCTGGCCATGTTAAGCGCGTACTTTCTTCCCTGGCCGACTGTCGGGAAGAAAGGATCGTTATATTCCACTTTTGCTCCGCGCTTCTGCAGTAGTTCAATAATCGTTAGAGCTGGAGACTCCCGAAGATCGTCGATGTCTCGTTTATATGCCATCCCGAGAATCAGAATGCGCGAACCATATAGTGATTTGTAGCGCTGGCTTAGCGCCTCCGCAACATTTTCTACCACGAAGTGAGGCATTTCCGTGTTGACCTGTCCAGCGAGTTCGATGAATCGGGTGTGGAAATCGAATTCTTTGGCTTTCCATGAAAGATAAAAGGGATCGATCGGAATGCAATGCCCTCCAAGCCCAGGTCCGGGATAGAATGCCTGAAAACCAAATGGTTTCGTTTTGGCGGCATCGATTACCTCAAAGAGGTTAATGTCCATGCGCATACAAAGCTGCTTGAGTTCGTTCACCAGCGCGATGTTAACGCAGCGATAGATGTTCTCCAGCAGCTTCGTCATCTCTGCTGCCTTGGGCGATGAAACCTCAACCGTGCGATGGAAGATCGAGCCATAAACCGCCGCGGCCAAATCAAGAGCTGCCGGCCCACATCCACCGACCACTTTCGGAATATCCCGCCGGGCGACCGTATCATTGCCCGGGTCCTCGCGTTCGGGCGAGAACGCAACATAGAAGCCGGGGGCTTCTCCATCCCAGGCAACGCGCAGGCCGTCCGAGTTCCCTTTCTCCAGCAATGGGACAACAACTTCTTCCGTGGTGCCGGGATACGTTGTGCTCTCTAGAATGATTAACTGTCCTTCACGCAGGTGGGGTGCAATGCTCGCGACGGTCCCCGTGACGAAGCTTAGGTCCGGCTCATGATGTTCATTGAGGGGCGTCGGCACGCAGATGATCACAACATCCATTTTCTCTATCTGATCGTAATCAGTTGTGGCCGCAAAGCCCTTTTGCCGCGCCGAAGTGATATCCTTCGCGAGAATGCGAACGATGTACGACCCCCCTTGATTGAGTGTTTCCACTTTGCGGGAGTCAATATCGAACCCAGTGACGCAGAAACGCTCCTCGCTGAACAACAGAGCGAGTGGAAGCCCCACATAGCCCATACCGACCACTCCGATACGAGCCTCGCGAGCCTCAAGACGCCGTTTGATTGCGCTAGTTCTGTCTAAAGATGTAGTTGCCACGCTTTCCTCTCGTCAAGGTGAAGTTTAAGTGTTGGAACCAGTGAAATCAGAAATACATTCGGCTAGCAAACGGTTACTTTTGGAATTGGCACTATGAATTGACCGTTCCATTCCCGAATATATTGCAATTGCTGCATGATTTCATTTTTAAGGTTCCAGGGAAGAATCACAACGTAGTCAGGCTTAACCTCACGAATATGATCGGGGTGATAGATCGGAATATGGCTTCCAGGGAGATGCCTCCCTTGTTTATAAGTGCTGCGATCTACCGTGAATGCGATCATGTCCTTTCCAATTCCGCAGTAGTGTAACAAGGTCGCACTCTTCCCCGGTGCGCCGTAGCCGGCGACCGTCTTCCCTTGTCGAGCGGCTTCCACCAGGAAGTTGACGAGCGCAAGCTTGGTCTCCTTCACCTGCCGGGCAAATGATTCATATCCTTCAGGTCTGTCAAGACCGCCCTGAACTTCATCGCCAATCACCTTTTGCACCGCCAAAGCCTCCGCATGCGCGTGGCTTTCGGCGCGACAGGCTAACACCCGGAGGGATCCTCCATGAGACTTCAATTCTTCCACGTCGAACACGCGCAGACCATGCTCCGCCAGGATCCTTCTTGTAGTCAGCAGCGAAAAGTACGAAAAATGCTCGTGATAAATGGTGTCAAACTCATTCTGCTCGATAAGCCGAAGCAGATGAGGAAATTCCAGCGTCAGTACGCCATTCGGCTTGAGAGCGATTTTCAATCCTTCAACAAAGTCGTTCAAATCGGGTACCTGAGCAAGAACGTTATTCCCCAGGATAAGGTCAGCTGCACCTTCGGTTTGCACTAACTCTCCTGCTACGGCCGCTCCAAAGAATTTTACCAGCGTGGGAATTCCCTTCTCCCTCGCAACTTTGGCTACATTCGCTGCAGGCTCTATTCCGAGAACAGGAATTCCGCGTTTCACAAAGTACTGCAACAAATATCCATCGTTGCTGGCAACCTCCACCACGAAGCTTGATCTGTCCAGGTGGAACCGTGATTGCATGGATTCACAGTACTTCTCGGCGTGGCGAAGCCACGAATCCGAGAACGACGAGAAATAAGCGTAGTCACTGAAGATATGCTCGGCGCTTTCGTATTCTTCAAGTTGAACCAGCAAGCATTCCTCGCAAACATACACACGCAATGGATAGTAGACCTCGCCGCGATTCAAATCTGCTATTGACGGATACGTCTCACAGAGTGGCGACATTCCGAGATCCACAAATACGCGTTGCAAGCCAGCACCACAAAATCGGCATGAGGCAGCGTTGCTTTGCAAATCGACCTTTTTGATAACCGTCGCTGTTGCCATTCTTACTCTAACGTCCTTTCATACTCTCAATGCGGCTGCATCCGCACACCAATGCAATTCGCCGTCCAACCGTCCGGCGCTCTGTTGACGTCGTATCTCCCTGATTCGGACGTAACGACCTTGTTCGACATCTGATGACTTGAGCCCCTCTTCACGATACGAATTGTAGAGTTCTTGGGCGCCCATTCGTGCTGTCCACTGCGGACGAAATGATGGGACCATGCGGGCAATCTTGTCAAAGCTTACCCGATAGCATCGAGCGTCCGGGCCTCCGCCTGGAGCGTATTGAACCGAGCTGTTGGGAACTACGTCGGCGACGATATCGGCGATCTCGCGAACGCGAAAGTTCTCATCATTCCGGCCTACGTTGAAGGTTTGATTATGGATGATTTCCCGCGGAGCTTCCAGAACCGCGATAACCGCCGCGATGATATCGCGAATGTGAACGATGGGGCGCCACGGAGTGCCGTCGCTTTTGATGCAGATCTTACCCGTTGTCAATGCCGCGGCAACAAAATCGTTCAACACGATGTCCAGGCGCAAGCGCGGTGATGCTCCGTATGCGGTCGCGTTGCGCATATAGGTCGGAGAAAAGTCGTCGCTCGCGAGCGATGCGATATCACGCTCGGCCAATACCTTCGACTCGCCATAAGGAGTGACGGGACTCAATGACGAGGTTTCATCGAGGAAATGATCCCCTGCGGCACCATAGGTGCTGCAGCTGGACGAGAAAACAAAGCGCTTCGCTCCCGCCTTCTTTGCGAGTTGTGCGAGATGTACCGAACCAAGGTGATTGATATCGAAGGTGAGCTGGGGGTTGAAGTTTCCTACGGGATCGTTCGACAGGGCCGCCATATGCACAACAGCGTCGAACCCGTTCAGGTCGGACTGAGTTAGCTGGCGAAGATCCTTTATTATCTCCGGAATCCCACTCGGAATCGTGCTGAAATCGCAGTTTCTATATAGATCGGAATCCAATCCGACAACCTCATGGCCGGCTTTGAGTAAAAGCGGAATCGCCACCGCGCCTATGTACCCCTTGTGTCCCGTCAACAGCACTCTCATATTGGGTTCCTCATTGTCTCAAAGATACGATGATTTGAGTGTACGCTGCGCATCGCGTTCCAACGTTAATTAACCGCCTAGCTTAGCGCCGAACTACCGGCCCGTCTTTCAAGTCTTCGGCGGGTTGAAGAAGGCCATGCTGGCACATGAGATCTGCAGCTTCAGCAATGACAGAGAAAGGTAAAGCGGAACGCTCTGCTATATCGAGGAGCGAGTTCTCTCCGTCCGAGAGGTTAAGCACCCATAACCGGGCATTGATTTCAGTCCCGATCGACTCTCCCCCGGTTGAGTGGTAGAGATTTCGCCTACCCAGTTGGGGTTCGCAATAAGGGTTCTGGCTGATATACCTGCGATTCTGTTCCAGCGCGTCGACCACTGCTACACACACCCGAAGAGACTTTGCCAGCGAGTCCGGGCGAATGAAGGTAAGATCGTCGGCAGAGGAATGATACTCGGGAAAAGAGCCCCATACACTCCTCATTAAACAACCGACCGGAAGATTGAACCCTGGCGAGCAATACTGCCGCTCGTCATAGCCGTAAGGTGAAAAATTGAGTATTTCGAAAGGCTCCCCACAATCACGCAGGATGCAAGCGACTGTCCGATCAATGTCGGATGTGCCTCGGCGGCTCTTTTTGTAGTGAAACCCCCCTGCGTCTCCTAAGCATGTCAGCACGAGGCCATGGCGAATACTCCCAGCCAACGGCCGGTTTTGCGCGAGCCAAGTGATGGCGCCGATGGTCCCGGGAATGAATAGAAACCGATACGAATAACGAAGACTCCGTCCGGACAGATGTTGCGCTAAGGCTGTCGCCACCGTTACGCCTGAAAGGTTGTCATTTGCCAGCGAGGGATGACATGCGTGACATGAAATTAGTACCTCGTCAGAAGTGCGGCCCGGCAGGTAGTACTCTCCGTAGGAAAGGTGGCCGTCAGCCAGCGTGGAGTCGATACAAACCTCGTATTCCCCCTCTTTTAGTTCGAGAATCTTGTTATGAGAGAGGCAGAATCCCCAGTCTTCCTTGTAATAAGACGTTCGATAAGGAATCCATTCCGGATGCTCCGGAATCGAGAACAGGTGTGTCTTTAATTCTTCAAGCGGCAGAGTCGCGTGTATCGGCGTGCTGTAGTTGACTACATGAAGATTGGACTGTTGGAAATCAACGATCCGCCGGCCGTCTGGTGCTTTGATATAGGCGTCTCGGATGTTCCATTCCTTTGGGACTGTCCAATCAAATACCGATGTTCCCGAGGGGACTTCCCGAATTTCCAGAGGAATCCGGTCCCGAATCATCGCGAGCGTCTGTCTGATTCCGTCCCCAGTAATGCTACGGCAGATTGGGAACAGGGATGCCGCGAAACTGTGAAGATCCTCTCCGATGCCGGCAATTGTAGTTTGTTCGAGTTCTCTTACGAGGTTCACGGCGTAAAGTCAGGGTAGGTTCTGTCTCTTTCAGATATTACTTCAACGGCTCCCGGCCAGGTGATTTCGAATGCCGGGTCATTCCAACGAACCCCTCGTGCCGACTCCGCATGGTAAAACTCTGTTATCTGATAGAGAACTTCGGTGTCGTCTTCGAGAGTCATAAAACCGTGGGCGCATCCCTCCGGGATGTACACCGCCTTGCGATTATCCGCTGTCAGGACCACCGCGAACCAATCCCTGAATCGCGGCGAAGATGGGCGAAGATCCAGCACGACATCGTAGATGGCCCCTTTGCTGCAGCGTACAAGCTTCGTCTCTTCGTGGGGATGGGCTTGAAAGTGCATGCCACGAAGCGTTCCTTTGCTAGTATTCACTGAAATGCTGCACTGCACCAGCTTTGCGTTGAGGCCCTTAGCCTCGAACTCTTTCTGGCACCATAATCGGGCAAAGAATCCACGATCGTCCACGCGTGGTTCCACCTGAATCTCGAAAACGTCGGGCAGCTTGACTTCAGAAAAGAGCATATGAGGACCAATATGTTAACGGGTAACACGATAGTGCTTTGTGATATTCGGTTTGAATGGGCACATCCTGACGATTACTTCGCCATCTTCAAGACGAGGCACCCTCGGGTTGTCTCCTGGTTTTCTGCCTTGTTTGGTTAGCCCTCTGGATCGCTTCCATCAGTTTCCCCGTGCCAAACCAAACTCGGCACTTGCAATAGAACCGTTTTGGGGGGTGGAAGGAGAATAGCCATTCGACAGCCGTTGTCAATGTTCTGGCAAGAATCTTGAAGGCCTCGAATGCGGTTAGGTTGGCCTCACTTTCCCTCACTTTGCCCCTTCCGAGGCCAAACCACCAAGTCAAGAAGAACTTTTTGTTGAGCCGATCTTGACGTATCTCGTGATAGACGGTGGCTGACGGAACGTAGCAGAGCCGCTCTCCGCCCGCGAGTAGCCGGCGGCCAAATTCTGTATCCTCGCTGCTCACTCGGCTCGTAAAGCACGGCCCGAGATCTAGGCGAAAAGTGCCATATTTCTCGAACATTTCTCTTCGAAACGCCATATTCGCCCCGTAGGGAGCAACCTTGAGGTCATGGGGAAGCTCTCCTGGCTCGAAGTAGGCGCACAATGCTCCAATCAAATTGTATCTTCCTTCGAGCGAAAGCCAAGGAGGCCGATCAAAGCTCTGAGCGGGAAGAATACGCCCTGCTGATCCCGCACATTTTTCGTGCTCAAAAACTGAGGTCAGATTTTGCAGCCACCTCGGCTCAACCGTCACGTCATCGTCAGTGAACACCAGAATCTCCCCTCGAGATTCACGTATTGCGGTGTTGAGGGCATACGACTTCCCCTGATTCGCCTCGAAGAGATAGCGAAAATGTGCTGGATTGAGCTCGCAAAAATGTGCCGCTACCTCACGGGTTCCGTCGTTCGAGTTATTGTCCACGACCAGAACCTCCCATTCTGTAGTCGTGGGCATGACCGACGCCGACATGCTTTCTAAGGCCCTTGCCAAACTCTGGCAACGGTTGTAAGTGCACACAATAACACTAACTCTCATAGTCAGGAAGTTCTTTCACAAAAGCTGGCGTGCCTAACTGATTAAAATGCGTGCTTGCGATCTCTTCTGCGCTACGAAAAACTGCCGTTCTCCCGAGGCTGGGTTGCTTGTGGGCGAATCGTATATTGTCCTTTTCGCGCCTGGTCCCAAATCTCCGCCATATTGCCAGACATGCAACACGCAAAGCACTGACGGCGAAAACGCTCGTGGGGATCACGAGCAAGTAGAGAACGCACGACTTGAGGAAGAATGAATCGCAAGGCAATGTTCGGAAGACTGAAGTAGTATCGTGGGATTCCCCACACTTTTGTCCGTCGACCCTTTTCTCGCATCTGTGCACGCCCGAAGGCGAACCACCATGTTCGAAAGTATCTTTTATTGAGTCGTTCCGTCGGCACAGAATGGTAAACGACAGCAAAAGGTTCGTAGCGCAAGCGCTCCTCCCCAGCCATTAATCGCCTGCCGAATTCCGTGTCCTCATTACCGATAAGACTGTCACCGCAGCGTCCTAAATCTGTTCGAAAGACACCGTACTTTTCGAACATCTCCTTACGGAATGCCATGTTTGTACCGTAAGGGGCCTCCTCCGTGAGTTGCCCCGGGGTATCCCCCATATCAAATTGCGCACATAACACACCGCCCAGGCCCCAAGGGCCTTTAAGCGCAAGCCAAGGGGGAGGCGAGAATCCTTGTGGTGGAAGGATTCTTCCTCCAGAACCAGCCCATTGACCGTCATGCAATGCAGAAGTCAGGTTGTCCAGCCAACTCGGCTCCACTGTTACATCATCGTCGACAAAAGCCAGAATGTCTCCGCGCGCCTCACGGATGCCGGTATTCCGGGCATTTGAAAGCCCCTGTTGTGCCGCGAAAATATATCGTACCCGTCCTGGATAACGCAGACAAAACACGTTTATCACTTCGCGCGTACGATCCGTAGAGTTGTTGTCAACAACAAGAAGTTCCCAGTCAATGGCCGAATGGAGAGCGGAGGCGAGCACACTCTCCAATGCCGGACCCAAACTGTGAGCCCGGTTGTAGGTGCAGAGAATTATCGTAACGGTCATAGGCCTCGGAGGATCGGTAATCCAGGGACTCTCGTTTGTGTCCAGATTCTTCAGCAGCTCAATGGGCTGGCACTCTGGTAGCAACTATTTGAAGATACTGTTGTACCAAAATCCATTTTCCAATGTCAGTTCCCAAAAGTGGGCTTGCACACGTTCCGACAGGGCGATATCTACGCTTCCTACTGCGCTATAAAAGGGTACCGCTTCGCGAGACCGAATCACTTGAGCGAGCGACTTGTCCTCGAAGAGCCTGGCTCCATACTTCCGCCATTGTGCCAGCCGTACACCATGCTTTGCATTGAAGGCTAAACCTCTCCTTCGGGTCACGAGCATGGCGCCAGTCCCGAAGTTGGGGACGAAGGGTAGTTCGCCAAAGAGTGCGGTAGTAGCGCGGGATTTCAGATACCTTTATCCGCGGCCCATTCTCTCGCACCTGGGCACGCCCCAAGGCGAACCAACGGGCACGAAAAAAGCCCTTCCGAACGCGCTCCTCTGGCACGGGGTGATATACCACTGCGGACGGCACATAGCGCAATCGCTCTCCACCGGCCAACACGCGACCTCCAAACTCTGTATCTTCGTTCCGGAGTTCACTTCCAGGTCGCGGCCCAAGATCGATACGAAAGCCCCCATATCGAGTAAACATCTCTTTCCGATAAGCCATGTTGGTGCCATACGGAGCTTCTTTGAGTTCTCCGGGGAGATCGCCGAAATCAAAATGGGCGCATAACGCGGCGCCTTGCCGCAAAGGGCCTTCAAGCGCAAGCCACCGAGGCGGTGAAAATCCTGCCGGCAGAAGAATACGTCCCCCTGCCCCGGCCCATTCGCCACTGTTCAAATCGGAGGTCAGATTGTACAGCCAGCCAGGCACTACCGTCACATCATCGTCAACGAAAGCTAGGATTTCGCCATGGGCATTACGGATTCCGGCGTTGAGCGCGCACGATTTCCCCTGATTCGCCTCAAAGAGATATCGAAAACGCTGCGGATTACGCTCGCAGAAACGCTCTGCTACCTGACGGGTCGCATCCTTCGAGTTATTATCCACGATCAGAAGCTCCCATTCTGAGGTCGTGGGCAGAACCGATGCCTCTAAGCTCTCCAATGCCATTGCCAAGCTCTGGCAGCGATTATAAGTACACAAGATTACACTAATGTCCATATTCTAGAGTCCGTTCGTAGAGTTGACTCACTCAAATCTCAATGCGTTACGCTTTTTCGCGGGAATGCGTGCTCTGTTCAGCGAGCGTATATTGTTCTCTTCGAGCCTGGTTCCAGATTCCACGTCGCGGGTCTGATCGGTCGAGCTGTTATCGACAGCCAGGATCTCACATTCTTTTCAGGCAGATCCCTTAAGAAATCTGCGAATGTGCAATCGTCGCAGCGCCGCGTCGATGAACCGGTCTGCGAGAGCTGGCTGCAGCAACGTGGCTCTCGAAACCAGCACCAAGGCCTTCAATCGCCGACCATCTTCCCAATACAATTTAGCTGTGGTCAAGCAAAGATCGGCGATGAGGCCTTTGTCGACGTGCTTCCACTTCATTCGTAGTGCTTCTTCCCGCACCTCAATCGCTGCGGAACCCTCTCCTGTGTCGGATATAGCTCGTATCCACTTTCTGTATTCCTCCAGATGACGCTGCTCCTGTTCCGACTCCGAAACGCCCATCCGAATCAAAAGCTCCGGCGTAATCTCGGAGGCAGAATCCAACGGATCTACGCGCCCCATTTGCCGCGCACGGGAGGATGCTTGCACTGCAAGCACAGAGAGCGACTGTAGCTTACGCCGACGCACAGAGATCTGAGCGCCGTGAACGCGATATTTGACTACCACGACACTTAGGTTGGCACATTCCATATGTTCTGCGACACGCGCCCAAAGATCGTAGTCGTGCGATACAGTAAAAACTTTCCGGTACCCTCCAACCTTCACAAACAGCTTTCGGCGCAAGACTGCTGCCGAGTGACAATAGGGACAGTTTGTGCGCAAGACTTCCTTGATTGCCCGGTGATCGCAGGGAAAGTCAACGATCCAAAGGGTCCCTCCTTTCTCACCAAACCACTCCGCGGCGCCTCCAACAACGCCGACTGCAGGGTGTTGACGCAGGAATCGAATCTCTGCCTCGAGCCGGTGAGGGAGCGATATATCATCTGCGTCCATCACGGCGATAAACTCTCCTCTAGCGAGAGAGCAGGCTGTATTCCGAGCCTCTACCAGACTGCAGCTTGGAATCTCGCTACAACGCACCCGACTATCCCTGGCTGCAGCCTTGATGGAGATTTCTTTCGATCCGTCCGTTGAGCCAAAATCCACAATGATGAGCTCGAGACTCGAGAACGTCTGTTTTAAGATGCTGTCGATAGCTTCGTCCAGATAGCGTTCAACATTGCGCGTGACCATCACTACCGAAACTTCCGGAACGATGCTCGCATCCTCCACTCGGCAATTCTCCGTTTCCTCTGCGATCATTCAACGTGTACGCAGTGTACGCGCTACTTTATTCCTTATGATTGGAATAACTACAAGCAAGGTATCTCCTGGATTCAGCAACATCCACAAAGCACGGCGGGCTATTTGACGAATAAGGAATGGATGATCCAGCGATTCGCCAAGTAACTGTAGACCTTGCTTGTGATACTCCCAGAATAATCTACCTCGAAAACTCAGCGCCTGCTGAGCGAGGACGCTATAGTATGACTTTTTCGTAGCCCGCCGGATCGCATCCGCCTCGGAAGGTTCGAGAAACATCGAGGAAAAGCGCTGAACCATCGTATAGCGATCCAAAGCATGCGGTTCATAACCGCGGATCCGGTCGGTTATCGAATCATTGTCTGCTCGGAGAAACGAAAGAATCTGATAAACAAATCCAAAGTCCCAGCGCTCCAGAATCCCCAAACATTTCTCGGTATCTTCGTGAAGCAAGCCGACGCCGAAGAACGGCTTCTGTTCCCGAACTATCTGTGAACGATACATAACAGTCGATGGGGAGCCGAAGACAAAGAGCCCACTACGCATATACATTTGGCCCATTTCTCTTCCTTTTAAAAACGGAGTATCGCACGGGTACCCCGAGCCGCGCACCTTGGTTCCCTTCATATCGTATGAACTGACCAAGCCAATTGTTTCCGACTGTTCGAACGCCGCCACCATGGCTCGTAGACAGTTGGGGAAAATCCGGTCGTCCGCCTGAACGATTTTGCAATACTTGCTTTCGGGTGAAATCGCCGCCAGCGCGGCGTTGTAATGAGGTACCTGGTCAAGAAAACTGGGCTGGCGGATCAAGCGGATGCGAGAATCCCGACGCGCGTATTCTTCGGCTATCTCCCTTGAGCTGTCGGTACTACAATTGTCCGAAAGAATGTACTCGAAATTGGAGTATTCCTGTCCAAGAACGCTCTCTATGCACTGAGAGATATACGGAGCCGTATTGTAGAAGGGCGTAACGACACTAACCAGGGGCGGGTTCAAGCATCGCTCCGGAAGAGACTAGAGGCCTCATCGCGATTACACAGCTGGTATCGGGATACTTTACCACTTTGGAGCAACAGAAATCTCTTATTTCTGGTCTGTAGATACCGGCCCATCATGGAGCGCCGACGCTCTGAAAGTTCGAACCTGAAAAAAGGTTACGCGCATGAGAATAACGAAAACCACGATTACAATTGCAGTGCTCGCGTACTGCAATTCCTTCAATTGGGGTGTGGATGAAGCGCTCCTGCGAGGCCCGCAATCGCATCATACTGCATCGCGAATTCAGAAAGGGCCCGCTGCCTGTAGGAGCGAATCTGGTCTGTGACCGGCTGTCTGCTTGATTCAAGCCGGTCCAGTGCTCTGATCACGTCTTCTGCCTCGAAGTCTCGAATCTGCAAGAGAGAATTTGTTTGACCAAGATCTTCCATTACCCAATCCACCTTAGGATCGAAGGAAATGGCCACGGTGGGCCGGAGAGCAATAAAGCCCAGAATCGCGCTGTGTAAGCGGCTGGCGACCAGGAAGTCGACATCGAGGAGAACGGCGACAAGATCCTTCCACGAGGAGATCTCGGGAATATGCATCTGCTGGTCCAATCTGCTTCTTGAACGATCGTCCAGATACTCGAAGATCTCCTGAATGACCTTCTGGTCCGAGAGGGTCGACCAAACCATGACCAGAAATCCATCGCGTTCGAGCAGTTGAGAGACTACGCTGGCGATCCGGCGCAAGTATCTGTTGTAAAGCGCTGCGTCTTGAAATGGCCAGTTTCCAGGCTTGGCGTAGGCTATGGGACTGACAGCGAAGATCGTTCGCCCGCCTGCTTTCTGCCGGATGGATTCGGAAGACGGTCGGATCTCTGAGAGGGGCAGGCTGAAGGCCAGGTCGGGTACGACAGGGTCGAGCGTGGCCCGGCGGAGCAAGCCAGCGGCGATCTCCCGGCTATTTTTGTCTCGATACGACCGGTAGGCTGCCACCCGCAAAGCCACTTTCAAGAAAAATCGCGAAATGATTGAGGTCAACTTGCAGGCGCCAACACTGGCTATGACGAATGGGACGCGAGCGAACCGTGCGAGAATTGCCCATTTGAAGAGCGAGTAGGGATGTCCCCATGGCCCTCCCCACTCTTCATCCAACTGGCCACCACCCGATACGACAACCAGGTCCTGTGCACGAAGGAATCGATACCCTGCGAGGGAATGGCGTATCTCGCTCCGGGCCACGGCCGTCCAAAGGCGCGCCTTACGCAAGCAAAGCCCTACTACAGGCGTTTTTCCAAGTGCGTTCCTCAGCCGCCTCACCCAGCGACTGGCACCATTGAGGACCTTCGGCTGATTGGAGTTCTCGATCTGTTGCGAGGTGTACGTTGACCCTCCGCGCGCCATACCGTAGAAGGTCATTCCCGTTGCGCAAACGGGGTAAGCGTCCACGCCGTGACGTTGGACAAAATTCTCGCAATTGAGCGAGATTCCCGAGAATTGAGCAGCGGGAAACCGCAACCGCATGTTGGCGATCATCGCATCCTGAATGGCGCCATCGCCGAAATTGGAACCGGTATAAGGAGTAAGCAATGCGATTCGGGGACGGGCTTCCGGTAAACCTTGATCGGACTCTGGCGCGGGTGGAGCAACGCCCCGCCGTGTGTCCGTCTCAACTTCTTCCATTGTGCTCGTTGGGCTACTCACCTTGTTCATGCCTGGCATCAGAGAATCGGTGTCCCGGGAAAGGCGCTATGCTTTGCTGGATGAACCGCTGCCCGTCCAAGGAAAAGGCTTGGAGGACGTTTACGCGCAGTTCAAAGAGCGGATTCTTTTCCATGCAATCGGAAATCTTCATCCTCGATTCTTTGGTTGGGTACGCGGGGCTGGCCTTGCCGGGGAAATTGTCATCAGCGTCTTACTGCCACGACAAAAAGTGTCTGTCCGAAGCCGGCTGCTTCTTTCAGCCGCTTGACACGCGATTCCCCCATGATCGCAGCGAAAAGCCGATTCACCTTTGCGGAATTCACGACCTTGAGAATCCCCTTGTGGCCTTTCGGGTCAAGGCTCGTAGCCCTGCTAATCGAGAATTTGGAATGCAAGAGATGTTTGAGGCGTGCCATGGTGACCCATTCGCGCGTCCAACCGATATTAGGAGCAACATCGCACCGGTCAAAGACGAATTTGTTTTGCGTGGTAAGAATCAGAGTTCCACCTGGTCTCAGCACGTGAACCATCTTGTCCATGAATGCATCTTTGTCGGCAACGTGAGAGAGAGTTTCCAACGTCACTACGATATCGAAATGATTGCCTGGAAGGTCAAGTTGGAGAATGTCTCCCGCCCTGAATTCGATCCCGGGCAGCTTTTCAGCCGCGGCACGAATGGTATCGGCGCCAAGATCGACTCCCATCACGGTGCCGAACTCCGCAAGTTTAGCCGTCAGCCAACCCGTTCCGCAGCCTACTTCCAGGATGTTTGGGGCACTCAGTCTAAGATCGCGAACCGCCGCTAGCGCCTCGCGCATTCGCCGCATGGTCGGCTCGTCGCTGAAGGTTCCCCACTGGCGGAACTTTGTGTTCCACTCGTCCCAGTGCGACACTTCACTGGTATCCGGCGGCATCTCCATGATCCCAATCATTTAGACATCGGCCGCGACGGACGGAGCAGCCAGCGCTGAGGTCCCAGCTTCCAGAAGTCGCGGAAAGCAATTGACAGCTCCGCGCACAGCCATGGTTGATCCGATGAACAGGGTCAGGGCCGATAGCTGGCTGTCGTAGGTTTTCTGAATGTCATAGCGGTATATGGCAGCACAGACGTTAAACGTGCCGTGCGCCATATTGAGTGTAAGCTCAAACGTACAGTGATAGCTCTCTCCGGTCTGAAGTGAGAACGGCTCGTAGCCTAATCGCTCTGTCGATGTGTCAAAAAGGGTATATTCCTTGTCGTCGGTCAGCCAAATGACAACAGCAAGCCTTTCAACGGGCTGACGTGCGGTGACTTCAACGTCCAGCAGGGCGGTCTCTCCGGATTCGAATGTCGATCGTTCGCCTTGGGACCCGCGGACCCTGACCTGGGAAATGTACACAGATTTCTTCGTAACAACGGCCCCTTCAGCTCGCGATTCGCTCAGATAGTTCCGAACCACTTCATCTGTGGGACCAATCATTGCAAGCTTCCCGCGCTTGAGCAGAAGTGATCTCGCGCACAGCTCCGTGATAGCCTTCACGTTATGAGAGACGAACAAGACTGTCGTGCCAGCATTGAGAATGGATCGCATACGATCCATGCATTTCTGCTGAAACACATAGTCGCCGACGCTTAACACTTCGTCGACTATCAGCACCTCCGGGTCTACATGGGCGGCCACTGAGAATCCAAGACGCGCGTACATTCCAGATGAATAGCGTTTCACTGGAGTATCGATAAACTCTTCAATTCCCGAAAAGTCGATAATCTGATCGAGCTTCGCATTAATCTCACGTTTTGACATCCCCAGAATTGCGCCATTCAGATAGATGTTTTCGCGGCCGGTCAAGTCCTGGTGGAAACCCGCCGATACCTCAATGAGCGCTGACAGCCGGCCATTTACGGCGAGCGAGCCCCGCGTGGGCTGCATGATGCGGCTCAGGATCTTAAGGATGGTGCTTTTGCCCGCTCCGTTCTGACCCATGATCCCCAGGGATTGTCCCTGATTCACTTCAAAAGAGATATCCTGCAGAGCCCAGAACTCCCGCTTATCGTTGCTGTTGGAACCATTCTGGCGGAACATTTTACCCGTCAGTGCAGGAATGAGGTCACGAAGCGAATTGTAGACTTCGCCCTTGCGAAATTTTTTATACACATGCTCCATTTTGAGAGCAACTTCTGACATTCGATGACTCCGGGCTAGATATTCTCCGCAAAGGCGGGTTCAAGATGCTTGAAGAAGCTATAGCCGGCGACGAGTGAAAAAATCGCGAATGCCGCGCTGTAAGCAACCCATGGCAAGTTCGGCGGCTGGTGGTGCGCCACACAGGCGCCGAGTCCGTCCATAAGCGAACTGAATGGATTGAGCATCAGCCATTTGCCGTTCTTGCCGAACATGCTGACGTCATAGAAGACGGGCGTGAAGAAGATTCCGAAGGTCAGAAAGACTTCCACGATGAACTTGACGTCGCGCAAAAACAGGCTGGCAGCCGATACGAACATTCCAATGCCGGTGGCCATCACAACGATGATCAAAAGCAAGACTGGGGCCCACAGGAGATTATGTCCAATTCCGATTCGTCCCAGGATCAGGAAGACGATCAAGCCAGCCGATGCGATAAAGAAGTCAAAAAGACTGGCCAGAATAGCTCCGATCGGAAAAATTTCCTTGGGAAAGTAAATCTTCGTCACAAGGTTGACGTTGTTGATGAGGCTGTAGCACGAGAAACGGATACTCGACACCAGAAACGACCAGGGGAGCGACTTGATCGCAACACTGGCAACATCCGCTGTTTTCAAGGGGACGTGGGCCGCGAGAGCATAAGCGTAGCGAATCACGATACCGGACATGACGATCATGATAGGCATCAGCACGGCCCACATGACTCCCATGATGGATTGCTTATAGCGCACCTTGATGTCGCGATAGGTGATCATGAAGAGCAGTTGCCGGTACTGACCCAGTTCCCTGAACGCCTTACGGAACAGTGTATATTCTTTCATCAGTTGAACCTTCGATTGACGGGTTTTACCGGGCGTCCCTGCAGATATTTCTCAACGCCTTCGTCCAACGCTTTTCGATAGATTGCTAAGGCCTCGTGCACAACCTCCGCCGTGCGCTGAATATCGGAGTCACTATGGGCGTAGCTTACGACGAAGGATGGTCCGATCACGCCGCGACGGATCATTTCCTGCATAAACAGCGTACGGTACGCCTGCGAGGGTTCGCGATTCGGATCGCGCGTGGCATAGATAAGATTGCAGGGGCGGCCCAACACTTCAAAGTACCCGTTGAGCCGATACTCATTAATGGAGCGGTCAACCTGCTTTTGCAGAAGTTCACCCTGTCGCCATAGGACTTCGATTACACCCCGCTCAACATAGGTGTGCATGGACGCTATTGCCGCAGCGAGGGCGTGCGTTTCAGCGCCATGGGTCGTGGAAAGAAGAAAAACACGGGGATGTTCGTGGTCCAGACCTCCCAGCCGCATGATGTCGCGTTTGCCTGCCAACGCGGAGATTGCAAAGCCGTTGCCCAAGCCCTTTCCAAAGGTGGACAGATGAGGCACAACGCCATGAAACTCCTGTGCCCCGCCGAGATGCCAACGGAAACCGGTAATCATCTCGTCGAAGATCAACAGTGCTCCATGTTGCTCGCACAAGTTCTTTACCTGTTGCAAATAGTCGGCGTTGGGCCGTATTGCCGCCTCTGCCTCCATCACGACGCACGCAATCTGGCCCGGGTGACGATCAAATAACTCAATCAAGCTCCCGAGATCGTTGTAGTGGAACGAAAGCGTCATTTCCGAGATGGACTTAGGGATTCCTGAGTTCATTTCCCCAGCACCCATAAACCAATCATCCGTCGAGAAGAACGGCTGATCGCCACATATGGCGATCAAATCGCGATTCGTATATGCCCGCGCCAGTTTGACCGCTGCTGTGGTGACATCGGAGCCGTTTTTGGCAAACTTCACCATTTCCGCGCCTCCGATGAGCCGAAGGAGTTTCTCAGCCGCTTCCACTTCTATTGTTGCCGGCCGTGTAAAGTTTATGCCGAGTTGCATCTGGCGAGCCGCTGCCTGCACCACGGGCTCGAATGCGTGCCCGAGAGTAATTGCCCTCAATCCCATTCCATACTCGATGAATTCGTTTCCGTCGCTATCCCAGGCGTGGCATCCCTTGCCGCGAACCATAAAAGGAGGGGCACACTCCGGAAACTGGTCGTCGCCTTTTGCATAAGTGTGCGCTCCACCCGGAATCAGCCGGTGCGCCTTACGCTGCAGGGCATGAGCCTCGGGAGAGGACTCTTCGTACTTGATTTCGGACATAGTCAGATCTTTCTCTAAGCTAGCCATGCGCCGTGTACTCCTAGGCATGCGGATCGATGCTCATCTTGCGCGTGTAGAAGGCCTCTGCGTATCCACTGGATGCATTCGACTCCATCCCGCGAAGGCGCATCAGACCGAGAAATGTCTCAGGTTGAAACCACGGTTTTGATCCCTGAGAGGTGAAGATTGCCGAGAGGTTATTCACTTTTTCCAGGAACGCCCACTCCTCAAGCTCTACGAAGACGTTTGGGCGACCCATATCACCGTCGAATTTGGGGATCTCGTATTCCAGAATGAGATGATTCCGAAATGTATTCCAAGTTAGCTCGTTTACCAGTCGATGATCCTGGTGCGCATCGCCGTGCCAATGGGTGAAGATGAGGTCGGGGCTGATACGTTCTTTCATCGCCTCAAAGAAGTCCTTCACCTTGCCCCCGTCGTACGGCAAATAGCCGTCTCGAAATTCCTTGAGAACCACGTCAGTTTCGCAGCCCGCCGCGAATTGCTCAGCGGCCTTTTGCGCTTCCTCCTTACGAACACCTCCCGCGCTGAGCACGACCCAGCAGAACCTTGGTCTTATGCTGCGCCTGCCCAACTGCAGAATCGTTGCTCCACAGCCGATCTCGATATCGTCAGAATGCGCTCCCAGGCACAAAACCATGAGCGGCTCGTGATGTCCTTTTGCCAATTCGAGTTTGATCATGCCGTGAGTCTTGCTTGATGCCCGTTCTTCCAGACGCACCAAGGAGCCGAACCCGACGCCTCAAGTTCGTCGAGAATCTGCTTGTCCTTAAAGGTATCCATGCATTGCCAAAAACCGTCGTAGCGGCGTGACCACACCTTACCTTCGGCGATCATCCGTTGCATCGGCTCGTAAACCAGTTCTTCGCCCGGTCGAAGATAACGGAATATATCCTTGCTGAGAACAAAGTAACCACCGTTGACCCAAATATTCGAATCTTTCATGCTGCGAATTGCCGCAACCGCACCATCATTTTTCAGTTCGACCGTGTCGAGACTGCTGGCGCGCGGCTGAACAGAGATAAAGGAGGCGAACGCATTGCGCCGCGCGAACTCTTGAATCAACTCGGGCAATGGGAAATCTGTCAAGCCATCGCTGTAGTTAGCGAGAAACACGTCCTCGCCTTTAAGATACGGCTCGACCAGGCGCAGACGGTCACCAATGGAAGAACGTAGCCCGGTGTCGACGAAGGTAATGCGCCAGTCGTCGATGTCGCGCTGCATGAACTCCAGATCGCGCCCGCCGCGAGAGAACACAAAGTCGTTGGACACTGACTCCTGGTACTCGAGAAAGTACTCCTTAATCACATTGCCTTTGTAACCAAGGCACACAACAAAGTCCTTATGGCCGAAGTGGGCATAATACTTCATCACGTGCCACAGCACCGGACGCGAACCCACAGTGACCATGGGCTTCGGAACATCTTCAGAGTAGCCGCGAAGCCGCATTCCGGCGCCGCCGCAAAACAGAACTACTTTCATGGCCTCACCTCAACGGGACCAACGATGTCCCGCCCTTGAAACGATTGGATCGAGTATCGTTCTCTTCGAGGAAAACGGGAAGTGAAAATATTCAGATTCACTACCGTGCACGCGAGAAAAACACACCTCAAACACCCCGCCATGTTACAGACCGTTCCCTAATTGCTGGAAATGGTGTGATCCCACCGGTAAATCGCGAGCTTCCTTCCATCTGCGAGAACACGTTTGTAGATCGGAATCGCCGACGGATCGGGAATCCCTTCTTCGACCCAGCGGCTAAAATATGGTGCATTTACAGAATCAGAGTAAAGGAAGAAATAGTCAGGATTCTTTTCATGCAGGTAGCGCAGCGCCGTTTCTCCGTCCGTGTAAGGTAAGATCGATTCGTAGCTGCGTGAATAGTAACAGAAAACGTCATTCGTGAACGTCGTCTTGAGCCCCGGATCATGATGCCTGAGCCAAAGGCCAGCCTCCTTCACTGCCTGGTTCGGCGCCCATCCGCTCGTGATCTCGTCTATTGTTGGAATTGCGTTATTCACAAGGCGAAAAATGAAGAGAACATAAAGGAGGACAGCACAGGCAGAAACGATCGTCCCCGCCTTTGCCGGGATGCGAAATTCTCCGCTGGTGCGGCAACTCCAGTCAAAGAGATTGATGGCCCCAAGAGCGGCCCACAGGAGCATGAATGGAAGGATGGAAAAGGCGTAGCGCCAGATTTGCAGGTGGGTCGCCAAAAGCAACAGGAGAATGTACATCCCGATTCCGATGAGATAGCTTTCGCGGAACAATCTTCTCTGATCCCACTGCCGCCCCACCAGGCCAAGAAAGGCCAAGGCAATGAGCAATCCTCCCCCGAAATGGTCAGAATCCAAGAGTTCGTAACGCAGCCACTTGGCATTCTTATGTGCAGCTCGCACGTAATACCTTGCAAGATCGCGCACGCCTGTTGGATACGGTGAATAGGTTGTGTAGGCGCTGGTGTCCAGATCGGGGCCCAGTTCGCGCAGGTCGGCGGTCAATTCTCGCGAGGCGACTGGCAGGCTTTTGCCCTCAAGCTCACGCTGGCCAATGGTGTAGTTGAGAAGATTCTTGCCCTCAAACAAGAACTTTCCGGTGTAATGGTGAAATAACATCACATAGGGAATGACAAGTAGTGAAAACACCGACATGAAGAGCGCGCTGCGCGTAGCCCAACGTTTCAGGGAGCCTTTTTTTCCAAACATAATAAACAAAGAAAGGCCCGATCGTGAATATCGGGATGGGCAGACATTCCGTGCGATTGAGATACGAAAGGCCCCATAACGCGCCCGCGTAGAGCCAGCTCAATCGCCCATCGTCTTCGATGAACCGTAGACTCCAGTAGATGGCACCGAATTGAAGAGCTACCGCCAGGATCTCTGTGTAGCCCGTCGTCGACAGAGCAATAAGGAGTGGATGGAACGCAGCGAACAGTGCTGCAATCCAAGCCGCGGAGCGTCCGTAAAGACGGTCGGAGAGAAGGAAAAACCACAAAACAAGCAGCGTGCCCGAAACCAGGGAGATGGCATGCGTTGCCGTGTCCAGGTTTCGAACAACCAAGTAGGCGACGGCGATCAGGATCGGTTGCAGCCAGCAATGCTCAAGATCCGGCTTGGGATATAGATAACTTTCGAATCCCCGACCCCGCAGCAGGTTATCGGCCTGGTGTGCGTAGCCGGCTCCCTCACCTTCAAGCACAACAACATGAGCCCGGAGATAGTGCACGCGCACCAAAAAGGCTGCGAGCAACATCAACGCTAACGCCCAGTTACTGGTGCACGCGTACCATTTCATCTCGCCACCCTTGGCTAACGGTGGCGCTTTGGAAACTGCAGATTGCGGGAAAGCGAGCAGGGAATTCTCTGTCATAGGAAGACCACTGGAACATTCAACAATGTTGAACCATGCCCTATATGGGGCGTCGCTAGCTCAAGCTCTCGCTGAGCTATGAATCACGTCTCGATCGAGGGCAATCAAGTCTTCCGGGAGATGCTCCAGATCGGTTCCCCGGAGGTAGTCTCCCAAGGTCGTGCCGGTGCACGCAGAGTCAACATTATTGGCTCCGACCCGGCCGACGAGGTCATCCACATGGACAGTGCGGAAGTCGATGCTGTATCGCGTCACTGCGGAGGTGTTGGGGACAGTTGAATGCAACTGAGCGGCGGAGAACTGGTATGCTCCACCCACCGGACACACCAGACGGATTTGCGGATCCAGCTCGATTGGCTCCTCCGCGTGCGGCTGGACACGGGTGTCGATCTTCACGTGCTTTGCGGCGTTAAACCGGCTCTCCCGATTCCATCGCTGATAGTCGTACTGGCTCGATCCGTTCTTGATGGCACGGCCAAAGTAATGCGGGTGGAGCGCCATGCAGTTCTCGGAGTTTAGGTCGTAAATCGGCATCCACCAATTGATCTGGCACATTGGCGCGGAGTACCACGTGTCGCGGTGCGGATGAAATGCGTACGCGATTCCCGATTTCAGATAGTCCCCGGGAAAGGCTGTCCGCATGCGGGGAACATCGAAGTAGGTCTTCTCAAGATCAGAGCCGGATTCCACCAGCATTTCCCGAATGTATTCCTTGGACTTCGGGTGATGGATGAATTTCGGCTTAAGCTCTGCCAGGATTTCCGAGCACTTCTCTGCTGCGATTTTCTCGTGAATGCTAAGCGGATCGAAAGGGCGGAGCGCCTCTTCAATCATCTCCTGAGCAAGGCGGCAGAGCTTCAGAGCGGACTCTGAAGGTGAATGGACAAAGACCGCCCCGCCATACAACTCGGAGCGGCGCTGCGCGTCATTCATTTTGGCATCAACGTAGATGTTCATAGACTAGCTTTTGTGACCTCCATGGTGTCGTTCCTCCAAGACCGATGCGCCTGCGATGTTTCTGATCTTAGAAATGAACCGTTCGGCCCGGAAGATGTCGCATATTAGGCCGGTATATGAATGCGTATCTTTTGAATTTGTATTACGTTTGTCCTGGAGAGAGCCCGGGGATGATCAATTGCGGCTGTATCGAGAAGGAGGTTGCGAATTCGAGGTCGGCGCATGGACTCTTCGAGCCCAGATTCTCACTTCGTGCTTCAGGAAGCGTGCCCGCCTGTTCCAACCGGCCGCGTTTTCGGTGCGACCCAGCTCGCCAGCGGCGGAGCGAGCCACGTAAGCACAAGCTTTCCGACGGTTCCAGGGCTGGTCCTGTAGCGGACGGCGCTGGTGACGGAATGCCGGGCTTCAGCATATCGCAAATTCTCGAGGTGCCAGTTGGTGCAGTGAGAGTACAAGCAGCCGAGGGCCTGCTTGACGAATTTTCGCACCTCAGGCGGTAACTCGGCGCCCATTTTGAGCCAGCTTTCCAGCATCAATTGTTGCTGGCGGAATTGGACCTCTTTGTTGTCCCACGGCCTGCAGATGGAGCCTGGAGGCGATGGTGTTCTGTCGGTTTGAATAAGAAGCTTGTTCACGTATGCAATCGAAGTTACAAGCGACAACCGGAAAAGGATGTCGCGGTCTTCAACGAAGGAGATCTTCGTGTCGAAGCATCCGATTTTCCGAATCGTTTCAGCTCGAACGAGCAGGCTCGACACCCAAAAGCAAAATGACTGCGCCAGCGACTCTGTCGCAGCGCGGTCAATGCCGATCTCTTGCGGATAATACCTCCCCTGGGATTCGAAACTGCTTCGATCGAGGCCAGTGTCATTGACCAATCGCGCGTCAGTGATGCATGCGGCGCATTCATTTTGAAAACTGTCGAGTGCTTTGAGTTGCCACTCCAGCTTTTCCGGAATCCAGATATCGTCCGAATCGAGAAACCCAATGTAGTCTCCGCTCGCGTTTGCAATCCCGGTATTTCGCGCGGCGCTTGCACCTTGGTTCTTTTGGCTGAAAAATTTGACGCAAAACCCTGCATCGGCTTTCTGCCGGATGTATCGTTCAACAACCTCTCCGGAATCATCGATCGAACCGTCATCTACGACGATGACCTCTACGTTCGGGTAAGTTTGCGCAAGGACGCTTTCGATGGCTGCAAACGTCTGGCGCGTGCGGTTATAGGTCGGGATGACAGCGGAAACCTTTGGAGTGTTACGCACTGATACCTCTGGGGAGGAAAAGTTGGGGAACACTGCAGAGTCAGGCAGTAACTAAATAGCCCCGCACCAATTGATTTCGAGAAGCGAGTGCCCGCGGTACGGAGAGAACTGCCACCATTTCGATAGACGTCAAGTCCTGCAATTGGTTGAGCAAGTGGCCTGAGGCGGCCATGAAACCGACCCGAGGTCCAGAACCGGTCCGATCAATGCCCTTGCAATCTTGTAAGTCCAATGGAATCATCGCTTGTGAATATTTGCTGTACCACTTTCAGATCCATCATCTCAATTGTGACGGTTTTCGGTACGGCTGAAGTTGTGCCGTTGCAGAACCATTGAGCTCAGTGAAGTTTGTCAAAAAAGCTTTCTGGTCGTGCCGTTGCGAAACGCGATTGTTAGAACCGCTTCGAGCAATAGAAGGTTGAGCGGGTGGTCGTGCGTCAATTCGAAGGACGACTTGGCATCGCCATTCGAGCGAAACTCAACTTGCCACGAGCAACCAGGGTCTCATCTACTGATGCGGTTCCTTCGATCAGAGCGGCTTCGTCCGACATCTTTAGGATCTTCACTTCCATGATGAGTGTATGTCCCGGCAAAACGGGCGCCAGGAATCGCATGTCGTTCACGGCGGCCAAGGCCATCACTTCTCCAGTGCTGATCCCTTTCCCGGTAGTGTGGCTAAACAGGAGCGAGGCGCTTTGACCGATGGCCTCAATGATGCAAGTGCCGGGCATAATGGAGAACTCGGGGAAATGGCCGATTAATTGGATCTCGTTCCCTGTGACGTTTTTGAGGGTCTTTACACGTTGCCCGGGTTCCAACTCCAGGACGCGGTCCACCATCAGCATCGGGAACCGCTGCTTCAGGTACGATTTCACCTCTTCGAAGGTCATGGTCGGCATAGACGTAAGCAGGCTTTCTGGGGGGCCACTCGCCCCCGAAGGACGACGCGGTTCGCTCTTTTACCTTTTGCGCAGGATCATCCCCAACGCACGGGGAAGAAAGCGTCCGCCTGGAACTGGATTCCCGGCATCGGAGATTAATCGTGTGACCCTGAGGCCTACTTCTTCGGCCATTTTGAG
The DNA here is from genome assembly GCA_963751285.1 of uncultured Acidobacteriaceae bacterium. Classification (GTDB taxonomy): domain Bacteria; phylum Acidobacteriota; class Terriglobia; order Terriglobales; family Acidobacteriaceae; genus Telmatobacter. Next base: position 487,436 of record CAVVUE010000019.1, on the reverse strand, counting down.
AGGCTCGCTTTCACGATGAAACTCGAAGGTGTGATCACGCTGAGCAGATTCCAAAGCCGTGCTGAAGAAGACAAGCCCATCGTCAGCCAAATGGTGGGCGATCACCTCGAATAAGGGCCGGGGATCCTCCAGATGTTCAGCCAACATCGCGGCAATGATTCCCTTATAGGTGCCGCGACTCTCGCCGAGCGCTAACTTGAGCGCGTTTTTCACCTCAAACGTTACACGGTCCTGGTGCCCGGAGACGCCGCGGAGACGATTGGAGACGGCGACCGCCGGCGGGCTGATATCGAAGCCAGTCACATGGATATCGGGCCTGGTTTCTGCGGCCAGGAGGCCCATGACGCCGTGTCCGGAGGCCAATTCCAAAACCTTGGCATTCGGCGGCAGTTGCTTGATAAAGTCTTCGCGATACATCGCGACATGATTGATCATGGACGGCCAGAAGGGATAAATCAGGATCGCCGCCCACATGTAGGGGACCATGTACCCTTCGTGCTCGTACACTTCCGAAACCAGCTCGGGCATTGGTTCAGGTGTGTAACGTCCGTTCTTCTCGTAGAGCTGTTGGGATTTCCATACGCCCATGCAGTATTGGGCGTAACCCTTTGCCGCATCTTCAAAGGCTTGCTCTCCGTAGGCCCCTTGCGCCCAACGAGCAAGCGGGTCCAAAAGCCACGAACAAAGATCATCATTGGCTTTCACCGTCGTCCGCGCTGCCGCCGCAAAGGTCCTCGCCTTCCGATCCAACCCAAGAAGAAACGCCTCGCCCTCTCGCATCCTTTATGCTCCTCTTTCGTCAAGAATTTAGTCTGCCGACCCTACATGCCGGACCATTCTAACCATCGGCCGGATCAGATCGACACCGTCCCAGGGGGGAACGAAGGTATGCATGCGTCCCAGCTTGACGATACGATCGACACCGCGTTGTCCGGCCAATAACGCAAGCGCGTCTTCTTTCTCCTGGTCCGCGATGCCCAATCCGAGGGTCTGAACATTGCCATCGAACCTGGATACGACATCCATTAAATCGTCGACTTCCAATACAGCCAAAGTCTTGCCTTGAACCGGTTCAGGCAGATCCGATCCACGGCCAATTAAGAGAGTCCAATCCGGTCCCATGGAAAAGACCGCCTGACGGGAATGGTCGTCGAGCAGCCATGCCGCACGTGCTCTGGTGATTGCCGACGTCAAGGCCGCAGGAATGATCTGGCGCGGGTGCGCCCGATTCTCATTCTCAAATGCACGCTGCAGAACTGCGAGAAACGAAGCCGTTGTAACGCCCGCTCCCTTTTCGAGATAAAGAACCTGCGGCGAAGAGCATGCCTGCTGGTCAAATTGCCAGACGTCCCGGGCCAAACGTTGACACCAGATGGCCTGATGATCAGACCTACTCCATGCGCCGGCGTCCATTGCGGCCACCGAAATGCGCGGCCCAAAAACCGCCAGCTTTGCCCAGTGGGGAAAGGGCAGGGACCGGACCTGCAAGACCGATTCTTTTCCTCCCCAGATCATTGCGCCATCGACGGCACGCGCCATGGCTTCATGTAAATCCTGGCGGCCATGCTCGAAGGCTGCCATGAAGATGCGTCGCGTGAGGCGTCCGCCAGTGTCCGCTTGTTCCAGCTTTTCGACCAGGATTCGCGTTATATCGACAAGTCCCCGAGGGATGCGCACCAGCACTCCATTGCCCCCGAGAAGAGCGCAGGTCATGGACAGAATCGGCTGGATTTCAATGTTGCCGGCAGGCCAATGACCGACGATGCCCAAGGGAAACGCCCTGCACTGGGCATGGCCGTATTCGGTCCATCCGCCATCGAGACTGTTGGCGCCTAGCTCCCGGACAACAATCGGCTCCAATGTGCCGCGACGGAGCCAGATGCGAAGGAAGACGATCCCTGCAACCTCGTCCAGTTCCCGGGAGTCCAAACTTTTGGCCCAGGATTCAAAAATACTGATGACCTCGTTGGGCGTTATGGGATCGTTCGCGATATAGGCGTGCAATTCATTCGCGGCATCGGAGATTTCGGCAGGCAATTGAACCGCTCGAATCAGCCGCGATGGGGTCGAAGTCGCCATTTAATTCGCCGCCGTTCGTTTGGTCTCGAGGTTGCCACAGCCGCGCAGTTCCGCCTTAGGAACCCGGCCCGCGAAGCGGAAGCTGATGCCGCGCCTTCCGCAGGGACAGCCATCGTAGGCGATCACTTGAGCAAGGTCCTCGGTGAGCAGCAGGTGGCCCGGGAAGCTGGTCGGCAGGACGCTGCAAACCTGAACAATCCCGTGTTCTCCGGCAGCGACCGGTGACAGGGTGAGCGGATCGCGCACAATCACGTCAGCAAAGATCGGGCTATGTTTGTTGCCTTCAAGACAATCGGGGAAGATGACCCCCACGCTCTCGACCATTCCATAGAAATCGATGATGCGGTCGGGCGAGCAACCGACGACACGGGCCAACTGCTGGTTGAATACCGACTTCTCGACCGCCTGATCTTGCAGCCGCTTCCAGCCTCCGCTATGCAGAATATGGACATTTGGCAGGTCGAGGCAGATGCTCTCCGCCATCAGCGGCCTCACCAGATGGTTCCACAAGATAAATGTGAAGCCATACACCAGGATCTCGCCGCTGCGGTGCGTCTCAGCGAACTCCCGCAGTCTCTGCTGATCCAACGTCAGTTCGCCCTGGGCGTCAACATTGAGACAGTAGGTTGCCTGACTGGCAAACGGCTGCAATCCCTGAATGGCTGCGCCTCTGGCGCCGAGCGGACCGCCACTGCGTAGAGAATCAGGCGTATCGACGACCAGATAGGGTCTGCGAAAGGACCCGATGTAGTCACGGACGATTGTCACGATTCCTTTGGTCATGCGCCGCGATGTGGCGGCATCGAGAACAACGCGGCTCGGCAGCTGCGACGTGGTGGCGCTTGACGTCAAGGTTCTCTTGATTTCATCGGGACTCACAAAGGAGAGCGGCGGATTCGCTTTCAGGACTCCGACCGGCAGATAGGGAAGGTCGGAAATATGGGCCGCATACCGGTAGTCGACCGGCCAGTGCCGGAGATAGTTTTCGTAGCCGGCATGCCGATTGCAACCGTACTCCAGCTCCTCTTTAAATAGTGCCAGTAATGAGGCCTCTCGCTCTTCGGGTGGCTGACTATATGGTGGAAGCGAGAGAATCCTGTCTAGCTGATCATTAAGTTGTTCCACTAAGCTCCTCGCCCAGCGCTGAGAGCGCTGGCCGTGCGATCTTTCCCACGGATGTTTTCGGCAATTCGGCGACGAGACAGATCGAATCCAGCGTCCAGTGCGCCGGGAGGCCGCGACGGATCTCTTCGATGACGAGCTTTACACCTTGATCAGGCACGATCATGAGAACGAGCGCATCCCCCGCCTCGGGATGCTCGACGACACAGGCGCCGCACTCATACACCCCGGGAATTGCTGCAACTCTTGCCTCGACCTCCGCGAGGCTCACGCGGGTTCCTCTGATTTTCAGAAAGTTTCCCGTCCGGCCTTCAATCCAAAGGAAACCTTCCTCATCCTGACGCGCAATATCTCTCGTGTGAAGCCAGCCATTGCGGAAGACACGATCCGATTCCTCGGGATCGTTGAGATATCCGGAACAGATCGAAGGCCCTCTCACGAGAAGTTCGCCAACCTGACCCGACGGAACGGGCTCGCCCTGTTCATCCACGATAGAAACGGTGAGATTATCCAATGGCTGCCCGACACTCCCAGGCTTCTGGCCCCATAGGTCAGGGTCCATGCAGGAAATGCGAGCAGTAGCTTCAGTCTGGCCGTACATGACATAGAACCTGATTTGCGGAAAGAGCTGCCGCATCTCATTGACTCTCTCCCGCGCGAGACTTCCGCCAGCCTGAAGAAAGCGACGCAAGGATGGCTGAGGAATGCGGCGAATATTCGATCGACGAAGAAGGACGTTATAGACCGTGGGCACGCCGGCAAAAGTCGTGCATTCGTAATGTGCGCAGGCTTGGAGCACCTTATCCGGGAACATGAAGCGCCGGTCAAAGACCACTGAGCCTCCCTGATAAAGATGGGAGTGGAGAACGCTTGCTCCGAAAACATAGCTGACGGGAAGAATGAGTAGCGCTCTCTCGTCGAGGCCTAAACCTTGGCTGCGAATAATGGCCTCAGTGTTCGCAAGGAGATTGCCATGGCTCACCATCACGAAGCGAGGAATGCCGGTAGAACCGGAAGTGGCCATCAGCGAAGCCAAGTCGGACGCAGCGCATGGCTCGGGCGGCATGACCTCGGTTGTGGCGTCGGCCAATTCCCCTTTTAGACAAAGCGCAGGAAGCCCCTCGGTCCCCCAATCACCGAAACCGGATTCGCTCCACATGGCTTTTGCGCCCGTTGCTGCAACGAGCCGCGCCGCCGAGGAGAGTAGCATCCGCTCGTCCACTGGGACGGCCACCAACCCTGCGTAGATCGCTCCTAAATAGACAATGGTGCTCGACGGAGAAAGGGCACAACCGATGAGCAGTCGATCGCCCGCTTTGAGACCGGCGGAGATCAACGAGCTGCCGCAGGCTGCAATGAGCTGTGGCAGACTCTCGCCCCCGATGGTGCGCCTGTTGGCTGCGTCGATAAGACATGAGCGCGGCCCCAGGCGTTCAACGAGGCGCCCGGCAAAGTTCCATTCCCTATTGGCTGGCACTGCGCGCCTTCTCTGCTACTTTAGGCGCAATGACGCGCACGATCTCCCGCACGTTTTCCATCTCCATCAACTCGTCCACATCCAGGCTGATCCCGAAGACTTCTTCAAGATTGCTGGCCAGTGAGAGATGCCCCACAGAATCCCAAAGCGGGATGTCGCTTGCGCTGGTATCCAATGTGACCTGATTCGGGTCGACGTCGAATGCTGCCTTGAACGCTTGTTGGACCTTACCGAGAACGTAATCTGTATCGCTCATTCTTCCTCCGCACATCATTTTGAGTTCATTATTGGTGATGAAGTTTTGCAACCGTCAGGCTAAGATTCCTGCACCACCATCCAGGATCAATGTCTGACCCACGACGGCCGATGCCGCGTCAGAACACAGGAACTGCACGCCGCAGGCAACTTCTTCCGGAGTGATCAATCGCCTAGCCGGCGTGCGACGAATGGTTTCTGCGATGCGCGCCTCGCTGTTGGGCATTGCCTTCCATGCGTCGGTGAGTACGGCTCCGGCGGTGAGGATATTGACGCGAATGCCTTCCGGTGCTAGCTCAGCGGCCAGGTGCCGCGCAAGGGCCTCCAACGCACCTTTAGACGCTCCAACCAACGTATAGTAGGGAAGCGCGCGGGTTGCACCCCACGAACTGAGGGCCACAACACTGGATCCTCTTTGAAGACGCGGCTTCACGAGCTGAATCAGCTTGAAAAAGGCGCGGACATTCAAGGCAAAGGTGAAGTCGAAATGGCGGTCAGTCAATTCTGCGATGGGGCGATGGATGCCCGTGGCTGCGCAGTAAACCAAGCCGGATAGTTGCGGACCGTGTTCCTGAAGCGTCTGGCCAAGCTGTTCCAAGCCTCGTTCACTGGTCAGATCCGCGCGACAAAGGGAGATGGCCAGGTTCTCGTCCGCGGCGATCGATTTCAGCCGCTCTGCCGACTGTTCGTTACGGAGATAATTGGCGATCACCGAGGCGCCGGCTCTCGCCAATCGAATGGAGATAGCCTGACCGATGCCACGCGTGCCTCCGGCAACCAGGAAGGATTTGCCGCGCACCGAGAATGGATCAGGACTGTCAGCTGCTCCGGCCATCAACCGTCCCATTCATCCAAAATTCGTTAGCGCACTTCACGGACGTTCTCCACGCGGACCAGTTCCGTTTCGGCGCATGCTCAAAACCACGAATGGTTGCAAGCGCCGGTCCGAAAAGACCGAGGCCAACCTCGAGGACATTGAGGCCGATTCGACCGTCCGGAACTATCCTGTCTTTCATGTCCGCGGATTGCATCTTAATTCAACAATCGAAGCGCCAAGCCTCTCTGCCTTATTTGACGAATCAAGTAAGGAATCAGAGACAAACGATGCATTGCCTTTTGATGTACAGATCGACCGTGCGCGCTCCCAATGCCCGCATCTCGAAAGGGAATTAGACAGATGTTTGCGCGATAGCGCTCAGGTCCGGCCGCGCCTCGGCATCGCGCGCCGTCTTGCGGTATTTGCCCCCGGGACGCCAAAGCTTTCTCTCGGTGTCGTATTGTCGAATGATTGTCGCCGGGTATCCAGCCACCACCGAGTAATCGGGGATGCTGCGCATTACCATCGAGTTCGCGGCAATCACGCAGTTGCGGCCAATGCTAAGCTCTCCCCTCGGACAGATGATGCAGGCTCCATGTCCGATCCAGGTTCCCTGGCCAACCCGAATTCTTCCGCCTTCCGTAATGCCCTGATCGATCACCGGGATATTGATGTCTTCATACGCATGGTTATGGTCCAACATGAGAACCATCTGACCCAACAATACATTGCGCTCCAAATGTATTCTGTTTTTGGCAGAGATGATGCTGCCGAACCCGATATGGCAGTTGTCTTCAATCACGATGGTGGGTTCTCCATTCGGGTCGTCGGTGGCTATGTTGAGCCACGCATATTCTCTTAGACTGATAAAACTGCCGAGCCGGATTCTCGACGCACGCGGCCGATAGATTTTACTGGTAGGGTGAAAAGACACTTTGCGCCCGATCGAGGCAAACGGATAGAACGTCCTCATCCAGACGCTATTGAGCTTTGTATTCAGCTTCCAAACGAAGTCCAGCGGATCATCATTCCATCGACGATTGTTGCTATTAGGCACGTGACGCTCCTTTGAAAGTGTCCCTGGATGATTGCGCAGGCGACGTTGATGTTCCAGCGTTCGAGTATTTACTCATTGGCCCTCATTCTTAGCGCGATTTTTCGCGTCAGGCTCGGGGCGAGATACATCATCATCCACTTCGTCAGCAATCTCGCGCTGACTTCGTAACCTAGAGCCTCACGCATGGAACCGGCCGCAGATTCGTATTTCCCTTGTTCCAAATGCCAATTTGTCCACGCGCTGTGGACACACCGCAGGTTGTGTACGACCATCTTTCGGACATCCGGAGGCAGTTGTCGGTTCATATTCAACCATTTTTCGAGGACAGACTGCCATCCCTGCAAGCGCACCTCAAGGTCATCCCACGGACGGCAAATCGAGCGCTCCGGCGATTTGCTTTGATCGATCGTGCACAGGAGGCTATTCACGTAGCAGATGGGAGTGGCCAGAGAGAGGCGAAGAAGAAAATCGTGATCTTCGGCATATTTGAAACCGGAATCAAACCATCCCACTCGCTTAGCCACCTCGGCGTGCACCAAAAGCGTGCTCACGCAGAACGGATCCCGGATATTCGCCAAACTTTGCGCGGCTTCGTAATCCAGGCCGACTTTATCTTCATAGTTCCGCGTGCCTTTGCGAAAGCAAGTCGTGTCCATCCCGAGATCGTTAACAAATCGGGCGTCAGTGATGCATGCCCAACTCTCCCCTTCAAATCGCCGAAGAGCCTCGACCTGCCTCTCGAGTTTTCGAGGCAGCCAGAGATCGTCCGAGTCGAGGAACGCGATCCATTCTCCTCCTGCTTTTTCGATTCCGCGGTTCCGAGCAGCACTCTGGCCCTGATTGTGTTGATGAACATAGCGGACTTGAATTCCCGACCGTGATTGATTCTCGATCAACGAGGCAACGACTTTCTCCGTCTCATCGGTCGATCCGTCGTCGACAACAATCACCTCGAAGTTCGTGTAGGTCTGCGCCAGAACGCTGCCGAGCGCCGAATGAACCTGTCGCGCCCGATTAAAGGTTGGAATGATAGCGGATATAAAGGGGTCTTTGCTCATTGCACGGTATCTCCGGTCCATCTTTCGCTTTCCGACACCGAGGAGCCGTCTCCCGGTCTTCCAGCTTTCAAGAAGCGATTGGTCCATCAAACCTTATGTTGTATCTTGCCTCGCACCACCGCGAGCAGGCAGAGAGCGTAGGCGGCAAGACATGCGACCGCCCCAATGGTGATGTTGGTGGCGGGTTTAGCCGCGAAGCCGATCACGCGAAAGCCGTAACCCGCAATCAGAATTCCCGCCGACGCCAGTGCGGCCGGTGCAAACGTTCTTGCATAGCGAAGAAGATTAAGCCCTATCAGCGAACGCATTCGAATCACCTGCAGGATGTAGCTGATGATGATCGCCGCGAGAGCCGCCACTTGTCCCCCGACCATGCCCAGGACCTTGCAAGCGGGGTAGGCGGCGATCAACATCACGATTGCCGAGGCGGTAACGGCGCGGCGATGCAGTGCCGGCCGGCCAACCGCAATGAAGACACAGGTAATCGTCGCATTTAAGAGATTCAGGAATGCCACTCCAGAGGCGACCGCCAGCGGCGCGGCAGCCGCCACATACCTGGCGCCATACGCAAGGGAGAGCAGAGAGCGCCCGCAGAGCCAAATCACTGCGACGCCGGGAAGCCCGAGTAGAATCAGCCAGGAGGAGACTTCAATAAGGATTCGATTGATGCGTTCCTTGTCATCCTGAACGTGGGTTAGTGCGGGGAAGAGCGTTTGCGCGAGCATACTTGTAAGGAAGACAGATGGAGTCATAATGAGCGCCACACCCATCGAATAAAGGCCAAGTTCCGTGGCAGGATAAAGCTTACCCAAGACAAAGATATCGGTTCGGGAGAAGATCAGATTCAGAAACGATAAACCGAATGCTTGTTTTGAGAAATCGTAGAGATCGCGGATCGCGTCCCGGTTCCATATGAACGACGGAAAACCTGGATAGAGGATATAGGACAAAATGCAGCGAAAAACGTTCTCGCTTCCAAAACCGATGGCGAGAGCCCATACGTTGTGCATTGTTAGGCTCAAGACGACGGTCAGGGCGACTCCACAAATGCCGCCGCCATTGCTGATTACCATCCATCGCCCGAATTTCAGATCTTTCTGGGCGAGGGCTGAACGCGGACTCATTGCACCGTCGAACAGGGTGCCCAGCAGCGTGACCCGAAGCAACGAGGAAAGGTCGGCGAGTCCATAGAAGCGCGCAACCCAGGGAGCCATTGCGAAGATGATCAGGTATGTGATCAGCGCCCGGCCCAAACCGAGCCACCACCCCGCGTCGAGGTACTCTTTCTCCTGCCCTCTTCGATGTTGAATGACGGCTTGCCGAACGCCAACTTCAGTCAGGGCGCCGATGATGGCCGACGACGACATGACGATCGCCATGGCTCCGAAGGCGCTGGGAGCCAGGATGCGCGTCAAAATCACGTTTCGGACAAACCGACTGCCCTGCTCGGCGACGCTTCCTGCACCCAGCCATACGCCGCCGCGCATCGCCTTTGCCCGAAGGGCGTCGCCCGTTAGCAGTTTGCCTATTGCCCCGCGGACACGCTCATAACCCTTAAAACGAATCATCTGTGCTCTTTGTTCTTCGACTTCCGCTCGCAGCGAAGTACCGGTCATTGTCAATTTCGATTAAGCCACAGCCTCAATGCAAAAGACGCTGCATGGTCTTCGCAAATCTCAAGAGACGATGATTCTTGCTCAAATAGTTATCTCGAATCTCGGAAAGCCTTCGCCTGACAAAAGCCCGAGCATGCCGCCGATAGCCGAGGCTTTTGCCTGAAGGGAAAACATCTCGATGAACCAGCGAAAAAGTTCGGAAGCTATTCGGTGCTATTTCTGCCGCGATCCGAAGCCCGAGTTGGTTGATCTCCTGCTCCGTGCGCCCTGTTCCAGTCTCAACGATCGATTCAACAGAAGATCCTTCAAACGAATCCGGCCATTCAATTAAATAATCCTTCGAAGAGCTCGAGTCGTTGGAAACCTGGACCAATTCAGCGTATGGGCGCACATGTATCGTACGATCATCTTCCCTTCGAGCTAGAAATGAGTTACTGACTATTGTTGTTAGGTTAGCCCAGCGAATATCGGGCACCAGCGAATTGATGTTGGCCACAACTTCAAGCAAAGATTCCGGACTTTGAAAGACCTCATGATGCTCCACGATCATAACCGGCCGGCCAAAGAAGACGTTAAAAGCTACATCCTGCTTCTTGATCTTTCTGCTGGGTTTGCGGAGGAATAAAGGGAACCCATCATATCGCAGCACCGCAGGCTGAGCAAGATCCCGGATCGTCAGCCGATCTTCTTCGCCCAGCGGGTAAGGAACCGTATTCACTGCCGCGTTGAAGTTCCGGGAACGGAGAACTTTCATCGCCTCTAACGAAAAATTCCCTTGCGGAAATACCATTACCTTGTCGCACTGGAGACCGGTTATCTGCTCGTGAACATACATGCGGTGTTCTGCGTTCTGGAGCAAGGTGCTCAATACAGTCGGATCCCTCGATGCAAACTCCGACTCTGTATGGTCATTGCCATGGAAGCAGAGGGACAGTCGCTCGGCATTCTCCAAGAACAACCCTATGATTTGGCGGGAGTTCCTCCGAAAATTGTGAGGAATAAATGCGATCGCGGCGTGGAAATTGTGCTTGTTCGCCAAGCTGAGTAGAGTTTGGAAATTCAGGAACCCATAGTTGTCGCGTAGAAGCGGATCGTCGATTACGATGGCTGCATGCGCTTTAAAAGGGTGCCAGCATTCATTACCCGCAATATAGCGGACCGCCATGGCATGCGGCACAAACTGGGAAAAGGAGTCCGCGAGCGGTGCAGTATTTATCTCTGTGTTCAGATCGGCGACGTCTTCGCTTGCCAGGAAAATGACCTCGCACCCCTGTACATTTACGGCAGCCATGAAAGGCGAGTCGCTGATCGAAATGAGCGTACTCGCAGCCTGATTGAACGGGCCTTCCGAGAGAACCCGGTCGTTAGCCGGATTCGCCGACCCGAATGAAAGGCCGGCAAATGGACCGCAGATTTGTCTTGAATCGTAGGCAATCTCGTAGCTTTTACTTTCGCCAGCAACTGGGCAAACAGATTTAAAGTGACCCCGCGAGAGTAGTGCGACTAAACGCGAGTCGAAATCCACGGCGCGTAAGCCATGAACGAACAGACCTTGGAAATGCTGGAGCAGGAAGGAAACAAGGTCCTCGGGAATTCTTTCCGATCTCACCCATTGCTTAATCACCGTTGGATTGATCACTAAGCATGAACCTTCTCCGGGGGACACGCTTGCCAGATAATTCGCATGATTATCCAAGACAGGCGGCAGCGAAAGCGCTTCGCAGCGCGCGCCAAGAAACTCAGCGAGACGAATCAGCCGGGCATCCGTTCCCGACAATTCCCCGACGTACGGCACGATCAATTTTGAAGACCTTTTTTTCTTCATTACTGAGGTCCAGGGCCCCCTTCGGATCTGTTGGAGAAAGGCGATCCCTGGAAGGCGAGCGGCTTCAATCGTCTCGAGAATTCTTTCAGCGTAACATTGGCGCGGAGGGGGATTCCGCATCGAGCAACGGCTACCGCAGGATTTCCTTGAACTACTGTCATCGGCTCAACGGACCGGGTTACCACGCTTCCAGCCGTTACGACTGCTCCTCGGCCAATTACTACATTGGGGAGGATGATGACTCCAGGCCCCACGAAAGCATCCTCTTCGATCTTGACGCCTTGAGATTCGCGGAAATGGGCGATTATGGTCACGCGCATTCCAATTGAGCTTCTATCCTCGAGCGTGATGAGATACGGGCGGGATGTGTCCAGGATGGCGTCGTAACCGATCCATACGTTCTTCCCGATCTTGACACCGCGCGCGCGATGCAATGCAACGCGAAGTGACTCTGCCCCGGGCATGATCCTGGCAAGGTGCTGGAGCACTCGATTGATCGTGCCTTTGATGATGCCTTCCCTCATAGCTCGATGCCCAGTTCTCTCCGATTGCAAGTCCGCAGGGTTCTGTCTCTTGAAATTAGTTGCTGCGCTCTGGAAAGGTAATCGCAGATTCAGTCTGGCTTCGACTCAAATAACGTCGATATACATGGAGGGCAATGGTTCGGTGAAAGGCTTGCCACTCCAAACTGTAAGATATGCATGAAGAACCTGTCGTGAAGGCCTAAAGCGTGCCTCGTGAAACGGCGAGAGGTCTGCGTAGCCTAAAACGGGTAAAACAGCGACCTGCGCACCTCGAAGCACCGCGCGGTCGAGAAACAGCTTTACTAATTGGCCGCGCTCCGCCGGTTCCAAATCACCCCAGAGAATATCGTCGACCACGAGGCATTTCGTCCGGTTATCGTTCGCGATTGACATGATGTAGCCCGTCAACATTCCTCGACGCGGGTTGCAGTCCATCTCAGCTACGACCGCACCGAATCGGCGTCGGCACTGCCAATCAGCCTCATCGAGATTCCACAGCCGGGACATGGGGGTCTGGCTCGCGATCGGCGCCGCGAGTTCAATAAAACGTTCGACGACATCCGATGCTGCGCTCTCCGGCGCGCTCTCCGTTTTCTTGGGCTGGAGCATACGGGACCAATACTGAACCACATAGGCATGCGCGGTCGGAAGCTTGAGCATCTGACAGCAGCGCAAGATCATCCCGTTCATGGCCTCACCTTCCATACAGTAATTCAACATGCCATCGAGGCCGGCAACTCGCGCCCGCTTAACCATTTCGTTCCAGATAATGATTCCGTAACCCCGCTTCTTATATTCCCTGGCAGAAGTGAGAAACGCTATGATGCCGAGGTTTAGATCACGACCCGCGAGTCGCACGCGACGCGGAAGGACAGCGCCGAATGCTAAGGGTTCACCATTGTTGTAGATTGTGGGTGCTAGCGAGTATTGTGCGGCCGGATAGTCAAAGCAAGAGGCAAGGAAATCAGGCTCGTAGAGCAGAGGTTGGTAGGTATTCTCCGCCCATGAGTGCTCGATCATTCTGGAGACTTCCTGGAAGTCTCCGCGAAAATCGTCGACTCCACTTATCCCGGGGTTCTGAGACTGCGCCTCGGTCTGCAAGTCAATTCTCCGAAACTGTGGTTATACCGCCCGATTGACTCGCGACAAACTTACACAAGGGTCCTACGATCGTCATCTCCTCGGGATCCAACATGTCGAAATCGATGTTGCGGCCGGCAAACCTCTCCAAGGCGGCAACGAGGTCCAGGAAGCCAATTGAATCGATCATGCCGGAAAGCAGGAGATCACAATCTTCCGGCAATTCCTCGACTGACACGCGTCCATCGCTGCGGAACTTTCGAGTAAAGTAATCCTTGAGAAACGCATGAACATCGCTAGGCGTAATTTTGCTCATAGTCCTTCTTCCAATAACTTCACCATTGCCTTGCGATCAAACTTGTTATTTACGTTTCGCGGCAGGCGGTTGATACAGTGAAATCTCCGCGGCACCATATATTCCGGAAGCGCAGCACGGATCGCCTCGCGGAGAGTTTCCTTGTTCTCGACCTCTCCCTCAATAAATAATTCGATTCCGTCCACGCCGCTCGCGGTTATCGGCCAACCGACTGCGATCACACCGTCCAGGCCGGTGAATTTTCGCACGACAGCTTCAATTTCACCCAATTCTACACGGTGCCCCAGCACCTTGATTTGGAAGTCGGTCCTGCCGAGGTGGGTGAGCGGGCGATTCTCAATGGGGCGACGAACACGATCACCGGTACGATAATAAATATCGGACTTTCCAGGTGGCACCACGAAAGCAGCAGCGGTCTTTTCTCTGTCCCTCCAATAACCGAGAGACATCTGCGGTCCGTTCATGAGAAGTTCACCCTCTTCACCAGGATGTACTTCGTTTAGATTCTCGTCAGTCACCAGGACATTCATTCCGGGATGCGGATAGCCGATCGGCACGATGTCCAATTCCGTTTCGCCTGGCGAAAGAACCGGGTCCCACCGGTATAGGGTGCAGGAGATGGTTAGCTCGGTTGGCCCATAAAGGTTCTCCAGGACGCTGTTGGGCGCCGCTTCCAGCCACGCAGTGGCCGAGGAAACCGGAAGGGGTTCGCCACAAAACAGGCTGAATCGGAGCGATTCGTATCGACGAGGCTTCAACATGCCTAACTGCTTCATAAAGGCGACTGTGGAGGGCACCGAGAACCAGACGGTAAGACTCATGTCACGAATGAACTTACCCGGATTAATGAGTGACTTTTGCGACGGACAGCAAACCTGTGCTCCACGCTCCCATGCCATGAACATGTCGAAGGCTGAAAGGTCGAAGGTCAAATCGAACATCTGCGATAGACGGTCCTGCTCGGTAATGTTGTATCGGTTCACCATGTACTCGATGTACGACGTAACATTCCGGTTGCTGACCATAACCCCCTTCGGAATCCCTGTACTGCCTGAAGTGAAAAGTAGGTAAGCAATTTGGTCAGGAGCGGCGATCGGTTCTTTCCAAGCCTGCGAAGGGGAGAGTTCCTCGGAGCCGAAAAACAGATGGGCGGGCCAATTCTCGCGGAGCTGGTGCCCGGTTTCTAAATCAGGTAATATTAAGAGGAGCCTTTGCTTGGATCGCTCCAACAATTTGCTCAACTGGGGAAGTGATCCGGAATCGACGACGATCGATCTACATTCAGACCGCTCGAACATGACCTCGGTTCGCTCAATCGGAAATGTCCGATTCAGCGGTACATAACCATTACCTGACAAAAGCGCGCCGAGAACCCCAGAAAACGCCGATGTACTGCGATAACCGAACACTGCAGTAAGTGGTACTTTCGAGAATTCGGGGTGAGCCTGGATGGTCGCTGCGATGCGGATACTTTGCTCATGGAGCGCACTGTAGGAGGCAGTTCGGCTCTCCGCGAATACTGCCGGGCGGTCGGGGAAACGCCGGGCCGACCGGAGAAACCCTTCCCATAACGCATTTCGTCCTGCCATTCTCACTCCCGCAATCACATTCGATTGATCAGAATCAGTGCGTCGGCGCTGCTCAATTGGAATCAGTTCGGCCAATGGCTTATCGAGCGCTGCATTGGCCCTGGAAAGAATCTCGCCCTGTCGCGTCATCAGGAAGAACCACCTTATTTTTATGAACCAAATTACCTTTGCAGATTGCTTGATCGCAGCTTACAAAGAATCGTCACTCTTTCGGAAAATGGCATGAATCGATTCCCCTCCGCCAGCCAATGGCGCCATGGCCAGTACCGCCCGGAGGAATGTCATGCGAACCGCCTTTCGCGCCACCCTCCATGGCAGGCTCGCGTCGCAGCGGTAGACCACGGGCGTCCGACGGACGCCGACAGCGCCGAAGACATCATCCCAGACATAGCGGAGACTCGTGCCTACGGCCGGGTTGCGACGTGTTTCCAGCGACACCTCGTGGAGGCCAACGGATTCTGCAAGGAATCTTAGCGATTTAGGTGAAAAGTGGAATAGGTGTCTCGGCAACTCCAAACCATGCCAGTAGCTTCGAAACACGCGGGCCTCGGCCGAGTCGATATTTGGCACCAGGACATAGAAAATTCCGCCCGGTTTGAGCCAGTCGGCGATGCGCTGCATGACTTTGCGAGGCTCGTAAACGTGTTCGAGAACGTCGAAACAAGTGACAACGTCGAAGGACTCCCGCGGGAACGGAGCGTCGAGGATGTCGCCAACAAAAACTCGGGCGCCGGTTCGTTCTTCCGCCGTTCGCGCGGCTTTCGCGGACATCTCGATTCCGAAGAGTTTCCAGGATGCGCTCCGCATGGATTCGAGAAACGATCCCGCGCTGCAACCGAGGTCGAGAAGCGCACCGGATTTCTTGAACCGCGCGATTGCATCCAGCCGAAATCCCCACCGAGCGGGGTTATTGCCTGCGGCGGAAATGAGCCTGTCATAGGCGTCGGTATAGTGCAGGTGCATTTCAGAGGGATTTGGTGGTCTGCAAAGCCAAACAAGGGAGCACGACAGGCAGCGCACCAGAGTGTAGGTTTCCCCTCGGCCATGCAGACGGTCTGGAGCCCTTAGCCATTCATGGACTCCATGTTGAGCACAAACGGGACACGGCCCCAGGTTGCAGTCTTGCGACCTGCGCGACCGATTCTCAACCGTGATTTCTTCGGATGCGGTCTCGAGGAATGGGGCGTTGTTCATGAATTCCCGGGTCATGGATCTCTGTACAGTAATTGCTGCGGCCCTCTTGCTCTTCTGTCGGCGCACGGAGCATTAGGCGAGTGGCGGCCTTAGCCCAATGGGAACCAACTGGATGGCGGGATTGAAGGTTAAGTTTAAGCGCGCCGTCTTTGTCAGCGCTACGCGGGTCTTCGGGTATTCAAGCTCACAAGGTGGCCATGTCTCGAGACTGCGTGAAGACGGGCAACATACCGGCCTTTTTGAAGCCGGCAAGTGTCTCTCGGTACGCATCGAGGAGTTTAACGCCCGCTGCTGCCCAGGTAAACTCAGGCGATGCCCTCAGTGACGCGGCACGGAACCTCTCCAGGAGCGCGCGGTCTTCATGCAAGAGCGCGATATGTTGTGTCAAAGCTTCGACATCGCCGACTCTATGCATAAGGCCCGTCTGCATATGATTGCAGATCTCCGTGCAGGCCTCGGATGCAAGTGGCACGCAACCTGAACCCATTCCTTCGGCGATCACCAAACCAAAACCTTCTTCAATACTGGGAAGAACGATTATGTCGCTCTTTCGCATCAACTCGGCGATGTCATTCCGATGGCCCAGAACCTGGACGCTCGAGTGGGCCAGCATCGGTGCAAGTTTTTCCTGGTAAGCGGGGAGAAACTCGCCCGCGATTAGAAATTTGCCATCTTTTGAAGCTGGAGACTTGAGCCAGGCCTCGAGAGCATAGTGCACGCCTTTGCGCACAGCACAGACTCCAACGAAGAGCATGGTCAGGCCGCGCTTTGGGTCTCGCGGCTTCGAATCGGGATAGTACACGCGCTCGTCATAGCCATAAAGGTGCCGGACGAGTTGCTCCTTTTTGAACCCCTTGTCGAGGAAAGTCTTGACCACAAACTCCGATGGGCAGAGCAGTCGCGTCGCAAGATTGTATTCCTCTTCTTCCCTGTGCAGCTTTTCAGCGTCGTAGGCGTGTTCGTGGTCGGGCGGAAGCGCTACACCCAGGCGGTCGCACTCCTGTTGCACGACTTCCATGGCGAACCGCGTGTGCGCATTCGGACGTTCCAAAACTGTGGGGATGCCGAGGCGGGCCGCAGTTTTCAATGTTTCGAGGGCGCCCGTTGGCCAAGTGTGGATGATGTCGATTTGGCCAGCCATCTTCTCGATTCGGCGCGCCACAATGTGGTCGTGAAGAGCCACGGCGCGCGCCGTACCCACTACGCGGTACGGGAGACGTAAGCTCCTCCACGCCAGCGTCGGCACAACTCTCACGTCCGGGGAGACGGGCCGCCCCAGGGAAGCCGGAAACACACGCAGGTCCGTTCCCGCAGCCGCTAATCCCTGCACCTGCTGCCAAGCGGTATAGCATACCCGCTCCGCGCCCAACCTAAGTGGGAAGCTGTATGCGACCCGAACTTTATCCTTTTCGCAGTTCATGGTTTCCTGAGTCGGCGCTGCGCCAGTACAGCAGGGGCGAAGCAGCACACCGCGGTTGCGGGAGCCCCATGGTACGGCTTGCGCGATTTGCCATGCCAGTTTCGCCTGAGCTCGTGTCATGGCTTGCGAGCGAAAAGCACGTGCGCAAACTGCCGCTCCTTTCCATTTCCGGTAAACACCGGAATGAAACGTATTTCTATATCTGTAAAACCAAACTTGGTAAGTTGCGAAAGCAGCTGGTCAGGCTCATACTGCAGCATTCGATAGAAAGGCCTGCGATCAAAGTGTAAGATCAGCAGACGCTTTAGTCGGGCCTTGGTGTGAATCCAATGGTCACTAAATCTCCACAGAAACTCGTGAAATCTCCCCATCGCCGGCCATACTCGAGAGAATGGCAGTACGGCCACAGGAATATGGATCATGCAGGTTCCGCTCGGTTTGAGAACGCGGGAGATTTCCTCAAAATAAGCATATGCGGCGTCTCGGTTGTCCAAATGCTGAAAAACTTCGCAAGAAAACACGGCAGTGAAACTGTTTTCCCCAGCTGGAATCGTAGTTCCGTCTGTAAGACTAAAAGTCACGTTCGGATTGTTCGCGCGCGCAGTTGCTATCATTTCGGGTGAGACATCAATTGCCGTCACAGCAACGAAGCATTTGGCGAGTTCGTGAGTAATTCCGCCTATGCCGGATCCAATCTCCAGACACGATTCTTTTTTGAGCCCATAACTTTCCCAATTCAGCCTAAAGTCTGCCCAAACAGCCTCTCCAAAAACGTAAAGTTCCTCCAATGTCCAGGCATGCTGGCCGGGGCTCCTTTGCCGGAAACGGTCGACAATCCAAACAGAGGATCGACTTTCGCCCATTTCTGCCATTCCACGTTGGATTTTAGACGCATATAGATGTCAGGCCTGCGACCAGGAATCAAAGCGTCCCTTGCTCTCGTTGACGGAATTGCGTTCGACGAGCGGCTCTCCGTCGTAGATGGTTGACTCGTCGCCCGCAGTAAGGGGCGCCCATTCGAATCGAACCTTGCCGGGATCTTCCGAAGCAGGCGCCGTCTCCTGTTTTGCCTCGAACGAGCCCACAGAGATGCAGGCGACGATCGGGAAAAAGCCCATAATGAGCTGAGCCATATAGTTGACGCCGAAGTGCGCGACCACGTTTGCCAAGAGGGAGGATCCAATGCACCAGAGGAGCCACTCGCGCCGCCGATCACCCTCGACCGACTTTCGGGCGTTGCCGACGGCCGCAAAGCCGCTTTTAAAGATCCAGATATAGAAGATCAGGGTCAGCAGGCCTCCAGTTAAGGCGACAGCGCAAAACTGATTGCAGAGATCCCAGCTATCCCAGCCCCAGTTGACGTAATCCGGAGTACCGATGAGCCACCAGGCACTGAAGTGCCGGACGGTCATGTCAATAAGCCCGTACCGCTGGTAGCTCGATGAGGAACCAGTGAGGTCGACGCGAGCGATCAAAGCCCAGACCGGCGCCTTCATGACCATGTCGAGCCCGACCAGAATGGAGACAATTCCCACGCGGATCAGCCGCATCTTCTTGCGCAGCGGCCAGAAGCCAAGACCGACAATGCTACCCATCAAGGCCATTTCCGACGTACTCGAGTAGGAAGTGAGGACCATGGCGATTGCGGCGAAGAGACCGATGCCTGCAAAGACTCGGGACTTTCGTTCTTTCCACAGCCAAACGAACAGCGGAAACAGCGCTCCGGCAAAAACGCCGGCGTAAAGATAACCGAGCGTCGCGCTGGAACGGATGTGCCCCTCTCTCGTAATGACTTTGGTGCCCTGCTCCATCCCTCCGAGGAAACCGAATACATTCACATGGCTGATCTGCTCATTGATCATACAGAGGCCAAGGATGGCGCAAACGACCGCCAGGGATTTGATGGTGAACCGCACCCCCTTGCCATCCGGAATCAAGGACCGGACGGCAAGATACCCACCGAGTGTGTCCAGAAGAACCCCCATTCCCTGGATCAGCGCCGGGGTTCCGGGAAACTGGAGGTAAAAGGCAACGACCGCGGAGATGGACCACAGAATGACGAACCAGTCGATGCCATTGATGCCTCCAGGATACTTTTCGAGACGGGAGAAGGTGAGTCTTCGCGCCAATACGGTCAGAATGAGGACGCGCAACGCAGTAAAGTGAACACCGCCGACGACAAGGACTTCGCCGATGGGGATGGTGAAAAACGCGATCAGAAAGGGCATGACGGCCCATTTGCGCGGAAGGACCATGATCAGCACGATCGCGATGGCCAGCAACACAGCCACGATCGGGCTGATCTGTGAGTCGGCTGCTCCACCCCCGAATCTAAGAAGTTCTGGCGGCATATGAAGACGATAGAAACTGACGGAGCTCTAATTTCACGTGAGGAACGTCGAGCTGCTGATCCGGTGGCAGCAAATGCCACACCGTTTACAGGCGACTCGCGGATGAACGTCTTTTAACCAGGAATTTCCGAATGAGCCCATCGATCTTTCTCCGATGGAGAGTTCCACAAGCCAGTCGAGGCCGGCTAACGAGAATTCTACAGCAATGCGTGCACTCATACCCTGGTGCCGGTCCATCACATGGGCACCTTGTGAAGTGGCCGAGGGCCAACTCCGGGGATCTACGAGTTCTGTCAGCGGGCCGGCTGCCGCCGCACCATCAGGCAATCCATTTCGACGACCCGTAGTTCCTCAGCATCATAATTCACTGGGATAAAATCGCTTACTTCAAATCCCCGCGAAAGTAATTCTCTCAAGGAGTCAACAAAATTTGGCATATCGAGATAGATGCTCTGGAACGACACCTCCGTCTGCAGCGCTAAGGTCACCTCCAACGCACAAGTTGCACCCCGCAGTACTTCCATATCGTATCCTTGCGTATCCATCTTCAGGAAAACACGCGGTGACTCCAGCTCAGAAACGCACTGTTCCATCATCTCGTCCAGCCGTCGAATCTCGACCTCTTCCGTTTGGACAACTAAGTTGTTCGGAAATCTTCGCAGGGATTCCTTAGTAGGCATAAGAAACGAACTAAAGACAGTGTCTCTCGCGACATTTATCGACAATCGGCCGCTTAAGGCTCCCAGAGCACAAGGAAATACCTTCCACGGTTCATTCTGATGCGCTACACTTTCCAGAACCCGGTAATTTGCTTGCACGGGCTCGAAGGAGACAATGAGACCCTTGTATCCCAATTGACGCAGAACCAGACCGTACTGCCCCCGGTTGGCTCCGACGTCGATTACGCAGTTGATATCCAACTTAGCCAGCAGCTTCCTCAGGGCCGCACGGCCACCGAACCAACGTATATACCGAAGGTCATTGACAGGCGTGATGGCTACCAATTTCGATCCCAGAGACTGCATCGGTTCCTTAAATCCACGCCGAAGAGCGCCCGCAAGTGCCATGATCAATTCCAGTCCTTTAATTTGAGCACATTACCGAGCAATCCTTGCCTCATTTAGTAAGCTGAGGAGCCCACTCCACGCTGGTGCGCAGAATCCACAACAGCGGATCCAACGTTTTCCGGGTATTAGCCCAGCACCCGTTCCCACCATCCGTTCGCTGACGATACTGCCGATCCCATTCGACAAGGTCCTGCACCTCCCTGGAATCTGCCGTGCATCTGGTTCGCTCCAAGTAGCGCCAGGACGCGCAACTCTATTCACCAAGTACATTGGTGAGAGTGGTTCTGGTCACTCGGGTTCTCATGACACAGTCCCGGAAGCACCTCAAGTGGACGTGTGCCAGTGATCACGACTTTGGCCCTAAACACGGCTGCGACGACGATGGAGAGAAATCCACTATACAGCAGACCGAGCGCAGCCGCAAAGCATCTTCTCCTCAGCGCCACTTTCGTCCAGAAGAATGCCGCACCGCCTAGAAACGCAAAAGCGTCGATTCGCCCGCTACCTCTGTACAGCCCCGAAGCCGCCCTTTTCAGCACTCGGCGCAGCATTAAACAGATTCGGGGAACCTGGTGCGTTATGTTGCCCTCGTGGATTCGGTAGCGTACTGTCGGCGGTGAGTCGATTTGAATTGTCCGACCACAGGCCCCCAACTTCAGCATCAGATCGTAGTCCTCGGCGGCAGATAGCGCCTCGGTCCAACCATTTACCTGTTCAAACGCCTGACGGTCTACAACTATCGTGCTTGCACACGCGCGGCCCGTGCGATCCTTGTCCGTCAGACGCTTGTAATCTACAAGAACAATCTCAGTGGGAACAGCGTCGTAATTCACCACCGGCGTTGCGGTTTTGAAGTAAAACGACCGTTCATGGAGAGTCTTTCCATGAAAATAAAGAAGTGCAGCCAAAATCACCCTTGGTTCCTTATGGTCGATAATGCGCGAGTAAACCTCCAGTGCCCAGGGTTGCAACACATCATCCCCATCGAGAAAAACGAGATAGTCCCCCTCAGCAGATGTGGCGCCTGCGTTACGTGCGGCGCTCGCGCCCACATTTTCTCGGCAAGAAATAGGAGAAATCTGATCTTTGTAATCTTCTAAAATCGTCAATGAGTCATCTGTAGACGCGTCATCAACCACGATGATTTGCTTCGCCGGATAGGTTTGGTTACACGCCGACTCAATCGTCTCGCGGATGAATGCACTTTGATTGAAGCAGGTTATGATGACGCTGAACGACGCTTGCTTCATGAAGTTGGTCGAAGGGCTGAGGTTACCAAACAAACAGCGGACGGGGTAGTTGCCGGGCGGACACAAAATCCTGCCAAAATCGATCCACCAGATCAGGAGCCCTAATTTTGAACCGGCTTTGCAGTCGCGTTGGTTGGTGGCGCCGGCGCAGAGCCAGTTGTGTACTGGTACGCCCCGCTGTCCCAGTTCGCGCTGTTGCCTCTCGCCTTCGCGTTCTGCGCCGGACAAGTCATTGTGTGCGTCGTTGTGTTATATGCGCATCCGTCCGTCGTTGCATAATGGCATGCATTCGCGGCATCGGTCCCGATTGCCGTTTCGCTTGAATATCCGGCAAGAGCCGTGCAATATGCTGCCTCGTTTGTTCCCTTACTCACCGTCCCGCTCGTGGATGACGTTGGTGCGCAGGGAGTCGTAGAGTCGTTAGCACAGGTGTTCGAAAGATAGGTGCCAGGGGAGCCCCTCGTGTAGCCCTGTGAGGTTGCCGTCGCGTCCGACATGGAGACATTGGTACTGCTGCTCGGCCCTCCTGCGCAGGCTGCGCTGCTGCTACCGTCGTAAGGTGTATTGATGAGATGCTCATTATAGACAGTTAAATACCTTCCACCAAGAGGCAACACGGGCAGATTGCACGGCTGAAACCAGCCTCCAGGACCCCCGTCCACAAGGGTGTTATTGAACATATACTGGCCACCGGTCATCGGGCAGCCGGGATAAGTGGGTGGTCCTGCCACTGACCAGCCCTCGCCCTCCGAATCATAGATGAGGTTGTTAAACCAATACTCCGGAATCGCATTCGGGCAGAACCAGAGCATCACGTTGGAGTTCACGTGGCGCACGATATTGTTGTAGACCACGTTCGGGGTATTCTGCGGCTGATTTACCGCGTTGCCGGAAGCATCCGCGTTGCACTCCAAAACATTTGTGTGTCCTCCTCCTACGATCGGGACAATGTTCTGGAAAATATTGTCGTGAATATCGTGGCACCACTGGCCCACACCATCTGACACGTTGGTTATCATGCTGTCGCGGAAGTGGTAGAAGCTCGGATAAGCGCCCCACTCCGCAGCATTTGCAACCGAATCCGATCCGTCCACTACGATATGGTCGAGAGTCTGAAGGCCGTTATTGGTGCCGCCAATCAAATCGACAACCAGCGCCAAGCCGTAGGATGTGGTCGTAGCGGTCCAGCCATGAAAGTAAATATTCCTAATAAACGACATACCGCTGCCAGCGTATCCCGTTCCGGGCGCAGCAATATAAGTGTTGTCGATGCCACTGCTTTCGCTGGTGTCCTGAATGCACATCCCGGTCAATTCAAAGCTGTCCAGAATTGTTCCCGGTGCCATTTCGATAAGATCGTTGTCACCGTAAGACGGGCTCGATACCTGATGGGCGCAACTTGAAACGGTAGAGGTTGAAGTTGGATTGTCGCCGGTCAAGATCGGACGCGCCCAAGAGGAGCCGGAATACCATGTAGGATCGACACCGTAGTAGATACACCCCGCCTGCGTGCCCTCGTAGATGCACGTGGCATCGTTTCCCCAGCTGCCGTAGAGATCCCATCCGCCGCCCGTGTATGGAGTCGCTGAAGGATTGCCCGCGTGCCATGTGTCGCCGCCGCGAAAGATAAAGCCTTCTCCCGGTGCGGGCTTAATCGACGCGCAAGTTCCCGTGCAGGCCGCCATTCCCGGTGCATGTTGCCACGGTGAGCTCTCAGAAGTTCCGCTGTTGGCATCGGAGCCAGTTGCTGCCACGAAGAAACAGGTGTTGCTTTGAACGGGAGCGTTCGCGGGGCAGGCTCCGCCTTGTGCAAAGACATTTACCGCGGTGAACACTAACAGCAAAAAGATGGCGAAACGCAGTAATTTTTCCATAGGAGTAGGACTCCAGTTTATCCGTGTAGCGAGCATTTTGCGGAGTTTATGTTACCTTTGGGTGATTGTCAAACGTTACCAGAGTGATGCAAAGGGACCGTTTGGCACTACGAAGCCAGAAGTTCGGCCTGCTCGCTGTCAGGGGTCTTCATTCCCTGTCCTCTCATACGGTTACGGGACCGACGCGATCGAGAGGGTCTGACTGGCCTGTCCGAAGGCGATTGAATTCTCAAGGCTCACCTGAGCCGGCTGATCTCACCGACTGATCGGTCGAGTTCGCGCCTCGTTGGCTTACCGTTGCCGCCGCCGCCAAACGGTCGAGGCGCATTTAGTGCAACAGTTAGGAGAGGCGGAGTCATGAGGATCGCTCGAGCGCAAATGAAATCCGCGATATTTGCGATTGTGCGGGTGGGGGCCGGAGAGAAGTCAGTCATTGTATCTCACGATGAAGTCTTCGAACCCTCTAGAAACTCTACGAGCAAACCCGGCCTTAACCGAGGTTTTGTGCACGTCCAGGCGATACGGCGCCCACCAAATGCAACGGCCGGGAGAGGGGGCCGGACCAGAATCGCACCCGCGTCTTTGCACAATGTAATCTCTGATTCCAGATCCGCTACTTCGTAGCAGAGGTGGTGCAGGCCCCCTCCGCGCGCCAAGAAACGTGAGACCGGTGAATCATCGCCTGACGGCTCAACCAATTCGAGCAAACAGCCCCGGGCATGAGCTCCTTTTAGGAACGTGACTCGCACTTTCTGCAAGGGATCAAAAATGATGTTTCCATCCCAGGTAGCACCAAGAAAAGAAGCAAAAGCTACAGCACTCTTATCGATTGATGCCAGCACAAAGCCGATATGATGAAGCTTGCGCGATCCTTTTGAGTGCAGCTCTACTTGCGATTGATTATTCATTTGACCTGACTATGTTCATGGGTTGTTTCTTGTCTGTGGTGATTTTTCTATCCTGTGATGCAAGTTCCATTGAGGTCCAGCTGTTAAGTACCCTCCCAAAGAAACGATACGTCTTCACGAACCCTAACGGTCGAAATGGGGTCATTTTGAAGGATGCAAGTTGTGCCGCATTCCATTCCCGTGTATCGGCAAAGGCTCTCGTCCTACCTTCTGCAGCTAACTCGTAAAGGATATGATTGGTTAGAAGCCAATGGAGTGCACGGCCCCGAAAAGAGGGAAAAACATAGAAGTCAAAGAACTGCACATCGTTTGAACCCAGGGGAAAGTAGTACGTCGCGATCGACTGGCCATGTAACGTCCAACCAAATCCGGCCAGCTGATTTTCGTGTTGGACCAACCAGAGAGAGGCTCCCTTGTCAAACCGCTCTTTGAGCAAGCCATTTGCCAGCTTTGGGTTCCACAACCCAATAATCTGCTCATGTTGCTCCGGCTTCAGCTCCGCCAAACTTCTAAGCCGCTCCACCCTGAAGGCTCCCGAAACATTGGCCCTGGACATTCGCCGGTCATCTAAATCACAGTATAAGACCACCATGCGGCTCGCGAAGAGAGCCCGCTTTGCAGCGAGTCGAGCGCGGGACAGTGTATCCGCGACACCATGGCGCCTATAATACTCGACCAGGCGCAAAATCGATTCGGAGATACTCATCATGCTGCTTGTTCCTCCGGCTTAGGGGGTACACTCCCAAAGAGGAGTTGCCGCAAACAAGCTCCGCTTACTTGTTTTCTGACTTCAGTTCGTTGTGTTTTGTGCGAATGCACAAGGTCATACAGAACCGCGATCGCATAGCGAAGCAGGTGGTGGCAGAGCATGATGCTCCGGATGCCCAGGACTCCAAAGATGGTGTGGTGCTTCGTCCAGTAGCGCAAGATGGATCGCTGTTGCGCGACTGCAAAGTGCGCTGGATATGGTGCCGTCGTCTTGCCGCGGTCATGGACCGCGTGCGCATTCGGGCAGAAGTATACCTGCCATCCAGCATTCCACGCGCGGCGGCACCAGTCCACGTCGTCGCCGTACATGAACAGTCCTTCATCGAGAAGACCAACTTCATCAAACGCTTCGTGTCGAATCATGGAAAAACAGCCGACAATCACGTCGACGGCCAGCACCCGGTCATGCGCAAAGTAGAACATGTGCTCGCCAGCGAAAAAGGGTTTGCCCTTGAACAGTCTTTCCAGTTGCGTTGCCGAACAGAAATTCTTCCAAAGTGTCGGAAAGCGGCGGCAGGTACTTTGCTGTGTCATATCGGGATTGAATACACGCGGCCCGACATCGCCGACCTTTGGATGCTGATCGAGGAAGTCCGCTAGGGCATCCAGACAACCCGGGAATACGATCACATCGGGATTGACGAGTGCGATGTATCGGCCTCGGCATTGGCGAATCGCAACGTTGTTGCCTTTGGAAAAGCCGAGATTCTCTTGACTCTTGATCAGCCGCACCCACGGAAATTCGGTCTCGACCATGGCGACGGTGCCGTCTGCGGATGCATTATCGACGACAAGCACTTCCATCGCCCTTTGCGGAGGTGCCTTGGCGAGGCTATCCAGACACAGCTGCAAATAATGCTTTGCATTCCAAGCCACAACGACGACAGAGATTTCTACGGTTTGCGTGGGCGGCATCATTATCTTATTCGACTGCGGCGGGGCGCCGTACGCCGCGCGTGAGGCTGAACGGCTTTCGCGAAGCCCGAATCGAGCGTTGCATACCTAATGCCACTTTGGTCATGGCTGTCGACAGGACGCTGTTTGACGCGATGAGCGGCTTAGTTTGACAAACGTCTGCGCCCGACAGTCCCCGTTTGAACTGGTAGACACCGGGATTTCCCGCCGGATCAATGCCTCCAAGGTCGTAAAACCTGATTCCGTTCTCCTTGAGGAAACGAATCAGGGTCCACTGCAAGAGGTACGCGCCCCTCGAGGTGAGCCCGGCGTCGCTGGTGGCACCAAGAAGGTAGATAGCGGAATTGCCCAAGACCGAAGAAACGAGGCCCGCAATAGGGATTCCTTTGTCTTGGCAAATCAAAATGTGCATACGTTGTGGATTCGCCAACTTTTCCTGGATGCGTCCAAATTCATTCACGTCGACGGTCGTCTCAAAGGTTTTGCGCCTGCGCATTTGCAAGTACATTTCACAAAATGTTTGGTATGCTTCTGCTCCTGTTTCTGAAATCACGGTCAGGCCGTTCCGCTCAGCTTGCTTCAGTTTGTTTCGCCATTTCGCGTCGAGCCTGGTCCGCAACTCCTCCAGCGATGGAGCAAGATCCAGAACAAAGGTCCTGTAGATCTCGGTTGATTCCGATGATTCGAACGCGAATTGCGAAAAGGCATCCCGAAATACATCCGCACGCTTAGAACCCACAAACGCATTGGGCAAGATTCGGACGAAAAGCTTTCTCCGCTTCAGGTATTCCTGTTCGATCGCGCCCGCCAGCCGGGCAGGTATCTCGGGATCGAACACATGGCCACGGCGCTCCCAGAGAGGACCCCATCGCAGGTATGCGATGCCGCACTTCAGAGGGGTGGGACAAATGATTCGCAGCTGAGCGGTACCAACGACTTCTCCGGCGCGCTTGAGCACGATCCGGCTAAGATTCTTCTTGCCCCAGCGCACTTCTCCGTACGCTGCCGTTTGATAAAGAGTTGCGTCGTCGAATTGTTCGAGCAGCCGCGACCATTCCTCAGAGTCTGCCTGATCCACTTCGACTTCCCAGGTTATATTCGTCACGCGGTCTGCCCTGATCCAAGAGGCGATAGAACGCGGCACAACGCCTCTTCTTTTTTAGAAGTATCGAGATTCATCACCGAAGACTCATGGCTCGGCAACGACCGCTTCAGCATCCCGCGCTGAAATGTTGCCTGCGGTCGTATTTGCTTGCTTCCCCGTAATGCGGATGTAGTGCGACTTCTTTGCCGGGCTCTGCGGCAGGTCATAAGACCATTGCTGAGCACCCTCTGTGCTCCGCGCCCCTGAAGCAAAACCGAGCTTTTGGTAAAAGTCGGCGACAAGACCATTTTTCTTGGATGGGGTATATATGCCGATAATCTTGCGAATTCCGCGTGATTGGCAATGCTCGACCAGTACATCGAACATGGCAAGTTCTAGCTCGCGATTGAGCACGCGGCAACTCATCAGCCAAAGATCCATGTCGATGGCGTCGTTGTCGACCCGCCCAATGAGCACCGAAACCAAGCCGTTGTCGCCGAACTTGTCGGTCAACCGGCCATAGAGCGTCACAAACCGAGGGTCGTGTGCGATGGTTTCAACTTCCGCGCTCGTGTACCGTCTTGTGGTCAGGTTGAACTGATTCGTTTTGTTGATCAGCTGTGTAATTCGCTCGAGATACACGGGTATAAACGGCGCGATTTCTGCGGTCATTTCCAGCGAGGCTAGAAACTGCCCGTAGTCGCCGAAGCTGGCCTGATATGCGGTCCGTTGTGCGTTTGAGCTGTAAAAAGCAGACCGGTCCAAGTCATCCTGCACAACTCGATGAACGTCAAAATAGTGTTCCGCCTCGAGGATTTCCGCGAAACGGCTCACGTCGGAGCCCACGTCGGGCGTTGCCACCTCCGGCAACTGATCCGCCACAAGGGCC
This sequence comes from uncultured Acidobacteriaceae bacterium, assembly GCA_963751285.1. Taxonomy (GTDB): domain Bacteria; phylum Acidobacteriota; class Terriglobia; order Terriglobales; family Acidobacteriaceae; genus Telmatobacter. The sequence goes on along the minus strand of CAVVUE010000019.1, from coordinate 458,901 downwards.
CTTTCCACGGGATTGTCGTCGACAAACACCATACTGTCAGTTCCGATATTGAGTTCCTCGGCAATTTCACGGATGTTTCCAGGTTTCGGGTTCCAGTTTGCTTTGAATGCGCTAAAGTCGCTCACTCTCAAAATACTGTCAGGATGAGAAAAGCCCGCTTTTGCGTTTTCGATGTCATTCTTCGAACAGACCGCCAGGATGATTCCACGCCGCTGTAGGTCCTTGACATAATGCTGAAAGTCCAAGAAAGCTTCGCCTACCGGATGGTCGCGGCCCAAAATCAGGTTTTGTACCCCATCATCACCGACTACGCCGCCCCAAAGCGTGTTATCCAAATCAAGGACAAGACATTTCTTTGCTTTCCCGTAAACAGACTTGACGAGGGCGGCAATGTTTTGGGCGAGGGCGACCGTTGCTGTCGGACTCACCGCCATATGAAAGTTGTACCAATAAATAGGCCCATCCCAATTGTCCAGTCCTATTTTTGCGGAAAGGTAAAGAATGTCGTTGATGAGGAACCGCGGATGCTCACGAGCGTACGCTGCGAATTCAGAATTCAATCGCATGACGAAATGGACTCGCCCGTACGCTTCCACTGCTTCGAGATTTCCCAAAGGCCTTGAACTCGGCAGATCAAAGTTATTCTGGATAATCAGAGCACCGAGCTGCGATTGAATCTGCTCCCAAAGGGAGACAAACCGTGCAACCTCTCGTTGCACTTTCTCTTCCACTTGTGCGTTCGATTCAGTGAGTTCCGGAAAGTGCGAGATATTGCGCCAAGTCGTGTGGATCATCACCAAATCGGGCTTGAAGTTCCACAAGTCCCGATTTTCGAAAAGGACATCTTCGGAATAGCGGTTGTAGCCGGATTCATAAAAGGTTGGCTGAATTCCCTGGGCCAAAAGAAAAAGTTCCAACATACTCTTGACCTCAGCGGTTGTAGAACCTCCTAAAATTGCGATGCGTGTGGAAATCAGATTTGTCTGGTTTAACAACTCTTTCTTCAGGGTATGGCGCTTTCGCAAGATGATCGCAGCGTTAACGGGGAACTGCATGATTCTTAAAATCTCGGATTGCATTGCTCTCATCTCCTTCCCAGCAAACATTCACCTAAGCTTACTGGCTGATAAACGCTTGCCTGAAAGCTCCATTTGCAGTCTCTTGGCTACTTTGGGCACTAGACCTGTTTGTTCCTTCCGGACGACTGCAACCCTAGGACAGCGGATCGTCCACGCCGGCCAAACGCAGCAAATCAGCAACCGTTGAGCAGTGCACAACCTGCTCAGGCGAGATTTGCCGCTCAGCTACCGACTCTGCCAGGGCGATGACACCAATTAGCGCGGTTGAATCCCAATTCTGCAGGTCCTCAAGCTTCTCATCGCCGCGAAGCGTTCCTGCGCGCAGGCCAAGAATCTCATCGATCTCCAGAAGGAATGTATCGCGATCTACACTGTTCTTGCTTTCTTCCATACCTTCTCCTTGTTCGTGATTTGCCTTCCAGATTAGCATTCATCAAATTTGACCGATCGTCAGGTTATGAGGCCCGTGCCCCTCAGACTCATCTCGCAGTGGAAAAGAGCTGATTGCGCACCGCTCGAAGGCGCGGCATCAGCTCGATTTCAACAAAGAGGGCTCCGTTGCTCTTCGCCTGGCTGCCGATTCGATCCAGGCGAAACCGATTCGGACTTGACGAATTGGCAACGCTCTCGCTCAAAAAGACGGCCTCGTGCCCGGTCTGCCTGAGATGCTCGGTCAGATCTTCGCTGAGATCCTTCGAGGAGCCATAGGGCACACTGAAGGACCTGACCTTCCTTCCCGACTTTGCTTCCAGTTTCGATTTGTTCAGATCGATCTCTGTGACCACATCATCGGGAATGAGCGATCTGCAGTGCATGTGAGTGTAAGTGTGGTTGCCAATTTCAAAGTTGTACGACCGCAGGCCACGAAGTTGTTCGGTTGTCAGATAGAGAGACGCTTCTTTCGCCACGCTCCCCTCATCGATGCCCGCCAGCTTCAGCAGTGTTTCGAGGAAGGCCTGCCTCGAGAGCAGAGTCAGGGATGGGAAAAGGACGCCAAAGATCTCTGCAAGAGTGTTTACTTCAGCAGCTCGATCGCCCAGCACCTTGCGGATCGCCTTGTTGACCATAGACATGCCATGAACATGGACGACGTAGCATACCAGATTGTCCGGAGCCAGCCGCTTGTTATCGAGAAACGCCGCGTTGATAAAGAAAACTGCAGGCACCCTGAACTGCCGGCAAAGGGGAGCCGCGATCTCTGCAACGGAAGCGTAAGCATCATCGAAGGTCACAAGCAGGGCCCCCGTCGGCAGCCCACGGCCATCGCAATCGGTGAGGACGTCTTGAAGGCTCACCGGGCGATAACGCGCCGTCAGGAATCGCAAGGTCTCTTCAAGCTGCTGCGGGGTCCTGTCTACATGGATGCCGGCCGTGAACGGGGACGGGGCAGCCGCAATATTGTGAAACACAACACATCGCAACGAATAGGAAAGACTTACCATGCCTAAAGTCCGGGGGCTTTCAGAGGCAACCAAGGCGCTCGTCAAAGGGCTATTGAAACCGGCTTACCAGGGGAGTTATGCGGCGGCACATTGGCTTTCCAGGAAGGTTCGATGCCAAAGCTCCAGGCTGAGCAGAGAAAAAACCTCCTTGGAGTAATCCATACCGTTCGAGTTTTTTTGAAGCAAATCTTCCACCCCGTCGCGCCGGAAATATCCGCGATTGATGGTTCGGCGGTCCAGCAAAACATCCCAAACCATATCCTTGAGCTCGTTGCGCATCCAGGACCCGTAAGGGACGGGGAATCCGATTTTTTTGCGGTCGCGGATCTTTTTGGGAATTCTATTGGACAGCGCCTTTTTTAGAAGGTATTTCGTGGTTGCGCCATGCAGTTTCATCCCGGGCGGCAAAGACGCAGCGAATTCCAGGACCTTGTGATCCAGCAAAGGTACGCGGAGTTCGACGGAGTTCGCCATCGTCATCTTGTCGGCTTTGATGAGAAGGTCGTCGGGCAGCCAGGTTTTCGAGTCGATATACAGCATTGCCTGCAGCGCGTCCTGGTCCCGGACTTGCGCCTGCAATCGACGCAACGGGAGGATGCTGAATTCGCGATCGAGAACGGAGAGGTAATCCGCAGAATAGACCCGGCCCAGACTGTTGCCCGTGGTGCGATAGGGATTCGAAGTACGGCTGTAGTAATAATCGGGAAACCGATCGCGCAAGAGCGGCTGGTACTTGGCAAAGCGTGAAGGATCGAAAAGGGTGGTCCAGAGAGAAAGTCCCGTCGAAAAAGCAGCATTCACCATCGGGCCGCCGCGCTTGATGCGCTCCAGCCAGACCAAGTTGCGATAGTTGCTGTATCCGGCGAAAGCCTCGTCGCCCCCCTCGCCCGAGAGAAGGACCGTGACATGATCCCTTGCCAATTTTGAGACATAGTAGAGCGCAATGGCGGGAGGTTCGCAAACAGGCTCTTCCATGTGCCAAACATACTTGGGCAGAAAGGCGCCGAAGTCCGCGGCCGAGATCGTCATCTCGTAATGCTGCGTGCCAAATCTGTCGGCGGCCAGCTTCGCAAATGGCCTTTCATCGGCAAAGTCCTTCCCGCTGAAACCGACGGTGAAGGTGCTGATCTTCTTGCCCGTCTCTTCCACGGCGAGGCTGAGAACTCCAGTGGAATCGACCCCGCCGCTCAGGAGAACGCCGACCGGCACGTCGGCGATCATGTGCATCTTCACGGTTTCTGACAGAAGGTGGAGGAGTCGCTCCTCCGCATCTTCGATGCGCTCTTTTCGAAAGGAACTCGCAAATGCCAGGTCCCAATACTGCCGAATGATTGGTTTGTTGTTAACCAGCTGCAGATAGTGCCCGGGCGCAAGCTTTTGAATTCCCTTGAGCAATGTTTCTTCGCCGGGCACATACATGAACGTGAGAAACCGGTCGATCATCTCCGGCGCGATTTCGCGTGGGACCGACGGATCGGCGAGGATGGCTTTGACTTCAGAGGCAAAGATCAGCGAATCGTTGGTCAATCGGTAATAGAGCGGCTTAATGCCAACGCGATCCCGCGCCAGGAAGAGGCTGCCGGTGCGCCCATCCCAAATCGCAAAGCCGAACATTCCACGCAGCCGTTCCAGGCAAGCCGGCCCCAGCTCTTCATACAGGTGAACGATCACTTCCGTGTCGGTCTTGGTTTTGAAGAGATGCCCCTTGCCCAGAAGGTAGGTACGTAATTCCTGGTAATTGTAGATTTCCCCGTTGAATACGATCCAGATGGTGCCGTCTTCGTTGGAGAGGGGTTGATGGCCACTCTGAAGATCGATGATGGAGAGCCGGCGAAAGCCGAGGGCGATGTTGCCGGACAGATAACAGCCTTCGTCATCCGGGCCGCGATGGTGCATCGCATCCATCATCCCCTTCATCAGTGCCGGGGAGATCACCGCGCCTCTGTCAAATTCGAGTTTGCCGCAGATGCCACACATTGTTTATCTAAAGACCGCTTGCGAGGTCATCTCCAAATGGTTTGCATGCCGCAGAGGCGGCGGAGTTGCTGGCTTCGTATGTATGCAAAGTACGATCGATCACGCAAACGCGGCGGACGCGTCACATGGGCCTTCAAGAATCCGTACAAAATGGCAAGAGAGCCGATCACCCACGGCTTCTGCGCCAGCCGGTGCACACAGCTCGCAGCCACAAAGAGGGGATGATATCCGGCGACGTAACAGGCGACCCCATGCTTCACCCGGTCGCGGAGCAATCCTTCTTCCGCTCCCGTGAAACGATGATGAAAGAGCCCCAGCTCCGTGAAGGTGTGTGTCTTCCATCCCTTCATATTGGCTTTGACCTCATCGATTGTGTCCCAACCGGAAGCGGACCAAAGCCCGTCAATTGCTTCCCAGCAGTCTCTGCGGTAAATTTTGGTCGCGCCCCGCACGTGAAAGCTCGGATTCTTTTCCGCCTTCATTTCGCCGGCGACCTCGTGACGGATCTCTCCCCCGCCGATTCCAAGATTCGGGTCCTGCTGGAAGTGCTCAAAACATTTTTCGAAGTAGTCGGACTCGAATGTAAGATCGGCGTCGAGTTTGACAAGGAATTCCCAGTCCTGGTGCTGGATGACCTTGTAGCCTTCAGAAAAGGCCTCCATCACACCGCCGCCCGGCTTCCGGAAGCCTCTGTTCTTGCGGTGAACGACTTTGATCCACGGGTGCTCGGTTGCGAATCGATCAACAATTTCCCCGGTATGGTCCGTAGAGCCATCGTTAACGATGATCCATTCCTCCGGCCGCACCGTCTGGCTGCATAGGGACTGGATCGTGCTTCCGATGTACTCTTCCTCGTCACGAACCGGGGTAATGATCACGTATCGCGTCAACGTTTCGTCCTCAACCCATGTCGCCTAATGAATCTGGCGTCATCTTGGCTCCGACGCCTCAGCGATCGACGGAGGCAAGCAGACTCGCATCGTGCCTGGCGAGTTCGCTGCAGATCACATCGAGGATTCGCTCGGCGCTTCTCCCATCCCAGGTCTCCGGAATTGCGGCCTCGCGTTTTGATTCCAATTGCCGCCGAGTCGCTTCGCGGATGCCACTGGCGCTGGTGCCGGCGAGGATATTCGTTCCCACTTCGATCGTGACGGGGCGTTCAGTATTTTCGCGCACCGTGACACAGGGTACTCCGAGGCAGGTTGTTTCCTCCTGGATGCCGCCGGAGTCGGTGATAACGACGGCGGCGTGCTCCATCAGGCAGAGGAAATCGAGATACCCGAGCGGGTCAATCATGCTGATCCGCCGCTTTGCTAGGTCATTAATTGCTTTGGAGCCATTGTATGTTTCGCAATGATGATGAAAGAAATCCTCGAAACCGAAATCGGCAATCTTTTTTTGGGTTCGAGGATGTGCCGGGAAGATCACGGGACACAACGATGTCAAGTCCTGCAGGCCTTCCAGGATACTCAGGAAGCTTTCGCGTTGGTCCACGTTTGACGGGCGGTGAAGCGTCAATAATGCGTACCGGACAACGCCATTCTTGAGACCGGATGAACCCTTGCCAGCGCGCAGGCCAAGTGTGCTGAGGATCGGAGAGAGACCCGCCTTATCCCTGAAAGCAACAAGAGAGTCAATCATTGTGTTGCCAACAAAATGGATCTTATGATCCGCGATCCCTTCCTGGCGAAGGTTTTTGATTCCGCTCTCTTCGGTGACGAACAATAGGTCTGCCAGATGGTCGGTGACGATGCGGTTGATCTCTTCCGGCATGCCCCGATCGAAGGAACGAAGACCCGCTTCGACGTGAGCGATCAACGGCCTGGATCCACTGACGTCGTAGGAAACCTTGGCTGCTACGAGAGCGCAAGCGACGGTAGAGTTAACGTCGCCGACGACGATCAGCAGGTCGGGCTTTTCCCGCAACAAAGCCTCCTCGAATCTCTTCATGATCTCGGCGGTCTGCACTGCGTGGGAGCCGGGTCCGGCGCCCAAGTGGACATCGGGCTTCGGGATTCTCAGATCTGCGAAGAAGCGGTCTGACATCGCCTCGTCGTAGTGCTGACCCGTGTGGACAAGAACGCTCTGCAGAGCAATCTGCGATCCATGCGGCCCGACGGCGGCGGGCGACGTGGTCAGGCGCTTGTTGTGTTCCTGAATTGCGTTGATGATGGGCGCCGCCTTCATAAAGTTAGGCCGCGCACCAACCACGGTCATGATCTTTTTTGTGTTCGTTAAATCCATCATTGTCTGCTATGCAGTTATTGAAATTCGACGCCCCTGCAATTGACGCGAGGTGTCATTGGAGTGGGGACAGATTCAGACGTGGGCGGGGCACGGCGGCCGTATTATTTGGCAGCAAACGCGTACAGGAGCCATCCAAGTTCGTACGGCCTACATTCGTACCGAACTCTTGGCCGGCCGTTCGCTTCGCCACGGCGCAACTTCAAGGCGCGAAGGGTTGTGTCCAGATATGCCTCCGCGCGCTCCAGATAGAGGCTGCGCCAGATGAGATTCAGTGAGGGCTCAACGAAATCGAGCCGCAACTCGTTTTGGCCGCGGATCCAGGCAAGGCCTTTATAGATCGCATCACTGAAGTCGAAGCCCGTCGCATCCGCGGCGGCAAAAAGCATCATCGGGCCCATGGCGTGTTGATGAACAGAAAAGACAGGATAGCGATTGACCACTCTTCCAGTGACAGAGTTGTAATGCCAGCACCATTCGCCCATAGAGGCCTGCAATTGGCAGATGGTTCGTGCTGTGCGTAGCGCCATCTGGCGAGTCTTGGCGTCCTCAAGAGCACGAGACATTTGAGCAAAGGCAATTGTCGGGTAAACCTGATCGGCAAAGCTCCCGATCTTTCTCCTAAGGTGGGTCTTGGGAGACTTGCTTCGGGTAAGGTGGCCATAGATCCCAGATGGGCCACAATTTGACTCAAGGATCTTTCGCGCAGCAGCCATCTGCTCCACTTGTCCAGGAAGATCGGTGTGACCGACTAGACAGCTGCTTGCCAGACCCGTCAAGTACCAGGCGATTTCCATCGAGCATCCCTGTTGCCCGTCGGGAAATCGCATGAGCGCATCGGCCGCCTTGACGTCCATATAGACCCGCGGCAAGCGGTCGGGAGCGAGCTCGGAGCAGGTCCAGAGAAGCAGACCTAAATCGCCGGTGTTGGTGATCCAGCTTGTATCTCGAAGAAGATTGTCCAGGATCGGCTGAATCGCGATGGGCGATGGCCGCCCGGAAGATTCGTAGCGATGCAGGCCGAGCAAGGACATCAAAGTGTAACGATGCGAAATCGCTTTGCGGACCATGCCCTCTTCGGTGCGAGCGTAGGTGTAGCAGAAAAGGCGTCTTTCCGGATCGAACATCTGGATAAGACCCGTTGCAGCAAGGTCGCATAGTTGCGATATTTCACGCTCCGTCAAGTATCGTTGATCCGGTGTCGCCAGTGTCTCAGCCCGCACGGCTCAGCCTCGACTTCTCGCGACCGCAAAGACATGGTTTACCACCACGTCCAAGGTCGTTCCTCTGGTTGGCGTGCAGGCGAAAGGTCTGGGCCGGCGCACGATTTTGAGCTTCTCGCGAACATCATCTTCACTCTCGAGTAAGATCAGCTTGTCTGTCTCTGCCAGATGCTTGTCGACGGCACCGAGCGTACCTCGAAAGAGGCTGTAAACCGGCACACCGAGAGCAGCCGCCTCCCTGTTCATGGTTCCTCCCCCGCTGATCACCAGGTCCGAGCGCCAAATCAGGTCAAGGCCGTTCAGCGCACGCTTTGGCACGATGATCCGCCCCGATTCAAAAAGCTCCGGCCTGGCCTGCCGAAGCTCCGCCTCCTGTTTGGGAGTTCGAGGCAGCAGGATCGCCTTTATCTCACGGTGTTCTTCCAGTCTGTCGAAGACCGCCATTAAGAGCTTTTCGCTCTCGGGGTTGTGGTAGTGAGCTTCAGTGGCCGGCGGACGAATGGTCACAACCACATCCTCGGATTTGATCTCCAAGCTCTTCAGCCATGATTGTTCAGGCTGGAAGAAAGGGACATATACGTCTTCCTTGATTCCCGGATAGTGCAGAATATGGTCGCGGAGCGAGCCACATTTCTCAAAGTTCTCGGTCGGGATAACGGCGGGAGTGAGAACCCATTTCTTATGCCTCGAACCAAACAAGCCTGTAATGCGCTGATCGGCGAATTCGTAGTCGATAATGTTCAAGCTCGGGATTCCCAGCAATCCTGACAGAATGATCGACGAGCGCGAATTATGAGAGACACTGATTTTCGGCCTTTCGCGGAGAATGACGGGAGCGAGCCGCAAAATCCGCGCGCCCAAACCGATTAATTTTGCGAATGGGTTCTTGCCGTAGTGGCGGCCGACTTTCGAATAGTTCAGGCCTGCCAGATCAGCCAATTCACAAACCTGGAAGCAGTCCCGCGCAGTTAGAACAACGGTCCATCCGCGCGCCTCGATCTCTCGAATAATCGGGAGAAAGAACGGTACATGTGGAGAGTTCTCCAGGTCAATCCAAATCTTATAGTCTTTCCTGTCAGATTCTTTTACATGACTTTTTCCTCTAAGATCGCTTTTGGGAATGTCCTTGTACCCCTCAGGACTCACTGTTTCTTGGAACTGTGACATAGTCTGATCATCCGTTCGTGATTGCGAATAAGTCGGGATCCATCTCTTTACTGAGCTTTCGTGACAGTTGACTCTCTCTCGAATGGGAGATCCAGTTGGCTTTACGCGACGCTGGCATCGAGTGTGGCGCGCATGTACCCCGCGAGGTCCTCCTGCCACGACTGAAAGACGTTGATCCCCACAGCCTTCAGATGACGATTTTCGAGAACAGAGTAGTGTGGCCGTGGCACCTTGCCTGCAAACTCTGACGCATGGGCGACCTGCACATCGACCGGCACGCCTCCTGCAGCAAAGATTTCCTTCGCAAACTCGTACCACGAGCAGCTTCCTTCGGCAGTCGCGTGGTAAAGTCCGTAATCTCTACATTGGCGGAGCGCTGCAATCTGTCTGGCCACGCCCAATGTTGCAGTTGGGCTGACGTGCTCGTCATTGACGACGCGGACCGAACCCCGCTCCCGCCCCAGCTTCAGCATCAGCTCCACAAAGTTCAGGCCGCCTTTGGCCCGGCAGGGATGCTTTCCGTAGAGCGCTGAGGTGCGAAGCACGAAATGCTTTGGATTCAGGGTTCGCACGAAGTTCTCGCCGGCAAGCTTGGAATTGCCGTAGACGTTCAGCGGCAGGGCAGGATCCTCCTCTAAATAAGGCTCACCTTTAGTTCCGTCGAAGACATAGTCCGTGCTGATGTGCACCAGCACGGCGTCCATCTCCCTCGTAACCAGCGCAAGGTTCCTGGCGCCGATTGCATTGACCGCAAACGCCCTTGCTGGATCTTGCTCACACTTCTCGACGTGATGCATTGCCGCAGTGTTGATGACAAATTCGGCGTTCGTTGCTTGCAGGCACTCCCTCACCGAATCGAACGACGACAGCTCAATATCGAGATGCGTCAGCGATGATGCTTCTTCCCCGCAAACCCCGAATTGGAAGACAATATCGGCACCGAGCTGGCCATCTGAGCCGATCACCGCAACCTTCATAGGGCTCCCGCCATATCGTGGATCTCCAGTTTCTTCTCGATCTCCTTGAAGCACTGAATATTCGCATAGGCAGGATTGTCCCAGTCGTCAAACTTCGACAAATTGTCGATCAGATTGTCGACGATTGACCTGACAGTTCCCGTTGGATGAAAGCTCAGGACGTTCGCAGCCTTTTCCGTACTGACTTTATAGTTCCTGAAATCCTGAATGTGCTTGATAACCAGCTTGATCCGGATATCGAGGCGTTCCTCAAGAGCCCCCTTAATCAGGTCGCCCACCTCTCCGACCGTGTAGTTTCCAGACGCCAGATTGAAGATGCCCGAAATCCCATAGCTTGATTCGATGGCGCGGATATAGGCTGTGGCCGCGTCTTCGATGCTGAGAATTGGTCTCCAGATGGCTGGATTATTTACCGTGATCGTGCGATCTTTCATCGCCGTCTTGAACATTGTGTTGATAATGAGATCGAGCCGCATACGCGGGCTGTAGCCGCAAATCGTTCCCTTGCGAAGCGAGATCACCGAAAAGTCATCGCTCACAAACTGAAGAACGGCCTGTTCCCCCTGCAGCTTGGAGATCCCGTAGGGATAGCTGGAGCTTACCGGGCGCGTCTCATCAAAAAGCTCATTTACCGTGTAGCCGTACACGGAGCACGAGGACGCGTAGACATAGCGCCTGACTTTCGCGATTTTTGCGATGTACGCCAGGTAAGCTGGTGCGGCCGCATTGAAAATGAAGTTCTTTGAAGGAGAGTACTCGGCCATGGGGTCGTTGGATAACCCCGCAAGAAACACTACTTGTTCATATGCAGCAAGATCCTCGGCACTCAGTTGAAAGATGTCCTTGTTGAGAACCCCAACCTCTTTCGGCAAGTGATTGCCGAACCAAAACAGGTCAACGACATCCACCTTGTATCCCCGCTCCAAAAGCTTTGGGATGAGTACCGATCCCAGATAGCCGGCTCCCCCTGCAATAAGTATTTTCATGTTTACCTCCGGGCTGGCGAGCAGACCTGGCCCGCTGTCGAATATTGAACGTTATCGGATTCAGAGGACATTAGAAACTCTTCGAGCGTCCTCGCATTGCGGTCTTTCTCTGAAACGATGACGTCCTTCAGAGGCCACTGCACGCCGATCGCTGGGTCATCCCAGCGGATACCTGATTCTGCTCTGCTGTTGTAAATGCCGGTGCATTTGTACTGAATTTCGGTGCCATCGGCGAGCGCGCAAAATCCGCGCGCGAAGCCAGCGGGCGCCCACACTGCCCGGCGGTTCTGCGGGGTAGCCTCTACCCCGACCCATTTCCCAATCGTCGGCGAGCCTTTTCGGATGTCCACAGCCACCAGAAAGGCCGCACCTAGCGTTACGCGCATGAGTTTCCCCATCGGAGGATCCCACTGAAAATGCAGACCGCGTACAACCCCCTTGGCCGACCGTGAGTGATTGTCCTGCACGAAGTCAATGGGGAGCCCGAGTTCCCTGAATTGATCTGCCCGAAAAGTTTCCGAGAAAAAACCGCGATCGTCTTGAAAGATCTCCGGAACGACGACGACAACTTCCTCAAGATGTCTCGACTCGATTCGAATCTGCATGTTTCATCCTTGTCGCCGGCCGTTCGAGCAGCCGGCACCTTGCAAAGTGCTTGAACTTACCCCGTGCGATCGATCCGGCCACTAAGTGACGACCGGGAAAACTTGCCCCCTCGGCATCATGGAACGCTTTCCACCCTACGGGTTGGCTTGGACTTTGGTTTGGCCGGGAGCACAAATCTTCAACCACTGAAGTGCTGCATGGCTCTTCCGCTCTATGCACTCAGGCTGGCCGATGGCTGACTCAGTTCACGAGACTCGTCAGTAAGAATGGACTTCGAGTGGAAATGGGCGATTTCCTCAACGACCCGTCCCTGCTGGCTCGGAGTAAGGTGAGGATACATTGGAAGCGATACGATTTCTCCGGCGGCGCGTTCCGCGACCGGGAAGTCTCCCGCCGCGTAATTTAACGAGATATATGCTTTTTGCAGGTGCAGCGGAATCGGGTAATGGATTCCCGTTCCGATATGCGCATCCTTTAAGTGATTGATGAGGCCGTCACGGTCCCCTGTTCGAATTACGTAGAGATGATAGACGGCGCGAGACCACTGTGGCTCATATGGCGCCTTCACCCCATCTTTCTCTGAGAGCAGTCGGTTATACTCTGTGGCTCGTTCCCGCCTCTTTCCATTCCATTCCTCCAGGTGGGGCAATTTAGCGTGAAGGATTCCGGCTTGAATCGCGTCCAAGCGACCGTTATACCCCTCCATTGCGTGAAAGTACTTTTTCACTTGACCATGATCCCGCAGTATCTTGACCCTTTCTGCTACCTCTGCATCATTGGTCGTGACCGCGCCGCCCTCGCCGCACGCTCCGAGATTCTTACCCGGGTAAAAGCTGAATGCAGCGGCCCGTCCCATAGAACCGGCTTTCATCCAGCGATCGAATCGCTTGGAGAAGTACTCGGCACCGTGCGCCTGACAAGCGTCTTCAATGACGGTTAGCCCGTATTTGAAAGCCAAAGCCAGGATTGCGTCCATATCCGCCATTTGCCCGTATAGATGAACCGGAATAATTGCTTTCACCGGTCTTCCGCTACGCAGACTAATGAGCACCCCCGCGCTGTTCCTCATACACTGTTTTTCGAGGAACCGATCGAGCATTTGCACGGACATGTTGTAGGTCCGTTCGTCGACATCGATGAATTCTGGTATGGCACGGGCCTGGGAAATGGCCTCTGCAGTCGCGATGAAGGTATTGGGCACGGTCAAGACCACATCGCCAGCCTCGATTCCGCATGCCATGATTGCAAAGCGCAATGCGTCAGTGCCGCTGCTTGCTGTGGCAGCGTGGCTGCAGTTCGAGAAGTGTGCGAAGGCCTCCTCGAACTTTTCGACCGCGGGGCCGCCGACGAATGCAGCAGTGTGGAGTCCCTGCCGAAATGCCCCTACGAGCTCGTGCTCAAGCTCCAGATGTGGTGTGATGAGGTCGAGAAAAGGAATGGTGTCATGGCTCTTGCTTTCGTTTGGATCCTGAATGAATCGCAGGATCTTCGCCGGATTGCCTGCGACGATCGCATTTCGGGGAACATCTTTTGTGACGACGCTGCCCGCGCCGATAATTGCGTTTTCGCCGATCTTCGTCCTGGCCAGAATCGTGGCGTTAGAGCCGATGGACGCCCCCTTCGCGACAAGCGTTTGCTCAACCTTCCAGTCTGCTTCAGTCTGGAGCGCCCCCACTGCCGTCGTGGCGCGAGGGTAAATGTCATTGATGAACATGACTCCATGACCAATAAAGACGTTGTCCTCTACGGTAACTCCTTCGCAAATGAATGTGTGGCTGGAGATCTTACAGCGTTTCCCAACGCTGGTGTTTTTCTGAATTTCAACAAAGGCGCCAATCTTTGTTTCCGCCCCAATTTCGCAACCGTAGAGGTTAATGAACTTCGATAGTTGCACGTTCTCACCGAGTTTTACGTCGGAGGAGATGGAGTTATAGGGATTCATAGGCGGACAAATGCCCCCTTCCTGTTCAAAGACTCGCTTGCAGCTTCAAGCATTCGAACTACCCTCAAACCGGCGCACCCGTCGTTAAATGGTTCTTTCCCGGTCGTGATGCAATCGATGAAATAATTCAGTTCCTGGCGAAGAGCCTCCACCTGCTCCAGTTGTGGAGACCACATATCGCCGGAGCGGTAGCTCACCAGCAGTTCGTAAACACCTTCCTGGCTGGTGATCTTGACCCCCTTGTCATAGACCTTGACCTTTTCATCAGCTTCAAGGTCGTTCCACACGATCATCCGCTTTTCGCCCCCGATCAACGTGGTTCTTACCTTGACCGGAGAGAGCCAATTAACATTGATATGAGCGATCAGTTTCTCTGGGAAATAGAGCGTCATGAATGCTACATCTTCGTGGCCGTTGAGATGGCCCTGACCTGTAGCAACGACCCCATCAGGTTTCGCTCCGATGAGATGGTCCATGATGGAAAGATCGTGTGGCGCAAGATCCCACAAGACATTGATGTCATGTTGAAAGAGGCCCAGATTGACGCGCGTCGAATCGTAGTAATAGAGGTTTCCCAGTGCGCCTTCCTGAATCAACTGTCCGATTCTCTTCACGGCGCCTGTGAAGAGGAAGGTGTGGTCAACCATAATCTTGAGATTCTTTTGCCGTGCGAGGTTTATAAGCTCCTCTCCCTGCGCAGCGGTACTGGTAAAGGGCTTCTCAACGAAAACGTGCTTCCCATTCAGGAGGGCCGCCTTGGTCAGCTCGTAGTGAGTCCAAACCGGCGAGACAATCGCCACGACGTCCGTCTCAGGTGAGGTAATGACTTCCGTCGCGCTGCGTGTGATCTTCACTCCGGGGTACGCTTTCCGGGCCCGGGCTTGTGCGCTTGGGCTGATTTCAGCGATCGCACTTACCTCCGCACCCTCGAGGCTCATCAAGTTCCTCACTACGTTCGGGCCCCAGTAACCGTATCCAATTACACCGAAGTTCATTCTTTCTCATCTCCTTTGCAATTGCCGGCTCGTGGATCTTGCTGCAGAGGAAGGCAGCCATTCATATTTATCAGCGCTATCACAAGAAACCCATCGAAGGTCGGAGTCATGGTAAGATTCATCGGAATATTCGTCTTTAAAAAACAAGTACAGACTATTGAATTGGAATTCGTGCGCTGGCTAATAGGCGCCACTTCCCTTAATGACTGCGACCGGGGTTCGCAAGAGAATCTTAAAATCCAGCCACGGCGTCCACGTCGAGGCGTATCGCAAATCAAGCCGTACCATTTCGTCGAATCCGACGGAACTTCTACCCAGAACCTGCCAGAGCCCCGTAATTCCGGGCTTAACGTCCAACAGACGCTGGCGATGCCACGTTTGATAAGCGGCTAACTCGTAGGGGATTGGAGGGCGTGGGCCGACTAGCGACATATCACCCTGAAGCACGTTGAGAAACTGCGGCAGCTCATCCAGGCTGGTACGGCGAAGAACTCGCCCCACTGGCGTGATCCTTTTGTCGTCTTTGAGTTTGTAGACACTGGGATCACCATCATTTTCAGGCTCAGTCTGGCTGCGATTGGCAATCAGTTTCGTAACGAACTCGCGATGCACGGTTGGATCATTGTTCACGTACATTGAACGAAACTTGAGGAAGGTGAAGGTCTTTCCGTAACGGCCTACTCGTTGTTGGCGGAAGAAGACCGGGCCTTTGGAGGATAGCTTGATGGCCAGTGCGACGGCCAGAAAAATTGGAGCGCACGCAACTAACATCGATACGCTGCCCACAATATCCACCATTCGCTTTATGAGCAACACTGAACGCCTGCGCTTGTCCTTACTAAGCAAATCCGGATAAAGAGCCGCGTTGCTTGGCCCTCCGGGCTTCTCGTGATCCCAGTCATCCGGAAAGAGGTGAAGCGAAATGCGGACCTGGCTGAACTGGGCCGCGGTCAATTCGTCTCGAAGCGAATTGTTCACCTTTGTCAAAAACGCATCCAGGATCGACCCGCGTTCGTTGGCGAGAAGGCCGGTAAATATCGCACCCAAGATGGCCTTTTCCTCATACCAACCGATGAGGTCGGTGTCTCGACTCGAAGCGAGCAGCACCCTCGTCACCGCGTCAAGCGTTGCAATACACTCTTTCGAGCCCTCAGCAAGATCCGTTTCGAGTAACATCAGCAAAAAGGGGGCCTTGGATCGCTCTGTCCGCTTGCGTTCAACCGCAATCATTTGCCGAAACGCCGCCTCCGCCAGAGGTACTCGCTTTATGCCAAGCGAGGGCGCCAGCAGTGGATCGTCTCCATTGCGCGCGTTGTTTTGGTGAGATGGGCTCATACTTTACTCCTCTTCCGGCGAAGCGTGCCCTTCACTCGGCCACGGCGCGTCGGATCACATCTAGTCGCACACTACGCTCATCTTGCCGGTCAATCGCGCGAACTGCAGTTCAAAAAACAATGAATCGTCGAGATGTTTCTTCGCGCAAGCCATGATCGCGTGAGGAGCTGACAGCGTGCGGTGGTCGTAGAGATTGAACAATTTGAATTCAGCTAAACGGAGTCAGAATCGGAGCGGGTGCGGTAATAGTAGCCGCTGTAAGCCGAGGCAGCGGATCCGTTCAACAGCGCACCAAGCACTTTCTTCGGTTCAAGTGCTTCGATCCCCTTTTGCAATTGCTGCCGTTCCGTGACCCCTTGGCGAGTCACCAATAGAATCCCATCAGAAAGCCTCATCCAGATGCTCGTATCCGCCAGAGGCAGCACCGGAGGAGAATCAATAATGATCCAATCAAAACACCCCGCCAGCTCATCCATGACCAGTGGTAGCTTTTGCGATTGAATGACCTCTAGTGGATTGGGCGGAGTACGGCCGGCAGGCAGAAGCCAGATATTCGCGCCATTGAGACGATAAATGCAATCCTGCAGTTTGTGTCCATCCTCGATCAGTTCGCTGATACCTGGGATATGTCCAATTCCGAACATCTGCCGCAAAGCTGGAAGTCTCAAATCGCCTTCGATGAGCAATATCCTCTCTTCGCTTCCATGGGCAAGCGCGCAAGCAAGATTCGCAGCCATGGTTGTCTTTCCCTCCCGGGGGATCGTACTTGTCACAAGCACCTTCTTCAGAGGGCGAAGGCGGCGGAGGTCCCTAAGCCGAACCCCTAAGAGACGCACGGCTTCGGCGGTCGGGCTCTCGCGATCGGTAACGCACACCAATCGACTTTCTGCCGGAACGGAAATTGATAGCTCTCTGGCATGGATCAACAACGCCAGGCGTTGCTCTGCTGAACGTCGCTCGGCGCTGGCAAGAGTAAACGAATTTGCCGCGTCGGTACGAACTGCTTCTTGACCTGCGGAATTATGCAAGCTCGGCGCTTGGGCTCCTTCCTGCTCTCGCAGTGAAGCCGCAATTTCCTGGCTCGACGCGAAGCGGTGCTCCGCACGCTGCAACAGTTCGGGGCCCTCCGGCATCGTCGCGGCTTCGTCTCCTTTCCGCTCGCCTTCGGACCTCTTTAACGCATCAAAGATTCGACTCATGGTTACTCTCTTCCGTCGCCGCAGATCCTTTGCGCTCACAATCGCTCGAGTCACGACAAGGATTCAGCTGCGGGATTTTGCTTACCTGTCTATCGCCAATCTTGCAGTTGAACTGACAAGCGCATCTCACTAAAAGACCTGTCTTGCCCAAGATCGGTTTTGCTGCGCGAAGAATTCAGAACGAAAGGGCCTGAAATTCATCTGTTCACAATCCGTCGTGTAGCGTTACTCAACTTGTACGCTTTGTTGCGGTAGCCGAAGCGAGTCGAGGCGGAGCTCCGTTGCCAGATCCTCGATGACTTCCTCCTTCACGGTCGGCAACTGCCTTGCGTAGGCGCTTATGAGTGCATTCTCGCAAATAACATTGATGAGCCGGGGAAGACCGCGCGAGTAGGAATGCACTGCCGCGATGGCTTGTGGAGAAAATAATGGGCGGGAAACCGGATCTGCTCCCGCGATTCGCAGACGTTGCTCGATGTACTCCTGGGTTTGCTTCCCGGTTAGCGCTCCCAATTGAGTACGAAGGGGAATTCGTTGCTTGAGCTGTCGCAGTTCGACGGAGTCTAGCTTTTTGTCGAGTTCCGGCTGCCCCATAAGAATAATCTGAATCAGCTTGTCGTCTGTCGTCTCCAGGTTCGAAAGAAGCCGCAACTCCTCCAGAGTATCCACTGGCAGATCGTGTGCCTCATCGACGATCAGAACGGTGGTCAGGCGCTTCGAGCCACGCGTAGTCAGAAACTTGCTCAGATCGAGCAGAAGATCGCATTTATTCTTCCCGGATACGGGGATTCCGAAGTCAGAGACAACATACTGCAAAAACTCTGACGGCGTAAGTACGCTGTTGAAAAGATATGCGTAAGCAATATCCTTGCTGTTTTCGAGAAGACGAAGCAGGCATCGGAGCAATAGAGTCTTCCCGGTTCCGACCTCCCCGGTGACAACGACGAACCCTTTGTGGCGGCGGACACCATAGTAAAGCGCAGCAAGTGCCTCATTGTGCTGGGGAGTAGGCACAAAGCAACTTGGATCCGGGGTGAGATCGAACGGGTTCCGCTTGAGGTTGAAATAGGCGTTGTACATTCAGAAGGGCAGGCTCAGCCATTATTCAAGAAGCTGAAGATGGAACCAGTCAGGATCGCGGCCGCAACGAGCACTGTTGTGACCCAGCCGAGCACAAGTCTTCTCTTCTTCTTTCGTTCATCCTTCGTCGTCACGACTGCGGGCACCTCTGAGATGACAGTCATCGGCAGCAAGGCTTTGATGTCTTTTCCACTGTGCATTCTATCGTCCAGGAATTCCAGCCCCCCGGCAACGACGAGCCCCAGCGCCAAACCTGCGGCTAACCCGATTGCACAGAATTTGAGGCGGTTGGGAAAGCTCGGTTTCGTCGGCAACGTCGGAGGGTCGAGCACCGTGAACCTCTCACCTTGCTGCAGCCGCTCCATACTCGTCGCCATCTGAGATTCTTCGCCCTTCTTCAACAGGTCGTCATAGTTCGATTTGGACTGATCGTAGCCGCGGGTCAAGTCCGCAAGTTGCTGCGCCGTCGAGGGCTCCGCATTCAAGCGCCCCTGATAATCGCTGATTCTCGCCTTCAGCTGGCTGATTGCATTTTCGCGGTTCGTGATCTCGATTTGGTTGGCCTGCAGCTGACTCTGTAGCTGTTGACCCGGACCGCTTAGCTCGACATCGCTTGCGCTGGTTTCCTTAGGCGGGTCGTTGCTCTTCACTTTTGCCGCTGCAATGAGCTTGTCTCGAATCGCTTCTGTCTTCGCTATTTGATTCTTGATGACCAGGACGTCCGGATACTGATCCGTGTATCGAGAAGTCAGGTCGGTAAGCTGAGCTCTCAATCTATCGAGTTGCTCGTTGACCGTGGCCAGATCGACAGTACCCCCCGAGCCCCCGTCACCCGAGGATAGCCGAATCTTGCTCGCAGAGACCCGTTCCTGCGCAATCGCCGCCTGCAGGTAAGCTTTCTGCTGCCTTGCGGAATTGAGGGCATCCTGTTCATTCTGGAGCTCAGTCTGCAGGCCGGCCAGAATTTGAAGATTGCTTGCCTCCTGATCCGGCAGAGTTCCCCCATGCTGTGATTCGAACTGCCGAACCTTCGCGTCTTGCTCTGAGAGGCTTGTGCGCGCTTGGTCCAATTGCTGCTGCAGGAATTGCGTCGTACCCTCAGACTCTTGCTGGCGCACCTTCGTGTTTTCATTGATAAAAATGCTGGAGAGCTCGCCTGTGACGCGCTGCGCAAGTTGCGGATCGCCCGCCTTGTATGAAATGACGAAGGCCGAGATGTTCATTTTTGCAGGATCGCGGTCAAGTTCCACGTCAATGTCGTTGCGCATCTGATCCACTTTTTCGTCGTCAGTCAGATTTGCGCCGGCATTCGGGTACAAGTGAAGCCGGTTAATGATCATCAGAAGCCGGGTTTCGCTGAGAATCTGCTGCTTAATACTCTCCAAACGGGTTTGCCAGTCATCGCTGATATTCGGCTGGACGTAATCCTGAGGCATGGTTGGCTGCTCGACCAGAATTGTCGTGCTCGATTCGTAACGGGGAGGCAGAATCCAGCCTGCTCCCCAGACAATCAACCATCCCAGAAAAAGGGGAATGAGAAACTGGAGATGGCGGCGCCGGACAATGTCCAAGAGCCGGTCCACATCGAGGCGTTGGGATCTTGGATCTTCCGCAACTTGTGGCATGGTTATCTCCCTAAAGGTTTTCTGAACTGATAACTGAAAGTGACGAACACAAGATCACTATCAGGATTCTCGGCAATGAACGGGATCCCCGGGTAACTCTCTTGAAGTCGGTCATAGCCGAATGCTGCGCTGAGGTGCTCGCCCATCGAATGACTCAACGAGGCCCCCAGCGTGAAAGCGTTCCCGCCTTCATACCCATAGTTCAATATGCCTACCCGGGTCGTCACCGGTGACGAGTTCACATACGAGACCTCAAATCCTCCATTCCAGGTCGGAGAAAGTTTCCAACCCGAGGACGCGCTCACGCTGTCGGAAACGAGGGCTTCATCGAAGCCTTCGCCAGTATTGATGCTATGAAGATAGCTGAGGGCAAAACTTCCCCGGGTGCCTTGCCACCCCACGCTCGCGCTACCGGCGGTTGACCATGCATCGTACGATTGCTCTTGCGGCTGGGCAATGTCGATGTGCTGTATTCCGACAGATATGGAGAGCGAAAACTTGGGATTGAAATAGATCGAATAGAAGGGAAGCAGGCTGTGCACTTGAGTATTAAAGGGCGCATACGGGGCGTCCGTAACCACGTCGCGAGCGTAATTGTATGAGAGACCGCCGTAATTCTTACCGGAAAAACGTCGGCTATAGAATACCGACCCACCTTCGCCGTCGGAATTGGAAAGTCCGGCCGCAGCGGCCGGATTGGTAAAACTGAAGGTCGAATACGAGGCCCCGCCGCCAATCATGCTGTTTCTTCCGACTTGATAGTCGACAGAACCGCTCGCCGTATCGCTCATCTGCTCTACATAGGGAGCGATCAGAGCCGGAACCGGCGCCTGTGTAGTGCCGGTTAAATTCCCCTCCGCAAACGGATAAGATCCGCCGAAGACATCGTTTGTCCTCAGGAAGTAATCCTGAATGTTTAGGGTCAAATGAGGGCTTAGACGGTCCTGAAAGGTCAGAGATGCGGTTTGATTCACTGCATCGAGCGCGGTCGTGTTCTGATAGAACGCGAAGCTCGGACTATATTGCAACCTGACCTTCTGTCGCCCTGTGGATTTACTGAGGGCGATGGCAGGATAAATCCAATAGCTCTCATCGCTGACCGGTCGAGCATTGGCGCCCGGGAGAATGTTATCGTTATAACCCGCACTTGCGCCGATTGACCCCGACAGGTAATTCGATCGTGCATCTGCTTCTGCGCCACCGGCGTAAGGCATGCCGCTCACTGGCGGCGGCGTCATCATCTGAGTGTCGTCTCCGGTGCTCGTGCCGCCACCTGTTGCGCTCGGTTCGACTTGAGACGAGGCGGGAAGCGCGAAGAGAAATAGGGCAACAAGCAGAATCTGGGCTCTTAAATGCATAACTGGCCTCACGGAACTACGATGGTGTCGTGTGGCATTATCGGTATGTTCTGGGAGGGATCCTTCCCCTTGATGAACTTGTCGTAGTTGAAGGGAATCTTCGTCACGCTGCCGCCGGGACTCTGGCGAAGGACGTAGATGCCTTTCTTCTTGGCGAAGTCGCGGAGTCCACCGGCGGCCGCAATTGCGTCCATAATCGTTATTCCGGCGGTAATTATGAAGCTTCCAGGCCTTCCGACCTGGCCGAAAATATTGTACTTTGGACTATTAATCTGCTCGACAATGACGGTCACTTCCGGATCGGTCATGTAACCTTTAAGCTTGTCCGAGATCGCCCGCTCAAGCTGCAGCGGAGTCTCTCCGGTTGCCTGTATATCTCCCACCAGCGGCAAAGAAATCTTTCCGTCCGACCGAACAGGAATCTGCTTGGAAATGTCTGGTTCCTTCCAAACACTGATTGAAATAACATCCGCATCGCCGATGACGTAGGTGTCGTCGCTGCGGACTTTTGGCCGAGTGCTCGATGGCGTTGAGGGGTCGGTAGTTGCACTGCTCTGGGTTTTCCCGTCGGGCGGATTCGAGGGGGAGCCTTGTCCCCAAATATTCCCCACGATCAAGAGGGCCGCAAAGAGGCAAAATGTGGGACTGACGATTGTCGAACTTTTCATGCTATTCCCTTGAGCAAAAGGATAATTCATTTGTATGCTGCTGGCTGGCTTCGAATCCTGCCGGGTTCTATGACGCGAACCGCCTCTTGGGGCGATCAAGCTCGAGCCATTTCCTTCCGACGGAGTTGATCTAAGAACCTGAGGAATCAAAGTACCGCGTTACGAGCACAGCTCAGGTCCAAACCTCGTGCTTGCTCCGAGGCGAGCACCGAAGGTTGTATTCCTTTGTCGTTCCCGATGGGCTCGATGTCCCAAGCATTTACTTCGACTGCCACCGACTGGGTCAACATTGCAACGGAAAGGACGAGCCTACAAAGATTTTTCTTGCGAACCAAGATCCCCTCAACGCCCTCGAGTGCACCTCGAATCACGCGAACATGCGCGCCGCATTTCAAGAAAGGGTGCGGCTCTACCCGATAAGTTCCAGCGACGGCGCGTTGAATCGCTTCTATCTCCACTCCCGGGACAACTGCAATGTGATCGCCACGGTAAAGGATCATGTGGACTCCAGGGGTGGTCATAACCTCAAGGCGGCGATCGTGGCCTCCGCGCACGAAGAGATAGCAAGGGAATAGCGGCAAGGAGAGAACCTTCCTCCGATCCTTCCATCGACGGGTCGACTCGTAGAGCGGAAGGAAGACTTCAAAACCTTTTACGGTGAGCATCTCCGCTACAACTTTTTCGTGCTGGTGACGGGTATAGAGTGCCCACCAAGCCTCGCCATCAGGCAGTTCGTGCCCGGTATAGTCTCTAGCAGACATTCCGCTCATTCCTTCTCTTTGGACCGCTTTCTCATATCCGACCGTCTGGGCATAGCTTCGCCCTGTGAGTCACATGTGGTACCCAAAACCATTACGCTTCCCCAACCCTTGATCCTCAATTTCAATGCACAGGAAGAGGAAGATCCTCATATAAACAAGGTCCGAAGAACTGCATACATCATCACCAACCTGCGCATTCAGTGACAATGCCCCAATGGTGCTACGGTTCGCCCCTCGTAATCTCCGTGGATCATCTTTCGTAACAAGCGATAATGACTACAGTCTCGGCAATTTCGCTGATGATCCCAATGGACAAAAATCATCTAAGCCTGACAGCATTCAGTGCACTTCAATACAGGCCAGCAGAGGCTCTCTGCCGCGCATCACCTGGCGCCTTAAGATCGACCTGCTCGAACTCCTAATTCCCCAAAACTGCTTCAGCCCTTGGCGCTCCATGGTCATCGGATATCAACACGAGAACGGAGATCCACGATGCGGAGGTAGACTCCTGCGACCTCTTCTTCGCGAGGGAACACCCCCTTCGCGCAGTTTGTATAGCAACGAACGGTGGCTCATGCTGAGGCCCCCCGCCGTTTTTCTCCGGCTCCAGTGATTCGCTTGTAAAGTCTTAAGAATGAAGGCGCCAGTGGCTGCTGAAGTTGCTAGGCCGGGAGGTTCCCTCAAAAATTCAGTCCCCTGTTCCCGGATCTCGAGTGCTCTCTTCCCTGCCACTTGGTGTCCGAGTTCTGCGCCCGGGCTCGGATCTTCTCCAAGAACGATGGCCCGTGCGATCCAGTTTTCCAGTTCCCGAAGATTGCCCGGCCACTCCCAGTTCTTGAGCAGCTGCAGCGTAGAGGGCTTGAGCCTGGGCGCGACCCGATTAAGCTGTCGAGACAGTTTCTGGAGAAAATAATCGCAAAGCTGCGGAATATCGCTCTTCCGTTCACGCAATGCCGACAGACGAAGACAGACAGCGCTGATGCGCTCGAGAAGGTCCTTCCCAAACGTGCCTCCCTGCACTGCGGACTGAAGGTCGACGTTGCTCGCACAGATCACGCGCACGGAGGCAGCTCTCGGTTCATCTGCGCTAAGTGGCGCATAGGAGCCATCCTGCAACAGCTGAAGCAACTTGCCCTGCAGGCCCCAATCCATCTCTCCGATTTCATCCAAAAAGATTGAGCCACCTTCGGCAATCTCAACCAATCCGGGCCGATCTTCCTTAGCCCCCTTGGACGATCCACTTGCGCACCCAAAGAGCTCTCTTTCCAGCAGATTGGCCGGTATGGCCGCGCAGTTCAGCTTCACAAACGGCGCGCGGTGCCGATCAGAGCGGGCATGCAGAAATCGGGCAATGACCTCCTTACCCGTTCCGCTCTCGCCTTGAATCAGAACGGGCGAATCACTTGAGCGGAGAAGGTCGATCTTGCTTTGGACTTCGCGCATGGCGGGGGTGCAGCCGAAGATGACTCCCTCGCTAGGCAAGTCTGCCAGATCGACTCGAAGACTCTGATTTAGCTCAGCACGCATAGAACTCACTCAATAGAGCTTCTGCTGTTCCACATATTCTGCACGTTCTTGGCCACCTTCGGCGCCCAAAACGAAAATCCAACCATCGCGTTTGAAGCTGATTATTCAGTACTTAGGTGCCCCGATAAGCTCCTAGCAAACAGTGCCATCTGACAATGGTGTGCAAAAGTTTGCATACTTGCTACCAAGTCCCTGCAGATTCAGTGGTCTTCCTGATTTCAGCATCCTGCCAACCTAATGACACCAGTTCAAGCGGCATTTGAGGGAGCGGACCATGCGCCTGGGTATTGCCGACAACTCTCCATGCTTCACTCTCGAACCCCCTCTGAGAATTGGAGTTTGGCCCCATTGCACTGCACACAAATCACGGATTGGCGGATCGTTGTTTGACACCACAACCCGGACAGCCTTAATGGGCGTTGTGCCGCGAGGAGCGGACGGCCTCAAAGGGCTCTTGAGGCGCACCTCCCGCCCAAGGCCT
This sequence comes from uncultured Acidobacteriaceae bacterium, assembly GCA_963751285.1. GTDB lineage: Bacteria > Acidobacteriota > Terriglobia > Terriglobales > Acidobacteriaceae > Telmatobacter. Next base: position 434,229 of record CAVVUE010000019.1, on the reverse strand, counting down.
GAGCCGGTGCTGCTGGATTTTATAAAGAAGAGCGCGATAGCTGATGTCGAGATGCTGCGCAGCGCGCCGACGATTCCATCCGAAGGCCTCGAGCGCTCTTTTTATCATCTCTAGTTCTGTGCGATTTTTCACATCGCGCACGATAGACCGTATACTCCCGCAAGGTTGAGGGGCGTCAGCGGCGTGGTCCTGCGCATCGTCCGCGGCCGATGCGACGACTTTGGCTTCCAGTTCCCGGGTTGCCGCCTCAGCGTCTCTCATGACAATGGTGCGAGTCACAAAATTGCGCAGTTCTCTTAGGTTTCCCCGCCAGTCATAGAGAAGCGCAGCATCCATCAAGCGGGATGGCAGATCGACTCCAAATCCGTTCTTCATTTCTACCGGGGTACGACGGATCATCTCTTCGATGAGGTAAGGAATCTCCTCGCGTCGCTCACGAAGCGGCGGAACTTTGATGGTGAATACGCTGATACGGTAAAAGAGATCCTCACGGAACGTCCCCTTTAACAGGGCGTCTTCGATTTGCACATTCGTCGCCGCGACAACCCGCACGTCGACTTTAGTCGTTTCTTGCGCACCGAGGCGAGCGAATTGTCCATCTTGCAGAACGTGGAGTAACTTCGCCTGCATCTGCACGCTGATTTCAGCAATTTCGTCAAGGAGCAAAGTACCCCGATTTGCCTGTTCGAACTTTCCGGGCCTGTCGTTGATGGCGCCTGTAAATGCTCCGTGGCGGTGCCCGAAAAGCTCGCTCTCCAGCAGATCCGCCGGGAGTGCCGCGCAGTTCACCTTCAGGAATTTCTCGCCGGACCGGCGCGAATTCTTGTGAATTAATTGTGCAATGACCTCTTTGCCAGTGCCACTTTCACCCAGGATCAGCACGTTTAGATCGGTATCCGCAAGCAGCTTTGCCTGACGATGAATTTCCCGCATCTTTGGCGACGCCGCCAGAAAGAAGTTGCTGCCGCCGAGCTCTTCGATGTAAGGGACGAACGGCAACGGACCAGGCAAACTTGTTTCGCTTTCACGGCTCTTAGCTTCCGTGACTGCCAGTTTTGCGCTGAGAGCTTGAGAGTCCTTGATTGGACTTGATTGGGCTGTTCCCTCACAGCGACCTACTACGTTCACCAACGCTTCAAGATCAAACCTGGTGACTGGCTTTGTCAGGAAGTGCCTGATACCGAATGCCGAGGCTTCATCGCGGAGGCGCTTCTCACCCACCCCTGTGATCAGGCACATGCTGTCCGCAGAACCACAGCGAAGGAACTCCTGATATTGGGGGGCCGGCGACGCCTGCGCAGAAGCTTCGAAAAGCAGAATGTCCGGGTCGAGGCCGTTGCTTAACAGGGAGTGAGCCTGCGCAGCTCCAGTTGCGTCGATCACCCTGTGGCCTGCCCCTTCAAGGACCAGCCTGACAAAGGCGCGCATCTCGGCATTTTGAATGATTGAAAGAACCAATAGCAACGGTCTCACACGGCCTCTTTCTGAGATCGGTCAATACCAGTCAGTCTCTGCCAAAACGAAACATCGCACACTCGTGGCTCAATTGATGAAGGAAATGATGTTCTTTCCAATCCATGAAAAAAATGGATTCAAGCTTTGGTGTGCTGAGATAGCAAGCCGGCGCTGCATATAGCTCTGCTTTACCCGTGCAGCATCGATGAGAGAGAGTGAGAGCGAGATTAAGCCTCGTGAGCGGTCATGAGCAATGAGTCTCGGTGATGATATCGACTAGTGGGGGACCCTATGATTCATTGCCATGCGTTCGTCAGTTGCCTGTCCGGCAACCTCCCCAGTCGGTAAAACGCATTTTCCAAAATGGCTCACGCAAGGCGACACCCCTCCTTCCGCAAGGCCTTAGTAGTTTCTTGACAATAGGAGAGATGCGCTTGCATGTCAATGGCACAATGGTCATGACCCACGCGCCACGGTAACACACCACCGTAACCATTCTGTTTGCTCTTTTACAAACCCTCGAATTGAGCGTGAATTCAGCTTGAATTGAGCCGCGTTTTTGCGCATTTCCTCAGAGGCTAGCGCCTTCTTTGCCGCGCCGCAGCGTGACCCGGAGACTTCGAGATTGCATCCTGGAGGGCACTTTTGGCGAATCATCGTCCGAGGACGAAATGCGAGTACCGGGATGGCAAAGATAACCCCGCCAACAAAACTGTTCAAGCGGCTGTTATTCACCTTCAATGCTCGTTTCCGACGAGGTTCCCTCCTACGATTGGTGTACTTGAAACAACGAAAAGTCTGCTAAAATCAGGCCTCAGTTCAGCCTATTGTTTCTCATTAACTGGGGTTGGGGAGGCCTCAGCACAATGACTTACACCATATTCCTGTCCAGGACGATGGGCGGCGTGTCCTCCATGGACAGCCAAGCTGCCATAACGCAAGCGAACAGTTCGACTGGATGCCCAAGGCACCCCTTTCGGTTTAAAGCAATCGAAGAGATCCGAACTTCCCGTACTCGCTCTTGCACTCGATTGGTTGAACTCTGGCGGCTGGTCCTCGCGTTGGCTTGCGCAGCTCTTTTCGCAGTGAGAGCCTCTGGGCAGGTTTCTCATACGATCCAGATCACCAACGACGCCGACGACGGTTACTACAACGTGAATGATGGCAGCGGCTGGCATGCCGATCCACAAGTCGGCGGGGCAGATTTGGTCGGGAGTGATAGTACGAACTCAGATGCCTGGGTCGTTGGCTACCGTTTCCCCACCACTGGAATCAATTCCGGAGATACGATCCGATCGGCGTATATCGAAGTAGTAAGCAGCGATGGGTTTGCGACCAGCACAACTTGCGGGTCGGCTCCGTGCCCAGACAGCGGAATGACCTTCCGTGTTTACGGCGTAGCCCAGGACGATGGTCCTTCATTCAGCAATACGGCAGGTAACACTCCGCTCGATGTCCCCTATTCGACTTCCTATGACGATTACATGACAACAGGACCAGGCGACGACCATGGAAGCTGCCAGGGAAACAAAAATGGACAGAATACCTGCATTCATATCATCGATGTGACGAATATCGTCAAGGAGATTACCTCGCGGCCAGGATGGACGAGTGCGTCTGCCATGAGGTTTGTCCTGTTGAGTACGAGCGCAACTTCCAACAATGTCTATGCCGGATTTGAAGATTATTCGGCCAACCCCGCCAGAGCAGCTACACTCCTGGTCAATCCCGGGCTGCCCACGGTCGTTTCTTCAGGTGGATGGGGAACCGCTCCGACAACCACCTACCCGACGACCTATGTGACCGGTCCATTTGTCTATCCGAATGCCTCAACTTTGCTTTTGTTCCTCGGCGATTACTACAACTTCTATGGCCAGACAATCGGCCAACCGACGCTGACCGATAGTTGCGGAAACGGATGGAATATCCTGGCAGGCCCCACTGACTGGCCTGGCATCAATTATGACCAGCGAGGCACGGTTTACTATGTTCAGAACCCTCAAGCCTGCCCTGCAGGCGACACAATAACCGTCAATGTCCCCATAGAAGAGCCCATCTTTCTTCATTTCCTGGCTCTGGCGGGATCGAATACCGGATCAACCCCCGTAGCGTCTGCCATCACAAGTCCCGCTCCCGGCACGGCCACGACGACTGCACCCACAGGTTCTGTCACACTCAGTGGCGCCAGATTGCTTGCAAACTGGATCTTCGGGGACTCTGACGGGGAAGAAGTATTCACTCCGCAAGCTGGATTCATTTCGGATTTGGACTCGGTTCCGACTTATCTGGCTGCGGTCACCGAGAATGTGACGGCTTCCGGTTCCTATCAAGACACGTTTACGATCACACCCAATCCGGATGGGTGGCAGACCGTAATGATCGGCGTCCCCGCATCGTCAGCAACTGCAGCCACGCCCACAATGACGGTGACGCCATCGCTGTCGAGTATGACATCGACGCAGCCTCTGACTGTGACCGTGTCCGTGTCGGGAACGCCGACCCCGACCGGCACAGTGGCGCTGACCGGTGGCGGCTACACTTCGACAGCGACGACTCTGGCCTCGGGTAGTGCCACAATCAACATCCCCTCCGGATCGCTGAACGCCGGCACTGACACGCTGACCGTTGAATACTCGCCTGACGCGACCAGTTCGTCGATCTACAACAGCGCCATGGGCACGGCCACCGTAACCGTAACCGCGGCTACACCCACGGTAACTGTGACTCCGGGCGCGTCGAGCGTGACAACAACACAACCGTTGAGTGTGACAGTCACGGTAAGCGCCGGCTTAGGCAATCCCGCTCCGACCGGGACCGTGGTTCTGTCTGGAGGTGGCTATACCTCGGCAGCCACGACGCTTAGCAGCGGCAGCGCAACGATCAACATCCCCTCCGACACGCTCAGCACGTCTACCTACACATTCCAGGCCAATTACACTCCAGACTCGAATAGTTCGGGGATTTACAACGCAGCTTCAGGAACGGCTTCATCGCAGGTGACCGTATTCACCGCAACACCCACGGTTACGGTGACGCCATCACCGTCGAGTATCACCACCACCCAGGCTTTGAGTGTGACCGTGGCAGTGAGCGGCGGGCTGGGCAACCTGACACCCACCGGGTCGGTGACTCTGAGCGGCGGCGGCTACACCTCAGCGGCAACCGCATTGAGTGGCGGCAGCGCGACGATCAACGTACCGGCCGGGTCGCTCAGTGTAGGAACCGTCACGCTGACCGCCAGCTACACCCCGGATACGAATGGTTCCATGACCTACAGCGGCGCCACCGGTTCTGCCCCGGTGACTGTATCCAAGACCACACCGACAGTGACGGTTAGCCCATCGCCGTCCAGCATCACCACAACACAACCAACCACGGTGACGGTGACAGTGGCGGGAACGCCAACGCCGACAGGGTCGGTAACTCTGACAAGCGGCAGCTACACCTCATCGGCAACTACACTGACCGGCGGCAGCGCGTCGATCAATGTACCGGCTGGGTCGTTGAGTGCCGGGACGGACACTCTCACGGCTGCATACACGCCAGATTCCGGTAGTTCTTCCACTTACAGCAGCGCCACGGGTACAAGCTCAGAGACGGTAATCACCACGACGCCCACGGTGACGGTCACGCCGGGGGCGCCGAGCGTGAGCACGACGCAACCGTTGAGCGTAACGGTTGCGGTCAGCGGCGGCACGGGCAATCCGACCCCGACTGGGAACGTGACTCTGTCTGGCAACGGTTACACCTCAGCAGCCACAGCATTGAGCGGCGGCACTGTCACGATCAACATTCCGGCTGGCAAGCTGGGTTCAGGCAATTACACGTTTAATGCCACCTACACGCCGGACTCAACGAGTTCCCCGATTTATGCCGGCGCATCGGGCACAGCATCTTCCTCGGTCAGCGTAACCGTGAGCACGCCGACGGTAACGGTAACACCGGGCGCGTCAAGCATCAGCACAACGCAGCCCCTGAGCGTGACGGTCACGGTGGGCGGCGGCACGGGGAACGCCACACCGACGGGATCAGTGACCCTGACGGGCGGCAGTTATACCTCCGCGGCCACGACGTTGAGCGGCGGTACTGTCACAATCAACATTCCGGCTGCCAAGTTGAGCGCGGGAAGCTACACGTTCAATGCTAGCTATACGCCGGACTCGAACAGCTCCTCGACCTATGGCAACGCGTCGGGCACGGCGTCGTCGGCCGTCACCGTGAGCACGACGGCACCGACGGTGACGGTAACGCCCGGCGTTTCAAGCATCACCACCACCCAACCTCTGACGGTGACGGTGGTTGTGGGTGCAGGTACAGGCAACCCCACGCCTACCGGCTCAGTGATTCTTTCCAGCGGCAGCTATACTTCCGCCGCCACCACGCTGACCAGTGGCGCCGCGACGATCAACATTCCGGCGAACACTCTTCCGGCGGGCAGTTACACCTTCAAAGCCGCATACACGCCTGATACTGCAAGTTCCCCGATTTACGGGAGCGCATCCGGTACGGCATCGTCGGCAGTCACAGTGAACACAGCCGTCCCAGCGGTGACGGTGACGCCGAGTGCGTCAAACATCCTCATCAGTCAGCCGCTCTCTGTAACGGTGACGGTGAGTGGCGGATCGGGCAATCCGGCACCAACCGGGACCGTGATTCTAACCGGCGGCAGCTACACCTCTGCGGCGACGGGACTGAGCGCCGGAACGGCGACTATTAATATTCCCGGGGGCACGCTGACTGCAGGGAATTACACCTTCAAAGCAAGCTACACACCGGACACAACAAGCTCCTCGGTCTATGCCAGCGCCTCCGGCACAGCGTCTACGAATGTGATCGTCGCTGTGACCGCGCCCACGGTAACAGTGACGCCAGGGGTATCCAGCATCACCACGACCCAGCCCCTTACGGTGACAGTGATGGTCAGCGGTGGCACGGGTAGCCCGACAGCGACGGGCTCAGTGACCCTGACGGGGGGCAGCTACACCTCGGCCGCTACGGCGCTGACCAGTGGCACAGCAACGATCAATATTCCGGCGGACACGCTGAGCGTGGGGAGCTATACGTTCAAGGCAACTTATACGCCAGACTCGAACAGCTCTTCATACTACATCGGTGCTTCGGGGATCGCATCAACAGCTGTCAACGTGGGCGTGGCTGCGCCCACCGTGACGGTGATGCCCGGTGCTTCAAGCATCACCACGACCCAGCCCCTTACGGTGACAGTGACGGTCAGTGGTGGCACGGGTAGCCCGACAGCGACGGGCTCAGTGATCCTGACAGGCGGCAGCTACACCTCCGCTGCCACGACGCTAACCGGCGGCACGGCAACGATCAACATACCGGCGAACGTGTTCAGCGTGGGGAGCTATACGTTCAAAGCCACCTATACACCAGACTCGACGGGTTCCCTGATTTACGCTGGTGCGTCTGGGACGGCGTCCACCGCAACTAGCGTGGCTGCGGCTACGCCGAGTGTAACGGTGTCGCCGGGTGCATCGAGCGTATCCACGGCCCAGGCACTTAGTGTGACCGTGGCGATGAGCGGAGGAGCAGGCAACCCGGTGCCGACAGGTACCGTGACTCTGTCTGGAGGCAGCTATACCTCAGCGGCCACGGCTCTAAGCGCCGGTTCAGCGACGATCAACATCCCGGCGAACACGCTCAGCGTGGGGAGCTATACGTTTAAAGCCACCTACACACCGGACGCAACGAGTGTCCCAATTTATGCCGGCGCATCGGGGACGGCATCCACGGCAGTGAATGTCGTCGCACCGACCTATACGATGTCGGCAACTCCGGTGACGGTCGCGCCAGGCGGCTCGGTCTCATCCACAGTAACGGCTAACTCGACCAACGGCTACACGGGAACGATCACGCTGACTTGCGCAATTACCGCTGAACCTCCGGGAGCAACGGACCTTCCCGGGTGCACTGGCGGTCAGGTGAACTTCACCTCAGGCACGAGCGCCCAGGGCACGGTCATCCTGAGCACCACGGCACCGAGTGCGGCGCTAGAGCGACCCATGCTCGGCCCGGGGAAGGGTTGGGCAGGAGGCGGCGGAGCGGTATTGGCGGTTGTACTCTTTTTCTGGTTGCCAATCAGGCGGAAAACGTGGCGCGCCATGTTCGGAGTTCTGCTTGGTTTGGTCTTGCTCGGAAGTCTTTCGGCTTGTGGCGGGAAGAGTAATAACAGTAGCCAGAATTCCAATCCTGGTACTACCGCTGGAAGTTACACGATCACGATCACCGGAACAGGAAGTGACTCCGCGAAGACGCCGGCAACGACGACGTTTGTGTTGACTGTGAGTTGATTTAGGGAGTCGTATTCAGAAAGTGGGTTACGGGCCGAGCGGTTCGCCAGTGGGTCAGGAGTGTGTCTTTTCGCCTCACCGGGCACACCGAGGTGACCCTTTTCGCGCAATTTTGTACTGGTTCGTCTGCCTCGACTGCATTCCCCGGGGCGCGCGGAGCAGAGCAAGCGAAGCGTACGGTTCCGCATGGCGAAAATGGGCTTTTTCTATTGCTGAAGTTGGCGAGCTAAGTGACAAAGCCAAATATTGAAACCTGCCGGGCCAATCGGTCGGTTTCTTGTCGCATGGTAAACCGCCGCAAGGTCGTCCCGCACGAGTGTACTTGTCGTGCCCAACTCGGACACGTTTCAGAGGTCCTGCAAGATAAAGACATAGCGCGATCTTCTCGGGGCAAAAGTAGCTCCTGCACTAGCACAGAGATTCGGACATGGCTTCCCAATCCGCCCTGGATTCTCGAAAGAAGAAGCCTTTACTTACCTTTCAATCGGCTCTCGCCCGCTCCAGCCAATACCGTCCCGATATCGACGGTTTGCGGGCTGTGGCTGTTTTATCAGTGCTTTTTTTCACACTAAGATTTCAGGCTTCACGGCTTCACTGGCGGTTTTGTCGGCGTTGACGTTTTTTTGTCATCTCCGGCTACCTGATCACTTCCATCATCGCCAGGGATATGTTTCAGGGGAACTTCTCTTTCCTCGCCTTCTACGAGCGCAGAATGCGTCGCATTTTCCCCGCTCTTTTCTTCCTCGTCTTCACCTCCACGCTAATCGCCGCCGTTCTGCTCGCCCCCTCCGACCTTCTGGCCTTCGCCAAGACTATGATTGCCACAACCTGCTTCCTCAGTAATTTCTATTTCCTCAATCAATCTGCTGGCGGAGGCTATTTCGCTAATCTTTCTAATCTACAGGCACTCCTGCACACCTGGTCTTTAGCCGTTGAGGAACAGTTCTATCTTCTCTTCCCCGCACTCTTGTTGGTGCTCGTCAAATTAGCCCGTCGGCGCACCGGCCAGCGGCTCTCCGTATTCGCTCTCTTTTCATTTCTCTTTAGCATCGAACTCACGCGGCATCATCCATCGGCGGCATTCTATATGCTCTTCCCGCGGGCATGGGAGCTGCTCATCGGCTCGCTGCTGGCCCTGAAAGCCGTTCCGTCGATCAATCAGCGTTGGGTGCGCGAATTCGCCGGCGCCGCAGGACTCGCGCTGATCGCCGTCGCCGATTTTCTATATACAGATCAGACGCCGTTCCCAGGATTAAGTGCCTTTGTTCCCTGCTTCGGCGCGTGGCTCGTTATCTACGCCGGCGAGGAAGGTGCTTCGTGGGCTAGCACCGCCCTTGCCTTTCCGCCGCTGGTCTTCATAGGCGTCATCTCCTACTCCCTCTACCTCTGGCATTGGCCCCTCATCGTTTTCACACAACAGTTTTCAGGTCATGACCTGCGCGGCTGGCAAACCTTAGGCGTCCTTGTCGCCTCCATTCTCATGGCATTCGTCTCTTTCGAATTCGTGGAGAGTCGCTTCCGCGGCCACAATGCAGCATTCACCCGGCCGCAGATCTTCGCCCTGGGTTTTGCTGCAAGCGTCGTCGCGATGATGCTCGGCTTAGCCGCGGTTCGCACCAACGGCTTGCCCCAGCGCTACGACGCCGCCACAAGAAACCTCGTCATCGAGAACGCGGCCCGACGGCATGATTTCCAGGAGGTCTGCTCCAACTATCACGCAGACCCTCACAGCCTCGCGGATATCAACTTCTGTATCCTCGGCCCCAACGCAGACAAGAAGATCCTATTCTGGGGCGACTCCCACGTGCAGCAGTTATACCCGATCGTCAAGAGCCTCTACGACGGCGGGGCGCGCCAGGGGCGCGGCGCAGTCTTTGCCATCGCCAACTCCTGCATGCCCGTCGAGCACATGAACGATCCGCGAAAAGGATTCCACTGCGATACGTTTTCGACTCTCGTCAAGTCCCGCGGTGAAATGAGCGACATCGACTCAGTCTTCATCGGCTTCAACACCTGGTGGTCCTATAACAGAAATGGCATCTGTCCTTCCGTCAACGGCCAATGCATTCCCGGCGCGTCCAGCAGCGAGATTCGGAGGCTGTTCCTTTCCGGCCTAGCCGACGACATTCACCAGTTCAAGGCGCGCGGCAAGAACGTCATCATCTGCCTTCCTTTTCCGGACTACGATAGATCAATCCCCGATCTCGAAATCAGAAACGCGGTCTTTGCAAGGTTCGGCATGGCCGGCGTGGCGACTGATCAGACACTGCCCGATCTCCGCGAGCAGATTGCAAATCTAGCGCAAAGCTCCGGCGCCTCCGTCTTTGATCCGCGCAAGAGCCTGTGCGGCGGTGGCTCCTGCATCAATCAAATCAACGGTGTTTCCATCTATATTGACAATAATCACGTCGCCGCCAGCCAGATCGGTATTCTCGAAGACAAGCTCAGGCAAGTCTTGCAAAAGCTTCCAGCTCTTCCCTCGACGAATGATCCTGCCATCTAGCACCTAGTTGGTCTTTTGCGTCTTGGCCAAACTGGCGACGTTGCTCGCAATAGCCATGACAAAGAAGAGCACTGCCCCATCAAGAAAGCTCTTCGGGGACAGCTGTATGCTCTTCGGACTTGAGGCGATTAAAGGGAACATGAGAACGCCAATCATCAAGAATCCTCGGGAGACCAGCGCCAGAAGCGTGCAAACAATCCCAACCCAAAAGGCCACTGTACTTAAACGTTGTTCCATGTTCATTCTCCCATCTTTCGATTTCCAGACGGAAACCCAGTTGATCGGGTACGGATCTTCGCTGCGTAACAACGGGGGAGGTTAGAACCGGTTCAAATTCAGATCGCGCGGTTGCCCCAATGGGCAGGCGCAACGCAGAATCCGAGACGAGGACATGCTACGCCCAAGGCGCATAGACGTCAATTCCTGATAGCTCGAGGTGACGTCGATGTGGGACGCCGAAAGACAATGAGATACTTGGTTCCGAAAGGCTCAACGAGAATGTTCGTGGATTCAGGCTCGTCGGAGGAACTCGCACCGCGGGCATCACTTCGATTGTCCGTGGTCATGCCAACATTGAATCGCCGAAAGGTATTGTCTCGCGCAATCGAATCCATTTTCAGACAAGACCTGCCTTCAGGCCAATACGAAGTGATCGCCGTTGTCGATGATTCAGACGGCAAGAAAATAGAACATCTCAAAAGTCTCCGGCCTGCATGTGCGCTGCGAATTATTGAACAGCCAAACAAGAACTTGGCTGTCGCTCTCAACCAAGGAATTGCAGCAGCGCGCGGAGATCTTGTGCTCTTTGTCGATGATGACCTGGTGCTACATCCATCTAACCTTCGCAGGCACCTTGAAGCACACGCCACGGATGACTCGCTCATCGTGCACGGACCTGTCTATGTTGCGGAGGGAAGTACAGTAACGATTGCTAATGACTGGATCAGGGAGTGCGTCGACGAAGAAATCGAGGGATGTGAAAAGGGCTGGATCTGGCCGGAAGACGCCGATGTTGGCGCGAACTATTCCATCCCACGCACAGCTCTCCTCGCGTCTGGCGGATACGATGAAGAATTCAGATGGCGGCAAGACAGGGAACTTGGTGTGCGCCTGGTCAATATGGGGCTCGAGGTTGTCTACGAACCAAATGCAACCGCAAGCCGTATTCATTCAAAAACGTCAGAGCAACTACTCCACATCCAAGTGCGAAGCCGGGGCAAGGAGGAGATGGCACTCCTTCAGAAACACCCGGAACTCAGGCGTTGCTCCGCTCTGGCTCGAATCGGAGAAGGCTCAGCTTGGAGTCGCTTTGCAATTCAATTGGCTGCTCGGTCTCCTGTTTCACCCGAAATTCTTCTTCGGCCGGTCTCCGCGCTATTGGAGCGAGCACGCTTCTCTTCATTGATGCGCCGCCTTGGCCGCTACGTACTGAGAAAACGCATTACCATCGCGTTCCTTCGCGGTGCTTTAGACACAACAACCTGGAACGACCTGCAATGCAACCTTTGGAAACGGCTTCCCGTGCTGTTGTACCATCACGTTGGCCCGCCTAATCCAAACTTTGATCGGCTTTGGACAATTCCTGCAAGAAAGTTCGAGGAGCATATTCGGTTCTTGGCTCGCCAGGGATATACCGGTATCCGGGCGTCTGACTGGTTGGCATGGGTTCGAGATGGCAAGTCATTGCCAGAGAAGCCGATACTACTCACTTTTGACGACGCTTTTGAAGATCTAAAAGATCACGCCTTTCCGGTTCTGGCGCATTACGGCTTCGGAGGTCTGGCCTTCGTGGTAACAAACTGTGTTGGCAAAGCCAATATTTGGGATGAATCGCGAGGCTTCAAATTACTCCGGTGTTTAACCGCCGAGCAAATTCAATATTGGTCGGCAAAGGGCATCGAATTTGGAGCCCATAGCAAGAACCATCCTGATCTGACTAAAATTGCAGAGCCAGAATTGGACGAAGAAATGAGCGGAAGCCGATTAGAACTGGAGAACATCGTTCGCGAACCGGTTACCACCTTTGCGTACCCATACGGACGCTATGACACGCGCGCGATTGCTTGTGCAGCCCGTTTTTTCGATTTGTCGTTTACAACGGAAGACGGGTTGAACACGTTGCGAACTGACGCAAGCCTTTTACATCGAAATATCGTCTACGCGTGGGATACGCTGCTTGATTTGGAATTTCTTGTGCGGCTGGGATGGAATCCGGTCCGAAGCCTGAATCGAAGCTTTCGTAAGCGATTTCGCTTTTTGAAGTTCGTCCGAAAAAAGCTCTTTCCGATTAAGCAACGCGATGCTTCCTGAAAGTTCCACAGATCGAGGGGGATTGCTCTACCCGGCAAGTCTTGTCCCAGTGGCAGTGCGACACAGCAGTGTGGCAGAGCTGCTATCTGACTAACTCGATGCCTGCGTTGCCTCGCACTCACGTCGGCACAAAATGCCGGGCAGGCCGCGTTAAAGCACGCTGCGATGTCAGCTTTTTACAGGGCCTGTGGATTCGCGAATGATGAGTTCCGGCTCGACGGTGATCTCATCGCGTGGCGGAATTGTGTTGTGAATGCGATTCAGCAGGCTTTGCGTTGCGACTCTGCCAATCTCCTCGAGCGGTTGATTGATGGTTGTCAGTCGCGGCAGGGTAAATGCTGCTGCTTTAATATCGTCAAAGCCGATCACCGATACATCTTCCGGCACTCTCAGATTGAAATCCTTCAGCGCGCGAATGGCTCCTATGGCCGAAATATCGTTGAAGGCAACAATGGCAGTGAAAGGCTGCTTGGTTGCGAGCAACTGCTGGACCACCGGATAGCCTAGTTCCGGCGAAACCATGTCGCGGTCAAGGCTCACAACCAGTTCCTGCTTGATCTCGATGCCTAACCGATCGGCAACGGCGACCAGGCTCTTCCAGCGATCCTCCGAATCCGAACTGAATGGCTGGCCGCGCATGAATGCGATCTTGCGGTGGCCAAGCGCATACAAATGGCCCAGCGCCAGCTCCGCAGCGCGCGCGTGGTCGAGCAGTACGTTCGTTACACCCTCAATATGCCGGTGGCCAGCCACTGCCACCACGGGGATCGAGATCGGGTGTTCCAGTCGCGTATCGATCGCGATGAGCCCTTGGGCTCCGCGGCCGATCAGCATTCGCGTGTAATCCTCGACCAGGTTCGGCTTGTGCCGATGGTGTGCCGTGAAGTAGAAGTATCCGGCCTGGATCAATTGGTCGCCGATGCCGCTCATCACCTGGGTGTGATATCCATCGCCGAGTTCCGGAACCAGAATGCCAATCGTCAAAGTCCGACGGCTCCGCAACGAGCGCGCCAGCAGGTTCGGCTGATAGTCCATCAACTTCGCGGCAGCCTTGATGCGGTCGCGCGTCACCTGCGGAATCGATCTTCCAGGCACATCGTTCAGCACAACAGAAACGGTTGCGGGATTGAGCCCCAGGTGCTCGGCAAGCTGCTTCAGGCTCGTTGTTTGATGAGGCCGCGGCTTCGCACCGTGCTCTCTCTTTTTGCTCCTCGCGGTATCTTTCATTTCTTTATTCAAATCTCATTTCAGCCGGTTTTACGTTGATTTTACAACGCTCCGCGCTCTGGGACCGCGCCATTGCGGCGCAATCACCTTCGGCGAATCACCCCGCAGTGAGCGCGAAATCAGCACAGGCGACGTGGGTGAACCCATCTGGAACTCCGCCGCGCTCGTTCCATCGTCCTCGACCCCTAATTCGATCCGCGGCCAATACATCGCCGTATGTCGCCTCTTGCCGGATCGATCACGAGATCAAGACAATCGTTTTCTCTTGGCGCTTTCTTCGCTCAGGCTCGCCCCCCGTTTAGCATTAGACGCTCGGGGCAGAGATTCTGTCAATCAATTATGTGAAATCATCGAACTCATAACTGATTGACATTTAGATATTTATCTGTCTCATGGGCTGCCAGGTCAAGTTTGCGATATCAGAGCGGGCATCCGGCGGCTAACCAAAGACTGTTTCTAGGCAGACGATTGTTTCAAGGAGATCGTGGGCATGCGGCGCTCAATTCATCCGTCGGCTGCGCGAATCGAAAAATCATCACATCGAGCACAGCCATCGCCAGGCCCGCGACACACGGGACTGCCAACCCATAGCGAAGCGAATGATGGTGCGCCGAGATGAGCCCGGTCAGCCATGGGAAAATGGCCGCACCCAAACCTCCAACCGCAAAGAACCATCCCCAGGGAGAAAGCTCGAGCAGGTACGAAAGCGAGAGAGGATAGAGCGGTCCAACAAATGCGCCCGCCAAACCGGCAGCCAAGAAAATCATCCCCGGATGGGGAAATGCGATCAACGCGACCGCTGACACAGTCAGGCCCCAGATGCCCAATCTCATCACCGTTCGACGCCCTATCTTCGCCAGCAACCGCGTAGAGAAAATGAAGCGGCTGAGCATTTCGCCGAGCCAGAAGATGGAAGTGGCCAGGGCCGCCCCGGCCAGGCTGCGCATGCCGGCGCGGTGCGAATACGTCGTCAACCACCCGCTCAGTGCCGCTTCGACTCCGACGGTGCTCATCGCCAGCAGGAGCAGCAGAAAGAACATCGTCCGCAAAGATCGGCCCTGGGGTCCGTGCCTCATAATGGGCGCGATTCGCTGTTCCTGGCGCTCCCGCAAAATCACCCACACAAACATCGCGAGGAAGACGACGAGCATGGATGCGATCAGCGAACGCAAATTGCCCTGGCGCAGGAAAGGGAGAAAGAAGACAGGTCCCGCTGTTGCGCCGGCGGACCACGCAAAGTTAAGCCACTCCAATTTGGCGGCGCGATCATCACCCCAGCGATCCGAAAACAGCAGGCTGGTCGATGTCATCGTCATTCCCAGCCCAAGGCCGTAAAAGAAAAACGCCACGTATGCGACTTGCGAACCGGCAAAGGCCAGCATGCACAACGTGGCAGCCAGCAGGCCATAACCGATCGCGAGAGCTCGAACGCGATTCAAGCCGGTAACAATGGCGCCTAGACCGGACGCAAAGAATTGGAGAAATAAAAGCAGGCCGGCCTGATCGTCGCGCAAACCCCATCGCTGCGAGAGCGTCGGCAGAAGCACTCCCAGCATCACGGTCCCCGTGCCCGTAAGACTGAAGCCCGCACTCAACACCAAAGTTGATGAGGCTTGCCGCGCAGGAGCAATCTTTGCCTCTGAAATGGAGTCGATCATGATCTCCCAGTTCCGCTCGTTACCGCATCATATACTCCGGTCAAGCCGAGCGCCCGCTTTTGATCGCCCTGAGTCTCCGTCGATTCGTCCTAGGGAAGGTTCGTCGCATGTTCCGGCACGCTGGTGGAAACAACTCCCTGCCCCTCGCGCACAACATAGAACCGGTCGGCGGCGAGATGACCTAACAGTTCCTTCTTCCCGTTGGGCCACAATACTTCGGCCTGATCGATGGACTCGTGACTGCCCAACCCAAAATGCAGGCGAAGATCGCTTTGCGACAGATAACTTCCTCCGCTGATCACTTCACGCAGTTGAACCAGGTCCCCCGCAGTCACGCGCACCCGCGCATTCAGCGCGAGACGGTTGCATGTCACGCCTTCAAGTTGAAAGCTGACCCAATGGTTTTTTGGTCCGCCTTCGGGGCGCAAGATCATGGGCTCGCCAACCAGGTTCTCGACAACAGCTTCCATCCGGCCGTCATTGAACAGATCGCCGATGGCTAGCCCGCGGCTCACTTGCGGTATCTCGAGCGCCGGACCCACGCGGCGGCTGATGTTCTGGAATGTGCCGTCGTGCTGATTCAGGAAAAGCAGTTTCGGCTGAAGAAAATGAGTTGCCGTATGGGTGCTGTCGACTTGCGGATACACGTGCCCGGATACGACAAAGAAATCCTGCCACCCGTTGTTCGCAAAATCGACGAAAGCATCACCCCAGCCGACATAGCCCTGCGTCCCTCTGGCAATGCCCGATGCCACGGAATTATCCGTGAAGTTCATGTCGCCGTCGTTGGTATAAAGAGCGGTGTACTCGATGTCAAAGTGGGAGATTGCCAGCGACATGCGCCCCGAATGCAGATAATCTCCGTACGCCAGGCCCATGTTCGCCTGCTCCGCTCCATCCTCGTTGGCCGCCACGCCCGCCAGCAATGCCACGTCTTCAAACTTCCCCTTGCCGTCGCCCTGGTACAAATAATTTGCTTCGCCGTCATTGGTAACGAACAAATCCAGTTTTCCGTCATTGCTAAAGTCCGACCAGATCGAAGTAAGTCCATAGCGGCGCTCGGCGTCGTCCACGCCGGCCTGCTTCGAGACGTCAGTGAAGGCCCCATTTCCGTTGTTGTGGTAAAGATTGTCGGGCAATCCCTTCAGGCCGCGCGGACCGCACTGCACGTCGAGGCCGAGATACTTACATGACTTACTCGATCCAAACACGGGCAGATTGTCCAGGTGAAAATCGACATAGTGCGATACGAACAGATCCGCGTATCCGTCGTTGTCGTAGTCTCCGAACGTGGCTCCCGTTGCCCATCCCGTGTCGCTTCCGAGGCCGCTCTCCTTCGTCACATCGGTAAAGGTGCCATCGCCGTTGTTCCGGTAGAGCACGATGCCGTTGAGGCAAGTTACCAGCAGGTCGGGCCTGCCGTCGTTGTTATAGTCACCAACCGCGGCGCCCATGGCCCAGCAGGGATATCCCACCCCCGCCTTCTCAGTAACATCGGTAAACGTACCATCGTGATTGTTATGAAATAAGGCGCTGCGAGACTTTACGCCGTGAAGCGCCATGTCGACGCTTTGGGCATTGGTGAAGTAAATGTCCGGCCAGCCATCGCCGTCATAGTCAATCAAAACAACTCCCCCGCTCATCGACTCCGCAATGAACTTACCTTCTGGACTTGACGTATGATCGAAGCGTATTCCCGTCGACTTGGTTATATCGACTAACTCGGGATAATTCGGAACGGGACCGGTAGCCGCCCTCTCGGCTTCAGCCTTCTTGCGCTCTGCCGGAGATAGTGGCGTCGGCGTGCCCATGCCCGCTTGCGCAACGATCATCCCCTGCGCGCAAAGGAATGAAAGCGCAACAAGCCCCCTCCAAATGGAAACCTCCAGCTTCATGCAGGTGTCCGCTTCATTTTTTTCCGGACGGCTCCTCTTCGGGATTCTCGTCCGCGCGGATCTCGTCCGGCTGAACTTGCAGTTCTTTATAGACGGCACGAAGCTTATCCTTCATATCTTTGTATTTCTTATAAAGCTCCACTTCCCGCCTGGCATCATCCATGCGACCCGCCTTTCGATAAAGCGTCGCGAGCCGATAGTGGACGATGGAGTCGGTCGGCTCAAGCTGCTCTGAAGCCTGGAGCAGCGTCAATGCCTTATCCGATTGATCCATGTCGATGAGCACTTTGGCCAGTCCCAGCTTGGCGGTGGCGTCTGCCGGCTGCAGCTCAACGGCTTTGGAGTAGTCCTCGTACTCTTCGTGAAAATCGCCCTTTGTTGCTGCAATCTCTGCCAGCGCGCAGATCGCTTTCTCATCGTGCGGATTATCTGCCAGGGCGGCGCGATACTCCTGCTCCGCTTCCTTCTTCACCACAGGATCTTCCGAAGTATTCAGCAACTCTGCAAGCTCATAGTGCACGCCGGGCAGATGGGAGTCGATCGCGATTGCCTTGCGATACTGCGCGATCGCACCGTTCGTATTCCCTTCCCGGGTTTCTTCGTGCGCCAGCAACTGGTGCATCTGTGCGGAGTCAGGCGCCACCAGCGACAAACTCAGCATGGACTCGCCCGAAAGGTCGGCGTAAGTGCGGTAAGCCGCGTATAGAACCTCCGGCGCGTCGGGATAGGCAGTTTTCAATTGAGTTACAATTCCTGCCGCATGATCCAGGTCGCCGCTTGCGGTGTAAAGCCCTACCAGGTCGAGCCCCACTTCGATCTTGAGCTTTCTCTCTTCAATCATCGGAAAGGCCGCCTCAAGATCCGTGCGCGCAGCAGCGAGATGCGATGTGTGCTCTTCAGCGAAGCCCAGCAGCGCGCGAACTTTCCCCAGGTTCGGTTGCAAATTGATTGCGGCCTGCAATTGCGGAATGGATTCAGCGTATTCGCCGCGAAAGAAGAGCAGGACTCCGAGGTTCGCGCGAGCGTCGACATTGTTGGGATCGAGCTCGACAACTTTCTTCAACTCGGGAATCGCCAGATCCGGCTTTTGCTCGCGAAGGTACTGCTGCGCCAGCCGCTGGTGCTGAGCAGCCTGATCCTTGTCACTTGGTGCGGGTGGTGCGGCCTGGCCGGCAGACACGATAGAAACAGCAGACAGCAAGAACAGAACGAAGACAATCGATTTGGCCGGCATGATCTCCTCATCATACCAAGGCAAATGATGCCTGGATAAAGAAAGGACGGCGAGAATCCGCCGTCCTTTCGCGGTTGAATTCAGCACAGTGAGGTTAGAAGGATATGCGGCCTACCATCTCCCACACCCTGCCGCCGATCGTAACGCCAGTGATCGTCTCCGGCGAATTGTTCCAAATTTGATTGTTGCCGGGTTGTCCGAAGCTGGGGTGGTTCAGGATGTTGGTGGCTTCGGCGCGGAACTGGAAGTTGATGCCGCGGTCAGGCACGATGGCAAAGCTCTTGCCCAAAGAGAAGTTGACGTTCGTGAGGTCCGGTCCATAGATCTTGTTCCGGCGGAAGGTGCCATACTGGTTGGTGTAGTCCGAAGGATTCTCCCACGGCGCTGAACCGATAGATTGACCTGAGGCTTCCACCGTATCGTTGAACCACGAGTGGAGGCTGTGATAGTTGTAGGTACCTGTCTTGTCGGTAAAAGCCGTCTTATAGTTCCCCACAAGGACTGCTTCCTGGTCGTATGAGCCAGACAGGTTGCCTGAAGTGTTGTCTGTTCCGGTGGTGACTCCCATGGGATTTCCGCCCTGGGCGATGAAGGTTCCCGAAACTTCCCATCCTCCAAAAGCTTCATCCAGAACGAGGTTGTTGTTCATGAACATCTTGCCTTTGCCGAAGGGCAGTTGATAGACGACTTCGCCCTTGAACATCTGCCGGATGTCGAAGTTGGAGTTGCTGTAGTTCTGACTGATGTCGTATGCATTCTGGTAGTTCTGGTAGCCTTCGCGGCTCCCCCATCCGGAGGAATCCATGTCGTCGAGGAAGTGCGACCAGGTGTAGTTTGTGCTGAATTGCAACCCGTAGCTCATGCGTTTGGTGAGTACGGCTTGCAACGCGTTGTAGTTGGAGATTGCGTTGTTGGTGCTTCCGGTCATCGAGCTAAAGAGCGGATAGGGAGATGCAGACCGCCCCTGACCGAGCTTGTTCGCGGGGACCTGGTTAATGTCCACGGGGCCTGTGTTCAGGTGGGTGCCATGATTCCCAACATAGGCGACGCTGGCGCCGAAGTCACGCAGGAACTCGCGCTCCACAGTCAACGAGTATTGATAGTTCGTTGGCACAGGCGTGTTGTATTGGTTATAGCCTGGGCTGTGGCCGTTCTGCGCCCAGGGAGTGGTGGGAGCCGTAAGGTAGATCTGGCTGATGGTCTGTGGATTGAAGCCAGGTCCTCCGCAACCCGGGTCCTGGGTATTGGGTGTGGTGAGGCTCGCACTGAGGCTCACGATGGGGCAGATGCCGTTGGTGGTATTGGAGTCGCTGAGGCTGCCGCTGCTGCCGAAAGCGTTCCCCAAGCCGCCACCATAGGTATCCTCGCTCCAGGTTGATGTGTAGACGCCGATACCGCCGCGAATGACTGTGTTCTGCAGAATTTGCCAACTGAAACCTGCGCGTGGCATCACGATGTCATACTTTGGCTTCTGGAGAGTTGTGCGCCCGTTCTGCCCGATGAAACCGTACCACATGCCGCCGAGGGCAGGAGCGCCGGGGGCGATTCCATTCACGGCGCTCGCGGAGACGTTGTAATTCTGAACCGACGGATCGAAGGTGGTCATGTTGCCTTTGGTTTCATTCCAGCCGGTCATGACCTCGTAGCGCACGCCCAGGTTGACGGTCAGGTTGGGCTTGAACTTCCAGTCGTCCTGAACGAACATCTGCGGGGTCTTCCATCTTCCACCGTACTCCGGCGTGTTGTTGGCGCCCCACGACTGCGTCTGGCCCAGCAGGAAGTCCGCATAGGAGAGACCGTCGTACGAGGTGGTGTTGCCGCCGCCCTGCGAGGTGTAAGTGCCGCCAAAACCTATCTGTGCCGCCTGTACGTTCCCCCAGGCAGTGGAATCGGCCCGGTTGATCAGGAATTCTCCGCCGAAGTGCAGCACATGCCGCCCCTTGATCAGCGTGACCACGTCAGAGGGGTCAAAGACCATCTCCTTGTATACCGCGTTCGTGCCGACTGTAATGTTGCCGTCGAATCCGCTGATGCTCAGACCCGGCGCAGCGTCGGCTACGGCAAAGTTGATTCCGAGCTTGGCTGGCCAGCCCTGGCCGAGGTTTTGCGGCACAAAAAAGTTCAACTGGTCGGTAAAGCCCATGCGCGCTTCGTTGATGAAGTGCGAGCTGAGAGTCCACACGTCGGAGACCGAGGCGTTGTCGCGGCTCACATCTCCGCTATAGCAGTTGAACGGGCAAATCCCCTCGTTGACGGTCTGGCCGGGGTTGTCGCTTTCCGTCTCGGCGAGGGTGAGCCGATTGGCTGGGGTCACGTCATAGTCCGCGCGGCCAAACCACTTGATGAAGGGGTTCGTGCTGGGCGCCTGGTAGGCGTGGTTGTTTTGGTAGTAGCCTTTGCTGGTAAGCTGCCCGGTTACATTGATTGGCGGAAAGAGCTTCTGGAAGTTCTGAGCTATCGGGCTGATCATCCCGGCGGGAATCTTGTTGCTTCCGTATTCCGAGATAAAGCTTTTCCGGATCACGCAGGGAACTCCAGCCTTCGATGCCGGCGCCCCGTCTGTGTACGTGCAGCCACCGGCCGGGTTTACGGTTTGGGTGGTTGGATCGTAGAGTGTGGGAAAGCCCGCGCCCGTGAAGTCACCGCTCATCATGGCAGACGTTGGTTCGGTCGAGTACCCGGTGCTCGCCCCGCCGTGATTGATGGTTCGGTCATAGTCGAAGTAGAAGAACGCCTTGTTCTTCAGGATCGGACCGCCGACCGCCCCACCGAAGTTGTTGAAGTGCAGAACCGGAACTTTATAAGGCGAGCCGAAATTGTACGGCGCGGCATTGAACATGTTGTTCTGCAGGAACTCGTAGCCGGCGCCATGAAAGCTGTTGGTGCCGCTCTTGGTGATCTGGTTGTAGATGATGTCGCCGACACCGAATTGCGCTGAAAAAGCTGTCGCGCTGACTTTGACTTCCGCCGTGGTTTCAAAGATGGTGACGTCGGTGTTCTGGCTCATCGGCAGCGTGGTAGTAGCGCCATCCTGAAGCACGTCCGCGAAGGGCAGATTGCCGTTGATGGACGCGATCGTTCCTGGGTTGCTGGCATTCGACGAATTCTCAGGCGCGCCGGCAGCTCCTGGCATCGTGACGATGAAGTTTTCCCAGTCGGCGCCGCCACCATTCTGGCTGCCAACCTGGGGCAGCTCATCCATGGTGGACGCCTCGAAGGTCCCTTCCACCGCGCCTGATTCTGTTTGAAGCATGGGCACATCGGTGGTCACAACAACCTGCTGCGCAACCTGGCCCACCTGCAGCGTGGCGTTGACGGTTTCAATTCCAAGAGTCACCGTGATTGGGCCGCGCACCAGGGTTCGAAAACCGTCTCTGGTAAACGTTAGCTGATAGTGGTCCTCCGGAATCGCACCGGTATCGTATAGTCCCGCGTTGTCTGTGACGTAGTTGCGCGTAACGCCCTTGTCTACGTCTGTCACGGCAACCGCGACGCCGGGCACGACGGCCCCCGTGGGATCCGTCGCTGTACCGCGGATGTCGCCAGAGTTTGTGTTCTGCGCAAAACATACCCCGGTTCCACCGATCAGCACTGCGCTGATCAATAGTGCCGGGGGCAAAAACCATCGAGAAACATTTCTCATGAACTGCCTCCTGAACCGCTTCAAAATCCGCCGCATCGGCTTTGGCGGCCATGACCCCTGCCCGGCGCCGCACCGGGCACGCCTGAATCCATTGACCCAAATACCGCGAACTTATTCAGACAATCGGTTGTTTGATCGAATTCCTGAGTGTCATTTCAAGCGCGGGAGCGATTAGAGCACACCAAAAGATGGAGTGTCAAGTCATTTCTTGGTTGTAGACAAACGATTGACTTCTGGCTATTATCTCCATGTGGGCAAGCTGGCGGCCGCTGCCGTTGCCCTCTGAATTCAAGCTACAAAAACGATTTTGCGGGCATTATAGGCTACACAAACGCTTGTCTAAATCGATTTTCTAAGCCTTGATGAAAGTGTGAAATCGCTCGATGAAATCTACTTCGCGCCGTGCCGTTCTGCAGAAAATGGTAACTTCTTTGGGAACAATGGTTTGTGTAAAGACCGTCGGGGCCTGGAGCCAGAACCTCCCGAAGGTTGGATCGTTGCGCGCTTGGATGACTACCGGCGCGAAGAGATTTGAAGAAGTCTCCGTCGCCGGTTGGCAAACCCAGTCGAACCCGCCCGAAGAATCCAGGCGGCCCATGATCGAAATCGATCCTGGGCAGTGCTTTCAAAGCGTTCTGGGTTTCGGCGGCGCCTTCACCGATGCGTCTTGTTACCTGTTCAGCCGGATGAATCCCGACCGACGCCGGCATCTGCTCGAAGAGTTCTTTTCGCCAGAAGGCCTGCAGTTGTCCGTTTGCCGAACGTGCATCGGCTCGAGCGACTATTCATGTTCCGCCTACACCTATGACGACTACCCCACGCCCGATCCCGGGCTCAGTCACTTCAGCATCGAGCACGACCGCGCTTATATCCTGCCCACTCTGCGCGAAGCTGCCGAAATCAATCCTGACCTTTATTTCTTCTCCACGCCCTGGAGCCCGCCGGCCTGGATGAAGACCGGCGACTCGCTCTTCGGCGGCTCCATGCGGAAGCAATTTTTCAGCTCGTATGCCCAATACTTTGTGAAGTTCATCGAGGCGTACAAAACCGCCGGCATCAATATAAGTGCGGTCACAATTCAAAATGAAGTCGACACCGACCAGGACGGCAAAATGCCTGCGGCGCTCTGGGGCCAGGAGTACGAGGATCAGTTCATCAAGGAATTTCTTGGTCCCGCACTATCTGGAGCTTCACCGGATACCAAGATCTGGCTGCTCGACCACAATTTCAATCTCTGGGGCCGCGCGATGGATCTGTTAGGCGATCCCGAAGTCTTTCGCTACGTTGACGGCGTTGCCTGGCACGCTTACGCCGGCGAACCCGACGCGATGACAAAGGTCCATGATTCCTTTCCGACGAAGAATGCCTACTATACCGAGGGCGGGCCATTCTTCAACGCCCCGGATTACTCATCCGACTGGGCAAAATGGTCGGCCAATTACGCGCAAATCCTCAGGAACTGGGCACGATGCGCCGTTGCATGGAATCTTGTGCTTGACGAACAAGGCAGGCCGAACATCGGCCCGTTCACCTGCGGCGGAGTTGTGACCGTTGACTCGAAGACCCAGGAATTGTCACGCAGCGGCCAGTATTGGGCGCTCGCACATTTCTCGAAGACGGTGCGACGCGGAGCACGCGTGATCTCAACGCAGTGTTCAACTCCCGGTATCGAGCACGTTGCTTTCGCCAATCCCGATGGTACTTACGTGCTTGTGCTTACGAACCAGGGGAAGGAATGCGAGACGCAGTGCCGGTTCAAGGACAAGGCCATCTGCGCGGCACTGCCCGCGGATTCAGTTCTCACACTGCAGTGGGTGTGATCAACTCTGAGACGCGCAAATTTATTGCGGCGGGAACTCCGCAACCTTCGGATTGACGCGCGGCTGGATGGACGTGGATCCTCCCACGCCGTCAATCACATTCTCAATCGCGCCCTTGTTGCCAAGGGCCACCGTGATGATGTGATGGAAGCGTACACCGGGCGTTTCGGGAACTTCGATCGCCCGGCTTAGTACCACGTTCGGCTTCAGAAACACGCTGTAGATACCCAGGCCCCAGGCTTCATGCCGCGTCACATCCGGCGCCACTTTATACGAGGCCCAGCCGTTGACGCCCTTCGCGCTCGCGTAGCTTGCCTGGTCGGGTGGATCGTAGGGAATCTCCGATTGATAAAAATAGGTGCGCCCTCCA
The DNA here is from genome assembly GCA_963751285.1 of uncultured Acidobacteriaceae bacterium. GTDB lineage: Bacteria > Acidobacteriota > Terriglobia > Terriglobales > Acidobacteriaceae > Telmatobacter. Next base: position 409,803 of record CAVVUE010000019.1, on the reverse strand, counting down.
TTGCCGTTCCAAAGCACCTGGAACTCCTGGTGATGCTCGACAAATAATCCATACGCCGTTACGTCTTCGCCGTTCACCACCAGCCCATTGGCGCTGGTGTTGCTGTCCCATCCCACTCCGGAACCATGATCCGCGCGCCAGATCCACGTGTGGTCGACGATGGTATCGGAGCTGTTGATTCGCAGATTGACTTGCGCGCTTCCCGGCCCCGCTCCGCCCACGCGGAAAAACACGTCGTGCAGGCAAATGGGATTCGCCTGGTGCCGCGTCTTGCTTCCGCCGGGCCCCACCTCCAGCAGTACCGGCGATTTCACCGGGCCCGCATCGAACAGCAATCCCGCGATCTCAATCCCGCCCACATCCGCCGTCGTCATCGCCGGCGTTCCATGAGTTGGTTTCAGCGTGGCAAAGCCGAGGCCCATCAATATTATGTTTGGCCGCGTTACGCGAATCGCACTGTCGAGTTCATAGATTCCGGGCGTGAACAACACATTTTTGCCCTTCGCCAGTTGTGTGTTGATGCTCTCCGCCGTGTCCACATCCGGATGCGCAAGATAAAACCGGCTCAAAGGAATCGACTGTCCCGGCGTCGAGCCGCCATGCCAGGTAATGCCTTTGCTGTCTTTCCTCAACTCGGGCAGGCGCACGCTCCAATTTCCCCGAGCATCGACCACGAGAAACGGCTTCTCGCGCACGACCGGCGTGAGCTCCACTTTGGTGTAAGGCGGCGTTGGCCATTCGCCCTGCGGAGGAGAAACGACGCCCACAAACACCATGTTCCAGTTCGCACCTGTCCAACTGCCCCACTCGCTGTTGCGCGAGATCCATTGCTGTTGCGATCCCGAGCCCACATTTCCATCCACCAGCGTGTCCGACATCCATCCCCCGCTGGCCCAGCCGTTGTTCTGGTGCAGCACAAGATTGCCGCGCAGATGCATTCGCCTCATCGGCACAGCCTGCGACACGGCCCACTGCATCGTGCCTCCCGCGGGAGTCACCGAGAATCCCTCAGCCGCGCGCCAGAACGTGCAGGTTGCATTGTTGCGCGGCAGGCTGGCGTCAGAGTGCACGTTGCCATCGATTTCCACCGCGTCCGGCGACGCACCCAATCCCAGCACCTGCGTGTAGAACCCCACCGGCACATCGACGTGATACTTGCCCGGCAAAAGGAGCAGCGCATAGCGCGCCGATCCGAACTCGCTTTTCTGCTGGATCGCGTAGACCTTGTCGATCTGTGCCTGAATCTCTGCGGCCGGCATGGATGAGTCGAACACCAGCACGTTCGGCCCGAAGTCTGGCTTCGCTCCGAGCTTTGCCTGCGCGCGGGCCGGCGTCGCCGCAGTTGCGACCAGTCCAACCACAACCACGGCCAGGCCCAGGCGGATCGCCGTTGTGCTTGCTCCGTTCTTCATTTCGCTCCGATCCATTCCGCTCTGATGCAGCGTCCCCACCCCGCGAAGCTACCAAACATAGGTCGCCGCAGACTCGGCGTCCAGCGTCGTCGTCGCGCTATGCCCGTGATACTCAATCTGAAATGTTTTGGGGAAGTTGCCGGTGTTCACGGCAACCAGCACAACCTTCCCATCCGGCGCGAGAAACGCAACAGTTGACAACTGTTCCAGCTCGTTCGAGCCGATCCGCACCGAACCCGGCCGCACAAATTTGGAAAGGTGCGCGAGCGCTAGTAGGCGACATTCAAACGCGCATGATCGCCATCGAGCGTGATGGCGCCGAAGCACATCGTACATCCCCCGTCGTTGGTATGCGGGCCGGCGTGCGGATCAGCAGCCAGGTTCCACAGCAACACGTTGCGAGCCCAGTTCCGCGTGGCGCCGATCAGCACCCGGCTCACGGGCTCGGCGATGCTCATCGTCGTTTCACTCGGCCGGCCGCCAACCGACTGCTCCGTGAGGTAGAGATTCTTATTCGGATACTCGTTGTGAACGCAGGTCAGCGCGCTGCTGTCGCCGCCGTAAAGATGAAACGCAGTTCCAGACACGTACTTGCTTGCCGCGGGATCGGCGAGGATCGACAGCGGATACGAAGTCACATCGGGATTGTGATCGTAAACCTGAATCTCGGTCTTGATCCCGTCCTTTTCAAACGCTGGTCCCAGGAACTTCGCAATGAAGGCATCCTCTTCCGGCGCAAACACCACCATGCTCGGCGTGTTCTTGGGATTCAGCGGCTCGTTCTCCACCGTGATTGCATTGATCGTGATCCCTTGAGCCTTCATGCCCTCGACGTATTTCACAAGGTACTGCGCATACGCGCCGTAATACTCGGGCTTCAGGTTGCCGCCCTTCACCGCATCGTTGGTCTTCATCCAAGCCGGCGCCGACCACGGCGACCCGAGAATCTTGACGTCGGGATCGATCGCCAGGATCTCTTTCAGAACCGGGATCACAGTCGCTTCATCAGCCGCCAGGCTGAACTTGTCCAGGTGCGGATCTGTCTCGCCGGCCGGCATATCGTCATACGAATACACGTGGTCGTTCATATCCGAGGAGCCGATGCTGACGCGCAGATAGCTCACGCCGATTCCATCTCCCTCGGTCGTAAAAAGACTTTTGAGCAGTTCGGCTCTCCGATCCTGCGTCATCTGCATCAGTAGCTGCGCGCTTCCGCCCGTGAGCGCAAATCCGAAGCCCTCGATGGTCTGATATTGCTCCATGTCGTTGACCACGACCGCCGGCGCATCGCTTTTCGCCTCGGAAAAATGCAGCGAATCGGCCTGGTCGGCGAACAACGCCGACCGGTCGACTGTCGTGAGCCACACCTGGGCATCGGGTACGCTTTGCGGCCAGGATGCCGTGGCAAAGAAGATGAGAGCAGCAGGAACGGAAAGAAAAATATGTTTCGGATTCATGATTCGCTCTTCCTTTTGGCGGTTCAGACGCCGTTCGTTCGCACGCAGATCGCTTCCATAGCCATCAAGACAACCGATTGTCACAAGGCGAAATACGCACTGCGTTGCGAACTGTGCATGATGAAAACAGAGCGCCCCTGGATTGTCAAGCGCTGGCCGATTCCTGTCTTCTCATAGCCCCGCGCTCTGCGTCTTCACCGCGTAAAGGGAGTGGTGAGTCAGAATATAGAGAGTGCGCAGGTCAGCGCCGCCAAATATGATATCGATGGGCCGCTCCGGCACGTCGATTCTCTCCATCAGCTTTCCCTCCGGCGAATAGACGAGGATCTGCCCCGCCGCCACAAACACGCGCCCTCGCTCATCCTGCGCCACGCTTTCGCCTCCGTTCTCGGCGAACGGATGCAGGCCGGTCACTGTTCCCGCGGCAGTGATGCTGCCCTGGTAAGTCGTTTCCTCAGATTCCGAGGTCACATAAAACGGATGTCCCGGCACAGCCTTCTGCAGTCCGAACGCACGCAGCAGGTCGGCCATCTTGGTTCCCCACTCCATGTGTCCCTGCACGAAATCATCGCCGGCCGAAATCACCGTGCTGCCATCAGCAGACCGATATTGCCACGGCCTGTCATCCGAAAGTTCGTACTTTCCATAGACTGTCGCGGGCATGAAGATCGCAGCCGAACTGCTCTCGACGGCCTTTTGCGGCTCGATGATGGTGATGGCTTCCGGCGCACCGGGCCGAAAGGCGTATACCTTGCCCGCGCCGCTTCGCGAAACGACCAGCAGATCGCCGGCCTTGTCGACCGCCAGGTTCTCCGGCTCCAGCGCATCGGTACTCAACACCACTGCTTCGTGATCCTGCGTGTCCCACTTGTAAATCCGCTGCCAGTGAGTGTCGACAAAGTAGAGTGTTCCCGCCGCGTCTACCGCACCTCCGGATGCAGAGAAAAAGCCTGTCGCCAGCCGCTCAACCTGTGCGTGAGGAGCCAGCACAACCGACGCTGCGGCCGGACCCGGCGCCACTCCATTACCCGACACATCGAGCGAAGCAAACTCCCGCGCGCGAACTTCGGCATGGTGTGTTGCGTCAAAGACCGAGTTGTCGAAAGAGACTTTGCTGTTGCTGTAAACGTGAATGTTGCGGAAGCGAATCCCGCTCGACTCCGATACGCGCACCGCATACGGAAATGGCCCGTAGCTGCTGATCACGCGGTAGCTGTGATACTCCGCAATCGTGATGTTCTTTGACCGGAGAATCTCCAGCGGCAGCGCATCCGGACCCTCGCCGCGTTCTTCCTCGGTTTGCAATGCGTCGATCTCCCAATTCTGCACGCGGTCCAACCGAACCTCGTTGCGCACGTGATGCTCGCACGACAGCTCGTACACGTGTCCCGGCGTTGACGTGTTCGAGATCAGCATCCCGGCCTCGGCAAATGTGCTCGGCGTCCAGATGTCGGCGAAGGTCCCGCCGCCTCCGTCGGTGATCCAAAGGCTCGGATACTGCGCATCCCATCGGTAGCGCGGATTGGAATCCCCCGTGTGATTGCTGTTGTACGGATTCAACCGGTGGCCGTCCGCTGCGTTGGTTCCGTGCCCGCCCAGAAAGCGCACATCGTCCATCAGCGAATCGGCGCCTGCCATCCAAAGCGCAGCCACCGCGCGGTCGTTGATGCCGCCGGTGAACAGTCCGATGCCGGTGATGATGTTGTGACCGCCCCTGGGCGCCTCCAGAAGCGCGCGCGGCGCGCCGATCCCCTGGAATCCCGGGCTCTGATCCTTCAGATCGAATTGCGTCATGCTCGGGTGCAGGCCGATCAGCACCGTGTCAGGCCGAAGATGAATCGTATCGGTCACCAGGTACCGGCCCATCGGAACGTACAGCGTCGGATGCTCGTCGATTGCCTTCTGGATCGCCGCCGTGTCATCGGTGACGCCGTCGCCCTTGACGCCGAGCGATTGCAGATTCACCCAGGTGGCAGCGGCAGGCAGCGCGGCGATAGCGTCGTTCCCCACCGGCGGCAATTCGGCAATCGGGTGCGCATCGAACTTCGTCTCAATGCTTCCCCAGTCCGCGGCGCTCGTAAGCGTGAGCCCATGCATGAACGAGGTCACGACATAGCTGTCGCCGGGCCCGTCAAACGCTCGATCGCTCTCGCTCATCTGCGCAAATACCTTCACGTGCCGGCAGGCGATGTCTTCGAGATTGATCTCGGTTCGCGCATTGTTTTCATTGCCAAAGACGACTGCCGGCCCGCTGATCTCCTCGAACCGCGAGTGCTCCACCCACAACTCCTCGGAATAGCCGGGATCGACTGAGATTGCCTGCGGCACGTTGCGAAAGCTGTCATGGATCAGCGTCAATCCTGCTTCGTGTTCTTTGATCGCCGCCTGGCTCTGCCCGTCGAAGCTCGAGTCGATCAGCGTGAACTGCCAACCCGGCGACGGCCGCACCGTAACGATGCCATATTGCCCGCCATGGAAATGCAGATCTTCGGCCTCGTTGCCAATATCCTTGAGCGCGGCCAGCCCCGAGCCGATCCAGAAATCCATGTGCGCGAGATAACTATGTTGCGCCACATGGAACCGGATGGCCACCGCGGCCGGGTTGCCCTTACCGATCTCAATGTCCACATTGCTCATCGCCGAATAGAACGTGCCGGGGTTGGCATCCGCAACCGTTGCGTTCGGAGGAACCGTCCCTTCAATCGGCTCGGCCGGCCGGCCTGTTGCAAAGTCGATGCGGGGCCCCGACCCGGACGCCGGCCGCGGCCTTCCGCCGGCAAACAGGAACATGTATCCCAAACCCTGCTTGTATCCCGGCGTGTTGTCGCCAAGCACAAACACCGGGCGCGTTGCGCCATACCCGATAACGCGCACCGAGGGCCACACGTAAATCGTGCGCGTGATCCGATATCGTCCCGGCGGAACGAAAAGGATTCCCTCGCCATGCTCCGCCGCGCGGTCAATCGCCGCTTGAAGCACTTCGCTGTCGTCGGCCACGCCATCGCCATGCACGGCGAAGTTTTCGTGCGTGAGATATACGGCCTTCGCGTCCTCAAGCTGCACGGGATAGTAGGAAGCGGCCCAGATCGGCAGCCCGATCGAGGAAACGAACAACGCCAGCAGTATGCTTCTTTTCATGGGTCTCCCTCCGCGTGGCGCTGCTCTCTAAAAAGCAGGTCTGGACGCTGCCCTGGTTTTGGAAGGCGTCCATTCGTCGCTGCGAGGCTGCCAACATTCAGCCAGAGCGGGCCTTGCCGCGTCAAGAGAAAGCTCAAAAAACAATCGGTTGTCTTTTGGGGGATCTGAAACCCGAACGCGCCCATGTTTGCGAAATCGAGGTCGCGGAAGATATTTGAAATCTTGCGCCGGTGGTTCCTTCACGCCTCTGGACGGTGCCACGCAGCCATCATCGACTGGGTGTCCGGAATCTGCCCTGGTCTGAATTGTCGTTGCAGCGCTCTAGTCTCCTGAGTCATTGATTTCTCGTATAAGAGACGGGTGCGTGAGCGGCAAGAGTGGCAGTGGCGAAGCGTGCGATGGAGGCCAGGATCTGATCTGCGGATTTGGTCCATCGAAAAGGCCTGGGCTGCTGGTTATGAGCAGCGATGAACTCTCGAATCGCTGCTTCCAGTTCCTGAACACTTCGGTGCGAGCCGCGCTTGATTTGCCGTTGCGTAAGCAGTGCGAACCAGCGCTCGACCTGGTTGAGCCAGGAAGCATGGGTGGGAGTGAAGTGCAGATGGTAGCGCGGTCGTTTTTGTAGCCACTGCCGAACCAGCGCAGTTTTGTGGGTGCCGTAATTGTCCAATACCAGGTGGATTTCCATATCGGACGGAACTGCCGCGTCGATCCTTTTCAGGAAGTCGAGGAACTCCACCGAGCGATGCCGGCGGTAGCATTTGCCGAGAACGTTGCCGGTGGCGATATCGAGGGCCGCAAACAGGCTTGTGACGCCGTGGCGCTTGTAGTCATGGGTGCGCCTTTCCAGTTGTCCGGCTCGCATGGGCAGCACCGGCTGGGTACGACTGAGAGCCTGTATCTGCGACTTCTCATCAACGCACAGCACCAGCGCATGATGAGGTGGATCAAGATAAAGTCCTACAATATCCCGCACCTTGTCGATCAGCAATGGGTCGGTGGATAGTTGAAAACTCTCCGTGCGATGTGGTTTCAATCCGAAGGCTCGCCAGACGCGGCTGATGGTGGACTGGCTTAATCCGGTTTTGGTTGCCAGCATGCGGCTGCACCAGTGCGTAACCCCCTTCGGGGTTTTCTCCAACGTCAGCCGCACAACCTGTTCAATCTTCTCGTCACCGATCTCACGCGGCGCTCCAGGACGCGGCTCATCGCCCAGGCCAACCAATCCTTCGGCAATGAAACGATTGCGCCAAAGACCCACTGTAAAACCAGTGGTGCGCAACTTTGCCGCCACCGCTGCATTGCTGGCTCCCCCTGCGCACTCCAGAATAATTCGCGCTCGAAATGCCACCGACCGGGCGCTGCGCGACTGCCGTGCGATGCGCTCCAATTCGGCCTTCTGCGCCGCGCTAACCACCAACTCATGTATCTTCGGACGTCCACGACGAGGCTTCATACCTCACCATAGAACATCTCCGCCAAATATGCAATCTATTTATGACTCAGGAGACTAGAACTGGTTGCATAAATGGCTTTGTGAAAAGGCACGACTTCAAGTCGTGCCCTGTTACAAAGCTCTTCACCCCAGGGTTTGTCGGGAGCTCTCAAGTTGTGCCCTGACATGAAACCAGTTTTCATCCCAGAATTTTTCGAAGAGGTTGGCGGCCCTGCGTATCGCTGGGAGCAGCCTCGCGAAAGCGTCTTGTTAGTCTAGAGTTTTGGAGGGTTCCCGACGATGGCAACTGAAATTTCTGCGGGCGCGGCTGCTGGACAAACTCTGCATGCTTGGGAGGCCGGCGGCGCCGCGTCGGCCGAGGCGCTGACTGCATGGGTGGGCGCGCGGCTGGAGGCTCACGAGAAAGCATTGGCAGAGCTGTTGGCGGTTAAGGGCGAACGCACGCCGGAGAATTCGCTCGCGCTTTACGACAAGGCAATTGAGCAATTGAGCCTGGCCGGAGCGCAGGCGGGGATTTTGAACTCGGTGGCCGCGGACAAGGCGGTGCGCGACCAGGCGCAGTTGGAGGCGCAGCGGGTGGCGATGGCGGGCAGCGCACTGAGCCTGAACCGCGAGGTGTATGACGCGCTGGTGGCGATGAAGCTGGATGGAGCGAGCGCCGCGACGAAGCACTACGTGGAGCGCACGCTGCTGGGCTACCGGCTCTCCGGTGTGGACAAGGACAAGGAGACGCGGGACCGGTTGCACGCGCTGCACGATAAGGCGACGATGCTTGCGCTTGGCTTCGGCCGCAACATACAGGAGGGCGCGAAGGCGATCGAGGCTTCGCCGAAGGAACTGGAGGGCTTGCCTGCGGATTATATTGCGCGGCATCCGTCGGAAAAAGGTGAAGAAGGTGTGGAGCGCGTAACACTGACGACCGATCCGCCGGACATGATGCCGGTGATGACGTACGCAGCGAACGCGGCGCTGCGCGAGAGGATGTTTCTGGCGTACAACACGAGGGCGTATCCCGCGAACCGGCAGATTCTTCTTGACATTTTGGGGACGCGGCAGGAGATTGCGAGCGTGCTGGGCTTCAGGAGCTGGGCCGACCTGGCGACGGCCGACCAGATGATGAAGTCGGCGGCGAATGTGCGCGGGTTTCTTTCGAAGCTCGACAAGGCCAGCCGCGAGGGCGCGAAGCATGAGCACAAAGTTGTGCTGGAGTTTGCGCGGCAGAGAGATGCGGGGTTGAGCGAAATCGATATTACAAGCAGAGGATATTGGTACGAGCAGTTCCGGCGCGCGGAGTTCGATTTCGATTCGCAGTCGGTGCGGCCGTATTTTCCGTACAAGCAGGTTGAGGCTGGCGTGCTGAAAACGGCGGCGAAGTTGTTCAAGGTGGAGTTCCGGCCATCGCAGGCTCCGGCCTGGGACAAAGCGGTTTCGGTGTATGAAGTGTTTGACGGCGGGCGGGCGGTGGGGCGCTTTTATCTCGACATGCATCCGCGCGAGGGCAAGGACAAGTGGTTCTCCGCGGCGCCGGTAGTAACGGGCGTGCGCGGGCGCGCGCTGCCCGAGGCTGCGCTGATCTGCAATTTTCCGGCGCCGGAGGAAAAGGATCCTGGCTTGTTGCAGTACTCGGATGTGGTGACTTTCTTTCACGAGTTCGGGCATCTGATGCACGCGATTCTTGGCGGGCAAACCGAGTGGGCGGGGCTCTCGGGATTTGCGACGGAGGGCGATTTTATCGAGGTGCCGTCGCAGATGCTGGAGGAGTTTTTCCGCGACGAGAAGCTCCTGCAGTCGTTTGCGAGACATTACGAGACGGGCGAGGTGCTGCCGTCGGAGCTGATTCGGACGATGAAGCGGGCGGGCGCGTTCGGGCGCGCCGACTGGGTGAGGACGCAGCTCTACTACACGACGCTTTCGCTTAATCTGCACGACCAGGATCCGGCTGGGCTCGATCCGGATGTGGTCACGCGCGAGTTGTACAAGCAGTTTCAGCCGTGGACGTGGCTCGAAGGCAACAAGATGTACGCGAGCTTCGGGCACCTGATGGGCTACTCGTCGAACTACTACACGTATATGTTCGACAAGGTGATTGCGCTGGACTTCTTCGGGCAGTTCGATCCGGCGGATTTGCTGGGCGGGGAGACGGGCGCACGGTATCGCAAGCTGGTGCTGGAACAAGGCGGGTCAAAGCCGGGTCGCGAGATGGTGCGCGACTTTCTGGGGCGCGATGAAGAGTTTGCGGCGTTCAGCAAATGGCTGAATGAAGAGTTTGAAGGCCAGGGGTCAGGGGTCAGGGATCAGGGGTCAGAAAGAAGATGACTGCGAGAGATTTCAAGCGGATCGCGCTCAGTCTGGAAGGTGCGGAGGAGGGCTCGCATATGGGCGCGGTGGATTTTCGCGTCGGTAGGCGGACCTTTGCGACTTTGGCGTCAGTGAAGCAGGGCTACGGCAATTTGATGCTCACGCCGGAGGTGCAGGCGGAGTTCCTTGCGGAGCGGCCGGATTTGTTTTTGCCAATTCATGGCGGTTGGGGAAAGATGGGCATGACACACATCCGGCTCGCAGAGGCCGATGAAGACTCACTGCGCGGCGCGCTGCACTCGGCATGGAAGCTGCGGGTAGAAAAGAATGAGAAAAGCAGCAAGGCGGCGGGTCGGCGAGTCCGCAAGTCAGCGAAGAGGTAAGGTGGGGATCGTGCTTTCCCTGGTCTCAAAAACGAGACCTGGGGCACTCGCGGCATTCTCGAATTGGCTAAATGAGGAGTTTGAAGAGCAGCCGCTAGCTGCTAGCTCCTAGCTTCTAGCTGCGGTGACGATTCTTACGCCCGCTGACGCGGGCTGACTGCAAATGATTTGCGACGTTCTCGCCGGGGGCGGGACGCAGGAGAGATTCGTGCTCCGGTCACTTGCTCAATTGCTTCGCACGGTACATCATGGGTCAACAACCAATTCCTGTGAAACATGGAGGCGAAATGCCGATTCCCGTCCTGAGACCGACCGCTGCGCGTGCCGAGACATTTGCAGGTGTCACCTATCACATTGAAGGCGAACTCGTGCCCGTGCTTCACGTTGAGCTCAGCGCAATGGCCGTCTACTTTGAGCACTACATTCTGCTGTGGAAAGACCTGGGGGTTCGCATCGGCATCCGGCCGCTGAAGGGCGCGCTCAAGCGGGTGCTGGCCGGAATGCCCGTGTTTTTGACGGAGGCCAGCGGTCCCGGACAAATGGGATTCAGCCGCGACGGCGCGGGGCACATCTTCGCCATTCACTTGAGCCGTGGAGAAGGACTGGATATGCGCGAACATCAGTTCCTGGCCGCGACGGGCAGCGTGGACTACACTTTCACGCGCGTGAAGGGCGTATCGAATATGCTGCTAGGCGGCACAGGATTCTTTATCGACCATTTCCGCGCGCTTGAGGGCGACGGCATTGTGTGGGTGCACGGTTACGGGAACGTGTTCGAGGTGACGCTTGGAGCCGGAGAGCAGATTGATATTGAGCCAGGCGGCTGGGTGTACAAGGATCCCACAGTGCAGATGGAGACGCAGTTCCAGAAGTTGACGACAGGATTGTTCGCGAGCGCGGGTAACCTGGTGTGGAACCGATTCACTGGGCCGGGACGGGTTGGCATCCAGTCGATGTACGTGCACATGCCGACCGCGGAATGAGAGTGCTTGGTTCGGGCAGCAAATCGGGGCGGGGATTCGTTCAGGGGAGACGTGAATGCATTGGGGCGAGCCCGCGCAGCGTCTGACGAATGACTCGGAACGTAGTGTCGTTTCGAAGAGCTCCCAGAGGGGCTAAAGCGCCTGTTGATGGCGGCTGCGGCCTGATACAAGACGAAAGACAACGGCAGATCTTTCGGCTGCGGTGGCCCGCTGCGGTGGGCCACCCGCGCTCAGGATGACAAATCGACTCTAATTTTCATCCGATTCCTTGATCCCTCGGTCCCTTGGTCCCTGTTACTGCGGTTTGGTGGTCTGGAAGCCGGCCATGATTTGCGTCATTAGGTCGTTGACGGTGCCGGGCGAACTGGGCAGGAAAATTGTCGCCGTCTTGCCCATCACGCCAACTTCGCGCATGGTGTCGAAGTACTGCGTGAGAAGCACCATGGCCATGACGTCGCGCGCTGTGCTGCCTTCGACGGCGGATTTGAATTGCTCGACCGAGGACTGGAGGCCCTTGATGATGGCCTGGCGTTGGCGGGCGACGCCGTCGCCCTGCAGGGCTTTGGATTCGGCTTCGGCCTCTGCCTGCTTGACCTTGAGAATCTTGTCGGCTTCGCCGCGGGCCTGGGCGGCGATCTGTTCGCGCTGCGCGGCATTGATGTCGTTCATGGCGGCCTTGACCTTGGCGTCGGGCACGATGTCGGTGACCAGCGCGCGCAGGATGTTGTAGCCAAAGGTGTCCATGACTTCGTCGAGATCGCGCTTGACGGCGCCAGAGATTTGCTGCATCTGCTCGAAGGCCTCGTCGAGGGTGAGCGTGGGCACGTGGCCGAGGATGGAGTTGAAGACGTAGCTCTCGATCTGGGCCTGCGGGTTGCTCAGCTTGTAGTAGGCATCGAAGACCTTGGATTCGACCACCTGGTACTGCACCGAGACAGGGATGGTGACGAAGACGTTGTCCTTGGTTTTGGTTTCAACGTTGACCACGGCCTGGCGGACCTGCAGGTCAATGAGGCGAACGGTTTCGCAATAGGGCAATAGGAACTGGAGGCCGGGCTTCGCCACGCGATTGAACTTGCCGAAGCGCTCGACGACGCCGGCGGAGTAAGTGCGCACGGTGTACATGGTTTTGAGGACCGTGACCAGAATAAAAATGCCCACGATGGCGGCAACGATGAGGAGGAAAACGAAAAGCGGCGAGGAATCCATACAAGGCCTTTCTTGCTCCGGCGCGGGAGCCCGCGGTTAGGTTCAGAATTCGAATGCGTTTCTTGAGATGGAGGAATGATACCGCAAGGCAGGGGCCAAGGGACCAAGGGAGCGGCGTTTTGCCCAGACGTTACTTTTGCGCGGGGGCGTTGCTGTACTTGTTGTGGAAGAGATGGCGGTTCATGTCGGGCCAGAATTCCCGGAACCAGAAGGTTCCTGCGTCAATCCCGACATCGATGGCCCACTCGGATCCAGTGTTCCCGAGAGACCTTGAAGCGGAGGGGTAATAGAGATTCGAGATGCCCGAGGCGGCGCCGGCGCCGAGGACCTCGCTCAGGTTGAAAACTTCTGTTCCCGAGTTTGAACGGGTGATGACGGCACGGCTGAGGGCGTAGCCCGTGCGTTTGAGGAATCCTCCGTGGCCGAGCGTATAGTAGCGCGAATCTTCGCGGGTGATCGTGGGAAAAATAAACTCGACCATGTAGTTCTCGCTGGTTTGGTCCACGGCTGAATGCCAAAAGTAACGAGCATAGCCGGCCACGCCCTCATGGAACTCGGGAGTTGCGCGCTGATCCATGTTGTATGCGGCGATGACTGCAGGGAAGAAGATCGAGGAGTAATCGAACGAGTCCTCAGTGGCGCCCATGAACTTGTCTTTGACGGTCTCGGGCGGCAACTGCTGGTCGACGCTGACTGCGCGGAAGTTGGGAATGATGCCGAGGATGCGCTTTGTTTGCTGGCCGCTCAAATCCCGCTGCGCACCTTGCACCGGCTGATTCTGCGGTGCAGGCGCGCTGGTGCTGGAGGATTGTGCCGCAGTGGCCGCCTGGGAGGCCGAATCGGGTGCCGGAGCTGCGGTCACCGAGTCCGCGAAAACGACTGGGCGAGAATTGTCAACCTCGGCCTGCTGAGCTGGCACGACCGCGCAGGCGTTGACGCCGACCAGCGCCACGACGGAAAGTCCAAATGAGAAAAGACACCTGGAGAATAATCTCCGGGAGCGAACAATCAAAGGCATGGGGAGGTTCTCTCGGGGAGCATGCGCGCTACATTTAATACCCACTCTGACAATCTCGAGGTGCAGAAGGAGAGCTTGGATTTCGGGGGAACGGCCACTCCTCAACAGAAATCTCCTTTCCTGTTGGACTTGCGGTTTAGATGTTCTTCTCACGAAGAACGATTCGCGACCGAATTGTCATTTGCCGCTACTTCTGGTCCTGCTCCTGCTGTTTTTTCTGCTTTGCAGCATCGTCCATCGCGCGCGCCTGCGCGTCGAGATCGCGTGTTGGGTCTTTGTGGAAGAGTTTGCGCGAGATGTCGGGCCAGAACTCCTGAAGCACTCCGCCGAAGGTGCCTTCCGTGGTGACGATCAAACCATTGTCGATGGTCTGGCCCAGACCCGCAGTCTGCGACGGGTAATAGAGATTGGAGATGGCTCCGGCGATGATGTTGCCGCCAACGTTGGAGTAGTTGGGCTCCCATTTTCCTGTGTTGTCGTGCTTGCAGATGTAGCTGGTGGCGATGGCGTAGAAGAACCGGTGATGGAAGCTGCCGTGACCGAGACGGAAGTAGCGCGGATCCTGATGCAGGAGGGCGGGCAGGAATCCGTTGCCGATCATGGCGCCGTCGAAGGCATCGAGATAGGCGGCGCCGGAGCGCTTGAAGTAGCCTTCGGGGCCCCAGCCGAAGCCGGTGCCTTCGTCCTGCAATTCTGAAAAACCTGCCACGACAAATGCGATCCCAAAGGTGTACGGATCAACGGCGGAGCGAAAGGCGAGACCAATTTTTTGGTTCGCCGTCATGGATACGGCATCGCTCCGATAAGTAACGTTAAACGATGGCAAGATGCCGCCGATGCGCTGCTTTTCCTGTTCCTTGATTTGGGCGGCAGCTTTGTCGTGCTGGGACTGTGGTGGTGCGGGCGGCTGCGTGGAGCTTTGGGAACTGGAACTGCTCTGCGGTGCGCTGTCCGGCGGCGGCGCGGAGGCGGGTGTCGCGGATGGTTGCTGCGCACTCTGCGCCTGGGGCGGCGGATCGTCGGCGAAGGCGAGTTCAAGTTGCGGAGCGGGCGCGTCTGGAAGGGCAACGGAAGTGATGGCGGAAAGCGCGGAGGCATTTGCGTCTGAGGCAGTTTGCTGCGCTACCAAGGAGATCGAACAAACCGCGAAGACGAAGCCCGCGGCGAAGACGATCAGATTCGAGCCCGAACGTGATTGCATTCTTTCCTCGGTTCTCAGTATGAAGCATTTCTTTTGAATCAATCATGATGATGGTGCAAGTGCTCGTTGATGTCGGGCCAGACCTCACGGAATACGTTGGTGATCGCATCGCGGCCGAGGGCGTATGCATATTTCTCAGTGAAGCCGGTGGCAGTTTGCGTTTTGCTGGGATAGTAGGAAAGGGAGATCGCCTGCGACACGCCACGGCCAAGAAGTTCTGAGACATTGAAGGTGTTTTTGCCGTGGTCGTTGGGCGTGATGAGGATGCGGGTGGCTGCGTAGACGGATCGATTGATGACTCCGCCCTCGCCCTTGGCGTAGTAACGCTCGTCTTGATGCAAGGCGGTGGGAAAGACCCAGTCGACCCAGTAGTTGCCGTCGGTTTTGTCGAGATAGCCGCGCCAGTAATAGGCCCAGTATCCGGGCACGCCTTTGCCTAACTGGGAGTGAGCATTTGTGCCTTCGGCCAGCAACGAGGTGATGCCGACGAAGACGAAGGCAGAGTAGTCAAAGCTGTTCCTTGTGGCGACCATGAAAGCTTCGCGCGACGTGGGTGGCGGAGGGATTTCGCCCGCGCTCACGGCGCGGTAGTTGGGCATGACGCCAAGAATACGCTTCGGTTGGGGCGGGGGCTTGTGCTTCAACTGCTCGCTGGCGTTATCGTCTTGCGCTGTGGCTGTCCCGGCCGGCTGCGCCTGGCTGGAGGACGAAGATTGGTCCGGAGCATTTTGTGGCACGGGAGCGTCAGGAAGTGCCGTCGAAGCCATTTGCGCAGGCGCGGTCTGCTGCGCGGAGAGCGGTTTGGGCGCGGCAGTGCTGACCGTCCAGAAAATAGCTGATCCGGTGATCAGCCAGGAATTGAAACGCATCGATTCACCTGCTGTTGAGCCGGCATCAACTTGCACGACTTGCCGGAAGGCAAGCCGAATTGGGGGGAAGCCGCTCGGATTAATCCGCAAGCCGTAGGCCTGATTTGCAAAACGACTTGGCGGGATACGCTTAATGACGCATCAACAATTTCTCTGTTAGACGCAGTGGGGCCTGCACCAGACACAGGAAATTGTTTTGCCTGAGCGCAGATATTGGGACGTGGAGGGTCCGCGGTCCGACTTTGCCGTACTGCTCTAAAACACTTATATTGAATGACTTATGCGGCGAAGTCGATGAACCCTCGCTCAGGATCGGTGGCGACGAGCTTGACGGTGACGCGATCGCCGACGTCGAGGCCTTTGCCGCCGCTGACCAGCTTGCCCTCGACGTGCGGATCGAGGATACGCACGAAAGTTCCGTAGTTGTTGACACCAGTGACAATGGCGGGATAAGTCTGGCCGATGTGCGGGTGGAGAGCCACTGCCGCGATCCGCTTTTCCATCTCGCGCTCGACCTTGCGCGCGGCGTCTTCCATCTCAGTGCACCGCTGCGCGATGGCATTGAGGTTGTCTTCAGAGTAGGGCGGCGCTGAGTGGGTGAGCTGTGCCTTGAGCAGGCGCTGTGTGACCACGTCGGGGAATCGGCGGTTGGGCGCGGTGGAGTGGGTGTAGTCCTGGACGGCGAGGCCGAAGTGGCCGGGTGAAGGTTGATTGGGCTTGACGAGGATGTATTCGCCGGGGCCCAGGAGCTTGATGACGGTGAGCGAGATATCGGGAAAGCGATCGGGCTCCTTTTGCTTTAACGTGAGCAAGAGATCATTGAGCGCTTTCGAGTCGGGCTCGGCGGGGAGGGTGTAGCCCTTTGCCTTGGCTAATTCGACGATGCGGTCCCAGCGCTTGGGCGTGCGCACAATGCGGCGGATGGAAGCGACACCCGCAGCTTCAAAGGTGCGCGCGACGACGCCGTTGGCGGCGATCATGAATTCCTCGATGAGCGACGTAGCGCGATTCTTCTGGATTGGTGCGATGCCGACGACCTGATCGGTGATGAGGACGGGACGCGTTTCAATGGTTTCAAGATCGAGAGCGCCGTGCTGAAAGCGGCTGCCTTCCATGCGCTGCGCTGCTGCATCCTGCAGCTTGAGTTGGGCGGCGAGATCGGTGCTCGCGGCGACTTTCGCCGGCGGATCGGCGTGGCCTTCGAGCCACGTGCCGACGCTGGGGTATGCAAGCTGCGCGCGGTTGCGGACGAGCGCGCGATAGACCTTGCCATCGGAGGCATTGCCATTGGCGTCGATGGCGAATTCGACGACGATGGCGGCGCGGTCCTGATTTTCGTTGAGCGACGACATGCCCTCGGAGAGCTGGGTGGGCAACATGGGAAAGATGGTGACTCCGGTGTAGACCGATGTGGTTTCGAACGCAGCGTGCTTGTCGATGACGGTGCCCTGCTTGACGCGGGCATCGACGTCAGCCACACCCACCAGCACGCGAATGCGGCCGTCAGCGAGCTGCTCGGCCCATTCGATCTGGTCGAGGTCCTTTGAAGTGTCGTTGTCGATGGAGGACCAGAGCAGGTTGCGAAGATCGGTGATGCCGTCGGCGGCAGGAACAGCGGGCTGGGCCTGGATGGCGGCCAGTTCGGTGTCGGTTCCGGCGGGAAAGTCGGGCTGAAATCCGTGCTCGATCATTGAAGCGTGTGCCGCGGCTATGAGATTGAAATGAAGCGGATGGTTGGAATGCATGAGTCGGCGTGCTCCCGCGGTGTTTCCGCAAAGTTGAAATCGCGCGAAATGCAAGCGTAACACGCTGGGGCCTGAGCGCTCTGGCACGGCAAGTGCGTAAGAGACAGTTTAGAAGGCTGCACCGACGGATTGGGGCTGAATACCGAGGTCGGAGAGTACTTTCGGCTTGGCTTCCTCGACGGCGAGCAGGTTGTGGCAGACGGAGCAGTCCTGAGGAATGGAGCTGCCGTCTTTGGCGGTGTGGTTGCCGTCGTGGCAGCGGAAGCAACCGGGATAACTCATGTGGCCGATGTTGTTGGGATGCGTGCCCCAGGTGACCTTCATGAATGGAAAGACATTCTGGGTGTAAAGCGTCACCAGTTCCTTGCCCGCGGCCTGTACCTGTGAGGCTTTTGAGGCCAGCACATCGGGATTGCTTTGGCGATAGAAGTTCGTGAGCTCCTGGGGGATCTCGGCGCTCGCCTGTTCCTGGCTGGAATACGTCGCCTTGAGCAGTTGGAGACCTTCTTTGTGGATCCAGGGCAGATCGGCGCTGATGAGGCCGCTGGCCATGGCCTGGTTGATGCCATCTTCTGCCGTAACGAAGGTGTGCGCGGCCCGGTTGTGGCAGTCGACGCAGTCCATGACGCGGCGCTGGCCCTCGGGAACGCCACTACCGGCAGGCAGAGAGCTATAGGTCGTAAAAGAGCCGTCGGCGTTCTGGCGCTCGACCCAGGGAATCGTGGTTCGCGAGGAGTCGGTGGCGACGTATTCGATGTGGCCGAGATGGACGCCATGAATGCCGACGTAGTTCGAAAACGAATCGACGCCACCGAGATGCAGAATGAGTACGGTCTGGGATTCAGTGTTCT
Source organism: uncultured Acidobacteriaceae bacterium (assembly GCA_963751285.1). Lineage (GTDB taxonomy): Bacteria > Acidobacteriota > Terriglobia > Terriglobales > Acidobacteriaceae > Telmatobacter. The sequence continues at coordinate 391,783 of CAVVUE010000019.1, read as the reverse complement.
TTTCGTCGTCGGCAAATTCGGATTTCACGAAAAACTTGTCGCCATCGAAACGGCGGGGCGTGTGGCAGGCTTCGCAGGTATAGCGGGCCGGGCGGAGGCTGGTGACGGGTGAAGGAATCGGCGTGGGGTAGTTGGGAACGATTTTGGGCGCGAGTGGCGCAAATGGATGCATCGAGACTTCAATGAGCTGCTTGGTGCCGTTGACCTTGGCGCTAAAGTAAGCCTGGGCGCCGGTGCCGATGTGGCACTCGACGCAAGGGACGTGGGAGTGGTCACCGATCTGGTAAGCGGTGTACTCGGGCGCCATAACGTGACAGGATCGGCCGCAAAACTGCGGTGAATCCATGTACTCCGCGCCGTGGTAGCTTGCCGTGGCCACGACAAGAAAATTCACGATGGTGGCGACGAGCACTATATCGAGGCCGTGACGAAAAATGGGATCGTTGAGGTCAACTTTGGGAAACTCGGCGGGGATCTGACCAGCCTTTTGAAGTTTTCTGCGACGGATCAGCACGCCGATGGGGATGAGCGCGAGGCCCAGCAGGAAGAGCACCGGCAGGATAAGAAAGAAGATGATGCCGAGGTAGGGATTGTCGCTGAGGTGGCCGGAAAGCTCGGCGAGCCAGTAGCTGATCATAGTGACGCCGGAGGCGGTGGTGATGGCGCCGCCAGCGAGGCTGATGGGGTTGTTGCCGAAAAAGAGCGCCGGGCGAAGCCAGCCTTGACTGAATTTTTGAATTACCGACACGTTTCCTCAGCCTCCATGCACGGGAGGCCCGCCTGGAGGAGGCGGGCCTGCCTGCGAACTACTGCGCAGATTGTAATGCTTACTTGAGGGTCTTGAAGTACTCGGCGACGGCCTTCACTTGCGCGTCGTTGAGCCCAGCTATGGGCTTCATCTTGCCTTTGCCGTTCTTGACCGTGGCCTCGACCTGGGCTTCGGTGACAGATTTCATCGCGGGATCGGAGACGGGCTTGATGCCCATGGCCTTGGCCATTCCTGCGCTGGGGGTGCCGGTGGGGCCGTGGCACATGGCGCATTTTGCCTTGTAGGTTGCCGCGCCGTCTTCAGCGAAGCACATGGAGCCGGCAAGCAGCACCGCAGCGGCCAGCACAATTGTTGAGCGAGAATTTCTAATCATGGCGAATCTCCTTGAGGTTTTTGCCGGCCGTACGCGCAACCAAGCGCTTGCCGTTCAGTTAAGGTTGATGGTTCCAGCTTCGCGCCCGTGCTTGCGGCCGCTCCTCGTGCAACCGAAATGGTAACAGGAACCACTGGACGCAGACCGGCGCGATCGGGGTTTTGGAACCGACGACCGCGCCGGCCTGACTTGCGCTTACACTTCGTCTTGCTTCGCGAACACTTGCTCTTACTTGCCGAGACTCCGGAAGTAGTTCACCGAGTCCTTGATCTGGGCGTCGGTGAGCTTGCCCTTGTACGCCGGCATCTTGCCCTTGCCGCTCTCGGTAACCGAAATCATCTGTGCCTCAGACATCGACTTGACCGAAGGATCGCTGACCGGCTTGACGCCCATCGCCTTGGCGATCCCAGGATTGGGAGTGCCCTCGGCTCCGTGACAGCTCTGGCATTTGGCCTTGTATGTCGCTTCCCCGGAAGACTGGGCAAAGCTCACAGCGCCAGCCATAAGAATGACAGCGGCTAACGCACCATAAATACGAATCGACTTGCTCATCGCGCTACTCCTGAATTACTTTCCCGGCCAGTCTCAAGCGCGGCCCTTCCCGACGCGTGCGGCTTTTCCAGGAGGTTACTTACCGCGGTCGAACCCGAAAGACTTTTCCTGTCTTTCAGAAGCTGCACCGCTTCGATGACGGAAGCGGTGGTCAATCAAAGATCTTCATGCTGGTTCGCCCCGGTATTGCGGGCCGGGGCGGCAGCGTTGGTTAGAACTGGTAGTGCACTCCCAAAACGACGTTGTTGGCGTGGAAATTCCGCGGCGCGGTGAACCCGTAAACCGGCGAGCCTGAGTTCATGGCGGTATTCGGCACGGAGCTGCAAGGAACAACCGATGCCGATTCGTTGGCCGTTCCTACCGCAAGGGCAGGATTACTCATACAATACTGTGCGCCGGAACGGCCACCCTCCCCGTAGTCAAACAAGTTGTACTCAGCCTTCCAGATCAGGCCCGGACGCGACTCCCACGAAAAATCCACGAAGGGCGATTGGTACTTGTTCACCAGCGAACCGTTCACGTCCATTGCATCGGTGAAGAACCGGCTGCCGTTGACATCGGTAATGCGGTAACCAAGATTGGAGTGAACTGTCTTCACGGGTGAGTACATGAAGGCGGCCGATACGTACTGGGTTGGAGCATCCATGAAATCTTTAACCGGTCCCACGAGGACAGTTTCTGCTGGTGGCCCGTGGGTGTTTGCCGCGACGGCGCCGCAAAGGGTTCCGCTCTGGGCGGCGATGCCAGGCACACTGGTTGCGCCCGGCATAGGGTAAGCCGAGCCCAGCACGCAGGCGTTGTCTGCCATGTACACATCGCTATAGGAGTAATTGAAATCGAGTCCGTAGCGCTCGTTGGGGAAGAGCTCGGTGCCAAAGCTTTCCGTCCGCGAATGATCGACATGATTGAGCGGGCCGTAGTAGGCCGTGGTGTTGCCTGTGAAGTTCTGATTGTTATTCGTATTGTTATGCCGCTCCAGGTCATTGAAGGCGCCGGAGACCGTGGCCCAGGACTTCGGCCGGTAAATGGTGTGCATCCTGTAGTGCCGAAGCTGCCGGAATCCCATCGGTGTAAAGGCATTGTCGTTATGCATCGCCTCGACGCTGCCGTTCAGTTCCCAGTTGGTCGCCGGCCGCAGGGCGACGTTGAAGATTCCGCCGTTTTCGTGAATCGTCACCGTGCCGGACGTCGTATTGTTCGCCGGAATCGGAATGTTGTGCGCCCCGGTCCCCTGGCCCTCTGAGATCAGGTGATCCTGATAGCGCCAGGTGAACGAGAAGCTGCTGCGCGGCGTCGCATCCCAACTCACGGTGAAATTGTTGGTCGTGAACATCTGGCCGAAGTAACCGGCTTGCGTGCCGCCGATCGCGGGACCGCCTGTAGCTCCCGAGGTGGTCGGTTTGCAGCCGGCCGGCGAGGTCGTGGTCGAATTGATCGTCGTGCAGGTCGTGAGCGTCGGGTTGTTGATCGTCTCCTGGCCCGCTGTCGTAGGCACGGTCACGGTGGTTCCGCTCGTGAACGCGGCAATTCCCGGCTGGTGCGCGTTGGAATAATTGATCTGATCTTCCAGGCTAACCTTTTTCGCCACCTGCCATACGACGCCGTAGTCGAAGGCCATCACTTCACGCTTGGCGTTGGCGTTGCCCCCATAAGCGATCGAGCGGTTCGCTCCTTGCAGGCCCTGGAACTGCTCGTAGTAGTTGGGCAGGTTCATGTTCGCGTCGGTGTAGCGGACATTGCCGTTCATGGAGAGATTCCTGATGCTCGAACTCTGGAACCGGAGAATCTCGGTCGGGAAGATCACACGCGTTGGCTGCGAGCGTAAGTAGCTGCTGATGACGTTGCAGGCAGGGTCGATGATCGGCAAACCGCCATTGGGATTGGCGTAAAGAATCGTGGACGAATTGGCCATGCTGGTGGCGTTGCAGTTGCTGCTCGCGGCAAATGCGCCCGTGCTGGTGTTGTAGCCATACGGCACGTATTGCTGGTAACTGTCCAGCAGAGAGACCTTGGTTCCGTTTGCCTCCTGCACGTTGAGGTACTGAGGAGCCATGGTCATGTAGGAGTCGCCCTTGTAGTGGTCGACCTGTTCTTCGAAGGTTAGCTTGGTGCCTTGTACGGGCTTCCAGTCGACAGCGCCCGTGAAATCGTCGGTGCTGTTGCGCTGGAATTCCTGCAGCATGATTTCCTGTCCGGCCACCGAGTTTCCGCTCGGGGTGAGGCTCGGGCCCTGGAAGATGTTCTTCGCATACGCGAAGCGGAACGTCACTGTCGACAGCGGCAGCACGGTCAAGTTGGTGTCGGTCATGCGGCGCACGGTGTTATACATGAACGGCGATTGCGTGACCTGCGGCCACGCGTAGGAGCCGGTGGGCGCCGTGGAGGGCCCGATCGGAATGGAATACCCGCTCGGGATTCCCGGATTGCCGAGCAGATCGTAATCGAAGTACTGGCGGTCGCGGCGGAAGTTCGCCGAGAATTCGTAGTACTTGCTCTTTGAGAAGTCCATCTTGGCGAAGCTGTTGGGATCGCCGCCGAAGCCGCTGGCAAAAACCCGCATATCGTCGAGCGGAGCGTTTTTGGTGCCCGGCAGCGCGTGCAGCTCGAAGGTCTCGCCGAGTACGCGGGGACCGGTGTGCAGATTGACCATCGTGTCGTACATGGCGCCGCTGCCTGAGGTGCCTGCCATGCGGCCGCCGAGATCGATGGATTCATGAATCGAGTATCCGGTGGGCACGCTCATCTGCGCTTCGGGCGCCGCCGGGGCGGCGGGATTCTGAGCTACAGCGATGCACGCCGCCGCCAGAAACATGGCCACAAGCATTCCCAGGAACATTGCAAAAGATGGCTGTTGATTAAGAAGCCGAGAAAACCAGCCTACGTTCTTCATATGAAGCCTCACTTGAATAAAACTCGTTGCCAACATCGAATCTTTGAAACCCCGTGCAAATCTGCTATGGGAGCCGTGCAGTACTGATGCAACAGTTGAGGCACGGCTCCATCACTCCTACCTAAGAAACGCCACGCTGAAGTTCGAGCCATGGATGTAGGTGTGGCAACTCGTACAGGGCACGCTGTCCGATGATCCCTGACCCTGACCATGAACCGTGCCGGCAGCGACCGCACTGTGGCACTGGTTGCAGAGCACATTGATGTTCGGCATGTTCAGCATGCGTGCGTTCTGCGAACCGTGCGGCGAATGGCATGCCAGGCAGCCTTCGGCCTTGACCGGGGCGTGCTCGTAAACAAAAGGCCCGCGCACGTCGGTGTGACACTTGGTGCAAACCATGTTCTGATCGACCGTCGCTCTCAGGTTGTTTGGCTGGAATGTGCCGTGAACGTCATGGCAGTCGGTGCACTTGACTACGCCTTCGGGCACGGGGTGATGGAAGGCCATATCGAACTGCGGCTTCACGTCGTTATGGCACTGAAAGCAGAGCGTGGGCTGGGGAGCCTTGAGGAGCTTCTCTTCTTTGCTGCCATGAATGCTGTGGCAGCTGATGCAGCTAACATTGGCCTTGGCATGAGGAGCACGCATGAAGTTCGGATGCGTACCCGCGTGGCAGCTCAGGCACTTGGCGTCCACGTCTTTGGCCGAGGCCTTGGCGGGATTGAAGATCTTGGTGACGTCGCCGCCGCCGGCCACGTGATCACTGCCGGCCCCGTGGCAGTTTTCGCAGGTAACGCCATTGGCGTTGCCGTGCATCATGCTCATTTTGGTGTGCGGGTTGGAGGCGAATCCCTTGGAAACCTCTTCGTGGCAGGTCGCACAAGTATCCGCGCCGACGAAGGTGGCTTGAGCTGCCTTGGCCGATGCGTCAGAGGCTTTCGCTCCAGCTGGCGGAGCGGCCAGCGCCGTTGCGCACATGAGGCCCGCGCCCATCAACAACATCAAAAGCACTCGCAGCCCCGTCTTCATTCCCTGGGCCGCACCGAACGGCGATTGCGTTACCGGCTTATTTGTATGCATGCAAAAATACCACCTTCAGAAAAACTTCCTAGCACAGCTTAAAAACCAACGTCCGCACGGATGGAGCGGGTCAATGTGGTGACTTCTCCCAACTTGTGAGCGCCAGCACGGAACGAAAGCTCTCGGAATGGAGTACAGGCGCTTGCACGTGTGGAACATCACCACATGCTCGAAAGATTACGGTTTTGTCATGATCTCGGGCGGTGATGTCCATCACACGGTAGGAGGCCTTTCCACCAGATAGTGAACGCCCCCAGTTTGAGTGACTTGCGGGGGATCATGGGCGGGAGCCTGGCCCAAGGCATCACAGGGGTTTAGCTGATTTCAGAAACGTGAGGCCCATCACATCCAAAGCGGGCTTTAGTCAAGCAAACTGCATATGGATGCCAGTTCCGGCGAACCGAATGCCGTGTTTGCGGGGACCTTTGGGCATCCTGGCCTCAACCGCCGCCTGTCAAAGTGGAACCAGAGATTCAGGAACGGTGGAGGCGACGGGCCCCATCGAAAGAGAACGGGACAAGACGATGGCGGACATACAGATTTCGGTTGAAGAACAGACGAGGCCAAAGCACACGAATCGCTCGTCGCCGCTCGGTTGCGCAGCTTGTGCCAATCGCCGTCCGGGGTGGTTTTGCTCATTGGGCAGCGCGGTCCTTGCAGACCTGGAATTGGCCACCAGCACGATTTCACTGCCATCGCAGGCATCACTTTTCACGCAAGGCGAAGACGCCCGTTGCCTCTACCTGATATGCAGCGGCTATCTGAAGCTGACAGCGGGCCGGCCGGAAGACCGGCACATGATTGTCCGCGTAGCGGGACCGGGATCGATGCTGGGCCTGTATGCGGTGCTTTCGCATGGCGTATATGAAGTGACCGCGGAGTCGTTAACGCCGGCGCAGTTGCGGCCGGTGGAGCGTGAGCGGTTCCTTAGCTTTTTGCGCAATCACAAGGAAGCCCAACTGCGTGCAGTGCAGTGCATTTGCCAGGAGTACCGATTTGCGCTGCAGGATGCGTGCCGCATTGCACTGGCAGAGACTGTGGCGGCCCGGCTGGCGCGACTGTTGACCGAACTGGCACATCAAATCGGCGAGCATACAGAAACCGGCGAGTACCGTTTCCCGTTGCTACTGACGCATGAGGAGATGGCGTCAATGACGTGCACTACCCGGGAGACGGTAACCCGCACTCTCGGCCAGTTCCGCAAGGAAGGTTGGATCTCGATCGAAGAGTCGATGGTCACCCTCCATCATCCTGGTAAGCTGCAGGGCTTACTCTAGAATTTCTGACAAGCACTGATTGAGGAGCCCTTCAAGGGTGGGCTTTTCCGCTCGCCTCCAGGCCGCTTCTCAAGTCCAAAGAGCTAAAATGCTTGGTAATTGGAGTTCAAGCCACATATGATTCGCGTTTTTCCCTGTTTTATTGCTCTTCTTTCCCTGTGTTGGGCGGCATCAGCTCAAAATCCCACTTCCGATCCGGCCACGGGCGGCGATGCGACGACGGTTCCAGCCGGAGTCACCAGCACGGTGAGCCCGGAAGTCGCGCAGTTCCAGAAGATTGAAGACAGCTGGTCGGATGCCGTTAACCGGCACGACCAGTATGGTTTGGAACTGGTGCTTTCCCCGTTGTTTGTTGACATCGCGGCCAACGGCGACGTGACCACGCGCAATCAGCAGGTGGCGCTGGTGCTGAGCGGGGAAGACAAGTCGCTCTATTTCACGCAAAAGGTCATCACGGTGCGCATGCTTGGCGATATCGCCGTGGCCAACGGCACCTACACTCTGCACCACAAGGTCAATTCGGCCGAGGTGGACGAAAAAGGCGTGTTTACTCACGTTTTTGAGCGTTCTCACGGCGGTTGGCTGTGCATCAACTCGCAAAGAACCGTCCTGACCAAGGACGCAGGCGGCAAGCAAAAGAAGTCGACGGCGACGGAGACGCCCTTCCATATCCCGCTTTTCTCAAGGGGCGACAAGGGACCGCAGTAAGCCGGGAAATTCAGATTCTTCGGCTCTTCCCAAGGGCGCCCCGCTCAAGATGACAGAATCATTTTTTGCTGCTATCTGGCGCTGATTCAGCGCGACGCTCAGAGCGCGGCGAGCGCTTCAGCTTCATTGGGGAAGAGGCGCGAGTACTTCGTGATGCCGACCATGGTGAAAACCTTGGTGAAGTGCGGCGAAAGGCCGAAGGCACAAACGGTTTGTCCCGCGTGCGAGGCTTCAATCAGGAGTTGAATCACGAGCGCGATGCCGCTCGAATTGATGTAATCGACCCGCGTGAAATCGAGGAGGATTAGCTTCGTGGATTCCTTCGGCAGTCCCTGGTAAGTGCCGATGACGGCTTCCTTTGAGGTGCTGGCGATATCGCCTTCGAAACGGAGGACCGCAACCGGAAATCCGGACGGGGATGTGACCCTGTCAACGCGCGACTTGGTTTCAGATTGCACTTGTCGATTGCCTCCGTGTTCTTTACGTTTAGAAATCTCAGCTAGTCAGAGTTTTTGTGGAGCTTGATGACAAGGCGCACATAGCTGCTTTTGCCGTCGGACCCCGCGACCCATTCCGCCTCGTCGACCAGCGCCTGGATGAGGAACATGCCCATCCCGCGCGCATCCTCCTCGCCGTGCATCTTGCGGTCGATGTCGGGCCTAGGCGGCTGCTTGCGGATCCCTGTGCCGTCGTCGATCACCTTTACTTCGAGCGAGTCGGCGCCGGCGTGCAGCACCACCCCAACGGAAAGCTTCTCATTCATGCGGTTGCCGTGCTCGATGGCGTTAATGCAAGCCTCGGCCACCGCGGTCTTCAAATCCTCGACACGGTCCTCGGGGAAGCCCATCAATTTTGCCACCGACGCCGCCGTGCTCATGGCTACCTTCTCGTATCCCATCCTGGTGGGCAGCCGGACTTCGACGGTGGTAGATTTCGACTCGCTCATTCAGACTTCTCTCCGCGGCATAGCGCCAGCGCGGTCATATCGTCTGCCTGCGGGCGGCCTTCAGCAAACGCCTGGATGGCTGCCCACAATGCATCGAGAATACCATCGGCCTTACGCAAAGGACACGTAGAAAATTCATTCAAAAGCCTTTCCGGACCAAACTCCTCATCTCCGCGAAAGACCTCGGTGAGGCCATCGGTATAAAAGAGGAGCCGGGCTCCGGGGGCGAAAGCTCGAAGCTCGCTGGCATAGCGCATGCCCGGCACGAGGCCTAGCGGCGTGCCCGCGGCGGCAAACTGGTACGACGTCCCGCTTGCATCGACGAGGAAGCCGGGATTATGGCCAGCATTGACGACCTCGATTTCGCCGGCTTCAGGATGCAGGCGGAGAAAGATCGCGGTGACGTAGCGGCGGCGCGCCTCCTCGCCCTCGGCCCAGTGGTGCTGGTTTATCCGCATGGCAAGCTCATCGAGCGGTATGCCGGTGGCAGCCATGCCGCGAAAGGCTGCGCGAAAGCTGGTGGACATGATAGCCGAGGCCAATCCCTTGCCGGCCACGTCGGCGACGGCCATGAGCAGGCTGCCATCGGGCTGCTCGACAATGTCGAGATAGTCGCCGCCAACCTCGTAGCATGTGTCGGAGCGGAAAGCGACCGAGTAGCCGGAAATCGCAGGCAGGGTTTGCGGCAAAAGCGAGCGCTGAATCTGCCGGGCGGCATCCAGATCCTGCTGCAGGCGCGCGAACTCAACGTTGCGTTTGTGGTTGCGCGCATTCTCGAGGGCAACGGCGGCCTGCAAGGCGAGGCCCTCAAGGAAGTCGGCTTCAGAGAGGGATAGTTCGCGGGCGCCGGGCGAGGCGACTACGAGTTCGGTCATCTTGTTGCCGCCACGGTCAGCCAGGGGATAGATGAGCAGCTGTTCGCCGGCGGCATCGGCAGGCATGTCGCCATACGCTAGCCCGGATCCGGGGAAGGCCGCGCCGGCCATTTCGAGCTCGCGCACCACGATGCGCAGCACTGATTCCAGCACCGCTTCTTCGCGGATGGTTCCGTGGACCTGGCGCGAAGCCTCAAGGAGCGCTTGCAGGCGCGCCACCTGCTGCTGTAATTCAATCGTCTCGCCGTCGGCCGCAAGTTGGGCGTCCGATGCCATACTGACCCCCGTGGAATCTGAATGTATCACGCTACGGCAGGGAACGAGGGAACAAGGAGACGAGGGAATAAGAAGGCGAGACTGAGGGACTCGGGAAGGAGGTGTGCATGGCGGACGTGGCAGGAGTCCTTTGCGGCGGGCGTCACAGCGGAGCGAGGGGAAGATGGGTAAAGTCTGCGCGTGGAGGAATTATGGCTGCCAAGACAAGAATTGCGGCACGCGCCGTTTGGATCGGACTTCTCAGTTGGTTCGTTCCATTTGTATTTGGATTTCTCCTGTTTCCAATCAGGAAAATGAATGGCCCGCTCTTCAGCACACTGATGTACCTGGTTGTGCTGGCGACTTCAGGGTTGTTTCTGGCCTTTTATTTCCAGCGACGGGCGGTTTCAGTTCGCGAGAGTGCGATGGTGGGAACGCTATGGCTGGCGATCAATCTGATTCTGGATTACCCGATGTTTGCTTTTGGGCCGATGAAGATGACCGCGCTCGGATATTACTCGGAGATTGGGCTGGTGTATCTGACGTTTCCGGTCTTTGCGCTGCTGGCTGCACGGCTGGCGAAGAGCTAGAACGCGAGCGAAGGCGGCGCAGGCTGGTCCGTTGCCAGCGGTGTTGTTTGCCGCAGGAGTAGTATCGTGGGAGGTTCCCGCTATTTCCCGAATCAAGCAGGGGGTCTCCCAATGGAGTCGCAACAGCTCTCTACCACGAGGCGGTTGTGCTGCAAGGAAATGAAGCGCAACGCATCGTTCCTGGCGGCGTCGTTTGGCGCGGCCGCTCTTCTTTTCGCCGGTCAAGCCACAGGCCAGACGCGAATCGCCGGTAAGATCGCGGACCAGGTGAAGGCCGCGACAGCATCCGAGCAGATCATCGCCGCACCCTCAGCCGAGCAGCGCGCGGAGATTTCAGCTCCGGCACCTCAGGCGGAGGAAGCCGAGCTGGTCAAACCGCCGGCTCTCTCGTTTCTCTCGATGGAGGCCGCGCAGAACGGTGGTGAGAGTTCGTCGCAGAGCGCGACGCAGAGCTCATCGCAGGACCAGCCGGCGGCCACAACATCGACCAAGGCTGCAACAGCCAAGACCAATCCGCCGCATCGCGGACTGGGCATCGCATTGGCTGCGGTTGGAACTACGGCGCTCGTCCTGGGCGTAGTCGCTTTCACGGCCAGCCGACTCGATATCTGTGCAAACGAACACAGCGGCGGCTGCGAGGAAGCCAGGGACGCAGGGCTGATCTTGATGCCTGCGGGTGGAGCTGTTGCTGTCACTGGGTTTTATCTGCAGTTCCACCGCTGAGGCTGGGGCGGTGCGGCCGACGCGATCGTGGGCAGTTTGGTCCCCGGCATTCTTGCTGCGCAGGCGACCAGACTGTTTCCCACTCAGTATGGTGCGGGCGTCAGATCGGTCGATGGGCGCATGGGAAGAATGAGCGGGGGACGAGGCGGCTGATTGAAATCGAAGTCGCGGACCAGATCGCCGAGCTGCGACCGGGCTTCACGCACATCGGGACGGGGATCGGGACGGCCATCGGTCTTTGGATCCAGGCGCTGGCTGCGAAGAAAATCATCCTCGATGAACTTAACGTACGCGTCGAAGCTGAGCGTCTGGTGATCGATGAATCCCTGCCGGGCGTAGGGCGAGATCACGATGGCAGGAACGCGCAGGCCGTAGCCGTTCTCATCAACATTGACGGGAACCACATGATCGTAAAAGCCGCCCCAGTCGTCCCACGTGAGGAAGATGGCGCAGTCGTTCCAGTCAGGCCCCTTCATGACGGCGTTGATGAGCGCGGTGACGTAGGACTGACCCGCGCTCACCTTTGCCGGCGGATGCTCGCTGACGGCTCCTGACGGCGCGATCCATGAAACTGCGGGAAGCGTACCCTCCCGGGCCTGCTTGAGAAAGCTGGCGATGGGCTGCACATCGGCAAGCTGGCCATTGTCTTTCACAGTGTCGAAGTAGGGTAGCGGGTTCCAGATGCCGGGGGTCTTCGAGTTCTGCTTGATGGGAGGGCAGTCTTCCGCGTCGTCGTCGCGGCAATCGGGCTCGCTACCGGAGACGACGTAATAGCCCCAGCTCACGCCGTCCCGGTGGAGCAGCCAGGTCAGGTCGGTCCAGGCGTAGATCGGATTCTCTCCGGTTCGATTTCTGCCGAAGTCCGGCGGCAAGCCGGGGTTCTGGAACTCGTTTATGCAGCTCGATGGGTCGTCGTGGCGGGTGCATCGCGCAGACCACTCCGACACTTCGAAGAGATGAGCCGGAAGGCTCCATGAAGCGTTGGGCTCAAACATGCGGTCCTGGAGAACGAAGTGCGAGGCGTAGGCCCAGTAGTTGGGAATCTCGTTCTGGTCGTGATATCCCATCACATCGGGATTGGTCGAGTTGGTGCAGGCAGGATTGTCCAGGTTGAGGCAGCCTCGGCGGCCCTTTTCCGCCTGCGCGACAAAGCCGTCCATCTTTCCGGAGTCCACATCGGCGCGAGCGGCGCCCACGCCATGCGGCCCGCCGCCGTTCACATCACGCGCATCGTGATAGGGAAGATCACAGGCCCCTGTTTGCGGGTTGGGCGCGCAGACCGCGGGCTTGCCGTCCTTCATAGGAATGCCGTCGGCACCGGGATAGGTACCGAAGTATGAATCGAACGAGCGGTTCTCCTGCATGATGATGATCACGTGTTTGATTTTGTGGATACCGCTGGCCTGATCGCGTCCGGCGCCGGGCGCGGAATTCTGCGCAATCCCGGCGGAACCGAGGGAGATTGCGAGAAGCAAAAGGCTGCCGAAAATCGACGACCTACGGCGGAGGAATTGCGGAAGATCGGCTTGCACGAAGCGCACCTCGGAATCTGAATTAGGGAAGAAACCGCCTGCGGATAATCCCCGTAGGTGGCTGTCAGCACGAACCTCGAAGGATTTCCTAGTTTCGATGCTCAACCGCCGGAATGGACCGCGGCGCTTACGCCAATTTAGACGGTAGCTCCGGCAATGATGCGTACGCAGAAGTTTGATCGATCGCCGGTCGAATTCTGCATGCGAAATGTGGCTTGAGGAAATCGAGGGACGGCGCTCGAACAGATGGCAGCGATCGTGCTCGATCTTGTGGTATGGTCGAATTTAACCCGCGTCATTCATGACGGGACTTTCCCGCACCAAAAGCCTGTTGCAGTTTGTTCTTCGTTGCCGCGAATGTCGCGCTGCACTTCTCTACTCATTTCGAGGCGGTGCACAGGGATTGATGTCCCCAATCTCATGCGAAAGGCGAAGGCAGACTCATGAACCCGGCCCACGAATCGATGGAAGTCGCCCCGGTTTTGACACTGGAAGAGATTACGAGCCTGTCAGAGGGAGGCAAGCCGGCCGATACGCTGATGAACGTGGTAGCGCTGATCGCCACACGGTTCAGCACTGACGTCTGCTCGGCCTACCTGCTGGAACCGGACCGGTCGAACCTGGTGCTTGCCGCCACGCTGGGCTTGCATCCGCGTTGCATCGGTACCTTGCGGATGCCCCTGCATGAAGGACTTTCGGGCCTGGTGGCCGAGCAGTTGCTGCCGGTGGCTGTTGCCGACGCGCGCGAGCATCCCCGTTACAAGTACTTCAAGGAATCGGGCGAGGAGGAGTATCACTCGTTTCTCGGCGTGCCGCTGATCGATCGCGGCGTGCTGCAGGGCGTTCTGGTGGTGCAGACCAAGGAACCGAGGGTGTATCGCGAGCATGAGATTCGTATGCTCGTGGAGGCGGCGAACCAGGTTGCGCCAGTGGTGAGCGAGGCGCGCACGCTGGACCGTTTTATCGCTCCTGCGCAGGAAAAGCTCTGGGAGCTGGCGCGCAACGTGTGGTGGAGTTGGGACCAGGACTGCGGGGGCCTGTTTCGCGACCTGAACCCCATGCGCTGGCGTGAGCTGAATCAGAACCCAATCGCGCTGCTGAGTGAGATTCCGCTGGGCGAGATCGAGCGCCGGGCGACGGAGTTGGTTCTGCACAGCCGCATCAACTACGCCTACCGGCGGCAGCAGGAGTATCTGGCCGATGACCGCACCTGGGGAGCAAGCCATGCTGGTGTGTTGCGGCCGCGGCCCGTAGCGTACTTTTCCGCGGAGTTTGGCCTGCACGAATCGCTGCCGATCTATTCGGGCGGCCTTGGGGTGCTGGCCGGCGACCATATCAAGAGCGCGTCGGACCTGGACATTCCGCTGGTGGGAGTAGGCCTTTTTTACGGGCAGGGGTACTTTTTGCAGCGGCTCGACAAAGAGGGATGGCAGCGCGAAGAGTACCTGGAGACCGACATCGGACAACTGCCGATGCAACCGGCGATCGGCGTGAACGGCGAGCCGGTGGTGGTGGAGATTGCCACGCGCGGCAGCGCGATTCGGGCCAAGGTGTGGCGGCTGAAGGTGGGCCGCTGCGATCTTCTGCTGCTGGACTCGAATGTGGCAGGGAACGCGCCTGAGGACCTGGAGACGACTTCGCGCCTGTACGGCGGCGACGCGCGCACGCGCATTCGCCAGGAACTGCTGCTCGGGGTGGGTGGATACCGCGCGTTGAAGGCGATGGGGATCGCGCCAGGTGTTCTGCACTTGAATGAGGGCCACAGCGGATTCGCCGTGTTCGAAGCAATCCGCGACCGCATGGAACAGGAAGGACTGGATTTCTACTCGGCTGCGAGGCAGATTCCGCGGGAGGTGATCTTCACGACGCACACGCCGGTGCCCGCGGGGCATGACCGGTTCAGCGGCGGCTTGATCGAAGAGCACCTGGGCCCGCTGCGCGATCAACTAGGCATCAGCCAGGAGAATTTGATGGGATTCGGCCGCGTGCATCCGACGGACCACGGAGAGCCTTTCTGCATGACGGTGCTGGGCCTGAAGCTGGCGCGGCGCGTGAACGCGGTGAGCTCGCTGCATGGCGAGGTGTCGCGGGCCATGTGGCGGGGTTTATATCCCGACAAGCCGGAAGATGCGGTGCCGATTGGCCACGTGACCAACGGCGTGCACGTGCCGTCATGGCTGGCGCCGCAGATGCGCCGCCTTTACGATCGCCACCTTGGCGTGGGCTGGCACCGCCAGAGTGGAGCATCGCATACGTGGGAGGCGATCGAAACCATTGACGACGGCGAACTGTGGGAGACGCACCTGAGCCTGAAGGGGCAACTCCTGAATTTTGTGCGCCGGCGTGCGCGAGAGCAGGCCGAGCGACGCGGCGAGTCGGGGGAGATTCTGAAGCATCTGGACAAGGTGATGTCGCCCGATGCCCTCACGATCGGCTTTGCCCGCCGCTTTGCCACCTACAAGCGCGCCAACCTGATGCTGAAGGACCTGGAACGACTGGCCGCGATGGTGAATGATGCCAAGCGCCCCGTGCAGTTTGTCTTTGCGGGAAAAGCGCACCCGCATGACGAACCAGGTAAGAGGGTGCTGCAGCAGATTGCGCAGATGATGCGCAACTCCGAGTTCTCTGACAAGTTCGTCTTTATTGAGGACTACGACATCAATGTGGGCCGTTACCTGGTGCAGGGTGTGGATGTGTGGCTGAACAATCCGCGCCGTCCGCTTGAAGCTTCGGGCACGAGCGGAATGAAGGTGGTGCTGAACGGAGGGTTGAACCTCTCGATCCTGGATGGATGGTGGGCTGAAGCCTACGACGGGCTGAACGGTTTCGCAATCGGCACAGGGCGAACTCACTCCAATATGGATGTGCACGACGAGCGCGACGGCGAGGCGCTTTATCGCGTGGTGCTGGATGAGGTGATTCCGCTTTATTACAGCCGTGACCGCGACGGCCTGCCGCGGGGCTGGATCAAGCGCATGAAGCGGACCATCCGCACGCTGGGATGGCGCTTCAACGCGGACCGCATGGTGATGGACTACACGCTCAAGTGCTACATTGCCGCGGCGGGCGGGACTTCGAGCGAAGTGCGCGTGGCGTCGTAGCGCCCTGATCGGGGGGTGCGGCCTAGCTCACGAGTTCCATCTCTTTGAGAGACTCGCTATATGGTGCGCGCATGACGCCACGCTCGGTGATGATTGCCGTGATGTATTTGGCCGGCGTGACATCGAAGGCCGGGTTGCAGATGCCCACGCCGTTGGGCGTGAGTTGCTTGCCGGCGTGGTGCGTGACTTCCTTGGCGGGGCGCTCTTCGATGGGGATGGCGTCGCCGGTCGCCGTGGCGAGGTCGATGGTAGACCACGGCGCGGCCACATAAAACGGAATGCCGTGCTCGCGAGCAAGGATGGCGACGTTGTAGGTGCCGATCTTGTTGGCTGCGTCGCCATTGGCGGCGATGCGATCTGCGCCGACAACTACGGCCTGGACCTTCCCCTGGCGCATGAGGCTGGCGGCCATGTTGTCGCAGATGACGGTGGTGGGAATGTGATCGGCCATCAGTTCCCATGCGGTGAGGCGCGCGCCCTGAAGGAACGGCCGCGTTTCGTCAGCATATACATGGATGCGCTTGCCGCGCTCGACCGCAGCGCGAATGACACCGAGAGCCGTGCCGTAGCCGCAGGTGGCGAGGGCGCCTGCGTTGCAGTGAGTGAGAACGCCGCCTTCAACGGGCAACAGCGCGGCCCCGTGAGCGCCCATGGTTTTGCAGGCGGCGATGTCTTCCTCGTACATGGCGTGCGCTTCAGCCAGCAACCTCTCTTTGATTTGTGCCAGCGGCACACCCGAATCGGCCAGGTTCGCGTAGAGCGACTTCATGCGGTCGATGGCCCAGAAGAGGTTGACGGCTGTGGGGCGGGTTGCAGCCAGGCGGGCGCAGGTGCGCTCGAACTCCGGCGCAAATTCGGCTACCGTGGAGGCTTTGCTGTTTTTCGCGCCAAGGGCAACGCCGTAAGCCGCTGAAACGCCGATGGCGGGGGCGCCGCGGACCACCATGGTGACGATGGCGTCGGCGACCTGTTCGTAGGTTGTGGCGAGCACATAGCTCTCTTCGAGCGGGAGCCTGGTCTGGTCGATGAAGCGGACGCCCTCGGGGGTCCAGGTGAGGGTGGGAATCATGCACTCCTAGTGTAAATGGGGAAAGGATGAGGGAACAGGGGTCAGTGGTCAGTGATCAGGGATCAGGGATCAGGGAACAGAGATTAGAGAACCGGGCGAATGCGCAGGTCGAGAAACCGGCGCTAAGCGCTGTAAACATTTTCAATTTCCGCTGGACGCCAAGCCCCGGCCATGCGTAGAGTGGTTGCGTTACCAATCAAGTTGTTCTTTGGTTGTGTTCATTGGAGGAAGACCCTTTATGGCTACGCGCTCCAACCCGGCAACTGCGGCCAGCGCGCCGAATTACACCGCGCCGTTTATTGCAGTCGCCATTCTCTTCGGTATCTTTGGATTCCTGACCAGCCTCAACAATGTGCTGGTGGCCAAGCTGGAGTCGGTTTTCCGGCTCGAGCACGGCCCGGCCATGCTGGCCACCGCGGCATGGTTCTTCGCATATCTCGTTTTCTCAGTTCCGTCGGCCAAAGTGATTGAGATGGTGGGCTACAAGATCACGATGGTGATCTCGCTGTTTGTGATGGTGGGCGGAGCGCTGCTTTTCATTCCCGCAGCCAACATGGTGAGTTTCCCGATGACGCTGTTTGCGATTTTCGTTTTGGCGTCGGGCGTGTGCGGGCTGCAAACTTCGGCGAACCCCTACGTGTCGATCCTGGGGCCTGAGCACAGCGCTCCGGCGCGGTTGACGCTGGCCCAGGCCGTGAACTCGATCGGCTCGCTGCTGGCTCCGTGGGTCGCGGGAATTTTTATTCTAACGAATCCCAACCTTTCGCTGAGCTCGGCGGCTACGGCGCACATGCTGCAGGGACCGTACATAGCGATTGCCGCGGCGCTGCTGGTGCTGGGGTTCACGGTGATGATGCTGCACCTGCCGGCCATTACGATGTCTCACGACTCGCAGGTTGTGGCTGACACGACGGGACGCAGCATCTGGAGCTACCGGCACACGGTACTCGGCATGGTGGGCATCTTCTTTTACGTCGGGCTGGAGATCGCGGAAGCATCGATCACGATTCAGTTCTGCCTGGCGGAAGGAATGACGAAGGTTGAGACCGCCAGCCTGATGGTCAGCCTGTTTTATCTGGGAATGATGATTGGCCGCCTGCTGGGAAGCTTCGTCATGGTCTGGATCAAGGCGGATAAGCTGCTGGTGGTTCTAGGTCTGTTGGGCGTGGCATTGCTGGCCGCCGCGATGTTCGGCCATGGCACCGCTGCCATTGCATGCCTGGTGCTAACGGGAATCGCCAACTCCATCATGTATCCGACGATCTTTGCGTTGGGCGTGGCGGAATTGGGACCGATGACCGGTAAGGGTTCAGGCGTACTGACCATCGGCAACGTAGGCGGCGCCGTGATTCCGCCGCTCTTTGGCGCGCTGGCCGACCGATTCACGATCCACTACGCTTTTGCTTTTTTGATGATCGCTTATCTCTATGTGATGTATTACGGGCTCTCGGGCTGCAAGCCCTCGCGCGACGCAGCGGCGTAGCTCCTGCTCCGAATCCTGATCCCAAGGCCCTCCGGTTTGCCGGAGGGCCTGCTGTTTTTGGGCCTTGGGGGGCGCAGAAACGCGGGGATCGTGCCCGAAATTGGAACAGATGGATGTCACGCTTCGGGACTGCGAATGGAGCGTATTGCGGCACCATTTGAATCATCTTGCGACAACCTGAATTGGAGCGGAACAGAAGCGAGCGAATGCGAGCTTAAGAATAATCACTAAAGTTATCCCGGGCCAGACCGATGAAGGTGGTGGATGCAAACAAGCCCCATCCAAAAATGGCGGCGCTTTGGCAACAAAAAGAAGCGCGGCTGGAGATGGAGGCCGCAGGGCATCCGAGAAGGAGTTGACTTATGGCCCTCGGTGTTTTGAACAATCTGTCGGCGATCTACGCTGAGAACAATCTCAACAAGACGAATGCGAGCCTACAAACCGTATTGCAACAGCTATCCTCCGGCTCACGCATTAACTCAGGCGCCGATGACGCCGCGGGTCTCTCGTTGATCAATGGCCTGGCGACAAACACGGCTGCGCTCACACAGTCGACGACGAACGCGACGGAAGGCGTAGGTCTGCTGCAGGTTGCCGACGGCGCTTTCTCGCAGGTGACGAGCCTGCTGGACCGTGCCGTTACGCTGGCGACCGAGGCCTCGAACGGAACGCTGAACACCTCGCAGGAGGAGGCGGCGGACCAGGAATACCAATCGATTCTTTCTGAGATTAACAACATCGGAACGACGACCACCTACAACCAGGTGCAGGTCTTCACCGGATCAGTCAACGGCGTCGATATCTAT
Organism: uncultured Acidobacteriaceae bacterium; assembly: GCA_963751285.1. Taxonomy (GTDB): domain Bacteria; phylum Acidobacteriota; class Terriglobia; order Terriglobales; family Acidobacteriaceae; genus Telmatobacter. The sequence goes on along the minus strand of CAVVUE010000019.1, from coordinate 372,754 downwards.
ACCGGCGATTCGTCCGCGACCGGCTCATCGATCGATAGCATTTACTTTGGCAACATGAGTTCGTCGACTCTCGGTGACTCGGGAGGTTCGGTGCAGCAGGACACCGGCGGCGAGTTTGTGGATCTATCGATCGACGCGGCAGGTCCTCCCCTCTCGCTAACCACCGCCGCGAAAACCACGGACGCAATCGCAGCCAACACCGGATTCACGTTTAGCACCAAGAATGCCAACGGCACCACAACGACGCAGAGCATTGCGTTCGCTGCCGGCACTGTTGCCAATCTGATTTCCGCAATCAACGCAGCGAAGATTCCCGGCGTGACTGCGAGTTTTACTACTGCCGGCGCAGTCGGCAGCTCAAGCGGGACAGTGACCGCGGGCGACACCGGCATTCAGCTCACGAATACAAATCCCAATGTGACCATTGCCTTGGACGGTGCGCTTGCCGATTCGGGGGTAGGCGGAACGGCCGCCACGAAAACCGGCGCACTGTCAGCGAACAACGCCGCGACTACGACCATTAGCTACAAATTCGGGGCGAATGGCGACGCCTCAGCCAACCTGGCGCAAACCGATCTTCTGAGCGCGACGGATGCTCAAACTGCATTGGAGGCGCTCAACGAGGCAGTCACGTATGTGGCAGGGCAGGACGGCTACATTGGCGCACAAATTAACACTCTGAATTCGATCAGCCAGGTGATGAGTACGCAGGAAGAGAATGTGGTGTCGGCGCAGAATGCCATCCAGGCCACCGACTATGCGTCGGCAACTTCGAATATGTCGAAGTACGAGATTCTGAGCCAGACCGGCATCGCTGCGCTCGCGCAAGCGAACCAGGTGCAGCAGGAAGTGACGAAGCTACTGCAGTGATCGGTAGTCAGGGGTCAGGGGTCAGGGGTCAGGGGTCAGTGGGGTTTAGCAAGACTGCAATACCTTCAAGACAACCCAGGGACAGGGCGGCGGCGATGCGAGAGCTTCGCCGCCCATTTTCTTGCGCCGAGCAAAAACAAGGATGAGATTGAAATTCAAGCGGATACCCATCAATTGAAACTTTGTGCGTAATTAATCGTCAGAATAAATAGAGACGTAAGCATCTCTGCTGAGTAATTTAGAGGTCGCAAGAGCGAAACAATCGTGCCGCAAGAGGCAACTCCGGCATGCTGATGATCATCCGAAGGCTGCCGGCGCAGAGGCGGATGGTCGACAAGCCAAAACATTAGAGCAACCACAGAAATGAAGGGTCGGAGGCCACACTTTCCCGCAAGGGAAAATGAGCGGATCGTGAAAGATCGCTGGTCGTATTTCGATTAAGACGAGTTAGAAGCGGTTTGAGAAAGCCCGAACCGCCGTAGAACGACACTCCACTTTTCTACGGTGAAGCGTGAATTTGAGATTTTGTTTTTGCCGGGGACGCGCGTGTGCGCGTTTCGTGCGCACGCTTACGGCGTGCGTTGCAGTACTGGGGTCGACAATGCTGCTGGCTGCAGCGGCGTTTGGACAGAACGCCGGGCAGGGCGCCACGGGCGCTATTCACGGACAGGTGGCGGATCCTACGGGCGCGGTCATTCCGGGCGCGACGGTGGTGGCCACGACGACATCGGGTCAAGTGGCCGGCAAAGCCACTTCAGATGGTGTAGGCGCATACGCGATTCGGGGGCTGGCGGCTGGTACCTATAGCGTGACAGCGACAGCAAATGGATTTGCTGCATTCGAAACCCCGGGAATCGTCGTTGCGGCGGGCCAGTCCAAGACTGTAAATGCGAAACTGCAGATTGAGGTGCAGCAGCAGCAGGTGCAGGTGGAAGCGGAAAGCAACACCGTAAGCACCAGCCCCGAAAGCAACGCCAACGCAGTCGTGATTAAAGGCAGCGATCTGAACGCACTGTCTGACGATCCTGATGAACTGCAGAACGAACTGGAAGCGCTGGCCGGGCCGTCGGCGGGCCCGAATGGCGGCCAGATTTACATTGATGGATTCACAGGCGGGCAACTGCCCCCGAAGTCCTCGATCCGCGAAATCCGTATCAATCAGAGTCCATTTTCGGCGGAGTACGACCGACTCGGCTATGGGCGCATTGAGATTTTTACGAAGCCGGGCACGGGACAAATGCACGGCGAGATTGAGGCCAGCGGAAACGACTCCTCCTTCAACTCACCAAATCCGCTGCTGGAGGGAGCGTTTGAACCACCTTACGACACATGGGGCATGCACGGATCGGTAAGCGGACCGATCTCGAAGACAATGTCGTACTTTGTGAGCGCATTCAGCCGCAATCAGCAAAACGAGAATGTTGTGAAAGCGATTGATCCAGCGAGCATCACTCCAGGCGCCGACCTGAACAATCTGCCGTCGCTGAACGAGGCGTTTGGCAATCCGGTGTCGCGCCTCGACATCAGCTCGCGCATCGATTTGCAGTTAGGGAATCTGAACGCACTGACCATCAGGGAAACCTACAACCGCATGCATGACACGAACAGCATCGGGGAGAGTGGCCTGACCCTGCCGGAGGAAGCCACGAACAGCGACAACCAAGAAAACGCGGTGCAGCTCTCGGACAGCTGGACGTTGAGCAAGAACCTGGTAGATGATATTCGTTTCCAGTACCGGCGGATCCGCGACCAGACCTCGGCAATTTCGAACCTGCCTTCGTTTACGGTGCAGGGACAGTTTTCCGATGGGGGCAATCCAGACCAGAATTTGGAAGATCACGAAAACAACTACGAGCTGCAAAATTACTTTTCTGGCGTGAAAGGCGCGCACACGCTGAATTTCGGAGCCAGGGCGAGAGTTTACGACGATGTGAACTACACCAACGGCGGCGGCAACGGATCGTATATCTTCTCGACCGCGCAATCGTTTTTGGGCTGCTATCAGGCGCCGCAAGGCTCGCCGCCTCCCTCATCGTGCGTTCCGCAGCAATATACCTACACGAAGATCAACAATCCGGTGGCGAAGGTGACCTTGTTTGACGCGGCGCTGTTTTTCCAGGACGACTGGAAACTAAGCCCGCAGTTCACATTCAGCTACGGCGCTCGCTGGGAGACGCAAAACCGGATCAGCGATAAAGACGACTGGGCGCCGCGGCTAAGCCTAGCCTACGCGCTAGGAAGAAGCAAAGGCAGGCAGCCGAAAACGGTGTTGCGCGCCGGGTACGGATGGTTCTATCAGCGTTTCACGGTGGCCAATGGATTTGGCGCCAACGTGCCTTTCATCGTCAACACGATCCACGAGAACGGTGCGAACGAACAGCAATTCATACAGACTTCGGGCATCACGTTTAATCAATATGCGACGACGCCGCTCACCGCGAGCACATCGGGAAGCACGACGGGAAAGAGTGCTCCGACGTTCTACACGATTACGCCGAATTTGCACGCGGCGAACGATATGGAGGCGGCCGCCGGAGTGGACAGGCAGATCACAAAGGACATCACGGGAAACGTGACGTACGTCTTTTCGCAGGGAATCCACCAGTTCTTCACCGATAACCTGAGCGCGGCGGCGGAATTTCCGCTCGAGGACGCGTCGAGCGACACATATCCGACGACGGCGCCCACTGCGCCGGGAACCAACAATCTGCAGTATCAGTCCGGCGGTTTCTACCGCGAGCAGCAGATCATGGTGACGGTGAGGGCGACAACCCGGAAGTTCAGCCTGTTTGGAAATTACACATACTCAGATGCGAAGGGAGACACGGAGGGTGTGACTTCGGTGCCGTCGGTGTCGAGCGACCCGGGACTGGACTTCGGGAGGACGCACTTCGATGTTCGTAACCGTCTGATGTTGTTCGGAAATTTCATGCTGCCGTGGGCGGTGTCGGTGTCGCCGATGGTGGTGGCGAATTCCGGAACGCCGTTCAATATCACGACAGGCAGCGATTTGACCGGGAACAACCAATTCGATGGACGGCCGACATACGCGGCCAACTGCTCGGAGCCGAACACGATCCAGACACAGTGGGGCTGCTTTGACGCCGAACCGTATGGAACGGTGAACCCGGAGAGCGGCACACCGATTGAACCATACGCAGTGAACGAAAGGATTGCGCCGTATGGCCTGGGAACGGGGCCGGAGAACGTGAGCATCAACATGCGGCTTTCCAAGGTGATCGGGATCGGTCCGAAGGTAGAATCGAGCGGGCCTGGTATGGGCGGCCGTGGACGAGGGAGCGGAGGCGGAGGTTATCGTGGCGGGCCTCAGGGTTTGGGCGGAGGAGGACTGAGCGGCAGCCGCGGCGGCTTCGGCCCGATGAATGAATCCGTGCCGCGGAAATACAGCCTCACGTTCTCGGCGTGGTGCACGAATCTGCTGAACCACGAGAACCTGGGGGTGCCGAATGGCTCAATTTCTCCAACGCTCGACAGCGCAGGGGCGCTGGAGCCGCAACGGTACTTCGGCAGGTCGCAGACACTGGCCGGCGGGTATTTTGCGTCACCTACGGCAGGCAATCGGAACTTGTCGTTGCAAGCGACGTTCAGTTTTTAGCTTTGGCGGGAAATGAGGGGCTTCGGGACTTCGGGACTTCGGGACTTCGGGACTCCGGGGCTTCGGCGCTTTGGGACTTCGGGGCTGCGGGCGTGCGGGATTACGCCACCGCTGGATTCTGGGGACGCAACCGCTTGAGCAGAACTCTCAGCATGCAGCCGACCCGTTTACATAGGGCTTCAGAAACACCAAGGGCTTCAGTGGGTCCGAATCCAAGTTGACGAGCGATCACCAGCTGCGTTTCGACCTCACAAATGGATCCACGCGCATATCCGAGAAACTGCACATACTCTCCTCTCGTCGTGCGTCCATGGCCTTCAGCGATATTGCTCGCAACGGAAACGGCAGCGCGCCGTAATTGATTCGTGAGACCAAATCTTTCCGAAACGGGAAACGAATTTGTCAGATTGTAGATCGAGAGTGTCATTTCAACCGCAAGTTGCCACACTTCAAGCTGCCTAAAAGATTCCCCCATCGTTCAGCCTTTTCTGAGTCCCGTAGTCCCCTAGTACCGAAATCCCGTAGCCCCGATCTCCCTACGTCCTTTGTTCCCATCTGCCGCTGTTGAGGTAGTCGTCGATGGCTTTCGCCGCTTTGCGGCCTGCGCCCATGGCCAGGATGACAGTCGCTCCGCCGGTGACAATGTCGCCGCCGGCAAAGACGCCGCGCTTCGAGGTACGGAGAGTTTCGGGATCGGCCACGATGTAGTTGCGCTTGTTGGTCGCGAGGTCGGGCGTGGTGCTCTGGATGAGCGGGTTGGCGGTGGTGCCGACGCCGATGATGGCCACGTCGGCGGGAAGGATGAACTCCGATCCTGGAATCGGGACCGGACGGCGGCGACCGTCGGCATCGGGTTCGCCCAGCTCCATGCGCACGCAGCGCGTGCCGGTAAGCCAGCCTTTTTCGTCGCCGAGAAACTCAACAGGATTGGTCAACATGCGGAACTCGATGCCTTCTTCACGCGCGTGCTTCACTTCTTCAGCGCGGGCGGGCATCTCGGCTTCTGACCGGCGATAGACGAGCTTTGCGGTCTTCGCGCCAAGGCGGCGCGCGGTGCGCACCGCGTCCATAGCGGTGTTGCCGCCGCCCACGACGATCACATCGCGCGAGCGACAGTCGTAAATGGGCTGGTCGAATTCCGGGAATTTATAAGCGCGCATCAGGTTGGTGCGGGTGAGAAACTCGTTGGCCGAGTAAACGCCGTTCAGATGCTCGCCGGGCACACCGAGAAAGACTGGAAGTCCGGCGCCGGTGGCGATGAAGATGGCGTCGTAGCCTTCGACGCGCATCAGCTCGTCGAGCGTGACGCTCTTGCCGACGACGACGTTGGTTTCGAACTCGACGCCCATGCGGCGCAAGTTGTTCACTTCTTCGAGGACGATCGATTTAGGCAGGCGGAACTCAGGAATGCCGTAGACCAAAACGCCGCCCAGCTCATGCAGCGCCTCAAAGACGCAGACGCGATGGCCCTTCTGAATGAGATCGCCAGCGGCAGAGAGGCCGGCCGGACCGCTGCCGACGATGGCAATGCTCTTGCCTGTCGGCGCCGCGATGACGGGCAGGCCGAGCTGTCCGCTATGGCGCTCGAAGTCGGCGATGAAGCGTTCGAGGTTGCCGATGGCCACGGGCCGGCCTTTCTTGCCGATGACACAGCCGCCCTCGCACTGGCTTTCCTGCGGGCAAACACGGCCGGTAATCGCGGGCAGCGCATTGTCTTCGCGCATCTTTGCGGCGGCGGCAAGAAAATCGCCAGCATAGATCAGCGCGACAATCTCCTTGATCTTGACCCCAACAGGGCAATCCAACTGGCAGCCGGGCTTGGCGCAGGCAATGCAGCGAGTGGCTTCAGTGACGGCGCCGGAAGCAGCGAGGCCCTGATTCACTTCCTCGAAATTGTGCGCGCGTACCTGCGGATCGAGTTCCGGCATTTTTACGCGCGGAATCTGCATGCGCTCTTTGAGCGGCAGAGGATTGGCGAGAAGCGGTTCGGCGTCAGGCATAATGCTTCCCCTCGCTCGTGGAGTCGGCGTTGTCGAGCCTTGAACGCAGGCGCACCGTTTCCTTTTCCTTGCCGGCGACCGCTGCGCGCAGGTGGGTCAACTGCGCCTGCTTGTGTTCCTCGAAGGCTTTCAGCGACTGGCACTCCTGGCCGCGGTACATGGCGTTGCGTTGCATGAGAACTTCAAAGTTCACTTGTGATGCATCGAACTCCGGCCCGTCCACGCAGGCAAATTTGCTCTGGTTGCCGAGCAGGACGCGGCAACCGCCGCACATGCCCGTGCCATCGACCATGATGGAGTTGAGGCTGACCATGGTCTTGATGCCGAGCGGTGTAGTGACATGCGCTACGGCGCGCATCATGGGAACTGGGCCGACAGCGAGAACGAAGTCGACCTTGCGCCCGGCAGCCAGGAGATCGTTCAGCTTTTCGGTCACAAGGCCCTGCTCGCCGTAGCTGCCGTCGTCAGTGAGAATGTATGCCTCGTGGCTTGCGGCGCGCACTTCATCCTCAAAGATCACCATCTCTTTGCTGCGCGCGCCCTCAATGAAGATCACGTGATTGCCGGTGTCTTTCAGCGCCTTCGCCGTGGGCAGGGCCATGGCCGTGCCCACGCTGCCGGCCACAATCAAGGCTGTTCCGTAGTTCCTGATCTCGGAGGGATGACCAAGGGGGCCGACGACGTCGAGAATGGAATCGCCCGTTTCAAGACAATTCAGCAAGGAAGTAGTTTTACCCACGGCCTGCACAACGATGGTGATGGTTCCGGCTGCGGGATCCGCGCTCTTGATGGTGAGCGGAATGCGCTCGCCCATGGCATGCACGCGCAGGATGATGAACTGGCCCGGTCGTTGCTTGCGGGCGATGCGCGGCGCCTGAATGGTGAGTTGCCGGATGTTGAGGCCGACGGTGCTGGCGGCAACGATTTTGAACATCGGAGGCGATCCTATGAAGCGAAAAGGCCAGGCCCGAGTGCAATGCGGGAATCGACCTGGGCCGCTGCTGTGACACGGAGCGAGCGGGCGCACAGATCCACATTCCCTGGTTCGGCCTTTATTATTGAGCAATTTAGGCGGACAGCCTGTGATGTGAGTCACGGGTGGGGGAGCACCGGCCAAGCTCCCTGCCTGGCGGCAGGAACCCTTGCGGAGCGTGGCCGGCCTACGCGCCTGCAACCGAAGAATGGGCTTTAACGCCTTCAATTCGCGAAGGAAGAAGCCCGGAGGGCCGGCTCAACGGCTGCGGAAGAGCGCAGGTTACCTGAATTCGCCTGTTGTGCTTACCTCTTCATAAAGAACAGGGCTCGACGATTCGATTAGCGGCCGCAACTTGTCGATCTGGTGGCGGAGAGTCTCGCTGTGACGAATTTCGTCGAGGGCCTCAATTGATTCGAACTGGCTGACCCGGACGGCCGATTTTCCATCCAGGCCTCGGTATAGGCGGCTGGCGATGAGGCCCTTCGGCGGGCTGACCGAAGCAGCGTACTTCCGGTTCGCCTCGATGAATTCGTCGATTTTCTCGGGTTTGATCGCAAAGAAATTGATCTGCGTTACAGGATTCATCAGTTCCTCCTTGGAATAGCCGTGCGGGTGAAAGCGAATCGGGACAAACTCCGTGGGGCGCTTGCGCGGATGAGCCTTTTTTCAGGCCGGCAAGCATCGGATCGAATGTGGCAGAAAGATGCGATCAGCGCTTCGCGCTTTTGGTATAGGCAACACCCACGATGCGGTGCACATGGGCAGGTTGCTCGACCTCGTCGAGCATGAGGTGTGCGACGTCGGCCCGGCTGATGATCGCGTTCGCGCCCGCTCCGCGGGGCAGGTGGTCGTCACTGATGCCGTAACTCTCAGTGCGTGGCCCATTGGTCAATCGCGGCGGACGGACGATCGTCCAATCGAGCTGACTGGCCTTAACGATGCGCTCCATTCTGGCTGAGTCTTCGGCGACATTGCGGAGCAAAGTGCTCCGAAGTATCCGGGCGAGAATTCCGGCATCGTTGAAGAGCACGGCGACGCCGACCAGCAGCAGCCGGCGGACGCTGGTGGCTGTCATGGCCGCTACGGTCGCTTGTGCGGAGTCGCTGGTGATGGTCGATCGGCCGGCCCCAGGCGGACCTATCGCGGAGAGAACGGCATCGTGGCCTTCAAGTGCAGCGGCGAGGTTTTTGGCGTCGAGCAGGTTACCCGGGATGACTGTGAGCCCATCGCGCGGGACGCCGAGCTTTTGCGGCGAGCGAACAAATGCAGTCACGCGGTGGTTTCGCTGCAACGCCTGATCGATGAGTTCCCGGCCGATGCCGCCTGTGGCGCCAAGAAGAAAAAGACGCATCGATTTGCTGCTCGTTATCGCCATGATTAAGCTCCCTTGCCGACAGCCTCGGCATCATATTAGCTAGAGATGACTCTATTGAATAAAGGATGCTATCTTTTCCTGAGTGCCGAAAACAAAAGAGAAGCGCGCTTACAGATCGCCGATTCGCAGCCGGCAGGCCGGCGAGACCCGCCGACGCATCGTTGAGGCCACGCGGCAGCTTCTTGAAACCGAGGGGTACGCCGGGATGACCGTTGAAGCTGTCGCGCGGCGGGCCGATGTCTCCGTACAGAGCGTCTACGCCGTCTTCGGCTCGAAGACGGGAATTCTCGCCGAGATTCTGAATCAGGCCACCTTTGGGGCCGACTACGAGGACACTGTCCGGCGAACCCTGGAGGAAAGAGACCCGGAAACCCGCCTGCGGGGAGCGGCCCGGATCGCCCGGCAGATTCACGATGCGCAGAGGGCAGGCTTCGATCTATTGCGCGGCGCGGGCGTTGTCGCGCCGGAATTGGCGCGGCTGGAACAGGAGCGCGAGCGCATTCGCTACGAGCGGAAGGAACAAATGATCGTTTCTCTGCGCGACGCGAAGAGGCTTCGCCCGGAACTAAGTTACCGGACTGCCCGGGACATTCTTTGGACGCTCACGGGCAGCGACGTGTATCGAATGCTGGTGCGCGAGCGTGGGTGGAGCTCACAGAAATACCAGGACTGGCTTGCCGACACGCTGGTTCGCTCGCTGCTCGATTCGAAGTAGCGATTCGGTTTGGCCAGGTGGCCAGAATGGAATGCGCGATCCGCTTTGCAAATGGTCTTCAGGCGCGGCGAGCTTTCCAGAGGAGATACAGCCCCCAGGCGGCGAGCGTACAGCCGTCTCTGATGGCGCCGGAGAGCATCTTCTGCTCGAACTCGGCAATGGGAACGCAATGCGTGACGATGTCGTGTTCTTCGGGGTCGGGTTTGTTTTCGGACATTTGGAGACCCGTGGCGAGAAAGACGTGATGGCGCTGCTGGGTGAAACCGTACGCGATCCAGTTGAATCCGAGGTAGACCATCTGCTCGGCTTCTAGGCCGGTTTCTTCTTTGAGCTCGCCGCGAGCCAGCTCTTCGGGGTTATCGATGGCGTGCTCCCATGCGCCCTGGGGCAGCTCAAGGGTGCGCTCCTGGATGGTGTAGCGGAATTGCTCGACGAGCCAGATGCGGTCGTCCTGGATGGGAAGAATGATGGCGCCGTCGTGTTTCTCAATCACGCCATAGATTCCCTTTTCGCCGTTGGAGCGCAGGATCTCGTCTTCGCGCACGCGCATCCAGCGGTTGCGGTAGACTTCGCGGCTTGAAAGCGTGGTGATGGCGGGATCTTTCATTGAGGCATTTGCATTCCAATCAGGATGATCGCGATGGAGGCTTCCATCCCACGCCAGCCGTAGAAACAAAGGCGTGGCGAGGGCTGGACACCCACTTCTCAGCAGTTGATCACAACAGCGGAGCAGCCGGCTCGGGCCGGTCTCCATTTCACCAGGAATTCGGTGACTGCCGACGATTGCATGCTCCGCATGGCGCTGAACTGGTGATCTCTCTGGCTGTAAATCAACGCGCCATGTTCGCTCAGAACGGCCAGGGCAGGCACGCCCGTCTTGATCTGGATTCCGTAGTGACTGGCGATGTCGAGGTTGGCATCTTCCATGTCAATGTTGATCGGCACGAGCACAAAGTTGGCGTCGAGGATCGGCCTATTTCGGGCGTCATGCAGGTAGAGATCGAGCACCTGGCAGTCTGGGCACCAGTTGCCGCCAAAGTCGAGCAGAACGCGGCGGTGGGTCGCGGCAGCCGTTTTGAGGGCGGCGGCCAAGTCGGCTTTGGCCTGGGCGGGGTCGGGATAAATGGCGCGATCGGCGGCGTAAGCGGCGCCCACGGCCAGCGCCAGCAAGCCTGCGATCGCGAACAGCTTCAATGGCTTCATTGGGACCTCCACCTCTGCTCTCAGTCTGCCACAATTGGCCTTCCCGGCGGCATTGCTGGAGAGCTGATCAGATTGCAGGGGGGTGTGTAACGATGGGGAGTTGAGAAGACGCAAGAGGCAATTCGGTGCGCGTTGAGGAGTGATCAATGGAACATCTGTTCCTGTTTTTAATTCAGCCGTGGCATCTGGTTGTGCTGGGCGTGGATGGATTTGTGGTGTTCGGGATCATCGGGCTGCTGCCCCCGGGACCGCGGACAGGTCCGCCATGGAAAGCATCCTGAAATTTTTCATAAACACGACTTTCCGCGCTGGTCCAAGGCCTCCCATAAAGGCTCTGAATGTGGCACTTTCGGGGCTCGATCAGACACCCGAATCCGTTTTGTGCGACAATAGACAGCTAAGGATGCGCGCCAATCAAGGCAAAGCGCGCGGAGGAATTTCTGATGGGCGATCTACTTCAGCCTTGGCACCTGATCGTGCTGGCGGTAGTTGCATTTCTTTTGTTTGGCGCCAAGCGGTTGCCGGAGCTGGGTAAGGGATTAGGCGAGGGATTGAAGGGCTTCCGGGAAGGAATCCGGGGGATCACCGATCCCGCCCCGACAGCACCGCCGGCTCAACAGCAGCAGAACACGGCGCCAGCTCCGCCGCCTGCGTCAAACGCACCGGTCGAGCCGAAGCAGGGCTAGAGCATTTTCATAGTTGCTGTATCCGGTAGCCGCAGTGGCGAAAGAAGGCTTTGGCGTCTGCGGGAGTGATAGCGGCGATGGCCCGCGCCAGGGCTGGCTCGAGTTGATCGAGCAGCCGCGCTTTGATGCCCCGTAGCAGTTGCTTGAGCTTGGACCAAGCTTGTTCGATAGGGTTGAAGTCGGGTGAATAGGGCGGCAGATAGAGCACCGATGCACCGCATTTCTCGATGAGTTCGCGCACCCCATCGACCTTGTGCGCTCCCAGATTGTCGAGGATGACAAGCTGGCCTGGCTGGAGCCGTGGCGCCAGCACTTGTTCCACAAAGGCGAGAAAGACGTCTCCGTCGGTGGGCGATTCAATGCTCATGCTGGTAAGTACGCCCTCGGTGGTCAGCGCCGCCAATACCGTCAAGGTGCGCCAGTGACCAGCAGGAACCGCCTCCCGCACCCGTTCGGAGCGCGGGCCCCAGCCGTAGCGGCGCGTCATCTCCGTGGTTACGCCGCTTTCATCCAGAAACACCAGCCAGGCCGGATCGATCTCGGCGACCACGTCCCACCACGCTTGCCGCAGCCACAGACTCTCACCGCTTTCCTGCTCCTGGGCGCGCAGCGTTTTTTTTATGTCGCAGGCCCAGGTCGCGCAGCCAATACCACAGACGCGAGCAGCTGATTTGCACCTGATGAGCGTGCCGCAAATGCTGTTGCAACTCCGCCAGCGTCACATCCGGCTGTCTTGCTACCGCGGCTCGCAGATATTGCTTGATTTCCGCACTCAACTGCCCTGTCGGCCCGTGGCGCAACTGGCGCGGCCGCTCCAGCCGTCCGCTCTGCAACTGCTGGCGGCGGATCTTCTTGGTATATCCATAACTGACGACAAACTGGCTCGCCAGTTCCTCCAAGCTCCCTCGCCCCGCTGCATAGGCTTTCAAAACCTTCGAACGCAGGTCGTCTGAATAGGCTCGTGGCATCTGCTCAGTTGCGGACTTGTCGCCAACTTCACCTTAGCCTCGTTTCGCCCTTGCGGATATAACTACTAAGGAACCGCTCTAACCGCGAGGCGGCAGCAACCGGTTCAGGCCGGTTTGGGCCGCGAAGCCGAAGAAAGTTTGAGCGACACCGAGAAGGTCTGTGCCAGCGCACAGGCCTTTTGTGTTTTACCGGGCGGCGACGCTTTGTCAGGGGCTGAAGCCCCGCTTTGTTGCGTCATTTTCGGCACGACTGAACTCGTGCCCTGATACGAAGCATTCCTTGCAATGAGTTTTGTTGGTTAGCTGTGAAATCGTGCTCTCGGTCGAATGAGGAAGAAGCAGATCCTTCGACTCCGCTTACCCCATGATCGTGTGACGCTCATGGGGCCCCAAGCGCGCTCCGCTCAGGATGACAATCTGCGTTCGTCAGATTCAACAGTTCTTGGCTTCCCACCCTTTTCGCGATGAGGCCGCAAAAAGGATGGGGCAACCCAGCCATCGAATCGGGGGCGCGGTTACTTGTAGTCCTGGGCGGAGGGGTAGTAGCCGAGCTTGGCGGTGACGATCACATTCGGCCGGTCGACACGCACGTCAATTGAGCGGAACTTGCTGTCGTAGATGGACTCGTGGCTCATGTAGCCCAGCGTGTACTGGTTGCGGGCTTCCTTGGCGAGCTTGGCGTAGCTCGCTTCAATATTGTTAATGCTGCCCTCGGCGTACATGTCACCGCCGGTGGCCTGAACGTATTTGTACAGGATGTTGTCGTACATGGTGAAAGGCAGATGGAAGCGGTCGAGCCAGCCCTCGCCCGGGTATTGCGAGTCGCCCACCAGCGTGGCATAGACGGCGATTTTGTTGGTCTCGAGGTATTTCACGACCTCTCTCCACGTGGCTTTGCTGCCGTACTCCTTGCCATCGGAGATTACGTAGATGATGCGCCGCCGATCCTTGGGCCGAGTAGAAAGCTCTTTGGCTGCCTCGAGGATGGCATCGTTGAGCGTGTGAATCTCCTTGGGGATGCTGATGACGCCGTTTTGCCCCGTGGAGCGCCCAGGCTGGAGATTGGGGTCGACGCAGTTGCCGTTCTGATAGATGCCGCAACCGGCCAGGGGGCCCGAGCTGAAGGGGACCTGGGGATCGCTGCCCACATTCTCAGCCAACGACAGGACCGCGGGCAGGCGCGTGCTCTGCGCTCCGGTAAAGCTGGTCCATTCCCTGGCGCCGTTGGTGTAGGTAAATACCGCGGCCTCATCATAAGGAGCGAGCGCGCCCTGGATCGCGCCCATGGACTGGTTCACGCTAGCCATGATGTTTGAGGGAAGGGTCTGGTCGATGACAAATGCAATGGAGAGCGGTTGCGGATCGACGCTGAATACCCGAAGCGGTTCGCGCGTGTTGTTTTCGTAGACGGTAAAGTCGCGCCAGGTGAGCCCGGAGATCAGATTTCCCTTAGTGTCTTTCACCGTGACCGGAACCTGGACGAAGTTGACGTTGACGACGAAATTGGCCATCGCGGCGCTGCCCTGTTCGGGAGGAGTCGCTTGAACATCGACTTTCGGCTGGTCGGCGGGTGGTACGCTCGAGGGCGCGGGAGGCTGCTCCGGTTGCTCAGGCTGTGGTTGCGGTTCGCCGGTGGCAGAGGACGAGTTGGGTCCTGACGGCGTTTCTGAGGCGCCAATTCCCGGCGTGATCGGCCCCGCTCCTCCGAACGAGGGCGGCGGTTGCGGCGTGGGCGCGTCGGGCACCGACTGTTGCTTCTGTCCCTGAACGCTTGAGCCCAAAAGGAGCCCCGCGCTTATAAGCGCTGCCAGCGCAATGGCCCTTCGTCCTTTCACAGCGATTTCATTCCCCCTGATGGCAATCTGCGCGTGCGGTTGCGCACTTAGGCCACACCTGACAGAGTATCAGACGCACCGGAGGCTCGTAGGTTGCCCGGAAAGGGTTCGTTTGGTCGAAACCGCCCCGCGGGAAGTATGCCCCAGATTTGTTTTGGGCGCCTGAACGTACGGGCCAAAGCCAATACCCTTCAGACCTAAAGTCTGCCCTTCATCGCAAGGCCGATCTGTCTTCACGGCGAGAATGCCCTGCCAGGACAGATTCGAAATCACCTGCGCGGAGGTTACCTGCCGCTGAGATCAGAATCGGGTTATGCTCTCTTAGGGGTTGGGTTTTCGTCTAACTCGCCAGAATGCTTCTCCGAATCGGAACAGCCGCGCTTCTGCTTGGCCTGCCGGTGTTGACTCCGGCAGGATGGGCTCAGCTTGCGCCTTCGCCCGACGCACCACCGGTGAGCACCGCTCCCGCCGCGCCGCCCGATGAGACGCCCATGGCTACCTTCAAGCAGACCGTCAGTTTGGTGGACCTGTTCTTTACCGTCAAGGACAAGAACGGCAACCTCATTCCACATTTGACCAAGAACGAATGCACGTTTCTTGAAGACAAGGTACCGCAAACGCTGAAGAGCTTTACCGCGGAAACCGATCAGCCGCTTACACTGGGAATTCTGCTTGACACGTCGGGCAGCCAGCAGCGCGTGCTGCCCCTGGAACAGCAGGCCGGCAGCCAGTTCCTCGAACACGTGCTTCGTTCGAAAGATGAAGCTTTCCTCGTCTCATTCGACGTAAACGTGGATCTGCTGCAGGATTTCACCAACAGCCCGCATCTGCTGGCGCGAGCCATGGACAAAGCGGAGATCAACACGGCAGGCGGCAATGGCACGGGCATTCCGGGCCTGGGTGGGGGAACGATTCCGACGATCGGCGATCCAAAGGGCACGCTGCTCTACGACGCGATTGATCTTGCAGCCAGGGAAAAGCTGAACCAGGAAACGGGCCGCAAGGCGATGATCATCCTGACCGATGGCCAGGATGAGGGCAGCCGCACCAAGATCGGTGAAGCAATAGCCGAGGCACAAAAGAACAACGTCATCATTTATGTCATCCTGATCGCCGACCGGGAGATGTACTGGGACCAGGGCGAGGGCTATTTCGGTTACTCCGCGGCAAAACGGATTTCAGATGAGAGTGGCGGCCGCGTGATCGACGTGGGCAACAACGGCAAGAAGCTCGAAGCGGCGTTCCAGCAAATTCAGGATGAACTGCGCACGCAATACCTTGCGACCTATATTCCCAGCAACCTGAAGGAGGACGGCGCATTCCGGCACATAGGGGTAGAGTGCAAGGGCGACCAGGGGGAGAACCTGAAGGTGCAGGTGCGCAAGGGCTATTACGCTCCGGCGCCAGGGAGCTAGGGTGCCGTTGATCACTTCGGATTTGCTGTTCCTTTTCTGTTCTGGCATTCTTTCGGACTCCTCTCTATTCACGGTCTGATCTTCGAGTAAGAATTCACGTTCGCGGAGAGAAAATCCGGGCGAGGCGGCGTTAAACTCGTCTCGACGGGGGAAATGCATCAGGTTGTGACTTTGGTTTTAGACCAGGAGTAAACGGCCTGATTTCAGCGATCCCTATAGACGGAGTGCCGTCCTGGCAGCTCTCGTGACAGGGTTTTGGTTCTTCATTTGCCATTCTTTCGGCATCAGACGGGTTATACCATCGCGCCGGCTTGTTCATTGGCGCCTGCAAGCAGTCTGCGGAAGGAGATCGTCGGCGCAAATGAAAGATATCGGGATGAAAATCGCCATAATCGTCGGGGTCGCAGCCGCCCTGGTCACAAGCATTCCCCTGCTGGCGCAAGAGGCCGGCGCGAGCACGCAGGAGATCAGTTCAGCGACCGCTGCCGGTACGCACATCGACAACTCGAGCCAGGCCGGCGCTTCAGCGAATGCTGGGGCTGCGGGGAATCAGACTGACGATTCGGGGAGCGCTTCAGAAAAGGCGACCTACGCGGCGACTGCTGGGGGTTTTGGGGATCAGTCGTGGTCACATGCATGGGAGATGAGTTCGATTACGGGCGAACTGGACGGGAAGCTCGACTCGAAGACGGCCAAGCCCGGCGAGCAAGTGGTTCTGAAGACGATTCAGAAGGTCCAGACCTCCGATGGAACGATCATTCCGAAAGGCTCGCGCCTGATCGGCCATGTGACCCAAGTGCAGGCGTACAGCAAGGAGCATGGCGCGGCGCTGCTGGGAATCGCGTTTGATCGCGTGGAGTTGAAGGGCGGGCAAAGCGTGGCGATTTACACATTGATCCGCGGAATGACTTTCCCTGCAAGCGCGATGGCGATGAATTCAATCGGTGGCGGCGGTGGAATGGGCGCGCCGATGGGCGGCGGCGGAATGATGGGTGGCGGCCAAGGAATGGGTGGCGGCCAGGGAATCGGTGGCGGCCAGGGAATCGGTGGCGGACGCGGAGGCGGCGGCATGGTTGGCGGCGCCGGCGGGCCCGTCAATGGAGCGGGGATGGGAGCGGGCAGCATGGCCGGCGGCGTCGCGGATCGCACGGGTGCGACGGCTTCATCGATCGGCGACCGCACGGGAGCCGATCTTGGCGCGACGGAGAACGCCACGGTCGCGACCGCCGGACATGGCGACGCGAGCCTTGCCAACGGCGCTCATGCGGCGGCAGCGGCTCGCGCCGTGCCTCGTCCAACGGGGATTCCGGGCGTGATGCTTTCGGGAAGCAGCTCCGCGTCGGGGTTGTTCGTTTCCTCGGCCAAAAGGGATATTCAGCTCGAGGGCGGCATGCAGATGCAGTTGGGAATCGTGGCGAAGGACTGAGGGAGCTGGTTCCGTTCATAGCTCCGAGTTACCGATAAGGCATGTCTCTGGGGCTAAAGTCCGCCTTGATTTTGTGACGTTTTCGGCACGAGGTAAACTCGTGCCTTGACACTTGCTGCTTCGGGAGAGTTTTTCCCGCAACGCGTAGCCGGGCACTGTACGGAATTCGGACAACAAGTTACTGAAGTAGCGCGACGCCGTAATCTGGCGCGGAGAACTGTGTTTCGTTAGTATCGGCATCGACGGAAGAAACTTTAGGCCGCGAGTAAAAAATTCTTCGGCTTCGGTGATTTCCGCTTCGAGGTGTTTGTCATGGCCATTGAATGCGCCGCACAGGAAGGCTTTGAGATCAGCCCGCGGTTCCGCCAAACCGTGGAGCAGCGCATTGCGCGCCTGGAACGCGATGCCGATTCCGACGAAGCGCAACTGGATCGATTGGACGACGTGGATCACATCCGCCGGCAGATGCACCTGGTCGCTGCGCAACGTGCCGAAGCGCTGCGCATGCGGCTGTTTCTCGATCGCGCGAAAACGCGCCCGCCAGGGCCGATGATTGCTCTGTGAAAGCAGAGATCAGAGAACAGGCATCAGGGGTCAGGGATCAGTGATCTTTGCTGCGGGATTCGGGCCCGGTTGATTACCTTCGGAAAACCGGACCGCTGAGTCATAAAGAACCCCTTCCAGTTCAGCGCTCAACAAGCGTTTCCACAGGAGCGCGTGTTTCCACAAGTGCGCGACGCCACGATTCTCCGTACACTTATGTGCTCTGGAGGAACAAGAAACATTGCCGAACCTTGAGTATCTTGTTGTGGACGTGTTCACGACCGCGCCGCTGGCTGGCAATCCGCTGGCAGTGGTGATGAATATCTGCGGCCTCACGACCGAGCGGATGCAAGCCATCGCGCGCGAGTTCAATTTGTCTGAAACCACGTTTGTGGAGCGAAGGCCAACGGAAGTGGAGCGCGCAGAGGGCGTGCGCGTGCGGATTTTCACGACGCAGGAGGAGCTCAAGTTTGCCGGCCATCCCACGCTGGGCACGGCGAGCGTGCTGAAGATGTTTGCGCCGGAGACGGCGCAGGGTGACACAGTAACTCTTGCCGAGAATGTGGGGCCCGTACCGGTGCGCTTTGAGGCAGGAGCGGCCGGCTCCGCCGGCTTGTTCGGTGAGATGACACAGCCGGAACCGGAGTTTGGGCTGGACCTGCCGCAGGCTGCGGTCGCGGCGCTGCTTGCGCTCACGAACGACGATCTGGACCCGAAGCTGACGCCGCAGGTTGTTTCGACGGGAGCTCCATTTGCGATTGTGGTGCTACGGTCAGTAGCGGCGCTTGAGCGGTTAAAGGTGGATCAGGACAAGGCGACACAGTGGGTGCGGGAGCGCGGAGCGCGGTGGTTTTATGTGCTGGCTCCTGATCCGGACCAAGGCGAGGATGGTAGGAAGTACCGGGCGAGGATGCAGTTCTACGGCGGCGAGGATCCGGCCACGGGTTCGGCGGCGGGCTGTGCCATCAGCTATCTAGTCGCTCGCGGCGCGGTGCCGACGGACACGCGCGTCCATGTTCTGCAAGGTGTGGAGATCGGGCGGCCGAGCCATCTTTTTCTAACGGCGCGAATGGAAAACTCGAGGGTCCGGGATGTTCGCGTCGCGGGCAGCACTGTTCTTGTGGCAAAAGGACAGCTTTTCCTGCCGTGATGCACATGCTTTCAACAGAAATTCATCTTCGCAAGTGAAAGCGTGTGTTGATGCTAGCGATTTTTCATTTGTTACAGGCGGATTTTCATTGGGTTTTTCGCTTGCTGTTCCCTCTTTTCATGAATGAGCGAGGGTCGTACTCTTCGATCTCGTTACAGACAATTTACTGGCGCGCTCTCGGGCCCCTATTCGCGCGCTAAAACGACAAGAGCTTGACCCGCGAAGAAAGGCTAGCCTGCAAAGGATCTGTTGCCGGTTGCCGATCGGCGCAAGGGGTCGCAGATGCCTGCATCGTGCGGCCGCGCCGGGCAAACGGGTACGATCCGAAGGATCAGGAGACGCCTCCTTCCGGTTTCCGGGCCAAGAACCACTGGTTCGCTTGTCCGCCTTTCCAAGCGGAGGCGGTTGAGTTGCGTAAAAGCGACCACGAAATTGAAGTGAGGAGTGAATCCCCTGCTATGCGTCCGAAGAAAGTGATTCTCTGTGTAAATAACAACGAACAAGAGCTTTCGGTTCTCCGGTTCATGCTGATGACCAACGGCTACCGCGTTTTATCGGCCTCAAATGGCCAAGAAGCGATCGCCATTTTTGCTAATGCGCCACAGGTTGACCTGGTGCTGGCCGATATAACCATGCCGGGGATGAATGGGGTTCAATTCGCCGAACGGCTGAAACGCATGCGGTATCACGCGCCGACGATTTTGCTGGGCGACGCGCAGGCCACGAACGGGGATATTCATATGGCTGATGCGGTGCTTGCGCGGAAGAGCTGCTCTTCACAGGAGCTGCTGGAGCGCATCAAGGTGATGAGCGCGCGCAAACGCGGGCCGCGCAAAGGCGCGATGCGAATGCCGCCGATGGAGCAACTCGCCGCCGCCTCGTAAAAATCAGGGAGCGAGGGAGCAAGGAAGCAAGAAAGCGGAGACGCTGCTCAAGCCCAGGACTGACGCTTTCAGGTTCTGAGGGTTTGTTCGCCCGCCAAGCTCCTTACTTCAGATCCGCGGATCATTCGCCCGGGTCTCCGAGCGTGAGACGTCTGGCCTTCTCCTTCTCCTGGCCCCTGGTTTCGTGGCGCGCTGAGGCCCGCATTTCTCCTCTTGACGATGGTGGGCGACTGTGCGCATACTCGCCATCGGTGGCCCGGGCTGGCGGCAGGGTAATGCTGCTGGTGAAAGCTGGTTCGTATGGACCTAGTTCTTTTGCGTCTTCTTTTTGTGATCTTGCTTGCTGCGGTTTGTTACTTCCTCCGGCCTTTCGGCATTCAAGCCGGCTGGGAGGGTGCGGTTGCGGGAGCGGTTGCCGCCTGCGCGGTGATCATTTTCGAACTGAGGGTTCGAGCGCTGACGCTGCGGCGCCTGATCGGAGCCGTGGTGGGCAGCGTGCTCGGCATCTTCGGCGCGGCGCTGTTTTGCCTGGTGCTGCGCTCAGCACCGCTCTCCGGCTCAACTTCGGCCGTTCTGCAGATCTTCGTCCTCCTGCTCATGACGTACGTCGGCTTGCTGGTCGGGGCCAGCAAGGGTGATCTGCTGAACCCGGCAGCGCTAGGTACGGTGTTCTCCGCCGACAAGCCATCCAGAAAAAGCGCGAAGGTGCTCGACACGAGTGTGATCATCGACGGGCGCATCGCCGATATTGCAGAAGCAGGCTTCATCGACGGCACGCTGGTGGTTCCCGAGTTCGTGTTGCGCGAGCTGCAGGTGGTGGCCGATTCGACCGACGGCTCCAAGCGCCAGCGCGGCCGGCGCGGCCTGGACATGCTGCAGCGCATGCAGTCGAACGACAAGATCCAGGTGCAGATTGTGCCCGACGACTTTCCATCGATCCGCGAAGTGGACTTGAAGCTGCTGGAGCTGGCCAAGAAATGGGAGGCCAAGGTGGTGACCAACGACTTCAACCTGAACAAGGTGGCCCATCTGCACCACGTGGAAGTGCTGAACATCAATGACCTGGCCAATGCCTTGAAGCCCGTGGTGCTGCCCGGCGAGCGGATGAATGTGGTGATCCTGAAGGAAGGCAAGGAGTACAACCAGGGCGTAGGCTACCTTGACGACGGCACGATGGTGGTGGTGGACCATGCGCGAAAGCTGATCGGCCGCTCGGTTGCCATCTCAGTGACCAGCGTGCTGCAGACAGCCAGCGGCAAGATGATCTTTGGCAAGATGGACGAAAACGGGAAGCCGGCCGCCAGCGAAACCACGGAAAGTGCGCGCCAGAGTTTCTAAGGAGCCGCAGCGACTGGACCCAAGATGCCGACCCTGGATTCAAATCTACTGCGCATCGATTGCCCCTGCACCAAGCGCAACTGCCCAAGGCACGGAAGCTGCGAAGCATGCCGGGAGTACCACAGGAAGTCCAAACCCCCGATGCTGCCTTATTGCGAGCGGAAACCAAATTGGGTCCAGAAACTACTCGGCAAAAAGCGCCTGAGGGCGCGGTGGGACTGAGAGCTCTGCGCGCGCGCGGACCAATTAATTGCTGCGCAAGCGCTCGATAAGCCTTTGCTTTGCATCGGGCCACTCGGCCGCGATGATCGAATAGCGAAATGAATCGCGAGGCGTGAAGTCGGCGGCCAGCCGGTGCGCCCGCAAGACGCCTTCGAACTTTCCCCCGATGCGTTCGATGGCGGCCTGCGAGCGCTTGTTGCGCGCGTCAGTGTGCAGGCAGACACGGAGCATTCCCCACACCTCAAAGGCGTGCGTGAGCATCAGGAGCTTGGCCTCGGTGTTGGCGGCGCTGCGGATGGCCGGGGCCGTGAGCCAGGTGTAACCGATCTCGCAAGCGTCAGGATGCTCGCGGCCGTGGCGAGGATGGCCGGCGGGCCAGGGCCAGCGCTCGATATCAAAGAAACGAGTTGAGCCGAGAACGGCGCCGTCGGCGATGCGAACGGTGGTGAAGGGCACGGCTGTGCCTGCGTCGCGCAGGGCGACTGCAGTTTGAATGTATTGGAGAACTGCGTCGCGGCCGACGGGGACGGCGCTCCATTGATAGAGCGCGGGACTGCCCGCTGACGCGGCGGTGAGCGCTTCGGCGTGGGACAGGGCGAGCAGCTCGAGGCGAATGCATTTGCCGGAGAGAACTGATGGGGCGAGGGTCATGTTTTTCAGGGCTGCGCTATTAGGCGCGCGGTGCGCCACAACGAGCGCCGACGCACGGTCAGTACTTCTGCACTTTGGGGTCGATCTGGTCGGCCCAGGCCAGGACGCCTCCGGCAAGGTTCTTTACATTGATGTAGCCCTGCGTGGCCAGAAATTCCGCGATGCGCTGGCTGCGGGCGCCGGAGCGGCAATGCACGATGATTTCGCGATTGCGGTCGATTTCGGTCAGCCGCTGCGGCACTTCATTCTGCGGAATGAGCGTGCCGCCGAGGTTTGCAATCTGATACTCATAGGGCTCGCGCACATCGAGGATGAATAGATCCTCGCCGGCATCGAGGCGCTGTTTGAGTTCTGTGACGCTAATCTGGGGAATGCCGTTCTTCAATGATTTCTCCTGTGCGGTTTCCGGGGCGATACCGCAGAACTGCTGATAGTCGATGAGCTCGGCGACGGTTGGATGCTCGCCGCACACCGGGCAGGCAGGATTCTTGCGGAGCTTGAGCTCGCGAAAGCGCATGGCAAGGGCATCCACGAGCAACAATCGGCCGGCGAGTGAGTCGCCTTTGCAGAGGATGAGCTTGATGACCTCAGTCGCTTGAATGATGCCGACGAGGCCGGGAAGAATGCCCAGAACACCGCCCTCGGCGCAGTTGGGAACCATGCCGGGCGGGGGCGGCTCGGGATAAAGGCAGCGATAGCAGGGGCCTTCGCGCGTGGCGAAGACGCTGGCCTGCCCTTCGAAGCGAAAGACTGAGCCGTAGACGTTCGGCTTGCCGAGCAGGACGCACGCGTCGTTGACCAGGTAGCGCGTGGGAAAGTTGTCGGTTCCGTCAGCGACGATGTCGTAGCCGCGAAGGATCTCGAGAGCGTTGGCTCTCGATAGCATGACTTCGTGCTTGACCAGGTTGAGGGCGGGATTGAGGGCAAGGAGCTTTTCGCCGGCGGAGTCAAGCTTCTTGCGGCCAACATCTTTGGTGGAGTGGATGATCTGGCGTTGCAGGTTGCTCGCATCGACCACATCGAAATCGACGAGGCCGAGAGTGCCGATGCCGGCGGCGGCCAGGTAGAAGGCAAGCGGCGAACCGAGCCCGCCGGTTCCCACGCAAAGGACGCGCGCGGCCTTCAGCTTCTGCTGGCCCTCCATGCCGACTTCCGGCAGGATGAGGTGGCGCGAGTAGCGGGCGAGATCAGCCTGGCTGAGCTCGGGGAGCTGAATTGGGGGAGTGGTCGCAGCCATGACTCCGGTTCTCCGGTCATTCTCAGTTTATCGGGCGAAACCGGGAGGAAGGCAAAAGAGAACGGCTCCGCGAGATGCGGAGCCGTTCGGTTTGAATGGACCGGGCAAAGCCCGTGGATGGAATGGGCAGGCCGGCAGTGATGGGCTACTGACCCGAAGCTCCCTTGGCCGCAGGAGCAGGCTTGGAGGCCAGGGCGGCGGCGGGATTCGACTTCCAGAAGGCTGGATCGGACTTGATCCAGTCGGCGCTGACGTAGCTCTGCTTCGCATTGACGGTAAAGAGCTCGCTGTGAGAGGAATCGACCGCTTCGCCAAAGAGTTGATCGAGCTTCTGCATCCCTTCGTCGCCGCCGATGGCCTCTCTGAACTTCTTATCCTCAGAGTAGCCAACGTCGATCGCGGACATGGAGGGATCGCCGGTCAGCACGATGTAGGTACCGTCCTGCGCACCGAATGCGACTTCGTACGTACCCCAGTGGGCGCTGGTTCCGGCCTTCTCGTGGGCATCCTTGACCATTTTCACAACCTCGTGCCATTCCTTCGTGTGGCCGGGACGAACATGGAAGACGGAGATCTGGTAGACACGGTGGTTTTGGAGATCGTCGTGCGGGTGGTAGCTCAGGTCCGCGTCATAGGTGTAGACACCCTGCTCGACGTTATCCAATAGCTCGCCATCGGCGATGCTGGCGCGCTCCAGGTCAGCAGAGAGGGTGGGGTTGCTGTCCTGGATCTTGTTGTCCTTTTCCCATTCCGCGAACGAATCGTAGTGGGACATATAGATTGCCCGCATTCTGCCGGACATCGAGTTCATGGCGACGTAGTAGACGGGAAACTTGGCTTTGGCCTGGGCCAGGACGAATGCGCTCTCGGTTTTGTCGTGTGCCGCGCCACCTTTGTAGGGCTTGGGATATTCGATGGTGATTTGAAGAATTTTGGGAATAGTAGAGGTGGAAGAAGTATCTTGCGCCGCGGTGAACGAGCAGGCAGCGACCGCGAGGGACAGCCCCATAAGTACGGAACTGAGGGTCTTCATGTGTGGGATTCCTCCTTGATTTGCTCGGAGAAGGCGTGCGATGGGGGATGAGGGCGGGAAGCGCAGTCTTTCTAAGCAGTGTGATTATGAGGCCCTGACCGAAGGGATGTAAAGGAGTTTCTGATGGCTGATGAAAGATTGCCGGGCAGTGGGAGCGGTCATCTATGGACTGGATTACAAATCGTCGATCAGGATGGCCTGCCGTTCAAAACGCTTGTCTTCTTCCGTGGACCCTGCAAGGCGAAAGGCGTTGGTGATTACGGCGTTGCCCTCAACGACTTCGGTGATGACATAGGTGCAGTCCAGCCAGTGGGCTTCGGCCAGATCGGTGGACGACCATTGCGCCGGATGATTCGGATGGGAGTGATAGAAACCCGCGATCTCCAGGCCGCGTCGGCGCGCTTCACGCACAATCTTCACCAGTTCGGCGGGAGCAATTTCATAGCGGTCAGTCGCTGCTTCAGTTCGTGCGTTGGTCGACCGAACCAGGGAATCGACGCACCAGCCATCCGCTGCGATGCGGCCCAGCAGTGCACCGCAGCACTCGTGCGGATAAGCGTCTTCCGCGTGAATACGGAGACCCAGATAGACGGCACTCGGCAGGTACAAGAAGCTCACATGTCCCTCCCGAGACGATCGATCAGCGCGATGCGTGATTGTGCTAGGATGGCGGCCATGAAGAATTGCAGCGCCGCTGCCGATGTGCGAGAGTGAAATTATAGAGCAAGCTGCCTGCACGGATTATTGTTCCAAATCGGAGTGCCATTATGAAACGAAAATCCGCTCATCCCAACTTCGACCAGACACTGAAACTGCTGCGTGCCCATTCCTTTGACGTTGCCCCGCACGCAGGTACGGAGGGCGGAGTGCTGGTGAGCAAGCACGGAGTCGGAGCCGTACTGGTGCCGGCGCCGAAGAGCAAAAACCCCGACGATCCGGCCGTGGCGTACGCGGTTCACCCGGGAATTATGGTGAAGGGCGAAGTAGCGCGGCTGCTGGATCGGGGCTACCAGAAATTTCTTAAGACTTCCCAATATGAGCTGCCAGCCTCGGCACAGCAATTGCAGGCAATCCACACATTCAGCGAGGAGCTGAAGCAGCTCGTCGGGGACGTGAGCTTGTACAACGAGTCGCTGGGCACGACAAGCGATGTGTATCTCTACGATCGCCTGAAGGGCCGTGAAGCGCCGCAGCCGGACCCTGCACAGCCGTGGGAGCCGGCCGACGGACATTGATCCCCGCTGAGAATTGGTGTGCAGCAGGTGAACCAATTGGAAGAACAGGGGCACAGCCACGCGGATGACCCACCGGAGCACCGCGATCACTCGCGCTACCCGGTCGACGAGGAAGCCGTTGTGGTCTTCGCGGGTAACAACAAGCTGCAGGCGGCCCGCATAGTCGACCTGAGCCAGGAGGGTTGCCGCGTGCGCAGCAAGGAGCGGCTCGCATTTCGCTCCGGCTGGCCCGTCGAGGTCTCTTTCAAAGTGAGCGGGGTGGTGTTCGAGTTCAGCGGTGTGCTGCAATGGGCCGACAGTGGAAGCCTGCTGGGCGTCCACTTTGTGAATGTGAATCCGCGGCGCGTGGTGGAACTGGCCAATGTGATTTGCAAGATGGAAGGAGGCGAGAAACCACGGACGGAAACAGAGAGCAGAGTTGTGGTCGACCAGTCAGGCGCAGAACGAACGGAGCAGCGAGGGAAAATCGAAAGCTCGGGTCATGACGGGGATGGCGCCGGAGGAACTGCCAATGAGCATCCGATGGCTCAGCCTGCCGATACCAAAGCCGTGGCGGGAGCCGAACCACCGGCTGCACAGGCTGCAGTGCCTCGCTACCATCGAGGAAGTGCCCGTCACGACGTGGACACTTCCGCATCGATCCTCCTGGTCAACGTTGGATCGATGCTGCGTGGACGAATTCTGGACCTGAGCCTGGGCGGCTGCCGCATTCGCACCGACGATCGCTTTCCGGTGGGCATTTACACCCGGGTGGAGACAGAGTTCCGGCTGGAGGGTTTGCCGTTCCGGCTGGGCGGCGTAATCCAGGCGATTCACGATCGGAATACGGTCGGCATTCGCTTTCTCGATCTCAGCGAGCGGAAGCGTCAGCAGGTTCTTGACCTGATTGGCGAGATCGAGGAGTTGCACCCGAAACAAGTTCCTGTTGAAATCGGCGCGGCGGGAAAACCGGTTTGACAATACATTCGGCTGCACGCTGGTAAGAAGGAGTGTTCGCGATTCAGCCAAGCAAGGCGCGCGCGAGCTGATGCGGGCGGTTCAGCGAGCAACCGGATCAAGTTCGATGTAGTCGAGCGCGGCTGGATCAGAGTCGTCGGGCACGCCTTCGACGCGCAGCGTGTCGCCGGGCTTGAGATTGACTCCATGAGAATCGGGGCCCCTGTAGGTGAAGCGCGTGGAGTTGTCGCCGTTGGGTCGGCGCGAGGGGAGTGAGTCGCTGGCTGCCCACGATACCATTTGCCGGCCGCTCAGGGCCAACGTGAAGTGGGCCGCGCCAGGCTGCAGATCGAAATACTGAACGGCAATGTTGAATTTTCCGGCGACGCCGCTGTAGGTCCACTCGGCGGAGCAAATGGGCGGGGCCTCAGGGGCTGAAGCCCCATTCATTTTGGGAACCGATTGCGGCACGCCTGAAGTCGTGCCCCGACACGTCACCGCTTTGCCGCGTGACGCGTCTTCCCATGGGCGCACATCGATAACGGTGTATCCGGTGAGACGCGCATCTTCTGCTTCGAGGCGGCCGGGAAAGTGGCCGGCGCGCCCTTTGGCATCAGGAATGCCGCTTTCCTTGAGGAAGTACTGCACGATGGCATCGCGCCAGACAATGGCGTGGCCGGCCTGGTACTGGAGGCGGGCCAACTCGTCATTGAAGAGCGCTGGATCGATTTTGTCTTTCAGCGTCGCCCATTCCTCGCCGAGTTCCGCTGCCTCGGCCGCTCCCTTGTAGTGGCTGTCGTAGACGTACTGGATGACGGTCTTTTCCGAGTGCAGTTTGTACGTCCAGGGCACGTGATGGAAGAAGAGCAGCAGGTTGTCGGGCGTTGTGGCCGCTGACTCGTACATTTTTGCGATGGCGGGCGGGTACTGGCCGATGAAGCCGGTGCCTGTGGCCACGGTGCGGTCCATGCCGATGCCCTGGGCGTCGTCGCGGTGCCACTGGCCCCAGCCGTTGCGTTCGCTCGACTCGATGTTCGGGCCGTAGTGGCTGCCGGTAATGTCGGTCAGCGTTTGCGTGCCGAGGAAGCCGGTGTAGTCGACATACGCGGGCCAGGACTGCATCAGCATTTTGTCGACGGTGGCGACCGATTGCGGATCGTTGCTGATGGTTTGCCGCGTCCACTCCGCGACGATTTGCTCCGGCGAGAGATTCGGATTCCACGCAAGGCGGCCGAAGGCATAGAGATTGGCCATCGCAAACGGAGAGCCCAGCCAGTCGCGGCCGACGCAGGAGACGCCGATCATGCCACCAAGGGGACGATTGAAGCTCTTGCCTTCAATGATGTCTTTGACCGGGGTTGCACGATTGTCAGCGCGCAGATCGAAGTCGAGTTTCTCTTTCCACAACGGCGCGAGATAGACGAGATGGCGCTGCTGGCCGGTGTACTCCTGCGTGATTTGGACTTCCATGGCCGCGTTGGTTTTCCGCAGGCCGGCCAAGAGCGGTGAGACGGGTTCTTCCGTCTGGAAGTCGATGGGTCCGTATTTGATTTGCACGATTACATTCGGCGCGAACTGGCCGTCGAGAGGATGAAAGATGTCGTAGGCGGCGCGGGCGCGATCGGCCTTGAGGTCGTTGTAGTCGAGGTGATTGTTGTAGACGAAAGCGCGGTAGAGAACGACGCCGCCGTGAGGCGCGAGCGCGTTGGCGAGTACGTTGGCGGCATCGGCGGGGCTGCGGCCGTAGCTGGCTGGGCCGGGCTGGCCTTCGGAATCGGCCTTGACTGTGATGCCGGCGAGGTTGTGGATGAACGTGTAGATCTCATTCACTTTAGCGGTCCACCAGGCCTTGACTGCGGGATCAAGGGGGTCGAATGTTTTGAGGCCGCCAATTTTTTGCGGGCTGGCGATGTCGACGCTCATGGCCAAACGCACGCCCCAGGGGCGCATGGCTTCGGCGATGCGAGCAAGGCCCTTGATCATGTCAGGCGTCAGGAACGGCGCGGCTCCGTTGACGTTGTTTACATTGCAGCCGTTGATGCCGATCGAGGCGAGCAGGCGCGCATATTCGCTCACCTGGCTCAGATCGTCGCGGACATGGCCGTTTTCGAAAAAGATCGACGGGCCTCCGTAACCGCGCTCGATGGTGCCGCTGGCGTTGTCCCACTCGTCGACCCAGCGGATGGGCATGGCGGGGGATTCGCGGATTGGTGCTTTGGAAACGTTATTACTTTCCGCGAAGACGCGCAGTAGGGCGAAGGCTCCGTAGAGGGCGCCGCGCTCGTCGCCTCCTGCAACGATTGTGAGCGTTCCGTGCTTTGGATGACTTGTATTGATCCAGTAAGATTCCGGTTGCAGTTTCGCTGGTATTGCCGCGTTCGGATACTCTTTTCGAACTTCGTTGGCAGTGCCAATCACAATTTGATTTCCGAAATCGTCAACGCTTGCACTGGAGATGCCATACAAGTGGTAGAAGTCCTTTGACAGCTCGTTTGCCGCAGTTCGCACCATCGGGCTTTCGCCTAAAGGCCGGATAAAAAACAGGGTGGGCTGAGTGCCGCGCCAAAGCGCGTGACCCAGCCATGCCTGGTCGGCCGTCTGCGCATGCGCGGCGAGCCAGCCTGCGAAAAATGCAATGCCGGCGAATACTGCGAAGAAATCGATTTTCTTGCGTATCGCAAACCGTCTCTTGGCCATGGCTTCGACTCCCTACAACGTTCTACCACGTTGAGAGGAGCAGGGACCGAGGGAACGAGGGACCAAGGGACTAGCTCTTTGTCAATCCCTCCGTCATAACGGAACCATCCCAATCCCCTGATTCCACGCGCATTTTGCTCGAGACCGACTTTGCAGATTATTTCCCCGAAATCGCTAAGCTTTAAACCAGAGAAGTTCCTGCGATGACCGAGACCAAAGAGGCCGCGAATCGAGCCCAACAGCACGCCAAAATTGTCGCTGACAATCCGCGCACGTCGCGCAGACTGCCAAATGCAGACTTTTTACTGTTTGCGAGGACATATTTCAACACGAACCGCTGTGGAATCAAAAACCGATCCGAAGAAACCCGGTCAAAAACCGGAGCGCAGATTTTTTTATCGTTCAGGAGGGCATTTTTCAACACTAACTTTCTTAGAATCAACAAATCGATCCGAAAACCGCGGTCAAAAAAGAGCAAAAACGTAAGCAACTGAGCGCAAAGATCGAGTCCCCTGGGTTGATCGGCATGCCGATCGAGAGAAATTGCGCCGTCGATCACCAGTCGATCGTGACGCGGCGAAGGCCGCGGACGGCGTTGGTGAGATATATGGCATCGGCAGAGTGCAGATCGTCGAGCGTGAGTACGCGCTCCTCTATTTCTGGACGGGTTTCAAGCAGGTGACGGCGAAAAACGCCGGCGAGCAGGCCGCACTCGATGGGCGGTGTAAACCAGCGGCCATCTTTCTCGATGAAGACGTTGCCGATGGCGCCCTCAGTGACTTCGCCGCGCTGATTCAGAAATAGCACATCGTCGTAGCCGTTGCGTGTGGCCGCCGCATATTCGAGCGCGTAGAGCGGGCGCTGCGTGGTTTTGTGGTAGAGCGTCGCGTCGGCGGGATCGGTGCGGTACGGGGAGATACGGACGCGGGCGACGTGGGCCGAATCCGCGTTGATCGCGAGCGGTTCACTGTTGACGCTGAAGTTGCCATCAGCGTCGATGAGAAGAAGACGGACTTTTCGCGGAGATGCATCGGCAAACTGGAGTGCGTGCTGTTCGAGGGCGGCGCGAATGGCCGCGCGGTCGCAGGCGAAGCCGAAGTAATCGGCTGAATCGGCCAGGCGATCGAGGTGCAGATTGAGGAGCGTGTAGGTGCCATCCCAAAGCATGGTCTCGATGAGGAAGAACTCATCGGGCTGGCTGACAATCAAGCGATCGCTCGTACGATGCGCGGGGTCGGTGAGGAATTTGGCTTTCAGCAGGCACTCGCGAAATTCTTCGGCGGGATCGGAGTCGATGACGACGCCGCTGCCGACGCCAAATGTGCCCTGGCCGCCGGAAAGCGCGAGCGTGCGAATGGCGACATTAAAAATGGTCTGTTGCGGCGAGAAGAATCCGATGGCCCCGGTGTAGATGCCGCGCGGCTCTTCTTCGAGCTGGGCAATGAGCTGCATGGCCCGCACCTTGGGCGCGCCGGTAATGGAGCCGCAGGGAAAGAGGGCGCGGAAGATGTCGTGAAAGCCGATCCCGGGCCGCAGCTCGGCGCTGATGGTTGAGGTCATCTGCCAGAGCGTGGGATAGCGCTCGACGGTGAAGAGATCTTCGACGCGCACGGTACCGAAGCGCGCCAGGCGGCCCAGATCGCTGCGCAAAAGGTCAACGATCATGAGGTTTTCGCTGCGGTTTTTGGCGTCGTTGCGCAGCCACTCGGAAACCTGGCGGTCTTCGCTTGTGGTGCGGCCGCGTGGGGCGGTGCCTTTCATGGGGCGCGTGACGATGCGGCGCGCGTCACCGACGCGGTCGACGCGAAAGAAGAGTTCGGGAGAAAAAGAGAGAATGTAATGGCCCGGCTGCCAATGCAGGAAGGCTCCGTAGTTGACCGGCTGGCGAGCGCGGAGACGCGCGTAGTGGGACGCGACGTTGCCTGATGCATTGACGCAGAATGGAGCCGTGAAGTTGAGTTGATAGACGTCACCGGCGCGGATCCATTCGTGGATAGCAGCGATGCGCTTTGCGTATTCGGCTTCAGTGAGGGAGAAGCTGGCGTCGAGGGTTTCGTCAGGGGCTAAAGCCCCCGCATTCTTTTGCGGTTGTTCGGCGCAAGTAAACTCGTGCCCTGATACGAGGCGCTTGTCTGTCCGCATCGTCTCGAGGCCCGGCGGAATGGCGCCTTCGAATTCCCCCGTCTCGTGGTTGAATATGTAGCTGCGCTCGTAGATCCCGAACCAGGCCAGCGGCGTGCCTGCCGGCGGCGGCCGCATACCCGCCTTTGGCTCAAACGAGTTCCCACACTCGTAGGTGAAGAATCCTGCGGCGCATTTTCCTTCGGCGGTCGCGCACTCGATTGCTGCGAAGAGGTCGAGAATCTCTTCCGCGGTATAGGCTGTACACACCCGCAGCGGAGCCGTGAACAGTTGCGTCCAGGGTTTCTCTCCGGAATCGCAGCCATCCGGTTTGCCGCCTTCGAGCAGAACCGTGGCAGGCGAATGCTCCACCAGCGCATAGACCTCCGCGGGAAGGGGATGCCGGCGCTTCATGCTGGCAGTATCACCGAGGCCGCGTTCATGGGGCCAGCGATTACTGAACGGTGAGAACGAAGGTGGTGGAGTTGGTGATGGCGGTGACTCCGTTCGTCGACTGCCCGGTAACGGTGATGGTGAAGCTCCCGGTGGGAGTGGGGGGCGTGACCGTCGGACCGTGATTGTAGTAGTAGTAGAGCGGATTGCAGGCGGTAGTTCCGAGTGTGGTGACCAGGCCAAGGAGGGCGACGAGCATCAGCCTGTTGAGCCACTTGCGGCGACGCGTGCCCCACGCCAATCCACCAAGACCGAGCATGCCGGGGAGCAAAATGGCCCAGGCAGCGGGAATGTTTTTGCGTCCGAGCGGGACGGGAGTCAACGCGCCGGTGGTGCCCTGGCGCTGCGTCTGAATCAGCATGGAACTGACCGGTGGGCACGCCGACGGCGGCGAACCGGAGGGACAGCTTGCGGATGTTGTGGGCAGGATTTCGAGCGATTCCGGCGTAAACGTGCAGGAGGCCAGGCTGGGAAGTCCTGAACAGGAAAGCGTAACGAACATGGGAGCCGTGAGGGCAGCGTTGTCTTCGGGGACAACGGTGACCGCAACTGTGCCGGAACTGCCGTTCGTAACGGTGAGCGGGAGCGAGGAGGGCGAAACTGCCGCAAGCGTGATGGCGAAGTTCGGAGTCGAGCTGGCTTGGCCGCTGACGTTGCTGGTGATAGAGGATGATTTCAGGTGAGCGGCGTCGCCGGTATAGACAGCGTGAAGAGCGTGGTCGCCGGCGGGCAGCGAAACTTGAGCAGTGGCGTGGCCATTGGCATCGAGCAGCACCTCGGCCAACTGCCTGCTGCCGTCTTCAAGCAGGACCGCGCCGCTTGCGGGGGTGCCGTCGACGCCATTCACCGAGATCGCAGCGGTGGCCTGCGTATGCCCGCTTTGGTCGCTGGTTTGTACGTTCAGGGACGTTTGGGTCGCAATGGCCGGCGCGGCGGCTGCCGGCAGCGCGGGAAGCGTCAATGCCAGGGCCAATCCCGCCACCCATTGAAGCCGCAAACCGCGGCAGATCATGCCTCTCACTTGCACCTGCTCCAACTCTCCAAAATGATTGCGCGATTGCCTTGCGGCGCTTCGCTGTTTCCGTCTGCGTAGACCCCTATTGTATCTGGCGAGGGCGCACTCCGGCCATCCCGCCGCTTTCCGTTGGACGCAGTTCCGGCCGGAACGCAATCCGGCAACCGCGCTATGCTTCTGGGGGTAGGTATTTTGCCATGACAGAGGTAGCTTCTCGCCCACAGCTTGCGCATTTGACCCAGGTTCTCGACGATCTTCGCGCCAAGGGCACGCACTTCAGGCTCCGGGTGCTCGACGACCAGCAGGCGCCGGTGTGCCACTACGACGGCCGCGAGGTGATCAACCTGGCCAGCAACAATTATCTGGGGCTGGCAAATCATCCCAAACTTATTGAAGCGGCGATGGAGGCCACGCGGAAGTTCGGCGTGGGCTCGGGCGCCGTGCGCACCATCGCCGGAACCATGCGCATCCACATGGAGCTTGAGGAGAAGATCGCGCGGTTCAAGAACGTTGAGGCATGCGTCGTGTTCCAGAGCGGATTCGCGGCGAACGCCGGCACAGTAAGCGCGATTCTGGGCAAAGAGGATTTCATTCTCTCGGATGAGCTGAACCACGCCAGCATCATTGACGGTGCGCGATTGTCGCGGGCCACGATCAAGGTCTTCCATCATAAGGATGTGGCGCACTGCGAGGAACTGCTGCAACAGTTGGCCAATGAGCCGGGCAAAAAGCTGGTGATCACTGACGGCGTTTTTTCGATGGATGGCGATATCGGCCCCGTGGACAAGCTGGCTTTGCTGGCCGAGAAGTACGGCGCCATCATGATGGTTGACGATGCGCACGCGTCGGGCGTGCTGGGCCGCAACGGCCGCGGATCGGTGGACCATTTTGCGATGCACGGCAAAGTGGATGTGCAGGTGGGCACGTTGTCGAAGGCCATCGGCGCGCTGGGCGGATATGTTTGCGGAACCAAAGACTTGATTGACTACCTCTACCACCGCGCGCGGCCGTTTCTGTTTTCCACGTCGCATCCACCGAGCGTGGCGGCCACATGCATCGCTGCTTTCGACATCCTGGAGAAGGAGCCGGAGAGGATTCTGCGGCTGTGGTCGAACACACGGTATTTCCAGGGCGAGCTCAAGCGGATCGGCTTCAATATCGGCGGCTTAAACACTCCTGCGACGGAGACGCCGATTACGCCGATCATTGTGGGCGAGGGCCGCGCGGCCATGGATTTCAGCCGGGCACTCTTCGACGAGGGCGTGATGGCTACGGGAATTGCGTTTCCGACGGTGCCGGAGGGCAAGGCTCGGATCCGCACCATCATGACCAGCGAGCACACGCGGGCGCAGTTGGACCAGGCGCTGGAGAAGATGGAAAGCGTGGCGAAGCGAATCGGGATTTTCGGCTAGTTGAACGGCCGCTAATACGGAATAGAATTGGATCAACCCTGCGCTATGGAAACTCAATTCGGCTTCAATGTCGCACACACCGCTCTTCTGGCCATGGATTGCCAGTCTGGCATTGTTTCGATCTATGCCCAGCCGCAAGAGAAGTTTTTGGGCCGCGCGGCAGTTGCGCTGGCTGCCGCGCGCAGAGCCGGTATAAAGGTGATTCACGTTCAGGTCGGTTTTCGTCCAGGCCTGCCCGAGGTGAGCAGCCGCAACAAACTGTTTGCCGCGCTGAAAGCGAACCCGCAGCACCAGCAGCTATTTCAGGGTCCAGCGGGGGCCATTCATCCCGCCCTCGGACCGGAACCAGAGGACATCGTCGTCACCAAGCATCGAGTAAGCGCTTTTGCGGGCACCGATCTTGAAATGCTCCTGCGCGCCGGCGAAATCGACACGCTTGTCCTGTTCGGCATCGCTACCAGCGGCGTGGTGCTCTCAACTTTGCTCGATGCCTTCGATTCCGATTTCAGGGCACTTGTGATCGCTGATTGCTGTGCCGACCGCGATGCCGAGCTCCACAGCGTGCTTCTCAATCAGTTGTTCCCAGCGCGAGGCGAGGTCCTCACCGCGGCCGATTTTGCCAGGGCATGCGAATGCGCTTGAGCAGGTTCCTGAATAGCCAGGGGGAAGCATGATCGCTCATCTGCGCGGCAAGCTCATCTTCAAGCAGCCCGGCCAGGCCATTGTGGAGGCCGGTGGCGTGGGCTACGACGTCGCCATCTCAGTTCCCACGTTTACGGCGCTGCCCTCGGTGGGCGCCGAGGCCTCATTGCACATCCACACCCAGGTGAGCGACGACCAGATTGCGCTCTTCGGCTTTTTGGATCGTGACGAGAAGCGGCTCTTCGAGCGGCTGATCACGGTGGGCGGCGTGGGACCGAAGCTGGCGATCAAGATGTTGAGCGGACTATCGCCGGAGCGCACGGTGCAGGCCATTCGCGGGCAGGACCATGCGCAGCTCACGCGCATTCCCGGCGTGGGGAAAAAGCTGGCCGAGCGGCTGGTGGTGGAGCTTAAAGACAAGCTGGACGACTTCGCTGTTGCGCCCGCGCCACAGGCTGTGCAGGGCCCGGCTGTGGAGGATGTGCTCTCAGCGCTCACTAATCTCGGCTACCAGCGCGCGGCGGCGGAGAAGGCCATCGAGCAGGCCATTGCCAAGGAGCAGGCACTGGCTGCGGATTTCGATGGGCTGTTCCGTGGGGCGCTGAAGGTGATTCGATAAGGCAGCTTCTAGCTGCTAGCCTCTAGCTGCTAGCTCTTAGCTCGGGTTTTGCGGTCGACGCGGGTGGGTGGCTTTTCTCATTCGAAACTGGCGGCAGCGGCTTAAATGGGGGATTTTTGGCTTTTTTGGGATAACCTGGCGTCGATTTGTAACCCGCCGTGCTGCGAATCCGTTTAATCTATACAGACCGCTGGTTTGAACGGCTTTCCCCAGAGCGCAAGAAAGGTCTGCGTGCGTTTCATTGTCGCCATTATCAGTCTAAGTGTCGCCTGCGGCATCCGCGCGGGGGCCACGCCGATTCCGGTTACGGCGCGACTGGCTGATCTGCCGCCCGCATACTTCGATACGCCTGATGGAAGCGCTGCAGGTCACGATCCGGGCGCTGTCGCTGGGGGTTTACCGGACGATCCGGAGCCGATGCCTGAGGCGAAGCCGATCGATGCAGGGCAGACCGCGACGGCCGCGAATCCAGATGATGCAGCCGTGAGGCAGCGCCCGACACCCGGCGCCGGTGTCCCGGTGGATGCTGATGGCAATCCCGTACCGCTGGAGCGCCAGCAGCCGCAGCGCATTCTTGGCTTCATGCCGAATTTCCGGTCTGTTTCAAGCGGAGCCAAGCCGCATCCGCTGGGATGGGAATACAACTTCACCGTTGCCACGCACCAAGCTACAGACTATTCCTCGTTCATTTTTCTTGGGCTTACTTCGCTGACGGCCGAAGGGATGGACATGCATGCGGCACTCGGAAAAGGCGTGAGCGGATTCTATGCCTATTCGTGGCGCGGCTTCCTCGACAAGTCAGACAACACTTATCTTTCGGCATTTCTTCTACCTTCGTTGTTGCACGAGGACACGCGGTTTTATGCGCTCGGCAACGAGCACAGCATCCCGATTCGCGCTTTGTACGTGATCAGCCGGCAGGGTGTGGCCAAGACGTACGGCGGCCGCCAGATACCCAATTTCGCGGGGCTTGGCGGCAAGGTTCTCACGCAATTGGTCTCGCGGAGTTATTACCCGCCCAGTGCGACGACATTCGTCGTCCTGGCGAGCAAGTTCGGCTACTCCGTGATGCGCGATGTGATCTTCTCGTCGATTCGCGAGTTTTATCCGGATGCGGCTGCGCACTTTATTCGCAAACACCAGGCAAAGATGGCGGCGAAGGATACGGCGAAGGATGCGGCGGTTCAGTGAAGGTGCTTCCATCTCGTAGCTTTCAGCCCGAGACTCTTCGCGTTGGTGTGGCGAGGCCGCTGTGTGAAAACTTCGCGAAAAGCAACTGCAGATCCTTCGGCTCCGCTTACCCCATGATCGTGTAACGATCATGGGGCCCCAAAGGCGCTCCGCTCAGGATGACGCATTTCTACATTGGCGTCGAATGCACCATTCGAGTGAGAGGTCAGCTGTGAAAATGTCCGCGACCTGCGCGCGCTAAACTCCATTTGTCATGGCTCCAGAGGCAAAGCCTGTCTCCGCGGCACTCCCCTACTTCCGTCCCGAGGCGCTCACGTTTCTGCGCAATCTTGCCAAGCACAATGATCGCGCGTGGTTTCAGCCGCGCAAGGCGCAGTTTGAAGCCGAGCTGCGCGAGCCGATGCTGGCCATCGTGCGCAGGATTACCGACGCGATGGTGGACTTTGCGCCCAACCACGTGCGGCCCGCGGAGAAATCGCTGTTTCGCATTTACCGCGACACGCGTTTTTCTTCAGACAAGCGGCCCTACAAAACGCATGTGGCGGCGTGGTGGACGCACACGGGGCTCGAGAAAACTTCGGGCGCGGGCTTCTACTTTCATGTGAGCCCGAAGGAAGTGGTCATCGCCGCCGGCTCTTACTTGCCGGAAAAGGAACAACTGGCCGCGATTCGCCACTGGCTGCTCGATCATCACGCAGAGTTCCGCAAGCTAATCAAGCGGCCAACGGTACGGAAGCTCTACGACGAATTCGAGGGCAATGCTCTGACGCGTCCGCCGAAGGGATTTCCGTGCGAGCATCCGGGGATGGATTTGATTCGCTGCCGCCAATGGGGACTGGCTGCGGAGCTGCCGGCAAAGGCCGTGCTGAAGAAAGATTTTGCCGACGTGGTAATCCGATACTTCAAGGTGGCCGCGCCGGTGGTGGATGCGCTGAATACTCCGATCGCGGCGGCGCTTGTGCCGCAGAAACGGGTTCTGTTCGGGTTGCGGTGAGAAGCCGCGAATGAAGATGGTTCTCACCCTTGCGACAAAAAGCTGTCACAAGGATGGGGCAACGGGCTGGGGAAGCCTCGATTTGGAATGCGCGAAACCCGCTCCAATTGCGGGTTTTCTGAGGCCCGATAGGCCAAAAACAGGAAAAAATAGGGATTCCACCCATAAAAACCCAAGAAAACTGTGGAAAACCGGTGTTTTCCCATTGACTTTCGCTGCCTGAAAGCTGCATTGTAACCATCGGCAGGGTTCTTCGTAGCCGCATGAATACAGGGGTTTCGCGCACCAGCAATTTTGCCCGGCATTCCTCCATGCGGTCAGCATTTCGCGGCGGAAGCCCAACCACGCGGCAGCCCGGAGGGCTCGCCCAGAAGGAGAACAATCAATGGCATCTGGAATGACAAAGACCGCACTGACTCGGCATATGGCCGAGAAGCTCGAACTGACCAACAAGCAATCTGCAGCCTTCCTGGACATGCTGGCGGAGACCGCCATCAAGGAGACCAAGAAGAACGGTGTATTCGTGATCCCCGGCATCGGCCGTTTGGTAAAGGCCGAGCGCAAGGCCCGCATGGGCCGCAACCCGCAGACGGGCGAGGCCATCAAGATCAAGGCCAAGACCGTGGTGAAGTTCCGCGTGGCCAAGTCCGCCAAGGACGTGATCGCGCCTCCGAAGAAGTAGCTCCTTCCACACAATTCGAGCAAGAAAAGGGGAGGGGCACCGCGCTTTTCCCCTTTTCGTTTGGATCGGAACACAAACAAAAGAATATTCTGGACTCCTGCGGCTCCGCGGCTCATCGAATGAACCATGACAACTGCTTCAACCCTGGGCGAACCGATGTCGGTGTCGCCGGCGCGAAGTTCCCCAGTGCAGTGGCTGCAGCGGATTGAAGGCCTGGCAATGGCGGCCATTTCCGTCGTGCTCTACGCGCGTACCGGCGCGAACTGGTGGCTTTTCGCGGCGCTGTGGCTTGTGCCGGACCTCTCGATGCTCGGTTATCTTGGCGATCGGCCCTGCCGTGCTGCACGAATTTACAACGCCTTCCACACCTACACAGTGCCCATGGTGCTGGCGCTCGCAGGATTGCTTGTGCACGCGCAGTTGCTCGTGCCGGTGGCGCTCATCTGGATGAATCACATTGGCGTGGATCGCCTGCTGGGGTATGGGCTCAAATACGCTGACGGCTTCGGATTCACGCATCTCGGCGGTCTAGGCGCGCACAAAGCGTGATCAGGCGGCGCTGGCTTTGACGTGGCCGCGAGGCATGAAGGCGCGCACGACCAGAGAGACGCCAAAGCTGATGAGGACGGCCTTGATCATGAGCAGATTGTTGTAAGTCCACGAGAGGAACGCCAGCGTAACGAAGATGCCGATGGGGTTGATTTCGGTGAGCAGCGCAATGAGCCAGTTTGGGTGCGCCGCGGCGCGAGGCAGGCGCGAGTGCAAGCGCGGAATGAGGCGCGGCACGGCGCGAAGATACTCGCGATAGGGATCGCCAATCTGAGCAGCGAGGAATGCTTCCTCGCCAAGAATCAGCCGCAAATAAAAGATCGTGACGAGGACCATGGTGAAGAGCGCTCCGGTGGGCGGCATGAGCAGCGATATGGCGGCCATCATGAACCATCCTCCGAGGTAGAGGGGATTGCGCACATAGCGATAAGGGCCAGCGGCCATCACGCCGCCAGCTTGCATCTGCAGGTGGTGCACGACGTCATATCCCAGGTAAGCAGCGCCCCAGATGCGCAGCACGGCGCTGGCGAGAGCAGCGAGCGCGCCAAGAACGATCACGACGGGCGCGGCAAACGTGAAGCTTGCGATTCCCGCCCGGCTGATCTCGAGTGCCAGCCACTCCAGCGTGGCGACCCGACGGCCAAGATCTCCCATGCCAATCCAGGGGGCCCAGAATCCCAGACCAACGATGACGATCTGAATCAGCATCCGCAGGCGAAATTCGATGGAACTTGCGCGCATCTGTTTTCTCTTTCGGCGGAACTTACGCTCCTGGCAGCGAGCGAGGGCATAGGAGGTTTTTATTTCAGCTCTTTGATGGTGGCGCCTTCGGGAATCTTGACCCGGAACTGATCGGCGGGCATTGGGACGTTCTTTTCGACGCGCTCGACATCGAGCACAAGCTGGATTCCTTCCTGGGGCCGCTTGATGGTGATCTTGGATGGATACTTGCCGGCGCTGAAAGTCTGATAGTTACTGTAGAAGACCTGCGTCTCGAGCGCGCCATTCTTGTCGTAGACGTACTGGTCGTAGGGGAGCATGTCGTCGCGATGGAAGGTCACTGTACGCACCGGCAGGTTCTCCTGACCTTGCTTGTGGCGGGTGACACTGAGCGTGTATTCCGGCTCGATATACAAATGTTTGTTGGCTGCGTCGGGCACGGTCTCGATATCCGACGACACCATAAACTCGTTGTCGGGGTCGAGGCCGCGTACGGCCAGCGCGTCGAGGAAGAAGTCGGGGCGCAGATTTTCCAATGGATTGTCTGACCTTTGCGTTACCGTATCCGCGCCTTCAAAGACGGTGTTCTTCCTCGGAACCACAAGGGTGAAGTGGCTGCCGTCGCTGGCCATGTCGAAGATCTTCACTCCAAAGCACGTACTAACAACGCGGAGATTCTTCGGCTTTTGCATCAAAATAAATCCGCGGCAGGAAGGAAAATCTGTGGCCGTTCCCGCAGTCGTTTTCGTTTGCGTGGCAGAAATCTCAACCGTTGCGGTGAGCGTGTTGAGCGCATCCCAACGCACGTTCACCTGCTTGACCAGATCTTCCGGAGAGATTGTCTCTACATTCGCCGGCGCTATGGGTACGGGCAGGTGCCGCTTGGTGGGGATGAAATAGGAACAGCCTGAGAGCAACAGCGTCAAAGCAAGGCCGGGCGCCGAGGTGAGAAAGCGCAGGGATCTCATCGTCCACCCGCCTTCTTCTGCGCCTTGCGGTAGATTTCGACATTGCGATTGTGCTCGTCGAGTGTGCTGGCAAAGCGCGACTGGCCCTGTGCGTCGAGGCCGGCGGCAACGAAATAGAGGTAGTCGGTTTTGGCCGGATCCATGGCTGCGCGCAAGGAAGCGATGCCCGCATTGGCCACCGGTCCCGGCGGCAGGCCGGCATGCAGATACGTGTTGTAGGGTGTATCGCGGCTCAAATCGCTCTCATAAATCGTGCCCCGCCACTGGCCTTTCAGTTCCAGCCCATAGATGACGGATGGATCGGTGCGCAGCGGCATGCCTTTGGCAAGCCGGTTCTCAAAGACGCTGGCGACAAGCGGGCGGTCCGCATCCACCGCTGTTTCGCGTTCGACAAGCGACGCCAATGTGACAACCTGATGGACGTTCTCGCTCAATCCGAGCTGAGCGGCCACCTGCCGGAATCGCCTGACCATCGCGGCAACGATTTGCGTGGCCGTGACGGTGGGCGAAAACCGATAAGTATCAGGAAACAGGTAACCCTCCAAACTTGCAGCGCCGGGATCGAGGCCGGAGATTAACGCGGATTGGCTTACCGCGGCGTCGAGGAATTGCTGTCTCGAGCAGAAACCAGCTTGTTCGACGCGCGCGGCAATATCAAAGACATTCGCACCCTCCGGCACAATCAGGGTCTTGGTAAAGACGTCTCCCCGCGCGATGCGCGCGTATACGACTGTGACCGGCTCCGGATGGTCGAAGCGATACATGCCCGCTTCGAGCGTTGCGCGATGGACCCAGCGCAACAAATCGAAGGCAAACCGGCTCCGCACAATTCCAGCCGATTCCAACCTGCGGCCGATGGCCGACACCGAAGAGCCCGGCGGGATGTTCACAAATGTTTCAGAATCAGGCCCGTAGGGGGTGAGGATCAGCCACGCTGCCCCGCCCGCCAAAACCGCCGTAACGAACAGAATTCCAAGCAGGAAGCCAGCCGCACCGGATTTTTTTCGTCCGCCGCCTCTCCGATTGCGCTGCGCCATCCTGCCGATGTGGACCCTTCTCCAATAATTAGGACGCAAAAATCCTGCGTGGGATTCACCCCGTTCTTCGATTGTAGCGGTTGAACACTGCCGGCTGGCCGCAGAGAAGCCGTAAGCTGAAACTGAGGAGTTACATGGATGAGTTCCGGCTTGCGCCCGCGCTATCTCGGCCTGGATATCGGCAGCCGCCGCATCGGCGTGGCCGTGACCGACGAATTGGGGCTGACGGCGCAGCCGGTGCTGACTCTCGAAAGGCGAAGCAACCGGCGCGAGGATCTGCGGTCGCTGGCGAGGCTTTGCCGGCGTTTCGGGGTGGCTGGGATCGTGGTTGGCAATCCGCTGCATCTGTCAGGCGAATCGGGGACGCAGGCGGCAAAGACCCAGGTGTTCGCCGCTGAATTGGGCGCGCTGGCGGGACTGCCGATTCACCTTTGGGATGAGCGGCTGACCACCAGTGAGGCTCACAAGATTCTGTACGAGTCGGGCCATGCGCGGCAGAAACATCGGCGGGTGGTGGACCAGGTGGCAGCGACGCTAATTCTGCAATCGTTTCTGGACGAGAAGCAGGGATAAGGGACATAGGGACTAGGACCAGCGACCGAGCCTGACCAGCACGCCGATCGGAGACCTTGCGACCAGTGGCGATCGAACCTTCCTCCTTCAAGTGACGCTGTTGGATCTTAGTCCCTACGTCCCTGCCTTATAATGAAGAGTCAGGTACGTTCATCTTTTGCGGCTGGAGCAGCCTCCCCG
Source organism: uncultured Acidobacteriaceae bacterium (assembly GCA_963751285.1). Lineage (GTDB taxonomy): Bacteria > Acidobacteriota > Terriglobia > Terriglobales > Acidobacteriaceae > Telmatobacter. The sequence continues at coordinate 330,587 of CAVVUE010000019.1, read as the reverse complement.
CCATCGGACCACGGATGCCCGAGCACATCAAAAAAAAGCTTCTCGAGGAGATCAAGCACCTCGAATACGAGCTTGCCCACGAGTTGCCGGCTGAGATCAAGAAAGCCAGGGCGTTGGGAGATCTGTCGGAGAATGCCGAGTATCACATGGCCAAGCAGCGGCAGGAGTTTGTGAACGCCCGGCTGGGCCAATTGAAGAAGCGCATGGCGGAGCTTTCGCTCGTCAACCTGTCCAATATTCCCAAAGACAAGGCCGGATTCGGATCGACGGTGGTGGTCTACGACTCGACCAAGGAAGAAGAAATTGAGTACCGCCTGGTGACCAGCGAGGAGTCCGACGTCACAAAGGGATTGATTTCCACGACCTCGCCGATTGGTCGTGGGATTGTGGGGAAAAAGGTGGGCGACACTGCAACCATTGTGACGCCAAACGGCAAGCGCATGCTGGAGATTCTGAAACTGACAACGATCCACGATGAAGCCGGCGAGGGCGACGGCGACGCCACGGCCGGTGGATTGTAGTAGGGCCTGTTGCGGGACCCTGGCAAGGATGAACGGGAATGACCTGGACAAGCGCCTTTGGCCGTGCATGTGGGTGGCTTTTGGACCGCATCGTGCATGGTCTGGCACTCACGCGCATCTCTCCGAACGTCCTCACGTTTCTCGGCCTCGTCATCAACATCGCCGCAGCCTTCCTGTTTGGCCACGCCAACGCAGCCAACGCCGACCACATGTTTTTCTACGCCGGCCTGGTGATCTTCGGAGCCGGCATCTTTGACATGGTGGATGGCCGCGTGGCGCGGCGTATCAACAAGGTGACGGTATTCGGGTCCTTCTTTGATTCGGTGATCGACCGCTACTCCGACGTGGTGCTGTTCTTCGGCCTGCTGGTCTACTACGGACGAATCAACCGTTTCCGCTACGTGGTGCTGGTGGCGTTTGTGATGATCACGTCGCTGATGGTCAGTTACACGCGGGCCCGCGCCGAGGCGCTGATCGGCCAATGCAAGGTTGGCTTCATGGAGCGGCCGGAGCGGGTTGTGCTCATCCTGTTGGGTGCGCTGTTCAACTGGGCGGGTGTGATGGCGCCGGTGTTGTGGCTGCTGGCCGTCCTCTCGACCATTACCGTCGTCCACCGCATTGTGTATACCTACCAGAACACCAAGCACCTGGCGCCGCTGACGTGAGAAGAACAGCTCCTAGCTTCTCGCTTCTAGCTGTTAGCTTTTTCGTTAAAGAATCTTGGGAGTCACCGTCTGGAATTCATTTTCGATATCGATCGAGCTATACGAATGATTGGATTGTCGCGTCATTCTTGCCTTGGATGCGCCTCTTGCGTGTCCGATTCGCGCAGTTCGGAGATGGGCGGGTCTTTGCGGAACCCAACGTTCGAGCATCGAATGGGCGCATATTGTGCGTCTTCGATTCTGCCGCAAGCGTCTGAGAAAATATGACTACAGAAAAAGCAACCTTCGGGGCGGGATGTTTCTGGGGGGTAGAGGCGGCGCTGGCGGCCATTCCAGGCGTGACGGCGACGGCAGTGGGCTATGAGGGAGGGGCATTCGACCAGCCCACCTACAAGGACGTTTGCACTGACAAAACCGGCCATGCCGAGGTGGTGGGGCTTGACTTCGATCCCGAGAAGGTGAGTTACGAAAAGCTGCTCAATGCGTTTTTCGATCTCCACGACCCGACAACGCTGAATCGTCAGGGGCCGGACTGGGGCACGCAGTACCGCTCGGTGATTTTCTTCCACACACCGGAGCAGGAAGCGCAGGCGCGGGCCAAAATCGAACAGTTGACCGCCGAGGGCCGCTTCAAGCCGCGGCCGATTGTGACCAGGGTGGAACCCGCGCAGACCTTCTGGCGGGCCGAGGATTATCACCAGCGATATCTGGAGAAGCGCGGGTTGGCAAGCTGCCATATATGAGGCAGGGACCAGGGACTAGGGACCAGGGACTAGAAAAACAGAGACGAGAGAGAAGAGAAAAGATCTCCGGGGTCCGTAGAAACCCCGGTTCTCAGTTCTCAACGATCGTGTTTCCGTCGGTGGGCTGTTCAATGGCGCTCGCTATTTGCTGTTCGCTGTCCGCTGAAGTTTTTGCGCCGGGCTCGTCGAACCAGAGCCAGACAATCCACCAGACGAGAGCGGCGAGATAGACCGCGTTGTTGGCGTGATAGATCTTCCCCTGTAATGACATCACCCTGTCGTATTCAGCCTGGCTGTGAATGGTGGTATGCATGGCAATATGCTGCCAGACCACGCGCACGGTTAATTGCGAGATGGACACCGTGGAGAGACCGATGACGATCTGCTGCGGGTGACTGCGGCAACCCGCGCTGAAGCGGCGACCGAACAGCACGACCAGCACGCCGAGCTCGACGATGAGCAGGTCGGCGAGCAAATCACCCTTCTGCGAGAAGAGCTGCATGAAGCGCATCGCCGCGAGAGTCGAAGCGGAGAACATCGTCTTCGGCGAAGGCCAGGGGCCCCACTCGACCAGCACCACACCGGCCAGGGCGAGCGTGATCAGCGTCGACACAATCCACGCATTGCGTTTGACGCCCTTGAACGCTCGCCGCGCGATTTCGACTACCACCAGAAGGGCAATGATCGTGGCGATATCAGACAGCACAAGGAAGATCTGGCTGGAGACGAGGGGAGACATGCGGCCAAAGAGCAGCCGGCTGGCAACCATGCGCAGAGCCATCATCACCATCGCGGCGGTGAACCACGGAAATCTTTGCGCCCGGTTGCGACCCAGCAACACCACCAGGAGCACCAGCAGTCCCGCAAACGTGAGGGTCCAGAGGACCTGGTTGGCCGAAAAATCAAAATGAAAGTGCATTGGCACCTTGCGCCGGGCATTCTTCATTTGTGCGCGGCGGACTCATCTCAGTCTAAATGGGGCAGTGGGCGCGCGACCTCCTCCTGCCATAATGCGAACATGCTGGTTCTGGCATCCGCCTCGCCGCGCCGCCGGGAATTGCTCGCACAGGTGGGCTACCGGTTTGATGTGCGTCCGGCGCACATTCCTGAAGATCCGCTGCCCGGCGAGGATCCGATTGTCTACGTCACGCGGCTGGCGCGAGAAAAGGCCGAGGCTGTGTTTCGCGAACTGGTCAACGATGAGGAATCTGAAAAGTGCCGCCCGGACGGCCAGTCCTCCCTGGCGGTGCTGGGCGCCGACACCACGGTCACGCTCGATAACGCCATCCTCGGCAAGCCGGAGAATGCTGCGGATGCGGCGCGCATGTTGCGTCTGCTTTCTGGACGCACACATCGCGTCATCACCGGTGTGGCCGTGGCAACCGCGGAGGGCACTGAAGTGGCTGCAGAGGCCACGGCGGTACGGTTCCTCACGCTTTCTGAAGAAGAGATCAGCGCTTACGTGGCCAGCGGCGAGCCGATGGACAAGGCCGGCGCTTACGCCATCCAGGGCCGCGCCGCCCGCTGGATTCCGCGCATTGAAGGCTGCTACTTCAACGTGGTCGGCCTTCCCCTTGCGCTGGTGGATTCGATGCTCGAGTCGTGCAAGGTTCGCGACTGATGGATTTGGCCGATCCTGACGGGCCTTCGCCACAGGTGCGCGCTCACGTGCCGCCTCCGAAATGCGGCAGGAGACTGCTCGAAAGTCGTACTCCCGGGCCGCTGAATTTCGGGATACAATGGCCGCAATTTAGATTCAGGCCAATCTCATGCCAAATTCCTTCGCGCTGCGAGTTGCAGCCTTTGTCTTCGTTGCCTTGTCTCCCGTGCTGGTCTTCGCACAATTCCAGCAACCTACCGATGAAGAACTCAAGATGACCTCCGATCCCAAGGCACCGGGCGCGGCGGCTGTCTATCTCGACATCGAGGAGATCGCTAACGACCCAATGCACTATGAGAGTTATTACGCGCGGATCAAAGTGCTCACCGAAAAAGGAAAAGAGCTGGCCACAGTAGAAATCCCTTACCTGAAGGGCAACAAGAGGGTGAGCGACATCAAAGGGCGCACGATCCATTCAGATGGAACCGTGATTCCTCTGACCGTAAAGCCGGAGGATCTACTGAGCGAGAAGAGCGGCGAGAAGCAGTTCGGGCGCGTGGTCTTCACATTGCCGAGCGTAGAAGTGGGAAGCATTCTTGAGTACCGCTATGAGTTGCATTACGACGACAACGAGTACTCATCGCCGTTGTGGGAGATTCAGCGGCCTTATTTTGTGCATTCGGCCCACTACCAGTTCACGCCATTCAAGGCTTTCATGCCAAACGGCACCCCCGATACTTCGACCAGCATGCATCTGGAGGACGAGCACGGACGCGTGATTAACAGCCTGGTGTGGTGGAATCGGCTGCCTCCGGGCGTGACCATGAAGACCAGCATGAATGGGTCATACAGCGTGGACGTGACCGACATTCCTCCCATTCCTGATGAGGAGTGGATGCCGCCGATCCAAGGCTTTCTGTACCGGGTGTTTTTCTACTACATGGCTGCGAGCACGCCGAATGAATTCTGGACGAACCAGGGCAAGCTGTGGTCGAAGGACGTAGATAAATTTGCCGAACCCTCGAACGCGATCAGGTCGGCGGTGAGTGGAATTGTGGCGCCGAACGACAGCGACCTGGACAAGGCTCAGAAACTTTACGCAGCGGTGCAGGCGCTGGACAACACCGATTATTCGCGCAGAAAAAGCGAATCGGAGATGAAGCAACTGAAATTGAAGATGGCCAAGCATGCCGAGGACACCTGGACGCAGAAAAGCGGGTCGAGTGAAGACATTGCCATGCGTTACCTGGCCATGCTTCGCGCGGCGGGATTGACGGCGTACGCGACGAAGGTGGTTGACCGCGACCGGGCCTTGTTTGATCCCAGCTACATGAGCTTGGACCAGCTCGATACCACGCTCGTGATTCTGAGCGCGGGCGGCAAACAGATTGTCCTCGATCCCGGCGAAAAGATGTGCCCATTCGGCACGGTGAACTGGCGCCACTCGTTTGCCTCGGGCCTCGGCGAAAGCGCGCAGGGGCTCTCGATCGCAACGACTCCGTCGCAGGATTACAAAGACAATATGACCCGGCGCACAGGAGATTTAACGTTGGACCCGCATGGCGGCATTACAGGCGAATTCGCGATCGAGATGACGGGCCAAGCAGCGCTCCGGTGGCGGCAGGCCGCCCTTCGCAACGATGACGAAGAGCTGAAGAAGATGTTCGACCGCGATCTTGAACGGATTGTTCCGGAGGGCGTGGAAGCTCATGTTGACCATTTTCTGGCATTGGATCAGCCTGACAAAGTCCTGTTGGCCGTGGTGAAGGTGAAGGGGACACTGGGAACTTCCACGGCGAAGCGGTTGTTGCTGCCCGGCTTCTTTTTTGAAACGCGCGGCCACCAGCCGTTCGTAAATGAAGAGAAGCGGATGGAACCTGTGGATATGCGCTACGGCGATCGCGTGACGAACGTCATTACCTATCACTTGCCGGCCGGGGTGACAGTGGAAGGCGCACCGCAGGATGCGAATATCTCGTGGCCGGGTCACGCAGTTTTTATTACGAAAGCGAAGGCGGGCACCGGGGACGTGGCGATTGCTGATTCGCTGGCCGTTGGTTTCACCATGGCCAAACCGGAGGAATACCAGGACCTGCGCGGGTTTTATCAGAAGATAGAGAGTGCCGCGCAGGGAGCGCTGGTGCTGACCATGGCTCCGGCTGCGGCCGGGAATGGCAACTGATGCCGGGGCGCCTGAACCCATTTCGTTTGCTCGCTGCTGCATGCTGCTGCTCTGGAGTACTTCTCGGCTCCATGGTCGCCACAGCCAAGGAGAAGCAACAACCGGCCCCGCAATGGGCGCTGGATGCAATGAAAACTCCGACGCCAACGACCGCTGAAGATGCTTCGGCGGTGATTCTTTTTGACGAGTATCTCATTACGGTCGATGCGCAGAATCACGCTGTCGAGCGCGAGCGTTTCGCGGTGCGAATCCTCAAGCCGCAAGGGCGCAGATACGCACACTGCCTCGCTGAGTACGACACCGACCAGAAGCTGGACTACTTCCATTCCTGGACCATCGAGGCCGACGGGCGCCAGCTTCAGGCCATGGATACAGATTTCAAGGACGAAGGCGAGGCGGGAGATGCGGACATGCAGGCGACGGACCGCTTCCGCATTCTCACGCCACCTGGCAGCGACCCCGGCGCGGTGGTTACCTGCGAAATGGAAACACATCTTCGTCCTTACATGAGCTCGGAGGATTGGCAGATTCAGTATTCGATTCCGGCCGTCTTCGAAGCGCTGGAGCTTGCGCTGCCCCCCGGTGGCCATTACGCGGAGTCGTGGAGCCGGTTTACGCCAGTCAAGCCCAACGAGACAGCAGATAATCACCTGCGCTGGGAGATCAGGGATGTGCCGGCTCTCGATCTAGAGAATGTGCATGCGGTGCCGCCGGAGGATGCGCTGGCGGCGCGGATGTCAGTCATGTGGGGCGACTCGGCCGTCAAAGACGCTGCGGACCAGTGGCGCGCCATCGGTGAATGGATGGACACCCTGGAAGCAAACCGCCCCGGTCCTACGCCAGAGATCACAGCTGAGGCGCACGAACTTGCCACCGGGGCACCCGACTTCTACACAAAGTTGAGCCGAATCACCAGCTATATCCAGAAGAACATTCGTTACTTCATCGTGGTGAAGGGCATCGGCGGATGGCAGGCGCATTACGCCGCCGACATCTATCACAATCGCTACGGCGACTGCAAAGACAAGACGACGTTGTTGATCTCGATGCTGCAGGCGATCGGCATTCACGCTTACTACCTGCATGTGAGCAGCCAGCGCGGGGTGATTGATCCCGAAGCTCCTTCGCTGATCGGCAATCACATGATCACCGCAATTGAGCTGCCCGACGGCGAAAACGATCCGCGGCTGATGGCGCGGGTGAGTTCGGCGAATGGAAAACGGATGTTGGTCTTCGACCCGACAGACGAAGAGACACCGGTGGGGCTGATACGCGGGGAGTTGCAGGGAGCCTATGGCAATCTTGCGGACGGGGCAGACAGCCAGCTGCTTGCGTTGCCGGTGCTTCCTCCTGATTCGGGGGGCCTGAGCCGGAAAGGTCAGTTCATTCTGAACGCAGACGGCTCATTGGCCGGCGATGTTTTTGATGTCTTCAGAGGCGTGGATGCGGCACATCAACGCGGCTTTTTGAAAGAGCACGACGTCAAAGAGGTCCGCAACCGACTGGAGGAAGGTCTGGGCGCCGATCTGCCCAGCCTGAACTTCAAAGGATACGAATTCCGTGACGGAGGTGAGCTGGACACGCCGGTCGGACTGGATTTGCATGTGAGCGACAACGGCTATGCGCGAACGGCGGGCGAGCTTTTTTTGCTGCGGCCGCGGGTGGTGGGAAGCGATGCGCTCGCGGTGCCGGATGTGATGGAGGGCAAGATGCGTAAGTTCCCTATCGAGATCGGGCATCCGGGCGAATGGCGCGACAGCTTCGATATCACGCTGCCGCCGGGCTACGTGGTGGACGAAACTCCCGATCCGGTTGATGTGGATATGGATTTCGCCAGTTATCACGCGGCAACGACGGCCAAAGGCAATGTGCTGCACTACCAGCGGGAATACACGGTGCGGCAGGTCGAGATTCCCGCGTCCCGCGCCGCGGACTTTCGCAGGCTCGAAGGCGCGATTCTCGCTGACGAGAGAGGCACGGCGGTGTTGAAGAAACAGTAGACGGCGGGCGCGGGCCATTGCCGCAACGGGGTTCTGCCGGTCCTCTGGCAAATACTATGGAACCGCCTGGCCCTGGCGCTCATCAAAGTGACATATGACAATTCCTTTGCTTTCATCTTTCAAGCTTCAATCGCTGGAGTTTGCCAACCGCATTGGCGTGTCGCCGATGTGCCAGTACTCGTCAGAGGATGGATTCGCCAACGACTGGCACCTTGTACACCTGGGCAGCCGCGCGCAGGGCGGTGCGGGCCTGGTGACGACGGAGGCTGCGGCCGTACTGCCCGAAGGCCGCATCTCGCCGGACGATCTCGGGATTTGGAAAGACGAGCACATTCCGGCGCTCGCGCGAATCGCCAGTTTTCTGCATGCGCAGGGTTCCCACGCCGGGATGCAACTGGCCCATGCCGGCCGGAAAGCGAGCACGCTGAGCCCATTTGTTGGCTCCGGCCTGGTGTTGCCGAAGGATGGCGGCTGGCAGCCGGTGGCGCCGAGCGCCATTGCGTTCGGGCCAAGCTATGCGGTGCCGGCTGAGCTGGATCAGGTGGGAATTGACGCAGTTGTGGAAGGATTTCGACGGGCAGCCGCGCGGGTTTTGCAGGCCGGATTCGATTTTGTCGAGATTCACGCGGCGCACGGCTACCTGCTGCACGAGTTTTTGTCACCGCTTTCGAATCATCGGACGGATGAATACGGCGGGAGCTTCACGAACCGAGCGCGGCTGTTGATCGAGGTGGCCGATGCGGTTCGGCGCGAATGGCCGGAGCATTTGCCGCTGTTTGTGCGGATCTCAGCCACCGACTGGGCCGAGTGCGGTTGGGACATTGATGAGTCAGTTCAGCTCGCCCGGCTACTGCACGACCACGGAGTTGATTTAGTGGACTGCTCTTCGGGCGGGTTAGTTCCCGACGCGAAGGTTCCGGTTGCTCCTGGCTACCAGGTTCGCTTTGCTGCGCGCATCCGGCGCGAAGCCAGCATTGCCACAGCGGCCGTGGGAATGATCACGGAGCCGGCGCAGGCCAACGAGATCATCGCCAAGGGCGAGGCCGATTTTGTGTTTCTGGCGCGAGCGATGCTGCGCGATCCCTACTGGGCGCTGCATGCCGCTGCTGCACTTGGCGAGCAAGCAAGCTGGCCCAGGCAGTATCTGCGCGCGGCTCCTACGGGCTCTCCCGCGCGAAAAGAGCTGGCGGCCGACGACATGGCGATAGTGCAGAATGGCAGGGCTGGCGGGTAGATTCACCCTGTTTTTCCTCTGCAACACGAGGTTCGCCGAGAGATTTTGGTTCGCACAGACCGAAAGACCTGACCTATACTGCGTGTAGAGCGAGGCGCTCCCCGGCAAATGCAGGCCTCGCACCGACTTTATGGCAACGCAACCCAACCGAAAGCGCAGCTTCGAACCACCAACGATCCCCGATCGGCTTTACTTCAAGATCGGCGACGTCGCCCAGCTTTGCGGCGTGGAGACGTATGTTCTGCGGTTTTGGGAATCGCAGTTCCCGCAACTGAAGCCCAACAAGAGCGGGACGGGCCAACGGCTCTACCGCCGACGCGACGTGGAGCTGGCTCTTGAAATCAAGCGCCTGGTGCACCGCGATGGATACACCTTGTCGGGCGCGCGCACAGTTCTGGAGCATGGGCAGCGCCGGACCACCAAGCGCGATGACTCGCAGGGCAAATTGCCTATCGCGGCCGACCAGGGCAAAAGGCTCGACGCGGTAGCCGCGGCCATCGGGCACGCACGCGCCGAATTGCGAGAGATTGCCAACCTGCTGGGCGCGCCGGCCGAGCATCCGGCGCGCCGCCGCAACCGGCTTGCGCCCATCCGGGCAGCTTCGGGGTCGTTGTTTCCGTCGTAGGATTGTGCAGGAGCAGTAAGGAGTTGATGGCCGCGTCCAATGGGCGCGGCCATCGTGCATTTGTGCGATGAGAGGTGCCGCTTACTCTGCTGTCGGCGATTCTTCCGCGGCTTCAGCAGGTGGCGGAGCGGCCGCTGCAGCATGCTTTTTTTCCTCGGTCGCTTCAGCCTGGACCTTGACAGTGACGCGCGCAGTGACCTCGCGATGGAGCCGGATGGCCACCTTGAAGTCGCCCACGCCCTTGATCGGGTCGCCCAACTGGATCTTGCGGCGATCGACCTCGTGGCCCTGCGCAGCCAACTCTGTCGCGATATCAGCCGATGTGACCGAGCCAAAAAGGTGGCCCGCCTCTCCGGCCTTGCGGGTAAAGCTCAACACCAGCGGCTCAAGCTTGGCGAGCAGTTCCTCGGCCTGTGATTTCTCGCTGGCTGAGCGGCGCGCGGCCGCGACCTTCATCTGCTCGATGACGGCCTTGTTGGCCGCGGTGGCCTGCATCGCCAGCTTGCGCGGCAGCAGATAATTCCGTGCGTAGCCGTCGGCGACCTTGACTACTTCTCCGCGGAACCCGAGGTCGGCTACATCTTCCTTCAAAATGACTTCCATGACAAACTCTCCAAATTCTCTTATTGCCCAATTGGCGTTCAGAATTCCGCAGGGGCGAAAGCCGAGGGTTTGACGCCCATTTGCGGCATGACTGAAATCAAGCCCTGATACAAAACCGGAACTGCGCCTGCGATTGACAGATGCGACACGCCAGCGAACGACTAGTGTTGCGTGGCAAATGGCAGCAAGGCGATGTTCCGGGCCTGTTTGATGGCGCGGGTCAAGCGCCGCTGATGCGTAGTGCACACGCCGGTGAGCCGCCGCGGAACGATTTTGCCGCGCTCAGCCACGAATTGCTGCAACAGCTTGACATCGCGGTACGGGATCGCGTCGATCTTTTCCGTGCAGAACTTGCACACTTTTTTGCGGCGGAAGAACTTGCCGCGGCCGCCGGGACCGCCGGATCCACGGGGCCCGCGAGGACCCGATCCGGGGCCGGAGGCTGGTGGTGTTGGGGCTGCGTCCGATGCACCGGACGGTCTCGATTGGGTTTCTTCAGGCATCGTGTTTCCTCATTCCATTGCTATGCTCCGGCGAGGCCGGAGGATTTCTCAGGGGATCAGGGATCAGGCTCAGAAAATCAAACTTGACAATGTGCGACTCTGAGTTCCTGTTCCCTTGTTCCGTGCTTTTACGCGTTGGCCTGGACAGCCGAAGCCGTCTCAGCCGGAGCCGCAATTTCGCCGGCCGGGGCCGCGGGTTCGCTGCTCGTTTTGCGGCGCGTGCCGCGCGCTGCCTTCACTTTGGCCAGGCGCTTCTCTTCTTTGTCGATGCGCACGGTAATGAATTTGATCACCGGCTCGGTGACGCGCAGACGGCGTTCCAGTTCCAGGACCACGGGGCCGGTGGCTTCGATGGTCAGCAGGATATAGTTGCCGTCAGTGAACCTGCGAACCATGTAGGCGAGCTTGCGGCGGCCCAGCTTTTCAGCCGACCTCACTACGCCGCCACCGGTCGTCACGGTGGAGCTAAAGCCGGTGATCAGCTTTTCCACTTCTTCGTCCTCCACATCAGGACGGACAATGAACATTACTTCATACAAACGGGACATCTGTGTTCCTCTCAGTCGTCAGTGAAGAGTGGTCAGTGATCAGATTTTGGTTCGTGTTCGTGAGTCTTTCTGATCCCTGTTCCCTACTCCCTATTCCCTGTCTTTTCGTCTTTCCGGTTGAACTCGTTCATCGCGGTGGCCGGCCCATCTGTCAGAATGCGCCGAACCGCTGTTGCGACCCGATCTAATACCTCGTCGAGCACTGTGAGGTCCGCCTTGCGCATGGGCGAGAGCAGATAATCTCTGCCTTGGCGCGCGCCGCCACCGGCCGCAATCGCTTCCGGTGGAAGATTCGGCGCGACGCCGATGCGCAAGCGCAACCACTCTTCCGTGCCCAGGGCCCCAGTCACGCTGCGGACTCCATTGTGTCCCGCCGGCGAACCGCGTTCCCTGATCTTGAAGGTTCCCAGCACAAGGTCGAGCTCGTCGTAAATAACGAGCAGATCCTTTGCCGGGTCCGCCTCAAACTCGTCGACAAGAGCGGCAACTGCACTGCCGCTCAGGTTCATAAACGTCTCCGGCTTGGCCAGAACCACCAGGCGCTCTGCGATACGGCAGGTCGCTGTCATGGCCCTGCAACGCCGGTTCTGAACCACAACGCCCTCCTGCTGGGCGATGCGGTCGATTGCCATGAATCCCGCGTTATGCGGGGTCCACAAATACTCGAGGCCGGGATTGCCAAGCCCCACGATCAGGAAAGGGCTCTTCCGGCTTTCGGATTCGATTGCATCCGTCAAGCTTTACTTCTTCGCCGGCGCTTCCGCGTCAGCCTTGCCCTTCTTCATCACTTCCGGCTCAGTCGGAGCTGCCGCCGCCGCTTCGCCCGGTGCAGCACCTGGTGCTCCAGGCACTGCCGCCGCTGCTTCCGCAGTCTCCGGCGCCGCAACCACTTCTTCGCGGATATGGACGACGTGCGCCACGGTGGCATCTTCCGGGGTTAAATACTTGATCTTTTCCGAATGCGGCAGACCGCTTACGCGCACGACCTGGTGCATCCCCAACTCGCTGACATCGACGTCGATATGACCCGGAATATCCGCCGGAAGACATTCGACCTCGACCTCGCGGAGGACCTGATCGAGGACGCCTCCCTCGGTCTTGACGCCCACCGGCGTGCCTAACAGCTTGACACGCACACGAACGCGCAGCGCCTTGTCGAGCGCGATGCGCTTCAGGTCGATATGGATGAGCTGGTCTTTGATGGGCTCGCGCTGCCAGTCGACGATCATGGCCTTGGCGGTTGGCTGGCCCGCCACTTCGACATCGAAGATGGTATTGTGGCCGCTCTCAGAGAGCAGGATGCGCGAAATTTGCTTCGGATCCAGCTCGACGGCGACCGCATCACGGCCTGACCCATACAGCACGGCGGGAATCTTGCCTGCGGCGCGCACCCGGCGCGCTGCATTCTTGTTGAACTTGCCCTCTCGGGGCTTTGCTACGACGAATTCTGGCATTTGCGTGTTCTCGTTTCTTCAAAAAGATCGGGCACGGAAAGGCAGCTTTCAGCTGGATGGTTTCGCTGCGAGCTCGATTGCTCCGCTCCCTTTGTGAAAAGCAGCTATTAGCCGTTAGCTCTTAGCTTTTAGCTACTTGTTTCTGTATTGCGCCGGATCAAATTCATAGCGATCCGGGGCATCGGTCCAAATCTTTACTTTGTCGCGAATGCCTGCGCTCTCTCTGCAGTAGCTAAAAGCTAAGAGCTAATAGCTGACAGCTAGCTGAACAACGTACTGACACTCGTCTCCATGTGAATGCTCTCGATGGCTGCGCCTAACAGGCCCGCAATCGTGAGCACCTTCAATTTCGGCAATTTCTGCGCCGGATCGTTTGCCGGCTGGGTTAACTTCTGCGCCGCCTCGCGCAGCGGAATGCTGTCGGTGACGACGAGCTGTTCCAGCCGCGAGTTGGCAATGCGGTCGATCGCCGGTCCCGAGAGCACGGCATGGCTGGCGCACGCGTAGACTGCCGGCGCGCCTGAAGCGTACAGAGCGTCGACGGTTTTCACGAGCGTGCCGGCCGTATCGATAATGTCGTCGATGATGAGGCAGGTCTTGCCATGCACATCGCCGACCACGTGCATCACCTCAGCAACATTCATGTCGGTGCGGCGCTTGTCCACAATGGCCAGCGGCGCGCCCATCTTTTGCGCAAAGAATCGTGCCCGCTCCACGCCGCCCGCGTCGGGCGAAACAACGGTCAGATTGGGCAAGTTCATCTCGCGGAAGTAGCTGACCAGCACCGGGCTGGCGAAAAGATGATCGACAGGAATGTTGAAAAAGCCCTGGATCTGCGCGGCGTGCAGGTCGACAAACAAAGCGCGATTGGCGCCCGCGGTCGTGAGCAGATCGGCGATGAGCTTGGCGCTGATGGCCACGCGGGGACGATCTTTGCGATCCTGGCGGGCGTAGCCGTAGTACGGAACCACCACCGTGATCCGCGCTGCCGAAGCCCGTTTAAGAGCATCAATCATCACCAAAAGCTCCACCAGGTGCTGGTCCACCGGATAGCAGGTGGGCTGCACCACAAAAACATCTACGCCGCGCACGTTCTCAAGCAGTTGGAAGTAGACCTCGCCGTCGGCAAAGCGCTGCAGCTTGGCCTCACCGACGGGAACACCGATATGCTTCCCGATCGCCTCAGCCAGCTTTGGATTCGCCGTGCCGGTAAAGAGCTTGAAGCGCTTGTCCTCGCTGAGCTTGGTCGGCTTCTTGCGCTCCGGCGCGGGAGATTGTTTTCCCTCCCTGGCTTTCGCGCCCTCCCCGGCTCCGCCCTTGCCGCCGTCTGGTTTCTCCGGGCCTGGTTCGCCCGGCTTCTTCTCTTCCACCGCTACGGTCAACGTTCCCGTCTCCATTGCTAGAGCACCTCCATGCTGGTTTGCTATGGCTGCGTTCCAATTCAGCTAGTAGCCTGAAGCTCGTAGCTTGTAGCTCTTCCGCGAAGGAAGTGATCGTCGGTGCTTCCGCCGATTTCAGCTACATGCTAACGGCTGCAGGCTGTTTTTCTGGCTGGGCGACCAGGATTCGAACCTGGATAAATGCCTCCAAAGGGCATTGTCCTGCCATTGAACGATCGCCCAGCATGACTGACAGCCGAGGGTGAGTCTCGCTTGCCCAAATGCGGGCTGTCAATCCGCTTTTTTCAACATCTGATCCCAATATGCGGCTCGGGGCAGAGTGCGCGTGATTTCTGCTTTCACCCCTTGGATCCCGCTTTCCACGCGATCCTTCGCCGCTTGTGCATCTCCCTGGGTCAGGTACAACCCGAAGAGCGCCGAACCCGAACCCGACAGAGAGGCGTACAAAGCTGCCTCCGGTGTGCCCGGAGCCGCAAGAAGACGCTTGATCTCAGCAAGGGAGGGATGCTGGGGAAAGACAACGCGTTCGAAGTCGTTCTCGATCCAGCTCATGATCCCGGTGCGGACAAGCGCGGACTCTCGAGGTCCGGCCAGGTCTTCTCCCAAGGAGAAGACACCGGAGGAGCCCGACTGACGCCCGCCTTCGGGAATCTTTCCCCGAAAGGCTCGGACATATGCCTGACTCGACACTTCCAGTCTATCGGCAGAGGCCTCCACGGTCAAACTCTGCGCGGCACAGAGGGCATCCCAATCGCGAAAAGCCTGAGGGGTGGAAACTCCCGCGCCGGGTATCGCGATCACACACCAGGTCGGTTCAATATCGGGCAAGGGGGAAACCTGCTGGCCGCGATCGACGCCGAGCACTGTGCCGCCCACCAGGAAAAGCGGTACATCGGAGCCAACTTTCGCCGCCAGCTCGAATTGCCGTGGAGATATGATCCCTGCCCAGCGGTCCCCGACCCCCAGTTCGTTCTCCAGTCCTACCAGTGCGGCAACCGCATTCCCGGAGCCGGCGCCGAGCCCGCCTTGCACAGGGAGCCGCTTGTCGATATGAATATCGACTTCCGCCGTGTCGCCAAGTTGCTCCAAAGCGAGGGAGATCATCTTCCAGGCGGTGTTCCGGTCGTCGATAGGCACCCGGGCATCATTGGAGGTGATCCGCAAAGCGATCTGCGGCGCCAGGCGGGCCGTAACTGTCACAATGTCATGGATTTCGAGGGTCTGATAGACAGTGACCAGTGAATGAAACCCATCAGAACGCGGCGCACCCAGAAAGAGACCGAGGTTGATCTTGGCGTGGGAACGGACGTGGGTGGGCATACCGATTCATTCTAGAGGGGCGTGGAATGGAGGAGGAAACGAAACGGCCGAACAGCCAGCGCGAATGGGTACACTTTCGGCTTTCCATCCTGGCACCCGGCACTTTGGTCGGCTGCGAACCGCACAAGACGCAGAGCACCTGGGTCTGCGAAAGGCTTGAGATCCAGGATTGGTTCCGTGCTACTCGGGGTTCTTACGCTTCCTTGTACAGCACAGCCCCCGCAATCGCGCCCACAACACACTCGACGAGTGCGCCCAGCGTTGTGTAACCGACCAAGTGGCCCGTAAACAGGTGGGGCACCCACATCAGGGCGAAGTTGGGAACAAGGAACGCGAGAATCCACGTGGCGATGCCGGCGTATATCGCTGTCTTCACGCCCGGTCCGAAGCGAGGCCGGATTCCGGCGTAGATCCAGATCGCAACGAGCCCAGTGACGATACCAAAAAGGTTGAAAATGATGATCTGGTTCGTCGAGAGAGCAGTTCTTCCGAGTGCGGCCATCTGGTCATTCCACATCGGCGCAAGCCAAACGCCGTCCACGGGGTAATCCAGGATATCTCCGACAATCCCCGCGACGATGCCACCGAGGATCCAACGGCCCACGTTGATCTTGCCCATTTTTCCTCCTTGGGGGACGCCGGGAGTATACGCGCGGGCATTGTGACGCGCAACGGGAAAAAGCAGGGGCAGGAGGTGAGAACAGGGAACTTCTCTGCTAAGCTCTGCGTAACAGTTTGCGAGCAATTGCGGGGGCGTTTATGCATTTCCTGATCTTCGGCATCGGCTTTTATTTCCTCCCGGCCATCATTGCCGCGGTGCGCCACACCCACAACGCCACGGGCATCCTGCTGCTGAATGTGTTTCTCGGCTGGACCGTTGTCGGCTGGTTCGTTGCGCTCCTGATGGCGATCGGCTCGCGTCCCTATTACGCCTGCTACTATCATCGCGGATGGTGAGAGCAGGGGCTGAGCCCTTAGATTCGCGCTATGTGCTCCGCGACTGGATTGCGGGAGCTGCGCTCTTCGGAGCCACGGCAGCAGTTGTGCTGTGGCAGAACGCGCACGTCGCGGTCCTATTCGACGTAAGCTATGTGCTCAACACTGCGGCGCGGATTGCATTGGGCCAGATGCCATACCGCGACTTTCCCCTGCCCCACCCTCCGCTCACTTTCCTCACACAGGCCGTAATCATCCGCCTCACAGGACGAGTCTTTTTTCACCACGCGCTTTATGTCGCGCTGGCTGGCGGGCTCGCCACGGTGATTACCTGGCGTCTCGCATTTGCGACGCTGCGCGAACGACTCGCTGCGGCATGGATCGTCTCTGTGCTGCTCGCCGCGCCACTCGCCTTCGTGGGGATCTACTGCATCGTGCCCAACCCGGAGTACGACTGCGACTGCGCGTTATGGATTCTTGTGGCCTTGTGGTTTTTGCAGCAGGTGAAATGTGAAGCCCACTCTAGCGACAAAAACAAGAACGTCGCGAGCGTCAACCCCGCAGACAAAGACCCTTCTGCGGGGGCCCCTTGGGTGGAGCACCCCCATTCTTCCGGGCGCTGGCTTCGCGGATTTATCGCCGGGATCTTTGCGTGCGTGCCTGTCTTCTTCAAGCAGAATATGGGCCTGCCATTTCTCGCGGCGGTCGTTGGCGCAGTTCTGCTGGTGCTGTGGTTCAAGTGGTTCAGGCGAGCGCAGAATCCCGCGGAGTGGCGCGAGGCCCGAGCGCTGGTCGCATCATTGGCCGGGGCCGGCGCTGCGCTCGTGGCTGCCGCGATGTTGCTGCATTGGACTGCGGGTATTGGCAACTACATCCAGTGGACAATCCGGTATGCCGCGCAGCGCCGCCTGCCCGCATTCAGCCTGATGATGAGCGTTTATCGCGATCCAGACTTGCTATGGGCGCTGCCGTGCATCGCGGGCGGACTCTTGTTGTTTCACTTCAGCGGACGAGCCCGATCGGACCGTAGCGACAAAAACGTCGCGAGGATGGGGCACCCGGTTCCGGCGCGGTTGGCTGCCTTTCTGCTGCTGGCTGCGCCGTTTCTCTTCACACTCGCCTCTCTGCTGATTTACGACGATCCCGACTCGCGCGGCGACAGCCTGTTAGGACTTTGGCCTTTTCTGCTGGCGCTCGCGGCCGCTCTGGCGATTGTGAACCTGATTCGCTTGCCGCGCGTGGCTTCGCTGCGCTCATTCCTGCCGCTGATTTTGCTTGCCGCAATCAACGGCACGTTCATGTCGCAACAGCTTTGGGGCTCGACTTACGCCATCTGGTCTCTGCTGGTGTTGCTCGTTGCCGAGTTGCTTGCGTTCCTCAACGGATTCACGGCGCGCGTTTCAGCTCGATGGATTACGCCGGCCCTGGCTGGGCTCATCTCTGTAACGCTACTGGTTTGCGGAGGATTTTACACAGCGAGCGAAGAGCGGCTCTCGTATGCGCTGATGCCGGATAAGCCCGCGCAGCACTCCGCATTCCCGCAGCTTGCAGGGCTAGCAACGCCCGGGCCCTACTTGCCGGAGATCGATGAACTGCTGCGCTATGCCCAGGCAAACATTCCGTTTGATGATGGGATCGTCCTGATGCCCGGCGAGGAGCCGTTCTACTTTGCGACGGGACGCGTGCAGCGCTTCCCCGTGCTGTTCTTTGATCCGACCATCGATCCGTATTCGCCCGCAGAGATTGCCTCGCTGGTGCGCTCCTGCAACATCCGCTGGCTGATTGTGAAACGCGATTTGCAGACGAAGGAAGATCCCACGCCGGACCGCGCGGCGACTCTGGATCTGCTGATGAAGGAGTTCACGCCCGCGGCGCAACTGCGCGGGTACGATGTGTATCGGGCGAAAACAGCGGAGTAAGCGGGGCCGGCGGGGTTAGCGGTGTTAGTGAAGCTGGAACCGCTTTTGCGGCTATGATTTTTTTCCCGCTTTGCCCGATTTCTTGAGCTGCTCCCAGTCTTTTTCCGTCTGGTCGGCGTAGTCGACGCCGAACTTGGCGAGCGCCTCAGCGAAGGAAGCGCCGGAACCGATGTAGCCGCTGATCACCTGCGGGTCGCCGGATCGAGCGTGGCCGCGCGCGAGAAGTTCTCCGCAAACTTCTGCGTAGGCTCGCAGATTCGCGCCAGCCAAGTCCTGAATGTCGACGGAGCCTTTGTGATCGTTCAGTTGGCGGACCAGGAATTGCCGGCTGCCGATGTGCGTCCAGCCGAGGAACGGATCGGTCTGGATCTGCATGGCGCGCTGGCCCTCGGCGACGCGCTGCCCGTTATGGGTTGCAGTTCGGGCGTCGGGAAGATAGGGCGCGTAGGCTGATGCTGTCTCTTCTTTGATCTGCAAAAAGAGCGGGTCGGCGGGGCCATTGCCCTCCATGTAGATGCAGTAATCGCGAAGACCCACCGAGCCGGTGCCTACCACCTTGAACCCCACATCGACAGGCCGGTAAAAGTCGAGCAGGTGGCGCCGCTGCGGCTCCAGCATTTCTCGGTAGGGGTCGAGCGCGCCAAGAACCAACGCGGCACGCGCGCCGGTGATTCGCGCGAGCATGGGCTTCGCGTCCTTGAAGTGGCGGTGGGCTCCGGGCCGGGGCGATGCGGGCACAGTGAGTTGTTGAAGAATATGCTGCGGCGTGGCACGTTCGGCTTTGGAGAGCGCCGCTTGCACCGGCTTGGCCAGTCCCAAACGGTGCACCTGAAAACGGTTCATCTCTATGAGCGACATCCGAGTGAAGGCGCGCATTTGCTCGGCGTAGCGCTCGATGCATGCCTCTACAGCCCTGCGCGACGAGCCGTCCTTATGTCCTGCCGCACGCCCGGCAAGCACCAGCGAGGCGCTCATGCGCTTCAAGTCCCATTCAAAAGGGCCACGGATGGTTTCGTCGAAGTCGTTGATGTCGAAGACGAGGCGGCCGTCGGGCGCGGCGTAAGCTCCGAGATTGCGCACATGCGCGTCACCGCAGAGCTGGCTGCCAATGCCGGTATTGGGAAGCTGGGCCAAATCCGCGGCCATCACCGGCGCTGCGCCACGGAAATACCCAAACGGCGACTCGGCCATGAGCCTGTACTTGAGGTCTTTGAGCGCGGGGACACGGCCGCGCATGGAACGATTCACGATTTCAAGAGCAGAGGCTCGGCGCGCTTTCGGATCGACAGCATCGTGCTGGTGACGGCCGACCTGCTTGCGTCGTGTCTGACCGAGAGCGCGGCGTTCTTCAGGTGTTGCCCAGTGCATATTGCGGAACATACACCGTTCGCCCTTGCTGCGCAAAACGGAGAGGCTGTTCTTCAATGCGCCCAAAAGCCGGCGGGATCAGCAGCACGCGCAACGGGCTGCGGCGTCAGTCTTCCCCGAAGAAGCGCTTCCTCGCTGCTTCATCAGCGGGCAGGTCGGGTCCAGCGAAGAGGGCGTCGGGCTGCCGGCTGGGGTCTTCAGCGATGAGCGGCATGGCGCGCGCACGGCGAGCATCGCCGTCCGGCCCGGCGAAGAGAAACATCTCAGTGAACCACCGGTTGAAGGTGTGCAGGCGGCTGGCGTAACCGTCATGTTCGGCGGCGTAGGCGTGACCGGCGGCATCCCAATCACTGGAGCTCAATAGCTGATCGCGCAGTACGCGGGCATCGCGCAAGGTAAGAGACAGCCCCTGGCCCCAGGTGGGATCGCTCGAAGTGGCCGAGTCGCCTACGAGCGCTATTCCGTCGCGGTAGGGGTGAACGACCCAGCTGTGCGCGCAACTGAACGTCGCCAGCGGGCCGATTTGGCGCGCGCCCTCAAAGAGCGTGGAAGCCGCGCCGGCCTTCTCGCAGCTTTTGATGAATCTCGCAAGATCGTTCACTCCCTGGAAGCGCCGCTGCGTTGCGTCGTGGTAGCACAGATACATGCGCACGCGCCCGCCACCCTGCGGAGCGATGACGACAAGCTGTCCCAGCGCGAAGTCGTTAACGCCCTGCAAAGTGTCTTCCGGCGCCGGCATGTTTTCGAACAAAATCCCGGCGATCATCATGTCGTCGAGATCGCGCTGCACCGGAAAACGCGCCGAAGAACGAGCCACGCAGGATCGCCCGCCTGCCCCGACAACCAGCCGCGCTGAGATGGTTTCAACGCGGCCATCCTCTTCGACGATCATCGCGGGCGGCGAGCCTGGGCGCACCTCGCGAACGGCTGCACCGCGCCGAACGGTGGCTCCTGCAGCAGCCGCTCCTTTCAGCAGCGACTCCTGCGCGGCGGGGTGATAGCAGGTGAGGAAAGGCAGCTGATGCGTTGTGCTGGGGACAACCTCGCGATGGTCCGCGCGGTTACTCGAGACGTAAAGGTCGAACCAGTTGAGGTGGTGCCGTCCGGCTTCAGCGAGACAATCGCCGACTCCGAGAGCCTGAACTTCAGCGTAGCCCCAGGGAAACATCGCCTCGCCGCGGACGCGATCTTTGAATTGCCGCTCATGCTCGATGACGAGAACCCTGGCGTCGTGCTCGGCCATGTTTTTGGCCAGAGCGGCGCCCCCCAGGCCGCCGCCGGCGATGGCCAGATCATAAGTTGTCGACATGCGTCGTCCTCCGGGGGAGTTTTCACAATGTACGCGACCCTGCCCGCATTGAGCAAGCTGTTTTGAGGGGGATATACCGCAGGAGCACGGTCGATTCGAAGCCACGCGATGATGGAATCGCGATCCTCCCGAATTCGAAGATCCGCTATGGGTTTTTGGGAGCAATGCGACTTTCGAATCTCCTGCAATTCCACCGGCTTTCGAAGGCGGTGATTTAAACTGAGTCATCCGGAGCCGCCGGCATCCTCCGTTAATCTCTGCGCACCAGGCTGAAAATTCGCTCCGAAACTCGTCCCAGGAGGAGTCACCGCTTGACGCGAATCTCCGTTGTTCTATTGCCGGCTGTTGCCGCGCTTTCGCTTGCTGCCGGTTCTGTCGCCGCTCAAACTTCTGAAAAACCACTAACTGTTGAGGCGATCTTTGCTCACGGACCGCTGATCGGGCACCCGCCCGACGAACTCACCTGGTCGCCGGATGGAAAGCACCTGACGTATCTCGAAGGCGGCCAACTGATGGAAGTGGATTCAGCAACGGGCAGGACGCATGTGCTGGTGAGCGCCGCCAAGATGTCTCCTCTGGATGAGAACAATGTTTCAGAGCGGGATCGCGATCATCGCTCGCGCTACAATATGGCGGGCTATTTTTGGTCTCCGGACTCGACCCACCTGCTCTTCGATTCCGATGGGCGCTTGTGGCTCTACGACCTGCACAACGGCACGGGAGTGCAGATCGGCTTTACCGGGCTCGCTGCCGGCGACGACCCGAAGTTCTCGCCCGACGGGTGCTGTGTTTCGTTTATTCGCGATCACGGGCTGGCGGCGATCCGGTTGCACGATGCGGGCACGCCGATGATCTCTCTGGCTCCATCGCCGGCTCCGGCAGCCAACAACGGTCAAGTCTTCTTCAACGGCCAGGTGGACTGGGTGTACGAGGAAGAGCTCGACGTGCGGAGCAACTACTTCTGGTCGCCGGACTCGAAGAACCTGGCGTATCTGCAGATGGACGAGACAGAGGTGCCGCGATACCCGCTTACGGACTGGATTCCCAATCACGCCTCCGTGGACTGGCAGCACTATCCGCAACCCGGCGACGCCAACCCAGTGGTTCATGTGGGAGTGGTAAGCGTAAAGGGAGGCAAGACCACATGGGTGAAGCTGCCGATCCGCGAAGGTGACGACTACATACCGCGCTTTGGCTGGGTCAACCACAAAACTTTATGGATCGAGGTGCTGAGCCGCGATCACAAGCATCGCGTTCTATATTTTGCCGACGCTGAATATGGAGACGCGCGCCAAGTTCTGGAAATCGATGACAAGAAATTTCTCGACGAAGACTACGACATCTCAGTGGACGACGGCGCGATTGTTCTCGCCAGTTGGAGCGACGGCCACAACCAGCTTTACCTCTACAGCTACGACAAGGAGAAGCCGCTTGGCGCCGAGGCGAAGCTGGAGAAACAACTGACGAAGGGCGCATTTGAGGTGGGGGATGTGTACCGCGTCGACACCTCGCACAAAGCGGTGGACTACGCGTCAAACGAAGGCAATCCGCTGGAGCAGGGGGTTTGGCGCGTCGGTTTCAACGGTGATCGCGCGGAGTTGAGCACAGATGCGGGATTTCATCACGCCAATTTTTCTTCGGACGGCAGCACGTTCACCGACAAGTTCTCCACGCGCATGCAGCCGCCTGTGATGCGGCTTTGCCATGAGACTGCGCCGGGCGCCGCGGCCAGTTGCCGCGTGTTTTGGGAGACACACGCGCTTGACTCGTATCATTTGCGCGCTCCTGAGCAAATGGACGTGAAAGCGCGCGATGGAACCCCGCTGTACGCCACGATTCTGCTGCCGGAGGGCATCACGGATGCGGCCACGGTACCGCTGATCGTGAATCCCTATGGCGGACCGGGTGAGCAAACGGTGGCGAATGAATGGAAAGATGGGCTGCTGTTCGATGAGTTGCTCGCGCAACACGGTTTTGCCGTGCTCCACGCCGATAATCGCGGCATGGGCAAGCGCGGGCGTGCGTTCGCCCAAACCGCTTATCACGACTTCGGGCCAGCCCAGCTTGCCGATCAGATGATGGTTATCGACGGTGCGCTGGCGAAATATCCGCAACTGGATCCAAAGAGGCTGGGCTGGTGGGGCTGGAGCTGGGGCGGAACGTTCACGCTTTATGCGATGACCCACTCTGACCGATTCAGAGCCGGCGTCGCCGTGGCGCCGGTGACCGATTGGCGAAACTACGACTCAATCTACACCGAGCGGTATCTGGGCTTGCCCGCGGACGACTCCGACAGCTATCGCGATTTTTCCGTTGTGAATTCCGCTCCGAACCTGAAGGGACGCCTTCTTCTGGTGCACGGAACCGGCGACGACAACGTGCACATGGAAAACACTGTGCAGTTTGTGCAGAAGCTTATCGCGGCGGGCATCCCTTACGACTTGCAGATCTACCCGCGCAAAACGCACTCGATTGCGGGGCCGGATGTGCGAACACACCTTTACCACCGGATTCTGGCGCAATTTGAGGAGTATCTAAAGCCGAAGGAGTCTCTGGATCAGAAGCCGGTGGCTCCGGCAGGGAATGGACAATAAGCCGTTCTATACTTCGTGGCGATGGAAGATCTCGTCCTTTTCGCTTTTGGGGCAGCGGGTGCACTCCACGCAACATACGAGGAGCACGGCCACGCCTACCGTAACCAAAACGGCCAGGACGATTCCATTCTCCACAAGCCAATGCGACAGAGTCTGCATTTTCGGTCACCAATCCGGGGTCGCCGCACACTTCTTTCGATGCGTTGAAGCTTCGTAGAAGGCTACGGAGTTGTCTTTAACGACGGTACTCCTATCTTCAAAGTTTAGCCCAGATGGATTGCGAAACAAACATTACCGACGATTCCCATTGATTTCAAGGATTCTGGCGTATCATAGAGAAGAAAAGGCGAAACTTGGCGCCAGATGGCTACGAGTTCCAATTCGGGGATGTCACCGATTCCAGAGGAGTGGCCTGAAGAGCTGGCCGCCCTGGAACTCGACGGCGGTGCCAGGCAGCCGGAACCGGACAGCCTTGCGGAAAGGGAATCTCCCCCTGGCTCCCTGCTGAACTGGCTCTTCGTCGACCTGAATTCCTATTTTGCGAGTGTAGAGCAGCAGGTGCGTCCCGAGTTGCGCGGGCGCCCGGTGGGGGTCGTGCCGATGATGGCCGACACCACCTGTTGCATCGCCGCCAGCTACGAGGCCAAGGCCTTCGGCGTGCGGACGGGAACGATTGTTGCCGACGCAAAAAGGATGTGCCCGGAGATCGTGCTGGTGGAGGGCCGCCACGAGATCTACACCGAGTACCATCACCGCGTGGTCGAGGCGGTGGAGAGCTGCGTGCCGGTGACGGCGGTGTGCTCGATTGATGAGATGGCGTGCCGGCTGATGGGGCGGGAACGGCCGCTGCTGAAAGCGATCGAACTTGGCACGAGGGTAAAGGCCGCGATTCGAGAGCATGTGGGCGAGATGCTGCGCAGTTCGGTGGGCCTGGCGACGAATCGCTACCTGGCAAAAGTGGCGAGCGACATGGAAAAGCCTGACGGACTTGTCGCGCTGCCGCTCGACATTCTGCCCGAAGCGCTGCACACGCTCACACTGCGCGATCTGCCGGGCATTGGGGCGCGCACCGAAAAGCGGCTGAACGAAAAGGGCATCCACACCATGGACGATCTGCTCAAACTCGATCGCGAGCAGACCGGCGAGCTCTGGGGATCGGTGTGGGGCGAGCGGATGTGGCACTGGCTGCAGGGCGAAGATGTCGAGACGGCGGAGCTGGAGCATCAGAAGTCCATCAGCCACTCGCACGTGCTGGCGCCGGAGATGCGCACTGCGGAAAAAGCCTGGGCCGTAGCCCACAAGTTGCTGCACAAGGCAGCCATGCGGCTACGCTCGCAGGGTCTGTGGGCCAGCAATATAGGACTGGCGATCGGCTTTGCCGTGCCGCGCAGCGAGAACATGCCGGTAAGCCGTTTTGGCGTGCCAGCGCGCGGCTGGCGCAGCGAAATCAAACTGCATGAATGCCAGGACAACGAGATGTTGATTGCATCGCTGCGCCGATTGTGGGAGTCGCGGCCTTCAGGGAAGCAATACGACAGCCCGTACTTTATCGCAGTGCAACTGAACAACCTGGTTCCGGATCGGCTGCATACGCTGGCGCTCTTCGACGGCCTCGAAGAGGAACAGAGCCGCACGCGATTGCTGGCGACGATGGATCAGATCAACGACAAGTACGGCATGAGCACGCTGGCGCCGGCGGCGATGCTGACGGCGTATAAAGCGGCGCCGACGCGCATTGCGTTCCACAGTATTCCGGATTTGTTCTGAAGACAGGGACCAAGGGTGCGTAGTAGGAAGAGTTCAGCGGCATGATATAGCTCCAGTCTTTAGACATTCCATTAGAATGCCACTCACTCTGCTCCCTTGGGATAACGTAATGCGATCATTCGCAAATGATGCTTCACCCTGCATCGTATGAACGGGAACCCGTCCGTTTCGCCCCAGTGGTGCGATCGAGAATAGCCCAGGCCGGAGCGCAGCTACGTCCTGGGAAAGCTATGCAAGTTTAGCCAACCGCCCCGTAGGGCCGGTCGAAACTCATCCCCAAACGTATTGCGGGTTGTATTCGATGTGATGTTTCTTGAGAAACGCGATGAATTCGGCTTGGTAATCGCGCTTGCGGTGATGCTCTTTTTGATTCGCGATGTAGGCGAGGGTGGCATTCACCTGCGACCAACCGATCGAAAACGCTCCATACCCTTCCTGCCACTCGAAATTCGCAATCCCAGAGTCCTCACGCACCCAGCGTGAAGATTCGCTCTTGATCTCTCGCATTGCCTTGGCAATCGGCAAGGATGACGGCAAGGACAAAAGAAGATGGACATGATCGTCCGTTCCGCCGACGCCGAGGGCTTTCATTTCGCGCCTGCGTGCAACGCCTCCCACGTAGGCCCATAGCCGAGGTTGGATTTCTGGCGAAATGATCTTGCCCCGCTCCTTGGTGGAAAAGACACAGTGGAAGAGCACGCAGCAGTAGGTGTGAGACATGAGGGAATCCTATCTCAGTTGGAGCAGTCGCGATTCGCCCGGCCCTCCGGGGCGGGCGTGTCCGAGACAACGATTTCCCAGGGCTCCGCCCGCTGTCGCGGACGTCGGCCTGGGCTATTTTCGGTCCGTCCCTCCGGGACGAGATTGGCGAATTCGCCCAATTTTGTTCAAGTAATGTGCGCGAGACCCTCCCGGAGGGAGGAGCGAGAATAGCCCAGGCCGGAGCGTAGCGACGCCCTGGGAAAGCCAGGAAATACAGCCATCCGCCCCGTAGGGCCGGACGAAACACAATGATCGAGAAGTCGTTTAACGTGCAAGCGCGCGCGAATCGAGTTTGCCGATGCGGCCGCGGGGGCCGACGACGTAGGGCAGCGAGAGCGCATTCCAGTTGCGGTCGGCGTCGGGTGCTTCGCCGAGCGCGGGATCGGGATGCAGCGCGCGCCAGTTGCGGCCGTCGTCGGTGGAGATGTCCGTGCCGTTAGGACCGACGGTGATCCAGGTTTTCGAGGCGGCGTCGTAAGCCACGGCCGAGCGGAAGCCGTGGGGCGGGATGCCTGCAGCAGCCCAATGGTCTCCGCCATCGATGGACCAAGCCGCTGTCGCAGCTGACTGGTCCGGCTTGGTGAAATCACCGCCCACAGCGATCACAATTGCGGTCTCGAGCCCATTTTTTGCAGTGAACGGTCGCGTGGCGAGCGAAAAGATCTCTGAGGAGGACGATCCGGAAGCGATGGGCGCCACAGCGTTTCTCCATTCGACGGTGCAATCGGTGATCGCCGGACCGTTGGGGTGACCGGGCGGTGGAAAGCACTTCACGCCGGTCTTATACATATGAGCTGAGGCAGAACCGCCTGTCCCAAACATCAAGCTTGGCCCCCAGCCGGTGAAAACTGAATTGCTGGCAGCAAAGGCCGTGTCACCTGGATGGGCGTCGCGACCCGCTTCTCCTACAACGAACCACGTTTCCCCGGCTTCCGCGGCCGTGAAGATCGGGAAAACTCCCTCGACGGGGTCACTGAGCACGTAGATGTTTCTGTTCTCAGCCCCGTAGATCGCATCGAAAAACCCATCTTCATCCGGATTTGTGAAGATCAGCTTCCACGTGTGGCAGCCGTCGGTGGTTTTATAGAGGCGCGAGAGATCGCCTTTGCCGCTCGACATCACGATCGCGGTGTTCGCGTCGAAGGCCTGGATGCCGCGGAAGTCGAGATGTTCGGCGCCGGGCGGAATCGCGCAAACCTGCCACAAATACCCGGCGTCTTCGGTGCGCAGAACCGTGCCGTTCGAGCCCGAGGCCCACGCCACCCCACCTCCCACGTTGTCGATGCCGCGCAGATCGGCGGTCGTGCCGGAGTTCTCGATTTGCCATTGAGCGTGGGCCGGGCCGCACGCAGCGAGCAGCAATGCGACTAGCGACGCAATTTTTCGCATAACGGCAGTCTAGAGGTCTTGAAGTGAAGAACTTGTTGTAAATGAGTCAAGTTTTTCAAGCTGCGAGTTTTGCTTGTTGTACCCACGAGGTCACTTCTTGATCGAGTTTATCGAAGCAGCGACGGAGGGTGGAGTTGGGAGTGGAGAGTTGAGGCAGTATTCTGCCTAACCCTGGTCTGAGGATGCGCGAGTAGGTGCGAGTGAAGAACCATGCGGAGCGCAAGCCGAGATCGGTTAAGCGATATCGGTGACTGTTGGGGATCCGTTCGATCATGCCATGAAGGCGCAGGCGGCGGAGATGGTAAGTCATTTTGCCTTGTGTCAGGTCGGCCGGTTGTTGGCCGAGTAATGGCGCCAGATGGTCCCGCAGGTTTCGATTCGAGAAGCCGGTTGGGAGCAGTTGAAACAACAACAGCGCATTCCACAATGCCTGGACTTGCGGATCGGCGAAGCGCAGGGCAGAAGCCCGTTGTGACCCGGCTTGAATGGGACGATTGACTTTCTGGAATGCACCCTCAGAGAGGAGACAGTCGTGGCTGATTTGTTCGACCTGGAGCAATCGGCGGTTGGCCTGGAAGCCGATTTTCCGCAGAGCCGGCAAGTTGCGCAAGTTCTTGCCGATATAGAAATCGCGTGTGTTGTTGATGGTGGTTTCGGTGCGCAAGGCGCGGCCTTCTTTGTGGTACTGCTTGATGCGCGTTTGCTTGTAGTCAATATGCAACGAAGGAATCACTCCATCGGTGATCACCCGTGTGCGAAACGGTCCCGGTGTGCCTTGGGTAACCCAACGGTCGAAGATCAGCTGCACTTGCTTGGGGCGTCCCACATCCAGGTTTTCGCGAATTACTTCCTCGAAGA
Source organism: uncultured Acidobacteriaceae bacterium (assembly GCA_963751285.1). GTDB lineage: Bacteria > Acidobacteriota > Terriglobia > Terriglobales > Acidobacteriaceae > Telmatobacter. The sequence continues at coordinate 302,287 of CAVVUE010000019.1, read as the reverse complement.
AAATCCGCCCGCTGACCGGCCGGTCAAGCACCTGGGTGAGGGAGAGTTCGATTTGCAGGATGGAGAGCTGATAGCGGTATCCGGCCTGCCGGTCCAGGGCGGAGAAGGGATGCGGCAGCAGGCGCAGCCATTTGCGCAACAGTGCTTCGATCTTCTCCGCGGAGAGTGCGTCGCAGATGGATTGCAGCCGCTTTGGGTTCGCACAGGAGAGCACGCCGTTGTCCAACGCCTTGTACTCGATTTCCTTGTTCTCCATCTGCTGCTTCGCATATTCGTGCCCATTCAGGCAGAGCTTGGCGTTGTAGGGAAAGTAGGAACAGAACTTCAGAAAGAACGGTCCGAAGTTCCGATCCAGGCAGTAGAAGTAATAATGATTCACCAGGGCTGTGGACTTCACGATCCAGGCGTAGCTCTTATGGGTGCGCGGGTTGTGGCGCTTCTCGGTACGGTAGACGGTGCACTTTTCCTGTGCTTTTCCCACGAAGACGACTCCTTCGTCCTGAGTAAAAGCAGCGCGGCATTGGTTGGCGATATCGTCCTTACGCTGTCCCTTTTCGAATGTGATCATAGGGATGTTGTGATCCCGGACATAGCGCTCAATCGATTCGACGAATCGCCGGGTGATCGGTTCGACCATCGCCGTCGACGCCACCGGATGTCCACGGTGAATGCGAATGAACTTCAGAACCCCTTCCACCGCCTGCAAGACCGGCACATAGACGTTGAGGTACATCCGGTCAATGCCTTCCAACTCCAACAGCACATGATCGCGCAAAATCTCCGCCACGCTCTGTGCCGTCCCAAAATTCAAATTCCCAGCTGGTTTGCCACGCATGGCTCTGTTATAAACTCAATCTCCAGCGAGATTGCCTTTACACGCTCGTCGGTCTGAGGCGAAGCCTCGCTGGTGTAGTGGGTCGGAAAAGCTGTCGAGAATGTCTGTCGACGAGCACCTTGTGCGCATTGTTCTTTCCATTTTTCCCCAGGCTTGCCAGGTTGTAACGAAACTCGCCGAACGCAATCTCTCACTGCGATTGGAAGCAGCATGGGCTAAAAGGCGGCCCTTCTTTTTCATCGGTTAGCGGCCCGGCTGAAGCCGTGCCCTTGTTACAAAGCTTCATCGCCAAGCGGCCCGGCGGAAGCCGTGCCTTTCAAAACGGCCCCGAGCCTGAAGGCCTTGTTGATTTTGCGCCGGGTTTCAGAGGCCTGAAGGCCCCTGCTCCCTCCGTCGGCACGGTTGACGAGCCTGCTTATAACGTCCGAGAAGGGCCCCCTACGTATGCCATACCTCCGTATTTGATTTCAAAGAACTTACATGCGCCCGGTATGGCGGTATACCCGGAAGACTGTAAGTCTTTGATTCTAAAACAAAAACACGCAAACGTATCCGTCCAAAGGACTTAGCCTCTAACCCAAAAAGGCGGACCCACCGAAAGCCGAGCCCTCGAATCGGTGATGCTGTCCTGATTGTGCAGCAAGAAGCCGAAATTCCCCGCAAGACTCAGCAAGAAAGTGAAGCTGGCGCAAGTGACAAAGAAAACAGCATGTTGGGGCCTGAAGGACCTCGACACGGGGCACCAGGAGCCTTGACATGCGAAGGTTGCCCCGCGGCGCTTTGGACTCTGCGGCCCGACTAAAGTCGTGCCCTTGTTACAGAGCCCTCCTCGATTGAGTTTTTCCGCAACCTGTTTGAACCGATCCTCCAGCCTTCGCGTAACTTGTGCATCCCGCCCCGCGCGTTCCTGCGGAATAGGAGGTAGCAGCGAGATTTATGGCCGGCGACTGGCAGCCCGACTTCGAACAACTCGTCGACGAGCACCAGTCGATGGTCTTTTCGCTGGCGCTGCGCATGACCGGCGACCGCGGCCTGGCCGAAGAGATTGCGCAGGACGTTTTTCTCGAGCTGGACCGGCATCTGGGCAGAATCGAGTCACCGCTGCATGCGCTCGCGTGGCTGCGCCGCGTGGCGATGAGCCGTTCGACCGATGCGTTGCGAAGGCGGCGGGTGCGTGGCGTGAACATGTGGGTGGAGATCAACGAGAACCATTGCGCGCAGGGAGAAGAAAACAGCTCGCCGATGGCGGTGCGGCTGGCGGCGAAGATTGACCGGCTGCTGGCGACCTTGCCGCAGGCGCAGCGCGCGGCGCTGGTGATGCGCTACCAAGAGGATCTGACGCCGGAGGAGATTGCGGCCACGCTGGGCGCGCCGCTGGCTACGGTAAAGAGCCACCTGCAGCGCGGATTGAAGCTGCTGCGGGCAAAGGCGTCGACGCATTTGCAGGAGTACAGTCGTGGAGCTTGAACCCATGGACGATTTTGAGCGCGAGCTGAGCGAGGCGATGAAGCGCCAGCCTGCTCCCGCCGATTTGAAGCGCAAAGTGCTGGAGCGCAGGCGGCGGGAGCATGCGCAACGACGCCAGATGCGCGTGATGTGGTGGCAAAGGTTGGCGGCATCAATTGTGCTCGCCGGCGTGGCAGGCGGAGCGGTGTATTGGCGGCACACAGTAGAGGTTCACAGGGGCGAAGAAGCAAAGCAGCAGGTTTTCACGGCGCTGCGCATCGCCAACCGAGCGCTCGAACAGATGAACGTGCAACTCGAGCAGCAGAACCGGAAGGCGGAGTAGCCGTTTTGCGAAAAGGAATTTGGGCCGCGGAAGCGCGAACCGGGTTGAAAGAGAGGAAATCGATGAGGAATCGAATGATCGTTTTCGTGTTGGGGGCTGCGATGGTGGTTATGCCTGCAGCCGCTTTGCCGGAATTGGAAGTGACGGCGGCGGATGGTCAAAGCGCATCGGCGCAGGCAGTTTCACCGCTGCCCTTGCCGGCGCAGGTGGAAAAAGATCTGGCCGCGCGGGCTGCGAACGTGACCGAGGTGACGCTGGGCAAGAACATGCTCGATTTCGCGGCAAAATTCATGAACGGGAATGACAAGGACCAGGCAGCGGTGAGGCAGCTGATCGAGGGACTCGACGGCATCTACGTCCGCGACTACGAGTTCGATAAAGAAGGCGAGTACTCGATGGACCAGATCGACAAGCTGCGCCAGGCTTTTGAGACTCCCGAGTGGTCGCCCCTTGTGCATACACGCGAGAGCAAGGGCAATGAGACGACCGATGTGATGGTGAAGCTGGTGAACGGCGAGCCGCATGGCATGTTCATTCTGTCGGCTGAGCCGAAGGAGCTGTCGATCGTGCTGATCCTCGGCCCGATCCGCATGGACCAGTTGGGCATGTTGAAAGGGCTGGGCGGACTGGGCGCATTGGGCGACATCGATAAGAACACGAAAGGCAAGGACAAAGAAAAAGACAAGGACAAGCCCAACAAGGGTGGCGACCAATGAGCCAACATTTTTCCGCCCCAACGACAAGGAGCCGATGGGCGATCCATTTCTTCGTTCCTCTCGGTTGCGCACTGCTTTGCGTGGCCGTGGTAGTCCCGTGGATTGTGCGGGCCGGCAGCGGCGAAGGGGGCGGCTTTGACGGGGTGGTGAATTCTCTTGAGAGCCGCTACCACGCGCATGCCACGCGCATCCCGTTCATGTTTCTGGCGAGTGTGATTGCGGACGGGGCCACGCACGGAGGCGTGGGCGGCATTCATGTTGCTGAGTTCGAGCACTTCTCAGCGCCAGTGGACGGCGAAGAGCTAAATCGCATGGTCGAGGAAAAGCTCGGGCAAGGATGGGACCGTATGATTCGCGAGACCAGCCGGCACGGCGGGGAACAGACCCTGATTTTCGCGCGTCCCGCCGGCAGACGGATGGCGCTCTTCGTGCTTGATGCGAACGGGCATGAGCTCGACGTCGTTCAGGTCTCAGTCGATCCCGATCAGCTGAACGAGACTGTCCGCAAATACGAGCATCACGACCACGACGGCGAAGCGTCGAATTGAGGCGCCTGGGCGCGCGCCCGCGCCGAATGGCTAAGGCGTGCGAGTCATCAGGTCGACAAACTCTTTTTGGAAGCGTGGAAGATCGAGGTCGAGTTGCGCGTGAACGAGGCGCACGCCGGTGGCCGGCTTCAGCCTCTCGGACCAGATGAGCGTGTCGCCGTAATTCGGGCCATGACTCAGGTCCACATCCATATAGATCAAGGTTTCGCGGGTGATGATGGCGGGATCGATCCAGGCGCATGCTTCGAGCTCGTCCCACATGTAGGATCGCGCCTGGCTCCACGCGGCGATGTAGCGCGCTGCAGGAGCCTGCGACTTCGCGATGGTGTCGATCATCTGCTTCGTGAAGGGGGCCTTGACGGAAACATCGACGGTGGTCGCGTCGATACGCGGCCAATCGGCGTGGAGGACGATGTGCGCGGCCTCGGGATCGAACCAGAAGTTGAACTCATGGCGCGGGTCGGTGGCGAACTCGGGATCGGCAGTTTGTGGATTGAGGCTGCCACCCATGAGCACGATGCCCTTGGTGAGCGAAGCGAACTCCGGGTCGAGAGAGACAGCCAGCGCAATATTGGTGAGCGGTCCCGCCGCATAGATGGTCACCTGGTGCGGATGCGCGCGCACCTGCCGGATGAGGAAGTGCGCGGCGTCCTCATCGAGAGGCTTGATGGCGGGCAGGCCCTCGGGCATCGGCGGAATCTCGTAGGGGCCGTGAGATTCAAATCGCGCCGGCGCGGGCGAGCTGGCGCCGTTGGCGGGCTCGGCGGTGGTCATTGGGACGCGGCCCCATGCGCCCAGCCAGGCAATTTTGCCGTAGAGCGCGGTGTCCAGGCGCGTTTCGTCTTCAGTGCGAACGAGCGGAAACACAGCGCCTTTGGCAACGGGAACATCGGTGTGGCCTGTCAGCTCCAACATGCGCAGCGTGTGCAGGGCCTCTTCGTCGCGCCAGGCATCGCCGGTGACCATGGTGATGCCGAGGACCTGCACGTCGGGCGATTGCAGAAGCGCGAGCATCGCCATCTGGTCAGTGCCGCCGGGGCCTGCACCGTCCTGATCGATGAGGACGAGACGCTTTTGCGCTGGAAGCAATGTGGCGCACGCCGCCACCAGCAACGTCGCGAACACTTTTCTCATAGATGGGTATTGTGGCACACGCGCGCGGATCGGATAAATGGGCATGGGCGCCGAAACTGGCGTCCGGGATCATCTTTCCGCCCTGACCACTGACAACTGATTCCTGACCCATGCTTTATCTGCGGCCAAACCCTCTTGGCCGTGACTGCGGTTTCACAGGAATGTTGGTTTGCCCCTCGGGATAAACCACAAGAAAGCGATCCTGGCCTTCGCCGACACTGGCGGTCTCAATACCCTCAAGCTCGCGGCAGACCAGATGTAACATGCGCCGCTCGCGGCTGTTCATGGGCGGAAAACTGTAGGGAACGCCCGTCTGCCTGACCTTCTCTGCCGCGGTTTCGGCAGCCATGCGCAGTTCCTCGGCGCGGAGGGCCTTGAAGTTCCCGGCGTCAAAGCTGATCAGATCGTGCTCGTGGTGGTCCAGGCGAAGCATCTGGACGGCAAGCGTCTCGAGCGCGCGCAGCAGCTCACCGTTGTGCTGGATGACAAGCGGCACGTCTGGCCCGGCCAGCTCGACATAAATCTGGCGCGCCTCGACCCCTTGAGGGTCGCGCGCCCCATCGCCCGCCGTGATTCGGTATTTCAGGCGCATTCCGCCCAGCTTATTAAGGGTGTTGAGAAATGAGGCAATCTTCCCGGCGGCCTGCTGCAAATCTTCAATCGGCATAACAGACAAGTATCTCAGAGCAGGGGCCGATGATGGGAGGCGATTTCCTGAAGCCGGCCGAGTCGAATGGAGCTGAGGCGCGTTGTCGCACGGGTTTCCGAAGCGGATGGTTTCTCGACGAGGTTAGGGTATCCCATTGCCGCGATGTAGAAGTCCAAGGTCAGGCAGAACGCAGGCGCAGTTGTATGCTTCTGAGTGTGCATATTTATAAGGACCTCAGGGGGGCCATTGGTCGGGGGCATGCTCGCTCCCTGAGTCAAATCTTTGCGTGTTTGCTGCTGACGGCTGTCTCTGTGAGTGCAACCGCGCAAACGCAAGAAAATCCTGCTCCTCCAGAACCCCAGGCGGTGGGCAGTTCCGCGCCGGTGGAGATTACGCTGGCGGAGGCGATTCGGCGGGCGGAGGCAAGTGAGCCGGGCTACGCGGCGGCGAAGGCGGCGGGGCGCAGCGCGGGACTGGACAAGTCGATTGCCGTGGCAGGACTTTTGCCCAGCGCGCGTTTATACAGTCAGGACATCTACACGCAACCGAATGGGATAACCAGCGAGGGCGACGCAGGTGAGCCCAAGGCGCCATTACCCAGATTTGTTGCCAATGACTCGAGACCCTGGGAGTACATTGCACAGGGAATTGTCGAGGAAACGTTTAGCCTGGCGGGACCGGCGGGTGTGCGTCGTGCTAACGCGGCGGCGGCGATGGCCGCGGCCGAGCAGGAGATCGCGCGGCGGGGCCTGGTGGCCGCGGTGACTGGGCTGTTCTATACGTCGCTGGCGGCAGACCGCAAGCTGGCGGTGGCGGAGCAGGCGCGCCGGGAGACAGAGGACTTTACCAGGATGACCACGGAACGCGAGAAGGCGCGGGAGGCGGCGCACGCCGACGTGGTGAAAGCAGAATTGCAGGAGCAGCAGCGCGATCGCGATCAAGAAGACGCACAGCTGGCCGCGGAGAAGGCGCACCTGGAACTAGGAGTGCTGTTGTTTCAAGATCCGCGAACGGCGTACACACTGAGGGCGGACGAGCAGGCAGCATCGCTGCCCACGCAGGAAGAGGTGGAACAGGCGGCGGCAAAGAACAATCCGGAGCTGAAGAGTGCGTTGGCCAGCCTGACCATGAGCCAGGCCGATGTGGAGGCGGCGTGGGGAGCGCTGCTGCCCAACGTCGGTTTGAGTTTGAACTACGGGATCGACGCCAACCAATTTTCTGTCAATGCTCCGCTCACCACCGTTGACTCCCAGCCATTCCAGCCGCGCAATCTCGGCTACTCCACGACCTTTACCGTGAATCTGCCGGTATGGGACTGGCTGGCGAGCGAGCACAAGGTGAAGCAGAGCGAGATCCGGCGCGATGCCGCGCAAGTGGCGCTGACCAACGCGCAACGGCGGATGATCGCGCAACTGGACGAGGCCTACGCGGAGGCCCGCGCCGCGCGCGACCAGCTCCAATCATTGGACCAGAGCGTTGCCACGGCGGCCGAGAGCCTGCGGCTTACCAGGCTGGCCTACCAGGGCGGAGAGGGCACGGTGCTGGAAGTGGTGGATGCGGAGAACGCCTACGTGACCGCGGAAAATGCCCGCGCAGATGGGCGCGTACGCTACGAGACGGTACGAGCGGAGCTGGAGACGATCACGGGAACGATGTGAAGAACAGTGGTCAGTGATCAGAGGTCAGTGATCAGACAGAGGACGCAGAACATCAAGAAGAACAAAATGAGAAACAAGAACACGACTGGAACCGCGCGGGCGATCATGTTGGCTGGGGCGACGATGCTGCTGGCCATTTTGCCGGGGTGCAAGAAGGAAGCGACGCCAGCGCCGGAAGCGACAGTGCAGGCTGCGCATCCGGCGCAGGGTGCGATCTCAGAGCAAATGACTGTCGACGCCATCCTGCAACCCCTGGCGCAGGCGGCTATCGTTCCCCGCATCACGGCGCCGGTGAAGAAGATCTATGTGGACCGGGGGCAGCATGTGCACGCCGGCGAACTGCTGGTGACGCTCGAAAATGCGGACCTGGCGGCAGCGGCGATGGACACACGAGGGTCGCTCGAATCGGCGCGGGCCGCTTATGACACGGCAACCAAGGCACAGGTGCCCGAAGACACGCTGAAGGCAGAGTCGGACTTCGCGCTGGCCAAGGCGAATCTTGAGCTGAACCAGGACATCGTAAAGAGCCGCAAGGAACTGTTCCAGGAAGGCGCCATTCCGGGGCGGGATCTGGATACTTCCGAGGCCGCGCTGAAGCAAGCACAGGCAGCTTACGATGCCGCCAAGCAGCATCTGGACGCGGTGAAGAGCGTGAGCCGCGAGGCAGAGCTGAAGACGGCGCAGGGCCAGTTGATTTCGGCGGAAGGCAAGTTCAAGGGCGCGCAGGCGCAGGTGGATTTCTCAGAGATTCACAGCCCCATCGACGGGGTGGTCACCGATCGGCCGCTGTTTGCAGGCGAGACTGCCGCAGCCGGATCACCGCTGATCACGGTGATGGACACGACGGCGCTGATCGCCAAGACGCATATCGCCGAGAGCCTGGCTGTGCAATTGAAAGTTGGCAACCAAGCCTCGGTTCGCGTGCCGGGCTTTTCGGGTCCGGTTCCTGCCAAGGTCTCGATGGTGAGTCCGGCACTGGATCCCGGATCGACGACCGTTGAAGTGTGGCTGAAGATCGACAACAAGGAGGCCCGGCTCAAGGTGGGAACTCCAGTCAAGGCCCTCATAACGGGCCGGACAGTTGCTCAGGCGATGCAGGTCCCAGATTCCGCGGTCCTGACGGCGAATGACGGAACCAAGTCGGTGATGGTCATCGGCACCGACGGGGCAGCGCATAAGAAGCCGGTCACGCTGGGTATCGACAACGGCACCGACGTGCAGGTGACCAGCGGGCTGACGTCTGCGGACATGGTGATCACCAGCGGATCGTACGGCCTGGACGAAGGAACCAAGGTGAAGATCGGCGCGGCAAGCGGCGATCAGGATTCCGGCGGGGGAGGGAACAACTGATGCCCGCGGAATCCCCCGCCGGTGACCAGAAACAACCGGGATCACTTACGGCGAGTCCTGGGCGCGTGAGAGGCGAGAAGCCGTTCTGGCTGGCTCGGTCCACGCGCACCATCTTCTTTTTCGCCGCCATGCTGACTGTGGCCGGCGTTTATCTCGCCTTCCAGGTGCCGATCTCAGTCCTTCCCGAGACCAACTTTCCGCGTGTCGTCATCGGCGTTGATAACGGCGTGATGCCGGTCGAGCAGATGGAAGTGACCATCACGCAGCCGATCGAGAACGCCGTCAACTCGGTTCCCGGCCTGACCAGCGTGCGCTCCACGACCAGCCGAGGCTCGGCCGAGGTGGACATGTTCTTCAACTGGAACGTGGACATGATGCAGTCGCTGCAGTTGGTCGACGCGGCGCTAGCTGAGGTGGAGCAGACGCTTCCGGCCACGGCACGCATCACCACCAACCGGCTTACCTTCGCGAGCTTCCCGGTTCTGGGCTACAGCCTCACTTCCGACACTGTTCCTCTCACGCAGCTTTGGGAGATCGCCACCTACGACCTGAAGCCGCCACTGAACCGCGTCGATGGCGTGAGCTCCGTGGTGGTTCAGGGCAGCCAGGTGCCGGAATACCATGTGGTGCCCAACCCGGCGCTGCTTCAGACTGCGGGAGTCACCATCACCGACCTGGTGAGCGCCATCAACGCGTCGAACATCGTGCAATCGCCCGGGCTTTACTCGGCGAACCACGAGTTGATCCTTGGGCTGGTGGGCGCGCAGGTGCACGATCTCGACGGGTTGCGGCGGCTCGTGGTCAAGACGACTCCGGGCGGTGCGCCGGTACACCTCTCCGACGTGGCCACGGTTGGGCCCTCGATCAAGCCTGTCTACACGACCGTGACTGCAAACGGCAAGAACGCGGTTCTGTTGATGGTCAACCGCCAGCCCTCATCGAACACCGTGGCCGTGGCCGACGCGGTCGCAAGTCAAGTGACTGACCTCGAGCAGAAGCTGCCCAAGGGGGTGAAGCTCGAGCTCTTCTACGATCAGTCGCAACTGGTGCGCGACTCGATCTCGAGCGTACGCGACGCGATCTGCGTCGGGCTGGCGCTGGCCTGCGTGATCCTTTTCCTCTTCCTGCGTGACTGGACCTCGTCGCTCATCGCCGGGCTGGTCATTCCGGTCACCATCGCTATCACCATCGGAGTGCTGTGGGTGATCGGCGAGAGCTTCAACCTGATGACGCTGGGCGGTCTGGCTGCGGCGATCGGCCTGGTGATCGACGACGCTATCGTCGTGGTCGAAAACGTGGTGATGCACCGTGACTCCGGCGAGCCGCGCACCGAGGCCGTGCGCAAGGCGCTCAAGGAACTCACCGTCCCGCTCGTCGGATCAACGCTCACGCCTGTCGTGGTCTTTTTGCCGCTGTTCGTTTTCGGAGGTGTCACCGGCGTCTTCTTCCGCGCGCTGGCCATCACCATGACCGCGGCCCTGGTCACTTCGCTCGCGCTGGCGCTCACGTGGACCCCGGGCCTGAGCTACGTGCTGTTGAGCGAGGGTGGGGCTCGCGGCGAAACATCTTCGTCGCCGGGATCGGAGGAGCAGAAGCGCGCCGCCCGCCACGCCGGCCCCGGGCCGCTGCTCACGCGTGTGCTCAAGGTGCACGCAAGGGCGCTTGAGTGGGTGCTCGACAAGCCTCTGTGGGCTGGAGGCATCTGCCTGCTGCTCGTCGTCGGCACCTGGGGCGGCTACCAGTTGCTCGGCACCAACCTGTTACCCGATATGGACGAGGGCGGCTTCATCCTCGACTACATCATGCCCGCCGGCAGTTCGCTTAACGAGACCGACCGCGTACTCGCAGACGTCAACCGCATTCTCCAGTCCATCCCTGAAGTGGAAAACACCTCGCGGCGCACCGGGCTGCAGCTCGGCCTGGCAGCCGTGACCGAGGCCAACAGCGGCGACTTCACGGTCAAGCTCAAGCAGAAGCGCAGCCGCACGGTGTGGGACGTGATGGACGAGGTGCGCAGCCGCGTGAAATCTACCCATCCGGAGCTCGATATCGAGCTGACCCAGGTGCTGCAGGACAACATCAACGATCTCTCGAACGCCCCCGAGCCCATCCAGGTGAAGATCTTCGCCGACGATCCCGCGCTGCTCAACCAGCTCGGTCCCCGCGTGGCCGACGCCATCGCGAAGATCGATGGCGTGGTCGACGTCCAGAACGGCGTCGACAACACCATCAGCGGCCCGGCCACGAACTTCCAGGTCGACCCCACGGTGGCCTCGCGGCTGGGCTTCACACCCGCCGAGGTCTCCGATGACGCGACGTCGATTCTCGACGGCATCACAACCAACCCGCTAATTGCGAACGGCCGCGTCTATCCCGTCCGCGTGCGCCTCGGCGATGAGCATCGCAGCTCGCTCGAGGCCATCGAGAACACCGTCTTTAACAGCGTCTCAGGCCACACCGCGACGCTGGGGTCGCTCGCCGATGTCGAGCAACTGCCGCCGCAAAACGAGATCGCGCGTGAAAACCTGCAACAGCTCGTCGAAGTGACCGCCGACCTCGAAGGATCGAACCTGGGCGGCGTGATGACCAAGGTCGAGCAGGTGGTTCAGGCGCTGCACCTGCCGCCCTCGGTGCGTGTTGAATACGGCGGCACCTATGAGCAGCAGCAGCAATCCTTTCACGACCTGTTGCGCGTGCTCCTGCTGGCCCTGGCGCTGGTCTTCGGCGTGCTCCTGGCCGAGTTCCGCAACTTTCCGGCTCCCGTGGCCATCCTCGCTTCGTCGATTCTCTCTATCTCTGGCGTCATCCTCGCGCTACTAATCACCGGGATCACTTTTAACGTGGCTTCGTTCATGGGCCTGATTATGGTGATCGGAATCGTCGCCAAAAACGGCATCCTGCTGCTTGATGCCGACGAGCGCTACCGCGCCCAGGGCGCTTCGCCTCATGACGCCATGCTGCACGCCGCCCAGCGCCGGCTGCGGCCGATCGTCATGACCGCGATCGCCGCCGTTTGCGGCATGCTGCCACTGGCCTTCGCTATCGGGGCGGGCTCCGAGATGCTCCAGCCCCTGGCCATCGCCGTGATCGGCGGCCTCACCATCTCCATGGTCCTTTCACTCATCATCACGCCCATGGTCTATTTCCTGCTCACGCGGCATCGAGAGCTGCCTAACTAAATTCGCCGGCGACCTCGCGCTTGGGAAGAAGCAGCCCACACGCCAGCAATCCCAGTACGAGGATCGTGATCGCGGTGATCACCGCGTCGGCCGTGAAGTTCGCGATCGGCTTTATGCCATTCAGCGTCCTGATCGCTTCGTGGGCGCGGAGAATCCCGCCGCAAATCGCAATGAGCAGAAGAATCACAACCAATGCGAATCGTTGCGCTGTGGTATACGGCTGCGCGACCGGATGCTCCGCCGGTTCCGTCGTGCGATACCAGTACCAAATCCAGATTGCAACGAGCACAAGTCCGGCCACCGAGCTAATGTACTGGAGCAATTTGTACATTACGGACTGCCCCAGAATCGGTAATTCGACGGGCAGCCTGAGGAAGCTCCAATGCTCATAAGGCCAATAAGTCCGATGCGTAAAAGCATCCCACAGAATATGCGTGGCCGATCCAATCAGAATTGAGATCGCGATCCATGCGAGGCGAGCAGGCGGCAGAAAGGAATATGCGCCGGCCTTGAGTCGGCGGCGAAAGCCGTCGGGCAGAAAAATCAGGGATGGTTGCTTGATGTAGCGGTGAAACAGCCAGAGCGAAACCAGGCCGACCGGTAAATCGAAATAGAACATGCCAAGCAGGGTATGGCCTCCGAAGCCGTGCACCCAAAGAAGCAGGAAGTATGGAAAATCAGGCACAAAACATCCCATGATCAGCGCAGAGAAATCAAGACGCGTTCGTCGAAGAGGCCATGCGGCGGCAGCGTGAGACAGCGTGAACGGCATTAGTTCAAGTATCTCCTGCCGGAATGGCCGCCACCCGGCGCAAGCCATTTGCCTGATCATCGAGCCACAAGCTAGGATTCCACTGAAAAGGTTTTCAGGAGGGTTTTTACCATGAACCGTTTCGCGGTTATCGTTGTTGCTGCTCTTGCCTTGAGCCCGCTGGCTGTGGTCGCGCAACACTCTGCTTCATCGCAGGTGGCACCGACCCCACCCATGGGCTGGAATAGCTGGAATTTCTTTCACCGCGACGTGACCGACAAGGACGTGCGCAGCGCCGCCGACGCGCTTGTGTCCACGGGGATGAGAGATGCGGGTTATGTCTACGTGAACATCGACGACACATGGGAGGGCGATCGCGACGCCGACGGCGTGCTGCACACGAATTCCAAGTTCCCCGACATGAAGGCGCTCGCCGATTATGTGCACTCGAAAGGACTCAAGCTGGGAATTTACTCAGGGCCGGGGCCCAAGACCTGCGCAGGCTACGCAGCCTCGCTTGACCACGAAGTTCAGGACGCGCAGCTTTACGCATCATGGGGTATCGATTATCTGAAATACGATCTGTGCAGCTTTCGGTCGGCGGTGATGACGGCCCAGGCGCCGAACGACAAAGCCGAGCAGATGCGCCTGATGATCGCTGCTTACGCAAAGATGGACAAAGCGCTGAAGGCGACCGGAAGGCCCATCGAGTACTCGCTCTGCCAGTACGGATGGGACGCGGTGTGGGAGTGGGGACCTTCAGTGGGCGCGAGTTTGTGGCGCACGACCGGCGACATTCAGGCCAATTGGAACAGCATTTACTCCATCCTGAACGAACAGGCGGGACTCGCGAAATATGCGGGGCCGGGCCACTGGAACGATCCAGACATGCTGGAAGTGGGCAACGGCAGACTCACATCGGCCGAGAATCGCACGCACTTTTCCATGTGGGCCATGCTGGCGGCGCCGCTGCTGGCCGGCAACGACCTGGCGCACATGCCGCCGGCCGTTCTCGCCATTCTCACCAATCGCGACGTGATTGCCATTGACCAGGACCGGCTGGGCCACGAAGCCACGCACGCCTACTCTGACGGCGAGGTCGACGTCTGGACGCGGCGTCTTGCGGGCGGGGCGATGGCGATTGCTGTAATCAACGCAGGCTCCGATCGAGTCTCCACGCATCCTTTTCACTTGAGCCTGACAAAACTGGGGCTGCACGGCTCTCAGAAAGGCAAGGATCTGTGGGCGGGGACGGAGATGAACCTGACGGACAACATGCCGCTCGAGATCGCGAGCCACGACATTCTGCTGGTCCGCATCCCCGCGCCGAAGTAGGGTGACCAGCGGCTCCCGCAGGATGATTGGCTACACTGCCCGTCCCAGGCACACGGCAAACCACTCGCGCGCGTCGGTCCAGGTAGCGGCTGCGGAGAATCCCGCTTCGGCCAGGAGTGCTTCCGCTTGTCCCGGCGAGTACTTGTAGCTGTTCTCAGTATGGATGCTCTCGCCGGGTGCGAAGTCGATCGTCAAATCCAATGCGTCCAGGCGCACGCTTTGCGCAGCGTGACTCACCAAGTGCATTTCGATCCGTGATTGCACCGCATTCCATACTGCCCGATGCGCGAAAGATTCCGGAACGAAGTCCGCATCCAGATCCCGGTTCAAACGCACAAGCAGATTGCGGTTGAACGCCGCGGTTACACCCGCTGCATCATCATAAGCGGCGAGCAAAGTCGATTCATCCTTCACCAGGTCCACGCCGAGCAGGAGACTGTCACCTGCCTTTAGCCCAGCGCGCGTCCGACGCAATAGCCGCTGCGCTTCGTGGGGTTCAAAGTTGCCGATGCTCGAGCCGATGTAGAGAACGAGGCGCTGCTCGCCGCGGCCGACGGGACCAAAATGCAGTCTTTCGTCGTCGCCATCGGTGTAATCCATCACGCGCGGAGCAACAGAGATTCCAAGCAGCTCCCGCTCAATCCGCTGTCTGGCCGTGCTGAGGGCGCTGGCCGAGACATCGACCGGCTCGTAGACGACGGTCCTCTGCCTGGCCGCCGCAGCTTTCAAGAGATGCCGCGTCTTGTTTGCCGAGCCCGCGCCGAGCTCGGCGATGCGCAGGCGCGCGCCATCTGACGCATTTGCAATCATATGGCCGGCGTGCGCCGCCAGAATGCCTCGTTCCGTGCGCGTCAGGTAGTATTCGGGCAGGCGGGTAATGGCCTCAAAGAGCCGTGATCCCGCTGCATCGTAAAACAGCCAGGCAGGCAACCGCCTGGGACGGCGGGTCAGGCCGTCTGAGACAGCGGAGGCGACGCGTTCATCGACAGAGTCCCCAACCTGGCCTGCTTTCCGGCCGGGTTGAGTTGGAACGACAGAAAGAGTTGCAGGGGAAGCTGCTAGGCTCATGGACTCTCACTTGGATGCAGCAGAATGACTTACGACGCGAGCCGGATGCCGGAAAATTGCCAGCGGGTCTCCGGAGCAAAGAAATTTCGATAGGTTGATCGGATGTGTGCCCTTGGGGTGACGCACGATCCGCCGCGGAGCACCATTTGCCCGCTCATGAATTTGCCGTTGTACTCGCCGAGCGTGCCATCGAGGGGGCGAAAGCCGGGATAGCCCAGGTAGGCGCTGCTGGTCCACACCCAGCAATCGCCGTAGTACTGATGCTGCGCACGGCCCTGGTTTTGGATGAGTTTAGTGGCAGGTTCGGGCGTCAGGTTCCCGGAATCGAGGAGATTTCCCTCTACGGGCTGGCCTTCGGCGGCAGCTTCCCATTCGAATTCGGTCGGCAGCCGGCGGCCTGCCCAGCGCGCGTAAGCGTCTGCTTCATAAAAACTTACCTGACTTACGGGCACCTGCTCGAGGCTTGTGACACGCTGCTCACCCCGCAGGGTAAACACGCTCCACGCACCGTCTTTTCTCGTCCAGTAAAGGGGCGCCTCCCAGTCGTTGGTCTTCACCGCGTCCCATCCGGCCGAAAGCCAGTATTCTGGCTTGCGGTAGCCACCGTCCGTTATAAACTCTGCATACTCACCGCAGGTGACGAGCCGGTTCGCCAACCGGAATGGCTCCAGCCAGACACGATGACGTGGCAGCTCGTTGTCGAAGCAGAAGCCTTCGCCTCCATGACCGGCTTCGCGCAAGCCGCCTTCAAACTCCAAAAACTTCAGCGGCCGCATTTCCCCTTGTTCCCTCGGTTCCCTGGTCCCTTGTTTCCTGTATTCCGGCCGCAGCGGGTTGGTGAAGAACGCATTAAGCATGTCGGTGAGAAGGAGTTCCTGGTGCTGCTCCTCGTGGTTCACGCCCAGCTCGATGCGGCGCAACGCCTCTGGTTCCGGCTCTGTTTCAAGCAGCCGCTCCATGGCTGAATCGACGTGCTCGCGATAGCGCAAAACCTCTTCGAGGCCCGGACGCGCGAACGAGGCGCGCAGCCGTTTCTCGGGAAACGGCGAGAAACTTTCGTAATAGCTGTTGAAGAGCCACGCGAAATCCGGATGAAAGAGCCGGTAACCGGCCAGGAACTCGCGCAGAACGAACGACTCGAAGAACCACGTCGTGTGGGCAATGTGCCATTTGGCGGGTGAGGCCTCAGGGCACGATTGCACCATCATGTCTTCAGGAGTGAGCGGCTCGCACAGGAACATTGTCTGCCGGCGCGCGGCGCGAAAGCGATTGGCAAGTGTAGTTTGCAGAATCGGGGAAGCAGTTATGCTCAATGGGGACCTCCCATCTGGGGTGAGTGTAGTTCATTCTCATGAAAATCAGTGCATCGGCCAGATCCCCAACGGAACCAAGGCTGGGTTCGACCCGTACCTTATGGATGCTGCGATGCGGCGTCTTGATCGAGTTTTTGCTCACTTTGCGCAAGGCTATTCCCCTTGTACTCAGGCAATCGCGATGAACGCGGCGATCGAGGCGACGGACTGGTATTTGCCGTGCAACGGTGCTTTAATCTGAATCGGACGATGCGAAAGCTCTTTCGCCCCCTGGTTTTTCGACAGGAGGGATTACGAGTAAATTCGATGCAAATCGCCGGCTCTTGCCTCTGATCTTCGTCGCGGCGCTCTTTGGGGTTCCGCAATCTCTCCTACCCCAGGCAACGAATCCAACTCCGGCGCAGAGTCCGGCGCCGCCGGTTTCGACGGCTGCACCCCAGCCACAAAAGCAGCCGACCCCCGAGGAACTCGGCGACTCACTCACCGCCCGCCAGCGCTACCAGGCTGCCATTGCCGCCTATGAAAAGGCGCCGGAAAGGACGGCGACTCTCTGGAACAAGATGGGCATCGACTACCAGATGATGTTCAACTCAAGAGATGCGCTGCATTGCTATAAAGAATCTCTCAAGCTCGATCCGCGCAATTCCCAGGTCCTGAATAATATGGCCACGGTGTACGCCTCACTGAAAGACTACGGGCAAGCGGACAAAATGTACCGCAAGGCGCTCAAGTACGACGCGCAGTCCGCATTAATCTACAAGAACATGGGTACCAACCTGCTGGCGGAGCATAAATACGACAGAGGATGGGATGCTTATAAGCGCGCGATCGCTCTCGATCCGCAGATCTTTTCCGATCACTCCAGCCCGACCGTTGAGAATCCCAGTTCGATCCAGGAGCGGGGAGCCATGAATTACTACATGGCGCTCGGCTGCGTGCGGGCAGGCTACGCTGATTGCGCCCTTCAATATCTGCGCATGGCACTAGATGAAGGGTTTATCACTCGCAAAAAAGTGGCAGCCGACGCCGAATTCGCCAGCCTTCGCGACAACCCGGCTTTCCAGCAGCTTTTGAAGGAAGAAGAAAAGCGCAGCCAGTAGTCCAAGCGGGGCGTGTTCCAGGAGGCACTGCATCTCCTAACACGACTTTTTGCATCCCTGCAGCGTATTTTTTCTTGCCTTTATCCCTGTTTCAATGCTGTAATCGCACCATCGGGCCAAGAAAGCATCTGACGGTGGGAGCACTGAATCGCCCCTTCGATTCGCTCTCCAGGAGGCAAGATGTTGAGGCTCAATGGGTATCTTTGCCTGTCGGCATGGATGCTGGCAGTAATTCTGTTTGTTTGCCCCAGCCTTATCGCCCAGGCTCAAACGCAAGTTGCTGCGCTCGCGTCGATTGATGCACCATCAGGCACTGCGCCGAGGCCGGCTGACCGTGTGCTCACGCCCATCGAGATCGGCGATTCCCTTTTCTCCCAGCGGAGCTACGAGGCCGCGATTGCGGCATATTCGGGATCACCGCAAATGACTGCGGTGATCTGGAATCGTATCGGCATCGCAGACGAGATGATGAACAATACCGCAGAAGCGGAGCGCAGTTACAGGCGGTCTCTCAAGCTTGAACCGAACAATCCGCTGGCCCTGAACAACCTGGCCACGATCGACGCCTCGCGGCGGGAGTTTGGCGACGCGGAGCGCGAGGTTCGGAAGGCACTCAAACTCGACCCGAATTTTGCACTCGCCTACATGAACCTGGGCACCATCCTGATTTCAGAACAGAAGCTCAAGCAGGGTCAGGATGCGTACGCAAAGGCAATGGCGATCGATCCAGCGATCTTTAGTGCGCGCAACAAACCCAAAACGGATAACTCTGCTGCGGCCCATGATCGTGGTGCCATGAACTATTCCATCGCGGCTGCTTGCGCGCGCGCCGGCAGCGTCGAATGCGCCCTGCAGTACCTGCGCTCATCGCTGAACGAGGGCTATGCAACTCCCGGTAAAGTCGCCTCAGATAACCGGTTTGCCAATATAGCCGGCAATCCTGAGTTCCAGCAGCTTTTGGCCGAGCAGCGCAGCCGGTAATGCCAGCCCGGCATTACGCGCGACTCTTCACTGCAAGTACGGCGTATGGCCGGCGGCTTCTTTAGCGTTCCTTTATATCCAGGGTGTTGTAATTGCAAGATCGGGCGCAGGGCATCCGGCGGTAAGAGCAGCGAATCGCCCCTTCGATTCGCCCTCCGGGAGGGAAGATGTTCAAGCCCCGACAGTCTTTCTGTCACTCGACATTTCTGGCGGCTGTGATCCTGGCTGGCTGTCCAAGCCTGCACGCTGGCGCGCACAAGCCGGTTTCCGATCAAATTGCATCTGACACTGGCCCTGATGCCGAAGCATCCATCGATTCTGCCCAGCTTGCCATCATCGACATCGGCGACATGGTCGCGCTCAGCGGGCGCTATGAGACCGCGATCAAGATTTACGCCAAGTCCCCGCGGAAGACGGCGGAGATCTGGAACAAGATGGGCATGTCTTACGAGATGATGTTCAACACAAGTGAAGCCATTCGCTGCTATATCGAATCGCTCAAGCTCAACCCCAACGACCGGAGCGTTCTGAACAATCTGGCCACCTTGTACGAGTCGAAAAAGGAGTATGGAGCTGCGGATCGTTATTTCGAAAGGGCGTTGAGTGTTGATCCGCAATTTGCGGCGATTTACAAGAATCTCGGAACGAGCCTGATCGCCCAGCACAGGTACGCGGAGGGCCAATAGGCCTATGCGCAGGCTTTGGCGCTCGATCCGAGAGTCTTCGACGTGCAAGGCAATCCGACTCTTGGGAGCTCGGGTTCAACGCACGAACGCGGCGCGATGAACTATTTCATGGCGCTGGCCTGCGCGCGCACGGGACAAATCGATCGCGCTCTTGAATATCTGCGGATGTCTCTGAACCAAGGGTTCGTTGACCCCACACAGGTGGCTGCGGATGCAGGATTCGCCGCTCTGAGCACCGATCCCGGGTTCAAGAAGCTCCTCGCCGAAGAGAGCGGCGGCCAATAGGCTGACCGACCGGTCAAGCGTCGCGCCATTTCGCTCAGACGTGTCGACTTCATCGCGCCCTTTCTCGTCTATGGCGATAGGACGTTCTTCGGATGCCGCAGGAGCTTGCCATGAAGTCACGCCTGTTTCTCGCGATCGTTGTTGCCGCCGTTTTCACCACTGCAGCCTGTGCTCAGGATGCCGGATCAACCGCGCCCGCGGGCCAGAACTCCGGCCAGGAAAATGGCGGAGGCTACGGCCAGCGTGGCGGCCGCCGCGGGTTTGGAGGCATGGGCGGTGCAGGCATGGGAATGATGGGCCGCGGCGTTGTGGGAAACGTGACTGAAGTGGCCGCCGATCACTACACAATCAAGACTGAGACGGGCGATGTCTACACCATCCACTTCAGCGCGAATACTCGCATTGTGAAACAACCTGCAGGCATGCGCGCGCCTGGCGGATCCGGTGGTGGCGAAGCCGGAGGGGGTGCGGGCGGCGGAGAGGGCCGTGGCGGCTACCGCGGAAATCCTCCTGAAGAAATCAAGGCGAGCGACATCAAGGTAGGTGACGCCGTTGGCGCCGCGGGCGAGATCGACGCTGCGGCCAAGTCAGTAGGCGCGGTTCGGATCATGCTGCTTGACCCGGAAACCGCGAAACGGGTCCAGGAGATGCAGGCAAATTTTGGGAAGACCTGGCTGCAAGGCAAGGTGACGGCGATTGACGGCGCAAAAATCACACTCACGGGCGCACTGGATAACGCACAGCACGTCGCTGTGGCCGACGAGAATACAACGTTTCGCAAGCGGCGCGAACCCGTCACATTGGCTGATATTCAGGTTGGTGACACCGTGCGCATCGAAGGCGCGGTCAAGGACGGTATTTTTGCAGCAACCAGCGTAAGCGTCGGCGGGATGATGGGCGGCGAGCGGCCGAACGGCCCGGGCATCGCACCACCGCAATAACGTAGATTTGGAATGCGCAAGCTTGACTTGTGACACCCAAAGGCGTGAACCGGGAGCCAACGGGCACGAGTCAGGTTATGTGAGCTGTGCGAGGTGATTCTGTATCAACGGTGTGGACCGCAGGCTTCTGCGGTGATCTTCGAGACGCGCCGCAAGCACGTTTGACACAGCCGGATTTAACATCGCTAACTATCGTTTTTTGAGTTAGATAATTGCCCTCCCAATGAGCCAAACCGTAAGTCACTTGCCAACCCTCTAACCGCTGCTGGTACAAAGCCGGATGGCAAAGCAAACGTGTATCTGGGGAACATCCGCTCATTGCGCAGCAGGGTTCTTTCCCATCCCGCGACGATGAGGTTACAACCGGGCGCGCAAAAGGCACCCGATATTCGGTCTTTGTGCCCTAGGTTGCGTTGACTTGGCTGAGTGGATCGTCTATTGTGCAAGTTACACAATAGACAATCGTTTGTGTTGCGATTCGCAATCGATGCTGGAGCCGTCGCGGCAAAAAGCGAAAGGCAGGGGCGCTCGCAAGCTACAGAAGGGCGATTCCTAAACATATGCAAGCAAACCTTCAGGAGGACAGAATGAGGGCAAACAAAGTGAAACAGGTCTCTTCTCGCAGTGCAGGCTTATGGGTCCTGATGCTGCTCGTGGTCGTCGCCGGCGCCAGCCTGACGGCGTATGCGCAGCAAATCACCGGCTCGATCGTGGGAACGGTGAAGGATCCACAAAGCGCGGTTGTGAGCTCGGCGACCGTCAAGGCGACGAACACCAACACGGGATTCGCGCGGACGGTTCCCACGAATGAATATGGAGAGTTCCGCATCGACTTTCTGCCGGTGGGCAACTACACGGTCGAGGCAACCGCCGCCAACTTTAGAACCTTTGTCCAGAAAAATGTGGCTCTCACGGTCGACCGGGCGCAGACGCTGGAAATTGTTCTCGAAATCGGTGCGCAAACGCAGACCATCACGGTGACTGAGGCCCCGCCGATGGTAAATACCACCGACGCTGAACTTGGCAGGACAATTTCGGCCGCTGAAATCACGGGCATGCCTCTGGTGAACCGCAATGCGTACGCAGAGCTCTCGCTTACTCCGGGCGTGATGGCCAACAGCATGAGCCAGCAAAGCAACGCCAATGGCACGCCGAACTTCGTCATCGGCCTTCCCTCCACTGACGTGCAGATCAATGGCTCCATCGACGGCGGCAATCCTGAGGTGAGCTTCTATCTTGATGGCGGCCTGAACATCAATGGCATTCGCAACTACGGAAACCAACTACCCAACCCTGACGCGCTTGAAGAGTTTCGCGTGGAAACCAGCGACTTTTCGGCGCAGTACGGCCACATGTCGGCGGCAGTGGTTACAGCCGTTACGAAGTCGGGAACGAACGAACTCCATGGCACGCTGTTCGAATTCAATCGCAATACCGATTTCAACGCCTACAACTGGAATGCGCCGAAAGACCTCAACGGAAACTTCATCAAGGCTCCGTATCACCGCAATCAGTTTGGCGGAGTGCTGGGCGGACCGATCAAGAAGGACAAGGCATTCTTCTTCTTCAGCTACGGCGCGCTCCGGCAAGTGGTGGGCCAGTACGTTAGCGGCGGCCGAGTACCCACGGCAGCGGAGCGGCTGGGCGATTTTACGCAAGACCTGCCGAATCCTAGCGACAGTGCCGGGAAGTACTCCTATTATCACTCGACGCCGTTCACCGTAAACATGCCGGGAACAAAAACGCATTACACCGGCAACACCAACACCAGCTCCGGCTGCCCCTCAGGCGGTACTTCAAGCAACCCTACCAATCTGAATTGCCTACCGACGACAACGGCAGGTACGGCGATCGGTGAGGACCCGTTGGCTGCCACCGTCATGGGCGGCAAGAATACCAATGCGTCGCTTCCGCTTCCCAATGCGCCTCTGAGCGGCTCGAGCACGAATCTCCAATGGATTGGCTACTTCACCGGACCGACAGATGACAACGAGTACCTAGCGAAGTACGACCAGGTTCTCAATGACAAGGATCACATCGCAGCGACGTATTTCTTTGTGCGCACGACACAGAACGCCTTCGGCGGCGGCAACATCGCTCCCTGGACGATCAACCAGTCCTATACCAACCAGACCAACGCAAACGTCAGCGACGTTCACACCTTTGGCCCCACCACAGCAAATCAGGCCTGGCTTTCGTTTACACGGGCGGCCGGTGGACGCGTCAACCTGCCCACAGCCAACGCGGGCCAGCTCGGCTCCAGCTATACCATCCAGGGACCTTCGACGCTGCCGGATCTGAACGTATCCGGATATTTCCACGCCCAGGATTCGCTGGCCGGACCGGTCACCACTTCGGATTTCTATTCGTTCCGCGACATGGTCAGCATGACCAAAGGCAAGCACAGCCTCTTTTATGGAGGTGAGCTTGCGCTCGACAAGGGGATGTTCGTAGGCAACCTGTACAACTACGGCAATTTCTCATACGCGAGCTCTGCTCCAACGACCACGGGCAACGCGCTGGCGGATTTCTACACCGGCATGCTTTCGTCGATGGAACAGGACACGCCGTACCACACGCTGATGAGCGCATGGCACACGGCAGTATTCTTCCAGGACAATTACCGCATCACTCCGCGCTTCACAGCCGACCTGGGAATCCGCTGGGATATCGACACACCTCCGGTTGAATCGTCGAATCTGACGGCCGCGTTTATTCCCAGCAAAGCCACGCTTACCAGCAACCCCAGTGTCCCCGGTACAGAATCTACCGTGGTCCCGAACGCGCCGGCGGGCATGTTCTTCCCGGGTGACTCGGGTGTAGCCCGGGGCATCATCAGCACGAAATTCCACCATGTGGCGCCACGCATCGGCTTTGCGTGGGATCCATTCGGGGATGGCAAGACCGCCATTCGCGCGGGAGCCGGTGTCTTCTACGGAACCACCAGCGGCAACGAGTGGAACCAGCCCGGCAATGCCAATCCGTATGCGGTTCGCCAAACCTTTGGTTCGGTGCGCTCGGCTTCAGACCCCTACAACGCTCAAATGGTGAATGGGACCGCTTCGTCGTTCCCCAGCGGAGATCCCTTCCCCTACACCTTCAATCCCAAGAGCCCACGCTTCCTGCTCCCGGCCAGCATTGAGAGCATTGGAACGAATGTGCAGTGGCCCTACATTTACCAGTTCAACCTCGCCGTGCAGCGGCAACTGCCCTGGCAGGTCGCCCTGACTGCGGCATATGTGGGAACGATTTCGCGCGACGTGCCCACGATGATCGATGGAAACTACGCTCCGTATGTCCCGGGAATCTCGGGTGAGAACTCCGGATCATCCGGAACAGGCGGCTACAACGCGCGGCGCCCCTACGACCAGAACGCCACGGGCACCGGAACTCTGGGCCAGAACATCTTCCTCATTACCAATCAGACAGCTTCTTACCATTCGCTGCAGATTGCCGCGGGACGGCCGCTCTCGCGCAACGTGATGGTGAATGGCTACTACGTCTGGAGTCACGCGATACAAAGCAGCAACGAGTCGGCTATCGGCCAGATGACCGCGCAGGACTTCGCGAACTTGGGGGAGGAAAGAGGCCCGATGGACGCGGATCGGCGCAGCGTCGCCACCATCTCGGGCATGTGGAACATTGATTACTACCATGGCAAGAACTTCTTCATGAAAGAGGTGGTAAACGGCTGGACGATCTCTCCGATCTGGGTGATGCAGAGCGGGTCACCGTTCAGCGTCACGACAGGCTCTGACAAGAACGATGACAGCGCCAACGCAAACCGTCCCGACTTTGACACCGTAACTCCGGTAAGCGCCTTCCTTGACCCTCATCGTCCTCGTGCTGCAGCGGCGGCTGAGTGGTTCAACACCGCAGCATTCGTCAACAACTGCCCCACGGGCACCACCGGCTGTGCGGTTACGGGCATCGGACCCGGCGGCGCCGACGGCAATGTGCCCCGCGATTACCTGCGGAATCCGGGTTACCGCGATGTCGACCTGGGACTCTTCCGTGATTTTCATTTTGGGGAAGGAATAACCTTCCAGCTTCGCGGCGAAGCGACCAATGCTTTTAACCTCGTCAGCCTGGGAGGGCCCGGGGGAAGCGGTCCGCCTCCAACAGATGGCACGGCACCCTCTTCTTCCGGCTTCGGTGTAATCACCGCGGCCTCGAGCCCACGCATCATCCAGGTGGGGGGCCGCCTGACCTTCTAGATGTCGGGTGTCGTCTCAAAAAACTTCGCGCTCTGTCGAGAGCCGTGAATGAGGGCGGATGGAACCCCCTCGAGTTGGATCCCATCCGCTCGTGAATCGATACCCGTTTACTCGATCGATTGCAGAGTCCAGGCTCCGTTCGTGAGGACAAACGTGGCTTGGCGGGTGGAGGCCAGCATGTTGCCCGGGGTCTGGGCGATCCCCTGCAGTGGTTGCGGGAGCGGAGAGAGATCGACAGAGTCGGTGAATTTCATGACTCTCGTTTCTCCCACGGTTTCGATGTCGCCCAGATTGCCGAACTGGTGACGGACATTCGCCAGGGTATCCACAACCACACTGAAGCGCGGATCTGTTGGGCTGTCCGGCCGCCATTGGATCACGTCGCCGGCACTGGCCAGCTTCACCAGTTTCTTGCCGTCCGGCGTCAGAGTGAAGTCACCCCAATATCCGTTTGGATATCTCTTGGTTTCCACCCAATACTTCGCCAGAATGCCCTGCGTCATACCCCGACTCGCCAGTGTGATGTCAAGCGGCGCAGGGGGATTCTGGTCATACTTGGCCTGAATTATCGTCTTCGCCTGGTCCTGCGTTAGCTCTGGAGCCGACTTGCACCCCCCCAGCCACCACCCCGCGCTCAACAGAACCACTGTTCCCAAAAGCTGGATCTTCACCCTGTTTTTCAAGATTCCCCCTTACAGTGCATGAAACGGTTCGATTTCCTTCGCTCCGCCATTTTTCTCCTACTTTCCGCTGCTGTCAATTGGGTTGAAAGTGACCGCGCTCACACTTGTGAAATTTGGGAATTGCGGATCGGGAACCGCTCGAATTGAGTGCCAGAATTCGTGGACCCTCATTTCGTTTCTTGATCGTTGGGCTGAGCGCTGGCGATGCGCTTGATAATAAAGTCAATGAATCCTTTTTCGTCGGATTTCAGACAGACCTCCACATTGGGCGGTCCTGCCAAAGGCCGAGTGAAACCGTTGTCGTCGACGTCGAGGCGCATAGGCTTCACAGGGCAAAGCTCCGGTCGTATGGCGTAGGCGGCAGCAACAGGATCGAAGAGCGTCGGCATGCGCCACGGGCTCGCTCCGGTCCACTCGTGGTAGAGAAGAGTCAACTGATCCGTCAGAGGCGAACCGCTGGAGAAGATCTGGCCCAATTCCGGCAGCGTGAGATGAACCTGGGTTGAGTCGAGCGGCATCATGAAGACCGGCACGCCCGACTTAAGCAGCGCTCGAAGACCTGCCGGATCGCAGCGAATGTTCCACTCGGGCGATGGCGGCTCGTGGGCATTTCCGGATTTTGCGTCATCGTAGCCGCGATCGATGCTGCCACCCATCAGGACGACTCGCTTTAACTTGCGGAAAGTGGCGGGGTCGCGCTCGACAGCTGCCTGCACATTGAAGAGCGGGCCGATGGCGATGAGCGTGATTTCGCCAGGATGTGCGCGGATCTCACGTAGCAGAAAGGCAACTGCGTCGCCGTGTTTCTGTTTGGGCGCATGGAGTGCGTAGGCGGCTTGCGTGAAGTGATTCGTGGCGGAAGTGAAGACTCCTGCCTGCACCGGGATCTCTTCGCGCCCGACAGAAGCGAGGTAGCGATCGACAAGGCGCGCGCGCAATTCGGTGTCGCCGAATGCCGTGGTGATGCCGAGCAACTTGACCTCAGGGCTGCGCAAGAGAAGAGCCAGCGCAAACGCATCATCGATATCGTCGCCGATATCCGTATCGAGAATGACAAGTTGCGGTGCCGCAGGCTTTATCGTGGCCTCTGCCGCTGTCTGCCCGTGTGCCAAAGCGCGTGCGGAAATTGTCAGCACAAGCGCTGCGAAACAAAAGATCGCGCCCTTGGTTTTCATGCGCCCAATTGTAGCGGGAGCAGATGGTTTCCACACGAGCCCAGTGCGATTTCAGGGTTGAAGGCGCCGTTCAACCGGCAGATTCGGTCGACATCGCGTAAAAGCTCAAAGCGGCATCGCCTTGCTCGAGCAGTCGCGTACGCTTAAGGCTGCCATACCGCTCTTCGAGTGGTTGCTTTCGCCTGTGCTCAGCGACAACGACCGCGCCGGGTGCAAGAATTCCGGCATTCGAATGGCCCAACTGCTCCATTGTCGCGGCATACTCCCGCGCCGCGTCGTAAGGCGGATCGAGAAAGAGCACTTCGTGTTGTTCTGGTTTCGGGCCGGCGTCTGGAGCGGAACGGAGAAACGTCTTTACACTCTCCGCATAAACGTGGAAGCCGCTGGTGATTCCGAGGCGTGCGAGATTGCGATGCAACACCTTGAGCGCGGCGGGAGAGTGCTCGACAAACGTCACTCGCGCCGCCCCGCGACTGATCGCCTCAATGCCTACAGCGCCCGAGCCGGCATACAGATCAAGGAAAACGGTCTTCGGCATTCTCGGTGCAAGCACGTTGAAGAGTGTCTCGCGCAGACGATCGCTCGTCGGCCGGGTGCTCAGTCCGGGAGGAGCCTCGAGCACACGCGAACGGTACATTCCCGCGATAATGCGCATCGACAATCAGCATAAGGGACGCACTTCGCTCTTTGCAGATCGACTGCCCGGGAAATGATGCAATTCCCAGAAGCCGGAAGCTGAGAGCTATCTTCAGGCGGCAGCCTCTACAATCGGGATATGCGCGGTTGGTCAATCCCGTTGGGCCGGTGGATGGGCGTGGAGATGCGCGTTCATATCTTCTTCCCACTGCTGATCCTGGTGCTGTTCGCCATCAGCGGTCCCGATGGCTGGCCGCGCGGCCTGGCGCTGTTTTTCGCGCTGGTAGTTGCCGTTGTGGTGCGCGAGACCGCGCGGCTGCTGGCCGCGGCGTGGCTGGGACTTCGACTTCGCGCCGTCCTGCTTCTGCCCATCGGCGGGCTCTTCGCGTACGCCAATCCGGAGAGCCAGGAAAATGCGAACCGTGGAGCCGGGCAGTGGGTTCTCGCCGCTGCCGGGCCGCTGGCGAACTGGATTGCAGCCCTTACCGCCGCTGCCGCAATCATGGGCGCAAGTGGCGACGTGCGGCTGATGGAACTTCCGCTGATCTCGCCTGCCCACCTGTTGCGCAGCCTGGTCTGGATGCAGGCGTTCCTGGGCTTGCTGCATCTCTTGCCTGCGTATCCGCTCGATTGCGGGCGGCTAATCCGCAATGCATTTGCGCGGACGCACGGATTCGGTCCCGCAGGTCGCGCCGCTGCCGGCCTTGGCCAGGCGCTGGCTCTCACGGCCATGCTGGGCGGCATCCTTGCGCAAAATCCATGGCTCATCCTTGCCGGCTTTTTCATCATGATCGGTGCGCAGATTGAGGATCAGGGGGTCTTCTTCCAGTCTGTCGTCGATACTGTGCGCATGCGCGAAGTGATGCTCACCGACTTTGCCACGCTCTCGCCCTCCGATACGCTCGCTGACGCATTGCACCGCTGCGTGCATTCGCTGCAGGAGGATTTTCCGGTTGTCCGCGGACCACAGCTCGTAGGCATTGTCTCGCGGCAGCGAATCGTGGACGCCCTGCGGAACGACGGCAACGGCTATGTGCAGTCGGTTATGTCACGCGCATTCCAGGTGGCGCGCCCTGAGGACACACTGGGCACTACTATTCGCCGCCTGACAGCCGGCCACGGCCTGGGTCTGATTCCAATCACCGAAAGCGGGCGCGTTGTGGGCGTGGTGAGCGTGCAGAACCTCATGAGCTCCATGTCGCTGCTCGCCGAGCAACGGCGGATTGAGCGCAAAGAGCAAGGCAACTGAGGGTTTCACCATGGCGCAAGAGGAAGATTCGGCGCTCGCCAGAGAGGCCGCGCCGCTTGCCCCGGGCCTCTATGTCGTCGCCACTCCAATCGGCAACCTGAACGACATTACTCTGCGCGCGCTCAACGTGCTGCGCGGCGTGGATCGCATCGCCTGCGAGGACACTCGCCAGACGCAAAAACTCCTCCATCATTTTGAGATCGCAACGCCCACGGTCAGCTGCCACGAGCACAACGAACGCGAGCGCGCCCGGGAACTGGTGCAGGCGATCAAGGCTGGCGGGCGCGTCGCGGTCGTCACCGACGCCGGCACGCCCGCCATCAGCGATCCCGGCGGTTGGCTGGTGCGTGAAGCGATTGCCGCTGCGGTTCCGGTGATTCCGATTCCCGGCGCGAATGCCGCCATCACCGCCTTGATCGCCTCGGGGCTGGCGGCTGAAGAGTTCGAGTTTCTTGGATTTCTGCCGGAGAAAGCCGGCGCGCGTCGAACACGGCTGGAGAAACTGGCTGCAGAACCGCGGGAAACGGCGCGCACACTGATCCTTTATGAGGCGCCGCATCGCATTCTCGACACGTTGGCGGATCTGGAAAGCGTCTGGGGGCCGGCCCTGCGCCTGGTCGTTGCTCGCGAGCTGACAAAGATTCACGAGGAGTTTGTACACGGGACGGTGGCCGAGGTGCGCAAAGAACTTGTCGCGCGGGATCGCATCCGAGGCGAAATTACGCTGCTGATCGAAGCGCCAGCGCGGAGCGGATCTTCCGGCATCGCCCCGGGCGCAGCGATCGCGCACGAAAAGATCAGTGACCGCATTGCAAAGATGACAGCCGAGCCTGGTGTCGATGAGAAGGAAGCGTTGAAGCGGCTGGCGCGCGAATCGGGCCGATCGAAGAGCGAACTCTATCGCGAGTTGCAGCGCGAACGGGCCGCGAAGCGCTAGCCCTAATACTGTTCACTTAACTAAATCTGTGGCATTCTGTATGAGACAAGGACAGGAGGCCACGGTTGGCGCGTACGGTTGCGGAACTCCCTCCGGGTGCCCGGATCACGGACTACATCAGCCTTGGCGTAATAACCAAGACGTTTCCTCTCTCCAGCATCGGGCCAGTGCTTTCAACCACAGGGAGGTCCAGCATTCGTCAGCGCGATCTGCCGGCACAGGTGGTTGTCTACTACGTCATCGCTCTGGCGCTGTACATGCAATCGTCCTATCGCGAGGTATTGCGTTGTCTTCTGGAAGCAGTCCAGTGGCTGCGCGATCCGTCATTGGGTGTGCGGGTGGCTGGGAAATCGGGCATCTCTCAGGCCCGAACGCGGCTGGGCTGGGAGCCACTGCGGCAGTTGCATGATGAGTTGGTCAAGCCGGTGGCTGTCGGCAGCACGCGGGGCGCGTGGTATCGGAGGTGGCGCCTGGTGAGCCTGGATGGCAGCACATTCGATGTTGCCGACGAAAAGGCCAACGAAGATGCTTTCTCTCGTCCTGGAGCCAGCCGCGGTTCAAGTGCTTATCCTCAAATCCGTTTTGTGTCCCTGGTGGAGAACGGCACACACGTGCTGTTTGGAAGTCACATGGACGGTTACCGGACCGGAGAAATCACGCTGGCAAAATCGGCTCTTCCGGCTTTGCGTAAAGGCATGCTCTGTTTGGCTGACCGGAACTTCTTCGGCTTCGAACTGTGGAATCAGGCATCTGGCACGGGCGCGGACTTGCTCTGGCGGATGAAGAAGAACATGCGCATGGCCTCAGAGAAACGCCTGCCCGATGGCTCCTATTTGAGCCAGGTGTATCCTTCCGAGCGCGACTGGCGACACAAAACCAACGGACAAATTCTTCGCGTGATCGATTACCGCCTGGAAGGAATCGCGGGCTCCGAGCCGATCTATCGCTTGGCGACCACCATCCTCGATCCTGGCAAAGCTGCAGCCGATGAACTCGCCGCCCTTTATCACGAGCGCTGGGAGATAGAAACGGCATTCGATGAACTCAAGACCCACCTGCGCGGCGCCAAGATCGTGCTGCGCAGCAAGACACCGGATTTGGTGCGTCAAGAGTTCTACGGACTTTTGATGGCTCACTTCGCCATCCGCGGCCTGATGCACGAAGCCGCCCTCAAAGCCGATGAAGACCCCGACCGGCTCTCGTTCCTCCACGCCGTGCGCGTGATCCGCCGCAAAATGGGTGTCTATGGCGCCATTCCCCCCTGCGAAGAGGAGAGCCTTTCATAAGGCGGTGCTTGGCGAAATACTCGAGGAACGCGTCGTCTCCAGCCGCGATCGCCACAATCTTCGCGGGGTCAAGCGCAAGATGAGCAACTTCCCGCTCCGTTCGCGCCACGGCAAGACCCTGCCCGCGATCAACATCCGAGCAGCCATCAGGATAGCTAAGTGAACAGTATTAGGCTTAGCCCGCATTTCTCAGAGGTCGCCGAGAATTGTAGCGCCGGTCTCCCGACCGGCCGTCGTGCGGGCGTCCTCGCCCGCACATGCCCTTAAACAAGTACCAGGACTTACAAGTCAAGCACTTCTCAGGCCTTCGCCACGTCCACCAGCACGGAGTAGAACGTTGGTCCGCCGCCGATGTCCGTGAGCCGCTCGCTGGTCAGGGCGTTGATGTTGACGCCTTCCGGGTGCAGCTTGGCCCAGTCAAGCCGCGCCGCCACCACACCGGCAGGCAAATTGGCACTGAGTTTCACCGTCAACTCAATGGCGCCGCGGTCGTTGAAGACGCGCACGCTGTCGCCCTCGGCCACGCCGCGGGATTCTGCATCGGAGGGGTGCATCTCGAGCCGCCGGCAGCTTGATGCCTCCATCTTGCGATGGCCGGGCAAATTGGCGAAGGTCGAGTTCATGTAGTTATCGTTTTTGCGGCCGAGCAACTCGAGCGGGTAGCGCTTCGCCGTTTCGCTCCAGCGGGATTCCGCGGCAGGAACAAACGCCGGAAGCGGGTCGAGACCAGCGGCTGCCAGTGCCTCAGAGTAGAACTCGATCTTGCCCGAGGGCGTCGCGAGCAGGCCTGAAGTATATGGCAGAAACGGGTGCTTTTCAGGATCGGCGTGAAATGCCAGCGAAATGTGCCCTTCCCGCTCCAGATCTTCGAGCGTGACGTGCTCCATGTTCGGGTTTGAGGAGTGGCCGTCGGCGCCGATCGCGAGCGCCTGGTGGATGATCTCCTCCGGCGAATCGCGGAAGCAGGCTTCAGCAAAGCCCATGCGCTGCGCAAGCTGGCCGAAGAGCCACACGTTCGAGCGCGACTCGCCGAGCGGCTCGATGGCCTGATTTGAAAGCTGCACAAAGTAGTGCCCGTAGGCGCCCTGCACATCAGTGTGCTCGAGAAACGTAGTGGCCGGCAGAATAAAGTCAGCGTAATCCGTCGTGTCGGTGAAGAAAAGGTCATGAACCACGGTGAAAAGATCGTCGCGCTCCAGGCCACACTCGACCGCGTTGTGATTCGGAGCGATCGCGCCGGGGTTTGAGTTGTAAACAAACAGCGCGTGAACGGCGGGACCGTCGTCTAGCTCCCTTGTTCCCTCGCTCCCCTGCTCCCCGTTTTTCTGATCTCTTCCCAATTCTGTCAACGCGCGGCCAAGCTCGGACATGTTCACGGTGCGCGCCAGGCGGCCCAGCGGCGAGGCGAGAGCCAAATCGGGGCGGCGGACGGCTTTCTCATCCCACTGGAAAGCACCCGAAGTGGAAAGCTGAGCGCCGCCGCCGCGATGCTTCCAGGCGCCGGTGAGCGCGGGCAGCATGGCGATGGCGCGCACTGCAGCGCCGCCGTTTTCGCAGCGCTGCACGCCGTAGTTCAAGCGCAGCGCAGCAGGGCAGGTGGTGGCGTATTCGCGCGCCAGTTGCTCGACCTCCGCCGCAGTGATGCCGGTGAGATGGGCAACGCGCTCGGGCGTGTATTCGCGAGCGCGTTCAGCCAGACGCTCGAATCCGTGCGTCATCTCCGCGATGTACGCGTGGCTCTCCAAACCTTCGTTGAGGATCACGTGCATCATGCCCAACGCCAGTGCTGTGTCGGTGCCGGGTCTGATTGCGATGTGCCAGTCAGCCACGGCCGCGGTGCGCGTGCGGTAGGGATCGATGACGATCAGCCGCGCCCCATTGCGCCGCGCTTCCTCAACAAATGGCCAAAGGTGAATGTTGTTGCCGTGGATGTTCGCTCCCCAGGCGAGGATCAGCTTCGCCAGGCGGAAATCCTCAGTGGGCGTGCCGAATTTCTTGCCGTAGACAGAGATCCATGCCTGCCCGCCTGCTTCAGAGCAGATGGTGCGGTCAAGCTGGCTTGCGCCCAGCCGATGAAAGAAGCGGCGATCCATAGAGCCGTAGCCAAGCACGCCAATTGTGCCCGCATAGCTGTAGGGCAGGATGGACTCGGAGCCGTAGTGGTCGCTGATGTGCTTGAGGCGCGCGGCGATGGCGTCGAGTGCTTCATCCCAGCTCACGCGCTCGAAGGCTTCGTGCTCATGGCCGCGCGGCAGTGGCCGTTTTGCCACGCCGGTTTTGCGGCGAAGCGGGTAGAGAACGCGGTCGGGCGCGTAGACGCGATCGAGGTACTTGGCCACTTTGCCGCAGAGGAAGCCGCGCGTGACCGGCTGCGATGGGTCACCCTCAACTTTCACAGCGCGGCCTTCTGCGTTCACTGTCACCAGCACTGCGCACGAGTCGGGACAATCGTGCGAGCAGACCGTGTGAACGATGCGTAAGGCCGGGGAAGCCGGTGTCGCAGCCATGCCGTCATTGTAAGCTGGACGGGGAATGTCGATCGCATGTTCAGGCCGGAATCCTGAATCCGTACGTGCTTTCGCTCCTTGCATGACGGCGCAGGCTTTGCAATCGCAGTGCCATTTTCAAGAGGGAGTGCAAAAAACAGGCGAGCCGAAGAGATTATCGAAGGATTGGCCTGAACAGATGCTGGTGATTCTGGTCACAATGGAATTTCCGGCTTCCGGAGACAATAGGTCGCAAATCTTACAGGTAAACTGATCACGCCATGAATTGCACTTTTTGCAAGATCATTGAAGGAAAGATTCCCTCCACCTCTGTTTTTCAGGACGAGTTGGGCTACGCATTTGCCGACATCAACCCCAAGGCGCCTGTGCATGTCCTAGTGGTGCCGCGTGAGCACATTGCCTCGCTGGACGCGGCGCATAAAGACAATCGCGCACTGCTCGGGCACCTGCTGTGGGCGGCCGCGGAAATTGCCCGCAAGAAGGGTCTTGCTAACGGCTACCGGATCGTGGTGAACACCGGTCAGGACGGCGGTCAGACGATGGACCACCTCCACCTGCATCTGCTTGGTGGCCGGATGATGACCTGGCCGCCGGGATAGAAAGGCAGGGAGTAGGGAGCAGCCAATAGGGAATAGAAAAGCTCAAAGCCTGCTCAAGAAAAAAGGGCGCGCCGAACCGGCGCGCCCTTTTCCTATTCTCTACTGCCAATTGTCTGTTCCCAGTCTTTAAAACGCGGGCTGACGCGAGGATTCCTCTTCCTCTTCGACTCCGTAGCGCCGCAGAAGGATGGGAAGGCTTTGCGAGAAGGCTGAGCGCGGCATGACGGCATCACATCCCGCCTCAATGGCCTTCATCTTCAAGTCGCCCTGCAAATGATTGAGAAAGCCGATGATGGAGACGGCCTTCTTGAATTTTCCTTTGAACTTGGGAATCAGCGCCATCGGCTTGGCGTTGAGATTGTTCAGGTCGAAGACCAGCAACGCAGGCTTTTCGTTTTCCTGCGCGTCGATGATGCGCGCCACGGCATCCTTGTTCTCGCCCTTGATGAATTCGACCTTCACGCCGAGCTTGCGCGCCGTCTCCTGAATTTTGGCGAGGAAGAAGAGGTCCTCAATGAAACAGAAGATCCGGGTTGGCGCATCTTCGCGGATAGGCGCAGGCGGCTGGGCTGAATAGACGTCGGGATAATAACCTCCGCCATGGCCATTGCCTGAAACGGGGATGGTGGAAGGCGGTCCGTCAGCAACGTTGCCGTTTACAGCCCGGTAGCTATGATCCATGGGGCCGACAAATGTCCGAGGGCCTTTCTGCCGTCCCTTGCGCTTGCCCTGCGACCCCGAGATGCTGTTGCCGGGCTGCGCTTGAGGACCCTGGGACTTTTGGAAGAATTTCTTCTTCTTGCGGTTCTGATGCTGCTGGTGATGATGGACAGGCCTGGGCGGAGCAGATTGCGGCGGAGCGGCTTGTGCGGGAGCCTCCGCCTGCGGTTGCGGCTGCCCCTGCATCTGCTGACCTTGCATTGCGGGTTGTTGATTTGATTTGTTCTTGCGGCGGCGGCGACGGCGCCGATGCCCGCGCTGCTGCACCTGACCATTGTCAGGCGCTGGCCCCTGTTCAGGCTGGGGCTGCATCGATTCTGTTGTCATGATGCGTTTACTTCCTGGTGCATTGCTCTCTGTTGCATTGAAGTGCGTGTGACGCAACTCGTGATGGAACGACATGAACTACGGTCTGCATTTCTCTCCCCGCGCCGGCAGATGCGCGACAGACAGCTGCCCTCACAATCTAATGGAGGTACCTCTGTCTCCGCCCATTCGAGGAAATGCAGCAGCGGGGAACCTCAACGAACCGATCGTCCGGCCTCGGCCTCCGTGGTTCCAAAAACTGAATCCCTTTGAGAATGCGATTGCCGCCTTTTACGCGGGAGTCAATATTCAATCCCATCCGACCGCCGAAATTCAATCGGCGCGGCGTTCTGCTTTTCTCAGGTGATGCCCTTTCCTATGCGAGCCTTCGCCGCGTATATCCGAAAGAACAGATGTGCAAGGCGAAATTTGCTTGGCTCGGCGGCGAGCTTGCTCTACCCATGCCCGGGTGGCCCGCGTCAGCCGCTTGATAGGCAACTCTGATAGTACAGCGAAGCCGGGAGCGTGGCAAGTGCGCGATGTGGAGGGAAGCTTCTTTAGTAACGGTCGAGTAGAAGCGAAGACCGCACGTTAGAAACGCCACTCCTCGGAGTGGCGTCTCGAAGCCTGCCTTGGTCACTGGCCTCCCAGCCAAGTGGAGAGTAGCGTCTGTTTGCGCTGCTCCGGCTGCAGGCTTCCCGGCAGGCTCTTCCCTTTTGAGGGCCGCTCGGTGGCGGTTGCTCGTGCCGGGTGCCCGGTGTTGCTCAGGCTCGCTGGGCGTTCCTCCAGCGGCCGATACATCACTGGCGCTTATAACGTAGCAATCCAGGGTCCTTTCGGAACGCTGTTTCTTATCAATAACTTGTGTCGCTTCCGCAGCGTCTTTGTCTTGATTCTGGTAGCAGAATGGCGAAAATTCTTCAAAAAAGTGTAGGCGGGCTCCTGTTGATCCAATTCTCTTTCAAAGAAATCAACGCTGGCAGTGGGGGCAGTAGTGCGTTCCCCGGCCGGCGATGACCAGCCGGCGGATGGTGGTTTGGCAATGAAGGCAAGGCTTGCCGGTGCGCTGGTATACACAGTGCTCGAGCTGAAAAAAACCCCGTTCGCCGTTGGCATCGACATAATCGGAGACCGATGAGCCGCCTAGCCGGACGGCCTTCCTGAGGACCTTGCGCAGGGCCAGCCGAAGCCGCTCAAGCTCAGCGAACGTGAGCCGGTTACTGCGGCGGCTCGGCCGGACGCCGGCTTGATACAAGCTTTCGTCAGCGTAGATGTTGCCCACCCCAGCAAGGAGCGACTGATTAAGCAGAGCCGCTTTGATGGTCATCTGCCGCTGATGGAAGAGCGCGGCGAATTCCCGCGCTCCGATTGTGAGCGGCTCAGCGCCGGGCCGATGAAATGCGCCATCGCGGCGAAGATCGCGGAATTCCAGACGGCCGAAGCGACGTGGGTCCACAAAACGCAGTTCGTTGCCGCTTGCCAAGTCGACTCGGGCATGCGTATGAGGTACAACGGGACTATCGGGACTGGTCACGAGCAACCGGCCCGTCATGCCCAGATGCACGATCCACTGCGCTTCAGGCGAGTCCGTTTTTGCGCGCTGGTGGGCCTCCTTTGGATCCGCGTGGGGCGCCAACCCAGATGCTCCCAGTTCGAAGACAATGTGTTTCCCAGTGCGATGTACTGACAAAATGGTGCGGCCGGTCAGACCGTTGGCCTGTTGAACAGGCGGCGTCTTGAAGGGTTGAGGTTGACCGCAGAACCAGACCTGAACAATCCGGTCACCACGAACGCGTTCGTGAACGCCACGGGCGATCGTCTCCACCTCAGGAAGCTCGGGCATCGGTTCATTTTAGAGGATGGCGGGGGACGGACCGGGCGGCGGCATCCGTTAGCCTGCGTTATGCACGAGTTCCGATTCTTCGCCTTCGTCGCGCGCTTGCAAGCTTCCCCATTTCTCCAGGTAGACCACACCGAGCGCCAGGCGAACAGAAAAACTCCAACAGACGAGTTTTCAACGAGGTTGAGTTTTCTGTTTTCGACTGGAGTCTGATATACGGTGGTGCCGTGGATTCCGCGCGGAACGGTGCGATACTCTTCCGGCACTGGCCACCTTGGCATGGTGTCAAGGTAATGCGTGGAGATCATGGCGGAGACGATGAGGCCAGCAAGGCCGGGCCAGAGGAACAATAGCGCGAAGAACTTTAACATGGCTAATCTCGCAGCTTTCATCGCATCAACCTCAAGCCGGTCGGGACTCCGTGGCCGCAAAGGCGGAAACTGGGATTGTGGAGTTTCCAATCAGAGTTTAGAGCAAGTTTCACAGCATGCGCCATGGTCAAAGCTCAGGCACGGGTAGATGCATCGCCAATCGGGTTAGCCGGAGACACTAAACTGAGTGCAGCCAATGGCCGCTCCAGAAGCCGCAACCGACACCATCGCCGCCATTTCGACACCGCCAGGCCGGGGCGGCATCGGAATCGTGCGTCTCAGCGGGCCACAAGCCTTGGCGATTGGGTCACAACTCGTAAATCTGCACCAGCCGCTCGAACATGCGCGCGCGCGACTGGCAGACGTGCTCGACGCAGAGGATGCGGAAGCCGCGCACGGCGAATCCGCGCGAATTGACGAGGCGCTCGTAACGTTTTTTGCGGCGCCTAATTCCTACACCGCAGAAGATCTGGTTGAGATCGCCGCTCACGGATCGCCGGTAGTTCTGGAGTCCCTGCTGCGCCGCGCGTTGGAGCTGGGCGCGCGCCTGGCCGAACCCGGTGAGTTTACGCAGCGCGCCTTTCTTTCCGGGCGCCTCGACCTGACCCAGGCCGAAGCGGTGCGCGACCTGATCGATGCGCAGACGCTGACTCAAGCGCGCCAGGCCGCCAGCCAGATGGGCGGCGCACTCAGCAGCCGCGTTGCTCCCGTGAAGCAGTCGCTGGTGGAGTTGATTGCTCTGCTCGAGGCGGGGATCGACTTTGCCGAGGACGACCTGGACGTGACGCCGCAGGCGGAGATTGCGCGGAGAATCGACGAACTCACGCCGCCGCTCGCGGCCCTCGAAGCGTCGTTCGCGCGCGGCCGCATTGTCCACGACGGCTTGACACTGGCCATCGTCGGTCGGCCCAACGTGGGCAAGAGTTCGCTGTTCAACCGGCTCGTGGAACGTGACCGCGCTATTGTGACCGCGTCGCCCGGCACCACGCGCGATCTGGTCACGGAGCGCATCTCGCTCGGCGGTATTCCGATTGAGCTGGTCGACACCGCAGGCTTCCGCGAGGGAGCGCATGAAGCTCTGGAGGAGGCTGAGCAACTCGGCATTCGGCGCAGTCACGAAGCTCTCGCTGACGCGGCGATCGTGCTCGTCGTACTCGACGCCGCGCAGCCGCTCAATGCTGAAGATCGCCGCTTGGTCGCGGCCGTCGAAGGCCGGGCCGCGATCGTGGTCAGGAACAAGCATGATTTGGTGAAGGGCGAAGCGGAGCAGGCTTGTTTGGGTGATGCGGCGATCGCGGGTCTCACTACGATTTCGACATCAGCACTCACGGGCGAAGGGATCGCGGATCTTCGCGAACGGATTTTAACCCTCGCTACAGGCGGGGCTGCGGCCGAGCCCGGCATCTTGACCAACCTTAGGCAGCACCAGGCCGTTGCGACGGCGCTCGGTGCCCTGGCGGACGCGGCGAAGGCGAACGCAAGCGGCATCCCGCATGAAATGATCCTGCTCGACCTCTATCGCGCACTTTGGGCTCTCGACTCCCTCACCGGTCAGACCACCCCCGACGACATTCTTAACTTGATCTTCTCAACCTTCTGCATCGGGAAATGATAGTAACACATTTATTTTCAATAACATAGCGGCTAAGTTGCCGCAAAGGGTCGTTGACCAGCCGGGCATCGCATATCCAAGCGGCGGCGCAGTACAAAAACTGGTGGGCCTGTGGCGGGCTCTGGCTCCTGCGATCGACATGATTGGGCCGGACATTTACTCGGACGACTCAAAATTCTACCGCGAAGCGATGGATATTTATCGTCGCCCCGACAATCCGCTGTGGATTCCCGAGACCGGATCCGGGAAAAGCTTTGCCAAGTTTTTCTTCTGCGCGGTCGGAGAGGGCGCCATTGGCTTCTCACCTTTTGGGGTGGACGGCAGAAATCGAATGGCTGACGATGGTTCGACGATGTCCCACGCCGGCAACTTCGCACTGATCGGGCCGATGGATCGCGAGATTGCCGAACTGGAGTTTGCGGGAAAGGCAAAGACGGCGGTGGAAGAGCCGGGCAAAACCACACAGGAGCTGGATTTTGACGGCTGGCAGGCGACGGTAGCGTTCGGCTTTCCCCAGCAGGATGGGCGAAACGCGCCCGGCACCAGGGATGCACATGCGGCCGCCTTGGTGGCGCAAATCGGGCCCGACGAATCTCTGGTTACTGGCGTCGATGCGAGTGTCATCTTTCACTTACCAGGGAAGCAGCCGTGGATGCGCAGCCAGATTCTTACAGCCGAACAAGGAGCGTACGAGAATCACGTCTGGAAGCCTGTAAGGCTTTTGAACGGCGATGAAACAGATCGCGGTCTGCGCTTCTCCCAGAGAGCGGAAGCTGTGCAGGTAAAGATGCAGCGATTCTGATTCCCGCATCGTTTGCATAGATTTCTCCCATTTCCCGTCGCGGGGGTTCGAACGCCAGCAATAGACCATTCCTGTACGAGGGAATGATTTAACTTTGTTCGGATGGGTAATGGGTCATTACGAAGGGACAGCACTCTGAGTCTCCAATCCATTCCAATCGCGTTGTGTTTTCGATGATAAAGATCAGCCACGGTGCGCTTGGTAAAAGCTCTTGTTTGATTTGCTTTTCCCCGATCTTCGCACTCGTTGCAATCTTCATCTAGAGAATCTCGTTCCGCGCAGTAACTCAAGGTCCTCGCACCACGCCATCCGCGACCACGCACGCTCTGCACCGTCATCTCCTTACTTCCCAAAGCCGAAATCTCGAAGCAGGAGTTCAGTCGGTTCCCACTCGCCGATTGCCGGGTTCAACAACATCGCTTTACGTCCGGTTTGTAAGGACCCTGTCATTGCGGCCTCTATGGTTGCACGCTCGTACTCCTTTACTGCAAGCACCAACCCGCGCACCTCTGCGGGCAGGATTCCGCAAGGTTCAGGCGCAATGATGCCGTTGGCAATGCTGCAAGGCACTTCGACCACATCGTTCGCATCGATTTCGGCGATCGCTCCTTGATTTCTAACGTTGACAATCAGGCGCTGGCTTGTCTTCCCGCGGAGTGCTTTCATTACATCGAGCGCAATCCGGTGATATCCGCTCGCGGTGCGGAATGGATCTTCGCCCTGTGCCGATTCCTTTCGGAGTACATCCTCGCTTGTCGACTCCAGCAACATGTAGGTTCCCGACCGTTCATTCAGATATTCGATATAAGCCGCCAGGGCGTGCTGACCTTCATTAGCTGCGAGCAATGGAGCGAGGCGGCGGAAGAGTTGATCGTTGAGCTTTCCGATCTCGGTACCTCGCGTGGCACCGTGCGATTTCTGGTTTGCTAAAGCACGTCGCCGGGAATAGTAAAAGTAAAGATACTCAGTCGGTATGAGTTGCAAGCTGCGAATCAGTTCATGATCGAACAAGGGCCCCGAATACAACTCGTCGAGCGTCTGGTCGTCGGCCAGGACCTGGCTGGTGACATCTTTGCCGTGGAGCACGATTTTGCGCACCCACCCAAGATGATTAAGTCCGATGTATTCGCAACGGACCTCAGATGGAGCAGCGTGAAGAGCGAGTGCGATCCGGTGCAGCATCTCTGAAGGGGTGTCACAGATACCAACGGCGCGCACATCGGTGTGGTGGAGAATTGCCTGCGTGATGAGGCCGGCGGGATTGGTGAAGTTGATGAGCCAAGCTTTGGGTGCGAGACGGTACGCAGCGCGCGCCTGCTCCACGGCAACCTGCACGGTGCGCAATGCCATGGCCATTCCCGCGGGACCGGTGGTTTCCTGCCCCGGGTAGCCGTGCCGGATTGCCGTTTTCTCATCGCTCGTCCGGGCAGAGATTCCGCCAACGCGGATGCTGCTGAGAACAAAATCCGCTCCCTCGACCGCATCTTCGAAGGATGAAGCCTCGCGTACCTGCAGGTTGCCGCCTTCACGCTCGACCACGGCACGGCCAAGGGCGACCATCATCTGCGCGCGTTCCAGATCGGGGTCGTAGAGGACGATTTCGTCGACGCCGAGCGAGCGCGCGCACTCGTTAATGCCGAAGACGACGAGCGGGGTGCGGACGCCGCCGCCGCCGATGCAGGCGACCTTACCCATAGCTCTCCTTGTAACATCGCTTGAGCTCGTCGCGCGCGGGAAGCCCACGCAATGCGCCGGTCACGCGTGTTGAGAGGCCACCGCAGACGCAACCGCGGCGCATGCATTCTTCTCCGTCCGCGCCGTCGAGCAGGCCATCGATGAAGCCAGCGTTGAATGCATCACCGGCGCCGGTAGTATCCAATGTGTTGACGACGGGAGAATGCACCCGCACGGGGCCATTTTTCCCGCGCATCACGGCGCCAGCCGCCCCTATCTTGACCACGCCGCTGGGCCAGTTCTGCCGGCAGGTAAAGTCCAGATACGCTGTCACGTCCCCGGCGCAGATCATTCTGGCCTCGCGCTCGTTGGGCAAGAAGTAGTTCGCCATGGAACAGGTACGGAGGTTGGCGGCATCGTTGAGCCACGCTGCCTGATGTCCGACATCAAGTGATGTTGTGCAGCCCGATGACCTCAGCTTGCCGAGCAAGCGTACAGCCACGCCCGAAGAAATGGGCATGGCAAAGTGAACGTGGCGAGCTTCAGAGAGATGCTCGGCGATGGAATCGCCGACCAATTGTTCCTCGAGTCTTGCATTTTCACCGATGTATGTGAAAAACGAGCGGTCTTCCTTACTCGATACGCTGATGGTGATCCCCGTGCGTCCTTCGCCGCGGCGCAACTCGGAACTCGATACACCAAAGCCGGAGAGCCGCTGTTCAATCCACGGCAGCTCTTTCTCTCCGGCGACGCCGATTAGGCTTACGGAGCGGCCCAATCGCGCCAGAGCGCAGGCGGTAATCGCCGCACCGCCACCCACCTCCTGCGTATATTCGTTGGTGAAGACTTCTTCGCCAGGTTCTGGCCATTTCGCAAACCCGGTCAGGACATGGTCGACGTAGATCTCGCCAACGACCGCTATGTCGTATGTCTTCATAGAGCCGCGAATGGCCACTCCCGTTCACGCTTCGCTTTGAGAAAGTAGATACCACTTCCGACAGCAACCATTCCAATGCCGATGGCCAAATAGCGCACTCCGCTGCTTCCCGCAACGTAGAACCAGCCGAGGAGCGCAATGACTGCCGGGATCGGATAAAGAGGCATGCGGTAGACGTCATTTTCCAGAGGATTGCGGCGGCGCACCAACTCAACGGCGATGCACTGTGCGGCAAATTGAAAGATGGCTTGCACGACGATAAGAACTTTGATGAGCTGCTCAAGCGACAAGAGACATGCAACGGCTGAGAACACGCCCATGAAGAGGAGCGAGACGGTCGGGAAGCCGCCGGTCTTATGCAGACGCGCAAATGGTGCAAAGAAGCGGCCCTCCGCCGCAGCTGCCCAGGGAATTCGCGAGTATCCGAGCATATTGGCGAATACGGCGCCAAAACTGACGGCGAGCACAAGGAAAGAGACGAGCAGCCCGGCCCAGTGACCATAAACCGCCTGCATGAAGTCGGCGGCGATGGCGTGCGAATATCGCGCGACGTGCCAGTTGAGCGATCCGATGATGGATAGGTTCATCAACAGATAGAGCAGCGCGACGAGAAGAATAGAAAAGATGATTGCGCGGGGAATGTTTCTGCGCGGTTGCTCGATTTCACCGCCAAGCAGGCAGACGTTGTTGTAACCGCCGTAATCGTAGACGGCGATCAGGGTTGTTGCGCCGAGGCCGGTCCAGAATGCTTGCGACATGTGAAACGCGCCGACGGGATAGTCGAACGCCAGGGACGCTCGAAAATGCAATGCGCCGCTGACAATGACCCAGAGGCAGGTGACGATGACGATGGAAGTCATTGCCACGGTGATGCGATCGATGGAGCGAATGTTGCGATAGAGCAGGAACGCGTTGAACAGGCATACGCCGATCGCTACGGCGACCAGCTTATTGTGAGTTAATTCGGGATCGATGAAACTCATGTATTCAGAGAATCCTACGGCGCCTGAGGCGATGGAGATGGGCCCGATCAACAGCGTTTGCCAGAGAAGCAAGAAGCTCATGAGTTGACCCAGATTGTTCCGGCCATAAGCTTCGAGCAGGTAATAATAGGAACCGCCCGAGCTGGGCATTGCCGATCCCAGCTCCGCCCACACCATGCCGTCGCAAAGGCATAACAGTGCTCCAAGCACCCACCCAACCATTGCCTGCGGCCCCCCCATCGCAGAAATTGCCAGGGGAATGGTGAGGAACGGCCCCACGCCAACCATATTCAGTACATTTGCCGAGATCGCGCCAAACGGTCCGAGGCCACGCTCCAACTGCTGCCGGCTTTGGGCTTCTGTACCGATCATGTAGGACCCGCCTGGAACTTAAAGTGTTCAACATCGCAGCAGCCGCGTTGGGGCGCGATTTATTTCGCCGCTTTTGTGTTCATGAGCGGGTTTTTTCCGAGGCTTATCAGATTGGCAAAGACCCGGAAGGCCCCCGGAACGCCCAGCGGAAGCTGTCTGTAAAAGGCATAGGCCGTGTACATGTAGACACCAGAGCCATAATGAGCGATAACCATGCCTCCTTTTTGCGGCTCCTGGTTTGGATCGTGCGTTTCAAGAAGTGGTTCGTATTGCGGATCCCAGCTTTTGAGGAACTTGGAGCCCCGCTCTTCGATCCAGCCGTCGAAGTCTTTTTGGGTAATGACATTCGGCCATTTCATGGCTGGGCTGTCGGGATCGAGGATCGTGACGACAGAGTGCTCATCGGTCACTTCCTCAGGATTCGAGGTCATGCTGTAAGGATACGGACCGAAGTTGTGGTCGAATTCCGGAGTCTGATACTGGACGACCACGGCGCCGCCGTTCTTGACGTATTGCAGCAAACGCTCATTGTAGGTGCGCAGATCGTCGCGAACCGCGTAGGCGCGGACACCGATGAGGATTTCGTCGTATTTCTGAAGATCGCCGCTGGCCAGATCATTGGCGGTAAGAAAATGCACGTGAATCCCCAGATCCACGAGGGAGGCTGGGATATCGTCGCCGCTACCTTCGATGTAGCCGATCTGCAGATTTGAAGCGACCTTGATGTTTGCGCCAGCGAGCTGGTAGTTTGCGTCGCTGTAATCGAAGTAAGGCCGCAGGCCGGGATAGCCGATCTGGACGTAGCCTTCCTTGTATTCGTGATCGTTGTAGTCGGCAACCGCTTTGAGCTGATATGCCCTTTCCTGAATGTTGGCGGGGAAGACATTGAAGCTTACAATCTGCTCCTGGCCATCCTGTGCGAAGGAGAAAGGCGCGCGCTCGGGCTCGGATCGCCAGCCGGGCGGCATTTCAAGATGCACGTCGCCCTGCGCCGGACCCTTGACGTTGCTGTGAATCTTGACGCTGACCGGGATGGATGGCATGTCGAGAGGAATGACGCCCGCAATTTCGACCATGGTAAGAGAGATGGCGGGGCCGATCGGCATGGGATGGTAGACGGTCCCCATGCCTGCGTCGC
This sequence comes from uncultured Acidobacteriaceae bacterium, assembly GCA_963751285.1. Classification (GTDB taxonomy): domain Bacteria; phylum Acidobacteriota; class Terriglobia; order Terriglobales; family Acidobacteriaceae; genus Telmatobacter. The sequence continues at coordinate 257,925 of CAVVUE010000019.1, read as the reverse complement.
GCTCAATGGTCTGAACGTCTTCAGAGAGATGGATCTGGACGCCTTTATAGGATGCCGTCACCTGCGCCTGTAGAGGATAGGGAGCCAGCGGAAGGTTGCGGTATTTGGGGTCGCGCAGGTCGTAATACGCCTGGTCGATGCCGGGCCGGTCAAAGTATGGGCGAGTAAATCCGACGTCATCGGGGAGATCGATGCCGAAGCGCGCGTTCATGACGCTGTCAGCAGCCAGCGGACCGGATGTCTGCCCCTCGGCGTGAATCCCCGCGGTGTTTGCGCCGTCAAGCTGGATGGTGATGTCGTCGATGTTGAGGGGAAGCGTGCCGGAATCGGCCACGTGCACGAGCACGGGAAAATGCTGGCCGGGAATCGCCATTTGAAAGGTCGGCTGGCTGCCGAAAAAGCGGGCGAAGGGGCCGGTGGGCGGATGCTCCTGAGTGACGTTGGCGCTGACCGACAATCCCAGTGCAAGGGCCAGCGCTTCATTGAACTGCGTGTGCTTTACGTTGAGTTCGTGCAGGACATCGTACTTTGCCTCGTCGGAAAGAGAGCTGGCCTTTACCTGGTCGATGAGCTTATCGGTTGCAGCGAGACCATCGGCGAGCGCAGGGGCAATCGCGCCGGGATCGCTGGCGGAGTAACGACGCATCGCCTCTTCGACACGGTCATTGATTTTGTTCAGACCTTCAGTGAGGAAGGCGTGCTCCTGATCGCCGGCCAGGGCGGCGATTCCCTGGAGCGAGATGTCGATACCGTCGAAGAATGTCTTCTCGTGGTCGGCAGCGGGGATTCTCGATCCGAAACGATGGTAAGGAGAATCTTCAGGACCTGCTTCTGGAATGTTGCCGCCACCATTCTGCGACTTTTGGAATCCGAGTCCGGTGCGCGAGATCTGCTGGTCACTCAGGCCGTTGACGGGGCTGTACGTTCCCGTGGGAATCTCCACGTTGACGCTCACCGGACCTGGCTCAACTTTTCCGGAGATATAATTCTGCACTCCATTGAGCGGGCGGAACGGGACACGAGCATATTCCTTGTAGGGATTCCAGGGACGAAGGCCTTCTTTGATCTGCTCAGGGAACATGTTGGGATCACCGGCGGCGGCGAATACTTTTTGCGCCCAGCGGCCGGCGGCCTGGTGATTGCCGTGCCCGTCGGAGGGCCCGCCGACAAAGACGGAGGTGATTATCAATGGCCGCGTCATGCGCACCACGCGCACTACGTCAGAAAACACGCGTCCGTCGCCACTCCACTTCTGAAGGGCTTCATCGAGAGTTTTTGAGAAGCCGTAATCGGCAGCGGTGGTAAAGAATTCGGTGGCGCAATAGTAGCGATCGGCCTGGAGCAACTCCTCAGTGCGCACAAGGCCGAGGGCGTCCCAAAAATCGGAGGACATTTCGTTGGCCCCGCCCTCGCCGCGGTTGAGAGTGAGCAAACCCGCCCGCGCGCCGACCGTTCGCGCCTCATAAGCCAGTGTGGCGCCATCTTCGTCGTCGGGGTGCGCGACGATCATGAGCATGCTGGCCCGTGTGTGGAGTTGTTGCAATGCGACAGCGAGCGCCGCAGCTCCGCGGTTCTCGGGAATTGCCTCAGCGTCTACCCGCTCACTTCCCTGGTTCCGGCACGGGTACTGACCTTTCACATAAGGCGAAAAGATGACCAACATGAGTGCGGCAAGAGCGCACTTTGGCGCGAGCCCGCTCAAAATCGTTCTCATCATTGCATGCACCTCATCAGCAGTTTCATAGGCAAAGAATCAGCAAATCCGGCTGCCACAAATGGACTTGCCAGCGTTTCAAGCGCGGTTGCGCGAGCAACCAAACCGCGGCCACCGGCGCGGCAAGCCAAGCGCCAACCCGGCTTTTCAATCGTGATGGTTTCTCCGTGCCGTCGCACCCAGATGGCACCACGGCACGTGGAACGCGTGAACTTAGAAGTAAAACTTGATGGCTATTTGCATAATGCGCGGTCCTGCGGTCGTACTCGTGGACTTGCCGAAGTTCGCGCCGGATGTGGAGATGTTTGTTGACGGATTGCCGAAGCTGGCATGATTGAACGCATCAAAGAACTCAAAACGCGTCTCGATGCTGTCTCCCTCAGTAATCGGGAATATTTTGAAGAGGCTGATGTCTTCGTCTTCAAGCCCCGGGCCGTGGAACATTCTCGGGCGGCATGAGCCATAGGTTCCCAGCGTCGGAGCCGAGAAGCCAGCCGGATTGATGAAGAATCCTGTGGCGTGCACTCCGACGAAGGCGCTCGGATTTTTCGATGCTCCGGTGAAGGGATTGCCGGTGCAGTTGGCATAGAATGCCGAATTGCCTCCGGTGTCGCTGACATTGGTTGCCGCCACGGTGAACGGTTCGCCGGTTTGCAGAGTGACAATGGCGTTTGCCTTCCAGTTGCCGATCAGGCGAGAGGCGAGGCTGTTGTTGTTCATTACGATTCCACCCTCACCGAAGGGCAGAACGTAGGTTCCGCTGCCGGCAAAGCGGTGGCGCACGTCCTGAGCCGAGTTGCTCATCTCGTGTGCGTAATTATGGGCATCCTGGGGAGTATCGCCGCCGGTAAGGTTGTCAACAAAGTCGGCCATGTTATGCGACCACGTGTAACTGAGGTTGTACATCAGGCGGTGGTCCAATTGGCGCTGTAGACTCAGCTCGAGTGCGTCGTAATCGGTATTGCCGTCGTTCGTCGCCAATTCGACGAATGCATGCTGGCCGGCGCCATTTGACGTGTCGTTGGCATCGATCGTGTTTCCTGAGTTGAAGCTGGTCAGGGGAAAATAGATCACCGCATTGGGAGTCGCCGTAGCGCACGTGGGGCAGCTCTTGATGAAGCCCTGGTTTGCGTTTTGCACGCGGTTCATCTTGCGGCCCCAGTTGCCGATGTAGTTTGCACTAGCTATGGTATTGCGGCTCACCTGGTACTGCAGACCCAAGCTGGTCTGCTCGATATAACTTGTGCGATTGTTCACGCCCTGTACCCGCACATGTTGCGTGGGCAAGCCTCCGGCAACGCCGCCAACGCAATTGCCATTGACGAGCGTGCCCGTAACACAGGTGACCGCCGGTCCGGGAACAAGCAGATCGGCGAGGCTCGTGGAACTCTCATACTGCCCTGAGTTCATTCCGGTTGAGGTGCCCATCTGGAATACAGGAGTCGTGCTGCCTGGGCTCTGGGAGACCTGCCATTGACCCACGAAAGGCGGATTCAACTGCATCATCGATTCGGAGCCGATTCGGTTGATGAACTGGTGGAAGACGCCATAACCGGCGCGAACAACGAGAGGATTGGTGATGTGATACGCTGCGCCGATACGCGGAGCAAAACCGATGTGGTCGGTCTGCATCTGCGTGTCGCCCGACCAGCCGCTCCCAGAGACAGCTTTCACAATCGTGCCACCGTTTGCCGGTGGTCCGGAGCTGATGCACTGCGGATACGGCTGTGAACCACAGGAGAAGTTTGCTGTCCGGTTTTCTCGATTGAGCCAGAAGGGCGGATACAGCTCGTAGCGTAGTCCGTAATTCAGCGCAAGTTTGCTGTTGGCGCGCCAGGTATCCTGCGCGTAAAAGGAGTTGCCGCGGATGTAGTTATTCACTTCAGTGGGCTGCGTCAGGATCAACGTCGAGACGTCGCCGAGGAGCAGGTCGCCGCCGCCGAATCCATTGGTGTTGGTGTAAATGCCGGAGTTATACACGATGCCCTGAGGCGCTTCGATATCAAAGAAGTTCAGGGCGTCCTGATGGTATTCATAGCCAAACTGCAAGCTGTGGGTACCCTTGATCCAGTAGAAAGCTTCGAGGATCTGGTAGGTTTGCGCGACCTGGTACTGTGGCCGGTAGTACGATCCACCGATAGCCGTGAACCCGCTTTCCTCGAAGGGCGGTATTCCGAAGCTCCACGGATTCTGCGGAACGCCTTGCAAGCCGATCAGGGAAGCTGCCTGGGATTTTCCGACGGGCACGCCGACTGGATCGCTGTGGGCGAAGGTGCGCAGGTAGCCGAAATGTACGGTGTTCACCTTGTTTTTTGAGAGCGTATCTGTCCAGCCAAGCGCCAGCGACTGATCGTGCAAGATGTAGGCGGTGGGGAAATTGGCACCGTTCCCGGCAACAGGGTTGGCGGTCCAGGTCGGAGGGCTCTGGTAATTTGCCCAGTCGAAAGCATAGCGGCCGAAAAACTGGTTGGTTTTGTTCAGGGTGTTGTCGATGCGCACATCAAGAGTGCGCGTGTTATCGGGAACCTGGCCAACGTAGGCGTAATTGGCTGCTCCGGTAAAGGTAGTAATGGGCGCGATGTTGGGTGCGGGGTAAAGCTTCATGATCGCCTGCCCGACCGAGTCGAAGCAGGTTGACTTAATCACGTTGCCTGTGATGCAGCCCGCCTGGCTGGGTACTGTGGGGCTCATCGTGAACTTGCTCATATAGCTGCCGTTGGTGGCCGCGCTGAAGTCGCCGCCCACCATCGCCGTCGTGGGCACAGTCGATTCCTCGGTCTGCTGCGTATGGCTGATGAGATTTTCGTACGAGACGAAGAAGAATGTCCTGTCGCGCTTGATGGGTCCGCCTATTGTCCCTCCGAATTGGTTTTGGTCGTACTGGCCGCGGGGAATGCCGTTGTAGTTGTTGAAATACGTATTCGCGTTCAAGGCTCCGTTCTGGATGTAGTCCCAGGCGTCGCCATGAAACTGGTTGGTGCCGGACTTAGTCGAGACGTTCACCACGGCCCCGGCAGAGGTGCCAAACTCGGCGGAATAGGTTCGAGTCTGCAGCACAAACTCCTGCAACGCGTCAGGCGGAGGAATGACCGACTGAGTGGACTGCTCCTGCAGGTTCTCCGATTTCGAGTTGTTGTCAATGCCATCAAGCTGGAAATAGTTTTGCAGTTCGAGATTTCCGTTGGAGCTGAAGCGGCCTTCGGCCGGATTGGCCACGGAGGTATCGCGGAAGATGCCGGGCTCGGTGAGGACAAGGCTGTCGTAATCGCGGCCATTCAGCGGCAGGTCGTTCACTTCCTGCGAAGGCATGACGCCGCTGACCTCGGCCGATTGCGTTTGCAGTTCCGCCGTGGCCTCATTGACCACGACTTCCTCTTGTCCGCCCGATACTTTCAGCACAAAATCAACCTGCACGCGGTCCTGCACGTTCACCGTAATGTTTTTGCGAACCGTCGTGCCGAATCCTCCATGCTTCACGGTGACGCTGTAAACGCCGGGAATGAGTTGCAGAGCCTCATACTCACCCTCGCCGTTGGTGGTGTAGGTTCGTGTGACGCCGGTCGCGGTGTCGGTCACGTCGACGGTCGCGCCTGGAACACGGGCGTTGGTGTTGTCCTGCACCATGCCGACGATCGCGCCGGTATCGGTTTGGGCGAAGGCCGGCAGTGTCATCAAGGCCAGCAACACCGCCAATGCAATCCAGGCCCTCCTAATGCAAGTGATCCTGGCCCTGTGCGCGGATAAATCGAAAGCATGCATGGAACGGACCTCCTTGAAGTCGAACTAGAAATTTGGAATCAACAGCACTGTCCCAAGTCAATTGACGGTTCCAGGGCGGCTAGCCGGCCGATTCGCGGGAAAAAAGGCGAGGTGCAGAATGCAGCCAGCAAAGAACGCAAGGCAAAGTTCGAGATTTCCTTAGCGCTTGCACTTCCGGTCAATGGGAACCGTGATGGCGAGTGGCGAAGCAGCGAAGAACCTGGCTGTACGCGCGATCGGGGAAACTGGAATCAGGCTCCGACTTTACCGGTAAAGCGATTGAAAAGGAGGCTACACATCGGTTTCTGCATTGTCAAGAGAAAAATAAAGTCTGTTAAATTGCGCATCAAAGACCGGTCGGATTCGCCTGTCGCGCTCTATCCGTGGCGCAGCTCCGTCAGGCGGCGCTTGTACTCCTGCGGCCCCGGAAGTCCCTCCGATCCGCCCGGCCGCGTTCCCGCGAGGCTGCCGCAGATATTGCCTGCACGCAGGCAATCATCCCATCCCATTCCATGCAGAAATGCACGTAGGAAGCCGCCATTAAAGGCATCTCCGACTCCGGTTGCATCGACCAGAGGCACCGGTAACGCCGGTTGGCGGTAGACCGTGCCTTCTGCCATCAGCAGCGCACCCTTGGCGCCGAGTTTCACGACGGGAACCTTGACCCACTCCTGCAACTTTTCCAATGCGTTCATCGGGCTCGATGCTCCAGTGATCGCCAGAGCTTCATGCTCGTTGGGAAAAATGAAGTCGCAGAAGCGGATGATCGAGATCAGTTGGTTGACCGAGATGTCGGGATTCCATCCGAAATCCGCGGAGATCGTGATCCCGCGTTCCCTCAGACCGCGAAGAACGGGCTGCCATTTCGCGGGCCGCCTGAGAGCACAGGCAAGATGGACATGACGCGTTTGGCTCAGCTTGCGGCGAACGGGCTCATGATCGAGTAAGTCCTCGAGCCGGCGATTGATCGGCTCGTGCGTCACCATCATGCGGTCGGTCTTGTACGCGATACAAACAGTGAGCGCGGTGGGCAGGTCCTTTCGAAAATCACACGCCGTGATATCCAGCTTTTCCTGGGCGATCTGGTTCCACGTGGGAAGGTACTCGGCGTCGGCGCCAACCCGTGTGATGATTCCAGTGACCGTGCCCAGGCGGCTTGCGGCGATCGCCGTTGTCGAAAGTCCGCCGCCGGGAGCAACGAGGAATGAGTCGGTTTTGGACTCTTCCCCGAAGCGGGGCCGTTGCGGCAGAGAGTAGAAGATCATGTCGGAGAAAAACTCCCCGAAGACGACCAAATCAAACCTGGTTTCCCGGTAGCCCCGCTTTCTTGTCATGGCTCTTCCCTTCTGATTGCAACTCCGGTTGACGAAACTTGCAGCCGCTCAGCGCAGTTTTTCCGACGACTTTCTCTTGACTAGTTTCGGTTTTACCAGCACTCTTTGCGGCTTGTTTCCATTCCCGCTGGCAATGGCCGCCAACGCGAGCTGGCCAGCCTTCGTGCCGAGTTCGCGTCCGGCAATGTTAATGCTGGTGAGCGGAATTTTCATCGAGCACAGTGACGCATCGTCTCCACACCCCACAAAGCGCATCTCCTCAGGAATCTTGATCCCCTGGCTGCCGGCCGCATCCATGGCACCCAGCGCCACCATATCGGTGGAGGCCATCACTCCATCGGGGCGGCCGCGGCGGCCCAGCAGCCTCATCATCGCTGCGTGTCCTCGTTCATACTCGCTCGTTTCAAAGCGCATGCTTTCCACCACGAGGTCAGGCTGCACCGCCAGGCCATGATCACTCAGCGCCTGGCGATAACCGCGGGCGCGCATATCTCCTGCCGCCGTCCGCGGACCGCGCAGATACGCGATGCGCTTGCAGCCGCATTGGATCAGGTGTTCACACGCCATCGCCCCCACTTCCTCATCGTGAACGCCCACATAGCTCTCCGACGCTCCTGCAGGCCTATGATCGATAAAGATCACCGGCATTTTTCGAAATTTCTGCATCTGCTCGAAGTAGGTCGCGGTTTCCTGCACAGAGATGACCAACAATGCGTCGACCTGGAGTGACAAAAAAATCTCAATCTGGCTCTGCTCATAGTCGGCATCTTCCTCGGACGATGCGACGATGAGCCCGTAGCCTTGTGCGCCAGCTACCTGGTTGATGCCGGCCACAATATCGGAAATGTGCGTCTGTGCCGATGGACGGAAGAACCAATCCCAGCGTTTTGGTTTGACCTGTACGCAGGCTGCTCGCACTGATGTTTGGGATGTATTTGAGTTCTTTGACCCGCTTCAGCACGCGCGCCTTTGTGGCATCGCTGATGTCCGTTTGCCCGCGCAGCACCTTCGAAATCGTCATTTTCGAAAGGTTGAGGTCTTTGGCTATGTCTTTGAGCCGAACTCGCATCTCTCAGACTCCACACAAGGCATCTGACAGTGTACGGCATGATTGGATCTTCCGCGGAGCCCGGGTCATTGCGCCACCGAAGATTGGATATTGCCTGAGACGAGATCCTCCACCGTGTACAGCCTTCCGTTGGCGATGACTAACTTCACTTTATGTGCGTTAGCAATATCTTCAAGCGGGTTTCCCGAAACAATTACGATGTCTGCAAGTTTGCCGGGTTCGATGCTGCCTGCGTCCAGGTTGAGTTCTTCGGCAGGCGTCACCGTCGCGGCCCGCAGTGCCTCGTATGGCGTCATTCCAGCCATTACGTAGGTTTCCAGTTCCCCGTGCAGTGCAAAAGCATTCGGTGAATCGGTTCCCGCCACAATCTTCGCTCCCGCATGCATTGCATCGATCACGAGCTTGGCGCTTTCAAGACGAACAGCAGCGAGTGATCCTTGGCCGGTGTGTTCGCCAGGCGTAAGCCGCCTTTGACCGGTTGCATAAAGCCGAAGCCAGCCAGAGTAGACGCCAAAACGTGGATCATTCTTCATTTCCGGCTCCATGGCAAAGAGCTTTGCCAGTCCCGGCGCCGAAACAGTCGGGGTGAAGTACCGCTGCGATTGTCCGAAGATCTGCACCACATCGTCATAGCTTCGCTGCAGAGTGGCCTGCTTGGGCGAGTAGACACGGCGGCTGGTTGCGCCTGCGTGCTCGGTCGCATCCACGCCCACAAAGGCCGCAGGGTAGATCTCATGGGTTGCTACCGGGACGCCGATGCTGTGCGCGAACTCGACCATGCGCCTCTGTTGCAGGTCTGGCAGCCGTACGTAGCTTTTGATCAGGTCGTGCTGTAGCACCTTCGCCAGCTCGAGCTCCATCTCAAAATGCGCGGGGCCGGAGATCGCCACGCCCATTTTGTAATAGGTTCGTCGCCACTCGAAAAGGTAGCCAGTGCCGAACAGCCGCGGTCCCGGCCGCACGCCCGATTCGTTTGCTTCAATGTCCTCTACTCCTTCATAGGGCGTGTTGCCAGGGCTTCGCACGGTGGTGATTCCGAAGGCCAGCCAGGCGCGGTGCAGCGCCTCTCCATAGTCTTTTTGCAAGTGCGAATGCGACTCAATCAAGCCGGGCATCGCAGTATAAGCCGATGCGTCGATGATCTTCGCTCCAGCCGGAACATCCTCAGAGTGCGGCCTCACGCTCGTGATGCGATTTTGCTCGATCACGATGTCCATGTTCGGGCGCGCAGTCTTGCTGATCCCGTCGACCAGCAGCCCAACGCGCACCACCATGGTTCCCTTTGGAATCGACGGCGTGTACATCAGGTCGAGCGGAATCTCGCGCATCTCGCCGGTCAGAATGTCGATCTCTTTCAGCTTGTCCAGCGACTGATACAGAATGTGCTCTGAATCGCCCGCCCAGCTCGGCGCATAGGCGATTTCGCGAGTCATGCGCCGGGGAGGCCCCAGCGGCTCACCGCTGGTCGAAACGGGCCACACCGTCAGAGCTCCTTCGTAAATGGCCGCCATCATTTTTCCGTCCGGCGACCACACCGGTCCGCAATATCCGCGCGAATCGATCGACAGGTTGGGAATCGGCGTGAACCACCTGTCATCCGGATTCGTGGCTCCATTTTCTGAGGACATGGTCAAGATCTGGTTCGTTCCCTCGCGAACGGTTTTGGAATACGGCGCAAGGTATGCCATGGCGAGGCGCTTGCCATCCGGCGACCAGGTTGGCATCCCGGGTGCATTCAACGTGTCGTGCAGCTTGGTCACCTTGCTGGTTGCCACATCCACCACCGATACCTGCGCTGCGCGCCAAATTCCATCCACATCAAAGAATGCAATGCGTTTTCCATCCGGCGACCAAGATGCTCCCTGCGGCTGCGTCACCAGTTTGGTTAACTCGCGGTCCTTTCCCGTGCGCAAATCGTGAATCCAAAGTTGCAAATGGTCCCTGCCCTTGTCCGACGAGTATACGAGCTGGTTGCCGTCGGGCGACCACGCGGGGTCCGAGTCCAGATATCTGTCGTTGGTGATATTCACCGGCTTCTGCCCGATGGACATTATGTAGATGTCGCCCAGCGCCGCGAATGCAACCTTGGCGCCGTCAGGAGAGATCACTGGCCGAACGATCCCCAGCGCCTTGCGTGGCGCCGTTGAATCGAAATCGCGCTTTCGTCGCACATAGGTTCCGTTCACACGCGTCACCTGCAGCGTCGCCCTGAACGGCACTGTATCTGCAGCTCCGCCGTTCACGTTCCGCATCCGGATTTTCCCATCCGACACGTAATAAAACTGACTGCCCGTCGCCCAAGAAACGCGGAACGGAAAAGCATTCTCGTTGCCGGTAAGCGGTTTGCCGTCGCATTCCAATTGACTGCTTTCCATCTGGAGATCGTGATATACGAGCTTTCCGTCCGTGCTCCAGGAAGGTGCACTGGCCACGCCGGTCGCAGTCGCTAGCTTGCGTTCCGCGCCATCCGCTAATTTCGCGGCCCAGATGGAGTGGCCTCCGTCACGCGTCGACGAAAATGCGATCTCCTTGTCATCGGGCGACCATGTGGGCATGTGGTTTTCCGAGGGATCGTTCGTTGCTCTCTTCACTTCGCCGGTCTGCGTGTCCAAGACCCAGATGTTGTAGCTGCTTCCCAGAGGGTTATCGCGGTCCGACGCAAATGCCAGATACCGGCCATCGTGCGAGTAAGCAGGCTCGCGATCATCGTAACTGCCCCAGGTGAGCTTGTGCTGGTTACTTCCATCGGGCGCAATGGTCCAGATGCTGTATCCACCATCGAGGTATCCAAAAAAAGTGATCCACTTTCCATCGCGCGACCAAATCGGCTGCCGCGCGTCGTTGAAGAGGCTGGTGATGCGTTTCGCTGTTCCGCCGTCCGCGGGAAGCGTCCAGATGCTTCCTTGCAAGTCGATCGCCAGCGTCTTCCCGTCCGGCGACACGGCTACTGCCATCGACGTGCCCTCGCTCACGGTTACGTCGATCGGCGACGGATTTCGTACGAGCGCAGGTGGCGCATCACGCGACGTTTGCGCCTGCACAATACATGCCAAACACGCCGCCCCGATCGCCGCCACGGCAAAACGCCGTAGCGGTCCCTTCACTTCGCTCGCTGTTTTCATCGGATCCGACCCATGTTGTTCACCATCCACTCGCAGCTCCGCGTCGCAGGCCTGCCGGATGGTTTGTCAGTCTAACCGAGTGGTTTCTCCTCTTGTCAAGTTGGTTCCGATTCCATCCTGCACCGCATTCGCCATTCACTCTGAATGCGAAGCCTCATCCGCATGGCGTGGTGGTTGGACATTTCTGCGGGCCGGACAAGCCGCTCGTTGCCGTGATTGACAGCTTAGGCAGGGGAGAGGTCGAGTTGCTGCCGGGCGATGGCAGTGGTCCCAAAAGTTCCCGCGTATACGGGACCCGACACACTGTTGCTTGCCACCGATTTCAATCGAGATGGAAAACCCTCAGCAGGCCCTGACAAGATGAGCATCTCGTCAGGCAACTTCGAGTCTCCAGTTAGTATCCAGAATCGGTTGAATTCGCTGTGACCCGCATAAACACTGGGGTCCGGACGCATTCTTACCTTCTGCATCGGCAAGTGATTGTAAACTATGTAGAATCAATAATATACATGGCAGTGTCGGCTGATTCGAACGACCCGAATTTGCTCCGCGACGATGATCGATTCATTTACTACCGTCGCTCATCGTGGTGCTGCCTGCGGCGGTCGACTGATGGCATTCATTGAGATCTCAGATGACTGATCGAAAGATGGTGGTGCGTTTTTCAGGCTTAATCGATGCGTGTCATCACCAAGGACGGCTCAACGAGTGCTTTGGCCTGAAGTCAACAGTTGAGCCAAGTGTCACTTATCCGAGAAGCCGACTTTACAGACAAGTGGATCATTGACCTCCTCAGTGACAAGGCACCGCCAGGGCCAAAACCATGCGCGGCTGCCGCTCAACTTGTTACTGACGAGTGGACGGTGACTCGACAGTAATCTCTAATTCGCACCTAGACGCTCGATTCCCGCATTGGCGATTTGGCACCAATCGAGAATACGTCCTGCCAATTGGGGATGATCACTCTCGCGGCAGGTCCTGGAGATCGATGCCAAGCTGCTGGCACTTTTTATAGAGATGACTTCGTTCCAAGCCCAGCGCCTTTGCGGTTTGCGTAATCTGGCGGCCGTGGTGTTCGAGTTCGGCGAGCACGGTCGCGCGCTCGAATGCCTGCACCCGCGCCGCGAGCGGACCCGTTGCGGAGCTGCCGGCGGCGAGGGCACTCACGGCATTTGCGGCTGATTGAGAGCCGGGCAGCGCCAGGCGCACATCTTCGGCGCCGACCTCAGTGCCAGCCAAAAGCAGGAGGCGTTCAACAACATTGCGCAATTCGCGAATGTTGCCGGGCCACGAATATCCCTGAAGAGACTCGATGGCTTCCGCGGTGAAGACGGCAGGCTTCCATCCATTCTGTGCGCTCACCTGGCGCACAAAGTGCTCCACGAGCGCGGGCAGATCCTCGCGCCGCTGGCGTAGCGGAGGCAGTTGAACAGGGAAGACGACGACGCGATGATAAAGGTCGCGCCGGAATCCGCCGGATTCAACAAGCTGCTCGAGGTTGCGATGCGTGGCGACAACTACACGGACATCGACAGCCGTGGGTTTGGCCGAGCCGATGCGTTCGACCTCGCCCTCTTCGAGCACGCGAAGCAACTTGGCCTGCATGGCGGCGGGCATATCGCCAATCTCGTCCAGGAGGAGCGTGCCACGATGCGCCTGTTCGAACTTACCCGTGTGGCGCTGCGCGGCTCCGGTGAAGGAACCTTTCTCATGTCCGAAAAGTTCGCTCTCGATCAGCTCCGCCGGGACCGCAGCGCAGTTGAGCGTGACGAACGGTCCAGCCGCCCGGTTGCTTTTTTCGTGGAGCGTGCGCGCCACTAGTTCCTTGCCTGTTCCAGTTTCGCCGAAGATGCACACGCGCGATTCGCTGGCAGCTACACGCTCGATTTGCGCCATTACACGGTTCATCGTTTCGCCGGAGAAGACCAGCGTGTGCTTCCCAATGCGTGCGCGCAGGTCACGGTTTTCGGTTTCGAGCCGTGTGAGCTTCAACGCGTTCTCGACCGTGACTAACAGTTTTTCAGTGGAGAGCGGCTTCTCAAGAAAGTCCAACGCGCCCAATCGCGTGGCTCGGACAGCCATCTCGATATGCGCCTGGCCGCTCATCATCACAACGGGCGCCGTGACGCCCGCCGTTTTCAGGTCTTCGAGCAAGGACAGTCCGTCGCGCCGCGGCATCACCACGTCGCTGAGAATGAGGTCGAAAGGCTGAGAACGCGCAAGCTCCAACGCTCGCTCCGCGCTATCGCACACCACAGCCTCGTGTCCTGCCAGGCGAAAAGCGCGGGAGAGCGATGCCAGTGTATTGGCCTCGTCATCGACGATGAGGATGTTCGCCTTTGCGGTCATGTGTTGGCTCTCGGCAGCGTAATGATAAACGTTGCGCCGCCGCCTGCGCGGCTTTCCACCACAATCGTTCCAGCATGGTCCGCTACCACCGACTGCACGATGGCGAGGCCGAGACCGGTTCCGTGCTGCTTGGTGGTGTAGTACGGAGTGAACAGGCGCTCGCACTCCTCGGGCGTAAGGCCGGTGCCCGTGTCCGAAACCCGAAGGTCCACATTTTTATCCGTCGCGCTAGCTGAGAGTGTGAGAGTGCCTCCGTCTGGCATCGCGTCCATTGCATTCAGGACCAGATTGGAAAGCGCGCGGTGCAGCAGCTCTGGGCCGGACGCCCTTGCGGTCGTCGCCTAGAGAAGAAACTGGCGTCGAGGATCAGCCAGGCTGCAAATCCGCGGCCCTTCTTGAAGGCTGCCCCGTTGCCGATGGCTGCGATCGTGGCCGTAGCAGTGATCGGTCCAATTCCGGGGATCGCGACCAGCCGCCTGCAGGGTTCAAGTTCGCCGGCGATGCGCACGATCAGCTTGTCGGATTCCTCGATCTGCCCGTGCAGATACTGCATCTCCAACTGCAGTTGTCTCAGAAGTACCCGCAATGCGCCGGACAGCTTGTTGTCCGGGTCTTCCAGGATATGGGGTAGAGACTCCTCAATATGATGGCGTCCTTTGCGGATCGTGATGCCGCGCTCCAGCAGCAAGCCGCGAATCTGGTTGATCACCGCGGTGCGGCGCACAACCCACCGCTCGCGCACTCGGTGCAGCGACTGCAGGTCGAGCTGATCATCGGTCTTGATGGGCACAAAGCGCATCGTGGGGCGGGTTACAGCCTCGGCACACGCTTCGGCATCGATGTAGTCGTTCTTGTTCGTCTTCACGTACGGCTTCACATACTGTGCCGGCATCAGGCGCACATCGTGCCCCTGTTCCCGCAGAGCACGGCCGAGAAAATGAGATCCTCCGCAGGCCTCCATGCCGATCAGGCACTCAGGAAGGTTCGAGGTAAAGCGCAGCAGCTGAATCCGCGAGCACTTCTTGCGAACTACGACTTCGCCCCGTGCGTTGACGCCAACAAAGTGGAAGACTGTCTTTCCTAAATCGATGCCGATTGTGCGAATCTCCATGGAACACCTCCTGTGTTTACCTCTACACCCCGAGGGGCTTAGGCGGCGGACCATCCCAGTAATAACCAGTTGTTCAACAGGTGCGGCGGCGTTCCGCTGATGCTGTGAGCTGATGGTGTGCGCGGCGACGCGCTCGGCACGCAGGTGTTGGCTGCTCCGACGGCGCACCCTGGGGCGGGGGCGTTTCCGCCATGCTGAATGATGCCGTGCAGATGCGTCTCGGATCTACACGGCACCGAGTCAACGCCGCTCGGCTCACAGCCCAAGCGAAATTCCTTGAGGCAATCAACGTCACCAAGGCGCAAGAATAGCCCGTTTGGATTCGAACTTGGGTCGGTTGAGAAAGATGCAGAGGGAGGGTTGGTACTATGACGCTGATTTCTTACGGGTGATTTGGTGGACCTGGTCGGGATCGAACCGACGACCTCTTCCATGCCATGGAAGCGCGCTCCCAGCTGCGCCACAGGCCCACTCCGGCAGGTAGTCTCTTTATTCTCTTCGTTCCCACACGATTCGTCAACGAGAGAGACGCCGTTACATCCGGCATCCCACTTCTAGCGACGGCACATCCTGGTGCTTGTACATCAGGAAAAACTCGCGATGGCCCAACCGCTCCGGCTTGCTCATCTGGCCCGAGGCAACGTCGGCGATCAGCTCCATCAGTTCGCTTGCCGCCTCATGCATGGTGAGTTCGCCGCTCAGCACCCTTCCAGCGTTGAAGTCCATGTCTTCCGTCATGTTCCGATAGGTGCGCTCATTGCCGGTGATCTTGATCAGCGGCGACACCGGGCTGCCGATAACGCTGCCGCGGCCGGTAATGAAAAGCACAATCTGCGCTCCCGCCGCAATCAGATCCATGATGCCTTCCGTGTCATTGGGATTGGTGTAGCCGAATTGCATGAAGTGCTCGTCGGGAACCGAATCGAGCAGCCACAAACCGGCGTGTGGCGGGCGCTCCGACACGCGAATCACGCCCTCGATCGGCTTGCTGCCTCCCTTGGCAAAAGCTCCCATGCTCTTTTCTTCGATGGTTGTGAGCCCGCCGGCAAAGTTGCCCGGCGCCACCGAGTATTGCCGCACCGCTTTGCAATAGTTGAACGCTTTGTCGTAGGTCGCGCCTAGCTGCTCGGCAGCCGCGGGCGAGGCCGCACGCGAAACCATCAGGTCGCGCAGGCCAATCATCTCCACCACTTCTTCAAAGATCGCCGTACCACCCGACTCGACGAGGCTGTCAAAAGCGCGGCCCACAACAGGATTTCCGGCCAGGCCCGACGTCCCGTCCGATCCGCCGCACTCCGCGCCGATGGTCAGGTCGGCCCAGCTCATCGGCGTTTTCACTGCGCCTTCGCTGGCGCGCTGGCGAAGCGAAGCGATCAACTGCTTGCCCAGGGCCACGCTCGAGCTCGTGCCGCCATGCTCCTGGATGAAGAACGATTCCGCTGGCCGCCCCGATTGGCGAACAGCCTCCGCAATCCGGTGCGGCTGCGTATACTCGCATCCCAGGCCCACGCACAGCACGCCGCCGATATTGGGATGCGTAGCCAGCGCCAGCATCAGGCGAATTGCGTAGTCGTTGTCGTAGCAGCCGGGGAATCCGATCACGTGCACGTCCGGCTCGCCCCTGCCGATCTCCTGCGCCACAAAGCTCGCGCACTCCACCGTGTAGACCACAAGCAGGTGATTGCGGATACCCTTGCGGCCGTCGTTGCGAAGATAGCCCGTCCAGCCCCGGTCACGCATATTCGGCCCCCTTCGGCGGCGCGCCGGTCTGCACGTCAAAGGAACCCGACCGCTCGTCGAGCTGGCTGCGGCAGTTGTGCAGATGCACCCACTCACCCGGTTCGATGCGCCGCGTGGCAATGCCGATCACCACGCCGAACTTGGTAACCGCTTCGCCCTCGCTGATCAGCGCCAGCGCGATCTTGTGTCCGAGCGCAATGTTTTCTTGCGCTTCGACCTCGCGCTTTCCGGCCGGTCCGACGACGGTTACTTCCGCTCCTTGCGCAACCTCACCCAGCAGCGTCGCGACATTATCATTCGCGCCAACCTGGAATGCCGAAGAGGTTGCCTGCACATTCGTCATGGATCAAGCTCCACGTCCTCAAACAAGGCCGCGCTGTTCTGTTTCGTTCGGCTATGCCTTCGCTGCATGCGTCGCACCAAACCGCCGCAGCCTTTCCAGCGTCGCCGCAGCCTCGCCCGAATCAATCGCCTCCGCGCCTTTTGCTACGCCTTCTTTCAGATCGCCTGCGAGACTCGCCGCCACCAGCACCGCCGCTGCATTCAGGAGCACAATGTCGCGCCGTGCTCCGGGAACTCCCGTGAGCACGTCGTAGAGCAGCGCCTTGTTTGTAGCCACGTCGCCGCCGGTGAAGTGATCGAGCGTGGTGCGCGGCAGCCCGGCCATCTCCGGCGTAACGCGCGCGGCCTTGAGAGTCGGGGTCCCCGGCGACGGGTCCTTGTCGCCGGAGTGAAGGGCCGGCTTGCCTTCGGCATTCTCTTCGACGCGCGCCACCACCGATTCGCCTGTTGTTGTCAGTTCGTCAATGCCGTCGGTCCCATGCACCACGAAGGCGCGTCTGGCTCCGAGCGCGGCCAATGCGCGGCCCACGAGCAGCACACGGCTCGGCGCCAGCACTCCCACCACCTGCGTGCGCGCATGCGCCGGGTTGGTCAGCGGACCCACCAGGTTGAAGATCGTCCGGAATCCTAATGCGCGCCGCAGTGGCCCCAGAGCCATCATGGCCGGGTGATACAGCGGAGCATAGAGGAAAACGAATCCCGTTTCGCGCAGGCACTCGACCGCTAGCTCCGGCCCCAGTTCGATGGGCACGCCCAGCGCTTCGAGCACATCCGCTGCGCCGCATTGCGAAGTGACGGCGCGATTGCCGTGCTTGGCCACACGCGCGCCTGCCGCAGCCGCCACCAGCGCCGCTCCGCAGGAAATGTTGAAGGTCTGCGGTCCGCCGCCACCCGTACCCACGCAATCCACAAGCTGCTCGCGCTCGGCATCGGTGAACGGCAGCGGCGTGGCGTGCCGGCGCATCACATCCACAAAGCCCGCCAGCTCGGGCGCCTGCTCTCCGCGCGTGGCCAGCACCGCAAGCAGGGCCGCCGTCTCCACTTCAGGCACGCTGCCGGCAAGAATCTCCTCGAGCACACTATCTGCCTGCTCGCGGGTCAGCGCCGCGCCATCCTGAGCCAGTGGCCGAAGCAGCTCCTTCACCAAAGACATGAAAAAAGTATGGCAGAGCAGGGCCTCATAAGCGAAAGCGTCCCGTCTACGCGAACTTTCGTCTTTGCAATCGCGCGCGCTTTGTTGGCGTCGACCGGCTTTTTTCGAATCCCGCCCCTTCTGCTCAATTTCCAATCGCATCAGCCCGCCAAAGTGAACTTGAAGCGCCGCGCAGCAGCGGCAAGCATCGACATAATGAACTCAAAAACCGCTTGCAACCCGCCCGCACGCGTGAGACTCCGTCCCAATTCCGCGTGATAATCTTGGATTTGGTAGAGGTCCCCACCCGTTGAAAATCCACGAATATCAAGCCAAGGAAATTCTCGCGAAGTACGGCGTGGCCGTACCCAAAGGTGAAGTGGCCAACACGCTGGAAGAAGCCAATGACGTGGCTCGCAAGCTGTTCGCCGAAGGCGCTTCGGGCGTGGTCGTCAAGGCGCAGATCCATGCCGGTGGCCGCGGCAAAGGCGGCGGCGTCAAAGTGGCCAAGACCCGCGAACAAGCCGACCAGTACGCCAAAAACATCCTCGGCATGCAACTGGTCACTCACCAGACCGGTCCGCAGGGCCAGAAGGTGCAGCGGCTGCTCATCGAAGAAACCGCGGCCATCGAACGCGAGCTTTATCTCGGCATCGTTCTCGACCGCGCATCGGGCAAGCTCGTCTTCATGGCCTCGCAGGCCGGCGGCATGGAGATCGAGGAAGTGGCCGCCAAAACGCCTGAAGCCATCTACAAGGAAACCATCGATCCGGCCGTCGGCTTTGGCGCCTGGCAGGCGCGCAAGCTGGCCTTCGCGCTCGGCCTCAAGCCCGCGCAGATCAACCAGGCCGTCGCGTTCTTTCAAAGCCTCTACCGCGCGTTCATCGACACTGACGCTTCGCTGCTCGAGATCAATCCCTTCATCACTACCACCGACGGCAAGCTCTTCGCGCTCGACGCCAAGATCAACTTCGACGACAACGCGCTCTTTCGCCACGCCGACGTCAAATCGATGCGCGACGTCACTGAAGAAGACCCGCTCGAGGTCGAGGCGAGCAAGTACGCGCTCAACTACATCAAGCTCGATGGCTCCATCGCCTGCATGGTCAACGGTGCGGGCCTGGCCATGGCCACGATGGACATCATCAAGTACGCAGGCGGCAGCCCGGCGAACTTTCTCGACGTGGGCGGTGGCGCATCGCAGGAACAGATCGAGCACGCATTCGAGATTCTGCTGTCAGACAAGCACGTGAAGGCCATCTTCATCAACATTTTTGGCGGCATTCTGCGCGTAGACAGGCTGGCCACAGGCGTAGTGGCCGCAGCGCGCAATCTGCACGTCAAGGTTCCGATCGTGCTGCGGCTTGAAGGAACCAACGTCGAAGAAGGGCGCAAGATCCTCGAGGAGTCGGGCCTCAACTTCCAGGTCGGCGCAACAATGAGGGAAGCTGCGGAAATGGTAGTGAAGGCAGCAGCGGAGGTGGCAGCCTAATGTCAGTACTTGTTGATAAAGACACGCGCCTCATCGTGCAGGGCATCACCGGCAAAGAAGGCACCTTCCATGCCATGGGCTGCGCGGAGTATGGCACCAAAGTAGTGGGCGGCGTCACGCCCGGCAAAGGCGGAACGACGCACGAGGGCTGGCCCGTATTCAACACCGTGGTCGAGGCCGTGGAAAAAACCGGCGCCAACGCAACCATGATCTTCGTACCGCCGCCGTTTGCCGCCGACGCCATTCTCGAAGCCGAGGACGCGGGCATCCCGCTCATTGTCTGCATCACCGAGGGCATTCCCACGCTCGACATGGTGAAGGTGTGGGCCAAGCTCAAGAATTCGGAGTCGCGCCTTGTCGGCCCCAACTGTCCCGGCGTCATCTCGCCCGGCAAGGCCAAGATCGGCATCATGCCGGGGCGCATTCACAAAGAAGGCTCGATCGGGATTGTCTCGCGCTCGGGCACGCTCACCTATGAGGCCGTACACCAACTCACCCAGCGCGGCATCGGCCAGTCGACCGCGATCGGAATTGGCGGCGACCCCATCATCGGCACCACGCACATCGATGCGCTTCGCCTGCTCAACGATGATCCCGAAACTGAAGCCATCATCATGATCGGTGAAATCGGCGGCTCGGCCGAAGAGGCAGCGGCGGAGTTCGTCAAGAAGAACGTGAAGAAGCCGGTGATCGGCTTTATCGCCGGCCAGACCGCGCCGCCCGGCCGCCGCATGGGCCACGCCGGCGCCATCATCTCCGGCGGCCAGGGCACCGCGGCCGACAAGATGAAAGCCCTCGCCGCAGCCGGCATTCACGTCGTAGTCTCGCCCGCAGAAATCGGCGCCACCCTCGCCAAGGTAATCGGCAAAGCGTAAAACAAATCGCTGACCCGAGGCGGCGGCCTGGGCACTCCTTATGGCATCGCCGTTGATGGATCGGGCAACATCTGGGTCGTAAGCGAAGGTCCGGGGGCTCTCAGCGAATTCACTGCTTCCGGGTCGCCCATCTCCGGCTCCGGTGGCTACACAACCATCAATCTGAGTGCCCCGGTCGACCTCGCGATCGATGGATGAGGAAATGTGTGGGTAACGGAATCAGGAAACGTCAGCATCACGGAATTCGTGGGTGTGGCCACTCCATTGGTCACGCCCATGGTCGCCAATCTCTTGAGCCCCTACGGCGCACATGCCGTCAACAAGCCCTGATGAGCCTTGATAAGTCTTGATGACCTTGATGACCTTGGTAAGTTTCGGTGAGCCTTGATGAGTTTTTGGTAAGCCCTGATCGCTTATTCTCGAACTGGCCCGGCCCGGCGCTGCTGCCGTGCCCGGCCCTTTAAACAGTCTTCACACCGTGCATCGTTCGGCTGAAACGACGAACGCGAATTCGAGGAAACGATGAACTTGAAGAAGATGCTTCTCCTTTTCGGTCTCGTCCTGATGCTCACCGTGGCGCTTCCGCTGTGCGCCCAGACCGGATGCACCGATTCGCCGGAAGACCCCACCCTCATGCTCGCCCTGGTGGCCGGCGCGGGCGCGCTGGCGGCGAGTGTGTGGAGATCGCGAAACCGCAAGGCGTAGCTCTGATCCAAAATTCGGCGGGATGGGCAGGTGACCCACTCATCCAGGTATTAGGGACTGTGCCCCGTTCATCGCGGCCCTATTGTTCAGTATCAGTACATGCTTTACAGGTTGTTATCAGGACATCCTTTACAGGTCAGGATCGAGTGATCGATTTTGAGCTGGGGGTAGGGGGATGTCGTGGAGGCTTGTGGGCGTGCGGGATCAGCGAGTGGAGTTTGTGGTTCGAGCCAGCCGCGGCGAGAGCCTGAGCAGCTTGTGCCGGGAGTATGAGATCAGTCGGCCGACGGGCTATGTTTGGCTGAAGCGTTTCGTTGAGCACGGGGTGGCCGGAGTTGAAGAGCACAGCCGCCGTCCGCACCTGAGTCCGCGCCGGACGGCGGGGGAGATCGAAGCGCGCATCGTGGCGCTGCGCGGCCAGCGGCCCGACTGGGGAGCGCGCAAGCTGGCGGTGCTGTTGGGGCGCGAAGGTCTGGTGTTGCCGGTGATCACGGTGCACCGCGTTCTGGTTCGCCATGATCTGGTGCTGGATCGGGAGAGCCGCCGGCAGGCCAGTGGCCGGTTCGAGCGGGAGCAGCCCAACCAACTGTGGCAGATGGATTTCAAGGGGCAGAAGGGCACCGGCGCCGCGATCGGCCCGTTGTCAGTGCTGGACGACCACAGCCGCTATCTGGTTGCGCTGGAGCAGACCGGCACGACGCGCAGCGAAGCGGTGCGCGAGCGGCTGGAGAGCGCCTTCCGCACCAGCGGGCTGCCGGACGCGCTGCTGATGGACCATGGCGTGCCGTGGTGGAATGCCCGTTCTGCCAGCGGCTGGACGCAGTTGATGGTGTGGCTGATGAAGCAGGGCGTGCGCTGCCATTTTTCCGGCGTGCGGCATCCTCAGACGCAGGGCAAGGTGGAGCGGTTCCATGGTTCGCTGGAACGAGCACGCAGCAGGGCTGGCGCGGAACAGTGGCTGACGCAAAACTGGCTGGACAACTTCCGCCACGAGTACAACGAGCTGCGGCCCCATGAGGCTCTGGGCATGCGCACACCGGCCAGTCTCTGGCGGCCCAGCACACGGGTCTACGACCCCAACCCGCAAGCCTGGGATTACGGTGTGGGAGCCGAGTTGCGCAAGGTCGGTCAGCAAGGGCACATTTACATCGGAGACCAGCGCTGGAGAGTAAGCCAGGCGCTGGCCTCGCATACGGTTCGCCTCCAACGCATCGACCAGCGCGTACTGGTCTACTTCTGCCGCACTCTGGTGCAGGAGATCGACCTCAGCGGAGGGCGTTCCACCGCGGTGGAACGCCCTCCGCTGAACCCCTGCCTGTAAAGGATGTCCTGATAACAACCTGTAAAGCATGTCATGGAACTTGACAGCCCTATCGCGATGAGCGGGTCCTCGGCGGGTAGCCCATATCTCGATCTGTCACTGAAGATGGGTGCCCCAGGTCTCGTTTCTGGAACCCGGGAGACGACAGCAAGCCCGCAACGCGCGTGGCAGATGGATAGCCCAGTCGCGAGACTGGGAAGCGCGTTCGCGTCTTCGCGCCCCAGCCCGCTTCAGCGGCGTAAGAACCGACAGTACAAAAACTCCGGGTTGCCCCATCCTTCGCGCTCTTTGCGAAGGGTGGGCCTCACCATCGCCCAGCCTGACCCACGCGACATGCGAACAGTCGCATTCATGTGGCGTCTGGCTCCGAAGCCCGCAACGCGGGCGGCATAGGCTAGCCCCAGTCGCAAGACTGGGGAAAAAGTGTGCAGATCAGAGCGCCAGCCAGCTTCAGCGGGCGTAAGAACCGGCAGCACAAAAACGCTCGGGTCGCCCCCTCCTTCGCGCTCTTTGCGAAGGGTGAGCCCCGACCAATTGTGTTTGACATTTTTTTCGCACCCGATTATTCTGCCGCTGTCTTCCCCCCGGTTTCATAAGCAAAACAAATCTTCCTGTTCCAGCTCACATACGTTCCGGACAGGGTGTTGCATCTCCGGGCTCCGCAATTCCCTCGCGCGGGTCACCTGTCTAGGCAGGCCCCGCGCGGTGGCTGAAGTCTAGTGTCTTCACCCGCCGGCGCTCCATCTCCCCGCTCCATGGGGAGATGGTCCGGCGCGCGCTTCACGCAAGGAGGTCTCCCGTGCGTTGTTCGTCTGCTTTCTCTTCCCTGCCATCATGCCTGCAACGGGCACTCGCCCGCCTCGCATTCACCAGCAGCACCAACGCGAAACCGGCGCACGAGCAGCGGCGCATAGCGTGCACATACCCCAGGGCAGCTCGCCCCACTTTGTTTGCGTTCTCGCTCGTCGCGTTGTTGCTGATGGCAGGCGGCTATTCAGGCGCGTGCGCAAACCTTCGTGCCCAACTGGGTGCAGCTGTCGCCCGCGGCCAGCCCCTCCGCGCGAGCCTACTCCGCCATGGCTTACGACGCGGCGCACGGCCAAGTGTTCCTGTTCGGGGGATACAACAGCGGCTTCCTCGGCGACACGTGGGTGTGGGACGGAACCAACTGGACCGAGAAAACTCCCGCGACCAGCCCGTCCGCGCGAATTCTTTCCGCCATGACCTACGATGCGGC
The DNA here is from genome assembly GCA_963751285.1 of uncultured Acidobacteriaceae bacterium. Lineage (GTDB taxonomy): Bacteria > Acidobacteriota > Terriglobia > Terriglobales > Acidobacteriaceae > Telmatobacter. Next base: position 234,623 of record CAVVUE010000019.1, on the reverse strand, counting down.
GCACGGCCAGGTGGTCCTGTTCGGCGGAGCCGGCGGCAGCGCCCCCCCTCGGCGACACGTGGGTGTGGGACGGGACCAACTGGACCGAGAAGACCCCCGTGAATAGCCCATCGGCGCGCGAAGGTGCCACCATGGCCTACGATGCGGCGCACGGCCAGGTTGTCCTGTTCGGGGGAGACGACGCAGCCGGCTACCTCAACGACACCTGGGTGTGGGACGGGACCAACTGGACAGAGGAGACTCCCACGGCCAGCCCGTCCGGACGTGATTTTTCCGTCACGGCCTACGATGCGGCGCATGGCCAGGTGGTCCTGTTCGGGGGAGACGACGCAGCCGGCTACCTCAACGACACGTGGGTGTGGGACGGGACCAACTGGACCCAAGAGACTCCTGCGACCACCCCGTCCGCACGCGTAGCTTTCTCCATGGCCTACGATGCGGCGCTCGGCAAGGTGGTCCTATTCGGGGGATACGACGGCAACAACTATCTCGCCGACACGTGGGTGTGGGACGGGAGCAACTGGACCCAGGAGAGCCCTGCGGCCAGCCCGTCCCCACGCGTTTTCCCCGCCGCGGCCTACGACGCGGCGCAAGGCCAAGTTGTCCTGTTCGGGGGAGACGACTACAGCGGTTACGTCAACGACACCTGGGAGTATGGCCAGGGCGACTTTCGCTCCATCTCGGTTGGCACAACCAGCGCCGTGCAAACGCTCAACTTCTCCATCCCTGCCAGCACCACGGTGGGCAGCATCGGTGTGCTCACGCAGGGCGCGCCCAACCTCGACTTTATCGACGCCGGCAGCGATACCTGCACGGCAACCACCTACGCCTCAACCACAAACTGCACCGTCAACGTGCAGTTCGCGCCAAAGTATGCCGGCCTGCGCATGGGCGCAGTGGTCTTTAAAGACGGCTCCGGCAACGTGTTGTCGACCACCTACATCTCCGGCATCGGCACCGGCCCGCAGATCGCCTTCGAACCGGCCACAATTACAACCCTGTGCGGCTTCAACAACCCCAGTGGCGCGGCAGTCGACGCGAGCGGCAACGTCTATGTCGCGGACAGCTATAACAACGCGGTGAAGGAGATGCCCTCCGGCTGCGCCTCTTCTACTTGCGTCAGCACGCTGGGTACCGGATTCAGCGATCCCCTTGGTGTGGCCGTGGACGCGAGCGGCAACGTCTACGTCGGCGACTCCGGAAACAACGCGGTGAAGGAGATGCCACCCGGCTGCGCCTCCTCGAGCTGCGTCACCACGCTGGGCGGGGGTTTCAGTGCTCCCGCAGGCGTGGCCGTGGGCGGGAGCGGCGACGTCTACGTCGCCGATTACGGCAGCAACGCCGTGAAGGAGATGCCCGCCGGCTGCGCTTCCTCCAGTTGCGTCACCACGCTGGGCGGAAGCTTCGATGCGCCCTACGGCGTGGCTGTCGACGGGGGCGGCAACGTCTATGTTGCCGATGAGGGTTACGACCTCGTGAAGGAGACGCCCCCCGGCTGCGCTTCGTCGAGCTGCGTGACGGCGCTGGGCAGCGGCTTCTACTTTCCCACTGGCGTTTCGGTAGACGGGGCCGGCAACGTCTATGTTGCCGATTACGGCAATCACGCGGTGAAAGAGATGCCCCCCGGCTGCAATTCCTCCAGTTGTGTCACCCCGTTGGGCAGCGGCTCCAAATCCCCCGCAGGCGTGGCGGTGGACGGCGGCGGCAATGTTTATGTTGCCGACACCACCCAAACCACGTTGAAAAAGCTGAATGCTGCCACTCCGCCCACCCTCACTTTCCCCACAGCGACGGCCGTCGGTTCCACCGACACTACTGACGGCACGCTGACCGCGCAGGTCTTCAACATCGGCAATATGCCCCTCGTCTTCTCGGGCTTCACTTATCCCACCGACTTCGTCGAGGCCAGCGACACCAACCCCTGCACCAGCACAACCAGCCTCAGCGCCGGGCAGGAGTGCGACGTTCCCGTCGAGTTCGCTCCGCTGGCCCCCGGCTCGCCCTTGAGCGAGAACGTGACGCTGACCAACAACAATCTGAACGGGACCAATGTGCAGCAGTCGGTCCCGCTGAGCGGCACCGCCGAACTGCCCGCGGCGGCAACCATGATCTCGCCCTCGCCGGACACCGCACTCACCTCGGCCACAACTACCTTCACCTGGAATGCAGGTCTCGCCGGAACCACGGCCTACTACCTATGGATCGGCACAACCCCCGGCGGCTATGACCTCGCCAACATGGGGCCCTTCACAGGCACCAGCGCCACCGTGACCCTGCCCACCAACGGAGCCCCGATCTACGTGCGCCTGTGGACGTTCTTCAACGGCGGCGCGACCCAGCTTTACAGCGACAGCACCTACAGCGAGTTCGTTCCCACTGCAGCCGCGATCACCAGTCCGTCGAACGGCTCCACATTGGCTTCAGCCTCGACCACCTTCATCTTGAGCCACCCCGCTGATGTGACCAGCTACTATCTCTGGATCGGCACCACCTTCGGCGGCTATGACCTGGTCAACATGGGGCCTTTCACCAGCACCAAAATCTCCGTCAACCTGCCCACCAACGGAACCCCAATCTACGTGCGCCTCTGGACCTTCATCAATGGCGGCGCGACACAGCTCTGGAACGACTACACCTTCACCGAAGCCACCTCATCCGCAGCCGCCATCACCAGCCCGTCAAACGGCAGCACGCTACTGTCCGCTTCAACCACCTTCAACTGGAGCGCAGGCTCCGGCGGCGCGCTGACCTACTATCTCTGGGTCGGCACATCGCTTGGCGCCGCCGACCTCGTCAACATCGGCCCGCTCTCCACCACCAGCGCCACCGTAACCCTGCCCACGAACGGAACTCCGATCTATGTCCGCCTCTGGACGTTCATCAACGGCGGCGCGGCACAGCTTTCCAACGACTACACCTTCACTGAAGCCACCCCCGCCGCCGCCGTAATCACCAGTCCCACAAACGGCAGCACGCTACTGTCCGCCTCCACCACCTTCAACTGGAGCGCAGGTTCCGGCGGCGCGCTGACCTACTATCTCTGGGTCGGCACATCGCTCGGCGCCGCCGACCTGGTCAACATCGGTCCACTCTCCACCACCAGCGCCACCGTGAACCTGCCCACCAGCGGCACCCCGGTCTACGTCCGCCTCTGGACGTTCATCAACGGCGGCGCGACCCAGCTTTCCAACGACTATTCCTACACCGAGGCCACTCCCGCCGCCGCCGTAATCACCAGCCCGACAAACAACAGCACGCTACCTGGCGCTTCCACGACCTTCAACTGGAATCCGGGCTCCGGAGGTGCGCTGACCTACTATCTCTGGGTTGGCACATCGCCCGGCACCGCCGACGTGGCCAACATCGGGCCCATCTCCGGCACCAGCACGACCGTGACCCTGCCCACTAACGGAGTCGCGATTTACGTGCGCCTCTGGACCTTCATCAACGGAGGCGCCACCCAGCTTTCAAACGACTACGCCTACACCGAGGCAGGCCCTTAGAGCCGGTCTCATAAATGGCTTCGTGTCAGGGCACGACTTGCCGGGGTCCCCAGCGACAGGTCTTCGTCGCTGGGGTGGCTTTAGTCGTGCCGCAAAGGCCCCCGGATCTCTGTTCTCTGATCTCTTATCTCTGTTGCTCCGCAAAATCGCGCAAAAACGCGTCAAAAGGAGGCTCAAATCCGCGCTTTAGAGGACAAGAAATTGCATTTAATTCCTCTTTCGCGAAATTGTTTGGTGCGCTTTGCTCTGATTCGTAACCGCAGGTGGTTATAAATCGCCTAAAACGGAACCTGGCGAGGTCAATGCGTGGCAAAAGTGCAACCTCCGGTGGTTACATTTTGATGCAATTCGCAACCACTTAAGCGAACGTTTCACGTGTGCAACGCACCACTTTAGCGAACATTTGTGATGATTCGAGGCACTTTACAGCCTCTTGGCCGAAAACCTGCACAAAAAGTAGTGCGACGCGTTCCTGCGCCTCCCCAAAACCGTGATCGCAACGAAGCGCCCCGCACCCGGGCACACGGCGCCCGGGCGATTTACTTTTGGTCTTCGCTGGGCCAGCTGGGTGCTGCTAGCAGCACTGTCCATGCCGGGCCGTCTTCATAAAACGGCGCGACCAGCTTGATAAAGGCGGGAACGGGCGCGTCGCTTCCTTCGACCACCCACACGCCGACATCGGGCGGTTGCTTGCCGATGAGTGGAGCGACGACCCCTGCAATCCCTCCAAGTTCGGTGTGGACGTTGAACCTGTGGGCCTTACGATCGCTCCATCCCACCAGAACCTTGTCGCTTCTGTCGGGCGTGATGGTCAACTGCACGATCCGCGACTTCGATCCGGCGGCGAGATAGGAAACCTTCAGTTGGGCGGCACCGTGCGGAAAGTTCTGGACCAGCAGCGGGACCATTCCATTGGCAAGGTCACGAGGAAGATTCATGTGCTGGCTCTTTGCTTGCTTGTCTTTACCGGACAGGTCCACCCAGGTGACGTCGTTTTTCGCAACATCGATGGTGACTTCGGCCGGCTTGGGGAAGGAGGGGCCTTTCTGGATGTGGTGGTCGCGAATGAGCTGGAAGGTTGACCCCTGGCGGTATACGGTTTCTTCGTCATCCACCGACCCGTCGCGAAACTGAAAGACAGTTCGCGAGCGAATCAAGTTTCCATGCACCTCGTTGGTCTGGTCCCCCACCGCGATTTCTTTTCCGTTTTCATCTTTCAAAAGCAGAAATCCATGGATCGCGCCCTGTTTGTAAACGACCGGAACCTGTTCTGCGGCGAGAGAGGTCGCAGCGATGGTGAATGTAATGAAGATGAGAATAAGGTGGGTTGTGGATGGAATGCGCGGAGAAGGAATAATACAGCCCTCCATTCGCCAGTTGGATGGAGGCGGGTGAAAGGGAGTTGTCCTTCGCACCGGACGAGGCTATGGTCGGCGGGATTGACGAGTCCGCATACCCCACCCAAGGAGAGCTTGGATGGGGCACGCGCGAGGGTGGGCGCCACGGCTATTCAGCGTGGAAGATGACGTCGAAGAGGAGCAGGCTGGCGGTGGTGAAGATGATGTCGTAGCCCAGGAGCATCTTGATCCAGAGAGTGGGGTCGCTGTCGCCGGTGAAGATGGAGGTGGTGGCCTGCACCATGGCGAGCAATGCGGGGATGAAGATGGGAAAGAGAATGATGGAGAGCAGCAGCTCACGGTTGCGGCTGCTCATGGAGAGCGCGGCGAAGAAGACGCCATTGCCGACTAAAGCCCATGTGCCGAGGGGAAGGACGAGGAGCAGGAGCCATCCCTGCCCGGCGATGTGCAGGTTGTAGAAGATGAAGAAGAAAGGCGCGAGGATGACCTGGACGATGGTGACAAAGAGAAAGTTGGCGACGGCCTTGGCGAGATAGAGCTCCGCGCCCGGCGAAGGGACCATGCGCTGCGCGTCCATGACCTGGTGACGGATTTCGCGCGACCATGCCTGGTTGAGCGCGCTGACGGAAGCGAACATGGTGGCCACGCAGAGCACGCCGCCCGCGATTTGCTGCGCAAACGCGCCGCGCGGATCAAAGGCGATGGAGAAGAGCACGACCACGAGGCCGGAGAAGAAGAGCATGGAGATCATGGCGTCGAGGGTGCGCCACTCGATGCGGAGATCCTTGACGAGATGGGTGAAGAGGGCGCGGGTCATGCGGAGTGGCCCTCCGGAGATGGTCTTGCTTCTTTGGTAAGGTCGGCGGTCTGGACGGGTTCATCGAGTGCGGCGGCGGCACGCAGATAGTCGTCTGGCGTGAGGATAAGCTGGGTGCCGCGCGTTCCGGCGGAGACGCTGATCTTGTCGAAGAGAATCGCGGTTTCATCGACGAAGACGGGGTAGGCTTTTTTGGCGCCGAAGATGGTGACGCCTCCGCGAATGTAGCCGGTGAGGGGCTGGACATCTTTGAGCGGAGCCATTTCTGCTTTGCGCCACTGAGCGAGACGAGCAAGTTTTTTGAAGTCGAGGGCGGCGTCGCCGGGGATGACGGCGAATGCGTAGTTGTGCGCGCCGTCGCATGTCAGAAGGGTTTTGAAGACCTGCTCGGCGGGCATTTCAATTTTTTTGGCAACCGCGATCGCCGACAGATCGTTTTCATCGACTTCGTACTCGCGAAGTTCGAAGGGGATGGCGAGAGACTCGAGAAAGCGCGCGCCGTTGGTCTTCATTGCGTCGGGCTCCCGGGATCAAGTGATGCGACGCGGCCGGCCTGGAGGGTGATGACCCAGTCGGCGATGGGTGCGGCGAGATCGCGCTGGTGGGTGGTGAGGACGATGGTGCGGTCGCTCTGGCGAAAGCGCGCCAGGAGCTCGACCATCTGGCGGACGCTCTCGACATCCATATTGGAGAAGGGCTCGTCGAGCAGGAGCAGATCGGGCACGGGAAGGAGCACGCGGGCGAGCGAGGTGCGCTGCCGCATTCCCTGCGAATATTGGCCGACGTAGCGATTGAGATCGGGATCGAGGCCGACCTGGCGGAGCGCATCGGCTGGCTCGAGGCAGGCGCGTCCCGGATAAAGGCTGCGGAAGTAGAGCAGGTTCTCCTGGGCCGTGAGCTCGTCGTAGAGCATGGCGGCGTGGCTCATGTAACCGATGCGAGCGCGGGATTCATGCGGCTGGGAGTCGCCGAAGACGCGGACCGTGCCGTGGCTGGGGCGCAAAAGGCCGGCGAGTATGCGCAGGAGCGTGGATTTGCCGGCGCCGTTGGGGCCGAGCAGGACGTAGCAGCGGCCGGGTTCGAGATCAAGTGAAACCTGGCGGAGCGCGGCAAAGGTGCCGAAAAGCTTTGACACCTGATCGAACCGCGCGGAAGGCGTTTTGCCGGCGGCTGCGGATGCGTTGACGTTCATTCGATCAGTTTGCGGCGGTTTGAGCAGTCGAATTCGGGGCGGGTGAGGGGTTGGACGCGGTGGATGGTTTTCCGGAGGCCGGCGCTGCGCCGGGTTGCTGCGGCGCGTATTTGCTGGCGCACTTGGCCTGCAGTTCGGTGGCATGGAAGACACCGTCGCGGCCGTAGGTGCCGATCGCGAGGGCTTCGGCGTCATCTTTGAAAGTATCCGGCGGCGGCTCAGTGCCCTTGTAGGTCACTTTCAGGAGGCGGCCGGTTGGGGCTTTGGGCGAATGGCTTTCGAATTCATTCATCACAAAATCGACGTGCGTGCCGTCCTGCTGGATGGTGCCGGGCTGCACAAAGCCATCCACGCGCAACTGGCTGTGGTAGGCCTTGTCGCCCATGCCACGCAGCTCTCCTATGTGGACGAAGTAACTCTTGCTGGATCCGTATCCCGTATAAGCGAGCCAGCCGATGGTGCCAAGGATGACGACGGATGCGATGCCGATGCGGAGGGTATTTGGGGAAACCTTCATGATGCTCCATCTACAACGATACGGGCCGGGGGGCGCGGGGTCAAGGAACAGGGACAAGGGGAGTAGCCAGTAGGGAGTAGCCAGTAGGGAATAGCCAATAGGGAATAGCCAATAGGGACTAGCCAGTAGGGATCAGGGATGACGGATTGCCGCGGGCAGGGACTGAGAGGCGCGCGAACGAAAAAGGCGCGTGGGTCAGGCGGTGGGGCGGGATTTCGCCACTCTTGGGGAGCTGCTGTTAGCCACGCGGGCCGGCTGTAATGAAGTCGCGATGGCCGGTATAAGGATCATTGCGATCAGGCCCAGTTCAATAAATAGCTCGCTCATAAAAACCTCCGCTTGCAACTCCTTACCGGTGATTTCTCTGATGTGTGCGCGCCCGCTGCACCGACACCACAACGGCCGGGGAAAGGATCATGGCAACAAAGGCGAACCCAAGCAATAAATCCATCATGGAAGTTCCATCCCATGTTTGCTGCTATGCACCCTAAGGGCTCTATCGGCAGCTTGACTCTGGACGATAGCGCTCGAACGGGCTCATGGGGAATCACTCCTCGGTGGAAGAGATATAGCTATTTGGGGGTAGCAATGAGATTCGGGGCTGTGGAGGCTGGCGGAGACGGCGTGAAGCCGACGTAACTTATGTAACGACGAGTCTCGACTGATGGATGTGAGAGCGCGGTCATTGCACCTTTTCCAGGACGCCTGCTGCGCGGTCGAGGGCCTCGGCGAGAACCTGCAACTGCTGTGCGGCGAGGCTCGCGTTTTTGACGTCGATGGCCTCATTGACGCCAGGAATGACGACGGCGGCGTAGCCGGTGTACTCGCCGGGAGCGTAAATCGTATGCCGGAACCACGGGCGATTAGGCAAACCGTCCGGTGAGAGCAGAGCTGTTTCTGTTTGGCGCAGAGCGAGATTGAGTTTGGCCAAATCGCCGGAGGGCGCAGATTCGACAGCATGCACCTGCTGGGCCGCTGCGGCGAAGCGGGCCACGGCGGCTTCGGCGTGCGCGAAGTCGAGGCTGCTGAGACCGGCGTCGGCAGCTTTTTGCTTGGCCGCGCCGATATAGGCTGAAATCGCATGCGCGTAGGCAACGTAGTCGTAGGGGAGCACGTCGGCGTCGGCCATTCGCATGGTTTCGAGCCCAAGGACTCGCGCCATTTCCTGCAAATAGAGGAAGTGCGGATCGGCGTTTTGCGTGAACCAGGCGAAGTCATCGAAGGTGGAGTGGTAGACGCCATAGGGACCGCCGGAAGTGACGTCGGTTGACGGCACGCCAGCGTGTTGCAGGAACGGCGTGAAATCCGATCCCGAGCCGAGATCGCCGACATGCACCTCATCGGACTTCTCCGGCGGGGCATTCGAAGCGCGATGTTCATTGCCAGCGGAGCGGTTTGTGCGCCATTGATCGAAAACCGTGCCGGCCATCGGGCTGGGAACTTCACGGGTGATATTGCGGACAAACTCCTTCAGAGAAGGCACGGCCGCGGCGGAAAAGTTCGGGCCCGAGACGCCGACGTCCACATTGAAGTATGCGACTGCCTGATCCAGGGCCTGGGCCTGCTGCTCAACCCATTCGGTTGATCCGATCAGGCCTTCTTCCTCGGCATCCCAACTGCAAAAGATGATGGTGCGCTTTGGCCGCCATCCCTGTTGCAACAGGTCGCCGAGGCCGTGCACCTCTTCGAGCATCGCCGCAGTGCCGCTGTTGGGGTCAACGGCGCCGTAGACCCATGCGTCCCGGTGATTGCCGACAATCACAGATTCGTCCGGCTCCTGCGCACCCTTTATTTTTCCGATCACATCCCAAATGATGCGCCGCTGGTAATCCTGCTGGGAGACAAGATGGACTTTCGCGCCGCCCGGACCGAGGTGATAGCGGAACGGGAGCGCACCTTGCCAGCCTTCCGGCACTCCCTGACCTTTGAGCGCCTGGAGAATGGGCGCGGCATCGTGATAGCTGATGGGGATGGAAATGATGTGCGGTTGATCGCCGTTGGGCCCGGTGAAGTTTTTGACGCGCGCAGAGTCGGGAAGTTCAGGAGTGGAGGCGACTCCGGGTGTCTCGGGGTCGCCGGGATACTTGAACAGATACTGCACCGAACCACGTTGCACGCCGGTTGCAGGCCGCCAGGGACCGTTCGGGTAGGGATCTCCCTTGTAGTAGCCATCGTCCTGGGGGTCGGAGTAGAGAAGAACGCCAATGGCTCCGCGCTGCTCGGCCAGGTAGACCTTGACGCCGCGGAAGTTGGAACCATAACGGCAGATGACAATCTTTCCGCGCACATCGACGTGCTGCGCCGCGAGCTCATTGAAGTCTTCAAGACGCCCGTAGTTCGCGTAGACGACCTCGCCGGTTACATCGCCCGATCCGGACGATCCGTTGAACGGCATCACGACGCGCGGGTTGTCCTGTTGGGCATCGCTGGTCACGTGCTCGCGGGTGGGCCCGCTCATGAGCAAATGGCCCGCGGCGTCAAACGCTTCGACGCGCACATCCTTCGGCCAATTGAGGAGCACTCGGTAGGGAACGATCTCGGTTTCGAGTCCGGCGGCCCGGAACTTGCCAGCGACATATTCCGCGGTTGCGTGATCCTCGGGAGTGGCGGCGAGGTGCGGCTCCGCGGTGAGTGTTTTCAGCTCTTCACCAGCTAGTTTGGCGTCGGGCACGGCGAGGAATTTTTCTTCGAGTTTCGCCTCGGTGTTGAAGTCGGAGTAGCCGAAGGCAGTCTTTTGCGACGGCGCTTGCGCGGCCAACCGGTTCGACGAGGGCCCCACGAGAAATAATGCTGGAGAAAGAAAAAATGCAGCCGCGACGCGCACGTTCATCAGGTGAGGCCCTCTCCGTTGTTTGAACCGGCAATTCTATCAGCTAACAGGCTGGGCGCAGTGGGCACAGCGCCGCGCTGCGAGCGGAATGTCGCTGAGGCACTCGGGACAGGCCTTTGTGGTTGGAGCGGCCGGGGCTTCGGGTTTCTTCATGCGCTTCGCGATCATGTTCATGGGAACGACGATGGCGAAATAGACCACGACGGCCACGATCAGAAATGCAACGACCGCATTGAAGAAGTTGCCAACCTTGATCGCCCCGCCACCTACATGCAAAATCACGCCGCTGAAATCCGGTTTTCCGATGGTGGCGGCGATCAACGGATTCAACACATCGCCGACAAGAGACGCCACAATGGCGTTGAATGCGGCGCCCAGAATGACGGCCACGGCAAGATCGACGACGTTGCCGCGCATAATGAAATCTCGAAATCCTTTCAGCATCGCTTCCTCCAGCGCATGAATGATTTGAACGGCATTGCGGCTTACAGAGACAGGGGGCCGATCGAGAAGCGGATTGCCGTTGTACGAATGCGCTTCGCCCATCGTACATGGTGACCTGCCTGGGATGCAGCAAGCTTTTTGATGGCGTGGAGCGGCTCACGGAACCGTCATCAACACGACGATGGATGTGAGAATCAAGAGATTGGCATAGAGGAGGATGAGGATGCCGGCATGGTACAGGCTCCATCGACGTTGCAGGCAGCGAGCGGTTTCTGCCATACCCCACGCCGCGAAAAGGAGCGCAAGGATCTGCCATGGGGAACCGTGGAGGTTCTCGATATTCGGGAATCCGGCAAGCCGCAGACTGGCCAGAAATGCTCCCACCGACAAAATGATGGCGCGAACGAGCGACCTTTGCCGCAAGCGGAAGGGAGAGAGGAAGGGCACAACCCTTCAGGGTATCGTGCGGAGACGGCGGATATTGGCTGGCGGATTGAGACGGGCGTGACCTGGCGGCAAAGACAAAGATGCCGCGAGCGTGGGGCAGCCACAGGTGCGGGCGGGGCGCCCGCACGACAGCCGGTCCGGAGACCGGCGCTACGGCATGAGAGGAAATTTTAAAGGCAAAAGCGCCGACGACTGGTGTACTTTGTTCGGTGAGGTCGTCTCCATGAAGATCCAATCAACAAACAGTTTTGAGGTTCCGTTTGTTGTCCTGTTGTTCGCCGCCCTGGCTCTCATTTTCACCGGCATTCAATTAGCGGCGCAGCAACCGGCGCCTGACACGCCAGGCACGGGAGTGCAGCAGGACGCACCGCCTCCGCCGCCGGGGCCACCGCCGCCAGCGGTCCTCGAGAACCTCATTCCCGCTGATCAGCTTAGCTTTCTCCACGACTACGCCAACGACACGCCCGGGAACCTACTGAAGGACAAGCGTTTCAAGAATGCGATGAAGCAGGCAATTCCGCACACCGAGTATCACTACGGGTCGGACAAGTCGTTGATGGATGCGAGCGAGGAACTGCTGGGCACAATGGCGATTCCCATCACGATAAGGGATCACCGATACGTTACCATCAGCACGCGCGGCGGATCGTACCTAGCCGGAAAGACGATGATGTGGTTCGATATGCAATCGGGGATGGCGGTCGGCAGCATCTACTTTCATCCCACGAATGGCGAACCCGCGCCGACGCTCACGATTTTTTCGAGACAGCTGGCCGACACAGAGCTGGCCATGGGGCAGCTACCGCCGGAGTTCCTCTCTGACCTGGACAGATGGGAGAGAGGGACGGGGATTCCCGCGATTTCACCGCGATACTTTATTCCAGCCAACGGCAAAAAATATGTGCTGGTGCACGACGAAGATTATTGCTTCCATTCCGAGGATGAGCCTGCGCCCGAAGGATGCGAACAGGACAACGCCGACGCGGCCGACGCCGATATGAACGCAGCGTACTTTATGCAGGAGACGCACAACGCCGCAAATGCGACCGCGTGGATGCTGGAGCCGGATCAGATTGAATGGCTAGCGGTGCGCGACAGGACGTGCATTGGACCCCATGGCCTCGTATGCCGCATTGAGATTACGCGGCGGAGAACGGGCGTGCTGATCGGGCATCCAGTGCCCGTGCCGCACGGCGGACCACCGCGCGTGGCGCACAAGTAGGCGCGGAAAATTCCATCCCCACGCCAGTGACAAAAATCCGCTGCGCAGGATCGCGAGGCTCCATCCCACAGACAAGGACCCGTCTGTATGGACCCCGGGGGTGAGGCACCCGGATTTGCGTAATGGCGCAGCTTGAAGCGGAAAGCGATTGCGCGAAGCTGCGCAGCGGGTGATACACTCTGTGAGCCCAGTTCCGGGCTCCCCAAAAATCCAACCATCCCGCTGGGCGAAAGCGGAGGTCGACCATGCAAGCAGGAAGTCCTGCGGAACAGCCACTGAATCCCGGCATCGTGTTCGAAATGCTGAATGCGCACCAGCGCACGCATGCCTTGAAAGCCGCCATCGACCTTGACCTTTTCCGGGCTGTTGGTGAAGGGCCGGGAGATGCGGCGTCGATCGCTCGCCACTGCTCGTCATCGGAGCGCGGAATCCGGATCCTTTGCGATTTCCTGGTGATCAACGGAGTGCTGGCCAAGGAGGATGGACACTACAAACACACGGCTTCGAGCGCTGCGTTCCTCGATCCGCGGTCGCCTGCGTGCCTAGCTTCGATCGCGCAGTTCCTTGGCAACCAGGCCATGAACGATTCATTCAGCCAGTTGGCTGAAGTCGTGCGCAAAGGCCGTACAACCCTTCAAGGTGATGGAAGCGTGGAGCCGGAGAACCCGATCTGGGTGCAGTTCGCCGAAACCATGGCGCCCATGATGGCTCCCATGGCTGCTCCGTTGGGCGCGGTGGTGCTGAACGGGCACGATGGCCCAATGCGCGTGCTCGACATTGCCGCAGGCCATGGGCTGTTCGGGATCGAGATTGCCAAACAGAACCCCCAGGCGCATGTGACTGGACTCGACTGGGCGCCGGTGCTGCGCGTGGCTCTGAAGAACGCCGAGAAGGCGGGTGTGAAGGACCGGTACGACATGCTGCCGGGCAGCGCATTCGAGGTGGACTTCAAGGGGCCGTACGACGCGGTGCTGTTGACGAATTTTCTGCATCACTTCGACAAGGAGACGTGCGTAGGTCTGCTGAAGAAAGTGCGGGCCGCCCTTAAGGCGGGTGGACGCGCGGCGACGCTGGAGTTTGTGCCCAATGAGGATCGCGTGTCGCCGCCGATGCCTGCGGCCTTTGCGCTCATCATGCTGGCATCTACAGTGGCGGGAGACGCCTATCCGTTTTCTGAGCTTTCAGCGATGTATCAGGAGGCCGGATTCAAAGGGGTCACGGCGCATCCGATTCCGAGGAGCCCGCACACGGTGGTGTTGGGGAACGCGTAAGGACGGGGAGTAGCCAATAGGCCTATCTTCTTCGGCGGGCGCGGACTGCGGCGGCGAGTTCGGCGAGTAGCGTGCGGGTTTCCGACCAGTCAATGCAGCCATCGGTGATGCTTTGACCGTAGACGAGGGGCTGGCCCGGGATGAGCTTCTGCGCACCTGCTACGAGATTGCTTTCGAACATGGCGCCCATGATGCGACGATCGCCGGCGGCGATTTGCGCGGCAACGTCGTGACAGACGACGGCCTGGCGCCGGTAATCCTTCTGGCTGTTGGCGTGGCTGCAGTCGATCATGATGCGCTGGGGGATACCGGCCTTTTCCATAAGCGCCGCGGTTTGGGCCACGCATTCTGCCGTGTAGTTCACCTGTTTTGTGCCGCCGCGCAGAATGATGTGGCAATCGGGATTGCCGGCGGTGACGAAGATGGCCGACTGGCCGTGATGCGTGTGGCCGAGAAAGGTGTGCGAGTACGACGCGGAAAGCACGGCATCGACGGCAACCTGCACATCGCCTGATGTTCCGTTTTTGAATCCGACCGGGCACGACACCCCGGAGACGAGCTGTCGATGCACCTGGCTTTCAGAGGTGCGCGCGCCAATGGCGCCCCAGCTTACAAGGCCGGCGATGTACTGCGGCGAAATCATGTCAAGGAATTCAGTGCCCGTGGGAACGCCCATCCCGGCAAGGTCGAGGAGCAGGTGGCGCGCAAGGCGCAGTCCATCGTTGATCTTGTAGGTGCCGTCGAGGTGCGGGTCGTTGATCAGGCCCTTCCAGCCTATGGTGGTGCGCGGCTTTTCAAAATAGACGCGCATGACGATGCGCAGGTCGCTGGAGAACTCGTCGATGGCGCCTTTGAGCAATGCGGCATATTCGCGCGCGGCGTTGGGATCGTGGATGGAGCACGGACCGGCGAGAACCAGCAGGCGATCGTCCTGGCCCTTCAAAATGGCGGTAATCTCGTTGCGACCGTTGTAGATGGTGGTCGACGCGGCGTCGCTGACGGGGAGTTCTTCCTCCAAAAACACGGGAGGAAGGACGACTTTCGTCCATTGAATGCGGAGATCTTCAGTCTGGTGGAACATGGTCTCAATGGGCGCGTGCGTCGCAGCGAAAGCCCACCCTTGCGACAAAAAACGTCGCAGGGATGGGGTGACAGCCCTTCTACGAATCTAACAGGGCGGAAAGATCGCGAGGTCGCCGGAATTTTCGCAGGATCCCGAGACAGATCAGCGGACCACTTCAACGATTGCGAATGCTGCGGCAGCGGCTCCGGCCCCGATGAGAACTGGAAGGAGTAGATGGATATGGCGGCCCGGCTCGGACCCTGAGCCTATGTACTCTTTCGCCTTTTTCACGCTGGCGACGTCGTCATAAGAGCGGGTCTGGACGCGGTTGCTGTCGGCATCAGTGAATTGGAAAGACGAATCGGAGAGCGCGCCCAGGGAGCCATAGGTTTGGGAGCTGTCGCGAAAGGCAAGGTCCAGGTAGGTGCCGGGACGAAACCTGGCAAGGCGCTTTTCCATCTTTCGAGCGTGCTTGTCGAGCTGCGGAGCAGTCGCCGCATGGCAGGCGGGAACCGCTGCAATGACTGCGCAGGCAATGGCGATGGACAGGAATGACTTACGGCAGAAGAACCAGAGATAGCTGCTCATGGAGGCCCCTCCAAAAGAAACCTGGTCCGCGGCTCATTTGTTTCGGCTCCGCCCGCGGCCGCTGCGGCTGTCAGCCGGTTCCACAATAGCATCAAAAGAAGTGGAGTGACGATGGGGAAGTATGGATGGGTTACGGATGTAATGGACACGGGAAAGGGAAATGGCAGGTGATGAGGATGGTGACGGGGTGATTGCGCTCCTTGACAGCAGGAGAGAGGTCTTTCTAAACTTTAAGGAAAGATATCCCGACTATTCTCTGGGGTAAGTTTAAGCAAAATAAAGACTTAATCAACGAGAATGTCCGGCCTGGATCGCAAGGAAAACCGGCCGGATTCACGGCAGTGGCCGGGATGGAGAGCCAAGAAGATGCACGAAGCACGCCTGAGCCCGCGAGAGCGGTTGGTGTTGAATGCGATCATCGACATCTATATTGCGACCGGCGAGCCGGTGGCTTCGCAGGCGGTCGCGCGCGTTTTTGCGGACCGGGAGGGGTTAAGCTCGGCGACACTGCGGAATGTGATGGCGACGCTAGGCGAAGCTGGGCTGCTGGAGCAGCCGCACACGTCGGCTGGACGCATGCCGACAGCTGCCGCGTTTCGTTATTACGTTGAGCAGATCACGCAAGTGGGAAGCTTGGCTGCGGGTGCGGTTGCCGGCGGGCCTGGCGCGAGAGTTACGGAGTCGCCGCTGAGCGAGGCGCGCCGCGACCAGATTGAAGAAAGCTATAGCGGGGTTGCAAGCACATGTGAATTCCTGGAGCGCACGTCGCACGTGCTGGCGCTGATCTCAAGCGGACTGGGCGTGGCACTGGCGAGTTCGAGTGCGGGACAAGTGCTGGAGCACATTCATTTTTCGCGTCTCTCCACCGGCCGCGTGCTGGCGGTGCTGGTTACGCAATCCGGTACCGTGCAGGACCGGGTGCTGGCTCTCGATCATCAAATGGCGGCGGTTGAACTGGAAACTGCGGGCAGCTACCTGAACGAGAACTTCCGCGGCTGGCCGGTTGAGCGGATCCGGGCCGAGGTGACGCGGCGAATGGAGATGGAGCGCGAGGCCTATCACCAGCTGCTCAAGTCGGTAGAGGAACTGTGCCGCAAGGGTGCTCTGGCAGGTGATGGGGTAGAGCCAACCATATTTGTTGAAGGCATTGCGAACCTGATCAACGTGGAACAGGATCGGGAGCGGCTGCGCCAGATGCTGCTGGCCCTGGAAGCGAAGCAGCGGCTGGTGGAGCTGCTGAACGCCTACGTGGATGGGCGGCAGCAGGACGTGCGCGTGGTTGTCGGCCTTGACGAAGCTTCGCCGGCGATGCAGGACCTGGTGCTGATTGCGGCGCCGGCGCGGCTGGGTGATGCGAATCTGGGTACGGTTGCGGTGATCGCGCCTACGCGGATCCAGTATCAGGAGATGATTCAGGCGGTGAGCTACATTGCGCGTCTTTCGGGTCGTATTCTCGACGTCCCGTCGGCCTAGAGCAGACCCGCGATCGAGTCATTCATATTGAAGCAGCCATATCAATAGACGGGCTGTAAATCTGCGGCCATTCGCGAAGTGAATCATCCAATAGAGGCAACCGAGCCTTTCGGAGAATATGCTGAATGAAGCAGGAAAGAGAATTGACCGTGGTTGACTCTCCAGAGTTTTCAGAGCAGGCGGCGGAGTTGCGGGACGCGAAGATCGACGCCTCGGCGGAACTGCCCGCCCCACCGGCGGGAGAGGAACTTGCGAGCCCGACCGAGCCTGAAAATCAGGCGGAGCCGGTTGCCACGTCCGAGGTGGAGCGGCTAAAAGCGGAGCGCGACCAGCTTCTTAATCGCCTGGCGCGGTTGCAGGCCGACTTTGAAAACGCCAGGAAACGTGCTGAACGCGAGCGCGCGGAGTTCCGCGAATTTGTGATGGGCGGCGTGGTGGAGCAGTTCCTGCCGGTGCTCGACAACTTTCAATTGGCGCTCAAATCCACCGGGACGGCGCACCAGTTGCGCTCCGGCGTGAGCCTGATCGTGAAACAGATGGAAGAGATTCTGCAGAAGATGCAGGTGACCGCGGTTCCGACGGTGGGCGAGGCATTCGATCCGCACATTCACGAAGCGTTGGGAACGGTAGAGTGTGACGATGTGCCGGATCAGCACGTAGCGGAGGAAATCCGACGTGGGTACCGGATGCGTGAGCGGCTGCTGCGGCCGGCACTGGTGCGGGTGGCGCACAATGCGAAGCAGGTGGAAGAGTGAGACAGCTATCAGCCGTCAGCTTCATGTGGGGCAGCGAGCGGGTAGGTTAGACGCTTAGATCGAACTTCGCCGAAATTGGGGAATCGAAAGAGACGAGAACTAACAGGCTGAAAGCTGAGGGTTGAAAGCTGATCTATGGGTTCTAATACAAGAGTGAGCAAAGCAGATTATTACGAGGTTCTTGGGGTTTCACGCGATTGCAGCGATCAGGAATTGAAGAGCGCGTATCGAAAACAGGCGTTGAAGTATCATCCTGACCGGAACCCAGGCGACCACGCAGCCGAAGAAAAGTTCAAAGAAGCCAGCGAAGCGTACCAGGTGCTGAGCGATGCCGACAAACGCGCGGCCTACGACCGATTCGGCCATGCAGGCCTCGGCGCGCAGGGCTTTGGGGCGGGGCCATTTGCCGGCGGCGTGGATCTAGGCGATATTTTCGGCGATTTATTTGGCGAGATGTTTTCGATGGGCGGCATGCCGCGCGGAGCATCGCGCGCCTCGCGGCAACAACGCGGCGACGATCTGCGGTTCGATCTGACCATCCATTTTGAGGACGCGATGTTCGGCACCGAGACGGAAGTGAAGATCCGCCGGCTGGAGACCTGCAAGGTTTGCCATGGGGGAGGCAGCGCATCGGGGCGCGGTCCAAGTGTCTGCAGCCAATGCCAGGGACGCGGGCAAGTCCGCTATCAGCAGGGATTCTTCTCGGTCGCGCGCACCTGCGGGGCGTGCAGCGGCACGGGTTCGGTGATCGGCGATCCATGCTCGGCGTGCCGCGGAGAAGGCCGCGCTGCTGCCGAGATCAAGCTCACTGTGAAAGTGCCGCCGGGAGTGGAAGAGGGCACGCGCATCCGCTATGCGGGTGAAGGAGACGCAGGCCGTGTGGGTGGACCGAAAGGCGACCTCTACATTGTTCTTTCCATCCAGCCGCACGACTTCTTCGAGCGCCACGGGCACGACCTGTACTGTGTGATTCCTGTCAGCTTTCCGCAGGCGGCCATGGGCGCGGAGTTCGAGATCCCCGGCATCGACGGCCCGGTGAGCATCAAGATTCCCGAAGGAACACAGAGCGGCAGAGAGATACGGGTGCGCGGACGAGGCGTTCCCTATCTGAATGAAAAAGGCGTCGGCGATTTGATTGTCAAGATTGTGGTGCAGATTCCGCGCAAGCTCAACCGGGCGCAGCGGGACCTGGTGGCGAAGCTGGCCGAGACGATGACGGTTGAGAACAAGCCGACTTCGCCCGGCCTGATAGAGAAGATGAAGGATTTGTTCAGTTAAGAAGTCGGCTTTTAGCCATTAGCATTGAACCGTTCCTTCGCGACCCGAATTAATTGTCCATGCAGGAACATCAGTTTTGCCGTCCACACTGCTGCAAAAGGAATCGCCGGGAGCATTTCAATCTGAAGACACTACCGGCCTCTCCCTGTGAATGAAATCAGCGCCTTCCGATCAGACTGCGCAAGTCGACTTCATTCTTGCTCAACCCAGGTGGAAAGCTTTGCCTACGGATCAGGCCCCCTTCTCGGCTGCTGTGTGCCGGGCAAGGCGCAGGAAGCCGAGAGCCAGTGTCACCCCGCAGATGAGCATGGTGATATGGAACGCAATCTCAATGAAGAGCAACCCATGCATGTTGAGACCGTTGTGCATGTGCAGGTTGTCGTGCATCCACCAATTCCCCATGAACCAGCAAAGAGTGACAAACAACCATTTGTTGAGCCACGGCGCCCCAAGACTCAAGCCGCGAATCGCCGGCCATCCGAATATGGCGAATGCCACGGCAAAACCGAAGGCGAGCGCCTCGATGGCCGAGAGTGTAATGTAGCCGGGTAGAAGATTCGCCGGCGGCATAGGAACGTCGTGGCCCATCGGCCAAATCATTGGTCCGGCCACAAAGGCCGCAGCACCGATGACAATGGTCACGATAATGACTCCCCAAGGCTTTCTCATAGTCCTGATCTCCTTCCATCGAAATTTCTTTTTTGGGGGGGGTCTGATTCGGTTTGTATTTTACTGTTTCACAGGGGGATTGCAAGACAAATGCTGCATTAGCAGTGGATTCCTGGCGACGAAGGACCTGCAAAAGGAGTGGGAGGGAATATGGTGGAGCTGAGCGGGATCGAACCGCTGACCTCCTCGTTGCGAACGAGGCGCTCTCCCAGCTGAGCTACAGCCCCACAGGCGACTCTCTTATCTTACCAGCGATGCTGGTCCGGCAGAAGGGGCAGGGATAGCACTTTCCTGGCAGATTTCAGGTTTTGATTGGCCCAGTTGGCGGAGGGAATCCTGTTTGCCGTAGAGTTGGTTTACTGCGGAGGGTATCGAATTGAAAACTGCCCGGTGGTTTCCGATTATTGCAGCAAGTTTCGCCCTGGCGTGCGCGGCGGGGTTTGGACAGACGAACGGAGGTCAAGAGAGCTCACTGGGCATATTCGAGGGCCAATCCGACATTGGCGCGGTCCATCCAGGCGGCACGGCGTCATTCGATGCGGCGGTGTATACGATTGCGTCGTCGGGAGCGAATTTGTGGGGTGCGGCGGATGGGTTCCACATGGTTTGGGAGAAGGCGTCGGGCGATCTTTCGCTGACGGCCGATATCGAGTTGGCACCGCCGGCGGCCGGGTCGAATCCGCACCGCAAGGCGCTCGTGATGATCCGGCAAACGCTGGATGCGGACTCGATGTACGCGGACGTTGCAGTGCACGGCTCGGGTGAGACGGCACTGCAGTACCGGCGAAACAAGGGCGATACGACACAGGAAATCGCGTTCGACCTTGGCGCTCCCAGAACCGTGCGCCTGGAGAAGCGCGGCGATACGATCACGCTGTTCGTGA
Source organism: uncultured Acidobacteriaceae bacterium (assembly GCA_963751285.1). Classification (GTDB taxonomy): domain Bacteria; phylum Acidobacteriota; class Terriglobia; order Terriglobales; family Acidobacteriaceae; genus Telmatobacter. The sequence goes on along the minus strand of CAVVUE010000019.1, from coordinate 214,312 downwards.
GCATGAAGGGCGAGCCACTGCATCAGGCAGGCGCTTCAATCAAGCTGCACTTTGCGGAGCCGTTTTACGTGGGGCTGGGAGTGTGTGCGCATCAGGACGGCGCAGTGGAGAAGGCGACGTTCTCGCATGTGGAATTGAAGCCGCTCGTCGCGCCGCAGAGTCCCGCGCCGATGGTACTTTACAGCACGCTGCAAACGATCGCCATCGACAACAACGCACGCATGGCCTATGTGATCCTGACAGGCAAGGGGCACATGGAGGCGCCGAACTGGTCGAAAGACGGAAAGACGCTAATCTTCAATCGCGACGGACGCCTGTGGACTGTGCCGGTTGCGGGAGGGGAGGCGAGCGCGATCGATCTTGAGGGCGCGACGGATTGCACGGGGAGCCACGGGCTTTCACCGGACGGAAAGTGGCTGGCGATGGCTTGTACCACTGCGGACCATCCGGGGCGGCGAGTGTACGTGATTCCGTCAGGTGGAGGGACGCCGCGCATAGTGACGGCGAATCCCAACTCGTATTTTCATAGCTGGTCGCCAGATGGAAAGACGATTTTGTTTACGCGGTCGGCGAACGGGAGCTTGAACATTTATGCGATCCCGGCGGAGGGTGGAGACGAGACGGCGCTGACTACCGGAACAGGAACGAGCGACGATCCTGATTACTCGCCCGATGGGCAGTACATCTACTTCAATTCCGATCGCGCGGGCGGGATGCAGATCTTCCGTATGCGGCCGGATGGATCGCACGTGGAGCAGATGACGTTTGACGAGAGACGGAACTGGACGGCGCATCCTTCGCCTGATGGGAAGTCGGTACTGATTCTTTCTTATGGTAGCGATGTCACTGGACATCCGGCGAACAAAGACGTGACGCTGCGCATTCTGGATGCGAATACGAAAAAGGTGCGCGACCTGGTGGAGATCGTGGGCGGATCGGGCACGGACAATGTGCCGAACTGGGCGCCGGATGGAGCGCACTTTGCGTTTGTTAGCTACCAGATGCTGCCCGAAGAGGATGACGAAGCGAGCGAGTAGTGGTGCCGGAGCGCTGGATGTTGCAGGGCGGGTGGAACGCTCGGATGCATTGATAATTGAATCTGCACCGTGAATCAGCAAAGATTCGATGTCCTCATTCTGGGCGCCGGCGCTGCCGGCCTGATGGCGGCGATTGAAGCGGGCCGCCGCGGACGTCGTGTCGCGGTGCTGGAGCGCGCGGAGCGGCCGGGCAAAAGGATCCTGATCTCTGGTGGAGGGCGCTGCAACTTCACCAATGTGCACACGCGTGCTGAGAATTTCATTTCTGCCAATCCCCACTTCGCGAAATCGGCGCTGGCACGCTACACGCCCGCGGATTTCATCCGGCTTGTGGAGAAGCACGGCATTGCGTACCACGAAAAGACGCGGGGCCAGCTTTTTTGCGACGGATCGGCGCAGCAAATTGTCGACCTGCTGATGCGCGAATGCGCCGATGTGGGAGTGCGCGTGCTTGTTTCCAAGAGCATCGAGGAAGTGCGGCGTGACGCGTCGTCCGAAGCATTTACGGTTGTCGCCGGCGGAGATGTTTTCGCGGCTCCGAGGATTGTTGTGGCCACTGGAGGCCTGTCGATTGCGAAGATGGGCGCCACGGGATTTGGCTATGACATTGCCCGCCAGTTCGGAGTCCGCATCGAGCCCTGCCGGCCGGCGCTGGTTCCACTTGTGCTTTCTGGCAAGGAGCATGCGCATTTCGCCGATTTGACCGGGGTTTCCGCAGCGGTGGTTGCGACGTGCGGCAAGCGCAGCTTTCAGGAAAAGATGCTCTTTACGCACCGCGGGCTGAGTGGACCGGCGATCCTGCAGATCTCGTCGTATTGGGAGCGGCCGGAGCCGATCCGCATTGACTGGTCGCCGGGGCGGGAGATGCTGGCGAGTTTACGCATCGCAAATGCGCGGCGTGATGCTGCGGCGCTGCGGTCGGCGCTGCGCGCGCAATTGCCGGCGCGTTTGGCAGAGCGATTGGTCGAGATCGCAGAACCGCAGTGTTGGACGAATCATGCACTGGATGAGCTGGAGCGCAAGCTGCATGCATGGAGGTTCGTCCCCAGCGGCACGGAAGGTTATGAGAAGGCGGAAGTGACGGCGGGCGGAGTGAGTACGAGCGCTCTGTCCGCGCAAACGATGGAATGCCGCGGAGTGCCAGGGCTCTACTTCATCGGAGAGGTGGTGGACGTGACGGGCCACCTGGGCGGATTCAACTTCCAGTGGGCGTGGGCGTCGGGCGCAGCGGCAGGCCGCGCGGTATAGAAGACAAAGGCCGGGGACGATGCCCCGGCCTTTTTGATTGCCCTGGTGAATCCAGACCACTTAGACCCAGAGCGGAAGCTCGGCTACAGCTGGTTCATGTTCTGTAGGAACTCTGCGTTGTTGCGGACCTTCTCGAGGCGGCTGATCAGCAGCTCCATGGCTTCGACCGGAGACAGCGGGTTGAGCACGCGGCGCAGGATGAAGACGCGCTGCAGGTCTTCCTTGGGGATGAGGAGCTCTTCTTTACGGGTGCCAGAGCGCTGGATGTCGATGGCCGGGAAGACGCGCTTGTCGACGAGCTTGCGGTCGAGAATGATTTCCATGTTGCCGGTGCCCTTGAACTCTTCGAAGATGACTTCGTCCATGCGGGAGCCGGTGTCGACGAGGGCGGTAGCGATGATGGTGAGGGACCCGCCTTCCTCAATGTTGCGGGCCGCACCGAAGAAGCGCTTGGGCCGCTGGAGTGCATTGGAGTCGACGCCGCCGGAGAGGACCTTGCCGGAGGGCGGAACGATGGTGTTGTAGGCGCGGGCGAGACGCGTGATGGAGTCGAGGAGGATTACGACGTCGCGCTTGTGCTCGACGAGACGCTTGGCTTTCTCGATGACCATCTCGGCAACCTGCACGTGACGAGCGGCGGGCTCGTCGAAGGTGGAGCTGATGACTTCGCCCTTGACCGAGCGCTGCATATCAGTGACTTCTTCCGGGCGTTCATCGATGAGCAGAACGATGAGGACCACTTCGGGGTGGTTGGTGGTGACGGAGTTGGCGATGGATTGCAGCAGCATGGTTTTGCCGGTGCGGGGCGGAGCGACGATGAGGCCGCGCTGGCCCTTGCCGACCGGCGTAAGCAGATCCATGACGCGCCCGCTGATGCCCTCGCGCACCGTTTCCATCTTGATGCGTTCCTGCGGATAGAGGGGCGTGAGGTTGTCAAAGAGAATCTTGTTGCGCGTCTCTTCGGGCGATTCGAAGTTGATGGCCTCGATCTTGACGAGGGCGAAGTACTTTTCACCTTCGTGGGGCGGGCGGACGTTGCCGCTGATGGAGTCGCCGGTCTTGAGATCGAATTTGCGAATCTGCGATGGCGAAACGTAGATGTCGTCGGGTCCAGGCAGATAGTTGTAGTCGGGAGAGCGGAGGAAGCCGTAGCCATCAGGAAGGATCTCAAGGACGCCTTCGGCAAAGATGTGGCCTTCTTTTTCGCTCTGCGCCTGAAGGATCTTGAAGATCAAGTCCTGTTTGCGGAGGCCGCTGGTCCCCGGAATTTCGAGAGTGCGCGCGATGCGGCTTAATTCAGTAATGTTTTTTTCTTTGAGTTCTGCGATTGTCATGTTCACCTGCACGAAGGCGGGATTTGAAGGGTGGGATGCGGAGGGGGAAGTGCTCCAGGAGGATGAAATGAAAACAGGCAACTTAAGAGTTCGGCCGGCGCAAACCAACCTTGAACGATGCCCCAAGCTCATCTGGAGTGGTGGCGCGCCGGGAAGGAAGTGACCTTTCGATGGGAAACTGCCTTGAAACCTTTGCCTAGCCCAATATTTCTGGCGGTGAAACGTTCGTCAAGCCGCGCGGCGCCGTTCTACGGGCTGCGCAGCGGTTGTTTCCACGTGCGAAGCAGCTCCAGGGTTGGCCGTTTCAAATCGAAGCAAAACTTCGTTCGTCGTATCCTGCAGCCTTGAGTTCGGTTTGTGGAGCTTACGAGTTGCCTTGCTGGCCAGTTGACAGAGCTGGTAGCGATTGTTCACCTGAGAAAGTGCTTTGAAAACGAGATCGGAACGCATTGACTATCTCCTTCTTTTTCAAAAACTTGCTCTGAACAAAGCTCGTTGGCCCAGCCAGAGCAGAAAAGGGGAGCCATTACAATCGAGGGCTGCCCCCAAATGCCACTTCCACTTCTTAGACGCACTATGCTCGCCCCAAGTTCAAAAACTTGCAAGGCTGTTGCACGTTGTGAAATGGACACCAAACCGTATCGGATTTGCAGTTTGCGCTTAAGACTTCCGGACGCTGCCTTGGCCACTTCGGGCGCGCTGGAACTCGCACCCCGGCATCAACGGAGCTCTCACTCAAAGATATGATGCGGAAAATGGCCTGCGAGCACACCCAGCCGCACAACGCAACCTGCCCTCTATGGATGGCTTTTATGAGATTATATGGAACCTCCTCCGGGGTCAATAGTTATTTGGGGGCACTCAACGCGTGGTTCCATCGTTGTAAATGGTTAGTTCGGTGCAGGGCGGCATGTCAATCCGAAGGCGAATTAAGCTATTAATTATCAATTAAATACGGCAAAATTGCTGCGGAGACCAGACTCTTGAAAAGGCCAGGCCACGCTGCTTTGAAACGCGGGGGTGCTTCACTTTTTCACAACATGTTGCGCCTACTTGCCGGCACGAGGGGCCCAGGGGTTCAACTCCAATAACTCCGGTCGAGCGTGCGATATTGAATTGCTTCGGCCAGGTGGGCGACGGTGAGGGATTCGGCGGCTTCGAGATCGGCAATGGTGCGGGCGACTTTAAGAATGCGGTCGTGAGCGCGCGCAGTGAGCCCCTGCTGCTGCATGGCGCGCTCGAGCAGTCGCTCGGCGTCGGCGCTTAATTCGCAGTAGGCGCGGATTTGGCGCGTGTTCATCTGCGCGTTGGCATAGATCTTTTCTTTGGCCTTGGAGAAGCGCTGTTTCTGGATCTGGCGTGCGGCCATCACCCGGGTGCGAATCTGCGCTGAACCTTCGGCTGCCGCGCCTCCGCGCAGCTCCTTGTATTGGACGGCGGGAACTTCAATGTGAATGTTGATGCGGTAGAGGAGCGGGCCGGAGATCTTGGCGACATATCGCTGAATCATGGGCGGCGTGCACATGCACTCGCGCGACTTGTCATTGAAGTGAGCCGCAGGGGCAGGGGTTCATGGCGGCGGCAAGCATGAAGCGCGCGGGAAAACTGAGCGACATGGAGGCGCGCGCGATGGTGACGGTATGATCCTCGAGCGGCTGACGCATAACCTCGAGGACGTTGCGCGGAAATTCGGGCAGTTCGTCGAGAAAGAGCAAACCGTTGTGGGCCAGAGAGACTTCGCCGGGGCGCGGCACGATTCCGCCGCCGATCAGGCCGGCATCGGAGATGGTGTGATGCGGCGAGCGAAACGGCCGCTGCGTGACCAGGCCGTCGCCGTTGAGCACGCCGGCCACGGAGTGAATCTTGGTGGTTTCGAGGGCTTCTTCGAAGGACAACGGCGCGAGGATGGAGGGCAGGCGCTTGGCCAGCATGGTTTTGCCGGAGCCCGGCGGCCCGATCATGAGGATGTTGTGGCTGCCGGCTGCGGCCACCTCGAGAGCGCGCTTGGCCGTTTGCTGGCCGCGCACATCGCAAAAATCGACGGTGAACTGCTCAAGCTTTCCCAGGAGCTCCCCGGTGGCCACGCGCAATGGCTCGCGCTGAATGACGCCCACGACCGAGGTGTTGAGCAGCTCAAGAACGTCGAGGAGCGAGGAGACCGGATAGACGTTCACACCTTCAACGACCGCGGCCTCGGCGGCGTTGGCGACAGGCACAATCAGGTTGGGAATGCCTTTTTCGCGGGTCATCACGGCTATCGGCAACATGCCGGGAATGGGGCGCACGCTGCCGTCAAGGCCAAGCTCGCCGACCATGAGGAACTGGCTGAGGTCAGTAACACGCAAAGCGCCGTACGCGCCGAGGATGCCGACGGCGATGGGCAGATCGAAACCGGAGCCCTCTTTCTTTAGGTCGGCGGGCGCAAGGTTGATGGTGATGAATGTGGGCGGGATCAGGTAGCCGGAGTTTTTGATGGCGACGCGGACGCGGTCGCGGCTTTCACGCACGGCGGCGTCGGGCAGGCCCACGGTGTGAAAGTGATCCTGGTCGGAAACCACGGCGCTATAGTCGACCTCGACATCAATGAGGTTGGCGTCGATTCCATAGACAGCCGCGCTGAGGGCCTTAAAGAGCATGGTGGAGGGCTGTGCAGCGAGTGTAACAGAGGATTGGGATTGCTGCTCTGTGCGCGCGGATACAGGGATCATGGGCAGAGGTCAGGGGTCATGACTAACAATTTAGTGAAATGCAAAGCGCGGGGCGCCCGCCAGATGGGTCTTCAGGCCGAAAACGAGCGCAAAAAGAATCTGTGAGTTAGGAGTGGGTATATATTGGCAGCGGCCAGAAAACAAGATGAAATTCCCAGCCTAGATTGCCGTTTGGAGAGGAAGCTATGCACGTCAGTCTTCGTTCGTTCATCCGTCTCCCATGGATTGGCTGCGGCGCCGCTGTTGCAGTGTTCGCGACCGTCTCCGCCTGCACGCTGCGCGCGGCGGATCCATCCATGCCAGCTTTGATTTCTATTCACCCTGCAGCAACTCCAGGAGGGTGCGCTGATGCGGCCAAAGAAAGCCTGGTGTCACGCGCCGCGGCTGAGGACGCAGGAGGGGAGACTCCCGCCGCACAAGCGCAGGGAACGAGTGCCGTGCCAGCAACAAAGGCGAGCGAGAATGATGCCAGCCAGGCTGCCTGCACGCCGATCCCGGACATGGACATTCCGGTGAGGCTCGATCATAGAGGCGAAAGTGATGGGAACGCTGGACTCTGCGCACTTGAAGGTGGGCAAAGAGATCTGGGTGAGGATGATTTACGGACTGGACTACCCGGGGTGCACGCTGAATGAAGGTGCTGCCCTGTACGGCCACGTGACGGAATCACTTTCGCAAAAGGACCCGGATTCGTCGGTGCTGTCGCTGGTGTTCGATCGCGCGGATTGCCAGGAGCACGGAAAGAAGCCGATGCCGCTTCGGCTGATCGGGCTGATGGGACCAAGCGAGTCGGCAAGAATGCACGACGCGGTGCCCATGGGTTTGAACGGCAGCGCACGCAACGCAGCCAATGCGGTGAGGGGCACGAACTACGTGGACGAGATGCTCAATCCGGGAGGGCCGGCGCATACGGTGCATGCGGGAGTTGTGCTTGGCGAGCCCAAGCTGAAACTGGACCTTGAAGGAGGGCCGCAGTGCAGCGTGCGCATTTCCAGCTCGAATCGCAGTATTCAACTGGAGATGGGGACGGAGGTTTTCCTGGTGGTGGAGAGCACGCCCTAGGAGCTTTCGGATCGAACGGGCGGCAGCATTTGGAGACGTTGGGGCCTCGGGCGATTCGAGTCAGGCGCGGTCGTCGGGGAAAGCGCCGACGACTTCACCCGGCGCGACGTGCTGGCCAGCGAGAACGATGGCGTGGGTGCCAATGTGCGCGCCCGCGCCAATGACGGTGGGCTTGAGCCGGATCGTCTCGTAGTCGCCGGGATCGTGGGAAAACGAAAAGATGCGGGCAAAGGAGCCGATGATGGCGTTATTGCCAATGGTGATACCGCCGCGATCGTTGAGCAAGGCACGCTGGCGAATGGTGACTCCGTCGCCGATAGAAAGGTTGTAACCGTAGGTGAGGTCGACGCCGTGGTAGATTTTGACGCCGTTGCCCATGTGCTCAAAGATGTGACGCCCCAACATGCAACGGAAACGGAGACCCAGCCAGTGGTTCAGCCCCACGGGTGAGCGGTCGAACATTTGCCAGAACCAGAGGAGCGGCTTGCGGCGAGCAAAGCGCTCCCGGTCCACCTCGGCAAAGTGCTCCGCTTCCATGGTCACATTGAGCGGATCGAGCGAGAGATTGATGACGTTGCCCGGGAGCTCGGAGGTGAGCGTCAGATTCAGCTTTCCTCCGTGCGGACGGCCTAAGTAAAGCTGGTAGAGCTGGTCGCGGACAATTTCGGCACGGCGCTCAGGAGAGCTGTGGCGGAGGAATTCCTCATCAAGAAAGCGAATCCAGCGGCGGTAGATCTCTTCGGCTTCGGGCGTGGGGTGGGGAACGGGGACAGTGGCGGGGCTGACCATATGACGACGATAGAACAGGGAACAGGGACTAGGGAATAGGCAGTAGGAGAGCGAGGGGCGGGGTCCCGCTGGATGCCCTGTCATCCCGAGCGGAGTCCGCCACTGCGGACGAAGTCGAGGGATCTGCAGGTGTTGCGCCCGTCACAGCGCGAAAACTCAGGCCGGCCTACCCTCCCAGAAATGCACGAGGGCGGCTATTTTACGTACATCATGGCGAGTAGGAGCCGCACACTTTATGTCGGCGTGACGGGGGACTTGCTGCGGCGTGTCTTTCAGCATAAGTGGAAGGAACATGACGGATTTTCCGCGAAATACAACTGCGACCGCCTTGTTTGGTTTGAGAGGAATCAGGATGTAACGAAGGCGATTGCGCGCGAAAAGCAATTAAAGAATTGGGGGCGCGAGAAGAAACTTGCGCTGATCGGGCGGACGAACCCTGCGTGGGTTGATCTGAGCAAGGATTGGTACGACGTTGAGCCTGCCGACTTCAAGCGTGCAACAGATCGGATGCTCACTTAGAAACAACTGCAGATCCCTCGACTTCGCTCGGGATGACAAGCTGTCTTGTCTGCTGTCCGCTGGCGGCTGTTCGCTGTTCTATCGCCGGCCCTGGATGGTCTTTGGGTTGGCGCCCGATTTCCTGGCGGCGCGACGGGCGGCGATTTCGTGCATCTCCTTGCCCCAATGTGAGCGGTTGATCCCGATCTGCATGGCCAGCATGATGACGTTGCCGGTACACCAGTAGAGCGCCAGTCCTGATGCGTAATGCAAAAGCATGAACCCGAAGAAGATGGGCATGATGAAGGCCATCATGCGTCGCTGCGCGGGATCCATGCCCGGCGAAGGCGTTATGTACTGCGTGAAGAACATCGAAATGATGATGAGGATGGGCAGAATGTAGGTCGGATCGGGCTGCGAGAGATCGGGCAGCCACATCCAATGCGCCTGGCGCAGCTCAAAAGCGTACTGCAAGACGCGAAAATACGGCCACAAGAGAATGAGCGGCACCAGCATGGGTAGACAACTGCCGTACATGTTGACGCCCTCGGCCTTGTAGAGCGCCATCATCTCGGTGTTCATCTCACCCCGCTTTGGGTCGTTCATCTTCAAACTCTTGTAACGATTCTTGATGGCATCAACCTTGGGCTGGATGCGCATAGTCTTCAAGGACGACTTCATGGCCGAGATACGCGTGGGCAGAAGCGCCATATTGAAGACCACGGTGGAGATGATGATGGCCCAGCCCCAGTTGTTGATGCCGTGCGTGACCATCCAGCGCAGCAGCAGATAGAGCGGCTTGGCGATAAACGCCATCCAGCCGAACTCGACCAGCGATTCCAACGACTGACCGTCGGGCTTGCCGTCAGCGCCGATGGCGTGAATCGACGAGAGCACATCGGTCGCCTTGGGCCCGGCGAAAAGGCGCAACTTTGTATGCCCGCTGGTGTCGCCGACAGCGATGCCGAGCACATTGACCTGAGTCTTCTTGCCGTTCGGGTCGCTGGGGTTACTGGACAGATCGATGGCGTTATGCAGCGTGACCACGGTAGTGCGATCCGCGTCGTCAGGCAGGAAGGCCGCGGCAAAGTAAACATCCATCACGGCCGCGTACTGGTATGGCTCGTCGAGCGTATTATTCCCGCTTACTTTGGCGGCAGGTTGCGAACTCTCCTTGCCATCGAGCGACCACGCGAAGTAAGACGGCGTGGGCACCGAGCCGCCGTAGATGGAGCCCTGGTGGAGTTCCTCCATGTCGCCGAGACCCGCAGGCCACTCAACCAGCGCGCGGACCGGCTGGCCATCGCGCAGCACCTGGGTTTCAACGGTGACCACGTAAGTTGAGTCGAAGTGGAGAGTCTTTACGACGTCGAGGCCGTTAGCCGCGTAATGAAAGGTAACCGAGGCCGGAGCGACGATGAGACCTGTTGATGCAGGCTGTGCGCCTGTGACGGTTGACTGGTAAAGTGCCTGATTCAATTGCGAGGTCAGCACAGGCTCATAGGTAAAGAGCGAGATCGGCAACCCGAAACGTGCTGCGGCCTCGGGCTGTACCAGGTCGAGCGGCTTGCCTGAGGAATCAAAGGACTTTTTCAGGATCCAGTGTTTGACCAGGGCGCCGCGATTGGTGAGGACGATTTTGTAAAGCTCGTTCTCAACCGTGAGTTCGCTTTCCTGCGAGGCGGAGATCTCTGGCGTGGCTTTGACGGGGTGAGCGGGCGCCGCGGCAGACGTCTTTTGACCCGGTGCTGCCGGGGCGACCTGGGCCGAAGGAGCTGCGGGCTGCGATTGCGTTGCTGGGGGAGGCTGCTGTTCCGGCTTGGGCTTCGCGAAAAAGTACTGATAGCCAAGAAACGCGGCGAGCACGACCAGTATGATGGCCATGGTGGAGCGGAAGTCGCCCCCTGCGCCGCCGGCGCCGCCGCCGGAACCCTGCGATTGGAGATTGGGATTGTGAACTTCGGGCAAAGGTTACTTTCCTATCATTCGGAAGAGCAGTCCGGCGGGCCGCCGCTCTTCTTATGGTAAAGGTTCATGGGGTGTGACTGCTCTGCCGCGATGAATTCCGGGCGCCGGGACGGGATCGAACCCTCCGCGAGTAAAGGGATGGCAACGGAGCAACCTCCAGGCGGCCAGCGCACAACCGCGCAGCGGCCCATGCACCGCAATCGCGGTTGCCGCATACTCTGAACACGTGGGCTGAAACTTGCACCCTCCCGGGCTCAACGCATGCAGCATGGGCGAAAGCCAGCGGCGGTAGAAAGCAACGAGGGCAAGCAAGAGGCGCGTCATGGTTTGGGTGTCGTCCCAGCCAGAAGCGTGGTTGCGGGAGGTTTTTCGCCCCGCACCGCATCGTTTCGGGCTATTTCCAGAATACGCACAATCTCCCCTTCAAGTTGCGTGAATTCCACGCTGAGGACGCCGCGCCGGGGGTGGAAGATGAGATCGAATCCTTGCGGCACGAGATCTACATGTCGGCGCAAGGCTTCGCGCATGCGGCGCTTCATGCGATTTCGCTCGTGAGCTTTGCCGATTGCTTTGCTCACGGTGAGGCCGACACGTCCCGCTTGCGAAGCGTGCCCCGAGTCCTGCGATTGCGGAGCCAAAAACCAGCTCATGGTTACCGATTGCCGCTTGCGCCCCGCAGCATAGGCGCGCAAATAGTCGGCATGTTTGCGCAGCCGTGAGCTCTTGAGCGTCTGGCGCCGCGCAGAATTCGAAGTTGAATTCATGAAGAAGGCTCGGTCCGGAAAAGTCGCATCAAAGGATGAGGACGGCGCATTCCGGCAAGAAAAAACCGCTCGGAAGGATCAGTCGCGGAACCCGGCACTGACGGATACACGTTTGCGGCCGGCGGCGCGACGGCGACTGAGGACCGCTGCACCGGCTTTCGTCTTCATGCGCGAACGAAAACCGTGAGTTTTCACGCGGTGGCGGCGGTTGGGTTGAAAGGTACGTTTGGGCATGTTGACCCGCTCCTGTTTCTTAAAAAGAATCTGCGTTTTAGCAACATTTTCAAGTATATCTTAGGCCGTGCGCGGAATCCAGCCAGGGAACAAGCATCACGATGCGGCACCGCAACGTGATGTGTGAAGTATGCTGGAGAGACATCACAATCAAATTCGGATCGAGCATTCTGTGCGCACGGGCACAGACATCTCGGACACTTCAATGCGAAGTTTCACCATCCTTGGTGCAACTTAACAAGACGGCAGAAAACTTACGTGAAAGAGGGATTGCAACGGCCTCGAGATGTGCTACTATCGGGACCGTTCAAGAAATTTCAAAACGAAATTTCGGGCACTCTGCGTTACGGATTTTTTCGCTCAAACGCCCCGGGGCAAAATCTTGGAGGGGCAGACCAGCGGCATACAGGTTGTCGGTCAAAGATAGAGTCGTGAAGTGCGCGTTGCTTCGCGCTCGACGGAAGATCGTTGTCTTGCTGCCGCAAAAAGAACCGTCAGATGCTCCACTGGCGGAAGATGCAAGGATTGTACGATGGCATTTGCGACTACGCCGACTTCGGCCCTCAATCCCTGGCTCCAGATTCTCGCCGCATTAGAGAAGAAAGTCATACGGCAATCATTCGAGACCTGGCTTAAGCCTACCCGTTTCAGTCACGCCGCTGGCCGCAAGCTTTATGTGCGCGTGCCCTCGCCGGAGTTTCAGCACATCGGCGACAAGTACGGCGACCTGATTCAAGAAGCCATTGATCTCTACTCTCTGGAGTTCGACGACGTTTGCTTTGTAACCGCAGAGGAGGATCCTTCGATTCCTCCGCAACGGAGGGATGGAGGATTTGGACCTGTGGGCACGCATGCGCCTACGGCGCCGCCCACGACCGCTCCACGCACGCCCGAGCAGGGACGCTTCGACTGGTCCACCGCCGCGCAGCTGAATCCTCGCTACACCTTCGACGCTTTCGTAATCGGCAATGGCAACCAGTTTGCCCGCGCGGCGGCGCTTGCTGTTGCTGAGCGGCCGTCCCGCGCCTACAATCCGCTGTTTCTCTATGGCGGAGTGGGTATGGGCAAGACGCACCTGATGCATGCCATCGGGCACGAAGTGAAGCGGAGGCAGCCTGCCTCGAATATCTGCTACGTCTCGGCGGAGAAGTTCACCAACGAGATGATCAATTCGATTCGCAACGATCGCATGACCAGCTTCCGCGACCGCTTCCGCACGGTGGATGTGCTGCTGATCGATGACATCCAGTTCATCTCGCAGAAAGAACGGACGCAAGAGGAGTTCTTCCATACCTTCAACGCCCTGCACGAGTCCATGAAGCAGGTGGTGATCGCATCGGATCGCCCGCCCAAGGAATTGACGGAGATTGAGGAGCGGCTTCGCTCGCGCTTCGAGTGGGGATTGATCGCCGATATTCAGCCGCCCGATCTCGAAACCAAGGTCGCCATCCTGCTGAAGAAGGCAGAGAGCGAGCAGGTGCAACTGCCAACGGATGTTGCGCTGTTTATTGCATCGAATGTGCGTACCAACGTACGCGAGCTAGAGGGCGCGCTGGTGCGGCTGATCGCGTGGTGCCAGGTGAACCGCATGGAGATTACGCTGACGGCGACGCAACAATGCCTCAAGCAGTTCATCGACATGCAGGTGCGCAAGATTACCATTGAGGCGATTCAGCGTGCCGTTGCCGAGCAGTTTGGCATGCGGGTTGCAGACCTGAAGCAGAAGAACAACTCGCGCAACGTGGTTGTGCCGCGCCAGATCGCGATGTTCCTGGCCAAGCAGATGACCGAGGCGAGCCTGCCGGAGATTGGCCGCCAGTTTGGCAACAAGCACCACACTACGGTCATGCACTCCATCGGCAAGATCGACGAGCAGCGTCGCACCGACAAGGATCTGCATCGCACGTTGACCAAGCTGCAGGACGTGCTGAACTGTTAAAAGGGACCAAGCCACCCCAGCGGCAAAGCCGCCGGGGACCCCGGCAGGGACAAAGAGACCGAGGGAACAAGAAGGGCCGCCTGAGTTCGACAATGCTTGATGCGTTGTCTTAACGATGGGCGGCTCTTCCCTTTTGCGTTAGACTTCGAGCGTTGGGAATCATTCAATCTTGAAGCAGCATTCCGGAGAGCAGGGCCCTATGCGACTGCCTGCGCTTGCCCTGGCGGCGATCAGCGTATTCACCGTGGGCGCATCTGCCCAGACTCCGATGGACGTGCAGCCCATCAAGGAGTTGAAACCTACCGACACTCTGGCTACTTGCTCTTACCGGGCGGTTGCGGCCGAGGCGCCTTTCGTCGCCCATCTCAGTGAAAAGGAACGGACCAACGATACAATTTTCGGCGGCGACTACACGATTCATGGCAAGACCGGCACAGAGGTTGCGTGGTTTGGCATCGTGCGCGGCATCACGCTGCCTGCGGAAAAGAACGGAGAAGTGACGCTGCTCGTGCAGCACCACTTCTTCGATGGCATGACGGACTGCCACATCATGCTGGTGGCAAAAAGCGGCGATGGCGATTTTATTGCGAGCTTCAAGGGCGATCCGGCGAAGATTCCGGCGCTGGCGCTGGAGCGCATTTACGGCAAGGTAAAGAGCGAGAACGCGCGAGTGCCGGAAGTGGATGTCGAATATATTCGGGTGTGGCCGTGGCTTACGTTTACGTTCACTGATCTTGCCGGAGAGGATCACAGCAATCCGCGCTGGCAAAAATACTCGAAAGTCAAGCTGTCTGAGCGACTTTATGTTCCTTACCCCAACGAAAACTATTATTTGAATGTGTTGGGCGATCCCGCGGATTTTGGGATCAATCTGAAGGCGGATTGAGCGCGGCGGCAAAGACGCCCATTTTCGCCGGATGGAGCGCATCGAAACTGCTATGGAATACAGACTTCTGGGAGGCTCAGGCCTCAAGGTTTCCGCACTGAGTTTTGGGACCGCAACGTTTGGTGGATCCAATGAGTTTTTCAAGGGGTTCGGTTCCACCGGGGTCGACGAGGCACGGCGGCTGATCGATCTTTGCTTCGATGCCGGGGTGAACCTGTTCGATACGGCAAATGGCTATTCCGAGGGCCGCTCAGAAGAGATCCTGGGCAAGGCGTTCGCGGGCAGGCGCGACAAGGCGCTGATTTCGACGAAGTCCGGCTTCCCGACGGGGCCAGGGCCGAATGAAGAGGGATCGAGCCGGTATCATTTGCGTCGCGCGCTCGAAGGCAGCCTGCGCCGGCTGGGGACGGACTACATCGACATCTATCACCTGCACGGATTCGACGCGCTGACGCCGGTTGAGGAAGTGCAGGAAACGCTGAACGAATTCGTTCGCGAAGGGAAGGTCCGTTATATCGCGTGCTCCAATTTCTCAGGATGGCACCTGATGAAGTCGCTGGCGACGGCCGACCGGTATGGCTGGACGCGCTATGTTGCGCACCAGGTGTGCTACTCATTGATCAGCCGCGAGTATGAGTGGGAGTTGATGCCGCTGGCGCTGGATCAGAAGGTGGGCGCGCTGATCTGGAGCCCGCTGGGATGGGGGCGGTTGACCGGCAAGATCCGCCGCGGCCAGCCGTTGCCCACGGTGAGCCGCCTGCACAAGATTGCCGAGGCTGGACCGCCGGTGGCCGACGAGTTTCTGTTTACGGTGGTCGATGCCTTGGACAGAGTGTCAGGCCAAACTGGAAGGACCGTGGCGCAGGTTGCGCTCAACTGGCTGCTCCAGCGGCCGACCGTTTCTTCGGTGATCATCGGCGCGCGCAACGAAGAGCAGCTACGCCAAAACCTGGGAGCGGTTGGATGGAATCTGACTGCGGATCAAGTGGCGGCGCTGGATAAGGCAAGCGATCCGCAGCCCGCGTATCCCTACTGGCATCAGAGGAAGTTCTTTTCGGACAGAAATCCGCTGCCAGTGTGAGAGGGACAGGGAGCTAGGGACCGAGAAAACCGTCCAGCATTCGTAGGTTCCGTGAGCTGTGATTTCAGTGACGCGCATGGTGGTGATGCTTCACGACGTAGTGGCCGATGAGCCAGCCTGCTGTGGCGGCGACGAGCGAGTCGGAGGGAAAGTGCTGGCGACCGAGGACGCGGGTGAGGCTGACGCCGGTGGCCGCTGAGTAGACGGCAGCCTGCGTCCACAGATTGGGATATTCGGCAGCGACGGCAGAGGCTGCCGACCACGCCACCGTGCCATGAGCTGAAGGAAAAGACGCGTTAGGGCCTGCGCTCGACTGGAAGAAGCGTCCGCGCGCGCTGTCGACGGTAGGCCGCTCCCGCCAGGTGACCAGCTTCAGAACCTGTTCAACGACCACGCCATCCGCCATGGCTTCACCGCCAAGGATGCCTGCCTCGCGGGCACGCTCATCCTGCCCGAATTGGCCTTTGGCGAAGATCAAGACGGGAGTGGCAATGAGCGCGCTGACGAGGCCGTCGGACACATAGATGTTGTTGTTGTTGAATGTGGGATCTTTGGAGACAAGCTGACTCTCGGCGCGGTGATCGGTGGCAATGGCGGCACCGGTGGCGAGTACGAACGGGGCAAGCCACTCGAGATCGTGCGGGCGGATGCGAGCGGGGCTGGTCCAGATGGCTGCCTCATCGTGAAAGAAGATATGCAACGAGTTGCGCACCGTGACTTCATCGGGCTGATACTGCGGAGCCGGAACGGCGGATTGGGGCTGAGGCGCGTCAGGGAGCGTGGCCAAGGCCGCGTTCGCTGCGGAAGGTGGTGCCTGTGCCTTTGCGCTAAGGAAGCAGGAGATGATGACCAGTACTGACAGGCATAAAGTGCGCATGACCATGAGGAGTATGCGCATATTCTGTGGGCGGGAAAAGATTGTATCGTTCTGCATAATTTTGACTTGCGAGGGGACTGTGAACCCGTGCCACTCTCTATCGGACTATTGCGGCCTTAGGAATGTCAACGAGATCGTTTGAAGATGACGGCATTTTGATCCTGACGAGATCTGCAGCGGAGACAAGTTGGGCGCCACGCCGGTCAACGATGATCGGCGCTCGGTCTGAAACGGAGCGGTGGGAACGATCACAACTCCCTGGGAGAATTGCTCAGGTAGATGTCCACGTAGTCGAGGTAGTTCTGCGCGTATTCCCTGATGAGAGCGCGGTCTTTGTCGCTGATCTCGCGCCGCAGCTTAGCAGGAACGCCGGCCCAGAGGGTGCGCGGTGGAACGACGGTGTGCTCCGGAACCACCGAGCCGGCGGCGATGATACAGCCCTCGCCGATGCGGCTATCGTTGAGGACGCGGGCTCCCATGCCGATTACGCACATATCCTCGACGACGCAACCGTGGACCGTGGCGTTGTGCCCGATGGTCACCCAGTCGCCGACGATCACCGGATAAAGGTTGCGTTGGCCATGGAGAACCGCACAGTCCTGCACATTGGAGCAGGAGCCTACGCGGATGAAATTGACATCGCCGCGGAGGACGGCGTTCATCCACACCGAGGAGCGCTCGCCGAGCACCACATCGCCAAGGATCTGGGCCGAGAGATCGATATAGCAACTGGAAGGGATCTGGGGCGTGTGGCCCCGGTAGCTGCGGATCATGGAAGCCTCAGGGGAGATCTCTCATCAAAGTGTAATCGGCTGCAGCGGGCCTCAAGATCGGGTTCGGAGGGGGAAGGAGATGGTGGACTCGGTCGGATTGACTCGGAAAGAGGGCAGTTGGCAGAGAACCTAGTAAATACCCCAGGTGCTTCCTAGGGCGAAACTCGATTATGAGTTATGATATGTGGAGCCCAACAGGCGAGTTTGGAGGTGGAGACCTTTGGCGGAGGTTCGCGTACAGGAAGGCGAACCGCTGGAAAATGCGCTGCGCCGGTTCAAGCGGAAGGTACAGCAGGAGGACATTATCAAGGAAGTGAAGCGTCACTCCTACTACCTGAAGCCCGGTGAAAAGCGCCGCGTCAAGGCAGCCTTGGCGCGCAAGCGGAACCGCAAGAAGGCAAGGAAAGAGCAAGATTAGTTTCATAACCCGCCGCGTTACGCGCCATTCTGGCGGCCTTCGTTGCACGGTAACGAAGCCGCTGGAGAGCCCCGGGTAAGAGGGTTGGACAGCAAGCGCGGCGGCGTAAATCAACTGAAGCGTTTCTCCAGTTTCTGTCGAACGAATTCGTAGCAGCCGCTTGGCATGTGCCCCATGAGAAAGCCATTTGGCACGTAGCTGCAACCCCGCACAGAAACCTGAGAAATGCGATAAATCGCTCAACGCGCAATTGGCGCGGAGAGTTGCAAGCCCCCCGGGTCAACCGGGACAAAGTTCGCATACCGCCGATTTTAGGTGCGGTCCGGGCCCTTTGAAGTGCACGACGAAAGACAGCAGGGAACCGCGACCGGCAAGCTTTGTAAGAGCCGTGGCCGATTTCGGTTGCATTTCCTGTGAGGGAAACCGGCCATGGAATTCACCGATCGAGTCCTCAAGTGTGTCGACTGCGGCGCCGAGTTTGTTTTTACGGCAGGCGAGCAGGTCTTTTTCCACGACAAACAATTCAAAAACGACCCCAAACACTGCAAGCAGTGCAAGGCCAAGCGCGCCAAGGGAACGCAGAGAGTTCGCCCTGAAACGCGGACGACATGCTCGGAGTGCGGTGCAGAGACAACCGTTCCCTTCAAGCCGACACAGGGCAGGCCGGTTCTTTGCCGGTCGTGTTTTCAAAAGCAACAGGGCAAGCCACAACCGGCGCCGGAAGCCAGCGTACCGAAGGTCTGAACAATAGGCTGCCACGGAACCTGGAAGGATCACCAGCGTTACGGGAAAGTGTTGCCAGCTGCGCCACATGTCACAACGGCATCTGCGTGATTGGCGCGGCTGGATGAACTTTGCTTACCCGGCAGCTTTCAGTGCTCGATGGCCGATGTCGCGCCGGTAATACATCCCCTCAAACGCAATCTCAGATAAAGCTTGGTAGGCGCGGGATAGAGCCTGCTCGAGCGATTCGGCTGCTGCGGTAACGCCCAGCACGCGGCCGCCCGCAGTGACCATTTGCCCGTTGGCCTGGACAGTGCCGGCGTGGAAGATCTGCACGCCGGGCACCTGAGCTGCGGTGTCAAGACCGGAAATCGGAAAGCCGGTTTTGTAGCTGCCCGGATAGCCGCCGGAGCTGGCAACGACACAGGCAGACGCGCCGGGGGACCAGCGAAGCTCGGTGTCGGCGAGGCGGCCTTCGATGCAGGCTTCGATCGCATCAACAAGATCGCTTTCGAGACGCATGAGGATGGCCTGCGTCTCAGGATCGCCGAAGCGAGCGTTGAACTCGAGGACCTGCGGCCCGCGCGCGGTCATCATGAGCCCGCAATAAAGAACGCCGACGAAGGGCGCATCTTCGTCGGCCATGCCGTGAATGGTTGGTTCGGCGATGTGATGCAGAATCCACTCGGACATGGCGGGATCGAGCAATGAATCGGTGGAGTAGACGCCCATGCCACCGGTGTTTGGTCCGGTGTCGCCCTCGCCGACACGCTTGTGGTCCTGCGAGGGTACGAGGGGCGTGACGTGCTTGCCATCGCTGAGACAAAGGAAGCTGAGTTCATCGCCCGTGAGGAATTCCTCGATGACAGCCTGGCGCTCGGCCGAGCCGAGAAGCGCGCCGGAGAATAGCCCCTGTGCGGTTTCGACAGCCGTGTGGCGCGAATCGCACAGGATGACGCCTTTGCCCGCGGCCAGGCCGTCGGCCTTGACCACGATAGGCGGATGAAACTTGTCGGCCGCTTTCTCTGCTTCGGCCGCGGTGGCGCAGATGGCAAAGTTGGCGGTGGGGATGTTGTGCCGCTGCAGAAACCGCTTGGTGAATCCCTTGCTGCTTTCGAGCATGGCGGCGGCGCGGGTGGGGCCGAAGACGCGCAGGCCCCGTTCCTGGAGAGCATCGACGATGCCGAGCGAAAGCGGAAGTTCGGGGCCGACGATCGTCAGATCGGGTTTTTCAGTTTCGGCGAGGCGGACCATGGCGTCGAGATCTTTGAGGTCGACGGGGACGCAACGCGCGATTTGCGCCATGCCGCCGTTGCCGGGAGCGCAGACGATTTCGGTGACGCGCGGGCTGCGGGCGACGGCCCAAGCCAGCGCGTGTTCGCGGCCTCCGGAACCAAGAATGAGGACCTTCATGAGAGCAAACCTTTCGCTCGGAGTGGAGTGAGCCCGAAGAGCTATGGTCGGCAATGCGGGCGGGGGAAGTCAAACGAGGATGTGCGGAATGGGCGACGTTGCGTTCTCCTATACTGAGGCGGGATGTGGGGATGACGTTGGTACGCCGGTCGCGTGGGAGTTCAAGTGGTTGAGACGCGAATCAAGCCGTTTGCTGAGCAGCAGGCCGAGAAGGCGCGGCGCGAAGAGCAGCGGCGCGTGTACCGGCGCAACCAGGTGTTTGGGCTGCTGATTCTTGCGGCGGCGATTTGCGCGTGGTGGCTGTGGCATACGAATCCGAAGTGGATTGCGCCTCCGGGGTGGTGGCGGTGGTGAGGGGCAGGGACTGGGGATCAGGGATCCGTGGTCAATTGATCGTGAAAAGCTAGGTTATGGAAAAGAGCAAGCTGCCGCTGGTGGTCACTCTGCTGGGGCCGACGGGGAGCGGAAAGACGGCGCTTTCACTCGCGCTCGCCGAGCGGTTTGGCGGCGAAATTGTGAGCTGCGACTCGGTGGCGGTGTATCGCGGCATGGAGCTGGGCACAGCGAAGCCAACGCGCGCTGAGCGGTCACGCGTGCCGCATCATTTGATTGATGTAGTCGAGCCGGACGATCCGTTTACCGCAGGCGAGTACAGCCGGCGGGCGCGTGCTGCGCTGCGTGAGATCGTGGGGCGAGGACGCCTGCCGATTGTGACGGGAGGAACAGGACTGTATCTGCGGGCGCTGACGGAAGGGTTGTTTGCCGGGCCAGAGCGGCGAGAGGATCTGCGGGCACGGTTGCGGCGGAGCGCGGAGCGGAGCGGGGGCGGGTGGCTGTGGCGAATGCTGCGGCGCATCGATGCGAAGACAGCGGAGCGGGTTCATGCGAACGATACGGCGAAGCTGATTCGCGCGCTTGAAGTGTGTGTGGCGGCGCGGAAGCCGATGTCGCAGGTCATGGGTCGCGATCCGCTGACGGGGTTCCGGCTGCTGAGGATTGGGCTGGACCCGTCTCGCGTTGCTTTGTACGAACGAATCAATGAGCGGTGTGCGGCAATGTTTGCGGCAGGGCTGGTGGAGGAGACACGCAGGTTATTGGAGCGGTACGGCGATGTGAAGGCGCTGGATTCGCTGGGTTACAGGCAAGCATGTAGGGTGCTTGATGGATCGTTGTGTGCGAAAGATGCGGTGAAGGCGGCGCAGCAGGGGCACCGGAATTATGCAAAGCGGCAGATGACGTGGTTCCGGCGCGAGCCGGAGGTCGAGTGGATTGCGGGGTTTGGGGATGAAGCGGAGGCGGTGAGAGAGGCAGCGGAGATCGTGGAGAGCGCGCTCGCCGGAAAGGACAGCAATTTAGACTAGGCGTGACGAGCGACCTTTGAACGTTGCGGAAATTGGAACACAAGCTATCCCACGCCAACCGGACGAACAAAGACCCGGCGAGCGTGGGGCACCCAAGGAATTACAAAGGCCGAACGTGGAAGATCAAGGTCCGTGTTATCCCACCCTAAACGCAAAAGGTGCGTTTAGGATGGGGCACCCTCGATTGTGCAGGAACGGAGTGACCAGTGACAGAAACGAATGCAGAGATGATTTACGACGTCGCGGTGATTGGTGGCGGGCCGGCCGGATATACGGCGGCAATTCGCGGAGCAGAGTATGGGCTGAAGGTGGCGTTGATTGACGCGAGTCCGAAGCTGGGCGGGACGTGCCTCCACGTCGGCTGCATTCCGACCAAGGCGCTGCTGTTCAATGCGGAGCTGTGGGATTACCTGAAAGAGGCTGACGAGTTCGGCATCGCGGGCGTTGAGGCGCGGGCGCTGAATTGGGCCGCGGTGCTGGCGCGGAAGAACGCCATCATCGCGAAGCATGTGAAGGGACTCGAGTTCCTGATGAAGAAGCACAAGATCGCGGTGATCTCTGGATTTGGAAGGCTGACGGGTGGCGCGAAAGATGGTGTGCACACAGTGGAAGTGGAGTCGGGCGGCCAGAAGAGCCCCGTGAAGGCGAAGAACGTGATGGTTGCTACGGGATCGGAGGCAAAGCTGCTGCCGGGACTGAAGGCGGATGGGACGATCCTGACGAACATCGAGATCCTTGACCTTCCCGCGCCGCCGAAATCGCTTGTGGTGATTGGCGCGGGCGCGGTGGGTGTGGAGTTTGCTTCGATCTTCCGCAGCTTTGGAACCGAAGTGACGATTATCGAGTTTCTGCCGCGCATGGTTCCGGTGGAGGATGAGGAAATTTCGAAGGAACTGGCGCGGGTGTTCAGGAAGCGTGGCATCGAGACGCAGACAGGCGCGAAGGTCGAGAAAGTAGAGAAGACAGCGAATGGCGTGAAGGTAAGCTACACCGATGCGAATGGAAAGTTGCAGGTGAAAGAGGCCGAGAAGGTTCTGGTGGCTGTGGGTCGCGGGCCGCTGACGCGTGACATCGGCCTGGAAAAGACGAAGGTCGAGCTGGACCGCGGCTCCGTGAAAGTGAACGAAGTGCAGGAGACGGCGGAGCCGGGCGTGTTTGCCATTGGCGACATTGTGGCCGGTCTGCAGCAACTGGCGCACGTGGGCGCGATGTGCGGCATGGTCGCGATGGCGAAGATTGCGGGGCGTAAGTACCGGCCGGTGCGGCGCGATCGCATTCCGAACTGCACCTATACCGATCCGCAGATTGGCTCGGCGGGACTGACCGAGGCGCAGGCCAAGGAGAAGGGCTACACCGTGAAGGTGGGCAAGTTTCCGTTTGGCGGCAATTCAAAGGCGACGATTGTGGGCAGCCACGACGGATTCGTAAAGATTGTGGCCGATGACAAGTACGGCGAGATTCTGGGCGTGCACATTATCGGGCCGCAGGCGACGGAGCTGATCGCCGAGGCGGTTGCGGTGATGGAGCTCGAAGGCACAGTGGACGAGCTGATGTTCACGATTCACGCGCATCCGACGCTGAGCGAGGCGATGCTGGACGGGTATGGCGCGGTGGAGGGAATGGCGATTAATGCGTAGGGTGTGGAGCTAGTGGGGTTGGCTCTCCACCCTGGTGGCAAAAAGCGCAAGCCTTACAACTCCGTAGCTTTCGTCTCGACCAACTCTTTTGTTTTGGCAATGAAATCAGCAAGCGGCATGGAGGTTTGCTCGGTTTTGCCGCGGGTGCGCACATTCACCGCGCCCGAGGATTCTTCTTTGTCGCCGAAGACGAGGATGTAGGGCGTCTTCTGCAAAGCGAAGTCGCGAATCTTGGCGTTCATCTTCTCGTTGCGCGCATCGACTTCAACGCGGAGACCGGCCTCCTTGAGCGAGGCTTCGACCTTGGCGGCGTAGGCGGCGTGACGCTCGCTGATGGGCACGAGGCCCACCTGCACGGGCGCCAGCCACAATGGGAAGGCGCCGGCATAAAGCTCGATGAGATAGGAGACCATGCGCTCCATGGTGCTGATGATGGCGCGGTGAATCATAACGGGCCGATGGCGGGCGCCGTCTGCTGCCGTATATTCCAGAGCGAACTGGTTGGGCAGGTGAAAGTCGACCTGCACCGTCGAGTAGGTTTCCTCGTGGCCCATCACGTCGGCAAGCTGGATGTCGAGCTTGGGTCCGTAGAACGCCGCTTCGCCGCGAGCCTCGCGATACTTCAGCCCTAACGA
This sequence comes from uncultured Acidobacteriaceae bacterium, assembly GCA_963751285.1. Lineage (GTDB taxonomy): Bacteria > Acidobacteriota > Terriglobia > Terriglobales > Acidobacteriaceae > Telmatobacter. Next base: position 190,927 of record CAVVUE010000019.1, on the reverse strand, counting down.
ATCCATGGCTTCGCGCAACACTCTCTCACCCAGCTCCCACATGGCGTCGTTATCGACGTATTTTTCCTTATTCGCGGGATCGCGCAATGAGAGCCGATAGCTGTACTGCTTGATGCCGAGATCGCGGTAGGCGCGTTCGACCAGCTTCATCACGCTGGAGAATTCTTCCTTGATCTGGTCGGGCGTGCAGAAGATATGGGCATCGTTAAGCGTCATGCAGCGTACGCGGCTGAGACCGCTGAGCGCGCCCGACAGCTCGTAGCGGTACATGGTACCGAGCTCTGCGAGGCGCACGGGGAGATCGCGATAGCTGCGAAGTTTTGACTCGTAGATGAGGATGTGATGCGGGCAGTTCATGGGCCGCAGCACCATCTCTTCGTTCTCAAGTTTCATGGGCGGGAACATGCTTTCGTGGTAGTGCGCCCAGTGGCCGGAGCGGACATAGAGATCGACCTTGGCGAGGTCGGGCGTGTAGACGTGCTCGTACCCGGATTTGCGCTCGAGGCCGAGGATGTATTCCTCAAGCAAGCGGCGAATAGTGGCTCCCTTGGGAAGCCAAAGCGGCAAGCCGGCGCCCACTTCGTCGCTGACGGTGAATAGTTCGAGTTCCTTTCCCAAGCGCCGGTGATCGCGGCGCTTCGCGTCCTCAAGCCGCGCGAGGTAGTCGTCCAGATCCTTCTTGGAAAAGAACGCGGTGCCGTAGATGCGCTGGAGCTGCGGGTTTTTCTCATTGCCCAGCCAGTACGCGCCTGAGATGCTCATCGCCTTGAAGCCCCTGACGCGGCCGGTCGAAGGCACGTGCGGACCGCGGCAGAAGTCGACGAACTTGCCGTTGCGATAGAAGCTGACCTGGTCACCGGGCGCGGTGAACCGGGTGACGAAGTGCTTCTTCATGAAGTCGCCGTCTTTTTCAAATTCGGAGAGCGCCTGCTCGCGCGGTTCGAACTCGCGCACGAATGGCTCGTTGCGCGCGACGACTTCGGCCATTTTGGATTCGATGGCAGCCAGGTCTTCGGGGGTGAAGGGCTTTTCGCGATAAAAGTCGTAGAAGAAGCCAGAATCGGTGGCCGGGCCGTGACCGAGCCTGGTTTCAGGAAAGAGCTCGAGCACCGCCGTGGCGAGAACGTGTGCGGCCGAGTGGCGCAACACTTTGAGCGCGTCCGGGTCTTTCTCCGTGACCAGTTCGAGGCGTGCGTCCCCGGTAAGCGGCGCCGAGAGGTCGACGAGGCGAGGGGCGGCTGTATCTTCGGCCGCATACATCGCAGCTTCGGTCGGCGCTTCACCGGCTGATGAGCTGTCCGATTGATTGTTGTGAGCGGAGCTTTGGCCGGCGTTGGTGCTTACGGGGGTAACGCGCGCGACAACGGCGGCCGAAGCGAGACGCGGCGAGATGGAGTTGGCGATGTCGAGAGGCGTTGTGCCAGCAGGAACTTCGCGAATGGCCCCGTCGGGCAGGTGTACGGCGATGGTGTTCTTACTCATAAGTGCAATGGATTCCCTGAAGGCCGTTGGCGAAAGAATTGTGGGCCTTTCTATGAGGATAGAGGGACGGTGCGTGCGAAGTCGAGCCTGCGCCGGGCTCGAAGCCTGTTTCAGGCCCGGATTGGACTGTTCCCTCCCCCGAATTGGTAATGTCGCCCTGCCCCGATCAGCCGATGGAATCGCATGGATGGGGCATGTTCAACGCTATGTTGGGTTGACTATCTTGAGCGGCGGAATAGAAGCAGCGACATCGCGGCTGTGAGGTCGAAGATGAAGGTTTTTTGCAAGAGAACGAACGGGAACGCGGAGTTCCACTGTAGTGTGTGCGGGGAGGGATTCGTCCTTTTCTGGGAACGGCAGCCTCGGACGGAGCGGGTTGCGGTTCTGCGCGAGATTCAGGAGACCATGCGCAGGCACCATCGGAATGCCCCTGGGGCGGATGCACATCCGCAAGGCGGCTTTCTGGCGCCCGACTGGGGTGACCCTACCGAACTGGCCGCCGCAGCGTTGCAAGGCGGTAACCAAGTGCTCGACCTGTAAGCCGAAAAACCTCTGCAAATTATCGGGAAAGATGGATGATAGGGATCGCGTAGCCATCGTGGCTCAAGCCGGCCGCAATAGGAAGCGAACAGGCACAGACACGCCCCTTGACTGCAAACGAGAGCAAAGGCAGCCAAATCAGGCAAACATTGCAATTGGCGGAAGTTCCGGGAGATACAGAAAAGGCCGGGAGTTTACCCAGCCCATCTGTGTTAGCTGTTCGATTCTGCCGGAATCCGGCCGATCAGGTTAGAGAGGCTGTACGTCGGCAGCCTGCCATCCCTTGGGGCCCTTTACGACGTTAAACTGCACGGCTTGACCTTCTTGCAAACTCTTGAATCCACTTGTGTTGATCGCCGAGTAATGCACGAACACATCTTCGCCGTTCTGGCGCGAAATAAAGCCGAAGCCTTTCGCGTCATTGAACCACTTCACAGTACCTTGTTCCATACTTTTGAGTATTTCCTGGATTTGAATTGCGCTGGATGAATCGGAGCGACCACTGGCAGAATCTTGCTTGGTTGGGCGAGTACTGCTCACGCCCGGTTCTACTAACGCTAATTTTAGTCTACCATCTTCGTCAAAAGAATGTGCAGGAAAAGTGTGCCGCGTCTCAACCCTTGGTTTACCCGGATCGGAACTCATTGAATGATTTGGTTTTAGCGCATGGGGTTGCTCTGTGGTAAGGTGAGAGGTCGCCATGCCGCACGATCCTGTACCCGACTTGCCGGCTCGCGCCACCAAGGCGCTGGAGGCGGAGTTTAAGGCGCTCCCGGAATTCGAGGCAGAGCTTGGTGCCAGCGCCAATGAGATCACGGCGGTTCTCGAAGAGACCGCGCACCGGCTAGGCGATAACTACCCTTATTTCCATCCGTTATATGCCGGGCAGATGCTGAAGCCGCCGCATCCGGTCGCACGGACGGCGTATGCGCTGGCCATGAAGATCAATCCCAACAACCATGCCAGGGACGGCGGGCGGGCAAGCTCGGCGATGGAGGTCGAAGCGGTTCGCGAGATCGCGGGGATGTTCGGGTGGACGGAGTATTTGGGACACCTGACTTCGAGCGGGACGTTCGCCAACCTGGAGGCGTTGTGGATGGCGGGGCAGTTGGCACCGGGACGGCGGATTGTGGGTTCGGAGCAGGCGCACTACACGCATCAGCGGATTTCGGCGGTCCTGAAACTGGAGTACGCGGCCGTGGCGGCCGACGGCGCGGGCCGGATGCGACTGGACGCCTTGGAAGATGAGCTGCGCAAGGGCGACGTGGGCACGGTGGTCGTGACGATGGGAACGACTGCGTTGGGCGCGGTGGATCCGCTCGACGGAATTCTGAGGCTGAAAGAGCAGTATGGTTTTCGCGTGCATGTGGATGCAGCTTACGGCGGGTACTTTACGTTGATCGCAGAAACGCTGGACGAGCCGGCGCAACGAGCGTATGCGGCGATGGGAAAGGCGGACTCGATCGTGATCGATCCGCACAAGCACGGATTGCAGCCATACGGATGCGGGTGCGTTCTGTTCAGGGATCCGGCGGTAGGGCGGTTCTACAAGCATGACTCGCCGTATACCTATTTCACTTCGAAGGAACTGCACCTGGGTGAGATCAGCCTGGAATGCTCGCGCGCGGGAGCGGCGGCCGTGGCTTTGTGGGCGACGCAACGCCTGTTGCCGCTGACAAAGGATGGAGCCTTTGCCGAGGGATTGAGGAAGGGACGGAGGGCGGCACTGGAGTTGGACCGGAGACTGCGAGGAGATGAGAGGTTTATTGGTTTGGGTTCGTGCGTTCCCGGGCCCCCAAATGCGAGGGACCCGGGGCACCCGCCATGTGCGCCGGAGCTGGACATTGTTGTCTGGGGCGTGCGTGCAGCGGATTTTCAGAAGGCGTCGGAACAAGCGCGAAGTGTCTTTGATGCGTGCGCGCGGCGGGGATTGCATCTGGCTTTAGTACAATTGCCGGGATCGTGGTTTGGTGGACGCGGCGGTGCGCAGAATGAGGGCACGCTTACCTGTCTACGCTCGGTGCTGATGAAGCCGGAGCACGAGGCGTGGATCGGACGCATCTGGGATCACTTGAGCGCGGCGTGCGATGAAGTTGTGAATGGGTGAAAAGTCTACGACGGATTTGGATTTTGGGCCGGAAAGAAAACGTTGTCAAAAAACGGTGAGCAGTGCTCAGTTTTCGCGCTGGGTCCAATGTGCGAGAAGCAACCGCAGTTCCTTCGACTCCCTCCGCTGCGCCGTTCTGGTTCGCTGCTATCGCTCAGGATGACAAGAGTTTTATTGAGAGTTTGAAATTCACGTCGAGAGTAGGGATAGCTTATGCATGATGCAAAAGCATTTCGTTCGATGCACAAGGAGCGGTTCGGGGCAGAGCCTGCGATTTTTGTGGGGCCGGGACGCGTGAACCTGATCGGCGAGCACACCGATTATGCCGAAGGTTTTGTGATGCCGGCGGCGATCAACTTTGCCACCCTTGCGGGGATTTCGCCGAGCACCGATGGCAAGATCGCGATCTACTCCGAGAACCAGGGTGAGGAGAAGGTGTTTGACGGCGTGCAGGCCAAGGGAATCAAGCACTGGACCGACTACCCGATGGGAGTGGTGTCGATTCTGGCCGGCGAGGGCCACAAGATTCCGGGCTTCAGCCTGAGCATCTGGAGCGATGTGCCGCTCGCTTCGGGGTTGTCGAGTTCGGCAGCGCTGGAGGTATCGACCGCTCTGGCGGTACTGTCGCTTGTCGGCGCAAGCTATCCGGGACCCGTTTTGGCGCGACTCTGCCAGCGGGCGGAGAACGAGTTTGTGGGCGCGAATTGCGGAATCATGGACCAGTTCATCAGCTTGAACGCCAAGGCGGATCATGCACTTTTACTTGACTGCCGCGATTTGAGCTACAAGCTGGCACCGATTCCGGACCACGTGGCATTGGTGATTGCCAACACCATGGTGAAGCACTCTGTGGCCGGAGGCGATTATCCGACGCGGCGGCGCGAATCGGAAGCAGCGTGCGCGGTGATTGCCAGCCACCGGCTGGGCGTGAAGTTCCTGCGCGATTGCACGCTCGACGATCTGAAGAAGTGGGGCAACGAGATGGAGCCCAAAAGCTACCTGCGGGCGAAACACGTGATCAGCGAAAACCTGCGCACGGTTGCGGCCTGCGACGCGCTGCTGAAGGGCCACATGAAAGAGCTGGGCCGGCTGATGGGCGACGCGCACCGGAGCTACAGCCAGGACTTTGAAGGCAGTTGCGTTGAGGCGGATGCGATGGTGGCGCTGGCGCAGGATTTGCCGGGGCTGATCGGCGCGCGGTTGACCGGGGGCGGATTCGGCGGCTGCACGATCAACCTGGTAGAGCAGACCGAGGCGGCTGGGTTTGCCGAGAAGCTGGGTGCGCGATACGCTGAGAAGATTGGAATTACGCCCCAGATTCACATTTGCCATGCGTCGGGAGGCGCTCACCGACTGGAGTAGTGCTGTTCGCGCCGCCGAGCGGCCGGGAAGGCGAACGAGCCACAAAAGAAGATGGAAAAGTGCCGTAAGTACCGCGACAGGCGAGAGGTAAAACCGCAGCGAAAATCGCGCAAAAACGGTTGGCCCCCCACCTCAGGCACGCATCCAACCGTTTTGTGGAAAATTGATCCTCTACTGAGCCTCTGGATCGCAAGCTCCTGACACGAAAGAACCATTTTCGCAACCGGACAGAAACATTGTGTAGACCGGCTTCCTTGTTAAACTTGTGAGGTGTTTTGCCCCGATGAAACGATGAGGGACCGTGTGCCGGGCCGGGACAAAGCACCCCCGGGATGGTGGTGGCTGTTTGGCCCTGAAGGATAGCCGATAATAAAAAGATATATGGAATCTACATCCACGAAATCGTCCATGCACGAGAGAATCCCCCACGGCGGCCAGGTGGCTTATTTCTCCATGGAGATCGCGATTCAACCGGCCATGCCGACGTACTCTGGAGGCCTGGGTGTACTCGCCGGTGACACACTTCGCTCGGCAGCGGACCTGGGTGTCCCATTGGTGGCGTTCACGCTGGTGCACCGTAAAGGGTATTTCCAACAGCATCTCAGCGCGACGGGCCTGCAGACGGAGGATGTGCAGCCATGGAGCCCTGAGGAGTTTTGCACCGAGGAAGCTGCGCGGATCACGGTGGCGATCGAAGGCCGCGTGGTAATGGTACGCGCATGGCGGTACGATTTGGCGGGGCTCTTTGGGCACATCGTGCCAATCTACCTTCTCGACACGGACGTCGAAGAGAACTCAGGTTGGGACCGCGGCCTGACGGATCATCTGTACGGAGGCGATACAAACTACCGGTTGCAGCAGGAAATCGTCTTGGGGATGGGCGGCGTGCGCATGGCGAAAGCGCTGGGATTGCGCGTCAACGTCTTCCACATGAACGAGGGGCACGCAGCGTTGCTGACGCTGGCGCTGCTCGAAAGCCAACTGGGAGGCGGGCCACTTGGCGCGCCGGCTGAAGCGGATCTTGAGGCGGTTCGCCGCAAGTGCGTGTTCACCACGCACACGCCCGTTCCGGCAGGGCACGACCGATTCTCGACCGAACAGGCGATTCGCATTTTGGGCAGCGACCGGACGGCGCGTCTGGAAGCGCTGGGTTGTTTCCGCGACGGCCTGCTGAACATGACGCTCCTGGCGCTCAGGTTTTCCCGGTATGCGAACGGCGTAGCCATGCTGCACGGCAAAGTGTCACAGGCCATGTTTCCGGAGTTCAAGATCGACTCGATTACCAACGGGGTCCACGCACCGACGTGGATTTCAGAGCCGGTGCAGCGGATGCTCGATGAGCAGATTCCGGCCTGGCGGCGTGACAACCTTTATTTGCGCAATGTGATCGCCGTGCCCGAAGCCGAGATGCTGGCGGCGCACAAACGTGCCAAAGAAGAGCTATTAGCGGAGGTAGGGTCGCGGACCGGCTTGGTGCTGGATCCGAACGTGCTCACCCTCGGCTTTGCGCGGCGGGCAGCGACTTATAAGCGCGCCACGTTGCTGTTCACCGATCCAGAGCGGCTCAAGGAGATTGCGGCGAAGGCGGGCGGGTTGCAGATTCTGTATGCCGGAAAGGCGCACCCGCAGGACGAACCTGGGAAAGCGCTCATCCAGCAAGTGGTGGCGGACGCAGCGCGCCTGGGGAATGACAATCTGCGGATCGTCTACCTCGAGAACTATGCGTGGGACCTTGGCGCGTGGCTCACCGCGGGCGTGGATGTGTGGGTCAACAACCCGCGGCGGCCGTACGAAGCATCCGGAACCAGCGGGATGAAGGCGGCAATGAATGGCGTTCCCAGCCTGTCAATTCTGGATGGATGGTGGATCGAGGGCTGCATCGAGGGCGTAACGGGGTGGGCCATCGAGGACGGAGCCGACGATCAAGCGGAAGCGGACTCGCTTTACTCCAAGCTAGAAACAGCGGTGGTTCCGCTTTACCGCGATGCCCCGGAAAAATGGGCAAGGCTGATGCGCACGACGCTGGCGTTCAATGGTTCGTACTTCAACACCAACCGCATGGTGAAGCAGTACACGCGCAATGCGTACTATCCCGAGCGGCTGCAACAAACAGCGAAGGTGGAAGAAGCGGCCTACGCCGATTAGAGACAACTTCTAGCTCCCAGCTTTTAGTCGTTGTGCTGAGTTTTTGCCGCTATTCGTTGTCTGACGGCGCTGTTCTCTGCTTTTTAAAGCTTACGGCGCAGGAACTCGAAGATCACAAAACCAATTGATGCGCTCACGAGGGCGATCAGGAAGTTCGCCGGCGTAATGATGTCGTGCAGAGCGAAGGAGAGGGTTTTGCCCCGGCCGTTGACGCGCGTGAACTCGCCCATCAGAAGATTCGAGTAAAAAAGGAAGATGATAAACGAGACTTCGACCACGACTCGCCAGATGGGCTTGACTCTCGGTGGTGGCGTGAACGGCGACATGGAGCGATGATACCGGCGAGGCGCCCGAGCCCCAAGCGAAATCGGATGTTGCTGCGAGCCGTATAAAGGCGGCTCAACACGCTCATCAGGCGATTCAGCCTATAATTTTCCTGTTGTGTTTCCGAGAATTTCATGGCGATGGCGGGGAATGCGGCGGCTGACTGTCGTTGCAACTCTCCTGGCGTGTCCATGCGTGTTGTTTGGCATCGGCGCTCTCGGCCAGACCCCCGCGGATGCAACAGACGCGAGCGGACCGGGAAATTCCTCGGCCGGCCACGGGCGCGTGCTGCTGGTGTTGCCCTTTGATAATCGGACCGGCCAGCCAAGCCTCGAATGGATTCGCGAGGCAGCGTCGGAGATCCTGAGTACTCGTTTTGCGTCTGCGGGGTTCCTGCCCACGAGCCGGGCCGATCGCGTGTACGCGCTGGATCACTTGGGACTGCCGCAGGGATTTCAGCCTTCGCGCGCGAGTTCTCTCAAGCTGGCCCAGACGCTGGATGCCGATTCGATTGTGGTGGGCAGCTACACAACCGATGGGAATTCGATTGCTGCCGAGGCAACGCTGGTAGACGTTCCCAGGTTGCGGATGCTTCCGGCAGTGAGCGCGCGCGGCGAAATGAAAGACATGATCGCCGTGTTTGGCACTTTGGCGTGGAAGCTCACGAAACAGCTTGACCTTACATTCAGCGTGGCCGAAGAGACGTTTGCGGCGGCGGGGAACGGGATGCGGGTGGATGCCTTCGAACAGTACATTCGGGGCATCACGGAGCCGGACCAGGCAGAGCGCCTGAGGCATTTGCAGCAAGCGGTCAAGCTGAGTCCGGACTTCGGTTCAGCGTGGATGGCCCTGGGCCGCGAAGACTACAACGAGCAGCAGTATCAGCAGGCGGCGGAAGCCTTCGCCAAGGTGGACCGCAACGGGCCCGACGGACTGGAGGCGGGATTCTACCGCGGCTTGTCACTGCTTTTCTCGGGCGATTATATCCACGCCCAGGAGGCCTTTGCCGACGTGGCGCGAGTGTTGCCGCTGGCCGAGGTGGTGAATAACGAAGGCGTGGCCGTGAGCCGGCAAGACATGGACGGCACGTCGCTGTTTATCCAGGCCGCGGCTGCCGACCCCACGGCGGCGGACTACCACTTCAATCTCGCGGTGAGCCTGAAAAGGCACGGAAATCTCTCTGGGGCCTTGAATGAGTTGGCGCAATGCCTGAAGCTGCGCCCGAATGACAGCGAGGCTGAGTCTCTGGAAGACGCGTGGAAGGGACCGGCTTCATCGACGGGATCGGGTGCAGGCGCGAATGCTGGCGCGGGCGCCGACCCGCTGGAGCGCATTGTGCGCACATTCGACGCGTCGGCTTTCAGACAAGCTGCGGCGATGCTGGATCAGATGAATGAAGAGCGGCTTGCCGCGCTGAGCCCGCGGGATCGGGCGCAGAGTTTATGCACGCAGGCGAAAGGCTACCTGGATCGCGGCTTGATCCTCGAAGCGGAGCGGCTGTATCAAGCGGCGGTTACCGCCGACGACAAGAGCGCCCGGGCGCATGCCGGCCTGGCTGAGGTCCGCGAACGCAGCGGCGACGCCAAGGCCGCGCGCAAAGAGGCTCGCGCCGCGCTGGAACTTGGTCCCTCGGCGGATGCGTACATGGTGCTGGCGCAACTGGATCTTGCCAGCGGCTCTTTGAGCGACGCGTCAAACGAAGCGGCAAGCGCGTTGAAACTCGAACCGGCAAACCCTGCGTTCCAGCAATTGATGCAGCAGATCGAGGCAAGGACGGGGAAGAGGTAGCGAGGCGAGCGGAGCTTGCGGAGATGAAGTACCCGGGTTCTTGTTCCTGGAGGAAAGGGGCTAGCCATGGGACGGGCGAATGGAAAACGATGGGTCTGCTTTGGGCAAATTGCGGCAGGTTTATGGATTGCCCTGGCGCTTTGCTTTCATCTCCATGCGGAAAACCAGCTGCCGGTTGTGGACAAGCTGGTGCTCGATCACACCATTCAACCGGTCAGCGCCGACGAGTTAGACAGGGCGATTGCGCGCGCCAACTCCGACGGCGCCCATGCTCTGCTTGTGCAAATGGATACTCCGGGCGGCCTGGTGGAATCGATGCGCGCCATGGTCGCAGCCATTCTTGCTTCGCATGTTCCCGTCATCGTCTACGTTTCGCCATCCGGCTCCCGCGCCGGTTCGGCGGGATTCTTCATCCTTGAGTCGGCAGACGTAGCCGCCATGGCTCCCGGCACTGAGGCAGGCGCTGCCCATGTGGTGTTCGAATTGGGCAAGCCCGACGCCACCGAAGAAGAAAAAGTGGAGAACGACGCCGAAGCGTTCCTGCGTTCGTACGTGACGCGGCGGGGCCGCAACACTGACGCGGCAGTGGCCGCGGTGAAATCGTCACACTCATATACGCCCGAGGAAGCGCTGAACCAGCACCTGATCGACTTGATCGCGAACAGTGACGCCGAACTGCTGAACGCGCTGGATGGCCGCGAGATCACGCGCATCGACGGGTCGAAGATGACGCTTCACCTGGCCGGTGCGCGCATCGAAGTGCTGCGCATCTCTCTGCGCGACGAATTGCTTGGATGGCTCGTGAATCCCAATATCGCGCTGCTCTTCCTGGTGGGCGGGGCGCTGCTGATCTATCTCGAGTTCAATTCGCCCGGCACGATTGTTCCCGGCGCGCTGGGCACGCTAATGGTGCTGCTTGCGGTGTTCGCGCTCAATTTGCTTCCCATCCGCTACACCGCGGTTCTGCTGCTGATCGCTGCGATCGTCCTGTTGCTGCTGGAGGCCAAGTTTGGCGGCCACGGGGCGCTGGCCATTGCAGGAATTGTGTGCCTCACCTTTGGCATGCTCACGCTGGTGGCTGCGCCAGTGCCGGAGATGGGAGTGAGCCCATTGGTTGCGATCAGCATAAGCGTCGCGTTTGGGTTGATTACCGTGGTGCTAGTGCGGCTGGCGGTGCGCGCCCGGAAGCGAAAAGCACGCATCGGCGCAGAAGCCATGATCGGCTGCGAAGCTACGGCAATGGAGTCGCTGACGCCGCAGGGTCATGTGCTGGTTGAGGGCGAAATCTGGCGTGCGGTGGCGAGCGCTCCGGTCGCCGCGGGATCCGCGGTTCGCGTCATCGGCCACGACCAGATGCTGCTGAGAGTGGAACCGGTTGGAGCAGTGAAGACGCCTGGGACCGCGGCGTAGGAGTGGTCCCTCTCCCACCCTTGGCACACAAAAACAACTACTCGCCAAAGATGGAGCAACTACTTCGTCTTACATGGCGGCATAGCAGCGTTGGAGTACAATCCCTGCTGAGTGATGAAAGGAAAGTTCCATGTCAATCGGTGATATGTCCATTCCAATGCTGGTTGTGATCGCCATCGTCGTTCTCTATCTACTGAACTCCATCAAGATTCTTCGCGAATACGAGCGAGGGGTGATCTTCCGGCTGGGCCGTGTTCTGGGAGCGCCCAAGGGCCCCGGAATCATCCTCGTGTTCCGGCCCATTGATCAGATGGTGCGCCTCAGCCTGCGGCAGGAGGTGCTGGAGGTACCGCCTCAGGACATCATCACCCGCGATAACGTCACGTTGAAGGTGAATGCGGTGGTGACGATGTACGTCGTCAATCCCAACGACGCCGCCATCAAAGTGGCCAACTACGTGTACCAGACGTCGCAGTTCGCACAGACCACTCTGCGCTCTGTATTGGGCGAAGTGGAACTCGACGAGCTGCTGAGCCATCGCGACAAGCTCAATTTGCGCATCCAAAGTATTATCGACCAACGCACCGAGCCGTTTGGGGTAAAGGTGGTCTCAGTGGAAGTAAAGCAGGTGGATCTGCCCGAGCAGATGCTGCGTGCCATCGCCAAGCAGGCGGAAGCAGAGCGCGAAAAGCGTTCGAAGATCATTCACTCCGAGGGTGAGTACGCTGCGGCACAGAAGCTGGTGGACGCCGCCGCGCTGATGGCCACGCAGCCCATGACCCTGCAATTGCGCTACCTGCAGACTTTGGCGGACATCGGGGTGGAAAAAAATACAACCATTGTCTTCCCGCTGCCACTGGAAATGATGTCGCTGTTAAACAAGGTAGTTGCGGCGATAAAGCCGGCATCGGAGCAACCATAAGGCTGCGCGGGTCATTCTGAATGAGCACAAAGGCGGCGCATGCGGCAATATTTTGAAGACGAAGAACCGGAAGAGGAAGTGGAGCTCAGTCGCGACACAGAGGTGACACTGAGCCCCGGCGCGTTACTGGGAATTTTTTTCGGACTGGTATTGATCTGCGGGCTGTGCTTTGGCCTGGGCTACTGGGTAGGCCATCGCAATTCGGGACCGGCTCAAACCGCTGCTGCACAGCCTGCCTCGCAAACTCCGGCGCCCGACGCTGAGCCATTGCAGGCGAGCGGCTCAGTTCCCAAACCCTCTGCGGACGCACAGGTTCCAGCGGCCACGCCAAACCAGCCCGGCGACGGAAGCCAGGCAGCGCCGGGAGCGGCGGTCGCGAACCCGGCAAATCCGCAACCGAATCCGGCGCCGCCGAGTGAGAGCACACCGCCGCCAAGTGCCCCTGCGAGCGCGCTGCCGGCGCAGGCACAACCGCAACCGCAACCGCCAGCGGGGCCGACCTTCTCGAGAACAGAAAACGCGCCGCAACCGGCAGGCACAGAATATGCGCCCAATGTACGTACTGCCATGCCGGCAGCGGGCCAGTTGATGGTGCAAATTGCCGCGGTTTCCCACGAGGAAGATGCCGACGTCCTGGTGAACGCCCTGCGCAGACGCGGTTATTCGGCTATGGCGCGCCGCGATCTGAGAGACGGGTTGATTCACGTGCGCATCGGACCGTTCACCACTCGCGAGGACGCAAACCGCATGGCTCGGCGGTTGCTTGACGACGGGTATAACGCGATGATTCAGCCGTAGCGTTCAGCGTGTCTGAAAGTCAGCAGACCGGCGAGCCAGGCCCTTTAATGTGAGCCGGCGGCTTCTGCACGACGGGCAATCCCAAGCAGTTGTTTCCGCTCCATGATGAAATGCGCGGGCCGGGCGAGGCTGAGCGCGAGCCACTCAGGCAAGCCGTAAGGGCGATAGTCGGATGCCACACGGCCACGCACAAGTAAGCGGGTTTGGCCCGGCTGCGTCTCTTCGAGGACGAATGCCCACGTGGTTTGATAGCGGCCATCAGGCAACTGCCACGCCAGGACCAGGCTCTTTTCAGTTTCGCACTGCACCACAACGAATACATCTTTCGCCCCCGGGAGCGCGGGAAAGACGGTTCCTGGATAAATGTCCTGGTATTGCGGAAGGATGCGCTCTGAACTGTGCTTGCCACCGTTGTCGATGAAGTCGTAGGCGTACCATCCTGCTCTCGTAGAACCCATTTGAACGAGCCAAGGCCAGACTTCACGAGGCCGACGTCGGATTGTGATGGCGTGATCGACTGTGCCGATCGGATGCAAGATCAGGCTGTCGCCAAAAAGGGCCTCCGCGCGCTCCTTTGGTGTGGCGCGGACTTGCATAGTTGCATAGACCGCGAAAAACGCGAGTGCGATCAGGATTCCGAAAAGCAGGGTCAGCAGCCTTCGCTTCATGGGGCACCGATGCGAAGTTAGCTGAGCGTAGCGGCGTGCTCGGTGACGGTAGTCACCTCAGAGCATTCTGGGGGCATGAGCGCAGAGTACTTTAGCAGCGCTCGAATGTTTTCGGCCCGATGTGCCTTTGGGATATCCGAGCCGAGGCCTGTTACCGCATTCGCTCTGGAAGCGCAGATGCGATGATGGCGCGGACGGCGTCGGAAAGCTCGTCGCGTGTGGCGTAGTTTGCGGGATCGACGGGTGCGTGAAAGACGACATGCGCCGTGCCGGGGTGGATCCGCATGCTGCCCCAGGCAATGATCTTCTCCGTTCCATAAATCGAAACCGGGATGCAGGGCGCGCCGGAGTCTTTCGCGAGATAGAACGGACCCTTCTTGAATGGCAGCAGGCGGCTGTCGGGCGAGCGCATGCCTTCAACAAACGTGGTAATGTGCAGGCCGGCGGCGAGGACGCGTTGCGCATCGGCCACCGCAAGCTCCGCTTCAGCGGAGTCACCGGTGCGATCGACGGGGATAAAGCCGGCAAGTTTGAAGGCGTAGCCGAGGATGGGAATCTTCATGAGCGGGCGCTTGAGGAAGACCGACGTGCGGCTGGGAAGATTGGCGATGAGCGCGGGCGCATCAAGATTGGATACGTGGTTGGCCATGAAGATGCAGGCGCGGCCTGCGGGAATGCGCTCGCGGCCCTCAATGCGCACTCGGATGCCGGCAACGCGCATGGCGAAGCGGACGATCCAGCAGCCGGTGGCATAGAGCGGACGCACATTGCCTGTGAGAAGCGTAAATGGAATCAGAACGAACGCCGCGGGAATGGCAAGCACCAGAATGACGACGAAGACGTAGAACGAGACGATCATGATGCGTAGCGACGGGGTTCATCGCTGAGTATCGCATCTGAGGCAGCGATCAGCTATCAGCCAGCCGGGAGGGTTCACCACATTCTGTCAAATTGCAGGCTGTCTCACTCAAGGGGTTCACCCCATTCACGTGTCAAGGTTCCTGGTGCCCCGTGTCGAGGTCCTTCAAGCTCCAACATGCTGTTTTCTTTGTCACTTGCGCCAGCTTTTCTTTCTTGCAGAGTCCTGCGGGGAATTTCGGCCTTTTGCTCCACAATCAGGACAGCACCCACCGAACCGAGGGGCTCGCTTTCGGTGGTGAGCCTTTTGGGGTCAGAGGCTAAGCCCTTTGGACGGATACCTTTGCGAGCTTTCTTTTAGAATGAGAGACTTAGGCCTCCGGTTATACCTCCATACGGGGCGCATGCAAGTTCTTTGAAATCAGATATGGAGGTATGGCATATGCAGGGGGGCCGCCGCCCCCAATCCCGGTTCTCGATTCATTTGGTCAGGTGCGCATCCACTCCGGCAGGCCTGAAGCGATGGCGGCGCGAACGGCTTGCATCAGGTCGTCACGAGAGGCAAATGCCCCGGGATCGATTGGCGGGTGGAAGGTGACGTTTGCGATACCGGGATGCATGCGCAGGCTGCCCTTGCGCAGAATTATCTCCGTTCCGTGGATAGAGACGGGGACGCAGCGCGCGCCGGAAGCCATGGCCAGGAAGAACGGCCCTTTCTTGAAGGGCAACATGCGGCCATCGGGTGAACGAGTGCCTTCAACAAACGTGGTGATGTGGACGCCCTTGGCGAGCACCTTCTGCGCTTCGGCCGTGCTGCGTTGCGCATCGGCGCGGCTCCCGCTGCGGTCGACGGCGATGAACTCGCCCTGGCGGAAGCCGGTACCGAGGATGGGCAACTCCATCAGCGAGCGCTTCATGAATGCCGACGTGCGACCGGGAATGAGCGAGATGAGTGCGGGCGGGTCGAGATTGGAAACGTGGTTCGACATGAAGATGCATGCGCGGTCGCGGGGCACATTCTCAAGGCCCTGTGCGCGAAAGTGAACGCCGGCCAGGCGGCAACTCGAGGAGAGCATGAAGCGCGTGGCTTTGTAGAGCGGGAGGACATTGCCCGTGATCCAGCACCAGGGAATGAAAAGGACAGCCGAGGGAATGCCCAGAACGACCATGTTGGTGATGAAGATGAGCGACCAGATCATGCGAGACTCTTACTTTCACGAGTTGGCGGCGGGATGAATCTCGCGGAGGCGCGCGGGAAGTTTCTCATAAATGCCGTCGAAGCCGCCATTGGAAAGGATAGCGACGACATCGCCGGCAGCGAGCTGCGGCGCGAGGGCAGAGACAATTGCGTCGGCGTCGGCAAGGACTTCGGCGGGCGTGCCTTCGGCGTTGAGCGCGCCGACCACATCTTCGGGGTGCAGGCGTTCGGCCTCGGGGATGCGCTGCTGCTGGTAGACGCCGGCGAGAATGACGCGATCGGCAAGGCGAAGGCTGGCGACCAGATCAGGAGCAAGCACCTTGCGACGGAGCGTGTTGGAACGCGGCTCAAGCACTGCCCACAGGCGTTTGCCAGGGTAAATGACACGCAGGGTGCGGAGAGTTTCGCGTATGGCGGTGGGATGATGCGCGAAGTCTTCAATGATGGTGATGCCGGCGATAAAATCACGCACTTCCAGGCGACGTTTTACGCTCTTGAAGCTGGCTAGAGCCTCGATGATGGCGTCTTTCGGAATGCCCTGGGCGGCGGCAAGGGCGGCAGCCGCCGTGGCATTAAGAGCATTGTGCTCGCCTGCCATTTGCATGCCGAGACTCGCCCACACCGAGCCGCCGCGCCAGACTTTCCATCGCATCCAGCGGCCCGCGTAGCGTAGGTTCCGCAACTGCCAGTCGGCGTCCGTAGAAAAGCCGTACCGCTCTACTCGGCAGAAGGCGCGGCTGACGCACTCGGTTACGTTTTCGCTGCCGTCGAAGGCCACGATGAGGCCGCGGCGAGGGACAAGATTGACGAGGAGCCTGAAGGCGTGCTTGACGGCATCGAGATCCGCGTAAATGTCAGCGTGGTCGAATTCGACGTGCGTGAGAATGAGCGCATCGGGAAAGTAGTGGAGGAACTTCGGTCCCTTATCGAAGAAGACGGTGTCGTATTCGTCGCCCTCGATGATGAAAGTTTGTGTTTGACGCAACTGGAAGCTGGATCCGAAATTTTCTGCGACTCCGCCGATCAGAAAGGATGGTTCGAGCGCGGGATTTTGGCGCGCTGCCACCTGGTAAATCCACGCAAGCATGCTGGTGGTGGTGGTCTTGCCGTGCGTTCCGGCAACAACGAGCGGCGAGCGGCCTTTCAGAAACTCATCATGGAGCAGAGCGGCCATCGAAGTGCAGGGAATGTGCTCGTCGAGCACGCGTTCGATTTCGGGGTTTCCGCGAGAGAGCGCGTTGCCGACGACAACGAGATCGGGTACGGGAGTGAGATTCGATTCAGCGTAAGGCGAAAGGATGGGGATGCCGAGCGAGCGGAGAAGATCGCTCATCGGCGGATAGGCGGCGATGTCGGAGCCCGTGATGCGGTGGCCCTGCAACTGCAAGAGGCCGGCAAGCGAGGCCATGGCCGTGCCGCAAATGCCGATCAGGTGAATGTGGCGCGCTGGAGCGGTCACTTCGCCACCGCCGCTTCAAGCAGATGGAGGCGAGGATTTTCAGCCGCCGTGAGTTCGGCTTCGACGCCGAAGGTGAGCGTGACATTTTCGCGCGAGACGTGGCCGCTGCGCAGGCCGATGGCGATGGGGCCATCAAAGTCGTCGAGAGCGCTGAGTATGGCTTGATCGAGCAGATCCGGCGCGGCGTCAGCTGGGAGGCAATCGACCAACTCGCCAAAAACGATTCCGCACACTCCGTCGAGTTTTCTTGCCTTGCGCAACTGCCAAAGCATGCGGTCGATCTGGTAAGGTTTGGCGGCGCGGTCTTCAAGAAACAGCAGTGTACCCTCAGTGCACGGCTCCCACGGCGTGCCGAGGAGCGAAACAATGATGCTGAGGCAGCCGCCATAGAGCGTACCGCGTACGGTGGACGATGCTGCGCCGGTTTTCAATGTGCGCAAACCTTCGTCTGCGTCGAGGATGTAAGGAATGCCGGCGAGAGCCGCGCGAAAACTATCGAGATGAACGCCATTGTGCAGATAGAAATCTGCGGCCAGCATGGGGCCGTGAAATGCAGGCAGGCCCAACTCATCGAGCAAGCGCAGTTGCAGGCAGGTGAGGTCGCTATAGCCGAAGAAGGGCTTGGGGTGCGCGGCAATGGTCTCGATGTTCAAATGCTCAAGCAGGTAATTTGATCCGTACCCACCGCGCAGGCTCATGACGGCGCTCGTGCCGGGGTCAGCGAATGCAGCGTTCAGGTCGGCGAGTCGCTCGTCCGACGTTCCGGCGAAATATAGCGGCCCGCGGGTAAGAGTGTTCGGGTTCAATTTCGGGGTAAACCCAATGTCGCGTAAGGCCGCGAGGCCGCGCTCCGTGCGCTCCGGTTGCGCAAAAGACGCAGGCGCTACGATGCTGATGGCCGCATCGGGCGCGACGGCTGGCGGCTTCATCAAGGGCGCCATCTCACCACGCCTCTCCGCAGGCAATCAGCGAAGCCGGCCCGGTCAAATCCAGTTCCATCCCGGGCCCACCCCACGACACTGCTTGTGCGCCACCGGGGGCGATGACCGTGAGCGGCGAAACGCAGCGACGCAATGCGAGCGCCGCGGTGGCGGCGGCTGCACTGCCGGTGCCGGATGAGGTTGTGGGACCCACCCCGCGCTCAAAAATGCGAACCTCGATCTCATGTTCGCTCAGGATACGCACAAACTCGACGTTGGTTTGGTTGGGAAAATCGCGATGCGCGCAGACCTCAGCGCCAATGGTTTGCCAGGCTTTGCCGGCAACCGAAAAATCAGAGTTTTCGACCAGAATGACGAAGTGAGGATTGCCGACAGACACTTCAACACCAATGATCTCGGCGCCATGAGTCAGCTTGAGGGTATGCGGTATAAACTTCGGCACATCCATATTTGTGGTCACTTCGACGGAAAAGCCAGGATCCTTCCTTACACCGTCGATGCGGCAGATGCGCAAGCCGGCATCCGTGACAATCTCCAGTTCGTCGCCGCGCTGTGACGCCAGAACTTCGGCCATCCATGCAGCGACGCAACGTGTGCCGTTGCCGCTGATCTCAGCGATCGAGCCGTCGGCGTTGTGCAGGCGGATGCGGCCAGACTTCGGGCCGGTCCATGAAAAAAACTCGACGCCGTCAGCGCCGATGCCGGCGTTCCGCAGGCAGAGTCGGCGCGTTACATCCGGGCGATCGTGGTCGGGAACGGCATCTTCGCTCACAATCAGAAAATCGTTGCCGCAGGCATGGGCCTTGGTATAGGGGATCAAGCTTCCTCCGAAGTATGGAAAGTAAGATATGCGCCGATCGCCGATTGAGCGAATCGAGATGTAGCCAACAGCGGCGCGGTGATGCGGTGCTTCTTGACCCTTTGATGCAAATGACGAAAGCCGGGCTATTGCGCAATCCGTATTCGCACGGATTCCAAGGTGGTTCCTTGCCCGATGCTATCACCGGTGACGGCGGGTTGTTGAGCAGGCGGGTTCATTTGGGATTGCTTTCATTTTCTGCGGGGTTGCTTTCGGCGGGGGCCGGCGGTTGCGCTTTCCCTCGCGGGCTGCGACCGATCCATCCTGAAGAAAGATAGACTGTGGCGGATGGCTGGCCTCGGTCAGTGAACCTTCCGGCGACATCCAGGTCCTCAGGGTGGGCCTTGACGGCGCGGTCGATATCGTCGCCATCGAAGGCCACGATGACGGCGGCGTGAGTGGAAGGTGCAGCCAGCGCAGCTCGGAAGATTCCAAGATCGCTTTCGTTGATGGTCTGGCGAAGGGGAATTCCGGTGAGCGAAACGATCTCGGGGTAGATCGACGTATTCATCAGCACGGGCGCGTGCGGAAGACCCGCGAGCAGGTGCTGCAAGAGGGGAGGAATGGCGCGGTCATACGGCAGACGTGCGTCGAGGTTTTTCGTGCCCTCAACATAGACGAGAGGACCTTCGCGCAGGAGCGCAACTGCATTGAGGCCGGAGAGCGCAAAGAGTGCAGTGAAGACGACTTTTGGCAGGATCTGCTGGATGCGCAAGAGGCTGGGGAAACGAGGCGCGAGCTCGAGAAGGTTGAGTCCGCGGGGCGTGTCGACAATCAACTGCGCCGCGAAGCCGAGGCCCAGCGCGAGGGCGGGCAAGAGTTCGAGCCCGTAGCGGGTGTTGTACCAGGTGTATGGCCACCAGGCGGGGAAAAAGATGGGCACCGATCCGTACGCGACCGACCAGGTGTAAAACGGGACAGGCAGCCAGAGGAGCAGGAGCCACGCGTACGCGCGCCGGCGCGACCCGACTTTCCGAGTAAACCAGGCGATGGCGGTTCCCAGTGCGGCGAGCATGAGAACGGGGTTGCCCCATGCGGCGGTGGTAAAGTCGAGCTCCGAGACTTTCAGGAAGTAGAGCAATGCAACCCAGGGACTGTGCCAGCCGGGATGCAGCGGCCAGCCCGGGGACATTGCGGCGGTACGAAGCTCGATGGCTTTGGCAGAGAAAGGCCCGCGCGCAAAGTAGAGCCAGTCGCCGAAGCCGACCGAGTTGTAGAGGAACCAGCAGATGGGCGCGGCGACGATCGCGATGCTCGACAGCCAGAAAGCGGGCGAGCTGAGGCGGCAGCGCCCGCCATGCAAGTCGCGCCGGAGCAGCGTGAGGCCGATACCCGTCCACGCAATTAGAGCAATGATCCAGCCGTCGTAGCGTGTGAAGATGGCTGCGACCAAAGCAGCAGCGATCCAGGCTTGCACGCGAATGGCAGCCCTTGCATCCTGAGCTGTATCCCGATCAAGGCAGAGACGCCATTCGACCATCCAGAGCACGATCCAGACAACTTCGCAGAGGAAAAGCGGTTCGGTCATGGCCGTGGTTTGCAGGTAGAGCAGATTTGGATTCAGCGCGAAGAAAGCGAGCGCAATTCCGGATGCGGCGGGACTGAGCCAATGGCGTGCAAGGCGGTAGATTCCTGCACAGGAAGCAAGATAAGCAAGCGCCGAGGGAATGACGCCGGCGAGCCCGGTGGCCCACCACTCGTAGCCTTGTACAAAAGGAATGAGCAGAATATGCGGCAGCGGCAACCAAACCGAGCCCAGTTGCGTGAAGCGGGGAGTGCGCGAATCGAAGACCCGGCGAGCAATGTGCAGGTGGGCGACAGCGTCGCCATAGTTGAGCATCGCACCGTGGTTCAAGCTCCAGACGATAGCGGCGGCCGAGGCCGCCAGGCAGAACAGGAGAACGGCCCAGCCTTCAGCATCAGAGATGCTTCTCTCAGTCAAGGTGCGTGATCTCGCGAAAGAGATTGAAGCGCGCGTCGATCTCGGAGCGCGAGATCTGCTGCAGGCGCTCGGTGCCGAAGCGCTCGCAGGCATAGGAGCCCATGACGCCGCCGTAAAACATAGCGTGACGCCAGGCGGCTGAAGTGAGCTCGGGCTGCGAGGCCAGGTAGCCGAAGAATCCGCCCGCAAAGCTGTCGCCGGCGCCGGTGGGATCGATGACCTCTTTGAGCGGGAGGGCTGGAGCCCTGAAAGTGCGGAGTTCCGCTTTTCGACCCTTTGGAGTCATTTCGTGGAACAATGTCGCGCCGTATTCGCCGTGCTTGACGACCAACGCGCGCGGGCCGAGAGCCATGACGCCGCGCGCAGCCTGCACGAGATTGGTGTTGCCGGCGAGCATGCGCGCTTCAGTGTCGTTGATGAGGAGCACGTCGAGGCCCTTTAGGACTTCAAGCAGGGCCGGACGGTGGTCCTTGATCCAGTAGTTCATGGTGTCGCCGGCAACCAGTTTGACGCCGGGCATAGCGTCGCGCACGCGGCGCTGCAAGACGGGATCGATGTTGGCGAGAAAGAGGAAGTCGGAGTCGCGATAAGCGTCGGGAATCTTCGGCTCGAACGAGGCGAAGACGTTGAGTTCGGTGTTGTGAGTTTTGGCCTCGTTGATGTTTTCGAGATAGGAGCCCTCCCAGAAGAAGCTCTTGCCGGGCGCGCGTTCGATGCCGCGCGTGTCGATATTGCGGGCGGCGAAGACGGCCTCTTGCTCGGGGCCAAAGTCCTCGCCCACGACGGCGATGACGCGGACGTTGGTGAAATAACTGGCGGCGAGCGAGAAATAAGTCGCCGCGCCCCCGAGGCAGCGCTCGCGGCGGCCGGCGGGGGTTTCAATGGAATCGTAGGCGACGCTGCCAACTACCGTAATTGCCATGGGCCTCCTAAAGGGCTGAATTCGTATCAGTATGGGTCAGGGTCTGTAAATGTGCCCATCGATCCTCAGCGCGGGGCACCAGAAACAAAATCGCACTTTTTTTTGCGGCGCAATCTCAGATGTATCGATCGAGCGCCACCAATGCAGGCCCACCTTGCAAAATATGCTGCTGAAAGACGGCGCCTCATGCTCCCGGTGTGGCCAGAGCTTTGCCAAATTGGCAGCAAGCTGCCGGTCGGTAAATGGCACGGATTCTGATGCTCTCGTCATTGCATCATCCAAACCAGCTTTGTAGTTTACCAGCCATGGTACTTACCAAAGAGCAGTTTCAGCCGCTCTTTTGCCGCTTCGGGAATCGCGTCGGGCTGCGTAAGCACCGCATACTTTGCCGCCGAGACACAGGCACAAGTCCGTTCGCGCGGCATGGCGGCAACGGCTGCCTTCACGACTTTGCACGCGTTGTCGGCGTTCCTGTGCAGCACGGCAACGATCTCCTCAATGGTGACGGCGTCGTGGCCCTCGCGCCAGCAATCGTAGTCAGTGACCATGGCGATGGTGGCATAGCATATCTCGGCTTCGCGGGCAAGTTTGGCCTCCTGCAGGTTGGTCATGCCAATCACGTCTGCTCCCCAACTTCGGTAGAGGTTCGACTCGGCCCTTGTGGAGAATTGCGGGCCCTCCATACAGATGTAGGTGCCGCCCAACTTGCCCACGACGCCGACTTTAGCGCAGGCATCCGCCGCGGCTTTGGCCACAGTGGCGCACACCGGATCGCCGAAGGCCACGTGGCCGACGATGCCGTCACCGAAGAAGGTAGAAATGCGATGAA
This sequence comes from uncultured Acidobacteriaceae bacterium, assembly GCA_963751285.1. GTDB lineage: Bacteria > Acidobacteriota > Terriglobia > Terriglobales > Acidobacteriaceae > Telmatobacter. Next base: position 168,373 of record CAVVUE010000019.1, on the reverse strand, counting down.
AGGTGCGGTCGATGAACTGATCGGGGATGACGAAGTCGGTAGGCCTGTGTTCTTCCTTGAGCGAGCCGACGGCGGAGACTGAAAGAATGCGCTCGACGCCGAGTTTCTTGAATGCGTAAATGTTGGCGCGGAAGTTGAGCTCAGACGGAAGAATGCGATGGCCGCGGCCGTGGCGCGCGAGGAAAGCGACTTTGCGACCCTCGAGGTCGCCAACGACGAAGGCGTCAGACGGCGAGCCGAACGGCGTTTCGACACGCTCTTCATGAATATCGGTGAATCCAGGCATCGAATAGAGCCCGCTGCCGCCGATGATGCCGATCTCTGCGTGAGACAAGTGCTTGCTCCTTGATTCTTAGCTATTAGCTCTTAGCTGTTAGCTTTCCCATCCTTTCCGCGGAAAACGCGGATAGGATGGGGCAACCACCGGGGTTGAAAGCTTACCGCTGATCGATCAGGCGGATCGTTTCCATAAAGACATCGCCGTCGATGGTCAAACTGTGCGCGCTGATTTTGTCCATCGTATCCTGCGCGGTGTGATGGTAGCTGTTGTTGGGGCCGTAATCGAGGTCGATGATGTCGATGGACGGCACGCCCCGCTCGACAAATGGCAGATGATCGTCTTCCACCGCCATGGATTGCCCAAAGAAGTAGCGTTCGTAGCCAAATTTTCTGGCTGCCTCGCCAACAAGCGAGACCAGCCAGCTGGTGGAATTGGTTTCGCGCTGGATGTCGAGGTCCTTGTCGCCGATCATGTCGGCGAGAAGAAAGGCCTTGATCTCGTTGAGGGTTCCGTCGCGGCCCCACTTGGCAGCGAGATGCCGGCTGCCGTAGGTAGAGTCGGAGCGCGACCAGCTCTCGATTGCCTCTTCGCCATCAAAGAAGACCAGCCAGACGGAGTAGCCTTCAAGTTTCTTGCCGGGGGCGTGCGCTGCTTCTTCGCGCAGGCGGTCGGCGATGGCCATCAGCAGGCCAGTGGTTGAGCCGCCGTCGTTCGCGCCGACGAAGTTGATGTTGCGCAGCGGGTAGTTGGTCTCGTAGTGCGTGCCGAGGACAATGATGCCGGGCTTCGTTCCCGGGAAGCGCACGATGAAGTTGCACAAGGGCACGGGGCCAATGGGCGTGTCGGCGGTCAATGTGTCTTCTTCGAGCTGATCGTGGTCGCGCAGAAAATGATCGCGCAAGAAGGCTTCGGCCTTGGCGTGGCCGGGGCTTGTGGGCCAACGCGGGCCAATTGCGACGAATTCGCGGGCATATTCGTAGGCTTTGGCGCCGTCGAAATGGGCCTGGGCGTGTGCGGCGAGCGAGGTGAGAAAGATAAGCGCGAAGGACAGGGCTGCGCAAAGTCGAAAAGCAACTTCAGATTCCTCGGCTCCGCCTTGCGCAAAAATGCGCCGCGCTCCACTCGGGATGACAGACTTTTGGTGGCTACTCGCGCGGCGGTTTCGCAAGAAGAACATCATCCCGCGGCCTCCTTCGCTTTCTTCTTGCGCGAGGGGTGCACCCACCACGCGACGGCGATGCCGACGACATAGAGCCCGAGCATGGGGACGGCGTAGATGCACATGGTGCCGGGATCGGGGCTGGGGCAGATGATGGCAGCCACCAGGAATACAGCGAGAATCGCGTAGCGGATGTTCTTCCAAAGAAACTTGGGGCTCACAATGCCGAACATGGCGAGGAAGAAGATGAGAATCGGCAACTCAAAGCTGATTCCCAGGCCAAGGATGATGGAGAGGAAGAATCCGGTGTACTCCTCGATGGTGATGATGGAGTTGAATCCTTTGCCAAAGCCGAGGATCAGGATTTTGAGCGCGCCGGGCAGAACGAAGAAATAGCCGAAGGCCGCGCCAGCCAGGAACAGGCCAACAGTGGCTGCCATAAAGGGAACGACAAAGCGTTTCTCTTTTTGATAAAGACCGGGCGCGATAAAAAGCCACACCTGATACAGGATGAAGGGCGAGGAGAGGATGGCTCCGCCGATGAGCGCCACCTGGAGGTAGAGATTCAACGGATCCATGGGATGCGTGTAGTTGAGCTTGATGCCGAGCTTGTTGAGCGGGGCCTCGACGACACCATACAAGCGTTGGTGAAAAGCGTACGCGACAATGAAGCCGCCGGCGAGATAGATGGCGGAGTGGACGATGCGCTTGCGCAACTCCTCCAGATGCTCCATCAGGCTCATGCCAGGGAGTTCGGCGCGCTCCGTGACGGCCTTTCGGGCCTTGTCGATTGCATCCGATGGGTCAACCATGATGAGCTGCCGGCTCCGATCTTTCGGCTTCAGGAGTTACGCTATCGGCGTCTTTGCCCGCGTCCCCAGTGAAAAGTTCCTGCTGCTGCGGCTGCGCTCCAGGACGCTCGGCTGCGACCTTCTCCCCGGTGGACGGCGGCAGGATGCGCGGCGCCGTATCGATGGAGGCCGGAGTGCCGGGTTCAGACGTCGATGGCGAGTCGACTTCAGGTGCGGCGGGCTGTGTGGCCTCTTCCGGCCGAGTTGCTTCGGCGACGAGATCGGGATAGGTGGATTCGCTGGGATAAGGACTTTCGACGGAAGTAGGCGATTCGGGTTCCGGTGCTGAAGGCGGCGGCTCGGCCGTTTGCGAGGTCGTTTGCTCAAGTTGCGGCGGCGGAGGGGCGGCAGCCAGAGCGCGCTTGCGTTCCTCTTCTTCCTTCTGGCGCCGGTCGGCCTCCTCAGCCTGGCGTAACTCCTCTTCCATCTGGAACTTGAAATCGTTTGAGGCCTTGCGGAACTCGTACATGAGCTTGCCGAGCTGGCGCCCAATCTTCGGGAGGCGCCTCGGCCCGAAGACGACCAGTGCCAACACCATGAGGATAAGCGTGTCGGGCATGCTGAGCGTATCGAGCAGGATTGGCGGAGTTCCCATGAAGGATCATGATAACTGGCCGCAAGTGGCGCCCACAAACGGCGCTCCCGCGGCTTCCTGTGACGCCAGCGTTAAAATGGAAAAAGGTGGGAAGGCGAAACCGGCCTAAGGAGATAGAATCCGCCGGTATTTCGCTGCATCCCATCGGTAGGGCTGCAACAACCCCGTGAGTGGTTTTTTCCTGGTTTTGGATTTTTTCCGGCTTCAGGGGAGAAATCCAGACCAAAAAGGCGCATTCACTGCAGCCAGCTAGAAAGCTTTCAACATCCCCGTCCATCTTTGGACTGAAGGCGGAATATTGTGACCCTGGTTCTTGACGAATTGACAGCGCCTGCGGCGCAGGCGGGCGAAACTTGTTCCCTTGAAAACTACCTAGCAATGCCGGACCACTCGATGGATGGGCGGATCGCAGAAGCTCGCGCGCGGCTGGGCGCAACGACGGTGATTCTGGGACACCATTATCAGCGCGATGAGGTGGTGCGTTTTGCCGATTTCACCGGCGACAGTTACAAGCTGTCGAAGACTGCGGCGGAGAGCGATGCCAGGTGCATCGTGTTCTGCGGCGTGCATTTTATGGCCGAGAGCGCGGATGTGCTGGCGCGCGAGGGGCAGCAGGTGATCCTGCCGGACCTGAATGCCGGCTGCTCGATGGCTGATATGGCCGAGATCTCGCAAGTGGAAGACTGCTGGGAAGCGCTGGAGCGCGCAGGGCTGGCTGGCGAGACTATTCCGGTGACGTATATCAATTCGACCGCGGCTATCAAGGCGTTTTGTGGCGAGCACGGCGGGCTGGTATGCACGTCGTCGAGCGCGCGGGCTGCGATGGAATGGGCGTTTGCGCGAGGCAAGCGGATTTTGTTTTTGCCGGATCAGCATTTGGGGCGGAACACGGGGCATGCGATGGGGATTTCGCTGGAAGAGATGGTGGTGTGGGATCCGTGGGCGGCGCAGATTGGATCGTTCTGGGGCGGACAGACGAAGGAACGACTGGCTGTGAGCCGGGTTTTGCTTTGGAAGGGGCATTGCGCGGTGCATCAGAGATTCTTGCCGAGCCATGTGGACCAAGTGCGGGCGAAGTATCCGGGCATTCAGGTGATTGTGCATCCCGAGTGCCGTTATGAGGTCTGCCAGAAGGCTGATGCGCTGGGCTCGACCGAGCAGTTGATTGCGTTGGTAGAGCGGGCGCCGGCGGGAACGATGTTCGCCATCGGGACGGAGATTCACCTGGTGAACCGGCTGGCAAAACGCTTTGCAACGGAAGGCAAAAAGATCATCACGCTCGATGACACCGGCTGCCTGTGCACGACGATGTATCGCATCACGCCGCAACACCTGGCGTGGGCGCTTGAGAACCTCGTCGAGGGGCGTGTGGTGAATCGCGTGCAGGTGAAGGCGAACGTGAAGTGGTGGGCGAAGGTGGCGCTGGATCGAATGCTTGAAGCCCGCAGCGCATAGTTCCTAGCTTCTTGCTTTTGGCATTTGGTGTTTTCGGGCTTTGTGTGTCTGAGCGATCTCCCCTTGGCCGCCCTTGGTCCCTGACCCCTGAAACCTGATCCCTGTAGAATGGCCCTGTTCGACGAGGAGCGGCCGGATGAGGCGATACCGGATTGCGCTGGTGCCCGGCGACGGAATCGGGAAGGAAGTCGTGCCTGCGGCGAGGCAGGTGCTTGAGGCGCTGGCCGCAGCCGGCAGCGAGCTCGCGTTTGAGTTTGAAAGTTTTCCATGGAGTGGGGACTACTATCGCGCGCATGGCGCGATGATGCCCGATGATGGCCTGGATGCACTCAAGAAAAAAGATGCGATCCTCTTTGGTTCGGCGGGCGACCCCGACATTCCCGATCACATTACGCTTTGGGGACTAAGACTGAAGATCTGCCAGGGCCTGGATCAGTACGCCAACGTTCGGCCGGCGCGGATTTTGCCGGGGATTGATGCGCCGCTGAAACGGTGCCGTGCCGACGATCTGGACTGGGTGATCGTGCGCGAGAACACCGAGGGTGAGTACTCAGGCGCCGGCGGACGCGTGCACCAAGGATTTCCGATGGAAGTGGCGGCCGAAGTTTCAGTGATGACGCGCGCAGGAGTGGAGCGCATCCAGCGTTATGCATTCCAGCTGGCGCAGTCGCGTCCGCGCAAGCTGCTGACGGTGGTGACGAAAAGCAATGCGCAGCGGCACGGCATGGTGATGTGGGATGAGATCGCGACGGAAGTGGCGAAGGATTTTCCCGATGTGCGCTGTGACAAGGAGATGGTGGATGCGATGACGGCGCGGATGGTGAACCGGCCGGCCTCGATCGATACGGTGGTGGCGACGAATCTGCACGCCGACATTCTGACTGACCTGGCGGCGGCGCTGGCGGGAAGCCTGGGCATTGGGCCAACAGCGAACATTAATCCGGAGCGCATGTATCCGTCGATGTTCGAGCCGATTCACGGATCGGCCTTTGATATTATGGGCAAAGGCATCGCCAACCCGGTGGGAACCTTCTGGACGGCGGCGCTGATGCTTGAGCACCTTGGCGAGCAGGATGCAGCGCGACGGCTGATGCGATCGATTGAGAGCGTGACGGCGAACCCGCGGCTGCACACACGTGACCTGGGCGGCACTGCGACAACGGCTGACGTGACCGAAGCGGTTTGCGCTGCTGTCGCAACGGGCGCCAAAAGTCCGCTGGCGACGGCGTGAATTCTCACGCTGGGAATTCGAGCATCGAAGCCCGCGTAACGCGGAAGCTGCAACTGCGGATCCTTCCCTTCGTCATGCTGCTTTACCTGGTGTGCTTTCTCGACCGGGCGAATGTGGGATTTGCCGCATTGAGCATGAACCAGGCGCTGGGATTGACGCCGGAGATGTTCGGATTTGGCGGCGGTGTCTTCTTCATCGGATATATCGCGTTCCAGGTGCCGTCGAACCTGATGATACTGCGTGTGGGCGCGCGAAGATGGATCGCGCGCGTCGTGGTGGTGTGGGGCATTGTGTCGATGGCCTCGGCATTCGTAGTTGGGCCGTGGAGCTTTTATGCGATGCGCCTTCTGCTGGGTGTTGCCGAGGCAGGTTTCTTTCCTGGAACGCTGCTTTATCTGAACCTGTGGTTTCCGGTTCGCCAGCGGGCAGTGGCGATTGCGGCGTTCATGGCTGCGGCGCCATTGTCGAGTGCGGTGGGTTCGCCGATTTCGGGAGCACTGATGGAGCTGCCGCGGATTGCCGGGCTGGCCAACTGGCAGTGGCTTTACATGATTGAGGCGCTGCCCGCGATTCTTTTGGGCTTTCTGACCCTGAAGGTGCTCACCAACTCGCCGGAGCAGGCGGGATGGCTCAGCGCGGATGAATGCGCATGGCTGCTGCAAACCTTGCAGACGGAACGCGCCAAGGGCGGTTCGCACCCGAGCACGATGGCCGCAATCTGGGCTGTGTTGCGCGATCCCCGGGTGCTGGCCCTGGCGTTGATCTACTCGGGAACTTCGGCGGGACTATATGCGATTGGATTTTGGGCGCCGCTGCTGATCAAGCAGTTCGGGTTCTCCGCGCTTACCGTCGGTTGGCTGAATGCGCTCCCGAGCGTGGTGGCTGTGGTTGGAATGGTGGTGTGGGCACGGCACTCTGACCGGACGCTGGAGCGCATCTGGCACGTCACGATTCCCTGCGTGCTGGGATGCGTGGGCCTGGTGTGGGCCGGCTACGCCGAGGCCGCGCTGGCGGTAATTCTGGCGCTGGCTGTAGCGAGCTTTGGCGTGAACGGGTCCAAGCCCCCGCTGTGGGCGATGCCCGGCATGTTTCTCTCGGGCGCGAGCGCGGCCGCGGGAATTGCGCTGATTAACTCACTCGGCAACCTGGGTGGTTTTGCGGGACCTCTCCTAATTGGCTGGCTGAAACAGCGCGTGGGTAGCTACGCTGCCGGATTGGATGCAGTGAGTGCGATGATGGCTCTTTCGGCAGTGATCATGCTGGCGATGAGACGAAGAATCAGCGCCGCGTAAATGAAGCACTCTCGTGTAGCAGGATGAGCATCACATACAATGAAGGCGGGATCCCGGCTTCCATCCCCCCCTCACTTTCCATAGCGGAATTCCGCTTGGCCCGATTGCGATGCGTGTGAATCGAGTGCGGACCTTTCTGTTGCTCGTGTTGCTGCTGCCAATGTGCTGGCCGCGGCACGCTGCAGCTTACTCCCTGCTCACGCACGAGCAGATTATCGACCTGGTGTGGCAGGATTCGATCGTTCCGCTGCTGCTCAACCAGTATCCCAAGCTCACCCCGGCGGAGCTGGATCGCGCGCGTGCCTATGCTTACGGCGGATGCGTCATCCAGGACATCGGGTATTACCCCTTCGGCGATGGGTTTTTCTCTGACCTGACCCATTATGTGCGCACCGGCGACTTTGTGATTGCGCTCTTCCGCAACGCGCACAACGCCGATGAGCTGGCCTTCGCCGTGGGGGCGCTCTCGCATTACGTTGGCGATTCATACGGGCACTCGGAGGCCACCAACCGCGCTGTTGCAATGCAGTTTCCCAAACTCGCAAAGCGTTACGGACCGAGCGTGAATTATGCCGAGGGCAAGCACCAACACGTGCGGGTCGAATTTGCCTTTGACATTGACCAGATCGCACAGCACCACCTTGCACCGCTGGGCTACCTGCGTCACATCGGGCTCAGGGTTCCCCAGCGCCAGGTCGCACTCGCGTTCTACCAGACTTACGGCCTGACAGAGAGCTTTGACGGCAGCAGGAGCCGGCAGTTCATCAACATGACCGCTTACAACATGGCGACGCGTAAGCTTATTCCCCGCATCGCATATGCACTCACTCTGCTCCATCGCAACCACGAGCCGGCGGAACCGGATACACCGGATGCGGCCGAGATCGAGAAAGAAGCCGCCGCGGTGGAAAAACTCTACAACTGGGCCGCCTATCGCAAGAAAGCAAGCATAGAAACACGCCTGATTGCCGGTCTGATTTTTATCCTCCCAAAATTCGGACCTCTTTCGCTGGTCGCCATCAAGGGTCCGACGCCGGCCGCGGAGACCGATTACATGCATAGTATGGCCTCCGCCACTTCAAACATGCGCGCGCGGCTAGCCCGATTTAGACCAAGACAGGCGGAGCAGGAGCCTGCGACAGCTCCTTTGTACCCGGTGGCGACGCTTGAGCCGCTCAATGCCCAGCATCCATTGCCCAATCGCGACCTCGACACCGGACAGATTGTGAAGCCGGGCGGCTATTCGCTTACCGACTCCACTTACGCCGAGTTGCTGCACCGGCTTGCCAGCCAACCGAATCGCCCGATCCCTCCGGGAATCAAGAGCGATGTTGAGGCATATTATGCCGATCCGAATGCGCCGATTACCACCAAGAAGGATCACGACAAGTGGGAAAAGGTGCAGGCCGATCTGAAAACGCTGGAGTCGATGCCCACAAGCGCCGCGGTGGCGCCTTATCCCACCTACGGGGAGGTCAGCCACACATCAAGTCCATCCAAAACAGCTGCCCCAAATCCATAGCCGGTGTTCAGGCAAAGGTATTATCCTGTCTGCACTCGCGGTCAAAGCGTTTCTTCAGTTTCTGAGCAGTTTTGTTGCGTCCTGCTGCCCGGCTCCTTCCCACGTAGAACGAATTGTGAGGAGATAGTTCGCGCAGTGCATCTGCTCAAGGAAGCGAGGTCACGATGCGCGAAGTAAGGGAGGACAGCTGTGAATATTGCCATCCGTCGTTATATGGGCTTGATGGTGCTTGCAATTCTGTCCGGCATCGGCGCCGCTGCAAATGCACAGGGCGCACAATCCGCTACGCACAAGCCGCCCGAGATCAAGTATGTGAGATACATTTTGCCGAACGGTCTTACGGTGCTGACGCATGAGGACCATCGGCTGCCGCTTGTGGCTGTCGATCTGTGGTATCACGTAGGCCCGTTGAACGAGCGGCCAGGGCGGACAGGATTCGCGCACCTGTTTGAGCACATGATGTTCGAGGGCTCTGAACACGTCGGCCAGAAGACGCACATCAAGGATGTGCAGGCGGCAGGCGCGACGGACGTGAACGGCACCACCGACTTCGATCGCACCAACTACTTTGAGACCATGCCCAGCAATCAACTGGAGCTGGCGATGTGGCTGGAGAGCGATCGCATGGGCTTTCTGATGGAGGGCCTGAACCGCGAACTGCTGATCAACCAGAAAGACGTGGTGCGCAACGAGAGGCGGCAGGGCGAGGGGCAACCGTATGACGTGGCGGAGGAGCAAGTGTTCCACATGCTTTTCCCCAAGGGTCACCCTTACTATGGCGTGGTGATCGGCAGCCACGCCGACATTGAATCGGCGCGAATTACCGATGTGCGAGATTTTCACCAGCAGTACTACACGCCGAACAATGCCTCAATCGCGATTGCTGGGGACTTTGACCCCGTCAAGCTGAAGGCGCTGCTGACGAAATACTTTGGTCCCATTCCGAAGGGCCCGCCGGTGCCTCCTGTGACCGCTGTGACACCGCTGATCACCGAGCAGCAGCGCGCCACGATCACTGACACTGTTCACTTGCCACAAATGAGGATTGCGTGGCTCACACCTGCGGCCTTCACGCCTGACGCCTACAGCGTCGACTCGGCGGCCTTTGCATTAGGCGGTGGCAAAGCTGGCCGGCTACAGGAAGCTTTGGTCTACAAGTCGCAGACGGCGCAGAGCGTGAATTGCTTCTCTTATCCGTTGAAACTGGCGGGAATTACCGAATGCACGATCACCGCGAAGCCGAGTGTGAAGCTCGAAGACCTGGAAGCGGCATTCTGGAGCGAGCTGGCCAAGCTGCAGCAGGAGGGGCCGACAGCCGACGAAGTGGCTTCGGCAAAGGCGCTGGATCTTACCGACAAGATCACCGGACTGCAGCGCCTGGGCGGATTTGGCGGAGTCGCCGACAGCCTCGACCGCTACAACCAGTACACCGGCGACCCGGATTTTCTGCCTAAGGATGTGGCGATGACCGAAGCGGTGACGCAAGCGAGCGTGAAAGCCGCAGCGGTGAAATATTTGGGGAAGGATCATGCCGTGGTGGTGTATTGCGTGCCGGGCAAGAAGGTGCTGGATGACGTGCCACGCAGCCCCGCAGACACCGATGCCGATGTGAAGCTGGTGAACCCGTACACGCCAGAATTCGAAGCCTCGCAGGACTGGCGGAAAAGCAAGCCTGAGCCGGGGCCCCCGCCGGTGATGCATTTGCCTGCGCCGCAGGAGTTCACTCTGGCGAACGGCCTGAAGGTTTACCTGGTGGAGGAACACGCGCTGCCGGTGCTGAGCGCGGAGATCGTCTCGCGGGCCGGAAGCGCGAACGATTCGTCGGAGAAAAGCGGACTGGCGACGCTGACCGCGGAGGTGATGAGCGATGGCACGGCCACGCGCGATTTGACGCAATTGGCGACGGACGCAGAGCGCATTGGGACGCACATAGAGACGAGTGCAGGGATGGAATCCGGCGTCGTGTCCCTCAGCATGCTGACATCACATTTGGCTGAGGGCATGGATCTGCTCGCGGATGTGACAGAGCATCCCGGCTTTCGCACGGAAGATGTGGAGCGGCGCCGCAAGCAGCGCCTGGTGCGGATTGCGCAGGAGACTGACAACGTGCAGAGTATGGCGATGCGCGTGGGCCCGAAGCTGGTCTTCGGTGACGAGCCTTACGGCAGGAGCGGAACGGGCACGGCGGAAAGCGTGGGGTCAATCACGCAAGCTGATCTATCTGCTTTTTACGCCGCACACTATGGACCGCAGGATTCGGCGCTGATCCTGGCGGGCGATGTGACCCGCGCACAAGCCGAAAATCTTGCCCGGGAGTACTTCGGCAAATGGGGGGCAAAAACGCAACCCGCAGCGGCGATTCCCGCAGCGCCCGCGCCGCAGCCGACACATGTAGTGATCGTGGACAAGCCCGGCGCGCCGCAAACTGCACTTGACGCCTTCGGCATCGGCGTTCCTGCGAACTCGCCCGACGACGAAGCATTGACCGTGATGAACTACACAATGGGCGGAAGCTTTGCCAGCCGGATCAACATGAACCTGCGCGAAGTGCATGGCTATACCTACGGCGCGAATTCCCGATTCACGGAGTACCTGGACGGCGGCATGTTCGCGGCTGGGGGACTGGTGCGGACAGACGTCACAGCTCCCGCCGCAAAGGAGCTGCTGGGAGAGATCCGGAACTTCCCGGCGAAACCATCGACCGCGGAGGAGTTGGCCGAAGCCAAGGAAGCGTCGGTTCGCTCGCTCCCCGGGCGCTTTGAAACCACAGCTGCGATTGTGAGAGCGACCGATAACATCTTCCTTTTCGACCGGCCACTCGATTACTACACCAACCTTCCGGCGAAGTACCAGGCCATTACGCAGACGGATATTGCACGGGTCGCGCAGCAGTACGTGCATCCTTACCAACTTGTGATTGTGGCGGCGGGCGATCGGGCCAAAATTGAACCCGCATTGAAGGATGCGGGAATAGGGACCGTCGAGGTGCGCGATATCAGCGGAAAGCTGGTGGCAGAACAGCAATAGGGAAACAGCCGGATCAGCGCGCCCGTTCTATTCTTTGGCGAGTGAGGAAAGCACGGGCTGCGCAGATTCCGGTAAGGTCAGCGCCTAGCCGCCTCCGCCCTGCTTTCCATCTCCCGTGTCGGCTCTCGCCGGGGTTGACGGTGTCGCAGGACGCGCGGTGGCAGATGCTCCCGGGCGCAGAGGTGCCTGCTGGCCTGCCTGTGATTGGTGCATAGTCACTATGACCGCCTCTGCCGGCCTGTTTCCCGCGCTCCGGTACGAGTGAGGCGTTCCTGCGTCGAAGTACGCGGCGTCTCCCGAGCCAAGGGTCGCCTCCTGGTCTCCATGCCGCAGCGCTAGCTCGCCGGCCACAACGTACAGGAACTCGAATCCCGCGTGCATATGCGACTTCGGCTCCACTTGCTCCGGTAACGGGACGAACTCCGCGTAGTACGGGTCCATGTGCCTGTCGGGCACCATGTAGCCGAGACTCTCGAAGGTGTAGCTCGGCGGCTCGACGCCGGTTTGAGGCATGCGCACGCGGTCTTTCTTGCGGTGAACGCGGAAGATGGCCGCCGGCTCGGTCTCAAAGAAATAGGCCAGATCTTTGGAAAAGACCATGGCAATGCGCGCCAAGTTGCGCAGCGTGGGGACGACACGGCCCGTTTCGAGCTGCGATAGAAAGCTGGCCGAAAGCCCGGTGTGCCTGCCTAAGTCCACGAGGCCCATCGATTTTTTGAGGCGCAGCCTGCGGATGCGCTCGCCGATGTGCTTTTCGGTAATGAAGCGTTCGGCGGTGTCGGCGTCCGCCAGGGTCTTGTGCATCTGTTCGCCGTTTTCCTCGGGCCGTTCGGTCATCGCCGCTCCTTACGTGATTAGAATGCGCCTCGGGCGTATTTGTTGTCTAGATCAAAAGACTTTCCGGTACCACGAAATTAAGCGCTGGATCGACGGGAGCCGACCCTCGATTCAACCGGCTGGCCCAATGCGCGTTATTCTGGACAGTCGGCGCAAGCCAAGAAGGAAGCACGATGCCAGAAGAAACAGCTCCCGCCACGCAAGAAACTGCCAAGCCAACCCCTCCCGTTGCCACCATTGCCGAGATCGGGCGGCATGAAGGGGAATCGGTCACTTTGCGCGGCTGGCTCTACAACTCGCGTGAAAGCGGGAAGTTGATTTTTCCGATTTTTCGCGACGGCACCGGCTCCATTCAGGGAGTGGCGCACGTGAAGAGCGTGTCGCCGGAGGTGTTTGACACGCTGAAGAATCTGACCCAGGAGTCGTCGGTGATTGTGACGGGAAAGGTGAGGGCGGACAAACGCGCGCCGGGGGGCTACGAACTGGATGTCGAAGACGTGCAGGTGGTGCAGCGCGTGCCTGAGTCGGATCCGTATCCGATCACGCTGAAGGAGCACGGCGTTGATTTTCTGCAGGAACGGCGCCACTTATGGGTGCGCAGCCCGCGACAGTCGGCCATCCTGCGCATTCGGGCGGAGATCATGCGAGCTGCGGCAGAGTATTTCGACATGAATGGGTTCATCCGAACCGACCCGCCGATTTTGACGCCGGCCGCATGCGAAGGCACCTCAACGCTGTTTCCTGTCGACTACTTCGGCGATCCCGCCTACCTGACACAAAGCGGGCAGCTCTACGTGGAGTCGACGGCGCTGGCTCTGGGCAAGGTGTACAGCTTTGGGCCGACGTTCCGCGCGGAAAAATCGAAGACGCGTCGCCATCTGACGGAGTTCTGGATGGTGGAACCTGAGGTTGCCTATATGGACCTCGACGGGCTGATGGAGCTGGCGGAAAACTATATTTCGCACATCGTGCAGAGCGTGCTGAAGAATCGCGCGCCCGAGCTGCAGGTGATCGGCCGTGACACGGAAAAGCTCAAGAACGTGTTGCCGCCGTTCCCGCGGCTGCGCTACGACGAGGCAGTGGAACTGCTGAACCAGGCGCACAAAAACGGGCAGCTTGAGCAGCCATTTGAATACGGCAACGACTTCGGCTCGCCCGACGAAACCTGGCTGAGCTCGCAATACGATCGGCCGGTGATGGTGCATCGCTATCCGGCTGATGTGAAGGCCTTCTACATGGAGCCCGACCCGAAGGACCCGCGCTACGCGCTTTGCGTGGATGTGCTGGCGCCCGAGGGCCACGGCGAAATCATCGGAGGATCGCAGCGCGTGTCGAGCTACGAGCTCCTCAGCTCGCGCATAGACCAGCACAAGCTGCCGCGCGAGGCATTCGAGTGGTATCTCGACCTGCGCCGCTACGGCAGCGTGCCGCATTCAGGTTTCGGCATGGGCATTGAGCGCGTGGTTTCGTGGGTATGCGCGCTCGATCACGTGCGCGAAACGATTCCCTTCCCGCGCATGCTGAACCGCATGTATCCGTAAAACGGGGATCAGGGGCCAGGGGTCGGGGGGTCGGGAATCTGAAGTCGGGGGTAGTGCCCATCGAATATGGATCGATGGGCACTCTAGTCAGGGAGCTGGTGTCTGCCGCTGCTATTTCGATGAGACATTTTCCTTCTTCTTTCCCTCATTGAGCACGACCAGTTTGTCCGTCACAGAAAACACGTTGGGGACCGTGTTGGCGCGCGTGCGGATAAGCGTGTCATCCATCTGGTTATCGTCCACGCCCGTCAGTGTCACGTGCCCGTTATCGACGATGATGTGAATCGACGGCAAGTCTTGGTGTCCGTACCGCGTTCCGATTTCGGGATCACCGTAAATAGCTCTCTGTTCCGCCCGGCGAACCTGCCAGTCCAACTGCGACAGTGGCAGGAGCTTGATGTTGTTGACCACTTGCGTGACGCCCTTGACCCGCTTCACGGCGGCCGCCGCGTCAGACTGAATGTCCCATGGGGGCTCGGGCGGGCACGCGCCCTGCAACGTAACGACACTGCCATTCAGGCTGAATGACAGGTCGTCGAAGATCGAGTAGTAGGGCAACATCAACAGTGCATGACGGACCTGTTGGGCCAATTGCGGTTCATTTGCCGGCCCCGGAGCGAAGACTTGACCAGGCTCCGGATTCTGCTGGCCCACAGCGAGAGCCGAGGCCAGAAGTGCAATGCTTGCAATCCCAAAAAACATTCGCATCGGTTCCACCTCCAGAGACTTGGATGTAGAAAATGCAAGAGATGTGCTAGTTGAATTAGGAATTTTGCGGCCAGATTCTGTGCGATGGCGAAGCGGTTGTCGTGAGAGATTAGAGTGGAGTGTGAAGGCAATCCCCCATTGAACTCCACGACTACACGCCGGAAGACTGCGACACCGAGGGTCGGAGCTACGCGTCCGGCGCGGAGCCGGAAAGGCGGCCGGCTGAATTGGCTGGGACGATCGATCGCGATGTGCGCGGCACTTATTCTGGGACTGATTGCCTGGGCGGCGCTTGCGCGAAGACTCGCTCCCATGGGGAATACGGCGCAGGATCAGTTTGATGCGCTGATCGTGCTCGGCTATCCGGCGGACGCCGATGGGAACCCGAGCCCCACGGAGCTGGCGCGGGTGACCGAGGCAGTGCGGGAATACGGAAGGGGTGTGGCGCCCCGGATCATCATGACCGGCGGCGCGGCGCATAACCGCTATGTGGAAGCGCAGGTGATGGCACGAACTGCCGAGGCGCAGGGGATTCCGGCCCAGGTGATTTTCGAGGAACCCGATGCGCGAAACACCATTGAGAATGCGTGCGACTCGTTGCGGATCATGCGAAGTCACGGCTGGCAATCGGCAGAAGTGATTTCGTCGCCGAGCCACCTAGCCAGGGCGGCAATGATCCTGAACCGGCTTCCTCTCCAGTGGCGCGTGCACGCGGCCCCTCCCGTTGAGCCTGAACCGGCCGGAGGATCAGAGACCGGCACGATAATGGAGCTTCTGAAAACGGTCCATTACCTGGTGTGGTCACGGCAAATGGAGCCGTGTAACTTGTAGCCTCTGCTCACACAACTCAAAGGAAATCGAGTCTAAGAGGAAATGCAGGTTCGTCGCGTTGTCCGTTATCGGGGGGGTCTTGTAAGCTGGTTGGTGATGCATCTCCCAGGAAAGTTAACAGCCCTTTTTGCCGCGGTTTTCGCCCTTTGTGCGTGCGCGGCGGTCCACTTGCAGGCCCAGGAGTCGAGCTCCCAAACCCAAACGACCCAGGAGCTGCCCAGCCCCGTCTACGTTTCAATCAATCCATTGGAAAAGGTGCGCTACGACAACCGCTATGACATGTCACTGGGGTTTGCCTACGACCACATGAAGGCGGGGCCGAGTTTGCTGCAGGGGTCGAACCTTGGCGGGCTGAATATGGAGGGTTCGTACTGGCTCACCCGGAACTGGGGGATCCAGGCTTCAGGCCGCGGGTATGTGGGCACCAGCGGCACAGCTCCCAATGCGCCTAACAACATCAGGGGCCCCATGGTGAAGCAGTACTTCTTTGTGGGCGGGGCGGAATGGCTGGGGCCGCACAACAAGCACGGGGCGATGATTGCGCACGCCATGTTTGGCGGGGTCTACGGTAATTTCCAGAAGGACCTGCTGGGGCAGCCGCCCGCGAAGTTCGATTTTTACTATAACCAGATTGCGCCAGCGGCGATTGTGGGCGGAGAGATGGATCTGAACCGGTCAGAGCACTGGGTCTTCCGCATCACGCCTGACGCGGTGATGACGCACTACACGTTCAACGACGCGCCGTATGCGAATTCTTCCTATGGGCAGTTCGACGTAAACTTTGCCATCTCAGTGGGGATGGAGTATAAGTTCACCAAGTTCAAGCGGTCGACCGACAAGAAGAAAAACTGGGTTTCAGGCTGGTAGCCGAAAAACAGCGGAGTTAGCGGAGCCTGAGGTGTTCGTGCGAGCCGGCCCTGAGCGCACGAGCACGCGAAGCATCGGGCAACCGGCCGGCACAGGATCCGGGCGCTCATTGCGCTGCCATTCGCAGCCATCGAAAAGCCTCGCGCGAGCATCTTCTACTCAAGCCGTTGCGGCCGTCCGCCGGTAAAATTGCCAAGTTCATTGCGGCGTGTGGTATTCTCCTGCGTTCAGCGGCGGGCGCTGGAAAGTGCCGCCTGAAAATATGCCGTTCCGGATCGCGAAACTCCCCCATTGCACCGGGACAGCCGGCCCAGAAGTGAATCAGAGGCGAGATCCATATGGATATGAAAGACACACTCGGAGTCTTGCTCGCAGGCGGAGCAGGAGAGCGGCTGTTTCCGCTTACGCGCGATCGGGCCAAACCGGCCGTGCCGTTTGGCGGGCATTACCGCATCATCGATATCACGCTTTCGAATTGCATCAACTCAGGGCTTCGCCGGGTATACGTCCTCACGCAGTACAAGGCGTTAAGCCTGAACCGCCATATCCGCGAAGGGTGGTCGGGCCTGGTGTCGCAGGAGATGGGCGAGTTTTTCGAGCTCATGCCGCCGATGCAGCGCACGGGCGGGAACTGGTACATGGGAACGGCGGATGCGGTGTACCAGAATATCTACTCGATCGGCAGCGAGCAGCCGACGCACGTGCTGATCCTGGCGGGCGACCACATCTACAAGATGGACTACAGCCGGATGCTCGCCCACCACAAGGAAACCGACGCCGAAGTGACAATGGCCACGCTGCCCGTTGCGCCGGAAGAGGTGTCGCGGTTCGGAGTGGTGGAGGTGAGCAGGACCGGGGAAGTGACTGGCTTCCAGGAGAAACCGGCTTCGACAAGCGTCCGATCGCCTTTTAATCCAAACGCCGTGGATGCGTCGATGGGGGTTTACATCTTCAACACCGAGACCCTGCTGAAGGCGCTAATCGCAGACGCCGACGATCCGGATTCGAAACATGACTTCGGACATAATATTTTGCCGAACCTGCTAGGCCAGAAAAAGATGATGGCCTACAGCTTCGTGGATGAAAACAAGAAAGAGGCGCTCTACTGGCGGGACGTTGGGACGCTCGACGCGTACTACGAAGCCAATATGGATCTGTGTTCGGTGTCGCCGGTGTTTAACTTGTACGACAAGAGTTGGCCAATTCGCACACGCGTGCGCCAATATCCGCCGGCGAAGTTTGTCTTCGGCGAGCCGGGTCGCTCGGGCATGGCGGTGAACTCGATCATCACGGCAGGCGTGATTATTTCGGGAGCGTCGGTCTACAACTCGGTGCTGTCGCAGGACGTACGCGTGAACTCCTACTCCGACGTGGACGCGAGCATCATCTTTTCTCACGTGAACATTGCGCGGCACTGCCGGATCCGCCGGGCGATTATCGACCGCGACGTTCACATTCCGGAGGGAACGGTGATCGGCTACGATCCGGTCGAGGACAAACGAAGATATTTTGTTACACCCTCGGGGCTGACGATTGTCACGCGCGATGCGTCGCTGTTTGAGAATCCTGTTGATCCGGAGTTTGCAGAGCGATATTGAGGGCGGGGCGCAGGGAACCTAAGGCCAATGCAAAAAGGGACCGAGGGAACAAGAAGACGCGATCCCGGATGTTCCGCCGCGGTGAGTCGTGGTGGATGCATCCCGAGTTATTCGGTTTCAGGTGATACACCAGCTCTGATCGGTGAGTCTTAAGGCTCCGCTCCGCATTCGGGAGTTGCGGCAGACAGCTCGTTGCCCTCATAGTCGAACTTGCGGAGATTCCTCAGACATTCTGTGAGCGCGCCCATCATGGTTTCAGCCCACCCGCAGGGCTGGAACTTCATGGTCTTCTGATTCAAGTGAAGATCGGCCACCGCAAAGAACTTCATATCGGTGGTTTTGGCAGTGGCGAATTCCTTGACTGTAATCCGCGCTTCAATCTCGCCGGCCGCGTGTTTCTTCTTGACGGAGAAGAAGTGCAATTTCGCGAGAGCCTCAGAGGGATCCTTCTGGGTGAATTTCCAATCCTCCACGTTGTGACCTCCATTGCTGCCAAGTTTACGGTGGATCAGCAAAGATGCGGAGATTTTCTTCGTGGGGAGGGACTCGATCAAGTCGAGGGCATACTCCGCCCTAACAGAGTCAGGACGGGCACCCACAATCGTGCAGATGGATGATGGTCAGGATTTGGGGAAGTAGCATGGCGCTTCCTGTAAGCACGAATGACCCGGACGGGGCTAAGGGTGAGGCATTGCGAGCGGCGCGTTCAGTGCGCCAGGCATGGTGATTGCCTGTGCACGATCGGCAAGCGAATCGCCGTTCTGCGGATCATCGACAAACGCACTGAAGGTTCTTGCGTACAGGCCGCGACGGCCCGCAAGGTGCTCGCGCCGCTCCTGAAGGAAACCGAAGCGGAATGGTGAAGAGCCTTCGAGCTCGCGGAGAAATGCGGGGTTGAAGTACTGGGGCACGTTGGCTACGGCGGCAACGATGATGGAGCGCCAGCTCGTCCGCAGCAGGTCTTTGAGGATTGCCGTGCCGGCGGAGAAGCCATCCAGTTCGTTGCCGACATGCTCGCTGAAGTTGAGGAGGTGCGCAACGAGCGCATCAAGAGGTACGGCTTGAGAGATGGCGAGCGTGAAGAGCGTCGAAGAGCCGCACCGGAGATCTTCGCGGATATCCTGTAGATCATCGCCCAGTTGCAACAGCGCTCCCCAATCGAAGGCGATTTGACTTTCGCCCTCGTTGAGCCAGCCGCGGGCCAGGCAGGCATCGGCCAGAACGGAGCTACCACCCTTGGCGCAACTGATGCGGAGAACATCCAGATCGTTTTGGGTGCTGCCGGCGCCCATCTGCGCCATGCTCTCCTCCTGCGCCTGATGAATCGCCAGCAGACAATCGAAGACCTGTGGATAGTGTGCGCGAGGATACTCCCCTTCAATCATCTCGACTAGCGCCCAGATGGCCGCCTCGTGATCGTTTTGCGCGGCTTGGTACTCGCCCGCCAACCGCCGGCTGAAACGCCGGCAGAACTCGCGCTTGGACAAAGCGGCTTCATCTTGACGATCGAGATAGTTGTCGGTGTAAGGGTAAAGAAGGCTATATCCGACAATCGAAGGCGTGATTCCAAGGCGCCGGCCGAGCAGTGGCTGCAATCCGCAAACGGTCCAGGCATTGCGGCAGGCCTGAACAATCTCCTCCATGCCCAACCCCGCGTCGAAGTGGCGCGAGCGACGGGCGAATTCAGTGCCCGCCGGCAGGAATTCCTGGGTGATGAGATCGACCGCGGCTTCATTCAAGTCGAGTGCGATCCTGGCGAAGCGAGCAAACGTGGCTGCAAACCGTTGTTCAAAGGCGAGACGGTCTGCCTTGTTTCGTGGGATGCGGCGCAGTTCGTATTCCATGCTGCGAAGACAGGCGTCGTAAGCCTGCTCGCGTTTGTGCTGCTCGCGCGGAGAGTATCGGGCCCCAAGTGGAAGCGGGCGAGACGCGCAAGCGTGCCAGTCCGCGACGGAGCGCGTGACCTGGGCCTCGACCCACGGCCAACTGTGGAGCGGTGTCACAGCGAGGATTACGCATCGGCAGGCGCAATGGTTCCGGAGAACCCTTCGGCGGGGTCGACGCGCAGCCTCCCGGCGGCGTTTCTCCCACTTCCTTCCCGGTGAATCGCTTCCTACGGAACCCGGCCACGGGATTTTACGTATGAAACCGCTATGCAGTGCGCGGGTACATTAAGCTGGAGCATGGCGGGGCTTCTACCCCAGCGACAGAGCTTTGTCGCCACCACCGCGGGAAAGAAAGGCCGCTTCCCGAGGGATCCGGGGTTCGAAGCCGCAAGGATGCGTCAGAGATGGTCATCGGCACGAGAAAGCTCGAATTCTATGGATGCAGGTTCCGGACATCCCACGGTCCGGGAACACTCTGCTGAGGCCGCTGCAGTGGCGTCAGCCACCGGCGCAGCGCGCGTGGAGGTGAGACCTCTGGAGCAAGACTGGTCCCTGATCGTCCGCCGCTGCATGGACGGAGACTCCGGCGCATGGGCCGAAATGGTCCGCACACACCAGAAGCGTGTGTACGGGCTCTGCTATCGCTTTACGGGAAACGCAGCAGATGCCGAGGACCTGACCCAGGACGTGTTCCTGAAAATCTACTCCAACTTAAGCAGCTTTGACGCGGCTCGCGGCAGCCTTCCGGTGTGGATCACCACCATGACGCGGAACCTGCTGGTCGACAACTTCAGGCGGACGCGCAACCAGCGCGCAACCGACTCGCTCGACGAAGGCTGGGATCATGCGGAGGAGTTGAAGCCGACGGACCGGCTGGTGGCGAAAGACCCGACGCCCCACGAGTCTGCGGCGCGCAACGAGCTGGCCAAGATCGTGCAACGAGCATTGGCCCGCGTCTCGGTCGAATTACGCGAAGCGGTCATTCTGAGAGATCTTCAAGACCTTGATTACAAAGAGATTGCACAGGTCCTTGGCATCCCCGAAGGGACGGTCAAGTCTCGCATTAGCCGGGGTCGGGCGGAACTAGCACGGCTGCTGGAACGTAATCAACGGGAGGTGATGTAGCCATGGAAGAGCGCACACACATTCCGAGCTCCCCAGCATGCGGCGAGTGGGAGACATTGCTGGCCGATGCGCTGGATGGGCTATTGAAGCCAGAGGACGAAGCCAAGTTCACGGAGCATAAGGCCGTTTGCCCGGCCTGCTCGGCACTGTATGAAGAGGCGCGGAAAGGGTGCGAATGGCTCGAATTTCTCTCACCCGAGCCGGAGGCGCCTGCGGGGCTGCTGGAACAGATCCTCGCGAAGACGGGTCCGGGTCACAAACAGATCGCAGGCTGGGGAGCTGGCCATGCGTTGCCGGGGCCGGCTGGATCCGCTGCGATCCCCGCGTTCATCCCGCCCGTTTGGCAGCAGCCGGGCTTTTTTACCCGGGTCCGTTACAGCATGCAGCCTCGTTTGCTGATGACGGCTGCCATGGCGTTCTTCTCCATCGCGCTGACGTTGAACCTGGCCGGAGTACGGTTGTCGAGCGTGCGGATGGCTGATCTGAGGCCAAGGGCAGTGCGGTCCTACATGGAACGGCAGTTAACAATGGCCTCCGTTCCCATTGTTCGGTACTACGATCACCTGCGGCTTGTGTACGAAGTGGAATCCCGGGTCAAGGAACTGCGCGGCGCGACTGAAGGCCAAAGCAGCGACGAGCAGCAAAGGGAGACGCAACCGGCAAACCCCGGCGAGACACAACAGCACCCAGGGCAGAAACCCGGCCGAAACGACGGAGGGTTGCGAGTGGACCCTCAGCAGGAGCCCGATAACCCGGCCATGGAGCCGGCGAGCGGCCCAGCGAATGACTTCGTAGAGACGTCACTTACATTTCAGAACAAAACCCTCACCCCGCCAACGAATCATCACATGTGGGGAAACGGGTCCGTGCAGTCCGGCGGCTCCGCAATGAGAGCGCGTGAAAGGAGCAGACTATGGATTGCGTAAACCACAGCGGCGTAACTGCGACCGCGTATTGCCAGAATTGCGGCAAGGCGCTGTGCACGGCGTGCGTGCGAACCGGGCCAGCCGGTCAAATTTTCTGCGAGCCGTGCTGGATGGCATGGCAGACAACGCAACGGCCGTTTGTGCCACCGCCGGCAGGTATTCCCAGCCCGGGGCTGGCAGCTTTCCTAGGACTGATCCCCGGCGTGGGCGCCATGTACAACGGCCAATTCATCAAAGGCCTGGTTCACGTGGCGATCTTCGCGGTGCTGGTGAGCGCTGCGCATATCTATGGCGTGTTTGGGCTTTTCATTGCGGGCTGGGTCTTTTATCAGGTCTTTGAGGCCTATCACACTGCCAAGGCGCGGCGCGACGGCGAGCCCTTGCCGGATCCGCTTGGGCTGAATGACATCGGCAACTGGTTTGTTTCCGGCGGACGGCAGCATCCGGGGCCGGGGTTCGCGCCACCTGCAGCGGGGCCGGCGAATGTTGGGCAGCCGGGTTCGCCGCAACCGCCGCCAAATCAAGCTCCGTATCAGCCGCAGGATCCGGCGGCCAATCAGGCGCAGTACCAGGCACAGTATCAGGCTCCGTATCAGGGGTTCTATCAGGCGCCGTATGCTCCGCCTTCGATGGGTTTCACTAGCCCAGGCGTTCCTCCGGTGCCGCCAGTCCCACCGGTGCCACCGGTTCCTCCCGTGCATTGGCGGCGACGCGAGCCGATCGGCGCCATCATTCTGATCGCCCTGGGCCTGATATTTCTGCTCGGGCAGTTTAGTTGGTTCTCCGGCCGGATGTTTGAGTTCACCTGGCCGGTTGTCCTGATCGGTTTGGGAGCGTGGCTTATCGTGCGCCGCCTGCAGGACTCGCAGGCGACTTCGCAGAAGACTTCAGAAGGAGAGACGAAATGAGCCGCTATATTTTGATTCATCGTTTGCGCGGACCGGCCGTCTTGTTGCTGATCGGGGTGCTGGCGCTGCTTTACCAAATGGGCGCAATCCCGCATTTCTGGCGGCTCTTCTGGCCACTGCTCTTCATTCTGATCGGGGTGTTGCTGCTCGCCGAGCGGGCCGCACTTTCCGCAGAGAGCTATACGATATTTCCCGGATGGCCGTGGCACGGCGCCGGGCAGGGTACGCCAACCGCGGGAGCAGATTGGCGAGGCTCGTGGCAAGACAACCCTCGAGGGGAGGAGCAATCCGGAGCACAAGTAGAGGGAGCCGCGATCGTTCCTTCGCAGCAGCATGATGTGGAGAACCATTTGAACGGAGAGCAATCATGAGCAGCGCACCTCCAAACATGCCTCCCGGCGGCGGCGTCCCGCCTCCGTACGATCCAAAGATGCAATGGCGCGTGTATCGCGAACAGCAACGGGCTGCGTGGCGCGCGCAACGCGATGCATGGCGGGCGCAGCGTCACGCCTGGAAGGCCAGCTATGCGGGCCCGTACGGACCACGAGTTCCTTCGGTGGTTGGACCTGTGATCCTGGTGTGCATTGGCGTGATCGCATTGCTGGTGGCCACGGGGTATATCAATCCGGGCTCCTTCTGGAGCTGGTACGGGCAGTGGTGGCCGCTGCTTTTGATCGGCGCTGGGCTCGCACTGCTGGGCGAGTGGGCGCTGGATTTGCGCCGGCCGACTCCTGTGCGCCGCAGCGGCGGATTCATCGGAATTCTGGTTCTGCTGGCGATTGTGGGCGCGATCGCGTCTGCTCACAATCATTTCGGGGGCCCCTGGAACAACAATTTTGGCGACAACGATTTTTTCAACTTCTTTGGATTGCCGGAGCATGACAGCGACCAGCCGGCGGACAACAGATCCATTCCCGCGAACGCAACGATTGAAATCCGGAATCCGCGCGGCGACGTAAGCATTACCGCTGCGGACCAGACCAACATGGAAGTGCAGGCGCATGAGGTGGCATACGCCAACTCTGACTCCGAGGCAAAGAAGATCTTCGACACTGAGGCAGCGCATGTTACCGTGAGCGGAACCGCTGTGCTGATCCAGTCGGCGAACGACTCGAAAGGCAAGGTCAACCTGAATATCACAATTCCGAAAACGGCCAAAGTAACGGTGAATGCCGGCAAGGGCGACGTGACTGCATCGGGGCTCGGCGCGGGAATCGACGTAACTACGCCTGGGGACATTCACCTCAACTCTATGGCCGGCCCGGTTGTGGCGCACTTCCCGAATGGAAGGCACGACGAATTCTCAGCCCATGATGTCCAGGGCGACATGACCCTCACTGGGGATTTGAACGATCTCACGCTTTCGGAGATCAAGGGCACAGTCGCACAGGACGGCGCCCTTCTTGGCGACGTCCATTTGGAAAGCATCAGCGGGCCCGTGCACCTGCACACCTCGGTGACCACTGTTGAATTGGCGAGCTTGACCGGCGATCTTACGCTGGACTCGGACGATCTGCGAATTGCCGAGGCCAAGGGGCCGGTGCGGGTAACGACGCACTCCAAGGATGTGGACCTGAGCGAAATCTACGGCGACAGCACCGTGCAAGACAGGGATGGCACGATTAACATAGCGCCCGCGGGACCCTATGCCATCGACGCCACAAACGACAAGGGCGACGTGGAGATTACGCTGCCGCCGAATGCTTCGGCCACGGTGAACGGCCGAACGCACAATGGCGAAATCATCACAGATTACGGGCTCACGGTAAGCGGCGACGAAGACAAAACGGTCAGCGGACGGATCGGTTCGGGCAGCGCGCACATTGTGCTGAGCTCGGACAACGGCGACCTCCATATCAAGAAGGGTTCGGAGTCTCAGGCCGAGCCGCCTTTGCCTCCGAACGCCCCAGCCACGCCTAAAGCCCCGCACCTGAAAAGCTCAAAACCTTTGCCGCCACAACCGGTTGCGCAGTAGATTCTGCCGGCGCCGGCAGGATGGGATCGGGCCCAGGAGAAAAGCCTCTCCTGGGCCTGTTTCATTTTTGTCGGCCGGAGTTGTATGCTCCATTTCGGGGAGCACGATGCCCAGGGGGTTCATCGGAACCATGCTGCATACACCGGTCAACGTGATCACAGTGGAAAGGGAGTACGGCTCGCACGGAGGCGAATTTGCGCACGATTTGGCCGCGCATCTGGGTTGGCGGTTGCTCGATTCGGAACTGGTGACCGGAGCGGCGCGCATTGCCGGAGTGGATCCAAGACTGGCCGCCAAGTTCGACGAGAGGCTCGACCCCTGGTACTACCGCTACGGAAAGATCTTCTGGCAAGACCCGGTCTATGCGCCTGCACCCAGCGGCGAAGAACATGTCTTCGATTCGCAGCGGATGCTGGAATTGATCAAGCAGGAGATTCTGGACGCGGCCAACAAAGGCAATTGCGTATTGGTGGGTCGCGGGTCAGCTTGTGCGCTTGCCAGGCGGCCTGGCTGCTTCCACATCTTTGTTTACGCCACGGCCAGCGCCAAGAAGGACTGGTTTGCGCAAGCGTTTCCAGACAGGGCACAACACGCCGAGCAGGATTTGGCGGCCTTTGACCGGCGACGTGCCGCGGTGATTCGCAAGTTCTACCAGCAGGAGTGGTGCTCGCGCGGGCTCTACCACATGCTGCTCAATTCCTGCATCGGGACTGAAGCGATGATCGCCGCCGTGCAATGCGCTGCGGGCCTGTGCGCAGCCGCACCGGAGTCAGTGGCCCGATAAATCTCAAAAAAAACGGATGAGCTTAAACGGCGACGCGGGGAACGCGCGCGCCGATGCGCGTGAAGACTTCCCAGGGAATGGTCCCCGCGGCGTCTGCGTGATCGTACGCAGTGATGTTTTCGCCGCCCTGCGCGCCAAGAATGACAACCTCGTCGCCGGGCTGCACGCCGGGAATTTCTGTGACGTCGATGACCGACTGATCCATGCTGACGCGGCCCACAAGCGGCGCGCGCTGGCCACGCACCAGAAGGCTGAAACGGTTGCTGAGAAGGCGGTCGAGGCCATCGGCGTAGCCCACGCAGACGAGTGCCAGGCGCATAGGCTCGGTGGCCACGAAGGTTGCGTTATAACCGACCGTCGCCCCCGCGGGAACCGATCGCACGCCGATGACTGAGGCCTTCCATGTGAGCACAGGTTGCAGCGCCTCGCGCGCCGCGTTCAGTGCGGGTGGTTCCGGTTGGGGCGCAAAAGACGGATCGAAGCGGGGGACGAGACCGTAAAGAGACAGGCCGGGGCGAAGCAGGGCCTTCATGCCGTGGCGAGCGGCGAGTTCTGCAATGGACTGCGCCCGGCCCGCAAGCAGCGCCGCGGAGTTGCCAACGTTGAGCCACTCGGCAAAAAGGCCAGCAGCCGAGATGCGGCCCATGGCTTCATCGAGAGAAGTGAGCTGGGCTTGCGTCTCCTGCCCGTCGGCTTCGTCCGCGGCGAACAGATGCGTCATAATGCCCTCAAGACGCAGAGGCGATGCCGGTCCGAATCGCGTGAAGCACGCGGCCAACTCGCGTGGGCCAACGCCCTGGCGGCTCATGCCGGTGTCGAGCTCAAGATGAATCGGCACCGATCCCGCTTGCGCCCCTGCGGCGCGAGCAGCGGCCTCGAGTTCGTCGAGTTGCCATGGTTCCCAGGTAACCGGCGTGAGCTGGAAGTCGATTGCCGCGCGAGCCTGGCCGCGAGCGATGCCGGCCATGATCACGACTCGCGCATCAGGGCACAATGCGTGCCCGACAATGGCCTCTTCCACAGTGGTTACGCCCAGCCAGCGCGCTCCCGCGTGAACCAGAGCCGGCGCGCAGATGGCGAGCGAGTGGCCATAAGCGTTGGCCTTCACGACGGCCATCAGTTCCGCATGGGGAGCCGCCTGGCGCGCGAGAAAGCGGTAGTTGTCTTCGAGAGCGCGGGTGCGAATCTCGGCCCGGCACGGGCGCATTGGCATGGGGGTTGGCAAAGATCAGTTTATCGCGCAGTACGGTGGAGCGATGTTAGCGCAGCAGCGCGAAGGCGACCACTGTCTCGCAGCTCGACCTCATCTGATCGAGGAGTTCGGATTCGAGATCGTGCGGGACGGGCATCTCGCAGGCGGCGACGTGCTCCGACGATGCGCTGATGAAGCAGAGTTCACAATGACCGATACCTACTGCCCCGCTGTCATCGACGGCGCGGACGGGCGGGCCGAAGACGCGACAGGTCATGGGGCGCCATGGGTAAACGTCGCAGCGGCCGGTGGCTGGGTCGAGCGCGGGGCATGGCGCATCGTTGGCGAAGTCTTCAAAGCGGGCGTGGTCGGCGGCGGATGTGCTGATGACGCCGGTCTTGAGGTCGCCCGGAAAGTGCGGCCCATGTTCGGCGAGCCAGTTGCGGGCGCGGTGCTCGATTACGGTGGCGAGCGCTGGATCGCCGGCGCGCAATTCGGCCATACCGGTGCGCAGACGCTCCGCATCGAGCGCATTGATGGCGAAGGCGCCGTGACAGCATTGGGTGCAGCCGATGCGGCACGCGAGATACGGGCCGGCGCGGCGGGCAGCGTCGGCGAGAGCCGCGTCGACGATCTGAACGAGCTCGGAATCGCGCGCGGGGAGGGCCATGAAGGAAAGGATAATCTGCTGAGATGCGGATCGTGCGTCAGAGGCTTCGCATCTCGCGATTGCGCGAGTGCCGGGCCGGGCGTTAGTCTTGCGGCGGAGGCTTGCCCATGGCTGAATCACGCAGCACCGTGATGCCGACGTTACGCTATCGCAATGCACCGGCGGCCATCGATTGGCTGTGCAGGGTTTTCGGGTTTGCGCGCCATGCTGTTCACACCTTGCCCGACGGAACCATTGCGCATGCGGAACTGACACTGGGCAGCGGCATGATTATGCTTGGTTCCGCCAGGGACGACGAGTATGGACGGGGCTTCAAGACCCCGGGCGAACTAGGCGGCGTGGAAACGCGCAGTTCGTACCTTGTGGCGGCGGATGTGGATGCGGTGTATGCGCGCGCGCAGGCGGCCGGCGCTACGATTGTGCGGCCGTTGAAAGACACCGGCTACGGCAGCCGCGAGTTCACGGTGAAAGATCCCGAAGGCCACTCATGGAGCGTGGGAACGTACGATCCGTGGGCGGCGCATGAGGGCCATTAGCATAGAGTGATTGGCAAATCACGGAGGTTCCCGTTGAAAGCACCTTTCTTGATTGGTTCTGTTGTGTTGGTGTCGCTGGCGGCGGCGACGGCGGAGGCGCAGCATGCGCATCTGCTGGTGGATCAAAAGGGCGATCACAGTCTGGCGATCGTCGATCCTGTGGCGGGAAAAGTAGTGGCCGATGTGGCCGAGGGCGGAATTACCGGACATGAAGTCGCAGGGTCGCCGGACGGCAATCTTGCGTTTGTGCCTATCTACGGCAATAGCGGAGTGGGCAAGCCGGGAACCGACGGGACGAAGATCGTCGTGATCGATGTGGCTGCGCACAAGGTTGTGGGCGAGATCAATTTCGACTACGGCGCGCGGCCGCACTGCGCCGTCTTTGGGCCGAAGGATGGGCTGCTCTACGTGACCACGGAGATGGATCACTCCGTGACGGTCATCGATCCAAAGTCACTGAAGATCATCGACGCGATCCCTACCGGGCAACCGGAGAGCCACATGTTCGTGATTGCGCACGACGGTTTGCGCGGGTACACGGCGAATGTGGGACCGGGCACGGTTAGCGTGCTTGACTTGAGGGAGCGCAAGACGCTGAAGATCATTCCGGTGTCGGGCAATACGCAACGAATCGCGATTTCGAACGATGACCGCTGGGTGTTTACCGCGGACCAGACTGCTCCGCGCATGGCGGTGATTGATACGGGCACGGATACGGTGGCGAAATGGGTGAAGCTGGACGGCACAGGTTACGGCAGCGCGCCGACAAAGGATGGACGCTGGCTGTTGATGGCGATTCCCGACAACAACGTGGTGGACGTGATTGATTTGCAGACGATGACGCTGGCTCGAGCGGTTCCAGTGGGCAAGAGCCCGCAGGAGGTGCTGGTGCGCCCTGATGGCAAGGCGGCCTATGTGTCGTGCACCGCCAGCAACCAGGTGGCGGAGATCGATCTGGCGACGTGGAAGGTGACGCGCACGATCGCGACCGGCAACGGGACGGATGGGCTGGGGTGGGCGAAATAAGCAGGGAGTAGCCAGGATTTCTCTTCGTTGACAATTTCATGTGCCGTACGGTCCCCCCTCCCCTCTCCCCCCAGGGGTGTTCGGGCAATTCGCTTGATGCCAGCGAGTTGCAGGGTAACGTTCTGCCCTAGTTCTGCTGTTTTGAGGAACTTGAAAGGCAGAATCTTCAAAACAGAGAGTTTGAAAGCCATCACGCCGGCATGGAAGGCAGTATGACGGCCGGTGCATGCAGAGTGTGATTGCTTTCCATTCAAGAGTAGCGATTCCAAGAGAAATAATCCGCAAAAGAAGTGGGTTGGGAAGCGATTGAAAAGATAGGAGAAGGAAGCATTTGGGGCGGGGGAGGGGGTTGACAAAGTGGTGGGGCGAGAGTCGGCCCCGGCCGGGAATGGCTGAAGTTGGATCGGGGCTCATGTGGCGAGGGATACTTGGTGAGTGGCGAGCGAGGATTCAAAAAACCGCTCCCGGAGGTTGAGATGGCAACGACATGCACGCACGTGGCAACGATTAAGAAGGGTGTGAAGCCGCGCACCAAGGGCTGCGAGGAGTGCCTGAAGCTGGGCGATAAATGGCTGCACCTGCGCATGTGCCTGGAGTGCGGGCACGTGGGTTGCTGCGACTCGTCGAAGAACCGGCACGCGCGAGCACATTTTCATGAGACGCAGCATCCGCTGATTCAGAGCGCGGAGCGCAGCGAGGACTGGAAGTGGTGCTACGTGGATGAGACGTATTTGTAGTTTTGTAGCCGATGCGGCAACCCCACCCTAGCCACAAAAACAAGGGCGTGGCAAGGGAACAGAGTGCGGCGTGCCCCGTCACAACGCGCTTTTTCCCTCTGTGCTATGCTTTCCGGCAAATCAAGACTGAAAGCTGGAAGCAATCGTGAAAATCGGGCCGGCTGGTTATTTTCTCACGTTAGCGGTGTGTTTTTTGCCGGTGGGGCTCAGTGGACAAGCAGCAACCGGCTCTCCGTGCACGCTGGCAGCTCCGGAATTTACCACGAACGTACCCAATATATTCAACGATCACCAGGAGCAGGACCTGGGCGACGCGCTGGCGGAATACTTCGAGTCGGACATGCGGATTGCGCCGCCGGCTAGCGACGATGAACTGACGCGGATAGGCGAAAGGCTGCTGAAGGTATTGCCGCCGACGGGAATTCAGTATCGCTTCCGCATCTACGATTCAGGCGAGATTAATGCGTTCTCTGTCGCAGGAGGGCGGGTCTATGTGAGCCGGAAGCTGATCGCGGCGGTGAAGAGCGAGGACGAACTGGCCGGAGTTCTGGCACACGAGATCGGGCATCTCGCAACGCACCAGACGGCCACCAAGATGACCTACCTCTTCAGAGTGAGGATGGGTGTGACACAGGTGAGTGACCGTGCAGATGTTTTTGCGAAGGTCCACCAGTTCCTGAGCACGCCGCCCAAAGACAATGAGGCAGAAGAGAGCGAAACCAAAGACGAGCTGGTGGCCGATCATGTGGCAGTGTATGCGCTGGTGCGCGCCGGTTATGCTGCGGGAAGTTTTCCCGAATTTTTCAACCAGATTTCGATGAACAAGGGAAAGACTGGTAATTGGTTCACGAACACTTTCGGCCTGACCAATGAGGAGACGCGGCGCTACCGCGACGCCATGAAGCTGGTGGGCGAGTTGCCCGCAGAGTGCGCGGGCAAACGGACCACGGCGAGCGAAGTGTTCCTGGCCTGGCAGCGAGGTGTGGTAGAAGAGCGCGTAAAAAACGCAGCCGAAAGTGCAGAAGACGATAAGCCGATCCATTTGGATCCGCCGCTGCGGCCAAGTCCCTGGCGCATCCGGTTCAGCCCTGACGGCAAGAACATCCTGGTGCAGGATGACGGCAGCATCGCGTTGTACGGCACCGAGAAGCAGAAGGTCATATTCCGGATCGACGCGCCGGATGTGGATGGCGCCGAGTTTACGCCCGATTCCTCCAGCGTGGTCTTCACCGACAGCAACTTGAGGGTGGAACGATGGAGCGTTGCGACCGGTCAGCGCACCGACGTGAAAGAGATTGTGGTGTATGACGGCTGTTCACAAACGTTGCTGACTCCGGATGGCAAGACGCTGGTTTGCCTGAAGGCAGCTTTCACTGATTCTGGGCCTCGGATCGACTTGAGCCTGATTGACGTGGAGACAGGAAAGCCGTTCTTCGAGAAGCCGAAGTTTCTCGAATATGGAATGTATTCGAGCTTTGATGCATTCGTGGAGTATGTTGCGGCTGTGATAACGGGAGCCGATCTTGCAAGCATCGAAGTGGACCCGGGTGGGCGCTACCTTGTGATCGCGGCCGGCAACCGCACCATGGCATTCGACCTGCAACAGCGGCAGCCGATGCAAATGGGAGGCAAACTGAAGGATCTTGGATATGCGCGCGTCACATTCCTGGGTTCCGACAAAATGTACGTGGTGCAGCCAGGCGTGACCAAAGGCCTGTTCACCGGGCGCATTCTCAGCTTTCCTGAAGGCAGGTTGCTGGGCGAGTCGCCGATCGGGGACCAGACGATTCGCGGAGCGACCAAGGGATCGTTGCTGATCGCCGGTCCTTTGAAGGATTACGCAGTCGGCGTTGTAGATCCAATGGCGTCGAAGGTGCTGGCGGGCTGGAAGCTGCCGGCAATCGACGTCTGGGACAAAGAAGTCGCTGCAGAAAACGCAACGGGCGGGCTTTTTCTGACATCGCTGGGATCGCAGGATAGCATGACCGTTCCTCTGCCACTGGGGCCGTTGCCCTTTCCGCGCGCCGCGCAGTTCTCGCCGGACGGAAAGTACTTGGTGGTTTCATTGCGCAATCGTGCGGATATTTGGGACGTGGAGACGGGGAAGCAACTGCGTCTGGTCCGGCCGATGAGCACGCTTTGGATTGACGGTCAGGATCGGCTTTGGGGCAGGATGCCAAAGTTCGTCGACTACGATGCAGCGGCGTTTGAGGTGCCGCTGGATGGGCAGGCGGCAAAGCAGCTTGGGAAGTTTGACGACAAGGACGGGCAATACGAGAACCTGCAATTTCAAATCAAACCGATGGGGCGAGATAAGGATACCGGGCGTCACGTAACGCTTGAAGTGAAGAGCATGGAGACACAGAAGGTTTTGTGGTCCCGTGACTTTCCTGACGAACGGCCGGCCTGCTGGGCCGCGGACAACCAGCGGATGGTGCTGGCGTGGGATTTGAGCGCTGAATCGGCAAAGACAGAGCTGAAGAAATATCCCAGATTGCAGGAGGAGACGCGGGCGCTAACGAGCCATAAGAAGGGATTGCTGATCGAAACGGTGGCAGCAGACACAGGCGCGCCGCTTGAACAGGTGGCACTTCCAGAGGTGGACCTGACGCGAGGCTGGAACGATGAGCGCTATGCGTGGGTGACCGGACAGTTTGTGCTAGTCCGCGGTGAGCATGACAATACGGCGATCTACAGGCTGGACACGGGCGCCAAGGTGGGCGAGTTCTTCGGATCGCCGCTGGCCGTAGCGGCGGATCCAGGGCTCGTTGCCGCCATGAACCGCGAAGACGAGGTGTTGCTGGTGAACGAGCGGACGGGCAAAGAGCTCGAGCGGTTTACGCTGGGTTCGCCGGCGCGGCTGGCAGAGATTGTGACCGGCAAGGAGAAAAAGCTGCTGGTACTTACGGCGGACCAAGTGGTGCACCAGTTGCCGTTACCGAAATGATGGCCTCTCCTACCCTAGCCGCAAAAACCGCGCTTACGATGAGGCTCCCAGGGAGTTGAAAGGCCCGTGCCTGACCCTCTTCAACCAAAGAACAAAAAGCAGATCCTTCGACTCCGCTTACCCCATGATCGTGTGACGATTATGGGACCCCAAACGCGCTCCGCTCAGGATGACAACCTCAATAGTGTAGTGCCAACCCACGCTAGCCACTGAAACAAAGACGTGGCGAGGGCGGAGCACCCCGCACCGTCTGCTGCTACCGGAATGAGGGCCTGTCCCACCCTAAACGCAAAGTACGCGTTTAGGATGGGGCACCCAATATCACGAGGGGTTCCGGCTAGACTAATTCGATTTCGATCTTCTTCGGGTCGGGGATCAGCTTGACAATTTTGAAGGTGCGGATCTGAGCTTCGGCGAGCGGCTCGGGCGCGGCGGAGGGCGCGGGGGCGTTGCCTTTCCAGCGGGCCTTGAGCATGGAGGAGAGCTGCGAGAGGTCGGGCTTGGCTGAGGCCGGTGCGAGTGGCGAAGTTTGCAGCGCGGCCGATGAGGCCGCAGCTTGCGCGGAAGGCGCGGCTGTCGTGCGGCACGTGGCACGGATGCCTTCGCCGAGTTCGACGATTGCGCCGGAGGACGTGAGCTCGACGACGCGGCCGGAGACGCGGTCGCCAGCTTTGTGCTCGGCGATGTACTCGTCAATGCTCGTCGGGATCAATTGCTTCATCGAGAGCTTGATCTGGCGCTTGTCGGCGTCGATGGCGAGGACGAGGGCCTTGACGCGCTGGCCATCGTGGAGCACCTCGCGCGGATGATTGAGGCGCCGGTCGGTGACGATCTCGCTGATGTGGATGAGGCCATCGATGCCTTCGGCAATCTGCACGAATGCGCCGAAGTTCATGATTTTCGTGACGGGGCCTTCGACTTGCGAGCCGGCGGGGAATCTGCGTTCGACGTCGAGCCAGGGATCGGCGAGGGTCTGCTTGAGGCCGAGTGAGATGCGGCCCGCCTCGGAGCCGGCGGGCGGTTTGACGGAGAGCACAACGGCGTCGACGCGGTCGCCCTCGCGGAGCACGTCGGAGGGGTGGCGGATTTTTTTTGCCCACGACATCTCGGAGATGTGAATGAGTCCTTCGAGGCCGGGCTCAAGCTCGACGAAGGCGCCGAAGTCAGTGAGGCGCGTGACGGCGCCGGCGATGCGCTGGCCGGGCACGTAGCGCTCGGCCGCGGTTTCCCATGGCTCGGGCTGAAGCTGCTTGAGGCCAAGCGCGATTTTTCCTGTCTCGGGATCGATTTTGAGAATGCGAAGGGTCAACTGCTCGCCGATGGAGAGGACGTCGTCGGGCTTGGCGATGCGGGCGCGCGAGATGTCGGAGACGTGGAGGAGGCCGTCGATGCCCGGCTCGATCTCAACGAATGCGCCGTAGGGCATGATGGCGCGGACGGTGCCGGTGACGGTTGCGCCGGGTTCGAGCGCGGAGCGGCGGGACTCGAGGCCGGCGCGAGCCTGCTCTTCGAGAACGACGCGGCGATCGACAACGACATCTTCGTCGGTGACGTCGAGCTTGGTGATGCGGCAGTTGATCTGCTGGCCGACGAGCGCTTCGAGCTCAGCGGCGTCGCGCGTGCCGCTGCGGCTGGCGGGCATGAAGGCGCGGACACCGACGTCGACGCTGAGGCCGCCCTTGATGACAGCGGTGACGGTGCCGGCGACGGCGATTTTTTCAGCGAAGGCGCGCTCGAGGGCCGACCAGTCGCGGGGTTGCGCGACGCGATGGCGCGAGAGTTGGTAGTAGCCCTCCTCATTGCGTCCGGTGATGGAGACTGGGATGCTGTCGCCGGGATTGACGGCGTCGGCATTGTCAGGAAAGGCGGAGCGGGGCAGCACACCTTCAATCTTGTAGCCGATGTCGAGAACAACCTGGTCAGTGGAAAGCGAGATGACGGTGCCCTGAAGCTGGCGGGTCTGAGAGCGATGCGAGTGCTCGTGCTCGAAGGATGAGAGGGCGTCAGCAAAGGACTCGCCGTCAGGGCTTTGGTCGTCGGCGGTAGCGATGGACTCAGACGCGGGCTCGGACTGACTGTCGAGGTCTTCGCTTTGGTTGGGTGTTGTGTCTTGCGCCTGCGCGGAAACGGTGGATTCTTCCGGCTGCGCGGGGACGGATTCCGCTGCGGGTTCGAGCGCGGACTGGACGTCTGCAATTTGGTTCTGGCCGGGTTGTGTGGAGGGCTGGGATTCGTGGAGGAGTTCGTCGGTCATGGCGGATACTGGACCATTGTTTCACGGACCAGCGGCTAGGTCAGGAACTGGATGCCGTTCGAGAGCAGGCGGCGATGGAAGACGCGGTGCATTTGCGTGACGCGGTGGAAGAGAAGCTTGCGGCCCTGGCCCCAATACACGAATGTGCCGGCGCCGATCTTGCGATCGTGATCGCGGCTGTAAGCGGCGATGATCTCGATGCCGTCGCCATCGACGATTAGGCCGTTTGAGTCGGAACCCTTGACCTGGTACTCGATGCTCATGGCGCGATCGACGGGGAGCCCGTCGTAAACGGGATGCTTGCGGACGAAGAACCATGTGCCCATCCAGGATGCGCGCGAGGAGCCGACCATGCCGGAGAAGGTGAAGCCGGCCGCGGAGGCGAGTTGCACGCCGGCGCCGACGGCCTGGCCGTCGCTGGTGCAGAGGACGAAGAGCGGCGTGCCAGCGCTGAAGGCGGCGACGATTTCAGGCGGGAGTTGCGTGGGAGGGATAGAACGGCTGCGGCGGTCGGCGCCGACATCGTCGGTGCTGACTGTGTCGGTTGGGCGCGCTGTGGGCGGCGAGGCGATGATGAGATCGTAGCGCTGGCCGGGCGCGAAGGGCTCGAGCCGGATGCCTGGAATGGGCGCAAGCTGCGCGGCCATCTCGTCAGAAAGGCCAAGCGTGGCGACATGCAGGTCTTCGAAGATGCGCGGCGTGGGATTGACGACCCAGATTTCGCGCTTGTGCTCGGTCTCCTCGTCGCCGTTGAGAGCGAAGTGCGTGGTCCACACCCCTTCACGGTCGAGTGCGGGGCTCGACACATTTTCCTTCACGAGATAGGACAACTGATCGCGGACGAGTTTCGGCGCGTTGTAGCCGCCGATGGCTTGGCGCACGCCGTGTGGACCGGTGATGGAAAAGGTGAGGCAGCCGGGCGCGGGGCGATTGGAGTCGTTGAGAAGGTAGAGGTCGAATGCGACTTTTTCGTCGAGCGCGGCGACGAGAGCTTTCTGCTTGGCGACGGGGCGCACGGGCAAGAGCGAGTGGCGGATGGGATCGGGATTGGATTTGAAGTCGCGGAAGTTGTCGACGAGGCCGGAGTGGTTTTCGATGGCGGTCGATTCCCATCCACTGATGGCGGCGTAGTCGTTTACCTCGCAGATGCGGATGTTCTCGAGGAATTGGCCCCACGATTCGTAGGCGCGGCGGCCGATGGACTGAAACAGTTCGTTGTCGTTCGGGAAGGCCTTGCGGAAGCCCCATTTGTCGAGGAATGTGTTGTAGGCGGCGAGGATCTGCTGATGATCGGCGAGATCGTAGCCGTGGCCACCATGCTTCATGATCTGCTTGATGAGCGCGGCATGATCGTCGATGGATGCGGCACCTTTCATCTCGCCCCACTCAACGATTTCGGCGCGGTCGGCGGAGTGATACAGGAATTCGTTCGCGCTGATGTAGTGCGCGTCCTGCCACACGTCGGAGGGCTGTCCCTGGTGATCGTCCCACCAGCCGCCTGCGCCGCCTGCGGCCGAAGTGCGGATGTGATCGCTGAAGGGCTCTATCCACGCTTGCGGAGCGCGCGAGGCAAAGCCGTCATTGGCGACGACGGTGCGGCTGGGGTCTTCAGCATGCATGAGGCGGAGGACGCGCTCGAGGTTGGGATTGGAGAGATCGGGGCGAGCTTCGTTTTGCAGGATGTATTCAACGACCGATGGATGGCTGCGATGGGCGCGAATCATGCCGATGATCTTGGCCTGCATGTAGCGCTCGTCGAAGGTGGGCGGCTCGCCGGCGCGGCCCACGGCCTGGTAGCCGCCGCCGGGCTCGAGGCAGCGCATGAGGCCGCGTCGATCCTGGATGGCGAGCACTTCTTCCTTGGCGAGGTTGCGATGGAAGTTGAGGCAGTTGAGGTGGAGCTGCTGGGCGACCATCACTTCTTTTTCAGCGAGCTCGGGCGTGGGGAAAAGGCCGTTGAGTGCCCAATAGCCCCAGGAGATGGCGGTGTAGATGCGCACGCGACGGCCGTTGAGGCGGAAAAGCGCGTGGGAGCCAACACCTTCCGGCGCGAACCAGCGGAAGCCGAATTCGACAGTGCGGGTGTCGGATAGAGCGGCGCTGGTTGCGGCGCCAGCGGTCCACTCAGCCTTCATGCGGTAGAGATGCGGAGAATCGAGATCCCAGAGCCCCGCGGAGGGACATGAGAGCTCGGCTTGAAACGTGGCTGTTTGGCCTTGATTGAGAGGGGCGGGGATTTCGGCGTGAGCGAGCTCGCGGTTGGTGACGGGGTCGACGATGGAGAAATGCAGGCGAGCGACGGGCGCCGCGGGTCCGGTGTTTTCGATTTCGGCGTGAGCGGTGATGTGGCGGGGCTGGGGTGTGTTGAGGACCCAGGCGTCGCGGATGCGCGCCGGGCCGTGCGCGGAGAGAGTGAGAGCGCGATCGAGGCCGCCGAAGCCGTGACTCTTCTGGAAGGCGGCGTTGCCCCAGGTGATGCGGCCTCCATCAACCCAGTCAAGTCGGCCACCGGGATTGGTGATTCGGATGGCGAGCTGATTGGCT
This sequence comes from uncultured Acidobacteriaceae bacterium, assembly GCA_963751285.1. GTDB lineage: Bacteria > Acidobacteriota > Terriglobia > Terriglobales > Acidobacteriaceae > Telmatobacter. The sequence goes on along the minus strand of CAVVUE010000019.1, from coordinate 131,069 downwards.
GCGCCGGGGCGAGCAGCGGCGGTGATGTCGCACTCGAAGGGGAGCTCTTCCATGATGGTGTAGCCGACGAGCTTTTGGTTGAGGTAGACCTCGGCCCGCTGGCGCGCAGCGCGAATGTGCAGGAAGATGCGCTTGCCGGCGAAGGAGGCAGGGATCGAGAGGGCACACCACCACCACGAGACGCCGTAGTAGGCGCCGTTCTTTACTTCATCGTCGGAGGTTTCAAAGCGGTATTCATCGTGATAGGGGCGCAGGCCCTGCATGCCCCAGAAATACTGTTCGACGGCGCAAGGGAGGGTGACGGGGATGCCCTGGTTTGCGCTGAGTGCGTCCCATCCGCCGGTGGGTGCGTTGAGGGGCAGGCTGGCGAGCTGGACGTCTTCGGGCAAATAAATGGTGTCGCTCTTCCACTCGGCTGTTTGATCGGGCCAGAGGCGCCAGCCGGTGTCGGGGATGGCGAGGTTCTCAGGGTCGCGATGCGCGGCTGCTTGTGTTTGCGCGGACGATGGAATGCGTGAGGCAACAAGCGCAGCGGCGGACGCTTGAAGGAACTCCCTGCGATTTTTTTTGTTGGTCTTGGAAGAGCTCATACGAGTGGTTGGTCGGCGGAGGCGAGTATAACACTGCGATTGTGGGAAGGCTGCGAGGATCGCACGGAAGCGGCAGGTTAAGCTGAAAACAGCTCATGGGTTCATCTTCCCCACAGCCGCGGCGCGGCCTGGAGGCCTTTGCCTCCCGTGACTTCAGGCGATACCAACTGGCGCGCGTGGCGGCCATCCTGGGCGCCGAGGCGCAGGCGGTCGCGGTGGCGTGGCAGGTTTATTCCATCACGCATCGCGCCATCGATCTTGGATACACGGGGCTGGCGCTTTTTTTGCCGGGGCTGATCTTCCTTTTGCCCGCGGGCCACGTGGCCGACCGGTTCGACCGGCGGCGTGTCATTCTGACGTGCTACTCGCTGCAGATGCTATGTACCGGAGCGCTGGTGTGGCTGGCACTCAACAATACGCAAAATATTCTTGCCATCTACGCGGTGTTGTTTTTCATCGGCACGGGACGCGCGTTCTCGGGGCCTGCGAGCTCGGCGCTGATTCCGCACCTTGTGCCGGAAACGCATTTCGTGAACGCCGTCACCTGGGGCGGCGCGATCTTTCAGTTGGCGAACATCACGGGGCCGGCGCTGGGAGGGCTGCTCTTCACATTTCCCCTCACGCACTTTGTTCCGGGTTCGCGGCTGGAGGGCGCGGGGATTGTGTATTGCTTCACGCTGGCAACGCTGGTGTGGTACCTGGCGATGGTGAGCACATTGCGCGTGCGGCTCGGGCGCATGGAGCACCGCGATATCTCGCTCAAGGTTATGCTCGCCGGTTTTCAGTACGTCCGGCGCTCGCAGTTGTTGCTGGGCTCGTTTTCGCTGGATCTGTTCGTGGTGCTGCTGGGAGGGGCAACGGCGCTGATGCCGATCTTCGCACACGAGATTCTGCACCAGGGACCGCGCGGGCTAGGCATGCTGCGCGCTGCTCCGGCGGTGGGCGCAGTGACGATGTCGCTCATTATGGCGCGGTTTCCGATGCGCAGGCGGGCCGGGCAATGGCTCTTTTTGTGCGTGTCGATCTTCGGCGCGTTTACGGTGGTGTTCGGATTTTCGCGCAGCTTGTGGCTTTCGCTGGTGTCACTGGCCATTGCCGGGGCGGCCGACACCATCAGCGTGATTATTCGCGGCTCGCTGCTGCAACTGTCTACGCCGCCCGGGATGCGCGGCCGGGTGAGCGCGGTGAACTCGCTGTTTGTTGGCGCTTCAAACGAGCTTGGAGAGTTTGAGAGCGGGCTGACCGCACAGTGGTGGGGCGCGGTGCGGGCCACGGTGATTGGCGGGATTGGTTCGCTTGCTGTGGCAGGCTTGTGGACCGCGCTCTTCCCAGATCTGCGCAAAGCGGATGAGCTCACGGCCGAGAGTTTGCGCGATCAAGTACCGGATGCGAAGGAGATTTTGGCGGGGCTGTGAATGGAATCGTGCGATCCCACCCTTCGAGCAAAAGCGCTCGAAGGATGGGGCACCCTGATTGTTCAAAACCAAGCTGCAAAGCTTTAGTGGGCGTGGCCGCGGGGGCGGGCAGTGCGGTTGCGCTCGAAGAGAATTCGCAGGCCATCGAGGGTGAGCAACTCGTCGATCTCGTGGATGTAGCGTGAGTCGGCTGCGATCATACCTGCCAGGCCACCGCTGGCGATGATGCGCGGCGGTTTCGCCGGGTCGGCGCCAAGCTCAGCCAGGATGCGTTCAATGATGCCGTCGACAAGGCTGATGTAGCCGAAGTAAAGCCCGCTTTGCAGATGTGCAACGGTGTTGGTGCCAATGACTTTTGCGGGGCGCTTGATGTCGACGCGGCTGAGGCGGGCGGCGCGGTTGAAGAGCGCATCGGCGCTCAAGCCGAGGCCGGGCGCAATGGCTCCGCCGAGGTATTCGCCTTGTGCCGAGATGACTTCAAATTTGGTGGCGGTGCCGAAGTCGACCACGATACATGGGCCCCCATAGCGCTCGTAAGCAGCGATGCAGTCAGCGATGCGGTCGGCGCCAAGCTCGGTGGGATTGTCGATGAGCATCTTCATCCCGGTCTTGATGCCTGGTTCCACGAACATGGGCTCGACGTGAAAGTAGGTTTCGCAAACCTGGCGCAGCGTGGAGTCGACGGGCGGGACGACGGAGGCAATGATGATGTCGGTGACCTGGCTGGGCGCCATGCCGTGCATCTCAAAAAGATTCACGAAGAAGACGCCGTACTCGTCCACGGTTTGCGCGCGGTGCGTTGTGACGCGCCAGTGCGCGGCTAATTCAGGCTTTTCGCCATCAAGGCGATAGAGGCCCAGCGTGGTGTTGGTGTTGCCGACATCGAGGGCAAGCAGCAAAGTAAGACAGCTCCTAGCAGCCAGTTTTTTCCGCGGCGCGCAGGCCGCCGGTTTGTACTGTGGTAAACCCTGCCGCTGTTTCGACGAGGAGAAAACCATCCTTGTCGAGGCCGGCCGTTACGCCGTGGCAGGCCTGCGGACCGTGCACGACCACGTCCCTTCCGCGTACCCACGTTGAAGCCTGCTCGACCCGCTGAGGAATTGTGATTGCCCCTGCATGATCGATCATCGCGGAGGTCTCGCGCTCAAGCGATTTTAGCAGGGCGACGAGGAGTAACTGGCGGCTGATGCGACGGCCAGTCTCCAGGTCGAGGGAGGTGGCTGGGGACGCGAGGCCTGGAGGGAATTCGCGCTGGTGGACGTTGATGCCGATGCCTGCGACCACTGCGTGGGGCGGACCTTCGGACTCAATGTTCGCCTCAACAAGGATGCCGCCGGCTTTGCGCTCGCTGATCAGCAGATCGTTGGGCCAGCGCAGGTCAACTGTGAGACTCGTGGCGGAGCTGATGGCGTCGGCGGCGGCGAGGCCGGCGGCGAGAGGAAGCAGGGGCAGGTGTGCGGCGGGGATGGCCAGACGAAGCAAGATGCTGACGTAGAGCCCTTCGCCAGCCGCGGAGTGCCAGCCGTGATCGCCGCGCCCGCGGCCGGCGGTCTGTTCATTGGCCAGGTAGACCGAGCCGTGGGGCGCTCCGGCGCGGCCGGCGGCCATGGCGTCAGCGTTTGTGGAACCGGTAGTGTAGGCGAAATGGAGATTGCCGGCGAAGAGCGTGCCGGTGAGAGCTGCGTCGAGAGTGGCCAGGTCATACATCTGTCGTGTGACTGCTCAAGCCTGATAAACAGATCGTAGTATGTGTGATCCCACCCTAAACGCAAAGTGCGCGTTTAGGATGGGGCAACCTCGTTGATTAGGGATTGTGTGGTCCCCATTGGGTGCAGGTGAAAGCGGTCAGAAGTCTAGCCGGGCTCCGCGGTAATTGTCATGGAGATGTCAGCGGCGCGGGCGGAGTGGGTGAGCGCTCCCACGCTGATGAAGTCGACGCCGGTTTCGGCGTAGGCGCGGATGTCTTCGAGCTGGATGCCGCCTGAAGCCTCGGTCGGAATCCAGCGGCCGGTTTCTTTCTTGATGCGCTCGATGGAGCTGCGGACATCGGCAGGCGACATGTTATCCAGAAGAATGGCCTCTGCGCCGTGGGCGAGGGCTTCTTCGAGCTCCCGCGCGTTGCGCACCTCCACCTGCACGCGCTGGCCCGGCTTGCGCTGTTCGAGCGCGCGCTTAAGCACGGCGGCGATGCCCCCGCCGAGCGCGATGTGATTGTTCTTGATGAGAATGCCTGAGGAGAGATCGATGCGGTGATTGGTGCCGCCGCCGCACAGCACAGCGTATTTCTCGAGGGCACGCATGCCGGGGACGGTTTTGCGGGTGTCGAGCACGCGGGCATGCGTGCCCTGGATGACGTCAGCGTATTTGCGCGTGAGGGTGGCGATGCCGCTGAGGTGCTGCAGCAGGTTGAGGATTACGCGCTCGCAACTGAGCAGCACACGGGCGTTGTGGCGGATGACGGCGAGCACCTGGCTGGCATGGACACGCACGCCATCAAAGATCTCCGGATGACTAACGACTTCAAAACGGGTCTGCGCCTGTGGACGCCGGTCGAGACGGGCGAAGATCTCAAAAAATCGGGGAATGGCGCCGAGGCCGGCAACGACCAGTTCCTCGCGGGCGATGATGGAGCCATCGGCGCGCAGGCCGGGATCGATGGTGAGGTTGGTGGTGGCATCGAGAGCGGCCTGGTCCTCAACCAGGGCTTGCTCAAGCAGTGCGTCAATGCGGTGGCTTTTCCAATCCATAAAACAGCTATCAGCTATCTGCTTTCAGCTTTCAGCCTCCTTGAGCAAAGTCGAGAGCCCAAACTTTTGCGCCTGCCGACAATTTTCAATCAGGCGGAGATAAATTCGATCTGACGGACCTCAATCCCGCTTTCGGCGAGTTGCGGCTCTTCTACGGCCAGCAGTTCGTTGGCCCGCACAGCCAGTCGAATATCTTCGCACGCCGCCTTGAGAAGTGGAAAGGCTTCGGGTTTTGCGGCCAGCGTCGCGGTTTTGATTTCTCGCGCGGAAGAGACTCCGGCGCCAGCGCGGCTGCGATTGATTGCATATAGCGCTTCCACGGCGATTTCGAAGATTCCTTCATTCCCGTCCGCGGCGAGCTCGGGAAAATCCGACTCGGAAGGCCACGCGGCGGCATGAATGCTTGCGCATCCGGCTTCCTCGGCGTAGCTCCAGGACCAGACTTCATCGGCAATGTAGGGCAAGAACGGCGCAAACAGACGCAGGAACACGCTGAGCGCAATGCGCAGCGTCGCCAGCGCAGAGCCTTGCGCTTCAGTGCCGTAGGTTCCAAGGGTTCTCGCGCGGCTCATTTCGATATAGGAATCCGTAAACGCCGTCCAGAAAAACCGTTCGGTTTCGGCGAGCGCCTGCTGGTGTTCGTAGCTCTCAAAGTGCCGCGTAACATTCAGCACCAACTCCCGCAGACGCAGAAGAAACACCCGATCCATGGGGTAGACGATGGGGCCGGGCGAGCCTTCTTTTCCGAGGAAAAACTTGGAGGCGTTGAAGATTTTCGTCACCAGCCTCTTGCCCACCTTCAGCACGTTCACATCGAAAGCTGTGTCAGCGCCCAATTGCGCGCCGGCAGCCCAGTACCGCACGGCATCGGAGCCGTATTCATCCAACAAGTGCATCGGCGTGATGACGTTGCCGCGGCTCTTCGACATCTTCTTGCGGTCGGGATCGAGAATCCAGCCGGAGATGGCTACATTCTTCCATGGGATTTTGTCCTCATGCAGGCAGGACTTAACGATCGTGTAAAACGCCCAGGTACGAATGATCTCGTGGCTCTGCGGTCTCAGATCCATGGGGAAAAGCGACCGGAATCGATCTGGTTGCTCGCCCCATCCGGTTGCAATCATCGGCGTCAGCGATGAGGTGAACCAGGTGTCGAAGACATCCGCCTCCCCCTGGAATCCGCCAGGCTTTCCGCGCTGGTCTTCCGTAAATCCTGGTGGTGTGGCGTCCGCCGGATCGAGCGGGAGGCTTTCCTCCGCTGCCACGATCGGATTGGCATAATCCACTTCGCCCCCGGCGCTGATTGGATACCATACCGGGAACGAAACGCCGAAGTAGCGCTGGCGCGAGATCGCCCAATCGAAGGCCAGATTTTCTGTCCAGGTGCGATAACGGTGACGCATGAATTCCGGATGCCATTGAATCTGATCGCCGGCATCGAGGAGCATCTGCTTCTTGTCGAGCAGGCGAACAAAGAACTGCCTGGTGGTGATGAATTCGAGCGGCTGATCGCCTTTCTCGAAGAACTTTACGGGATGCTCGATGGGCGTTGGTTCGCGTTCTAGCGGAGGCTGGCCACGCAGAACCGGCTCATCGGGCGCGCGCAGTTGTTCCAGAATGGCCCGGCGCGCTTGCTTCACGCTCTTGCCGACCAATTCCCCATAAAGGGCATTGGCCCGCTCCGGGTCGATCGAGGGCCAATTCGTCTCGCCAAACTTCACCGCGAGCAGCCGGCCATTGCGCCCGAGGATCTGGCGGTTGGCAAGGCCCTGCTCGCGCCACCAGCGGACGTCGGTCGCGTCACCGAATGTGCAGACCATCAGGATGCCGGTGCCTTTTTCAGGATCGGCAAGATCGGAGGGAAAGATGGGCACCGGTACGCCGAAGAGCGGTGTCAGAGCGCGTTTCCCGAAAAGATGCCGAAAGCGCACGTCATCGGGATGCGCAGTGACGCCCACGCATGCCGGCAACAGCTCGGGGCGCGTGGTGGCAATGGTGAAGCCGTCGTTGCTGCCCTCAACCCCGAAGCGAACATGGTGGAAATGTCCCTGAATCTTGCGGTCTTCGACCTCGGCCTGCGCCACGGCGGTCTGGAAGTCCACGTCCCACATGGTCGGCGCTTCCACGCTGTAGATATGCCCTTTGCGCCAAAGGTCGAGAAAGCTGCGCTGCGCCGCCCTTCGGCATCGCGCATCGATTGTGGAGTACTCCTGCGTCCAATCCACTGACAATCCCAGACGGCCCCACAGTTGCTTGAAGCTCTTTTCGTCCTCCTGGGTGAGACGCAGGCAGAGCTCGATGAAATTACGCCGGGAAATCTCCCGGGGCGGCGATTTCGGATCGATGCTTTCCGGGGCCGGCAGCTGCAGGTCCGGCTCGTACTTCAAACCTGGATTGCAGCGCACGTGGAAGTAGTTCTGGACGCGCCTTTCTGTCGGAAGGCCATTGTCGTCCCAGCCCATCGGATAGAAGACGCTCTTGCCGCGCATGCGCTGAAAGCGTGCGATCAGGTCGGTGTGTGTGTACGAAAAAACATGGCCCACATGGAGGGAGCCGGAGACTGTCGGCGGAGGAGTGTCGATCGCGAAACGGCCATCCCGGGCGGTGGTTTCGACGTATCGGTAGACTCCCAGGTCGCGCCAACGCGCTTCCCAGGAACTCTCTGCTGCCTGGGTATCAAAGTGCTTTGGCAATTCGCTAATGATCATCGGCTCAACTCGGTTTCTTGGGCGGGCGGAGTCGCCCGCACAACCCCCACAACGGACCCTTCCATTAGCCTAATTCACCGTCGGGCCGGCAGGCTCTCTCGAGCGTAGCAGCGGGAGACATGAGGGGATCACGAGCGCACTTCGCCCGTTAACATGAATCCGCAGACGCGGAGGCCGGCTTTAGTGAGCGCGCCTCTCGAGCCGATGTTGTGGATGCCGGTTCTAGCCGCGGGAACACGGCCTGCGAGATAGCACTCGCGCTTCACTTCCTGCAGAAGAAAACTGGCGATGCCGCGGCGCCGGTGATCTTCGCGGACTTCCATGTAGAGGTCGGCGAAAGGATGGTTGTAGTGGAGCATGAATCCGCCGGTGGCGACGATTTCGCTATTCAGCTCGACCACGTACTCTCCGACGGGCTCGCCGCCATGAGGAAAGATCGCGTCGGCGTCGCGTTTGCGGCGCACGATGGCGCCGGGAATCGCCAGCTTGGTGACGCAGTGGTCTTCGAAAAGGACTGTGTCGGCCGAGATGTTGTGCGCGAACTCAAAGAGTAGCGCGGTGAGCGACCGGTCGTTGCTTTGGCACTCGATGAATTGAGGCCGCGCTGCACTGAGAAACTCACGAAACAGATCGCTCGCGTGTTGACCCGGTAGGGACGCTCATCACTGAGCGCCCACTGGGTGGCCGGAGGCAGTCACCCGCCCCCGGCTCCCACAGAACCCAGCGTGCAGATTTCCCGCACTGGGCTCGTCAGACGTTGATTCACAGTATGGCGATAGCCTGCAGCTCTTTATAGGAAAAGTGCAGCTTTGGTCGAAGCAGCGGGAACTGTTCCTTGATCCGCTGAAATTGCTCCCACCGGACCGTACCGTGCCAGCTCCGACTGCTCAACATTTTGTGCCAGTAATGTTCCACAGCCCTATGAACCCTTAGCAGTGCCCGAAGATTGCCAGCAACGCCATAGTATGCATAGTGACCACGGAGCATCTGATTGAGATAATTCACCTGTTCTCGCAGCGACAAGTGCCGCATCCGCCGCATCTGGTCTTGCAAGCGCATGAGCGCGCGTCGCAGTCGTGACTTTTCCGTAAGCATTCCAATTCGAAAGTTCCCTTTCTGATTGCGAGTGCAGTACAGAGTAAAGCCCAGGAAATAGATTGTCTCCGGGCGTTTACGGCCACGCTTGCTCGCGTGTCGATGCGCGTACCTACCAAATTCAACGAGCTTGGTCTTCGTCGGCTCCAAGGTCAGACTAAATTTACTCAGCCTCTTGGCGAGCGCTTCCTGAACGCGAAGAGCATCCGAACGGAATTGGAAACACAGCACGAAGTCGTCGATATATCGCACCATGCAGGCCTCCCCGCGAAGTCGCGGCTTGACCACTCGCTCGAACCACAGATCGAGCACATAGTGGAGATATATATTACTCAGCAGTACGCTGACCGAACCTCCCTGCGGGGTCCCCTCTTCGCTTGGATGAACCTCTCCATTCTCGAAAACGCCAGCCTTCAGCCAGCGCCGGATTAAACTAATCAGGCGCTGATCTCCTACTCGATGTTCCACGAAGCGGAGCATCCACTCGTGACTTAGGCTCCCGAAAAAGTTCTTGAGGTCCGCCTCCAGCACCCACTCGATTTTCCCGCCAGCAATTCTCTCGTGGAGCGTTGCTAGCGCTTGGTGGGCACCTCTTCCAGCACGTCCACCAAACGAGCAGGATAGAAAATCCTGTTCATAGATGGCGGATAGCACCTGAGAGACGCTTCGCTGGAGTGCCCGGTCGGCTACAGTCGGCACCCCGAGAGGGCGCATTTCCTGCTTTCCGGGCTTCGGGATATAGACACGCCGTATCACGGGCGCTCGATATCCTTTGCGATGGACAGATTGGAGCATGGCTGCAACCCATTCCTCAAAACTCTGTTTCGCTTCAGTTACGGTCTGTCCATCCACTCCGGCTGCAGACTTGGCAGGAATCTGACTAAGACTCTCCCAAACCCGCTCCTTTGTGATGTGATGAGCCAGCGACGTAAACCGGAGCTTCGGTTCACACCGAGCTTTGACTGCTATTCGTTCGAGTCCTGTTGTCATGACTGGCGGTTCTTCTCTTTGCATAGAAGGCCGAATCCTCCCTTTGAATGGAGCTCATGTTTCCCACGAACAATTCAACTTCCGCTGCCCGCTTCCCCATGTAGCCGGCTCTCCCGACCTCGAAGTACTATCAGGCAGTCTGACTTCCGTCAGGCCTTCGGATCTTCCTCACTTGTTCAGCTTGTCAGACCCTACAAGCCAGGCTTGAGCCTGACGGCTCTCCCTTGTTCCCATGAAATCCTTTGGTTGCATGCTGACGGTACGAACCCCGGAAGCACCTCAGCACACTCGCCATAACGCATACTGAGCTTCTGCCTTCCCCGTTACGGGATAGGGTCGGCTACTTCCACCACGATCGATTTCGGGGCTAGATTGCCGTTTACTGCTGTTTCGGCCTGCAAACCTCCCGGTCTACGCTTCGCAATGGCCGTCTCCGGACATCACGCAAGACTTGGTACGCGGCTGCGAGCTAAGCTTTGCCGCGGCCTCCATTTCAGGAGACTGAACTTCATGAGTTTCAAGGCGCAACCCGGACAGATCCGTACGTGCGCGTTTACGCATACGGCTCTTATGAAGGATGGGTGGCGTAAAAGCGGGTGTCGGGATAAGGATGCAGAACGCGAGGTGGTGGTATCCATCGGTCGAAGACCGGAGCGAACTTCTCCCACTTCTTCCACGCGCGTTGACTACGACGTACCAGTACGCTACGCCACAGTCGATTGACGCGTCTTTGGAAGATGCGCAGTTGATCGATGTTGCCGGGGACAGCATGGTATTGGTAGTAGCCGGTGACAACACACCGAAGCCATACACCGACCTGACTGGTGCGATCATGCTTACGGCGTTGAAGCTCAGCCTTGATGATCTTGAGCTTCGCCACCATTCGCTTCTTCGCAGTGATTCGCCAGACGGTGAAGGTCTCGGTCTTGTGGCGTTGCCCACAGAAGTGGGTGAAGCCCAAGAAGTTGAAGGTCTCCGGTTTCCCTTCCCCACGCCGCTTCCGCTCACGGGCCGCATAGCGCCCGAACTCGATCAGCCGTGTCTTGTCAGGATGTAATTCCAAGCCGAACTTTGCCAGCCGTTCCTTGAACTCTTCGAGGAACCGCACAGCATCAGCTCGCTGCTGAAAACCCAGCACAACATCGTCGGCGTAGCGAACGATAACAACATCGCCCTTCGCCACTTTCCTGCGCCAGACATCAGCCCACAGATCGAAGAGATAATGAAGGTAAACGTTAGCGATCAGTGGCGAAACCACTGCTCCCTGCGGCGTACCCTTATTGCTCTCCGACCATTGGCCGACTTCAGACACTCCCGCCTTCAACCATTTCCGGATCAGGCGAAGTATCCTTCGATCAGCCACCCGATGCTCGATGAACTTTATGGCCCATTCGTGACTCAAGTTATCGAAAAAGCCCACAACGTCGGCATCGAGTATCCAGTTCACCTTCTTCCGCTGGATGCCCACCGTCAACGCGTCAAGCGCCTGATGCGGGCTGCGGCCCGGTCGAAACCCGTAGGAGAAGCCCATGAAGTCGACCTCATATATCTGATTGAGGATCGTCACCACGGCCTGTTGGACAACTTTGTCCTCCACAGCCGCGATGCCCAGCGGACGTTGTCGTCCGTCGGCCTTCGGTATATAGACTCGCCTTGAAGGTTGCGCCCGGTACGCTCCACGATGAACCCGGCCGTGGAGATCGATGAGCCGATCTTCCAGTCCGGTTTCATACTCCTGCCACGTCACGCCATCTACTCCGGGCGAAGCCTTACGTTGTAGCGTGTAAAAGCTGTCGCGGAGTAGATCAACGGTCAGATGGTGGAGCAAGGAAGTGAACCGCTCCTGCTTCCTTTCCTTTGCTGCTTTTCGCACACCGTCCAGTCCCTGGGACATGCGCTTCCCGCTCTGTGTCGGCTGCATGTTCGACTGTGCGATGTTCTCCTTCATCTGCGCCCTTCCCTCCCCAGCCTCCGCAGAAGCTTCTGCTTCCTTGTTCGGCTGGTTCACAGGTACTACGGCACAGTGTGACTTCTCCGGCACGTGCATATCCGCATTGTGGTTTATGGCCTTCGCGGACCGGCCTTGGTCGTTAGACAAAGGCGTGCTGGAGATCTCCCGGTTCTCGTGCATGTTGTTTTCTTAGCGTGCGCGGGTTCTTAGACTACGCAGGACCGGTCAGCCACTCGCGTGTAACGCAGCTGCCGTATTGCCTTCCTCATCACGGAATCGAGTCGGCATCCTAATCTTCCGCCTTTTCGAAGCTCAATCGCCCGGCCCACCAATGCCTCTGTCTACGCTTCGAGTGACACCTCACGATGACACCCGCAAGACTCGAGGTCAGGATGGATTCGCTACTTCCTTTCCTGTAGGGACTTGCACCCCTACAACATGCCGGTTTATCCCGGCGCACTCCGGAACGGCGGAATCACAAAGAACTCGAACGCGGTGTCGCGATCGGGAATCTCGCGCCCTTTGATGGAGCCGTAGCCCACATTGCGATCATTCAGTTTGAGCAAGTAGGAGTCGGACCAGCCGCGCTCGTGGCAGGCGTTATAGCGAACCTGGACGTTTGTTTCCTGCAGGAAGAGGGCGCGAAGCGGCAGGATGCTCGCGAGTTCGGTTTTTTGCACAACGATTGTCACGTGGTCTCCAACGAATTGCCTATTATGCAGCGGCCCGCTCATCCCCAAACGGCAAGGGCCGCCTCCTTGGCGGCCCCTGGGTTTTCGGCGCGTTCGAACGAAACTGCTAGAACGGGTTGAGCTTGTCCAGACCCTTCTTCTTTTTCTTCTTGCTTGAGGATTCGTCGCCCAAATTCGCCTTTGGCTTCTTGGTCTTGCCATTGGCCTTGGTTTCAGTGGTTGCTTGAGCGGGATTCTCGCCAGTCTTGATGTCATTCACCTGCAGAGGCGCTTCAGTGGGCTTTTCGGCCGCAGGCAGCGCGTTGTTGGCCGGTCCCACCGACTTGACGAGGGCATTGGGATCGGATTGAGCCGGGCCGTTGGGCGCATTCACCACCTCAACGCCGACGCCGGTGCCGCCTTCGGGCGCCTGCATCTGCAGCGGAGCGGTGGAAGGCTGATCGCTACGCGGTGGCTCGTTGGGTCCGGTCGGCGTAACGGCTGTGGCGGGGGCCGGCGGCCTGCCAGCGTTGATGGCATCGACAAAGATCGTCTTGTTCTGGTTTGAAACGTCGGTTGAGAGCGTGCGCTTGGGGTCGTCGAGGGTAGGCTCGCCTACGTGCACTGCCTCAACCACCGTGGGACCGCGCTTGATGATGTCCAGTGTCCGGTCGGTGAAGTGCAAAGGCTGGCGGCTGCGTTCCTCGGCATCGCTTTCGGCAATGGCTGATTCGGTCGGCTCGGGCACGGGGCGATTCATGGCCACCAGGCGGTCGCGGGCATCTTCAACGTGCGGCGCCATGGGATAACGCGTGATCACCTTGTCATAGGCTTCGGCTGCCTTGTCCTCATAGATGGAGTGCATGCGCTCGCGCATGGCGCCGGGCAGGCCTTTGGCGATCAGCACATTGTGCGCTTCGCCGGCGTAGGCGTCGCCGATGTCGATGAGCACCTGGTCGCTCCTGGAGTAAAGCGGATAGGTGTCGGCTACGGTCTCAAGGCGGGCGATGGAGGCCACGAAGTCTTCGCGGCTGAGGTAGTAACTGCCGATCTGGAACTCGCGCTCGGCCAGAACCTCCTGCACATCGCGCAAGCGCTGCTTGGCGCGCGGCACCAGCGTTGAATCCGGGAACATGTTGATCATATCCCGGTATTCTTTTTCGGCCTGTTGCGCGTTGGTGTAGTCGCGGTCTGGCTTCTCCATCTGCTGGTAGTAGATGTCGGCCACCTTCATCTTGGCTTCGGCGGCCTCGGGGGCGTTGGGGAAGAAGGTAATGAAGTCTTCGTACTCGGCCTCGGCCTGGGTCAGTGCTGCGGAGCCGCCCTCCTTGAACCACGTATCGCCGACTGACAGCTTGGCGCGCATGCGGTATTCCGACTCGGGGTAGGTATTGAGGAGGGTTTGCAGGTCGAGCCGGGCCACGTCGTAGCGGCCTTTCTTCATGGCCACCATAGCCTTGTCGTAGAGTTCCTTGTCGGGCTGTTTCGATTGCACGCCAGCAAGCGGGTTGGCGTTCAAGTCGTAGGGCTTCTTTTTCTTCTTCTTGTACCTCGGGGCACGGACATCGTCCTGGTTCTGAGCGGTCTTCTGATTCCCGGCGGCGTTCTGGTCCTGGGCCTGGGCCGGGCCTCCGCTAAGAACCAATGCGAAAAGTGCGAAAACGACAATCTTGAAAGACAACCGGTTCATACCACCTCATCCGATGACGGCCCGGGGAGGGACCATCCATTTAACGCTAGCGCTTTTGTTGCATTTCCCGGATCACTGGCGAACCAATAATTCTGCAGGTTGTGGATTCTTCTCGCGGAAGCATCCACTTGGCGTTCGCCGGTCATGCGTGATCAAGCCGGGCAATGCTATTCAGTGAATTTTACTCTTTCCGCCCAGAGCCCTGCTCGCGGTGATCTGGTCATCTGCCTCGTGGGCCGCGGCCAGCAGCGAGCGTGCGTCCCGTTCCGGGTGTCCTGCCCCGAAAACAGCATTGCCCGCCACCAGCAATTCCGCACCAGCTTGGACGACTGCGGCGACCGTGTCGTGAGCCACGCCGCCATCGACCTCGATCTTAAATTTCAGGCCCATTTCCTGCCGTAAATCAGCCAGACGGCGGATCTTGTCGAGGGAAAAGTGGATGAATTCCTGCCCGCCGAAGCCGGGATTCACGCTCATGATGAGCACGTGATGAACCATGGGAAGGATTTCAACGATCAGGTCAACGCGGGTCGCGGGATTGAGCACCACTCCGGCCTTCATGCCATGGTGAATGATCAACTCGAGCGAACGGTGCAGGTGCGTGCAGGCTTCGTAGTGGACGCTGAGCCAGTTGGCGCCGGCCTCGGCGAACGCGGCGATGTATTCATTGGGGTTATCGATCATCAGGTGGCAGTCAAGCGGCAGCCGGGTGGCTTTGCGGATGCTGGCGACCACGGGCGGGCCGATGGTGAGATTGGGGACGAAGTGGCCGTCCATGATGTCCACGTGGATGGTGGTGCCGCCACCGCGCTCGGCCGCGGCGATCTCATCGGCCAGATGGGCGAAATCGGCGGAGAGGATGGAAGGCAGCAGCTCAACCATGGAAATCGTGCAGAACTCCTTGCGGGGACAGTGTATCAAGCGAAAGGGGTTGCGAGTTACTTCGGCCCTGGATTTCGAGAGTGCGCAAGGAGGGCAGCAAAGGTTGCTCTGGCGCCTTCAATCCGGACATGCGTCAGAAGCTGACCTCGATGGGGACCGGATCGACTGAGTTCGCAAACCTGAGAAGCAGCGTGCCGTTCTCCATTTTGTAATCGCCTGGCGACAACGTCTTGCCGCCAATGGAGACACTGCGTGGTTTCACCCGCGATTGAATGCGTACCACCGAGTTGGTGTCGGCGATGCCTTCCGCCGCAAACGTGAGACGGCGAGCAGTCGCATGTACATCGCGCACCTGACACGCTGCGACAACCACGCGCGGCATGGCTGATGCGGTCCTCTTGTAGTCCAGGTCGAAGAGCAGATCGCGGGTTCCTGGGGCGAGCGTGACCGTGGTGAGGACGGGAAGATCGGCGTCGATGAGATCGACAAAGTGTCCGTGGAGCGTGATGGGCGCCGCTCCGGGAACTGGCTCGTCGAGGCCGGCGGCGACGATGTAGGGGCCTCGGCGCAGGACGAATGCATTGGTCTCGCTCCAGCGCAGATGAACGGCTGCGGCTGCCTGGCGTGCGTAGCCGCGCAACGTGTCGCCGCCGTCGGGCTGATACGTGAGTGCCGCTGGCGAAAGCCGTTCCGACAAAACCATTCCCCGGCCCACGTGAAACAGACCGGCGCCGTCGATGGGAATGTGCAATTGGGCGAACAGGTGCTCGCGCGGCGTTTTGTACGAGTTCGGAGCGGTGTTCCACCATTCGCGGACCGCGTTATACGGATCGTCGTCGTTATCGACCACGACGAGAGCGCCGCCATTGCGCACCCACTTTGCGAGCGCCGCGTGAAACTCCGGCGTTGGCGGCTTTTGGCCCTCGTAGGTGAGGAAGAGCAGCTTGTAGCGACTCAGGAATCCCGGCGCGGTCGCGCTCTCGATCTGCACAGGATCGACGGGAACTCCCCGCATGACGAGCGGCATCGCCAACCCGTAAAACGAGCCCAGATATTGGTCGGACGGCTGCGGCGCGGCGCGTTCAAACATCATGGTGTCTGAAACGAGAACGCCCACGCCGCGCGTGCCTGCGATCTCCCAGCGCACGTCCGGTTGCTTCATGTCGCCGAGCGCAGTAATCACGGTTTGCAACTCGGTTGCGTAGTCGGGTGGGATGCCTTTCATCGGCACGGTGAGCTTCGGTGGAGGCGTGGTGCGGGCCGCGCCCGTGGGGTTCACGCTCGATCCGCGACGGAGTTTCTCTGCATCCTCTTCCGTCGCCGGGTGCATTCCGGTGAAGACGCGCTTCGGCCACGGCATAACCTCGTACCGCCAGACCTCGGGCTGCAAGAGCGAAGCCGTCAGTGTACTTTGCCAGTTGGAGCGGTAATCGTCCCAGGTATTGTTCGGGCTGTCCGCGACGGGATCGTTCAGGTACCAGACGCGGCGGCCCGAAGCGCGCACAAGATTCTGCATGACGCCGTATTCCAGGAACGCGGTCTCGAATGTGCGCTGCGCGAGCTTGCCATCGTAGATGTTGGGCACGCGCGCGGTTCCCGTCCACACCTGTGCGATGTAACCCTGCGCGCCCACCCCGACCAACGACGATTCGGGGCTCACGATCCGCCATGTCGAATAGTTGATGAGCGAGTGCGTGGCGACGTAGCAAGGGATGGCGAGGCCATGGGCTTTGCCGTAGGCCGCGACGGAGTCGAAGACCTGCCCCAGGGCGCGGCGGTAGAGGTAGTACTTCAGCTTCGATGCGCGATACTGCGCGTCGGGTGACGAGTCGGGCGGCTGCCAGTCCTCGTGGTAGTAGACCTTCCATTCACGCTTGAAGTTGCCTTCCCATCCGCTGCGCGCCCAGAACTCCGGCTCTTCAAGATAGACGGCCTGCACGCCGAGGTCGAGCGCGCGCTGCACGCCGACGCTGAGATAACGGCCGTAGTCCGCGCCCGGCGAAATGTAGGGCTCAGTCGGATTGCCGCCGTGAATGATGTGGTTGCCGGCGCTGTCGGTCTGCGCCTGGTCCCAGTGGTTGGCGCCGTCGAATTTGCCGTCGAGATAATCCTGGTAGCCGCCCCAGGCCGAACCCGTCATCAGGTCGACGGTGTAGCCGTGATCGCGCCACGACTGCACGAGGCTGGGCAGCCTGGGCCCGATGCCGTAGACCATCGCCACATCGGCGTTCAGGTTGATGCGCGGCGTCCAGGGATCGCCGCTTTGAAAGCTGAGTCGTTCTTCAGAGCGGCGGGCGGCGGGCGGCGAGCTTTGCGTCGGTGGACGACTGGGCCGGCGTGCGCGTCGCTACGTGTTGGACGCCGGTTTGGGTTTGGGCTGAGGCGAAGGTCGCGGCGAGCAGGAGACAAGAGGCCGGGAGGATGAGTTTCACCGTGATGTTCTCCAGGAGGTATGACTCTCCAGTGTACGAGATACCGGTCTCCTGCCTGCGAATGCATTATTGGCCGGGCGAGATCGCCTTTGCTGCGACGCGGCCGACGCCGCGCAGGATGGCCCTGATGGGCCAGTGGTCTTCCGCGTCGGGAAAGAAGATTTCGCCTTCGCGGCGTGCCTCGGTGCGGTAGTACCAGCGCTTGAGAAGGGCCAGATGCCCCTGGCGGATGGTGGCCGAAGGCGGGGCGCCTGTCGCTGAGAGTTCGACAAGCGCGGCTTCAAGGCGGGATTCGAGGAGGGTGCGAGGAATTCTGGCGGCGGTTCCCTCAGGGGCTAAAGCCCCCACATTTTGATTGTTTGTTTTGGCACGACTGAAGTCGTGCCCCTTCAAGACTTCTTCGGATAAGCTTTCGCCGTTTTCTATTCCCTGGTCCCTGGTCTCTGGTCCCTGCCGTTTTGTTCCCTCGGTTCCCTGGTCCCTTGGTGCGTGTCTTTCTGATCCCTGATAACTGACCCCTGATCCCTGTTCTTCCGGCACCGGCTCGATGGCCATGGGCTGCGCGAACAGGGACGCCGAGCCGGATCGCTCATTCTGGATTCTCATGCCAAGCGTTGAAAATGCGGCGGGGCCGCGGAATTCGCCATTCTCAAACAGAAACACGGCCACCTCGTCAGGATGGGCCGAGGCCTGCAGGAGGACGGCGCGCAGGCGGCTCAACGGACGGACAATCTCGGGGGCAAGAGCGCGCACCGCTTCAACTCTTTGCACCTGGGCGTGAAGCGCGGCGGCGGATTCGAATTCGAGATTGGCAGATGCCTGATCGCGCCTAGTGCGAAGAGGGACCAATTGGCTGTCGCCGCGCGTAGAGAGGAAGCGCTCTACGTCAGCAGCCTCCTCGGCGTAACGCTCATCGCTGCAGCCCTTGTAGCAGGGCGCGAGACACATCTTCATTTCGGAGTAGACACAGCCGGGATAGCTGGGGTCGGGGTTCAGATCAAACGTGCATCGACGCAACAGGAAGAGCTTCAGCATCTCTTCCGCATAGCGCTCAGCGGCGGCGCGCGACGCGAACGGCCCGTAGGCCCAGTTAGATTCGCGCTGGCTCGGTCGGTAGGTGACAGTGACGCGCGGATAGGGGTTGCCGCCGAGAAAGCGCACGAAAGCCGGATGGCGAAGATGCATGCGTGCAATCGCCTGGTTTGGGCCCTTCGTGCCGTACTCGTTTTGGAGTAGATCAAACTGCGCGAGCAGGGATTCGAACTCCGACCCCGTAAGCTGCCAGGCGATGCGGCGCACCATGCCCGCGAGGTGCAGGCGCCGCGGATGACGCGGCGATGGCTGGAGGAGGCGTTCGAGGCGGGCGCGCAGATTCGGCGTTCGGCCGATGTAGGGCTCCGCATGCGCGTCCGCGCCGTAGAGCGCGAAGGCTGCCGGCGCTTGCGGCAGCGCGGCGAGCGAGGCTTTGGCGTCGGCCGGATCGAAGGCGAGACTCTCCAACCCCACGGACGAAGACCTGTCCGTGGGGGCCCCGGGTCTTGCAGCGGCAGATGGAATCTCTTGCGGCACGGGCCGGAGTCACCTCATCGCGTGCGTGACGTGTTCAGAGTGATTTTACGGCGGCGACAGATTCCGGGTAGTGTGCCTGGATGTCTTTCTCGGGGCGAGCCGAAGCTGGTATGCTTCGGGCGCGGAGAAAAGCGATTTATACGGGAAGGAGAACGGCGATGTTGTTTCTCGGCATGGACGTGGGCACCGGGGGAACTCGGGCGGTTGTGGTGGATGCGGCAGGAAAGCTGATGGGTGCGGCGTCGTGTGAACACGCACCGTTTCGCGCGGAGCATCCCGGCTGGGCCGAGCAGGATCCCGAAGACTGGTGGCGCGCGGCGAAAGAAGCCATCCGCGGCGCCCTGGCCACGACGCCGGAGCCGCGGGAACCAATTACGGCGATTGCACTCACGGGCCAGATGCACGGGGCGGTGATGCTGGACGATGCTGGCGCAGTGCTGCGGCCGGCGCTGATCTGGTGCGACACGCGGACGCAGCCTGAGTGCGACTGGCTGACTGAGAAGATTGGCTACGCGCGGCTCATCGAGCTCACCTGCAACCCGGCGCTGCCCAACTTCACGCTGACCAAGCTGCTGTGGGTGAAGACGCACCAACCGGAAATCTTCGCGAAGATCCGGCATGTGATGTGCCCGAAGGATTATGTGCGCTACCGGCTGACGGGCGAGTTTGCGATCGACGTACAGGAAGCGAGCGGCACGCTGCTGCTGGATGTGACGCACCGCCGGTGGTCGAGCGAGGTGGCCGAGGCGGCGGGCATTCCCATGAGCTGGTTGCCCAAGGTCTACGAGTCACCGGAGATATGCGCGCGGATCAGCGACAAGGCGGCGGAGCAGACCGGGCTCGCAGCGGGTACACCGGTGGCGGCGGGTGCTGGGGATCAGGGTGCGGGCGCCGTGGGCATGGGCATTCTGCAGCCGGGCAGCGTTTCGGCGACGATCGGCACATCAGGAGTGGTGTTTGCTGCAACTGCCGAGCCGACGAAAGATCCCAAGGGAAGGCTGCACACGTTTTGCCATGCAGTTCCGGGCTTGTGGCACGTGATGGGCGTGACGCAAAGCGCGGGACTGAGCCTGCACTGGCTGCGCGAGACGTTCTTCGCCGGACAGAGCTACGACAAGCTGAGCGACGGCGCGGCAAACGTTTCGGCTGGTTGCGAAGGGTTGGAGTGGGCGCCGTATCTGCTCGGGGAGCGCACGCCGCATCTCGACCCAGAAGTGCGGGCGGCGTTTGCGAAGATCGGAGTGCAACACACGGCGGCGCACTTTGTGCGCGCGGTGCTGGAGGGCGTGGCGTATTCGCTCCAGGACACGTTCACGCTGTTCCACGAGCTGGGCATTCCGGTAACGGCGATCCGGCTGGGCGGCGGCGGCGCGCGCGGCACTTTGTGGCGCAAGATCCAGGCGGGGATTTATGGACAGGCTGTCGAGGTGCTGGCCGCCGAAGAGGGCGGGGCCTTTGGCTGCGCGCTGATGGCCGGCGTGGGTGCGGGGCACTGGAAGAATCTGGATGAGGCATGCGGGCAGGCGATCAAAGTGGCGCAGCGCATCGATCCGGATCCTTCTGACCTGGCGGCATACAGGGCCGGTTATGCGAAGTGGCGGAAGCTGTATCCGGCGCTGAAGAGCCTCAAGGACTAGGGACGCAGGGACTAGGGACTAGACAGGCCGGGATTGTGGGGCTACAGCGCTGCGGATCTAAGCCGTGGCAGTTTCGGCGGCCGGCAAGAGGAAATCTGCGAACCGGAAGCCTTCGCGGGTAACGATCTCTCCGGTTTCGATGACCAATGGCGCTTGAAACATTGGGCCGGCGTAAACGCAGGTGTGGAACTCGCCCCGTTCGCCGCAAGGGTCAACGCCTGCCGGCAAATCCTGCAAAAACTCTTCATCGAACTCGCAGCCCGCGAAGCTGGCTGGGAGCTGTTTGATGTCGACGCAGGAGATGCGCGCGCGCAGGCCGGCAGCGATCATCTCGCGGGCAAGCGCGTCGGTGGGAATCTGCCAGAGCGGGAAGAGCGGTTCGAGACCGGTGGGGGCAAGCTGGCGCACGCGATAGACGCGCACGTCCTCGAGAAACAAATCACCGAAGGCAACCGCGTCGATCTTCTCGCTGATGGCGCGCCGGCAGGCTTCGGCCATGCGTTGCTCGTAGACAGCGTTCGGGCACGGCCACAGCAGCGGAACGATCCAGAGCGGGAGCTGCGCTGCGGCGGCCTGCGCTTCAAGGATTGTGCGACGGACGCCGTGCATGGCCACGCGATCAAACTGCGTATTGAGCGTGGTGAGCAAGCCGCATACCTCGACCGAAGGATCGCGGCGAAGGACATGGAGAGCCCAAGCGCTGTCTTTGCCGCTGCTCCAGGAGAGAAGAACCCGCTTCATAGACCGATGATAGCGTGCGGAATCCACGCGTACGCGCGGAGCCGCATCCAAGTGATAGAAGCCGCGCTGGTTGGCTTCTCGCGCCGGCCTGATTGCGGCAGGAAGGGGCGAGTCGATGCTCTGGAGAGTATTGCTTGCGGGTGTAGCCATGATCGGGCTGTCTGCTTCGGCACGCGGCCAGGATGCGAAGCAAATCGTGCAGCAAGCGGTGCAAACAGAGCTGGCGGCCGATGCTTCAGATCACTCGCATTGGCTCTACTACGAGGTAGACCGCAAGCCGGGCGCGAACGTGAAACAGTGGGTCGCCGAGACGACCATCGGAGATCTGAAACGCCTGATCGAGAAGAACGGTCTCATCTTTTCGAAGGGCGACCAGCGCAAGAACATCAACAACTACCTCGGCGACTCCGATGCGCAGGCAAAGCAACTGAAAGGCGACCGGCATGACGACGACCAGGCGTCGCAAATGCTCAAGATGCTGCCGCAGGCGTTTCTATGGTCAAAGGCAGGGGTGCAGGGAGACAGTACGATTCTGCACTTCAAGCCCAATCCGCAGTTTGATCCACCCACGTGGCAGGCGCGCGTTTTCGCCGCCATGGCCGGCGAGATGGCCGTCGACAACTCGCAGCACCGCATCGTGAGCCTGAAGGGACGCATGATCCACGATGTGAAGTTCTGGCATGGCGTGTTGGGCAGTTTGCAGTCGGGAGGCAGCTTCGACGTCGAGCGCCGACAGGTGGGCAGCGGCGAATGGTCGATCACTGAGACGCACGTGCACATACAGGGACACGCGCTCATCTTCAAGTCGATCTCGGAACAGGAAGACGATGTGAAATCGAAGTTCAAGGAGTTGCCGGCGCGGATGTCTCCGTCGGGGGCTGAGAACATGTTGCTGGCGCAGAATGGATGATCCTAAAACACTCCCAAGTGATTGATTCTAAATGAAATACAGTCAATTATTGCAGAATCAATGAGTTATGGAGTCAGCAGCGGCTTCCTGCCGTGAATACGCTACGCGGCCGGCAAAAATTTCCAGGACCGGGAATTTTTTGCCTGGAATTCTGCGCGGTACGCTTGCGGAAATCGGCTGCGGTCAATAACTTGCGAATTCGTACATTTGGATATGAACGTGCTTCGATCTCATGGGGATTCCTGTCTGGAGGTTGCATATGATGGAAGATTCTTTGTTTCAACCACAGTCGTCTTTTGCGAAGGTGGTGGGTGGAATCATTGCCGCCGTGCTGGTTGCCGGAGGCGGCATTGGTTATGCGGTCCATGAGCACAACAGCGCGCAGACTATGGCAGCGCAGAAGCAGGCTCTGGCCGCGCAGAACGAACAGGTGACGGGGCAACTCGCCCTGACGCGTACGCAGCTCAACGCGCTCGAAGCCAAGGTGAATACTCTTGGGTCAGACAACGAAGCAACGCCCGGCGAAGCCAAGCCCTCGCCTGCGATCCCTGCCACCGGCAGAGCAGCCAGCCACCGCGCGATCACGCGTCGCTCGAGCGCCCAGGAGGCGCGATTCAAGAAGATGCAATCGCAGCTCGACGCACAGGGCAAGGAGATCGACGACACTCGCTCGGACTTGGCCAGCGCGAAGACGGAGCTGGGCGGCTCCATCGCTCGCACTCATGGCGAGCTTGTGCTGCTCGAGAAAAAGGGTGAGTGCAACTACTACGAATTCGACATCCTGAAATCGAAGAGTTCAAGCACGAAGGGCCGGTCGGCATCAGTCTGAGGAAGGCCAACACCAAGCATCAATACGCCGACCTGACATTGCTGGTGGATGACCGCAACCTGACGCAGAAGCATGTGAATCTCTATCAGCCCGCGATGTTCTACGAGCCCGACAGCCCGCAGCCCATCCAGGTGATCATCAACAACATCTCCAAAGACCACATCCACGGGTACGTGAGCGCACCGAAGTATCGGAAGTCGGAGCTGGACGCGATGTCGAACGCCACGTCTGGTTCGGAACAGGCGGCGAACTCCGGGCAAGGCGACAACGACATTGTGGGCGGCACGCCGGGAACTGGCTCGGGCCAGGCGAACGCGCAGCCTGCGGCCCGGCAACGGCTCCCTTTGCCGAGTAGCGAAGCCAGCCAGCAATAGATTGCGCGCGGGTTCCCACCCTTTCCGCAAAGAGCGCGGAAAGGATGGGCATCCTGTGTTGCCGCGGCTATTTGGCGAAGAGTGTGAGGTCGATGGCGTTGGCCATCGCTTTGTAGCCTTCGTCGCCGGGGTGCAGGTGATCGCCCGAGTCGCATGCCGGATTGAAGGCCTTGGGGTTCTGCGGGTCGCGCGTGGCCTTGTCAAAATCGACCACGCCGTCGAAGGTGCCACTGGTGCGAATCCAATCGTTCACGGCCTCGCGCACCGCCTCACCTTTGTCTGAATAGTAGTTGGCTCCGCCATAGGGCGTGAGGGTTGCGCCGATGGCCTTGATGCCGTGCTCGTGCGCGGCGTCAGCGATCTGTTTGAGTCCCATCTCCAACTGCTGTGCGGTGATCTCATCCCAAGGTGTTTGCAAGCGGGCAAGCCGGCCGATGTCGTTGATGCTTTCAAGCACGATCACGTAGCGCACGCCGCTCTGCGCCAGCACATCGCGGTCGATGCGCGAGAGCGCGCTGGGCCCCGTAGTTTCATTCAGCACGCGATTGCCGCCGATGCCTTCATTGAGGACGGAGATATTTTTCAGATTCGGATCGTCGTGCAGGCGGCTGGCGAGAACATCGGGCCAGCGCAGATTGGCATTATGCGTGGAGTGCGCACCATCAGTGATCGAATCGCCAAGGGTGACGATGGCGCGCGAGCCGGCGACCTCTGGCACATCGATGCCGTCGAAGAAGTACCACGAAGCAATCGTAGTGGACTGGGGAAGCTGCTCCGCCGTTGCGACGTCTCCGGTGGCAAGATAATTGTCCTGATCGGCGAAGCCGTGATAGGTCTCGGCGCGCATGATCTGCGGCGGCAGATAAAACGTGACTGCGACGTCGGAGAGCGGGGCGACTTCAAGGGCGACGGGATCAGAGAAGATCGCCGCTCCCGGTGGAACGTTGACCGAAGTGGCGCCGCCGAAGGTAAGGGCATGATCGCTGCCGGCCTGAATGGCACCACCGCCCGCGCTCAGCGCCACATGGGCATCGCTGATGGTCAGGGGATCAAGGCCGAACTCGTTGGTGAAGCGGATGCGCACCTGCGCGCCGCCGGCGGAGATGTGAGCGATTTCGCGCAGCGTGACGCCGGTAAGCGTACGGACATTGAACCCACCATCGGCGAGGTATGGAGATGTGGCCCAGGTTCCCACCCACTGCGAATGAGACGGGGATTGGGCGCGCGAGGGCGCGGTGAATGCGAGGACGAGCGCGGCAAAGGCAAGGACGGGGAAGCAGCGTTTCAACATCATTGAAATCTCCTCTACTTCAGATGTGGCCTGGAACGATCGAACGATCAGCGCAGGTCGATAGCGGCATCGAGCGGCGTGTGCTCGCTGGAGTCGCCGACACGAATGACGAACTTGCCGGGATCGATGATCCATTTGTGCGCGGACTCATCCCAGTAGCTGAAGGAGCGCGCGTCGAGCGAGAGCGTGACGTGCCGGGTTTCGCCAGGCGCAAGCTGCACCTTTTCGAACCCTTTCAATTCGCGTTCGGGGCGATCAACCTGCGCGGAGGGATCGGAGACATAGAGCTGGGCCACCTCGGACCCGGCAACGGTGCCGGTGTTGGTGACGTCGAAGCTAACTGCGATGCCTTTCGGGTCGATCGTACCTTTCGTTGCCAAAGACGGCGCCTGCAAATTTGAGAAACGGAAGGTGGTGTAGCTGAGACCGAAGCCGAACGGAAACAGCGGGTGCTTGCCGCTTGTGGTCCAGTATCGATACCCGACCATGAGCTTGTCGCCATATTTCACATGCTCAATGGTGTAGTCCTTGGGCTGGCCATTTTCGCCGGTGGTGTGAAGGATCGTATTGTCCTTGGGGTCGCCGTAGTACCACTTCGCTGACGGATTCGATTCCCAACTGCGATCAAACGAGACGGGCAATTTGCCCTCGGGGTCGTGCTGGCCGAAAAGGATTTGCGCGACGGCGGTGCCGCCCTCCTGTCCCGGGTAGTAGAGCAGCAGAAAGGCGGGAACTTTGTCGAGCCAGCGGCTGGTGTCGACGCCGCCGCCCGCGGTGAGCAGCACGATGGTGTGCGGATTGGCTTCCGTGGCTGCTTCGATGAGCGCGTCCTGCCCTGGCGGCAGGGTGAAGGTGCGGTCGCGGCCCTCGCTCTCAGTTTTGGGATTGAAGCCGACGGCGACGAAGGCAACATCGGCCTGCTCGACAGCCTTCTTCTCAGCGGGGTCTTCGGGCATACCCGGGCTGTAGAAGACATGCGCGTTGGGTCCAAGCAGGTTAGCGATGCCGGTAAGAATGCTGACCGGCTCGAAGGCATGTGCCTCAGACGAGCCGCCGCCACCGGAAACTGCCGGATACGCGTCGGGGCCGATGACGGCGATGTTTTTCACTTTCGCAGGATCGAGCGGAAGGAGATGATCCTGATTCTTGAGGAGCGTAATGCTTTCGAGAGCACCCTCGAGCGCGACAGCGCGGTCGGCAACCGAGTAGGTGGAGTCAGCGGGATCGAACTGCGGGCGCGTGGTGAAGCCGTAGCGCAGTTCGGCGCGAAGCAAGCGCAGGACGTGTTCGTCGATCGTCGATTCCTTGACCGCCCCGCTTTGCACGGCAGGAAGTAGATTCTTGGCGTTCATGAACTTGGGGCTGGGCATTTCGAGGTCGAGGCCGTTGTTGCAGGCGGCGACGCCGTCATACGTCGCATCCCAGTCGGACATAAGCACGCCCTGGAATCCCCACTCACCTTTGAGCACTTTCAGGTTGAGGAAGTCGTTTTGCGTGGAGTGGACGCCGTTGACGAGGTTGTAGGAGTCCATGACCGCATCCACGTGGCCCCTGGTGACGGCCGCCTCAAATGACGGGAAATAGATTTCGCGCATGGTGCGCTCGTCCACTTCGGCATCGATGTTATGCCGGTTGAACTCAGAGTTGTTGAGCGCGTAGTGCTTCACCGTGGCGATGACGCCCTGCGATTGCACGCCTTCGATGAACGGCACCACGAGGGTCGAGTTCAAAAATGGATCCTCGGAGAAGTATTCGAAGTTACGGCCGCTCAAGGGCGAGCGGGCGATGTTGACTCCGGGACCGAGCAGGAAGTTGACATTGCGGGCGCGGGCATCGCGGCCGAGGCTCTCGCCGATCTTGCGCGCAAGTTCGGGATCCCAACTGGCGGCCAGCGCCGCGCCGCCTGCGTAGGCGGTGGTCGGGCCCCAGGTTCGCACGCCAACCGAGGCGTCAGACATTTTGAAGCGCGGGAGATCGATGGCGGGCATGGGCCGGGTGAACATGTTGTCGATCCCGCCCAGCAGTTCAATTTTCTGTTCCACGGTCAGCTTGGCGAGCATGGCGTGGGCTTGCGCTTCGATGTCAGGCGAGTCGGGCGCGGGAGCCTGGGCCGCGGCAATGCCTGTGCAAGAAACCGCGGCCAAAATGACGAGAACAAATGCAGAAAGAGAGCGTTTCAATTGCTTTTCCATAACGCGCCCACGGTAACGCATCAGGCCGCCTGATGTATAGGGCCGGGAGCACCATCGAGGTTCGCGCTGGTTTGTGCTCTCCTTCGGGCTCTCTAGTTGGCTCCGATTCTCGAAGGGGCGAATCAACAATTTGGGCTGGAAAAAAGAGCGGGACGGGGGCAGTCTTGAAGCTCAGATCACCCTTGAAGCGTCTTGAAATGGTTGTTTAATGCGGAATCAGGCCTCAAGTTTTGAGGCTCCGCATTCTCCAACAGAATCAGGATTTTGCCCGTTGTGACCTTAGTCACATGCGGGGGTGAATGGGGTCACTGCCCAGCCTGATTTGAAAGCGCAAACTCAAAATCCAACGAACTGTGCGAAGCGTTGCAGTGGGGACCCAACCATGAGCTTTGACCAAGGCTTGAAGACCATCGTGGTCGCAACCGATCTCGAGGGCCAGGCGGAAGCCGCTCTGGAATATGCCCGCAAGCTGGCGACGAACTATGGCGCGCGCATTGTGCTGGCGCACGGGCTCGATCCAATGGAGTATGCCGCCGTTGATGGACTTCCCGGCGCCGTGGCGAGCCATTTGACGGAAGCGGCGCGCAAAGTGCTCGACAAGATGGCAGCCGACCTGTTGCGCGAGGGCATTCACAGCCACTCTGAGATTCGCCAGGGAACTGTGGCGGAGATGCTGGTGGATGTGGCGCGGCAGTACGAGGCTGGCCTGATCGTCATCGGAACCAAGGGCATGGAAGGCGTCGGACCTGTAGTGGTTGGCGCCATCGCAGAGCAGCTGGTGCGGCTTGCACCATGCCCCGTGCTGGCCGTGGCTGCGGATTGGAATGCCGGCCCAAACCGGCCCACGCCGGGCGGACCTGTATTGCTGGCCATGGAACGCAATGAAGCTGCAGCTGCAGCTGCAGCAACGGCGTATTCGCTGGCTGATACATTCCACCGGCCGCTGCTGGTATTGCATGTGCGGACTGCGGCCGAAGTTTCAGCCTTGTTGAATCCCTGCGCCAGTAAACTTGAGGATTTTGGCATTCGGCTCCGGGGCAACGCTCCGGTGCATTGCCTTGTGAAGGATGGATGTCCGGCCGATGCTATTGCTGAAGCGATTGCGGAAAACCATCCATGCATCCTGGTTGCGGGCGTGAAGCGTGCCAGCGGGACGCCGGGGCCGCATGGGACTGCGTTTGCTTTGCTGTCTGCCTCACGTGTGCCGGTTCTTTGCGTACCGCCGGAGGGGGCGCGCGCGGAAATGGAGCAGGAGATTGCCGTTCCCGTGGCCACTGCGTAATGGGAGGCAATGATTCGAAGCGGGGCGGTTCGCCGCGAAAAAGAATGGGCGGGTGAAAGGAGAAACCGCACCGTTTTGTCCGACCGGAATCAGTTGCAAATCGGAATGGCAGAGAGTTGACGCATGCGGCTCGAACGCCAATGCGGGTTGCCGCACGTTTGTGAACCGCGTTGACCGCGATCAAGCGGTGGGCTCATAAAGAAGCTGACAGATCGAAAGACCCCGGGCATGAGGCCTCAAACATGGGAGATCTGACCATACAACCCGAATCTCGATTTGCTCGATTGGCCGACGTGGCGGCCCATCCCCTCGCCGAGTTGTTGGAGTGCCCAGAGGATGCGGGAAACCTACTCGCAGTCGCATCCCGGACGATCGATTTCGACGCCGGACAGGTAGTCTTCCGGCAGCAAGGCGTGTGCAAAGGGCTGTATGTGGTGGTATCGGGTGATTTTGCGCGCAAAGCGGAGCGCTTTGAAATGCGCGTGATGCTCGGAACGGCGCGACCTGGGGACCTGGTCGAGTTGGCCGCCGCGCTAGGAGACGGCCATCACACTTATACCCTGAGCGCTGTCACTCGCGGATCGCTGCTGCTGCTGCCGATCGAGGCGTTGCACCAGGCATTTGTCAATTATCCGCCGCTGAGGATGCGGCTTCTCGAGGAACTGGCCCGCGAGGTCTCTCGCGCCTATATCACCTGTTGTCTGACGCGCGTAATACCTGCGCGGCGACGCACCAATGGGACGCATCGAGTCTAGGATCGCGGCTTTGCCTCGAGAATCGGGACATTTCAGGCCGAAAAACGGGCAGTTCGCACGGCCCACGATGTGGAATGGGGATATGCGCTATACTTTTCTTAACGTTTAGCCCCACTGGTAGAAGTATGGCTGCTCTCCATTCCCATCACCCTCCGGAAGATTGCCTGAATTGCGAGCACCGTCATCTGCGGATGTTCTGCAATCTCACTTCGGAGGCCCTGGCGGACTACGACCACATCGGGATCATGATGAGCCACGCCCGCGGCGCCAAGCTCTTCTCCGAGGGCGATCCCGCGCGCAACGTGTTTGTCATCTGCTTCGGCCAAGTCAAGATCTCTTCCACCTCGCGCGACGGCAAAACCATGATCCTGAAGATTGCCGGACCCGGCGATGTGATGGGCCTGAGCGCCGTGCTGGCCAATGTGCCGCACGAGGTAACCGCCGAGGCCATCGAGCCCTGCCAGGTAAAGACTGTGCGGAAACAGGAGTTCGTCGAATTCCTGGGCCGCCATGGGATTGCGTCGATGCATGCGGCGCAGGCGCTGTCGGGCGAATACCTCACGGTATTTCACGACGCCAAGCGGCTGGCTCTTTCCGGCTCCGCGGCGGGGCGACTGGCACGGCTGCTGCTGGATTGGGGACGCGGTGCATCCAATGGCAAGCCGGAGATCCGCTTTACCATGGCGCTGACGCACGAGGAGATCGCCAACATGGCCGGCACCTCGCGCGAGACGGTGACGCGGCTCCTCAACCAATTCCGCCGCGACCAATGGATCACGATCAAGGGCACCAGCCTGACCATCGTCAAGCCCGAGCAACTTGAGCGGCTGACGGCGTAGAACCCCAGGCGCCCCTTCCCTCCTTCCCGATTCCGTTAGATCAATCGCGAGTCTACCGGCTTTTGATAGCTTGAGGACATGCGCCAAACCGCCGCTCAACCACCTGAAACTGTGCTCGACATCGAATCCCTGGTCGCCGATGTTGTGAGGCTGGCCATGAAGGCGGGCGCGAGCGACGCGGAAGCCGTGGCGCGCGAGGGCGACGAGTTCAGCGTGAACGTGCGCATGGGCGAGGTGGAAACGCTGAAGGAATCTGGTTCCCGCGGACTGGGTTTGCGCGTGTTTCTGGGCAACCGGTCGGCCTCGGCTTCGACAAGCGATTTGACCGCCGACGGAATTCGCCAGCTGGTGGATGGGGCGCTGGCGCTGGCAAAGGTGACGGAAGAAGATTCATTCGCCGGGCTACCGGAGGCGGGCGAATTTGGCTCCACCGGCGGCGATTTGCAACTTTACTTTGAGGACGTGTACTCGCTCCCCGGGCCGGAGCGCATCGACTGGGCGCGCCGGGCCGAGGCGGCGGCGATGGCCGCTGACCCGCGCATTACGAACTCCAGTGGAGGCAGCTTCGACGCAGCGACCGGGCGCAAGGCACTGGCCAATTCACGTGGATTTGTGGGTGGCTACCGAACCAGTTACGCAGGCGTCTCCGCGGCGCCGCTGGCGCAAGACGCGGACGGAAAGATGCAACGCGACGGATGGTGGTCGAGCGCTCGCCGGATGGGCGATGTCGAATCGCCTGAAGCGGTGGGCGCAGAAGCCGCCAGGCGCGCCCTGCGCAGGCTTGGAGCGCGGCGCGTGCCCACGCAGCAGGCGCCCATCGTTTTCGCGCCTGAAGTGGCCCGGTCCCTGATTGGATCGGTCTTCGACGCTGCATCGGGCGATGCCATCTGGCGCGGCGCATCGTTTCTTGCGGGAAGGCTGAACGAAACGATCGGCGCGATCGAGTTGACGATCATCGATGACAATACGATGTTGCTGCCAACGGGCGTGGGCGGCTTTGGAACTTCGCCGTTCGATGATGAAGGACTGCCGTCGCGGCGAACCGTTGTGGTGGAGAACGGCGTACTGCGCAATTACCTGCTCAACACTTATACGGCGCGCAAGCTGGGGATGAAGTCCACGCACAATGCCGCGCGGGGGCTGGCGGGCGCGCCGGGAACGGGCTGCGGCAATCTCTTTCTTGCGCCGGGAAAGCTCGCGCCGGAGGAAGTCATCGGGCAGGTTTCGGCGGGACTCTACGTGACAAGCCTGATGGGCTTCGGCACAAACCTGGTCACCGGCGATTACTCGCGCGGCGCCACTGGCTTGTGGATCGAAAATGGCAAGCTCACGCACGCCGTCGAGGAGATCACCATCGCGGGCAACCTGGCTGAGATGCTGCGCAATGTGACTGCCATTGGCAACGACCTGGTTTTTCGCGGGTCGGTGGCTTCGCCTACGCTGCGGATTGATGGGATGACCATCGCGGGCGCGTGACGATTGCGCAATGCTCTCCGCGCCGAATCCGGCTGGCGATTTCCTGTTCGTGTTTGCTCTAGGCTCTCCGGAGAGTATGCAGCGTAATCTCTGGCGGACAGGCAAAGCGGACGGGAAAGCCGACGGTGCCGAGGCCTCGATTGACATAAAGCTGCGTAGCCCCAAAGCGGAACGAACCTTCGACGTACTTCCTGCCCAAAGGGGGCAGAAACAAGGGCATCATCAGCGGTAAGCGAACCTGGCCCCCATGAGTATGACCACTGAGCATGAGCGCCACGGTCGGGCCTGCCGGAAAGGTCAATAACTTGTCGGCGTAGTCGGGAGCGTGGCACAGCAGAACGATGGGCTCACCAGGGACATTTCGGATCGACGGGGGAATTGCCGCGTCCGGATCGGGCTTGCCCACCACCGGATCGTCGACCCCGGCAACCCAGAACCTGCCACCTGGACGCTCGATGGGTAGGGACGCATTGCGAAGGACGCTGATGTGATTGTCGGTGAGCGCCTGAGTGACTTCAGGCGCACCCACCATGACGTCATGATTGCCGAGGACCGCATATCGGTGCGGGCACTCAAGCTTATCGAGGATGCTGGCGCATTGCCACGCTGAGACCATGGACGATCTCTTTGGCAAAAGCTCTCTCGTCACAAAGTCGCCGGTCAGAAACACCGCATCGGGATGCAAGCGGTTGATGTGATCGACGGCATCGCGAACCAAAAACGGCTCGGTGTATTCGTCCATGTGGATGTCGCTGAGATGCGCTATGCGGAAGCCGTTAAAAGCTTCGGGGAGGCCGGGAACGAATATGTCGCGCCGTGTGACCTCGATCCAATGGCGCTCGATCTCGCCGGAATAGAGCGCCAGCCCCGCGCCAGCGTACAGGCCCGTGGAAAGGAAGCGGCGGCGCGAGATAGGTGGCTTGGAAGACGGGGGATCCACTGTCATCTTTAATGCTATCGGACTCTGCCCGGCGAGATCTGATGAGAGCGGCACATTGGACGGAACGAGAGGGTCAGCGACAGTCGGCTCGGCGCCTGCCTGGCCTGAAAAACGTAAAGAGAATGCCACGTTAGCTTAGATGCCAAAGCTTGAATGGATGGCGATTCAGGATTGGGCGGGAACGGCAGCGAAGAATTCGGCGACTTCGAGCCAGTTGTTCACGCGGATAAAGCCAGTAGCAGTGAGGTTGTGCGGCGCAGTGTAGAGCAGGCCCTGACCCTCAAAGCGGAGGAGATTCTTGGGCTGGTCGTCGATGAGGTAATCGGCGCGGAGAATGCTCTTGTTGCCGCAGAAAACGTAGTGCGTGGGCGGAATGAAGGGAAAGTGGCGTTGCAGCCAGCGGTACTTTGGCCCGAGCGAGTTGGGTACCGCCATGGCCTGCGTGGCGATGAAAATCTCAAAGCGCGCGGAGAGATCTTTGAGCACAGGTTGCGCATCAGGCATCAGCGGCAGGTCTTCAAAGAAATCTTCCGCATCGAGAAAGGCGCGGAGCTGCGCCTGGCGATCGAGCGGCGTGATCTCCCAGAGGCCTTTGCCGGCAAGATCTTCCGGAGATACATCCTCATCGAAGGTCTGGTTGTAGCGTCGGATATGCTCGGAGAGCGTGTCGGCCATGACCTCATCCATATCGACACAAATCCGTTGCACGAAGGAATGCTCCTGAAAGACATTGGTCAGTGCGGTGCCTGGCAGCTGACGACGGTCCTAAGAAAAGATTAGCAGTGCCGAAGCCGCAGCCTGCGTTTGCGCCACCACCAAACGCAGAAGACGGCGAGCAGGATGACTGCGGCGGCGAGATACGGCAGACGCGAGGCGATCCAAAGCGCGATGCTAAAGGCCATCACGTGCCGCCGGGCGCGTGCGACGGACGCGGCCGGAATGACCACGGACCCGCTCCAATCGATGGTTTCGAGTCGTGGCAGATATCCATGGCGCACGCAGCCCTCGAGGTTATAGACGCCGATGTGATGCGCGAAATGGCTGGCGACGATCAGGTCGCTGGAGAATTCATCCCAATCGAACGGACCGAAACCGGAACCTGCAGGAGTCAGGCCATCGGTGACACCGACCAAGATGCCCTGCGAGTAGGGACCGAGATCCACGATGACGGCTGATCCCACGGGGCGAGCATAACTGGTGTAGATCGTTACGTCGTTCTCGTTGGCCTGCACGTCGACGCTGCCGAGCAGGCGGTCGATCTGCGTGGTATGAAGGTTGCGCTCAACGGGACCATAGGGCAAGGTATAGGTTTCCACCGGATACCCCTGCGACTGAATCTGGCGGATCAACGCGGAGTATGCCTCTTGCGCACGCTGAATGCGCTTACCGTCGAGGCTGTTGCGGAGGAGCGTTGTGACCAGGCGCCAACGGTGATTCCTGAGCTCCGCAAGCTGGCTGAAGTTGGGCTCGATGTCGAGGCCGACGGCATCCCAGCGCAGGCCATTGTCACGGGTCCACTTTTCGAAGGCGGCAATCTGGGCCGGAGCTTCGGCCACATTATCAGCATTGAAATAGGGGCCGTCTTCTGTTTGCAGCGTTACCCCCGCGATTACCGGAATCTGCTGCTGATTGAGGTAACGCACGACTTGCGCGCGTTCCGGCGAGAAGTCGGCGATGGCTACACCCACCTGCGCATGCAGATCGCGGAACGCAGCAATCACTTCATGATCGGCAAACAGGGCCCGCATCGGCGCGATTCCCTGATCGCAACAGCCGAAGGCTAGCTGCGGAGGTGTGCCCGACCCCTGGACGTGAATCCCATCAGGCGGGCTTGCAGCGGATGCAGGAGGGAGAAGCAGGCTGCAGCAAAAAGCGAGGAAGGCAAGGCGCGCGACGCCAGTCCTACTCGACCGGGCCGTGGCAGGAGACGGCATAGAGATTTCGCTAGGCGCCGGCCTGGTGGGATTTGCGCGGAGCGCGGCCTTCGCCAGAGATCGGCTCAGGCTGCGGCGCTTTGGGCACGGGCTGCATTGCCGGATCCCAGTAGAGGAAGCGGTTGCAACTGTCGCAGGTGAGCAACTCGCCTTCGCGGAGCTGGTTCCATGTTTGCGGGCGCACGCCCATGCGGCAACCGGTGCATTGCTGGTTTTCAGCGCGCGCAATGGCGGTGCCGCGCGAGGCGGCGATGCGGTCGAAGCGCGCGACCCATTCCTGATCGAGAGCCGCACGGAGAGCAGCGCGGTCGGCATCCAGGGCGGCAAGCTCGGCTTCAAGTTCCTGCTGGCGGGCGGTGACGCGGACGCGAGTCGCTTCAAGCGCTTCAGACAGCATTTCCACCTGGGCGCGGGCCTGGGCCAGCGATGCTTCATGGGCTTCTGTGCGCTCCAGGCTCGTGTACTCCTCGTTTTCAAGGCGGTCGGCTTCGGCGCCCGAAAACTGAAGTTCGTGCTCGATGGCGGCGGCCTGCTCCGGAGTCTTGACCGAGTCCAACTGCTCGCGGAAGCGCGCGGTCTTCTTGCGGTGGGTGTCGATCTCACGATCCAACTTGGTGCGCAGCGCATCCTCGCGATTCAGGGCCGCTGAAATATCGGCCGACTTTCTTTCGGCGGCGGCAAGCTCTGCCTGTGCCTTCGCAACCTCGGAGGGAAGCGCCCGCAGATCCTGATGAAGACGGGCTCGGCCGAGCTCAACGGATTGAAGTTTTACCAGGTTCTCAATCAGCGCTTGCATCAATGATAAGAAGTCTACGGCATCAGGGGAGGAAGGACCAAGAGAGCCGGAAGGCCGCATCCAAGGGAATGTGGCTTTTGGCGGCGCAACTATTGTCGCCGAAGACATGCGGTTTGACTGAGCGAATGATTCGCTGAGTTGGACGACTTCCGGCGCCAAACGCGTCAAACGGGCAGGAGCCTGAGCTTAGAGGCAAGGGGATCCTGCGAAAATGGAGGCGGACGAGGTTTGGTTGTGGCAAGCAAGCGCGGGGGATTCTGGCGCAGGCATCGACGGTTGAAGTGGCTGGCGGGCGCACTGTTGCTGGTCATTGTGGCGCTGGGCGTGGCCGTTGCCGTGCTGATGCACCGGGCCGAGCCAATCCTGCGCGAAGTGATTGTCGAAAAGCTCCAGGAACACTTTCACGCGCGCGTGGAGCTGGCCAGCTTTCATATTTCGTTGGTGAATGGGCTGTGGGCCGAAGGGAAAGGGCTCAAAATCTGGCCGCCTTCAGAGGTAGTGGGAGTTACTGTCCCTGGCGCGACCCCGCCGTTAATGCAACTCGCCGAATTCCGGTTCCATGCGCCGTTGCACTACAAGCCGGGAAAACCAATCAGGATCTCTGTGGTCGAGCTAAAGGGACTGGATGTGGACGTTCCACCCAGGACGCATTTCACGCACGTCGCATCAGAAGGAGGCTCGAGCGGCTCCTCAAAACCGGCGATGTCAACCTTGCTGCACTTTGTGGTGAACCGCATCGAGTGTGATGGCGCACGTTTGCGAATCGAAACGAGCAAGCCCGGAAAGCTACCGCTGGAGTTTGATATCGCTCATATCAAGCTGACCCATGTGACCGAAGGGGGACCGATGCGATTTGACGCGCAACTCACCAATCCGCGGCCGGCGGGAATGATCCTCACTTCGGGCAATCTGGGACCGTGGGTGGTCGAGGATCCTGGCGAGACGCCAGTAAGCGGCAGCTATCGCTTCGAGCATGCAGATCTCGGGGTCTTCAAAGGCATTGCGGGGATTCTCAATTCCACGGGTGATTACCACGGAGTGCTCCGCGATCTTGTGGTTGACGGGCAGACCGACACGCCGGATTTCCGGCTCACTCACTTCGGCACGCCTGTCCCGCTTTCCACGCACTTCCATGCGCAGGTGGATGGCACCAACGGCGACACGTGGCTGCAGCCGGTGGATGCGACGCTTGGGCAGTCACATTTGACCGCCGTGGGCCAGATCGTCAGGCAACAGGCGAAAACCCTGAAGGACGGCCGAACCTTGCCCAGCGGGCACGATATTGAGCTGAGGGTGAATGTGGATCGCGGCCATATTGAAGATTTTCTGCGCCTGGCAAGCCACTCGGGAACGCCCCTGCTGACTGGCGCCCTCGCTTTGAAGACAGCACTCGAAATTCCACCGGGGAAGGAGACGGTGCTTGAGCGTTTGACGCTGAACGGGAATTTCTCACTCGACGACACTGAGTTCACGAGCACCAAAATCCAGAACTGGGTGGCGCAGTTGAGCCTCCGCGGGCAGGGCGATCCTAAAGCGGCAAAGAACGCCGGATCCGACGTGCGCTCGGCGATGCAAAGCGATTTTCAGTTGTCGGGCGAAAAGGTGAGCCTGCCCAATCTGAAATACACTGTGCCTGGAGCGGAAATTGACTTGAAAGGTACGTATGGCATCGACGGCAGCACTTTGGATTTTGTGGGAACAGCCAGGACCAAGGCCAAAGTTTCGCAAATGGTGGGCGGCTGGAAGGGATTGCTGCTGAAACCGGCTGACCGACTTTTTGAGAAGGATGGAGCGGGGACCCTGGTTCCGATCCACGTCAACGGCACGCGAGAGGATCCCAAGTTCGGCGTCGATTTGAAGCGCATGAAGCATTCATCGCCGGAAATGCCGGGTGAATCGCACTAGAGCATCGCGGCTCACGCGGCGCTCTATCGCGAAGTGATGAATTTGAATTGCCGGATGCTGGATTGAGATGCAGCTACGGAAATCCTCCAATGGGATAAGCGGCCCACCCCACTGCGAAATCCGCACGAAGGATCGGCTATGAAAGTTACGCCGAAGCAGGATTCAACTGACAAGCGGGTGCGGCAGTATCGAGACGCCAGCCTCGCCATGCGGCTGTCGCTGGCGGTTGGCGTATTGATGCTGGCGGGAAAGTTGACGGCCTATTACCTGACAGGGTCGTCGGCGATCTTTTCTGACGCTGCAGAATCTGTAGTGCACGTGGTGGTCGTGGCCTTTGCCGTCTTCAGTTTGTGGCTGAGCGCGCGGCCGGCGGTTCCTCAGTTTCACTACGGCTACGAGAGGATCACATTTTTCTCCGCGGGTTTTGAAGGCGCAATGATCGTGCTGGCTGCGGCGAGCATCCTGTATACAACGATCGAAAAATGGAAACAGGGCCTGGCGCTCGAGAACCTGGGCCGCGGCGTCATTCTCATTATTGCCGCCGGCATATTGAACGCGGTTCTGGGCTTTTACCTGCTCCGCATCGGAAAGCGGAATCATTCGCTGATTCTTGAAGCGGATGGTAGACACGTGCTGACCGACAGTTGGACGAGTTTCGGCGTGGTTGCCGGGCTGGGGCTGGTGATGGCGACGGGTTGGAAACCGTTCGATCCACTGGTGGCGTTTGCCATCGTGGCGAACATCCTGTGGACGGGCGGACGGCTGCTTTGGCGATCGTTCAAGGGGTTGCTTGATTATTCCGATCCCAAGATCGGTCACCGCATTCGCGAGCGGCTCGACGCCATTTGCAAAGAGCTTGGCCTGGAATACCACGGGGTGCGATTCCGTGCAACGGGCTATCGACAGATCATCGAGATTCACCTTCTGTTTCCCGACAACATGAAGCTGGGCGAAGCGCACCGGCTGGCGACCCTGGTGGAGGAGCAGCTTGCTCTCGACCTGGAAATGCCCGCTGAGGTGACCACGCATTTGGAATCGCTCGAAGATCACGCCGAAGTTCATCACGTTCAGCACTATACGGGGCGGCCGGAGTAGCTCTCTGTCATTCTTGTCGCAATGGATTCTTTCCGGGATTGAATCCATGCCTTGGAATTCGAACGGGAAGTTCCTGTCGGCCAAGGTCAACGACGCCCCCTGGAGTCCTTATCTCAGCGGCTCTTCTTGCGTCTAAAGCTAAAGTGGTATTTCTGCCGAAGCTGCCTTTTGCTGGAATAAAGGGGTCTTCGTCCCGGGAGCAATCTGATCAAGATTCAAGCAAAGCTGCGCTGGGCGCCGCAAGGCGTGTCCCGTCCGGGCCTTCTGTGCGCCCGGCTGGGGATGCTTGCGTTGATTCTTGCGGCGGGCGCATGCGCATGGGCACAGCAAGGTACGCTGGTGGCCACTGAAGATCCCGGTCCAGCGGCATCGATGGGCTCGAGCATTCATGGAGTGGTAACGAGCGCGGATGGAACCGTGTACGAGGGAGCGCGCGTTGAGCTGGAGCTGAGCGGCCCAAGTGCTCCACCAGCCGCAAGCCAGCAGACTGACAGCGAAGGCGCCTTCAACTTTGGCAATCTTCCCGTGGGAAGATTCAGGATCACGATCTCGTCGGCCGGTTTCGTTACGCAGGAGATCCGCGGCGAGCTGCACTCCGGCGAGGCATACGATGCCCGCACCATCGTGTTGCCGGTTGCGGCTGCGTCAAGCGACATTGTAGTTTCCGCCGGATCGCAGGCGGAGATTGCGCAGCAACAGCTCAACCTGGAAGAGCAGCAGCGGGTGCTTGGTGTATTTCCGAATTACTACGTGAGCTACGACCATGACGCGGTTCCGCTGACCACGCGCCAGAAGTACCAGCTGGCCTGGAGGACCCAAATCGACCCGGTGACGTGGGCGATGACGGGCGCCGTTGCCGGCTTTGAACAGGCCGACAACACATTTGCGCGATATGGGCAGGGTATGCAGGGATATGCGAAGCGATATGGCGCGAACTATGCCGATAGTTTCTTCGGTACCATGATCGGCGGCGCAGTTCTGCCATCGGTCTTCAAGCAGGATCCGCGGTATTTCTACGAGGGGACGGGCAGCGTCAGGTCGCGGATCCTGTACGCGATCGCAAATTCAGTCATCTGCAAGGGTGATAATGGGCGCTGGCAACCGAACTACTCCGGTATTCTCGGCGGGATCGCGGCCGGCGGCATTTCCAATCTCTATTACCCCGATAACAAACACAGTGGCGTAGAGCTCACGTTCGATAGCACCCTGGTTGGCACCGCGGAGACGGCGATGCAGAATCTTTTCCAGGAATTCTTAGTGCGGCGGCTCACGCCGAAGATTCCGGTCTATCCGTCGGCAGGCATGCAGTAGAACGAGCGGCTACCCCAGCGACTCCACCAGCCGGTTCATCTTCTCTTCCTGCATCTCGATGGACTCGACCAGCTTGAATTGCGTGCGGCAGCGGTCGAGGTTGTGCCCTTCGCGGTGCACCTTGAAATACGTGTCGCCGGCCAGATGGTCGGCGAGGAAACGGATGCCGATTTCCAGAGTGATGAGCTTGCCCGAGAAGGCAATGTACTCTCTCTCCGCTGCCGTCAGGAATCCGCCGGCCGACTCAATATAGCCCCGCACCAGTGCCTCGAACAGCGGAAACTGCATGGTGACTTTCGAGAGATCGCGCTCGTCTTCATCGGCGGGGCTGGTGGTGGTGCGCACCATGTCGCCGAAATCGTAAAGCGCGAGACCGGGCATCACGGTGTCGAGGTCGACGACGCAGACGGCCTCGCCGGTGGTGTCGTCAAGCAGCACGTTGTTGAACTTGGTGTCATTGTGTGTAATGCGTTCGGGCAGGCCGGCGTCAAGGAGAACGCCGGTGATGGATTGCCTCGAGAGCGCGAACTCAATCTCTGGCTGCACGAGCGCAGCGCGGGTTGCGGCATCTGCGGCGATTGCCCGTTCGAGCGCGGCGAAGCGTTTGGGTGTGTGGTGAAAATCGGGGATTGTGTCGAGGAGGCGCGGCGCCGGCAGGTTGGCTAGCTGCTGCTGAAAACGCCCGAATGCGCGTGCCGCCTGGAAAGCCTGTTGCGCAGATGTCGCTGTCTCATACGTGCGCGCGTTCTCAATCAAGGGATAGGCCCGCCAGGTTTCTCCCGCCTCATCGACATGCCAGTTCTGTCCATCGCACGCCGGAATTAGCCTGAGCATGCGACGATCACCGCCTGGTTCGCCGGCCGCCTGCGTAGCAAGATGCGCCGTGACGCGCTCAATATTCTGCATGACGGCGGCTGGATCGTGGAAGACTTTGCGATTGATGTGTTGGAGGATATAATGCGCGGGCTTGCCGTTTCCCTGGCAGGTGACAAGAAAGGTGTCGTTGATGTGCCCGTTGCCGTGCGGCGCGTACGAGGAGAGTTCACCTTGGAATTGAAAGTGGCGTGCCACGTCGCGAACGTCGAGAGAGTCTTTCATGACCAGAGTCGTTCAGGGTATTGGCCGTTGCTGATCAGGCGGCGAATGCTTTCCACGACGCGCGGGCGGTCTTCGCGATAGGTGACGCCGAACCAGGAATCGCGGGAGCGCAGAACCTTCACTCGCGCTTCGCCCGCGTTCACCAGCTCGCCCACCGTGTTGGGAATGTAACACTCCGCCTTGAGGTCCGTTGCATTTTGCTCAAGGAATTTCCCGAAGCGCACACGCAGTTGATCGAAGATACGCGGAGTAAATCCCCAATAATTCATTGACACCGGCTCCTCGCCTGAAAGCTTGGTGACGTTCCCGGTGGCGTCGGTGTTCCGCGCGTCGTTGCCGTCGCGTTCGATCTTGGTCATCTCCACGATGTGCTCAAGATAGCCATCGCCCGAAACCTGGCAAACACCGCGCGCCACGGAGCCGAAGTCCGACAGCGTATTGCGCAGAATAAAGCCGACCATCGCGTAATCCTCCGAGCCGGAGGT
This sequence comes from uncultured Acidobacteriaceae bacterium, assembly GCA_963751285.1. GTDB lineage: Bacteria > Acidobacteriota > Terriglobia > Terriglobales > Acidobacteriaceae > Telmatobacter. The sequence goes on along the minus strand of CAVVUE010000019.1, from coordinate 90,439 downwards.
GAGATGCCGTGAAAGCTCGCGGTAGCTCTCTGCTCCGTAAAAATCATCGGCGTTGATGGCGGCGAAAGGCTCATGAATCGCGCTCTCGGCCAGCAAAATGGCCTGCGTCGTTCCCCAGGGCTTGGTGCGACCCGGCGGCACGGCGAATTGCGGCGGAATATCTTCGAGCGACTGGAATACATACTCCACCGCAACACGCTTTTCAAAGCGGGCGCCGACGGTTTCGCGAAATGCCTGCTCGATATCTTTGCGGATGATGAAGACCAGCTTGCCGAAGCCCGCACGGAGCGCATCGTAGATGGAGTAATCGATGATGGTTTCGCCTGCGGGGCCGACGGGATCGATTTGTTTCAGGCCGCCATAGCGGCTGCCCATTCCGGCTGCCAAAACGAGAAGTGTCGGGGAGGAGGTTAAAGTCATGAAGGACGGCCTTTTTCGCGGGCGTGGATTCTATCGAATGGTACAACATTGCGGGCTCACGGCGCATCGCGGCCAATTCGCTCGACGGACCCTGGCGAGTTGATGCAACGCAATCTGGTACTCAAGATGGGACGCCGGTCTGCTAGAGTGGGTTGCCATGAGAGCACACAAAGGCATTCGAAGAGTTCGCTCCGCGGCGTCTCTCACGGCGCTGGGAGTTTGCGGCGTAGCGTTGGTTCTGGGGGCGCAGACGCCGACGGCACAAAATCCGCCACCCGAGGCTCCTGCGTGGGCACAGCCGGGCTCAGCGACGCATGCGCAGGTAGCGCCGCCGGCCGACTTTCATCGGCCCAGCCGCAACTTCGACACGCCGATCGGGATCTTCGACGGCCAGTCGGACATCGGCAGCGCGCTGGTGCCGGGCGGTGCGAGTTACGATGCTGCGACGGCGCAATACACGATTCACTCGGCGGGATACAACATCTGGTACACGCGCGATGAGTTTCGGTACTTGTGGAAGCGGATGTCGGGCGATGTTTCGCTGGCGGCGGATATCAACTATCCGGATCCCAAAGGGTACGGCGACCGCAAGGCTGTGCTGATGATCCGGCAGAGTCTCGACGACGATTCGAAGGCGGCGATGGTCGCGTTACACGGCGCAGGCTTGGTGCACCTGGCGTGGCGGCCTGAGAAAGACGCGCGCGCACTCGACGTGGAGTTCCGCATGGGCGGGCGCGGCCGGCCGGGCGGCGCAACGCCAGACAGCCTCGTCACCATTGTGGCGAAACGCATCGGGATCGAGAAGCGCGGCGACGATCTTTCACTATGGGTGAGCCTGGATGGCGAGCCGATGCATCAGTTTGGGCCGCCGATCAAGCTGCACTTCGATGAGCCGTTTTATGTGGGGATTGGATTCACCTCGCACCTGCCCACGACGGTGGATACGGCGGTGCTGAGCAATGTGGTGCTGGAGAATGCGGCGGGGAAGGTGCGGTAGGGAAGGCGGAGATGGAGCCATCCTCCTGCCGGGTTTTCCAGTGAAGGGTTACAACCCATGGAGTGAATAGCAGCAGTCGTTTAACTTGCCAGATACTCCTGCAGCGCTTCGCGGTTGGGCTCGAGGCCAAGGCCCGGGTCTTCGGTCAGCGTCACATAGCCTTTCACCGGCTGTGGAGGGTTCCTGTAGATCATGTTGCCGGTCATCCACATCAGGTAGTGGAATTCGACGCGCCAGCCATTGGAGGCCGCTGCCTGAAGGTGCATGTTGTGGTGCGGCCAGCCGCCGCCGTCGGCGATGAGGATGTTATAAGCCTGGGCAAGAGCCGCGACCTTCATTCCCTCGGTGTACCCGCCGACGTAGCAGACGTTGGGTTGCAGAATGTCGATCGAGGCATGCTGCAGCAGTTCGAGATGGCGATAGCGGAAGCCTTCGTTCTGGCCTGCGGAGATGGGAACCGAGCAACGCTGGCGCAACTGCGCAAGCAGCCGGGCATCGTTGCCGTAGAGGGGCTCTTCAAACCAGGTGAGATTGTAAGGCTCAACGTGCTTCGCAAACTGCAAGGCGCGATTCATTGAGAACAGGTAGTTGCCGTCGATCATCAGGTCGCGGTCGGGGCCTATGGCTTCGCGAACTGCGCCGACGCGGGCCGCGTCTTCGGCTATGTTTTCGCCGTTGTCGATGGCGACGACCATCTTGAATTTGTCCTGTCCATCAGCGAGGAATCGGCGGGCGAACTCGACAAGCTGATCGCGGTCGAACTGCAGCAGGCCAAAGGTGATATAGGCGGGCACCGTCTTTTTAGCGCCGCCCAGAAGCCGCCAGACGGGCTGGTTCAGGTGCTTGCCCTTGATGTCCCAGAGCGCGATGTCTACGGCGCTGAGCGCGGAGCTGAACGCTCCAGTCTGATAGCGCGGATTGAAGGTGAGGAACATCTCCTGCCAGCGCGCCTCGGTGTCGAGAGCGCTTTTACCTTTGAGGAAGGGTGCGAGTTGCTGATTGATGAACTCGCAAACACCGGAGACTTGCAGATCTCCGGTGAGGCCATAGCCAGTGATGTCCGCGTCGGTAGCGATTTCGACGAAGACGATTTGCTCCACCATCTGCTTGTTGAGGAGCGGTACCTTTACGGGCACGTTGTGGATGGTGGCTTTGACGGAGGCAATTCTGACTTGCGCACCAGCTGAGCCCTGTGCGGTCACAGCTGCGGCCTGCATCATCATGCCCGCGCCGACCATTCCGGCTGATCCGAGCAAGCCTCTGCGTGTGAGATTTGCGCCTGCGGCGCCGCTGGTTTCGCTTTTCATGTATTCCTCCGGGAAGGTGTCTCAGGCTTCGGCCCGATTGCGCAAGTTGTGGCACAGGCACTCCGGCCTCGGCCGAAGAAAAAGCTGCGTTTGTATACGATCGCTGAGAGCATGGTTGCTCGAACATCGGGGATTTTAGCACTGAAACGGGACAACTCGATGCTGCCTTGCTCGTGTGGCGCCGGGCGTGTTTGACTGGTTGCCGGAAAGGTGAACGACGCATATGGCTTATGTATTGGCGCTGGATCAGGGGACAACGAGCTCGCGGGCGATTTTGTTCGATGCAAACGGCGCGATTGCCGCGGTGGCGCAGAAGGAGTTCCAGCAGTTTTATCCGCAGGCGGGTTGGGTGGAGCACGACGCGGCGGAGATTCTGACCAGCCAGATGAGCTGCGCGGTGGAAGCGCTGGCCAAGGCTGAAGCGCGGCCGCGAGATGTTGCGGCCATCGGCATCACCAACCAGCGCGAGACCGTAATCGTGTGGGAGCGGGCAACAGGCAAGGCGATTCATCCGGCGATCGTGTGGCAGGACCGGCGCACGGCGGCGACCTGCAAGCAACTGGAGGAGAGCGGCGCTGGAGAAGCGATTTCGTCGAAGACCGGCCTAGTGATCGATCCTTATTTCTCCGCGACCAAGGTGAAGTGGATTCTGGACAACGTGGAGGGCGCGCGGGCTCGTGCCGAGCGCGGCGAGCTCGCTTTCGGCACTGTGGATAGCTGGCTGATCTGGCACCTGACCAGCGGCCAAAAGCATGTGACCGACGTGACCAACGCCTCGCGCACGCTCCTCTTCAACATCGTGAAGGGCGAGTGGGACTCCGAACTTCTGAAGCTCTTCGGCGTTCCCGCAAGCATGCTGCCCGACGTAGTTTGGTCGAGTGAGCGCGTGGGCGATGTGACCACGACACTGGGTCTCGGCGGCGTTGCCATTGCGGGTATCGCCGGTGATCAGCAGGCCGCGCTCTTCGGGCAGTTGTGCTGGAGCGCGGGCGAAGCCAAGAACACTTACGGCACCGGCTGCTTTCTGCTGCAGAACATCGGGACTGAATTTGCGAGATCGAAGCACAAGCTGATTACGACCGTGGCCGCGAGCGCGCAACGGCGGCTTGAATACGCGTTCGAAGGAAGCATCTTCATTGGCGGGGCGGTGGTGCAGTGGCTGCGCGACAATCTGAAATTGATCGGCGCATCGGCGGAAGTGGAGGCGCTGGCAGCGAGTGTGCCTGACACCAACGGCGTGGTGTTTGTGCCGGCGTTTGTCGGCCTCGGCGCACCGCACTGGGACGCGCACGCGGCCGGCATGCTGATCGGCCTCAGGCGCGACACCGGCCCGGGACACATCGCGCGATCAGCGCTCGAAGCCATCGCCTTCCAGGTGGCTGACGTGCTGGAAGCCGTACACAGTGAGACTGGGGCGCCATTGCAGGCGTTGCGCGTAGACGGCGGCGCGGCGGTGAACGATCTGCTGATCCAGTTCCAGGCCGATGTGCTTGGAGTTCCCGTGGTGCGGCCACGGGTGGTAGAGACGACGGCGCTGGGCGCGGCGTATCTCGCCGGGCTGGCGACGGGATTCTGGCCCAGCCCCGAAGCGCTGCGCGCCGAACGAAAGGGCGATGTGCGATTCGAGCCGCGGATGCCAGCTGGCGAACGGGACGAGCGGCGCGCGCGGTGGCAGAAGGCCGTTGAGCGCGCGAAGGCGTGGGCGTGAAGACAGTTGTCAGCGATCAGTGGTCAGTGGTCGGTTGATTGTTCGCCAGCGAAGCTCATTTCCCACCCTGACAAAGCCAGGACGGGCCACCCGCTCGGAAACTGCGCCCCGAGAAATTATCCTGAAATGTGACTCCAGGGCCAACCAAACCAAGCGGGACTCCGCGAAGGAAGTTTTCGCTCCGATCGTTCGTTTTGTGGTTCGCGATCGGTGTGGCGTCGCTTTGGCTGTTGGCCGCGCTTACGCTGGTGGCTGCAAAGTGGATTGACCCGCCGACGACTGCGGTGCACATGGAGCGCCGCGTCGAGGCCTGGATTAACCGCAAGCCCTATCACGAACGCTATACATTCGTTCCGCTCAGCCGGATCTCGCCGAACCTGCAGCACGCCGTGATCGCCGCGGAGGATGGGCGCTTCTATCAGCATCATGGGTTCGATTGGCAAGCGATGGAACTTGCCGCCGAGGAGGACGAGAAAGGTGGGCGCATTCGCGGAGGGTCCACTCTTACGCAGCAACTGGTGAAGAACTTGTTCTTCGGAACGGAGCGGTCGGTCCTTCGCAAGGGTGCGGAGGCATCGCTGGTGCCGGTGGCCGAATTCGTGCTCGGCAAGCGGCGCATTCTGGAGCTTTACCTCAACGTCGTGGAATGGGGCCCCGGCATTTACGGTGCGGAGGCGGCGTCTCGTGCGTACTACGGAACCGATGCACGAAACCTCGACCGGGACCAGGCGGCACGGCTTGCCGCGATTCTGCCGCGGCCCCTGAAGCGCCGGCCAGCGCGCATGGATCACTACAGCGAGATCATCCTGGAGCGCATGCGGCAGATGGGGTGGTGAGCGAAGGTGGCGGAGCTAGCGGCGTTAGCGGAGTTGGCAGAGTTAGAAATGACCCGCCCTAGCAGAGCTGGACGGGGTATCCACGCAGGAGAAGCTGTGGACTAGCTGATTTCCTGGTTCCAGTTCTCCAGCACGCGCTTGAATTCGAGCATGAATTTGCCGCCGTCGGCGCCGTCGATGAGGCGGTGATCGAAACCGAGGCAGAAGTACTGCATGGAGCGAATGGCGATGCTGTCGTTGCCTTCGGCGTCGGTGAGGACGGCGGGTTCCTTGCGCAGGCCGCCGACGGCGAGAATGGCCGACTCGGGCTGATTGATGATGGGCATGCCGTACTCGCCGCCAAAGGCGCCTGCGTTGGTGAGCGTGAACGTTGACCCGCCGACCTCGTCGGGCGAGAGCTTCTTGGTTCGGGCGCGCAGAGCGAGATCGGCGATCATGCGGGCGATCTCGGCGATGCTGCGTCGCTCTGCCTCGCGAATGACCGGCACAATCAGGCCCCAGTCGAGGGCCACGGCGATGCCGAGATGGATGTTCTGGTGAAAGCGGATGGCGAGACCCTGGGAGGTGGTTTCGAGCGAGGCGTTGACGATGGGGAAACGACGCAGCGCGGCGACGGCGGCGGCGGCAATGAACGGCATGTAGGTGAGCTTAACGCCGTGGCGCTGCTCGAATGCGGCCTTGTGCTGCTCGCGCAGCCGCGCGATGCGCGTCATATCGATCTTGTAGACAGAATAGACATGCGGGCTGACGCGCGCGCTTTCGACCATGCGCTCAGCAATGATGGCGCGCATGCGGGTGAGGGGCACAGGTTCCGTGGGAACCACCTGCGGTGGGGCAGACTCTTGGACTAGCGACTGTGCGATGCTCGACGGTGGGGCAGACTTTTGGGCTGGCGATGGTGCGGCCGAAGAGTTTGCGGCGCGCAGCACATCTTCTTTGGTGATGCGGTTAGCGTGGCCGGTGCCGGCAATGCGGCGGATGTCGATTCCATGTTCTTTGGCGACGCGTCGCGCCAGCGGCGAGGAACGGAGGCGGCCCGTTGGCGGCACCTGCGCCACCTGCGGTGGGGCAGACTTTTGGACTGGCTGTTGCACAGCGGCCGACGGCGCCTGCACAGGCTCTTGGACGGGAGTCCGTGCGCTCGACAATGGCGCCTTGCTTACGGCCGCGCCCGCTTCGCCAATGACGGCAACCACGGTATTGACTTCGACGACATCGCCTTCGGAGAACCGAATCTCGGTCAAGACTCCGGCCACCGGCGAGGGAATCTCGGCGTCCACTTTGTCCGTCGAGATTTCAAAGAGCGGCTCGTCCTTTTGCACTGCGTCACCCGGCTTCTTGAGCCATTTGGTGATGGTGCCCTCAAAGATCGATTCGCCCATCTGGGGCATGATGACTTCAGTGGACATGCATCCCTCTTTTGGCGGAGCTAGCGGAGTTCGGCGGGGCCGGAAAAGCGTTCGCTCCCCATCGGTCTAATCGTCTGCGCGGCGCCCGGGACTCCTGCCGGATTATAAATCGCTGGCGGGGCGGAGCGGATGGGGTCGAGCGGCAAATTCAGGCGGGGATGGGACGGTCTTTTGTGTGGCGCAGGCGCTCGATCTCGGGTGGGACGGTGAGCGGGGTGTCCTGAGCTGGAAACTCGGGCGCCGGGAATTCGGGGGCTTGGGGTTCCGGCTCGGATTCGGCGGCGGCTTGCATCTGCGCGCGCAACGCGGCCAGGCTTTCGATGGATGTCATCTGCTCTTTGAATACGAGACCGAATTGGCGGGCGGCCATGTCGGCAATGGCGGCGAGGCTGGGCAGCGATTTGGGGGCGGCGATTTCTCTTGCGAGACTCGTCACGGGCCGGTCAGTAATGCCGCATGGATTGATGAGCGAGAAATCGCGGAGATCCGTGGTGACGTTGAAGGCGAATCCGTGCGAGGTGACGCTGCGGGCGACGTGAATGCCGATGGCGGCGATTTTACGTTCACCAGCGGCGGGGCTGTTAGCCGTTGTGCCACAATTCTCGTCCAAAACGTCGCCCCACCGCAGATGGCACCAGACGCCTGTCAATCCGCAGATACGGCCGGCGGGAACGCCGAATTCGCCACAGAGCCGGATGAGCGCCTCTTCCATCAGGCGCACAAAATCGACGGGGCCCATGCGGCTGCCGCGAGGATTGCTGAGGCTGCGCAGATCGAAAATCGGGTAGCCGATGAGCTGGCCGGGGCCGTGATAGGTGACGTCGCCGCCGCGGTTGATTTCGTGGAGGGTGACGCCGCGTGCGGCGAGCAGGTCATCGGACGCGAGGACGTTCGCGCGACGGGCGTTGCGGCCGAGGGTGAGCACCGGCGGGTGCTCGAGGAGCAACAGGATGTTGCCGATGCGGCCCGCGGTGCGCAGCGCCACCAGCTCTTCCTGCAGGCGAAGCGCTTCGACGTAGGGGACGCGGCCGAGATAGAGGAAGTGAACCATCGCTTCTTTTGATTGTAGTGGGACGTGCGATGGCGAGTCAGCAAGTCGATGGAAGCGATCTCCCACCCTCTCCGCAAAATGCGCGGAAAGGGTGGGGCAACCGCAGGTTTACGGCAATCCCCGCGTTAGACGGCCACGTGCGGCTGGAGCGTTGGGAAGAACGCGCCGCGGACCTGCCACGCAGTCAGGACCCATAGGATGGCCAGCACAATTCCCGCTGGGATCGCGGCCGACGCGATGAAGATGCCCGTAAGGAAAATGTTGACGATGACCGGAGCGAGAATGAGGAGGGCCATTGGAACGAAGCGGTTGATGATCAGCAGAATTCCCGGCACCACTTCACAAACGCCGACGACATACAGATAGCCCGTGGACATGAGGATGTGGAAGAACTGGCCGGCGATGCCGGGCGGCGGAGGCGGCTGGGGCAGAAAGTTGAAAAGGTGGTTGGAGCCGAAAACAACGAAGATAAGCGCCATAAGATAACGTGCGATGAGGGAGGCTATTCGCATGGACTTCTCCTGAGGGGGAATTCGGAAAAGTGTGAGGTTTAGCGTTCTAGTCGTGCCCGGGAAGGAACGGAATTTCGCCCGTAGTGAGTGGATGGCTGCAGAGGGCGGAGCGATGCAAATGATTATGGTGTTTTTGTCGTCGGGCAGGCCACGGCGCTCCGCTCGGGTCGGGTCGATTTCGGGGTAAACTAGTGTCTGGCAGGAGGACCGGGCGGTCGCTGCCGGAGATCTCTGCGAAAACAGGGGTGGCCGGGAGAGGAAAGTCCGAACTCCGCAGGGCAGTGTGCCGGATAACGTCCGGGACGTGAGCGTAAAGGCTCATGGACGGCCAGTGCCACAGAAAACATACCGCCTCTGCACCCTCCTTTGGGAGGGCGTTCGGGGCGCCCGATGGACTTGTCCAAAGGGTTGTCCTACGCAGTGGTAAGGGTGAAAAGGTGCGGTAAGAGCGCACCGCGCTGGCAGTAATGCCAGTGGCAGGGTAAACCCCACACGGAGCAAGACCAAATAGGGAGGGAAACCGGGGCCAGGAGCCAGGCGCCGGTTGCGCATCGGCCCGATGCGGCAAGGCGGTTCCGGAACACGCTGAAACCTCCGGGTAGGTCGCTGATGAGCGCCCGCGGCAACGCGGCGCCTAGAGGAATGACCGCACAGAACAGAATTCGGCTTACGAGTCCTTTTGCCGAATGCTGGAGTCCCCGACGACAAGTCCACGTCGTTGGAGTGACACACGACAGCCCCGACCGGTGAGAACCGATCGGGGCTGACCATTTTCCGCAACTTCGCGCGCAGTGGCGCAGCTTACACCTGGATCGCACCGCCGAATGAGACTTCGGCGCTCGTGCTTTGGACGGGCGGGTTCGATCGGATCTTCGGGCGGTCAGGCGGACATTTGCATGCCGGCCTCAACAAACTCGCCGGTTTCAGCAAGCGTCTGAGAGTATTGGCGAATCTTCTCGTAGACTCCGATCACGAGCTTGTCAATGCAAACGCAGTAAACCCGAGTGTCCCCGTTCCGTGGGATGGCCGACGTCCCTCGTGCAACGTCGAACAGGCAACGCGCGCTCGCAAGGAGGTCCTCGTGCATTGGCCTGGCCCCGATCTCGCGATCTGTCGCTCTTGCAACGGCGGAGTCAACAAGAGCCTGCGCCTCTATCGCGTTGCACTCATATTCCCAGACGTCCCAACTTCCGTTCCTGAACTGTTCGGCAAAGACAACAATTTCCATTGGCATCCACTCTGCCAAGCAAAGCAAGTCTTTTTCGCCACATCTGCCGCCCAAAAAGAGCGCAAGAACATGATTTTGGGTCTTCCATTCTTATGGCTCGCTATGTGGCGCAAGCATGATCTGCAAGGCTCTAGTAACTCGAAACAGACAACCTGGGAAATCTTTCGGATACAGTGTGGACCCCAAAGTGCGAATCTTCAATGGTACGAAAGGGTTACACCGAAAGGGCCACTGCTTTGCGCGATTCCAGAGGGGCAGCCATCCCTGGACGCAAATCCTGGCGTAAGTACCCTGGTTCTGCCGTAACATCAGACACATGTTGCGAGTAAAGCGTTTGGAAGCCGGAGCGCGGCTGCCGGCGGTGGCGCATCCGGGCGAAGACCTGGGATATGACGTATTTGCCCTGGAGGACGCGCTTCTCGAGCCCCGGCAAACCGTGAAGTTGCGGACCGGAATTGCCGTGGAGGCGCGGTATCCGGCGACCGGCGAACCGCTGGGGTTGCTGGTGCGCGACCGGTCGTCGATGGCGGCTCGGGGCCTGGCCACCACCGGCGGAGTGATCGACGCCGGCTATCGCGGCGAAATCCTGGTAGTGATGACCAACCTCGGCGATGAGGACGTGGAGCTGAAGGCCGGCGAAAAGATCGCGCAAATGGTGCCCATCAGGGTGCTCACTGGACCCGTGGAAGAGGTGAGTGATCTGGAAGGCTCGGAACGAGCGGCGAAGGGGTTCGGCAGTTCGGGAAGGTAAAGCGGAGAACAAGGGTGCAGCAAGCAGCGATGCGAGCGGTGCCGACGTGAGAGACCCGGAACCTGGGCCGGGGCGGGTCCGTATCATAAGGGCAGGATCATGCCATTTCGTGAGGCCGTTAAACTCGCGCTGCAATCGCTCTGGGCGAACAAGCTGCGGACCACTCTGACGCTGATCGGCGTGGTCATGGGCGTGGCTTCGGTGATTATGGTCATCACCCTGGTGAACGGCGCCAACCGCTACGTGGCCACCAAGCTCTCCGGCTATGGCGCCGACGTGTTCACGGTGTCGCGCATGGCGAGCGTGATCTTCAACGCCCAGGACTACTTCCGGTATCAAAAACGCAAAATCGTGCGCATCGAGGACTACGAGGCGGTGCGCGACGATTGCACGATGTGCAGCGAGGTGGGCGCGTTGCTCGATAAGTCGACCAACGTGGTCGCCAACGGCCACTCCAGCAACAATACCGAAGTGCGTGGCTACACCTGGACGATGCTCTCGCTGAACAACATCAATATTGCCCTGGGACGCGGATTGACACCCGCCGACGAAGACCACGCTACGCACGACGCGATTGTTGGCTACGACATCGTGGACAATCTGTTGGGCGTGGGCGACCCGGTTGGCAAGGAGATTCGCGTGGACGGCAATCCCTACACAATTGTGGGAGTGGGCGAGCGCCAGGGCAAAACGCTGGGCCAGTCGCAGGACAACTGGGTGGCAGTGCCTATCAGCACCTACCAGCAGACCTACGGCTACAACGATTCGGTGGACATTTACGCGCGGGTGGCCGGCAACGCGCAGGTGATGGAGCGGGCCGAAGACGAGGTACGCGTGCTTATGAGGATACGACGGCACGACGCGCCGGGAACGCCGGACGACTTTGAAATCGAAACCAACGACACCTTCCTCGACATCTGGAAACAGATCAGTTCGCTCTTTGCCAGCGTGGTACTGGGCCTGGCTTCGATCGCGCTTGTGGTGGGTGGCGTGGTGATCATGAACATCATGCTCGTGAGCGTGACCGAGCGGACCCGAGAAATCGGCGTGCGAAAGGCACTTGGCGCGAAGCAGCGCGATGTGCTGCTGCAGTTCCTCATCGAGAGCGCGACCATGGCCGTGACCGGCGGCGCGATCGGCGTCATGTGCGGGATCCTTGTGGGCAAGCTGATTACGATCTTTATCGGATTCCCGACCAGCGTGCCGGTATGGGCCATCTTTCTGGGGCTGTTCCTGGCCGGCGCGGTGGGCATTTTCTTCGGCGTATACCCGGCAAGCAAGGCGGCGAAGCTGGATCCGGTGGTGGCGCTGCGAGCCGAAATGTGAGGAAGCTTCTAGCTCTTAGCGACTAGCTCATGACGCCGATCAACGGGGCTCGAGTTTATGAATCAAGCGGCTTGAATTTCGGGGTAGTGATCGGGATTTTGCTGGAAGCCAGGAGCTAGTAGCTGTTTCTATGAAGCGCACCGGCCAAACTCGTGAATCGGTGAAGATGGCGCTGGATACCCTGCGCGCCAACAAGCTGCGTTCGGGGCTGACGATTCTGGGCATCGTCATCGGCGTCTCCACCGTCATTGCCATCTCATCGGTCATCAGCGGCCTGAACAACCGCGTGTCGGAGTGGGTTAGCACCCTGGGATCGAATGTCATCTGGGTATTCCATATGCCGGTTATCGGAGTGCGGCCGACGGCGGAGATGCTGGCGCGCAAGAAGCTCACGCTCGATGACGTGCTGGCGCTGCGCAAGCTGCCACATGTGGTGGCGGCAGATGGCGGCTATCAGCATGTAAGGTCGCAGTTCCGTGTGGGCGACGTTGCCGTGAAATACAACGGGAAAAAGATCGCGGGTACTATTCTGCAGGGAGATACGGCCGAGATATCGGATGTTAATGATTTGACGTTGCTGCAGGGACGGATGTACACGGACGCCGAAGATGAGCGTGCCGCGCACGTGGTGGTGCTGGGCCACGACACCTGGGAGGAACTCTTCGGCGACGAGCCTGCGGTCGGTAAAGAGGTGGCCATCGAGTCAGGCCTTTACACCGTGATCGGCGTGCTGGATAAGCGCAAGCAGCCTTTCGGCGGTGGCAAAAATCCCGCCGACAACATGGCTCTGTTTCCGCTGGGTACGTTTCACAATCTTCACCCGGAAGACAAGGATATGTGGGTGGCCGTGAAGTACGACGACGCGAACAACAAGGCCCTGGTGGGGGAAGAGATTCGCGAGTTGCTGCGCATCCGCCGCAAGGTACGCGTGGACAAGCCTGACGATTTCGAGATCTTCGGGCCCGACTCGATCAGTAGGCTTTGGGATCAGTTGACCACGGGCCTCGTGATCTTCATGATTGCCGTCTCCAGCGTGGGACTGATGGTGGGCGGCGTGGGTGTAATGAACATTATGCTCGTCAGCGTGACGGAGCGAACACGCGAGATCGGCGTGCGCAAAGCCATCGGCGCCACCAGGCACACCATTCTGACTCAGTTCACGACCGAAGCGGTGACGTTATGTTCCGTCGGCGGCATTTTAGGAATTTTGCTCGGCGCGATCATTACCTGGATTGTCTATTTCCTGCCCATCGGCCTTCCAGCCACACTTTCCACAACGTGGGTGCTGACCGGCTTCGGTGCGTCCTGCGCCATCGGCCTGATGTTCGGCATCTATCCGGCGTGGAAGGCGGCGAACCTCGACCCCATTGAGGCGCTGAGATACGAGTGAGTCCATCGGAGTTGGTAGCGACCTCTTAGGGGATCTTTCATGGCAAAGGGACAAACCCGGGAATCTGTCAGGATGGCGCTCGATACTCTCCGCACGAACAAGCTGCGTTCGGGCCTGACCATCCTGGGCATCGTCATCGGCGTCTCCACCGTGATCGGGATCTCATCGCTTGTGAGCGGAATCAATAACCGTGTCTCGGGGTTCATCAACTCACTGGGATCGAATGTCTTTTGGGTCGGGCGTCTGCCGATCATTGGAGTGCGGCCAACGGCGGAGATGCTGGCGCGCAAAATGCTGACTGTAGACGACGCCAAGGCGCTGCGGGACTTGCCGCATGTGGCCACGACTGACGCCGAGGGCGTTTACATCAAAAGCTTTCAGGTCGGCGACGTGAGCGCAAAATACAAGGGTAAGAAGGTTGCGGGGGCCATTCTCGCAGGTGATTTTCCCGAGATTATGGACGTGACGGACTTGACGCTTGTGCAGGGCCGCATGTTCACCGACGCCGAAGATGCGCGCGCCGCGCACGTGGTGGTGCTGGGCCACGATACGTGGCAGGAGCTGTTTGGCGACGAGCCGGCGGTGGGAAAGGATATCGAAGTTGAGTCGGGGGTCTACACCGTCATCGGGGTGCTCGATGTACGCAAACGGCCCTTCGGCAGCGGCAAAAATCCACGGGATAACATTCTTGTGTTTCCGTTCAACACCTTCCACTACCTTCACCCTGAGATCACCGACCTGACGCTCATCGTGAAGTACGACACACCAAAAAACAAGGATCTCGTTGAAGAAGAGATTCGCGAGTTGCTGCGTATTCGCCGCAAAGTACGCGTGGACAAGCCAGACGACTTCGAGATCTTCGGGCCTGACTCACTCAGCCGTCTCTGGGACCAGCTTACAACCGGACTGGTGATCTTCATGATTGCCGTCTCCAGCGTGGGGCTGATGGTGGGCGGTGTGGGTGTGATGAACATCATGCTGGTGAGTGTGACCGAGCGAACACGCGAGATAGGAGTGCGCAAAGCCATCGGCGCTACCAGGCGCACCATCCTGACTCAGTTCACGACCGAGGCGGTGACGTTGTGTTCGATCGGCGGCATATTGGGCATCCTGCTGGGCGCGATCATTACCTGGATTGTGTACTTCCTGCCCATCGGACTTCCGGCCACGCTTTCGACGACTTGGGTGCTCATCGGCTTTGGCTCCTCCTGCGCTATCGGCCTGGTGTTCGGCATTTATCCGGCGTGGAAAGCAGCGAATCTCGATCCTATTGAGGCCTTGAGATACGAGTGAGAAAAGGTGATCGCTGACCATTGATCACTGACCACTGTAAACTGCTCTTACGATGCCGCACGCGTTGGCGCAGGCAGTGGAGATTGCGACGACGGCACTGGCCGTGGCCGGGATGGCTTACTTTCTGGCGGTGCTTGTTGCGGCGCGCATCTTTCTTCATCGGCGGCGCGCGGCGTTGGCGGAATTCGCATCCGGCGTCAGTATTCTGAAATCTCTCAAAGGACTTGATCCCGGCATACTTGACGCGTTCCGCAGCCATTGCCGCCAAAACTATCGTGGCGAGTTCGAGTTGCTATTCGGCGTTTCGTCCCTCGACGACCCGGCCGGTACCGCCGTGGAGACGTTGAAGGCGGAGTTCCCTCAGCGCGAAATCCGCTTGATCGTGTGCCCCGAGCGCCTGGGAACCAACGGCAAGGTCAGTACGCTGGTGCAGCTTGCCTTGCACGCGCGGCACGAATTCCTGCTCATCAACGATTCCGATATTACGGTGGGCCCGCATTATCTGGAAAGAGTGATGGCGTGCTTTGCTTCCCCACCCTTTCCGCTACAGAGCGCGGAAAGGATGGGGCAACAGGCAAAACAAGTGGGCCTGGTCACGGCGCTTTATCGCGGAAGAGCTCACGGCTCTCTTCCCTCGCGACTTGAAGCGCTGGGTATTGCTGCGGAATTCATGGGATCGGTCTTGCTGTCGAAATGGATTGAGCGCGGAATGCAATACGGCCTCGGCTCGACGCTCGCCGTACGGCGCGAGGCGCTGGAAAGAACCGGAGGCCTGCTGCCGTTGGTGGATTACCTGGCCGATGACTACGAACTCGGCATGCGCGTGGCACGAGCGGGATATCGTCTCGAACTCACATCCGAGGTAGTGGAGACGAGCGTGCCGGCCTACACATGGCGCGGCTTCATCGACCACCAGTTGCGCTGGGCGAGGGCCGTACGATGCTCACGCCCGGCCGGCTATGCAGGGCTGGTGGTCACGCATGGGTTGAGCTGGGCTTTGCTGAACATCGTGGCCAGCGGACTGAGCCCTTTGAGCCTGTGGCTGTTGGCGCTGAGCTTCTTTCTGCGGCTGGCGCAGGCCATGGCCGTCGGCGCCGGGGTGCTGGCCGATCACGAAGTGATTTCGAATCTCTGGCTGCTGCCGCTGCGCGATTTGATTGCGATGGCGGTTTGGGTTGCGGGATTCGCTGGCGACACAATCGTTTGGCGTGGGGAGCGGTTTGCTCTGAAGCGTGGCAAGCTGGTGAAGGTCGAGCTGGGTTAGAAGGCCTCAATCGCCGACCGATGCGACCTCAATCTCCTCGTCGGCGCGAATCGCCTCCGTGTCGAAACTGAGGCACGCGCCGAGCTCGTCAAAATCTTTTTCCCACCGGGGACTGTCGTTCGGTTCCAGCAGAGTGAGCGCGTCGGCTGAGCTGCGCAGGATCTCGTACCACAGATTCTGGGCTTGCCAGAGATTCAGATCGAAGGGAAGCTCGGTCATGATGCGAGCCAGTTGCAGGGCGCGGTCGAGCATCTCAAGTGAACCCGAAGACATTTGCAGTTCGACCATGGTCCGCTTCATGCGCTGGTCTGAGATGTAAGAGAGCGTCGGCGTGTCGAGAGGAACCTGGTCTGCTTTGGACAGGGTGAGGTACGAGCGCAAGCGCGCCTGGTCGATGGGATCGTCTTCAAGCACCCGGCGCAGGCCGGCGTTAACGGCGAATCCCGCAGCGAGCGTGAGTGCGGGCGGCTTGGGAAGTCCCGCCTGCGACAGGTAGTGCAGCAAGCTTGCGTGGTCCTGGTAGATGGTGGTGAGCGAGTTCTCTATATCCCAGAGTGTTGAATTGAGGATGAGCTGTACGATGCGGCGCTGCTCGTCAGAGAAAAGCGAAATCAGCGAATAGTCGGCATGGCCGTAGAAGTGATCGAGCGCCCGCATGACCTCAGGAAAGTCGGCGCGCTGAACGTGTTCCGCTGCTTCGGCGCTGAAAGCCTCGAACGCGGCTGCATCCGCCGCGCTGTAAGTCTTCGCGGCGGCGGTAATATTCTGGTCGCCGAAATGGAGAACCGCAAACGAAAAGCTCTGCGAGTGATCCGTAATGGTGCTGGCTACATGGACGCGGCCGAGCGCCAGACGGCCCGGGCCGGAGGTGAAAATGTCGTAAGAGATTCGGCGCAGGTGAAAACAGTAGAGGTCGGTCTCCTCACCAAACACGGAGAAGACCGAACTGATGGCATAATGGGCCGCGACCTGCTCGAGATGCAACTCCATGGTATCGACGCATTTCTTATAGATCTGCGCGCCGTCGCCTGCGGCTGGGTTGTTGGAGTGGGCCTCGGCCAGTCGCGCCAGAAACGCCGGCTCGAGCGGCGCCGCCTGCTCATCAAACATCTGTGTGGCGAGTTGCAGCACGCGCGCGGCGTAGGCAATCACCTGTATGGTCTCGATGCCGGAGATGTCATCGAAAAACCAGCCGCAGCTCGTATACATGAGCTGGGCATGGCGCTGCATTTCCATCAGCTCCAGCGCGCGCACGCGCTCATCTTCAGTCAAGGGATGAGCCTGGTGCGCGGCAAAGAAGCGATCCACCGAGTCCGCGCTGCGGTCGAGCACGACCTGGATATACGCATCGCGCGCGTCCCAGACGTCGAGGAAAAGCTTGCCGTTTTCGTGCTCGGTGAGCGGCGTCAATGCGTCGCGCAGTTCATCGAGGGCCTGGCGCAGCGGGGCGCGCCAAGCCTGGTTCCAACCGGGATGCCCGCCGTTGCAGCCGCAATTGGAGCGCCACCGCTCGATGCCGTGCGGACAACTCCACGAACTGTTCTCAACGATCTCGCACTCGCATTCGGGCGGGAACTGCTCAAGGAAACTTGCGTAATTGGTTAGCGTCACATTCTTGTCTTGCTCGAGCAGGCGCAGCGCGTAGGCCAGCGCCATCTCGCCATGCTTGTGATGGTGACCGTACGACTCGCCGTCGGTGGCCACGTGAACCAGCTGCGGCTGAGGAGTGTCTTTGAAGCCGGCTTTGAGCCTCGCCACAAAATTGTCGCCAGAGTTCAGCAGCCCCTCAAAGGCGATGGCGCGGGAAGCGGGCCCGTTGTAGAAAAAGACCGTAATCGAAGCACCTGACGCGAAGCGAACGAGATATGGAACCGTGGTGTCGACGCTGGAAGCCGGAGTATCGATCCATTCGGCCTCGCTTTTCTTGCCGTCTCCCGATTCGGATGTTTTGCCGTCGCCCACCTTGGTTTTGCCGCCGTCAGCATTCAGCGCGCGAATGCGTTTGCACTGGTGTGGCGCGAGCACGGTGAACTTGATGCCATTTGTCGCAAGCGCTTCCAACGTGACGAAATCAACCGCGGTCTCAGGAAGCCACATGCCCTCTGGCTTGATGCCGAAGCTGTACTCATAGTCGGCGATGCCCCAGCGGACCTGTGTAGCGCGGTCACGCGCATTGGCAAGGGGCAGGATCATGTGGTTGTAAACCTGCGCCATTGCCGAGCTGTGACCGTGATAACGCTGGCGGCTCCGGCTTTCGCCGTTGAGGATCATGCGGTAGGTGCGCGGTGCGTTTTCCCGCAGCCAGCTCAGCAGCGTCGGTCCGAAGTTGAAGCTCATCCGCGCGTAGTTGTTCACAATGCGCGTGATTTGATTCTTCACGTTTACTACGCGCGCCGCGCCGTTTGGCGCGTAGCATTCCGCGCAGATGCGCTCGTTCCAGTCGTGATAAGGAGCGGCGGTGTCCTGGGTTTCTACTGTTTCCAGCCAGGGATTTTCGCGTGGCGGCTGGTAAAAGTGACCGTGAATGCAAACAAAGCGCTTGCCGGATGGCATGACATATTCTATGATGCGCGCCCAGTCGATGGCGTTATTTAGGACTTTGGATTGAGGACCCTATCGGGCCGAGCGGCCTGTTGGCGCAGTGTTCCTGGCGAGATGGCAGGCCCGCCACAGGTACCAGCTCGCCACGGAGCGGTAAGGCGCCCAGCGCTGGCCGCGGCGGAACACCACGTCGGGCTTGGGCAGATCGCTTGCTTCCAGCGGGCGCGACTTGGGCACACGCATGAAGGTGAGGGCGTAGCCCTTGCGCACGCCGTAATCGGTGACAGGCAGCACGTCAGGCCGGCCTAAACGGAAGATGAGCAACATTTCCACGGTCCACGAGCCGATGCCGCGTACCTCCGTGAGGCGCTCGACGATATCCGCGTCGGACATCTTGAGAATCGCGGCGTGGCTAGGCACGGTGCCGTCGAGTGTGCGCGCGGCGAGATCGCGAAGCGCCTTGATCTTGTTGCCGGAGACGCCGGCGGCGCGGAGCGGTTCCTCGGGCGTGTCGAGGAGAAGCTGTGGCGTGGGATCGCCGCCGAAATACTCGCGCAATCGCTGGTGGATGGCGGCCGCAGCTTTGCCGTGCAACTGCTGGTAGAGGATCGACTCGAGCAGCGATTCGAATGGCGTGGCGGAGTGATCGAGGCGCAGAGTGAACGGCCCGGCGCGTTCGATGAGCGCACCCAGCTTGGGATCGCCGGCGCGAAGATGCGCGATGGCTTTTTTAGGGTCGAAGGGGAGTTTTGGGCTTCGGCCGTCGTGGATCATGAAAGGAGTGTATATCGCGAATGGGGATAACAACAGTTTTTGGGAATTCTCGACGTCGGCCGCAAAATGCGCGGCTGGAATCGGTACACGGCGGCAGATGGTAAACTTCCTGCGGTTTGTTCGAAGAGGAGATTTCGATATGAAGCGCCGTGATTTTGTGAAGACGATGACGGCCGTAGGAGCGAGTTTGCTATTGCGGCCGGACGTGCTGGTGGCTCAGGCGGCGCAACCGCAGCCGGATCCGAGCATAAAGCGCGTGATGGTGATGTTCAAATGCCACTTCGATGCAGGATTTATTGATACGCAATACAACGTTGTGCACAAGAGGTATTTCGAGAAGTTCTTCCCCGAGGCCATTGAGATTGCGCGCGCCGCAAATGCCGGCGGCAAGCGCCGCTATGTTTGGACCACAGGCTCATGGCTGGTGTTCGAGTATCTTGACCAAGCCTCAGAAGCGGATCGGAAGACCATGGAAGATGCCATCGCGCGCGGTGATATTGCGTGGCATGCGCTGCCGTTTAACTGGCAAACGGAGATGATGAGTCCGTCGATGATTGAAGGCAGCCTGGCGCTGGCGCAGTCGCTCGATAAGCGGTTTGGCACGGTGTCGACCGGCGCGAAGATGACGGATGTTCCGGGGCACACGCGCGGGATCATTGTGCCGCTAGCAGGTAATGGCGTTACCTTTCTCGAGATTGGCGTGAACGGTGGATCCACACCTGCCCAAGTACCACCGATTTTCTTGTGGAAGAACCCGACGGGTGCGAGCCTGGCCATGATGTACCACCACCAATACGGTGGTGTCGCAGTGGTCCCCGGTTCAGACCTGGCGTTGGTGACCGAAGTGCGCGGCGACAACAGCGGCCCGCACAAACCGGAAGAAATCGACCGCATCTACGCGGGCCTGGCGGCGCGGTTTCCGAATGCGGAGATTGAAGCGGCGAGTCTGAGCGAGATGGCGAATGCGCTGGCTCCGTACCATGACAAGCTGCCCATTGTGACCGAGGAGATCGGCGATACGTGGATCTACGGTTGCGCGAGCGATCCGTTGAAGGTGGCGCGGTATCGCGAGATCTCGCGACTGCGCGACGAGTGGATCGCGCGCGGTGCATTCCAACTGGGCGATACGACTGACCTGGCGCTGCTGCGCCACCTGTTGCTCGAGCCTGAGCACACTTGGGGCACGGATACCAAGACATGGCTGGACTTTGACAACTACATTCCCAGCGACCTGGCGCACATGCTGAATACGAAAAACTACAAGGTGGTGGAGTTCAGTTGGATTGAGAAGAGGCAGGATTTGCTGGATGGCGTGGAGGCATTGCCGGAGGCGCTCAGGGAGGAGGCGCAGGTTGCGATCGCGCGCCTGGCGCCGACATGGCCTGTTACGGCGCAGAAAGCGATTGCAGGTGCGGCAGGAAGACCGATCGAGACAGATCAATTCGTATTGCAGATCGATCGAGGATCGGGCGCGATTACCCAACTGCGAAACAAGTCGACAGGCCGCCAGTGGGCGAGCGAAAAGAATCCGATTGGGCTGCTGACTTACCAGACGCTTTCAGCGGAAGACTATGCGCACTACCAGGCTAGCTATTTGACGACGAAGGCGGATTGGGCGAGTAAGGATTTCGGCAAGCCGAATATTGAGAGGTTCGGCGCGAGGCGCCAGGAATGGCAACCGGCCAACGCGGAAGTCTTGGTGGAGGAGACCGGCGATGCACACCGCATTCTTGTGGACTTGCAGTTCACTGATGATGACGCATTTAAGTCTGGCCGCGCCGCCTTCCCGCGGAAGACGTTTGTCGAACTTGTTCTGCCGAAGGCCGAACCGGTAATTCACCTGAATGTTTTGTGGTTTGGGAAGCCGGCGACGCGCATGCCCGAGGCGCTGTGGCTCACGTTCAACCCCGTGGTCGAAGACACGAAAGCCTGGAGCCTCGACAAGTCGGGTGAGTGGATTTCACCCCTCGATGTGGTGGCTGGCGGCAATCGGCATATGCACGCACTTTCGACCGGGTTTCGGTATCGCGGAGGAACCCAGGAGCTTGCCGTGGAGACGCTGGATGCACCGGTAGTGGCGCTGGGAGAGCGCGACCCGCTGCTATTTTCAAACGACCAGCCTGATTTGGCCAAAGGACTCCACTCGTGCCTCTTCAACAATTGCTGGGGCACGAACTACATCATGTGGTACGGCGAGGATGCGAGCGCGCGATTCGCTTTGCGCGGGTAGCGGCGAACAGCGCTTCGGCGATGGGCCATTGGCGGGGGTTTTGGCTGCCCCCGCCGGAGTCCCTGAACAGCTAGCCCTTGCTGGCGCGAATGATGGTGATCTGCGTCTTGCCGTCATTCATGCCGGCGATTTGCGATATCGACACCGTGACGGTATCTCCGTTGCTCGCAGCCGCTACGAACTGTGCACCGTTGTCCGTCATGATCGATTGGGCGGTCGGCCCCACCTTGTCCTTGTAAAAAGCGATCACCTGGTCCTTCGAATCAGCTGTGAGAAAATTCGCCGAGACCATGGACTTGCCGGCGATATTCATCCGCAAGCCGCCCTTGGCTTGCGCGGCGCCCGGATAAATGGCAATTCCCAAATCGCTTTCAGTAATGGTGTTGGAGGTATTGGCGCTAAACGCGCCGCCGGGCGTGTTGAGCGAGATCTGGCCGGTCGTAGCATCTTTCTTGATGGTGTGCGCGACGCGGTAGATTCCATAGCCAACGACCCCGACAACAATCACGCCGATCACGACGAAGATTCCAACGATGATCAGAATGATCTTGAGGGCGCTGGAACCTTTTTGGGGTGGAGGCGCGACGGTTTGAGGAACGGGCGGCGGCGGTGTGTAAGGCTGCGACGGACCTCCAAAGGAGGCCTGATTGTCAATCGAGTCGGGCATATTCCCTTCCTTCTTTGGAGAGTCGTTTTCCAGACTTTCCAGGTCCTGTTTATGAATGCAGACACTATACCTGATCCATATCGCTTCGCGGTATCAATTTCTGCAGGCAAGATCTCTGGGTGCGTCGGGCCACGCGAAAAGCCTCTGCGGGGTGCATTCCGCTTGATCGCGGCGAAGGGCGCCAAGCGACAGTTCCCACCCAGCCGCTTTACCATCAAGAGCGTAGACTCTTGGTTTTTGGAGCTCAATCATGAAGATGCGGCCGGGATCGCAGACGGGGTTTCTGTTGTGCGGTAAGGAGTGGATCGAGGGAGAAGCGCTGGATGTTCGGTCGCCGTGGGACCAGGGACTGGTGGGAAAAGTCACTGTGGCCACGCGTGCCGACGCGCGCCAGGCCGTGCATCACGCCGTGGCCAGCGTTCGCCGCACCCGCGCCCTGCCACGATGGAAACGCCGCGAGATCCTTGAGGACGTGGCCGCTGCACTGATCGAGCAGAAGGAACGCTTTGCGCAGCTCATTGTCGCCGAGGCCGGCAAACCCATTCGTCTGGCGCGGATTGAAGTGGATCGCGCCGTGCTTACGTTCAAGACTGCTGCCGAAGAGGCTGCCCGGCTGGGTGGCGAGAGCATTCCGCTTGACCTGACCGAGGGCAACGAAGGCCGGTGGGGACTCGTGCAGCGCTTCGGCGTGGGGCCGGTCCTGGCCATTACGCCCTTTAATTTTCCCTTGAACCTGGTGGCGCACAAGGCCGCGCCGGCAATCGCCGCCGGTTGTCCTGTGATCGTGAAGCCCGCGCCGCAAACGCCGTTCACCGCGCTGGCGCTGGGCGAAGTGATTCTGAAAGCCGGCTGGCCTGAAGAGGCGCTAGCCGTGCTGCCGCTCGCCAATGCCGACACCGCGTGGCTGGCTGAGAAGGAAGATCGCATCAAGCTGGTAAGCTTCACCGGTTCAGCCGCAGTGGGTTGGGAGCTGAAGGCGCATTCCGGCCGCAAACGGGTGCTGCTTGAGTTGGGCGGGAATGCCGCGCTGATCGTCCATGGCGACTGGAAAGATCTGGACGATGCAGCGCTGCGCACGGCGCATGCCGCCTTCAACTTCGCCGGGCAGTCGTGCATCAGTGTGCAGCGCGTTTTTGTGGAGCGCAGCATCTTTCAGACGTTCTTGTGGAAGGTGGTGGAGATTGCGGCCAAGCTCGTGGTCGGCGATCCATCGAATGAAGCAACTGAAGTTGGTCCGCTCGTAAGCTCGAGCGAGGCCGAACGTGTGGAAGCGTGGGTTAAAGAAGCGGTGGAGGGTGGCGCCAAACTGATCGCCGGCGGCGAGCGCAAGGGTTCGGTACTCACGCCATCCATCCTTACAGCAACCGCGCCCGGCATGAAGGTTCGTGACGAAGAGATCTTCGGGCCGGTGCTGGCAATTGAGCCATACGATGACTTTGAAGAGGCGCTGGCGGCGGCGAACCATTCGAAATATGGATTGCAGGCCGGCTTGCTTACGCGCGACTCTGGTCGGATCCTCACTGCATACCGCGAACTGGAGGTTGGCGCGCTGATCGTTGGCGATACTCCGAGCTGGCGTCTCGATCCCATGCCATTCGGTGGTGTCAAGGACTCCGGCCTCGGGCGCGAAGGCATTCGCTGGGCAATTGATGAGATGACCGAGCCGCGAATGCTGGTGATGACGGGGAACGGTTAACAGCACGGCGTAGGATTTGCGCGGAGAGCGCGACAAGGCGTCTGCGCCCTCCGTGGTTGATCCGCCGTCAAGCGCCGGAGCGGCTCTGTTTGCGGATGGTTTTGATTTCTTCCGGCGGGATGTGCAGGAATTCCAGGAACTCCTGATGCTCCTCCGGTGCGGACCGTTCAAACTCAGCGTGCCAACGATGCATCTGCTCCTTACTGAAGCCGCATCCCTGCATAATTGACACCCATTTTTCTTTCGTGATCATCTTTGCCTTTCCGAGCATTTTGTGCTCAAGCAGTTTGAAGATTGCGTGCTGATGCTCGCGCAAAGTCCTGATTTCGGCATCCAGCTCGATCAGGCGCTTTCGTAGAACCCTGGCTGCATCGCTGGCGCGGGAATCTGCGTTCGCGCCAAGGAGCGCACGAATATCTTCGAGTTTCAGGCCGGCGTCACGATAGGCGCGGATCTGCAGCAGGCGCCGTAGATCCGCTTCTCCGTAGCAGCGATAATTCCCGCCGCTGCGCAGCGGCGAGGGCATTAAACCGATCGATTCGTAGTAGAGCAGCGCAGTGCGGCTCAGGCCGCACTGGCGGGCGAGTTTGGTTACCGTAAACATCGTCTGATCCTACTGTGAACCCTATACCTTTAGACAGGTCAAGAGGTAACTGGAGGATATTTTTCAGGCTCGATTGGAGTGGCGTTCGGCTTTGAACTGTAGATTACGTTGCGCTGGCCAGAAGCGCGAAAGCAGCGCAGACGCTGCGCACATCTGTTCATCCCGGATAAGCGGAGGATGGCAACACAATGACCGACCGAGAACCGGTATAGATACGGCGCGCCAGTTCGAGGTAGAGCAGTGGCTTGCGTACGATCGCGGGAAACACGACGGTTATGCTCCGAACCCTTGAAACGGACGTGTGCCCTGACCGGCCCATAAGCAGGCAGTACAGAAAAAGAGGATTCGCAGCGAGCCGAAACATCGATCGCTCGTTCGAGGTGGGAAGGCTAACTTACTAACTATGCTTTCGCCTTGCCTTTTGCCTTCGCCCGTTGCGCAGCCCAGCGTTTACGCTGCGCGTCGGCAATCCGCTTGCGGGCCTCGGCACTTAATACCCGCTTCTTTCTCGGCTTGCCTTTGGCGGCCGCTTTCTTCACTTTCCGACCGGCGTTGCCGGATGCAGTTCCAATGGTCGCGAGCAGAGAGCGCGCCTGCTTGAGCCTCTCAATCTCGGAATCGATTTGAGCAAGAATATTTTCAATCGCCATAGAATCAGGATACTTCAAAACAATTGAACCTTTGCCGTATTTCCACAAAGTATTTTACTGACTTACGACGGTAGTTCTTACGGGTATGCCTCCTTGTTTCATTTACAAGTCGGCCTGACCGGCTGAGACAGGGTATGGATAGGTTGTCTTTTTCAGTTCTAGCTGGTATAAGTCGTGTCGAAAAAAACGAGCTGTTCCTGCTGGGCGGTAAGATATAGCGGCGGGATGGGACGTTCGCTTCATCCCGCCGTATTGGACCGCATAGTATCTACGCCACGACCTGGTAGTCCAGGTTACATGCCGAGATACTCGACATGCACATAAGTGCCGAGGCGCACGTTATAGGCGAGATACCATCCGACGTGATCCGGATCTTGGTAGATGACGATATCATCCGAGTCCCAGAGCCAATCGCTGCAGAAGGCGATGTCAGCAGCCGCAACCGACCAGAACCATCCATTGAACCAGAACCTATCTGGTCCACCGCCGGCAAGATGCCAAGTATGCGCCGGACCAAAGCCGCCGCTGAAGTGGCCGTGCTCCCAGGGATTGTCAAGATGGTAGTTAGGATCGTTGGGACCTGTGTCGTGGCCCACCCAGGTTTTGCCGTTATCCACATGCGGAACATTGGGGTGACCCGGCTTGTCGGCGTAGTTGCGGGTCTGTGTGGGCGGTGTTGGGGTGCTGGGAGCCTGGGGGGTCCTGGGCGCTTCGGGGGTTTTTGGCGCCGGCTGGTTTCCGTGCGGTGTCGGTGACTTGAAACCGGGCGCACCATTGAATGGCGCCGGCCCGTGCGAAGGAATCGGCGGATGCCCGCCTTTTTGATTTGAATGCTGCGCGAACGCTGGGACTGCAAGAACCAGCAAAGCTACGAGCGCAATGCGAATGGATTTCATCGATACCTCCAGATACTCGAAAGAAGAAACGCTGATGAAGCCTGGGATATCTTGAACGGGTCGCCAAAGACAACGGAGTCCATTCGGCATTCTTGCACACGCCAGCGCAGTCTTGCACATGAATCTTCGAATGCAGATGCTCCGACTGGAGTGAAAACAGTGTGGTCGTTAGCGCGTCTTCGCGTGGGGGCAAGTCTATGCGCCGACGGTAACCGGCGCGCGCCGCCAGGCGTAAAGCGGGAACTGGTTGGCCATTTCGGCAACTTCGCCACGTATGCGCGCCAGAGCTGGGTCGTCGTTGCGCTGCTCCAGGGCCTTCGCGATCCAGCCGGCGATCACTCGCATCTCACGCTCCTTCATGCCGCGCGTGGTGAGCGCGGGAGTGCCCACGCGAATACCCGAGGGCTTGAGCGGCGGGTTCGTATCCCAGGGAATCGAATTTTTGTTGACGGTAATGCCAGCCTTGCCCAGCGCCAATTCAGCCTCGGAGCCGAGGATGCCTTTCTCGAAAACATCCACAAGCATCAGGTGATTATCGGTGCCGCCGGAAACGAGTCGATAGCCCGCGGACTTCAGCCCTTCGGCCAGCGCCTTCGCATTCGCGACGATTTGCGCGGCATAGGTGTGGAACTCTGGCCGCAGCGCCTCAGCCAGAGCGACCGCCTTGGCGGCGACGATGTGCACGAGCGGGCCGCCCTGCTGGCCGGGAAAGACGGACTTGTCGACGGCCTGCGCCAGTTCCTGTGTGCAGATAATCAATCCAGCGCGCGGGCCGCGGAGGGTCTTGTGTGTTGTGGTGGTGGTAATGTGCGCATGGGGCACGGGTGAATCATGCACGCCGCCAGCCACGAGGCCGGCGATGTGCGCCATGTCGAAAATGTAGACTGCTCCCACCTTGTCGGCGATCTGGCGCATGCGTGCGTAGTCCCAGAAGCGCGGATAAGCGCTGGCGCCGCCGATGATCACCTTTGGCTTTTCCTGCGTGGCGACGGATTCAAGCTCGTCGTAGTCAATGGTCTCAGTGTCGCGACGGACATGATAGAACGTAGTGCGGTATAACTTGCCGCTGAAGCTGAGGCGGTGGCCGTGCGTCAGATGTCCGCCATGCGAAAGGTCAAGGCCGAGAATGGTGTCGCCCGGCTGCAGCACCGCCGCATAAGCCGAGGCATTAGCCTGCGAGCCGGAGTGCGGCTGCACGTTGATGTGCTCGCCGCCGAAAAGCTGCCGCGCACGGTCACGCGCCAGGTTCTCGACGATGTCGGCGTACTCGCAGCCCCCGTAGTAACGGCGCCCGGGGTAACCCTCCGCATACTTATTGGTAAAAACGGAGCCGGCGGCCTCCAACACGGCTTCGGAGACAAAGTTCTCGCTGGCGATCATCTCCAGCCCCTCGTGCTGGCGGAGAGTTTCATGATCGATAGCGGCGGCAACTTCGGGATCAGCCTGGGCAAGCGGGAGTGACATGGGGTCAGTCATACAGAAATTCTACGGCATAACCCGCAAGGCGATTGCCGGGCTTTTGCGGGCTCGCTGCTGACTGCCGCTACGAGGTGGAAATCCTCGGTAGCCCGTCCTTGCGGATTCTCCTGGTCAATCACATTGACTTAGCGAACGTTAGGTTTCTTCGCTACCGTGATTGCAAGGCTCCCCAATCCTTCCGATAAGAATTCCGTGACCGAAACTCCGTCACGCGTCAGCCCCAGCGTTGTAATCACTTCCGGCTGAAGCTCCTCAAAGGAGAGCACGGCAGAGCGGGCGCGGTAGCGGTTGAGGGACAAGAGTGATACAAAGACGGCCAGGAGAGCCGCCGTAATCCACGAATACTCAGCCGGATGAGAAAGGGCGCGCAGCTCCGCCTCGCTTGCTGGGATTGCGGCCGCCAGAAACGCGACGATGAATCCCCAGAACAAAAACTGAAGATTGACCTTCCCGGGAAGATACGAGCAAGCGAAGGGAACCTTATAGAACCCGACCAATGTGATTTCAACGAGAACGATTCCGATGACGGCGAGAATGCCCAGGTGCCCAATGACCTGAGACCACGGCCTGAAATCGAGCGACAATGCGGCCGAAACCAACCAGACGGGTGCGACACCAAAGAAGAGCAACGAGCTTCTGGTCGCGGCGACGTATTTCTCTGTGGGGCAAAGTTGCGTTATACGCCATACCCAGTTGGCGGTGAGCGAAACGGGCAGAGAGAAGACATTGCGCAAGCCGAAGACCGTCAGGACCATCATCATAACCGAGGAAATAACAATGCCGGGATCAAGTAACCGCGGCGATGCGGCAGACAAATCGCTGCGCAGCCAGGAGAGTGCGATGGCCAAGACAATCGAGAGATAGAAGGCGAGAGCGAGGCGATGCTGGCGGCTGCGCGCCAGCGACCGGAAACCAAAATACACAATCGCCGCGCGTAGCCGCCCGCCGAAATGCGGTGCGAAGTGCAAGCCCCGCGTAGCCGGAACAAGATCCGGCTCCTCAATCGTCTTTCGCATGGTGTGCAGGTAGCAGAGCAGCAGCGATGAGGCGGCTGCGATGACTGCCGCTCCAATGCCCATCCACGCTCGCACCGCAAGCCAGGCAAAGACCGGCGGCAATGAGCCTGCCAACTGATTGAAGAGCGCAAAGAACCAATAGTCGGGCAGCCATTCCAGAATCCGGTGGTTCTTTGCGAGTGCGAGCGCCGCCGGCGTATGGAGCCCAGGTTCGAGAAAGTAGGCGCTGACGAGAACTCCGAAAGCTGCGATTTGCAGAATCGCGGAAAGGCGCAGAAACAAGCGACGCGGCAGCAGCGCCGTAATCCCTTGCACGGCGAGCAGCGAGCCATATAGAAAAACGCTGGCGGCGATCACGGTGAACCAATAGGCTGCGGCAACACGCAGAAAGCGCGGAATCCCGCCCAGGATTAGAGATAGCGCTGTCGCCGAAGCCGCATTCAAGGTGAGAATGGCAAGTCCCAGGACGGCAGCGCACGCAGTCACTTTCGCTAGGAGAACAGTCCGCGGGCGCACCGGCAGCGGCGAAAGAATCATGGCGTCGCGGCGGTCGGGAAAGATGTTGTCCCAACTGGCGACGGCGATGAGTCCGGCGACGAGCATCATGGTCGAAATCAGGCGCTGTTCCTCGGTCCAGATCGAGGCAAGAAGACGCTGCGGAGATGTTTCGTCCCTGCCGAACGAAAACAGCAGCCCCAAGGCCTGAATGACGCTGTACATGATGAGGATGCCGGCGAACTGGCCGAGGAAGCGGGGAATGTCAGCCTGAATCGACAGGGATTCGAGGTCGATGACGCGGAGAAGGAATTGGCGGTAGAGCACGCGGAACTGGAGCGGCAATCGCCTGACGAGTTTTTCGATGGTCCTACGCATGGATCAAGTCCGCAATCTGCCGCGCCATCGATTGCGTATCCTGCTCGACCGCGAGCTGCGAAAAAATCGCCTCGAGTGTCGGCAACTCCATCAGCGACCGCAGGCGTGCGATGGAGTCGTCGGCGACTACCTTGCCGTGATGCAGAATAACCACGCGTGTTGAAACGCGCTCCACTGTATCGAGCTCATGCGAGCTGAAGAGAACCACCTTTCCCCGATGAGCTAGTTCCTGGATGAGACTGCGCAACACCAGGGACGAAGCCACGTCGAGCCCGGAAAACGGCTCGTCGAGCAGGATGAGTTCAGGATTGTGGAGCAGCGCCGCTGCAATCAGGACCTTCTGGCGCATGCCCTTGGAGTAGCCTGAGATCGACGCATGGCGGTCGCCGTGCAGCGACAGCAGATGCAAAAGACCATCGATCTGATCCGAGGCGGCACGCGCAGGCAAGCCGCGAAGTTGCGCGGCCATGGTCAGGTATTCGAAGCCGGAGAGATGGTTATAAAGGTAGGGCTCTTCCGGCACGTAACCCATACGGCGTTTGTAGGCCATCGGGTTATCGTCGATCGATTTTCCCTGAAACAGGATCTCTCCGGAGGTCCTCTCGATGAGCCCGGTGATCATCTTCATGGTGGTGGTTTTGCCCGAGCCATTCGGGCCCAGATAGCCGGTCACTTCGCCGGCCCGTGCGGAGAAGCTCATGCGGTCAACCGCGGGAATCCCCGCGAAGTGTTTTGAGACGCTGCGCAGTTCGAGCATCGGCTCCCCCATCCGGGTTCCTGCCCTGTCTGGCTGGCACTCTATGTAGTGTTCTGTATAGTTCCAGCCCCGCGCGCTTGTCAAGCGGAAGTCCGCATAGGGTAATGAGCCATCCCCAGAAAGCTGCGCCGGCGTCGGAGTTGCGCTGATTGAGGCGCTTGCGATTGCGTAAACTGGTTGCATCGTATTATTGCGTCGGCGCGAGGCAACGGTGCACGGGAAATCGCTAATATGGATCGGGCTCCTGCTTTGCTGGCTGGCGCCGGCCGCCGCGCAGCCGGCGGGGCAATCCCCGACCGTCGATGCTGCGCTTCTTGCGAAAGCCAATGGAGGCGACGCCGGGGCCCAAGTGCAGGTGGGTGAGAGCTACGCGCGCGCGGGCGCAGCAGAACATTATCGCGAAGTTGCGGCAAATGATTACACGCAGGCGGAAGCGTGGTATCAGAAGGCCGCCGATCAGAAGAATCTTGCCGGCGAACTTCACCTGGCTGCGCTCTATCGCGACGGCGGCACGGGCTTCCCGCGCGATATGGTGAAGGCGGCGGAGTGGTACCGCAAGGCCGCCGATCAGGGAGACGCCGATTCACAGGCGACACTGGGCGTGCTCTATTCCATGGGCCAGGGTGTGCAGCAAAGCGATGTGGAGGCCTATTTCTGGCTTGATCTTGCCGCATCGGTAAAAGGACCGAACCAGGAGAAATATGCGGCGAACCGTCAGATGATCGGCACGCACATCACGGCCGACGAGTTGGCTGACGTGGAGGATCGCGTGGCTGCATGGAAGGCCAAGCATCCGCGGCCGGACATGCAGAAATAAGCGAGCGGTGTTAGACCCGGCGATGCAACAAAAGTTGCAAATCATCCTGCATATTGTTTTGGGGATTCAGGTGTGACGCGCGAGATCCCGCTTCGGTTTCAAAAAATCTGAAAAAAGCACAACTACTTTTTGCGCTCCGTGTCAGGTAATGACGTGGGCCGGATGTTTCAAATACAAATTGGCCCCTGGAGGAACCACATGCAGCGCAAAATGTTCATGCTCGCCGTGGCCGTCCTGATCTCCTCGGGACCGGCCTTCGCTCAACAGACGCAACCCAACCAACCGGATCCGACCGTGAATCAGCGCCGCGAGAACCAGCAGGACCGCATCGCCAACGGCGTGGGTTCAGGCCAGCTGACCGCGGGCGAGACCAAGAATATTGAGGGTCGCGAAGCCAATCTGAATCGCGAGATCAAGGACGATCGCTCCGCGGACAATGGCAAGCTGACGCAGCAGGAGCGGCAACAGGTCAACAAGCAACAGAACAATTTGAGCCATTCGATCTACCAGGACAAGCACAACGCGAACCAGGCGCACTTTGGCGAAAACGAAGTGGGCCAGCGCCGCGAGAATCAGCAGGATCGCATTGCCAACGGCATCCGCAACGGATCGATGTCTGCCGGCGAGGCTGCCCGCACCGAGAATCGCGAGCAGGGCATTAACCAGCAGGTTCGCGCCGACCGCCAGGCCAACGGTGGCAAGCTCACCGGGCAGGAACACCGGCAAATTAACCGCCAGCAGAACGGCGCAAGCCGGCAAATCTACCGGCAGAAGCACAACGGGAAATAGGCGAGATCAGTGACCCAGGGTTTGCTCAGCCACAGCGAGAACCTGGCTGTTCGAAGGGTTGTAGAGGAAGACGACGAGCCGCAATGGTTCGCCGTCTTTTTCTGCATGCCGCAGATCGGAACCGGAGAGGTGCAACGGCCGCCCATCGAGAGAATTCGAACCAAACTCCTTGTAGGTGCGGACAACAGCCACGTAGTGCAGAGTTCGCCCGGCGTTTTCACCGTGCGCGACCTGTGACTGCGAGGCATTCTCCGCCACCGCCGCGACCAGTGTACCCTTGTGGTCCGGCGCTGCTTTCACCGTGAAATCGACCGATCCGTCGGCAGTGAGATGCGCGTCGCCGATTTGCATTGCAATCTTCGGGTCCTCGGCTGCGTGAGCAATCTCCTGAACCAACTGTGAGGGATTGTTTCCTGCGACTTGCGCGATTCCATCTACGACAAATTCCGGTGTGGCCGGCGAAGGCAGAGAGAAATGGCGCACGTACTGCTCCTGGTGCAGGTCGATGGCATCGAGCGAAAAGGGATCGGTCCAGCCCTGGTGGTTCCAGTAGGTGACATGCTCGCTGAGCACGATAATGTGGACACCTGCAGCTGCCTGATGTGCATCAAGCTGTTCCAGTACAGCATCAGCAGGCGGACAGTCGGAGCATCCCTCTGAGGTAAAGAGTTCGACGAGGACGGGCTGGGGCGCAGCAGGAGCCGCAGGCTGCGTTTGCTGCGAAGACACCGGCAGAACAAAGAGGCTCACCACGACGGCTAGCGCCAATGCGAGGCGCCACTGGAGAATCGATTTGAGGATTGGGGAAACCATGAAGTTCCGAAGCAGGCCAGGAATTGCACGAGGCACAGCTCAGGACATCAATCGGGATTATCCTATCACGAGTGCGCGATCTCAAACCTGATTCGATTCTTCGATTCGTCGTGGCTGCTGCCTGGGCAATTGCATTGGCGCCAATCAGTGCATCTGGGCAGGCGCCGGAAGTTACGCTGTCGCCGGCAATTGTCGTAGCGGGGGCGCCGGAGCTGATTCGTGTGAGTGCGCCGTCGCTCGCCACGGTGGAGGGCGACTGGATGGGCAAGAAGCTGGAGTTTTTTCGCGGACGCAGCGGCCACGCGTGGTTCGCATTGGCTGGGGCCGACGTTGAGGCACCGATTGGCGCGTCCACGCTGCACATCTCGGCTCATATGGCGAAGGGCGAAGTGATCGACTTGAGCCGCTCCATCGAGATTCATCCCGCACATTATCGGACGACCTCGCTTACCGTGGCTCCGAAGTTTGTTGAGCCCGGGCTTGACGAGCTGCCGCGCATCAAGGCCGAAGCCGAGCTCAAGGAGAAGATTTTTTCTGCGAGCGCGCCCGGGCCACTCTGGTCCGGCAGTTTTGTAGCGCCGGTGCATGCCGCGCCGACCGACAGCTTCGGCACGCGGAGAGTCTTTAACGGCAAGTTGGACAGTGTGCATAAGGGAATGGATTTTCGTGCGCGCATGGGTACCGTGGTCCGCGCCGGCAATAACGGCTTTGTCGTGCTCGCACGGCCGCTTTATTACGAGGGCAACTGCGTTGTCATCGACCACGGACTCGGGCTGTACACCCTCTCCATGCACCTGAGCCGCATCGATGTGCATGAGGGGCAACGCGTGCTCAAAGGGCAGTGCATTGGGCTGAGCGGCGCAACTGGCCGCGTGACGGGGCCGCATCTGCACTGGGCCGTGCGCTGGGAGGGAGCATATCTAGATCCCGCGAAGTTGCTGCGGATGAATTTAAGTGATTTGCGTTGACGGCGCTCAGCTACACGCGGTGTACGGCATCAGCATCATGAGCCGAAGCGGCACATCCTGAACGGGCGGACAAGTCACCTCTCCTGCCTGCCACTGCAATGGTCTTTGCGGATCGTAGTATTGCAGGTAAACTGCGAAACGCAGCGGCCCGGTTCCTTCAACGCAATTCATGTCGCGCTGAATGAGCGTTTCGCCATCCGCCGAGAGCAGACCTTCGTCGTAGCCGACGAGCATGCGCGACAGATCGTCAGGGAATTCGAGATTCATCTGTCCAAGCTTGCTCATATCGAACGGTTCGTCGAGGCCATCGACGATCGCTTCGATCAGAACCAGCTTTTCAAAGTAATCTTTCGTATGTTCGTCGTCTGCAGTGACTGCCCACTGTTCCTGCCAAGCCTGTCTGCTGATGATCGGACGATATACGCCGAGCACGGTGAGTCGCGGTTCCGCCATGGCGAACAGTATAGCGGTGGCTCGCCGGGCGAGGTTATGAAGATTGTTGCTTGAGGGCAGGCTCTTCGATCTCAGGGGAAGCGATTGGCATGGGGCTGAATGCCGCCTTCTCTTCGCGCAGCGCTTTGAACGCGCGATATATGAACCAGCCCAGATACCATCCGTCAAGATACTGAAATGGCGTTTCCCCCGTGGTGTAGTGGCCGCAGGGGAGCACGCGGATCTCGTATTTCAGGCGTGACTGGCGGAATGCCTCGACAACCTTCAACGAGTACTCCCTGGGAAAGGTCAGATCGTAGTTTCCATAAACGGTAAGGATGTTCTTGCCAGGACCGTTTGCGGCGGGCCCTGCGAACTGCTCGTAGTAGCTGATGGGGCTGATAGCGGCCCACAGCGCGCGCAGCCGTTCCTGCGTCATTCCGGCCTCTGCAACTGCCTGCCGGATGTGGCGCGTGCTTTGCCCGGCCCACACTACGTCGCCGAAGGCCGTGGACGCGTGATTGAAGGCGTTCACGCGAATCCGCGGATCGTGCGCGCTGGCCAGGAACGCATAGCACGAACCGAGACTGGTGCCCAGCACACCGAAGTGCTCGTAGCCCTGCTCCTCGAGCCAGTCAATGCAGCAGCGAATGTCAACAACGGCCTGGCGGCAGGCCGACATGGTGCGCCCGGTGTTCGCGCTCACGGCGTAGTCGGCGCGCTCGAGTTCGCCGGGCCTGCGAATGTCGTGATACGGCATGGAAAGCCGCAGCGCCGAGACGCCCATGCGATTGAAGAGCGTGCACAAGGAGTTGTGGCTGAACCCGTCGGCATTCCATTGCGGCAGCACGACGATGGCCTGCCTGGGACGCGCCGGATCTTTGTGCGCAGGCGCCGGATACCAGCGCGCGTTCACGAGATCATTTTCCGGGTAGGGCGTGCGCTCAGGCGAAGTGAACCGCAGGAATTGCGCGGGCTTGAGCGTGCCATCGGCGGCTTGCTGTTTGATCGCGGCGTCTTTGGCGAGGGTTTCAGGCCGCACGTTTGTAGGGAAGAGCTCCGGAAAGCGCTCTTCGAGACGGAAATCCGCTGGGCGCTTATAGCCGAAGAAGACGTCGCTATGGCGAACAAGAAGCTGGTTGATGCGGACCATCGCCGCCTCGGCGGCTGCGTCGTCGCGCACCATCTCGGGATCGGGAACTGCGCCACCAAAGCCGCTGGCTTCGAGAAAGGGAACGATCCACTCGAAGCCCCAGTCCAGCGGGCGCACTACGCGATTTTCGTCGCGCATGGTCAGCCGGGTTTCCCAGCCGTACATCCAGCGCGCGTACCAGTCCCTGAGCATGAATCTACTTCAATTTTAGCAGCGTGGAGAATGCAGGGAGCGGGGGAACGAGGGAACGAGAAAAGCCTGCATCAAAGAGCTTGCGCCTGATTACTGAGAACTGTGAACTGAGAACCTTAAACTACGCGCCGGCTTTCCGGGTCCGCGACTTCGCGCGCTGCACAGTCACCAGCCAGGTGATGCTCATCAGCGTGATCAGAGCGATGATTCCCTGCGAGATGACGCAATAGAGGCACCACACCTCAAGCACATTGCGTTCAATGCTGGAAAGATACCGCGCGAAGGCCAAGCCGAGAAACGCGTCGACCAGCAGCAGAATGCGGCGCCGTGCGAGCGTCAGCACACCCAGAAGCAGGTAGCCCGCCATGCCGATCGCCGCCACAGGGACGTGATCAATTACGGAATAGGAGCTGTGATTCACGATGCCGCAGTCCCAATGCTCGTTGATCGAGCAAGGCTCGGTGCCGGTGTTGTAGTGCACACGCAACGCCAGCGTGGCTACAAGGAAACCGGCAAGGGACAGGAAGACAATGAAGTATCGCATGGCGTTGGGTTGTGGCGAATGTTCGTTCTTCAATCTGATTCTAGTCGATACCCTCTTGAGTGATCGCGGGCCGCTGCGGCCTAAGCGTTAGGATGAAGCCATGCAACCGCTTTTGAGCGACGAACTGCCGCGCCGCCGTGGCTCTCGCCTCGCATTCTTTGGCGGCAGCTTCGACCCGCCCCATCTTGGCCATTTGGCGATTGCGCGCGCAGCCCGAGACGCCTTTCATCTGGATACGGTGCTCTTTGCTCCGGTGGGCATGCAGCCGCTCAAGCCAGAAGGATCCGCAGCCGGCTTCGAGGATCGGGTGGCGATGACGCGGCTTGCGATCGAGGGCGAGCCTGGCTTCGCGATCTCGCTTGCCGATGCGCCAAAGCCTTCAGAGAGCCATAAAGCCGTGCCCAATTACACGATCGATGCGCTTGAAAAGCTGAGGACGTCGCTCACGCCGAATTCCGTCCTCTATTGCCTGGTGGGCGCCGACTCGTTCTTCGGCATGAGCCGCTGGCATCGCGCTGCTGAGATCCCCTTCATGGCAACGCTGATCGTTGCCCGGCGGCCCGGGCAATCGCTCGAAAGCCTTCGCGAAGCGCTGCCGCAAGGGCTTGCGCTGGAGCCGACACCCGATGGCGACAAGATCGAGTCGGGCGTCGAGGTCCGCGCGTTCCTGCTCGTCAGTTCAAGCGGCGATCATGCGCCGTTCTATGTGCTGCCGGGCCTGGATGTCGAGATCAGCGCGTCGGAGATCCGGGCCGGTCTTCACCAGACCTCCGGCGCGCTACTTCCCTCCCCGGGGGACAAGCCGCTCCTTCCACCCCGGGTTGCCGGCTACATCCGCTCCCACGGCCTTTATTCCTGACCTTTATTCCCTGGCCGCTATTCCCTATTCCCCAGCCCTGCACTACCATGGGCTTGGAGAACCTTTTCGACGCATGAACATATCGCCCGCGCAGAAGCAAACGCGCATCCTCGTACAGGCCGCCGCCGCGGTCTGTGAAGAAAAAAAAGGCCAGCACACACGGATCCTTGAACTCGATCCTATCGATTCCGGTCTCGCTGATTTTTTCCTTGTCACCTCGGCTACCAATGAGCGGCAGGCCGTCGCCATTGCCGATGAAATCGAACTGCGCCTCAAGCGCAACTTCGGCGTTTATGCACATTCGGTGGAGGGCCGCCGGAACGGCGAGTGGATCCTGCTCGACTACGTGGATTTTGTGATCCATGTATTTTTGTCGGAGCGGCGCGAATTCTATGACATTGAGCGGCTGCGCAAATCCGCGCGCCCGCTTACACCGGCGGAATTTGACGCCGAACTGAAGGCCGCGCTGACGGAGAAGACGCGGGCCGCGCGCAAGAAGGCTCCCGCGGTGCGCAAGTCAGCCAAGGTTCCTGCAAAATCCGCTCCCGCGATCAAACCGGCGAAGAAGCGCCCTGTAGCAAAGAAAGCGCAGCCCCGGAAGGCAAAGCCCGCGAAGAAGCCGGCAAGAAAGAAATAGAGTGCTGCAGGACTTTGGACGGGTCCGAACTATCAGATGGAAACGCGTTGCAGGCGGGAAGGTGCCCTCAACGGCGACGGCTTTCAAGAGCAATGAGCTTGCAGTTCACGATTTCTTCGAGATCTGGTTGCAGGACTTGAACCCGCATATGCTCCCGCACACTCGTTTGCCGTAGATTATGCGAGAGACTTCCGCCGTTAGCTCATGAAGTCGAAATAGCGCAAAGCAAAAGCCCCGGCCGAAGCCGGGGCTTGTTGCTTGCGTCATGGTTGAATGCGAAGCTTCAAAACTCCAGTCGCAGGGCTCCCTGCAGAAGACGCGGTGAACTTGCCGTGCTGGTGATGACTCCGAAGGTGGCTGAGCTTTCGGTGATGTCGAGGTTGGTGTCTGCACTTGGAGTGCTGAAGCTCGGATGGTTGAGCGCGTTGAAGGCGTCGCACCGGAACACCAGCCTCACGTTCTCGTGGATGGGGAACGTCTTGCCCAACCCCATATCCAAATCGAAGTAGTCCGGACCACGGAGGTCGTTCCGGCTGCCAATCTGGAAGCCGGTGGGGCCTACGAATTCATCCAGAATTGAGTCGCTGCTGGCGCTGAACGCCCAGACGGTTC
Organism: uncultured Acidobacteriaceae bacterium; assembly: GCA_963751285.1. GTDB lineage: Bacteria > Acidobacteriota > Terriglobia > Terriglobales > Acidobacteriaceae > Telmatobacter. The sequence goes on along the minus strand of CAVVUE010000019.1, from coordinate 52,948 downwards.
CGTTGGAAGCCTTGTGCACATGGCTGGCGAAATCCGATTTCTTCCCGATCAGGACGGCCGGCGCGTCGTTTGCGTACCCGGCCACGAAGGCGTTCGCGCTGACAAAGGTCGTGTTGCCGGTGTGGAAGGAAGGCAGACCGCTCAGGTTCCAGCCGCCAATGATCTCGTCGGCCCATAAAGGCACCGTGGCGGCAAAATCCCTGCCACGGCCAAAAGGCAGTTCCCAAATGAAGTTGCCATTTAGATACTGTTTGACGTCGAAGTCGGAATCTCCACGGCATAGCCGCGGCCGCACAACGTCGCAGATGAAGCCATAGCCGCCAATGGCTCCAGCGTTGGCGATGAGTGATGCGTTGTCGATAGAGTGCGACCACGTGTAGTTGAGGTCGAATTGGATGCCGTGGCCTGGATTCTTGTGAACCGTTACCAGGAGTCCGTCGTAGTTGGAGAATCCCTTGTTGGTGTAATAGGTGTCCTCAGCGTACTGCGAGCCCATGCCGACATTGGAGGGGAAGATCTCGCCGCCGAAGTAACTCGAATAGGGTATGTTTAGGCTCGCCAGTCCCTCAATGGTATCGGCGAAGTCACCGCGATATGGAAGCGGATCGAATCCGCACGCCACCAGGTCAGAGTTGCTGGCATAGCCGAAGGCTGTTCCCGCGCCTGGAAGGATGACATTTTCAAACCACGGCTCCGGGTTGACCGGGGGAGTGCCAGCGGCGCCACACTCTTTGCCGGAGTCTTCGAGGGTTCGAATCTGCTTCTCAATGCTTGCGAAGGCCGTGGACATCATCTCGCCGGAGACCGGATCCGGGTTGTCGATGAGCTGGTTGGCGTCGGCCTGGCCCAGCAGCCTGCGACCGAGCCGGCCCACGTAGGTGACCTTCAGGAGGAAGCCCTGCGGGAACTCCTGCTGGATGCCAAAGTCGAACATCATGCTATAAGGCGTTTTGAGGTTGTTGGTGATGCCCTCGTTGAATGCGCTGCCGTTGGCCAGACCGTAAGGAAATTCGGTGGTGCCGGTTCCGTAAGTGGACCCGCTGGTGACATACGGAGTATAGGGACTTGCGATCGCACCGGGGGCAGTGGGCGGCGCAGGAGGAGTGCTGAAGCCCGCGAACCGCTCGTCTTTCGTGAACCCTGCGACCGGATTGCCTGGGGCGCCAAGCGGGAGGTTGGCGGGAAGCTGGAAGAGGTACGAGTACTGCGAAGCCTGATACTGTGCAGCATTAACGACGGTGCGATCGTAGATGATTCCTCCGCCGCCACTGATGACGGTTTTGTGAGTGAACGTCGGGTTCCAGGCAAAGGCTACCCTGGGCGCAAAATTCATGTCGTTCGGTTTGTAGTAACCAGGGGAATTGTTGGCTTTGCCGCCCAGCAAATACTGGATATATGGGACGGAGTTGTCGCCGGATTGACCCGACGCGCTCTGCGCTTCACGGGCGCTGAAGAACTGGTCGAAGTTGAGACTCGGCACGGATTCAATGCCGTGGACCTCATAGGGTACGGTGTAATTCAGGTAGTGCAGACCATAGTCAAGCGAGAACGAGGGAGTTATCTTCCACGTGTCGCCGAAGTACAGCTCCGTCTCGAAATAGCGGTAATCGCTGGTAGAACCTGATCCCTGCGGCAAGACATTGCCCTTGGCATTGTAGTTGTAGGTGGCGGAAACCTGCCCATAGTGGCCAACACCAGTGCCGAACGCCCGGTCGTAGCGCGATCGCGCCGTAGAGCTGTTAAGGATATCGCTGGGCCTCATTGAGGCGGTGAGGCCGGGATTGGTCACGCTGAGACCGACCAGCGGCTCGTTGTAGTTGAGGAAGGTGTAGCTGTTGGGGTTGATGTACTTGAAGGTGCCACCGATCTGGAGGGTGTGCCTTCCTTTGAGCCAGGTAAAGTCGTCGCGGATGACCGGGATGGGATAGGTGCGCCCCTGTGCGTTGACGGCGCTGCTGTACGGGGATGTCATGAAGGTGCCGCCGGTCCCGTTGCCACCGAAGGTGTACTGGTTGGCGCCCGTCGGATTGTAGAGATCAGGGAATGCGACGTCGGTGATGGTCTCGCCGTACGATGCCTGGTTGGTTTTGTTGTTCCCGATGGTCCAACTGTGACCCACGACCCAGGCACGGCTGTGGTTGATGCGAGGGTGAGTTTGCGGGTCGCCCTTGAATTGGATGACGCCATTGATATTTTGAAATCTCTCAACCGTTCCGCGGCCCCAGATCTTCTGATTACTGGTCAGGTTGTAATCAACTCTGCCCACATAATCATCTTCTGTGGTCGGCGTGGACGCGTTGAAGCGAAAGCCCGCAGTATTCACCAAGTCTCCCACCGTCCCGGTGAGGTCATTCGGCGCCGGGTAGCGGGTTGAGAAGACGCTCTGGATGTTAGAGTCGAAGCCGAGATGGCTTGGGTCGAGCGCCTGCAATTGCGTCTGAGTCAGCGCCTTAACACCGCTTGTGCTTTGATACGAGACCTGTCCGCCCTGGAAGGCGTTGATAGGAACCGTGCGCTCGACCGAAGTGCCTTGAGCGATGCGATTTCCATTCCAGTCAAAGAAGAAGAAGGCCTTATCCCGGCCGTGATAGACGTGGGGGATGATGATGGGCCCGCCGATGTTTCCACCGTACTGATTCTGGATGATTTGCGTTCTGGGAACTTTGGGTGTGACGTCGTTGTTGAACCAGTTGTCGGCCTCAGTGTCGGTGTCCCAGTGATACCAGTTCACATTGCCATGGAACTGGTTCGTACCGCCCTTGGTGACCAGCGCGTATTGGCCGCCTCCGCCGGGGCCGGCATTGGATAGCTGGCCGGCCACCATACCGCGAAATTCCTGAATTGAATCGACCGGCGCGTTTGCAACAATGCCGCCAAAAGTTCCTGTTGCTTCGTCATTTACGTCAAGACCATCGACGGTCACGCTGCTCTGGTCGACGCGGGCGCCGGTGACGGACCCGGCCAGCGTAGTCCCCGGCTGCGCGTAGAAGAGCGACGAGGGATTGTCTCTGTTCTGGACTGGCAGATCGTAGAGATCCTGAACCGGGAGGTTATTCCCAATGGTCGCATCGGTCGTGTCAAGAGTGATCTGTTCGTTTCCTGCGGACACCTGCACCGTCTGCAGCCCTCCGCCAACTTTTAACTGCACGTTTGTTGTACGCGTGGAACCTACGGTCAGGTACAGATCGGTGATGGTGACGGTATTGAATCCTGACGCCGAGAAAGTGATTCTGTAACCCGGACCCGGTGGCACGTTGGCGATCGTGTACGACCCTTCCGCGTTGGTGACCGCCTTGAACGTCAGGCTTGTCAACGGGTTTTCAAGGACCACACCGACTTTGGGAACGACAGCACCGCTGGCGTCGGCGACAACTCCCGTAATGGACGCCTGGTCCTGGGCTCTGGCTGCAGGAGTAAGAAGCACGGCAATGGCCATCAGGCCGAAGGCAAAGGCTATAAGACGCAACCGCATGGACAGCATCAGACTCCCTCCAAGATTCCATCCGGACCGGAAAGCCAGTGCATATGACTTCACGATCCGTGCTTGGCGCTATCGGAGGCTCAATGGTGAGGCCAAGTCCGAATTCGCGCGTTGATTCAACCGATATAGAAGCACCGCAGCCCAAAATTCTCAGCGTTTGAAATTGCGTGCTTAAGAGCGCAAGGTCACCCCCCGTGCCCTCAAGTTAATGCAGGGAGTTGACTTGTGGAACAGCAATTGGTGTGCCAATCCGGGGCAGGTACACTTTGCGTTAAACGTCTTGAAAATAAAGGGCTTTTGCCGCAGTGGGTTTCGCGGATCGGCTCGGTGTTATGGAATTCTGTAGACGGCACCTTGGAACTTGCAGATTCTGAATCAGAACGGGGCGACCTTCCAAATTCCATCGGGCTGGCGGAAGGGTGCTGGTTGCATGCAGCGGCCCGCCTTGACAGGTCGAAACCGCCCGCCATGAGCGCGCCGGTCTGCGAGAAAGCGCAAAATGGCCCAAGACGCCGCAGATGGCGGCTGTTGCATACGGACAGACCGAAATCGGGCTATTTTTTCAGATTTGCTGCCATAGCCCGGACCTGGTTGGCGCGACTCGTGTTGCCGGCCGCCTGGCAGGCATCGGCCAGCGCGTTGTAGAGCTCGATGTTAGGTGGTTGAAGAGTGATCTGTGTCTCAAGCAGGCGCACAGCGGCTTTGGGATTTCCTGTTTTATTCAGCGCTCCGGCTATGGCCAGCAGGGTGGATGGGCTGGCAGAGTTCTTCTGCAGAACAGGTTCCTGGCTCAATGCAGCCAACTGTTCGGTCATGCCCTTGCTCGACAGCAGTGCAGCCAGGCTATCCAATGCGCGCATGTCGCCCTGGCTCTCTACGATTGCGCGCTGAAACGCTGCCTGGGCTTCGGAATCTGAGCCCTGTGCCTGAGCGGAAAGGCCACGCTTCAGGTCGTCCACTGCTTCTCCGCCGGGATCTGTGGGGCCGTACGCGGTCCATGTGCCGATGGAATCCGCCGCCTGCGCAACGTGCAAGTTGAGCGTGGCGTACGCCGTCCTCTGTTCCCCTTCGCGGTTTGCACTTACTACCACCTGGTAGACGCCGGGCTGTAAAGCAGAGGTGTTGAGGGTGTGCCCGGTGAGCAGATTCCCGGCTTGATCCCGATTCCCGCCATCCACTTCCTCGTCTTCTTGTGTCGCCTCGTCGTGAGAGGCGGCGATGGATCCAAAAACGTAATGCAGGTGGATTTTCTCTGTGTCGGCTGATGCAGCCGTCCTGGGATCGAGCCATAACTGAAAGACCAAAGACAGCTTCTCGCCCTGGCGGATATAGACGTTCTGCGCGCCGCGCGGGGTGAAGCGAAAATGAGAACCGCTGAACGGAAGCAGGTTATTGGGATCGGGCACGGCTGCCGGCGCCGCATAGGCCAAAAGTCCGGAGAACGCCAAGCTACCACCTTTTGGCGCGGGCACAGTCACGCTTGCGCGGAGGCGCGTGGCGGTCTTGTCTACGTTGTTGGTCAGGGTGGCGACTACGTTGTAGTTTCCTGGCACCAGGGGCAGCCGTGCTTCCGCGCCAAAATGTTTCTTCCGGGCCACTTCGGCCTGAGCAGCGGTCAGGCTTCCAGTCAGTCGATCTTCCTGCGTGTATGCCAATTTTCCTGCGAGTGTCTGGACGTCAGTGCGAAGAGTCAGGTCGTAGTAATTTTTGCCGTCCTGATGCGTCCCAACAATCTGCGGCTCTACATAGCGCATGTCGAGCAGATAGCTGAGTGTCATGCGGCCGCGATCATCACGGAAGGTTTCATAACTCAGCGATGTGTCCTCACCTCCAAGAAAAACGCTGGTGGTCACGCGCTCGCGCGCGCGATTCTGGTTGAGCATCTCCTGGGTGATTGGGTTGTCGGGCAGGCCGGCGATCTCGCTCAGCAATAAGTCGGATGACATGCCGGGGTCGTAGTCATCGGCACGCAAATCAACCGGTTCTCCCGGAATCAGCGAAACTGCAGTCGTGGCTACCTCGTCTCCAAGCGATTTGCGCAGGATGTCGAGGCTTCGCTTCTGATCATTCATTGCTTCCAGCGTTGCGACGAGCCGTGCCGGCCCGTCGGAAAGCGGCGAATAGAGCGTAAAGTCTTCACTGTTACTGCGCCTGTAGAAAATCAGGTTGAAGTAAGGCGGTAGCGCAAGGCTCGGCGACTGGTAAAACCAGATTTCCATGGGCCGGACATTGCGGGCAGAAAGATAAGAAACGATCTGTTTCGGCGGGCCGAGAATGATATAGATCCGTCCCCGGTCGGTTCGCCAGCCATCATCCCTTCCCGGGGTCCCATAATGTTCGTTGGCATATGCCAGGCGCTCATAGTGCTCTTCCTTGTAGGAGTTGATGGAGGAACCAGGATTGGGATTGCGAATCCGCCAGAACGCGTCGATAAAGCTATCCCGCTGCGGATCCGTAGTCAGCGAGAGAAATTCCTTTTTCTCATTGCTGTCGAGAATGTAGTTGACTTCTTCGTTGAGCCAGTGCCGGTAGCGTGGCGGCAGTTCTTTTGAGCGGTCGGCCGCATGCGCAAAGGAAGCAAGACATGTCACGATGAGAACCCGAGCCAGGGCGCGGGAGAAAATCGGCTTCAAGAGATGAAACTCCAGATGAAATAGAAAGGGGAGAGAGTGGGTCTCTCTCCCCTCCAGTTAGATTGTAACGATTCTAGCTAGAACTCGTAGCGGAGGGTCGCCCGGGCATAAAACGGGCCCTGGAAGGCTGTCGGGCGTCCATAGTCCGAGTTCAACTGCGGCGTATTGCCAACCACCGGGATGCCGGTTGCCGGCTGCTGGGTAAACTCAACCTTGCCGGCGATGGGCTGAGTGTTGGTGACGTTGAGCGCGTCAAGGCCCAGTCTGATCACCTGGCTCTCGTGGATATGAAGGGCATATTCGCCCTTCAGGTCGAGCTGAACCGCCGCGGGTGTGCGGCCCGCCGCGCCGCGGCCGCCGAGCGGCACCTCGCCCTGGTTCAGATAGATCGGGTGATCGCCCAGGTAGCTGAGGGGGACGCCGGATTGTCCGCGGAGCGCAACGCCCGTGGTAAGCCCCTTGAGCATATGAACGAGCGGGCTGTCGGCTCCAACGGTATAGCTGAGGAACAGGTTGCCTATCACGCGCCGGTCGGTGCTGAGATAGCCTGGCAGGAATTGGTCGCCGAGCAGATTCAACTTGCCCGCCGTAAAGTCAAACAATGAGCTGATGCCAGGGTCGGATTGGCCATTGTCGTTGCGGTATGCGCCTTCGTAATTGCCCCAGAGATTGGCGAAGCGATAGTTGACAGCCGCCAGCCAATGATTGCTATAGCGCTTGTCGAGCTCGATCTCAAGGGCCTGGTATACGCGCTCAGGATTGACAAACCCATCGGGCTTGCCATCGCCCGGCGGGGCATCCATGGTTGCGAGGTTCAGGAAGCAGGCGCCGCCCAGAGGCGTGTTGTTACCATCGACAAAGATGCCGCCGGCAGAGAAGTAGGTGTCGTTGCCCGCGGTGCAACCTTTCACCGGAGGCGCGTAGACCCAGCCGCTCTGGCCAGCATTGGGGTTCGCCGCCGCCCACTGCGCGGGAGTGTAGGTCAGCTCGTTCTCGTTGACTGCGATGTCGGTTTTTGAAGACGGGTTGGCAATGCCGCCCGTGTAATTGCCCCCAATCGTCGAACCTTCCGGCGACTGCGAGCCGATGTCCTCGATGACGCGCGCGAGGTTGCGGCGAATGTAGCGCGCTTTGACCACGAGCCCGTTCTTGACCTCGCGCTCAAAGCCGACGACGGTCTCGGTCTCGTACTCGGATTTGGTTCCGGGGATGATGCCCTCGCCGGTGGAAGAGGCGAAGCTCGGACCGCCGAAATTCGTGACGGCGCCTGCGTTTGTGGCTTTGGGCATGCCGTTCAGGGTATGGGCGTCGTCAGGAACGATGACCAGCGCGCCACCTTGGATCACCGGGGCAAAGTAGTAGGACGTATCGTCCTGTTCGTTGCCAAGCTGACGGTTGGCCGCATCGAGCGGCATGGCCCAGAAGTTGCGCCCATAGTTGATGAAGAACTTGCCCTTGTTATCGCCGAAGGGATCGATATTGACGCCGAGTCGCGGCGACCAGTTTCCGCCGAAGACATAGCTCAGCACGGTCCCGGCAACACGCTCCTGTTCCCAGCGCCCGCCGATATCGAAAGTGACGAAACGATTCATCGTGTAGGTGTCGTCGGCATAGGCGGCGTGGTAGCGTTCGAGGGAGTTCACATAGAGTCCGACATAGGTGCCGCGGCTTTCGGTGGCAAAGACCCTCATGCCATTCCACATCGGGCACAGAGGGCAGGTATTGTCGGCGAGGTTCGCCTTATTAATTGCGGTAACCGTGAACGAGGCATTGGTCTGAGCTCCAGCCACTTTCGCGGGAATATTCGAGAAGAGTGTGGCCAAAGTCTGGCCGTTGGCGTTCTTGTCCGGAATGGTAAACAGGGGGCCGGAACGGATCGGCAGGTAGAGGAACTTGGTGTGGTCGTAGGAGTAGCCCACGGAGAAAGTGTGGTCGCCGAGGAAATGGGCCGTCTTCTGGGTGTTGAAGATGAGACTGTAGGTGCCTTCTCGCGAGCCGTAATATTGGCCGAAGCCGGTGACGACGGTCCCGCCCGTGCCCGCGACCTGCAGCGACTGGTCGCTGATCTGATACTGGTTCAGAGCCGGGCTCTCGGTTAAGTGGTCGTAGTTGTAGGTATACGAGGCATCTGCGACCCAGGTGGGAGTGATGGTGGCGGAGATGCGGCCAAGAGAGTCCCGCGATCCCCACTGGTAATTGCTGAGCGCGGACTGGATGTTAGTTGTGGACAGCGTGATGGGAACTTGATTGTGGCGGGAAGGATCGCCAAAGCTGGCGGCTTCAAACTGGATTTTCGGGCTGAGGTTGAAGGTGAGTTTTCCGGCCCAGCTCAACGCGGTTTGGCTGTAGGCAAACGGTCCGTGGCTGACGATGGGCGCGTAGGGGAAATTGGGGTTCGCAGTATTGATGTTCTGATCGAGCGAGGGGTCGAACGCACCGAAGAAGAAGATCTTGTCCTTGAAGGCCGGAACATATCCACCGAATTCGGCCGCCAGGTCATAGTGCGGATTCGACAGTTGGGCGCTGGGGTAGGTTTGCAGGTAGCCGAACTGATAGAACTGCTTGCGCGCCGCATACCACGCGCCGGGCCCGGCATAGGCGCCCAACGCTCCGTGAAAGCTGTTGCCGCCGGACTTGGTGACAATCTGGACAATGCCACCCTGGGCCTTGCCGAACTGCGGCTCGAAGCCGTACGACTTGACGTCCACTTCCTTGATGAAGGCCAGGTTGATGCCCGTGCCCAGTGACCCATGGAGGGGGTTATAGGTACCCAGGCTCCCATAGGCCTGATCGGTGACGGTGACGCCATCGACCACGTAGAGGTTCTCGAGGCCGGAGGAACCGCCGATGGAGGGGTTCTGGGTGCCGGGGCCGATCTGATTCGCAGCTCCGGCGACCTGGCCGGCGGCAACGCTGGGTGCCGCATAAAAGATGGCGCTGACCGCGCGCGGCAGGGGAACATTGTTGTAGAAGGCATCGGTGAGGTTGGAATCGATGGCGGTGGATTGCGTGTCAATTTCGACGGCGGCGGCCGATACCTCAACTGTCTCCTGCGCGCTGCCAACGGGTAGGGTGACGTTCATGAGCGAGGAGACGTTCACCACCACCTCGTTGTGGGGCGACTTCACCGTCTTGAATCCGGTCTTCTCAACTTTAACTTCGTAGAACCCGGGGACAAGATCGGTAAAGGCGTAGTGCCCCATGTTGTCAGTCGCCATCACGTGCGAGCCCTGCGGGCCGGTCAGCGTGACCTTGGCGTCGGGCACCACCGCGCCGCTGGTGTCAACGACGGTTCCGTTCAGTCCGCCAGTGACAGATCCACTTTGTTGCGCGGCCAAGGGCAATGCCACAATGGCCAACAAAGCGGCAAAAAGTGAAAATGTTTTGAGCCAGCTTCTCATCGTAACTCCTCCAAAAACAGTTCTGAATCGCCAGCTTTGGAACTTCGCGATTCAGGTTCGTGCGCTTTCGGAGGCTCGATGGGGAGGGCAAGTCCGATCCCGCAAGTTCGTTCAATACAACAAGTCAACTAGCAAGCTTACAGATTCCCGCGCCGTCACCCACACGGACTCATACCCGTTGGGCGCGACCTCTCTGGATTACGGGGATATCTGCAGAAACATAGTGCAATTCATTTGCCATTTAAGTACGTTGGTAATGGACCGGTATCCACGTTGAAAATAAATAGCTTATACAATTCTGTTTTATCAAAGCCGGCGCCGTCCCTATGAAATTTGGTAGGTGCTGCACAGAAGGTTGCATAATCTGGACCGAACGCGATCTCCAGACTTTTGGCGTTTCTTCTCTCTTGCAATCCGGATAGGCAAACGAAAAGGGACCGCCGAAGCGGTCCCTTCTTTGCTCCTCCCGTACGAAGGTCCCTAGAACTCCAGCCGGAGCGAGAGCTGCAGCACGCGAGCGCCGTTGTTCTCGTTGCCGGAGGGGACTACCGGGAAGCTGATCTGGCCGAAGCCTTGTCCCGCCTGGTAGTCCAGGTTGTCATAGCCGTTGAAGACATTCTCTGTGGGGTTTTCGAAGTTCGGGTGGTTGAACGCATTGAAGGCGTCGGCACGGAACTTCAGGTTAACCGCTTCCTTATATACCGGGAAGTTCTTGGCGAGTCCAAGATCCGCATTGAAGAACCCCGGGCCGCGGAAGCTGTTGCGAGGACCGATCTGGAATCCGACGGGGCCCTCAAACTGGGCGGCAGCCGTATTGGCGTTGGCGAAATCGCTCACGCCGCTGCCCAGCCAAGTGGGATTTTTGGTCAAATGGGTTTGAATTGCCGCGCGATTGGTGCCAATGAAGATTGGCGGAGCATCGTTGGAATAGCTTGCGACGTAGGCGTTCGAGGCACCCGACCACGGGTAGCCGCCGTGCCATTCACCAATGCCGCTGACGTCCCAGCCGCCGATGGCCTCGTCGACCCAGAGCGGGCCGCTGTTGGCGAACATTCTGCCCTTGCCGAACGGCAACTGGTAGGTAGCGTCGGTAGTGAAGTTGTTGCGGATATCGAAGTCGGAGCTGGAGCGGCACTCACGTGGGTGGATGGCATCGCATACGAGGCCGATACCGCCGATGCCCGTGTCGCCCTGGGAGTTGGCGAAGAACGAAAGGTTGTCGATGGAGTGCGACCAGGTGTAGTTGAAGTCGAAATTGAGACCATGCGACATGTTTTTCTGCAAGGTCACCAGGAGCCCATCGTAGTTGGAAAATGCCGCGTTGTCGTGGAACGAATTTTCAGAGAACTGCGCGGCGGAGCCGATGTTGGCGGGCACATAGCTGGCAATGGACTGCGTGAAGTCGCCAAAGTCGCCGTTGAAGGTATAGCCGCTGATTCCGGAGGCGAGGCACGCCGTGTTTGTGGTGTATGCACACTTGGTAGCGGTTCGGTAGCTGGGTGAGACGATATTTTCAAACCATGGCTGCACTGTCATCTTGTCAGGATCGATACCCTGCCGGGATTGCTGGGTGATGGAAGCAAAGGCGGTAGAGAATTTCTCGCCCGACACGGGATCGACGTATTCAAGCACCTGGTTGGCGTCTTCCTGCGCCAGGAGCTTGCGCCCCAAACGGTTGACGAAGTTTACCTTGAGGATCATGTCCCAGGCGACCTGCCGCTGTACGCCGAAGTTGAAGACCAGGTTGTACGGCGTCTGCAAAGAGGGATCGATCGTCTCGTTGAAAGCCAGCCCGTCCTGAAGACCGCAAGGGGAGTAGTTATATGCCGCGCAATAGACGGAGCCAGAGAATGGCTGGTAAGGCGGCGTTGGCGTGGCGGGCGGCGTGAGAGAAATATTCGAGAGCTGGTTGTTCGCGTCAAGGCGCTTATCGTTCTTGACGGAATCGTACGGATCTCCCGCGGTCCCATACGTGTTCCCCTTGGTCTGCTGGAAAAGGTACGAATATGCATCCTGCAAGTGCTGGATCGCCTCGATCACGGTGCGATCGTAGACGACGCCTGCGCCGCCGTTGATCACAAGCTTCTTGTCAAACCCTGGGTTCCAGGCAAAGCCCAAGTGGGGAGCCAAGTTCCGGTACTGAGGAGCATACAGCGGCGGGGCGCCGGAACCATTGCCCTTTCCGCCGAGCACGTAGGGAATCAAGGGCAGGGATCCCGTTCCTGATTGGGCCCCATTGCTCTGCTGCACGCGCGCACCGAAGTATTCGTTGAAGCTGAATGGCTCGGTGCTCTCCAGACCGTGGATCTCGTAGGGGACTGAGAACCATTGGTAGGTGACTCCATAAGTGATACTCAGGCTGGGCAGCGCCTTCCAGGTGTCCTGCGCATAGAACTGGGTCTGGTAGTAGCGGTAGAAGCGCTGGTCGCCGGTGAGCTGCTTCAGCGACTGGCCTTGCGCGTTGTAGTTGTAGTCGCTGGAGACGCTGCCGATGCGGCCCAGAAGGAACGCAAAGGGCTCATCCCAGGTGAACTTATCGGCAAGATTGAGGTCAGAGGGACGGAGGCTGGGGTTGCCGGTGCCGCAGGCGCCCGCGGCGGGGCCGCATAGAGAGAAGATCTGGCCGCCCAAACCGATCTCGGTGACGTTGTAATCGGCGACCGTGGTGTCGTGGGCCAGGATGTCCTTGATGAGCCCGCCGAATTGCCATGTATGCCTGCCCGTGGTCATGGAGAAATCGTCCCCGAGTTGCTCATTGGGCACGCGGCGTGCGGTCGCGCCCGGCCAGATGTATGGATTCGAGGTCAATGACTGATCGGCGCCGTCGCCGAATGTAAATGCGGTGCTGCCGGTGGGGTTATAGTCAATCGGATTGGCGACCTTCTGCACCACCTCGCCGAGGAAGACGCGGTTGGTCTTGTTCTGGCCGATCACCCAAGTGTGCCCGATCACGAAAGCATAGGAGCGATCGGTTTGCGGAGAAGTAAGCGTGTCGCCGGGGAATTCGTTGGGCTGGTTCACCGCTTGATCGCGGGTGATGCTGAAGCGTCCCCAGAGGTTCATGCTGGCGTTAATGCGGTAATCGATCCTGGATACGTAATCTGTCTCGTCGTCGTTGTCGGGTGCATTAAAGGTAAATCCGAGCGAGTTCAGGCCATCGCCGCCGGCGGTCTGGTTCGGAGTTGGAAAACGCTTAGTGATGAAGGTCAACCAGTTTTGGTCGACGCCGATGCCTGCGGGGTCGTATTTGGCCACCTGTGCCGCAGTCAGCGTGGTGGTGCCTCCGGCCGTGTTGTCGTAGGTGATGCTGCCGGCGCGAAGGGCGGTGCTGGGGACGGTTCTGTTCACAACCGAGCCGGCGACGATTTTGGAGTCGTTGAAGTCGAAGAAAAAGAATGCCCTGTTTCGGAGGATCGGTCCTCCGATGCTGCCGCCGAACTGGTTATGGATCAGGTGCTGGCGGGGGACGATGGGGCTGGCATCGTTGCTGAACCAGTCGTTGGCGGTCAGCGAAGTGTCACGGTGATATTCGTTGAGGTCGCCATGAAAGTGATTGGTGCCGCTCTTGGTGACCATTGCAAACTGCCCGCCCGCGGCGGGGCCGGTGGCTGCTTCGTTACCTGAAACGCCGCCCTGGAACTCTTCCACAGAATCCACGGGGGCATTCCCAACAATCGTGATTCCACCGCCGGTGCCAAATCCCTGAAAGACTCCAGCGCCCTTGTTTTGCTGCGCCGCTCCGCCTGTGGCGAAATCATTCACGTCCAGCCCGTCCAGCGTGACGTCATTCTGGTCAGAGCGGGCGCCAGTGACCGAGCCGGAGTCGGTTACTCCCGGCTGCATGATGAAGAGGGCGAGGGGATTGTTTCTCTGCTGTACGGGAAGGTTGTTGAGCGCCGCTGGGTCAAGATCATTGCCGACGAGGGCGTCAGAGGTGTCGATGGTCACTTCCGCGTTTGAGGCGGTGACTTCCACGGTGGAAACCTGCGCGCCGACGCTCAACGTTGCGTTCTGCGTTCGCACCTGGTTTACAAGCAGCGGGATATTGTTGACCGCGAACGCTGCAAAGCCTTTGGCCGTGAAACGGGCCGAATAGGTCTGCCCGGGAGGAATCTGCGCGAAGCGGTAGGAACCGATGGAGTTGGTCTCCTGCGTGTACTTGGCCCCGGTCGAGGTGTTGGTGAGGACGACCGTAGCGCCGGGAATTGCCGCGCCGGACGAATCCGTTACAACACCCGTCATGCCCGAAACATCCTGCGCATGGCAGACTGCCACAAAGCTGAAAGCCATCATCGCCAACATGCAGCAAGTGATCTTCACCAGGTTCTTCATTTGCGTCCCTCCTACAGGACTTTGCGCTGCGTAAGAATCGCCGAAACCCCGGCGTCTTGAACTGAACCGGCAACAAAATGCAACGTGCGATGATCGAAACCATCGCTGGCGTTCGCCTTTGTTGGCCTGGCTTGGACCTCTTGCACTTGCTCTGTGAAGCGGGAAGCAGCATTCCAATTGAGAAATGAGGAAGTTCGTTATGCCCCAAAACTCCGGAAATCTACGCTAACGCTATGTCTGCAAAGGTCGCTACGTGTCGGACTGGTGCGCAGAACGGGAAAGATCTCCGTTGTACTTCAGTGCACGACAGGTGCCAATTCCGGTGAGCTTTGTGCCGGTTCGTGATATGAGGAAAACAAAGGATTTATTTACAGCGCGTTAACCGTTTACGGATCGCGTACTATGAAAACTTGTAGAATTTTATGAGATTCTTATTCCAGAAATCCAAAGTTTTGAGCAAAACTCCCAGATTTTGGGAGAATTGAGCCCGTAAATGATGCTGCGTCCGCCGCCTTGGCATTGCGGTATCCTCCTCCCATGCAGATCACGTTGGTCAATATCGGTGGACGCGCCCGACCGAAGGATCCATTCGAGACCCTGGTTTGCGACTATCTGAAACGATCTGCAGGAGTTGCGCGATGCGAAACCCAGGCGTTTCGCGAAGAACGCGGGCTCTTTGACTGGCTTGCCCGCCAACACGGCCGCACCGAGGCCCAGGTTCTGCTGCTCGACGCGACCGGCCAGCGGATGACTTCAGAAGAGCTGGCGACATGGCTGAGGGCAAGGCGAGATGAGGGCGCGCAACACATCATCTTTGCTATTGGGCCGGCGGACGGATGGTCTGAACTGGTGCGAGCCGAGTGGAAACGCCGTCGCGGCCTGCTATCTCTCGGGCCGATGACCCTCGCGCACCAACTGGCCCGCCTGGTGATGGCTGAGCAGATCTATCGCACATGTACAATTCTGACGGGTCACCCATACCACAAGGGACATTGAGCACGATGAAAAGCGAGACGCCCTCTCGGCGAGGCCTCATCCTCATCAACACTGGCCCTGGCAAGGGCAAGACCACGGCAGCTTTAGGCACCGCGCTGCGCGCAGTCGGCTGCGGCATGAAGGTGCTCATGCTGCAGTTCATCAAGGGATCATGGCACTATGGCGAGCTCGACGCCGTGGAAGCCTTCGGCGGGACCTTCGTTGGCAATTTTGTGATCAAGCAGATGGGGCGCGGCTTCGTGAAGGTTGGCGGCGCCGAGGCCGATCCTGAAGACCTTCGGCTGGTGCAGGCGGCGTGGGACGAGGCGCGAGAGGCGATCAACTCCGGCGAGTGGGACATGGTCGTGCTTGATGAAATCAATTACGCCATCAGTTACAAGATGCTCGATGCCGCAGTCGTTGCCGAGGCGCTGCGCAACAAGCCTGAGATGGTGCATGTAATTCTGACGGGGCGCAACGCGCATCCTTTGCTGGTGGAGCTCGCCGACACTGTGACCGAGATGCGCGAAGTGAAACACGCCTACCAGAAGGGCATCCTCGCGCAAAAAGGCATAGAGTACTGATGCCCGCGCTTAGGTTTGTGGCTGCGCGCCAGCCGTCTTCACCATAACGGCGTGGCCGTTGAGATTGTAGAAGAACGAAAATCCCGACAACTGCCCGCGCAAATCATTCACGAGCCGCGTGACGCCTTCGCATCCAGAAAATCCGTAATCGTCGAAGATGATTGCTGTTCCAGGCAACAGCCGCGGCATCGCCCACTCCACCGTTGCTCTCGCCGACTCATACACGTCCACATCTACGTGCAGCAGCGCCACGCGCCCTTCCACCATCGCCGCCGTTTCGTCGGGAAACCTGCCCTTCAGCAACCGCGCGTTTTTCACTCCCGCCGAAGTCAGCAACCCCTGCACCACATCCTCTGAAGTGTCTGCGTGTTCTCCGCCTGCGTACCGCGTATCGTGCGCGCTTGCATTCACCACTCCCGCAAACGTGTCGGCCAGATAGACCGCCTTTTGCGGGGCCGCCAACGCCAGTAGGCATCCCGTCCCGCCGCGCCACACACCCACCTCGACAATCGCCCCATCCACGCGTACCGACTGCTTCGCCAGCTCCCAAAGTTCGTAGCAGCGATAGATATCTACCAGCGTGAATTTTTTGATCCGTTGATATACCGCGGTGAACGCCGCGTCCGCCAGCCACGGCGAATACGTCGCCGCCGGCATCAGCCGGCTATGTAAAATCTCCGGCGATCGCTCGTGGCTCCAGTGCTTGCTCTCGCCCCTTCGGCCGTCGCGTCGCCGAAACACACTGAGCGGCGCCTTCGCAGCGCGGACGAAAAAATTCCCGATGCTCACCGTCTGTCCTTCGCGGCGCAGCCAAGCGTCGCGCGATCCGCTTTGGGCATCCGCACGGTTCGATTTTGTACCATGGTGATTAGCATAGAACAGGCGTGCAGCGGTTGATCGCCGCCCGAAATCGAGCGGCGCGCAGCGCTTCTCGAGCCGCAAGCCGCTGCCATCCGTCGTCGCCATCTGGAGCTGAAATGCCGCAGGAAAAGCCATCAATCGCAAGCACACACCATCGCTGGGCAGACATCAAGCCGGAACAGATGAACCCGCTCACCACACGGCAATACATCGTAGGGACCAATATGATGCTGGCCCGTATCGTGCTCAGGAAGGGTGCACTTGTGCCCATGCACCACCACTTTCACGAGCAGATCAGTCACGTGGTTGAAGGCGCGCTCGAGTTCCGCATCGACGGGAAGCCGGTGACCGTCCGGGCGGGAGAGATTCTTTGCATTCCGCCGCACCTGCCGCACGAGGTCGTCGCTTTGGAGGATTCGGTTGCGCTCGACATCTTCAATCCTCCGCGCCAGGACTGGATCGACGGCGACGACGCCTACCTGCGCGGCGGCGGAAGGTGATGGACGCGGACCGGAGCACACCGGCCCCGATTGCTCCAAACGCACTTAGCTCCAGGAAACGGAAACACGAGCGTCGCTTTTCCTCCGGCTCAACGCCTCGGCAACAATGAGGGCCGTTCCGGCGTAGAGCAGCGTGTCTCCGATGTAGTCGATTACCTCGACAACCTCAGCGGTGCCGTGAGCAGGCCCCAACATTGGCACGTAGATAAGAGCTACCGTGGCCGCCAACACGATACCGAGCCACGCCGCCGCGTCGCGGGCCCTGCGGTTTAACAGAAGCACCGCGCCGCTCACCAGCAGTACCGCACCGACCGCGTATCCCCACACGCGCGGCACAGGAACCCAGGGCGGCGTCAATTTCTCAAGAGGCACGCCGGGCAGAAACTCGGGGTGAAGAAAATGCTCGACGCCAAAGAAGAGCGCCACGACAGCGAAGATGATTCGGCATGGCGTCACCAGCCGCGCCCAGGGTGAGCCGCGAGGGGCGACGCTGCCGGCCAGGGCCAGCAGAGCGCAACCGAATGTGGTCTCTCGCGCCAGCAGCGCAAAGGCAAAGCGATCGTGCTGACCGGCAATGACGCCCGGAAGGTCCATCATGGCGACGAAAGCCAGGAACATGCCCCCAGCCAGCAAACCCGACCAGAGCACCACGCGGTCGAAGACGAGGCTGAGCGCAGTTGCAATGAGCGCGAACCCGACCAGGTAGACCCAAAACAGGTGCCATGGCATATACCCGGGAACCATCTCCATGAGCCCCCTTGCCGCGGCCAGGTGCAACGCGCCGAAGGTCGCCAATGGGGCCGCCACAAAGACGCGTCCCAGTGCGATCGCCCGCTCGGTAATCGGTCCGGACGGAAGGCCGGACGCGAGCGTTGACCGCCGGGCGATCACACCGGCCCCGAGCACCGTCAGCCCAACCGTGCTCATGGAAACTACAGTCCGCGAGATCTCAAGCAAGATACGGCCGCCTTCCTGAAGGGGATTCCGAACCCCAGGGGGATGCGTGCAGCTTCTTTCGTTCTCCTACTAGCGATATCATTCCCGAACGCCAAAGCCAATGCGCGGAACGCCAAAACCAATTATGCAAGGCCGCGAGCCATGTGCCGGCCATTTACAATTTGAACGGTATGTCCTGGTTCAAGCGCGAGAGCGGGGAGTTCGAGCCGACGCCTCCTCCCGAGAACGGCGGCTCCGACTCTGGCTCGGCTGCGGGCGCTAAAAACGTCCGCACCGAAGGCCTCTGGGTGAAGTGCCCGGGCTGCCGTCAGCCCATCTACAAGGCCGATCTTGAGGCCAATCTGATGGTCTGCCCCAAATGCCAGCACCATTTCAAGCTCGGCGCGCGCGGGCGCATCGAGATGCTGCTCGAACCGGGCTACGAATTGGTTGACAAAGGCCTGCGCTCTACCGATCCCCTCAAATTCAGCGACGTGAAGCCCTACAGGCAGCGGTTGCGCGCCGCGCGCCAGCAGACCGGCCTCGACGATGCCATCGTCAACGCGCTGGGCCAACTCGGTCCGCATGAGGTCGTTGTCAGCGCTATGGAGTACGGCTTTATCGGCGGCTCCATGGGCGCAGTCGTGGGCGAGACGATCGCCCGCGCCGTGGACCGCGCTCGCATGACGCGCAAGCCTCTCATCATCGTGGCGGCATCGGGTGGCGCGCGCATGATGGAAGGCGTCGTGAGCCTGATGCAGATGGCCAAAATCTCCACCGCGCTTGCGCAACTCGACGATGCGCGCGTGCCCTACATCTGCATACTCACCGACCCCACCACCGGGGGCGTCACTGCCAGCTTTGCCATGCTCGGCGACCTGAACATTGCCGAGCCCGGCGCGTTGATTGGCTTCGCCGGCCCGCGCGTCATCGAGCAGACCATCCGGCAAAAGCTGCCCGAAGGTTTCCAGCGATCGGAGTTTCTGCTGGAAAAGGGCTTCCTCGACGCCGTCGTCCATCGCAAGGATCTGAAGGCGTACCTGATTCGCGCGCTGGAGTTTCTGAAGGCGCCGGCCGCTGCGTAGCCGGGTGCACACTCTCGCTTGACCCCGCCGGAACCACGCGGCGAGTTGATGAAAGCAGCGGCGCGGCTGTCGCAATAACGAATGCCTGGCCGGACCTCCCCAAGAAGACTCAGATGTCACTCCGCCCGACTAACAAGGCGATGCTCTCCCCTTGACATCTAGGGCATACCCGGGCTACGTTGGTTCTTACCCTCGCTATCTAGGGGTAAGAGCATACACATGGCAAAGAATGATCTGCAGGGCGCGCTCGATCTCCTGATTCTCAAAACACTTTCGCAGCTGGGGTCCATGCACGGTTACGGCATCGTGATGCACATCCGGCGGGTGACCGATGAGCTGCTCATCGTGGAAGAGGGCTCGCTCTACCCCGCATTGCACAGAATGGAACAGAACGGCTGGCTACGCGCGAGCTGGGCGGCCACCGACTATGGGCGCAAGGCCAAGTGGTACGCGCTGACGCGCGCGGGCCGGGAACAGCTTGCCAGCCGCGAAAAGAATTGGGCGCAAGTTGTGAAAGGCGTGGATGCGATTCTGCGCTTCGCTTGA
Source organism: uncultured Acidobacteriaceae bacterium (assembly GCA_963751285.1). Lineage (GTDB taxonomy): Bacteria > Acidobacteriota > Terriglobia > Terriglobales > Acidobacteriaceae > Telmatobacter. Next base: position 33,614 of record CAVVUE010000019.1, on the reverse strand, counting down.
GGTAAACCATGGCACTGCTACGAAAAATTCTGTTGCTGGGAAGACGCGCGCGCGCGGATCGCGAGATCGACGCGGAGCTGCGCGAACACATGGCCATGTGCATCGACGACAACATGGCCCGGGGCATGAGCCGCGAAGCGGCGGAGCGCGATGCGCGCAGACGCTTCGGCAATCCAACAGTATTGCGCGAGCGCGTCTCGGCGGAAGATAGTGCGCTCGGACTTGAGAGCCTCTGGCACGATGTGCGGAGTGCGTTCCGCGTCTTCGTCAAGAGCCGAAGCTTTTCCGTCGTCGTAGTCGCCACACTTGCGCTTGGTATTGGCGCAAACACGGCCATATTCGAGCTTCTCGATGCGGTGTTGCTCCAGTCGCTGCCGGTGAGGAACCCGCAGGAGCTGCTTCAGGTGCGCGTCGTCGATTTGAGCAAGGCGCGCGGCAGCTTCTTCACCCGCTATCCAGCGGTAACCAATCTAATCTGGGAGAAGCTTCGCCAAGATCACCAGGGCTTCTCGGGAATCGCTGCGTGGCGGGACGTCGAATTCTCCCGTGATTCGGGCGGCGACGCCCGTATTGTGAATGGCCTCTATGTAAGCGGTGACTTCTTCAACGTCCTGGGAGTGACACCCGTTGCCGGGCGGTTGTTCTCGGCAAAGGACGACCGACCTGGCTGCGGACTCCCCGGCGCAGTGATCAGCAATGGCTTCTGGCAGCAGGAGTTCGGCGGTCGCCCGGCGCTGGGTCAAATGCTGCGGCTTAATGACAAGTCGGTGGAGATCATCGGCATCACGCCGGCGAACTTCTTCGGGGTTGCCGTGGGCCGCAACTTTGATGTGGCCGTGCCCGTCTGCTCGCAGCCTTATCTTGAAACGAAGAACCTTCTGACCTCGAGCACCAAGTGGTGGCTTTCGGCGATTGGCAGGCTCGAGCCAGGATGGTCTGTCAAGCAAGTGGCAGCGCGTCTTGGAACCGTCTCGCCCGGCATCTTCGCGTCGACGCTGCGGGCAGATTATCCCCCGGAGAGCGTGAAGGACTATCTCGCGATGAAGCTCACCGCGGAACCTTCGGCGGCAGGCGTATCCATGTTGCGCGAAACGTATTCCGATCCGCTGCGGTTTCTGCTCGGGATCGCAGGCCTGGTGCTGCTGATTACATGCGCCAATCTCGCGAGCCTGATGCTGGCCCGGACAACTGCACGCGAGCGAGACCTGGCCGTGCGGCTGGCCTTGGGTGCCGGGCGTTGGCGACTGATCCGGCTGGTGCTGGGTGAGAGCCTGGTGCTTTCGATTGCGGAGGCTTTGGCCGGCGCCGCGTTGGCGCAGGCGTTGAGCCGTGCGCTGGTGGCTTATCTAAATACACAGAACAATCCCATCTCTCTCGACTTCAAGCTGGACTGGCGCCTCTTTGTCTTTCTGTTGGGAATCTCGTTGCTCACATGTCTGCTCTTCGGGCTGGCAGCGGCATTGCGAGCCTCCCGTACGGCACCGGGTGCGGCGATGAAGGCGGCTGGCCACGGCACGACGGCAAGCCGGGGCCGGCTGGGATTTCGCGGCGTGCTCGTAGTTTCGCAGGTAGCGATCTCTCTCGTGCTGCTTTTCACCGCTCTGCTCTTCACGCAGAGCCTGCGCAACCTGCTGACCGATGATCCAGGTTTTGAGGCCAAGGGCGTACTGATCACGAGAGTGGATTTCACGCGATTGCAAATCCCCGTCGATCGGCGCGCCGCTTTCCAGCGTCAGCTACTCGATCGCATACGCTCGACTCCCGGTGTGAGCGAGGCAGCCAACACGAATGTCGTGCCGCTGAGCGGCGAGAGCTGGAGCAACGCAGTGTGGATCGACGGCCATGACACAACCCAGCGGCGGGAGTCGGACTTCGCTAGCGTCAGCCCGGATTACTTCGATACGCTGCGCATTCCGATGGTCGCCGGGCGGGATTTCAATGACGGCGACACCAGCCAATCCCCGCGTGTGGCCGTTGTGAACGAGGCTTTCGCCAAGAAGCTCGGGCTGGGCCCAAACGTGATTGGAGTGCGCTTCTGGCGCGAGGCCACGCCGTCGAGCCCAGCGCAACTGAACCTGATCGTCGGCCTGGTAAAGGATACGAAATACCGCGGCATCCGGCGCCCCGCCGGGCCCATTGCCTATCTTGCGCTCGCGCAGGACATGGACACGGAGAGCAATATGCAGATGCTGGTCCGATCCAAGCTGCCCATGAATGCCGCGGAGCAGGCGATCCGCCGCACTTTACACGACGTGAGCTCAGCAATCAGGTTCGACTTCTATGGGCTGCAAGACCAGATTGAGCAGTCGCTGCTCGCCGAGCGGCTGTTGGCCACGCTCTCAGGATTCTTCGGCGCGCTGGCGTTGGTTCTTGCTATGACCGGCCTCTATGGCGTGATGTCCTACACGGTGACTGAACGGACGACCGAGATTGGGATTCGCATGGCTCTTGGCGCACAACGCACCAACATCACGGCCATGATTCTCGGCAAGTCCGTGACGCTGCTGGCGACCGGGTTGGTTCTGGGCGCGGGCTTGTCCCTTGCTGCGGCTAGCGCAGCCGGCGCGCTCCTCTTCGGATTGAAGTCGCGCGATCCGGCCACTCTCGCCGGCGCCGCCCTGCTACTCGCAGCGGTTACGATGCTGGCCAGTCTCATTCCGTCAATGCGCGCGGCAAACGTGAACCCGGTCGACTCTCTCCGTGCGGAATAGGCGCACGCATGATCTCGGGCTCGCTCGAGGCCTGTGTCGCTTGATGAATTATCGACGACGCGCTTTCCAGCGGTTGCAGGGGACAGTGCCCGTCAGATCCGCATCGGCATCAGCACGTAGCGGTACTTGTACTCCGCGTCGGGATCTTCGGGGCGCATCTGGCCGGCCGACTGCGCGTCCTTAAACTCGAGCCGCACTTCGCCGGCGTTGTCCAGCGCTCGCAGGAACTCGAGGATGTAGACCGAATTGAAGCCGACAACGATCGGATCGCTCGCGTACGGTGTATCGATCGTATCCTCGCTCTCGCCGGACTCGGTCGAGTTCGCGCTGATCTTGAGCTCGTTGTCCTCAAGGCGCAGCCGGATTGCTCCCGAGCGCTCATCGGCAAACTGCGCCACACGCTGGATGGCCGCGGAAAGCTCGCTCGACCGCACCACCGCGAACTTTGTGTTGTCGCGCGGCATCACCGCTTCAAAGTTCGGGAATTGCCCGCTCAGCTTGCGGCTTGACAGAGTGCGATGCCCGATGCGGAAGAACAGCGTGTGCTCGTCGTCGGCGAACTCCACTTTTTCGGCCTCGGTCGAGGAGAGCAGCACCTGCAACTCCTGGAGCGCCTTGCGCGGAATCAGCACGCGCTTTTCACCGCTGATGCCTTCAAGTGCCTCGCCTGGCTTTTCGACGAATGCCAGCCGGTGGCCGTCGGTGGCCACCATTGCGAGCGACTCTGCCTTGAGAACGAGCAGTGCGCCATTCAACGTGTAGCGCGATTCTTCATTCGAGATGGCAAAAATGGTGCGCGCAATTAAGGCTCGCAGCGCCGCGAGTGGAATGCTGGTGACCGCTACGGTGGGGAACTCGGGGACCTGGGGGTAGTTGGCACGCGCCATGCCGACCATCTTGGTGTTGGAGCGGCCGCTGCGGATTTGCACCCAGTGGTTCTCAAGCAGCTTGATTGAGATATCGCCGTCGGGCAAAAGCTTGATGTAGTCGTAAAGCTTTCGCGCGGGAATAGTGCACGCGCCGGCCTTCTTTACCTTGACGGCTGCGCTGGTACGGATGGCCTGGTCAAGATCAGTCGCCGTGATGTTCAGGCGATCCCCATCAGCCTCGATGAGGAAATTCGACAGAATCGGAATCGTCGTCTTGCGCTCGACCACGCTCTGCGTCGCTGTCAGTTCCTTCACCAGATCCTGGCGGCTTACCGTAATCTCCATCGCTGCCCCCTGCGCGGCCGGCTTCTCGACTTCGCTTTCCACACTAGGCATAGGCCCCACCCCTACTCTCTGACCCGCGCCCTATACCCCCACTGTATAACAGCATGCGGGCCATCGGAAGCGGCAGTTTTCTTCATCCCGATTGTAGTCATCTCTTGATGAGAATGCGCGTGGAAAACCGGGATTGTTCTCTAGATTCCCGGGACTGTTCGGCGCTGGACGATCTCATCGTGTCGCCGCTCGACCCAGAAGCGTGGGGGAACGTAACTCAAGCGAGGCACAGGGTCGCGCATTACGGCCATTAAAGACGGGATAGAAAGGATCAAATAACCAGTAGTCTCCGTAGTTGGCCCAGGAAAAATAGGAATTCGAGCAAAGTTCGTTGCAGGCAGCGGGTTATGGAGCGGACGGTTTTCTAAAACCCAGCTGTGGGATTCAGGGAATTTGGAAAACAAGGCAGGAACCGAATCAAGCGGAGCGTAGTTTCCACTTCTCTCACATGTCGAACTGGGATTGGCTGTGGAATGCGCGTGGGTTGTGTGCAAGGGGCGCCGAAAGGGCTGCTGTAAAAGATATTAGAGAACTCTCATCTTGCACATCTGCGTGGAGAGGTTGCGCAAAATGAAGACGCGAAGGAGCGAAGCGCCAGAACTTGCGCGCACGAGAAGATAGTCGTGCGATACGGCTTTTGAGGTGAAGGCGGATGTTCAGGCAGGTTGCAGGATTGCTGTTGGTCGCGGCGGCGCCAACTCTTGTTGCCCAGTCGCCTTCCCCGCCTGCAGTTTTTGAAGTAGCGACTATTAAGCCAGTGTCTCCTGACGCGAAGGCCGGGCGGTTCATCACGATGCAAGGAACCAACCGCTTCGTGGCAAAGAACTACACACTGAAGTTAATGATTGCTGCGGCCTACGACCTGAGCCCCAAAACAATTTCAGGCGGGCCGGATTGGATCGACTCGGACCACTACGACATTCAGGCCGTGACACCAGGCGCTGCTCGCCTAACGCATGATGAACAGATGGCGATGCTCCGAACATTGCTTTCCGACCTCTTCATGCTCAGTTTTCATCGTGAAGGAAAGGATTTTTCGATCTACGTCCTGGAAGTAGCAAAGAGTGGACCAAAACTCAAGGAAAGCACGGCGCCGGCGACCGATCCTGCGCAACTCACCTCGACCGTGTACCCGCAGCGCATCCTCTTGCCAGCGCGAAACGCAACGATGGGCGACTTTGCGTCGTTGTTGCAGCGGGCGCTGCTGGACCGGCCGGTTGTTGACAAGACAGGCCTCACTGGAAAGTATGACTTCGATCTTGACTGGGCGCCTGACGAGACGCAGTTCGGTGGCGAGGTTCCGGTGGCGCCAAGTGACGCGCCGAGTCCGCCCTTCTTTACTGCGATTGAACAGGAACTTGGCCTGCGGATCGAAGCCACTCACGGCGTAGTGCAGGCGCTAGTCGTCGACACCGCCCAACGTCCAACGCCAAACTGACCGCAAGCTTCGCAACTTCTATACTGAAGTTTCAATGTCCTACGCAGCAGCTATCGATCAACTCAACGCTCTGGCACCGGAGCTCTACGGGAAGCCGGGCATGCCACGGCGCAAGTTTTCGTTGGCAGAAGTGCGAACTCTGCTTGAGGCGGTTGGCGATCCGCAGCTCGGCTTTCCATCAATACTGATTGCCGGAACCAACGGCAAAGGATCGACGGCTGCGACCCTCGCGTCAATCCTTACAGCGGCCGGGCTGCGCTGCGGGCTGTACACATCGCCTCACCTTGAGAGGCCAAATGAGCGCATTCGCGTGAGGCGTGAGGAGATTGCGGACGATGCCTTTGCCAGGCTCTACTTCCGGGTCCACGATATCGCGCAGGAGTTGGTTTTGCATGGCGGCCTGCCGCAACTGCCCAGCTACTTTGAGATTCTTACGGCGCTGGCATTCCTTTATTTTGCCGAAAGGAGAATCGACATTGCGGTGCTGGAAGTGGGTATGGGAGGGCGGCTGGATGCGACAAACGTGGTGAACCCGCTGCTCTCGATCATCACCGACATCTCGCTCGACCACATGGAATGGCTGGGAACGACCATCCCGGCGATTACACGCGAGAAGGCGGGAATCCTGGGACGCGGGGGGACCATGATTACCCTGCCGCAGCATCCCGAGGCGAACCTGGTTCTTGGCGAAGTTGCCGCGGAACTGGACGTCCGTGTGGTCAGCGCTGTTCCTTTCGTGCCCGCGCCCGGTACCCGGGGCCCTTATTCCATCGACGCATTGGGAACGACGGTTCCTGTCGAGTCGCCGCTCGCTGGCGCGCATCAACAGCGCAATGTGGCGCTGGCCATCGCGGCGGCAGCGGAGCTCGTTGCGAACCACGGCTTCTTCATCACGCCTGCCGCGCTGGAAGAGGGGATTCGCGGCACCAGCTGGCCAGGCAGGCTGGAGCGGCTGGCAAACAGCGACGTGGAATGGATTCTCGATGTCGCGCACAACCCGGCCGGAGCGTGGGCGCTGCGGGCCGGGCTGCACGGCATTCTGGAGGTGCGCAGCCCGCGCGTCCTCGTCTTCAGCTGCCTCCGCGACAAGCCCATTGTCGAAATGGCGCAGATTCTGTTTCCGCTCTTCGACCAGGTGATTGTTGCACCTATTCACACGGCACGCGCCGCGGCGGTCGACGAGCTGCTCGCTGCGGCCCCTGCAACAGGAACACCAGCAGTTGCGGCAGAATCGGTAGAAGAGGCAGTGCGTTCGGCGCAACGTCGTGCAGCCAGTGGCGTGGTCGTGGCTTCAGGCTCGGTGTACCTGGTGGGCGAAGTGCGTACGATGCTGCTGGCGGCAAAGAGTGAATCGTCATGAGCACGCGGCCCAATCCGTTGCCACGGTTTTATCGCTGGCGGACCAACGTGCTGCAGGCGCCGCTGCTGCTGGCGGTGACGGCCATTTGCGCCACTACTGCGCTGCTGATCTCAGTGATTGACAAAAAAGGTCGCGCGCAACACCGCATCGCGCGGTTCTGGGCGCGCAGCGCGGTGCGGATTTGCCTGGTGAAGCTGAAAATTGAAGGTGCGGAAAACTTTCGCAAATTTCCGGTCGCCGTGTACGCCTCAAACCACACGTCCTATATGGACACACCGGTGATCTTTGCCTCGATTCCCTTCCAGTTCCGCATCCTGGCCAAGAAGGATTTGTGGCGGTGGCCGCTGATCGGCTGGTATCTGGGGCGCTCGGGCCAGATGCCCATCGACATTGAGAATCCTCACGCCACGCTCTCGAGCCTGGGAGGGGCAGTGAAAGCGCTTCGCGCCGGAATGTCCCTCTTCGTCTTTCCCGAAGGCGGCCGGACGCCGAATGGCGAACTGCGACTGTTCCTCTCGGGCGCGGCCTACCTGGCGATACGCGCCCAGGTGCCGCTTGTGCCCATCGCGTTGACCGGCGTGTATGACCTGCTCCCCATGCACACGCGCCACTTCTACCACAGCAAGCTCACGCTCTGCGTCGGCGAGCCCATCGAGACGAAGGGAATGACGGTTCGACAGAATGGCGAGTTGACCGAGCGCCTGCGGAACGCAATTGCGGAGATGGTGGAGCAACAGGCGCGGACCGGCCGCGAGGTGTCCATGCCGGTGGCGTGAACGCACTGACTGTGCATGGGACAGCGGCATTTAGGAGCGTGGTGCACGAGCTTTACACTGGGTTCATGGGCGTGCGCATTGCCATTCCCGAACCAACAAGCAGCAATCCGGAGTACAACGCGCGGGCGCTGCCGCAGTATGTGGATGCTCTCAAGGCTGCGGGCGCGGAACCCGTCGTGGTGCCGTTGCACGAATCGCAGGAACGCGTTGCGAAGCTGTTGGCAAGTGTGCAAGGGGTTTTGCTGCCGGGCAGCCCACACGATGTGGATCCGCAACGCTACGGCGAAGCGCGAGCCGCTGAGTGTGCCGATGACGATCCCGCGCGGACCGCAGCCGATGAGTTGCTGCTACAGGACGCCTTCAATCTGCGCAAACCGATTCTTGCCATCTGCCACGGCACGCAGGCTTTGAACGTCTGGCGCAACGGGTCGCTGATCCAGGATCTGAAGACTGGGGTGAATCATCGGCCGGGCCGCGAGGTCGTCGAGGCCCACCCGGTGCGCATCGCGCAGGGCTCCAGGCTGACGCGGATTCTTTCCACCGCCGGAGAAGAGGAGATAGAGGTTAATTCCAGTCATCATCAGGCCATTCGAAAGCCCGGCGATCAATTGCGTGTCACAGCGATTTCACCCGGCGATGGCGTGATTGAGGCCGTTGAGCTGGACGCGCCGGAGCACTTCGTGCTTGGAGTGCAATGGCATCCTGAACGGACCTATGCACAGAAAAGTTCTTCACGAGCCATCTTCTCGGCCTTTGTGGGGGCGGCGGCCGCGTGGGCAACTCCGCGAGTTAGCCGGACGGGCAACGGGAAGTAAATGATGAGCACGAAGGGTGTGGGGTTCCGGCTCAACGAGCTTCTGGTAGAAGCAGGAGTGGAGCCGCTGGGGGGGGAGACCGCCAGCCGCTTTGAGGCCTATCTTTCGCTATTTCTTCGCTGGAACGAGCGCGTGAATCTGAGCTCATTTCGCAATGAAGAGGAGATCATCTCCCGGCATTTCATTGAATCGATTGCGGTTGCGAGGAGGCTGCCGGAAGGCATCGCGTCGCTGCTCGATTTCGGCTCGGGGGGAGGATTGCCGGGAATTCCGATCGCTCTATGTCGGCCTGAGATCGCCGTGACGCTGGCTGAATCGCGCGGCAGAAGAGCAGCGTTTCTTGAGGAAGCGGTGCGCGTCCTTGAAATCCAGGCCCAGGTCTGGGGAAAGCGGGCCGAGACGCTGCGAGAAGTTTTCGATTGCGCGATTCTGCGCGCCGTTGACAAGATGCCCAAGGCCATCGCTGCCGCCGTGCGACTGGTTGCTCCTAATGGCTGGCTGGCGTTGATGACGACAGATGCGGATGCAGCCCGGCTCCAGGCGGCCGCCGGGGCGCAGTTCTGTTGGGCGGAGCCAATGCGTTTGCCAGGTAGCGAATCGCGGCTGCTCGCCCTCGGACAGAATGTCAATTCTTGAGCTTGATCTCGACGAGTTTCCTGATCGCTGGAACGTCTTCTGGCTTGTGGATCATGAGCCGAACCCCGGTTCCTTCGGCATAACGCCGCGCTTCGGCAATTTCTTTGAGAACACTCTTCGGCAGATCGCTGGCGCGCGCTGCTGCGACAGCCTTGTCGCCAAGCACGAACGACGCACGGAAACAGCCGTCGCACGGGCCCAGGTATAGGATGGTTCTCGCTTTCAGCGCGGGCCGAAGCGACCATCCGTATTTGGGTGAAATGGACTTCCACTCGCTACAGGCGATTCCCTGGTCACCGAGCCAGTGAATCAGCTCCTTCCAGGCGGGTGCCGACGGCCCAAGTTTTGAGACGACGTCTTTTGATGTGGGCGGAGTCTTCTTGCCGATAAATGCGTTCGGGAATTCCATGCTTGCCTTCTTTCTGGATTCCGTGAATTCGGCGGTTTGAGTATTTGAGTATGACCGTCAGCGGTGTTCGATGGACTTGTTTCAATTGCCGCGGAAAATGGGCGCACGCTTTTCAAGAAAAGCGCGAATCCCTTCCTGATAATCGTGGCTGTCGTAGACATCGCGGCGTAGCGCCTGGAGGCGCTCATAGGTTTCAGGGTTCAGCGGATGGGCATTGGCAAGGACGCGCATCTCCTCCTTCAGCACGCTGAGAACGTGCGGCGACGTTTGCGCGATCTGATGAGCCATCTTCATCGTGAAAGGTTCCAGCTCGTCGCGAGGGACAACATGATTCACTACGCCCAAATCAGCCAGGCGCTTCATCGGAACCGGCTCCGCAGTAAACATCAGCTCCTTGAGCACATGCATGCCGGCCACCTTGATGAGGTTCAGGGTGCCATGAACGTCATAGGGGACGCCGAGCCTGGCGGGCGTGATGGCAAAAGTGGAATCGTCGGCAGCGATGATCACATCGCAGCCGAGCACCAGCTCGCAGGCGCCACCCCATACGGAGCCCTCGACCATCGCAATCACAGGTTGAGGGCAATGATCGATCTTGCGCATCACCTGGCGCAGCGGATCGTTGTAGGTCAAGGGGTCACGGCCGTTCGTCGGCAGCTCTCTCACATCGTGCCCTGCGGAATAGACCTTCGCGCCTTTTTCGGCGCGCAGAATGATCACGCGAACCGTCGATGACTCCAGGGAATCGAATGCAGAAACAATATCGTCGAGAAGTACCTTGCTCAGTGCGTTGACTTTGCCATGGTTCATGGTGATGACGCCGATTACGCCATCGACGATCGCGTATGGAGCTCTCACGTGCTCACTCCTGAATCTGATTGATCTTAGTCCCGATTCGCGCATACGGCGCATCTGCGCTGTGCATTTTGAGGTTGGCGAATTCATTCTGGGGCGGCAAGGCGCGTGCGTTCCAGGGCGACGCACTCGATTTCAGTGATCGCTACTGAACCTGGGTGAGCACCGCGCTGAGAAACGGCACGTAGCAGGTCAACTGCGTTCCACTGGAGCTTAGTGTGTATGCCGTTCCTGGTGAAAGCGACCCGTTCGCACCCACGCTGGCACCCTGGATGGTGACCCCTGAGGTGGCACTGAGGCTTGGTCCCATGGCGCCCGAGGACAGCTGTGTCATCTCAAGCAGCGTAGCCGACGCGGCGTTTTGCGGAAGCTGGATGGTGAGCTGAAGATTCTGCGCGCTGTCTTTGTTCACTACAACGATGTTGAGACCTGATGCGGTCTTGACGGCGTACGCTGTCACGTTCAGGCTTCCGATACCCGAAAGACTCGTTGAATAGAGCGTGCCCTGGCCGGCGAGCGTAAAGAAGAGAATCCCGTAGTATTCAGGTCGCGCCTCCACAACCGCACCGCCCGAGTCCGCGATCGGCGTATAGCCATCGCCGTTCCCGCCGCCGTGAAAGTTTGTGCCGGCACACTCGTTCAACGCGCAGTCAAAGAGGAAATCGACGATCCAAAGCGAAGAGCAGTAGGCGTCGCTCACTCCGTTTGAGCCGCCGTTGTAGTAGGAATTGCATTCGGACAATCGGTAGGGGAGGCCGATCCCTTTCGCCCCGGAGCTGAGATTCGAAAGTTCGTTGAGCAGGCTTGGGTCGGCAGTCACCAGGTTCGCTGCGGTGGAGCTGGCCGACTGACCGTTGCCGCGGTAATAATTCTGCGTCAGGAGGGTGATGTTGCTTTTCGTTGCCCATTGCCCGAAAGGCACGGTCCATGAAGATTCATTGCCGGCATCGGCTGGGCCTGTGACGTTCACGGCCGGTGTTTGCGCCACGATCGCTGCCCGGAACTGGCTCCAGAGTGTCTCGAAGGTCGAGAGGTTCCAGGTTGTGCCGCTAAAGTACGTACTTCCATAGAGATCGCATTCGTTGCCGATCTCGACGCCGAGCAGCGAAGATCCAAACTGGGATGCTGCGTAGGCGACCTCTTCGGCAGCCAGGGCGGCTGTCGTCGCCGCGGTCAGGGAACCGCTGGTATAAGGGTTGGGACCCGCACCGCCGAGGTTGATCCCATACAGGCATTGCCAGCCGGTGGCTTTCACGAATGCGGCGAGGGCATTTACATCGCTTGGAGCGATCTGTCCGGTAGTTTGCCCGGCGCCGTTCGGCGTCCAGACGTTTCGGTCCACCGAGTTCCCGCCGATACGCAGAACGCTCGGCCCCAGAAGCTTGAAGAGCGCGACGAGGTTGCTGTTGGCGCCGGTGAAAAGATACGGATTCTGGATGATTGAACTCTTCTCATAGGAAAGGCCGGCAAAGGCAGGGCCGATGCTTCCTGCCGCAGTAGCAGTCACCGAGAGTGAAGCAGAGGTGATGGGCCCGCCCGGCACCGGCTGCGGGTTGCCAGTTTGCGGTGGTGTAGTTGTGACCGTATTCGGCGAAGACGGGCCGCACCCGGGCAAAAAGGACGAAGCCGCGACGGCGAGCGCCCCCTGGAGGGCTTGCCTGCGGGTAAGCGAACTGGCGGGAGGCGCAAAACGACTCGTGAAGGGGAAGGTATGATGGCTCCTCATGGAATCAACAGAACCTCGAAATGTCGCGTTCATGCGAGAACCGTGTTCGGCAGCCGTTGTGCCGCGGCCGCAGCTCCGATGGCAAGTGACTCACGGTTTGCCCCTCAGGCTTCTCGCCTAAGAATCAGATCAGCTCCAATTTACCCATCCAGGCGATGCCTGTGCCAAACCTTGGCGAGAGCCTTTATCTACGGAGTTGGATGCGCAATTGAACGGATCCCCAACCCACAGTTGGATCGGGCGGTCATGTTCCACGTGGAACAAATTCGGCGCGGGTCAGCGAACCAAGCTCGGGACGTTCCACGTGGAACGTCCCATCCAATGCTGGAATTATCAGAATTCGCCTGGGGGCCGCCGTTCCACGTGGAACATCACGGGCATGCCAGGTGATCGCTGTTTGCATTGTTTCCACTGCGGTTTTCGGGCTGAGACGCGATAAGGTGCCTGGAATCATCACAAATGTTCGCGGATATGGTGCGTTCACCCCCTCAAATGTTCGCTGAATTCGTTGCGAATTGCATCAAAATGTAACCACTGGAGGTTGCGATTTTACGACGCAATGACCTTTTCAGGTGCCGAATAAATTGAAACGACACCCTCGCAGGTTGCGAAATTGAGCAAAGCGCACCATGTAATTACCCGAAAGAGCAATTAAGTGCAATTATTTGACCTCTAGAACGCGGTTTTGAGCCTCGTTTTGATGCGTTTTTGCGCGATTTTGCGCGGTGGGGATGCTCCTGAAGTCAGATCGACGAACTCGCCGGCGAGCCATGACTTTTCCACCGCTTGATGTTTTTTCCAGTGCCAGCGGCCCGGTAGAGGCGGCATGAAGGAACCTCTTCTCCGACAAGCGCTTGCCTTCAGAATCCGTCCCCCCATATTTTGCGCTTTCCACATCCCCGACTCGTTTCCCACAGCGCAACTAGATCCCCGTGAAGTGCCCCTCGTTTTACTCTTAAATGCCATGGGCAAGATCGTCGGCCTCGTGAACCAGAAAGGCGGTGTGGGCAAAACCACAACAGCCATCAACCTCGGCGCATGTCTGGCGCTGGAAGGGCTCAAGATCCTCCTCGTCGATTGTGATCCCCAGGCCAATGCCTCTTCCGGTCTCGGTCTGCAGCGTGACGATAATCGCCATTCCGTATATGACCTGCTCATGGGAGACAGCCTTGCCGAACAGGTGATTCTGCCCACCGAAGTTGATCGGCTTTGGCTGTTGCCGGGCTCGAAAAACCTTCTCGGCGCGAATATCGAACTGACTTCCGCCGATGCTCGGGCGCTTCGGCTGCGGCGGGGCCTTGAGCCTGTTCAATCGAACTTTGACATCATCCTTCTGGATTGCCCTCCGGCGCTCGACCTTCTGACCTTGAACGTGCTTTCAGCGGCGCAATCGCTCATCGTTCCCATGCAAGCCGAGTATTTCGCTCTCGAGGGGATTTCGGAGTTGGTTTCGAACCTGGAGCGGGTGCGCGCCGCCTACAATCCCGACCTGACGATCGAGGGCGTGTTGCTCACGATGTACGATGACCGGACGAATCTGGCGCAGCAGGTCAGCGAAACCCTGCGCGAACATTTCCGGGAGATCCTGTATCAAACGGTCATCCCGCGCAATGTCCGGCTCGCAGAGGCGCCCAGCCACGGCAAACCGGTCGCCTTGTATGATCCCCGTTCCCGCGGTACCGAGGCATATTTTGCGCTTACCCAGGAGTTCTTGGCCCGCAACCAGATTGAAAGCCCGCGCGCCGCTGAACGAAAAGCCAGGACGTCGGAACAGCCGCCCCCGAAGGGACCGCTTTGGCCGTATTCCTGACCGGTGGCATGCGCCGATCTCTCAAAGCACTAGGATTCTTCGAAACCCGGTCGAACAATGCTGCTGAAATGAAGGAGTTTTCAAGATGAATGTTCCTGCCACCGACACGAAACGACGCGCCCTGGGCAAAGGGCTTGATTCCCTCCTTCCGCGCATTCAGTCCAATCCTCCCGCAGAGGCCGAGGGCGGCCAACCCCGCGAAATTCCCCTCGAACTCATCGACCCGAACCCATTCCAGACTCGGTCGCAGGTGAATCCAGAACAATTGTCTGAGCTGGCCGCATCGATCTCTGCCAATGGGGTGGTGCAGCCGGTCTTGGTCCGCCCATTGGCAGGAGGACGCTTCCAGCTCATTGCAGGAGAGCGACGCTGGCGGGCCTCGCAAATTGCGGGAAAGAAAACGGTTCCGGCGATTCTACGCCAGGTTTCCGACGAACAGGCGATGGAGATCACCATCGTCGAGAACCTGCAGCGCACCGACCTGAACCCGATGGAGCAGGCCCGAGCGTTTGAGCGGCTCTCGCGCGAGTTCCACATGACGCAGGAGCAGATGGCGCATCGGACTGGGAAGGATCGTGCAACGGTTTCTAACTTCATTCGTTTGTTAAAGTTACCTTCAACTGTGCAGGATCGCGTCGAGTCGGGGGAGCTTACCTTTGGACACGCCCGTGCGCTGCTGGCTTTCGAGCATCCAGAGGAAATTGAGAAGGCGGCGCGCCGGATCAGTTCACTTTCGCTTTCTGTTCGCCAAACTGAAAGCTATGTCCAGGGGTTGATCGATCCCAGCCGCAAGCCGAAGAAAGAACCCAAACCCGCGCCCCCCGTCGATGCCAATGTGCGCGATGCGCAAGAAAGGCTGCAGCGCTCCCTTGGCCTCAAAGTCATCATCGAGGACCACAACGGGCGCGGCAAAGTGATTATCGAATACGGGCGTCTGGAAGACTTCGATGCCTTGATGGAACGGTTTGGCGTGCAATGAAACGGGAGGAATCGAGGAAGCAATCCATGGGCCGGATGTTGCAAGCGGCTCGGCGAATTTTGCCGGCGCTTGTACTGCTTATGCTTAGCCTGGCGCTCATCGGCGTTCACGCGCAGGAACGCCAGAGCGAAGCGACTCCGCAGCGCTGGACCGAGGCGCAGGCCAATGCGTGGTATGCCGCGCAGCCGTGGCCGGTGGGCGCGGATTTTCTGCCCTCGACGTCGATCAACGAATTGGAGATGTGGCAGGCCGATAGTTTCGACGAGAAGACCATCGACCGCGAGCTGGGGTGGGCCGAAGGAATCGGCATGAACACGATGCGCGTGTTTCTGCACAACCTGCTCTGGGAGCAGGATCCTGAAGGATTCAAGAAGCGCATCGACATTTTTCTTACGATTGCCGCGCGTCATCATATTCGGCCCATGTTCGTGCTGTTTGATTCGTGCTGGGATCCGTACCCGAAGCTGGGCCCGCAGCATCCGCCGATTCCAGGCGTGCACAATTCTGGATGGGTGCAGGCGCCAGGCGCCGCGGTGCTTGAAGATTCCTCGCAATACCCGAAGCTCGAGCAATATGTAAAAGGAGTGGTGGGGGCATTCGCCAACGATCCGCGCATCCTGGCGTGGGACATCTGGAACGAGCCAGACAACGGCAATATGGGCTCTTACGCGAAAGAGGAACCGCGTGACAAGGACGAGATCGTGCTCAAGCTCCTGCCACAAGTGTTCGCATGGGTGCGCAGCGTGCATCCCACGCAACCGTTGACCAGCGGCGTGTGGCGCGGCGACTGGACGTCGCTCGATGCCATGCCGCCCATGGCGCGCGTGCAGATTGAAAACTCCGACGTGATCACCTTTCACGACTACGACTGGCCGGAGCACTTCGAAAAAAGCCTGCACGAGCTCGAACAGTTTCATCGGCCGCTGATCTGCACGGAGTACATGGCGCGCGGCAATGGCAGCACCATCGACACGATCTTGCCCATTGCACAAAAGTACCGCGTCGGCGCCATCAATTGGGGACTGGTCGCGGGGAAGAGTCAGACATATCTTCCATGGGACTCCTGGAAGCGGCCATACGAGCTGGAGCAGCCGCCCATCTGGTTCCACGATGTGTTTCATCCTGACGGAACGCCTTACCGCGAGCGCGAAGTGGAAATCATTCGCGACCTGACCAGCGGCAAGCAGGCGCCGTTATGATGGCGTAAGTTGTGAATTTATCTTCTCGAGATCCAGCGGCCATGGCACTCTGCACAATGCGTTACGCGCTACAGGCCAAAGCGATGCGCAACATTGCGGCGATTCTTGTCTTCGCTGCCGCGGTCCAGGCCGTAGGGCAGAGCGCCGCTTCGGGCCCCGTGTCGATCCAGGTCGATCTTGCCAAGCCAATCGGCGTCTATAAGCCGATCTCCAGCTGGTTTGGCTACGACGAGTCGAACTACACCACGATGAAATACGGTGAGCAACTGCTCAGCGAGCTGCACGACCTGAGCCCTGTGCCGGTCAACATTCGCGCGCATCATTTGCTCACTTCGGGCAACGGCGTTGCGGAGTTCAAGTGGAGCTCGTCGAACGTGTTCAGCCTCGACAAGGACAGAAAGCCCGTCTACGACTTCACCATCACCGACCAGACCTTCGATGAGTACATGAGAGCAGGGGTGCGGCCGATGGTGGAGCTGGGCTTTATGCCCAAGGATCTGGCGGCGACTGTACCGGGGATCACGGAGTATCAGCTTCACTATCCCAAGCCGACGATGGGCGGCGCGTCGAACAATCCCCCGAAAGATTACAAGATATGGGGCGAGCTGGTGCGGCATTACGTCGCGCATCTTGTGGAGCGTTACGGACGCCAGCGGGTGAGCACGTGGTACTTCGAAGTGTGGAACGAGCCGGACATCAGCTACTGGCACGGCACGCCGGAGGAGTATTTCAAGCTCTACGACTACGCGGTTGCGGGCGTGAGGGCGGCGTTGCCAGATGCGAAGGTGGGCGGGCCGGCGAGCACGGGACCAAGCGGTGCGAAGGCTGGCGCGTTTCTCGAGCACTTTTTGCAACACTGCCTGCACGACAAGAGCGCTGTGACCGGTGGACCGATTCCGCTCGACTTCATTTCGTTTCATCCCAAGGGCCGACCGGTTCTGGTGGATGGCCACGTCCGCATGGGGATCTCGAATGAGCTGCGTGCGGCCGACGACGGATTCCAAATTGTCGCGAAAGTTCCGCAACTACGACGCGTGCCCATCATTCTGAGCGAGGCCGATCCCGAGGGTTGCGCAGCCTGCTCAGCGAAGGAGAATCCGGCGAACGCCTATCGCAACGGGCCGCTCTACGCCTCGTATACGGCGACCGTGATGAAGGCGCTCTTCGGTTTGCAGGACGAGACCAAGGTGAACCTGATCGCCATGCTCACCTGGGCGTTCGAGTTCGAAAACAAAGGCTACTTCGAGGGCTTCCGCACACTCGCGACGAACGGCGTCGACAAACCGATCCTCAATTTCTTTCGCATGGCGGGGCTGATGTCGGGCGAGCGCGTGAGGACGAGCAGCACCAGCGAGGTTCCGCTCGACGAGCTTGTGAGCGCAGGCGTGCGCCAGTCGCCGGACGTGGACGCTTTCGCTACGAAGGCCGATCGCGAAGCGGCCGTGATGGTGTGGAACTATCACGACGATGACGTGCCCGCGCCGGCCGCGGATGTGCGGGTGACCATCACTGGAATTCCGGCGGGCGTGAAGCGCGTGCTCCTCGAGCACTACCGCATCGACGAGACACACAGCAACGCGTACACCGCATGGAAGAACATGGGCTCACCCCAGGAGCCTACGCCGGAGCAGTACGGCGAGCTTAAGGCTGCGGGGCAATTGCAGCTCCTCACTTCGCCCGAGTGGCTCGACGTGGCAAACGGAAAAGTGATCATCGAGGCGTCGCTCCCGCGCCAGGCGGTGTCCCTGCTGCGGCTGACATGGTAGGAGGCTTGGGCGGCAACCGAAGTCTGCACACTCGCTACTTCGCAGTTGCTTTGGCATTCCGGGAGATTTATCCTTCAGTTCTACTGATGGCTCCTCCCATCAATGCGGAGGAGCTTGTCTTTTCTATTGAATCGGCTTCTTGAGTACTTCTGCGGAGAACGTTCCATGGCCGTGCAACCCATCACATCCACGAATCATGCACCCCACACCGTGCAGCCCATTCCGGTGGTCCTGAACGGACGAACCCTTGAAGCAAACCGGCGCATGCCGCTCAACATCGACTGGGTTGAAGCCGTGCGCGTGAACACCAGCGCTGTGGAACGCCGTGCGGCGACGCATGTTGCGCGGCGCACCGTGAAAAAGGAGACGCAGGCAGCGTGGCTGCTGCGCGCCATCGCCTGCATGGACCTGACGACGCTGAGCGGCGACGACTCTGCCGATCGCGTGCGGAGGCTATGCGCCAAGGCGCGCAATCCGCTGCAGCGGCACATTGTGGAAGGCCTCGGCATTGAGGAACTGCATCTGACCGTCGGCGCGGTGTGCGTGTATCACGCGTTTGTTGAGACGGCGGTAAAGGCGCTCGAAGGGTCGGGGATTCCTGTGGCTGCGGTTTCTGCGGGATTTCCGGCGGGCCTGAATCCGCTGGCCGAGCGAGTGGAAGAGATTCATCGCAGCGTGGAGGCCGGCGCGCAGGAGATCGATATTGTGATCACACGCGCGCATGTCTTCAACGGCGAATGGCAGGCGCTCTACGACGAGGTTGCGGCGTTTCGCGAAGCCGCGGGGCCCGCGCATATGAAGGCGATTTTGGGCACCGGCGATTTGATGACGCTGCGCAACGTGGCGCGCGCAAGCTGGGTGGCCATGATGGCCGGCGCGGACTTCATCAAAACTTCGACAGGCAAGGAGAGCGTGAATGCGACGTTGCCGGTTTCGCTGGTGATGGTGCGCTGCATTCGCGATTACGCGGAGCGCACGGGCATGGCGGTGGGATTCAAGCCGGCAGGCGGCATTCGCACGGCAAAGCAGGCAACAGACTGGCTGGCGTTGATGAAGGATGAGCTGGGAAGGCCGTGGCTCGAGCCGTCACTCTTTCGGTTCGGCGCCAGCGGAATGCTGGGCGATATCGAGCGGCAGTTAGAGCATCATTTAACTGGGCGGTATTCGGCGACGTACCGGCATCCGATTGCGTAAAGACAGGGACCAGGGACGTAGGGACTAGCGGATCAGAGGGAGACGCTGTGAGTATTGCGGAAAAGTTCTACACCATGGAGTACGGCGCCGCGCCGGAGGATCCCAAAGAAGTGAACCAGTGGCTGGAGCGGCATCATCGCCGCTTTGAGGAGTTTATTGGCGGCGCGTGGGTTGCGCCGGCGAGCGGCGAGTACCAGACCACCAGCGATCCTTCGACGGGGGAAACACTGGCCGAGGTGGCCAAGGGTAATACCGCAGACGTGGAAGCTGCGGTGGCGGCGGCGCGCAAGGCGTTTCCCGCATGGCAGGCGCTGAGCGGTCACGAGCGCGCGCGTTATCTCTACGCGCTGGCGCGGCAGGTGCAGAAGCACTCGCGGCGGCTCGCCGTGCTGGAGACGATGGACAATGGCAAGCCCATCCGCGAGAGCCGCGACATCGATATTCCGCTGGTCGCGCGACATTTTTATCACCATGCCGGCTGGGCGCAGTTGCTCGATCAGGAGTTTCCGAATTACACGGCATGCGGCGTTGTGGGCCAGGTGATTCCGTGGAACTTTCCGCTGCTCATGTTTGCGTGGAAGGTAGCTCCGGCGCTGGCTGCGGGCAACACGGTAGTGATCAAGCCGGCGAAGTACACGCCGCTGACCGCGCTGGCGTTCGCCGAGCTGGCGATGGAAGTGGGTTTGCCGCCCGGCGTGCTGAATGTGCTGACCTGTGACGCGAAGACGGGGCAGGCGCTCATTGAACATCCGGGCATCGACAAGGTTGCGTTCACCGGATCGACCGAGATCGGCCGCGTGATTCGCAAGGCAACCGCCAACTCCACCAAGAAGCTCTCGCTAGAGCTGGGCGGCAAATCGCCCTTCGTCGTCTTCGACGATGCCGATCTAGACTCGGCGGTTGAGGGACTGGTGGATGCAATCTGGTTCAACCAGGGCCAGGTGTGCTGCGCAGGCTCGCGGCTGCTGGTGCAGGAACGCGTCGCCGAGACGCTCTATACAAAGGTTCGCGCGCGCATGGAAACACTGCGGGTGGGACCGCCGCTCGACAAGGCGATCGACATTGGCGCCATCGTTTCGCCAGTGCAGCTCGAGACCATTCGCAAGATGGTCGATCAGGGCGTAGCAGAAGGCGCGAAGTGCTGGCAACCGAGCAATTCGTTGCCGGAAAAGGGGTGCTTCTTCCCGCCCACGCTGCTGACTGATGTGCATCCAGCGGCCACCGTCGTGCAGGAAGAGATCTTTGGGCCGGTGCTGGTCGGCATGACTTTCCGCACGCCGGCCGAAGCCGCGGAGCTCGCCAACAACACGGTCTATGGCTTGGCCGCCAGCGTCTGGAGCGAGAACATCAACGTGGCGCTCGACCTGGCCTCGCAGGTAAAGGCCGGAGTGGTGTGGGTTAACTGCACGAATCAGTTCGACGCAGCTTGCGGGTTCGGGGGCTATCGCGAGTCCGGTTATGGCCGCGAAGGCGGGCGCGAAGGCATGCTCGAATATCTGACGCCGAAGTGGCTGCATTCGCTGCCCGCGGCGCCGCAAGCTGCAGTCAAGATCTCGGCCCCCGACGAGGAGGAAGGATTCGAACCGGCGGGCGAGCCGCCCCACGCGAATATTGACCGCACCGTCAAGCAATACATCGGCGGTAAGCAGGCGCGGCCTGATTCCGGTTACTCGTTCCCGGTCTACGGGCGCGAGGGCGAATTGCTCGGCGAAGCGCCGCTGGGCAATCGCAAAGACATTCGCAACGCGGTGGAAGCGGCGCGCAACGCGTCCGGCTGGGCACGAACATCGGCGCACAATCGCGCACAGGTCATCTACTACATTGCTGAAAACATGATCCAGCGCCGCGACGAGATCGCGCATCGGCTGGCACGCGCCGTCGGTGAAGAGCAGGCTGCGGTCGAGGTCGATCTCTCCGTTCAGCGCATCTTCAGCTACGCTGCATGGGCCGACAAGTACGAGGGCGTGGTACACCATCCGCCGGGACGCAATATCACCATCGCCATGCCTGAGGCCGTCGGCGCCATCGGAATCCTTGCACCGTCTGAAGCCCCGCTGCTGGGTCTACTCTCGCTTGTGCTGCCTGCCATCGCCGTCGGCAATACCATCGTAGCGGTGCCATCGGAACGCTATCCGCTCATTATCGGCGAGGTGTATCAGCTCCTCGACACGAGCGATCTGCCGGGCGGCGTAGTGAATCTGGTCGCAGGCCGTCCCGCGGAGCTGGCCAAGACGCTCGCTGAGCATGATGGCATCGAGGCCATCTGGTGCTTCCGTAGCGATGAGGAAGCCAATGCGGTGCGCGCCGCTTCCATCGGCAACATGAAGCAGGTTTTCACCAACGACGGTCACGAGTACGACTGGTTCAATCCCGTACAGGCTGAAGGCCGCTGGTTCCTGCAACACGCCACACAGGTGAAGAACATCTGGGTGCCATACGGGGAGTAATCACAGGCGCTGACATCTGAACTTCACCAAGGGTGAGCTATGCCGTTGAAGCGGGTGAAGGAAATCCTGGTGCTCGCTGTGGCAGCCCTCGCCCTGTCGTTGCCGATCTTCATTCATGGCCCGATGTATTCAGGGCACGATACCAAGGAACACATCGCCTTCGGAACATACTTTGCCGAGCAATTCTGGCAAGGCGACCTGTATCCGCGCTGGCTCCTGAACATGAATCACGGTCTGGGAAGCGCGTCGTTCTTGGTCTATCCCCCGTTTCCGTCCTATGTTTACGCTCTGCTCTTGCCATTGGCGCATGCAGTTCACGCAAATGCCTTTTGCCTTGGCGAATATCTCTGCCTGTTCGCATCGGGGCTGGGTGCCTTTCTGTGGATGACGACGATCGCGAGCCGGCGGATTTCGCTGATCGCCGCAACCCTCTACATGCTCCTGCCATATCACCTTGCGATCGACTTCTATCGGCGAGATGCGCTTTCGGAATGTTGGGCGCTCGCCTGGATGCCGCTGGTGCTGTACTTCACGGCGCAAGCAGTACGAAAGAAGCGCTACGCCGTGGTTGGACTCGCTCTCGCCTACGCGCTGCTCATTGTGAGCCACCTGATAAGCGTTGCAATCCTTTCAGCGCTGCCGCTTCTTCTTGCTTTAACGATCGCGGAACGCGGCAGAAAAGCAAAAGCACTTTTCACTGTGATGGGTGGCCTTGCCCTGGGTACTGCAGTCGCGGCCGCATATCTGGTACCCGCTTTCGCAAATGCGAAGTACTTCCCTGTTTCCAGGCTCGATATCCCGATCGACAATGGACCACACGGAGACCTTCTCGATTTTGGCTGGGATCTTTTTACGAGGCACTCGGCGAAGTCGGGGTTTGTCCACGCAGTTTCACTGGTCACGGTTGATACGGCCTTGTTTATCGCGCTCTGTGGCTTCATCGCGCTGAAGAAAGGCCCGCGGAGCCGCCGTGGGCAGGCTTGGCTGTGGCTTGCGGTTTGCCCTATTCCGATCTTTCTCATGTCGGACCCAAGCCAGTGGATATGGAAAGCTCTTCCGGCTCTTGCAAGCGCGGTTCAGTTCCCTTTTAGATTCGGTGTCGTTTTGTGCATCGCGGCGCTTCCGCTTACAGCTTTTCTGCTCACAGACGCGATGCAATTGCCGGTGCGATCCAGGGTGGGCATTCTTATTGTCGTTGGCCTCTTCGCCACGACATGGCTCGGGGGCTACGTCGATGCCGTCAAACAACTCACTCGAGATGGTAACGATGCAGGATCCGAGTGGAAGGTATATGACGGCTGGTTCGCCGCCTGGACGCCGAGCGGCACCGACCTGGCGAGCGCTCTCGAGTCCGCCGCTCTGCCACCCGCGACATTCCTGGCAGGACAAGGCACCGCTCAAGTGTTGCTTTGGAAACCGCGTCACATTGAAGTGCTGACAGAATGCGACGTGTGCGGACCCCTAATCGTCAACCAACTCTACTATCCAAAGTGGAAAGCGCAACTTTCTCCGGAGGGCAAGCCGTTGCTCGTCGGACCAGCGCTTCCGCAAGGCCTGCTTGAAGTGCAAGTGCCCCCCGGCCGCCATCAAATTCTGCTGGACCTGCCTCGTGGTCTCGACGAGCAGATTGGAGCCTGGACGAGCGCTATGGGGACTCTGGTTTGCATCGTTCTTCTCATCGCAAGCTTCGTCGGCTCGAAAAGACCGCGACTGCCGGGAGACGCCCTAGGCGTTAGCGCTTAAAGAAAGAGCTTGCTTGCGTTGATTTGTCGTCCGCGCGACGGGACTCTTGGACACGGGCATCAAACCGGCAGCGCCATCGCTGCTGTCAAAGCTATTGCTTCCCACTTTCGCCATCTCGTCTTCGGGCGCCGCACCGCGGTCAAGAGTTCCGGAGCCCGGCAAGAACACGCGGAAACAGGTCACGCATCCATCTTTCCCGCGAACACTCCGGCAAGTAATCCTTCCATCATATTTCTGCACAATGCCGTTGCTGATCCAAAGTCCCAGTCCGGTGCCTTTGGTCGACTTCGTGCTGAAAAATGGCTGAAAGAGTTGCTCAGTGGCGTCAGGATGAATGCCATTGCCGGTATCCAGCACCGAGATCGCTATGCCGCGAAGGTTTCTCGTCCAGTCAGTGGCTTCGCGCACAAAGACGCCAAGCACGCCGCCTTCCGGCATCGCCTGAACCGCGTTGCCAATCAGGTTGAGAAAAACCTGCCTCAACTCTACCGGAAATCCCGTCACAAACGCTGCTGCGGAATACTCTTTGCGAATTGCAATTCGACTTGAGCTGAGGGCCCGGTGCTGCAACTCGAGAACGTCATTGAGCAGTTGAGGCAGGAAGACCTGGATCGGCTGCTTCGATTCACGGTAAAAGCTCAGCGTTTGACGCGTAATGTGGCTGACGCGCTGCAGTTCCTGCTCCGCCATATCGGCATAAGCCCGCGCATCTTCGCTCAGCGAAGGATGATTCCGCAGCAGGTAGAAAATGTTGGTGATGGCCTCCAGCGGATTGTTGATTTCATGCGCGATGATTCCGGCCACGCGTCCCATCGCAGCCAGTTTCTCCGTCTCGCGAAGGGCGTCTTGAGTGCGCAGCTCGAGGGTCATGTCGCGATTCACTTCGAGAATCGCGTCTCCGTCCAGGTTGGTGTTCTTATGGCAGTCAGTGACGATCCTGTTCCCGCTCTTCGTAGTTTGTGTGAACCGGCCATGCCACGTATGACGCTCACGAAGCTCCTGGTCGATCTGCTCAATCGGAATGGGAGATATGGTCTGCAACAGCGTATGAAGATCCTGCCCGAGAGCTTCTTCGCGAGTCCAACCATAAGTTCGCTCGGCGCCGGAATTCCAGAATTGAATCT
Organism: uncultured Acidobacteriaceae bacterium; assembly: GCA_963751285.1. Lineage (GTDB taxonomy): Bacteria > Acidobacteriota > Terriglobia > Terriglobales > Acidobacteriaceae > Telmatobacter. The sequence continues at coordinate 9,361 of CAVVUE010000019.1, read as the reverse complement.
TGCCGTCGAAATCGCGAACGATAATGGCCTCAGAGGTAAGATCGAGGAGCTCGGCTCGCATGCGGAACTGGGACTCGCTTTTCCTCAGTTCCTCAGTGCGCTCTTCTACGCGCTTCTCCAGCTCTCTGTTGAGGTTCTCCAACATGCGAGTCTTGCGATGCAGCTCGACAAAGATGCTGATCTTGGCTCGCAACACCTCCGGGACCACAGGGACCGAGATGTAGTCGACGGCGCCGCGGCCATATCCCTGAATCATGTCAGAAACCGTGAGATGGACACCGGAAATGAAGATGATCGCGGTTCTCTGAAACCGTGGATGCTGTCGGATCACCTCTGCGAGCTCGAAGCCATCCACGTCGGGCATGCTTACGTCCATCAAAACAACGGCGACGTCGGTCTTCAATAAGATATTCAGTGCCTCGCTCGCCGAGCTGGCCTTGATCAGGTTTTCGCCAAGGTCCGCAAGAATCACCTCGTAGCTCAGGAGCTTCGCTGGCTGGTCGTCGACCATCAGGATGTTGACTTTCTCATCTGCAGACATCGCGTCCTCTCCTCGGCAGTGAGCTGTTTCAAGTTCGAGCAAATCTTACCGATGCAACCACATGCGCAAAACCGACAGCAGTTGCTCCGTGTTGACCGGCTTCGCCAGGTACTCTGACGCGCCTGCTTCCAGGCAACGTTCGCGATCGCCTTTCATGGCTTTGGCAGTCAAGGCGATGATCGGCATCCGCCGCACGGAGGGGTTCTGGCGAATCCTCTGCATCGTCTCGTAGCCGTCCATCTCAGGCATCATGATGTCCATCAGCACAATGGCCAGGTCCCCCGTGGACTCGATGGTTTCGATCGCTTCTCGTCCCGTGCCGGCGGAAAGGACCGTCATGCCGCGCCGCTCAAGAACACTGCTCACGGCGAAGATGTTGCGCACGTCATCGTCTACGACAAGCACCTTGCGGCCTTTCAGCGCGTCATCGGAGCGGTGCAGGCGATCGAGCATGTTCTGTTTTTCCTGCGGCAGGTCGGCGATCACGCGGTGCAGGAAGAGCGCTGTCTCGTCGAGCAGCCTCTCCGGCGATTCGACATCCTTGACCACGACGCTGCGTGCGAGCATGTGGAGTTGCGCGTCCTCCTCCGAGGTCAGTTCGCGCCCGGTGAAGACCACGACCGGGATGTCTTTGAGCTTGGCACTGTCACGAAGCTGTGCCAGCACCTCGAAGCCGCTCATATCGGGCAGCCGAAGGTCGAGAACCACGCAATCGTAATCTCCTTCGCCAAGCGCTTGAAGCGCTTCAACGCCGGATCCCAGCACATCGATGTCGATGTCATCGTGACCCAGCAACGCACTTGTGCTCAACTGCTCCGCAGGATCATCCTCCACCAGGAGCAGGCGCTTCCGCCGAGGTTGCGAATACTCCCGAATGCGCGTGAGAGCGGCTTCGAGATCCTCGGTCGTCGAAGGTTTGGTCACATACGCGAACGCGCCGCGCGACAGCCCGAGATGCCGGTCCTCATCAACCGTGAGCATTTGGACGGGAATGTGGCGCGTTGCAGCATCCTGTTTCAGATGGTTCAGCACCGTCCAGCCGAGCATGTCTGGCAGCAGGACGTCGAGGGAAATTGCCGATGGACTGTATTCACGGGCCAGCGCCAGCGCCTCCGCTCCCGTGCTGGCGATAAGGACCTTGAACCCTTTATCGCGAGAAAGGTCGCAGAGAACGCGGGCATAGTGCGGATCGTCCTCAACGATCAGCAGCACGGTGTCGCCGGGCTGTAGGTTACCGCGATCGTCTTCGATCCGCACCTCTTGCTCGGTGGCTGCGACTGTCGCCAGGCGCACCTTCGCGGTGAATGCCGAGCCGCTCTCTACTGGCTTGGCCACCGGAGGAGCGACGGCGCCCACATAGGTTTGCGGCAGATAAAGCGTAAATGTGCTTCCGTGGCCGGGTACGCTCTTGAGCTGGATTTCGCCGCCCAGCAGATTCGCCAACTCGCGGCTGATGGCCAGGCCCAGCCCAGTGCCGCCGAACTTTCGGCTGGTGCCCGCATCGGCCTGCTGGAACGCTTCAAAGACAATTCGCTGTTTCTCAGGCGCAATGCCGATGCCTGTATCGGTCACCTCGAATGCAATGACTGAACCGGCGCCGTCCAGGATAGGATGACCGGGGTTCCAGCCTTCGTCCACGCGCGAAACAGAAAGCCGCACGGATCCCTGCTCGGTGAACTTGAATGCGTTCGACAGCAGATTCTTTAATACCTGCTGCAGACGCTTCGAGTCGGTCACCAGGCTGCGGCCAAGCGATGGATCGGCCGTTACATCGAAAAGCAGCTTGCGGTTCTCTGCTTCGTGGCGGAATGGCCGCGCCACTGCATCGAGCAGCGCGCCGAAGAACACCTCTTCCGCCTCGACTGAAACCGTTCCGGATTCGATCTTGGAGAGATCGAGAATGTCGCTGATGAGGTTCAGCAGGTCAGTGCCTGCGCCGTGAATGGTGCGCGCAAACTCTACCTGCTTCGGCGAGAGACTGCCGTCGGGGTTCTCTGCCAATTGCTGCCCGAGCACCAGGATGCTGTTCAATGGCGTCCGCAGCTCGTGCGACATGTTGGCCAGGAACTCCGATTTGTACTTCGAAGTCAGCGCCAGCTCTCTCGCCTTTTCTTCAAGCGCGCGCCGCGCACGTTCGATCTCCTGGTTCTTGCGTTCTACCTCGTAATTCTGCTCGGCGAGCTGCTGCGCCTTCTGTGCAAGTTGTTCGTTGGTCTGTTGCAGCTCCTTCTGCTGGGCTTGCAACTCACCGGCGAGCTGCTGCGATTGCTTGAGCAGGCCTTCGGTCTGCATCGTGGCTTCAATGGAGTTGAGCACAATGCCGATGCTCGCCGTAAGCTGCTCGAGAAACGCAAGCTGCGAGGCGGTGAAGACGCTCAGGCTGGCTAACTCAATCACGGCTTTGACCCGGTCCTCAAAGAGCACCGGGAGCACGATCACGTTTTTGGGTTTGGCCTTGAAGAGCCCCGAGCGAATGGGAGCAGTACTCCTCGGCAGGTCGGAGATCAACATGCGGCGCTTTTCCGAGGCACACTGGCCCACCAGGCCCTCCCCGATTCTTACCTCGCTGACGTAGCCCTCGGGAGTATCGGCAAACGTGGAAAGCAGAACCAGCGCGCCCGAGGTGGTGCCCGCCGCCGGCTCATTGCTCCCCATCTGGTAAATCACACCCTGCTGCGCGTTCACCAGCGGCGCCAGCTCTGAGAGCAGCATCCTGCCCACGGTTCCCAGGTCGCGCTGGCCCTGCAGCATGCCTGTAAACCGCGCGAGATTGGTTTTCAGCCAATCCTGCTCTTTGTTCCGGTCGGTGGTCAGGCGCAGGTTGTCGATCATGGTGTTGATGTTGTCTTTCAGCTCGGCCACCTCGCCTCGCGCTTCCACCTGAATTGACCGCGTAAGGTCGCCCTTGGTGACTGCGGTAGCCACCTCGGCGATGGCGCGGACCTGGTTGGTGAGGTTGTCAGCCAGCAGATTGACGTTGCCCGTCAGATCCTTCCAGGTTCCGGCCGCGCCGGGCACATTGGCCTGGCCGCCGAGGCGTCCTTCCACGCCAACCTCGCGAGCCACTGTGGTCACCTGGTCGGCAAAAGTGGCCAGCGTGTCGGTCATATTGTTGATGGTGTCTGCCAGCGCGGCCACTTCGCCCTTGGCGTTCACGGTGAGCTTTTGCGTGAGCACGCCATTGGCGACGGCCGTGACCACCTTCACAATGCCGCGCACCTGCTCGGTAAGATTGGCAGCCATCACGTTGACGTTGTCGGTCAAGTCCTTCCAGGTTCCGGCAACACCCGACACCTGAGCCTGGCCGCCGAGCTTGCCCTCGGTTCCCACTTCGCGGGCCACGCGTGTTACTTCAGCAGCGAACGCGTTCAGCTGGTCGACCATGGTGTTGATGGTATTTTTGAGCTCGAGAATTTCGCCCTTCACATCCACGGTGATCTTGCGCGACAGGTCGCCGCGCGCGACTGCAGTGGTCACCTCGGCGATATTTCTCACCTGTGCCGTCAGATTGCCCGCCATCGCGTTCACGCTGTCGGTAAGGTCTTTCCACGTGCCCGCCACGCCCGGGACGTTCGCCTGTCCGCCGAGCCGGCCTTCCGATCCAACTTCGCGAGCCACGCGCGTTACTTCTGCAGCGAACGAGCGAAGTTGCTCGACCATGGTGTTCAGCGTTTCTTTGAGCTGCAGGATTTCACCGCGCACGTCCACAGTAATCTTGCGAGACAGGTCGCCGTTGGCGATTGCCGTCGCGACCTCAGCGATGTTTCGCACCTGTGCCGTTAAGTTGCCGGCCATGAAGTTCACCGAGTCGGTCAAGTCCTTCCAGGTTCCGGCGACGCCCGGGACTTCCGCCTGGCCGCCGAGCTTGCCCTCCGTACCGACTTCGCGAGCCACGCGCGTTACTTCGCCGGCGAACGCATTCAGCTGATCCACCATCGTGTTGATGGTGATCTTCAGCTCCAGAATTTCTCCTTTCACATCCACCGTGATCTTGCGCGACAGGTCGCCGCGCGCCACGGCTGTCGTGACTTCGGCGATGTTTCTCACCTGACCGGTCAGGTTCGAGGCCATGGAGTTCACGCTGTCGGTTAGATCCTTCCATGTTCCTGCGACACCGGGCACATTGGCCTGGCCTCCCAACCGTCCCTCGGTGCCGACCTCGCGAGCCACGCGAGTTACCTCGCCGGCGAAGCGGTTGAGCTGGTCAACCATCGTATTGATGGTTTCTTTGAGCAGCAGAATTTCACCGCTCACGTTCACCGTGATTTTCTTCGAAAGGTCTCCGTTGGCGATGGCTGTTGAAACTTCGGCGATGTTTCTCACCTGGCCGGTGAGGTTTGATGCCATGGAGTTCACATTGTCGGTAAGGTCTTTCCAGGTTCCAGCCACGCCGGGCACCTGGGCCTGGCCGCCCAACTTTCCGTCGGTGCCGACCTCGCGCGCCACACGCGTCACTTCACCGGCGAAGCCATTGAGCTGATCGACCATCGTATTGATGGTGTCCTTCAGCTCCAGAATCTCGCCCTTCACGTCGACCGTGATTTTGCGGGACAAGTCTCCGCGCGCCACGGCGGTTGCCACTTCGGCGATGTTTCTCACTTGGCCGGTCAGGTTCGATGCCATGAAGTTCACGTTGTCGGTCAGGTCCTTCCAGGTTCCGGCTACGCCCGGGACCTCCGCCTGACCGCCGAGTTTTCCATCAGTGCCCACTTCGCGCGCCACGCGCGTCACTTCGCCCGCGAATGCATTGAGCTGGTCGACCATGGTGTTGATCGTGTTCTTGAGTTCGAGAATTTCGCCCTTCACGTCCACGGTAATCTTGCGGCTCAAGTCGCCGCGGGCCACGGCGGTGGTTACCTCGGCGATGTTTCTCACCTGGGCCGTCAGGTTGCCGGCCATGGAGTTTACCGAGTCGGTCAAGTCCTTCCAAGTACCAGCCACGCCCGGCACGTTGGCCTGTCCGCCCAGCCGGCCTTCGGTTCCCACTTCGCGGGCCACGCGTGTTACTTCGCCGGCGAACCGGTTGAGCTGGTCCACCATGGTGTTCAGCGTTTCTTTCAGTTGCAGCATTTCGCCGCGCACATCCACCGTGATCTTGCGCGAAAGGTCGCCGCTGGCAATGGCCGTCGCCACTTCGGCGATGTTGCGGACCTGGCCGGTGAGGTTTCCGGCCATGAAGTTGACGTTGTCGGTCAGATCCTTCCATGTACCGGCGACACCGGGTACGTTGGCCTGGCCGCCCAGCTTGCCCTCGGTTCCCACCTCGCGGGCTACACGAGTCACTTCGCCGGCAAACGCGTTCAGCTGGTCAACCATGGTGTTGATGGTGTCTTTCAGCGCCAGAATTTCGCCCTTCACGTCCACGGTGATTTTGCGCGACAAGTCGCCGCGGGCTACAGCTGTAGTGACTTCAGCGATGTTTCTGACCTGCGCGGTAAGATTACCCGCCATTGCGTTGACGCTATCCGTTAAGTCTTTCCATGTTCCGGCCACACCGGGTACCACGGCCTGGCCGCCCAGTTTTCCGTCAGTGCCTACTTCGCGGGCCACACGCGTGACCTCTGACGCGAATGAACGCAGCTGGTCCACCATGGTGTTAATGGCTTCTTTCAGCTGCAGAATCTCGCCGCGCACGTCAACGGTAATCTTGCGCGAGAGATCGCCGCTGGCCACGGCGGTTGCAACCTCGGCGATGTTGCGCACCTGCCCTGTGAGGTTCGAAGCCATGGAGTTGACGGAATCCGTCAGATCCTTCCATGTGCCCGCCACGCCAGGCACCATCGCCTGGCCACCCAGTTTGCCGTCGGTACCCACTTCGCGCGCCACGCGCGTGACTTCAGCCGTAAATATTCCCAACTGCTGAATCATGGTGTTCACGATGTTTGCCGAACGCAGGAACTCGCCTTCCAGGGGACGGCCGTCAACGTCGAGCCGGACGGTTCGGGTCAGGTTGCCCTGGGCCACCGCGGCGATGGCGTGCGTGACTTCAGTAGTGGGACGAAGCAGGTCCTCCACCAGGGTGTTGACCGAAACTTCCATCTCGTTCCAGGCGCCGCGCCGTTGCGCAACCCGGATCCGCTCACGGGTTTTGCCCTCTTTGCCGACAGCCTGGCCAACGCGCTTTAACTCCAATGCCATCTGCTCGTTGGCGGTGACGATCTCGTTGAAGCTGTCGGCGATCTTGCCTGGCAGCCCGGTCCAGATAACGGGCAGCCGGACGCTGAAATCGCCATTCTTCATGGTTTGCATGCTTTCGAGGATTACCGCCAGATAATCGGCAGCGGCAGACTCAAGCGCACCATTCCCGTTGTGGGGATGCTCCTGGCCGCTTGGCCCATGAATGGGCTGCGGAACGGCTGTTTCCATTGTCGGCCTCCTAGGGAAGGCGGGGAAGATCAGATGGTGAGGGAGCGAATGGGGACACACCTCCCCTTTCCCCCTCCGAGCGAAGCTGAAAAAGTGATGCCTGCGGCTTGGCCCGGGTTGTCTGAGGGGCGCCTTTTTTGAAATCGACCCCCGGCGCTCGAAACCACGTCAGAATGGAGGAACAATGAGACCGCCGTATGCCGGAAGATGAATGCCGGCCGGCGTTAGCGGGTGCGAAGGGCCGGTTCTCGTTTTTCCGGTTCGGAGCGGGGCTGGGCTTCCTTCATGACCTCAAGTTCTGCGATCGACTGAACGATGTGCCTCTTCAGTTGGATGACAGCGGGGTCGCTTTGCTCGAAGGTTGCTGTCTCTTCAAGCCGATCGAGCGTGTTTCGAAGGATGTCGATAATTCCGACTGTAATATAAATATTCTCCGTTGAAACGTATCTCTGAGCGTTCGATGCTGAAACTCGGCAGACGGTTGACTTCCGGATGACAGACGATACAGTACTTTCGACTGATCATGGCTGAATGTCGCGGGAGGCTACGATCTCGATGGAAACAGGAGCTCCCGCTATGGCGCGGGAACGAATGAGAGCTTCAAAGTACGGCGAACCATTTGTACCGCGCCGCACCGCCTGCTCTAACCGCGCGCGATCACTCGCATTGCTAAGCAGCGCACCCAGAGCTTCTGTACCTTCCTGGCGAAGCCCTTGGAGAATCAGGACGTTCCCCTGGCCCAGGTTGCTTGGAAGCAGAGAGATCGTGGCGAAGTCGTCGCCTGGCGATCCCGTCCGAACCAAACCTTCATATTCCTGCTGTTCTCCGGGCCGGGGGCTGCGATTCCGAAAGTACATTCTGCCGCCGACACCCTCTTCAACCATCTTGAAATTGAGTTTGTCGGCGAACAACGAAACCCAGGGGTTCGAAATGGCGCTCCCGACAAATACATAATTACCCTTCTCAAGGTCGCGGCGATCGAGATCTCGTGCCGACGCAAGTGAGACCTGATCGCTGTCAGTCCCCGCCAGCTTTTCAAGCACGGAGACTACAGCGATATCTGCGAAGGAGGTGAGCTCAGAATGGGACAGATAAGTGAGCATTCGATCGAAGCTCTCGTCGTGGCGCAAAGGGAACAAGCTCTCCCGAAAATCGGGCTGAAGATAGTCGTCGAGGGATATCTCCTTTGGATCAAGAAGTCTCGACACCGACAAGTTGCCATCGGAAACGACAATCGTCGTCTGGCGATCCTGCTGGACGACTCCGTTGAGCGGCCAGGGCACATGAAACTGCGCCTTGGCGTGCGCTGAATGGTACCAGCCAATGCCAAGAATGATCGCAGCTGCAAAAACAAGCCAGAACAAGATTTCCCGTATTACGCTCCTCCGGGGTGGCTTGGCCAGAGGCCGGTCAGGTTCGGCCGATTCAAGCTGAGACCTGGTTGGCTGCCACGCCTCAACAAACTCAAGCACGTACGAGCCCTTTGGGATGTCTATGCGGAGAGGTTCGAGGCGACCCTCCTGAGCAAAGTACTCATGGAGACGCAGCCGCAATTGCCGCACATGGACCCGAACCGCACTGTCCTCGGCCGGGCTGTAATCGACAGGCTTGCCGAAAACCGCAATCCCGACCTGCCGCTCAGTGAGCGCGTCGGTCTTTCCCGAGATCACCTGTTCGGCCAGATACGAGAGCAGACCGTGCAAATTCGTCGATTTCTGAAACGGTCCGGTTCCGAGAATACGCTCGACAAGTTTCCATCGCGCGTCAGAGTGAAGATCCGAATCGGGAACGCCGCCGGGTTGCGCCGAAGCTGACCTCTCAGGCGGGGACATAGGCGAGTCAGATTATATATAGGTATCTGGTTCCGTGCTTTCGCCGATATGCTGCGCCGAATTCGGATTGACCTCATAGGACTTACCGGCTCGGATCACGTCGACAGCTGACACCTGGCTCGTTTGCAGCGGGTTCCTTCGGGCAGAGCACGGGTCTTTTCGGGTGATTTAAATCACATCCACGCCCACGTTTCCGGGATACATATACAGGTAATCAATCGAAGCACATCGGTGAAAACGTAAGATTTCACCTTGTTTTCCGGGGGCTAAGCCCTTGGCAAACGTTCTCAGACTCATTGAAACTCTCAGAGGTTCCAGACAGGTGAGTTTTTCTGGCAGCCCGGAGTTAATCGAGTCCGAGTGCCGAGGGAACTTGTGCGTTTTCCCGGGAACAACTCGGGGTGTGCTTTGGAGGCAAAAGACAGATGATCGACGCAAACGGTTTACGTACGAACGCCGGCGGCGGACCAATCAGCAGACGGTTCGTTCTCTGGATGTGGGTGCTGCTTTTCACGTTGGTGGGCCCGGCTTTTCAACTTCTTCATGCGCAGGCGAACGCTGAGCTTACGGGGACTGTGACTGACCAATCAGGAGCCGCTATCGCAGGCGCGGGTGTGACCCT
>CAVVUE010000018.1:0-452821 GCA_963751285.1 uncultured Acidobacteriaceae bacterium | reverse complement strand
ACAGCTTCGCGACCCATCTTCTTGAAGCCGGCGCCGACCTGCGCACCATTCAGATCCTGCTCGGCCATCGCGACCTCGAAGTAACGACCATCTATCTGCATCTGTCCCAACGCCATCTCAGCGCCACCGCCAGCCCGCTGGATGCGCTCACCTTCTCTCGACAGGGAGGATGCAAGCACAGTTGAAGAACCGGCCTCTCCTGGAGATGGCCGACATTGTTCGCTGTGCGGGACAGGCATTTATCGAACACAGTCGCAGGTGGATCAACGGGCAACACCGGAAGGTGCTACTGGCCATTGCGCGCTGCCGCACCGCCGCGCTGGGCGGGCATCGCGACCGTTGCACCGGCTGCGGACATACGACCACCATCTCCTACAACTCGTGTCGCAACAGGCATTGCCCTCGCTGCCAGGGCAACGCGCGCCGGCGCTGGCTCCAGGCGCGCGAACGGGAACTGCTGCCCACTCGCTATGTCCATGCCGTCTTCACCCTGCCGCGCGAACTGGCCCCGCTCGCATTACAGAACAAGCGGCCGATCTACAACCTGCTGTTCCATGCCAGTGCCGAGACCCTGCTTGAAGTCGCTCGCGATCCACGGCATCTCGGCGCCGAGATCGGCTTCTTCAGCGTGCTCCACAGTTGGAACCAGCGCTTGCAGTTTCATCCGCATGTTCACTGCGTACTTGCCGCCGGCGGCATCGCGCCGGACCACTCAGGCTGGATCTCTGCCCGGCGTTCCTTCTTCCTTCCCATCGGCGTCCTCAGCCGCGTCTTCCGCGGCAAGTTCGTCGCTGGACTCCGCAGCGCCTTCCATCGCGGCGAGCTCCAGTTCCACGGCAGCCTGGTGCCACTCGCCGAGCCGCGCGCTTTCGCTCGATGGCTGCGGGTACTGTTCCGCCACCACTGGGTCGTTTACTCTAAGCCGCCCTTCGGCGGCCCGGAACATGTGCTGCACTATCTCGGCGCCTACACCCATCGCGTCGCCATCTCCAACTCCAGGCTGGTTGCTCTCTCCGATGGTAACGTCGCCTTCCGTTGGCGCGATTCCGCGCACGGCAACAAGAAACGGCTCATGACTCTGCCAGTCCATGAGTTCCTGCGCCGCTTCCTGCTCCATCTCCTTCCTCCGGGATTCGTGCGCATCCGCAACTTCGGATTCCTCGCCAACCGCAACCGCGCTTCGCTCCTGCCGCTGTGCCTGCGACTGCTCGGCGGAGATCAGCAAAACACAGCTACGCCGGCATCACCGTCCACCGATCGGACTCATCAACTCTGGAACTGCCCGGTCTGCGGCGCAGCCATGCGCGTCGTCGAACGGCTCTCCGCTGCGCAACTCCTGCTTCGCTCTCCACCGCAGCCAGACCGGTGCGCCGCATGAACCTCTGTTCCCACCCTCGGCTTCTACTCGTGCTTCGACGCGCACGCGGACTCCTTGTCTCTTCCGGCCAAAACCCCTCGCACCCCAGTCTCTTCAGCCCCCACACCAGCCCTCGGCGAGCCGTCGCACTGTTTCATCCGCCCTTCAGGCCATCGCATCTCACCCCACTCAGTCCGTTCCTGATCCCTCTGCACCCGTTCAGACCCATGCAAAGTACATAGGCTTCCATGGGGGCGGCTTCCTTCAAGTCGCTGTATCCGAAGCGCCCCGCCAAAGAGCATGCAACTGCGCACCGTTGCGTCGCGGGGCGCTCCAGATACAGCACTAAGACTTCTGATTATCTGGTTGTTTCAGCAAACCCCAACGTGTTGTGGATGAGATCTTTCGCTCCGCGAATTTGTTCGTACCCTGTTGAGCTGCGAGCGGTTCCGAGGCCGAGCAAGGTCTGGAATGCCGCCGCCGGCGTCTTACGGCGGTTGTGCCGAAAGACAAATTCATCGAGGTAAACCGGGAGTTGGTTCTTGCTCACTCCGTGGTAGGTTCCGATCAGCCACTGTTGGAGGTTCCCAATCGCCCGGTCGGCAAGTGGAACAGCGGATTTGGCTCCCTTTCGCAATTCCAAGCGGAGAGGTTGGTTGCGATCGACGTGCCTGTAGCCTGCCTCTACTAGCCCAGAGAAACTTTTCAGCCCATCCGTATAAATCGTGGAACCAGTAGCGACGTTCTGAGAGAGGAAGGACCTTATCGTGGCCGCCTTGAAGTCCGGAATTACACTCATACGGGTTCGGCCAGAGGCTCGACCCCGCTTCTCCACGGCCACCAAGACCAGAGCCGCGCGCCTGTCCTTGAGCTGACGGCTCCCCCGGAGTCCCGCTTGCTCTCCGCTGATCCACGTGTCATCCACCTCTACCTCGCCGCGCAGAGGCTCCCGGGCCGCGTTCACCATCGCCCGGCGGAGTTTGTGCAGCATCATCCATGCGGTCTCGTAGCAGGTCAGGCCCAGTTGACGTTGCAGAAGCAGGGCAGATACGTCGCGCCTGTCAATGGTCATCAGATATGCCGCCCAGAACCAATGGGTCAGCGGTATTTTGGTCCGATGAAGGATGGTCCCAGAGGTCAGCGAAACCTGGTAACGACACTTGCCGCATTGCTGGCGACCCTGGCTCACCAACGTATAGGCTTTTCCATGGCCGCATCGGGGACAACTGAACCCATCCGGCCAACGGCACGCTGTCAGATACTGCTGGCAGGCTTCCTCCGTGGCAAAGTCAGACTGAAACTGGCGCAGCGTTTTCGGAAAAGGCGGTCGCGGCATGCCTTTACACTACCTATTGGGCCTTGCTGAAGCAACCAGATAATCACAAAGGCAACTAGAATCCATCTCGCCAATGTCAATGTTGAATAGACCCTTGCTTCCGGATTGGGGTTGGCGCAAACAGATAGCATGACCGATCCAAGCGATATGAGGTGGGAGTGTGTTAAGCCGTTTGTAGAGTGGGATCAGAAGCGCCGACGACGGGCGAACGGTCGAGGGGAGCGCTGGGGTGAGGCTTGCCGGTTACTGAATGGCGTGATACGGGTTCTGCGAAGGACCTGGGCACTACCTGACTGCTCTCCAGTCTTGTCGTGCTTAGCCACACTGTCTGTGGCGTCATCGAATGCGACTTCGAGCAATATGCTCTTGTTTACCACCCGGACGAGAGGTATCTGCTCTTCAGATCCTGTTCTGGCGAGGGATAGCTCCTGCAAACCAGGCAAGCGCAGCAGTTGCTGCTGGCAGCAGCAGCCCCGACAGAATCAGGACCGGTGCATAGCCGAAATGATCGACGATCCAACCAGTTGATAGAATGAAGATCATGGCGCCCAGTCCGGCGCCCGTGCCGGCAAGGCCCGAAATGGATGCCACAAGTTCATTTTGGAAGAGATCGCTGGTGAGCGTCTGCACATTGTTCACCCAGAACTGGAAGGCAAAAAGCGCAACACTAATCAGTGTGATCGCCTCTGTCTCCGACTTAGCCCTACTAACGAGCATGGCAACCGGGGCTAGAGCAGCCCCAAATGCGATCGCGACTCCGCGGGCCTGAGCCGGCCTCCATCGACGCTGAATTAGCCAGCCGGAAAACCATCCTCCTGCCAGTGCTCCCACATCCGCACAGAGAAAAGGGATCCAGGCCGAGACCCCGATCTCCTTCAGGCTGAGTCCGCGGGCGCGAGAGAGATAGAGCGGCAGCCATACCAGGTAAAGCCACCAGACAGGGTCTCCCAGAAAGCGTGATAGAACAATGCCTCGTACTTGGTTGTCTCTGAGCAGGCTGCACCAGGTTTGCGTAGGGATTGGACTCCTGCGCATATCGGTGCTCCCCTCAATGAAGAGCAGTTCGCCAGGCCGAAGCAATGGGTGCTTTCGCGGCGATTGATAATACCGCTCCCATAGCGCCAGCCACGCAAATCCGAGCAACCCTGTAGCAACAAAAGTGGTTCGCCAGCCAAACCTCAACTCGAGCCAGACGATAAGCGGCGGCGCAAGCACCGAGCCCAGAGTCGCTCCGGTGTTTACAATTCCCATACCGATGCCGCGCTGCTCCTTCGGGAACCATTCGGCAACGCCTTTGATAGCAGCCGGCCAATGCCCACCCTCCCCGAGTCCCAAGACAAACCGGAATGAACAGAGGCCAAATAATCCGTGCGTTAGAGCTTGTGCCGTTTCCGCTGCGGACCATATCATCATTGCTATAGAGAGACCGAGCTTCGTCCCGAAGCGATCCTGGAACCTGCCGAAAACAGTTTGCCCTAGCGAATATGCAAGAAGAAACCAAGCGCTAATACTGGCATATTGAAAATTGGAAAGATGCAGATCTGTGCAGATGGTGGGAGCAAGGATCGAGAGTGTGAGCCGGTCAACATAACTGATCAGTGTTGCGCCAAAGAGAAGAGCCGCGATCCACCAACGCAGGCCAGCGACATCAAACTTCCGTGGCCCCTCGAGATTCGTCTCAGCCAACATGATCCTATGTCTGAATTACTGGGTATCACCAGCTACCATCCAATGGATAAGATCCCGCGACCTAGCCAGCGCCAACTGATTCCAGCCACGTCTCGCATAACTTCTCCCTTCCGTACGTCCTGCGTAGATTAAATAGTAATAACCGTCGTACTGTCGCCAGTCGTATAATGCAGATGCGTTGTCGAGGTTATCGGTATTGAATTTCTCCTGTGGTATGTTGAGTTGATAGCCGCCCGTCCATTGCAGCCATCGAGAGCCGGGTTTAAGCGTGTAGAGATATTCGCCTTGCGGGGGATAGTCTGTAGTCAAAAGATACCAATTGCCGTTTGCGTGAACGAACTCATAATTCTCGTGAATCAAGCCGTCGTCTTTGTCGTTGGCCATCAGCAAGCTCGGCAATCCGTCTCCAACAAAATGGAATGACCCGTCGAGTGAAGTGGCAAACGCAATTCTTGGCACCTTTGGCATTCCTAGCGTCTGTTCTTTGTACATCAGATAATAGCCGCCATCGGCTTCCGCCAGAGCAGAGTCGATCACACGCTTATCAATATCAGCACGGGTCAGATTGAGGGCCAGCGAGTGCCGGGTTGACCAATGAACAAGGTCGTTTGAGGTCATGTAAAAGAGCTGATTGGGTTTGCCGGCTTTGTCTCCCCACGAATTGAATGTCATAACATATTTCCCGCGAAGTCGCTGCACATCGGGCGAACACATGCCAATCCACCCGTCTTCTTCACCATCAAAGTTGATGATCGGCTGTGAAAAATGCTTGAAATCGCGCGTGCTGACCTCGACGACATGTGACCTCACTTCTCCTTTTTCGGTGTAGAACGCAGAGAAGAAAACATAGAATTTGCCGGCGCGATACGCCATAGCTGCATCTTTGATCGACCAGTCCGGATAGAACAAGATTGGATTTCTCAGACGGTGCCAGTCAATAAACGACTTCCTTTGTGCAATTACTCCAGAAACGCAAAGGGTAACGGCAAATAGCAGTAGCAGTGTCCATTTGCGACTATGCATCCGCTTTCCTCCATCAGATGTTAGGCTTCGCAGTCAACCAGTACATGAATTGCATCGCTCCGGCAATCGTCGCGCAATGCAAACGCCTCCGCTATGCGGCTCAAAGGGATCTTGTGTGTCACAATCTCGGATGTATTGACCAATCCATCTAGGGTCAGCCGCACGCCTTCATCATAGAACCGACGCATATCGATATCGCGCTTTGGTTCTGTGGAATAAATATCGATTCTCTTCCGATGGACTTTTAGGAAGTCGACAGGTGTGTTGCAAATGCCGATGCATCCGTACATCACTACTTTTCCGGCAAACGCCGTACAATTGATCGCATCGACCATCCCGTCACCTTCAAGAAGGCACGGAATCACCACATCGAACCCGTCTGGAAAGTCGCCGCCGACAATCTGCTCGGTAGGCGTCTCCGGCGTTGGCACTCTATAGGCGTGTGTCGCTCCATACTTCTTCGCGAGTACCAATTTGCGGTCATTCAGGTCTGTTACAACAAGGGCCTTCGGACTATGAAGGCTAGCTACCTGAGTCAGCACCAAGCCACTCACCCCCTGCCCCATAATTAGCACAGTTGTCTTCTGGCTTATCTGGCCGATCTCCATGGCATGTAGCACTCCCGGAAGAATTTCGATAAGGCTGGTATCCAGCAGCGGTAACGATGACGGAACGACCTTCAGGTTGAAGGGGCGGCACACTATATACTCGGCAAATGCTCCCCAGACGTAACGACAGGTTACATGGTCCCCTACACGCAAGCCCTCAACATTAGGTCCGAGCCAGTCTATAATGCCAGCAACTTCATGCCCCAGCCGTGTCGGAAAACTGATAAATTCAGGCCGTCTCGTTCCCCGATAGGACTCGACATCAGAGCCGCACACACCCACCCACTTTACCTTGATCCGCACCTCGCCGTCGCCTGGCTCGGGAATCTCCGCGTATCTGAGAGAGAGTCGCCGAGGTTCGTCCAGAATTGCAATTCTTTGCACATTTGGGTGGTCCGCATCTACTAGCTTCAATGATGCCTGTGTCATTCGCGTCGCCATTTACACCGCCGCAATCAGAAATATGCTAATTGTATTGATTATTTTGGCGGTTTGTCTTTGTGGAATGATGGTGAATACTTGTCCCAAACGGAAATGTAGTGCGGGAATCGATTGATCGCGATCGGCATCGATCCGCGGCTCCCACTCCATCGTTAGCCGCATCCGCTCACACCGGCCAGGTACATTTCGATAAGCCCTTCTTGCACCGAAGACTCCTGCCGCCGGCCGGGGACCCCGGCAAACGCACTTTGTTTGCTGGAGTGGAGTTGTGTTCGATTATCGCGGTCTCAAACGGCAGGTTGCCCACCTTCGGCACCGTCAACGTCACTTCGCCGGCCCTGGTCTGCAGATGCCGGTTGTAGCTGCCTGCACGCGTGTCCTTGCGTTCTTCCGTGCGCTCATACTTCCGGGCCCCACACAGCCGATTCGCTTCAGCGACCAGAAGACCATTCAACGTCACCTCGACGGTCTCCCGGACCACTTAATCGAGGTTTGCCTGGATACGCCCTTCTTCGATCTGAACCACCGGCCTCAACGGCTGCTTCGCTCCATCTGTCGGCTCCACACCGGCTTCTATGGTTGGCTCCATCGCCCACGTCGCAGAAGTCTCGCGCCTCGTGCTTGTGCCAACCTCCAAGCATGAAGCTCAATTCAAATGTGCGGAAAATGGACTATGTTGTTATCTTCCGAACTCCCGTTTTAGGCAAAAGTTTTACTTTCCACACCAAAGACATTTTTTCGGATGAGCGAGGATAATCAGGCTCCGAAGGTGAGTTACGGTGCCTTTGTTGTTGGTTCGGTTCATGCGCTCGACCTGGCAGTTCATCCAGGGATGGCTGAGTTTGGTCAAGCGATGTTCCATGCCATTGCCAAGACGGACCTGGTCGAAGGGATGGCGGTGCCAGCGGGCGGTTGGGGCCCTTATTCCCCTCTGGCAACCAAGCGAAACTGAATCTTGACATTTTGATCACTCAGAGATAGGATCCGGGAATCGAATAAATTCGAATGTTTTCGCAGGAATTCGAGCGATTGCGAAAGGTTCGACTGGTCAACCATGTGGATTAACGACAATGCGGCGCTTTCCATTTGTGAGCAGTTGCATGAACCGAACCATGACACGAAACAGAGGCTTACTGGGGCTTATTGGAGGAATCAATGAAACGGCGAGGCGTGAAAGGACAGGCAGATCGGCCCAGCGCGGTTTCTCATCGCGCTACCGGTCGTCACCAGCAACTGGCAGGGACACCTAAACCGCAGGTTGGCATCTGCAAGGTAGCCATAGGTTTGCTCTTTCTGCTGATCTGCGGTTTGCTGCTGATTCCGGCGGGAACCTTTGCGCAGGAGTTCCGCGCAACGATCAGCGGCACGGTCGTCGATCCGAGCGGAGCGGTTGTGCCGGAAGCCAGCATTGTGGTGCGGGAAGCGCACACGGGAGCCATCAACCGGACCATGAGCGATAGCGTCGGTCAGTATGTGGTACCCTTCCTCCCCCCTGGAGACTATTCGATCACGGTGACGAAGTTGGGGTTCGAAACCCTGGTGCGAGGCGGCATCACGCTGCAGGCGCAGGAGCATCCGATCATCAATCTGACCCTGACGCTGGGCAGCGAGAGTCAGACGGTGACGGTAACAGGCGAAGCGCCGCTGTTGAACCAGGCGAATGCCTCCGTCGGGGAGGTAGTTTCAACCGAGGCGGTGGCCGATCTACCGCTGAACGGATACGCGCCGGTCATGCTGGCCGAACTATCGGTCGGTGTCATCACGACGAGCCCCCCAGGGAATACAACTGCCTACGATCCCGGTACGTTGAACTCGTGGAGCATAGGGGGGACGAAAACAAATGAGGGCGAGATACTGTTGGATGGCGCGGCGGACACGCAGATGAGCGGGGGCGAAAACGGAGGAGGGACGTTCGTTCCAACGGAGGACTCGGTGCAGGAAGTCTCAGTGCAGACGTTCGGCACCGATGCGTCCATCGGGCACACCATCGCCGGCGCGATCAACCAGGTCACCAAGGGCGGCACTAACGTCTTGCATGGCACCGCCTACGAGTTTTCGCAGTTTTCGGATCTCGCTGCGAATCTGTACTTCAATGACAGGAATGGCCTGCCGACACCCGTTTCTCACTACAACCAGTATGGCCTCTCGACGGGCGGGCCGATTTGGATTCCCAAAGTATTCAATGGCAAGAACAAGCTGTTCTTCTTCTTTGCCTGGGAGGGAATTAGAAATCTGAGCCCCGTGTCGACCATCATCACTGTGCCGACGGACGCGGAGAAACAGGGCGACTTCTCCGCGCTGCTGGCAGGAGGATCCGGTTACCAGCTCTATCAGCCGAATACCGGCACTCTGGTCAACGGCGCGTTCACGCGCACGCCAGTTCCGAACAACTGCCTGACCAACAAGTCGAGCTATTGCTCGAGTAGAGCAAATGCCGGCATGACCATAGACCCCATTGCCGCCAACTATCTGAAGTTCTACCCGGAACCTAACTACACGTCTGGCGTATCGCCGATCACCAACCAGAACAATTACAACAGCAACGCACCCAATTACGTCAACTACAGCACCGAATTCGGGCGGCTGGACTACAACCTGAGCTCGCGCAATCACCTGTTCTTCGATTTTCGGCACAACCAATCGGAGAATGGGGGACAGAATTACCTCAATGACCACGCCACTGACAGCGTCCTTTTCCGAGGGAGTTGGGGAGCAACGCTGGACAATGTTTTTACGATGAACCCCACTACGGTATTCGATGTGCGTCTCAACTGGGGGTTCTTCAACGAGGAGCATACTTCGCCCACGAACATGTACACCCCGACCTCCGTAGGGTTTCCTGCCGGCATGACAAGCGCAAGTAACCTTGTGACACTACCCAACATCGTCTTCAACAGCAGCAGCTACGAGAACATGGGCGATCTCAAGACACAGTCCATCGACCCGTCAAACGTGTACCAGGTCTTCATCAATATGACGAAATTGATGGGTAGGCACACGCTGAAGATCGGCTTCGATGGGCGGACATACCGGCAGAAGATCCAGAGCTTCGCCGCCTCCTCGGGCAGTTTCACGTTCGGAAACAGTTTTGTGACGTGCGGGACAGGCTGTTCGTCACAGCCGTTCGGCGGCGATCTGGCTTCGTTCGAATACGGTCTGCCGACTTCGGGCTCGTTCGGTATTAATGCGCTGGGCGACTTTCGCTCCTACTACGTCGCACCCTTCGTCCAGGACGACTGGCGGGTGAACAAGCACTTGATGCTAAACCTGGGGCTGCGCTTCGATATCGACACACCCTATGGCGAAAAGTGGGGGCGAACGGAAAGCGGCTTCAACCCGAGCGCTGTGAACTCCGCATCGGCTGCTGCGACGGCGGCCTTTAGTCCCGTCACAGTGACCAAGAACGACGCCACTGTGACCGTGAGCAGCATCAACACGCTGGGCGGACTGACCTTCCCCAGTTCAGACTGGGGCGCTCCCTACCAGATTGAGAACAAGACCGGCTTCTGGAGCCCACGCATCGGCTTTTCTTATAGCCCCGGCTTCGCATGGCTCAAAAAGACGGTAGTGCGCGGCGGTTTCGGCACTTACGTAATGCCGCAGTCGCTCCAAGGCGATAGCTACCAAGCTGGTTTCAGCGCCACGACCTCCTATTCGGCAACGAGCAACAACTACTTCACAAACGCCGGCACGCTGGACAATCCGTTCCCGAGCGGGTTCACGCTGCCGGCGGGCGCATCGCAGGGAGCGAATACGTTTCTCGGCTCGCCGTCGTCGATCAGCTTCTTCGCTCCTGTGCAGCACGATCAGTACTCGGAGCAATGGACGTTCAGTGTGCAACAGTCGCTCACCAGCAGCACGCTGCTGGAGGTGATCTACGAGGGCACCCACGGCGTGCATCTGCCGGTCAGTTCGCAGAACCTCAACGCCACCGAGCTGCAGTACCTGACAACGAATCCTTACCGGGATCAGAATCTGGCGACGGCGCTGAGTACCTCCGTGACCAACCCGTTCAAAGGTCTACTCCCCAATGGCAACAGCAGCTATAACGGTGCTACAACGTCCCTGAGCAATCTGCTCGTGCCATTTCCGGCGTTTGGTGGCGCCTCCGTCACCGAGGAGCAAGAGACGATCGGGCAGTCGTTCTTCCACAGCGGGATGGTGCACATCGAGCAGCGTGTCAAGCACGGCCTGACGTTGACGGCTAACTATAGCTTCGCGAAGATGATTGAGCAAGATACCTACCTCAATCCCGAGGATACGAAACTGTTCCGCGGGATTTCTCCCAACGCCGATCACAAGCAACACTTCACGGTAGGCGGGGTCTACAACTTGCCGTTCGGTCGCGGCAAGCTGTTTAGCTTGGGCGGCAGCAAGCTCGCGGACGAGATCGCCGGCGGTTGGGTACTGAACGGAATCTATCAGTTCCAGACCGGCCTGCCTATCAACCTCTCAGCGGATATTCCGTTCCAGCCAGGCATGACGGTCAAGGATATCAAGAGCAGTCCGCGGAACACGAGTCCTACGAGCCCGGCGTTAACGAATGCTTCCAGTGTGTTCGTCACAGGATCTGGTACCAGCTGCACGGTAGCCGCGGGGCAGCCATGTGATGGCACGGTGTTTTTCAACGGGCAGTATGCCGATCACTATCGGACAATGCCGACGACGATAGGGTCCGTGCGGGCGGACGGGTACAACGAGCTGGACTCATCGATGCTTAAGAATTTCAGGTTCACCGAGAAGGCTTATTTTCAGCTCCGCTTCGAGACGTTCAACACTCTCAACCACCCGGTTTTCGCGGCGCCGACTGTTTCAAGCGCCACCTCGAGTTCCTTCGGCTTCATCACATCAGCACTCAGCGGCAGCGCGCCGAGGCAAGTGCAGCTGGGCGGACGCATTGTGTTCTGAACTATGCCTTTTGAAGGACACGCCGCCTCGCCGGCCTGTAACCTGGGCGGGCGAGGCGCTTGCATTCCCCGAACTGATCGCGAAGCTAGCCATCAGCACGTATGTTCCTAAAGCGACCATCTGTTCAATCACCCTGAGTTCGAGAGAGGAGTCTACCTTGGCTGTCCATTAATCACAAGGACTGTGCAGATGTTTGATTTTGGCCGTTCCTGCGCTTATTCCGATGTTGTCTGTCTCGCAGACGGCCGGGTCAAATACTACGGTTCTATTGAATGGGACGTGGCAATTCATTTTCGCCACCACCGAATTGACGGTAGGACATCTTGGATTGTCGCGTGTATTTCCTAGAAAAGTAAACAATCTGTTTACGAGGAGTCCCAATGATCCGACGGCAATTGTCGTTCATGCACCTTTTGATTGCGCTGGCTGTGGCGGCAATCTTCTCGATCACTTCTGCGAGTGCGCTCGATTCATCCGCCAGTTGCAATCCACGTGTATATGGCGCCAAGGGCGATGGCGTTTCTGAAGATACGGTCGCGATTCAGGAGGCGATCGATGTGTGCGAGCGGCGAGGTGGTGGCACAGTGCGGCTCATCGCAGGTACCTATCTTAGCGCCCCAATTGTGTTGAAGAGCAATATCACATTACAGCTCGATCAGGGGGCCACGCTCCTTGGATCCACAAATCATGGGGACTACCCGCTCAAATCCGAGGTCGGTAAACTCGGCCGGCAACCGCTTGTGAGTGCAACCAATGCCTCGAACGTTGCGATTAGAGGAGAAGGTGTGATCGACGGGGCAGGGAAATCTTGGTGGCAGAAGAAGGGGGCCGTCACGGATGAAGGCCCTAGGCCGAAGTTGGTTGTCTTCGACCATTGCAAGCATGTGCTGGTAGAAGGAGTCACGATCCAGAACTCTCCAAATTGGCAGCTAGTTCCTTACTACTCCGACGACGTGACCATTCGGAATATCAAGGTTCTCGCGCCCATCCCCTCGCCGAATACGGATGCCATTGACCCATTCTCATCGTCGAATGTACGGATCGATCATGTTCTTGCCGACGTAGGCGATGATGACGTTGCGATCAAGTCGGGCGTTCCTGGCTCTCCTGGGCCGGATCAGCCCAGCCGCGACATTACCATCACCGATTGCACCTTTCTGCACGGCCACGGTCTGTCGGTGGGCAGCGAGGTCGCGGGTGGTGTGCATCACTTGCGGGTGGAGCGTGTGCATTTCAAGGGGACGAGCAGTGGGATTCGCATCAAGAGCGGACGCGACCGCGGGAACGATATTGGCGACTTCGTGTATCGCGATCTGACCATGGAGGATGTTAAAACACCGATCCAGATTACGGATTATTATGGCGACGCTACGAAGCAGGGCGCGGCGGGGGTGACGCCTGTGGCGGTGTCGCGGCTCACCCCACATATCCACGACATCACGATCGAAAACTTGAAGGCCAGCGGAGCCACTGTGGCGATGGACATCGAGGGGCTTCCGGAAGCGCCGATCGTAAACTTGCGTCTGAAGAATGTGCAGATCGATGCGGCCAAAGGCGGGAAGATCTTTTATTCGGAGGTGGTGTCGCAAGGGCTAGTGATCAAGCCGCAGAGCGGACCCCCGCTGTTGGAGGGCGCTGGAGTGAAGGGGCGTCTGAAGTAAGAGCGGGGAGGCTACTTGATGGTGGAGCAGGTGGGTGGCTGAAATTCGAAGTTGCTGCACGCTTTGCAACGGACGCCTCCCAAGTAGCGGCGCACTTCGAACCAGTGGCGAAATGCAGCAGCGGGCCGAAGTTGGCGGCAGCCAGATGAGAACGTCGGAAGTCGGGAGTCGGCTTGAATAGGCAGGGGCGAAATCTGCAACAATGATCGACCAACACACTATGTACCTCACAACGAAAGGGGGAGTTCAGATTAAAGCCATGAAAATCAGCCGGAGAAGAGTGATGGGATGGATGGGGCTGTCCGGAGGGGCGGCTCTGGGTACGCAGTGGTTGGGCGCCGGGAGGGCGGTCGCAGGCGAACCGTTGGCAGGCTTGCTAGACATGGACCTCACGGACCTGTCCGCGAACCAAGCTGGTCAGACGCGCTGGGAGCAAAGCGCCCAGCGTAAGCGCGAATTGACCAAGGATGTAACCTGGTTGACTCACGAGCCGCTGGATTATCATCTTCGCCGCGGTAATCATTCCGATGACGAGCCGGAGCAGTATCGGCGCATGATCGATCCGGACAATCTGAAGCGCATGGCAGATGCGGGCGTCGTGTGGAGTCGCATCTTCTTCTATAAGGGATTCGGCCTGGAGTATGAGAAGCCACACATAGAGCAGGCCAAGCGCGCAATCGAAATCATGCACGGGCTGGGCATGAAGGTGAGTGTGTACGTGGCGGGAACCATGTTTACGGAGACTCTCTATCGCGAGCTTCCGGAAGCCGAGAGCTGGGAGCAGCGCGATTGTTGGGGCCATTGGGTTCCTTACGGTATACAGACTTATCGGCATTACCCCTGCATCAACCAGCCGGCATATGAGGAATATCTGAAGCGCGTTATGAGGATTGGTATTCAGGACGTGGGGGCCGATGAGCTTGCGTTCGACCAGATCATGCTGCAGCCAGAGCCGAGGTCATGCCGTTGTGCGCGGTGCATCGAGGCGTTCGGAGCTTATCTGCGGCAGCGGTATCCCTCAAGCGAGGCAGCTAGGCGACGCTTCGGCCTGCCGGACGTGGATTGGATTCGCGTCAATCAATGGGATTCCCTCGAACAGCCGGAAAGCTTGGCGTTTCTCGACGATCCGGTTCTCCAGGAGTGGACACGCTTCCGCTGCGAATCTCTAGCCAAGCATGGCGTCGATCTTTACAACTATGCGAAAAGCCTGAATCCAAACGTGTCGGTCAGCTACAACATGAAAGGAGTTTTCTGTTTCAACCGATACTGGAGGAATGCGGTTTATCACCCGCTGTTCACCGGCCACGTTGACCGCCTGTCTTTCGACACCGGCGGATACGGTGCGCGCATCGACCCAGTCACAGGAGCGCTGGTCTCGCAGATTCGCTCCTACAAGATGGCCCGGCGAATAGGGTCATGCAGTGAGGAATCGGGATACTTAGACGACGATGAAGTTCGCACGGCAGTACATATGGCCTTTAGCTATCAAAAGCCGGTATGTACCTCCCCTCCGTTAGGGCCGGGAGCCTTTAACGTGTTCACGTCGATCATGGAATTTTTCCGTGAGTATAACGATCGATATTACACCGAGACAGACAACGTTACCGATGTTGCGGTGCTGCTCAATTGGCCGTCCATGGCATACAGCATTAGTGCGACCTGGATTCCAGCTACGCTGATGGAGCAGATACTAATTCAATACAAAGTTCCCTTCGATCTGCTGTTCGATGAACAACTCGATCACATCGGCCGTTACGCAGCCGTGATTCTGGCGGGGCAAGAATGCGTTTCAGACGCCCAAGCGGCACTTCTGATGAGGTACGTCCGGGACGGCGGCACACTGGTTGTGTCAGGCAGCGTCGGTCAGTTCAACGAATGGCGCGAGGATCGGAGAGTCAATGCTCTGCCCCCAGCACGGCGGGAGGGCAAAGGCCGCATTGTTTACATTCCAGAGATTATTCGTGCTGACGCACACAATACCAAATCGGTCGAAGTCGACCAAGACCCTGAGCCGGGACTAAGCGGGCGAAGGGGTATTCAAATAACTCCAGCGCAGTGGGTACTGCCGAAGAATCACGAGGAGGTTTACAAATCCATCATGGATGCGATGCCCGGCGGGCTTTCCCTTACCACCGAAGCACCGCTAACTACCGTGATGGAATTGCTCACACGTCCCAAGACACATGAGACGATTGCCCATTTCATCAACTTCGATCGTAAGAACAGAACTGACCCGTTTGCGGTGACCCTCCGCAAGCAGTTTTCCGGATCGATCAAGTCCGTAACTTGCATGACACCGGAGATGGATTCGCCGATCAACCTGAGTTTCAAGGAATCTGGCGGCTCGGTGAAGTTCGCCGTACCGGCCATTCGGGTCTACGCAATGATGGTGGTCGCACAGTAACTATCCTCCGGCAGGGCCGGAGACCCTCCAGTTGCCGGCTCCTCGAAGGGGCTGATCGCTCCGGAGAAAAGCACCGGACATGTGGAGGAGGTTCACCGTACAGTGAAAAGGCGCCGCATCCTGGATTGTGAGCTGTCCAGCCAGCGAATACAGGTATAGTCTTACCCGGAGCGACGGGCCCAGAACTCTCCGAGTACAGGCTGAGAAAATCGAGAGGAGTCCCGTTCCACATGAAGAGCGTTCTTTCTACCCTCGTATTGTTTGTCATTGCGGCTGCGCAAGCTGCTCCTGCGTATGCACAGAAAGCATCAACGAATAATCTCGCGATGACTCCGCCCATGGGCTGGAACAGTTGGAATGCATTCCATAAAAACATTGATGACGCGACGATACGCGCACAAGCCGACGCAATGGTATCAAGTGGGATGAAGGCAGCAGGCTATGAGTACATTAACATCGATGACGGTTGGGAGGGTACGCGAGACGCACAGGGAAACCTTCATCCAATTAAGGGTTTCCCAGACATGAAAGCTCTGGCGGACTACGTTCACAGTAAAGGATTGAAGATTGGCATCTACTCCTCGCCCGGGCCAAAGGTTTGCGGCGGCTTTGACGGGAGCGGGAGCTACGGGCACGAAGAGCAGGATGCAAAGCTCTTTGCGTCCTGGGGCATGGATTACCTGAAGTACGACTGGTGCACGGCGGGGACTGTGTATCAGCGCAGTGAGTATCCAGAGGCAATCCATAAAATGAGTGTTGCTCTTGCGCAGACAGGTCGACCTATGGTCTATAGCATTCATGGCCGTGGCGCAGTCTGGGAATATGCTGCCGCTCAAGGGGCGAACCTATGGCGTACAACCGGTGATATCAACGACACGCCTGCGCGAATGCTCGTGATTGGCTTCGGTCAAGAGGGTCTGGAGAAGTTTGCGGGCCCAGGCCATTGGAATGACCCCGATATGCTGGAGATTGGAAATGGGGGGATGCACAACAGCGCATACCAGATGCATATGACTCTTTGGTGTTTGCTGGCCGCGCCACTAATTGCCGGTAATGATCTCACTACGATGAAGCCAGAGACACTCGCCATCCTGACCAACCCTGAGGTGATCGCTGTCGACCAGGATCCCGCTGGTATCCAAGGGCACATGATCATGCAACAGGGGCCGATCGTAGTTATGATGAAGCCAATGAAGGACGGCAGCAAAGCCGTGGGCCTGTTCAACCGCGAGCAGGGTGTGGTAACCGTGACGGTCAAGTTTTCCGATATTGGCCTTCAGGAAGACGCGCTGGTTCGCGATCTCTGGAACCAGGCAGACCTTGGAAAATTCCATGGCAGTTTTTCTGTTGACGTCCCCGATCACGGAGTCGTCTTCGTAAGGATTACTGACAGCCGCTGAATGAGATCGATACTTGAGTTCTGTTTCCAGAGAGAGTCAAGAAGTCAGGGTATGAGGGTTTGACGTCGAAATCGCGGGTACCTGTCTCGATCTGCTCCCTCAGTTTGTTATAGCGGCTACAAGAGGTGGTCGTGAGTATTGGTGTGAATCGAGAAAAGACGAGCAGAGTCGTCGTGTCCCTGATACTGGTGACAATAGCCGTCGGCCTGGTGCGCCTGGATGTTCACCGGCCTATATACGCGATGCAAAGAAATGTCATCCCAGAGATGAAATCGCCGGTGAACATCGTTGGCGGCCAGTGGTCGCAGGATCACTACTCAACCTTAAGTCAGATCAATCGTGAGAACGTGAATAAGCTCAAGGTGGCGTGGATGTATGACACCCATGAGGCTGGCAGCGGGATGGAAATTAATCCGCTGGTAGTTGGGTCCGTTATTTACGCGTATACCGCATCGCAGAAGGTGATTGCGCTGGATGCGGTGACGGGCAAGTTGTTGTGGAAGTTCGACTCGGGCGTCGTTAGCGGGAAGCAGCCGGTTCGTGGGGTGGCCTACTGGACCGATGGCAAACAGAGCCTCATATTGGCCGGGATCATGAACTACATCTACGCACTGGATGCGTCGACAGGGAAACCTGTGCCAAGCTTCGCCGAGAACGGGCACATAGATTTGCGTAAAGGGCTGGGTGGTGACTATCGCGAGCAGTCTATCGTGTTAACCAGCCCGGGCGTGATCTTCAAGGATTTGATCATTCTTGGCGGTCGCAATCCGGAAACACCCCCGGCTCCGCCGGGTGACATCCGTGCATTCAACGTGCGTACCGGCAAGCTGGTTTGGACTTTCCATACTATTCCGCATCCAGGCGAACCGGGATACGAGACTTGGCCGCCAAATGCATGGAAGACCGCAGGCGCGGCAAACAACTGGGCCGGCATGACGGTGGATGACAAGCGCGGCGTAGTTTACATTCCTACCGGTTCGGCTGTACCGGATTTTTATGGCGGCGCACGTGCGGGCGACGATAAGTTTGCAGATTGCCTTTTCGCTCTCGACGCTGCGACTGGCAAAATGATCTGGAACTTTCAGGGAGTGCATCACGACCTGTGGGACCGCGACTTCCCTGCAGCTCCGGTTCTTCTCTCAGTCAAGCGGAATGGTAAGACGAAGGACGCCGTTGCACAAACGACCAAGCAAGGATTTGTTTTTGTGCTTGATCGCGATACGGGCAAGCCACTTTTCCCCGTTGAGGAGAGGCCGGTGGTTGTGAGCACCGTACCAGGCGAAGTAAGCTCGAAGACGCAACCCTTTCCCACGCTACCTGCGCCTTACGCTCGCCAGACACTCACGATCAACGATCTGACCGACCGCACACCGGAGGCGCATGCCGACGCTGTGAGACAGTTCCAGACCTTCGTGAGCGGCAATGAGCAGTTCTATCCGCTTACCGTTGGCAAACAGACGATCACCGCGCCGGGCTACGACGGCGGCGCAGAGTGGGGCGGACCCGGCGTCGATCGGCGGACCGGCGTCATCTACATTAATGCGAATAACGTAGTGGATACAGGCGGCCTAGCGGTCAACGATCCCAACGCCGGCCTTGGTCTCTTCACCTATCAATCCCAATGTTCGCTCTGCCATCGCGACAACCGTGGTGGTTCTCCGCCTGAGTTCCCGTCACTAATCGATGTCGACAAGAGGCTTACCCAGCAGCAGATAATCGACACGATCAATGGAGGCAAAGGACGAATGCCCTCCTTTCCCAATCTGCGAGATGGCCAGTTGATGGCGCTGCTGGATTATGTGCGCACTGGGATCGACAAAACTGCAACTGGTACTCCAGGCAACAGCAAGAAGACGGCCATGGAGAACACAACTCTGCGGCACAGCGAGCTGAATGGCGAATCGGTAGATAACTCTTTAGTCAAGGATCCGGTGGGTGCCACTGTCTACGCAAAAAACTGTGCGGTCTGCCATGGAAACAAGATGGAAGGGATTTCGCCGAGCTTTCCAAGCTTAGTCGGGGTGGGAAACCGAATGGCCTCAGGGCAGATAACCGATCTGATCCACACAGGTAAGGGCATTATGCCTGGCTTTGGCACAGCGACAATTTCCGACAGAGAGATGCGGAGTCTGATGCACTTTCTTGGTGCTGGTGAGACGCTGCCGGGCACGGTGTCGCCGGAGATTGCTGAGATGAATCGTTACCACTTCACCGGCTACCGCAAGTTCCATGATCCTGACGGTTATCCAGCCGTCGCACCGCCATGGGGTACGCTGAACGCGATCGACTTGAATACAGGCAAGTATCTATGGAAGGTGCCGTTGGGGGATTATCCAGAGCTAGCGGCGAAGGGCATGGGAAGCACCGGCACAGAAAACTACGGAGGGCCGATTGTGACGGAGGGTGGCCTGGTCATCATCGGGGCGACTGTGTTCGATAAAAAGATCCGCGCCTTCGACAGCCACACAGGCGCTCTACTGTGGGAGTACAAGCTCCCATACTCTTCGGTCGCCACACCCACAACTTACATGGTGGACGGCAAGCAATACATCGTTGTAGCGGCAGGCGGATCAAAACTCACTCACGGCGCACCCGATGGATACTATGTAGCATTCGCATTGCCGTAAATTGAGAAATTGCAGCAGATTGCGAAGATTATTGAAATGGGGTTTGTCGGTTCCTAATTAGTCACTACGGATCTCTAATGTCGTATCGACAGTGCTCCGCGTGCAAGGAGGCTCGGGCTCCAGGAGTGCTGGTGCGTCTGGACCGGTTCCTGCGGCAGATCAAGGGTAAGCGTTCTGTCTTCCTTTCAATTACCTACAAATCCCACTTGGTGATTGATAGGTATTGATGGATCGTATTCTGTCTCAAGTTAGGTACTTATGCTGTGCTGAAGATGCGTGGCTAAGTGTTCGGCATGAGGAAACGCCGACAAGTTGATGGCAAGGAGTGCCGGAAGTCATCGACGGATTCCCGGTCGGGCGAATGGACAAACAATGAAGTGGTGGGATGCGAGTTCCAGGATATCCGCCACGGCAAACGGCTGCGGCAGTTGCTGGAGCAGTTATCAGGCAGAGTCGGGGCCACGACGCCTTGGGGCATGTCAGGACTGGGCCAACACCAAGCCAGCCTACCGCTTCTTTGACAACGATCGCATCAGCGAAGCCAATATTCTCGCCGGTCATTTCGCATGCACACGAGAAGGATTTGCAGCCAGCAACGGCTTCCCGGTTCTGGTACTTCACGACACGACGGAGTTTTCTTATCGCCATGAAGACGCAAGGCCGATCGGAGTTTTGAAGAAGATCCCTGCAGGTTTCCCCAAGGAAGGCCGTCCGGGGCTTTACACCAATTGCGGCATTCTGATGCACTCCAGCCTGGTGGCCACCCGCGACGGCCTACCACTGGGCCTGGCCGCAATCAAATTCTGGAACCGAGACAAGTTCCACGGCGCAAATGCTCTGAAGCGCCGTATCAATCCGACGCGCGTGCCGATCGAAAAGAAAGAGAGCATTCGCTGGCTGGAGAACCTGCGACAATCCACGGAATTGCTGAACGATCCTGGGCGTTGTGTGCACATCGGAGATCGGGAGGACGACATCTACGAACTGTTCTGTCTGTCTCAGCAGCTAGGCACCCATTTCCTGGTGCGCACCTGTGTAGACCGGCAGGCCGGAGATGGCGAACATACGGTTCGCGATGAAATGAAGCAGGCACCGATTCGGGGACTGCATCGTGTTCAGGTGCGGAATAAGCGAAGGGAATTCTCAACGGCAGTGCTTGAAATTCGCTGTCGACGCATGGTGGTCCGCCCACCCATCGGCAAGCAGAAAGACTATCCAGAACTGATTCTCACCGCGATCCATGCCAGCGAGGGAGATACTCCGAAAGATCGCGAGAAGATCGACTGGAAACTGCTTACTGATCTGCCAGTGCACTCGCGTCAGGAAGCTGCCGAGAAACTGGGCTGGTACGCACAGAGATGGAAGATCGGCGTGTCCAGCCAAGGACACATTAACCAGCCGGTGCAAGTCCGGCCAAGGCTAACAGACTCAAGCCTTGTAGCTTGGGAGGCGTCGTGGAGCGAGAGCGAGACGATGAGGCCCTCCGACAACATGCTCAGAAAGGAGTATGCGCAACTCACCAGGTTGCAACGTGCAGTGAACGCAGATGTAGCCTCGTTACACTCAAATCCCAGAGGCTGAGACGGTCGATAACGTGCGAAAGCAACAAGAGCCGATCGAAACGAGTCCGATGCGGCGGCTCTCTCCGGCGGGGTATCAGCGACGACATGGTGAGAAGGAGAATGTGGCAACTGGAGAAGCCCTCGGCGCCCGGCGAAGAAATCTCGTCGAGGAGGCGACTGCTATAACCGTGAGTGGGAAATGCAGGCGCAGGCACCAGGGTGGCGGATCGGGTCGTACTACCGTTGATGGACGTGCAGCAAAACGGGTTCGGAGGGAAGGGCCCGGACCGGTAAGTATTCCGCTCGACAAAGTGAGGCAGGGGTGAAATGACAAAAGCACCTATCAGTCTGCAGGATCTGCGGAGACGGATACAGCACGTCGAACTCCGGGCTCAGGTTCCGAAGCACTGCATCGGTCAGCTTGCGAACCGCCCGCAACGGATGATCCTGTGGCACTCGTTGCTCCAATGAAACATAGCTGAACATCCCATCCTCAACCCGCTCGTCTCCACGCATACTTATAAGACGAACAGAACCGGCGCCATGCCGCAGACGATGTACCTATTTCAACAAGTTCCTAGAGATGTTCGATGCCATAGCCAGGACAGACCCAGGAATGCTGATCCGGGAAGCACTATTCAGAAGGCTGCGGAACGCGGCCACCCCGACAGCGTGGATTCCGTACCTCACGCAACGGTCATAACTTCTTGTTCTTAAATGGTGCAAGTCCGAAAAGAACCTCATCAGTGCACAGCGCTGGGGCAAATTTCCCGAGCTCCCGTTTTAGGCAAAAGTCTTACCTTCCACACCAAAGACATTCTTCGGATGGGCGAGGATAATTGAACCCCGAAGTTGAGTTACGGTTGTTTCCGAATGATTTCGAGTGATTTCGGAGGATTCAAATGGCCAGCCAGATGGATTAACCAAAGGGGGGCGCTCCTTTTGTGAGCAGTTGCATGAACCGAACCATGACACGAAACAGAGGCTTACTGGGGCTTATTGGAGGAATCAATGAAACGGCGAGGCGTGAAAGGACAGGCAGATCGGCCCAGCGCGGTTTCTCATCGCGCTACCGGTCGTCACCAGCAACTGGCAGGGACACCTAAACCGCAGGTTGGCATCTGCAAGGTAGCCATAGGTTTGCTCTTTCTGCTGATCTGCGGTTTGCTGCTGATTCCGGCGGGAACCTTTGCGCAGGAGTTCCGCGCAACGATCAGCGGCACGGTCGTCGATCCGAGCGGAGCGGTTGTGCCGGAAGCCAGCATTGTAGTGCGGGAAGCGCACACGGGAACCATCAACCGGACGATGAGCGATAGCGTCGGGCAATATGTGGTGCCCTACCTTCTGCCTGGAGACTATTCAATCACGGTGACGAAGGCGGGGTTCGAAACCCTGGTGCGCGGTGGCATCACGCTGCAGGCGCAGGAACACCCGATCCTCAACTTGATGCTGACGGTGGGCAGCGAGAGTCGGACTGTGACGGTGACCACCGAAGCGCCGCTGTTGAACCAGGCGAATGCGTCTGTTGGAAACGTGGTTCCAGTCCAGTCTGTGGAGGATTTGCCGCTGAACGGATACAACCCCTTAATGCTGGCCGAACTATCGGTCGGCCTCCTCACAACCAATGTCCCATCGAGCAATCCCGCCTACAACCCCACAAATCTCGGAAGTGTCGGCGGAACGAAATCAAATGAAGGAGAGGTACTCCTAGATGGTGCGGCCGACACGAGCATGAGCGGGGGCGAAAACGGAAACTCGACGTTCGTTCCAACGGAGGACTCAGTGCAGGAAGTCTCGGTGCAGACGTTCAGCACCGATGCGTCCATCGGGCACACCACCGCCGGCGTGATCAACCTGGTCACGAAGGGCGGCACCAACCAGTTGCATGGCACCGCCTATGAGTTCAATCAGATCTCGGATCTCAACTCGAATCTCTATTTCAATAAGAGGGCCGTGCCGGTTATTCCGACACCCGTTGCCCACTTCAACCAATATGGCCTCGCAACGGGCGGGCCGATTTGGATTCCCAAAGTCTTCAATGGCAAGAATAAGATGTTTTTCTTCTTTTCCTGGGAGGGAATACGTACTCTGGCCCCGGTGTCGACCATCATCACTGTGCCGACGGATGCGGAGAAGGAGGGTGACTTCTCCGCGCTGCTGGCAGGAGGACCCGGTTACCAGCTCTATGAGCCGAATACCGGAACGCTGAGCAACGGCTCGTTCACGCGCACGCCAGTTCCGAACAACTGCCTGACCAACAAGTCAAGCTACTGCGCGAGCGTAGCCAATGCCGGCATCACTATCGACCCCATTGCCGCCAACTATCTGAAGTTCTACCCGGAACCGAACTACACGAGCGGCGTATCGCCGATCACCAACCAAGACAACTACAACAGCAACGCACCCAACCACATCAATTACAGCACTGAATTCGGGCGGCTGGACTACAACATCAGCGCCCGCAATCACATGTTCTTTGACTTTCGGCATGACCAATCGGAGAACGGGGGACAGAATTACCTCAATGACCACGCCACTGACAGTGTCCTTTTTCGCGCGAGTTATGGAACGACGCTGGACGATGTCTTTACGATGAATTCCACGACAGTGTTCGATGTACGTCTCAACTGGGGGCTCTTCGATGAGGAACACACTTCTCCCACAAACATGTACAGCCCGACCTCCGTGGGGTTTCCTGCCGGCATGAAAAGCGCAAGCAACTGGGTGACTCTGCCCAACATCGTCTTCAACAGCAGCAGCTACGAGGACATGGGCGATCTCAAGACGCAGTCCATCGATCCAAACAACGTTTACCAGATCTTCATCGATATGACGAAGTTGGTGGACCGGCACACGCTGAAGATCGGCTTCGACGGACGAACATACCGGCAGAAGATCCAGACCTTTACTTCCTCTTCGGGCAGCTTCACATTTGGAAATAGCTTTGTGACGTGCGGGACAAGCTGTTCGGCACAACCGTTCGGCGGCGATCTGGCGTCGTTCGAATACGGCCTGCCGACCTCGGGCTCGTTCGGTATTAATGCGCTGGGTGACTATCGCGGCGACTACATCGGATCGTTTGTTCAAGACGACTGGCGGGTGAACAAGCACCTGACGCTAAACCTGGGTATACGATTTGATATCGACACGCCCTATGGCGAAAAGTGGGGGCGCACGGAAAGCGGCTTCAATCCGAGTGCAGTGAACTCTGCCTCAACTCCTGCAGCTGCTGCCTTTACTCCCACTACAGTGACGAAAAACAACACCACTGTGACCGTAAGCAGTATCGATACGCTGGGCGGGTTGACCTTCCCAAGTTCGGACTGGGGCGCGCCATACCAAATACAGAACAAGACCGGCTTCTGGAGCCCGCGCGTCGGTTTTTCCTATAGTCCTGCGTGGCTCAACAAGACGGTGGTACGCGGCGGTTTAGGCGCCTTCGTATTGCCGCAATCGCTTCAAGGCAACAGCTACTCCGCTGGCTTCAGCGCAACGACGTCCTATCAGGCAACGAACAACAATTACTTCACAAACCTCAGCACGTTGGACAATCCCTTTCCGAGCGGCTTCACGCAGCCACCGGGCGCATCGCAAGGCGCCAACACCTTTCTTGGCTCGCCCTCGTCGATCAGCTACTTTGATCCAGTTGAACACGATGAGTACTTGGAGCGCTGGACCTTCGGCGTGCAGCAGGCGCTCACCGGGAGCACGCTGCTGGAGGTGATCTACGAGGGTACCCACGGCGTGCATCTGCCGGTGAATAACAACATCAACGCCACCGAGCTGCAGTACCTGACAACGAATCCTTACCGAGATCAAAATCTGGCGACGGCGTTGGGCACCGCTGTCACTAACCCGTTCAAAGGTCTACTTCCCAACGGCAACAGCAGCTACAACGGCGCTACAACGTCCCTGGGCAACTTGGTGGTGCCATATCCGGCGTTTGGCAGCGCCTCCGTCAACGAGGAGCAACTAACAAACGGGCAGTCGTTTTTCGAGAGCGGGATGGTGCACTTCGAGCAGCGCGCCAAGTACGGCCTGACGGTGACCGCGAACTATGAGTTCTCGAAGGCCATCGAAGAAGACACCTACCTCAATTCTGAGGATACGAAACTGTACCGCGAGATTTCCCCCAATTTTGATTACAAACAACACTTCACGGTGGGTGGGCTCTACGAACTGCCGTTCGGCCGCGGCAAGTTGTTGAGCCTGGGCGGCGGCAAGCTCGCGGACGAGATCGCTGGAGGTTGGGTGCTGAACGGGATCTATCAGTTCCAGACCGGCCTTCCGATCAATTTCTCGGCGGACATTCCATTCCAGCCAGGCATGACGGTCAAGAACATTAAGGTTAATCCGCGCAACACGAGTCCAACCAGCCCTGCGCTAGTCAACGCCTCCAGTGTGTTCGTCACAGGATCCGGCACCAGCTGCACGGTATCCTCAGGGCAGCCATGCGACGGCACGGTGTTTTTCAACGGGCAGTATGCCGATCACTATCGGACGATGCCGACGACGATAGGGTCCGTACGGGCGGACGGGTTCAACAACCTTGACGCGTCGATGCTGAAGAACTTCCACTTCACAGAGAAGGCCTACCTGCAGCTGCGATTCGAGACGTTTAACACTCTGAATCACGCGTTTGGATTTAAGGCGCCGAACGTTACAAGCGCCACGTCCAGTTCTTTCGGCTTCATCACGGCGCAGACTGCCGGCAACAACTTTGGCACTAACAGGCAGGTGCAACTGGGCGGACGCATTGTGTTCTGAGCGTTATTTTTTGGAAGACATGTCGTCTCGCCGGCCTGTAACATGGGCGGGCGAGGCGCTTGCAAACCCCGAACTGATCGCGAAGCTAGCCATCAGCGCGTATGTTCCTAAAGCGACCATCCGTTCGATCACCCTGAGTTCGAGAATGAGGAGCCTACCTTGGCTGTCCATAAATCACAAGTACTGTGCAGATGTTTGATCTTGGCCGTTCCTGCGCTTATTCCGATGTTGTCTGTCTCGCAGACGGCCGGGTCAAATACTGCGGTTGCACAGCGCTGGGACAAAATTCCCGAACTTCCCATTTAGGCAAAAGTTTTACTTTCCACACTAAAGACACTTTTTCAGATGAGCCAGGATAATCGGACTTCGAAGACGAGTTGCGGCATTCTTTGCGTTCAAGGGTGTTTGTTTGGCGTGCCTATCAGGCATGGACGTTTTGATCGAGGCCATCGCTCGGCAACCGATTACGGAAGCAGACCGATGGAAAGAAGGTGTTTTTATGTCTAATACGCGTCGAGAGTTTTTGCAGTCCAGCGCGGCTCTGGCCATGGGAATGATGGGCGGTGCGGCAAGCGCACTGGCAGCGGAGCCGGCCGTTGGGCCGGAAGCACAAAGCGCCGGACCGTCGGGCCTGGATGCGGAGATCCAGGTTCCGAAGATGAAGTTTGGCAACGTTGAGATCAGCCGTCTGGTTCTTGGCCATAACCCGTTCTATGGATTTGCCCATTACAACAACAATTTCAGTAAAGCGATGGGAGAGTGGTACACGGGGGATAAAGTCTGCGAGGTCATGCATCGGGCCAACTCTTTCGGAATTAATGCGTTCGACATCAAATACGACAACGAACGTGAAGCGCATGACTGGGCGCGGTTTCAAGCAGAGGGCGGAAAGATGCACCTAATCGTTCAGGTTAGGGGCCGCGACGATGCAGCCACGCTGGTTGAGAATCTCAAGCCGCTGGCGCTGCGAAGGCAGGGCGAGGTTGTCGACGCAGCCTACCAGAATGACCAGATGGATACCGTCAAAGAGTGGTGTAAACGAGTTCGGGACTTGGGAGTCCTGGTCGGCGTGAGCACTCACAAACCGGAGGTGATTGAACTCGTGGAAGAACAGGGCTGGGACGTCGATTTTTACGCCGGCTGCGTCTACAACCGCACTCGAACCACGGAGGAATGGAAGGAGCTCCTCAACGGCCAGTTGCTCGAAATGCCCCGCGAAATCTACCTGCAGGGCGATCCGGCGCGAATGTACAAGGTCATCCGCCAAACCCCGAAACCCTGCTTTGCGTTCAAGATTCTGGCCGCCGGCCGCATCGGCGACGATGCCGTAGCTCAGGCCTTCCGCACCGCGTTTGGAAGTATCAAGCCACACGACGGCGTCATTGTAGGCATGTTCCCCAGTTATAAAGACGAAGTTAAAGAGAACGCAGAGATCGTGCGTGGCATTTTGACCGCCGCTTGAACCGCGGGGAGCAACCGTGTATGGCTGAAGTCATGCATTTTCGGGGGAGACAAAATGCGTCGTTTTCAAATCAACGCTCATACCATCGTGCATTTCCATTTTGAGCCGTAGTACTGAATCCTCGGATCGTCGCAATTGTCAATGTATATGAGGGTGCAAACGCGACGTAGACGTTCCGGAGGCGAATACCCAATGGGTGAGATACAAAACCGGCCTTTTCAACTATCCTTTCATGCCTTTCCCAAGGTCGGCTTCCAAGGTTCTCGCGTTACGTCTGACGGCGGCCTGATCCTGGTGCGTGACCTCGACG
The DNA here is from genome assembly GCA_963751285.1 of uncultured Acidobacteriaceae bacterium. Lineage (GTDB taxonomy): Bacteria > Acidobacteriota > Terriglobia > Terriglobales > Acidobacteriaceae > Telmatobacter. The sequence goes on along the minus strand of CAVVUE010000018.1, from coordinate 425,266 downwards.
AGCGGTTCCGGTTCGGCGAATTGATCGTGCAACATCTCGCCGGTTACCGTGGAAAGAATGCGCAACTTGGATTCGCCAAACTGCCGCGGCAATCAGTCTATAGTCGCTTGGCTGGCTACGAGGACCTCAACGACAGCGCTTGCATCATTGCTGCCGGTTTTTGTTTCATGCTCTATGTTGTCGGCCTGAGTGACAAGAACGCCGCGAAACGAGATTTCAATGGCTACTAGTCCGTCGGGCTGAAGCTCATTCACGGCGCAAACCGATAATTAGCTCAACTTCGACTGCCGGCTCCGTCGGCGGCCGACGAAAAGGGACACGGAAGGGCCAACGCTATGAAAGACACCATTTCACGCCGCAACTTTTTTGTGCAATCGGGCGCACTTGTGGCGGCCTGCGCCGCCTCGGGTGTTGCTCCTACCTTGGCTGAGGCTGTGCCGGCCTCGGGAAAGCCCTCACCGCTCCGCCTTGGCCTGGCTAGCTTCACCTTCCGCAAGTTCACTCGTGCGCAAATGATCGGCTTCATGAAGCAGTTCAAGGTCACCGACCTGAACTGCAAGGACGCGAAGGACCATCTGCCTATGGATGCCGAGCTGGAAGCACAAGCGCTGGCCGACTACGCCACGGCAGGCATCAAACTGCATGCCGCGGGAACCATCGCCTTTCTCAAGAATGACGATGATGACATCCGCGCCAAGTTCGAGTATTGCAAGCGCGCGGGCATCAACGTGATTGTGGCTGGCGATCCCGCGCCCGCCACGCTGCCGCGCATCGAAAAGTTCGTTCGTGAGTACGACATCCGCATCGCCATCCACAACCACGGTCCCGAGGATAAGCTCTATCCCTCGCCGTTCGACGTGCTGAAGGTGGTTAAGGACATGGATCCGCGCATCGGATGCTGCATCGATGTTGGCCACGCGGCCCGCGCGGGTACCAACGTGGTGGAGGCGATTCACGCCGTTGGGTTGCGCCTCTACGACATGCACGTGAAGGATCTGGCGAACTTCACCAGCCGGGAAAGCCAGGTTCCGGTGGGCGAAGGCATCCTGCCCTTCCGCGAGATTTTTGAGGCGCTGATCGAGATCAACTACCACGGCTTCGTCGATCTGGAGTACGAGATTCATTCCGACGATCCCATGTCCGGTGTAATCGAGAGCTTTGCGTTTATGCGCGGGGTGCTGGATGGGATGGGTTATCTGATCCGCGCCTGAGGCGCACTCGGGCACAATAGTCGTTCTGTACTCGCATGTACCTCAGGCTTCGATTCTGAGACTTGGGAAAGAGTGAACTCGGACCAAGCTCGGCTCTACTGCAAAATCGGTGTCCCCGGCTATTTCTTTTTGTGGCATTTGGTGGAGCCGCCGCGATCGCACAAAGAATGCCGGTTATTAACCGGTAGAGCCTGAGCAACCCAATCCTGTCCTATGCGGACTGGTCGATCAAAGATGCGGCTACGGAGTATCGTGCTGGTACATTTCATGGGTTTTTCTCTGCTTTTTATGCCGAGAGAAGGGCAGTGAGGTCGCATGTCGTTGAAGTCTGTACACATTTACTCTGCTCTTGATGGGCAGATCGCTCTTCAGTTAGCATCCGCACTTCGAGAGATTGGGCCACAAAGTGATTATCTCGCTAAGGTGTGGCGGGGTGCGCCGGTAAGTATTCTAACGCTCGCTCTGACTTGCTTTGGGCTCCGTCAGAATGGCATGCTGCGAGGTGGGCTTATACCCAGGAGGTATCTTGTGTCTCTTCGTCTGTTCAAAGCGAATCTCTGGCTCTTGCTCGCCTCGATTGCAGTTGGCGTTCTGAGTGCTGCCTCGTCGCCCTGCCAAACGAATGGCGTAAAGGTGGACTATCTTGTCAGTCCTTTATTAATTGGTAAAACGCCAAAGTACCTTGGGACCAATGTCGAAGTAATGGAATATGCTGACCGCAGTAATTTGTGGGACTGGTTGGCGGATTCTGGCGCAGGAATGGTGCGAGTTTTTCACCCGAATGTCAACCTTCTTGCGAGGCCAGCTCTCGAGTCCGACTATGCGAGCATCCTTACACGCAAAGATTTCGATGTCTTTCGAGAACATCTTATCCATAACCCGGAGAGAAACGTTCCCTGGTCGCACTATCGCTTTGCACAGGAGATCCCGTGGGTCGGCACACCAGACCTCATCGTTGACAAGCTTGAAGCGTTACGCGTCCAGCCAATTCTGTCCATGAGTTATCGTCCGACTGATTTTCCACGTCCGCTTCTAAAGGAGTTAGCAGGGACGCCGCAACCGGGCGACAGCTATATCAACTGGGATGCGGCTGCGTCCGCTTATGAGTATTACCTTGCTGTGATCTATCATTACTCCACGCGAAATCATGTCCTCTATTACATGATGTTAAATGAGCCTGGTGACGCGGAAAAGACTGTAGAGCAGGTGGGCGTTTTAGCCCGTCTCGCCCGTCTGGCACTGGAAGACGTGAAAGGGGCCATTCAGGATAAGCAGACAGCGGACAGAATGCGGCTTTCCGGTCCCGCGGTTTATGCCGTCTGGGAGAAATACTGGCCCTATGTCTCTCCCTACGTCGATTTCTTAGACGCGCATCTATACGATCCCGACGCGTACATCTTGCAGCGCAAGGCCCAACGTATTGCCATGGTTGCACAGCTTTCGGGGAAGAGGTGGGGGGTGAGCGAGTTCAACCGGATCGGTGGACGGACCGCACCTGAACAATCGCTGTTCAACATCAAGCCATCGCTAGAGCTGTCGGGGTTGCTGATGTCGACGCTTTCCGATACTAGCGTCACAGACCCCGAGGAGGAATTCGCATTGCTCTATGAGTTCCAGTTCCCCGCGGTGCAGCGCAACTTCAAGAGTCTCGTTTATGGAGATATGAACCTTGTTGACTGGACCGGGCAGGACATCGCGCTGCGATCCAGAGATCAGTCGATGCACCCATCGTTCGAGGAGCTACAGCTTCGCTTCCCCACGCCTGCCTTCGACATATTCAAAATGTTCGCGCGCGCTGTACCGAACGGGCGCACTTCAACAGATACCTACGATGTGCTGCGCGTTGGAGAAGGAGATCGCGAGAATTCCGGACTCCATGACCCAGTAGATGGGAGATTAGCTTTCCCGGCGCTCGAGCCGGAGAAGTATTACGCGCTCAAAGGTGGGGGATTTGACCTTCGCGTCGTCGCGGTACGAGGCGATGGAAAACTCTTCATTTTCGCTCTAAATCCTGGACCGTCAATTCTAAAGAACATTGGCTTTAACATCTCCTTGCTGAAAGAAGGCTATGGCACAGCAATTGTACGCGAGACGTCGCTGGGACATCGGGATGAAGCGATTCTTCAAATCGCGCCGCTCTCAAGAGATATCGTGATTGACATCTCACCCGAGTCTCTCACGCAGATTATTTTGGTAAAAGAGAACCTTCACGCAGTGGGCGGCCTAAGACTCGAAGAGGCTACAGCCACTCCAGGGACGATTGGGGCATTGCATCTCTTCGAGACAACGCGTCTTCATGCTTACGGAATGGTCGAAGGGCAGTGGGAAGATCTTTCGTCCTTAAACGTCAAGTGGTCGAGTTCCAATGCGGATCTCATCCGGGTAGACCAAACCGGGCTCGTACAGCGACTTAGAAATGCCAACGACACGGTTAAGGTTACAGCGGAGACGCTAGATGGGGCCGCGGTAGTCGATTGTACGATACCTCCAGTCTCTCCAAATCAGTAGCGATCCTTGCTGAGGTGACGTGACCCCATTTTCCGTCCGTTTGGGTATCTGAAATCATTAAGCAATGAGGCTGTCCCTCGCCAAAATCAAATCCGCGCAATTCGCGAGCGCTTCTTAACCGTTAAGAAAGCCGGGGAAAGATCCATCGCGTTTAACTCTTAGCCCTAATACTGTTCACTTAGCTATCCTGATGGCTGCTCGGATGTTGATCGCGGGCAGGGTCTTGCCGTGGCGCGAACGGAGCGGGAAGTTGCTCATCTTGCGCTTGACCCCGCGAAGATTGTGGCGATCGCGGCTGGAGACGACGCGTTCCTCGAGTATTTCGCCAAGCACCGCCTTATGAAAGGCTCTCCTCTTCGCAGGGGGGAATGGCGCCATAGACACCCATTTTGCGGCGGATCACGCGCACGGCGTGGAGGAACGAGAGCCGGTCGGGGTCTTCATCGGCTTTGAGGGCGGCTTCGTGCATCAGGCCGCGGATGGCGAAGTGAGCCATCAAAAGTCCGTAGAACTCTTGACGCACCAAATCCGGTGTCTTGCTGCGCAGCACGATCTTGGCGCCGCGCAGGTGGGTCTTGAGTTCATCGAATGCCGTTTCTATCTCCCAGCGCTCGTGATAAAGGGCGGCGAGTTCATCGGCTGCAGCTTTGCCAGGATCGAGGATGGTGGTCGCCAAGCGATAGATCGGCTCGGAGCCCGCGATTCCTTCCAGGCGGTAATCGATCACGCGAAGAATTTGTCCGTTGGTTTTGTGTCGCCAGTCGCGCTCGGAAGGATACACCTGGCTCAAATAGGAGCCATCGGGCAGGCGTTTCTCTGAGGCCATGCGCATGTTCTTCTTCATCCGCCAGAGCAAGTCCGCGCCCGTGCCAGATGCCTGATTCCACAGTTCGAAGCCGAAGAAGTTCCGGTCAGCCAAACAGAGCATGCCTTTACGCAAAGCCGGAAGAACCGATTTTGCCAGCGTGATTTCTCCGGTCCGGTAACCGTCCATGTGACTTCCAAACAGCACGTGTGTGCCGTTCTCCACCAGGGACACAAAACGGATTTGAGGATAAGCACTTGAACCGCGGCTGGCTCCAGGACGAGAGAAAGCATCTTCGTTGGCCTTTTCGTCGGCAACATCGAATGTGCTGCCATCCAGGCTCACCAGGCGCCACCTCCGATACCACGCGCCCCGCGTGCTGCCGACAGCCACCGGCTTGACCAACTCATCATGCAACTGCCGCAGTGGCTCCCAGCCCAGCCGCGTTCGGGCCTGAGAGATGCCCGATTTCCCAGCCACCCGCACACCCAATGACGGATCGCGCAGCCACTGGACTGCTTCCAGAAGACAACGCAATACCTCGCGATAGGACGATGGCATGTACAGCGCCAGAGCGATGACGTAGTAGACAACCACCTGTGCCGGCAGATCGCGCTGACGAATGCTGGACCTCCCTGTGGTTGAAAGCACTGGCCCGATGCTGGAGAGAGGAAACGTCTTGGTTATTACGCCAAGGCTGATGTAGTCCGTGATCCGGGCACCCGGAGGGAGTTCCGCAACCGTACGCGCCAACCGTGGCCTCCTGTCCTTGTCTCATACAGAATGCCACAGATTTAGTTAAGTGAACAGTATTAGGCCTAGCGCGCATTTCTCACGAGCTGGGTGTCGATTAGGGTGAGTAATTTTGGAAAAGAGGTAGGAAAGGCCGTCAGTTCATGGCATAACTGCGTTGTCGAAGCGTAGTGGTAGCCGAGGAAAGGCGGCCTTTCTGATGACAGAGTGTAACCAAGGTTGGTTCTCGTTTGCAGCCCATTTTTCGCGTCGCGTAGAGGCCGGGTTCACTGCTGGTCAAGTGTCGAGCGACGGCGGAGCGTTGTTGTTGCGAGAAGCAGATCGCAAGATCAGCCTGCTGGGGCGGGTGGCGAGCTGTTTCATCGATGGCCGTGCACCATTGCTGGTCAAGCACCGCTTGTCGGAGATGCTGGCGCAGCGCATCTACGGGTTGGCGCTGGGCTACGAAGACCTGAACGATCACGAGCAGTTGCGTGCCGATCCGCTGTTTGCCCTGCTCAGCGGCAAGCGCAAGCTGGAGGAGCCGCTGGCTGGCAAGAGTACGCTGAACCGGCTGGAGTTGACCGGCCGCAGCCTGCGTTATCACAAGATCAGCTACTCGGCCGAGTCGATGGACCGGCTGCTGACGAACCTGTTCATCGAGTCGCATGCCGCACCGCCAGCTCAGATCGTGCTCGATCTGGACGCGACCGACATCCCGCTCTACGGCCATCAGCCGGAGCGCTTCTTCCACGGCTACTACGACAGCTACTGCTATCTGCCGCTGTACATCTTCGCTGGCGATCAACTGTTGTGTGCGCGGCTCAGGCCGGCCAACCAGGATGCCGCTGCCGGTTCGGTGGAGGAGGTCAAGCGCATCGTGACGCAGCTGCGTGAGCGCTGGCCCGAGGTTCGCATCGTGCTCAGGGCCGACAGCGGCTTCTGCCGCGAAGATCTGATGGGCTGGTGCGAGCGAAACCATGTCGACTATCTGTTCGGCCTGGCGCGGAACCAGCGGCTGCGCAAGATCATCGGCGCTGAGATGCATCAGGCTCACATCCTGCATCAGAGCAGCGGCAAGGCGGCCCGGGTCTTCTGCTCAAGTCCTTGGGGAACAAGAATCCCTCTGTGAATTTCATCCGTTATGCGGATGGCACGCCGGTACAGATGTCCAACTTGAGGGGTGAAAGTCCCCTGATCCCAATCGTCCGTTCGGGGATCTAGCAGGAGGTCGGGTTGGCGGCGCGAGCCGATGGCTTAAGTGACCTTGAACGAAGATGCAAAACAGCGGGCCGTAATAACGATGAACTCGAATCAGCCTCGTGATATTGAAAACAGTGTGAGCCGACCGTATCGTCTGCGCGGGAAGGCTGACAGCGGGTGGGGATTAACGGGCATTTGAACCATTCGCTCACACCGGGGTGTTGGAGATGGCACGTTGTGAAAGTGGGATGATCCTAGGCCGGGAGGCCTCATGCGGTGCCGGTTGACCGCTGGCAACAGGCCGGTATAAGCAAAACGAAATCCGGTCGGGCCGCATGAGGATTCCGCGGGGTTCATAGTACCGCTTGAGGACTGGGACAACACAACCCAGTCTGAGGGAAGGGACCCTGCTTCAGTTACAGAGGTGCAATGCAGTTGGGGAGGATTTCATTGCCGAATGGCTACTAACGAAACAGAACGAGTTCAGCAACTGCAACGGACCCTATATCGCACAGCCAAGCAGTCCAAAGCTGTGAAGTTCTACAGTCTGTACGACAAGGTATGGCGCAACGATGTTCTCTGGGAGGCATGGAAGCAGGTAAAGGCCAACCGGGGTGCGCCGGGCGTGGATCGCGAAACCATCGAAGGCATTGTGTCGCGTGAAGAAGAGGAGCAAATGCTCAGTGACTTGCAAAAGCAACTGCGAGGTAAGAACTATCGCTTTCATCCGGTGAGGAGGGTGGATATCCCGAAACCCAAAGGGGGCACTCGCCCGCTGGGGATAGCGACGGTGCGAGACCGCGTAGTGCAAACAGCAATGAAGCTGGTGCTGGAGCCGATCTATGAAGCCGACTTTCATCCCTGCTCTTACGGGTATCGTCCACGGAGAAGCGCGAAAATGGCCTCAGTGGCTATTCGCGAAGATCTGTATGCGAGGGCCTGGGGCGTGGTAGAGATTGACTTTCGCAGCTATTTTACGACCATTCCACATGACAAGCTGATGATCCTGATCAGACAGCGAGTCGTGGATGGGAGCATGCTGCGTCTGATCAAACAGAGCCTGACGGTAGAGGTAGCGAATCAAGGAAAGATGGAGCCAACGGCGGTGGGAGTCCCACAAGGGTCTCCGATCTCTCCGCTGTACAGCAATATCTATCTCAACCTGCTGGATCAGGTGTGGCACAAGCGCGGCTACCCGGAGAAACTGGGAGCTTCGCTGCACCGCTATGCTGATGACGCGATCCTGGTATGTCGCAAGAGCGCTGAACAGGCGCTTGAGGCATTTGCCGCGATCGCCTCGCGAATGGGACTGACGATCAATCGCGAAAAGACCCGGATTACGAAGCTGACCGAAGGGTTTGACTTCATCGGGTTCCAGTTCGTGAAGCGTCGCTCTCCCAAGAGCGGCAAGCCGTGCATCTACATCTTTCCCAGCAAGGGGGCGCAGCGCAATATCCGACGGCGGATTAAGTACTTCACCAAGCGGCGGGCGGCAATTACGCCTGTGGAATTTGTTGAGCAAGTGAATCAGACGGTGCGCGGTTGGGTAAATTACTTCCGCCACACCAACGCAAGCGAGGCATTTCGCCGCTTGCAGCGATTCATCAACATTCGCTTTCGCCGGTTCTTGAACTTTCGCAGTAAAGGTCGAGGCTTCGGGTGGAAGAAATACCCGAATGCGGCCCTGTATGCCCGAGGCATCATCTACATCGGGAGCAGAGTTGTCGAGTACCAGCGTTAGACTGTGCATGCTATGCGACGAAGACTGTCGGACCGCCGGATTCGGGAAAACTGAACGTCCGGTGGGATGGGAAGGGAATGGTGAACCGGTCACGACGAGGCTATTGAGGCACTGCGCAAGGGAAACCTGCAGAAACGGATAGGCCGCGTCTAAAGCCACTGAGCCATTCCTTTACCCTAGACTTCATCGTCACTTGCAGATCGAAAGATTTGCTCGAAAAAGAGATCAAACCCGCGATCGAGCAGTTTCTGCGAGAACGAGGGCTTGAGCCTTCTCCGACGAAGACAGTCATCACGCATGTGGAAACAGGTTTTGATTTCCTCGGACAAAACGTGCGCCGCTATCCTGACGGAAAGCGACGCATCAAGCCTTCCAAGAAGAATGTGAAAACCTTCTTGGATGGCATCCGTAGAACCATCAAAGCCGCCCTGGGTTCAACTGCCGCCGATCTGATCAGGCAACTCAACCCCAAGATCGTAGGTTGGGCCAACTATCATCGGCACACCATGAATAAATCCACATTTGCACGCGTGGATAATGAAATCTTCTCTAGCTTATGGCGATGGGCACGACGAAGGCATCCAAGAAAGGCGGCGCGCTGGTGCAAACAGAAGTACTTTGCTCAGCACGGCGGTCACGATTGGTCCTTCTTCGGCGAAGTGCTGGATGACGCTGGACAGCGCAGGAACATCTGGCTTCTACGCGCCAGCAGCACACCCATCAAGCGACACACCAAAATACAAGGAGATGCGAATCCCTACGACCCCGCCTATGAGACCTACTTCGAGAAACGCGAAGAAGTTCACATGCGAGAATCGTTTCGGGGTTCACGTATCCTTCGCTTTCTCTGGTATGAACAGCGCGGTCTCTGCCCTGTTTGCAATATCAGGATCACCCGGGTTACGGGCTGGCGTTTGCACTATTGCGTCTCTCGCACGATGGGTGGTTCGACCAGCGCAGAGAATTGCCTCTTACTTCATCCCGAGTGCCATGACAGGGTTCATCGCCTACGTCTTTCCGTATCCAAACCGCGTCTCCTTCCAAGAGGCGTTCGAAGTGCTTGAGCCGGATGACGGGAAACTGTCACGTCCGGTTCTTAGAGGGCCGGGCCTCAGCAATGGGGTCCGGCTACTCGATCCGGCCGACGCACGAGATGGCGAAACGCCCAATCAGACGATCCGGGCTGACTGATGCCGGATCAGCCATACTGAAGTTCAGCGACGGAATCTGCGCGGGGCCGCTTCTAAAATGAAGCTACTTTCACATTACCGAATTGAGTGCGACCTGTGCCGGGGCGCGGCAGAAGTCCCGATGTGGGAGGGCGACCTAACTCGCGAAGAAACCGTAGGGTTACGGGATTAGTCAAGGCGACGAGGGTGCTGGCGAAGGTGTTGATCCGAAACGGCAAAAGCGCAGTGTAATGAGTAATGCTCCCGCGCACTATATCACCATGGCTTTTAGCGAACTCGCGTCCCCCAAAGCTCGGGTCGAGATGAGATAAACGGACTGCGCATGTCAGGCTCCAGCCCAACGTAGGCCCAAGCAGTACGGCTGAGTTCTCCGTGCCCCAAGATTCTCTGGAGCAATGCGAGAACGCGTCCGCTACCATCTTCGACATACCACTTCGCGGGTGCCTCACTCCGGACTGAGGGGCGGACAATCAGAGGGGAACCCGATCCCTGTTCCATGCCTGCTCGAATGGAGTTCAACCAATCAGTCGGCCGATCCGGCGACCAGCCAGCCACCTTACCGATTAGAACTAGCTGAGCGAGCGATTGCGGTTGCCCTGGAAAAATCCCGTTGTAAATTGCACATTGAAGGAGATCCGAAATATCCAACTCCGCCAATCGCCAGGTGCGGTAAGCTGCCAGGACCCCACTTTTCAGACCATTCGCGCTAAGCCTCGAATCTAATCCAGCTGGGTCATCCCATGGCCATTCGTCTATATCTGGCGGAAGTAAACCTTGGCTCTTCTTCCCCCGATCATATCTAACGTAAGAGCGAATCACTTCCTCACGCGTCACATGATCTTTCGTTACACTCATCACAGTCCGCCTCGTTAGGAATCACCACATCTCGAAATAGTCTCTGGCGTCCTACTTGTTCAGAGTGTGTTAGCCGATTTCATCTCGCGAGCAGAATCCATTGCGTTGTTAGTTTTCATCCCGCAAGCCGACTAGCTTCTGTGCTTCGTTCACGTTGTCCATAAGCGAACCGCCGCCCCGCATGTTAAGCATCTTGACGATATCGGACAAATCCGCGTACTGCACGGCTGCTTGCGAGACCCTGTTCTTTTCGCGCATCTCGGGCGAGCTGTGATATTCAACGGCCCATCCTTCGCTAAGGGAGCCATGACTGGAATTCGCGCCTCGCGAGATGGGTACGACCCGCAGATACGCGAATCCTTTGAGTCGCGCCACGCGGCGGTTCATCACGTGATCGAGAACGAGGCCCGTCAGATCGAAATCTGGAAACGTTTGCAGGTATGCACGCCGATAGGCGCGATAATCCACATGCACCCACACCTGCCTGGACGAGTGCAGCACCACCGCTTCGGGAACGTCCCAGATGGCTAGCCGGGCATGGGCTTTCTCCGGTTCGTAGACCTCGACCAAAAGGGCCTTGTCGGGGGATTTGGGCATGAGTTGCGTGACGATTCTGCCCACATATCTCTCGATGGCGAACGTGTCTCGGGCAGCGATCGGTATGTACAGGCATGGCCGGAGTCCCGACCTCTTCGGGATGCGAGTTGCGTGTTCATCAATCGGCCGGACGGCCGGCATGGACTCGTCCATAAACCACCAAGGCCTTTAGTAGGCATCATAGCCTTTGCGCGTATATCGACAAGTTGGGATCTTTTCACGATCCACACAAACCTCTACCGTGCTAGTGCGAAAGTGGAATTCTCGAGATTTGACAATCCCCGCAATACCTGTTCCTCGCCAAAACTCAATCCGACGGAGAAATCGTAATGTCTTAACGGTTAAGAGCGATCTGGTCCCCACGACTCGCGCGAGGCAGGAAAGCTATGAAAATAAAGGCCGATTGTATTTTGGCGAGAGACAAGGCCAATTTCAGCTCATCCTGGCTCCTATCGGCCCGCCGATGTCATGTAAGACGATCTGAAAAATCACTTTTTCAGGATCGACTATCTTGCATCGGGGCATCTCCGCGTAGATGAATTTTCATGGCTGAAAAATCCCTTTTACCACGGATTCCGTCCCCTCCCAGTTGCCCCTCGCCGCAAACCCCACCTCAAAAAGATTTGGCTCATACCTCGCACAAAATCTGGGGAGAGCTCTGTGTTGTTGGTCCGTCCTGCTAATTGCTACTGTGGCTTGACGATGCGCTCGGCCACGACGCGGAAGCTTTCAGGGACGCCCTGGAGGCCCATTGTCTCAATGACAACTTCTATAGAAGGCAGTTTCTCTGGAGACGTAGCCTGGAAGGTCTTAAGCAGAGTTTCCATCTGCCGTTCACTTACGAAAAATCTTTCTCCAGCTTCCACGGCCTCCTCCGTCGTGCCGCCGAGCAGAACGATATAGCCATCATTACTCTGGTTTCTGAGCAGCGCAAGGCGGACATAACTTATTGTCAAGGCACCTTCACTATGCAGAGCGAAAATAGCTGGCTCGGAAGGAAGCGGATTCATATTATGAATATTTGAGAGCCATGGCGTATCCGGTAATGGGGTAATACGGAAATTAAGACGGCTTTCGAACAACTGCTCCCATGGGTCGATCCATGGCCCGCCCAGAAATATATAATTTCCGTGCTCAATATCCCGCATGCTCAAGTCTTGCGGATACTTTATGCTTATCACCTCAGGAATCGAAGCCGCCTGAATCTCGGATGCAATAATCGTGCTCGTAAAGTTGGTTTGCGGCGACCACCTTACGTAGTTCCATGCTCCACGGATCATTGCATCCTTCTGGAAATCTGACGCCGGATTAAGGTAAGAGCGGTCAAGATAAGCATCGAGGGGAACCGTCTTTCCGAAGATCATCCGGTAGGCCTCGAGATTGGAGTCCATTACTACCACCGTTGTATGCTGGCCATTGGCGAGCAGAAGGGAAAGGAGACCGTCCTGCCTAGGCGCCATCCTGGTATTGACCGCTCTGTGCAGGCGAAATCCAAGAACTGCCACTGTCGCTGCGAGCAAACCCACCAGAACCCAGGAAAGCACAAAGCCCAATCTGTGCGGGGAAGGCGCTGTGCCGGTGGCGGCGGCGACGCCCGACAGTTCTTCGGAGGCTTCGGCCGCTAGGGGAACCTGAACGATAACAGAGGATGCAGGTTGTTCAGTGTGCGGGCAACTCAGGATGGGTGCGTATCTACCTTTGGGGATTTTGAAAATGTATCGTTCGTCGCGACCGTCGGTGCGATAGAATTTCTCGATCCGATCCCGCAGATGCCGGATCGTGACACGAACAATATTGTCCTCGCCGGGATTGTAGCCCATTGGGCGATTGAAGACCGCCTCCCCAATTACCTGCTCGTTGATCGTCTCCGCCCTCCCTTCCAAGAGGGCATCGATCATGAACTTCAATACGGCCCGGAGCCGCGGCGCCCGATTGATGGACTCGCTCGCGAGAAGGCGTTCAAGCGAAGCTTGCGCCTCCGCGGGAATACTCGTATGGGGATTGGAAGATGTCCCATGAAACGAGAGCTTTACGGGCTTCGAGGCACCTGTCTCGTCTCCTGTCCCAACATTCGGCTCGACCGCAGTCCTCATCCAATCACCGCTGAGATTTTACAGTGAAAAACGCTCCATGATCCAGAGAATTCTCCGGTAATTCCCCTTGCGAGGCAGGGGCACTCCTCCTATATGTATCTGCACGTTGTATTTGATCCTTCGGAGGCAGTATGAAACGTGTGGAAGCTAGGAAGAAGCCTCAAGGGATGCCCTTGTGGTATCTATTCGTGGTCAGCCTGCTTCTATTCGGAAGCAGGATGGCCCTTGGGCAATCGGCCCAGGTGCAGGGGCGTGTCACCGATTCAAGCGGCGCACTGATTCCTGGCGCCAGCGTGACTGTGACCAACGCCGCCACCGGCATCACACTCAAGACGCAGACAAACAATGACGGCGAATACACAGTTCCCTTCCTCCAACCAGGGAACTACGTCATCGTTGTGGAACACACAGGTTTTGTGGCGGTGCGGCGCACGGGCGTACATCTGGAGGTGGACCAGAAGGCAGGCATCGATTTCAAGCTGAATGTGGGCGCCGCGACCCAGACCGTGCAAGTCACCACGGAGGCTCCGTTGCTGGAGACCGAAAGCGCCTCGATGGGACAGAGCGTGGACACTAAGACTGTCATCACAATGCCGCTGAACGGGCGCGACTATACGCAATTGGTCACGCTTGCCGCCGGCGCCGCCAAAAATTCGTACTCCCGCGCTAGCAATGGATTCACCTTGAACGGGAGTCAGTCGTTTGAAAACACGATGCTGATCAACGGCATCGACAACAATAACTATATTCTGGGCGCTGATTCCGCCAACATGAATGCCGTAACACCCTCCGTGGATGCTATCCAGGAGTTCAACGTGGAGACTTCCAATTACAGCGCCGAATACGGACGTTCGGCGGGCGGTATCGTGAGCGTCTCAATCAAGTCGGGAACCAATCAATTCCACGGGGACGCCTACGAGTTCCTTCGCAACACGGTGCTTGACGCCAACGACTTTTTTGCCAAACGCGCCGGTCTGGCGCGGACGCCTCTACATCGCAACCAGTTCGGCGGAGTCCTGGGCGGGCCGATTGTGAAAAATCGCAGTTTCTTTTTCGTCGCCTACGAGGGGAGGCGGCAGGTCAGCTCTGTATCCGGACTCACTACAGTTCCCATTGGGCAGGAAGCAGCCGGAAACTTTGGGTCGATTGCCATCTACAATCCCGCCGATGTGATTGGCGGAAAACGGCAGGAGTTTACCAATAACACGATTCCTACCGGCCAGCTTGATCCCGTGGGCCTGAAGCTTGCGGCGCTCTACCCCGCAGCCAATCTTCCCGGCGCGGTGAGCAACTATGGCTACAACCAGGGTCTGACCGCCAACACGGATCAGTTCAATTCCCGTTTCGACGAGCAGTTGAGCAGCCACGATACCGGCTTTGTCAGCTACAACAGGGGAACAGGGTATAACGCAACGGGAACCATTTTTGCGTCTCCTGGGAACGGCAACCCTGTTGGGGCGGGCACCACCACCGGTCCGTCGACGCAGCCTCTGCATGCTTACACCATCATGGGGAGTGAGACGCACATCTTCACTTCTTCCCTTTTCAACCAGTTTCGCATCGGCTATACGCATAACGACTCCAATCAGCTACCCCTCGAATCTCAGCCCCTGTTTCAGCAATTCGGGATCAACGGAATCCCACCGGCTCCCGGGCTGAATGGACTTCCGTTCATCTCTCCTACGGGATTCTCCACACTCGGAGACCGCACCTTTGCACCCAACCCCAAACTGGTACAGGTCAGTCAGGGGAACGACACGCTTTCGTGGCTCAAGGGCAAGCACACGATCACGATGGGCGGCGAAGCGCTGTTTACGCACGACTTTGCGGGGACCTCGGACAACCAGCGCGGCACCCTGGACTTCACCGGACAATTCACCTCGCAGACGCCCGGCGTCGGCACCGGCTCGGCCCTTGCCGATCTCCTGCTGGGACAAACGAGCACCGCGTCCCTGTCCACTGAGCTGGTGGGACGCCTTCGCGACAGGTATTTCGGCGCCTTTATCAACGACAGTTGGAGAGTCAGGCCGAATCTTACCTTGAACATTGGGCTCCGGTACGATCTGCAGACGCCGCTGTGGGAGCGGGATAACAGGATGTCCAACTTTATCCTCGATCCAAGCAGTCCCAATTATGGGACGCTGGTGGCGGCGAAAAACGGGAGCACGGCGAGGCGCAGTTTCAGCAATCTGGATACGACCAACTTTGCGCCGCGCATCGGCGTCTCGTTCCAGGTCACGCCCAAGACTGTAGTACGCAGCGGGTTTGGAATCTTCTACGGCGGTCTTGGTTTTCAGGCGATCGCGCAGGCGGGTGCAGCGAACCCCCCCAATTTCTTCAGTGTTTCCTTGGTTTCATCAACAAACGCTGCGACCTCGGGCCTGGTGCTTCAAAACGGATTCACCGCTGGATTTCTCAATCCTGCAAGCGTCCAGAACCCAGGTGCCTACTCGCAGGCCACGAATTACCCGATGCCCGCGGTGGATGAGTGGAACCTGACGGTTGAGCGCGAACTTCCTTCCAACTCTGTTTTGACCGTTGGATACATTGGTAACAGTACCTCCCATATCATGGGCGACAATGACGTGAATGCGCCGCCTCCTGGACCCGGAGCAACCAACCCTCGGAGGCCTTTCCCGGCATACGGCGAGATCGTTTATCAGGGCGACTATGACCATTCCACTTACCATGCGCTTCAAGTCAGCTTCCAGAAACGCTACACCAGTGGGCTGTCAATCATTTCAAACTTCACCTGGTCACACTCCATCGATAACGTTCACAACAACGAAGACAACGTGGGTGGACAATACCCGCAAAACCCGCTCAATCTGGAAGCCGAAAAGGCCAACTCCGGCTCCGATGTTCCCCTCGACTATACCGCGAGCGTAATCTACAGCCTGCCGTTTGGCGAGTCTCGCAGATGGCTTGCCAACTCGCGGATCGGCCGGCAGATCGCCGGAGGATGGCAACTGGGAGGTATCTTTAGCGCCGACCACGGATACCCCCTGACTCCATCCGTCTCTCCGGACCCGGCCAACTCCACCACTCCGGAGCGCCCGAACCGAACCTGCCAGGGGGATTTCTCCTACCAACAGCGATCGATCCACGAATGGTTCAACACCTCCTGCTATGCCGTACCCGCGGCTTACACATACGGAGATTCTGCGCGAGGAGTCATCTGGGCTCCAGGGTTGCTGAACCTGGATGGCTTGGCTGACAGGATCTTCACATTCACGGAGAGATATAGTCTCGAATTCCGCGCAGAAGTGTTCAATTTTTCCAACAGTGCTCACTACGGAGCGCCTTCCGTTGTGGTTGGCACTGCCCAGGTAGGGACAATTTCGAGCGATAACGCCGCGTACCCAAATCGCGAATTCCAGTTCGCTCTGCGCCTGAGGTTTTGAATGGCAACAGGCTGAATTTGGAAGATACGCACCAGCGCTGGGAGCGACCCAAAGGCCGCTCGCAGCGCTGGTGCGAACTGCCGACGCAACACTCTGGATAGGCACGTTGGCCAGACTACTGCACATAGACGCGAAGGATGCTTTGCGCCTGCGGGTTTTAATTAAGCCGACACGTTTTATCGAAAAGATTCAAGACGTCAACTGAGATTCTCGCGGTTAGGAACTGAATAGGAGTGGAGAATGAAAAAGAAGAGGGTGTCGCGTCGCACGTTCCTGAAAGAAATGGGTGCCGGAGCCTTGGCCGCGCCAGTGATCTCGATGGTCGTTGGTGGGGCAGCCACGCAAGCAAGCTCTTCGCCTTTGCCTGCGCATGTGTTCCCGAGCATTCAGAGTAACGCATCGCGGAAGCGGAACGTGCTCTTCATCGCAACCGACGACTGCTGTAACCGGCTCGGCGTCTACGGCAATCCGGTTGTCAAAACGCCCAATTTGGAGCGCTTAGCCAAATCTTGCGTGCGTTTCGATCGCGCCTACTGCCAGTTTCCATGGTGCAGCCCGTCTCGGACTTCCCTGTTGACTGGCTTGGCGCCGGACACCACCAAGGTCTACGACCTCTGGACTCATTTCCGGGAAGCTTTGCCGGACGTCGTGACGCTGCCCCAGGTATTTCTGAACAATGGCTATTTCACCGCGCGAGCGGGCAAAATTTATCACTACGGCAATCCCGATCAAATCGGTACTTCCGGCCTCGACGATCCCCCGAGTTGGAATGAAACGGCAAATCCCGCGGGCGTGGACCATGTCAAAGAAGAGGCGCTGCTTACGAATTTCACACCTCAGAATCGGCCAAAGCTGACAGGGCGGGGGGGCATGGCTGCTATTGTCAACCGGTTAATGGGTACGAGAGGTTGTGGCCCTGGGTGTTGGCCCGGCGAAGGAGATCCTACGGGCGCACGAGTCCCGGGCGATGATGGCTGGGGCGCCAGTATCGCCATGTATGAGTCCACATCCAGCCCGCAGCTGCATACGGACTACCTCGTGGCGGACGCGGCCATCGCAATGCTGGAAAATCGTAGGAAGCAGCCGAACGATCCTTGGTTCATCGCCGCGGGCTTTTACAAACCCCACGTGCCCTGGATCCTTCCGTCTGAGTATTTCGACATGTACCCGTTGGAGGAGATCCAGACCACGCCGTTCAGTCCTGATGAAATGCACATCGCTCCCGAATGGGCCTACATCACAAGGACGCCGAACTATGGCATGACAGACCGCGAGTGCCGGCTAGCAATCCGGGCATACTACGCGGCCGCCAGTTTTTTGGACGCGAACGTCGGCCGCGTGCTCGACGCCGTGCAGAGACTGGGGCTGGCTGAGAACACGACCATCGTCTTCTGGGCCGATCACGGATGGCAGCTTGGCGAGCACGGTCAATGGGAAAAGCAAACGCTCTTCGAGCCGG
The DNA here is from genome assembly GCA_963751285.1 of uncultured Acidobacteriaceae bacterium. Taxonomy (GTDB): domain Bacteria; phylum Acidobacteriota; class Terriglobia; order Terriglobales; family Acidobacteriaceae; genus Telmatobacter. Next base: position 407,468 of record CAVVUE010000018.1, on the reverse strand, counting down.
CAGCGCGCGTTCCTCTGATGATCGGCGGCGCTGGCGTCGACTCTGCCGGCCAGGCTTGCCCCCGAACGGTGGAACACTTAGACATCTATCCGACCCTGGTGGAATTGTGTGCCTTGCAAGGGGCTCCTTCCAATCTTCACGGGCAAAGCCTGGTTCCACTTCTTTCCAATCCGAAAGCGAGTTGGAACCGTCCCGCCATATCACAGATCTACCGCCCCGGAGATTATCCTCCACCCTGGGGTTGGCCAAACATCCCCGCAAGCGGAGTCATGGGTTACTCCATTCGGACCGAACGCTATCGGTACACTTTTTGGAAGGAAGGAAGCGAAGGCGAAGAACTCTACGATTACCAGGTCGATCCCCGAGAACTACGCAACCTCGCCGCCGATAACCGCGCGGCCGCCCTGAAAGCCACGCTCCGCGCCAATCTGGTAGAAATTTGCCGGCAGCGCGGCATCGCCAACGCGCCAGGGGCGCTCAAGGAGTCATAATGCAGCGGATTTTCAGGACTGGACACAGGAACAAAGGACTGAGCGAAGGCACCGAAGGTTTTAAGGTCGTACATCGGCAATAGATCGTCGTACAGCCGGAGGTTCTCATTCACTTCGACTTGCAGAGCGGCGAGCCGAGGGTTCCAGGCGTCGAGTTTTTCGAGCGGGTCGCGGCCTTTCAGAAGAACTATGGGGCGGGGAAGGAAATTGCGAATGCGCTCCAGACCAACGGCGTTCTGCTGGACGACCAATGTGGCTCGTTTCTGGCAGCAAGCGATTTTCTGGTGAGCATCTCGATTGACGGCTCCCGCTAACTGCACGACTACTAGGGTTGTGTGAGATATCACGTGATGTTGCATTGTTGTTAAAACCGGAGATGTAAATGATGGATCGAAGAGAGTTTATGACGTCAATGGTGGCAGCCGTCGGTCTGCCGTCTATGCCACCTGCAATGTCGTCCGGGCTACAGGAATTCGCTACCGAGGGCAGGACGGTCGGAACGGTCCGCAAGCGACCGAAGAACGTCATTCTGATGATCTGCGACGACTTGGGCTACGGGGACATCGGGTGCTACGGTGGAACAATCCCGACCCCGAAACTTGACTCGCTGGCTGCAGGCGGAATTCGCTTCACGCATTTCAATGCAGCGCACCCCATCTGCTCCGCATCACGCGCTGCTCTGCTGACAGGCCGCTACGCACAGCGAAGCCACACACGTGGATGCTTATTTCCGCATTCAAAAACAGGTCTGGCGCTCGATGAAACGACGCTGGCGAATCTGTTTCACAACAGCGGCTATGCTACAAAAGCCATTGGCAAATGGCATCTTGGGAACGCCCCGGAGTATCTACCCACAAGCCGCGGCTTCGACTCGTTCTACGGGGTGCTATACAGCGTGGATATGCAACCGTTGTCACTGATGAATGATACCTCCATATTGGAGCCGTATACCGACCGTCTGCTGTTGACGCCTCGCTATACAGAGGAGGCCGTGCGGTTCATCAACGAGAAATCCGAAGGACCCTTCTTCCTTTACCTCGCCTACTCCTACCCTCATCATCCGGCGAGGCCGTCACCGGCGTTCCGGGGCCGCTCTGGATTTGGTGAATATGGTGACACTGTTCACGAAATTGACGCAAGCGTCGGGGAGATTGTACATGCGCTGAAGGCGAAAGATTTGTTGGATGACACGCTCATTCTCTTTACGGGCGATCATGGACCTTGGTGGCAGGGCAGCCCTGCCAATTTGCGTGGTAGAAAGTGCTCTACATTTGACGGCGGTTTCCGCGTGCCACTCATCGCGCACTGGCCGGGAACAATTCCGGCGGGAGTCACATCGAAGGCGTGGGCATCGAATCTGGATGTGCTGCCAACGCTTGTCGATCTGTGCCAGCTGCAAGGCTCAACGAAGCCGCTGGACGGAGTTCCGCTGACGTCTCTGCTTTATGGTCAGAAGGAAATCCCGCCTCACAAAGCACGACTCTATTTTGCGCCGTTCAGCTCAAATGACAATGATTTACACTGTGCGCGTAGAGGCCCATGGAAAGCGCGCTTTGCGCAGCTAGACGGTGAAATCTACGTGAACGACTATACCATGGGGCACGAGAGCTATTGGCTACCAAACCCAGAGCTTTACAATCTGGAGCACGATCCCACCGAAAGCTACGATCTCGCGAAAGAAAATCCGAAGATTCTAGCTGAAATCCTCGAAGACGTAGACGCGCAGATGTCCTCTATGCCGGAGAGTGTACAGAATGCCTTTGCGCGCCTGAAGAAGAATGTCGCCCGCATAACGACGCCTGCCGCAGCCGCGCCGCGACTTCCATCAGAGAATCCCTTACCCAAATGGATGTATGTGTCGCCGAATGAGACGCCACCTAAAGCAGAGTATGTTCCGGGGTGATCACAATGACTGAAAGCGGCACCAGGTATAACAAACGATGGGGTTATTATCCCGCACTAAGAGGGAAAGGCTATGGCGCCTGGAATCGACCGGCGTGAATTCTTAGGGATTTTTGGTGCAATGATGGTCACGGCGATGATGGCCGACGCAGAACCTTGCAGTTAGCCACAAGAGCATAGGCATGATCTTTGCGTTTGGCGAACAACTGTAGCATCAGGAGCAAGCAAGGGGCTGGATTTCCGGTTCGGCTCTCATCTCACTGAGGTCTTTATGAGCAGGGCAAACTTCCACGTTCTGGCCAAACCCATAGGGCCAATCTGTAATCTGGACTGCAAATACTGCTTTTATCTGGAGAAGGAGTCCCTTTATCCGCAGGTGTCGAAGTGGGCGATGCGGGAGGAGGTGCTTGACAGCTACATTCGCCAGTACATCGAGGGACACGACACTCCGGTGGTGAACTTTGCCTGGCAGGGCGGCGAACCCACGCTGCTCGGGGTGAACTACTTCCGCAATGTTGTTGCAATCCAGAGGAAATACGCCGGCGGCAAGCGCATCCAGAACGCATTCCAGACCAACGGTGTGCTGCTCAACGACGAATGGGCGGCGCTGTTCAGGGAAAGCGATTTTCTGATCGGCCTTTCGATCGATGGTCCGCGCGAATTGCACGATACTTATCGCGTCGACAAAGGCGGCCAGCCGACATTCGATCGCGTGATGCGCGGTCTGGAGACGCTGAAGCGCAACTGCGTGGAATTCAATACGCTGACGACAGTGCATTGCGGTAATGCCGATCATCCGGTCGAAGTCTATCGCTTCCTAAAAGAAAACGGCAGCGGAGTCATGCAGTTCATCCCCATTGCGGAGCGAATTGCTCATCAGGTCACTTCTGACGGTCTGCATCTGGTTTCGCCGGACTTTGCCGGAGCAGCAAACGTGGCGCCATGGTCGGTCGAGCCGCGGCAATTTGGGCGCTTCCTGTGCGCCATCTTTGACGATTGGGTGCGGAAGGATGTCGGCCGGTATTATGTGCAGCTTTTCGAAGTGAGTCTAGAGATATGGACGGGCATGGAGCCAAGCCTGTGCGTTTTCGCGAAGCAGTGCGGCTCGGCTTTGGCGATTGAACACTGCGGGGATGTGTATTCTTGCGATCATTTCGTGTTTCCGGAGAATCGGCTCGGCAACATCATGGAGTCGCCGCTAGAAACGCTGGTTAACTCAGAGCAGCAGCGTAGCTTCGGGGAGGCCAAAGAATCGACATTGCCGCGGTACTGCCGCGAGTGCGACGTGCGCTTTGCTTGCAACGGAGAATGCCCGAAGCACCGGTTTCTCATCACGCCTGATGGCGAACCTGGTCTGAACTACCTCTGTGCTGGCTATAAGATGTTCTTCCACCACGTGGACCCGTACATGCGGTTCATGGCTGCGGAGCTGGCTTCGAATCGTGCGCCAGCCAACGTCATGCGTTGGGTCGCGGCAGAGGATTCGCGTAAGGCCTTTGAGAAGGTGGGCCGCAACGATCCATGCCCCTGCGGCAGCGGAAGGAAGTTTAAGCATTGTTGTGGGCGTGCTGCCTGACCTAGCTAATCGACAGCGCCAGCGTCGGAGTTGTGAAGTAAATCGACGGTCGTTAAACCGCAACTTGGTCGGGATAGGCGGATTTTGTGCCGATGAGTTCAGAGTCGCGGATTCGAGGTGTGCTCCGCAAAAATCATCTACGTCTTGAAAAGACAGGCTTTTCTGTCCGACCCGCCTGCTGGTTGTCAATCGCCGAGGCGCTCCGTTGATAATTGGATTGATGAGCTTCCTCAGGTTGATCCGGTCGGCACTTGGCGTTCTTCGAGATTTGGCGGGCGACGTTCCGAGTCTCGTTCGCTTGAGTCTCCGTTCTCGAACTGCTTTGATTGCCGAGAATCTGTTTCTTCGCAAGCAATTGGCGTTCTACCAAGAACACCAAATCCAGCCACGGCGACTGACGAACGCGGCTCGGCTTTGGTTGGTCTTCTGGTCGCGCTTCTTTGCTTGGAGATCCGCTCTTCTGGTTGTCAAGCCCGCAACACTGATCGGCTGGCATCGCAGGGCGTTCCGGTTATTTTGGAAGTGGAAGTCGCGACCAGGCCGACGTCCGATTCCGCTCGGCCTCCGCCAACTCATTGTAGAAATGGTTCGTGGGAATCCGACCTGGGGAGAAGAGCGGATCGCCCATGAGCTATGGCTGAAGCTCGGTATCCGCGTCTCTCCGCGGACGGTGAGAGCCTACTGGCCTGTAGAAGATCCATGGTCGGACCGGCGCTCGCAGAGCTGGAACACATTTGTCCGCAACCACGCCCGAGCCCTGCTGGCGTGCGACTTCATGGTCGCGGTCACCGCTCGCTTTCAAAGCCTTTATATCTTCGTGGTGATGGAGATCGGTTCCCGCCGCATCCTTCATTGCAACGTGACCTCTCACCCAACCTGTCTCTCGCAAGAATTCCATCCGCGAACACAAGAGGCGGCTCTTAGCGGTTAAGATCGGAGAAATCTTCGGACAAGCGAGGATCGGAAAAGATGACGAGGCTGTTGGGTCGCTCGAGAGAAATGCGATGGCCGGAGCAAACGATGCTGCGCATCTTCAGCGAGCACACTGTTGCTGATGGCCTTTTCGTAGGAGAGCGCGATGATTACATCGCGATGCTTCATGCGGCCAGATCGTAGCGATGATGTAAGCCGCCGAGCCGCGTCATGGAGATGACCCTTGCACGCCCTGCGGTGTCGGCCGCCGCCCTGCGGCCTGTCGGAGTTCGCTTGTCCAAGCCAAGATGCGTACGATCCTCGTGGTAATAACGAACGTACTCGGCAACGAGCCGTTTCAGATGGCGTTCATTCAGCACAATCACATGGTCGAGCAGATCGCGGCGGCAAGAACCAACGAAGCGTTCTGCGATGCCATTCTGCCAAGGACTCTTGAAGGTTGTGCGGACGGATTTCAATCCAATAACCTTCATAGTCTCCACGGCCTCGGTGTTGAAGATCGAGTCGCGGTCGTGAATCAGGTACTTCGGCGCCGTGTCATAGGGGAAGGCTTCGCGCAATTGCTGCGACACCCATGCGCTTGTTGGATGTCGGGTGACATTGAAATGCAGAATTTGACGCCGAGCGTGGGCAATAACGAAGAAGCCGTAGAGCACGCCAAAGGTGAGCGTCGGAACTGTGAAGAAATCCATGGCCGCAATCGCTTCACGGTGGTTGGCCAAGAATGTCGCCCACCGCTTTGCGGGTTCGGGAATTCTCGGAGCCTTCCGGATCCAGTTCAGCACTGTTCTTTCCGAGATCTCGAAGCCGAGCATTTTCAGCTCGCCATGAATCCGCGGCGCGCCCCAGGTGGGGTTCTCAGCTGCCATTCGGAAGATCAGCTCCCGCAGTTCCTTACTTGTGGGTCTTCGTCCCATGCTCATCCTGCGCCGCGAAATCCACTTCCAGTACAGCTTGAATCCGGCGCGATGCCAACGGATAACGGTTTCAGGTTGAACAATGAGAATCGCCTCCTTCCAGCCAGACCAGAGGCGGCACAGAAGAGCCCAGAAGAGCTTATCGGGCAACGTCACGCGTCGCCGAGGCTGCTTCCGAACCATGACCGAAAGTTGTTGTCGCAGAGCCAGATTTTCGAGCAGGAGATCGTGTCGCGAACGGAAGAACCGAGCACAAAATACGATGACAACGCAGAATATTCGAAACATTAGCCCAAGATTACGCGAGAATACCGCTGCAGGATATTATGCTGATTTCAAAAGAGATCGGAGTTTTTGCGAGCCACAACGACAAAGGCGACTAAAGCGACAAAATGGATCTTCTCTAAGTCCCTTGTTTTCTATCGATTACCTTTAGATTCAAGAACATGACTAAGGCGCTGGCGGAGAGAGGGGGATTCGAACCCCCGATAGAGCTTTTAAACCCTATAACGGTTTAGCAAACCGCCGCCTTCAGCCTCTCGGCCATCTCTCCGCATTTGTTAAATCTAATTTTATCTGTATTTTAAGTTCACTGTCTAGTTCACTACAGTTGGCTGAATTCCAGCGATTTGATTCACTTTTGACTCACTGGCGGCGAACTCAGCTTCGAGTTGCGCGTGCTTCTGGTCAATCTTGCGGCTGGCTTCAACCAAGTCGTCTTCACTCACTATATCGTACCGGCGAAAGACAGAGGGTGTCTTCCAACCACCGATTTTCATTATGACGGTCTCACTGATGCCAAGACGCCGCATGTTCCGGGCTCCGGTGCGGCGAAGGTCGTGGAACTTGAGCCCCGGTACGCCAGCGGCAACACAAGCATTCGCCCATGCCACACGGAATACGTTGGGTGCGCTTCCATCAGGCCGGGTGAACACATGGTCAGCAGGTTTCTTTCCCATCACACTGGCAGCGACAAGCTGGTAGACCCGCTCGGTCATTTTCACCGTGCGGCCCGCCCCATTCTTTGTCTCGCCGACGTTGAGGATGATTGTGCGGTTGTGAAGGTCTATCTGGCTGACCTTGAGATTCTTTGCTGACTCAGAACTACGCCATGCATAGCTGACCGCGATTTCAAATATACCCCGTAGCCACAAGCCGATTTTGCCGCACTCTTCAGAGAGACGCATGTACTCATTGTCTTTGAGAAAACCTGTGCGAACTCTGTCAGCTTCAGAAACGAGAGGGAAGTGAGGAATCACCGTCACCATCGGCGGCGTTTGCTCTGTGCCCCAATAGTATGCCGCACGGATGATGCTCAATTCGCGGTTGATGGTTGAGTCTTGCGTGTATCGCACAACACCTCGAGCCACACTCTTTCCCTTGCGCCTGTCTGCTGCCTTGGCTCCTGACCAAATGAGGCGCTCGCCTTTACGTTGCTCACGATACTTCCTCATCATGTCCGTGGTTAACGCGGTGGCCTTGATGTGAGAAAAAACAGGCTTGGCGTGTAGCTCCCACTTGCTCACTTTATCGTCAATCGCTTTTTCCTTGTTATCACGACCGGCTGCAAGAAAACCCTCTACCAATTCTCCAATCGTGATGTTGGTCTTCTCAGGCAACGTGCCGTTGCCAGCCGCTGCGAGCCTATCCTTCAGGATTTGCCCCGCCTTGGTTTTGTTCGTGGTTTTGGTCGATTCACGTCGTTGCTTCCCGCCGACGTAGTAGGTGATGTACCAATAGGGACTGCCAGCGATTTGGAACAATCCGCCCGTCCCTTCTGCTCGTCTCTTTTTCATACTTCTCCATTCTGTGCCCATCGTGCGGCTGCTGCTTTCTTGGCAACTTCCCGCCGCTGTTTAGCTGTCATGGTTGTTAGCCGTGCCTTGCCAGCTTTACGAGCGGATTCTTCCCGCTCCTCTGCCGTCAGGCTTTTGGCACGAGCCACCCCGCCCAACCTGCCAAGGGCGACAGCGGCGGGGTTCTTTTTTTTCATGCAAAGTATGCTACCGTACCGTCAGGATGGGTGCCAACACAGTTCAATACACGCGCTTTGCTTGCTGCATAAAGGCGTCTAAGTCAGCCCGGTCGTACAACCATGGGGCGCGTAGACCCGCGCCCGGAATGTACGGGATTCTTCCCTCATAGGTGAGGGTGCGGAGTTTCTTGACCGACATGCCTAAGTAAACAGCAGCGGTTTTAATCTTTAAATAGCGGCAGGACTCCATCCATCACAGCAACCTTTCTTCTCTCCACTGATATTCACGGTCGATCTCGTGGCGACTCGTTACATCTGTAAAGCCTTTTAAGAAGTCCGCGTGTGACTGTGCGCCGCGGCTCGCAAAGGCGTGCCGCCACTATTTTTCGATTCGACTATCACCTTGCGGAGCTAAATAGTTTCCTTATTTCACTCATTGTCAGCTGGCCCTTCTTGACAAGCAGCTTTGCACCCTTGCGGATGGCCTCTTCGTACCTGGCCACAATCTCCTTTGCGGCTGCGAACTCCTCGGATGAAAGGCAATCTTCATCACATTCCCAATAATTTCCTCCATCGGCATACTTATTGTTGATTTGCATGATGTCACCGCACATTCCATCCATCCAAATCCAGTCGGTGCTCACGCTTCCAATTAAAACCTCAGCGGCACCACCGGCCAAAGAAATTATGATGTCCTGCTTCTTGGTCAGCGGCTTGAAATGGGGAAGGTATCCAACCGGCACACACCGGCCTAGTGCAGCATCTGCATCGCCGGAGGCGACGGAGGGCACCTGTATCTCGCCAAAATGCCAGTAAGCTCCCACGTGCCCCATTTCGTGAATAGCTGTCAGTTCACGTTCATCTTCCGTGCTTCCTTCTTCGTATGCCGACATCTGGCTCCTCCTAGTGCTCCTTTGGTTTCCGCCGAGCCCTTTCTCCTCATGGGGCTCGGTACGGATTGGTCGTAGATGTGGGTTGGTGGGCTGGACACTCCACCGGCCCCGGTACTTCTACGCTTCTTCGGCGATGAACTTCAGGTTGGCAGCGATGTTGTTGGTCTGCTCAACCAACTCATCAAGGTTGCTCACGTCCGAATCCTCGATGACCTTGAGGTTGCGGGTGATGAGGTTGGTCTGCCGCTCCAGTTCCTCAAGGTCGTCGAAGCTGAGTCCATCGTCTTCATCAATGGCCTTGAGGTTGGCGGTGATGGCGCTCGTCTGCTCCAGCAGTGCTTCGAGGCACCCTTGTCCAAGACAGCGATTCAGTAAATCCGCGCAGTTGATTTCATAGGACATAGGCATCTTCCCCACCGATAGAGGCAGGTTCTGTCGATGACTCGCTCTGGATGGATTTCTATGTGTTCGGTATCCTGCTGTCCAAGTAGTTGGCGTATAAGTGCTGAGCTATTGGTTCATCTGACTTTTATTCTTTCGCTGCTGTCCAACTCTTAGCTACCACATTAGCGGCATCGGTAACTGTTCGCAGAGTTTCTTTGCGGCTGGGGGTCCTTCCAGAGGAGTGTTGAGCCAAGCCCACAAGTCTCTGAAGATGAACAGCTGTTGGCGCAGCAGAGCGGCCAGATTGGAAAGCGACCAACCGAAGCTGGATTTCATCTGCAGGTATTTCAGGATCAGCATGGCGATTAATGCCGTCCATATTTGCGTCTTGACTGCATTGGCGCTGGTGCCCAGGAACGATTTCACTCTTGCTGTTTGTTTCAGCGCCTTGAAAAACAGTTCTATTTGCCATCTATCCTTATATATTGCGGCCACCGTCGAGGCCGCCAAGTGGAGCAGGTTGGTGAAGAAGACCAGGATCTCTTGCTTGTCCGCGTTCCAATACTCGATTCGCCGGAACAGAACCGGCGCCTGGCCATCCTTGCCCAATGAGGGCACAGAGACGATCTGGTCGCTGAGGACGTTGCCCTTTTCTGGAACCGCACGCACCTCAACGGTTGTGTAGACCGTGTTGGTCTTCATCCGCGTGACGAAGAAGACCCCGTGCCGCGTCAGCTGCCCGAACCACACATAATCGTTGTAGCCGCGGTCAACAACCAGGATCGTACCCGCTTTCAGGCGCAAGTCCCGCGCTACGTTTAACTCGCTATACTTTCCTTCCGTCACCACCGCAAACGAGGGCAGGTAGCCGTCGTGGTCCAGCAACAGATGCAGCTTGATCGCGCCCTTCTGTTGCGTGTATTTGGCCCAGTCAAACATGGTCGCCGACAGCTCGATGATGCTGCCGTCCAGACTCATCAGCTTGTTCTTGAAACGGAACTTGCGATGGCAGTGCGCAGCCGTCTCCGTCTGACATTTTTCCAACAGCTGCATGAAAATCGACTCGTAGAGTTCCCACGGTCGGTTGGCGTTGGCATACGCCAAGGTCGATTTCTTCGGCGTGATGCTGATGCCCAGATGCTTCAGCGGCGATTCACAACTGGCTAGTCCCATGCATACTTCGCGCAGTGAGTTCAAATGCGCCAACTGACAAAACAGCATGGCCACAAACTGCTCCCAACTGCTGAACCCCTTGGCGTTGCGCTCGGCCTGGTGGTGCTTGACTGCCCCAGCGAACTGCCCGCGCGAAAACAGTTGCAAAAGCTGCGAGTACACACTGCATACTCGAACCATGGCTGATCCTCTCTCCTCTCCATGTGGTCCTGTCTGGGAACCCACTTCAGAGTAACTGGGGATCAGCCTCCTCAAACATTTCTCGGGTCAAACTGATATCCGCTATTTTGGACAGCAATGGCTTCGAGGTCATTGTCATTTTCATCAATGGCCTCAAGATTGGCTATGATGCGGTCGGTAAGCTCGGCTAAATCCCTCGCTTCTTCGAGAAACGTGACGCCAAACTGCTTCAGGGCTTCAAGGTTTTCCATTTGACGCTCTCCTGTTCTTTGCTAAGTCCAGAGCCTCTCCTCTAATGCCCTGCACGGTTTTCGTTGTAGGCGCAGCGGGTGGACAGTCCCGCTGCTGCCTTTATGCGGTTCGCAGTTATCCCCAAGAACGCTCGGTGACAACCTGCCGCGTGGCCGGGTGAGTTCTTCGCCCACCGGCCTTGGTTGACGCTACTAGCGGGGCAGTAGCTTGCCTGAGGCCATATAGCGAATGACCGTGGCAACGCTGGTGCCAATGATGGTGGCGACTTCCTTGGTGCTAAGGTGACGCTGCCGAATAGAGCTAAGCTCTGCGATGAGGTTAGACATTCGATGCTGCCTCCATTGTCTGAAGCTCGGGTGTGCTGGGCATGACTTCCAAGAGAGCCGCATCCAAGAGTACAGGCTCGTTAAATGCAAAGAAATTGCCCCTCGGGCTGCACCCATCCGCCACATAGCTATCCTCCCGTGCTGTGATACGCACGCGCTTGCCAATCGCTGCTGCGAGGTCCCGTGCGGTACTCGATGTAGCAGCTGTCTTCTTCCTCGTCGTACCTCTCGGTGGAGACAAACTCGACGCGCTTGCCAGTCGCATCGACGATATTTGTAAGCTCCAGCGTGTCGATGCGGTCACCGCTATCGCGGACCACGCCGCTGTACTCCTCGACCGGGCAGCGGCTATTCGTGTAATCCAATGCATAGTTGTAGGCGTCGATGGACTCCATCAAATCAGCGCGTGAGGAAAAATAGCGATTTGCATCCCAATCTGTGATGTTCGGGTCGAAGGAATAGAGGCTCCCATCCTCGAACCCAACAATATCGCCGTCATCGTTCATCGTCCTGTGCTGGTCAAAAAGAGATTTGGAAACATCCTCCATAATCTCCCACTTGTCACCATTAGGATTGGCCTCGATGGCGTTGTTTACCGCCTCTGCGATTGTCATTGTCTCGTCTCCTTGTGGTTATGGGCTGGTTGACTCCAGCGGGTCTACTTCTCGGACGCAACAGCGGTATCCCGCGCCAACTCTTGCAGGATTCCTTACATTTACTGGAGTACGGAATGAATTTCTTCTTCCGTGTAGCCCATCACGGCAAGCTGCCGGAACACGTCCTCGTCATCGGGTTCCCAGCCCCAATCAGCGGGGTCGATAGTTTCGCCATCCTCCTGAGCCGCGAATTTCACATCCGTGCGGTCCTGAATCTCTGCCCCTGCCCGACGTACATGCATATGCAAGAAGGCATCTGTTGCGCTCTCACACGACCAGCGGTTGGTGATGCTTGGCGAACCATCCTGATTCCACGTGTTCTTTTCCATTTCAACTACTTCGTACTTGTTTGCCATTTGTCATATCTCCTTATGGTTGTCGGGTCGGTGAACTCCGACCGTGTGTGTCGTCATCCGCAGAAATAATTTCCTAAATTGCCTCGCTTGTCCGTGTATGCCTCCGTATACCGAGCCTTTAAACCACGAAACCCCGGCCATCTCTGGCCGGGGCTACGCAGGTGTCAATGCTGTTCTGTTGCGCTTCGTTGAGCCTCGCGGCTGAGCTAGGCGATTCAGTACGGCCTTGTCGCGTTCTGTTTTGTTTCAACCCACGCGGTAAAATGAAACGCTGTCTTGTGCCATCCAGCCGCTTTGTTGCATTTTGTTTCGACGGTAGTTGACTGGTTCCGCTTCCAGTTGTTTCAACAGCACTCCAATGCGGAATAACTGCTGACTTACATTCACATGATACGAAAAAGACTGCGTAATTAGCAACACAAACAATTATTTACTAACATTGCCCCCATGTCCGTGGAGTGTCTGGTATACCCGCCAATGTTAGTTAGTTACTCCCAAAAAGGAAGAGTGCCAGATTCTCGGCCAATCGCCGCGCTCCAGAAATTATTTCCTAACATTCGCGCTCAGTTTCGTGTACATTCTGAAACACGCTTGGGCTCGGTTTGGGATAAAGGTGTCTCGCAGTTTGAGACGGGCTTTCCGTCCGGCGACTTTTGTACCGGCAGGAACGCAGTCGCAAGAGCTTCTCCGCCTTGCACGTCCTGACAATTGTTCGCTGACCATCAACAACCCAATCGTCTCTTTCATGTAGTCTCCTATCGCATCGCCACAAACAATGTGTGAGTCGGCTGTTTGAACGGCATATTCTGGGGTCCCTTCACAAACGCCTCGATAAAGATGTTTTTGTACAAGCCATCCTTGAAAGGTTGACGCCGCCAGTGGCCCCGAACGAGCCATTGCCAGTGATACTCGCGGTCTGAATGCTGTCCCTGCTCTTTTTGCCGGTCGTATTCCATGCGACGGAGACTGACAACTTTCAAGAATGGGTTCAGGTTCCGTCCCTTGCGGCGTGCCATCCCTTTGGCTAATGGGCTTGTCTGCTGCTCCGATACAATCGTGAGCCGTTGCGCCATGAGATGCAATGCAGTGTAGACCCACCGTATCTCGTGCAGTTCATCATTTTCCTTGCCGGGGCGATACGGCATTTCGTCTCCTCCGCTGTAGCTATTGGTTTCAAACAGCCGGAGCCGGTCTAACACTTTCTCTCCCTGCTTCAAATGGAAGTTGCTCCACACCGCGAATCCATCGGGGGTTTCCAAATAGCAAAGGAACATATAGCCATCCAGAGAATCCATCGGAACCTCACCAACAGGGGTGTAAAACGCGCAGTCAGAAAGTTTCATCCAGCCCACGGCGCGAATCGTGGCTTGGTCGAGAGCAGCGGCACCGGCATCATAAGAAAGGTGTGGCACGGTAAATGGGGTTTCCAGCCACATAAACCCGAACGGGCAAGGCACCCAACTCTCCTCAAACTCCAAGTCGTCGGGAACTGTCCGACGAGCGTGGTCAACCAAGTCACAGAATTGCCCGTTCATGTAGAGGGTTTCACTCACCCGGAAGACGTGCCGGGAGGCTGCTATGGTGAAGGCAAGGCTTTCGGCAGACGTGTCATCGCGTATCTCTGGTGGTTTATGAGTTGCTGTATAAGCCCACTCAGCTTGCTTCTCCAACGCTCGTAAATAACTAGCTTTCATGGAGACTCTCTTTTCCGCCATGCTTGGCCGTTTACTGCTTTGTGCGTCCTGACTGCTCATCCTGATTAACTTCACGAGCAGCCATGACGCGCTTCAGGACGCCGAGTGGAATCCGTAGAACGCGGTACCGACGACTTCCTTTGTGCGACGGCCCGACATTGAGGACTCCGGGTTCGGTAGCGAACATTCGCCGCACCGTATCGCGGCTGATGTTCAGCATCGTTGCCACTTCTGCGACTGATAGGTATTGGTCGTCCATATTTCGATTCTCGCCGGAGTTGCGTTTGTTCCGATTCTTGATTGAAGTTCTGCAAGTCGAATCCTCTATGTAGCTCGGTTTCAATAACCTACGGCTAGACATTTCATTTGGCTGCAAGTGCCAATCGGGGTTCTGGAGTTCGCTTGAACGGATATGCCCAAACTGTCAGGCAGCAAACGTAATCGCTTCAATGCAAGGGGAACCGAACCAGTAAATGGAACAGCCTCGGGACGAACCTATCCTGATTCACAGACACGTTCAGCACCGGGGGCGCGATGGATGACAGTAAAGTTCAGAGGGTACGACAGAAAATAGAGGAAGAATTTCGGCTTGGGCGCGTTCGACTTGCCAGCCTGAAAGGTGAGAAGAATTTGCTGGCTCAGAACAATCAAGACCGCGAGCGCCTCTTCGCCTTTTTCAAGTTGCAAGGGGCAGAGAAGGAGCTAGAACTCAATCAGACTCTACTTCGACTTCTAATGAACTACAGCAAGTTGGCGTCCTACCGTGGAGTCCGAGAGGGGTTCAAAATCTACGAGTACTCTGCTGAACTCCGCGAGGATAGAGCCCGCCTTCACCTTTTCGAGTACCTCCGAACAAATCCCGAAGCCACGAACCAAAAACTCGTTAAATATCTGGACACCAAGAATGGAAGACTCGCGTTACTTCATACCCCGCCGAACGACCCTCATTGGGCTCCATTGCCTCCTGCGTGGAAAAGTAAATTCAAAGAGAGAGGGCTCGTTTACTGTGCAGGTGCTTACTGGAAGGTGACACTGAAAGAGTTGCCAACTCTAGTGATGCCGTATCTAGCCAGAATCAGGAAGATGGCGAAGGACGCCGAAATCAAGAATGTATTGTTCAACTGGCCGGAAATTTTCAAACGGCACAAGCGAGAACGCAAATAGCTACGGGACCTCATGACCAATGTGGAGACGAGCTGACACGGAGCTATCTTTGCTTTCCGACCAATGATGCATCTCTCACCGGGTACATGCGGATGACGCTGGACAACTGCCGGCCTGGCCTCAGGCGGGATGGATTTCTCGTGGTCAACATCGCAGCAGTTTTATGCTACCCGGCGCTGCGTGAAGATTTCAGGGCACCGGGCCGAGGCGAATGGCTGGCAACGGGTTGAGGCCCTTCCAACTCCTACCGAGGAAGCTGCCGGCGACAAGGGGGCAAATGGCCACCCTGGTTTGAGCACTCCCTGGCTTAGGAAAGTACCAAACAATAGCTTTTGTTTTTGTATTTATATTGTCGGATGGGTCGATAGAGTAACACACCCAGAATCAATGCGTTGGAAGATTTCCCTAATTTATAGGCAAAAGTTCACTTTTCCCAGTAACACTGGCACTTTTCGCATCGAGGCAATTCCGGTCGCTGTGGGCCTTCCGACGGACCCGTCGCGATCCGAACCAGCTCGCCGGCAACGCGCCCTCCTGACCTTCTTCATAAGCTAAATTCTCGAAAGTCTAGAAAAGTTTTGTCTATAAGTTTCTCTGGATGTGTAGAGGGTTGAGCGCCCTGGCAGGCCGAGAATCTCGGCAAACTGGCGTCGCCAAGAACGCTACACCGAAGAGGTCTCAATGATTGAAGAGCCAGAAGTAATCGAAACCCATGCCTTGATAGCGGCCTACATCCGCAATCACCCTAACGACAGTTTCCAACTAATCGCCACGCGGCTGGGAGTAGCCGTGTCCACGATTAGCCGAATCGCGCGTGCGAACGGACTGTCCCGCAACAACAACATCACCATCAACCCAGAAATTCTGAACGAGGACTAATAATATGGATAACTACACAGATGTATTCGCTGAGCCAACACCTGAAGTGACCGCTGCCGCTACACCGGCTCCTGCGGCTCCAGCGGTTGACCCGTTCGCTGCCGAGAACTTTACGCAGACTGACAATGCTACACGCTCGATTGAAGACCTGACCATTGAGCTCCGTACACCCAATGATGAGGAGTTCGTTAAGGTGTCAACAGACCCACGCCATTCCTTGACTGCACCGCTGTTGGTCGTCAGCCGTGAAGATGGCTATGGAAGGAGTTATCACTTACTCACCCCTACAATGCGGGGTTGGGTAAAGAACCAGCCGAGCTTGCAGAAGTTTTGCAAGAATATGCATCTGTTCCTGTTCGCCAATCAGGATGGCGAGTTCGGCCTCTGGCCTATTCGCGACTCCTATGACAACTGGTCTGTCAGTGACCTTCAGGTGGTAGAGACTGCCAAGAAGACTTGGACACGTCGCTACAATGCCGGCAAGGTTCGCAAGGCTCACACGTCCACATCCGTCACAACCGAAATCGAGTGGCCAGATAAGCCAATGTTCGGCGCCGACGGAATTCTGGCACAGGTGTTCGGTGAGGCTTTTGTCATTGCGAGCACGGACAACGCAACCATCAAGCGGCTTGTGAGGTAGTCGCAATGCCTTGGGCTCACGAACTACAAGCCGAATTGAACAAACTCGGTGCCGGTATCGAGCATATCTGGATAGCAGACACCGAGTTCTACGGCGCGGACGGAGACCTTCCGGTCCCCGTCTGCTCCGTGTTCCACAACCCACTCACCGGGCAGACGATTCGCCAATGGTATGAGCGCGGGGATACACCGCAACCTCCCGTGCCACTCGACAACTCGACTCTCTTTATTGCGTTTGCTGCTCAGGCTGAGTTGATGACATTCATCCAGCTTGGGTGGGAGATGCCGAGACGGATACTCGACCTGTTCATCGAGTACCGACACTTGAATAACGAATACTACCGCGTGCAAGAAATGAAGGCGCAGAAGGCCTTCAACCTGCTGGCTGCTGCCAGCAGTTACGGCATCCATTTGGAGTCGGCCGATTTCAAAGAAGAGATGCGAGACCTGATTCTCCGCGGGCATCCATACACACCAGAGGAGCAGGACAAAATCATGGACTACTGCGAGCTTGATGTGATGGAGACCGCTGGTTTGGCGGAGAAGATGTGGACGGACATTCCTGACCTCCGTTCGGCCGTGTTCCGTGGTGCTTCAGTAAGAGGTTTTGCATGGGCGCGAACCACTGGAATTCCGGTTGATGCGGAAATGCTTCAACGGCTGAACGCAAACTGGTCTGCAGTCAGCGCAGCACTGGCAAAGCAGGTACAAGATGACTTCCCGGTGTTCCTACCCGGCTCGGCAGACATCGCGCCTTCGCTATGGGGAGACTTCCTCTCTCGCATGGGTTGGCTGGAGAAGTGGCCGCGCACTCGCGGAGCGAAAAAGAAGGGTGGAGCCGCAAAGCCGCAACCGAAGCGTGATGAGAAAACTTTACGCGCGATGATGGTCAAGTATTCCGAACTCCAGCCACTGCATTCCTACCTCTGTATGCGCAATTCAACCAAGTTGGGGCTCAACTTCCCGGTCGGCAGCGATGGTCGCAGCCGAGTTCATTTTTGGGATTTCGGCACCGTGACATCGCGCTGCTCACCGAGTTCATCGCAGTTTGTAATCCAAGGTGGCTCACCCGCATTTCGCCATCTCGTGAAGCCGCGGGAGAACGAAGTGCTGATTCAAATCGACTGGGCGAGTCAGGAGATTTGGATTGCTGCATATCTGTCCGGCGACCGTGTGATGCAAGAGATGTTGTCTAAGGGCGACCCATACGTTGCCTTCGGCCATCTCGCCAACCTGCTACCCGCAGATGCGACGAAGAAGCCGGAGAACTCACCTTACTGGTCGACCAACCCGGAACTCGCGAAGCAGCACACGGTCATTCGCAATCGGTTGAAAGCTGTTGCACTCGGCGTTTTGTATGGCAAAACAGCCTACACCATCGCTAACGAAGAAGGCATGACGGTTGATGAGGCGAAGGCGTTACTCAAAACACACCGCCGCCTCTTCAAGCGTTTCTGGATGTGGGTTACAGGTGTCACGAGCGAGGCTCTTGCCACACGTCGCATCTCGACCCGCTTTGGCTGGACGCAACAACTGCTCTCGCGCAAAGAACGCGAGGCACACCTGAACGAGGAGGGGAGGATGAAGAACATTCACAATTCTCTTCAGAATTTCCCCATGCAGGCGCACGGAGCAGAGATGTTGCGTCTCGCGATGACCTATGCCGCCGACCAAAAGGTTCCCATTTGCGCTCCACTGCATGACGCCTTGTTTGCCGTGGCACCTGCTGATGAGGAACAGGCTGTCACCGATGCACTACTTGCCTGTATGAACCGGGCGTCGAGGGACGTAATCGGCGTCGTAGTACCTACCGAAGTGGAGGTTGTCCGCTTTCCCAACCGATTCATCCCGTCAAAAAAGCCCGAGGCTATTCGGACGTGGGCGGCGATGATGGAGGCGCTTGAGCGCCTAGAAAGTGAAGAGACTGAGTATGCAAATGCCTATCATGAATAAAACCGGAAGCGTCGTCGTACATCGAGTGCTGGTGACAATAGTCGACGATGGCCTCTATGAAATGAATTACAGCTTCATGTGCCCCCACTGCGGCAAGGAACACACGCAGCGCGAGGCTGATTACCACAACCCGTTGATGGATTCGGTGTACTACTCCACGCCCTGCGGTGGCGTAACGATATACATGCCGTGGTTCAAGGGAAGGAATGCGATAACGGAAATGACCGCGTGGAGCAGGGCGGCGGCTGAAGCTGTCCGGCCGACGCGTCAGCCGATGATTCGAGCGGCCAAGACATGGCCGTATGAGCCGATTTTCGAGGATTCTGATGAAAAATTGAGGATGTGATGACTCATAGTGAGTCAGTGTTTCTTCTGTAGGCCTCGAAAAGCGCCAGTTAGACAGAATTCCCGCTACGGGAGGATATTGTAGGGGCGTTCATGCCCTGAACACGCAATTTAAATCGAGGTCTCTTCATGTACGAACTCTACGCGCCACCCGAAATGTTTTTGAGAGAAGATGGCTGCTACCGTCCGGTTTGCCCGGTCGAGGACCAGCATGTCGCCGGAGAAGTTGTCAACAAATGGTTCCACCGGGAGCAGGCTCGTCGCTTGAAAGACATGCACGAAATCGAGATGTTGAAGTTCGATGCGGAACTTGCGGAGTTACTTTTCCGCATGAAACAGAAACTTTCAAGGCTTGGGCGCAACGGCCAGTGGAGTCTCTGGTTAAGGCAACAAAAAATCTCGCGTTCGACGGCCGACCGATTGGTTACGCAATATGCGGAATCATACGGGCTAAGCGATGAGTTGCGCCACCGTGAAATTATTGAACCCTTGCAGGGCAACGTGTGCCTAGCCGCCAGCCGAACCTTTAAGCGGCTAAAAAATATGCTCAAGACACCACGGTCGCGGATGATTTTCATCAGGGTTCTTGCGGACTTGTTCCAGTTAACAGTTGACTGGGAAGGCGGTGTCGATTCGGTTCGGTTGAGCATTCCCAAAGCAGTCGATGAGAACGACCCGGGCATCTACGCTGTCCCCCAACTCTCTCGGTGCAGGACGACGGGACGATTAAGCCGGTCAACTATGAACTCAAGGATGACGATGGGGCTGATTTTCCGCTTTAAATCCACGACACCTTCTGCCGGGTATCTGCAAAAGCGGTATGAAGAGAAGGCCGAAGAATTCCGGCATCGTGCGGACGCCCATCGCCAGCAGGAGGAAGCAGACCGTGAATCCCTCTTCAATTCGCCGAAAGTGGCGATGGTCGCGGCTTCGCCAGATTTGAAGGAAAACTGGGGCATTTGAAGCCAGTTTTTCGCATGAATTTCAGAAAATCTGGCGCCGCTGGCCTCCCGGCACAAAGTCGCCCTTCAGCATCCTTCTACAAGAAAGTATCAATTGGTTGAATGTGAGCTACTTGGACTTCGGGAGGTCAAAATCTCCGGTGGGGTAAGGCTATCCGGAGGCGGTGGCACATTTGAGGGTTGCTGGCCTTTCGGATACGGCAGGACTTCCCATCGCAGAGCCTGACGCAGCAAACGCTTTGTGCGGCGGTCGCCGAAAATCCCGACCCAGCGTAGTTTGGGGATACCCCGGAAAAACTGGTAGCCATCTTGTAGCATTAGCTCTTTCTGCTCTGCTCGTGAGCGTTTATAGCTGAGTTGTCCGAATCTCCTGTCTCGCGTGTAGGCGGACACCAATCGAGCATCACGCACTTTGCCATCTGGAGACCTAAATCTCTCTGTGGCTCCGGTCTGGCCGCAATACAAAAAATTGCAGCACCTGAACAAGAGGCCCCGTTCCCCGGCTTCCAAATCGCTGTTCGCGACTATCAGGGGTTTCCCTCTTTTAGCCATCCCTCGACAAGCCCCGGCGATTAAGAAGGAACCGGCATTCCTCGGGGCCCAAAAACAGCAACAGCCTCTTGTTAGGGTAATCACCTTGTCTTTGTGCTCAGCCCCCGCCACCGACGAGGAGACATTCGTACCGGCTGTTGAGCCGAACGCTACAGCACCGGCCAGATATTGACCAAAATACAAGCCAAAGAAATATTCACCCGTGACGGGACCCAAGCCACTCGTTCTGCAAGAGAATGCCCTTTGCATCCTGAAAAGAAATCTCCCGAATCTCGGCATTCCTGAGGCTGCTTGCAAGCTGTCGCTTCGCTTCAATGTCGGGTTCGTCCAGCGTTGCAAGATGCTCCCTGATTTGTCGCTGAGAGGCTTTGCCATTCTTCTGGAATCCCGTGAATCCCTCCAACAGCTTTTGTGCTTCATCGGCCTCGTGTTCGAGTGCGGTAATCAGCTTTCGACGGAGTGTGGGGTTTAACCGTTCCTTGTCTTTGACCACGGCGTCCAGCCGCTCGTGTCGCCTCTCAATCTCCTTAATGAGGTCGTCGGCAACCTCGTTAATGTCTTGCTCTGTCCTTGTGCTCTTCGGCCTGACTACTTCTTTGACCATACGGAGAACGCCAGCCGTGGTGAGTTCGCCATACGTCTCTTTCGCCCGGTCGAGAGCTTCCTCAAAAGCGGCATCGTCAATGAGCCGTGCCAGCCGCTGCCACTTTGAGCTTTGATTGCGCGTAATCCCAACTTTCGAAAGCGTCACCGGCGGTGACGCTTTTCTGGGACGCCCACGCTCTCGCGTTTGCCGCTGCCCAGCCTCCTCTAAATTGACCAACAACTGACCGGCTTTGCGCTCGGCGAGGATTCGAATCTCAGCAGCCGTGTTCTGTAGCTCGAAGTCGCCTGCTTGCTTCGCGTAGGCCAGCAGTGCCGTGGCTTTGTCGTGAATGCGCTTGACTTCATCTACGCGGCGGGCAAGAGCGATGGCGCGGCGGGCGGCGTCGTAGCGGATAAGGGCAACCGTCATGCCATTCATTTTGCTGCAACCGGGGGCCAAGCGCAAGCAGGGATTCCAGCCTGAGCGTCTATCTTGACAACCAGTTTTCGCAAGGAAAACCCCAAAATGTGTCCCTCGACCGCTTCCTCGCTTAGAGCCCATTTAAGCGGTCGCGGGGGTCGGGACGGGTAGTTTGTTGATGCAAGTAGCACGAACCTCGTGGAAGCCTTTTTGACCAGCCTAGCGTAGGATTCCTGTCGAATTCCGCTTGTTTACTGGGAAAATGCTCTGTCTTCCACTTTTCCCAACCCGGTTCTGGGTCTCCTCAGGGTCGCCAGTAGGCAACGAGAAGGCTCGGGAAAGCGTCGGCGACCAACTAGGAGATACACCGATTCCGGGATCCAGCGGCGTTTTTCGTTACCTAACTGGATCTGGGCGATAAGCAGCTCATTCTAATACGAGCCGATCTTTGCTTCACCGTGAGTTTTCGGCAAGGATGCGCAGCATGTGAACCAACTGCCGAAGGGCGGTCAGGTCCCGCTATTATTGGCGAGCAGGGAGTCCATATCATCGCCGACGCCATAGCCCAGATTGTGGCTGATGGTGCGCACACGGTCAAGCCGGACGATTAGGGAGTCGCGGTCGCCCTTAGATAGCTGACAAGCGGCCTTGAGGGCCTGTTCGAACATGTTGACCAGAGCATCGAAGTAGCCTTCATCCTGGTAGCCGACATCGTTGGAGAAGCCAGCAGCACTTTCGCAAAAAAACACCATTAGCTCTGCGAGTCCGGCAGGTTCGCCAACCGCCTTTCTGTAACTGGAAACGGCCTGTTTCGCTTTTGCAACGGAAACATCCTGGTTGCGCAACGGGTCTGGCCAGAGCCAGCGGTCAAGTGTTTCTTTGTAGGGCTTAAGAACGTCCTCGCCCAAGCCAAAGCGGGTGTGAAGGAAGATCTGATTATCCTTGTGGGCGGCATAAAGATCCTGAACTAGGCCGATTAATCCTATCCGGTCAAGGCTGGTGAGCTTTGCCTTAACATCTGTCCATTTGGGCTGCGATCG
This sequence comes from uncultured Acidobacteriaceae bacterium, assembly GCA_963751285.1. Classification (GTDB taxonomy): domain Bacteria; phylum Acidobacteriota; class Terriglobia; order Terriglobales; family Acidobacteriaceae; genus Telmatobacter. The sequence continues at coordinate 385,220 of CAVVUE010000018.1, read as the reverse complement.
TGGAGCTCGTTTCGTCATGAGCGTTCAGATTCTTACTCGTTGGGGAACGAATCATATGCCAACATTCCCGGTATGTAGATCAGAAGCAGTACCCCTGGGCCACCCAGTAATGCCAGTCTTTGATAGCTTCGCAGGTCGATTCATCCGGGCTAATGGCAGTTAGTTGAGAGAGCGGGACAGCCATGTTTCGGCTCTGCCAGTGGATCAGCACGAGCATGTCGGTCGAGCATGTATCTTCAGGCGCCAGACCCAGAACGTCTACAGATTCGCCCTTTCGCAAGGGAGAGATTACTTTGGAAATGGCGCATTTTGCCTTGAACGGGAAGCGGATCTTGTCTTCCAGATAGTAGTACCAGCCCATGGCCTGCTCCTCGGGCCCATATGCATCCACGATGATTTCCTCATGGATGCGCTCCTCGCGGACGGGATCGCGCTTTGATTTTGCCATGGCTCTCTATGACTGAAGGAGTTGACGGACACGGGCGAAGCGCAGCAACTCTTCCGCGCCCATTACGGGGTTTTCCAGCCAGACTTCAGCTTCTTCAAGGTCTTCGTCGGGTTCCGATTCAAGGTCAACCTCTTGAGGCGCGAGATATCTGGTTCGTTCCAGGTGATCGAGGTAGTCACGGATCTCCTGTGATGTAAACAGCCGTTGGATTTTACCGATGAAGGCAGGCACCTCGGCAGCGAACAGAGGATCGCGCTCGGCCGCGTGCAGGAAGGAGAAGAGTTTCTCGCCGATCAGATAGTTCAGCGCGTTCTCCAGGCCGAACTTCTCGCTGATACCTTCGGTTGCCGCGCATTGGTCGATCCAGATTTTGTGGAACTCTATGGGGGCGCTGTTCATGCTTTAGTTCTCCTGTCCAGGATACGACGAACCGAGGTTCGACCGATTTTGAGGCGGCGGGAGATTTCAGACTTGCTGAGGCCGGAGCGATGAAGCTTACGGACTTGGCCGGCACGAAGTCCAACGGTTAAGGGTCGGCCCAACCGCTTACCGTTCTGGCGGGCATGAGCGAGACCGGCCCGCACGCGCTCCCCGAGGAGTTCGCGCTCGAAGGCGGCAAAAACGGCCAGCAGCGCGGCCATTGCACGACCCGCCGGAGTGGTCAGGTCCAGGGCCTCGGTGAGCGATACGAAGCCGACGCCGAGATGCTCCAGTTCCTGCAGAGTCGCGAGCAGGTCGGTTACCGATCTTCCCCAGCGATCGAGCCGCCACACCAGCACGACATCGATCTCCCGGCGCCGCGCAGCTTCCAGCAGCTTCTCCCGCAACTGGCGCTGGGTCGCACCGGATCCGACTTCCTTCACTTGCATGGCGATGCTCCAGCCACGCCGTGCGGCATATTCGCGCATAGCGCGGTTTTGCATGGGCAGCGTCTGCTGATCCTGCGTGGAGACGCGGGCATAGAGACCGGCGCGAACCATTTTGGCGTTCTTTTGCCCCTGGCCGAAAACCTTGCCGGATTTCCTGATGCCGGACCGTTGTTTTAAAGGCATTCCATGAGGCTCCCCAGTCATGGCCGCAGACTATCCTTTTCGGCCATCAGGGATTCATCATAGCTCGGCCGAATCGGGGAGCGAAGCGGTTCTCGCCAGAGTCTCGCGATAGTACCATGGCATCCATTCCGCGGGGCAGGCGGCGAGTTCCTGGGAGTGGCGTTGTAACTCGACCAGGTAGTCGAAGGAGTTGGCGCCACACAACTGGCAGGTGTGGATCAGGCTCATGAACAGATCCCCGACCTCGGCACCGTTCAGGGTGCGATAGTACAAGGCGTTCTTGCGATGAAGAACCGCTCGCTTCAAGGCCCTTTCTACTATGTTGTTATCCAGTGGGGCCCCGGCCTGGCGGAGGAACAACGTCAGAGGCAGCCAGTGCCGCAGCAGATAGCTGATTGCCTGGCCGAGCCCAGAGTTAGGCTCGGTTCGGCGTTCGGCCAACTGCAACTCGAGCCAGACATGCAGCTTGTCCATCACAGGTGCGCTGCGTTCCTGATGGAGATGCAGCCGCTGGTCCGGCGTCAGCCCGAGATCCCGTGCTTCGGCATCGTAGCCGTACACCTGGCCAAGCATCTCCAGCACGTAGCGACATTCGGCGGGGAAGTTCTCCGCCACCTCAACGAACTGCCTGCGTCCATGCGCCAGACAGTTGGCCAGAAGGATCTCCGTCCCCGCAGCGAGACGGGGCACATTGCGCGATAGTGCATCGCACATCTGAATCGGGCCAGGCCGTTCTGAGCTGCGCTGTTTCAGCACGTCGGCAAGGTTTTCGCCGGCATGTTTGGATCCGGTGAAGTACAACGCGATCTTCCGTCCCTCGCAAGTGGACACGATCCCGCTGGTAAACACACCGGTGCGCTCGTCCGATGGATCGCGCTCGAGGCGCAGCACGCGCATGCTGGTGTCGTCATTGTGGACCACCTCGCCTTGCGCCGCCTGGCGGATCAGCTCGTCACGCGCCGGCTTGATCGGCCGCGCGGCTTTCTCGACGATCTCCCACTGCGTAGCCGCCGGCAAGGGAATGCCCAACTGCTTTTCCAGTTGCTCCAACCGGTTGAACGGCGTACCGCTGCCGTACTTGAGCTGAGCGATCATGGCCGCGGCCGATTCATCGTACTTATCCTCGCCCATGCCTTCGGGCGACTGCGCCGTGAACACCTGTCCACAGGCGCCGCAACGCAACCGTTCGAGTGAGTAGAGCGTAGCCGCCAACGGCGCTTGGCCCACGAACCGTACCAGCACCTTCGGCTCCTTCTGCCCGTATACATTGCCTTTCCCGCACTCCGGGCAGCGATCGCCGTGGGTCAACGTCTGGTGCTTGATCTCCACTCTTCGAGCGCCACGGAAGGCCTCGGCTCCGTTGCGGCCGTGTCCCGGTGGCGAAGGCGCATCTGGGTCCGGCTGCTTTCCACTGGCGCCCGCTTCGTCTTCGGGCTTCTCCACTACCGAACTGGTTTTCTCCGTGTTGCGCGGCCGCACCAACATCGCCGCCAGGGCATGCAGCGCCTCCCGCAGCTTGTGATGATCTTCTTCGCTCAGCGGTGCCTGACGTGCTCCATCCAGCACCCGGTCCAGTTCCTCCAGGTTCACATCGATGCGGCGCCGGGTCTGCTTCACACGGCACCGCCCAGCAGTTCGCGGAACCGCCTGGTCAGCGGATAGCCCAGAACCTCCTTGATCGACCGGTTCGGAACATAGCTGTTCGATTGCTTGCCCCGACCCGTCGTCCGACCCAGCAGCACCCAGTTAGCCGCCCGATAACAGGTCCCGCGAAAACGCTCCGGATCGACGAACGTCTCCAGGAAGTAAATCGGATGCCCGTACAGTTTCTCCCAGTCCTCAGAGATCCGCGCCGCCATGCGCCCCAGGATGTGCGAGGCCAGATGCTCCACGCGCACCCATGGCAGGATCAGGAAGCGCGTGTTGTAGGCGATAAAATGGATGCGGCTGCGCCGCGTCGCGGCATCCCAGCCGATGTAGTGGTCGCGGCTGGCCAGGTGGCGCGGCGCCGATGACCAGGCCAGGCAAGCGATGGGCCGACCTCCTGCCCACACCAGATATTTCAGGTGTTCGCCAACCGGCTGTTCATAGCCCAGATAGTGATGTTCCTCCATCAGGCTGTTGAACAGCGGCTCCTGCGCGGTCCGCCGCACCTGCTCGAACTCGAGCGGCTGCAGTTTGCGCAAGCGATCTTCGATGGGTGTCTTATCGATCAGCACCGGCTCCGGCCGGGCTCTGTGTGCAAGCGGATTATGCCGCACGTAATTGACCGGCTGTAGCGTGATCTGGCCGGCCCGCTCCAGCATAAGCAGCATGCCTCGGCACACCATGTCGCGCAACGCGCCATTCGCCTGGCGCCACTGCCAGGCTTCGCACAGACGGACCGACAGCTTGCGGCGGCTCTCCCCGGTGTGGCGCTCGATCAGCGCACGTATATATAGGATGTCTTCCGCGCCGATCTCCCGCCCGCGATATCGGAACTGGCTCATTGCCCAGCAGTATGAAGCGGTCTTTTTTGGAACGCAAGGGAAAAATGCGGCCTTACGCGACGGCGTTCACTCGCCGCCACATCGGCGCGGCGCGCACCCGCGATACATCGCCGGCTGCCATTAGCAACTGCGCCTCATAAGCCTCCAGCGCCTTGGCCGGTGAGTTCGATTCCGGCCACCACCGGAATTTTCCGTGGGAAAGACGCTTTTGCGCCAGCCAGTATCCCTGACCGTCATACGTAAGTACGCGTATCGACGTCCCTCTGCGGCTTCTGAAAACGAAAACACAGCCGCCAATCGGATCCTCAGAAAGCTTCTCCTGGCAGACGCGAACAAGAGAATCGATACCCTTGCGTCCGTCTACGGCCTCGATCGCAACCAGGACGCGCATCTGCGCGGTGATATGAATCATCGCTCCGCTTCCCGCCAGGCGCGAAGCAGGCTTCCCCAATCGGGCGCCCCGGAGCCCTTCCACTGAATGCGCATCTTGCCGCCACTCTGAGACTCGAACTCGATCACGCACTCCGCTCCGGCCGCCGCATAGGGCGCAACCAATTCCACGAATCCCGGCGTTCGAGACGTTTTCTTTTCTGCGATCTCTGTAACGCCTCCGAGCCGGCGCTTCAGTCCCATATAGTCCAGGCGCAGCGGATGCGCTACCGCATTCAGACCATGCTGACCCGCCAGTTCTACCGCCGCACGCCACAGCGCTTCTGGAATCCTAGCCCGATGCGCATGGGAACTGCGAAACTGATCCAACTGGCGTTGCAACTGCACGATGGGCTCTGGAATAGGCTTGTTGCTCTTGTCGTTCAATCTCACCCGACCTCAACGGATATCTGAACGTAACAATGCAACCTACCCGACGTCACGCAGCCCTGCCGAAAACACACGAATAAGCTCCAAGATCCGCGAGTACAGCTTCTGCTCTGAGCTCAGGACAGTCAGGTCCTGGTGGGCGATTAAGATGTCCTTTTCTGACCCCCAGGAAATCCTGGTCGCAAGAATCGGACCAAAGTCGTGCATGAAGTCCACCTGCTGCTCAAGGGTGCGAGCCCCTGCGAAGAGTAAGTGGAGTGCCTTACGAGACTTATCTCGCTTGCGTCTCAGCCCCGCGTCGAATCCGCGAAGAAGATCTCGATCCCATCCAATGTTGACCTCCTTCGGTATGGGCTGAAACGAGGTCCCCGTGCCCGTAATCACCAGATAGGCACCATTCGGTTCAATCTCAATCCGATCGGCCCAAGGTGGGACGACCATTTGTCGGTTCATTCTCTCACGCATCTTCGTAACCCGCTCCGTAACCATATGTGTAAGAAAACTTCAGCTTAGGCTGGTGATCAGTCGGGCAAAAACACCCGCCAGAGGGGTAAAAATGTCAGTCAATTCAATAATTGAGTGGAGCGATTCAACATGGAATCCGTTCCGCGGATGCACCAAGGTTAGCCCTGGGTACAAGCAGTGCTACGCGAACATCTTTGTGGGGCGATTTCGTGGAGTCCCCGGGCACCCATTTGAGTCCGGCTTCGACTTGCGCCTCGTACCAGCCAAGCTGCGTGATCCCTTCCGGTGGAAGAACCCCCGGAAGATCTTCGTGAACTCGATGAGCGATTTGTTCCAAGATTCCATCCCCGAGGATTATATCGCTCGAGTCGCCGAGGTCAGGGCGCATGTTGTGTGAGAGTGAAAGTCAATGAAACGTCCACGAGAAGTAAACGCCACCGCCGGTGGCAGCGACCTGGCATCCCGTATTGAAAAGCTGCCCGGCGCTTTAACAGCCACCGAACTCGCGACGCTATTGAACATGGGAAAGACCGCCGTCTACGAGATGGCGGCCACGGGCAGAATTCCCTGCATTAGGATCGGCGCAACAGTTCGGTTTGATCCGTCGCGAACCGCGGCATGGATTCGGCAGCACGAAATGGCCACCGACGAGACGCGCGGAAGGATACGTGGATTTTGAGATGAGAGGCCAGAAGAATAAGACCGCCCAAGAGTCTATGACAACCCGACCGGCAAGCCCGGAGCGCCAGGCCGAAACCGTTGCCCCTGAGAAGGCGAAGGCGTTCCCAAATCGCGCTGCGAGCAATCGCTCCTGGTCGGGGAGCAGCAATGAAGAGGAGACCGAGTGATGAGCTCAGCAATCAATGCACCTGTAGACAATGAATTCGAACTAGCGAGCATCTTTACTAATCGCCACGGAAATGATCTCCGTTACACCGCGACATGGGGACGCTGGAGCATCTGGAACGGTCAGTACTGGGAGACGGATGAAACCAGACGCGTCCTTGACCTGTCTAGGACTGTCTGCTCCGATGCTGCCGCTGCCGCCTATGATCCTCGGGATCCTCGGACACGTCTGCGCATCTCTAGGGCGCAAACGGTTGATGCTGTTGAGCGACTAGCTCGCGCAGATCGACGCCATGCCGCAACGGTTGATCAATGGGATAGAAACCCCTGGCTGCTGAATACTCCCGGCGGGATAGTTGAGCTGCGTACCGGCGTACTACGACCGGCAAAGCGCGAGGAGTACGCGACGAAGATCACCGCCGTCGCTCCCGGCGGCGAGTGCAGTCTGTGGCTGAAAGTCCTCTCACGCATCACCAACGACAATAAGGATTTTCAGGATTACTTGCAACGCATGTGCGGCTATGCCCTGACAGGCATAGCCGATGAACACGCGCTGTTCTTTCTGTACGGCACGGGCGCCAACGGGAAATCAGTCTTTCTAAAGACGATTGCTGGCTTGATGGGAAACTACACAATGACCGCTCCGATTGAAACATTCGTCGCTTCTTTGAACGATAGGCATCCCACCGAACTGGCACGATTACAAGGTGCCCGGCTCGTCACTGCCACTGAGCCAAAAGAAGGCGGAAGATGGGATGAACCGAAGATCAAACTGCTTACTGGCGGCGACCGCATTCCCGCCCGATACATGCGGCAAGACTACTTCGAGTACGTGCCGCAGTTCAAACTCTTCATAGCGGGCAATCACAAGCCGGGATTGAGTTCAGTGGACGAAGCCATACGGGGCAGGCTCAAACTGCTGCCATTCACGGTCACGATTCCCGAGTCAGAGCGTGACCTTGGGCTTGCGGACAAGCTGCGCGAAGAATGGCCGGGCATCCTTCAATGGGGGATAGATGGCTGTCTCGCATGGCAGTTAAAGGGATTGCGGACGCCCGAGACGGTGCGTGTCGCAACGGACGTCTATCTCGACGAGGAGGATGAAATATCGCAATGGATTGAAGATCGATGCGAGAAGAAGGACTCATACTTTACGTTATTCAAGGAACTCTACGATAACTTTATAGATTGGTGCTTAGACAACGGGGGAAACGTCGTCGGTGATCGGCGGAAATGGTTTTCTGGACAGCTTCAGAGTCACGGGTTCGAGAGGGCACGAGAAGCAGGCTCAGGAAAGCATGGGTTCAAGGGAACCGGCCTGAAATGGTGACAGGTGACAGGTTGTGACAGGTATTTCCCTATATACCGTTTACGCGCGCGTGTAGAAGGATATGCAGAGTATCTGTCACATCCGTCACACTCGTCACACAAAGCAGGCAGCGCCCACAGGTGGTCCAAGGGCTCATCACCTGGCAGGGACACTGTTGCCTTCTTAGCCAAAGTCCTCCTCCGGCCGCGCAACGGCCTTGAACATGGTGTGCAGGGGATTTGCTAGCCCACCCCTTTACCCCAAGCCCGCAACATCGCGGGCAGGCCCGGTTTTGCCCGGAAACTGCGTGCAATATGTGCCCCTATACTAGCCAGGCTTAGAAGACCCAATCAGGTCTTGCTTATAGAAACCCGGTCACCAGATGGAATAGCCTCCCGACACCATCTGGTCAGATCGTGACTTCACTGGTCGGCTTCAGCCTGCTCCCTACCCCGAAGACACATCAGGGTCTGACTTCCGGCACCTCCGGGAGGAAAAGCAGACCGGGACGCAACACGGCTCCAGTTCAATCGGCAGATGAATTGGCAGTCGGCGCGGATGGCCTCACGGCGCATCCTCGGTGCTGTACATGACAGCACAAACAAGGCAAGCCCGGCGACCTCGACAAATCGCCGCCCAGCTCCCCGGTAAGGGGCTGGTAATGACAAGGGAAAGTGGGCAGCACCCACGCTCGTTGAACTGCCTGAACACCCGGCACACGAATAACCCTGGAGCATTGATGCCCTACTGTTTTGGGAACTGGATTCCCTATCATGCCACGTGTCACCTGAGTATCAGTGAGGATCGAGAGCGGCTACTCACTGATAAGCATTGACTCCCAGTGCTCTGCTCTAAAGGGAGTCGTGTATCTCTCGAACGTAACCTGGCGTGAGCGGCAATATGACCACGGCTTAGCCCATTACTGTTGTTGAGCCTCCCGGTTCCAGCAAACTGTAAACCCTCGATCGCCGTCGAGCGGCTACCATTCCGGCCTCCTGACCGGAATTGGAGAATCAATATGCCTGCAAAAGGATCCGCTTTAAGTGCTGCCTCCCGTTTGGTAGGCAAATACACCATCAACATCGTAACCGGGTGCTTTGAATGGAACCGAAGCCGTTCCAGCCAGGGCCGCTACCCGACAATCGGTCTCGCTGGTAGTGGTAAACCCGAATATGCTTACCGGATTGCATGGGCCGAAGAGAATGGACCAATTCCCATCAAGCCTTGCCCCGATGGCTCATGGCGATGGGAGCTACATCACCGCTGCTTCAATAAAGACTGCGTGAATCCCAGTCATATCCAGCTTGTGACTCAGAAGCAACACGTCGCCATTCATAACGCCCGTCGCGCCGCAATGCGACTTGCAAAGGCCGCGTAGTTTACTTCCTCAACCCCATGATTGTCGGGGCGGCCTCAAGCGCCCCGGCGCGGCCGTTTTGGATCATTTGGCCAGGCAACCCTGCCGTCCCTGCTGGTGTTGGGCCGTTACTCGCCGTGTCGCTCAGGCCAGCAGATGCCAACGTGCCCGCTCCCTGCTCGGCGCTGCTGGCCTTCTTATTCCCAGAAAGTCGTACCGGCGTGACTCAGGCTGGTGATTTAGAAGCCCGCCAGTCAATGTGAAACTGGATACCAATTAGAGAAGTCTGAAGCCCGTTGATGCCCTAGCCCAAAAGGGACCGCATCAGCGGGCTTCGTTTCTATCCGCACAGATTTCAGACACTATGCCTCCGGGCCGATTCTGCCTGACTTCCGCGAACTCGATCCCATCGGTTCTCTCTACGTTCACTTATCGACGTTCTTCTTCTGACCTCGACTGCAGCGGTTGTGTTGGTAGCCTTCGCAAGCCCGTTTACATCAGTGCTTGGTTTCGTGCGCGAACTTCGAGGCCGGTAAGCCGGGGAGACCTCGCCGATTTTGTTGCCTTGAGCCGCTGGCCGCAGATCCGTTCATGACCCAATTTTGGGGTTCTGTCCGAGTTGCCGGTGATTCAGGGCCAACGACCCGGTGGGTGCACGGTTCTCAATTTCGACGAGGTTGCCACATCGCTCAGGCTGAGTCCATGGTAAGGGGATTCATCAACATTTGAAACCGCGGACGGCTGATCAAGCCTGTCCGCTACTTCTGGCTGCTGCTGGTGAAGAGCTATCTGACGCGACGTCTGTTCGGAACCATGCTGCGGCGGATGGAGGCTTTGCCGCTGCCAGCTGGATAGGCGCGGTAGCCAGGCGAAACCAATCTGGACGGAGGGGAGTTGACGGGGGAGGTGTTCGTGAAATCACTTCGAAATGGGGCAAATCACGGCTTTTTGGTCCCGGCAATGGCCCAGCGGGGCACGCTCGGGCTCTGGCCTTGGACGAAACGCGAGATAAAGATGGTGAGCTTGGCACTCGGGGGTATATTCTTCGGGAGCCAGGAAACAAAATGGAAATTCCAGCTTGAAGACACAGAAGAGACTTCGAAGGTCGCTGCCTCATGGGTGAGTTGCAACACATACGATCTCACGATAGAATCCGCAACGGACAGGAGGAACTATGGCCAGCCCTGCAAAACCAGCCGTGAACCCTATCGCCCTGAAACAAGGAGAAGGAGAGGCTCTTTGGTTCAACGGCGCACTGGTTATCGTCAAAGCCAGCGGTGAAACGACCGCCGGGCGCGTGACGGTGATTGAGCATCTGGCTCCGGAGGGCTCCGGGCCGCCGGTGCACGTTCATCACCGAGAGGATGAGTGGTTCTATGTCATCGAGGGCGCATTGACCTTCTGGGTTGGGGGCAGGATCATCAAGGCATCGACCGGGTCGTTCGTGTACGGACCGCGAGATATCCCCCACACCTTCATAGTCACGTCGCCACAAGCGCGCAGCCTTGTGGTCACCGAGCCCGCCGGGTTCGAAAAGTTCATGCGCGCGCTGGGCGAACCAGCGGCGGCACACACGATTCCGCCGGCCAGCGTTCCGCTGCCGGGCCGCGACCGGATCATGGCAGCCGCGGCAGAGTTCGGGCTCGAAATACTCGGGCCCGCCAGGCATCCCTACCTAGCCGAGCCTAGCTGCCCCGATGGCGTTGTCACATCACCATCCTGGGATACATCAGTGCCCCCACCGTCACCGCAATCGCTGTGGCTCCCAACAGGACCCAAAAATCCAGCTGAAATCGAATGAACTATATCCGTCACGTTGTCGAGTGCTCAGAGTGTCGCGGGGCGTTTTACAAAACCGCTGAATCGGTTTTATAGCTTAGTTATTTGCTGAGTGCATCGGCGATTCTGGGCTCGTTGACGACGGCTTTCGCGGGTATGCGCAGCATCATCCACGCTGAAGGCATGCGGGAATGTTTATCTACCAGTATTTCCAGCTCGCCGGTCATCCGACCAGAACCGGCCCTAATTCTTGTGAAGGACTACCGACATTATTGAGGGTGACGGGGCCGGGGTAACGTCTGTCTCGGTGATCGTCGTACCGTCCTCGCTAAGCGCAAACGTGTTCTCACGTCGCACCTTCCCATCGTCGTCTTTATAGGTCACGTTCAGCGTATGGGGATCGGCAAGCTTCACCGACATCGTTCCTCCGTCGGGAAACTTCGTCTCAGTGCCATCGAGCTTGCAAGTCATCGGCTTCGGGCTGTCCGTCTCCTTGAAGTCCACAGTGTCGCCGTTGACTGCGATGGAGAGAACCCCGCTGTCTTGAGACGAGGAGAACTTGACCTCTCGCCATTCACCGGCCATTCCCGGTCCGCCTGAAACCCGATCCGAAATCGCCGTCATTGTGAACGGTTCTCCGTCCGCTGGGAAGACTTCAGATTTGCTGGTTCGCGTCTTGCCATCGTCTGAGATCGAAATCGTCGTTTTCCGCGTCGGCTTGCCATCCTTGCTCGCTGCAATCGCATATCCATCAGCCGACTTGGTGCAAGTCAATGTCGTGCCGTTAGTCGATTTCTGCTCCTTTCCGTCGCACACAACCTTTGGTTGCGCCTGGCCTCCGCGTGTAACGGTGAAACCGTCTGCGTCGGTAGCCACGGAAAAGGTTGCACCCTCGTATTTGAGCGAGGACGGGTCGAGCTTCCATGAGCCGTTCCAGGGATTCGACTGCGCTATGCACGTCCGACTCAAAGCAAGTAAACACATCACAGCGCAAACGCTTACGTAGAGACGTTTCATCATTGTTTCTCCTTCACGAGAGGTTGGATTTATGAAGCCAGGAAGAAGGAAAGAAAGTCAGGGAGAGATCGAACCCGCCCAAAGACGAGAATCCACAGTTGAGCAGGGAAATGTCATAAAAGATGTTCAGTATTGCTCACGCCGCTTGGAACAAGATCCATTGCTGTTTGAGATCGTGGTTGACAACGTGAGCGGCCAAGAACAACCCGCACCGAACTCACTTCACGAGAGCGGCGATCTTTCATCAACGGCCTGAGTAGCCTGCCCTGGCCAGCGAAGAATCCCGCGCTGCCATCGTCCATCTGGCTATTTTCCAGGCGAACTTGTTCGAGATATTCGCGGCCGCACCCAGTTGCAGGGGTCAATGAGGCATGACAGCGCGGTGGTGCGCTACGCTGCCCATCTGCAAAAAGGCGATGAGTACCTTACTTGTCGCCCGATTGGCTTTGACTCTCCCGCTACTTCGGCTGCCCCACCATGTCGTCAACCGTAAACAACTTCCTCGACACAATGGTGCGCAGTTTCGCGATTCGCTCCATGGTTGTCCCAAATTCCATGTCGGGATGTGCCTTCTTGAAATGCTCCACGACATGAGCGTTTCCCGCAAAGACGGCATCCCAGCTCGGGTAGACGTCCACGGTTACAGCCTGAAACGGCAGGTCGGTGCCGCCGGGCAATACCTGCACATTCACCGACCAGCCGCTGGTCACGCCGGCTTGCACCATCGACTCTGTCATCGGCTGCCAGACTTCTTTCTCCAGCTTGAGCCAATTCTCGGTGTCTGAAACCTTCATGTAATTGACCATGAAGTAGTCGCCCTTTTTCATGGTGCCGACTGAGATCCGGTTCTGAAACAGGTCGTTTGAAACCAGCTCAGTAAGCGAGCTGCGATGGTCAACAAACTCCTGTGCGCTCATGGTGAGCCCGGCCTTTTTGAGCAGGGCGTCGATCTCGTCGAGCCCTCCAGGTTTTGGCGGCGCTCCGGGGTAGAGAGCAATGCTTAGATAGTCGCACTCTGCCGACGTGCCCTGAGGGATGACAGAGTGCAGCAGGAACCACGTGGTGATGGCCCCGGAGTCCACTCTGGCCTGTTGAAACGCGTGGCCATCTGTAGCCATCCGGTGACTCGGGCGTCAAGCAAGAAGTTGACCATGTTGAGCAGTCCCGAGGCAGACATGCGCCTTTCCCATGGAGGCACGCCCCTGATGCAGATCCCTTTCAGGAGCAATGTTTCTGTCAAGGTACTCAATAGCCGAACATCTCAACGAGCATGCGCTTGATCTCGGGATCGCTGCGGAATTCATCCAGGAAAATGGCGGAGGTGGCGGCGAGATCGAACGCGGGCGTGGATTCCGCCTGTGCGCGGGCAAGCGCCTTCCGTACGGCTGGAATGTCACCCAACCCCACGTAAATGTCTACCAGCGAGAAGGCTGGAATATATTCGCCACGGCTGCCGCGGTCCTCCAGTTCATGCAACAGGCGGTTGGCATCATCCCGGCGCCCGGTACGTGCGTATGCCAGTCCTATCAGACCCATGTAGATTGGCGCACGCGAGGCCGCGACGACTTTCTCCAGTGTTTCAACAGCCTCGTCGTTTCGGCCGAGAAGGCACAGCGACAGCCCCTTGGCCCAATTCGCGAATAGATAATCCCCCTGCAATTCCAGCGCCTGTTGAGCGTAGCGCAACGCAAGTTCAGATTGCCCCGAACTCACGAAGGACAAGGCAGAAAGGCCGTGGATGAACGGTGACAGCGGATCCAATTGACAGGCCAGCGTCACATGGGCTAACGCCTGCTCGGGGCGCCTGTCCAGCGCCAGAAACATGCCGTAGTAGGCATGCGCGATGGAGGAGCGCGGATTTATCTCAGTCGCTTTTTGAAAGTGCGACCCGGCTTCGCGCCAGTTGGAGACGAAGTAAAAGGTGTAGATGGCGCGCGAGAAGTTGACCTCCCAAAGCTCGGGAGCAAGGGCGGCGGCTTTGCTTACGGCGGCCAGAGCGGGTGTTTTGCCTCCCTCGTGCGAGATCCATCCATAGACCCGGAGGATGCCGTAGCAATCTGCAAGCCCGGAGTAGGCAAGGGCGAACTGAGAGTCGAGTTCGATGGCCTGCTGAAAACACTTCATGCCCAGGGCCACGGTGGAGGGCGATCGCTGGCTGCAGAGATGGCGGCCCTTGAGATAGAGCTCGTAGGCCTCCAGGTTCCTTGTGGCCGGCTTGACGCCCGCTCCCAGGGTCACTTTCAGCTGGTCCGCAATGGCGCGCGCAATCTCGTCCTGAACAGCAAAAATGTCTTCCATCTGGCGGTCGTAACGCTCCGACCAAAGCTGGAAGCCGTTTCTGGCGTCGACCAACTGGACGGTGACGCGAACGCGATTGCCGGCACGGCGGACACTACCGTCGAGAACGTTTGCGACACGGAGTTTCGTCGCGATCTCGCCCATCTCGACCGTCTTGCCTTTAAAGGAGAACGAAGAGCTGCGGGCGGCAACGCGCAGGCCCTCGACCTGGCTCAACGCAATGAGAACCTCTTCCGCCAATCCATCGCTGAAGTACTCATTTTCCTTGTCCGCGCTGAGATTAACGAACGGCAAAACGGCGATGGACGCAGTTTCAGGTTGACGCGCCGTGGGCTGGGCCAGTTCTGTCAGCGCCTGCCTAACGAGAGTCATGCTGGAAAAACGCGCGGATGGGTCCTTGGCCATGCAGCGGGTCACAATCGACTCCAATTCCAGAGGCACATGGGGCGCAATCTCTCGCAACGCGCGCGGTTCCTTGTGAAGAATCGCCGCCATCGTCGAAATCGGTGTTGACTCTGAAAAAGCCCGCTTTCCCGAGAGCATCTCGTAACAAAGCACGCCGAACGAGAACACGTCAGAGCGGACATCTGCCGGCTTGCCGGCCGCCTGCTCGGGCGACATGTAGCCTGCCGAGCCGAGCACGATACCCGCCTGAGTTGCGCCCGTGATGGTTGTGTCGGATTCGGCGGTCTCCTGCACCTTCGCGAGCCCGAAGTCCAGCACTTTTACGCGGTCTGCAGCCTTCACGTTGGCTGGCTTCAAATCCCGATGGATCACCCCGCGCTCGTGCGCGTACTCGAGCGCGTCCGCGATCTGATCCGCAATGCGCACTGCATCCTGAACCGGGATCGGCCCCTTGGCAATGCGTTCCACCAGGGTGTCGCCTTCGATCAGTTCCATGACCAACGCACCTTCTTCGACGCCGAAGATGGTGGCGATGTTGGGGTGATTGAGCGAGGCGAGCACCTTGGCCTCACGCGTGAAGCGGGTCAGCCTCCCGGGATCATTGGCAAGCGCGTCGGGAAGAATCTTGATGGCCACTTCGCGATCCAGCCTGGTGTCAGTGGCGCGGTAGACCTCACCCATTCCTCCAGCGCCGAGTTTTGAGGTGAGTTTGTAGTGCGCGATGGAGGCTGGATTGGTCATTGACCTTGCTTCATTAACCTAAGCCGAAATCCGAGGCGAGTGTCGGCTTGCGTGCGTAGATAACAATATACTTGGTTCGCGCGGGCCCTCCCGGGAGCTCCTGCTGAGATTCCAGATTCCGGTCGGTTCTCGCCAATTCGGACAGAACCCCATTCTCTGGGTAATGTCCGAGTAGATGGGATGAGAAGGTCGACCCCGATCCCGGCAGCATTAAGCTATCGGTGATCAACGCACTCAGAGGTGCAATCCCGAAGGATGGAGGTCGACCCGTGAAGAAGCATAGCAGTTTCTTGGAGCAGAGAGAATCCGGAAAGGCAACGAAGTCAGTGCGGCGTGACTCGCGCGAGGTGATGGCGGAACTGGTTGCGCAACTGACGAAGCAACTGGATGTAGAGAGTGTTGCGGTGCCAGGCGAGGACAAGAATGTGCCCGATGGAGAGAGCCCGAACCTGGATCGTTTGACCGTGGGAGTAGACCTGGGGGATCAGTGGAGCAACTACTGCATCCTGGGATTAGGTGGCGAGACACTGACGGAGGGTCAGTTCCGGACGCGGCAGCAGGAGGTGGCGGAATTCTTCCGAGGTCTGGCCCGATCGCGGGTGGTGATCGAAGTGGGGACGCATTCGGCGTGGGTGCGTGAAGTGATCGCCGGACTTGGCCATGAAGTGCTGGTTGCCAATGCGCGACGGATGTCAGGATCGAAGCGACGCCGGCGCAAGAATGACCGGATCGATGCCGCCAAACTGGCCAGGCTGGGACGTGTGGATCCGAAATCGCTGTATGCGATTCAGCATCGCAGCACGGAAGTGCGAGAGGATCTGCTGGTGCTTCGCGCCCGCGAGGCCCTGGTGGAGTCGCGCACCAAGTTGATCAGTGCGGTGCGCGGCCTGGTGAAGACGATGGGGGCGAGAGTGTCGCACAGCTCCAGTGATGCCTTCTCCAAGAAAGCGGCAGCGGAGGTCCCGCAGCAAATTGGGGAGACGATACAACCGCTGTTACGTCTGATTGCGAACCTGAGTGAGGAAATCAAGTCCTATGACCAGAGAATCGAACGGCTGGCCAGTGAGAAATACATGCACACGAAGTTGTTGCGGCAGGTGACGGGGGTCGGGCCGGTGACCGCACTGGGCTATGTGCTGACTTTGGAGACTCCACTTCGCTTCTCCAGGAGCCGCGATGTAGGTCCGTATCTAGGATTAGTGCCCAGGCAGGAGGACTCCGGAGACAGTCAACCACAGCTGGGTATCAGCAAGGCGGGCGACAGGATGTTGCGCAAACTGCTGGTGGGAAGCGCGCACTACATCCTTGGACCGTTTGGGCCGGACACCGATTTAAGACGATTCGGAAAGAAGCTATGTGAGCGTGGCGGAAAGAATGCCAGGAAACGAGCAACCGTTGCGGTGGCACGAAAACTCGCAGTTTTACTGCATCGGCTTTGGGTGAGCGGCGATGTCTATGAACCCCTCGGCCACGGCACCCTCGATAAAACAGAGCACGCCGCCGCGGCGTAGTTTTGAACGATGGCTGCGGAATACAAATCGGTTTCAATCGCTTGAGAAAGACCATCTGTTTCCCGGAGGTTGATTGTAGCGACATCCACCGCCTTGTTCGGATGACTGCGTGTGACCGGCTGATCCATCGAGATCGTCGGTTAGATTGCAGCACCCAACAACCCAGGCCCGTCACCGTCGTGACGGGCCTGGGCTTGAAATCGGACCCCAAATTGCACCGGGCCCGCAGCGGCCCATTCAGAGTGCGGATAGAAGCCCGGCAACGTGGGTGGCGCAATACAAACTCGGGAGCGATCGTCACAGAAGTGAAGGGAACCGAACTCCGTGGCGCGGAATCGAACAACCTTACTCTAATAAGGAACGAAGCTGAACCAGGAACGTGTTCCGCTTCGTTCCCAACTCGAGTGTCCGAGCGGCGGTGAACGCTGTCAAGGGTCGAGATGAACGTCCCGCGGGACGCCCTTGACAGTGTCCACCGCCGCTCCCCGAATCGCTGTTTCGCTGAGACTAGGACGGCCGCCACGTCGGCCTTGACTTTTTAGACCTTCTCATAGAAGCCGGTGATACAGGAGTGATGTGCCGGGGCGCGCACGGGACTTCATATCATTATCTTCGCGGCGGCCACCTCGCACAGCCTCAGTTCGTGGTTCAGGGGGAATTATCAACATTTGGCTCACTGACCGAGAGGAGAGAGTTACATCACATTAGCCGGTTCTTTCCGTAAGCGCCGTTTTGTCGGGCACGACACCAGAGCCGCTATCGCGCGTCGGCGAAGACTCCGGCTGTTGGCCGTACATCCCGATCCTCGCGCCCAGCCGAATGGCTGACAAGACTGCGCGAGCGTGCTAGACTACCCCATCTCCAATGGCCACTTCCTTTGTTACGTTGTCGAAAAACCAACGGCTCTTTCTGTACTTCAGCTCGCTGACGCTGCTGATCTTCGCGGTTACGCCGGAAATCCTGGTGGACATTCCAACCGCATACATGCTGAAGAACCACCTGCATGCGACGGCGTCGCAGGTGTCCATGTTCCGGCTACTGACCGGGATCCCGATGTATGTGGGATTCGCCTTTGGCATGGCGCGAGACCTTTGGGATCCCTTTGGCTGGCGCGACCGCGGATACTTCCGTCTATTTGGTCCGCTGGCAATGCTCGTCTTCGGTTGGCTGGCTCTCACCCGTCTCTCTTATTCGGGGCTTCTCATCGGGATGTTTCTGGCCATGATCTCGTTCCGCTTTCTCATGGCGGCGTACTCCGGCCTTATCAGTTTGATCGGTCAGGAGGAGCTGATGTCGGGGCGCCTGAGCGCCTTGTGGATGGCCTTCAGATACATTTCCTTTATTGCGGCTTATTTCGCTTCGGGATTCATCACGGAACACCTCTCGCCCCGCCAGACTTTCTTTCTAGCGGCCGCAGTCACCCTCCCGCTCTGCCTCTACGGTTTCTTGAAGCCTCGCGCCGTCTTCAGCCACGCCTATGACAATCCACATGCGCGCGGCACAACATTCCTGGGCGACCTGAAACGGCTGGCGAAGCATCGCGCCGTCTATCCGGCGGTTCTGATCATTCTGCTGTGGAACTTCATGCCGGGGTTCAGCACGCCCATGCAGTTTTATCTCAGCAATCAGGTGCACGCGCCCGATGCGGTCTACGCGAACTTCAATTGCATCTTCTATGGGTCCTATATTCCCGTCGTTGTGGCGTACGGCATTCTCTGTACCCGGTTCCCGCTGCGCAAGCTGTTATGGTGGGGGGCAATTGTGGGAGTGCCTTCGTTGATTCCGTTGGCCTTCATCCATTCGGGCCAACAGGTTCTAGTGATGGCGGCGCCGATGGGCTTGATGAGCGCCCTCGGACAGTGCGCCTTTTACGATCTGGCCATCCGCTCGTGCCCGCCGGGATTGCAGGGTACGTTGATGATGGCGGCTGATGCAGTCAATAACCTGGCCGGCCGCGCCAGCGACGTTCTGGGCACAAAGATCTACGGCCTCAGCCCAACGCACGGGTTTCTTTACTGCGTGATTGCGATGACCGCCGTCTTCACTCTCATCCTGCCGGTGCTCCTGCTGGTGCCCAAGGAACTGATTGCCAACTCCGATGGCGAGCCGAACCCGGCGATCGATGCCGAGATGATGTCCGAGATTGCCGGAGCACCTGCAACTTAATAGCGGGACGCCTGGCACAAGCGCCAGGCTTGGAAATCGCTGCGCGATTCCCACATCTGCAGTCCAACGGCGACTGCTCTGAGTTTGGAGATTCCTGCCAGGTTTGCTGGCGAACCATGAGATGGCACAACGGTCGATCCCGGCGCTCCCGCAACCTGCAACCGGAAAATGCGACACCTTCGGACAAGCCGTCAGTACCATGCCGCCACGCCTCATGCAACTCGCACTCCGATATCGGTTCTAGTGCTGCCCGGAGTCTCTATTCTGGCGAGCTCTGCTGGGTTGATTGTTTCCAGCGCTAGGATCGCCGTTGAGGCTGCTGTATTTGCACGTGTCGCAGGGTCCCGCAACGGGCTCAGCCGTTCAGCGACCCTCTCTTGCACATTCTCTTGAAAGCTCCCATAATCCCATGCAAGGGCGCATGTAATTGTCACAGTTCGCGCGAATTCTGAAGTTGGAACCTTTGTGCCCAGAAAGCTTCGGTGCATCGTGAATGTAGGTCGCGCGCGCTGAGGACCTTAACGAAAGCTGCAGGGGTGGAGGCTTGTCATGCGCACCCCCCTCGTGTATTTGTCCTTGTTGAGCGCACTCTCCATCCTCACCTGCGCCTCCCCGCTCAACCAGAAGATTCCTGATATGCAGATGCTGGACGCTTTGGAACAGCGTGCGGCACAGGCCCCCGCCAAGGATCAGTGCTACCTCTATTCCCAGGTTGTACATGAAATGATTGAGTACAGCGTGCGCCAGTATGCCTCAGGTGACGCGGGAAAAGCCACCGAGATGCTGAAGAGCACTGAGCAGTTCACTCATAAGATCCGGATGACCCTGCCAGGCGATCCCAAAAAGCTCAAGGACGCGCAAATTCTGCTGCGACGCGCCGTGTTCCGTCTGACGGATTTGCTGCATGCCAGCAGATACGAAGATCGGCCGCTGATCCAGAAGACGCTGGCGCAACTGAATGAGACCCAGGACGAGGCGATGGTGCAGCTGTTCAAGAAATAGCACTCCTCAGAGAGCTGCCCCAGAAATTGAACGGGTGCGCCCTAGGCCGTTTCCCGAGACTAATTCTGGTCTGGCGCCTAGCATGTGCTCGAGTGCTTTGCCCTGAAGCCGTCAGCTCAGAATATTCGCCTTCGCAATTGCATGCACATTTGGGAGTGAGCGCCATCACGGCAAGAAGTGTGCCCGAAGACACATTTTGTCTCTAGCCTGCCCCGCCGTCGTAATGGGAAGAGACCGGGACAGTCTGGCGGCGGAAGCAGGAGCGCTTCGGCAACGCGTGTAAAGCCGCGCAGCTGCGGCGCGGCCTCACTGTCCTCGACCGAAAAAGGAGAGTCGTCATGGTCGGCCCAACATTGCTCGTTCTTGCCGCCGGCAAAGGCAGCCGGTACGGCGGCGTTAAGGTCATAGAACCGGTAGGCCCGCAGGGAGAGACCCTTCTCGAGTACTCGCTCTACGACGCCCGAAAGGCTGGCTTCGCCAAGATCGTCTTCGTGATCCGCAGAGACATCGACCGTGCGGTGAGGGAAACACTGGGCGCGCGGCTCATCCGCAACTTCGCGGTCGAGTACGTCTATCAGGACGTGATGCGGATTCCGTGGGGATTCCAGGTGCCGCACGGAAGGAGCAAGCCCTGGGGCACAACACACGCTGTGCTTTCCGCCGTAAGCCAGATGCGCGAGCCCTTCGCCGTGATCAACGTGGATGACTTTTACGGCGCTCAGAGCTATTCGGCTCTGGCGCGTCATCTCCAGGCAGGCACCCACGATTGCGCCATGGTGGGCTACGTCTTGCGCAACACGCTGCCGGAGAGCGGGCCGGTCGCGCGCGGAATTTGCCAACTCGATGAGGAAGGTTTCCTCAAGGGGATTATTGAGCACAAGAATGTGGAACGCCAGGGCGGCCACGCGGTCTGCGTCGACGCAGCCGGGCAGGAAATGAAGCTCTCCGGCAACGAGGTGGTCTCGTTGAACATGTGGGGCTTCCGACCGGATGTTCTCAACCCCATGGCCGAGAGGTTCGAGAACTTCCTGAAGAGCCATGGCGGCGAACCCGACTCCGAGTGCTATTTGCCGAACACAGTGCACGAGCTGATCACCGAAGGAAGGATGCGAGTGAAAGTGCTTCCCAGCGCAGATTCCTGGTTTGGGATGACCTATCGTGAGGATCATTCGCGCGCGATGCAGACCATTCACCACATGATCGAGGCGGGGTACTATCCACGGCGGCTCTGGGCGTAAGAGCAAGAACCAGTTCTCGTGTGCCATGCGAGCCGATTCTGTCCTCGGTCTCGTCCTCGCCATGTTGCATCGTTCCAACGGTTGTCGCCCATGCAGCACAAGTCCTACAAGACCACCCGAATTGTGGTTGGATTGTCGTTCACCCGGAAGTTTCAAGTTTGACAACACTTCGCCGCAAGTGTTGATTAACTGGTTCCTGTTTGCCGGTTTTCTCTTCAGAACCCGAATTTCGCGTGATAATTGGGCCTTTCGCTATGAGATCCGTGTGCATGTATTGGCGCAAAAGCAGGTCACGAAATCGTTTAGCGTTATGTGATTGCTAGACTAAGATCCGAAGAACATTTATTAACTAATCTCGAAGGCTCGCGGCCATGCGAGCAGAGGAAAGAGCGATAGGAGGCAATGCAATGAGGCGGAGAGATCTGTTGCGGGGTGCGGCACTGGCGGGTGCCTCTGTGGCTTTTCCTGCAGCGGCTTCTATCAGCGATCTGGAGACCACCGCCCGCAAGCCGCTCGGCAAGATCGCGATGGAAGAGCATTTCATGGTACCCGAATTCATGGAGTACTTCGCGGAGACTTACGCGAACATCAGCGCCGACATCGCGAAGCTTGCCCCGGGTGCGCTGATGGACTTCGGCGAGCGGCGCCTTGCAATGATGGACGAGCATCACGTCGAATACGTGGTGCTCTCGCTGGCGGGGCCCGGCGTGCAGGCGGAGAAGGACGGCGCAGTCGCGCAGCGCAAGGCGCGTGCCGTGAATGACCTCCTCGCCGGCGAGATCCAGAAACGTCCCGCCCGGTACGGCGGATTCGCTCATCTGGCCATGCACGACCCGTCCGAAGCCGCCGAGGAACTTGAGCGCTGCATGCGCGACCTCGGTTTTCACGGTGCGCTCATTAATGGCCAGACGAACGGCGAATATCTCGATCTCGACAAGTACTCGGTTTTCTGGGAGCGTGCGGCCGCGCTCGATGCACCCATTTATCTCCATCCGGGCAACCCGGCAGATCACCCGTCCACTTATGCCGGTCACAGTGAGCTGTGGGGTCCGGTTTGCAGCTGGGCCTTCGAAACGGCGACGCATGCGCTACGGCTGGTGTTCGCCGGAGTCTTCGAGCGCTACCCCAAGGCAAGGCTCATTCTCGGTCACGGCGGGGAAACACTGCCTTTCAGCCTGTGGCGTTTTGACAGCCGATGGCTGGTCTGCAATCGAGGCGGCCGCACGCTTGCCAAGCCGCCCTCTTTCTACATTCGTCGAAACATTGCCGTCACCACCTCCGGCATGTGCTCGAACAATTCGCTGCGCTGCTCGCTTGACGCGATGGGCGCTGAGAACGTGATGTTCTCCATCGACTATCCCTTCGAGAAAACCGACCTCGCCGCACG
Source organism: uncultured Acidobacteriaceae bacterium (assembly GCA_963751285.1). Classification (GTDB taxonomy): domain Bacteria; phylum Acidobacteriota; class Terriglobia; order Terriglobales; family Acidobacteriaceae; genus Telmatobacter. The sequence continues at coordinate 362,891 of CAVVUE010000018.1, read as the reverse complement.
GTTTATCGAAACTGCAAAGGTCAGCGAGGCAGAGCGGATTCAGGTGGCTTCTGCCAATGCCACTCGCATCCTTCACCTTGACCGCAACCGCGCTGCCAGACATCATGAAGTTTGAATTGGCACAATCGTTCATCTTCTTGCTTCATCAAAGTGCAACCACGGCAACATCCAGCGAATTGCTTGCCTCGTAGCAGTCGTCAATCAGAGCCTTGATCATCAGTGAGCGCTGAAAGATGTGGTCATAACAACACGGCGACAACAGAGGCCCGTTGACTGAGTTGGGAGTGTACCGTGGGCAACTCGGAAGTTTCAAGTTTGACAAGATTTCGCCGCAGTTGTTGATCAACTGGTTATTTCCGTGTGGACGGTGATACGACCGTGATGGCGATTCCAGAGGAGCAATCGAAGCAGTCCAGGGATACGCGGATCGGCGGCTAACCGTCAGCCTGGCACAAAACTCAACTCTCTTCTGGGCTACTTCCGTTCGAGCGCCAGCGCGTAGACGTCGTATATGCCGGCTTGGCGCAACAGCAGCGGGTTCTCGTCCGGATCGAGGGCCGACCAACCGCCCTGCATCACTCCAGTGCCCCTGAAGTCTTTCAGGTCAGCGACCTTTTCAGCCGTTCCGCCGGTTACCGGAACTCGATAGTACCCGGGGTCCCTACCTCTGAAACCGCCGACGGGCGAGTCAAAGTCTCCGAAGTAGATGAAGCGGCCATTGTGGGACCAACTGGGGAAATTAATCGCTCCGCGATGAAGGTTGAATTGAGACCATCGGCTCGTCTGCAGGTCGAGCAGCATCACATCGTCATGATCAGTCGTGACCTCGAGAATATAGCGGCCGTCGGGCGACCATCGCGGAGCAAAGCAGGATCTGGGGCACGGTGGGAGGTCGGTGACCTTCCCGGTATCCAGCTCCAAAATCCGCGTTTTCTCTCCTTCATACCATCCGAACCCTGGCGCTCCTGCAGGAGATTGATCGAAAACAATCTTCTTTCCATCCGGCGACCAATCTGGGAAGGTGTCCACATTCTCCTCGTCAGGCAGCAAGCGATGGGGCGTGCCGCCCTTGCTGGACATGGTGTAGATCTCACCCGGATGGGATGGCGACCATGCGAAGAACAGGATTTGCGTGCCATCGGGAGACCACCTGGGAGTTAGTGGATAGAATGGAGGGCCAGTCAGTTGTTGCAGGCCGCTTCCGTCGCGATTGGCTCGCCACATCGAACCCTCAGGGAAAGTGACATAGACCAAAGAACTCCCGTCCCCGGAAAAGTTGACAAATTCGGCTGAGATCCCTCCGAGGTAAGGCACAAGCTCTCTTGCTTTGGCTTCATACCGGACGAGTTCGCCTTTTTGCATCGAACCCGAGGAGTAAAGAATCCTCCCATCCCTCGAGAAAGCAAATCCACCCCAGATTGTCGCTCCGGTCGTTAACTCCACGGGTTCGGGATTGGCACGATGCGGCCACCTTCGGCGCTCGTCCAGAGCCCATAGCTGAGAGGCGGCAGCGGGATTCTGCGAGAACATTCCCATTCCCGCATCAAACAAGAAGAAGTCCCCATCCGGTGTCCAATGTCCACCACCCATGGCGTATTTGGGGTTGGCGGCGTGCCAGTTGGGCAGAATCTCATGCGGATTCTTTCCGTCCGCCGAGATCTCCCAGTACCGAGAATTGCGGGTGAATCGGATCCTGTTTCCATCCGGTGACCAGGAAAGGCTGCCCATGAAGAGTGGCGCTCCGGGTGGCGCCGGCGAGGAGAGCAAAAGGTGAGGTTCGCCGCCCTCACTGGGAATGGTGTACAGGTCACCGTGCAAGGTGTTATACAACACCGTTCTGCCATCGGGGGACCAGATTGCAGTGAAGCACTGTGCCAGGTAGAGCGCTCCCCTTCCGTGAGCGTCAATGATCCACAGTTTCCACCCCGTGGAGGAATCCAAATTACTCCTGACCAGGAGCTTGGACCCATCCGGAGACACGTCCATTATCCACATATAGCCATTGGAGTAACTCTTCGTGGTGGGCAGGTCGATTGAAAGCGGTGTCACCCGCCCGCCAATAACCGGAACCACTCCGTGGCCGGCGGGCGCATAGAGATTGAGGTAGAGGCTGCTTCCGTCTGTCCCGGCAATCGACTTCCTTTGACCGTCGGTTGTGATTTGCGTATACGAGACGATCCGGAGCGTTGGCAAGGGGCGGCGAAGATACAACACCATGCCAATCACCAACCCAGCGACAGCAATTGCTCCCAAACCCACAAGCACCCAGAAGATGGGCTGAGAACTTCGTGGTTTCGTTATGGCGGTGGATGGTTTTTCTCGCTCAATCTCCGCAGGGAGGCTGGCGGCCACGTCAACAGAGAAACCTGCGTCAGCCTTTCCGTTTGTCTGAGGGACCGGAAACCGGACCGACAAAGCGATAGCCCCGGCGCGGCAGCGTCTCCACAAATCTTGGGTTCTCGGCTGAATCCCCCAACACCTCTCGAATCTTGTTAATCGCGGTGTTCAGGTTGTGATCGACGTCGACAAACGTATCCGGCCAGAGACGCTTTTGCAATTCCTCGCGTGTGACGATGCGTCCGGGTCGTTCGAGCAGAATCGCAAGGAACCTGCAGCGGTTGGCCTGCGAGCTTCAGTTTCAGCCCGCTCCTGCGAAGCTCTTCGGTTTCGAGATCTAGTTCGAAGGTCCCAAACCGAAGGATGCGTACGGGATGAACAGCGTCTTCCAAATTGCTGGCTCAACCGCCAACAGTCTAGCACCATTTTGGGTAGCCTTCGCATGAAACTCCATTCCTCTCCGATGCTCTGATTCAGAAGTGCAACCCTTTTCATCCCAACGGGTTAAGCGTTGACATTCTTTCGATCCCCGATTGTTCCCCAATAGAGCACCCGTGCATTGAGGTAGTCCGTCATCCAGCCCAATGTCGCCCTTGATGCGCGAACCCCGCGCACGGAGGACGACATGAAATACGAGACCAACAGCCGGAACAGTATTGCAGCCTGTGCCTTTCTTCTCTTGTTCCTTGGATTCACCAGCGTTTTGTTTCCACAGTCATTGTCATCAGGCCATGACGGCAGTTCTGAAACTCGTACCGCCGCTGAGGCCGAAGTTCCGTTCCGTCTTTACAACGGCAACCTGATCGTCGTGAAAGCGACCATTGGCAAGATTAGAAACGTAAACATGATCCTCGACACGGGAACCAACCCGAGCATCATTAGCAAGGAACTTGCGAGCCAGTTGAAGATTAGCGAAAGATCCGAATCCCTTGAGACCCTCAATGGGACGATTCAGGTCAAGAGCCTCATCCTGCCAGACATTCAGCTGGGTTCATTCCACGCTGCTTCGCTCCGCGTCCTTGTACAGGATTATGCGACGATGGAATCTAATCTTGGGATGTCCATTGGCGGTGTTGTTGGATTGGACATCCTGGGCGCGCGCCCGTTCACGATCAGTTACAAGACAAAGAGCGTGATCCTCGGATCGGCAATTATGCTCCGGAATGCAGTTCCGTTTGCCAGTACCGAGCCATTCCTGACGGTGCGCACCACCGTCAACGGACAGCAGGTTCGCCTGCTTCTCGATTCGGGCACATGGGAGTTGCTGTTATTCCGAGGCAGATTGCACATTGCACCCAATGAGGCTCATCTCGATCGGGTTTCTTTGGTATCCACCACGGGCGGTTCAGCGCGGCTCAGTTGGCTACGCACAAACGTCTCGCTGGGAACGAGTGACCTTGGGGTGCACAAAGTTGCCATCGCCGAAGCCGACGCCGATTCCGATTTCGACGGTCTTCTCGGTTTTGCAGGCATGGGATTCCACAGCGTTTCATTCGATTTTGAGAGGCGGCTTTTCTCGTGGGAGTGATTGACGATCCCGCTGTTCACGTGGAACTCATTGTCTCTCCGATGCAGGTTCGGAACAGATGCCACCGATTCGGAAGGTTCGTGCTGGATGACCTCGATGAGCGCCAAATCGAGTCACTCGTTGAGCACTTCAGGCCAGAGATAACGGGAGTTCCGAGTTCCGGGTGGTTGGTCGCCCACCCTTCCTTTACCAAGCGGCAAGGTACGTGTAGATGGGATGAGAAGGTCGACCCCGATCCCGACAGCATTAAGCTATCGGTGATCAACGCACTCAGAGGTGCAATCCCGAAGGATGGAGGTCGACCCGTGAAGAAGCATAGCAGTTTCTTGGAGCAGAGAGAATCCGGAAAGGCAACGAAGTCAGTGCGGCGTGACTCGCGCGAGGTGATGGCGGAACTGGTTGCGCAACTGACGAAGCAACTGGATGTAGAGAGTGTTGCGGTGCCAGGCGAGGACAAGAATGTGCCCGATGGAGAGAGCCCGAACCTGGATCGTTTGACGGTGGGGGTGGATCTGGGGGATCAGTGGAGCAACTACTGCATCCTGGGATTAGGTGGCGAGACACTGACGGAGGGACAGTTCCGGACGCGGCAGCAGGAGGTGGCGGAATTCTTCCGAGGTCTGGCCCGATCGCGGGTGGTGATCGAAGTGGGGACGCATTCGGCGTGGGTGCGTGAAGTGATCGCCGGACTTGGCCATGAAGTGCTGGTTGCCAATGCGCGACGGATGTCAGGATCGAAGCGACGCCGGCGCAAGAATGACCGGATCGATGCCGCCAAACTGGCCAGGCTGGGACGTGTGGATCCGAAATCGCTGTATGCGATTCAGCATCGCAGCACGGAAGTGCGAGAGGATCTGCTGGTGCTTCGCGCCCGCGAGGCCCTGGTGGAGTCGCGCACCAAGTTGATCAGTGCGGTGCGCGGCCTGGTGAAGACGATGGGGGCGAGAGTGTCGCACAGCTCCAGTGATGCCTTCTCCAAGAAAGCGGCAGCGGAGGTCCCGCAGCAAATTGGGGAGACGATACAACCGCTGTTACGTCTGATTGCGAACCTGAGTGAGGAAATCAAGTCCTATGACCAGAGAATCGAACGGCTGGCCAGTGAGAAATACATGCACACGAAGTTGTTGCGGCAGGTGACGGGGGTCGGGCCGGTGACCGCACTGGGCTATGTGCTGACTTTGGAGACTCCACTTCGCTTCTCCAGGAGCCGCGATGTAGGTCCGTATCTAGGATTAGTGCCCAGGCAGGAGGACTCCGGAGACAGTCAACCACAGCTGGGTATCAGCAAGGCGGGCGACAGGATGTTGCGCAAACTGCTGGTGGGAAGCGCGCACTACATCCTTGGACCGTTTGGGCCGGACACCGATTTAAGACGATTCGGAAAGAAGCTATGTGAGCGTGGCGGAAAGAATGCCAGGAAACGAGCAACCGTTGCGGTGGCACGAAAACTCGCAGTTTTACTGCATCGGCTTTGGGTGAGCGGCGATGTCTATGAACCCCTCGGCCACGGCACCCTCGATAAAACAGAGCACGCCGCCGCGGCGTAGTTTTGAACGATGGCTGCGGAATACAAATCGGTTTCAATCGCTTGAGAAAGACCATCTGTTTCCCGGAGGTTGATTGTAGCGACATCCACCGCCTTGTTCGGATGACTGCGTGTGACCGGCTGATCCATCGAGATCGTCGGTTAGATTGCAGCACCCAACAACCCAGGCCCGTCACCGTCGTGACGGGCCTGGGCTTGAAATCGGACCCCAAATTGCACCGGGCCCGCAGCGGCCCATTCAGAGTGCGGATAGAAGCCCGGCAACGTGGGTGGCGCAATACAAACTCGGGAGCGATCGTCACAGAAGTGAAGGGAACCGAACTCCGTGGCGCGGAATCGAACAACCTTACTCTAATAAGGAACGAAGCTGAACCAGGAACGTGTTCCGCTTCGTTCCCAACTCGAGTGTCCGAGCGGCGGTGAACGCTGTCAAGGGTCGAGATGAACGTCCCGCGGGACGCCCTTGACAGTGTCCACCGCCGCTCCCCGAATCGCTGTTTCGCTGAGACTAGGACGGCCGCCACGTCGGCCTTGACTTTTTAGACCTTCTCATAGAAGCCGGTGATACAACCACGGCTGCGGCTCTAAAGGAGCGATCATTAAAGATGTTTGGCCATGCGCGGATAAGCGGCTAACTGACCTTCCGCCTCGTACGCAATCAATGCCTCGTTCTGAACTACTTCCGTTCGAGCGCCAGCGCGTAGATGTCGTAGGTGCCAACATCGCGCAACAGGAGCGGCGTGTCGTCCGGGTCGAGATCCGACCAACCAACAGCCAGGGATCCGGTGCCTTTAAAGCCTTTCAGGTCGACGACCTGTTCAGCTCTTCCGCCAGTTATCGGGATTCGATAGATCCCGGGGTCCGTGCTTCTGAGTGCGCCGGCAAAATCGTTGTCCTGAAAGTAGATTGAGTGGCCATCGTGCGACCAGAGAGGAAATTCGATTGCGCCGAGCTCTGAGTCGAGTTGAGACCATTGGTTCGTTCGAAGATTGAGCAGCAACATATTCTTGTGATCAACCGCCAGTTCGAGGATGTAACGGCCATCGGGCGACCATCGCGGCCAGTAGCAAGGTTTGGGACACGGTGGAAGGTCGATGACTTTTCCAGTATCCAGGTCCAATACCCGGCCTTTGTCTCCTTGATATATCCCATGCCCGGCCCCAGCTGGGGATTGGTCGAAGACAATCCTCTTCCCGTCAGGCGACCAGTTTGGAACTCGGTTCCAGTTTTTGTCTTCCGGTAGCAGACGCTTTGGCATGCCGCCCTGACTGGAGATGGTGTACATCTCACCCTGATGGGATGGCGCGTACGTAGAGAACACGATCTGCGTGCCATCGGGAGACCACTCTGGCATCGATGGGTAAAATGACGGATCGGTTAGTTGTTGCAGGCCGCTTCCGTCGCGATTGGCGCGCCACATGGTTCCATCAGGGTAGGAGACGTAGAGCAGGTATTTTCCGTCTCTGGAAAAGTTGACAAATTCGGCTGAGATCCCTCCCAGGTAAGGCAAAAGCTGCTTCGATTTGGCGTCATACCTGACGAGTTCGCCTTTTAGAGTTGTCCCCGCGCAATAGACGGTCTTCCCATCCCTTGAGAAAACAAATGCGCCCCAGATTGTCCCTCCGGTGGTTAACTCGACCGGTTCGGGATTGGCGCGATGAGGCCAGCTCCGGCGCTCATCCACAGCCCATAGCTGCCTGGCGACAGCGAGATTCTGAGAGAATCCCGCGATTCCCGCGATGAACAGGAAGAAGTCCCCATCCGGTGACCAACGTCCACCACCCATGAAGTATTTGGGGTTCGCGGCATACCAGTTGGGCAGAATCTCATGAGGTTTCTTTCCGTCTGCCGAGACTTCCCAATACCGTGCATTGCGAACAAATCGGATCCTGTTTCCATCCGGTGACCAGGCTAGGCTGTTCACTGCAAGCGGCGCTCCAGGCTGCGCCGGCGAGGCAAGCAGAAGCCGGGGCTCTCCGCCCTCGCTGGGAATGGTGTACAGGTCACCGTGCAGGGTCGAATACAACACCGTTCTGCCGTCGGGGGACCAGATTGCAGCGTAGCTCTGTGCCAGATAACGCGCTCCGCCTTCGTGAGCGTCAACGATCCACAGTTTCCGCCCTGAAGAGGGATCCACATTGCCCCCGACCAAAAGCTTGGACCCACCCGGAGACACATCGAATATCACAGGGGAGTTATTGGGAGAATCCTTTGATGTGGGGAGGTCGATCGAAAGCGGAGTCACCCGTCCACCGGAAACTGGAACCACTGCGGTGCCGTTAGGCAGGTAAAGGTCGAGGTAGAGGCTGGTTCCATCCGTTCCGGCTATTCCAGTCTTTTGACCGGTGCTTGCGATTTGCGTGTATGAGGTGATCCGGAGCGTTGGCAAGGGGCGGAGCGCGTACCACATCAATCCCGCTGCGCCGGTGAGCACAACGCCGGTCGCGGCAAGCGCAATCCGACGCAACTTTCGTGGACGTTGTTGGTTGCTTCGCGGTTCGGCGGCCTCGGCCTTTGTCAGGGCGGGTGCGCTTGAGTTGCTTCCCACCGCTTCGCTCGATCCGGTCTCAACAGGGCAGATGAACCGGTACCCGGCCGTCGACACCGTCTCAATGAATCGCGGCTGGTGCGGATCGTCCTCGAGCAGCCGGCGCAGCAGTGCGATAGCGCGGGTAAGAGAGTTATCGGTGACCGCAGTGTCGCCCCAGACGGCGGTGAGGAGTTCTTCCTTAGGGATCAAACGGCCGGCGTGGCGCAGCAGATAGATGAGGACCCGGAATGCCTTCGGCTCGATGGCCAGGGGCTCTCCCGACCGGATCACCCGCAATTCAGGTTCGCGAACCTCAACATCTGCGAAGCGGAAGGTGAAGGAGGTTTGTAGCGTCATAGATTCCTCCCGTTGCTGGAATCTATCGGCCCTACGGCTGGTGTGAAACCAGCGCATCGACTGCGCTTGAAATCATACACCCGTTGGTGACAGCAGCCGCGACAACTTGGCCTGTGCCATGCTGCTCGCGCTCCCCTGCCCTATCTCAGAACAGCCTACAAAGAAAGAACTTGCGCCTCATCATCTTTCCATCATCGGCCCTCAGAAAAGCTTCATCCAGCGATAGAAAACGATCAACCGGCGATCACGACAATGCATAGGCACGGCCTGAGAGTTCACCCAGCCACAACGGCTGAGGTGAACTTCGATGATCGATCGCAAATGGCTTTTCTCCTTCCTCCTGCTCCTCACTCCTTCAATCGTCCTCGCTCGTACGGCACAGTGCCCTGCAAACTCGACGGCAATCCCGTTTCACTTTCTTGCGGGTTCCCAAATCGCAATCTCCGTATCGATAAATCACTCCGGCCCTTACGACTTCATGGTGGATACAGGCGCGCAGGTGACGATCATGGACCCAAGACTCGCGGGCGAGCTGAAGCTCAAGGCGCAAGGTTCGATCGGCGTGCTCTCCGTACTCAACTACGCTGGCGCCGACCTCGTAAAGCCCGAATTGGTTGAGGCCGGGCCGGAGGCGGTGCGGGATCTGCCGATCGCAGTACAGGGACTGAATCAGATTCAGGCGGTGAATCCCAGGGTGCGGGGGATTCTCGGCGAGAACTTCCTTGGACGCTTTGACCTGCTGATTGATTACAGTCACAAAGTGATCTGCCTGGACCAGGCGAAGGAACTCGAGAAGGAGATGCAGGGCGAGCGGGTTCCCGTGATTGAGCAGGCAGAACGGGGCGGGGATCTGGCCTACGCAGCGCCGATTCTGGTGACTGTCCACACGCAGGGGGATGGGAAAAGGGGAACGATTCTCGAGATTGATTCGGGCAGCAGCGTTCCAATGCTGTTTGTGAACCGGCTCGATGCTCCGTGGTGGCTGCAGCGCGACCATGCCCTCCGGGGCAACGTGGCTGGCAAGGGCGCCGCGCCGGTATTTGCGACGATGCCCAGCCAGAACGTAGAGATCGGCCCGCACAAGACGCGCCAGATTGCGTTTCTGACCCCAATCAATGCGGAAAACCAGATAAGCAGGAACTGCATGGATGGGCTGCTTCCGACGGCCCTTTTCAAGAGCGTCTTTATCAGCTATGCGAATCATTTTGTGATATTCGATTCTCACTGAAGTTGCGCGGACTGTTCAGAAAGGCTGAGTGAATACCGTCCGCTTCAATTCCTAATTTGGTACTTGTCGTGTGGTCGGCAACAGAATGCATCGTCTATTGCTCAAGTAGTCATTTCAGTGTGGCCGGTGATCCTCCTGGAACCTTGGACGGCGTCCTTAAATGTTCGATGAGCGCACCGGCGATGATGCGCCCATTGAGCGCTGCATTCGACCTGAATACCTTCCACCTTCCGTTCTCCGAAGATGCTGTGCAGGAGTTCCCTGGGTTGAGGGAACTCCTGCCGGTGGGTGCTGCGTCGGATTCAGTCGCCGAGGGTGCGCTCGGGCACGAGAGCCAGAGCAACCGGGGCGGCTTCCGAGCCGCGCATGGCGAACTCGCCGCTGGCGCGCCTTTCGGCATCCGACTCGATCACGGTGATGTGCTCGCCGTCGGTAGCCAGAACCTCCTCGAGGAAGTAGCGATCGCCGTACTTGCGGAAAGTGACCTGACTGACCTCGGGCCCGGTGAGTTCGAAGTCAGTCCGGACAAGGGCCATGGTGCCATAATGGCTGCGGCTGCTGCGGACGATGAGGCAATCGTGGCTGTACATGGTGAGGGTGTAAGCGCCGGGCGCAAAGTGCTTCGTCCCGTAATCGAACGAGAAAGGCACGTTGACGCTGCCGTTGAGGGTCGTTTGGGCGTGCATCGCCGGGTACAGCGACGCAAGGGCTGCGACCAAAGTCGCGAGTGCGGTGATACGGAAACTGGACTTCATGGTGGTTCCTCCTGGGGAAGGGGTCTTGACGACCGCCTTCACTGAGGAGTGCGCGGTGGCGGGGAAAAAGGGGCAACGCAGGAGAGAGATTATTGTTCGGGGCTGGCGGCGCTGTCGTCCGCGGGCAGTGGCACGCCGGGACGCAGGTGGCGAAAGAGTGCGATGCGGGCGAGGGACCAGTCGCGCTTGACGGAGCGGGGAGAGACTTCGAGGATGCGGGCGATCTGGTCGACCGGAAGGCCGCCGAAGTAGCGGAGCTCGACGACGCGGGCCTGGCGCGGATTGGCTTCGGCGAGCCGAGTCAGGGCTTCATCGATGGAGGCGACTTCGTCGAGGCGGTCGGGGGAGATGGCGAGGTCGTCGTGCATCTCCACGCGATGTAAGCCGCCGGCTCGGCGGCCGGCCCGGTGCTGGCGGGCATAGTCGACCAGAACCTGGCGCATGACGTGGGCGGCGAGGCCGATGAACTGGCCGCGGCTGCTCCAGTCGATGTCGTCGCCGGCGAGGCGAATGTAGGCTTCGTTGATCAACGCGGTGGCCTGTAGGGTGTGGTCGGGGCGCTCGCGGCGCATGTAAGCCTGGGCGAGGCGGTGCAGCTCGGAGTAGACAAGGGGAAGCAGGCGGTCGGCGGCTCCGGGGTCGCCGGCGTGCATGGCTTTGAGCAGCTGGGTGACTTCGCCTGGAGCTGATTCCATGGCTGCCCTCACGAGGGTTATAGTACCGTAGAAGCCCTGTTAACGCGCCATCGAAACTCCCGCCAGGACGAGCCTGATGAGCAACCTGGACCAAGCGTCGGAGCAGCTTTTCGGAGAAGCTCTCGATCTGTCGCCGGAGCAGCGCTCCGCCTTCCTGGATCGGATGTGCGAGGGACAGCCAGCCTTGCGCAAGATGGTGGAGGAACTGCTCAAGGAGAACGACCGGCTGCAGGGCTTCCTGTCTGAGCCGGCCTTCGCGCCCTGTGATCACTCGGCCGATGGCGCGGCCAGCCAGGGTTTGGCGAAGGGGACGCGGCTAGGGCACTACTCGGTGGTCGAGTTGCTGGGCTCGGGCGGCATGGGTCAGGTCTATCGCGCCGTCGACGCGAATCTGCGCCGCGACGTGGCCGTAAAGGTACTGCCTCCCGACCTGGCCGGCGATGCCGAACGCGTGTCGCGCTTCCGGCGCGAGGCGCGCGCGCTGGCAGTGCTCAATCATCCCAACATCTGCACCATTTACGAAATCGGCAAGCAGGACGGCCGAGTGTTCATCGCCATGGAATTCATGGAGGGGATGACGCTGCGGCAGCGCATGGCGCAGGCGCCGCTGGAACTGGAAACAGCGCTGACCCTGGCCATTGAAATCGCCGATGCTCTCGATGCCGCGCACACGGCGGGCATCGTGCATCGCGACATCAAGCCGGCGAATATCTTCGTCACCCGCCTGGGTCATGCGAAGATCCTGGATTTCGGGTTGGCCAAGGTGGATCATGCAAAGGCCCGCGACAATGCGACGACGGCGTCACTGGACCAGCTCACCAGTCCCGGTTCGCCGATGGGGACGGTGTCGTACATGTCGCCGGAGCAGGTGCGGGGCAAGGAAGTGGATACACGCAGCGACCTGTTCTCGTTCGGCGTGGTGCTCTACGAAATGGTCGCGGGCGTGCTGCCGTTCCGCGGCGAAACCCAAGGACTGGTCTTCGACGCGATTCTGAATCAAGCGCCTGTGCCACCGGCGCGGCTGAATCCGAAGTTGCCCGCAGGTCTCGAAGACATCATCAATAAAGCACTGGAGAAGGACCGCGACCTGCGCTATCAGCACGCGTCGGATATGCGGGCGGATCTGAAACGGCTGAAGCGCGACACTGAGTCAAAACCTTCCGCCGTCTCTCAAGTAGCTCCCTCCGGCACCGGCCCCAGCGCCGTTCCTCGCGCCCGGTCTGCTCGTAAGATTCGGCTTTGGCTCTGGCCTGTCGCCGCTGCCGTCGTCCTCGCCACCGCGTATCTTCTGCGTCCCGCGCTTCCGCCTCCTGAGGTCACTGGAACGACCCAGCTGACGAATGACGGTGTGCGGAAGTCAAGGAGTGCCTATGTGTCGCCGATGCTTACCGACGGTTCGAGAGTCTACTTCCAGGAGGTGACTCCCGACAATGGCTGGCCGATGATGCAGGTTTCAACCGAAGGCGGCGAGCCCGTACCTCTCGACGTTCCTTTCAAGCACTTCCGTTTCGGGGATATCTCGCCGAATGGGCATGAGCTTCTGCTTTTAACGGAGCCTGATCCGGGCGATCGTATGCCGCTCTGGCGCCTGTCCCTGCCGGACCTGCAGCCTCAACGGATCGGCAACCTGGCTCCCACCGAAGGGGCAGCGGCCTGGTCGCCGGACGGCAGCGTGCTTTACTACGCTTCACATCCGGATATCTTTGCTGCCGACGCCGATGGAAGCCATCCCAGAAAGCTTCTGACCACCGAGGGAGATCCCTGGTGGATTCGTGTTTCGCCTGACGGGCGTCTAATTCGCTTCAGTGTTTACATCCCGAAGAATGATACCTTTCGCCTTTGGGAAGCGCACAGCGACGGCAGCGGACTGAGGGAGTTGCTTCCCGGTTTCAGCGACCGTGACTGGGCGTGCTGCGGAGACTGGACGACGGATGGCAAGTACTTCGTTTTCGAGTCCTTGTCCGGGCGCGGGGAAGTCTACACTGTGTGGGCAATGCGGGATGCCGGGGACCTGTGGCGCAAGGTTAGCCATGAACCTGTGCGTCTGACGCACGGTGAAATGAGCGCCAACCTTCCCCTGCCCAGCAGGGATGGAAAGAAGATATTCTTCGTCGGCTCAAAGCGCCGCGGGGAGGTGATGCGGTACGACCTCGGGACGCATACCATGACGCCTTTCCTGCCCGGCTTTTCGGCCTACGGGCTCAGTTTCACGAAGGATGGGCAGCGCATGGCGTACGTTTCTTATCCGGAGGGGATCCTCTGGCAGAGCAGGACGGATGGGAGCGATCGCCACCAGCTCACTTTTCCGCCCATATATGCGGGTGTTCCGCGCTGGTCTCCCGACGGTTCGCAGATCGTCTTTGCAGGCCGGACAAATGGAAAGACGTCGCAGGTCTTTGTGATTCCCTCCGGAGGAGGAGAGCCGGTGCAAGTCACATCGGGCGATGGGAATAATCAAGATGCCACATGGTCCCCGGACGGCAATTCCCTCACATACGTGACCTGGCCGTTGGACCCGAGTTCCGCTACAACCTTGCTCCACATCGTTAACCTGAAAACACGCCAGGTGACGGTGGTGCCGAACTCGGCCTGGTTGGTATCGCCCCGCTGGTCACCCGACGGACGATATCTGTTGGCCACCTATACGGACGATAACGGGATCATGCTGTACGATTTCAGCCTCCACAGTTGGCAGCAACTGGCCAAAGGCAAAGTTGTAGCCAATTACCTCGTCTGGACCCCGGACGGGAAATGTGTTTACTTCAACTCGACCAGCGAGAAGGGCAGCCCCGAAAAGCGGATTTGCCTCAGCGACCGCAAGATTCAGCATGTCGCCGACATGGCTCAGGCCGGCAATCTGGCCCAGGCCGGAGGCTGGTGGACAGGGCTTGCGCCCGACGGCTCCATCCTTGGCCTGCGCGATACAAGCTCAGAAGAGATTTATGCGCTCGACGTGAAGTTCCCTTAGCGGTGGGCGGCTCCCTCACCGGAGCAGGCGACGATGCCGCTGTGCGCGGAGAAAGGGCAGTTCCGCACAATCCATCGCAGAACCGCCTTGCCTGAAATCGATTCTTCTTGTCAGCTGGTGCCCAACGCGCACATTGAGGTTTGGTGCAGATTCATTTTTCCCAGTTCCGAGAGGATTGTCAGCCAACCGTCAATAACTCTTCGGTAAGCAGTATCGACGCGGCAGGAGCCTTGTCATTCGGCGGCAGATTAGAAGTAAATCGAGATCGCCCCGGGTGGCAGCATTCATCCATTACCAGCAGATGACGCCGGAAGTGGGAAGTGGATTGAGTCTCGGGAAGGCTAACAGACAGCGATTGGTAGTTTGGAGAGAGGTGAGTTTTCCAGCCCCGAACTACGTTCCTCGAGCTGCTTCTGCCGAGTGCGTTCAAGTTGTTGCAAGGCAGCACGAACGTCAGTCTTGTCTACAATCGCGTAGCGCTTGAAGACGTTCGCAGTCTTCCATCCTGCGATGCGCATGATGATTTCCTCCGGTATACCGGCAGCCCGCAGGTTGCGTGCCGCTGACCGGCGCAGGTCATGGAAGAGAAGGGCCGGCACCCCGGCGGCAGTGCACAACTTCGACCAGCTCTTTCGGAAATCAAGTATGGGCTTACCACAGCGCGTGAACACGTGATCCTCCGGTCGCTTGCCCTCCACGCAGTGGCGGAGCAGCTGGAGCAGCGTACTCGATTCGATTGCGACTTCACGCCCTTCCTGGTTCTTGGTCGTGCCCGGTTCGAGCCGGACGGTGCGGGCCACCAGATCCACCTGACCGACGCGAAGGCCTAGTAGCTCGCTTACCCGCCAACCGTAGTTATAGGCGGTCTCCAGCATTGCGCGGAGCCAGAGGGTCCTTGCAGTGGGCAATCAGTCTCGCAAACTGCTCTGATGTGACAAAGCCCTGTCTCACGTTGTTCTCCTTCAGATGCGGGAAGTGTGGGACGCTCGGCACCCGCGGCGGGCTCGCCTGGTAGGCAACGCGGTACATGCGCTTCAGGCAGGCCAGCTCTCGATTGATTGTGGCATTGCTGGCATGCTCCTCTTGGCGCCTGTCAACGTATCGCTCGAGTAGCCTGGAGTCGAGGTGCGCTGCCTGCAGCGAGCCTAAGAAGGGTTTGAGATGGAGGCGCCAACGCGTCTTTATGTCGTCCAAAGAGCGAAGCTCATTGATGCGGTAATCGCGAAACAGGTCGTCGGCCAGTTGTTCGATCCGAGGGCCCTCGGCAGGGTTGGACTCGATCTCTGCCAGGCGCTGGCGCAGGAGCCGGGCAGCTTTTGCGGAGTCCGCAGTCCGAGTGGATTCTCGAATCGGTTTACCCGCTCTGTAGTACTTGATCCAAAGGAAGGGACTACGAGGCCTGGTGTAGATGGCTCCCTCTCCTCGACGACGTCGGTATAGGTGATTCATGGCATTTTCTCCTTATGGTGATGGGTTGAATTGCTTGGGTTGGTGTTGGAGTGCGAGGTCTGGGCACACCACCGGGCACACGGCGTCTCCGGACCGCGTTAAATGCGGGTCTGGAGGCGGCGCCCCGGACTAGGAATCCGCCGCGTTTTCGGCTCTGAAACAGCACAGAGCGCATGCATGCCAGGGTGGCGAGAGCAGTTGTCCAAGGTGGTATGGGGTGGTTCAGAGGTGGGAATGAGGTGCGGAGTTTGAGAGGCGGGGTTTAGAGGATGGAGGTGGTCTGGTGGCAGGCCGTTCGCGACCTAGTGCTTGTGGAAGACGACATCGTGGCCCAGGCGCTTGAGCTCATAGCACATGCCGCATGTCTCACAATTCCCGGGACACTCAATCGCATCCGTGGGCACGCGGGTTTCTGTGCCGTCCTGCATCCAGGCCACGCGGTGGCGATGGGGATTCGAGAAGCACATCCCCGGCCAAGCCGAGAAGACGATGACCAAGTTGTTTGGCACCACCTCACGGTCTTCGTATCGATTGACGATTTCGAAGGCCTTGGTGAAGGCCAGGAAATGCGTGTCTGGATTCGCCGCAGCGATCCGGCACATGCTGCGCAGGTATTCGCTGCTCAGAATGTCGCCGGCGACGTGCCAGCGAAACAGACGCGGCTTCGCCGCGGCGACCTGCGCCGCAATCTGTGTGAAATACGCATTAGGACGATGCTTGGCGAGATGCTCGTTCCGGCGCCACGCCTTGCGCGTGCCGGGATAAAGCCGAAGCGCCTTAAGTGCGTAGCATCCTTGGCCCAAGCATGGAACGCCTTTTTGGCAACACTTCCCGGGGGTCGTCGAGATATTCATCACAGCCCTGAGCTTTCGGTTTCCTTTGCTAATACATACCAGTTGCTGTTTCATGTGCTTTCCTCCGTTCCGGTGAGGCGGCCAGAGGCAGAGGCGCGGCAGACCGCGCTCCTTGCCGTGTGGGTGGTTTGGGGTGGGCGGACAACAAAGCAAAAGGGCGGCTTGCGCCGTCCTCGGGTGATCTGGCTCAGTTGTTGGGGTTGATCGACGTCACGAGTGCGGCGTCGACATGGCTGCTCAGTAGTGACAGCGAGTTGTTACAGATGGTCGGTCGGAGCGCTTAGCTGCGGAGCAATGCGCTCAATCTCCTCCCACCGCACGACATGGCAGCCGGCGTGTACCGTGCCATTGAGCTCGATACGGTCGACGACGTAGTTGCCGAGATGGATGGAGTGACCATTAGGGATGTACTCCCGGCCCGATGCGCGCACCCCGCGCACGAAGGCCAGTCCGCGGATAGCATGCGCTCGAGGAAAGCGCGCGCCCAGCGAGGTCTCGACTTCGTCGCCGACTACACGGAGCATCGGAAATACTCCCGGGATGTAACTCGCATGTGGATCCCCAGCGAGAAATCGCTGGATTTGTTCCGCCTGTTGTCGGCGACGCGCTTGCTCAGCGATGCGCGTCGCCTCTTCCCGGCGTTGCCGTTCCTCTTCCTCGCGCTCTCGAATCCACGCTTCGAGCGTGTCGAGTTCGTCGCTCTCGGGCAGAGCGACATCGCCTTGGTCGAAGAAAGCCAGGTAACCTCGCAACTGTTCGCGCTGTGCGAGTGTCTCGCGCTCGAGCCAGTCACGATGGACGCGAGCGCGCTTCGCCTTGCCAACTAACTCCGAGATGCGTCGAACGTAGCTCTCCACGTTCTCGGCGTGATCCGGTAGCTCGTCCCAACCGCTCCGCAGGTACGGAACACGAAAGACGGGGACGTTTGGGGGTATGGCGCCAGCCACCGCCGAGCAATGCCCGGAGGTGGTGACGGAATGGTGGGCCGTGGTGAACAGAACGGCCTTCTCGCCGCTCACGTTGGTGACGTGCCGGGCGATCGGGAAATGCGAGCCGTAACTGAAGATGGTTGGTCCCTCAAAGTAGAGACTGTGTGTTGAATTGCGCGCTTCGTCTTGCGACTGGTGCGCCCAAAGATGCGGAATCTCATGATTCGGATAAACGTGACGCATGATTTCCTCCGTGCGCCGGTCAAACCGGCAAGGTGTAGTGAATGAAAGTTTCATACGTTGAAGGAATAGCGAACCACAACGGCCCCGAGTCATGCGGAGCCGCCCGTGAGGGCGTCGACGAAGCGTTGACAGGGGAACGTACAGGCCGGGTATTGAGCCGCGAAATACATGCCCTGTCGCGCAAGCGGCAGGTTCTCCGGGATGCCGACGCCGTGGAGGAAGGCGGAAGGCAACACCGGTTGCGCCGCCATCGCGAGGCGCACCCGGATCCCGCGCGGTCAGAGACCTCGAGCATGTACGGAAACACCTTGTGCGGGAACCGGGAGATCCCGCGTCTGCCTGCGGAAGAGAGAACCGCAGGCCGCATCGGGAAGCCGAAAGGTGTACGCCGATGATGAACGGACGTGGGAAGTCGGACAGTTCCAAAGTACCTGCGAAGTCGCCGAACAAGGCCGAGGGACCGGCTGCGGAGGCGATGGAGGGAAGGGGACTGGCCAAGGGAAACTCGCCCGAGCGTAACGCGCTCCGGACGCAGAGCCGGGATAGTGCGCTCAGCGCGCTCGAACGAGTACGTCAAGCAGCAAAGAACGATAAGAAACAGCGGTTCACCGCGCTCCTGCACCACATCTACGACGTGGAGCGGCTGCGAACAGCGTACCTGGAAGTGAAGCGGGGCGCTGCCGCGGGCGTAGACGGTCAGACGTGGGAGCACTACGGGGAGGCGCTTGAGGAAAACCTCCGCGATCTCTCCCAGAGACTCAGGCAGGGAGCATACCGGGCAAGACCTGTGCGCAGAGTGTTCATCCCGAAGGTGGGCAAACCGGGCGAGCTTCGCCCGCTCGGCGTTCCCACGCTGGAAGATAAGATCGTCCAGCGCGCCACGGTCGAAGTGTTGAACGCTATCTACGAACAGGACTTCCTGGGCTTCTCGTATGGGTTCCGTCCGGGGCGCAGCCCGCATCAAGCGCTGGATGCGTTGACGGTCGGGATCATGACGAAAAAGGTGAACTGGGTGCTCGATGCCGACATCCGCAGGTTCTACGACACTCTCGACCACGGATGGCTGGTGAAGTTCGTCGAGCATCGCGTAGCCGACCAGCGCGTCGTGCGGTTGATCCAGAAATGGCTCAATGCGGGCGTGCTGGAAGAGGGCAAGCGAGTGCGGAGCGAGGTAGGGACGGTTCAGGGCGGAAGTATCAGCCCGCTGCTGTCCAACATCTACCTGCAATATGTACTCGACCTCTGGGTCCAGCAGTGGAGACAGAAGCAGGCGCACGGGGAGGTGATCTTCGTCCGTTTCGCTGATGATTTCGTTGCCGGATTCGAGCATCGTCAGGACGCGGAGCGGTTCCTGGCTGAACTGCGCGAGCGATTCGCAAGGTTCGGGCTGGCGCTGCATGCCGACAAAACGCGCATCGTCGAGTTCGGCCGCTTTGCGGAGCAGAATCGGCGCAAGCGTGGCGGCGGCAAACCGGAGACGTTCAACTTCCTGGGGTTCACGCACAGTTGCGGGAAAACCCGTAAGGGGCGTTTCACGGTGCTGCGACAGACGATGCGGCAGAGGTGGCAGGCGAAGCTGCGGGCGTTGAAAGACGAACTGCGGCGACGCATGCACACGCCCGTCGCGGAACAGGGAGCGTATCTGCGCTCGGTCCTGCTGGGGCACTTCCGCTATTACGGAGTGCCCATGAACGGTCCGGCGCTGTGCTTTTTCCGAAAGGCAGTGGGCGATCTGTGGCGAAAGGTCTTGTGCCGTCGCACTCAGAGCCATCATCTGCCATGGCGCCGTATGCGTCGCTTTATCGCGCGGTGGTTTCCGCCAGCTTCGGTCTGTCATCCTTATCCTCTGGTGCGCCTCGGCGTCCTCACCCAAGGTGGGAGCCGGATGCGGTAATTCCGCTCGTCCGGATCTGAGGAGGGGGCTGTGAGTAATCATGGTCCCTACTCCGACTGTGGTTCGATTGCGTGTAGCAAAAGAAAAGGCCCGGAACCGATTGCCGGTTCCGGGCCTCCGTGGTTTGAATCGAGCTATTGCTCGGTCATTGAATGAAGATGGGTACACTTAGGCGAAGCAGTCAGCGTTTTCACCCTGACCGCGCAGGTCCCACGCGCGAGTGCGGACCTTCACGGTACGGGTACCGCACGTTTCGTCCCCGAAGATATGCGAGACCTCCAACCTTGCCCAATTGATAGTGCAGGTCTGGAAGTCACCGTCATTGATGAGGTGAAGCAGGGCATCTCGCAGGCACGTGATCTCCATAGAGCGAGGCGCAATGCCGGGATAGGTACGGGTGCTGCTCGTTCGTGGAATACGCGTGAGTTCGAGGTGAAACTCCTTGCTGCATTCGACCGCAGGCATCCAGATGGTGCCGGCGATCTCGCCGTACAGTGTGATCTTGGTACGCATAGCAATCTCCTTTCGTTTGGCTGGTGGAATGTTGGGTATGAATCGCGACAGTTTCTGGCTTCAGAAACAGAAAAGGGCGGCATCAGCCGCCCTTTATCACGATTCCGAATTGAGTGTTGTTAGAACTTCAGGTCGAGTGTCTTGCTGCCACGCTTTGCTCTGTTGAGCATCGGAAGCAGGATGTAGATGACGATGAAGTTGGTCAAGGTCCCACCGAGTGCGAATGTTACGCCCAGCGGATCCAGACCGGTGTGAGCGTAGTTGACGGCTTCAGTCCCAATCAAGGAAGTGCTTTTGTGTTCACGAATCCAGCGGAAGCATCGATCTGAGCTGACCCAGCGCTTGATCCCGCCGAGTTCAGCGATCTCGTCCGCCTTGAACAAGGCTGCCCAGAGGAGCAGCCACAGACCGATGCCAGCAATGAATGAGCCTTTCATGGATGGTGTGAGGTTCATAGAGAAATCCTTCCTTTCATCTTGTTGTTGCGACGTTTCATGATGGCTGCTCTCACGAGGTGCAGCGCCAAGTACTCGAAAGACTTCGTTTGAACAGCACGCCGGCAAAGAGCTGCCAGGTTTTTAGCAATGAACCGCTGGAATCTGGTTGCTCTCGCGGTTTTCTGTTTGAGGTAGTCGTCGACAAGCGGTACGGCACGGCCCATGTCCATGCTCGTGCCCATGAGTAGTTGCTGCCGCCGCACTCGTCCCCGTTGGGAACGGGCCGCGGCAAGAAACACCGTTTCTAGGCCGGCAATGATTGCTATCAACATGTCAGCGCCCTCCTACAAGGTGGAAGCCCAGGCTGAGTAAGCCAGCAAGGGCTCCCATGAGAAAAAGAGCCAGCGGTATAGCAAGCATGCCGAGGCATGCGAGCCGGGCGTAGTTCTTCGTCGGTGGTACTGAAAGCCCCGCTAGCTTCGCCAGGCCAGGAATGCGCGCCCTGAGCAGGTCGATATCAAGACCCCAACGCTCGGCGAATTCGCTGCAGAGCGATTCCGCGCGAGCACTGAGTACCTGGTACTGGTAATTGCCGGACGGCAGCGAGTTGCCCTCGTGACCGGCGACGGCGTTGAGGATGCCTTCGAGACGCGACAGGAAGACGCGACGGTGAAAGAAGAAGACAAGCTTCTTCCACTTGGAGTTGAGAGGACCAGCCTTCACTGATGCCGGTGGACTGGTAAATCGAGTGATTCCAGACATGGTGTTGCTCCTTTGCAGTGAGTTGAGGCATGTGAAGGGAGGGGGTCGGAATTGACCCCCGGTGGGCTCGAAGCCTCAGAAGCCCCAAGCCCTCCTTCACATAACCTGGTCTCTTCGATTGCAAAGAAGTTCGTCCCGCGCGCAGGGGACCAAGATAGGCAGGGAGTTAGTGGGAGGAAGCGGTGCAGTATCCAGGTAGCTGAGACATAGGACGCATCCTACTTGCGAAAGGTAGGGCGACCTGTGAACGCGCGATTGTGCGCCGCCGAAGCGGATCGAAGACTGGTCTATGACCAGCCTGCAGCAGCGCTTAGTGAAGACGGGCGGACGACTGGTAAAGCATGCGCGTCACTACTGGCTGATGCTGGCGGAAGGAGATTTGACGCGCACACGGTTCGCAGCGATGTTACGCAGGATCGCGTTGTTCCCGCCTCACCAATGGTGCCTGCGATGGAAAGCAGGACATCCCCGTTTACGCCCCCCTGTAATACTCCTGGAGTAGTAGCTCAGGCACAGCCGCCGAGAGGTCCGATTGTGCATTTAGCAGAGAGAAGTAGCTATAGCTAGTGGAAGCACATTTAGGTGATCCCGGCAGGAAGCTCAATAGGTAAAAACAGGGATTTATTGACCTTTGAATAATATAGTGACATTTCTGATGTTTCGTGTTATGTTCTCGTCATGGGTAATGCGGCGGGAGTGCGACGGGACTTCGATCAGCTGGAGCAGCGGCGACTGGGCGCAGTCGATCTGCTCCGGGAGGGGATTCATCAGGCCGAAGTAGCGCGGCGGGTGGGAGCGCATCGGCAGTCGGTAAGCCGGTGGGCGAAGCAGCTGGAACAGGGCGGCAAGCGGGCGCTGCGCAAAGCTGGCCGCGCGGGGCGCAGGCCTCGTCTGAGCACTGAGGACCTGCGCCGCATCGAGAAAAGCCTAAAGCGCGGCCCCCAGGCGCTGGGTTTTGAGACCTCGCTGTGGACATGCTGGCGTGTAGCCTATCTAATCGAGCGGGAATGCGGAGTGAAGTATCACCCGTCGCAGGCTTGGCGCATCTTGCGGCAGTTGGGCTGGAGTTGCCAGCGTCCCACGGGCCGGGCACTGGAGCGGGATGAGGAGAAAATCCGTGCATGGAAACAGAAGCGTTGGCCGGAGATTAAAAAAAAGCCCGAACGGAAGGCCGGACCATCGTCTTCATCGACGAGAGTGGGCTGAGCGAACGGCCCCACCGCTGCCGTACTTGGGCGCCGAAAGGAGAGACGCCGGTGCTGCAGTATCACTTCAACTGGAAGACGCTGTCGGCTATGGCGGGCATAACCTGGTGGAACTTCTACTTCCGTTTGTTTCCCGGCGCCATCCGCTCGCCGCAAGTGATCCTCTTCCTCACCCATTTACTGCGCCACATACCCGGCAGATTGCTGATCGTCTGGGACGGGCTGGCGGCGCATCGCAGCGCGGCGGTGTGGGAGTTCATTCGACAACAGCGCGGGCGGCTTTGGATCGAGTTCCTGCCCGGCTACGCCCCGGAACTGAATCCGGTCGAGTATGTGTGGTCCTACTGGAAGCAACACGAGTTGCCCAATTTCTGTCCGGCCAGCTTCGGCCAGTTGAGCCAACATGCCCGCCAGGCGCTCCGCCGGATGCGCCGTCGCCCAACCCTGGTCTGCGCCTTCTGGCAACAAGCGGAACTATTTCCTCTGTAACTATATTATGCAAACTTCAATAGATACTAATCCGGTAAATGCATGATCCCGCACTCGCCGGTGAGAATTATTCTAAGATTAGAAGTATCGAATAATCGCCTGCGGTGGACGCCTCGTCAGTAGTGAAGAGAAATGGTCAACCAGCTATTTCGTCGAGACATATCGCCAATAAAAGCTGCCGGGTTTCCATTCGGGACGTTGGGAATCGTTCGCGGCGTTGAGCAGCACCTGCAACAGGACTGCTTCGAACTTGGCGGCGGTCTCAATATTGATTGGCTGCTGGAGGTTATCAGCGGGAGTGTGCATTCGCTCGCGTCGAAACTTGACCAGCAGCGGAGCCAATTCACCTGGGAAGCCCACTTTGACTGCGATTGCTGGAATGCCTGCCGTGACGAAACTGGAGTGGTCTCCGCAGCACGTGAATGCGTTGGAATTCAGAGTCGTCTCCGAATCCGCTGGAACATTCTGAGAGGCTGCGGCACGTGCAGCGGACTCGCCCAAGCTGGACTCATCCATGCCTATTACGCGGATTTCCTTCAAGGGGACGAAAGCGTGAACCCCATCAACATTTATATTGCCCACAATTGACCTGGCCTGTACTGTCGAATGCTCAACGAAGTATTTCGACCCAAGAAGTCCCTGTTCTTCCGCCGTAAAGAACGCGAAAAGCACTGAGCGCTTCGGATTCGTATGGTCCTTTCTCAGTGCGGCAATGATGTCGAGCAAGGCGGCGACCCCAGACGCGTTATCTATTGCGCCGTGATAGATGGGATCACCGTTCAGCGGCTCGCCGATGCCGAGATGGTCTATATGTGCGGACAGCACCACGTACTCATTCTTAAGCGCGGGATCGCTGCCTTCGAGTTTGGCAATGACGTTAGCGGACTCTAAAGGCTTGGTCAGCATGTGCTGAGTCGCGCGAATGCTGGTTAGGAGCGAAAAGCGCGGCAGCGGCCTACGCTGTTTGACGAGTTCAAACAATTCCGCTGTGGTGTGGCCGGTGCCCTCGAAAAGCTTGTCGGCGTGCGCCGGATTGAGCCACATGTCTAGCCGTTCACCATCGGTCGTCTGGTCGTTTGCCAGGTAAGTTGTCGGGCGTTCTTGGTCGGCTACAGTCGGCCACCTGTCTGCCGGATTCGGGATGAGAATCCAGCCAATTGCACCGGCATCGCGAAATGTCTTCCAGCGTCGTGCAGTGTCGAAGTAGTGTGTGGCCAGTGGCCCCTCTAGGCCCCCGGGAGCGCCATCAATCGTGACCGCAATCTTCCCGTTGAGATCCAGGCCCGAGAAGTCGTTGTAATTCATCTCCGGAATATTCAGACCGTACCCCGCAAAGACGAGAGGTGCCTGGACCGACGGTGCCGCATCGACTAGCGTCGTGAAGAACGCGTCGTCGCCCATTAAGAGCGGCTCGGCTTTGCCATCCCGAATCAGTTCTGCACTCGATGTCTTCTCGTCCATCTGTCGCGTGACGAACGCGATGGATTGATAATATCCGTCGTTGCCCGCAGGAGCGAGACCGGCTTTCTTCAATTGATCGATGACATAGGCCTCGGCGCGCAGCAACCCCGCAGTGCCCATTCCACGCCCTTCCATGTTGTCAGCAGCGAGGACCTCTACGTGTTGCCACCAGCTTTTTCCGTCGAAAGGCTGTTGCTGACTGACAGCGCAAATGGGAAACACCAGGAACACGGCTATGGTAAGTGCTCTCCTCATTCGTTCCAACTCCGGTCGCGGACTGTTTGTAAGGGTGACCTGGCCTAACCCGCCTGCATGCGAGCGTCCTTATTAGAGCACCTGCAGAAGTCACTATTGCTTCTAAAGCGATTAGATCACGGGAAAGGGACTTACTATACTACTCAGGTATGAGGGCCAGCTCCAGGAACTCAAGGCTGAGCCATAGGGGCTTTTCATGATCGCTAGCACAGGAACGAGCACGATAACGGTCTCGAGTCGCATGCCGACAGCTGAAGAGTTTGACATGCTCCGATGGACACGCAGGGGGCGGAGCCGCAAGCTACTTGCTGAATGGGGCGTGCCCTGGCCTCCTAACAGAGGATGGAGAGAAGCTCTGATTTCCAAATACAGGAGAGCTAACACAGTGCCGATCACATTAGAAGAATTGATGCTGTGGGACGATTGATGTTTGTAAGCACCAGCGACCTGCAAGTAGACTTCCCCGTAGGGAAGGGCAAACACAAGTCTACGGACAGCGGCGCGGCGGATAGCTCAGCGCTTGCTCGAATAGCTTAAAACAGCTTGTCCGGCAGTGGACGGAGTAGGATACCTCTCTATCTAAATGTAATGTTGATCTTGCTGGAGTCTAACCTCCTGGACTACCAGATGCTTAGAACAGAATGGAGTAATACAGATGTCAACCTCAGATGCCTTGATTGAATGGCTAAAGCCCATCCAGTGGCAAGCCATTGCCACTTTGACGTTTCCCCGTACCGTAGGGGAAGAGATTGCTAGTCGTACATTCAAGGGGTTTGTCAACGAGATAGAAAAAGGTCAGCGGGGGCGAGTCTGCACCGTGTCTGCAATGGAGCGCCGAGGACGCGATGGGGAACCAGTACCACTTCACGTACATGCTGCTATTGCGTCACTAAAGCCGCTTACGACACAGATAGTGTCTGATGCATGGAATCATGCCGTCGGCCGGCCTAGCTCGCTCAGAAGCGATCTGGCGCTCGTAGAGAGATATGACCCGTCCCGGGGTGGACTCGACTACGTGCTAAAGCAGACTAGCGATCCTGATTGCCACTGGGATGTCCACAACCTCGAGTTCTTCAATCCAACGATGGACTCTAGCTCCAAGAGGGATCACGCGGCGCTTCGATCCGCTCGACGTTGGAGCCAACAAGTGTCTGCTGGTGAGCGAATTGTGTCAGTTGGCGCAGCTGACCTGCGATAGTATGGCGAGCTCATTTGTCTCAGGATCGACGGTCCGATTGGATCGAATGATCGTGATGGAGTTACTACGGGTTCGATTGGGAACGCACCGTGCTTATTGGGAATCATGATGGCCAGATTGAGCACGAAGAGGTTGCAAGCAGGACGAATCGATACAATATGGACCAACATTGGCACTCAATGAATCACCTATCGAGCTGATTAGTCCTCATCGAGCCCATAAGTGGGCGCAATTGGGATATAACTCGCCCGATTAGGTCCTGTAACTCAGCTTCATGCTTTATGAGTTACTCAGCGTGGACCGCCGGAGCCGGATAGGTGTGATAGATCGTGGAGATTCTGACACTGGGGGCGGGGACGAGCCCTTGGAGTATCTGATCTCCGCCTTGGGGCAGGGACCCAGCCTGAAGCGTATCTTTTTGGTCGACTCTGACCGGGTTGTTGAGGATGCTGGGTGAGGTTTGGCACTCATTAGATTTGTGTGCCAGCAAGGTCATTGAAGAAGGTGAGGAGGTAATTGTCGATGGAGAGCAAGGCAAAGAGTCTGGGCCAAACCTATTTAGTTGGCCAGTTGCGGAAGCGGGGTCTGTCCCGTCGCGACTCGGTCCGTATTCTCAACAGGGTTATCGATGCGATGACTGAGGCGCTCAAACGGGGCGAGGAAGTGGAGTTTCCGTTCGGGACTTTGCGGCGGGTCGGCCACCAGCACAGGAAAAAGAGGGGCTGGTTCTTGGAGAGGATCATGACCATCTACAAGAGGCCGTATACGGTCAAGCACGAGCTCGACGAAATGGGTGATAAGCTGCTGAACGGGAAGATATAGAACAGGCCGCCTGAAGTGTCCGTGGCGCCAGGTTGGCGGTATTCTGGGGTCCTCAATCGCATAAACCTCGCCTGTAAGTCACTATGGAATGGTCCAGAAACCTGGTAGATAACTCACAGGGGTCTGCGAAACCGGTCTGAAACCAAGATGTCCCTATACTCGACCGAGGGTGAAACCCACCTCAAAGCCGCTAAACCTGTTCCGTAACCTCCAGTGGTACGTTAAACCTGGTATGGAAGGCACAGTGGTACCGTGGGGGCATGCTTCCCCACCCCGTTGCATGTGATTCCTGTGACACCGAGTTTCCCTACTTTCGAGGCGCACTAACCCCATATTCCCATAGTGAGTCTTAATTCTGAATCCTTCGACCGCCTGAATCGTCGAAGTTAATGAGGGTTAATACCTTATGACTTGTCTTCCTCATATGAAGGAGCGTATTACAGCTGAAGAAAGGTCACCTTGGGCTAAAACAGGCATTGTGAGATAATAGAAGTGTCGATGCAGTTGGTCCCTCTTCCTAACTAATCCAGGACCTAACTACCGCGACGATTAATGCACTTCGAGTTACTTGAATTGAACCAGATCTTAGTTGACCTCTTGTTAGTTACCTCCCAGATGGCAATCGTTGTGGTGGTCAGCTCGGACAGAGCCGAGATAGGGCCGGCCTTATCTTTATATATGGATACCGAAGTTGTTCCGGCTAGGGACTAGGTCTCTCTTTGGTAGGAAACAAACAGAATCTAGCGCGCGCGAAGGCTTAGCTAACCATACGCTGCCCAGCCGGCTTAGGCGGCAAGAGCGGTGGCGTCACAAATCCATCCACGAGAAACAATGGAAAGCAGAACTCCAGAAACCAAAGCTGCTGAGGAGGTTTGCCTTTATGAAGAGGTTTGCCCTTATAAAGAGGAAAGCGACGCCCCAGGAACTCCGGGAACGCCGGAAAGCAAGACTGAAGGGGATCAGAGAACAGCAGAGGATTAAAGACCATTGGAACTTGATAAGGTCAGAAAGATTAGTCATCGGCGATTGCACTAACCTTGGTTCCTTCAAAGACCTTCCGCGACATGAACAAGGTGTGAGGTTTCTCAAACGTCTTGCCTTTATCTTTGGGAAACAGACCTTCGACCCACACAAAGTGCCTTGGAGCTTTGCGGGCTCGACTGGGCTTGCCTGCGGCTTCAAACATGACGAGGTGCGGGATGCAGAACTTTACCTGCTTACCTATCCCTGGTCTGAGATTGCGTGCGCCGGTTACGTCGCTGAAGCACCCCCGGGGAGTGGAATGTATGAGATTACCCCTACGGGCTGGGTGGTAGTCGAAAGCAAACCGGTCGAGTGCAATGATGATTTCGATCCACCTTTCTGATTCTCTCTTCTGCATCAATTGGAACTTCCATTAGACTGTCGGGCCAATGTCGGGCGGCAATGGCGCAGTACGATGCTCGACTCATAAGTTCGGACGTCGGATTCGGAACAGCAAAGAGACAGGACTCGATCTTCAATACGGAAGAACTGAGTCCTGAAAAGAATCGTGACATAACAGGCATCGCGCCGGCGACTTATCTCTTAGCGCCCATGCGACAGACTGCAAATTGTGCCAGTCTTACGTGCCCACTGCGACACCGATGATGACTATATCGATACGATCCTCCCTTTAACTGCCGGACATTCCAAGTTCCCCGGCCACAGGGTTGCCACCATCTAAGCAGCTGTTTCAGTTGCCGGCTCAGGCTCCGCAGCGGGCAGTGCCCGGACGTGTCTATATTGATGCCGAGATTATTCCTGTTCTGGACTTGGTGTCTCCCAAAGCGCCCGAAGGGCCGTTGCCGACTATTCGGCAGCAGGATAGCGCCTCTCCCGGGGATCCACGCCAGAACGCCCACGGCCCTCGCTAATGCGCAGAAGCGTCAGCGCAACCATCACGTACCAGACCTGCATACCTACGACCGAAAGGATGGAAATGAAGACGCCAACCTTAGGTACGTAGACGCCAAATGCAACTGCGCCGGACAGAATTCCCATATACGCAGCGAGCCTACTAAAGATCTGGCTGCGCAGCATCACAAATCCAATGAGCAGCATGCCGATCGATCCCACAACGTAACCCACCTGATAGGGAGTTCCGAGCCAGGACGAAAGCACAGCTTGTCCGGCGCCGATGAGCTCTTCACGCTCCGCGCTGGTCGTGGCCGCGCCGTACTGATGGCTGAGGTACAGCATGTTCAGTGCGGGTGTCGCGATCAGGTAACAGACAATGGACGCCGCGGAAAGCGCGGTTGCGATGAGCATCAGTGATTCATGCACACGGCGCAGGCTGAGATAAAGGGCAAGGCATATCGGGATGGCAAGAACCTCATCCACAATAATCACGAAATCTAGACTGACCAAACCAATTAACGGGTGCGATTGCAGCAGTGCGAAATGTGCAGTTACGTTGGAGGGTGGCGGCCAGACGAAAAAGGCAATGATTTGAAACAGAAACAGAACCACGCTTATCAGCGCGGCGATGGCGGCGGTTCGGTAAAGGTAATACCAGTGGCCTTCGCTGAAGCCAGGATTGGCCAACGGATCCGGACTCGTGTGAGACATGCCGTCCTCCAGCGGGGATTGTCCGGTCAACCTCGACTGGTGCCTGCGTGGCAAAGTGAAGCGCTATCCGCAGAGGCTTTCAGCTCCTTGGCAATCGAGTTGGCCCAGCCTTCAATGTCGCTCCAGTCACGGAAATCGCCCACCGGAAAAAGCGCATTGTCACGGTTCACCGGCAGCTTGAAGACAAGGCGGTGAGTGAAACTCAGCTTTTCAGGGTTCATTGTTCCGAAGAAGACCCGGTGATCTCTCGGACGGATTGTGTTTCTGAATTCTGCGATTTCCTTGGGAATGGTGACGTCGCGCGGGTCTCGTCCTTGAGCGTCGTTGGCCTTTGAGCCCAACGGACCGCTGCTGAACAACCACACCGGCCGCTCGGCGAGAACGTCGCAGTTACGGCGCACGAACTTCGCGGAGTGTTTCATCCAGTGGAAGAAGTAAGCGGCGCTTCCGATCACGACGCCGTCATAGCCAACTGGGTCATCGGCATGCCGTGCAGGCTGCACTACGGCCTCCACGCCTTCCCGGCGCAGCACTGCTGCGATTCGTTCCGCGATTCCTTGCGTGGCTCCGTAACGGCTCGTGTAGGCAATCAGAACCCTCATATTCATCACCCCCGGATTTAAAGGATGGATTGTGAACCTCGGTTGCTGCTGATCCCGTGATGCACGGAACCTGGACGCAGGATGGCAGTTTATGCATGATCGCTCTCAATGGCAGTGGTCGTCATCACAAGATGTGCAACGCATCGGGGGTAGCTTTACGAAGCTGCGGTTACTGGCTTGGCTGGAGTTTTCGGAGCGACAGCAGCCTTCGTCTTCGATGCACCCGCCCTCTTTGCGGAAACAGTCTTCTTCGCTGGAGCAGACTTCTTTGCAACCTTTGCCGAAGCGGTTTTCTTCGTGGCCTTCCGCACCTTCGCCCACCGGGCTTTTGGGGCGGCGGCGATCTTGGCGCGCACTCCCGCACTCAAGGTGCGCTTCTTCTTGCTCTTTGTACCTAACCCGACCGCGGGGGCGTTCTTCGCGGTTGACGCCGCAGGGATGTTAGGCGCTGCTTTCTTCGCTGCCTTCTTGGATTTCGCCCAACGAGCCCTTTGGGCGGCGGCGATCCTCTCCCGCGCCTCGGCGCTCAACGTGCGCCTTGTTCTGGCTTTGCCGGCCAAACTGGTATTGGCTGGTCGACCTGCCTTCCGCTTCTCGGTGGCACTGGAGCCGGTTAACAGCGCCTTTACCTGTTGCAGCCTGGATATCTCGGCATCGATCTCTACAACGATGTCCTGTATATTCATGAACCCTCCGGGATTGAGGATAACCCACCGGCTGAATTCCAGTGCACTCTTGGGTTGAAAACTCAAGCAAGGGACTGTTCACCTCAACTGGTCTAAGCTTCGTGTTTTTCCGGTGATTCCTCATGTCCTGGACCAGGTCCGTTCCTGGTCAATAACAAAGAACATCTCGCGCGCGTGTGAAGGTTTTGGCCGCAAGCGCTAATTCAACCAATCGAAGCCGGCGCCAGCAAGCTGAAATCTTCATCGCGGTGGAGCAGGACGAGTGCGGATGCCTTAAACCGCCCGATCGAGTCCAGTCGGGTGGCGAAATCTCCAGCGAACCCAGGCTCTTGACCGCTAGTTCGCTACCAAAGCCCGGCGCAGTGGTACCCTCCTTGTGGCATCCCATGGTTCATCCTGCTGATAGGGGGAATAGGGGGGATCGCACATGAGGGAAGCGACAAACCGGAGAATCGTCCTAGCTTCACGGCCGGTGGGAGCTCCTGTAGTTTCAGACTTTCGCATGGAGACCGAGCCACTCCGCTCCCCGGATGAGGGGCAGATGCTCTTGCGGACGGTGTATCTGTCTCTTGACCCGTATATGCGGGGGCGGATGAGTGACGCGCCTTCCTACGCCCCGCCTGTAAGTATTGGGGAATTGATGGTGGGCTCGACTGTGAGCCGGGTGGAGATTTCAAACGTACCGGCTTTTGCTGTTGGTGACTGGGTCCTCAGTCAGAACGGCTGGCAGGAGTACGCGATTTCGGATGGCAGGGGCGTATTGAATCTTGGCGCGCATCCGTCGAAGCCTTCCTACGCGCTAGGCGTGCTGGGCATCCCGGGATTCACGGCTTACATGGGACTGTTGGACATTGGACAGCCGAAGCCGGGCGAGACGGTGGTGGTTGCCGCGGCTACAGGTGCTGTGGGTTCTGTTGTGGGACAGATCGCGAAGCTGAAGGAATGCCGCGTGGTGGGGATTGCAGGCGGAGCAGAGAAGTGCCGCTACGCGGTGGAGGAGCTTGGATTGGACGCCTGCCTGGATCACCGCAGTCCGAAACTGAATGAAGAGTTGGCGGCGGCGTGTCCGAAAGGCATTGATGTGTACTACGAAAACGTCGGCGGGTTGGTTTTCGATGCAGTTCTGCCCTTGCTCAATGCGCGTTCTCGGATTCCCCTCTGTGGGCTGATTGCCACCTACAACGGCGACCCGGCGGCTGAGAGCAAGTGCCGAACCTCGCAGGTGATGACGACCTTGTTGAAGAAGCGAATTCGGCTCCAGGGATTCATTATCTTTGAGGATTATGGATCACACTTTGGGGAGTTCCGGAAGCAGATGACGGAATGGTTCGAGGCAGGGAAGATCAAATATCGCGAGGATATAGTGAGCGGATTGGAGAACGCTCCTGAGGCGTTCATGGGGCTGCTGCAAGGGAAGAACTTCGGGAAGCTTGTGGTTCAGGTATCTGCGGAAGCTGGAACGTAAGGACGGTCGAACCATCGACGAAGGCTAGAGGCTGACTGGAACATGCGGCGTCTCTCGGAGGCACAAACAGACCGGGTAGGGGGAAGACTCATGCAGTCATTTAAGGACTTCGTTTCCGCGTCAGGTCCAAGCGGTCTCGAGGGTTGACCGCCATCCTTCTCTTTGTAACTCCGGTTCCAGCTGTGGCTTCAGGGCAGCAAGACGAAGCGCTAACATTAACCTGGGATCGGAGACCGCGATGGAACCGTTTCGCTTTCATCTCTTCGTCTGCACTCAGCAAAAGCCAGAGGGAGTAACCTCGTGCCCGGTCAACGGGTCGATCACAGTCCTCAAAGAGTTGGATCGCGAGATACAAGCATGCGGTTTCGGCGACGATGTGCAGCTCACTACCTGCGGCTGCATGGGACTGTGTGATGAAGGTCCCGGGATGATCGTCTATCCGGAAGGGGTGTGGTACCGGCGTGTGCAAACGTCCGATAAACCCGAAATCGTCGGTCAGCGTCTGCTCTATGGCAAACCCGTCGATCAGCTCATCTGGAACGATGCCTCTGCGATGAAGGCCATGTCAATCGAACATGGGGAACATTTCCGTCAAGCGATGACTGCCCGCGAGAAAGCAGGGACGCTGCCCGACCGCCTAAATGAGGCTGAATTTGTTGGATGGAAAGACGGAACACTCCATACGAAGTTCCTAAAGACGCAGTTCACTTGTCCGGCAATTTGCGTATTTCTGGCTCGGGTCCAGAACCACGTTTCATTGCATGAAGACGGGATTCGATGCGAACCGCCGTTTGCAGTCCCGGGATGGAGAAGACCGATGCAGTGTAAACAACGCCCAGACCCGGCACAATATGGGTTTCTGTGGAAGCGGCAACCAACGTGGGATCATCGCTGTTCGGAATCTTCTGCAGAGTCACGTAACCTTGCGCTTCTCCGTTCGGAGTCTTCACCGCCAGCGGACCCTACATTTCGAATTGCTGGTCGAGCTCGGGCTTCTGACCCTTGTCATGCCAGCGCCATGATTGCTGAAATCCCGCGCCTGGCAAGGCGATCACCAGTTCGGGCGGGCTTATCTCGCTGGTATCACCGCCGCTCACAGTCTTCGAGACGGCAATCCCATCGTCAGTGACGAGCGTCCAGACCGAACTAAACAGCTTGCCCCCGCGATAGGTATCGGTTCTGATGCCCCCGGGATCGGACGCGAGAACCCTCGCCACTTCTGTGCCACGAAGCCATCCTGGCTGAGGATCGGGATCTGTTATACCCTCGAATGGAATCTGAAGTCCTGGCCGGGGTTCGTGGAGAGCGCGTACTTCGTTGCTCCATTCTGTACCCATCGTCAGTGAGCCCATGAGTTCAACCGGGCTCTTCATCTTCAACGGCACCGTGGCGGGAACCACCTCGAACTCCAGACTGCCCAGAGGCTTATCATCCACGAGTACTGCCAAATTCCATCGCCCCACCGGCACATCGCTGAGGAACTTGTGCCGCACAAGATATCTCGTGCCATTGCCAAAGGCGATGGCCTGCACATCTCCCTGGGAATTTATCGTGTATTTTCCAGACGCGGCAATCGGAGTGATCCTGGTTTCAATGCTGTGCTGCTTCTGATCGCCGTAGCTGAACAGGGCCACAATTTCCTTAGCATTGGCCGGAATCCTGGTGGTGATATAGACCGGGCTGAGATCGGCGGCTCCGTCGAGAGCAATCTGGACGGTTTGAGCGCGCCCGCCGTGAGCGAGCACGAGGATCGATAGGATGACGAGCCATGCACGGCGCATCTTGCCTTCCTTCACAGTTTTGTGTAACGGCGAGCAATGAATTCTAGTTCGCCGAGCCTGGTGTGGCCTCTGGCATCGTGGGCGCATCCATCATTCCCTTGGAGGTGTAATCGATGGGAACGATGCGATAGCGATAGATCATCCCGTGATCGCCCACCGCATAACCCCGGTCCGGAGTTGGCAGGCAAAAGGAGACTACGCCTGTAGGGAACTGAATCTGGCGTGTAGTCCAGTGTTTGCCTCCATCAACTGTATATGCCCACGTGCCGCCCAGGAGAGACCAACCTACTTCCTGGTCCGCAAACTTAACCCCTGGATAGCCCTGTGACAAGGTAGCAATCAGGCCCTGCCACGTCTGACCTCCATCGGTCGTTTTGAATATCTTGTTAGAGCGGACCTTGTAGCCCGTGTTGGCATCGACGAAAGAGACCGAGAAAACGTGTTGATCACCCGGCTCGTCGGGCCCCACAAGAACAGTCCAGCTGTCTCCGCCATTTTCCGTCTTTGCCGTGACTCGCGTTTCGCCCATGGCATAGCCCACCGTCGCCGTCGGAAAATCAAGAGTGTAAAGATCGCAATCTTTCTCCTGCGTCAATCCGTTGACTTCCATCTTTGCGTGGCAGACGAAGGTATCTTTCCAGTTTTCGCCGCCATCGTTTGTCGCGGAGATTTTCCCACCGTAAGCACGGAATCCTTTCAAATCGGAAATGAAAAACACGTCCCCCCGAATGTCCCCGTCGACCTGCTGCCAGGACTCACCATCAGTGGAGCGAAATAGTGTGTTCCATGCCTGAGCCCAGCCGTGGGTTGCATCGGCAAAGAATAAGTGTTTGAGGTCCGGGCCTTGCGCGTGGGGATCGCCGCCCAGCTCTGCTGTCCAGCTGTTGCCCCCATCCTTGGTGTGCAGGATGGTCCCGGCGGCGCCGGATACCCAGCCTTCCTCTTTGCTCACAAAATAGACGTCAAATAGAGACAGATCCTCTTTATAGTTCACTGGTTCCCAGATGGCTTTGAATCTCGGCTGTGCATTCTTAGCGCCAGTTGATGGTTTTGTTTGACCGGCGCGTGGTTGCGGTGTTTGCCCCGTTGCACCGCATACGCACCAAACAAGGCTGAGGAACAAGCAGATCACCCGTTTCATGGATCGATCCTCCTAACCGGGATTTCCGATTTAGCCGGAATTTCCTTTTTGATCTCGAAAACAGCACTATAGTACATCCGTCTCGCTTATTCGCGGCACTGTGAAATGATTTTCAATGGGAGCACTCCCGTCGGCCCGCGATCCGCACCAGCACAGCCCGAAATTGCCCCAGATTCCAGCCCGCTTTTGCAATACCTCTCCTCTCCCCAAGGGTAGGGCGACACCATAGCACAGTGTTCAAAGCTTCCGGCCAACTCGCCCAGCTCCCTCGTATAGGCTTGACCTATGATTTCGCTCATAATAATTCTCTCGTGGGGTTCGTGATGCAAGAACGCAAGCAGTTCGTCGTCACCTGCAAAGACTGTCACCGGGATGTTCCCTCCGGGGCGAGGGAGTTCCCGTTCCATTCAATAGAAGTGACCTGCCAGCTGTGTGGGAAGCAGCGCCGGTACCTGCCTTCTGAAGTCATACTGGGCCGGCCGAATGAACTGGTGGCGAAGAAACAAAGGGCATGATCCTCTTCTCGATCACCGTGCTGAGGGTTCCACATCAATCAAGCCCAAGCGAACCCTGAGCGCAGCGGCTCGGAAGAAGATTGCAGCCGCGCAGCGGAAGCGTTGGGCCGCAGTGAAGCGGGCTGGGAAGGCAAGCTGTATTCAACACCTGCAATAGCTTTTGGCGCAATTGCACTGTGGTGGTTTGCACGAGCTAGGGGCTGGGCGTAGCAGGTGCCCGGTCCTTGTCCACATATATGGATACCGAGGCTATTTCTGTTCTTGACCAGGTCTCTCCCTGGTCAACAACAAAGAACATCTCGCGCGCGGGAAGGCCGCGGCCGCAATCGCTAGTTCAACCAATCGAAGCCGGCGCCAACAAGCGGGAACCTCCATCGCGGTGGAGCAGGGCGAGTGTGGATGCTCTGAACCGCCTGATCGCGTCCAGTCCGGTCGCATGAATCCTCAGCGAACCCAGGCCCTCGACACTCCATCACTGGCCTGTTTCTTTCAAGCTACTCAGCAGTCCTGAGTACCGCTTGCGTGACTGGTCATTCCTGACTGCGAGGCCCAGGGCCTTCTTCTGACCAACCACTACAAGCAGCCGCTTGGCGCGGGTAATCCCGGTGTAGATCAGATTACGCTGGAGCAGCATGAAGTGCTGCATGGCCACCGGGATGACCACCGCCGGAAACTCCGAGCCCTGCGACTTGTGGATGGTCACCGCGTAGGCCAGCGAGACTTCGTCCAGCTCCCCGAAGTCGTAGGTCACCAGTCTGTCGTCGTATCGGATGAAAAGTTCCTGCTCAACAGGATCGATCTTCTCGATGGTGCCGATGTCCCCGTTGAACACTTCCTTCTTGTAGTCGTTCTCCGTCTGAATGACCTTGTCTCGGACCTGGAATCGCCATCCAAACCGCTCCACGGCGGGCTCACCGGGCCGAACAGGATTCAGGGTACCCTGCAACGCCGTGTTCAACTCGCGGACTCCAATCGAACCCCGGTTCATCGGGCACAACACCTGAATGTCACGAATCGGGTCGAGCCGATGCCCCTTCGGAATTCTGTCTTGCACCAGCCTCACCAGGGTTGCGGCGATATCCTCAGGCGTATCGCGCTCGATGAAATAGAAGTCGGAGCCGGACCCCGCCGACCGCAGCTCCGGCATCCTCCCCTGGCGGATCAAGTGCGCGTTGGTGATGATCTTGCTGCTGGCCGCCTGGCGGAATACTTCGGTTAGGCGAACGACGGATACCACACCGCTCTCGATCAAATCTCTCAGGGCATTCCCCGGCCCAACGGAGGGGAGCTGGTCTACGTCGCCTACCATAATGAGTGCTGAATTCTTGGGGAGGGCACGGAGCAAGGCGTACATGAGGAGCACGTCTACCATCGAGGTCTCATCGACAATGAGGAGGTCGCATTCCAGCGGCTTGTCTTCATTGCGGGAGAACCTCCCCGTGGCCGGATCGACTTCCAGTAGACGATGAATGGTCTTTGCTTCAAGCCCGGTGGTCTCAGTGAGCCGCTTCGCCGCCCTTCCCGTGGGAGCGCAGAGCAGACACTTTACTTTCTTGGCGCGGAGGATGAGCAGGATCGAGTTCACCAAGGTGGTCTTACCCACACCGGGACCGCCGGTGATGATGACGACCCGGCTGCTCAGCGCGGTCTTCAACGCCTCCCGCTGGCTCGGAGCGAGGGTCTTTCCGGTCTTCTTCTCACACCAGGCGATGGCCTTTTCGATATCGATCCTCGGGTAGGTGATGCCGGCAGCGGCCAGCCGCTTGATCTTCGTTGCAATGGCAACTTCCGCCTTCCTCAAGTGTGGCAGGAAGACCAGTGGTTCGCCCTCGATCTCTTCGAGCAGGAGAGACCCACTGGTCAGCATCTGCGACAGGGCCTGCTCGATGGTCTCCACCGGCACTTCCAGCAGTTTCACTGCCGCCGCCTTCAGCTTCTCCAGTGGCAGTGCGCAATGACCCTCGGAGGTTGCCCCCAGCAGTACGTTGTCCATTCCGGCCCGGGCCCTGTTTTGCGAGTCTTTGGGAATCCCGACGCTCTGGGCGATCTGATCCGCGGTGGCGAAGCCGATCCCATGGATCTCCTTTGCCAGGGTGTACGGGTTCTCCTGCACCGTTTGGATGGCTAGATTCCCGTACGTCTTGTAGATGCGGACTGCTCGCCCAGTACTGACCCCGTGGCTGTGCAGGAAAACCATGATCTCACGGATCTGCATCCCCTCCTGCCAGGCATTGGCGATCCGTTCCCGGCGTTTTGGCCCGATACCATCGACGGACTCCAGGTCGGCGGGGTTGTTCCCGATAACATCCAATACCTCCGCGCCGAAGTGTCCGACCAGCTTCTTCGCCAGGACAGGCCCGACACCCTTCACGAAGCCGCCAGCCAAGTACCGTTCGACACCCTCGCTTGTGGTTGGAGGGACGGCTTTCAAGACGGTGGCTTTGAATTGAAGCCCATGTTCTTTGTCTCGGACCCACCAGCCTGCAGCAGTCAGCCACTCTCCGGCGCTTACCGACGGCAAGGAACCGAGGACTGTCACCAACTCTCGCTGTCCCCGCACCTTCACCCGGAGCACCGCGAACCCGCTCTCCTCGTTGAAGAAAGTGACCCGCTCCACGAGGCCGGCAATCTCTTCTGAGGGTGTACGCGCTTTTGGAGAGGAATCGCTCATCCTGATCGAAGTCTATGCGGTTGGAATGAACTAGAGATTCTAATCCACGCCTTGCCTCCGGAATGTCGTGCGGACATGCCCGACACAGAAGACAGCGTCTCTTGAGCGTCTCAGCGCTGACGGTTCAACAGACTTCAAGCAGGAAGGCAACCACAACAGGTTCAGTTCACCGTCGCCCCGCCGCAGCACCGCTTGTACTTCTTCCCGGAGCCGCAGGGACACGGATCATTCCGCCTGGCCTTAGAAACATCGCGCCGTCGTTCCGGCGTGAATGTGGTGTCTGCGTAGGCTTCTCGATGTTCCCGGAAATATCGATACGC
Source organism: uncultured Acidobacteriaceae bacterium (assembly GCA_963751285.1). Taxonomy (GTDB): domain Bacteria; phylum Acidobacteriota; class Terriglobia; order Terriglobales; family Acidobacteriaceae; genus Telmatobacter. Next base: position 324,666 of record CAVVUE010000018.1, on the reverse strand, counting down.
GCTCAACAGCCCAGCCGCCATCTGCACGATAACTTCTTCGCGCTTCTCGGGGCTGATCGGCCCGGGCCGCATTTCCGGATCTGGGTCGTGCTCGTGGCAGAGCATCATCATCGGGATCAGGCACCCTCCGTGCTCCTCATCGTCAACCAACGCTGCCCAGCCATCGTGGCGCAGGGCTGTGCCGTGCATGAAGCCGCGAGCCCAGTCGTTGCCATGCACCATGCCATCTTTGTCTTCAAGCAGCAGCGGAACGTAGGCCTCCCCCTCGAATAGCGTCTCGGCGATATCGTTCCAATGCCGCATCATGAGCCCGAGGATTTCGTTCGCCTCGTCGAGGCTGGCGAACACGCAGGTGTCCGATATCTCGCCGCCGAAGACTTCTCGATAGTATTCGCTCGGCATCACGGCCTCCGGGCCCGCGATAAGCGCGGCGAAGTTGTACGACAGGAGGCATCCTGCCTATAAACGAGGGTTGCGATCGATTTTGGCGTTCTGATTGTTTGCCGGACCTGTCTGCAAGCCGAAATGACTATGCCAAAACCAGGCGGGTTACCTAACAAGCCAGAACATGGGAAATCTTATGATTTCGGCATTTCTTGTTTCCGATGCGAACAATATTCACATCACTGCATGTCGCAGAGATTGGTGCTAGACTTCGCCCATTAGAGAGTGATATCTCCTTCACATCAGAATGCGTAGAACAAAGGCCCTGGGACATAAGATTCCGGGGCCTTTGTGTTTACCGACGACTTGGGAATTGCAGATCTGCTGGTGGTCTGGGATGCAACAAGCACGCCACATAAAGAGCCAGAGGCCGCAGAGTGGCAAGTGGGCCTGGACCAAATGCTCATGACGGAGGTCTGAGCAAGACCTATCTCTGTGTTGCACGTGATGCGCCGGGAGCAACGCCGACCGTCGGAAAACCTTGCCACAAGCCGGCTTTTCATTATCAATCTAGAGCGCGCTACGGAGTTTCAAGTTGACCCCTCGCGCGCTGAGAGTCCCTTAGTGACGGATGCTCCTAAACTCGTCAGATTTCGGCGGAGGATGCGATCCACTTCCCCGGCTGAGATCTTCCAGATGTGAGCGAGGATACCGTGGGTAGCCTTGACGTCCCATGGATGAAGCGCTCGCCCATCCTCTTGCGCGAATGGCCCATCGCTCTCGGTGAGGACGCGGTCCACAGGCATCATTGCAATTTGCTCCGTCGACTTCGCAGACTTGAGCATCGCGGGCCCGATACTAAACCAGCAACCTAAATCGACCGCATCGCGCAGCTCCTTGTGGGTGCCAGTGAACCAATGAAGAATGGGAACACCTACAGATGGAAAACGCCTTAGCGTTCCGATAACTTCGCTGGCTGCTCTTCGACTATGGATAGAAAGGACTCGCCCGCCCGCATCGGTACATAATCCCAGGATCTCCACGAAAACGTCCATCTGGTCGTTCCAGAACTGTTTGCACTCGCGGGCCCCGTCAAGACCTATTTCTCCGATGTAATTTGTCTTCTCGATCAACCGCCGGAAGAGAGGTAGCTCGTGTTTTCTCTCGTGCGCGAGCTGCGGATGCAACCCCAATGCCGTTCGAATACGAGGCAGCCCAAACGCCAGAGCCGCCGTGCGCTCCCAAGCTGAGGGCGTGTTGGTTACCGAGAGGACATATACACCGAGCTCACCGCAGCGGCGAGCGACTGACTGTGGGTCGGGATAGAGATCGATGTGTGCATGGAAATCGATCATTGTACTTTCAATTTGACCATCAACACCTCCAGCTCTTCCAGGCCGCGCCGCACCACATCGGATAGAGCACTTTTTCCGCTGATCAAATTCGAGCTCAGCGTTGCCCTCATCCATCGTCTGACACCGAGCCTCTTGCTTTCGGAAATCGCCATCATCGTCGACCGCACATCGTCAAACCTCGCGTAATCCGCATCGTCTCGCCCAAGATCATTGAACCTATAAACCGTCTTGTCTGAACCCCTCCATTTTTCGAAGGCGGCTCGGCGTACGAGGCAAGGTACGCAACGGCCACAATGTTTATAGCCGTATTGCTTGAATCTACTGCAGCTTGTCGATTGGGTTGCGAGCTTCTGAAGAAGCGACTGATCCCGGCATTCAACGAGCATCTCGCCCTTCGTTTTGATGCAGTATGGGTTCGACACATTAACCCGAAGGCCCAAGTTCGAAAGAAGCGCCTGGAAATGTGCGAGCACGACAGGATGCATAGTCCGTGTGCTCAGACTCCCCACTCTGGCCGGCGTAAGGGGCGGGTTCAGTGCAATCAAGCCGTTTTCACAAACGAATAGGTTTACTGTCCCACCGTCGAGATGGCTTAGGGTCGCCGTCGCAGCGAGCACTCCGTATGCCAGGAAAATCAATGATCGGCTCCGCTGGGATGCCGGCGACTCGCCATTCGGGATGTGTTCCGTGTGGCTAAGCCGTAGATGGCTCCGGATAGCGCCGATCGCCGCTGCGAATCGCTCCTGTCTTTCGACGTCGCCCCTCACCGTTTGACTAACCGCGATCAGTTTCTTTCCGTCGCCTCCACGATCAATCGCACCGACCAGACTGTCGAGCCCACCCGAGAGAAGAATCGCCGCGTCGACGTCCAAGGGCGCGGCCTTTGGATGCGCTTCGGGAACTAGCCCGCCCCCGACAAAGGAGACCTCCCAAACGTCAGTTGTCAAATAGCAGAGGAGACTCTCAACAGTCCCTTTATTTTGCGACCACCGATCAGGGTCGGATACGGCGATATGCAAATCGAAGGACCGCGTCCATCCGTCTGGGCTCATCGCTCGATGGCCGGCCAGGTCTGCGGCGAAAACGCTCAGCGCAAGAGAGACCAAATCCCAAGCAATCGGTGCCGGAACCAGCCGCGCTCTCCGGATCGTCGCGGGGATGGCCCCACCAATCGCCCCCCTCTTCGGATCACTCGTGCTTCCATAAAGCACGACCTCTAACCCACTCTCATGTTGAGCAAACTGATAGGACTCGGGAGCGCAAACGATCTTCATCACGCATATCCCTCGAATACAACGAATGTGTCGTTAATCGCTTCGCTCACAACCGTGGACACCCGGCTTTTGGAAAGGGACACTCCCCTCTCATTCAGACCGCGGAATGCCTCAGCGACGGTTTCCCGGATGTAGTCGCGAATCTCCCTCAAACGCACTAGGGCCGCAGATGTTGATGGTGCATTCTCGATCACCTTCGTTCCCACATCAAGAAGCAGTCGACCATAAATCTCGCCCGCAACGAACACCTCCGTTACGTACTCCTTCTGCTCCTCGGTCAAATTCAAAAGATCGGCGTCCGGAAACCTCTCAAGCGTCTCCGCGAGCGCGTCCTGGATCGCAGCTCGTGAAGACTCTGCGTCCTGGCTGCCATCCACCGGACGCACCGCATCTGTAATTGCGTCCATGACTTCGTCCGCAGAGCGTCCAGCCAAAACGGCAGGGTCGAGCTGAGCCTCCGGAAGCCTGAAGCGCATTTCCTGGCCCTCCCGTAAGGGCCGAGAACAAAACTTCGGAGAAATGTATCGCTCCGCCCATCCGACGCGTCGCGATCCCGCTCCCACCGTACCCTTGCGAAACATAATGGCCGACACCGCGCCGCATAGCGGCTCGATCACTGTACCGCGCGAAGGCCGTGAGATTTGTCCTCGCCGAGCCGAAGCGTCCCGGCGGCGCGAGTCGCGCCTTGTTGTCCGAGAACACTTCTGCGTCCCCATCTGAACTTTCGCCGCCTGCAAAAGCCGCAATCGAAGAAACTTCGTTGGGAACATCACCGGAGGAGTTATCGTCAGACGGGATATCGCCGGGAGGTGTGCCGGGAGCGTCAGGCACCCAAGGCGGGACCATCGGTACGTTCGATGGGGAGCCTTTGCTCGAGGATGAAGTGCCCATTACCTCTTCTTCTCCGTGCGCAACTTGATCGCTGTCTTAACCTGCCCGATCACGTCGCCGTCAGCAAGCCATCCCGAAAACACCTCCTGCGACCACGACTCAGCGGCGATTTTCGGAACGATGCTGGCCCTGATCTGGGAGCCTGGTCGATCCCTTAAGAAAGCTGACAGTTTCCTGCCAAGCTGCGCGTCCCCGCGAGTAACCACAAGGCAGGCGGTAAGGATTTTCGGCGTACCCCACTCCTGTTCCTTCCTCGCTTCATCCAGCAGTTTGTCTAGGATCGTCGCGCGGCTTCGCGGATCAAGCTCTGCAATCTTAGCCTTAACGGAGTTCGCCATGTCCGGATTCTCTATCAGTGCCCCCAGAATTTCGGTCGCCGACTTGGTAAGTCGATTCTCTGGCATTACGAGCGGTGCGTGCTCTCGGCTGACGTAAAGCGCACCGCGCAAGTCATGGTCTCCCAGCGTAGGATCGAGGGCTAACCAGTCCCGCATGAATGCGCCGTCCCAGGGCTTATCGAATTCTGCATCTTCAGATTCCCGCACAGCGGTTTCCATGCTTGCGATAACGGCTGGTCTGCCCTGCGGATCCTCCATAACAGAGCGGGCGAGTGCCTCGTAGGCTTCGGGCGAGCCGCATCGCTCGAACAACAAGAGCTTCGTCAACACAGCCTCATCGACAGAAACTCCTTGTGCCTCCGCCAGAGACAGACGCAGCGAGAGTGCATTCAAGAACCGTTTGATGAGGCGTGGATTCCCTGCAATCCCCTTGGCGCTCGTCATCAGGCCCGCCAATCGGTCTGCGGCATCCAGTCGCGATTCTAGGCCGTCGGGCCAGTGGGTAAGCAGACCTTTAACAAACTCTGCGTCGACGCGGTCTCCTCGCCATGTACGACCGAGTCGCTCGCAGATCTTCTGTCGTATTTTCTCTTTCTCAGGCGTGTCGAGCCCGCTCGCGTTGACGTAGAGGAGCATCATGTAAGAGCGCACCTCTTGCACACCCAGCTGTGGTACACGGATCGGGACCTGGATCAACTTGTCGAAATAGTTCGTGGCCAAGTCGTCATCTACGCCCAAGAAGTGGCGCTTAACCGCGTGTTTGATCATGGAATCGTCCGCAGCGATCACGAATGCGGTGTGGTCCATGAAGAGCAAGAGGCGGATTGCTTCAAGCGTTGAAATGGCTGTTTCCGGCAGACAGCGGTCGAGATCATCAATCAAGACGACCAAAGTGGCATCCAGTTCCCGAAGGGCCTCCTCCAGTGCGTTTCGGAGGGCCTGTATCTCCTTCGGGGGAGTCTCATCCTCCGCCGCCTTTAGCCATGCATCTTTCTTATTGGTGCTCGATTTCTCACTGCTCTCGTTCCCATCCTTGTCCGGTTTAGCGGAACCATTCTCTCCACCCTCCACTGTTCTAGATCCAGTGGCAACGACTCCCGACAAAGCCAGGAAGCCCAGTTCCGGATGGGCTGCGTGCGCTGCCATCCAAGCAGAAACCGAAGCTCCTGCGAACTTCACCGCCCTAAACCAGTTCACCCGCTTTGCGAAGTCTCTGACTTTCTCGAAGGCGGTCTCCCGGCTTTCCGCCTCGCGCTGTAACGTCTGCGCAACTGTCTCGAGAAGTGCTGCTCGCGCATCGTCGTACCCCTGATAAAGCCAGGCATTGAATTCCACAAAAAGAAAGGTATTAGGGTCAGACAAAACGCCTTTCGGCTTGCTGTTATCCAACTGCAGCTCATTATGGATGAGCCTAATGAGAGACGACTTTCCGGCACCCCAAGCTCCAGAGACCCCGATAGACACGGGGTTCGGCTGTACCCGCCGGATCATCTCAGCGGCTGTCTTTGCAACACCACTGAAGTTAAGGAAGTCAATGTCGGTTTCGTTATCAGTCCACACGCGAATCCGATCCAGGGGCGAAGCGGCCCTGAAGCCCCAACCGAGCAGTTCATCGGTAATGATAAACGTTAGGTTCCTATCGGGACTAACAGGAGATGTGGTGACGGGCGCCCTCCGCCGTTGTCATGCAGCCCAGCCATTGTCATGCAAAACCGGCCTACAGGACTGAATTGGCCGTACGATTGGGACAATGCGGACAATACGGAATTCACATAACCAGCTTAGTTTCTATAGTTTATCAATGGAATCAAGAAGGTAGGCAAATGTATGGCGGAGAGAGGAGGATTCGAACCCCCGATAGAGCTTTTGACCTTATAACGGTCGAGCCGCCGGCGCTTATAGAAGCGAGCGAGAATTGCCGGCCGGATACAGCGAAATGCTTTGGGAGCGCCCCGCTCCATCGGGCAATTCGACTGTAGTCTCATCATTCCATAAGCGACTAACTGAAAATATCTTATGCTCTTCTCGAGATGTAGCTTGGTAAAGATTTCACCCCATCCGTAAATTGATGGCGCAACTTTCACCTTACGCGGTCAAAGACTTTCACTTTACGGAGGTTCGAAGCTCGGAAATGATTGAAAAATACGGGCCGACGCTTTCACGTTATGCGTCAACCCACAGGAAGCGCCAGAAGTGTTGAAGGCCAGGAGAAGTTCTCCTGGCCTTTTTTAATGTGTCGGCGCCACCCCGCCCTGGCGAGCCAGGACGGGCACCCCGGTTGAGTGACAACAATACGAAGCGAAATCGATCGTGTCGAGAAGAAGCCCGCCAGGGGCCTCATTCGTTACGATCGGCGTTCTCACATACGGGTTCGTATTGGCACCGCGGGTCAGCGTCATCCTCTATTGCCTGGCTTTCCGCATTTTGTTCATGAGTACCGTAATCGCGAAGATCAAGTCGCAGGAGAAACAAATTGTCCCGGTCGTCCGGGTCAAAAAGCAGACAGTGCTGGCGAACAACTTCACGGTGGCGCAGCTCGATGAGCACGTGCGCCACTACGATGCCAACTGCAATTGCCGGGTAGCGCCAGGCACGGTGTTCGATCCACGGTCCGGAGAAGGTTGAGAGCCAGACAACAATCGGAAAGAAGGTGAAATACTTCGCAATCGCTATTGCCAGGTTTGGTGATTCGCTTGATTGTTCGCCCGTAAAGGCCACTGTGGTGAAATGCAAAAAGAAGAGATCAGTCAATAGGAGACAGAGACCCATGGCGACAAGCAATTGAGCAGTGACTATGCGCAAGGTGAGAAGTTGCGGCGGAGCGATTGCACAGGCGAGTAGCGCTACAGTGCCGGTGACGATGCCCGCAAAGAGAAGCGCCCAGACTTTGACGGCATGCAGCTGCTCGAGTGCCGTGCGTAATTCCGGAGGCCTGCCGTGGATGAAATGAAGGACCCAGCTTCCCTGCTGGTTGCCAGGCGAGAGAAAAGCGATACGAAGTCCTGCAACGGCCCAAAAAACTACAATGCCGATGGAGGCGCGCAGGCCGTCGACTGAGACCGCCATGCGGACCTGATTGTGAATGACGGAAAAGCGCAGGACGCTGGCAATGACGATCGATAGACCCACCCCTCCATAAAGAACAAGATAGACGCGGTAGCGTGGAACACGAAGAAGAGTTTGCGTGACGTAATGAAAGATGGCGCGACGTTCTGGCGGACGAACCAATATTGCATTGACGAGGCGGGAGATGACTGCGGACAGCCAGTTGCGATGCGGACGGGCAGCGCCACCTTCAACGAGTTGGCGCGTGCGTCGGAGATAGGCAAGGGGGTAGGTGAAGATTACGATCGCTGTCACCAGGAGCGTAGCCAAAAAGGCGGTTCGGGCAAGCTGGCCGTAGATGGGGAGCGCGGCCGATCCTTCCATCAGGCGCTGATAGACGCCGAGAAACCAAAACGGAGGAATCGAGCGAACGTACCAATGGCCGGATTGCAGCAGGTTGGGCACGACGCCCGAGAACACCGGAAACAACAGCAAGATCATGAGCAGTACGGAAATCAGGAAGCCCTGCATGAACAGGGAGACGCGGCGAAACCACCGCTCGCCCAGAACCGAGAGCACCAAGCATTCGAAGGCCAACACCGAAGCGGCGGCGAACAGTCCACTACCTGCAGCGGCCAGAAAATGACCGGCAAGAAAGCGCGGCAAATTGGGCGGGTCGGTGGCCGGGACGAGAACAATCGTCGCAAAGACATTCGCATCGAACAGAAATCCGGCGACAAAGATGGCGATCGCCGACACACGCGCAAGAAACTGCCGCAAGCCTGGAACGGGCAGGGGTTTGAGCACAAACAGGTCGAGGAGATCGGGAAAGAAAAGGTCCCACTCGAAAACCGTCGCGATGCCGACGGCGACGAATGAGTAGATCACGAAAAAGAAGTGGTGATTCACTTGCAGCCAATACGGGGGAGGGCCGGGCAGCGCACGGCGCCGCATCGTGGATTCGATGAACGGGTGATACACAGGCCACAGGTAGATTGCGATCACGAACGGCGGCAGCCCGGCGGCGAAGGCAACCTGAACAAGGCGCGTTTTGGCGTCGCCATCCGGGGAGGCGGTTTCGTGGTTGAAGAAACGCTCCAGAAAGTGGCGCAGCAGATGGGCGAATTGACTCCGTTCAGGCTGACGCTTGGGACCTCGAGCCGCCTGCGCACGCAAAGGGAGAACGTCGGGCTCCGACATCAGCAGGATTCGCTCAAAGGATTCACGCATGGTGAGTCCGCATGACCTCGACAATCTGCCGCGCGACGGCTGCCGTATCCTGCTGTTGAACCAATTGCGCAAAAACGCTTTCGAGATCGGGTAGCCTCATCAACTGCGTCAGCTCGGAAGGCGGCGCGTCGGCCAGGACCTTCCCCTTGGCGATAACGACAACACGGCTGCATACCTGCTCCACCACCTCCAGCACGTGCGAGATGTACAGAACGGCTTTGCCTTCTGCCGCAAGCATCTCAAGCAGGTCCTTAAGGAGGCGCGCGGAGATGACATCGAGCCCCGAAAGGGGTTCGTCGAGGATAAGCAGGCGTGGATCATGCAGCACGGCGGCGGCAATGAGCACACGCTGGCGCATTCCTTTCGAGTAGGTGGAGATGGGCGAGTATTGAGACGATTCGAGATGGAGAAGCTTGAGTAGCCTGGCAGCCTTGATCTCGATGAGGGCTTCGGAAAAACCGCGGAGCCGTCCCACCAGTTGCAGATATTCGAACCCTGACATGTAGCCGTAGAGATGCGCCTCTTCAGGGACGTAGCCGATGGCGCGGCGGAAGGCAACCAGATCCTTACGAATATCGCGACCGTCAAAGAGAACCCGCCCGGCGTTCGGCCGCAGCATGCCAGTCATGATTTTGACGGTGGTGGATTTTCCGGCGCCGTTCGGTCCCAGGAACCCAACGATCTCACCGCTCGCGATGCTGAATGAAACGTCTTCGACAGCGGGGATGCCACGGAAGGATTTGTAAAGGCCTTTGAGCTCAAGCATCATGGAACTACTACAGACCCCTATGTAGTATTCTTCAGAAATTGGATTTCGTTGTCAAGTAGCCTTCTACATAGCTATAATGCGTCATGGCTTCCGTGGCGAAACTTTCGCACACTGCGGCGATGATCTTGCAGGCCATCGACGCCGGCTTGATCTATGGATTCAGCATCATGGAGATGACTGGGCTGCCGAGCGGAACCGTCTATCCAGCAATGCGGCGCCTGGAACGCGACAAACTCATCTGCTCGCGCTGGGAACGGCAATCCATCGCCGACGCCGATCAGAGGCCGCCGCGCAAGTACTACAAACTGACTACGACCGGCGCGGAGGCGCTCCAGGCATCCCGGAATCGCTATCCTTTGCTGGAACGCATGATCCCAACTGTAGAGGAGAAGTCGTTATGACACCCCACTCCGAACCGGTTTTTCATGCGATCGATCGCGGACTCTTGTGTTGCGCGTCTTACCTCGTACCGGAAAGGCAACGGGCGGAGTGGCGCCTGGAGTGGGAGTCGGAACTATGGCATGCGCGGCGTTCGAATGGCGCCTCCTGCACAGCTTCGTGGCAAACTGAACGAGAAATTGCCGGCTTTTGTTTTGGAGCGTTTCAGGACGCGGCATGTCTGAGACGCCTTTGGTGGCGAAACCGACCGCGATTTGCCCGACTTCACGGTTCGCCGACGCTCTGCATTTTCTGGCTCGGGTGCCTTCTGCTTGTGAGCTACCTGGCCTCGCTATTGTTGCCGGGCGTTCGCGTAGAGCAGGATTTCTCAAGCACCCAGGTACGGCCGGGAACGATCTTGATCCAGGACGAAGGGGCCCAAAAAAGCTCGGTCCCAAGCATGGTGATTGATCAAGTTCGGATCTGGGAGCGAAGCAGGCAGCGTTATGCTGACGGGTTTGCGTTCTATCGCGTCGCAAGAGAGTCTGTAGAGCTTGGCCCTCATGCCGGCCGTACGTGGCAGATCGCTCGGGCCAGCTCGAATCTCTTCACCCTCGCGGGTTGGCCTCTGCACTACATGGTTCCAAAGGAGCAAGCCCGAAGCGATGTGGCGCGCCTGGTTCTGAGCGAGCGGGTGTGGAGACAGCAGTTCGGAGCGAACCCAGAGATCGTCGGCACCGTGCTGCACGTTGGATCGCGGCCGGCGCGAGTTGTCGGAATCGCGCCAGGCGATGCCTGGAGGCTGCCAGGAAACTCTGACGCATGGTTACTGGAATCCGACTCCGAAATCAATTCCGGCGGCCGAGGATATGTTGTGGCCCATTTGACACGGATCGGAAGGTCAGAAGTGTGGGGCGGCCTGGTCCGTATCGCTTCCTATGACTCGCGAAGGGCGGAACACGATTTTTTGGGCAAATCCCTTGATGAACAAATGCCGGGACCGGCGAACATCTATTGGTTTGGAATTTTTCTCGGTTTCCTTGCGTTGCCCGCTATTGTCTCGGTATCGCTTGCAGAGTACAGCTTCAGCTCGCACAAGCCTTCCTGGATGCGGAGAGCAGTTCGGCTTGGCTTCCTTGGCGTGAAGATTATTTTGATCATGCTGTTCGCCTACTTTTCGTCAGTTGACCTGGCGTACTGGCATTTTCCGGTGTTCTCGCCCGATGGAGTTTATATACAGCTGGCTATCTCCTTAACTATTTGCCTGTTTGGAATGAGATGGGCGCTATTAGATCAACGCCAGCGTTGCCCTGTCTGCCTCAGGCGCGTGACGCATCCCGCACAAGTCGGACTGGTTTCGAGAATGTTCCTGGCCTGGAGCGGTACCGAGCTCATCTGCGCTGGCGGTCATACGTTACTTCATGTGCCGGGGCTGCCGACAAGCTGGTTCAGCACACAGCGCTGGATGTTCCTGGACTCGTCGTGGGATTTTCTGTTTGCGGGCTAGAGTCCGGCTCGTCTGAAGGATCTGCGGTCTGCGCGCCGGACGGATTACGGGCTGCTTCGGAAACTGCACTAAAATGGCTGCGTCTTCCGGAGTCATGCGCGCGATGAGGGCTACGTTTCGTAGGCTTGCCGTTTTACTTTTGCTTGCACAACCCTTTTTCCTCGCGGCCAACGGGCATGCCGCCAAAGTGCAGGAAGTGGCCTATCCCGCCCGCCTCACCGTCCATCTGCGCAATGCGCTGACCATCGAAGGCAAGCGGCCTTCAGAGGCGCTGGCGCCGCTCACGCTCTTCTTTACTGGCTGGACCGATCCCCACCCCGGCGTAACGGCCCACTCCGGCAATCACGAGATTGGCGTCGTCTGCACCTCGGCCCATCTGGCCGGCAGCACATTTGAAGCGGCAATCGAATTGACCGTAGACGGCCAGCATCCGCTCGAGAGCGGAAAAGGAAGCATCGCGCTGCACCTCAAGCTCAATGGCACGCTTGCCTCCGGCCGCTTCGACGGCGATTTCAACGGCGTCGCGGTCGCCGGATGGGTGCGCGCCGGGATCGCCTACGAGGTGGAGTTTCCTTCGATTGGCCGCGGCCTGCGCATGTGGTTGCCTCGATCCTCGCAGGAAGTGCGCGCCGTACTGCTGTGGGGAAACGGCGCCGGCGGCGATACCCGCGATGCCGCTCTCACACCTTATGTTCAGGCCTACGCCGCCGCCAATCGACTCGCCGTCGTGGCCACCTCGCAGTTCGGCATGATGATTCGCGAAGGCGAGGGCGATGTGATCCTCGCCGCGCTGCGCTCGTTTGCCAGGCAGTCCGGACACCCTGAGATCGAAAATGCCCCGGTCCTGTTCACCGGCCACTCGAACGGTGGCCAGATGGCCTACGAGTTCAACGCATGGATGCCCGCGCGCGTGATCGCTTTCACCATCTCGAAGGGCGGCATCTATGAGAGCTACGATACCCTCTCGCCGCAGGCACTCTCCACACCGGCAGTACTTTCGGCGGGCGAAGTCGACGAGCCGCGCCGCGTCGAGGCCATCCGGCGGATCTTCGACACCAATCGCCCCAAGGGCGCGCCATGGTCGCTGATTGTCGAGCAGGGCCAGGGGCATACCTGGAACGAAAGCGTGCCGCTCTACCTGGTCACCATGCAACACGCGCTCGATGAGCGGCTCGACACACGCGCGTCATCCCTCAATGGCCCCGTCGAGCTCAAGCCCGTCGACCCGAGCCGCGCCTGGCTTGCCGACAACTCGACCTGGAAGAGCGGCATCACGGCTATTTATCCTGCGAACCAATATCCAGGCAAGGCCAAGCGCGTGAAAGAGGCGAGCTGGCTCATCGATGAAGACGCCGCGATGATCTACCGAGGAATTGCCACTTATTCCGATCCCCTGAAGCTCGCGCTCACCGACAACCACGGCCCGGTCTATGGCAGCAGCGAACCGCTGGAGTTGACCTGCACGGATTTCGGAGCGGGTGTGTGGAAATCGGTGAAGGTCTACGACAGTGCCGCTCTGCTTGGCGAAATCAGCACCGACCACCCAACCCTCAATTTCCCTGGTCCGCACTCACTCGGCGCGCACGGCTCGGTTCTGGTCGGCGAACTGCCAGATGGTACCCTGCGCACCTCGCAACCAGTCGAGTGGGTTGTCGCCCCCGATGACGAGCTGCCAGAGAACGAGCCGACGCAATAGGCGCCGGGTAACCTAACGGTCTTGGCTCAGCAATCACTCGACCGCAGTACTCACGGCACAGGGAATCCGTGGTCGATTTGCGCGCCTTCATTTGGCCGGCTTGAATCGAAACCACGTGATATTGAACAGGCGTCGCTGCGTCGGGCTGGAGTCGCCGTGCGCGACAAGGCAAAGATCGTGAACACCGTGGACCTTTGCCAATAAAGGAACTGTCAAAAGCCTGAAGGTGGTTGGCCCGCCGGTGTACGCCACTTTCGCGACCGCGATCAATTCGCCGGCAGGATGATCCAACCGGACTTCGAGCGTGCCATTCGACAGAGACGGATTCTCAGAACTCACTTCCACCTGGAACTCAGTGGCGCCGCCCGCAAAGGCGACGTTGTGAAAGCGCAGATAGCCTCCGTCTCCCATCTTGAGCTGGTACTCACCCCGCAGGCCCTTTTCGGCTTCGGCATTCATCCGCGCATGAAACTCGGCGGCTTCGCGGCGCGGCGCGAATGCGTCCAGAGTGAGTTCGCTAACGCCGGGAGTGCCTGCACCCGGATCGCGACCGGGAATGATGGGTTGCAGGGTACCGTCGGGGAGAAACTGCAATCGGGTGACGGCGACCTGGCGGTGGTGGTCGTGTTCACCGGCTACGTTTTCGTATGGCACGTGATAGGCGAGAAACATTTGCCCACGATAGGAGCAGAAACCCTGCTGGATCGATTCCTCGCTGTCTCCCGCCGGAAAGACCAAATGATGAACGGAACCGGTGAACGGGCCGAACATATTGTCGCCTTCGATGTAGTTCACATACGACCCCTTGGCATCACATCCCGGGCCCTTGTCGTTCTTGTATGCGACGTAGGTGAAGTACCACTCCGGCCCATGATGCAGCAGCATGGGGCTTTCAAAGTACTCGAAGTTGCCGCAGGCATCCTGCTTTGGGACTTCAATGGTTCGCGGCGCCTCAGCCAGTTGCGTCATATCGGGTTTCAGCCGCGCAATCTGGACTTCGTGCAAGCGAGTCTCTCCCGATCCCCAGATCAAGTAGGGCGAGCCGTCCAGCGCCCGGGTAATCGTGGGGCTCAATCCGACAAGCGGCGATCCATCCGGCAATTTCATTGGGCCGCCGAACACATCCTTGTAAGGTCCGAGAGGATCCTTGGCGGTGAAGACACCAATTTCGTAGGTGCCGTAGTCCTGGTCAAGTGCGGAGGTGGTGCGGAAGGGCGCGTAGGCGTAGTACATGCCATTCGCGGCAATCGCGGCATCACCATCCCATAGCGCAAAGCCGGTGTTCCACGTGACATCGCGACCGGTAATGATGGATCCGTGATCCACCCAGTGATCAAAATCTTCGGTGGTCAGCGCCCGGTACGCATACATCCCTTTGTAGAAATCATTCGGGACTTCGAGACGAGTGGTGAAGGGATCCTGCGTGGTGATCAGGTAGAACTTGCCATTGATTTCGTGACAGGTTGGATCGGAGTTGAAAAGATACCCCGGCGTTACGAGCTTTTGTGAAAAAGCTGCAGCCAACAGGACGAAACAAGCACCGAAACCGAGCGATCGAGAGAGAGCTGCAATTCGAAACTCTCGTGGTAGCCGCATGCATCCACCTTACGCCAAGTGATAGGAATCGTTGTGCGGAATTGGTCGTTCCGCTGCGAACGGTTACATCCCATTCAGCCATTACCGAAGACGGGAATCGCTGCGCCATGGATGACGCGGGCTTCGTCACTTGCGAGGAAAAGGATGACATTGGCGATGTCATCGGGCTTGGGCCACTTGGAAAAGTCGGCCTTTGGCATGTCGCGGCGGTTGGCTTCAGTATCAATAATGCTTGGTAGGACGGAGTTGGCGCGGACGCCTGTGCCCACCAGGTCGGCTGCAAGCGAATCCATGAGAGCCAGAGCTGCGGCCTTGGTTGCGGCATAGGCGGAGGCTCCGGCGGCATGATCCCAGGCGGCTTTGGCGGCGACGTTGACGATGGAGCCGGATTTGCGGGCGACCATGGCGGGCGCGACAGCTTTGGCCAACGCGAAGGACGCGCGCAGATTCAGGTCGATCATGCGCTCGAAGACGTCCGGTTCGAGTTGCCACACGGGAATGCCGCCCGCGTAGCCGCCGACAGTGTTGACCAGCACGTCGAGGTGATTGAAGCGCGAGAGAATCTGGCTGACGAGATCGGCAGTCGCCTTCGGATCGGTGACGTCGGTGTCGAACCCCGTAAGCCGGCTCGCGCCATTACCGATCGCGTTGCGCAGGGTATCGAATTCTTGCTCATGGCGCCAGGTGACGGCGACGGTTGCGCCATGCTGAAGAAATGCGAGGCTGACAGACCGGCCGAGCCCGCCGGTGCCGCCGGCAACAAGAACGACCTTCTCGGAGAAATCTGTGCTCATTCGATGTGCTCCTTGAACTGCTCGCGAGCGGGGAAATGGCATGCACAGCGATGGAGGCGGTGTGCGGCGAGTCACCGTCACTCCGACAACGACGTCTCCTTTAAGCTCGGAACCCTGTCCATCCGCACCTCATGTTATACCGCTGGTCTTCAGTTTCCGATTCGTATCGTCCTCAGTTTGATCCATCCGGGCGCAGCCCATTCGCAATGATTGCAGCCGATGCCGCTAACACCGACGACGGGCCGAGTTCACGGGCCGCTACTTCTCGATCAGCTCTGCAACGGGCGGGAAGAGCGGGGCCGCTCAATGCGGCCCCGCAGGGCGTTAGCTGCGGATGAATGCCAGGAGGTCCGCATTGATCACGTCGGCATGGGTGGTCATCAAGCCGTGAGGGTAGCCAGGGTAAATCTTGAGTGTGCCATGCTTGAGCAACTTGACCTGCAGCAGCGAAGCGTCTTTGTAGGGGACAACTTGATCATCATCACCCTGCATCACGAGGGTCGGCACCGTGATCGCCTTCAAATCGTCGGTTTGGTCTACCTCGGAGAAAGCCTTGATGCCCTGGTAGTGAGCGAGCGCGCTGCCCATCATCCCCTGGCGCCACCAGTTCTGGATCACTCCCTGCAAGGCCTTCGCGCCGGGCCTGTTGAAACCGTAAAACGGCCCCGAGGCGAAATCGAGAAAAAACTGCGCCCGGTTCTCGGCCACTAACTTGCGGAATCCGTCGAACACTTCGATCGGAGTGCCGCCCGGATTCTTTTCGGTCTTGAGCATAAGCGGCGGAACGGATGCGAGCAGCACGGCCTTGGCGACGCGGCCTTGAGGCTCGCCGTATTTGGCGACATAGCGCGCCACTTCGCCCCCGCCCGTCGAATGGCCGATATGGACCGCATTCCTCAGGTCGAGATGCTCGACCACTGCCGAGGCGTCGGACGCGTAATGGTCCATGTCGTGGCCAGTGTCCACCTGCGAGGAGCGACCGTGACCGCGCCTGTCATGCGCAACGACGCGATAGCCGTTGGCAAGGAAGAACAGCATCTGATTGTCCCAGTCATCCGACGAAAGAGGCCAGCCGTGGTGAAACACGATGGGCTGTGCGCTTTTCGGGCCCCAGTCCTTGTAGAAAATCTGCGTACCGTCTTTGGTCGTAATCTTTGGCATACCGTTCCCTCCTGTGTTTGGCTGTGAAGTAGTTGAAGCCGTTATGCAATGCAAATATGAAGCCGGTTCCGCGATTGCGGCTGCTGCTGCATCCAGTGCACCAAATGTTATCAAGACATCGCGCCGGTTAAGGTTAAAGCATTGTGCGAATTTCTTGCACGCGTTGGCAGGCTCTTGCGAGGACGTGCATGCGAAGGAATGAGGCGTCCTGGCGCCCAATTCGGTGCCGCGGGGTGTGCTGAACTATGCACTGGACGTTGCCGGTCAGCCGAACTTCCTGAACCGGCCGTTTACGGCGGAATCACTGACGAATGTGCTGAATATTGCGCGCGAGCGGTTGATCATGGGGATCACGAATGTGCCGGGATCTACCGTTGCGCCGCCGGCGCAGGGATTTCGGCCGGCGCGACGGGATTGTGGGCGCCCTTGCATGATAGGATGGCTGCGCCGTTCGGATGGCCGCGAGAAAATGCGAACGGGCGGCGGGAGCGGCAGCGGAGATTTCTTGAGGTGGAACGGTGATGCGTCAGAGATCTGTTTTGATGGGAGCGGCGGCGCTGTGGATGGCGGCGGGGTCGCTTTTCGCAGCGACGACAGAGGTTTTGAAGAACGAGAAGGTCGCGGTGAGCGAGGTGACGCTCAAGCCGGGCGAGCAAGCGCCGCTTCCGGCGGATCACGCGAGTGTGGTGGTGTATCTGGCAGGCGATGAGGCACAGTTGAAGCTGGCCGATGGCACAGAACAGAACTTGACAGTTGAGCGCGGCGAGACGGTGGACGAGATGGCGCGGGCCGGGGTGCTGATCAACACGGGACACCAGCTTTTGCGGCTGGTGCGCGTGGAGTTTCTGACCGCCGGCGCGCACGACATGTGGGGCATGACGGGCCTGCCGCCGAATTACCAGATGCTCTTTGAGGACGCCCACAGCCGCACCTACAACATCAGGATTGCAGCACACGAGTGGGAGCCGCAACATACACATCACGATCGCGTCGTGGTTTGCCTGAGCGGCGCGCAGCTGGAGCATGTTCTGCCGGATGGCAGAATACAACCCTCCACGTTGAAGACCGATGAGGTGGACTGGCGGCCGGCGCAGACGCATAGGGGACACAACCTGGGCGACACCGACTTGTGGGTGGTGGCCATCGAGCCGAAATGAGCGGTCCGGATGAAGCGCGGTGAACCCGAATGAAAGCAAAACTGCGGCAAGGGATGACCACCGCCCTGGCGATGGTTGCGATGTCAGTGTGTGGCTTGGCGCAGGAGAACGCTGGCCGGCCGGTACTCAACGTGGTCGATTATGGCGCGAAAAACGACGGTTCGGCGAATGCGGCAAATGCGTTTAAGGCGGCGATTGCAGCGGCGAAGGCGGCGGGGGGAGGCACGGTGTTTGTGCCGGCGGGGCATTATGTGAGCGGGCCAATTGAGATGGTGAGCAACCTGACGTTGTATTTTGATGCGGGCGCTACCGTTGAATTTCCGGCCACGACCCTGCCGTTTACGCCGGGACGCCAGCAGGGGGTTGAGACTCTGACGCCAGTTCCGTTGATCGGCGGACACGACCTGGAAAATGTCGCGGTGATGGGCAGGGGTGTGCTGATGAGCAGCAACGCCGACTGGATGAAGCTGCACAGCAGGGAACAGCGGGAGGGCAACAATCCCGGCAGCGCGAACGGGCAGCATTGGGAGCAGCTTTTGAACGACTTGAATGCCGGCAAGACGATTCCGGAAGAGGAATATCGGGAAGCAGCATCGGAGCTGAGGCCGTCATTTGTGCGCTTCATGAACAGCAAGAACATCCTGATTTCGGGGCTGCGGTTTGTCGGATCGCCGATGTGGACGGTGCATCTGCTCTATAGCGAAAACGCGACGGTGGAGAACCTGGTGATCGAGACGTATCCCGGCGTGCACACGGACGGGATCGTTGTGGATTCGAGCCGCTTTGTGCGGATTGCCAACGACTATATCGATACGGGCGACGACGGGATTGTGATCAAGTCGGGCAAAGACGCGGACGGCTTGCGTGTGAACCGGCCGACAGAGGATGTGACGATCACAAACTGCACGGTGCACCACGCGCACGGCGCGGTGTCGATTGGGAGCGAGACGTCAGGAAGTATACGAAACATTGTGGCGAGCAACATGACGGCGGTCGGCACGGAGAACGGCGCTCGAATCAAAAGCGCGCGCGGGCGCGGCGGCGTGGTAGAGGACGTGCGCTTTGACAACTGGACGATGGAGAACGTGGGCGAAGCGATCGTGGTGACGAACTACCACCTGATGGAAGGCGAGACGCGCAGGGGCGAGGAGACGGTATCGAAGACGACGCCAGTGTTTCGCAACATTGCCATGAGCCACATGACGATTGATGGAGCGAAGACGCTGATCGATGTTGAGGGACTGCCGGAGATGCCGATTCAGGGCCTGCACATCAGCGATGTGATGGGAACGGGCGCGACGGGAATGAAGGCGACCTACACTGACGATCTGGAACTGCACAATGTGGAGTTGAATCCGAAGGCGGGGCCGGCGTTCGCGTGGAGCACGCGAGCAATCTGGAGCTGGACGATGTGACGGAAAGCGAGCCTCTCAAGCACACACCGGTGATCCGGCTGGATGATGCGGCAGGCGCGATCGTGCGCGACTCAAGAGCGTTCAAGGGGACGGGAGTTTTTCTTTCCACCGGAAAAGGTGAGTTGAAAAAGATTGTGTTCGAGGGGAATGCGCTGGGCGAGGCGGCAGTGGCGACGGAGGAGTCGGAGAGCAGCGGCGGGAAGGAATGAATGGCGCGCGTGATAGGATTTGCGGAGATTGCCGAGGGTGAAGATTCCATACAACGATGCCTGAAGCCTCTTCGATCCCTGTGAAAATGACGCGCCGCGAATGGATCGTTGTGGCGCTGCTCGTGGCTTCGGTAGTGATCAATTACGTTGACCGCAGCAACCTCTCGCTGGCGGTGCCGATCCTGGAAAAGCAATTCGGAATCTCGTCGCTGCAGGCGGGAGAGCTGCTTTCGGCGTTTTTCTGGACCTATGCGCTGGTGCAGGTGTTCGGGCTGGCAGGCTGGCTGGCCGATCGCTTTCATGCCGGATGGGTGCTGTTTGGCGGGTACCTGCTTTGGTCGCTGGCCACGGCGTTCACGGGATTGACAGCGGGTTTTGTCACGTTCTTTGCGCTGCGCCTCGCTTTGGGAATCGGCGAGTCGGTCGCTTATCCCTGCTATTCGCGCATCTTTGCGGCGATGCCCCAGGAGCATCGTGGGCGCGCGAACGCCCTGATTGACGCGGGTACCAAGCTTGGGCCGGCCGCGGGTGCATTTGTGGGCGGCTTGGTGCTGGTGCATTTTGGTTGGAGGATGCTGTTCGTCTTCTTCGGGCTGGGCGCGCTGATCTGGCTGCCGTTCTGGTACAAGGTAATGCCGCCGGGAGAAGCGAATGGAGAAGAACGGCGGTCGGTGGAGAAGCATGCAGACGAACATCGCAGCGAATTGGGCAATGCCGAGAACCCGTCGATTGCGAAGATGTTGCGACTGCAATGCGCGTGGGGATCGTTTCTGGGGCACTTCTGCGGGAATTATTTCTATTATTTTTTGCTGACTTGGCTGCCTACGTACCTGGTCCAGGAGGAGCATCTCTCGATTGGGGCGATGTCGAGACTCACGTCCGCGGTGTTCTTCTTGATCGCCTGCTCCACGCTGGTAGCGGGATTCCTCTCTGACCGGCTGATTGCGGGTGGAGCTTCGCCGACCATCGTGCGGCGGTCCGTGACATCAGGCGGGTTGGTGCTCGCGTCATGCCTCATTCCGTTCTCGCTGGTTCACGGGAACCCGGCGCTGGCGCTGGGGCTGCTGGCGCTTGCCTGCACCGGCCAGGGCGCGTACGCGTCGAATCACTGGGCGATTACCCAGACGCTTGCCGGCCCGGTGATGGCGGGGCGATGGTCGAGTCTGCAGAATGGAATTGCCAATTTTTCAGGGATCGTAGCGCCGTGGCTGACGGGATTGATTGTGCAAACGCAAGGAAGCGCGCGCCTGGCGTTCACCGTAACGGGCGTGGTGGCGCTCATTGGCGGATTGTCGTGGGGATTGCTGGTGCGGCGGGTGGAGCCGGTGAGGTGGGAAGAGATCGGGCCGAAGCGGCTGGTTGTTTAGGCGCTGGCTTTAGCGCGCGGTGGCGCGGGATTCGAGCTTGTGGATGGAGCGGAGCATTTCGGCGAGCGTGGTTTTGCCGATTTCGCTTTCAAAGTCCTTTTGCAAACGGTCGAGCGCGGCGATGACGCGCAGGGCGCAGCGGCGACCCTGCGGCTTGAGCGTGAGAAGATATGCGCGCGCATCGTCAGGGTCAATTCTTCTTTGAAGAAACCCTTTAGCTTCGAGTGATGAGATACAGTGGCTGAGGTTGCCGCGGGTGGTCGAGAAGGTTTCAGCCAGTTGCGAAGGCTTGACCTGGCGTGGCGCTTCAAAGAAGAGCGCGGCCAGCACCAGAGCTTCAAGGAATCCGAGTCCGTCGGCGGCAAGCACCCGCGCGGTGAGCGAATCAAAGCGGCGGCCCGCTCGGTTGACGACGAACATGGGGCTTTCGCGAAGAAAGGCGTCGATGCGCATGAGGAAGTGGCGCTAGCGGGGCTAGCGGAGTTTGCTGAAGTAGTTTAGCAGGTCAATTATTCAAGACAATACAAAATTGTAATTGGGAAGCCCTGCTCCGGCGGAGATGATGGTGCTGACTGGTATGGTTCGAGCGCGACTCATCATCGGGACTGGATGTTTGCTGCTGGCAGGCGCGCAAGGCGCGTCACCGGCGCAGGATGCTGCACAGAAGACGCCTGCAGAGGTGACTGGCAAAGCAGTGACGATGGTGGTGCTGGGCTCGGCAACGCCCGTCCCGTTGGCTGAGTCGCCACGATCGGTTGAAGTGCTGCCGATGAAGGGAGAATCGCTGGCAGCCGAGTCGCCGCAGGATTTTCTGCGCGAGGACTCTTCGGTTTTTCTCGAGGAGCGAGGAGCGGGGGGCGGGCAGGCAGACCCGGTGCTGCGCGGCGGCAGCTTTGAGCAGACGCTGGTGCTGCTGGACGGATTCCGGATCAACGACGCGCAGACTTCGCATCACAATCTCGATTTGCCGGTTCCGATGGAAGCGATGGATTCGATCCAGGTGCTTGAGGGTGCGGGATCGACGCTGCATGGCGTCGATGCGCTGAGCGGGGTGGTGGATTTCTTGACCGCGGCGCCCGATCACGACTCGCTGTTTGTACGCGCGGGCGAGGGTAGCTTTGAGTCGAACGAGGAGACGCTGATGGGCGGCGCGACGCGCGGGCGATGGAGCGGGCGCGTGACGGCGGAGCGGAACTTCTCGACAGGATTCATGACCGACCGCGACTACCGCAATGAGGACGCGTCGGAGGAGAACTGGATCGGATCGCGGCTTGGCGTCAGCGATCTGCTGTCTTCCACCAGCGACCGCTCGTTTGGCGCCAACCAGTTTTACGGGAACTTCCCATCGTGGGAGCGGACGAAGGGGTGGTTCGCCGGTGTGCGGCAGGAACTGGGCAGCCGGACTGAAGCGGCGTTTGCGTACCGGCGGCACACAGACGATTTCGTGCTGTTCCGCAACGATCCGGCAATTTATGAGAACAACCATATTGATGGATCGTGGCAAGGTTCGCTGCGGCGGACGGAGAACCTGCCTGCGGGAGCAGTGTTGCTGATGGGGCTGGAGGCGGACGGCGACAGCATCAACAGCTACAATTTCTCGGGCGGCGCGCGCTCGTTCGCGCTGGGGATTCACGCGCGGAATCGCAGTGCGGGGTACGTGGACGTGGATCTGCATCCGGCGAAGCGTCGCTGGAGCTTGTCGGCGGGAGCGCGGGAGGAGATTTTTTCGGGCGGCGCGCAAGCGGTGTTTTCGCCGGAGCTGGCGGGCAGCTTCCGCCTCGCGAACAGCCTGAAACTGCGCGCGAGCGCGGGCTATGGATTCAGGATTCCGACGTACA
The DNA here is from genome assembly GCA_963751285.1 of uncultured Acidobacteriaceae bacterium. Taxonomy (GTDB): domain Bacteria; phylum Acidobacteriota; class Terriglobia; order Terriglobales; family Acidobacteriaceae; genus Telmatobacter. Next base: position 302,262 of record CAVVUE010000018.1, on the reverse strand, counting down.
CCGATTTGTATTACTCCGACCCGGCGACGCTGGGCAATGCGAAGCTGAAGCCGGAGTCAGCATGGTCAGCCGACGCGGGCGCCGACTGGGTGCCGTCGAGCAAGCTGACGCTGTCGGTGACGGGATTTTATTCGCGCCAGCACGACACGATTGATTATGTGAAGAGCGCGACAGTGCCGAATATGTATCTTCCGGCGGGGTGTCCGGCGAACATCTGGTGCGCCGACAATCTGAACGGCCTGCAGTTTGCGGGCGTAGAAGCCACGCTCACGTGGATCCCGGGGAGGTCGCAGATGGTGCGCATCGGGTGGACGGGGCTGCATGGGGCGCAAAACGCGTTGCACGGGCTTGAGTCAGAGTATGTGTTCAATTACCCGGTCGAGAACATTCACGCGGAGTGGCGCTGGGCGCTGGGGCACGATTTTGCGATCGACAATTTGGTGCAGATCGCTCAGCGCTACCAGCAGACGGTGTACCCGGTGTGGAACGTTGAGGCGACGCACGCGGCGGGACGCATCCAGCCTTATCTGCGGTTGACCAACTTGAGCAACACGGGCTACCAGGAGATCACTGGTGTGAACATGCCGTCGCGGACGATTGTGGGGGGAGTGGCAGTGGTGCTCGGAAAGAGTGACTAGGGAACAGGGAATTGAAAGAGACGGACCGCTCTTCGAAATCGGAGCCAATGTGCGCTCACGCCAGATGCTCTGTGAGGAAGGCGAGCGTGCGCTGGCGCGCTTCTTTTGCGGCGGCGGCGTTGTAGCTGGCGCGGGCATCGCAGTTGAACGCGTGGCCGGTGTCGTACCAATGGATTTCGACCGCGGGGTGCGCCGCGTGAACCGCTTCGGCAACCGTGGGAGGAATGTGTGCATCCTGGCGGCCGAAGTGGAGCATGACCGGGCAATTGGGTGTTTCGACAGCGTATTTGCCGATTTGGCCGCCGTAGTAACCGACGGCGGCGGAGGGATGGAGGCGTGTTGCGGCGAGCCAGGCGATGCTGCCTCCGAAGCAGTAACCGACGACGCCAACTTTCTTGCCCGTCGCTTTGGCTGCGTAGTCGATAGCGGCCGCGACGTCGATGACGGCTTTCTCGACGTCGATTTTGGGGATCAGGCTCATGGCGGTCTGCACGTCGGCGCCTTCGTAGCCGAGCTCAATGCCGGGCTTGATGCGATCAAAGAGCGCGGGTGCGACGGCCAGGAAGCCGTCCTTCGCGAAGCCGTCGGCAACGGAGCGAATGTGAGCGTTGACGCCGAAGATTTCCTGAATGATCACGAGCCCGGCGATGGGTTGGTTCGCAGTGCGCGCGACGTAGGCGCTTAGAGAGTGGCCGTCAGACGCGTGCAGAGAGACAGATTCGCTCAAGGGGTGACCTCCGGTGATGATTCCAGTATCTGCTCTGCGCCGAATGCTCTTCAAGCGAATAGGAGACGGAACGCTCGGTTCGAAGCGGACGTCATCCCACCCTTTCGCAAAAGGCGCGAAAAGGGTGGAGTAACCCATGACGAGTGGTCAGTTCACCCTTGGTGGCGGGGTGGGCAATTTGCGTGCGGCGAATTCTTCGCGGACGAGCGTTAGACCGAGGATGCAGCGCTCGAATCCATCAGAGAGGCGCGCGAACAGCGGCGCTTCCTGGGCGTACTCGAAGAGATCGAACTGGCTGACGATGTAGTAGCTTTCCTTGCCGGCGCGGATGAGCTCTTCAAGCGTGGGCTGGTGATGGCGGCGGCCACGGCCTGGAGCCGAGGCCTCAGGGTACATACCACCGACGAACAGCGAATAGTCGCCGATGTATTTGCGCAGCGCGCGCTCGGCATCGAAAGAAGACGCGGAGCCGTTGACCGGGTCGGAGGCGCGCAGCATCTCTTCCAGTTCCTCGATGGGCCGGCCGGTTTCATCGCACACCTTGTAAAGATTGCGCGCATCAGAGAATTCGCAGAGAAGACGTGCTACGTAACCGGTCACTTCGGGATCGTGCAATCCCAGCTTGCCCTCGTAGCTGTTGCGGACCACCTGCTGAAAGAAGGGTTCGAGCGGATGAGCCTGAGCTGACATACACACCTCCCGTGAACGGAGCCCGAGCAAGTGTGCCTGTGCAGGAATCCTCCAAACGAGCGTCCCGCGAAGGCGACTACTGACTCAGATGCCGTAATGGCTGCGCGCGTACAGCCGCTGGCTCCTGGGCTCCGGCTGTTCCCTGTCGTGCTGCGCGGGAAAGTGCGAGCCGCGGCCCGATTTAAGTAGCTTTAACACTGAGATTACCGGAATTGTTACGTTTGGCAAGAGGGAGGGCCAATTTTGTTGGCAGTGTAAGAGGCTGATTGCAAAGGAGGCTCACACCAAAGTAGCAGGCTGGAGGCCGTTGCTTTTGGATGGTGAAAGCGGAATGCAGCTTCTCGGCCTTCGCCCACCCTCTCGCAAAAAGAAGCGAAAGGATGGGGCAACCTCTGCCAAGGGACGAGGCAGCCGTCTATGGACGGGCAACCTTTTCGGATCGGATGTGGCAGGCGATGGCGCGCCAGAGGGGCTCGACTGCGAGGCCGATGAGGGCGTAAGTAGCAGCGTTCATAAGAATCGACTCGTAGTACGACTCAGGAATACTGCGCACGCGGCCGATCGATGAAAGTGGAACGGTGATTGCGACGAGCATGGAATGGTTGAAGTCGTAGCGAGGCCCGACAGTCGCCGCAATGAACGCCCAGCAGACGCCCACACTGAATCCAGCAAACGCCCAAAGACCAATTCGTTTCATCATGGCGACTGAAATCTCCTTTGGGCCAGCGCGCAAACGTCCTGGCTTTGCACCTGCGGCGCACTACGTTTGTGATCAGACCGCAGCGGGCGCGCGTGATTCGAGCTCGGCGAGGCGCTTGGCAAGCAGCTTTTCCAGATTGACCAAAGCGGACGAGAAGCCCTCGATGCCTTCCTTCAGCTTGTCGGTGGCCATGCGGTCGGCGGCGTGCATGCGGTCGAATGTTGCCTTGTCGACGTTGAGCTTTTCGATCTTCGCGGCCTTTGCGGCTTCGGGCGAGAGCTTGCGCGGCAGATCGCCTTCGGTTTTTTCCAGCTCGCCCAGAAACTGCGGCGAGATGGTGAGCAGGTCGCAGCCGGCCAGTTCACGAATTTCGCCTATATTGCGGAAGCTGGCGCCCATGACAACAGTTTTGTAGCCGAACTTCTTGAAGTAGCTGTAGACGCGTGTGACGGACTGCACGCCGGGATCATCGGCGTCCTGGTAGTCCTTGCCCGTGTCCTTCTTGTACCAGTCGAGAATGCGTCCGACAAAAGGCGAGACGAGAGTTACACCTGCGTCAGCCGCGGCGATGGCCTGATGCAGGCCGAAGAGCAACGTGAGGTTGCAGTGGATGCCTTCCTTCTCCAGAACTTCCGCGGCGCGAATGCCTTCCCAGGTCGAGGCGATCTTGATGAGGATGCGATCGGGGTTGACGTTTTCCTTTTTGTAACGGCCAATGATCTCTCGCGCCTGGGCGATGGTTTTCTCGGTGTCGTAGGAGAGGCGGGCATCGACCTCAGTGGAGACGCGGCCCGGGATGATTTCGAGAATCTTTTTGCCGAAGGCGATGGCCAGGCGTTTGAACGCAAGGTTGGCCACGTCCTTGTCGCTGGCGCGGTCTCCCAGCTCTTTGTGCGCATCGGTCAGCACGCCGTCCACAATGGGTTGATACTGCGGCATCTGCGCAGCGGCGGTGATCAGCGATGGGTTGGTGGTGGCATCCTGGGGATGAAACTTCTCCATCGCTTCCATGTCGCCGGTGTCGGCAACGACCACGGTGTACTTGCGCAACTGTTCCAAAAGATTCTGCGGCATAATTCCTCCTCGGGCAGGGGTACCCGGCTGGCGTGCTCCGCACCAGTGTACCCCTTCTTTAGGATGCGGCGTGTGAAAGCCGGTTGCATTTTGGATGGGCTATGGCGTCTCTGCCTCGACTGTATTTTTCAGCACGCCAAGGCCGGCAATGGAGACTTCGACGCGGTCGCCGGCGGAAAGCGGAGCGACGCCGGAGGGAGTTCCGGTAAGGATGAGGTCGCCGGGCTCGAGCGTAAACGCGGCAGTGATGAAGCTGAGAAGGTCAGGAACGGGAAAGATGAAATCGAGCGTGGACGCGTGCTGGCGGAGTTCGCCGTTGAGACGAGTCTCGATGGTGAGGCCGGCGTCAAGGTCGAGTTCATCGCTGACCAGCGGGCCGACGGGGCAAAATGTGTCAAAGCCTTTGGCACGGGTCCACTGCGCGTCTTTTTTCTGCAGGTCGCGAGCGGAGATGTCGTTGGCGAGGGTAAATCCGCGGACGGCATTGCGCCAGGGATCGCCGGGTTTGAGGTAGCGCACGCGGCGGCCGATGACCAGAGCAAGCTCGCCTTCAAAGTCCACGCGCCCAGAGACTGCTGGAAGACGTACGGCGCCGCCGGGAGCGAGAAGCGAGGAGGGCGGCTTGAAGAAGAGCAGCGGTTCAGCGGGCATTTCGTTGCCCAGCTCTCGCACGTGTTCGCGGTAATTGCGGCCGACGCAGATAATCTTGGAGGGCGTGACGGGCGGAAGCAGCGTAGTGGAATCGAGCGGCATGGGGGCGAAGTCGAAGCCTCCGGGAGTGGCTTCGTCGAGCGCGATCCGGTAGGCCAGGTCCTCAGCGGGAGCAGGAGATGGCCCGGTGATCCACAATTCACCGTTGCGGTCTTCAACGACGCCGTAACGGATGTGACCGTCGAGAAGAAGGCGGCAGTATTTCATGAGGGAGTTCCTCCTTCCGGCGCGCTACTGCGCGGGGACGGTTTCCTGCGCCTCGTCGGAGTGGGCGCTCTCACGTCCATTCTGACCGATGGCGCTGACAGCGTACTGGTAGTTGTGGCCAGGCTGAACATCGGCATCGTGATATGCAGGGCCGATAACAGGCTGAGTGGGGGAGATGCGACGCCAGGTTTCAGCACCTTCGGCCTGCGTAACGTCGCGGCGGTAGACGATGTAGCCGGCCAGGTTGACGCTGGAATCGGGCAGCCAGTTGAGGTCGATGGAAGGACCTGCGCCATTTGCCGCAGACGTGGCCACTGCGGCGAGGCCTGTTGGCACCGATGGCGGAAAAATGTCTTGGGCGTTGATCCGGACGGGAGAAGAGAACGTCGAGTCGAGCTCGAGCGTTTTTCCGTCGACGGTGAGGCGGGCGACACGCTGCGCGCGATACTCGTAGGTTTCGCCAAAGCGGATGTCTTTGTCGAGTGCGCAATCGGCTTGCGCACCGGGCTCGACCAGAAAGTTTTGCTTGAGTGGCTCAGCGGGCTCGGCGAGCGAGCCCGACGAAGGCTTCTTTGCCGGAGGCGTGAGTAATTTGCGTTCGAGGCGAACGGCGACGGGCGACGAGCCGGGCGGTGCAGGGGTCCAGCTCAGCAGTACGCCGTCGGGGCGCATGGCGGCGGTGAGAGCAGTGATCGCAGGGGGAGCCTCGCCGGCCAGCACGCTCGCGCTGTTCGACAGCCCCGCCGATCGGCCCTTGCGGTTCGTGAGCTCGACAAAGTAAGTGAGCAGACGCGGCGGCCCCGCGGCCAACTGCGGCGGAAGCGCGTCAGTGAATGAACCGGCGGAGTCAGGGGCGAGTTGCAGAGTGGCGACTGCAGCGCAAGACGCGGCCCCAACCTGGTTGCGGCAGATGCGCGCCGCGATATTGGCCTTGAGAAGCATCTTGTCGGTGTTTCGTTTGGGCATCGTCCAGGTGAGGGCGACGTGGTCACCGGTGCGGACAGCGGAGAGGTCGGTAACGCGATTGGGGAGATTCAGCGAAGGCGGTTGAGGCGCTCCGGGCATACCGCAGCCGGCGAGTGCGGCAAAGCCAAATGTGGCAACCAGGATCGCCGCTGTGAGATATCGTAATCCGAGCTTCCCCACCCTGGCCGCAAAAACAAAGACGCGGCGAGGATGGGGCACCCAGCCGTTAGCTGATTGCATCGCGCTTTCAGTCTAAAGGAGCGGCAACGGGTCAAGCGTGTAAGGCGTGTTTCACGGCGCGGCGGGAAGCGGTAGCGACGGTGGTTTTGGGCTTGCGAACCCTCAGGGCGAACGGGCGTCAGAGTCTGCGCAGGTTGGCGAATTTTTCCATCAGCTTCTTCATGCCGTGGCGGGCGAAAAGGACAGTCAGCTTGGCATCTTCGCCGTCGCCTTCGCGCATGAGCACGGTGCCCTCACCATACTTGGCATGGAATACGCGCTGGCCTTTTTTGAGACCGGAGGCGCCGTTGGTTTCAGGAATGTTCATGGCGGGGCGGGCAAAGGAGCCTGGACGAGCGGCGCCGGCTTTCGATCCGAAGAAGCGGGCGATGTTGTCGAGGCTGCGCTCCGGCGGCGGTTGCGCGCCTTTACCTTTTCCGCGAGAGCTTTGACTCGACGAGAAATCCCTGACATTGGCGCGGGGAGTTTCCTGGCTTTCGTCTTCGTAGTTGAAGTGACGGCTGTCAGCGGTGGCGGAATGCCCATGACGGCGGCCTTCGCCATAAGCGGGAGTGGACCATGCAGGGCTTTCGCGCCACGGAGTCAGGCTGGCGCGCGAGGATCCCGCGCCGCCGCCGAGATTTTCGATGAGCTGCGCGGGAACTTCTTCAAGGAAACGCGAGGGAACGCTGGCCTCGGGCACGTCGGCACCGTAACGGCGGCGGTAGTGCGCGCGAGTGAGGATCAACGTGTTCATGGCGCGAGTCATGCCGACGTAGCAGAGGCGGCGCTCCTCTTCCAGTTCTTCGGGGCTTGAGAGCGTGCGCGAGTGCGGGAACAGGCCCTCCTCAAGACCGGCGAGAAAGACGAGCGGAAATTCGAGTCCCTTGGCAGCGTGGAGGGTCATGAGCGTGACGCGCGCGTTGGGATCGAACTGATCGGTATCAGAGGCGAGGGCGGCGTGGTCGAGAAAGTCGGCGAGAGTCTCGCCGCGCTCCTCAGCGTCGTGAGCGGCGTTGGCGAGCTCCTTCAGGTTCTCAATGCGGGTGAAGGCCTCGGGCGTGCCTTCGGCTTCAAGGGCCTTGATGTAGCCGGTGCGATCGATGAGGAAGCGGATCAGCTCCGGAAGCGTGGCTGAATCGCCGGGAGAGCGGAAGCCTTCGGGTCGTTGTGGTTTTGGAGCGGATTCAGTGGAGGGGTGTGTTTCCTCGGGGGCTGAAGCCGCGATAATATCTGCTTCGTTTACGTCACGACTAAAATCGTGCCCTGGCACTTGGTGCGCCTCCAAATCATTCTTATGTGCCTCCGAATCGTTTGTATTGGAACGATCAAGGTCGTGGTCGGCCGATTCGTAGGTATCTGATGCGTTGGTGGTCTCGTCGGAAGCTCGGGAAAAATGGCTTGAGTTGAGGAGCGGGATCTGATTCTCATCGCCGCCGAAGTGCGCTTCGGCGCTTTCGAGCTCAGGAGATTCGGGCTCGATTGCGGCTGAACCAAAGCCGAAGCCGGTGTCGGCTTCGCTGGCTGAGGATTCGGCAACATCCGCGGTCAGCTTGCCGGCGAAGTCGGGATCCATCATGGCTTGCGCGTCGAGAATGAGCTGGCGGAAGGATTCGAGTGCCATGAGCGCGCGGGCGGGAATGAGGCGGCCGGCAATAGCGGCGGCAACCGTATCCCAGGTGGAGCGGCCGGTTTCGAGTGCTAGCCGCTCGACGGTTTCGAGCGTGGTTTTGCCGATGCCGCGAGCCGGAGTGTTGATGACGCGCTGCAGCGCCATGGAATCGTGCGGGTTCTTCACCAGGCGCAGGTAGGCGAGCATGTCTTTGATTTCCGCGCGCTCGTAGAAGCTGAAGCCGCCGACCATGGTGTAGCTGATGTTGTAGCGGCGCATGGCTTCTTCAACGAGCCGCGACTGGGAGTTGGTGCGATAGAGGACGGCCGCCGCGCGGTTTTGGGTTTCGGACGTGTTTGGCGCATTCAGGAACGCCTGGATCTTGTCGGCGATGAAGAGCGCTTCGTTTTCGCCGTCGGGGGCTTCGTAGTAGCCAATGAGCGAGCCGCCCTGGCGATCGGTCCAGAGCTTTTTGCCTTTGCGGCGGATGTTGTTGGCGACGACGGCGCCGGCGGCTTCGAGAATGATCTGCGTCGACCGGTAGTTCTGCTCGAGCCGTATGATCCGGGCGTTGGGGAAGTCCTGCTCGAATTCCAGGATGTTGCGAATGTCGGCGCCGCGCCAGGAGTAGATGCTCTGGTCCTCGTCGCCGACCGCGCAGACGTTTTTGTGTTCGCCGGCCAGGAGCTTCATGAGCTCGTACTGCGGGCGGTTGGTGTCCTGGTATTCGTCGACCAATACATATTGATAGCGGCGCTGATAGCGCTCGCGCACTTCGCCGGAAGCTTTGAGCAGGCGCACGGCTTCGAGCAACAGGTCGTCGAAGTCCACGGCATTGTTTTTGCGCAGCTCGGATTGATAGGCCTGAAAGATGTGGGCGATGCGCTCGCTGGTGGGATCTTTCGAACTGAGAAAGTAGTCCTGGGGGTCGACCATGTGATTTTTAGCCCAGGAGATGCGGCCCTGCACGGTGCGCGGGGTGAGCTGCTTGGTGTCGAGGCCCATGCGCTTCATGATCTGCTTGAGCAGCCCCAACTGATCGTTCTCGTCGAAAATGGTGAAGGCGCGGGTGAGGCCGCCGCTTGCAGTCTTCAAAGCTTCGATGTCGCGGCGCAGGATGCGTACGCAAAGCGAGTGAAAGGTGGAGATGAGGGGCTTCGAGAGCGACGAGTGGCCGAGGAGGTGATTGACGCGCTCGGCCATTTCGCCAGCGGCCTTGTTGGTGAAGGTGACGGCGAGAATGGCGTCGGGCGCGACGTTCTTTTCCTGGATGAGCCAGGCGATGCGGTGCGTAATAACGCGGGTCTTGCCCGATCCCGCGCCGGCCAGAATGAGCAACGGACCATCAGTGGCTTCGACTGCGGCACGTTGTTCGGGATTGAGATGGGCGAGGAGCGGATGCAAAGCGTGAGTCCTGGGACAGGGTCCTGACTCTAGTTTATCGTTTGTCAGGCTCCACTGCAGGGGACGCTACGCGCTGCGTTTTTGCGCGTCGACGTATGTTCTGAGGACTGCGCGGCACACCGCGCGCCGTAGGCGCAAGGGTTGTTAGCCCCTTGCTTGAGCATGGGGACGCATGGCCGTAGTTTGTGATTCAGTCCCGTGGGGACAGCGGAAATCCGCATCGGCCGACGACAAAATGCGCATTCCATTCGATATTTTTTCTGTCGTCCCTACGGGACTCGCGATCGCTAAGGCATTCAGCACGCCACGCCGAGGCGCGGGGCTAACGACCGTTGCGCCTACGGCGCGAGCCTCGGCATCAACACGACGCTCTTGGCGCGGGGCCGGGCATCTTCCAGGGGCTCGCCAGAAACGGCCTCTCGGTTTGCAATCCGGGGACCGATTCGCTATCATCAATCAATGTGCGCAGGGGAATCCCTGCGCTGTCAATTGCACCACGGCTTTTGGACCCCTGCGGGGTGGCAGAGTTTTGGAAGGCTGCCGCGACCGGATGAAGGGGTTCCCGCGACAGGCGGGCTGGCAAAGGCGGTGGGAGACGAGGGAAGCATGGCCCACGCGGGTAAGAATATTGCGAAGGCGCGCGCCGCTGTCAACAAACCGGCGTATCCGCTGCCTGAAGCAGTGAGTCTCCTGAAGCAAGTCAAGTACGCGAAGTTCGACGAGACCGTCGACCTGACGATGCGTTTGGGTGTGGATACGCGCCACGCCGACCAGATGGTGCGCGGAACAGTGGTACTGCCGCACGGGCTGGGCAAGACCAAGACGGTGGCCGTGATTGCGACCGGCGACCGGCAGAAGGAAGCGCAGGCGGCGGGCGCCGATTTTGTGGGCGGCGAGGAGATGGTGGAGAAGATCCAGAAGGAAAACTGGACCGCCTTCGATGCGCTGATTGCCACTCCGGACATGATGAAGGTAGTGGGACGGCTGGGCAAGGTGCTCGGCCCGAAGGGTCTGATGCCCAATCCCAAGACCGGGACCGTGACCATGGACGTGGCCGCGGCGGTGAAAGAGATCAAGGCCGGCAAGGTGGAGTTTCGCGCCGATAAGACGAGCCTGGTGCACGTGCCGGTGGGCAAGCTGAGCTTTGAGCCACAAAAGTTGATCGACAATGCGACGGTAGTGATTACATCGATCGTGCGCGCCAAGCCCGCAGCGGCGAAGGGCAAATACATCAGGAGCACCACGCTGAGCTCGACGATGGGCCCGGGCGTGCCGCTGGATTCGCAAGTTGCGGACGCGGCGGGGAAGAAGTAAAGCAGAGATCAGAGACTAGAGAACAGGGACTGGAAGGCACGGCGCGGATCATTGCGAACTGATCCCTGGCGAAGCGGAGCGAAGGCAATGGCAATTTCGAAGGCGAAGAAGGCAGAGAAGGTGAAGGGGCTGGCGGCTGAGCTGGCTTCGTCGACCACCGCGATTGTGGGCACCTTCAGCAAGCTGACCGTGGCGAAGGACTATGAGCTGCGCAAAGTGATTCGCGAGGCGGGCGGCAAGTACCGCGTGGTCAAGAACAAGCTGGCTGCGATCTCGGGCTCAGGAACGCAGGTTGAAGCGGCGCTGAAGGGCCTTAAGGGCGTGAACTCGGTAGCGTTTACCGCGGGTGATCCTGTGGCGCTGGCCAAGGTCTTCGCCAAGTGGGCCGGTGAAAATGCAGCGGAGTTCCACTTCAAGCTGGGCATCGTAGACGGCAAGCTGCTCACTGTTGACGACGTGAAGTCGCTGGCGACGATGCCGGGCAAGGATGAGATCTTTTCAAAGTTGCTCTTCCTCATCAATGCTCCGGCGCAGCGCCTGGTTACTGTGCTCAATGCCACGGGCCGCGATTTGGCAGTGGTGTTGAACCAGGGTGTGGAGAAGGAAAAGTTTGCGGCGGCCTGAGGGCCACGGCAGCCTCTAACTCCTGGCCTCTAGCTTCTAGCTTTTTCGTACAGGGGTTGGGAGGCGGCGGGTTTCACGGGATGGAGCTAGGGGCTAGCAGCTGGAAGCTAGTAGCTGCTTTCAAGAGTTTTGGCTGCAGGTGTTAGAGGAGAGGGCGCGGGTCTGGCGCATCGGAAACTTTCCACTGCGTGGGGCAGCCTCCTGGACGGGCATTGTGGCTCGGCCACCAAATTCAAACAATTTTGATTGGAGAAGAACATGGCGGATATAGCGCAGTTGGAAGAACAGATTGTGAGCCTGAGCCTGCTGGAAGCTGCGGCCCTGGTGAAGAAGCTGGAAGAGAGGTTGGGTGTTTCGGCGGCAGCCGCGGCGCCCGTAGCGGTGGCAGGCGGCGCAGCCGGCGCGGCGGCTCCGGTGGTGGAAGAGAAGACCGAGTTCCAAGTCATTCTGAAGGATGCCGGAGCCAATAAGATCAATACCATCAAGGCGGTACGGGAAGTGACGTCGCTGGGTCTTAAGGAAGCCAAGGACCTGGTGGATGGGGCTCCCAAGCCGATCAAGGAAAACGCCACCAAGGACGAGGCCGAGGCCATCCGGAAGAAGTTCGAAGGGGTCGCGACCGTCGAGATCAAGTAAACGGCACGAAACTTGCAAGGGACGCCGGGACGCGCTACGATATAAAGTGCGCGTTCCAGCGGCTCCGCTCGGCAACCATGCTGAACGGAAACGCAGGACGGCGCGAAAGGCAAAGCGTGGCGTTCACGCGAACGTCTGAGTCCAGAGGCAGCTTGAAGTTCTTTGGAGAGAGCGTCGAGAGTTGTTAAAGTTCTTTGGGTCAACGGTTTGTCCTGGGGTCAGGCAAGGCAACCGTTGATGAAGGTCGGGTAACTGGCATTTCGCGGCAGAAGCGGGATTTGCGATCGGCGAGGGCAATGGGAAGAAAATTCGGAAGGGAGCACAGGCGATAAGCCGCGCTCGTGAGGCATTGCGTCCTTACGGGCTTTTCGTGTCTTCCGGGTGCGTTCAACAAGGCATTTGTTCATCTAATTGAATGAGCGCACACCACCTACTTTTGCGGATTCGCCCTCGAATTCAAGGTCTTTCCGATGGACCTGCTTCGTTCAGTTGTGCGCAGTCTAGCGCAGGTACCCGATCGACGGCAATATCCACCACGCGTTTTTGACGCGGCTCTCACAGAACCCGCCTGACCTGGGTTCTTTCCGGCACTGCGGGATGAATGTTCCGGACTGCCGGCAGTAACAGGAGCGGGGCCGAATCCCGGTTTCGCTTGTCCGTATCTTCGATTTCTTTCGGTTCATTGCCGACGCCAATGAGACTCAGGCGCCGGCCCGGCGCGGCCAAATGGATAGGGCGAAGCGCCGGAGCTACGAGACTCAGGAGTGATCATGCCCAACGAGAAGCGCGCGATTCGCAGCCGGCTCGATTTTTCAAAGATTCCCACAGCAACCCAGATTCCCAACCTGATCGAAGTGCAGCGCCGCAGCTACGAGCGGTTCCTGCAGATGGACAAACTGCCCAACGAGCGCGACGACTCGGGCCTGCAGTCTGTGTTTGTTTCAGTATTTCCGATCACCGACTTCCGCGGCATCTCGCAGCTCGATTTTGTGGACTTCTCCATCGGCAACTGGGAGTGCAAGTGCGGACACCTGAAGGGACTGCACCACCTGCGCACGGCCTGCGTGCATTGCGGGGCGATGGTGATCACAGACCCCTTCCTGCCCAGCGACGTGCTTTGCCAGAAGTGCGGAACGTACAACAAGAACACGCCGGACTTCTGCAATAAGTGCGGCGACCCGGTGAGCCTGCAGTTGAAGTACGACCAGCAGGAGTGTGAAGAGCGGGGCATGACTTTCAGCGCACCGTTGAAGGTGACGGTACGCCTGACCATCTATGACAAGGACGCCGAGACGGGCAACAAGACTATCCGGGACATCAAGGAGCAGGAGGTATTTTTCGGCGACATTCCGCTGATGACGCCGAACGGGACGTTCATTGTGAACGGCACCGAGCGCGTGATCGTGTCGCAGCTGCACCGCTCGCCTGGTGTATTTTTCGAGACGGCCAACAACCGCACGTACTTCCTGGGCAAGATCATTCCCTACCGCGGATCGTGGGTGGAATTCGAATACGACCAGAAGAACACGCTGTATGTGCGCATCGACCGCAAGCGCAAGTTCCTGGGAACGATCTTCCTGCGCGCGCTGGGATTGCGGTCGGACGAAGAGATTCTGAAGACTTTTTATACGGTCGACCGGGTGCAGATCGACGACGGCAAGATCTTCTGGGAAGTGCAGCAGGACACCGCAAAGGGCACGCACCTGGTGGGCGTAAAGCCGGCGCATGCCATCAAGCACGGCGGCGAAGAAATCGCGCACTCCGGACGCAAGATCACGCCGCACGCTCTGAAGGCGATGCGGGGAGCGGGCATCAGCAAGGTGGAAGTGGAAGCCGCCGAGCTGGACGGCGCGCTGACGGCGTCGGACGTTGTGGACACGAAGACCGGTGAGGTGATTGTCGAGGCCAACGTAGAGCTGACGGCCGACCGGCTGCACAAGGTGCTGGCCGCGGGCGTCGCCACCTTCGAAGTATTCTTCCCGGACCGCGATGACGTGGGCAACATCATTTCGAATACTCTGAAGCGGGATTCGGTGCACAAGCCGGAAGAAGCGCTGATTGAGATTTACCGCAAGCTGCGGCCGGGCGATCCGCCCACTCTGGATACGGCGACGGCGCTGTTCGAGGGCATGTTCTTCGATGCGCGCAAGTACGACTTCTCGCGCGTGGGCCGGCTCAAGTTCAACATCAAGCTTTACGAGAACCAGGATGCCACGCCGCTGGATCACAGGACGCTGACGCCCGAGGATTTCTACGCGACCATCCGCTACCTGTTGAAGCTGCGCAAAAACATCGGCGTGGTGGATGACATCGATCACCTGGGCAACCGGCGCGTGCGCGCGGTCGGCGAGCTGATGGAAAACCAGTTCCGCATCGGCCTGGTGCGCATGGAACGCGCCATCAAGGAAAAGATGAGCGTGTATCAGGAACTGAACACGGCCATGCCGCACGACCTCATCAACGCCAAGCCGGTGATGGCGGCGATTCGCGAGTTCTTCGGATCATCGCAGTTGTCGCAGTTCATGGACCAGACCAATCCCCTGTCGGAGATTACCCACAAGCGGCGGCTTTCGGCCCTCGGGCCGGGCGGATTGAGCCGCGAGCGCGCCGGATTCGAGGTGCGCGACGTGCATCCCACGCACTACGGCCGTATCTGCCCGATCGAGACGCCGGAAGGGCCGAACATCGGACTGATCAGCTCATTGAGCTGCTTTGCGCGGATCAACGAGTACGGATTCATCGAGTCGCCTTACCGCAAGGTAAAGGACTCAAAGATTCTCGAGTTCGTGGAGATTGTGAACGCCGGCGAAAGCGGGCTGCGCGTGGGCGATCACATCGAGAAGGATGAGATGCTGCGCCTGAATGGGCAGTTGAAGAAGGCAGGCAAGCGCACCATCGAATCGCTGCCGTTCAGCTTTTACCTTTCGGCCTGGGAAGAGGACCGGCACACCATCGCGCAGGCCAACATCGACTTCAACGACAAGGGCGAGATCACCGAAGACCTGGTGAACGCGCGCCGGCAGGGGAACTTCGTGCTGGTGAACAGGACAGAAGTCGACTACATCGACGTCAGTCCCAAGCAGCTTGTGTCGGTGGCGGCATCGCTGGTGCCGTTCCTGGAGCATGACGACGCGAACCGCGCATTGATGGGCGCCAACATGCAGCGGCAAAGCGTTCCGCTGCTGGCGGCCGAGGCGCCGCTGGTGGGCACCGGCATGGAGGGCGTGACTGCGCGCGACTCCGGGGCCGTCATCCTGGCCAAGCGCAACGGCATCGTGGACTCGGTGGACTCCGAGCGCATCATCGTGCGCGTGGAGGGCGAGCACCATCCCACGCAAATGTCGCGCGAGGTGGGGTCCGATATTTATCAGCTCATCAAGTTCAAGCGCTCGAACCAGAACACCTGCATCAACCAGAAGCCGGTGGTGCGAGAGGGCGAGCGCGTGGCGAAGGGCCAGGTGATCGCCGACGGCCCGTGCACCGAGCAGGGCGAGCTGGCGCTGGGCCGCAACGTGCTGGTGGCTTTCATGCCCTGGCGCGGCTACAACTTTGAGGATGCGATCCTGATCAGCGAGCAACTGGTGAAAGAGGACTACTACACCAGCGTGCACATCGAGGAGTTCGAGATCGAAGCGCGCGACACGAAGCTGGGTCCGGAAGAGATCACGCGCGACATTCCCAACGTGAGCGAGCACGCGCTACGCGACCTGGACGAGAGCGGAGTGATCCGCATCGGCGCCCAGATCGGGCACGGCGACATCCTAGTGGGGAAGGTAACGCCAAAGGGCGAGACCCAGCTTACTCCTGAAGAGAAGCTGCTGCGAGCGATCTTCGGCGAAAAGGCCGGCGACGTGCGCGATGCGTCGCTCACCTGCCCGCCGGGAATCGAAGGCACAGTGGTGGACGTGAGAATCTTCAGCCGCAAGGGACAGGAGAAGGACGAGCGCGCCAAGCAGATCGAGTCCGAGTACGTGGCCAAGCTCGAAAAGAACCTTGGCGACGAGATCCGGATTCTGACCGACGAGCGGTTGAAGCGGCTTGAGGCGATCCTGGGCAGCAAGGAGGTGCTGGCCGACCTGCACGACGAGCGCACCAACAAGCGCCTGCTGACCAAGGGCGCGATTCTTGACCGCGACACCATCGAGCGTATCTCGACGAAGAACCTGAAGCGCATTCGCTACAACGACAAGGACCCGCGGGTGAACGAGCAGATCGACGAGATCGAGGAGATGACCTCGCGGCAAATTGAAGTGCTGCGCAAGATCACGAATGAGAAGGTGGCCAAGCTGCAGAAGGGCGACGAACTGCCTCCGGGCGTGATCAAGCTGGTGAAGGTGTACGTGGCCATGAAGCGCAAGCTGAGCGTGGGCGACAAGATGGCCGGCCGCCACGGCAACAAGGGCGTGATCGCGCGCATTCTTCCCGAGGAAGACATGCCGTATCTGCCCGATGGAACGCCGGTGGAGATCGTGCTGAACCCGCTGGGCGTGCCTAGCCGTATGAATGTTGGCCAGATTCTAGAGACGCACCTCGGCTGGGCCGCGCACGAACTGGGCGAGAAGATTGCCGCGCTCGTGAAGGCTAACTCCGATGCAGCGTATATACGCGAGCTGGTGAAGAAGGAATTCGCCGGAACGGCCACGCTGCGGCAGTTGCTGGAGCTGGACGACGAGATGCTGGTGCGCGTTGCCGCAGGCATGAAGAAGGGCATCTGGTTTGGGACCGCGGTTTTCGACGGCGCGCGAGAAGACGAGATCAAGTCGTTGCTCGGCGCGGCCGGGCTGCCGTCTTCAGGCAAGACGACGCTCTTCGATGGCCTGACCGGCGAGCAGTTCGAGCAGCCGGTCACGGTTGGCTACATCTACATGCTCAAGCTGTCGCACCTGGTCGACGACAAGATTCACGCGCGGTCGATCGGGCCATACTCGCTGATCACGCAGCAACCGCTGGGCGGCAAGGCTCAGTTCGGCGGACAGCGGTTTGGCGAGATGGAAGTGTGGGCGCTGGAAGCGTACGGCGCCGCGTACATCCTGCAGGAGCTGCTCACCGCCAAGTCCGACGACGTGTATGGCCGCACCAAGATCTACGAGGCCATCGTGAAGGGCGAGGCGGCGATCGAGCCGGGTGTGCCGGAGTCGTTCAACGTGCTGATTCGCGAGTTGCAGTCGCTGTGCCTGGACGTGGAGTTGATCAAGCGCGCTGACCTGGTGAAGAAGGCGCCGACGCCGGAAGTGGCGGCGGTGGCGGATTGAGACAAGCTTCTAGCTTCTAGCTTCTAGCCTCTAGCTTGTTTCGAGGTAAAGCTGGCAGAAGAGGCGAAGCAAAGATTTGCGGAACGTGCACCTTTGTGATGGGCACGTTCCGCCGTGGAAATGAACTGCTTCCCAAACCTGGGAAGCCAAAAGCTAGTAGCTAGAAGCTAGTGGCTAGCAGCCAGAAACTGGAGGGTCGCCTTGTTCCGTTCGAACCCGTTTGAGCTTACGAGCCCCATTACCGACTTCGATGCCATCCGTATCATGCTGGCTTCTCCGGAAAAGATCCGGAGCTGGTCGCATGGCGAGGTCACCAAGCCGGAGACCATCAATTACCGCACGTTCAAGCCGGAGCGCGACGGCCTCTTCTGCGCGCGCATCTTCGGTCCCGTGACCGACTGGGAATGCTTGTGCGGCAAGTACAAGCGGATGAAGCACCGCGGAGTGATCTGCGACAAGTGCGGCGTGGAAGTGACGGTCAGCAAGGTGCGCCGCGAGCGCATGGGTCACATTGAGCTGGCGTCTCCTTGTTCTCATGTGTGGTTCTTCAAGGGACTGCCTTCGAGGATCGGGCACCTGCTCGACATTTCGTTGCGCGACCTGGAGAGCATTCTCTACTTCGAATCGTATGTTGTGGTCGACCCGGGCGACGCGCCGGTGCGCGAGCGCGAGATCATCAAGGACGAAACGCGCTTCCGCGAGCTCGACCAGCAATTCCGGCCCTCCGGCTTCAAGGCCATGATGGGCGCCGAGGCGATCAAGGAATTGCTGAAGCGCGTGAATGTGGACGAGCTGGGGATGGAGCTGCGCGAGCGGATGAAGAACGAGAACTCGGCGCAGAAGAAGCTGAAGTACGCCAAGCGGCTGAAGGTGGTTGAGGCGTTCCGCAAGAGCGCCAACAAGCCGCAGTGGATGATTCTGGATGTGCTGCCGGTCATTCCCCCAGAGCTGCGCCCCCTGGTGCCGCTCGATGGCGGTCGGTTCGCAACGTCGGATCTGAATGACCTCTATCGCCGCGTGATCAACCGCAACAACCGGCTGAAGAAGCTGATGGACCTGCACGCGCCCGAAGTGATTGTGCGTAACGAGAAGCGCATGTTGCAGGAAGCGGTGGACGCGCTGTTTGACAACGGACGCCGTGGCCGCGTGCTGCGCGGCGCCAACAACCGTCCGCTCAAGTCGCTTTCGGACACGCTGAAGGGCAAGCAGGGCCGCTTCCGCCAGAATCTGCTGGGCAAGCGCGTGGACTATTCGGGCCGCTCGGTGATCGTGGTGGGACCGGAGCTGAAGCTGCACCAGTGCGGATTGCCGAAGAAGATGGCGCTCGAGTTGTTCAAGCCGTTTATCTATCACCGGCTGGAGCAGACCGGGCAGTGCACAACCATCAAGCAGGCGAAGGAAATGGTGGAAATGCAGGAGCCGGTCGTGTGGGACATCCTGGAAGAAGTGATCAAGGATCACCCGGTGCTGCTGAACCGCGCTCCCACGCTGCATCGCCTGGGCATTCAGGCTTTCGAGCCGGTGCTGGTGGAAGGCAAGGCGATCAAGATTCACCCGCTGGTTTGCACGGCGTTCAACGCTGACTTCGACGGCGACCAGATGGCAGTGCACATTCCACTGTCGCCCGAGGCGCAGATCGAAGCCAGTGTGCTGATGCTGGCTTCGCACAACATTCTTTCGCCGGCGAGCGGCCAGCCGATCACCGTGCCCACGCAGGACATGGTGCTCGGACTCTACTACCTGACCAAGGCCAAGAAGGGCGCGAAGGGCGAGGGACGCGTGTTTGCCAACACCGAAGAGATCCTGATGGCGCTGGAAGCCGGCGAAGTGGAGACGCTGTCGCCGATCCGGCTGCGCTACTCAGGCAAAGTGCTGGACATGACGACGGCGTACGACGACCAGGACCTGACGCACACTGAGCCGGTGGATTTCGACAAGGAGTATCTGTCGACGACCGTCGGCCGCGTGATCCTGAACGACGCGCTGCCTGGCGGCATGCCATACATCAACGGCCTGCTGAAGAAGAAGGGCATCGGGCAACTGGTGAACTACTGCAACCAGAACCTCGGGCTCGAGGTGACAGTAGGCATGCTCGATCGCATCAAGTCGCTGGGCTTCAATTACGCCACGCGTTCAGGACTTTCCGTGGGCCTGGACGATATGGTGATCCCGGAGAGCAAATACAAGGTTGTGGACGAGGCTGACAAGAAGGTGATCGACGTCCAGAAGCAGTATATGGATGGCGCCATCACCAACGGCGAGCGTTCGAACAAGGTCATCCAGATGTGGTCGGCGGTGACGGACCAGGTTGCTGACGAGATGTTCTCGAACATGAAGCGGGCGGACGACGAAGGCGCCATGAACCCGATTTACATCATGGCCGATTCCGGCGCCCGCGGATCGAAGCAGCAGATTCGCCAGCTCAGCGGTATGCGCGGATTGATGGCGAAGCCGAGCGGCGAGGTCATCGAGACGCCGATCACGGCGAACTTCCGCGAAGGGCTGACGGTGCTCGAATACTTCATCTCGACGCACGGTGCGCGCAAGGGCCTGGCCGACACGGCGCTCAAGACGGCCGACTCCGGCTACCTGACGCGGCGGCTTGTCGACGTGGCGCAGGACGTGATCGTAACCGAACAGGATTGCGGCACGCTGGAAGGGATCTACGTCGGCTCCATCGTTGAGTCCGGCGAGATCATCGAGCCGCTACGCGATCGCATTATCGGCCGCGTGTCGCTCGAACGCATTAAGGACTACGACGGAAACGTGGTGGTCGAAGTGAACCAGCCCATCGACGAAGACATCGCATCGGCGATCCAGGGCGCGGGCGTGGAGAAGGTGAAGATTCGCTCGGTGCTCACCTGCGAGTCGCGGCGCGGGGTATGCGCGCTGTGCTACGGGCGCAACCTGGGATCGGGCCGCATGGTGGAGTTGGGCGAAACCTGCGGTGTGATTGCCGCGCAATCGATCGGCGAGCCGGGAACGCAGCTTACCATGCGTACCTTCCACGTGGGCGGCACGGCCAGCCGCGTGGCCGATCGGTCGCGGCTCGACGCCAAGAACAACGGCTTCGTGCGCTTCATCAACCTGAACACGGTGGAAAGCAAGGAAGGCGAGCTGGTGGCCATGAACCGCTCGGGCTCGCTGGCCATTGTGGACGAGCGCGGCCGTGAGAAGGAGCGCTATCAGGTGGTTTACGGCGCGCGCCTCCGCGTTCGCGAGGGAGCGCAAGTGAAACTCGGCGAAGTGCTGGCGGAATGGGATCCTTACACCTACGCCATTCTGACGGAGATCGGCGGCCCGGTGCAGTTCAAGGATCTGCAGGAAGGCATCACGCTGAACGAGGAAGTGGACGAAGTGACCGGTCTTTCGCGCTGGGTGGTGGCTGACTCGCCCGACGAAAAGCGGCAGCCGGCGATTGCCATCAAGGGCGCGAAGACCAGCAAGCGCTACCTGCTGCCTCGCGGCGCTCACCTCATGGTGCAGGACGGCGACAATGTGGGTCCGGGTGACGTGCTGGCCAAGATTCCCAAGGAGAGCACGCGCACCAAGGACATCACCGGTGGTCTGCCGCGCGTGGTGGAGCTGTTTGAAG
This sequence comes from uncultured Acidobacteriaceae bacterium, assembly GCA_963751285.1. Classification (GTDB taxonomy): domain Bacteria; phylum Acidobacteriota; class Terriglobia; order Terriglobales; family Acidobacteriaceae; genus Telmatobacter. The sequence continues at coordinate 281,893 of CAVVUE010000018.1, read as the reverse complement.
CACGCAAGCCGCGTGAAACCGCGATCATTTCTGAAATCGACGGCGTAGTGCGGTTTGGCGAGGTTTCAAAGGGCCAGCGCAAGATTTACGTGACTGCCGACAACGGCGACGAGAAGGAATACTCGGTGCCGCGTGGCATTCACGTGAACGTGCAGGAGGGCGAACGCCTGCGCGCCGGCGATCCGCTGATGGATGGTCCGCTCAACCCGCACGACATTCTGGCCGTGCTCGGCGAGAAGGAGCTGCAGGCGTACCTGGTGAACGAAATCCAGGAGGTCTACCGGCTTCAGGGCGTGGCCATCAGCGACAAGCACATCGAAGTGATTGTGAGGCAGATGCTGCGCTGGGTGCGCATCGACGAAGTAGGCGACACCAACTTCCTGCTCGAGCAGCAAGTGGACCGCTTCCGCTTCAGGGAAGAGAACGAGCGCGTGCTGGCCAACGGCGGCCGTCCGGCAATCGGGCGTCCACTGCTGCTGGGCATCACCAAGGCATCGCTTTCGACCGACAGCTTCATTTCGGCGGCGAGCTTCCAGGAGACGACGCGCGTGCTCACCGAGGCCAGCATCAACGGCGCGGTGGACAACCTGCGCGGGTTGAAGGAGAACGTGATCGTCGGCCGGCTGATTCCGGCGGGCACGGGCCTGGAGTACTACCGCAACGTGCAGCTCTCGCCGGAGCTGGAAGAGGCCGCGGCGCGCGTGCAGCAGGAAGTGCACGCAGAGATCGAGGCCGCCGAGCGCGAGCTGGAATTGATGCGGCAGGAGGGCGAAGCGGAAGAGATGGCCGCGGAGTAGGACTAGCCGTCCAGGCGGACTTTTGGACCAACATCACTTCACAACAAGCAGGCCCGGCGCAAGCCGGGCCTTTTTCTTATGCGCAGTGCGCGAGATCCTGAGCGGAAGCCTCTGCCGACATTTGCCCGCCGCGGTGCCGGGATTGCTTGACTGCGTACATGGCAGCATCGGCCCTGCTCAGCAACTCATCTGCAGTGCCGGCGTCATCAGGATAGAGCGCGATGCCCACGCTGGCTGAACCACGCAACTCGCGACCGTCGATCGAGAATGGCTCGTCGAAGGAGCGTTCGAGCCGCAGGGCAATCTCCTCCACGTCGTCACGATTGCGCACGGCAGGAACCACGACCGCGAACTCATCGCCGCCCAACCGCGCCAGGGTATCGGCAGGACGCAGTTGCTGCTTCATGCGCAGCGCGGCTTGCTGCAGATACAGGTCGCCAACCTGGTGCCCAAACTGATCGTTGACCTGCTTGAACCGGTCGAGGTCGATGAAGATCAGGCCGAAGATTCCTGCGAACTGCGCGCAATCATGAATCAGGGCTTCCAAATTTCTTTCGAGTGAAAAGCGGTTGGGTACGTCGGTAAGCAAATCGAACTCGGAGCGATGGACAAGGTCGGAGTAGAGGCGCGAAGTTTCGATGGCCAGTGCGGCGAGATTCGTACCCAGCGAAAGGGCCTCAGACTCTTCGAGGCGAGGTCTGTTCATGCGATGAATTGCGGCATAGATAGTTCCCAAGGATGCTCCAGACCGGCCGGGGATCTTGTGCTGGATGATGCGCTGTGAAGTAATCCTCAGAGGCGGTTTGCCCAGGCGCGCGCCATCGGCGATCTCGCACCAGCAAGCTGCGCCATGCAGCCTGAAAGAGACCACTTCGGTAATCTGTTCAATGATTTCGCTCAGCGGGCGAGAGCCGCTGATGGCTTCGAGAATGCGGCTGCGACGCCTTTCAAGATAGGCCAACGCCGCTGTTCTATGGCGAACTCTGCGTTCCAGGAACCAGCTTCGGATACCGACTGCAATGACCACGCTCAACAGCAGACCGACGAGGAGCATGAGATGACGCACATTCAGCCACGGTGGACGGGCAACGACGGAGATATCGTCGAAGTTGCGAATCAGGATGTTGAATGGCACATCCCCGTTGAAGGGATTCGCGTCGGCCAGCATGCAGATGCCGGTGACGCGGATGCGCGAGCCCAAAGGGACCTGCTTCATGGGCAGGAGGGGAACACGGCTCAGCGAGCCGGGATGACGAAGGATGGCCGAGAACAGGTGCCCGCCGGCCTCCAGGACATACTCATCCTGCGTCGCCTGCCGGACCTCAGTCACCACCTGACCTTCGATAGAAACCAGATCGAAGATATGGCTGGAGGAGTCGTTGCCCCCGCTCGCGAGGTCCCGCCAGGTCAATAGAGATGGGACGATTGGCGCGGGTAGAGAACTGTCACGGACTTCACTACGTGTAAGTGTGAGAAAGCCATTCTGTATATCTGGAAATCCGATGGCGGTAGCGCGATCACCGATCCGCAGGGACCTGTAGCCGTCGGTTTGGATCCACAGGCTCTTCGAACCATCCTGCAAGACCAGCGCGGCCCCTGGCTGATAGTAAGTAATGGTTCCTTCGACGCGCATGCGTTGCGTGAGGTCGCGCACGCGGTAGCCCGTGAACATGCGGTCCATCGGCGTGACCGGCAGTGACCAGGGATCGAAGCCTGGACGCTTGAGGATCTTTACGTCCGACAGCGACTGAACGTGAAAGAGGATGCCGGTCTGCTGCATCTTGTTATCGAAGTCTCCAGAGACCACGCCGGTAATCTGGACTTCAGCGTCAAGCAGGTCTTTTAGAATGCTCTCGTCGCTCGAATCGACATTTGCGTCAGCCGGTTGTCCGTCAACAAGCAATCGCAGGTAGATACTACGCACCAGGGAACGCGAATTCGGCACAATGTCGGCAGACCGAATGAACGCTTGCACGGTGACCAGCTTACAGTCGGTCTCGGCCCGGACCATTCGCGCGATATTGGCGTGTTCCGGTTCCGGCGGCGCGCCGTGGCCGAGGCGGACAATCTCTTTGCCATCCACAAATGGGCGGAAGCTCTCGTGTGTGGTTCCGCGAATGAGAACCCGATCTCCCGGAACAATGGTGACACCGGTAGGTGCGTGCACAAAAATTGCGGTGTCCCCATCCTGCACGAAGAGTTCATGGTCATATGCGCGGGAATAAGTCACTGTGGCCTGGAACGATACGGGAAGATGCCGGCTCGCCTGGGCGTTGGTGAGTGCTGCTACGAACGCCAGCGTGGTCAATGGCACGGGCGCGGCTGCGCACACGCGCGGCGCGCAGCTTGCAAGCATCGCGAATAAGACGACCGCTTTTTTCATAGGCGCAGCCCAGGCAGCCCAAACGGATGGGATGCCGCAGCGTAATCCCCTTGAAGGTTTCTATCGGCCGGGAAAGAAGAAATGATAGTTTGGCGGGTGAAAATCTGCCACCTGCCGGGAATTCGTGGATGGAAGCTTCAGGGCGCTATTTCCTGGTCTTCAGGAGAGAGGCTAGTCGCCAGAGACCCGCGGGCCGCGGGATCTCCCCGGTCTCGTGTACTTGGCGGCGTACATGGCGGCGTCGGCTGCGCGCAACAGGCTGTCGGCGGAGTTGGCATCGTCAGGATAGAGAGCGATGCCGATGCTGGCCGAGCCGCGCAGTTCATATCCGTCGCCCTTGAACGGCTCATCGAAGCAGCACTCGAGGCGAACGGCGATCTCCTCCACTTCGGCGCGATTGCGCACACGAGAAACCAGGATGGCGAACTCGTCGCCGCCGAGCCGCGCCAGCGTATCGCTGGGCCGCAACTGAGCTTTCATGCGCCGGGTAACTTCCTGGAGATACTGGTCTCCGGCCTGATGCCCATAGACGTCATTCACCTGTTTGAATTCGTTCAGGTCGAAATAGATGAGGCCGAAGATGCCGGCCGATTGGCGCGCGGCGTGAATGTGCGAGCGCAGAGTCTTTTCCATGGCGAAGCGATTCTGCACCTCGGTGAGCAGATCGAATTCAGAGCGGTGCACGAGATCGGAATAGAGCCGCGAGGTCTCGATGGCCAGCGTAGCCAGTTCTGCGGCCATGGCCAGGGCCTCATCCTCTGCGGCGCTGGGCTTGGTGCGTGCGTCAAAGGCGGCAAAGATCGTGCCGTGCGCTGCGCCGGAGCGGGCGGCAATTGCATGCTCGACGGTGCGCAGCGAAGAATTAAGTTGCGGAGGGCGATTGCCGAGCGTGGCGCCGTCTGCAACCCGGCACCAGCAAGGCGCGCCATTGAGCCGCACCGAAACCAGTTCAGTGATTCGCTCCAGAATCCCGGCCAGCGGCTTGGAGTGATTCATGTCTTCGAGGATCCGGGCGCGGCGCTTTTCGACGTAGGCGAGTGATCCGATCTGGCGGCGATTCTTGTGCTCCAGGTACCATCCCCGCATGCCGACCACAAGGACCAGGATGATTAGCCAAGTGACAAGCAGGACGGCGTTATGAGTGTTTAGCCAGGGTGGACGGGCGAACACGACGATGTCGTCCTCGGAGCGCATCAGGATGTCGAATGGCACTTCGCCGTGGAACGGATCTGGGCTGAGCAGCATGCAGATGCCGGTGACCCGGACGCGCGAACCCAGGGCAACCTCTTTCATGGGAGGAAACGGAGCCTGGCCGGGTGAGTCGGGATGGCGAAAGACGGAGGAGAACAAGTGCCCGCCGGCGTTGAGCACATATTCGTCCTCAGTGGATTGCCGCACCTCGGCGACGACCGTGCCATCGGTGGAAACCAGATCGAGTGACCTGCCGCGCATCACGTTACCGCCCGAGGAGAGGTCCTGCCATGCGAGGAGTGGTGGCTGAACGGGAGCCTGGATGGAGCTGTCGCGGATTTCACTGCGAGTGAGGAAGAGAAAACCGTTCTGGACGTCGGGAAAGCCAATGGCTTCAGCGCGATCGCCAATGCGCATCGGGCTGTAACTCTTGGTGCCGATCCAAAGACTGTGTGAGCCGTCCTGCAGCACCAGCGCTGAGCCCGGCTGGTAATACGTGACGGTTCCCTGAACGCGCATGCGCTGCGACTGGTCGACGTCCTTGTAGCCGGTGATCACGCGATCCATCGGCATCACGGGCAGCGACCATGGGTCCGAGCCGGCGCGTTTCAAAATCCTGACTCCATCAAGCGACTGGATATGGAACAAAATGCCGGTTTGCTGCATTTTGTTGTCGAAGTGACCAGACACTGTGCCGGTGATCTCAACCTCGGCGTCGAGGAGGTCGTTGATGGCTTGCTGATTGTCGCTGTCGACGTTGGCATCTGCCGGCGCGCCGTCAACGAGCATCTTCAGATAAATTGTGGGCACTGGCGAACGAGGATCAGGCGCGGTGTCGGCTGAACGGATGATTGCGCGCACGGTGACGTATTGGCAATCTGTTTCAGCCCGGATCATTTGTTCGAAGGTGGGGTGCTTCGGCGTGGGCAAAGCGCCATGGCCAATGAGCGTGATGTCGGCGCTTTCGACAAATGGCCGGAAGCTTTCGCGGGTCGTGCCGCGTACCAGAACACGATCGCCGGGAACGAGCCTGAGGCTCGTGGTGGCATGCACATAAACGGCGGCGTCGCCATCCTGGACGAACAGGTCCTGATCAAACCAGCGAAAATAGGTGACGGTTGCCTCAAACGAAACCGGCAGATGCTGACTGGCCTGTTTGTTGGTAAGGCCGTGGATGTCCGCAACCTTGGTCAAGGCGGCTGGAGAGGCTGCTCCCGCCCACGGAACCGCAGAGATAAAAAGCGCGGCCCCGAAGAGAAGGCCATTGATCCGAACGAACCTTACCACAGCTTCGATCTCTCCACTTGGACAAACGTCCCAGGCGGCAGCCCGAATCCCACATCCTTACATGTCGGGACTTCCAGGCTGCCCTCGGGCAGAAACGTCACGGGGAAGTATCTTCCAACCATCTTACTCTCACTAAAATCTGTTGTAATAGCACTTTCGGGGCGAGTACCGTTTGCTTTTTCGGTTCCGGGCCCGCGGCCAAAATGGCGCCAAGGCAGCGACGATCCGCGCCCCGGCGGGTTTTGCAGGAGGGAGGGTTTCCTGATGCCGCTGAACCGTGAAGCATCGAATACTCCCGCCCGAACGGCGGGGCAGACACCGGGCGGCGGCCCGGAACTGCCGGGCAGGCGGATTCGCGTCATCGGCGTGCCGCTGGACCTTGGTGCAAGCCGCCGCGGTGTGGACATGGGGCCTTCGGCAGTGCGCGTGGCCGGGCTTGAAGCGCGGCTGGAAGCGCTTGGCCACCATGTGGCGGATTCAGGCAACATTCGCGTGGAGATCGCCGAAACGCAGGCGCCCGGAAGCAAAAATGCCCACTACCTGAAGGAGATCGCGGGAACGTGCACCCGCACCGCCAAGGCGGTGCTGGCGGCGCTGGAGGCGGGAACGACTCCGCTGCTGCTGGGAGGCGACCATTCACTGGCGGCTGGCTCGGTTTCAGGGGTGGCGGAGTTTTATCGCCAGCAGAAGAAGAAGATCGGACTGCTTTGGATCGACGCCCACTCCGACATCAATACTCCGGAAAGTTCGCCTTCAGGCAATGTGCACGGCATGCCCCTGGCAGCGCTGCTGGGCCTGGGGCCGGAGCCGCTGGCAACCATCTTCGGATACGCGCCGAAGGTTGCCGCGGAAAATGTGGTCCTCATCGGCGTGCGCGATGTGGATCCCGCGGAACGCGAGAACCTGCGCCGCGCCGGCATCACTGAGGTCTACACCATGCGCGACATCGATGAGCGCGGCATGAGAGCGGTGATGGAAGAGGCGCTACGCGCGGCGGGGCGGGGAACCGCGGGCTATCATGTGTCGCTCGACATGGACTGGATCGACCCCGTCGATGCACCCGGCGTGGGCACGCCCGTTCGCGGCGGCGCAACGTATCGCGAAGCGCACCTGGCGATGGAAATTGTTGCCGATCATGGACGGATGCTGAGTTTCGAAGTTGTCGAGGTAAACCCGGTGATAGACGAGCACAACCGCACCGCTGATCTTGCAGTGGAGCTGGCGTGCTCGGCGTTTGGCAAGAAGATTCTGTAGAAGCAGGGAGCAAGGGAACACGGAGCCAGGGAGCGAGGCGGCAAGGCTCGTTTGTTGTTGAACTGGATGCGAACCTGGTGTCGTCGGAAACTTGGACGGGAGTTGGCGCTCCTACAATCAACCCATGGCAAAAAAACTTCGCGTAGGCATTCTTTTTGGCGGGCGGAGCGGCGAGCACGAGGTTTCGCTGCTGTCTGCGGCGTCGGTTCTGGGCGCGGTTGATCGCGAAAAATTCGACGTCACACCGATCGGCATTACGAAGGAGGGCCGCTGGCTGGCGGCCGCGGATGCGCACGGGTTGCTGAGCGGCGACATGAGCGCGGTGGCACGGCGGCTGCGGGCCGGCGATCCCGACGCCACGCCGGGGGCGAAGCTGCTGCACGAGGGCATTCCGACACTGCTGGCGCCCATGCCCGGCCCACAAGGCCCCGAGGGGAGCGCCATCGACGTCGTCTTTCCTGTCCTGCACGGCACCTTCGGCGAGGACGGTACCATCCAGGGATTATTTGAGCTGGCGGGGATCGCCTACGTCGGATCGGGCGTGCTGGGATCGGCTGCGGGCATGGACAAGGACGTGATGAAGCGCTTGTTTGTCCAGGCTCGTCTGCCCATCGTGAAGCACGTGACGCTGCTGCGCGCGGATTGGGAGAAGTCGCCGCGCAAAGCCGTCACATTCATTGAGCGCGCGATCCCGTATCCCGTGTTTGTGAAGCCGGCGAACCTGGGTTCATCCGTGGGCATCACGAAGGCGCACAACCGCAAAGAGCTCGGGCCCGCGCTGGATCTGGCCGCGAAGTACGATCGCAAGCTGATTGTGGAGCAGGGGGTGGGCGGCAGAAAGGGCCGCGGCGGGCAGGCGGCGCGCGCGCGTGAGTTTGAAGTGGCCGTGCTGGGCAACGACGATCCCAGGGTGAGCGTGGTGGGCGAGATTATTCCCGGCAAGGAGTTCTACGACTACGAGGCGAAGTATCTTTCGGAAGGCTCGGTGCCTGTCATCCCTGCCAAATTAAGCCGGTCCGAAACCAGGAAAATACGCGAGATGGCAGTTGCGGCGTTCAAGGCATGCGACCTGGCGGGCCTCGCGCGTGTGGATTTCCTGATGGAGCCGGATGGAAAGCAGCGGATCTTTGTGAACGAGGTGAACACCATGCCCGGGTTTACGCGGATCAGCATGTATCCCAAGCTTTGGGAGGCGGCAGGAGTGAGCTACAAAGAACTGATCACGCGGTTGATCGAGCTGGCGCTGGAGCGGCAAGAGGAGAAGAACAAGACGACGTACAGCCGGGAAGAGTGAAAAAGCAGGGAGTAAGGAATAGGGAGTAGGAAGTATGACAAGGGAACAGGGAACAGGAGGAGCCTCGCTGGTGTCTAAGTTACCAGGCTGACTAATAAGTCCAGGGGCAGACTGCGAACTGACCACTGACCAGTGATCACTGATTACTGAACCCTGACCCCTGTCATGTGCCGTATGCTTGATGCGAAGGAATTGATCCGATGACTTTGATGGACGCTCCAAAGTTCGACCCGACCCGCGAAAAGCGCAGGACTATGATCGTTCGCCTCTCGGCGGCTGGCGTGGTTGTGCTGATTGTCGCGTGGTGGCTGGTGGCAGGACGGCCGGTGGACTGGCCCTGGAACTGGGACCACTACTGGTTCGGTCGCATTGAGGCTAACCAGTTCCTGTCGGCGATTGAAGCCAACGATCTCCAGAAGGCCTACGGCGTGTGGGTCCACGACAAGAATTGGCAGCAGCATCCGCAGAAATACGGTACGTATCCATTCAACCGGTTCACGGGCGACTGGGGTCCCACGAGCCCCGACAATGAATACGGGCCGATCCGCAGCCACCACATCGCGCTGATCGGGCACTACGGAAACGGTGTGCTCATCGCCATTCTGATGAATGGCCGCAAGAGCGACGCGCTCAACCTGGCGTACGATCCCAGGACCGGACAACTCAGTTTCGCGCCGCCGGGCGTGAGCCTGTATTTGGGGCCGTGAAAACAGGGATCAGGGACTCGGGACCAGGGTGGCTATCAACTCTCAGCCTGTGGACCGTGAGAGGACTGGCACCCGGGCGGCCCAGGCGCCGGGAGAAATGAGCACAACCACTAAAGCTGGGTGCCCCAGGTGCCTCGCTTTTGGGCACCTGGGATAGCTCAAGCCCTGGCAGTCCAGGTTTGCTGTTTCTCGACATCTGCTGCGATTCGTTTATCTGCGTTACCGGGAAAAGGCCGGTTGAGACCTGAGGTCGCGGAATCGATTCATCTCATTTTGAAGAAACAGGTATTGCAAGGTGGAATATCGTATGTTACGGTACGTAACACTATGGAGTGTAACACATACTCGGCTTCCCCTAAACATGCCCTGCGGTGGCGAATTGAGCGAGGTGCGGCAGGTGGCTCGCGCTATCGATTACTAGAACGCACGGATAACGCAATCGGCGCCGGCCGGTCTATTGAGCAAGCACTCCGCAAGCGAGCGGCGTCTTTCATTCGAGTATTACCCATTCTCAAAGCGAACAGGCGACGGATGATGAACAAGCTGGGGCTCCTGAGCCCAATCACAGTCCTGTTGTTGTCTTTGGTGTTTGCACGGCATGGCGCGGCGCAGCAGACTGCCACGCTGCGCGGCGAGGTGGTGGACCCGAGCGGCGCGATGGTTCCTGGCGCTGCCATTATGCTGACCTCAGAGAAGCAAACTCTGCGCACTAAATCGGGAAAAGATGGGAGCTACACATTCTCTCAGCTAGAGCCGGGAAGCTACACCGTTGCTGTGACGGCGAAGGGTTTTGCGGCGCTTACGATCGCGGATATTGTGCTCGGCGTCGGCGCGGCGAAGGAGTTGAAGCTGGCCTTGAGCCTCCCGGTGGAAAAGCAGGAGGTGAGGGTCAACAACGAGAGCCAGAGCGTCGGCCTGAGCCCCGATCAAAACTCGAATGCGCTGGTGATCAAAGGCAGCGATCTCGATGCGCTTTCAGACGATCCGCACGAGCTGCAAAACGAGCTGCAGGCGCTGGCGGGGCCCGCGGCCGGGCCGAACGGCGGGCAGATTTTCATTGACGGATTCGAAGGCGGGCAGATTCCGCCAAAGTCGTCGATCCTGGAGATACGGGTGAACCAGAACCCGTTTTCCGCGGAGTTCGATCGAATCGGCTACGGGCGGGTGGAGATCATCACCAAGCCGGGCTCGCAGAAGTTTAACGGCATGGCTGCAGGATTCGAAAGCACATCGGGCCTGAACACAGGGAATCCGATTCTCGCCGAGCAGCCAAGCTACGACTTCTTCGCGGGCTTCGGAAACGTGACCGGACCACTCGGCAAGAAGGCGGCATATTTCTTCAACGCATTCGGCATGAGCAGGCAGACGCAGACCATCATTGATGCGCTGAATCCGGCAAACGCCTCGTCAAACTTCATCGAGGCGTATCCAAATCCCTCGAGCGTTCTGTCAATCAATCCGCGAGTAGACTTTCAACTGGGATCTATGAACACGATCACGGTGAGAGATTCGTTCTTCCGTTCGGCGGCGACGGGCAGCGGGGTGGGCACGCTCAACCTGCCGCCCCAGGCGTTGAGTTCGAACGACAAGGAAAACACGGTCCAGGTTGGCGATACGATGCTGATCAACACGAAGCTGGTGAATGAAACTCATTTCCAATGGCGCCGCGTTCGCAGCGTGCAGAATTCAGCGAACGCAACGCCGGCCGTGACGGTGCAGGGCGCATTCACCGAAGGCGGAAACAGTACAGGCACGGTCGAGGACCATCAAGACAATTTCGAATTGCAGAATTATTCGACGGCAACGGCTGGTAGTCATGTGCTTCGCTTCGGCACGCGGCTGCGGACATACCGCGATGCGAATTACTCGACCGGCGGTGCCAACGGAACGTATACATTCAGCTCGCTGGCCGCATTTGAGGCAACTACGCCGACGCCTTCGCTGTATTCGCAAACAGTGATCAACAATCCGCTGGCCCGGGCCATCCTGTTTGACGGAGCGCTTTTTCTGCAGGATGACTGGAAAGCCAGTAGAGGCCTGGTGGTGAGCCTGGGTCTCAGGTGGGAGGGGCAAAACCGGATTCACGACCACTCGGACTGGGCTCCGCGAGTGGCGTTTGCCTGGAGTCCAGGATATACGGGCAAGGGGCCGGCGAAGACGGTGATTCGCGCTGGGTACGGCTGGTTTTATAACCGCTTTACTGTGCCCAATTCATTCGGCTCGGCGGCGTCGCCTTACCTGGTTACGGCGATTCACGACAACGGCTTCAACCAGAAGAGTTACGTTGTCAAGAATCCCGGTTTCTACAATCCGAATGCCGCGCAAACTGAGAGCCAGCTGCAGGCCGCCGGATCAACGGTTCCCACGTATCACAGCATCGATCCGCACTTTCACGCGGCACTGGATATGCAAGGCGGAATCGGCGTGGACCGGCAGATTTTGAAGGGGCTGACGGGAAACGTCACCTATTTGTATACGCAGGGAGTGCATCAGTACCTGACAGACAACGTGACTGCGCCGGATTTTGACCCGGCGACTTACACCATCACGGGATCGGCTCCGGCTGCTTATGACTACCAGTTCCAGTCAGGCGGATTCTATCGCCAGCAGCAGCTGATTGTGACGGCGAATGCGCATTTCAAACGCGCGAGCTTCACGTCGAATTACACGCTGAACAGCGCCAGGAGCGATACGCAGGGAGCGACGTCGGTTCCGACGGTGGAGCGGGATCCGGGATTCGACTATGGGCGCGCGAGTTTTGGCATTCGCAATCGCTTCTTTCTGCTGCTTACTTATACGGGGCCGTGGGGCATCATCTTTGCGCCGCTGCTCTCGGCGCAGTCGGGCACGCCGTACAACTTCACCATCGGCAACGATCTGACGGGGAACAATCAGTTCAATGCGCGCCCAACCTTCGGAAATTGCGGCACGCCCGATGTGGTTTCAACCAGGTATGGCTGCTTCGATACGAATCCTGCGGGGAAAGGCGAAACGATCGTTCCGTACAACCTGGGGACGGGTCCGGCGAACGTGGTGTTTCATATTCGCGCGAGCAAGACCATCGGCGTGGGACCGCATATCAAGGAGGAAGGCGACGCGGGAGGACAGAACGGGAACAACAGCGTGAGCGGGCGCGGATTGAGCGGAAGCGGAGGAAACGTGAAATTGGATGAGAAGCTCCCGCGCAGATTCAACATCACTTTCGTGGCCATCGCCTTGAATTGTCTGAATATCGCGAATTTCGGGCCTCCCAACGGCGTGATGGAGTCTCCGTTGTTCAATAAGACGCAGACGCTGGCATCGGGGCCGTACTCCGGTCCGACGCCGGGGAATCGAACCATTCTGTTTTTTACGCAATTCTCGTTTTAGAAACGGTTTGCGCTTTACCGCGCGGCTTCAGTCAGAATTTCGGTGCTCTTGCTCATCTTGGCGGTACGTTGCAGCTTGTCCCAGTTGAAGGGTTTGCCATCAATGGCGCGCTTGAGCGTCTTGGCCAGCACCACTGAGAAGAGCTGGCGATAGGCGAAGCGCTGCAGCCAGATGTGGAAGAGCAGCCAGCCGTCGCCTTTGTTGGCGGGATGGCGGCGCTCCAGGCTGAAGGCGGCAGCCGAAGTGATGAAGTCAATCACCAGGAAGCCGAGGAAGTACACCACCAGCTTTTCAAAGCTGGCCGCCGAGGCTGCTTCAGGATGATAGTGGCGATTGATGAGGTAGTTGACGATGCCCCAGGCGAAGAGCAAGTCAATGAAAGGCGAAACCAGCGGCAGGAGCATTTGGAAGATGAGAATGTTGGGCAGCGCGAAAAGTCCCATCGCCTTATTGCGCACGAAGGCGGCGCGATGCTTCCAGACCGCCTGGAGGGTGCCGAAAGACCAGCGGAAGCGCTGGCGCATGAGCCCCCGGGCGTTGATGGGCGCTTCGGTGTAGGCCAGAGCGCGGTCCTCGTAGTCGACCTTGAATCCCTGCTCAAGCAGGCTCATGGTGAGGTCAGCATCCTCGGCCACGGTGTTGAGCGGATAGCCGCCGGCAGCTTTGACCGGCGCGGTGCGCCATGCGCCGATTGCGCCCGGCACGACAGTGATGACATGGAAGAGATCGAGCGCGCGGCGTTCGAAGTTCTGGCTGGTGATGTATTCAAGGGCCTGCCAGCGCGTCCACAAATTCACGCGGTTGCCCACCTTGGCATTGCCGGCAATGGCGCCGATCGCGGGATCCTGGAAGTGCGGAATCAGCTTGGAGATCGCGTCGGCGGCGACCAGGGTGTCGGCATCGATGCCGACGAAGATCTCTTCATCCATGCGGTCGAGCGCATAGTTGAGCGCAGCAGCCTTGCCTTCGTTGCGCTTGGTAAAGACGCGCACGCGCCCGGCGGCAATCTCGCCCGCGTAGGCTGACATGGCCACTTCTGCGGTGCGATCCTGCGAACCGTCGTCAATGACAATGACGTGAAGATTCTTGTAGTCAGAGTTCAGCACGGAGCGGATGGTGCGGACGATGACGGCTTCTTCGTTGTAGGCGGGGATGAGGACAGCCACGCGCGGACAATAGGACGCTGTCGCCTGGCGGCGCGGCCTGAAGAGGCGGTCAATGACGGCGAACAGGCCGACGATGATGAGCCGCGCGCTCATGAGAATATCGCCGACGAAGAAGACCAAGACGATGAAGTTGCCGATGATGCCGAGCGCGGAGAAAGCGATGGAGTCGGGGATCGTGCGCGCACGCTGCCAGAAGGTAAGCGGCGGCATCACCTGCGCAGTGGTTTTGCCCATCAGCGCGGAGACGGGCACGATTTGGATGCCGTGAGCGCGCAGCGCATCGATCAGCAACGGGAGAGTGGCCACGGTCACGGAGCGGTTGCCTCCGCCATCGTGCATGAGGATGACGGAGCCGCGGAACTGCGGCTTGGTCTTCATAGTTTCGAGCTGGGCGAAAACCGACTGAATAATTTCCTGGGGGGTCTTGCGAGGGTGTTCGTCCCAGTCGTCGGTATCGATTTTGCTGCCGATGATGATGAAGCCTTTCTGCTGGATGCGCCACGCCGGCGCGGCTTCGTCGTCCGTGTCGGGTTCCTCGTCGATATCGTAGGGTGGGCGGAAGTAGAGCGGCTGCACGCCGAGTTTGCTTTCGAAAAGCCGCTCAGTAAGATTGATCTCGAGATCGACCTGGCGGTTGGAGATTTCGCTGATGTCGGGATGCGTCCAGGTGTGATTACCGATCTCGTTGCCTTCGCGGACGATGCGCTGCATGAGGCCCACGTGCTCGGCAGCCTCAGAGCCAATGGCCATGAAGGTGCCTTTGACGTGCTTGGCTTTGAGAATGTCGAGGATCTTCGGAGTCCATGTGGGATCGGGGCTGTCGTCGAACGTTAATGCAACTTCGTTGGGATGGTAGCCGTACTGTTCGACAGTGTAGCTGCGCGGATATACATCCATGTGTTCGTCGACGATGAGCTTCTTGCGCGGATCGGGCTCGTCGTTGTTGTCATCGACTTGGACCGTACGTTTGCCCGGTTGCGGCAGGCCGGTAATGCGCAGGATGTCTCCATCTCCCTCGGTGTCAACGTCGTGGCCGGGCTGCACGGTGCCCAGCGCCTGCAAGGATGCAGGATCGCTGGGATGATCCCAGACATTCCACAAAGAACTGTCTTCTTTGCCGAGGCGCCAAAGAGCAAAGGTCTGCAGGCCAAGCTGGCGGGCAGCGCGCATCTCGTTAAGCACCGTGACACCGTCGAGAAACCAGACGACATGGCGCTGATTGTTGTCCTCGTCGATGTACTCGAAGTGAGGATTCAACGTGTCGTAATCGAGATCGAGATCGGCGTCGGCGTCAGAGGCGCGCTCCCACGCATCGGAGACGGAAAGGTCATCTGTGCTGAGGACCTCTGGCTTGCGGTGCCGGCGATCTTTCGGATTGGGGATGGAGAGTGTCCAATCGTAGCCGTAGTTGCCGAGGCCGCAGATGAGCTTTTTCTTGGGCACGATCTTGAGCACTCGTTGCAGGTTCGCGACGAACCAGGACTCGGCCGCTATGGGGCCAGGATCGCTGGTGGTCTGATGCTGGTCGTAATTCATCACCACAATGCCGTCGGAGTTGGCGGCGATGGTTTTCAGGTCGTTGTTGCTTGCGCTGGCGGCCACGTTGACCCAAAGGCGAAGATTGCGCGCGTGCATTTGTGCGTAGAGAGCCTGAATGAAGCTCAAGTAAGCGGGATCGTCCTTGTCGGGGATGCTCTCAATGTCGAAGGAGAGGCCACGGTAAGCTGGATAGGTCGCGAGAAACCGCATCAACTGGTCAAGAAAACGGGCGCTTTTGTCGGGGTCGTTGAGCACGTCGCCCACGCCGGTATCCCAGTCCTGGGTGTGGGGATTGTAGTTGTTGATGGCTGGATAGATTTCAGTTTCTTCCCTGGCTGTCTGGATGACGTGCTTGATTTTATTCAGGTAATCGGGGTCGTGGATGGTCGTGCCCTGGATGACGGGGAACTCGCGCAGGTTGTCGCCGCTCATCATCATAAGCGTGCCGTTTGGCGAATCGACATGAAGCCATTGCGGGAACAGCATGTCGATCTGGTGAACGTGTTCCTTGAACGAAGAGTAGCTGGCCGCGTCGTCCTGAACGTAGTAGGCCGCTCGCAAACCTTCACCCGTGTTCAAAATAACGTCAGAGGGTTTGCGCTTGGTTTTGCGGTGCTCGAGTCGCTGGTTTTTGATGCGCAGCAGGTTCGATTGATCGGGTAGCGCCCGGTAATTATGCCTGGGGATCGGCAGCAGCAACTCAGGCAAACGCTGGTTGCGTAGCACGTTGAAGATGAACCCGGCCAGAACCAGCGTCGAGACCACGGCGGCCGCATCGAGAAAGCGGCGCAGGCGCTTCCAGCGCTTGCGTTCGGGGTCGAAAAAGATTTGTCGATCTGGCATGGCCTGTGGTTTAGACGCGAGCGCAAAATCTGCGCCAGCAGGCGACCGCACGCCAAGAATGCAACCGCCCTTGCACAAAATTGACAAGGGCGCGGAATTCTCTGGGATGCCGTACGCTGTACATTAAAAATCGTATGGAAGCAGCGCAAGAGAGTCAATCGACACCCTGGCGACGCACGGCCAACGGAACCGGGAAAGCAGGCGTTGCGCTGCCTGTGGCTCTGGCTCTTGCCGCAGGCCTCATTTTACGGGTTTGGATGCTGAAATTGCTCTTTGAGGTCAACGGGGACTCGCTGATCTACGGGGGCCTGGCAAAGAACCTGCTGCTTCATGGGCGATTTGCGCTCACCCTGCCCAGCGGGGAGATGTATCCCACCCTCATCCGGCTGCCCGGCTACCCGATGTTTCTCGCCGCATGCTTCAGGATTTTCGGGATGGAGAACTATTTTGCCGCGGCGTGCGTGCAAATCGGTCTTGAATTGCTGGGATGCCTGTTGCTGGCCGACTTTGCGCGGCGCATTGCTCCGCAGCGACTGAAGCGTGGCGCGGCGCTCGCGACGCTCTGGCTGGGGGCGCTGTGCCCTTTCACCGCATCCTATGCCGTGGTTCCGATGACGGAGGCGCCGACGCTGTTTGCCCTGGCGCTGGCCATGTGGGCGGTGGCGCGATTCTGCGAGAGGCCGGGGTGGGCAAATGCGCTCTGGTTCACGTTTGCGGTCACCTGGGGTGCGCTGTTGCGCCCCGATGGGGCGCTGGCTGCGATCGCGTTCGCGCCGGCTTTGTTGGTTGGGCTGAGGCGCGGAGACGGGTCGGGAGAGATTTTGCTGCGCAAGCTGACTCGCATGGCGGCGGTCTGCGCTCTGCTGGCTCTGGCTCCCTTTGCCGTGTGGACGGCGCGCAACTGGCGGGTCTTTCACGTCTTTCAGCCGTTGGCGCCGCGCCTCGCGACCGATCCCGACGAGAGTTCCAACCCGGGGTGGGAGCGCTGGGTGAAAAGCTGGTGCCTCGACTTCATATCGACGTATGAAATTTATTGGAACGTGCCCTGGGACAAGCTGGATGTCAATGAGCTCCCGACCCGCGCCTTCGACTCGCCTACCGAGCGGGCTGAGACGGTGGCGCTCGCCAACGACTACAACCGCAACGGCATGGAGATTACGCCTGAGATTGATGCGCGATTTGAAGGGCTTGCCAGGGACAGGATCACCGCGAATCCGCTGCGTTATTACGTGTGGCTGCCGCTGGGCCGCGTGGCCGATATGTGGCTGCGGCCGCGCGTGGAGAACCTGAATATCGATCTGGACTGGTGGGTTTATGCGCATCATCACGCTGAAACCCGCTTCAGTTGGGGATATGTGGCGTTGAATGCGATTTATCTGCTGCTGGGTGCGGCTGGATTGTTCATGCGACCGCGATTCTGGGGAGCATTGCTGGCTTACATTTTGTTACGCAGCGCGCTGCTGTTCACGATTGAAGCGCCGGAGGCGCGCTATACGCTGGAGTGCTTTCCCATGCTGTTCGCGCTGGGAGGGGTGGCGATCGCGCGAATCATCAGACTGCGCTACTTGCCGCCTGCGAACTTGAAGGCGTCGGAAGGCACCGACTGATTCACCTTGATGTTGGTATAGGTGCAGACACGCGACTCCCCATCGCCTTCATCGAATACCTGTTTCAGGCTCACGGCGCGCGCGGTGTCCATCCAAATGGTCACCTTCGGGATGGTCTTGCGGACGTTGGGGTCTTTGGCGACCAGTTCGAGCTTGTCTGTCTTTACGCCGTCGATGGTTTCTGTGCCGAGATCCGTGATGGTCCACTTTTCCTGGAGGTCTGTGCCGCTAGCGCCAAATCCGAGCATCAGGTAGCTCTCATATTTGGCGACCTGGTTATAAGTCTTCGCATCGCTCTCTTTGCCGGTGTCGGAGATGCGAAACGCCCCGTCGGAGAACATGTAGGTCTTTTGCGATGGCCCGTTGTTGTGCGTGCGGATGTGTGCGGCCATTTCGAAGCTCTTGCCCTTGCGCTCGTAGTAAGCGACGCCGGTTTGCACATCGGTGTCGGGGATGGGGTCGGTCTGGATGGTCTCAAGCTCGACGTTTGCCGTGATGGAATGGAAATTCTTCGCCGCCACATCCAGCTTCTGCAAAACGGATTTGAGATCGTCGGCGAAGGCTGACTTGGCCGGCAGGAGAATCATGGAAAAAATGCCGAGAAAAAGAAGTTTAGTCCGTAAATTCATCAGACTCCTTCAGGTATTTGATTCGGAATGGATTGAGACGATTCGCGAATGTAAGCGCGGATTACCGGTGCGCCCAGACCTTCCATACGAGATGGCCCTGGGCATCGGTTGTGGTATTCCAGCGCTCAACGGAAACGGAATCACCCATCACCGGCTCAATGGCCTTGCGCAAAACGTTCTTTGCTTCCTCATAGGATGCGCCGGGGGGAATCTTCACATCGGCGGCCTGAACGGTGATGATGACGCCGTGGCCGGCGCCGACAACCTCGACAGGGTGCTCGGGGCCCGCGGCCGACGGGGGTTTGGCGCCGTAGTCCCACAGGTGCGGCGTGACGAAGATGAACACCAGAATCAGCGTCACCATGATGTCGTAGTGAAACGATCCGCGCGAGTACGTCCAGTAGAAGTAGCTCTTGAGAATCTGCCCGAAGGTCCGTTTGGATGGGCCAGTCGCCGTCGAAGTTTGTCCGTCGGCCTCGGCTCCGCTGGATGTGGTTGATGCCATCATGGCTCCCTGACAATTCTATCGATACCGCCCATATAAGGATGCAGGATTTCGGGAATAAGTACGGAGCCGTCGGCCTGCTGGTAGTTTTCAAGGATGGCCAGCCAGGTGCGGCCCACGGCCAGGCCACTGCCGTTGAGCGTGTGGACGAACTCCGGCTTGGCCTTGGGGCCGGATGGGCGGTAGCGGATATTGGCCCTCCGCGCCTGAAAGGCGTCGAAGTTGGAGCACGAGGAGATTTCCCGGTAGAGGTTCTGGCCCGGCAGCCAGACTTCGAGGTCGTAGGTTTTGGCCGACGAGAAGCCGGTGTCGCCGGTGCAAAGTAAGACGCGCCTGTACGGCAATTCCAAAGCCTCCAGAATCTCCTCGGCGTCGCGTGTGAGTTTTTCGTGCTGCGCGTCGGACTCCTCAGGACGGGTGAACTTGACCAGCTCAACCTTCTGGAACTGGTGCTGGCGAATGATGCCGCGCGTATCTTTACCTGCCGCCCCGGCCTCGGCGCGGAAGCAGGGCGTATAGGCTGTGAGCGAGATGGGCAGCCGCGCTTCGTCAAGAATCTCGTCGCGATAGAGATTGGTGACGGGAACCTCGGCGGTCGGTATCAACCAATGATCGTTGTCTTTGTATTCGCCGCGAGCAGCAGCCTCCGCGTCGGCGTCCGAGGAGCGAAAGAGGTCGTCGGCGAACTTGGGCAATTGGCCCGTGCCGAAGAGCGATTTGGAATTCACCATGAACGGCGGCAGCACCTCGGTGTAGCCGTGCCTGCGCGTGTGCACGTCGAGCATGAAGCTGATGAGCGCCCGTTCGAGCCGCGCGCCTGCTCCCATGTAGACCACGAAACGCGCGCCGCTCAGCTTGGCCGCGCGTTCGAGATCGAGGATGCCGAGCGCTTCGCCGAGCTCCCAGTGCGGTTTGGGTACGAAGTCGAATTTCGGGATTTCGCCCCAGGTCTTTACGGTCTTGTTGTCGGCCTCGGATGTTCCCACAGGGACTTCGTCGCGGGTGAGGTTGGGAACGCGTGCCAGGGACTGGCGCAACTGCTCGTCGAGGCTCGCGGCGGCGCGGTCGAGCTCGTCCAATTTGTCTTTGAGCGCGCGCGTCTCTTCCATCACGGCCGCGGCTTCATCGTGCTTGCCGGCTTTTTTGAGAGCTCCAACCTGCTGCGAGAGCTCGTTGCGGCGGGCTTTCAACTGCTCGGCCTGGGTGATGGCCTCGCGGCGGCTCTTGTCGAGAGCGAAAAAATCACCCAGCAGCGCATCCGGATCGGCGCCGCGAGCACGCAATTTTGCCTTCACCAACTCCAGGTTGGCGCGAACGAATGGTAGATCAAGCATCTCACCCTTAGTTTAACGGACCAGCGCTCCCCCGCCCCCGCGGAGCCAGGATAGGGTCCCAGGCTACAACGTCAGCTTGATCCAGCCCGGGAAAGAGTTGGGCTGAAAGCTGAGAGCTGGCAGCTGCACTTTCAGTCCGCAGCTCTCGCGCCGGGAGGGGATTTTGCTGTTTCTTCTTTCCAGCCGGGCAAGGTCTGGTCGCCGGTGATGAGGCGCGCGCCGCGGCTGAAGGTGAAGTAGGTCCAGGCCCAGCTCAGGAGCACAGAGATCCGGTTGCGGAAGCCGATGAGAAAGAAGATGTGGATGGTGACCCAGGTGAACCAGGCGGGAAAGCCGCTCATATGCGCTTTGAACGGCCACTCCACCTTGGCCACAGCAGACATGCGGCCGATGGTGGCCATGTCGCCCTTGTCGAAGTAGCGGAAGGCGGGGCGGGGTTTTCCGGCGAGGTCGGCGGCGATGATTTTGCCGATGTGGTCGCCCATCTGCATGGCTGGCTGGGCAACACCGGGCACCTGGTGGCCATCCTGCTCGAAGTGGGCGAGGTCGCCAAGGACGAAGACTTCAGGCAACCCGGGCGGATTGAGGCGATCGTCAACCATGACGCAGCCGCGCTTGTCGAGCGGCGCGCCCAGCAACTTGCCAAGTGAAGAAGCCTGCACACCTGCGGCCCAGAGAGTGACGACGGCCTCAATGCGCTGGCCGTTAGCCTCGACCCAACCCGGGCCAACACCAGTGACCTGCATTTTTGTGTGGACTTCGACGCGAAGCCGCTTCAGCTCAGCCTCAGCCTTGGCAGAGAGATCGGGCGGATACGCGGCGAGGATGCGGCTGCCGCCATCCAGTAGAAGGACGCGGCTCTTGGAGGGATCGATGTGGCGAAAATCGTGGCGCATGTAAAGCTGCGCGATGTCGCTGATGGCGCCGGCAAGCTCCACGCCGGTTGGCCCGCCGCCAACGACGACGAAGTTGAGCGGCGGATGCGATCCGGTCTCGACCATCTGCCGCTCGGCCAGCTCGAAGGCGAGCAGCACTCGGCGGCGAATCTCGATGGCGTCTTCAATGTTTTTCAGGCCGGGCGCAAGGGGCTCCCACTGGTCGTGGCCGAAGTAGGAGTGCGTGGCCCCGGTGGCCACGACGAGGTAGTCGTAGTTGAGGCGGGAACCGCTGGCCAGCGTCAACTGCTTTGCCGAGACGTCGATGGCGACGACCTCGTCCATCAGCACCTCGGCGTTGGATTGGTGGCGCAGGATGGTGCGGATGGGTTGGGCAATATCGGCCGGCGACAGCACGGCGAGCGCCACCTGGTAGAGGAGGGGCTGGAACAAATGGTGGTTACGCCGGTCGACGACGGTGACGTCGACTTGCATGCGCGCAAGACTGCGAGCCGCGTTCAGTCCGCCAAAGCCGCCGCCGATGATCACGACGCGCGGGCGGCCTGTCGCGGCTTGCGATTTTCCGGTAGTCAGCCGTTCAGTCAGTTCGCTCACGTGGCCATCCTCTGGAGGAAGTTGCAGAAAGCCCCTATTCAAGAGATGCACAAAGGGGACGAGAAGTGGCAGGGCGCGGCTGCGAGCAGGGCAGGCGAGGGGGCGATTCCTGTAGCATCCACCTATGATCGCAGGCGTTTCGTGGGCCTGGTGGGCAGGGTTTCACGCTGTGGTGGCGGCTTTGCTGGTGGCGGATTCGTGGCTGCCCGGCCACCGGCGCGAGTCGCGGCACGCGCAGGCGTTCGTCTGGATCGGAACGGCAGGAGTGGCGCTGGCGGCGGCGGCATTTGCCTGCTGGATTGCTGTCGCGATGGGCCGGCAAACGGCGCTGGAGTTCGTGGCCGGCTATACCATCGAGGCCTCACTCAGTGTCGATAATCTCTTCGTCTTCCTCATTCTGTTTGAAGGGTTCCGGATCGGCCGGCAGCGCCAGCACACAGCGTTGTTGTGGGGAATCTGGGGCGCATTTGTGCTGCGCGCCGTATTCATTGCCGCGGGCATCACGCTGCTGCGGCGCTTCGAATGGGTGACATGGATTTTCGGACTCCTGCTGCTCTACGCCGCGTGGCGGCTGGTGCGCAGCGGCTCGCCAAGGTCGGCGATTCCTGCGTGGATCGGGCGCTTTCAGCCGGCAAAGGGGTCACTGATTCCGGTGATCATTGCCGTGGAAATCACTGACGTGCTCTTTGCCACGGATTCAATTCCCGCGGTGCTTTCAGTGACGCACAATCCGTTTGTGGCGTACACATCGAACGTGGCCGCGATTCTGGGGCTGCGGTCGCTTTATTTCGGGCTGGCTGCAATGCTGGAACGGTTTCGTGGGTTGCACTACGGATTGGCCGCGATTCTTGCCTTTGCAGCGCTGAAGATGCTCGCCGCACGCTGGGTCGCCGTGCCCGTCACGCTGTCGCTGGCGGTGATTGGCGGCATTCTGGCCGTATGCGCGGCGGTGACAGCGATGTCCGAAGTCAGGGACTAAGGGCCAGCGCTTACCACGCTTCAAAGCGGACTTGGGCCTCGCGGCCAAGCACCGAGTGCTTGAGAAAATTCGCATCGTCGCGGCGAGGAAAATCGTTGCGGAAATGCGCTCCGCGGCTTTCAGTGCGGGCGAGGGCGGGGACGAGAATGGCGCGAGCCGCGAAGCAGAGGGATTGCGCTTCGCTGAGGCGTCGGCTGGAGCGGCGCTGGGCGGCAATTTCGGCCAGAGCGGATTGGCAGGCCTGCTGATCGGCGAGCCCTTGGCGCAAGGAAGCCTCTTCGCGCAGCAGTCCGGCGTGCGCCCACATTGAAGCTTGCAGAGCCGCGATTAGTTCCTGAACGCGGCGCGTATCCCTGGCGGCGAGCGTTGGCGGAGCAGGACCGGGCGGCTCGACGGGAACGAGCGGGAGCGAATCGGAGAGCATGGAGCGGGCGGCGCGCGCGCCGAAGACGAGGCCCTCAAGCAGCGAGTTGGACGCCAGCCGATTGGCTCCATGGAGACCGGTGCATGCGGCTTCGCCCGCTGCGTAAAGGCCTTTCACCGCGGTGCGCCCGACGAGATCGGTGCGAATTCCGCCCATAAGGTAGTGCGCGGCGGGGCGGACGGGAATGAGATCGCCGCGAAGATCGAGGCCGTAATTGGCGAGGAAAGCGCTGATGCCGGGAAAGCGCGCGGGGACGTCGATGTTGCGCACGTGGCGCATGTCGAGGTAGACGGGGCGGGGCGGCGATTGCGCGTCAGCGGGATCAGCCGTGCTTTCGCGGGCAATGGCGCGGGCGACAACATCGCGCGGAGCGAGCTCCAGCAGGGGATGATAGCGCTCCATGAATCGCTCGCCGCGATCATTGCGCAGCCAGGCTCCCTCGCCGCGCAGCGCTTCAGAGATGAGGAAACGCGGCGCGCCTTCGAGAGCGAGCGCGGTCGGATGGAATTGGTAAAACTCCATGTCGGCGAGTTCGGCGCCGGCAATTGCAGCCAGAGCGATGCCGTCGCCGGTGGCAACGGAGGGATTCGTAGTGTCAGAGAAGACCTGGCCTGCGCCGCCTGAGGCGATCAGCACCGACCGCGCGGCAACGCGGACGTGGCTGCGATGGGGAGCTTGACCGGTCTGCCCATGCTCGGAGCGGGGTGGCTCCGCGCCGGCCAGATCGGCGCCGATCGCGCGGCCATCGGCGACGACGAGACCGGATACCCTGGTCCACTCAGAGAAACGGATGCGTTTGTGGACACGGGCAAACGTGAGGAGCGCGCGGCTGATTTCCGCGCCCGTGGCATCGCCCCGAGAGTGGAGGATGCGGGCGAGAGAATGCGCGCCCTCGCGCGTGCGCAGGAAACTGCCGCTGCCTTTATCGCCTTCCGGGCCGGCTTCGCGATCGAATTCTGCGCCCCACTCGATGAGTTCGGCCACGCGCAGCGGGCCCTCGCTGACGAGCGCTTCAGCAGCGCGGCGATCGACGAGGCCGTCGCCGGCTTTCACCGTGTCCTCGAGATGCAGAGCGATGTCTTGGTCGCCGTCCATGGCCACGGCGATGCCGCCCTGCGCATAGTGAGTGTTCGATTCGCCGAGCGATTCCTTGGTAACGACGAGAACGTCGCCGAAACGGGCAAGCTCGACGGCGGCGCGCAGGCCTGCAACGCCTGCGCCCACGACGAGGAAATCCACCTGGGGGCCCTTTGCCATCACTCTTCAGGCTATCAAGAGCAGGGGAAAAGGGAACAAGGGAACGAGGGACCAAGGGAGCGAGACCGGCAGGTCAGCGGGTCAGCGAGGACAACCGCGCCGCAGGCGCAACATCGCTCATGAGAAATTGCAGAAGCGTTTTTCCGGCAAGCGCGCCGTAGGCGCAACGGATGTTAGCCCCGCGCTTCAGCGTGGGGAGGCGTGCGTAATTCACCCCGCCAGTCCCGTAGGGACGGCGCCTCTGCTTGCCGCGAGCCGCAGGTCGGAGACCATGCTCCCTCGCTCCCTTGCGGCGAAGTGTATGCTGTGGTGCAGGCCAAACACAGACGCAACGAAGGGTGGATCGCATGAATATCTACCACGATTTGCCGCCAGAGGCGGTGAAGATATTCCTGGTGCTGTTCCTGTCGTTCCTGATCGGGATCGAGCGGGAGGAGCACAAGGCCGCGGGAGGCAGCTACACCTTCGGGGGCGTGCGCACATTCCCGCTGATCGGGCTCATAGGCTACTCCATGGCGCTGATTTCGGGGACGCAGTTGTTGCCGCTGACGATCGGGTTCCTGGTTGTGGCCGGCTTTCTGATGCTGTCGTACTGGCATAAGCTTTCTCAGGCTACCGTGGCCGGCGCAACCACGGAGATTTCGGGGCTGGCGACCTTTCTGGTGGGCGCGCTGGTGTGCTACGGGCATTTCTGGATTGCGACAACGCTGGGCGTCGCCAGCCTGCTTCTGCTCGATCTGAAAGTGGCACTGGAGAAACTGGCGGCGACGATCGGTCAGAGCGAGATTCTCACCTTCGCCAAGTTCCTGTTCCTGAGCGGCGTGATTTTGCCGGTGCTGCCGAACCAGGAGTACGGACCATTCCACATCAATCCCTTCAAGACGTGGCTGGTGGTGGTGGCCATCAGCGCCATCTCCTACGCGAGCTACGTGCTGCAAAAGCTGACCAAAGGGCAGGGCGGGATTGTGCTGGCTGCGCTGCTGGGCGGAGCGTATTCGTCGACGGTGACGACGGTGGTGCTGGCGCGGCAGGGAAAGGTGGAGAATCATCCGCATCTGTTCTCGGGCGGCATCTTGATGGCATCAGGCGTGATGTACCTGCGGCTGGTCGATTCTGCTGGCGCTGTTCAACCGGCAACTGATGGCCGCGCTTTGGCTGCCGTTTGTGGTGCTGGCCGTGGTGGCGGCGGGCTTCGGCTGGCTGTGGACGCGGCGCGCCGACAAGGGCGCACAAGCCATTCAACGACAGGATGAGCCGAAGAATCCGCTGGAACTGACGACGGCGTTCCTGTTTGCGCTGCTGTTCCTGGTGATGCTGGTGGCCACGCAATTGGCCGTGAAGTACCTGGGCAAAGGCGGAGTGGATACGCTAGCCGCAATCATGGGAGTGAGCGACGTAGACCCGTTCATCATGGGGCTGACGCAGGCAGCAGGCACGTTGACCCCGGTGAATGTGGCGGCGGGCGCGATCCTGATTGCCGCCTCGAGCAACAACATTGTGAAAGGAATTTACGCCTACAGCCTGGGCGGCAAAAAAACCGGCGTGCTGAGCCTGATCTTTCTTGTTGCGCTGGCGCTTGGCGGATTGGTTCCGTTGTTCTGGCTTGGGTGGTAGCCGGCGGCGATAAACGCGGATTGCCCGCAAATCCGGTTGCATCAGTTCTCGGTATTCCGGAGGGAGCAGGGGGCTTTCAGCCCCCTGAAAAGAGAGCAGATTTGTAGGGCCTTCAGGCCCGGGCCTTTGCCACTTCTCGATAAATTGATGAATCGGAACTCTAGTACTAAGATGGGCACAACTTCCGCGGAGAGCAAAGTATGAGCAGCATCAAGATCATCATCACCGGAATTGTGTCGGTCGTCGTTCAATTCGCGCTGGCGATTGCAGGCTGGGGCGGGTGGACTCCGTTCTGGGCGCATCCGGCGTTCAAGGGGCTGGCGTGGGTCACCGCGGTGCTTATGGTCGTCGCGGTCCCCTCGGGCGGCGGCCTGACCACCGGCGAGAAGGAAGACCGCTCGAACCGCTGGGTACTGGGCGCGTTTACGGTGATCGCGATCCTGATGGCCTTCTTCTCTTCGTACACCGACCGCATCGGGTTCTGCACGCTGGACGGTGACACCCTGCGCGGGGTGGGCGTCGCGGTGTGCTTTCTGGGCGGCGTGCTGCGCATCATTCCGGCGTACGTGCTCAAGAATCGCTTCAGTGGGCTGGTGGCCATTCAACCAGGTCACAAGCTGGAGACGCGAGGGATTTACAGGGTGATCCGCAACCCCAGCTATCTCGGCATGCTAGTCACTTCGCTGGGCTGGGTGCTCGCGTTCCGCTCCGGTGTGGGCGTGTTGCTGGCGTTGAGCCTGCTGATCCCGCTGGTGGCGCGCATGCACGCCGAGGAGCGCCTGCTGCGCGAGCAATTCGGCGCAGAGTACGAAGCGTACTTCAAGCGCACGTGGCGCCTGCTGCCGTTTGTCTATTGAGCAGGGACTCGTGCGATTGACAACTGCAAGAGTAATGTCCTGGTAGCCGCGCCGTAGGCGCAATGTTGAGGCCGGTTCCGATTTCTTTTGTTGACGGGATGGTTCCGATTTCTATCGCGCCGTAGGCGCAACGGTCGTTAGCCCCGCGTTTCAGCGTGGGGGAAGGGGCGGGTGCCCCAGGTGCCGTGAGAAGTGAACACAACCACTAAAGCTGGGTGCCCCAGGTGCCTCGCTTTTGGGCACCTGGGATAGTTCAGCAGTCCGGGTCTACTCTTTCTCGACATCTTCTGCCATTCGTTGTACGCTTTGCGTCGATGCCGCGCGGACTCATTCGATACGAACACACAGGGAGCTTTCACTTCCTGACGTTCAGTTGCTATCACCGGTTCCAGTATCTGGGTGCGGCGGAGTCGCGCGATCTATTCGAGGATGCATTGGAGCGGGTGCGTCAGCGTTATCGTTTCGTGACGGCCGGTTACGTCGTCATGCCGGAGCACGTTCATCTTCTCATTGGCGAGCCGGTGAAGGGCGTGGTTTCCGGCGTGATCCACGCGCTCAAGCTCTCGGTTGCGATGCGACGCGCGGAGCGGCCTTTCTGGCAAGCTCGCTACTACGACTTTCTCGTGCACAACGACGAGAAGCGCATTGAGAAGCTGAGATATATGCACCGCAACCCTGTGGTGCGCAGGTTGGTTGAAAAACCCGAAGACTGGGCATGGTCCAGCTTCCGGCATTACGCGGCCGGAGCCGAAGGAAGAGTCGAGATCGAATCGCAATGGAGGGCGATGCGGCGGGGCAACCAGTTGCCGGCATATCTGCGTTACCGGGAAAAGGCTGGTTGAGATCCGAAGTTTCCCAGGTGCCCAAAAGCGAGGCACCTGGGGCACCCAGCACTCCTCGATAAGCAAGAAGGCCGTGCGCCCCATCCATCGCGCTCTTTGCGATGGGTGGGCTGGCACGCGCCGCCCTGCGCCCGATGTGCACGGCTCTTCTATCATTGAAATCATTGTGCAAACGATACGGGTAGAGACGCCATCGGCGAAGTATGACGTAGTGACAGGGAGCGGGCTGCTTGCGGAGCTGGCTCCGCGGATTGAACGAGTGGTGAGGCGATTGCCGAGGCGGGTCTTCGTCGTCACCTCGCCGGAGATCTGGGCGCTGTGGTCGAAATCGTTTCTAAGGTCTTTCGCCGAGCCGCCGGTGACGTTGTTTCTGCCGGCGGGCGAGGAACACAAAACCATCAAGAGTGTCGAACGGCTGCTCCGCGAGATGGTGCGCGCAGGCGGCGACCGGGGATCGCTGCTGATCGCTTTTGGCGGCGGGATCGTGGGCGACGTGGGCGGGTTCGTGGCGGCGACCTTCATGCGCGGCATTCCCTATGTGCAGGTGCCAACGACGTTCCTGGCGCAGGTGGACTCGAGCGTGGGCGGCAAGGTGGGCGTGAATCTGCCCGAGGGCAAAAATCTCGTGGGGAATTTTCTGCAGCCCCGCGCCGTATTTGCCGATACCAGCGTGCTGGGAACTCTGCCCGATCGCGAGCTGCGCGCGGGACTGATGGAGAGCGTGAAAGCGGGAATCATCCGCGACCGTTCGCTGGTGCGCTTTATGGAAGAGCACGCGGATGAGGTGCTGGATCGGGAGCCAAAAGCGCTGGAGCGCGTGATTGCGGCGTCGATCCGGATGAAGGCCGACGTGGTGCGCCAGGACGAGCGCGAGAGAGGGCTGCGCATGATTTTGAACTTCGGCCACACAGTCGGCCACGCGCTGGAGCAGGCGACGCGTTACAAGGCGATGCTGCATGGCGAGGCGGTGGGGTGGGGCATGGTAGCGGCCCTGGCTTTGGCGCGCCGGCGCGGCACCATTACAGGCGCGCAGATGGAGCGGATGGAAAAACTGATCTACCGTTACGGGCCGCTTCCCAGGCTGAAGGTGCCGGCGGCCAGGGTGATGGCGGCCACCGGCCGCGACAAGAAGAACGTGGGCGGAGTCAGGCGGTTTGTGCTTCCGCTGGGGATCGGCGACGCCGGCATCGTGGAAGATGTTTCGCCGCAGGAACTGGATGCGGCCGTGAAGTACATGCTGGTGAGATCAAGAACAGCCTCCAGCAGCTAGCTTTCAGCTACTAGTACTGAGACCGCATGTTTTTGTAGCGCCGGTCTCCAGACCGGCTGTAGTGCGGGCGTCCGCGCCCGCACTCATCAGAGGATCATTACGAATTCACGAGGTCAGAACCCCGGCCCTAATTGTGCCCATCGTAAGCTCACCGATTGGCGATGAGCGTGACCGCTAAACCGGGCATAGCCCGCGACGCGGGCGAAAGAGGCATAGCCCCACGGCGCGAGCCTGGGGGCAGGCATGAGGTCCGGCGTGCCAGCCCGCTTCAGCGGGCGTAAGAACCGATCACCGATCTCTCTTCTCTGATCTCTGTTCTCTGTTTCTCTGATCTCTGTTCTCTCGCGCTTTGGCGGGCAAAAACACATCAAAAACCCGTGCAAACTCGCGTTTTAGAGGTCAAATAATTGCAAATAATTCCACTTTCGCGAAATGATATGGTGCGCTTTGCTCTATTTCGCAACCCAAAGTGGTTACAAATCGCACAAAACGGCACCTGGAGAGGTCATTGCGTCGTAAAATCGCAACCTCTGGTGGTTACATTTTGGCCCCAAATGACACCAAATCAGCGAGCGTTTCACGTGTGCAACGCACCACTTGCGCGAACATTCGGCAACAACATACTTGCCTCATCATGGCAGGAAACAAAGAAGATGCAAGGGGGCACCGATTCCCGGCTTTTGTCCCCGTTTTCCACGCTTCAGCCTTTGCGGTTTTCGGCTACGATGCGGCTATGGACATAAGCGACACACAACAAAAGCGCGTTGCCAAAATTACGTGAGCGTTACGTGAACCGCAGGTTAGATCAAGGTTGTGGAGCATGATTTTGCACGGAGGCCCGGCCGACTTTGCTATGGATGGCTTCTATGGCTGATTTTTGCGCAAGCGCCCGGTATTCTGGGTAACAAAGGGACGGAGTGATTCCGCTCACGCCAAGGTAAGAGTAGCCGACCACCCGCCCATGACGAACTATTTGCGTTCAACGTCACGGCCTTTCTGTGAGAATAGTGGCGTCATTCGGAGTCTTATTGGACGTTTCCGGGCAAGCCGGGAGGCAAGATACATCGATGGACACTTTCGTCACCATCGTTCACGAGCACTTTGACGGCGTTGCGAACTCTTACGAGATGCGCTGTGTGGAGGAGCGCGAGTTCCACGTCCGATACCGCAATGCTAAGGTTGCCTTCGGCGTCTCATGGGACCGAGGGAGGTCCTACGAGCTTGGTGTAGGGGTGGGTTTGGAAACCGCTGCCGGTGACGATCGGCGAAGTTACGACCTGTGGGACATCCTCCGATTCCAAGATGCTCCGGAGACATCGTGGGTCGGGACGCTTTCGGTTAATCCATCACAGGACCTTCAAATGCCGGTCAGCGAGCTAGCACGCCTGACAAGAACCTATGCAGATCGATTCCTGCGCGGCGACGCCGATGCATTTGGAGCGATTGCGAATTCACCGGCAACCGTGCCAAACACGACTGGCAATTGGAAGCGGTTGGCCCTCAGGTGCAAGCCCTTTTCGAGCGGGCTAATGCGGCTTGGCTGAAACAAGACTACGTCGGTGTTATAGAGGCATATGAGGCAATTCCGTTTTCCCTGAGCCCATTCGCACGGGAGCGTCTGGCGATTGCGAAACAGAGGGCAGCGAGAGGTCCAGCCAAAGAGTAGGTGCCGGCTGCGAAGTGGATCACCGGCTAAGGTGACCCAAGCTGCTCTTTATCACGTTCACTGGGACTTCTGTGGCAAGCGACTTAATTATCGGGCAAACTCGCGTTCTTGGGCAAAGCCGGTCAGTCTCACATTCTGTGCGGCCTTCCATCTGTCGGGTAGCCAGTCCGGCAAATCGCTCATCCGCAGCGACGGCAAGTTGATCAGCAGTTGGGTGAGATAGAGCTGCGGGTCTATATCGTGGCGGCGGCAGCTTGAAGTGAGGCTGGCCAGGATGGCGGCGGTTCGGCCGCCGCGAGCGTTGCCCACAAAGAGACTGTTCTTCCGGTTATGCCAAGATTTCCATAAACGGAATTATGTCTAGTTTTGGATTATGCGCAGTTCGCCTGTGAGCAGCGGGATAACGGCCTTGGAATCGAGCTTTCGGCAGTTCTCCCGCTGCGCATAATTCAGAGCGTGACGAGGAACTGCATGAGTTGATCAGGAGGCTTGTAGCGGCTGGCCTTCGCACTAAGAGGCTTGAGTCTCTGAAGGGCACGCTCCTTCATCGAAAGGTCCGCTTCTATATACATGTGCGTGGTTGAGGGGTTTTCATGGCCGAGCCAGAGAGCGATGACGGTGATGTCGACGCCAGACTGTAGCAGGTGCAGTGCCGTTGAGTGGCGAATGGAATGCGGTGACACTGTGTGCGTCTTCAGGCGGGGATGATTGCGTGCCGCCTGAGCAACCGCGAGTGAAAGCCGTTGCGCGGCGTTGGATCTTGTCATGGCTGTTCCCCTGCGGTTGGGAAATAGGTAATCATTTGCGCCAGAAGTGTTTAATTGCCGTTTCCAGGATCGAAGTAGAGAAGCCGTCGATCGCCATAGGGGAACGCTGCGCTGCTTTCGTCCCTTTCCATGAATGTGAACTGCGGGCGTTCCTTCAAGGATCAGATCCTTGGCCGTGAGGCCTAGCACTTCGGAGACGCGCGCCCCGGTGTTGTAGAGGGTGGTGAGGAGAGCCCGGTCCCGTTGGCCGCACCAGGTACCGGTGTCAGGGGCATCGAGAATGGCTTGTATCTCTTCCCGCGAGAGGAATTCCGGCAAAGGACGGTCGAATCGTTTCATAGGCACAGCCAAGGCATGTTGAATACAATCCAGTGCCGAGAGATCGTGATGAGCCGCGAACTTTAAGAAAGATCGCACCGCCGCC
Source organism: uncultured Acidobacteriaceae bacterium (assembly GCA_963751285.1). Classification (GTDB taxonomy): domain Bacteria; phylum Acidobacteriota; class Terriglobia; order Terriglobales; family Acidobacteriaceae; genus Telmatobacter. Next base: position 250,398 of record CAVVUE010000018.1, on the reverse strand, counting down.
AGACGTGCGTTGCGACTGCGCGAGGAGTTTTTGCGTTCGGTTTCCAGATAATCCAGGAAGCCGAGGATGAACTTCGCGTTCAAATCGGTGAGCAGGAAATGCTGTGGTTCTCTTCCCAGCGCCTTTTCGGCAAAGGTAAGCAGCAGGCGGAAAGTATCTCGGTAAGCGACAATGGTCCGCGGGCTTACGGCTCTGTGCTGTTGCAAATGTTCTGTGAAGAAGCGTTGGAGAAGAACGGCGAAGGACTTTGCAGCTATAGGCTCATGCATTAGGCCGCCTCCTGCGGGACTCAACGAATCCCTCAAAGTTGCGGCCGGCAACCGCCATGAGGTCCGGGACACCGGTCAAGTACCAGTACGTGTCGGACACCTTGGCGTGGCCCACATAGGTAGCGAGTGCAAGCATCGCATGATCGATATCCGCACCTTGCTCGTGCCATAGTCGCACGCGCCTGCAAATGAAGGTATGCCGCAGGTCATGAATGCGAGGAAAGGGGTGAGAGCCGCGGGCCTTCCATCCCAACTTTTTTCGCAACTGCTGGAACGCATGATGCACAGTCGATTTGGGCAGTGCAGTTCCAGACAAGCCGACAAAAAAAGGCGACTTCGGCCCTGCTGGAATCGCACTCTGCCGGACTACGGCATAGTGGGACAATGCCGCTGTAACGCTCGGGTGCAAGGGAACAAGCCTGGATTTTGCGAATTTCGTCTGTCGAATAGTCAAAACGTTGCGGGCGAAATCCAGGTCTACGAAACGCAGCTTCAATGCCTCAGAAAGCCGCAATCCGGTGGCGGCAATGAGGCCAAACAGAGTCTTGTAGGTTGCCGGACGAAGTGTTCCCTCAGGCTCGAGTTGACCGGCTGTCCGGAGCAAATCGGTAATCTCCCGATCCGTATAGATATGAGGTGTGAGGCGCCGCTTCGCCCGACCAAAGATGTTCTGCTCCGGAATGTACGTCGCCCGATCGATTCGGAGACAGAATCTAGCGAAAGGCCGGATCGTTTGCAGCCGGCGGGCCCAGGTGAATGGAGTGGCCCGTTTTGCGCAGCCTTGAACCCAGTCCAAGGTGAGTTGTTCAGTGATGGGACCGCGATGACCCCGTTGATCGGAAAAACGCGCAAATCCCATCAGGAGCTTGCCTGGAATTTCCAGAGCAAATCCGGCGCTGTGCCGTTCGTCGAGGTACATCTGCACGAGAGACTGCATGGTGCGGGAAGTGGTCATAGCTGCCTCCCGGGCCAGGGCAGAGCGACTGCCTCCAGCCTGCGCAAGTCGACCTTCGTATAAATCATCGAAGTATCAAGACTGCGATGACGAAGCACGTCCGCGATTTCCTTAAGCGGCGCGCCCTTGCTAAGCAACATCGACGCCATGCTGTGTCGAAGAATGTGTACCCGCGAATGTGCCAAGCCGCAGCGCTGGTAGGCTTCCCGAACCGCGCGCCGAACTACGCCGGGGCCGATCGGTACATCGTAAGGAGCTACATGCCGAACAAAGACAGCACGATTGCTGGTTCGCGGGCGCTCCGAGCGCAGGTAATCCACTATCGCCTGGCCCGTCTTATCGGGCAGTGGAAGAATGTTGCCGCGACGCAACTTACCCATCGGGAGATGGATGGTTCCTTTTTCCCAGTCCAAGCCATCCAGCTGCAACTGGACAACCTCGGATGCGCGCAGGCCAAGGTCGGTGAGACAGCGAACCATCGCATAAGCACGCTTGGGTGAACACTTGAGAACGCGGAAAGAGTTCAGCAAGGTGTGGACTTCTTGGCCGCTGAGCAGTTCTGGCAAACCGGCCAGGCGCCAGTGAGCCGGACTCGGGACAGCTTCCCGAAGGTGTTCAATGTTGTCGCCCTCCAGGGCGCGGCATCGCAAGTAACAACGTAAGGCTCCGCCAACAACACCAACAGTTCCAGCGCTGCACTTCCCATAGCCAGAAAGGACGAATGCGCGGACGCCGTTGACACTGATCCGTCCACTTTCGAAGTTCTTACCCCACCGTTGTGCCAGAAGAAACTTGCGTATGATGAGTGCGCGCTGGCGGCGGGTGCTGATCGCAAGACCGCGGACATGCAGCATGTAGTTATCAAAACGGGCGAGTTCCAGAGAGATGGGATCGGCGTCCTGACGCTCCCGAATCACGCCGCTGGCACTTAGCGCCGCCAGCAGGTGACGCAATGCGGCGTGAATCTCGTGCTTGGTTCGGAGCACCGGATAAGGGCAGCTACAGTGAGGCAGGTGAACTGAAAGAAACTGCCTGACAACTTGGTCGTTGAGGTCCGGCAAGCGAGCCTTTTCCAGACTGAGCCAACGCGCGAAGTGAGCAACGGCACAGATATAGCTGTGCTGAGTCTGCCTGGCATATCCGCGGTCGCGAAGATAAGCAAGGAACGTGGCAACATGAGAATCCAGTATGCTCTCCCGAAGCCAGCAAAGCACCTGTGGATGCGCGAAGACTGTTCTATCCATGACGATCTCCAGTGCGGAAAGTTCCGCATCAAGAGACCACAGATATTATGCTCAGTTCGTCAGTGCAGACGATCACCAATCAGCCAAAGAATATGCCCGCTCGCGCGCCGTCCGCGACTGGACTGCTCATAATCCAGCGCTAGACATAATTTCGATTGAGTACAACGCGTTTCATTTCGCGTTCGGATACGTTATTGTCGATCGCGACGGCACCGTCGGCGAGGAACACGTTGAGCTCGTCCCAGTGACCCAGGGCGTATTTGATCGCCTCGGCCATGGGATGCTTGGGCAGCAACTGCTCCTTCCAGTCGAAAAACTTCTCGCGCAGCTCGGCCAGCACCGGCGCCGATTGCTCCCGGCGCAACCGCAGACGATCTTCGACCGAGGCGTTGGCGCCCTGCCTCTCGACGGCGTAAAGCGCACGCACGAGAGCGATGGCTTCCTTTGCGATCTCGGGAGCCGCCTTCTCCGCCTCGATCACCTTGCGACGCAGATGCGCCCAACATCCAGCGCGCACGATGGCGTTGCCGGCCACCACGCCGTCGTATCCACCATAGGCATCGGCCAGAAGCACCTGATCGTAATCCTTGAGGAAATACTTCGGTCCGTCGCGCCCGCGGCTGAGCGTGAAGTCGAACACGTTGTAAGGATGCGCTGCGTCGCCCACGTAGACCCACATCCGCGCCTTGGCGCAGTGACCGGTTTTCAGCATCGGCATGATGGTGTCATCGGTGGCCACCACGTGCGAAGCGCGCACCTGGTTGCCCATCAGTTCATAGAGCGGCTCGGCCAGATCGCCAACATCACCGCACCAGACCGACTGCGTAGCCCGCGAGATTTCGAACCCTTGTCGCGCGAAGATGTCTTCCAACCGATAGCAAGGCAGGTAATCGTTGAATTTGCTGGTGACGATGTAGCTCAGCAGACCCGGACCTGCGAGGCCCTTGTCGATCGCTGTCTCCGGCTTGGCCGCGGTCTCGATGCGCGGGTTGTCGCCGTTGCTCTCGCATGCCGCGCAGGCGTACTTCTTGCGCACATGATGGATGCGCTCGAAGTGGCCCGGGAAATACTCGATCTGCCAGCTCTCCTCCTGCCCGATCTCCTTGCGCTCGATGCCGCAGCATGGACACGCGCGTTCCTCTGCGCTTAGTTCGTGCATGTGCGTGGTGACGGGAAGATGCTCGAAGTCCGCAATGCGACGACGCCCTTTGCGCCGCTTTACACGCCGCAACTCCTCTTTTGGCTCAGCATGAGGCGGAAGATCGGTGGGATTGATCGCCTTGCGGTCCATCGCTTCGGCGAAGCCAAGAAGCAACTGTGCAAGGTCACCCTCGGACTGGAGACGATCCGCGCGCGGGCCGTAATACCACTTCTTCAAGCGGCCGAGTTCCACCCGTAGACGCAGATTCTCCAGGTACAGATCGTCGGCGCGGTGTTGTTGCTCTCGGGTTTGCTGCGCCTGCGCTTCAGCTCGCTGTTTCTCCCGATCACGTTCGGCGAGCAATGCACGCACCACTGCTTTCAGCACGTCGCTGTCGTCGGGTAACTCGACTAAGTTGTCGGTGGGAGTCACATGAATAGAGACGTGCAATAAGCAAGCGAAGTTACTTAGACGGTGACCTTTTCTTCGTTATCTTGCTTGGTTCGCGCACCGCGCTCGTAGCGCGGCACGCGCTTCAGCTTCGTCATGTCGATCCCGTCCAAGATCATAGCCAACTCGCTCGCCCTTAACTCCACCGAGCGCGCTCCATCTTTGACGCGCGGCAGTTTGAAAACTCCACTCTCAAGCCGCTTGTACCATAGCACGAACCCGTCGCGGTCCCAGAGCAGGATCTTCAAGCGGTCGCCCCGGCGCGATCGAAAGATGAAGAGGCTGTCGCTCATTGGGTCTTGGCCGATCACCGCGCGCACCCGCTCGGCCAAACGATCAAAGCCGCAGCGCATGTCGGTAACCTCCACCGCCAGCCAGATACGCGGCCCATGCGTGCGGTCCAGCGCACGCAAACTCGGCAGCCCGATCATACTTCCGCTTCCAATACAGAAAGCAATGCGCGCAGATGATGCGCATCGAAGCCGGGCTCTATCACCAGGCTTCGGCCCCGCGGCAGCCGCACCTCAATTGCCCTGTCGGCCGCCGCGGGCGCCTGTTTCGCGACAGCGGCAACTTCCACCGCCACGAACTTCGCCGCTTCCGCTCCGCGAACACGCTTCTTCCAGTCGTAAAACTGCCAATCGCGAAGACCTCGATTCCGACAAAACGCTGCAACCGTCTGACCGCTCGCAATCTGTTCGGAAACCAAACCTCGCCACTTCGCCCACTCTTCCGTTTGCCCACGCTTCATCCCTCTACACTGCAACACCGGAGGGCGATCTACAAGATGGGGTCTACATAGCGCTCACAAAATTACAAGGCTACGGGAGTATTTCACCCCCGAAGATCGCCCCGAAATCTACGAGTGGTCTATTGAGGATGAGAAACTTGATTTCCAACTAATGACAAATCAAGAAGTTGAGGAATACCTAGAGAACGCACAATAAAGGCACTCCTACCCTTCTCTGCTCGACTTACAAGAAGTTCACTGCTGCTTAGTGGGAAAAGCAAGATTCCTGACGAGAAGATTCTTAAAATCCTCTCGCCCAGACGGAGAAAGATAGCCCGCGCAATAGAACTCTGGGCTATTCAAGGGTTGCTTGATCCAAACGAAGCCATCTTTATCGTTGGCCACCAACCGAAATCTCCTGCTTTGGTTTGTGTTCGGTTGGGAGGCAAGGGTGTAATCAAAGACTGCTGTCACGTCAAAGCATTCAAAATAATCTGGTGGAAACTTCGCATTCAGAAAGTTTAGGCACTCATAGGTATGAGAGTCGCCACTTCCTTTCAAATCGCCAGTAAAAACATGTTCGGTGGTTGAAAACTGCGCCCAATATTTATCCCCTCCCTTCAAAACTATGAGGTTGAGTTCACAGCGAAAGGCGTGGCGAGCGATCTCGTGCTCAGATCCATTGCTAACCGTGAATATGCTGTCTACCGGATCACTTGGAGGTGCGACCACTGAGATGACTATTCCATTAAAAGTCGCCTTTCGTTCTTCGTCGAAGTGATTATCAATAAGCCAGTAGATGGCCGCACTTGAAGTCAGCAAAATAAGTTGAGTCGCTGCGCAAAGGGCGATACTTCGCCATAGCGCAAGTTTCTTTTTTTGAAGAAAATAAAGGCAAACATCGACGATAATCCACAGCGCACAAAGTGCAAGCGCTGGAATTTTTATACTTAGGTTCCCAGGACCATCAAATGTGAGAGCTACACTAAGGATCATGGGCGTAGCCCAGTGACGCCCGATTGACACCCATACAGGGAACCGAGCTTCGTTTGAGGCGACCACCGCAATAGGCTGTCCGATATGTGGATCAGGAGAAGCCGTCGGGCTTTTCTCCTGAGAGGATCGCCCCATAGCTTGGTCGTGGGCGTTTCCGCCCCTTCCACCTTTACCCATGCCCCTAATCCTCCCACCGGGGCATACCCTAGGTCGATCAATTTTTGGGGGATTGTTTTGAGCGGGTCTTGCGCGGAGCGTAACAAGGCGCTATCCTCGTTTCCGAGGATTGGTTTCGGCGAATCGCCCCACCACTTCGCCACGAATGTCAGGCGACTCCAGCCGACTTAAACTAAATTATTCAGCGGAACGGCCACGTTTCGCGGACGCGCTCCTACGCGAATCTTCGCACAGGACATGTGTATATGCAAACCAAAGATCAAAAAGTCCTACAACTTGCGGCAGAAATAGTCGAACTGATGCGCAAACACAGCCCCCGTCACGAGGCAGTCGATGCCCTCGATATTGCTAGGGTTCTGTTCCGCCCAAGTTTAGGAATGACTATCCACGATCAGGAAGCTGCCGCGAAATTTGCTCCAGAAGACGCCGAATCTGTTGGAGCAACTCAATGACTTTTTCCTCGTAGCTAAGCTCTCTCGGTGTCATAGCGAACCCTCCCCGTAGGTTCGCCTTCACTATACACGGCGCTTGCCGCGTCCCTGCCGTCTAGAACGGCCTCGCATCAGCCTTGCCTGTCAGTTCCTTGTAGGTGATTCTGCGGCCTACGATCTGCGAGACGACCCGCGCAAACCGATCCCCGTCATTCAGCGGATTGTCCTTTGTTGCCCGATTGTTATAGCGAAATACCTGTTCATGCACGTAGCGGTCAAGATGAAAGGGTTCGACGGCAATGTAGGTTCCCCGCAGTTGCCGTTTGAGCAGCGACCAGAAATTCTCCATCCCGTTTGTGTGGACCTGCCCGCGAACGTACTCAGTGACGTGATTGACGGTTTCATGCACGAATCCAGCCTTTTTGAGCCAATCGTAGTTAGGCGCGTTGTCCGTGTAGATGGTGGAATCCTTGTCGATCTGGTTCAAGATCACGTCTTGGACAGTCTCCCGCTTAATATTGGGAATGACCTGGGTGCGGACCTGACGCAACTCCCGATCCAGCACTCCCATAACAATCGCTCTGCCTTGGTGCTTGTTCAATTCAATGGCGCGAAGTCGAGCAGCGCGGTGCATCATCTTGGTCTTTGGCCCAATGAAAGCCTCATCCGCCTCAACTGGTCCGCCCTCCAAGCCGCCCATTTTCATCACCGATCCTTCCCGCATGGCCAACCGAACTCGATGCAGCATGAACCATGCGGTCTTCTGAGTGACTTTGAGAGCGCGGTGAATTTCCCACGATGAAATGCCGTTCTTGCAGTTGGCGATGAGCCACATTGCGGCTAACCACTTCGAGAGCGGAATGGGGCTGTCCTCGAAGATCGTTCCGACCTTGATGGAGAACTGGCACTTGGGGTGGCGGCTCTTGCATTGCCAGAGACGGCGCTTTGCCACGTAGGACGCATCCTTGCGGCCACAGGTGGGGCAGACTACCACGCCATCCGGCCAGCGGCTTTGCGCTAAATAGGCAATGCAGCGGTCGGTATCGGCAAAGTAGAGAATTGCCTGTTGGAGTGTCTTTGGTTCTTCCATAGCTTTAAGAGTGCCACGGAAGAACCCGAAGTCAACGGGGCGGGGTCTTCGTGGCTTTCCTTTTCTTTTTCTTTGGCTTATAGGTCTCTCGGTCCTCTTCCAAACGACGTTTTAGCGTCTCTGGTGGGACCGCTAGAACCTTGCCCACAAGCGCATTAAATCGTGCAAATTCCGTATTCGATGTTGCCTTCACGCTCCTAGAATAGCGCAATGCCAGATTCTCCGCCCAAAACCGCGCACCAACAAGCTCTAGTGAGGTTGGATTGGGCCAAACATCACATCGAGAATCTCAAGGCGGCTCTGCGGCGATTTCACGATGCTAACCCCGTCACCACTTTTACGAAGACTGACCCGAAGACTGGAGAGTTCAGCTATTACGTCCGAGAAATTCCAGCCGTTCCTGCTGAGATTCCATTGATCCTTGGCGATGTTCTCCATAGCTTGCGTGGCGCTCTCGATTACCTCGCTTGTGGCCTTGCCCCAGTCGTCACTCGAAACACGAAGTTCCCAATCACGGATTCCCCCGAACATTACAAATCCGGTTTGGGCCGAGTTGTACCAAGAATGGGGAAGGATGCTCTCAAAGTTCTCGACAGTATCCAACCATACAAGGGAGGCAATTGGCTCCTGTGGCAACTTCACGAACTCGACATCATCGACAAGCACCGCCTGATCCTGACCGTGTGCGTTGTAAATCCGGCTCGCACCTTCCGACCAGGAGAGGAAATTACGCTGACAAGTAGCATCCCAGAACGATTCATCCCTGATCCGAGAGAGGGATTCCCAAATCTTGTCTTTGAAAACCTCTTCTCTCCAGTTCCGCTGCACGCAGGCGATAAACTCCTGACCGTTCCCAAGACAGAAGCGGATCAGAAGATGGGCTTTTACTTTGCGGTAGGCATCCGTGAACCCGGAATCACCGAAGGGACGCCACTCGTGATGCTTGTCGAATTTCTCAGTAAAGCGGTTGAGACCGCAGTTGGCAAGCTCTCTCCGTTTCTTTTGAGGTAATTGAGGGGTGTCAGTCATTCAGCACCCCCACAGACAAGCCTTGATGAGCCAAGTATGTTTTTGCCGAACATTCCGCATGATTCGAGGCACCTTACGGTCTCTACGCCGCAAAGCTGCACTAAAAGCAGTGCGACGGTGCTTAGGCGGCCGCCTCCGCAGTGCGTTCGATCCAGAAGCTGCATGGCCACACACTGTTTCCATCCAGCGAGGGTGAGAACAACTTCAATGCCGTGGGCATGCGACGAAAACTGCCTTCCCAGCCGGGGAATGCCTTGCGGAGCACGTCGGGGTGGAATCGCTGCATGGCGCTGGACGACCACATCACCTTGAAAGCGGAGTTGAACGAGAGGAAGGCTTCGAGCATGTACTGCTCGCCCCAGAAACAGAGGCTTCTCTTCACGAATTTCTCCGGGTAGTCGAGCGGGGCGAAGATGTCGTGGAAGTGGATGAGGACCCCGGGTGCGATTCGCGGCAGAATGCGCAGCAATTCATACAAGACATCGCTGTCGATAGAGACTACATGGCTGGAGTCGATGAACAGGATGTCGTTGGCCTTGAGGGAAAGGAAGAGGTCAAACGGCGCATCCTGCACCCGCGCGGAGATAAGACGCGTAAGACCCGGAACGCCGTTCTTCAGGTACGGCGCAGGCGTGGGCTCAACAGCCACGAACTCGCCAGGAAACCCCATCTCGGTGTTCTTCTTCATGGCCGCAGCCATCACCAGGGTTGAGTTTCCGCTGCCGACTTCGACGATCCGTTCGGGCTTGCGCTGCCGTACGAAGGCATAGGCGACTTCGGCATCGACGCGCTCAAAATATCCGTTGTTAAAGTGAAATCCGCCATGCCCGTTGTTCGAGGCGTCTTCAGGAAAGTTACATTCGGCCGCGAAGGGAAGAATGTCGCTCTCGAGGCGCTCAATCTGCTCGTCGAGGCGAAAATCGAAGGCAGCACAGGGGCGGCAGGCTTTCCAGTTCTTGCCATCGAAGGACTTGAGACTGGGAACGGGAAAGTAGAAGTGGCTCGGTACCACGCTTACGCCAAAACCATCCTGTATGAACTGGAACAGGTAGGAGAGGGTCATGCGGACCGAGGGTCTGCGCATCAAATTCGTCACAACAAATACCTCAGATGTAATGAGTTATATGGAACTCACACCTTTCTTGTTCCGGTTCTCCCCCGTAGCTAGGGGATAAGATGCAGATGGATCGCAAAAGGCTTGCAGGCCAAGTAAAGTCATTGGACGGTTTATTTCGGGCGCGCTAAGAGGCGAGCCGCGTCTGCGGTCCCGGGAAAAATACCGGGAAATGAAACCGGCCCGTCACGGGAAACATCGATAATTGGTTGGGGTAGACGGCTTCCCAGTTTCGTATCGTTGACGCCAATCAGCCAGAAAACAATCGAGAGAGAGAATGAGCGATCAGCCCATGTACCGGTGGCTTGAGCAGGAGGGCGAGGCCTTTGGGGCCCCCGGCCTGGAGCCGCGCTGGACGTCGAGCGTGAAGGATGCGGTGGTGACGGCGTACGCGGGGTCGAGCCGCATCTGGTTCACGTGTTCGCACGGCATTTTGAACGAGGTGTATCACCCCACAATCGATCGCCCGCAGGTGCGGGACATGGAGTTCCTGGTCACCGACGGGGAGACGTTTTTCCACGAGGAGAAGCGCGACCTGGTGACGACATTTGAATACATCGATCCCGAGGCGCTGGGGGTGCGGTATGTGAACCGCGATCCGGATGGCCGGTACGCGCTGACGAAGGAGCTCATCTGCGATCCCCACCACGGTGTGGTGCTGCAGCATGTGCGGCTGGAGGGGCGCGCAGACCTGGTGCCGCGGCTGAAGTTGTATGCGCTGCTGGCGCCGCACCTGGATGGCGGCGGTGCAGGGAACTCGGCGAGCGCGTTGGACGTTGCCGGGCACAAGGTGGTGATGGCGTGGAAGAACGAGTGGTCGCTGATGATGGCGGCCAGTTGCAGCTTCAAGCGCGTGAGCTGCGGATTTGTGGGAGCGAGCGACGGCTGGCAGGACCTGATGGAAAACTTCAGGATGGACTGGCAGTTTGGATCGGCGACGAATGGCAACATCGCAGTGATGGGTGAGATCGACCTGGATTGCGACGAGCGGCGGAACGGCAGGATCGGAAGCGATGCGCCGGACGGAGGCAAAGCGGCACTGCGCGAGTTCACGCTGGCCATCGGGATTGGCGAGGGGCATCACCCGGCAGCACAAAAGACGATGGGCGCGCTGGCGATGCCGTTCGAGGAACAGCGCAAGCGGTTCATTGTGCAGTGGCAGCGCGCAGCAAATCCGGAGTGGTTAGCGATCAAGGCGCAGGATGGCGGCAAGCTGATGCGCGCGAGCCACAACGTGCTGCTGGCGCATGAGGACAAGATTTACTCGGGCGCGTTTGTGGCGTCGGCGTCAATTCCGTGGGGGCAGGTGAAGAGCGACGATGACCTGGGCGGCTATCACCTGGTGTGGACGCGGGACATGGTGCAGACGGCGACGGCGCTGCTGGCTTGCGGCCGTGCCGAGACGGCGCGACGGGCCCTGGTCTACCTGGCGTGCACGCAACAGCCCGACGGAGGATTCGCGCAGAACTTCTGGATCGATGGAACACCCTACTGGAGCGGCAAGCAGCTCGACGAGGTGGCTTTTCCGCTGATTCTGGCGTGGCGGTTGTGGAAGGCTGGCGGACTGGGCAATCTGAGTATCTTTCCGTTTGTCGAGCGCGCGGCGGGATGTCTGGTGCGGCAGGCGCCCATTACGCACCAGGAACGTTGGGAAGAGAATGCAGGCTACTCGCCTTCGACGCTGGCTGCGGTGATAGGCGGTTTGATTTGCGCAGCAGAGATGGCGCGCGCCCACGAGTCGGACGAGCTTGGCGAATTTCTTGAGGAGTTTGCCGACTGGATCGAGGGACATCTCGAGGACTGGACGGTGACCAACAACGGGGTGCTGCTTCCCGAGGTGAAACGGCACTACATGCGCATTCGTCCGCCGGAGTGCGGCGAGGCCTATGCGCACGAGGGCTGCGGCAAAGAGACTTTGCACCTGGCCAACCGGCCACCGGGAACGCAGACAGAGTTTGAGGCGCGCGAGATTATCGACGGAGGCTTTCTGGAGCTGGTGCGATACGGCGTGAGGCGTGCGGATGATCCGCTGATTGTGGACTCGCTGAAAGTGGTGGATGCAGTGCTGAAACGCGATCTTCCGCAGGGGCCCGGCTGGCTGCGGTACAACGGTGACGGCTATGGACAGCGGCCGGACGGCGGGCCGTACCAGGGATGGGGCCAGGGGCGCGCGTGGCCGTTGCTGACAGGAGAACGCGCGCATTACGAACTTGCGGCGGGGAATGGCGTGGTGCCGCTGATCAAGACCTATGAACAATTTGCCAGCCTAGGGCAGTTGCTTCCCGAGCAGGTGTGGGATGAAGAGGACAGGCCGAAATGCAGCCTGCGGAAGGGGCAGCCCGCTGGGTCGGCGGTGCCGCTGGTATGGGCGCATGCGGAGTATCTCAAGCTGCTGCGGTCGGCGGTGGACGGCAAAGTGTTTGACCGGATCGATCCGGTGTATGAACGGTACTGCGATGCGGGAGGTCGCGGACGGCGGCGATGCAATGTGGAAATCTACGCACGGCACAGGCCCATCCAAAGAATGGACGCGGGAAAGACGCTGCGTATTCTCGATGACCGTTTATTTGAGATTGTGTGGACGGACGATGGATGGCAGACGAAACACAAGACGGAGAGCCGCGCGTTGGGCAGCGCCGGGTTCAGCGCCGATGTGACGCCGGCAGCCGGCCACGGTGAGTTGGAATGGACGATGCGCTGGCCGGAGCAGGACGCCTGGCTTGGATACAATGTGAAGGTCAAGATTGACGCGCTGTAAGGAGGCCCGCAAGGTGCGGGATGTTCGAGCGGACCATGCCTCCGGGGGCTGAAGCCCCTGGTCATCCAGCGGCGGATACGGCAACCTTCGGCTGCACTCAGGGCAGTTTTTGAAGTCGTACCCTTTCAAGGCGCCATCCGCTCAGGGATCCCAGAAGCAAACCGTGCAGGCGCGACTTGCACTTCAAGGAAAGGAATTTTCTTAGTCCTATGGCATCCAGCACTGCTTCTCTTTCACTTGATCAGCTATCGATTGACACGTTGCGCATGCTCGCCCTGGATGGAGTGGAAAAGGCGAAGAGCGGCCATCCCGGAGCGCCACTGGGCTGCGCGCCCATTGCTTACGAGCTGTTTCACAAAGTGATGAAGCATAATCCGGCGCACTCGACATGGGCCGACCGGGACCGCTTTGTGCTCTCAAACGGGCACGCGTCGATGCTGCTTTATGGGACGCTGTACCTGACCGGGTACAAGGTGACGCTGGACGATTTGAAGAGCTTTCGGCAGTGGGGATCGAAGACGCCGGGGCATCCCGAGTATGGACATACCGACGGGGTGGAAGCGACGACGGGTCCGCTGGGCCAGGGATTCGCGATGGGCGTGGGCATGGCCATCGCGGAGCGACACCTGGCGGCGACGTACAATCGGCCGAATTTCAACGTGGTGGATCACCACACGTACGTATTGTGCGGCGACGGCGACATGATGGAAGGCATGTCGCATGAGGCGGCTTCGCTGGCGGGAACGCTGGGCCTGGGCAAGCTGATCGTTTTCTATGACGACAACCTGATCTCGCTGGACGGGCCGACAAACTGGAGCTTTACCGAAGACGTCTACAAGCGGTTTGAGGCATACCACTGGCACGTGCAGCGGGTGATGGACGGGAACGACATGGATGCGCTTGACGCGGCAGTTGCCGCGGCGAAAGCTGAAACCGGCAAGCCGTCGTTGATCGGCGTGCGCACAGTGATCGGCTACGGAAGCCCACTGGCAGGCACGAACAAGGTACACGGCGAAGCGATGAGCCCGGCGGATGCTGCGGCGACGAAAAAATTCTTTGGCTTTCCCGAGGATCAAAGCTTTTATGTCCCTGAAGACGCGCTGAACAATTGGCGCCAGGCAGAGAAACGCGGCGCGGCGCAAGAGGCGGACTGGAACAAGCTGTTCGCGGGATACAAAGCGGCGTTTCCCGACGCGGCCGCGGAGTTTGAGCGCACGCAGGCGGGCAAATTGAAAGCGGGATGGGAGAAGTCGATTCCCAGCTTCCCGGCCGACAAGCCGATGGCCACGCGCAACGCGGGCCAGGCGGTGATGAACGCCATCTTCGATACTGTGCCGGAGTTGTTCGGCGGAGCAGCGGATCTGACCGCTTCGACAAAGACGATCTTCAAATCGAGCCCGCATTTCGCGGATAATCCAGCCGGGCGCAACGTGTTTTTCGGCGTGCGCGAGCTGGCGATGTGCGCGGAAGTGAACGGAATGGCGGCGCACGGCGGATTGAAGCCGTTCGGTTCGACGTTCTTCGTGTTTTCTGATTACGCCAAGCCTGCTCTGCGCATCGCAGCCCTCATGGAAGTGGGTTCATTGTTTGTCTTCACGCACGATTCGATTGGCGTGGGCGAGGACGGGCCGACGCATGAGCCCATTGAACACCTGATGGCGCTGCGCGCGGTGCCGCACATGACGGACTTTCGCCCGGCGGACGCGAACGAGACCGCAGCCGCGTGGCGGCTGGCGCTGGAGCGCAGGGGGCCATGCTTCTTCGCGCTTACACGGCAGGATTTGCCGGTGATCGACGCGGCAGGGCGCGACTTTTACGCGAACGTGAGCAAGGGAGCGTACGTGCTGGAAGACGCGGCGAACCCGCAGGTGATTCTGATCGGGACGGGATCGGAGGTTTCGCTGGCGCAAGACGCGGCGAAGCTTCTGGCGGGCGAGGGGATCAAGGCTCGCGTTGTGAGCATGCCGAGCTGGAAGATCTTTGAAGAGCAATCGGCGGAATACAAGGCCGGCGTGCTGCCGGTTGGCGTTCCCAAACTTGCGGTGGAGGCAGGCGCGACGCTGGGTTGGTGGAAGTACGTGGGCACGGGCGGCGACGTGGTGGGGCTGGATCGTTTTGGAGCCTCGGCGCCGGGAAAGATCGCCATGGCGGAGCTGGGATTTACGGCCGAGAATGTGGCGGCAAGGGCGAAGAGAATTTTGGGGACTAGGGGCTAGGGACTAGGATCATCGCGGGCAGAGAAGTTTTCCCACAGTGGTCGCTTTCTCACGGCAGTTCCGGGCGAAATACTAAAAGCTTTCAAACGATTCGAAGGGTCTGCGCTCTGGCGTTTTTCTAGTCCCTAGTCCCTATGTCCCTAGTCCCTTACTCCGAAGGAGTATTTTGTGAAACTGGTTATCGCTTCCGATCATGCAGGGTTTGATTTGAAGGAACAAGTGCGCGCCAACCTGGCTACGGCTGGGCATGAAGTAGTCGACCTGGGAGCGTACAAGTGCGATCCCGGGGATGACTATCCCGACTTTGCCGAGAAGGTAGGCGAGGCGATCAAGTCGGGCGTGGCGCCGCGGGGAATTCTGATTTGCGGCTCGGGTGTGGGCGTTTGCGTGGCGGCGAACAAGATTCCCGGAATTCGCGCGGGAATCTGCCACGATACGTACTCGGCGCACCAGGGTGTGGAGCACGATGACATGAATGTGCTCGTGCTCGGCGCGCGCATCATCGGTTCCGCACTTGCATTCGAGCTGGCACACGCATTCATCGGGGCGAAATTCCAGGCGCAGGAAGGACGATTCGAGAGGCGGTTCAAGAAGGTGCTGGCGATCGAGGCCAAGTACCAGGCCGGAGAGCGTTCGGCGAAACCGGCATAACAACGCGAACGAAGCTCTACGTTATTCCACTCTCAATGAATTGAAATGAGCTTGAAAACAGCGAGAGTACACTTGTTCGTAATTTTGGGCTGGTGAAATGCAGGGCCCACCGTGTGCCAGCCTTGGGTTCTCTCCAATGATTCTATGAGCAAGAACGCGCAATGCGCGGGAAAGAGACGCCGATGTCCCCCTTCGACGTGATCTTGTTTGATGTAGGCGGAGTGTTGTTGACGAACGGATGGGACCGCGCGGAACGCGCGGCAGCGGCGGAGCGATTTCAGCTGGATGCGCAGGAGCTGGAGACCAGGCACGCAAAGGTGGCTGGGGCGTGGGAGCGCGGAGAGATCGATCGCGATCAGTACCTGGATTCAGTCGTGTTCTATGAGCCACGGAGCTTTTCGCGCGACGAGTTTTTCGATTTTATCCTCGCGCAATCGCACGTGCTGCCGAATGGGGCGCTGCCCATTCTGGCGAAGATTTCCGCGGCGAACCATGCCATGCTGGGCGCGCTGAACAACGAGGCGCGAGAGACGAACGAGTTTCGCTTTGGCAAGTTTGAGCTGCGGCGTTATTTCAAGGTCGCGTTGAGCTCGTGTTACGTAGGTCTTCGCAAGCCGGAGCCCGCAATCTACCGGCGGGCGCTGGATATTCTGGGCAGTCGGCCTCATCGGACATTGTTTATCGATGACCGCGAAGAGAATGTGGCGGGCGCAAAGGCCGAGGGGATCAAGACAATCCGGTTTACGGGCGCGGACGCGCTCAAGAAAGAGCTACAACAGTTGCGCGTACTGTGAAGACAGCCGATAGCCTGTAGCCCGTAGCTTGTAGCCACAGCGGGCAGCTACTGGCTACCAGCTACGAGCTACTGGCTCCGTTTTTTTCTTTTACTGCACGATTCACAATTCCCCTTCAACGAAAGAACATGCGGAGGTTTCTATGCAACTTGGACTGATTGGTCTGGGCAAGATGGGCGGCAACATGGCGGAACGGCTGAAGCAGGCCGGACACCAGGTTGTGGGTTTTGATTTCAACGCTGAAGCGGTGGCACGGCTGACCAAGGATGGCAATCTCGGGGTTTCTTCTCTTGAGGACCTGGCGAAGGATCTGACGGGACGCAAAGCAATCTGGATCATGGTGCCGCAGGGCAACCCGGTGGACGAGACGATTGCCAAGCTGGAGCCATTGCTGAATCGCGGCGACATCCTGATTGATGGCGGCAACTCATATTACAAAGACTCGATGCGGCGCTACAAAGAGGTGACGGCCAAGGGATTCCAGTTTGTGGATGCGGGAACTTCAGGCGGCGTGTGGGGCTTGAAAGAGGGGTACAGCTTGATGATCGGCGGCGATAAGGAGCCGGTTGATTATCTGCGGCCCATCTTTGAGACGCTGGCTCCGGCGAAGGACAAAGGCTGGGGACACGTGGGTCCGGCGGGCGCGGGCCACTTTGTGAAGATGGTGCACAACGGCATCGAGTACGGCATGATGCAGGCGTATGCCGAGGGGTTCACGGTGCTGGAAAAGAAAGAGGAGTTCAAGCTGAATCTGCCGCAGGTTGCGCAGATCTGGCGGTACGGCAGCGTGGTTCGGAGCTGGCTGTTGGATCTGACGGCAGACGCTCTCGCCGGAAATCCGACCCTCGATGGATTGCAAGCGTACGTAGTGGACTCCGGCGAGGGGCGCTGGACGGTGTTTGAGGCTATCGATCTGAACGTGTCGGCGCCGGTGATTACGGAGTCGGTGATCCGGCGGATCCGGTCGCGCGAGGAGAACAACTTTACCGACCGCATGCTGGCGATCATGAGAAACGAGTTTGGCGGGCACGCGGTGAAGAAAGCTTAAAAGCAGGGACCAAGGGACCGAGGGACCGGTGGGGCGAGGCGCGAACAGGCTGCAACACTTTCTTGAAATTGGTGTCTAAATTGCCGAGGGGTCTCAAGAACCCGATGCGAACATTGTGTTTTCTCCCGATTGCGGGATTGACTGCCTTGAGTTTGGCCGCGATGCCGGTTGCCGGCGCGGCGCAGTCGGCGAATTTTGAGATTGCGCAGAACGGCCACGCGGTGGGCACGGCCAGTTTCAATGTCACCGCCGCGGCGGAGGGTTACGATTCGAGCTCGCTGGTGAAGGTGGCGATGCAGGGGCTCGACTACGCACTTTCGAAGAACGAGCGCCTAAGCTCCGCCAATCAACTGGAACATGCGCAACTGAACGCTACGGTGAATGGGGAAGCGGTGAACGTAATGGTGGCGCCCGACTCAGCGCAGATGCTCGTGAACATCTCAGCGAATGGAAAGAGCACGACGACGCGCCTGGACGCGCACGCCGGCGCTGTATTGCTGGCGGACTTCGATCCCGGTGCGCTGGAGACGCTTTTGACGCTTGCGGTGACGCAGAATAATCGCGATCTGTGGGCGATTTTGCCGAAACAAACGGGGTCGATCGAGCCGGTACGGCTGGCAACCTATCCCGACCAGGAAGGGACGCTCGACGGCAAGCCCATCACCGTTCACCACCTGGTGGCCACGATTGCCGGGGCGAACACCGATCTATTCTCAGGGCCGGACAATCAGTTATTGCAGGCCGAACTGCCGCAAGCGGGATTTGCGTTGATTCGCAATAGTTTTGTTCTTAAGCCGCCGGCCAAGCCCGTGGTTCCAATGGGGAGCGAGCAAAATACGACGCCGGCGCCGTCAAGTTAGATCGAATCAGGCACTTCGGACGCGGACTAACCCAAAGAACCGGTAACGCGTCCAATTATCAGACAAGTCGGCATCCGCAAAGGTACTCGGACAAGACGGCGGATCGACGTACACTGGAGACGCTCTCGATTGTCCGCACTCTCCCTCATGTGCCGGATCGCCATCATCATAATTGCGCTGGTGACGCTGACGGCAGCCGGCGCAAGCGGTACCGATGTATCCGCCAAGACACACCGGAGAACACCGGCCAGGTCAGGCGTGCACGCAAACCAGCGCGGGGCGATTGCGCACACGGCAAATCACGCCGCGCCAGCGCGCAAAACGATCACAAGCAGACGTAAACAGACTCCTGAGGAAGCGGGCCAGGCTGCGGGCCTTGCCATCCTGCGCGCGCGCGGCGGCCAACCAGAAGCGCGGCGATATGTCGCGTCAGGCGCACGGCGCTCACGACCCGCTTTCAGCTCGGCAACTGCGCGATCGTCGCGACGACACGTGCGAACCTATGCTGCGCCGCATTTTCGAGAAGCCGCATTCGTCTCCCCACGCCGCACTTCAAGCGCGATGGAAACTGATCGGGAAGAAACCACCGCATCCCTGACAGCGGGACGGCTGCGCGTCGCGGATGTGAGCAGCGACGAGCGTGAAGGTGTGAGCGAGCCTGCGAAAGGGCCGGAAACAGGCGAGAGCGCAGTACCCTCGAGCCCCTCAGTTGCCAGTCCGGCGCAACGCGAGGTTGAGCCGGAGCCGGACAGCGATGCGCAGGTGCCGACCAATGCAGAGGGCATGCAAGGCGGCGCAAACCCGGCGGCCGATTCGGCGGAGGACGAGACACTTGCAAGCTCCAGGAAGGAAGCGGAGCAGGCGTCGTTATATATTCCGAGGGCTGCGATGCCGGCGCCGTTGCGCGGCTCGCTCGAGTCACTGGAAAGGCAGAATCAGCGCCTTGAGGCAGAGGGGCTGGAACGGATTGAGGACGAAAGCGACCTTGAGGCGCGCATCGCGGATGGCGTGCTGGTACCCGTTCCGGATTCGGGCTCGCTCACCGTGAATGCGGAACTGCCATTAAACCATCGATACTGCCGGCCGTGGACGGCGCGGTTCCTGGTGGACCTGGCGCGGGCGCACGAAACGGCGTTTCACAAGCCGATTGAAGTGAGGCTCGGCGGTGCGGACCGTGGAGTATCAAATGCGCCTGATGGAGACGAACGGCAACGCGGCTCCCGCTGAAGGCGACATTGTGAGCCCGCACCTGACCGGGGCCACGGTGGATATTGCCAAGAAAGGCATGAGCCACGGCGAGCTCGCGTGGATGAGGCGGCGGCTGCTGACGCTTGAAGGCGCCGGCAAGATCGACGTCGAAGAGGAGTTTCGCCAGGCTTGCTTCCACATCACCGTCTACAAGAGCTATACACCGTTAGGAACGCTGCGCCCGCCTTCGAAGGCGACCTCGCCGGCGAATCGGCCCAAGCCTCAGCCCGAGCCTTCGGAGGCAAGCTCCGAGTCTGCTGCGGGCGGTTTGTAAGTCGCCAGCCGAACGACGCTACTTCATTGCAGAAAAATTGATTCGATCTATAGCGCTTGCTGAGAGTACAATCGCGGGGAAATGCATAACGCCCGGCGCGCTGAGATCTCAGCAGGAGCTTGTGGGCAGGCCGCACAGCGCGGGGAAACGTTCTGCACGAATCCCGAATCGGTTTTCGAAAGGCACAACCATGAACGAGATGGGAGTACAACCTGTAGCTGAGGCCACGCCAGCAGGCGCCGGCCTGACGCAGTGGCAGCGCGTCGCAGACACATTCACCGCGCCGTCGAAGACGTTTGAAGATATCAAGCGCGGGAACAAGAGCTGGTGGCTCCCGCTGATCATCGGCGCGTTGTGTGCGTACATCATGTTCGGAGCCATTGTCCAGAGAATCGGCATGCAGCAAGTGGTGGACAACCAGATTCGCCTAAATCCAAAATCGCAGGAACGAATGGCGAATGCCACGCCCGAACAGCGCGAGATGGGGAACAAGATCGCGCTGATTGCGACAGAGGTTGCCTTTGCCGCCGGGCCGGTGATCGGGATTATAGGGGCGCTCGTCGTTTCACTGGTGCTGTGGGGCACGATCAATTTCGGGTTTGGCGGTCGATCAACGTTTGGGAGCATTTTTGCCGTTTCATACTATGCGTGGCTGCCCATGAGCGTGAAGGCGATACTGGGGACGATTGTGATTTATTCGGGAATGGCGCCGGAGTCGTTCAACATCAAAAACTTCTCTCCCACCAATCTGGGCGCGTTCCTGGATCCCGTAGATACAAACAAGGCGCTCTACGCGCTGGCGACGTCACTGGACATCGTTACCATCTGGGCGCTGGTCCTGATGGGCATGGGGGTACTGGCTGCAGACTGCGTTGCTGGCTTTACTTTGCTTTTCCGGGGCTCTCGTATTCGTTCCACTGACCGATAATCTCGCAATGTATTGCCCCGTTCTGCCTTGGACTCAGGCAAACGTCGAATCTGAGACTTCTAACTGGAGACTCGAAAACATCCAGATATTTCAATCGTCCATGGGCGTACAGGCATTTCAGCTCAGTCCTGAACCTTGGGATCAGTCGCGGAGAAATGAGGCATATTGTTGGAGAACAATGGAGGGTTCCTTCGGAATTGGCGGCTACTGCCCGCCCTCCACGATCATCGTAGGCAACAGGCGTACCGTCCGCCGTAGGCCATCGTTCTCCGTCATCGAACGAAATATAAAGGGCGTCAAGAATTGCTGGGGTTGCTCCGTAGTTTCTGACAGTCAGTTCCATTTCATTGTCCACGAGCGGGTCACTCCCACTCATGTTGAACTTAAGCATTCGCAGCGTAGGTATCGTTGCGCCTCTGCTGATATCTGCGGATTGTTTCAGAATATCGGTCTGTTCTCCCATATGCTTGGCCTGCTGGCGAATGTGAATGAGAGTACGAAGGCCCACTGCGACGCCAAGAGCGCCAACGAGAGCCAGGGCAAGATTGATCCAGAACGGTGCCTTATCGTAAAAGTCCTTCTTTGGGGGATTAACGATCTTTACATCGGCGTGAATATCCTGTTGCTCTTTGCCTTGGAGATTTGCGCCGTCTGGATTCTGTACGACAATCGGCGCGACTGGCGCGGCTGGATGCTGGTTGCTCTGCTTATCTTGAACCTCATCCGCACTGCAATAGGTGCCGAGTACGACCAACAGCATCCCGAATACAACGATTGCCAGATGCTTCAGCATGATGCGGCCAGTCTAGCGCGCCCGGTCTCTTTAATTTCAAAAAAGATCGTCCAGTATGGACTTGCAACTCTCAATGAAAGCGGGAGGTTGAAATGAGTGATTTGGACTTTAGCCAAGCTCTAGTGACTAGGAAGTTAATGGGGCTTGACGCAATTCTGGAATGGCGTGAACATCGTACTGCGCTCATGAATGGGCGCGCTTCCAAGGCAGCAGAAAGCCCGATAGTCGGGCCACTCAGCCATGAGCGGAGCCTCAAGGCAGCGGTGAAGTATGTCCTGAAGAGGGTGGGGTTTTCAGTATCCCCTTCAACGATTCGGGTCATGCTTCAGGATGCGGGATTCCCGGTAAAGAAGTACAGAAACTCGTATTCGTGCATTTATCTGACGTTGAGGCGTTTAGTCGCTGAGGGATGTGTCCGGGAAGTGATCTGTGAGGGCCAGAAAGAATACGAATGGATCGGCCCAGGTTGAGGAGCTAAATACACGAACCGCCCAGGCGTTGTGCGTGACGCCTGGGCGGTGAGGGAAAGGCGGATTCAGCAATGCGAATCACGATAACAATCAAGCGCACTGCGGAAGGTCAGACGGTAGAAATCACCGTAGAACCACCGGCCTAACCCTTAAAGAATTAGCGCCCCGTCACTGGCTGTAACCAGCGGCGGGGCAAATCCAAAGCGCGGAGTGACCCACGCCTTAGACCCAAAAATAGTGTGGGGCTTTTCTCCGCTAAACGCAAGAGGAGAAAGGCCATGACCTGCCACTATTGCCGTACCGCCTGTAAGCGGTTTGGAAGGCATCGGAACGGCCTCCAGCGATACCGCTGCAATCAATGCCAGAAAACCTACACCGAAGATCACGAGCGCCCCTTGGACGAAATGCGGCTCTCGTTCGATAAAGCTATCAGTGTGCTGCAACTGCTGCTTGAAGGTATGTCGATCCGCAGCGCCGAGCGAGTGACCGGAGTCTACCGCAACACGATTTTCCGCTTGCTTATTCTAGCTGGTGAACGCTGCCAGCGCCTCATGGAAGAGAAGTTGGTCGATCTGCCTGTGCGAGACGTTCAAGTGGACGAAATATGGGGCTATGTTTTTAAGAAAGAGCAACATAAGACTGCATACGAACAGGGCTTCGCAGAGATTGGGGATGCTTACTGTTACGTGGCGATTGAACGGCACACGAAGCTGATACTCAGTTACTACTTGGGGAAGCGCAACGCGCCCTCTGCCGAACACTTCATTGCGAAGTTGAGCCACGCCACTTCGCCCTGGCCCTACCAGCTAACCACAGACGGATTTCGGCCTTACATCCGTGCGGTCAAGAACCAACTTTCAGGGCGGGTTCATTTCGCTCAGTTAGTCAAGGTGTACGCGGCTCCCCGCGAGGGCGAACAGCGGTACAGTCCACCAGAGGTCGTCAAGGCGGTTCCCTTCCGCGTGATGGGATTCCCCCGTGGCGACCAGATTTGCACGAGTCACGTCGAGCGGCAGAATTTGTCGATCAGGATGGGAATGCGCCGGATGACCAGATTGACTAATGCGTTTAGCAAGAAATGGGAGAACCTTGAGGCTGCATACGCTCTCTGGTTTGCCTATTACAACTGGTGCCGGAAGCATCAGACGTTAGGAATGACGCCAGCTATGAGCCACCAACTTACCGATCATGTGTGGACAATCCGAGAACTGCTGCTCGCCGTATAGTGGACGCGGAGGGTTACTATGCGTCCAGAGCTTTTGGAAGCACTCAAGGATGTTCTAGCAAGGCTTCACAATAACAGCGTGTACACCTTCAATCGGGTAAGAGCGATGGAGACTGTTCTGATGAAACATCCTGATCTTTGGAAGGAATTTCAAACTGCTCTTCACGAAGTGCAGCGGCAAGACGTGCATCAAGACTTCGGCTCATTGCTCGACAAAATTCAATAAAGTCTTGCTCGGTTGGCGTCAGCGGATTTTCCGTTTGCATTGACACTCATCCTGTGCGAAGATTCGCTCAGGGAGTGGTATTAGGCCACCTTCCGCAATTTCTCAAAGATCAGTAGAAGACCCGCCCTGGCAGGCGGGTTTTCTATTTGCTGAGAGCATACTACCAATCCCAGTGCCAATGCCATCGAGTCCAGGCGATCAGAAACCCACAGAGAAAGCTGAACGTTATGAACAGGGCAAAGAACACCACGGCCCCGTGTCCAAAGACCAGATTGGTAAGCCGTTCCTTCCATGAAACCCGACTAGCACGAGTTCTTGAAGTCATTCGCTCCCCATTATCTCCCCACTATACGAATCTTGTAGCGGCAGGTTTCGCTTTGTGCCGATAATGGGTCAGGTGACAGACGGATGACGGCAGCTTATCGCGTGATAGTGGCAGAGCGTAGGGATGTTGAGGTTGTGACCTTGGTCTGCCCAGAGTGCGGAGCGGAAGTCTCTCTCAATATCGCTACAGCCAGGGTTCCTGAATACTGCCCCTCCTGCCAGATGATCTACAGGATACCGATACAGGAAGCTCTCGCGGCGTTGGGCAGGTTTCAGCGCACCGCGACGACCGCAGAGCAGAACGAAGGCAAATCGATCTTTAGGTTTTCAATAAAGCAAGCAGACTGAACCCTTTGGACGAAAAGGAAACGAGGCGATGACTCAACAGGAGCAGGACGCGATTCTTGGTAGGACGCGGAGAGAATACAGGGAAGCCAAGAGTAAACTTGGCGCTTTGACGAAGTTAAACGGTGAGATTGCGGCCATAGCTCGGAGGCTGGCAGAGGCACTTGAGCAGCAGCCGGATCGCTTAATGGTAGGCAACTTGCCGCATGGTTCCTTAGCTTTCTCCATCACGAACGCGAAGTATATCTACACGCCAGAGGACGCGAGTCATCTCAGCCAGGAATCGCTATGCGCCCATCTTGGCGAATACCTGAAAGTAAAGGACCAAAAAGCTCGGCTGCGCCAAGAACTTATTGACCAAGGCGACGACGACCCGGAAGCCTGAGCATATTCCCTTCCAGAATCCAGCCCCATTGACCTTGGAAACGAGCGTGGCAAGATAGCCCTGTTTGGGCAGCAACGCACTAAGCAGCCACTACCGGCATGGGCATTGCGATTGTTGCGGGCGTGAAGCGAAGCTCGGGATACATTGCGGTGTTCGGATGGTGGGCGCTCATCGTGCTGATCGGCGCGGGCTGGGCGGCGGCGATGGGGTGAGGAAGGCAGCTTCTAGCTACTAGCTTCTAGCTAGTTCTCGGAGGGTGCGGGTCGAACGATCCCACCCTGATGCTCCTCGCGATGCGGCGAGCTTTAGAATGGGGCAACCGCGGGTTCACGAACACTGCGCCTGCAGCGCGGGTTTTGGGGTGAACTTGCGCTGCTACAATCGAATTGGCCACGATCCGGAAAAACTTGACGCGCGATGAACGAGTGGGCGAGACACGAGCCGCGCGTTTACGAACCGGGTCAAGCACGGGCCGCATGAGCGATGACCCTCCGCCTGTTTAATACCCTCACGGGACAACTGGATCCGCTGGCTCCTGCCGATGGCAAGGCCCTGCGCATGTACGACTGCGGGCCGACGGTTTACGACTACGGCCACATCGGGAATTTCCGCACTTTTCTTCAGATCGACATTCTGCGCAGGGTTCTGCGGTTGCTGGGGACACCGGTACGCCACGTGATGAATATTACCGACGTGGACGACAAGATCATCCGCAACGCGGCCCAGGCGGGACTGCCGATCAGCGAGTACACGCAACCTTATATCGACGCGTTTTTCGAGGACTTTGAAGCGCTGCGGATGGAGCGGCCGGAACAGATTGCGCGCGCCACGGAACACATTCCGCAGATGGTGGCGCTGGTGGAGAAGCTGGCCGCGGCAGGAGCGGCGTACAAAGCCGAGGATGGATCGTGGTACTTCCGGCTCAAGTCGTTTCCCGAGTACGGCAAGCTGAGCAAGAAGGATTTGAGCGGCATGGAAGACGGCGCGCGAGTGGACGTGGACGAGTACGAGAAGGATTCGGCGCGTGATTTTGCATTGTGGAAAGCGGCGAAGCCGGGCGAGACTTCGTGGGAGACAACGATCGGGCGCGGTCGTCCGGGATGGCATATTGAATGCTCGGCGATGGCGATGGAATACCTGGGTGAGAGCTTCGATCTGCACGCTGGCGGCGAAGACCTGATGTTTCCCCACCACGAGAACGAGATTGCGCAGAGCGAGATGGCGACGCACAAGCAGTTTGCGCGGCATTGGATGCATGTGCGCTTTCTTTTGGTGGATGGGCGCAAGATGTCGAAGAGCGAAGGGAATTTTTATACGCTTCGCGATCTGCTGCTGAAGGGGTACAAGGCATCGGCGATCCGGCTGGCGCTGGTGAGCGTGCCCTACCGGCATCAGTTCAACTTCACCTTTGACGGACTCGCGGAGGCGACGAGCGCCATCGAGAGGCTGCGAACGTTTCACCAGCGGCTGAAGACGGGAAGCTTCGCACCCGGAGAAAGTAGTCAGATGCAGGAAGCGGCGCGGAATGCGAAGACCAAGTATCGTGAAGCGCTGGCGGACGATTTGAACACCGCTGAAGCGCGCGCGCCGATCTTTGAATTGATTCGCGCGGCAAATACGGCGATCGATCAGGGCGAGTTTTATGCGGCCGACCGCGATGCGGTTCTGGCGGTGCTGAAGGATTTCGACGCGGTGTTTGACGTGCTGGAGGATCGTGACGCTGAACCGACACGGCGCGCGCTCGCGTGGGCGGAGAAAGAGGGCCGCATGGGCGAGGTGGCTCCGGAACTGGTAGCGCGCCAGTCGCTGACCGATGAGGCAATCGAGACGCTGGTGGCCGAGCGCTTCGCCGCGAAGAAGACGCGCAACTTTGCGCGCGCCGACCAGATTCGCAACGAACTGGCGGAAAAAGGCGTGATCCTCGAAGATTCGAAAGATGGCGTGCGCTGGAAACGAAAATAGCTCTCAGTCTTTAAAAGCGAACGCACCGTCCGGGGGTCAGAGTCATGAACGAACCCGCACAACACGCACAGCTCCGCTCGCAAGCGCGTGCGACGGGCGCGGTGTACCTGGGCTATTTTGCGGCGGCGATTCTTGGGTTAATCCTGAGCAGACTCAAGCTTCCGGCAGACGTGATGATGGCGTGGGCCGCGGACGCGCTGTACGCGACGTTGACGATTCTGCTGTACCGGCTCTTTCGCCGCGCACAACCGCTACTGGCGCTGGCCGCAGCCCTGTGCAGCCTGGCCGGGTGCGTCACCGATGGGCTGCACCAGCTGCACGCTGGTTTCGCGGGCCTCAGCCCACTGGTGTTCTTCGGGCCCTTCTGCTTGCTGCTGGGCATGCTGATCCTGCGGTCGCGGTTTCTGCCGCGCTGGCTCGGTTGGCCGCTGATCGCGGCCGGACTGGGATGGCTCGCGTACCTTAATCCAGAGGTCGCGCAGCATGCGAAGATAGTAATCTTTCCGGTCGGTTTCCTGGCGGAGTTCGAATTGATGCTCTGGCTCCTACTGCGAGGTGTGGACGAAGCGCGCTGGAGGGAGCAAGCGCATTGGGCGTAACGATTCAGCGCGCCTTTCACGTCGCTGCTCAAACTCCAGCTCGTTAGAAGACTTTTCATACGAAAATGTGTGGTGGGAATGCAACGGGCGGTAGTAGGCTACTTGCACTGCATCACAAATCCTCTATGAGAAGAAGACACTTGCCTATGGAAGCGAACGAAGCGCAGGAATTGCAGGAGCATGCGGAGCACGGAGCGCATGAAGAAACGCTGCGGCCGGTGGCATTCACCATGGCCGTTCTGGCAGTGCTGGTGGCCATTGCCACGGTGCTCGGCCATCGCACGCATACCGAAGCGGTACTCGAACAGAACAGAGCGACTGACCAGTGGAATTACTACCAGGCGCACAAAATTCGGTCGAACAACACCGAGCTGGCCGCCGATCTGCTGGGCGTCGTGGCTCTTAACGACAAGGATGGCGCCGCAAAACTGGCCAAGACCTACGCCGACCACGAGAAGAAGTGGGCAGACGATTTGAAGGGAGAACAGGATCAAGCCGAGGCGACGGAAAAGAAAGTGGATCAAGCCGAGGCGCGTGCGTCCCATTTTGACCTGTCGGAGGCTTTGCTCGAGATCGGTCTGGTCATCACCTCGGTGACTTTGCTCACGCGCAGCCGCATCTATTGGTACCTGGGACTGGTCTTCTCGTTGTTTGGCATCGCGTCGGCGTTGTTGGCGTTCGTGGTGAAGTAGCGCGGCGTGATGTGCGATGGATTCCTTGTGACGGGCAGAGGGCCTGCGGTAGACTGGCGGCCAGGTGTGACCTCACTTCATGCGATTTCCCCTCGCGGCCTCAATTTTTGTGGTTGCTTCAGCAACATGTTTCGGACAAGCGCCGGCGCCCGCGACGGCAACCTCGACATCTGCGACCGCAGCCCCACAAACTGCGGTGCGCGAAGCGGAAGAAGCACCGGCGCAATCGGCGCAAGTGCAACGCGATGACATCGGCTTCAGTTACAGCCTGCCCGCGGACTGGCAGATCGTCGCTGCATCGCCGGCTCCGAAGGTGGTGCTGCCTTATCCGGCAGCCGTTGCGCCCAAAAAAGGAGATGCCTGCATTGACGTGGCTATGACCGCCCGGCACAGCGGATCCCCGTCAGTGGTGGTGGTGCTGGCGCTGCCCTTCGACTGCTATGGACAAACCTTGGCGGCGGGCGACCTCGAGAATTTTGGGCTCGGCGCCGCGGCGGGGCTCAAGCAGTCCTTCGCCATCATTAACCAGGCGCAGGGCAACTATTCGCTGGGAAGCCATCCCGTGTGGATCGAACGCGCTGACGGAACTCCGAAGGGTCGTCCTGAGAATCCATACACATTTGAAATAGCCTGCTCCGTGCTCGAGAAGGGAGCAGCGTGCTGGACGGCGATGGCCGCCGACGCCGCGAGCCTGCGCGACTTTGAACAACAGGCGGTGACGCTGGAAGGGGACCGGTTCGGTGCGCTGGTTCCGGCGGGAGAGGCTCCGGCGGTGCCGGAAGGCCCTCTGAAGAAGGGAAATTGAGCGAACTTGAAGCTGAGCCAATACCCAGGGCGATGGTGTGAACCCGCGCTGCAATGGGCGAAGGTGTCGCCGCGCATCTGGGCTGCGTGCTATCCTCAATGGGAACGGGGCTTTCATGCAGACACGCGCCAGTTGGGAATTGCTGCTTGCGCCGGCCAGAATGGGCTGGTCGCAGTCGCGTGCTCGCGGAATCTGTCCGCGAGGGCACTTGCGCGTGCTCCCCACCCGCACTCGACCTAGCCTCTTCGGCGGCGACTAGCAACCCTCCGCCGAAGATCCTCGCCCTTTTTGATGGACCCACAGCGTGGGTCCGCGAAAGTGAATGATCCCGCGCGCCGGGATCGGTGGCAGCGCTTCATCCGACGACCCTGCACGGATGAAATTTGCGCAGCGCCACTTGACCGAAATCTGACGAGGAGATTGATCGATGACCAAGCAAGAGTTGCATGCGCAATATGGACCGAAACTGGTTGGCACGCTGCCGGGGCCGAAGGCGAGAGCCGTGGTTGAGGCTGACCGGCGATTCATATCACCGAGCTATACGCGTTCCTATCCACTGGTGGCGAAGCGCGGGCGCGGCGCCCGCGTGGAAGATCCCGATGGCAACGAATTTCTCGACTTTGCCGCGGGGATTGCCGTGGTTTCGACCGGCCATTGCCATCCCGAGGTAGTTGCCGCGATTCAGAAGCAGGCGTCGGAGCTGATTCACATCTCGGGGACGGATTTTTACTTTGAAGGACTCACCGAGCTGGCAGCGAAAATGTCGGCCATTGCGCCCATGCCTGGCCCACACCGGTTTTTTTACGGGAACTCCGGCGCTGAGGCGATCGAGTGCGCGTTGAAAGTGGCGCGTTATCACACGGGACGGCAACACATCATCTCGTTCCTGGGCGCGTTTCACGGGCGCACCATGGGCGCGTTGTCGCTCACCGGCTCCAAGCCGCAACAGAAGCGGCGCTTTGCGCCTCTCGTTCCGGGCGTGACGCACGTGCCTTATCCGTACGTTTATCGCGGATGCACAGGCGGGCAACAGGAGCAGGACGCGTTCAGCCTGGGCTGCGCGCGGTACATCGAAGACAGGCTCTTCAAGACCATTCTGCCGCCGGAAGAAGTGGCCGCGATTTTCGTCGAGCCCATCCAGGGTGAAGGCGGGTTCGTGGTGGCCCCGGACAATTTTCTGCGGGAGCTGAGGGCGATCTGCAACCGTCACGGGATTTTGCTGGTGGCGGATGAAGTGCAATGCGGGTGCGGGCGCACGGGCAAGTGGTGGGCCATCGAGCACTCGGGAGTCGAGCCGGATATCGTGTGCACGGCCAAGGGGATTGCCAGCGGCATGCCTCTCGGCGTCTGCATGACGCGCGCGGAGATCATGGACTGGGCGCCCGGCTCGCACGCATCGACCTTCGGCGGGAACCCGGTTTCGATCGCGGCCGCGTTGAAGACCATCGAGATCCTTGAGCGCGAGGCGATCGCGAATGCCGCGAGCGTGGGCGAGTTCATGCTGGAGCGCGTGCGTGGCTGGAAAAAGAGCCATGCGAACGTCGGCGACGTGCGCGGACGCGGGTTGATGATCGGCATCGAGATCGTGAAGGACAAGGTGACGCGCGAGCCGGCGGTGGAGTTGCGCAACCGGGTCGAGACGCTGGCTTTCGAACGCGGCCTGATCGTGCTTGGTTGCGGCGAGACCACGCTGCGAATGTCGCCTCCGCTGATCGTCAGCAAAGAAGAAGCAACGGTCGCGCTCGATATTCTGCAAGACGTGCTGACACAGGCGGAGAAAGAATTCGAGCAGAGCGCGGTTGCTGCGGCGGTGTGACAGCGATCTCTGCCTGCAAGATCCCTCAAATGGCCGCATGGAGTGCAAGTCTCCTGCGGCCACTTCATTTGCGCGATGGACATGAACGGCAGGACAATAGTCAGCAGTGAAAGCAATCTCACGGATGCGGGTTGGAATGCTGGAAAGCGTGGTCGCCGGCCTGGACAAGATTGCGGCGCGGCGCGGCCGGTTGCCGGCGCTGCCCGCTCATTTGAAAACCGAGATTGACGGCGAAGAGGCCGTTTACTTTTACCTGCTGCGGAAGGGCTACACGGTGGTAGCGCGGCGGTGGTCGGCGGGAAATTTGCCGGGCGATCTGGACCGAATTGCCTGGCAGGGGCAGCTGCTGTGCTTTATCGAGGTGAAGGCCCGCACGGCGCGGGATTTGACGCCGGCCGAGACTGCGGTCGATGGACATAAACGCAGAATCCTTCGGCGCCTGGCTCGCCGGTATGTGCGCCAGCTACCCGGCCAGCGCGCGCCACAGACGCGCTTCGACGTGATCAGCGCATACCTGATACCGGGCCAGCCCGACGAGTTCACGCACTTTGAAAACGCTTTTGGGTGGGACGAACGGCGTCGGGATTAAGCCATTCCTGTAAGATCAATTCTGCGTGGCAAAATCGATTTTGATCGATGATTGGAATGTGGCTGGCCTGAGCCGCGGGAAGAGAGGATGTGCAGGAAATGGTCATGCAAGCGCCTGTTGGACGGCACCAGGTTCGTGAAGAAATCCAACGCCGCATTTTGTCGGGCGAGAGCCAGCCGGGTGAGCGTCTCACGCAGCAAAGTCTGGCCAAGGAACTGGGTGTAGCCCAGGGAACGGTGAGAGAGTCGCTGCTTGAGCTGCAATGGCTTGGGCTTGTGGAGTCGATCGATCGTCTCGGCGTGTTTGTGCAGAAGCTGGATGCCGCCCATATTTGCGAAGCTTACCAGGTGCGCGAATTTCTCGAAGGCCTGGCGGCGAGGCTGGCTTGCGAGCACACGTCACGGGCCGACGTCGCTTCACTGCGCAAGATGGCCAATCATATCTGGGAACTTTCTAATGAGAAAAAGGAAGACGAGATGGGCGCCGCGGACCGGGCTTTCCATCTGCAGATCATGAATCTTTCGCGGAACAAGGTTCTGCTGCGCCTGGCAGAGGGCTACCGTGTGCTGGGCATGGCGGTGCGGGCGTCGCGCGACCCACAGGATGTGTACAACGAACATTTGCAGATTGTGGATGCGATTGACCAGAACAAGCCGGACGAGGCGGAGAGGCTCATGCGCCATCATGTGCTGGAAGCCAGACGAATGATCGAGCAGCAGGCGGCCAAGCATGAGTTCGCAGCCAAGTGGGTGCCGGACGCCAGGGAATGAGCGGAAGCATTAGCGAGTTTGGGATTACATTCGCCCGCAGGAAACACATAAATCATTGATTTTTATGCTGGTTGTGGCGTAGCTGCGGCCGAGCTCCGCGCCGTGGCCGGCCACCGTTGAATACGGGAGCGGCCGGCAGATTCAGTTCCGTCAGGACTGAAATGTGTATCATGGTTGCTACGGCTTAACTAGAAAGACCGCGATCAGTTCTGCAGGGTTCAAGGCTGCCTCTTCTTGTTGTTCCCCCCAACGACGAGGGCTGTCGCCCCGCAATAACCATGGCCAATTAGGGAGTCATGGGTTTGGGATCGAGTTTCTCTGGTTTCGCGATAGTTTTTTTGAACCACACATCGGGGTCTCTGCTCAAAAAATGAAGGTTTTCGGCTCAAGATCGATGCATGAAGCGCCGGCCGCGAAAGAACGCGCTCAATGATTTGCCGGAGCGGAATGCTTGTGCGCCAGAGATAGATTTCGATAAACGAGACAGGTGTGTGTAGAAGAGGTACGTTGCCATGGTTGCACGGTCTTGCCTGGTTCCCTCCCATTCCCTCTCCACGACTCGACGTATTGCGCGATGCAGAAGCGCGATCGTGCGACTGATCTGGCTGGGCTCGGCCGCTTGCGGGATTGCCTTTGCGCAGACGCCGGCGATGACAACGATCAGCGGCACAGTCTACGATCCGCGAACGACAAATGCGCTTCCGCTGCCGAATGTCCTGGTGTACGCGTCGACCACGCCGGTGTCCCCGCCGCCTTCGGGCGTGCAGTGCCTCACCTATGCGAACCAAACGCCCACCGGCGCCAACGTGGTCAGCTTCACGTACTCGGCCGGCGACGGCACATTTACTCTCCAGAACATTCCGGAGAATGCGAGCTACACCGTCGTCATCGAGGCGGGCAAGTGGCAGCGCCAGTTCAGCGAGACGGTAGCAGCCGGGCCGCTTGCCGGGCTGATTCTGAACATGCCGGCCAATCACACGCAGGGCAACATACCCAGGATCGCGGTCGCGACCGGCTCGATTGACGGGGCGGAGTGCGTCTTACGTGACATGGGCATCTCCGACTCGGAGTTTACCGATGACAACGGGACGGTCAATCCCGGCGGCTACATCCATCTGTACCAGGGCAGTTCCTCGCCCGGAGCGAGAATCAACGCATCCACTCCTACCGAGACTGCGCTGATGGGGGGTACCTCGACCACGCCGCTAAACGCGTATGACGTAGTGATGTTTCCGTGCCAGGGAAACCCAAACAACCAGGCCACACCCGCAGGCGCAACCAATCTGCTGAACTTCGCAGAGGCCGGCGGTCGCATTTTTGCCACGCATTACAGCTTCGCATGGCTCGAACCGGTAGCGCCTTACAATGCCCAGTTCGGGTCGGTGGCGGACTGGTCGAGTGAAGTATCTCTCAATTCAGGCGTGGGAACGGTGCTGACCAATTTCAGCGATGGCGCGATCCTGGCGCAGTGGCTTCAGAACGCGGGGTCCACCGTAACCGGCACGTCGAACCAGATCGACATCGCCAACCTGCGCACCGACGTGGGCAGCGTGATCCCGCCTACGCAATCGTGGGTGACCTTGAACAGCGGCGCATACAGCGGGCAGACGGGCAACCCCGTGATGCAGATGACATTCAACGTGCCGGTGGGGGCGCCCGCGGCGAGCCAATGCGGGCGCGTGATGTACAACGACTACCATGTGATTACCCCGGCGGGCGGCACTGTTTATCCCTCGGAGTGCCCCAGCTATAACAACGCCTCGTACAAAATGAGCGCGCAGGAGGAGATGCTTGAATACGCGCTCTTCGATCTTTCAGCATTTGTGCAGCCCGTTGTCGTTCCCACGATCAACGCCACTTTCAATCCGAGCCCGCTGGTAGTGAAGTCGGGCGATACGGCCGATCAGCTGACGGTGAACGTGATCAACACCAGCACGACGACCGAAACCGACAGCTCCGCGGTGCTCAACTTCACGCTGCCCTCGCAGCTCACGGTCACCGCGATGAGCGACCCGACCGGCGGATGGATCTGCACGGTGGGCACGTTGTCGTGCTCGCGCAATTCCAGTCTTCCGGCCAACACCACCGATTCCGTAGTACTGACCATCAGTGTGGCGTCGTACACCACGCTCGCGAGTTACACCGGCACCATCACGGCAACGGTATCGAGCGTGACCTTCTCCACCAATCCGTCGTTCAACGGCAACGTGATCTTCCAGCAAGCACCGCAGATCAACTGGGCGACGCCGGCGCCGATTGTCTATGGCACCGCGCTGGGCGCAGCACAACTGAACGCGAGCACGCCAGTGGCGGGGAGTTTCACGTATTCACCGGCGGCGGGCACGGTGCTGACGGTGGGACCACAAACGCTGACGGCCACATTCACGCCGGCCGATACCACCGATTACACGACCGCGACAGCGACCGTGACGTTGAACGTGATTCCGGCCACTCCGGTGGTGACGCTGACGAGTTCAGCGAATCCTGTGTTTATGACCTACGCCGTGTCGTTCACGGCCAGCCTTCCCTCGTATGCGTCGACGCAGACCGGCACCATGACCTTCTACGACGGGTCAACGCAGATCGGCACGGCGACATTGTCGGGTGGATCGGCGACGTTTATGACGACGGCACTGGCGGCGGGAATGCATTCGATTACGGCTGCCTATTCCGGCGACAGCAATTATGGGCCGGGGACCAGCAGCGCTGTACCAGAGACGATTCAGGACTTCACGCTGGCATTTGCGGCCGGAGGATCAGGCACGGCCACAGCGCCGGCAGGGGGCCAGGCCGTCTACACCCTGGCGATCACGCCGATGAATGGCGCAACGCTGCCCGCGAGCGTGGGTCTGACCGTAGTCGGCGCCCCGCTGGGGGCGACGGCGAGCTTTACTCCATCCACGGTTTCGGCAAGCTCCGGTGCAACCAATGTGACTCTCGAAGTGAAGCTGCCGGGCAACGCCGCGCTGGAACGGCCGCGCAGCCCATTGGGCGGCGGAGCGCTCCCGGTGGCGCTGGGGCTGGTGCTGCTGCCGTTTGTGGGACGGCTGCGCAGAGGACGCGCAAAGCTGGCGAGACTGGTTGTGCTGGCAGTGATCGGCGCAGCAATTGCGCTGGGCTTCACGGCGTGCGGAAGCGCAAAATTCTCACCGCAAAACCTCTCGTTCACCGTGAAGGCGGCCTCGGGATCGCTAACGCATTCCGTGACCGCGCAGGTTACGGTGCAGTAGGTTTCCGAGCGAGAGGCGCCGATCAGGGGTTGCGGCAGTTTCGGAATTGCGCGTCC
The DNA here is from genome assembly GCA_963751285.1 of uncultured Acidobacteriaceae bacterium. Taxonomy (GTDB): domain Bacteria; phylum Acidobacteriota; class Terriglobia; order Terriglobales; family Acidobacteriaceae; genus Telmatobacter. The sequence goes on along the minus strand of CAVVUE010000018.1, from coordinate 215,708 downwards.
GCATGGAGAGCATTCAAGTCGTCGCGACCCAAAAGTTTGTATCAGGGCACGAGCCAAGGGCGCATTGAAAATAGATAAGTTATTGATTCTTCAATGGGGCAGAATGGGCCAGATTGGCGAGATAGGCATATTGTTAGCACAAATCAGCACAAAATTCAGGCACAGATCGGTCGTATGCATGGCCCGAAACTTCCTGATTGGCGACGATACGCTCACAACGGAAAACTGGCAGAATGAATTGCGAGATAAAGAGGAATCAGTCATGGGATTCGTGCCGAAGGATGCAGAGTGGTACCTTGCGGAGATCGTTCAAGAATTGACGGTTGCAGATGACCTGCGAAACGTTGTTTGGCGCAATCTGACCCTCATCCACGCGAGTTCTCCGGATGATGCGTACGAACGCGCTATTGCCCTCGGAAAATCAGGCGACACGAAATATCTAAATCCCGCAGGAAAACTCGTAACAGTTCGATTCCACGGGCTGTCCTACCTTGACGTGATCCATGACCAACTCGAACACGGTGCCGAACTGATGTTCCATTCGGAGGTGGGAGTTTGCCCAAACGATCTGCTGAAGCTGCTGCGGCGTAAGGAAGAGCTTCGACTTTTTCTCCCGATCAGGCAAGCAGAGGGCCCCGATGTTGCTTCGGGAGAGGTCATTCAAATGGTAGAAGAGCAATTCAGAATTAAGAGGCCCATCTGATTCTTTCACTCCGATTGAGCAGCGAACAGCACTGCATGGTCGAATGAACGGCTAATCGGAAGTGTGAAAGTCAAGGCTCTGGGTGAATGACCGCCAATGGTCGAATTGAGGTTTCCGGGCCATATTTCGCCAATTTCCCTAGGGCCGACGACACGACCGAAACCGCGAGATCAACGATTTCTGACTAGGCGGCAACCTCTTCCCCGTTTCGAGAGCGTATCGTAACGGGTCGTCAAGTACATCAGTCAAATGACGTCGGCCACTCAACGTGCCTCTGATGCTCAAAGAGGTGCGCAATCTCGTTCGGCGTCACGCGCGACAAAGAGAGCGACGGAAGGTCGCCTTCTTGGAAGAAAGCAACGTCTTCAATCTCAGTACTTGTCTTGGACGCTCCAGCAATTAGCTCGCACACGAAGAATAGCTTGTAAATGTGGTACGGCATGGGCGGATGTCCATGAAGGTCGCGATCATAAACTGCGGCAAGTTTTCGAGCGATCACGCTATATCCTGACTCCTCCCTAACTTCACGAACAACAGCCGTGCTAGGACTTTCACCGATGTCAGCCCAACCACCCGGGAGTGTCCATTTTCCGTCACTGCGTTCTTTAACAAGCAGCACTCGATCCCCGTCAAACACCGCCGCTCGGACATCGATCTTAGGAGTTGCATAGCCAAGCTCCCCCGTAAATGTTTCAACCAAGTCCATGGATACGCTTCCTGCACTGGCGGTCAAAATCTCGGCGGCAATTTGGCGCAGGCTCTCGTAACGCTCTATGTCATATGGATCTTTCGTATATGCGAGCCCGGTTTGGGCCAACGCCTGCACCCGCCTGGCCCAATCCAGCAACCTATATGTACCTATGCGCTCTTCCTGCTTGGGCTCATCCATGTGCGTCGAATTCCCCATCCATCCAGCATTTTATTGCGTGCGTCCGCTTACTTCTCTGGCGGTCTCCACATACGCTATTTTATGGCGTGTGATCCTCAGGGCCTGAGGGATTGCAACTACCTATATCAAGCCACAATGTTGTTGGCCATTCAGGGATCGTTAATCTCCGGCCGGTTAACCGGCATCTATGTAAGTCAATGTCAAGAAAAAAGCACGAGATTGCTGGGCGCGCTCAGGAGAGCGCGCAATTCAATTGACCGGGATCTCCGTTTGCGCACCATTGCCTCTCGGCTTTTGGTCCCTGCTCCACGCAGGACCGGACATCCATTTGCAGTCCAAGACTCCGAAGAGTCCGCACAGAAGATTAAGTTTGTGTTCTCTGCCAGTCCCGAAACAATGCGGAAGGGGCCTCGGAAGTTGTCTTCGTCGCCCAGCCGGTTAACTGCAGGACCTGGCAGCCTGCGCATCGATTAATCCCGTTTTTGTTCTTCCTTATCAGGAAGGGTTTTTCAAGCGACCGCCTTGTCGGCCAGCGCTTCGGCCGGCACGAAATCCTGTTGCCTGCGGTCTACCGCCAGCATGTAGGCCACCAGCTTCCGGGCCACCGCCAGAGTGGCCTGATTTTTGTTTCCTCGCTGCATCTCCTTCTCCCGGACCAGAGCCAGCTCGTGAGAGTATCGGGGCGCCAATTTGGCAGCTTCCACCAGTACGTGCTGGATGTGTTTGTTTCGCTGCTTGGAAATCGGCATGCGCACCACCTTGCCGGCTGAGCTTTTCTCGGCGCTGCACAGTCCGCAGTAGCTGATGGCTTGCTTGACCGATTGGAAACGGGTGAAGTCTCCGATCTCCAGAGCCCAGGTCAGCGCGGTGATCGGGCCCACTCCGGGGATCGTCCGCAGCCGTCTCAGCCGCTCCGACAGCAGCGGATCCCGTTCCAGCGAGCTGGTCAGCGCACGATCCAGCCGCTGCCCGCGCAGGATGTGTTCGCGGCCAAGCCGGAGCAAGGGCCGGATACTGTCGCTGATCTCCTCGTTGCTCGAGAACAGCTCGGTGAAGTAACCCATCTTGTGCAGCCGCTGCTTGTCATAGCTGACCCCGCTCTCCATCAGCAGGCCCGATACCCGGTTCTTCATCTGCACCGTCTGCCGCAGCACCAGGTTCCGGTAGCGCAACGTGCGTCGCCGGTCGCGGATCTCGGTCGAGGCCATGTGGCACTCCGGCAAAAGGTCACAGCGCAGAAGGTCGGCGATCTTGCGGGCATCAATCCGGTCGTTCTTCTTCTTCGCAGCGGCGATCGCCCGCAGCATCAGCGGATGGGCAACCTTCACCTTCTCCGCGTGCGGAAGCAGATGATCGTAGATCCACTCGGTGAAGATCGTGGCCTCCATGGCCATCATCCGGGGCTGAGGAAGAGTCTTGATCCAGATATCCAGATCGAGTCGTGTCGCACCAATCTTGCCTTCCTGGTGCACCTGACCAGCCGCATCCTTCACACAGTAGCTGATCGTCTTCTTGTGAACATCAAGTCCGATGTAATACATATGTCTCGAGGAGCCTCCGTGGTGTTCTCTGAATCAGCGCCCGCTGAGTTCAGCTTTTTGTAACACCTCGTGCTCCTCACTGACTTAGCATTTAAACAATGGTCGAATTGAGGCTTTCGGGCCAAATTCCGCCAATTTCCCCATGGGCGACAATCCAGGCGTTAACCGAATCAGGAACCCTTGGGCGTTTGCGGGGATTAATCCTGAAGATCGGGTGCAAGTAGATCTCAATGAGCCCTATAAGAGGGGATGTCAAGGAAAAATTCTCCTCCCTCCTCTCCGGAGGAGAGGACCGTGTTGTGTCTTGCATCCAGCCTGATCTCCAGGTGGAGAAGTTTTTTCGCCGCGCATACTCCAGACAGGCCGCAGCCAGTCGACGGTTTCTCTCGACGATCTCATGACTCGAGGGTGTTAGACGCCTTCGGTTCCGTAAGCTACGCAAGCAGAAACGATGTTGGCTTTAGGGCCAACCATGGTCCTATCTGAGACTCAAGGCCTACAGCTTTTTTTGGTTATGCGAGGGGGCATATGGTGCATTTGGAGGCTCGGCGCTAGATTGACAGCACACAGGGCCTAGCTCATTGATTGATACTCTCCCTCGACCCCGAGCGTTGCAAGAACCGATTGGTTAGCCGTCAGAACTCGAGCTGGGCCTGCCTGTTCGTGTAGACGCTCAAGCTGCTTGCGATTTCAGATGTTCAGCGTCGAAACGTTCTCCTTTCTTCCAGAGTGTCAGCGTGATGGCCGCGATCTTCCGTGCGAGCGTCAGCCGTGCCATATCCGGCTTCATTCCCTTGGCCAGCAATCCTTCGTAAAAGTCCTGCAATGGACCGGCGCAACGGCTGGCGCTCAAGGCCGTACTCTTGAAGATCTCCTTCATCTCGTGGTTGTAATTCTGGTTCAGACCACGGATCTGTTGTGGCTTTTTGGAACGTTGCAGTTGGCCATCCACATAACGGTGCTGCGCGCTGTCGTGCGTCTCCACCGCCAGGCCGCTGTAGGTCCACAACTGCCGCTTGCTGCGGAATCGGTGGGGTGTCTGCATCAGGGCCAGCAACAGTGTGGCTCGCAACGGACCAATCAAGGGAATTTGGCGCAATATCTTTACAGCCGGATGTCTCCGGCTCTCGGCTAGAAGTTCTCCTCGCACGGTGTGCCGCACAACCGACAGTCCATCCATCTGTTGATACAACAGCTCAGCCCGGCGGCGCACACCGGATTGCGTAATCTTGTTCAGCCACTGCTCGCGATTGCGCGGGGTATAGACCTGCTTGCCCGAGCAGGGAATGCCCCAGCTTCGATACAGCGCCTTGAGACGACTCATCACCCGCCTCTGATCTTTGCTGATGGTCAGATAACTACGCGCCAACTCCCGCAGCGTCCCCAACCCGTGCTCTCCGTGGTAGACCGCGCGCAGCATTCCACTCCGCAACAGCTCGGCCAGCTTCCGTGCGTCCACCTTGTCGCTCTTGCTGCCTTCCTTCAATAAGGCGTTGCGACGTGGATTGCAGACCAGGATCTCCGCGACGTGAGGCTTGAGCACGTCGTAGAGCCAGGCCGCCCAGGTCCCTTCTTCTAAGGTCACGTGCAACTCTCCTCTCAGCCCTTGCAGGAAATCAAGCAGAGTGTTGACTTTGGTTTCGACGATCGATTCCATCACCAGCCTGCCGGCGCCATTAAGAACCGCGATGGCAACAGCTTCCTTGTGAACGTCCAAGCCGATATACTTCACATTGCTACTCAGCATGCTGAGTACCTCCTTGGGGGGAAAGGTGATTCTTCGCTTGGACCACTTTTCCCCCAAGGTTTAAGTGTCATCCCTTCAGAACCCGCCACAAAGATGCGCTTCTCTTATCCCGCCGCAGTAGAATGACTGCGGACTGAACGGAGGATAGGGCAATGCTGGGAAGCAACCCGAGCGCCGACTCAGTGGCCTCGACCGATCGATAAGGGGGATGCTTTCGCATCCCTCTTTTTCATCCATCCCCAGAAAGCCCTGCATCGGGAGAGGCATCAAGCGATAAATCCTGGGGGTGCGGGGGCAAAGCCCCTGCTGCCTGGGCCAGCCTCAAAACTTCTTACTAAGCTGGGCGCCCTCTCATAATGCGTGCTTTGGGCGACATTTGAGCCTTCGGCAAATGAATAGTTAGCGACCGGTAATTATAAAGAACATGATCCAGGGGAGTGCTGTCGCATCGTTCAAGAAATGCCCGACAACTGCTGGTACCAAGCTGCGCCGCCCCAGCAGATAAGCAGTGCCCCATACCATGCCGATGCATGCGACCGGAACTGCAATGCCCAGCCATGGAAGAAATCCCTGACTTAGGTAGCCAGCATGAGAAAGTCCGAAGGCCAGACCGGGAATGAATACTTGCATTCCTTTGCCGTATCCCGCTTTGGCAAACTCAGTCATGAGAAAGCCTCGAAAAAGCACTTCCTCACAGAATCCAGCAGTGGTGCCCATTAGAAGCGCCGCGACAAGATGAAATCCATGCGGTAAAAACGCGTAGTAAATAGGGATGTGCATCCTGGGCAGGAAACGGAGATTGCTCGCAATAGAAAGAGCTGCAATCAACAGCGCCAGTGTCCAGGCGGGCCATGTTCCCAATCGCCAGATGCCAAGCTCTCTGAAAGAAGATCGCCGTGCTCGCAATAAGAACCAGAGCACGATTACGAACGACCACTCGACAATGCCTCCTCCGAGAATCCAGAGCAGAAATCGCTGTTCGCGAGAGCCATGAACCGCTGCGGGAATGTAAAGAGAAATCAATCGGGAGATGGTCCAAATCCCAGAGGGCATTCCGAGACCCAAGATCAGAGAATCTATCCAACATAAAAGTCGCCTGGACGAAGCGCTGGCGGGCTGGACTCCCGAGACAGATGCATCCACAATGAACCTCCGCAGGAAACTGAATTTATGGCGAAGAGATCCGGCGCTAAGGATTACGTTGTTTTTCTCAGGAAGCTCCCCCCAAATTTGTATCAGGTCGCTCAAGCGGAGGTTGGGCGCTTTTAGTCCAAAATGTCGGCTTCTCGAACGTTTTTCTGGATTTCAGCGGAGTTCCGAGCGAATCACCGCCAATACGGAGTGCGCCGGGATAAACCGGCATGTTGTAGGGGTGCAAGTCCCTACAGGAAAGGAAGTAGCGAATCCATCCTGACCTCGAGTCTTGCGGGTGTCATCGTGAGGTGTCACTCGAAGCGTAGACAGAGGCATTGGTGGGCCGGGCGATTGAGCTTCGAAAAGGCGGAAGATTAGGATGCCGACTCGATTCCGTGATGAGGAAGGCAATACGGCAGCTGCGTTACACGCGAGTGGCTGACCGGTCCTGCGTAGTCTAAGAACCCGCGCACGCTAAGAAAACAACATGCACGAGAACCGGGAGATCTCCAGCACGCCTTTGTCTAACGACCAAGGCCGGTCCGCGAAGGCCATAAACCACAATGCGGATATGCACGTGCCGGAGAAGTCACACTGTGCCGTAGTACCTGTGAACCAGCCGAACAAGGAAGCAGAAGCTTCTGCGGAGGCTGGGGAGGGAAGGGCGCAGATGAAGGAGAACATCGCACAGTCGAACATGCAGCCGACACAGAGCGGGAAGCGCATGTCCCAGGGACTGGACGGTGTGCGAAAAGCAGCAAAGGAAAGGAAGCAGGAGCGGTTCACTTCCTTGCTCCACCATCTGACCGTTGATCTACTCCGCGACAGCTTTTACACGCTACAACGTAAGGCTTCGCCCGGAGTAGATGGCGTGACGTGGCAGGAGTATGAAACCGGACTGGAAGATCGGCTCATCGATCTCCACGGCCGGGTTCATCGTGGAGCGTACCGGGCGCAACCTTCAAGGCGAGTCTATATACCGAAGGCCGACGGACGACAACGTCCGCTGGGCATCGCGGCTGTGGAGGACAAAGTTGTCCAACAGGCCGTGGTGACGATCCTCAATCAGATATATGAGGTCGACTTCATGGGCTTCTCCTACGGGTTTCGACCGGGCCGCAGCCCGCATCAGGCGCTTGACGCGTTGACGGTGGGCATCCAGCGGAAGAAGGTGAACTGGATACTCGATGCCGACGTTGTGGGCTTTTTCGATAACTTGAGTCACGAATGGGCCATAAAGTTCATCGAGCATCGGGTGGCTGATCGAAGGATACTTCGCCTGATCCGGAAATGGTTGAAGGCGGGAGTGTCTGAAGTCGGCCAATGGTCGGAGAGCAATAAGGGTACGCCGCAGGGAGCAGTGGTTTCGCCACTGATCGCTAACGTTTACCTTCATTATCTCTTCGATCTGTGGGCTGATGTCTGGCGCAGGAAAGTGGCGAAGGGCGATGTTGTTATCGTTCGCTACGCCGACGATGTTGTGCTGGGTTTTCAGCAGCGAGCTGATGCTGTGCGGTTCCTCGAAGAGTTCAAGGAACGGCTGGCAAAGTTCGGCTTGGAATTACATCCTGACAAGACACGGCTGATCGAGTTCGGGCGCTATGCGGCCCGTGAGCGGAAGCGGCGTGGGGAAGGGAAACCGGAGACCTTCAACTTCTTGGGCTTCACCCACTTCTGTGGGCAACGCCACAAGACCGAGACCTTCACCGTCTGGCGAATCACTGCGAAGAAGCGAATGGTGGCGAAGCTCAAGATCATCAAGGCTGAGCTTCAACGCCGTAAGCATGATCGCACCAGTCAGGTCGGTGTATGGCTTCGGTGTGTTGTCACCGGCTACTACCAATACCATGCTGTCCCCGGCAACATCGATCAACTGCGCATCTTCCAAAGACGCGTCAATCGACTGTGGCGTAGCGTACTGGTACGTCGTAGTCAACGCGCGTGGAAGAAGTGGGAGAAGTTCGCTCCGGTCTTCGACCGATGGATACCACCACCTCGCGTTCTGCATCCTTATCCCGACACCCGCTTTTACGCCACCCATCCTTCATAAGAGCCGTATGCGTAAACGCGCACGTACGGATCTGTGCGGGTTGCGCCTTGAAACTCATGAAGTTCAGTCTCCTGAAATGGAGGCCGCGGCAAAGCTTAGCTCGCAGCCGCGTACCAAGTCTTGCGTGATGTCCGGAGACGGCCATTGCGAAGCGTAGACCGGGAGGTTTGCAGGCCGAAACAGCAGTAAACGGCAATCTAGCCCCGAAATCGATCGTGGTGGAAGTAGCCGACCCTATCCCGTAACGGGGAAGGCAGAAGCTCAGTATGCGTTATGGCGAGTGTGCTGAGGTGCTTCCGGGGTTCGTACCGTCAGCATGCAACCAAAGGATTTCATGGGAACAAGGGAGAGCCGTCAGGCTCAAGCCTGGCTTGTAGGGTCTGACAAGCTGAACAAGTGAGGAAGATCCGAAGGCCTGACGGAAGTCAGACTGCCTGATAGTACTTCGAGGTCGGGAGAGCCGGCTACATGGGGAAGCGGGCAGCGGAAGTTGAATTGTTCGTGGGAAACATGAGCTCCATTCAAAGGGAGGATTCGGCCTTCTATGCAAAGAGAAGAACCGCCAGTCATGACAACAGGACTCGAACGAATAGCAGTCAAAGCTCGGTGTGAACCGAAGCTCCGGTTTACGTCGCTGGCTCATCACATCACAAAGGAGCGGGTTTGGGAGAGTCTTAGTCAGATTCCTGCCAAGTCTGCAGCCGGAGTGGATGGACAGACCGTAACTGAAGCGAAACAGAGTTTTGAGGAATGGGTTGCAGCCATGCTCCAATCTGTCCATCGCAAAGGATATCGAGCGCCCGTGATACGGCGTGTCTATATCCCGAAGCCCGGAAAGCAGGAAATGCGCCCTCTCGGGGTGCCGACTGTAGCCGACCGGGCACTCCAGCGAAGCGTCTCTCAGGTGCTATCCGCCATCTATGAACAGGATTTTCTATCCTGCTCGTTTGGTGGACGTGCTGGAAGAGGTGCCCACCAAGCGCTAGCAACGCTCCACGAGAGAATTGCTGGCGGGAAAATCGAGTGGGTGCTGGAGGCGGACCTCAAGAACTTTTTCGGGAGCCTAAGTCACGAGTGGATGCTCCGCTTCGTGGAACATCGAGTAGGAGATCAGCGCCTGATTAGTTTAATCCGGCGCTGGCTGAAGGCTGGCGTTTTCGAGAATGGAGAGGTTCATCCAAGCGAAGAGGGGACCCCGCAGGGAGGTTCGGTCAGCGTACTGCTGAGTAATATATATCTCCACTATGTGCTCGATCTGTGGTTCGAGCGAGTGGTCAAGCCGCGACTTCGCGGGGAGGCCTGCATGGTGCGATATATCGACGACTTCGTGCTGTGTTTCCAATTCCGTTCGGATGCTCTTCGCGTTCAGGAAGCGCTCGCCAAGAGGCTGAGTAAATTTAGTCTGACCTTGGAGCCGACGAAGACCAAGCTCGTTGAATTTGGTAGGTACGCGCATCGACACGCGAGCAAGCGTGGCCGTAAACGCCCGGAGACAATCTATTTCCTGGGCTTTACTCTGTACTGCACTCGCAATCAGAAAGGGAACTTTCGAATTGGAATGCTTACGGAAAAGTCACGACTGCGACGCGCGCTCATGCGCTTGCAAGACCAGATGCGGCGGATGCGGCACTTGTCGCTGCGAGAACAGGTGAATTATCTCAATCAGATGCTCCGTGGTCACTATGCATACTATGGCGTTGCTGGCAATCTTCGGGCACTGCTAAGGGTTCATAGGGCTGTGGAACATTACTGGCACAAAATGTTGAGCAGTCGGAGCTGGCACGGTACGGTCCGGTGGGAGCAATTTCAGCGGATCAAGGAACAGTTCCCGCTGCTTCGACCAAAGCTGCACTTTTCCTATAAAGAGCTGCAGGCTATCGCCATACTGTGAATCAACGTCTGACGAGCCCAGTGCGGGAAATCTGCACGCTGGGTTCTGTGGGAGCCGGGGGCGGGTGACTGCCTCCGGCCACCCAGTGGGCGCTCAGTGATGAGCGTCCCTACCGGGTCAGTGTCGGGCAGTCAACCCGTATCCGCGTTCCTGGCGATCAGACGTAGCACAAAATTAGCACAAAAAATTTACGCGAGTACCGCATAGTTCTGAATCTGCGGTGCTTCTTAACTGTTCTTTGTATCAGGGCACGAATTCAGAGCCTGCCCTGAGCGCCGTCGAAGGGTGCCGAAACCGAGCCCGTCTCTTTCGAAAACTAAGTACGCGGCGAAGCCGTGCCCGAAACGATGTTTACTGGCCGCCACAGTAGCCCAGGAATTGCCGTCGCCCCCCGTTGCAAGCGTCGGCAATAATTTTTGTCAAGTCCCTCTTCTCGTGACTCGCTCCATCCAAGCCACTTAGCCTTGCAGGTTATTTCCCCGTTTCCCGCACAATCAAGATAAGCGCCAAACCGGCAGGAGTCCGCTGCTGCTTGGCATCGGGCACCGGAACCCATCTCTGCTCTCTTTTCTCTACGAGGAAGCAATGAAAAACATCACCGTAGCCGTACCTACCGACACGTATTACAGGGCTCGCATTTGGGCAGCAAAGCACATGACTTCGGTCTCATGCATCGTTGGCAAGATGCTGAAGAACATGGCGGATCAAACCCCCAGCGACCCTCCGCCTCGTTCCCAAAAACCCACTGTGAAACTGTAGAACTGTGAGATCGTTGCCCCAAGTCATTGATTTGGCGCGGTCCACAGTTTCACAGTTCTACAGTTTCACAGCCCGCGACGCTCAGGAATCACTCTAGAGCAGTTTAGGAAATAGTATAAACTTTAATTGGCGACACTCCGCGACGCAGAGGATATGGGGCGACCCTATGGGGATGATTTGCGCGGTAAGTTTCTTTCTGCCTACGACGAAGGCGAGGACACGCTTGAGGAGTTGGCCGAGCGTTTCCTGGTCAGTGTAGGTTGGGCGAAGAAGATCTCCGCGCAACGAAACCGTACCGGTCAGGCTGAGCGGGTGCCTCATCGCGCCGGGCGCAAGCCGCACGCCGGGGCCGAGGCGCAGAGGCAGGTTCTGGTCTGGATTGAGGCCAAGCCGGACCTGACACTGGCCGAGATTCAAGACAAGTTGCGCAGTCAAGCTGCAGTGAGGCTGAGCATTCCGCAAATCTGGTACCTGCTGCGCAAAATGGGTCTGCGGCTCAAAAAAAGTCACTCCACGCCAGCGAACGCGACAGCGAAGCCAACCGCAAGCAGCGCGCGGAATTCGCCGCGGGGATACGCACGATCGCGCCGGAGCGGCTGATTTTTCTGGATGAAAGCGGAGTCACTACTTCGATGACGCGGCTGCGCGCCCGCTCGACCGGCGGCGGGCGCATTCATGAGGCGACGCCCGGCGGTCACTGGAAAATCATGACCATTTTGGGGGCCATGAGCCTGAACGGTATGGTCGCCGCCATGACCATCGAAGAAGCCACCGATGGCGACATCTTTCTGGCTTTCCTTCAGCAGGTGCTGTGCCCGGCGTTGCAACCTGGCGATGTGGTGGTGATGGATAATCTCAGTTCGCACAAGGCTGCCGCCGTGCGCGCCAGCATCGAGAAAGCCGGTGCCGAACTGCTCTATCTGCCGCCCTATTCGCCGGACTTCAATCCCATCGAGAAGGCTTGGGCAAAACTCAAGGAACTGCTCCGCGCCGCCCAAGCCCGAACCCGCGAAGCTCTTGAGCAAGCCATCGGCGAGGCTCTCAAACGGATCACGCCGGACAACGCCAGGGCGTGGTTCAGGCTCTGCAATGCGGTCTACGGTATTTCCTAAAATGCTCTAATCCATGATTTTGATTTGTACCGGGCCGATGAGGCCGCCGGACATCAGTCCCGATAGATTCTCTGTGAAGCCGGGGCGAAACGCCGGCGGTTCGCGAAGAGCCATGCTGTTGAAGAGCGTATTGGTGACGGCGACCTCGAGCTGATTCTCTCCCGGTTGAACTGAATCGGTGATGTCAACTTCGTAGGGACGGAGCAGAAGCGTGGCCACCTGCTTGCCGTTTACGGTGATTTCGGCAACATCTCTCACGGTGCCGAGATCGAGGATGAGGCGGCCATGGTGATTTGCGGTAGGCGCCGTGAACGATGTGGTGTAGACAGCGCGCCCGGAAAATCCGCGGAGCTCGGCATCGAGCGACCAATCAACCAGGAGCGGCAGATCGCGATGGATGACAGCAGTTTTGCCGGAAGGAACGAGGCCCGTTGCAGTGAGCTTCCAGCCAGCGGCGCCGATGGGCTGAGTGCGCTGAACCGTGCGCGGTGCCGGGGCAGCCGTTGCGGGCGGTGCTTCGCGTTCAGGGTCGAAGACGATCAGGGCCGAGGCGAGCGGCTGCAGATCGAGATGAATCCCGACCCATCCACCGTTTCGTTGGCCGGCGGCGATCGATGCAGTTTCTCCGGTCCACGGATCCCACAGCTCGGGTTCGCCTTCGGCTTCGAATTCGACGTCGAGATGCTGCGCGACGTCTGTGTCGTTGCGCAAAAAGAAAGCGTCCAAACGTCCGATCCGCTTCTGAATGAATGAGAGCGCCTGGCTGTGAAAGCGGATGTTTGGATGAACGGCTTTCTGGAGCATTGTGACAAGGTTCGCGATGTTCGTGGAGAAGTACGTACTGTGGGCGTTGTGAATGACATGCATCGCGGTGTTGACGCGATTGGTCTCGAGGTCGCGATCGAGGAAGCCATCGGCTTCGAGCGGAGTCTGGCCTGAGAAGAAAATGGGAAGGCCGGCGGCAGCGAAGCCCTGGAGCTTTTCTGCGAGCGGCGCGCTGATGGAATCGAGCGGAGGGAAGACGAGGGCACGGTAGCGAGCTCCGCCTGGGGCCACCAGCATCCGGTCACGCACGTCGCAGTGAAGCAGGGAATCGGCGTTGATGTGGTCGTAGTTGTAGCCGGCGTCCATGATCGCCTGGTTCAACTTTGGCGTGGGCGGGTTGTCTCCCGCGCCATGCACAAGATCGTTGCGATAGAGCGCGAGGGCGGCGACGTTGCTTCCTGTCTGCGAGATGAACTGCACGCGCGTCATATAGCTGTTGAGCTGCGCGAGATATGGCCAGATAGGGTTCAGCTCATTGAGTTGCGACGAATAATTTCCGTCGCCGAACATTCCAATGAATGGATGCCAGCCCGGCGGCGGAACTTGAGGAACGATGTATGGAAATCCGTGGTAGACGATGGCGTTCACGCCGGCGGTGAAAAGTTCGTCGGCTGCGAGTTTCATTTTCTCAGGCGTGGTTTGATATGCGGAAGTAGGCCAGACAAAGGATTCGCTGCCGACGATGGCGCGGCCATAAACATTCGCGGAGGAAGCCGCCATCTTGAGGAAATCGTAGCCGCCGCGATCGTAGAGATCCTCGGTTTCAGGAATGTCGGCTTCGCCGTAGATGCGCAGGACATCGGCCGGCGCTCCATGGGCCTGGGTGCGAGAAAGGAGTTTGTGGTCGTGGGCCCACTGGTTGAACTGGCTGTAGAATCGCTCCGTGATGAGGTCGGAGACGGTCTGCTGATAGTCATGACGGACCTGATCACCGATTTCAGCCATATCGTAGATGGGAAGATCGACGAATTCGCCGAACGGCTCGCCATCAGTCTGCAGTCTGAGGATGGGAAGATACGGGACCAGGTCATAGCCTCGGCGCCGCTCAAATTCCGCGAGAAAATCGTCGCTCCAGAAAAGGTATGCGCCCACTTCGAGGCTGTCGCAAAAGATGGCGCGCAAGCCGTCGCCGAAGAACTGGCCGAAGTAGGGAACCGCATTGTCGCCGACGCGCTTGGCGTATGCGCGAAAGGCTTCGGCACTGAAGTGGTCCATGACAAGTTGAGGACCAGGACCCGCGCCCGCATTCACCCGCTGGGCCGTGGTCATTGAGCAAAAGACGAAGAGCTGCCATGTTCCGGGCGGCACATCCCAATCCAAAGTGCCGTCGGGTTGCAGGCGGGAGGTGAGATTGACCGACGTGCCATTTTCTAACATTCCTGGCTTGACGACAGAGTGCCTGGGGCCGGACTGATGATAGCCCCACTGCGCATCCTGGCCGCGTACAGCCACGACGGCAACGAGCCGGCTGCGCTTCTTCATGCGATCAGCCCACCCATCCGTCAATCCGTTGAGTTTGTCCGCGCCGGTCGATGGATCACCGTCGGTGACTGAGGGAATCTGCAACTGCTCGTGGAGCTTCGCCGGTCCGGCAACAGAGAGATGCGTGAAACGCAATTCGACGGAGGCGAATTCAGGGGTGATGGCGTCGCCGCCGCCGAAGGGCCATCCGGATCCGAAGGTGTAATCGATGAACATCCCGCGGTTGCGGGCTTCTTCTGCCGCGACCGCAACGTGGCGAAAGAAAGACGGAGTGGCGAAGCTGTTCATGCGCTCAATTTGCGCGGCGGGAAGATTTTTCAAGTCAAGGCCCTTGATGAAGGCCTGGATCTCAGCGCCGCCGAGGCCGCCCTTGTCGAGCACGTCGATTTCGCGGCGCAACTCCGCATCTTCGACATCGTTGCCCGGCCACCACCAGCGCACAATTGGGCGGTATTTTTTGGGGGGCGATTGAAATTGGCGGCGGACCGACGCGCTGGCGGGGATTTCGGGTTGGGCGGTTACAGCGGAAGCACCGGGAGCGCCGGAAGCGTGCGCGCGCGCGGAAAGACTGCGGAGAGTCACGGCTCCGCCAGCCAGGGCAGTATTGCGAAGGAAGGATCTACGATTTTGTTTCATTTGATTTGTCTGTCAGGAATTCCTAACAGAAGTCATCTTACGACTTCATTCTCAGTGAAGTATTCAATTCTGGGACTGGGGAGCCTTTCGGCGGAGGGGGCGGGGTTCAATTGCCAACGCAGGACTCGGGATGGCGCAGACGATAGGCGACGACTTTCGGGTTGTCATATTCGGCAGGCAGCGACGTGATCTGAATGAGGGCCTCAAAGGGTGCCACGGTCGTTCCGGGCTTGTGCCCAATGCTTTTGAGCAGGCCATCCAACCGCTGCGGGTCAGTCACGAGATCGCCCACCGCTTGCGTGGCCTGCATGTTGAGTCCTTCGAGCAGAACAATGAAGCCGCGGTCACCGCAGCCCTTCAGGAGCGCGATCACGCCGTAGCTGGCAAATTCTTTCTCCTCGGTGCGTTGCGTGTCGAACATCGCCGGGATGGAATACATTTGGGCTTCGCCTTGTTGGGGAGAGCGATTCAGGAACGCGGGCGCGTTCGAATGCGGGTCCTGTCCAAGATCGAAGTTCAGGCTCGGCTCGTAGATCTCAACCCAGGGGTTGGAACGGTGGCTTCCGATGAGAACCGTGTTGCCGTAGCGAAGAAATTCGGCGCTGCCATCCCGCGCAAAACGGGGGCTGGTCTGGCCTCCGAATTCTCCCGCGAGATTGCCGATGCGCGTGCTGATGGCGATGTCGGCCGGGCTGGTGACGCGGCGCGCGGCGACGTCAGAGAACTTATCATTGTTAAGGTTCAGATATTTGTGGTTGAGGTACTCTCCCAGGTTGAGAGTCTTGCCATTGAGATCCTGCCACAGGGCGAAGCTGGGATCGGAATAGAGGACTTTGAGTTCTTCATTCGGCTTCAAGAAGAACTGGCCCCAGAAATCGCGTAAGGCGCCATCTGGCCCAATCGCAACGGCATGAGTTTCGCTCCTGGTCGAGAGTCGCGAGAAGAGCATCGCGGCGGACACGGCTAGGAGGAGAATTGCTGCTAGGGCGACCCATCGCCATCCCGCCCAGAGAAGTTTCTTCGCGGGTTCGTGGACAATCTCAGTGACCTCTGCGGCAACCGGTTTGCCGGCGGGCACACCCTCGCGCGGGACGAACTCAGGTGCATATGCTCCGCGGGGAATGGTCACCACGACAGGCTCGGCGCTGCCCTCAGTGGCAAAGTACCTGGCCAGGCGCTCCCTCAACTCATGAGCGCGCACTCTCACAATATTGTCATCGGCCGGGTCGTAGTTTGGCTTGCGCCCGAGGACTTCCGCCCCGATTGCCTGCTCTTTCAGTTTGTCAGTCTGCCCGGAAATTGCCTGCTCGGTAATGTAGAGGAGAAATGCCCGCAGCGCTGGTGCGCGGCCAAAGACCTGGCTGGAAACCACTTTCTGAACGAGGGTCCGTTTCTGGTCTGACGTCAAGGCTGAGGAGTGTTTCTTCTCCCCTTTGGTCACCGGAAATTGAGCAATTTCCTGCACGGTCCGCCATTTTACGGTAAAGTCTTAACGATTGCAAAGCCGAGAAAAGTGTCATTTGTGGCAAAACTTGCTGATCGGCGGCCCGATTGTGAGTGACTGCGTCCGGGCCGGCGTCCAGAGGTCTTGCCCTCCCATAATCTGAGGCTTACTGCCCATGGTTCCAACGGCCAATTTGCGGTCCGCACTCGAGACGGCACAGCGATGGTTCGGTGACGGTACCTGTTGCTGACGATCTCCCGTAACTGGCGCAAGCACAGGAACCAGTACCTCGATTCGCCTCATTCTCCGCAAGAGGCACAACAGCCAATCCAGAACTGCAACGCGATGGAATGCCTATATTTTATCCGTAGAAAGTGGAAGATACAATTCCAGCCTAACAGAAGCCCAAAATAGCATTGGAGAGCGGTCTCTGAAGTGGCGTGTGTTTGCGCACGTGATGAGTGAGCAATCCCAATCGATTATTTTACCGTTAGTTCACTTTACAAAGCTTGGCTGCGAGGAACAGGCTTGTGGCCGGAAAAATAGCATGGAAATCTATGTTCGTATCCCTGCATCCCATTGCGCGGTTTTGGCGCGGAAACGAGTCTTGTGCGACAAGCGAGACCGATTTTCTTCGCGGAACTTTCGGGTAATGGGAGGACGCCACGGGGCAGACTTCCATGTCCATCAATGACTTCCGCCGTTTCCCGTTCACACGAGGGCGACGGTTTTGAGACGCAACTACTTGAACCATGCTCTAAGGAGGCATGCGTGATGAAACACAAGGAATGGGCAATTCCACGAAGTTTCCCGACAATACTCTGTGCAGTTCTCATGATGTTGTTCAGCGGCCAGATCTTCGCCCAGGCGGGCATCGATAGCGGCAGCGTGACCGGCACAGTCAAGGACCCGAGCGGAGCCCTGGTCGTGGGCGCGAACTGCACGCTGACCAACGGGGCCACAGGTTTAACCCAGAAAGCTGTCACCACTTCCGCCGGAGCGTATGCCTTCCCCTATGTGCAAGTTGGAACCTATACGCTCAAGATCGAGGGGAAGGGGTTTGAAGCGTCCGTAATCGACGGCGTGGTGGTCCATATCGGATCCACGGTCACGGAGGACGTGGCGCTGAAAGTCGGCGCAGGTCAGCACACAAGTCACTGTCACGTCGGGCGCGCCGCTACTGCAGGCGCAGGACGCAACATTGGGCACGACCATCGATAGTACGGCAGCGACCGAGCTGCCGATTTTTGGCGGTAGTGGCGGCCGAAGCTTCATGACGCTGATTACCACCGTACCTGGCGTGCAGTTTACGGGCAACAACCAGGGCACAGGAACATTTCTGGTCCACGGCACGCAAAGTGGCGCTGTCGACGTGCGGGTGAACGGCGCGGACGATAATGCCGAGGTTTTTGGCGGTATCACCATTCCGCCCATTCCCGACACCATCCAGGAAATGAAGGTGGAGACGGGCGACAATCCCACCGACACCGGTCACATGTATGGCCCGGTGGTGAATGTTGTCACCAAGTCAGGCTCGAACCAGTTTCGTGGCAGCGCGTGGGAGTACAACGAAAACGACATGTACAACGCGAATGACTACTTCAATAAGCGCAGCCAGATCCTGGGGGGCCATCCAAACCGGCCGGGACGCTTCAAGGAGAACTCGTTTGGCGCCGTATTTGGCGGGCCGGTCATGCTGCCGGGCTATAACGGCCACGACAAGACCTTCTTTACCATTGATTTTCAGGTCACGCGGTACACCGACACGCCAAGCTATACCGGCACGCTGCCGACCGCGACGATGCAGAGCAGCAATTTCACAAACCTGGTGGACGCCTTGCATTTGAGTAACGCCACCAAGATCGACGGGCTGGGACGAACTTTCCAGCAAGGAACGATTCTCGACCCATCCACCACGCGCGCGGTTCCTTGCGGGTCAGTCGATCCGATTACCGGCCTGACCGCATCCTGCGCCAGCGGCCAACAAGGCATTGTGACGGATCCTGCTTTCCCGCTGGGCACACTGTCAAACCAAAAACTGGCGATCATTCGCGACCCGTACTTCCCGGAACTGGGTGCGCCGGCAGGCTGTCCGAGTCTTACGGGAACGACGAACTGGAATACGACGATCGCGGGCGGCCCGATTTCTCCCTCCTGCTTCAACCAGCTTCCGACGGGCCGTATCGATCCCAACGCCGTAAAGCTGCTTCAGCTCTTCAAGGGCTACCCGTACAACAACGTGAATATCAATCCGGCTACCGGACTGGGCACCACGGGCACCAACAGTTATGCCAATAACTTCTTTGAGCTTCTGCCGCGGCCGATCAACACGCAGCAATTCGACGTGCGGCTCGACCACACATTCAGCGCCAAGGATTCCGCATTCCTGACCTGGAGCCACTACAACCAGACCCAGCAGCAGCAGGCCCCCTTCGCGGGCCCGCTTGAGGGCGGCGGCAGCACGCCGTTCTGGACCACGATGCCGACCTACATGGTGGTCGTGACCGAAACGCATGTGTTCAACCCCAACTTGATCAATGAATACCGGATGTCGGACGAACGCAACTGGCAAACCCGCAAGGATCCCGGAAACATTGACAGCACCTATCCCTCGCCAACATACGGGATCGCGGGTATTCCGCAAACGGCGAACAATGGCGGCCTTCCGGTGTTTGGAATCGGCAGCAGCATCTCCGCCTTTGGTTCCCGAGTCAACGTCACCTGGCAGAAGGTTGGAGCGTGGCAGTTCTCCGACAACCTGACGAAGATCATCGGCAAGCACGAATGGAAGTTCGGCGGCGAGTACTGGTGGACCTACGGAAACATTGCACAACTACCGTACTCCAGGGGCAACTTCAGCTATGGCCAATACTCGAACGTGGCCGCTTCGGGCGATGGCGGCCCGAGTATGACGGACTTTCTTTTGAATCCGGCGGACAACGCAGCCCAGGGCGCTTACGCGGCGCCGGGCGTCAACGCGCTCAGCGTCAGCAACAGCAGTCTCGTCAATCTGCTTGGCGGACTGAACGGTTACAACGGCAACAACTGGAACAAGTCAACCTACCACGCGCCGCAGATCTCCTTCTACGCGGTGGATAACTGGAAGATTACGCCCTCACTGACGTTGACCCTGGGCATCCGCGACGACTACTTTGCTCCCTATTAGGCTGCCGGCGGCACGCAAAGCGAAGGCAACTTCTGGTTTGGCGGCAGCGGCAACCAGGCCAGCGGCAGCGCCTACTACGTTGCGCACTCTGGCTGCAATGTCACCTCATCTGCCTATTTCAGGGCGCTGATGGCTTCCGACAGCATCCCGATCATCTGCCAGCCGAACAATGCGGCCAATTCAACGCCGAAATTCAACTGGGCGCCGCATATTGGCATCGCCTATCGCGTTCGGCCCAACCTGGTCGTACGCCTGGGCGGCAATGTTGAGTACGGCGCATTTGACTCGGTCGGATACGGCGGCACGCTGGGCACCAACTACCCATTCCGGGTCTCTGTGCAGAACGGCCCGCAGAGCTCGTATCTGGCGCAGACGCTGCCCAATAATCAGACGGCGACGATGGAGAACACCTTCGGCACTGTCAGTATGACCGATCCGAATGCATACCTCCCGCTGGGCTCGCTGCAGACCTACTCCAAGCCGTACAACATGCATATTCCTTACGAGGAGTACCTCAACGCCGCCGTGCAGTACCAGTTCAGCGGTCACGACTCGATTGAGGTCCGCTATGTGGGCGTGCTTGGCAGGCAACTCGAAAGCGCCGACCCCTACCACAATGCGCCTAACCAGGCCCTGCCCCCGAGCGTTCCGGCGGTTTCGGTTCCGAGCGTGAGTCTGCAGAAACAGGCAGGCTGCTTCCCGTACTGCGTAGGCACAGAGGCTGCGCTGGGTAACAGCAAGGTCTCCTCTCCCGCAATGGTGGTGGGCACCGGCACCACAATTCCGTTCCCGAACCTGGCCGCGCTTTCAGGCCCGATGGAAAACACCGAGCAGATCAGCAACTACAACTCGGGCGAGGTGGAGTACATCCACCAGTTCGGGGGCGGATTCAACATGGACGCGAACTACGCCTACGGCAGTTGCTTGTCTGACGCGCAAGGCGGCCAGCAGAACGAGGGCGGGCCGGCCAACGGCCGAGCACCGTGGATTCCGGGCATGGGCTATCGCGCCGATTACGACCGGTGCGAAAACTTTGCCACCAGCGTCTTCAAGCTGTCGGGCGAGTACGGGTTGCCCTTTGGCAAAGGCGCCCTCGTCGGGGGCAATGCGAATGCTCTGGAGGACGCCATTATCGGCGGATGGAAGCTGGATCCAATCTGGATTTCTTCCAGCGGTTTCCGAGCCAACGTCGGCTGCCAGGGCACCGTTGGTGGTAACACCAGCAATGCCGGCTTCACGGGCCCGTGGTACCAGACCGGCAGCACGGCCTGGGCCTGCGACGCGCCGCTGGTGTCGGGCGTCAACCCCTACAAGCCGAGCTCGGCGGATCTGCCTCGCACCAGAGTCACGGGCTACCTGAACTCCGCGGCGTTTACCGCGCCGGCGAATGCGGTTCAAACCGTCGGCCAGACAGACTTCACGCCGTTTGGCGTTAGGGGAGACCAGATCACCGGTCCCGGCTGGTACAGCTTCGATATGGCTGCGCACAAGCAGTTCAAAATTCACGAGAACTTGCAGCTCGAAGTCGGAGCGATGGCGCTCAATGCCTTCAACCACGTTCACCTCAACAATCCCGGAACAGGCGGCTATACCAAGCCCGCCGAGACACTCACCGGCGGCTTCGGCACGATCACCGGAGACGTCGCCAATAACGGCTCTGGCCGCGTCTGGCAGTTCGACGGAAAGATCTTCTTCTAAGGACTGACCGCGCGAGACAACAACACGAGCACGCAACCATCGCGGCGGTGGAGACCGGACGAGGTCTTAACCGCCGCGGTGAATTTTGAAGCAATTGCCATAGAAGAGAGCAGAGCGTCGTCGTCGCCGATGAACTCCATGCGAGATCTGAACTATCAATCGCCGACTCTTCGCCAACATGTGCGGGAAGAGATTCAACGGCGCATCTTGTCGGGGAAGTGCCAGCCGGGAGAGCGGCTGGCGCAGCAGAGCCTGGCGAAAGAGCTGGGGGTGGGGCAGGGAACGATAAGAGAATCCCTGCTGGAGCTTGAGTGGCTCGGCCTTGTCGAGTCAGTTGACCGACTGGGCGTGTTTGTGGGGAAGCTCGACACTGCGCATCTGGCCGAGGCCTACGAGGTGCGCGAGTATCTCGAGGGACTGGCAGCGCGGCGCGCTTGCGCACACGCTTCGCACTCCGACATAGGAGTGCTCGAGGGCATGGCAGAGCGCATTTGGGCACTTTCCAACGCAGGCAAAGCAGACGAGATGGGCGCCGCGGACCGGGCCTTTCATCTCCAGATCATGAGTTTGTCGCGCAATCGGATCCTGTTGCGCCTGGCGGAGGGATACCGCGTGCTGGGCATGGCGGTTCGAACCGCGCGCGAACCAAGGCAAGTGCACGAAGAGCACACGGGCATCGTGGATGCGATCAAGAGGAACCTTCCGGACGAAGCCGAGAAGCTAGCTCGCCAACATGTTGAAGAGACGCGCAGGACGATCGCGCTGCAGGCTGAAAGCGACGATTATGAGCCTATATGGGTATTGAATTCGCAAGAATAGATGGGCGATTGCGCTGCGCGAAAGGCCAGAAAGCAGCGACTGACGCCGATCCCAAAACAAATTGAGACTGACTCCAGAGCAGCCAAGGGAGGCTACACCGGTGACAAGGATTTCGCATGCAATTCTCGTGAGCATGCTCTTGACAGGAAACGCGATGGCACAAGCGCCGATCCAGGCGGCCCGAGCTTCGATCCAGCTCACCGTCGATGCCACCGCGCGCGAATTTGCGATCCCGGCCGACTTTGTCGGCTTGGGTTTTGAAACCAAGAGCGTCGCGCCAGACATGTATGGCGTGCGCGGTTATTTTTTCAGCCCCGAGAACACGCAACTCATCACGCTATTCCGCAACTTCGGGATCAAGCAGATTCGTGTGGGCGGAGGAACAGATGACGGCTCGGGCCGCAGTGAGCATTGCGTCACGCCCATTCCGACGTTCAAGGACATCGACAATCTCTTCGAGTTCGCGCGCGCGGCAGACATCAAAGTGATTTACTCAGTGCGGCTGGAGAACCTGGCCTCCTGTCCGAATCCGCACCTGGCCGAGGACGATGCGAAGATCGTTGCATATATATGGAGCAAATATCGGGCAAACCTGGACAGTTTTTCGATTGGCAATGAACCCGACGTGAGCGAGTACCATTCACGGCCAGGAGCCACGCTGGATCCGGCGATCTACGAGACGCAGCCTGGTGTTCCCGGATCGGCATATGCGGCATACATTGCCGATTGGAAACATTTTGCGGCGGTGATCCACAAGGATGTGCCGGATGCGAAGTTCTCCGGCCCGACACGGCCGTCTCAAGCAGGAGCAGCTTTACGCCGAATCCGGAAGACGGGGTTTCCTGGACCGTGCAGTTCGCGAAAGATCTGCGGGGAACCGGAATGCTGGCCGAGGCGCTGCAGCACCACTATGTTTGGGGCGGACCCGGGAACACAACGCCGGAAGAAGCGATCGACGATATGCTGGCGAGTGCATGGGACGACGGCACGGAGATCGGAACGCAGCGCGCCTTCGACGGCGGGTCGGCCAAGTTTCATCCATATCCATATGTGTACAAAGCCGTTCTGGCACCGCTCGTGGCGATGGGCGTGCCCTACCGGATGACAGAGGCGAATGATTGCCTGCACGGCGTGCATGGCGCAAGCGACGGATTCGCAGCGGCGTTATGGGCGCTGGACTATATGCATTGGTGGGCCGCGCATCACATGGCGGGGGTGAACTTTCACAACAATCCATGGATTCCGACCGACACGATTGTTCCGGATCCGAATCCCTGCGACAGCACGGGATGCAGGAACTATCACACGACCGCGAAGGGTTACGGCATGAGGGCCTTCGTGCTCGGAAGTCACGGGTACGTTGAGCCGATCGAAATTGAAAACCCGAACAAGATCAATTTGACAGCGTATGCGGTGGGAACGGATGAAGATCAATTCGTCACCATCATCAACAAGACGCACTCCACCACGCGTGATGTAACTGACGCCGAGGTTAGCATCCAGGTGAAAGGTTTCCGCGCCGAGAGTGTATCAACGATTACTCTGAGCGACGGCGAACCGGGCAATGCCGCACTGATGACGGCGACACTGGGCGGAGCGACGATCACCAACCATGCGCCGTGGAACGGCGAGTGGACGCCAATTGCGCATGCCAAGGGCGGCATCATTCATATGACCGTGCAGAGCACGACCGCGGTTGTCGTGCGGATTCACGCGGCACAGACGAAGGGTGTCCACCATCCGCCTGCGAACTGAATCGGTCATGGGCGGGATTTCAGCTGGCGGGGCGCGAATGTGATGGATGGCGGCGTGAGCAGCTATGCGAAAGGACTGGGGACATGCTCGAGCGCAGGAGCTTTTTGAAAGCTTTAGGAGCAGCGGCGTCCGGGGACCGCGCTGACCTAGAATCTCTACATTGAGAACATAAGATGAATGCACGTGAACGCATCCTGGCGGTTTTGAATCGCGAACCGGTTGATCGCTTACCCGTTGATCTTTGGCATACGCCGGAAGTCGGCGAAATGTTGAGGCATTACTGCGGTGCGAGCGACGACCTCGAAATGTACCGGGCGCTCAATCTCGACAAGATTGTCTGGGTGTTCATGGATTACCAGACAGACGCGGGCGAACTCGCCGGAGCGCAGAGCGGCGCCGGCGCAGAAACGGGCGGCGACCGCACGATGTGGGGAGTGCCGCTGAAGCAGATTCAGGCAGGGGACGCGCACTACGCTGAATTCGAGTCCGCGCCGCTAGCCGGGCACGACACGGCGAAATCACTCGACGATTATCCGTGGTGGCCCAATGTGGAGCGATTCGATTACGCAACCGCAGAGGTAAAGGCGCGTAAGGCGGCGCAGGACTTTGCCGTCATCGGGCCGTGGGTTTCGTTTTTTGAAATTTATTGCCAATTGCGCGGTATCGAGCAGTCGTTGATGGACCTGGCGGAACGCCCGGAGCTCGTCGATGCGATCTTGGACCGCGTGGAGTGGATTCAGTCGGAGATGATGCGGAGGCTGTTTGTGCGCGCCGGAAAGTGGCTCGACCTGGTTTTCATCAGCGACGATATTGCCGGCCAACGTTTTCTGTTGATGTCGCCGACAATGTGGAAACGGCATTTGCAGCCGCGCCTGAAGCGCTGGTGCGAGATGATTCATTCCCATGGATTGAGGGTCTTCTATCACACGGACGGAGCGGCGCGCCGCTTGCTGGGGCCGATTCTCGATTGCGGCGTGGACGTTCTCAATCCAATTCAGCACGCCTGCCCGGGGATGGATATGGCGGAGCTGAAACGTGAATTTGGAAATCGGGTCACATTCCACGGAGGCGTGGACAACCAGTTTGCGCTGCCGCGTGGAACGCCAGCGGATGTTCGCCGCGAGGTCCACAATTGCCTGGACACGCTCGGCGCCGATGGCCGCGGTTATATTTGTTGCTCGTGCCACAACGTGCAGGCCGGGACGCCGCTCGAAAACATTCTTGCGATGATTGAAACCGTTCAACAAAAATCCCTGTGATAGCCGGCGAAATGATTTTCTGGCGAACGCGTGTCATAAGGAAAGCGCCGGTGAGGTTTCGTCTCGGCAAGAATCCAATCGGTTGAATTCTTGCGCGAAGCACCCACGTCCGCGCCCTTGTGGTCGACGGATTTGATACTCGTACCCCGGTGCGACCGCGGCGTCCCCATTCACTAGTGAGCGAAACCGCTTTCCATCCATTCACCCATCTTCGCGAACTCTGATCCTCAAACAAACAACATCTCAAAATAGTCGGTGATTCCTGGGGGTGGGTGCGTTCCTCGTCGCAGCTAAGGACCTTTGCCGGATTGCGGTTGGGAGAGGTGTGTGTGCGACGAGTGATGGTCTTGTATGCAAAGCGGAAACAAAAATCTCACAATGCGGCCGCGTACAACTTTTGGGCAAGCGAAAGCGAAATAAAGAACTGCTACGATTCGTTTACCCCTTATTTGCGCTGATATATACGCGCCTTGAAATCAGCAGCGCCATACATCGCCAGGTCAAGCTGCGCCCGGAAAACGCCGGCGCCAGATGGCCGCCGAGAGCTTGTTGCCTGAGGGCGATCAAGCCAACGGGATGCGTGTGCGCGAGCATTGCCGGTAGCAAAGATACATGAAGGTCGAAACAGACTTTCGCGAACATCTCGCCGGGGGACGACGGGCGTGATCACAGACGATTCCGGGGGAATCGATGACGCACAATCGTTGGCAGGCTTCGCTTGGGTTCGCGGGCCTTTTTATTGTCAGCCTGGCGGGATGCTCGGCGGGAATCAATTTCAGCACTTCTGAATCGGCCGGACCGGGATCGAGCGGGCCGGGACCTGGCGGACCTGGCCCCGGAACGCCGAGTACGATCGCGCTTTCGACGCTGACGGTCAACAATACCGCTGCGTGCCCGGCGAGCGGTCAGTTGCCCGCATATTGCCAGCATGCGTTCGCTGGCCAAGTGGATAGCCGCTCGAATGTGGCGACACCGATGTTTGACCTGCCTGCAGGCAACGTCTCCACCGAAGATCCGCACAGCTATCTCGCCGGAGGCGCAAATACCAAAATCTACGCCAACATGATGCTGGGGTATTGCACGGCTGACGGAACGGCTTACTGCGATAACAACGTTCAGACGGGGTACACCTCAGATGACGCGAATACCATTGCCGCGCAGGCGCAGGACTTGAAGAATCGGCACATCGATGGCGCAATCATGACATGGGAAGGCCCTGGAACCGGTGAGGATGCGGCCACATTGCTCTACCAAGAATATGTGGACCAGAACGATTGCAACGCGGAGGGCTGCAGCCCGATGTACGTGATCATGGACGACGGGCCGTCGTGGAGCTACACAGTCAAATCCACCGGAATCCCGGGCACGACTGGAGCAAGCTGTTCGGGCCTGACAGGCACAGAATTTGAAAGCTGCGCAGTTGCCCATCTTCGCAACGACATGTGCTACATGAACGGGATGCACTGGGGAAGCAGCGCGTACCTCAAGTCAAACGGGCGCCCGATCGTGCAGGTATTTCCTGACGAGACAGTGATTGCAGCGACCGGTCCGGCGCCTTCGTGGGCCGATGTGTGGGCGCAAATTGAGGATTGGAACAACGATCTGCCGCAAAACTGCGCTGTCACTCCATACAACGCAAACAACGGCGTTCCATTAGTTGTGTTTGAGAATGCCGGCGGTTTCGCGCATCAGGATTCGTCGGGCTCTTTTTACTGGGTAGAACCTGCAGGAACAGACCCAGCTGCCAACCAATACACCTTGAGTATCTCTCCAGCTTCAGAAGGCGGCACTCTCGATAACTTCCTCGGAATCGCTCTCTCTTATAGCAGTCAGCTCGCATGGTCAAACGCGTTCAAGGGTTTCAATAGCTCCCAGGCGAACTGGGGAACAGGCAGGATTATGGACCAGGAGTGCGGCCAGACGTGGATCGGCTCGTTTTCTGAAAGCAATCAATATTACTCGGGCGCGGCACTGCCGTATCTGCAGATCGCGACGTGGAACGACTACAACGAAGGAACGGAGATCGAAAGCGGGATCGACAACTGTTTTGCGGTGAGCGCGAGCACGCTGGGGCAAACACTTAGCTGGACGCTGAGCGCAACCAACAGCTATGCGAGCCTCACGACGGTATCGCATATCGAGATCTACGATTCGACAGACGGGCAGAACGTGAGCCTCGTGGCCAGCCAACCGGCAGCTCAGGGCGGAAGCTGGAACTTGAGCGGCCTGCCTTCAGGGATACTTACGCTTTTTGTTCGCATGGTGGGGAAAAACAGCATCCAAAATCGCATTTCAAGCGGTGTGCCGTATTCGAATTAGGGCGGCGGAGGTTTGTGGGCGCGGAAGAGGTTTTGGTTCTGGCGCCCGGACAGGTTGGCGAAGTTCCGGGTGCCCCTAAGCTTCGAGAAATCAAATCAATAAAGATTGCGGATCGGGTCGCACTCCATCTGGCGGGGACGCATCCAATATTGCAAGGCGTAATGTCTCAATTTCGCCACTGGCTATGGATTCGACGCTCTCCCTGAATTTGCATCACAGCCGGTTCGCGCTTCTGGTGGCGCTGGCACTGCTTGGCTGTAGCGGACCTTTCTCTTACTCGCAGGCGTTTGGGCAGGAGTTGCCTGCAACCCCCACTTCAATGAATGATCCGACGCGGCCGGAAGCTCAACCGCCGCTGGACGTGGATCGCGACCCAATCCCATCGCCGGATATCACTGTCAATCCGCCGGCCAGCATCGGGAAGCCTACCGCTCCCAATGCGGAGGGGGCTGCGAAAGTCTCCGGTTCTTCGAGTGTCCCTGCCAATTCAAACGAGATTCAGAAGCAGCAGAATGGCATGTACATTTTGCACGCGAATGTGGACGAGGTGCTGTTGAACTGCGCGGTAATCGACGAGAAAGGGCGCCCGGTGATGGATCTGGATCGGAGCGACTTTCGCGTTTGGGAGAACGGAGTTCTGCAAACCGTCAATTCGGTTCAACACATGGATTTACCGGTGTCGATGGGCATTCTGATCGACGATTCGGGATCCATGCGCGACAAACGCAACGCCGTCAATGCTGCTGCAATTTATCTGCTCAACGCGTCCAATCCATCGGATGAGGCATTTGTTGTGAATTTCTCAGACCGCGCCTATCTCGACCAGCGCCTCACAACAGACCGCGTGGCTCTGGATCGGGGAATGTCGCGCTTTGATACGACTGGGACTACGGCCCTTTACGACGCCGTTGCCGCATCAGCAGATGAGCTGGCGAAGTCCGGCAAGAACCGACGGGAAGTTCTGTTGATAATCACCGATGGGGCAGACAATGCTTCAAGACTGAACCTGCAGGAAGCAATTCGACGAGTACAGAACCTGGGCGGCCCCGTTGTGTATACCATCGGGCTGCTTTTCGACGCGGAGAAGGACGAGTCGGATAAGGCGAAAAGTGCGCTCGAGATGCTATCAGAAGATACCGGCGGCATTGCCTATTTTCCCAACTCACTGCAGGATGTGTATGGCATCGCATCGCAGGTGGCAACGGACATTCGGGAACAGTATGTTGTCGACTACCATTCATCCACACCGTTCAGCCTCGGCGGTTACCGTACGATACGAGTGGAAGCGAGCACTCAGCGTCACGGCGCGCTCTTTGTAAGGACGAAGCGCGGATACTACGCCAAGGCAGAGCAACAGGCCCGTCCGGCGCAAGAGGCCGATCAACAATAAATCATCAAATGAGGCAGGCTGGGATGAGCGGAAGCAGCTCGCTGAAAGAGTCGACTGTCGGGGTCGAGAAGGCTCAGGGCATTCCCGCAGGGTTAGAGTGCTCGTTCATTTTGCTGCGGTTGCGGCCTGAGTAAAACCACCCCTGCGACGAAGACTCGTCGACGGAGACCCCGACAATTCCTGCCAATTTACAAAACTCTGTTCGCTGCTGGAGTTTCGAGCAAACCGTTAGAACCTGCGAGACGAATATCTTCTGGATCACAAAAGGGTTGGTGAATAGCCCAGTTATTTCTTGGCAGGTCTTCAGTTACTAGTACATCAGACGAGTAAGTGGGCTCAAAGTGCTCGGAGCGTATTTAGTCAACTAACTCTGAAGGTGGCGTGAGTTATATTGGCCACTAACTTCATAGATCCAGTTAATGCGCATCCCGGATCAATGAAGGTGGAAGTCAACGTCAATGATCATTTGTACCGAGACGGCATGGCCCTGGTACATTGCAGGCCTGAATTTGTATTGCCGCACTGCCTCGATGGCCTGTTCATCAAGTCCCATGCCGAGATGATGAACCACACGAACGTCCTGCGGATAGCCTTGTGAATCGACAATAAGCTGAATTCCAACGACGCCCTGATAATCCGAGCGGCGAGCTTCAGGAGTAAATTGAGGCTGGACGGAGTGAATGACCTCTGGCGCGCTGACGCCGCCACCCACATTCATGATGCCGCCGCCGTAACCTCCATTGCTACCCGGCCCAACTCCAGCGCCGTGCCCAGAACCCAGGCCGCCCTGGGAACCAAAACCGAATCCGCTGTCGCTCCCGGGTCCTTGTGAGGCCATGGCCACCTGCGGAGCCTGCGGCATTCCGAGCTTGGGCATCGCGGTTTGTTGAGGCATTCTGACGTCAATGGATGGCGCAACTGGTAACTTAGGAGTCTCGACCCTGGGAATCACCGGAGAGAGAAGCCGAATCTTCACAGGTTTGGGCAACTTCTCAGCCCTGACGGGAGGGCGGACCTGATGCATGCCGCCACCTCCGCCGCCGCCCTGCACCTTCGCCACCGGCATGACCGGTGGAGGAGCATAGAGTGTGAACTGGATGGGAGCGACGGTCATCTCCGCGGTGTGGACAATCGGATTGCGCAGGATTGTTCCCAACCAGAGAATCGCCGCGAAGATGAAGACATGGGCGATAAGAGAAACAACAGTTGAGGGGCGGCGACGGCGGGAGACGTGCTCATCGAGCCCCATGAACATATGCGCTTTTCGCCGCGCTGCCGTTGGAACGTTGCGGCGTGCGGAAATCAGCTCCGGCGCAGACCGCGCCGCCGGGAAAGTCGAGTCATAGTAGCCCAAGGCAAGAGACGAGCGATTATAAGCATCTTTTCCGCGCATGGCGGCAGACGAATCCTGAGCCGAAGAGTTCCGGCGCGGAGCAGGTCGCGAGATTCTCAATATGACGTTACCCATAATGTTGGCCCGTTGGGGAAAATCTCCCCACGTATCCCCTCTCTGTAACTAGCTCAGAACAATGTCATTTCATTCGAGAATGATTGGCCTCGATGTCGTACTAGCACTAAAATCGTGGTTACTTACTTACCAGATTCCCTCATTGCTTCCGGTAAGTCTTTGCTTTGCCGCGGCGGCCGTCCCGAGTATGGGTAGCAAACTAAGCCGCGCGCCATTGTGGAGCTCTCCGCGACCCAGGACATGCGCTAACTCAGAACCGTAAAGCCGAACGGAGTGGGGCATGATGGGGACGCGCAAGAAGCCCTTGCTGTAATAAAGTGCTTCGCCGCCAAATTGAGCTGCGACCAAGACAAACTGTGGCAGGTTGAGGCCGACTCCGCGATAAGTTGCTACATAGTCGGAAACGACCCTGAGATAGGTGGCGACACCTTCCCAAATGCCTGCACAGTTGGCCAAGAGTCTCAAGTGCTCGTAATCGATAAAGCCGGCGTCACCGATTTCCAAGGTATCGACGATATCGCATAGCCTAAAGTTGAAATGGCGATACATTCGCTGCAATGTGGAGATCATCAATCGATCGGAGATAGACGGAACCTGGAACTGATAACCGCCGATGGAAACCTGACGCGCGCGATTTGCGAGTGTGGAAGCAATCCCGACCTGTTCACCCGTCTGTCCAAGGCGATTCACATGGATTTCGATTGACTCTGGTAAACCCTCGATCGAGAAATTCCATTTATTCGCCAGGTAATCTCCCCAGCTGCGTTGCTGAAGCCGGGCGCCAAAGAGATCTTCCATAAGCCGGGATATATCGGCTGGAGACGCGTTGGTATATAGATCCAGGTCGCTGCCGAAATCAGGCCAGTGATCGAGCGTTTTCATGACCGTCGCATCATAGCCATGGTCATGGAATGCGGTGCAGATTCGATGCAGAAAGTAAAGGGCTCTTGCGATGCGTGCTTTCTCCGTTGCAAGAGCGCTTTCCGCCCGTTCGATACCAAAAGACCTATGCTGCCGTCGATCTAATTCGAGAAATGTTTCAAGTCCGCGAACGACAACGTGGTGAGATTGTGCCAGAGCCAGCAAGCCATCGATTTCATCCTGGTGAAGCGGATCAAGGGGCTGGTCAAGAAGCATTTCCGGCGGAACAGAGCGGGCGTCGGCGCTCCCGGGTCGCAGCAAAAGGCGGGATAGATAGACCATCGATCCGCGCGAAGGAAATTCCTGGGCCTTTCTGCTCATATTCGCTGCTCTCTTCTTGAACTCACTGATTCGTTTGTGAAGCGGTAGATCCGGGCTGCGTATTCGGCGAGCTAGGCGAACCCGGTGAGGAAGGTGAGGTGTTCTTCGACGCGCCCCCGCCGCGAGGTGTCAGCTCAACAGGACCCGACTGATTTCGGCGTTGCCGGCTGTAAGTGACCAGAGCGTCATCAACCTTTCTGAGGCTCGTGGAAGCGACATGAGAAAGAGCCATGCCGGAAGCCGACTGGTCCGTCGCGAGCCCAACAGGAAGTCCCGCGCCTTGGGCATGCCCCGCCTTCAGGTAGAAAAACTGGGCTGACTCAAGGTCGCCATCACGTTCCGCGACATAGCCACGGTTGTTTAACGAGAATGCGTTGTTGGGATCGAGAGAATAAGCTCGCATAAAGTCCTGACGCGCAACGAGCCAATTATTCTGGTTTTCTTCCTGGACCCCGCGAAGGCTAAGTTCGAGCGATTGCGACTCCGCGGAGCCGTAGCCTTGCATTTGTCTTTGGAGATTCTTGACATTATCTTCCGCGATCTCACTTACCGGTTTGCCCTGCCAGGCCGGGTCTTTCGTGACAACGACGGTTTCATCGGAGCCGGAGCCAGCCGCAGCTGAGTAATACTGCATTGCATGGCCGTAATCTCCCATGGCTTGATAGGCGACTCCGAGATTGTTCAGGGTGAAGGGATCGTGCGGATTCAAAGAAAGCGCTTGTTGCAGAAGGCCGGAGGCCTCGGCTCCGCGATGTTCCGAGAGGAGGCGCATGGCATTGACGTTGATGCGATTGACACGCATGGGAGTGTCACGAATGCTGGCCAGAGCAGTTTGCATCGGTTCACCCTCCAAGCGTTTTACGTTGCTCAAATCGATGTCAGCGTTGCTGCCCTGCTCGGCTGCCAGCTTGTAGAACTTGTCAGCGCGATCTGAATGGCCTTGCATTTCAGAGATGTAACCGAGGTTATTCAGAGTGAAAGGATCCGCGGGGTCATAGAGATATGCCTTATAGAAGAATCCTGCTGCTTTCGTATAAGCATGCTGCTGTATGGCTTTGACACCCTCGCGGTTGAGGCGCTGCACGAGCGTGAGGCTGCTGCGCCTGGGAATCGTGATCTTAAGCGTGGTTTGCGCCCTGGCGGAAGATGGCCAGCAGGCAGCAACCACAACAAGGGCCCCAATGAGTGTCAATGGCCTGCTGAGCATAGCGTACGTCCCACCTTCCGGCGTGAAACCAGGGCCTGGCCTGCGAGCGGTTTCAGCAATCGCACATGATATTTAGATGCCTCGTGGACCTGCCCGTTGCCTCTGCGAAAGCGGGCCGCCCAGGCCACCGAATTTGCGAACGGGTCATCTAAATGGCTGTTTGGCACTTGCCAGCAGGAAAGGTGTGCGCGGATGCGAAAAGTCCTTGCGGCGTTGATGCTGGGAAGTTTGGCGCTGGCCGTTCAGGCCGCGAATCCTCAATCGGAACAGTTTTCCGAAACGAATTCCACTTCGGCGGGAGACAGCCCGAATGGAAACCTGGCTGCTTTGCCGACGGCGCCACAGGGGAAGAGCACGATCCTGGGAGGTAAAATCCAGCACGTGGATCCGGTGCGCGACCAGTTTCTGCTCGACATCTACGGTCAGCGCCCGATGAAAATTCTGTATGATGCACGAACCCAGGTCTTTCGTGACGGAGTGAAGATTCCCCTTCGCAACCTCGGTACCGAGGACCGCGCCTCTGTCCAGACCGTTCTCGACGGAACCAACGTTTTCGCCATCAGCATTCACATTCTGTCGCACTCGGCACAAGGCGATTGCCAGGGCCGCGTGGTGAGCTACGACCGCGGCGCGAATGTACTGGCCATCGCCTCAGATATTTCGCCTGAGCCAGTCAGGTTGCGGGTGGCGGCAGAGACGGCGATCGCGAGGATCGGCGAACCGGAATTCACGGCGGCGCGTTCAGGCATCGCCGATCTGATGCCGGGGACTCTTGTTGAAGCGACGTTTGCGTCCGATGCGGAAGGGCGCGATGTGGCCACGCGAATCACCGTCCTTGCGGTTCCTGGTGCTGGGTTCGTCTTCTACGGAAATATCACTTTCCTCGACCTGAATACCGGATTGCTGGCCCTTGTAGATCCGCGAGATGAGAGAAGCTACGAAATCCACTTCAGTCCGTCGCGCCTGCCGGTCAGCAGGAGCCTTCATCCCGGGGAAAGCGTGAGCGTCGCGGCGAACTACGATGGCACGCAGTACACGGCCAACAGCATCACCATCGATTCGTCAAAGACGACAAAGTGATCTGCGAAGATGTTCCGCTAGGCAAGGCGAACGAGAATCCACATCGTGTATGGCTGTTGGCCTGATGCAATCAGCCTATTGCGTGGGCGCACCTAAGTCGGATGAGACCGATTCCGTTCGAAATGTGTTGGGCTCTGGCCGCCAGTGCGGCCGAGGAAGCCGCCCTGCGGGTATGCCGTTTTTGAGTCTGTTCAGTTCGAACCACCGCAGGTACTGGCGAATAACATTCGCCATGGTCATCTCAAGGCCGGCGGCAAAGTTATGTTCCGCCATCTGATGCTCGAGTTCGCGTGACTGCAGAATAGCCAGGAGCTGGTCCGCAAGGTCGACCGCGTCGCCGACTCTATAAAAGCGGATTGCCATGTTTTCGTTTGCCGCCATCGCCTGAAAATCAGGAATGTGCGCGCTGACAATCGGAACTCCATATTCGCATGCTTGATGGGCAGGCCCGCTGGAGCCGGTTGCCGAATCATAGGGCAGAGCGACAATCGAGCTCGTTTGGAAAAGATCCGGTATATCTTCCTCGGGAATGTATCCGCGAAAGTCAATTGGCATGTCAGGTGGCTGTTGTGCGCGAATCGCCTCCCAATATCCTGGCTTTGTGTGATGATTGGCGCCCCCAACGATTAAGCGGGCATGTGGCGCCTTCTTCAGGACCAGCGGAAAGGCTTCCATGAGGGTTTCGAGACGCTTATAGGTTCCCCAATGCCCGATGGCGAGAATGCGTTGGTCAGGATTGCCTCGCCTGGTGAAATCCGGAGGGCATGGAACCGGAGAGAATGTCCCATGAGTGCCCAGCAAGACATTCTTCGCGGAGTACTTTGTCGTCAACGTGCGATGGTAGCCCGGTAGCAATACCGAAACGGAGTTGGCTCTTAGCAGGGCCCTGGTCGCCAACTTGGTGCCGAATCGATACAGCCGCTCATGCCGCACTCCAGCGGTAGAGAAGTCGACATGCTCGATGATGTTGTGAAGGGTGATATGCGTGTAGAAGCCTGCTGCGCGAATCAGCGCGGGAGTGGAGAGGCCGGCAAAGGCGGAAAAGGGAAACTCCGGTGTCGCAAATGTGGAAAACACCAGGTTGAACCAGACAACATCCGGCTTCAACCTCCGGATCGTCTTAAGCAGCCGCAGCGGATTTGCAAGATCGCCAAATTTCCTGCAACGGACCACATCGAAACCGGATAACTCCGGTTGATTCAGGATTTCGAGAGGGGCGCCGTCCTGGTCAGTTACAAATTGGTAGTCCGTTAATTCGTCCGCGAGGATTGTCAGTTCGACGTTGGGACAGCGGCGCAATTCTCTTGCGATATGAAATGCATACTCGTTTAACTGGCGACCACTCGGAGGGAAGGTCGCTACCAGACAGATTTTCATTGTATCTCGCCTTCAAAATATGCTGATTTCAAAATAGGGCCTCAGTTGCTGGTTTTGAGCGCCAGTAAAGTTAAAGAATTCTTCGTCCTGAACCCCTGCGGAGAACCGGATCGGATATTCAACGGTAAGCGGTTCTGAGCGATCATGAAAAACATGATGGAACGGCAAAGCATAGGAGACGGAAAGGCCGTTCTGTGTTGCGTCGTAAACGTGGAAGCCTCGATTGTTGGAATAGGCAGTCGAGAATTTCACATCCCAATTGCGGCTTGGGGCAAAGTCAATGCTGCCGGCAGGACGAAGGTTCTGCGCGATGCCCCACCGAGTTCCAAAGATTCGCCATGCGCGCACATCCTCCGCCAGGGCACTAAGATTCAACCGATCGGAGAATTTATGCTCAAAGCCCACATAAGAGGAGGAAACGTAATCTTCAGTGTGGATCAGCCGGAACACCTCATCGTCGACTCCCCATCCTGTGATCAGCGCGTTTTTCCCCCACGGAGCGCCGACACGAAAGTCGAGCCCACCCCCGAGTTCGCGCGAATTCAATTTGGTCTCAGTAAACGGTCCACCTTCGCGAAACACAAAGCCGCTGACGGAAACGGCGTTGAAAAACGAACTTGTTGTCAGGTAGCTATACACGCGAAAGAGATTCTGATTCATGTCCACCGGGTCCCTCGAGTCGCGGCGGACTGTCCCCTGAATCCCACCGTTGAAGGTCAAAACATTATCGCCAAGATGAATCGAGGGATTGAGGGCGAAGTTGAATGTAGAGTCGGTCGTATTGCGGTCGACGATTGAATTGGTGCTGGGAATCGAAATAAGGCCCCGGGCGTTGCGGAGCTGAAAGAATCCACTGCCTGGCGGAAACCTGCCCAGGTGAAGGTGAAATGCGTCGGTCCACTCAGTTTGCAGAGACGAGCGAGGAGGCGGCAGCAGCGCGGTATCGGTGCCGGGCACGGCGAATGCGGCGTCAAGCTTGGAATCGAGAACGTAGATAGTGGGGTCTTCAAAGATAGGCGCAACAGAAAGATCCGAAAGTACGCTTAGCTCAGGTGTAACTCTCATACCTTCGTTTGCACCAGTCTCAATCATGCCTTGCACGGCGGACTGATCCTGGCCGGCGGCGCTGGCAGCTTGTGCAAACGCGGTGAGCGCCTCGGCAGTCTGCTGCTCCTGGCTAAGCACATTGGCCTTGGCGAGCAGATACTGGTAGTCCTGTTCGCCGCCGGTGGGGTCACCGATGGCCGCCAGCTCAGCTTTCGCTTTGACGGTATCACCCAGGGCGAGATCGTTGTCGGCCATACCGATCCTGACATCGGTATCCGGCGCACCGGCTACCTTGGCGCGTTGCAAATAGGATTGCGAGAGCGGGTAGTCATGCATTGAACGAAAAAGATCAGCTGCAGCGATGTACTGGCTGCCGCTCGGCGGCACCGTATCTCCAGCCTCAGCTTCCATCCACGCGAGAGCGACCTGGCGTTGAGCATCGTCGGTATGGCCCTGTTGCTGCATGATTCCGGCGATCGCCAAACGCACGCCAACGCGATCGCTCTTCGGGGCTGTCAGCGCCCTGCTGAAGCGATCCATCGCGGCATTTGTGTCTCCCAGTGTAGTGAGGGCCTCGCCGGTTGAGATCAGGACTTCACTTTCTTCAGAGCCTGCGGCAGGAGAGGCGGATGGCGCGGGCGGAATATGCTCCTCAGCGAGCCGTACGTAATTTATCGCCTGATCCCGATTGTGCAAGGAGGCATAGGAGCGAGCCAACAGGGCCTCGGCGCGGGCGTTACCGGGTGACGCGCTTTCGGTGATTGTCAACTCGTGGATCGCATCATTATATTGATGCTCAGCAAAGAGCGTATCGCCCAATCCAAAATGGAGAGTGCTGTCATTCGGGCTGAACTTCAGCGCAGCTCGATATTCGACTGCGGCACGAGTGAGCATGCCGTCGCTGCCGTAGGCAGTTGCGCGAATGACATGGAGACTCAACGAATCGCCGGCTGCTTTTTCGGCAAGGTTAGCCTCCCGCAAGGCAGCGCGCGGTTGTTTCAGATCGAGATCAGAGTAGGCGAGGCCAAGGTGAGCTTCGCCGTTATCCGGTTCCCTGCTAAGTGCCGACTCGAAGGCGGCCGCGGCTTCGCGCGGACGGTGAAGATCGTTCAACATATAGCCGCGATTGACGTAGGCGGTTACTACATTCGGGTTGCGATTGATCGTTTCGGTAAAATCTTTCAGCGCTTCTTCATCCATTCCGTCATGTTTGTGAGCATAGCCTGCGAGCAGAGGAATATCAGGCTCGTTGGGCAAGGTATTCCAATAGGTCGATGTGAGTTGAAGTAAGTCGCTGTACTTCTCGAGGTTCAGCAAGTCGTAACCAAGATAGACAATCACATCTCTGTCATGGGGAAGCACTGCGAGCGCCTGGCGACCGATCTCGGCAGATTGAGCGTAGTCGCCCTCGAAGGTGAGGTATCGTTCTTTTTCCCGAAGGACCTTTGGCTCGGATTGCATGGGAGGGGTGACGCGCTTGAACCATTTGCCGGCGACGGGAAGGTCGTGCGCCTCAATTCCAGCATTCATGCCGCCTGCAACGATCAGAGCGTCTTGCGGCTCGAGGGCGTAGGCCTTGGCGTATGCGCTTTGGGCGCTGGCAAATTTGCGGCGGGCGGTGTCGAGATCGCCAAGGGCAAGGTAGGGAACATAGGAATTGGGATTGACTTGTGCCAAGCGCTCGAAGCACTTCTCTGACTCGTCATCCTTTCCAGCGGCTCGCAAAGCGTAGCCGAGCGCAGTAAGCGCCAAGATATTGTCTGGATCTTTTGAGAGAATCTGTTGATATACGGTGAGCGCCTCGGATGTATGCCCGAGTTTCATGAGGATGTCGCCGTCGAGCTGAAGATTGTCGCGATTCACGCTGTCGAGGGCGAGCGCTGCATGGATATCATCCAATGCTCCGTTCAAGTCTCCGGCATTGAGCCTGATCAAAGACCTCAGGCGCAGGAACGGCTCTCGATCCGGACCTGTCGCGTTGATTTTGCCGATCTCGGCTTCGGCGATCTCAAGCTGCTGGTGTGCCGCGGCATCATCTTCGAGAGCCTGGTTAAGACCAACCAGATCCATGTGAAGCTGGATACCGTAGAGCGGACCCTCGGGAGGATTTGCAGGCGAGGCTGCGATTGCGGCGATGTACTCACGGGCGGCGTCCTGATTGTGCTCCTGCAATTTCGCAATCTCGCCTTTGATTGCGTGCAATCGATAGTCGTTGGCGTCGAGTTGTTGAGCGCGATCCAGAAATGTTTTGGTTCCCGGAATCGCTCCGACCGCGATTTCAGCCTGGGCTGCTGATAGCTGCAATGTAAGATCCCGAGGTTCATTGTTGGCAACCTGCGAATAGATCTTCGCGGAATCGTCGTATTTGCCATCAAGCTGATAGGTGTATGCAAGTTCGGCGAGAACGTCGGATGGCGGATGGTGGATCTGGCGAAGGGCGGCGATTGCTTCAGAATACTTGCCGGTATCACGATAGAACCCAGCGGTTGTGCGCAAAACGTCAACGTTGTTTGGCGAGTGCCGTTCAGCCATCGCGAGATACTGGCTGGCCAGGTTGTCTTGCTTGAGCTGTTGATAGGAGATCGCCAGAAGCACTTCAGCGCGAGCGTCGGGCCGGAGCCTCTCAGCCCTTCCAATCCAGTCAACCGCGCTCGTGTAGTCGTGCCCTCTCATGCAGAGGTCTCCAAGTAGAAGCAGGTCGTCTCTGCGTGAGGGATTGGATGAAACCACCTGTTTGAGAATTCTTTCAGCATCGCTGGTTTGTCCCATCAAGCTGTAGACCTGGGCCAGGCCGGATTGACCGTCGGGCGCAGAAGGATCAATTTGAATTCCGTGATTGTATGCATCGACCGCAGCTCGGTAATTGCCGTCGAGCCGGGCTGCATAACCGAGCAGGAACCACAGTTGCGGATCGTTTGGCGCTGCCTGCGCCGCATGCTGAGCATACTCAAATGCGTGCGCGTAATCGCGATGCTGCAACGCCGTCTCCGCAGCACGTCCAAGGCGGGCGTTTTGAATATTTGAACCCCAGCCGAGAGACTGGCTCTTGGTCTGTGATCGTCCTGATGAAGTCTGTGATGGTTGCGAAGTGCCGGAACCCACTTGATAGACTTGCGCACTGGCGGTGCAGGCAAGTGAGGCGAACACCGATACAAACACAGCGTTCAGGAATCCACGTCTGACATTCAATGTGTTTCACCCGAACCCGAAGTCAAGTTGAAGAATTTGATGCCTGAAAGGGGTCTGCTGTTGGCTCTTGAGCGCTTTAGAGCTGGTCTCATTTGTGCCTGAGGAATAAAGGCTTGTGCTCTGGAAGAAGTTGAAGGAAGCGTGAGGCATGACCGAGTTGAGCAGTTTATCAATGGGGAAGCGATCGAGACCGTATGCTCGTAGCCGATTGAGTTTAAAGAGCACGATTGACCTCAACAGTGCATCCTGGCACCGAGGGAATTTTTATTGGAGCGCTAATGAGTCCAGATTCTGTAATGCATCTTCGGCGGCGGGGGACAGTATCAAGCCATCGTTTCCACAGTTTCACGCCGCGTCCTGTTCGGCGCCCGGGCCCGGTTCAACAGTCGACGGGATATGTCCCAGGTCGGCAGTTATCTGACCCAGGGCGGCGGGGGGGACGCTAATCGCTCCATAGAAGCCATGCAGATGATTCCGGCGAATACTGAGCAGCTCCCACAAAGTTGGCCAGCCATGGGCAATCGGATGCACATGGGAGTCGCGATACTCATGCACGAACCTTAGATTGACTTCCTCGACCCGCAGACCAAGGTTGAGAGCTACCCGGATCATTTCCACGTCATAGCCCCAGCCGTTCAGCGTGAGCAACGGGAAAACGTGGATAGCAGCACGATGCGTAAGCGCCTTCAGCCCGCATTGGGTGTCTTTGAACGGCAGATCAAGCGCTCGGCCGGCGATCAAATTAAAGAGACGGCTGGAGATGCGACGGTAAAGCGACTGTCCTTGAAAGCACTCGCGCTGATTCACCCAGCGCGAGCCGATGGCGATGTCAGCCCCGCGGCGCAGTGCCGCCTCCAGATGCACGACCTCCCCGACCGACTCGCCCAGATCTGCGTCACAGAGCACCACCGTTTCACAGTGGGCAAGTTGGACGCCGCGACGGATAGCGAATCCTTTACCGCGGTGTGGAACGCGAAGGACGCAGATCCTGCACCGGGGAGCACGAAAACCGCGGGCGACTTCCGCGGTCAGATCGGTGGAACCGTCGTCAACGACGATGATCTCGCATGCGCCCAGGCATGAAACCGCGAGCTCGGCGATCGCATTAAGGGTGCCGGGAAGCCTGCACGCTTCGTTATAGGCGGGAATCACAAAGCTGCAGTGGCGTCGATGCATGAAAAGAAACCTCCTGTATAAATAAAATCGCCGAGTATCAAAACAGTCGATCGACGAACTCACGAGCGAGCCGGCTAAAAGACATTCCACTGCGGCCCATCGCGAAAGGGCCTGTGCGAGTTGTGCGGGAACCAGGAGCGTCCAGCGGGCAATCCACAAGACCGCTTTTGCCCCGCTCACGTGGACCAGCACCCATCAACGCGACGGATTCAAATGGCGCGATTCCATTCATGCCGCGGATACCTCGCCATTTGCCGCGAGTTCGGACGGCGGCGACTGCCCGAGGAGGGCCGCGAATTCGTCCAGGTACGAAGCGACAATGCGCGGCATGGTCGAGTTCAGCGCCATTTGATAATTCTTTTGCGCCATTTTCGCCTGTCGATCCGGATCGCGGGCAAGAGCGATAAGGCGATCGGCGAGATCGGCAGGGCTGTGCGGATCGTACGTATCGAGTGCAATTCCCTCTTCTTCGGCCAATTGCACCAGGTCGTCGATACGAGCGGCGACGATGGGCAACCCGAAGCGCACGGCAATGTGAGCTACGCCGCTTGGTCCGCCGGAAGAGAGATAGGGCAGAACAGCGACATGCGAGGAACAGAAGACATCTTCGAAGTGATCCTCATCGAGATAGCCCAGGAATTTCACATGTGGGTTTGCGCCCCATTTCTGGGCCAAGCGGGCGAGATAGCCGGACCGATTGGGATGGTCGCAACCGGCGATGAGGAGGCTTGCGTTTGGAACCGCGGCGAGTACCGCAGGCAGCGCTTCAAGCAGCGTTTCCAGGCGCTTGTAGCGCTCCCACTTGCCGAGGGCCAGCATACGGAACTCATTCGGAGGCCGCATCCGACCATCCGGCGGGTGCGGCTCGCCGAGCGTGCCATGCGGGCGGACGCCGATGTGGGTAGCACCGTACCGCTTCATCAGAACTCGCCTGTAACGTTCCAGCAGTACAGAGACCGAGTCGGCGCGCAACAGGAGGCGGGTCGCGATGGAGCCGGCAAACTGGTAAACGCGGGGAAAGGCAATATCGGCGTGGCGCAGATCGCAGTTCTCCATGAGATGATGCAGCGTAATGTGGACGCGAAACTTCGCCGCGCGAGCCAGAGCGGGCGTGCAGAGACCCGCAAATGCGGGCAGAGCCGTGGCACCGAAAGTCGAATAGACAAGATTGAACCAGACGATGTCAGGACGGATTTCATGGAGAGCTGCCAGGATTTGGCGCGCGTTGTTCAGCCGGCCAACCCTCCAGCAGCGGCGAACGCGAAAACCTGATAGCTCAGGTAACTGGGGCCCTTCATACCTGTCGCCTAGGACAGTGAAGTCAACGCCACTGTGCCGGAGCTGGTCGGCAAGATGATAGCCATATTCACTGAGATGGTGCCGGCTCGGGGGAAAGGCTGTAACTAAGGCGATACGCATGGGTTTTACGTCGA
Organism: uncultured Acidobacteriaceae bacterium; assembly: GCA_963751285.1. Taxonomy (GTDB): domain Bacteria; phylum Acidobacteriota; class Terriglobia; order Terriglobales; family Acidobacteriaceae; genus Telmatobacter. Next base: position 173,870 of record CAVVUE010000018.1, on the reverse strand, counting down.
GAGGTAAAGTGGCGCGGGCGAGCCCGACGCCCATATGTCTTCAAAATAAAACGTAAACTTCAAACAAAATCCGGCGTCTCTTACTTCAGTTCGGGCCTGCAACTGGCGTTCCTCGCCCTGCCCAGGCGTGTGCGGTCGATTCATCAATCGATTTCGTAATTCAATTCGCGATCATGGCCCCTTCCCATTGGGGAATCAGTTAATGGGATGCGCGACAGGGCAAACGCGTAATCCAGCAGAGAAAAGACTTCAGCAGCGGAGTCAAACGGCCTGCAGAGCTGCCCGGCCCAGTCTCCTGCTTGTTCACAAGCGCCGATGAGCCATATCCAATCGCGAGCTGCTCAAAGTCCGGTTTGGCAACAATTCTTCATGCTCATGAGTCTGGTTGCAACGATCCATTGGAGAAGCGGGCGGAAAAGCAGACCGGTACCGGGAGCAACCCCTGAAGGGGTTTGTTAATCGAAGGAGTAGAAGGTCTGCAAGTCTTAGATAATGTTTCTTCAAAATGTGCCTTGGCAGCATGACAAAGCTGCGCCGACTGATTTTCCCTGAACCGAACAACGTTCGAGCGAACCTTTGTATGGGAGTCGAGTGTGGACAACACTGAGCCGATTGATCCTTTGCAGCGGCCCATTCCCGTCATCTTGTGTCTGATGGTGGCTGCGGTAGTGCATGTTCCGCTGCTGTTAATGAAGCTGCCTCTGAAATCGTTCGACACGAACTTTCATATTTTCTTCGCATCCCACTATTTCCATCATTGGTTCGATCCCTGGAACACCAAGTGCTTCGCGGGCTTTTCTCAAGCCACGTATCCTCCTTTGTCGCATCAGTGGGTGGCTGCGATTTCGCCCATTTTCGGGTTCGATTATGCGTACATGGTCGTGCAATTGGCTTCGATTCTGTTGCTGGTGGTGGGCGTTTACCGGTTTTCTCTGCTTTGGACCAATGCGCGCGCCGCGTCGCTGGCGGCTATTGCGAGCGTTTTCGTCGGGGCGGAGAGCTTTCTGGTTTATCACGCCGGACAATTGGCCACGACGAGCGCGGCTCCGATTTATCTGAATGCGCTGCCGTTTCTGTACGCCTGGTTGCGGTATGGAAATGGGCGGGCATTTGTGAAAGGGAGCCTGCTGTTCATTACGGCGGCCGCGGTTCATCATGCGACTCTAATTTTCGGCTCTGTCCTGTTTGCGGCGCCGGTCCTGGCGCTTGCGTTTCTTGACCGTACCGATGGCAGGCGAGCCGCAACCGGGAAGGTCATTGCCCGAGCCGTGGCCATTGGGTTGTTGGTAGGGGTGGCGGTTGCGGTCGTGTTGCTTCCGTATTGGATCGCGCTGATTCACTACCCGATTACACAGACGCCGATTCCGCATGAAAGCCGCGCGAACTACATCCTGAGCCCGGAATATGGCCTTACGTATTTCATAGTCCCGTGGGGCGCCCTGATCCTGGCTCTGCCGTTCATCTTCCTTCACGGGTCCGAAAACGCTAAGCTCAGGCCCTTGCTTTTTGGTTTCTGGGTGGCATTTCTTCTCGGCCTGGGAGGGACGACCCCGGTCGGATCGATCCTGCTGGGACGCGCATTCAAGGTGCTCACCATGGAGCGGTTTAGTTACTGGGCAACCTTACTCGCGCTCCCGTTCGTGGGCATTCTTGCGGCCAGGCTGATCAGGAGATTTCGCCTTACGGCGGTCGCGGGCCTGACGATACTGGCCACATTGACCTGCGCTCTTGCCGTGGCGTGGTCGAGTATCGAGCCGCCGGACCCGGATAATTACTCGGTTGACCCAGTGGCTTCATGGCTTAACCGCGACGGGCACGACCAATATCGCTATTTCACTCTAGGCTTCGGAAACAAAATCTCGCGGCTGGCCATGATGACAGACGCCAGCAGCGTGGATGGCGAATGGAACTCCGGGCGAATGCTGCCCGAGCTGATGCAATTTTCCGGCGCGGCGCTGACAAGCTCGAAGTACTTCGGAACCGGAGGGCTGGATGCGCTTCGGGCCATTCTGAAGCACGCAGACCGCTACGGACTGAAATGGGTCTTCGTTCGCGATCACTACTACGACGCACTGTTGTCGTTCGCCGGCTGGCGTCCGGTGGACTACCTCGAGGACAAGACGATTGTGATTTGGAGCAAAGATGGCGTGCCTCCCGCTCAGCCAGTGAATGCGCCTCAAAGACCACCCCACTGGCAAGGGTTGATGTGGGGAACGCTGCCCTTTGGAAGCAGTATCCTCACCATCCTGGTTCTTCTCTTGATCCCGGAAAGACGAAGACAGCACGCGGAAGCGGGGTTGCACGTTACTCCGGATCAGGGCGTTGCGGCGAGGAGCATGGCGTCATGAAGCGGGGAGCATTGCTTGCATTTGTTTTGATCGCGGCAACGGTGGCTTTCATCGTCATCGGGACCGTTTGGCCGATCTCCACCGCCGTCGCCTTCGCCGGCGGCGAGCGGCTGTTGGAGTCGTCTTCAACGCCGGAGGCTGCGGCCCGCAACCTGGGCCAGGAAATCCGCTTGAAAGACTGGGGCAAGGCATATTCGAGCCTCGCGAACAAATCGAAATTCACCGAGCAGGAGTTTATCGAGGACGTAACTGGATACTATCCGAGCCTTCGGACTTACTCATCACTGGATCACTTTGACATCAGACCGCTTCATGCTTCGGACAGTGATGCCGATGTTCAGTTCACGCTCGATTGGTCCACGGTTGTGGGAACGTTGCCGGACACGCGCACAGTGCACGTGGTAAGAAATGGCGACCACTGGGAAGTGGACTGGCCGATGCAGAAAAGGCCGGCGCTGCCACCGCAGGTGATTCCGGTGGAGTACCTGCGATGGGACGTTATCAACCGAGGTCCCGGCGATGACTGGGGAGTCCAGGATGTGGATGCGCCCAACGTGCGGATTGTCGACATGCATCCAGTGCAGCGAGCTGAAGGCGTGGTAGTGCTGGGCGAGTTGCTCAATGAGGACGTATTGCCCGCGTACGTATCAGTGACCGCGACATTGCAAAGGAAGGACCAATCGGCAATCGGTACCGAAAGCGCATTTGACCGGATCTCGCACCTGCTATTGCCCAAACAGGTGACACCGTTCCTAATTCAATTCCCCAATGCTTTGTTGTCTGAAGTAAGCAGTATCCGCATGGAGCCTTTTTCCACACTGGTCTCTGCTTCGGCGGACCCGGTGATCGAAATTGATAACGAGCAGCTCAATCCAGCACCTGATGCAGCGCTCACGGGACAGCTCATCAATCAAAGCGGGCAGGTCGTCAATGTGGCCCACGTGCTGGGGACCCTGTATGACAAGAGCGGCAATTTGGTTTGGGTGGTGGACCAGTATGTCGACCGGGCGCTTCTTCCCCAAACACCAGTTGCGTTCAACATTCCGATTCCTGAAGATTTGGCAAAGAAGGTCAGTAGCCAAAGGACTGTGGTTGCGACGTATAGTTTCGGAGGCTTCCTGTGAAGCCTGCGCTTATCTTCGTGATGGGTGTGGGGATGTTCGTTACCACGCAACGGGCCGCTGCTCAGGGCAGCATGACAGTGCAAACGAGCGTGCTGGCGGGCAGCGCATTTTCGATCGAAACCTCGGGAAGCGGAGAAGCGACGTTGTACGTGATCGGGCTGGGCCAGGTACTCAAGCGAAGCGTGCAATTGGGCAATCCGGTGTACTTTGAGGCTGGTTCGCTTTGCGATGCCGGTCATTATCTTGTGGTTCTTGAGCAATCGTCGACCGTGGAAACGAAACCGCTGGATGTGGTTCCGATGAGCGCTCCAGGGCGTTTGAGCTTTCTTGCCAAACCGTCACGACTTCCAGTAAGCGTGCATGAAGGAATCACTGGCGCGGCGTACGTCTTTGACAGTTACGGCAATCTGATTGTCTCGCCGATGTCCGTGTCGTTCCAACTTTCCAATTCCGCCGGCAGCGTGCAAAAGAGCGATGTAACGACACACACCGGGGCCGCCTGGATTGAGATGGATTCGACAGGCCACCAGGGGATTGATCAGTTTGTCGCGCAAGCCGGAGGAATCTCGAGCACGCGCGTGATCCGGCAGGTTCCCGGCGATCCGTGCGCGTTGAAGATGAGCGCCCAGCAAACGGGACAGAAGCTGGAGTTGAAAACGGACCCGGTTGTGGACTGCAGCGGCAATCCAGCGCTCGATGGAACGATTGTTACCTTCACCGAGACGTATGACGGCGGGCAATCGACGGCCGATGTACCTCTCAAGCACGGAATTGCCGAGGTTGCGATGCCCGCTCACCACGGAGCGACGATATCTGTGGCAAGCGGGGTGGTCTTGGGGAATCAGATTCGGGAGCAGTAAGTATGCTGAGAAGTCTTCTGGTTCTTTGCGCGAGCTTAGCGGCAGCCTCAGGCATTGGAGGCGCGCAAGCCGACGTGCAAGTCAGTACGGCACATTTGAATGCTCCGCGGCCCCTCAATGACGAGACGCGAAGCGCGGCGATCCGCGACTATCTCGAGGCATGGCAAGGCATAAGCGAAGCGCTCGGGCAAAATCGAACTGACCTGCTTGATGCGGATTTCGTGGGCACGGCGCGGGACAGGCTGGCTGATACCATCCAGAACCAGGCTGCGCTGGGACTCTCAACCCGCTACCTGGATCGCTCGCATAACATCCAGGTCCTCCTCTATTCACCAGAAGGATTATCGATTGAGCTGGCAGATACGGCCAGATATGAGGTCCAGGTATTCGATCATGGGAAGCAATTGACGAGTCAAACCGAAACCGCACGGTACATCGTCGTGTTGACACCATCAGAAGTGCGTTGGCGAGTGCGTGTGTTTCAGGCAGTTCCAGATTAACCTTTGAAGCTGCAGCGTTACGCGCAGACCATGCAGTGGTATAGCAAGCGCGAGTTGGGAAAGAAGAGAAAGAAGAAGTGATGAAAGGTCAGGGCCCAAGTCTTAGCTAAGGTTCAGGAGTTCACAATGGTTTCGATAGTTGTCCCTATTTATAACGAGGAAGCGCTCATCGTTCAATTTCATGAAGCGATTGCGCGAGCCATGAACGGTATCACGGAGGACTGGGAAGTCATTTACGTCAACGATGGATCGACAGACGCTTCATTGGAACTGCTAAAAGGGCTGCAGTCGATGGACTGGCATGTCGTCGTGTTGGAACTGTCGCGTAATTGGGGTCATATGGGAGCAATTACCGCCGGCCTGCACATTGCAAACGGGCGAGCAGTGATCCTGATGGATGGAGATTTTCAGGATCCGCCTGAAGTCCTGCCGCGGCTTATTGACGCTTGGAAGAAGGGCGCCGAGATTGTGGTTGCCGTAAGAAGGAGCCGCCAGGAGAGCAGAAAGATTCTGGCAGCGCTGTTTCCCTTGTTTTATCGGGTATTAGGGGCGCTTTCGGATTACCCGATCCCTCTCAATGCGGGGATCTTCAGTCTCATGGATCGAAAGGCAGTAGATGCTTTGAACTCGTTGCAGGAAAGAAGCCCTTACCTGCCGGGAATGCGGGCGTGGGTTGGCTACCGGAACGCGATCGTTTACTACGACCGGCAGGACCGGGCCGCAGGGGAAGGGAAGCTGTCGTTCATAAGCCGGATCAAGTACGCCATGGACGCAATCACGGGATTCAGCTACAAACCTCTGCGGCTCAGCTTCGTGTTATTTGGGTTGTCCTGCTGCGTATCTCTCTTGCTGGCGGCTGCGATGCTTTTTGCAGGGAGCGCGGTGGGAACTGCCGCTCTTGGCGTGTCATGCGCCGTATTCTTTGTAGGCGGACTGTTGTTCCTGACCGTAGGTGTCCTGGGCGAGTACATCGGACGCGTCTATGATGAAGTGCGAGGCCGCCCGCTTTCACTGATCAGCCATGTTCACCGCTCGCGAGTTCAACTTGCCACTCAGGCAGACAAGATCACAGTTCCAAACGGCGGCTTTACGATTCAACCCGACGGGTCGGGCGAAGCCGGAATTAAAGCGGCATAAAAAGCCTGGCAACAACTTTTGTGTAGTCTCCCTACGGGAGAGCGGCGTGCGGCGATGAACTGCGGTTACGGAAACACAGCCGGCCACGGCGCTAGCAAGACGCAGGGAGGGACGATCGGGGCCCCGAGCCGACTTCAATCAGCGCCTCCAGGAACTTTGCCCGAAGCAGGCGCAGGTGTTTGAGCTGCGTCAGACGGTAAAGCTGTTCGCTGCGACGAGCCGCAGGAAGGGATGCCACGCTCAATTGCGGTGCCTTCCTCGTAGTCGTTCCAAGTCTCGATCATCATGAACGGGATAGGATCGCCGGGTGGGAAATCCTTGCGCCAAAAATTGAATGTATCCGAGAACGTTTCACCGCAACGCGCCGAAACATGACGGTTGAGGCCCCAGGAGGCTTTGCTGTCGTTAAACTGGGCCCAAGCGCCTCCGACGATCATTTTGTCGGGATACTTATCGCGCATGGTTTGGTAGAAATCGCTCAGGTATTCCTGTCCCCAATTGCTGCCATCCGGTTTCCATCCCTCTTTACCTGGCCCGATCCACGCGTAATATCCGTCGAACGCGTTTACATATTCGCCCGGGAGGTTCTCGTAGATGAGGAACGGCGCGGGAGACCAGGTGTTGACCAGCGCGCGCACCTTATTCCAGTCTGTGTGCCCCCCCTTGGGAAAAATGAAGATAACAGGCCTTCCCTCGTAAGTCAGATATGCGGAGTGTCCGGGAGACTGTGGGGAAAGATATGCATCGTGAAACATTGTGAAATCGGCAATAGCCTCGTCGGTCGCTCCCACTTCGTCGTCAGTTTCGTCGTACATCATGGCAACGTGGAATTTGCCCTTCTCCGCCAGCTTCTGGATCAATGCATAGCTTTGATCAATGAAGGGTTGGCGGTCCCCGTACCAGTCAACTACGAAGGCCGAGATACCCAACGCTTTAGCGTGGCGAATCTGGCTCTTGATAACCGCAGGGTCCTGCGAGGAATAACCGACTGAAATATGCTCCGGGTGCCCAAACCACGCTTCATAAAGCGCGATAACCTCGGGCGAGTTTCCCGCAGCCTTGAATTGCAAGGGTGCTGGATGGCCCGAACCTAAACCCGAGCATCCGTGAAAGAACACGAGAAGAAGAAGTGTGGAGGAGGCGCGAACAAACATGGGTCTGAGTACTTAGAATCTCCTTCCAATCCTGCGGGTTGCGTGGCCGATGAAGAATTCGCGACCAGCCCGCGCAGGGCAGCCAATAGGGGTTGCGGAGCATCGAAGTGATTGTCGCCAATAGTGCCTCTGCGCTGAACCTCGATGCACTTCTGGCGTGGCGAACCGGAGTGCCCGTATCGTGGTAAACGACTCCCTGTACAAGCCGAAAGCGCTGCACGCCCGCATCATGTCGGGCAGCGCCGTGTTGCTTGCAGGCTCCAGCCTGACGATCGTCGTCAATCTTGCATACAACATCGTCATTGCGCTGTTTCTGGGCCCGGCAGGGTTCGGGCATGCGACGGTCGTTTACACCGTTCTCACCATCCTCTCGGCGTTGGCGCTCGCATTTCAGATCGTGAATGCGAAGGTTGTGGCGCAGCAGAGCTCGCTCGAGGCAAAGGCGCAGGCTTACCGCGTGCTGCATCGCGCCGCGTGGGCCTGCGGAACTCTGGTAGCGGTGGTCCTACTGCTATTCCGAATATCGATTTCGAGTTATCTGAATCTTCCCGACCCGATCCTGGTGGATATGCTCGCGATCGGCTCCGGCTTTTTTGTTCCGCTTGGATGCCGGCGCGGCTGGATTCAGGGGATATTTGGGTTTCGGAGTTTGGCCATCAACCTGGCGTTTGAAGGAACGGTGCGCCTGACAGGGTCGTACGCTCTAATTCTGATGGGTTTCGGACTGCGCGGGGTGATCGCTGCCAATGCCGCATCGGTCGTTGTGGCATATCTGGCGATCAGGCCGAAATTAGCTGCCCCATCTGCCAACCCGCTCCGCCTTCGAGAGGCACTGGGCGAGACGTACCAGGGCCTGACGTTTTATGCCGGCCAGACATTAATCAATAACTTCGACATCGTCCTTGTGAAGCATCTTTTCTCGGCGGAAATGGCAGGGCTCTATGCGGCTGTCGCGCTCGTAGGCCGCGTGATCTCCGCACTTTCCGCAGCTGTTGTGAATACTATGTTTCCGCTTGTGGCAGGTACGGGAGAAAAGGAGAGAAAGGACCTTCGGGTTATTGCCACGTCGTTGATGCTGGTGATCGCTACGGGCTCTCTGTTCGCAATCGGCTTGAGCTTTACACCCGCGTGGGTCTGGACGAAATGCCTGGGCGCGGGATTCAGGATCAGTGGCGCCTATGATCTCTCTTATCTTGCCACGCTCTACGCTATCAAGTCGGTCATCTATTCCATCAGCGTCGTTTTCATTACCTTCGAGATGGCCTACAAGATTGCGCATTCGAACGCGGTGCAGTTCGCCTTCAGCGTGATCCTGGTCGCTGGGGTCTACGAATTTCATTCGTCGCTTCTCGAAGTCATCTGGTGCAGCTTGTCCTTTTATCGGTTCTGGTAGTTTTCTCCGCGGTTCCGCTGCTCATCGACCTGCGATCGGGCAGGATCGAACCTGACGTGAGTGAGCATCTTGAGCCGATACGGCTCATTCGCAAAGTGTCGGAAGATGAGGTCATTTCCGAATTCCTGAAGAGCGACTTCAGGGATGCGGAATTTCGGGAATGCCCGGTTCAATGGCGCGAAATCATCGTTCGTCCGAATTTCGCGGACGCGAAACAGAACGAGAAGCGGCGAGCAATGCATCTGCTCCGGCACCTTACGCTTTGGAACGAAATCCCCAGGGATACAGAGTGGTATGAGGTGGAAATCAACGAGGTTGCCCTGGAACAAGTCAGGGTCTTCCCGCGGGCCCAGTGGAGAAAGCTCGCACGCGGCAACTTCGCGATTACCAGAATTGCCGACGATTTACGCGCCAGGCGGCATAAGCTGGATGCCGATTTTATATCGAAGATCGAGGCACTCGAAGAGCAACTACGCCAGGGAAGCCGGGGATTCGGCACGGTGATCCTTCTCGGGCACCGCAAGAAGAAGCCAGTCACGGTACTCGATGGCAACCATCGATTGGTGGCGACGATGTTGACATCGGCGGGTAAATTGTCAGGGTTGCGATTCATGTGCGGCTTATCAGAGCGAATGGACTGGTGCTGCTGGTACAGGACAAACTTTTCCACCCTATGTCGATACGCGAAAAATCTGTTCCTTGTGGCGCTTCGCAATCCAAGAGGCAAGCTCCTGCGCTCGTTAAAAGAAAGTGAAAGATTGAAGCCTGAGAAGGATGTCGCGCCGGAGCTTGAGGTCGGCCGCCTGGTAGAGGCCGACGATACCCGCATCTAAGGTGCGAATTTGCAGGCGAGCAAGGATGGAACGTGACGATGACTGACCAGTCAAAGAATGTGATCGTGGTGGCGGTTCCTGAAACGGCTGATGTCAAGCAGCAGCGCTCCTTCCTGCGCGATTTGGCGAGCCGCATGAGCGAGTATCGCCCTCACGTCGTGCTTGATTGCTCTCAGCTGAACACGATAGATGGACCCAGAATCCATTTTCTACTGTGCTGCCTCGAGGAGGCCTTGAAGCGGAACGGCGATGTGAGGCTTGCCGGGGTGACAGCGCAGGCAAAGACGATGTTCGAGGCAGCAGGAGCGGATAGGATTTTTCAGATTTTCGCATCAATTGCCGATGCGATCGGCAGCTTCATTCAACGCGGTGCGAGAGTTGAACAGCGCGAGGAAGCACAAGCCGAGGAAGATCGCGTTTCGCAAACTGCGGCTTAGGTGTTATGGCACCCAGGGTTCGGGGTCTATAGCTGACGATCATCCGGAGAGACATCATGAGGCTTGCAAATTCGCGATTCATGAGGCAAGTCGCAGGCTGCCTGGTGCTGTTGGTGATGTTGCAGGCGGCGGAAGCGACAGCGCAGAGCAGTCAGGAGAGCCCAACCGCCGAGAGGGCACAAGTCCCGATTTCCAATTCCGCCGAAGCGGAAAACCCCAATTCCGATGGACAACAAGCGAATGCGAACAATGCGGCCCAACCGGCATCTGACCCGAATGTGAGCGGCGAGCAGCAGGGACAAAGCCAGGCGGGTACCAGCGAGAACAGCAGCGCCGAGTCGAATTCCGGGCAACAGGAGAGCACTCCGGCGAAACCGGTTGGAACGGCGGCGGCGCCGGCTGTAAATTCCACGGGGGTCGCGGGATCAAGGCCGACGGGAGCCGTGATCGCACCTGCGAAGCAGCGCAGGATTCGATCGATCCTAATCAGGGTCGGCGTGGTGGTGGGGGCCTGCGTCGCGATCGGAACCGTTGCAGCCCTATCGCATTCAAGCCCCAGCCAGCCGCGCTGACGCAGCACGGAAGAGCAGCCACTTATTGAGAAGTAGGGCACACCGAGGCATAGTGATGGATGCGCAGTGCGACAACCGAAGAATAAGAGTCATTAGTTTCTCTGGCATCGACGGTGCCGGCAAAAGCACGCAAATTGAAAGGCTCCGCGCTTCGCTGGAGCAAATCGGTTTGAGCGTTCGCTTAGTTTGCTTCTGGGATGATGTGGCGACGCTGACCGGATTTCGCGAAGGGATGGCGCACCTGGTTTTTCGGGGGGACGCCGGCGTGGGAACTCCCGAAGCTCCCATTCGCAAAAGAGACAAGAACGTACGGTCGTGGATCATGACCGGCATTCGCCTGTTTCTCTACGTCGCCGATACGATTTCGCTTCGGCTGCTAATCAAACAAGTGCAGTGCTCGGGCGTCGACGTTCTCATCTTCGACAGGTTCATCTACGACGAACTGGCCAACCTGGAGTTGGGTCAGCCAGCCATGCGGGCATATGCTCGCGCGATCACGAGCATGGTGCCAAAGCCAGATATCAGCTACCTGCTGGATGCGGATCCGATCGAAGCGAGGGCCCGAAAACCTGAATATCCGCTCGATTTTCTCGATTTCAACCGCAGGTCATACCTTACGCTGAACAATTTCCTGGGCATTTTCCAAGTCATCGCGCCAATGGCAGTCGACGATGTGGAACAGGAGGCGTTGAAGATTGCGCTCAAAGATCTTTCGCTGGCGAAGCCTTTGCCGGCGCCGCTACCCAATACGGAGGGTTTGAGTGCGCAAACGAGCTGCGTCCCCTAACCGATTGCTGGCCTAAAGAGGAACGACCATGATCTTCAACCTTGCGCGGGGTCGAAACGTCCTGGGCGCTTTACTGCTCACGTGCGCCTGGAATCTCGTTCCAGCCGCTTATGCCACTTCGTGTGCTACCCAGTCGCAGATGACGCCCGCGGAGCGCGAGACGTTTTCGCGAACGGCGGAAACCATCCTTTCAGATGTTCAGACCGGCAACGTGGACAACATTCGAGGGATATCGGTGCCCGCAGTGGCGGCCGACTTCAAGGGAATGAGCGATTCTGTGGCGCATCTGAGGCCGCTCGTGCAGACTGCCACGATTACCGTCGACGATCTTTACGTTCTCGACGCGACCGGCAATCCGCAGGGTGAAACGCGAACCGATTTCTATTGCGGGTCGCCGGTGGTTGTGTGGAGTTTCCCGATCCCGGCCCCGGGAATGTATGCGGTGGCAATCGTACACGCGACGGGCGTACAGCATCCCCAACAGGTCACGATCATTCTGTCAAAGACGTCTGACAATCGCTGGCTGGTTGCAGGCATGGTTGACAGAGCCATGACAGCCGCAGGGCACGACGGGCTGTGGTACTGGGTGTCGGCGCGCAAGTATGCGCAGGCCAGGATGGACTGGGATGCGTGGTTCTACTATCGGCTGGCGACCAGCCTTCTGGATCCTCTTGATTCTCTATCCAGCCCCAACCTCACAAAGCTGCACCAGGAAGCTGACCAGATTCACCCGCAAGATCTGCCCGGAACGGCGCCGATGACGTTTTATGCAGATGGGGAGTTGATTACGGTTAGTGCGGTAGATACCACAACAGCCCTGGGCGGGCTCGATCTGGATGTTCACTACAAGCCCGATGCGACGCAAGCGGCGCAGTTACAGGATCCAGCCGGAGCGAGGAAGCAGGTCACCGCTGTGATGGCGGGCCTGTTAAGAATGCATCCTGAGCTTCAGAGAGCTTTCCACGGTATCTGGGTACATGCGGACCAGGGAACTGGTTCGCTTTTCGCACTGGAACTGCCCATGGATCAGATCGCTACCGGAACTCCCCAGGCGAGTGTTTTCCCCAATCAGAACTCGCATTGACTTTGAATCGCGCAATGACGAAGGCTCGTCAGGCGGCAGCGCCTGAAGCCAACGCTTTGAATCTGGCCTTGAGCACCCAGAGGCTCACCGGTTCTTCCTGCAGCAACAACTCGGAGGCCTGAATAATCGGGTTCGAATGAAACCAGTGCTGGATGACGTTGTTGCGCAGCAGATTCGTGACTGCCAACAGCGACATTCCCTGATGGTGAGCCATCCACTCGCGGACCAGGACCGGAGTACGCGGGGACTGGGTGAAGTCCGCCGATTCGTAAAAGCCATACGGGCCAACCCAGCCCGCTGACTCCATGCGGCGAAGGTTATTGATCGCTTCAGCAGGATCGGCGCAGAGTGCAAGGAAGCTCGAGTAGGGCGAGATGACCGGGCCGGCCGTGGCATCGGGGCTCAGCGCGACTCGCGGAACACCATAGGCGTAGTAGCAATAGTCGCCGGAGTCATTTTTCTGTGCCGAGCCCGACTCGGAGATACCCCAGGGGATATGGAGAGAGCGGGCAAATTCGCGCTGGATGTAAACACAGGCAGCCTCAGTGCGAGCGACCAGCGAACCCCTGTAACTGCGCATCCACAGCGATGGCATCAGGTATTCGAACATGGTTCCCGTCCACGAAAATGGAAGGAATTGGCCGAATGCGCTGGTGTGCTCCCGGTCCAGTTTGAACCAGCTCCGCTGAGGGAGATCGCCCTGCGCGACGGCGAGAAACGTCGCCAATCTTGCCTCCGAGGCAAACAGGTCGTAGCAGGAATTGGTCAGGTGATTTTTCGCCGCATTGTAGCCGATGGTAAGAATCTGGCGGCCGGGAGAGACAAGAAACGAGAAATCCGTTGCTTCGATCAGCCGGTCGACAGCTTGTTCCATTGTGTGCAGATCGGCGACCAAAGCATGAAACTCTTTGAGCGCAGATTGAACCGAATGGAGCAGTTGTTCGGCTAGGTGTAACTGCCCCGGCAGTGCAGCGAGAGCGGTGCGCGACTCGACGACGTGGGTTGCAAGTTTTTCGGCAAAAGGAATCGCATCTTCGAGCGAGAGCGAATTACTCGATCTGGGGACGGTAAACCGCAGCGGCTTGTGAAGCGCTTTATATTCCGGAAGCAACCAGGGCAGGAAATCGTGGAGCAGGGCGCGGATGGCGGAGACTTGCGCAAGAGTCTCGTTCAGCCACGGAATCCGATTCTGATGAGCAGAGTGTTTTCCGGAGGATGCAGTTAGCGCAGCTTCTGCCGCCGGCAGCCATCGAGTCCAGGCGGTGATCGTAGCCCGTTCGCGAGGGAGCCGGAGACGGGCGAGCGCCGAAGGCAGATGCTTTTGCGCGCGCATGAGTCTCCAGTGAGCGCGCAGACCTAAAAACAGGTGCGGATGGAGCAACGGCTTTTGTGCGAGCGAGCGAAGGCCGGCGCGAAGGGTATAGAGCGATGCAAGGAAGTTGCCGCTGTCGACAGAAGAGACGAATGGCTCGGGGCCAAGGGCCTGAAGCGTCTCCGTGTCGTACCAGTTATAGAGGTTTCCATGGAGCGTTTCGAGACGAGCGACAGATGCGAGGCTATGGGACGTGAGGGTCGCAAACTGAGGCACAGTCAGGAATCCGAGTTCACAAGCCGCCTGGCGGGCGTTGAGGAGGAGCCCGATATTTGTGGGGGAGACCCTCGGGGCCTCATGGAACCGTTCTTCCTCCACATTGTCGGGAATCAGGTAGTTGTGTCGCGCGGAACTGAACTCGGAAAAGTATCGCCAGCATCGGAGCGCGTGCAGCAGAAGAAATTCCTGGTCTTCCCGGTCGAGGCGGCAGAGCTCATAGGGGCGCTGGTTGAGCCAGGCAGCTACAAAGCCGGAGAAGCCCCATGCCACGAGGAGCGGAGCCGCAATGAAGATGGCATCGTGGCGCTCCGAAAACAGCCGTATTGCGACCCCTAGCGCCACGGCGGTAAACGGCATTGCGGCAAGATAGCGATCGACCGGGCCTTTCTGATCCGATTGCGCCTCGGACTGAGCTGCTGTTTCCCATTCCAGCGTCCGCTCCCCGGTGATGAACCGGCGGATCAGAGAACGCAGGACGGCGTCGACGGTGAGGAAGGTCTGATGAAAAAGAAGAACAAGATGGAGAAGCGTATGGAGGGTTGTGCGCCCGAAGGCGGAAAAGGCCTCAAGACATTGTCCCTTATTACCGCCCGCAATGGCACGGCTCAGACTGAATCCCAGCTGAAGAATCATGGGGAAGCACAACAGCAAAAGACCCGCGATTGTCCAATAGACCGGGCCGCCCGGCAAGCGGATCCAGCCTGCGACGAAGAGAATCAGGAGACATGGATCGACCAACGAGCGGCGAAGATTGTCAAAGATCTTCCAACGCGAAATCGCGGAGATCGGGTTCGGCCCCCAGTGACCCGATTCGTCGGGGACTTTGGAAAAAATCCACTGGGCGATCTGCCAGTCGCCACGCAGCCAGCGATGTTGACGACGGCTGTATGCGCTGTAGTGGGAGGGGTAGTCGTCGATCAGCTCGACATCGGAGATGAGGCCGGCGCGGGCGTAAGCGCCCTCAATGAGATCGTGACTGAGCAGAGCATCGCGCGGGAATCTGCGATTGAGCACGGCGTGGACCGAAGCGACTTCATAGATGCCTTTGCCGGTGAAGATGCCTTCCCCGAAAAGATCCTGGTAGGCATCGGACACGGCGCGCGTGTAGATGTCAAAGCCACTTTGACCGGAAAAGATGGCAGCCAAGCGTGAGCGAAGCGCGGATCGAACGGCGACGCCGATCCGCGGCTGCAGGATGCCATATCCCGAAGTGACGACTCGTAACCTGGGATCAATGACCGCCTGGTTCAAGGGGTGGGCCATGGCGCCGACGAGGCGGCCGGCGGTCCCACTGGGAAGCTGCGTATCGGAGTCGAGGGTGAGGACGTAGCGAATGCCGCGCAGCTTTTCAATGGGACCGGTCTTGATGGGAAACGCGTCATGTTTCCCGGTGAGAAGGTTATTCAAGTCGAGCAGCTTGCCACGCTTGCGCTCCCAACTCATCCAAACCCCCTGCCGCCGATTGAAGATGCGATGGCGATGGAGAAAGAGGAACGATCCGTTTTGCGGCGACGCGTATTTGGCGTTCAGCTCATCGATGAGGCGGATAGCCAGGTCCACAAGCGGGTCAGCATCGCCTTCTCTTGGCTTGGTCACGGAATCGCGAAGATCGGTCAAAAGAGCGAAGTGGAGATTAAGCTGGCGGTTGGCGAGGAAACGAACTTCGAGATTATTTACCAGCTCTCGCACCTGTGGTTCGTTCAACAGCAACGATGGCACGACAACCAAGGTTGCGCGATCGTCAGGGATCCCCTTGCTGAAATCCAGCTTGGGAAGCGACTCCGGCACAAACAGGTCTGTAACGAAGTGGTTCACGAGATC
The DNA here is from genome assembly GCA_963751285.1 of uncultured Acidobacteriaceae bacterium. GTDB lineage: Bacteria > Acidobacteriota > Terriglobia > Terriglobales > Acidobacteriaceae > Telmatobacter. The sequence goes on along the minus strand of CAVVUE010000018.1, from coordinate 158,229 downwards.
AACAGCGATTTGCATCGTCGGGGGCAGTAGCAGGAGGAATGCAAAGATGAGAGAAGAGACGCTGTTGAATCGAGACAAAACCGGGAAGAGCGCCAGCGCGAGAGCGACGAAGGAAAGGACGAGAACGCCGCCGATATAGAAATCTTCAGCGGAGTCGCGAACCCATGCGCGCACGCGCCAAGCCGGGGTTGGATGGAAACCCACGTGTGAGGCGAGGCGGCTGAACCCCTTATCGATCAGGTAATAGCCGATATGCAGCCGGCGCTGCTGCATGCGCGGATCGCCCGATGGTTGCTGGCTGCACTGGCCAGCCAGTTCAAGCGCGGCTTTCGCCACCTCGAGTTCGGTTGAATCGGAACGGCGAGCGATCTGGGCGATGCGATTGCGATAGGCCTGGCGGCTCTCGAAGTCCATCTTCTCGTACGCTCCAGCGGGATCCTGGCGCAGGACCGCGTCGAAGACGATGAGAGGCTCAATCAGCGAAACCTAGTCAACCTGAGGGATGGATTGCAGGCTATTGAGCCTGGTGGAGAAGCTCGACACAGATTCCGCGTGCTTTTGGCGCAGCAATGCGAAGACATCGTGCAAAAGAGATTCCAGAAGAGCGAACTGAAGAAAGGGGGCGATATTCCATAACTCATCAAGCGTGAGCGGATCGCGGGCCTGTAAGGCCTCGACAAAGGCGCAGAAGGTCGATGGAGTGAATGCACCGTCCAGACTGTTCAGGTAGGCGGATGCCGCCGCGGCGACGCGCGGTTCCTCCCGCCGCTCGGCGAAAACGGCGCGCGGCAAGGAACCTATGAGCCCCTGGCGATCGGCTACCGCGGCCAGAGCCAGGTGCAGCAAACGGACATGACCCCGAAGCTCGCACAATGCCTGTCGCGAAGATTCAGCCGGCGGATCCTGTTCGGAACCCTTTCCTGCGTCGCGGGCCACGCACTTCTCCAACTGGGCGAGCGAGCGCGCGGCGCCATTGATGCGCCCGTCAAAGCTGCCCGGGGAAGAGGGCCGATGGTTGACGTCCCATGAAGCGACCAGCCGGGCCGCATCCTGCACGCGGTGCAGCGACTCATCCCGGGAGTCGGGAAGCTGAGATTCGAGAATGGAAGCAAGATCGGCCATTGGGTATCAGCGGTAACTCGCGGCTTGCATTTCAAACATTTCGGAATAGCGCCCGCCCAGCGTCATCAGCTGGCTGTGGTTTCCTTCCTCGACAAGGCGGCCACCTTCGAGAACGACGATTCGATCGGCCATGCGGACCGTGGAAAAGCGATGGGAGATGAGGAGCGCCATCTTACCGTAAGTAAGCTCGGCAAACCGCTCGAACACCTCGAATTCACTGCGCGCGTCGAGCGAGGCGGTAGGCTCGTCGAGAATGAGCAGTTGTGCGTCGCGGAGATAAGCGCGGGCCAAAGCCAGTTTTTGCCACTCTCCGCCGGAGAGATCGACGCCGCCCTCGAAACGGCGACCGAGCATCTGGTCATAGCCATTGCGAAGCCGGGCGATCACTTCGCCGGCCATGCTTTTCTTCGCCGCGTATTCGATCGCGTCGTCTGCGTGGTCAACTTCAATGCGGCCAATGGCGATATTTTCACGAGCCGTCATTTCATAGCGCATGAAGTCCTGAAAGATGACGCCGATTTCTGAATGCAGATCGGCCAGGTCGTATTCGCGTAGGTCAACGCCGTCAAGCAGAATGCGCCCTTCGGTGGGGTCGTAAAGGCGCGTGATCAGTTTGACGACCGTTGTCTTGCCCTGGCCGTTTTCGCCGATGAGGGCAACGCGCTCTCCCGGTGACAGCGTGAAATTGAAGTTGCTGAGGACGCACCGGTTGGTGCCGGGGTAGGCAAACGAGACATTGCAAAACTCGAAGCCACGCTGTATGGGGCGTGGCGCGGGCAAACCATTCGGTTTCGATTCAACAGCGGGTTTCATTTCAAAAAAGGCCAACAGGTCAGTGAGAAAGAGAGCCTGGTCGGCGACGCCCGATGCCGTTGAAAATGCCTGCTGGATGTTGCTCATCGCCTGCATGATGGCGGTGGTGATCACCGTGAGACCGCCGATGCTGTAGTCGCCGTGGATGGTGCGGTAAATGCTGAGCACGTAGGCTGAGTAATAGCCGAGCTGGGCAAGAATCGCCAGCAATCCAGTCCAGAAAAGGCGGCGCCGGTTGAGGGCCACGTCTTCTTTGTAAATGCGCCAGGAAAGCTTTTTGAATCGCTCGGTAAGATACTCGCTCAGGTTGAAGAGCTTCAGCTCTTTGGCCGCTTCCTTGCTGCCGCCCACCTGGCGGAGGTAGTCCATCTGGCGACGGATGGGCGTCTGACTGAAATTCTTCGCATACATGAGAAACGCGAAGAGGCTTTCGCCGAGAAAGGCCGGAATGACGCCAGCCACAAGCAGAAGCAGCAAGAACGGGGAATACCAGGCGAGCAGCGCGGAATAAGCGGCCGCAGTGACCGTTTGCTGGATGAGGCGGCCCATCTGCTGAATCATCGCGAGGCGGTCGGTGGCCTGCACGCGGGCCCGCTCCAGCCGGTCGTAAAAGACGGGGTCTTCATAAACTGTCAGATCGAGCGCGGCGGCTTTGCGCATCACCTCAACGCTCACGTGATACATGTAGCGGTCGGCGAGCAGACTGTCAAAGTAGTCCACCGCGCGGGAAAGAACGCCGATCATGACAGCCAGGGCGGCTTCTGCCGCTACGACCCACCAAAAGTATCCGGGCAGGGGCTTTTGAAACAAGGTCTGTTTGACGCCGTCGATGATGTAACCGCCGATGACGGCGATTCCCACAGGGAGGAACGCCACCAAAACGCGAATTGCGATGTTCCAGGACACGACTGCAGGGCCCGACTCCCAGACAAAGTGGAGGACGGGAGGGATGTTTTTGAGGGCACGAACCCGGTCGGCCCATGCGCTGGCGGATGATCCTGGCGAGTGCGAGGACTTTGGTTGGGTCTTCTTTTCGGGCTTTCCTGAATCCGTGGTTGAGGGCATTCGTCTTCCTGCGGCAAAACCAGAGTTACTGTGTCCTGTCTTGCGGTGTTGAAGGCCGCCGCTCCCTTTTGCACCGGCCCCAACGACGAAAATCTGCCGTTGGGGCCCGGGGGTTTGCGGCGACCTAACCGGAGAGGCCCAGGGAGAAAGCTACTCTGGTTTCGTCAAGGGCCGGCTGCCATTCGCAGATTCGGGCAAGTTGCGCCACACAAGACATCTCGAGAACCAAGACCAGGGCCAAAGGCGTGAAACTGACTCACAGACAGTGTGACCCTTCTATATTCCACTCAATTAGTGCGATGCATAACTGCTGCTGTGTGTTGTTTTTGGCGCCTGTCGCGAACCCCGAATTTCACGATCGAAAGCTCTATCTGCAAAGGCGTTTATCTGCGTCATATCAACCGGTTGGAGGCGCTGGGTTGTTGGAAGAAGAGGAGGTATCGGGCTGAAAGCCCGCCAGATCCATGGCGCGCCGTGCCTCGGGGTTCTTCATGAACGTTTCCCAGACAAAGCCGGTGCGGGCATTTTCGGCCATGAGCATGGTGATCCCGGTGTCAATGCCGATAACGTCAGTGTCATACCACCCGGTCAAGGGATTAAACGCATCGACAAATCCGTAGCGGCACCATGCATTCGGATAGTGGTCGTGAATGGTTCTCAGGACGCGCATTGTTGCTCCGGGTAAGAACGGGAGCGAGCCTCCCGCGGCGGCAGGTGCGATGGTGCCATCGATAGGCCCCATAGCGGGCGGGCCGCCCCAGACCACATAGCCTTTCGGCGAATCGGATGCGGTGATGCCCCAGAGCGCGTTGCTGTAGTCGGGGAATTGTGTGTTGAGCTCGAGGCAAAATCGCCGGTGGACGTCGGTCGCAATGACGGAATTCGCAAAATAGTCGGCAAAGCGGTCGCGTTTGCCGCGAAAGTCGAACCAGGCCTGCGAATACTGATGAACAAAGAGCGGGGCGAACGATCCCACATAGCGAAGGCCGTCGAACTCGAACAAAGTTCGCTTCCAGGCAAACCACACGTCTTTCGGTAGTGGATGGGAGGAGGACCCCATCGCCAGCAAATACATCATCATTAATTCGCTGTATAGATCCCAGCGCGACGAAATGAATCCGAGCTCCGGCGTCCAGCCATGCGAAAGGAGAGTGGTATCTTCAGAAAGCCAGGACCAGTCGACCCGGTCGAAGATGGCGTGAGCCAGTTGGTCGATGTCCTTGTCTTCAAAATGCTGGCGGCAAGTGAGCAGCCCGCAAAGCAGGATCGAAGTGTCGACCGACGACACTTCCGAGTCCCATAACCGCTCGCCGGTATTGATGTTCGCGAAATGAAAGAAGAAACCGCGGTGCGTCGGCAGCTTATGCCACAAAAATGACAAAGCCCGTACGACGCGCTGGCGCGCATCGGCATGGCCGATGTAGCCACGTTGATCAGCGATACAGATTGCGGTCAATCCAAATCCGGTTGAAGCGATACTGGCGGCCAGGCTGGTGTCGTTGGTACGTACATTGCAGCGGTCCTTGACCAGGCCGGTCTGGGGATTTGCCTGCTCCCAGAAAAAGAGGAATTCGGCGCGCTGAAGCCCGTCGAGGAATTGATCATCTTCGGGGGAGAGTGAGGTTGGCGAAGGCGGAGCGGCGGGCTCGGTGTGTTGCTTGCGGTTTTCGTGCTGGATGACCTGTTGCCCGGGCAGAGCTAAGGCTTGCGTCCGCAAAAAAGGCAGCCCCATCGACAAGCAAGACAGCTGACGTAACAACCGCCGGCGCGAGTTTTGCTGTGGTTCCTTGTCGCTGGTCATCTCAGTTTCACGCCAAATCATTGCCTCACTCAAAAAAGTTCGCAAGGTAAAAGCGTGCTTCTCGATCAGATTCGGCTGGCGTCGCTGGCAGCACTAAGTTAGATGCGGAAAATCAGCAAAAGGTGAATTGGGGGCGGACGGCAATTCCAACGGGAATCGCGTCAAACCCTATATATGGACGGAAGGAAATGGGACGCAAGAAACTGGTAATCCTGATCGTTATTGCGGCCGGGGCAGTGATAGGGTCCGCTCTATGGCTCTCAGTGCGCCACTGGAGGCCGCGCTGGTCGGTCGTGCAGGGCGCGGTCTTTCGCCAGGATAAAGACGCGCGCAAGGAGCTGCCGATTGCTGGTGTTCATATCACGGCGACACATGGAAGCGTCAGCCTGACCACGGAATCGGATGCCTCTGGATATTTCAGAGTCGCATTTCCCGAGTCGGTATTACCCGGGCAGACGGTCGATCTCACTTTCCGGCATCGGGATTATGAACCCCTCGATGTTCATGTTCCCATTCGATTTCGCTCGTCGCTCAGGCAACTGGTGATTGCGGCGATGGCACCGATCTCGGTGGCGGAGAGCATCAGCGCCGACCATCCATCCACAGTTGTCTCAAACATTAGGGTGAGGTACACAGTAAATTCCAGCAGCGACCAAAACATCGGCAGTGCGGTCAGGACGTTTCAGGTCGACAACCGCGCCAACGTTCCGTGCCGTCACCAGGCGCCTTGCTCGCCGGATGGATTCTGGAAGGCATCAACCAACTCCGTGACGCTGGATGCGGGCGCTGGGAATGAGTTTCGTGATGCACGAGCCTCATGCATTGCTGGACCGTGCCCGTTTACCTTGATTGACCCCAGCGGTTTCGCCAACGGCGGGCGCACGATTGTGGTTTCGGCAATGGATTGGTCTGACACGGCGACGTTCCTGGTGCAGGCTGAGGTCTTTCACACCTCGATCGTTTCCATTGTGCGCGACTCGTATCCTGTCGAGTTTGGAAGCACCCTTACCTTCACGCTTCCGCAGACTGCGGAAGGCGTGAGCCTTGACGCTGACATAAGCGGAGTGCAGATCGTTTTTCCATTGGGCCCCGATCTGTACCTGAGCTGGGCGACCTGCTCCATTCGAACCGGTTCTGATCGAGACAAGTCCACGCTCTATCAATGCCGGCTCAAGCCGGGGTTCCAGTTCTGATCTGCAAGGCTCCGCGAGCGATTCTCGCTCGTCGCAGGTCCCATGCCGAGTCATGATGGGACGCCGTCAAGTTCGGCTGCGGCACCATGCCAATCATCGATCAGGCAGGCTGGTAAGAATCTGCGAACGGCGCGGCGCACGAAGTTCACTCGCAGATGATTTCGGAGATGAGGACAGCAATCGGCCTGCCACGACCTGAGATGGCGGAGTATTTCTCCGGTTCTCAAAAAAAGGTTGCCTAAGGGTGTTTTGTCGTGTAAGGATAGCTGTAACACAACACAGCGACTGGCTGCCTTTCAGTCGGAACCTAAATAGATAGCAGAGAGCGGGCCCCCTTCAGGACGGAACGGCTCAGGTCTCGTTAGATTGTTTTTTGTTGAGCGACCCCAAAGGACTCGAACCGGGGATAGAAACGCAAGTCCTCCTGCTCGGTTGGATGCCTTTTTACTAAAGAGGTTTGTCGAGCCGCAAGAATCTTCCAGGCTCAAAACAGCCCACCTGAAAATCTCTGAGTAACGGTTCGTTCCTTCACAGCACGTGAAAGAACGCTCGAACGAAGCTGTGTCATGCGGAAGGCACAGGTTTCGTTCGGATGCTGCTGCATGCCGATACGGAGTATGCGACGGGCAGAGCAACATAGCTGCGTGTGCTGAAGAGTTAATGGAATCTTGCAAGTGATTAAAAAAAAACAAGCCGCGCCGGCTTTCTTAAATTGCCGAACTAATGGTTTCGATGATTTGCCTCGGTGTTCGGCCGCGCAGAGCGGCACTTAATTCCTTCACGAAGGTATCTGCCGATGAAGTATGCAATGAAATTCGCCCATCTTATTTTTTTGATGATTGCAACCGTGGCGGTTCCCGTAGCAGCGCAGACGGTCATCACCAGCCCGAGCAATGGCCAGCAAGTCGGATCGCCGTTCAACCTGACTACAGATTCGCCCACGTGTTCGTCGCAGACGGTGACGGCGATTGGATTCTCTCTCGATGACAGCGCCTATACGGCGATCTTTTCCGGGCAGACGATGAATGGCCCGGTGAGTGCCCCTGCGGGATGGCACACTGTGCACGTGAAATCATGGGACGCCTATGGCGACGTCTGCGATACCGATGTTTCGGTAGATGTAACGGGCGGGGCGACTGACGTGATCCCGTCTAACGCGGTCGAGGTAAGCTCGATCCAGACGCTGGGTAACTGGACCGAGATCCACGACGGCGGCACACCCGGTTCTTCGAGCGGCACCATGAGCCTGGTGAGTTCACCATCACTCACCGGAGCCGCCATGCTCTTCGCAAACCAGTTCAACTACTTCGGCGGCGAGCGGTATACCTCACAATTCGACGACGACATGTATTCGCAGAACTTTTTTTACGATGGGTGGGTGTACATTGCCGGATCCGCGGCAGGGTTTAACAACCTCGAGTTCGACCTGGACCAGACGATGCCGAGCGGCGAGACCGTGATCATGGGATTCCAGTGCGACAGCTGGACCTACACCTGGGACTATGCCGTGAACGGCGGCTCTCCGACCAATTCGTGGGATACCTGGTTGCATTCCTACTCGTATTGCAACGTGCAGAACTGGACCCCGAACCAGTGGCATCACGTGCAGATTTATTTTTCGCACGACGAGAACGGCTGGGTAACCTACCACACCGTCTGGCTCGATGGAAACGAGGAGGACCTGAACATCAACGTTTTCTCGGGTTACGCGCTGGGCTGGGGACCGGCGATCCTGACCAATTTCCAGATCGACGGGAACAGCGCCGGAACGACGTGGGGAAATGTCTATCTTGACAACTTGACCGTGTATCGCTGGTAGATGCGGGCGCAAAGGAGCAAGTTGACTCGGGGCAGCTGGCGTAGCCACCCAATGGTCTGTTGCCCCCGGATTCTGACGTCAGCAGCGAATACATGATGCGCCGGGCGCCTCGGCCCAATTGATACACTCACCCCGTGGGCCGACTGATTGTGAACGCGGACGATTTCGGGCTGACCGCGGGCGTGAATCGCGCGATTGCCGAGCTGCACAATGCCGGGGTAGTGACCAGCGCCTCACTGATGGCGCGTGCCGCGGCGACTGAGGAAGCCATCGAACTGGCGCGGTCCATGCCCACACTGGGAGTGGGCTGCCATGTCGTTCTGGTGGATGGTGATCCGGTGCTCCCGGCGCACCAGATTCCCACGCTCGTCGATCGCAAGACGGGCCGGTTTCCCAGTTCGCTTGACAAGTTTTTGGCGAGGCTCTTCACGGGTCGGATCCGTGCAGCGGAGATCGAGGCGGAAGCCGCGGCGCAGGTCGGGCTGCTGCAGCAGCGGGGTCTGCGGTTGACGCACGTGGACAGCCACATGCACACGCATGTTTTTTCCGCAGTGCTGCGTCCGGTGCTTCGCGCCGCAGGCGCGGCCGGCATCCGAGCCATCCGCCATCCCTTTGAGCCGGAATGGGCGGTCCGCGCGACTGCGGGCGCTTCCCTGAGGCGCATTGCCGCACTCACAGCTTTGCGCACCCTCGAACCACGTTCGCGCCGCATCCTCGCCGGGGAGGGCTTTGTGACTACCGATGGAACGATCGCCATGGCCGGCACGGGGACCCTTGATGCCTCAGCTCTTCGTTCCCTGCTCGAGAGACTGCCTTCCGGCACGTGGGAGCTGGTGACGCACCCCGGTTACAACGACGCGAGCCTTGCGCAGGTGAGAACACGGCTGCACGCCTCGCGCGATGTGGAGCGCCAATCGCTACCCGCCATCCGGGAGTTCCCTGCGATTCAGCTAGCATCATTTGCGGATCTTCGAGCACCTGCTGCCTAAGGGCTGAGGCCGGCGAGACCGGTCCTCTGGATCTTCCTTCCCCTTCGGAGCGCCCTTTACATAGCAGCGCAAAAAAGAGAACAGCAAATAATGGTAGGCGAGGCGGGAATCGAACCCACAACCCCCGGCTTAGAAGGCCGGTGCTCTATCCAATTGAGCTACTCGCCCACAACCATTATTTTAGCTACGAATTGAGCGCGGTGGGCGGAGCAGCGGGGCGGAGAGTACCCGATGCGACAGCTTGAAGGAAGCGGACCACGGTAGCCTCGGCCCAGTGGATGCCGTCGGCTGAGCGCCTGGCAAGAAAGGCGCAGTGACCTCCATTGCTGGTCTCGACAAAGTTGATGTGGGGATTCGAAATCAACTGAGCCCGGGTTTCAGGAAACAGGCGGATGAATGGGTCGTCGCACGCGTTAAGGATGAACGTGGGAACGGCGATACGGTCGAGGACGCGGGCGCTGGCCGCGCGGTAATAGTAATCATCGGCATCGCGGAAGCCGCAGTAGGCAGCGACGATTTTCTGATCAAACTCGCGGATCGTTCGCACCGGACCGATGCCGCTCGCGTTGTAGATTTCAGGAAAGAGCTTTGCCTTGCGGTGGAAGCGCTGCATCAGGGAACGAATAAATTTCCACTCATAAACGCGGTTGGCGGGTTCGTGCAGCGCATCGGCGCTGGGAGCAAGATCGATTACGGAGCAAACAGTGGCTACAGCCGAAAGCGGCTGCCGCGCCCCCAACTCGCCGGCGAGCTTGAGCACGAGGTTGCCGCCCATGGAGTAGCCAACCAGCGCCACACGCGAGAGGCCGAAGAGGCCGGTGAAATAGCGCACCACGGCACCCACGTCGGCGGAGCGGCCGGAGTGATACAGCGTGGGTGTGAGCGCTTCGGTGCCACCGCAGTTACGCATGTTCATGCGGACGACGTTCATGCCGGCTGCAAAGGCCCGCGCCGCGATACCCCGGATATAGCGCGAATCCGAAGAGCCTTCGAGGCCGTGCACAAGAACGACAGTGAGCCGTGAGGCACGCGCGGACTCGGGCTGCCAGTGGCAATGGCAGAGAACCTGGCTTCCGTCGGAAGGATCGACTTCGACTGCCTCAGCGACCGTGGGGAGGCGAAATGGGGCACGGGGCAGAAAATTGCCGACGACGGTCTGCAGGTGGCGGTTTGCGAGCCACGGGTGCGGCTCAAATGATGTGAACCAGGCCGAAATGTCGGCAGGTGTTTCGACGGATCGGCTGTCTGGCACCATTAAGATTGGCTCGAAGGATGGGAGCGTGACACCCTCTTTTTCCATAAGTTGAGGAGGGGACATGCGGCGCAGTTGCTGGAGATCGACCTTTTCGGCGCCTCTGCCGTGGATAAGTAATAGGATACACGGCGCCTCAGTTGCCAACAAAGCCGCACGACGAAAGCGGGCACACCGTATTGGCGATAAGCCCTAAAGGAATTGCGGCCAGAAAAACAGTGCGGCAGCCCCGAGGGAGCTGCCGCACATTCAGAACGTGAATCAGGTTAGAAGTTTATGCGCCCGCTAAACTGCATCTGGCGTGAGCCCGCGTTTGTGCCGAAGGCGGCGACATTGAAGGCGTTGAAGTTGCTGATGTAACCAAACGTGCCGCTACCGATCGTCCCGTTGGGAGCGTTGAGCCACGGATGGTTAAACACGTTGAAGGCCTCGAAGCGGAACTGGAAATTGGCTTCGCGCCAGATCTTAAAGTTCTTCACGAGGCTGGCGTTGGTTTGCGAATTGCCCGGTCCCCGCCACTGGTTGCGACCGGTGTTTGGTATTACCGGCGCAGCCGCCGATTCAGTCGGACTCGAAAATGAGGCCGGGTTGAACCACGGCTTGCCGCCACTTACCGGCGAACTGGCGCTTTGGGAGTGGCCGCCTTCCTGCTGATACGAACCGGTCAATTGAGCATATGTGGCACCAAATCCGGGGGCAAACCCGCCGAGGGTGTTGCTGTTTGCGTTGATCGAAAACGGGAATCCGCTGAAATGGCTGAATTGCCCGCTCAACTGCCAGCCACCGATGACGTCGCCCACCAGGCCGTGGTTCATCCACATCTGTCCTGGCCCGAAGGGCAGGCTGTAGACGCCCCACACCTGCAGGTTGTGCTTTTCGTCGAATCCGGCCGAGCCGCGGTTGAAGCGGTAAAACGCGGGGTAATTGAATGCAGTGCCGCCCGATCCCGAGCCGGCGCCGTTGTCCTCGTAGTCGATGGCATGCGAGTAAGTGTAAACCACGCCCAGCGAAGCGTTCTTGCCCGCATTGCGCGTCAACTGCGTCTGCAGCCCGTTGTACCCGGAGCTCCAGAGCGGCAGGTCAAACGTGATGCCGCCAGTGTTATAGCAGGTCCCCTGCGCGGTGCCCGTAGCAGTAGCTGGGCACGGCTTTCCGATGTTGATGGTCTCGTTGGCGGCGAAGCTGCACGCTCCGGTATAGCCAGATGTTGGGCTGAACTGTCCGTTGGGCATGCAGGGCGAGGACGATGTCGGGAAATTTGCTGCGTTGAGATAGTTGATGTTGACCTGCTGGCGAACAAAGTGATCGCCGACATAGCCGACGGTGCCCACAAAGTCCTTCCAGAGAGTCCGTTGCACAACCAGGTTCCAGCTTTCGATGTAGCCGCGGCGGAAGTTCTGCGGAACTGTGTTCGTTGACCCAGCGATGGGCAGCGATGCGAACCCGGTTGAGTAGTTCGGAGCCTGCTTGGCAGTGTTCGGAATACCGTAGGTAAGGTTCATGGGCGCGTTGCCGTTTGCCGGATCAACAGTCATCGTGAAGTTCCCGGTTCCTTGGTAGTTAGGCGCCAGGTCTTCTGGGAAGGAGTCGCGCAGGTACCGCATGGAGTCGGGATCGGTCGTGAGGCCGAAGCCGGTGCGGATCACCGTCTTATCGTTCAGCCGGTACGCAATGCCGAAGCGCGGCACGATCTGTCCCCATCCAGCTCCGATGCCGGCGCTACGCGGGTTTCCGTTGATCCCACCTACTTCCACGTTGGCGCTTTGCGGCAGTTGCGGAAGCAGAACGGATGCGCCCGTGCGATCGCGATACGGGGCCGGATAAACTTCATACCGGATGCCGTAGGTCAGCGTCAGCTTTGGATCGACCGTCCACGTATCTTGGGCATAAACGCCATCTTCAGACCAGCGCAGGGCGTTGGGATTGAAGACCTGCGAAGGGTCTCCAATCGAATTACCGCTGCCATTGTTGGGCAGGCCGAGCAGGAAGTCGGCAAGCGAATTGTACCCATCGATGGTGCAAGAAGCAGTGGACGCCGTCGCCGGGGTACCGCAGGACATGCCGCCCTGGAAAAAGAAGCCGCCGCGCGGAACGTTGGGCTGGCCGCCGCTCGTGGGCTGGAAGTGGTTGAGATCGAAGTGATAGTAAGTGTAGCCGACTTTGACGGCGTGGCGCCCTCTCAGCCAACTCAGGTTCACGTCGCCGGTGAACTGGTTATCGCGGAATTCGAAAGGGTTGGAGCCGTTGTTGTTTCCGATACCTGTGAATGTGGTGAGGTAGAATCCGGGCTGGCCAACATAGTTCAGGCCGACCCCATTGGTTCCAGGGATTTTCAGCGTGTTGAGCCCGTAGTCGCCCAGCGCCACGTCAAGCGTCGACTGCGCGAAGGTGAGAAGGCGAGTCCAGCCACCGTCAGCATCGAGCACCAGGTTCTGGCTGAAAACATGGCTGAAGCCGAGCCCGGCATTCTGCCCGCGGCCGCCGACATCGCCCGGCTGGCCGCCGTCGGCCGCGGGACCGCCGGCGCAGGCGTTGCTGCCAGTGCACGGCGTGTTACCCAGGACCTGTGGATCGATGAGTGAGTAGGGCGTGATGCCGTATTTACCGTAGATCTGCGTGTTTTCGCTGGGAATGTAGGTGATCTTCGAGTCCGACGCGTTGCGGTTGTAAGCGACGGTCGACGTTGCCTGATAATCGTTGAGCATCACCTTGCTCAGCAGGGTCGCGTTTGGCGTGCTGATGGTTTTCGAGATCGCGAGAAGGTCCTGCATCATGATGCCGCCCGCGAGCGAGACTCTCGAAGCAGGAATGGTATTGACGTTGGCTCCCGTCTCCCCGTACTCAGCGGTAAAAGTGGGCCGGCACTGATATTGCAAATACCCATTTGTGTAAGAGCCGTTGGGATTCGGGCATAGCGTTGGGTTCACCTGGCCCTGCCAGCCAGGAGCTTGCGGCTGCGGATCGTAGAGCGTCGCGATAAGGGGCCGCCTCGGAGAAGTTGCCGCCGTTCATCAGCGCGTCGGGAACGGTTTCGGGAACGCTCGCATGCGTGCGCTGCGTAATGCGATCGAAGTTGGTGAAGAAGAACAGCTTCTTCTTGCCGGTCAGGATCCCGGGAATATAAACCGGCCCGCCAAAGTTACCGCCGAATTCCTGGTTAATGTTCTTGGGGATCGTCGGCTGCACCAGCGCAGTGTTGAGGTAAGCGCGCGCATTCAGCGCTGCGTCCTGGTAATACCACCATCCACTGCCATGGAAGTCGTGGCCACCGCTCTTGGTGGTGACGCGGATGGAAGCGCCGCCCGCCTGTCCCTGCTCGGCGTTGAAGTCGTCGGTGGTGACAGTGACGGTTTCGACAGCGTCGGCCGGCGTGACGTAGGCGATGAGGTAAGGCAGCCATCCGTAATAATCGATGGCGCCGTCAATGCGCGTTGTATTGCCGTTGTACGAATTGCCGTTCACGTTCACCGACAGGGCGCGCGAGGGGTTGCCGCCAATGGAATTCTTTTCCTGTACCTGAGCAGCGCCGGGAATCAGTGTGTAGAGCTCTTCGTAATTGCGGCCCTTCGACGAGGTGATGGGCAGTTCCGAGATTTGTACCTGGTTGATATCGCTATCCACTTCGGCGGTTTCAGTCTGCAACTCAGGCGGAGCCTCGGTCACAGTGACCTGCGTTGATACAGATGCCGGTTGCAGCACGACAGTCACGCGCACCTGCTGGTTGACCTCGAGATTGATGCCCTTCTGCGTGAAGCCTGCGAAGTTCCCCGCCGTGGGGATGGACAGCGTGTAATTCCCTGGCAACACGTCGAGAAGGTTGAAGACGCCATCGCCGTTTGCCTTCTCGGTGCGCATTTCGCCCGTGGCCTGGTTCGTGATCGTCACGGGAACGTTGGGAATCACCGCGCCGGTTTTGTCGGCGACGGTTCCTGTGATCGAGCCGTACAGCACCTGCGCGCGGGCGTGGAGGCTGGCGAGCAGTATCAGCGCCAGAGCCACCCACGTCGCGGAGTGGGCGATTGAATTTGCGGTTGAGAGCGCGGTTTTCAAGAAACGTTTGCTCCACCCATTAACCAACTGAGCAGTCATCATGATGCCTCCAGAACTCCTGAATTCTCGCTGGATTCCCACAGAATCGCGTCAACAAGACACACCTACCGCTCACCCCTTGCGTTCCGAACTTACTCGGAGCGAAGCGCAGTGCCTTGCACGAACATGCAGTTTCCAGGGCCAATTCTTTGGTGGCTCGAAGTATATGAAGCACGAATGGAACTTGTCAAGGAAAAAGGCAATTTACCAGGCTGGTTCCCTGCAAACGTTTTCAGTTGCCCACAATAGGCAAATTAGGCAACGAAGGTCGCGTGTGAGGACCGTTGTATGATTTTATGCGACTGCAAAACTATAAACTGGAGACAACTCGCCCTCCTGCGGAATACGCTTGCCAGGGACTGCTCAAATGAGCTACGGACTTTCCTTCAAGAATGCGCCCATTTTTCTGCCGAAGCAAGAGATCGTCGGCATCGATTCGATCTGGGAAGGGACGTTTGTGCACGGCGCCAGGGTTCCGGGAAGAGATCTGAACGGCGACGATGACAATCAGGGACGTTATCTGCGCCTGCCTTCGGGCCAGTTCGCAATTCGGCGCGTACGTCTCTATCGTTATCATTGAGCGCAGATGAGCCGGATGCAAGCGTGCAAAGGCCGCTCAACTGCGCCGCATTTCATCCAAAGAGCGCAAGGCCGCTCCCGGTATTCCGTTCGAACAGCTCGCGCCGACTGCAGGCTGCTACTGCGACGGCGAGTGCCCGATGAATTTGTCGGCCCACTGGATGAACCACTTCATGTTCGGGGCGTCGGTGTGGCCGCCGTCATCCTGGCGCCAGGCAAGCTGGCCATCGAGCAGGCCGTCATTGACGGGCGGCATCTTTGCGGTCTTGTAATCGCCTTCGACATCCATGCCCTTGGCACCGAGCAGAGTGAAGACACGGCTGGCGTCGACCGTGGCCATGAAGCTGCCTTCGTGATCGAGCCACTTGGCGTCGCCCTTTTCGGGAATGCCGTAGCTGATGAAAGTGAGCCGCGGAGCGCAGAGAGCGATCAGCTCGTTGGAATCAACGGGAAGATCGCCCGGATTCATCGAGCCGAAACTAGCTTCAGACGCGTCATATTTCATAAAATTGCCGGCCATCCAGTAATACTCACCGGTAGCCAGATTCTCAACTCCCTCGCCGAAGTTGCGGCGCAGCAGCGTGGCTCCGCCCTTGCCGGATGAGCCGACGAGCACCATGGCGAACCGCGGATCGAAGGCCATGGTGACAAGCGCGGCTTTGCCGTAGCGCGAAACGCCCTCGATGCCGACGTGCTTCGCGTCGACAGCAGGATCGGTTTCGAGATAGTCGAGGCCGCGGCCGGCCCCCCACGCCCATGCGCGCAGGGCGCCCCAATCCTCGGGCTTGCGCGGCTGGCCTTTGTTCACCAGGCCGATGATGCCGCGCGTGAGGCCAGCGCCGTTGTCGGCCTGCACGCTGGCGGGATCAAAGCGGACGAAGCCCCATCCGGCTGCAACGAGCTGCCATTCATTGGGAGGATCGCCATCTGCATTCAACTGTGGCGGCTGAAAGAACGGGCTCTCCTTGTATGGCTCCCATGCTGGATGCTGAGCAAACACATCCTTGAGCGACGGGTCCTGCTGCAGCAGCAGCGCCTTCATTGCCGCGTTTATGCGATCGAGCTCTTCACCGCGCGGTTCGTTGGGGTTGGGAAAGCCGGCGCGGGTAAACTCCATGAGCACGGGAACGGGGCCTTTGGCATTGGCGGGCGTCACCACGGTCATGTGAATTTTGACGGTGATAGCTGGGCATGACGAGTTCTCAACTTCGCCGATCAGATCCTTGGCGATGACCGGAGTGAAGCCGATAAGCTCGTTATCGACGGCGGTCACAGTCCAATGGACGTTGGGAATGTTGTCGGGCACGAAGCCATAGACGTATCTCGAGTAACTATCAATCAGTTGCGTGCGCCGATCTTTCCGCCATATCTCGGGAGTGGTCACTTTCTGGCCGTCATTCATCGTGAGCGGATCGGGCACGTTGGGATAGGGATTTGCTTTCGACTCGTCATAATTCGCATGGTTGGGCGCATTCTCGTTGCCGCTGAAGCCCGGGCGCAGCTCCTTGATGCCGAGCTGATCCATCATGTTCTGGCGATCCTGATCGGCGGTGAAGCTGACCGGGTTGCAGGCAAATTGTGCCCGAAGCACAGGTGCAGCAACGAATAGACAGGCGAGAATGATTGGCTTGAAGCGGCGATGCATGGGCATGCTCCGGGGTGGTATTCTTGCAGCGCTTTTTAAAAAGCGATTTACTGCGGAGTACATGGTAAAGCATCGTCTATGAGACGAGCACGGAAATTCGTCGTGGTTCTTGGATTCGTTCTGGCTGCAAGCGGCACGCTGGCACAACGGAGCAGCGCGGCGAAGAACGACGTGTGGGTATCAAGCTGGGGCTCTTCGCAGCAGGTTCCAGAGCCGCAAAACGCGTTGCCTGTGGATGATATGCGCGATGCGACGGTGCGGCAGATCTTTCATTTGTCGGTGGGCGGGCGCGAGCTGCGCGTGCATTTGTCGAATGCATTTGGTACCGAGGCATTGCATTTCACGTCAGTGCATGTTGCACATCCGCTTGTGAACTCGGCTGCCGCGATTGATCCAGCGAGCGATCGAACGCTTTCGTTTGCCGGCAAGCCCGATGTCATGGTGCCGCCCGGAGCGGAATTCGTCTCGGATCCATTGGATGACCCCGTTTCGCCGCTTTCCGACGTGGCCGTCACTTTTCACCTCGATGATCCGCCGGCGCGCGAGACGGGCCATCCGGGATCGCGCGCAACAACCTGGTATGTGCATGGAGACTTTGCCGGCACCGCGAATTTTGCCGATCCGAAACATGTGGACCACTGGTACCAGATTTCGGAGATCGACGTGCAGGCTGAACGCGGCGCGGCGACTGTTGTTACGCTTGGCGACTCAATTACCGACGGGCATGCCTCCACGACCAATGGAAATGATCGCTGGACCGATGTGCTGGCGCAGCGGCTGCAGGGCTCGGCACGCACGCGCGAGATCAGCGTTTCAAACCAGGGGATCGGGGGCAACCATCTGCTCACTGACGGCCTTGGGCCAAATGTGCTGGCGCGAT
This sequence comes from uncultured Acidobacteriaceae bacterium, assembly GCA_963751285.1. Lineage (GTDB taxonomy): Bacteria > Acidobacteriota > Terriglobia > Terriglobales > Acidobacteriaceae > Telmatobacter. The sequence continues at coordinate 140,982 of CAVVUE010000018.1, read as the reverse complement.
TCGATCGCGACGTGCTGGCGCCGGCGGGCGTGAAGTGGGTGATCGTGTTTGAGGGAGTGAACGATCTTGGCGGCCTGGGGCTGCGGTTGGGGGATGCGGCCACTGCGGCCGATCACGCAGAGCTTGTTCAATGGGTGCTGGCCGCCTACCAGCAGATCATCGACCGCGCGCACGCCCACGGCCTGAAGGTTTTTGGGGCCACCATCACACCGAATGTCGGTTCCGGCTACTATCATCCCGATGCGGCGAGTGAGGCTGACCGGCAAGCAGTGAATCAGTGGATTCGCGCGCCAGGTCATTTCGATGCCGTGGTCGATTTTGACGCGGTGGTGCGCGACCCGGAGCATGCGGAGCGGCTGTTGCCTGCATACGATTGTGGCGACCACTTGCATCCGTCGCCGGCCGGGTACAAGGCGATAGGCGAGGCCATTCCTTTGAGCCTGTTCAAATAGCAAAGTCTTTTGCGCCAAAATTCCTGCGGTACTCAGGGCTATAGTTTGAGAGGAACCTCCGGGAATCGCTCCGTGCAATGATCACCCTCATTTCACTTCTCTGCTTTGCCGCGTGGCTCTACCTGATTGGATTTCACGGCAGATTCTGGCGCTCTTCTCCTGTGCTGAAGGCAAAAGCGTCGGTGGGCGCCGCGATGTTAGCGGTGATCGTGCCTGCGCGCAATGAAGCAGAGAACATCCGGCAGAGCATCGGGTCGCTTCTGGCGCAGGACTATCCAGGAGAGCTGTCGATCATTCTGGTAGATGACCACAGCTCGGACGGCACCGCCGAGGTCGCGGCTTCGCTCTGCGGGGACGTGCGATTGACGATTCTCTCCGGCGCGCCACTGCCGATCGGGTGGAGCGGTAAGCTTTGGGCTGTGCACCAGGGCCTGGCACATCCAAAGGCAAAATCCGCCGACTTTGTTCTGCTGACAGACGCTGATATCGAGCATGCGCCGGGTCATGTATCCGCTCTCGTCGCCAAGGCCGAGGCCGATGGATTGGACCTGGTTTCCGAAATGGTGCGCCTGCGCTGCGTCAGCGCGGCCGAACGCGCGTTGATTCCCGCGTTCGTTTTCTTCTTTCAGATGCTGTATCCCTTCGCGTGGGTCGCCAATCCCAAAAGGCGTGTAGCCGGGGCCGCCGGAGGAACGATGCTGGTGAGCCGTGCGGCGATCGATCGCATTCAGGGCGTGACTCGCATCCGCTACCACTTGATTGACGATTGCTCACTGGCAAAGGAGATCAAGTCTTCGGGAGGCCGAATCTGGCTGGGCCACGCCGAGAGTGCGATTTCGATTCGCGCTTACGCGCACTTGAAGGATGTGTGGAACATGATTGCCCGAACTGCGTACGAGCAACTCGGCAATTCGTCACTGCTGCTGCTGGGATGCGTCGCAGGCATGGCAATCGTGTTCTGCGCACCGCCTTTGCTCAGCTTGTTCGCGCATGGTTTGCCTCGCTTATTGGGAATTCTGTCGTGGCTGATTATGGCGCTCGCGTTTCAGCCAACACTGCACCGGTACCATCGCTCCCCGCTCTGGGGGATTGCGCTGCCCGGAATCAGCCTGTTTTACCTTGGCGCGACGGTGGCGTCAGCACTGCGGCACTATGTCGGCCGCGGCGGCGAGTGGAAGAGCCGCGTTTACTCGGAGCGACCGACAGGATGATGCATCGCAGAATGCGCTCAAAATGCGCAATTTACCGAGCATCCAGTTGTCCTCAGGGAGACATCTAACCCAGCACGGCTCAACGCAAATTCCATGCATTGAGCGTTGCTGAAACGCCGTTTTGCCCAGGGTCTGCGCAATTGGCGGCCGATGCGAGACGGAAAGAATCGGACCGAAGGCAACCCGAGTCAAACCGGCCGCGCAACAAACCCACTTATGCCGCGAATCCCGTCGTCTTCCTACCGCCTGCAACTCCATGCCGGCTTCACCTTTGACGACGCCTCCCGTGTATGCGGCTATCTGCACGATCTCGGGATCTCACACGTCTACAGTTCTCCCTACCTGCAAGCCGCCAAAGGGAGTTTGCACGGGTACGACGTCGTCGACCAGCGGAGGGTCAACGAGGAACTGGGTGGCGAGGAAGGCCACGCGCGATTTTGTGAAGCCCTGAAATCGCTTGATATGGGCCAGCTTCTCGATATCGTGCCGAATCACATGGCCACCGGTCCGGAGAACAAGTACTGGTGGGATATTCTGGAGAACGGGCCATCAAGCCTGTTCGCGGAGTGGTTCGACATCGACTGGAATTCGGCCGAAGTCAAACTGCAGAACAAGGTGCTCATCCCTGTGCTGGGCGACCAGTATGGACACGCTTTGAACGCGCATGAGATCGCGGTTCAATATGACGGCGAATCGTTCAGTGTCCGCTACTTCGATCATCGCTTTCCGCTGGCTCCCCGGTCACTTTCGATTCCGCTGTCAACAGCGGCGCGATACGTCAACGTACCCATCCTCGGCTTTATTGCTGATAGCCTGGCGCGGCTCCCGGCGCCAGACTCGACCAATGAAGAAGTATTAGCGGCGCGCCATCGCGACAAGACCATCCTTTATGAGCTTTTGCGGCGTGTATGCAAGGAACAGCCCGATGCATCTGCGGCGATTAGGCGAGCGGTGGATGAGTTGAACAGCAACATTGATGCGCTTGACGCGCTGCTCAATCTACAGAATTACCGGCTTGCCTACTGGCGTACGGCCGACCAGGAACTTGGCTATCGCCGCTTTTTCGACATCAACTCGCTGATCGGGGTTCGAGTCGAACGCTCGCGCGTCTTCAATGCGACACACATTCGCGTTCTTGAGTGGCTTCGCAGTGGCGAACTCGACGGTGTTCGCGTCGATCACCCGGACGGCTTGCGCGATCCAGGGCAATACTTCGAGCGATTGCGCGCGGGCGCTCCAAAGGCCTGGATTCTGGCAGAGAAAATTTTGGAGCCTCACGAGCCGCTGCGTACAAACTGGCCGATCGCCGGCACAACCGGCTACGACTTCCTGAACATGTGCAACGGGTTGCTTGTGCATCGCGAGGGGCTTGCTGAGCTTTCAGAGATTTATGCCAACTTTACCGGGGAGACACAAGACTTCAATACACTCGCGCACGCGAAGAAGCTCAACGTTCAGCACGAGGCGCTCGGCAGCGACGTAAACCGGCTGGCGCAACTCTTTGTTGAGATCTGTGAAAACAACCGCGACCGCCGCGATTACACACGCGCCGAAATCCGCCGAGCGATTCGCGAGGTGGCAGCGAGTTTTTCAGTTTACAGAACCTATGTTGCGCCGGAGCGCAACGAGGTCGTGGATGAAGACGAAACGCAAATCCGCGATGCCGTCGAGATCGCGAAGACGCACAGGACGGACATCGATGCCAGCCTGTTCGACTTCATTGGAGATGTACTCACGCTGCAGGCTCGTGGCGATCTGGAAGCTGAATTCCTGCAGCGGTTTCAACAGTTCACTGCCCCGGTGATGGCCAAGGGAGTGGAAGATACGGCGTTCTACTGCTACAACCGGATGATCGGTCTGAATGAAGTGGGCGGCGCGCCCCAAGGCGATGGGGTGAGCCTGGATGAGTTTCATTCCTACTGCGTGAACGCCCAAGCCGAGCACCCGAAAACGATGAATACGCTCTCAACGCATGACACGAAACGATCCGATGATGTGCGCGCCAGGCTGGCGGTGCTGACGGAAATACCTGGCCGCTGGCGCACTGCGCTTCACCGGTGGTCCCGCCGAAATCAACAGTTCAAGACCGGAAAATTCCCGGATCGCAACACTGAATACTTTCTCTACCAGACATTAATCGGTGCATGGCCCATATCAACTGAAAGAATGACCGCATATATGGAAAAGGCGGCGCGCGAGGCTAAGCAACAGACAAGCTGGACACAGCAGAACAAGGAATTTGAGGATGCGTTGAGAATGTTCATCGAGGGCATTCTCGGCGCACCGGAATTTGTCGCAGAGGTCGAAAGTTTCGTGGCCGGGATTCTGATGCCGGGGCGCATCAATAGTCTCGCGCAAACGCTCATCAAATGCACGGCGCCGGGAGTTCCTGACGCCTACCAGGGCAGCGAACTGTGGGATTTGCGGCTGGTCGATCCTGATAATCGGGGCGTTGTGGATTACGAAGTCAGGCGATCGTTACTTGCTGAGCTGAAGGCGGGCATTACTCCGGATCAAGTGATGAAAAGAATGGATAGCGGCATGCCAAAACTATGGGTGATTTACAAGGCGCTGCACTTGCGTCGCGAGGCGCCCGACTTGTTCGGCGGACAATCCGATTACGCCCCGCTGACGGTGGAAGGTTCGAAGCAATCGCACCTGGTCGCGTTTCGCCGGGGCGACTCGGTTGCAGTCCTGGTTCCGCGTTGGAACGTGAAACTGGGCGCAGGATTCGGTTCTACGACCGTCGAACTCTCCGGAGATCGCTGGATCAACCTGCTTACCGGCGAAGTAGTAAGCGGGGGAAAAGTGCGCGTGCAAAATCTGTTTCGCAATTTTCCAGTTGCATTGCTGGTAAAGGACACGGGGGGGAGCGATGCATCGATTTGAAGTTTGGGCGCCGTTTCCAAAGCAAATGAGGTTGCAAGCCGGCGGCGATGTTTATGCCATGAAAGGGCCGGATCATCGCGATTGGTGGAAGCTCGATGTGGAGAGTGCAGGGCCGGGAACCAGCTACGGCTTTCTGGTGGGCGATGATCCGAAGCCGTATCCCGATCCACGGTCGCAGTGGCAACCGGACGGAGTGCACGGGCTTTCGCGAGTTTATGACCACTCACAATTTGAGTGGACCGACGTACATTTTCAAGCGCCTCCGTTGTCGAGCGGCATAGTATACGAACTCCACATTGGAACGTTCACGGCTGAGGGCACGCTCGATGCCGCGATTGGAAAGCTTGATTACCTGGTTGAACTCGGAGTGACGCACGTCGAGGTGATGCCGGTTGCGGCATTCGAAGGCCGACACGGCTGGGGCTACGATGGCGTGGCGCTCTATGCCGTTCACGAACCATTTGGAGGACCCGACGGCCTGAAGCGCTTTGTGAATGCCGCGCACGAAAAGGGTCTCGCGGTTTTGCTGGATGTGGTTTACAACCACTTCGGGCCGAGCGGCAATTACACTGGCAAATTTGGGCCGTACATTATCGGCTCGCATCACACGCCCTGGGGTGGCGCCATCAATCTTGAAGACGCAGGGTCGTACGAAGTCCGGCGGTTCCTTTGTGACAACGCGTTGATGTGGCTGCGCGACTATCACGTCGACGGGGTTCGTCTCGACGCGGTGCACGCCTTTGTCGACCGCTCGGCAATTCACTTCATGGAGCAGCTATCAACGGAAGTGGAAGCGCTGGAGGCGTCGCTTGCGCGCCGGCTGGTACTGATCGCCGAAAGCGACCTGAACGATCCGCGCGTGGTAACGCCGCGCGAAGCCGGTGGATTTGGCATGGACGCCCAGTGGAGCGATGACTTTCATCATGCGCTTTTCACGGTGCTTTGCCCTGCCGAGAGGCAAGGATATTACGCGGATTTCGGCTCGCTCGGACAACTGGCAAAAGCCGTTGAACGAACCTTCGTGTATGACGGGATTTATTCGACGTATCGGAAGCGCGTGCACGGGAAGCCTCCGGCCGGATTGTCGCAGCATCGGTTTCTTGGCTACATCCAGGATCATGACCAGGTAGGCAATCGAGCGAGGGGCGACCGGCTGAGCCACATTGCCGGCATTGAGCGCGCAAAGATTGCGGCTGCGCTGGTTTTGACCAGCCCGTTTGTGCCCATGTTATTTCAAGGCGAAGAATGGACGGCTTCGTCACGATTCCAGTACTTTGCCAACCATACTGACCGTGAGCTGGCTCGTGCGGTGTCGGAGGGAAGAAGGCGCGAGTTTGCGGCGTTCGGCTGGGATCCCGCTTCCATCCCTGACCCGGAATGCCAGGCCACATTCGAAAACTCAAAGCTCAAGTGGGATGAGGTGGCACGCCCAGAACATGCAGAAATGCTCGCATGGTATCGCTCGCTGATTCGCTTGCGACGAACCACTCCATCGTTGAACGACGGAGCTCCCGGCAAAACACAAGTGACGTTTGACGAGCAGGCAAGATGGCTGCGCATGGATCGCGGAAACGTCGCGGTCATCTGCAACCTGGGAGAACAACGCCTCTTTCGCGTTCAACGGGATGCCCGGGTTCTGCTCTCCTCGCGAACAGTCAGCCGCGCAGTTGGCGATGCCATCAAGCTGCCGCAGGATTCAGTCGTCATTCTGGAGGCAATGGATTCCTCAGAAATGACGAATTGATTTTGCCGCCGGCGAGTCGCTTTCGGGAAGGTGCAAGCGCTCACCGGAGTGCTCCACGTGGCTTTCAAGCGAACGGCTGACAAGATCGCGTGAGCCCAGTCCAACGGCAAGGGCCAGCGTCAATACAATGCCTCCGAACAGGATCCCAAAGGCCAACTCGACGATGTCGCCGCCTACCTGCAGATGGTCAAGCACCATGGCCGCCGTGAGAACCAGGACGAGCCACTTCACCCCAAGCGAAAGAATGCGCGCATACTGCAACTGCGCGTTGACCGCGCTGATCAGAACCGATCGGGCAAGGAAACGTGCGATCAATATGCCTGCGACAAGCAGAAGGGCTGCGCCGACGGCATGCGTGAGGTAGGGAAGCAGCGAAATGGGCAATGGGGTGCCGGTTGCGTAGGATGTGTCGAACGCCGAAACACCGATAATCAGGCCCAGCAGGACGCAAGCCCAGAACGAGAACCGCGCCACGATTTCGGTGGGTGAGCTGGATGGCGTCCAATCCGTACCGCTTTTCCTGGCCAGCCTCTGATCGAACTTCAGCCACCCCAGGCAGCGCCGCAGTACCCACGAAACGACCACGCCAGTCACCGTGAAAACCAGCAGCGCAACGAAGAATGCGAGGATTCCCGGCAGTACCGCGATCAGAAGTGTCAGCACGCGGTAAAGCGACTGATGCAGGGCATCGGACATGTGATGCCAGATTGAGCCCTCGTCAGCAAACGACGGAATCTGGGCTGCAGTTCGATTGGGCGGCAGCAAGTTTTGAACTACGCTTTGCATTGTCTCCACTCCTCTCGCCATAGCGCGGCGGGCATACGCTTGCCGCGCAAACGGCGATCAAGCATTGAACCGGTCGGGCCAACGCCAGCGCGCGACCAGGTAGGGCTTGTCCGATTCGAAAGCCGAGGCAACAGCTTCAATATGGCGCTCCGCGGCGGTTCCAGCCGCAGTGACATTGATATGGCTTGCCACCCATCCCAGGTAGAGCGGGATGAGAGCGCCCATAAGATGTCCGCGGTTGATGGTGCGGAGCCGATAGGCAATCAGAAAGTCGAACACAATCCGCGCCCACAGGTTTTCGGGCAGGCGGAAGGCAGAGGGTTCAACGACAGAGAAGCGCTTGAGCATAACCAGGCTATGGGGCGGCAGCACCAGCGACCAGATCTCCTGAAGGTTTGCATTGGCGAGCCGGAAGGCCTCAACCATGCGCGCAACGTCGGCCGTGCTTCCCGCGGGCAACATATCAGGGCTTGTTCGCCGCATGAGAGGTGGCCGGCGCGGGCGCTGCCACGCAGCCGCTTTGGCCTCGATGTCGCCAAACAACGAGCCAGTGATTAGGGCGAGAATTGCATTGACATCGATACCGGCGGGCTGGGGTACGGCACGCGGGCCCGCATCGATTTCATCCACCGTCAATCCAGCCGCAGCCGCTTCGTTCACCGGCCAAAGAATCGTGTCGTCATCGTTGGGTGCGCCGATTCGGCGAGCCGCCACGGCAAGGCGTTCCGCCATGCGCATCGAAAGTCCCAAATCCAGAGCCAGCGGAAACCGGGCTCGAGCCGCAAAAAGCGCCCGGGTGAGCGGATAGAGAATCGCCGAATTGATGAAGCCGGTGTTGGGTGGAAGCGCGTAATGAGGCATTGCGAGATCGGTCGATGCGTTCAGAACCGCTTCAGCCAGCGCACGCAAAGCCAGCGGGCTCAGAGAATTCGCATTCGGGCCGAGCATCACGACCGCCCGCACATCGTGCTCTCGAGCGATTTCGTAGGCATGGACGAAATCACTTGGCCTTAGCATCCAGGTGACATTTGACCGCGGGGCTTCGATGACCCGCAACGCGGACTGCGCACTCGGGGGCTGTTCATTCTGGGTGGCGACGATCAGGGAGTCAGCCGAAAAAGCTTCGGTCAGATTCGACAGCACGCCATCAAGCTGCTCTGTGGGCATGGCCGTCGCCATCACCAGCAGATTGGCGGCCACATTTTCCGCAGTGGAGGTTTGGCCGGATATGGGATTTGTAGTCGCCATGCGTCGAGAGAAAGTGCCGATGCCTTACCTTTGATTCTGCCAGAGATTCCTATAGCGCTAAGATGCCGCTGATCGGAAGATGGAGCCACTGGGGGCGATGATTCAGCTCATAGAGCACCTCATACAGAGCTTTTTCAAGAAGATAGGCTTCAAGCAGAAGTTGCGCCGTCTCCGCGCCGGGCAGCAAGCCGGGATTTCGCCCGACGGTGTCAGTGTAGGCCCATAAGAACTGAGCTGATGTGGCTTTATACCAGAGTTGCGCCCAGGCGTCTAAGCCGCGACCTGTGGAAGGCTGGTCCGCGGCGACGTTGGCCTGATCGACTGCGGCATATGCGGCATAGGAAAATGACCGTATCATGCCAGCAACATCTTTAAGCGGGGACTGTTTGCGGCGCCGCTCTTCGATCGGACGCGCCGGTTCACCTTCGAAGTCGATCACAACAAAGTCGCCGCCTCTGCCCGCCGCAGCCTCCGCATCTGTTGTTGTCCGCAATGTCTGTCCCAGGTGGAAGTCGCCGTGAATACGGATGCGCTGCCCGGAAGGCTCAAGGTCAACGATGGCGCGTACTCGCCGGATCAGCTCCGGCCTGCTGGAAATCAGAAGGGCCGCCGCATCGCTGGCGGCATCGTCGAGAACGGTCAGCTTCAGCTTGAGTGCGTCGAGCGTCGACTTGATTTGCACTTCAATCCGTTCGGCATCGCGTGCGAGATCGCTTGGTGTCATGGGCTCGGGAACAAACGCAGGGAGTTCGGCCGAACTCGACAACGCAAGGTGCATCTCCGCTGTGCGGCGTCCAAGCAGCGCGGCCGCATCCAAAGAAGCCTTAGCGCCTGCAAGAGCCTTCGGTACAGCTTCACGCTCGCGATGAAGGTTCAGAGTTGATTTGAAGGCAGGCGCCGCTTGACCCATTAAACCCGAAAGCCAGTGCGAAATCTCTTTGACGAACCATTGCCAGCCGTCGCCGTCATTCGGCACCAGGCCTTGAAGCATGGCGACGGTCGTTTTTTCCGAACCAGGCTGGCTGGTTGAGATTTCGCCAAGGAAGGTGGGAATCCAGGGAAAATGCGCGACCTCTGTAAAGAACCTGCCAATCTCAACATCGGGATTCTCTTCTGGTTGCAGGCGCCGGAAGAGCTTAAGGAAGAGCTGATTGCCGTAGAGGACCGAAGTGTTCGATTGTTCGGCAGATCCTAATCGCGAAGGCAAACGTTGCGTCGCCAACTCCGAGGGAAATGCGCTCGAAGCGCGCGCATCAAGCCGGCCGCCCTCTGGAACAAGGTAACCGGCGGATGGAGACTCACGAGGTTGAAGCCGTTGCGCACCCGATGACTGGACGCTTGGCGTGCCCGTGCGAGGCGGTGTCGCTGCTTCTCCCGGTTGCGCTGTCAACGGAACAGGCCCGGGAACTTCAGAACCTTTAGGAATTTCGACTGAAGACGTCGCTTCCGGAAATGGGGCGTCGGGCGGCGGGGAGAACGCGGATTGCCGTGCGACTGTGCTCACATCAGAGACGGCCAGCGTCGCGTTGCCCGCAATCAGCCGCAGCAATTCCTGATGAATTTCTTCGTGAAACGCTGCGTCGTAGAGAATTGCAGCGCCGGCAGATGTTGTCAGTTTTGCGATGATACTCCCGGGGTTGTTCTGCACCACGTCATCAAGAGCAATACCGGTGCTGATCGCGAGAGGTATCTGGTAGGTATCCTGCGAGCCACTGTCACGGTAAGCTACATCGAAGAAAAACAGGGTGGGCGAAATTCCCCGGGGCTGTTCGTCGGGGCCAGGCGTGTAACCTGCGCGCCCGTCTTCAATCGTTGTCGGGAGCTCGACCCAATTCCGCACCCGCACGGAGTCGATGGTGCGAGTCCTCGAGCCAAACCAGCGCTGGCGCGGCAGCCAGTCTTGCAACGCCGGCTCCAGAATCGATGCGCCTGCGTCGCGAAGAAATTCCGGCCAGCCGGCGGGCAGGAGCGGCAATGCGACTTCGGATTCCGCCTCCGGCGCAGCCTCGCCGGCCAACTCGGGTGGCAGCTCATCGCCTACGTTGGCGGCCTGGAGCTCGAGCCAGAGGAAGGAATACGGCGCGAGAGTGAGCGAGTATGGTTCCCTCGTGATCGGGGGGAAGGGAACGTAACCAAGCATTTCTACGGGCTGGAATCCGGCAAAGCCGGCAAGATCGAGGGCTACGGGTTGGGCGAAGCGGCTAAGGTTAGCAAGACAGAGCACCGTTTCGTGGAACCCGTCGCCGCGATCGAGATCACGCAGGTACGCTAGGATCTTGCGGTTCGCGGGATTCAGAAACGTAAGTGTGCCGCGGCCGAATACCTGGAACAGCTTGCGCAGGGCGATCATGTTGCGCGTCCAATGCAGAAGGCTCGACTGATCGCTGAGCTGCGCTTCGGCATTTACCACCTGGTAGCCGTAGATGGGATCCATCACGACGGGCAGGTAAAGGCGCGCTGGGTCGCATTTGGAAAAACCGGCATTGCGATCCGACGTCCACTGCATCGGAGTGCGAACGCCATTCCGATCGCCGAGATAGATGTTGTCGCCCATGCCGATTTCGTCGCCGTAATAGAGAATGGGCGTGCCAGGAAAACTCAGGAGCAACGAATTTAACAACTCAATGCGGCGGCGGTTGTTGTCCACCAATGGCGCGAGGCGGCGCCGGATACCGACATTGATGCGCATTCGCGGATCGGCTGAATAGGCGAAGTACATGTAATCACGCTCGTCATCAGTCACCATTTCGAGCGTGAGTTCGTCGTGATTGCGCAGAAAGAGTCCCCACTGGCAAATGTCGGGGATGGGCGGAGTCTGCGCCATGATGTCGGTGATGGGCAGCCGATCCTCCTGCCTGAGCGCCATATAGATCCGTGGCATCAGCGGAAAGTGAAATGCCATATGGCATTCGTCGCCTTCGCCAAAATAGGGGCGCACGTCGGCGGGCCACTGGTTGGCCTCGGCGAGAATCAGGCGGTTGGCGTAGTCTTCGTCGATTGCGGCGCGGAGCGTGCGCACGACTCCATGCGTTTCCGGCAGGTTTTCGCAAGAGGTCCCGTCGCGCTCGCAGAGGTAGGGAATGGCGTCCATGCGCAGCCCGTCGACACCCATATCGAGCCAGAAGCGCATAGCCGCTAAGACTTCTTGAAGCACCAGCGGATTTTCGTAATTCAAATCGGGCTGATGCGAAAAGAAACGGTGCCAGTAGTACGCCTTGGCGGTTTCGTCCCACGTCCAATTCGATTTTTCTGTGTCGGTAAAGATAGTGCGCGCATCTTTGTATTTCTGATCTGTATCGGACCAGACGTACATATTGCGCTGCGGGGAGCCGGGCGGCGCGAGCCGAGCTGCCTTGAACCATGGGTGCTGGTCGCTGGTGTGGTTCACAACCAGCTCGATCATCACCTGCATGCCGTGTTGGTGCGCAGCCTCGAGAAACGCTTTGAAATCGTTCAGCGTTCCATAGGAGGGATTCACATCGATGTAGTTCAAGATGTCGTATCCATCGTCGCGCAGCGGTGAAGGGAAGAAAGGCAAAAGCCAGATGCAGGTGACGCCCAGATCCTGCAGATAATCAAGATGCGAGAGCAGTCCGGGAAAATCGCCGATGCCGTCGTTATTGGAGTCGGCAAATGCTCGCACATGCAGTTCGTAAATGATGGCGTCTTTGTACCAGAGAGGGTCGACGGCACTTGCGATCTTCTTCACGCTTTCATCTCTCCAGGAAACGTTGGCGGGGCGCGGTCCGTGTCACTGCAGGCGGCTTATGCGAAAAATGTGCGCCGGCTGAACGCCGGGTGTCAAGGCAACGTAATTGCGGTCTCTCCAAGTGTACTGTTCGCCATTCAACAGGTCCTCGACCAGGAAGCTCTCGCCCGGGGAAAGGCCAAGCCGATCGAGGTCGAGCTGTGTCCAGCCGGTTTGTTCATTAAACGAGTCAATGTCGACGGCCACCAGGATCGTGTTTTCGAAACCTGCCGTCGATTTGGAGTAGCAGATCAAGTTGGGGTTGTCGACGGAGTGGAAATGGAGAGAAGCGTTGGACTGGAGTGCGTGGTTCTCCCGCCGTATGCGGTTGAGCTTGGTGATGAGGGGAACCAATGAGCCGGGCGCATTTCGATTGCGCTGGCGGATCTGGTATTTCTCGCTGTCAAGGTATTCTTCTGATTCGCTCTTGCCGTTTGGCGGGCGGGCTGGTGCATTTTCTGCCAGTTCGTACGCCGGACCGTAGATGCCGTAATTCGATGACAGGGTTGCAGCGAGAATCACGCGATGCATGAAGGCCGGACGCCCGCCTTCCTGCAAGGTTTTGTGCAGAATGTCAGGCGTATTCGGCCAGAAATTCGGACGGAAGAAATCGCTGATGGGCGGCCGCGTGATTTCTTCCAGGTAGCTTTGCAACTCCGACTTGCTGTTGCGCCAGGTAAAGTAGGTGTACGACTGCGTAAAGCCGCGCTTGGCCAATGCATACATCACGCGAGGTCGAGTGAAAGCCTCAGAGAGAAAGATTACGTCAGGATAGCGGCTTCGCAGCGTGCTCAAACACCACTCCCAGAATGGCAGTGCCTTGGTGTGCGGATTGTCGACGCGGAAGATGCGAACTCGGCGCTCGATCCAGAATTCAAAAACGGAATACAGCTCGTCCCATAAAGCGCGCCAGTCGGGCGATTCGAAGTTCAGCGGATAAATATCCTGGTATTTTTTGGGAGGATTCTCCGCATACTGGATCGACCCGTCGGGCCGAATGACGAACCAATTGGGATGATCGTGAACCCACGGATGGTCAGGCGAGCATTGGAACGCAATGTCTAGGGCGATCTCAACGCTTTGCGTTTTTGCGGTCTTTACCAGGCGGTCGAAGTCAGCGAATGTCCCCAGTTGCGGATGGATCGACTTGTGACCGCCGCAATCGCCTGCGATCTCGGCGCCAACTGGCGCGCAAGGGGCGGCGGTACGGTCACCGATGGCCCATGGACTGCCCGGAGCATCCGGAGGAGCGACGGTTGTGTTGTTTGGCCCTTTGCGAAAGGCGCGTCCGATGGGATGGATCGGCGGAAGATACAAAACGTCGAATCCCATTGCGGCAATCTCAGGCAACTGCTGCTCGACATCGCTGAAGGTTCCATGCCGGCCGGGATCCGGCGAGGCCGAACGCGGAAATAGCTCGTACCAGGAAGAGAACCTCGCACGCTCGCGATCGACCCAGACCGGAAGCTCAGCTTCGTAACGCGTTGCGTGCGTAAGATCGGGGTAATTCGCCATCAGGCGATCGAGTTCTTCATTGCACGGGTTTTCGTAGAAGCTTCGAGGTTCGCCGGCCAGAGCCTCAAACTTCTGCGCAAACTCGGTCAACCGCTGGCGATCGGCGCCCTCTGCGCGCTCGGCCGCGTCACGGATCAGGATGGCTCCTGTAGAAAGCGCAAGCGCGATATCCTGCGCCTCCGGATTTGATCCCGCCTGGATTTGCCGATTGGGGTCGGACATCGCTGCCACGGCTGCGTCAGTTCGGTCAGTTCGGGTTTGTGCGGTGAGACGCTTGGCAAAATCACTTGCCCAGGTTGCAAAGTGATCGATCCACCCGATAACAGTAAAAGTCCAGGCGCCATGTTTGTCGACCACGAAGGCTGCATGCCAAAGGTCGTTCTCCAGAGCGCGCATGGAGACGAAGCGCCAGCTGCTTTCGCTGTCATGCCGGAAGAGCACACGCGCGGCAACCTGATCGTGGCCGTCGGCAAAAATAGCCGCGTTTACTACGACTTCCTCGCCGGAGACGCGCCGAACCGGATGCCTGCCTGCATCGATTTGCGGAGTCACATCCTCAATCTGCACACGCTGGCGCCCATCGTGAGGCTTCATTGCCAACCATCCTCAACGCCGTGCATTGCTGCCTCGAATGGGTTGAAGTGGGGGCCAAGCGAACGCACACGAACCCCCTGCTCGCCAATTGGGCAGCAATACGTACAGATGCACACAAAGGGAATGGGGTTTGTTTGTCGTGCGGCCGGAAGTGGAACCAGGCCGAATTGCGCTTGAAATCAGCCGCTTACGCCATGTGGAATCAGCCGGATCTACCGACCGGGTCTCGAGAGGCGGGGGCTGGGGCTCCTTCGAAGCAAGGGTGGTTATTCATCCCGCAACAGGATCAGCGGGTCGACAGCGAGGGCGCGACGCGCCGGGATCCACGAAGCCAGCAGGCCCAGCAGCAACATCGCGAGGGTTACGCCGCCCAGCACAAGCGGATCTTTCGGCGTGGCTTGGTAAACGATGTAAGAGAGAACGCGCGTACCCATGACCCCGAGCGCCACACCGGCAACCGAGCCGATAACGAGGAGCCGAAAGGCCCGTCCCAGCGAGGTGCGCAGGATTTCTCGCTGACTCGCGCCCAACGCGACGCGAATGCCAAGCTCGCGCAACCGCTTGCTGACCGCATAAGAAGCCATACCGAAGACACCCGTAACTGCGAGCATCGCGCCCAGCAAACCCAACACGCCCAGCGCCACTGTGGCAACACGGGCAGCGAAGAGCGCCGTGTCCATCTCTTCTGTCCAGGTCCGGATGGAAAGGGGCAGGCTGGAATCAAGGCCGTGAATCGAGCGCTCCAATCCGTGGGCGATCTCAGCCGGGTCGCGATTGGAACGCACGACCAGGAAGATGTCGGACGAATGATGCTGCTGAAGCGGGAAGAACATCGCGGGCTGCTGATCTTCAGTGAGCGTCCGGTATCTGCCGTCTTCCACCACTCCTACAACTTCCGCCCGGTTTCCACCCCAGAATTTGAAGTGGCCGCCGATGGCCTTGTCGACCGATCCAAAGACCTTCACCGCGAACTTTCGGTTCACCAGCGCCACGGTCGGCGATTTCTTATCGTCATTAAACGTCAAGTCCCGGCCTGCCAGAAGCCTGGTGCCCGCTGCCGCCAGATAATCGGGGGAGATGTTGTAGTCCATCGCGTCGGCAATAAAGTTGGTGGGCCTGTAATCGGTTGTGGTGTCGGCATAAACGTAGGAATCGCCCCCACCCAGGCCCAGGGGAACCTGGTTGATCATGCCGGCTGCGGTCACGCCGGGGATGGATTTGGCTTGATCGATCATGCGGCGCTGCATCTGCGGAACGGCATCGTCGGCGTACCCACCCATATGCAGATCTGTCTCGGCGAGGATTGCATTCTTTGGCTCGAACCCGAAATTGCTGTGAAGCGACCTCACCAGGCCGCGCACGGCGACCAGTGAAGATGTGACCAGCACCGCGCAAATGGCAATCTGCGCCACAAGCAGAAGGTCGCGGAGAGCGAAGCGCTTCGACCCGTGCGCGCCAACTGTACCCGTCCGGATGACCTGCCACGGATCGGCCCGCATCACCTGGCCAACCGGCACGATTCCGAAGAGCAATCCACTCGCAAGCGCCAGCAGCAGCGCGACCCCATAGGTGCGAATGTCTGGATTCACTGGTACGTTGATGGGCACGTCGGGAATCGGTTGCCACGTGCTGAGGCCGTGCAGGATCACCACGCCGCCGATTAGGCCGATGATGCCGCCAGCAATGGAAACGACGACGGCTTCCGTCAGCAGTTGGCGCAGGATCGCTCGGCGGCGCGAGCCCAGGGCGAGGCGCATCGCCACTTCCTTGGCGCGATCTGCCGCTCGCGCAGCAAAAAGGCTGCCAAGATTCGCGCAGGCGGCCAGCAGAATGAGCCCGGCAAGCAGCATCATACCGGCCATGAAGGCGCGCGCCGGTCCGCCGAGAAAATCGCCGACCAGGCCTGGGCGTGCCAGGCTGAATTTAATGCCTTCGTCGTCGGAAGGGTAATTCTTTGACAGCCACGCTCCGATTGCGTTCAAGTCGGCTGTCGCCTGCATCGGCGTGACTCCCGGCTTGAGGCGCCCGACCAACCAGGGCGAGTGATTGCCGCGGTACTGCAGGTCATTTGAGCCTTGTATGGTGGGCTCTTCGACCAATGGGATCCAGAGCGCCGGCGCGAAGAACAGCTCGGTGCCGCGAAAGTTGCGCGGCGCCACGCCAATGATGGTGAATGGATGCTTGTTGATATCGACCTGGCGGCCCACCACGTTCCGGTCTCCCTGAAAACGACTATTCCAGTAGGCGTAGCTCAAAACGACATAGGGAGCGCTGTTGAGTCCTTTGTCATCGGACGCGTGAAAGAAGCGCCCGAGATATGGTTGGATACCGAGCACGTCGAAGTAATTGCTGCTGGCCAGGTAGGGCCACGCCGTCGACGGCTTTCCACCGGTGTCTACGCCAACCGCGCCCACAATCTCCGTGGCAATCATTCCCTCGAAGGTCCGGTTGCGGTCACGAAGGTCGATGTAATCCAGGTACGACTGAGAGGGCCATTGGAAACGCTGGACGCTATAAAGATTTTCCGCATTCGGTACGTTGACCGGCCGCAGCACCAGCGCGTTGAGCACGCTGAAAACGATCGCATTGGCGCCGATGCCGAGGGCGAGAGTGGCAATTGCAGTGAGAGTGAATCCCGGCGATTTGAGCAACTGGCGGAATGCGATCTTCAAGTCGCTGAGCATAGGCTGCCATCCTCATCAATAATCTGAATTTCTTTACAATGCGCGTTCTGAATTCTTCGTACGCAGTTCACGCGCTTCGAGTTCCCTGGACCCAGCCGCGTTTTGCACTGTCCGAATTCGAACAGTTGGTCGACGGAATCGGCCACAGATCCGAATGGCAGCGGAGTCCGGAGCCAGGAAAGCATTGTGTTTTCAGTGACCGGCAGTGAACAGGATTTGGCGAGCCGCGTGCTCTGATATTCGGCGATGGATATCGCACGGCCTGATCTCATGCGAAAGAAAAGGCGCCGGATTCTGCTCTGGTCCGGTGCCGCGGTGGTGGTGGTTGCGGTGCTGGCTGTGATCGTCTTCCGCCTGAAACCTGCTGCGCCCGAAGTGGATCGTTCCACGATCTGGACCGATACCGTCAAACGCGGCGACCTGACGATCCAGGTTCGGTCGTCGACCGGAACACTTGTCCCGCGCGAAGACAGTATCGAGTTGATCCCCGCACAGACTGATGCAACGGTGGTGCGCATCCGCGTGCTGCCAGGCGCCAAGGTGACCCCAGACACAATCCTGATGGATATGTCGGATCCCGAACTTCAGCAGCTGTTACTGAATGCACAACTCGGACTGAAGGCTGCGGAAGCCGATTACAAGAGCCTGCAGGCCGCGTTAGAGAGCACGTTGATGGACAAAAAGGTTGCGGCTGCGCAAGTCAACTCTGACTTCACGCAGGATCAACTGCAGGCGCAAACCGATAAGGCCCTCTTCGATCTCGGGGTAATCTCTGGCCTGGCTTACAACAAATCAAAGGACACGGCAGATCAGCTGTCCACGCAGCATCAGATCTCGCAGCAGCAGCTTGATGTCAATCAAAAGGCGATCGAAGTTCAACTTGCCTCTCAACAAACCAAGATTGACCAGGCGCGGGCGCTGCTGGCTCTCTATCAAAGAGAGTCGTCAGCCCTCGAAGTCCGCGCCGGCATCACAGGAGCGCTGGCGCCACTCGCCACGCCGTTGCAGGTTGGACAGCATGTAACAGCAGGCACTTCAGTGGCTGAGGTGATTCAGTTGGACAAGCTGAAGGCTGCTCTGCAGATCGCTGAGACGCAGGCCCGCGATATTCAGATCGGCCAGCCGGCCACGATCGATACGCACAACGGTGTCATTCCGGGGCATGTGACGAGAATTGATCCCGCGGTGGTGAACGGAACGCGTACGGTTGACGTATCACTCGATGGGCCTTTGCCGTCCGGAGCAGTGCCGCAGTTGAGCGTGGACGGGACCATCGACCTGGCGAACTTGAAAGACGTGCTCTATGTCGGCCGACCCGCACTGGGAAATGAGAACTCGACGCTCAGCATGTTCAAGCTCGATCCGGAGGGCAATGGCGCAACGCGCGTGCCAGTCAAGGCGGGACGCGCTTCAGTCAACAACATCGAGGTGCAGGCAGGCTTGAAAGAGGGCGACACGGTGATTCTGTCGGACATGTCCCGTTGGGACAACGTGGATCACATTCGCCTGGAGTAAGCGGGAGCACAACAAGAGCGATCCAGGCTGCGGAGCAAAGAAGTCAGCGTGGATAGAACGGGGAGAGACACAATGGCAACCGACGGTACATTGATTGAGATTGAAGACCTGACCAAGATTTTCTACACGGACGAAGTGGAAACACACGCGCTCGCCGGCATTCACCTGAAGATCGAGCGGGGTGAATATGTGGCCATGTCGGGCCCGTCGGGCTGCGGCAAGTCGACGCTGCTCTCGATACTCGGTCTGCTCGACACGCCGAGTAGCGGACGGTATCTGCTCAACGGGAAACCGGTGGAGAATCTGAGTTTCAGCGACCGCTCGCGAATCCGCAACCAGGAGATTGGGTTCATTTTTCAGAGCTTCAATTTGATCGGCGACCTCACCGTTGAGGAAAACGTCGAGTTGCCGCTGACCTATCGCGCTGGAATGCCTTCGGCAGAGCGGAAGCGGCGTGTGAAAGAGGCGCTGGAGCGGGTGAACATGGCGCACCGTATGCGGCACTACCCGGCACAGCTCTCCGGCGGGCAGCAACAGCGCGTAGCCGTCGCCCGCGCGCTGGCCGGATCGCCTTCGATCCTGCTGGCCGATGAGCCCACCGGCAATCTGGACTCGAAAAACGGCGAAGCGGTGATGCGTCTGCTCGGCGAATTGCACCGCGAAGGGTCGACGATCTGCATGGTCACGCACGATCCGCGCTTTGCCAGGCACGCCGGGCGCGAACTGCATCTCTTTGACGGCAAGGTTGTGTCAGAGGATGAGCAGAAAAAGCTCGAAGAAGAAGCGGAGGCGTAGGAGCGGAGCGAGGGAACGGGGTCAAGGGCTAACGCCCGGGAATCATGGGGTGAGGAGAAGTTTGGGCATGCTGCTTCAGGATATTCGTTACGCTCTGCGCCAGTTGCGCAAATCCCCGGGTTTTACGCTGACCGCCGTGGTCACGCTGGCGCTTGGCATTGGCGCCAATACCGCCATTTTCACGCTTGTACAGAGCATTCTGCTTCGTTCGCTGCCTGTCGCTGATCCGTCGCAACTTTACCGCATTGGCGACGAGGACCAATGCTGCGTCGACGGCGGATTTCCGCAGGATGCCTCGCAAACCGGCGACTTTTCGATCTTCTCTTTCGATTTATATCAACATCTGAAGCAATCGGCTCCCGAATTCGAGCAGCTTGCCGCCGCGCAGGCCGGGCAATGGTCGTGGAGCGTTCGCCGCGGCGAGCTGGCAAAATCGCTGCATGGCGAATTCGTATCGGGCAATTACTTTTCTACTCTTGGCGTGAACGCTTATGAGGGCCGAATCTTTGCCGACGGTGACGACACACCCGCCGCGGCGCCTGCCGTCGTCCTCAGTTACCAGGCGTGGCAGGGAGAATACGCTTCCGATCCCTCGATCCTGAATTCGACCATCTACGTTCAGGCGCAGCCCTTCACGGTGATCGGCATCGCCCCGCCAGGGTTCTTCGGCGACCGGGTAACAGATACTCCGCCGGAGTTCTGGATGCCGATCCACACCGAGCCCTACGTGGAAGCCGGGGATGCGCTTCTCTACAATCCCGAATCACATTGGCTCTATCCGCTTGGGCGAATTCGCCCGGGCACCAACATCGCCGCGCTTCAGGCCAAGCTGACGGTCGCACTGCGCCAGTGGCTTTTGTCGCGGCCAGACATGGTCGCCAATGGCGGAGCGGCCATCATTCCCAAGATGCATGTCGTGCTTTCACCCGGCGGAGGCGGCATCCAGAATCTGCAACAGGAAACCGGCAAGGGACTGAAGCTGCTGATGATTCTCTCCCTGGTTGTGTTGCTGATTGCCTGCGCCAACATCGCCAACCTGATGTTGGCGCGTGCCACAACGCGTCGGGCAGAAATTGCATTGCGCACCGCTTTGGGCGCGGGGCGGCGGCGCATCTCACGAGAGATCCTTACTGAAAGCGTGGTCCTGAGCTGCATTGGCGGCCTCGTGGGCCTGATCGTGGCATACGGCGGAAGCCGCACGATTCTCGCACTCGCCTTTCCTGACGCCAGGAATCTGCCCATCAATCCAAGTCCCTCGCTGCCGGTGCTGGGCTTTGCCTTCCTGGTCTCACTCGTGACCGGAATTCTGTTCGGGGCCGCGCCGGCATGGCTGTCGTTCCATGCGCAGCCGGCCGAGGCACTGCGCGGGACAAGCCGCACCACCCGCGACCGCTCCTCGCTGCCGCAAAAAGCCCTGGTTGTCTTTCAGCCAGCACTGTCGGTCGTGCTGATCTCCGGCGCAATTCTTATGACAAAGACTCTTACCAACCTGGAGAACGAGGACTTTGGCGTCGTAACTACCAACCGCTACGTGTTTCACTTCGACGCGCAGGGAGCAGGCTACAGTGTCGAAAAATTGCCTGCCCTGTACCGCGAGATCCAGGATCGCTTCTCCGCTTTGCCGGGCATTTCGAGCGCAAGCCTCGCGCTATACAGCCCCCTGGAGGGCGACAACTGGAGCGACTGCGTGATTGCGCAGGGTCACCCTGCGCCGCGTCACGACCAGGACTGCGATTCAACATGGAACCGTGTGGACGCGCGTTTCCTGGATGCGATTGGCGTGCCGATGGTGCGCGGCCGGGGAATTACGGATCAGGACACGGTGACCTCTTTGCCGGTCGCAATCGTCAACGAGAGCTTCGTGAAGAAGTTCTTTCCCAACCAGGATCCGATTGGCCGGCGGTTCGGCCTTGACAGACCTGAATTCTCAGGCAGCTTCGAAATTGTGGGTGTCTTCCGCGATTTCAAGATGAATCTGCAGTATTCGCGAGAGCAGGTCCATCCCGTGTTTATGCGCCCGATCACGCAGCAGTTCACCGGCTACAAGGATCCAAACATGATCCGGGGCGAAACGCGCTCGATGTTTGTGAACGCGATGATTCTCGATTTCCACGCTGCTCCGCCGAACGTCGACACACTGGTCCGCAATAAGCTTACGGGCATCAATCCCAACCTCACCGTGACAGATCTGCGCTCTTTCGGGAATCAGATAGCGGGCAATTTCAATCAGGAGCGACTTGTTGCCCGGTTGACAGCCCTCTTCGGCCTGCTGGCGTTGGTGCTCGCTTCGGTGGGGCTCTATGGTGTGATGTCGTATTTTGTGGCGCGGCGAACGAGTGAAGTCGGCATTCGCATGGCGCTTGGGGCTACTCGCTCGAACGTGGTGGCGATGGTGATGCAAAGCGCGCTGTTGCAAATCCTGATTGGCTTGGGATTAGGCATCCCGGCGGCGCTGCTGGCCGGGCAATTCATGTCGAGCCAGCTGTTTGAAGTCCACGGCTACGATCCCATCGCCCTGGCCGGCGCAGCGGTCATGCTCGGCGTTTGCGCCGCGGTTGCGGGCTTCATTCCCGCGCGCCGGGCCGCTTCAATTGAACCCATGCAGGCTTTGCGCATTGAGTAACTCCGCACGATGGCGAGGAGAGATGGAATGAGCAGTTTTTGGCTCGATATTCGCTACGCGCTGCGATATTTGCGAAGGTCGCCGGGGTTCTCTGCAACGGCGGTGCTGACGCTGGCGCTGGGCATCGGCGCAACGACTGCGATTTTCACGCTGGTGTACGACGTGATGCTACGTCCACTGCCCTATACCAATCCCGATCGGCTGGTCGTGATGGAAGAGCGGGTGGCGGAGTTCCACGACATCTACCCTGAATTACCCGTAAACGCCAACCATTTCTTCAACTGGGAGCGCAACAGCCATACCATCCAGTCGATGGTTGTGATGAAGAAAGACTCCGTGCCAATGGGAGCTGGCGACCATCCGCTGCAGGTGAACGTGGTGAGAGCAACTCCCGGTATCTTCAGCGTGCTCGATGCCCAGCCGCGAATTGGCCGTTCATTCACCGCCGACGAAGCGCAGCCCGGCCATGATCGCGTTGCCGTGCTGATGGATGGTCTCTGGCGGGCGCAGTTCCATAGCGATCCCGACATTCTGGGAAAGACGATCACGCTCAACGGGTTTCCCTTCACTGTGATTGGAGTGATGCCGGGGTGGTTTCGCGTGCCGGTTGCAGAAACCATCAGCGGACCGAGTTCGAATCGCGCCCATCCAGTGGAGGCCCTTGTGCCGCTGGCTTTTTCAAGCGAACAGTTGCAGGAGGTCATGGGGGACTTCAATTACTTCGGGCTCGGCCGCCTGAAACCGGGACTTTCTGCCGCGCAGGCAAATGCCGAGATCGATGCGCTGCAACTTACGATCTCTGCCGGGCTCCCCGCCGATACAAAGGGAACTCTTTCCGCAAGGCTAACGCCATTCCAGGAGGCATTGGTCGGCCACAATCGAGAACCGCTGCTGATCCTGCTTGCGGCGGTTGCGGGACTTCTGCTGGTTGGCTGCATCAACATCGCCAATCTTCTTCTGGCGCGCGCAACGGGACGGCGGCAGCAAATGGCCGTCACCGCGGCCCTGGGAGCAAGCCGCCTCCAAATGCTGCGCACGGCGATGCGTGAGCCAATGGTTCTCGCCATGGCCGGGGGCGCGCTGGGCATTTTGCTGGCAGCGGCACTCATGCCTTTGATCCAGCGCTACCTTCCGCCCGCGCTCGACTTCCGAGGACCGCTGCATCTGGACTGGGCCGGAGCCTTCTGCGCTCTACTGCTGGCAGTTGCAGCAACGCTATTCGCCGGCGCGGTTCCCGCGTGGCTCGGCTCCCGGACGCAGCCGCACGATGTGTTGTGCAGCGAATCGCGACTGGCAACCGAATCGCACGGTGGCAAGCGCATGCGCAGAGCGTTGGTTGCCGTGGAAGTGGCAGTCAGCGTGGCGCTGGTGCTCACCACGGGACTCCTCACCACCAGTCTCATCAAGCTCTTGCGCGTTGACAGGGGCTTCGACGCCGATCACATCGTGACCGCCGCTGTCGATTTGCCAACCCGATCGTACTCCGACCTGCAGCACCGCGCGGAGTTTTACCGGGAAGTTCTAGACCGCCTGCGGCGCCTTCCCGGCGTGGAGGCTGCGGGCCTGACCAGCCAGTTACCGTTGGCAGGAGACCAGTGGATCGATTTGGTTCGTGTGCCCGGCGATAACCGGCCTTTTACACAGCTGCCTACCGAGCATTTCCGCTGGATCAGTCCTGGATACTTTGAAGCGATCCGTTTACCCCTGATCGCAGGGCGTCTTCTTAGCGCGAGCGATGAGGGCAAACATGTCGCCCTCATTTCGGAGTTGACAGCCCGAACACTTTGGCCCGGCACGAATCCGGTTGGCCGCCAGTTCAACCGCGCAGGCCAGTCAGATGAGCCTTTTACTGTGATTGGCGTTGTAAGAAATGCACGCACCATCTCGTTGGCGCATGAGGACCCGATGATGGTGTACATGCCGTACTGGTATCGCTGCGATAGCGGCGGCGGGATCCTGATCCGCACCCGCCAGGATCCGGCAACGATGGCCGACGCCGTTCGCAAGACAATTTGGAGTGTGAACCCTGATGTATCCGTGCCGACGGTTCGCACGCTTGGCGGCGTGGTCGCGGACTCTGTGGCGAACCAGCGATTCGAGATGGACCTCTTGCTTCTATTTGCAGTCAGCGCGCTGTTTCTCGCAGGACTCGGCATCTACGGCGTGCTGACGTATTCCGTTGCCCAGCGTCATCGCGAGATCGGTTTGCGCATGGCGCTTGGGGCGCAGCGTGCCAACGTCTACCGGCTGGTTCTCCGTGACGGGCTGCTTCCGGCCGCGGCTGGTGCGGTCGCGGGTGTTGCGTTCGCCTTCGCATCGGCGCGCCTGGTGAGCAGTCTGCTCTTTGAGGTAAACCCATACGATCCGGCGCTGGCCGCCGGCGCGGTCTTTGTGCTGCTTGCCGTGGGAACAATTGCCTGCTTGCTGCCCGCGCGCCGCGCTGCTTCCATTGACCCGATGCAGGCGCTGCGCACGGAATAAACCGCTGAGGAGAAGCCGAATGAACACGCTCCTTCACGATGTTCGCTACGCACTGCGCCAATTGCTGCGCGCGCCGGGCTTCGCCAGCATGGCCATCCTGGTCATGGCGTTGTGCATCGGGTCGACCACGTCGCTGTTCACGGTGGCGCGATCAATTCTGCTCCGGCCGCTTCCTTTCCGCGATCCGGATCGGCTGGTGATGATTTACGAGCATTTCCGCGATCCCAGCATCAATGCGCGCGAGTTCAACTACAACCCGGTTGCGCCGGCTGACTTCTACGATTGGCGCGCGAAGACCCATGGTTTTGAAGATATGGCAGCGTGGCGTTTCGCCCAGTTCAACCTGACCGGAGAGCATGGAGAGCTGCCTGAATTGGTGTCGGGGCGCGGCGGCAGCTGGAACCTGTTTTCATTGCTCGGGGTGAACGCGGCCATCGGACGAACGTTTATTGAGAACGAAGATCGCCCCGACGGAACCGCTGCCATGCTCACGTGGAGCATCTTTGAGCGCCGCTTTGGCGAGGATGCATCGATTGTCGGCAGGCAGATCCATCTCGACGGAAAGCCGTACACAGTGGTGGGCGTGCTGCCCAGTTGGTTTACCTATCCCGATGCGAAGGTACAGGTGTGGGTTCCATATGCATCGGGCATGCCGCCGGAGGTCCTGAAACACCATGACTATCACTTCAGCCGCGTGATGGCGCGCCTAAGGCCAGACGTCAGCCTGACCGCTGCTCTGAGCCAGGTGAGCGCCGTGCAGTACCAGTTGCATTTGCAGGACCTGCATGCGCCGGTGGCCGAGGATGTGGCATCAAGAACTCTCGTTCAGGATATCGCGGGAAATGTGAAGAAACCGTTGGACGTCCTGCTCTGGGCAGTTGCATGCATGCTGTTGATCGGCTGTCTCAATGTGGCCAACTTGTTGGTGGCGCGGGCTGCGGCGCGGCAAAAGGAAATCGCCGTCCGGAGCGCGCTCGGTGCGCGGAGGATGACGCTGATTCGGGAACAACTGGTGGAGAGCCTGCTGATCTCGATTGCGGGCGGCGCCATCGGAATGCTGTTATCGATCGCGGCAACCAGGTGGCTGGTCAGCACCTGGAGGAATCTCCCCAGCGCGCAGAGTGTCAATGCCGACGGCGTGGTGCTCGCGTTTGCCTGCGCGCTCGTGGTTGCAACGGCCTTGCTTGCGGGCCTGCTGCCGGCGATTGCATCAACACGCAAGGTGGCTCTTGCGACTCTGCAAGCTTCGTCGCGAACCACAACAGGCAGCCAATCGCGCACCGCTTTGCGCAAGACGCTGCTCACAGTAGAGATTGCGACGACAGTGGTTCTGTTAATAGGCGCGGGCCTTCTGCTCAGGAGCTTCCGGCGTCTGCAGACGACCGATGTGGGTTGCGTAACAGACAACGTGCTCACCATGAGCTACAATCTTCCCGCCAAAAAATATGACAGTGCCGAGAAGCTGAACGCATTCAACGAAACATTGCTGGCGCGCGTACGCGCCATGCCGGGAGTACGCGCCGCAGCGATCGGCATGAAGTTGCCCGGAGCGGGATACGGCGGCGACGATATCTTCACCATTCCAGAGCATCCGCCCATCGCGCCCGGCGCTTTGTTGCCTGACGCGATGTACCGGACGGCCGATCCCGGATACTTCAGCGCATTGGAGATCCCGCTAGTGAGCGGACGCTTCTTCACCAGCGATGACCGTGTCGGTCGCCCGAAGACGGTCATCATCAGTCGCCAACTGGCGCAGCAGTATTTCCATGGCGAAAACCCGCTCGGCAAGCATCTCCACGTGGTAGCGTACGGGAACGCCGATTATGAAGTCATCGGGGTTGTCGGCGACACGCTGTACCAGGTAGGCCAGCCGGGAAAACCAACCATGTATTTCCCTGTGTTCGGCGGGAACCACGATGATAGTTGGACGCTGACGGTTCGCGCGGCATCCGATCCGCTTGCCCTTTCCGTTCCGATCCAGAAACAAATTGCTGAGCTCGATCCGGAACTGCCGGTTTCAGACGTCTTTACCTTGCAGCAGATTATTGAGCGGTTACTGGGCAACGCCAGCCTGAGCGCCAGCCTCGTCCTGGCCTTCGCGGTCCTGTCGCTGATTCTCGCCTCGGTGGGGTTGTACGGTGTTCTCTCCTACCTGACGGCGCAGCGCACTGGAGAGATCGGGATTCGCGTTGCGCTGGGCGCGCAGCGGGAACAGGTGCTGCGCTTGATGCTCAAAGACGGACTGCAGCCGGCATTTTTCGGATTGGGGCTGGGTCTCGCCGCCAGCGCCGCAGCCGTTCGCCTGATCGACAACACCATGCTCTACGAAACGCAGCCACTCGATCCGGCAGTCTTCGCTACGGTGGCGGGAACATTGCTTCTGGTAGCTGCACTTGCGTGCTTTGCGCCTGCCTGGCGCGCCTCGCGCCTCGATCCCATGCAGGCATTGCGCACGGAATAAACCGGCTGATAACCGTTCGCACTGCGATTGGAGTTTGTTGAACACCATGATTGAACTGAAAAATATCGAGCGAAGTTACAAGAACGGACACACCGAAGAATGGGTGTTGCGCCGCATCGGTCTGACGATCCGCGAAGGCGAATTCATAACCATCATGGGTCCTTCGGGAGCGGGAAAATCGTCGCTGCTGAACATACTGGCCCTGCTTGACGACGGCTGGAAGGGCGAATTCTGGTTCGATGAAACACCAGCGCACAACCTCAATCGCAAGCAGCGCGCCGATCTGGCCCGCCAGCGTATTGGCATGGTTTTTCAAAGCTACCACCTGCTCGATGATTTGACCGTAGCCGAAAATATTGATCTTCCACTCTCCTACAAGAACATGCCGGCGAAGGAGAGGCAAGGAATGGTCGCGGACATTCTCGACCGCTTCCAGATTGTGGCCAAGAAGGACCTGTTTCCCTCGCAGCTTTCCGGTGGCCAGCAGCAACTGGTGGGAATTGCGCGGGCGGTGGTTCATGCGCCCGCACTGCTCTTGGCCGACGAGCCGACCGGCAACCTGCACTCCACGCAGGGCCGGGAGATTATGCAGCTATTCTGCGAACTCAACCGCCAGGGCACGACCATCGTGCAGGTGACGCACTCTGAAGAGAATGCGCGCTACGGCCGGCGCATCATCGAGTTGCGCGACGGCTGGATTACGCGCGATGAAGCCGTGCAGACAGCCGCAACGGGGGCGAAGTGAACGATCATCTCACTCAATTTTCTCGAGACACACGCATGACTTCCTGCATCTCAAAATCGGCAATTTTACTTTCTCAATCCATCGTTGCAATTCTGCTCGTGCAGGTTAACTCGGTCATCGCAGCCGAGCCTCCGCAGGCGCAGCCCGCGGGGGGAAACTCACAGATGACGCAACCCACGCCGGAAGCCCCGATGCCTGCAACCAACGGCACTGCAACACCGCCACCCACGCTCGCGCAGCAGATGCAGCAGTCTCAGTTGGGGGCGATTACCCCACAGCGGCCGTTTCATGTGGATCTTCCGCACTCGCATAAGCCGTTCGCGCCCTACAGGCCCAGCGATGCGCCCCCGCTGGACCTTACGAATTCACCACGCCTCGAGAACCTCATCCGCGATGGAAAGCTGCATATTTCGCTGCACGATGCTATCGCCCTGGCTATTGAAAACAACCTCGATCTCGCCTACTTCCGCTACAACTTCCCCATTGCACAGACTGACTACGCGCGCACCAAGGCTGGGGGCAGCGTGAACGGGGTGAATACTGGAATCGTGCAGTCGTCGACGCAGGGAGGCTTCTCCGGTGCAAGTTCCGCATCTGCGAGCGCCAACTCAGGCTCGGCTGCTGCTGGCGCAGGCGGCCTGGTGACCTCGACGCTCGGCGCCGGCACCGCGGTCGCTTCGTTCGATCCCTATTTGAACTTCAAGGGCTTCGCCGATCACGACGTCACCGAAGAAGGCAATGCCTTTCAGAATGGCGTCCTTATATTCAAGCAGAACACCATCGAAGCCCTGGCGAATTTCTCGCAGAACTTTCCAATGGGAACCGGCGTGACCGTCAACTACGAAGGCCAGCGCTTTGCCAATAACAGCCCCTACGAAGCGATCAATCCCACGCTCTACTCGAATTTCCAGTTGGTCCTCACGCAGCAGCTTCTCGCCGGTTTCGGTATCTCCACCAACGAACGCTACATGCACATCGCAAAGAAAAATCTCCAGATTACCGACTTGGCCTTTCGTGCCCAAGTGATTGCGACGGTCACGCAGGTCGAGAATATCTATTGGGATCTTGTGAATGCCTATCAGGATGAACAGGTCAAGGAGCGTTCCCTCGCTTTTGCGCAGCGCACCCTTCAGGATGACCAGAAGCAGCTCCAACTCCAAGCCATTCCAGCCATGCAGGTCGACAAGGACGAGTCGGACGAGGCGACTAGCGAAGGCGACCTCACGGTTTCGCGGGCCAATCTGCGGTTGAACGAGCTTCTTATCAAGAACGCACTTACCAAGACCGACGACGAAGCCATCGACGAGATGCCGGTCATCCCTCTCGATCGCACCGGGCCGCCCGATCCCAACGCCTCCAAATCGATTGACGATCTCATCGCCGAAGCTGAAAAGAACCGCCCCGACGTCACCCAGGACGAGCTCGCAATGCAGGTAGCGGAGATGAGCCTTAAATCGATCCGGAGTGAACTGTTACCTACGTTAAACGTCTATGGCTTCTATGCTGGAGCGGGTCTTGCCGGCCCGAAAAATCCGAACTGCGACCTGAGCGCCGCCGAATGCGCGTCCGATCTCCCCACTGGGTTCGGCAGCATGTTCCAGAACACATTCAATTACTCCTCGCCGGATTATCAGTTCGGAATGAATCTGTCGATCAACCTTCGCAACCGTGTCGCCAAGGCCGATCAGTTTCGAGCTTCGCTGGAATTCAGGCAGCGTCAGATCACGTTTGAAGAGCAAAAAAAGAGCGTCCGCTTTGACGTTCGCAACTCGCTGTTTGCATTGCAGCAGGCGCAGGCTCGCGTCGATGCAGCGACAAAAGCCCGCGACCTGGCACAACATACCTTCGACGTTACGCAGCAGGAGCGACAGCTTGGAGCCAAGTCCAGCAGCGATACGCTGTCCGCGGAACATGACCTGTCCATTGCCGAATCCCTTCTTGTGGCAGCGCAGACGGCCTTTGAAAAGGCAAGAGTAGATATCGATAGGGCCACCGGAGAAACGCTGCAGCAAACCGGTGTCTCGATCGACGATGCGAAAATGGGAGTGGTATCGCACGAGCCGTAGATCCGGGGCTTCGTCGCCGGGAAGAAAACCAGGTGTTTTGGAGGCGGGCCATCTCCAGTAAGCCGGACACAATTCGGGTTTTGGTGGCCGACGATCAGCCGCACATTCTGGAAGCCGTCGAACTGTTGCTATCGCCTCACGGGATCGCTGTAGATTGCGTGCGCTCGCCGCAGTTGCTGATGGACGCGCTTGAGCAATGCGACTACGACGTGCTGCTAATCGACTTGAATTACACTCGCGATACCACGTCCGGCCAGGAAGGCCTGGATCTGCTGACGCGCATTCAAGAGTACGACTCGCGCTTGCCCGTCATCGTCATGACCGCCTGGGCCAACATTGGTTTGGCTGTCGAATGCATCAAGCGCGGCGCCCGGGACTTCATCCAAAAACCGTGGGAAAACGAGCGCCTGCTTTCGCTGGTTCGCGTTCACGCCGAGCTGCGCCAGGCGTTGCGCCGCGCCCGCCAGCTCGAACTCGAAAATCGCATATTACGGGCGGAAGGAACTCCGGAGTTTATCGCCGAAGCTCCCGCGATGATGCCGGTGCTCGATCTAATTGCACGCATCGGACCGTCCGATGCCAATGTTCTGATCACCGGTGAGCACGGGACCGGGAAAGAAATCGTCGCCAAAATGCTTCACGCAGCGTCGCCGCGCGCGCGGATGGCACTGGTCGCTGTGAACGCAGGCGGGCTGCCCGAGGGAACCTTTGAGAGCGAGATCTTTGGCCATGTGAAAGGCGCTTTTACCGATGCGCGAACTGACCGCATCGGCCGTTTCGAGCTAGCCAACGGCGGCACGCTATTTCTCGATGAAATCGCCAATGTTCCCCTGCGGCAGCAAGCCAAGCTATTGCGCGTGCTTGAAACCGGTGCCCTCGAGCGGGTAGGGTCATCGCAAACACGGCATGTGAATGTGCGGCTCTTGTGCGCCACAAACGCGCAGCTTGAAGAAGAGGTAAAGGCGGGCAATTTCCGCGAAGACCTGCTCTTCCGCATCAACACCGTCGAGATTCACCTGCCCCCGCTGCGTGAAAGGCGTGAAGATGTCCCGTTGCTGGCTACGCACTTCCTCAATCGCGACCGCGCACGTTATCGCAAGCAGTTGAGCGGATTCTCGCCGGCGGCAATGCAGCAGCTAATGCAGTACCCCTGGCCGGGAAATGTTCGAGAGCTTGAGCACACCGTGGAGCGTGCCGTACTATTGTGCCGCGGTGAAGAAGTGGAACCCTCGGATGTGGCCATCACGGGCGCGCGTCAGGGGGCGCAGCCATTCGAAAGCATGAGCATCGATGAAGTCGAATCGCTGCTCATCAAGAAGGTCCTTCGCCGCTGCAACAGCAACATCTCGCAGGCTGCCGAGGCACTGGGTCTGAGCCGTGCCGCCCTTTACCGGCGCATCGAAAAATATGGCTTATGAAAGTGGCGTGCAGCGGAACAAAGGCCCGGCGATCCGTCGGGTGTGGTGGCATAGCTTGCTGCTTGTGCTCCCCGCGCTTATCTTCGACGCGGTATCGGTTTTTGAGGGTTGGGTCAGCGTAACGCTTGCCCTTCTGCTCGCCGCCGGCATTCTCATATATTTTGCATTGGCCGCCAGCTCCCTGGTGGAGGGGATCGTGCGTCCACTGCAAACGCTCTCCAACGTCCTTGCCTCTCTGCGCGAGGGCGACACCTCCTTCCGCGCCCGCGGCGCCAAAGCAGCGGATGCGTTCGGCGAACTTGCGGCGGAAGTCAACGCGCTTGCCGATCTCCTGCAGAAGCAGCGTGTGCACTCGCTCGAGTCCACCGCCCTGGTGGCCCGGATGTTTGAGGTGATCCACACGCCGTTGTTCACGTTCGACCGCGAGAACGTGCTGCAGCTGGTCAACAATGTGGGGCTGAAATTGCTGGGAACGACATACTCCCGGTGCATCGGGCGAAGCGCGCGAGAGTTGGGACTGGAGGAACTTCTCGAGGCCCAGGACCATACGATTTGCGCATTCGGTGCAAGCCCGACGCGTTGGCTGCTGCGCAGAGCCGCTTTCCGCCAGGATGGCGCACCGCACACTCTGCTACTGCTGGCGGATGTGAGTCTGCCGCTCAAGGAAGAAGAGCAGGCAGCGTGGAAGCGCCTGATTCGCGTTCTGGGCCACGAGCTTTCCAACTCGCTGGCGCCAATCAAGTCCATTGCTGGAAGCCTGCTGGACCGATTAGATGCGCTACCGGAAGAGGCGCAGCATGATTTCCGCCGCGGCTTGAGCGTGGTGGAGGCCCGAGCCGACGCATTACACCGATTCGTGCAATCGTATCGGCGTCTTGCCCAGCTACCTCCGCCGCGGCTGCAGCCGGTTCCTCTTGCGTCGCTCCTGGAGCGCGTTGTATTGCTTGAGCAGCGGCTGCCCATCGACATCGAGCCTGGGCCACAGATCAGCTTGACCGCCGATCCGGATCAGTTGGAGCAGATGTTGATCAATCTTCTGGCCAACGCTGCTGATGCTTCGCTGGCCAATGGTGCAAAGCCGGCGCGTGTGACCTGGAGAGCCAGTGGGCATGATGTGGAGATTGTCATTGAAGATTGCGGCATGGGTATCGCCAACCCGGAAAACCTGTTTGTTCCCTTTTATACGACCAAGTCTGCCGGAAGCGGCATTGGCCTGCCGTTGGCGCAACAGATTGCCCGGGCTCACGGCGGCGAGATTTCGCTCGAGAATCGCCAGGATGCCGATGGCGCCCGCGCGACCGTCCGGCTGCCGCTCAATTCGATCGCAAACGAAGTGAGCGAGCGGTAAACGCGACAGGGGCCGATTAGAAAACGGAACGACGGCCGGAGAACTAAGACTTTTGCAGGGGAGCGACGGAGTTGGTCCGCAACTCGCGGCTGCCGCGCGTCAGGCGATTGACGACTTTATAGCGATCTCCGCGATAAACAGACATCACGTGTTCGGCCGGCGTGCCGTTATCGAGATAAGAAACACGCGTGAATAGAAACACCGGGCTCTGCGGGGCGATTTCGAGCAAATGCCCGTCTTCAGCGCTCGCCTTTCCCACTTCCACAACTTCATCGGTCACCATCAACTGGATTCCGTATTGGTCTGCCAACTCATCATAGAGAGATGTAGCCGGATCGAAGGTTTCGATCAGGCCGGGACAGAGACGCACAGGCAGACAACTGGACTCGATTGCCATGGGAACGGAGTCTGCATATCGGACGCGGCGCAGGAGAAAGACCTTTTCATCGTCGCCCAGGCCCAAAGCTTCTTTTGCCTCGGGGCCCGGCATCTGAATGCGAAACACCAGCACCTTGGAGCTCGGAGTAGCGCCTCGGGCCAGCGTCTCTTCAGTGAAGGAAAGCACCTGGCGAAAATCTCTCTCCAGCTTGATTCCGGAGATGAATGTGCCCTTGCCCTGCCGGCTGTAGATCACTCCGAGTTCGATCAGGGCGCGCACCGCCTGTCGAACCGTCATCTGGCTGACGCCCATGAGCGCGGCAATCTGTTGGATGGACGGCAACGGTTTGCCTGGCTTAAGTTCGCCGGATTGTATTTGCTCGAGCAGGCGCTGCTGGATCTGATGGTAGAGAGGAATGCCGCTTCTGCGGTCAAGGGGCGACCGATGCATTCTCCTTTTCGTCCTGGTGAGCATTTCTGACGTTTCCACGGTACGATCAACCTCCGGATCAAGCAATACCGGTGCAGCTTTCGTGGCCCACTTTCACAGAATTCTGCCCATCAGCATAAGGAACGGCAGACGAAAACGGGATGAGGGCTGCATAAAATCTCCGTTCAGCTCACTGCGCGTCACGCGGGCGTAAGGCCAAGCCCCGGCCCGGAGGGAAGCAGCAGTTTTCCTTTTTCCACGCGCACGCCTCGCCAGGGATCGTTGGCCACGAGCAGGTTCCCGTCGAGGTCGGCGTAATCGACCAACGGCGACAGTTGAGCCGCTGCCGTAACCGAGCAGGAGCTGGAAACCATGCAGCCCAGCATGATCTTCATGTTCATGGCTCGCGCGACCTGGATCCAGCGGCAGGCCTCCAAAATGCCTCCAGACTTATCGAGTTTCACATTGATTCCGTCGTAGGCATGAACGAGCTTGGGAATCATGCTGGCCTCCGTGCATGCCTCGTCAGCAAAAATGGGCAGATGGACCTTGCTTCGCACATATTTCGTCTCCTCAATCATGTGCGCCGGCATGGGCTGCTCGACATACTCGACACCCTGCGTTTCCAGCCAATTGATCTTGCGGATGGCCTCTTCCTTGTCGGTCCAACCTTCGTTGGCATCTACACGAATCGGTTTGTTGGTCACGCTGCGCACGGCTTCGATTGTGGCTTCGTCGGTCTTCAGGCCGACCTTCACTTTGAGCACCGGGAAATCCTCGGCTTCCCGCGTTTTCTGGCGTGTGATTTCAGGAGTGTCGATGCCGATGGAAAAATCGGTGATTGGCGCGTCGGTCGGATCAAGCCCGAGGAACTTATGGAGGGGCAGATCCAGCTTCTTGCCGAGCCAATCGAAGATAGCAATGTCGACGGCAGCCATTGCAGCATGTTGTTGGCCACCGAGCGCTGCGCGAACCTTCCCAAGATACTTCTGATACTTCCATGGATCGCCCGCAGTGATTTCGCCGGCAATCGCTTGAATCGCCTGCATGGCGGATGCCGGGAATTCCTGGTAGCGAATGATCGGCGCACCTTCACCGTGGCCTGAAATGCCATCGCGGCGGTACTCCACTTGTACAGTGTCGCGGTATTCGCTTGAAGACATCGTCGTTGTCCAGGTGTGGCGCAACATCAAACGCTTCAGAGCCACCTGAACAGTACTCGGCTCCTGAGAAGGCTCGGATAGCGCAACCCGGGCTCCGATAGGAAGGATGGCGGCAGCGCCTGCAATCTTCAGGCAATCACGTCGATTCATGGTTTGATTCTCCGTATCGCGACCAGGAGTTGCGTCCAGGGCATATCATCCAGGCGGCTGATCTGGACACCGGGATGGCTGTGCGTCGTGTCATGGATAAATTCGCCGTTGCCAAGATACATGCCGGTGTGAGTGATTCTGGCTGCGCTTGAACCAAAAAACAGCAAGTCTCCCGGCTGCAGGTCTTTTCGCTCCACGGGACTCATGCGGATCCACTCGGCTTGCAGATCCGCGTCCCGCGGCATTTCAATCTCGCGCTGGCGCTCGAGCATTTGCGTGAACCCGGAACAATCGAAGCCGAAGCTGCTGACTCCACCCCAGGTGTAGGTAATGCCAAGAAACTTGTGCGCCAATTGAAGCATTTCAGCAGTGCTGACCGGAGCAAAATCTTCGGTGATGTCGCCCCGCTGCACCCATGCCGCTCGCCCATCGACGAGCCGGACCTGCAGCCAGCGCTCGGTATTCTTTGTCTTATCTGCAGCCGGCTCCAGCCGCGACTCCCAGGGAAGTTCCAGGAGTGGAGCGTGACGGGTCACATCCGGTTCGCTGTAGATGTTGGCGCTTAACTGCGCAACGCGAGCTGCATTTCCCGCAGGAGCGTAGGTCGCGCCGTTCAGCATCTGCAAGTCGGCCGCGGCGACCCAGCCTGTGTATCCATCCGCAGTGCGAATGTTCGCCCAGCCCGATTCGCTTTTCAGAGTCGAAACGCCGGTACCATAGAGGGCTTGCGAAACCACGTCACTCTCTGCCGACGCATTCCTGTACATGTTCGCGACGGGCTTGGCCACAACCGCTTCAGGATTGTCTACGGACTGTTGCGCTTGCGCCGGAGCAGCCAGTGGAACCGCAAACAGGACTGCGAGCACCGGGGTCCAGAATCGACATCCATGCTTGTTCATTTTCATCACCAACTGTTGCATCAGCAGCGATCCAATTCAATAAAGCAAATACTTTGCACGCATAGCCTGGAAGCCTTTCAGCGCGTCCTGCCAGTCTTCAGCGATACGCCGCGGATCTTCGCTGGCCGTGAGCGCGTCGAGTGTAGCTTTGTTGCGCATCAAGCTATCGACCGCGGAGACCTTATAGTCTGTCGGATAAAGTTGCAGAAGCGCAGACGCAATCTCGAGGCCCAACTCGGGCGCGTCAAGAGCGTCGCGGCTGGTCACAATCATATTGACGCCGCCGCAACTCTGGTTCGCGTACTTTGAGTCATTCGGGGTGAAATTGACCGGCACGAAACGAACGCCATCGAGCTCGCGCGCGTTCAGAAAAGCGGCCAGCTTTGCCGCATCGATCCACGGCGCGCCAACCAGCTCAAAGGGTGTGTCGGAGCCGCGACCGACGGAGATGTTGGTGCCTTCAATCATGCCGATGCCGGGATAAAGCACAGCTTCAGTCAGGTTGCGCAGGTTCGGAGACGGGTTGATCCAGACTCTGCCGGTGGAATCAAACCAGTCGCCGCGTATCCAGCCTTCCATGGAAACAACCGAGAGCTTTGCGCCAATCGCCCGCTCGCTGTTGAACATGCGTGCGAGCTCACCGACGGTCATGCCGTGGCGCACGGGCGTCTGCCAGTAGCTGACAAATGATTCGCGGCCCGCATCGGCGATCGGTCCCTGCACATACACGCCGCTGATCGGATTGGGGCGGTCGAGAACGACGATCGGTTTACCGGCCTTTGCCGCCGCTTCAAGGAAATAGCCCAGCGTGGATTCGTAAGTATAGAAGCGCACGCCGGCGTCCTGAATGTCGTAGACAATCTCATCTACATCTGCGAGTTCTTCAGCAGTCGGGCGGCGTTTGGCGTCGGTATCCCCGTAGACGCTATAGACGGGTGCGCCCGTGGCCGCGTCTTGCGAGTTCCCGATCGCAGTGGTATCGAGAATGCCGGCGATGCCGTGTTCCGGGCTGAAGATCGCGGTAAGTTTGAGTCCCGGCGCATGAGCGAGAATGTCGGCCGTTCGCTGCCCGTGCGCATCGAGAGCAGTCTGGTTGGTTACCAGGCCGATGCGAACCGGATGATCGGGGTCCGGATGAAGTTCGCGGAATCCGTGCTCCTCGAGCGCATCGATTCCCACCTTCACATCGCCGTTGCGCGCGGTAAACCTGCGCTCAGCCATCAGCGACTCGTTATATCCTGTGATGCGCGACAGCCGCAGCGCTTCGTCCTCACTGACGGTGAGGTTGAGCGCCTTCACCACGGCAGTCGCCACGCGCGAGCGCAGTGAAATTACCGATCCGTGGCCGTTTGGGTGCACCGCGTTCGTGAGAAGGATGATGTAGGTGTTGGTGACAGGATCGATCCACAGCGAGGTCCCGGTGAATCCGGTGTGACCAAATGAGCCGACGGGCAACAACTCTCCGCGATTGCTGGCAAAGGGCGAGTCAATATCCCATCCCAATCCACGCAAACTTGCGGCCGTGGCCGGCTGCTGCGGCGTCGTCATTTTTTCGATGGCTTCGCGGGAAAGGATCTTCGGGCAGCAGCTCAGCAGTTCCTGCGCGAACTTCGCCATGTCATCCGCAGTAGAAAAGAGTCCTGCGTGGCCGGCGACGCCGCCCATCCTCCGCGCCGTAGGATCGTGAACCATACCGCGCAGCATCTTGCCCTGCTCGTCGTACTGCGTGGGGGCGATGCGCGGCAGCCAGCTGGCAGGCGGCAGAAAAGTAGTGTCGCTCATGCCCAACGGCATAAAAATCTTCGCGCTTGCATATTGATTTAGAGAAATCCCAGAGACCTTCTCCACCAGGAACCCGAGGGTCTCGAAGTTGGTGTCGCTATAAAGGAACCGCGTACCCGGCGGGTAGATCGGCTTCACCTGCATCGCCGTGTTGAATGCTGCAGCGCGACCTTGCCAGGGCGCCTTCAAATCCAGATCAGGCGGCAGCCCGGAGAAGTGCGTCATTAATTCGCGAACGGTGATCTGCGCCTTGCCGTTTTGCGCGAACTCCGGCAAATATGCCGCCACCGGATCGTTCAGCCGAACACGGCCCTCCTCGAGAAGTTGCATGACCGCAGTCGTGGTGGCGATGCATTTGGTCAGCGACGCGAGATCGAAAATCGTATCCACGGTCATCGGCTCGCGCGTGGGTTCAAGCGATCGCATCCCAAACGCTTTGCGATAAACGACGCTGCCGTTGTGACCGATGAGCACGACCCCGCCAGGCATATCGCCTTTGGCGACGGCATCGTCCATGATCGTGTCGATGGCGGTGAAGGCCTGCGCTTCCGCGCCGTTCCCCTGCTGCCCTGCCGCAGGAGCTTGCGCCAAGAAAGGATGCGCCAGGCAAATGGCCACCACGATAGCAAAAAGGCGCAGCGGCCTGGTGGAGGGCATAACAATCTTTAAGAAATTCCGCATATCAACCTTCAATGGCACGGCGCACATTTCCTTTGGCTTTGCGCAGGCGCCGAACGGCCTCGGCATTGCTGGTGTGTGTCTTCAACATCACCAGCGCGACAGGAACGCTCATGCCTGCCTTCTTGAGTGTC
Source organism: uncultured Acidobacteriaceae bacterium (assembly GCA_963751285.1). Lineage (GTDB taxonomy): Bacteria > Acidobacteriota > Terriglobia > Terriglobales > Acidobacteriaceae > Telmatobacter. Next base: position 103,045 of record CAVVUE010000018.1, on the reverse strand, counting down.
TGCAAAGCAAGAGCCTGATCGACGTGGGCCAGCACCTCAAGGATCGCGAGGCCCCGCTGGAGCAGCTTTCTGTTCGTCAAGTGCATTTTGACCATCAGATTGCTGTAAACATAACCGAGACGAACCATGGCGCCGGTTGTCAGCATATTGCAGATGAGCTTTTCCGCCGTTCCCGCTTTAAGTCGCGACGAGCCGGCAAGAACCTCGGGGCCCACTTCAACTTCAATGGCAAGATCGGCAGCCTTTCCCAGGGCCGAGTTCCGATTGCAGGCGACCGCGATGGTCGCGGCGCCCTTGCTGCGCGCATATTCCAACGCGCTGATTGTATACGGAGTAAACCCGCTGGCCGCGATTCCGACGACGACGTCGCGCCTGCCGGTTTTCTTCGCGGCCATATCCCTGCGTCCCAATTCGGCGGAATCCTCGCTGGCCTCGGCTGCTTTTACCAGCGCCCTCTCGCCACCGGCGATCACAAACTGGACCATATCTGCGCTGACGCCGAAGGTCGGCGGGCACTCGGATGCGTCGAGCGCGCCAATACGCCCACTGGTGCCGCTGCCGACGTAGATCATTCTGCCGCCCTGAGCCAATCGCTCTGCGACAAGGTCAACCGCTTTGGCAATCACAGGCAGGGCCCGGCGGATGGCGCGCGGAACGGCGGCATCCTCATGGTTCATGGCCGTCACAATCTCAAACGCGCTCATGGTATCGAGCTTTTCTGTTGCTCGATTGCGGCGCTCCGTCACTAACTCACGCACTTGCATTTCCATTCCCTTAATAAGATGGGGTCAATGATTCCTGCCGCATCGGCAAGCTCGCGGCATAGCCAACCGCGAACGTCACTAAACTGCCCAGCGTCACGTACCATGTAAACGCTACGCCGGTGAATAACCAGAGGTAGAGGTTCAAGGCCAATCCGCAGATCATGCCGATCATGGCGCCGCGTTCCGATGCCCCGCGCGTGAGGACGCCGAGAAGAAAGACACCAAGCATCGCTCCATAGGCGACCGATGCAATGGTCAAACCCACCTCAATCACCCTGCCGCCGTGCCTCGCCACAAGAGCCAGCACAGATAACACCAGGGCCCAACCCACCATGGCGAGCCTTGAGAACATGATGCGGCGCTTCTCCGGCGAATTTGGGCGAAAACGGACATAGAAATCAACGATGGAGGTCGACGAAAGCGAATTGAGCGCCGCACTCATGTTCGACATTGCGGCCGCGAGGATGGCTCCGATCAGCAGACCGCTGACGCCATGCGGCATGCGGCTGACAATGAACGCGGGAAAGATCGTGTCGGTGCGGGTGAAAGCAGACTGCGGCGGAAAGAATCGGTAAAACACGAAGAGCATCGCCCCGATCATGAGAAAGAGCGAGAACTGGAAGAAAATGACCACCCAGCTCGACATCAGCGCGAGCTTCGCCTGCCGCTCGCTGCGGGCTGAGAGAAGGCGCTGCACGATCAGTTGATCGGTTCCATGGCTGGCTGTTGTTAGAAACGCGCCGCCAATCAGCCCTGACCACAAGGTGTACTTGGTGGTCCAATCAAATGAGAAATCGAAGACGCGAAACTTGCCCGCCTGGCCCGCCACCTGGTGCACAGTCGCCCATCCGCCGGGTGCCAGGTGCAGGATGGTGAAAAAGCCGACCAGTGTCCCGGTGACGTAGACCGTCTGCTGCACAACGTCGGTCCAGATGGCCGCCTTCAGGCCGCCTTTCACGGTGTACATGAGCGTCAGGACAGTCACAATGGCGATGGCCGTGAGGTCGCGCCGGAAATCGCTCATGCCTGCCAGCAGGCCGCCCAGCGCCACGCGCACCACAATCGCCACCGCAAAAACGCGGACGCCTTCAGCAGCAGCACGCGTCGCCAGAAAAATTCCCGCCGTGAGCGCGCGCAGCTTCTGCCCAAAGCGCCGCTCGATGAGTTGATACGCGGTGACGAGCTCACCGCGAAAATACTGAGGGATGAGAACAAAGCTGACGACCGTGCGGCCGATCAGGTAGCCCATCACCAACTGCAGAAAACCAAAGTTCTTGTCATAAGCGAGGCCGGGCACGCTGATCACGGTCAGTGTGCTGGTCTCAGCGGCGACGATGGAAAGTGAAATAGCCCACCAGGGGATGGCGTTGTCCGCCAGGAAATATCCCTTGAGAGTCCGCTGTGCGCTGCGGAAGCGCATGCCGAAGAGCGTCACGCCGGCCAGATAGACGACGATGACTACCAGATCCAGCAAGTTTAGTCCCATTGCGGTCTTCCTCTGGCGGCAGCATTTCTAATGAGCATCAGGTTCGAATGCAGGCACACCGCCAAGCCCGCCTGTCCTTCCTGAAAGAAGAACCAAGCGGGCCCGGCTGGTGAACCGGCTGAGATTAGAAGGTGAACTTACCGGCGAATTGCATGATGCGGGCGTCGCGATACCCAGTCACCTCACCAAACGTACCCGAGGTCGCAGTGGTGCCGATTGACTGCACATTCGTGTGGTTCACCGCATTGAACGCCTCTGCACGGAACTGGAAGTTCACCCGCTCCCAGATGCGGAAGTTCCGGTAAACACCAAGGTCAAGGCGGTTGAAGCCGGGGCCCTGGATCGTTCCGCGCTTGGCCGATGCAGGATACGGGCTGTTCTGTGCAGGAGCGGCAAAGGCGCCCGTATAGAACCACGGTTTAGCTGAATTGCTATAAGCCTTGTTGTGGATTCCGCCGGAGTTCCAGGCCTGGTTCGGGTTTCCGACCTGGTTCGTGCGCAGACCGGCATTCGTATTGCCCAGAACGCTAAGGCCGGCGTTGTCGGTCACTGTGCCACCGTTAGTTGAGTTGTTAAAGACGCTGTTAACGCCGCCGGGCAGGTTGTAGTTGATCTGCAATCCACCGCTCGCAGCGACCGTAAGCGGCAAACCTGAGTTGACCGCATAGATGCCCGAAAGCTCCCAGCCGCCGAGAACGCGGCCAGTCAGGTTTTTCTGTTCGCGGAACCACGGTTCTTCCAGAACGCCGTCGATGCTAAGAACCTTGTTGCGGTCGTCCGATGCGCGGCCGTAGTCACCGTTCACGTTGTAGATGTTCTGGATGAACCCCGAGTAGTCAGCAGGGGCGTTGGTCAGATCACGCGACCAGGTGAAGTTGGCGTCAATAAAGGTCTTGCCGTAGAAGCGCTTGGTCGCCTTCACTTGCATCGAATTGTAGTTCGAGCTGAAGATGGACCGCATGGCGTCAATCGCGAAGTAACCGAGATAGGGCTTGATCTGGTTCAAAACGCGATCGCAGGTCGAGCTCAGAAATGCGGGCTGGCCGTTCAAAGCGCAACCTGAGCTGGCAGTTTCAGGATTGACCACACCAATCCAGGCCCCCGGCGCCGGCTGGTTGATTTCCTCGGCCCCGAGCAGATGCGTTCCGTGATCGCCAAAGTAGCCGACGTCAAACATGAACGTGGGCGCAATCTGCTGCTGCAGATCGAGCGAGAACTGCTGAATATACGGAGTCTTGTAATCGATCGGAACGGCCTGAATGCGGCCTGGAGTTGTCGAAAGCGCGGTAAGGGCGCCGCCGGTCGGGCTGTCGAAAGACGTCTGGCTTACCGAATAGGTGGCAACGGCCGGAGGATTGTTGAAGACCGTCGTCTCGTAATAGCTGACTTCAGCATCGTCGAAAGCCCAGCCATAGCCGCCGCGCAGCGACGTCTTGCCATCGCCAAACACGTCGATCGCAAAGCCGAAACGGGGAGCGAAGTTCGACTTCTGTGCGGCGCCCACCTTGTTCCCGAACGGCGAACTTTGATTATTGTTGTTGGAGTTCGGGCCGTTAAAGACCAGACCGTTGATATAGTTGATGCCGGCGTAATCCGCGCTTGCGTTAACGGTTGTTGAAAGACCAGCACTGCTGCCGGCCTGGCTGCACGGGCTGGTGAAGCAGATCAGGCCGCTGCTGGCAATGGTCGGTGCTCCGGCCGCGGTGTATTTCGCAGGATCGAAGTTGCTCAAAAGACCGTTGGCATCCCACGGTTGACCGTAGTAAGCATAGCGAACGCCAAGGTTGAGCGTTAAGCGCGGAGTCGCCTTCCAGTTGTCCTCTGCGAAGCCCTCCCAGAGGGAAGCCTTCATGTCGGTGACAGGGTCTCTTGAAAGCTGGCTGAAACCGCCGTTGGCGTTGCCGGTGAGGAAGTTGGCGAAGCCCTGCGCCTCGTTCGCGCCCGCGTTGTTGTTGACCGGAACATTAGAGAAGGTGCTGTCGCTCGCGAAGCTGAACGCGCCTTGCGTCCCGGTCGTATTGTTCTCGAGCTTCTGGTAGTGGTTGTAGGAGAATCCGGCGATAAACGTGTGCGTGTGCAGGACCTTGGTGACATCACCGAAGACCTGGTGATTGGTTCCATGATCTGTATAGGCAACGCTGCCGGCCAGGTTTGACATTCCGGCGACCGTATCGGTGGGAATGACCCCGACAGTATTTGGGTACGGAAGCGTCGCCTTGATGTCGGGCGACTGGGAAGAACCCAGGAATCCGACTGCCGAGCTGACGATGTTGCCGTTCGAGAACGCATAACCTGCGTTCACCAGAAGCGTTGGACTGACGACATATGTCGCCTTGCCGAGGTGCTGGGTTCCTGGATTGACGGCAGTTGTTGTGTTCGCTCCGGGAATGGGAACCGTCGTGAACTGGCCCTCGGGCAGAGTCTCTGGGAATGTATCGTGCAGGTAGCGATAGAAGACAGTCAGCTTTTGACCGAGCTGCTGATCAATGCGCACCACCGAGTCCAGGTTATTGTAGATGTTCCTGAAGCTCGACAAAATCGTGTGCGGATCCAGGTTGTGCGCTTCGTCGTAACTGACATTCGGAACAGGAATCTTGGCGTACACGTCCTTCATAAATTCCTGGGCCGTTGGCGAGACGTTGCTCACCTGCGTTCCCGTAGCGGTACAGGTGTTTATCTGGGTCGCTGGGTTCGTCGTGTAGGCGGTACAAACGGTCACCGGAGCAGTCGTCCACACGCCGCCGATCTTCTGGCCTGATTGCGTGAAATCACCGGTCCGCTCCGAAGCCTGAGGCACCAGTGCCGCCACATTGCTCGCAACGTTCAGGAGCCGCTGCCACTCTTCTGATACGAAAAAGAAGGTCTTGTTCTTGCCGTTGTAGACCTTCGGTATGTAAACGGGGCCGCCGACCGAGAAACCGAAGACGTTGTAGCGGTACGGCGCGATGTGGGTGCCCAGAAAGTCGTTGGCGTAGCCATTGGCGTCGAAGTAGTCGTTGCGCAAGTATTCGTAGGCACTGCCGTGAATGGAGTTGGTTCCCGACTTGGTCACGACGTCGATCTGGCCTGAAGCATTGCGGCCGAATGCGGCGGAATATTGGCCACGTAGGTTCTTGAACTCGGCGATCGCGTCGGGGCTCGGGTAAGTGTAGAGCGTGAGGTTCGCCCCGCGGTCAACGTTGTCGGCGCCGTCGATCGTCCAGTTGTTCGAGGTGCTCCGGCCGCCATTGACTGAGAAATTCACCGTGCTTGAAGCACCGCCGATGCCGGCAGGCCCGCGCGTCAGGTCATCTGTTGCTCCGCCGTAAACAACGCCAGGCTCCAGGTTCATCAGCGTCTCGTAGTTGCGCGTGACCAGCGGCATTTCGTTCATCTGTGTGCTGTTGATCAGGCCGGACGATGTGGCATCCTCGAGGTTGAGTTGGGCCTCGCCGGCGGTGACGGAGACCACTTCGCTGACCCCGCCGGGAACGAGAGTGCGGTTCACTGTAAGGGCGTCGGCGGCGTGAAGCACGAGCCCGGTGACCGCCTCGGTCTTAAATCCGGCGTAAGATATGGTGACCGAGTAGGTGCCCAATGGTAGGGACTCTGCTGTGTAAAAACCTGCTGAGTCCGTCTTCATGACGCGAATGTCTTCGCCGCGATCGGTATTGGTTATCTTGACCGAGGCGCCGGCGATTACAGCGCCGCTCGAGTCGGTTACGGTTCCGCTGATGCTGCCGGAAACACTGCTCTGCGCGGTTGCGTAGCTGCTGGCAAGGATCAACCCGATTACGGCCAACAGGGCAAGGACAGATTTTGTGAAATTGTGCGACATAGCAGTCAATTGCCTCCTAATGCTTTTCGTTGCGCTGATGAAGGGCATACTTCGTGCTGATACCCTGCTCCAGCCTTACTGGTTGAACTGTTGATCGAGTCGCCGGCCCAACGGATGGTGAGAAATCGCTCCGGCGAAGCTTGAGTTGAGCGAAAATCCGAACTCGCATCCGCGATTTGGATGGAGAGCGGTCTCTGTTGCGATCGAAGGTTCGGCGGCGATGGCGGCTTGCACTCTGTGGGATCTACGTGGCGATTGCAACACAGCGTCCACAAACAGCCCTCGCGCCAGGAGAGATCGAACAACCGGCCAAGTCATATAGATGACTGGATGATTCACAAGCTAGGCTTACACCCCGGCCATTGTCAATGAAAATCGCGTAAAGAAATTCAATAACTTCGGGCAGGCAGTGGCTTGATGTGTGGTTCAGTCTAACCGAGAGTATTTATTTTCAATAACTTAGGCAAAAAGCACCGGCACGACTCATGTCCCTGGAGCGAATGGGGCGGTGGGTTCCGGGTAAAGCCTGCGGATTAGGACGAGAACCGGTAAGCCGATCAGAATCAGTGCGGTACCGATGAGCGAGCCTTTCAGGTTTCCAGCATAACTTGAAACCAGCACGGCCCCTGCGCAGCCCACAAAAATGGCCGGAATGACCGGATATCCCAGGACCCTGTAGGGCCGCGGAAGATCAGGCCGCTTGCGCCGGTAAACAAAGACCGTGCTGGCCGCCAGCATGTAAAACAGCCATTCGGCAAAGATGGTGAGCTCGAACAGTTCCTGAAACTTGCTCAGGAACAGCAGCAATACGGTGGAGAGCAGGCCTTGCACGACCAGGGAAGTGGAAGGCGACTGAAATCGTGGCTGAATATGTGCAAAGCTGCGGAAGAACAGCCCATCGCGCGCGGCGGCATAGGGAATGCGCGCGCCCGACATGGTCGTGCCGTTGAGTCCGACAAAAATACTGAACGCCATGGCCGCAGCAACGAATCCGGCTCCGCGCGGCCCCGCGACCACTGAGAGAGCGGTCACCGCGGGCTGAGGAGAAGCGGCAATCGCCGACGCCGGCAGAACATATTGAATTGCGGCATTGGTTGCCATGAAGAGGATGCCCACGATCACCAGGCCCCCAATGAGGGCAATGGGAAGGCTGCGTTCCGGCGCGCGCACTTCGCCGGCCACCATGCTCAAGTCGTTCCAGCCGTCGTAGGCCCAGAGGGTCGCGATTAATGCCAGCATGAATCCGTTCAAGCCGCCTGTAGAGTGAAGCAGCGTGGTGGAAAAATTGCTCCATGAACCCGATGGAGACAGAAAACAAAACGCAACCACAATCAGAATCAGAATGGCTTTCAGCACGGTGAACACCAGCTGAAAATCGCCGGCTTTTTTGATGCCGAGATAATTCAGTCCCGTAATGAGCCAGGTGACCGCAATGGCGAATGCCTGTGACCAGTAAAGCGGAAACGGCACGCCCGGAATCAGTTCACCGAAGGAGTGAAAAGCGGGGAAAAACTCGAGCGTCCGTGCAAGCCCGATCGAGACGGCTGCAATCGATCCCGGCTTGGCCACCGCAAACCAGGTCCACATATAAAGAAAGGCCGTGGTGTCGCCATAAGCGCCGCGCAGATAGACATATTCGCCGCCCGCATAGGGCAGCATGGCGCCCAGTTCCGCGTAGGTCATGGCTCCAAAAAGCGAGAGCACACCGCCTGCAAGCCACGCCAGATACACCAGGGAAGAGGACCCGGTGTCGCGCATCATCTCACTGGGGATGAGGAAAATGCCGCTGCCGATAATGGTCCCAACAACAATCGCCATCGCCTGGCTCGCGCCCAGCACGCGGGGCAAGTCGGCTCGCGGCCGCGCATCACTTTCATGCGAAGAACGAATCATGTGTGCTTGCGAGAATAACAGGAATCGGCTGAGACTGAATGGTCCGCGAAATGGAAATCAGAGGGAGTAATTGCCGCGCGGGGTTCACAAAGGAGCGGGCGAAACAAGCCAGGGAATGAGAGGCGATTGGGGCGGCTGGTGGGGATCGAACCCACGACATCCTGAGCCACAGTCAGGCGTTCTGCCGCTGAACTACAGCCGCCATCTACCCTATCGATTGTAGCATTGAACCAATTCGCAAAAGGGCGCCGGGAAAGGAGCGAAACTGCCTCCACATGAACCAGATGCGAGTTCTGCAAAAGCCTCTGCGCCCTTCGGCGCTGCGGCGGTGAACCGCTGGAATCGCGGCGCGTGGCTCTTCCGCGATGAAACGTTGAGCAGGATCGAGTTCCTGCTTGACGAGGCCTTCCGCTTTCCCGGCACGCAGATCCGTTTCGGCCTCGACGGCATCATCGGATTGGTTCCCGGCCTGGGTGACGTGCTGGCGGGAGTGGCCTCGCTAGTCATTCCAATCGCCGCGTGGATTCGCGGCGTGCCTTACGTTACGCTGGCGCGCATGGCGGCGAACCTGGGCATCGGAGTGCTAGTGGGCACTATTCCGCTCTTTGGCGATATCTTCGACATCCTGTGGAAGGCCAATCGCCGCAACTATCGGCTGCTCTCACGACACCTGGGCGAACCGCGCCGTCACACCTGGCGCGACTGGTGTTTTCTGCTCTTGCTAGGTGTCGTGATGGCGCTGATCTTTGCGTTGCCGCTGGTGTTGGTCGTGTGGTTGATCGCGTGGCTGCTGCGCCAGTAAGTCTTAGCCCCGGATTCGCCGGAGCGAAACCGATTCAGGTTACAATCGAAAGAGATTATCGGGGCGTAGCGCAGTCTGGTAGCGCATCTGCTTTGGGAGCAGAGGGTCGGGGGTTCAAATCCCTCCGCCCCGACCATCGTAAACCATAGATATTTCAAGCGATATGGCCGATTCCGGCCACGCATCTGCTTTTTGCCGCTACAGCGCTGTAGTCGATTTTGTAGCCGTCATCGCCTCCTCATAATTCCCTGCGTACTTCCAATGAATTCTCCGTCGGAGCATTTCGAAGAGAATTGCAGAGCGCACTTTTCGAGTATCCCATTTCGCATGCTGAAAAATCCGCTTTCAACCAATGCCGCTCGCCATCTAACTTGCGAAATTGCCTCCCGATCGAACTGAATATCTTGCGAGCCTCTCCAATGCACTCCGAGCCACCAACGGCGGGACCCTTTCGTGAAGTGCTTTGAGGTCATCCCAATGACAATTCCGTAAACGCTTCCCGCTGCCACATGGACAATCCCAATGTCCTTTCATGTTTTCCTTACTGAGGCAATCGAGATAGCGCAAGATGGCTTTTCGGTCTGATGTGCCTACCATCTCCCCATACGCTTCGAAGAGCCCTGGCACACCATGCGTACGTTCGCCGAAAGGCCACGGACATCCCGCCTCCACAAGAACCTGACCAAGAAAGAAATTTCTCACTGGGCCGTCGAGGAACGCGACGATCGATCCGCGCTCCGGCCACATAAGCCATTCCTCAGGAACTATCGGACACGCTTCGCCCGTGTCCCTAATCACATGTCGGTCTGCATGCCATGGAATTCTGCCGCCGACCTCACGGAGGACAGGAGTGGAATCCGGAAAATCGGTAGGGACCGAAATCTCAATCTGGAAACGATCGAGGACTTCGGCGCCATCCATGACCGGAAAGCTGCCGCGAAGATGGACAACATCTCCTTCCAGCGTTACTTGAAGGTCCGGATATTTTGCGGGGACCTCCTTTTCTATAGCTCGAAATAATCCCGGATTTCTCTCGTGCCAGGGCCTCTTCATCCTTTGGGGCACCATGGCCTGTTCGGCGTACTCACCGATGTCGCCGCACGCTGCGCCTTCTCTGCAATGGTGAATGATGCCGCGGCTGCAACTTGGCCGAACACCGCCTCCCAGCCCGACCACTGGATCGTGTTCAAGGTATCCGTTGCCGCAGCACGAAGCACCGGCCACACGGATGCCATCACGTCGGTAAGGTCGTTGCCACTGGGGTTTGCCGGGTCCTCCACATGGATCGGGTCGGCATGCTCGGAGATCGCACGCCACACGTGAAGGAGTTGATCAGAAATCGGCTTCGACTTCGTCCCTTTGAGAAGGTCAACGATAAGGAGCTCGAACACGAACTGCTTTACGCCGAGGCCCTTGCGCACTTTCCAGAGCTTGAGCAGGCGGATTGCCTCGACGACGCCGCTGTCCTTCACGTGCGCAATATGCACGTCGAGATTGGTCTTCAAGCGGCATTTCTCCGCAGATTTCTGATAGATAAAGCAATCCGTTTTGGATTCGTCGGTGAACCGCCCAGGCACCACATCGATGTGAAAGTCCCGCATGTAGTTCGAGGTTGACTTGCCCTTCAGTCGCAGCGCCGAGGTCTTCGCCTCTACGTAATACTCCTTCGCAAGACAATTGCGGACATTCTCGTATATCTCGGCAAGCGCCTTGCCTGCTGCATCGCTGTCCGACGGAAGATAGCAGACGATATCGAGGTCGTAGTATTCCTTGATGAGCGTACCCTTCGCCCTCGATCCGCCGTATCGGATGATCGGTTGTGAGCCGAAGCTCGCGCAAAGGAGCTTCTCCACCTCGGCGCGCCGGGTTTGCAGTTCTTTGAGCTCCGTACTGTCCTCGCCCAAGTTCTGCGCGGACAGTACGCGATTGAGATAGTCATTCGCGTCCATGTGCATTCACCTTAAGTTGAAATGTGAAACCGCCCTTTTGTTTGTCGAAGTCGTACACGAGAAGACCTGGGTGGACCTTCGGCATGAGGTCCCGGCCGCAGAGGATTGCGATTGGTGCCGGCACGGCCGGAAAGAAATGAAGCTCTTTCACGATGCCTTGCGTCTCAATGATCGATCCGAGGAGTGCCTGATAAGCCGTGCGGAACTCTTCGAGATTGGCACGGGTCCGCAGGAACGCAGCATTCGGGGTCGCATCTTTCAAGGTGAGTTCGTACACCGTGAACGTCTTGTCGATTGTTGAAGGAAGATCATCGACTCGAATCTTGCCGCTCAGGGACATGATGAGCGCCGCATGCGACGGTTCAGTTCCCTTTCGGACGATCCCGGATGTATAGGCGACAGGAGGCCCCGATGATTTCCACGCCCATTCCTCCGTGTCGCGATGCCGCTGGAAGAGATCCGTCTTGATCTTGTTGCTGAGCCGCGCGCCGAGATCGACGAGGAGGGGGATAGGGGCGAGGGCGAAAACCGACAGGTGCTTCACGTCCTGGAGCTCGCCACCGGTATCGCAGAGCTGCGCGAGCCCGCGCCGAATCGCCTCCCGCGCGGTTTCGAGGGACGCCGCGTCGTGAATCGGAATGGAGGTAAGATCGACAATCTTGCCCGGCCTCGAGACGGGGTACAGGGGGGAGAGGGCCTCGATCACCTGATCGAAGGGAATGAATGGGTTCTGCTCGCCGATGTTCGCGGTGACTATGAGGACCGAAGTCCGGTGCTCTGGACGGAGCGAGGTCATGTGGTGAATGTGGTGCTCGTGGTTCTCCTTATATGCCCGGAGCGTTGTTACCGAATACCGCTCAGGGTGGTCATCGATGAGTTTGTGGCACGAGGCACAGAGAAGCATGAGGTTTTCTGCACGATGAACGTCCGCGGGACGTGCCTCGCCCCGCCCTCGGGGACCGCGAACCTGGAAGGCAACGATGTGCGCCACCTCCGCGAAATTGCCCTCAGTGAGAGTCACGTGGTGCGCGAGGAGATATTTGTTGCATCCGTCGAACTCGCAGCGGCCGCCTGCCGAAACGAAAAGAAAGACGCGAGTCAGAGGTGGCACCGCACGGGCTGGGCGCACAGGCGGAATAGCCGCTGGAGCGGTTGCGGATTTCGATATTGGCCGGTGCGCGTTCATGGGTCTAGCTGGTGGATTGCCACCCGCTCACCGTACTGCAAAAGCTGACGTAAGCTGGTGTGCTTACATTCTAGGCAAAAAAATCTATAACGTCAACTGTTGCTCTGCCGAAGGTGGATAGAGGGCCTCCAGGCGGTATCTGGCCACGATGGGGTTCACGTCGAACGTGTCTGAAATGAGGCGGATGGCCGCTTCCCGATTGCCTGCGGTGAGCACCCTCAGGCCGAGGAGTCCGCGGGTCTCAAGCGTTCCTTCGAGCACTTTTTCCACAAGGGATTGAGGAAGGAGAAGTGCTCCCATCGCTTGGTTCGCCTGGTATTCCCACCAACGGTAAGGAGGCTTGGGGCCCGAACTTGGTTCCGTCTGCCCGACATCCCTGCACATGATCTTCGGGGCGTCTGGGGCAAGTTCTCCGGCAAAAAGCGAATCGGGCCGATTGCCCAGAGCGAAGAGATGCGCATGGAGAAGGCCGTGGCCTCCCTCGTGGGCGAGGGTGGTTCTCAGCCTTCGCTCCTCGGGCGTCGTGCCTTCCTCGGCGAACGTCTCGGAAACGACGATTTCCTCGACGCCGTTCGCGCCGAAGCGGGTGAATCCGAGGATTCCGGTGGGCAACGGAGCGTACGTTGGGTGTAGCTTAAAACGCTTCTCGATGAAGCGGTCGATTCTCACAGGCGATGGCGATGCAGGAAACAATTCCACGCTCGTCAACGCCTCGACACAAATCGACTCGAAATCGGCAGGTTTATAGAAAGGCTGCTCGGCAAACGGGCCGGATTTCGTGCGGTACGTTCTCACTTTGTCTTTTTTCCGTGCTTGTTCAGGAATTCGAGCAGATCCTTTGAAGTCACGCCCTCGTCTACCACGCGGCGCAGTGCGAATCCCATCGCAGGATCGCTCGCAGCAAGGCGCTTCAATTCTTGAACGGGAGGACGCGCGTCACATTTCTGGAGTTCTTCCAGCGTTGTATCGAGGCGGTCCGCAAGCCGTCGCATGATCTCATCCGAGGGGTGGCGACGGCCAAGCTCCACGTCGGAGAGGAATGCCGCCGATACCTTGAGTTGTCGTGCAAGCTCTCTGACTGAAATGTCTTTCTCTTCCCGAAGCTCTTTTATCTTTTCACCAAGCGTTTTCATATGTCCGTCACTGTCAGCTTACGCTGTTGCAGGCCGTTGTCAACCGCGCCATCTCGCAATTTGATCATGTGGAATATCGGGAGTGACGGACGACGCGCGGTCTCATGCGCCGCCGTTTGTTCACCGACTCGAATTACACCGATCAGAGCAGCGTGGTTTTAACGAGGAATTCCTGCAAGAGGACTGCCTCCTGATCGTTCATCCTCTTAATCGCATAAGCGATCTTTTCGGCTGTCTCCCGTGAAATTCGATCAAGCTCGACCGCCACGCCTTCCTCCTCTTTGCCTCTCCATGATCCGATGCCACGAAACAACGTGAAATCGAGATCGAAGCCGACTAATGCGGCCTTGATCCCTTCCACATTCTTGTCTTCCGTGACAATTCGATACATGACGGTCCTTTTTCTTTTGCCACCTAACAGCGATGGCGTTCAACCGAGATCACATCAGCTTCATCGTTCGGTGCACGACCGCCACCGGAAGATTGATGCGATGCACCACTACGTTCGAGTCCGTCGGTTCCGATACGAGAGCATCATCCGGCGGAACCATCGATCCGCCCTTTCTCAATGCTTTGGCAATTTGTTCGCGCAATCTCGCGATATACACTCGGAGCGCCGCGCGCGTGAATATGGGTGTTTCCTCCGCGCGCTCGAACCCGTTCGCGCCGAGACGCCGGTAAAACGGATCACCCGCGAGAATGCGCTCCATGCGCGCGACGCTGAGCGGCGTGTGATGATGCCGCGCCATGCAATCGCAGACCACGAGGCCCGGCGGGGAAAGATGAATGGGGATCTCCCACTCGGGGTATGAAAGATGTGCACTCTCGATGCTCTCGCCAGGAAGGCAGATCGTGCCCGGCTGGTGGTGGCTGTGCACGACCGTCAGGCGCGGGCGCTCTTGGGCTCTGCGCCTCCGCCGTGCGAGCAGGTATTCAACCTCCTCGACGACCCGGACCAATGGCTCGCTACCGTTCATAAAGCACCTGCGCATTCCATCGATCGCACAAGAGGCGCTCGGCGGGGCCTCGGGGCGTCCACCTGAGCACAAAAAGGAGTTCCGGCTGGCGCTCCAGGTGTCTCGCCGCCGAATGTACGGAGGCCAGCATGTCTCCCAATGTCATCGGGGAGCGGGGGACCACAATCACGAGCTCAGGGCAGACGTTCCTGATCATCTCAAGATCCTTCTTCGCACCTCCATGTGCGGCTACCTCGCAGCCCATGGATTCCAGAGCGTGCTGTAGTTCGGCGGCATGAACCGCATCTGGATCGACGATCAAGACCCGCTCCATGCCGCCCGTTCCTCCTTTCCTACCCGCTCTTCGGGTAAACCTGATTTGACTTTCCTCCCAATTCGCTAGCCTCAAAAGGGGGCGTTTGTCTACACTATCTACACTTTCAGGGAATTCCCGATGTTCGAACTTTGTTTCGAAAAGCAAAAAATTCGAACTGGCAGCGCGCGGTGGCTTTTCCCACACCGCTGCGCGGGCCGCTTTGAGTGGCTGGCCTTACTGGCCATACGAAGGGTGCGGAGACCAAGCGACGCGTGGGTGACCCTCGACGATGTCGCCAAACTGCCGAGTTGGTCAGGTAAGACTCGTCGGCACATCGGCGGCAACATCGCTCGATACTTAGATGCCTTGGAGAACCTGGACTTCCGGGCTGTTGAAGCGGACGCGCGATGGGCGGGTCCCTATCGGCTGCGTTTGACCTCGGCCGAAATTACATTCGACATTCCCATTGCGGAGGTGGAGGATCGCCTCCGTCTCCGACGGACTCAAGCGCCGATTTCGCGAGAAGAACTCCACCGATTCACTCATTCGTATGCGCGCGCCCAATGGCTTCTGTTTCAGGGGAAGCTACTGCCATCGAAAGGACCGCACGGGAATCCCGAGGGTGCGCATGACACCCTTGCCCAGATGGCAGAGGACAAATCATTTTGTCCGCGTCTTAGACTTCTCGCGTGCATCGCCGCGGTGCACGTGCTGTTTCAACTCGGAAGGTTCCGGGCGGCGAGAGAAACATTGGAAGACAAGGCCTCTCTCCTGAAGAAAGTGAACGACAATGTGCTCAAGGCCAACTATTACCTGGAACTTGCATGGTCCCATCAACGCGGTGCGAGCGGCACGGAACCGAACCGTGCAACCGAAGAGGCGATAAGCCGCGCCCATGCATTCGCGGAGAAAAGCGGTGATCGGGCGTCATCCGGTCGCATCGCATACCGAATGAGCGGTTTCCTCACGAAGAAGGGAAGGCATTTGGAATCAATCGATCAATTGCTCTTCGCGATTGAGGCAGCGCTCGTCACGGGGAATTTCTACGAGCTGCAAGCCTATTGCATCGACCTCGGGAGCGTGATCCATCGGCTCGGTCCGAAGTTCTACAAAGAAGCGCAGCAGTGGATTATTCTTGGCATCGATATCGCACAACAAATGGGAATCGGACACGACAACCCCCACGGCGAAGTGATCCTCGGGAAGACGTATGCGGAACTGGGCGACGCGAAGTCCGCGCGACATTGGCTCCGAGCCGCAGAGAAGATAGCCGAGGAATCGAAAAATCCTCTCGCCCTCGCTGACACGATGATGGTGTGGGCCTTCTGGCACCAGCGGTTCGGGTCGACGAGCGATCAGATAGGGACGCTCGTCATGGCATTGCAAATATTCCGCAGCCTTCCCGAATTCGACTGTCCGCAAAAGGAACGATATATGGCCCGGAAGTTCCCGAGTGTTTGGCCCGAAGTGTTGAAAGCCGTTGATGAGATTACTGATGAACTTACTAAGATTAGAAGAACTTTCTACGGTCCAATGGAACGTACGGCAGTTGTTAAAGTGAACGAATGAGGTAATAACCACTTACCCATGAAAGTACGCCGCTTCCCGCGATTTCATAAGTCTCTCTGTAACTCAGGCTTTACCCTCATCGAGCCCTCGTCGTCATCGCTATCATTGCTGTCCTTGCGGTAGTGGTTGTACTCACGCTGAACCCTGCGGAGCTCTTGAGACAGGCACGGGACGCGAACCGGGTTTCGGACATGGCAACCCTGACGAACGCCCTCAACCTCTACAACGCACAACTGGGAGGGAGCCCATATCGGGGGACTTGTCGAACTTTGGGTAACATCTTAGATCAACTGCATAATTACTTCGCCAAACCTGGTTTAGACGCCCGTTCATAATCTACGGGTGTCAGTGTAGCCTTCTTATCCCGCTTTAGTAGATGGGCGGATTTGTCGTGCGCGGCAAGTCCGCCTGATAAACCACATTTGACCCTCTTGTTATAAATGGTAAAATTAAGGTATTAGTTGGACCTGTTGTTTGAAGCAAAATGGTCCTATCTTCAAAAGCGGTTAAGGCAACAACGCGGCGATTCTCTTCGTCCCATAACCCTCCTTAATAATGTCACGCCCCAAATCGCATAACCTTTCGCATTTCCTCTTCTTTCTCTGCGTCTTCGGAGCCTGCTTGTTCTTCGGGAGTCCGCACCCCGCCCATGCAACATTCATCAATGCCTCAGCTCTTCTTGGCCAATTAGACCAGAACGGCAATCCTGTCTGGACGACGAGCAATCAAAACAACGGCAGCAGTAGCGTGAATGCCCAAGGATTCAGTAATCCGGAGGATGTGGCCCTTGATTCTGTCAATCATCGCCTTTTCGTCGCAGACACCTTCAACAGCCGCGTCCTCGTCTTCAACCTAAACACCGACAATACGATCGCTTCCACAACCGCTTCTTACGTTCTCGGCCAGCCCAATTTCACCTCAAGCGGAGGCGCGACAACCCAGAGCGGGATGAACTCCCCTTGGAACCTCGCCTATGATCCCACAGACAGCCGCCTCTTCGTGGCGGACACCAACAACAATCGCGTCCTCGTCTTTGATGCGTCCACCTCGACTCTCAGCGCAACCCCCGAAGGCGAGAATGCGGAGGATGTCATCGGACAAAGCGACTTCGTCTCCAACAACACGACGACGCCGACCCAGAGCGGGATGAGCCATCCCCAAGGCCTCACCTACGATCCCACAGACAGCCGCCTCTTCGTGGGGGACACCAACAACAATCGCGTCCTCGTCTTTGATGCGTCCACCTCGACTCTCAGCGCAACCCCCGAAGGCGAGAATGCGGAGGATGTCATCGGACAAAGCGACTTCGTCTCCAACAACACGACGACGCCGACCCAGAGCGGGATGAAGTACCCCACGGGTCTCACCTACGACCCCACCACCCAGCGCCTCTTCGTGGGGGACGGACAAAACAACCGCATTCTTGTCTTCGACGCCGCGACCTCTACCCTCAGCGCAACCCCCGAGGGCGAGGCCGCAGAAGATGTTCTCGGTCAGCCCAATTTCATCTCGCGCAATTTCGGGACCACCCAGAACGGGACGGGTGGTCCCACTGGTTTCGCCTACGACCCCGTGGCCGACAGTCTTATCGTTATGGATCCCGAGAACTTCCGCATTCTCGTCTTTGACGCTTCGACCTCGACCCTGAGCGCAACCCCAGAAGGCGAGAATGCCTCCTACGTGCTCGGCCAGACGGATTTCACGAGCACGGCTGAGCTCGTAACCCAGAGCGGGATGAGATACCCTCATGGCTCCACCTACGACCCCGCCTCCGAGTGCCTCTTCGTGGCTGATCCGTCTGACAATCGCATCCTTGAGTTTTCGCTTGGCGTACCCAACATCTTCCTGTCTACCACCTCCCTGACTTACACCGCCGCGTTCAACGCCACATCCACCGATCAGGGGACACAAACAGTTTTATTGGGTAACCCGAGCACCTTTAATACGAGCACCCTCAACTGGACTGCGACCTCCTCCGCGCCATGGCTTACGCTCGATACCACCTCCGGTAGCATTTCTCCCAATGCAACCACGAGCATTGGCTTCCTTGTTGACCCTTCCTCCCTGAGTGCAGGCATCTACTACGCGACTGCCACCATCGCCGACCCCGGCGCAGGCGATTCCCCGGAGACGGTGGATGTGACGCTCACGGTAGGTTCGTTGATCTCCCTTTCTCCCTCGACCCTCAACTACACCGCATCACTCGGCACCACCTCCACCAACGAAGGCACCCAGGAAGTAAACCTTCAGAATACGGGTGACGGCACCCTCAACTGGACCGCGACCTCCTCCGAACCGTGGCTTACGTTCGACACGACTTCGGGTAGTCTTTCTTCCGGATCAACCACGAATATCGGCTTCCTTGTTGACCCTTCCTCCCTCTCCTTGAACTCTGGCACCTACAACGCGACCGCCACGATAGCGGACCCCAATGCAGCCAATTCTCCGCAGACGGTCGGCGTGACGCTGACGGTAGCTTTCACCGGCGATCTTGCGAGCGCCCTTCTTGGTCAGACCGATGCATTCGGCAACCCTGTCTGGACGACGAACAATCAAAACAATGGCAGCAGCAGCGTGAATGCCCAAGGATTCAGTGGTCCGGAGGATGCGGCCCTCGATTCTGTCAATCATCGTCTCTTCGTGACAGACAACAACAACAATCGCGTCCTCGTCTTCAATTTGGATGAAAATAACAATATTGTTACCACGACAGCATCCTATGTCATCGGACAAAGCGACTTCGTCTCCAACAACACGACGACGCCGACCCAGAGCGGGATGAGCCAACCCCAAGGCCTCGCCTATGATCCCACAGACAGCCGCCTCTTCGTGGCGGACACCAACAACAATCGCGTCCTCGTCTTTGATGCGTCCACCTCGACTCTCAGCGCAACCCCCGAAGGCGAGAATGCGGAGGATGTCATCGGACAAAGCGACTTCGTCTCCAACAACACGACGACGCCGACCCAGAGCGGGATGAGCCAACCCCAAGGCCTCGCCTATGATCCCACGGACAGCCGCCTCTTCGTGGCGGACTCCAACAACAATCGCGTCCTCGTCTTTGATGCGTCCACCTCGACTCTCAGCGCAACCCCCGAAGGCGAGAATGCGGAGGATGTCATCGGACAAAGCGACTTCGTCTCCAACAACACGACGACGCCGACCCAGAGCGGGATGAGCCAACCCCAAGGCCTCGCCTATGATCCCACGGACAGCCGCCTCTTCGTGGCGGACTCCAACAACAATCGCGTCCTCGTCTTTGATGCGTCCACCTCGACTCTCAGCGCAACCCCCGAAGGCGAGAATGCGGAGGATGTCATCGGACAAAGCGACTTCGTGTCGGGTGGCGGCAACACCACCCAGAGCGGGATGAGCCAACCCCAAGGCCTCGCCTATGATCCCACGGACAGCCGCCTCTTCGTGGCGGACTCCAACAACAATCGCGTCCTCGTCTTTGATGCGTCCACCTTGGCTCTCGCCGCGACGCCCGAAGGCGAGAATGCGGAGGATGTCATCGGACAAAGCGACTTCGTGTCGGGTGGCGGCAACACCACCCAGAGCGGGATGAGCCATCCCCAAGGCCTCACCTACGATTCCACAGACAGCCGCCTCTTCGTGGGGGACACCAACAACAACCGCGTCATGGAATTTTCCTTCGTGACGGTAGTGGACCCCGAACTCCCGGACGGCACCGTTGGTACTGCGTATAGCGCTACCGTGAATACAACGTCTTCCCAAGGAACACCTTCCTTCTCTCTCTCTTCGGGATCTCTCCCTGCAGGACTGTCTCTCAACGCCTCCTCGGGAGTGATTTCAGGAACCCCTACGACAGCAGGGGGCAATTCCTTCTCAATCCTCGTCGACGACAGCTTCCCGACGGGTGACTTCTACACCATCATGGACTACACGCTCACCATCGCTTCACCTCCCATTACCCATTCTGGCGGTAGCAGCGGTGGCGGAGGCGGTTCCGCCTATGATCTTTCAATCGATGGCGGGGCATCCACCGTGACGAGCACGAACGTCATTCTCTCCCTCTACGGCACCGGAGCGTATACGATGGCGCTTTCGAATACCTCAAGTTTCGCAAGCTCGACGTGGATTCCGTACGCCGCCTCGATGCCTTGGACATTGGCCTCGAGCACCGGGGAGCAGACCGTCTCCGTCGAATACCGATCCATTGGAGGAAGTATCGTAGGTAGCGCGGAGGCGAGCATTGATCTCACAACTTCATCCACATCAACCGCCGCATCATCGACCACCTCTTCCACCACTCCCACGACCTCATCCCTTGAGACAGAGCTGAACACCCTTCTCGCAGAACTTCAGAACCTTGAGGCGCAGGCAGGGAGCGGATCATCGCAAACTTCTCCTTCCCCATACGTCTTCACGACCGATCTTGAACTCCATGACACGGGACCCGAAGTGAACGCCCTCCAAAATTACCTCATATCACAAAATACAGGCCCTGCCGCGCAAAAGCTCAGGACCCATGGCGCTACGAGCTACTTCGGCATCCTCACCTACAATGCATTAGTGGAATTCCAGACATCAGTAGGCATCCATGCGACCGGATACTTTGGCTCGATCACGAGAGCATGGGTGAATAGGCACGAGTAGGAATTTGTAGTAACCGGCAAACCCGCTTGCCCGTTTTGCACGCCATCAAACCCTAAACTGTGAGTGTAAAGTGTTGCCGCATGCGGCAACTTCTCCCGTCTACCAACTTCTGATGCCAGCAGTACGATGGACAATGGCAGCACATAAACCCATTTTCCATGGGCCGTGTTGAGCTACGCGAGCGGGTTTTTCAGTAGCTCCAACGGGGATCTTCTCTTTGTGGCTCTCCCCGATTTGGCATTTTATACAACATCTCTTATCTCGAAGGGCTACGTAATAACCAAGCCTTCACGCCAGACTTTTGTTCCAGGTTGGCGCTCCTATTTACTTAGCTGTCTATTCACCAAGAATCCCCTCCGACACTCGTGCTACATTTGCCACAATGTTACTCGTGTCTTCGGGGCTTCACATCGTTCGGCGTGTGCCACAATTCCTCCCCGACCCCTGCTTCCGACTCCCGAAGTGGTTTTAGATGCTACGTTCTCGCTCGTAAATCCCGATTTAACTTCCGGTCTATTCGTGATAAAGTACTTACATCATGAGCCTTTGTATATCAGTAGTAATTCCTGAAGGGATCGTGGTCGCCGGCGAGAGCCGACAGACCCAAGTTGTGGCAGGCGTAAATCGCGTTGGGTCGGACAGCGTGATGAAAGTTTTTGAGTTGGCCGACACGGTGCTTGCATCAGCGACGGGCCTGGGATTTCTTCATCCTCAAGGTACTCCTGCGCAGAGGAATATCGCGAGCTTGGTCGAAGATTTTAAGGCTACTATTCCAGCAGGTTCAAGCGTGCAGGCGATTGCCGGATTATTGTGGACCTATTTCAGTCCGTTGTATCAGCAACATATTGCTCAACATGCGGGCGATGCCCCTGCTGCTGGCGCTTCGGCCATTAGTTTCACGGTGGCGGGTTACAACGCGGGATCTCGAGTTGGTGAGTTGTATGCCGTAGATATTCCTTCGACGGCAGCTCCGACAACAACCTCAAGAAGTAGTAATAGCCCTGGCGCTTGGTGGATCGGTCAAGCTGATGTTGTCGCAAGGATCATAAACGGCTACGACCCGAGGGTTTTGAGTCTGCCATTTGTACAATCCGCGAATACAACTGGGGCTACTGCAACGACTGCCTTGAGCGGCTTGGGTTATGCTGTTTTCTATACCGTCATGACCCTTCAGGATGCCATAGATTTTGCGGTTGGTATGATCCAGGTAACAATTACAACACAGAGATTTACTGCTGGTATTGCAACTCAGTTGGGTGCAATAGCTGGCGTGGGAGGACCTATAGACGTTGCAGTGGTTCGCCCTGGAGGAAAGGTAGAGTGGGTGCGGCGCAAGGAGCTCCACGCCTAGTGGCGTGTCGCGGAGAAAGTGTTACGGAACTGTTCGGAAAACAGTGCCTACCGGATTATCTCATCAACTACATGGAGAACTTTTGTCCTGCCGGCGCTGACTCCATTGCCGTGCATAGTCCCAAATCAATAGCGGGGTACGCAGACAAGCCCGGCGAAATCGATAAAGCAACGATCACTCGTACAAAGGGCTTCATCGGCGATCCGCAGCTGGAAAAGGGTAAATTTCCCAATGCCATTCACCACATCAATATCCTCCATAACGACCGTGGAAGGGCAAGAGTGTTTTACAAGTACGAAGGGAACATTCGGTTCTTGAAGGCCCCGAAGACAAAATGATTGGCGAGTTTGAATTTTTTCACGGCGCCGTCTTTACTCGAATGTTGCATGCGACGCAACAGGCGATATCAATCACCCCTTATTCAGAATCCGATAATGCGGCCTATGTCATAAATGGAAACAAGGGCATATACATAAAGTACTCAACCAAGCGTCTATCGCCATGGCGATTCTCGTTTCAAAAGAGGCACCACGAAAAGATCATGGAAATGAAGCAGGACATAGGAGAGGTGTCTATCGTCCTTGTGTGTAACGACGATGGCGCTGTAGTACTGTCCTTCGACGAGTTTCAGCAAGTCGCTAAGAATGGACAAGAAGCTGGCGAGTGGCTGAGTGCTGCGCGAAATCGTAGGCAGATGTACCTGGTTAAGGGGCCTGAAGGGAGATTGGCATTTAAGGTCGGTAAAGATGACTATTCTGCAAAGATATTTGGGTTGAGCGCCACTCCTCCGAAGCCGGCCGCGTAAATGAAGAACGAGGAATGACCAGGGCGGAAGGTCTAACGTTTCTGACTTGGCGTTTTGTGCAACATCTCCCGTCTACCGCTTTTTGATACCCGCTATAAGATGTCCATACGCTTCGATCAGGGCCTTGGTCGAAGTGCGTAATCAGGGAAGGCCCACTCATCAATCCCCGAGGAAAATGATTGGACCGCTCTCGTACATTGGCGGAAAGCTAAGCCCTTTCGTCGGCCCCTCGTTGTGGTTTTATTTGGCGGACTCCAAACGTCCTAGGCCAACTGGAGGAGGGGCCGGCGAAAGGGTTCGACGTGTTTCAAGATATTGTGTTGGGCGACGCCGAATGTTCCAAAGAAGCAAGGCCAGTCGCGATTGCATCGAAAACAACCATACTCCATCCTTCAGGAATCCACGGTCTTCGTGTCGGTGGAAGCCTGTAGTCGAGATCCGGGTACGTCTGGGCAACGAACGCTGCAATCTGAGCCTTTGTTTTTGGATGCGTAGCAAGAGCGTCTTGCACCCACGCGATCGTTACGCATTCCACGGAAATCGACTGTCGCTCTGCTTCATCTCGCATACACTCAACCGTAGGAATCATCCCTGGCCGATATCTGCTGTCGTTGTGAGTTGCAAGTTTGAAGACAATCATTGACGGTCTGAAAATGGAAATAAGGGGACGGAGCGGCGCCACGATTTGTGAGGGCGAGTGGAATTTGCGCGCCCCAGCATCGAGAAGCTGTTTCGGAGATTCGAACACCGCAAAGCCAAAGCGTCGATACCGGAGTTCGATCGCGAGGATGCGATGCTTCGCACCGGGGCTTACGCGACCATCTCCTCGCTTGGAGAACTCCTTCGCATCGTTAACCATTCGATTTTTCGTGCGACTAGCGCAGCAGCGCGGCCTTTCGCTGAACTCTCGTGCAGACGCGCTTCGAGCTCGGCTAAACGGCTGTCGATATTCGTCTGCACAGTTTCATAGATTCCAGGGAACAGTTCTGAGATCGGCACGTTGAACACAATTTCATAACTGACTGCCGTGAGGAAGAGCGGAACGCCGACCGATCGTTCATGCTCCGAGATTTGCCACTCGCTGATCAGTCCCAGTATTTCCGCTAGTTCCTGCTGGGTGAGGCCGGATCGCCTTCGATATACGCGAAGGTAATTTGCAGGCGACGCATATTCCATGGATCGCTGATGTCAAAGACCATTTTGTTTCGACCTTTGCTCTAAGCGTACCCCGCTCGCCGGGGTACTCAAGACGCGCTGATTTGTGCTACGGCCCAAGTTGCGGGATGGCCCTTTACTCTCTATCCCCAGGCGCGGAGGGGGAGACGCCAAGATACTCCGCTTACTTGGCATTGGAGGTGTGCATATCGTCTGAATTAGGCCCGCAAAGGATGTGGAAACCTATACATGGCGCTTCACAACGGAAATGCCTTAAACCCACGCCCGCATTTCTGCGGGCGTGGACCCCTTCCGCGCAAGGGTAAATGACGTCTTCACAACGATGGATCACAAGTCCATAATCGAGAAGTCGAGGGTGCCGGAATGTTGCTCGAAGTGCCCCACGAGCCGGGTAATGAGTCGGGTAATGGGTAGGGTAATGGGTAGGGCAGAAGTTCGAGGTATCTCTCGATCAAGGGCACTTTGTAGAACTTCTTCGCGTTCTGCGACAAAGCGAAACGGAGTTTGCCATGCAATATCAACCTCTTTTTGATTGATCGTGCAGTTCGACATTACGATTCTCAGCAAGCGGCGTTTTTTTGCCGTGACCGCTTCGGAATACAAGGAATACGCGCTTCCTGCGAGTTCGACAAATCTCCGGAGCTCTTCCGGGACCGAGACTCGATTCGCCTCGCAATCCGCCTTTTGATCGACGAGCGCCCGACGCTCGGCAACGAGTCCCGCTTTGCGCTCCTCGAACATCTCGCGATCCAATACCCCTTCAAGATAGGCGTCGGTCACGCGATTCAGACGGTCCGTCAATTGATCGATTTGTAGCGTGATGCGTTGGATTTCCTGCTCCCGACGCTCGGCCCAAGAGGCTTTCAATTGTCCGATGTCGAGGAGTAATTGCTGTTTCTCCTCAGGCGAGAATGCGAGCTCTTTGAGCTTTTCCCCCACGAGGGCTGCGACGACATCGTCTCGGACGCTCGTTTTCACGCACGCCTTCGTGTGGCACCGGTAATACACGCGCCCCTTTTGCAGTTCGCCGATGAGCGAATTCCCGCATGCCGCGCACGTGATGAAACGCCGAAATCGGAAATCATGGACCTGAACGCGCGTCCCCACGCGGCCATGCATGATGTCTTGGACCCGTTCGAAGAGATTCTTACTGATAAGCGCTTCATGGTTCCCTTGGTAGATCTCTCCGGAAGCACGGATGCGTATTACGCCCGTGTAGAAAGGATTGCGGAGCAACGTGTGAAGTCCGGTGAGGGTGACTTTTCCGCCCTTGAAGTTTCTGAGGCCTTGCCGCTCAAGTTCATCGACGAGCCTCGGGAGGCTCCATTGGCCGGTGCCATACAACTCGAAGGCCTTCTTGACCAGCGGTCCCCGCACGGGATCGATGGTCTTGAGCTTCGCCGAACCGTTGTCGAGGTAGCCGATGGGGGCGTGGAGGGGATAGAAGCCCTGCTTCAAGCGCCCGTAGAGGCCTTTCTTCGTCTCCTCACGGAGATTTCTGATGAAGTCGGAGGCGATCACCGCTTGGATATCGGCGGAGAGCCTCCCTCCCCGCGATTGGAGATCGATGGACTCGTTCGCGAAATGCACCGCGACGCCCCGGTCAATGAGTTCGCCAAGGTCCGCCCAGTCCTTCAGGTTCCGGGCACTTCGGTCGATCTTGTGCATGATGACCCCGGCTGCCGTTCCTTTCCGAAGCCCTTTGAGCATTGCGTTCCACACTGGCCGCCCGCCTTTCGCGGCGGTCTGCTGCTCCTCGAACCATTGAACGACGGCGAGGTCGGACCGCCTGGCGAATCCTTCGATAGCGTTCCGCTGCTCGGGCAGCGATACGCTGCGTTCGCCCTGTTTCGTGGTGGAGACACGGATGTAACCAAAGTATTCTTTCAGAGTTTTCGTTCGTTAATTTATTTTCCCCGAATAGGAATCGACCTTTCCCCTGAATCCTAGAGCTCGTCCTGATCGGGGTCAACGTCGCCCTGCGCGGCCTTCATATCCTCGTATATCTCCCAGGCGAGCTCAAGGTAGGCGTCGAGGTTCTCCCTAGCCTTCTGCAGCTCGTCATCCCCGAGCGAGGGAAAGAGCTTTTTAAGTACCGCATCGTCCATTCCTCACAGCGTACCTATTGATCTCGTTCTTGCAAAGACGCGATGAACCCTTGCGCACAAGGGAAAATCGCGTCTTCCCGTTTGCGCCCCAGGCGGTAAGGTGAGGTCACGCTTCGATGCACAAAGGTCGAATCGAAGCGCTTTTCCGCACATTCGACAATCCCCCCACGACTTCATGCGAGGCCCCCTCGCCTATATCGGCGGCAAAAACGCGCTGGCGAACCAGATCATCGCGGTCTTCCCGAAGCACGACACGTACCTCGAAGCGTTCCTGGGCGGCGGACAAGTTTTCTTTCGCAAACCGCCTTCGAAAACCGAGATCCTGAACGACTTGGACGGCGAGATGGTGAACTTCTTCCGGGTCTGCCAACTGCATTACGAGGAACTCATCCGGTATCTTCGCTTCATGCTCGTGAGCCGGAAATGGTTCGACCTGCTCCTTGCGACCGACCCCGTGACGCTCACCGATATCCAGCGCGCCGCGCGCCAGTTCTATCTCCAGAAGAACAGCTACGCGGGCCTCGTGCGAAACCCCGTCATCCGGCGCAGCCGCGCGCATCCGCCGGGATTCAACCCCGAGCGCATACCGGCACTGATCGAGGAGACGCACCAGCGTCTCGCGCGCGTGCAGATCGAGTGCCTGCCGTACGAGAAGGTCCTCGCCTGTTACGACGGCCCCTCGACGCTCAGCTATCTCGACCCGCCGTACTACGGCCGCAAGCTCTACAAGTTCAACTTGGACCCGGATGATTTCCGCACCATGGCGGAGCTTCTGGGAACGCTGCGGGGTAAGTTCGTGCTCTCGTTGAACGACGTGCCCGAGGTGCGCGCGATCTTCAAGCAATTCAAGATTCGCGGCATCGATCTCGCGTACACCGCCCAGAAGCACGCCGGACGACGCTACCGCGAAGTGCTCATCACGAATTTCTGATTCCCTCCCTGATTCGTGTCAAAGCCTTTCTGCACGCGGAAACCCCGTGCAACTTGTTGAATCTTCGAGTTCCCTCCAGTTCTTCCCTGCCCGCTTGTTACGGTTTTCGTCCGCTCCCCGCGGATACTCACCCCGAATGATGCAATTCATTGAACATTTCCTGATCTGGATCTGGAACCTCATCCAGGGACGGCGTGCGCGGGGGAAGAACGGGAATTCCCACGACACCATGCTCGGCTTCCGCGTCGTAGACGAGGAAACGACGAACCGGCGCGTCGGCATGAGCGCCACGCGCCGCACGATGCACACCGCAATCGTTGGGAAGAGCGGCACCGGAAAGACATCGTTCATCAAGCATCTGTGCGCGCAGGATGTCGAAGCCGGGCACGGCATGTTCGTGCTCGACCTCCACGGCGACATTACGCCGTTCATCCTGAGCGCCATCGCCGCCGAGGAATGGAGGCAGCAAGAGCACCTCTCCGACCGGCTCATCGTCATCTCGCCCGCCGACCGTGATTCGTCGGTCGGCCTGAACCCGCTCGAGGACGCCGATCCGGACTTCGCGCGCATCGCGGAGTTCGCCGAGGTCCTTCGCCAGCGGTGGGGACTTGACCACTTCGGCGCCCGCACCGATGAACTCCTGCGGAACGCGCTCTATGTGCTCTCGGCCTGCGGACTCACGCTCATCGAATTGGGACTGCTCCTCACGGACGGTGCGTTCCGTGCCGCGTGCCTCAAGAAGACGCCGAACGCCGAAGTCCGCCATTATTTCGAGTCCCGGTACGGCAAGGCGAGCGAGCAGATGCAGGCCGTGATGCGGGAACCGATCCTCAACAAAACCTCGGCCTTCACGTCCGACCCGCGCTTCCGCCACATCGTGGGGCAGGCACACTCGACGTTTTCGTTCAAGCAGGCGATGGACGAGGGGTACACGATCATCCTGAATTGCGAAAAGGGGAAGCTCGGCGCGCAGGCGCTCACGCTCGCGAGCCTCGTCTTCACCGCCTTCAAGAACGCGATCTTCACCCGCGAGAAGAAATCGCTCTTCGCCGCGTACTGCGACGAGGTGCAGAACTTCATTGCGTATTCGAGCGACATCGAGGCGATACTCTCCGAAGCCCGTAAGTTCGGCGTCGGGATCGTGTCGGCCAACCAGTACCTTGATCAGCTTCCGTCGCCGATGCGCGGTGCGCTCCTTTCGACCGGAACGCACGTGTTCTTCCAGCTTTCGAGCGCCGACGCCCAGTCGGTTGCGCAAATGCTCGACGGGGGGAAGTCCCTCGCAGAGCGGCTGAAGAATCTGCCCCAGCGACACTTCGTGGTGAAGAGCGGTGCCGAGCACTGGACCGAGGCTTGCGTTCCGCCGGTCCGCGAAAGCGCCAAGAGCTACACCGATCTCATGAACCGTTCCCGTGCCCGATTTGCGCGGCCCCGCGCCGAGATCGAGCAAGAGATCGCGGAGCGGCACAGAATGTTCGCGAAATCAACCGACGAGGTCCTCGATGGCTGGAACTAAGCAAAAGCGGAAGCGGGGAATGATCGCGCAGCCGCGCGACCTCACCGCTTTGCGCGAACTCGGGCTCATGCGGGTGGCGGACGCAAAACAGTTGGCGCTCGCCGCCGGTTTCCATTCGACGACCCGCATCAATGCGCGGCTCCTCGCCCTGTATCGTGCGGGGCTCCTTCGCCGGTTCTTCATCGGTTCCGGTGGGGGACGGAAAGCCCTCTACGCTCTCTCGCCGAAAGGCGCGCAGTTGATCCACGCGCCGAACCGGGGTCCGCGCAGGCGGACCGACGAGATGCTCGTCGCCGATTTCTTCGTCCTGCACCAGCTCGCGGTGAACACGATCTACTGCACCGTGAAGTTTGGCAAGACACCCATTTCCCACGTGCGGTTCGTGCAATGGCTTTCGTTCCACGCGCCGCTCGCAGCGGGGTTATCCCTCATTCCCGACGGATACGCCGAGTGGAAGACGCCTGCGGGGATCGACGCCTCGTTCATCGAGGTTGACCTCGGGCATGAGGCGCTTTCGATCTGGAAGGAAAAGGCAAAGCGCTATCTCCAATTCGCCCTCTCGGGCGAATTCGAGCGCCAGTTCAAGCAGCCGCGATTCCGCGTGCTCGTCTTCGCCAACTCGGAGCGCCGGATGCATTCGATCCGTGCGGCGGTTGCAACCGTGACCCAGAAAATCTTCTGGTTCGCTCCGCTCGACGGCGCGCAGGGCGACAAGTTCTTCGCTCCGGTGTGGCTCCGCCCCGCCGAGCGCGAATACCAACCACTATTCAAGGAACCCAGATGAAGTACTGCTACCACTGCGGCAAGATGACGGCGGGCGACCCGGCCTTCTGCGGGACCTGCGGCCGGACGTATGACGTCCGCCTCTGCCCGCGCCTCCACGCGAACCCGCGCGGGGCGGAAGTCTGCTCCAAGTGCGGGAGCCGGGAACTCTCGACGCCCCAGCCGAAGATTCCTATGACCCTTCGGTTGCTCGCGATTCTCGCCCGGTTGGGTCTTGGACTCCTGCTCTTTTACGTCACCTTGACCCTCATTGTCGATCTCGTCCGTTCGCCTCAGGTACAGCAGACGTTCGTTGCGGCGGGGATGCTGCTCTCGATCCTTTGGTGGATGTGGAGCAAGTTGCCCGACTGGCTGCAGGAAGCGATCCGTTCGTTCTGGACCAGGAGGCACGACGATGGCGACTGACGGAAACCATGCGGAGACACGCATGTCGGGTTTCGGAGATGCGGAGAAGCCCTTGGTTTCCGAAGGCTTTTCGCCGGAATCCCTCGGGCAGAACTACCCGCACCAAAACCCGCAGGGAGACGAAACCCTCGGTCAGCCGCTTTCGATCCGCGAGGTGGCCCACGTGATCGGCTGCTCCGACTGGACCGTACGCCACCGCTATCTCCCGCAGGGACTGCCGCACTTCCGTACGGGCCCCGCAGGCAAGTTCGTGTTCTATCGCAAGCAAGTCATCGCATGGATTCTCCAACAACAACGGAAAGGAGGGAAATGACCATGTCACTCGTGAAACGCGGCAACGTCTGGTGGGATTACGTGTGGATGAACGGCATGCGTCACGCGAAGTCCACCGGCACCGCCAACCGTCGCAAGGCGGAAATCATCGCACAACAGTTCCGGGAAGAGCTGAATGACATCCGGCAACGGGTGCCACAGCGGAACCCGGATATGACGGTCGGCGCGCTTGCCGCGCGTTTCATCGCAGACGGCATGGCCAAACCCCATGCCCTCGACCGCCTGAATCATGTTCTGCCGTTTTTTGCGGATCTGCGGGTGTGCGACATCACGCTCGGCACGATCCGCCAGTACCGGCAGGAACGTCACCGCGAGAAAACCATCAAGGAAGCGACGGTGAACCGCGATCTCTCCGTCCTCCGCCGCCTGCTGTATTGGGCGGTCGAGGAAGGGCTCATCGCGGCGAATCCGCTGCCCCGGCTCCACTTGGAACGCGAGCGCCGTGTGAAACGCCCGGTGCTGAGCCTGCGCGAAGAGCGGCAGCTCCTCGCCAAAGCTCCGGAGCATCTTCGCCAGATCATCCGCTGCGCGCTCGATACCGGGATGAGGAGGGGAGAGATCTTGGGCGAGCGGTGGGAGGACATCGATCTCGACAATCGCATCCTCCATGTGACGCACAGCAAAACACCCGAAGGCGAGGCGCGCGACATTCCGCTCACGAATGCCCTCTATGAAACGCTCTTCGCCCTGCGGCGCAGTCACGGTCCGGTCTTCACGTATCAAGGTGATCTCATCAAGATCGTGAAAACCACATGGGCCTCAAGCCTCCGCCGTGCAGGCCTGCGCCACTTCCGGTTTCACGATCTGCGGCACACGGCGAACACCCGGATGATGCTCGCGGGCGTGCTGCAGGAAGTGCGCCGAGAAATCCTCGGCCACACGTCACGCCGCTCGCGCGACATGAACGACCGCTATATCCAGATCGAGCTTCCAGAAAAGCGCGATGCGATCCGCAGGCTCGAAGTATGGCTCGAAGATCAAGCACGTTTGCTCGATGCGGAGATGGCGCAGCCGCTCCTTCTCCAAGCCCCAACACAGACAACCCGCACCACCGAGGAACAACCCAATGACTGATCCGAATCCCAACCCCGCGCTGCTTGAGGCCGACAAGGCGCTCCGGCGGCACATCATTGCGCGTGCCAAGGCCATCAACGGAAAACTCCTGGCACGGCTCGCGACGGTCGCAGACGATCTCGACGCCGGTCACGACCTTGCCGCCCTAGGAGGGCTCGATGGCATCGAGCGCGAGATCCACACCATGCGCAGTTTCCTGCTCCTGCTCCCGTAGCAGGCGCCCAGCTCTTTCACAACCAACCCATACGCACAAGGAGGCGTTATGACACCGCAGAAACCAGCACCCGCACCTGAATCCTCGGGCCGCAAGCCCTGGATCAAGAAAACCCCGGTCGAGGTCGTCCTCGAACAACTCGACAAGCAGGAACAACGCGTTGCCGGGATGCGCGAAGAACTCGCCCATGAAGAGCGTGAGCTTGCCAAACTGCAGCAAGCCCGCAAGGTGCTCGAAGCGCAGTAATCACCGGGGAGTTGTCCAGGACAGCTCCCCGTTTTCATACCCCAAAGGAGGATCGTTATGAGAACGAAGTCATTGCATCAGGACCGCTCATCCGGAAAATCGTACCGCCTCGAATCCCGCGCCTTCTATCTCGGCGCGCACAATATCGACCCCGAGCCCGTGATGCAGGAGATCGAGGCGAAGATGGTGCAGGACTCCTCGGAGGAACGGGAGAAACTGCTGCGGGCGCTCCGCGAGCTTGAGGCGAAGAAAGAGCAGGTGCGCCGCGAGCGCCCGGAGGCGGAAGCGACGTGGACGCGCGTGAAGAAGGACCTCGGCGACACTCCGCCGCCCTTCTTCCATGCCATCCTTATGGTTGCTTTCGCACTTTCCGCGCTCGCCATCGACACGCTGTTCCTTTCGCCCTCGATGGACATCCTGAACGTGGCGCATCCGGCGCTCCAGATGTTCGCCGCCGCCGGAGTCGCCATGCTTTGCACCGCATGGTTCGAATTTACGGGCGTCCTCTATCTCCGCGCCGAGAAGAACATCGCCCAACGCGTCATCGCGGTCGCCGCCGCCGGCATCGGCGCGTGCTGCCTCATCGCGTGGGGGCTCCTGCGCGGATATCAGCTGAGGTTCGCCGCCGGACTCGCGGGCAATCCGTTGAGCGACTTCCTCGGCGAGCATCCCGTACTCGCCTCGACCTTCTACATCTTCGTGACGCTCGGGACGCCGATCATCGGCGCGATGGCGCTCCTGAATGCCTGGAAGGAGGCGTCACAAGCCATCCTCTGGCGCAAGGTGCGGAAACGCTTCGAAGAACTCCGCACGGCAGAGGTAGAGGTCACGCGGAAGGTCCAGTCCGCCGCCGAGGAGCTCGATCACTTCGACGAGCGGCAGGAAGCCGTCTGCCGCGAGTGGAAGGCGGTCTTCGGCCAGTTCTACGCGCGGGGCCGTCAGAACGGCGCGCGGAAGGAGACGCTCGCGTCCGTCGTGCGCAAGAGCGCCCTTGGCGGTGCGGCCTCCGGGCTGCTCGCGTTCCTCGTACCTTTCGCCTTCGTGCCCGCGCTTCTCGCCCTTCCCGTGGTTGTGGGCGTCGGCCTCTTCACGTATTTCAACCATCGTCGCCACCACCCGGACCACGACCGCTATCTCGCGCAAGAAAACACGCGTTTCGCGGTGATCCCGGATGCACCCCGCGCGCAGGAACTCAGTGCGCCCCCACCCCGCCTACTCACGAAAGGAGATCCCGAATGATTCACCTCCGTTCCCTTACCTTCGCATCATTGATCCTGCTCGCCGGTTGCTCGCAGCCGGTCCTCAAGGCGACGGTCGAGGTGCTCGACACGAGCTTGAGCATCACGCCGCGCGCCGAGCACGCCGCAGAGAATGCCATCCTCGACCAGATTTCTCGTATGGGGCGCGGCGACCGCCTGATCCTCATCCCGATTACCGGGGACGCGCAAAACGATTCCGGGGGGCGAATCCTGCGCCTTGTGGCTCCCACCGAGCGCGAGGCCTACGACAATGACCTGCGACGGTTCCAGGCGGACGCGAAGAAACAGTACGCCGCCTGGCTCGCTTCCCTCGATCCGCACCAGATGCGGACTGACATTCTGGGTACCTTGGATGTTGCCCGGCAAGAATTCGCAGCGACTCCCAAGAATGCAGACCGCCGCCTCATCATTCTGAGCGATTTTCTCGAGGACGATCCTTCGTATCGTTTTGTGTCCTCGCCGCAACTTGCGAACGCCCGGCGTGCCCGCGCGCTCGCCGTGGGACTGCGGACGGAACGGAACTTCGCGCTCCCCGGAGTGCCGGTGTGCCTCGGGCGCTTGGAGTCGAGCGATTTCGCGCCGCTCTCCCCACAGCGCAAGGAAGCGGTACAGGCCTTCTGGGCTGAATATCTGAGCGACCGGGGCCAAGCGCCCACACTTCGCTTCGACGGCACGGGCATGCTCACAGGTAATGCCGGATGTTACGACGACTCGAAGGATGTTGCCTCCGCACAGGCGGGAAGAGCGGAGGAGAAGCCGTGATAGAAACCAGATTCCTCTCCCTGTGGGACGGTCTCGTGGGATCGACCGCCCTCATGGCGATCATCGTTCTCGCGCTCTGCGTCATGGTGACCGCCGTAAAGCCCGGAGACGTTCCACGGCATCTTGGCGTGATAGTGGGCATCGTGATCCTTCTCATCATGCTGCCCGCGATTATCGTAGGGCTCTGGAGCGTGATGTCGTTCGGGCAGCACTTCGGGATCATTGTCATCTGCGCCGCAATTGTTCTTTTTGCAGGTTCGGCACGTCGAAAACGATCCAGCGCGCGGCACAAATGAGTCAACCCGCAACTTTAATATCAGCCTGCGACGAATTCCTGGACCACTGGTGGAGGCAGCAATCCGGTCTTCCGATCGGTGGTGTTGTTGCTCGCCAAGAACTCCGTACCTGGGTTTTGTGGGTTCGGCTTAACAGACAGGAGAGTTCCGAAGGGCGTGGTCTAGAGTCGTGTAGGGTGGCGGGCTATCTCAATGCAAAAACAGTGGGTCCTTTGCTGGATGGTATTTTGGCGAGGCGCAGGCACAAAAAAGACCGATTACAGAAGCGACTGTCCACACAACCCGTCCAAAGATCGAGGGCTCAAACCTATTTTGGGTAGTTGCTGGACGGGTCGCAACCATGTAAAATTTACATAGCCCCATAGGATAACAACCCGTAGGAAAGGAGAAAGGCTGCAACTTTGGGTAGAGACTTGGTTCGCAACGGTAACGTTGCGGCCCGGTTTTTCCCCAAAGACCGTTAGGATTGGTGTGGTAGACTTGCGTTTTTCAAGGAGAATTCCGAGATGGCAACAGCCTATCCGCCCGTGGTAGCCGAATGTGATGCTATGCCTACACCCATGGTGATCAAGGTGCACCGCTCAGTCAGGAAACCCGCCGCTGATCAGCGGTTTGCAAAGCTGCCCAGTCTCAGCAAGGCAGCGGCAAAGAGAATCGCCAAGATAGGATCCGAAGAGATTCTTGCTGACACCGGCTCGGAATCGCTTGCAAGAGATTTCGAAAGAAAAATGGTGAGAATTCTGCCAGGCTCAGCCTCCTGGTAAGGATTCTTCTTTATAGGAGCTCCGACTCATCCCGGGGCTCTTTTGTTGCCGTGTGTTTTCGCGTGTGCGAGAGGTTCGTCAATGTGCCCGCGTGGTCCGAGTATTCATCATTCAATTTCGGAAGACACAATAGTTGAGGCGGGATTTCTCGCTGTTGAATCCGCACTAAAGACAATCGAAGAAAGCGCTGACGATCCATCCGCCCTTGAATTAAATTGGAGTATCAAATTAGGGAAGTATCTTCTAAATGTCGACCGAGAAGCCCAAAAAGCTGCTGAACAGACTCTAAAGCAGCAATTTCACGACAAGATTGAAATCCGAGGCGAAGAAAGCTCGCTCGAGCCTTTTACATTTAAGAGCGAGCTTGCTGCACTTCTTGATATGGTTGACGGCACCGATCTGCTGGAACGGGGACTTGGCAACTGGTGCTCGGCGATGACCATTTTTAATGAAGAACGGGTTTGGGCCTCGCTGATTGGAATGCAGAATCGCGAAATTTATTTCGAGCGACACTCCGAACCCCAAGCGTTCGTGCGAGAGCCGCGGACACCTGAGACCGATCCTGCAATCCACGTCGTGACAGTTGCGAATAAGACCAATTTGAAGCTGCGTGACGCAAGCCTCGCATTTTATGGGCAAAAGTCAAAGAGTCTTCTAAGAACTGCCCGTCACAAGGGATTTTTGAAAGCTCTTGATCGAATTACGCGCGAAGCAAAAAGGAAAGAAAAACGATCCGATGCCCCGAGATTTCGAATCTACAACCTTGCCGGAAATCCAATGATGATGAAGCTGATCGAAGGGAAAATCGATGCCATTATCGAGCTCTCCGGTCAAAAATGTCACGATATCATCCCTGGATTTTCTGTCGCGCTGAAAGCTGGTGCGGTTGTACTTAATTTGGAGACATCCCAGAAGATTACGACAGCCGATTTGCCTGCGATGCTAGCCTGCCCCGATAGCAGCTATAGGTACGTGATGGCTTGCAACGAGCCGCTCGCACGGGAGATTCTCAAGGCGACAACCATGAACACTTAATTACCAAAAGGACTTATATATGACTGTGGACGAAGTCGTAGCTGATATAGCCTCTGCCCCTAACCCAAATTAATTCCGGCGCAGGTGAGAACCATTCTTAACGGTCAGTAGCCGTAAAGGCTGTGAGATGACTCCCGAAAACACACCGCACGTGCAATCGGTGAAAATGGTTGTCAGAACAATTTTGGATTCTCTTCGCTTTCAATGAAGCGGAACGTTCCGGCTTTGAGGTATTCCTCAACCGCTTCCCCCGCAAGCCATCGACGTTCAAGTTTCTCTGCAACCGCTCCAGTGGTGAGCGAGCCTCCGAATGGGTCAACAACGAGATCGTTCGGCTCCGTGAGCATCTTGATGAAAAACTTCGGGAGCAGCGCCGGAAAACGCGCCGGATGAATCTTAATGCCTTCTTCTTTGCACTTCATCGTGTAGGGATCGTTGGCCGCATTGTTCCCCATCTTCATCATGGCTTCGGGAATTTCATCCGAGTCATCCTCGATGACGTTTGAGGGGATTGCTCCGCCGGAGTGGATCTTTGCGAAGGACGCCCGAATGACGTGACCGGATGGCCGAACTGTAGATCGCAAAGTCCGTCGGTTTAACCGGATCATATCTTCGCTGTATTCGCGGAGTACTTTCAGATTGGACGCTTTGGGGTGAGGTGTCTTCGAAAGCCACCAGACGTATTCAACGGAATCCCGCACGCGAATCCTGCGCACAGTCACCCATTCTGCCGGTACCGGCATTTTGGCGGGGTTGTGCCAAAAGCATTCCTGGGCAAGATGAAACCCGATCTCCTCTACGAGAGCAATGAGAAGTTTGAAATGGTACAGCGACCGCGTGGGAGTTCCCTTGTTGTAGCTGCCGCCGATATTCAGGACGAAGCTGCCATCATCGGTAAGCGCCCGGAAAATCTCGCGCGCGAACGGCAAGAACCACTGGACATACCGGTCCTTCGTCTCGTTCCCGTATTCTTTTTTGAAATGCAGCGCGTACGGCGGCGAGGTGACGACCAAGTTCACGCGTCCTGTTGGCACTTCCCGGAGGAGGTCCAAGGAGTCGCCTAGGTACGCCGCGCCGTAACGGGAAGTAAAATAAGGAGATTGGCTGACAAGATGGGAAGGATGTTCGTCTCGGACGATTCCTCCCGAATCTTCATCGAGGCACACATCTTTGGTTTGCGCGGTTTGGGATTTTTGAGACACTGCTAGTGCCATATTACCCTCACGTTACCGGAGAAGATAACCGAAATAGGTTCACATTGTCAACCGATTTCTTCAATCCGGACGAGTGGATTTCACAGGCCGAAGCAGCCCGCCTGCGGGGCGTCACCCGGCAGGCGATTGCCCGCCTAATCAAGAAAGGAAGGCTCCAGGTATGTTCCGTGGGAGGTCGTTCGCTCGTGCGTCGCGTCGAGATCGAATCTTTCAAACCGGAACCCGCTGGACGGCCACCAAATGAGCGAGTCAGTCGGCACGATCAAGAAGCTCGTCGCTGAATGTTCCGTAGAAGAACAAAGGGCGCTCAAACAATATCTCAGCCAACTCGTCCCGCATCCGCTTGAGAGGGAATGGGGGATCGACGCCGACACCATATTGAGCGCAATTCGGCGTTCCTCTGACCTCACGAAACGCGGCGTCCGCGGCATCATCGCAGAAGCGGTATTTGAAACAGCCGTGATTCCATCAATCACTGCCACCGGTTGGGTTCCAGCTGCTCTCACTGGCAATCTCGCCTATGACGTGCGTCTCGAAAAAGGGACAACTGCCGCACGAATTCAAATCAAGCTTCAACGGTTGGAGAAGCATGTCCCCAAGCTCTACTACCCCGAACATTATGAGGAAGGCTCGCTCTACGTGGTTGAAGTTCAGAAGACGCGAGGCGGAAAAAAGAAAACCAAGACGAGAATTCCGGGAACCGGTGCGAAAGTGGAAATCGTGGATGAAACAACCGTCGAAACACGGCCCTATCGATTCGGCGAATTCGACATTCTTGCCGTAAACATGCATCCTTCATCGGGAAACTGGAAGAACTTCAGGTATACGGTTGCATCGTGGTTATTGCCTCGCCCTGAAGACCCGGCACTTATCGAAATCTTTCAGCCCGTCGCCGCAATCCCCAACCATGTGTGGACCGACGATCTCTCGGCGTGTCTCGACTGGTATGTCTCTGGTGAGAAGCGCGCGGTCCTCACCAAAATACTGCATCATCCCAAGTCAAGAGGACGGCGCGCCAACAAAGGGTAAGAATGCTCCGGTGAGCACGCCGTAATGAGCGGGAATTATGGGACTCTCCATCAAGACCACACGAATGCTTTGGGGACGTGCTGCGTCGCGGTGTTCAATGCCGAGTTGTCGGATTGAACTCGTCGTGGACCCGATGGAGACGGACGATCCTTCCCTCGTGGGAGCGCAGCACATATCGTGGCGGAAAAGAAGGATGGACCGCGCGGAAAATCCTCATTGCCATTGCGATCCCGCAACAAATATGACAATCTCATCCTTCTCTGCAAAAACCATCACAAACAGGTAGACGATCAGCTGCGCCAGTTCACCGTAGAGCGCCTTCATTCCATAAAATCGGCGCATGAAGCTTGGGTACGATCATCGCTTGCAGGATACGACCCTGACAAGCAAGCGGATGATGAGTTGTGGGCGGGCTACATCGATTATTGGGTCAACCAGTGCTGCTTAGACAATTGGCTTGCCTACACGTCCTACTTGCTCAGCGAGCCTCCGAGTGTCGATAAGAAATTCTTTGGAAACCTAAAAAAGCTAAGGAACTGGATTCTGTCGCGGGTTTGGCCAAAAACGCACCCCGCGTTAAAAGGGGCACTGCAGAATTTCGGTCAGGTCATCAACGATCTCGTGCGCGAATTCGAAGAGTACAGTGAGGATGACGATGACGAAGATAGTGAAGATGCGATGTTGAGGACCGAAAAGTTCTATCAGAAGGATATCTATGAACGAGACGTTTATGACCTATTGCTTAGGCGATTTAATTACCACGTGGACCTCATCGAGGACTTGACGTTCGAACTGACCAGGGCCGCGAATTATGTTTGCGATCAGGTGAGGGCTTCGCTCGACCGCACTTTCCGAATAAATGAAGGGGTTCTCCTCGTTCAACGTGGGCCGAATATGGACCTCACTTGGACCACGCTGAGACTAGAGTATTGTGGGAAAGAACGCATCGCCATGCCGTACCCCGGCCTTCATGCGTTCAAGGATCTTCGTAAAAAGCGCGATTTTAACGTCGGCAGGGGACAAGACCCGGAGGAGGAGGATGGAAAGAATCCATTCGGTAATCAGAAATGACTGCCAAGGCAGAGAGGGTAACGCTAGAACCGCCGAATGTAGTCGATTCTGTGTCGGTAAGCTAATATCGCAGGAAACGCGTGTTTAATCTCTTGGTCAAATACGAGCCGTGGGGCGACGGTCGAGATTCAATGCCGATCGGGCGAATTCTCGAATACACCGGCAGCGCCCTAGTAGAGAAATTCAAGCCGAACGGTCAGCTCGATATCGACGCTCTCATCGCGTTACCTTGCCTGTTCGCTGAGGAGAACGGTAGTTCGGCGAATCAAGTTGCCCTGTCGGCACCGTGTACCGTGCGCGGAGTAACGGGCCGGATCTAACCATAGATTTCAACTACGACCAAAGCATCGCGCCAATTCCTCAGGAGGTACTTCGCGACCTTGCGGCAGATTTCGAAATGGCAGATTTCGAATTCTCACGGACGCACTGGGCGGTGAAAGAATCTGATCTGTTCCGCGCTTTGCTAAAATTGGCGACTCCACGGAGACAGAGGCCCAAGGTCTTTCAATTAACGGAGTTTGAGCGGATTGAGCGGAGTCTCGCTTCGGCAATGATGCCTTTTGATTCGAGGTTTGATCGCGTGTACGAGACGCTTTGCCAGGCTGCCCAAGCGGCGGGCTTACGCTGTCGTCGGGCCGACGACATTTGGGAAAACCCAGCGATCATCCAAGACGTCGTCTCCCTCATAGACCGGTCCCGTGTGGTCATATGTGACTGCACCGGGCGAAACCCGAATGTGTTCTATGAGATCGGAATTGCCCACACGTTGGGGAGGGATGTCATCTTAATCACTCAATCGGAATCGGACATCCCATTCGATTTGAGACACCTTCGATACGTGAAGTACCTAAACAACGGTGAAGGGTTGTCGTCACTGCGGTCGCAACTGGAACCGCGACTGGTACAGATTGCACAGAATGATTAGATTGCGATTCCCGGGTGTTGTCGATTTTGTGTCGGTCAAAGCACAAGCGATCCACAAGGAGCAATAGACCCGAGATCGCGGCTCTGTGCGCATTCATTCCAAAGCACTTAGAAACCACGAATTTCAACCGGATTCAATAGTCGATCTGACCTGTTTTGGGAGCAGAGGGTCGGGGGTTCAAATCCCTCCGCCCCGACCATTCAGATTCGGTCTGACCCGGAGACATGGGTAACAGAACGTACCGGTCAGATGGGTGACAGTTTTGGGCCGAAGGGATTTTCGAGCGGTTCAAGCACTCTGTTCTCCAAGTCGAAGTATCCCAAATCATAGTCCATGAAGCTAACCAGCCAGATGTCGTCGTGAATTTCCTTGATGCCGACGGCCTGTCCCGCGAAAGCCTGGCTGAAGTTGATCTTTTTGTTTCCCATGCAAATGCGTCCGCAGTGAGTGACCACGATGGTTTTGTCGTGGAACGGATAGTCGATGTCGGGTAGTCCGGTGTAGGGTCGCGAAGAAGGCTGATAAACCTCGGCTGGACACTTCATGTCGAGAGCTTCGTGCGGCCGTTGGTTATTGAAGATGTCGATGAACTTGTCGAAGCGAGCTTGTTGCTGCAGGAAGTTGGCACTGGGCGGCTTGGTGGCCTCCTTCTTCAAGGTCAAGTGCATGCGTTCATGACGGCCGTTCTGCTGGGGAGAGCCGGGCTTGATTCGTTCGATGCCGATGCCCAGGCGCAGCCACCAGACGGCCAGTTTGCTGAGCTGGGTCTGACCCGGAGACATGGGTAACAGATCCTACCGGTCACATGCGTAACATTTCCGCCACTTGCCTGAGTTTGAAGCCGGTTTGAGACGCTCTCCTCTGACAAGAAAAATGCAGCTGCAGCTGACGCCGAACCCAAACAGGCAGACCTGCCGCCTTCTGTGCGGATGCTACCATTGCGACGTGTTCAATTTCGGAAACCCAAAAACGCCCGGCCAATGGATTGGCCATATTGTCATCGCATTAGTCGGCCTTTTTCTGGTTTGGTGGATGCTGCGGCTCTATGTTCTTTGATCTCCGTTCCCCTCAAGATTTCCCATTGAGATGGCTCACCGATTTTCGATCGGTCACGTAGGCCGGGCATTGAGGTTCATAATCGCCCCGAAACACAACAATTAAGCCAGGCCGGGCATCATACAGCGGTTGGGACGATTGTCGGTGCGTACTTATCCCGCATAGAGGAATCTTCCGATTTCGGGTGCCGGGATTCCGTGCACCGTTTCTTCGCGCTGTCCTGCTGCAAGTCAAC
Source organism: uncultured Acidobacteriaceae bacterium (assembly GCA_963751285.1). Lineage (GTDB taxonomy): Bacteria > Acidobacteriota > Terriglobia > Terriglobales > Acidobacteriaceae > Telmatobacter. The sequence goes on along the minus strand of CAVVUE010000018.1, from coordinate 61,966 downwards.
GAATCGGCCGATCTCCGGAGACTAGGAAGGCTTGTGCCGCCCAGACCAACTGAAGAGTTGCAAACACCGACGTCCACCTCCAGGCGAACTGTCCGGCTGTCCGAATTCTTCAAGGACCTCGGTCCTGGACTCATCACCGGCGCCGCGGACGATGACCCATCCGGCATTTCGACTTATTCCGTCGCGGGCGCCTCCTATGGATACGCGACACTTTGGACGGCCTTGCTTTCCTTCCCATTGATGGCCGCGATTCAGCTGATGTGCGCGCGTCTTGGCATGGTCACTGGGCGCGGATTGGCCAGTGTCATTCGCAAGCGCTATTCCCGCTGGGTTCTATGGCTCGCCTGCGCGTTGGTCATCGTGGCCAACGTCTTCAATATAGGAGCCGATCTCGGGGGCATGGCGGACGCAATGCAGATGATAAGCGGCGTCCGCGCCTATTTCTGGACGCCATTTTTTGCTGCTCTTATCTTGGGACTCCTGTTCTGGACTTCATACCGGACAATGGCACGCATCTTCAAGTGGCTGACAATGGTTCTCTTCGCCTACGTTGTCGCGGCATTCATGTCCCATCCCAATTGGAGCGATGTCCTCCGCCAGACCTTTATCCCGCACGTCGAATGGAGTAGGGGCTACCTCTCTGTCCTGGTGGGAATCTTGGGGACCACCATTTCCCCGTATCTGTTTTTTTGGCAGGCGGCACAGGAAGTTGAGGAAGATCGCGACCATGGCAAGACCACGGTTGCCCAAAGACAAGGTGCAACAAACAAGGAACTCCGAGTGACGAAGAGAGATGTGATCACGGGGATGTTGCTATCCAATCTAGTGATGTACTTCCTCATTCTCACCACTGGCGCGACACTCAACGCTCATGGTCAAAAGAATATCGAGAGGGCAAAGCAGGCTGCCGAGGCTCTGCGTCCTCTCGCGGGCCAAGGGGCCTACTGGTTATTCACACTTGGAATCATCGGAACTGGAATGCTTGCAGTTCCTGTGCTGGCCGGATCTTGCGCATATGCAATCGCGGAGGGCGGGAGGTGGAAGGACGCTTCCCTCAACCTCCAGCCGCGGCTCGCGGCAAAATTCTACGCCGTGATAGCCGTTTCCATCCTGGTCGGACTCGCATTTGATTTTGCCGGCATCAATGCGGTAAAGATGCTGTTTTGGTCGGCCATCCTCAATGGCTTATTGGCGCCGCCCCTCGTCATCATGATCGTTCTCCTCACCAGCGACCACAAAGTGATGGGGAACCGAGTTAATTCGCCAGGAATGAATGTGCTCGGTTGGACATGCGCAGTTGTAATGAGCACTGCCGCTATCGCTCTGGTGGGATTCTCACGATGAACACGATTCTCCTAAGCTCCATGCCGCTCCGCTGGAACTACTTCAGTAAATCAATCTGAACTGAACCCATGACACGAGACACAGCTGTAGTCAGATTTCGGATATTCCATACGTTCGAAGCCTTTCCTCGGAAATCAGCTTCAAACTATCTAAAGGTACTTGCCATACAACTCCAATTGCCCGGAATGGTAATCACGCCGTTCCACCGGGGATGAAAGAACCGTCGATGTCGAGGTCGCTCCCAAGGTTGACAGTTTGTCGATCAACACTTCGAGATGCCGGATGGACACCACATCGGCCTCGATCACGAACGATTCCGCGCCGGTGATGCGGTGGCACCGGCTGATCTCCGGCATATCGCGCACAGCGGAGATCGTCCGGCTCACCTGCAGATCACCGCCGTGAATCGTCAGGCGTACCAGCACGCGGATGGGCAAGCCGAGTTTTGTAACGTTGAGCGATGCGTGATAGCCGGTGATCACGCCGGCCTCTTCCAGTCGGCGCACTCGCTCCGCTGCGGCAGGCGTCGACAGCCCAACCTTCCTGCCCAACTCCGCAAATGAGATTCGTGCATTTCTTTCGAGCGCTTCCAAAATCTTCCAGGCGACGGCGTCAAAATCAATGTTGTTGGGAGAGGTTCTATATGCCATTGGCCAGCAATCCTTAACGATCCAGAACATTATGCCTAATTTCGTTAGGCTGCGCTAGTCTATTTCCTTCGAATTCCCATTTCGAACAGAATCAAATTCGACCTATGCTATTGCGAGACCGGGATTGCGGCTCCCTGATCCATTTGCTCCCGGCACACGAGGTCATCGCATGAGTGCATTCCCCCACTCAGCATCCCATCCATCCGCAAATGCAGTCGCAGAGCCAGCCCGCAGCAAAGACTTTCTGCCTTTGAAGGGCACCGATCACGTTGAGTTTTATGTCGGCAACGCGCGCCAGGCTGCGTATTACTATCGCGCGGCGTTTGGCATGTCGCTTGTCGCCTATGCGGGACCGGAAACCGGCCAGCGCGATCGCGCCTCCTACGTTGTGCAGCAGGGCAAGGTCCGATTCGTGTTCACCACGCCGTTACGCAGTAACCATCCCATCGCAGAGCACATTCAACGCCATGGTGATGGTGTGCGCGTGATCGCGCTCTGGGTTGACGACGCGCGCGACGCCTGGCACGAAACCACAAGCCGTGGTGCGATAAGCGTGACCGAACCTCAGGTTCTCTCCGACGAGAATGGCACGGCCGTCGTGTCGAGCATTCGCCTCTATGGCGACACGATTCACACTTTCGTAGAGCGTAGCGGTTATTGCGGACCGTTTCTTCCCGGTTTTCGCGCGGTTGAATGCGATCCGGTCGCTCGTCCCGTCGGCCTTCTGCATATCGATCACATGGTGGGCAACGTCGGCTGGCACCAGATGAACGAGTGGGTTGATTTTTATGCCAATGTGATGGGCTTTTCGCTCTACCAGCACTTCGACGACAAGGACATTTCCACCGAGTATTCGGCGCTGATGTCGAAGGTGATGGCCAACGGCAACGGCTACGTCAAGTTCCCCATCAATGAGCCGGCTGAGGGTCGAAAGAAATCGCAGGTCGAGGAGTATCTCGACTTCTATGTCGGTCCTGGGGTGCAACACATTGCTCTCGCCACCGACGACATTCTCGGTACTGTGAACAAGCTGCGCCAGCAGGGCGTGGAATTCCTGCGCGTGCCGCATACCTACTACACCGAACTGCAGGCGCGCGTAGGCAAGATTGACGAGCCTATCGGCGAGTTGGAGGAACTGGGAATTCTGGCCGATCGCGATGACGAAGGATACATGCTGCAAATCTTTACCAAGCCCGTTGAAGACCGCCCGACGCTTTTCTTCGAGATCATCCAGCGCAAGGGCAGTCGCAGCTTTGGCAAAGGCAACTTCAAGGCATTGTTTGAGGCCATTGAGCGCGAGCAGCAGGCCCGCGGAAATTTGTGACAGGAGAGCAGCGATGACAACCGAAGTTCTTTCAGCCGCCGCACCCTATCTCATCGAGCAGGACTACGCCTCCTACACAGAAGAGCAGCACAGTGTATGGGCCGAACTCGTGGGGCGCGCCCTGCCGGAGCTTGAAAAGCACGCAGCACGTGAATACCTTGAAGGATTCGAGATCATCGGCCTGCAGAAGGATCGACTGCCGAATCTGGTATCGATCAGCAAGCGCCTTGCGCCGCGCACAGGATGGAACTCAACTCCGGTGAGCGGATTTCTTCCCGCGCCGGCGTTCTTTGAGATGCTCTCCACGCGCCGCTTTCCCACCACCACCTGGCTGCGCAGCCGCGATTCGCTTGAATACACGCCTGAGCCGGACATCTTCCACGACGTGTTCGGCCATGTTCCGATGCATGCGTACAAGGTGTTCGCCGATTTCCTCGAGCACTATGGCCGAGTCTGCGCGTCGATCAGCGACGACGCAATTCTCGAGAAACTCGGCCGCCTTTTCTGGTACACCGTCGAATTCGGCGTGATCCTGCAGCGCGGAGAAATCAAGGTCTACGGGAGCGGCCTGATCAGCTCGCACGGGGAATGCAAGAACGTGATCGACGGCCATTGTGCCATCCACCGGTTCTCGCTCGATGAAGTGCTTGAAACGAAGGTCAAGGTCGACGAACTGCACAAACTGCTCTTCGCCGTCAGCAGCATCGATCAAATCTACGAGGCCATGCATGAGGCCGAACGCCGCGCCATCAGCGGCCGTCTGTGAGAGGAGTTTGGGGAATGCCCAACCAATGTTTGTATCAATCCGGTTTCGGCAACGAATTTGCTACGGAGGCGGTTTCCGGCGCGCTTCCCGTCGGCCAGAATGCGCCGCAGGAGCATCCGCTCGGACTCTACACCGAGCAGTTCAGCGGCACGCCATTCACTGCGCCTCGCGCCGTCAATCGCCGCACATGGACCTATCGCATTCGTCCCTCGGTCACACACCGCCCTTACGAAGAGTTTCCTGTGGGCCTCATCCGCAGCGGACCGTTCAATGAGGTTCCGACCACTCCCAATCAGCTTCGCTGGGACCCGCTGCCAATGCCGGAGAAAGAAACCGACTTTCTCGACGGGATCATCACTCTCGCCGGGAATGGCGATCCCGCCATGCAGACAGGCGTCGCGATTCATCTCTACGCGGCCAACACGTCCATGCACGACCGCTTCTTTGCTAATGCCGATGGTGAGCTTCTGATTGTCCCCCAGATGGGAACGCTGCGACTGGCAACTGAATTGGGCATCATCGATGCTGTTCCCGGTGAAATATGCGTGGTTCCACGCGGCGTCAAATTCCGCGTTGAGTTGCTGGATCGCCAGGCGCGCGGCTATATCTGCGAAAACTACGGCCAGTCGTTCCGCCTGCCCGAGCTCGGCCCCATCGGAGCAAATGGGCTCGCCAATCCGCGTGATTTTCAAACCCCGGTCGCAGCCTATGAAGATCGCGACGGAGAGTTCCACATCATCACCAAGTTTCTCGGCCGCCTCTGGACCGCGTTCATCGACCACTCGCCGCTCGATGTCGTTGCCTGGCACGGCAACTATGCGCCATACAAATACGACATGGCGCGGTTCAATTGCATCAACACGGTCTCCTTCGACCACCCGGACCCATCCATTTACACGGTCCTGAGCGCGCCATCGGCAATTCCCGGCACGGCCAATTGCGACTTCGCGATCTTTCCTCCTCGGTGGATCGTTGCCGAACACAGCTTTCGTCCTCCCTGGTTTCACCGCAACCTGATGAACGAATTCATGGGCTTGGTGTTTGGCGCCTACGATGCCAAGGCTGAAGGTTTCGTTCCCGGCGGTGCCAGCCTGCACAACTGCATGGCCGGCCACGGGCCAGACGCCGAAACCTTCGAGCGGGCCAGCGCCGCAGACTTGAAGCCGCAGTATCTCGACAACACGCTGGCGTTCATGTTCGAGACTCAGCTTGCAGTGCGCCCAACGGAATTCGCCATGCAAACTCGAATTCTTCAGCATGAATATTTCGAGTGCTGGCAGGGCCTGAAGAAGCGCTTCAATTTGCCGGCCGGAGAACTGGCGCATCGATGAGCACGATCTTCTTGGGGACATCGCAAATGACGGAGAGGAGCTGGGTTGCCTCCGCAAACGATCCGGGCACCGACTTTCCCCTTCAGAATCTTCCCTTCGGTGTTTTTCGCCAAGGAGGCCGGGACCGCATCGGCGTGGCGATCGGCGACCGGATCCTTGATCTGGATGGCTGCGCGCAATCGGGCTTGCTCTCTGCGCTTCCCAAGGAGATCCTCGCCGCGTGCAGTGCCAATCGGCTCAATTCGCTGATGGCTCTTGGCGCCGCGGCCTGGTCCGCGGTGCGCCGCCAACTCACCGCGCTCCTCAGCGCAGAGCAGGCCGCCAGTGAAACCAAGAATCGCGTCGAACCCCTGCTGGTTCCCATGCGCGATGCATCCATGCAGCTCCCGGCGACAATTGGCGACTACACTGACTTCTACGCATCCATTCATCATGCCACGCGAGTCGGCAAACTCTTTCGTCCCGACAATCCGCTGCTGCCGAATTACAAATACGTTCCCATCGGCTATCACGGCCGAGCTTCGTCGATCGTCGTGAGCGGCACTGAGATCCGCAGGCCATGCGGCCAGATCAAACCGGACGGTGCAGAGCCGGTTTTCGCGCCTTCTTGCCGGCTCGACTACGAATTGGAAGTGGGCATCTTCGTCGGTCCGGCCAACTCGCTGGGTGAGCCTATTCCGATCGCCGAAGCCGAGCAGCACATGTTCGGTTTGTGCCTCGTCAACGACTGGTCTGCCCGCGACATCCAATCGTGGGAGTACCAGCCGCTCGGTCCGTTTCTTGCGAAAAATTTCGCCACATCCATCTCGCCGTGGATTGTTCCTCTGGAAGCGCTGGCGCCGTATCGCGTTCCCGCGTTCAAGCGCCCCGAAGGCGACCCCACCCCGCTTGCTTACCTCCGCTCATCGTCTGCAGATCGCGACGGGATCGATCTCACCCTCGAGGTTCATCTGCAATCCGCGAAGATGCGGCAGGCAGGCGTGTCGCCCGTAATGTTGAGCCGCGGAAATCTGCGCGATCTCTATTGGTCGATTGCGCAACTGATCACGCACCACGCGAGCAATGGCTGCAATTTGCAAGCAGGCGACTTGCTTGCCACCGGCACCATCTCCGGTTCCGGCGCGGGCTCCGAGGGCTGCCTGCTTGAGATGCAGCACAATCCGCAGCCCGTTCTGTTGCCCGGCGGAGAGTCCCGCACTTTTCTTGAAGACGGCGACCAGGTCACCTTCCGCGCATTCGCGTCTCGCGAGGGTCTGCCGCGCATCGGCTTTGGCGAATGCTCCGGGACCGTGATCGGAGCGGCTCATGCTTGATCGCAAGCCTCACGAAACACTCCGCCGGGTAATGGAGCATCGATCGCAGGAGCCTGAATCACCCGAGAGATGCGGTACCCTGCAAGTAGACGTGAGTGTGCAGATGCCTGACGGTTCGAAGTTTGACAACCGGTTGCGGTCCGCGCTTGATTCCGCCTCTGCGCGCGCGAAGGCGAATCGTGCCGCTCTGCTCGAGTTGCTTGTCGCCATTCGCGCGGAGGAGGATGCGATTCGGCGCGGCGGTGGCGAGAAGGCCGTCGAGGCGCAACACGCCAAGGGCCGCCTGGCCGTGCGCGAGCGTCTCAATTTGCTGCTCGATGAAGGATCGGAGTTTCATGAGCTCGGCTTGTGGGCGGCGCACGGAATGTATTCCGAATACGGTGGCGCGCCAGGTGCCGGTGTTGTCACGGGCATCGGTAGGGTAAGCGGACGCCTTTGCATGGTTGTGGCCAACGATGCCACGGTGAAGGCCGGGGCGTTCTTCCCGATGACGGCGAAGAAAGTGCTGCGGGCGCAGACCATCGCCATGGAAAACCGCATCCCGACACTTTATCTGGTCGATTCGGCCGGCGTCTTTCTCCCCTTGCAGGAAGACGTGTTTCCCGATACCGACGACTTTGGCCGCATCTTCCGCAACAATGCCGTGATGAGTGCCCTTGGCATTCCGCAGATCACGGCCATCATGGGCATGTGCGTGGCCGGCGGTGCGTATCTGCCAGTCATGACAGACACCGTGCTGATGACCGAGGGGTCGGGGCTGTTTCTGGCCGGGCCGTCGCTGGTGCAAGCCGCCATTGGCCAGAAAACGGGCGCCGAGGAGCTGGGCGGTGCCGCAATGCATGCCGAGATCTCCGGAACGGTCGACTTCAAGGAGCCCAATGATCACTTGTGCCTGGCGCGCCTGCGATCGCTGGTCGCAAAGATGGGCGAGCGCCTCGGCAACGCGCCCGTCGCTGAAGTCTTTCGTCGCCGCATGTTTGATCCAGCTCGCGACGCGCCGAAATATCCAGCCGAAGATGTGTATGGTTTGATCGATCCGGCGCCGGGAGCCACCAACGTTTACGACATGCGTGAGATCATCGCTCGCCTTGTCGACCGCAGCGAGTTCGACGAGTACAAGGCGGACTTTGGCCGAACTGTTCTCTGCGGATACGCATGGATCGGCGGGCACGCTGTGGGTATCGTTGCCAATCAGAAGATCAATCAGAATCAGACGGTCGCCATGGGGCCCGGAGCGGGAATGCCTCGCATCGAAGTGGGCGGCGTGATTTACACCGAGGGTGCGCAGAAGGCAGCGCGCTTCATCATGGACTGCAACCAGAATCTCGTGCCGCTCGTCTTCCTGCACGACGTGAACGGCTTCATGGTGGGCAAGGATGCGGAGTGGTCGGGCATTATTCGTGCCGGGGCAAAGATGGTTTCGGCAGTGAGTACAAGCGTGGTACCCAAGATTACGGTCATTGTGGGCGGCAGCTTCGGCGCCGGCCACTATGCCATGTGCGGCAAGGCCTACGATCCGCGCTTTCTGTTCGCGTGGCCCACGGCGCGCTATGCAGTCATGAGCGGCGCCTCGGCGGCGGCAACCCTGGCTGAGGTGCGCGCCAGGCAGATGGAGCGCGAGGGCAAAGTTTTGTCGGAGGCGGAGAAGACGGCGATTCACGAGCAAATTCGTGCTGACTACGATGCGCAGGCTGATCCGCGCTATGGCGCCGCGCGGCTCTGGATCGACGCGATCATTGATCCTGCCAGAACTCGGGAAGTACTGATCGCGGCGCTCGAAGCCTGCGCCTTGAATCCGGATGTGCAGCGCTTCAATCCCGGAGTCCTGCAAACCTGATTGTTTTTTCGGAACGCTGGTGCAGTGGCGTGCGACCCTGGCATCTTAACTGGCATGGAACAGTTCTTGGGCACTCGAAATCCCCGCGAAGGAGCCTGAATATGAAGCTCGAATTGGAGCAGCTGCAAAGTCTCTACCCGTTTGTGCTGACGGAGGAACAGGAACAGCTCCGGCGCGAGATTCGGGAGTTTGCAGCGCGCGAAATTGCGCCCAATGTTGCGGCATGGGACGAAGCGAGTGAATTCCCGCTCGCGACGGTAAAGAAACTGGCAACGATGGGATTGCTGGGCGTAGTGATCCCTCCGGAGTATGGCGGCGCGGGCCTTGGTTATGTGGATTATGTCCTCGCGATCGAAGAACTTTCTGCAGTGGACGGATCCATTGGGCTGACGGTAGCGGCCCATAACTCGCTGGGGGCGAATCATATTTTTCTGGCAGGTACCGAGGCGCAGAAGAGGAAATATCTTCGCCCGCTGGCACGAGGCGAGTGGCTGGCAGCATGGGCGCTCACAGAGCCTGGCTCGGGATCGGATGCGAGTAACGCGCGCACAACCGCGGTCAAGAAAGGCGACCGCTACGTGTTGAACGGAAACAAAACCTTCATCACCAACGGCCGTTATGCCGACTTGGCCGTCGTGATTGCCGTGACTGACAAGACCCGGGGTACACATGGACTTTCGGCGTTCGTCGTCGAAAAGGGAATGAAAGGATTCCGGCCTGGGAAAAAAGAAAACAAACTCGGCCTGCGTGCCAGCGATACCAGCGAGCTGATCTTCGAAGAGTGCGAGATTCCCGAAGAGAATTTGCTTGGCACCAAGGGCGAAGGGTTCATCGACGCCATGCGTGTGCTCGATGGCGGCAGAATCTCGATTGCGGCTCTGGCGCTGGGCATCGGGCGTGGCGCGCTCGACGCCGCGCTGAAATATGTGAAGGAACGCCGGCAGTTCGGCAAGGCGATCGCCGAGTTTCAGGGAATCCAGTGGAAGCTGGCCGATATGGCCACTGAGTTGGATGCGGCGCGCCTGTTGACGCAACGCGCGGCGGTGTTAAAGGACGGGGGCCGCAAAGTCACGCGCGAATCTTCAATGGCCAAGCTTTTTTCGAGCGAAGTTGCCGTCCGTATCTGCGACGAGGCAGTGCAATTGTTTGGGGGCTACGGATTCATCAAGGACTATCCTGTGGAGAAGTTCTATCGCGATGTGAAGCTCTGCACCATCGGCGAGGGCACCAGCGAGATCCAGCGCATGGTGATCGCGCGAGAGATCCTGAAGGTGTATCCGTCGAGAGGATAGCGATTCGCTTGTAACAGGCAGCCTGCAGCTTGTCGCTGCGAAACTACCGGCTACAAGCTGCCTGGCTCTCACTTGTTTGACGTCATGATCGACCAGCTGAAAATCGTCGAGTGTCCTCGCGATGCCTGGCAGGGGCTGCCCGCGAAGATTCCTTCTGAAGTGAAGGCGGCGTACCTGCGCAAGCTGATCGAAGCGGGATTCACGCACATTGATGCGGTGAGTTTCGTCTCACCCGCGGCGGTTCCGCAGATGGCCGATGCCGAGCGCGTGCTTGAGATTCTTCAACCGCCAGAGCAGGTCGAGATCATCGGCATCGTGGTGAATGAAAAAGGCGCGGAGCGGGCAGTGTGCACAGGCATGGTCCGCACGATCGGCTTTCCTTATTCCGTGTCGCCGCAATTTCTCCACCGTAACCAACATCAAACCCCGGAAGAGGCGCTAGCAGTGCTGAAGGCAATCGGCGCGCGAGCAAACGGCAACGGTCTAAGAGTAGTGGCCTATCTCTCGATGGCGTTCGGCAATCCGTACGGTGACAAGTGGAGCGCCGCTGCGGTAACGGAGGCATGCGGCCAGCTGATCGACTCAGGCGTGCGTCAAATTTCCCTGGCTGACACGGTTGGCGTGGCTTCGCCGGAGCAGATTGTGGAGATTGTCAGCGTCGCGATTGCTGCCCATCGCGAAATCGAGTTTGGCGTGCATCTTCATGCACGGCGTAGCGAAGCTGGAGAGCGCATTCGCGCGGCATATCGCGCCGGTTGCAGGCGGTTCGATTCAGCCATTGGCGGGCTGGGAGGGTGCCCGTTCGCGCAGGATACACTGGTGGCAAATATACCCACGGAAACGCTGGTTGCTGTGCTGAAGGAAGTGGGTGTAGCAGTTCCCGGGCTCGGTGCTTTGGACGAATTGATTGCCGCCAGCGCGGAGATTGCGCAGAGCTGCGGCGCTCCGGTGCAATAGCAGCGCTCGCGTTCAGGCCGGGTCACGCACCATCCATGATGGAGGAAGCATTGAATTACAAGACGATCCTGGTGAATGACAGTGGTCCGGTGCGAACTATTAATTTGCACCGGCCGGATCGCCGCAACGCGATGACTCCTGAAATGCAGATGGAGTTGATCGCTGCGCTGGAACAGACCGCTACGAGCGGTTGCCGCGTCCTTGTGTTATCTGGCGCCGGGCCAGCTTTCTGCTCCGGCCTGGATCTGTCGGCGCTGAAAAAGATGCAGGGCGCCGCCGCGGCTGAATATCGTTCTGATGCCGAACGGATCGCCCGCCTCTTTCTCGCGTTGTATGAACTGCCCATGCCGACGATCGCCGCGGTCCATGGCCCGGCTATCGCAGGCGGCGCCGGCCTGGCAATCCTTTGCGACTTCACTCTCGCCACGCCGGAAGCGAAGTTCGGCTTTACCGAAGTGCGCATCGGCTTTGTGCCGGCATTGGTGTCGGTCTTTCTCTCCTTGCAGATTGGAGACAAACGAAGCCGCGATCTGCTGCTCACCGGGCGCATCCTCGATGCGAATGAGGCTTTGCAAATGGGCCTGGTGAATGAAGTGGTTCCGCAAGAGAATCTGGTGCAACGTGCAGAGTCGCTCGCGCAATCGCTGCTTGCGAATAGTCCTCAAGCGCTCAGCGCAACCAAGCGCATGATTACCGCGCGTCATCGGGCGTGGCTCGACGCAGCCATAACCGATGCCATCGAGGTCAGCACTCAAATCAGGGAGACAGGAGACTTTCGGGAAGGCATCGCGGCGTTTCTGGAAAAGCGCAAGCCGACGTGGGGGAAGTGAGCTTTCCCGCTTGCCTCACGCCGCGCCGTCGCGGAACCGCAGTGATCCCTCAGTGCGCTGCTCGATTTGTTCTCGGGTCACTCCATCCGCCAGCTCAAAGACTTCAAATCCCGCCGGCGTAACGTCCAGTGCGCAAAGATCGGTGATGACACGATTCACCACGCCCTTGCCGGTGAGCGGAAGAGAGCAGTTGCGGACGAGTTTTGCGCTTCCACCTGCGGCACTGTGTTCCATCAGGACCACGACCTGGCGCACGCCGGAGACCAGGTCCATCGCGCCGCCCATTCCTTTTACACGTTTGCCCGGGATCATCCAATTGGCCAAGTCGCCGCGTTCGGATACCTGCATCGCGCCCAGAATCGCCAGGTCGATGTGCCTTCCTCGAATCATAGCGAACGAATCGGCGCTCGAAAAAACTGCCGCGCCGGGCACCAGCGTCACTGTCTCCTTCCCGGCGTTGATGAGATCAGCATCAACCTCTCGGTCGCGCGGAAAGGGGCCCATTCCCAGCAGCCCATTTTCCGACTGCAGCGTCACCGTCATACCCGCGGGAATGTAGTTCGCGACGAGCGTCGGAATCCCGATTCCGAGATTCACATAGTAGCCATTGCGCAGCTCCTTGGCTGCGCGCGCGGCCATTTGTTCGCGACTCCACGCCACTCTCTCTCACTCCTCGCGAATCGTTCTCTTTTCAATTCGCTTTTCCGGATTCGGATTGTGCACGAGCCGGAGCACGTAAATCCCCGGCGTGTGGATCTCGTCCGGATCGATCTCACCGGGTTGTATAACGATTTCTGCTTCGGCCACGGTGATTTTGCCGCACGCTGCGGCCTGTGGATTGAAATTACGCGCTGTGCGGCGATAGACGAGGTTGCCGCAAAGATCAGCCTTCCACGCCTTCACCAGCGCCAGGTCGGCGCGAATGCCGTGCTCCAGGATGTAAGTGATGCCGTCGAAGTCCTTCTGTTCTTTCTCCTCGGCGACAAGCGTGCCCACACCCGTTCGTGTGTAGAAGCCGGGAATGCCCGCGCCTCCCGCACGCATGCGTTCCGCCAGCGTGCCTTGTGGGCAGAATTCCACGTCCAGCTCGCCGGCAAGATACTGGCGCTCAAACTCGGCGTTCTCGCCCACGTAGCTCGAGATCATCTTTTTCACCTGGTGCTTCTCGAGTAGCAGTCCAAGTCCCCAGCCGTCCACGCCTGCGTTGTTGCTGGCTATGGTCAGGTCGCGCACCCCGGTATCGCGCAAAGCGAGAATCAGGGCTTCCGGAATGCCGCACAATCCGAAGCCTCCGATCGCCAGCAACATCCCGTCCTGAACGATTCCATCCAGAGCAGCACGCGCATCGGGCCACAGCTTGTTCATTCCGGATGTGCGCTCGTCACGTGCGTTCATGAACGGCCCCACCCCCTGTTAGATCCTTTTCTCATCCTTGTCCCAATCGCACTTGTCCAGCCGGAACCGGCCGATCGGCAAGACCCGCAGTTACTTACGCTTCGCGGCGTGATACTCGCGGCGGATATGTTCGATGTCGACCGTCGGCTTGGGATATTTCATCTTCATCGATTCCAGGTGTTCTACGACAATGCGTGCGATGGCCAGGTCACGAAACCACTTGTGGTCGGCGGGGATAATAAACCAAGGCGCGTATTCGGTGCTGCACCGCGAGATCGCCTCTTCATATGCAGCCATGTAATCGTCCCAGAAGGCGCGCTCCTTGTAGTCTGCCTCGCTGATCTTCCATCGTTTGGCGGGATCGTCAAGCCGCTGCTTGAAGCGCTTCAACTGTTCGTCCCTTGAGATGTGCAGGTAGAACTTGAGAATCTGCGTATCGTGCGCGACGAGTTCTTTCTCGAATGCGTTGATCTGATCGTACCGGCGCGACCAGACCCCCTCCGGAACAAGCTTATGAACCCTGACAACGAGCACATCTTCATAGTGCGAGCGATTGAAGATGACAACTTCGCCGTTGGCAGGCGCTGCCTTGTGCACGCGCCACAGAAAATCGTGCGCCAGTTCCTCGACCGAAGGCTCTTTGAACGCCGCTACCCGGCAGCCTTGCGGGTTCATGGCGCCCAGAACGTGATTGATGACGCCGTCCTTGCCTCCGGTGTCGAGCGCCTGCAAACAAATCAGGAGCGAGTGCTTTCGCTCAGCACACAGCAACTCCTGCAGTTCGCGCAGTTTTTGTTGGTAGTGATCGATCTCTTCAAGGGCGGACTTGTGATTCTTGCGGCCGGGGTGCGATGAGGGATCGATCTTCCAGAGCTTGGCCTTGCTGCCCGGCACAACCTTGAACCGATGAAGGTAGTTCATTCCCATACTCCCTTGGAGAGGTGCAGGAGCCCGGATGGGATTTTATCCGATCGCGCCTCGATGGCCGGAAAAAATGCGCAACTACCCTTGCGGCTGGACAACAACAAATAGTGTGTTTCCACCGCGATTGATCAGCAACAGCACCGGCTGATTCGCCCGCCCGGCGAGCGCCTGCCGATACTCCCCGACGTTATGAACCGGCTTGCGATCGACCTCTTCGATCACGTCGCCGTGCTTCACGCCGGCCGCGGCAGCGGGGCTCGATGGGTCCACGTCGGCGACGACCACGCCCGCTGTCCCCGACGGCAAGCCAAGCTGCTGTGCGATATCAGGTGTCAGGTTCTCCACGTGCATACCCTGCAACGATGCACCCCCGCCTTCCACCGGCGCGCCCGGCTGCTCGCTCTCGGGGTACGTGCCCAGGGTGACGTCGATCTCCTGCGTGTGGCCGTTACGGTAGACCTTGAGATGAGCTACCGAGCCGGGCGGAATCTCAGAGATGCGCAGGCTCAGGTCGTCGGGTCCTGAAACGCTGTTGCCGTTCAGTTCGAGGATAATGTCGCCGCGCTCAAGCCCGGCCTTGGCCGCGGGCCCGCCGGGTGTGACATCGCCAATGAGCGCGCCCCCGCCCTGGCTCAGCCCGAAGGCTTTGGCCATGTCGGGATCGACGCCCTGAATCCGCACTCCGATATAGCCGCGGATCACCTTTCCGTGGTCGACGATCTGCTCAATCACCTCTCGCGCCATGCTTGCGGGGATGGCAAAACCAACACCCTCGTTTCCGCCGCCGCCCGAGATGATCGCCGTATTAATTCCGATCAGGTTTCCGCGCGCATCGATCAACGCTCCACCGGAGTTGCCGGGATTGATGGCTGCGTCAGTCTGAATAAAATTTTCATAGTGCTCGATAGATCCGCCCAGGGCGCGGCCAGTGGCGCTCACAATGCCCATCGTCGCCGTTTCACCAATGCCGAAAGGGTCGCCGATAGCGAAGACCAGGTCGCCGACTTTAAGATTCGAAGAGTCGCCGAAGGCCACTGTGGAAAGTCCCGCCGCATCCACTTTCACGACCGCAATGTCTGTCCGCGGATCCGTGCCCACTACCCGTGCCTTGTACTTCTTCCTGCCCTGCGTAAGGACTTCGATGTCTGAGGCGCCGGCGACAACATGATTGTTGGTCACGATGTAGCCGTCCTGGGTGATGATGACGCCTGATCCCAGGCTCTCCTCGCGCTCGGTCTGGGGCTGCTGCTGTTGGCCAAACTGGTTGCCGAAGAATTGCCGGAAGAACGGATCGTTAGAAAACGGATTCGGCACAACCTGCTGCTTCACTACCTTGGTGGAAGAGATATTCACCACCGCTGGCAACGCGGGATCGATGACCGTGGAAAAGCCGTTCTTGAAGTTCGCCAGACTTACCGGCGAGTTGTCATTCGTAACGCGAAGCGAGATATGGTGCCCCGTGACGGCATGGAATCCGGGCAGGTGCAGCATTCCGGCGCGAACCAAGCCGCCAAAAACCAGGACGGCCGCGATCAGTACGAAAGGCCAAACTGGGAGTTTCCTTGCTTGAGCGGTCATTTCTTGATCCCTTCTTTCTTTGCTCTCAATGCTGCCCGCCGCTCAGCGTCTTCCAGCCCTGAAAGGCTCGCAGCGCACTGAGGTAGTGCAAGATGTCTTCGCGGGAGAGCATTCCCACAACGTCATTCCCGTCCACAACAAGTATCTCGTTAACGCCGTCGCGGCCCATCTTTTCAAGAGCCGACCACAGCACGGCGCCGGATTGCGTGGTGTCCAGCTTTCCCAGCGGCGTCATCACTTGCGCAGCCGTAGTTGAGGACCACGCTTCATGCGGCACACTGCGCATCGCCGCCAGCGTCACCAGGCCCACCGCTCCCTCGGGCGTTGTCACGATCACCGGGCGGCCATTGGCCTCGAGTCCCGTCCGCTCCGCCAACTCCTCGATTGTGACGCTCGCGAAGATCTGTGAGAAGGTGCGCTGCATAGCATCGGCGACCTTGTGCCCGCCAAGCAGGTTCTTCAGCGTTTCCTGGTGCAACTGGGTTCCGGCGGCGCTCTCCAGGAACCAGCCGATGAATACGATCCAGATTCCTCCGGCCACGTCGCCAGTCAGCAAATGCCAAAGTCCGAAAAAGATGAGCAGGAAGCCGAAAAAGCGCCCCATAAACGCGGCAGCCATCGTGGCGCGATGATAATTGTTCGATAATCTCCACCAGAGTGCGCGAAGCACGCGGCCGCCGTCCAGTGGGAATCCCGGGATGAGATTGAAGACGGCGAGCATCAGGTTGATGACGGCCAGGTATTCAGCCAGCGCGAAGAGCGCTTGCGAACCTGCGACCAGCGGCTCAATTTCCCAGCAAAACGCCGCCAGCGCGAAGCTCGTCAAAGGTCCGACAATGGCAATCCAGAATTCCGTGGCCGGGCTTGGCGGCTCGGCTGCAATTTGTGAAACGCCGCCGAAAAGAAACAGCGTAATGCGGGGAACCGGGATGCCGAAGCGTTCAGCAACGAGCGAATGCGCCAGCTCGTGAACCAGAACGCTGACGAAGAGCAGAATGGCCGTGATGGCGCCCATTGCCCAATACTCGGCCGCGCTCCAGTCCCTGAATTCCGACGGATAATACGAGACCGCTAGGATCCATGTCATCAAACCGAAGATAAGGAACCATGAGTAATCGAGATCGATGGCGATGCCGAACACCCGGCCGATTGGAATGCCATGCCGCGACAGATTCATGCAAGTTGTTTAGATGCATTTGCTGCGCGCCGGGGTGGATTGCAAAGAACATTCAAGACGTCATTCCGCCCACCGTGTTTCGTTACTCCGTTGCAGAATTCGAGCAAAAACCGGCAGTTTTCCGGCGGCGGTGCCATCTGCTACCTTTGAGCGGGGCATCCTCCTTTCCCATCGGGACAAAATTTAGTGACAGGTGGCCGCATTGGACCTCATCGATCGGCTTGCGGAGCACAAGACGCTGGGAGCAGCGCCGCGGGAAGAGCTCGCTTGGCTGGCGGAGCATGGCACGCTGCGGCATCTTGAGGCCGGCGAGGTGCTGTCTCACAAAGGCGTCCAGGTTGAGGGTCTATACGTCGTCCTGTCGGGCCATGTGACGCTGTCGGTCGATCGCGGCTCTGGGCCGCAGAAGATCATCGAATGGCGAACCGGCGAAGTGTCAGGAATCCTGCCCTACTCAAGGCTCACGACTCCGCCTGGAGACGCGATTGCGCAGGAGCCCACCGAGATTTTGTCGCTGCCCCGGGAGTTACTTCGCGCGCTGACCCATGATTGCTTCGTGATCACCTCGATCCTCGTTCATACCATGCTCGATCGCACGCGATTGTTCACCTCCAGCGACCTTTTGAACGAGAAGATGATTTCGCTCGGCAAGCTGTCGGCCGGTTTAGCACACGAGCTCAACAATCCAGCCTCAGCCATTGAACGCAGTGCTGCGCTGCTTGAGGATCGCCTGGCAGAAGCTGAGACGGCAACCCACGGTCTTGGCGTAGCGCGTTTGAGTGACGCACAGCTTGCCGCCGTCGATGCCATTCGCAACGCCTGCCTGGCAAGAGCGCCCAATGGAATCCGATCGCCGGTGCAGCAGGCAGAGCGCGAAGAGGCAATCGCTGACTGGCTCGCCGATCACGGGCTCGACGCCGCCGGCGCTGAAGCACTGGCTGATACTCCGGTCACCATTGAGTCTCTCGACCAGCTTGCCTCCGCCGTGCAGGGACCGGCCCTGGACGTCGTGTTGCGTTGGGCCGCAGCGGGATGCGCGGTGCGCAGCCTCGCCTCGGAGATCCAGGAAGCGGCGATGCGAATTTCCGGCCTGGTGACCGCCATCAAAGGGTTCACACACATGGATCAGGCGATGGTGGCAGAGCCGGTGGATCTGGGCCAGAGCCTGGCCAACACCGTTGCGGTGCTCAGGGCGAAGGCGCGGCAGAAATCGGCCGCTGTGGCGATCGAGTTGGAGGCGGGCTTGCCGTTCGTGCGTGGATTCGCCGGCGAGCTCAACCAGATCTGGGGAAACCTGATTGACAATGCGCTCGATGCGGTTGAGGACGGCGGTCATGTGGAGGTGAAAGCAAACCGCGATGGTGAACGCGTTGTCGTGCACATCATCGACGACGGTCCCGGCATTCCGGCGCCAATTCGCGAACGCATCTTCGATCCGTTCTTCACCACCAAGCCCATGGGGGAGGGAACCGGGCTCGGATTGGACATTGTTCGCCGGCTGCTGCGCCACAACGACGCCACAATCGAAGTTGACTCGCGGCCGGGCCGGACGGAGTTCCGCGTTGCCATGCCGATCGACGAAACTCAGAGCACGGGGTCTGCACGATGAACAAGCCGGTCTTGCTCATCGTTGACGACGACCCGCAGGTTCTGGCCGCCGTCCGTCGCGATCTGCGCTCCCGTTATCGCGAAAACTACACGGTGATGAGCGCAGCATCGGGGCAGGAGGCGCTTAATGCCATCCGCGAGCTGAAGAGCCGCGGAGATTCGTTGGCCATGCTGATCTGCGATCAGCGCATGCCCGGCATGATGGGCAGCGAAGTGCTGGCCAAGTCGCGCGCGATTTATCCGCTGGCGCGGCGCGTTCTGCTCACCGCCTACTCCGATATCGACGCCGCAGTCAAGGCCATCAACGAAGCGCATCTCGACCACTATCTCTCCAAGCCCTGGGACCCGCCGGAAGAACGGCTGTTTCCCGCGATCGACGATTTGCTCGATGCCTGGCAGGCCGAATATCTTCCTGAAGCTAAAGGGCTGCGGCTGGTTGGTTATCAGTGGTCTCCGCAATCGCACGCCATCAAGGATTTTCTGGCCAGCAACCTGATCCCATATCGCTGGCTCGACGTGACACGCGATGCGGACGCCCGCGCCCTGCTCGACGCTGCCGGCGTGACCCTTGAGGAACTTCCCGCGCTGTTCTTCGACGATGGCTCGCCTGTCATGCGCAATCCCGATGCTCGTCGAGTTGCCGAGCGCCTTGGCAAACCACTCACCGCTGCCTTCGACGTCTACGATCTGGCGATCGTTGGAGCAGGCCCCGCGGGGCTCGCCGCAGCAGTGTACGGTGCATCCGAGGGTTTGCGAACGCTCCTGCTTGATCGGCACGCGCCCGGGGGACAAGCCGGCTCCAGCTCACGCATCGAGAACTACCTTGGTTTTCCCGCCGGCGTAAGCGGCAGCGAGCTGGCGCGCCGCGCGATCACGCAGGCGCAGCGCCTGGGTGCCGAGTTCCTTGCCCCGCTCGAAGTCACAGGAGTTGCCTTTGACGGAGGATACAAGCGGCTCGCGCTCGCCGACGGCCGTCAGATCGTCACCCGCGCGATGCTGGCCAGCACTGGCATGTTCTATCGCGAGCATCCTGCGCCGGGTATCGCCGACCACACCGGCGCGGGCGTGTACTACGGCGCCGCCACTACTGAGGCGTCGGCCTTCCGCGACCGGCGAGTGATCGTTGTGGGTGGCGGAAACTCGGCCGGCCAGGGCGCCATCTACCTGGCGCGCTACGCAAGCCAGGTAGAGATTGTCATCCGCCGGGACAGCCTGCGCGAAACCATGTCGCAATACCTGATTGAGCAGATTGAGAAGACCCCGAACATCCAATTTCGACCTCAGACTGAAGTGGAGCGCGTCGAAGGCGAGGGGCACGTGGAAAGAGTTGTGCTCAAATCGCTCGCCGACGGATCGACAAGCCCGCAGCAAGCCGACGCTCTCTTTATCTTTATTGGCACGCGACCCAGGAGCGATTGGCTCCCCAATGAAGTGCTGCGCGACGCCAAGGGGTTTGTGCTCACAGGCCGTGACGTGATGGCCGCCGAAGACTACGCGCGCATCTGGAAAGAGCAGCGCGAACCCCTCGTTCTCGAGACCAGCGTTCCCGGCGTGTTTGCCGCGGGGGACCTCCGCGCCGGCGCGATGAACCGCGTAGCATCAGCGGTTGGCGAAGGTTCGATGGTGGTTCGGCTCGCGCATGAGTATCTCGCGCTTACCTGATTACGCGCGCCGCTTCACATCAATCGCAAACCAGTTCGCTATCAGGGAATGCCTGAGCGGAATCTTCGCTGTCCGCAGCGGCCAGCGGCTCAACGTACTCGCCGGCCTCAATTTGCGCCGCAAAGAATCGCTCCGCTTCGGCGAGCACCTCGGGACCGGTGCGTGCATGGTAGATGGCCGCGCGCAACTTCGCGCCGCCCGGCACGCCGTGCGTGAACCACGTGGCGAACTGCTTCATCTTGCCCACAGGATCGCCGAGTCTTGCGTCGCGTGGCAGGTCTTTGGTCGCCTCAGCCTCGGCCAGCAGCATCTCAAAATACGCGCGAATCATGCGGTAACGATCTTCGGTGGTCGGCCGCTCGTAGCTGCCGGTCGCTGTGTACTGCGCGATCTGGCGAAAGATCCACGGATTCGCCGGAGCCGCGCGGCCAATCATTACCGCATCGCAGCCCGTCTCAGCCACCATGGCCACCGCATCTTCGGGCGTGCGCACATCGCCGTTGCCTACCACAGGAAGCCGCACCGCCTGCTTCACCGCGGCAATCCAGCCCCACTGCGCCTGCCCGCTGTAGCCCTGCTCGCGCGTACGCGCATGCAGCGCAAGGCCATTGAGCCCTTCGGCCTCGGCCATCTTCGCCAGTTCCACGCACACGATCTGCGATTCGTTCCAGCCCATGCGGAACTTGACGGTAAAGGGAATTGTGACTGCGCTGCGGATGGCGTGAAAGATCTCGCCGATCCTGGGCAGATCGCGCAGCAGTCCCGACCCTCCGTTGCAGCCGACGACGCGCTTCGCCGGGCAGCCGAGATTCAGGTCCACCGTGTCAAAGCCGGTGTCCTCAACGATGCGCGCCGCCTCGACGAGCGTCTCCGGATTCGAGCCAAACAACTGCGCGCCGATGGGATGCTCGTCATCGTAAAACGTCAGATACCGCCGCCGCTTCGTCTCGCGCATCCGCGCCAGGCCATCGGCCGAGGTGAACTCAGTCATCAGCAACCCACATCCCGACTCCACGTTGCTGATTGCCGCTTCAATCTGCGCTGTTGCCGCTGCCTCGCCGGGTGCCCCAGGTCCCTCGCATTTGGGGACCTGGGAGACCAAGTTGGCATTTGAATTGGCGTCAGCGCTGGAAAACAGACTCGCGTGCCGGATGAACCTGCGAAACACTGTGTCGGTCACGCCCGCCATGGGAGCAAGCACCGTCGCCGGCCGCACAGTGACGGATCCAATCCGCACCTCGGCGGGCACCCGCGCCTCTGCGGGCATCACGTGCTCCACCGGATTGTCCCAGTTCTTCTTCACCGTGAATCCTCTGCGCGGCATGAAGAAAGCTCCTAGCCCCTAGCTTCTAGCCGCTAGCTTGCAAGCTGACAAATTGACCGTGAGAAATTGTCCCCGGAAGCTCCCCGACCTGAAAGACGAAAGGCTTTCCACGGGACAAGGGGTCCCATCCGGCCTCCATTGCGTATTGGGCGTGACATTTCACTTTCGCAGCGCTAATTCGTGTCTTTACGGAGTCGACTCTCGACCAGCCATCCTTTGCCGTTCGCACGATTGGATACTCCAGGAGGAGCTCACGGTGCGCAACATCCAAAGTATGCACCTGGATACAAACGCCCTTCCATCCCTCCGACGTGCACAACTGCTGTTCGCGGCGCAGACGCCAAACTAGTCTTATGCCGCTAACTGTGATCTCGGATTCAATAGAACGCTTTGGACCTGACATAGAAGTTACTCACGCTTTCGAACCCGAACCCTCCCGTGCTCCGTGCGGCAAAGCTAAAAGCTAGGGGCTAGCAGCTGCCGTTTGCCCAAACAAACGTAAGCCCCCGCCGCGGCGGAGGCCCACTCGTCCAACTCCTCGCCCCGCCTACTTGGCCGCCTTTGCCGCGTCGCTCTTGGCATACTTCCTGCGGAAGCGCTCAACGCGTCCCGCTGTATCCACTAACCGTTGTTTGCCGGTGAAGAACGGATGGCAAACCGAGCAAATTTCCACGTGAATGTCGCCCTTGTGGGTCGACCTCGTCTCAAAGGCGCTTCCACAGGCGCAAACCACTCGCACCGCGGCGTAATTGGGATGAATCTTTTCCTTGGGCATCGCTGAAAATACTCGCCTTTCCGTCAATTCTTCTCTATCCATATTGTAGGGGGATTCCCGGAAGGGTGCAAACTGAAGGCAGCTATTAGCCTTTAGCCGTTAGCTAACAGCAGCTTGCGCGTATTTTTAATATCTTGTGCGTGAGCGGGCCGTTTTCTGGGGCAAGTCGCAGCAGCCGAGGTTGAGCACAAACGAGCTAAGAGCTAAACGCTGTTTCACCGAAAATCCCTCGACCGAACCTCAACTCGCGTCACCTCCAGCGGCGCAATGTGGTGAGCCTTCACATGGATCACGCCGTCCTGGTTCTGCACTGGTCCCTCAATGCGCAAGAACCGGCTCCGTGAAACAATCAGCCGGTCGCGCTCAAACACATCGGGCGTCAAAATCACGTTGGCAATCCCCGTCTCGTCTTCCATCGAAAGAAAAACGAACCCCTTCGCCGTGCCCGGCCGCTGCCGCGCAATCACGCAACCGGCAATGCGGACCCAACCGCCGCTTCTGCAAGTCTCCAACTCCATCGCTGCCAGAATTCCCTCCGCACGCAGTGCCGCACGGTGATACGCCATAGGATGCGGCCCCGTCGTCAGCCCCGTGCCAGCGAAATCCGCCGCCAGCCTTTCTTCTGTCGTCATCTGCTTAAGCGGCATAGCGGCCGCGCGAATTGCAGCAGTGGCAGCTCCTCGCGCGCTCACGCCGTCATTGCCGTTCCCGTTCGAAGTCTCCACTCCACGCAGCAATGGGCCTACCGGTCGCCCTGCCCACTCCACCTGCCACAGAGCATCGCGGCGGTGCTCCACTTCGCCCAGCGCATTCAGCGCGCCAATCTGCGCCAGCGCCACCAGCTCTTTGCGGTTCAGTTCCGGCACGCGCCGCGCCAGGTCATCCACGCTCGCAAACGCACCCGCGCTTCGCGCGGCAACCAGCGTCTCTGCCGATGTCTTGCGCAATCCCTTCGCGTAATTCATGCCCAGGCGCAGAGAAATCGATCCGTCTGGCTCCCGCTCGAGCGCACACAGCCACTCTGAGCGCTGAACGTCGATGGGCCGCACGCGCAACCCGTGCCGCTGCGCATCCTTCACCAGCACTGCCGGCGAGTAGAACCCCATTGGCTGGTTATTCAGCAGGCCACATGTGAACGCCGCCAGGTAATGCACCTTCAGGTAGGCCGAGGCATACGCGATCAGCGCGAAGCTAGCTGCATGGCTCTCGGGAAATCCGTACATGGCAAACGATGAGATTCCCTGCACAATGTTTTCCTGCGCCTCGGCGCCGATGCCGTTGTGCGTCATCCCCGAGCGGAGCCGCCCTTCCAGGTCTTTCATGCGCTGCATCGATCGCCGCATGCCCACGGCTCGCCGTAACTCCTCAGCCTCCGCGCCCGAGAAACTTGCCACCGTCATGGCCATGCGCAGCAACTGCTCCTGAAATAGCGGCACGCCCAGCGTGCGTTTCAGCACCGGCTCGAGCAAGGGATGCGGATAGGTCACTTCTTCCTTGCCTTGCCGTCGCCGCATGTAGGGATGCATCATCTTGCCCACAATCGGTCCCGGCCGGATGATCGCCACTTGCACCACCAGGTCGTAAAAGCGTACCGGCGCGTTGTGCGGAATCGACGCCATCTGCGCGCGGCTCTCCACTTGGAACATGCCCACCGTATCGGCTTTGCGCAGCGTCTCATACACCTGCGGATCCTCGGGCAGCATCGCAATATCCACCTGCTTGCCGTAGTGCCGCGGGATCAGCTCGATCGCATCCTTGACCGCAGCCAACATTCCCAGCCCCAGCAAGTCCACCTTAATCAGCCCCATGTCGGCGCAATCTTCTTTGTCCCACTGGATCACCGTGCGTCCCGGCATCGACGCGCGCTCAATCGGCACCACGCGGTTCAAGAGCCCGGAGCAGATCACCATGCCGCCAGAATGCTGCCCGAGGTGCCGCGGCAGATCCTGCATGCGCAGGCACAGGTCAAGATAGCGGCTGATGCGCGGATGCCGCACATCGAAGCCCGCCTGCGCAAAATGTTTTTCCATTGTGTCGTTCTCACCGCGCCACTCCCAGTGGCCCATTAACCCTGAGAGCCGTGCTGCCTGCTCCTCCTCGAAGCCCAGCATTTTGCCCACCTCGCGCGCCGCCGAGCGCCCGCGATACGAAATTACGTTCGCCGTCATGGCCGCGCCCAGCGCACCGTAGCGCTCATACACGTACTGGATCACCTGCTCGCGCTCATCGCCTGAAGCCAGGTCGAGATCGATGTCGGGCCACTCGCCTCGGTTTTCGCTCAGGAACCGCTCGAAAAGCAGTTCCATTCCCACCGGATCCACTGCCGTAATCTCCAGCGCGTAGCACACAGCCGAATTTGCCGCCGATCCTCGACCCTGCACCAGGAATCCGCACCATTGGCAGTAGCGAATAATATCCCACACGATGAGAAAGTAACCGGCAAAGCCAAGCTTTGCGATCAGAGCCAGTTCGTGCTTTACCTGCGTGCGCGCCTTTTCGAGCAGGTGCCGTTTCATTGGCGATCCATAGCGCTTGCGCACGCCCTCCTCCACGCGTTTAGCCAGAAAGCTGTCCATCGTCTCGCCTTCCGGCATGGGGTAATGCGGAAATTCATAGCCCAGGTTTGCGAGCGTGAATTCAAGCCGATCGCTCACAATGCGCGCATTGGCAATCGCCTCAGGAATGTCGTCGAAGAGCGCAGCCATCTCGCGCGCAGTGCGTAAATGCCGCGCGTCATTGCACGCCAGCAGCCGTCCCGCTTGGTCGAGTGTTGTGTGCTGGCGAATCGCAGTGAAAACATCCAGCAGCTCGCGATCTTTTACATCTGCATAGCGCACGCCATTGGTTGCAATTACTGGCAGGCCAAGGCTCTCGGCAATATGCAGCAGCGATTGGTTGCGGCACTCCTCTTCGCGCTCCTGGTGGCGCTGCAGTTCGAGATACATATTGCCGCGGCCGTAAATTGCTGCAAGCCGCTCGGCAATCTTTCGCGCTCCGCCCTCGCCGCTACGCGCCAGTGCCGCAGCCAACGGGCCTTCCTCGCCGCCTGTCAGGCAAATCAACCCTGCCGACAATTCCTCGAGATCTTCAACTGTCGCCGCGCCCTCTGCCTTCGTCGCCTCGCGCATCTTGAAGCGCGTGATCAGCTGGCACAGATTCTGATAGCCCGCCTGCGACGCGCACAGCAGCACGATGCGTGCCGGCTCGGCAGGAAACTGGTGCGGCAGCCAAGCTGGTGGAGTGATGCGATTGCCGAACGATGACACCGCAATCTCTGCGCCGATGTGAGCCTTCACATGGCACGGTTGCGCCGCTGTATGGAAACGCGCCACACCGTACACGCCGTTGCGGTCAGCCAGCGCGATGGCCGGCATCTCCAACTCGACCGCGCGCTGGATCAGCCGCTCCGGCAGCGACGCCCCGTCCAGAAAGCCGAATGCGCTGCTGGCGTGCAGCTCGACGTATTCGCTGTCACGCGTCGCCGAGGATCGCGGCTGATGGCGAATGCTCAAGGACTCCCCTTGCGCTGCCGCCCGATATTCATCGTTGGGATGGCATACAGGAGTTCCCGGCGAGCGTGTATTCGGAACATGGATGCTGGCGTCAGTCGTAAAACGCCTCCAGTTGCCACGCATTCCGCGCGCAGTTGCGCGTCAACAGGCAGGCCATAGTGACGCCGTCGTTCGTCGTGGCAAGTACATCCCACTCCTCGCTGTCCCATGCGTCCTGAGACCACCAGCAACCGCTCGTTTTCCATGGACCATACGCTGCAGCAACCTCGTGCCGATTTTCTCCGTCGCTGAACGCAACTGGCTTAATCGCTCGTTGCCCTATCCTTCCTGCATCTTTTCCCGTAAAAGATGCGGGAAGGGTGGGATTCAACATCACCCGCACCAACCGCGCCGGCCGTACGCGCCGCAATGCCATCCGCGGGCTTGCTGCCATATCCGCATCTCTTTTGCCGAGTGCGCTCCGAGTCTCGCCTTTGAGATCCGTGATGGCGAAGCCCTTCATGTGAAATCCGTCCGCGCGATGCGTATCTTCGAGTACAGGCGAGCCCACACGCTCCTCTCCGGCCATCGCGCGCAGCCGCGCCAGCGTCACATCCAGCCGCGAGGGCTCAGGAGTCTGCGGCGCGAACAGTCCCAACTGCACCTTGCTTTGCTGTCCCGCTTCTGCCCGCAACGTGAACGAAACCACGGCAGCCTTCGGCGGATGCGTGCCAATCTCGAGCTGCAGCAGCTTAAGCAGGAATCGTCGGTCCGTCGTAGCCACAGCCGGCCGGATGGTGACGCAATGCGAACCTCCGCCTTCCAGCCGCATCTCAGCCTTGAGAACACGCAGTGCCAGCGCCCGGCCAGCGGCTCGCGCCGCCAGGCAATCGATCATGCGCGCGCCCACAAAGAGCAGGGAATCGATCTGCTCCACCGGCGTCTCAAACTCGCAAAATTCATCGAGAGCAAACTCTGCTTCGATGTGCGCAAACGTATGCTCCGCCTCGCCGCGCGCAAGTGCACGCCACCGCTGTGCCTGCGGACCTACGCGCGCAACCAGCTCTGCCTCAGGCAGTGCCGCAAGCTCGCCCAGCGTGCCGATACCCCATAGTGCGAAGGTCGCCGTGTGCTCTTCGTCAAGGTCGAGTGCTGTAATCGGCAGCTTGGCCAGCGCATCCGCCTCGGCGCCTTGGGGAATCACAGCGATCCCGTGGATGCTCGCCGCTTTCATCCGCGCGGCATGGTAGTTGGCGCTCACAGCAACCGAAGCGCGAAAGCCCGACCCGACTAGCTCGTTGCGCAATCGCTCCGCAAACTGCGCTGGCGGCCCGAACAGCCGCTCGGTACCAGCAATGTCGAGCACAAACGCGCACGCCGTCTGTCGGCTCGCCCCGTCCGATCGCGCATCAGCGCACGGTTCGCCGCCGCACGCATCTTCAATCCTCGGCGAAAACTTCGCAGCGCACTCCAGGAACACGGCACGCGCCGCCGCCTCGCTCTCCGCTGAGCGCTTCAACAGGCGCAGTCCAGGCATGCTCTCCGCCTCGAGCCGCGTCATGCCCGACTCTGCGCCCATCCGCGCTGCAAGCCGGTTCAGCGAGCAGACCCACTCCTCGGGTGCGCGCCCGTCCAGCACCACTGCCGGCTCCGTCTGCCAATCCGTGCGCAATCGCAACAGCGTCTGTGCGGGAAACTCCGCGGCCCATGCGCACGCATAAAGTCCCTGGCTCATGCGCGCCTCTCAGCTTCGGCATCCCACGCCGAATGCGCCTGCCAGGTCGCCGCTACCGGTTTGCGCGTTGTAATCTCTGCTGGCGCGTGCCGCTCTCTTCCGTGCCGCACCACAAACGTGAAGCCTTGCAGCACCGTCCCGCCCGCCCGCTCCGCGCACTGTGCCGAGCACTCCAGAACCACAGCCGCGGCAGACTGCGCATAGGCCCGCCGCCCCAGCACCACCAGGCTGCACTGCGTTCGTTCCGCGGCCCGCCTGTAGCGGAACCACGTGGCCGACGGAATGCGATTCGCCTGTTCCGGCGCCGTATCGCCCAGGTCCAGCACTACGCACGAAAATCCACCAGCTTGCAGCAGCAGATCGGTCGCACGCAGCGCTTGGTCGAGTCTTCCCCAGGATGACCGCGCCTTCCGCCGCGCTCCGTGTTCCCGTGGCGCACTCGCCCCACCCTCCACAGCCGGCCCTGCAAGCGCTGTATCCCGGCAGCGTATCCATAACAACCATCTCAGCCGCACTCCATTCGCGGCTGCCGACTCCGGATCGAACGCATCCTGCACGTCCACCCACGCGCACGGCCGCTCTTCGACCGTACGGCACGCCACAAACTGGAGCGCCAGGCTCGTTCGCCCCGACGAAGGATTTCCAGTCAGCTCGCTGATCGCGCCCACCGGCAGGCCGCCCTGCAGCAGTTCATCAACGGACGCAATCCCCGTCGCCGCCACCTCGCGTATCGTGCGCGGCACAGGTGACAGGGCCGCTGGAAACCTGCGCTCCAGCGCGTGCTCGATTTCCAAACGAAGTGCGGCGGCAGAAGGCATAAATCTGAGGCGTCAATAGTTTCGCCTTTTGTTCGCCTAATGTAGCGTTAAATCCCCGGCTTGTCAAAGCCCCAGGTTGTGGATTGCTGCGGGCCAGGCTCAGGCCCTTGTGGCTCTCCTGCTCGCTAACTCGCTGTTCTGGAACACTTTCCCTGTAGCTCAGCCCGCGACGCCAACCCGATCGCCATGGCCATCACACGATCGTCGTGTGTCCCCGTCTGCGCCCCCGTATTCCCGTTGGCCAGCCTCACAAAGCTGCGGCACTCGACGAGCAGCCTCCGGCTTTGGAACCGTTCCGGCTCCTCCACCAGCGCCGCATCCAGCCGCGCGATCATCGCCGGCCGGCTCACACTGGTTGTCAGCCAACCCGCCTGCCCGCCATGGCGCCCACCTTGCATATAGATTCGCTCGTACTTGCACGCCGTCTCTGCCAGCGCCAGCACGCCCGAGCCGTGGTTGTTTCGCTCCACCACCAGCCATGCGCCGTTGTACTCCCTGGCCAGGTCCGTCGCCAGCCGCGCCAGCTCCAGTCCGCCCACGTGCCCCGCAAACTCCGCACACTGCAAACCGGTCTCCATCTCCAGCACCTGTACTGCGGAGTAGTCTCCTTCGCTCCCGCCGCCGTAATCACCAGCCCGACAAACAACAGCACGCTAGCTGGTGCTTCCACGACCTTCAACTGGAATCCGGGCTCCGGAGGTGCGCTGACCTACTATCTCTGGGTTGGCACATCGCCCGGCACCGCCGACGTGGCCAACATCGGGCCCATCTCCGGCACCAGCACGACCGTGACTCTGCCCACCAACGGGACCCCGATTTACGTGCGCCTCTGGACGTTCATCAACGGCGGCACAACCCAGCTTTCGAACGACTACGCCTACACCGAGGCAGGCCCATAGCGGTTAGAGAGGGGATTGGTCGCGCCGGGCAGATTCAAACTCGAGCCGCAAAGCGGGCGTAAGAATCACGACTACTCACGCCGGGGTGCCCCATCCTAGTTCCGCTAGGGGGGTGGGGGATGAACAATGTTCGCTGCTCCCTGTCCTCGGATCTCTGTTCTCTGATCTCTAATCTCTGTTGCTCCTCAAAAACGCGCCAAAACGCGTCAAAATGAGGCTCAAATCCGCGTTTTAGAGGACAAAAAATTGCATTTAAGCCCTCTTTCGCGAAATTACATGGTGCGCTTTGCTCTAATTCCTGACCTTCGGTGGTTACAAATCGCATAAAACGGAACCTGGGAAGGTCAATGTCTGGCAAAAGTGCAACCTCACGTGGTTACATTTTGGCTCAAATGTAACCATTTCATTAAACATTTGAGGGGGTAAACGCACCATATTCGCGAACATTCCGCATGATTCCGGGCATGTTACAGCCCATGCGCCGAAAAGCTGCACAAAAAGTAGTGCGCGCGTCGCTGCCCTACTCAAACAGCATTCGCTGCGCCACAGGACTCCAGTTTTTCCGGTGCAGCGGTGTCGGGCCCAGCCGCGCCAGCGCTGCCAGGTGCTCCTGTGAGCAGTAGCCCTTGTGCCGCGCCAGCCCGTACCCGGGATACACCGCGTCCAGCTCCACCAGCAGCCTGTCGCGATGCACCTTCGCCAGCACGCTCGCCGCGGCAATCGACAAGCTGCGCGCATCTCCTTGCACAACCGCCTGTTGCGGGCACGGCCATTCGATCGTGTCGCACCCGTCGATCAGCAGATAGTCGGGGATAATGGCGAGTTGCTCCACCGCCATCCGCATCGCCAGCAGTGAAGCGCGCCGTATATTGATGCGGTCGATCGTCTCCGCATCCACCGCAGCAATCGCCCACGCCACAGCCTTCAGGCGAATTGCCACGTCGAATTTGTTGCGCTGCTCTTCGCTGAGCTGCTTTGAATCCGTCAGGCCTCGCAGGCGCCAACCTTCGGGAAGAATGACCGCAGCCGCCACAACCGGCCCGAACATTGGCCCGCGGCCCACTTCATCGAGCCCGGCGACGCGCAGTGCGCCGCTTCGTCGCGCCGCGTTCTCCAGCCTCCATCCGCAAATTGGAACAGAAACCGTTTCGCGATCCGCGTCACTCGCCGCAGGCTTGGGCATGCGATCAGTATAAAAACCAGACTGCCCAGTCGACCGCTCCGGAATTCGCTTTGTTGTGGAAACGAAGACCGAAACTAAACACCGCCTGCTCACGGCAAACGGTATCGTCACTGTTTACCTTCTGTTATGCTTCCTCGCCAATTGCTGCGCACAAGCGAAACCCCTGGCCTCGGCCAGGGGTCTGGAAAGAGAAGTTGCCGCGGGGAATTCAGGCTCGCGCTTTGCCCGTCTCGCGCTCCACTTCCTTCAGCCGGGCTGCTTTGCCGCGCAACCCGCGTAGATAAAAGAGCTTCGCTCGCCGCACTTTGTAGCTGCGCACAAGCTCAACTTTGTCGACAACCTTCGAATTAAAAGGGAAAATACGCTCGACTCCCTGGCCGAAGCTCATCTTGCGCACGGTAAACGTGCCCTGGGGCCCCTTGTTGACGGCGATCACCAGGCCCTCAAAGGCCTGCAAACGTTCCTTGTCGCCTTCCTTGATCTTGACTTGAACGCGAATCTGGTCGCCCGGCACAAAACTGGGCAGATCGGTGCGCTTAAGCTTGTCAGCCAGGCGCTGCATAACTGGATGGATTGACATTGTCTTTTCCTGCGATTGAACTCAGAATCTCAAGTTTATCAAACATCCCTGTCTCGCACCTAATTGTGGTCGGGCCAAGGCTCTGCGCTAGCGTCGCGAAGGTTGGAGCGCTATAGTTCCTCCCATGAACGACGAACGCGCACTTCTACGTCACACCCTCGCCACACTCGCCTACCGCACGGCGCGCGCCATTGAAGGCGCTCCCGCAACCTTTGCCGACTTCAACGGTGCCGGCCGGCGCCCGGTTCAGATCCTTGCTCACATGGGCGACCTGCTCCACTGGGCGCTTTCCCTCGCACAGGGCAACCAGCGCTGGCAAGACTCGCAGCCTCTCGCATGGGCGCAAGAACAGCAGCGCTTCTTCGACGCACTCACTGCTTTTGACGCACTCCTTGCCTCATCGGCTTCGCTCCAGGCGCCAGTCGAGCGGCTGTTCCAGGGACCTGTCGCTGATGCCCTCACACACACCGGCCAGCTCGCCATGCTTCGCCGCCTGGCCGGCGCCCCGATTCGCGGCGAAAACTACTACGTCGCTGCAATCGCTACCGGCCAGGTTGGTCCCGGGCAACCGGATCCAATCAAACCTTTTTAGAGCAGCATCCGGGAACTCTTATTTCTGGTTCGCTCGCATGGCAGCCAAGAGCTTCTGGTCATTCGCGCTCAGTGACGCGCGCTCCAGGAGCTCGGGGCGGTTCTGTAGCGTCTTTCGCAATTGCTGTTCGCGGCGCCAGCGCCTGATCTCCGCATGATCGCCGTTGAGCAGGACCTCTGGCGCGCGCAACCCGTTGAATTCCGCTGGTCGAGTGTAATGGGGATAATCTAGCAACCCGCCCGCTCCGTGCTGCGACCGCGGAACTCCGTCGACATCTACATCGATCTCCGCGTCTGCCACGCCAAAGCTCTCAAACTCGCCGGATGCCTCATTGCCCAGCACGCCGGGAATGAGCCTCATGGTTGCGTCCAAGACGACTGCGGCCGCAAGCTCACCGCCGCTCAGCACATAGTCGCCGATCGAAAGCTCCAAGTCACAGTAGAGCTCGTTGATTCGCTCGTCCACACCCTCATACCGCCCGCAGACCAACACCAGGCGATCCAGGCCGGCGAACTCGCGCGCGGTTGCCTGTGTGAACAGTTGACCTTGCGCCGAAAGCAGAATCACCCGCGTTCCAGTGCTGGAAGCGCCGCGTTCAGCTTTCGCCCCGATCCCCAGCGCTTCGAGAGTGTCGGCAAGCGGCTCCGGCTTAAGCACCATCCCCTCGCCGCCACCAAACGGGCGGTCGTCGACTGTGCGGTGCTTATCGTGCGCATGCTCGCGCAGATCATGCGTCTCGACCGTCACCAACCGTTCTTTGAGGGCCCGGCGCAGGATGCCGTGCGCCAGGACGCCCTCGAAGAATCCAGGGAAAATGGTGACAATGTCGAACCGCATGCCTCTGATGATAAAAGCTCGCGGCCCGGGTTGCGCGGGTCACTTGGGAATGCAGCCGCCTACCAGTCGTCCCGGGCCCGCAGACTGGGTGCCATCGACAAATTTCGGAATGTCGGTCAGCAGCACCGGGCCTGCCAGGTTATAAAACACCCCCGAGCACTGCAACTCCCCATTCAATTGGAAGAGCGCATAGGTCCCCACAGCTCCGCCGGTATAGTTATTCTTGCTGCCTTTGATCATGTTGTCCGACGCGACGACGTCGCCGCCCGATTCCAGCGATTTGAGCCAGAGCACATCCCACGGGCTGTTGTCCCCAGCCGCGCTCTTTGCGTCGAAGCCCATTTCCTGCGCCAACCCGTCGGCGCGCATCACGGCGTTCAAATGCGAGATCGTTGGCGGTTGCTGAACCGGCAGCGTGCCGGCTGGTTGCTCCGGCGCCGCGGTGACCTCGGGCTCCGTGAGCGTTTGCAGGAACGCGTCGATTGCCAGCGCCACCGACCGCTTCTCCCGCTCTGCCGTAATCTCGTTCTCGCGATCCGGAGTTCCCGCTTGTGGTTTGGCCTGGTCGGCTGGTTCTTCGGCTTTCACATCCACGCAACCGCGAGCACTCATGAGCGCCAGGAACTTGGACAGAAACGGCGACCGCGCTTCATTGACCGTGACCAGTGAGTGCGGCATATAGGTGTCCGGGACCACTACCGGCACCCCTGCCGCTCTCAGGTGGCCTGCGACGTCGTTCATCAGCGTTTGATCGAGAATGTCCCCTGCTAAAGGCGTGGTCACCGATGTAGTGGTAAAAAGAGCCTTCGCTACCGACAGCGCCTGACTCACCGGAAAGCCTGAGAGCATTGACTCAACCGAGGAAATCAGCCCGCGCTGGCTTTGCTGCGGGCAATACCGGTTAGCGCGCGCTGTCAGAATGTCCATGGTGGAAATATCCGAGCGCCAAAGCTGGAAGTCAGCCAATGCGTTCGAACCACCCGCGACGATTACGACACCCGAGGCATTGCTCATTCCACCCCGGGGTGCGCACTTGTCGTCGGCTGCGCCCAGATTTCGCGCCACATTGCAGGCCACCGTCGCGCCTTCGGCATCCACAGCGCTGTAGGTGAGCATCTCCGACTCGATGGCAAATCCTTTATTGTTTTGTGTCGCAGCGCCCGTTCCCTGCGCTGCATTTTGTTCGGTTGGTTGGTTCGGCGTTTGGGACTTCGCTGGATTACAGAACGTCGCAGCTGCCATCGCCATCAAGAATCCACATCCGCCTGCCCAGGCAAGGCGTGACCATGCATTCATAACGATCCTCCACTCTCTGATTCGAGACACGTCTTTCGCCGCAGAAACCCTGGAAAGAGGAGGAAGATGCCTGGGGGGCCTCTATTCAGGCTATTTCCGCGGGTTGCCCGCAATCTTATCATCCGTGCATAGCCGTTGAGGAAAAGATTTGAATCCGTAGCAGACCGGCTACTCCCCGTCATGAACTTATTGTGGCACCGTCACGCTAGTCGTAAACTTGTCGACTTCTCTATCTGCTCGTCTCCGTTTTCCCTCGGGCCTTTCTAACGGCTCACCATCACGAATGCGCCCCAATAAAAAGGCAGATCCTTCCCATAGCGTTGCTTCACAGTTTCGCGCTCCTGCAACTGCGCCTGCCGCAGGGCCTCAGGCTTCTCCATTCCTCCGAGCCAATTCTTGTAGAACAGCGCCATCAATTCCTCGGTTTCTTTGTCGGGCACGGACCACATGCTCATCATCACCGCGTCGGCCCCGGCTTCCTGAAGCCCGCGCCGCAATCCGAACACCCCATCGCTATTCAGTTCCTTCCCCAACCCCGTCTCGCAAGCGCTCAGCACAACCAACTCCGTGCCTTGCAGATTCAGTTGGCTGGCCTCAAACGCCGTCAAGACTCCGTCGTCGATGCCAGCTTCAGGCGGCATTCCCTCCCTCACTCGGTCTGCGCCGGCAAAGAACAACCCTGACCGCAACATTGGATCCTCGTTCACATTTGCCTTTTCTCCACGTTCCTCTGCGGACTGCTTCAGTTCCTCATCCGACAAAAAGAACCCGTGCGTGGCAATGTGCACAATGCGAGGTCCGCGCGCCTGCGTCATCGTGTCCTTTAGCGCCAGGTCACCGGTGTACTCGGTCGCCTGCCAACCGGCGTTCTTCAGCAACTTGTCTACCGTGTCCACTTCCACTTGCGTACCGGGCAGCAGGTTCAGGTCCCCACCTTTCAAATCCCCGCCACGCGACGCCACCTCTGCGGCATTCTCAGTCGGACTCGGCGCCGGCGGCAAAGCCACCCCGACTCCGGTCGCGCCACCTCTCAACTCCGCAATCGCCGTCTTCTGCTGTGGCGCGGTTAAATCGAACTTCGGGTTTCCGACCAGCAGTGCGCTCTTCGTCTGCGCCCTCCGTGCCGGTAACAGCAGGTCCTTAGTGCTGTTCACAATCCGCAGGTGGACCTTCTCCATCAGCAGCTTGCCGTCGCTGTCTGCCATCAATCCCATTGGAATCGTATTCAGCACGCCATCTGGAGAAACATACACGCACTTTGACCCAGCCAGCGCCGACTCCAGCGGCTTCCAGAACGCTGCGTACGCTGCGCTCGTATTCGCCACGGTTCCTTGCTGTCCCGGTGTCGCCGGTGCTTCCTCTGCCTCAAAACCGCGCGTATGCCCCACGTCGTCGCGATACGCCAGCATCGGCCCCGTCTCCAACTGCCTTGCCGTGCCTAGCGTCACGAGCTCCGGCTCCTTGGTCTGCGGAGTCACCACCAGCGCGACATAAAGAAAATCTCCCGTCAAGCCAAACCCGTTGTCATTCGGGAACTTCGTCACCTCCACGGCCGACTCATCCGGTTTCAACGCCTTCCGCACATCCTCCCACGTTGCCACGTTCTGCGCCTTCTGCTGGCTCAACGCTGCCGAGCGCTGCATCAATGCTTGCTCCAAAGTGTTCGCTTCAGTTGCTACCTGATCAAGCTGCGCCCGATAGTTCGCTGGATCCCCAACCTTCGTCTCCACCAGCGCCGCCACTTGTGCGCGGTCGCTAGTCAGCTTGTCCAGCATCGCCACCGCCTGCGGATCGCCGCTGGCCACCACCGCTGCACGCATCGCTGCTGCGCTTGCCGCGATCAACCCCTTTTCTTCGAGCAGTGCGTCATACATCTGGCCGGCAAGTTCCGGCACCTGCTCGTGGTACTTCGTCACAAAGCTGAAGAACATAGGAAACGCAACTTGCTGCGTCGAAAAGTCGATGATCCGGTCCCGCTCGCTCATAGTTGCCGCATTCGTGCGAAACTCGTCGATCAGCTTTCCCAGATAAGACAGAAAATGCGGCGCGGCCTGTGCCGGCTTGTCCCAAGCAAAATACAAGGCCGCCAGATCTTCCTCGTCATCAAGCAACCCGGGGTCCTTTGGATTCAAATGTGCCTCGTCAATCTCCAAGACCTGCTGGTACATCGGCTCGGCTTCGGCAAATTGATGTTGGTTCTTGTAGATTCTGGCTAGCCCTTCCAGGCCAGCCGTCACGGCGACACTGTCTGGCCCGGCCGTCTTCTCAAAGATTGCCAGCGCCCGCTTGTGCAGCGACACAGCGTCATCGTGCTTGCCCAGGTCTTCGGCAATCGTTCCCAGCCGGTCCAGGCATTTTGCTACGTCCGGGCTCGTGGCGCCCTCTGCATGCGCATAAATCTGCCCCGCCGAGTTGAACATCTTTGCCGCTCCGTCCAACTTTCCTTCCTTCAACATCAGCTCCGCTGAGTCTGAGAACGCATCCCCGACCTCCTTGCGCGAGTCCCCAAGAACCTTCACATACATTGGGACCGCGCTCAGAAACAATTGCTCCGCCTCGGCCGTCTGTCCGTGCGAGGCATAGAGATTCGCCAGATTCATCATCGTGGCCAAAGTCTGTAAATTCGCCGGCCCCATGCTCTTCAGGTCAATCGCCAGCGCTTGCTTGAATGCCATCTCCGAATCGCTGTAACGGAATTCGTGTTCGTAAAGCCTGCCCAGGTCCGTCAACACAGCCGCCACATCAGGATGATTCGGCCCCAGCACCTTCGCCCGGTTCGACAGCGCCTGCAGCATCAGGGACTCAGCCTGCGGGTACTTCCCCTCGTCGCGCAAAAGCGAGCCCATGTCCTCTTCGATCAATGCGATCGTCGATTGCTCCGGCGAAGTGGCCTTCTCCTCACTGACCAGAGCCTTCGCGTACGTCTGCTCCGCATCGGTGAATTTCCCTTCGTCCGTATACGCCTGCGCCAGATGCTCAAGAGACAAGCCGATCAGCGGATGCTGCGGTCCCAGCGCCTTCAAATTCGCCGCCAGCTCCTGGTTGAACGCTTGCTCGGCATCCGCAAACTTGTCCTCTTGGTCATACAGCGTGCCCAGGCCACCCAGCGCCGTGGCCGCACTGGCTGCGTCTCCCAGCCTTTCTTCGATCGCAACTGATTTCTTGTAAAGTGCCTCGGATTCGGGATACTTGCTCTCCCTCAAATAGATCAACGCCAGGTTGTTCGCGTCCGTCGCTACGTTGCCGTTGTTTTCGCCCAGCACCTTTTCATGGATTGTCAACGCCTGTTGCGTCGCCTTCTCCGCCGCCGGGAACTTTCCTTCTTGCCGATAAAGGTCGCCCAGGTTGGACTGATCCGTCGCCGTATCCTTGCCGTCTGCACCCTCGTTTTTCGTATCGATCGCCAGCGCCTGATTCAGGTGCGTCTCCGCATCGCTGAACTTCTCAAGGTTCAACTCAAGAATCCCCAGAAAGTTCGCCGACAGCGCAACATGCCGCTCATTTGGGCCCCACGTCAACTCCGCCACCTGCAACGCTTGCTGCTCAATGGGAAGCGCGGCGACATAGTTACCCTGCTCGTTCAGCTTCTCCGCCTGCTCGCTGAGTTGATACCACCGGTCATACTGGCCATGCGCTTCCAGCACAGCAGCGCAAATCAGAACGCAAGCCCCTCCAACGCGCACATGCGCGCTCCGGCGCGCAATCAAAGCGCACACCACACGTAAAGATGAAATCGTCATGGCGACTGGACCTCCCCCGCCCGTCTCGATTTCACACCAGTCGAGACCGCGAAACCTCAACCGCCTGATGATCTGTACGTTCGCCAACCCATGATGGCGATGTCAAGCACAAATCCAACCGAAATCTGATCTACGAGCTTGCGCATTGCAGGCGCGCGGTTGGCCGTCGATTACTCCGGGTACGTACGCTTGCGCACCCACAGCCGTACGGTCGCCGCTCCAAAAAGGAAACCGCCAACGTGCGCAAGGTATGCCACTCCGCCGGTCTGCACGTTAGCCACGGTGCCCGCATCGAGCAACTGGATAATGAACCAGACGCCGATCAGCAGAGCCGCTGGAATTCGGGCAATGCTGACAAAGACGACGATCCACACGAACGAGCGGATTCTATCGCGCGGAAACATTACGATAAACGCGCCCATCACCGCGGCGATGGCGCCGCTCGCTCCAATGCAAGGGACCGTCGACGCAGGACTTCCTGCCACTTGCGAAAGCATGGCGATGACGCCGCCCAGTAAATAAAACAGCAGATAGCGGATCGGCCCCATCGCGTCCTCAATCGCCGGGCCAAACGCCCAGAGAAAGATCATGTTGCCGAGAATATGCAGCCAGCTGCCATGCATGAACATTGCGGTGAGCAGAGTGATCCATGCATGTCCGCTGGCAATGGAGGCGGGAATCACCGCCCATCGCGTTACGAAAACATCGCCGCCCTGCAATTCGAGGATGAAAACCCACGCATTGGCCGCGATGATCAGCGCGGTCACCATGGCGAAGCGGCGCGAGCGGCGCGAAGCGTCTCCGAGAGGTATTACTGTCCCCACGTTGGTTTTCCTCGGTCCCGATGAAGGCTCAGTGACTGTGTTGTATCACGCCGGGGAAGGGGAGGCGAATGGGCGGGCGATCGTTTCTGCGCCCAACGATTTTGAGGGCCAGGGCGTGGAAGATCTCTGAAATCAGGCGGAATGTTCGCTGAAGTGGTGCGTTGCACACGTGAAACGTTCGCGGATTTGGTGTCATTTGGGGCCTAAATGTAACCACGAGAGGTTGCACTTTTGCCAGACATTGACCTTCCCAGGTTCCGTTTTATGCGATTTGTAACCACCTGAGGTTACGAAATAGAGCAAAGCGCACCTAATAATTTCCCGAAAGAGCAATTAAATGCAATTATTCGGCCTTCAAAACGGGGTTTTGAGCCACTTTTCGACACGTTTTTGCATGTTTGCGCGGTGCCATGCGCGGGCGTACCGTTGGCTCAAGGCCTCGGTGCAGCAGCTTTCCGCTTCGTGTATGTTGTTGCTTGTCGCCCCCGCTTTCTAGCAAATGAGGACCGATGCACAATTCCAGCAATTGCTTCGCAAGACCGGACATTTATCCGCGCCGCCGCAACCCCTGGTGGCGCGACTGGCGCAACGCTGATCGCAGCCGGAAACTGTCGAGATGCGCGCTGGCAACAGCGCTGACGGTGACGATGGCACTGAGCACTGGATGCACCCTGGCGCAGGCACAGAACCTTGCCGGGACCCCACCGATGGGGTGGAGTACGTGGAACCACTTTCACCATGACATTTCAGACGCGCTGATTCGCGCGCAGGCGGACGCGATGGTGACCAGCGGCATGCGCGACGCGGGGTATGTGTATGTGAACATTGACGGCGGCTGGGAGGGATATCGCGACGAGCAAGGCGTGCTGCATCCAAACGCGAACTTTCCGGATATGAAGGCGCTGGGTGACTATGTGCACTCAAAGGGATTGAAGTTTGGAATGTACACGGGGCCGGGACCGCGGACGTGCGGCGGCGCCCCGGCAAGCTATGGATTCGAGGCGCAGGATGCGAAGATGTTCGCCTCATGGGGCGTGGATTTTCTGAAGTACGACCTGTGCAGTTTTCGCGAAATCATGAAGAAGGAATCCGGCGGCGACGTGGAGAAGTCGGACGCGATGATGAAGGCGGCGTACGAGAAGATGCGCGAGGACCTGGCGGCGACGGGGCGGCCGATTCTGTTCAGCCTGTGCCAGTACGGCTGGGGCCATGTGTGGACGTGGGGCCCGGAGGTGGGCGCAAGCATGTGGAGGACGAGCGGCGACATCAGCGATACATACGACCGGATGGCGCTGAACGGATTTGGTGAGGCAGGACTGGCGAAGTATGCGGGGCCGGGACACTGGAACGACCCAGACTTTCTGGAAGTGGGCAACCCCGGGATGACGGAGGACGAGCAGAAAACGCATTTCAGCTTGTGGGCGATGCTGGCGGCTCCATTGATTGCAGGCAACGACCTGACGGAAATGACGCCGGAGACGAAGAGCATTCTGTTGAACCGCGAGGTGATTGCTGTGGACCAGGACCCGCTGGGACAGCAGGGAGAACGCGTATCAAAAGAAGGGCCGCTTGAGGTGTGGGCCAAACCGCTTCAAGGCGGCGCGATGGCAGTCGCGCTGTTTAACCGGACGACGGGCGCCACACGCATGACGCTGCGGCTGAAAGACGTGGGCTGGAAGGGTCGCGCCGAGGCTCGCGACTTGTGGGCGCACGCGGATGCGGGCGTGGTGGATGGCGAGGCGATGATGACGGTGCCGGGCCACGGGGTGGTGATGCTGGAGCTGACACATCCCCGGAAGTGAACCGAGGCGCTATCCCAGGTGCCCAAAAGCGAGGCACCTGGGGCACCCGCCGCGAGAGAACAGAGATAAGAGATCAGAGAACAGAGAGCAGCGATCATTGCTCATTCCCCGGTGTTTTGTGGCGGTGATTCTTTCGCCCGCTGAAGCGGGCTGGCGCTCTGAAATGCAAAATATTTCCCCAGTCTTGCGACTGGGGCTAGCCTATGCCGCCCGCGTTGCGGGCTTGGCGGGGATCAGGGAACACGGAACAGGGGAACGAGAGAGCAAGGGAGCAAGGGAGCAAGGGAGCGAGGGAGCGGGCGAGCAAGGACAAGGAACAGGGAACCGCCTACGAAAACATCATTCCATGCACCCACGGAAGCATCACCCATCCTCCCACTCTGCGCTCCATCACCACCCAGGTCCAATTCCCGCATAAGCCTCCGCACCACATGCCCTCTTCCACGAGCGCCAGGGTATGAGTTGCATTGAAGAAAACCTCCGAGAAACCGTGCAGGCCAGCGCCATCGGCAAACTCAGCCGGCGGTCCGATGGGATTTTTCGTGAACCTCTGCTTATCGTCAGAATTCAGCAGACGAACCGGCAGATCGGTTCTGAAGTTCTCGCGATCCAACTGGATCACATCATGACAGTGCTGATCGTAATCAGCCAGGACTTCGTTCCACTCAGTTTGCCGATCTTCCGGCGCCTTGACCACATCGTGTGGGTTCATTGCCATTGGGCGAGGCCCGGACGCAGGATGGCAGGCATCATCGAGCGGAATCGCATAGGTGGTGTCTTCGATCAGCCACTGCTTTCTGCTGGCGTCCCGCCATTCGATGGGGCCGCTTTTCAGCAGTTGGGAATAGATGGCGTATGAATCCTCGGCCCTGTCGCGCGGCATGGTCATGGTCTGTGCATAGCGTGGTGTTTGGCCAGGTTGTCCTGGTAACTGAACAGCCAAGCCGAGACAGGTCAAAAGCAAAGGAAGGGCTCGCATCATTGTGGCTCCCGAGATGCCCGGATTACCAACTTACCCTCGTGGGGTCCTCCGCGACGATGAAAGTCTATGAGTGGATCGCGCCTGTCGTGTAGACGCGCGCAAGACCAAAAAGCGGGCCTTGCGCGTCAAGAAAAACAGTTGGAATGGCGGCGTACTCACTGGATGACTGCGTTTTGCATGGCCCAGAGAGCGGCGGCGGCGCGCGTGGATACGGTGATTTTGTTGTAGATGTGCTGGATGTGGTGATCGGCGGTTTTAGGCGAGATGAAGAGGCGGTCAGCGATCTCCTGCGTGGTGAGTCCCCTGGCGGCGAGACGCAGCACATCGACTTCGCGATGGGAGAGCCCGCCAGGATTTTTGGGCCGGCTGGGTGCGGGGGCTTTTGAATCGCCATGACCCGCAGCTTCGAGCACAGCGTTGGTTGCGCGAAGATCGAGCACGCCCTGGGAGGCGAGGCGGCGCAGTTCGGCGGCGGCGGCGTCGGCGGAGAAGGATGCGCGGTCGGCGCGGTCGCTTGTCATCCCCACGTAGACTTCTGTCGCGGCCAGCACGCATGCGGCGGGATCTCCGTGATCGGCGTGGACTCGCCTGTGGTAGCCGGAGCCGTCGCACTTTTCGTGGTGAGCTGAGGCGACCGGGTTCAGCGCCGCCAGCGCAGCAGATCGGCGCAGCATCTGCTCGGTCAGCATGGGGTGAAGTTCCACGCGATCGAACTCGGCGCGAGTGAGCGGGCCATGCTTATCGAGGATGGAATTCGACACGGCGGTGGTGCCGAAGTCGTGCACCAGCGCTGCTCGGCGGATTGTGGTGACCGCGTCGTCGGTCAGGCCAAGCAGCCGGGCGGCGTCGGCGCTCAACTGCGAGCATCGGCGGCTGTGTCCACCCATGTAGGGCGATTTCATGTCGATAAAGTCGGCGGCCACGGTGAGAGCGTCGTCGAGGACTTCGCCACTGAGCATGCGCCGTGGTTCCGGCTCAAAATCGAGCACGGCATCCCATGGTTCGGTTTTGGCGAGCTTGTCGAACCAGGCCGATCCGTGCGCGACGAAGAGGTCGGCGAGTGCCGGGTCGTAGGTGCGGTCGCGACGATCGCGGGCGGCGTCGATGGCCTTGGCCGGCGAGAACAGGCGGCCAATGGCCTCCATGTCCTGGCTGAGGTGCACGACGCGCATGGGCAGCGGGATGGCCTGGCCGCTGGCGTGCGCGGGAAAGCCATTGCCGTTCCAGCGCTCGAATGTAAAGCGCAAGGCATCGCGAACATCGGGGCCGAAGTCGAGCCGCTGCGCGAGCATGTCGGCAACTTCGCATCCTGATTTGAAGTTGTGTACCGCCCAATCGTGCGCGGTCTGCTGAATCATGCGCACAATTTGCTCGGACTCTTCTTTAGAGCGGCCGGCGGTGGCGAAGGCCACGACATCATGCATGACCTCGGCGGGATTTGCCGCGTCGTGGACGAGGGTCTGAGCGCGGATGGCGATTTCGTCGCCGAAGACGGTGGCCACTTCGTGGGCGTGGCCGGTGCAGCCGATGTAGCGCAGGAGCGCAACCCAGTAGACGGTGTCGCGCACTGGCTTTGCGAATCCGGCGGCATCGCAGATCCACGAGGCGAGCAGGCACGAGCGGAGCTGTGACTCCAGAGGCTGGCCAAAGGCGTTGTCCTGCGCCAGAGCGAGCGTGGCGACGAATTCACCTAAACGAAGCTGTTTCAAAAAAATAGGGAACTCTCCCGATGCGGGGCCCAAATTGTGGGGGTATTACTGGTACTCAATCGAACACGGTTTACCAAGGGTGGTCAAGGAGAAAGTTCGGAATCGACGAAAGCGCGGAAGTGATTCGGCGCA
Organism: uncultured Acidobacteriaceae bacterium; assembly: GCA_963751285.1. Taxonomy (GTDB): domain Bacteria; phylum Acidobacteriota; class Terriglobia; order Terriglobales; family Acidobacteriaceae; genus Telmatobacter. The sequence goes on along the minus strand of CAVVUE010000018.1, from coordinate 19,259 downwards.
GAGCCGCGGCTTTCAGGGAGGTCAGCGCCGATTCACACGCAACCAGCATTTCAGAGGAGGGAATGCCATGAAGGAAACAAATGGAGTGAGCCGAATCAAGGTGGGGGTCATCGCGGAGCAGACGGGGCCGCTGTCATTTGCGGGCATCGCCGACGCGAACGTGGCCAGGATGGTGATCGACGACATTAACGCAAAGGGCGGATTGTTGGGACGGAAGATCGAGCTGTACGTGGAGGACGGTGCGACGACGGACAGCGTGGCGGCAGCGAAAGCAACCAAGCTCGTGGAGCAGGATCACGTGGATGTGATCTTCGGCGGGATTTACAGCTCGACCAGGCAGGCGATCAAAGGGCCGGCGGTGGAGAAGGGGAAGACGCTTTACATTTACCCGGAGCAATACGAGGGAGGGGAATCGGACCCGCTGATCTTCTGCACGGGGCCGGTGCCGGCGCAGCAGCTGGATCCGCTGATTCCGTGGCTGATGCGGAAGACGGGCGCGAAGAAATTCTATTTGCCGTCGGCGGACTATATCTGGCCGCACACGATGAATAGAAAGGTGCGCGAGCTGGTGGAGGCGCGCGGCGGCTCGATCGTGGGAGAAGAGTATTTTCCGCTGGATTATGCGGACTATCGCGAGACGGTCGCCAGGATCGCATCGAGCGGCGCAGAGGTTGTGTTCAACACGATTGTGCCGCCGGGGGTGGTGCCGTTCCTCGAGCAGCTTCACAACTCCGGCTTTGCGATGCGGGGCGGACACTTGGTGTGCACCTACTTCGACGAAAACTTTTTGAACATGGCGCCGGCGGCACACGTGGAGGGCCTCTACAGCTGCCTCGACTACTACCGCAACATCAGCGATCCGTTCAGCAAGCAACTGACCGATGAGTACGACAGGCTTTTTCCGGGTGCTGCAAGGTTCACCGCGGGTAGCGCGTGTTCAGGGATGTATCGGGGGCTGCGGCTGTGGGAAGCTGCCGTGAAAGAGGCGGGATCACTCAACCAGGAAGAGGTGATCAAAGCTCTGGACCACGCAAAGATCGCCGAGGGGCCGGGAGGGCCGGCTGAAATGGTGCCTGGACAACATCACGCGCGGATGAACATGTACATTGCGCAGGCGAAGAATGGCGTGTTCAACGTGGTGAAGGACCTGGGCGTGATCGATCCGAAGGAGCGGATCGTGGACGAGAGGGCAGCGGAGAGGGCGCTTACGGCCTGAATTTGAAGCGAAGGCGCGGGTGAGCCAGGGTGTCGCGGATTTCAATCATCGCGGATGCGGCGCGTTCGACGGCCAGGGGGCCCGCTGCAAGCTCCAATACTGCAGCGGGCCTCTGCTTTTAGAACTGTCGATGCAACCTCGGGCCATCGTATTCGCGTGGAAAGACAGACGGGTCGCGTCGAAGGCGTGTTGGCGGCTCAGGCAGTTACGACGACGCGTGACTTGCGGCGCTGAAAGAAGACCAGCACAGGTCGCGCGAGTAAAAGCACGCCGACGATGACCGTGATTGTGATGGGCGTGAGGACGCCGGTCTTGACCTGCCACCAATAGTGGATGACTCCGCAGATTGCGGCAAGGTAGATGAGGCTGTGCAGGCGATTCCAATTTTTTCCGCCGAGCTTGCGGATGAACCACGCGGTGGAAGTGAGCGCGAGGGGCAAGAGCAACAGGTAGGCGGCGACGCCCATGGTGATGAAACGGCGCTTGGCGACGTCAGCGAACATGGCGTTGAGACTGAAGCCGGCGTAGAGACCGACGTAAGTGAGCATGTGGAGCGTGGCGTAGAAAAAAGCGAAGAGGCCGAGCAGCCGGCGGAATTTGACGAGCCAGCTCAAGCGCGCCGAGAGACGGCGCACGGGCGAGATAGCCAGAGTAATGGTGAGCAGGCGCAGCGTAGCGAGTCCTGTTGAAAATGCGATGGTGGCCGTGGGGTCGGGGCCGAGGTTGTTGGTGATGGCGCCCCAAGCGAGGCGAGCGACGGGGACGAGGCAGGCGATCCAGACGGCGGTTTTGAGTAAGACAATCGTTGAACGGTTCATGGTTTGTAAGGCAGCGGAGCTAGCGGTGCTAGCGGGGTTAACGGAGTTAAAGAGCAACGCCCCGCGAGTTAGGTGATGATTGGCTCGGGATATCCCACCCTGGCGGCAAAAAACAGAGACGCCGCCAGGATGGGGCAACCAGCGAGTTAGGTGATGATTGGCTCGGGTTATCCCACCCTCGCCGCAACAACAAAAACGCGGCAAGGATGGGGCAACCATGTAAATGATCGAGCTCGGTTCAGAATTCTTTCATCAGGTTCATGCCCTGGTATAGAGATGCGACCTGGTCGGCGTATCCGTTGAACATGAGCGTGGTGCGGCGCTGCTCGTAGAATGGGAGGCCGATGCGACGCTCGGTCTTCTGGCTCCAGCGCGGATGGTCGCGGTTGGGATTGACGTTGGAGTAGAAGCCGTATTCGTCGGGCGCCTGATCGTTCCACGTGGTGCGCGGCTCCTTTTCGACGAACTTGACAGAGACAATCGATTTGGCGGATTTGAATCCGTATTTCCAGGGGACGACAATGCGGACAGGCGCGCCATCCTGATTGGGAAGCGTTTCGCCGTAGAGACCGAAGGTGAGGAGGGTGAGCGGGTTCATGGCCTCATCCATGCGCAGGCCTTCGGAGTAGGGCCAGTAGATGTTGGTTTGCCGCGCGGCCCAGGGCTCGACACCCGAGTTGTAGTAGGAGAGGAACTGAACGTATTTGGCGCTGGGGAGCGGCTGGCACTGCTTGATGAATTCCGAGAGCGAATAGCCGATCCAGGGGATCACCATGCTCCACGCTTCAACGCAGCGATGGCGATAGACGCGATCTTCGAGAGGATGCAGCTTGAGCAGGTCATCAAGTGAAAAAGTGAGCGGCTTGGCGACTTTGCCTTCGACTTTGATATTCCACGGGCTCGTGGGTAAACGACCGGCATTGCGAGCGGGGTCGCCTTTGTCGACGCCGAATTCATAGTAGTTGTTGTAGTGCGTGATGTCTTCGAGATTGGTGAGTTGCTCGCCGGTGGTGGTCAGCGGGCTGGGGACCGTCTGCAACTTGGTTCCGGCGTGGACGGCGGTGCGCGGCGAGACGAGCTGCGCGATGCGATCGGCGCCGATGGCCGCGACGCCCGTAGCGGCAGCGCCTTTGAGGAAGCGACGACGCGAGAGATAGCGAAAGTACGCCTCGCGGGACGTGATTTCGGAGGAGGGAATGTCGGGCGGTTTGCCAATGAGCATAAGTGACCTCGCCTGGGGAACCCCGTTGCATTTATTAGACACCTGGGCGGGCGCTGAAGTTACAAGCAGGCCGTTGACACGATGAAAAGGTGCATCAGCCCCAGAGATTAAGTGGGTTTTCGCCAGGCTGGGACGACCATTGGGTAGGTGAGGCGAAGGGCGCCATTTTCGTGGCGTGCATTTGCACCAGGGACAACCGCAGATCCTTCGACTTCGCCGCACGCGCACGCGCGAGCGTCTGCGCTCAGGATGACAGCGAGTTCGATGGGCTACATTACGCGAAGCTGAATCCGCTCCTCTTCAGCGGCAGGGTGCGAATGCGCTTTCCGGTTGCGGCGAAGATAGCGTTGGCGGCCGCGGGCAGGATCGGCGGCAGCGCGGGCTCGCCCAGGCCGGTGGGCGGGAACTCACTTTTGCGCCAGAAGATTTCGATGTCCGGGATTTGGCGCATGCGCAGCATGGGATGCTGATGATAGTTGGCCTGGTCCACACGGCCGTTGGACAGAGTGATCTCCTGCTGCATGTGGCTGAGACCTTCGATGATGCCGCCGCAGCACAGGTTTTCCGCGGCTGCGGGATTGATGATCTGGCTGCCGATGTCTCCCGCGGCCCACACGTGGTGCACCGTGACGCGATTCTGGCTGTCGACGCTGACTTCGGCGACCATGGCGAAGTAGCCAAGATGGCAGAAATGGGCGCCCAACCCCATGCCGCGGCCGGGTGATTTTTTACGGTTGCGCCAGCCGGATTTTTCGGCAACGAGCTCGAGCACGCCCTTCATCCGCTCGGGGTTGAGCCGGTCGGGGTTGTTCGGATCGACTTTGGTGCCGGGGTCGGGAGCGGCATTCAGGATGTCGAGCTGAAAGTCGAGGAGATCGCGGCCAGCGGCCACAGCCAGCTCATCGAGGAAGGATTGTTGCACGAAGGCGTACGCGTTGTCGCCGGGCGCGCGCAGAGCTCCGCAGCGGAGCCACAACGGAATGGCGCTCATGCCTAGGGAATAATTGGGCACACGACCGGCCGGGAACTGGTCGCCGCCGATATCGCCGGACTGCACGAGCGTCTTTCCTTCACCAAAGGTGACGAGGTGCTGGCTCCAGGCGATGAGCTTGCCTTGCGAATCGAGGCCACCTTTGAGGCCGATGGTGCCTCCGGGGCGATAGGCGTCGTGGGCGATGTCGTCTTCGCGCGACCAAAGGAGCTTGACCGGCTTGCCGACCTGTTTGGCCAGCCACGCAACTTCGACCATGTAGTCGTTCATGAGGCGACGGCCGAAACCGCCGCCGGCGCGGCACATGTGCACTGTGATGTTCGCGGGATCAATGCCCAGCGCGTGCGAGACCAGGGCCTGACCTTGGGCGGGCATCTGGCTGGTGGTCCAGATTTCCATTTTGCCGTCGCTGTACACGGCGGTGGTGTCCTGCGGTTCGAGAGTTCCGTGGGCCAGGAACGGATAGGCGTAGACGGCATCGAAAACTTTGGTCGCCGATTTTAGTGTTGCGTCCGCATCCCCGTAGCTTCGTACGGAATGAGCGGGAGCAGATTTCAGCAACTCGGCGGCGCGCTTAGTGAAGTCATCGCTGTTCTGGCTGGCACCGCGGCCGTAGTCCCATTCGACCTTGAGGTTTTTGCGGGCGCTCTGGGCCTGCCAACACGAATCGGCGAGAATGGCCACGCCGGATTCCATGCCTGGCTCCCACCCTGCAACCGGATCGCTGGAGAGCGTGCCTTCAATGACGAGCACCTTGCGCACGCCAGGAAGCTTGCTTACGTCGTCTGTGTTGGCGCTCTTCACTTTTCCGCCGAAGACCGGGCATCGTTGGATGACGGCGTGAAGCATGCCAGGTAAGTTGACATCGATGCCGAAGATCGGTTTGCCGGTGACGATGGCGCGGTTGTCAACGCTGGGGTGCGACTTGCCGATGATGCGGTAGTCCTTCGGATCTTTGAGATGTACCGACTTCAGGTCAGGCGGGGTGAGCGTGGCGGCTTTTGCAGCGAGCTGTCCGTATGGTGCCATGCGGCTCGATTTCGCGTGCAGCACTTTGCCGCAATTGGTGGTGCATTCGGATTCGGGGACGCCCCAGGCTTGCGCGGCCGCGGTGACGAGCATCTGCCGGTAGGCGGCGCCAACGCGACGGAGTGGATCCCAGTTGATGGGAGTTGCGGTGCTGCCGCCGGCAAACTGCGGCCCGAAGAGCTCCGGATGAACGTCGGCCTGCTCGATGCGCACGTCGTTCCAATCGACATCGAGTTCTTCGGCGATGAGCATGGGCAGCATGGTTTTAACGCCCTGGCCGATCTCGGGATTCTTGGCCATGAGAGTGACAACGCCGCTGGGATCGATGCGGATGAAGGCAACCGGGACAAAGGCGGGTCGCCGGCCTGGTTCCTGAGCGACGGACCACGGTTGTTTGTAGAGTTCCAGGGCGACGGCTCCGCCGGCGAGGACGGTCACTTTGAGAAAGGATCGGCGGTCAAGATCGTAATTGTTGCTCATGGTGTTCGCCCTCCTTCAACCTTTCAGGGACGGTGCGTGGGCTGATTCCGCAGCGTGATGAATCGCCTGCCGGATACGCGGGTAGGTTCCGCAGCGGCAGAGATTGCCGCTCATAGCCGTGTCGATATCAGCGTCGGTGGGATGTGGCGTCTGGGAGAGGAGCGCCGCGGCGGTCATGATCTGGCCGGGCTGGCAATAGCCGCAAGCGGGCACGTCGAGCGCTTCCCATGCCTGCTGCACGGGATGTGTGGCATCTGCGGAGAGGCCTTCGATGGTGATGATGGGTTGGCCGGCCACGCTGCCCACGTGGGTCATGCAGGAGCGCACTGCCTTGCCGCCAACCAGGACTGTGCAGGCACCGCAGACTCCGATGCCGCAGCCGTACTTGGTCCCAGCCAGGTCCAGCAGGTCGCGGAGGACCCAGAGGAGTGGGGTGTCAGGCGGCACGTCGACCGTTCTGACTTCGTGATTCACATTCAATTTCAAGGGCATTGAGGACACCTCCTGGCAGACGCCGACACACGAGGCGAGTGGAAGGATTTTCTGGTGAGGAACTGTAGTCGGGAGGGCGGCGGAATTGAAGTGACAGCGGTCACGTACAGCAGGGACTAGGGACTAAGGGGCCAGGGACTCGGGCTTGGGCGCAAAGGGCCACTGGCGAAGGCGATGGGCGCGGAAGAGGTAGATGAGGGTTCCAGTGGTGGCGATGGCTGCTGCGACGGCGAGCTCCATGAGAGCGTGGGCGCGGTTGACGAGGATGAAGGCGAATCCCGCCATGGCGGCGAGCGGCGGCAGCGGGTAAAGCGGGATGCGAAAGGGGCGCGGGAGATTGGGACGCTGAATGCGCAGAAGGATCACGCCGACTTGTTGCAGAAAAAACTGCAACAGGATGCGGGTGATGACGAGCATGGTGATGACCTGCGTGAGCGTGAAGAAGCAAAAGAAGGCGCCGACGAGGCCGAGGGCAACGAGCGAGCGGTGCGGAATTCCGTGCCTGGGATGCACAGCTGCAAGGAAGCGAAAATAGTTGCCGTCGCGGGCAGCGGCGTAGGGCACGCGGGAGTAGCCGAGCTGGAGCGAGAAGACGCTGGAGAACGCGGTCCAGATGATGAGGGCGGCGATGGTGTATCCGGCCCATTGGCCGAAGGCGGAGCGGGCAATGTCGGCCACGAGCTGCACGCGAAGGGCGGCGGATTCGGCGGCGTGGGCGGTGGCAGTGCGAAGCGACGGCAGCGCGGCGAGGTTCATGGCGATGTAGAACGCGGAGACAAGGAGGACGGAAAGCAGGATGGCGCGGGGGATGGTGCGCTCGGGGTTACGAACTTCAGAGCCGAGGAAGGTGATGTTGTAGTAGCCCCAGTAGTCGTACGTGGCAATGAGCGTGGCCGCCGCGAGACCACTAAGTGCGAGCGCAGCTGGTAGCGCGGGCGCTGAGGGCATGCGCCATCCGCCGGTGGCTGCGGCGTGAGCGAAGCCGGAGACGATGACGCCGGTGAGAGCGGCCATGACTCCCGCAAAGAGGACCCAGGCGAGGCGCGTGATGGAGCTGAGGTTGCGATAGAGAAGCGCAGTGACGAGCAGGCAGGCTGCGGCAGCGGCAAAGCTCGCATAGTGGATCGCGGGGAGAGCAGCGATGGGCGCGGACTCGAGGCCGGGCCAGAAAACAGCCAGAAATCCAGAGAGGCCGATGCAGCCCGAGGCAATGGAGAGCGGGGCAGTAAAGCTCAACTGCCAGACGTAGAGAAAGCTGAGCCAGTTGCCGGCGCGGTCGGGGCCGTATATTTCGCGCAGGAAAGCGTAGGAGCCGCCGGCGCGCGGGAAGGCCGCACCGAGTTCGGCCCAGACCAGGCCGTCGGCGACAGCGATCGCTGCGCCAAGTACCCACGCCCAGACGGAGAGGCGAAAGCCCGCGGCGGCAATGACCAGCGGCAGGGTGATGAAGGGGCCGACGCCGATCATCTCGAGCATATTGAAGAGCACGGCCGAGCGCAGGCCGATGCGGCGCTCAAGCGCGGCAGGGCGGGTCGCGGTAGTAGAGGGCGGCTGGATCATGAAGCGGCTAAGCAACAGATTACGAGATTGCAGCGCGCAGGGCGTGAGAGAGGAGGGGCGGCTGGTGAGGCGAAGCGGCTTTCCGGTGACGATGAGCATTGACTAAGTTGTGTTTTGTGCTGGAGACTGGTGGCTTAAGCAAACGTGTGCAATGGGGAGTTTTTAGATGTTTGAGAAGGACAGGGGCAAGGCGGGGGGAGTGATGCAGACGGGCGGCGGAAATCGAGCGCCGCGGCAACCGTTGAGGCAGCCCTCGATCAAGGACATCGCGCGGCTGGCACGAGTGTCGCATCCGACGGTTTCACGCGCGCTGCAGAATAGCCCGCTGGTCAACGCCCAGACGGCGGCGAAGATCCGCAAGATCGCCGACGAGGCCGGCTATCGAGCCAGTGCCGTGGCGCGCGGGCTGGTGACGCGACGGACACGGACGATCGGACTGGTGGTGACGACTGTGGACGATCCGTTTGCAGGTGAGGTGACGTGCGGCATCGAGCAGGCGGCGAACGATCACGGATACGCGGTGTTTCTCGCCAGCTCAAGTGCCGACCCTGAACGGGAGCGGAAGGTGGTGCAGGCGCTGGCTGAGCGGCGCGTGGACGGAATCATTGTGACCTCGTCGCGCGTGGGCGCGCTCTACCTGCCGCTGCTCGAGGAGTTGAATGTTCCCATCATGCTCGTGAACGATCAGTATCCGGGCGAGTTTGTGCACTCGGTGATGATTCGGAACGTGGAAGGCGCGCGGGCCGCAGTGGAACACCTGATCGGGTTGGGACACCGACGCATTGCGTATGTGGGCGACCGGATCGGTTATCAATCGGACGCGGAACGGCTGGCGGGGTACAAGGATGCGCTCAAGCGCGGGGGAATCGAGTTCAGGGCCGCGCTGGTGAAGGAGGGCGACGGACGGCCCGAGGCGGCGATTGAAGCTGTGGACGAGCTGCTGGCATTGCCCGCTCCTCCGACGGCGATCTGCTGCTACAACGACATGACGGCGTTGGGAGCGTTGCGGGCCATTCGCGCGCGTGGGCTGCGCGTGCCTGAGGATGTATCCGTGACGGGATTTGACGATTTGTTTTTTGCGGCGTACCTGCAGCCCGGGTTAACCACCGTGCGGCAACCGATGCGGCGCATGGGACAGTTGGCGATGGAGAATCTGCTGAAACTGATGTCGGGCGAGGACTCGGTGGCGCAAAGCAGAGTAGAAGCGGAACTGATTGTGAGAGCGTCGACAGGAAGAGCGAAGACGGGCAGCGAGGAGAGCCGCCATGGGTGAGACCGGATTCAGGAACGGGGCGGCAGCAGCCCTGACGCCGTTGAGCGTCTTCTGCAAGGAGACACCGATCATTCCCGCGATACGCAAGCCGGAGCTTGTGGACCAGGCGATTGCGTCGCGGAGCAGGCTGATCTACCTGCTCACAGGCGATCCTGAAAATGTGGAGGCAATGATCCGCAGGATCACGGACGCGGCGAAGGTTCCGATTGTGAATCTCGATCTGCTGAACGGGTTCTCGCGCGACAAGTACGCGGTGAACTATTTGAAGAGGGTGGGCGCAGGCGGCATTATCTCAACGCACCTTGACCCCCTGCGGCACGCGCTGGCGATCGGACTTTACGGAATTCAGCGCACCTTTCTGCTGGACTCGGGCGCGATGGATACGATCTCGAATCAACTGAAGAACTCGCCAGTGCATGCGCTGGAGATTTTGCCGGCAATGGTCGCGCCGAAGATGCTGGAGCGGGTGCGGGCAATTTCGCCTGATTTGCCGGTTGTTGGCGGAGGGTTGATCCAGAACATGAAGGAAGTGGAGGCGCTGCTGGCGCAGGGGCTGAGCGCGGTGTCGACGAGCCATCCAGAGATGTGGATCAAGTAGGGGCTTGCCCCCCTACTTCTGAAAGCCATGTGCCAGTCCGTACCCAAATGTGCATCACCTACCCCCCACGTATGTCGTACCTCCATATTTGAAAACAAGGGACTTGTGAGCCAGAGTTTAGGCCTCCATACCTCGTTCCCCGCGGAGTGTCTCCAGTGCTTCAATCGGCGATAGTCAGGCAGCTTTGGGCCGGCGCCGGCGCATGGAGTGGGGGACGGCAGAAGCCATGCTCACGGCGAAGAGGCCTTTTCTTGATCCACGGAACAATTTTGCGCCAACCCGAGGAAATTCTCTGCAAAAACGGGTGTGGAATCCGAAGGTGCGGCCACGAGCCGAATCAGTGAGTTAGGCATCGCGCAGTTTGTTGAGGGGCGGCAGAGGGCTTGACAGCTCCAGGCAAAGCTTGAGCGAAGCACGCTGATTCCCAGTGGTCTTGAAGCGCTGGATCACCTGGCCCTGTTTATCAATGAGTAACAGAAGTATGGCCGGTCATACAGGAGAAGCCCACGATTGCAGACGATCGGGACTGCGCTCGCGCCGCTCCTTTCTTTGTGGATTTGGCTCTATCGCGGGGTTCGGCGAACTGGCTTCGTACTTGATCGGGCCCTAATTGCCGGCTGTGACTCCTGGCGTCATTAGACCGATGCGATCGACGTTGAAGGCCCTCCCGATATCAATGACATTGACGATGTCAGAAAAGCGCAGATTGTCGTCGCCCTTAACAAACATTACGCGCTCAGCGCGGTTGGCATAAATCTCAGTCAACTTGCGTTGCAGCTCGTCGTGCACAACATCGGCCGCGTCGATCTTGTAGGCCGGGGCCGCGTTGGGACGATAGATGACATGAACAACGATGGTCCGGTCTGGAGAACTCGACCCTCTCGCCTGCATCTCAGGTGGGGAGGGGATGAACACTTCAAGCCCCACCGACTTCAGCAGCGGATTGCCAAACCAGAGAGAGTTTTCCGGCTGGGCGTCTTCCATCCTCTGGGTCAGCAATCCAACTTCTTCTGCACCCGCGCTGCGCATGGTGTCGATGGCGTTCTCAACGTCCCGATACTGCGCGCGCGCATCCGCGCGGAGGTAAATTGTCTTGTCTGTCTTATCGGCCAGCTTGTCGCGGATGCGGCTGCCGAGTTGGGCGGGATCGACCCTTTCCTGTCCCAGAAAAATCATGCTGTCGCGCGTGACAGCGACCACGATCGCGCCATCCTGGCCAGCGTCCGGCATGGCGACGGCATTCTCTGCCTTGGCTAAGGCGACTGCAACCATGTTGTACGGCGCGAATATCGTCCTATTCACCTGCTGAATTTCAGCCACCCTCTTTTGACTTGAAACTATGAGACTCCTCACCATGAAGGCGACAGCTATAACGATGAGCGAAAGCAGCGCAACCACCCAGACCCAAGTCTTTGTCTTCGATAGCGCCGCGATCTTCGTTCGCATTCCCGGTTGAGGAGGGATGGGCTGCCAGAAAAATGCCTTGACCGGCAAGAGCAGTGCGACCAACATCACGAGAAAGTTAAGAAGTCCGCTCAGAATCGGAACAAACGCGCACGCAATACCCACTGAGTAATTGGGACGCAAGGACAAAATCCAGCAATGCCCTCCTGCCCGGAAAGCCCCGAGCAAATCCAGCAAAACAGGCCACCCGAAGCGCCTTATTTCGAGGAGCACGGGCAGCACGGAGAAGGGGAAGTAAAAGAACAAAAGGGCGACGAGCATGACGAACCAGGCCCACCGTTCCCTTTTTCTATATCCGGTCCAGAGGACGATCAAGCCGATCGCCACGATCCCGAGATACGCAAAACCCAAAGGCGCCAGGAAATTCCATATCGACCCAAGGGGCATCTTGAGAGAGAGTTCCCTCCAGGTTGAGGCGTTGCTCAGGGCTGCCGGAACAATCGTTATCAGGCACAGGGAAAGAACCAAAGCAGAAATCGAAGTTGTGCTAAAGCGACTCTTCACGATCTGTCACCTTCACTTTCGAAATCGCGGTAAATCGACCGATAATCAATCCTCTGTGTACTCGGAGCCCTTCAAGGTGGCTGCTTGTTCTGCAAGGTATCCCTCGAAAACTGGCAAAGATTGTAGTCGCACTGGTCATTGAGATTTGTGCCCTGAATCACGTGATCAACGTTGGGACTGCGACAATTTGTGAGTCCAGGACTGTGTGTCGCCTACTCGGCAGTAACCAAGTAGCAATTTCCGGTTTGCCGGTAATGCTCCCGAAACGGCCAGTAGTGCGCTTGAAGGGCCCAGATCGACATACATGGCGAGACGAACCCACCATGCGATCAATGCTTAAGATGATTGCTCCAGATGATTGAACCGAGCGCTACTGCAATCCCGAGCGATATGCGGAGAAAGTGCGAAGGTCTGTCGTCAACGCGCGCGCGGCAGCCTCGAACTAATTCGGGCCCTGATCTTCAACGCTGAGATTGCGGAAATAGCCCACGGTCCCTGGCCCTATCCACAGGGCGATTGCGCCTTGCGAGTCTCCGAGCTTGAGATCGTGGACCAGCAGGCAGGGCTGCTCGGCATTTCCCACATACAGGTCCGCATTGGTTCCGTGGATCACGATGCGGAGGTGCGTCCATTCGCCCGCAACCATGTCGGCGTATGATTCGTACACTCCCGGATTCTCCTTGCGTAGCCGGTCCCAGGGCCAATCAGGAGCAGATACATATTGTGTCGAGTGATTACGCCGAAGCTGGTCGTCAGCACGCCCGTTGGTGGGCCGGATGTAGATGCATTCGTAGTGCGAGGCATCGGCACTCACGTGAAATGCGATTCCGATGAAGCCGCGCGCACCTTCGAAGGCGGATTTCGATGGGGCGCCAGCTACGTCCAGCGCGATAACGCCATCATGGAAGGTACGGTTCTTAAGGATTGCGAGCGCCTGAGCGGAGCCTTGGCTCGTTTCGGTGAGTTCGAGCGCCGACTGGCCATGATAGGTAGTCACTTCCGCTTGTACGTTTCGCAGGTCGAGTTGAGAAACGCTGATGAGCGGAATCTGCGCTGCGCAGGATGCTGGCACAACGAGAAGAATGGCGAAAAGCGAAGCAGGAGTTTTCAAGGCTTTGCCACCCCGAGGGGCTTCGAAATGAAGAGCCAGGCACGATTTTCTTATATGATAACTCGCCAAACTCGGTGGCAGCTCAGTACCCCGAAGCCGCGGGCGGTTGGTCGCCAATCCGTACTACCGGGCGGTAGTACGTGTAGATGGGATGAGAAGGTCGACCCCGATCGCCGAGCATTAAGCTGGCGGTGATCAACGCACTCGAGGTGCAATCCCGAAGGATGGAGGTCGACCCGTGAAGAAGCATAGCAGTTTTTCGAATAGCAGAGAGTCGTCACGTACGGAGACCAAGCCGATGCGGCGGGAGTCGCGGGAAGTGATGTCGGAACTGGTTGCCCAACTGAGGAAGCAGCTGAACGCAGAGAGGGTTGTGGTGCCAGGTGAGGACAAGGGTGTGGACGATGGAGAGAAACCTAACCTGGACGGTTTGACGGTGGGAGTAGATCTTGGGGACCAGTGGAGCAACTACTGCATCCTGGGACTGGGCGGGGAAACCCTGACGGAGGGTCAGTTCCGGACGAGTCCGCAGGCGGTAGTGGAATTCTTTCAAGGTCTGTCCCGATCGCGGGTGGTGATGGAAGTGGGAACGCATTCGGCGTGGGTGCGGGAAGTGATGGCCGGACTGGGACATGAAGTGCTGGTTGCCAATGCACGACGGATGGAAGGATCCAAGCGGCGCCGGGGCAAGAACGACCGGATTGATGCCGCCAAGCTGGCCCGGCTGGGACGGGTGGATCCGAAATCACTGTATGCGATTCAGCACCGCAGCACGGAAGTGCGAGAGGACCTGGTAGTACTTGGGGCCCGCGAGGCCCTGGTGGAATCGCGCACCAAGTTGATCAGTGCAGTGCGCGGCCTGGTGAAGACGATGGGGGGAACGAGACTGTCGAGCAGCTCCAGTGATGCATTCTCCAGGAAAGCGGCAGCGGAGATTCCGCAGCCAATTGGGGAGACGATACAGCCGCTGTTACGTCTGATTGCGAGCCTGAGTGAAGAGATCAAATGTTACGACCAGAAAATCGAACAGCTGGCCGGTGAGAAATATCAGCACACGAAGTTGTTGCGGCAGGTGACGGGAGTCGGACCGGTGACCTCACTGGCCTACGTGCTGACTCTGGAAACTCCCCTGCGATTCGCCAAGAGTCGCGATGTGGGTCCGTATCTGGGATTAGTACCTGGGCAGGAGGACTCCGGCGACAGTCAACCGCAATTAGGCATCAGCAAGGCGGGCGACAGGATGTTGCGCAAACTGCTGGTGGGCAGTGCCCAATACATCCTCGGACCGTTCGGGCCGGACAGCGATTTACGACGATTTGGAATGAAGCTGTATGAGCGCGGTGGAAAGAACGCGAAGAAACGAGCGACCGTTGCGGTGGCACGAAAACTTGCTGTTCTACTGCATCGGCTCTGGATCAGCGGAGAGGTGTATGAGCCTTTGGGCCACGTGCCGTTTCCGACTATAGCCCAGACAGCTGCAGCTTAGCTATCGAGCTCGAATCCGTTGTTGATCGTGCAAGACAGGCCTTTTCTGCAGGCTTAGTTGGAAGCGACATCCACCGCCTTGTTCGGGTGACTGCGAGTGACCGCCTGATCCTTAGAGATCGTCGGTTAGATGGCAGCACCCCAACAACCCAGGTCCGTCATCGGTGACGGACCTGGGACGTTAAATCGGACCCCAACATGCACCGGGCCCAAAGCGGCCCATTCAGAGTGCGGATAGAAGCCCGGCAGCGTGGATGCAATCTTCCCATCTCGGCACTGGTCAGAATGGAGGCCAGGAAATGATGTTTTTTCCAATAAGGAACGAAGCTGAACCAGAACGGGTTCCGCTTCGTTCCTATCTCCATGGTCCCGTGGTGCCGAGCTCTGTCAAGGATCGAGATGAACGTCTTCCAGACGCCCTTGACAAAGCTCGGCGCCACCTCCCATCGCTGTGCAGTTCAATCCAGAACGGCCGCCACGTCGGCCTTGACTTTTATGACCTTCTCATAGAAGGCGGTGACACGCCCGAAACTATGGATCGTGGCTTCCAAGCGTTGTTAACCTCACCGGCTCCCGAAGCGTTGATAGGGTGAGAAGTCAATCAAGCCCCAATTCCAAAAGCAAAGGGTGGCGAATGAAGAAGCCGATACTGTTGCTGCTGATCGTCACGTTTACAGCCGTTGCCAAGGCGCAATCGTTCGAAGCCGCGTCAATCAGGCCCAACCGGTCTGAGGGAGGGATAAGTTCCATTCGTGTGTCGAAGGACCTGGTCACGATAGAGAATGCCTCGCTGAAGAAGATCATCTTTGCGGCATACAGCATCCCGGAGGACCAGGAGTACAGGCTCGCCGGGCCGGACTGGCTCAGCGCCGAACACTTCGACATCGGGGCAAGGTATATTGCCGGAACGCCCATGCCGCAGGTGAGGTTGATGATGCAGGCACTTTTGGCCGAGCGGTTCAAACTGACTCTGCACCGCGAGACCCGGCAACTCGCGACCTACGCCCTGGTCGTCGCCAAGGGCGGACCGAAGATTCACTCCGTGGACGAAGGCCAGCCTTCAAGCTCCAGCGGCCCGGGCCGACTGCAAGCGACCAGGATCCCCATGCAAAAGCTCGCCGACCTGCTGGCAGTCTCCATGGACCGACCGGTGACGGACGCAACAGATCTAAAAGGGGTCTTCGATATCGCCTTGCAGTGGTCACCGGATGCGACAACCACGGACGAGGCGACGACCGACGGAGGCAATGGGCCCTCCATCTTCAGCGCCGTCCAGGAACAACTGGGCTTGAAACTCGAGCCGAGAAAAGGACCAGTCGAGGTGCTCGTAATCGATCATGTGGAGAAGGCGCCGACGGAAAACTAGATGGAACGGCTCGCCTCCCGTTCAGCTTGCGCCTGTCGCGATTCCACTTTATCCACCGAAGATCACGGAACGCCCTCTCGGGTGAAGCTCCTGCGGAGTCCCCTGATCGGTAACTGCAACTCGCAATTGGCGAGAGCGGGCCAAAGCGTGTTTCCAGCCCGAATCGGGCCGCGGGTTCCGGTCGGTTGGGCGGCAAATGGGAACTTTGACGAATATTCGGTGCGCCAGGATAAGCCCGGCGCTTTCAGCGGGTGCAATTCCCGCCCCGGCAAGGGGAAGAGCCGCCCCACCGGGAATCGAGTCTTGGGCTCATGAAGGTAACGACATGGGTTAAGCGTAGACAGAGCGATGACCAGGCCGTAACGCAAGTGAAGCGATTGAGCCTCGTGAGTCATAAACCCGGAGGCCGACAGAGTCGAAATTCTGGAAGGCTACAGTAGGCGACCGTCAAAGGCGATGGGCGCTGGAGACTCCGGCGGGGTCGGAGAGCACGGCATGGTCAGAAATGGAAGCGTCATGGCACCTGGGAGATCCACCGCTGTCTTGGTTCGGTAGTAACGGGCTGAGTATGTCGATCGAATGGCCAAACCTGAGAGAGACAGATGCGACGGTGGAAGTCGGACCTCGCTTATAGTACTTCGAGCGCGGGAAAGCCGCGTACATGGGGAAGAGGCGAGGCAGGTTGAGTTGCTGGTCCAGGGAAACATTCCCTGCACTCAGAGGTAGGAGAAGGATGTCTACAAAACTGGACCAGATCATGGAGAAGGCAAAGTCAAAACCGAAGCTGCGCTTCACCTCGTTGGCGCATTTGCTCACACCGGAATTCCTCACGGAAACCTGGAAGCGAATGAATCGGCGCGGTGCGGGTGGTGTGGATGGGGAGACGATGAAGGAGTTTGAACAAGACTTGGACACACGTGTTCAACAACTATGTGAGCGCTTGAAGCAAGGGACCTATAAGGCTCCACCGGTACGCCGTGTGGAGATACCGAAGGGTCCTGGCAAGGCAGGTACGAGGCCGCTCGGAATTCCGACCGCCGAAGACCGTCTGCTGCAACGAGCGGTGGCGCGGCTGTTGGAGGCAGTGTTCGAGGCGGATTTTCTGGAATGCTCGTATGGATTTCGGCCTGGACGCAATCCTCACAGTGCCCTTCGGGCACTGCGGAAGATCATCGTCACGAAGAAGGTTGGAAACTTGTTCGAGGCGGACATCCGGGGCTACTTGGATCGTACTTCATACTGCCCCCATATTCATGAAGTAGCGGCAAATAGGTTGGGTTGATCGTCGAGGACCTTAATTCGCAAGCCTTTGCGACGTCCGCTGGTGACAAGCATGGCTTCGAGTTCGCCACGCTTTACACGCTGCAACACGGTCTGACGCGAGACACCCAGTTTCATGGTTGTTTCCAGCATGGGCAGATACTCCGGCGGGGCCTGTGGCGCGATGCGGTCCCGCAGTTCTTCGGTGATGCGGATCTGCCATGGCGCGCCGGGAGTGACCTGTTCACCGGCGATGAAGCCTTCAGCCAGCCAGCGATGGATGGTGGAGGTGTTCATACCCAGGATTTGTGCGGCTTTGCGGATGGAGACGACTTCGCCCTGCGAAGGCTCGGCTGGTGGCTGAAAACGCGGGATGCCGCGATAGCGGCGCAAACCGCCGACATGAACGGCGGTGAAGCGTTCTCCATTCGCCGTCTTGCGCCCCTGACGATTCAGGATGCCGGCGATGACCTCGTCGGGATAGAGCGCGGCTAGGCGGCGCAGCAGCGAGAGGGTGTCTTCACTGGTGCGACGACCGCGCGGCTGGGAGCGCGGCAGAGGAAGATCGATCTCGGTTAGTTCGCCACCCCGCCAGCGTAGCGTCAGATGGGCTCGATGTTCGGAGCGATCAACAGCTACGATCACTTCCTCCAGCAGCGTGCGCAACAGTTCCTTGCGGTCGCGATCTGTGGTGGTGGGCGCATTCCAGACTTTGCGCAGATCGGAGCCCAGAGCGCGGGCGCAGCGAAGCTAGCTGCTAATCCAGCAGGAGGAAGGACCTGCCAGTAGAACTTGCCCAGTTGCTACTGTAGTCATATCGGACAGCGGGAAGAGTGATCGACCCGACTGAAAGCTCCGAAGTAAAAGCCTCAGCCGGCAAAGCGAAAGCGGAGTCGGGTCCGTCAGGGAGGCGAGCAAGTCAGCAGGCCGTAGCAAATGTGAATCGTTAGCCACGAAATGGGTTTCCCATCGGTAGCGGACTGTGATGGGGGTGTCGAGAGTGCCGAATCCATCCGTACGTGATGAAGGCTGTGTCGCCAGTGAAGGAACTGGGTATATGCAATTGGCGAACTCTCCGTGGTCTCAGAGGACAGCATGCTGACAAGGATTAGTGAGCGAAAGCTCGGACCCACTCATGGGCGGCCTAGGCGCTCCCGCACAGCCAAGGCTCCTCGTATAACCGGCAAGGCTGGGAAATCGGGGAGTGCTCGTGAGTGGCTCGGATGAGGCCAATAAGTGTTGATGGACAGGGACAATATAACCCTGACCGGAGCGAGGGCCTCTGGGGTAAAGCCGTGAGGCTTGAATGACGGTATCGCAAAAGAATACCTGCCCGACTCAGTGCGGGAGACCAGGTCTCAGTCTGGAACGATACGAAAGGTGGATGCAAACTATGGTGCGAGTTATGTATTCCGGGAGCAGGATTAAGCAATTCGATCTGTAGGAAGGCACCACCCGATACGTCAGCCTTGAAGCCGTACTGGGGAAAACCCACCGTCCGGCTTTTAGAGAGGGTCATGGAGACAACGGCATCATGCGAAGCCCGTTCAGCGCCATGACCCTACTCGACAGCCCGCTCTTTTCTTCCAGACTGAGTGTGCGCGGACGTTGTTGTTGCCGGCGCTCCAGTTCCGCCTCAGCCGCTGTGAGATCGCGCAGCCGTTTCTCCCACTCGGTTTCCAGCCCACGCGCCACCAACCTGTTCTCCGGCTCCACGGCGCGATACTGGCGCTCGGCGCGCTCTGCCTCGTAGCGCGCACGTTCTACGGCAAGCCGCCACTGGCTGAGCGCGGCATCGTGATCGGCCTCCAGTTGCCGCATCGCCAGTTCGGTAGCTTCGACCGCAGCCGGCGTCAACGCCTTCAGAAATGCATCTGTTACCGCCTGATCGATCTGGATGCCGCCGATGTTGAGACAGTAGACGCCACGGCCCTGCACGATATCTTTGCCCGAGCAGTGATAGCCAGGCGAAGCGTTTCGGCCGCGATAGTGCGTGTGCAGATGCCGGCCACACTTGCCGCAGATCGCCAGACCCTGCAGCAATGCGGCGCCTTCTCTCACTGCGCCGCCTGCCTGGTGAGGTTGAGGATGAACGTTGGCGTCGATACGCACCTGGTTGGCCTGATAAGTTGCCCAGTCGATGTATCCCTGATGGTGATCGGGAAGAAGCACCGCCCACTCAGCCTGAGGCAGATGGCGCGTCCGTCTGCGCAACCTACCCTGTTCATCGATATAACGTTCATGGCGGCACTTGCCGTATGCATATGCGCCAGCATACACCGGATTAGTGAGCACCTGATGGATGGCGGTATACGTTGGAGCAACCCAGCGAATCGGGCTGTGCATGTGAGCGCGCAATGGGAAGCTAAGGCCTTCGGCGCGAAACCAGA
>CAVVUE010000017.1:0-182149 GCA_963751285.1 uncultured Acidobacteriaceae bacterium | reverse complement strand
GTGGGCTCTCACGTCTGGTGCATCACTCGGCTGCGGGCTGCTGCTCAAGGGGCTGATCGCTGGAGTTTTTCCGGTGCTGGCGGTGATTGCCTACATGGGCGTTACCCGGCAATTGTTCGATCGCGCGGCGTGGAAGCGGTTGCAGCTGGTGAAGGTGATTGCCGCCGCGCTGGTGATCGCGTTGCCCTGGCACGTGCTGGCCACACTCGCGAATCCACCCTATTTCGCTTTTTCACTGCATAGCGGGCCGGGCGAGTATCGCGGCTTCTTCTGGTTTTACTTTTTCAACGAGCATCTGCTGCGATTCCTGAATCTTCGGTATCCCCGCGACTACAACACCGTGCCGCGAGTGCTTTTCTGGCTACTGAACCTGGTGTGGCTGTTTCCCTGGTCGGCGTATTTGGCTGGTGCTGCGCGCGTAAGTTACTCGCGCAGCAACCGCGAAGGCCGCGTGCGCCTGATGGCTATGTGCTGGATCGGCGCAGTAATGCTGTTCTTTACTTTCTCGACGACCCAGGAGTACTACTCCATGCCGATCTATCCGGCGATGGCGTTGCTGATTGGGTCGGCAATCGCGGAGAAGCGATTTGTACTCGCGGCAACGTGGATCCTGATTGGCGTTTTTTCGACGCTGTTTGTTGCCTTGGGCGTGGTGTTAGCAAGTGTTGCGCGCGTCTCTCCCAAAGGAGAGTTGTGGCAGGCGCTGACACAGAATCCGGAGATGTATACGCTCTCGCTGGGACACCTGGCAGACCTGACGCTGGGTGGCTTCGCCTTTCTGAAGCTGCCGCTGCTCGTGGCGGTTTTAGCTTTCGGTTTCTGCGCGGTTGGATTGTGGTTGAGCCGTGGTCGGATGGCGCGCGCGGCGGCGGTGCTGACGATCGGGATGATTGTCTTCTTCCAGGCAGCGCGGCTGGCGCTTGTCCGATTTGACAACTACCTCGGCTCCTACCGACTCGCCGAGAAACTGATGGCGAGTCCGCCGGGGCAGTTAATTGAGGCGGACGCCTACTACGCGTTTTCATCAGTGTTCTTCTATACCGACCGTACGGCGCTGCTGTGGAATGGGCGGATCAACAATCTGGAGTATGGATCGTACGCGCCGAATGCGCCGCAAGTCTTTATTGGCGACGGCGACTTCGTGGCGCGCTGGCGAGGGCCAGATCGCACTTACATGCTGGCGTGGGGTTCGGAACTTCCTCACCTGCAGGAGTTGGTGGGCAAGGACCATCTGCATGCGGTTGCCGAAAGCGGCGGCAACTTTTTGTATTGCAATCAGGATTGAGGGGCCGGCTTGTGACCCGTTCTCCGTGCGATGCTTCGACCCCGCTTAAGTGCGCGTGGTTTCTAAGGTTGTGGGCGGTTGACCGGCAACCCGGACATTATGCATTCCCAGGTCTCCAAGGCGAGATCTCCACCCCGCGGACAACGACCTGTACGTGGGGACTCCGGATCTGGGGCACCCATTGTTGCGGTGGGAAATCGAGATGTGAGCTACCCGCGCGTTTGTGACTGGTTCAAGGGTGGGCCATCCGCCAGAACCAATCGCCCCTAAGTGCAAGGAAAGATAAACATTCCACAAGGTTACTTAGCGATAGTATGCTGTGGCCGGTATTCGAAACTGTAGGCCGCGATTTTGCTCCCGGCCAGTCAGAGACCAAGAAAGAGATCGACATGAATATTCCCCGTTCGTTTCTCAGTGTCGCGATCGCCGCGGCATTCTCCGCCACTCTGCTTGCCCAGCAAGCCCCGAGCGGCTTTCACGGCGTTGCCTGTATCAAGATCCAGCCGGGAAAATCCGCTGAGTTCCACAAATGGATGGCGACAGATGGCCACGCGTTTCAACAGGCCAGAGTGGACTCCGGGGCCATCACCACGTGGTTCCTGCTGCACTCTGTCATCCCTCAGGGCACGTCGGCAGAGTGCGACTATCTGAGCATTGCTCTCTACCCCGGAGCGCCGCCAAAACCTGGAGGGCTCGACGAGATCGACGCCCTGCTCAAAAAGGCCGGGCTCACCATGAGCGCACAGGAGTTTGTTGACCATCGCAGCTCGCTCACTGAGCTGGTTTCAAACGACCTGTTTCAGAACCAGATCTCAGTCGGTACCATGAAAAAGGGCGACTACTTCATGGTCAATTACATGAAGGTTTCAGACATCGGGGATTGGCTCAAGCTGGAGAAAGAAGTCTGGCAGCCGATGGCAGAGTCGATGGTGCAGGCCGGCGTGACCAGCGGCTGGTCGGTGAATGTGCAGGTATTGCCCGGCGGCACCGACCTGCCGTTTCAGGCTGTAACCGTGGACGTCTACCCGAGCTGGGATGCCGTCTTTGCGGGAAACGCTCATGTCGTGGAGCATTTCAAGAAGGCACATCCCGACATGGAATTTGGGACAACCATGGAGAGAATCGAGAAACTGCGCACCATTGTGTCGAGGAAGCTGTTTACGGTTGACGACATGGTGGGGCAGCCGAAGTAGCGGGAGAGTCAAAGCCAATCGGGTGACAAGAAGGTACTCATCGCCTTTGTGCGGATGGGCAGCGTGGAGCCAGCGTAGCGCACCACCGCGCAGTCATGCCTCATTGACCTCTGCGGCGTGTTCCGCCAGCTTAAGTTTGCTGGTGGAACACGTCGGATGATGGATCGAATGGGGGTTCCAAATCGGGGTGCGGACCTTGGGTGCGGCCGCGAACATCTCGAACAGGTTCGCCTGGAGAATAGCAAGACGGACGATGGCAGCGCGGGATTTTTCGCTGGCCAGGGCAGGCTACTCAGGCCGTTGATGAAAGATCGCCGCTCTCGTGAAGTGAATTCTGTGCGAATTGTTCCTGGATCACCGCCCAACCTGAGATCGAAAGAGTAATTACCGGAAGGTCGACCGGAAGGGCGACAATTCAACCGCGACTGGACAATTGAGGTTGGCTTCGGTGTCCCGTAATCTCGCTTCCCGGCACACTACCACCTCCGCACCAGCGGGCGCAGGCGCGGGGCACGGCAGATCTCATTGTGACCCCGGCGACCTAGAGAGTGTCTACTTCCCGTATCTCTTTGCAGCCTTGCCAATCGATGGCCCGGCTTTGGCAAGATCTTGAGGATTCATGACGGGCCGCAAAGAAACCTTTGCGTTAAACGCGAGGAACCAAGGTTCAGCGATCGCCGGAATCTGTGCTGTGTCCTTCATGTCGAAAACGATGGAGCCCGACCGATTGCCGTTGTCGTCCGCAAGGAAATAGGCCGCTTCCGGTTTGAGATCGGCCAGTATGCCCTCGATCGTGGAACCCAGGGTTCCATCTTTGGCGGCGGCATTGCCGGTTTCCACGGGGATAGAGACTCTAAGCAACATTCGCATAATTCTTTCTCCTTTTTTGGGTGAGCCATACATGTATAAGACGCCATGCTCTGGTGTCAAGGCTGTCGGCCTCCGCTCAAGCACGGATCATTCTGGAATGTGTAGCGGAGATCGTCTCCGCGCTTGAAATTCGGAGGATCCAGTGATTGTGCCTGGATGACCGGCGATCCGGAAATTACTAGTTGATCAACATCAGCGACGGGGTGTTATCGAAAAGGTAATTTCCGGTTGGGCGACCACACTCCGGAACTCGATTAAACGGCCGCAAGGATGGCATTGCGGCAAAGATTGGATGCGACCTTTACCTACTACTGCTCGAGGATCGCGAAGTGATCGGCGTGGTCGATGAGGACGCGCCGGAAGAGTCCGGTTGGCAGGAGCCCATCGAGTTCTGCCGTGATGGAGCTCTTCTCGGCGCTCGGGCAGGTGACGAAGGCAACCCCGGGCAAATAGACAGGGCCGATCTTCACGTCCTGCGGCGGCAAGGCGGAAAATGCCCGCTGTGCTCCGTCGACGCCGTTTCCCTGCAACGTGGCAGTGGGGAACTGTGCCAGAGCCATGAACTGACGGGCGTTGTACAGGAGGGAGAAGTCCGCGCCGGAGTCGAGCATGAGGCGAACGGGCCGCATGCTATCGGATAACCGCACTGACACGATGAGCGACGTAGGCAACCGTGCGCCATCGGGAGTCTGAGCGGGCGCCAGCAGTGGGACATGCGGCCCTTTGACATCAGCCCGCATCGCGGTCGAGTCGTCGAGGCAGAGCAGGCGGTGCGCATTGTCGATCAGCAGGTCGTAGCTCTCAAGAAAGTCTTCGCCGAGGATGCCGCGAACGGTGTGGTTTGCGAAATTCATCTTCCGCAGGTCATAGAGGAGTACCGCCTGATTGGCAACGGCATGTGAACCGACCTCGAGCAGGTCGACCTGCAGAAAAGGCGCGTCCGACTGCGATCCTGCGCTGGCGACATTGGCTGAACCGTTACCACTTAGATGGAGCTCAGCGGCCAGAGAGAGATCGACGATGGTGACCTGGGTTCCAGTATCCAGCAGGAAACTGTAGGGGCCGGAATGGTCGACGGATACGGCGACAAGAATCTGGTGACGGTTCACGATCTGGAAGGGGACTCCGGCGACATTTCCGGGGCAGTGGGTTTCTGCGGAGAGGGTTGAAACGGTTGCAGCTGCAAGAACCAGGGAAGCGAAACCTTTGAAAGTTGTCATTGCCGGAGCTCCTCAGCCGTTCAGGCTGGGGTCACTCTGGGCGCATGGTTCTACATGGTCTTGATGGGCTCCTGATCAGTTTCTGGACGTGGATGATGAGTTTCTGCAAGCGGCTGATGAACTCATGACGGATTTGTGATCGGCAATAAGTCCCTAGTTTTCTGTTGTTAGTGGCGTCGCAAATTCTTCTTGTTGAATGGTGCTACACTTCAGCCGTAGAAAATGGGCCCTGATGGGAAGCACTTGAAAGCTCCCTGAAAGTCAACCTCGGAAGGTTGGAGATTGCACGATATTGGCCACTCAGGAAGCAGTTTTTCGTTTCGGAGACGTAGAGGTCCGAGAGCGGGAGTTCCGTCTCATCAAGGCGGGTGAGGTAATCCCGGTCGAGCCGAAGGCGTTCCGGGTTTTGCTGTTCCTTCTGCACAATCCTCAAAAGCTGATCACCAAAGAAGAACTGCTCGATGAGGTGTGGGGAGAAACCGCCGTCTCTGAGAATTCACTGGCGCGCAGCGTTGCCTTGCTGCGTCGGCTGCTGGACGACGACACCCACCAGCCCCGCTATATCGAGACCGTAGCTACGGTCGGTTACCGTTTTGTCTGTCCGATTGAAACAGTGGAGGATGCGAACGGCGGACTCGGGAACTCAAATGGTGATTCTCTTAAGTCACCGCCGGAAGGAATAAGCGGGCTTGCGCCGGTGGTTCCCTTTGCGGCCAACGCGGCGGCTGCCCGGAAGTGGTGGCAGTTCAAGCCGGACTTCAAGTTGCCTTCTGAGATGAGCGATGGCCGAAAAACTTCTTTCATTTGGCTGGCGGCCGGTGTGCTCATGGTGGCGCTCACAGCTTTCCTGATCGGTCTTGCCGTGACGAAGCTTGCTCGGCCTTCTGTAACTCCTCCGGTTGTAAAAGCGGTCATCAAGTTGGAGCCGGGGCTGTCGCTCGGCCCACCCAACGCATGGGGGCGTCCCACTCGAACGTCCATGGCAATTTCAAGAGACGGGCATTTCATTGTCTACAGCGCTATTGCGGAAAACCCTGGGCCTGATGCAAAACCCCAACTGTACCTGCGTAGAACCGATCAATCGGAGGCAAGGCCGATTACCGGAACGGAAGGCGGCGACATGCCGTTTCTTTCGCCCGACGATCGATGGGTGGGATTCTGGGCGAGTGGCAAGCTGATGAAGGTCTCCGTCGACGGCGGAGTCCCCGCGACCTTGAGCAATGTAACAAGGCCATTCGGAGCAAGCTGGGCACCGGATAATACCGTCTTGTTTGCAACTGATGAGGTATCCGGCCTCTTCGAGGTTTCGGCGGAGGGCGGACAGCCGATATCTCTGACCACACCGGACCAGGCGAAGGGAGAGATCAGCCATCGTCTTCCCCATTGCCTCCCCGACGGCAAGAGCGCCCTGTTCACGATCATGAGTGAGGGCTTTGATTTGCATCCTCGTGTTGCCTTGCTGGACATGAAGACGCGGAAGTGGCGCGTACTGCTGGAAGATGCCGCGGATGCCCGATACATTCCGGCGGGGTATGTCGTCTTTCTTCGGCAGGGAACCCTGATGGCCGTGCCCTTCGACCTCGGAAGGCTTGAGGTCATGGGCCAGCCGGTGCCTGTGATCGCCAACGTCATGCAGACGCTCAATCTTACGAACGCCGCTTGGAACACAGCTGCCGGCCAGTTCAGTATCTCCGATTCCGGCTGGCTGGTTTATGCAGAGGGCGGGATCTTTCCGGACCGGCAAAATTCACTCGTTTGGGTCGATCGCCAAGGTAAAACCGAAACAATCGCACCTTTCAAAGCCCCCTTCTTCGCTCCTCGACTCTCTCCCGATGAAAAGCAGATAGCCTACCAGAATTTGGGGAGAGAGACCTGGGTTGGGGTTTATGACATCAATCGCGGCACAGCAAACCGGCTAACCGGTGAGGGCAGAGCTTCCTTTCCCAACTGGACCCCGGACGGCAAACGGCTGGTCTTCGGGTGGTGTAAAGAAGGTGCGCCTAACCTCTACTGGCAACCTGCCGATGGCAGCGGAGCAATGGAGCGGCTGACGAAGAGTGACTTCTGGCAAAGCCCGGGATCCTGGTCTCCCGATGGAGCCACGCTGGCTTTTGTAGAAATTAATCTGGAAACCGGAATGGACATACTCACACTGGACTTGAAGAGCCGCCGCACAACCCCTTTTCTCAATTCCCGCGCTGGAGAAGCCGGGCCCGAACTCTCGCCCGACGGACGCTGGCTGGCGTACACATCCAATGAGACTGGGCGGTTGGAGGTCTATGTGCGCCCCTTTCCAGGCCCTGGGGGCAAGTGGCTGATCTCTCAAGAAGGAGGCAGAGAACCACTTTGGGCGCGGAGTGGAAAGCAACTGTATTACAGATCACTCGACGGTAAGGAGGTGTGGGCCGTCGACTTCCAAGCAGGCGCCGGCTTTTCCGCAAGTAAGCCGCGCCTCCTGCTCAAATTGACGGAAAGGATGGGGGTGGGGGTTCCAATTCGCGGTTGGGACGTGTCCCTGGATGGTCAGCGTTTTCTGATGGTGAAGCCGGAAGACGTAAAGCCCACGTCTGTAACCGAGTTGGTTTTGGTAGTGAACTGGATCGAAGACCTGAAGCGCCTGGCCCCTGCCGGGAAGAAGTGAGTTCGCATGGAGGGCATTTGAGAAGCCGTTCCTCGTGATGTGCAGGCAGTCTTTTTCAAACCGCACTTTCCGTCACAGATCATCAGCGTTCCGGGGGGTGCGATGATTCTGCTTTCGCAGGTTCCGGACGAATGA
This sequence comes from uncultured Acidobacteriaceae bacterium, assembly GCA_963751285.1. Lineage (GTDB taxonomy): Bacteria > Acidobacteriota > Terriglobia > Terriglobales > Acidobacteriaceae > Telmatobacter. Next base: position 174,805 of record CAVVUE010000017.1, on the reverse strand, counting down.
CCGGCAACTCGGACAGAACCCGAAAATGGGGTTATGCATTATGAGAGGGCGCCCGTGCCTCAGAAGGAAGGTTTTGTGGTCGGCGCAGCCTGCGGGGGCTTTGCCCCCGCACCCCCAGGATTTAACGCTTTGGTGCCTCTCCCGATAGGTAGTTTCTGCAAGCAGACAGCGAAAGGGGGATGCCGTAGCATCCCCCTGCATCGGTCGAGGCCACTGAGCCGGCGCTCGGGTTGCTTCCCAGCATGGGCCCTATCCTCCGCTCAGTTCGAGCCAGATTTTACTGCGGCGGGAAGCGAGCTGCAACGTTGCGGTGGGTTCTACAGAGATCACACTTAACCTTGAGGGAAAGTGGTCCGCTGAAGAATCACCTTTCCCCCAAGGAGGTACCCATGATGGTGGGTAGCAATGTCAAGTATATCGGTCTGGACGTACACCAGGAAGCGATTACGGTTGCGGTTCGCAACGGGGCCGGGAAGCTGATCATGGAAGCGATCCTGCCCACCAAGGCAAGTGCGTTACTGGAGTTCCTGGATGGAGTGCGGGGAGAACTGCATGTGACGCTGGAAGAGGGGACTTGGGCGGCCTGGCTGTACGACGTGCTCAAACCGCACGTGGGAGAGCTCGTAGTCTGCAATACGCGCCGCAATGCCTTATTGAAAGAGGGCAGCAAGGATGACAGGGTGGATGCGCGCAAGCTTTCGGAGCTGCTGCGCGGCGGACTGTTGCGCGCGGTCTACCACGGAGAGAATGGGTTGCGGATGTTGCGGGAGCTGGCGCGCAGTTACCAAGTGATCAGTAAAGACCAGCAGCGCGTGATGAACCGGATCAAGGCGCTGTATCGCAGCTGGGGCATTCCCTGTACGGGCACGCAGGTCTATGGTCGGCGCTATCGCGAGCAGTGGCTGCAAAAGATCAACGAAGCCGGCGTACGCCGGCGCGCCGAGCTGTTTTATCAGCAGCTGGATGGATTGCAGGGCTTGCGGCACACTGTGCGAGGAGAACTCTTAGCCGAGAGCCGGAAGCATGCGGGAGTGAAACTGCTGCGTCAGATTCCTTTTATCGGCCCGCTTCGAGCCGCGCAGCTGGTGGCCCTTATGCAGACGCCGCACCGGTTCCGGAACAAGCGGCAACTGTGGACCTACAGTGGTCTGGCAGTCGTGACGCACGACAGCGGGCAATACCGTTACGTGGAAGGACAACTGCAACGCTCGAAAAAACCGCAGCAGATTCGCGGCCTCAATCAGAATCACAACCACGCGATGAAGGAGATCTTCAAGAGCGCGGCCCTGAGCGCCGCTCTTCGTCCCGGACCCTTCCAGGATTTTTATGCAGGCCTCCTGGCTAGAGGAATGAAGCCGGAGTTGGCACGCCTCACAGTGGCACGCAAGATCGCGGCCATTACGCTAACGCTTTGGAAGAAAGGAGCGTGTTTCGATGCAGGATATGTGAAGCCACAAGCAGCTTGAGCGTCAATCGAAGATCAAGGCCATTGCACAAGTTTTCCTGGCCGATGGCAGCCTTTCGGTTTTCGTGACGCTCGGGGTCGAGGGTGAGTATCTATTGGGAAGTTAGGCGCCTTCGTGCGCTGCCAGTCAGCACCGAAGCCTCCAGGGTTATCCTATGCCCCCTCGCACAACCCAATAAAGCTATAGGCCTCGAGTCACACATAGGATCATGGTTGGCATGTTATCTGGAGCCAACAGTCCTGCTTGCGCAGCTTCACGAGCCGAGGGCATCGAGCCACCATCGCAACATGAAACCGAGGAGACAAAACCCGCAATCGGCTGAGTCACGCTCAAGAAATATGCGACTAGCCCATAACCTCGGAGTCTCGAAGCTCGGGCTGGATGCAAGGCGAACAGCTTCCCCTCACAGGGGAGCAAGGGAGAGTTTTTCTCTTGACATCCCCTCTCATAGGACTTCCCAGTTGACGACAATCCAACCAGAGCGATCTGATTGCTGACGTTTTCAACGCGGAAGACCCCTAGTTTAAGAGAGATGCTTCCGCTTCCAGCTATATAACGGGTTGCGCGTCGGCGGCGAATCTGAGAGCTGAAAGACCCGGCGCGCCTGAGGCCGCGAACTGGTCTTGTTTGAAGCCGGGCTATAGAGCTTGGCTTCCAGCCGCCACCCATCGGGCGGCAGCATCGGCGCTATCATCGGGCCGTGTATTGAAGGCAATCGCCGCGCCTGGGGCAGCTTTACGAACAGCGTTGATGACGACCTCGAATAATGCAAGATTGCGGGGCGGCAGGCGAACGCCGGCTCCGATGACCACACAATCGTAATTCGTCGAACGCAACTGGTGCTCCACTGTAGGTCCGGCGGTTTCGTCCGGTTGGATGAAACCGACGTCGGACTCCCATCCGCGATCAGTGAACTGCTTCAGCGCAACCGCGATGCCAGTGTGAACCTTCTCAGCGGTCATACCCGGCGGCAATGCAGGGTCAGAAAAATCCACGGTCTCGGGATCGAGACCTAGCAGCAAAATCCGCGACATGAGTTCTCCTTGTTCTGGCGAATCGCTTGCCGGCACTGTAGTAATGCTTCAACCAACTTCGCCGGAATTTGCGAAGCGATCATAACCGACATTTCGGGTTTAACCCCGGGATTTTCGATTTGAACCGCTGACTCACGACTATACGCTTCGCCTGGCCTCGACAACAACGAATTAGCTACCAGGGCGGCCCGTAGCGCACGGGGTTGGGAATGCATCCGTCGAGCGCCGCCTAGTCGACACTGTCTCAGATTCTCGGTGGCTGATCGGTTCTGGTCGGTTGACCGTCAAACAGGAAATAACCAAGTAATCAATACCGGATCTGTGCTGTGGCGCGGATCAGCATCAATTGCTCTATGTGCAATATGATTCGAGCGAACCGGTACCGAAAAAGGAAGATGCCGGTTAGGAACGACCCCCCGTGAATCATACAAGCGCATACTACGAGAACAAAGTCGCAGTCGTGACCGGCAGCGCATCCGGCATTGGATTGGCGCTCGCAGAAACGATGCTCGGCTACGGAGCGAAGCAAGTAGTCCTCGCCGATTTCAATGACGAGAATCTCAGATTGGAGGCTGCGCGGCTGAACTCAGCATATGGCGGCAACGTGCTCGGCATCAACGCCAATGTAATGAAGGAAGCAGATGTCCAGGGAATGATTCAAAAAGCCACCGAGTTCGCCGGGCGCGTCGATTTCTTGTTTAACAACGCAGGCGCCGGTTTCAGCGGGGCTTTCGACGATCAGACGAATGAGAATTGGGAGAAGGCGTTCGCGCTGAACTTCTATGGGGCGCTTTACGGCATTCGCGCCGTGCTTCCGATCATGCGCAAGCAAGGCAGCGGGCACATTGTCAACACGGTTTCCGGCATCGCATTTGCTCCGATGGCCTATCAGACAATGTACACAGCAACAAAGGCAGCTCTCAATGGGTTGACGCTCGCCCTCCGTTACGAACTGTGGGACGAGAACATCCGTGTGAGCTCCGTGACGCCAGGCACGGTGGCCACCGCGATCTGGAAAGACAAAGGGGCACCTCCGGGTGCTCAGTCGGCGGAACAGTCTGCGCGTACTATTCTCGCCGGGGTTGCAAGGAACGAGCGGCTTGTTCTCGGTGACGAAAACGACGTTTCAGGCGCGAAGAAATGCTTCAATCCGGATTCCGCTGCGGCAATGGACGATTACCTGCTGAATGTCGCCCGCAAACGGCGCGGGGGCGAATGGATCGTATGATTCGGAAACGAAGCGTGCTACGACTCGGTTACCGGCAACCCGGAAATTACCACTCAGTAAACAATTCGGGGGTGGGTTAATCAACTGGTAATTTCCGGATCGGCGACGATGCAGGCACAACCTGATCTTGGACCCTGGGCCGTTTACAATATCGAACCTATCGAAACGCCAAGCAGGTCTGAAAAACCCGACGCCCAGTCCTTCGCGCAGTTTGTTGACTACTACTAAGTGAAGCCTACTGAAGTGTTTCGTCCAGAATGTCATCCTCTAACTCGGGAAGCCCCTTGGCTCCTTCAGCGTTGCAGAGCAATGCGACCCCGACCCCCGAATCTGGTAGGTAGCGCAGGAATGTAGCGGTTGAGAGTTCCAACCCATTCATGCCCACCATCTTCGTCTTTTCCTTCCATTTCGAAACACCCCAACCAAGCCCAAAAACAGTACTCGCCCCGTCAGACGTGCGTTGTCCAGTCCACATTGCTTCGACCGTGTCGGGTTTCAGAATCTTGCCGGAACCGACTTCAATCACGAAACGTAGTAGGTCTTCTGCTGACGCATCGAAGCCCCCGGCTGGATAGCGATTGCTAATGTCGTAGTAGTGGGCGTTGGTGATTTCACCAGTCGTGCCCTTCAAATAGTCACGCCTGGCCACTCGGCCATCATTAAATTGCAGGTTCAGAGTTCCGTCAACCAGATACCCATGCACACGACGAGGCAAAATAGCGTAGGTATCGTCGAGAGCGAATCCACGGATACCATGTTTGGAAAAAAAGTCCGTGGAAAGTTGCTGAAATGAACGTCCGGTGACCGATTCTGCGGCTGCGCCAAGAACCGTAAACGCCAGCGACGAGTATTCGACTTTCGCCCCCGGTGTGAATGCGAGGGGGTACGTCATCATTACTTTCAGGGCATCTCGGCAAGTGGGGTAGTGGACAGTGCTGAACAGTACGTTTTCTTCATCCGCATAGCCTCGGACGCCAGACTGATGAGAAAGCAACTCGCGCAAGGTCACGTTTTGATAGAAAGCCGGGAGTTCAGGGAGGTACTGGCGGACGGATGCGTCCAGTGACAGTCTGCCCTGCTCCACCAAGTCCATGATGATCGTGCCTGTTATGGGTTTCGACACTGAAGCGAGTCGTTGAACGCTGGCTGTCGTGAGGGGCACGTCCTGTTCAATATCAGCTTTCCCCAGAGCCTCGGAGAAGATAATCTGGTTTTGCGAAGCCACGGCAACCGAGAGACCGGGGCATCTTGTCGCCTCGAACCGTTCATTGACCAGTGATTCGAGGCGGTTTGGAAGCGAGAATTCTTTGCTTTGGATTTGCGCCCACGTGCACAGCGGCAGGAGGAACAGGGATCGGATCAGCCATCGACGCATTATTTCCTCTCATCAACTCCGGCAAAATCGCATAACCCAGCTATGGTAGAGCCTAAATTCATCTGGGGCTTAACGGGACTTCCAAAATCATCCCGAACGGGAGATATTTTGAGGACTCTTGCGGATGAAAAGTTCGTTCGGTACCCACGTTCATATTGGCGGTCAACCAGAAATTGTGTGCTCCGGGCGTGTTACCGGCAATACAGAAATAACCCAAATTTGGTGCGTTTTCGAGTTACGGAAGGGTTGGCGACATCCATGTTAGTCATTTGTCAAGGGAAGACACGAAGCCTTAGGGCGCGCTCGGGAGAGCGCGCATTCCGCGGATCAGGATCGTCTTCTGCGCATGAGTGCCTCACGGCTGGTGGCCCCTGCATTCCAGCAGGACCCGACATCCATTTGCTGCCTCGGGCTCGAAAGAGCCTTTGCAGATGATTGAGTTTGTGTTCTCTGCCAGTCTCGAAACAATTCGGAGAGAGCCTCCGGAGGAAAACTCCTTCGCTCAGTCGCCAACCTGCGAGACCTGGCAGCCTGCGCTTCGATAGATCCCGATGTTTTTGTTCTTTCCTTATCAGGAAAGGTTTTTACGCTGCCTCGGTCGGGATCAATTCTCCCGCAGGCACGAAATCCTGCTGCCTGCGCTCGACCGCCATCATGTAGCAGACCATTTTCCTCGCCACGGCAAGTGTCGCCCGATTGGGATTGCCCCTCTGCTAATTCGCGCTCTCGGATCAACGCCAGTTCCGGCGACTCTCTCGGCGCCAGCTTGGCTGCCTCGATCAGTACTCTCTGGATGTGCTTGTTGCGCTGTTTCGATAGCGGCATACGCATCACCTTGTCGGCTGAGCTCTTCTCATCGGCGCACAAGCCGCAGTAACTGATTGCCTGCTTGTTGGAACTGAACCGCGTGTAATCGCCGATCTCCAGCGCCCAGGTCAGGGCCGTGATCGAACCGACTCCTGGCACGGTTCGCAACCGCCGCAGCCGCTCCCTGAGCAGCGGGTCTCGCTCCAGCGAGCTGATCAGGTCGTACTCCAGCTTCCCGGAGCGGCGGATCATTCCGCGGCTCAGGTTCAGCAGCGGCCGTACAGCCTGGCTGATATCTTCGTTCGTAGACATCAGTTCGCCGAAATAGCCTACCTTGTGCAGCCGCTGCTTGTTGTAGCTCACCCCGGTCTCCATCAACAGGCCGGAAACCCGATTCTTCATCTGCACCATCTGCTTCACCACGAGGTTGCGGTACCGCAGGACCCGGCGTCTGTCGCGGATCTCGGTGGAAGCCATGTGGCACTCGGGCAGGAAGTCACAGCGCAGGCAGTCGGCAATCTTGCCGGCATCGATTCGGTCGTTCTTCTTCTTGGCTGCCGCGATCGCTCGCAACATCAGAGGATGTGCCACCTTTACCTTCTCGGCGTGAGGAAGCAGATGATCGTAGATCCAGCCTGTGAAGATCGTCGCTTCCATGGCCATCACCCGCGGTTGTGGTAAAGTCTTGATCCAGGCATCCAACTCGCGCCGGGTCGATCCGATCTTGCCTTCCCGGTGCACATGACCAGCCACATCCTTCACGCAGTAGCTGATCGTTTTCTTGTGAACGTCAAGTCCGATGTAGTACATATCGTCTCTGAGGAGCCTCCGAGGTAGTTCTCTGAATCAGCTTCCATGCTGAGTTCAGCTTTTCGCAACACCTCGTGCTCCTCCTCGACTAAACATTCAAACAATCCGACCGGAGCCCGAGGGTCGTGGCGAAATTATGCTCGAAGGTATTGCCGTCGAAAACAACTCACTCGGCTCGGTCCCCGGTGATAAACTCATCCGGTACGATCTTCCCTTCCCCTGAAAATCAATTCCCGGAGGCACACGATGTCCCGCGGATCCGCAGTTTCTCTTTTTGCTCTCGCGCTTGCTAGTACGTCGTTTTCCTGCCTTGCGGCCGACCGTATCCTCATGGATCGTCTCGGCCCAACGCAGGCCACGCTCTTTCTTTCGAATGCGGATGGTTCAGGGGAGCGGGTCATGACCCAATCGGGCTCGCTTGACTACAATCCCTCCTGGTCGCCAAAGGGCGACTGGATCGTTTTTACTTCGGAGCGCGCGGGATCAGCAGATCTCTACCGGATCCATCCGGACGGGGCGGGGCTCGAACGGCTGACGGACAATCCGGCATACGACGACCAGGGTGCTTTCTCTCCTGATGGCAGGAAGGTTGTATTCGTTTCGACCCGCGCCGCTGGAAGGGCGAACCTTTGGATACTGGATGTCGCCACGCGCAACGCGACGCGGTTAACCACAGGGGACGGCGGCGATTTTCGTCCGTCGTGGTCTCCTGACGGAAAGTGGATCGCCTTTTCCTCCGATCGTGGCAGCAATCTTCCGCCCGCCCAAGGCAGATGGGAGAGCTTGCAACTGGCGGATGTGTATCTGGTTCACCCGGATGGCAGCGGGCTGCGACGCATCTCCGAGCACGGAGGATTCTGTGGCAGCCCCAAATGGACGCAGGACAGCAAGACCGTGGTTACGTATTGCATGTCGGCGCAAGACACATATACATATCGCTCTGGCAGCAAGGACGGCGACGACCAACTGCTTGAGATTGACATCGCCACCGGCGCGACGACACCCGTGCCCGCCGGGCCCGGCATCAAACTGTTGCCGACCGTTTTGCCTGAAGGCCAGATCGCCTATCTTCGCAGAGACAAAACTGCGAAAGGGGTCTTCTATGGAATGGGCACGCCGGGCCCTGCGGGAGCGGATTTGCGTACTCCATCCTGGTCTCCCGACGGCAGGCAAGTGGTGTACAGCCGCTTCGCTGTGAAGGATCGCATTGAGCCGGTCAGGATGTGGAGCAGCAATCCGAAGTACGACCTTTACGCGACGGCGTGGTTACCCGATTACGATCCAAGCGGAGAACATCTTGCGGTGACAAACATGGTCTCTCAGGGAACAACCAGCCTCTTTATTGTGAATGAAGGCCAACCCGCGCGGCCCATTCTGACGCGGAAGGAAACGATTCTGGCGCCGTCGTGGTCGCCGGATGGCAAGCAGATCGCGGTGGGCATCGGTAAGTTTCCAGGTTTCGGCGGGACGCCGGTGGGCCCGGCAAATGCCACAGCGCAAGTGGGCATCGTCAACGCCGATGGCTCCGGCTTCCACGTTGTGACCTCGGACGCGAATAGTAACGCATTCCCCTCCTTCGCGCCCGACGGAAAGCACATTGTCTACCGCACGGAAGGGCCCGACGGCGAAGGGCTGCGGATTGTGAATCTCGAGGACAGTTCGGTGAAGGTGCTGACCGATGGCTACGACAATTTTCCCGTGTGGTCGCCTCGCGGGGATTTGATCGCGTTCATGCGCCTGATCGACGGAAATTTTGAAATCCTCACCATTCACCCCGACGGAACATATCTGAAGCAGCTAACCCATACAAGGGGAAATGAAGCTCATATTGCCTGGTCGCCCGACGGAGAGCGAATGGTGTTTACAAGCTCGCGGATGGGTTTCAAGGATGAGGCTCTCTATACCAACAATCCACAACCATACGGAGAGATCTTCGTGATGCGCTTTGACGGCACCGACGTGGAGCAACTCACCGATGACCAATGGAGGAAGGCACCCCCGCCTGGCAACCTCACAGATCGGCAGTGGCCGCCGTCATCGCACCTTCGCAGTAGAGCAGCCTCGTGCCTCAGAGCAGTTGACGCGACGGGCGCATTGAATAGTTCGGGGAGGATCACCGTCTAACCGGACAGAACTCTAAAATCAGGTAGTGTCCTAATTTTGATCTCCAGTGCGATGAACGGCTTCTTGATTGGCAATAGACCGAAATAGTATAACTTTAGGCGATTTCAATAGTTCAGTCTGATGATCACCAGCATCCACACCCTGATTTATTCCGACGATGCACCCGCAACGCGCGCATTCCTTCGCGACGTTCTCGGCTGGCCCTACGTCGAGGATGCGCAGGGCGGAGGCCCGGGTTGGCTGATCTTCAAGACCGGGCGGAGTGAGATGGGCGTGCACCCGACCCACAGCGTCTACGATGGCAAGACCTACGAATCGCCGCGGCACCATCTGATCTCCCTGATGTGCGACGACATCTCACACACGGTCACTGAACTGAAGGGCAAAGGAGCGGAGTTCCACGGCGAAGTTCAGGATCACGGGTACGGACTTGTGGTCATGATGGCCGTACCGGGCGCGGACGACATCATGCTTTACGAGCCCAAGCATCCGCTAGCGTATAGCCTTTGATCGATTGAAAGGGCAACTAACTCACTCCCGCCTCTCACCCTTCACAAGGCATCGTTCAAATTAGGACACTACAGAAAATCGGGGTCATGTACCGCTTGGCGACGATACAACCAGAACCTAGAAAACCTGGCCGCATTCAGGCTCGAAATGCGCAATGGCATTTCGCAATCTGCGGGCAATTCCTGGCGGCATTGGAAAGTACCAATCTGGGGATGTTAATCAACCGGTGCCTTCAGACATCTTTACTTGTCGGAAGACGTGGCTGGCCCGCAAGAGTCCGGTGTTTTCTTCCTTTTCACTCGGATAAGGTAATCTACAAAAACTGCGGCTCCGACTAGGAACATCCCAACCTCCACCATGGTCGCCTGGACAGCACTGATGGAGTTGTATAGGCCGAGCCCGACGACGGGCGAGCCGCGAAACAGAAGTGGCAGGTCGGAATGCAGTGGGCGACCGTAATCCCAGTGCCAGGTGCGAAAGGAGAAGCTGGAGAAAGGGATTGGGTGGGAGATGAAATCGAGGACCCAGTGGCTGAAGACCATCAGTCCAGCAGCCACCCCGGCCCGGAGGCTGCGAAATATTCGCTGGACCAGGAAAGCAACGGTGGCTGACCAACAAACGGACATGAAAAGACCGTGCGACCACGGTATTCCCTTCTCGGCAGACTCGATGCCTGCGTAGCCGAATGCGACCGCAAGGATGTCGAGAAGCAGGTTGGCCGTCAAAAGAATGCTGAGGGGCGCCTGCGGCGCAAAACGCTTGGCCGCCATTCCCACTGCGCAATGTCCTAATGGTCCCATGGAGTCTTTCAGTCAGTGTAGGACCATTGAGATGTGGACTCTCCTTTTTCAGAACTGATTCGCCAAGCGTGTACGCGGCTTCCCACTGCTTTTCGTGATTTCCAGGCTCTGGTTGGATCACCGGCATTCCGGACAGAACCCAGTTTTGGCCGTCCAGAATTGAGTTGGGGAAGGGTTGACGACAAACCGCTCGGTGCTCACGAATTGCGGCTGAGAAGTGAGCATTCATGTGTTCAGAGACCAACGCCTTCAAGAGCCGTCTAATTGCCGGTGGGTTCTCACAAGACTACACTTAGCGGGTGCCACCCGTGAGGTCTCCATGCGAAGCGCAGCGCTCCTTCTGCTCCTGGCTTTGCTGCCAATGCCGGCGTTTGCGGCCAAACGCGTGACCGTCGATCAGCTGAGCCAGGTCGTCGCTTCTTCGCCGAAAGAGAAGGATTCTAAGATTGCCGGGCGCTTGAATGACCTGGACCTGACGGAGCGTTTGAGCGCCAAGAAACTCGCTGCATTTGAAGCAGCGCTTCCCGGACCTGAATCGCGCACGGCGCTGGTGGCGCTCGCAGATCAGGCAGAGTTTCTCGACCCTCCTCCGGCGGAGATACCGAATCAGCCGGCCCCCAGTCTGGATGAGCAGCACGCAATCATTGCCAAATCGATCCAATATGCCATGGGCGTTTTGCACCGGCTTCCAAACTTCTTCGCCCGCCAAGATACAATTCGCTACGAAGACAGCCCGCCTATATTGCAGGTAACAAATAACTCTCAGAGCGGTAATCTCTCCCCTTACCAGCCGCTGCATCCGATCAGCCGGTCCGTTGCGACGGTGCTTTATCGGGACGGCCAGGAAATCCTTCAGGACCAAACGGCAGAAACTTCCGCGATAACCGGCTTGATTACGTCCGGCGAATTCGGGCCGATCCTTTCCGTGCTTTATGGGGACTTGCCGAGCGGCAATCTGAGGTGGGGCTACTGGCAAGACGTTTCAGGTCTGCGGGCGGTGTTCCGGTTCAATGTGCCAAAGGCCGCATCGCACTATCAAGTGAATTTCTGTTGCATCGCGGGCCGGGTTTTCCAAGAGTCCTCGGCCTACCATGGCGAGCTTACCGTCGATCCTGCCGATGGGGCCATACTTCGCGTTACGCTGATTGCCGATCTGGAGAAGAGGGCGGAGATTACTGAAGCGGAACTGATGGTGGAATATGGCCAGGTTGAGGTCGGCGAGCAGAAGTATCTTTGCCCATTGAGAAGCGTTTCGGTGGCCCACGCTCCGATGCAGGATACTCAGCCAGTGGATCCGCAGCAGGTTTCTTTAGCAGTGCACGGAGGCCCCCCAGGAGGTGGGCCGACATCGGGCAGCCTTGGCTGGAAGGCAACGGATGCGCCGTTAGAGACCATGCTCAACGAGACCACCTTCGACAACTATCACCTCTTTCGCGCCGATGCACAGATACTCAGGGCGGACAATGCTAAAGGCGAACTTGCGCCAGCCAAGCCGCCGAAAGGTTCGCCTGAAACCGTTGCATCCGCTGTGCCTGCTCCGACCGAGCAGGTTAGCGTGACGAACGAAAATGCCGTGTCGGCTCCATCGAACGCGAACACGGGCGAAATGGCCGATGATTCCAACCCCGGTTTAGTAGCGAAGAGCGCACCCTCATCACCTGCGAACTCGCAGCCCGCTGCGCCATCGAGTGCGTCGACGTCGGTTTCCTCTGCGCCTGAGATGGCCGTTGTGGCGTCTGCACCTTTTCCTGAGAAGACTGGTCATCTTCCGGCGGCGTCCAGTTTTGCCCTGAGCGTGAACGTCCGTCTCGTCGATGTCGACGTCACGGCATTCGACCAAAAAGGCCAGCCTGTCACTGGCCTGTCAATGGAAGATTTCGAAGTTTACGACAACGGCAGGAAAGTGAGCCTTCGTTCCTTCACTAAAATCGGTGCGGTGCCTGCGGCGCCCCAGACTGCTGTAACACCTGACCTGCCGGTCCTCTATTCCAACCGTCCCGATGCCAATGGGCGAGCGCAATCTGCAACTGCTTCGGCTCCTGGAAGCTCCACCATTCTCCTGCTTGACCCAACCAGTCTCAGCTTCGCCGATCTGACGCATGCCCGCGAGCAACTCCTGAAGTTTCTCAACCGGGTTCCACCGTCGGAGCCGGTCGGCCTTTACGTCAGGACCGGTTCCAGCTTCAGCATCCTGAACGAAGAAACGACCAATCATCCCGCGTTGATTTCCGCATTGGGCAAATGGATCCCGAGCGCTCAGGATCTTGCCCGGGCGCAGGAAGCGGAAGTGCGCAATCGGCAGCAGTTCGACACCGTGGAGTCTCCCTGTGACATGCAGTACGTAAACGGAAACATAGGCGGAATGCAAACCATAGGCTCTGCTTCCGCCTCGTCCTGGTGCCCGGACATCACGGGCGGAGGCACGAGCGCAAGCGTCGATCCAAAAATGATGAAGGAAGGCAGTGATCCGGCTCGTGAGTCGATGGCAGCTCTGGTTGCCATCGCCGCTCACATGAACTCCATTCCGGGCCATAAGGATCTTGTCTGGATCGCCAGCGATAATGCGCTTGCGAACTGGGCTGACCAGGCGGCCGGCAACGACAAGGGCCCGAACACGATCGGACGTTTCGTCGTTCCCGCGCAGGAGGCCCTCAATGATGCTCATGTGAGTCTCTATCCGCTTGATGCATCGCAACTGACAAGTCTGGCAACTGACGCGAGTCTAAAGAACAACAGCGTGCAGTTGAATCCTGCGATCCAGGGTTTGGATGGGAAAGCGGATCTTGAGGCTCATGAGGCTGCGGTGACCGACGGCCGCGCTGCCGCTCAGCTGCGACAAGATCTGCACGCGGTTCAGCCTGCCATTCAACAGTTGGCGCAAGCTACAGACGGCCGCTCATTTCCACGAGCAGACAATATCCTCGGTGATCTCGAAAGCGTGGTTCAAGACGGCCACGATTCCTACTTGCTGAGTTTCGCGCCCGATATTCAACCGGACAACCAATACCACCGATTGACTGTCGCCGTCCCCAGCCGGCGTGGGATCGTGCTTCGGTATCGCGCGGGTTATCTCTACACGAAGGAACCATCCAACCTGAAAGACCGGCTCACGCAGGCGGTCTGGCAGCCGCAGGACGAAAGCGAGATCGGTCTCAGCGCCCATTGGGATCACGCTTCGCAAGGCGCCGCCATCTCGCTGAACATCGCGGCCACCGACATCGGGCTGGAGCAGAAAGACGATCTTTGGAAGGACAAACTCGACATCTTTCTCGTGCAGCGCGACGAAACGGGAACGCGCGCACAGGCAAAGGAGCAAACCCTGGTTCTTAACATGAAGTCAGCCACCTATCAAAAGATTTTGCAGGACGGAATCCCGTTCGCCGAATATATCGACCACAAGCAGAACTTCGGCACCACTCGGATCATCGTCGTGGACGAGAACTCCGGCCGCATGGGGTCCGTAACCCTCCCAGTCATGCTGGAGCGCGCGAGCCAATAGAGCGGGGGCTGGGGGGAGAGAAAACGGCGTCGGAAACCCCAATAGCAATGACTTGCTACAAAAATCCAGCATTGTTGACGTATGAACCGTCAATCCGGAAGTTACCATCCAGTCATCAATCCGCTTGATTGCACCCGCTGCCTAGGAGATGCACTAACTATCGAGCGCAGCCGAGAAATGCAACAGGGGCGAATTCTTGAACCTGTAGGAGCAATCCTCTACACGGTTTCCAAGAACAGTGATCTTTCCCAGATTCCCCTGGCCCATTCCGGCTTCAGTCATCGCCGACAGATAAAGAATCTTCTTGGAGTCGAAGCCCATCAGCCGGGCGCTAAGTACATCCGCGGCCAATGGATCGACGCTGGCAACGGCAATCCGCGAATCCACGGGCGTTCCGCGCGATGGGCCGTCTCCTTCCATTCCGGTAAATCCGTCGATGACCGCCAAATCGGGAAATACGTGCTGCGCCATGTGGAACATGTTGAAGTGGATAATATCGTTGGGTTCGCCGTGAGGCCCCATGTGCATGCGTCCCTTGTCGCTTACCTTGTAATCGTTCACCGGCGCGCCCAGCAGCACGTTCTTCAGCGATAAGGTCACTGAGGCAAAGCCGTGTGTTTTCATGATCGCAGTGGAAATGACATAGAGATTAGGATCCAGAAAGGGAGCGCAGATGCGGATTGGAACCGGTGCATTGTCTGCACCGATCGTGTAGCGATACTCATATGCGCCCAAATTCAGGTCGACTAGCTTCACTTTGTACTTTTGCACCAGGTCGTAGTACCCGTAATTCTTGTACCCAACCATCGTGCCTTCCTTAGTGGCCGCCGCTTCGCCGATCACTATCTCCTTTTTGTAATGCGGGCGAAGGAACTCCAGAATGCCCCGAATGGTATCCACATGCGTCGCGGCCAGTTGACGGCTGGTTTGCACAAAGTTTGGCTTGATCAGGATCTGCTTACCCTTGATACCGCTGAATATCTGGTCCTCAATGAGCTTGAGTGCCTTGTAGATATTCTCGCTTCGATCATTGCCCTTGATCAGGGCAGCAGAGGATAGTTCCTCCGGCTGCTGGTACAGACTGCGCCCTCCCCGACTCCCGTAGATCCGCGAGGCCTCAGGGTTCCTGGCAAAGGCATTCCGGTCACTGACGGAAATAGTCGCAGCTCCGGCAACTCCCATGCCCAGGGCCTTCATCATGTCACGTCGGCTCCATTGTTCACTGAACTTCATGGGGGCTGTCTCCTTGACTGCTCCAATGCTTTTCTGACTCCCGGCTTGACCTCTTCACTTTTCCCCGCCATCTTACTCGGCTATCCGCGGGGTATTTGTGATCTCCTTCACATGAGTGCTCAGCGATTTGATAGAGGATTTCGGTCGGATGACCGCCAAACCGGAATGTATGGTCCGCCGCCGTTTTGCAAGCGAAAAATGAGGATGACAGAATTGGTCTGCGCGAATGTATCCGGCCTTTGTTGGAGTAGCGATCTCCTGGCCTGAATGGAATGCGCTGCGCCCTCGTCCTATTTATTGAAGTTTGCATAATATAGTTACAGAGGAAATAGTTCCGCTTGTTGCCAGAAGGCGCAGACCAGGGTTGGGCGACGGCGCATCCGGCGGAGCGCCTGGCGGGCATGTTGGCTCAACTGGCCGAAGCTGGCCGGACAGAAATTGGGCAACTCGTGTTGCTTCCAGTAGGACCACACATACTCGACCGGATTCAGTTCCGGGGCGTAGCCGGGCAGGAACTCGATCCAAAGCCGCCCGCGCTGTTGTCGAATGAACTCCCACACCGCCGCGCTGCGATGCGCCGCCAGCCCGTCCCAGACGATCAGCAATCTGCCGGGTATGTGGCGCAGTAAATGGGTGAGGAAGAGGATCACTTGCGGCGAGCGGATGGCGCCGGGAAACAAACGGAAGTAGAAGTTCCACCAGGTTATGCCCGCCATAGCCGACAGCGTCTTCCAGTTGAAGTGATACTGCAGCACCGGCGTCTCTCCTTTCGGCGCCCAAGTACGGCAGCGGTGGGGCCGTTCGCTCAGCCCACTCTCGTCGATGAAGACGATGGTCCGGCCTTCCGTTCGGGCTTTTTTTTAATCTCCGGCCAACGCTTCTGTTTCCATGCACGGATTTTCTCCTCATCCCGCTCCAGTGCCCGGCCCGTGGGACGCTGGCAACTCCAGCCCAACTGCCGCAAGATGCGCCAAGCCTGCGACGGGTGATACTTCACTCCGCATTCCCGCTCGATTAGATAGGCTACACGCCAGCATGTCCACAGCGAGGTCTCAAAACCCAGCGCCTGGGGGCCGCGCTTTAGGCTTTTCTCGATGCGGCGCAGGTCCTCAGTGCTCAGACGAGGCCTGCGCCCCGCGCGGCCAGCTTTGCGCAGCGCCCGCTTGCCGCCCTGTTCCAGCTGCTTCGCCCACCGGCTTACCGACTGCCGATGCGCTCCCACCCGCCGCGCTACTTCGGCCTGATGAATCCCCTCCCGGAGCAGATCGACTGCGCCCAGTCGCCGCTGCTCCAGCTGATCGAAGTCCCGTCGCACTCCCGCCGCATTACCCATGACGAGAACATAACACGAAACATCAGAAATGTCACTATATTATTCAAAGGTCAATAATAACGCTGCCTTTGGAGGCATTTTCCGGTTACAGGTTTTGGGAGCGCCGGGATCGACCGTTGTGCCATCTCATGGTTCGCCAGCAAACCTGGCAGGAATCTCAAAACTGATAGCCGTCGCCGTTGGACTGCAGATGTGGGAATCGCGAAGCGATTTCCAAGCCTGGCGCTTGCGCCAGGCGTCATATGCAGTCCATCAGACTACTACGGTTTGTGGTAATAGCGGGGGGCGATAAGCCTCTCCTTTGAATAGAACGGCCCAGGCCATGCTCGCCATCTTGTTAGCTAACGCCACGGTGGCCACCTGTTTGCGCTTGCGTGCGGTGAGACTGGCCAGCCACGTACTCAGGCCCGAAGATTGCTTGGTTCTCTGCAGCAGCACGGAATGCGCTCCCTGCACGAAGAGTTTTCGCAGGTATTTGTTCCCACGTCTGCTGGTGCCGGTGAGCTTCTGCTTGCCGCCGGTGGAATGCTCGCCGGGCACCACTCCCAGCCAGGCAGCAAACCCTCGGCCCTTCTTGAAGGCAGCTCCGTTGCCGATGGCTGCGATCGTGGCCGTAGCAGTGATCGGTCCAATTCCGGGGATCGCGACCAGCCGCCTGCAGGGTTCAAGTTCGCCGGCGATGCGCACGATCAGCTTGTCGGATTCCTCGATCTGCCCGTGCAGATACTGCATCTCCAACTGCAGTTGTCTCAGAAGTACCCGCAATGCGCCGGACAGCTTGTTGTCCGGGTCTTCCAGGATGCGGGGTAGAGACTCCTCAATATGATGGCGTCCTTTGCGGATGGTGATGCCGCGCTCCAGCAGCAATCCGCGAATCTGGTTGATCACCGCGGTGCGTCGCACAACCCACCGCTCGCGCACTCGGTGCAGCGACTGCAGGTCGAGCTGGTCATCGCTCTTGATCGGCACAAAGCGCATCGTGGGGCGGGTGACAGCCTCGGCACACGCTTCGGCATCGATGTAGTCGTTCTTGTTGGTCTTCACGTACGGCTTCACATACTGTGCCGGCATCAGGCGCACATCATGCCCCTGTTCCCGCAGAGCACGGCCGAGAAAATGCGATCCTCCGCAGGCCTCCATGCCGATCAGGCACTCAGGAAGGTTCGAGGTAAAGCGCAGCAGCTGAGTCCGCGAGCCCTTCTTGCGAACCACAACTTCGCCCCGTGCGTTCACGCCTACAAAGTGAAAGACTGTCTTTCCTAAATCGATGCCAATTGTGCGAATCTCCATGGAACACCTCCTGTGTTTACCTCTACACCCTCGAGGGGCTTAGGCGGCGGACCATCCCAGTAGTAACCCCGGAAATGCTGTTATGTCCGAGTGACCGACGATCCGACCGCTATCGTCACGATCCGCCCGGAGCGCCTCAACACTGCGCTACACTAAAACCTCGCTGGCACCAAGATCGGGCAGTCCAACGTTAAGGTTTCGGCCCCGTGAGGATAAGTCGCGGGCAAAATCGTCATAAGGAGGGATCATGAATCATTACGGAGCTAGAGAGTTGGCGGAAAGCTATCGCACGGTTCGCAAGAACACTCTGGCCATCGCTGAGGACATTCCGGCGGAGAAGTACAGTTTCCGCCCTGCCCCGGATACTCGCAGTGTCGCAGAGCTGCTAACTCACATCGCGCTGGCTTACACTTTTCAGTACCAGGTGCACGCAGTCGAACGCAGAGCGACGCTGCGAGGATTCGATTTTCCTTCCTTGATGGGGCGCATGATGGCCGAAGAAAAAAAGCCCCGCAGCAAGGATGAGATTCTGGAGCTACTCCGTGGAGAGGGCGAAAAGTGGGCTGGATGGCTGCACGGAATCAGCGACGGCATCCTTTGTGAACAGGTACAGATGCCTGAGGGCGCAAATCCTGTGTCGAAGAGTCGCTTCGAAATGATCCTTTCGGTGAAGGAACATGAGATGCATCATAGAGGCCAGCTCATGCTGATTGAACGAGTGCTTGGAATTGTGCCGCATTTGACCCGGGAGATGCAGGCGCGATTTGCCGCCGCTGCGGCTGCTAAGAGCTGAACAAGATACTCGCGAGACAGTGCCGGGAGCAACTCGGCCAAACGGGCAGTGCTGGAAGTTGAATAATTAGGCCCACCCGGGAGCCAACGGGTGTATGCGCGTCCAATGGATTGTTGCTATTCACCGTTGCGCAAGATGCCCCAATGGTTTTCCCGCACTCATCTCGCAACCCCGCATAAACACAGGGCAACGCGATTGCGCTGGGATTCTGATCCCCCATTGGGGCAGGATTAAAGACCGCGATCATCCGTGGCCACGCGCGCTCTGCCTCGGCAAGGCAATGATCCCGATAAAAAACCGCTTCGGTCGCAGCGGACTTAAGAATCGGGTTGTTCGTGGCATTTTCCTTTGCCGTTCACCGATAGCAAAAGTGCCCCAATTGTCCCGAATTGTCGGATTCTGCCGAGCAGCCTCCAGAGCCACGCAGCCTGCCTTGCGGCGTGGACCAGCACGATTGGGGCAGGTTCGGAATTGCGGATCATCCCAGGTTTCGTGCAGCGTTCGATCGCGTATCGAGGGCGAGGTGCCAGACAGGAACGGTGACCTACGCCGGGCCTGTCGAGACCGTCCGGAGCCGGCTCCGATGTTGTTCACCGCTACAGAAGGTGCCCCAATCGCCGCCCGATTCATCCATTGCCTTCCCTTCCACCCCTGCAGAGCGAAATCCCGGTCCCGCGGTCCTCATAATCGCCCATCGGGGCAGTTTTGTCGTTCGCGGTCATCCCCCGGCCCGTGCGTCATGCACTCTGACCGGTAGCGCCGGCGGGTTCATGTCGCGGCCCAATGTCCGTACCGCCATCCCTCTCCAATCACCCCCATTGGCAACAGAGCTCTGCCTGCGGTCCCCGCAAATGAGCATAGGAGCACACCATGCACGAGAACACTCTCTCCCTTGTTCCGGAATCTACCGGACTCGAGGACATCATCGCGACAGCCAACTCCCTCATACAGTGCGCGCGGTCGGCTGCGAGTACTGCAGCGTACGAGTCTGATTTCCAGCACTTCTCTCACTGGGCCGAAAAGCACGGACTTGAGGCCTTGCCGGCTTCTGGTGCCACCGTAGCTTTGTACGCGGCGGCGTTTTCATCGAGCCTGAAACCGGCGACGATCGCCAGGCGACTGGCGGCCATCAATACGACCCACAAGGCCAGAGGCTACACACACAACCCGGCGAGTTGCCGGAACACACCGCTCGGCGAAGTCATGCGTGGCATTCGCCGGAGCTGTGGCACAGCGCAGCATTCCAAAGACCCACTCCTGACCTGCCACGTGAAAAAGATCCTGCTGGCATGCCCCGATTCACTTTCCGGATTACGGGATCGCGCCCTCCTTGGAATCTCTTTCAGCGGCGCCTTCCGCCGCGCAGAGACTGCCTCGTTGCTCACCACTGATTTGGAGCTTTCAGAGGCCGGACTGACGATTCATCTGAGAAGGTCGAAGACGGACCCTTTTGGTGCTGGTCGAGACATCGGCATTCCATGGTCCGAGGACGAATCTGTGTGCCCCGTGAGGGCCCTCAAACGCTGGATTGACGCAGCCCGCATCACAGGGCCTTTGTTCAGGTCGGTGGATCGCTGGGGCAGGATTTCCGCTGGCGGGCTCGGGAAAGACTCCATTGGAAGGATCGTTAGGAAGGCCGCTGAGAGGGCCGGAATTGACTCTCATAACCTGTCCGGACATAGCCTCCGCTCGGGCCACGTAACGTCGGCAAAACTCTACGGAGGAGCCTCGGACGAAGTCATCATGCGCCAGACGGGACACAAAACAGCAGCCATGGTTCGCAGGTACACCAAAATGGCGACGGTATTCACGCAGAACTCCGCGGCGGCTCTTGGCCTATAGCTTGGGCCGCGCGGCGTGTGATTTCGACCACTTCACGCCAGTAAACTTCGGGTTATCAGGCACCAGAATCAGCCGACCCCACCCAGTTTGGCTCACCTTAGCTCGGATGGCATGTGCAGTATTCGGTCTAGCCGGGAGGCAGGTTATACACGTAGAGCGGCAGGTCCGGAGCAAGTCTTCGAGCCACTCGATCCGCATTCTCGAGTCCACGGATGGCCTCCTCCAGGGGGCGTCCGTGACCCAAAAGGAAAGTGCTCGAATCTACCCGGGCCGAGGCCATACCGCCGGACCTTCTAGATTCAGGAAACGGGAATGGGAGGTAGACCGCCGCCCGAGGTAGCTCTGACCCAGGCCAGGGATACAAGGGCATAGGCAGGACAGTAAGGGGCTGGCCGTCGGGATTCATCACAGACGCATGCACGGCAAAGCGCCATGCCTCCACCGCGGCGCCGAGAATCATCGCCGCGAAAAATGCCTCGTCAACGTTCACATCTCCGCCCGAGGTAGTGCGTACCACCTCCAAGCCGACTTGGCGGGCAGGCGAATCTGCATCCGGATTGCGCGCCCGCACGACGCGTTTCGGTATTTCCTCATCCAGCCCGAGCGCCATGCCGAAAGCATCGAGATCGGCATGCTCACCTTTGGCATTCTCGTAGGCGACGAGGCGAAATCCGAGGCCCTCAACTCTGAGCCCGTGCACAAACTCGACCAGCGCACGGGCATAGGCCATGTGAGTTGCAGTTGTCGGAGTCAACACGATCTGCCTGTCCGTGCTGACGGCCGCCGCGTAGGTGGATATCACGTGTCGCACCAGAGGCGCATCCTGCCGTGCGACAACTAGAATGGCATGGCCAATTTCATTGGCCCTAATCTTCGCTTTGAAGTCTCGAATCAACGGGGGGATCCGCTGGCGCGTGATCTTGGATTTGACATAGCTTTGCCCGATGCGTCCACACTCATGTGCACGGATCAGCGCGACCAGATGACGTGCGGTAGCGCGGTCGAGCCCGAGATCCCGGCAGACGTCGGATAGGCGTTCTTGCGCGTGCAAATGTCTCTGGCAAAGGAGGCTGCAGGTAGATTCCCAATCCTCTGGCTGATCTAGTAGATACTGGTGTGGGACCATCGGTGGATATGCGGATCCCTCCAGTGCGGCGTCGAGTTTCGACTTGCGGCTCATAGGGGCCCTTTGCATTTCTTAGACCCAGTCCGGCATGCGTCCTGTGCCTTACTCTTAGAATCCCATGACCGGCTGCATTTCCGAAAGCTCACGCGTACAATTTGTTTGGAGAGAATTGATTGGTAGCAATGGGTCCCCCATTCTTCCGAGCGGTGTTCAGGCCTCGGACGTGGCATTTCCGGCTATTGATGCTGAGTCGGGCGTCGCGACGTTAACTGGCACGAAGCACCGTGAGACGTTACAGTCCGAGCCCCCAAAGGGTACTGAAACGCGGTCGCGGTAGGGACGATCCTCACGGATCTCCTGCCATTTCGTAACTCGTCTACATGGGAACCCCAAAAAAGCGTCGAACGCCAGCCCATCTTCTTTCGGTGGATCATAGGCGGAGGGTCGGCAATGTTCAGCTTGCCGTGATATGGTCCAATGCGCATGACCGAACTGCATGCGAGAGTGGAAAACTCTCTTTACTGCTCTTGCGCCATTGATTGGCTCCTGCGACTAAACTAGCGCGCGCCGCTGCCGATGATTCAGAGGTATCGATCGGGGCGAGAGCACCAGTTACCGGAAGCGACTCCTCGATATTGTCTGAGGGCTCGATTTGGTCCGCAGTGGTGCGGGCGGTTTTTGATGTGACCGCAACCTGATTTGCGAACTGGAACAGAAACAAACGAAAAGCATTCGACATGGGTCTACTATTACCCCCGCCTCCCCTCTACCATCCACGACAACTCGCGAAGCAGCATGGCCTCGAAGACCCCTTCGAGAAATTCGTCCTTGTATGCCGGCCTCCAGAGAACCTCAGGTGCCTCTTCTTAGTCTGTGAGAACCTTCTCGACACCTTCAAGGCGCTTCCCTCCTGGCAGATCAAAGAACCTTTCGAGAATTGGGTGGCAGTTTGTAATGTGCTCCTCGCAAACAAATATGAAATCAGTTATGAATTCCGTCGGTTATTCGGGCATCAGATAGATGGGCCGGCAGCGATCTCTCAGACCAAGCGTGCGGAACTCAAACATCCGCTTTGGAGCCAAATGCACGAGGCTCCATTGTTTGCGATGTTATGCGTCGTCCACAAAACTCTACCCAAAAAGTACAGCGGCCTGCAGCTCCAGATATTGCATGCTCACTGGCGCAAGGTGAGAGATTACCTGAATGACCATCCCGGCCATGTGGGCGACATCCGGGAAGGCGCACGCAAAGATATTGACGGAAGTCGCCACATCAAGATGTCGGATACTGCGGCCCGAACCGTCCGCGCCCTATTCCATCCAAGACTGGAGGAATGGCTCAGCAATCTGGACACTCTTTGCGATCCCGGTCAATTCCTCAACGAGCTTAATGATAAACGACCACCCGATCCTGACCTGCGAATCCTGCATGATCGAATCACGAGTTATTGCGAAACAGGTTATGCACCCGGTTCAAGTGGTACGGGAGGCGCAAGAACGCGGTCCATTCAGAACTATCTATGCGTGGCCTACACCGATCACAGATACGGACTGTCTACCCAAGGGCAGGAAAACGATGATGGCGAAGACGACACCGCGCAGGAGCACGTCATTGGTAGGAGTCCGCGAGGCAAGACAAAACACTCTCTCACGAAAAAGGAGATCCTCGATCTTGGTCTGGATCCTCTCGAACTGGCCGACGAGAACCCTACGGTGCTTACTGCTACGTCGGACGCTACGACCAGGCAGGAAGCTGTCGAGATTGCCCGCGCCCGAACGCGCGGTTTCGAGATTGACCGGAGGCTCTTCCCGTGGAATTCGCAGGCGATGCGCCTGCAGGAATTTCATATGC
Organism: uncultured Acidobacteriaceae bacterium; assembly: GCA_963751285.1. Classification (GTDB taxonomy): domain Bacteria; phylum Acidobacteriota; class Terriglobia; order Terriglobales; family Acidobacteriaceae; genus Telmatobacter. The sequence goes on along the minus strand of CAVVUE010000017.1, from coordinate 151,684 downwards.
ATATCCGGCGCCATCTACGGAGAATCTCCAGAAATCGTGGACCCTCTGAATTGAATCGCTTTACCGCTGCGTCAGCTATCGCGATTATGGCCGAAACGGGCCGAAGCATTGACGAAGTGCTGCAACTCAGGATTGATCCGAGCCTCAGTTCGGAGTTTGCGTACAAGCCTCCCGACCTCGCAGCTGGAGAAAAATGCGGTCAATGGAAATGGGATGCAGTAAGCCCCCTGTATAAATCCGGGTTCCAGAATCGCGACAATATCGCAGTGAATCCCGAAAAGCTCTTGATCTACCCGGCCTCGGAGATAGTTACCAAGCTCATTGATCGGTACCTGCTTCTAAGACCCGTCATCAAAAGCGATGGGTCTCTTCCTTTCAAAAAGCTCTTTCCCTTCCAAGCAAAGAAATTTCGCAAGGTTGTGCGACATTGGCTTAGCCAATGCGATCGCTATAACCATTTCACGCCGGCCCGGATTTCCCATTTGAGCTGGGGAATTCTGCATGAATTGACTGGGGGCGAGTTGGCAATCGCTTGCCTGGTCCTCGGCTTGCATCAATCCCTAGCGCAGGTGGAGTTGTTCTATTCGATCCTTGAAACCACCGAGGCGGCTTCACTCTTCGCAGCATCGCAGGGAAGACTCTGGGGCAAAGGCACACCGGTGGCCATCACAGCTATATCCCATCCGGACCCGGGCGAAAAGAGATTTGTCGGCTGTCGGGCGTTCCCGCGTATTGAAAAGGTGAAGGAAACGATCAAGTGGTTGCGCGAGGGAAGTGAGCAATTCTTCCGTCTGAAGCTTCCAACTTTTAACCCCACGCGCGACGCGGAACTCCTCAACCGCGCCGTGATGTACGCAGTCTGGCATCAATTTTTCTGCTTTGGAACCCGCGCGATCCGCTTTGCATACCAGGCGAGCGACAGCTTCTCGATCAGCACAGGCGTTGGCATCTTAAGTGACAAGGATTTCGCAACCGGCTACAAAACACGGATAATTCTCGCCCCAGATCGACTTCGGCGGCACATGAAGGCGCTGGAAAGCAGGCTCGCCCGGCTCTCTGAGATCTTCCCCGATCTCAAGCCGCCTGCCGAATCATCAGACGCCACCTCGGAGACGTCCCCGGCATGGCTGCTTGACGCGAAAAATCAACCGGTGGCATTGACGCCGACAACGATTCAGGAAGTGATGAAGGAACAATTTCCGCTTCCAGTCAACTCGCCGAGGAAGGTAATGCGTGACTTGTTGCGCAAAGCGGGCATGTCCCACACTCACGCGGAAGCTTTCATGGGGCATTGGTGGCACGGACGCGAACCATTCTCGCCATTCTCGAGTTTTAGCTTTGGAAGCTTCCTAGAGGAGCTTCGCAAACTGATGCCGAACCTCTTGAAAAAAGAATTAGGATTTGATCCCGTTCCGGGGGTCCGCTAGAAATGAACTACACCATCGATGATCTGAGGAAAATTCTCGGCGAGAAGAATCGTGTGAAGGCGGTTCAGAACCTTCTGGCATCGCAACCCGCCCCATTCAAAAAAGGCGATCTGGCAAAGGTCGAGAGCGAGATCCTCACTCATGCGGAGGAGGGCACGAACTTAGTTGAACTGCTCAGCCTGGTGCGCAAGATCGCGGTCGATGCGGGAACACCGGAGGAACTGCTCAAGCAGATGCGCGTCGCCGTTGAATACCCGTTGCCCAAGAACCCTCTGGCAAATGGCCTTGGCGACGCCGAGCGGATCTGTGCCGACGCTCGCACGTGGCTCACAATCGCCGCGAGCCAAAGTCTGCCTAGCCAGCAGGCAGTCGCACCGAAGCCCGGCCCTGCGCTGGCATTCCTGTTGTTCCTGGTGTCGGCGATTCTCGAGTTCCGCCTGCTCCACGCCGATTACATCCCTGCGATCCTTAGGTCGCTTGAAGAGAAGCGCCAGTTCCTTATTCACACCAATAAGGTCTGGGCGATTCCGCTTTCTCTGAACTATGGGAGGCAGGAAAACGCCGAACGCAGATTCCTGATCCTGCGGCAGGAATCGGTGAAACGCCTGCTGGAGTTCCTGGCCACTGCAGGGTCTGAAGAGTTTCTTCGCGTTTACTCGCGGCGTGCCACGAAAGCCTCCTCTCTTCTTGAGTCCCTCCAGCAAGAGGCCGCGAAAGATCCGTTGGCAGGAACCGATCCGACCTGTGCCGCTGTGCCCTCGATTGCCAAGCTGATTAATGCGGCACAAGGCATGGCTGTTCTGGAACTGCCATCCGTCGTTGTCGCTCATCGCAGCAGGCGGATTGTTTCGCACAGCCTCCCACCCGAGGCGCTGAGCAGAATCGCCGGTTTCAAGTTGGATCCATTCCCAGCTCCTCGAAGCGATTGGTTGAGGGCCGATCGTACCCCGGATGATCCGGACGTGGAAGTTCCGGATGATGCGGGGGAGGGGCTGGCATGGATCGGGGTTCTGCGAACGGTGCTCGATCCAAGCGCGCTTGACATGGCCTCGCTCAACCAACTGGCGCAGAGCAGCGACGAGCCGCTCAAGATGATGACTGAATTCGCGATATACCTGGCCGAACCGAAATCCGGAGCAAACGGGCGGCGCAGGGGCTGTGGGTGCGAGCCGCCTACGGTTCGCCGCTACTGTCTCCTGATTGCGACGAAGGTGATTCCGAGGCTGGGGGAAGGCGCGGTGACGGAAGTGACGGAAGACGCGTGGGAGGACGCTCTGGAAGGAATTCTTGACGAAGATGCGTTCTATCAGTACCGGCAATACACTGATCAACCCAAGTCCAATGCCCAGACTCATTCCCGCCCGCTTGTAAGAGCCATCCGCCATTGGCTGCACTTTCTGAGCGAGTACAGGTTGAAGAAGGCCGACGGACTGGCGGATCTCGAGGAAAGGTTGCCGGTCCTAGGCCTGGTGAAGGTTGACGCGAGTCTCATCACAGTCGATGAGTACGGTGAGGCTATTGACCGGCTGGTAGGAAAGTGGGGCAGGGGCGATTTGGCTGATCGCGAAGCGGCACGGGTGGCGTTGATCCTCGGATATCGCTGCGGATTGCGCAGGGCCGAAACGGCTGGCCTGCGCGTCATCGACTTTGACAGAATTGATTATCTCCACGTGCGCCCGACAGAGATGCGGCAACTCAAGACGTCCAACGCTCGTCGTGACTTGCCGCTCCGCCTCCTCGTCCCCAAGAAGGAACTCAGGCATGTACGGAACCTTGTGTTCGCCGCGCGAAAGGCTGCACGAGAGAAGCAAGTTCCATTTGATAAAGCCCACGTGTTCTCGAAAGGCGGAGAAGCCAAAGCGCGGGGTTTCGAAACCGTGGTACTGGATATTCACCGGGCGTTCCAGGGAAATGAACTCCGAAAGTGGAAACCGATCGACCGCGACTTCCACTATCACCGCCTGAGGCACTCTCTTGGAAATATGCTGTGGCTCAAACTCAGGCCGGATCTCCAGCGAATGGCGCGGCAGTTCTTTCGGGGCAGAAAAAATGAAAAGACGCGGCAATGGCTTGAGGACCCTCAATTCCGGGAGAAACTTTTTCGCACCGAAAAAATTACAGAGGGCGACTTGCAGGGCATCGCCCTGTTAATGGGGCATGGCTCGGCGGCAACTTCCCTCGAGCATTACTTGCATGTGCTTGACTGGTATGAACCGCCAGGATCTTGGAGCGATAAGGAAGACTGAGTTTTGAGTGTGCTGGATGACCCGCCAATGGTTCGCAAACAGGGGGAAGTCTGGGTGCGGCGGCGTGGGAACACTGCGCTCGAAGGAATCACGAGGCATGTCGATGGCGTCTATGGGACGGCGTGATCCGCAATCAGGGTCCCGCCGATTGCTGAAGCCTTCGAGAGAGTGTTGATCGAGATGTCAACCGCGCTACCGAAGCGCCGGTGACGCAGCGGATGCGACGCGAAGTGTGACGTTAATCAACAGCTCTATGCCTGATCCCGCGGAACGTACTGCTGCTCGACCGGCATCTCATGCGCGTCAGTGCAAAAGTGAATTCCACCGAAAGCGGCGCAGACGGTGCACTCATTGAGGCGGAGTCGCATCGGGGCCTGGGCGCGCAGGCGATACGATCCGGAGTTCCAGAAGCGATTGTGATGCTGCGGTCACGCCACAAAAATGTGGCCGTTTTTCGTAAATATGTGCGGCGCGGCAAGCTGTTTGCTCACACCTCAGCGTCAGCGCTTGGGATGTAGAAGGGAACTGGTGATCGGCCACACGCAACTTCTGAAAAAAACACCATCTCGGAAGTAGCGGCTGTCCAACTTTCGGACAATTCCTTGCGGGTGGAGAAATAGAAGCGCCTGTCGCGCGGGCTTGAGGGCGGACGCGCCCATCAATCGAGCCCTGATCCTTCGATCTTTCCGCTCTACGACTAATTGATCTCAACTCGTTCCACAAGCACAAACCAACCTTCTGAAAGGAGGCATTCACCGTGAGTCATTCTCACGACTCGAAACTCTACTCATCTTTTGACTTCCTGCCCGTCTGTCGATGGCTTGATACTTGTGAGCAGTTACTGATTCCACGCGGTTGCGAAACCTGCGAGTTTACGCGGGAACGCCATCGTAATCACACCAGGGCCAGTGGCGCACAGGTGAAGATTGCCGAGCACACCGGACGCGCCGGAATGGGCAGGGAAGTCCTCGCGCAAAAGCCGCCATGGAAATCCGCGGAAGCCTTCCTCGCGGAGCTTGCGCGCCGGCCTTCCTCGGCCAGCAATCCCGGACCTCACCCAAACGCAAAACAACCGCCGGTGAAGCTGCCGGCGGACCTACTAAACGGCCTCGAGCGGGGATGGGAGATGGGCCCTGTCGATGGAGACTCAAGATGGGCTGGGCCGGCATGGCCGCCCACGAATGATCGCCTCGACCTTGAGCGTTGGCTGGGCCGACAACCGGGATTTCATAACTGGGTGCTTCGCACCGGAAGAACATCATGCGTCATCGGCGCTGAATTGCATGTTGACGAAGCGCGGGAAGCGCTCGTTCTTTTGAATGAAAGCGATCGCCGCTGGAAGACGACGTTGCGATTCTGGTCGCCAAACAGTTGGACGTTTTTGTTCCTGCATCCCGCGGGTCGTATTTTGAACCGAAATCCTTTTCCGGGGATCCGGCTGTACTCCTCCGGAAATCTGATCTTTGTGCCTCCATCGGTTCTCTCGGGTAAGCGGCTTGTCTACATGAATCCAAATGCCCGGCTTGCAGAATTTCCCGATATCGAAGCGGTGCTGCGCCGATCCGCAAATCCGGAAGACGCTTGTGCCGGATTCGAGGATTGATCGTCAGGGTGCCGATCGTCTCCGCTCGCTGATATCCACTCCACAGAAAAGCTGTTCCCACAACCACATCATTCACGGCACTCGGTCCTGAGCGGCTTCATTTCTTCCTTCACGAGGGATGAGAGCAGCCGGACCGCGTGCGCCGGAGTATCACATGGAACTTACCCATGTCCAACCACGCGACGTCGTCGTTTGCGGAGCGTGCGCGCTTGTGCAAACTGTCCACTCGAGTGGTCGATGCCTGGGCTGTCACAGGAATATTGTCTCGTATCTGAATCTCGAGTTGCCAACGAAACCTTTCGACCAATCGCAAGCCGAATGGAGGTCCTTCCCGATCCAGCTTGGCTCTGCCCTCCGGCGGCTGCGTCTTCGCCGGGGGATTACGCAATCGACGTTGGCCCGAAGGCTTCATATGTCGAGAAGCGAACTCTCAAGGGCAGAATCGGGCCGAGTTGTTCTGCCATTTCGCACAGTCCTGCTCATAGCCACCCAGCTTGGCGCCGATCATGTCACGATCAGGGTTCGCGACTTCCCGCCGTGAGCTCGACTTCGTGGACGCGACCGTTCCCGCATCTGTCGCAGATTACCTACACTCCTTTAGTAATGATGAGCGATTCAGCATTCGCCTTCGTGCCAAAATCGAGGTACTGTCGGCTCGGGATGGCGGCAGGGAAAGGTGGAATGCATGGGTGAGCACAGCACAATTGGAGCGTCGGCGCCGGCCGCTACTAAGGAGGAGCAGGCCGACGACGAGCTGGCTCTCACGGAAGACGAACTTTCCGCCGAATTCAACAATATGATAGCGGAGACGCACTCGGTCGATGCAGAGACCGACGATCTCCACGAGGCCGACTGGATGTTTGAGGAGGATGACAACAACGGCGAAAGCTCGGCCGAAACACTTCCGGAGATGCAGCAGATCCTCGAGAAAGAGTACATGATGTAGCTCCGCCGCGAGCAGCTCACACAACGCTTCCTGGCGAGAAGCGGAGTCGCTGCTCAGCACAGGTGGCCAACCCAATCCGGCGCAATAGTCAGTTTTTGGGGCTGAAGTGGCGGCACCGCCGACCAACATCGACGACCACCCACCCGGCGCTTCAGCCTTCAATCCTTCCACCAATACAAAACCCTCTACCTGAATTGGGGCTCAATGCCCCGAAAGGAGACTCTTTGCAGTCAACCTCGATTTCGATTCTGCAATCGCCACTGTTCAAACAGCTGATGAACGTAATTCTCGCAGTCGTAGTCGGATTTCTCGTCTACGGGTTGGTTGGTTTTTTTCAAACGAAGCCGGGGGCCATCTGCTGGAAAATTCTCAAATCGTTGTTGCTGACTTGCCTTTTTCCGCTCTGGTTGCTCCACCGCATTCTTAGCGGTGGCTGCCGCTGCGGAAGCGTCGATTGCCCAGCCTGCAGTTGGTGGCTATGGGACTGATTGCATTGTGCAGCCGATGGCCGGCCACGTGATTTGCAGAGAGACTCACGGCGCACGCCCGTTACGGATCATCGGGGCAGGTGGACAGGTATCTCGAGCATTCGCGGACGCGCGAAGGCTGCGAAGTCGACCTGCCCCTCACAATCGAACTTTTCAATTCTTAAGCTTCAATGTGCTTACAACGAGGTTTCACATGAAGATTTATCACTCACTAACGATCTGCCGAGTTCCGGAATCATCCATTCATGTGCTTGTTGAATCCCTCCGGTGCGGCGGATTCCTTTATGACCTGTTGAGGCTGGATCCCGGCTTTATAACGGTTGATCTTTTGCAGAGTTGCAACAACCCGAAGCTGATCCAGGTGCACTTCTTCTGGACGACCTTCGATGCTTACTTGCGGGCACGGCAGGCGCCGGAGCGCACCGTAATCAGTCATTTTCTTAAAGAACTCGCCGTTCAGACCTTTCGATTTGGCGCATTTGTACCTCCGGGGCCCCAAGAACCTGGTCCGGATTGCCTCGCTGATCGTGTGTCCGACTTTTTAGAGCGCGAGTTCCAACTGGGATCAACTGATGAAGATGGCGGGAAAATTGCCGATAACTGAATGTGTGACTCGTACAAAGCATGCCGCCGAAGGGATATCCCCACCCTTTGCCTTTGCCGGCAGCGTCGGGTCGATGCCGTGAGTTTGGGCGGCTACCGCTGCTGTCGCACTCGGGATCAGCAGAGCAACGGAAATGAAGACGGTATTCGCGATGATTGCCGATCTCGACAGATGGCCTGATGACCTTGGTTACAACGCCGAATTTACCAAGATCTGGCGGATGTGGCGCGGGACGCCGATGAAGGAAGCGGATAGTCCGAAATGATCTTTTCTCTTTTCTGGCTTCCGCGCTCAGGTTTGGAAAGGGTATTGCATAAATGGCGGACATCACAAAGATCAATTGGACCCATCATACGCACAACTGCTGGGAGGGTTGCACCAAGTGCAGCCCCGGCTGCCAGCATTGCTATGCGGAGCTGAGAGACCGCAGGCATATAACTGAGCGTGTCAACCACTGGGGACCAAAAGCACCGCGGAGAATTACCTCAGATGCCAACTGGCGCAAGCCACTTAGCTGGGATAGGCAGGCAGCCGAAGAAGCGGTTCGTCATCGTGTGTTCTGCGGCAGCTTGATGAACTGGGCCGACAAAGAGGCGCCCGCCGGCGCCGTTGAGCGAATGTGGGAACTGATCCGCAAGACGCCGCACTTGGATTGGATGCTACTGACCAAACGGCCTCATCGCATTAAACAGTTGCTCCCGGAGGATTGGGGCAGCGGCTACGCGAATACGTGGCTTGGCACCTCAACCGCGACCAAGAACTTTCTTCTTGAGGAATAGCACGACTACACCAAGCATCTCAGCAGCAACGGCGATTCTGCGGCACGTCATCTCGCGACCTCATTCACAAAAGACAGCAATCGGAAGTAGTGAATGACAATGGACGCTATCGCCAACTTGCTTTTGGATAGGTGAGGTGATTCGCCCAACCGTCTCCAGCGTTTCGATTTCGCACGAAATTGAGCCCCTATGAGCTGATGTTGGCGCTGGGCTTTCGATCATAGGGTCTCTTGATGGTAATCTCGGTGGATTCAAGCGATCGACGCAACACCTGCTTGCAGTCTACTTGCAGGAGTCTGGAAACCCAATGTCTTTCTGGGACGTTGATTCAAGCGTAGCGATATTTGGTCGAGCTGCGCTTGAGAAATTGGGGACAGGTCGGTTCCTCTGGGGAAGTATTGTCTCAGCAGGCGATTGGTATTTTCGTTCGTGCCTCGCTGCCAGGGACTTTGCGGATCGCAGAAGTACACTTTCACATCGGTGGCCACTGTGAACGCCTTGTGCCTGGCCATCTCCAACCCGCGATCCCACGTCAGCGAGCGTCGCAATGTCGCCGGGAGTTTACGAACACGTCGGCTCAGGGCCGCAACGACAGCTTCCGTATTCTTGCTTGGCACCTTGACCAGCATGGCAAAGCGTGAATGACGCTCTACTAAAGTCGCAATGTAACTGTTCTTTGCGCCGCTCAGCAGATCGCCTTCCCAATGCCCGGGAACCGCTCGGTCTTCCACTTCCGCAGGCCTTTCGCGGATCGAGAGAGCATCGACGATTTGCCCCCGTGACTTTCCCCTGACCGTTGCATGTCGCGAGCGGCGCATGCACCGCTTGGACCGCAGGTGCTCCATCAGTTCTTTTTTCAGCACGCCCCGCGCTTGGATGAACAGGCTACGATAAATGGTTTCGTGGGACACGCGCATGGCCTCGTCTTCGGGATACTGCGTCTCCAACCATCCGGAAATCTGCTCCGGCGACCAGTTCAATACCAGTCTATTCGCAACAATCTTCCGCAGCTTGCGGTTCCTGGCAAGAAGACACCTCTTCGGTCGCAACGCGCATTTCCAGGCTTGGCTATCCGCTTCGTGCGCGCGATAGGCCGAATGACCACCATGGCGGGTGACCTCCCGGCTCACCGTTGACGCCGCTCGATCGAGGCCAATGGCTATCTCACGAATCGATGAGCCGGCAGCGATGCCTCGTGAAATATCCTCTCGTTCGGCCAAGCTGAGCGCTAGACGAGAGCGCACGCGAGCGGCTGGAGCAATCCCTTCACGAGGCACCAACAAACAGTGAATGCAGCTAGGCGGCTTGCTGAAGGCACGCCCAATCTCATGCAACGATTCCCCCGCCTTCCATCGCCTCCAAACATCTGTTCTCTGCGCAGCAGAAAGTCTCGACCGCTTCACTTGCTTCATAAACACCATCCCTTCAATAGAAGAAGTTCTACTAGATGGTGTTGCATCGACCGCTTGAATCCACCTCCCTTATCGTTCACTAACCAGAGGAAGAGCCGCGCGAAACAATGGGGATGCTATCACATTCCGCGATCTCGTCGATTCTATTTCAAAAACCCCCAGGGTGGCGTGCGCGGCAATGCGTAAAGGACATTCAGTGAGCGCAATGGCTCTCAGTGTGAGGAAGAAGCAGGCACTTGATCGAGTCCCCAAGCCGACAGTGCCTTGCTGCGAGAGGCATTGTAGAGAGCAGCCCGGTCGACGTTCGCGTCGCCCGTCGGCGTCGGGTCGATGAGAGCGATGGCCCGGTTCCTCTCCAGCGCCTGGTTCACGGAGTGTGCGGCCCATGTGTCTGTTTTCACTGCCTCGTCACGCGTGCCCATGCGCAGAACGGTACTCCAGTCATGGTTCTTGAGCGCTTGTTCAATTTTGTCGCGTGAATCGTCGAGATAGGGCTGATACTCCAGCGCGATCGGCTCGTCCGGCACCTCATTGATCGCCAGGACGGCCACGCCCTCTGGAGACCAGGCGATCACGTGCAACGTACTGCTGTCGTCCAGCAGCAGGGTCTTGCTCGCTTCACCGTGCACGCTTAATAGCGCGCCGTTGACCATCAGCACATCTGGGACCGTCGTCCACTGCAGCGTAACGGGACGATAGCCGGTACTTTCGGGATCCTCGGGCAGTAGGTCGGAAATGGTGTCGCTCAGATCATCTCCAGCTAATGCTTGGAGCGCGTCAAAACGGTGCTCGAGGATTATGACCGACCCGTCCTGGTCGGGGTCGCCACCCTGGCTGCGGATGCGGTTCTTGTTGGTTTGAATTTCGAAGTTGAGGAAGGCGAAGGCGCCGGCGCCGAACATCTCGTTGAACGTCTTGTTCACGTCTGGATCGTCGGTATGATATGCCGCGGCAATCTTCTGCACAACATCCCAGGCAAAAGCATCAGCATTCTTCTCGTGAGCTTCGTCGAGACCCTCCTGGGTATCGCCGTGGACATAGTGGCCGCACTCATGCGCGACCAGAAACAGGCTCACGGCGTAACGAATCATGCTTTGCATATTCAAGCAACCGGTTACATTCGGCTTGCAAACGATGAGGCCCTGGTAAGTGCGATACCAGTCGTTCTGGAAGAACATGATTGCTGGGTCCATGCTTTGCAACAGATAGGGCTCTGCGTACGGGTGCTGCAGAATGGTTTTGACCACGGGGAACTTATTACCGTCCGCATAAACGTCGTGGCCAAGAGTGATCCCGATCTGGTCCATCAAGTTCGCGTAGAGCACGGGGTACGTAATCGTGGTTCCGGTGATGTAAGGCGCGACGCGATAATTGAGCATCTGCGTATCGATGGAGGGTTTTGGAATGGCAAGGTGTTCCGTGTTCCAGACGATATCGACCATTAGCTTCGTTCGGTCGATGACGTATTGGTTCACCGCCGATTGATCTGAGGGAGTGGGATTGGCCGGCGCCTCTGCCTCGATCGCCGCAATTTGCGTTGCAGGAAGCTGCTGTGCGAACAGTGAGGTCAATCCAGCGGGGAATGAAATCAAGCTAAGGAACAGTAACCACCGAGCGAGCATTTGCCACCACCGTAATGGATTGTTGAAAAATCACGGCACCACCGAAGGTGACCTGGACCCTATAGTTGCCGGGCTTTGCAATATAGAGCAGGGGTGCCGGGCCTACGAATTGCTGGTTAATCGTAACGTTGGCCCCGTTCCGGGTGGTTTCGACGGAAATTGTGCCCGTGGACCAGTGCCATATATCCATACTGTCGACCAGGGTCGCGAGAAATGTGCCGGGTGCGGCAGCATTTGCGCGCAGTTGATCCCTAAGCGAGCCGGCCAGAACTATCGTGTCCGCCAATGTGTCTTCACCGTTCATCGCTATCGAAGCGTTACGGACCATGTCCATGGTGGAGTACACAAAGTCACAGCTTTTCGCAGCGGCTGGGGGAACGTTGGCGCGTTGCGCAGTACGAGCAAGAAAGTCGGCCATCAAGACCTGATCTTGTTGGGTGGCGGTTTGGGAAAACCGCGATTTGGCCCACCCCCCGGCGCAGGCAGCAACATTGTTTGCAGCCTGCGGGGCCGGGGGGGCCTGCGCACGCATGCTTGTGGAGAAGACCAGCGCAAGCAGCAGACCTGTTGCGGTCGGTACGAGAACAGCAGGCTTCCTCGTCCAGAGAAAATCTCTGGCGAGCAGCGCAAGACCGACGATGAGGCACCAAAACTGAGTGATGTGAGGCCAGGTCCCAAGCATGGAGTGGAGCAGCGGCGAACCTTTAGTGAGGGCTACCAGGATCGCATCCCTGCTCAGAAAACCGGCGTAGAGGCTGACGATGAGCAGGGCAGCGCCCACGGAGGACATCCTCGACAAACTGGTTCCTGAGCCTTTTCCCTGCAGAACAATGAGCCCTGCCAACGAAGCATATGCCAGACTCTCCAGCCACTTGGTCTGTTCGGTCATCTGGTCGATGTAGACTTTATCGGCGTCGGAAACATGCACGTCCGGGCCGAAGGATACCACGGTGCCAGATGCCTGCAACGATAAATAACCTGCCGTTACCATCAAGATGCCGACGGCTAAGATGAGCCAGAATAGCAATCCTCCCGAGAGCTGCTTCATTGCAACTCTCCCTGCGCAATTTGTAAGCCCTGCTGGTATCGAGCGAGGCGCTGGCGTCCATCCGCCGTGAAAGAGGCCGACCATGCTGCCGCGCTTGCGCGCAGATAGCGCAGGCGCCAGTCGGGTGCCAGCAACTGCCTGCCGAGGTCGTCATCGACAACCGCGGTAAGAACCTGGGCGGAGTCGAAGTCCCGCTCCGAGACGAGATATTCGAGCAGAAGGACCTGCGCTTTTAATCGGTCCTGCATGGGGAGCAGTCTGGCCAGGAAACTGCATATCCGTGATTGGCCCTGCGCGGCATGGCCCGATGCAAGGTCATGAGTGGCCAACAGCTGAATCGCGCTGAGAGCGTATCCGCTGCCGTCATTCAGCTTTGCTCTGTCTTCGAGAATCGGCGTGAGCAGGTTCCACTCCGGCGAAGCCGGGTTGTTCGCGATCAGTAAAATGAGCAGGTTGATGGCGCGATCCTGGACAGAGGAGATGAGAACGTTCTGCACGACATTGTGGAGCCCGGTGATGGCGGAGGCGATATCGCCATTTTGCCAACTCTTAACCGCAGCGAGATATTCAAGAGCCCCGGCAGCCATGCCCAGAGAATTCGGAGAGGCGTCCGGCCAAGTGGAGAGCGTTTTGAAATCGTCGATGGCCTGGTCAGTGCAAGACGGGACATCGGCCTCTATGAAGGCCTTTGCCGTGAGTTGGTCCCATTGAGAGGCCCCTGCTGGCTGTTGCTGTACTTGCGTCTGCGCCGCGGGAGGCAGGATGCATTGCGCCTGCGCAGAGATACAGGTACGGAGCGGACTAACTTGAACCATGAATAGCCCGGCGATTAGCCAGCCGCAGGCTTTAAGAGTTAAGCAACGATCGAAATCCGGGACTGCGCAACTCTTCGCGAGTACCTCAGCACTAGGCATATCGGGAACCTCGGCATCGATAGATCAAGCGAGATCGATCTCAATTTGAACGCGACAAAAGGCTGCAACCCTTACTTCGAGAGTGTCAGCGGTAACGACATTCCGTTTTGTGTCCAGGTGCCAGTGGCCTGGTTTCCGTTCACAGTTCCACTGAAAGTCCCGTTTACCGAGGGAACATGAATCGTGAGCTGACTTCCGCTCGACGAGTACTGCAATTGGGAAGTGAAGTTCTGACTGGGGCTCTTTACCGTGCCGCCCCCGCCTGCGGTGAGGTCGAATTCCAAAGGTAAAGTGCCCTGAGGAGTTGAAAGATCGCCCTTCCATGCAACGTCAACGCCCCCGCTGCTTCCACCCCCGTCGCCGCCAGCGAAGCCTTCTCCGTTGCCTGCTGCCGGATTCGCCCCTGCTGCTCCGGATTTCGTGAGTGTCAGCGGTAGCGACATTCCGTTTTGTGTCCAAGTGCCAGTGGCCTGGTTTCCGTTCACAGTTCCATTGAAGGTCCCGTTTACCGAGGGGACACGAATCGTGAGCTGACTTCCGCTTGACGAGTACTGCAATTGGGAAGTGAAGTTCTGACTGGGGCTCTTTACCGTGCCGCCCCCGCCTGCGGTGAGGTCGAATTCCAAAGGTAAAGTGCCCTGAAGAGTTGAAAGATCGCCCTTCCATGTACCTAATAGACCCTGTGAATATGCGGAAGGGGCGACCACCTGCAGAAGCCCAGAGAGAAGCACCGCAATTTCAAGGTGGTATAGAGGACCTCGCAAAAACCGGTTCATTTGAACCTCCCGATTGAACCAACGCAGAATCGAAAACACGCAACCACGCGCCAAGTCAGTAGTGGGAGTTTAGATTGAATTGGGGAAGTAGGGGACTACCCAAAACTGCAAGCTGTCGCGCCAATAACTGTTTGATTCCTCTGAATTGTCGCGCGTCGGTGTGAGTAAGTCAAGACAATTCAAATTTAGGTAGTGGTGCCGTTTGAAATCCACAGTGTCTCTTTCCTTTCGACTAGAGCGGTAAACTTAATTCATGGCAAAGCGGAAGCTCCGCATTGTGAAAATGGCCCCTCACTTCCTCGGCGTCTGCGAACGCTGCAAAGCGCAGTTCCCGTCCAGCCATCCTGTCGAGGCTGAGGCTAGAGATGAAATCGCCGTTGCGTTCGGCCTTCATAAATGCCTTTCGGTGGACAGCAGTCAAAACGCGCTACGTGTGGTCCGCGAAGCGACCGAAAACAAGTAGCCTAATCCTTCGCGTCAATCTGCTCCTGCATTGCCATAAAGTGTTCGTACTTAAGCAGCACAGCTAGCGGCTTATCGTTGTCCTGAATCACCAGCGTCTTGTCGAGATCGCGCAACTGTGTGACGTTGAGCGCCCGCAATTTACTAATACCAACGTGCTGTACGGTTGGGTCCAGGTAGGGTATCGATACTTGGTTAGCTTTCCCCATAAATCTCCTATGCCGTCCGCTTCAGCGCGGCCCGGATGAGTTCCTTGTCGATTCGCTGAATTGGGTTGCTCTCGGGGATCAGACTGGATAGTTCTTCCAGCGTCCAGACGTGATCCGTCAACCCCGCTTCCATTGCTGGAGTGACCCGTTGCGTCTTGTGAACCCGGCAGAAGTTGTAGTGAAAGAAGTACACCGCGATCTGATGCGCGTGGTTCTCCAGCTTCTTGCTAAATCCATTAGTTAGCCGCGTAAACCGGCGCATACCCATTCGCATGGAGAGGTTCTGACGCTCCACATAAGACGTACTGACATGCTCTGGATCGGGATCACCGCTTACGACCTTCATGTCAGTCCCGATGCACTTCGCCGGGAAATAACGGCGCTGATCGGCATCGGTCGGAGCGCCGTAAATCTTCTGTAATTGCGCATAGTCCACGTCGCCGCTGAACGCATCTTCGACGGCCTGCAAGTAGGCTTTGTGGGCATCCGTGGTAAGCTGGACGCGCCCCTTGATGCGCTCTGCGCAGTCCTGCATGAAGTCGTAGGCCCATCCCGCATCACGGCCCCCGACGAAATAGCCCACACACAGCTTCGTATCAGCATCAATCGCCGTCCAGGTCCAAACGTCGCCCCATCCCTCGGCAACCTTCTCTTCGCTGACGTTCTTCATCTTCGCCCCTACAAAGGACCAAATCTCGTCGCATTCGAGACGGCGCACGCGCAGATTGCGAACGTACTTGTCGTGGAACTTCGCGCAGGCAATACCGGCATCTTCCAAGAGACGCAGAACCGTATGCTTGCCAACACCGAGCATCCGGCAAGTCGCGTTGATGGAGTTGCCTTCTACCAAAGCTCCAATCACTTGTGCCCTCTTCGCTATGCTCAACCGGTTCATCTTTGCCTCTATATTGCCTATAATAAGGCACTATGAAGGCAAATAGCAAACGTTATTTTGCCTCTTTATAAACTTTTTATAAGCAATCTCTTCCCTTAATGCTACGATTATCATGCTTATTCCCAAGCTAATTGAAAGCAGGAGGAGGCCGATGGTGATCTTTGCTGCTCTGGTCCAAGCCGCCTCAAGTCTCCCTACTGATGCTTCGGCTCTTGAGAGGTCCATCTCGGCCTTAGAAAGCTGCATATCTGCCCTGGATAGCGAGATCACGACATTGGAGAGGTCGTCTATACGCTGGGAGCATTCGCTCCCATGGTTCACTGGCATCGTCGCCTTCGGCGTTTTCATGGAACTCTGGATCATTTGGTACGACTGGCGCGATGAGATGGAAGCATGGGCGTTGACGCATTTTGGAGTACACAGACTTCCGTTAAGGCCATCGACATTAAAACTTTTGGTGGAGCTAGTCAGCGTCATTTTTGTGGCCGGTGGAATCGTCGGAGAGCTTTGGGCCGGTATAGAAATCTCATCAATCAACGGGCAGGTACGAGACAAGGACGCAATACTGCGAACGAGAAACGCAGAACTACGGACGAAATCAGACCAACTAGTTGCGCTCGTAAACCAACAAGCAGCCGCCGCAAATGAGCGAGCGGCGACGCTCTTGGCAGAGATACAGCCCCGGAGGCTTTCGCGTGAGCAAGAGAAGGCCATTGGGGAGACGCTCAAGGGATACGCTGGCAAGATCGTATCAATTGCCACGTACCGGGGCGATGCCGAAGCAATGATTCTTGGCATCCAAATCGCAGAATCTCTAGCAAAGGCAAAAATTACAGTCCAAAACAGACTCGGAACGTTTGATGCTGTTGGGTTACCGTTATTCCTTGGCGTAACAGTCGATACCAACTCTTCCGACAAAACACTGGAACGTGCGTTGTTTAAGTCACTTAAGACGACAAAGGGGCTGACAGTAGTAGACGCACCTTTCTGCATCGGAGAGGGATCGACTATGTACGTGCCCGCACATACAAAGCCGGACGATGCATTCATTTTCGTCGGAGAAAAACCCATCGCCGAGGAAACTTGGCAGAACAATGCCACGCCAAGCAGCAATCCATGCACCAACAGATGAATCTGTGGAAACCAAACGGCACCACTGCCCAAATTTATAGCCGAAACACACGGCGTCGCTGACTTTCCAGTGCAGTGGATCCACGAATTGTCTGGGCCGGTCCGAACCCGTGGACCGCTAATGCAAAACAGTCACAAATGTACGAGCTTGACCACCCCAAAGACAACGAGAATCAGAATCGCGAGTACAAGCCAAGTGAACCAGCGGATAGCCAGGAAGATGAATCCCGGGATAATGGCGGCGGTCAAGATGGACAAGGCGCCGACTGGTGTCTCGATGCCAGATGGGTTCGGAAGAGCGGCCTGTAACTTCACCAAGGCCGGCCATTCATCGATTTCGAGAATCTTTCTCACATCCTCACGCTGGAGATACTCCCTTGTCTTCCGGCGTCCTACCCAGTAATCGTGCTGGCGAAAGCGTTTGCGGAAGAAGCCGATAAAGGCAGCGAGACCGGCGCCAGCAAGTTCTTTTTCAGATGCAATTACGGCAACGATCTTCATTTTGTCGCGATTTTGCAAATGAGCGGCGGCTTCGAGCGTGGCGAGGGCGGCGATGTAGGCGTCGGCGGCAGGCCTTCCGGAAACAGCGAAAATGTCCTGGTACTGCGTGCCGTACTGGATACGGAGCCGCGCTAGCCTGTCGTTCTCGTCCGTCGGCATAAGAAGAGAGTTGAGATCGGACGCGGCCTTTGCTAATTCCGGCACGTTCACGAACCCCTGCTTGATCACTTCTGCGAGTTGAGAGGCACGCTCATCAAGAACGGTGATTTTGCGGTTAACTTCTTCCGCGGTGATCCAGTCGTGGAAGGTGGCCTGCCGAAAATATACGTTGACTAAATGCTTGAGCTCCTCCCAAATGGACAGCTTCCTTGCGTTAAGGTCCTCGGCGGTGGACCTGACAGAGTGCGGTGAGACAAAGACGTAAAGCCGGTCGCTGCTGTCATGGAAAACACCACTTCCGCTCAGAGCGGCGGTGGCTTGGTCGACCAGATTTTTGGCGATGCCGAGAGGCTGATTTTGGAGGACGCCACCGTCGCAGTGGCAATAGGTCATGATGTCGCGTCTTCCGCGCCAATCGAGATAGCAAACGCCGGCCTGCGGAACATTCGGTTTCGCAGGCAGACGGGGAGTGTCGTATTCGGTAATTGAGTGCGAAATGGATTGAGCGCGAAATGCCGCCGGGAATGCTCCCGATGCGATTGCAGCGTCGCAAAATGCCTGCCAGTTTGCACCGTCCTTGTCGGGGTCGCCAGTAATGAGAAAGCATTTTTGGTCAGCAGAGGTGGTGTAGTTGAATCCACCTTCGTCACTACCGGTGATCGGGATCATATAGTCAATGCCGTTCATATTAGTGAGCGCAAAACCGACGCGCAACGGCTGCCCCGGTTCGACCGCGGAATGGCGTCGACCTTGCGGCTTGCTCATGTTTGTTACTAGCATGTCGTGACCAATGGACTGAATCAGATTGGACGAGAACAAGGAGTGCGACTTGGGTTCGTTCCAACCCATCTTTACAAGACCCAAGAGGCTGATGCGCTTGACCCATGCTTCATAGAGCGAGTTCGAGGGCTCCTTTCCTGGGAAGTCGTCCGCGAGAGCATCTGCATCGTACATGAGCCGTTGTGCAACCATAGCCGCTGTCATGGCGCCCGCTGATGCGCCTGTCAGCACATCGATGTAGATCTTCTTGGCTTCATCAACTCCTGGTTGCTGATTCCATATGTCAATCGCGTTCAAGAGTTCGTAGAGGACGCCCGCCTCGTAACTGCCCAATGAGACGGCGCCTGCGATGGTGATGGCAACTCGCTTGGCCACGGTTCACCTCTTTGTGCAATGGATATCTGGGACACTGGGACAGGGCAACAGGATCGGAGGAAAGGAAGCGCGCAGCGGCACCGGGCTTAACCCGGCGCTCATTATGGGGGATGAAGAGAATTTTAGCTTGGGAGTAGCATGTTGCGCAGGAAAAAGTCACCGGACTAAACAGGCTTGCCCAGTGCCGACCCGACGGATCTCCTCGTGGGTGCTCCTGCGCATTCGGAAGTTGCCGTTTCAGAAGTCTCAATGGCTTGACCTGAGAAGCTATTTTCCCGACAGCCGTTTGAGGGCCTGTTTAAGGGCGTCGTCTCTGACTACGGGGTCTTTGATGGCGAAGAAGGCCCATCGGAAGAGCCACTTGGCGTACTCAGTTAGCGACGCAAGACTGTTATCGAGTGGTGTATTCGGCTGGAAGCGCTGGATCAGTTCTGTGATAGGGAGAGCAGCGAGGTTGGGAAGTGCAGGAAGACTGCCATCGCTTTTCCGGCGAGCGAATTCATTAAGCACGTCTTTGATCACCCGCACGCGGTCCGGCCCATAAAGAGGTTCTTTGAGAATCCAGTTGCAAATGAGGTCAGCTCCTTCGTCGGCCGATTCCACACGCTTAGCTTCAACAACCTCAGGTGGCGGTTCCGCGTGTCGCTTTTTGGCAGCCCTTACTCGATTCGCTAGTTCTCTTGTGGAGATCTGGTTGCGTCGTGCAAGATCCTTGTCGTCGTCTGATGCCTCGAGACACAGGAGTAGATGGCGAAGGAGACTGGGGCTACGCTTGAGATCGCGAGCGATCTGATTAATGGAGACGCCGGAACGATGGATGGTGTCTATCTTCCGAGCGCGATCGAGGTCGTGGAGGTCATCTCCTTCGTCTCGCCGGCGCCGCCGAAGGAGATATTTCCCATATTGGGAAGCTCGCTTGTTGAGGCCCTCTTCAGGCCCAAAGTCATTGTTAGGAAATCTGTAGTCAAAAGGTAGGGGATTCTATTTCCCCTACCTTCCCTTGATAATTTTGGAGTGAAATCGGGTGCTTGGGGGGAAAATTTGCCGCTCTAGTATAGGCAAACACGGCTAAGGTACACGGAATTGTTCTTTCAGGATAAAAATCCACCTGCTTTGGCTGCTGTTCTTGACCGCCGCGCCCTCCGCGCGGCTCGCACACCCCTCAACTCAACCGAAAACAACCTGCGCTACGGCACCAAACCACCAACATCGTTGCGCACAGCAACCGTGCACAAGTGCGCAACGCTATCCAGGACTGCTTCATCGTTGCGCAGTCCTTCTCCCTCCCCCGCGCTACGATCGCAATCGGGGATCGGCCCGTGGCCGCAGAGGTGCGCCATGCTCGCTCGGCACTATCTTCGGCGGGGCCGCTCGATGCACTGGCTGTCGTACCAGTCCGCCAATTTCTTCGGGTCGAATCGAACCACCCCTTCGAATCTGACTGACGGGATCGCTCCGATGCGCGCTTTTTTGTAGATGGTCTTCGGTGACAGGGCAAACAGCTCCCCAACTTCTGTGGCCGTCAGTGCATGCCTGAAGTTCGCGATTCGGGCTCTGATGCCCAAGGGCTCTTCATTCAAGTGAACGTTCATGATCTTTCTTACTCTAGTCCCAATCAGGGTGCACCACACCGTTCCCGGCAAGAGCAGGAGTTCTGTCCGGTGGGACGATCTGGCTGTTGTTGATGGTATCGCCGGGCCGAGTGAGGCTGTGCGCATGCTGCATCAATATATATGACCGTCTCTGGTTCGCTTTACTGCTTCCTTCTTTCCCGCCCGCGGGCCTCTGCGCCGGGGCGCGACGGCCCCCAAACCGCCCGACTCGGTCCCCGGTGTACTCCGTTATCCCCCGCCCCGAAGTCCGGTCAGGATTTCTGCATCGACTCCCCGGGGACCCGCGTTTTCCCTTCCTCGTCTTGATGCTTACGAAACAAATCTGGGGGATATCGGGGACAAAACTCCGCTAGGAATATCACGACCAATCACGGATTTTGCCTACAGACAACCAATCCATGTCCCCTGCGTACCTCGCAACACAGGATTCAGATCAATAAAGGATCTCGGAGACTAATAGGAAGACAAATACCGCAACGAAGTAAGGCCCATGGAAATCGGCTGCATCACGCCTTTAATCGAATGGAACGATAGGGCTCGCGCGAAATGCTTGCAGCGCAGACGAACTCACCGTGACACCAGACTGTGAGTCATGATCTTTGCTCGACGCTAAGGCGTTTATCGGGACTAATCCTCCCGAAACACCTGAGCCGAACCTGGATGAGCGCTTTGGGCTGGCAACAATTGACGCGGAACGCTGGAGGCACGATAAGGGAAATGATGCAAATTGCCCGAGAGGATTCTCCCCATTTCCTTATCGACTATTTACTGGATCCTTGCATAGAGCAGTTCATATTCGTCGGCCCTGGCGCTGATGGTGCATCGCTTGTACCGAGGACATGAGAGGCGTAAAATGCTTGACCCAGAGGCTCGGGTCGAAAACTTCCGGAGGCGGAGACATTGCTCGTAGGCGACGTTTGGGCGGAAGCCGGGGATATTGGAATCAAAGAATGATGATCGGATAAAACAGCTGCGGCGAATGCCTCTGGTTTTCTGACTGGAGTTCAGGATTGGGTCGTTTTGACTGACATGGAAAGACCGATAGTCGATCGACAAATACGAGTTCGCGCCATCGAATATTCGCTGCCATTGACCTTGTTCACTGTTCTGGTGCTGTTTTGCTTTGCGTTGAACTTCGCGTTCACTACGTCCCTGCAATCCAGCGCTGTAATCGACCTCCAGATCAAGAGCCTTCACTGGATCGATCCGAAAACAGACGTCGGTGCGGCGGCCCGGGAACTCGCAGGGCGGTACTTGATCCAAGCCGCATATCTGTTGCTTTTCTCTACGGCGCTATTCGGGAGCGTCTACTCCGGCGCCATTTGCTTCTTGCAACGCAAGCGGCTCAGGTTGGAACACCTTGTCATCATTCCAGCTCTGGCGGCAATTTCGTTTTTTGTGAGCTACTTTTCTGACAACACAGACTATGATCCATTCTGGAACTCGGCGCTGCCGGGCTACCTTACGATTGCAGCTAGCCGGCATGCGGGATTCGCGATGTTCGATCATTTGAGCACGTGGTCCGGAGACGTGACCATTCTTTCGATGTGCATGTCAGGAGCTGCAGTGAGTGTACTCATTGCAGTCGCGCCGCGGAGCCCGAAGGAGCTCCAAGAAAAAGCATCGTCACAGCGGCTCCTGTTATGCTCCAACGCGCTTTTGTTGATTATTTACGCGGTTTCCGTCGCTTGCACTTTGCTATGGGCGGCGGCGCTTTTGCCGAAAAGCGAGAGCAAGGAAATCATCAGGCTCGCTGCTGCTGCGGCGCTCTCCTCCGGAATCATTAATACGTTGACGATTGCGGGAATTCACGGAGCTGGATTTCTTATCTTTTCTCGTCAAGCCATGGAACTTGCCGATTTGGACCTGCCTTTGGCAACGCACGAGGAAAGAGAACAATTTCTGGTCAAGCATGGGCTTTCCGCATCTCCTTATGAGACGGCCTTGAAGATTCTTGCGGTGTTGTCTCCTGCTGTCGCCGGACTTCCGATCGCAAAACTGTTGACTTACTTCTTTTCGTAGACAACGGCCGGCGCCTCATTCGGTTCATCCACGATCTGCATTTGAAGCAAAACTTCCTTCATTGCAGTGCCTTCATCGTCTCCCGGAAACAAACCCTTCCACGCCGTAGAGACCCCTGTGCCATTCAAAGCAGAGCGAAGGACAGCGCAAAGTCCCTGATTGAGTGGCGAAATCGCATGACGTGATGCAATTACTAACCCATCGCAACAACTACTTCGGCGATTTTGAGAACACTGAGAATGCATTTCAATAAATTTCGGAGATTAGGCCAGCTTAAATGACCGTCTCGACTGGAGCGCCGACGCATCGTCACAGGCGATTCCGCAAGCCTCTTCAGTTGTCTGGCCAGATCATGTTTTGGAACCACAACCTCGACCAGAGTGGGTCCATCTGCCGGTGAAGACAATGACGGAAGAAATTCGAAGAGGCTCAGTGGGATTCGTAAGACGGACCCCGCGAGCGCCGAACGCCTGAGCCAGCGCGAGGTAATCCCAGGTGGGAAGATTGTCGAACGGAGCGAAGACCCCATGCGGGTCAAAGGCCTCGAGATCGACGAAGGCCTGCTCGATTGCATACCCGCGATTGCTCATCACAAAAATCACCGCGTCGCTGCTTGCCTGCACGAGGCTGGAAATCTCCTAGCAGAGCATCATGAAACCGCCATCGCCGGCCACCACGATGGGACGCTTGCCGCTGGCCAATCCAACGCCCAATGCACAGCCAGTCTCGTGGCCCAGCGATCCCCAAGCCGCCTATGCGACGAACGAATCAGGGGGCAACGCGAAGAGGTTTCCGAAGACACAGAGCGAAGTGCTTTCGCCCAGGACCAGCACGGAGCTTTTCGACAGTGACGACTCCACCAAGTGGCCGCCGAGCATCTCGTAGAAAAGTAGTCCCGGGCAGTTTCAGTCACTCGTCGTTGCGCATGCGACTTGGGACTACCTGGAACCGGATTGAGTGCCAGTGGCATCCGCGTACACTTGCATCCCCTCTACGAACGTGTATAAGACCCGAATGCTATGAATACGCGCCGCAGGAGTGGCAAACAGGTCTGCATCGAGCACAATAAGGTCGGCCAGCTTGCCTGGTTGGAGTGATCCGATCAGATCCTCCTGGTGTCTCAGCCAGGCGCCGTTGATCGTGTAAGCCGCCACCATCGTGGGAAGGTCGACTGCTTCGCGCTCATTTAGTGCATCCCCGGTGCCGTCCAGGGCACGCCGCGTTATCGCCACCTGGATGGCTTCCAGCGGGTTCATGGACGTAACCGACCAGTCGCTTCCACCCACGATACGTGCGTGCGTTTTAGCAATGCTGCCGATAGGATATAGCCATCGTGAGCGGGCGGGGCCGAGCACCGGAAACGTAAGGTTGCGGATATCATCGTCAGGATAGGCCCACAACGCCTGGAAGTTGGCCGTCACTCCAAGTTCTACAAATCGGGGGATGTCGGCGGGATCGACCAGTTCCAGGTGAGCGATATGATGGCGCACATCCCTTCGTCCATTCTGCGCTTCGGCCGCGGCGATTGCGTCCAGCGCCATCCGCACAGCGCGGTCGCCGATGGTATGGAAATGGGCCTGCAGCCCATTTTGGTCCAGGGCAGTCACGATCCTGTCGAGTTGCTCGGGAGTGTAATTTGGTTTCCCACTCTCTGCCGTGCCAAGGTAGGGCCCCAAGAGCGCGGCCGTCCTGGATTCGAGAACCCCATCAACGAAGAGCTTCACCTGCCCGCACTGAAACCAGTCCGAGTGCCATCTATGCTTCGCCGCCAAGAATCCCGCTATCTGGTCCAGACCCTTGCCAGGATAGTAATGTTGCGATGCCACGACGCGTACGGTGAGCCTGTGCGAGCGTTCCTCCGCAGCGTATGTGCGCAGGAATTGCGGCGAAGCGTTGGCCTCAACCAAAGCAGTGATCCCGTAGCTGTTGGCCAGCCGCATCGCGGCTTCGAGTCCGGTTCTGTAATCCAGGCTGGACGGCTTCGGGGCCTTGCGAGCGACCAGTGCCATGGCTGACTCGCGCAGTGTGCCGGACGGTTCCCCACTGGCAGGATCCCGCTCGATGCGGCCGCCGGGCGGATCGGGCGTACGCCGGGTGATCCTCGCAATCCGCAGGGCGCGCGAATTTACCCACACGGAGTGCCCATCAAGCGCTTCCAGCAAGATGGGGCGATCGGAGGTCGCGCTGTCCAGGAGCTCCTTCCGTGGGCCGCTCGCAGGGAAGATTCCCATGTCCCAGCCTGAGCCGATGATCCACTTCTCGCTCGGATGCGCTTGCGCGTACCTCCGAACCTCCTGCAGAATCTCCTCGGGCGTATTCAAGTCGTGCAGGTTGCATTGCGATAACAACATGCCACCTGAAATGGGATGGATGTGCGAATCGATGAATCCCGGCAGCACGCTGTTGCCGTGCGCATCGATGACGCGGGTCCTGGCTCCGATGTAAGCACTGACTTCGCTGTCTTTTCCTGTGAAGAGAATCTTGCCGCCCCCCACCGCGATCGCCTCCGCTAGGCTGCGGCTCGAGTCCCCGATATATACGTGCGCATGTCTTACTACCAGGTCAGCTTCAGTGGCCGCGATTGCACCTGGTGCCTCCAAAGTGAAAAACATGACAGCCATGACAAAGATTGTGGTAAGCTTGCGAGCACCACAGTTAGCCAATTCCCCTCCGGCTCTGAACCGCAATGGCAACATACTTGGAATTCACGACCTCGAATGGTCAAAAACTCATCATAGAGGCAGCCGTCAACCCCTCAACGGCTGCGGTGACCGATCCGGCGCTGGCAGGCAAAGTGTCCGGGATCGGCGATGCGGTGAATCGCATAACGTCTGGCGCCCAAGACCTGTTTGAGAAAGCGCTCTCAACCGCGACCAGCACCCATGCCCGGGCCTTTGCCTCAGCGCTCCAAGAACTTACTGATCCGCCAAGCGAGGCCACCCTGGAGTTTGGATTGAAAGTATCGGCCGAGTTGGGCAACGTGATCGTCAGCAAGATCGCCAGCGAATCCAACTATACCATCCGACTGACCTGGAAGAAATGAGGCTGGGTCAAGGGGAGACCATGGATCCAATTGACGCGATCGTAAGAATCGTTACAACGGATGGGCAAATCGTGGGAACAGGGTTCATTGCCGGACCCACACCCCGCGTGGTGACATGCACACACGTGGTGATATCGGCAGATGCGGGAAACACCGGAATTATCAAAGTCGAACTGTTCCGCGGAGGACAGGCCTTTCCCTGCCGAGTTGTGCCGGAACGCAAGCGGGACTTGCGAGCCGAAGACGTCGCCGTACTGGACATCGAGCTCCCCGTCGAGGATCTTCAGACCCTGCCTCGAGTTGAGTTGGGTTCGTCGTTTTCCGCGGATGGTAAGGAACTGGCGACATATGGGTTCCCTCCAGCCAGAGGGCGGGAGGGCCTGCACGGCAAATGCGAAGTTATCGGGCATACCACAGAGGGCGAAGCCGATGCGCTGCAACTACGCGCAGGGGAAGTGACGTACGGATTCAGTGGGGCGCCTACCTGGGATTGCGAAACTCTATTAGTCGTCGGAATGGTCGTGAGCATCGTTCCGCCGGAACAGGATCGTGGCCACAGGCTGCGGGATACCGCTTTCATCCGCACCATCGAAGTCGTTCGTGCGGTCGGCAGCTTTCCCTTAATCGACGGAATGCCCTATCGCGGCCTGAGCGCTTTCGAAGAAAGCAACACGGATGAGTTTTATGGACGGACCCACAAAATCCGCGAGCTAATTTCAAAGCTTGATCGGAACAATGTGGTCCTGGTGACGGGTGTTTCCGGCAGGGCAAATCGTCTCTGGTGCGTGCAGGCCTGGCGAAAGGGCTGAAGAAATGGCCCATACCTGGGATTTCGGGCAGGCAGCGCGTAATGATGATTCCCACACTGACGCCGCTGACCACTTTATGGGCGGCGCTCGCCGAAGTGCTACCAGGCATTCAATCTAAGCGTGCGAAGCCTGAGGGTGACTCATCGGAGGAGCTCAAGGCCGAGCAAGGCCTCGACGTCGTTTCTCTCGCTGGCACGGTGCGCTCCCGAGCGGAGACTGTGCCCCTGATTGTGGTCGTCGATCAGCTTGAGCGAATTTACACCAACTGTCCGGATGATGAGATCCGCCGAAACTTCATCGACTTCATGGAAAAGGCCGCCAGCGACCAGGTTCGATTTGTGCTTGCGCTCCGACTGGACTACTCGGAAGCCGTGCAGCAACACCCGTTCTTCCAACGCTTGGGTGATTCAGTCGTGCTCCTTGACCAGATGACGGAAGAAGAACTCGCCGAGGCCATCACCCAGCCTGCAATGCACCTCGGTCGGTCAGTAGAGCCAGCAGCCGTCGAGGCACTAATCTCGGATGTTAGAGACCGGCCCGGCGATTTGCCTTTGCTCCAGTTTGCCCTGACCGAGTTGTGGCTGGCAGACAATCAGAAAGGCGTCCTGACCTTCGAATCCTACAAGAAGCTCGGCTACGAGACCGCTGAGGAGCGCATTACTGGGGCGCGAGGTGCCATTGTCAAGCGAGCAGAGGCGGAATGGACTCGCCTTCAGGCTGGGCGGGCGGATACAGCCCAGCAAATGGAGTTCCTGAAGCTTTTCCTCAAGCTGGTGCAGGTGTCATCGAATATCGCCGGACCTACCATGCCGGCGAGCCGGCGGGCATGGACGACGGAATTCGACGAGCAATCGGGAGTACACGCAAAGGTGCTGGCCGATTCTTTCTTGCTCACTGCCGCTCAAGATCCCGTTTCTGGCCAAAGCACGATCGAGGTCGCTCACGAGGCCTTAATTCGAAGCTGGTCGCGACTGCGGGACTCCATCAGTAATTATCAGGGCTTTGTCATCTGGTACTCGGATTTCGCTTTCGACTTGCAGAAGTGGATCCGAAACCCGAAGTATTCGCTGGATAGTGAGTCGCTCGATAGAGCTTTGCAATGGCAACGCAAGGAGCCGGAGCTGATCACGGGCCCTGCACATGATTTCATTGAAGGGAATCGATTACGACGGTTCAGGAGGCGAGCGGCGGTTCCGGCGGTCGCTGCAGTCGGACTTGCGATCACGATTGTCCTGGGAGTAGTAAGTCATCGTGCCAAGCTCGACCATGCGGACGAGTTGCGCGAGCAGGGTATAACAATGATTGCTAATCACGACTATCAATCGGCCGAAATCCTGCTGGCGAAGTCTCTGACGCTGTCTGACTCGCCCGAAACAAGGACACACCTTCTTGACGCCCGCGTCGGCGCCAACCCGCTCGTTGAACAGATGCAACTACCAGGGAGGCCGCTAGCCGCGAGCAACTCGGGGACGTGGATAGTGGTGGGACCGAAGGACGATGCAAAACCGGCTGCAAATCCCACTGTTTCTGTGGCGAACCGCGCCACCGGTGTCGTCACCCAGACTTTGGTCAAGTATACCGAGCATGTGCGGTATGCAATCGGTGACGATGGCGCGATTGTTTATGGCGATCCGGACGGTAACCTAGCCAAGCTAATCCCTGCCACCGGTTCCACGGAATGGGCGATTCCGGCGCAAAAGCACACTTCCGGAGTGGACAGCGTGGCTGATTCTCCCGACGGCGCACACATAGCGGTGGGAAGGCTAGATGGGCAGATCGAACTCAGGGACGCAGACACGGGGAGTATGAAGGCCTCTGCTTTGGTGCACAGGTTTGCAGTGCATGTGGTGCGATTCCAACCGAACCGGCTTGCGATCGCATCGGGCGGCGCTGACCGTTCCGTTTATCTGTGGGACTGCTCGAAGACCGCTGCGGTCAAGCTCGGCACGCATGCTGACTTTGTTTCGGCGCTCGCTTTTTCTCCGGACGGATCCGTTCTGGCATCTGGCGGCGCCGATGGTGCAGTTCGACTTTGGGACACCAGCCGAGATGCCGGAGGGGTCGCGACGCCGCGGCTGATTACCAGTTTCTTGGGCCATCTTGGCGAGATCAAGGCTCTCGCAATTAACGAGGCCCGGGAGGTATTGAGCGGCAGTGAAGATAAGACACTTCGCATCTGGGATCGCGACGCGGGTGGGGAGTTGGCGCAGTTCGCCGTCGGAGACGAGGTAGATCTTGTATTCGCCGATGATGCACAGAATCGCGCCTCTGCCGCCACCTCCAGTGGCTCCATTCGCAGTTGGGACTTGGCGCACCGCGACGAGGAATTCACGATCCGTAACACCGGTCCTATAGCCACAGTTGCGATTAGTCCCGGGGATAAATACGTCGCGGCCGCCGGGCAGGATGGGGCGATCATCGTGTGGAACCTGAGTACGGCAACCGTAATTCGAACCATGAATATCCCTTCAGCTGCCCCGGCCGTCTGGTCCATTTGCTTCACCCCGGATGGAGAGCACTTAATTTCGGGCGGTGAAGACGACATAATCCGGCTCTGGAATCTTGCCGACGGGACGGTGCGAGAATTCCCATTCGGCAGCGATCTTAAGAAAGCCAACGAAACCGGAAACGTGTGGACCATCGCCATCCATCCGAATCAACCCTATGTTGCGTTCGGTGTGGCCGCCGGAGATCGCTCTAGTATCGAGGTGATGAATCTCGAGACTTGGACTCACGTCCGGACTATCGCGCACCATAATGGCTCTGTGTGGTCAATCACGTTCAGCCATTCCGGCGACCTCCTCGCGGTCGGCTCGGGCGACAAGAACGTCGATTTGTGGAGTGTGCATGATCTGACTAATCAGGAGCCGTACCTTCTCAACAGGAAGGATGCAGGCGAAGAGATGTGGGGTGTTCCTTTTTCGCCGGATGACAAGAGTCTGGCCACAGCGGGACTGGATCGTCACGTGCGCATCTGGGGCGTGCCCAATCTGAACATAACTGAATCATTCAAAAAGGGGCACGACCATGAGGGGCTCGTTCAAAGCGTCGACTTCGACTCCACTGGTCAATGGGTAGCAACGGCCAGCGTCGACCGGACAATCAAGTTATGGAATCTTCAAACGCAGGAGGTTATTACTGTCGGTGGTCACGAGGGTCCTGCGTGGTGGATAGCGTTCAGCCGCACTAGCGACATATTCGTTTCCGGCGGACTCGATGGCCGATTGGTGGTAAGTCACCTTGGTAAAATCGAACGGGTGTTTCATGCGTCGCCCGCTGAACTGTTCCAGGATGCCCGCAGGCACACGTGCCTGGATTTGAGGGGTCGCGACATAGAATATGTCGGATGCCCGAACAGTAACAGCTCTCATGCGCAGCTGGCTGCTGCGGTCCGAAGATGAGCTTAGATTCGGAGTCTCAGATTCTCAAAATCACTTCCACCTTGGCACAAATTTGATCGCGGTCGGCGAGGAACCCGAAGAGATCCGGCGTCCTATGTCCTATACCGCATTCCGCTCTGGAAATCTGTACAGTTGCTGCGTTACTTCTGCCTTGACAAACACGCGTCTTGCGTCTTGCGTCTTGCACCAAATGGCAAGGAGCATTCAAGAGCTCCGACGTTCTGAAAGTGCCGTGCAACGCCGTCTGTGACTAGGCCCTTGTGGGACAACACGCCCACTGATGCGTTGCCCTTTGGGGTATAAAATCGCGGTAAGTCGGCCAGTGTCCTGCGATTTTACGACCGAGTGTGCGCTGGAAAATGAGAGACACTGCGGCGTTTGTCGTTAGTTATTCGGTATAGGGCGGTCGAGCAGGACCTTGGCGAGTGCCTAAGTATTCCCGGCAGAGCTTGGGGGATTCCCGCTCTCGCTGGAACCACCAGGAGAATTCAAGGGGATGCCGAGTAGTGCGTCTTTGAGTAATCTGGCGAGCAGATCTCCGGCCCAGTACTGGATGTGAGCAATGAGAGGTATCCATGCATGTGGGTCGCGCAAGTTGACGATGGGATTAGGCGGCGTGATGAGCGGATCATCGTAGTAGACGAGTTTGCCACTAATAATGTCAGCTGGGGAGTAGAGGTTGTACCAGCGAAACTGAATGGGCCGGACCGCGTACGTGAGGATTAGCGGCTGCTGGAGGCAGGCGAGGGCTTCACGGTAGTGGTGATCAGGAGATATCTGGGTGCGGAACAGAAACGCAGTCTTATCGAGTGGTGAGCCGAAAGTGATGAGGCGTCTCGTCCGCGCAACGACGGCTTGGCGGCCGCTGCAGGCCTTCTGATCCCATACGATCAGCTCGTTGAGCAGGTCGTAGCTAACGACCGAGCCGAGCGAGTGGCCGACGAGAACGATTTCGTCATAAAAGGGGGCACCGGCGGCATCTCTTGTTGCCGAATAGATCTGCTCCGCTGTCTTGAAGACGGTCTTTTGGATTGCGGTGCGCACCTCCTCGAAACGACTGACCTTATAGCTGGAAACGTATATGGCGACGTCGCCGACGTATTCCACCACTGCGAAGTGAAGGAGTTTGGTGTAGATCAGTGCGACGAAAATTAGGAGAAGTGCCTTCACATGATGCCAGGCGAATTGAAGCCAGAGGCTCGCGATATGCAAAACGTCCTGCTGAAAGAGAGGAGGTCTCTCGGCAAAGGCGCTCGGAATATGAGCGAGCACGTTGAGCAGACCCGCATAGGCCAGCACGCCGCAGGTGACGACAAGCATCGCGAGCAGAAGATCGGTAAGAGTGCCTGGTTTGATCGGGAGCTCCCGGATATCTCCGAACATCCAGCGGCTGAACTTGGTTCCCTCCGCGCGGCGCAGCAGGGACCTGAGGCCGGCGAGGCCTCCGCTGTAGAGAAATCCAATAGTCTCCCAGAAACTGATCTTGCCTTCGGTGAGTGGCGCCCAGTAACCCTCATAGAGGTGGACCTGAACCTGAGTTCCGTCGGGAGCAGTGTAGGCGCACTCGAGTCGCGAGAGAAGTTCTCCCTCCTCCGTCAGCCGAACGCGATTGGCTTGGAAAGCGACGGTTCCGAGCGCCTCAGCGATGAGGCCTACGGTCTCAAACGGGACCTGCTGTCCCATCCCATGCGTGACCATGCATGCAACATATTTTTGTCGCGGAGGAGGACCTGCCTGAAATGGCGCAATACCGGGCAGTTTGGTTCCCAGCGCAACAGTGCGGAGTTGATCCGCCACCGCGGCGGGTGCTTCCGGAGTAGTCGGCGGCGTTTGACGGGTGGACTGGACGAGTTCCTCAGTGAACTGCGTCGCGGAGATCTCTGGTTTCTTGGAGCGACGTAAAGACCACATAGACATACCTTTCTTTGTCCACGGAATTTGAGCACGGGTGGGCGTGCTCCCCTTCTGATTTAACGCAACTTCAGGAGAAATGATCTAAGGTAGATGCCCGAATCGTCGATGGAATCGCAAATGGAATTGGCGCGATAGTCGCGACAGCGGGTCAACAGAAATCTGGGTGTTTGTGTCAGTTCCAAAATCGCTCAAAGGCGACATAATCGGACCGAACTCCTCAGTCCTGAACCGTCTCATGTCGGTTGGCTTACCCGCAATGGACTCCGGCGCTTCGGGCCGCTGAGGCCACGAGCTTTACCCCCTGCGCCTTCGGCGACGGATTGGGAGGGAGGCACTTCAGCTCGTCCTGCGTGATGACACTCTCGGCGACAGTTTCCAACGGAGCCGGTTTCTCGCCGTCCTTGCAAACCGGGAGAATCGGCTTGGGGATCTTTTCGTACTTGAATTTCACAAGTCGCATCACGGATGCCCAATATCCATCGGCTTCAATCGCCAAAGGCTGCTCGGCGTTGCACTGTGTTGGCGTTGTTTCAGTGACCAGTTTTTCGGTTGCGGAAGTCGACGGCATGGGGTTGGTCGCCTGCTTCAAGGGATCGCTTGTTCTCGGCGACTGAAGCTGAAAGCTTATTCCAAGCTTACGGTGGATCTCCACATTGCCCCGTACGAGTGTTTCCGAACAAATGTTATCGCCGAAGAACGAGGCCGTTTTCCAGTTCCGGTAATGCAATACGATCGTCGAAGGCCACTGCTTTACCGTCTTGTCCTCAACGTAGTCGAGGTTGCTGAACTTGACACCTTCCCGAAGACCCAAGGCAAAGACGGCGTCCGGATATGACAAGTGAATCTCGAGTGGGTTCAGGCTACGGTCGAATAAGTCCGGGCAATAAACTTCGCTTGTATAAAACAGGCCCTGCGCTTGGTCACGCATCGCATCGAGGAGTCGCCTCCTCTGTGCTCCAGACCAACGGCGATTACAGTACGGCCTGACATCAAAATGGAGCAAGTCTCCCCTCGTGAGATCAATGGATGCAGCCGCTTGCAGAATAGGTGTTCCATACTTCGAATCATCGTCTGGAGCTGGCGGCCAAGGGTGGGGGTGAGGATCGAAGTAACTGTACAAGTGGGAACCCAGCTTTGTCGTCGCAGCCCGCAAATACAGGTCGTTGGCGGTGGAGAGCAGCCATGGCCCCTGGAGCATCACATAGAGGTCCGACGGAGGATCGCATTGGCAGCAGCCTTGCATGCCTAATCCGGCGATGGACGCCGAAGCAATGCCCAGATCATACAGAAGCTTACGGCGAGTGTACTTGGACATCCCGCCCTCCTTTCTCATGCTTCGTTCGCTGACCTGCAACCACGGATTACCTGCGATCGCGGCAAACTATCCGATGTCGCCGATCCTATACGCGGACGATCGGATAGTCCCGCTCCAGGCCAAGTCGCGCACTGCAGAAATACTCGAAGCGAATACCGAAAGTGCGGCGCGTACCTTTCCAAATCGTCCGCAATTTCGGACTTCGGGCCCACCGCATAAACAGGATCGCCCAGCCGCGATTGTCGGGGTGATCCCAGAAGTCGTCTAGTCGGAGATCCAAGAAGACATTCTCCATAAGCTGTATCAGTTGAAGCCCTATGCTCAATTCATCATCGCAAATCGGATTTTTGTCCGGAGGCTCAAGCTGCTTTACCGTGATCAGCTCATTCATAAAGCCGAGCAACTCGGGCTTCGCGCGGAATTGTTCCCACAAATCCATCAGGGTCTTGGCATGCTCTAGAAACTTCTCGCTGGGCAGGCCCGCGGGGGCCAGCACATCGAACATCCTTTCAGCGATCAGCAGTGGATCATCGCCGGGCAGGTTTCCTTGGAAGGATTTGTGTACCATGTGCAGCCCAAGCAAGCGATAGCTCTCAAACTGATCTTCAGAGTAAAACTGGTCTGCGGTCGATTCGTGCGGAAACGCAGGATGGCTGCTTCGGTACTGTAGGATACTGACGTCTTCGTCGCCGGTGATCGACGCCTTCAGATAAATCAGATGGCCGATCTCGCCCGTGCAATATTTAATGGTGCCGACCGCGCAGTGCGCAAGACTATAGCCGTTTGTCTGCGGCCGCAAGGACTTCACGTCCAAGTCGATGAGCGCTCCAAAGTCAGTTTGGCAGAGCCGAATCATCTTGCCGAGGCCACCGAACTGCATCGACTCGTCGCATTCGGCATCGCACGCAATGATGAGCTTGCAGCGGCGGCGAATAAGCTCGTAGATAGCGAGATTTTCGAAGTGGCCGCCATCCGTCACGTTCACGTAGTTGCTTTTGTCGTCGGCCATGCCGAACAACTCTTCGATCAGATACCGTAGGCTGAAGCTCAGTCCCCGCGCATTCCATTTGCGCTGACCGGGATTGGGAAACCACCAGCCTAGGCGCACGTTAAACATCGTCAGAAGAAATGCCACCAGCGGGGACGTGTTGTAGCCCATGTTGGAGCTCACAGCCGCACCCGAGACGGCGACCGCCTGACCGAGCAACATGCCGTCGGCGAAACCGCCAGTTTTTTTCTCAAAGTCGAAGGTCGGTGCGTAGCCCACGCGAGGACGATCGCTGCCGCAACGCAATGACGTCAGCGTAAATGAAGCACCGTGGCGGGTGTTCAAAGCCAAGTCTGAACTGCCCGCCAGATTGAGCGAGCAGTTGACAATTGGAAAAGGCCCACGATACGGAGTGCACTCTTTCTTGACTATTCGCTCTTTTTCGCGCGGCAGGTCCTCGCCGGGTGAGTCCGTCCGGAATCGCCAAAGCCCCAAATCGTCGCGAAAATCGAATTTGGTGAACTCGTTAGGCTTGCGATTGCCATGCATCCACCGCGTTGCACCGAGATAACAACGCACTATCCGGTTGTGATAAAACTGGCTGAGCCCGAATATGTTGATTTCGAAAAACCACGAAAAAAGCAAACCAATTCCAAACGCCGCTCCCAGCGCTTCCATCAAATTAAGGAAATTTAGTTCGCAGAAGATGTGTAGCGGGTTGGACCCGACCACTGCATAATCGGGCCCGAAGATCTCGAAGAGCAACACGTAGAGAAGCGTGGACCCTAGGAGAAAGCTGCCAATGATGAAGAGCAGGCCGCCTATTTTGGCGAGGAGCTCCAGCTTCGGAGAATTCGTGCTGTCACCTTGTCCGGTCGTTTTGCCACTGCTCCCGGCAAAGAGGCCGCCCACGACAGTCCCCACCCAGCTCAACACCGTAGCCCACTGAATCTTCTTCAGCCAGGTGTGATTGCCTTCCGGGCTGAGAACCTTGAGGACAATCCACGGCCCGAACACCGCGACACCGCAGATGAAAACACCGAGGCCGCCGAAGATGCCGAGCCAAGTGCCAAAACGCGTCCACCATTCGCGTTGCGCCTCGTAAGTCTTTCGGCCCGTAAAGCCGATCATCAGCAAAATGCAAATCGCAAACGCCACCAGAACCAGCGCCGGCCCGAAAACAAAACTGAAACCGTTGGCCACGTCTCCACTTGCTGACCACGCACGGAAGAAATAGAAGATGGCTGCGAACTCGAGATAGAGTACAGCGGTGCAGATCGGGCTGATCCAGAATGCAAACCATTTCTGCCACCGAAGCGTGTTCCACGCGAGGATTCCAATGCACACCACTGCAGCCATCATCATTGGCTGCCATGGTCTCCAGGCCGTTTTCAGTAGCCCCGAATAATCAGTCACTCCGTCTAGACAAATCCATTCCCGCGCATGAAGCGGTGCGTGAAACCAGAGGTCGGAAGCCAGCGCCCACGCGCCGATCCACGCAGGAATGACTCCGATCCGCAGAACCCAGCCGCCGGAGTCGAGCCTGTCCTTTACACTCCCTGCGACTTCCAGCTTCTTATTCAGCCAAACGCCGATCCATGGATGGCGATCCAAAAACGGTTTGATCTGCTTTTGTAGCGCCAACGCTTGCTTCTCCAACCACCCTGATGCCTTTTCAACATTGCGGACGACGAAACCGCGCTTCTGTGTCACATAGATCGAGAGATTTACAAGGTAATACGCGGCAGCGCAAACAACCAGAGCCGAGGCAACATATGCCAGATAAGCCGCGATGGATCGAGGCCCCCATGAAGTTTCCCCCATGTACAGAAACGCTCGCAAGCTCACAATCGCTGTCAGAAATGAAAAGAGGAGCCAGACGGTCCCCGTAACCTGGATCAAAAAAGTATTCCGAAACCAGCTATTGGCCAGATTCCAAGTATCCGCGCTCAGCACTCCGGTGCGTGGCGCCAGATAATTTGAGTAATCGCGAAGGTGCCTAATCGATTCGCTCCAGTCGGTCTTGCGGCCCAGCCAGTGCAAACTGCGGCGCACATTCCCCACCAGCCACGAGCCTATGAATCCTCCACCGGAAACCGTCGAAACATAATCAAGATGGCGCAGGAGGTCGAGTTCCTGCAAACCCTGCAGAATCCCCAGATTCAGCGTGGCGCTGCGAATTCCGCCCCCGGAAAATGCCAGGCCAATCAGGTTGTTCGGCCGCAGCTTGCCGCGTACGCGCTTGCTCCACCCATTCTCCTCTTGAACGTTTCCACGGTCCTCATCTTGGGGAAGCGCTACGGTTTCGCCGCTGTTTTCGGGAGGCAGAGTCGGATCGCGAAAGTGGCGGATTCTCCGCTCGCGTTCGATCTCGTCGAGCTCTTCGTCGAAGACGCCGCGCCACCGCCACGTAGTCTGAGGCATATCTGAATCGTGTCGTGCGTTGCTGACCTCGATCGCGTTCTGAACCAGTTCGAGAACGTAATCGAAAACCGAGCGCAGTGTTTCCTCTGCATCGCGCAGCATTTCGATCTCTT
The DNA here is from genome assembly GCA_963751285.1 of uncultured Acidobacteriaceae bacterium. Lineage (GTDB taxonomy): Bacteria > Acidobacteriota > Terriglobia > Terriglobales > Acidobacteriaceae > Telmatobacter. Next base: position 115,665 of record CAVVUE010000017.1, on the reverse strand, counting down.
CGATCGTTTTGCCTGTCAGGATGGCATTGAAATGCAGCAGGTGCAGCCAGTTGTTCTTCTGGTAATGCACCCACCCGTTCGACGAGACGTCTGCGCGCAGCAAGCGCGCAATCCAATACAGGTCGGCCAGGGCTAACCGGCCCGCGTGTGGGTGCGTTACTTGTCGATCCTGGGGCGCGTGGGGTTTTCCCTTGACTGATGTGCCTTCCGTTTCGACCCTGACTTGCGTCGGCAGCTTCAGTCCCAGATAAAACTGGCTGCGTGTTCGCGCCCAGATCCCCAGGCCTTCACGAATCCGTTCAAACCGGCGTTTTTGCGGATCCTCCATCTCCGGCTGTAATCCGCGCAACCAGAGTTCAAACGCCGTTGGTTCCGCTAGCTCGTAGAGCACCGGCTCGTTCGTTGTTATGTGAAAATCATCGAGAAAGTTGAGAGCTTCCTGAACCGGCTCCTTCTGATCGTTCTGCCATTCCGCCAGGAATCGACCAAAGTGCTGCTGCGCATCCGGAACGTCCTCGAGAATTGGAGGAAGTGTTAGCGTGAACGGCAGTCGATTGGTTTCGGGACAGGCATTCGAGCTTATAAGCAACGTCAAATCATCAGATCGCGCAAGTTCGGCGTTCTCCGAGCACTGGCGGAAGTCCACCGCGTTCGCCTGAAACCGGACACCGAAGTAGAGGTAAGCATTCACGTAACGCAGAAACGCTTCAGAACAAAACAGGTTCCACAGTTCCTGCGCTACATAGGCTGGTAGTGGTTCATTCGTGAGCCCTAACTCCCGGCGGATCTCACGGAATGTGAGTTCATTCAAGGCTTTGTCGAGCCTATCCCGCAACCGCATCATCCATTGGTCGCCGGTGGTGAAACCGGCATCGTCGTGCGGACGGAGAACGCGGCGCAAACAATCTTCGAGGGTAGCCGGTTGGTCGAGGAGCTTCGACTCCTTGAATTGGTTCTCGCGCAGGTGCGTCAGTTCGCTGATGATAGACCAGAGATCGCCCGGCTTGTCGAGGTTTTCGTCCATCTGTCTAGATCCCCCCTACCGCGATCTACCTTAGACCCCCTGGGCGGATGCATCGGTGCGCCGAGTGCGCGTTCCCGATAGAACATTGCTGGCAAGCGATGACTCTTCATTCACCCAAAGGCGTAGACCATCCAGCGGTGATTAAGAGAGTGTTCTTCTCGGCTTCCAATTCAGTGGAAGTCAGTTTCCATCCTCCGGCGCTAGGATCTTGTTAAACGTGAGGCTATAACAATCCGTGCCGCCACGCGCATAGCACTCCACCATCTGATGGTTGAATTCAATCAGGCGTGCCGCGCCGCCCAGGTCCCTCATGGAAACAGCTCGTCTCACATGGCAAGCGGGATTGATTGGCAGTCCGGCGCCGAAGCTCAGGTCGCATGTCTGATTTCCCGATGCAGGATCTATCGGTTCCAGCACGAGGTCCGAGCGGAAGCGCAGTCCATTCGCTAAGTCGATCGCGGTGGGCACTACTACCGCGCTGAGAATGGCCGTGCTGTTTTGATAACTCTCGGCGGGTGGCAATGGAATCCCAACCAGGGTGCCGATATAGGGAATCTCCACAAACGGCGGCAGCAAAGGAAATTTATCACGCCCGGCGCGGAGAATGGCAGTCATGTCAGATATCTCGAAAAGCTTGAGGGAGTCCACGCGTACGTGCGTGGTGATGCTGTGCGTAGCTACGCGGGAGAGATCTGGCCCCGTAGTGTTGTTGGCTGGCGGATTGCTCCAGTAGGTTGGAGCGGCGGATTCGCTGGCGTTAAACGTTACGTCCATCTCCGCGGCCGATGCGCCCGCCAGACTGCGCGGCTGCACCTGCACGCTCAAGCTACGTCCGATTTGAGCCTCTGTCGTCTGATAGCTCGCCAACGCGGCAGCAAGTGTCTGGACTTCGTTGCCCGACAGGTTAGCCAGGACGCCGGTCGGAGTGTTTGACGCGCCCGCGAGGTTCGACAGCAGGGTGCTTATCTGGGGCGCCTCGCTGATGTTGAGGAAGCTTTGCGATGTGGTGCTGGCGGAGGTCTGATTCCCACCAACCGTGCGAACAGAGATAACGCCACTGTAGAAGAGATTTTTTTCGTCGATCAGCTTCTTTGTTTGGCTGGTTATCCGGCTTTGCCAATACGTCTGATAGGCGGCAACGTCGCGATTGAATGCGTCAATGAGCGGCTCGAGTGCCAGGTCGAGCGCAACGGCGCTTTGAGTCAGGTCGTACGCCTCGAACTCGTGTGGATACATCTGACTCATTTTGTAATTGAATAGAAAGTCCACCAGCGCCGCGCGGATTGGCCCCAGCGCCTGGCTGGGACTGACGAGCAGCCCAGTCGCGCCCTGCCTGAAACACTCCAGGAAGAGATGCGGCGGAGCGCCTTCAACGGAATAGGCATTAATCCCCACCAGATCGCGCTGCTCGCACGATATGTCGGCGCGCGGCCAGATGTTGTCCGACAGGAATTTCTGATACGCGCCATCCACATGGAGAGTCTTTGCCAGTTCCGATTGCCCCGGGCCGCGACTTGGCGGCGTAGGCCGTGTGCACGGCGCATTGATCGGGGGTTGCGGATAGGCGAACTCGACGCAGTCGACTGCAGCAGCAACTTCGGCTTGCGGATCGTGCGCCGCGATAAACGTCAGCATCAGATCCGTGAGTCTCGGCTGAGGGTACCTGAATAGCCCTGTGTAGCCAAGACAGTACTGCATTTGGCCGCAGAATTGGGGGCTGGGCTGCGGGCTGGTAGGCCCAACCCCGCCGATCCCCTGTGTGAGTGAATCGGGCGGGGGAATGTCTTCGCTAGCCGGGTCATAGGCCTTTCGCTGGGTGATATACCGTGCGAACGACTCGTCAAAGAAACCTGAGCCGGCGGCGTTCTCGGTCGTTATCCGCTGCTTCACCACTTGCCATCCCACCAGGATGGCAGCCTGGAGCGCGTCGTTTTGCTCGTTAACCAACTGTGTCACCTCGTTCCGAAACGCGACAGACCTGCCCGGATCCTTGGTGGAACTCTGAAGCATCCATCCGTTGACGATCATCTGCGGACGGGGCAGGTCCATTGCAGCAAGGATGCGCCGCTTCTCTGGGATCGCCGCATCGCCGCTGGAGCTCGAGAGGATCACGAGATCGTCGCCCGGATGGCCGAGCGGAAAATTGGCAGCGGTGGCGGCTGGCGCCTGAGTAGTACTGCCAGGGGAATTCTGGTTGCCGGGAGTCGTCCCCTGGTTATTCGAGGGGTTCGGAGTTCCATTGCCGCCTCCGTTCGTGCCGCCGCCGCCCGTACCGGCGCTTGTAGCACCGCCCTTACCGCCGCCCTTTCCGGCGCCCGTGCCACTGCCCGTGCCACCACCGCCCGTGCCGCTGCCCGTGCCACCGCCCGTGCCACCGCCCGTGCCACCGCTTGTGCCGCCGCCCGTGCCACCGCCACCCGAGGAAGAAACCAGCGCTGTCTGGTTCAAGGCAGTGGCAGCATCGCTCGCGTAGATCTGGTAGGTCCGGTAAACCGGACTTACCTGGACCGCCGATCGGCTCGTCTCTCCGACCTGCTTGAGAAAGCTCTTCCATTGGCTGCATGTCGGAGGGGGCAATTGGGCCTGCCCGGAAACGATGACTCGCGTGCTCGTCAACTGTTGTAGTTGGAAGACAGTTCCGGCTGCGTTCTGCAAGGCGGTGGTCGCATTGCCGCCCAACAGCACCGCGGATTTGAAGTTCAATTCAATACTCAGCGGCGGCAGCAGGTCGGGGGCAGAATTCAGAAGGCTCAAATACGCCGTGATTTCCTTTATCAGTGAAGTCGGAGTGGCTGTGGCGCCCTTCCCCGTCGATGAACCGGTTGTCGAGATCACGAGTGTGTCGCCCATGGCGGTCAACGCATAGGGAGGCTGCGGCATGATGTTGGCAGCGAGAAACTGCGCCAAGCCGGACTCGACGGCCGTCTGGTCGCTCAGGCCGCGAGCGACCAAGGGACAAGTCGCTGCCGCAGGAACCGTATACTTCAAATCCGCCGAGGAATACGTCTTATCTGAACAGACTCCAGTACTGAGCCTGCAACTCACAACAATGTTCAGGTTCAGGCCCGTGGGAGTGCTTGGGGAGGAATTCGCCGGTTTCTGAGCCGGCGCTGCCTGTTTCTTCTGGGTGGCCGCGGTTGCCGGTATACAGTTTCCGTTGGCGCTTGCGCCGCCCGGTTGCGCCGCCGGCTTGTTCCCCGCACCGGCTCCTATCGACGGGGCGGGGTTGTTAGTCGCGCTCGGCGCGGCTGGGCAGGGTGTACTCGCCGGTTTCGGCGCTGGTTTTGCCGCCTGTGCCCACACGGCGTTGCAACCTAGCAGCACGATCAACGGCAGGCCGCGGGTTAGCCTCCGAAGAAGACAAACACGCTCTGTTACTTTGACAAACCAAGGATTCCTCATGCCTGCATCATTCATTGTCTTGATCCTCCGTTTCGGTCGATCGGCTGCGCAATTCGTTCCGAAGGAAGTAAATCGACTCGGATCCGAGTTCACAAACCTGCCGTGGGACACTGCTCTACGTGAGCTGGTCCAGCCAAACAGGGACGGAACACATCTCGGACTCTTTGAAGTTTGGGGACTTAGCTCACTGGTTGAGCTGGAGAATGGTTGCAGATTAGTCAGTAGGACATGCGCTGTAAAGCGAAAAGCGCGCTCTGTCCCAAACTGCATGGTTACGAAGGGGCAAAGACCTCTATTGGCCCTTAGTAATCTCTGATGGTTACCTTGACCTGCCCCCCCCCCCCCCCGAAATCCGCACGAAACCGAGTCTGAAATCGTATTTGGAGAGGGCGGATTTATGTCGAAGAACAGGCACACGGAGACGCAGATGATCACTGCGCTGAAGCAGGTGGAGGCTGGACGAAAGGTCGAGAATGTGGCGCGGGAGTATGGGGTGTCGAAGCACACCTTCGATGCCTGGAAGGCGATTCTACCCTCTGAGAGTTGAACCAAACCCCCTCCGCCAAGTCTTGCGCTTAACGGCACACAGTTGCACGGTGCTGCATTACATCCTCGCGAGGGAGTTTGGTTCGGAATGGCGAGTGCGCGTCTCACGACGCTCGTTGCGCCTTTGAATCATAGGCGCCGTCCCTCTATCAGGCTGGATGGAAGGCCCAGTGCCCCGGGCACATTCGCTTCAGGTGTCAGTTCGAAGCCGTGGGAAGGCGTCACCGAGCGCCACAGTTCGGTGATCGCGGCCAGCAAAGCCACTTCATGCCACTCCCGGCTGGCGCGGGACGATCCACCCCAGCAGACCTTGATACCCACGTAGTTTAGGCGGGCCGGGCTCTCATAGTTGTTGGCAGCTTCGAATTCGACGGGCGTCGTCGTCCGCAGCCCGAGCAGACGAATCCAGTGCCCGATGTCGGGCAGGTTGCATCCGAGCCGAAAGCCCACCAGGTGGAACTTCAGCCCGATTTGCAGCCCGTGCACAAGCTCGATCAGCAGCCTGCCACCGCCGAGGAGGAGCCGGCTGCCTGGTAACTGAGGGACCATCCCAATTTGCCGATAAGGAACTCAACAGGATCCGGACGGAACTGTTCTCACCGCCGTTCGGAAGAACACCAGATCGAATGAGGATCAAGGACTCCGAGGAAAAAGAATGCCGGCACAAACGAAAATTCCGTGGACCGATTCAACCTTTAACCCGTGGCTCGGCTGTACCCATGCCAGCCCGGGCTGCGATCACTGCTACGCCGAGGCGATGAACCGCCGCTACGGCTGGAATGGCGGCACCTGGGGACCTCAGGCCCCCAGGAAGGTCACCGCCGAGGCTAATTGGAAAGTTCCGCTCACATGGGACCGTGAAGCGACACACGGGTTCATGGGCAAAAGCGGCGCCCGCCGTTTGGTCTTCGGCGGAGATCTCTGCGACATTTTCGACGATCGCGGACCGAGTGCCGCACGAGGAAAGCTCTGGTCCTTAATTCGCGAAACTCCTCACTTGACCTGGCAGATCCTAACCAAGCGTCCGCAGAACTTCCGGCGCTTCCTTCCCTCCGATTGGGGAGATGGTTATGAGAACGTCTGGCTTGGTGTCACAGTCGATGACCGCAAGCATGGATACCCTCGCGTCGACCGCTTGCGCGACACCCCGGCCCGCGTCCGGTTCCTAAGCTGTGAGCCGCTGCTCGAGGATATCGGAGATATCGACCTGAGTGGGATTCACTGGGTCATCGTGGGCGGAGAATCCGGGCAGCAGGCGCGCCCGTTCGACCTCGCCTGGGCTCGTGCTCTCAAAGCGAACTGCCAGCGCAGCGGCGCGGCTTTCTTTTTTAAGCAGCTCGGTAAGGTCCCGCGGGACCATGACCGCCAATTCTCGATCACGCAGCCTCAGCCGAACGGCAAGCGCGACCTGCACGGCGTCTGTCGAGATAACTTCCCGCGGGATCTGGATGTGCAGGACTGGCCTCGGGTCTAACGCCCGGTGCCGCAGCTGCCGAAACCATTCCGGTTGGGATGATCGGCCCACCCCGACGCGATTGTTCCGGTCGCGTCCGGGGTGCTCCGGCAGTCGCTGCCATGGACCTTCCAACCTCTGGTAATTCAACCAAATTCAACCCGTGGTTTGCTGCGCCGGGCTGCACTATTGGGCACTCAAGCGCATTTGAGCACACAAGTTGAGTTTGGTTCGCAACCTGCAACCTGCTTCTCATCGCGGCTCTCACCGCATGCTGGAAATGTAGTTTTCTACTTCCTTTGAGAGCTTTTCCTTGCCGGCGCCAGAATCCGCGTGGCCGCCGTTACAGCGGACGATGGACCCCGTTCGTGCCGGTGACGCAGCGCCACAGCTCCGTGACCGCGGCCAGAACGGCGACCTGATGCCATTCTGGGCTGGCGCGGTGCGAATCCCCCGAGCACACCCGGATCCCGATGTGATTCAGGCGTGCCGGGCTGTCGAGGTTGTTGGCGGTCTCGTAGTCTTCGGGAGCTGAAGGAAGGCCGAATGCCCTGACCAGGGCCGGCACATCGGTCCGCCGGGACCCTGCCCGGAATCCCACGTAGCGAAGAGCCGGCCCGTCGAGGTGAAGTTCCTCTACGAGCTTGAAGAGCATCTTGCCGTACTCGGCATCGTTTGCGTCTGTGATGATTACGTAGCGATGGGTTGTAGCTGCGTAGCAGTACCCCAACACAGCGCTGCGCACCAGATAAGGCTGGCGCCGGGCCACGCACATCAGCTTCCGCGCGAGCGACACAGCCTTCTCCCACGCTTCATTGGAGAGGTGAAGCGGCGGGAGGTCAAGCTTCAGGCTCGGGTTCGCAGGCGGTTCGAACCAGCGGGCCAGCTGGCCATCCGGTGAAATGTCCGATTCGTCCTTCGACGTGTCTCCAGGCTGTTCGGGGCCCTCTGGTTCCTCCGGTTCATCAGGTCTGGTATTGATCTGTTCCAGACGACCCCTGATGGAGGTGCGCATCTTCTCCGGAATGTCGAAGAGGTCAGTCGCCTCGCCGGTGCTGAACGTCCGGAAGATGTAGCCGCCGTACAGCTGGAACCATTCGGCGCAGTTCACCACGGCACCACGCAGCGGGAGGATGCTTGCCGCCGGGCACCAGTACTTTCGGTAGAACGCCAGATTACTGGGCCGTCCGTCTTTCGCCGAACGGCCTCTCGAGTTCATGTTCTTTCTATCGTCCATCAGGGCTCCCTTCTATATGCGCCGGCGCCGCAGAATTGTCGCCCGGGATGCCCGCATTCGGCGTGTCCAGCCCAGGACGGTCAGGCTTGATCCGGTCGAGCAAATGCATGATCGGCCACACCCGAGTCTCCCAGGACCGGGCGTAGCTCTGATCGCGGTCTTGCCAGACGACCTCGACCGCGGCGCTGTCGAGACGTGTGGTGCGGACCAGTAACTGAGGTCGGGCGCTGTCAGGGTTCGTGTACGCGATGTCGGCCCAGGTAACCTCCGACATCTGCAGGTCGTGGCATACCTCTGCCAGCAGCAGCGGCAGCAGCGCCGGGAATGCGGCCGCGTACAAATGAGCCGTCCTGTAGGGGTGGACCACTGCGCAGACGGGGGACTCTCCTTCGCGCCGGCGGGCCACGCCGAAGTACCGCTCCGTTGCGACGAGCGGGGCAACGAGCTCGACCAAGATGACGGGCTGAAGTTGCCTGGCAGGAGGCGCAGGAATGTTAAGCTGTGTGATCATCTGAGTCCTCCGCAGCGTTGTCGGCACCCTTAAGTTCGGCCGGGTTCAGACTCGCGAAACGAATCAGCTCGACGACGTAAAACCGGACACAGTCATCGATCCGCCGAGGTTTGAGGTCGCCGCGAGCGACGAGCTGATCCAGCTTGCGGAGGCCAATTCCCAACGTCTCGGCTGCTTCCTCGCGAGTCAGCAGCAGCTTGTAAAAAATCAAAATGAGTACAGTCATAAGACCCTTTCTGCGGCGCGTTTTTATGCCCGCACAACTGACGTTAATCAGGTGCGAGTCCCGTCAAAATCGGCACGGGAACACAATCGACGGAAAAATTTTTCCCGCACCTCTGGACCTCTGTCGTTGTCTGCCTTCGCAGAAGGCAACGCCGCTATCCGCAACCCGGCTGTGCAGCTTGCGGATGAACCCGCAGCAATCTCGCCTCGGTCCATGCCGGCTTCCACCGGCGTTATACCCGTCCGCGCCACTCGGCCGGCACGGATTGCTTTCACTGTTGTCAGTCTTGGAAAAGGAGCCCATGCATGAGCAAGAACGAACTGTGCGTTTCAAAGTCGAACGATGGTCTGGATGTTCTGGTCGAGAGAGCGCGGACGCTGATGGAGAACGCCCGCAGTGCCGCCACGCGATCGGGCTATGCCAGGGATTTCTCGGATTACGAGTCGTTCTGCCGGGCGCACGCACTGCCCGCGCTGCCTCCCTCATCGCCGGTGATCGCGCTCTACCTGGCCGAACTTTCCACCCGCATGCGGCCAGCCACCATCGCGAGACGCATGGCCGCGATCGCCGATCGATCGAAGCGCGCCGGATTCGGCACCGAAGCTTTGAGGAACTTCGCCGTGCAGGAGACCTGGAAAGGTATCCGCCGGACCCTGGGCGTCGCGCCCGCGGTGAAGTCGCCGCTGACTGCCTCGGCGATTCGCGAGATGGTGCGCGCCTGCCCCGACACCCTGATCGGCAGGCGTGACCGCGTGCTGGCCCTGGTGGGCTATGCCGGCGGCTTTCGGAGATCGGAGCTGGCCGCCATCGAACTCTCGCACCTCACGTTTGAACCCGACTCGGTCAGTATTTATGTGCCGCGCTCGAAAACGGATCAGGTGTCCGAAGGCCGCACCGTCACGCTGCCGCGCACGCTGGCGGAGGCGACCTGCCCGGTGACGGCGATCAGGAACTGGGTTTCCTCGAGCGGTCTGCGGGAGGGCTTTCTGCTGCGAAGCGTGGACCGTCACGGACGGGTGGGGAGCGGGCTTAACCCTGACTCGGTCGCGCGGATCTTGAAGCGCGCGGCTGCGAGAGCAAACCTGGCGATTGACGTCTCCGATATCTCGGGTCACTCCCTGCGTTCCGGGCTGGTGACCGAAGCAAGCCGGCAGGGCATGAGCCCGCTTGCCGTCATGGAGGTCACCGGCCACCGGACGGTCGCGATCCTGAAGCGTTACTTCCGGGGTCAGCTGGCGGGAGGGCCTTCGGCCGCCGGGGCCGGGCTCTGACGGAACAGGGCGGCGAGCGAGCCGGCGGCAGTCTGGTCGTTCTGGGGTCGGGAAATGTTCAGTTGTCCGACTTCAGCCGGGATGTACCAGTCCATTACGTGCAGATAATGCTCGCAAGTCGTCGCCGACGCGCCGTGGCCCATCAAAAGGGCGATCGCCTGCAGATCGCTGCCGCGAATCCCCGTCTTGAACAGGTCCAGCCGGAACTGTTCTCGGTTGGCGTCCGTGCCGGCGATCCAGGCGAGCGTCTGCGGGTGATACCGGAACACCTGGCGCCCAACATCACCAAGCTCAGGCCACAATTTCAGCAGCAAAATATTTGCAAACGCGTGCCGGCACTGATGCATGTGCCAGTCCGGCACGATCGGGGGCCGGCCCTTGACCTTCCTTGTGAACGTATCCGTCAGCGCATCCACCACTGAGTCGAAACCCATCGGCTTCGAGTAGTCGGACTTCTTCTTCGCGCCAACGGCATGAAACACCAGAGCGTCGCCCCCGCCTTTGCTTCGCACACCTTCGACCCAATCCAGCACTTCCCTCAGCTCATCGGCGGGCATGAGCACCCCGACTGGCAGATCGCGAAGCGCGTTGGCGGTTTTGAGCTTGCGCAGCAGCCAGGGCCGGACGCGCAGGCGGAGATCGGCCGTTTCGAGGTCTTCGCCCGGCATCAGGCGGTCAAAATCGCAGGCTCGCAGGTAAGCTATCTCGGCCCGCCGCAGTCCGCAGCGGAAGGCCAGGATCAGAGCCACGCGCGCCGCCTTCCTGAGGTGCACCTGGGGCTGGTTGACGTTCGGGCTGTCGAACCAGTCGAGCGCCTGCCGGAACTCGTCGACCGTGATCATCGTGGCATCTACCCTGATCATGCCGGCGGGCGGAAGTTTCGTCGTCAGTTCTTCAGAAGCCTGCTTCCCGCGATTCAGATAAGTGATGAAGTTTCCAAGCGCCTTGAGCAGGGCGCGCGAATAACCTGCCGCGTCACGGTCGCGGTCGGCCGATGGGCTCCGCGGTGTCTGGGCGCTCGAATCGACTGCGTCCGCAACCGGCGATTCGGCAGCGTTCCCACCGCTCTCCGCATCCGCCATGTTGGCCTTGCCTTCGCCCTGTCCGGCAGCAGCCTCCCGGTCGATCGATCTCGAATAGCGCCTGCGATGGTAGTACGCGTCGTCATCGAGCACCTGCTCGATCAGATCCTCCCAGGCGATCTGATCGGCGAGCAGGCTCTCCCAGGCTTCCTTTGCGCGCACCTCGTCCTCCCCGGCGAGCTTCAACATCAACCGGTTCGCGATGAGGAACACGTATTTGTGGACCGTCGATTCTTCGAATCGCTTCCTTCCAATCAGGTACAGGGCGTAGCCCGCCAGCGTCTTGCCGCAGAAGTCGCCGGTTCGCTTCATCTCCTGAAGGCCGGGCTTGTCATAGCCGTCCGCCTTGACCAGCTTGCGAAGCTCCTGCATCCACGGCCACGCTCGAAACTCTTCCTCATCGATCTCGACATCCAGGGTCGGCTCCTTGTCATCCTCTTCCGGCGTCGGAGGCGAGAAGGGCAGCACACGAGGCGAGCATCTGCTGATTCGCTGTATCGTGGCGAGATTGAGAGCGTGCGAGCGGACCACGCCGGTCCTGACCCCGAGCACGGACGTGCGCATCTTCAGGATCGCCATCTGGCATGCGGCCTTGATCAGGGGCTTGATCGCGATCTTCAGCCTGGTCCCGTCGGAGATGACCTCCAGGGCTTCAATGGCCCGAACGGCCGCGCGCGCGTCCTTTGCGCATTCCGCGGAAAGCGTCGTGAGGTACTTCCGCGCGTCGGGCTCCTCGATGAGGGACCGCATGACGTTCAATGACGCGCCCTTCGGAAGCAGTAGGCGCTCGATGCGATCCGTCTCGCTCTTGTTCACAATCTCGATTGGAATCGCGCCGGTCCATTGCGAGAGCACAATGCGCCTGCCCCGGCCGAGAGATCTCACCAGCGCGGGGATTGCATCCTCGTCGAGGATTTGGAACTCGACAATCAGGCTGACCACCAACTCCCCGAACAGACGTGCGGGGTCGCGATTGCCTTCAGAGTGTATGCACCTGAGCCACTCTTGCGCCTGGTGGCACACCTTCTCCGGATCAGAGAATCCATCGGCAAGGATGTTTTCGTACTTGGGAGGCCGGAACACGACCCGGGTTAGGAGCTTGCCGCGAAGACCCTCGTACGCCTCGCCGATCCTCCGGTGCAGTGTGTCCATGAGCCCGTCCAGCCGAGCTGGTCCCGATTCAGAGACCAGGACCAGGTCTTCCAGCTGCTCGATCTCGTGATCCTTCAACTCCGGCTGTTCCTTCTTCAAGAGACGGATCGCCGGCGGCAGATTGCTCGACGCAAGGATTTGCTCAATGCGCTTCTCGTGGGATATCAACGGGCTGCCTCCCCGGGAATCCAGGTGAATCCCAAACCGTCGAGAATGTCCGGGATGATCGCCTCCAGGCGCTTGAGATATCCGGGCCAGTCGAAACTGGAAAAGGGCGACCACGGTTCCCGGGCATCCCACCAATGACCCATATAGACCTCTGCATCCTCGTGCGACAGCCCGGCCTTCCGCACCAGGAACCGCATCAGCTTCCGGGGTGCATTGACCTCGAACGGAAACTCGGCTCCAAGCTGAGCGGCTACCGTCTTCGGCGTAATGCGGAGCGCACGGTTGTCATCCAGGAAGTAGAGCGGCGAGTTCTTTGGAAAACGGCGGTCGTTCAGGAGCAGGCGTATGGCTTCGAGCTGCTCTTCGATGGCCTTCATGTGCTTGAGCAGAGGTTTGTCGGCCCAGATCAGACGTGCCTTGTGGTGATCCTCAAAGTCCTTATCACTCAGGATGGCGAGTTGATGACCATGCGCGAACAGGGACCGCTCCTGGTAGGCATTTCGGATGGCACGGGTCGCAAAGCAGTAAAACTGATGCCAGACTGCATAAAGCACGGCATCATTGAGCAGGTTGCCGTGACGCTGGGGATCGAAAGTGCGCGGAGCGATCGCAAAGAACTCTTTGCTCTTACTCTGCAGAGCGCCGACCTTTTGCTGGACTAACGAGATCTTTGGAACCGCTCGCGCCCCGACGACTGGCGGGTCGGCCGGAACGAGCGGTCCGGATGCTGCGGGGCGCTCACCCCAAAGAATCTCTGAACTTTTATCGAACTTCTCGCGCGCTTCCGTCACCTCGAGCACTGCGTAATGCATTTCGACAGAGGCCAGATGCGCTCGCAGCCCGAGAATGAGGCAGGTACTCGCCAACTCGCCCGCGCTAACTTCGTGAAGGGCCTGCCACCTGAGCCCTGCAAGCTTCCCCGGTGTGACATTCTCCCAGCCGCTTTGCCGCTTGATCCAGCGGAGGGCTTCGGCAACATGATCGTTTTCGGGGTCGAAGAGCACTGTCCGGACCTTGGCCATCCGGCGGTATTTATCGACGAGTTCCGTCGCCAGCCTGGAGGCGGGATAGCGCAGAAGCGGCGCGAGATCCATCTGCATACCCTGCGGTACTTCAAAACCGGCGTCATAGTCCGGACCGATCGCATCCCATTTCCAGATCCCACAACCGCCTTTCTGGCTCGGTGGCTGATAGCTGAACGACGCCATCTGGAGCTTCGGCTCAACCGCCAGCTTGATGACGTCCTTCATCTTGCGCCCGGAGTCAATGGAGAGGGCAACCAGCATGGCCGACTTCAAGTCTCGTAAGGATATGTCGGAACTTTCAACGGCTGATTTGAGGGTCGGAATAATCGTTCGTTGAAGTTCCCGGAGGGAGAGCCGATCCGAACTCCAGGGCATAAGGCTTCTGTTGATCTCTGTGCTCCTACCGTGGGCCCGCGCAATCTGCTTCGCCTGCCCCGGGCTCTTCGCGCCGGGGACCTTGGAATGGATTCCGGACTGCGATCCGAGTTCGGCGGGGTGGACCCCAAGCTTCCTTGCGGCGTCAAGTGGGGATGTGAATTCGTGTTGCTCCTTATTTCGGGTCTCGGGATCGGTGTCCGGGTCGCCGGGAGCAGTGGGCACAGTCAACTGATAGATGGCTTCGCTGTTGAATCCGTCCTCATCGCTGTGTTCGATGGCGAGCCCGATCCGATCACCGCTGTATTCGATGTGTTCGGAGTGGCTTTGTCGCCGCGTCTTCCTAGGTGCTGCGTTGCCCGGACTGTTGTGGCGAGCGTCACGTTCCTTTACCACGTGCTGGAAAATGGCGCCGAATATAGGACGGAACTCGCTTTCTAGACTCTTTGTCCAGTTCTCCAGGTGTTCACGAAATAAGTCAGGGGCCTTCGACGGTTCGAGGTTCGCAAGCAGGCTGCTGAATTTGTTTGTAGACAAATCGCGAACGGCTTTCGCGAGCGCAACTGCAACTCGCATCTGGCGATCGCCTCCGGTTGTACTCAGAATCTCGCTGATGGGGAGTTCTTTACTATCCGCCTTATGTTGTGCCTCACGCCAGCGGGCATAGAGAATCTGCATCTGCAGAGATGCGTATGGGGTTCTGAGATCTGGTTCCTCTTGGGTTCTGGGATCTGGTGCTTCGTGCGTGGCGCAGAGCATCGCCCACAGCGGGTGTTGGTCGATATATCCGTACATCGGGTTGAGCAGTTCTGTTTTTCCATCCGCGTAGTGTTTTACTTTCGGCGGTGGCTTTAGATGCGGATACTTCTGCTCAAGTGTGGATGCATTCGCGTTCACAAGTTCGGAAAGACGTTTCCACCCCGAGAAAGGTTTATGTCGAGGCCAGCGAGCCCCTCCAGCAAACGCGTGCTCCAAGGTCTTCATGATGTAGAGCAGACAGCGCAGATCCGCTGGACCTCCGGTCAGAAGCAGCAGACTGTCAAACGCCTGAGCAAGGTCAGGTGAGTGGATTTGGGTCGTCAGTGCCGTTACGTGAGGATTTGAACTTATATAAGCACCGTTCGTCATCGTGAGGGACCTCGCAAATTGTGATGGCGAGGTGCTGCCAATCTGCGCGGAGCGTACGAATCGAAACATCCGCCTGTTCCAAGGGCGGGATGGCTAAGCGCAAGGTGGAGGATCATATTTCACTTATCGGCACAATGAGCAGTTGCGACAAGAGTCTTGCTTTCGGATTCGATCTACTCATGGCAGGTCCGGGCCATGAACCAGTGAAGCTCTCCAGCAGGTGTGATCAGCATCAGTCATTTGTGCGGCACGCGATTTTTGTGTGCCGGTCGTGCACTTCCGATGCCTCAATCCATCGATGGGCGATAAGCTCCGACCGGCCTTTTAGCCCTCAGGTTGTCACGCTGAATATGGAACGTTCGTGCACAGGCATAGATGTGAATGGCTGACCTTGGTGAACACCGGCGTGGAAATGATGAAGCGCTTGCAGCCAACACGCAGGCGCGATCAATTAGAAGCCACCTTGCTCGACAATCCGTACAGGACCAACCGACCCCTGGTCCGCTGCACAGCGAACGTGGCGAACGCGCGGCACGACGGATCAGCATCGCAGCTCGTACGGATCAGCTCAGCTGCAGATCCATCCTCAAGAGCGATGAGGAAGAGATCCGCAAGGGCGGCCCCACGGAAAAATTTTTCCTTTGCGTTCGATCATTATTTGCGTTCGTAGCGATTCATTCTTACTTTCATCTTTTCTACGATCCCTTGCATCAGGGACCGTTGTTCCTGCGCATGCCAAGCCGGCACGACACGGAGCGGCGGTCCGAATCCAAGGGAGGAAATCATGGAAGACTCTGATTCTACAGGTATTGACAACTTGTCAAACCTTGCGAGTGAACTGAAGGAGATTGAAGGCCGCGAAGGCGGCGTGAAAGATCCTGCACGGGCAGATGAGGTGCGCGAAGGCCTCATCGCTGCCATGCGTGGCGTTTACAAAAGCCACTACGACTTCGCGGAATGGCTTGACCGCTATCGCAAGCTCTACAAGGCCAGGAAAACCTCGACTGCCGCGATGGAGCAGATCGCGACCACGTACGGATGCAGTTCACGTACCCTCTACCGGCTGCTGAGCAACTACGACGATGCGAAGCAGTTGCCGCTGGTTTTCGTGGATGTGATGCGAGAACAAGACCTCGATCCGGTCCGCGGGGAAAACCAGCCGCTCGTGAAGACCCTCGCCGCGGCTCCAAAACCGGCAGATCGCGACGAGGCCAGAGCCGCCCTGAACGCTGCCCGCACGAACTTGGTGAAGATGAAACCTGCCGTCCAGAGTGCTCGAAGCGAACTGGAGGACTTCGCGGCGCGCATAGTACGGATGTTCGAGGCGCAGTATGGCTCGTACCACGGTGCTGACCGGGACGAGCAGATTCGCTTTGTCCTTGAGCGCGTTGTCAACGTCCTCGGCGCCGATGTGCATGAACTGCGCACCTACGGCCGTCCCGATCGTGTGCCCAAACCTGGAGAAGGCAAGTGCGAGTAAGCTCACCCAGCCAGCCGGCGACCGGGCTCCGTTCCCTGGTAGCCGGCATGGCACAAATACTTTCAGCGGAGGCTTTTTCCAGAGTTCAAGCAGGAATTCGTTTGGTTTCTTAAGATTTCCCCTATTTCGCCCGATATATAGAGAAAGGGCAGAACCTGTCCCGAATCGGAAGGCGACGAACGGAAGTCGACGATGGGTGAATCCGATAGCCCCAAGAACGAGATTTTTGCGATTCTCGATCGGGAACTGGAAGAGCTCGAGAAGAGCGCCTTTGATTCAACCGACCAGGACATCCTGGACGCACGGTCAAAGATGCTCGATGCGATGAGCACCATGGGACTCGCTCGCTACAATCTTGGACTGGCAGTTAGAAACTATCAGAAGATTTACATGCAAAACGGAGAGGAAGAGTGGCGGGACAGGGCGGACGAGAAGATCGCCCAGGCCCTTGGCTATAACGTGAAGTCTGTCAAGAATCTGATCGACGATGCAGAACGTGCGGATCAAATCGGAGAGGAACTCAGGAACGCAATGGTGGCACGCGGCTACGACCCTGCTGCGGCGAAGAACCAGGACATCGTCATAGGTCTTCCACAGAAGCCGCCATGGCCGAGAACTCTTAAGGATGCTCTGGCACTTGTCGATCGAGCCATTTCGAGCCGTTCCGACGGGAATACAAATCAGAATCCCGACAGCGATGCCAGACGCCAACAACGGCTGGTAAATCGGGTCGCCGAATTGGTCATCGATCAGCCGAGGCAGGCACGTCGCAAAAAATTTACAGAGGTATTTGACCAAGTCAAGAACGTGTTGGTAGCTGAAAGGACGAAGGCAGTCGGCGGTGCTGACAGCCAAGGAGGCGCGCCAGTTCCAACTGTTGACTCGGGCACCCTGAAGCGCCCGGGCTCTGTTGCGGTTCCGAAACCTGCTCGGCCGGGTGTATCGGTGACCGGGAGTTCCCGGCCCGCGCGTAAGGCGTCCGCCACAGCGGTCCGGCACCCCCAAAACGTGCATCCATGGGGCGATGCCTGCCTGAACACTCTTAGATTTCTGGATCCGGGACCCGCCGGCAGGAAATCCGGCGAATTCCACCGCAAGCTTCTCTATGACGTCCGGGACAATCTCAAGCCCACGAGATACCTGGTGGCAGGGATGATCGACCTGTTCGACCCGGGTGTCCCAGACAAGGTTTTTGATGAACACCTGAACGTTTTCCTGCAGGCAAGCCGGCATACCTTTCTGGCGTTAACGCCGCACGCCGACTCCGTCCGGCGGCACTGGGAGAGATGGAAGAAGATGAATAGCGGTGTGGGTTTTCCGGTCAACTTCTGGACGGGCGTAAGTGTTGATTGCGTGGACCATCTCAAGCGCATGAGAATCCTGCGCGAGACGGGCATGAGGACACAATGGGCTTCGTTTGTTGACTACCATTCCGACGCGTCGCGTCCTCTGTCCACCAGCAGCTTCCGCTCCGATATCGGGGGCACAAAACTGGTTGTCTTCGGCTGGGATTTCGCGAACCCTCAGTCGCCTCTGTCCCCCGAAGATGCCTGCAGTCTGGCAAGAGCCGCGGTGCACTCGGGCACGGGATTCTTCTTTACCCACCCAAAATCGAAACAAGCCTTTCTCACCGGAACTCCGCCCGTATCCGAATTACCCGCGGCCACGAAGCCGCGCGTGAAAGATCCGAATCTCGAAGCGCTGATCGACCGGGCCCAATCAAGTCAGAACCTCCCGCGTGAATGGTTCGGACACGCAGACTGGGCGAGGAAACCGCACTTCAAAGGCTTCGAGGGAGAAGAGGTCGAACTGTTCGACTACGAATCTGATATTGGGGATGGTTCCATTGCCATGGGAGAAGCTTCTTAGAGCAACCGCCGCATTGGCAAGGCGCCTTGTGGACAATCGCACCCTGCCCATATGTTCCAAAAAGCTCGCCGAGAGCGGGCTGTGCTCGCGTGGGCACGTACATACGCGAGCACCTTTCCTCGCTCTGGGGTCCGCATTGACTGCTCGCCTTACCGGTGCGTCAGCCGCAAAATCGCTCGGCATCAGCGAGGATGTAGTGCGCATCTTCCGAGAGGAGGCTGAGACCAAACCTGGGCGTCCAGCATACGCGTCTTCTTGAGATCAGTTAATTCCAGTCAGCGTCACTAATCACTTCCTCCAAAAACAGTCCTTGTCCCAATACCCACGCTCGACAAGGGGGAACTGTTTCTGTTCCGCCGTGCCCTCTGGCCGGGCGCCAATCCTTCCCGACCACGAATCGACAGCGCGTGGAAAAACTTTTCTAGCGATTTCTGAAAATCGTGTTCCCGTGGCGATTTCCGTAATTCCTTCTTCCTGTGAATCTGGCTATGTGACAGCAACCAGAGGGCACAGATGAGGCACATGAACACGGCGATCCACGGCATTTCAACCGCGTCGGGATCAACCGACAAATACCAAACGTCGCATGCGGACTTCGAACCGTATGTGGACGCCGACGAGATTGCATTGTTTATCGGTGATTCCCGCCGCAACGTTTTGCGCATGGTTCGGGAGGGCAAGCTCACCTGCTACCCGACGTCCGGCTTCAAACGCCATACCTACAAATTCAAGCGCTCGGAAGTGTCCATGGACCTCGAGAAGCTGCGCCGCCCCAGTGGCGTGGCTTCCGAGGAGACCTCGAAGGCTCCTGGCACGAAGAAATAGGAGATAGTATGCCCCAGCAAGGCAAGGGCTGGCTTCGGCGTAGAGTGTACGCGGAAGGCGAAGTCTGGTTGTTCTGCTATTACGTTCCGCGGCCCGGCAGCAGGCCCGCCGAACACACGAAGGTTATTGGACTGGTGAAGGAGTTCCCGAAACAGGCCGAGGCTGAGCGGGAAGCGCAGCGTCGCGGCTTCTGGAAGTTGCTCGACCCTGTGCTTTCGATCTCGCCGACGTTTGGCGAACTTGCCCAGGACTTTCGTGTTAACGAACTCAAGCGTAACGGGCCGCTCTCAGAACGTGCTTCAGAGACCATCTCCACACACGAGTCTCTCCTCGATGGATACATCCTGCCGCGGTGGAGCCAGGAACGCGCTCTCGACATGACTGTCCCGATGATCGAGAAATGGTTCGAGGAATTGGCTACCACCCCGGTGGGCCGGGCCTATGGTGCCGGTGAGCAGCCGCCCAAAGGGTACGTCGCCGAACCGCTGGAGTGGACCTCGATCGGGAAGATCCGCAGCACAATGTCGCTCGTTTTCTCCCATGCCTTGAGGAATCGGCTGCTCCCGAGCGGCCCGGAGGTGAATCCTTTTCGCAGCGCCAAGTATGCCGGGGGCGTTCGCTGCATCACCGTCTCGGATTACGAGGCAACTGTCGTCTCCCCGGAACAGATGATGCTGATTCTGGAGTTTCTGAACACCGAAACGACGCAGATGGAATGGACGATGGCTCTCCTCCACGCATGTACAGCGGTCAGGCCCGAGGAGGGCTTCGCTCTGAAGTGGAGCGACGTCGACTGGGGGAGCAATGTGATCAACCTGAAACGGGCGTGGTCGAAAGGGAAGGTGACTGACGGGAAGAACTCATCGGCGCTGGTCCCAATCGCCATGGATCCGGTACTCGCCGGACTCCTCCTGGAGTGGCGAAGAGAGTCCCCCTACGCCGAGGACAACGATTGGATCTTTCCCAGTCTGACCCTCAAAGGCAGGGTGCCCCGCTCAGCATCGAGTGCGGCGCAGGACTATTTGCGGCCCGCAGCGGTGCACGCGGGAGTCATCGAGGAGGGCTCCCGCAAACGATTCGGGTGGCACAATCTTCGGCATTCTCTGGCCACGTTTTTGGCCGGTCGAGTTGACGCCGCCATCACCATGAAGATCCTTCGTCATCGGAGGCTATCGACAACGTTGGAGATTTACACCCACCGGTCACAGGAAAAGCAACTCAGCGCGCAGGGACTGTACGTGAAGGAACTGAAGATTAGTGATGGGAAACCTAAACCGCGGAGCAGGATGGCAGCTCTGCCCAGCGCGAAAAGCAAGAAGAGCTAGTGCGCGACAGTTCTTAATCGTGGTGGGGACTGCAGGGGTCATCGCAGTGCCCACCTTCACAATCGGAGGCAACAGAACACGATGATCGAAGAAACCAGGCAGGAAAGATTTGTGGATGCGGACGCGATAGCACGATCTCTGCGTGAGACCAGGCGTTACGTTCTCTATCTGGCACGCACAGGTGCAATCCGTTCGTACCCGATGGGCGGCAGGGAGCGAATTAAGCGGAAGTTCCTCCTTTCTGAAGTAAGGAGTGACTTGGTAGGCCGTAAGCGCAAGATCCGTCGCAAGCGCGGCCCGATCATGATAGTAAATGGGCGCGAGTTGAACAATAGTGATGTCAATCCTCCAAAAGGCAAGTGCTTTCACTAAACCTCAGCCCAGTCCACGCAGGCTGCGAAGAGCACCAATGTCCAGTTGGTGGCCCCCACAGGATGCTGAGCCAAACAACCGCGGGATGCTTGGGTAATAAGACGAGTTGATCCCAGGCCTTCACCGACTCATTCAGCTGCTCCAGTTTCTTCTCTTCCTCTCCACTGCACACTACCGCTTTTATCGCTGCATCTGTCATCCTCAAACATCAATCGAGCAGGATAAATGACAAATAGCAGAGAGCTGCAAAGGCGAGAAATGAATAAATGTCCCAATGGTAAGGCAGGAAGAGTACTAAGTACCATAAGCGCTTTTTACAGAGATCACAGATAAATCCTGAGCCGCCTTGATATACTCGGGACCGTTCACGAAACATTCGGATTGTCGGCGACCCCGTGGAAACGGAGCGAGACAGTCCCTACGTCAGCGCACGGCGGTTAGATCGATAGAGAACTGGTAGTTCCCGCGTTTTCTACTCAACCCCACCGAGCACTCGGCAACTTAATCCACTGAATTAAGAAGGGAAGCCTCATTTTGGATGGACGATTGGCACAGACAGGAGTCGTCAAGGTTGTCGGGTTCGATAACAAGCGATGGCAAGCCGAACTGCAACAGGTAGGTTTCCTGAAGCAGTGCAAATTCCCTGCGCGCAGCGAGATCGAGATTGGCGGGACACGCGAGCAGGCTACGATCACGATGAAAGAGAAGGGGCTGAACGAAAACATGCAGTCCGATGCAGCCGCCTTTGAGGCGTGGGCATTGGCACTGTTGATCCACTGTGGTGTGAAATCTGTCAAGATCGGTGTGGATCCAGGAGAAGTTGCCGTTGGTGACGCAACGCCACACTATGAAAGATTCCTGTATCGCCTCATGCGCTTCAGTGAGCTGTTTCCCGGTCAGGTGACCGCAAAGTGGCCTGCCTCTCCATCAAGGGCGCTGAATCCACAGATTGAACGATTCTTCAACCAATCGGGCCCGCGCAAAAAGTCGCCCGAGGCTGACTCCAGGGAGCGGATGAAAGCAGCATCATTGCCTACGCCGTCGGAATCCGACCTCGAGTTGGCTCTGGAGATTTCGGACGCCTTCCGGAATCACTTTCAGCTCGAAAAGGTTATGCGCCAATGGCCGGTCGGATTGTTTGCTGGGGAGGTAGCGAAGGGGCATGAAATATTTACTCGCGGAAAGAGTGCGATTGATCTGATCGGCATAAGTGGAGACACTCTGGTCCTCTTCGAATTGAAGAAATCGGGCAATCGAAAAGTGGGCGCTGTCTCGGAACTGCTCTTCTATGCCAGCGTCATGCGTGATGCTATCGGCGCATCCGCTGTCTTCAAATTCAAATCCAGCAAGGCGAACAAGAACTGTGCGATTGGGCCTGAGGACATTCTTCGCTGTTCCAGGATCTGTGCCGTGTCGCTGGCACCAGACTTTCACCCACTGATTTTAGAGCCGCAAATGTTCGGAGTCCTGAATACGGCGATGAAACGGCTCTACTCAGATAGACCAATCTCTTTCGAGACGGTGACGATCAGAGGTCCGCAGGATGAATATGGCGACTTCAAATTCAGCAATGGCCAATCCAAAATCTGACGTCAGCCTTACCGTCCATCGCGCTACACATCAGATCGGCGGTAACTGCATCGAACTCGAGACGGCGGATGGTCACCGCATCATCCTCGACGTGGGCCGCCCACTCGAGGCGCCCCAAGATGCTCGTCATCTTTTGCCGATATCACTCGACCTGGCGAATGCGGTGGATGGCGTGCTGGTTTCCCACCCGCATCAGGATCACTATGGACTCCTGGAAGACGTGCCGGCCGGATGGCCAATCTATTGCGGCGCTGCGACCGAACGGCTTATCAGACTGAGCTCCGCTATTTTCGGGAAGCAGTTGCCCCTTGTGTTCCACCCATGGAAAAGCGGCCGTGCACTTCAGATTGGGCCGTTTGCGGTAACACCGTTCCTGATCGACCACTCAGCCTTCGATGCTTACATGATGCTGGTCGAGGTGCATGGGAAACGGGTCTTGTATTCCGGCGATTTCAGAACCCACGGCCGCAAGTCAGTTCTGACAAAAAGATTGATGGCCGTGCCGCCCAAAAACATCGATGTTTTGTTGATGGAGGGAACCAACCTCGGCAGCGATAAGCCGTGCGCCACCGAGGAGGATCTGGAAGACGATTTCGTGAATCTCTTCCGAAATACGGCCGGCCGAGTTTTTGTCGCCTGGTCTGCTCAGAACGTTGATCGCACGGTGACTCTCTATCGAGCCTGTCTGAAGGCAAGGAGAACATTGGTCGTCGATCTCTACACTGCTGAAGTGATTGAAGCGCTTGCCGAGTTTGGAAGGTTGCCACGTCCCGGTTTCGAGAATCTGAAGGTAGTTGTCACCAGCGCGTTTGCACTGATGTATCGACGGACCCGGCGTGAGGCCTTTGTCGAGCAAATGGTGCCTCACGGTATTTCCGCCGCGAAACTCGTGGAGACTCCGAAGAGGTGGGTGGTGATGGTTCGCCCGTCGCTCATCCGCGACTACGTGTCGAAAGGCGTCACGCCGAATCCGGACGACGTATGGTGCTGGTCGATGTGGCGCGGATATCTGAAGAATAAAGATGGCGCACGGGTCAGCAAGTGGTTTAAGGACGGGGGAAGCCGCGCCGACCACATTCATACGAGCGGGCATGCGTCTCCCACAGTCTTGCGATCGTTCGCCCGCGCAATGAATGCGAAGCAATTAGTGCCCATCCACGGGGTTGCGTGGGACGGGGACACGACTGGGTTCCCCTCCATCAGTCGCCTGACCGATGGTGAATCGATGACGCTTTAACGGGATAAGACCGCCAGGATAGACGGGTCCAGCCCAGAACGCCGCGCTCGGAAATAGGTCTCCGAAAGTCGGCATTGCGAGTGGAATCTAATGGTTAAGCCTCCGACCCCGATCGCCGTCGACATCGGCGTTTAGCGGGACCAATCCTGAGGTAATCCGGCAACTCGATGGAATCGAATAGAGCGGTGCGCTTCCATTCCATGCTGAGACCATGACCATGGGCAATACATTGTGGTTCAAATTAACAGGGTAGGGGATGCGAATCGTCACATTGTCAGTGGTTGCTCTTTCGGCGGGTGGCCGACCCTAGCTTGCCGATCTACTCCCATGATTGGTGTGCCCGTCCGGGCTTTGCCAGGGCGGGGCACGGCGAAAACAGGCACCCAGCGCAGGCTCTACGAACGGAGATCCGCGAGGGCCTGGCGAACCGCTCTAACCTCGCCCGCAAGGATTCTGACAACGTCCATCGTCAAGCGGGGGTGGGTCTTCATGAGCTCATCATAGTCCCTGACGCCAAGACGCCGGACCTCTGCCCCCGAGGAAGCTTTGGCGGTCATCGTGTAGGGCAATTCGCTGACGGTGGAAGGCAGGCCGAGCAAGGAGCCGGCTTCAGCGCGGGCGCACATCACCATCTGTCCGCCTGACTGCACGGTGAGCGTGGCGGCGCCGCTGCGCAACAGAAAAATCCCGTTGGGCGCATCGCCCTCGCGGAACAAAACCCGGTCTGCCGGAAGAGCGAATGGCTTTGACCGCCTCAGCACCTCGGTCGCAAGCTCGCCATCGGGAACGCAGTCATAAAGAGGGGGTGCCTGCAGCGGACTCATTTCCTGTGAGCGCCTCCATTGGGGAATTTCAGCCACGGGGTTGGCTGTCTGAATGCATGATGCAGCAAGGCGAGTCCCGCAGTTTGTGATGTGGCTCACGTTCGATGGGGCAAGTGAGGGTATACTTTCCGAGCACCACCCAGGGCTTTCCCCGCCGATTAGTCCCCGGAAGCGTGCAACTGGCCATGGGCCAGACAGGATGTAAACGAACGCGAGTCGAGCGATGATGGTCCCAGCCGGTCGGATGACAGCTACAGCCCGCGCCGACATTGGTGCCCGGTTGGAAGCCCGACCGTAAAGCGTGGGTCCCGGAATCTGATCACCGAGCCGATGCTGGAGATCGAGAGACACTACGGCGTTTATCGGGACTGATTATCGAATGCCGCCACTCGAAACGCGCTTTGGCCTGAATGCGTCAACTGAGCCCACTTGATTGGTAGCGTGGGACTTAGACCTTCTCACCAAATTTAGACACCCGGTTCGAGTGATCTACATCACGGCATGCAGAAACTTGTCAGAAGATGCTATGTGTGAGGGTTCGGCTTACACTATGCCCATGGGGAGAAAAGGCGCGATCTTGATGCTGGCGATTGTGGCCCTCTGGGCCGCTGGCCCGGCGCTCGCCTGCATCACGCCTGCTCCCTGCCACTCCTGCTGCCGCGCAATGATGATGGATTGCGATACGGCGACGATGAGCGCCTCTCACCCTTGCTGCCAGTTACAGTCGTCCGGGGCGGCCGTACCCCGGGGCCGCGTGGTAGCGCCCGAGCCTCAGTTTGGGGCCGTGCAGTCGTTCGCTTCCGCACTCCCGCCCGATCTCGACCGCCTTGCAGGTCAAAGCCCACTCTCCTCCAAAGCTCCGCCCCCTCGATCGCAATCGGGCGCCGGCACCATCCTTCGAATCTGATCTTTCCTTCGATTCCCGACTGAGGATTCGTGTGTCTCTGTGCGCCTAGCGCATTGCACGCTCGAGTCCATGCCATGAACCGCCCATCGATTCGAGGGAGAAATGAAAGCTCTTTTCATTGCACTTTGCAGTCTTGCCGTTCTTGTGCCTGCAAATAGTAGTGTTGCGCAATCGCCGGGCGCAAGCGGCCAGCTGGCCGCCTTCAACGCGTTCATCGACAACCCGAAGCCACCCGATGCCTTAACTCCGGCGCTGACTCTGGACGAGATTGAGCGAATCGCGCTCGCCGAAAACCCTGAGATTCACGTCGCTGCGCGAAAGGTTTCGATGGCCGAGGCGCACGTGCCGACGACAGGCAAGCTCGACGATCCGCAGTTCATGGTTCGCAACTGGCAGGTGCCGCTCAACAAACCGTGGGACTACAACGCCGCGCAAAACATGCTCATGTTGAGCCAGTCACTGCCTGGCCCGGGAAAGCGCGCTCTCCAAACCACCATTGCCGAATCCGATGTGACCGAGGCGAAGGATGAATTGGAATTGGTGCACCTGCGGGTTCGTGTTGAGGTTCGCAAGGCCTTCTTCGATCTTCTTCTGGCGCAGGAAGAGTTGCGCATTCACGACCAGCATGTGGACATTGCGCGCCAGGCCATTGAAGCAGCGCGCATCAAGTACACGGTGGGCAAGGTTCCGCAACAGGATGTGTTGAAGGCACAGCTTGCGATGACGCGGCTTGAAGAGCACATGATCCGCTTCGACCGCGATGCGGAAGTTGCCCGCGCGCAGATGAACACGCTGCTCGGCCGCGATCCGGCGACGCCGATTCGCGTCGAGGGCGACTTTGGAATCGGCGCCGATCTGCCGGCCGGCAAGCAATTGGAACAACTGTCGCTCCAGTCGCGCCCTGACTTGCTGGAAGCACAGGCAGCAGCGGAGAAGAGCCGCCAGGAACAATCGCTCGCGAACAAAGCCTTTGTGCCCGACTTCAACATCGCCGGCGGGTACATGCTGATGCCGACGGGAAACAATCCCCGCAACAATTACATGATCGAGGGCTCAGTCACACTGCCCGTGGCTGAATCGGCGCAAGCACGATGCTGAGATTAGCGAGTCGACGGTCAAGGTCACGGAGCAAGACGCCGAAGTCGCGGCGATGCGCAACGCGGTCTTCGGCCAGATTGAAGAGGCTCTGGCCGAGGCGCGCGCAGCGCAGCGGCTGGCGCGTGTTTACCACGATTCGCTTGAGCCGCAGGCCGAGGCAACGCTTCACGCTGCGGTCATCGCCTACGAAAACAACCAGACCGATCTTCTCGACCTGCTCGACAGCCAAATGGCCGTGATCGACGTGAATCTCGCGTGGTTCCAGTCGATGGGCGACTTTGCCACGAGTATGTCTGACCTTGAACTCGCTGTCGGCGCGCCAATCGAAGCAAAGACACAACAGCCAAAAGCAGCAACGCCGGAGGAAAATCAATGAGCGACCGCGTATATCGACAAGCATTCTTTATGGCTCTGGCCGCCTGCGTTGCACTCGCGGCGGGAGTCGGCTATCTGCTCCTGCATCGCAGTCATCCCATACCCGCCGCGCAGACTGGCGACCCGGTGGTGGCGCGAGGCCCAGCGGCTTCGGGCGCATCAGCCCCGCAAGGCGCAGCTCCGGCCAGCGCGGAACCGCAACTCGGCCCCATCCAGATTTCGCCGCAGCGCTTGCAGCAGATTGGCGTGACGACGGCCGTCGCACAGATGAAAACTGTCAACGACAAGCTCAGCGTTCCCGGCAACGTCGACATCGATGAGCAAAGCCTCTCCTATGTTCAAACGCGCTTCGCCGGATGGATTCAGAGCGTCTCTGCGAACGCGACCTACCAGTACGTGAAGAAGGGGCAGCGTCTCTTCACCATCTACAGCCCCGACCTGGTGAGTACCGAGCAGGAGTATCTTCTCGCCCGGCAAAACCAGAAGACTCTCGCCCCCGACTCGCATGGAATGGCCGTGCAGGAAGGCGGCTGGCTGCTGGATGCGGCCGAAGAGCGCCTGCGCCAGTTCGGCGTCCCGGCCACGAGTCGCCACTTCGCTTGAGCAGACCGGCAAGGTACGAGCGAGAGATCGCGGTCGAATCGCCTGCATCGGGATTCATCATCGAACGCAACGCGCTGCCCAACGCATACGTTCAACCCGACACCAAGCTCTACACCATCGCCGATCTCTCGACGGTGTGGGTCTACGCCAACGTCTTTCAGGACGCAGTGGGCCGCTTGAGGCCAGGCGATCCGGCACAGGTCACAGTCGACGCGTATCCGGGCCGCGAGTTCAACGGCCGTGTCGACCAGATTCTTCCCCAGGTCGATCCGGCAACGCGCACCGTGCGCGTGCGTCTCATCTTCCGCAACCCCGGCGTTCGTGCTCAAACCCGGCATGTATGTGAACGTCGACATCAACGTCCCGCTGGGGAAGCAGCTCGTGATTCCTGCGTCCGCCGTCCTCCAGTCCGGCTCACGAGCCATTGCATTCATTGATCATGGTGACGGCAATCTCGAGCCGCGCGAGATCCAAACCGGCCCGCAGATCGACGACTCCGTTATCGTCCTCAAGGGACTCCAGCCCGGAGATCACGTCGTAAGCTCGGCGAACTTCCTGGTGGATTCCGAGGCTCAGTTGCAAGCGGCGCTGGGATCGTTCACTCCTCCGCAGCAAAATGCAACCTCCTCCGCGGCGCAGTCGCAGGCATCTGGCTCGCAGCCCGAGCAAATCAAGATCGAGATGACCACCGAGCCATCGACGCCGCAAAAAGGCAAGAACACAGTACGCATCAAGCTCACCGGTGCCCACGGGAAGCCTGTCGATGGGGTCCAGGTTTCGGTCACGTTCTTTATGCCCGCCATGCCGGCAATGGGCATGGCTGCCGAGCGCGCAACCGCTGCACTTAGCGCCAAGGGCCAGGGCAATTACGAAGGACCGATTGAGCTCGAATCAGGCGGCACGTGGCAGGTCACCGTCACTGTTCAGCGCGCCGGAGCCACCATCGCAACCAAAAAGCTCACCGTCGATGCCACGGGAGGTATGTGATGATCAAGCGAATCATTGCATGGTGCGCGAGCAACCCATTTCTGGTGTTCACCGCCGCCATTCTGCTCACGGTTGCAGGCGTGTGGTCGTTGCAGCGGGTGCCTCTCGACGCCCTGCCAGATATTAGTGACGTGCAGGTGGTCGTTCACACAAACTGGCCTGGCGAACCGCCCGATGTTGTCGAGGACCAGGTTACGTATCCCATCGTCACCGCGCTGCTGGCCGCACCGCACGTGAAAGATGTGCGCGCGCAGACCATGTTCGGCGATTCCTGTGTCTTCGTCATTTTCGACGACCGCACCGATCTCTACTGGGCGCGTTCGCGCGTCCTGGAATATATGCAGCAGCTTGCCGGGCGTTTGCCATCAGACGTTCATCCGTCGATTGGCCCGGACGCTACCGGCGCCGGGTGGGTTTACGAGTACGCTATCGTCGATCGCACGCACAAGCACAACCTCGCCGATCTGCGCTCACTCCAGGACTGGTTTCTGCGCTATCAGCTGGAGACCGTTCCGGGTGTGGCCGAAGTCGCGACCATCGGCGGATTTGTGCGCCAGTACCAGGTAAATCTTGATCCACAGAAGCTTTTCTCCTACGGCATCCCGGCTTCGACGGTCATCGACCGCGTGCGACAAAGCACAAACGAAGTCGGAGGCGATGTACTGGAGATGGGTGGCGCCGAGTACATGATTCGCGGCTTGGGCTATCTGCGCAATGTCGCCGATCTCGAGAATGTTCCCGTCGCGACCAAGAACGGCACACCCGTGCTGGTGCGCGATCTGGGCACAGTGACGCTTGGCCCCGACGTGCGCCGCGGCGCGGCCGATTGGCAGGGCGAAGGCGAAACCGTCGGAGGCATCGTGGTGACGCGCTACGGCACGAATGCGCTCAACGTCATCGACGGCGTGAAAGCGAAGCTCAAAGAGATTGGCCCATCCCTGCCGCCGGGAGTCGAGATCGTTACGGCTTACGACCGCTCCTGGCTTATCAACCAGTCCATTCACACGCTCAAGCGCGACCTGATCATCGAAGCTATTATCGTCAGCTTCGTCTGCATCTTCTTTCTCTTTCACTTCCGGTCAGCTCTGGTGCCCATCATCACGCTGCCCATAGCAGTTCTCGCGGCTTTCATCCCCATGTACTACCTACAGGTGAGCTCGAACATCATGTCGCTGGGCGGACTGGCGCTGGCTATCGGTGTGCTCATCGATGCGGCCATCGTAATCGTTGAAAACGGCTACCGCCATATCGCCGAACGCAATGGGACAACGCCGCTTAACGACCGAGAACGCCGCCGCATCCTGGTCGGCGCGGCGCAGCAGGTCGGCCCGGCGCTCTTCTACTCGCTCATCATCATCGTGGTTTCTTTCCTGCCCGTCTTTCTGCTTGAAGCGCAGGAGGGGCGCATGTTTCGTCCGCTCGCGTGGACCAAGACACTGGCGCTCGTCTTCTCTTCGCTGCTTTCCATCACGCTGGTGCCGGCGCTGATGCCGTTCTTCTTGCGCGGTAAACTGCTGCCCGAATCGAAGAATCCTGCAGCGCGCGTCAGCCAGGCGCTCTATCTGCCGGTGCTGCGCTGGTGCCTGCGCCATTGGAAGATCGTCGTCGTGCTGAATCTCGCCTTCCTCGCCGCCACCATTCCGCTCTGCTTCCGGCTCGGCAGCCAGTTCATGCCGGCTTTGTACGAGGGTTCTGCGCTATACATGCCTAGCTCTCTGCCGGGAATCTCCATCACGCAGGCCGCTTCCCTGATGCAACAGCAGGACCGAATCATCCGTTCGTTCCCCGAGGTCTCGACGGTGTTCGGAACCGTCGGCCGGTCTGATAGTGCCACCGACAATGCCCCGCTCGATATGTACGACACCACCATCATGCTTAAGCCGCGCGAGCAGTGGCGCCCCGGCATAACCTACGACAAACTCATCCGCGAGATGGACGAGAAGCTGCAGTTCCCAGGCCTCACCAACACGTGGACCATGCCCGTTGAAAACCGCCTCGACATGGAGCTCACCGGCATCAAGACCGCAATCGGCATCAAGATCCAAGGCCCCGATCTGACGCGCATCCAGGACCTCGGCGCACAGATGCAGCAGTTGCTTTCGACCATGCCCGAGGCGAGTACGGTTTATGCCGAACGCGTTTCACAAGGCTTCTACCTCAACGTGGATGTGAACCGTCCGGCAGCTGCGCGCTACGGCCTCACCGTTGCCGATATCCAACGCGTTGTTTCTTCAGAGATCGGCGGCATGGATATTGCCGAAAACGTCGAAGGCCGCGAGCGCTTCCCGATTGCCGTTCGCTACCTGCACGACTTCCGCGATACATCGAACACACTGTCGGGGGCGCTGATTCCGACGCCTTCTGGCGCGCAGATTCCTGTGAGCGAAGTTGCGCGAGTCTACTACTCACGCGGCCCCGCAATGATCCGCGACGAAGACGGCTCCCTTACCGGCTACGTCTATCTGAACCTGAAGACGAGCGACTACGGCGGCTTCGTCAATCGCGCCGATGCATTGCTGCATCAGAAGATTGCGCTGCCCGCCGGTTACACGTGGCGCTGGGCTGGCGAGTACGAATTCGAGGTGCGCGCCAAGCAGCGGCTCATGATCATTCTGCCTATCGTCTTCTTCATCATCTTCGTGCTGCTCTATCTCGTCTTCAAGTCCGTTGCGGAGGCCGCCGTGCTCATCTTCCCAACGTTCTACGCCATGTCAGGCGGGCTGTTGCTGCAGTGGCTTCTCGGCTACAACTTCAGCGTGGCCGTGTGGGTTGGTTACATTGCACTCTTCGGCATCGCCGTTGAGACCGGAGTCGTCATGGTCGTCTACCTGCACGAAGCGCTGGAAGAGCGCATGAAGCAAGGCGCGCCGATGACTGAAACTGATCTTGTGCAGGCGACCATCACCGGCGCCGTCCAGCGCCTGCGCCCCAAGCTGATGACTGTCACCGCCGTGATTCTGAGCCTCGCGCCGATCCTGTGGGAGTCAGGTATCGGCTCCGACGTTATGAAGCCCATCGCCGCGCCCATCGTCGGCGGCATGATCACCTCAACCATTCATGTGCTTATCCTGGTTCCCGTGTTCTTCCTGTTAATGAAGCGTAGAGACCTTCGTTTGGGAAAACTCCGTTCTCATGCCAATCAAGAAGGGGAGTTTGAAACTGCAACGACAAGGTAAACGCGCAAACGGAAAATGAGTCTTTCAGAGTGGGCTTTCGTCAAGAGGTTGGGCATTCGTCGACTCCTTGAATCCGGTGCGCTTCCGACGCGAGAACAAATTTCCAGAATCGGTACGGAGTTGTCCTCATGCGCTCTGCTTCGAGCCCGTTTTCGCGACCAATCACAGCTGCTCGATTCGAAGACTTCGGATTCTGGAAACGAACTAAGGGCTGTCGCCAGTTGAGAGTTGCTTTCGGTTCGCCGTAATTCGCCAATAATCGGCACGATTTTCGGGTAGCCACACCTCCGTCTTACCGACTTGGCGGCCAGGTCCCGACGAGGCACCCATTCAAAGCGATGCGATAAGCGCGCAACTCGCAGTAAGAAACCCCTTGACCTCCGAACCGGTTCGGGGGGTTACATTGAGCAGGAGTGAGAAACCATGCAGGCGAACCGTCAACTGCTTCGTTCTGGTGAACTGGCGACGCGCGCCGGGGTGAGTACCGACACACTGCGCTATTACGAGCAAAAGGGTGTGCTGTCGCCACCACCGCGTTCGAGCAATGGGTACCGCTGTTATCCGGCCGAATCGCTGGAGCGCGTGCAGGTGATCCGCAGCGCACTGCGCATTGGCTTCAGCGTTGATGAGCTGGCGCGCGTGTTGCGCGTCCGCCAGAGTGCCGGCGTACCCTGCCGCAGCGTGCGTGAGACGGCCTCGGCCAAGCTGCGCGAACTGCGCCAACGGCAGGTGGAAATCGCGCGGCTTTGCCGGATGCTGCAAGCGGTACTCCAGCATTGGGATAGCCAACTGGGCCGCACCGCTCCTGGCGAGCGCGCCCACCTCCTGGATAACCTGGTAGCTGGAGATTCGCCGCTCATGGCCCCACTCGCCCCGCCTTCTTCCACCGGAATGGGGCGGAAACTCAAACGAGGAGCGCCTAAATGAAAGTTACCAATGTTGTGCTTGCACTCGCGCTGTCGGGCTTTCCCGCAGCGGCCCAGGAAGTCCACCACGATTGTCCGCAGATGACCGGCTCGAACGAAGCCCATGCCGCGATGAACAAATCAGGGGTGCCGGACGAACTGCGCAGTCAATACTTGAACGGCGAGGGCATGGGGTTTGCGAAGGATGCCGAACTCAACCACTATCCCGGCCCGCGGCACGTCCTGGACATCGCCGACAAACTCGGGCTCTCGCACGACCAGCTCGCCGCCACGCGTGCACTGTTCGACGACGTGCATACGAGAGCGCAGGCGCTAGGCACACAGTTCCTCGCCCGCGAAAATGAACTCGATGCCCTCTTTCGCGACCAACACGCCGATGCAGACAAAGTGCGGCAACTGACCGCAGAAATCGCCAAACTGCAAGGGCAGTTGCGCGCGCTGCACTTGATCGCGCACGTCCGCGAACGCGCGCTGCTTTCCGCGGAGCAGGTGACTAAGTACGACGCACTGCGTACCTATGTTCCCGGCGACAGTCCCGCGCCGCTGCACCATCATTGAAGGACGAGGCGTCGGGCGTGCCTCAAGCGGGCGCGCCCCACGCTGAGGCCGAGTACCTCCTGCCTTGTATGCTCTGCTCGCTTTACATTGCTTCGTTTCGATGCCTGACCAAGAATGAAATGCCAAAAGGTCGTCGAACTTTTTTGCGTATCGCGACTGTTGGACAGATTAAGGGCCATCGCAACAACTGGCCGCACTCGGCATTTCGATTCGAACCGCCACGTGATAACTCCCAAGTGGTCGGCAAGCCAGAAGTTGCTGGTCCCTCTTCTCGGTTTACGCCAAAATTGCCGATGCGCTCGTCGAGGCGCAGATTGGTAACGAAATGTCGGCATGTGTTTACGCAAACTTTCAGATGCGATAATCTGCTTCCAACACACTCGAACAGAAGAATCTGCACCAGAGTGAGGAGCTCTGCATCATTTTTGACCAAATCGCCTAACTCTTCCGCAATCAACACGGCAAATTGCACGGGCTTCACGGATTTATTGGTTGAAATGGCCGTCAGAGTTCCGTGGCGCGCATCGAGTTTACCGGTTGGATAAACAGGTCCACCGCCAAGGCAGATATCGTCCACCTAGGGCGTACCTTATCGCAACACGTAGCACCTGACATTTACCCATAGGATTCTGTCCAACTGAAATCCGAAATCGATTGTTGGACACCTGCCTTCGAGCTTCCAAGACTTCAACCTGACAATACACGGAGAATCTATGACCGGACAAAGAGTCGGATATAAACGCGTGTCTACAATCGACCAAAACACCGCTCGTCAACTCGATGGCCTCACCCTCGACAAAGTCTTTGAAGACAAAGCGAGCGGGAAAGACACGCTGCGTCCTCAGCTTCAGGCAGTTCTGGCTTACTGCCGGGAAGGCGACA
Source organism: uncultured Acidobacteriaceae bacterium (assembly GCA_963751285.1). Classification (GTDB taxonomy): domain Bacteria; phylum Acidobacteriota; class Terriglobia; order Terriglobales; family Acidobacteriaceae; genus Telmatobacter. The sequence continues at coordinate 82,031 of CAVVUE010000017.1, read as the reverse complement.
CGCTGGTGGTGCATAGTATGGACCGTTTGGCGCGGTCGTTGATCGATTTGCGGAAAATGGTCGGTGACCTCACCGCACGCGGCATCGCAGTCGAATTCCTCAAAGAGAACCTGCGATTCACCGGGGATGATTCCCCGATGGCAATCCTCCTGCTCTCAATGTTGGGCGCAGTGGCCGAATTCGAGCGGGCACTGATCCTGGAGCGGCAAAGGGAAGGAATCGCTATTGCGAAAGCGGCCGGCAAGTATCGAGGACGGCGTCCGGTATTGAGCTCCGATCGAGTAGCCCAGATTCGGGAACGCCTCGCTGCCGGAGAACGCAAGGTTGCCCTTGCGAGGGAGTTCGGGATTAGTAGGGAGACACTCTATAGCTATTTGAAATCGAAAGGATAGGTCGGGGGTCGCCAACTCTTTCGACTACCTGATCCAACTCCCGCGCCATGCCCAGGATCTCGTTCCCCCGGCCGGCAGAATGGATGCATAAAGAGATCGCGACCCTCCGGCGCGTTTATGATGAATCCCACCTGGCCGAAAAGGATAGTCTGCGGCCATGACTGGGGAGCCTCATGGAATGCCTTTAAAACAACGGTCCGGCATCAGGAAATCCGGCAAGGTTTTCGGCCAGGGGCAAAAGAACGCCAAAATGGTTCGCGCCGGTCTCTATGCCCGCGTCTCCACGCAGGATCAGCAGACGCTGCCCATGCAAAACCGCGCTATGCGCGAATATGCCGCACGGCGTGGCTGGAGCATCGCCATGCAAGTGAAGGAAGTCGGATCCGGTGCGACCCAGCGCCAGTTGCGGGAGAAGCTGCTGGAAGCTGCGCGGCGCCGGGAGATCGATGTCGTGCTGGTGTGGCGGCTCGATCGCTGGGGAAGATCGGTAACCGACCTGCTCGCGACTCTGCAGGAACTGGAGCATCTCGGCGTCGGCTTCGTATCGCTCACCGAGGCCCTGGACCTGACCACTCCGGCGGGTTGTGCAATGGCCGCGCTGCTGGCCGTTTTTGCCGCCTTCGAGCGCGAACTCCTCGGGGAGCGCGTGCGGGCCGGTCTCGCTCATGCCCGCCAGAACGGTAAGCGGTTGGGCCGACCCTTAACCGTTGGACTTCGTGCCGGCCAAGTCCGTAAGCTTCATCGCTCCGGCCTCAGCAAGTCTGAAATCTCCCGCCGCCTCAAAATCGGTCGAACCTCGGTTCGTCGTATCCTGGACAGGAGAACTAAAGCATGAACAGCGCCCCCATAGAGTTCCACAAAATCTGGATCGACCAATGCGCGGCAACCGAAGGTATCAGCGAGAAGTTCGGCCTGGAGAACGCGCTGAACTATCTGATCGGCGAGAAACTCTTCTCCTTCCTGCACGCGGCCGAGCGCGATCCTCTGTTCGCTGCCGAGGTGCCTGCCTTCATCGGTAAAATCCAACGGCTGTTTACATCACAGGAGATCCGTGACTACCTCGATCACCTGGAACGAACCAGATATCTCGCGCCTCAAGAGGTTGACCTTGAATCGGAACCCGACGAAGACCTTGAAGAAGCTGAAGTCTGGCTGGAAAACCCCGTAATGGGCGCGGAAGAGTTGCTGCGCTTCGCCCGTGTCCGTCAACTCCTTCAGTCATAGAGAGCCATGGCAAAATCAAAGCGCGATCCCGTCCGCGAGGAGCGCATCCATGAGGAAATCATCGTGGATGCATATGGGCCCGAGGAGCAGGCCATGGGCTGGTACTACTATCTGGAAGACAAGATCCGCTTCCCGTTCAAGGCAAAATGCGCCATTTCCAAAGTAATCTCTCCCTTGCGAAAGGGCGAATCTGTAGACGTTCTGGGTCTGGCGCCTGAAGATACATGCTCGACCGACATGCTCGTGCTGATCCACTGGCAGAGCCGAAACATGGCTGTCCCGCTCTCTCAACTAACTGCCATTAGCCCGGATGAATCGACCTGCGAAGCTATCAAAGACTGGCATTACTGGGTGGCCCAGGGGTACTGCTTCTGATCTACATACCGGGAATGTTGGCATATGATTCGTTCCCCAACGAGTAAGAATCTGAACGCTCATGACGAAACGAGACTCCACGATCGCAGCCCAAATGGACAGATGTTAAGGCAAAGCTCACCAGCCTTGACCGGATAGGATTAATCGGCCTAGTTCAGGATCTTTATGCCGCCCACAAGGATAATCAGATCTTCCTTCACACCCGCTTTGGCTTGGGCGAGGACGTTCTTAAGCCCTACAAAGAAACACTTGACCGCTGGCTCTGGCCAGACCCGTTGCGCAACCAGGATGTTTCCGTTGCAAAAGCGAAACAGGCCGTTTCCAGTTACAGAAAGGCGGTTGGCGAACCTGCCGGACTCGCAGAGCTAATGGTGTTTTTTTGCGAAAGTGCTGCTGGCTTCTCCAACGATGTCGGCTACCAGGATGAAGGCTACTTCGATGCTCTGGTCAACATGTTCGAACAGGCCCTCAAGGCCGCTTGTCAGCTATCTAAGGGCGACCGCGACTCCCTAATCGTCCGGCTTGACCGTGTGCGCACCATCAGCCACAATCTGGGCTATGGCGTCGGCGATGATATGGACTCCCTGCTCGCCAATAATAGCGGGACCTGACCGCCCTTCGGCAGTTGGTTCACATGCTGCGCATCCTTGCCGAAAACTCACCGTGTATCAGCATGTGCTCGATTCCTACTCCGGGCAGGGCGGCGGTTTGTACGCAGTGATGTGAGAGGGACATACGGAGGGCATCAATGGATGAAGCCTTGGGCAGACAATCCACTACCACCGCTCATATTCAAGTCGTTTTCGACGGCAGCGCAGTACGCGAGGGGACGATTGATGCTCTGATATTAGCCGATGCCTTAGCTTCCTATTCAGCGGCATTCACTCGCGCCAATTTCCTCATCAATGGAAGCGAATCGGAAGCCTCTGTTCTGGTCGATGCAAATTTCGATGAAGGGTCATTCGATGTCCCGCTGTTGCTGGTACAGAGCTTTAAACAAGCTCAAGGAATTTTCGGTGGATTGAAGACAGCTTTAGAACTTGCCTTCATCATTGGAATCGTCCGAAATCCAGATTCTGTAGTTGACCTCCTCCGATTTCTGAAAGGTAGGCCACCTGAGCGTGTAAGTCCGCAGAATGACGGCGTAGAGTACGAACTCGACGGCGAAAAGAAGACTGTACCCCAAACTACTCACACCCTCTACTATGACCCGTCGATTCGGAGAGCGTTGGAAGACGGTACATGCGTGCTTCACCCCCGCCGCCTGTATCTGGTCGTGATACGAGGATGGATGCTCTGAGTCAAAGCGCATCCACGGCATTAGGTGCTTGCACGGGAAAATGTATCGGTCGATTTTCCTGCGTCCTGAGGAGTAATCATAGGGCGAATACTTCGGGTCGTTGATCACTTCATGGCAGTGCGCTTTGATGTCAGTGCATTCACAAGATTGCACGAAGCAATCGATAACCTCACGCACTTCGTAGCTGTCCCTGAGAAGGCGTCCCTTAACGAAGAGCAATGTCCCCTTCCATCCCAACGAATAGCCGAGCAGTGTTGCGGCTCGTCCACCTTCCACTTGGGTTTTTCCAAATGCCGCAACATGCATCGACTGCCCGTTGATTTCGACAATCGCCCACCGCTCCGCGCTCTCGACAATCTGTACGGCGAAGGAGTAGTTCTTGGAATTGGTCTTCGGGAACGCAACCACCAAAAGGCTCCCCATCGACGCCTGAAACGGGTCAATCTGGCCGGTCGCTTTTACAAGCTGGTTCGCTTTCAATATTCTTCCTTTGCTCAGGTTCAAACTGCCTTGGTGACCAGCTTGTGTCCCCGGCAATCTGCACACGTAATTTTCTCTCGAACAAACTCCTTGGTCTGCGAGATTGCCCCGGTCACACGTTGAGCCTGTTGACGCCGCTTGAGTTTGAGATTGTCTTTCAGGCAATCGTCGCAGTAGGCTTTACTTCTGTTCTTCCGCAGAAATGTCGTGACATCTTCGGGGATGCTCATCAGGATCCCTCAGTTTGAGAAGTGAATCGCAAACGTTCTGCCGCCAGCTTGCCCGTGACAGACGCCTCGATTCTGTTGCGGGTGCTCTGCAATGTATCGAACGAAGGCGTCACGTAGCTCTTGCGGAACCTCCGGCGACCACACCGGGCTCATCTCCGTTGCGATCCCAGTGCCGATGAGCGTTTCTTTTTCGTCGTACACTTCAATGTTCATCCAGCCATAATAGCGCCTTCACAGGTGCCTCGCCCTTAGAATATTTGCCGCCCGATTTAGCTAGATTAGCTAGAAAAAAGTGGCATCCTACAGGGCAAAACTCGCCACTGGAGAGACTGTAGAGAATTTGGCAGTCTCCTACAAAGACTTTAGTTTGATGGATTTGGAAGATTCTAAAGATTTTGCTTGATAAGCTGGTGCCGAAGAAGGGACTCGAACCCCCACACCCTTGCGAGTACATGGACCTGAACCATGCGCGTCTGCCAATTCCGCCACTTCGGCACGTGAGAACGCTCAGGAGAGATTCGCTGAGCAGGCAGCATCTTTGAGTTTCGCAAAGGCGCCAAGCGGTGTCAAATGCGTCGAACCGTTGAGTTCTCCGTCTCAGCCCGGCGTCTTCACGCCTCCGCGCAGCATGGCAATCGCTTTGGCGACGCGATTCTGCCGCGTCTCTTCCTTCTTCGCTTCCTCAATCCAGCGAACATATTCCTTGCGGTGCGTGAAGCTCAGCTTTTCAAAGCCGGCGAGCAGGCCCTCGCTCTTCAGCAGCTTTTTGAAAAACGCGGGAATCTCGACCGTCCGCGCTTCCTCATCCTTCCAAACCACCACATCGATCGTGTCGCCCGGGCCCTTGTCGATTTTTGCGCGGACGCTTTTCAGCACACCGAGCGTGTGGCGCTCCATACCGCAGTTCATCAGCGAACCCCGGTACGGCACGCCGTTAAGCGTCGCCTGCACCGGCACGTTGCCCCTTGTGCCGAACTCGGCTTCGACGTCGAAGGGAAACTCAACGCCGGCGCCTCCTGAACCAACCCTTGCTTCTTGAATTTGCGCCTTGAACTTGTATTTCTTCATATGCAATGCGCCTCACATCGAATCGCTTCGAAGTCTGCTTTGGGTGTGAACCATTTCGCCAATGTCGCACACTACAGCGCCTCAAACAAGTCCACACTCAACTCAGGGCCGCCCCTGCAACAGGAATGGAAATCCCATCGCGCCGCGCAAACCTGCCAGCAGCCGCAGCGAGATGGGACCCGTAATCCGACGATTTTCAGGCGCCGCTTACACCAGCTTGGCGTCGAGCGTGATCTCAGTATTGTTCGCAAAGAGCTTCGAGATCGGGCAGCCGGCCTTGGCGTCGGCGGCAGCCTTGTCGAAAACCTCCTTGGTCGCTCCAGGAACGCTGGCCGTCGTGGTCAGCGCGATCCGGGTCACCTTAAAACCGTCGCCCACCTTGGCCAGCGTGACGGCCGCTTCGGTCTCAATCTTGTTCGGGGTAAGGCCCGCGCCGCCCAGTTGCGCACCCAGTGCCATCGAAAAGCAACTGGCATGCGCCGCTGCAATCATCTCTTCCGGGGTGGTGCCGGTGCTGGCGCCTTCAAACCGGGTGGCGAATGAATAATTGGCATTTTTCAGCACGCCCGTCGCTGTCGAGATGGTGCCTTTGCCTTCCTTCAACGAACCTGTCCAAACCGCACTTGCCTTGCTTGCCATAGTTCCTCCTTGCGGGATAGAAATCCAATGATTGTCTGGGGTTGGCGGCGCGTTACCTCGGGAAAATTGCCTTGCGCCGTTCGATTGCTGATGCGTTCGATTGCCGATGCTTCGAGTGCGCTGCTGGAAAACTGCAACTCAGACCGCCTCAATTCCATGCTAATCTGTCGGGCATGTTGCCGGAGCTTCCGCACGCCCTGAAATCCAACTTGGCCGCCGATTCACCGGAGGAAATCTCACAAAGTGGTGCGGCCTGCTCCGGTCCTGGGGCAACGCCCGCAGACACGACACCGGTCAACCATCATTCGCAGGTCTGCCCCACCTGTGGCCATCGCCTTACCGGACATCGCTGCAAGCTGATTTGCGCGCATTGCGGCTATTACCTGAGCTGCGCCGACTATTACTGAGCAAGAGCCGGTCAATAAACACTGGCTACCTGCTGCCGGCTACTGGTTGCTGCGCCAAGCTCGCCTTCCTTGCTGCTTCAAACTCGTCGCCGGGCAGCCATTCGATTGGCTTTGATTGTTCGCTGGCCAGCCAGCCCAGCACGAAACCGAAACGTCCCAGCTTGGCATTCCCGCGGAAGTCCCAATCGGCGTGGAATTCGTCGGAAGGCTGATGATAGTGGTGCGCTGTATAGTCCTCGCGTTGGTCGTGGCCCCAAGCCAGGTCGTGGCCTTCAAACAGATCTCCCTGATCGATGGAGAACGCGGGGATCCCTACTCGGGCCATTGAGAAGTGATCGGAGCGGTAATAGTGGCCGGCAGAGGGAGTGGAATCAGGCATGAGAGCAAGATCGAAGGCCTTCGCCAACGTGTCGACCGTGGGCCAGAAGTCAATGCGCTCGGCTCCACTCAGGTTTACTGAAACCGGGATGCCGATGGGGAGCAACATGTCGTAATTCAGGTCGAGTGCGATTTGGCCAGCCGGAACCGGCAGATGCATCCCCAGATACTGAGAGCCCAGCAACCCCTGTTCTTCTGCAGTGACAGAAGCAAAGTAGACCGCGTGCGGCGGCCGCACTGCTGACTGCGCAAAAGCGCGCGCAAGTTCGAGCAAAATGCCGCAGCCCGTGCCGTTGTCGGCCGCGCCGTTGTAAATATTGTCGCCTTTGGCGTTGGGATCGATGCCCAGATGGTCGTAATGCGCCGTGTACATAACCGCATGGCCACCGGGGCTGGCTCCCGGCACGACGCCGACAACGTTCGCGCTCACATAGTGGCGCACGCTGCTTTCAATGTGCGCACGCAACCGGACCGGCAACTCCACGGCGTGGAACTCTCCGGGAATCCCCGCGCGATTGATCGCCTGGTCCAGATCGCCCAACCCTGCCGCTGTGAATAACTCTTGCGCTACATCGTGTTGGATCCAGGCGGCGGCGCGCAGCGTTGCTGTCGGGTCGCCTTCGAGGTAGCTCTTCTCCGTTGCCTGCGAATTCCGCACGACGTCCCAGCCGTAACTGGCAAGATCTGTGCGGTGGATGATGAGCACGCCAACAGCTCCACGCCGCGCTGCCTCTTCATACTTGTAGGTCCAGCGTCCGTAGTAAGTGAGGGTATTGCCTTTGAAGAACTTTGGATCATCCGAGGGCGGCTCATTCACAATCACCAGAACGACCTTGCCCTTGACATCCACTTCCGCGTAGTCGTTCCAGTGGTACTCGGGAGCATCGATGCCGTAACCAACAAAGACAATGGGCGCGTCGATGTCTGCCGTTGGCTGGCCGGTCTGATCTTTTAACACAATTTCGCGACCATAAGTGAGCGGGATCGTTTCGGCGCCGCCTTTGGCATTCGTCACCTCGAAGCTGATCGTAGTCTTGTCTTCCATCGTGTGCATTGCGTAAAGCGGCACTCGCTGGAAGTAGGTTCCGTCATCGCCGGCGGGCTGCACGCCCGCGAGCGCGAACTGCGTTGCGATGTACTCGGCGGCCAGCTCGCCCCCGCGTGTTCCGGGGCCGCGCCCTTCCAGCAGATCGAGCGAGAGGAAGCGGACGTGGGCTCGAATCCTCTCGGGATCGATCGACACGGCCGCCGTGCGTGCGGCTTCTGGCAGGCCTGCGATCGCAGGAACCGGATTGGCCGCGGACGATTGCGCAGAAGTGCCGGAAAAGTTTGTGGCGAATGAGATCGCAATAATGACGGCTGGAATAAACTTGCGAGACATGAGATCTCCCTGAAACGGTAATGCACGCATTATGAGAGGGCGCCCAGCTTAGTAAGAAGTTTTGAGGCTGGCCCAGGCAGCAGGGGCTTTGCCCCCGCACCCCCAGGATTTATCGCTTGATGCCTCTCCCGATGCAGGGCTTTCTGGGGATGGATGAAAAAGAGGGATGCGAAAGCATCCCCCTTATCGATCGGTCGAGGCCACTGAGTCGGCGCTCGGGTTGCTTCCCAGCATTGCCCTATCCTCCGTTCAGTCCGCAGTCATTCTACTGCGGCGGGATAAGAGAAGCGCATCTTTGTGGCGGGTTCTGAAGGGATGACACTTAAACCTTGGGGGAAAAGTGGTCCAAGCGAAGAATCACCTTTCCCCCCAAGGAGGTACTCAGCATGCTGAGTAGCAATGTGAAGTATATCGGCTTGGACGTTCACAAGGAAGCTGTTGCCATCGCGGTTCTTAATGGCGCCGGCAGGCTGGTGATGGAATCGATCGTCGAAACCAAAGTCAACACTCTGCTTGATTTCCTGCAAGGGCTGAGAGGAGAGTTGCACGTGACCTTAGAAGAAGGGACCTGGGCGGCCTGGCTCTACGACGTGCTCAAGCCTCACGTCGCGGAGATCCTGGTCTGCAATCCACGTCGCAACGCCTTATTGAAGGAAGGCAGCAAGAGCGACAAGGTGGACGCACGGAAGCTGGCCGAGCTGTTGCGGAGTGGAATGCTGCGCGCGGTCTACCACGGAGAGCACGGGTTGGGGACGCTGCGGGAGTTGGCGCGTAGTTATCTGACCATCAGCAAAGATCAGAGGCGGGTGATGAGTCGTCTCAAGGCGCTGTATCGAAGCTGGGGCATTCCCTGCTCGGGCAAGCAGGTCTATACCCCGCGCAATCGCGAGCAGTGGCTGAACAAGATTACGCAATCCGGTGTGCGCCGCCGGGCTGAGCTGTTGTATCAACAGATGGATGGACTGTCGGTTGTGCGGCACACCGTGCGAGGAGAACTTCTAGCCGAGAGCCGGAGACATCCGGCTGTAAAGATATTGCGCCAAATTCCCTTGATTGGTCCGTTGCGAGCCACACTGTTGCTGGCCCTGATGCAGACACCCCACCGATTCCGCAGCAAGCGGCAGTTGTGGACCTACAGCGGCCTGGCGGTGGAGACGCACGACAGCGCGCAGCACCGTTATGTGGATGGCCAACTGCAACGTTCCAAAAAGCCACAACAGATCCGTGGTCTGAACCAGAATTACAACCACGAGATGAAGGAGATCTTCAAGAGTACGGCCTTGAGCGCCAGCCGTTGCGCCGGTCCATTGCAGGACTTTTACGAAGGATTGCTGGCCAAGGGAATGAAGCCGGATATGGCACGGCTGACGCTCGCACGGAAGATCGCGGCCATCACGCTGACACTCTGGAAGAAAGGAGAACGTTTCGACGCTGAACATCTGAAATCGCAAGCAGCTTGAGCGTCTACACGAACAGGCAGGCCCAGCTCGAGTTCTGACGGCTAACCAATCGGTTCTTGCAACGCTCGGGGTCGAGGGAGAGTATCAATCAATGAGCTAGGCCCTGTGTGCTGTCAATCTAGCGCCGAGCCTCCAAATGCACCATATGCCCCCTCGCATAACCAAAAAAAGCTGTAGGCCTTGAGTCTCAGATAGGACCATGGTTGGCCCTAAAGCCAACATCGTTTCTGCTTGCGTAGCTTACGGAACCGAAGGCGTCTAACACCCTCGAGTCATGAGATCGTCGAGAGAAACCGTCGACTGGCTGCGGCCTGTCTGGAGTATGCGCGGCGAAAAAACTTCTCCACCTGGAGATCAGGCTGGATGCAAGACACAACACGGTCCTCTCCTCCGGAGAGGAGGGAGGAGAATTTTTCCTTGACATCCCCTCTTATAGGACCATTGAGACATTTTTCAAAAGCCCAGAGAGGCGCGTTCAAAAGTTCACGTGGACTGACAATTCAGAATGAGTCCTTGCCGGCTCCGGGCGCAATCACGTTGACCGGAGGCAGGCGCAACAGGTGAGCGCGGGCCAGCACTTTGCGTGTTAAACCCGTGAGCGCCATGCCTGCGGCCTCGCGCAGAGGAACCCAGCGCCGCTTGCCCCCTTTTACTGTCGTCGCCTTTACATCGCCTTCAGCCACCACACGAATGCGCACATAATAATTGACCTGCATGATAGCGTGGCGCAGTGTCATGCGCACTTCATTCGCGGGCATATCCTGATTCCGAAGCGAAGGCAGCTCCCACATTCCCGGCATCACGGTCATCTTTGCCGGGCGCTGCTCCAGGAGGACTTCGCGTGAGTTTGCATCGGGCGTGCCTTGTTCCGGGAAGGCGCGCACACTGAGCGCGTATGCGGCGACACGGCTTGTCATTGGCACTCGCCGCGGGGTGCGATGTTCGCCGCGCGTCTTGCAGTCGGTCATTAATGGGCAAGTCAGGCACTGCGGATTGCGAGGCGTGCAAACCATCGCACCCAGGTCCATCATTGCCTGGTTGAAATCACCGGGATGCGCGCGATCCATAAGCCGATGGGCAAGATCCTCAACTTTGCGGCGAAGCTCCGCGCCGCCGCCCTTGCGGCTCCCCGTCTCCCAGCCCGCGAACCGGCACAACACGCGCTCCACGTTACCGTCAACAACCGCGACCGCCTGGCCGTGAGCAATGCTGGCCACAGCGGCCGCCGTGTAGGTTCCGATGCCCGGAAGCGTACGCAGTTCTTCCGCCTGCGCGGGGAGGTTGCCTGCCAGGTGCTCGGCCACAAATTGAGCCGCCTTGTGCAGCATGCGCGCCCGACGGTAATAGCCGAGCCCGCTCCACAGCGCCAGAACCTCCTGCTCCGGCGCAAGGGCCAGCGAAACCAGCGTGGGAAAGCGCGCAAGAAACGCCTGGTATCGTTCGACCACAACCGCTACGCGCGTCTGTTGCAGCATGATCTCCGAAACCCAGATTGCATACGGGTCAAGACTGCCCCGCCAAGGCAGTTCGCGGCGGTTGTTTCGATACCACTCCATTAAACGTCCGCGCAAGACTGCAGTTATCGCCGCGGCATCTGCCAGCTTGGCCATGGGGTCAGATTACGGCATCCGAGCAGCGCCCTTTCTGCCGAATAACTCGCAACCATCGGAATCAGGAAAGATCAGCTGAGGACCAAGCACCTTTGTTCGCGTCCCCTGGGATCGAGCCTACCTTTCCGGCTCCAGAAAAAGGCGAACCGGGAAGACGGATTGAAGCCGCTCGTGAATCGATTAGACTTTATAGCTCTTTTGGAGTATTGCCCCGCGGACGAAGGTAACCATACCCTCTAAGAGAATTCTGAGATATTTCAGGTTAGACCGGCTCTACAACTGCCGCAACTCTGCCCGAAAGCTCGATGCGGGTTCCTGCTTCAATCGGTTCCCAAGGTTCACTCTGATGGAGGCGTTGTGACACAACCTACTCTGTTCTTTGCACTTACTCTGTTTGCCGCAACGGCAAGCCTGCCAGCACAAACCACGATGTCTGCCGTGGAAAATCCGGTGCCGTCTGCGCCGGTCAGCAACGGAAGCGCAGTTACCTTGGTGTCGCCGGTGGCCAAAGCGGCTCCGCTTTCGCCTGCCCCATTCTCGCGCCTCGCCTTCGGTGGCGGCGTATCTTCGATGGGCGTGAATCTGCAGACCGCAGTCCTCGCCAACCGCTATATGAACATCCGCGGCGTCGGGAACTTCTTCAACTACTCCATCAATAACGTGTCGGTAAGCGGCTTCAAGGCGAACGGCAAAGTGAATCTCGCGGCTGCCGGCGCGTCGGTGGACTTTTATCCCTTTCCAAGTCACGGATTCCGCCTGAGCCCCGGCGCTCTGCTCTACAACCAGAACAGCGTTTCGGCATTGGGCCTCGCCAGCGCCGGGACCAGCATCACCATCGATGGAATGACATACTACTCCGAAACATCGGACCCCCTGAACGCATCCGCAAGCCTGGGGCTGAATCCCCGCAAGCAAGCGTTCACCATGACCACGGGCTGGGGAAATATGATCTCCCGCCGCGGCGGTCACTGGTCCTTCCCGTTTGAGATTGGCGCGGCCTTTGTTGGTGCGCCTACGCTGACTGTGATAGCCGGCGGTTCGGCGTGCCTCGACCAAGCACAGACCGAGTGCTCGAGCATCACCGGCTCCAGCCAGATCGCGACCTCATTCCAGTCAAACCTTACCGCACAGGTAGCGAAGTGGAAGAACGACTTGAGCCCGTTACGCTACTATCCCATCGCCTCGTTTGGCATTGGGTATAACTTCGGCTTTCACGGCGAGGCTAGCCCAATAGCTCGCGCACGATAGCCGGCGCGGCTTTGAGCGCCGCGTCAATCTGTGACTGGTCTTTTCCACCCGCCTCGGCGATCTCCGGCTTGCCTCCGCCAGAGCCGCCGACCAGCTTAGCCACCGCGCCCACCAGCTTGCCCGCCTGAATTCGCCTCGTGAGCCCCGGCGTGACTCCGGCGATGAGCGCAACCTTGCCCTCAGGCTGTGCCGAAGCCAGCACCACAACACCTTCACCCAGCTTCTGTTTCAAGTTGTCAACCAGCGTGCGCAGCTGGCCGCGTTCGAGCGAGTCGGCGCGGTGCGCCAGCACTTTCACGCCCTTAACCTCCTCCGCCCGCGCTACCGCGTCGTCGAGCCCGCCCGCGGCTGACTTCATGCGCATCTCTTCAAGCTCGCGCCGCAGCCGCTTGAGTTCGTCTTCCTGAGCGGCAAACTTCGCACGCAGGCCTTCAGAGAGATTGTCCATCGAAGGTACAAATTGCCCGGCCACTTGCGCCAGCTCAAAGTCGCGGCGGAACGTGTTCAGGGATCCCATTCCGCTGATGGCCTCGATGCGCCGCACGCCGGAAGAGACGGATTCTTCGCTGGTCAGCTTAAGCAGACCGATTTCGCCCGTGGCTGCGGTGTGAGTTCCGCCGCAGAGCTCCGTCGAAAAGCCGTCGGACAGCTTCACCACGCGCACCTTGTCGCCGTACTTTTCGCCGAAGAGCGCCATGGCGTGATACTCATTCACGGCCACGTCGATGGGTACGTCCTCGAGCGCTTCAACTTTCGCGTTGGCGAGCACCTCGTGATTGACGATATCTTCGATCTCCTGCAACTCTTCGTCGGCCACCTGCGCGAAGTGCGAAAAGTCGAAGCGGAGACGGTCCGGGTGCACCGCCGAACCCGCCTGCTTTACGTGCGTGCCCAGCACCTGGCGCAGTGCGGCGTGCAGAAGGTGCGTGCCGGTGTGGTTGCGGCGGATGGCGTCGCGGCGGACGCCGTTAACCACGGTATTCACGCGGTCGCCCACAGCAAGCGGCTGCCTGAGGAGAGCCTTGTGGGCGCGGATACCTTGAACCGGAAGGACGCAGCCGGTGATTTCGGCCAGGTTCGAGTTGCCGTCGGTCGAGGTGAACCAGCCAGTGTCGCCGACCTGGCCTCCGGAGTCGCCATAGAAGCTCGTATGGTCGAGAACGACTTCGACTTCGTCACCTGCTGCGGCCGCCGGAACCCCCGCGCCCTTCTTGATAATCGCGAGAACTTCGCAGTTGGTCGAGTTGAGCTGACGGTAGCCTTCGAAGATGGTTTTGGGCAAATCGCGGAAGGCCGGGCTGGCGGTCTTTTGGCTACCGCCCTTCCATGATGCGCGGGCGCGGGCCTGTTCTTCGGAGCGGGCCTTATCAAAGCCCTCATGGTCGAAGGCAATTCCCGCGTCACGCGCTGCATCGACCATAAAATCGAGCGGAAGACCAAAGGTTTCGTAGAGATGGAAAGCCTTGTCGCCGCTGAACTTCCCTTGCAGTTCCTCATTCAACCGCGAGAGCCCGATCTTCAGCACGCGGTCGAACTGCTTCTCCTCCGCTTCGACAACCTTCGCCACCTGCTCCGCCGAATCCACAAGCTCCGGATAAGCGCCCTTCATCAGATCGCGCACCGCGTCGACCATCTCGTACAGAAACGGCTCCTCCTGGCCGAGCAGCCGTCCATGACGGATGGCGCGCCGCAAAATCTTGCGCAGCACGTACCCGCGCCCCTCGTTCGACGGAAGCACACCGTCACTGATGAGGAACGTCGCTGCACGCGCATGATCCGAAATAATCCTGAGGCTGGCCGCGTCATCATCTGCAGTGCGGGTCTCTTTCTCGATGGCCGCGTCGCTCACCTGCTTTCCCGTCAACTCTTCGGCACGAGCGATGAGCGGTGTGAAGAGATCCGTCTCGAAGTTGCTGATTCTGTTCTGGAGCACGGCGGCGACGCGCTCGAGGCCCATACCGGTGTCTATGGAGGGCTTGGGAAGAGGCGTGAGTTTGTAGGTCGTATTCCCCTTGGCGTCCGTTACTGCTGAGCGGTCGAATTGCATGAAGACCAGGTTCCAGATTTCGACGTAGCGGGCTTCGTCTTGCCCAAAGGGCAGATCGACGCCGGGCCTCTCGGCGGCCTCGATCCCCATGTCGTAGAAGATCTCGGAGCAAGGGCCGCACGGGCCGGTTTCGCCCATCTGCCAGAAATTGTCTTTGACGCCGTATTCGCCGATGCGGTCTTTAGGCACGCCCACTTCGAGCCAATATTTCTCGGCCTCGTCATCGCGCGGAACATCGGCTGTCCCCTCGAAGATCGTCACGTACAACCGGTCTTTGGGGATTCCGAACCACTCGTCGCTCGTCACAAGCTCCCAGGCAAAGCGAATCGCGTCGCGTTTGAAGTAGTCGCCGAACGAGAAGTTGCCCAGCATCTCAAAGAACGTGTGATGACGCCGCGTGAAGCCGACGTTTTCGAGATCGTTGTGCTTGCCGCCGGCGCGGACACACTTCTGCGAGGTAGTCGCTCGGGAATAATCACGCTTGTCCAAAGCCAGGAAAAGATCTTTGAACTGGTTCATGCCCGCGTTGGTGAACAGCAGCGTCGGATCGTTGGCCGGCACCAGCGAGGAAGAGTGCACACGGCGGTGCCCCTTCGACTCAAAGAAGCGCAGAAACAGCTCGCGTATCTCATTTCCCGAGCGAAATTGCATGGCTACTCCAGTGTAATGTGCTGCTCTGCCCCGGTAACTTCTGTCCCCTCTGCCCCATCCAATGTTCGTAGGAACCAAAGGAGGTTCTAATGGATAAGTTCGCGATTCTAGGCTTGCTTGAAGCCAAGCCAGGCAAGGAGAAGGAACTCGAAGCCTTTCTCAAGTCAGCTCAGCCGCTGGCGCTTGCCGAGCCCGCAACCGCTACATGGTATGCCGTCAAACTGGGACCTGCACGCTTCGGAATCTTCGACACGTTTAAGGACGAAGCAGGCCGCCAGGCTCATCTTTCCGGCGAAATCGCCAAGGCGCTCATGGCCAAGGCCGATGAGCTGCTCGCCAAGCCTCCGCAATTGGAAATGCTTCAGATTCTCGCCTCGAAAGCCTGATCGTCCGTCCAACCAAAATGAGGGTTGAATGACTGATCGGCTTCGCGTGTCGCTTTTGATCCCGCTTTTGCCTTGTGCCTGGATACTTGCGGCCTCAGCAGCCCTCTCTGGGATGTCCGAAACGCCCGCCCAAGGGCAGCGGCAGGACTGGCACAACATCACGATTGCCGAAACCGACGAGATCAAAATCGGCGACTCGACCCTGCAGGTCGACTTCGCGGACGGGCCACTGGACCTGCCGAAGACAACGGTCCTCGCCCACGTCCAAGCGGCGGCCAGCGCGGTGGCCACCTACTATGGCCGATTTCCCGTGGCGAGGGCGCGTGTGCTGCTGATTCCGGTCGCCGACCGACACGGCATCCTGCAGGGCACCACCTGGGGCGATATGCGCGGGTTTCCCGGCTTCACGCGGATTCGCATCGGCGAGCACACCACCACGGCGGACCTGGCCGATGACTGGACCACGACGCATGAGCTGGTGCACATGGCGTTTCCTTCGATGCCCGACGATCAGCACTGGATCGAGGAGGGCCTAGCTACCTACATCGAGCCCATCGCGCGGGTGAAGACTGGCGAGCTTACGGCTCAGAAAATCTGGGGCGACATGTTTCGCGATATGCACCAAGGCGAACCGGGACCGGGCGACGAAGGTGTGGATCACACGCACACCTGGGGACGCACTTATTGGGGAGGCGCCATGTTCTGCCTGGTTGCGGATGTCGAGATCCGGCGCGCGACGCACAACCGGAAAGGGCTGCAGGATGCTCTGCGCGCCATCGTTGACGCCGGCGGCACCATTGACCACAACTGGACACTTCCGCAGGCGCTTGCAGTCGGCGACCAGGCAACAGGCACGCACGTGTTGAGCGAGATGTACAACGACTGGAAAGATAAGCCGGTGACGGTGGATTTGCCGAAGCTATGGAACGAGCTAGGCGTCGTTGCTGATGCAAACGGGGTCCGGTTCGTGGACGACGCACCGCTCGAGAAGGTCCGCGAGGCCATCACGAAACCGACGGGTGCGCGGGCAGCGGCGGCGGTCGTTCAGAAGTAGTAATTCTGGTCAGTTTCGTGTACGTTTTTGACCGTTTTTGACCGCGATTTTGAGAGTGCTTTGTTGATTACAAATGAGTTAGCATCGGAAATATGCCTAAAAGAGAAGAGTTTTTTTGTTTTTCCCGGAGATTCCTCCTGGCTGAACCGGAAACTGGGCGAAAGGCTTTGAGATCGGTCACGAGTTGAGTATGCGCCCGGAAGGGGAAATTGTCGGCACTGCGTGCGAGCGAAATTTGACGAGTGAAGTGAGGGGTTTGGAGGGAAATGCGCGCGAGTGAGGCTTGACACCAGGAATTTGAGGCGACCGAGGCTAGTTTTCGTGCGCTTCAGAGTCGATGTTTTCCAGCGCCGCCAGCGATTCGTCGGACACGTTCCACTGGCGGAGGATCTTGTAGATCACGCCGGTGGAGAAACCTGCGGCGACCAGACGCCGCATCACGCGGGCCGTTTCTTTTTCGTTCGTAGGCTTCGCAATTCGTTTGCGGTCGAGGTGCTGGCGCGCGAGCGCTTCTTCATTGGTCGCCCCGTAGCGCGCTTCAAGAGTTTTCGCGATCAGATCGGAACGAATTCCCTTCTGCTGCAAATCCTGACGTACACGCCGCGCGCCGAACTTCTCGTTTTCCTGGCGCAGGCGGGCGTAGGTTTCCGCGTAGGACGCGTCGTTGAGGTAGCCGTGTTCTTTGAGGCGTGCGAGAACTGTCTTGATCGCCGCTTCGCCGCTGGGTCCCGGCTCGACGCGCGTGGCCATCAGCCTCCGCAATTCAGTTTCGGTGCGCATGAGGCGGCCGAGAGCTTTGATCGCGTAGTTGTAGAGTGCGGGCTCGGTGAGGAAAGTACGCGGCTTCGAAGATTTGCGGCCGAAGGGCATGTTGGTTGACTCTGCGCTCGTTGCATCCCGAAAAGTAACCGCAGATCCTTCGACTCGCTGCGCTCGCTCAGGATGACAATTGATTAGCTGAACGACAGGTTAGCAGCTAGTGGCTCACTTCCGCCTTCGCTGTCCACTGATCGACCCAGTCGTTTACCGTCTTCCACCATAGCTGCGAATTCTGGGGCTTCAGCACCCAGTGGCCTTCATCTGGGAAGTAGAGCATCTTGCTTGGCACGCCGAGCATTTGGAGCGTATCGAAAAGCTGAAAGCCTTCGCTAACGTCAAGGCGGTAGTCGAGCTGGCCGTGAACGACGAGCGTGGGGGTGTGGAAGTTTTTCGCGTAAAGCGACGGCGACCATTTGCGGTACGGATTCTGGTCGTCCGGTTTCCCGTAGTAGTCCCACGGATGTCCCTTGAACTCCCAGATATTGAACCAGTCTTCTTCGGTTGATCCGAACGCCGATTCGGCGTTGAACATGCCGTCGTGCGAGACGATGCATTTGAAGCGGTTGGTGTGGCCGAGGACCCAGTTGGCCATGTATCCGCCGTAGCTGGCGCCGAGTGCGCACTCGCGGTTCTTGTCGATGAAGGGGTAATTCTGCTCCGCGTAGTCGAGGCCGGTCATCAGGTCCGTGAAGGGCTTGCCGCCCCAGTCGCCGTTCACTCCGTCGACGATGGCCTGGCCGTAACCGGTTGAACCGCGCATATTGATCATGACGACGACGTAACCGTTGGCGGCGAAGAGCTCGGCATTCCAGCGATAGCTCCAAGAATCGC
Organism: uncultured Acidobacteriaceae bacterium; assembly: GCA_963751285.1. GTDB lineage: Bacteria > Acidobacteriota > Terriglobia > Terriglobales > Acidobacteriaceae > Telmatobacter. The sequence goes on along the minus strand of CAVVUE010000017.1, from coordinate 64,051 downwards.
CCCATGCGCCCTGCGGGCCGCCGTGAATCAAAAACTTGACTGGATACTTTTTGTTCGCGTCAAAACCGGGCGGGTGGATGAGGAAGCCTTCGAGCTTGGTGCCGTCTTTCGCGGTGAACCAGAAGGGTTCCATCTTGGGCAGGTCGAGCTGGGCGAGCAAATTGTCATTCAAATCTGTGACTGGCTGCTGGGCGACATAGTTCTGGGATGCGAAGTTGAAGGCCTTTCTCTCAGCGGCGGTTCCAATAAATACCCGATCCACAAAGGTGGCCGGTCCCGGACGGCCGATTACAATCACCCCCGACGGGGCGGCCACCGTCATCTTCGCCGCTACAATCGCCTCTTCGTTCTTCATCGGATGCAAGTCCCCATAGTCACCTTGCTCCGTGTACTTGCGCAAATCGTGTTCACCCCGATCAATAGCGACTGAGAAAACCGGCTCCTCTCCCGCATCGCCTGCTATGAAGTAGATCTTCATCGAGTCCGGCGCCCACGCGATCTCATCTACCCATCTGTCAAAAGTCGGCAATAAATCCTTGATCGTCTTCGCCGCGCGGTCGTAGAGGACGAGCCGGAACCTATCGCTCTCATAGCCTGCACGCTCCTGGCTGCGCCACGCCAGGTACTTCCCATCCGGCGAGTAGGCCGGCGAGAAGTTGCCGCCTGCTGACGTCGATACCTTCACCGGCTTTGCTGCTGGGTTGGTCAGGTCGAGCGTAAAGATGCTGGTGCTGGTTGAAACTGCCGGATCGTCGACCAGCTTCTCGGTGAACGCCAGTTCCTTTGAATCCGGAGCGAAGTCGCAGCCGCAGCCCAGGCCCTCGAGCGAGAAGGGCGGCACATCGTGCGTGTCGCCGGGATTCAGGTCGCGCATGGCGCCCGTGTCGACCGAGACGAGAAAAAGATGCGAGCGTTTATCGCCGGTGTAGTGGTTCCAGTGGCGATAGAGCAGTTGCGTGAAAATCTGCGCTTTCACTTTGCTGTCGGCGGCCTTCGCGTCGCGATCGTAGTTGCATTCTCCTCCCACGCCGTTGTCGTCGGGCACAATGGCCGGGCAATCGGGATAAACCGGTGCAGTAAACACAATCGAGCGGCCGTCAGGCGACCATTTCGCGTTGTCGATTCCGAAGTCGAGATTGGTCAGCTTGTGCAGGCGCGAGGTAGCGCCGGTGACCGCGTCAAAATCGGCGAGCCAGATCTGATTCGCTCCGGTGCGGCTGCTGATGAAGAGGATTCGCTTGCCGTCGGGCGAGAACTGCGGATCAGAGTCGCCGGGCTGGGCGACCGCCAGTTTGATCGGGGCGGGCTCCTCGGCCGATGGACCGGCAATCGCCTGCAGCCAAAGCTCCGGCGTTTTCGTATTCGCGGCCAGATTCACGGTGGTGACGGAGTATGCCAGCCACTTGCCGTCGGGCGAAACCGCCGTCTCGCCGAGGCGCTTCATCTGCATCATGTCTTCAAAAGTCATGGGGCGCTTTGCGGGCGCACTCTGCGCTGAAAGGCAGGAAGGAAGAACGAAGAGAAAGAAAATGAAGGAAAGCTTGCGCATGGCAGCCCCGAAATCGCGCGGAGTGGATGAATTTTTGCGCGAAGAAGAAGTGTACACCGGAAAGGCAGTGGTCAGGGGTCAGTGAACAGTGGTCAGTGGTCAGTGATCCGTGGTTGTTGGGACTCCTGCCAGCGATCATGGGCGGCGCGGGTTCATCCGAAAAGCAACCGCAGATCCTTCGACTCCCTCCCGCTGCGCGTCCGGTCGCTCAGGATGACATTGCGAGGATCAGGATGACATTGCGGGGGTCGGGATGGCATTGCGAAGAAGAGGGCTACTTGTTGTCATTGCCGGTGAGGCGGAAAGTAATCGTTCCCCAGAAGAGCCGCGCGCGCATCTGCACCGGCAGATGACGGTCGTCGTCGGTGTACCAGATCCAGATATCGCCGCGATTCTTTACGACTCCGGCGTCGGCGGTTGGCTGCACGCGAATGGTTTTGAACGTACCGAGAGACGTCTTGATCTCTTCCCGGCCCTCCACTTTCATGGTCACCAACACTGTGCGTATGGCGTCGGCGACAGGCAACTCAAAATTCCGCCCGATCACCAAGGGTTGTGACGAGGCATAGAAAATCCCCGAGAGGAGATCAGTGAGGCAGCCATGCACCGCGGTGGTTGCGTGCTTGGTTCGTCCGTTCACCATGTTCTTTTCGTCCAGGACGGACTGGGAACCGGCGTAGTCGATGTGCAGAGTCGAGTTGTTCTGGCGCCGGCCTTCCACGGTCTGCTTGTCAAAGTCGTAAGAGCAGCCCTTATCGCGATCGAAATCGGACTGGAAGTTATCGGCGACATGAAAGAGCAGGTTGATGGCACCGCTGGTATAGGCCGAAGCGGTAATTCGCTCGCGGTCGCCGGCCGTCTCAAAATGGATGACCGCGGTGCCGGCGGGAAACACGCGCCAATCCACGCTATAGGTGAGGGTCTGCTTCTGCGGAAAGTTGTAGCCGGAACGCGGCGGAGCGAGGATCGTGGGATCCTGGCCGCACAATGTGCCCGCGAAGGCAAAGATGCAAAAGAGGGCAACTGCTTGCGCGCGTATCTTCAATGTTCGGCGCGGCTCCTTATCGATTGACCCGGCCCATTTCGCTGGACTCCGTGGTCACGGAAAACGCTCATCCGGCGTGGTGAAACACTTTCTCCAGCACCGGTTGCAGGTAGAGCAGGCTCAGGTAAAGCAGTGCGGCCCCTATAGCAGCATTGTACTCGCGGTGCTTGAAATAAAGCCCGGGCGAAAAGCCATCTCCGGTCACTTGGGTAACTGACTGGGAAATAGCTTTTGCATCGTTGCCGGGCCTCGATTTCGCAGGAGTGAGGCGTGGCAAAAAACGCGGCACGCTGCGGCAATACGCATCGAAATCAGGGAACGCGCCGCGCAAGAAGCGCTCCTCAGACGTGATCACCGGAACATAAATCACGACGAAGCCGACGGCGACCAGCAGCGCCACCGACCAGCTGAGGAGCCCAACCAAAAATCCCGCGGCAATGAGCGATGATCCAAGATAGAGCGGGTTCCGCGTGTAAGCGTACGGACCGGTCATGGTGAGCTCGCGATTCTTCTTCACCGTGCCCGACGCAGCCGCACGAAGCGCAAGACCAGGAAAAACCAGCGCCAGGCTCCACGCGATGGCAACCGGATGCGGAGGCCGCCGAGCCACTTCCACGAGATACACGGCAGCCATGACAAACCCGAGCGGCACACGGATGCGGCGCGCGATCTGCTCCCAGCGTCTCGCGTTCGAAGCGTGCCCGCTCATCGCGTGGTCTCCTCATTTACCAGTTCGCAAGCTGCGCGCAAGACATCCTCAGGCGATATCGTGAGCATGCCGGGGTCGGGCGCCGAGCGCCGCGAGTGGTCACGGCGACTCTCAGAGCTGCGCAGCACGCGGCAGTGCGTACCGAAGGGCCCATTACGGCTGGGATCAGTGGGGCCGTAAATTCCAACCACCAAACGGCCAAGCGCACTCGCAAGGTGCAACGGTCCTGTGTCTCCGCCAACGCACAGCGTAATGCGTCGCGTCATCGCGATCAACTGCGGCAACGTCACGTTGAGCGGTACCGCGGCGCCGCTGGCGACAATGGGTGCCGCAAGCGACTCCTCACCCGGCCCGCAGTTGACCAGCACGCGGAAGCCGCGCTCCGCGAGGCCGCGCGCCACCGCAGTGTAGCGCTCGGGCGGCCAGCGCTTTGCTCCCCATCCGGCCCCGGGGGCGATGAGTGCGATGGGCTGAGATGGGCCGGGAACCGTGGCTGCGAGCCAGGCATCGCACCATCGCTCGGCTTCGGTATCGATGGGCAGCAGCGGATCGATCACCGCAAGCGCGTCGCCGGCCACCGCTGAGGCGAGTTCCACGTCCTGCTCTATGACATGCGCGCCACGCGTGACAACGCGCTCGCTAAAAAACCAGTGCGCGGGCCACTCGCGCGGCCTGGCCTCGCCGACGCGCCGTCGAGCACCCGACAGGCGGGCGATGACTGCCGAGCGAATCGCGCCCTGCAGATCGAGAACCACATCGTAGCCGGCGTCGCGAAGTTCACTGCGCATTGCGCTGATTTCGCTCCGGGTCTCGCGGCTCAGCGGTCGACGCTTCCACTCCCGCGTTTGGGCAAAGTGCAGCCGGTCCACTACCGGCATGCGCGGGTCACGACTGTTGTTGTGCGCACCCTGCCGATCACTGCTCCCTGACCCCTGGCCCCTTATCTCGGCGTTCAGCAGCGCCTGCCAGCGCGGTTCCACCACCCAGCCGATTTGCCACGAGGGGTGCGCCTGGCGCAGCGCCGTCACTGCGGGTAGCGCGTGAAGAATGTCGCCCATGGCCCCAAGCCGGACCACGAGCAGGCGAAATCGGGACTGGGTATGCAAGCTTTGATTTTCGCACAGGGGAATTTCCCGGGGCTATGGCTGCTCAAGTTAATGATCGCTGGCCGGGCCGGATGCCGTTGCAGGCTGCGGCGGTTTCGGAAATACTGTGGCCTGCGAAAGCAATGATCAAGGTCGTTGCTCCTTTGGGTCGCGACGACTTGACTGTTCTGAATGCGGATGCACCATTTTCGAAACCGCTTTAGCGCTCGAGCGCTTGACGGTCCCAGTGCCCGAGGTTTGCGGCAGCCTGGTAAGTCGATTCACAGAACTCCAGCAGCGCGGCCGATGGAGATTCTGCGTTTCGGACATCGTCGTACATCAGGATGAACTCATGAAGTTGCGGATCGTAGTGGGCTGCCCCAGGCCGCACAGTTGCTGCGGAAAACCCTTGCGGCTCCGGCGCCGCGTAGGAATAAAATGCCGGATCGCCCAACCCGGCTCCCGGCCAGAAACCCACGCTGCTCACTTCGTGCGAGTAGGCTTCCTTTGTCATGGCATCGGCTCCCGGGCGTTCCGGCGCGCGCCGTCCGGAAAAGCGCGAAAGCGCCAGGTCGAAGCTGCCCCAGAAGAAATGTATGGGGCTGCATTTTCCGATAAATCCCGAACGGAATTCCTCAAAAACTGTTTGAACGGTCAGCAGAATCTGCCAGAACCGTTCCGCGGCATCGCGATCATAAGCGGCGTGCGTGTAATCTTTGTCGAAACGAATTGGGTTCGGGACCTCGACCGGCATTGGCCAGATCTTGATCTCGATGCCGGCCGACCGCAGCATGTTCATGAACTCGCGATAGAAGTCAGCAACCGGACGGGGCGCCAGGGGAAGCGATTGCTCGCGGCCTGCTGCAGTGAACAGAATTAGTTCGTGCCGGACGAAATCAAACTGCAACTCAAAGGCGCTTTCGCGATACGGAATCGCCGAAGTGGTCAGCCCGCGAGAATTGACGTAAAGCGGGACATGCCACCAGTGGTTCGCGGGCGGCGTCAGCGCCAGCCGCACCTTGCCCACCATTTGCGTCCACATATGCAGTGTTTCGCAGGTGTCCTGCCAGGAAGCCAGCGGAAGCGCAGGCCAGCAATCTGCTGCGTCGATGTGTCTGCTCGGTGTCATATCGCTGCCCCTTTGAAAAGCGGATTTCTCGATCGCAACCGTCGGGTCGGCAAACCGGTCAGGCGTTTGGCGCAAGGCAACTGCGCCCCTTTCCTTGCAGCACCTGAAGGTAAGCTTCGCGTGCCTGTGCGATGGGAAAGCAAGTGGGAGAGCCCGGCCGCAATTGCCCGGCCTCGATGGCGGGAGCCATCCCGGCGAGCAGCTTCGCGCAGTCGATCACGTCGAGACGGCGCGAATCTGTCCCAAGCACCCGCAACTCCTTCCTGTAAACGCTGCGCAAATTGAAGCTGACCATCCCGTCGGCCGGCGACGAAATCACGCATACTCTGCCACTGAGCGCGGCTGTTTCAACGCTTTCTGCAAACAAGTGGCCGGTCGTATCGAACACCAAGTCTGCCCCGCGACCGTCTGTTTGCGCGCGGACCTGATCCACCCATGACGGCACACTGGTGTCGATCGTCTTCGCCGCTCCCTGGTCGCGAACGGCGGCTGCCTGTTCCTGATTCCGCACGCCCGCAATCACTGTTGCCCCAAAGGTTGCGGCAATTTGCAGCGCTGCCGATCCGACCCCGCCGGCAGCACCCAGGATCAACACCGTGTCATCACGCCGGATTGCGGCGCCTGTCACGAGGGCCGTCCATGCGGTGACAAAAGTCAGTCCGGCTGAGCCAGCGGCTTCCATAGCGAGGTTTCCCGGTTTGCGGATCAACGCGGCTGCAGGGACCAGCATGTACTGCGCATGCGAGCCGTCTCGAGTGAAACCGACGTCGCCACCGGTGCCCCACACCTCGCGGCCGGTCCAGTCTGGAGGTCCGCTTTCGACGACGCCCGCAAAATCGCGTCCTGGAATTCGCGGCAACGTGGTTCCAGCCATGTGGCCCTCGACGTTTTTCTCATCGCTGGGATTGATGGCGGCAGCCAGGACCTTAACCAGAGCCTCGCCGTCGGATGGCTTCGGCTGGGGGACATCCTCTACCCGCAACTGATCGGGGGGGCCAAACTGCCGGAGCAGGACAGCTCTCATGGGGGACCTCCGCAGCGGGATCAGGAACTCATTGCTGACGCGATGCCGGTCCACCGGCGCCTGCCGTCTTGCTGGCTCTTCGCACCGGCTTAACACAAAGCAGATTCAAGAATACAGCGAATCTCTTGCTCTACGAACTGGCGGCGCGTTCAAGCCATGTCTTCATGGTGGCTGAGTCCACGAGGCCGGCTTGCTGGAAGTGGAGTTTTCCGTGAGTGAAGACCGCGAAGTTCGGGATGCCCTGCACCCGGTATCGCGCAGCGAGCTCGGGGTATCTCTCGGTGTCGACTTTGAGCACAACGGCGTGGCCGGCGAGATCGCGCGCGACCAGGGCGACATGAGGCGCGGCCATACGGCAGGGACCGCACCACGATGCCCAAAAATCAACGAAGACCGGAACCTTGCTTTCGCGCACGATCTCGTCGAATTCTTCCGTGCCGACTTCAATGGGCTCGCCGATGGGCGGCAGGGGCGATTTGCAGGCGCCGCACCTGCCGGTGTCGGCCAGATGTTTCGCCGGGATGCGATTTTGCTTGCCACATGAGGGGCAACCGCGGACGTTGGACATTGATCTCCTCCGATCGGCGCAGCTCACGTCATGGGTGCTTTGACTGTACCGTTCACGATCCGCTCGCTGTCCTATTCCGACATCATTTTGATGCGTGAGGCGCCGTATTTGGTGCGAACAGCTAAACCACGCTGGCGCGGGAACAAGAGCGTCGCGAGGGCCTGCCCTGGTCGGGGCACACGGCGGTCCCACCCTTTCGGCCGCTGCGGCGACCGAAAGGATGGGGCAACAAGCCTGGAAGTAAATTCAGTTACTCGAGCACGAAGATGTTCTTCTTCGCGCACATCTCTTTTAGGATTTTCGGCCACACAGTCACGCTTACTTCGCCGAGGTGGGCTTTGCGCAGAAGCAACATCAACGTGCGCGACTGGCCGATGCCTCCGCCAATGGAGAGCGGAATCTGGTTGTTGAGAATCGCCTTGTGATAGGGCAGCCGCATGAAGTCCAACTGGCCGGACATTTCGAGCTGCTTCTTCAGCGTCTCCGCAGTCACGCGGATACCCATGGACGTGAGTTCGTGGCGGCGCCTGGTCACGGGATTCCACACGAGGATGTCGCCATTGAGGCCGTGCGTATTCTTGCCGGTTTCGTCGCTGGTGTCGGTGATCCAGTCGTCGTAGTCGGCGGCGCGCATCTCATGCGGGTAGCCGTCTTTCAGCGGCCAGCCAATGCCAATGATGAAGATAGCGGGATAGGTTTGCAGAATCGCTGTCTCGCGCTGCTTGCGCGGTAGCGTGGGAAAGAGGTCGAGGATTTCTTCCGCATGCAGGAAGGTGAGCTCCTCGGGCAGATCGGGATAGCGCGGGTCCTTGAGTTGCGGGAAGAGCGACTGCGCGAATTTTTCCGCGCCGACGATAACCTTCCAGATCCTGCCGATGATTTCCTTGAGGAAGGTGAGGTTGCGTTGATCGGCGGTCATCACGCGCTCCCAGTCCCACTGATCGACGTAGGCGGAGTGATCGTGATCGAGGAAATAGTCCTTGCGAACGGCGCGCATATCGGTGCAGATGCCTTCGCCGACCGCGCAGCCGAATTGCCTGAGCGCGACTCTCTTCCACTTGGTGGCGGCCTGCACCACCTGAGCGTCGACGGGATGGAGGCCGCGATCGTTGGAGATGTGGAACTGGATGGGCGTGCGTGAACCGTCGCGATCGAGCATGTCGTTGACGCCGCTTTCCACGTCGACGATGAGCGGCACTTCGACCATCATGAGGTTGAGTTCCTTGCACATGTGGTCTTCGATATAGCGCTTGACCTCAAAGATAGCCTGCTGCGTTTCTTTGGGTGTGAGGAGTGAATGGTAATCGTTGGGCAGGATCGTTTCGAGTTCGGTGTAATCGCCGATGCCTGGACCGGCCAGGTCGACTCTCTTATCGAGAACAGTCGCCATGAAGTTTCTCCTTGGCGGATGCCGTCAAGGCCGGCGGAATCACAGGATCGGCAACGCGGCACCCGAATGTCGACCTCGATGGTTCCTCTGAGATGAACAAGGCGCTGTGACTGCAATCACGGGTGGATGTATCAGCAGATGTGGCGGAGCACTCGGCGGTGGTCACTTCTTGATCTCAGGATGTTCGGAGAGGCTCAGTGTGTTGCCGTCGGGGTCCTTGAACCAGGCGACGCGTGCGCCGGTGGGCGCGGTCCAGATGCCAAGCTTATCCTGCTTCATCCAATCGAACCCGTAGTGCTCGAAGCGTACGCCGGCTTCCTCGAGTTCTTTCACCGCCGCAACGATGTCGGGCACCTGCCAACCGAGCACCGTGCCCTTTACGGGTGGAAGCTCTTTGGCCATACCGAGCCGGATCATGATGCCGTTGGCGTCAAAGACCAGCGCGAAAGGGGGCTCTTCGTAAAGAAGCGTGAGGCCAAGGGTGTCGCGATAGAAGGCCTTGGCGCGTTCGACGTCGACAATGCTGGCGAAGCCGATGATGTTGTATTTGGCAAGCCTAGCCGGCTGGGGCATAGCTCCATGATGAACGCCGGCCGTAAGTGGAGGCAAGGAGAATCGGGATGCGGACGCCTAGCGCAGGTGGGAGAGACCCCACCCCAGCGACAAAAACAGAAACGTCGCGAGGGCGGGGCACCCGGGAACAACGAGTCCGCGTTTACTTCGCGGCGGTTGGGGGAAGATAGCTGAGATCGGGCTCGTAGCGATAGACGATGTACTGGCTTTGCACGATAAGCGCGCGGACCTTGGTAAGCAATGCCTGAAAGTCGTCCTGGCTGAGTCCTTTTTGTGCGCCGATGGCGCCGTCGAGATCGGCCCAATTGCTGAAGCCGGTGACGGAGACAAATTGCGGGCCTTCGACGCCGTAGCGGGTTTCAGCGAAGTTGTAGTCTTTGGTTCCGCTCTTCTGGATTGCAGGAAAGATTCCGTTTTTCTCGAGGTCGAGATAATCGTGTACCTTGTCGGGGCGCACCTGATTGACGATAACCCGAATCATTTTGGGCACAACACCTGAGTCCACGTTGAATTCGGGCATGACGACGTCGATGCTGCGGTGCGAGCTTTCAGTGCAGGCGATGATGCGCAGGCCGATTCGCGTCAGGTCCGCGGCCTGGTCCTTCGTCTTGGGGTCGGGCCCGGCATCGAGGTCGGCCCACTTGGAGTACATCTGGACGCGCACGTACTCACGAGGACCAGTGAGCGAAGCCCACATTGAGCTGTAGCCGGTGGACCCGGCTTTGGCCAGGATAGCGTTGTACTCCTTGAGTTCCGCCTGAAAATCGCCGACGCGGTCGGGCTTGACGGTGTAGAAGGTAACGCTGCGGATGTTTGTGTCCTGGGCGGTGGCGGGTGAGCCCAGCGTGACCGCAGCAATGGCCATTGCGAAGATGCAAAGGGAGAAGATTTTTTTCTGGATCCAGCTCATGAATAACCTCCGTGTCGCAGGCGCGGGATGCGCTCACAACATTTGAAGGGCCGGCATCGCAGCCGGGCGTGATTGGGATGAAGGCCTTCGCGGGCATGGGGAGCGTGCGGAGTCTTCGAAAGATAGGGACCGGGGAAACCTGATGGTGATTCGGGGGACTCGCTGAGTATACACCGGCGGGAACAGAGGTCGGTGGTCAAAGCTCAGTTCTTAGCGCTGGAAGATGTCGATGGGTTGAGTGAAGTCGGTGACGCGGATGTGACGGGCCAGGTTCGGATGCTGTTGCTGCAGCTTCAAAAACATCTCCCAGGCGATGCGCCGGTAGCTGAAGTGGCCGGCAGGGCCGGAACGAAGCTCGGAGATGTACTGCGCTTCGGCGAAGTCCATTTTGAAGAGAGCGCGGATGCGCGTGGCCAGCGGGTAGAGATACGCGGCGGATTGCGCGGCTTCAGGCGCGGAGCCGGAAGCGATGCGGGCGGCGGCGGCGTGGGCCGACTCGATGGCGGAGCGGTATTCGGCGAGGACACCGGACTCGGCGAGGATGTCGATGCCAGCAGGCAGGTCGCCGGAGCCGGGAGTCTCGTAGCCATGCTGCGCGGTAAAGCCCTGGATGATCTGCGTGCAGCGCCGATGACGGTGCATGTCGCGGAAGCCGCCGATGTCCATAAGAATGTCGAAGCGGAGGCCGGCGCCGGCGCGAAAGGCGCGGAGAAGCTCGTCGTGGCGGCCGCGGTGGCGGGCGCCGAGCTCGATGATTTCGATGATCTGCGAGGCGGGAAGATCGGCGACCAGGTCGCGGACCTGGCGGTAGGAGTGATGGCTGGCCGAGTAGAGGAGCGTGGCGGCGAGTTCGACTTCAAGGGATTCGCTGCGCTCGACGAGATCAACCACCTCGTGGGGCGGGGTTTTGGAGGATAGAGGAGCGAGGATTTCGGCGGCGGCCTGGGCGAGCTCGGCCTGGGTTTCGGTGAGGTAGGGATTGGGCTGAGCGTATTTGACGAGCGTGGGTGCGGTGCGGGTGTCGCGGTTGAAGAGGGCTGAGGCCTCAGCGGCGAGGGCGGTTGTGGCGTCGTCATGAATCGCAGTGAGTTTGGCGATGAAGGCCTGGGCGGCGGGGGCGTTCAGGTTCCAGGCGGGGGTGGTTGCGGCCTCACGCAGCTTTTCGCCGAGGAGGCGGATCTCGGCGGCCGGATGGGAGAGCAGTCGGGAGACCTGCGTTTCAAGAGTGCGGGCACTGACGATCTGGCCCAGTGAGGTGTTGGTGGCGAGGGGAAGCAGGTAGCGGGCAACGTCGAAGGCGCGGGCGCGGAGGGTGCGATCGTATGACTCGGGCTTGAGGCTTTCAGGGCGCGGAATACGGCCGCGGAGAAAGTCGAGAACCGCGGCGCTGACGCGTTGATAGGCGGTGAAAAGGTTGTCGACGGTTTGCGAGTAAAGCAGAGCGGAAGCTTGGTCGGAAGCGAAATCGGGGATATACCAGCCGGATTTGAGGAAGTTCTGGTAGCGGGTGGAGCGCTCCTGGCCGTCCCAGCGCGGCTCATCGACGAGGACAATGGCGGCCAGCAGGCTGAGGCGCTCGACGGCGAAGGCGATGTGGGCGAGGTCGGCGATGGAGCGGTGGCCGTATTGGAAATAAAAGGTGTTCAGGAACTGCTCGGCGCGCTGGGAGCTGATTTCGGCCAGCGACTCGCGCATGGAGAGGGCCGAACGGGAGTACTTGGCCATGGCAAAGGCGAGAATTTCGGGGTCGGCGCCATGGACGGCGAAAACCTCAGTATGGTTACGAAGGTCGGGCGAAATGGAAGAATCACTGGACATGAGGATGGTCTCGCGGACAGAATACGGCATAAGGGAGCAACCGCGCGTTCGAGCGGTGGCTGCCTTGTACCGGACGGAGCAACGGTAGAGATTGGGACACAAGAGCTGGAGCCTGCCGTGAAGCTCGGGAGCGCCGATAGAGGAGTTTTTGGTGCGGGAGTTTTTGGTGCGAACGTCGCACAAACCGCGGCCTTTGCCGGCGGGGCGCTGGGCGATGACCCAGCGCTGGAACGATCTGCTTTTCGCGCACTGGCCGATCCCGGCGCCGGCAATTGAAGCATTGCTGCCGGAGTGGCTGCAGGCCGATACGTACCAGGGATCGGCGTGGCTTGGCGCGGTACCGTTCTGGCTGGACCGCATTAAAATTCGCGGGATGCCGCCCATCCCCGGGTTGCGCCATTTCCCTGACCTGAATTTGCGAACCTACGTGCGTGACCGGATGACGGGGTCGCCGGGGTTCTATTGCTTTTCAGTCGATTCAAGCAATCTGCTTGCCGTGGCGGCGGCGCATGCTGTGTATCACCTGCCTTACCGGCTCGCTGAGATGCGGTTGGAGCCGCGGTCGGATCGGGAGTTTGCCATCTACAGTCGCAGGCGGTTTTCGCGGCCGGATGTGATCTTCAAGGCGCGCTACCGGGGATTGGGGCCGACGCACAAGACAGTCGAAATTCGCCCGGGCTCATTTGAATACTTCTTTTCAGAACGGCCGTGCGTGTTCTCGACCAACCGTGGCGGCGAGCCGATCCGCGCCAACCTGCACCATGTGCCCTGGCCGCTGGAAGAGGCAGAAGCCGATATTGAGCGCAACGACCTGGCCACGGCGGTGGGAATCGCATTGCCCGATCAGAAGCCGATGCTGCACTATTCAAGGCGGCTGGCGGTTTATGTGTGGCCGGCGGAGCTGGTGCGCCCCGCGTTGGCGACGAGGCCGGTGACGATTGCGGCGACGCCGACGTAAAGGCAGCTTTCAGCTATCAGCTTTCAGCGATCAGCGACTAGCTCCTAGCTTCTAGCTCCTAGCCGCTGAGTGCTCAGTGCGGATACTGGGAGCAGGAAGGCCACGCAAAACTCAAGACCACGAAGGTGACGGTGTGCTGCCCGTTTATAATCGGGCGTGGAAAGGCGCGTCTTGCGAGAGCGCGCGCGCAGAGGTCAACAGAAATCATGGGAGATTTGCAGGGAAGAATTGCGCTGGTCACGGGCGGAGCGCAGGGGATCGGGCGCGCGATTGCGGAAGAACTGGCGGCTGCCGGCGCAGTGCTGGCGCTGGCCGACGTAAATGAGGCGAAGCTGGCGGAAACGGTGGGAGAGTTCAAGGCCCAAGGCGTCGACGCTTCGGCGTTCACTGTGAATGTGTCGAGCCGGGAGTCGATCGAGACGGGAGCGAAGGCGATCCTGGAGAAATTCGGCAAGGTCGAGATCATCGTGAACAATGCCGGGATCACGCGCGACAACCTGATGCTGCGCATGAAGCCCGCCGATTGGGACCTGGTGATCAGCATCAACCTGACGGGAGCGTTCCTGCTGACACAGGCGCTGCTGAGCCCGATGATGAAGAACCGCTGGGGGCGGATTGTGAACATCGCCAGCGTGGTTGGCCGCGCGGGGCAGGCGGGGCAGGTGAATTATGCGGCGTCGAAGGCGGGGCTCATCGGGTTTACGCGGTCGCTGGCGCGCGAGGTGGCGTCGCGCGGGATTACGGTGAACGCTGTCGCGCCGGGATATATTGAGACGCCGATGACGGCGGTGCTTACCGAGGAAGTAACCAAAGCGATGCTGGCGACGATTCCGCTGGGGCGGCGGGGAACGCCGAAGGATGTGGCGCAGGCGGTGAAGTTTTTGGCTTCGGACGCGGCGTCGTATATTACCGGTCACGTGCTCGACGTGAACGGCGGCATGTTTATGGGATAAAGACGGGGAACGAGGGAATGTTGCGAGCCTCTAGCTTCTAGATGCTAGCTGGTTCAGTGAGTTGCATGGCGGCTTTGAAGAACGAGAGGGACGGCGGTCGGAAGTAAGCTTGTGCGGCCGCCTTTTCTGTCTGTTCTGCTCCTTGCAAATCTTTTAGGCAATTCGGCCCTGTGCTACTATTCGTGCGAGACTTCACAATCCCAATCGGAGGGACCCTATGAACGAGCAGGGCGCTCCTTCGCCTTTTCCTACGTCTTCATTTGCGACACCGACATTTCCGCTAACCTTCGGACAGATTCTGGACCGCACGTTCCAGTTGACGCGGACTCATTGGCGGCTCTTCTTCGGCTTAGCGGGCGTGCCCGCCGCGGCGATCTTCCTGTTTGCAGCGACGATGATGAGTTTCATGGTGAGGGTTATCGGACCGCCACTAGTCGGAAAGCGATCCGTGCCGCCGGGCTTTCCACCTCTCTTTAGCGCGGGCGTTTTCATCGGCGAGCTGCTTCTGCTGATGGTCTATGCGCTCTATCTGCCATCGGCTTTCCATGCTGCGGCGCAGGCCGACCTCGGCGTCACGGTCAGGTTTCGCCAGGCATACCGGGTGGCCTGGAGCCGGTATGGACGATATCTCTGGCTGATGATTCTCTACTTTCTTTACCTGGTCGTGCCTGTTGCGGTGGCGGCGGCGCTGATCGGTGGCGGGGCTGCGTTGATGCACCATGGCGCGAGAAATGTCGGCAGTCAGGGATTCCCGTTGTTCCTCATTCCGCTGCTGCTGCTGTTGTATGTATGCTTCTTGGTCTATACCGTGCTGATCATGCTGCGCTTCGCGGTGGCTTACCCGGCCAGCGTGGAGGAGAATCTGCCTGCGTGGGCAGCACTTGGGCGCAGCGCGCGGCTCACGCGCGGCGCGAAGGGGCGCATCTTCCTCGTGATTCTGGTGGTCTACGCGGCTGTGTATGCGGCGCAACTGGCGTGCATGCTCATTCTTGGAGTATTGGCAGCGCTGGTCGCGCTCGGGGCCATGCTGGCGCACGTGGCAATGAGATCTGCGGCGTTCTATATCCTTGTGGGCCTGGGCGCGCTGGGTTATCTGATCGTGGCTGTGGTCACCGCATTGCTTATCTACGCAGCTCTGACCACGGTTCTGGCCGTGATTTACCATGACCAGCGACGGCGGATGGACGGGCTCGCGGTTACGCCCGCGCAAGCCGGATAGGCGCTGAAGTCGATCGCTATATACTGGCGCGTGGCCGGAGACGGGTTTTCCACGCTGCTCTGACACATTCGAGGAGAATCGATGGAGAAAATCCGCGCCATAATCTTCTGTGTTCTCGTTGCTTGTGGTTATCGAATTGCGATGGGCCAGGGCATCGCTGCGCAGCAGAGCTCGCCGGTGATGGCGGTTTCGCCCAATCGTCAGATTGCCATCGAGGTTTCCGATGCCGGTCAAGGCAGGGCCGGCCTAGAGTATTCGGTCGAGTTTCACGGTAAACAGTTGATTGCCCCCTCCGAACTAGGCATGGAACTTGTGGGGCAACAGCCGCTGGGGCCATTGATGCGGCTCACGGGCGAGGAGACGGAGAACGCAGACGAGAGCTACACAATTCCCGTGGGAAAAACGCGCACTGTGCGCAACCACTACAACGGCCTGCGTGCCGACTTTGAAGACGCGAGCGGACGCAAGCTGACGATCGAGGTGCGGGCCTTCGATGATGGCGTGGCGTTTCGTTACCTGGTTCCGGAGCAGCCGGGGATGAAGCAGGTGCGCATCGCGCGGGAGGATACCGAATTCACTTTTGCAAAGGACGCGGAGACGTACCCGCTGATCCTGGACGGATATCAATCGTCGTGGGAGGACGAATATCAGCTTCGCAACGTGAGCGGTCTGCACAAGGATTGGGTGATTGCGCTGCCGTTTCTGGCGAATGTGCCGGCGATCGGTTGGGTGGCGATTACCGAGGCAGACATTGAGAACTACTCGGGCATGTACCTGCGCAAGGCGCCAGAATTCGCGAGCCGCACGGTGCGGGCCGATTTGTCGCCACATACCGATCGCGCGGGAAATATCGATCCGAGTTATGCCGTCGAGACGACAACCCCGTTCCGGAGTCCGTGGCGGGTGCTGATGATCGCCGATGAGCCGGCCACGCTGATCGAGTCGAATATCGTTCTGAATCTGAATCCGCCGTCGAAGGTCGCCGACACGTCCTGGATCAAGGCCGGAAAGTCTGCGTGGGACTGGTGGAGCGGCGATGCCGCGCCGAGCCTCAAAGTGAAGCCGGGAATGAACACGGCGACGATGGAGCACTACATCGACTTTGCGTCGGCGTCGGGGTTCCCATACATGCTGATCGATGCGGGGTGGGAGGCGAGGGACCCGAATTCGACGGACGCTGCGCCACGGCAGGCGGATATCACGCGCACTTCGCCGAACATCGACATGCCCGAACTTCTGCGCTACGCAAAAGAAAAGAAAGTCAAGCTGTGGCTGTGGGCGCACTGGACTTCGGTGGACAAATACATGAACCAGGCGTTTCCACTGTTTGAGAAATGGGGCATTGCGGGGGTGAAGATCGACTTCATGAATCGCGACGACCAGTGGATGGTGGAGTGGTACCGGCGCGTCGCGGAAAAGGCGGCTGAGTGCCACCTGATGATCGATTTTCACGGCGCATTCAAGCCGGACGGGCTGCGCCGGACCTATCCGAATGTGATGACGCGTGAGGGTGTGATGGGCAAAGAGTACCTGAAGGGGACAGCGCGCGTGACCCCGGCGCACAATGCCACGCTGCCCTTTACGCGCATGCTGGCCGGGCCGATGGACTACACACCGGGCGCGTTTGGGAACACGAATCTTGCGAATTTCGTTCCGCGACCCTTTATGCCGATGGGACTAAATACGCGGGCGCAGGAGCTGGCGCTCTACGTGGTGTTCGAGGGCGAGTTGGAGATGGTGTCGGATTACCCGGAGCGCTACGAGGGACAGAAGGAGTTCGATTTTATCAAGCAGGTGCCTTGCACATGGAATGAAGCGCGCGCGATTGGCGGCCAGCCAATGCAGTGGATCTCACTGGCGCGACGCAGCGGAAGCGATTGGTACGTAGGATCATTGACCAACTGGGATGCGCGGGACGTGAAGGTGCCGCTCAGCTTTCTGGGCGACGGGAAATATATAGCGGAGATGTATGCCGACGCGCCGGATGCGGCTGACGAGCCGACGCACACGGTTCTGACCCGGCAGTCGGTGGACCGCAACACGGTACTGGACGTGCATATGGTTTCCGGCGGCGGAAATGCGATGTGGATTCATCCGGCGGATTGATGCTGGATCGCGAGTTTTCCTCGAGAATTTTCCCTGCCTCTTGAATCCGAGCGCCGCAAGGATCATCTGAGAAAATAATGGGAGTGTGTGACGAGCGTTATTTTGCGTCCCGGCGGGCCGCGCCGGGTTTCTATATCGTCATTCTTCTCTTAGGCGGCGCCGCGCTTGGGGTTTTTCCGGGCGCGCGGGCGCATGCGCAGATGCCGAACCAGAGCTCTGCCGCCAATCCCTTCTGGGGCAGCGTGACCGCGCAGCCGGTGACGGCCGGGCCGCTGATGCTGTCGCTCGACGATGCAGTGCAGCGTGGATTGAAGAACAACCTCGGCCTGAAAGAAGCCGAAAACGCGCAAAAGGCGTTGCACGGCGAAAAGAACGAGGCGCTGCAGGAGTTTTTGCCCACCATCGAGCTCGAAGGCGATACCGGCTACTACATGCACAATTTGGCGGCGCTGGGATTCAGCCCCAAGGTGGTGTCGAAGTTCACGTCGTTTTTCCCCGGGGGCAAGCCGCCGGCGAACCTGTCGCTGATTGCGCGCGACGATCTGACCGAGGGCCAACTCCGCTACAGCGAAATTCTGTTTTCCGGGCCGGTGATCCAGGCCTGGAAGGGGGCGCGCGCAGCAGAACAGTCCGCTTATTACGCGAAGATGAGCGCGCGCGGCGAGGTGGTGCAGCAGGTGGCCACGGCCTATCTTCGCGCGGTGGCGGACACGAGCGAGGTGGACAACGCCAAGGCGCTGGTAGCGCAGGCGCAGTTGTTGCTGGACCATGTGCAAGCGGCCAACGAGGCGGGAACCGTGGCGAATCTCGACCTGCTGCGCGCGCGCGTGCAACTGCAGGCGCAGCAACAGATGTTGATCGTCGCGCAGAATCAACAGGCGAAGGACCTGATCCTGCTGAAGCGCGAGATTGGGGTGGCTCCGGACCAGGAGGTCGCGCTGACGGACCAGTCGCCGTATGGCGAGCTGGCGACGCAGACGCCGGAAGAGGTGCGGGCGCTGGCTTACAGGAGCCGGCAGGATTACCAGAATCTGCAGAACCAGGCCGTCGAGTATAAGGCAGTGCATGCCGTGTATCGCAGTGAGCGGCTGCCGACGCTGAGCTTTAACAGCTATTACGGCACCAGCACGGTGAACGGCGCGGGCACGCACGGCAATTTCGTCGCGATGGGCGAGCTGAGCTTTCCCATCTTCCGCGAAGCCAAGCTGCGCGGCGATGCGGACGTGGCGAAGGCGCAGATGGAGAGCGTAAACGCCCAGCTTGCCGACCTGCGCAACCACATTGACGAGCAGGTGCGCGCCGCGTTGCTTGACGTGAATGCGAACAAACAGCTTGTGGATGTGGCGCGGTCGAATGTCGATCTGGCCACGCGCGCGCTGAGCGATGAGACCGACCGCGTGAATGCCGGCGTCGATGACAACTTGCCGCTGGTCACGGCGCAGGCCACCCTGGCCAAAGCCGAGAGTAGCCTCGTGGAGAGCCTGTACCAGTACAACGTATCGAAGCTCGCGCTGGCGCGAGCGGCGGGCGTGCTGGAGCAGCAGTACCGCACGTATCTCGGGCAGTAACCGCAGGGATCAGCTTCTAGCTTTTAGCTCTGGCTTTCGGATCTCAGCTCGTTTGCCTCACCGAGTGGAGGATTCCCCTTGCTGCAAAAATTGAAAATTGTGTATTTCGTGGAACAGGACGCAGCGGCACTGGCCGCGCGTGCGGCGCGATATTTTGTGGAAAAGGCCGAGCAGGCGGTGGCGGCGCAGGGACGCGCGCGGATTGCGATCAGCGGAGGGTCAACGCCGAAGGCGGCGTTCAAACTGATGGGCGACCCCGACCAGCCCTGGCGCGCGCGGATGCCTTGGGACAAGCTGGGTTTGTGGTGGGTGGATGAGCGCTGCGTTCCACCAGACGACCCCGACAGCAATTTCAGGATGACGCGCGAGGCGCTGCTGGATCACGTGCCGCTCAAGCCCGAGCAGATTCATCGCATGGAGGGCGAACTGGAACCGGAGGTTGCGGCGGCTCGGTACGAATCGGAGCTCCGGAACGGGTTCCGGCTCGAGGGCGCAGAGACGCCGCGGTTCGACCTGGTGCAGCTCGGGATGGGTTCGGATGGACACACTGCGTCTCTTTTTCCCCACACCCAGGCGCTGAATGAGCTTGGCCGGTTGGCTGTGGCAAACCATGTGGAGACAGTGAAAGACAGCTCGCGGATCACACTGACGTGGCCGGTGATCAACCGGGCGGCCGACGTGTTTTTCCTGGTGAGCGGCGCCGATAAAGCGCAGATTCTAAAAGAGGTATGTCTTGGTCCGCGCGATGTGGAGAGATTGCCCAGCCAGTTGATCACGCCTGCGGGCGGTATACTGACCTTGCTCCTGGACCAGGCTTCGGCCGCACTTCTGCCCCCGGCAGATCCGCAAGGCTGTGGCAATTTTGAGAGGAATGCATGATTCTGGCTGGTGATGTAGGCGGCACCAAAGTTCACCTGGCGCTGTTCGATTTTACCGATGGCAACCTGAAGCACACGCGCGACAAGATCTATCCGGCCAAGGAGTACGCGGGCCTGGAAGAGATTGTGAAAGAGTTTGTGCTGACGGAAAAGGTGACGGCAGCATGCTTTGGCGTGCCGGGGCCGGTGCGGGAGGGACGCCTGCGCCTGACCAACCTGCCTTGGACACTGGACAGCCGCGAGCTGGCCCGCAATTTGAAGATCGATTACGTCTTTCTTATTAATGACTTGCAGGCCAATGGGTACGGGATTGCGGAGCTCGAGGCCGACCAGATTTACACGCTCAGCGAGGGCGATGCGCGGCAGGTAGGCAATCGCGCGCTGATTTCGGCGGGAACCGGACTGGGCGAAGCGTTTCTGATCTGGGATGGGCGCGACTACGTTCCCTACCCTTCCGAAGGTGGTCACTCAGATTTTGCGCCGAGGAGCGAGGAGGAAATTGACCTGCTGCGCTTCCTGCGGCAGAAATACAACGGGCGGATCAGCTTTGAGCGCACAGTGAGCGGCCAGGGGATGACAAACATCTATGAGTTCCTGCGCGACGCGCGTGGGCTGGAGGAGCCGGCTTGGCTCGCCGAGCGGATGAGGACCGAAGACCCGAATGCGGTGATCACAGAATCGGCGATGAAGGCCAAGAGCCAGCTCTGCGAGAAAACGCTCGACATGTTCGTTTCAGCGTACGGCGCCGAGGCCGGCAACCTGGCGCTGAAAATCCTTTCGGTAGGCGGGCTGTATGTGGGCGGAGGGATTGCGCCGCGCATTCTGGACAAGCTGAAGGACGGCACGTTCATGAAGGCCTTTACCGACAAGGGACGCATGGCCCAGCTGCTGGTGAACATTCCGGTGCGCGTGATTCTGGAAAGCCGGACGGCGCTAATCGGAGCGGCGGCGTATGCCGAGGCGCGGGCTGCGGAGCTGAGCGGGATTTCGCCACGAGCGGCGAGCGTGAAGTTCTAAAGCGAGGTGTGGCTTGAGGACCCTCCGGCGATGCCGGAGGGTCTTTGTGCCTTCAGGGGCGAGCTATCTCGAATGCCACGCAGGAGCGCCCGAGGGAGCGGCCTGCTCTCTGCGGGCGCTGATGCTCAACTGCGCAGCCGGAGCGGTGAATAGCAGCACCAGCAGGCCAGCGTAGGCGAAGGCGTCGCAAGTCATTTCGATGCTGTGCGTCACGCGGAGGACGACGGGCAAAAACGTGGCGCTCGCGATTCCGTAGAACCCGACCGTGAAGGCGTTGGCAACTGCAAGCGTGAGCCAGAGACTGCGGCGCGAGACTTTTGAGAGCGCAATGAACGGCAAAGTCCCAGCCAGGAAGAAGAGGCTGCGGAGCAACTGCATCTCAACGACGACGCTCATGGACGGAATGCGCAGGCCGGCAATGCCAGCGCTGTAGTAAGGGGTGACGATGGGCGCGATGCACATGCCGAAGAAAAGGTAAACGACGGGCCAGCCGAGCCAGGCGGCGGCGACACGCCACGTCCAAGCGGGCCAACTGCGATGCGGAAGGCCGGCGAGCTGCCCAGCAGTGCCGAAGAGGAATCCCAGGGCGGCTCCGAGGATGACGGCGAGGCAAACATAGAAGGCGACCGCGGTGCTTATGCCCTCGTCGAGGAGGTCTGTGAACTTAAGAGCCTCAATGATGCCATTGAGGCCAAAGGCAAGAAGCAGGAAGGCTGTAAAGGCTGCGACGCGCAGGGCGGCAGGAGCAGCAAGCGATCGCGCCAGCGGCCATAGCCCAACAACGAGGACCACACCGGCGACGAGCTGTGTGAGAAAGAGAGTCTGGACCGAGACGCCGCCTGGCTGCGGGCCGGCGTGGAGGTGCAGAGCGCCGTCGACGAAGCCACTCAGCATCAACGCAACGGCAAAGCCAATCCAGCAAAGGACGAGACGAAGTCCGGTTTTCATGGCGCGTACTCCGCGGGCCGGGCAAGAGCAGATTGATCCCGGCGGGGTTGGGCTCCAGCCGGGAGCAGGAGAAAGAACTCCGCGACAGTGAGCGGCCACGACCTCTGCGATTGTGTTGCGGAAAGGGTAGCACGAATCCCGCATGTGGAGATGAGCCCGCGAGAAAGGGCAATGCGAGGCCAGCTACTGTTCTTGCTTTATGCGTTGCGTCAATATCTTGCGATAGAGGTCGCACTGCGGAGCGCGCAGGGGGCCGTTGCTGAGGGCCGTTCCGCCATCTGGCGTAAAGATCAGATAGCGCTGCGAGTCGTCGAGCTGGGGCCACGGGGACAAATTGGGCGAGTCGCCACCCCGGTTGTTGCCACCCCGGTTGTTGGGGTCGCCCGTTTTTGCAAAGTTGGTCCAATAGGTCTCGATCTGATCGGCGAGTTTCGTGTCGATCTGGGCGAAGTTTCCGGCGAGATTGCCGGACTTGGGGAAGTCGCCAAAGACATAGGGCAATTCCGCGGAGTGCAGTGCGCCCTGGGCTTCCTGACCCGGGATGGGGCGGTCGAATTCGTACTCGTAAGTTGGTTGATGCGCTTCACTGTGCCAGAGAGCTTCAGTCGCGATGGGGCAATGAAACATTTTGTCAGCGTTCCACTGAACAGAGGCTGAGCCATATAGAGGATCACTGGCGGGCGGCTGATCGCCGGCGAGGCCGTAGAGCGCGAGTGCCTGCGGCGCCAGATCTCCCGCGGCGCGCTGGATGGAGTCGCGCAGTACTTCGAGGGGTTCCGAACTACCGAATTCGCGCGAGGTGGCGCCGATGAGAAGGGGGATCGCAGCTTCTTTTCCGTCGGCGAAGACCTGTTGCGGCGAAGTGGGGAGGACCCAGCCATCGACGTCGGGCGTGAAACCGCCGGGCCACTCGAATGCTCTGTCACCGAGTTTCGCCAGAAGATCTGCAGCGGGGATTTTGCGCAGGAATGCGATGGCGTGGCGACCTGCAGGCGCGTGCAAGTTTGCGGCGGTTTCTTCGCCGAACTTCTCGGCATCGGCGAGAGGCACGACGGGCGGAGAAAAAGCCGCGCCGCTTTCGGCGATGGCCTTTTGAAAGAGGCCGGCAGCGAGCGGCGAGGTCATCAACATACCGATGTCCATGGAACCCGCGGACTGGCCGGCGACAGTGATGTTGTTGGGGTCGCCTCCGAACCGGGCGATGTTGCTGTGGACCCACTGCAGGGCCAGGATCTGATCCATGAGTCCGTAGTTGCCCGAAGCGTGATGCGGCGACTCGCGGGTGAGCTCGGGATGAGCAAAAAAGCCCAGGACGCCGAGACGATAGTTGAAGGTGACCAACACGACGCCATGCTCGGGCAGCGTGCCTTCGGTGTAGAACCCGCCGAATCCCGATCCGCCGATGTTGGCTCCGCCGTGAATCCAGAAGAGGACCGGGAGAGACCTGGCAGCCGGCCACGCGGGCGTGATGACGTTGATATAGAGGCAGTCTTCGCGGTTGTTTTCGGCGTCGTGCCGGTTCCATGCGCCGCCGAGCAGAGGCTGGGGGCAGGACCAGCCGAACGAAGTAGCGTCGCGGATTCCCTTCCAACGCTTTTTGGGCACTGGCGCGCGCCAGCGCAGCTTGCCCACCGGCGGCTCGGCATAGGGAATGCCGAGAAACTCGGCGCCGCCGCCGGGCCGGACGGCGCCATGCGCAAGGCCCGCCGTGGTGCGCACGGTGTAGGTGTCCTCTGCCGCTTGGACTTGTACCGCGCAGGCGAGCACGCAAACCGTCGCGAGCAAAAGCAGCGATGGCGCGCGATGGCGATGCGTATTGACGATCGACGCGGCATTACGGCAATTCCTGAGTTGCTTTGACCCCTGCAGGTCTTGCGCAAGGTCGCCGCTCCCTGATGGTCGCGTCAACTTGAGTGTGGCGGCTTCGGGATAGAGTGACTCAGGAATTGCGTTGGCCACGTATTCTCCGTTGACCTGATCGATGACTCAAGATTCTATCAAGCACGCGGCGCGTTTAAGTGGCGCATTGGGACGTTCCGACTGGGGTTCTTGCGGCTTTCGGAGTTGCGCGCCTGTGATTTGCCGCTATTCTGAATGGGAGAATTCAACCCCAACAACTGGAGGGAGCGGAACGATGATGCGCTGGTTGGGACGTTGGTTGTTGCGGGTGCTCGTGGCAATTGCTGCGATTTCGCTTGTAGCGTATGCGGTGGATTGGTCGGTATATCATTTGCGGGGCTCCCCCCAGTCCACGGTGGCAGTCAGCCAGTTCATGGTGATTCCTCTGAAAGACCAGAAGACCGAGTACGATTTTCTGGGAACATCGAACGTCAATTGCGCGGTGGCGCTGTTTCCGCAAGGAGGCGAAGATCCCTGCTGGCACCTCAGGCGCAATCCCAACCAGTGGGAGAACGTGGGGGCGCCGGCGTATTGAAGCAGATTGCGGGACTGGGGTCGATGAGACCCGATCCCATCCGCAAGACCAAAGACGATGCGAAGGTGGGGCACCCGATGGGCACCTGAAGATCGAGGTGAACATGCGATCGTGATGCGAGTCACGGGACGGAAAATCAAATCGTGGCTAGGATCGTAGAGAATTTCACCCCAGAATGCCATGTATAACCGCACACAAAACGAGAATGGCAGCTTCAATACGCGCTGCCTTGATTGCCTGATGACCATCGCGTCGTGCGTTGCCACGGAAAAAGAATTGGACGAGCGCGAAGCACATCACCTGTGCCCGGAAAAAGCATTGGCGCAACTGCTGGCGCAGAACCGGGCTGCCGTCACCCACGCGGCGAGGAATTAGAGCATATGATTGCGCGCCCTTGTCTGACATAATGACCTGTTACCGGGGCGCCAAGTATGCGGAGAATCCACATGTATTCCGGCCTTGTCCGCAAGAAAGCGGCTTCGATTGCCGCTCTTGCATTGTCATGTCTTGTGCTGCTTCCAGTGCGCGGCGCCGCCCAATGGGCTTCGCCGGAGCCGACAAGCGCATTCAGCATTCCCACAGCGCAGCTCATCCAGCCCGACGATCTCAACCATCTATTAAGAACGCCAGGCGTTGAGAAGCCGTTGATCCTGCAGGTGGGCTCGCACATGATGTTCGCGCAGGCGCACATTCCGGGCTCGGAATACGCCGGTCCTGGCTCCCAGTCTGAAGGCATACAGCAATTGCGTGGCCGCGTTGCCTCACTGCCGCACAACCGTTTCATCGTGATCTACTGCGGCTGCTGCCCATGGAATCGCTGCCCCAACGTGGGCACCGCCTACAAATCGCTGGCAAGCATGGGATTCACCCACGTGAAGGTGCTCTATCTCGCCAGCAACTTCGGAGCAGATTGGGCCGGCAAGGGATACCCCGTTGAAAGCGGCCAGTAACGCTGCCGGCGCCGTGCCTGCGCTGCGGCGCATTCTCAGGTGCGCTCTCCTCGGTGCGCTCATTGCGGCTTTGCCTGTTGCCGCCGGGGCCAGGGGTGGATCGTCGCAAAAGGGCCTGCTCAACAAGCATGCACCGCAGTTTTCGCTGACATTGTTCAACGGCCAAGCGCTTCGGCTCAGCGGCTACCGCGGTAAAGTGGTTCTGCTTAACTTCTGGGCAACCTGGTGCGCGCCGTGCCAGGTGGAGATGCCGGTCTTCGCCGCATGGCAGCGTGAATATGGAGCGCAGAACCTTCAGGTCGTCGGCATCTCGATGGATGATGACGCCTCGCTTGCCCGGCACGCCGTCGAGCACCTCAATCTCAACTATCCCGTGGCCATGGGCAACGCGCGGCTGGCGACGCGCTACGGCGGCGTGCTCGGACTCCCGCTCACGTTCCTCATCGACCGCAAAGGAATCGTCCGTGCGCGTTACCAGGGAGAAACCGAGCTGAGCACCATCGAAAACCAGATCAAGTCGCTCCTGACGGCGCCTCGCTGATCCCGGAATGACAAGCTCGTTGCATGAATCCCGGGTGTCGGCCCGGCTAACGTTGTTCGCCTCCTGAATTAAACTGGCGCATGACGCCTATGAAACTTGGCCTTGGTCTTTACCGGCACATGCTAAACGACGAGTATTACGCCTTCGCCGTACAAGCCGGTTGCACGCACGTCATCATGCATCTCGTGGACTACTTCCGCCAGGGCGAAGCCAACCCCGCACACAATCAGCCCATTGGCGGCAAAGACAAGCCCTGGGGCGTAGCAGGCGATCCGAACAAACTGTGGACCGCGGCTGAACTCATCGCCCTGCGCAAGCAGGTGGAAGCTGCCGGCCTCAGGCTGGAAGGCATTGAGAACTTCGATCCGGCGCACTGGCACGACATTCTGCTCGACGGCCCAAAGCGCGCACAGCATATGCAGAACGTCCACGACATCCTGCGCGCCATGGGGGAAGCGGGCATTCCTACGCTTGGCTATAACTTCTCCATTGCCGGCGTCGGCGGCCGCACCAGCGGCCCTTTCGCGCGGGGCGGCGCGGAGTCTGTCGGCATGGATGGTCCGGTTGACACACCCATTCCCAACGGCATGGTCTGGAACATGATCTACGACTCCGCCGCGCTTCCGGGCATGCTGCCTTCCATCACGCATGACGAGCTTTGGCGCCGTCTCCAGCGATTCCTTGAAGAAGCGCTTCCTGTGGCCGAGAAGGCAGGGGTTCGGCTTGCCGCGCACCCTGATGATCCGCCCACTCCCACCATGCGTCAGCAGCCGCGCCTCGTTTATCAACCGGCCATGTACCAGCGCCTCATCGACATCTCGCCCAGCCCATCGAACATGCTCGAGTTCTGCCTGGGAACGCTCGCCGAAATGACCGAAGGCAACATTTACGAAACGGTCGAGCGATACAGCGCCCAGCATCGCATCGCCTACGTGCACTTCCGCAATATCGCCGGAAAAGCGCCGCACTATCACGAGACATTTATCGACGACGGTGATGTCGACATGCTGCGCATTCTCTGGATCCTCAACAAAAACGGCTTTGACGGCGTGATCATTCCCGACCACGCGCCGCAGATGACCTGCTCTGCGCCTTGGCATGCCGGCATGGCGCACACGCTGGGGTTTCTGAAAGCGGGCCTGATGGCCATCGAGCGCGGGTTCACACCGGCTTCTTTGCCATCCAAGCTGTCACACGCATCGGCGTAGCTGGGGCAAACGCTAATTCGGCGACGGCCGGTCCACATGGTCAATCACAAGCACATCGACGGGCGCTTTCGTGGCTTCGAGCTTGAGCCCGATCTGCTCCTGGATCGCAGTAAAAAGACCCGGCGGCGGGTTCGGATCCGTCGGCTGCGCCGCTTCCGGCGCCCATCGCAATGTGAAATCAAACCTGCCGGCAAGGCCCGTCTGATCGGCTGCCGGCCTATCCAAGACCAATCCCATCGCCCAGACGAAATCCGCTATGGTCACGTTTGTAGCCTTGAGCGTAATCGCCTGCGAATTCCATTCCGTGAAGCTTGTATCGGGCAGTCCCTTTGGATCGCCCAGGCTCTTCGAGAGCTTCGGGCCATCCCTTCCTGCGTGAAGCGCGTAGACGGAAAGCGGTCTAGTTTCATGATGGAAGGCGAGGTTAAACCGCGAAGCGAGCAGGCCGCGATACATGGCCTGCATCTGCCTCAGGTTCGGTTCGCCGATCAAGTCGGGCACGCCATCAACGTCGTACTTGGCTGTGCCAAGCCAGCCCGGCCCCTCCACGATTTGCCGCACATGGACGCCATATGCGAACGAAATGATATCGTCCACTGTTTCGGTATCGCAAGAAATGCGCCGCCCGCCGGCATGGAAACCCCGTGACGTCCAGCTGGGATCAGTCGGCTTAATCGTCGCAACTTCAAACTCCGGAGCGGCATCAGGCGGCATGCGGTCAGTGGGTTGAGGAACCGCCCATGCCGTATCGGTGGTGGCGCGCGCCAAGATAAGAGCGTAGGAAACGGCGCCATGCTTCAACGTGCCGTTCATCGATTTGCCGTCCGCGCCGAGCTTGCCCTCAAAACTCCCATCGGGAGGAGTAGTAAACCGAAGCATCGTTCCTTCCAGCTTCATCGAAGTCAAGTCCGACTCTCGCGCTCCGTCAGGGCCCATGGTGTAGAAAACGCCCTTCCACGCACTTTTGCCGGCTTGGCTCTGATCGGCCTGCGAGATTTGGAGTATGATCTGGAACCCTCGTCCGGCCTCGACCGTTCCTTGCCAGTTGCCGGCAAGATCGGGTGTGCTCTGAGCGTGAAGGGCTCCGCTCAACAGGCTCCAAAAGATGATTGCGGTGAGGATTGCGATTCTCTCGATGCGGTGGAGCCGGGATGTGGCTGAACTTACTCTCTCCAACTTACCTTCGCTCGCCATTGCAGCAAGCCTTTCTCGACCTCGGCACAGCTTCTTCTGGAATTCTCTGAAATCGGTGATGTGGGTAACATTATGCGCCTGAACCTGCCGCGGTTGCACCGTCAAAATCCGGCAGTGTATTCTCGGCTAGGACCGCAACGCTTTTCAGGAATGGCGCAAATCACAATTTCGGATGCGCCGGAACGAATGTCTTTCCGTGAACACTGATCCCTGAATCATGATCCTCGACTCATTCAGACTCAAAGGCAAATCTGCTCTCGTCACCGGTTCCTCGCGCGGCCTTGGCGCGGCCATCGCCATCGCGCTCGCGCAGGCCGGCGCCAGCGTCGCCATCCACGGATCCGCGTCGGTCCCCAAGGCCACGCAGCACAAGCTCGAAGCACTCGGCGCAAAATCCATCGCGCTGGTCGGCGACGTCGCCGATGCCGCCGTTTGCGCGATGCTCGTCGAAGAGACCGTCGAGCACTTTGGCAGGATCGACATCCTCGTCAACAACGCCGGCATCATTCGCCGCGCACCCGCTGCCGACTACTCCGAGGAGGATTGGAAGGCGGTCATCGACGTGAACCTCTCAAGCGTCTTTCGCCTCATGCAGCTTGCCGGCCGCCACATGCTCAAGCAAGGCTCGGGCAAGATCATCAACATCGCTTCGCTGCTGACATTTCAGGGTGGAATCCTGGTGCCCGCCTATGCTGCGGCCAAGGGTGGCGTGGGCCAATTGACCAAGGCTTTCGCTAACGAGTGGGCCTCAAAAGGCGTGAACGTCAACGCCATCGCGCCCGGGTATATGGACACCGACAATACTGAGGCGCTCAAGAAGAATGCCGAGCGCGCGCGGCAGATTCTCGAGCGTATCCCCGCCGGCCGGTGGGGCAAGCCCGAAGACCTTGCCGGGGCTGCGGTTTTTCTTGCCTCAGCGGCGAGCGATTACATTCACGGCCATGTGCTTGTAGTGGACGGCGGATGGCTCAATCGGTAGAAGGCAGAGAACGGGAAATAGCCGGTAACCTGGAGCTTGTAGCAGGTAGCTGATTGTTACGAGCTACCGGCTGCGAGCTACCGGCTACAAGCTTCAATCACAGAGGTTCTATGAGCGAATCCGGAGTAATTTACACGGCAACTGACGCCACCGGGGTCACGACGCCCGAACCCGGCATGTTGCGCCAGGTACTTGCGTACAACCCGCATCTGATGCTCGTGCGTCACACCTTTGATAAAGGCTGGAAGGGCGCGCGACACAGTCATCCACATCATCAAATGGTCTACGTCGTGCGCGGCCACATTCGCTTTCAGGCTCAGGTCAAAAGCTGGAACCTACGCGCCGGCGACAGCCTGGTCGTGGATGGGGGCGTCGAGCACGAAGCCTCAGCGCTCGAGCCATCGGAGGTACTCGACATCTTTACCCCCTATCGCCAAGACTATGCGTAGGGTTCGATCGCTGCGCCTTGCCTGGTCGCCTGGTACGTCAAGTTCCTGGCTTCGGAAAATGAGGAGATGATGATGAAGATCTGTTGCATGGGAATTCTGGCGCTCTTTTGCGCCTCTTCGATGACAGCGATGGCACAACCGCCTGCGCCCGATTCCGGCATTATCGGGATCGCGCACATTGCCTTTCGCGTCAGCGACCTCGACCGTGAAATTGCTTTTCTCGGCAAGCTTGGCTACGAAGAGGCCTTCACCATGACCAATGGCGGAAAAACCACTGAAGTCTTCATCAAGGTCAACGACCGCCAGTTCATCGAACTGTATCCGCAGACCAGCCCTTCACAACCTCTCGGCTGGATGCACGTCTGCTATGAAGTGGGCGATCTCGACATCTTGTACAAGTTCTACGACTCCATGGGTCTCAAGCTCCGGCCCGTGCAAAAGGCGTCGGCTGGCAACCTGATCTCCGCCACTGATGATCCCGAACACCGAGTTACCGAGTTCACCCAATACATGCCCGGGTCGCGGCACACCCTCGACCGCGGACAGCACCTCGGGGCCGGCCGCATCTCAACCGAGTTGCTCGGCTTCGATTTGCCCGTGAGCGACGGTGCCGCGATGAAGGAGTTCTACACCGATCTTGGATTCGAGCCGCAGAATACGAATGGAAATATCCGCCTGACTGCACCCGCGGCTTCCGACATCCACATTGAACTTCGCTCCTGGCATCAAGGGGCCATGCCGGAGTTTCTCTTCGCTGTACCCGATGCGAAGAAGGCGGCAAGCGAATTGAAAAACGCCGGCGTCAAAGCCGAACGCATGGATGGGCTTGTTTTCGTTCACGATCCCGACAACAATATCTTCGTGTTCCTTGAAACCGATTCGAACAAATAGAAGTGGTTGGGAGCGCCCCATGTCGCGCCTTTAAGGCCTGGAATACAGCGATCCTTCAGGCGCAAAATGACGCAGGCGCAATTCGCGCGGACAAAACTCTTTAGTGAATCGTCTTGGATTTTCGCTGCATGTAATCCATCAGCAGGTACTGCCCGAGCGTGGCCGGCGTGGTGAAGTACGCCTTGCCGCGGCACATCTCTGAAACCTTGTGCACGAACTGCACCAGGCCGTAGTCGCTTGCCAGCATAAATGTATTGATCATGACGTTCGACCGCTTGCAGCGCGCCACTTCTTCGAGGGTCTCGCTCACCACCAGCGGATCGAGACCGTAGGGATTCTTGTAGATCCTTCCATCGGGAAGCGTGAGCGCCGACGGCTTGCCGTCGGTAATCATCACGATCTGCTTCATGTCCTTTTTTTGCCGGGACAAGACGCGTTGTGCCACGCGCAGGCCTTCGCGCGTATTCGTGTGCCAGGGCCCGACTTTCACGCGCGCCAGGTGCGACACCGGCAGCTCTTCGGCCGAATCGTGAAACAGCACCAGCGAAAGCGAATCTCCCGGATACTGCGTTCGGATGAGATGAGACAGCGCCATGGCCACGCGTTTCGCCGGAGTAAACCTGTCCTCGCCATACAGGATCATGGAGTGCGAGCAATCGAGCATCATCACCGTCGCGCACGAGCTCTGGTAATCGCACTGGTGCACCTGCAAATCTTCGTATTCAAGATTCAAGGGTAATCCCAGCCCCTCGCGCGAGATCGCCGAGCTCAGTGTCGCCGTCACGTCCAAGTTCAACGTATCGCCAAATTCATATCTCCGCGAGCCGCCGCTGGTTTCAACTCCGGTCGCCCAATGCCGCGTGTCATGGCGGCCAAAGCTTGATTTGCCCAGCGAACCCATCAAATCGCGCAATGTTTTGAAGCCAAGAAAGTCCAGGCTCTTATCGGTTACTTCAAACCGCACCTGTCCTTCGGCGTTGCCCGTCTGCCCCTTCGCCTGGTCGATGCGCGTGGGGCCGTCCTGCTGTAACGAAGAGATGTAGTTCTCCTGCTCCATCCGCCCGATCATCTTGTCGATCAGCTCATCGAGCTTGCCCTCGGCAGCCAGTTGCTGCAGTTGCTCGCGCATTGCGTCGTCAAGAAAATCTTCAGTCTTCAGCACCCGGCGCAGAGCTTCGCGCAAATCATCGAGGGTTTGGTCCAGATCCTGAAAGCCGTTGTACGGGTCATAGAATCCCGAATTGAGCAGGTAATCAGAGAGCGCCTGCAGCAGACCCTCAAGATCGATTTCTTGAGCCAGATCGCCGTTGTACTTCGTGTAGTGAACGCGCTTCATCTGGTCTCCGCTCCCTGCTTTGCCGCTCTTTCGGTCCCTTGGTCGCTGCTTAGTTCAATCCTCCGCCCCTGCGTCTACGCCGCGCGCGCTCCCAGTCGTCGTATTCCATCTCCAATTCCTCGCGCTCCCGGCTGCGATTCTCCCGCTCCGGGCCCTGCATTTCGAGA
Organism: uncultured Acidobacteriaceae bacterium; assembly: GCA_963751285.1. Classification (GTDB taxonomy): domain Bacteria; phylum Acidobacteriota; class Terriglobia; order Terriglobales; family Acidobacteriaceae; genus Telmatobacter. The sequence continues at coordinate 32,455 of CAVVUE010000017.1, read as the reverse complement.
TCGCGCTTCCGCGGTCCCTCCTGCGCGGCAAAGCCATGCTGTTCGTTGCGGCTGAGCTTGCGATGCGCTACCAACCCTTCCAGCAGAAACTCCGCCGCAGCCACCACTTTGGGCGCCGCGTCGCCGGGCTTCACGCCGAGCAGCGACAGCTTCTCCAGGATTCCCTGAATGGCTTTCAGCTCCTTCAGCGTCGCCGCGGCCGGCTGCGTTTCGTCAAGCTTCACCGTTCCGCCCAGGTTGAACCATTGCTCGATGCGCTCCATGTCGACACCGGCAAAGTAGCGGTCGAAGATCTTCCCCACCGCCGTGCGGATCAGCTCGCGCACCACGGTATCGGCGCCACGCATCTCGCCTTCGTACTCGAGCTCCAGCTTGCCCGTGATCCCGGGCATGGCCGCGTAAAGGTCGCTCACGCGCGGCAGCACGGGCGCGTCGCCAGTCGCCAGCGCGCGCCGCTCGGCATTCGACACTACCAGCTCCAGTGTCGAAATGGGCAGCCGCTGGCTCACGCCGCTTCGCTTGTCCACCCGTTTGTCCTCGCGCGCAGAGAAAGCCACCTGTTCCACCACTTCGCGCAGATATTGCGGGAGTTCAACGGCTGAGCCGCGATCCTGCCAGGCCTCCTGCGCCGTGATGGAGATGCCTTCTTCAAGCGTCTCAGGATAGTGCGTGCGAATCTCAGAACCAATGCGGTCCTTCAACGGAGTGATGATCTTGCCGCGCGCCGTGTAGTCCTCGGGATTGGCGCTGAAAACGAGCACGAGATCGAGCGCCATCCGCACCGGGTAGCCTTTGATCTGCACATCGCCTTCCTGCATGATGTTGAACAGCGCCACCTGGATCTTGCTGGCGAGGTCCGGCAGTTCATTGATGGCGAAGAGTCCGCGATTGGCTCGCGGCAACAGGCCGTAGTGCATGGTCAGCTCGCTCGAAAGATTCTCGCCCGCGCGGGCCGCCTTGATGGGATCGAGGTCTCCTATCAAATCCGCCACCGTCACGTCCGGCGTAGCCAGCTTTTCCACGTAGCGGTCGTCGCGCCCGATCCAGGCGATCGGTGTCGCATCTGCGCGCTCGGCGATCAATTCGCGGCAGCGCACGCACAATGGCCGGTAAGGATTGTCGCGGATTTCGCACTCGGCCACGTAGGGCATCCGCTCATCCAGCAACGCTGTCAGCGCGCGCAGAATCCGGCTTTTCGCCTGGCCGCGCAATCCCAGCAGAATGAAATTCTGCTTTGACAACACGGCATTCACAATCTGCGGGATCACCGTGTCTTCATAACCGACGATTCCAGGGAAAATCGTCTCTTTTGCTTTCAGGCGCGCGGTCAGGTTGTCGCGCATTTCGTCTTTCACGTTGCGCGACTTCAGTTGTGCCTCGCTGAATTGATGGCTGGAACGCAGTTCACCCAGGGTTTGGGGAAGAGGAGTTGCTGCAGGCATCCTTTTGACCTCCTGTTATCCGGCTCCGTTCAAAGGCCACACTGTTTCGTAAGACGCGCACAGCCGGCAAATGGTGCGGCGACACTGCCCCGCCAGTGGCCGGGCGCACGGTTTGCCGCTCATATGGCCGGCTCTCATTCAAGCGAACATGATGCTCAGGAATGGCTCGAAAAGGGGAAGACTCTGCACGCAAGAACCGAATCGTGCAAGAGCGCCATGCACGCAGTATGCGCCTATCAGGTCGATTCGCACAATCGGGCTGGCGACGGTGATGGCGGGTCAGTTTGGGTCTGGTTTGAGGGGGAGGGTGTTTTATGCCTGGCAGAAAAATGGCCGTAAATTGAAAACGCCAGAGACCGAAGCCTCTGGCGTCTCAATCTTGATCACTCGTAGTACAACCGGTTGTTGCGTCCTCCGGTTCCCAGGGGCGAACCTGCAGCTTTCGCTGCCGCTCCTTCCTCGGGCTGCGCCGGCATGAGAACTTCAGGCTTTCGCCGTCCGCTTTCGATTCCGGCACGACCGATGGCCAACTTCCCCGGCTCGGATCGGCGTTCTGTCATCCAGCTCGACCGGTGGCAAAAACCTCCGACTTGCGCCGGCTGTCCCGCTCTTCCGATCGACCTTCGGCTAACCTTCCAGCTTTCGCTGGCGTCCCTCCTCGGGCAAGGCTGGCGACCACTTCCGATTCACACCTGGCGCTGATCCTTCAACTCGGCTGGTTAAACGGCTTCCGATTCTCACCGGCTGCCATCCGCAGCTTTCAGCTTGCGCCGTCTGCTGCTGCAACCTCCAGCTCGCGCTGGCTGCTGCCCCTTTTGCCAAACCGGCAGCGAACTACCGACTCGCATCGGCTGTTCCCTTCCGGCTTCACCGGCTTCCGCGCCACATGGCTTGCGCCGCATGAAGCTTCCCCCGGCTGGGCCTTTGATGCACCCCTTGCTTCAACCGAACCTTGCATCGCCAGCTGAGCCGTCGATGAGTATTCCGTATCCGCCGGTTCGTGCACCCTCCGGATCTACCAGCTAAACTCCTGCCGACTTGCGTCGGCTCTTGTCACTTCTGGCGCGGCCAGCGATCCCTCTGCGACTTTCGCCTCAGGTTTCACCCTCTGGCTGGGCTGGCGGTGATTTTCCGGTTCTCACCGGCTTTTCGTTCCACCAACCGTTCCGGCAATCAACTCCCAATGCCCTACTGGGTCATCAGTTAAAGAGACCTTACGTCCGTTCAATCTGTGGATGCAAGTGCAAAAAAGAATTAAATTTGTGGATTTCACCAAGGTTGGTGCAGACATGAGCCATTTGTGAATGCGCACAATGATTCCCAGCAAAAATGCGCTCAGTTCGAGGCGATTCGCGCTTGCGCGCAATCAGTTTTGCCTCGCACTTTGCACACAATCGCCGCGAAATTCACAACGATCGCGTAATTCGGCGGGAGGTTATTTCATCGGCTGCGCGTTGGCAGCCGTCAGCGTGATGGAGTTGGCGCCTGTGTGGAGTGTGACGGCCTGGTTCCAAACCATGGGCTGCCCATTGATGGGCGCGGAGATTAACAGGTAGTAGGTGCCGGGTGGTACGCCAGGCAACGTTCCGTTGCCACTCGGGTCGGCGCGAACCGCGGAGGCCGCGCTGGAGTTGAGCGCAGTGAGAGCGTTCTGACACATGGCAGTGCGAGGCTGCGGTGCGCAGGCTTGGCCAACGAAGATGAAAGGCGAGACTCCGGCAGGAACAGAAACTCCGCCTTTGGCCAGAGCTCCGGCGTAGCTATCGCGCAGCAGCACGAGCGGGTGGCCGGCGAGAGGGTTGGGCGCCCCGCTGAGACCCGAGACGACCGCGAGCGTCGCGTTACCGAGTGGCTTGTCGGGGGTGGAGATGCCCGGTGACGCAACGGCCGCTGCAGCGGCGCCGCCCGCAGAGGGGATCTCCTTCGCCGGAGTGAGCACAGCGAGGTTGCAGGTGCGCTCCATGGGCGCGAAGGTGAAGTTGTCGTTGTCGTCCTGGCCCGTGATCATGCGGCCGTGTACCTGGTAAGACCCAGTGCCGGGATCGAGCGAGCCATCGGCGCGGAAGGCGATCGTGAGCGGGTGATCGGGCGCGGCCACAGTGACCACCGCTTTTGTTCCATCGGCGATGACTGTGTAGGGATAGGCACGTGCCGCATCGGGACCACATCCTAGAATCGCGGACTCGGGGAAGAACTGCACGCTGAAGCCCGTGGATGCCGCTGCGAAGATGCCGTGCATGCGGATGCCGGGCGGCGTTTTCGGGCCGGCGTCGCCACCGAAAGCGGTCTTGAGCAGATTCGTCTCCATCGTCTCGACGCCGATGCCCGCGCCTTTCGAAGTGAGGTTGATGGCGGGGCAGGTGGCGCGACGGGGCACGAAGGTGGTCTGCGGAGCAGTGTAGGTGCCGGGTACATAGGTGTTCTGGGTGGTGGTGTGAGAATCGATGGTTCCGTCGTTGTAGTTTTGGTAGTAAGTGGTGGTTTCCTTGGTCTCGGTGTGACCGGCGCTCATGCCGCCGCCGACGGAGCCGCCGGGGACGACGCCGTCGATGGTGACCGGGCCGGGCGGTCCGGTGATGGCGCCATCCATGTGCACGTTGAGTACGAGAGGCTTGGGCGTCGTGTGCAGGGTGAGCGTGGCGCGGTTGTTGGCGAGGCTCATCGAGTAGGTTTCCTCGTTCGGCGACAGGAACGAGCAGTTGACGAGAACCCCGTCGGAGGTGAAGTCAAGGCGCCAGTTGCCCGCGCCCTGAAAGACGCCGGCCATGTTCGGTCCCGCATCGGGACCGGTATCGGCGGCTTTGACGCCGGTGAGATTGGAGATGGTTGAGGTGATCATGCCGGTGAATGCTCCCATGAGCCCGTTGCCCATGCAGGTTGTCGGATCGCGTCCCGAAGAAACGCAGCGACGCATCGCGCGCTGCTGAGGGTCCTTGGGCGGCGGGAGCGCGCCGTAGGAGACGCCGGCGGATTGCGCGGGAGCGGCGGCGGGGGCAGGCGCGTTGTATTTGGGTGTCTGCGCGTCGAGGAGCTGCTGTTGCTTCTTCTCAAATGCTTGATGCGCGGCCAGCTCCTGCGCGCTGGGCTGCTTGCAGGTGGGCAGCAGCTTTTTGAGCGCGCCGCGAGTCATGTAGGTATAGGTGTTCATGCCCGTGGGCGTGAGGTGATCGGGGTGCGCGACCAGGCAGTTGGAGGTGTCTGAAGTGTCGCGGATGTTGCAGTTCTCCAGGTAGATGCGCTCGCCGTTGCAGATATAGGTGACGCCAATCTTAATGTCCTGCGCAGCGGAGATGTGCGTGAAGGCAAAGGCTATGAGAGCGAGTGCTGGACGGCGGAGGCGCATGGCGATCTCCCGTGTTTCAGTGGGCCCGGTGCGGCGATTGGTGATCGACGGTCACGCTCAGGGGGATGCCGGGGAAGGGGGTCGGCGTGCGCTACCGTGACTGGTAGTGTAGCGCAGGGGCGAGTGGATTGGCGGGGTATTTGGTGGGCGAAGCTGGGCCGAAAAAGTGAGTGCGCTGCTGCGCGAAGTTGAAAACGGCGGGAAGACGCGTGAAATCAAGGGAAATGTTCGCTTTAATGGTGCGTTTACCCCGCCAAATGTTCGCTTAAGTGGTTACGAATTGCATCAAAATGTGACCACCGGAGGTTGCGAATTTGCGACGCAATGACCCCTCCAGGTGCCGTTTTGCCTGCAAATGTAACCTCCGCAGATTGCGAAATAGAGCAAAGCGCACCATGTAATTACCCGAAAGAGCAATTAAATGTAATTATTTGGCCTCTAAAACGCTGATTTGAGCCTCATTTTGACGCGTTTTTGCAATTACTTACCCTAGCGGAGCTAGGATGGGGCACCTGTGATATTTCAAGAGGTTGTCCATTCGATCAGAACCGGAGAAGCTGTTTGTGACGAGCAAGCAGTAACTCTGGAGACCGAATGGACTATCACAAGAATGCCCCATGGACGGCTGTGAGTCGAGGGCGGCTGGCCCGCATGGTGATCGAGGATGGCGTGAGGCTGGGATCGGCAGCGGCCCGGTTCAGTGTCAGCTCGAAAACAGCGGCCAAGTGGGTGGCGCGGTATCGGCAGTTTGGGGCTGCCGGCCTGGCCGATCGCAGCTCGCGTCCGCGCCGCAGTCCGCGTCAGACCAGTTCCTTATTAGTGGAAAAGGTACTTGCACTTCGTCGCGGGCACATGCCCGGTTACGAAGTCGCTCGGCGCACTGGGCTGAGTCCGGCTTCGGTCAGCCGCATCCTGCGCCGGGCACGGCTGAGCCGATGGCGCGATCTGAACCCGCCTCCGCCCATCCAGCGCTACGAGCATCCCCGACCCGGCGACTTGCTGCACCTGGACATCAAGGGCATGACGCGCTTCGGCGAGGTCTCGTTGCGCGGCGATGGCAGGCTGCGCGGCAAGAAGGAACATCCCGGCTTCCTGGCCCTGCATGTGGCCGTCGACGATCACTCGCGCATGGCCTTCACGCAGATGCTTCCCGATCAGAAGGCTGAGACCACCATCGGCTTCCTGAACTCGGCCGTCGAGTTCTTCGCCACTCATGGCATCGGCGTGCGCGCCCTGCTGACCGACCACGGCTCCAGCTACCGCTCCAGACAGTTCCGCCACGCTTGCCAGCAGATGGCCATCAAACACAGCCGCACCAGACCTTACACACCGAGAACCAACGGAAAGGCCGAGCGCTTCATCCAGACCGCGCTGCGCGAATGGGCCTACGCCAAACACTGGACCGACTCCGAGCAAAGAGATGCTCACTTGCAGCCCTGGATCGACTATTTCAACCGCGATCGACCGCATGGTAGCCTCAACTACAAGCCGCCCATCAGCCGCTCCGATTCCGGAACAACGTCTTGATCATCTACAGCCACCCCGGTTTGTGAGACCCCACCCCGTCGACAAAGACAAGGGCGTCGATGAGGGTGAGGCGGAGTTGATCGTCGCCAGTCAGCGAATCCCGAAAAGCAGATCCCTCGGCTCCGCTTACCCCATGATCGCGGTGCGATCACGGGGCCCCATGCCGCTCCGCTCGGGATGACACGGGAAGGTGGAGGGGGCTCTCAATGAGGTTCGTGTTGCGCGACGCTCCGCTCGGGACGACACGTGCTTGAAGTTATGTGGCGGTGGTGCGAGTAGAATGCTGCAAATGCGCGAACGGTTCTATTACACCTACATGGTTGCGAGCCGAAGCCGGACGCTGTAAGTGGGCGTGACCGGCAACCTGAAGAAGCGTGTTTTCGAGCACAAGCGCAAGCTGCACGAGGGATTTTCAGCGACATACAATTGCGATCGGCTTGTGTGGTTCGAGCGCTTCACGGAAATTGATCACGCGATTGAGCGCGAAAAGCAGTTGAAGAGGTGGGGACGCGCAAAGAAGGTCGCGCTGATTGTGCCGGGCAATTCGACGTGGGTTGATTTGAGCGAAGGATGGTACACGCGGGAGCAATTGGAGGGGCCCGTGCTTTGAGTCTGGGCTGCGCTTCCGGAAAAGCAGATCCCTCGGCTCCGCTTACCCCGACTTCACGCTCCGCTCGGGATGACACGGGGAGTGGGAGGAGGCTCTCAGCAGAGTTCGTGCTACGCGACGATCCGCTCGGGATGACTCAGAGAACCCGATTCGGCCTGAAGGTCGTATCATGCCCAGACAGAGGAAGTGGTTGGCGGGACGGGTCTTTCCGTTCTGGCGAAGGGAGGCGGATGTGGACCTCGCGAAGATTTTGACGGGCGCAGCATCGGCTGCGGTCGTGATCTTGCTTCTGCCGGCAACAGTGCCGGCGCGGGGAACGCAAGACACGAACGTGCCGAAGATGGCGGTTTTGCACGCCACCATCACGATCACCGCCGGCCTGACATTCACCGGGGCCTATGACGATCGCCTGACAGTCGGCACGTGTGCCGACATCGCGAAGGGCGGAACACACGGGCCTGACAGCGATGGCGATGCGATGTTCTATGTGCCGGTGCCACTGGACAATACCGGCGGCGATGGTGGGCCGGTGGGCGGCGGCCACACCTTTACGACCGATGTTGCGGCCTCGCCTTATCACGGTCCGGGCACATACACGGGCTCCGGCTTGACCGCGACACAGATGGATGTGGACACTCCACCAGGTTCCCAGGACACTCATATCTTCGCGTTCCCAACCGCCGTGGGGACGATGATCGTCAACCCGGACGCTTCGGGCTCGTTCCAGTTCGAAGGCTTGCAGGATCCAGGCAGCGTCACGATCTCTGGTAAGGTCACCTGGACTTGCTCGTAGGTCACGAGTCAGGGGTCAGCCCCACCCTAGCGATAGGAGGGAAATGCAACTGCAGGTCCCTCGGCTCCGCTTACCCCAAAATCGCTTCGCGTTCATGGGGCCCCAAGCCGCTCCGCTCGGGATGACACAAGAACAGGGATTAGGGATTGGGGGTCAGGGATTAGGGATCAGGGACCAGTGATCGAGATCAACCCCACCCTAGCGGAGCCAGGATGGGGCGGCCGCGCGCCTGCGAATGAAATTGGGGCTATGCTGGAGGCGCAGGCCAAGCGGGCTCAGCAAGGAGAGTCCAGCGATGATGCAAGCGAGCGCAACAGACACGTCTTCAGCCATTCCTCCCAAAACAAATGCAACCACGCCTCACCTGGCGGTCCAGGTTGCGGCGCGCTTTGTGGTGATGACGGCGCTGGTGATTGCCATTTTCTTTCTGCCAGCGGGGACGGTGCATTGGTGGCAGGCGTGGGCATTCCTGGGCGCGTACATCGGTCTCGCCCTGACGGCGTTCTTCTTCTTTCTCAGGATCGACCCGCAATTCGTGGAGCGGCGGCTGCGGGCGAAGGAACAGGTGCGCGAGCAGAGGCAGATTATCCGGTTCGGGGGCCTGTTGCTTGCCGGGCTCTTCACGCTGCCGGGCTTTGATCACCGGCTGGGGTGGTCACAAGCGTGGCTGGGCGCGGAGCCAACCTGGTTCGAGGTGTTCTCGCTGGCCATGGTGCTCTGGGCAGAGATCGCGATGGCATGGGTGATGTGGACCAACCGCTATGCAGGCCGCACGATTCGCGTGGAGGAGGGACAGACGGTGATCACCAGCGGGCCGTACCGGTTCGTGCGGCATCCGATGTACGCGTTCACCGTGGTGATGTTTCTTTTCGCGCCGCTGGCGCTGGGGTCGTATGTCGCGCTGCCGGCGTTTGCCCTGCTTTTGCCGATTTATGTGCTGCGGATTCTGAACGAGGAGAAGGTTCTGCGCGCGGAGCTGGCTGGCTATAACGAATACTGCGTGAAAGCGCGGTGGCGGATTTTGCCGGGGGTGTGGTGAGGCGAAACCTCACCCTGGCGGGGCTGGGATGGGCACCCCGTTTTCGCGCTGGGTTGAGAGCGGGAGAGCCAACCGAAGATCCTTCGGCTCTGGCCGTCCGCGGGAGCGGAGGGGTTTGCAGGGGCTGAGGCCCCGAGCTCATTGAGAACGCTCGTTCGGCACGACTGAAGTCGTGCCCTGATACAGACCTTGAGGGGCAGCGTTCCCACCCCTTCCGTAGAGATCGCGGAAAAGATGGGGCACCCTCACATCCTGTTATGCGGGGACGACGCCTTTCGCTAGCATTTGCTTGATGCCGCGGAGGGCCTGGCGGGTGCGTTCTTCGTTCTCGATTAGGGCGAAGCGGACGTGGTTGTCGCCGTGGTCGCCGAAGCCGATGCCGGGACTGACGGCGGTTTTGGCTTCGGTCAAGAGGAGCTTGGAAAATTCGAGCGATTTGAGGTCGCGGTACGGCTCGGGGATCTGGGCCCAGACGAACATAGTGGCCTTGGGTTTGACGACGGGCCAGCCGAGCTTGTTGAGTCCGTCGACGAGGACGTCGCGGCGGCGGCGGTAGGTGTCGCAGATCTGACCGACGCACTCCTGCGGGCCTTCGAGCGCGGCGATGGCGGCGACCTGGATGGGCGTGAAGGTGCCGTAGTCGAAGTAGCTTTTGAGGCGGGCGAGTGCATTGACGAGGCGCTGGTTGCCGACCATGAATCCAATGCGCCAGCCGGGCATGTTGTAGGACTTGGAGAGCGTGAAGAATTCTACGGCGACATCTTTGGCGCCGGGGACCTGCATGACGGAGGGCGGGCGGTATCCATCGAAGGCGATATCGGCGTAGGCGAGGTCCTGGATGAGATAGAAGCCGTGCTCGCGGGCGAGCGCAACGAGGCGCTCGAGGAAGGGCAGGTCGACGCACTCGGTTGTGGGGTTCGAGGGGAAGTTGACGATGAGGGCCTTGGGGCGCGGCGTCATGCGCGGAATGAGCTCTTCGAGTTGGGCGAGGAAGTTTTCCTGGTTGTGGACGGGGACGCTGATGATGTGCGCGCCGGCGATGACGGGGCCGTAGATGTGGATGGGGTAGCTGGGGTTGGGGACGAGCACGGTGTCACGCGAGTCGAGGATGGCGAGGCAGAGGTGGGCGATGCCCTCCTTGGAGCCGATGGTGACGATGGCCTCGGACTCGGGATCGAGTGAGACGCCGTAGCGCGACTGATACCAGTTGCAGATGGCTTTGCGCAGGCGGGGCAGGCCGCGCGAGACGGAGTAGCGATGCGTGGGCGGCTTTTGCGCGGCTTCGATGAGCTTGTCGACGATGTGCTTGGGCGTGGCGCCGTCGGGATTGCCCATGCCGAAGTCGATGATGTCTTCGCCGCGGCGGCGGGCGGCCATCTTCATTTCGGCAGTGATGTTGAAGACGTAAGCGGGAAGACGCTGAATGCGGGAAAACTCTTCCATGGTGACTCCAGTGTAAAGGCAGGGATTAGGGACCAGGGAGCAGGGGAGCCAAGGAGCGGGCTCTGGTGATGCGTTGATCACTGATCACTGAGAACTCAATTTTGGATGAGGTGGGGCGGGAGGTTAAGCGGCAGGAGCCGCCGCGGCTGCAGCTGCGGGGGCGATTGCGATATGGAGGACTTGGTGGTGCATCGATTTGATTATAGCGGAAAGCAGCTTTCGGCTGTCAGCCGTCAGCTCGTGGCTCGTAGCCTGTAGCCGGTAGCTTGTAGCTTGTGTTTTGAAGTTGCCTGCCGCTGTGTCCGCGCTTTCGCATCACGCTATGGGCTTCGAGCTACAGGCTACTGGCTTTCGGCAGATGACTGATCACTTACAACTAATCACTTTTTCGTCACTGGCTTGCGTCTCGTGGTGATCAGGGGGCTGGGGCGACGCTGGTTTCGGCGTGGGCTAGGACGACGGCGGATTTTGCGGCGGCCTGATCGTAATAGTGAACGAAGCGTTGTGGTTCGGCTGCCTGATACATGGCGAGGTTGTGAGCCCAGCGATAGCCGACCGGCTGGTAGAGGAGTTCGACGGAGATATGGAGGGGGCCGGCAGCGCCGTTGGTGGAGACGGCGTAGTGCGTGGTGCATAAGCCGGCGGTGAAGTCGGGATCGCCAGCGGCTTCGCCGCGGACAGCGATGTCGGGCGAGGCAGTCTGCTTGTCAAAGCCGGTGGGGAGGATGCGATTGTCTTTGAGGTATTGCGTGGCGGAGATGAGGCCGGTGGTCACGTGGCCCTGGCTGTCACCGAGGATGGGCTCGAAGATCTCCACCTGATCGGGCTGGGTGATGCGCGTGCAGTGAGGCGAGAAGCGCGTGGGGTCGGCGTCGTTGGCGTTGCCGACGATGGAGCCGTCGGAGTTGAGCTTGCCGGACTCGAAGACAGCGTGGCCGTCGGCAGCGGTGACCACGACATGCAGCCAGGCGCGGCGCGAGGGGTATGCCGTGGGCAGCTTGTGGCCGGTGAGGTTATCAACTCGAACAGCAAAGGAAAGGTCGTTGCCGGAAAGTTGCGCGGAGCTGAGGGTGACGCGCGCGGATTGCGACTGGAGGAATGCTGTGACCTGCGTGGTGGCGGCGGCAAGATCGGAGGGCTGTGCAGCGACAGAGAGCTCGTCGCGGTGCGCGGTGAGCATGCTGTCCATGAGGAAGTTGGCGCCGACGAAGGTGTGGAGACGGACGCCCTCGCGCGGCTTGCCCAGGAGGGATGCGACGGCAACCGGCTCGGTGACCGCGGGCATGTGGCACTGCTGGCAGGTCTGCTTTTCGCGGTAGTCGCTGTGCAGCCACTCAAGGTAGGGCATCTGCTCGGGGAGCTTACCGATCTGCTTGCCGCCGGGGCCGAGCGTTGTGGTGTAGAGGGTGTGGCAACTGCCACAGAGCGCCGCGTCATGAATCTGGGCTGCCTGCGCGACGGAGTAGCCGCCGGCCATGACGTGCACCTTGTTGATGTTGTCGGAGTCGGGGGCCCAGGGGCCAAAGAGCGGGCGTGGATGGGTTCCGGCAGGGGCCACGGTGAAATTGCCGCTGTAGCTGTCGGGCGTGCCCAGGCCGGTGGGCTGGATCTGATGACAGACGGTGCAGGAGACGCCATCGGCAGCGGCGGCATCGTGGTCCGTACGGAGCGGCAGACGCGAAAACAATTCGGTTTGGCGGCCGGCCCTGCGCCTGATCCGCGAAGGCCTGAAGCGGCATGTGGCAGCGGGAGCATTCGTTCTGGATGGTGGCGCTTGATTCGGGGTGGTCGAGGGTCTCGCGGCGCACGCTGCCCTGCCAGTAGGGATCGCGCGCAGCGTTGGCCATGATGCTCGCGCTCCACTGAAGGCTGATGGACACGTTCTCGCCTCTGGGAGTGTTGAGATTGCTGTGGCAGTTGGCGCAGCGCTCGGCGGTGCGGAAATCGTCGGCGGGGGTTTGCGGCGCGACGGCCTGGGCGTTGGCGGCTTGCGGCAGCGCGAGGATGGCGAGAGTTGCGATGGAGGCGAGCGCGAATTTGGGTGTTCGGTATGTCATTCTCGTCCCTTTCGGCGATTTGCGCCGGTCGAGCCTGACAGTGGAATTACGCGGCGGTGAGCGAAAACGGAGCGCGCAGTTGCCGGTCAACCACACGAGCGATTTTATACTGGAAGACAAGATGAGCAACTTCTTACCTGTTGATGAGCAGATGGATCTGCTGCAAAAGGGCGCGGCGGAAATTATCCGCGTGAGCGATTTGCGCGAGCGCCTGGAAGAGAGCCGCAAGACGGGGCGGCCGCTGCGCGTGAAAGCGGGGTTCGACCCGACGGCGCCGGACCTGCACCTTGGACATACGGTTTTGATGCGGAAGCTCAGGCACTTTCAGCAGCTCGGGCACACGGTGATTTTTCTGGTGGGCGATTTCACGTCGCTGATCGGCGATCCGACGGGACGCAACGTGACGCGCAAGCCGCTGACGCGGGCACAGATTGACACGAATGCCGAGACATATAAGGAGCAGGTGTTCCGCATTCTCGATGAGAAGGCGACCGAGGTGCGCTACAACAGCGAGTGGCTGGGCAAGTTGGGATACGAGGACACGGTACGGCTGACGACGCACTTTACGGTGAGCCAGATGCTGGAGCGCGATGAGTTTCACAAGCGGTTCCAGGAGGAGCAGCCGATCAGCCTGCATGAGCTGCTGTATCCCGTGATGCAGGGGTACGACTCGGTGTGCCTGGAGTGCGATGTGGAGCTGGGCGGGACGGATCAGAAGTTTAATTTGCTGTGCGGGCGCGAGCTGCAGCGGCACTACGGGCAGAAGCCGCAGATCGTGCTGATGACGCCGATTCTGGAGGGGCTGGACGGCGTGCAGAAGATGAGCAAGTCTCTAAATAATGCGATCGGGATCAACGAGCCGGCGAGCGAGATGTATGGGAAGCTGATGAGCATCAGCGATGAGTTGATGTGGAAGTACTGGGTGCTGCTGACGGATTTGCGGCTGAGCGAAATTGAGGCGATGCGGGCGGAAGTTGCAGCGGGCAAGCAGCATCCGATGGAAGTGAAGAAGAGTTTGGCGCGAACGATTACGGCGGGGTTCCACGGCGAGGCGGCGGCCGAGAGCGCGGGCGAGAACTGGGCGCGGATGTTTCAGGCTGGTGAGACGGCGGAGGATTTAGAGGAAGTGGCCGTCGCGTACGCGGATGTGGCGGGGCCGGATGGTTCGAAACAGATTCGGCTGCCGAAGCTGCTGGTGGCGATGGGGCTCGCGGCGAGCGGCGCGGAGGCCAATCGGAAGATTGGCGAGAAGGCTGTGCGCGTGGATGGCGAGGTGGTGGAGAGTTTGCTGATTTCCGCAACGCTGCCGGCGCGGGTTGTAGTGCGGCTGGGAAAGCGGGCGAAGGTTGCGGTGATCAGCTAACGGCCGCCGCCATTCCTAATGGCGATCCCTTTGAAGATGCGGCGTCGCGCTCTCCCAAGCCTCAAAATCCAGGTCCTTCGACCTCACTCGCGACATGCTCGGGCAACCAGTTTTTTGCTGGGGAGAATTGCAAAGGACAAAAGCAGGTCCCTCGGCTCCGCTTACCCCATGATCGCGGTGCGATCACGGGGCCCCAAGCTGCTCCGCTCGGGATGACACGGAGGGAGGGGTTCTCAATGTGGTTCGTGCCGCGCGACGCTCCGCTTGGCATGACACCAGAAAAGTGAGCGGGCAAATTCGCTTTCGTGGTGCGGTTGTGAAAAAGTGCAAAGGTGCGGCGGTCCAGTAATGATCGCGGCTCTGAAGCGAGAACTGGTCGGATAAGATTGACCGGTTGAAGGAGTTCCGTTCATGAAGCGACGAACGTTCTTGCTTCAGGCGAGCGCGGCGACCGCGGCCGCCGCATTTTCTCGAGCGAGCTGGGCCGATGGTGAGGCAGACATTCAGGCGGATTTGACTCTGCGCGAAAGACAGCGGACGGCGCCGGTTCCGCTGAACTATACCGGGCTAAGTTATGAGCTGGCGCAACTGACCGATCCACAGTTTTTCTCCGCTGCGAATCACGAACTGGTGACGCACTTCCGGCTGCTGAGCCCGCACGGAGTTCTTCGTACCGGGGGAAACACGAGCGAGTTCTGCTGGTTCCAGGCCGATGCTGCGACGGTTGCGCCGAAGTTGAGAATTCCTCCGGGAAAGCTGGAAGAGAATTGGATGCCGCACCGACTGTTCGCGATCAGGCCGGAGGCAATCGATGCGCTGGCCGGATTCTTGCGAGCGACAGGCTGGCGGCTGATCTATGGGCTGAACTTTGGCAACAGCACACCGGAGCGGGCGGCGACGGAAGCGGCTTATGTGGCGCGCGCCGTGGGCGACCGGCTGGAGTTTTTCCAGATCGGTAACGAGCCGGACCTTTATCGAGACGCCAATAACGGCACGCGGCCGCCGGGATGGGGCTTTGACGATTATCTGCGGGAGTGGACTGCATACGCCGAAGCGATTGCGGCACGAGTGCCGGGAGCGAATTTCGGAGGACCGGACGTGAACGGTTCATCGGAATGGATTACACGGTTTGGCGAAGAGACTGCTGCCGAGGTCCGGGCGCGACTTACAACGCTGACCGGTCATTACTATGCAGAAGGTCCGCCAAACGATCCTCGAGTCACGACCGAACGGCTGCTCAAGGGGAACGCGAAGATTGCCGGCGAGATGCAGCGGATTGAAGCTGTGGCGCAGGCGCGTGGGCTGGTGTACCGGATGACAGAGGGCAACTCCTGCTACCGCGGCGGCAAGCCGGGCATGAGCAATGCTTTTGCAGCAGCGCTGTGGGGCGGAGACTACATGCTTGAGCTGGCGAGCCTGGGCTGCGCCGGCGTGAATCTGCATGGGGGTAGAAGCGCGTTTCTCACGGCGGGACTGGGCGATCATACGCCGGGGATGGAAGTGGCGAAGACGCCGCAGGCCATGCGGATCGGATTTTATACGCCGATTTTCAGCGAGCCGGACAGCCCGGTGAAAGCGATGCCGATTTTTTATGGGATGCTGCTGGCCAACCAGTTTGCGGGCGGCGTCATGCTTGAGGTGGATGGGACGATTGAAGGCGTGAACGCGACGGCCTATGCGGCGCGCCACAAATCGGGGTTCACGGTTGCGCTGTTCAACAAAGACGAGCGGAAGGCTGTGGATGTTTCGATACGCGTGCCGGACAGGTTGCGGGGAGGGGCGCGCAAAGCGAGTGCGTGGAGACTGCAGGCCCCTGCGCTCGACGCGACCGAAGGCGTGACGCTGGCTGGCGCGGAGATTCGCGCGGGGCAGTGGAAACCGGAAAAAAACGAATCGATCGCGGTTCGAAACGGGGTTGCGCGGATTCGGATTCCGGCCAGCAGCGCGGCGCTGGTTTTTATGAGGTGATGGACGGCGCCGGCGCGGCAGGTGGTGCGGCTGGGGAAGCGGGCAAGAGCGGCGATGATTAGCTAATTGGCTGTTGTTCCGGTTCCATGTCGGGTTCGGTCCAGAGAATCAGTATTCGCTTTCTGGCTCGGCGCGTGAGTCGAAAAAGACTGAGGAGATCTCTGCTGTCGATCATGTTCACTTGCTCCCTTTGGGGTTGGCCTCTCCCGCTGCATCCTTCGCGGTTCGGCTGGGAATCGAGGAGACTCCGTAAACCTGTATTTTGTCAAGAAATGCAATTCTTTTGAGTGCTTCGCCCGCTCATGCACTTTCTCAAGTCTGAGAAGCCAGACCTATATCTCGAGGATGCAACAAGGTGCTTGAGTGCGCGGCCCTAGCAGGCTGCGGAAAAACGCTCGGGGAAGTATCACCAAGTGTCAGGTCACGACTTTAGTCGTGCCGAAATCGTCGCAAAATCAACGCGGGCTTTAGCCCCTGAGTGCTCTTTCCGCCAGTCAGGTCTGAGATTCGGCGTTTTTCCGCAGCCTCCTAGGGAAGGCGGGTTCTTTCGCCCCTACGGGGCTGGCGTCTCTTTCTCTGTTCTTTCCCAGGGTTCCGCTGCGCTTCAACCCTGGGCTAAGTTCTTGCGCTCCCTCCGGGAGCTTTCCTGCAGGGCATATTGCTGGGTGAGAGCTACGCGGCGAGGGCGAAGGTGCGGGCGAGGACTCCCGCACGACAGCCGGTCAGGAGACCGGCGCTACATTCATTTGCCCAGCGCGAAGGCTCGGGCGGAGTCGAGGAGTTTGGCGACGGATTCCTTTGAACAGGATTCGGTGTAGATGCGGAGGAGGGGCTCGGTGCCGCTGGCGCGGAGGAGCAACCAGGTTTCGGCGGCCTTGGGCTTGCTGGTGGCTTCGGGGTTGTCGAGGTAGAACTTGACGCCGTCGAGATTCTCCTGGCAGTAAATGCCCATGCCGGCGAAGACAGTGTCGCCGGGCAGGAGTGCACGGGCGCGGGCGATGGCGGAGTTTTTCTGCTCGTCGGGAATGTGAAGATCGATGCGGCCGTATTGATGTTCGCCGTACTCGGCCTGGAGATCGGCGACAAGCTCACCGAGAGTCTTGCCTTCCTCAGCCATCACGTTGGCGAGGAGCAGGCAGTTGAGCAGGCCATCACGCTCGGGCAGATGGCGCTGGAAGCCGATGCCGCCGGATTCTTCGCCGCCCATGACGATCTCGCGCTCGAGCATGTAATCACAGACGAACTTGAATCCGATGCCGTGCTCGATGAGCTCGCGCTTGTATTTCCTGGCGATGCGGTCGAGCATCTTGGTGGTATTGAAGGCGCGCGTGACGGCGCCCGGCCAGCCCTTGCGCTTGAGAACCCACTCGAGCAGGACCGAGTAGATTTTGTGCGGGTCGACGAAGTCGCCGTGCTCGTCGGTGGCGCCGACGCGATCGCCATCGCCATCGGTGCAGAGGCCAGCCTGGCAATGGTTGGCGACGGTGGCTTCGCCGAGGGCGCGAATGTGCGGCTCGATGGGCTCGGGATTGATGCCGGGAAAGAGCGGATCGGGATTGGTGCGGATGGCGATGTTGGCGACGCCGATGCGAGTAAAGATGTCGGAAAGAATCGTGGCGCCGGCGCCGTACATGGAGTCGATGCAGAACTTCATGCCGGATTTGGCGATGAGGTCGAGGTCGGCGAAGCTTTCGATGGCCTTGAGGTAGGAGGGCAGGAAATCGACTTCAGTAATGGGCGCGGGTTTTGCGGGGCGCGGAACGGGCTTGTCGAGGTACGACTCGATGGCGGAGATGATGGAGGGCTTGCCCGAGCCGCCATACCAGGCCTTGTATTTCACGCCGTTCCACTGCGCGGGGTTGTGCGAAGAGGTGATCATGATGCCGCCGGCGGCGCCGCGCTCGCGTACGCCGAAACTCAATGCAGGTGTCGGCGTGATGGCGTGGGCAAGCTGGACGGGAATGCCAGTGGCGGCGACAACCTCAGCGCAGGCGCGGGCGAAAGCTTTGGAGCCGAAGCGCGTGTCGTAGGCGATGCAGAGGCCTTTCGCGGGATCTTCCTGGGCGGATCCGCTGCGGGAGTGGAGGTAGGCGGCGATGGCTTCGGCGGCGGTGCGGACGTTGGCGAAGGTGAAGTCGTCGGCGATGACGCCGCGCCAGCCGTCGGTGCCGAATTTGATGGTGGGATGAGGCATGGTGGAGTTCGCTATCGTGCGAAAGATTAGGGTAAACGATTGCGGACGAGGTGAGGGGGGAGGCGTAGGTGCACGGGGCGAAAGCGGCGGGTAAGCGAGGCGGCGGAACTCAAAAAAGGGCACCACCATCGTGCCAGGTTTGCTCCGCGAAAAACAGAAGCAGGTCCCTCGGCTCCGCTTACCCCACGATCGCTTCGCAATCATGGGGCCCCAAGCGCGCTCCGCTCGGGATGACACTAGTTAGAGTTGAGGGTTTGGATGTGGATGCCGACTGGTGCTTTCAGAGGCTTATGTTCCTAAGAAGGCTCGGGGAAGGTCATGCAGCTGGCGAACTCTTCCTGGAAGGCGGGGTCGGCGGCGAGGCTGATGTGACGGATGGGCGGGAGGGTTGGCTCGCGTTGGGCAAGGAGAAGCATTTTTGCGCCGCGGAGGGCGGTGTTGCCGGCGGCGTGGATGAGATTGTGCGGAGCTTCGAGGAGGCCGATGCGAAGGGCGGATTCGATCTGGACGTAATTGCCGAAGGCGCCGGCGAGATGGATGGAATGGAGACTGGATGATTGAGCGCGGAGGTGTTTGAGGAGCAGGCGAAAGCCGGCGGCGATGGCGGCCTTGGCGAGCTGGAGCTCGCGAATGTCGGATTGGTAAAGGACAACGGGCGGGACAACACTCGGGACAATGGGAAAGATTTTGGTGCCGTTGGCGATGCGGCCGTTGGGCAGGATTGCGCCGGAGCGGAGACCTGCGGCGACGGCATCGACCAAGCCGCTGCCGCAGATGCCGCGTGGCGGAACGTCGCCGATGACGGTGGCATGGAGTGAGCCATCGCGAAGCGCGACGTAGGCGATGGCTCCGGTGACGGCGCGCATTCCCATGCGAATGGCGCCGGCTTCAAAGGCGGGTCCCGCGGCTGTGGAGGCGCAGACGATGCCGTCGCGGTTGCCGATGGCGATTTCGCCGTTGGTGCCGAGATCGACGAGCGCGGAGAGCTCTTCGCGCTGGGCGATGCCTGAGGCGACGATGCCGGCGAGAATGTCGGAGCCTACGAACCCGCCGATGCAGCGGGCGAAGCGGATGGAGCAGGTTGGAGACAGATCCCAGGAGAGATCGCGGGGCGTAAAGCGCTGCTCGCCGAGATGCAGCGACTGGAAGGGCACGTGCGAGAGCGGCTCGACGCTGAGTCCGCAGAACAAGTGATGCATGACGGTATTGCCGACGAGAAGGACTTCGGTGATCTGCGACTCACGGCCGGTGGCGAGGCGCGCGACGAGCTGGCCAAGCGCGGCACGAATGGGAGTGGTGAGATCGATGCCATTGAGATCGGGGCCGTCGAGCGCGGCGCGGATGCGGCTCATGACATCGGAGCCGAAGGGGGCCTGCGGGTTGAGCGCGGTTTCGACGGCGTGAACGTCTCCGGTGGTGAGGTCGATGAGCTGGGCGGCGATGGTGGTGGTGCCGAGATCGATGGCGATGCCGAGACCACTTCTGCTGGCTGTGGGCTTTCCCACCCTTTCCCGTGATAAGGCTCCGGGAAAGGATGGGGCAACCTCGGAGGTTTGGGATGGAGCAACATCGGTGATTGTCGTGTCCGCGAGGATTTGCATGCGCCACTGGGCGCACTCTAGGACGAGTGGCGTGCCGGGAGGCAAATCGGGGCGGGCTTGGCAGGCGAGACGCCATCCGGCGGCGAGTTGATCGGGGGTGAAGATGGCGGCGTCAGATTCCGTGATGGGGAGCGAACCGGAGAGCACGCGGATGCTGCAGCCTCCACACTCGCCCGTGCCGCCGCAGGGGAATTCGACACCATGCGCGGCGAGGCCGACGACGAGCGAGGCGCCGCGAGGCACATCGAACTCGACGGCGAGGGGCTCGAGACGGATGCGGACGCCAGGCGAAGATGAGGAATCGGGGGTCATTGGGCATCCACGATGGAGTCGCCGAGATTGGCGCGGATGGTTTGGCCGGGCGGGACGATGAGAAAGTCGGCGGCATCCCAGGGACCGTTGACGAGGCGATCGAGAAGCGTGAGCGAACCTGGGACTTCTTCAAAGGCCCAGTTTTCTTTTTCGGCTTCGGCGCGGGCCTGGGTGCGGCTGGCGTCGTCGTTCGGGATGCCGGTGGAGATGTAAGTGAGGCCGGTGTAGTTGCGGCGGAACGAAGAGAACTGTTCGTAGAGATAGCGGCCGTTGTCCTCACCGTACTTTGCGATGAATTCTTCGAGGGTGCTCTGCTCGCCGAGGGCGGTTTTTTGCGAGGGGAAGGCGGGCTGGAGCTTGAGGTCGGGAGTCTGGAACTCGACCCAGCCGGGTGAACGATAGTAGACGCCGGGGTGGTTTTCGAAGTAGTCCGCGTAGCGATGGCGGTCGCCCATGAGGACACCGATGCAATCGTGCGCGCGAGGGAGGATGAGTTGCGTGCGGCGGGCGCGAAGGCCCTCGGTGCCGCGGCCGCAGAGCGCGTAGCCGAGAAGGATGGCGTCGTAGCCGAGCGGGTCGGCGGCATCAATGCGCTCCTGCAGGTGCGGACGCATTTCGACGCCGAGCGAGTGCAGGCCCATGGGGATGATCTCGAGATCGACGGAGTGCGGCGAGCGGGCGAGGATGTGCTCGAACTCGCGGGTGAAGACCTGGCAGGCGATGGCTTTGAGACGCATAAAGGCAGCTGTCAGCTTTCAGCTATCAGCTTTCAGCAAGGAATCGGTGGGGGCAGTGACGGCCATCATTGCATCGACCTTCTTCAGGATGGCGGGGCGGGCTTCGGGGACATTGAGGACATCGCACTCGGAGCCGAGGATGTGGGGGTGGCCGCTGGCCTTCATGTTGGCTAGCAGTTCAGTGGCGCGGCGGACGACTTCTTCGACAGGCATGGCGCCGTCGGAATAGAAGGACTTGGTGGGAAGGTTTCCGTAGAGGACGACGTCGCCGGGGACGAGGCGCGCGTCGAGCCACAATTTGCGTGAACTGCCCAGGCTGAGGATGACGGGATGAAGGCGCGTGGCGAAGGCTTCAACCATGGGATCGATGAGCTCGCCGCAGTCGTGAAAGATGAGGTCGCAGCCGGCGGCGTCGAGCGCGGCCTTGAGGCGGAGGTTCGGCTCCATTACGAGTTGTTCGAAGATTTTTGAGCCGGCGCGGAGCTGGCGCGGAGAGATGAAGGCGGTGCAGGCGGCGGGCTCGCAGATCATGATGGCGCGCGCGCCGTGGGCAATCTGGCTGCGGACGGAGCGGAGGACGGCGGATTCGGCGGTGCGAAGGCACTGGAGGAGCAAGAGCACATCGGCGGAATCTTCGGGCGCAGTTCCCCGCCCTGCCAGAGCGGCGCCGGCGATGGGATCGGCCATGAGGCGCGTGGCCAGCGAGAAGGGGCCGATGGCCATGCCGATGGGAAGTAGATCGGGAATTGCGGCTATGTAGGTGAGGGCCTGATCGCGGGCGACGCTGCCGGGGCAGAAGGGCGTCGCGTGCTCGCCACAGAGAGCGGAGAGCGTGGATTCGTCAAGCGGAGACGTGAACTGATATGTTTCAGCATCCCGGGCGGGGATGCCGATGCGGGCGAGGAGATCGGTCTTCTCGAGGCGCAGGTCCATGAGGGGAATGGCGAGAGGCGTGTTCCAGCGGCGGGCGGTTTGCTCGATGACGCGGCCGAGCGCGGGGCCGTTGTTGCGAGCGTTCTCCGGATCGGGATCCTCGTGCAGGACGAGATCGGCACCGATGGGCATACGGAGGCCACGCGCAGCGAGATCGAGATAGAAGGTGCGAGGGGTCAGGCGGCCTCTCCGGCGAGAAGATTCTTGACGAGGCTCACGGCGCCATTTGCGTTTTCACTGTAACCGTCGGCGCCGATTTCTTTGGCGTATTGCGTCGTGACCGGGGCGCCTCCGACGAGGACTTTGACCTGGGTGCGCAGGCCTGCGGTCTTCAGCGCATCGATGGTTGTCTTCATGGAGGGCATGGTGACGGTGAGCAGCGCCGACATGCAGACGAATTGCGGATTGCGATCTTTGACTGCGGCGACAAAGCTTTCCGGCGAAACATCAGTGCCGAGATCAATGACTTCAAAGCCGCCGCCCTCGAGCATGGAAGCAACGATGTTCTTGCCGATGTCGTGCAGGTCGCCTTTGACGGTGCCGATGACCACGCGGGTCGACATTTTTTGGCCGGAGGCGGAGAGGAGCGGCTTGAGAAGATCGAGCGAGCTTTTCATGGCGCGGGCGGAGAGAAGAAGCTCGGGGACGAAGTACTCTTCGGCTTCGAAGAGACGGCCGACTTCGTCCATTGCCGGAACCATGGATTCCTGAATGAGTTCCATGGGTGGGACGCCCGCAGCAAGCGCGGCTTCAGTGGTGGCGCGTGCTTTTTTGGCGTCGCCGCTCAGAATCGCATCGTACAGGTCCTTGGATTGCGCCATTGAAATCCCTCTCAACTCTGCGCGGCGGTGGTCATCGCTCGACGGTCTGGCCGCACATCCGTTTTTCGGAGACCGGTTACTCCAAATATTCGATCGGGGCTTTGCAATAACGATAGTCGAGTGCGGAGTTGGGTGCAACTGTGCGCATCACAGGGGTTTTGGGGTCGGGCGCACCCAGCTGGCGGCGGGGACGCCGCCAGTACAGCCGGTCGAGAGACCGGCGCCACTGGGGTGCGGCGAGGATGGGCCCTCGGTGTCACGAAAAACAAAGGCAGGTCCCTCGGCTCCCCCACCCCAGCGACGAAGATCTGTCGCCGGGGGCCCCGGCCGCTTTCCCCACAATTGCTTCGCGAACATGGGGCCCCAAGCGCGCTTCGCTCGGGATGACACAGCGTTGAAGTTTGAATGAATTTCGACCTCCCCATCCCTAGCCGCAAAAAACAATGACGCTGCGATGGTCCACTTTACGGACGAAGACCTGGCGGCGGGGACGCCGCCAGTACAGCCGGTCGGGAGACCGGCGCTACAAAAGTGCGGCGGGTGATTCTGGATTCAATCTTGATCTCCCACCCTTTTCCCTTCGCTGCGGCGAATGGAAAAGGATGGGGCAACCGGGTTTGTGGGGCGTCGAATCTTTGAGTTATCCCAGGTCTCAAAATCGAGACCTGGGGCACCCGGTTGGCGCTGGAGCTAATGGGGCGGGGGCTGCGGTGGGGATGGCTGGCGGAAGCGGGGAAACCTTCGCGTCCAGACGGCGGCGGCTGTGGGTAGCTGGTCTTTGCAGAGCTCGAGGATTTCGATGACTTGCAGGCCGGTCTGCGAGGCTTCGTTGGTGTTGATGCGGACGTCTTCTTCGACGGGGCTGAGCGAGTCGGGGCCGGAGACGATGTGCGGGTTGGCGATGCCGCCGCCCTGCGTGAGCAGTTCCGAGATGGCTTTCTCTGCGAAGGCTTTGTTGCCGGTTTTTGCGTAGGCCCAGGCGGCGAGGCGCGAACCGCTCTGGCCGGGAATGACGTATTGCGCGTCGGCGCCTTCGCTGCTGGTGGCGAGGTCCTTTTGCCAAACCTCGGGCGGCGCAACGCCGATGCGGCACATGCGGAGCCATGCGGCTTCGAAGTCCTTGCGGCCGAGAAGCGGCACCAGTTCGAACATGACTTCAGCACCGCCCTGGATGGTGGCGAGGTTGTAGTTGTCAGGAGCGAGAGCCCTGGTGACGGGATCGGGAATCGGCGTGAGCTTGCCGGTGGCGTTGTCGAAGCCGACGATGGCCGCGGCGGCGGTGTAGCGCGCGGCGGGCTTGCCGGTTTCGAGGCCGTAGGGCATGGCGATGATGGAATCGACACCGGCGAGGATGCGATCGCGCCAGCGTGTATCGTTGGTGCGCTCCCACTCCGCCATCCAGTTGCCGGCGATGGCAAACCAGTCGGGGCCGATGCGGATGCGGACGGGAGGTTCGCCGGGCGTGCGGGGCGAGGCTTCGCGCATGGGATCGTATTTGCCGATGGCGATGCCGGCGGATTCGGCAACCATGTGCATGATGTCGCCAGTGCGCTCGTCGGTGGTGAGGTAGTAGAAGAAGCGCCAATGAGCGGCCTGGCTGACGCGCACTTCTTTTGCGCCGTCGCCCCACTTGATGACGTTGTGGCGCGAGCCAAGGCCTTTCATGGGACCGAGGTGATAGACGCAGGTTTCGCTGGTGTTGCGCGTGTGGGCTTCAGCGAGGCGGAAGAGATCGGCGCGGCCGTTGCGCAGATAGCTATACCAAAGCCAAAGCGGCGCACCGAGTTCGGTATTGTCCCAGGCGTGGCCGCCCCAGTCGTAGTGCCAGACGTGACGCGCGAACGAGTAGGAGTGCATGAAATCGCCGAATTGCCAGAAGCCGTACCAGGAGCGGTCGTCGACCTGACGCTGATAGAAGGCGAGAACGGAATCGAGGCCGTCTTCGATGGATTTTTTGAAAGCGGTGTCGCGGTCGGGAAGGCTCCAAACGCCGAAGACGCCGGTGGAGTGAATGGTTTCGGGCGCGCAGGCGAGGAGCGGGTGCTGCTGGGCGGATTCAGCGAGGGCGACGGTGTCGGCCTTTGACAGCCATGCGGCGCAGGGAGAAAGCGTGAGCTCGCTGGTGCGCGCCACGCCGTAGGCCGTGCTGAGGCCGGGCTGCACGTCTTCATAAGAGGCGTCGAGTCCGTGCGCGTGGGTGTCGTAGAAGCGCATGTCCATTTCGGGCGCGTCGGGCGACCAGAGCCATGCGATGAGCTGTGCCGATGGTGCGCTGGCGTGATGGATTTCGAGTGCGGACGGGAACGATTGCCAGAAATTTTTGACGCTGACGGCGAGGCCGCCGCCGAGATCGCCGGCGAAGGCGAGGCCCGGCGCGCGCTTGCCCGCATTTGAAAAGAGCCAGGTGCTTTTGGGATTGGTGCGCTTGACGATGGTGAATCCGTGCGGCGTGGGCTGCGAGAGCTTGAAGTCGTCCCAGATGGCGTTTTTGAGGAAGACTGGATTGCCGGAAAAGTTTTGACCTGATTCCTGCGCGATGCTGCCGCCGCCGGGCTGCAGCGGTTCGGACCAGAGGCCGCCATCGGAGCCGGCAAAGTGCACGGTGCGGTTGCGGGGCTCGTCGCGGAGAGGCACATCGAACTGGAGGCCGAGGCCGCGGATGAAGTCTTTTTCCTGGTCGCCGTCGAAGACGATGGTGTGGACGAGGCGGATGTCGGTTTGACCGCAAAAGAAATAAAGGCGGACGACAAAGGGCAGCCACTCGCGTTTGGAGACTGCGCCACGGTGCATGCCTTCGATTTTGACTACGACGCGGACAGGGCCGGACTGCTCGACGGTGACTTGCTTGATGGCGCTTGTAAATTGTTCGCGTGGGGGTGAGAGGTTGGGGTCGGTGGAAGGGCCGTGCTGGAGGATGCAGACGAGCTGAGCTGGGCCGGCGATGGATTTCCCGTGGACCGAGATGGAGTTGAGAATCTTTGCGCCGGTGAGAGGAATGGAGTACTGAAAGCCGTTATCGATGAGCAGGGATTTGCCGTCGTTCTTGACGGTGATGGGAGGGTATGTGTGGAAGTCGCCGGACAGGGCCGCGGAGTTCATTGCGAGAGTGGCGGGGCCGGCGAATCCGGCGGGAACGACGGTGGCGAAGCCGTACCACTTGATGGAGCCATCGGGCCAGTAGGCGAGCGGCCAGGTTTGCAGAGGAAAGCGATTGTTGCCGGACGTGAGCATGAAAGGTGCGTTGCGCTGGATGACGCCTTGCGGAAAGGGCACTCCCCAACTGACGCCGGTGGGGACGGCAGGCGGTTTTTCGCCTAGCCAGGAGAGCGAGATAGCGGCGGGAGATGACGGAGCCTCTTGCGACGCGGGAAGAGACGTGGCGAGCAGATCACGATCGGCAAGAGTGCTGGTGGTCATTCCCGCTCCGATGAGCGTGGCATCTTTCAGGAATTCGCGACGAGTGGGGCCCAAGGCAACCTCCTCGCTGGGCCATTGGGTCGCGCCCGGCGTTGACCGACCATTATCGAATTTTGAGGCGATGGCTGTGAAGCCGAGCTGCTGCGAAGAAGCGTGTTGATTCCCAATTCAAGCAGAAGCGGCGCCTGACACGGCAGTCCCCGGATGGGGCTTGATATGATGGGCTGCTGCGAGTGGAAGTAGTCGCAGGATGCCTGTAGAAAAAGAGTCAAGAGACTAAGGAACCAAGAAAAAGAGTTCAACGGTCAGATCTGAATGACGAAGGCTCTCGGCTGGCGGCTGTGAGAGGAGAGGGGTTGCTGCAATGGCGGTGAAAGTGGCCATTATTGGCGGTGGGATTGTGGGGCTGGCGACAGCGCGGCAGCTGCTGGAGCGGTATCCTGGATCGAAAGTGCTGGTACTCGAAAAAGAGAGCGCGCCGGGCCAACACCAGACCGGGCACAACAGCGGCGTGTTGCATTGCGGGCTTTACTACACGCCGGGATCTGCGCGGGCGAGACTGGCGGTGACGGGTGTTCGCAGAATGGTTGCGTTCTGCGAAGAGCACGGCGTGCCCTACGAACTGTGCGGCAAGACGGTGATCGCCACCGAGGAAGAAGAGATTCCGCGGCTGCATGCGTTGTTTGAGCGGGGTGCGGCGAACGGCGTGGAGGGACTGAAACTTCTGACGGCCGACGAGATTCACGAGTACGAACCGCACGCAGCGGGGATTGCGGGCATCCGCGTGCCGCGGGAAGGGATCACCGATTACACGCAGGTTTGCGACGCGATGGTGAAGGAGGTTCGTGAGTGGGGCGGCGAGATTCAGTTCTCTTCGGAAGCCAAGCGCATGGAGAGAAGAGATCGATGGACGATCCACACCACGAGCGGAGACTACGAAGCGGACTTCCTGATTACCTGCGCGGGATTGCACTGCGACCGCGTGGGACGGAAGGCGGGGAGCAAGGAGCCGACGAAGATTGTGCCGTTTCGCGGCGAGTACTATTTGCTGAAGCCGGAGCGGCAGTTCCTGGCGAGGAACCTGATTTATCCGGTGCCGGACCCGAAGTTTCCGTTTCTCGGCGTGCACTTTACGCGGCTGATTCACGGCGGCGTGGAGTGCGGCCCCAACGCGGTGCTGGCGTTTGCGCGCGAAGGATATCGCAAGGGCGACTTTTCTCTACGCGACACGATTGAGACTCTGACCTATCGCGGATTCTGGAGATTTTTCCTGCGCTATCCGAAGATGTGCTGGGATGAGCTGAAGCGCTCGTACAGCAAGGACCTGTTTTGCCTGTCGCTGCAACGGCTGGTGCCGGAGATCAGGATGGATGACCTGGCGCCGGGAGGATCGGGCGTGCGCGCGCAGGCGATGCCGCCCTCGGGCGAGTTGCTGCAGGATTTTTATTTCGCGCGGTCTGCGAGTGCGCTGCACGTTTTGAATGCGCCAAGCCCGGCGGCCACGGCGTCGCTGGCCATTGCGGATGAGATTCTGAACATGGCTGGCGATGCGATTGTGCAGTAATGCGGGCCGGGCATAAGCCGGTGTAAACTAGCGAAGGACCCCAGAAACCAGTTCGCTGCGGCGGACCGGTTTGCCTTCGGCGTTTTCAGATCTTGTGCGCGCCGTTGTCATGTCGTTCAAGATCGGCGTTTCCTGTTAGTCGGGCCGACTTGAATGAGGTGGCTTCGCCCAACGAGGAATCCGAAAACGCGTTTGTGTCGGGACGTGGCTCAGCCTGGTAGAGCACTCGCTTGGGGTGCGAGGGGTCGGCAGTTCAAATCTGCCCGTCCCGACCAATTAAATCAATGGTTTACGCCTCTTGCTTTGACTTTCAATTCTGCTAATTGTGACGAGTTTGTGCCGTCACTTCTAAGCTAGTTGTTCAAGCTCCAATTCAAATTTCTTTGCGCTCGGTCGGGCACGGAGCAGTTTTGCCTCCGGGTACCTCTGCGAGATTATCTCTCTTACGCGCTGTTCGGTTCCCGCATTCGCACGGCTACCGAGAATGATGGAATCAATGGATTCTTGTGGAAAGTCGAAGAGGCGGATTTGACATGTGGGCAGGGTCGGGATTTGGCGATTTTGTGCGACGAACCGAATCATAGCCACAAGGAGGCCATTGATGTCCTCCTGTGGCATCGCGGTGTACATTCGCCACTCTTTCTCGTATGACCATGCATCGCTTTTCGTGAAGTACATGTGAGCCGTATCCACCAATGTGAAATCCTTCAAAATTGGCCGAGTTTGGCAGTACTCCACGGGTCGAAGGTCGTGCATTGCATTACGATGTGAATCTTGTCTCGTCAGGAATGGGCTTGCTGTTCGGAATCCAATAACCATCCCTTCATGACTTCGTGCATAGTGTGCCCACATCAGCAGGTTGTCGGCGGTTTCGCTTAAGGAGAGAATGCCTACACCCCGCGACAGAATCCTGACGAATACTTGCGAGAGAAGAGGGAAATAGATCTCTCGTTGTGGAGCGTTGAAAATCGAGTCGATTATTCTCTGCCGCGCCTCTTCGGGCATCCCGGTCTCCTCTGCATCCCTCTTTGAGGCTTCCTCGATTCCCTCTCGAGTCGCAAAATCAATGAATGCCGGTGACGATTCAAACGGGTCATTGAAAACAGCAGGTTGAGTGAATCTAATCTTTCCAGACTCCAAGACATCAATTCGCTGAGGTGGGAGATATTTGTAAAGGACAGAGGGAGTGGCGGCACCCGCACTGGGGCTTTCGTTTGATTCGTTTAGCTTTTTCATGGTCAATGATGAAACGCTTGTTACGAAGCATTCTATCGGGACACACGCATGACCAACCCCGAATTGAGCTAATCTTGTACCCGAATTCCATCAGGGTGCGAATCCACGACCGCGACCGAAGCAAAGTGATGATAATTGCGAAAGGCAGATTGCACGATGATTTCATTCCAAACTCCTGAAGGATATAGCGCACAGGTCGTGTCGGGTGGGGACGCATCGCTGCAAGTAATCTGCGACCGCCTCAATCAGACCCACTTTGGAGGAGAACTTCCGCCGATTTCGGCGTTTGCGGCAGAATCGCTAGTTCATCCAACAGTCAGCCCCATACACGCATTCACTTTCAAGAGGGACGAAGTTCCGGAGTTGACCGGCCTCGATACCCCTTGGCTGATTCTCATCCATAAGGACTTTTGCGCGCTGCCATTTCTCGCGCAACTCCTCATCCATGAAATGACTCATGTGTACTTGCCTGATGAGCAGCCGCATCATTCAGAGAAATTTTGGGCTACTCATCGTGAGAAGTGGCTCATAGATACAGACCTTGTATTGGGAGTCGGGCTAAACGCGGACGAAATTCCCAAGGGTCTTACGAAGGAATTGCTCGATCAAACTTCGATTCTTCACTTCTTCGGACTTTGAGAGCACGTCATTTTCCGCCAGCCCCTGCACTCTTGTGGGACTGTTCTTTCCCCCTAATTTCCGCGTCAGCCTTCCACTTCGCCAGTTGTGAGGTAATGATGCCATTGTCGAGTGCCGCCACGGCCTTGCGTCTCGCCTCCAATCGTACGTGGCTGTAATGGGCAAGCATTTCTCGGCTCACATGTCCAGCGATGGACATGACTGTTTGTTCCGAGGCATCCGCCGACTCGACCAGCTTGCCGAGGCTCCCGAGCTGACGCTCTCGAAGACGCCGGGGCCGGGGCAGAAGACATACGCGCCACGGGGCAGCACAGCCCTCCTGGATGCCATCGGGCGCACGGTCACGGAGCTGGGCACCGCGCTGGCAGCAATGCCTGAGGAAGAGAGACCGTGCAAGGTCATTGTGATCATCATGACCGATGGTCTGGAGAATGCCAGCAACGGCATGCACATTTGGGAGTGAGCGCCATCACGGTAAGAAGTGTGCCCGAGGACACATTTTGTCCCTAGCCTGTCCCGCCGTCGTACTGGGAAAAGACCGGGACAGTCTGGCGGCGGAAGCAGGAGCGCTTCGGCAACGCGTGTAAAGCCGCGCGGCTGCGGCGCGGCCTCACTGCCCTCGACCGAAAAAGGAGAGTCGTCATGTTCGGCCCAACATTGCTCGTTCTTGCCGCCGGCAAGGGCACCCGGTACGGCGGCGTTAAGGTCATAGAACCGGTAGGCCCGCAGGGAGAGACCCTTCTCGAGTACTCACTCTACGACGCCCGAAAGGCCGGCTTCGCCAAGATCGTCTTCGTGATCCGCAGAGACATCGACCGTGCGGTGAGGGAAACACTGGGCGCGCGGCTCATCCGCAACTTCGCGGTCGAGTACGTCTATCAGGACGTGATGCGGATTCCGTGGGGATTCCAGGTGCCGCACGGAAGGAACAAGCCCTGGGGCACAACACACGCTGTGCTTTCCGCCCTAAGCCAGATTCGCGAGCCCTTCGCAGTGATCAACGTGGATGACTTTTACGGGGCTCAGAGCTATTCGGCTCTGGCGCGTCATCTCCAGGCAGGCACCGACGATTGCGCCATGGTGGGCTACGTCTTGCGCAACACGCTGCCGGAGAGCGGGCCGGTCGCGCGCGGAATTTGCCAACTCGATGAGGAAGGTTTCCTCAAGGGGATTCTTGAGCACAAGAATGTGGAACGCCAGGGCGGCCACGCGGTCTGCGTCGACGCAGCCGGGCAGGAATTGAAGCTCTCCGGCAACGAGGTGGTCTCGCTGAACATGTGGGGCTTCCGACCGGATGCTCTCAACCCCATGGCCGAGAAGTTCGAGAACTTCCTGAAGAGCCATGGCGGCGACCCCGACTCCGAATGCTATTTGCCGAACACAGTGCACGAGCTGATCACCGAAGGAAGGATGCGAGTGAAAGTGCTTCCCAGCGCAGATTCCTGGTTTGGGATGACCTATCGTGAGGATCATTCGCGCGCGATTCAGACCATTCACCACATGATCGAGGCGGGGTACTATCCACGGCGGCTCTGGGCGTAAGAGCAAGAACCAGTTCTCATGCGCCATGCGAGCCGATTCTGTCCTCGGTCCGTCCTCGCTGGCGGGCGGATTGCGAGTTGTTGGTGGGTTTCCTCCCGCCATACACAAACGCGCTGCGGAGCTTCACCCAGAGCCGTTGATCATCGAAAAAACGATTGTGCTAGGGCGGTGAAAAAAACAAAAACAACCAGCGTTTGTTGTGGCGGGCGGGTTGGTTCAGGGATCGTGCCAAACACCAAAAAGCTCATTTCACCTTTCCCCGTGCTTTCTTCTGCTCAATCGCGGGTACCCTGGCACTTTCGGCCGGCGTCCCTGCAACGGTGATCTCAGAACAGCTCGGCCACGCAACCACTGCTTTCGCCCTTGACGTCTAGACCACTTAAAGGCCAGACCAATCCCTAACTTCTCATTTGAATGGTCGTCTCGCTGAAGAGATTAGTGACCGCCGGCTTCATCACCTTGCCCATGGCATTGCGAGGAAGAGCTTCCAGCACCAGGAGTCGGGAAGGCAACTCATGAGTTGCAAGCAGTTCCCTGGCCCAGGCCCGCAGTGAATCCAAACTGAGCGCCGCACCGGCCCGCAAAACGACGGCGGCAGCAACTCGTTGTCCCCACTCCTCATCGGCGACGCCGACCACCGCACACTCTGCGATCCCAGGATGCTGGAGTAGCACCTCCTCGATCTCTAAGGCGGAAACCTTATGTCCGCCGGTCTTGAGAATATCGATGCTGGTGCGGCCGAGAATGCGATAGACACTATTTTCTGCAACAGCCGTATCGCCAGTGCGAAACCAGCCCTCGCGGAAAGCTTCTCGCGTGGCCTCGGGCTTACCCCAATACTCTGAGAAAACGCTGGGACCGCGCACTTCGATCTCACCAGGAATACCTTCGGCCACCAGCTCGCCGTCCTGTCCGCACAACCGAACCTGGACGCCAGGCAACGGAATGCCGACGCTACCGGGGACGCGTTTGCCGTGCAACGGATTGGAAAGGGCCATGCCGATCTCCGTCATGCCGTAGCGTTCCAGCAGAATGTGCCCACTGATCTCCTTCCAGAGCTCCAGCGTGCTTACCGGAAGCGCCGCGGAACCGGAGACCATCAAGCGCAACTTGGCCGCCGCATGGCTCAATTCCAATTGCCGCAGGGCCGGGGCCGCCTCCCAGGCAGAGATGAGACGGAGATAAATGGTCGGAACAGCCATGAATACTGTTAAAACTCCGCTGGCGATTCGTTCCCACACGACATTGGCATCGAAGCGCGTCATCATCTCGCAGGTCGCCCCCGACCAGAGCGCGCAAGAGACGACATTGATAATTCCATGAACATGATGCAGAGGCAGGCAAAGCAGAGTACGATCATCGGCCTGCCACTCCCAGGCCTCCACCAGAGTCGAGATCTGTGCGGCAATGTTGGCGTGAGTGGCAACCACTCCCTTCGGCCGGTTCGTGGTGCCGCTCGTGTAGAGAATCATCGCCCGCCGCTCAATAGCGACATCCGGCAACTCAATCAGCGCTCCATTTTGAATTTCTTCGTAGGTAAGTGTGGCGATGTTCTGTGCAGAAGCAATCGGTTCGGCCATTGCCTCAGTGGCCGCATCGAAAACTATTGCCGATGCGCCGGCGTCGCCCATGTAATACTCCAACTCCGGACGCGCCGAGCTAAGCGCCAAGGGAACCGCAATTCCGCCAGCTTGCCAGATTCCCCAAAGGGTTGCGATCCATGGGATTCCAGGCGGCAGGAGAAAGGCTACGCGTTCCTCATGGAGATCCGCGCGCCCGGCAAGCAATGCTTTGGCGACGCGCATGGATGCATCAAGGAGTTCGTTATAGGTGCAAGTTCTCCGGATATCGATGGCGGCGACAAGTCCTTTATT